>CBDDDJ010000005.1:0-2718066 GCA_965226475.1 Alphaproteobacteria bacterium | reverse complement strand
CAGACCCGCAGTGGGATCGGATCAAGGATCTGGTGCCTGGCAAGGCGACGGACCGCGGCGTGACCGGCCGCAACAACCGGCGGTTTGTCGAGGCCGTGCTTTGGGTGGCCCGCACTGGTTCGCCATGGCGCGATCTGCCCGATGCGTTCGGTCCCTGGTACACCGTCTACACCCGCTTCTGGCGCTGGTCGCGGCACGGGGTCTGGAAGCAGGTGTTCAAGGCCCTAGCCGACGACCCGGATTTCGAATACCTGATCATCGACACCACCATCGTGCGGGCGCATCACCACGCCGCCGGCGCAAAAGGGGGACTCAAAATCAGGCCATCGGACGCTCGCGCGGCGGGCTAAGCAGCAAAATCCATATCGTCGTGGACGGGCTTGGCAATCCCCTGCGCTTCGTTCTCACCGCCGGCCAGGTGCATGACAGCACCCAGGCAAGAGCGCTCGTCGAGGGCCTGACCGGCGCCTACCTGCTCGCCGACAAGGCCTATGACTCCAACGAGTTCCGCGACGTCATCGCCGAGCACGGCATGGTCGCCGTGATCCCGTCCAACCGCTCCCGGTCGATGGCGATCCCCTACGACAAACACCTCTACAAAGAACGCCACCTCGTCGAATGCTTCATCAACAAGATCAAGCAGTTCCGAAGGCTCGCCACCCGCTACGACAAAACCGCAGCCTCTTTCCTGTCCATGCTATGTCTGTGCGCTGCCATAATCTGGCTGCGTTAATTGTAAACAGGCCCTAGTGCCCGTTCGTGCGGCCGTCCGCGACCCGAACGTCGAACGACAGGAAGCGGTCGAAGAGGGCGGTCTTTCGCCAGCACCCGACCTCGAACATCTCCTGCGGTTCCCGCCACTCCATCAGCCCGAACCAGCGGAGCGGCCCGAGGATCCGTGTTGCGAACATCGACGCCGCCGCATTCCAGCGCGCCGCCGGCAGAGCATCGTCCTGAAGGGCGCAGAGTGCCGTTAGTGCGTCGGCGCTCTGCCAGTCCTTCGTGACGGCCGAGAGCGACCAGAGGACCGCGCCGATATCGGCCTGCGGCCACCACCCCGGCAAGCCCCTGGGAAGCTCGCTCACGTATCGGGAAAGGTCCATCTCCCAGAAGGCGTGACGGAACAGCAGCGCCTGCAGCATGCCCCTGTTGTCCGGCTCCAGCATCTTGCTGCCGAGGGGCATCAACCGGAGCAGGCCAATGTCGCCCTCCACCAGCACCGCCTTGTGCAGGAGCCGGTGCAGGAGATGGAGTTCGCCACATCCTCCTCGCGCAGCGCCTTGCCCTTCCGGAAATGCTCGATCGACTCCATCCCCGGCCACGACATGGCAGACCGCATCGCCGCCACCGTCTCCCGGCGGAGATTGCCCTTGTCCGTGAGCCACACAAAGGCCGAGCCCGCCACCGCATCGAGCAGGATCAGGGCATTCCGCACGATCGCCGACTCCCTCAGTTCCTCCTCGGAAAGATCGTTCGCCAGGACCAGCGCGCGGTTGACCGCCGCCGGCGCGGCGCCGAGCCCCCGAACGCTCTCTGCATCGAGCATGGACCGGACCGGCTCGATGCCGCCCGGCCAGGCCGACACCTCCAGCCCCCGCCCGGCCTGAGGACGACCCCACCGCCTCCGGTTCCCGTCATCCGGCTGCTCCCCGGCTTCCGGTTTCAGATCCCGGTTCACGACCTCCCGGAGCGCCCTGGCCGCCTTGAACGCCGGCGCTTTCGAGGCCGGAATTGCCACACTCTCGCCGGTCCCCGGATTCCGGCCCATACGGGCCTCCCGGCTCCGCGTCGCGAAGGTGCCGAACCCGGCGATCCGCACGGCCTCTTCCCTGGCCAGGGATTCGCCGATCGCCTCGAACACGGTGTCAACCGCCACTTCCGCCTCGGCCGTGTCCAGCCGCAGCCTGGCCGCCACCCGGCCACTGATGTCTGCCTTGTTCATCCCTCGCTCCCTGCAACTCCGGCAGCTGCGGCGCGTGCCAAATCCCCCGACCGCCCGCGAACCCGACGCTCTACGGCAAACCCTGCACAGGACCGACACCTATCGCGTAACAGCCCCGATTCCCATCCCGCGAGGGTCCGGCACTCGATTTTCCCCGCGACCGCCGTATCGCCGCCGTCCGCGCTGCACACGCCGCAGCGGTGCATCCGGCCGGCAGGAGGCCGTGGCCGGCGGCGGGCGGTCGAGACCCGGGGGCCGGAGAAGGCTCCCCCTGCGCCACCGTCGCGGAGATCGAAGCCATGCCCGAGACCACCAACATCACCGAAGAACACCGCCGCGCATTCGAGGCGCTGACCAGCGGAAAGTTGGAAAATTTCTGCCTGTTTTCGTGCACCGCGAATGACCATCCTGCCGCTGCCATCGCCGCTGTCACGGTCCAGCCGACTGACGACGGAACCGGCGAGGCCGAATACCTGATTGCCCCGCTGTTCGTGTCGGTGGGCCCTGGGATCACGCTCCTCGACCACGACGGGCGGGAAGCATGAGCGGACGCCAGCTGCAACGCCTCCGGCGGAACGCCGAAATCCCCGTACCGCCCGAATGCCGCGAAATGATCCGCCGCCGCGCGCTCGTGGCCGTCAATCACTCAGGTGGCAAGGATTCGCAGGCAATGACGATTCTCCTTTCGCGGATCGTTCCCCGCGAACAGACGATCGTCGTTCACGCGCCGCTCGGCGAGGTCGAATGGCCGGGGACGATGGCCCATATCGAGGCGACAATTACCGAAGGCGTGCCGCTGATCCTTGCACCCGTTACGTCCGGCAAGGCGCTACTCGATCGCATCGAGGAACGCGGCCGGTTACCGATGCCACCGGCGACGGCGAAGCCCTGTCCGCGCCGGTGCGTTTCCGGCGCGGCTGGATGCTGGGCGATGGCACCGGCTGCGGCAAGGGCCGCCAGGTCGCCGCCATCATCCTCGACCACTGGCTGCGCGGCCGCCGCCGGGCGCTGTGGCTCTCCGCCTCCGACAAGCTGCTCGAGGACGCGCGCCGCGACTGGGCCGCGATCGGCGGGAGCGAAGCCGACCTCATCCCATTGGGCAAGTTCCGCCAGGGGGCCGAAATTCCTCAAGAGGCCGGGATCCTGTTCGCCACCTATGCAACCTTGCGCTCGCCCGCCCGCCAGGGAAAGCGCTCGCGCCTCGAACAGATCGTCGGACTGGCTCGCGGACGGGATGGATGAAGACTCCCGCCATGCCTTTGGCGGCGTCATCGTGTTCGACGAGGCCCACGCCATGGCCAATGCCGCCGGGTCCAAGGGATCGCGCGGCGACACGGCGCCCTCGCAGCAAGGCCGCGCCGGATTGCGTCTGCAGAACGCCTTGCCCGATGCCCGTATCCTCTATGTCTCCGCCACCGGGGCCACCACGGTGCCTGGCTTGGCCTATGCGCGCCGCCTCGGCCTGTGGGGCGGCGCGGATACGGGCGGCGAGACGCCCTTCGAACAGCGTACCGATTTCGTCACCGCCATGGAGGCCGGCGGGGTCGCGGCGATGGAGGTGGTGGCCCGCGATCTGAAAGCCCTCGGGCTCTACCAAGCCCGTGCGCTCAGCTATGACGGGGTCGAGGTCGAGCCGCTCGAACATCCGCTCACGCCCGAACAGCGGCGCATCTACGACGCTTATGCCGGGGCCTTCAAGGTGATCCACCGCAATATGGAAGACGCGCTCAAAGCCACCGGCATCATGGAGGGCGATGCTACTCTCAACAAGAACGCCAAATCCGCCGCGCTGTCGGCTTTCGAGGGCGCGAAGCAGCGCTTCTTCGGCCATCTCCTGACCGCCATGAAATGCCCCTCGCTGATCCGGGCGATCGAGGCCGATCTCGAGGCCGGCCATGCCTGCGTCATCCAGCTGGTCTCCACCGGCGAGGCTTTGCTGGACCGGCGCATCGCCGAGATCCCCGTCTCGGAATGGGACGACATCTCCGTCGACCTGACGCCGAGGGAGGCGTGCCTGGAATATCTGGCCCACGCCTTCCCGGTGCAATTGCAGGAACCATTCACCGACGACGAGGGCAACCTGATGTCGCCGGCCCGTGACCGACGCCGAGGGCACCCCGGTCCTGTGCCAGGAAGCAGTCGCTGCCCGCGATGCGCTGATCGAGAAGCTCGCGGCGTTGCCGCCGGTACAGGCGGCGCTCGACCAGATCCTGCACCGCTTCGGCGGCGAGGCCGTCGCCGAGGTCACCGGCCGCTCGCGCCGGGTCTTGCGCATCGCCGATTCGTCCGGCGAGCGTCTGGCGCTGCGCAACCGCCCAGCCTCGGCCAATCTCGCCGAGACCGCCGCCTTCATGGCGGGCGACAAACGCATCCTCGTCTTCTCCATGGCCGGCGGCACCGGGCGCAGCTATCACGCCGATCTCGGTTGCGGCAATACACGGCGGCGTATCCACTATCTGCTGGAGCCGGGCTGGCGGGCCGACCAGGCGATCCAGGGCCTGGGCCGCACCCATCGAACGCACCAGGCCTCGGCCCCCTTGTTCCGCCCGGTCACCACGGATGTGAAGGGGGAGCGGCGGTTCATCGCCACCATCGCCCGGCGTCTCGACAGCCTCGGCGCCATCACCCGGGGACAGCGCGATTCGCAGACCGCCATGGGCGGCGGCGACGCCACCCTGTTCCGGGCCAGCGACAATCTGGAAAGCCCCTACGCCAAGGTGGCGCTGCGCCAGTTCTACATCGCGCTGTGGCGCGGCAACATTGCGGGCTGGTCCATTGACCGCTTCGAGGACGCCACCGGGCTGAAGCTGATCTGGGAGGGCTCGCTCAAGGAAGACCTGCCGCCGATGCCCCGGTTCCTCAACCGCCTGTTGGCCCTGCCCATCGCCGAACAGAACGAACTGTTCGCCGAGCTGGAGGCCCGCATCGAGGCCAACATCGAGCAGGCCATCGAGGCCGGGACCCACGAGCAGGGCGTCGAGACCATCCGGGCCGACTCCCTCACCGTGGCCTCGCGCGAGACGGTTCACGTTCATGAAGCCTCGGGCGCCGCCACCGAGCTTGTCGAGATCGTCCGCCGCGACCGGCTCGTGCCGCTCCAGACCGACGATGCGCTCGCCTTGCGCGACGGGCGGCCCGTCATCAACACCCGCTCGAAGCGCGCCGCCGTGGTCCTGCCAGCGCCGTCGCGGATGTTCGAGGACGGCGGGGTCGAGGCCCGGGTCCGCCTGGTTCGTCCCGCCGCCCGCGAGCCCATGGCCGCGGAGGAGCTTGCCGCCTCGAACTGGGAGGATGCGCACGGGGATAGCTGGCGCGCGTTGTGGGATGCGGAGATCGAAGGGCTGCCCAGCCACACCGAATCCCGCCTGTGGCTGGTCACCGGCCTGCTGCTCCCCATCTGGGATCGCCTGCCGGGCGAGAACATGCGGGTGCGCCGGCTCGCGACCGATGCCGGGGAAAGCCTGCTCGGCCGGGTTCTAACGCCCGAGCAGGCGTACGCCTTCCACGACGCCTTCGGACTGGCCGGCGGACCGGTCATGAGCCCCGCCGAGATGCACGAGGCGATCCTGACCCGCGGCGCGTCCTTCGATCTCGCCAACGGCTGGCGCCTCGCAAGGCGGCGCCTGATGGGCGCCGTGCGCGTCGAAATCGAGGGGCCGGCCGACGGTGACCTCGCGGCGCTCAAGCGCATGGGGTGCGCCACCGAGATCGTCTCGTGGCGGACCCGGGTGTTCGTGCCCGAATACATCGACCTCGGCCGCATCCTCGAACGCTGGCCGCTCGCGGCTGCGAACCCGGTGTAAACCCGCACTCTCCCGCCGGGTATCCGGCGCGGGGGCATGCGAGCCCTTGGCTCCGCCCGCTACGCGAGCTTCCGGGGATTTGCGCCTTTGCGCCGCCCACTGCCGCCAATTGCACTACCTGCCATAGGAAGGACATTGCCATGCCTTCGTCACACTGTTGATCGGCGTGGAATATTGACCCCCTTGGTGGGGTAATCGGCGTCCAAAATTGACCCCCCTGGTTTTGTGATTTTTAACACACCTCGTTGTTTGGACAGACGAGGTGGGGGAGATGCTGGTAGTGGAAACGATCGCACGGATCTGGTGCGCCAGGCGAACTGGCAGAAGGTAGGGGGTGCAAGTCCCCCGGAACGAAGGAGTAACCGAACCACGTTTCTCCGCGAGCCGTGCGTTGGCTCCCGTGAGGGGGCAGGCGAAGCGTGGGTAGCGGCATGGATGGGCAGGGCTATTGAGCACCGTAAAAGCGATGGTCCGGGGTGCCGAGGCTTTCAGATCGGTCGAAGGCAATATCGCAGGCGTCGTTTTGGTGAGATGTCGGCGAGCCCCGCGGTGTCAGAGAACCCATGCACGTTCGCACGCCTTCTGTTGGGACCCTGGGAGGTCTTCAAACTGCCCCGGTTGTCGTAAAGGGGCCGCCTAGGGAATGGAGAAAACCGAAGCCTATGATGAACGGTTTGAAGAAGTCGGATGAGGCCGTACGACCTGTGAGGGCGGCGAACAAGGGAGCGCGAGCTTCTGCGGAGTCGCCGGAGGAAAGGGCCTCAACCAAGGGGAATCCGGATTGCCAAAGCACGCGCCGAACACAGTGTCGGGTAAGCGTGCCACAGGCGGCGGCCCGGATACGGAAAGCTGCAGAGAGAAACCCGAAGGAACGTCTCACTGCGCTCTTCCACCACATTACGCCGGACGCGCTCGGTGCGGCCTACTTCGCATTGAAGAAGGACGCAGCAGCCGGTGTCGACGGCGTTACGTGGGACATGTACGGCGAGGGTCTGGATGAGCGCCTGCTCGACCTGCACCGGCGCCTGCACAGAGGGGGAGCGTACCGGGCGCCGCCGGTTCGGCGGGTAGAGATACCCAAGCCGGACGGGGGGACACGACCGCTCGGGATCGCGGCGCTGGAGGACAAGGTCGTCCAGAAGGCGGTTGTTGTCGCCGTCGCAGGGTTTTGTGCCGCTGAGCTTCGATCCCGGCGAGGCCTACCAGTTCGACTGGAGCCACGAGTACGCGCGCCTGTCGGGTGTGACGACCAAGGTGAAGGCGGCGCACATGCGGCTCTGCTATAGCCGCATGCAGCTGGTTCAGATCTTCCCGCGCGAGAGCCAGGAGATGGTGTTCGAGGCGCACGAACGGGCCGTCTCACCCATCATTGCGAGATCATCGAGACCGGCAACGAGAGCTGGCGCTTCAAGAACCGCTCCTGAGCCGCCGCCGGCCGTGCCTGCGGCCCGGTTGCCCCGGTGGGTCAACAGGTACCCCCCGCGCGGCTTCGCTCCGCGTAGCGCAGGGCGCTACACGAAGCCGCGCGGGTCCCCCCTATTGACTACCGGGACAACCTCCGCCGTGCCGCTCAGGGGGGTCAATTTTGCACGCCGATCGGGGGTCAATATTGAAGGCTCAATTCGTGAATTGTATGCGTCACCTTGTTACGGCGGCGGCGAGGCAGGCTCGGTCATTGGCGCCGGGGGCGAGGCCGACGAGGTGGAACCAGCTCAGGTAGTTGTCCAGATAGCGGGTGGCGATGCCGCGGCGGGGACGCAGGAAGTCCTTCAACCGGCTGTGGCGGCTGTTCACCGTCTGCACATGCAGATCGCCCCGAACCCGTTCCCCCATCGAGCGGTTGAGTGCTTCGTGGCTCACCCCGAGCGCGGCGGCGCAAGGTGGATAGCTCGCGCCACCGTCGGAGACCAGCAGGGCGTCCTTCGCGACCACCGGGTCGAGAGCAGCCGTGAGCGCCGCCGCGTCGACCCTGGGCAGCACCGCGCTCACCGTCGTCCCGCTCCGCCCCGCCGCCATGAGAACCGGCACCTGCTCGCGCGAGAGGCCGCACTTCTTCGCCTTGCCGCCCCGCCGCCGTGCCTTGCGTCCCAGCCCGCGCGCGCCCTTCCGGCTCTCCAGGACGTAGGTCTCGTCCGCTTCCACGATCCCCTTGAGCACCTCCGAATCGCTCCGCGCCGCCGCCAGAAACCGGTGACGCCAGCGGAACGCCGTGCTCACCGCCACGTCGCAGCGCGCCGCCGAGGCCTTCACCGTCTCCCCCTCCGCCAGCGACGCCCCGAACGACAGCCAGCGTTCCTTGTGGTGCAGGCCCGACAGCGGCGTACCGGTCAGCGCGTTGAAGGTCCTGCCGCAGCCCTTGCACTGGTAGCGCCGCAGACCCCGCGCCATACCGCGCGAAACCGCCCCTTCGCTCGCGCAGTGCGGACAGCGCCGGGCCTCGTCCACACCAAGCTCGATCGCGGCCTTCGATGCCTCGCCTTCGCTCCGGCCCGACAGCACCGCGAGCGCCTCGTGCCGCTGCACGCGCGTCAGCCCGCGCGCCGCCGAAAGCCACACCTGGAAACCCTTGCCGTCCATGACCCAACCTCCTGACGTTCCGAGCATTCTATCACAAATGCATACGTTTCACGAATTGAGCCATATTGAAAGCCGTTTGACATCATAGAGCTCCTGCGCCACCTCCAGGGTCCTGGAAGCGGACCAGCCGAAGCGGGCACTGCACAGCTTCTGCAGCGAGGGCAGGTCGTGAAGCCTCGGCGGGCGCTGGCGCTTGTCCTCCACCCGCACGCCGAGCGGACCCGCGAAGTCCCGCGCCGCCTTCACAACCGCCTCGGCATCTTCGCGCTTCAGGATGCGGTCCTTCGGCGCATGCCGCATCCGGAATGCGCCGCTCCCGGCATGGGCGGCGGCCGCGACCTCGAAGTAGGGGACCGGAACGAAGTCGCGGATCTCCAGCTCGCGCTTGCACGCGATCGCAAGCGTCGGCGTCTTCACCCGCCCCACCCCGATCACGCCCTGCGCGCCACGGCCGAGCGTGACCGTCGCGGTGCGGGTCAGCGACAGGTTGTAGATCTGGTCGGCCTGACGGCGCGCGACGGCGGCGGCGTAGAGACGGGCATGCTCGGCGTTGGGCCGGGCGCGGTCGAAGGCCTCGCGAATGGTCTTCGGGTCCTGCGCGGTGAACATCACCCGCATCACCTCGCCGTGGTAGCCGCAATGCTCCAGGATCTCCTGCCCGATGAGCTGTCCCTCGCGGTCGCAGTCGGTGGCGAGCCACACGCGTTTCGCGGTGCGCAGAGCGGCCCGGATCGCCTTCAGCTTCGCGGCCTTGTTGCCGCCCGTGGCCGGCTTGGTGCCGTAAAGGCCCTCGGGCTTCAGCAGCTCCGTCGACCAGCGCTTCCAGGCCGGGTTCGCGTCCTCCGGCTCGCACAGGTCGAGCAGATGGCCTTCCGCGGGGAGGACGGCGCCGTAGCGGGACCCGACGGCGGCGCGGACGTCCTTCGCCTGGCTGGACTTCTCGGTGATGACGATCTGGTCGGTCATGACGGGCCGCTCGGCATCAATCCACGTCAATCGTCAGGGCGAACATAATATGAACATCGCGATGCCGCAACCGGGCCGCCGCCCTTTCCGTCCGACAGGCAGCGATCCGCTCCCGGCGGAATGGCACACCCCGATGTCGTGCAGGAGCGCGGAGGAGGGCATACCTCGATGAGGGCGTGCCGTGCCTGAGGGTTCCGCCACTCTACCGCGTCGGCAAACGCGGCGGCGGCGCGGAGCGAGCGGCGCAGGTTGCGGGCCTTGGCGTCGTAGCGGCCTTGACAGGCGCGCTGCATGTATTCGCCGGAGAGGAGAGCGAGTGCTACGTTCGGCGCAAGGGTCGTCGGGCCGGCGGTGGAGGGCGCGGGCGCTCGTGTCGAGCAGGCACGGCAGCGCGCTGCGACCATCGCCACCCGCGTCGAGGCGGGCGAGAACCCAATCCCCGCACCCATGGGGTCGGAGCTGCCGCGGGGGCCGCCGGTGGCCGAGCCGGCGGCACGGTATCTGGAAGAGCACGTCGCGGTCCGCTGCGAGCCGGGTACGGCAGCGCGGTGCCGCCCGATGTATCGACAACGGGCTGTCGGGAGCAATGACGACCGGGCTGGCTGTTTGCAAGTTGCCATACCTTCGGGAGACCGGCCTCCCGGCCCGTAGGGGCCGGGGACAACGGCGAGGCGAAGTGGATGGCGCGTAGTTTTGCATGACCCTTGAGACCAGGCACATCGTGCAGCCGTACCGGTCGGTCAGGCGTCGGCTCGTTCCGGTCGAGGCGCTTTCGACGCGGAACGCGTCGGTGGCGAAGGAACGGGCGCTGAGGTTCTTCGAGACGGGCCACTGCGCCGGGATGGATGCCTACTCTGTGACGAGCGATCACGATGCGGGGGAGTACGGCGAGCCGGTGTTTCACGCGCGCCTCGGTCGGGTACCGGAGTACGAGGCTTGAGGCCGAAGGCGTGATGCGGAACCACTTGTGCCCGCCATTCCGCTTCTTCGGTGAGATCTCGGGCAACCACGCACCCGCCCCGCCGGCATCCGAGTGACGCGCCCAGGGCGTGGGCCGGCCAACCCCGATCCTGCTTATCCCTGAAAGTCATCCAGCGATGAGTGGACCCTGCTGACGAAAGTGGAGACGTGAACCGCGCCGGGTTTGGCGGAGGCCATTTTGTTTGAGTCACGCCGCCATGTCTGACTGCTCCAGCATGGCGTAGTGGCGTTCCTCGGCTTCGGCCGGCGGGATGTTTCCGATGGGCTCCGGGAGCCGCCGGTTGTTGAACCAATCGACCCATTCCAGAGTAGCGAGCTCGACGGCCTCGAACGAGCGCCACGGCCCGCGCCGGTGAATGACCCCGGCTTTGTAAAGACCATTGATGGTCTCGGCCAGAGCATTGTCATAAGAGTCGCCGACGCTGCCCACCGAGGGTTCGATGCCCGCTTCCGCCAGGCGCTCGGTATATTTGATCGAGACATATTGGGCGGGTTCAACCGGTCGTCGCAACACGTTCAGTTTGACTGGCCTGCAAGCACTGGTCCAGAGCTTCGGCGGGAGTTCTCCATCCGAGGGTCTTGCGGGGCCGTGTATTGAGCGCGTCAGCAACAACTGCGAGTACGTCCGGACTGTGTGCGCTCAGATCGGTTCCTTTCGGGAAGTACTGTCGAAGCAGTCCATTGGTTTTCTCGTTCGTTCCGCGTTGCCAAAGGCTGTGCGGTTCGCAGAAGTAGACGGGAAGGCCGGTTGCGATCCGCAGATCCGCATGCCTGGCCATCTCTGCTCCCTGGTCCCAGGTCAGCGAGCGGCGAAGCTGCGCTGGCAATGTCGTGATCGTCCGGGCGATGGCATCGCGAACCGCTTCAGCCCCATGACCGGCAAGCGCAGGCCCGTTCTTTACGCGCGGGACGGTGCCGTGGCCTTCCATTCGGGGAAGATGCAGCAGCATTGTGAACCGCGTGGTGCGTTCCACCAGAGTGCCGATCGCCGATCTGCCCAAGCCGATGATCAGGTCACCTTCCCAGTGTCCGGGTACGGCCCGATCAGCTGCTTCCGCCGATCGTTCACTGATCATGATCTCAGGCGTGACGAAGGATTTGCCCCGCCGGCGGCTACGTGCCCGAGGCACGCGCAGTGCCCTTCCCGTGCGAAGGCAGGCGGTCAGCTCACGACGGAGTGCGCCGCGGCCCTGTACGTAGAGCGCCTGATAGATCGCCTCATGACTGATCCGCATCGCTTGATCCTCGGGCCCGTCCCCAGGATAGTCGATCCGAAGACGGTGCGCGATCTGCTCAGGACTCCAGGCCCTGGCCCATCGCCTGTGCTGCCGCGGCCCATGCCGACGACCGTTCCAGACGACGCGTGGCCCCTCGATCACCGTTCCATCCGGTGCCGAGATCCGACCCGCAAGCCGATCCTGCACATAGCGCCGCAGCGCCTCATTCGTTGCCAGCTTGGCTGGCTTCGGCCTTTTGGCGGATCGATCAGCATGCCACTGCGCCGTCGTTGCTCGGTAGTCCAGGCCACCGCTTCGGGTCGCCGCGTTGCGCCGCACCTCGCGGGAGATCGTCGACGGTGCTCGCTCCAGCCGGCAAGCAATATGACGTATGCCTCTTCCCTGGGCGCGCAGAAGAGCAATCTCCTCACGTTCCTCGAAAGACAGGTAACGTCCTGACAGCGGCTTGGCCGATTGCGATAAATGTGATGGTGGCATGCCGCCCGACCTCCGGAACCACCTCGAGCCTACCGGAGGGGATACACCGGCATCTCGGGCCGCGTCCTCGCTCGAACGCCCCGTCGCAATCGCTGCCCAGAACCGAACAAGCTCTTCACGCCGTGCCGAGTCCGGTCGACCTGGCGAATGCAACTTGCTCCGTCCAGACCAATCCGACCGCCGTCTGCGTACCGTCATAGCAACCTCCTATGCCAGAGTGTTGCGACGACCGATTGAACTCGCCTTGGCTGCCTCTATCGCTGTGATGGATCAGCCCACCGCGATGGACGGGTCGCCGCGCATGAAGTGCTTGTTCCAGGGCATCGAGAACAAAGCCGGCATGGGCTGTCCGGCTCACCCGCCAGCCGACGATGCGGCGGGCATAGGCGTCGATGACAAAGGCGACATGGACGAAGCCGGCCCAAGTGGCCACGTAGGTAAAGTCCGAGACCCACAGCCTATTCGGTGCCGGAGCGTGGAACTGGCGATTGACCTTGTCGAGCGGGCAAGGCGCGGCCTTGTCGCTGACTGTCGTGCGGATCGGCTTGCCGCGGATCACCCCTTGCAAGCCCATCTCCCGCATCAGCCGCTCAACAGTGCAGCGAGCGACATCGAAGCCTTCCCGCTGCAATTGCCGCCACGCCTTGCGCACGCCGTAGACACGGAAGTTCTCTTCGAAGACGCGTCGGACCTCGACCTTGAGAGCCATATCCCGCTTCGCCCGTGCCGACAGCCTGGCCGGATCGCGCCGCCTGGCCACATGGTCGTGGTAGGTCGACGGGGCGATCGGCGGCACCTTGCAGATCGGCTCGACCCCGTGCGCCTCGCGATGATCGTCGATGAACGCGATCATGGCTTGAACCGGCGGTCGAGCTCCGCCTGGGCAAAATAGGCGCTCGCCTTGCGCGGGATCTCGTTGACCTGCCGGAGGTCGCGGTTCTCCCGCTCCAGGGCTTTCAACCGCTCGGCGACCTCGCTGGAGACGCCGGCGCGCACGCCGCTGTCGCGCTCGAACCTCTTCACCCACTCATTGAGCGTCTGCGCCGTGCAGCCGATCTTCCCAGCCATCGAGGAAACAGCCGCCCAACGCGAGGCGTGTTCGCCCTCGTGATCCACAACCATCCGCACCGCGCGGGCGCGAACCTCGGAAGAAAACCTGTTCCTTATGTTGCTCATAATGGCTCCACTTTCTCAAGAGTTGGAGCCTCCGCCAAACCCGGCGCGGTTCAATAATCCAGTCCGTCGGCACTCGACGCTGGACTTCACAAGCCCCGTCAAATTCGAGGCAGAAGCAATGCAAACGGTGTAGGGCGCCTCCACTTTTCCTGGATGGGTCCAGTTCTCGATGCAGCAGGCGATACGGTCCATCGTCGTGGGTGCGGTGCTCGCGCGGGAACGCTGGCAGAGCGGCGTCGCTTACAACCCGCTGTCGCGCAGCCGTCGGCCGTCGCATAGGCTACCTGGCGATGGATGAGGCTCTCCGTATCCTTACCCAGTGAGAGCGTCTCCTCGACAAAGGAAGGGGGTTCGAGCCAACGGGTGACTGAGGTTTCGGCCAGGGAATCGGGATCATCACTCTAAAGCCTTCGGCATCCCCTCGTTTAAGGTCGTGTGTAGCGCACCCGGTTCCTTGGACACAAGTTTGTCTCACGCGGCGGGCCTGATTGAGATCGCGGCGTGCCACGCCTGACGAGCTTGAGCGGGGCTCAGGTAGCCGTTCTTTTCGACGATCCACTGGGCATTGTAGAGTTCGACGAAGTCGCGGACGGCGTCCCGCAGCTCCGCGATGTTGCGGTAGATGCGACCATGGATGATCTGTTCCTTCAGCGTGCGATTGAACCGCTCGGCGACGCCGTTGGTCTGGGGCTCGGCGACGAAGGCGTAGGACGGCTGGATGCCCCAGAACTTGATCTGGTTGGTGAAGTGGTCCGACAGATACTGGGAGCCGTGATCCATCCGCAAGGCCAGCCCCCGAGCCGCGCCGGCCGCGGTCGAGCCATACAGCCCGGCAAGCCCCATGGAGATCGGCTGCAGGGCGGCGAAGCGGTCGCCGCGCTTGCAGACATGCCAGCCGACACACTCGGCGTTCCAATGCTCGACGGCGGTGAAGATCCAGCCCCAGCCGTCGTCCACCGTGAACACCCGAACGCCATCGGTGCCCCACATGAGGTTCGGGGCATGAGTGATGATCTCACCGTCATGGGGATTGCCGCCACGGCGGCGGCAGCGATGGGGCGAGAGCAGATTGTTCTCGCGCATCAGGCGGAGCACCCGCTTGCGGGCAACCCGGATGTCGCGACAGACCCGAAGCCGAGCCCAGACCTTGCGGTAGCCCTCGCCCTCCCAGGGCGATGCCTCCAGGTCGGCTTCGATCGCCACCAGCAGCGCCTGGTCCGAGATCGCGGGCTTCGGTCCCCGACGCTTTGCCGGCGGCTGCTCGGCGTGCTGGCCGGAGGTCATGGCGTAGAACGAGGAGCGGGCCATGCCCCAGGCGGCGCAGACCCGCCGCAGGCCGTAGGCCAGACCCGTGCCGGGCGAGGTGGCGGCACTCATCGCCGCGACCTCCGCCGCCCCAAAGGGCCGAAGGTCTCCGTCTTGGCCTCCAGCAGTTCCACCTGCATGGTCAACTCTCCGATCCGCTTCATGGCGCTATCCAGTTCCGCCTGCACCGGATCGCCCTTGCGTTGCTTGAGCGAGGCGTCGATCCCGCCGATCGCTTTCTCACGCCACTGCTCGAGCCGGAAGATCTCTACGCCCAACTGGCGCGACAGAAGTTGCACCGGCTCGTCACGCAAAAGCCGCGGAACGACCTCACGCTTGCGCGCCACCGTCCATCGCTGGCCAAGTCCCAGCGGGCCTGCCGGCAAAGCCTGGCCTGGGGAAAACGTGGACGAGCCAAGCTCGCCCGCATTTACCACAGGCCCATCAACAGCAACTTTCTTCTCAAAATTATCGGCCATGTTCCGGTCCTCCTTGGACACTTCGATTAAGCCAATTCTGTGTCCAAGGAAATCGGGTCCGACTCACGTTTAAGGTCGTGCTGGTTGCCATCATGCGGTATCAATGGTGCCGGATCGTAATTTTCGTTTACGCCGCTGGATCGGGAGGCTGTGCGCATGCTGAGATTCGCTGAAGAGATCATGCTGCTTCTGCTCGATGACAAGAGCGGGCGTTTCGTTGATGCACGGTCGGTGTCCCTGGAGTACGCGCTTGGCGGCTCGGTTCTGATGGATTTGGCTCTAGAGGGCCGAATTGACACCGACCCGGAACGGCTCTTCATGATCGACCCGGCACCGCTTGAAGATGATCTGCTCGATCCGACGCTTGCCCGCATCGCGCAATCCGTGGAGACACACGACCCCGGCCACTGGGTCAACCAAACGGTCGCCTATGCCGGTGATATCCAGGAACGCTCCCTCGCCCGTCTCGTCGAGCGCGGCATTCTGCGACGGGAGGATGACCGCTTCATGTGGGTGTTCCACGAGCGGCGCTACCCGATCATCGACAACAAGACCGTCCGGGAAGTGAAGCTGCGGATCATGGGGGTCCTGTTCAGCGATGAAATTCCGGATCCGCGCGATATCGTCATCATCTCCCTTGCCGATGCTTGCGGTATATTCGGCGGCATTCTTTCTGGACCGGAGTTGGCGGGCGCCGCCCAACGCATCGCTCAGGTCCGCAAGATGGACCTGATCGGCCGGGAGGTCTCGAAAGCGGTGCGGGACATCGAATTGTCCCTCGCCACCGCAATGGCGCCGATACTCTGAAGCGGTAACCGATGGGGTGGACGCCCCTCCCGACGGCATCGCTATGTGCCAGGTTGGCGGTGTTGTTAACGCCAAGCGAGGAAGGGGGCGTCCATGGAACAGGTTAACATGATCGGGATCGATCTGGCGAAGAACAGCTTTCGGGTGCACGGTGCGCGGGCGGACGGGTCGGTTGCGTTCCGTAAGAAGCTGAGCCGGGCGAAGCTGTTGGACTTTGTGGCTGCGCAGCCACGCTGCACGGTGGCGATGGAGGCGTGCGGTGGCGCGCACCATTGGGGCCGGGAGATCGGCAGGCTCCCCTCTCTGCCAACATCACTGAGACACCGGCCCCCCTTGGAATTACTGTAGGGCGGTGGAGGTGAAAACCGATGACCGCAGAGAGAGAATCGATGACATTGCAAGAGATGGACGCTCCGGCCCTGGGGGTCGAGGAGCGTCGCGACGAGGCCCCCGGGGCCGGAGCCAGCCACGCGCGGCCAACGCCGGACCCGGAGGTCGTGGCCAAGCCGAAGAGGCGCAAGTTCACCGCGCAGTATCGACTGCGGATTCTGGAGGAGGCAGAGAGCTGCACGCAGCCCGGCGAGGTGGGCCGGCTGCTTCGCCGCGAGGGTCTGTACAGCTCCCATCTGACGGAATGGCGCGGGGCGCGGCGTGAGGGGTCGCTTCAAGGCCTGACCCCGAGCAAACGCGGTCGGAAGCCCGCCGAGCGCAACCCCCTCAGCGCGAAGGTGCACGAGCTCGAGGCGAAAGTGGCTCGGCTGGAGAAGGAGCTGCACACCGCCCATACGATCCTGGACGTCCAGGGAAAAGTTGCCGGGCTGCTGGGATTCAGCCTCGAACACGGGAAGGACTGCTGATGGCCGTCCAGCCGCTCGCATCGCAGGTCGGCGTGGCGCCGGCGTGCCGAGCGCTGGGGGTGCCACGGGCTTCCTTCCACCGTCGTCAGAGGCCCGCTCCCGGGCATCAGCAGCCCCGTCCCACGCCCGCCCGGGCCCTGCGTGCGTCCGAACGCGCGCACGTCCTCGACGTGCTCGCCAGCCCGCGCTTCGTCGACCGGTCACCGGCCGAGGTCGTCGCGACGCTGCTCGATGAAGGCCGGTATCTGTGCGCCGAGCGCACAATGTACCGGATCCTGGCCGCGAACCAGCCGGTGCGAGAGCGGCGCAATCAGCGCAGTCATCCCTGCTACACCAAGCCCGAGCTGGTGGCCACGGGCCCCAACCAGACCTGGTCCTGGGACATCACCCGGCTCCGGGGGCCCAAACGCTGGACGTCCTTCTACCTCTATGTCTTGCTCGACATCTTCAGCCGCCACGTCGTGGGCTGGATGGTTGCCGATCGGGAGAACGCCGCGCTCGCCGCGACGCTGATCGAGGAAACCTGTCTCAAGCAAGGCATCGAGCTCCAGGTGCTCACCCTGCATTCGGACCGCGGCGCGCCGATGACCAGCAAGTGCACCGCCCAACTCCTCGCCGACCTCGGGGTCACCCGCTCTCTGAGCCGCCCCCAGGTCAGCGACGACAACCCCTTCTCCGAGGCGCAGTTCAAGACCCTGAAGTATCACCCCGGCTTCCCTGGCCGCTTCGAAGACATTACCGCCGCCATCGCCTTCTGCCGGTCGTTCTTCCCCTGGTACAACACCGAGCACCGCCATGCCGGGATCGCGATGCTCACCCCCGATGATGTCCATCATCACCGAGCACCGGATGTGCTGGCTAAGCGCGGACGTACCCTGCAAGCCGCCTGGGCACTTCACCCCGAACGCTTCGTCCACGGCACCCCGAAACCCGCCCCGCTTCCCGAAGCCGTCTGGATCAACCCACCCGCCACTTCCACAACAGGAGAAACGAGTCAGTAAATAGAAACCGTCGGTGTCTCAAAGTCGTTGACAGGTTCCGCCGACCATGCTCCGACTCTTTGCGGCGCGCTGCTCGCAAAGGGAAACCGCGACGAAGAGTGTCGTCGCGGTGGGCTGCGGCATGGGTTTCTAGTGTCGGAAGGGATGGGCGTCTTGACTGGCGGGCGTGCTGGTACAGGCGTGTTGCGATGCCTGCATCCAAGCCGTCGAAGAACCAGAGAATGTCAGATCACTTTGCGGCTATATCCTTTGTAGTAATTCATCCTCATTTCCGCACCGGCGGAAAAGCTTTCGACTGGTCGAGCGCGTTGAATAACGCCGATCGAACGGCTAATGGCCGGGACCCGAAAGCAAAGTGGCTAATGTGGCGGCTGCAGCCAGGAAAATCTCGTCAGCACCGGCGGGGCTGGACTGTTGTACTGCTTTGCCGCCGATTAGGGAGACCGGCTGGCGGACATAGCTTCGTACCCGCCGCTGTCTACTGTTATTCCGTATTCAGCAAACGGCCAAACGGGAGGCGCGGGGTAAGGCCTCCGAAACGAGAACCTGCCTCCGGGATGTGGCGGGTTCCGATTAAATTTGGGATAGCTTCCTGTCAACGCTTTGCCGCCAACATCAGGGTTGGAGGCGTCCATTCCAGTTCTCCTCTGTATCGCGGCATTCTGGCTGGTGCGGCGGGGGTGAACGCAGCCGACGCCGGGCCGGCTGCGCAGCACGGTGCCCGAGCGATGGGTTAGCGCGGGGGGAGACGGGGGCTTCGGATTGGGGGGAGGCAGGGCGGCGCTGTCGCGAAGCCGCGGCGTGTGCCGGCGGTGCGGTTTATGGCGCGGTCGGGGTGCCGCGGGAGTTTTCGTGCATGAGCCTGAGCGCCTTGTGGACACGCCGGCGGGTCCGGTCACGCAGCAAACTATCGCTATACCACTGCGCGTCCACGGCCTCGTCGCCGTTAGAGCAGGCCCGCGATCTCGCGCATGGACATCCCACGATGGATCGCGTCGGACACTGTCAGGAGTTCGTGGTCGTCAGGGGATGCGGATCTGGGCACTCGCGTACTCCTCCATCGGAAGAATGGGGTCATGATGCAGAGTGTCGCGCAATCGGTTCGCGAACGCGGCACGATGCGTTCTGGAGGGGTAGCGAATATCGGGTATGGCGGTCAACCGGAGCGGCGGAGGGCGGGCCGGCTGCGCAGCAGACCCGCCGCGAGGGGCGACGCGAGGGTGGCGTCAGCCGATCTCGCTTGCCGCGATGCGCAGCTTCCCGCCGGAGGCCGAGCGTGGCTGGCGGATGACGATGTCGATATCGCGGCCGAGGGCGGTGAGCAGGCGGAACAGGCGTTCCAGGGAATACTCGCGGAAGTCGCCCCTGAGCAGCCGCGACACGTCGGGCTGGGTGAGGCCGAGCAGGCGTGCCGCCTCGGTCTGGGTGATGCCGCGCTGGCGGATGATAGTGTCGATGCGGGTGACGAGGTCCGCCTTGAGCAGATGGGCATCGGCCTCGGGATGGCCGAGGTCCGCGAAGACGTTGCCGCTGCCGCGTTCGACGGTCGAGTCGGATGTGGTCATGGTTCTACCCTCCGCCATGCGTGTCCCGGTCATGTTGCTCGGCCACCCTCAGCCGGCGCCGGACCATGTCGAGTTCCGGTTTCGGGGTGGCGGCGCCCCGTTTGGCCTTTTTCTGGAAGGCATGAAGGACATAGACCGCCGTTTCGAACCGAACCGTGTACACGGCCCTGAAGGTGTCGCCGTCGTAACGCGCCACCACCTCCAGGACAGCGGAGCCGAAGCCCTTGAGCGGTCTGGCGTCGCGGTGCCGGAGACCGGCCTGGGCCTGGTAGATCGCAAAGCCCATGCGGTCCTGAACGGGATCGGGAAACCGCTTCAGATCCGCCTTGCTCGAACCGACCCATTGGACTGGCTTCAACATGGCACTGTTCGTTCCGGACTATAGGGGTTTCACCATATCCCGGCAAGGCGGTCCCTGTCGACGCACCCACGGGAGGCTCTCGAAGGTTGAATGGCCGTCGATGCGGGGTCGGCTTGCCGGCGCATGGCGGTCGGCGGTCGCCGGGCCGGCTGCGCAGCATACGCGGAGGCTCAGTGCGTGGTGGGGTCGCCGGGTTCTGGCACCTCGGCGCGCATGGACTTGGCCGCGAGCGCGGTCCACTCCTCTTTCGTGAGACCGAGGCGGGCGTTCAGCTTGTTGCACAACCGCTCGGCATCGTCGAGGTCTTATGTTGCGGTGGCAGGTATGTTGCGGTGATCCAGATTTCTGCGTTGTGACAGAGACTTAGCCTGAATCTCCGAAACATAATTGTTCACACAACACCAGTAGGCATGATCGCTTCTCCATCAACGAGGAGATTCGATCATGTTCGAAGAACTGTTCACACGGCCTGCTGCAATCGAGCAATATCACACCGCTCCACTCGCTGACGATCGACTTCGATATCTCGTGCATTGCGCAGAATGCGGCGCCAAGCGCGAGACTTTGTCCAAGATTGCGATCGATCTGTCAAACGGCTTTCAATATTGACCCCCGATCGGCGTGCAAAATTGACCCCCCTGAGCGGCACGGCGGAGGTTGTCCCGGTAGTCAACCGGTACCCCCCCGCGCGGCTTCGTGTAGCGCCCTGCGCTACGCGGAGCGAAGCCGCGCGGGGGGTACCTGTTGACCCACCGGGGCAACCGGGCCGCGGGCACGGCCGGCGGCGGCTCAGGAGCGGTTCTTGAAGCGCCAGCTCTCGTTGCCGGTCTCGATGATCTCGCAATGATGGGTGAGACGGTCGAGCAGCGCGGTGGTCATCTTGGGGTCGCCGAAGACGGATGTCCATTCGCCGAAGGCGAGGTTGGTGGTGATGACGATAGAGGTGCGCTCGTAGAGCCGGCTCATGAGGTGGAAGAGCAGCTGCCCGCCGGCCTGGGCGAAGGGCAGATAGCCAAGTTCGTCGAGGATGACGAAGTCGCGGCGTACGAGCTGGTCCGCGGTGCGGCCCTGGCGTCCGGCGCGGAGCTCGGCCTCGAGGTGGTTGACCAGGTCGACGACGTTGTAGCAGCGGCCCCGGGCGCCCTTGCGGATGCAGGAGCGCGCGATGGCGACGGCGAGATGGGTCTTGCCGGTGCCGGTGCCGCCGACCAGCACGATGTTGCGCTTGCCCTCCAGGAAGCCGCCGCCGGCGAGCTCCTGGATCAGGGGCTCGTTGACTGGCGAGGCGGCGAAGTCGAAGTCGGCCAGCTCCTTGGCCGTTGGCAACCTGGCGGACGCCATCTGGTACTTGATCGAGCGCGCCGTCTTGTCGGCGATCTCGACCTGCGGCAGCGTACCGATGATCTGCTGCACCGGATGACGACGCTTGAGCCCCCCCCCTCGGCGTCCATGTGGCAAGGATGTCGTCGTCGGCGGCGCGCATGCCCGCGAGCTTCAACGCCGTCATCATCGCCAGCACCTCATGACGCTCCATGACCGGCCTCCCTCAGGCGATCATGGCGCTGACAGTCGGCCACCGGCCGGTGGCGAAGCCGCAGGCCCTCGGGCGTCGGGATGGTCGCCGGCGGTGCCGGCTGGCACTGCCGGGCGAGGATGTTGAGCACGACGTCGGCGCTGCGGGCGCCGCAGTCGAGCGCCTCGGCACAGGCCGCCTCGACCGCCTCCAGCCCGTCCTCCTGAACCGCCGCGAGGATCCTCACGAACTGCCTGTCACCGTCGTCGCAACCCGTCAGCCGGGCCCGTATGCGGCCGAGCGCGTTGGGCAACTGCCAGCCCTTGAAGGGCGCACCATTGCGCGGTGCGCCGGGCTTCCGCGTCAGGATCGGCACGTAGTGCCACGGATCGTAGGCGATCTCGCCGCGCCCGAAGCTCCGGGGATGCTCGGCGACGGTCTCGCCGTCCTGGCGGATGACGATCCGATCGGCGTAGGCCCGCACGTCGACCGGCCGCCCGACGGCACGGGCGGCGACGCTGTAGTGGTTGTTGTCGAAGCGCACCAGACAGGTCTTGGACACCGCCACCTCGGTGGCGTGGAAGCCGTCGAAGGGGCCGCGATAGGCCATCAAGAAGGGCCGCTCCTCCTCGAACACCTGCCACACCGTCTTGCTCTCGATCGTCGGATGCGGCCGCTTCTTGGCGTCCTCGATACACCGATCCATCAGCCACTCGTTGATCTCGACGTAGGAGCGGCCCCGCGGGATGGGCACGAACAGGCGGCCGCGGACGTCACCCACCTGCCTCTCGACCTGCCCCTTCTCCCAGCCAGCCCCGGGCGTGCACGCCACAGGCTCCACCAGATGGTGGGAGCACAGCTCCAGAAAGCGCCGGTTGTAGGCGCGCTCCTTGCCGACGATGTAGCGCACCCGGTTCCTTGGACACAAGTTTGTCTCACGCGGCGGGCCTGATTGAGATCGCGGCGTGCCACGCCTGACGAGCTTGAGCGGGGCTCAGGTAGCCGTTCTTTTCGACGATCCACTGGGCATTGTAGAGTTCGACGAAGTCGCGGACGGCGTCCCGCAGCTCCGCGATGTTGCGGTAGATGCGACCATGGATGATCTGTTCCTTCAGCGTGCGATTGAACCGCTCGGCGACGCCGTTGGTCTGGGGCTCGGCGACGAAGGCGTAGGACGGCTGGATGCCCCAGAACTTGATCTGGTTGGTGAAGTGGTCCGACAGATACTGGGAGCCGTGATCCATCCGCAAGGCCAGCCCCCGAGCCGCGCCGGCCGCGGTCGAGCCATACAGCCCGGCAAGCCCCATGGAGATCGGCTGCAGGGCGGCGAAGCGGTCGCCGCGCTTGCAGACATGCCAGCCGACACACTCGGCGTTCCAATGCTCGACGGCGGTGAAGATCCAGCCCCAGCCGTCGTCCACCGTGAACACCCGAACGCCATCGGTGCCCCACATGAGGTTCGGGGCATGAGTGATGATCTCACCGTCATGGGGATTGCCGCCACGGCGGCGGCAGCGATGGGGCGAGAGCAGATTGTTCTCGCGCATCAGGCGGAGCACCCGCTTGCGGGCAACCCGGATGTCGCGACAGACCCGAAGCCGAGCCCAGACCTTGCGGTAGCCCTCGCCCTCCCAGGGCGATGCCTCCAGGTCGGCTTCGATCGCCACCAGCAGCGCCTGGTCCGAGATCGCGGGCTTCGGTCCCCGACGCTTTGCCGGCGGCTGCTCGGCGTGCTGGCCGGAGGTCATGGCGTAGAACGAGGAGCGGGCCATGCCCCAGGCGGCGCAGACCCGCCGCAGGCCGTAGGCCAGACCCGTGCCGGGCGAGGTGGCGGCACTCATCGCCGCGACCTCCGCCGCCCCAAAGGGCCGAAGGTCTCCGTCTTGGCCTCCAGCAGTTCCACCTGCATGGTCAACTCTCCGATCCGCTTCATGGCGCTATCCAGTTCCGCCTGCACCGGATCGCCCTTGCGTTGCTTGAGCGAGGCGTCGATCCCGCCGATCGCTTTCTCACGCCACTGCTCGAGCCGGAAGATCTCTACGCCCAACTGGCGCGACAGAAGTTGCACCGGCTCGTCACGCAAAAGCCGCGGAACGACCTCACGCTTGCGCGCCACCGTCCATCGCTGGCCAAGTCCCAGCGGGCCTGCCGGCAAAGCCTGGCCTGGGGAAAACGTGGACGAGCCAAGCTCGCCCGCATTTACCACAGGCCCATCAACAGCAACTTTCTTCTCAAAATTATCGGCCATGTTCCGGTCCTCCTTGGACACTTCGATTAAGCCAATTCTGTGTCCAAGGAAATCGGGTCCGACTCACTCCTTGCCGACGAAGACCATGCTCACCGCCGTCTTCATGTTGTCGTGGATGCCCCGTCGGCAGACCCCGCCGAAGAAGTGGAAGGCCCGTTCGTGCGCCTCGAACACCATCTCCTGGCTCTCGCGCGGGAAGATCTGAACCAGCTGCATGCGGCTGTAGCAGAGCCGCATGTGCGCCGCCTTCACCTTGGTCGTCACACCCGACAGGCGCGCGTACTCGTGAGCTCCAGTTGAGTCGGACCCGATTTCCTTGGACACAGAATTGGCTTAATCGAAGTGTCCAAGGAGGACCGGAACATGGCCGATAATTTTGAGAAGAAAGTTGCTGTTGATGGGCCTGTGGTAAATGCGGGCGAGCTTGGCTCGTCCACGTTTTCCCCAGGCCAGGCTTTGCCGGCAGGCCCGCTGGGACTTGGCCAGCGATGGACGGTGGCGCGCAAGCGTGAGGTCGTTCCGCGGCTTTTGCGTGACGAGCCGGTGCAACTTCTGTCGCGCCAGTTGGGCGTAGAGATCTTCCGGCTCGAGCAGTGGCGTGAGAAAGCGATCGGCGGGATCGACGCCTCGCTCAAGCAACGCAAGGGCGATCCGGTGCAGGCGGAACTGGATAGCGCCATGAAGCGGATCGGAGAGTTGACCATGCAGGTGGAACTGCTGGAGGCCAAGACGGAGACCTTCGGCCCTTTGGGGCGGCGGAGGTCGCGGCGATGAGTGCCGCCACCTCGCCCGGCACGGGTCTGGCCTACGGCCTGCGGCGGGTCTGCGCCGCCTGGGGCATGGCCCGCTCCTCGTTCTACGCCATGACCTCCGGCCAGCACGCCGAGCAGCCGCCGGCAAAGCGTCGGGGACCGAAGCCCGCGATCTCGGACCAGGCGCTGCTGGTGGCGATCGAAGCCGACCTGGAGGCATCGCCCTGGGAGGGCGAGGGCTACCGCAAGGTCTGGGCTCGGCTTCGGGTCTGTCGCGACATCCGGGTTGCCCGCAAGCGGGTGCTCCGCCTGATGCGCGAGAACAATCTGCTCTCGCCCCATCGCTGCCGCCGCCGTGGCGGCAATCCCCATGACGGTGAGATCATCACTCATGCCCCGAACCTCATGTGGGGCACCGATGGCGTTCGGGTGTTCACGGTGGACGACGGCTGGGGCTGGATCTTCACCGCCGTCGAGCATTGGAACGCCGAGTGTGTCGGCTGGCATGTCTGCAAGCGCGGCGACCGCTTCGCCGCCCTGCAGCCGATCTCCATGGGGCTTGCCGGGCTGTATGGCTCGACCGCGGCCGGCGCGGCTCGGGGGCTGGCCTTGCGGATGGATCACGGCTCCCAGTATCTGTCGGACCACTTCACCAACCAGATCAAGTTCTGGGGCATCCAGCCGTCCTACGCCTTCGTCGCCGAGCCCCAGACCAACGGCGTCGCCGAGCGGTTCAATCGCACGCTGAAGGAACAGATCATCCATGGTCGCATCTACCGCAACATCGCGGAGCTGCGGGACGCCGTCCGCGACTTCGTCGAACTCTACAATGCCCAGTGGATCGTCGAAAAGAACGGCTACCTGAGCCCCGCTCAAGCTCGTCAGGCGTGGCACGCCGCGATCTCAATCAGGCCCGCCGCGTGAGACAAACTTGTGTCCAAGGAACCGGGTGCGCTACACTCGTGAGCTCCAGTCGAACTGGTAGGCCTCGCCGGGATCGAAGCTCAGCGGCACAAAACCCTGCGACGGCGACAACAGCCGCCACCGCCGACGCCAGGTCCTGGCGTGGCGGCGCACTGCGTCGTAGCCGCCGCCATAGCCCAGAGCCGCAAGGTCTTCATGAATCCGCGGCAGAGACAGCCGATCCCGGCGCGGCTTCTTCTCGTTGGCCTCCAGCTGGCGCTCGAGCTCATCCACCCACGGTCCAAGCTTCGGCATCGGCTGGATCTTGCGCGCGTAGCTGTACGAGGTCTCATCGCCCCGCACCACCTTGCGCACCGTGTTCTTCGAAACCCTCAAATCCCGGGCGATCTTCTTGATCGGAACGCCCCTCACCAGATGATCCCGACGGATCCGTGCGATCGTTTCCACTACCAGCATCTCCCCCACCTCGTCTGTCCAAACAACGAGGTGTGTTGAAAATCACAAAACCAGGGGGGTCAATTTTGGACGCCGATTACCCCACCAAGGGGGTCAATATTCCACGCCGATCAACACTCATGCCGGCCAAGCGCAACGGATGTGCCGTGGTCTCCACCGGCGCCGTCACGACAACGCTCCCAATCTGGATCGAGGCCTGGAACCCCCGCCGGATCTTCTGCGCCTACGACTCCACCCCACACGGCGATTACGCCGCCGAACGGCTGTTCCGAAAGGACAACAGGGTCGTCCGCGTGCGCCCCGCCCTCGACGGCCAGGACTGGAATGACATGCTCATCCGAGACCGCGCCGGCGAACCGCTCGGAACCGATGACCGGCCGCTCGACTGAATAGCGCCAGCCGCCCCCCGATCGCCGCAGGGCCGCTCAGCCGGAGCCTGAATCCGATCCACGGCAAAACCCCAATCCAGAGATCCGGGGAACAGAACCGGCCAAGCACAAAAACATCTCTCTCAGCCTGCCTGCAGCCGCCCGCTCCAAAAGAGCACCAAATAAGCGCACCTTGGAACCGCCGCTAACACTGCCTGCGCCCGCTCGTCTGTAAAAGACGGACGGCTTCTTCCTTGAAGGCCCGATCAAACCGCCGGCCCTTGTTCCCATTCTGCTTCGACATTTGCACCTCCCGCGATCAAAATCCTATCGCAGGACGTCTCCACTTTCGTCAGCAGGGTCCAGGCCTGCGCTTGGCCGGCTCGATTCTGGCTTCGGAAAGCAGCTTCTCCAGGCGCGTCACTTCCGCCTGCAGGGAAAGTGCGTCCTTCGCCGTGCGGCGGACTTCCTGCGTCTCCGCGACCGCCGCCTTCAGCTTGCTCCGGCTCCTGTCGAGCTGCCACTTCAGGGAACCCGTCCGGGCACGGGACTCGACCTCTGCCCAGCGCAGCTCTTCACAGCGTGCTTCGGCCGCGACCGCACGCGCCCGTTCCCGCTCCGCGCGGGCATGCTCCCGCTCGCATTCCGAATGCCAGTCTCGCGGCGCGCACGCCGGTGCTGCCTCGGGAGACGACCAAATCCCGTCGTCGCCCTCAACCAGCGTCAGGCCTGATCCAAAATCCTCGTCGCGTACCGCCATGCGCTCGACGATAGCGCGTGGCGTTCCGTGTTACCAGCCCCCTTGTCGGCATTCATCACGACGGGATTCATGATGGCGAGGGTGCGCCCGTCACGGGCTGACGGAACATTTACAGGCCATTTTGTATCGCTGGATTTGCTGAACGGGGCGACGCTTTCGGGCTCGACCTGTCCGATTTCCGGGACCGCTGAGTCCGTTCAGCCAGACCCGTCAGGCTTCCGTCTGCCGACGGCCCTCATAAGCCGGTGACGACTTAATCACCGCAAGGAGGGCGACCCGGTTTTCGCTACATTGCGGGAAATCCGCAAGGCCGGGCTGCGCAAGACGGGGCTCATCATCGGCAAGCTGACTGACGCCGCACCTGATCGGGCGCCACGCGAACCAGACCGCCGAGGCTCGACTCCCCAACGTCCCACCTCGTCCCAACTCCCACCATGGTCAAGAATGTGGTTGATTCACAGCGTTTGGAGTGTAACCGCAACGATAACGTGCGCGGATTGATTTTCCGCCACAAAATGGTTACTCTTCTCACCATGACAATTGCCCGGAGCGGACACATGGCTTCGCGCCTCGCGCCGACCGCTACACCGATGATGGCGGATGGTCGCGACAGCTGCATCGAGCGCTACCGGCAGGTTCGGCAGGTCACCGAATCGCTCGGCCGTGAGGTTTCGCCGGAGGATCAGGTCGTGCAGTCGATGCCCGATGCCAGTCCAATGAAATGGCATTTTGGGCACACCACATGGTTCTTCGAGACCTTTCTCCTCGCGCCGAACGAGCCTACCTACGCGCTCTTCGATCCGCATTATGGCTACCTTTTCAATTCCTATTACGAGGCGGTCGGCGCGCGTCATCCAAGGCCGCAGCGCGGCATGCTCACGCGCCCGACGATCGACCAGATTCTGGCCTATAGAGCCCACGTCGATACGGCAGTTCTCGGATATCTGCGGAGCATGGACGAGGGCACGTGGGCGCGGCTCGGACCGCTCCTCAATCTGGGCCTTCACCACGAGGAGCAGCATCAAGAACTGATCCTGACCGATATCCTGCACCTGTTTTCCTGCAATCCCGTAAGACCCGCCTTCAAACGAGGTGTGCCAACCGAGAGGCGGACCGCATCACCGTTCTCCTGGCACGACGTGTCAGGCGGCATCTACGAGATCGGTCATGACTGCGCGGGCTTCGCCTTCGACCATGAGGGACCGCGCCACGAGGTGCTGATCAGGCCCTATCGCATCGCCTCACGACCGGTGACCAACGCCGAATGGCTCGCATTCATGGACGATGACGGTTATCGGCGCGCCGAATTCTGGTTTTCGGATGGCTGGGCCAACGTGCGGAGCGAAGAGTGGCAGGCGCCGCTTTACTGGGAAAGGCGGGACGGCGAGTGGTGGTCCATGACGCTCCGCGGCATGCAACCGGTTGAGATGGCCGCCCCCGTCTGCCACGTCAGCCACTACGAGGCAGACGCTTATGCGAGTTGGGCAGGCAAGCGCCTGCCGACCGAGCAAGAATGGGAGATCGCGGCCGCGGACTGTCCGGTGCGTGGCAACTGGATGGGAAGCGGCCGCTTGAGACCCGCCCCCGCCGATGAGGCCGAGGCGCCGCTTCAACAGCTTTTCGGCGATGTCTGGGAGCTTACCGGCTCCGCCTTCACGCCCTATCCGGGCTACCGGCCCGCCGTGGGCGCGGTCGGCGAATACAACGGCAAGTTCATGAGCGGCCAAGTCGTTCTGCGCGGTGGGTCTTGTGTCACACCCGATCATCACACGCGGGCGAGCTACCGAAATTTCTTCTATCCCCATCAACGCTGGCAGTTCAGCGGACTGAGGCTCGCGGAAGACGCGGCGTGACCAACCTTGCGGCAATCGAATCTGGCGCGCTCGAGGGTCTTCGGGACGAACGGCATGATTCGCAGGAGGTCTTTCGCGCTGCGGTGATCGAAGGCCTCGGCGGCGAGACCAAAACGCTGCCGTGCAAATATTTCTACGATCGGCGCGGCTCCGCTTTGTTTGATCTGATCTGTGATCTCGACGAGTACTATCTGACGCGCACCGAGATCGCGCTGTTGCAGGCGAAGGCCCGCAACATCGCCGCCGCGGCCGGTCCGGGGAGGAGCGTCGTCGAATTCGGCAGCGGTTCCAGCGTCAAGGTCAGGTACTTGCTCGACGTCATGGAGCGGCCAGCCGCTTACGTTCCGGTGGACATTTCGCGCGAGCACATGATTGCCGCGACGCGGGCGCTGGCCAGAGACTATCCGGATGTTCCCGTCATACCGGTTTGCGCCGACTATACCCAGACCTTCGAGCTGCCCCGGCGCATCGGCGGCACGCGGCGTCTCGGTTTTTTCCCCGGCTCCACAATCGGCAATTTCGCACCCGCCGAGGCGTGCGCGTTTCTGACCAATGCGGCAGCAACCATCGGACCCGGAGGCGGGTTGGTTATCGGCGTCGATCTCAAGAAAGACGAGCGGGTTCTGAGAGCCGCCTACAATGACGACAGCGGCATCACGGCGGCATTCAACTTCAACATTCTGACGCGCATCAATCGCGAGCTCGGCGCGGATTTCGATCTCGACGCCTTCGCCCATCATGCGCCTTACAACGCGGAGCGCGGCCGGATCGAGATGCACCTCGTGAGCCTCAAGGATCAAGCCGTTCGGCTGGCCGGCCGATGTTTTACATTCGACGAGGGCGAGACCATCCATACCGAGAATTCGTACAAATACACCGTCGACGAATTCATAACGCTTGCCGAGCGGGCGGGTTGGCGCCCGACCGAGACCTGGGTCGATTCGGATGCGCTTTTCAGCGTCCACTACATGGTCGTGCCCTGAACGGAACCGCCGCGGCGCCGGGCGTCCTATCGCTCCGCGATTTGGCGGAATAGCTCGGCACCGAGTCTTGCGCCTGCTCGATTTGGGCGGTCGCCATACACTCGATATCCCGCCGGTGGATCACGGCGACAGGGCGCGCCGTGTCCGCCGCGGCGCTGGACACCTCGACCGCCGAAGGCAGACTCTCGCCGCCCACCTCGTCTTGCCCCGCCGCATGGGTCCCCGCCACGACGCTGCGGCCCGTCACCCTGTCGGTGCATGTCTATTCGGTGCGCGTCGAGCGCGAGGCGCACTACGATCTCGGCCTCAGCTTTTCGATTGCCCGGCTGCTTGGCGAGGCGCTGCGCGTCAGCGTGGGGTCCAACTGCAAAATCTGGCGACACTTGACCGCGATTCTGGCGGGATTTGACCGTAGTTGTGACGACATTTGACCGCGAATCTGGCGACACTTGACCGTCCGGGTTCTGGCTTGCGGCCTCGCCCGTCGTTGCATCGGGCGGTAAGGGCACGCAGCCTGGCGCGGGTGCCGATTCTTTTCCGGCTCTGCCTCATCGATCGATCGGAGCGAGGAGGCAGGGGCGAGATGAAGAGGACCTGAGTCGGACCCGATTTCCTTGGACACAGAATTGGCTTAATCGAAGTGTCCAAGGAGGACCGGAACATGGCCGATAATTTTGAGAAGAAAGTTGCTGTTGATGGGCCTGTGGTAAATGCGGGCGAGCTTGGCTCGTCCACGTTTTCCCCAGGCCAGGCTTTGCCGGCAGGCCCGCTGGGACTTGGCCAGCGATGGACGGTGGCGCGCAAGCGTGAGGTCGTTCCGCGGCTTTTGCGTGACGAGCCGGTGCAACTTCTGTCGCGCCAGTTGGGCGTAGAGATCTTCCGGCTCGAGCAGTGGCGTGAGAAAGCGATCGGCGGGATCGACGCCTCGCTCAAGCGACGCAAGGGCGATCCGGTGCAGGCGGAACTGGATAGCGCCATGAAGCGGATCGGAGAGTTGACCATGCAGGTGGAACTGCTGGAGGCCAAGACGGAGACCTTCGGCCCTTTGGGGCGGCGGAGGTCGCGGCGATGAGTGCCGCCACCTCGCCCGGCACGGGTCTGGCCTACGGCCTGCGGCGGGTCTGCGCCGCCTGGGGCATGGCCCGCTCCTCGTTCTACGCCATGACCTCCGGCCAGCACGCCGAGCAGCCGCCGGCAAAGCGTCGGGGACCGAAGCCCGCGATCTCGGACCAGGCGCTGCTGGTGGCGATCGAAGCCGACCTGGAGGCATCGCCCTGGGAGGGCGAGGGCTACCGCAAGGTCTGGGCTCGGCTTCGGGTCTGTCGCGACATCCGGGTTGCCCGCAAGCGGGTGCTCCGCCTGATGCGCGAGAACAATCTGCTCTCGCCCCATCGCTGCCGCCGCCGTGGCGGCAATCCCCATGACGGTGAGATCATCACTCATGCCCCGAACCTCATGTGGGGCACCGATGGCGTTCGGGTGTTCACGGTGGACGACGGCTGGGGCTGGATCTTCACCGCCGTCGAGCATTGGAACGCCGAGTGTGTCGGCTGGCATGTCTGCAAGCGCGGCGACCGCTTCGCCGCCCTGCAGCCGATCTCCATGGGGCTTGCCGGGCTGTATGGCTCGACCGCGGCCGGCGCGGCTCGGGGGCTGGCCTTGCGGATGGATCACGGCTCCCAGTATCTGTCGGACCACTTCACCAACCAGATCAAGTTCTGGGGCATCCAGCCGTCCTACGCCTTCGTCGCCGAGCCCCAGACCAACGGCGTCGCCGAGCGGTTCAATCGCACGCTGAAGGAACAGATCATCCATGGTCGCATCTACCGCAACATCGCGGAGCTGCGGGACGCCGTCCGCGACTTCGTCGAACTCTACAATGCCCAGTGGATCGTCGAAAAGAACGGCTACCTGAGCCCCGCTCAAGCTCGTCAGGCGTGGCACGCCGCGATCTCAATCAGGCCCGCCGCGTGAGACAAACTTGTGTCCAAGGAACCGGGTGCGCTACACACGACCTTAAACGAGGGGATGCCGAAGGCTTTAGAGTGATGATCCCGATTCCCTGGCCGAAACCTCAGTCACCCGTTGGCTCGAACCCCCTTCCTTTGTCGAGGAGACGCTCTCACTGGGTAAGGATACGGAGAGCCTCATCCATCGCCAGGTAGCCTATGCGACGGCCGACGGCTGCGCGACAGCGGGTTGTAAGCGACGCCGCTCTGCCAGCGTTCCCGCGCGAGCACCGCACCCACGACGATGGACCGTATCGCCTGCTGCATCGAGAACTGGACCCATCCAGGAAAAGTGGAGGCGCCCTACACCGTTTGCATTGCTTCTGCCTCGAATTTGACGGGGCTTGTGAAGTCCAGCGTCGAGTGCCGACGGACTGGATTATTGAACCGCGCCGGGTTTGGCGGAGGCTCCAACTCTTGAGAAAGTGGAGCCATTATGAGCAACATAAGGAACAGGTTTTCTTCCGAGGTTCGCGCCCGCGCGGTGCGGATGGTTGTGGATCACGAGGGCGAACACGCCTCGCGTTGGGCGGCTGTTTCCTCGATGGCTGGGAAGATCGGCTGCACGGCGCAGACGCTCAACGAGTGGGTGAAGAGGTTCGAGCGCGACAGCGGCGTGCGCGCCGGCGTCCCCAGCGAGGTCGCCGAGCGGTTGAAAGCCCTGGAGCGGGAGAACCGCGACCTCCGGCAGGTCAACGAGATCCCGCGCAAGGCGAGCGCCTATTTTTGCCCAGGCGGAGCTCGACCGCCGGTTCAAGCCATGATCGCGTTCATCGACGATCATCGCGAGGCGCACGGGGTCGAGCCGATCTGCAAGGTGCCGCCGATCGCCCCGTCGACCTACCACGACCATGTGGCCAGGCGGCGCGATCCGGCCAGGCTGTCGGCACGGGCGAAGCGGGATATGGCTCTCAAGGTCGAGGTCCGACGCGTCTTCGAAGAGAACTTCCGTGTCTACGGCGTGCGCAAGGCGTGGCGGCAATTGCAGCGGGAAGGCTTCGATGTCGCTCGCTGCACTGTTGAGCGGCTGATGCGGGAGATGGGCTTGCAAGGGGTGATCCGCGGCAAGCCGATCCGCACGACAGTCAGCGACAAGGCCGCGCCTTGCCCGCTCGACAAGGTCAATCGCCAGTTCCACGCTCCGGCACCGAATAGGCTGTGGGTCTCGGACTTTACCTACGTGGCCACTTGGGCCGGCTTCGTCCATGTCGCCTTTGTCATCGACGCCTATGCCCGCCGCATCGTCGGCTGGCGGGTGAGCCGGACAGCCCATGCCGGCTTTGTTCTCGATGCCCTGGAACAAGCACTTCATGCGCGGCGACCCGTCCATCGCGGTGGGCTGATCCATCACAGCGATAGAGGCAGCCAAGGCGAGTTCAATCGGTTGTCGCAACACTCTGGCATAGGAGGTTGCTATGACGGTACGCAGACGGCGGTCGGATTGGTCTGGACGGAGCAAGTTGCATTCGCCAGGTCGACCGGACTCGGCACGGCGTGAAGAGCTTGTTCGGTTCTGGGCAGCGATTGCGACGGGGCGTTCGAGCGAGGACGCGGCCCGAGATGCCGGTGTATCCCCTCCGGTAGGCTCGAGGTGGTTCCGGAGGTCGGGCGGCATGCCACCATCACATTTATCGCAATCGGCCAAGCCGCTGTCAGGACGTTACCTGTCTTTCGAGGAACGTGAGGAGATTGCTCTTCTGCGCGCCCAGGGAAGAGGCATACGTCATATTGCTTGCCGGCTGGAGCGAGCACCGTCGACGATCTCCCGCGAGGTGCGGCGCAACGCGGCGACCCGAAGCGGTGGCCTGGACTACCGAGCAACGACGGCGCAGTGGCATGCTGATCGATCCGCCAAAAGGCCGAAGCCAGCCAAGCTGGCAACGAATGAGGCGCTGCGGCGCTATGTGCAGGATCGGCTTGCGGGTCGGATCTCGGCACCGGATGGAACGGTGATCGAGGGGCCACGCGTCGTCTGGAACGGTCGTCGGCATGGGCCGCGGCAGCACAGGCGATGGGCCAGGGCCTGGAGTCCTGAGCAGATCGCGCACCGTCTTCGGATCGACTATCCTGGGGACGGGCCCGAGGATCAAGCCATGCGGATCAGTCATGAGGCGATCTATCAGGCGCTCTACGTACAGGGCCGCGGCGCACTCCGTCGTGAGCTGACCGCCTGCCTTCGCACGGGAAGGGCACTGCGCGTGCCTCGGGCACGTAGCCGCCGGCGGGGCAAATCCTTCGTCACGCCTGAGATCATGATCAGTGAACGATCGGCGGAAGCAGCTGATCGGGCCGTACCCGGACACTGGGAAGGTGACCTGATCATCGGCTTGGGCAGATCGGCGATCGGCACTCTGGTGGAACGCACCACGCGGTTCACAATGCTGCTGCATCTTCCCCGAATGGAAGGCCACCGCACCGTCCCGCGCGTACGGGCCTGCGCTTGCCGGTCATGGGGCTGAAGCGGTTCGCGATGCCATCGCCCGGACGATCACGACATTGCCAGCGCAGTGCGCTTGCCGGTCATGGGGCTGAAGCGGTTCGCGATGCCATCGCCCGGACGATCACGACATTGCCCTTCGCCGCTCGCTGACCTGGGACCAGGGAGCAGAGATGGCCAGGCATGCGGATCTGCGGATCGCAACCGGCCTTCCCGTCTACTTCTGCGAACCGCACAGCCCTTGGCAACGCGGAACGAACGAGAACACCAATGGACTGCTTCGACAGTACTTCCCGAAAGGAACCGATCTGAGCGCACACAGTCCGGACGTACTCGCAGTTGTTGCTGACGCGCTCAATACACGGCCCCGCAAGACCCTCGGATGGAGAACTCCCGCCGAAGCTCTGGACCAGTGCTTGCAGGCCAGTCAAACTGAACGTGTTGCGACGACCGGTTGAACCCGCCCAATATGTCTCGATCAAATATACCGAGCGCCTGGCGGAAGCGGGCATCGAACCCTCGGTGGGCAGCGTCGGCGACTCTTATGACAATGCTCTGGCCGAGACCATCAATGGTCTTTACAAAGCCGGGGTCATTCACCGGCGCGGGCCGTGGCGCTCGTTCGAGGCCGTCGAGCTCGCTACTCTGGAATGGGTCGATTGGTTCAACAACCGGCGGCTCCCGGAGCCCATCGGAAACATCCCGCCGGCCGAAGCCGAGGAACGCCACTACGCCATGCTGGAGCAGTCAGACATGGCGGCGTGACTCAAACAAAATGGCCTCCGCCAAACCCGGCGCGGTTCACGTCTCCACTTTCGTCAGCAGGGTCCACTCATCGCTGGATGACTTTCAGGGATAAGCAGGATCGGGGTTGGCCGGCCCACGCCCTGGGCGCGTCACTCGGATGCCGGCGGGGCGGGTGCGTGGTTGCCCGAGATCTCACCGAAGAAGCGGAATGGCGGGCACAAGTGGTTCCGCATCACGCCTTCGGCCTCAAGCCTCGTACTCCGGTACCCGACCGAGGCGCGCGTGAAACACCGGCTCGCCGTACTCCCCCGCATCGTGATCGCTCGTCACAGAGTAGGCATCCATCCCGGCGCAGTGGCCCGTCTCGAAGAACCTCAGCGCCCGTTCCTTCGCCACCGACGCGTTCCGCGTCGAAAGCGCCTCGACCGGAACGAGCCGACGCCTGACCGACCGGTACGGCTGCACGATGTGCCTGGTCTCAAGGGTCATGCAAAACTACGCGCCATCCACTTCGCCTCGCCGTTGTCCCCGGCCCCTACGGGCCGGGAGGCCGGTCTCCCGAAGGTATGGCAACTTGCAAACAGCCAGCCCGGTCGTCATTGCTCCCGACAGCCCGTTGTCGATACATCGGGCGGCACCGCGCTGCCGTACCCGGCTCGCAGCGGACCGCGACGTGCTCTTCCAGATACCGTGCCGCCGGCTCGGCCACCGGCGGCCCCCGCGGCAGCTCCGACCCCATGGGTGCGGGGATTGGGTTCTCGCCCGCCTCGACGCGGGTGGCGATGGTCGCAGCGCGCTGCCGTGCCTGCTCGACACGAGCGCCCGCGCCCTCCACCGCCGGCCCGACGACCCTTGCGCCGAACGTAGCACTCGCTCTCCTCTCCGGCGAATACATGCAGCGCGCCTGTCAAGGCCGCTACGACGCCAAGGCCCGCAACCTGCGCCGCTCGCTCCGCGCCGCCGCCGCGTTTGCCGACGCGGTAGAGTGGCGGAACCCTCAGGCACGGCACGCCCTCATCGAGGTATGCCCTCCTCCGCGCTCCTGCACGACATCGGGGTGTGCCATTCCGCCGGGAGCGGATCGCTGCCTGTCGGACGGAAAGGGCGGCGGCCCGGTTGCGGCATCGCGATGTTCATATTATGTTCGCCCTGACGATTGACGTGGATTGATGCCGAGCGGCCCGTCATGACCGACCAGATCGTCATCACCGAGAAGTCCAGCCAGGCGAAGGACGTCCGCGCCGCCGTCGGGTCCCGCTACGGCGCCGTCCTCCCCGCGGAAGGCCATCTGCTCGACCTGTGCGAGCCGGAGGACGCGAACCCGGCCTGGAAGCGCTGGTCGACGGAGCTGCTGAAGCCCGAGGGCCTTTACGGCACCAAGCCGGCCACGGGCGGCAACAAGGCCGCGAAGCTGAAGGCGATCCGGGCCGCTCTGCGCACCGCGAAACGCGTGTGGCTCGCCACCGACTGCGACCGCGAGGGACAGCTCATCGGGCAGGAGATCCTGGAGCATTGCGGCTACCACGGCGAGGTGATGCGGGTGATGTTCACCGCGCAGGACCCGAAGACCATTCGCGAGGCCTTCGACCGCGCCCGGCCCAACGCCGAGCATGCCCGTCTCTACGCCGCCGCCGTCGCGCGCCGTCAGGCCGACCAGATCTACAACCTGTCGCTGACCCGCACCGCGACGGTCACGCTCGGCCGTGGCGCGCAGGGCGTGATCGGGGTGGGGCGGGTGAAGACGCCGACGCTTGCGATCGCGTGCAAGCGCGAGCTGGAGATCCGCGACTTCGTTCCGGTCCCCTACTTCGAGGTCGCGGCCGCCGCCCATGCCGGGGGCGGTGCATTCCGGATGCGGCATGCGCCGAAGGACCGCATCCTGAAGCGCGAAGATGCCGAGGCGGTTGTGAAGGCGGCGCGGGACTTCGCGGGTCCGCTCGGCGTGCGGGTGGAGGACAAGCGCCAGCGCCCGCCGAGGCTTCACGACCTGCCCTCGCTGCAGAAGCTGTGCAGTGCCCGCTTCGGCTGGTCCGCTTCCAGGACCCTGGAGGTGGCGCAGGAGCTCTATGATGTCAAACGGCTTTCAATATGGCTCAATTCGTGAAACGTATGCATTTGTGATAGAATGCTCGGAACGTCAGGAGGTTGGGTCATGGACGGCAAGGGTTTCCAGGTGTGGCTTTCGGCGGCGCGCGGGCTGACGCGCGTGCAGCGGCACGAGGCGCTCGCGGTGCTGTCGGGCCGGAGCGAAGGCGAGGCATCGAAGGCCGCGATCGAGCTTGGTGTGGACGAGGCCCGGCGCTGTCCGCACTGCGCGAGCGAAGGGGCGGTTTCGCGCGGTATGGCGCGGGGTCTGCGGCGCTACCAGTGCAAGGGCTGCGGCAGGACCTTCAACGCGCTGACCGGTACGCCGCTGTCGGGCCTGCACCACAAGGAACGCTGGCTGTCGTTCGGGGCGTCGCTGGCGGGGGGGGAGACGGTGAAGGCCTCGGCGGCGCGCTGCGACGTGGCGGTGAGCACGGCGTTCCGCTGGCGTCACCGGTTTCTGGCGGCGGCGCGAAGCGATTCGGAGGTGCTCAAGGGGATCGTGGAAGCGGACGAGACCTACGTCCTGGAGAGCCGGAAGGGCGCGCGCGGGCTGGGACGCAAGGCACGGCGGCGGGGCGGCAAGGCGAAGAAGCGCGGCCTCTCGCGCGAGCAGGTGCCGGTTCTCATGGCGGCGGACCGGAGCGGGACGACGGTGAGCGCGGTGCTGCCCAGGGTCGACGCGGCGGCGCTCACGGCTGCTCTCGACCCGGTGGTCGCGAAGGACGCCCTGCTGGTCTCCGACGGTGGCGCGAGCTATCCACCTTGCGCCGCCGCGCTCGGGGTGAGCCACGAAGCACTCAACCGCTCGATGGGGGAACGGGTTCGGGGCGATCTGCATGTGCAGACGGTGAACAGCCGCCACAGCCGGTTGAAGGACTTCCTGCGTCCCCGCCGCGGCATCGCCACCCGCTATCTGGACAACTACCTGAGCTGGTTCCACCTCGTCGGCCTCGCCCCCGGCGCCAATGACCGAGCCTGCCTCGCCGCCGCCGTAACAAGGTGACGCATACAATTCACGAATTGAGCCTTCAATATTGACCCCCGATCGGCGTGCAAAATTGACCCCCCTGAGCGGCACGGCGGAGGTTGTCCCGGTAGTCAATAGGGGGGACCCGCGCGGCTTCGTGTAGCGCCCTGCGCTACGCGGAGCGAAGCCGCGCGGGGGGTACCTGTTGACCCACCGGGGCAACCGGGCCGCAGGCACGGCCGGCGGCGGCTCAGGAGCGGTTCTTGAAGCGCCAGCTCTCGTTGCCGGTCTCGATGATCTCGCAATGATGGGTGAGACGGCCCGTTCGTGCGCCTCGAACACCATCTCCTGGCTCTCGCGCGGGAAGATCTGAACCAGCTGCATGCGGCTATAGCAGAGCCGCATGTGCGCCGCCTTCACCTTGGTCGTCACACCCGACAGGCGCGCGTACTCGTGGCTCCAGTCGAACTGGTAGGCCTCGCCGGGATCGAAGCTCAGCGGCACAAAACCCTGCGACGGCGACAACAACCGCCTTCTGGACGACCTTGTCCTCCAGCGCCGCGATCCCGAGCGGTCGTGTCCCCCCGTCCGGCTTGGGTATCTCTACCCGCCGAACCGGCGGCGCCCGGTACGCTCCCCCTCTGTGCAGGCGCCGGTGCAGGTCGAGCAGGCGCTCATCCAGACCCTCGCCGTACATGTCCCACGTAACGCCGTCGACACCGGCTGCTGCGTCCTTCTTCAATGCGAAGTAGGCCGCACCGAGCGCGTCCGGCGTAATGTGGTGGAAGAGCGCAGTGAGACGTTCCTTCGGGTTTCTCTCTGCAGCTTTCCGTATCCGGGCCGCCGCCTGTGGCACGCTTACCCGACACTGTGTTCGGCGCGTGCTTTGGCAATCCGGATTCCCCTTGGTTGAGGCCCTTTCCTCCGGCGACTCCGCAGAAGCTCGCGCTCCCTTGTTCGCCGCCCTCACAGGTCGTACGGCCTCATCCGACTTCTTCAAACCGTTCATCATAGGCTTCGGTTTTCTCCATTCCCTACGCGGCCCCTTTACGACAACCGGGGCAGTTTGAAGACCTCCCAGGGTCCCAACAGAAGGCGTGCGAACGTGCATGGGTTCTCTGACACCGCGGAGCTCGCCGACATCTCACCAAAACGACGCCTGCGATATTGCCTTCGACCGATCTGAAAGCCTCGGCACCCCGGACCATCGCTTTTACGGTGCTCAATAGCCCTGCCCATCCATGCCGCTACCCACGCTTCGCCTGCCCCCTCACGGGAGCCAACGCACGGCTCGCGGAGAAACGTGGTTCGGTTACTCCTTCGTTCCGGGGGACTCCCGCACGCTTCGCCGTGGTTCCCCTCGGCTGCAGGGCGGCGAAGCGGTCGGGAGCTGCACCCCCTACCTTCTGCCAGTTCGCCTGGCGCACCAGATCCGTGCGATCGTTTCCACTACCAGCATCTCCCCCACCTCGTCTGTCCAAACAACGAGGTGTGTTAAAAATCACAAAACCAGGGGGGTCAATTTTGGACGCCGATTACCCCACCAAGGGGGTCAATATTCCACGCCGATCAACAGTGTGACGAAGGCATGGCAATGTCCTTCCCATGGCAGGCAGTACAATTGGCGGCAGTGGGCGGCGCAAAGGCGCAAATCCCCGGAAGCTCGCGTAGCGGGCGGAGCCAAGGGCTCGCATGCCCCCGCGCCGGATACCCGGCGGGAGAGTGCGGGTTTACACCGGGTTCGCAGCCGCGAGCGGCCAGCGTTCGAGGATGCGGCCGAGGTCGATGTATTCGGGCACGAACACCCGGGTCCGCCACGAGACGATCTCGGTGGCGCACCCCATGCGCTTGAGCGCCGCGAGGTCACCGTCGGCCGGCCCCTCGATTTCGACGCGCACGGCGCCCATCAGGCGCCGCCTTGCGAGGCGCCAGCCGTTGGCGAGATCGAAGGACGCGCCGCGGGTCAGGATCGCCTCGTGCATCTCGGCGGGGCTCATGACCGGTCCGCCGGCCAGTCCGAAGGCGTCGTGGAAGGCGTACGCCTGCTCGGGCGTTAGAACCCGGCCGAGCAGGCTTTCCCCGGCATCGGTCGCGAGCCGGCGCACCCGCATGTTCTCGCCCGGCAGGCGATCCCAGATGGGCAGCAGCAGGCCGGTGACCAGCCACAGACGGGATTCAGTGTGGCTGGGCAGAGCTTCGATCTCCGCATCCCACGACGCGCGCCAACGATCCCCACCGGCATCCTCCCAGTTCGAGGCGGCAAGTTCCTCCGCGGCCATGGGCTCGCGGGCGGCGGGACGGACCAGGCGGACCCGGGCCTCGACCCCGCCGTCCTCGAACATCCGCGACGGCGCGGGCAGAACCACGGCGGCGCGCTTCGAGCGGGTGTTGATGACGGGCCGCCCGTCGCGCAAGGCGAGCGCATCGCCGGCCGTCAGCGGCACGAGCCGGTCGCGGCGGACGATCTCGACAAGCTCGGTGGCGGCGCCCGAGGCTTCATGAACGTGAACCGTCTCGCGCGAGGCCACAATGGGGGAGTCGGCCCGGATGGTCTCGACGCCCTGCTCGTGGGTCCCGGCCTCGATGGCCTGTTCGATGTTGGCCTCGATGCGGGTTTCCAGCTCGGCGAACAACTCGTTCTGCTCGGCGATGGGCAGGGCCAGCAGGCGGTTGAGGAACCGGGGCATCGGCGGCAGGTCTTCCTTGAGCGAGCCTTCCCAGATCAGCTTCAGCCCGGTGGCGTCCTCGAAGCGGTCCATGGACCAGCCCGCAATGTTGCCGCGCCACAGCGCGATATAGAACTGGCGCAGCGCCACCTTGGCGTAGGGGCTCTCCAGATTGTCGCTGGCCCGGAACAGGGTAGCATCGCCGCCGCCCATGGCGGTCTGCGAATCGCGCTGGCCCCGGGTGATGGCGCCGAGGCTGTCGAGACGCCGAGCGATGGTGGCGATGAAGCGCCGCTCGCCCTTCACATCCGTGGTGACGGGGCGGAACAGTGGGGCCGAGGCCTGGTGCGTTCGATGGGTGCGGCCCAGCCCCTGGATCGCCTGGTCGGCCCGCCAGCCCGGCTCCAGCAGGTAATGGATACGCCGCCGTGTATTGCCGCAACCGAGATCGGCGTGATAGCTGCGCCCGGTGCCGCCGGCCATGGAGAAGACGAGGATGCGTTTATCGCCCGCCATGAAGGCGGCGGTCTCGGCGAGGTTGGCCGAGGCCGGGCGGCTGCGCAGCGCCAGGCGTTCGCCGGATGCATCGGCGATGCGCAAGACCCGGCGGGAGCGGCCGGTGACCTCGGCGACGGCCTCGCCGCCGAAGCGGTGCAGGATCTGGTCGAGCGCGGCCTGCACCGGCGGCAACGCCGCGAGTTTCTCGATCAAGGCATCGCGGGCGGCCACGGCTTCCTGGCACAGGACCGGGTTGCCCTCGGCGTCGGTCACGGGCCGGCTCATCAGATTGCCGTCATCGTCGGTGAAGGGTTCCTGCAATTGCACCGGGAAGGCGTGGGCCAGATATTCCAGGCACGCCTCCCTTGGCGTCAGGTCGACGGAGATGTCGTCCCATTCCGAGACGGGGATGTCGGCGATGCGCCGGTCCAGCAAAGCCTCGCCGGTGGAGACCAGCTGGATGACGCAGGCATGGCCGGCCTCGAGATCGGCCTCGATCGCCCGGATCAGCGAGGGGCATTTCATGGCGGTCAGGAGATGGCCGAAGAAGCGCTGCTTCGCGCCCTCGAAAGCCGACAGCGCGGCGGACTTGGCATTCTTGTTGAGGGTGGCATCGCCCTCCATGATGCCGGTGGCTTTGAGCGCGTCTTCTATATTGCGGTGGATCACCTTGAAGGCCCCGGCATAAGCGTCGTAGATGCGCCGCTGTTCGGGCGTGAGCGGATGTTCGAGCGGCTCGACCTCGACCCCGTCATAGCTAAGCGCACGGGCTTGGTAGAGCCCGAGGGCTTTCAGATCGCGGGCCACCACCTCCATCGCCGCGACCCCGCCGGCCTCCATGGCCGTGACGAAGTCGGTGCGTTGCTCGAAGGGCGTCTCGCCGCCCGTATCCGCGCCGCCCCACAGGCCGAGGCGGCGCGCATAGGCCAAGCCAGGCACCGTGGTGGCCCCGGTGGCGGAGACATAGAGGATACGGGCATCGGGCAAGGCGTTCTGCAGACGCAATCCGGCGCGGCCTTGCTGCGAGGGCGCCGTGTCGCCGCGCGATCCCTTGGACCCGGCGGCATTGGCCATGGCGTGGGCCTCGTCGAACACGATGACGCCGCCAAAGGCATGGCGGGAGTCTTCATCCATCCCGTCCGCGAGCCAGTCCACGATCTGTTCGAGGCGCGAGCGCTTTCCCTGGCGGGCGGGCGAGCGCAAGGTTGCATAGGTGGCGAACAGGATCCCGGCCTCTTGAGGAATTTCGGCCCCCTGGCGGAACTTGCCCAATGGGATGAGGTCGGCTTCGCTCCCGCCGATCGCGGCCCAGTCGCGGCGCGCGTCCTCGAGCAGCTTGTCGGAGGCGGAGAGCCACAGCGCCCGGCGGCGGCCGCGCAGCCAGTGGTCGAGGATGATGGCGGCGACCTGGCGGCCCTTGCCGCAGCCGGTGCCATCGCCCAGCATCCAGCCGCGCCGGAAACGCACCGGCGCGGACAGGGCTTCGCCGTCGCCGGTGGCATCGGTAACCGGCCGCGTTCCTCGATGCGATCGAGTAGCGCCTTGCCGGACGTAACGGGTGCAAGGATCAGCGGCACGCCTTCGGTAATTGTCGCCTCGATATGGGCCATCGTCCCCGGCCATTCGACCTCGCCGAGCGGCGCGTGAACGACGATCGTCTGTTCGCGGGGAACGATCCGCGAAAGGAGAATCGTCATTGCCTGCGAATCCTTGCCACCTGAGTGATTGACGGCCACGAGCGCGCGGCGGCGGATCATTTCGCGGCATTCGGGCGGTACGGGGATTTCGGCGTTCCGCCGGAGGCGTTGCAGCTGGCGTCCGCTCATGCTTCCCGCCCGTCGTGGTCGAGGAGCGTGATCCCAGGGCCCACCGACACGAACAGCGGGGCAATCAGGTATTCGGCCTCGCCGGTTCCGTCGTCAGTCGGCTGGACCGTGACAGCGGCGATGGCAGCGGCAGGATGGTCATTCGCGGTGCACGAAAACAGGCAGAAATTTTCCAACTTTCCGCTGGTCAGCGCCTCGAATGCGCGGCGGTGTTCTTCGGTGATGTTGGTGGTCTCGGGCATGGCTTCGATCTCCGCGACGGTGGCGCAGGGGGAGCCTTCTCCGGCCCCCGGGTCTCGACCGCCCGCCGCCGGCCACGGCCTCCTGCCGGCCGGATGCACCGCTGCGGCGTGTGCAGCGCGGACGGCGGCGATACGGCGGTCGCGGGGAAAATCGAGTGCCGGACCCTCGCGGGATGGGAATCGGGGCTGTTACGCGATAGGTGTCGGTCCTGTGCAGGGTTTGCCGTAGAGCGTCGGGTTCGCGGGCGGTCGGGGGATTTGGCACGCGCCGCAGCTGCCGGAGTTGCAGGGAGCGAGGGATGAACAAGGCAGACATCAGTGGCCGGGTGGCGGCCAGGCTGCGGCTGGACACGGCCGAGGCGGAAGTGGCGGTTGACACCGTGTTCGAGGCGATCGGCGAATCCCTGGCCAGGGAAGAGGCCGTGCGGATCGCCGGGTTCGGCACCTTCGCGACGCGGAGCCGGGAGGCCCGTATGGGCCGGAATCCGGGGACCGGCGAGAGTGTGGCAATTCCGGCCTCGAAAGCGCCGGCGTTCAAGGCGGCCAGGGCGCTCCGGGAGGTCGTGAACCGGGATCTGAAACCGGAAGCCGGGGAGCAGCCGGATGACGGGAACCGGAGGCGGTGGGGTCGTCCTCAGGCCGGGCGGGGGCTGGAGGTGTCGGCCTGGCCGGGCGGCATCGAGCCGGTCCGGTCCATGCTCGATGCAGAGAGCGTTCGGGGGCTCGGCGCCGCGCCGGCGGCGGTCAACCGCGCGCTGGTCCTGGCGAACGATCTTTCCGAGGAGGAACTGAGGGAGTCGGCGATCGTGCGGAATGCCCTGATCCTGCTCGATGCGGTGGCGGGCTCGGCCTTTGTGTGGCTCACGGACAAGGGCAATCTCCGCCGGGAGACGGTGGCGGCGATGCGGTCTGCCATGTCGTGGCCGGGGATGGAGTCGATCGAGCATTTCCGGAAGGGCAAGGCGCTGCGCGAGGAGGATGTGGCGAACTCCATCTCCTGCACCGGCTCCTGCACAAGGCGGTGCTGGTGGAGGGCGACATTGGCCTGCTCCGGTTGATGCCCCTCGGCAGCAAGATGCTGGAGCCGGACAACAGGGGCATGCTGCAGGCGCTGCTGTTCCGTCACGCCTTCTGGGAGATGGACCTTTCCCGATACGTGAGCGAGCTTCCCAGGGGCTTGCCGGGGTGGTGGCCGCAGGCCGATATCGGCGCGGTCCTCTGGTCGCTCTCGGCCGTCACGAAGGACTGGCAGAGCGCCGACGCACTAACGGCACTCTGCGCCCTTCAGGACGATGCTCTGCCGGCGGCGCGCTGGAATGCGGCGGCGTCGATGTTCGCAACACGGATCCTCGGGCCGCTCCGCTGGTTCGGGCTGATGGAGTGGCGGGAACCGCAGGAGATGTTCGAGGTCGGGTGCTGGCGAAAGACCGCCCTCTTCGACCGCTTCCTGTCGTTCGACGTTCGGGTCGCGGACGGCCGCACGAACGGGCACTAGGGCCTGTTTACAATTAACGCAGCCAGATTATGGCAGCGCACAGACATAGCATGGACAGGAAAGAGGCTGCGGTTTTGTCGTAGCGGGTGGCGAGCCTTCGGAACTGCTTGATCTTGTTGATGAAGCATTCGACGAGGTGGCGTTCTTTGTAGAGGTGTTTGTCGTAGGGGATCGCCATCGACCGGGAGCGGTTGGACGGGATCACGGCGACCATGCCGTGCTCGGCGATGACGTCGCGGAACTCGTTGGAGTCATAGGCCTTGTCGGCGAGCAGGTAGGCGCCGGTCAGGCCCTCGACGAGCGCTCTTGCCTGGGTGCTGTCATGCACCTGGCCGGCGGTGAGAACGAAGCGCAGGGGATTGCCAAGCCCGTCCACGACGATATGGATTTTGCTGCTTAGCCCGCCGCGCGAGCGTCCGATGGCCTGATTTTGAGTCCCCCTTTTGCGCCGGCGGCGTGGTGATGCGCCCGCACGATGGTGGTGTCGATGATCAGGTATTCGAAATCCGGGTCGTCGGCCAGGGCCTTGAACACCTGCTTCCAGACCCCGTGCCGCGACCAGCGCCAGAAGCGGGTGTAGACGGTGTACCAGGGACCGAACGCATCGGGCAGATCGCGCCATGGCGAACCAGTGCGGGCCACCCAAAGCACGGCCTCGACAAACCGGTATTCGAAATCCGGGTCGTCGGCCAGGGCCTTGAACACCTGCTTCCAGACCCCGTGCCGCGACCAGCGCCAGAAGCGGGTGTAGACGGTGTACCAGGGACCGAACGCATCGGGCAGATCGCGCCATGGCGAACCAGTGCGGGCCACCCAAAGCACGGCCTCGACAAACCGCCGGTTGTTGCGGCCGGTCACGCCGCGGTCCGTCGCCTTGCCAGGCACCAGATCCTTGATCCGATCCCACTGCGGGTCTGAGAGTCCGACTCGAAATGAATCGAGTGTTTTCAGGCTCTTGCGAGACGGCGCGTGAGGAGTTGGATGCTGGCGAGGAAGATCCAGGCCTCGGCGGTCTCGATGGCCGTCTCGAAGTCCTTGGCCAGCCGCCGGTTTCGATTGAGCCAGGCGAGCGTGCGCTCGACGACCCATCGGCGGGGCAGGAGTTGGAAGCCCTTCACGCCCGCGGGACGGTTGACGATCTCCAGCGACCAGCGGCCGATCCGCTTCAGTGCGCCCTCGAGCTTGGGCCCGGCATAGGCGCCGTCGGCGAAGACGTGGCGCAGGCGGGGAAAGTGGCGGGGGATGGCGGCGAACACCGCCGGCGCGCCGTCGCGGTCCTGGATCTCGGCGCCGTGGACCACGACCGCGACCAGCAGGCCGCCGGTGTCGGTGAGGATGTGACGCTTGCGGCCCTTGACTTTCTTTCCGGCGTCGAAGCCCCGGATACCGCCGCTTTCCGTGGTTTTTACGCTCTGACTGTCGATGATACCGGCCGACGGGCCGGCCGCGCGGCCCTCGGCCTCGCGCGCCGCGACCAGCAGTTGCCGGTTGACCTCGGACCAGGTGCCGTCGTCCCGCCAGAGATAAAAGTAGCGCTGCACCGTCGAGCGTGGCGGGAAGTCCCGGGGCAGCATGCGCCATGGACAGCCGCTACGCAGTAGGTAGAGGATCGCGTTCACCACCTCGCGCAATGCCGTCGTCCGAGGCCGTCCCAGCGCTTTGGCGCGAGGCAGCAACGGCTCCAGCACCTTCCATTCTCCATCCGTCAGGTCGCTTGCGTAGCGCAGCAGGTCGCGTTCATACTTCGGGCGAGTGATTTTGGTCCACATGTTGTGTCTCCCTGGTTGCTAAATACAAACAGTGAATCACAACTGACTGAAATCACTCAACTCTTTTCGGGCCAGACACTGAAAGAATCGTGCGAATCAAGACTGCCTCCCCCCAAAAACAGTCTTGAATCACAACTCACTGGTTAAGGGGAATCCCCTAATTGTAAACGGGCCCTAGACCTCCCTGCGCAGATCGCGCAGGAAGGTGGCGACATCCGGCGGCTGCACGCTGGCGACGCGGATCAGGCCGTCGAAATGCCTGGTCAGCACGCGGATGTGCTCGCTCGTCGTATAGACGAAGTACATCTGGCCCATATAGACGGCGGCGCGCAGCGGTCCAAAGATCGTCAGCGGCACGGAAAAGCACGTCAGCCCGTCGTACAGGTACCAGCGAAAGGTCGGGTACAGCTCCTCGACCAGGCGGATCATGGTGTCGAGCTGGCGCGTCCGGGCGGCCCGCTGCAGCCCGCGCCAAATGCCCTCGCCGCGCGCGAATTCCTCGATCACCTGGGCGGCGCAGCAGACCTCCATGTCCGTGTCGGGCAGGCGCGAATAGCCCAGCTGCTCTTGCGAGGCGGCGATCACCTGGGTCGGATCCTTGGCCTGGAAGTCCTTGTATTCGTAGCTCAGCACTTCGTCGGTCTGGGTCAGATGGGGCAGGGTCGTCGGCACGTGGCGGATCTTGTAGCCGACGGCTTCCTCGTACCACTCCCGCAGCCGCTCATCCGTCGGCACGCCCGCGACAAGCTCGATATGGATCGATTCCTCGAGGATTTCGGCGCTCCGCTCGGCCTGCTGACTCAACCCCAACAACCAGTCGGTGCTGATGTTCAGGGTCGTCGCGATGGCCGCCAGGGTGTCGGCGCGGGGTAGGCGCGCATTCTCGCTGGACAGCAGCTGGGTCAGCGTCGACCGGTCGATGCCGGCGCGGCGGGCGAACTCGGCGCGGCTGACGCCCAGACGCTCCAGCGCCTCCGTCAGCCGAATGCGAAACGTATCCGTCGCCGTGCGTCTATCCAACACCATCGTTGCATTCACTCCGCCGAGAGGGCGTAAATTGTCCCTAGTGGTGTGTTCTGTCAACATGGGAGAGAAGAGGGCTCATGGTGTCCCATATGGTGAACATACTCTCATTGCACACCGCGGCTTAGGGAGCTAAATCCCTCAGGGGGTTGGAAAGGACGTTGGCTCTTGATTTCGCGCGCTTGGGCGGCCGGCGGACTGCAATGGCCACGAGAGCTGCCGATGTAGCGCACCCGGTTCCTTGGACACAAGTTTGTCTCACGCGGCGGGCCTGATTGAGATCGCGGCGTGCCACGCCTGGCGAGCTTGAGCGGGGCTCAGGTAGCCGTTCTTTTCGATGATCCACTGGGCATTGTAGAGTTCGACGAAGTCGCGGACGGCGTCCCGCAGCTCCGCGATGTTGCGGTAGATGCGACCATGGATGATCTGTTCCTTCAGCGTGCGATTGAACCGCTCGGCGACGCCGTTGGTCTGGGGCTCGGCGACGAAGGCGTAGGACGGCTGGATGCCCCAGAACTTGATCTGGTTGGTGAAGTGGTCCGACAGATACTGGGAGCCGTGATCCATCCGCAAGGCCAGCCCCCGAGCCGCGCCGGCCGCGGTCGAGCCATACAGCCCGGCAAGCCCCATGGAGATCGGCTGCAGGGCGGCGAAGCGGTCGCCGCGCTTGCAGACATGCCAGCCGACACACTCGGCGTTCCAATGCTCGACGGCGGTGAAGATCCAGCCCCAGCCGTCGTCCACCGTGAACACCCGAACGCCATCGGTGCCCCACATGAGGTTCGGGGCATGAGTGATGATCTCACCGTCATGGGGATTGCCGCCACGGCGGCGGCAGCGATGGGGCGAGAGCAGATTGTTCTCGCGCATCAGGCGGAGCACCCGCTTGCGGGCAACCCGGATGTCGCGACAGACCCGAAGCCGAGCCCAGACCTTGCGGTAGCCCTCGCCCTCCCAGGGCGATGCCTCCAGGTCGGCTTCGATCGCCACCAGCAGCGCCTGGTCCGAGATCGCGGGCTTCGGTCCCCGACGCTTTGCCGGCGGCTGCTCGGCGTGCTGGCCGGAGGTCATGGCGTAGAACGAGGAGCGGGCCATGCCCCAGGCGGCGCAGACCCGCCGCAGGCCGTAGGCCAGACCCGTGCCGGGCGAGGTGGCGGCACTCATCGCCGCGACCTCCGCCGCCCCAAAGGGCCGAAGGTCTCCGTCTTGGCCTCCAGCAGTTCCACCTGCATGGTCAACTCTCCGATCCGCTTCATGGCGCTATCCAGTTCCGCCTGCACCGGATCGCCCTTGCGTTGCTTGAGCGAGGCGTCGATCCCGCCGATCGCTTTCTCACGCCACTGCTCGAGCCGGAAGATCTCTACGCCCAACTGGCGCGACAGAAGTTGCACCGGCTCGTCACGCAAAAGCCGCGGAACGACCTCACGCTTGCGCGCCACCGTCCATCGCTGGCCAAGTCCCAGCGGGCCTGCCGGCAAAGCCTGGCCTGGGGAAAACGTGGACGAGCCAAGCTCGCCCGCATTTACCACAGGCCCATCAACAGCAACTTTCTTCTCAAAATTATCGGCCATGTTCCGGTCCTCCTTGGACACTTCGATTAAGCCAATTCTGTGTCCAAGGAAATCGGGTCCGACTCAACGAGAGCTGCCGACTTGGTGCGTCTGGCTTGCCGTTCACGCCGGTTGGCTGTCGCTGACCTGGTTCTGGCAGGCGTTGCCGGCGTGGGCGCTTGTGGTGCTCGCCGGCCCGTTGGTGTGTTGGCATTCGTCCTATCAGCACGAGGCCGTGCACGGGCACCCGACGGGCCATCGGAGGCTCGACGATCTGCTGGCCGCGTTGCCGGTCGGGCTGTGGATGCCCTATGGCCGATACCGCGAGAGCCACCGCGCTCATCACAAGGCCGACCTGACCTGTCCGATAGACGATCCGGAGTCCTTCTATGTGACGCCGGTGGCTTGGCGGCATAGCGGGCGCGTGGGTCGCGCCATGCTGCGGGTCCGGACAACGCTGGCGGGTCGGCTGACGCTCGGTCCGATCCTTTGTGCCGGGACGTTCTGGTGGGGCGAGGCGCGCCATCTCGTGCGCGGCGATCGCCGCTGCCTGCGCCACTGGGCGGCCCACCTGGCCGGCGTCACCGTCGTCGTCGCCTGGCTGGTCGGCGTCGGCGTGCCGATTGCCGAGTATCTTCTGTTCGCCGCCTACCCGGCATTGTCGCTGACCCTGCTGCGGTCCTATGCCGAGCATCGGGCGGCACCCGATCCGTCGGACCGCTCGGCAATGGTCCGGACCGTTTGGCCCCTGCGGCTGCTGTATCTCAACAACACGTTCCACGCACTGCACCATCGCGAGCCATGGCTTGCCTGGTACAAGCTGCCGGGCCGGGCGCGCAGCGGCTGCGCCGTTGGCGGCTATCCGTTGGGCGGCTACTTCTCGGTCGTGCGCCGCCATCTGTTTCGTGCGTGGGACAGCCCGGTGCACCCCACTAGGGCCCGTTTACAATTAGGGGATTCCCCTTAACCAGTGAGTTGTGATTCAAGACTGCTTTTGGGGGGAGGCAGTCTTGATTCGCACGATTCTTTCAGACCCGCAGTGGGATCGGATCAAGGATCTGGTGCCTGGCAAGGCGACGGACCGCGGCGTGACCGGCCGCAACAACCGGCGGTTTGTCGAGGCCGTGCTTTGGGTGGCCCGCACTGGTTCGCCATGGCGCGATCTGCCCGATGCGTTCGGTCCCTGGTACACCGTCTACACCCGCTTCTGGCGCTGGTCGCGGCACGGGGTCTGGAAGCAGGTGTTCAAGGCCCTGGCCGACGACCCGGATTTCGAATACCTGATCATCGACACCACCATCGTGCGGGCGCATCACCATGCCGCCGGCGCAAAAGGGGGACTCAAAATCAGGCCATCGGACGCTCGCGCGGCGGGCTAAGCAGCAAAATCCATATCGTCGTGGACGGGCTTGGCAATCCCCTGCGCTTCGTTCTCACCGCCGGCCAGGTGCATGACAGCACCCAGGCAAGAGCGCTCGTCGAGGGCCTGACCGGCGCCTACCTGCTCGCCGACAAGGCCTATGACTCCAACGAGTTCCGCGACGTCATCGCCGAGCACGGCATGGTCGCCGTGATCCCGTCCAACCGCTCCCGGTCGATGGCGATCCCCTACGACAAACACCTCTACAAAGAACGCCACCTCGTCGAATGCTTCATCAACAAGATCAAGCAGTTCCGAAGGCTCGCCACCCGCTACGACAAAACCGCAGCCTCTTTCCTGTCCATGCTATGTCTGTGCGCTGCCATAATCTGGCTGCGTTAATTGTAAACAGGCCCTAGTGGATGGAATCTAACGCTTGGTGCCCGCGTCTGACAGCGGCGATGATTTTGTCGGGATCCTTTGTCCAGATGAAGGGCTGCGGATCGTTGTTGGTGTGTTCGAGGAAGCGGTTGATTGCGGTGGTCCTGGTTCGTTGGACAGCCTGGCGGCTTGGTTAAGGTGTACTCCGGCTGCTGATCACGCCGCCAGAATCCTTTTATTGGTTCATCCCTTCTGCTGTTGTTGCGCCTGTGGGTATGTGGTCAAGGCGCGTCGCGGCTTGTCCATCATATCCACAGGCCGGTCGTCCCGATAGGCCTCCGCCGGCGTGCGGCCGGCGAGGGCGGAATGCGGGCGCTCGGTGTTGTAGAAGTCGATCCCCGCGCCGATGACGCGCTCGGCCTCGAAGCCGTCGGCCAGCTCATGCAGGTAGACCGCCTCGTACTTCAGCGAACGCCAGAGCCGCTCGATGAAGATGTTGTCCATGCAGCGGCCCCGACCGTCCATGGAGATCGTGATATCGGCCGCTTGCAGCCGCCCGGTGAAGGCCAGGCTGGTGAACTGGCTGCCTTGGTCGGTGTTGAAGATCTCCGGCTTGCCGTATCGCACCAGCGCCTCGTCGAGAGCCTCGACGCAGAAGCGGCTGTCCATCGTGTTCGAGAGCCGCCGAGCCAGCACATGGCGTGTGGCCCAGTCCATGATCGCCACCAGGTACAGGAAGCCGTGCCTGACCGGGATATAGGTGATGTCGGCGCACCAGACCTTGTCCGCCCGGCCGATCGTCATGCCATTGAGCAGATATGCGAAGGGGGTGGTGCGCTTCGAGTTGCGGGTCGAGTATCGCCCGCGCTTCGCGTTCAAGGGCCGGGCGAACTTCCTGGCGCCGGAGCGTCGGCTGGTGGTCGCGGCGGATCTGGTGCGCCAGGCGAACTGGCAGAAGGTAGGGGGTGCAAGTCCCCCGGAACGAAGGAGTAACCGAACCACGTTTCTCCGCGAGCCGTGCGTTGGCTCCCGTGAGGGGGCAGGCGAAGCGTCGGTAGCGGCATGGATGGGCAGGGCTATTGAGCACCGTAAAAGCGATGGTCCGGGGTGCCGAGGCTTTCAGATCGGTCGAAGGCAATATCGCAGGCGTCGTTTTGGTGAGATGTCGGCGAGCTCCGCGGTGTCAGAGAACCCATGCACGTTCGCACGCCTTCTGTTGGGACCCTGGGAGGTCTTCAAACTGCCCCGGTTGTCGTAAAGGGGCCGCGTAGGGAATGGAGAAAACCGAAGCCTATGATGAACGGTTTGAAGAAGTCGGATGAGGCCGTACGACCTGTGAGGGCGGCGAACAAGGGAGCGCGAGCTTCTGCGGAGTCGCCGGAGGAAAGGGCCTCAACCAAGGGGAATCCGGATTGCCAAAGCACGCGCCGAACACAGTGTCGGGGAAGCGTGCCACAGGCGGCGGCCCGGATACGGAAAGCTGCAGAGAGAAACCCGAAGGAACGTCTCACTGCGCTCTTCCACCACATTACGCCGGACGCGCTCGGTGCGGCCTACTTCGCATTGAAGAAGGACGCAGCAGCCGGTGTCGACGGCGTTACGTGGGACATGTACGGCGAGGGTCTGCTCGATGCAGGCGCCTGCTCGAGCGTACCGGGCCTGCGGCGGGTAGAGATACCCAAGCCGGACGGGGGGACGGCGCCGCTGCACAGAGGGGGAGCGTACCGGGCGCCGCCGGTTCGGCGGGTAGAGATACCCAAGCCGGACGGGGGGACACGACCGCTCGGGATCGCGGCGCTGGAGGACAAGGTCGTCCAGAAGGCGGTTGTGGATGTGATCCTGACACCGATCTACGAGGTGGTGTTTCTTGGCTTCAGCTACGGGTTCCGACCGGGGCGGGGGGCGCACGATGCGCTCGATGCCCTGGCCTTCGGGATAGAACGGCGCAAGGTCAGCTGGATAGCCGACGCGGATCTACGGGCGTACTTCGACACAATCCCGAGGGATTGGTTGATCATGTTCCTTGAGCACCGCATCGGCGACAGACGGGTCATCCGCCTGATCCAGAAATGGCTGAACGCTGGCGTCATGGACGGTGGATCATGGACAGACGCGGGCATGGGCACGCCGCAGGGGGCAATAGTTTCCCCGGTCTTGGCGAACGTGTTCCTGCACTACGTGCTCGACCTGTGGTTCCACAAGAAATGGCGCCCGAACGTCCCGGATGGCGAAGCGATCATCGTCCGTTACGCCGACGATATCGTTGTCGGGTTCCAACACAAGCGGGATGCGGAGCGGTACTTCCGCGACGTTCGGGAGAGGCTGGCCCGGTTCGGTCTCAGCCTCCACCAGGACAAGACCCGCCTCGTGGAGTTTGGCCGGTTCGCGGATTTGAACCGGCGCCAGCGCGGGGTGGGCAAGCCGGAGACTTTCGACTTTCTGGGCCTCACGCACTATTGCACGACGACCCTGAGAGGACGCTTTCGGCTTGGTCGCAAACCGGTCGCCAAACGGGTCAACAGGACCCTGGCGCGCATCGACGAGGTGCTCCGCAAGCGCTGGCACCACGACATCTGGGAAGTTGGTAGGTGGCTGGGGCGAGTCTGCAATGGCTGGCTCAACTACTTTGCCGTCCCAGGGTCGGGCCGGTTCATCCGTGCGTTCCTCCGCAGGCTGCAACGCCGGTGGATGCGGGCGCTACGCCGCCGGTCCCAGCGAGCCCGATTTAGTTGGAAGCGACTGGAGCGCATGACCGAAATCCTGTGGCCACGCGCCTCCATCCGCCACCCATGGCCGGACCAGCGGTTTGCCGTCAAGCACCCGAGGTAGGAGCCGGATGGTTCAACGACCACGTCCGGATCTGCGCGGGGGGTGCGCAGCAATGCGCATTCCTACCGTAACTCCTCCGTGTCCGGGATGCTGGCCGGTTTCGGGGACCTCGCCGGGATGGGCCTGCCGAAGCCCGGATCGTTCGCGCCGTCCGTCGGCGCGGGCGTCGGGATCGCGCATACCAGAATCGGCAAGACGACCATGACCTTCCCGGCCACGACGACGAGCGTCCCGGGCAGGAGCCGGACCGGGCTGGCCTGGATAGCGACGGCCGGGGTTGCGGTGGCGCTGGGAGAGCGCGGGAGCCTCGATCTGGCCTGGCGCTACATCGATCTGGGCGAAGTCCGCACGCCGCGGGGGCCAGGCCGGGTGGTCTGGCGCGATGGGAGCCGGGAGCCATTGCCGCTCGATCTGGCGTCGACGAAGGCGAGGCTGAAGGGCCACGGCATCCGGCTGTCGCTGCGCTACGCCTTCTGAGGAAGGCCCGCGTAGGAGTATGGGCCCTTACCGTGACCGGACCTCTCGTGGAACCGGAGTGCAGACAGTGCGCCCCGACGGCGCGGATCACCAGTGGACGGAGGTTCACCCAGAGAGTTGCCGTTTGATCTGGTAGCTGACGAGCGGGGCGGTCGGGTAACTGGCCGTCTCGAAGCCTCGTGACAAAGGTCGCCTTGGGCGGTCGAGCGACCCAGCGGGCCGTAACGCGAGTGAAGCCTGAGCAGGCCTCGAAAGTGAAGTTGTGGATGCCGACCCGCCTGTCTGTCGGGGAAGGCCGCGTGGAGTGGGGAAGCAACCGACGCATGCACCCGTTCCGATCCACCGGGGTAATGGGCACGACACGTTGGGAAGGTGGTCCGGGTAATCGGGGGAGACCCGGTCCGGTCGGACGTCGCAACTCCAACGTCGTGGCAAGCACGGCGGGCCGGGCGGGAGTCGGACAGGGTCGTACGACCTGTGAGGCCGGGTAATGCCGGCGGAAGAAAGGACCCTGACTTCTGGTGCGCTTTCGAAGGAGCCGAGGATCGGTGATTGGCGATGAGCCTGGTAATACCAATCGGCCTTGAGGGAGACTCACTTTGAGGATTGCCATGGCGGATGATTTCTGACTCAATTCCGGTGATTCGGAGTTGAGGAGGTTCACGATGGGAGCGGCGATCGGGTTACGAGAGGATTTCGATGCGGCGGAGCTGCGTCGCTTGGCGAAGCTTTCCAAGGATGCCGGCCAGAGCCGCCGGCTCTTGGCTCTCGTGGTGATCTATGACGGTGGGCGGCGGACGGATGCGGCACGGACCGGCCACGTGGGGCTTCAGGTGATCCGAGATTGGGTGTTGCATTTCAACGCCGAGGGCCCGGACGGCTTGATCGATCGCAAGGCGCCCGGTGCGGTGGCGAAGCTCGACGATGCACAACGCCAGGCGCTGGGGGCACGCGTCGATGCGGGGCCGAACCCGGCGGTCGACGGCGTGGTGCGCTGGCGGCTGAAGGATCTGGCGGGCTGGATCCGAGATATGTTCGCGATCTCGCTCGACGAGACCACGGTGAGCCGGGAATTGAAGGCGATGGGCTTCACGAAGATGACGGCGCGTCCGCGCCACCATGCCCAGGAGGAGGGCGTCATCGAGGATTTTAAAAAAAATTCCCCGAGCTGGTGGCGCAAGCCCGCCGGCGCCTGCCCGACGGCACCGAGATAGAAATCTGGTGGCAGGACGAAGCCCGTGTCGGCCAGAAGAACAAGATCACTCGGCGCTGGGCGCGGCGCGGAACCCGGCCCCGCGGACCGCATGACCAGCGCACCAAATCAGCCTATATCTTCGGCGCCATCTGTCCCGAACGCGGCGTCGGCGCCGCCCTCGTGCTCCCCCACTGCGACACCCAGGCCATGCAGCTGAATCTGGAGGAGATCTCCTCCCGGGTAGGCGCGCGCGCGCATGCCCTCCTGCTCCTCGATCAGGCGGGTTGGCACACCACGGACAAGCTGAAGATCCCCGCCAACGTTACCCTCCTGCCCCTGCCACCACGCTCGCCGGAGCTCAATCCGACCGAAAACATCTGGCAGTTCATGCGCGACAACTGGCTGTCCAACTTGGTCTTCCAATCCGACGAGCAGATCATCACCTCCTGCTGCGAAGCCTGGAACAAGCTCATCGATCAACCATGGAACATCACGTCCATCGGGCGGCGTAAATGGGCGCATGAGTTCTGATTAATGCCGATTGGTATAACAGGCTCAAGCGGATTTACTCTGACAATGCTCTCTCGCCGAACACTTCGCCTCTTTCGGGGCCAGGCGTTCGATCAATGGCGCCAGATCACCGCTGTCGCCTGACCCTGCTCGAACTGTCGCGTTACTCCGTCACACTATGTTTAACGTGACAACGCCGGAACTGGTGTTCCCAAAGGTCACGACTTAACGAGGCCCTCGGATCGACAAACCGTTACGAGCCCCGCGGGTTCCAGACGCGGCTGAACAGCGACCCCGCGATCGGCCCACCAAATCACACCAGCCCGGCCGGTAGACAGGCGAACAGCGGTGCCGTCGCGGCTGGCTGGCACCGAAATCGCGCACTGAGGCTCCCGGCGCTTCAGCACCGACAAGTCCGGACGACGCCCGGGCGGACCAACGCGTCCGATCTGGGCCTCACATTAGGTTCGGCAGCACCAAGACGATGATCGGCAACAGGTAGAGGAGGAACACCACGGCGATGTCGATCAGCCAGAAGAACACGGCGCCGCGGTAAATCGTGGAGATCGGGACTTCCGGCACCGCCGCCTTGACGGCATAGAGGTTGAGGCCCACCGGCGGTGTCACCGCGGCCACCTCCATCATCTTCACCAGAATTACGCCGAACCAAATCGGGCTCCAGCCCACTACGGCAACGATCGGCATCACCAGGGGGATCGTGAGCGCCAGGATGCCGGTCGGCTCCATCACGGTGCCGAGGACCAGATAGAAGAACATGAACATGACGAACAGGGCGAAGGGTGAGAGATCCAGGGCGACGATCTCTTCGGTGATGATCTCGCTGAAACCGTTGAGCGCGAGAAAGTTGCTGAAGATCAGCGAACCGATCACAATCATCAGAACCGATGCGGACGAGACCACGGCATCGACGAAGGCCTCGGCGAGACGTGCCAGGCTCAGCCGACGCCGGACGAGCCCCACCAGCATGACGAAGACGACGCCGACCGCGGCCGATTCCGTGGGTGTCCAGATGCCGAACAGAATGCCGAGCAGGATCACCAGGACAATGCCCACGAACGGCACGACATTCGGCACCGACGACCATTTCTCGCGCCATTTGAACTTTGGTCCGATTGGACCCAACCGAGGATTGAGCTTGCAGCGCCCGATGATCATCACCGCGTAGAGCAAACTGGACAGCATCCCGGGCAGGATGCCGGCGATCAGAAGCTTGCCGACGGACTGTTCGGCGAAGATCGCAAACAGGATGAGGGTGATGCTGGGGGGAATCATGATCGCGACCGTGCCGCCGGCGGCCACCACACCGACGGACAAGCCCTCGTCGTAGTTGAACCGGCGCAGCTCCGGCAGGGCGATCCGGGCCATCGCCGCGGAGGTCGCTACGCTCGATCCGGTGATCGACGCCATGCCGGCACATGCGGCGACGGTGGCCACCCCGATGCCGCCCGGCACTCGGCCGACCCACCTGTAGGACATGTTGAAGAGGTCGGTGGTCATTCCCGATGCCGCCGCCAGGGCGCCGAGGCCGATGAAGAGCGGAATCACCATCAGGCTGTAGGACGCGGAGACGGAGATCGCCTGGATCAACGGCAGGTTGAAGCCGGTGGCGACGGTGCCGGTGAAGACGATCGATCCGATGACGCCCGAGATGCCGAGCACGACGCCAATATGCACGCCGGCCAAGAACAACGGCACCATGAGGGCCAACGCAACCAGCATCGACAGCGCGGCCGGATCCATCGCCGGGTCAGACCTGTTCGGACCGTTGATCGCCCGTGCGTTCGGCTTCGGCGTTACCGAACAATGCCGTGATCAGACGGAACAACAGCGTCAGGCACATGAAGAAGGTGCCGATCACCAAGAAGGCCAGCGGAATGGCGGTCGGAATCTCGACCATGCCGCGGCGCAGGTATTCGCCGGTGTACGCCTTGACCCATTCCATCCCGCCGGTCCAGAGCAGGAGGCCGAAGAAGGCAAGGCCGATCACGCAGTCCAGGACTGTCAGTAGGCGCGCCGAAAGCCCCTTGGCCCGGGCGCTGAAGATGTCGACGCGGAGCTGTCTCTGGCGGTACTGCACCAGGCCGATCGCCAGGAAGGTCACCACGACGAGAATGACCTGGGAGACCTCAAATACCCCGATGAAGGGACGACCGGTCAACCAGCGGACGAATACGTCCACGGTGATCATGGCAGCGAGACAGAAAAGCGCGATGCCGCTGACCCACGCGGAGTAAATCAGCAGCCGTTCCAACACCCGGTCGAGCGTGGCCGTCAAGGCGTCAGTCCCCGATCAAACGGGCGCCGCCGCCCGCTGCTGCCTGCGGGCGGCGGCTGTTCGTGAGGGACCTGTCGAATGGACCTCTGGTATCGGTCACACGGCTCGCCGCACGACTAGTTCCACGGCTTCCACGCGCCCGAGATGTAGTCTGCGGCCAGTTCCTGGTAGCGCTTGACGATGGCGGTACCGGGATAGCCCCTATCGTTCAGGTTTGCTGCGGCCAAGTCGTAGAAGTTGGGGGCCTGCTGGGCGAGCTGAGCGGCATCGGCGGCGGGCAGGTGGTGGATGGTCACCCCCATGTCCTTGAGTTGCCCCAGGGCCTTGTTCTGGGTCTCCACCATAGTATCGCAGGCCGTCAGTGTCATATCCCGACTGACCTTCTTGATGGCTTCCTGATCTGCCTTGGAGAGCTTGTCGAAGCTGTCGTTGTTGAAGAAGTAGACGACCGGCGCGAGCGCGGTCAGGGCGCCGTCGCCTGGGCCCATGACCATGACGTGCTTGGCGATCTCCCCGAACTTGCCCATGACCATGGCGGGTGGGTCGGTCATGGCGCCGTCCAGAAGGCCGGTCTGCAGGCTGGTGTAGATCTCGCCGAACGCCACCGGTTGGGGCACGGCTCCCGCGGCGGCGAGCAGCTTGGGCAGGTTGTTGCCGAAGATCCGGATCTTCTTCCCCTTCAGATCCGCCAACGAGGTGATCGGCTCCTTCGAGATGATCCCATAGGAAGGCGTCGGCACCCAAAGGACGGGGGTCACGCCCTGCTTCGCGTATTCGTCGTTGAAAGCGTCGAATTCCTCCAGGAGCTTCATCGTGATCGCGGCCACGCCGCGCATGTCGAGCTTGTTGCCGATGTCGAGATCGACGGTGCTCGCGAGCGTCGCCGAGATGGGAAGCTGCCCTGGGAAGAACGAGGCTACCATCGAGCCGGCGTCGGCGACTTGGCCGGCCACGCCTTCGAGCATCTTCTCGGGCTTGAGCAAGGCCCCGCCGGCGACGTGACGGATCTTGACGCGACCATCGGTCGCCTTGTTGATCTTTTCGATCCATTCGTCCGCCAGGACGCCGACCTGAACGTGCGTCTTGGCGTAGCCGTTGGCGTAGACCAGGTCCGCCGCCTGGGAAACGGATGGAACCGCTGCGACGTACACGAAGGATAAGGCGGATATGCCCGCGATTGCGTGTTTCAGAGCCATGGCGTGTCCTCCCTTGCGATGGCGTTATCCCTGGCCATCCCGTCTCGGAGCTGCGACCGCGCAACCGTCGTTCGGGGACGGCTAATGCACGAAATGTCCGTCGTACAGAGGCGTCGGCATTGCGCGCCTCAAAGGTACGATATCCGCAACGTTGCCCGTTGTCATCTCGCTGCCGTACTCCGCTCTCACTCGAGGATCATCCCCGCCGCCTTTTCACCGATGACGATGCAGGCGGCGTTGGTGTTGCCGGAGACCAGTGTCGGCATGATGGAGCCATCGGCGATCCTGAGGCCGTCGATCCCGCGCACCCGCAGGCGCTCGTCGACCACCGCCATCTCGTCCGATCCCATCTTGCAGGTGCCGACGGGGTGGTACGCGGTTTCCGCTGTGGCCCGGATCCAGTCGAGCAGCGCCTCGTCGCTCTGGACAGCCGCGCCGGGGCTCTTCTCCTGCCCGCGGAACTCATCCATGGCCGGGGCCTCGATCAGGCGGCGCGCGAAGCGCACCCCGGCCAGGACCGTCTCCCGGTCCACCGCGGCCGAAAGGAAGTTGAAACGGATCGCCGGCGGCGTTCTCGCCTCGGCCGATTTGACGTGGATGCTGCCGGTGCTCTCCGGGCGGAGTTGATAGACCGGCACCGTGATGCCGGGCTCGCGCGCCAGCTTGCGCTTTTCGACACTGCTGAACGCAAAGGGTGTGATGGCGAGCTGGACGTCGGGGCCGTCGAGACCGTCGCGGGTGCGGAAGAAGCCCATGATGGGGCCGGCGTTCAGGCTGAAGAAGCCGCGGCGGGTCAGCGCATAGCGCAGCACCTGCCACACCAGCCCGAGGCCTCGAGCCCGGTCGTTGTAGGTGACGCCCGGTTTGCTGATGTGCCAAATCAGCCGTGGGGCGAAGTGGTCTCGAAGGTTCTCGCCGACGCCGGGCAGCGGATGTCGGACCTCGATGCCGTGGGCCCGCAGCACCTCGGGCCGTCCAATGCCGGAGAGTTCGAGCAACTGGGGCGAGTTGACCGAGCCCGCGCTCACGATCACCTCGCGCCGCGACCGGGCCTCGCGAACCACGCCATCGCGTGAATGACGAACGCCGACGCAGCGCCCGTCCTCCAGCAGCAACGCCTCCGCATGGGTGCGGGTGCGAACCTCCAGGTTGGCGCGCGCCTTCGCGGGCTCGAGGTAGCAACGGGCCGTACTCATCCTCCGGCCGTTCCGGATCGTCGCCTGGGCTGTGCCCAAGCCTTCCTGACTCCGGCCGTTGTAGTCTGGATTGAGCCGAAGTCCGATCTGGTCGCCGGCCTCGAACAGCGCATCGTAAAGTGGGCTCGCATCGTCCACTTCCGTCACCTGGAGCGGGCCGTCGCGGCCGCGGAGATCCCCGTCGCCGCCTTCGTAGTTCTCCATGGCCCGGAAGAGTGGCAGCACGTCACTGAAGGCCCAGCCCCGGTTCCCGAGCTGCGCCCAGCCGTCGTAATCGCGTGGCTGCCCACGCACGAACGTCATTGCATTGATCGAACTCGAGCCGCCGAGCACGCGACCCCGCGGTACCGGAATGCGCCTCTGCTCGGTGTTGTCCTCCGGCTCGGATTCGTAGCACCAGTTCACCTTGGGATTGTCAATCAGCTTGCCGACGCCGATCGGAATGGGCACCCACGGGTGGCTCCTCGGCCCCGCCTCGAGCAACAGCACGCTGAACTCCCCGCTCGCGGTCAACCGGTTCGCCAGGACACAGCCTGCCGAGCCGGCGCCGACGACGATGTAGTCATAGGTCTCTCCGCTCATCTTTGCCCGTCTCCCCCAGCGCAAAGCTTTGTCGGAATTATCGGCTAGGATGGTCCTCATGGCCAGGGCGCGGGATGATTCGCGGCGGCATTCTTGTACCTGATTACGCACTAACCTCAGCCAACTTCAGGAGCCGATATGGCATGGGCGGCGTGCGCAGGGCATCGCGGCCGAGGGCCTCGATCATATCGGCTAGCCGGTAGCGGCGGTTGTATCGGTATTGGAACGCCGCCAGGTAGCGCGGCACATGCTTGGGTCGGATCGCATGGTAGGTACCGGGCAGGGTGTTTTTGAGATTGCCGAGGGTGGTGTTGACCCATTTGAAGGCGGGCACGGCGACGGCCCCGGGTCCGGAGCCAGTGGGTATCGGATGGTGCGCACAGCCTTGCGCGGTGACCGCGGTGAAGCAGCCGAGCCCATCGCTGAAGACGGTCGCCCCAGGGCTCAGGTCGCGCTTGGCCATCTTGGCGATCTCGCTCTTGCGGAAGCCCTTGACGCGGCGGAGCTTGATGCGCACGGGCTGGCCCTCCCTCGTGGTCTGGACGGCGGCGACGAATGGCGTCTTGCCCGGCGCGCCCCGGCCGCGCTTGGCTCCGGAACGCCGGCCGCCGAGGTAGGCATCGTCCATCTCCACCCGCCTGGTGAGCGGCAATTCGGCGTCGCGCTCGAGCATGGACTGCATCAGTTTCTGCTTGATCTTCCAGGCCGTGGTCTGGGTGACGCCGAGCCGGCGGCCGAGTTCGATGGAGGAGATCCCCTTCTTCGATTGGGTCATGTGATAGATCGCCGAGAACCACAGCGTCAGCGCCAGCTTGGTCGCGTGGAAGAGCGTGCCGGCGGTCAGCGAGACTTGATGACGGCAGGCGGCGCATTGGTAGAGTTTTCGCCCGGCGATCTCGCAATGGCGCGTGGCGCCGCATCGCGGGCAGGAGAACCCCTCCGGCCAGCGCCAGCGGAACAGCGCCTCGCGACACTGCTCCTCGCTACCGTACAGCTCACGGAAACGCGCTTCGCTGAGCCCCTTCTGGAACTGAACCTTGTTGCGTGGCATTGTGAACCTCCAGAAAAACTGCCATTAGTTCATGATTTGTACCACATCAACCCGGCTGAGTAAAGTGCGTAATCAGGTTCTTGTATGATCGCTGTCTGGTCAAGCCGCGACGCACCGAGGAGGCTTCGATGTCGGCAACCCGATGCCTCGCCGAGTATCTCGCAGGCGCCAAGGCCAGCGAGCTTCCCGAGTGGACTCTGCACGAGGCCCAGAGAACGTTGATCAACTTTCTGGCCGTCTCGATCGCTGCCTCGGACGCCAGGCCCGTCCGATCACTGCTGGAATGGGCGCGGGCCGAAGGCGCGCGCCCGCGGGCGACGGCGATCGGCGCCGGCCTCAGGACCAGCCCGGGCAATGCCGCGCTGCTCAACGGCTACATGGCCCACCTGCAGGACTTCGACGACACCCACTTCCCCACCATGCTGCACCCGACCGCACCCGTCTGGCCGGCGGTGCTGGCGCTCGCCGAGGATTGCGGTGCTGCGGGCAGGGCGGCGCTGGCCGCGTTCGTGCTTGGCGCCGAGACGGCGTGCCGGCTGGCCCTGTCGGTCCACCCCTGGCACTACGACGCCGGCTGGCACATCACCGGCACGGCGGGTGTGTTCGCTGCCGCGGCTGGCACGGGATGGCTGTTGGGTCTGGACGCCGAGCGGATGCGCTACGCCCTCGGCACGGCCGGGACGCAGGCCGGCGGGGTGCGCGAGGTGATCGGCAGCGACGCCAAGGCGATGCATCCGGCCCGGGCGGCGAGCAGCGGCCTGCAGGCGGCGACGCTGGCGAAAAGCGGATTCAGCTCCGCCGATGACATTTTTGGTGGGCGGCGCGGCTTCTGGGCTGTGCTTTCGCCTGCCGGCCACAGCGAGGAAGCGCTCCTCGGCGAGCTCGGCGCGCGCTGGTAGCTCCGGAACAACGGTCTCAAGCCCTATGCCAACGGCGTCCCCTGCCACCCCATCCAGGACGCCGTCATCCAGCTCCAGGGTGCGCACGCCCTGGCGCCCGAGGAGGTCCGCGCAATCGAGCTTCGCGTGCATCCCCTGGTCCTCGAGCTGATGGACCGGCCTGAGCCCGCTTCGGGCTTCGAAGGCAAGTTCTCGTTCCAGCATTGCGTCGCCGCGGCATTGGTCGACGGCAGGGCGCACATCGCCCAGTTTGCCGATTCCTGCGCCGCCGACCCGACCATCCGGGCCGTCCGCGCCAAGGTCAGGGCCACCGTCGACGAGTCGTTCCGCGCGGACGAGGCCCATCTCGCCATCACCCTTGCCGACGGCCGAACGGTCGAGACCCACGTCGCCCATGCCACGGGCTCGCCCGAGAACCCGCTCTCCGACAACGCGCTGGAAGCGAAGTTCCGGATGCTCACGAACGATGTGCTCGGGCCCGAGCGAGCCGAGGCGCTGCTCGGGGCGGTCTGGGACCTGGACGGCCAGCCGAGCGTTGGCGAGGTGGCGAGACTGATGGTCAAGCCCGCGGCAGCCTGACCGCGACCGAGGCCATGCCGGTTAAGGGCGCGCCGGCGAGGTTCCGGCGCGGCGCCAGGGCCTCGTCCTCGATGCGGATGCGACGGCGGAGCAGCTGACCATTTAGGACGGAAAAGAGCAGCGCCACCTCCCAGGCGCCGAAAGCCAGCGGCAGGACAGCGATCTCCGCCTGGACGATCAGATAGTTCGGGTGCCTGAGGAACTGATAGGGACCGCGGCGCACCAGCGGCGCCCCGGGCAGGGTGATGATCCGGGTGGTCCAACAGCTGTCAACGGCGGAGTAAAACCCGGCCATGTGGCGGAGCAAAAGTGGGCCACTTTGGTTCGGTGAGGAGCTTGTCCCCGTAGTCCACGGGAGGGACCCACGCGCGGCGTGGACTGCCCCTCAGCAGGCAAAGGCCGCGGCGCGCGTGGGAGGGGCCTGTGGGCCCACGGGGGCAAGCGGATGCCGCTCAGGCGCTTTTTGCGGGTTTCTGTTTTCTTCGGCTCTGCTTGAGGCGGAAGCTTTCGCCGTTCATTTCCAGGATATGGACGTGGTGGGTCAGGCGGTCCAGCAACGCCCCCGTCAGGCGTTCCGAGCCGAAAACCTCCGTCCACTCGTCGAATGGCAGGTTGGAGGTCACCAGGATCGAGCCACGCTCGTAGCGCTGGCTGAACACCTCGAACAGCAACTCGGCGCCGGTCTTGGAGAGCGGCACGAAACCCAGCTCGTCGATGATGAGGAGCTTGAGGTTGGCGAGCTTCTTCTGGAACCTCAGCAGCTGTCTGTCATCGCGCGCCTCCATGAGCTCGTGGACCAGGGCGGCGGCGGTGGTAAAGCCGACCGACAGGCCCTTCTGGCAGGCGGCAAGGCCGAGGCCGAGCGCAATGTGACTCTTGCCGGTGCCGGAATTGCCCAGAGCGATCACATTCTCCCGGCGCTCGATGTACTCGCATCGTGCCAGCTCGAGGACCAGCGCCTTGTTGAGCGAGGCGATCGCTTTGAAGTCAAAGCTGTCCAAGCTCTTGACGGTCGGGAACTTCGCTTGCCTGATTCGCCGCTCGACCATGCGGCGCTCGCGGTCGATCAGTTCCAGCTCGGCCAGGCGGAGCAGGTAGCGCACGTGGTCGGCGCCCTCGCTGGCACACTGGCGAGCCAGCTTGTCGTACTCCCTGAGGAAGGTCGGCAGCTTGAGGGCCTTCAGGTGATGGGCCAGCAACACCTGCGGCGTGTCGCTCACGGCGCCGCTCCGCCCAGCAGGCTCATGTAGCTGGCGGCGGATGTGGTGGTCACCTGGGGCGGCCGCGCCCGCAGATAGGGATAAACGTTCAAGTCGAGCCGGGGGGGTCGACGCTCGACGCGACACAGCACCAGGTGCTTGACCGCATCATAGCCGATGGCGCCTAACCGCGGGGCATCGCGGATGGCACCGTGCACCTCCTCAAGGGCAAAGGTCTCCAGAAGACGGAGCACTTGCACGTACTCCCGCTTGCCGGCCTTGCCCATGCGGGCTTCAAGCAAGCGGCGCAGGTTGGCGTACGCCTCGGGCAGCTTCCAACCGGCCAGCGGGGCGGCTTGATCGAGGGCACCGATCTTCCGCTCCCGCAAGGCCAGATAGTGGATCGGCTCGAAGATCAGGTCCTCTCGTTCGTAAGAGCGTGGGTGCCGGGCGATGACCTCGGCGGCGCAGCCGATGACCACCTCGTGCACGTAGCCACGGACCCAGACCTCTTGGTGACCGTAGGCGACGGGCACCGAGTAGTCGTTGCCCCGATAGCGCACCAGGGAGAGCGAATTGACCCGCGTGCCCTCCTTGTCGCAGGCCTCGAAAGGCGCCGGCGGCAATTCCATCAGCTTCTCCCGGTCGCATCCGAACCGCTCGCCGATGGTCTCGCGATGGCCGCGCAAGACGTCGCTTTCCCGTCTCCGACATTGATGTTCCAGGTGAGCGTTGAAGGCGTCCCAGCTCGCAAACCGGGGGATGGGAACCATGAAGTTCCGGCGGGCGTAACCGACCAGCCCCTCCACCTTGCCCTTATCATTGCCCTTGCCGGGGCGGCCATATCGATCCTGGAACAGATAATGGGATTGAAGCCCGCTGAACGCTCGCGTTCGTTGCCGCGTGCCGTCCGGCAGGATGCGCGACACCAGGCACTTGTCATTGTCGTGGAGAATCGATTGGGGAATGCCGCCGAAGAAGGCGAAGGCCCCGTTGTGGCCGTCCAGCCAGGCCTCCGTCGCCGCCGCCGGGTAGGCCGCAACGAAGCAGGCATCGCCGTGGGGAAGGTCCATGGCGAAAAAATGCGCCCGCCGCTTGACGCCGGCGATGATCGCATCCGCCTCGCCAAAGTCCGCCTGAGCGTGACCCGGAGGGTGCGCCAGCGGCACGAACATCTCACGCTGGCGACGGCGCCGTTCCCGGACGTAATCCTTGACGATGGTCTGTTTGCCCGCAAAGCCATGCTCGTCGCGAAGACGCTCGAATATCCGCTTCGCCGTGTGGCGCTGCTTGCAGTGAACCGTTCGGTCCTCTTCCAGAATACGGTCAATGATATCCCTGAAGGGGTCCAGCTTCGGGCGCTTCGGTGGCTGGCGGCGGCGGTAGCCAGGCGGCTCCGAGTGCCCGAGCATCTTCCTCACCGTCTCTCGCGCCATGCCAAACCGACTCGCCGCCTCTCGCTGACTCAGCCCATCAACATGGCACGCCAGCCGAACGCGTGGATAAAGGTCCACGGTATACATCCTCCCACCTTCCATCCCGAAAAGGATCGAAGGCTACAGGTGGCAGAGTTTTACTCCGCCCGCAGCCGGGCAAATCCCGCCGCTTCCGTGGTCTAATTTGTCACCGCCGCACACAAACAGCGACCGAGACGCAGGATCACCCAGAGGCGGAGGCCCTGGAGGCCTGCGAACAGCAACGGCAACGGCAACGGCCAGTCAGATAAAGGAGAAGGCTCAATTCGTGAATTGTATGCGTCACCTTGTTACGGCGGCGGCGAGGCAGGCTCGGTCATTGGCGCCGGGGGCGAGGCCGACGAGGTGGAACCAGCTCAGGTAGTTGTCCAGATAGCGGGTGGCGATGCCGCGGCGGGGACGCAGGAAGTCCTTCAACCGGCTGTGGCGGCTGTTCACCGTCTGCACATGCAGATCGCCCCGAACCCGTTCCCCCATCGAGCGGTTGAGTGCTTCGTGGCTCACCCCGAGCGCGGCGGCGCAAGGTGGATAGCTCGCGCCACCGTCGGAGACCAGCAGGGCGTCCTTCGCGACCACCGGGTCGAGAGCAGCCGTGAGCGCCGCCGCGTCGACCCTGGGCAGCACCGCGCTCACCGTCGTCCCGCTCCGGTCCGCCGCCATGAGAACCGGCACCTGCTCGCGCGAGAGGCCGCGCTTCTTCGCCTTGCCGCCCCGCCGCCGTGCCTTGCGTCCCAGCCCGCGCGCGCCCTTCCGGCTCTCCAGGACGTAGGTCTCGTCCGCTTCCACGATCCCCTTGAGCACCTCCGAATCGCTTCGCGCCGCCGCCAGAAACCGGTGACGCCAGCGGAACGCCGTGCTCACCGCCACGTCGCAGCGCGCCGCCGAGGCCTTCACCGTCTCCCCCCCCCGCCAGCGACGCCCCGAACGACAGCCAGCGTTCCTTGTGGTGCAGGCCCGACAGCGGCGTACCGGTCAGCGCGTTGAAGGTCCTGCCGCAGCCCTTGCACTGGTAGCGCCGCAGACCCCGCGCCATACCGCGCGAAACCGCCCCTTCTCTCGCGCAGTGCGGACAGCGCCGGGCCTCGTCCACACCAAGCTCGATCGCGGCCTTCGATGCCTCGCCTTCGCTCCGGCCCGACAGCACCGCGAGCGCCTCGTGCCGCTGCACGCGCGCCGCCGAAAGCCACACCTGGAAACCCTTGCCGTCCATGACCCAACCTCCTGACGTTCCGAGCATTCTATCACAAATGCATACGCTTCACGAATTGAGCCAAGGAGAAATCGTAATCGCCTGAATCCGGACATTGGTCCCGGATCATGTGGACTTGTTTTGAAATTCCCTGCTTTTTCCTTGATACGCGGTTTAAATTCCCTGTTCCGTTGAGTAGGGAATTCGCGTCAAGAACGGCAGAAATCTGTGGCGATTGGGATCTCGATTCCGCCGATATTGGCCAAAATCGACAATTTTCCCTGTAAATTCCCTGGTGAACAGGGAATTTGGTGTACTGACTGCAGAGACGAGTTCGCTCCTGCCTCCCTGCACCGCCAGCAAGTCTTTGATACCACTCGCCTTTCGAGCGAGACTCGAGCTCGAGGTACGAATTGGCGCGGTTCTGCGCCTTTCCGTGTGCCAGCGTTACAAGAGCCGAACCGAGAGAACGTCTCCTCGGCGGCTGCCGTCGTTGATTCGGCAGTTTCTCTCTGACCGCTAATTTCAGACTTCGGTTGTCGCGGCTAAATGCCTCCGTCTGGCCTTCGGTTTGACGGAGGGAACAGTATTTGAACGAGTTTGGCCCATGTATTCAGAGGCCGTTCTGCACCACCGGCCCGTTCCGGCCTTCGCGCATGAAGGGCTGAGGTGGCCTCGGTTTGTCGGACAGCTTGGCGGCTTGATTAAGGTCTATTCCAGTTGTCGTTCATGCCGCCAGAATCCCTTTGCATCGATCTCCTTGCCGTTGTTGTTGCGCCTGTGGGGATGTGGGCAAGGCGCGTAGCGGCTTGGCCATCATATCCACAGGCGGGGCGCCGCGGTAGGCCTCGGCCGGCGTTTTTCCCCCGAGCGCCGAGTGCGGCCTCTCGGTGTTGTACGACCAGACGACAAAACACCCACGTTACCGAGTCGGTCGACCAGCGCGAGGTCGTGTACCCCTGGCATCCGTTGGGTGGGCGGGTCGTTTTCGTCCGCGAGGTGATCGAGAAGGCGAGCGGCGCATTCGCGCGATGTCGGGAATTGGGCGATCGGCAGGGGCGGGTTCTGGAGGTCCCGGTTTGGATGCTCGATGCCGCCGCTTGCTGTGTGCGGCGGTGACAAATTAGACCACGGAAGCGGCGGGATTTGCCCGGCTGCGGGCGGAGTAAAACTCTGCCACCTGTAGCCTTCGATCCTTTTCGGGATGGAAGGTGGGAGGATGTATACCGTGGACCTTTATCCACGCGTTCGGCTGGCGTGCCATGTTGATGGGCTGAGTCAGCGAGAGGCGGCGAGTCGGTTTGGCATGGCGCGAGAGACGGTGAGGAAGATGCTCGGGCACTCGGAGCCGCCTGGCTACCGCCGCCGCCAGCCACCGAAGCGCCCGAAGCTGGACCCCTTCAGGGATATCATTGACCGTATTCTGGAAGAGGACCGAACGGTTCACTGCAAGCAGCGCCACACGGCGAAGCGGATATTCGAGCGTCTTCGCGACGAGCATGGCTTTGCGGGCAAACAGACCATCGTCAAGGATTACGTCCGGGAACGGCGCCGTCGCCAGCGTGAGATGTTCGTGCCGCTGGCGCACCCTCCGGGTCACGCTCAGGCGGACTTTGGCGAGGCGGATGCGATCATCGCCGGCGTCAAGCGGCGGGCGCATTTTTTCGCCATGGACCTTCCCCACGGCGATGCCTGCTTCGTTGCGGCCTACCCGGCGGCGGCGACGGAGGCCTGGCTGGACGGCCACAACGGGGCCTTCGCCTTCTTCGGCGGCATTCCCCAATCGATTCTCCACGACAATGACAAGTGCCTGGTGTCGCGCATCCTGCCGGACGGCACGCGGCAACGAACGCGAGCGTTCAGCGGGCTTCAATCCCATTATCTGTTCCAGGATCGATATGGCCGCCCCGGCAAGGGCAATGATAAGGGCAAGGTGGAGGGGCTGGTCGGTTACGCCCGCCGGAACTTCATGGTTCCCATCCCCCGGTTTGCGAGCTGGGACGCCTTCAACGCTCACCTGGAACATCAATGTCGGAGACGGGAAAGCGACGTCTTGCGCGGCCATCGCGAGACCATCGGCGAGCGGTTCGGATGCGACCGGGAGAAGCTGATGGAATTGCCGCCGGCGCCTTTCGAGGCCTGCGACAAGGAGGGCACGCGGGTCAATTCGCTCTCCCTGGTGCGCTATCGGGGCAACGACTACTCGGTGCCCGTCGCCTACGGTCACCAAGAGGTCTGGGTCCGTGGCTACGTGCACGAGGTGGTCATCGGCTGCGCCGCCGAGGTCATCGCCCGGCACCCACGCTCTTACGAACGAGAGGACCTGATCTTCGAGCCGATCCACTATCTGGCCTTGCGGGAGCGGAAGATCGGTGCCCTCGATCAAGCCGCCCCGCTGGCCGGTTGGAAGCTGCCCGAGGCGTACGCCAACCTGCGCCGCTTGCTTGAAGCCCGCATGGGCAAGGCCGGCAAGCGGGAGTACGTGCAAGTGCTCCGTCTTCTGGAGACCTTTGCCCTTGAGGAGGTGCACGGTGCCATCCGCGATGCCCCGCGGTTAGGCGCCATCGGCTATGATGCGGTCAAGCACCTGGTGCTGTGTCGCGTCGAGCGTCGACCCCCCCGGCTCGACTTGAACGTTTATCCCTATCTGCCGCGGGCCCAGGTGACCACCACATCCGCCGCCAGCCACATGAGCCTGCTGGGCGGAGCGGCGCCGTGAGCGACACGCCGCAGGTGTTGCTGGCCCATCACCTGAAGGCCCTCAAGCTGCCGACCTTCCTCAGGGAGTACGACAAGCTGGCTCGCCAGTGTGCCAGCGAGGGCGCCGACCACGTGCGCTACCTGCTCCGCCTGGCCGAGCTGGAACTGATCGACCGCGAGCGCCGCATGGTCGAGCGGCGAATCAGGCAAGCGAAGTTCCCGACCGTCAAGAGCTTGGACAGCTTTGACTTCAAAGCGATCGCCTCGCTCAACAAGGCGCTGGTCCTCGAGCTGGCACGATGCGAGTACATCGAGCGCCGGGAGAATGTGATCGCTCTGGGCAATTCCGGCACCGGCAAGAGTCACATTGCGCTCGGCCTCGGCCTTGCCGCCTGCCAGAAGGGCCTGTCGGTCGGCTTTACCACCGCCGCCGCCCTGGTCCACGAGCTCATGGAGGCGCGCGATGACAGACAGCTGCTGAGGTTCCAGAAGAAGCTCGCCAACCTCAAGCTCCTCATCATCGACGAGCTGGGTTTCGTGCCGCTCTCCAAGACCGGCGCCGAGTTGCTGTTCGAGGTGTTCAGCCAGCGCTACGAGCGTGGCTCGATCCTGGTGACCTCCAACCTGCCATTCGACGAGTGGACGGAGGTTTTCGGCTCGGAACGCCTGACGGGGGCGTTGCTGGACCGCCTGACCCACCACGTCCATATCCTGGAAATGAACGGCGAAAGCTTCCGCCTCAAGCAGAGCCGAAGAAAACAGAAACCCGCAAAAAGCGCCTGAGCGGCATCCGCTTGCCCCCGTGGGCCCACAGGCCCCTCCCACGCGCGCCGCGGCCTTTGCCTGCTGAGGGGCAGTCCACGCCGCGCGTGGGTCCCTCCCGTGGACTACGGGGACAAGCTCCTCACCGAACCAAAGTGGCCCACTTTTGCTCCGCCACATGGCCGGGTTTTACTCCGCCGTTGACAGACCTCCCAGGGTCCCGACCGAAGGCGTGCGAACGTGCATAGGTTCTCTGACACCGCGGGGTTCGCCGACATCTCACCAAAACGATGCCTGCGATGTTGCCTTCAACCGATCTGAAAGCCTCGGCACCCCGGACCATCGTCTTTTCGGTGCTCAATAGCCCTGCCCATCCGTACCGCTACCGACGCTTCGCCTGCCCCCTCGCGGGGACCGACGCACGGCTCGCGGAGAAACGTGGTTCGGTTACTCCTTCGTTCCGGGGGACTTGCACCCCCTACCTTCTGCCAGTTCGCCTGGCGCACCAGATCCGGACAGGCCCGCTAGGGCATCCGGCTCCTCCCTTGGGTTCCGCCCCGCATAGCGCTGACGGCAAATCGTTGGTCCGGCCACGGGTGTCGGATTTCCAGCTTGGGCCAATGGGTCTTGGTCAGTGCCGTGATATCGGCCCATGTCGTGCGGTCCTTCTGCGACCGTAGGCGTAGCGTGCGCAACCACAGTCGCTTCAGGCGGATAGTAAAACGGTCGAGGTATCGGTAGCTGTTCGGGACTGCGTAGTAGTTGAGCCATCCGTCGAGCACCTTCCCCAGCCATCTTGCCGTCTCCTTGGACTTGCAGTGCATCCGCCTGCGTAGCGCCTCCTTAATCCGCTTCAGTGTCCGGCTCATCCGCCTCGCGACCGGTTTGCGCCCCAACTGGAATCTCCCTCGTCTGTCCTTCGCGCAGTAGTGCGTGAAGCCCAGAAAGTCGAAGGTCTCCGGTCTGCCCTGCCCTCGTTGCCGACGGTCTTTCAGGGCAATCCGCCCGAACTCGATGAGCCGGGTCTTGTCGGGGTGTATGTCCAGTTCGAAGCTTTCGAACCGTTCCTTTACGGCGTTCAGGAAGCGCTCCGCGTCCCGCTTGTGCTGAAAACCCACCACGAAATCATCGGCGTACCGCACGATGATTGTCGCCTTCGACCTCGTGGCTGCGCCACTTCTTCTGGAACCACAAGTCGAGGACATAGTGCAGGTAGATGTTCGCCAAGACCGGTGAAGCCACCGAGCCTTGCGGCGTTCCCCGCAGGTTGTCCCGCCACTCTCCATCTTCCATGACGCCAGCGTTCAACCACTTGATGATGAGCCTGATAACCCGCTTGTCCGCGATGCGGTGTTCGAGAAACCGGACCAGCCAGTTCCTCGACACGTTGTCGAAGAATGCACGGATGTCACAGTCCACCACCCAGTTGATCTTGCGCCGTTTGATCCCAGCCGCGAGCGCGTCGAGCGCATCATGCGCCCCACGCCCGGGCCGGAACCCATAGCTGAACCCCAGGAACTCCGCCTCGTAAATCGGCGTCAGGATTATCTCCGCCACAGCCTTCTGGACTATCTTGTCCTCTATGGCCGCGACGCCGAGCGGTCGTGTGCCGCCATCCGGTTTCGGAATATTTACCCGCCGTGATGGCATCGCCCGGTACGCTCCCGAGTGCACGCGGTCGTGAAGGTCGGCTAGACGGCCTTCCAGCCCTTCCTCGTACATCCGCCACGTCATGCCATCCGCGCCTGCCGCTGCGTTCCTCTTCAACGCGAAGAACGCCCAGCGTAGCGCTTCGACCGTGACGTGGTGGAGAAGCGTCGTCAGACGCTCCCGTGGCTCCCGTTGTACAAATTGCCGTATCCGGTCAGCCGCCTGTGTCACGCTTTCCCGGTCCTGTGTCCGGCGCGTGCTTTGGCCTTCCAGATTCCCCTTGGGCTCGGTCCTTCGCTCCATCGACTCCGCCGAGACTCTCATCTCTTTGTTCGCCGACTTCACAGCTACTATTCCCGAGTCTGACTTCTCCATGCCGTGCATCATCGGTTACGGATTCCTCCTTTCCTCAGCGACCCCGCCACGACAGCGGGATGGCATGGAGACCTCCCAGGTCCCGGTGCAGTGCGTACGTACGTGCATGGGTTCTTAGACACCGCGGGATTCTGACCCCCCAGTCGCCATATCGGTGGACCAGATGCTACCTTCGGCCTATGGAAAAGCCTCGGCATCCCGGATGAGTCTCTTTCGGTGCTCAATAGCCCTCGCCCATACGCGCCCCTGTCAACGCTTAACCCCCATCCTCGCGGATGACGGCCCATGACTCGGGGTGGAAGTGGTGGCTAGCCTTCTCCTTCCCGCCGGACTTTCACCGGCTGCACTGGCACCAGTTAGCCTGGCGCTCTCCATATCGACCCTTCGCGCAGCGCCGAGGCGGCGCTCGAGCTGTTCGGCGAAGCCCTCCTCGACACGGTTATCGTCTGCGACCGCTACAGTGCTTACAAGCGGCTCGCTCGCCTTCGCGAGGGGCTGGTGACCCTTGCGTTCTGCTGGAGCCATCAACGGCGCGACTTTATCGAGTGCGCGGCCGGCCAGGTGAGCCTGACGCAATGGTGCCAGGGATGGGTCGAGCAGATCGCGGTGCTCTACCGCCTGAACGAGGCGCGTCTGGAGCATTACGACCCCGGCCTTGAGCGCCAGACGCCAGCGTTCGATGCGGCGCAGGGCAGGCTGAAGGAGGCGCTCGACGGCCTGTTCGCGGAGGCCGAACAGGAGCTCGCCGGCCTGCCCGACCAAGCGCGCGAGGGCAAGGCGCTGCGCTCGCTGGTGAATCATCGCGAGGGGCTGTGCGTCTTCGTCGACCGGCCCCAGGTGCCGCTGGATAACAATCTCGCAGAAAGGGTGCTCAGAGGGCCGGTGATCGGAAGACGGCTGTCGTTCGGCTCCGACAGCGAGAACGGCGCCCGGTTCACGGCCGTGATGTACTCGGTCGTCGGCACGCTCGCCTTGAACGGCATAGACGTCCTGCGCTGGCTGGAAGCGTGGCTGGAAGCCTGCGCGAAGAACGCCGGCCGGCCGCCGGACGACCTGTCGCCGTGGCTGCCATGGTCGATGAGCGAGGAGCGCAGGCGCGCCTTCATGGCGGCAGCATGACCGGCCGGGTCGAGTGCCGCTATTACGGCCGCGACTTCACCGCCGGGGAAATAGCGCTGCTGCGCGCGCTGATCGCTGTCGATCCGCAGCCGACCCGCGCCGGACTGTCGCGAGAGTTCTGCCGGCGCATCGGCTGGTTCAAGCCCGACGGCGGGCTCAAGGACATGATGGCCAGGGTCACCATGCTGGCCATGCACCGCGACGGCCTCATCGGCCTGCCACCGCCCAGGGGCCGGCAGCACCGGCCAAAGCCCGTCGTTTTCGGGCCGGACACCGAGCCGCCGCTGCTTCCGGCCCCGACAACCCTCGACGAGGTTCGCCCGATCGACCTGCGCCCCGTCGTCCGCGAGACCCGCGAGGGCAGGCTGTGGAACGAGTTCGTCGCCCGTTACCACTATCTCGGCTACAAGACCCTCGTCGGCGCCCAGATGCGCTACGCCGTCCACGACCGAAACGGCTGGCCCATCGCCATGCTCGGCTTCTCAACCGCCGCGTGGAAGCTCGCTCCGCGCGACAACTTCATCGGCTGGACGCCACAATCGCGCGAGAAGAACCTCCCGCTCGTCGTCGACAATCCGAGGTTCCTGATCCTGCCCTGGATCACCATCCCCAACCTGGGCTCGCACATCCTCGCCCTAATCCGCCGGCGCCTGCCCCTGGACTGGGCCGAGCGCTACAACACAACGCCCGTGCTCATCGAGACCTTCGTCGAGACGCCCCGCTACACCGGCGCCGTCTACAGGGCCTCCGGCTGGCTCCATGTTGGCGCCACCCAGGGGCGCGGGCGCTATGATCGGGACAAGCTGTACGACAAACCCCGCAAGGACATCTGGCTCCGACCCCTGCGAAAAGACTGGAAACGCGCCCTCAATCGCTAGAATTTGCGGGATCGGATAAGCTCATCACGGGCTGACGGAACATTTACATGGAGCCGACGCTGGGGGTAACCGTTCGGCCAGGCCGTGGCTGCCCGGATGCGCGGAGGCAGCGAATGGCCACTGTGGCAGGAAACCGTGCGGCTCGACACTCGAACCTCACCCGCTGGTCGGACGCCTCCACGGTGTGACGGAAGGGATACGGCCCGGTAATCCTTCCGTCACGCCGTGACCGCCGCTCTGCCTCGGATCAGCGCGGACAGGGGCGCGCCGCATTCCGGCGAGTTTGTCGGTTGCCCCTCCGCCCCTTACTTGATCATGGAGAAAATGATCGCCGGCACCAACGGCTCGCCGGCCGGCTGAATCGCCTCGATGCACATATTGGCGTCGGGGTTGCTGGCCGACATCATCACTTCCAGCACGTCGCCCGCCTCCATGGAAACGATACCCTGCGAAATGATGACGTCCTTCGCCATGCTGCCTTCGTCCTGGCAGAGCTGCACGTTGGAGTTGGCAACATCCGTGCCGTTGACCCGCAGCCACAGGTCGAAGCAGCCGTAGGGCCCCCCGCCCTCGCGCCCGACTTGCGGCGCGGCGACGATCAGATAGGGCCCGGCCTCGCCGACGGTCACCTTGTTGTTCGCCAGCGTGATGCCATTGGCGGCATCGACGATGTCCATCTCCACCAGCTTGGGCGCCTTGCCCGGGCACTGGGTAACCGACGAGGAGGCCTGCAAGTACTGGCCGGCGTACGCAACGCTCACCGACGCGCCAAGAGCCACCAATGTCATGAGGAGCTTCTTCATGAGTTCCTCTACCTCGCTGTTTCGCCATTGCCGATACGATTCACCCGGCCCGCCCGCGCCTTGGCAGGGATTGTGCGCCTCGGCCGCCTGAAAGTAAAGGAAGTTTGTCGGAACTCGACAATGCGTCGCACCCCGTGCACAGACGCCGACGTGATGACACGCTTCCCGGACCCGCTCTCGCCGAGGAGCGGCGCCGCCCGCGATCTCCCACGCGCGTTCGATCGCCACCGGAAGGCCGAGCCCCACCTCGAGCCCGGCATCCTCCGGGAAGGGGCAAGCGCCGGGAACCTTCACCGGCAACGCCCACCGCGCTCATCTTTGAGCAGCTAGGCCGCACTCTCCGAGCCTCAGCCCCCTGAGCGGCACCCCCGTGGCGGCCAGCAGCGCCACCAGCATGCCGTCGAGCGATGCCCCCACGCGCAGATCGGCGACAGTGCTCCATCCGCGCCGTTCGGATCCTCCCAGGCGAGCAGCGCGAACCCCGCCGCCCCCACATCGGTCTCGCCCTTGATGCACAGCTTTGCTTCGCGCGCCAGCCTGACCGCCGGGCGGACGGTTCCACGGCTTGGACGAACGGTTGCCCCAGCGTCGGCTCCATACCGGCCCAACCGAACCTTTACGTCTGTCGTCCGAACCGCCAGCGTAACCGATTTCTGCCGTGAGAGCGCTCTCCGGCTAGACGTGGCGGAGTTTGATCTTGAGACGCATGCTAACGGCTGCCGCGGCACATTTTCAACTTGTGCAGCGTCACGTCAACCTATGCAGCGTCACGCCTTCGTTGTCCGGACCGAGTAAACGGTCCAGCTGCGAGCGGCTCGTCTCCATGCGCGCCCTGGACAGGTTCTGTGCTTTCATCGCCTGCTCGAGCTTGTCGGCGAGAACCGACTTGATTGCGTGGTTCTTCGCCTCTTCGTAGCTGCCATCCTCAGATCAGCTCGAGCTCCCTCGCCCCGAGGCCGCGCGCGGCCTTCTCCGCCCAAACGCTGACGCGCTGCCCGGCTTGCAGTTCGTCGATGCCCGACCGGCTGAGCGCGCTGAAATGGACGAACACCTCCGGGCCGCCGCCGTCGGGCACGACAGCCGAAGCCCTTGCCCGCATCGTAGAACTTGACCGCGCCCTGGACCTCGGCGGGGGATGTCCCGGGCTCTGTTGAAAAGCTGAAGTAGGCGTCGTCCGCCTGGAGCCGCTAGGCTCTGGGTGCTGATTCCATCAAGGAGAACGACGCCATGACCAAGACTACACGCAACGACCGTTCCTCGGAACCATCCTGTCGGCTCTTGCCATCGATGCCGGAGGCCTTCGACGATCTGCGCATGAGCGTCGATCGCTTCTGCCTTTTGGCGGGCCTCGAGTCTTTGAACGAGATGATGTCGGCGGACGCGGAAGCCTTGTGCGGTTCGCGCCACGCCGGCTCGGGCGAGCGCAAGGGCCATCGATGGGGCACGACCCGGAGCGAGATCGCCTACCACGGCGGCAAAGTGAAGGTCGAGCGCCCTCGGGTGGGGGACTTCGCGGGTCGGGAGATGAGCCTGCCGAGTTGGGAGCTGCTGTCGGAACCCGAACTCTTGCAAGCCTGGGCGATGAATCTGATGGTGATCAACGTCTCGACCCGCAAGTATGCCCGCGCGGTGCGCCTGCCGGACGATGCGGGCGGCGATCTGCCGGCGGCATCGGGTGACGCAACCTCGAAGTCGGCGGTCTCGCGCCGTTTCGTGGCGTTGACGCGAAGCAAGCTGAAGGCCTGGCTGGCGAGCCCGCTCGACGATCTCGATCTCGTGGTGCTCCAGATCGACGGGCTCCATGTCGGCGACCACCTGATGGTGGCGGCGATCGGCATCGACACCGGCGGCGCGAAGCACGTGCTGGGCCTGGCCGAGGGCGCGACGGAGAACGCGGCCACGGTGCAAGCCATGCTCGACAACCTGATCGAGCGCGGTCTCGATCCCGAACGGCCTCGGCTCTACATCGTCGACGGCGCCAAGGCGCTCTCGAAGGCGATCCGGCGGACCTTCGGGCGGGCGGCGGCCCTCCAGCGCTGCCAGGTGCACAAGGGGCGCAACATCACGGACCGGCTGGACGAGAGCCTCCATGCCGGCGTCAGGAAGGTCTTGCGGCAGGCCTGGCAGCAGGACGACGCGGCCAAGGCCGAACGGCTCTTGCGCAACCTCGCCCGCCGTCTGGAGCATGACGCACCCGGCGTCTCGGGCTCGATCCTGGAGGGCCTGGACGAGATCCTGACCGTGATCCGGCTCGGCCTCCCGCCGCAACTTCGACACTCGCTGGCTTGCACCAACGCCATCGAGAACGCGATCGGCACCGTCCGGACGGTGCAGCGGAACGTCAAGCGCTGGCGCAACGCCGAGATGGCGCTGCGTTGGACCGCCGCCGGCCTCTTGGAGGCGCAAAAGACCTTCCGCCGCCTCAAGGCCTACCGCCAGCTCCCCATCCTCGACGCCGCCCTGCGGGAGGCGGTGAGAAAGGCCGGAGCAAAGTCCGTCATTGAAGACATCGAGGTGGCCGCGTAGCCTCTCGATCAGACGATGCCTATCTCGCACTTTTCAACATTGGGCGGGACATCGCCCCTCGGCGGCCATCTCCTGATCGCGCCATTCCGGATCCGGGGGAAGCCCTGTCCGGGCTGACCGTCCCCCGTGTCGCTTCCCCGGGCGGTCGGAACATCGACGACAGTTGATCCCGGTGGGCGGTGTGATCATCCTCACCACCGCTGCGACAGGTCGTTCCGTTAACTCGACGATCCTGTGCTAGAAACCGCGGCATCTACCCAACCCGGCGGATTCTCGGCAATCCAACGCGACCCGGGCGCTAGGATTGCAACTTCGCGATGCGGTTCTTCCGTGCTGGCATTGTCGTAAAGCCTGGTAATATCGGAACGCGCAATAGCCGCCGGGAGGTTCGCCAGTGAGCGGGCAAAGCGCCGCCTCACATCCACCTCCGGCACATCATGGCCACCCTGCACAACGCGGCTGGCAATTCTGTCCAGCGCCTCGGCGACGGAATTCACAGAGACGTAATGTAACTCCACTCGGTAGCCCGCGGCCTGCGCCTGCTCCATGACGCGAAGCATCGACTTGCCCGCCAACGTGGTTTCCACCACCAGCGTCCGCCGGCCGGCGAGCATGACGCGCCGTTCCCGCGCTGCCTCGCGGCCGGCCGACAGTGTCGCGCTTTCGAGATCGCCCGGTGCGATTCGGCGGGCGATCGCATCGGGGTCGATGACATGGGCCCCGCCAAATCGCCTTGACCGCGTCAATGTAGATTTTCCCGAACCGTTCGGGCCGGCCACGATGTGGAGCGTCGGCATGGCCGCGGGCGCTGGCGGCCGGATCAGGCGCTCTCGCGCACACCCGGCGTGACGATCAGGTCTCCGTCCCTGGTCCGGGCAATGTAGGCCCCGTCCTTGCGGTAACCGTACAGTGTGCCCCCGGCCTCGACCTGGGCAGCCAGGTCGGCCTTGACCCGGTCACGCCACGCAGCCCGCCGAACAGGCTTCACGCGCGTCACTATGTCCCGATCCTTGAGCATGGTTCGGACTCTAGGCCGGAAACGTCCGAATTTCAAGATACCCGCGCCCGGGCCGAACGACGGCACCGCCGGTTCCATCGTCCCGGGCGCGTGTGCCATCGCCGCGAATTCGGCGCGCATCCCGCCGGGTTCTTCGCCGGCGGCACGGCATGCGTATGAGGCCGCGCCCTTCCGGCGCAACGACGTCCTTCTGAACTTCCTGCCGAAGGGTCTCGTCGCCTTTCCCGGCTCCGGCATCACAACCAATTTGATCGACAAGGCGCGTAAGATCGGCATCCCCGTCCTTCTCGTTATGCAGAGCTCGACATAACGAGAATAATGCCGAGTAGTTGTTAATGCCGAGTGAGGGGTGATGTCCCACCCAATGTTGAAAAGTGCGAGATAGGCATCGTCTGATCGAGAGGCTACGCGGCCACCTCGATGTCTTCAATGACGGACTTTGCTCCGGCCTTTCTCACCGCCTCCCGCAGGGCGGCGTCGAGGATGGGGAGCTGGCGGTAGGCCTTGAGGCGGCGGAAGGTCTTTTGCGCCTCCAAGAGGCCGGCGGCGGTCCAACGCAGCGCCATCTCGGCGTTGCGCCAGCGCTTGACGTTCCGCTGCACCGTCCGGACGGTGCCGATCGCGTTCTCGATGGCGTTGGTGCAAGCCAGCGAGTGTCGAAGTTGCGGCGGGAGGCCGAGCCGGATCACGGTCAGGATCTCGTCCAGGCCCTCCAGGATCGAGCCCGAGACGCCGGGTGCGTCATGCTCCAGACGGCGGGCGAGGTTGCGCAAGAGCCGTTCGGCCTTGGCCGCGTCGTCCTGCTGCCAGGCCTGCCGCAAGACCTTCCTGACGCCGGCATGGAGGCTCTCGTCCAGCCGGTCCGTGATGTTGCGCCCCTTGTGCACCTGGCAGCGCTGGAGGGCCGCCGCCCGCCCGAAGGTCCGCCGGATCGCCTTCGAGAGCGCCTTGGCGCCGTCGACGATGTAGAGCCGAGGCCGTTCGGGATCGAGACCGCGCTCGATCAGGTTGTCGAGCATGGCTTGCACCGTGGCCGCGTTCTCCGTCGCGCCCTCGGCCAGGCCCAGCACGTGCTTCGCGCCGCCGGTGTCGATGCCGATCGCCGCCACCATCAGGTGATCGCCGACATGGAGCCCGTCGATCTGGAGCACCACGAGATCGAGATCGTCGAGCGGGCTCGCCAGCCAGGCCTTCAGCTTGCTTCGCGTCAACGCCACGAAACGGCGCGAGACCGCCGACTTCGAGGTTGCGTCACCCGATGCCGCCGGCAGATCGCCGCCCGCATCGTCCGGCAGGCGCACCGCGCGGGCATACTTGCGGGTCGAGACGTTGATCACCATCAGATTCATCGCCCAGGCTTGCAAGAGTTCGGGTTCCGACAGCAGCTCCCAACTCGGCAGGCTCATCTCCCGACCCGCGAAGTCCCCCACCCGAGGGCGCTCGACCTTCACTTTGCCGCCGTGGTAGGCGATCTCGCTCCGGGTCGTGCCCCATCGATGGCCCTTGCGCTCGCCCGAGCCGGCGTGGCGCGAACCGCACAAGGCTTCCGCGTCCGCCGACATCATCTCGTTCAAAGACTCGAGGCCCGCCAAAAGGCAGAAGCGATCGACGCTCATGCGCAGATCGTCGAAGGCCTCCGGCATCGATGGCAAGAGCCGACAGGATGGTTCCGAGGAACGGTCGTTGCGTGTAGTCTTGGTCATGGCGTCGTTCTCCTTGATGGAATCAGCACCCAGAGCCTAGCGGCTCCAGGCGGACGACGCCTACTTCAGCTTTTCAACAGAGCCCGGGACATCCCCGAGTGAAGTGCAGGAAACGGCTTGCACATGCGGATGTTCCGCACATTCACTCGGCATTAATTCTGAGCGTCACTTCCCGCAAAGAACCCTCATCAGGTCGTCTTTTGCGCCGGAGAAGGTTCCGGGCCGGATAGATGGCGGTACGTTGGTCTCTAGGATTCAAAGTTTTACGGCCGGGCTCGTGCGGAGATACACGTCAGTGGTCCTGATATTCGCATGACCGAGCCAGACCGAGATTTTCTGGATGCCGAGGAACTGACTGTCAGAATTAATGCCGAGTCAATGTTGCGAAATCTGGCTTGAACCCGCCGATCCTTGCACACCACTCGGCATTAACAACTACTCGGCATTATGCTCGCCGCGGCCAGCTCCCTTCCCACATTCGGCCGCCATCCCGGGAAATCCAACAGCCGATCAATGTGACGAAAAACCCTGAGCTTCTATCGAGCTAAACAGGGAAACAACACCACGGCTCGAGGCTGCTCTGGCGTAGCCGGAAGGCATCCTCGCGTTCGCCGCGCAGGATCTGGCGAACGAGATTGCGGCTCAATCCGGTCATGCGGACGATCTGCTTGATCGGCAGACTGTTGCCGGCCATGCGTCGAACCGTCGAGTTGGTCTGCTGGCGGCGCAGGAACCCTTCGTGCAGAAGCCTCTCGGCTCCCGTCAGCAGGCCGGGATCGATGGCCCTGGAACCGAATGCCTTTCGGATGTCGGGCATCGAACGTCGCACCGCAGCCAGAAAGGCCTTCCCGCAATTGTCGAGCAGATGCCACCGGTCCGCGACCTGCACTGCATTCGGAAGAGCCCGGGAAACGGCGCGGCCGTAACCGCCATCGCGGTCGCGGGCTACGATCTTTATCCCGGGGTGGCGGTCCAGTCCGGTTTGCGAATATGTCTGCTATCGCAATCTATTTCGATCCGGATACTGAGATAACGGATGCCGATCACTTTGGTTGGCCCGCCGGAGGCGGCTGCGCTGCACTACGGGCTTCGCGACACCCCCCGCGCGGCCAACCGGGCGCTCATGGTGCTGTCCAAGATGTTCTCGTTGGCCGAGGACTGGGGGCTGGCTCCGGCTGGCGGCAACCCCTGCCGTTTCGTGCGCAAGTACAAGGAAGGCATGCGCGAGCGGTTCCTCACACCGGACGAGTACCGGCGGTTGGGCCGGGTGTTGTGTTCCCTCGATGCCGGTGGCCCGTTATCGGCGCGCGCGGCGGCGGCATTGCGGTTGTTGATGCTGACCGGGTGCCGGCTCAACGAGATTCTGACCCTGCGATGGGACGATGTGGACCGAAAGGCTCGAGAGCTGCGGTTGCGCGACACCAAGACGGGCGCACGGATGGTACCGCTGACGCCCACGGCGACGGCGGTGCTCGCGGGGATCGCCCGCGCCCCGCGCAGCCCTTTGGGTGTTCGCTGGGGTTACACCGGACAGGCATCTGTCGCAGCTCTCCAGCTACTGGCGCCACGCGCGGGGGCGCTGCGGGCTGGAGGATGTGCGCATCCATGACCTCCGCCACAGCTTCGCGAGCAGGGCGCTCGCGCTCGGCGAGAGCCTGAACATGATCGGGCGGCTGCTCGGCCACACGGATATCGCGAGCACGGCGCGTTACGCTCATCTCGTTCGGGATGCGGAGAAGGTCGCGGCGGCCAAGGTGGGCGACAGCATCGAGGCCGACATCCTGCGGACGGAGAGCGCCGCGCAGAGAGCCGAGGCGTAACAGGCGGATTCGTGGAAAGGAAGCGGAGGCATGGCGAAGCTACAATACCGGTCACTGTCGATGCGCACCGTCGACGGACTGTCTGGCGACGGCAAGGACATCATCTTCTGGGATCGGGAGCTCCAAGGATTCGGGGTACGGGTCTATCCCTCCGGAGCCAAGGTATATCTTGTCCAAAGTCGAGGGCCGGGCGGGTCGAAGCGCGTCACCCTGGGGCGCCATGGCGTGATATCCGCCGACCGGGCCCGGCGGCGGGCGGCGTCAATCATCGCCCGCATCAAAGCGGGCGATGAACCGAAACCGCCCCCCAGCGTGCCCGCGGCCGCGGGGCCGACGGTGGCCGAGCTCGCCGAGAGATATCTTTCGGAGCACGTGGCGGTGCACTGCAAGCCGATCACGGCGAGAGCGTATCGGAAGGTGATTGGAAAGCACATATTGCCGGTGTACGGCAAGCTGGCCGTCACCGCGCTCGGACGAGAGCATGTGGCTGGCCTGCATTACAGGCTGCGCAAGACGCCGACCCCGGCGAACAACGCTATCGGCGCGCTGTCACGGATGCTCGATCAGGCCGAAGCCTGGGGTCTGGTTCCGCGCGGCGGCAATCCCTGCCGCGTTGTGTCCAAGTACAGAACGCGCAGGCTGGAGCGGTTCCTGACGGAGGAGGAGTTTCGCCGTCTCGGGCAGGTGCTGGACACGCTGGAGGCGGAAGGCCGGCTCCCGGTGCATGCGGCGGCGGCGCTGCGGCTGCTGATGCTTACCGGGTGCCGGTGTGGCGAGATCACGACCCTGCGCTGGGAGGACGTGGATCTGGAGGCAAAGGAGATCCGGCTCCGCGACGGCAAGACCGGCCCGCGCGTGGTTCCGCTGTCGCCGGCGGCGGCGAGGGTTCTGTCGGACCTGCCGCGTGACGCCGGCAACCCTTGGGTGATCGCCAGACGCAAACCGGGCAGCCGTCTCTCCCACATTGTCCATTACTGGTATCGGGTGCGGGAGCGCGCGGAGCTCGACGACGTACGCATCCATGACCTCCGCCACTCCTTCGCCTCACGTGCCCTGGCGCTGGGCGAGAGCCTGCCGACGATCGGCAAGCTGCTTGGTCACAGCAAGATCCAGACGACGGCCCGCTACGCCCATCTCGCGCGAGATTCGGTGCAGGAATCGGCGGCCCGGGTTGCCGCCAGCATCGGCGCGGACATACTGCCTTAAAGCTCCGCCAAGGGTATCGATGCAACGGTTCTCCCCTGAGCACCGATTGGGGCTTATGCATGCTACTTGACAGCCAAAACTACGCGAGGTGTAACTTGACCCCGCGTGCGCCGCACCGCACCCTGACAGCATGTGGAAGAACATTGCCAATTGGAGCGCCCGAGGCGTTGTCCAGGCTGGTGCAGGAGCGACGGCCATGAGTGCTGCTAGTGCAGTATGGGCCATGATAGACATGGAAACGGTGCCAGGTGTCGCGGCCGTTCTTACCATTGGCTTTCTTACGTTCTTCGGATTGCGGCTTCTTCATTTGCCTAGCATCAAGAGTGTGACTCAGGCGGAACATGAGGCGCTCGTGACGCTGGGCCAACTCGAGAAACGGACCCTCTACGTCATAACGGACAAGAAAAAGGAAAAAGAAAATGGGGTGGGTGACTGAGCGCTCAAAACGAGTTTTCATCCGTCAGCCGGCTGATGGTACGAGTGAGCCGCGCGTCGCCATGCATTATCGTCGTGTTCTCCCGCACCTGCGGATCAGCGTCGATGACGCGCGACGCGCTATTCGTTCATGGGGTCGCACTAGCAAGGAAGAACGATGACAGAAGAGGAACGCGTGGTAGCGGTGCTGGAAAACATCAGGCGCCGAGACGAACTCCGCCGCGATATTCAGATTCTCGAACAGAAGCTAAAGAATGCTGGCCGCGCCATAGAGCGCCTTGGGCGTGCCTTGTCGGAGAACCCATCCGATGTCCGTCAGTCCGTACGAGAGCTCGATTTCGAGCTGCCTAGAGGCGAGATCATTACCCTGCATTGCGATGATCTCCGCCGCGCGGTAGTTGGCCTCAAAGAAGCTCACGACGAACTGTTTTCCGTCAATGCGGTATTGGAGCCGGGAATCCCTGGAAGATGAGACCTAGAATGCTTGATCCAACCCGTGACTTGGCGGGCGCTACCCCGGAGAAGCTGGCGCGAGTCTTGTTGCGGAACCAACTACGGCCGCGCTCCGGGATCTTGTCAAGTAGCATGCATAAGCCCCCACCGATTCGGGTACGAGCGGTGATTTAAAAACGGCCGCGCCGGATCGGTCCTCGCCCGGCTTGCGCCTGCCGGCATATCGCCGCATGCCGGGCAATGCGGCGGATTCGACCGGTCCATCCGAACTCGCTTCCGTGTAGCCGGAGAAAGCTGGGATTTTCGGGTCGTGGTGCCGGTCCGCCACAACACCAACTGTTCGGGTCGTGGTGCCGGTCCGCCACAACCCCAACTGATTGACCTGTCGATCGAATTCGGTGCTTGAAATGATTCGGTAGTTGTGGTTACGTTCACCTGCTCGACCCTTCGGGGGATGGGTGCAGGCGACAAGAAGCCGTGGAGGGAGTAGACGACTTGGCAGTCTTCCGCCCATGTGGACCGCAGGGGCAACTGGTATCCGAGGATGCTCGTTGCCAAGGTGACCTACGCGGAGGAGTCCTTGTCTGTATCGACACGGCGGAGAAGGTCCGATATGTTTGCCAGCGTGCCGCTTGATGCTGTACATCTGCGGCTGAAGCTGTAACCTAGTTGAAGGTCTCGTCTCGAGGCCACTGTTTAACCTACGAGAGGAGAGCCTGAGTATGAGGGCTCATCCTCATTCCTAAGATATCCACTTACAGAACTGATTTAGATAAAGAAAATCTGGTCCTTTGGAGCCGACAGCAGGATCCGATAGAGCGTGCCGTAAGCAAGCCGAAAGCGGATTGAATCCAACTCCAGCGCATTCGGGGGCACGTTTGTCGTCTGAAACCGCCAGCGTCGGCGTTTTCGGAACACCGGTCGTCCGTTCTCGTAGCAATCCGACGCCAGCATCGAGCCTCATCGGTCCGCTCCAAATTTTGACGGGCGAGGACCGGGTCAGCTAGCCCTCGGTCTAGCCGGTTGCAACCAGCGGTTCGATATCCGAGACGTCGAGCACCGCTCGTGCGTGGTCGAGATCGTATAGCCGCTGCAGGTCCAGCCACGACTCTGCCGTCATGCCCAGCGCCCGCTCCATGCGCAGCGCAGTGTCCGCCGTGATCGCGCGTCGGCACTGGACAATTTCATTGATGTGACGGGCAACTCCCCGGGGGCATCGTCGGAGGGGCGCGAGCCGGCGGCTCGCGAGCCCCACAGCCGACTGATACAGGACACGCGCATGGCCGGGGCGGACGAGGCCCGCATCCGGGACCCGCGGCACTTCCGATCCGTCGGCGCGCCGCGGCCGGCGGCTCCGCCGATCCAACATTCAGGGCGCATCGCGCCGCGCTCATATGACGCGAAGCGCGGATGGGTGGTCGGCAGCGATGCCGTTTGCGCGAATTGGTCTGGTGGCGTTGCAAACCTGAAAAAGCCGCGCGGCACCGGCTGGAGACCGAGCGGCACGAACTGCCCGCCGTTCAAACAGACCAAGCGCTTGACCAAGCCGGGTATCGACCCTAGCATGCCGGCCGAAGCCGGGGTCAGGCTCGATACAGGCCTGCCCCTTCGGAACGAGGCCGGACTAAGGAGTACGCAAGACATGACGCGTCACGTGAAGATCGGCGAGGCGAAGACGCACCTGTCCGCGCTGCTGGCCGAAGTGGAAGCCGGCGAGGATCTCGTCATTTGCCGCGGTCAGACGCCGATCGCCCGCGTCACGGGGATCAATGGCGGACAGGACCATGCCGCGCTGTGCGCGACCCTGCGCCGGGAACGGTCCAGGCAGCAGGCCGTGACGACGTCCGAGATCCTGTCCTGGCGCCATGAGGGGCACACACGCTGATGGCCTTCGTGCCCGACGCTTCGGTCGCGGCCGCATGGCTGCTGCCGGACGAGGAAGCGGCACTGGCCGATCTGGCGCTCGACCGGCTGGCCGAGGAGACGGCGATGGTTCCGAGCCTGTTCTGGCACGAGCTGCGCAACCTGCTATTGTCGGCCGAACGCCGGGGGCGAATCGACGAACGCCATGCCGACGCTTCCATGGCCCGGATCCGCCGCCTTCCCATCCAAAGTCCGGGCGAGTTGGACGACCATCGCGTCATGGCCCTGGCGCGCGGTCACCGTCTGACAGCCTACGACGCCAGCTATTTGGCTCTCGCGATCCGGGAAGGCTGCCCGCTGGCGAGCCTGGACCGCCAGTTGAACGAGGCGGCCGCGGCCGAAGGCGTGGCGCCGTTCGCATAGCCGGCGCCGCAATTATTCCGGACTTCGGAAAGCGCCTTGCCGGGCTCGCCCCGGACAGCCACGGGTCAGGTTGCCAAATTGCGCCCGGTTTGGGCGTCGGATGGACGATCACATCCCGAGATTGAGATCGATCTGCTTCGGCTCCGCACCGGCCGCAACCCCGCATCGTGTCCCCGACGGCGCACTGTAGTCGAACCCGTGTACCCTGTCGGGAAGCGTCTCGAAACCGGTCCGCAATGTATCATGGACGGGGTTCCGGTCCTCTTTGCCGCGGTTCCAGCATGGACAGCGAAGCTCGGGTTCGCTGGTATTGTCGGAGGTCCGGTCTGGCGGTTTGCGATGATCAATGGCGAAGAGCTCAGGGCGAAACTCGCCAAGGTGGAAGCGCTGTTCCGGGAGGCCGCCGGTCCGGGGGAGCGGGCCGCCGCCGCGGCCGCGATGGACCGGCTGCAAGGCCGCCTGGGCACCTCGGACGGGGATCGCGAACCCGAGGTCGAGCTGAAGTTCTCGCTGCCCGGCATGTGGTCGGTCAGGCTGTTCATCGCGGTCCGCCGCAAGCACGGCGTGCATCCCTTCCGGTATGCGCGGCAACACCGGCCGACGGTCATGGTGCGCGCCCGCGAACGGGACTTCGACCGGGAGGTCTGGCCGGAGTTCAGCATGCTGCACACGGAGCTCGAGATCTACTTCCAGGACGTCACCGATCACCTGATCACGCGGGCCATGCGTTCGGACGGCGACGACAGCGCCCTAGTGGATCAAATCTAACACTTGATGCCCTCGTTTGACGGCGGCGATGATTTTGTCTGGATCGGCGGTCCAGGTGAAGGGCTTTGGGTTGTCGTCGGTCTCGTCGAGGAAGCGGTTGATGGCGACCTGGAGGTCGACAATGGAGCGGAAGACGCCGCGTTTCAGGCGCCGCTTCGAGAGCTTCGCGAAGAAGCCCTCGACGGCATTGAGCCAGGAGCAGGAGGTCGGCACGAAGTGGAAGGTGAAGCGCTCGTGGCGGCCGAGCCAGGCGCGCACCTTGGCATGCTTGTGGGCGGCGTAGTTGTCGAGGATCACATGGACGCCCTTGCCGGCCGGGATATCGGCCTCGATGGCGTTGAGGAAGCGGATGAACTCCTGGTGGCGGTGGCGCTGCATGCAGCGCCCGATGACCTTGCCCTCGAGCACGTTGAGGGCGGCGAACAGGGTGGTCGTGCCATGCCGCTTGTAGTCGTGGGTCATGGTGCCAAGACGGCTCTTTTTCATCGGCAGGCCGGGCTGGGTGCGGTCGAGCGCCTGGATCTGCGACTTTTCGTCGACCGAGAGCACGATGGCGTGGGCCGGCGGGTCGACGTAGAGCCCGACCACATCGCGCAGTTTGGCGACGAAGTCAGGATCGTTCGAAAGCTTGAATTGCCGCACCCGATGGGGCCGAAGCCCGTGTGCGCGCCAGATGCGCTGCACCGAGCTGACGCTGATGCCGGTCGCCTTGGCCATCATGGCGGCGACCCAGTGGGTCGCCTCGGCGGGCGGGTCGCTCAGCGTCAGGGCGACCACCCGCTCGGCCACCTCCGGGCCGAGCGGCGGGATGCGCGATGGCCGTGTCTTGTCGCGCAGCAGACCGTCGTAGCCCTCTTGGGCGAAGCGCTCCTGCCAGCGCCAGACGCAGGTCTTCGACTTGCCGGTCCGGCGCATGATCCCATTGGTGCCGATGCCATCAGCGCTGTGCAGTACGCCGTGCGCGCCAAACATGCTTCTGGGCGACGTTGCGGTCCCCGATGTCAATGGCGGAGTAAAACCCGGCCATGTGGCGGAGCAAAAGTGGGCCACTTTGGTTCGGTGAGGAGCTTGTCCCCGTAGTCCACGGGAGGGACCCACGCGCGGCGTGGACTGCCCCTCAGCAGGCAAAGGCCGCGGCGCGCGTGGGAGGGGCCTGTGGGCCCACGGGGGCAAGCGGATGCCGCTCAGGCGCTTTTTGCGGGTTTCTGTTTTCTTCGGCTCTGCTTGAGGCGGAAGCTTTCGCCGTTCATTTCCAGGATATGGACGTGGTGGGTCAGGCGGTCCAGCAACGCCCCCGTCAGGCGTTCTGAGCCGAAAACCTCCGTCCACTCGTCGAATGGCAGGTTGGAGGTCACCAGGATCGAGCCACGCTCGTAGCGCTGGCTGAACACCTCGAACAGCAACTCGGCGCCGGTCTTGGAGAGCGGCACGAAACCCAGCTCGTCGATGATGAGGAGCTTGAGGTTGGCGAGCTTCTTCTGGAACCTCAGCAGCTGTCTGTCATCGCGCGCCTCCATGAGCTCGTGGACCAGGGCGGCGGCGGTGGTAAAGCCGACCGACAGGCCCTTCTGGCAGGCGGCAAGGCCGAGGCCGAGCGCAATGTGACTCTTGCCGGTGCCGGAATTGCCCAGAGCGATCACATTCTCCCGGCGCTCGATGTACTCGCATCGTGCCAGCTCGAGGACCAGCGCCTTGTTGAGCGAGGCGATCGCTTTGAAGTCAAAGCTGTCCAAGCTCTTGACGGTCGGGAACTTCGCTTGCCTGATTCGCCGCTCGACCATGCGGCGCTCGCGGTCGATCAGTTCCAGCTCGGCCAGGCGGAGCAGGTAGCGCACGTGGTCGGCGCCCTCGCTGGCACACTGGCGAGCCAGCTTGTCGTACTCCCTGAGGAAGGTCGGCAGCTTGAGGGCCTTCAGGTGATGGGCCAGCAACACCTGCGGCGTGTCGCTCACGGCGCCGCTCCGCCCAGCAGGCTCATGTAGCTGGCGGCGGATGTGGTGGTCACCTGGGCCCGCGGCAGATAGGGATAAACGTTCAAGTCGAGCCGGGGGGGTCGACGCTCGACGCGACACAGCACCAGGTGCTTGACCGCATCATAGCCGATGGCGCCTAACCGCGGGGCATCGCGGATGGCACCGTGCACCTCCTCAAGGGCAAAGGTCTCCAGAAGACGGAGCACTTGCACGTACTCCCGCTTGCCGGCCTTGCCCATGCGGGCTTCAAGCAAGCGGCGCAGGTTGGCGTACGCCTCGGGCAGCTTCCAACCGGCCAGCGGGGCGGCTTGATCGAGGGCACCGATCTTCCGCTCCCGCAAGGCCAGATAGTGGATCGGCTCGAAGATCAGGTCCTCTCGTTCGTAAGAGCGTGGGTGCCGGGCGATGACCTCGGCGGCGCAGCCGATGACCACCTCGTGCACGTAGCCACGGACCCAGACCTCTTGGTGACCGTAGGCGACGGGCACCGAGTAGTCGTTGCCCCGATAGCGCACCAGGGAGAGCGAATTGACCCGCGTGCCCTCCTTGTCGCAGGCCTCGAAAGGCGCCGGCGGCAATTCCATCAGCTTCTCCCGGTCGCATCCGAACCGCTCGCCGATGGTCTCGCGATGGCCGCGCAAGACGTCGCTTTCCCGTCTCCGACATCTCCGAGCTCGCAAACCGGGGGATGGGAACCATGACCGCTCGCCGATGGTCTCGCGATGGCCGCGCAAGACGATCGCGGTTTATTGATGTTCCAGGTGAGCGTTGAAGGCGTCCCAGCTCGCAAACCGGGGGATGGGAACCATGAAGTTCCGGCGGGCGTAACCGACCAGCCCCTCCACCTTGCCCTTATCATTGGGGTTTATAAGAAAAGGTTGACGGCGCTTGATTTGGTAGCCCGCTTCGCCTAGGGTACCAAATGTGGCCGCGACGATTCGCGGTGGCCCAGAAATGCCCTAGCCCGAGCTGGCAGCTCGGGCTAGGGAGACCGGGGTCCAAATCGAGGGCGCACCCCTCGGGAACACGGAACTTCCATGGGTAAGCATACCCGATTCCGTGAACTTGTCAAGTGCGCCCTCCAACAGAGGAGCGCACAATGCGCCACGCCTATCTTGTCGCCGTCGCGGCGGTTAATCCATCTTGGCTTCCCCAGACCCTGCCCCTCAGAGAGCAACTCTCCGTCCAGTATGATCGCCTCTGGTTGCGCCCTTACTGGCGGAACGTGACACGCTGGATTCCGCGTGCGCTGATCGGATTCGGTCTGGTTCTCTAGCGTTCAACATCCACCCCGCAGCACCAACTCAGGGAGGTGCCGACTAGAATGAGAAGGGAGAGGACTCATGGCAAAGACATCTGAACCAAAGCTCGGTATGGCTGTGATGCAAGTGCTCGCAGGCTCGCCCGATGGCGAAGCGACTGTAAGGACGCTAATCAAGGGCGTCCCTAACTACGTCAAACTAACTGCACAGGACAAGGAGCAATCTCCAACACGACCCGCGGAACAAACGTGGGAGCAACGCGTCAGAAACCTTAAGTCCCACTACAAAACTAGTGGGAACGTTATCCGAGGGGTTTGTGGCACATATTGGGCGAGGGCGGTATCGCCTAACGAAGGCAGGCATTTTACACTTGAGCCACAAGGCGTTAGCCTAGGAGTATTTCGCTTTGTACCCAGGCTTGAACCACTTTAGCTCGGTCCCAGTTGGCGCATCCCTATCCCACACGAACCACGCATATGCCGTAGTTCCTGTTCCCTTTCGCTCTACGCCCTTCATATAGAAGGTGATGCGCTCGCTGAACACCCAGACCCGCGAAGGCGGAATGCGAGAAAAGATTGTATTTGCACGCTTTGCGCCCTCTAAGAAAGCGAGGCGTAGCAATAGTGCGAACTTTTGGTCCGCAAGTTTTGTCCCGATAGCGGCGAAACCTTCCGCAGAGTTGTAGGGGGGGTTGGTGACGATGTTGGGCATGCGCTGCCTAGCTTCCAGGAAGTCATGCCCTGCTTCGCCATAGCCGCGCTCATAGAGATCGGTACTCTGAATGCCACGGCCTGTCTCTTCAAGGACGCGAGACATGGATCCGTCGCCGCACGCACATTCCCAGATATCACCGCTAAAGTTTTCGTTGTCAATTAGCGCGAACGTCGCCCACCGTGGGGTTGGGAAAAAGTCCGGTCCGCTCAAGTCGGCAGAGCGCTTTATTGTTGGCTTGAAGCCGCCATTGAGATTGTACGTGGTATCCATGATGGAAAGAATACCAGAATCAACATGTTATGTACAGCAATCTAAAAGTCAAGTCTTTAGAATCAGTTAGCCCCAGACTGGCGCCGGGGCGCTCTAGTCAAGGCTGGGTCGAGTCTCTGTCTGTTTCGGTACTAGTCAGCAACCAAGTCCCTGTACATCAGCCGCTTTCCGACCATCCCGGCAACGACCGATTGCATCTGGTCCAGCGTATCGCGCTCGCGCACGCCGTGGCGGCCCGCAAATTCGTCAACGTAGCGTTGCAGGTGCTTGGCGCTCATCTTGTGGTAAACGCCTTTGTGCGCTCGCTTGAGCATTGACCAGAACGACTCGATCCCGTTGGTATGGGCCATGCCGTCAACATACTCGCCAACGCTGTGCCGGACGCTCGCATGGTCGAAGGGCATGCCCTTGTAGGCGGCTGCATCGTCGGTATAGACCGTGGCGCCAGCGAGCGTTGTGGCGATCACGAAGCCTTGTAGCGTCTTAGCGTCGGTCACTTTCACGACCGCAGCCTTGATCTTGTTGGTCTTGCGATCCTTGGCACCGACAACGGCGGTCTTGCCGACTGTGCCCCTGCCAGCCTTGAGCTTCTTACCCTTGTGCTTGTTACGTTCCTTACCGCCCATGTAGGTTTCGTCTACTTCGACTGGACCCGCAAAAGCCTCAAGATCGGCGCAGTCCCATGCCTTGCGGATGCGCTGGAGCATGAACCATGCACACGGTTGAGAGACGCCTATGTCCCGGTGGAGTTTCATGCTCGACACGCCCTTTAGGCTGGTGAGGTGAAGATAGATTGCATAAACCCACTTACGCAAGGATATTTTGGAGCTTTCGAGAACCGTGCCAACCTTGACCGAGAAATAAGAACGGCAAGCGGGACACCAATATGGCATCTTGGCATGCGATGCTTCGCTGGTCTCCGTGCTTCCGCACCGTGGGCAATGCCGACCGTCCGGCCATACACGGGACTCAAACCACTCGCGCGCACTTTCCTCGGTCGGGAACATGTCAGCGAGCTGCACCATGGTGATGCCCTCGCGGTCTGATTTTCCAGGGGCTGCATGTGCCATTACCGATCTCCTTGCTACCCCTCAAATATAGGGATTCAAGGTCGAGGTGTCAACCTTTTCTTATAAGCCCCTTATCATTGCCCTTGCCGGGGCGGCCATATCGATCCTGGAACAGATAATGGGATTGAAGCCCGCTGAACGCTCGCGTTCGTTGCCGCGTGCCGTCCGGCAGGATGCGCGACACCAGGCACTTGTCATTGTCGTGGAGAATCGATTGGGGAATGCCGCCGAAGAAGGCGAAGGCCCCGTTGTGGCCGTCCAGCCAGGCCTCCGTCGCCGCCGCCGGGTAGGCCGCAACGAAGCAGGCATCGCCGTGGGGAAGGTCCATGGCGAAAAAATGCGCCCGCCGCTTGACGCCGGCGATGATCGCATCCGCCTCGCCAAAGTCCGCCTGAGCGTGACCCGGAGGGTGCGCCAGCGGCACGAACATCTCACGCTGGCGACGGCGCCGTTCCCGGACGTAATCCTTGACGATGGTCTGTTTGCCCGCAAAGCCATGCTCGTCGCGAAGACGCTCGAATATCCGCTTCGCCGTGTGGCGCTGCTTGCAGTGAACCGTTCGGTCCTCTTCCAGAATACGGTCAATGATATCCCTGAAGGGGTCCAGCTTCGGGCGCTTCGGTGGCTGGCGGCGGCGGTAGCCAGGCGGCTCCGAGTGCCCGAGCATCTTCCTCACCGTCTCTCGCGCCATGCCAAACCGACTCGCCGCCTCTCGCTGACTCAGCCCATCAACATGGCACGCCAGCCGAACGCGTAGATAAAGGTCCACGGTATACATCCTCCCACCTTCCATCCCGAAAAGGATCGAAGGCTACAGGTGGCAGAGTTTTACTCCGCCCGCAGCCGGGCAAATCCCGCCGCTTCCGTGGTCTAATTTGTCACCGCCGCACACACCCCGACGAGCGCCTCCAGACGACGACGGTCGGCAGGGCTCAAGATGATGCCGATTCCTGGGCGCATGAGCCAGACTCGCACACAGAGAGTCCGGCGGGAATCCCCCTCGGGATTCAAATGTCAGATTTTATCCACTAGGAGTTCCGTCGCCTCAGGGGTGTCCGCATGTCGTATTGGCAGCTGCTTCTCTGAGAAAAGGTCGCATCGAGAAGATAACTCAGCCGCCTGACAGTCAACCTTTCCCATCCAACGACCGAGATCCTGGCGCCGCTCACCAGATTCTCGATAATACGTGGCGGCATGTACGGAAATTTCTCCTCGAACTCCGCATTGCCCGAACAGCGCTGCCAGCTCTTGAGGTCCTGATAGACTGTTGATCGGCGTGGAATATTGACCCCCTTGGTGGGGTAATCGGCGTCCCAAATTGACCCCCCTGGTTTTGTGATTTTTAACACACCTCGTTGTTTGGACAGACGAGGTGGGGGAGATGCTGGTAGTGGAAACGATCGCGAAGATCCGTCGGGATCATCTGGTGAGGGGCGTTCCGATCAAGAAGATCGCCCGGGATTTGAGGGTTTCGAAGAACACGGTGCGCAAGGTGGTGCGGGGCGATGAGACCTCGTACAGCTACGCGCGCAAGATCCAGCCGATGCCGAAGCTTGGACCGTGGGTGGATGAGCTTGAGCGCCAGCTGGAGGCCAACGAGAAGAAGCCGCGCCGGGATCGGCTGTCTCTGCCGCGGATTCATGAAGACCTTGCGGCTCTGGGCTATGGCGGCGGCTACGACGCAGTGCGCCGCCACGCCAGGACCTGGCGTCGGCGGTGGCGGCTGTTGTCGCCGTCGCAGGGTTTTGTGCCGCTGAGCTTCGATCCCGGCGAGGCCTAGCAGTTCGACTGGAGCCACGAGTACGCGCGCCTGTCGGGTGTGACGACCAAGGTGAAGGCGGCGCACATGCGGCTCTGCTACAGCCGCATGCAGCTGGTTCAGATCTTCCCGCGCGAGAGCCAGGAGATGGTGTTCGAGGCGCACGAACGGGCCTTCCACTTCTTCGGCGGGGTCTGCCGACGGGGCATCCACGACAACATGAAGACGGCGGTGAGCATGGTCTTCGTCGGCAAGGAGCGCGCCTACAACCGGCGCTTTCTGGAGCTGTGCTCCCACCATCTGGTGGAGCCGGTGGCGTGCACTCCGGGTGCGGGCTGGGAGAAGGGGCAGGTCGAGAGGCAGGTGGGTGACGTCCGCGGCCGCCTGTTCGTGCCCATCCCGCGGGGCCGCTCCTACGTCGAGATCAACGAGTGGCTGATGGATCGGTGTATCGAGGACGCCAAGAAGCGGCCGCATCCGACGATCGAGAGCAAGACGGTGTGGCAGGTGTTCGAGGAGGAGCGGCCCTTCTTGATGGCCTATCGCGGCCCCTTCGACGGCTTCCACGCCACCGAGGTGGCGGTGTCCAAGACCTGTCTGGTGCGCTTCGACAACAACCACTACAGCGTCGCCGCCCGTGCCGTCGGGCGGCCGGTCGACGTGCGGGCCTACGCCGATCGGATCGTCATCCGCCAGGACGGCGAGACCGTCGCCGAGCATCCCCGGAGCTTCGGGCGCGGCGAGATCGCCTACGATCCGTGGCACTACGTGCCGATCCTGACGCGGAAGCCTGGTGCGCTGAGGAACGGCGCGCCCTTCAAGGGCTGGCAACTGCCCGGCGCGCTCGGCCGCATACGGGCCCGGCTGACGGGTTGCGACGACGGTGACAGGCAGTTCGTGAGGATCCTCGCGGCGGTTCAGGAGGACGGGCTGGAGGCGGTCGAGGCGGCCTGTGCCGAGGCGCTCGACTGCGGCGCCCGCAGCGCCGACGTCGTGCTCAACATCCTCGCCCGGCAGTGCCAGCCGGCACCGCCGGCGACCATCCCGACGCCCGAGGGCCTGCGGTTTCGCCACCGGCCGGTGGCCGACTGTCAGCGCCACGATCGCCTGAGGGAGGCCGGTCATGGAGCGTCATGAGGTGCTGGCGATGATGACGGCGTTGAAGCTCGCGGGCATGCGCGCCGCCGACGACGACATCCTTGCCACATGGACGCCGAGGGGGGGGCTCAAGCGTCGTCATCCGGTGCAGCAGATCATCGGTACGCTGCCGCAGGTCGAGATCGCCGACAAGACGGCGCGCTCGATCAAGTACCAGATGGCGTCCGCCAGGTTGCCAACGGCCAAGGAGCTGGCCGACTTCGACTTCGCCGCCTCGCCAGTCAACGAGCCCCTGATCCAGGAGCTCGCCGGCGGCGGCTTCCTGGAGGGCAAGCGCAACATCGTGCTGGTCGGCGGCACCGGCACCGGCAAGACCCATCTCGCCGTCGCCATCGCGCGCTCCTGCATCCGCAAGGGCGCCCGGGGCCGCTGCTACAACGTCGTCGACCTGGTCAACCACCTCGAGGCCGAGCTCCGCGCCGGACGCCAGGGCCGCACCGCGGACCAGCTCGTACGCCGCGACTTCGTCATCCTCGACGAACTCGGCTACCCGCCCTTCGCCCAGGCCGGCGGGCAGCTGCTCTTCCACCTCATGAGCCGGCTCTACGAGCGCACCTCTATCGTCATCACCACCACCCTCGCCTTCGGCGAATGGCCATCCGTCTTCGGCGACACCAAGATGACCACAGCCCTGCTCGACCGTCTCACCCATCATTGCGAGATCATCGAGACCGGCAACGAGAGCTGGCGCTTCAAGAACCGCTCCTGAGCCGCCGCCGGCCGTGCCCGCGGCCCGGTTGCCCCGGTGGGTCAACAGGTACCCCCCTATTGACTACCGGGACAACCTCCGCCGTGCCGCTCAGGGGGGTCAATTTTGCACGCCGATCGGGGGTCAATATTGAAAGCCGTTTGACAACCGCCGATCAGCAGCATTCCGGTACCGAGCAAGACGGAGACCGTACCGGGGTCATTCGTTCTACGGGATGATCAGCACCATCTTGGCGAAGATGAGATCGGGATCATCGCCGATGAGATGATGGTTCGCCTTCACTATTCTCGTCCACAGGTGGCCATTTCGATAGAAGAATACGGCGATCTTCGAGAGCGAGTCCCCTTCCTGGACGGTGTAGATGCCCCGCGCATTAGTGAGTCTCGCCACCCCGCTCTGGGCCACTTCGATCGCGAGACGGGCGCTTTCAAGCTGCTGGCGCTGAGATTCGTTGAGACGACTGACATTGGCGCTTTGCCTCAGCAGCAGATCGTACTCCTGGGTTAGATCCGCCGCCTTGGACCGGGCATGCTCAAGGTCTCCGCTCGTCAGCGCGAACTCGCGTTCGAGATCGGTCGCGGTGTCTTCCAGCTTGCTAAGCTCTTCACGAAGCCGATCACTTTCCACGGTCCTTGTCGACAGCTCTAGCCTGAGACGATCGCCATCCGACGTCGCCTGCGCGAGTGCGTGCCTGAGCTCGTCGTTGCGACGGGTCAACTCCTGATTCTGGGCTATCGCCTGATTGGTCTGGCTTAGCAATACGGCCAGCTCGTCCTCTTTCGCGCTGAGGGCATGGCGTTGTGTCTGCAGCTGGCGGCTGAGCTCGTCGCGTTCGCCGAGCACCCTCGATCGCTGCGTCTTTAGCTCGGCCACCTCGGATTCGGATCGTCGAGTCTCGGCAGTGAGCTGCTGGACGGAGCTTCGCGCACTGCCCAGGTGGTCCTCGAGCTGCGAGTTGAGAGCTTCGAGCTCCATCACTCGAGCGGTGGCCACCCCAAGCGTGGTTTCCAGCTCCTGCATCGACATTTCGGCAAACTCGAGCGAACGCGATTGTTCCGCCAGCGAGGCGTTTCGAGCCGCGAGCAAGGACTGTGTTTCCGCTAGCTCGGAGCGCTGCTGTTCCAATGTCGAAAGCAGGTTCTCGACGTCCGCCGCTTGTCGTCGAGCGTCGGCCCGAGCTTCCGCGAGCTCGGTCTGCAAAGCGGCTGTCGCGGCTTCGAGTGTCTGAATCTGACCGCGGGAGACTTCGAGCTCGGTAATCCGGCCGCTTCGAGACTCGGCCACCTCATCGAGCTGTCGCCGGTCTTCTCCAGCACGGGCAAGCGTTTGCCGGGTCTCGGCAAGGGAAGCTTCGAGCTGTTCAATCTGTTTGCTTTTTTCCGACAGCTGCTGGCCTAGGCTATTGCTTGCGGTGGTGATGGTGGCGATCTGAGCGGCCAGACGATCGGGTTCTGCTGCTGCTTGCTCTGCACTTTGACGCGCCCGATCCAGTTTTTCAGACGCCTCCTGCAGCTTGGCGTCGAACTGCTCTTTCGCCCTCTCGAGCGCTGCTTCCTGTACCGCCACGCGCTGGCTTAGCCGGTAAGCGTGCACAGACATGCCGATGAGCAAGGCCAGGGTCACAAGTGCTCCAGCTACGGTCCACGATCCGGATTTTTTCATTGTCGAGGTCCTCGTATGTCATGCTGCGGCAATTGGACCACACGAGATCAATTCAAGTAAATTGCAAAGTTTGCCGGCTCTTGCCGAATCTCACGAAAGTAGCCACCCAATATCAGGCAAAGTAGCCACCGATTCTCACCAAAGTAGCCACCCCTTCGGGGCGGCGGATTTTGGTTCGCCTCAGGGTGCCGTCCTACGTCTCGGATTTTCGCGAATTGTCCGAGGGTGTCAACGGCGGAGTAAAATGGGGCCACCGCGGCGGTGTAAAGAGGGGCCACCGTCGGCTGCGAGCTTGTCCCCGTAGTCCACGGGAGGGCCCCGCGCGCGACGCGGCGTGCCCTCGACAGGCTGACGCGGCGGCGCGCGCGGGAGGGACCTGTGGGCCCACGGAGTCAAGCATGGGCACGGTGGTCGGTTCACTCGGCGGCTGGGTCTCGACGCTGGCGGCTTTGATTGAGGCGGTAGCTCTCGCCGTTCATCTCGAGGATGTGGACGTGGTGGGTGAGGCGGTCGAGCAGCGCCCCGGTGAGGCGCTCGGAGCCGAACACCTCGGTCCACTCGTCGAACGGCAGGTTGGAGGTGACCAGGATCGAGCCACGCTCGTAGCGCTGGCTGAACACCTCGAACAGCAGCTCGGCGCCGGTCTTGGACAGCGGCACGAAGCCGAGTTCGTCGATGATCAGGAGCTTGTAGCTGGCGAGCCTCTTCTGGAATCGGAGGAGCTGTTTCTCGTCGCGCGCCTCGATCAGCTCATGAACCAGCGCGGCGGCGGTGGTGAAGCCGACCGAGAGGCCCTTCTGGCAGGCCGCCAGGCCGAGACCGAGGGCGACGTGGGTCTTGCCGGTGACGGCGTCGAAGCCGATCGCGCCGAGCTTCAGCGCATCACCGATCGCCGCCTCGACCTCGGCGAGGCGGAAGCTCTCCAGGAGACGCAGGACCTGGACGTACTCCCGCTTGCCGGCCTTGCCCATGCGCGCCGCCATCAGACGGCGCAGCGTGGCGAAGGCCTCCGGCAGGTCCCAGCCCGCCAGCGGCGCGGCCTGGTCAAGCGCACCGATCTTCCGCTCGATCAGCGGCAGGTAGTGCAGCGGATCGAAGATCAGGTCCTCGCGCTCGTAGGACCGCCGATGACGGGCGATCACCTCGGCGCCGCAGCCGATGACCACTTGGTCGACGTAACCCCGGATGACAACCTCGCGATAGCCGTAGGCCACCGGCACCGAGTAGTCGTTGTCGCGGTAGCGGACCAGCGACAGCGAGCTCACGCGTCCAGGGCGCTTGTCGCAGGCATCGTATGGAGCCGGGGGTAGCGCTAGCAGAGCTTCGCGATCCCGTGCGAGGCGCTCGCCGATCGTCTCCCCGTGGCCCCGCAGCCGTGCGGCCTGGCGCCGGCGGCACTGTCCCGCGAGATCATCGTTCAGCGCCTCGATGCTCTCAACCCGCGGAACCGGCACGAGGAAGTTCCGCCGGATGAAGCCGACCAACCCCTCGACCTTGCCCTTGTCGTTGCCCTTGCCCGGCCGGCCGAACCTGTCCTCGAACAGATAGTGAGATTGCAGCTCCGTGAAGACGCGCGTTCGCTGCCGCTTTCCATCGCCCAGGATGCGGGCAACCGCCAGCTTGGTGTTGTCGTACAGGATGGAGCGGGGGACGCCGCCGAAGAACGCAACCGCCGCGTTGTGGCCATCGCAGAACGCCTCGGTCGTCTCCGCCGGATAGGCCTTCACGAAGCAGGCGTCACTGTGGGGAAGGTCGAAGGCAAGGAAGTGAACCTTGCGCGCCACACCGCCGATCACCGCCATCGCCTCGCCGAAGTCCGCCTGGGCGTGGCCCGCGGGGTGATGCAGGGGCACGAACATCTCGCGCGACCGAAGCCGCCGCTCACGGACATAGTCCTTCACGATGGCGTAGCCGCCGGTGAACCCGTACTCGTCCCGGAGACGGTCGAAGATCCGCTTCGCCGTGTGCCGTTGCTTGTGGTGGCTGGTCCGATCGTCCTCAAGAATCCGATCGATGATCCCCGTGAATGCATCCAGCTTCGGACGCCGCCGTGGCATGCTCCGGCGATATCCCGGCGGCACCGAGAACGACAGCATCTTGCGCACCGTCTTGCGGTCCAACCCGAACACCCGCGAGGCCTCGCGGGTGCTCATCCCCTCGACACGACACGCCCGCCGGACCCGCGCGTACATCTCCACCCGATACATCCCCCGCCTTCCAGTCAGAGCAACCCTGACAGAAGGCTATACGCGGTCCCATTTTACTCCGCCGCAGCCGGATCAACCGGCCGCCTCAGTGGGGGATTATTGCGCCGCCGTTCTCACACCAGCGGGCCGCCCTGCGCGGCGACAATCTCGGCGCCATCGTCGCCGCCCTTCTGCGCCTGCTCGACGAGTACGGCGCCGCCGAGCTCGAGGCGGCCATCGGCGAGGCCCTCGAGCGCGGCGTCCCGCACCCCAACGCCGCCGGCCTCGTCGCGCTCGTCGACCGCCTCGTTCACAACGCCGAGATCGTCGCCATCGACGGCGATTCCTATCGCCGCAAGGAGGCCGAACAACGCCAGAAGGAGCGCAGCGCCGAGCGCCGCCGCCGCCGCCGCGGCGCGAAAGGCCGCCGGCGTGCCGGGGAGGACGACACCCCGGATCGCGAGACGCCGCCGGCGTAGCCATGGATCGGCCCCGCCCATGGAACCGGCGGGTGCGGGCGGAGGCCCTGCGAGGCTACTCCCTCGAAGACGTCCTCCGCTCCCTCGGCTACCGCCGCGATCCCGCCTGTGCCGCACGCTGGAGGCGCGCCGGATCGGTCGTCAGCATCAACGGCTTCATGTTCTACGACCATCTGCGCGGAGAGGGCGGGTGCGGAGCGATCGATCTGGTAATCCATGCCGGCCGGCGCACCGTGCCCGAGGCCCTCGACTTCCTCTCGGAACTGCCGTGCCGTGACCGGTTCCCGACCGATTGCCGCCCGAGGCCGCCGTGCCCGGAGCGCCACTGGCCCGCCATCCGGCGCTACCTCGTCGAGCGGCACGGCATCGCGGAGATACCTCGCCGACTTGTGCCACGACCTCGGCCTGGTCCACTCAGACCGCCACGGCAACGCCGTGTTCGTCCGCCGAAACGCGGCCGGCGAGGCTCTCGGTGCCGAGATCTTCCCCGCCCCGGCGCCACGCCGCCCCGCGCCGACCGGCGCCGTCGCCGCGCGCGGCGGCTTCTGGATGTCGTGGGAACCGGATTGGCCGAACTCCGTGATCCTCGCAAACAGCGCCCTCGACGCCCTGTCGGCCCTCTCCCTGCATCTCGTCCCGGCCGGGCGCAAGGGATGCACCGTGGTCTCCACCAGCGCCGCCACGGCAAGCCTCCCCGAATGGATCGAGGCCTGGAACCCCGGCCGGATCTTCTGTGCCTACGACGCCTCCCGGCACGGCGATGACGCCGCGGCCCGGCTCATCCGAAACGACAGCAGGGTCGTCCGCCTGCGGCCGGCCCTCGACGGACAGGACTGGAACGACACGCTCATGCGCGACCGCGCCGGCGAACCGCTCGGAACAGATGACAGGCCGCTCGACTGAAGCCCGCCAGGGCACCCAAACCGAATACTCATGCCAGACCACTCCCCCGCTCACTACGCCCAGCCGCGGAAAATGGGCAAATATCCGCGCTTTTAAGTGATCGCCAACACAGGTAACATGCTCTAGTCCATGACAGTGAGAAGGAGCGGTTGGGTGAGCATGTATGAGAAGATTTCTGAAAGACTGATGGCTGCTCTGCATTTGGCGGTACCGCCGGTAGCGGTCAGTTTTCCAAGCCGAGCACCGTCGGCGATGGCCAGGCCGGCAACCCCGGTAGCGGCTGGCTGTGCATTCTGGGAGCAAGGGGCAAATCGAGCGGTAACTACTACCGCGAGTGACCATCGCTTCTGCTCTATCGGGATACACACCCATAACATCGCTGGAGCACCCGACTCCCAAGCGGGCGAACTGCAGGATGCGCTCGCGGCCATGCAGGGCTTGGACTATGTGCGGCCCGACGAGGTTGCAGCCCTTCCGGTTATGAAGAATTCGGTATCCTATGTTGTCTATTGCCCCTTGGGAGAGATGGCAGAGCAACCCCAGGTAGTGCTGCTGTTTGCACATTCCGCCCAGGGCTTGGTGTTATCCGAGGCATTGGCGCGGGTGGACGGCGCCGTGCCAATCGCCATGGGGAGACCTGCCTGTGCACTGATTCCCCAGGTTGCAAACAGTGCACGCTCGGCCGTGAGCTTGGGCTGCTGCGGCGCCCGAGCGTATCTCGACGTACTGAGTGATGATGTGGCAATGTGGGGTCTGCATGGTGGAAAGATCGAGCAGTATGTCTCGGAGATCGAGACCCTAGCCAAGGCTAACGCGATACTCACTCAGTTCCACGAACGACGGCGCAGCGACATAGAGTCAGGCGAGTTGCCAAGTGTCGCCGAGTCCTTGTCCCGCCTGCCCGGTTAGCCTCTTCTAAAGCGGATACGCGAGGCCATCCCCGTTATGAAGGTTGTCCTGATCAACCCGTATGAGCTGGGCCGCCAACCCTTCGCCCTCGCGCAGCCGGCAGCGTGGCTCAAGGAAGCGGGTCACCAGGTGTGTTGCCTCGATCTGTCCTTGCAGCAGTTAGACGATGTTGCACTGGGCCATGCCGAGCTTGTTGCCGTATACGTAGGCATGCATACAGCAGCTCGTATTGCCGCGGAGGCTTTGCCCCGCATCCGCGCGCTTGCGCCCCAGGCGCACGTTAGCGTCTACGGTCTATATGCTCCGATGAACGATGGTCTATTCCGATCACTCGGTGCAAAAACCGTGTTCGGCGGTGAGGTCGAGCCACATCTATTGTCGCTAGCCGACCAGTTGAGTCGCGGTGAATCACCTTCCCAGGACGAGGCCCAGATCAATCTGTCCAAAGTCACGTTTAGAGTGCCGGATCGCTCGACCTTACCCGAGATCTCGCGCTACGCGCATCTGCGACTGGGAGACGGCGCCACTCGTATTGTCGGATTTGTCGAAGGCAGTCGCGGTTGTAAACACTTGTGCCGCCACTGCCCTGTGGTCCCGGTGTATAAGGGCAAGTTTCGTGTGGTCCCGGTGGATGTAGTGATGGGCGACATCAGGCAGCAGGTTGCGGTCGGAGCTGAGCATGTATCGTTTGGCGATCCCGACTTTCTCAATGGACCTACCCATGCGTTGCGGCTGGCTCACGCGCTGCATTCGGAATTTCCCGCTCTCACCTACGACGCCACCATCAAGGTCGAGCATATTATCAAGCTGCAACGGGTGTTACCTGTTCTCAAGGAAACGGGTTGCCTTTTCGTTATTTCGGCCGTCGAAGCGGTCGACGACGTGGTGCTGGGTCATTTGGACAAGAACCATACCAACGCCGATTTTGATCGTGCGGTTGCTCTGCTTCGAGATGTCGGCATCTCATTTGCACCGACATTTGTCGCTTTCACACCATGGACGACGCTAAGGGGTTACATCGAGCTACTGGAGAGGTTGGTGTCACTCAGGTTAGTCGAGAGTGTTCCTCCAATTCAGCTCGCGATACGTCTGCTGATTCCGTTGGGCTCCTACCTGCTTCATATTCCGGGATTTGTCGAGATGATTGAGACGTATGACGAGCAGCTCCTTGGATACCCATGGAAACACGAGGATCCGGCGGTGGACGAATTGCAGTGCCAAATTCAGGGGCTGGTGGAATCAGCGGAACAACTGGCGCTCGATCGCAAAGCCGTCTTTGCCGAGATATGGTTTTTGGCGCACAAGGCGTCGGGTGAACCTGTTCCTGCTCTCCCTGCGGATCTCGGTGATCCGATTCCTCACATGTCGGAACCATGGTACTGCTGCGCGGAGCCAACCACGCAGCAGCTGCAGCAATTTTAGGCAGAAACGGACGAAGCGGATTAAGGGGGACTTCCAGTTCTTCTGGGGCTACATCTCGCCGTACTGGGCTGGGCAGTTCGACATTGCTCCCGGATCCCGGACCAGGCGGTAAATTAAATACCGACCTGGAGGGACGAGATGATAAAGCAGACGAGGCGGCGATTTTCGCCGGAATACAAGGAACGGTCGGTTGCCTGGCTGTCGGAGCCGGGTGCGACGCATAGCAGTGTGGCTGCCGAGCTCGGCGTCACGCCAACGCAGTTGAAGACCTGGCGGCTCGAGCTTGAGGCCGCGGGCTCGGCCGCGGCGACCGCGGCGCAGAAAGCCGAGGCCGCTGAACTGGTGCAGCGTCGCCGGGATAACAAGCGGCTGACGGAGGAGGTTGAGGTTCTACGCAAAGCCTCGGCTTTTTTCGCTCAATGGGCGGCGAAGACATGAAGACGAAGCACGCTTTCATCGCCGCCCATGCTTCAGAGCACGCCATCCGGTTTATGTGCCGGGTCCTGGGGGTTGCTCACAGCTGGTTCCACGCCCGGCGGCGGGCGCCCCAAAGAGAGCTGAGCGCGCGGCCCGGCGTGGCAGGCTCGGGTCAGAGATCCGGGAGATCTTCGAGCAGAGCAAGAGGTGCTACGGCGCCTCGGATCCATGCCGAGTTGAAGGCCCGCGGCTTACGCATCTCGAAGCGCACGGTCGCCAAGCTCATGCGAGAGAACGGCATTCGTCCACCGCGAGGCAGGCGGCGGGCGCCGATCACCACCGACAGCCGCCACTCCCATGCGATCGCGCCCAATCTGCTCGACCGCAACTTCGAAGCCGCCGCGCCCGATGCGGTCTGGCTCGCTGACATCTCCTACATCACAACTGACGAAGGCTGGCTCTACCTCGCCGCCGTCAAGGATCTGGCCACGATGGAGATCGTCGGCTGGTCGATGGCCGAGCGGCTGAAGAGCGTCCTGTGCGAGGAGGCGCTGAAGATGGCGATCCGCAGCCGCCGGTTGCCCATGGGGCTGATCCACCATTCCGACCGCGGTGTACAAGGCGAGTTCAATCGGTCGTCGCAACACTCTGGCATAGGAGGTTGCTATGACGGTACGCAGACGGCGGTCGGATTGGTCTGGACGGAGCAAGTTGCATTCGCCAGGTCGACCGGACTCGGCACGGCGTGAGGAGCTTGTTCGGTTCTGGGCAGCGATTGCGACGGGGCGTTCGAGCGAGGACGCGGCCCGAGATGCCGGTGTATCCCCTCCGGTAGGCTCGAGGTGGTTCCGGAGGTCGGGCGGCATGCCACCATCACATTTATCGCAATCGGCCAAGCCGCTGTCAGGACGTTACCTGTCTTTCGAGGAACGTGAGGAGATTGCTCTTCTGCGCGCCCAGGGAAGAGGCATACGTCATATTGCTTGCCGGCTGGAGCGAGCACCGTCGACGATCTCCCGCGAGGTGCGGCGCAACGCGGCGACCCGAAGCGGTGGCCTGGACTACCGAGCAACGACGGCGCAGTGGCATGCTGATCGATCCGCCAAAAGGCCGAAGCCAGCCAAGCTGGCAACGAATGAGGCGCTGCGGCGCTATGTGCAGGATCGGCTTGCGGGTCGGATCTCGGCACCGGATGGAACGGTGATCGAGGGGCCACGCGTCGTCTGGAACGGTCGTCGGCATGGGCCGCGGCAGCACAGGCGATGGGCCAGGGCCTGGAGTCCTGAGCAGATCGCGCACCGTCTTCGGATCGACTATCCTGGGGACGGGCCCGAGGATCAAGCCATGCGGATCAGTCATGAGGCGATCTATCAGGCGCTCTACGTACAGGGCCGCGGCGCACTCCGTCGTGAGCTGACCGCCTGCCTTCGCACGGGAAGGGCACTGCGCGTGCCTCGGGCACGTAGCCGCCGGCGGGGCAAATCCTTCGTCACGCCTGAGATCATGATCAGTGAACGATCGGCGGAAGCAGCTGATCGGGCCGTACCCGGACACTGGGAAGGTGACCTGATCATCGGCTTGGGCAGATCGGCGATCGGCACTCTGGTGGAACGCACCACGCGGTTCACAATGCTGCTGCATCTTCCCCGAATGGAAGGCCACGGCACCGTCCCGCGCGTGAAGAACGGGCCTGCGCTTGCCGGTCATGGGGCTGAAGCGGTTCGCGATGCCATCGCCCGGACGATCACGACATTGCCAGCGCAGCTTCGCCGCTCGCTGACCTGGGACCAGGGAGCAGAGATGGCCAGGCATGCGGATCTGCGGATCGCAACCGGCCTTCCCGTCTACTTCTGCGAACCGCACAGCCCTTGGCAACGCGGAACGAACGAGAAAACCAATGGACTGCTTCGACAGTACTTCCCGAAAGGAACCGATCTGAGCGCACACAGTCCGGACGTACTCGCAGTTGTTGCTGACGCGCTCAATACACGGCCCCGCAAGACCCTCGGATGGAGAACTCCCGCCGAAGCTCTGGACCAGTGCTTGCAGGCCAGTCAAACTGAACGTGTTGCGACGACCGGTTGAACCCGCCCAATATGCCTGCGGTGACTACCGCAAGCTGCTCCGCCTCCATGGCATCAAGGCCTCCATGAGCCGCAAGGGGAATTGCCTCGACAACGCCCCTATGGAGAGCTTCTTTGGGTCTCTCAAGACCGAACTCGTGCACCGTACCCGGTTTTCTACCCGGCGCGATGCCAAGGCTGCGCTATTCGAGTACATCGAGATCTTCTACAATCACACATCACAACACACATCTCGCTATGTCGTTGAAAGAAAGAGATCTTGTTGGCTCGGATCCCCTCTCGGCGATGTCCCGCCCGATGTTGAAAAGGGCGAGGTAGGCATCGTGTGATTTCGAGGCTACGCGGCCTCGTCGATGTCTTCAATGGCGGCCTTTCGTTTTGCCTTCTCGACGGCGTCACGCAAGGCGGCGTCGAGGACGGGGAGTTGCCTGTAGGCCTTGAGGCGGCGGAAGGTTTTCTTGGCCTCCAGAAGGCCGGCGGCGGTCCAGCGCAGCGCCATCTCGGCGTTGCGCCAGCGCTTGACGTTGCGTTGCACGGTCCTGACCGTGCCCAGCGCGTTCTCGATCGCGTTGGTGCAGGCCAGCGCGCGGCGGAGTTCCGGGGGCAGGCCGAGGCGGATGACGGTGAGGATCTCGTCGAGGCCCTCCAGGATGGTGGCGGAGACGCCGGGCGCATCGTGTTCCAGGCGGCGGGCGAGATTGCGCAAGAGCCGCTCGGCCTTGTCCGCGTCGCCCTGGTCCCAGGCCTGGCGCAAGGCCTTGCGGACGCCCGCGTGCAGGCTCTCGTCCAGCCGGTCTGTGATGTTGCGCCCCTTGTGCACCTGGCAACGCTGGATCAGCGCCGCATGCCCGAAGCTCCGCCGGATCGCCTTGGAGAGCGCCTTGGCGCCGTCGACGATGTAGAGCCGGGGGCGCTCGGGATCGAGGCCGCGATCGATCAGGTTGTCGAGCAGGGCTTGCACCGTGGCCGTGTTCTCCGTCGCGCCCTCGGCCAGGCCCAGCACGTGCTTCTCGCCGCCCGCGTCGATACCGATCGCCGCCACCATCACGTGATCGCCGACATGAAGCCCGTCGATCTGGACGACCAGAAGATCCAGTTCCTCCAGCCGGCTCGCCAGCCAAGCCTTCAGCTTCGAGCGCGTCAGGGCCACGAAGCGGCGCGAGACCGCCGACTTCGAACTCCCGTCCCCCGCCGCCGACGGCAGATCGCCGCCCGCGTCCGCCGGCAGACGCACCGCGCGGCCATACTTGCGGGTCGAGACGTTCATCACCATCAGGTTCATCGCCCAGGCGTGCAGCAGCTCGGGATCCGACATCAGCTCGAAGCTCGGCAAACTCAGCTCCCCGCCGCCCGGCTCGCGCACCCGGGGGCGCTCGAGCTTCACCCTCGCCCCCTGGAAGGCCAGCTCGCTCGTGGTCGTGCCCCAGCGATGGCCCCGGCGCTCGGCCGTGCGGGCATGACGCGGGCCGCACACGGCCTCCGCGTCCGCCGCCAGCATCTCGGCCAGCGCCTCGATGCCGGCCAGAAGGCAGAAGCGATCGACGCACACGCGAAGATCCTTGTAGGCATCCGATAGCGGCGGCACCGGCATCGGCAATGGATGTTCCAGGGCTTTGGAGGAAGGCGCGTTCCGTGTAGTCTTGCTCATGGCGTCGTTCTCCTAATCGGATTAAGCACCCAGAGCCTAACGGCTCCAGGCGAACGACGCCTACCTCAACTTTTCAACATGACTCGGGACATCCCCGACTGCAAAAGGCGGCCATGTTCGGCATGAACCCCTTTGGCGCAACTGCCGTGCAGGCGGCCTACAACGAGGGGGAAGACTGGCTTGATCAAGTACTTGCCTATATCCAGGATAATATGGATTTCATGGCCGCGTTTTTAGCCGAAAAGCTGCCGCAAATTCGCATGATCAAACCGGAAGCCACCTATCTGGCCTGGCTGGATTGCCGTGCCGTCTGCCGCGAGAGGGGCCTGGACAAGGCGCAATTGGAAGACCTGATGTTGAACAAGGCAGGGCTCTACCTGGATGAAGGTTACATCTTTGGCGAAGAGGGCGCGGGCTTTGAGAGGATCAATGTCGCCTGCCCCCGCGCCATTCTGGCAGACGCCATGCACCGGCTGGCAGACGCCGTCGGGCAGTGATCCCGGCTTTCTTCTGCTTGAGTCCTAATCAAGGGGTCGCAGGTTCGAGTCTTCCCGGGCGCACCAACGGCTGCTGTAGGTTACGCTCAAATAGTATGCACTGTCACCGTAACCAAATTGATTGCAATGAAAATTGCAAAATATGGCCGTTCCTAATCGCGGCCGACCCGGCAAGGCATTAGTCGTCGGTTTCCGCCATGTCGTGGCGGGCGGTGGTCTCGTCGGGGTAGTAGCCGCGGCTGAGGTCGGATTCGATCGCCTCGGACAGCCGCTCGGTCGGCGAGCCGTAGCCGCCACCGCCGGGGGTGCGCACCTGTACCCAGTCGCCCGGCGCCAAGATGTAGCCTTCGCCTTTCGATATGTGCTCGGGCAACTCAACCCGGCCGCCTTGCGAGACCTCGATCTGGTTGGTGGCGCCCGGTTGGCCCCCCATCAGGCCGGGTGGGCCGAAGAGGCCATGGTCCATTAGGAATGAGGCCTTGCCCTCGCCGCGGAGCAGCCTGATCCGATAGTTCACGCCGAAACCGCCGCGATGGCGGCCGGCGCCGCCCGAGCCCTCGCGCAGTGCGTATTCCTCGAACACCAGCGGATAGTGCTGTTCCAGAATTTCGACCGGCTGGGTCTTGGAGATGCCGACGGTCGAGCAGCCGTTGGTCAGGCCGTCAGTCTCCCACCAGCCGCCGTAGCCGCCGCCCGAGAAGAAATACATGATATAGTTTTGGTCTTCCTCTGGATCGTATCCGCCGAGCGCGAAGTTGCCGCTGGTTCCCGCCGGCGCCGCGAACATGCGGTCCGGGATAACCTGCCCCATGGCACCGAATACCGCCTCCATGATCCGTTGCGCGACCTCCGCCGCGCAGCCGGCGACCGGCCGCGGGTATTCGGCATATAGAAAGGTTCCCTCGGGCTTGGGAATATGAAGCGGCTCGAAGCAGCCGGCATTGATCGGCACGTCTGGAAAGATGTGCTTCATGGCGACGTAGACTGCGGACTGCGTGGTCGCCCAGACGCAGTTCATCGGCCCCCGGCAAGGCGGGCTCGCCCGGGAAAAGTCGAAGGTGATGTCGCTGCCCTGCACGGTCATGTCGAGGGCAACCGCCAGCGGCTCGTTGACCACGCCGTCGCTGTCGATATAGCTGGTGAAGCTGTAAGTGCCGTCCGCGAGCGCCTCGATGCAGGCGCGCATCTGCCTCTCGGAGCGCACCCTAAGCTCCGCGATCGCCGCCTCGACGGTCGTCGCACCGTAACGATCAAGCAGGGCGGTTAGTCGTTTCTCGCCGGTCCTGAGCGCACCGATTTGTGCCCGGATGTCGCCGATCCGCTCCTCGGGCACGCGAATATTGGTGAGGATGATGTCGACGACATCCTGGCAGATTTCGCCAGCCTTCATCAGCTTGACCGGGGGCAGACGCAAGCCCTCCTGCTGGATCTCCGTCGCCGTCGAGTTGAAGCCGCCCGGCACCATGCCGCCGGTATCCGGCCAGTGACCGGTATTGGAGAGGTAGCACCAAGGCTGACCGCGATAATAGAACGGCATCACCATCTTCACATCCATCAGATGGGTACCGCCGAGATAGGGGTCGTTCTGGATGATGATGTCGCCGGGTTCGAGATCCTTTCGCAGCTCAATGACCGCCTCGGTCGCGAACTGCATTACGCCGAGGAAGATCGGCAGGCCCATTGCGCCTTGCGCAATCATTCGACCGTTTTCCAAGGCATAGATGCCGTTCGATCGGTCGAATGCCTCGGAAATCACCGGTGAGAAGGAAGTCTTTTCGTGCACCAGATCCATCTCGCTGCAGATCTGATTCAGGCCGTTCTCGATGACGGCCAACGTGACTGGATCAAGGCTCATAGCTAGTACTCTCTATTTGCTCAGGCTGCGGTTCCGACCTCGATCACCAGGTTGCCCAGGCGATCCGACGTCGCGACCGCGCCCGGATCCAGTACGGTCGTCGAATCCGCCTGCTGGATGATTGCTGGCCCCTCGATCGTCGCGCCGGCGCCGATCGTCTCCCGGTCGTAGATCGCGGTTTCTACAAAGCCGCTCTCGAAATACACCGCCCGCTTGGCGATCGGGTCCGGTTCCCGCCCCGCCTTTGTGGTCGCGCCGAACAGCTCGAGGTTGATCGGCTTGCGGCGGCCGATCACGGTGGTGCGCAGGCTTGCCAGAACCGGGGTCATCTCGTGCAGCTCAATCTCAAAGCGGGCGAGATAGCGCTCACGGAGATTTTTGACGACCCTGTCGTGGGTAAAGCCCGGGTTTGAAACCGGGATGCGGAACACGTGGGACTGGCCCCGGTACAGCAGATCGGCTTCGAAGATCACCGCGATATCGGCGATCGGCACGCCCTCTTTGGCGATCATCTCGCGGCCCCTGGTTTCCTGTTCGTTTAGCACCGCCTCGGCGTCGGAAGGGTCGACCTCCGCCAGCGGCCGCCAGATGGTATGGGAGAAATCGTGCCGCAGGTCGGCGAGCACGCAGCCGAGCGCCGAAGTGATGCCGGGGAACCGCGGCACCAGCACCTTCGGCACGCCGAGTTCCCGTGCCAGCGCGACGGCGTGCAGGGCGCCAGCACCGCCGAAGGGAAACAGCGCGAAGTCCCGCGGATCGTTGCCCTTTTCGACAGACACCAGGCGGATCGCCGAAGCGAGCTGGTTCCCGGCCACCGCCAAGATCGCCGATGCCGCCTCAATGCTGTCGAGGCCGAGCGGCCGCCCGACCTCAGCGGCCAATGCGGTTTCCACCGCTTCGGCCGCGGCGCTGCTTTCAATGCCGGAAAATCCCGTCGGGTCTACGCGACCAAGGATGACGTTGGCGTCGGTCACCGTCGGCCGGCGGCCGCCCCGGCCGTAGCAGACGGGTCCCGGGTTCGCGCCGGCACTTTCTGGCCCGACCCGCAGGATGCCGCCGCCGTCGACCCGCGCGATCGAACCGCCGCCGGCGCCGATGCTGTGGATGTCGACCATGGGCACCCGAACCGGCACGCCATAGGCGAGGTCCTTTTCCGCCGACACCACTGGGATGCCGTCGCGGATCAGGCTGACGTCGAAGCTGGTGCCGCCCATGTCGCAGGCAATCAGGTTTGGAAAACCGGACTGGTGGCCGATTTGGGCCGCGGCGATCGCGCCGGCGGCCGGGCCGGACATCACGGTCTGGACCGGCTGGCGCACGGCGAGGTCGGCGGCCATGATCCCCCCGTTACCCTGCATCACGAGTAGCCGATTCGGGAAACCGGCGGACGCAAGCTCGTCCGATAAGCGTCCAAGGTACCGCGCCAGCACGGGCTGAACGAACGCGTTGATCGCCGCGGTGCTGCAGCGTTCGAACTCGCGCACTTCACGCAGGATCTCGCTGCTGACGGTGACGTAGTCGTTCGGCCAGAATTCGCGAGCGATCTCGGCGGCGCGCTGCTCGTGCGCGGGATTGACATAGCTGTGCAGAAACTGAAGGACGATCGCCTCAGCCCCGAGGGCCAGCAGTTTTTGCAACGCTTCCCGGACCTGGTCCTCGTCCAATGGCATAAGGACCCGGCCGCGGGCATCCATGCGCTCGTCGACCTCGAGCCGGAACGATCGGTCGATCAGCGGCTCGAAACTGCCGATCATCCCATAGTTTCGCGGTCGCGTGCGCCGGCCCAGTTCAAGAACGTCGCGGAAGCCGCGTGTGGTAATCAAACCACATTGTGCGCCCTTGCGTTCCAGCACGGCGTTGGTCGCAATCGTGGTGCCGTGGATGATCGCCGTCAGCCGGTCCAGCGGCACCTTGGCTTCCCGCAGCCCATTGATCACGCCCTTGGATTGGTCCTCCGGCGTCGAGGATACTTTCACCACTCGGGTCTCGCCGGTTTCCGGCTCGACGAGTAGCAAATCGGTGTTGGTACCGCCAACGTCGATTCCAGCCTGCCATTGGCTCATTCGTCTAGTCTCTCCTTCAATTCGCAGGGATCACGTACTGTCACAGTCCCAAGTTTTTATCGTTTCCGCCAGGAGACATTAAAACAACAACTCCGGCAGCAGCAGAATGATCTTCGGAAACGCTATGCAGAGACCGAGACCCAGTAGCATGAGAAAGACAAACGGCACGATCGAGCGATAGATATCGAGCATCGTTACATCCTTCGGCGCCACGCCGCGCAGATAGAACAGGTTGTAGCCGAACGGCGGCGTCAGAAAGCCGATCTCCATATTGATGATGAACAGGACCCCGAACCAGACCGGATCGAAGCCCAAACTCACGATGATCGGCACGAAAACCGGCACGGTGATCATCATGATGCCGACGGTGTCGAGCACCATGCCGAGCAGGATCAGGACGCCCATCATGGTGACCAGGATAACGTAGCGATTGACCTCGAACCCGATCACCGCTTCCTTGATCAGACTGGATGCGCCCATCGCGGTGTAAAGGGTGGAGAACGCGCTGGCGCCGATGATGATCCAGAATATCAGGCAGGAGACCAGCAGTGTCGTCTCGGCCGCCTCGCGGAATATCCGCCAGTTGAAGCCGCGCTTGAACAGGGCCGCGATGATGCTGCCGAAGGCGCCGACGGCGGCCGCCTCGGAGACGCTGGTGAAGCCCGAAAGAATGGCGCCGAGCACGCTGACGACAAGCAGAACCGGGAAGATCAGGCCGCTGAGCGAGACCAGCTTCTGACGCCAGGTGAAACGTTCTGATACCGGCAGGGCGGGGGCGAGTTCCGGTTGCAGATGCGCGCGCAGCAGTATGTAGGCGATGAACAACAGCGAGAGCAGAAGTCCGGGCAGCACGCCACCGGCGTACAACTTGCCGACCGATGTCTGGGCGATCAGGCCGTAGATGATCATGGTGACGCTCGGCGGGATCAGGATGCCGAGCGATCCGCCGGCGGCGACGCTGCCGAGCGCGAGCTGCTTCGAATAACCGCGCGACAGCATGGCCGGCAGAGCGAGGATCCCCATGGACACGGTCGCCGCACCGCTGATCCCGGCCATCGCCGCGAAGATCGTGCAGATGACAACCGTGCCGGCGGCGAGCCCGCCGCGACGGCCCCCGACGAAGCGGTGCATGGTTTCATAAAGATCCTCGGCGATGCCCGACCGCTCGAGCATATTCGCCATATAGACAAACAGAGGAATCGCTAGAAACTCGAAACTCGAGGTATTGCCGTAGGCCTTCAAGACCAGCATCGAGAGCGCGTTCGGGCCCCAGAAGATCAGGACCAGAATGGCGCTGAGACCGCCCAGCGCGATGGCGATTGGCACGCCGATCGCCAGACAGGCGAACATGGCGGCGAAAAACAAGGCCGTGAGGCTGACGACGTCCATCAGCCGGCAATCTGCGCGTCGATCTCGGGCTCGATCGAGGTTGGATCGATCAGGCGCAAGATTTGCCGCATGCATCGCGCCAGCCACGCTGTGGTCAGCATGACCATGCCGATGGGAATCATCAACTTGGCGGGATACACCGGCCCCTGCCAGGCACCGTTCGAGGAGATCTCCCCCATGGTGAACGCCAGGTAGGCGAACTCGCTGCTCTTCCAGATCATGACGTAGGCGAAGCATCCGAACAGAACGGTGCTCACGGTCAAATCGATTATCGCCTGCCATCGGGTCCCAAGGTTGGTATAGATAACATCGACGCGGACCAGGAAACCGCGGTGCAGGGCGAAGGCGCCGCCCAGGAAGATGTAGCCGACCTGCAGCCAGCCGCTTATGTCATGCGCCCATGGCGTCGGGGCATTGAAGAAATAGCGCCCGATGGTCTCGTACATGATCACGCCGATCATCACGAAGATGAGCAGCGAGATAGCGCGCCCGATCGCGGCGTTGCAGGCGTCGATGCCGGTAGCAAGCCGTCTCATGGCCGGGTCATAGGTCTGGTCACCATGACCGGGCCTCGACAAGCATGGGAAGGGGCCAACGGTGGTCCATCGTAAACAAGCTAAATCGTGTGTCGAGCCACCGCGACTCGTTCATGTTGGCGCCATCGCGGCTCGATAGAATGAACGGGAAGCGCTCTAGCGTCCGAGTTCGGTCATGTATGCCTGGAGCATCTTGACGGCCCGGGCGGACAGGTCGTCCGCCTTGGCGTATTCGGCCCAGAGCACGCGGACATTCTGCTCCATCCTGCCCCATTCATCGGCCGGAATCTGCACGAACTCCACGCCCGATTCCTTCATGGTCTTGATCGCGCTCGCGTCGAGTTGCGCGCCGCGCGCCATGTAGTCCAGCGATGCCAGCTTGGCAGCCTGTTTCATCATTTCCTGAATGTCGGCCGGCAGCGATGCCCAGGCCGCCTTGTTGATCAGGAAGTTGTTGTTGGGCGCCGGCATCGGCGAGGGTTGGATATAATACTTGCCGACCTCGTGCAGCGACTTTTGCAGATTGTTGGCCGGACTGCCCCAGCGAACGGCGTCGACGACGCCGGTCGACAGGCCAGTATAAACTTCGGCCCCGCTCAGGAAGACGGCGGACGCACCCATGGATTCATACCACTTGGCCTCGATCCCGAAGGTCCGGATCTTCAGACCTTTGAAATCGGCGGCGTTGCGGATCGGCTTTTTCGAGATGATGTCCCAGGAAGGCGAAAGATGCGGCGCCAGATAATAAACGTTGTACTTGTCGTAGGCTTCCCGCGCCAAATCGATGAAGCCTTTCCGGTAGAAGAAGGCATAGCGCTCGATCGCTGTCCGCTCGGCGCCGGGCACGCCGGATTCCAGAGTGGCGATCGGTCCGAGCTTGCCCGCGAAATAGCCGCCGGTCATCATGCCGATCTCGACGACGCCGGCGCCGACGGCTTCAAGTCCCTCTTTCACCGGAAACAGCGCACCAACCGGAAATAATTGGATTTTCAAACGGCCGCCCGACATTTTCTCGAGCGTCTCGCCGAAGTGGATGCGAACGGATTCGTAGCCGGGTTCCCCTGTCGCCAAATTGCTCTGCATGCGCCAGTTAAAATCCGCCGCCTGACCCGGCGCGGCAAACGCCAATGCCCCCACCAAGGCCGCAGAGAGAATGCCAAAATAATTTCTGCTACGAAGCGTCATGACGTCCCTCCTGTCACGTGAGTTTATCTTTGGCGATAGTAGACTTTTTCATAGCGCTGTCAATGGCGGGGCTGTTTCCCGGTAACGGGATCGGCGCCTCGCTCGACCAGGCCGACCGGCTATATGCGGCCCGTTTGCGGCGAGCCGCGTCGGAGACCCGTCCAAGCGGGGTGCCCTCCCGTTGGCACAATCCCAATACCGGCAACGCAGGGGCGATTACGCCAACCCGGACCGACAGATCGGCCGGCGGAATCTACTGCCGGGAATATCAGCCCACCGTGACCATCGACAGACGCCCCGAGCAAGCCCACGGCAGCGCCTGCCGCCAGCCCGACGGCTCGTGGCGGGTATCGAACCAGCACCGCGCCCGCCCATGGCGGCCTGCCCGGCGCTGGAACGGCGGCGATCGATTCAACTGTCCTTGTGCGGTCCAGCCGTTCCGGCTGCATCCGGTTCCGTCACGCCGCCGAGAGCGAGAGCTTGAGCCAAAGGCGGGCGAGGGCGGATGCCGAAGAGGGTGTCCCCGCCCGGTTCCGCATTCACGCAATCCCGGAGACCGACATGCACGACCCCGAACGCGATATCCGCGACATCCCGCTGTCCCAACTCGAACTCTCGCCCGACAATGTGCGCAAGACGCCGGCCGATGCTTCAGCCTTCACCGAGCTCAAGGCCTCGATCGCAGCCCACGGGCTGCTGGAGAACCTGATTGCCCGCGCCATGGAACCCGGTCCGGATGGCCCCGGGCGCTACGCGGTGATCGCCGGTGGGCGGCGGCTTGCCGCGATGCAGGCGCTGGCCGCCGAGGGCGCGCTGGAAGAGGACCACCCCGTGCCCTGCCGCATGATCGGGGGTATCGTGGCGGCCGAAGAAGTTTCGCTGGCCGAGAACAGTGTCCGCGCCGCCATGCACCCGGCCGATCAGGTCGAGGCGTTCCGCCGCCTGGCCGATGCGGGCAGCACGGCGGCCGCCATCGTGGCGCGCTTCGGGGTCTCCGAGCGCACCGTGGAGAAGCGGCTGCGGCTCGGCAACGCCGCACCGGTGCTGCTTGAGGCCTACCGGACGGGCGAGATCGATCTGGAAACGTTGATGGCCTTCGCCGTCACCACGGATCAGGCGCGCCAGAGCGCGGTCTGGGCGACGGTCAGCCAGCAGGGCTACCGGCCCGGCGCCTGGCAGATCAAGCGCCTGCTGACCGAAGACCGGGCATCGGCTACCTCCGCCATTGCGCGTTTTGTGGGCATCGAGGCTTACGAGGCGACGGGCGGCAAGATCGACCGCGACCTGTTCGCCGAAGAGGACGAGCGGGGAATCTGGTTCGACGATCCCGATCTGTTGAACAAGCTCGCCATGGACAGTCTCCAGGCGGCGGCGAGGGAACTGGAGACGCTCTGGAAATGGGCCGAGGCGCGGCTCGACGTGGACTGGAGCGCCACCGCGAGCTTCGGGCGGGTGCGCCCGCAACCGGCCGAGCCGACGGACGGGGAGAAGGCCGAGATCGAACGCCTCAGGATCCGCAACGACGAACTCGCCAACATGGACGACGACGGCTGGACCGACGAATTGGTCGGGGAAGCCGAGGCCAATGAGACGCGCCTCGACGAGATCGAGGCCATGATCGAGGCCCGCGAGGTCTACCGGCGCGAGGATATCGCTATCGCCGGGTGCATCGCCACCGTCGGCAACGACGGCGAGCTCAAGCTGATCCAGGGCCTGGTCAGGCCCGAGGACATGCCCGCTCGCGAATCAGGTGATGCGGACGCAGCCGGACACGACGATACCGGTGACGAGGAGAACACCATCTCCGGCATCGATGCACCCACATTCGTGGCGCCCCTCGCTTCTCCCGGCGATGCGGAAGCCGAGGCGCGCAAAGAAACGGGCGTCGGCATCGGACTCGCCGACGATCTGCGGGCCATCCGCACCGCCATCGTCAAGAGCCAGCTCGCTTGCGACTTCGAGGCGGCCTTCGATCTGCTGCTGTTTCAGTTCGCCCGGAGCGTGTTCACCAGCGGCTACCATGACGACGCGCTCGACATCAGGGCAACCGAGACCCCGGACCGTCCGGCCATGCGGGTCAACGACGGTGCTTTCGGCGCCATCAATGTCGGCGAGAAGCACCTCAAGATCGACCGGGCCGCGCAAAAGCTCGACTGGACCGGCCTGTCCGATACCGAGGCCTTCGCCGAACTGCGGGCGCTTCCCGAACAAGACAAACGGACCCTGTTCGCGTCCTGTGTCGCGCGCACGCTGAAGGGCCAACTGGCGTTCGAACCCAAGGCCCGGCCCGAGGTCGAAGCGACCGTCGCCCGGCTCGGCATCGACTTCGCCGCCGCCGTCCGCGGCAACCGCGATCAGCTCTGGACCGCCGATCTGCTGTGGTCGCGGCTGCGCAAGGACCGAATCCTCGCCATCGCCCGCGGGACGCTGGGCGAGACCTGGGCGCAAGCGCAGGCCAAGCAGAAGAAGGCCGACATTGCCAAGGCGATGGGGGACGCCTTCGCCCACGGCGGCGGCGTTCCCGCCGGGGTCACGGCCGAGGGCCGCGCCGCGGCGATCGCCTGGACGCCGCCCGGCTTCCGCGCCTTCGATACCGGCACCGTCGACGACAGCGCCTCGGCTGATGACGGGGGGACAACCGCCCCCGAACCGCAACCGTCGAAGATCGATATGCCATCGGTCCATGCACTGGAACACAGCAGCGTCGATCCATCGGGCGCGGATGGCGAAGCCCCGCAAGACGGCGCTACGGAAGCCGATGCACTACCGGGCGATGATCCTGAACCCACTCCGGTGCAGGCACAGCAGCCCATGAACGCACGCGTTCATTCCGTCGTCGAGAGCATCGATGCTCCCGCCGTGGCCGAACGCCGCGCCGCCGCACTCGCCTCGAACGTGAACGCGGATGCCACGCCTTCGGTCGAGCGGGAACAGGTGCTGGCCCCGCCGTGCGGCAACGGCCACGACAACAAAGCGGAGTTGCTGGAGATACCGGCGTTCCTGCGCCGCGGCTGAGCCACCGCGTTCATCGCCCTCCACAACGCCCCGCCGGCTTCGTTCCGGCGGGGCGTTTTTCATTCCCGTATCGACAACCAGGAGTTTCCCAATGTCTACCGCACAGAATGCCGTTACGGCCGAGCCCGGCAATGGTCCGGCCGCGATCCGCGCCCGCGTCGGCGACAGCGCCATCGACAAGGTGACTCGGCTGTTTTCGGCCGGCCTTGCCGATATTTTCACCGAGACGCTGCAAAACTCACGCTGTGGCGGCGCCAACCGCGTTACCGCGACCATCGAGCAGGACGGAGATACTACCCGCGTTACTCTCATCGACGATGGCGCCGGGATCGCCGATCCTGCGGTCCTGCTGACCTTCGGCGAGAGCGGCTGGAAGGCCGGCATCGCCGAGGCGGAAGATCCCGCCGGGTTCGGGCTTCTCGCCCTCGCGCGCCGGGGCTGCACGCTGCGCTGGCGCGTCCCCGGCGGGGATCCGAGCCCCGGCTACCGCCTGGTGCTGGAGCCCGCTCACTTTCTTGGCCGCGATGCAGCCCATGTCGTCCCGGACGACAGCGCTCCCTGGCCGCATGGAACCGCGGTCACCTTCGAGGTGTCCGAGGCGCCTCACTCCGTCCGCGCTTTCCTCGAGACCGCCGCGCGGCATTACCCCCTGCCGGTGACCATCGACGGCGAAACCGTCGAGCGCCGCGCCTTTCTCGATGACGCGCTCCATGTGGAACCATGGAAGGGCCTCGTGTTCGGCGTCTTCAAGGACAGCCATGCGGGCTACCGCATTCCCGACGTCAACTTTCACGGCCTGACCCTGCCGGTGCGCCTGCACCAGATCGACACCGTGGAAGGTGGCGTCTGGTCGGCACGGGCCGACATCGACTCCTGCCCCGGTCTGGAGCTGGTCCTGCCCGCGAGGAAAGAGGCTGTGGAAACACCGTTCCTGGAAGAGATGCGCGAGGCCGCGCGGCTTGCCGTCTACCGCGCCATGGCGCAGGCGGATCCGGCCCCGCGGGTTGCCTGGACCGACTGGCACAAGGCGAAAGAGGCCGGGATCGAGATGCCCGAGCCGCCCGCCGAGCTGCATCCCTGGCGTCCTGCTATCGCCGACACGGACTATTGGGACGAGCAGTCCGCTTTTACGGCGGTGGGTTCCGACACTCTGGTAATGCAGGCCGACCCCGAGCCGCCCGAGGCCCAGGCGGTCCATCGCGCCCTCGGCCTTACCGGGTTCCAGGGCGGATCGGAACGCACGCTCCGGCTGTTCGCCCCCGAGCCACGTTTCGAAGGTTATCCCTGGTACGACACGCTCGCGCGCGTCACCGGCATCGAGACCCTTGTTACCGTGGATGGCGCCGTCCGTTCATTGGACAGCTTCCTCGATCGAGAGGAGGACGGCGAGCCGGAACGGCCCGAGACCATCGTGATGCATCTGAATGTCCTGCATCCGCCCAAATCCCCGCACCGTTGCTTCCGCAAATGCGACACCATCGCCGTCCCCGCCGATCTCGCCTTCGCGGGCGAGGCCTGGTCATCGCTCCATGATGCACTGCCCCTGGTGACGGCGGACAGCGATATCGCGCCCGAGGAACTCGCCCGATTGTTGCGCGCCGCGTTCTTCAGTCCCAGCGACGACGCGGAGGCGGACTCCTGGAAGACGCAACTCACCCGCTTCGAGGAAACCGCCCTGCATATGTCGCTCAAGCTCATGTGCTCGGTCGAGGAAGCCCGCCAGCGCACCATTGCCGATGCGGTATGGCGGGAAATTTTCTGGCTCATGCCGCGCGACCGCACGGTCACCATCATGGTGCGCGGCGGCAAGGTCAGCGTCGATATCGGACCCGCATGCACGGAAGCCGCAACCGATGCCGGTAATGTGGAGACGGCGCAATGACATATTTTACCGTCTGTTGCGGCTACGCATCCCACTACCACAACACTGTAACGGTCGAAGCCGATACCCTCGATGAAGCGCTGGAAAAGGCCATCGAGCAAGCTGGCGACGATCCCCACTGGAAGTCCGTCGACCAAGCCAGTCAAACATTCGTAGACGCCGTTGCCGAGGGCATGGATGCCGACCCCTGGGGCGATACCGCGCTCCCCGTTCCCGACCGTTTCACTGAGAACGGCGAACCGCCCGTGGTCACGCTGACCGGCCTCCGCCCGCCTGGCGGCATCGAGGCCGCGGGCGGCACCGTCCGCATTCGTTTCGTCGAAGACGCCTGCACCGTCACGACGGAGGCCGCCGATCCGCCGGCCCCGCCGGGCAACAAGCCTCGGGTCACGATCGGACGCAGAGCCGATGGCGCTCCGGATGTGACCGCCGGCGGAGGCCGTGCACGCGTGCTCATTCTCGATCCGGGCGACACCGGACCGGCGCCGGCCGGCTGACCGCCGTCGGCATTCGTCCATCGCACACCGCCTGCCTTGCGCCACTCCGGGCCCGGGCCGTCTTTCGGCTCGGCGCGGACGGCCTTGGCGCGGGTGCATCCCGATCATCGATATTCGAGAGGACCATTCCATGAAACTGCTCACTGAAGAACAGCGCACGAAGCTGCTTGCAAACGGGACCCGAAGGGGGGCCGACCACAAGCCCGTGGTCAAGTGGTTCAATGCGGGCGGGTCCGCCACCTGGTTGGTGTCGGAGCTCGATCCCGAATACCCGGATGAGTGTGCATTCGGCCTGGCTGATTTGGGCTTCGGCACACCCGAATCAGGGTCAATCGGTCTGCTTGAATTGACCGAATACCGGGGACCCTTCGGGCTCGGCATAGAGCGTGATATTCACTTTACCGCCGCCTTTTCCCTGTCCATTCACGCCGAGGCCGCGCGCGCCGCCGGGCATATCGTCGAATCGAGACCCGAACTTGAAGCCGCTGCCCGCATCCTCGCCGGCAAGGCGACGATGATACTCACCAGCCACGGCGGTCGCGAAGCATGATCCCGCCGCCGCGCGCGATGGCTTCGATGTTGCCGGTCGACCCGATCGTGAACGATATCCAGCACGAAACGTATGTGGACGCCCCCTTTTGGTGCAAGCAAAACTTTAACAACTCGTGGCATGCGGTCAGGCACTGTCGTATGTCCGGCCTACAATGCGGCCTTCATGCGCCGCGGGCCTTTTATGAGGCGACAACAGTCAAGTGACAAATTGGACTATGGCGTCGGCATACGTCGGTCTCCCCGGGTTTCCCGCTCTATGGTTGGTCGTGCCAGGTTCGGAACGTCTTCTTGCATCGGTCGCGCGGCAATATGCGTGTAGCGCACCCGGTTCCTTGGACACAAGTTTGTCTCACGCGGCGGGCCTGATTGAGATCGCGGCGTGCCACGCCTGGCGAGCTTGAGCGGGGCTCAGGTAGCCGTTCTTTTCGACGATCCACTGGGCATTGTAGAGTTCGACGAAGTCGCGGACGGCGTCCCGCAGCTCCGCGATGTTGCGGTAGATGCGACCATGGATGATCTGTTCCTTCAGCGTGCGATTGAACCGCTCGGCGACGCCGTTGGTCTGGGGCTCGGCGACGCCGTTGGTCTGGGGCTCGGCGACGAAGGCGTAGGACGGCTGGATGCCCCAGAACTTGATCTGGTTGGTGAAGTGGTCCGACAGATACTGGGAGCCGTGATCCATCCGCAAGGCCAGCCCCCGAGCCGCGCCGGCCGCGGTCGAGCCATACAGCCCGGCAAGCCCCATGGAGATCGGCTGCAGGGCGGCGAAGCGGTCGCCGCGCTTGCAGACATGCCAGCCGACACACTCGGCGTTCCAATGCTCGACGGCGGTGAAGATCCAGCCCCAGCCGTCGTCCACCGTGAACACCCGAACGCCATCGGTGCCCCACATGAGGTTCGGGGCATGAGTGATGATCTCACCGTCATGGGGATTGCCGCCACGGCGGCGGCAGCGATGGGGCGAGAGCAGATTGTTCTCGCGCATCAGGCGGAGCACCCGCTTGCGGGCAACCCGGATGTCGCGACAGACCCGAAGCCGAGCCCAGACCTTGCGGTAGCCCTCGCCCTCCCAGGGCGATGCCTCCAGGTCGGCTTCGATCGCCACCAGCAGCGCCTGGTCCGAGATCGCGGGCTTCGGTCCCCGACGCTTTGCCGGCGGCTGCTCGGCGTGCTGGCCGGAGGTCATGGCGTAGAACGAGGAGCGGGCCATGCCCCAGGCGGCGCAGACCCGCCGCAGGCCGTAGGCCAGACCCGTGCCGGGCGAGGTGGCGGCACTCATCGCCGCGACCTCCGCCGCCCCAAAGGGCCGAAGGTCTCCGTCTTGGCCTCCAGCAGTTCCACCTGCATGGTCAACTCTCCGATCCGCTTCATGGCGCTATCCAGTTCCGCCTGCACCGGATCGCCCTTGCGTTGCTTGAGCGAGGCGTCGATCCCGCCGATCGCTTTCTCACGCCACTGCTCGAGCCGGAAGATCTCTACGCCCAACTGGCGCGACAGAAGTTGCACCGGCTCGTCACGCAAAAGCCGCGGAACGACCTCACGCTTGCGCGCCACCGTCCATCGCTGGCCAAGTCCCAGCGGGCCTGCCGGCAAAGCCTGGCCTGGGGAAAACGTGGACGAGCCAAGCTCGCCCGCATTTACCACAGGCCCATCAACAGCAACTTTCTTCTCAAAATTATCGGCCATGTTCCGGTCCTCCTTGGACACTTCGATTAAGCCAATTCTGTGTCCAAGGAAATCGGGTCCGACTCAGGCGGCAATATGCGTACCCACCTTTTATCCGGCCGGATCCGTCAGCCTGCGTGATCCGTACCCCGATCCCGCTTACTGCGGGCGCAACGTTCCGAGGGTGGGCCCCAAACAGGGAAGAGGTTCGATCGTCCAGCAGCAGTTCAATACACAGGTTTCCCGCCCTGCGGCCCTCCTGCCATTCATCCCACTCGAACACCCAAACCCTGAACCGCGGCAGTTTGCGCTTCACCTTGAGCCCGGCGGAATGAAGCTTTTGGAGAAAAGGGTCCGTCTCCACACCATCCGGCGGCCAGTCTTCGAACGTAAGGATCAATCCCTTGGCTTTGGAACTACCCGGGTCGAATCCGGAAGGGATTTCATCGGCGAGAAGACCGATAGAGCAGAACACGGACACTGCAACGACGATGACGAGAGTTCGGTTCATCCAGGTTCCCATCCGCCAACCCCGGGGCAAGCGCATCGGCATCGGACCAGCCTGATACCGCGGACCGCACCCGCATAATCCTCCATATCCGTGCCCCCGCCCGCAAGGAGGCGGGTTGCGCTGAGGCCGGGTGAACCGGGGCCGGGAGAGCGAGGACACCGGCTTCCGGCGCCACTCGGCCCTTCGCCGGAGCCGTAAGGCCCCGGGGCTCCGGCTCCGGCCCGCCCTTTCCAATTGGGAGATCATTCATGCTCGACACCCAACCGGCGGCGAACGCGCCCGCGCGTCCGCCTGCCATCCACCATCTTCCCGCATCCCGAGCGAACGCCGATACCCCGGGCGTCCGCTCCAAGCCTGCCGCGTTGCTGGCCGCCGCAACCGCTCTGCTTCCCAACCTGGAGGCCGGCCGCGCGCTCGATGCAAAGACCCTGCGCGAAGCCATGAGCGCGGCCTTCGGCGCCAGCGACACGCAAGGCGCCTGGGTCTGGAAGGACGCCTACGAAGCGGCCGAGGCCGCGATGGTGCTGTTCATCCAGCGTTACGGCCGCCTCATGCGCCGCGAGGCCGGCGCCGGACCCGGATCCGCCGCCGCCATGCTCGCCATGCTGGAAACCCTGGCGGCCCTGGAGCCGTCCCAGACAAGGCGGTCGGAGGAACAGCTTGCCCTGCAACAGTTCTCCACCCCCTTGCCGCTCGCCTACGCCGCGCTGCAAGCCGCCGCCATCCGGCCCGGCGACATCGTGCTCGAGCCCTCGGCCGGCACCGGCATGCTCGCCGTCATGGCCGAGTGCGCCCTCGGCAAGCGCAGCAATGGCGCGCGTTCGAGGAATCCCCTGCACCTGAACGAGATTGCCGCCGTTCGCGCCGGGTTGCTTGCCGGATTGTTCGAGCACGCGCCGGTCACCCGCCACAACGCCGAGGCCATCGGCGACTATCTGCCCGGCCTGCATCCCACCGTGGTGTTGATGAACCCGCCGTTCTCGGCAAGCCCCGGGGTCCAGCGCATCCGTCACGACGCGGATTTGCGTCACCTCCGTTCCGCCTTCTCCATGCTCCCGGCGGGCGGACGGCTGGTGGCGATCACTTCGGCAGGCTGCATCCCGCGCGATGCCGCCTGGAGCCGCGCCTTCGAACGGCTCGATCCACCGCCGCGCACCGTCTTTTCCATCGCCATCGACGGGCGTGCCTACGCACGGCGCGGCACGACCTTCGATACCCGGCTGACCGTAGTCGACCGTGATCCCGCCAATGCCCAGGGCGTTCCGGTCGACGCACGGGCATCCGTCCCCACCGCCGCCGGGTTGCTTGCAGCTATCGCCGCCAATGTGCCGCGGCGGCAGGCGGTCGCGCCAATAGTCGCGGTCCTTGTTCCGGCCGGCGATCTGTTCGGCCATGCCGCCGCACGGCCGGCCCCACGTAAGCGGGCAGCGGCCGCCGCGCCCAACACCAGACCCGTAGACCCGCAAGTCCGCGATTGGGGGCCGGTGGCCGAACTCGACTACGAAACTTCACCCGCCAAACCTGAAAGCAAGGCGACCGAACCGGAGGCCACCCATGCCGGGGTCTACGAGCCCTGGCGGGCCCGGACCGCGCGCATTCCCGGCGCCTGCGAACATCCAACACCGCTGGTGCAATCCGCCGCCATGGCGGCGGTGCCCCATCCCGTGCCGGCCTACCGCCCGATGCTGCCGGTGCGTGTCGTGACGGACGAACTGCTGTCCGACGCGCAACTGGAAAGCGTCATCCTCGCCGGTCAGGCCCATGATCGTCATCTTTCCGCGCTCTACCGCATCGGCGAGAGTTGGGAGACCGTCGCACGCGTCGCCGACAATGAAGATGACAACGGCGATGACGGCGATAACGTCCCGGAGACCGCCAATAAAGCAGGTAAGGGAGAAGCCGGAAGCGCCGGTCTTGAACCCGCCACCGATGCCACCGGCGATGGCGAAGCCCTGTCCGCGCCGGTGCGTTTCCGGCGCGGCTGGATGCTGGGCGATGGCACCGGCTGCGGCAAGGGCCGCCAGGTCGCCGCCATCATCCTCGACCACTGGCTGCGCGGCCGCCGCCGGGCGCTGTGGCTGTCCGCCTCCGACAAGCTGCTCGAAGACGCGCGCCGCGACTGGGCCGCGATCGGCGGCAGCGAAGCCGACATCATCCCATTGGGCAAGTTCCGCCAAGGGGCCGATATTCCTCAAGAGTCCGGAATCCTGTTCGCCACCTATGCAACCTTGCGCTCGCCCGCCCGCCAGGGAAAGCGCTCGCGACTCGAACAGATCGTCGGCTGGCTCGCGGATGGCATTGATGAAGGCTCCCGCCATGCCTATGGCGGCGTCATCGTGTTCGACGAGGCCCACACCATGGCAAACGCCGCCGGGTCCAAGGGATCACGCGGCGATACGGCGCCCTCGCAACAGGGCCGCGCCGGATTGCGGTTGCAGAACGCCTTGCCGGATGCGCGTATCCTCTATGTCTCCGCCACCGGGGCCACCACGGTGCCCGGCCTGGCCTATGCGCGCCGCCTCGGCCTGTGGGGCGGCGCGGATACGGGCGGCGAGACGCCCTTCGAGCAACGCACCGACTTCGTCACCGCCATGGAGGCCGGCGGGGTCGCGGCGATGGAGGTGGTGGCCCGCGATCTGAAGGCGCTCGGGCTCTACCAAGCCCGTGCGCTCAGCTATGACGGGGTCGAGGTCGAGCCGCTCGAGCATCCGCTCACGCCCGAACAGCGGCGCATCTACGACGCCTATGCCGGGGCCTTCAAGGTGATCCACCGCAATATAGAAGACGCGCTCAAAGCCACCGGCATCATGGAGGGCGATGCCACCCTCAACAAGAATGCCAAGTCCGCCGCGCTGTCGGCTTTCGAGGGCGCGAAGCAGCGCTTCTTCGGCCATCTCCTGACCGCCATGAAATGCCCCTCGCTGATCCGGGCGATCGAGGCCGATCTCGAGGCCGGCCATGCCTGCGTCATCCAGCTGGTCTCCACCGGCGAGGCTTTGCTGGACCGGCGCATCGCCGACATCCCCGTCTCGGAATGGGACGACATCTCCGTCGACCTGACGCCGAGGGAGGCGTGCCTGGAATATCTGGCCCACGCCTTCCCGGTGCAATTGCAGGAACCCTTCACCGACGATGACGGCAATCTGATGAGCCGGCCCGTGACCGACGCCGAGGGCAACCCGGTCCTGTGCCAGGAAGCCGTGGCCGCCCGCGATGCCTTGATCGAGAAACTCGCGGCGTTGCCGCCGGTGCAGGCCGCGCTCGACCAGATCCTGCACCGCTTCGGCGGCGAGGCCGTCGCCGAGGTCACCGGCCGCTCCCGCCGGGTCTTGCGCATCGCCGATGCATCCGGCGAACGCCTGGCGCTGCGCAGCCGCCCGGCCTCGGCCAACCTCGCCGAGACCGCCGCCTTCATGGCGGGCGATAAACGCATCCTCGTCTTCTCCATGGCCGGCGGCACCGGGCGCAGCTATCACGCCGATCTCGGTTGCGGCAATACACGGCGGCGTATCCATTACCTGCTGGAGCCGGGCTGGCGGGCCGACCAGGCGATCCAGGGGCTGGGCCGCACCCATCGAACGCACCAGGCCTCGGCCCCACTGTTCCGCCCCGTCACCACGGATGTGAAGGGCGAGCGGCGCTTCATCGCCACCATCGCTCGGCGTCTCGACAGCCTCGGCGCCATCACCCGGGGCCAGCGCGATTCGCAGACCGCCATGGGCGGCGGCGATGCTACCCTGTTCCGGGCCAGCGACAATCTGGAGAGCCCCTACGCCAAGGTGGCGCTGCGCCAGTTCTATATCGCGCTGTGGCGCGGCAACATTGCGGGCTGGTCCATGGACCGCTTCGAGGACGCCACCGGGCTGAAGCTGATCTGGGAAGGCTCGCTCAAGGAAGACCTGCCGCCGATGCCCCGGTTCCTCAACCGCCTGCTGGCCCTGCCCATCGCCGAGCAGAACGAGTTGTTCGCCGAGCTGGAAACCCGCATCGAGGCCAACATCGAACAGGCCATCGAGGCCGGGACCCACGAGCAGGGCGTCGAGACCATCCGGGCCGACTCCCCCATTGTGGCCTCGCGCGAGACGGTTCACGTTCATGAAGCCTCGGGCGCCGCCACCGAGCTTGTCGAGATCGTCCGCCGCGACCGGCTCGTGCCGCTGACGGCCGGCGATGCGCTCGCCTTGCGCGACGGGCGGCCCGTCATCAACACCCGCTCGAAGCGCGCCGCCGTGGTTCTGCCCGCGCCGTCGCGGATGTTCGAGGACGGCGGGGTCGAGGCCCGGGTCCGCCTGGTCCGTCCCGCCGCCCGCGAGCCCATGGCCGCGGAGGAACTTGCCGCCTCGAACTGGGAGGATGCCGGTGGGGATCGTTGGCGCGCGTCGTGGGATGCGGAGATCGAAGCTCTGCCCAGCCACACTGAATCCCGTCTGTGGCTGGTCACCGGCCTGCTGCTGCCCATCTGGGATCGCCTGCCGGGCGAGAACATGCGGGTGCGCCGGCTCGCGACCGATGCCGGGGAAAGCCTGCTCGGCCGGGTTCTAACGCCCGAGCAGGCGTACGCCTTCCACGACGCCTTCGGACTGGCCGGCGGACCGGTCATGAGCCCCGCCGAGATGCACGAGGCGATCCTGACCCGCGGCGCGTCCTTCGATCTCGCCAACGGCTGGCGCCTCGCAAGGCGGCGCCTGATGGGCGCCGTGCGCGTCGAAATCGAGGGGCCGGCCGACGGTGACCTCGCGGCGCTCAAGCGCATGGGGTGCGCCACCGAGATCGTCTCGTGGCGGACCCGGGTGTTCGTGCCCGAATACATCGACCTCGGCCGCATCCTCGAACGCTGGCCGCTCGTGGCTGCGAGCCCGGTGTAAACCCGCACGCTCCCGTCTGGCTTCCGGAACGGAGGCGTCCGAACGCTTGTTGCCGCCCACCACGCGCGCTTCCAGTGATTTGCGCCTTTGCGCCGCCCACTGCCGCCAATTGCACTACCTGCCATAGGAAGGACATTGCCATGCCTTCGTCACACACCCTGCCGGACGATCCCGTCTATGCGTTTTGTCCCAGTTATGACCTCGACAACGTGCCCCAGCAGATCCGAAACGTTTTCGCCGATATCCCGGGCTACGTCCCCACAGCATTGGTTGGACTCACACTCGACGATGCTTTGAGGATCTGCGATCGCCTGAACGCAAGGCTCGGACTCGACCGGGATGCATGGTCCGCCATCGCCGGCCGGTCCATGTCCGCCGCCCACGATGAAACCACCCATTGAACCGTACCAGCCGGTTTACAGCCGGCAGCGTGCCCTCCGGCATGTTCGCGCTACAGGCAGGTGGGGCAAGCCATGTCGCGTGATCCTCCCACCCGCTTGTTGCGGCTCATAGAGGCCGAGGACAGCACGGCAGCTAATTCTCCCGGCATCGCCGACATTCTGTCATGCAATCCACGGAGGAACCCGATGTTCGACACCCTCACACCACGCTCCACGACCGGCGAGTTCAAAACCATGCCCTGCGCCCGGCCCGATCCCGGCGGATTCCCGCCGGAAGCACGGATCGGCACACGCGAGGCTGCCGGCCACATGAAGGATCTGGCGGAACCCTTCGCCGAACTGCGGAACGCCATCATGCGTCTGCCCGGCAACCCGTCCCGCGACGACCGCGCCGGGCTCCGCCACCAGCTTCTCCATCTCGAGAACACCTTGATGAGCGCGAGGGGCAGCCTCGACGATGCCGTCATCGCCATCATGGACGCCAACGACGCGGCCCTCTGACGACCCGCTCGGCCGCTGTAGGGCAAAGTCGAGCCACGACTTGCCGCCGGGCGATGCACCCGAACTCTCCGGCTTGCTTCGACCAACGTGCAAGAGAGTTTGAGGAAGGCAAAGAGAAGGGCGACGCGCCCAAGGGAAAAGAGAGTTCCCTCCGGGCGGTGTCTCAACCCATCAACCGGAGGTGCCAGATGTTCGATCGCATTCATAGCTCGACCGAGTCCAACGACACCCTTTTCAATCCCGGCAGCACAGGCGATGCCGATCCCGGCTTCGCCGCACCGCTTCCCGACGCCGGCGCGCTGCTGGCCGCGGTCGGAATGCCGGCCCACGCGATCCGCGAGGTTCTCGGCTCCCGGACCTACACCGGTGCGGACGGCTGAATAGAGGAAGAGAAGGGCTTTTAGAGAAGTGTGAAGGGGGGAAGGGTCGAGAGAGGCCTGACCCCGTTCGCTAACCCGATGTCATAACCCGGATCATAGGAGATTGATCATGTTCGGACTGAATAACGCGCAGATCATCGGACGCCTCGGCGCCGATGCCACCATCAGCCATCTGACCAACGGCGGCCGCGTGGCCAACGTCTCGATCGCCACCGACGAAAGCTACCTCGATAAGTCGCTTGTTTCATGATGCACCTTGTTGCGTCTGTGAGGTCGTTCCGGGGGATCTGGTGATCGTGCCGTCCCCTTGCACCCTATATGGGGCATCCGAAGTCAAGCCACATCGTTCCATTTCCTCCGATACCGGGTCGGGCGTCAGACCAGGAGGTGAAGGACAGGGCTCAAGAGGGTGAACGGAGATGGGTTCGAGAGAGTCCTGACCCGTTCGCCGCACCATCGACATCAACCAGCACGAACAGGAGACACGACCATGGCGTTTGGTCTGAACAGAGCAGAAGTCATCGGCCGCCTCGGCGCCGATGTGACCGTCAATCATCTCGTCTCGGGGGGCCGCGTGGCCAACCTGAGCATCGCAACCGATGAGTCGTATATCGACCGCAACTCCGGGGACCGGGTGGACCGCACCGAGTGGCACCGCATCGTGACCTTCCAGCCCGGGCTGGTGGACATGCTGACCAAGAACGCGAAGAAGGGCCGGCTGGTTTACGTCGCGGGCAAGCTGCAGACCCGGAAGTGGCGCAAGGACGACGAGGACTCGGAGCGGTTCTCCACCGAGATTCTGCTGGTCCCCGGATCCAGGATCCAGTTTCTCGAGAAGGCGAGCGGCAATGGCACCCCGGCGGCGGACGCCGCGGGGACCGTGAACGGTTCGGCCGTGTCGGCGGATCCGGACGAATCGATCCCCTTCTAGATCCGGAACATCCCTCACATTCTCTCTTCCCCTACGGGCCGGCGCTTCGCGCGCCGGCCCTTTTTCATGTCGCGAGAGCTTGCCATGCCTCCGTTCGTCAAGCGCACTGGCCGGCGCGATGGTGTCGTTCCGTGGGGGCATTTTCAGTCCTCCGATGAGGGTTCCGGCAACGGCACCGTTTCGCCGGCGCAGTTGGCTCTGTACATGCAGTACCGTCGCCGGCCTTCGGTCGGGACGATGACCCGATCCACCCGCGCGTCCGTTGCTGTTCTGCCCAGCAACCGGACAACCCTCTCGTTGAAGCCGAGTTGGGCGGCTACTTCCGCGGCGGTCGAGAAGCCCTGGTCGCGAAGCCGTTTCGTCTCACGCTCGAGGTGGTTGGGCAAGCCGTAAGCCCGCCGTACCCTGCCCACGCGCGCGGCCGTGTAGGGCTCGCCCTTCCAGTTTCGGCACCCCATCGCGTTCAGCTCGCGCGCGGCGCCTTCGTCGCCGTGGGTTTCGAGCAGCCGGTCCAGCGCGGCGACCGTTTCCGGGGCTGTCTTGCGGATCTCCGCCATCGGTCTCGGCAGTTGAAGGGGCTCCAGCGTCAGGGAACGACCCCCGCGCATGCGCAGACCGATCGTCACCTCGGAGCCGTCCCGGGTCAGCGTCGCATCCTCGATCAGAAGCCCGAGCAGCCGCTTGCGGTCCGCGTTTCCGGTTTGGGCGGCGTTCCATACCCGCTCGAAGTCGCGCGCCAGTTCCCGAATGCGGTCGACCTGCCGCTCGGAGAGCTCGGTATCGCGCGCCGTGCCGCGGGCATCGCGTTCCCGGCAGGCCTCTTCCAGATCGCGCAGGCGCTCGTTCCAGTCGGCTTCGAGCGATGCCGCCACCAGCCGGTTGGCCGGGTCGACCTCGAAGAACCTGCGCCGCGCCAGGTCGGCCTCGTAGCGGATGCCCTCGATGCGCCTGGCGCGCTGGGCATCGGCCTCGGCGAACTCGACCTCGACCTGCTCCTGGACCGCCAGGGCAAGATCGATGTTCTTGCGGTTCAACGCGTCGATCACGAAGCGCGATATCCCGGCGTCGACGAGATCGCCGCGCATGCTCTGGCAGATCTTCCGTCCGTAGCGGACCAACTCTTCCCTGCAGACGTAGAAGTAGCGCGCCGGCCGGTTGCGAGACGGGAGAGCGCGGTTGTATTGCATGCCCATGCGCCGGCCGCAGTGGCCGCAGATCACCCGCGACTGCAACAGCGCCGCCCCCTCGCGGGGCGCCGCGGTGCGCGAGGGCGATGGCAGGAAGGCGGCGGCATTGCCTCTCAACGTGGCTCGATTGCGAAGGTACTCGTCCCAATCGATGAAGCCCACATGGGCGTCCGGGATGCAGACCTGCCAGTCCTCCATCGGCACGACGCGGCATCTTCCGGTCCCGTCCGGCCGCCGCTTGAAGTGTGTCCGGCCATAGACGAAGGCGCCGGCGTAGCGGGGATTGCTCAGAATGCGCGCGATTTGCGCCACGCGCGGAAGGGCCCAGCGCAGCTCGCCGTAGGCCGGCCCGCTTCGCGGACGTGACGGCAGCTCGATGTTCTCGCGGTGCATCCATTTCACCACCGCCATCGCCGACCCCATTCGGCGGAAGCTGTCGAACACGAGACGGATGGCGTCGATAACGGACCGGTCGGCGTCGAACACCACCTCGTCCCTGTCGTTGTAGGCCAGGCCGGCCGGCAACCGCATCTTCAGCGCACCGCGCGCGGCGGCGCTGCGCTGGCCGCCGACCAGCCGCGCCTTGATCCCCTGAAGCTCGAACTCGCTCAGGGTCCCTTTCACGCCGAGCAGGAGCTTGTCGTTGCCGTCGTTGGGATCGTAGATCCCGGTCTCGTCGAGGATCAGCGTATTGCTGATTCCGGCGATCCGCAGCAGCTGGTGCCAGTCGGCGTTGTCTCGCGCCAGCCTTGAGACTTCCAGGCCGAGAACGATACCCACCTCGCCGGCGGCGATGCTCCCCATCAGGTCGCGGAAGCCGCTGCGGTTTCCGCTGTAGGCGCCCGACTTGCCCTGATCCTCGTCGATCACCCGGATACGCTCCGCGGGCCAGCCGAGCGCCGTCGCCCTTTGGCTCAGCCCGTACTGGCGCCGCGTGCTCTCGGTGTTTTGCACGACTTGGCGAAGCGAGGACTGACGCACATAGAGGCAAGCCTCGCGCTCCAGATGATGCGGCGCGATCTTGCGCGTTTCCGCTTCAGGCATAACGATTCTCCTGGTTTTCCCGCACGGTGTTGGCGACCACGGGAGGCGGCGACACGCGCAGCAGGCAACGGACCTGGCTGGCAGCCTCGGCGATCACCGCATCGGCGATGGGCAGTTCCACGTTGGTGGACGAAGGCGGCGGCGGCCGCGGGCAGGTGCGGTTGCACGCAGCCCCGGCCAGAGCACCGCGCAGACCGTGGAAGCGCAGCGCGGCGATGGCATTGCTGTCGCCGCCCGACAGCCAGAGCCGTCGCCAGCTCTCGTAGGTCTTCCAGGCGTCGTCACGCATCATGGCCCAGCTTCCAGCAGTTTTTTTTGAACCCGCTCGAGTGCCTTCTCGAGACCGCGCGGATGGACCCTGACACCGAACTCGGCCTCGATCAGCGGCGCCAGCCGGCGCGCTCCCACACGTCCGTGCCGGGCCCTGTAGTCCTCGACGAAGCGCAGCATCTCCGGGCTGATCTTGTGCGGCCCCCGCGGCCCGCGCCGCGCCGGGATGAGCTCCTGCAGCCCGCCCCCGTCGAACGCCTTGACCATGCGGAAGCAGGTCGGCCGGGAGACCCCGAACCGTGCCGCCGCCTGCGCAAGGGTCGCCTCGCCCAGCCGGACCAGCCGGACCATCTCGTAGCGGACCTGAAGCAGGTCGCGGGCGTCGAAGAAGTCGCCGGCGGCGAACATCGGGTCGCTGACCTTGTCCGGCGTCCGGTTGAGGGTTCCGGCCTTTCTGAGGCGGTCTTGCTTTTCAGTCTGGTCGCAAGGGTCTTCCATGGCGGTGTGCCTCTCTGGGTAAGTTTCATTAATTAATACGCTACTCTTCACCCATGAGTCAATGGTCGACCGCGACGATTTTGCCGCATGTGCACCTGTTACAGCCATTATCCGGCATCTCATGCCAGGCATCGCCGCGCATAGGCGTCCTAATTTCTGATCATATAGCGCCATTATTTCTGATCACAATCGACCGCCGGCGCAAGAAGCGAGTCCACAACCTCGCGAAGCGCAACCAGATCGTCCGCCCGGAACAGGCTGCGGCCCGACGCAACGCGCTCAAAATCGTCGATGCGCCGCAGCGACGTCCAGGAAACCGGGACGCTGACAAGGGTTGCGCCGGCCGGGCCGTCCGCGAAGCAGCGAACCATCGCTCTCTTGCATCCGCCCACACGGTCGTAAACCCGAAGCGCCCGGCCCCTGAGCGGATGAAACGGGTGGGTGATCACAACATCCCGAAGATCACCCGCTTCGGCGCTACTGCCTGCATTTGGAAACGATAGACAAAAACTCCGGCGACAAGATGGACCGCACCGAGTGGCACCGCATCGTCACCTTCCAGGACGGCCTGGTCGAGATGCTGGAGAAGCACGCGAAGAAGGGCCGCCTGGTCTACGTCTCGGGCAAGCTGCAGACCCGCAAGTGGCGCAAGGACGGCGAGGACAGCGACCGGTTCTCAACCGAGATCCTGCTGGTCCCCGGCGGCAGAGTCCAGTTCTTGGATAAGCCGAACGGAAACGGCGCACCGGCGAAGAACGGCGACGCCGTGCCTTCCGCCGAAACCGCCGCGACGGTGGATGACAGCGAAATTCCGTTCTAAGCGGGCTTCCTCCCACCCGCATAACTCAGGGCCAGTCCCCGCCAAGTTGGCATGGGGCTGGCCCTTCTTTTTTGCCGGCGCATTCGAGCCCGCCTCAACAGAGTTCCCAAACTGTGGGGGGGGGGGGGGGGGCTGAAGGGAGCGTCCCGAAACAGGCAGGAGAGGTTCCCCATGCACCCGTTTCCCGCCATCGCTCCCCTAAGGGATCACGCCCCATGAACGCCACTGAAATTGCCGCTGCATTAAGCACACGGGCGGAAGACGTATGCCGCCGCTACCTTCCCCGCGGCCGCAGGCAGGGCAGATACTGGACAGTCGGCGACACAAACGGCGCCGAGGGGCGGTCGCTCTTCGTGCGCCTGGCGCCTCCAGGCATACCGGGAAAATGGACCGACGCCGCGACCAACGAGCATGGCGATCTGCTCGATCTCATCCGTCTGCACACCGGCGGAGCATCGCCGCGGCACGCCATGGAGGAGGCCCTCGCATTCCTCGCCCTGCCGTCTGCCGACCCGCCAATGGCGGCGATAACGCCGGCGACTATGACCGTGAAGAAGCAGCACGCCGCCTCTGGCGCCGCTGCCGGCCCATCGATGGCACCCATGCGGAAGCCTACCTGCATGCCCGCGCCATCACCCATTGCCGCTTCCCGGCCTTGCGGTTTCATCCTGATCTCCTCCATCGCGACGACAATGGTATCCACCGCCTCCCGGCACTGGTCGCCGCCGTCACCGGCGATGATGGCGCCGTCGAGGGTGTGCAGCGCACCTGGCTTGACCCCAAGCGACCCAAAAAAGCCAACCTCGCCCGCCCTCGCAAGGCGCTCGGGCGCGTCCACGGCCGCGCCGTGCGCTTCGGCGGGTCCGCCTCCGGCGCGACCCTGCTTGCCGGTGAAGGCATCGAAACCGTACTATCCGTGGTCACCGCCGTCCCCGGTATTCATGCCGCCGCAGCTCTTTCGGCGGGCAGTCTTGGCGCCTTCGAACCACCCCAAGACCTCGCCCTCTTGGTCATCGCCCGCGATAAAGACGTGGAAGGCGGGCACGCCGCAAACCGTCTTCAGCACCGCTGTGTGGAACGAGGCATTCCCTCAATCGTGATCGTCCCCGAACATTCCGATTTCAACGACGACCTCGTTGCCTTCGGAGAAGAAACCCTTGCGGCCCGGATCGCCCCCCTTATTGCAAGTACCAAGTCTGCGGCAACGGTGGAAGAGAGGCGTGAGAGTGGGAGAATAATTATCCCGTCATGATGTCTCATTGTCCCACACGTTCTCACTGCGCCAACCCCTGTGGGGTCCGTCACTCCGCTTCGCTCCGTTACGGCGATAGCGCGCAATGCCACGCCGCTGCGCGGCTAGCGCCGGTGGAATACGCGACCGTGGCTCGCTCGCTGCGCTCCCTGCGCCCGCACCACTCGCGCATCCCCCCGGCGCAGGCATTCCGGCCATCGTGGCTCCGCTGCGAGCGCGTGAAACAAAGAGTCATCACGACGGGGCATCCCGCCTCGGAGGATAGCGACATTGCAACGGAGAGAATCATGCAAGAGTTCATCAGCACCGAAACGTCACAGACCGCAATGGCTTGCGAACAGGCCCCTGTTCGGCGCGACCCCTGGTCCCGACGAGTTCGACAACCGCGAGATCTGGAACGAGGAAGAGGCGCTTGCCGGGATCGAGGAAGCGATCCACATCCTGGCCGGTGCCGTCGCGCCGGACGGCACGCAGCTCGCCGACGAACGCGAGAGCCTGCTCTGGGGTTTCGTCAATGCACTGCACGCCCAGGTCCAGCGCCTCGACCGCGGCATCGACAAGATCGCGCCCGAGATGAAAGACCTCGGCCAAGAGCAGGACGGCTCCGAGATCAAGTCCCGGGAACTCGAACGCCTGACCGACCGGGTCCGGAAGCTCGGCGACCGGCGCGACGCCTTCGAGGCCATGCGCGACCTCGCCGCGGAGGAATACCGCACCGAGACCGGCGACACCTGGCGCCCGCGCAACGGTTCGCACAGCAGTCAGACCGGCAAACTCACTTCGGCCGCCATCGACGCACGCGACTACCTGCGCGCCCGCAAGGACCGCGAGACCAGCGCGCATCTGCCCGAAGGCACCCTGGTCGCCTTCACCGGCGGCAAGGACTTCGACGACGTCACCGCGATCTGGCGCTCGCTGGACGGCATCAAGATCAAGTACGAGGACATGGTCCTGCTGCACGGCGGCGGACCCGGCGCGGAGAAGATCGCGGCAAGCTGGGCGGAGAAGAACGGGGTCCACCAGGTCGTCTGCAAGCCGAACTGGAATAGAGACGGCAAGGCCGCGCCCTTCCGGCGCAACGACATGCTGTTGAACTTCCTGCCGAAGGGCCTCGTCGCCTTCCCTGGCTCCGGCATCACGAACAATATGATCGACAAGGCGCGCAAGATCGGCATCCCCGTCTTGCTCGCCGCCGCGTAGCGACACCCTTCAGGGTCGGCCCCCGCCATCACACGGCGGAGGTCGGCCCCCTTTTTTTGCCGGGTGCATAAAGTCACGGCCCATGGCGGGGCGCTTTGCGCCGCCGCCAACCGTGCGAGCTTATGCTCGCTCGCGGCTCGCCGTTCTTCGAACGATGCATCGCCGCCTCACGGCACGGCGCTTCGCGCCATCGCCGTACGCGGGCGCTGACGCGCCACGCCATCGCCCAACCATCCCCCACTGCAACTTCATTGTTCGCACCCCTCAAACCACGATGACGGACCCGCCGTTCTCCGAACGTCGTATCGCCGCTTCGCGGATCCATATCCGCCTTCATTCCAGTTAGAACGGATCGCTGCCTTGTTCCGACACCATGGCCCTGGCGGCCTCGGCAACCTTCCTTCCCGGCAACACGCCCTTGTCCAGAAACGTCCGCAGACTGCGCTCCGTGATATCGATGCCGCCCGATTTCAACACCTCATGCATTTGAGTCACCGTCACCCCCTTGGTCTGTTGCTCGACCAGCCGCTTCCGCAAACGGTCCAGCACATCCGTCAGGCTCAGCTTGGGCGACACCAATTTCGCCAATTCGCCATCCATGGCATCGAAGTCGATATCCGCTTCTGAGTCGGACCCGATTTCCTTGGACACAGAATTGGCTTAATCGAAGTGTCCAAGGAGGACCGGAACATGGCCGATAATTTTGAGAAGAAAGTTGCTGTTGATGGGCCTGTGGTAAATGCGGGCGAGCTTGGCTCGTCCACGTTTTCCCCAGGCCAGGCTTTGCCGGCAGGCCCGCTGGGACTTGGCCAGCGATGGACGGTGGCGCGCAAGCGTGAGGTCGTTCTGCGGCTTTTGCGTGACGAGCCGGTGCAACTTCTGTCGCGCCAGTTGGGCGTAGAGATCTTCCGGCTCGAGCAGTGGCGTGAGAAAGCGATCGGCGGGATCGACGCCTCGCTCAAGCGACGCAAGGGCGATCCGGTGCAGGCGGAACTGGATAGCGCCATGAAGCGGATCGGAGAGTTGACCATGCAGGTGGAACTGCTGGAGGCCAAGACGGAGACCTTCGGCCCTTTGGGGCGGCGGAGGTCGCGGCGATGAGTGCCGCCACCTCGCCCGGCACGGGTCTGGCCTACGGCCTGCGGCGGGTCTGCGCCGCCTGGGGCATGGCCCGCTCCTCGTTCTACGCCATGACCTCCGGCCAGCACGCCGAGCAGCCGCCGGCAAAGCGTCGGGGACCGAAGCCCGCGATCTCGGACCAGGCGCTGCTGGTGGCGATCGAAGCCGACCTGGAGGCATCGCCCTGGGAGGGCGAGGGCTACCGCAAGGTCTGGGCTCGGCTTCGGGTCTGTCGCGACATCCGGGTTGCCCGCAAGCGGGTGCTCCGCCTGATGCGCGAGAACAATCTGCTCTCGCCCCATCGCTGCCGCCGCCGTGGCGGCAATCCCCATGACGGTGAGATCATCACTCATGCCCCGAACCTCATGTGGGGCACCGATGGCGTTCGGGTGTTCACGGTGGACGACGGCTGGGGCTGGATCTTCACCGCCGTCGAGCATTGGAACGCCGAGTGTGTCGGCTGGCATGTCTGCAAGCGCGGCGACCGCTTCGCCGCCCTGCAGCCGATCTCCATGGGGCTTGCCGGGCTGTATGGCTCGACCGCGGCCGGCGCGGCTCGGGGGCTGGCCTTGCGGATGGATCACGGCTCCCAGTATCTGTCGGACCACTTCACCAACCAGATCAAGTTCTGGGGCATCCAGCCGTCCTACGCCTTCGTCGCCGAGCCCCAGACCAACGGCGTCGCCGAGCGGTTCAATCGCACGCTGAAGGAACAGATCATCCATGGTCGCATCTACCGCAACATCGCGGAGCTGCGGGACGCCGTCCGCGACTTCGTCGAACTCTACAATGCCCACGTCGAAAAGAACGGCTACCTGAGCCCCGAATTGGCTCAAGCCTCTGGTAAATGAGGCGTGGCACGCCGCGATCTCAATCGCGCCAGTTGGCCCGCCGCGTGAGACAAACTTGTGTCCATGAAGCGGAACCCATCACTGCTGGATGCTTCGAATGAGTGCCGCCGATATCCGCTTCGTTGAAGCGTTTCGGCCGGCATATTGAGCCCCGTCTCTCTCCGCCATTTCAGGGTTCGTAATCAGGCCCAGATGCATTCGCCGGCTATCCGATCACCGTTCTGAGGAACGAGAACCTTGGCATGTCTGCATCCGGCGACCCAGCCGATCTCCATGATGGCTCGACCGCGGCCGGCGCGGCTCGGGGGCTGGCCTTGCGGATGGATCACGGCTCCCAGTATCTGTCGGACCACTTCACCACAGATCAAGTTCTGGGGCATCCAGCCGTCCTACGCCTTCGTCGCCGAGCCCCAGACCAACGGCGTCGCCGAGCGGTTCAATCGCACGCTGAAGGAACAGATCATCCATGGTCGCATCTACCGCAACATCGCGGAGCTGCGGGACGCCGTCCGCGACTTCGTCGAACTCTACAATGCCCAGTGGATCGTCGAAAAGAACGGCTACCTGAGCCCCGCTCAAGCTCGTCAGGCGTGGCACGCCGCGATCTCAATCAGGCCCGCCGCGTGAGACAAACTTGTGTCCAAGGAACCGGGTGCGCTACATCGATATCCGCTTCGTTGAAGCGTTTCGCCGGCATATTCCGTCTCTCTCCGCCATTTCAGGGTTCGTAATCAGGCCCAGATGCATTCGCCGGCTATCCGATCACCGTTCTGAGGAACGAGAACCTTGGCAATCCGAAACACCAGCCATGATGGTCCGTGCGCTTGCCTAACCTCCCCCGAATGCAACAGCGCGAAAATCCTGCGGATGCCAAACCTGCGCGCCGTCCCTGCGGTGTGTCAAAAAATCCCTTGCAACGTCGAACGATATGCGTATGCTCGGTCGCGAACGAGAGAGAAATAGCGTATCTTACTTAGCACACCTCTGCACTGCTTGGTGCTTAGATTTCAATAAGTTCAGGCAACCTTGCCATGTTGTGCAAAATCGTCAAAATCGGGCAGTACCTGGACCAGTTTATATATCTCACCAACGGTGCCGCCACGGAGCGAGCACCATGGTAGCGACTCTCGCCCAAGCCGCGTCAGCTGCCTACTACCTGGAGAGCCAGCGCTCCCTCCGTCATCCCAACGAATACTACACAGCGGGAGAAGAACCGGATGGCGTCTGGTTCAACCCGCATGCCCTGTTCGGCCTTACCGACAGCGGCAAGATCGACAGCAGTGACTTTCACCGGCTGTACAACGGCTTCGCACCTAACACCGGAGCTAAACTCACACAGAATGCTGGCAGCGAGCGCCGTTCGGCGGGTCTCGACATGACCTTCAGCGCCGACAAGAGCATCTCGGCCCTGTGGGCCGTCGCCGACCCAGACCTGCGTTCGGAAATCGAGCGGGCGCATAACGATGCGGCTCGCGTAGCGCTGGAGGAAACAGTGCTGAGGCATTGCGCCTATACCCGTATCCGTAACCGGGACGGCGAGATCGAAGTGCTGCCGGCCGATATCGCGGCGGGGATGTTCCAGCACGGAACCAGCCGGGACAACGACCCCCAGCTTCATACCCACTGTGTGATCTTCAATGCCGCCCGTACACACCGGGACGGCAAGCACCGGGCGCTGCATCAACACCCCGTCTACACCTGGATGAAGGCGGCGGGGGCAGTCTACCGCAATGCGTTGGCGTAGAGCCTGCAAGAGCGCCTCGGCATCCGCATGGAACCGTATGGCAAGGATGGAGAGTTCACGCGGGTCGCAGGCATGCCCGAGGACCTGATCGGACACTGGTCGAAGCGCCGGGCGGCGATTATCGAAGCGGCCCGGGAGATGGGCTTTACGGTCGAGGGCAACGCGCCACGGGCAGCAGCAGCGAACAAGATCACGCGGGCCGGAAAGTCTCCCGACAATGATCCGGAGATTCGCCACCGGCGCTGGCGCGGCGAAGCAGACGGTTTTATCGAACGGGAGGCGCTGATCGTCCCGCTGTTGGGTAAGTCGGAAGAGATTACCCAAGAGCAGATTCGGGCCCTGACAGAAGTCCTGGAAGACCTGCCGTACCGCCTTACCCGCGAGGAAGCAGTCTTCCGCCTGCCCGACATCGTCGAGCGGGTGGGCAATGCTACCGCGGGACTTCTGAACCACGACGCGGTAGCAACAAGCATCGAACGGGTGATTCTAAGCCCCGAGGTGGTGCGCCTGACCCGCCCGCCGCGTTCGGCTGAGGGCCGGGCCGACATGGCGCACACGAGGCTGTATTCAACCCGTCATAACCTGCAGATGGAGATGGAAGTCAGGGACATGGCGGCAGGCATGGCTGCCGATACAGGACAATCCTTGTCCGCCCAGGCCATCGAGGCAAAGGTGGCGGGGCTGCTGAAGGCGGGCTATCCGTTGAGCGAAGAACAGATCGCGGCGATCCGGTCGGTTACCGCATCCGGGGGCCGGGTCGCAATTATCGAGGGAGCAGCGGGCTCGGGCAAAACCACGACGCTGCGGCCTATCGCCGATCTCTACCGTGAACACGGGAGCGACATCATCGCCACCGCCGTGGCCTGGCGCACGGCGGTGGCGCTCGGCAATGACGTTGAGGCGCGTCCGTTCTGCGTCGACAAGCTGCTGCGTCTTGCCGCGCGGGGCGGGATCGATATCGATGGAAACACCACCATTATCGTCGATGAGGCGGGAATGCTATCGACCCGTCAGGCGCATCATATTCTCAAGCTCTCCGAACGCCACGGAGCAAAGATCGTCTTCGCGGGCGACACACAACAGCAACAACCGGTGGAAGCGGGACCGGGGCTCTGGTTGATCCGTGACGCCGTTGGCAGCGTGCGGGTGGACCGCATACGGCGCCAGGAAGCGGACCTGGAGGATATCCTGACCCATATCCAGGGGGAGACACCCGAGACGGCACGGCTCCTGGCGAGTTCGATGGCAGAGGAGAGGCGCACCAGAATTCTTACGTACTACGAGAACATGAAGGGAAAACTTGTTTTTACGCCGTGGCAGGTCGCTGCTTCCGAGGCGCTGCGCGCCGGCGATGCGGCTTCAGCCATTGCAGCCCATCACCTGCGTGGACGGTTCCATATCGGGTACGACGAAGAAAAGACTTTGACCGGTCTGGTCAATGACTGGGACCGCTACCAACGGGCGAACCCCGATAAATCCAGCGTGGTGCTGGCGCGCGCACGGGCTGAAGTGAGGGCACTGTCGCATCTGATGCGTGAACGCCGGTTCGCTTCGTTGCCGGATGGGGAACGGGCCGATATGGACCGGGTAACGGTGATCGTCAGCAGGGGCACGGAAGACGAACGGACGACTTCGCCACTCGAGATCGCACGCGGCGACCGGTTGCGCATTGGCGCCACGCACTGGGAGAAGCAGCTGTTCAACGGCACCGTGGTCACGGTCGAGGACTTCAAGGTTGAGAGGGGTGAGGCCGGAACAGAGCCGAGTGTCCTGATATCGGCGCGCACCGAGGATGGGCGGGCCGTATCGTTCCATCACGACGAAATTCGCGACTGGTATGGCAATATCCGTCTCGATCACGGCTATGCCCTCACTATTACCTCCTCCCAGGGGCTGACCGTGGACCGGACGTTCCTGCTGGCCGACGCGAGGCCCTCGCGCGAGACGATTTATCCCGCCGCGACACGCCATCGCGAGAGGCTCGACATCTACGTCAACCGGGCACCGCTCTCCCTCGATATCGCCGACAGGCGGGCCGACAACGACCGGGAAGCGGCGGTGACGGACACCGAGATCCGGGCGTATCTGGCCGAACGCTGGTCACGCTCGCAACCGAAGGAGGCCGCGCTCGACTACATGGCCGATGGCGTATGGGAAGATCGGCGGGAAAATGTCGAGGAGGATAGAAGCCGATCCGCCGGCGCAACACGGGGCGAGACGGGCGAGGTCCGGGCCGCGGCAAACGACAACACGCTGGCCCGCATCGCGCGGGATGTCCGGCGCACCGCTTTCAGTTGGCGTCACGCCCAGACGGTCGCTGCCTTCGCCGACGGCCACAGGCAAGTTCTGGCAGCGTATGACGATCTCCGCGAGCGGACCCGAACGCAAGGCGATGCCGTGCCGCTCGGCGGGGCATTCCGGGAAACCCTCACCCGCCATGCGGTGTTGCTGAAACAGGCCGCGGCCTTCCGCGCCCGGCCGGACGACTTCGCGTCTCTGCTGGCCGAGCGTGGCGGCATCGCCCGCAAGGACCTCGACGCCTTCGAGGAACTCCTCGCTCGCGCACGACGCCACCAGCGAGCGGCCACGATGCGGCACGTGCATCGGATAAAGAAGGAAGCGGGACAGGAGGCACAACAACCGAAACCAGAATTGCGGCAAGGGGAGCTGGCGCTGGAGGGCGGCCGCGCCGAAGCGTCCAGGCGCGCCGATACGGTGACGCGGGACACGGCCGGGATGCAGTCTTCGGATCGTGACGCGGCGTCGGCCCAGTACTTCGACACCGTCCCGCCGGTCGAAGCCGAAGATTACCCCTGGGCACATGCCGCGGCCGCGCAGGAGGATGTACCGCCGCCGGACCGGGATCCTCCCCCCAGGCCGGACTGGCATGCGCCTTACGAAGCCTTGTGGCGGGACTGGAGCGAGCTCCTCGAACGCGTCCGGCAAACCGGGGAGCCGTTATTCTACGCCAAGGGCTACATAGACATGATCCCACGTCTTCAGGCGCTGGCGGAGAACCCGGATATCCCGGCCGAGACACCGGCGCCGATGATCGAGGCACTCGAAAAATACCAACGGGATCTCTCGGCGCGCCAATACGTCGAGGACTATCTTGACGCCGCCGAACGGCACATGGACACGCATGCTTCCCTCCAGCGCGTCGCCGATGACCTCGGCGTTCGGATCGTTGAGGTATCGGATCACCTGGGCTGGAGACAGGAAGCGGACCGTCTGATGGCAACAGCCGAGACCATCCTCGCGGACGGCGAGAGGTATGGCATCCATCTCGACAATATGGAGACCGGCAGGGCGCGCGTGGAACGGGAGCTGTCACGGCTGCGCCACGTCATCCGGGAGGATGGCGAATATGCCTCTCAACGTAAGACCCCGGAACCGCGCGGCGATCCCGCGGATACACGGGAGAAAGTCGAACAACCTGAGCCCGGGGAGCCGACCTGGATGCCGGCCTACGAAGCCTTGCGGCAGGACTGGAACAGCCTCATCGAAGACGCCCGGCAAGCCGGTATCCCATTATTCTACGCCAACGGCTACATGGACATCATCCCGCGCATCCGGGGATTGATGGAGAACCCGGATATCCCTGCCAAGTCACGAGCGCCCTTGATCCAGGTGCTTGAGAACCACCAGCGTTATCTCTCGACCCGCAAACATATCCTGGACTATCCGGGCGAAGCGGAACGGCATATGGATGCACGCGCCGCTCTCCAGGACGTTGCGGTGGATCAGGAAATCGAGCTGACCGGGGTTCCGGCCTACCCGGACTGGCGGCAGGAGGCCGAGCGCCTGACGGCGGCGGGCGAGGCCATCCTCTCCGGCAAGGAAACCTATGGCGCCCATCTTGATAGGCTCGTGGAAGCCAGGACCCACATGACAAGGGCGCTATCGGCGCTTCGCGAGGTGATCCGGGATGATGACAAGGAACTGGCCGAACGGCAGGCGCGTGAGCTGCGGCGCCTGCAAAACCGCCACTGGGTCGGTCCCAGGTTTGCGTCGGTTGACGGTGCGCCAGATCCGGGGCAGGTCGGGACTATCGGCGCCGAGCCTGTGCAAACTGCGTTCTCCCGCTTCGGCCGCGCCGTGGGCCACCTCGTCGGCGGACAGGGCTACCACGATCGGCTACGGACCGCGACCTTCGAGCGGGAGCTCCTGCAACGCTCGCAGGTACTGAAGCGGGACTGGAACCGTCAGGTGGAGCGCGCGGCAGAAGATGGCGTCCACGTCATCTACACGGACGGCTACGACCGTCTGCACAAGGAGCTGGACAGCCTTTCCAAGAACATGCTCCTGGATCGCGGCGTCAAATCGGAGATAAGCGCCGTGCTCGCTCAGCTTGGCAAGGCAATGTCAAACCGCAACTATTTCGACAACTGGCCCAAGCTCATGGCGGACCAGATGAACCGCCGCGAAGCGCTGGCGGCCAAGGCGGCCGAGCGGGGCGTGGCGGTTCCCGACCATGAGGACTACGACACATGGCGGAACGTGACCGACTTTGCGGTGGGCCGCTGCGAAGGACTCATGGACGACCCGGTGAATTACGGCATCCACCTGGATTACCTCGCGCTCCGGGAAGAGCGCCTCGGCTCAGCGCTCACGCGGGTGCGCGAAGTGCTTGAAGACGACGACCGGCACCTCGCGGCGACCCTGGCAGGGCAACGCGCGGGTGAGAGCCTCCAGATGCGCGACGAGCGCGTCGCCCGCCTCCTCGACGATCCGGAGAAGCTCCGGGAGTTGCGGCAACAGCGCGCCGAGCGCAAGGCCGAAAGGCAGCAGCAGAGCAAGGGCCGGCATTGGAGCATGCGAATCTAGTCCGGGCTGGTCGCGCTGGCGACGAGATCGCGATAGCGTCGTCCATCGGACGAAGGGAGTCCCCGACACGACAAGACCAAGGTGCGTCGGGTGTGATGAAACCGCGCCGCATGGCGTAGAGAATCGCAACCCGTCCACGCATCCGCGAAGCGCCGAAAGCCCGGTAGCGACATCGGCTTGCAGCCCGCGCGGCGATTGAGCGCGGCACTTCCGACCCTTCCGAACTCCGAACCCGGCACCGTACCCGGCGTGTCCTGAGTGTTCCCCAACGTGGGGCACTCGCGCCGCGCCGGTCGCGACCGATACGAACGGAAGGGATCGGAACATGGCGAACAGAACGAAGATCACCGAGGCGCGGGCGCGCGCCTTCGTGTCTGCGGGCGGACGCGAGGCCGTGCTGTGGGACAGCGCCGCGCCGGGCCTTAGTGTCCGACTCGAAATGAATCGAGTGTTTTCAGGCTCTTGCGAGACGGCGCGTGAGGAGTTGGATGCTGGCGAGGAAGATCCAGGCCTCGGCGGTCTCGATGGCCGTCTCGAAGTCCTTGGCCAGCCGCCGGTTTCGATTGAGCCAGGCGAGCGTGCGCTCGACGACCCATCGGCGGGGCAGGAGTTGGAAGCCCTTCACGCCCGCGGGACGGTTGACGATCTCCAGCGACCAGCGGCCGATCCGCTTCAGTGCGCCCTCGAGCTTGGGCCCGGCATAGGCGCCGTCGGCGAAGACGTGGCGCAGGCGGGGAAAGTGGCGGGGGATGGCGGCGAACACCGCCGGCGCGCCGTCGCGGTCCTGGATCTCGGCGCCGTGGACCACGACCGCGACCAGCAGGCCGCCGGTGTCGGTGAGGATGTGACGCTTGCGGCCCTTGACTTTCTTTCCGGCGTCGAAGCCCCGGATACCGCCGCTTTCCGTGGTTTTTACGCTCTGACTGTCGATGATACCGGCCGACGGGCCGGCCGCGCGGCCCTCGGCCTCGCGCGCCGCGACCAGCAGTTGCCGGTTGACCTCGGACCAGGTGCCGTCGTCCCGCCAGAGATAAAAGTAGCGCTGCACCGTCGAGCGTGGCGGGAAGTCCCGGGGCAGCATGCGCCATGGACAGCCGCTACGCAGTAGGTAGAGGATCGCGTTCACCACCTCGCGCAATGCCGTCGTCCGAGGCCGTCCCAGCGCTTTGGCGCGAGGCAGCAACGGCTCCAGCACCTTCCATTCTCCATCCGTCAGGTCGCTTGCGTAGCGCAGCAGGTCGCGTTCATACTTCGGGCGAGTGATTTTGGTCCACATGTTGTGTCTCCCTGGTTGCTAAATACAAACAGTGAATCACAACTGACTGAAATCACACAACTCTTTTCGGGCCAGACACTTAGACTGCGGGTGCGCCCGAACGGGTGCAAGACGTGGATCGTGCATCGGCGCTGCGACGGCTCCGTGGTCAGGCGGACGCTCGGCCCGTTCCACGCGCTGACGGTCGAGGACGCGCGGCACGCGCGATCAAAACCATGTTCGGGTGCGTGCACGGAATCGATGGGCCACTCCGAGGACAACGGAGTTGACCACATCTTCAGCCTGTCCGGCAATCGCGCACGCAACGCCCTAGGGTCTGTGGACATTCATTTGATTGTGGGGGATTCCCACGACGGAGAAATTCTGATTCAAGGTCCCAAAAGGGAGATGGGCCATGGATCGAAGTATCTTGAGCGACGAGCAATTCGAGAGGGTTGCGCCGCATCTGCCGGGGAAGGTCGGTGACCCTGGTCGGACGGCGAACAATCGGTTGTTTCTGGAAGCGGTGTTCTGGATTGCGCGCACCGGCGCGCCATGGCGCGACCTGGGGCCGAGGTTCGGGCTCTGGAACTCGGTCTACCGACGCTTCCGACGATGGGCGGAGAAAGGCGTATTCGAGAGTCTATTCAAGCTGTTGTCCCCCGACCCGGACTTCGAATACGCCATCATCGACGGCACCATCGTCCGGGTCCACCAGCATGGCACCGGCGCAAGGGGGGGACTCAAAATCAGGCCATCGGCCGATCGCGAGGCGGGCTGACGACGAAAATCGTCGCGCTCGTCGATGCGCTCGGCAACCTGACGCGCTTCCTGCTGCTTCCCGGCCAACGCCACGACAGCATCGGCGTTGCTCCGTTGATCGAGGGTATCGACTTCGAGGCCCTGCTGGCCGACAAGGCCTTCGACATCGACTGGATCCGCGCCGAACTGGACAGCCGAGGCGCCATGGCCGTCATTCCACCCAAGGCCGATCGGGTGCGCTCTATCCCGTGCGACTTCGCGATGTACAAATGGCCCTCGTCGAGAATTTCTTCTGCGATCTCAAGCAGTTCCGGCGCATCGCCACGAGATACGAAAAAACCGACACGAGCTTTGCCGCGATGATACACCTCGCCGGCTGTCGCCTCGCACTAAAATGAATGTCCACAGGCCCTAGTGCACGAGGTGGTCAACGACTCAAAGGTACGCCGCAAATAAACGGGGGCAGACAAGATGCGGACCCTCGCCGCCTTCGCTTAAGCCGCCGGTTCCCAGATACTCGAGCGCTGAGTTCCCTAGGGGGCCGACTGCGCGGACGGGCGCGGTGCTCATTCGAAGCGCGCCTCGTTGATGCGCCAGTAGACGTTCGTGCCCTTGAGGGCATCGTTCGTCTGAACATAGTCCCAGGGTGTTCTTCCGGCCTTGTCGCGGATCTTGGTGTCGGCACCACTGTTCAGGAGCGTCTCGACCACGGCGGGTGTCCTGCTGTTTGCTGCCGCCACATGTAGGGGCGTCAGCCCGCTCACGGCCCGTGCCTTGAGGTTGGCACCGGCGTTCAGGAGCGTCTCGACCACGGCGGGCGTTTTGCTGTTTGACGCCGCAAAGTGTAGCGGCGTCCCTCCGAGTTTGTCGCGGGCATTGAGGTCCGCTCCGCCGTTCAGGAGGGTCTTGACCACGGCGGGCGTCTTGCTTTCCCACGCTGCCCAGTGGAATGGCGTTTTTCCATCCTGGTCGCGCGCCTTCAGTGCGGCTCCGGCATTCAGGAGCGTCTCGATCACGGCGGGCGTTTTGCTGTTTGCCGCCGCCCGGTGAAGGGGCGTCCCTCCGAGTTTGTCGCGGGCATTGAGGTCCGCTCCGCCGTTCAGGAGCGTCTCGACCACGGCGGGCGTCTTGCTTTTCGACGCCGCCCAGTGCATTGGCGTTTTTCCCTCCTGGTCGCGCCCCTTCAGTTCGGCACCGGCGTTCAGGAGCGTTTTGACCACGGCGGGCGTTTTGCTGATTGCTGCTGCCTGGTGCAGGGTCGTCCCTCCGAGCTTGTTGCGCGCATTGAGGTCGGAACCAGCGTTCAAAAGGGCCTCGACCACGGCGGGTGACGTGCTGTTTGATGCCGCGGCATGTAGGGGCGTCATTCCGAGCTTGCTACGCGCCTCAAGGTCGGCACCGGCTTTCAGGAGGGCCTCGACCACGGCGGGCGTCTTGCTGTTTGCTGCCGCCACATGCAGGGGGGTTCCTCCGAGCTTGCCACGCGCCTCAAGGTCGGCGCCGGCGTTCAAAAGGGTCAAGACCACAGCCGGGGTCTTGCCGACAGCTGCCGCCCAATGCAGAGGTGTCGCCCCGACATTGTCGCGCGCCTCGAGGTTGGCACCAGCATTCAGGAGGGTCACAACCACGCCGGGCGTCTTGCTCTTTTCTGCCGCCGCATGCAGGGGTGTCATTCCGTCCTGGTCGGGCGCCCTGGGGTCGGCACCGGATGCCACACAGCGCGCTACGTCCTCCTCCGTGGCGTTCTCGAAGAACGTCCATGTGTTCCAACTGCCGCAGTCGGACTTCGACGCCGCGAGTGACGGCCACAGGACCCAGCACACGGTTGCTATGATTATGTAAGTTGATCGCATGGTGTCCTCTCCGGTGCGGTAACCTCCAGTGCCGATCTTCTCACGGTTGATGGCGCCGTTTTGTCATTTGAGCATGAATCCATCGCTCCGGCGATGACGGTTCCGATTTTCTCTGCCGCCTCGACGAGGTGCCCGTCGGCGAGGTGGGCGTAACTGGCAGTCGTGCGGTGCCGCCGGTGCCCGAGCAGCTTGCCCACCAGTGGGAGGTTCTCGCCCGAGATGACGGCCTGACTTGCGGCGGTATGGCGTAAGTCATGCAGGCGCAGCCTGCCGAGCTTCGCATCCGCGCAAACCGCCCGCCAGCAGACAACAAGGCTGTGCGAATACCTGCCTCCGCCAAGTTTCGGAAACAGGAACGCATCGGGGCGACGCTTTCCGGGCAGCAGGTCGATCTGCGCCCGCGCGGCCTCACCAAGCGGCACCGCACGCGGGCCGGTCTTCCTGCGCCGTTCCTGAGCGCCGCTTTCCTTCATACGCGCCCCGCCGGCCCAATCGGCGGGGCGCCTTCGTTCGGCCATCATGGGAGACCACCGCCATGAACGCTCGTTCCGACTTCCCCGCCTCGATCCGGGCGCGCGTCCACGTCGGCGCCATCGATCGGGTCACCCGATTCTTCAATGCGACGCTCGCCGACGCGTTCGTCGAGCTCATTCAGAACGCCCGCCGCGGCGGTGCGAGAGGCCTCGACGTCGTCAACGTATCCATCCCCGGCGGCACCGGCGGCAGCACCGTGAAGCCGCCTTCGGTCAGCATCAGTCCGTGGAAGCGGTAGATCGCGGAGAGCTTCACGGCATGGCGGTCCAACAGGACGGAGATCTCCCAGCCCCGGCGCGCCAGCCCTGCACGAGCCCCGAAACCGAGGGCCGCAAGCCGCATCGCCGCGCCGCGCTTCTCCTCGGCGAACGGCACGTCCGGCCCGGCCGCCGGCGCCATCGCCTGAACCGTCCCAAGATCGGGCGGTGCCTCCGCCGCCCCCGCCGCTGTCGCCGGGAACATCAGGCTTGCCGCCGCCAGCGCGGCGACGACGGCTTTGCGGCACCGCATCAGCCGTCCTCCCCCGGCGCCGCGGCCCGTGACCAGGTTGAGCTGCCCCTCCATCTTGGCCATCTGGAGGGCGAGGTTGACGGCGAGGGTAGTGGACTTGCGGTCCCCGGCGCGGCCGCCGATGACGCCGCCGCCCTGCATGGACATGCGGATCTCGGCGAACAGCGCGGCCTCGGCCCCGGAGAAGCCGAGGCGCTCCAGCGTCATGTCTTCGTCCAGCCGGTCGCGGTAGAAGAGCCGGGCGAAGAGATGGTCGGCGTCGGGGTCGTGCGGCCCGCGCTCGCAGCGGAGCGCCGAGATGCCGCCCGGCAGCGGCACCGGGCCGCCGGCGCGGATGGAGAAACCCTGGAAGGAGGCGCGGCGGTAGCTGGTCTGCGACGATCCCTCGTCCTTGCAGTGGAAGAGGAAGCCCATGACCCTGCGGCCTTCCTCGGCGGTCAGTGGCGCGGCGAGCGGCAGCTTGCGGTCGTTGACGATGGCGAAGACCTTGCAGGAGCCACGCGCCTGCTCGAACACCACGTCGCGCGCGCGCACGCCGCGCACGCCAGCAGGCGCCCGACGCGGCGCGCCACAGCGCGGCGATCTCCTCGAGGGGGACGCTCTCCTCGGTGAGCGCCGCCGGGATCGCCCCTTCCTCGCGCAGCGCCAGCAGGTCGAGGCGCAGCCGGTCGTCGGGCTCGTAGCCCGAAAGCCTGAACCGGACGTTTCAAGAGTCGTGCCCCGTGGGCTGCCGGACTGTCCGCGGTGCGGAAGGAAGCTCGTTGTCAATACGGCCGGGAAGGGTAAAATGCTGCATACCGCTTCCTGGATTGCGAGACTTTTCCGAATGTCGTTTCGTAAGGGACCGCCCCGGGCAAATCGAGATCCGACGGTGTGGCGAGTGCGCAGCCGGGATACGGTAAAATGAGGTTATCATGACCGTGGATGTTCGCAATTGGCTGACCGCTCTCCTCGTCTCGCTTGCCATCGGCGTGACCGCCGATCCGGCCGCGGCCGCCCGGGAATGTCCGGAGGGGCTGGAACCGGTGGGTGAATTCCGGCTCTTCTTCGGTTTGGCCGACGCCACGGGCAAGGTTGTCACGGAGGAAGAATGGCAACGCTTCCTTGCGGATACCATCACGCCGCGATTCCGGGCGGGGCTGACCGTGCTGGAAGGCCGGGGGCAGTGGCTCGAGCCAACCGGCAACTTGCAGCGGGAGCCGGTCAGGGTGGTGATGGGCGCCGTCGCGGCCGACACCGATCGCAGCATGAAGTTGGTCGACGAGATTTCTGCTGCGTTTCAGGCGCGGTTCGGTCAGGATCCCGTGTTTCGCATGTGGAACCCAGCCTGCGCCGGGATACACCGGCGATAGTGCCTTAAGATCGTCCGTTCCTTCAGCTTCGGCCCAGCCGTGGAATCGTCCGGCCGGCGGGTGACGTGGGCACGCGCAGCCAACCGATCTCCTCACTCAGCGGACGTTCACAACCTCTGCCGGCTCGCGCTATCCCGGCGTGGATGATGATTCCAACCTCAGCCCATACCGGCTTGGCCGAACCATTACCCCACATCCCCACATCCCGGCCTTACCGAAGGAGTACCTCGAACACGATCCACTTCGCCGAACACCGCCACCGGCCTTGTGTTGACAAGGTGTTGAAAGGATCAAATCGGGAAGAATTGGGGTGTTGGGACGATCTGGTACCGGACTGTTATATATGAACTAAATCCGTGTCCCGACTCGGACCTTCGATGACATAGGGATGGCCGAGCAGCTGGCCGATCATTGGCAGCGATTCCCCGGGCGCCAGCGCCGGCGAGGCGTAAGTGTGGCGCGCGTCGTGGATACGCATGTCCTCGAGCCCGGCGCGCGCGCAGACGATGTCCCAGGGATCATTGAGGTTACGCATCGCCTTGCCCTTGATCCTCTCCGGGATCACGGACGGATTGCCGTCCACGCGCGGGATCGCCGCCAGGACCCGCGCCGACTCCGGCGACAGCGAAATCGTTCGGGGACCCGTCTTGGTGTCGGGCAGCAGCGCGCGGGTGCCGCGTATCCAGTCCCAGCGCAACCCGGTGATCTCCGAGGACCGCGCGCCGGTGAACAGCAGCAGCCGGATCGCGGCGGCGGCCTGGGCGTCCTCGGTATGGTCGAGGACGAAGCCGAGGAGGTTCAGCTCGTCCACGGAGAGGAAGCGCTCGCGGGGCTTCACCTTGTAGCGGCGCACGTTGCGGCAGGGGTTGGTGCCCTGGGGGCGCAGTTCCCACAGCTCGGCCTGGGTCAGCATGACGGAGAGCACCGGGAGCGCGCGGTTGGCATTGCCGGGGTGGCGCTCAGGGAGTCGAACCAGCGCGCCACGTCGGCGCAGTCGATGTCGGCAAGGCGCATGTCGCCGAAGAAGGGAAGGATCTGGTTGTTGAGCGCGGTGCGGTTGCTGTCGCGGGTGGCGGGCTTCCAGCATCGGGACTGGCGGCGCGTGAACTCGTCCGCGAAATCGCGGAACAGCGGCCCGACCGCACACTTGGCCCTGGCGGCCTCGATCTCGGCGAGCGCCATCGCGCGGGCTTGCGTCGCGGTCAACTCGTCCGCCGTGCCGAGGGTGGCGGACAACGGGCGCTTCATGGACAAGGAAGCGCGGCTGATCCTGCGCGATGTCGTCGGACGCAAGTCGAGTTCCGCGAAGCCCGCCAGCACTATCCACTCGCACTTCGGGCCGGCCGAGAGAGGGTCCTTGGTGTTGCACACCGGCCGGTGCGCAAAGCCGACGTCGTTCCATTGAACTTGCGTCCAAGTCCTTGCTGCTAGACTGGACGTCGTGTCCAGACTGATAACCAAGGCGCTGGACGCCGGAATGGAGGCGTGGACCTCGGGCCGGTTCCCGGAAGGCCTGTTCTTCTGGGCGGACGGCGGCGAGACGCATCTCGATGTTGCGGCAACCATCGGGAGCGCTGTTCGAACGTGGACCACGCCAAGTGTCCGGGCACATGGGGTATGCCCAATATGACTTTCCCGTCCAGCTTGGACCTGCCTATGTTGCTGAATGCGGAGGCTCTTTCCTGGACCCCGCCCTCTGACGACTTGCCCTTCTGGACATGTCTGGATACGCACGGAACTCGGTGGCTTGTGAAACTTCACGGTGGGTGCCGCGCTGTTCGAGAGCGCGCTTTCTCCGTCATAGCGCAAGCTCTCGGATTGTCCTGTCAGAGTTCGTCATATCTAAAGATGCCGTCGCACCCCAATCCTTGGCCGTTCTCACCTGCAAGGCATGAGTCGAGCGACGATTGTCAGCTCGCGATCTGGTTCCTTGACAAACATCCAGATCCGTCTCTTTGCGACAATTGTCCGTTGCTGGCACTCAACGAGCAGTTCCGGAATCGGCCCTACGATGTCGACGTATTGAGGAGGTCGCCAGTCACGTACGCCTTGGACTGGGCTCGGGGGGAGATGCTGGGAATGCTGTGCGAAATGCACGAGCCGCCAGGGCAACTTTTCACAGCCGACCATTCATTTGTTCAGATCGACAATGAGCTCATGTTCTCCCACAGTGCTGGCGCTGATCTCCGTGACTCCCCTTGGGTAGTAGACGACGGTGGGCGGATGAAGGTCGCGGGATTAGACGAAGCAATTCACCTATGCGAACAGGTGCTGTCGCTTCCCGCCACGGTATTTCGAGACGCGATTCGGATGCCCAGGGGATACAATCCTCGAATGATCTGTAGTGCGCGCAGGGAAATAGATCGCATTCGGCCTCGTGCACGAGATTTTGTGCAATGGGCGACTCATCTGAAGAAAGCCGGTAGTTGTTGAGACCGTGGTTCCCGATTTTGCAGTGCTGTTCGCCGCGACTCTCGTGGTCGATCCGCTCCGAGACGACGGGCGCTTAGCCGCGTGCACAGTAACGCAACCTGCCTTCGGCAACGCCAGCGCTAGGCGGAGCGCTTCTTGATTAGCTCACGGTCGCGCCAGCCTTCCCCCCGGGAGTCAGGTACCGCACCGTTCACGTGAAATCTCTGCGCTTGCGAACGCAGGATCGGTGTTGTCGGCGGTCGCGTAGGTTCGTGGCGTCTTGATTGCATCGCAATCGATGCGTAGATTGGGCGCCCTGACGGACGGAGGATCCAGCTATGGCGAGTATCACCATTCGCAACCTCGACGACGACGTGAAGACGCGGTTGCGCGTCCGCGCCGCCGAACACCACCGGTCGATGGAAGAGGAAGCGCGGTTGATCCTGCGCGATGGGGTTGGGCGCAAGCCGAGTTCGCGGAATCTCGCGAGCGTCATCCGCTCGCACTTCGGACCGGACAACGGCGTGGACCTGGAGTTGCCGCCGCGCGAGCCCGGGCGCGAGCCGCCGTCCTTCGATTGAGCTGACGACCCATGACCGTGCTGCTAGACACGAATGTGGTGTCCGAACTGATCCGCAAGGCGCCCGATCCCGCCGTCGAGGCCTGGGCCGTCTGTCACCCCCTGGAAGACCTGTTCTTCTCGGCGGTCGGCGAAGCGGAGTTGCGCTACGGCGCGGCCATCCTGCCGGCGGGCAGGCGCCGGGCAACGCTGGTCTCGGAAATCCAAGCGATGCTGCGCGACGCATTCGAGGATCGGGTGCTGCCGTTCGACAGCGAGGCGGCACGCGCCTACGCGGATATCGCGGCCATGCGCCGATCTGCGGGCCGCTCCGTCGCACCCGCAGACTGCCAGATCGCTGCGATCGCCCGCGCCCGCGGCCTGACGGTAGCGACGCGCAACGTCCGTGACTTCGAGGATATCGACATCGAGGTCGTCGATCCCTGGGCGGCCGCATGAGCGGCACGACCGAAGTCTTCGCGCGCGTCAAGATCGACGCACTGCTCCAGGACGCAGGCTGGAACCTGACCGACAGGTCGAGCGTCCTGTTCGAGCACGCGCTTCCCGACGGAACGCAGGCCGACTATGTGCTCTGCGACCGGCAGGGCCGGCCGATGGCGGCGCCGGAAGCCAAGCGCGCGAGCACCGATCCGATGGCGGCACAGGACCAGGGGAAGCACTACGCCGAACAGCTCGGCGTGCCGTTCGTCTTCCTGTCGAACGGCGAGGAAGTACGGTTCCTCGACCGGGAGACCGACGCCCACGCGCGCCCGATCGCAGGAATACACGGTCAGCCGGATGCGGTGCTTGCTGCCGCTCATCGTCCGCCCTCCTTCCCGTTTCCAGTCATGACGTCGTTGACGATGCCGGAGATGCACCCCGCCACCTCGCCGACGTGCTCGTCGGCGAGATGGGCATAGCGTTCGGTCGAGGCGGTGTCGGCGTGGCCGAGAAGGCGGCCGACGGTATAGAGGTCGAGCCCATTCATCACGGCGTGGGACGCGAACGTGTGGCGGCAATCGTGGATCCGCACCCCGTCAAGCCCGACGAGACCGCGCAGCTTCTGCCAGCGCAAACCGAGGTCGGTCATGGGCCCATCGCCCCTCTTGTTCGGAAAGACGAACCGTCCCTCGCGCAGCAGGCCGTTCAGGACGGCCCTTGCCGGCGGCAGAAGCTGGATCGCCTTCGGCCCGGTCTTGCCATCGGGCAACACGGCGCGGGTGCTGCGCATCCAGTCCCACCGGAGGCCGGGGATCTCGGACAACCGCGCGCCGGTGAACAGCAGCAGCCGGATCGCAGCGGCGGCCTGCTTGTCGTCCGCGTGGTCGAGCACAAAACCGAGGCGCTTCAGCTCGTCCAGCGACAGGAATCGCTCTCGAGGCGTCGTCCTGTAGCGGCGCATGTTGCGGCAGGGATTGGAGCCCTGCGGGCGAAGATCCCAAAGCTCAGCCTGGCGCATCATGACGGAGAACACCGGCAGGGTCCGGTTGGCGTTGCCCGGCGTGCCGCTCAGCGAATCGAACCAGCGGCGCACGTCGGCGCGGGCGATCTCTGCGACGCGCTTCGCGCCGAAGAAGGGCACGAGGTAGCGCTCGATCAAGTGGGCGTTGCTCGCCCCGTAGACGGCTTCCAGCGCCGTCCCTGGCGGCGCATGAAATCGGTCACGAAATCGGCGAACAAGGGTCCTGTCTCCCGCTCGGTTCTCGCGGCCGCGATGGCGGCCGCCGCCTTCTCCCGGGCTTCCCCGGCGGTTATTTCGTCCGCCGAGCCAAGGACGATGTTGTCCCTGCCGAGCTTGTGCGCGACACGGACGAAGAAGGTCCTGGTGCCGTTTTTCGCGACCTTGAGGCCGAAGGCGGGCAGGTCCTTGTCGATGACGGTCAGGCCGGTTCGTCCGAATTTCAGCTCGCGGAATGTGCGACGAACCGTCCGTTCGTTGATGGTGGCGTGGATGCGCATAGGCATGTCTCCGTTGTCTGTTCCCTCGGCCGCCGTCCGTTCCAAGGAAACAAAACGGCGGTTCTGAACCGACAACGCAGCCCACACACGGGATCGCGGCCATAGACCGAACCAGGTCTAACTCACTGCTATATAACGGAAATCTCTCGAATGATGCGAAGCGGTCGGGCCTCGCTCAATGCACCATCGGTGCGTGGGGTGTGAGAACCAACCGCCGAAGGGCGTCCCTATCCCGCTTCCTGACCGCTCAAATGCTCGGGCGATGAAAACCGTTGTGCAACCGGCATTTAGCCCGAGCGGCGCTTGAGCGGCTGCGCCCGCCGCGCACCTGAGGAAACAGTTCCCGAACCGCCGCGCGACTTCCAAGCGGCACTATAGGAAGCGGGAGGTAACAAATCAATGCGCGAAGACTCGCGCACCGGCAGGGTCATGCGGTCGGCCCGCAACGTCGTCGGCGGTGCGGGCTCACACGTTACCACCGCGCAGCAGTAGTCACCGCACTCGTTACCTCGCCACCGCGGGGATCGGTGCGCACGTTCCCGGACAGCATGCCGGTCGCCGGCCCTGACGCGATGCAGGCCGATAGCGTCAGGGCGAGCGTCACGCGCATGCGCGGCGCGCCGGAACGCGGTGGGGCCGCGCGGGCGGGTCATTGCCGCAGCGCATCGGGCGAACCGGCAGCGACACTGGCCAGGGTCACGCCCTACGGTCGGCCGGCGAGTTGCATTTACGGAGGCCGTAATAGAGGTTAGAGTCGGCATGCATGATTCGAAGCTTCAAGGATCGGGAGACACGACGCTTCTTCGAGGGGCTGCGTGTCGCGGCGTTTCACGGTTTTGCCAATCAGGCGGCGCGCCGACTGACCCTGTTGGACAGCGCGGAGACGCTCCGTGACCTCGCCGCGTTGCCCAGCAACCGGCTGGAAACCCTGCGGGGCGACCGCGCCGGTCAGCACAGCATTCGGATCAACGGGCAATGGCGCATCTGCTTCCGTTGGACCGACGACGGGCCGTGGGACGTGGAGATCGTGGATTATCACTGAGGGAGTGGGACATGAACACGAAGAACGGCATGAGGCCCGTGCATCCGGGCGAAGTCCTGCGCGACGAACTCGACGAGCTCGGGCTGTCGGCCAATGCGCTGTCGAAGGCGCTGGGCGTGCCGGTGAACCGGGTGACGATGATCCTGAACGGCCAGCGGGGCGTGAGCGCGGACACGGCGCTGCGGTTGGCGCGGTATTTCGGGACGACGCCGCAACTCTGGCTGAACCTGCAAAAGACCTGGGAACTTCGCCAAGCGGAGATCGAGGCGGGTCGCGAGATCGCCGAACGCGTGACACCTCGGCAGTCGGCGGCGTAGGGGAGCAGCTGCCGATGGCTGTTCCTGACTTTCAGTCGCTCATGCTTCCCGTTCTCAAGGCGCTGACAGACGGGAGCGCGCCGCCGGTCGCAGAGGTGCGCGCGCGGGTCGCCGCCGCGGAAGGGCTGACGCCCGATGACCTGTTGGAAAGGACTCGGGGCGGCCACACGACCAGGTTGAAGGACCGGGTAAGTTGGAGCATCACTCACTTTCTATACGCTGGTCTGGTGGAAAGGGTCCACCGTGCCGTCTATCGGATAACGCCTGAAGGCGAACGACTGCTGTCGCGGGACCCGTCCCGGGTCGACCTGAAGCTGCTGCTTGAGTATCCGGCCTATGTCGAGTGGAAGAACCGGAAACACCGGCAATCGCCGCATATCGAGCGGCCAGGACGGCGAGACGATGAATCCGGAGAGACGCCCGAGGAGACACTGGACCGTGCCGCCGGGGAACTTCGCACGATGCTGGAAGCCGAGATACTGGACCGGGTTCGCAACGCCGCACCGGCGCTTCTTGAACGGGTGGTCGTCGATTTGCTGATCGCGATGGGCTATGGCGGCGGTAACGCCGCGATGGGTCGTGTGACCGGACGTTCGGGCGATGGCGGAATCGACGGCACGATTCGGGAAGACGCGCTCGGTCTGGACGAGGTCTACGTGCAGGCGAAGAAGTACGCCGATGGCAACACCGTGGGCGAAGGCGACCTGCGCAACTTTGCGGGCGCGATCGACGCTGCGGGCACGACCAAGGGCGTGTTCGTCACCACGGCCGGCTTCACGCGCGCCGCGAGGGATTACGTGGCGCGGAGCCCGAAGCGCATCGTCCTGATCGACGGCGAAGAGCTGGCGCGCCTCATGGTTCAGAATGGCGTCGGCATGCGAACGCGAATCCATCACGAGATCAAGCGGATCGACGAAGACTACTTCGATCAGGAAGCATTGTAGACCGTGCGTCTGTCTTGGAACGAGGTACGCGGACGAGCCGCTGCCTTCGCCAAGGACTGGGCAGACGCGGCCTACGAGAAGGGCGAGACGCAGAGCTTCTACAATGCCTTCTTCGAGGTCTTCGGGGTGCGGCGGCGGAGCGTCGCGCGCTACGAAGCGCATGTCGCGAAGCTGGACAACCGCCATGGTTACATCGACCTGTTCTGGCCGGGCGTGCTGCTCGTCGAACAGAAGAGCGCCGGGCGCGACCTGAAAGCGGCCTACGAACAGGCCGGGGAGTATTTCGACGCGTTGCCCGAGCGCGACCGCCCGCGCTACATCCTGGTCAGCGACTTCCAGACCTTCGAGCTTCACGATCTGGACGAGCGTGAGGTCGTCTCCTTCGCGTTGGCGGACCTGCACGCCCATGTCGAGGCGTTCGGCTTCATCCTCGGCGTGCAGCGCCGGACCTTCCGCGATCAGGACCCGGCGAACATCGAAGCCGCCGAACTGGTCGGTCGGCTGCACGACGCGCTCGCGGACGCGGGGCACCGGGGGCACGATCTGGAGCGGTTCCTCGTGCGGGCCGTTTTCTGCATGTTCGCCGACGACACCGGCGTCTTCGAGCCGCGCGACATCTTCCTCGACTTCATCGAGACGCGCACCGGCGAGGATGGAGCCGATCTTGGGCCGTGGCTCGCGCAACTGTTCGAGGTGCTCGACACGCCGGAGAACCAACGCCCCGCAACCCTCGATGAGGACCTGGCGCGGTTTCCCTATGTCAACGGCGACCTCTTCAAGGGGCACCTGCGGACGTTCTCGTTCGACGCGGCGATGCGTGGGGCGCTGCTGGACGCCTGCCGCTTCGACTGGTCGAAACTCTCGCCCGCTATCTTCGGTGCGCTGTTCCAGTCGGTGATGGATCCGGTGGAACGCCGGGCGCAGGGAGCGCACTACACGACCGAGAAGAATATCCTCAAGGTGATCGAGCCGCTGTTCATGGACGACCTGCGCGCCGAATTCGAGCGGCTAAAGGCGCGCAAGGATCGCCGCCGTGTTGCGGAGCTTCGGAGATTTCAGCAGAAGCTCGGGCGGATGACGTTCTTCGATCCGGCCTGCGGCTGCGGCAACTTCCCCATCATCGCCTACCGGGAACTTCGGGAGCTTGAAATCGAAGCATTGAAAGGAATACACCCGAAGTCGCAGGACGGCAGGCAGATGGACGCTTTGGCATCGGACCTGTCGCGGGTGGACGTGGACCAGTTCTACGGGATCGAGCTTGGCGAGTTCCCGGCCCGCATCGCGGAGACCGCGCTGTGGATGATGGACCACATCATGAACAACCGGCTGAGCCTTGAGTTCGGCCTGACCTATGCCCGAATCCCGCTTGAGAAGTCGCCGCACATCGTCCATGGCGACGCGCTGGAAACCGACTGGTCCGAATTGCTGCGGCCCGGCGATTGCTCGTTCGTCTTCGGCAACCCGCCCTTCGTGGGGGCGAAGTTCCAGACGGGGGACCAGCGCGCACAGGTTCGGGGCATCGCGGCGCTCGGCAAGAGCGGCGGCACGCTCGATTACGTCGCCGCGTGGTTCATCAAGGCGGGAGAGTACGTGAAGGGCAGCGATGCCCGGATCGGCTTCGTCGCGACGAATTCGATCACGCAGGGCGAGCAGGTCGCGCAACTCTGGCCGGTCCGGTTAGAGCGCTGCAAGCTGGAGATCGCGTTCGCGCACCGCACGTTCGCGTGGGGATCGGACGCGCGCGGCAAGGCGCACGTGCATGTCGTCATTCTCGGTCTCAACCGGCGCGAGGCCGCGCGACCGGAGAAGCGCCTGTTCAGCTATCCCGATATCAACGGCGAACCGGAGGAAAGCCGCCACGCCGCGCTGTCGCCCTACCTGTTCGATGCTGGCGGGCTGTCCGACCCGCATCTGGTGGTGCGGGAAGAAAGCGCACCGATTAACGGCATGGGCAGGCTGATCAGCGGAAGCCAGCCTATCGATGACGGCGAGTACATCTTCAACACTGAGGAACGCGCCGAACTGTTGGAAATCGAGCCGGAGGCCGCGCGATTTCTTCGCCCCTATGTTGGTGCTCGCGAATACCTGCAAGGCGGAGAGCGCTGGATTCTGGCGTTGCAGGAGGCATCGCCGACGACGTTGAAGATTCTTCCTCGTGTGCGGGAGCGCATGGCGGCGGTCCTCCGTTTTCGGGCCAAGAGCAAGCGCAAGAGCACGTCGGCAATTTCCGATTATCCGACGCGATATAATGTCGAGGTCATCCCCTCCGCGCCGTTCCTTGTGTTCCCGAAGGTGAGTTCGGAACGACGGGAATATGTGCCCATCGGCTGGCTGGAGCCGCCGACCATCCCGAGCGATCTGGTCTTCGTGCTCCAGAACGCGGCCCTCACGGACTTCGCACTGCTGACCTCGACGATGCACATGGCGTGGCTGCGGCATTTCGGGGGACGGCTCAAGAGCGACTACCGCTATTCCATCGGCCTCGTCTACAACACCTTCCCGATCACGCCCACGGGCGCGGACCTGTTCAAGCTGGAACCGCTGGATCAGGCAGTGCTCGATGCTCGCGCCGCTCTTCCGAACGCCACGCTCGCCGATCTCTACGATCCCGACCTGATGCCGCCAAACCTGCGCAGGGCGCATCAGGCGCTCGACCGCGCGGTGGACCGGCTTTACCGGCGCACTGGCTTGAGCTCAGAGCGCGAGCGTGTCGAGCATCTGTTCATGCTGTATGAGAAGATGTACACCCCGCTAGGAGCAAGAATGAAGAAAACTGCGGTACGTAGGAAAAGAAGCAAACCAACCGCCAGAACAATACGCTCATGACCAAAGAGGGTGCGTTTCAAGATCCAGAACCATTCCAGATTACTTCTCTTCAAGAAGCGTCTAACTTTGCAAAATACATTAGCCGGTACGGAGATTCGATTTTTTCTGGGTACAACATTTATACCATATTCGCAATATCTATATGTACTCTCGAACACACTGTGAAGATAATCGTATCAACGGTAAACTGCTGAATGCATATATCGACCTTGAGTTGACTTATTTGTTCATGATGAAGGACGTCCACTTGGCAGGTGGCACACATAATCAGTTGTATTCAGCAGGAAAGACTGAGTCAGGATCGGTACTTCAAGATTTCGAGTTGTTTTCTGGAAAGATGGAAATTTTGAATGCTTTATCGGCCTTGTCTTTTAGAGCTCGTGCATTTTGGGATAAATACATGGGGATTCTATTTCTGCTATATGAATGGTCAAAATATGAGAAATTTGTCCGAGCAAAGAGCAGAAAAAAATACTTTGTCAATAATGCTGAAGATTGGCCAGAAATCTCGTTGCATTTCCGAAAGTGCCTAACAAATGTCGTTAGAACGTGGCTTATCCATTCGGAGCAAAGGGAAGCGGCTAGAGAAATTGACAAGATCAATTTCATTGTTGATTTTCCAGATCCGTTTTTGAAAATAATGGGTGATCTGATAGTAATGACGGATCCAATTAGGACGGCTGAGGCACACGGTACCGGAATCTTGCGAAAGTGGTCTTTAGCTAATGTTCCGATAGATAGATCAAGAGATTTTTCTCTCATTAATCACTGGAATGTTGTCAACGAGTTTATGCACGCTTTGCGCGCGACGATTGGAGAATATCCCATTCGGAATTCATAGCCTTGTTGATAACGGCTCCAACCTTCTCCGCCGTCTCGACCAGATGCGCATCGGCAAGGTGGGCGTAGCCCGCCGTGGTGCGGTGCCGACGATGGCCGAGCAGCTTGCCGACCAGCGGCAGGTTCTCGCCCGCCATGACGGCCTGGCTGGCGGCGGTGTGCCGAAGGTCATGCAGGCGCAGCCTGTCGAGGCTCGCGTCTTCGCAGACCGCGCGCCAACAGGTGACGAGGCTGTATTCCCCGCGCCCTTCCGCGTATCCCGGCAACAGGAACACGTCCGGTTTTCGGTTTCCGGGCGGCGCGTCGATGATTGCCCGCGCGGCCTTGCCGAGCGGCACCGCACGCGGGCCGGTCTTGGAGTCCGCCAGATTGAGCGCGTCGTCGCCGATGTCTCGCCAACGCAGATTGAGAACCTCGCTCCGGCGGCACCCGGTGAGCGCCAGCAGCCGGATGGCGGCGACGGCCTCGGGCCATTGTTCCTCGCGGGCGTCGAGCCCGCGCCCAAGCCGGGCCAGTTCGTCGGTGTCGAGGAACCGGGCGACGTTGCGTCTCGGGTTCTTCCTGATGCCGAGGCAGGGGTTGGTGTCGCGCTCGCGCAATCCCCATTCCTCGGCCCGGAACAACATCGCGCGCAGAATCTCGAAGGCGCGGTTGGCCGCGCCGGGCTTGTCCCTGTTCGCCGCGTCGAACCACGCAGCCACGTTCTCGGGGCTGATGCGGTCGAGCGGCATCCTGCCGAAGGCGGGCAGGATGTCAAACGGCTTTCAATATTGACCCCCGATCGGCGTGCAAAATTGACCCCCCTGAGCGGCACGGCGGAGGTTGTCCCGGTAGTCAACCGGTACCCCCCGCGCGGCTTCGTGTAGCGCCCTGCGCTACGCGGAGCGAAGCCGCGCGGGGGGTACCTGTTGACCCACCGGGGCAACCGGGCCGCGGGCACGGCCGGCGGCGGCTCAGGAGCGGTTCTTGAAGCGCCAGCTCTCGTTGCCGGTCTCGATGATCTCGCAATGATGGGTGAGACGGTCGAGCAGGGCTGTGGTCATCTTGGTGTCGCCGAAGACGGATGGCCATTCGCCGAAGGCGAGGGTGGTGGTGATGACGATAGAGGTGCGCTCGTAGAGCCGGCTCATGAGGTGGAAGAGCAGCTGCCCGCCGGCCTGGGCGAAGGGCGGGTAGCCGAGTTCGTCGAGGATGACGAAGTCGCGGCGTACGAGCTGGTCCGCGGTGCGGCCCTGGCGTCCGGCGCGGAGCTCGGCCTCGAGGTGGTTGACCAGGTCGACGACGTTGTAGCAGCGGCCCCGGGCGCCCTTGCGGATGCAGGAGCGCGCGATGGCGACGGCGAGATGGGTCTTGCCGGTGCCGGTGCCGCCGACCAGCACGATGTTGCGCTTGCCCTCCAGGAAGCCGCCGCCGGCGAGCTCCTGGATCAGGGGCTCGTTGACTGGCGAGGCGGCGAAGTCGAAGTCGGCCAGCTCCTTGGCCGTTGGCAACCTGGCGGACGCCATCTGGTACTTGATCGAGCGCGCCGTCTTGTCGGCGATCTCGACCTGCGGCAGCGTACCGATGATCTGCTGCACCGGATGACGACGCTTGAGCCCCCCCCTCGGCGTCCATGTGGCAAGGATGTCGTCGTCGGCGGCGCGCATGCCCGCGAGCTTCAACGCCGTCATCATCGCCAGCACCTCATGACGCTCCATGACCGGCCTCCCTCAGGCGATCGTGGCGCTGACAGTCGGCCACCGGCCGGTGGCGAAACCGCAGGCCCTCGGGCGTCGGGATGGTCGCCGGCGGTGCCGGCTGGCACTGCCGGGCGAGGATGTTGAGCACGACGTCGGCGCTGCGGGCGCCGCAGTCGAGCGCCTCGGCACAGGCCGCCTCGACCGCCTCCAGCCCGTCCTCCTGAACCGCCGCGAGGATCCTCACGAACTGCCTGTCACCGTCGTCGCAACCCGTCAGCCGGGCCCGTATGCGGCCGAGCGCGCCGGGCAGTTGCCAGCCCTTGAAGGGCGCGCCGTTCCTCAGCGCACCAGGCTTCCGCGTCAGGATCGGCACGTAGTGCCACGGATCGTAGGCGATCTCGCCGCGCCCGAAGCTCCGGGGATGCTCGGCGACGGTCTCGCCGTCCTGGCGGATGACGATCCGATCGGCGTAGGCCCGCACGTCGACCGGCCGCCCGACGGCACGGGCGGCGACGCTGTAGTGGTTGTTGTCGAAGCGCACCAGACAGGTCTTGGACACCGCCACCTCGGTGGCGTGGAAGCCGTCGAAGGGGCCGCGATAGGCCATCAAGAAGGGCCGCTCCTCCTCGAACACCTGCCACACCGTCTTGCTCTCGATCGTCGGATGCGGCCGCTTCTTGGCGTCCTCGATACACCGATCCATCAGCCACTCGTTGATCTCGACGTAGGAGCGGCCCCGCGGGATGGGCACGAACAGGCGGCCGCGGACGTCACCCACCTGCCTCTCGACCTGCCCCTTCTCCCAGCCCGCACCCGGAGTGCACGCCACCGGCTCCACCAGATGGTGGGAGCACAGCTCCAGAAAGCGCCGGTTGTAGGCGCGCTCCTTGCCGACGAAGACCATGCTCACCGCCGTCTTCATGTTGTCGTGGATGCCCCGTCGGCAGACCCCGCCGAAGAAGTGGAAGGCCCGTTCGTGCGCCTCGAACACCATCTCCTGGCTCTCGCGCGGGAAGATCTGAACCAGCTGCATGCGGCTGTAGCAGAGCCGCATGTGCGCCGCCTTCACCTTGGTCGTCACACCCGACAGGCGCGCGTACTCGTGGCTCCAGTCGAACTGCTAGGCCTCGCCGGGATCGAAGCTCAGCGGCACAAAACCCTGCGACGGCGACAACAGCCGCCACCGCCGACGCCAGGTCCTGGCGTGGCGGCGCACTGCGTCGTAGCCGCCGCCATAGCCCAGAGCCGCAAGGTCTTCATGAATCCGCGGCAGAGACAGCCGATCCCGGCGCGGCTTCTTCTCGTTGGCCTCCAGCTGGCGCTCAAGCTCATCCACCCACGGTCCAAGCTTCGGCATCGGCTGGATCTTGCGCGCGTAGCTGTACGAGGTCTCATCGCCCCGCACCACCTTGCGCACCGTGTTCTTCGAAACCCTCAAATCCCGGGCGATCTTCTTGATCGGAACGCCCCTCACCAGATGATCCAGACGGATCTTCGCGATCGTTTCCACTACCAGCATCTCCCCCACCTCGTCCGTCCAAACAACGAGGTGTGTTGAAAATCACAAAACCTGTAGCGCACCCGGTTCCTTGGACACAAGTTTGTCTCACGCGGCGGGCCTGATTGAGATCGCGGCGTGCCACGCCTGACGAGCTTGAGCGGGGCTCAGGTAGCCGTTCTTTTCGACGATCCACTGGGCATTGTAGAGTTCGACGAAGTCGCGGACGGCGTCCCGCAGCTCCGCGATGTTGCGGTAGATGCGACCATGGATGATCTGTTCCTTCAGCGTGCGATTGAACCGCTCGGCGACGCCGTTGGTCTGGGGCTCGGCGACGAAGGCGTAGGACGGCTGGATGCCCCAGAACTTGATCTGGTTGGTGAAGTGGTCCGACAGATACTGGGAGCCGTGATCCATCCGCAAGGCCAGCCCCCGAGCCGCGCCGGCCGCGGTCGAGCCATACAGCCCGGCAAGCCCCATGGAGATCGGCTGCAGGGCGGCGAAGCGGTCGCCGCGCTTGCAGACATGCCAGCCGACACACTCGGCGTTCCAATGCTCGACGGCGGTGAAGATCCAGCCCCAGCCGTCGTCCACCGTGAACACCCGAACGCCATCGGTGCCCCACATGAGGTTCGGGGCATGAGTGATGATCTCACCGTCATGGGGATTGCCGCCACGGCGGCGGCAGCGATGGGGCGAGAGCAGATTGTTCTCGCGCATCAGGCGGAGCACCCGCTTGCGGGCAACCCGGATGTCGCGACAGACCCGAAGCCGAGCCCAGACCTTGCGGTAGCCCTCGCCCTCCCAGGGCGATGCCTCCAGGTCGGCTTCGATCGCCACCAGCAGCGCCTGGTCCGAGATCGCGGGCTTCGGTCCCCGACGCTTTGCCGGCGGCTGCTCGGCGTGCTGGCCGGAGGTCATGGCGTAGAACGAGGAGCGGGCCATGCCCCAGGCGGCGCAGACCCGCCGCAGGCCGTAGGCCAGACCCGTGCCGGGCGAGGTGGCGGCACTCATCGCCGCGACCTCCGCCGCCCCAAAGGGCCGAAGGTCTCCGTCTTGGCCTCCAGCAGTTCCACCTGCATGGTCAACTCTCCGATCCGCTTCATGGCGCTATCCAGTTCCGCCTGCACCGGATCGCCCTTGCGTTGCTTGAGCGAGGCGTCGATCCCGCCGATCGCTTTCTCACGCCACTGCTCGAGCCGGAAGATCTCTACGCCCAACTGGCGCGACAGAAGTTGCACCGGCTCGTCACGCAAAAGCCGCGGAACGACCTCACGCTTGCGCGCCACCGTCCATCGCTGGCCAAGTCCCAGCGGGCCTGCCGGCAAAGCCTGGCCTGGGGAAAACGTGGACGAGCCAAGCTCGCCTGCATTTACCACAGGCCCATCAACAGCAACTTTCTTCTCAAAATTATCGGCCATGTTCCGGTCCTCCTTGGACACTTCGATTAAGCCAATTCTGTGTCCAAGGAAATCGGGTCCGACTCAAAAATCACAAAACCAGGGGGGTCAATTTGGGACGCCGATTACCCCACCAAGGGGGTCAATATTCCACGCCGATCAACAGGCAGGATGCGGGCCTTGAGGTAGATGCGCACCGTTTTGCGTCCCGAGGGCTTCCAGAGCGGATCGCAGCGCCGCAGATACTCTTGGGCGAAGTCCCGGAAGGCCGGAGCCTCCTTCTCGCGCCTGATGTCGTCGGCGAGGTTCTGGCCCGCGCGGATGCGCCCGAGCATGTCGCGGGCGCGGCGGCGGGCTTCGGCCAGTTCCATCTCGCCGTAACGGGCGATGACGATGCGCCGGCTTCGTCCTTCGATGCGGGCCTGCACGATCCAGACCTTGCGGCCTGACGGGTGAATGCGGAGCCCGAAGCCGGTGAGAACTTTGTCGAACAGGATTGTGTCCTTGCCGGTGGACCTGCTCTCGCGGGCAAGGCGTCGGGTGAGGTCAAATGTGGACATAGCAGAACTCTCCCCTGGGCTGTGCAGCGCATCCAGCCTCGGCCGGGCGGACAGCGCGGGACTCTCGCCTTCCGCCTGTCCCGCTTCCGGACAGGGCGGCCTGGATACGCGCCAATACGCGGTCGGCGGCGTCGGATGCGGACCGGTCGGAAAGGTGGACGTATCGCTCGGTGGTCTCGACCAGGGCGTGACCCAGGAGCTTGGCGATGGTGACCATGTCCACGCCGTTCATGGCGGCGACCGAGGCCCAGCTATGCCTCAAATCGTGAATACGCAATTCGGGCAGACCTGCCTCGTTGCGGATGCGGTGCCATTGGTACTCGATGCCCTCGAAGTGGCGCGTCGGAGGTCGCGCGGGAAACAGGAACGGGCAATCCGTGCTGTAGTGAGAACGGCGGCGCAATAATCCCCCACTGAAGCGGCCGGTCGATCCGGCTGCGGCGGACCAAAATGGGACCGCGTATAGCCTTCTGTCAGGGTTGCTCTGACTGGAAGGCGGGGGGGATGTATCGGGTGGAGTTGTACGCACGGGTTCGGCGGGCGTGTCGTGTCGAGGGAATGAGCACCCGCGAGGCCTCGCGGGTGTTCGGGCTGGACCGCAAGACGGTACGCAAGATGCTGTCGTTCTCGGTGCCGCCGGGGTATCGCCGCGGCAAGCCGCCACGGCGGCCGAAGCTGGGTCCGTTCACGGGGATCATCGATCGGATTCTGGAAGACGATCGGACCAGCCACCACAAGCAACGGCACACTGCGAAGCGCATCTTCGACCGCCTCCGGGACGAGTACGGTTTCACGGGCGGCTACACCATCGTGAAGGACTACGTTCGTGAGCAGGGGCTTCGGTCGCGTGAGGTGTTCGTGCCACTCTCCCATTCCCCCGGTCACGCCCAGGCGGACTTCGGCGAAGCGATGGCGGTGATCGGCGGCGCGTTACGGAAGATCCACTTCCTTGCCTTCGACCTTCCCCACAGTGATGGTTGCTTTGTTGCGGCCTATCCGGCGGAGACGACCGAAGCATTCTGCGATGGCCACAACGCGGCGTTTGCCTTCTTCGGCGGCGTCCCCCGATCCATCCTGTACGACAACACCAAGCTGGCGGTTGCCCGGATCCTGGGCGATGGGAAGCGGCAGCGAACGCGCGTCTTCACGGAGCTTCAGTCCCACTATCTGTTCGAGGACAGGTTCGGCCGGCCGGGCAAGGGCAACGACAAGGGCAAGGTCGAGGGACTGGTCGGCTTCATCCGGCGGAACTTCCTGGTCCCCGTCCCGCGTGCCGAGAGCTTCGCGGCCCTCAACGATGCTCTCGCCGAACAGTGCCGCCGGCGCCAGGCGGCGCGGCTGCGGGGCCACAAGGAGACCATCGGCGAGCGTCTCGAGCGGGATCGTCAAGTTCTCTTGCCATTGCCGCCTGCTCCCTATGATGCCTGCGATAAGCGCCCTGGACGGGCGAGTTCGCTGTCGCTGGTGCGTTACCGCAGCAACGACTATTCCGTGCCCGTGGCCTACGGCCACCGTGAGGTGCTCATCCGGGGCTACGTCGATGAGGTGGTGATCAGCTGCGGGGCCGAGGTGATCGCCCGGCACCGCCGGTCCTACGACAGCGAGGACCTGATCTTCGACCCGCTGCATTACCTGCCCTTGATCGAGCAGAAGATCGGCGCCCTCGACCAGGCCGCGCCATTGGCGGGCTGGGACCTGCCCGAGGCCTTCATCACTCTGCGGCGGCTCCTCGAAGCTCGTATGGGCAAGGCAGGCAAGCGCGAGTACGTCCAGGTGCTCCGTCTACTGGAGACCTTCCGGCTCGAGGAGGTCGAGGGTGCGGTCGGCGACGCCCTGCGGCTCGGCGCAATCGGCTTTGATGCGGTGAAGCACCTGGTACTGTGCCGCATCGAGCGGCGGCCGCCCAGGCTCAACCTCGACGTCTATCCGTATCTGCCGCGCGCCCGGGTCGCGATGACGTCCGCCAAGTCGTACATGAGCCTGCTGTCGGGGCTCGGCGCATGACCGACACACCGCAAGTGCTGCTCGCCCACCACCTCAAGACGCTGAAGCTGCCGACCTTCCTGCGCGAGTACGACAAGATCGCCCGGCAGTGCGCCTCGGAAGGCGTCGATCACGTCCGCTACCTGTTGAGACTCGCCGAGCTCGAGCTGATCGACCGCGAGCGCCGCATGGTCGAGCGGCGCATCAAGGCGGCGCGCTTCCCCGTGGTCAAGAGCCTCGACAGCTTCGACTTCAAGGTCATCCCCTCGCTCAACAAGGCGCTGGTCCTGGAGCTGGCCCGCTGCGAGTACATCGAGCGCCGCGAGAACCTCATCGCGCTCGGCAACAGCGGCACCGGCAAGACCCACATCGCCCTCGGTCTCGGCTTGGCGGCCTGCCAGAAGGGCCTCTCGGTCGGCTTCATCACCGCCGCCGCACTGGTCCACGAGCTCATCGAGGCCCGCGATGACAAGCAGCTGCTGAGGTTCCAGAAGAAGCTCGCCACCTACAAGCTTCTGATCGTCGACGAACTCGGCTTCGTGCCGCTGTCGAAGACCGGCGCCGAGCTGTTGTTCGAGGTGTTCAGCCAACGCTACGAGCGGGGCTCGACCCTGGTCACCACCAATCTGCCCTTCGACGAATGGACCGAGGTGTTCGGCTCCGAGCGCCTCACCGGCGCTCTCCTCGACCGCCTCACCCACCACGTCAACATCCTCGAGATGAATGGCGAGAGCTACAGGCTCAACCAGAGCCGCAGGCGTCAAACCCCGACGGCGAACTGAACCGACCACCCAACCCACGCTTGACCCCGTGGGCCCACAGGTCCCTCCCGCGCGCGCCGCCGCGTCGGCCTGTTGAGGGCACGCCGCGTCGCACCCGGGGCCCTCCCATGGACTAGGGGACAAGCCCGCAGCCGCCAAGTGGTCCCTTCTTACACCGCCACGGTGGTCCCTTTTTGCTCCGCCATTGACACTGTAGCGCGGGATGGTGTCGATGACCGCACGGGCGGCGCTCGAAAGCCAGACCGTGCGCGGCCCGGACTTCGAGTCGGGAAGCATGATCCGTTTGCCCTTGAGGCTGTCCCATTCGAGCGAGGCGATCTCGCCGAAGCGGCATCCGGTCAGCATCAGCAAACGGAGGATGGCGACGATATGGGGGCACCAGAACTCGTCGCGGGTGAGCACGGCGTTGAACCGGGCCATTTCCTCCGCCGTCAGGAACCGCTCCTTTGCCTGCACCCGGTAACGCTTCGTCTTCTTGCAGGGATTGGAGTTGTGGCGGCGGTATCCCCAAAGCTCGGCCATCCTCATCATCACGGAGAGGGTCGGCATGGAGCGGTTGGCGTTGCCGGGCGTCCCGGCCATGGAGGCGAACCAGTCCCTGACGTGTTCGACGGCGATCTCGTCCACCGCAAGGTGGCCGAAGGCGGGCAGGATGTGCTTGCGCACGATATAGGCGCTGCTGGCCAGGGTGCGGGGTTTCCAGTGCCGGGCGTAGCGTTCGAGGAACTCGTCGGCGAATTCGTTCATCGGGTGCCCCGGCGTCCTGGGGCCATTGCCTGTCTTCACCGGCTCGATGTAGCTGGCGATCAGCCTGCGGGCCTCGCGGCGCGCCTCGGGGACGGTCATGGTGTCGGCGTTGCCGATCCAGGCATAGCGTCTGAGCCCGCGCACCATGCGGGCGAGGAAGAAGCTTCTGACGCCGGAGGGCTGGATCGACAGGCCCAGCCCGGCGATCCCGTCGTCGCGGATTTCGTATTTGGTGGCGCGGGGCTTGGCGGCGCGGATGCGCCGGGCGAAGGTGGATTTCGATTTGTCTGCCATGGTCGCGGCTCCCTGTTCGGGCCGCGCGGCTGAGCGGTAGTACAGGAAGCAGCCGCGGCGGCGTTTCGTCGAGGAAGCCGTGCGGCGGGACGGGACGGGGTGAGCGGTAAGGCTCTGTAGCTAGGGGATTTTATGCCCCTTCATGCGATGGCGGACACTGGCAGGAAGGGCATCAACGATACGTGGGGTGTGAGAACTAAACGCCGCATGGCGTAGAAAATCGCACTTCCTCCGCGCATCCGCGAGGCGCTGAAAGCCCGGTAGCGACAACGGCTTGCAGCCCGCGCGGCGTTTGAGCGCGCGCTTCCGACCCTTCCGATCTCCGAACCCGACGCCGTTACCCGGCGTGTCCTGGGTGTTCCCCAACGATGGGGCGCCCGCGACGCGCCGGTCGCGACCGAAACGAACGGAAGGGATCGGAACATGACGAACAGAACGAAGATCACCATGGCGCGCGCGCGCCTTCGCGCCTGTGGACGGACGCGAGGCCGTGCTGTGGGACAGCGCGGCACCGGGACTCGGACTGCGGGCGCGACCGAACGGACGGAGGACGTGGATCGTGCATCGGCGGTGCAACGGCTCCGTCATCAGGCGGACGCTCGGAACGCCGGACGCGCTGACGGTCGAGGACGCACGGCACGCGGCGCGAGCGCTGATCGGCTACTGTCGGTGGCGATGAAAAACCGCGCTTAGATGGTGATTTCAGCGAGATCGGTGTGTGCGGCGGTGACAAATTAGACCACGGAAGCGGCGGGATTTGCCCGGCTGCGGGCGGAGTAAAACTCTGCCACCTGTAGCCTTCGATCCTTTTCGGGATGGAAGGTGGGAGGATGTATACCGTGGACCTTTATCCACGCGTTCGGCTGGCGTGCCATGTTGATGGGCTGAGTCAGCGAGAGGCGGCGAGTCGGTTTGGCATGGCGCGAGAGACGGTGAGGAAGATGCTCGGGCACTCGGAGCCGCCTGGCTACCGCCGCCGCCAGCCACCGAAGCGCCCGAAGCTGGACCCCTTCAGGGATATCATTGACCGTATTCTGGAAGAGGACCGAACGGTTCACTGCAAGCAGCGCCACACGGCGAAGCGGATATTCGAGCGTCTTCGCGACGAGCATGGCTTTGCGGGCAAACAGACCATCGTCAAGGATTACGTCCGGGAACGGCGCCGTCGCCAGCGTGAGATGTTCGTGCCGCTGGCGCACCCTCCGGGTCACGCTCAGGCGGACTTTGGCGAGGCGGATGCGATCATCGCCGGCGTCAAGCGGCGGGCGCATTTTTTCGCCATGGACCTTCCCCACGGCGATGCCTGCTTCGTTGCGGCCTACCCGGCGGCGGCGACGGAGGCCTGGCTGGACGGCCACAACGGGGCCTTCGCCTTCTTCGGCGGCATTCCCCAATCGATTCTCCACGACAATGACAAGTGCCTGGTGTCGCGCATCCTGCCGGACGGCACGCGGCAACGAACGCGAGCGTTCAGCGGGCTTCAATCCCATTATCTGTTCCAGGATCGATATGGCCGCCCCGGCAAGGGCAATGATAAGGGCAAGGTGGAGGGGCTGGTCGGTTACGCCCGCCGGAACTTCATGGTTCCCATCCCCCGGTTTGCGAGCTGGGACGCCTTCAACGCTCACCTGGAACATCAATGTCGGAGACGGGAAAGCGACGTCTTGCGCGGCCATCGCGAGACCATCGGCGAGCGGTTCGGATGCGACCGGGAGAAGCTGATGGAATTGCCGCCGGCGCCTTTCGAGGCCTGCGACAAGGAGGGCACGCGGGTCAATTCGCTCTCCCTGGTGCGCTATCGGGGCAACGACTACTCGGTGCCCGTCGCCTACGGTCACCAAGAGGTCTGGGTCCGTGGCTACGTGCACGAGGTGGTCATCGGCTGCGCCGCCGAGGTCATCGCCCGGCACCCACGCTCTTGCGAACGAGAGGACCTGATCTTCGAGCCGATCCACTATCTGGCCTTGCGGGAGCGGAAGATCGGTGCCCTCGATCAAGCCGCCCCGCTGGCCGGTTGGAAGCTGCCCGAGGCGTACGCCAACCTGCGCCGCTTGCTTGAAGCCCGCATGGGCAAGGCCGGCAAGCGGGAGTACGTGCAAGTGCTCCGTCTTCTGGAGACCTTTGCCCTTGAGGAGGTGCACGGTGCCATCCGCGATGCCCCGCGGTTAGGCGCCATCGGCTATGATGCGGTCAAGCACCTGGTGCTGTGTCGCGTCGAGCGTCGACCCCCCCGGCTCGACTTGAACGTTTATCCCTATCTGCCGCGGGCCCAGGTGACCACCACATCCGCCGCCAGCCACATGAGCCTGCTGGGCGGAGCGGCGCCGTGAGCGACACGCCGCAGGTGTTGCTGGCCCATCACCTGAAGGCCCTCAAGCTGCCGACCTTCCTCAGGGAGTACGACAAGCTGGCTCGCCAGTGTGCCAGCGAGGGCGCCGACCACGTGCGCTACCTGCTCCGCCTGGCCGAGCTGGAACTGATCGACCGCGAGCGCCGCATGGTCGAGCGGCGAATCAGGCAAGCGAAGTTCCCGACCGTCAAGAGCTTGGACAGCTTTGACTTCAAAGCGATCGCCTCGCTCAACAAGGCGCTGGTCCTCGAGCTGGCACGATGCGAGTACATCGAGCGCCGGGAGAATGTGATCGCTCTGGGCAATTCCGGCACCGGCAAGAGTCACATTGCGCTCGGCCTCGGCCTTGCCGCCTGCCAGAAGGGCCTGTCGGTCGGCTTTACCACCGCCGCCGCCCTGGTCCACGAGCTCATGGAGGCGCGCGATGACAGACAGCTGCTGAGGTTCCAGAAGAAGCTCGCCAACCTCAAGCTCCTCATCATCGACGAGCTGGGTTTCGTGCCGCTCTCCAAGACCGGCGCCGAGTTGCTGTTCGAGGTGTTCAGCCAGCGCTACGAGCGTGGCTCGATCCTGGTGACCTCCAACCTGCCATTCGACGAGTGGACGGAGGTTTTCGGCTCAGAACGCCTGACGGGGGCGTTGCTGGACCGCCTGACCCACCACGTCCATATCCTGGAAATGAACGGCGAAAGCTTCCGCCTCAAGCAGAGCCGAAGAAAACAGAAACCCGCAAAAAGCGCCTGAGCGGCATCCGCTTGCCCCCGTGGGCCCACAGGCCCCTCCCACGCGCGCCGCGGCCTTTGCCTGCTGAGGGGCAGTCCACGCCGCGCGTGGGTCCCTCCCGTGGACTACGGGGACAAGCTCCTCACCGAACCAAAGTGGCCCACTTTTGCTCCGCCACATGGCCGGGTTTTACTCCGCCGTTGACACCTTCGCCCGCGACATGGGCCATGTCGATGCCGGCGGCGCCGTCCTGCCGCCCTACGTGTGGGATGCGGAGCGGCGCCTGCGGCTGCGCGCGAAGCTGGATTCGGTGTTCTTCCATCTCTACGGCGTCACCGACCGGGACGATGTGCGCTACATCTATTCCACCTTCCCCATCGTCGAGCGCGAAGAGACCGCCGCCTATGGCACCTACCGCTCCCGCGAACTCTGCCTCGCCTGGATGAACGCCCTCGCCGCCGGCGATCCGGACGCGGAGATCGCGCTCTAAGCAAGAGAAGGCCGACCCATGCACGCCCACCACATCGAGTTCCTGGAGCTCCTGAACGGAACGGTCCAGTACGTCGTGCCGCGCTGGCAGCGCCGTTGCCGCTGGGGTCAATCCGATATCGAGCGGCTGGTCGATGACCTTCTGACAGTCGCAATGGCCGGCCCCGAGGCAGCCCACTACGGCGGCACGCTCCTCACCTTCCCGGAGCCCGACGCGGCGGGAGTGGTGAAGATTTATAGGGTCGTCGACGGCCAACCTACGACGCCGGCTTAACCCGCTATCCGCCGTTCTCAACGGGGACTTCCAGCTCTGCGTCGACGGCGTGGCCCATGGCTTCAAGAACCATGAGGAGGCTGTGCTGAGAAATCGTGTCGGTCTTGCGCAGCATCGCGAGCAGGACCTGCAGGGCGACGGGGTGGCGACGGCAGGCTTGGCCCAGAGTGTCCGCAAAGCCACCCTCCGCGATCATCGCTATTGCCTGCTCGACAAGGGCGCCCTGCCCGCAACCGGTTACCACGTCCAGGGCTGCGGCACGCACCGCCGGTGAGGGATCGCGGAAGCCGCTGGCCGCCTTTTCGGGATTAGCCGCGGCGACCGCCTTCAACGCGGTTGCACGCACGCCGTCGTCGGGATCGTTGAGTAGTGGGGCGAGGTGACGAACCGCGTCTCCGCGCGTGGCGAGGGCTCGCGCTGCGGCCGTGCGCACAGCCGGATCGTCGTCATTCGAAGCCTCGATAGCGATTTCGGTCAGGCTGGGCGAGAGAGGCATCGCGGCGGCACGTCGGGCAATTGCCTCGAAGGCGGCGGCGCGCAGCTCGGGCGTCGTCGACTCCGTCGACTCCGCCAATACCCCGTCGATTTCTTCGCCGGTGCACGCGGCTGCCAGCCGGAGCGCGATTAGCCTAATGTCCCGGCCGATGTCGTCAGGCCCCTCGACGGCGACACGCCGGGATCGATTTTTCGGATTGTGTTCGGACGACCGCTCGCGATCGTCCGGAGACGACGGCGCAGCATCTGACCGCGCTGCCACGAGCGCGCGCCCGCCGATCGCTTCGAGCGTCGAGCGGGGATAGGCCGGCTCCATCGAATCGGCGGTTGAAGCCGCATCGTCGGAGGCCGAAGGCGTTGGTGTCGGGGTGGGTGGCGTCTCACCGTCGGGCGTCGCGACGGCCGGCCCGACATCGCCCTGCTCCGCCGCCACCACAGGTGCGGGCGGACTGGCGTTGTCGGCGCTCGCCTCCGCAATCGGCTCGGGCGCGAGAGACCCGCGCACGGCATGCGTCAACACCGCCAGGGCTCGATACCGGGTATCGCTCGGCGCGCTCCTGGTCAGCTCGGCCAAGGCCGCGAGCGCCGCAAGCCGCACTTGACGCGACCGGTCCACGGCCGCGCGGCGGAGCGCGTCGACACTCTCCTCCGTCCCGATCCTGCCCAGAGAGCGCAGGGCGGCGATCCTTACCTCCGGGTGCCGTTCGCTGTCCCCGGCAGCCTCGCTGAGCGCGCTCGCAGACCGTGTGCCGGCAAGCGTCGGCAGCGCCGCCGCGGAGGCCGTCGCCAGGGCGACGCCGGCGGTGCGAAGCCATGCTTCCACATTGGCGACGAAATCCGGCTCATCGACATCGATTTGCTGTCGCGCACCTGCCTCCAGCGCGACGACGCGCACCGTCTCATCCGGATCGAAGAAGCCGCTACGCACGATATCCGGGCGCAGCGAGGCCACCCGGTTGAGCGCGGCGCAGCGAACGCCGGCGTTCGGGTCGTTCAGTGCGAGAGCGGCGAGTGTCTCGTCGTCTTCGCCGAAACAGTCGATGGCGATGCGCCGCACGCTCGGGCTCGGGTCTCGAACAAGGGCCTCGCGAATGGGCACCAATGAGTCGCGCCCGACAGTCGACAGCGCAGCGAGGGCACGCTCGCGAACGCGCGCATCGGGATGCTCGACGAAGCCGCGCAGCACCGGAAGGCCGCGCTCCGGAATACGTGCGAGCGCGGCGAACACGACATGGTCGAGGTCCTGACCCTCCTCGTCATCCCTGGCTTCGATCAGATCGTCGACCGCCTCGTCAGCGCCGATGGCGCCGAGCGCCTCGATCGCGGCCACCTGGACGTCGAGCCAGCCGTCCCATGCGCCGTCCATCTCCTCCCATGCGATCTCCGGCGCGCATCGGCTCCGCGCCAACGCGCGCAGGGGCCCGACCGAGGAGGCGTCCTTCAACCGTGCAAGCGCCTGAATGGCGGCCACCTTGACCTCCGCCACAGGATCGCCCTCCAGCGAGCGACGGATTGCGGGTGCGTCCTCAGGCCGGGCGCAGCGCACGAGGGCCGTCATCGCATCGGCGCGGAGGTCCGGGTCCGGGTCCATGAGCGCCTCGATCAGCGGCGCAGCGGCGTCCTCGCCGCCCAGCGCGCCGAGCGCGCGAGCGGCGGCGCAGCGGATCACGTTCTCAGGCGCAGCGAGATAGGGCGCGATTGCCTGAGTGGGACCGCTATCGGAGGTCGCGGGCGCGACCGGGCGCCGCGTCGGGCTCATTCCTGCACGACAATCGGTCGGGCGGAGCGAGGTGCGCGGATGCCGCGAACGCTCAAGCGATGTCGCGACGTGCGAACGACATGGAGCGGTATTGACGCTTGTAGGGGCTTTCGCCCAGTCGCCGGACCCTTCCTACGCCCATCTTGTAATTGTAATTGCCGCTGATCCGATCGACCACGCGCCCTGCCAGCGCGTTCGCCGGCTGGCTGGTGTGCAGGAAGTCCATGTAGCCGACGCCCTTCTTGATCGCCGGCGTCACGATCGCGACTGCGGTGATCGCGCCGCGCGTCAGCTCGATATGGCCGTCGCGAAGCAGCGAAGCGAAGTCGAAGTCGTCCCCCTCAACGCCGATGATGGTGTTCGTCTGCACTGGGACGCGATCCGAATAGGCCATCACGTAATCGCCGGACTCGATGCCGCGGGCGCCGGCGTCGTCGGGGTGAAGCTCGATCCAGTTCTCGGGCCAGCGCTGCACGATGTAGGGGCGGCGCCGGTCGTCATAGCCCGACTGCCAGCGCTCGTTGATGCGCCCCGAGGTAATCCAGATCTCGTCCTCGCGCGGCTTCATCCACTCCCAGTAGCTGGAGAACAGGCTCCACGGCGCCTTCTGGAGGTTGCACTTGCCGGTCTGGGTGTTGAAGTGCGTCAGCTTCTTGTTGAAGACGGTTCCGCCGGCGGGGCCGTCTTCCGGCAGAACCCGGTTCACGTCATGCAACCGCTTGGTCTCCTCCAGCGTGCCATCGGCGCGCATGAGGACCGGACACTGAATGCCGTTGGTTCCGAACTTGCGAAGCTTGTCGTGGAGCGTCTTGCCCTCGCGTTGGGCAGCCACCTTGACCATAAAGAAGTCCTTGCGCGAGCCGCGGGAGAAGCGTGCGCCTTCCTCCAGCACCTCGTTGGAATCCTTCCAGTCGAAGCCTTTGAAGCCCATCCTCCTGGCGAGCTGGGCGATGATCCACCAGTCGGGCTTCGCGTCGCCGGGCGCGTCGTAGAACTTGGGGTAGAGGCGGAGGCGCCGCTCGCCGTTGGCGCGGGTGAAGGTCTCCTCGCCCCAGCCGGCGGCGGGGAAGACGATATCGGCGTAGCGCGCGCCGATGGGATCGACCAGATAGATGTCCTGATTCCATACCACCATGCCACCGGAATCGACGCGGCGCTTGAGGGTGTCCACGATGTCGTCACGATCGAAGCTCTGCACCTGATGCGGGTTCTGCGTCGTCAGCTCGTCGAACTTCGCCTGCAGGGACTGCGTGCCGCACATGGCCTGCACCCAGGTCGTGCCGATGACATGGGCTAGCCGTGTGTGGCCGGACATCAGGTAGCGGTCGGTATCAAGCGCGCGCCGGCGGCGGCCGGGCAGCTTCTCCGGGCTCTTGTTGCGGGGGTAGCCGCCGCCGCGCAGCCCGCCGCGCTGATGCCCGCCGGCGCGGCCGATCACCTGGCCGGGGCGGCCGCCGCAACCGCAAATGATGCCGAGCGATGAGATGGCATTAGTGTTGCCGGTGTTGTTGGACCAGTAGAAGCCCTTCTCGATCATGATCGAGGTCTTGGGCCTGGAGCCATCGGCACGCGGCTTCGCCATCCATTCGGCGGCGGTGTAGATTTTCTGAACGTCGATCTGGGCGATCTCGGCCGCCTTCTCCGGCTCCGCATAGTCCTGGGCCAGCAGCCACGCCTTCCAGTCCTCGAAGCCGTCGGTCTGGAACATGCCCCAGGTAGTGCGCCACTGCCACGGCGTGTTGCGCGTGCCCTGCCCGAAGCCCGACGCGCTTTCCCATTTGCTGTTAACCCAGTCGCGGATCCACTCCTTGTCTTCCCAGCCATTCTCGACAATCACGCGCGCGATCGCGAGCACGACGGGCAGGTCCGTCCCCGGCTGGATGTCGATGAGCATCCCGCCATTATCCTCGGCGTAAGCCACACCGGCGGTGCGTCTCGGCAGCAGGAAGATCGCGCGCTGGCCGTTCTGGATGCCAGGCATGATCCAGTCGGTGAACAGGATGGTCTTGGTCTCGTAGGGGTCGGTCCCGCACATCAGCAGGACGTCGGCATCGCGCCAGTCCTCGTAGGAAGGCGCGAAATTGTCGAAGCCCGCGTCGCGAAAACCGGGCGTGGAGGTCACGTCCGCTGGCGTGTCGTGGAAGGTGAAGTTGGCCGTGCGCACATTGCGCAATGCGTACTTGGTGATGGCGTACGTGTTCTCCAGATAGCCGTAGGAGAACGTCTTGACGCAATAGGCGTTGGTGCCGTGCCGGGCCAGAACATGGTTGCCCACTTCGGCGGCGATATCGAGCACGAAGTCCCACGGCACCGGCATCAGTACGCCGAACATGCGCACCAGCGGCGATCTCAGGCGGTCGCGCGTCGGCGTCTGCGGGTTGTAGACCTTCTGTGCGATGGCTCCGCCGCGGATCGAGGAGTTACCGGTGTAGTTGACGAAGTCGGTGTCCTTGTCGGGGATGATGACGACGTGGTGGGGCTCGCCGTTGTGCAACACGATGTTGTGCTGGTTGGGCGCGACCCATGCGCCGAGCGGCTCGACCGGGAAGTCGGCTTCCAATGCGTTTTGATCGGCGGTCGGCCCGCCCGTCCTGCCACCCCGCACCGGCCAGCGATAGACCTTGTAGCCGCAGGCGACGATGCAGTAGTCGCACGCGGTCGAAATCACATCCGCGTCAGGCGGCGGCAGCGGCACGCTCTCTTCGGGCACGTAGTAGGGGGTGGCCATACCTCTGCCTCCTCAGCCCTGAAGATTGTCGAAGCGGCCGTAGATCAGGCCGAACATGCCGGTGGCAAAGATGTCGTCGCCTTCCAGCTCCAGCAGCACCTGCGGCAGCGACTGGTAGGCCTGGCCCGAGATGAAAATGCCATGGCGCACGAGGTCGAAGGTCGTGAGATGCAGCGGGCAGGGGCCGAGCGCCTTGTCCTTCGGCTTGTAGGTGCCGAACAGCGGCCCTCCCTGGTGCGTGCAGGTGTAGTTGAAGGCCACGACATCCCGCTCCGGTCCGATCCCGCCGCCCGCCTCGGTCCCGAGCTTGACCAGGATCGATTCCGAGTACTCGCCGTCGTCGGGGTAGGTGAAGTCCATCGGCTCATCGGTGGTCAGCGATGAGAGCCTGGCGATGAATTTTCGCGAATAGGTGGCCACGACCGCCGGCGTCTCTGCCTCGGCGAAACCGGGAATGCCGACCATGACCACGGCGGTGGTGAGTCCTCCCAGGAGCAGGAAGCTGCGCCGGGTCATCAGGCAGGGCGTGCCCCCTGTCTCCTCGGCGGCGGCGCCGGGGCCGTTCACGGCCGCAGCAATGCGACTATCGGTGGTCATGGCGTCGGCCTTTCAGTCTTGCGCGGCGGGCGGGAGCGGTTGCATCTCGGGCAGCTCCGGCTCCTCCATCAGGATTTCCTCTCCAGAAAGGCTTTCGAGGAAGACGACGAGGTCGTCCATCTCGGCATCGCTGAGGCCGAGGGGCTGCATCAGCGGGCTCCTGGTTTCGGCGAACTCGTTCTCGCCGCCGCCGGCGTTGTAGAACGCGACCACATCGTGCAGCGTCTCGAGCATGCCGTTGTGCATGTAGGGCTCGGTGTACTTGGTGTAGCGCAGGCTCGGCGTGCGGAACTTGCCCAGATGCGCCTTCTCCTTGGTGCGGAAATAGAGGCCCGGATCATCCTTGGTGGAGCGGTAAAGGGACTCTGTCGAACCCTTAGCATAGAGCTCGAAACGGAAGGTGATCTGCGCGAGCGGGTCGTCCTCCCAGCCGTCGTAAGGCGGCACACCGAGATTGTGGTACTGCTCGTCCGTGAGCAGCGGCCCGTTGTGGCAGGCAGTGCAGTTAGCCTTGCCGGCGAAGAGCGCGAGGCCGCGCTTCTGTGCGGCGCTCAGCGCGTCGTCGTCGCCCCGCATGTAGCGGTCGAAGGGCGTGACCGTCTGCACCAGGGTCCGCTCGAACGCCGCGATCGCCATGTAGGCGTGGCGGATGTTGGGCCAGTCGTCGCCGAACACGCTCCTGAAGCGCTCCCGGTACTCCGGCACGAAGGCGAGTCGCGCCTCCATCATGTCGTCCTCGCCGTTGCCGGCGACGGCGCCGCGAGCGGCAGAGCGCGCCTGCGCTTCCAATGACTTGGATGCGCCTGCCCAGAAGAGCTTCCCGTAATAGGCGGAATTGATGATGGTCTGGCTGTTGCGCCAGTGAGTGCTGCCGGGATAGCCGATACTGACCGGTGCCGGCACGGACCACCCGGCCTCCGGCAGGTGGCACGCCGAGCACGGCATGCCGGCATTGCCGGAGAGGATCGGATCGAAGAACAGCATTTTGCCGAGCGCGACCTTTTCCGCCGACATCGGGTTGTCCGGAGGGATCGGTGGCGGGTCGAGCGGCGCAAGGCTTGCGGGCCGCAGATTGTCCGCCATCGCGGGCGCGGCGAGCAGGGCCGCCACGGCGACGGCGAGCAGGGTGCGGGGCACGATCACGGCGATTTCCCCTAGTTCGGCTCGTGACGCCAGTTCTCGATCAACACGTAGTCGTAGTCATCCGCGCGCCAGACGTACTCGTCGGTGTCGAAGGTCTCGCCGCTCAGCGCCTCGAGAAAGGCGGTGAGATCGGCTTTCTCGCTCGGCACCAGCCCGAGCGGCTTCAGCTGCGGATCCTTCAGAGGATCCTCTCCGCCCCCTGCATCGTAGAAGTCCACAACCTCCTCCAGGGTCTCGAACACCCCGTTGTGCATGTAGGGCGCGGACCAGGCGAGTTCGCGCACAGTCGGCGTGAGGAAGCTGCGCTTGTCTTCATCGCTGTGCGTTCGCACGTAGGCTCCAAGATCCTCACGCAGATTCATGTAATTTTCGACACCCATGAACTTGGCATAGGTCACGAAGGCCGAGTGTCGTTCCGGATCCGCCCAGATCTCGGGGTTGTCGGGAACGCCGGTGTTGTGCGGCCTGTCGTCGGTGAAGCGCGCTCCCGTGTGGCATCGCATGCATCCGGCGCGTCCCTCGAACAGCAGCGCGCCGCGCCGCGCCGCTGACGACATGGATCCAGTGTCTATGGCGGCACCGCGCGAGACGATGGTGCCCGTGAACGCGGCCAGCGCCTTGCGGGCCCCGCCGTTGGATGGCTCGCCCAGGCCGGCGGCGCCGAACATCTCGACATAGACCGGGTCCTGCTTCAGGCGCTCCTGCATGAGCCGCATGTCCATGTTCATCAGGTACGTCTCGGTGATCATCTCGCGCGTGACGTCGTTGAGAGACGTGCCGAGCCGGCCGTCGTGCATCCATGCGGCGCGGTGGCCGACATTGGCAAGCGTCGGCGTGTTGCGGAAATGACCGGCGCCCGAATACGCGGCGGAGAGCGCCTCGCCGTCGGAAAATGCCTTGTCCGGCTGGTGACAGCTCGCGCAGGCGAGCGATGTGTCCCCTGAAAGCCGCTCATCGTAAAAGAGACGCTTGCCGAGTTCGGCGAGCGCGGGGGGAGCCTCCTTGGGGGCGATCCCCCCTGCGGCGTCGGTCAGCGCTGAGCCGCCTGTGACGCTCAGCCCGAGGACGCCGACGATGATCAGCCCGAATATCCGTATCATCGAGTCCTTCATCTCAACCCGAGCCTCACCATCATAGTCTGCTAACTCGATCGGTCAACCTCATCCCACGCACATTGTCGCTAACACACGATATGACCGCCGTAGGTACCATGTGATCTGTCCGGTTTAGAACGTCGCCTTCGAGGAGGGCGGCGATGAAGCGGGCCGAGGTGTTGCAAGGACTACGGCAGATGAAGTTCGAGGAGATTCTGGAGCGCGCGAAGCGGCGGCGACTGAGCCAGTCGGAGGCGGCGTCGATCCTGGGGATGAGCGAGCGAACGTTCCGGCGCTGGCGGGGTCGCTTTGAGGCGGAAGGCGCGGAGGGTCTGTATGACCGCCGGCTGGGCAAGGTCTCGGGGCACCGGGTGCCGGTGGACACGGTGATGGAGGTTCTGGAGTTGTTCGACACGCGCTACTGGGACTTCACGGCCAAGCACTTCCACGAGAAGCTGCTCGATGAGCACGGCTTCACGCGGAGCTACAACTGGGTCCGCCTGACGCTCCAGGCCCACGGGCGCAAACGTCCGGCACCGCGGCGAGGCGCGCACCGGCGCAAGCGGCCGCGCCGCGCCCTGCCCGCCATGATGCTGCACCAGGACGGCTCGACCCACCAATGGGTTCCCGGGCAGTGGTGGGACCTGATCGTCACCATGGATGACGCAACCAGCGAGATCTACTCGGCCTTCTTCGTCGACGAAGAGGGGACCATGAGCAGGCTTCCTGCGCGAGATTTATCTGCCCCGCCACAACGCCCGTTTCGCGGTCCGAGGGCCGGGCCCTGGGCGAGGTGATCGAGGTCCGGGGGCTGTTCTGCTCGCTCTACGCCGACCGGGGCCTCGCACTACTGGCACACGCCCGAGGCCGGCGGCAAGGTGGACAAGAACAACCCGACCCAGGTGGGCCGAGCCCTGAGGCCAGCAGGTGGGCGGCCCTGGGCCGAGCTGCATCGAACTGATCCCGGCCTACTCCCCCGAGGCCCGGGGGCGCTCGGAGCGCATGTTCGCGACATTGCAGAATCGCCTGCCGCAGGAACCCGCCATGATGCTGCACCACGATCGGGGTTCGAGGCAACGGTTCCTGCCGCCATCACCACGATGGCCGAGGCCAACGCGTTCCTGCGAGATTATCTGCCCCGCCACAACGCCCGTTTCGCGGTGCCGGCCGAAGCCGAGGGCTCGGCCTTTGTCCCCTTCACCGGATCGCTCGACGACATCCTGTGCATCCAGGAGGACCGGATCGTCGGCAACGACAACACGGTGCGCTACAAGCGGCTGGTGCTGCAGATCCCGGAGGATCGCCACCGCCGCCATTACGTCAAGGCATCGGTGCGGGTCCACGAATACTCCGGCGGCACCCTGGCGGTCTTCCACGGCCCGCGCCGGCTGGCCCGATATCAGGCCGACGGCACCGTCCTCGACGAAACCAAGAACAGCAGAGCGGCCGCGTGAACCGCTTCGACGCGCGCCCGGCCTGTGGATAAGTGGACAACCCGCCACGGCGGGTTCCCCACTTATCCACAGGCCCAACAACCACAACAGAAGCGGTCAATTCATATGGTACATAAAGCGGTCAATTCGAAATGTTCTCGACACCTCATCCCACGCACATGTCGCTAACACGAGGTATGACCAGTCTATGTAACAAATGATCTGTCCGGTATTAGAATCCTTCTAATTTGTGGGGATTTTTGATGCGGCGGACGGAGCAGTTACAGGGACTGAGGTTGATGAAGGGGGATGTCCCGGGCTCTGTTGAAAAGCTGAAGTAGGCGTCGTCCGCCTGGAGCCGCTAGGCTCTGGGTGCTGATTCCATCAAGGAGAACGACGCCATGACCAAGACTACACGCAACGACCGTTCCTCGGAACCATCCTGTCGGCTCTTGCCATCGATGCCGGAGGCCTTCGACGATCCGCGCATGAGCGTCGATCGCTTCTGCCTTTTGGCGGGCCTCGAGTCTTTGAACGAGATGATGTCGGCGGACGCGGAAGCCTTGTGCGGTTCGCGCCACGCCCGCTCGGGCGAGCGCAAGGGCCATCGATGGGGCACGACCCGGAGCGAGATCGCCTACCACGGCGGCAAAGTGAAGGTCGAGCGCCCTCGGGTGGGGGACTTCGCGGGTCGGGAGATGAGCCTGCCGAGTTGGGAGCTGCTGTCGGAACCCGAACTCTTGCAAGCCTGGGCGATGAATCTGATGGTGATCAACGTCTCGACCCGCAAGTATGCCCGCGCGGTGCGCCTGCCGGACGATGCGGGCGGCGATCTGCCGGCGGCATCGGGTGACGCAACCTCGAAGTCGGCGGTCTCGCGCCGTTTCGTGGCGTTGACGCGAAGCAAGCTGAAGGCCTGGCTGGCGAGCCCGCTCGACGATCTCGATCTCGTGGTGCTCCAGATCGACGGGCTCCATGTCGGCGACCACCTGATGGTGGCGGCGATCGGCATCGACACCGGCGGCGCGAAGCACGTGCTGGGCCTGGCCGAGGGCGCGACGGAGAACGCGGCCACGGTGCAAGCCATGCTCGACAACCTGATCGAGCGCGGTCTCGATCCCGAACGGCCTCGGCTCTACATCGTCGACGGCGCCAAGGCGCTCTCGAAGGCGATCCGGCGGACCTTCGGGCGGGCGGCGGCCCTCCAGCGCTGCCAGGTGCACAAGGGGCGCAACATCACGGACCGGCTGGACGAGAGCCTCCATGCCGGCGTCAGGAAGGTCTTGCGGCAGGCCTGGCAGCAGGACGACGCGGCCAAGGCCGAACGGCTCTTGCGCAACCTCGCCCGCCGTCTGGAGCATGACGCACCCGGCGTCTCGGGCTCGATCCTGGAGGGCCTGGACGAGATCCTGACCGTGATCCGGCTCGGCCTCCCGCCGCAACTTCGACACTCGCTGGCTTGCACCAACGCCATCGAGAACGCGATCGGCACCGTCCGGACGGTGCAGCGGAACGTCAAGCGCTGGCGCAACGCCGAGATGGCGCTGCGTTGGACCGCCGCCGGCCTCTTGGAGGCGCAAAAGACCTTCCGCCGCCTCAAGGCCTACCGCCAGCTCCCCGTCCTTGACGCCGCCCTGCGGGAGGCGGTGAGAAAGGCCGGAGCAAAGTCCGTCATTGAAGACATCGATGTGGCCGCGTATCGAACCAGCACCGCGCCTGCCCATGGCGGCCTGCCCGGCGCAGTATCGGCGGCGATGGCTTCAACTGTCCTTGCACGGTCCAGCCGTTCCGGCCCCATCCGGTTCCGTCACGCCGCCGAGAGCGAGAGCTTGAGCCAAAGGCGGGCGAGGGCGGATGCCGAAGAGGGTGTCCCCGCCCGGTTCCGCATTCACGCAATCCCGGAGACCGACATGCACGACCCCGAACGCGATATCTCTGACATCCCGCTGTCCCAACTCGAACTCTTGCCCCGCAATGTGCGCAAGACGCCGGCCGACGCTTCGGCATTCACCGAACTCAAGGCCTCGATCGCAGCCCACGGGCTGCTTGAGAACCTGATTGCCCGTTCCATGGAACCCGGCGCGGATGGCCCCGGGCGCTACGCGGTGATCGCCGGCGGGCGGCGGCTTGCCGCGATGCAGGCGCTGGCCGCCGAAGGCGCGCTGGAGGAGGACCACCCCGTGCCCTGCCGCATGATCGGAAGCACCGTGGCGGCCGAAGAAGTTTCGCTGGCCGAGAACACTGTCCGCGCCGCCATGCACCCGGCCGATCAGGTCGAGGCATTCCGCCGCCTGGCCGATGCGGGCAGCACGGCGGCCGCCATCGCGGCGCGCTTCGGGGTCTCCGAGCGCACCGTGGAGAAGCGGCTGAGGCTCGGCAACGCCGCACCAGTGCCGCTCGAGGCCTACCGCGCGGACGAGATCGATCTGGACACATTGATGGCCTTCGCCGTCACCACGGATCAGGCGCGCCAGAACGCGGTCTGGGAGACGGTGAGCCAGCAGGGCTACCGGCCCGGCGCCTGGCAGATCAAGCGCCTGCTGACCGAGGACCGGGTTCCGGCCACCTCCGCCATCGCGCGTTTCGTCGGCCTCGAGGCTTACGAGGCGGCGGGCGGCAGGATCGACCGCGACCTGTTCGCCGAAGAGGACGAGCGGGGGATCTGGTTCGACGATCCCGATCTCTTGAACAAGCTCGCCATGGATAGTCTACAAGTGGCGGCGAGGGAACTGGAGACGCGCTGGAAATGGGCAGAGGCGCGGCTCGACATGGACTGGAGCGCCACCGCCGCTTTCGGGCGGGTGCATCCGCAACCGGCCGAGCCGACGGACGGGGAGACGGCCGAGATCGAATGCTTGCGGACCCGCAACGACGAACTCGCCAACATGGATGACGACGGCTGGACCGAAGAATTGATCGAGGAAGCCGAGGGCAACGAAGAGCGGCTCGACGAGATTGAGGCCACGATCGAGGCCCGCGCGATCTACCGGCGCGAGGATATCGCTATCGCCGGGTGCATCGCCACCGTCGGCAACGACGGCGAACTCAAACTGATCCAGGGCCTGGTCAAGCCCGAGGACATGCCCGCGCGCGAAGCAGGCGATGCGGCCGCGCCCGAACACGGCGATACTGCCGATGGAGAGGAAACAATTTCCGGCATTGATGCGCCCACATTCGTGGCTCCCCTCGCTTCTCCCGGCGATGCGGAAGCCGAAGCGCGCAAGGAAGCGGGCGTCGGTATCGGGCTCGCCGACGATTTACGGGCCATCCGCACGGCCATCGTCAAGAGCCAGCTCGCCTGCGACTTCGATGCCGCCTTCGATCTGCTGCTGTTCCAGCTCGCCCGCGGCGTATTCACCAACGGCTACCATGACGGCGCACTCGACATCAGGGCGGCCGAAACACCGAACCGTCCGGCCATGCGGGTCAATGACGATGCTTTCGGCACCATCAATGTTGGCGAGAAGCACCTTGAGATCGACCGGGCCGCGCAAGAGCTCGACTGGGCCGGCCTGTCCGATTCCGAGGCCTTCGCTGAACTGCAGGCGCTTCCCGAACGGGACAAACGGACCCTGTTCGCGTCCTGTGTCGCACGCACGCTGAAGGGCCAACTAGCGTTCGAACCCAAGGCCCGGCCGGAGGTCGAAGCGACCGTGGCCCGGCTCGGCATCGATTTCGCCGCCGCTGTCCGAGGCAACCGCGATCAGGTCTGAACCGCCGATCTACTGTGGTCGCGTTTGCGCAAGGACCGAATTCTCGCCATCGCCCGCGAAACGCTGGGCGAGGCCTGGGCGCAAGCGGAGGCCAAGCATAAGAAGGCCGACATCGCCAAGGCGATGCAGGACGCCTTCGCCCACGGCGGCGATGTGCCCGCCGGGGTCACGGCCGAGGGCCGCGCCGCGGCCATCGCCTGGACGCCGCCGGGCTTCCGCGCCTTCGATACGGGCGCCGTCGACGACAGTGCCTTGGCTGATGACGAGGGGACAACCGCCCCCGAACAGCAACCGTCGAAGATCGATATGCCATCGGTCGACGCACTGGAACACAGCAGCGTCGATCCATCGCGCGCGGATGGGGAGGACCGGCAAGACGACGCTACGGAAGCCGATGCACTACCGGGCGATGATCCTGAACCCATTCCGATGGAGGCGCCGCGGCGTCCCATGAACGTGAGCGTTCCTGGGATCGTCGAGAGCATCGATGCTCCCGCCGTGGCCGAACGCCGCGCCGCGGCAATCGCCTCGGCCATGAACGCGGATGCAACGCTCCCGGTTGCGGCGTCCGCGCCGGAAGTGGCCGGCCCACCCGCCGCCGACGCGGGCGACCATGACGTGTCCGTAGAGCCGGAACAGGTCATGGCACCGCCACGCGGCAACGGCCACGACAATAAAGCGGAGTTGCTGGAGATACCGGCCTTCCTGCGCCGCGGCTGAGCCACCGCGTTAATCGCCCTCCATACCGCCCCGCAGGCTTCGTTCCGGCGGGGCGTTTTTCATGGCTCAATTCGTGAAATGTAGGCATCACCTTGTTACGGCGGCGGCGAGGCAGGCTCGGTCATTGGCGCCGGGGGCGAGGCCGACGAGGTGGAACCAGCTCAGGTAGTTGTCCAGATAGCGGGTGGCGATGCCGCGGCGGGGACGCAGGAAGTCCTTCAACCGGCTGTGGCGGCTGTTCACCGTCTGCACATGCAGATCGCCCCGAACCCGTTCCCCCATCGAGCGGTTGAGTGCTTCGTGGCTCACCCCGAGCGCGGCGGCGCAAGGTGGATAGCTCGCGCCACCGTCGGAGACCAGCAGGGCGTCCTTCGCGACCACCGGGTCGAGAGCAGCCGTGAGCGCCGCCGCGTCGACCCTGGGCAGCACCGCGCTCACCGTCGTCCCGCTCCGGTCCGCCGCCATGAGAACCGGCACCTGCTCGCGCGAGAGGCCGCGCTTCTTCGCCTTGCCGCCCCGCCGCCGTGCCTTGCGTCCCAGCCCGCGCGCGCCCTTCCGGCTCTCCAGGACGTAGGTCTCGTCCGCTTCCACGATCCCCTTGAGCACCTCCGAATCGCTCCGCGCCGCCGCCAGAAACCGGTGACGCCAGCGGAACGCCGTGCTCACCGCCACGTCGCAGCGCGCCGCCGAGGCCTTCACCGTCTCCCCCTCCGCCAGCGACGCCCCGAACGACAGCCAGCGTTCCTTGTGGTGCAGGCCCGACAGCGGCGTACCGGTCAGCGCGTTGAAGGTCCTGCCGCAGCCCTTGCACTGGTAGCGCCGCAGACCCCGCGCCATACCGCGCGAAACCGCCCCTTCGCTCGCGCAGTGCGGACAGCGCCGGGCCTCGTCCACACCAAGCTCGATCGCGGCCTTCGATGCCTCGCCTTCGCTCCGGCCCGACAGCACCGCGAGCGCCTCGTGCCGCTGCACGCGCGTCAGCCCGCGCGCCGCCGAAAGCCACACCTGGAAACCCTTGCCGTCCATGACCCAACCTCCTGACGTTCCGAGCATTCTACCGCAAATGCATACAATTCAAGAATTGAGCCTTAAGGAAAGCCAGTGCGGATGATTCTCCTCAGCAGTGCGGCCGGAATGACAGACCATAACGGGATCGAAAGACTCTCCATAAGGGATGAGTCCTTTCTCCTGCGCATCGTCGAAAGATTTCTGCAACTCCCAAGCAGAGATGATCCAGCGCGGGAGGCTCGCCTTGTTGTAGTTGTGGACAAGGTGGTTCGTGCCTATCCGCAGCAGGGGAAGACCGAAACGCTCACAAAGCATGTCATTCTTTGTATCCCGCGCGGCTTGCTTGGGTGTCGCATGCATCGCGCCGTCGAATTCTACTGCGAAGAGCGGTTCGTGCGCCTCATCAGCAACTAAAAAATCAAAGTGAGATTGCAGGGCGAACGAATAAAGCTCCTTCGTGATGCCACTGCGGTTTATTGGCAAAATATCGGCAAGGCTCATCTTGATATGAACGTCGTAACCGTACGCCGCGGCGATCTCCTGAAGCTCGCGGTAGGTTTTTTCTTCCGGCCTGTTTGAGACCTTATGAAGGTTGTTCGTCGTTCAAAATTAAATCCCATTGAGGAAACATAATGGGGCGCGAATTGGTCGAGAAATAGATTTCTTTTCCTGATTACGCACTAACCTCAGCCAACTTCAGGAGCCGATATGGCATGGGCGGCGTGCGCAGGGCATCGCGGCCGAGGGCCTCGATCATATCGGCTAGCCGGTAGCGGCGGTTGTATCGGTATTGGAACGCCGCCAGGTAGCGCGGCACATGCTTGGGTCGGATCGCATGGTAGGTACCGGGCAGGGTGTTTTTGAGATTGCCGAGGGTGGTGTTGACCCATTTGAAGGCGGGCACGGCGACGGCCCCGGGTCCGGAGCCAGTGGGTATCGGATGGTGCGCACAGCCTTGCGCGGTGACCGCGGTGAAGCAGCCGAGCCCATCGCTGAAGACGGTCGCCCCAGGGCTCAGGTCGCGCTTGGCCATCTTGGCGATCTCGCTCTTGCGGAAGCCCTTGACGCGGCGGAGCTTGATGCGCACGGGCTGGCCCTCCCTCGTGGTCTGGACGGCGGCGACGAATGGCGTCTTGCCCGGCGCGCCCCGGCCGCGCTTGGCTCCGGAACGCCGGCCGCCGAGGTAGGCATCGTCCATCTCCACCCGCCTGGTGAGCGGCAATTCGGCGTCGCGCTCGAGCATGGACTGCATCAGTTTCTGCTTGATCTTCCAGGCCGTGGTCTGGGTGACGCCGAGCCGGCGGCCGAGTTCGATGGAGGAGATCCCCTTCTTCGATTGGGTCATGTGATAGATCGCCGAGAACCACAGCGTCAGCGCCAGCTTGGTCGCGTGGAAGAGCGTGCCGGCGGTCAGCGAGACTTGATGACGGCAGGCGGCGCATTGGTAGAGTTTTCGCCCGGCGATCTCGCAATGGCGCGTGGCGCCGCATCGCGGGCAGGAGAACCCCTCCGGCCAGCGCCAGCGGAACAGCGCCTCGCGACACTGCTCCTCGCTACCGTACAGCTCACGGAAACGCGCTTCGCTGAGCCCCTTCTGGAACTGAACCTTGTTGCGTGGCATTGTGAACCTCCAGAAAAACTGCCATTAGTTCATGATTTGTACCACATCAACCCGGCTGAGTAAAGTGCGTAATCAGGTTCTTTTTTATCCAGGTCCTTTCGACGATGTGTGGAGCGGCCGATCAGGGACTCACGCTCCAGACATGCGCCTTGAGCATTACATTTAGCGGCGGCAAAGACGATTGCATTGCCGCCGAAGTTCTTGGCCGGGATTTCCCATGTGGCACCCTTCAGCCAAGTTGAGCGTGGGTCGAAATCGCTCAAAGGGCAAGTCCGATGGGTTCTGCCTGTCGCTAACACACGATATGACCGGTCTATGTAACAGATGATCTGTCCGGTTTTAGATTTCCTGTAACTGCCCAGGTAGGTCTGGGCCTATCAAGCGGCGCGGAGACGAGCGATCAGGGTTTCGGGATTTTCCATGAGCGCGGGAATGATGTTCCAGCCCTGTTTTTTGGCGGTCGAGATGAAGCCGCGGATGGTCGCGAAGTCGTTCGCCCCTTGTTCGGATCGGAAGCCGCCGGAGATTTTCTGCTTGAGCTTCGCCATGCGCACGTCCTGCTCGGCCTGATTGTTGGTGAAGGGCACGGCGAGGTTGGCACGGAAGCGTGGCGCGTCTTCCTTGCGCGCCTGAAGACGTAGGAGAAGGTTGTGGCCGGTACGGCGCGGCTTGCGTCCCCGGCGCTTGGCCTGGCCCTCGGCCGGTGCGGGGCCGAGCGGGGGCTGGGCCTCGTGAAAGCGGATGCCCTCGGCCGTGATGGCGTCCCACCATCGTCGGAAGCCTTCGACGAGGCTCGGTTGCAGCGCCACGCCCCGCTCCCGGGCGAGGTTTGCCGCGTGGCAGGCACGGCGGAGCAGCCTTTGCATCTTGCGCGCCCAGCCTTCCTTCTCGATCTCGATCAGGGCTTGCAACTCTCGAAGGTGATGGGCGTTGCACAGCGCATGGTCCACGCCTTGCATCGTGAAGTACGGCTTCCCGTGGTCGTGCACGACGGGCGACGCCATCGAGCAGGCTGCCGCGCCCGGCCGAGACCCGGTGGAAGGTCAGCCCGGCACTCGAGGCGACGTGCAGCCATTGGGTCCGCCCGCCGACCCGCAAGCCGGTCTCGTCCATGTGCTTGACCGGCGCCGATTTCACCAAGTCGCGGATCACCTCGACGACGCCTTCGAAGCGCCGGGCGCGGCTTCGGCCCATCCGCGCGACGGTCGCCGGAACCAGGGCGACGGCGAACAGATCCGCCATCAACTCGGCCAGACGATCTTCGGGCAAGAGCTGGTCGTGCGACAGGTAGACCACCATGGCCCCGATCCGCGCGCCATACCGCACCGGGCCGGTGACGCCAGCGGGAAAGGCGGCCCTGGTTTGCCTGCCACATCGCCCGCAACGGCAACGATGCGCCCGATGCTCCATGACCACCAGGGGCCGGGGCTCGGGCAGATCGAAAACCTGGCGGGCGCCATGGCCGGTGGACATCTCCGGCGTCAATCCCGAACCACGGTTCGGGCAGGTCTCGGGATAATGATCGGTAATCGCGTCGGGTTCGGCGACTTGGCGCGGGGTCTCGCCCTCGTGGCCCTTCTGCCCGCCCGGCTTGCGGCCCGACTTCTCGCGCAGGCTCCCGGTGCGCCGCCGCTTCTGCTTCCCCGCCGGCGGCTTGCTCAGTCCATCGCTGGACGGCGGCTTGCCGCTGTTGGTGCTGTTCAGGCCGAGCCGGCGCTCGAGTTGGTCGAGCCGTGCCGCCAGAGACAGCACCAAATCGATCAGTTCGTCTTTCGACAAGAGGGCAAGGGCTTCACGATTCATTGGATTCTTGAATCGCATCACCCCCTGCTTGTCAATCAAAACCTAGGCATTCAGTCCATCAAACCTACAAAATCTGCCCGTCCGTCCTATCCAGCCGCTCGGCCATCGGCTACCTGGGCAGTTACCATCGAAGATATATTTCCGGGTCAGCGACCAGCCGGGCCCGCCGTGCTCTTGCGGCCAGTTTGGCGCGACCCAGCCCTGCTCGTAAAGAATCCGGTGTGAGTCGGACCCGATTTCCTTGGACACAGAATTGGCTTAATCGAAGTGTCCAAGGAGGACCGGAACATGGCCGATAATTTTGAGAAGAAAGTTGCTGTTGATGGGCCTGTGGTAAATGCGGGCGAGCTTGGCTCGTCCACGTTTTCCCCAGGCCAGGCTTTGCCGGCAGGCCCGCTGGGACTTGGCCAGCGATGGACGGTGGCGCGCAAGCGTGAGGTCGTTCTGCGGCTTTTGCGTGACGAGCCGGTGCAACTTCTGTCGCGCCAGTTGGGCGTAGAGATCTTCCGGCTCGAGCAGTGGCGTGAGAAAGCGATCGGCGGGATCGACGCCTCGCTCAAGCAACGCAAGGGCGATCCGGTGCAGGCGGAACTGGATAGCGCCATGAAGCGGATCGGAGAGTTGACCATGCAGGTGGAACTGCTGGAGGCCAAGACGGAGACCTTCGGCCCTTTGGGGCGGCGGAGGTCGCGGCGATGAGTGCCGCCACCTCGCCCGGCACGGGTCTGGCCTACGGCCTGCGGCGGGTCTGCGCCGCCTGGGGCATGGCCCGCTCCTCGTTCTACGCCATGACCTCCGGCCAGCACGCCGAGCAGCCGCCGGCAAAGCGTCGGGGACCGAAGCCCGCGATCTCGGACCAGGCGCTGCTGGTGGCGATCGAAGCCGACCTGGAGGCATCGCCCTGGGAGGGCGAGGGCTACCGCAAGGTCTGGGCTCGGCTTCGGGTCTGTCGCGACATCCGGGTTGCCCGCAAGCGGGTGCTCCGCCTGATGCGCGAGAACAATCTGCTCTCGCCCCATCGCTGCCGCCGCCGTGGCGGCAATCCCCATGACGGTGAGATCATCACTCATGCCCCGAACCTCATGTGGGGCACCGATGGCGTTCGGGTGTTCACGGTGGACGACGGCTGGGGCTGGATCTTCACCGCCGTCGAGCATTGGAACGCCGAGTGTGTCGGCTGGCATGTCTGCAAGCGCGGCGACCGCTTCGCCGCCCTGCAGCCGATCTCCATGGGGCTTGCCGGGCTGTATGGCTCGACCGCGGCCGGCGCGGCTCGGGGGCTGGCCTTGCGGATGGATCACGGCTCCCAGTATCTGTCGGACCACTTCACCAACCAGATCAAGTTCTGGGGCATCCAGGCGTCCTACGCCTTCGTCGCCGAGCCCCAGACCAACGGCGTCGCCGAGCGGTTCAATCGCACGCTGAAGGAACAGATCATCCATGGTCGCATCTACCGTAACATCGCGGAGCTGCGGGACGCCGTCCGCGACTTCGTCGAACTCTACAATGCCCAGTGGATCGTCGAAAAGAACGGCTACCTGAGCCCCGCTCAAGCTCGTCAGGCGTGGCACGCCGCGATCTCAATCAGGCCCGCCGCGTGAGACAAACTTGTGTCCAAGGAACCGGGTGCGCTACATAAAGAATCCGGTGCCAGCCGATCACGTCCTCGCGGCCGAGCTCGATCCCGTTCTCGACCTTGTAGCGGAGCTCACCCGGCAGGGCTCCGGCCAGGAAGGCGCGGACCTCCTGGTGGAAGGCCTCGTCGGAAGCTTCGAAGCGGATGTCCATGGGCCGGGCCCTCCCGCGAGATGGCTTGGTCGGGGCCGAGTTTACCCCGTCGCGCCCCGTCCGTCAGGTCATCGCGCGCCGTCGCGACGGCGCGCGGGCGTGGCTCGCCGGCCGCCTCCAGTGTCGCTAACACACGATATGACCGCCGTAGGTACCATGTGATCTGTCCGGTTTAGAACGTCGCCTTCGAGGAGGGCGGCGATGAAGCGGGCCGAGGTGTTGCAAGGACTACGGCAGATGAAGTTCGAGGAGATTCTGGAGCGCGCGAAGCGGCGGCGACTGAGCCAGGCGGAGGCGGCGTCGATCCTGGGGATGAGCGAGCGAACGTTCCGGCGCTGGCGGGGTCGCTTTGAGGCGGAAGGCGCGGAGGGTCTGTATGACCGCCGGCTGGGCAAGGTCTCGGGGCACCGGGTGCCGGTGGACACGGTGATGGAGGTTCTGGAGTTGTTCGACACGCGCTACTGGGACTTCACGGCCAAGCACTTCCACGAGAAGCTGCTCGATGAGCACGGCTTCACGCGGAGCTACAACTGGGTCCGCCTGACGCTCCAGGCCCACGGGCGCAAACGTCCGGCACCGCGGCGAGGCGCGCACCGGCGCAAGCGGCCGCGCCGCGCCCTGCCCGCCATGATGCTGCACCAGGACGGCTCGACCCACCAATGGGTTCCCGGGCAGTGGTGGGACCTGATCGTCACCATGGATGACGCAACCAGCGAGATCTACTCGGCCTTCTTCGTCGACGAAGAGGGGACCATGAGCAGCTTCCGGGCCCTGGGCGAGGTGATCGAGGTCCGGGGGCTGTTCTGCTCGCTCTACGCCGACCGGGCCTCGCACTACTGGCACACGCCCGAGGCCGGCGGCAAGGTGGACAAGAACAACCCGACCCAGGTGGGCCGAGCCCTGGGCCAGCTGGGCATCGAACTGATCCCGGCCTACTCCCCCGAGGCCCGGGGGCGCTCGGAGCGCATGTTCGCGACATTGCAGAATCGCCTGCCGCAGGAACTGCGCTTGGCCGCCATCACCACGATGGCCGAGGCCAACGCGTTCCTGCGCGAGATTTATCTGCCCCGCCACAACGCCCGTTTCGCGGTGCCGGCCGAAGCCGAGGGCTCGGCCTTTGTCCCCTTCACCGGATCGCTCGACGACATCCTGTGCATCCAGGAGGACCGGATCGTCGGCAACGACAACACGGTGCGCTACAAGCGGCTGGTGCTGCAGATCCCGGAGGATCGCCACCGCCGCCATTACGTCAAGGCATCGGTGCGGGTCCACGAATACTCCGGCGGCACCCTGGCGGTCTTCCACGGCCCCCGCCGGCTGGCCCGATATCAGGCCGACGGCACCGTCCTCGACGAAACCAAGAACAGCAGAGCGGCCGCGTGAACCGCTTCGACGCGCGCCCGGCCTGTGGATAAGTGGACAACCCGCCACGGCGGGTTCCCCACTTATCCACAGGCCCAACAACCACAACAGAAGCGGTCAATTCATATGGTACATAAAGCGGTCAATTCGAAATGTTCTCGACACGCCGGCCGCCTCCAGGTGACAAGCCCCTCCACCCTCCTCCATAATACCGGCCGGCGGTCCGCTTTCGTCGCGTGAGAGGCGATGGGGGACCGGCCGCCACGCTTTGTACAGGCATTTATCCGAGGTTCGCCGCACTCGACTCCAGCGCTCGCGTTTCTACGCGATAGAGTCCGTTACCGGCCCGAGCGTTTCGATGCGGCACCTGATTGGAGGGAAGGCTCATGAGGACGCTTTGTTTTTTCTCGTCGTTGGTCATCGCCGCCGCTTTTGCCGCGGCGCACCCGGCCGCGGCCCAGCAATTGACCAAAACCCACGTCAAGGTCATCGGCAACTACAGCACCGTCGCCCACGTCGCGAAGGTCGAGCAGAAGTTCTGGAACAAGACCATCCCCGCGATGGGCAAGGGGCGGATCACCTCCGACTATGCCCATCAGGACCTGATGGGGGTGAAGGATTTCCAGGTTCTGCGGCTGATCAAGTTGGGCGTCACCGACTTCGGCGTCTCCGACATTTCCAAGATGGCCGGTGACGCTCCGGTCTTCGAGGGCTGCGACCTGGCCGGCCTGGCGCTCGACATCGACACCGCGCGCAAGGTCTGCAACGCCTGGAAGCCGGTGATGAACCGGGTGATGGGCCAGAAGTTCAACGCCAAGCTGCTGGCGCTCGGCACCAATCCGCCACAAGTCTTCTGGTGCCGGGAGAAAGTCGGCGGCATCGCCGACATGAAGGGCAAGAAGATCCGCGTTTTCAACAAGACCATGTCGGATTTCGTCAAGGCGCTGGGCGGCACGTCCATCTCCATGGCCTTCGGCGAAGTGGTCCCGGCCCTGCAACGCGGCGTGGTCGACTGCGCGGTCACCGGCACGACCAGCGGTAACTCGGCCGGTTGGCCCGAAGTCACCACCCACATCCTGCCGATGTATCTCGGATGGAGCATCAACTTCCAGGCGGTCAATCTGAAGTCCTGGAACCGCTTCGCGCCGGATGTCCGGAGCTTCTTCGAGAAGACCTTTGCCATCCTCGAGGACGATATGTGGGCGACGGTCGGTCAGTCGGCGGCGGAGGCCGACAACTGCAACACCGGTAAGGATCCCTGTAATTTCGGCAAGAAGGCCGACATGACCATCGTCACGGTGAGCGACGCCGACAAGGCGGCGCACAAGAAGCTGATGGAGAACGTGGTCCTGGTCGAATGGGGCAAGCGTTGCGGCAAGGCCTGCGCCAAGGAGTGGAACCAGACCGTGGGCCCGGTTATCGGCTTGCAGATCCCGCTCGACAAGCTTTGATCCCACAGGTCCCCGAGCGGGCGCCGGCGCATCGGCGCCCGCTCGGCGGCCCACCGCCTAGGGAGTGAAGCATGGACCGCCTGCTCGAGTACGCGCGGCTGTTGTCGCGCGTGGGCGCTTGGTTCGGAGGCGTGCTGCTGATCGTCGCCGCCTTCATCATCGGCATCGATGTCGTCATCCGAAAGTTGTTCAGTGCGACGATCGGCGGCGCCGATGAACTTTCGGGCTACGCGCTGGCGATCGGCAGTGCCTGGTCATTTGCCTTCGCGCTGACGGAGCGGGCGCATGTCCGCATCGACTCGCTCTACGTCACCCTGCCGGCCCGGCTGTGTGCCGTCCTGGACATCCTGGCCCTGACCATCTTCTTGGCCTTCCTCGCCATGGTGACTTGGTTCGGCTACGGCGTGTTGTTGAACACGATCGAGTTCGACGCCCATTCGATGTCGCCGATCGCCACGCCGCTGATCTACCCGCAGGGCCTCTGGGTCGCCGGCCTCACCCTTTTCGTCGCCATCGCCCTCCTGCTGCTGACGCGCGCCGTGATCGCCTTCGTCACCGGCGATATCGCCACGGTGGCGCGCCTGATCGGCTCGCGCTCCGTAAGCCAGGAGATCGAGCAGGAACTGAAAGGCGGCGACCGGGAGTTGGTCGCGGAGGGCGAGGAATGATCTGGCTCACCGTCGTCATCCTGCTCGGCCTGCTGGCGCTCTCGATTCCCGTCGCGGCAGTACTGGGCACGGTCGGCTTCGTGCTCGACCAGATCTATTACGGTGGCCGCATCTTCCCGGCGGTCGGCGAAATTTCCTGGGGCGTGTCGATCGACGTCATCCTGGTGGCGGTGCCGCTCTTCATCCTGCTCGGCGAAATTCTGCTCAGGGCCGGCATCGCCGAGCGGATGTATGGCGCCATGATCCATTGGCTGTCTTGGCTGCCCGGCGGCCTGATGCATTCCAACATCGGCACCTGCACGCTGTTCTCGGCGGTCTCCGGCTCGTCGGTCGCCACCGCCGCCACCATCGGCACCGTCGCCATCGAGCAGATCGATCGCTACGGCTACAACGAGCGCTTCTTCCTCGGCACCATCGCCGCCGGCGGCACCCTCGGGATCCTGATTCCACCCTCGATCAACATGATCGTCTACGGCGTGCTCACGGAGACCTCGATACCGCAGCTCTATCTCGCCGGCATGATACCGGGGCTGATTTTGGCGGCGGTGTTCATGGCGCAGGTGGTCATCGCCTGTGTGATCAAGCCCGAGCTCGGCGGCCGGGCGATCGAGAGCAGCTGGGCCGACCGCTGGCGCTCGCTGCCGGACCTGATACCGCCACTAATCATCTTCTTCGTCGTCATCGGCTCGATCTACGGCGGTCTCGCGACGCCGACGGAATCGGCGGCGCTGGGCGTCATTATAGCCTTCGCCCTGGCGGCCTGGAAGCGGCGCCTCACGCTTCCCATGCTGCGCGACACCATCGAAGGCACGATGCGTACCACCGCGATGATCATGGCGATTTTGGTCGGCGCCTATTTCCTCAACTGGGTGCTCTCCAGCACTGGTCTCGCCGCCCAGGTCAATTCCTACGTCACCGAGGTGGGACTTTCGCCGATGCACACACTGCTGGTGATTGTGCTGTTCTATCTGGTGCTCGGCATGTTCATGGAGACGCTGTCGATGATGATCGCGACGGTGCCGATCATCACCCCGGTCGTCGTGGGCCTCGGTTTCGATCCCGTCTGGTTCGGCATTCTGATCATGCTGCTGATCGAGACGGCGATGATCACGCCGCCGGTCGGCATCAACCTCTTCGTGGTGCAGGGTGTGCGCGGGCGGGGACAATTGCACGATGTGATGTTGGGCGCCGCCCCTTTCGTCGTCGGCCTGATGATCATGATCGCCCTGTTGATCGCGTTCCCGAGTATCGCCCTCTTCATGCCCGAGCAGATCGCCAGGTAGGCGGGGCTTTCACATTGTCCGGGCCACCCTTCCCCCCGGCCCAACCACCCCAAGGGGGTACGGTCCACGGATGGTAGGGCCGGGGGAGCGGGTGGCCGGGTGCTTCGGCGGAAGCCGAAAATGAATCAAGAAAACTCAGCCGCAGTAGGCCCAAGTGGCATGCGCGATTGCCTTGGCGGCGACCACCAGATCCGTCAGTTGCACGCGCTCGTCCGGGGTCGGCCATTCGTCGTAAATACGGATGTCGCCCGGACCGTATTGCAGGCTCGGCACGCCCGCCGCCGCCATGATGTTGCCGTCGCCGACATTGCCGAGCCGGCCGATGCCGCCGATGTGCGGCGCCGCGCCCGAGGCCAGCAGGTGCCCTTCCGCCAGGCTCGCCACCGCGGCATGGTCCTTGGGCACCTCCATCGGCTCCTGGAACCAGCCGGTCTCGGTTCCGGGCGCCGGTATCGCCAGGTCGTAGTTGAAGGCGGGGCGGTCGGCCTTGATGCCGTCGAGCAGGCGGATCAGATCGGCGCGGACGCCCTCCAGGGACTGGCCGGGCACGGTGCGAATCTGGAACAGGAGGTCACACTCCCGGGTCGAAAGCCCGGTATAGTTCGTGTGGTAGTAGTGTTCCTTGTGCATCGAGTCGAGGCAGTGCATCGGAAAACCGGGAAGATCGGGATGGGGCGTGAAGTTTAGCCAGCCGCCCGCGGGAATTGGATCGAGGCTCGGCCCCAATCGGCGCATGATCTCCGCCTGCTGTTCGATGGCGTTGAAGTAGCCCGCCTTGGCCTCCTCGCTGTAGCGGAAGAAGAGATCGGGCGTTGTCGTGCGGATCCGCGCCATGACGATGCCGACGCAGACATTGGCGATGGTGTTGGCCGAGTGTTCGAGGTTGATGCAGAAGTCGGCGCCGACGCCGGCCGCGACCAGCGCCCGTGTCCCGGCGCCGCCGTATTTGTGCGCCACCACGGGGCAGACCAGCACGTCGCCCCGGAGCGGCGCGCCGGCGGCGATGACCGCCTCGACCGCCGTGACCATGGCGGCGATGCCGCCCTTGTCGTCGTGCGCCCCCATGCCCCAGATCCAGCCGTCCTCGTACTTGGCGCCGTAGGGGTCGACCGACCAGCCGGGCATCTCGACGCCCGGGTCCATGTGGCCGTTCAGCATCAGGCTCGGCCCGCCGCCGCTTCCCCGCAGGCGCCCGATGGGTTGGCGGCTGAAACTGCCGGCTTGGCGCGGATTCTCGACCTGCATCATCTCGACGTCGAGGCCGATGTCGGACATGTAGTTGGCGAGATGGTCGGCGATCTCGCCTTCCTCGAAGGCGGAACTCGGGATTCGGATCAGGTCGCGTTCGAGATCCAGCAGCCGTTGTTCGGACACCTGACCGAGAATTTTCGCGCTGATTTCGGTATCGACCATGTCCGGCCTCCGTGATCTGGGGATAGTCCGCCGCGAATTTTCCCCAAGCCGGGCTTCTCGCGCGGACGGCAAGGCGACTATCATACACCATGGCATGGCCGCCCCGGGGCGCGCCGATGCCGGTACCAACCCGACATGGCAGGAGGCACCCTTCATGACGCAGGCCCAGGCAACCGATGAATTGCGCGAAACCGTGCGGCGCGAGCTGCCGGAAATACAGCAGATCCAGGATCCCAGCCTGCGCGACATGGTCGTCGAGGCCTGGGCCCTGTCGCTGGCCCAGGAGGAGCTGGCCGGCATTTCCGAGATCCAGGGCTCCGGCGACCCCGAGAAGTACATCCTGAAGGAAGGCTCGCAGGTCGATCACCTGCGCGGCGTCGCCCTCCTGTCGATGCGAATGGCCGAGCAGTTGCGGGAACTCAAGCCGGGCCTCGATGTCGATTCGGACATCATGATCGCCGGCGCCCTGGTGCACGATGTCGGCAAGGCCCGGGAATTCAAGGCGGCGAACCAGGCGCAATGGAAGCAGAGCCCGCACCTCGCCGGCTGGCCGCCGGCGCGCCATTCCGTGCACGGCTATTACATCTGCAAGACCGTCGGCCTGCCGGACGAGGTCGCCCATATCGCGATCGCCCATTCGCGCGAGGGCGCCTTCGTCATGAAGAGCCTCGAGTGCACCATCGTCAGCCACGCCGATCACAGCTACTGGGAAATCATGAAGGCGGGTGGCCAGCTCAAGGACAGCTACACCCCGCCCGGCTAGCAGTCGGTGACGCCATGACCGCCGACACGACTATTCTCGCGCCGGAATATCTGCTGCCCGAGGCCGACCCCGCGTCCCTCGAGACCGGCGTCGCCATCGCCGTCACGGGCGATTCCATCGCCGCCACCGGCGCGCCGGACCTGCTGCGGCGACGCTACCCCGAAGCCCGCGTCGAAGCGCTCCCCGGCGCGCTAGTCATGCCCGGCCTGGTCAATGCGCATCAGCACGGCCGCGGCATCAGCCAGATCCAGCTTGGCTACGGCGAGGATTTTCTCGAACTCTGGATCGCCAGCCGGCGGGCGCGCGGCCCGCTCGACCCCCATCCGATCACCTTGCTGGCGGCCGCTTGCATGCTGGAGAACGGCGTCACGACGACGGTGCACGCCAACTACAGCTACGGCAGCGGCGATTACGAAGCCGAGGTGCGCGCCGCACTCCGCGCCTATGACGAGTCCGGCATGCGCGTCACCATGTGCGTCGGCGCCATGGACCGGGGCTTCGTCGTCTATCCGCCGCATGAGGAAGCCTTTCTCGCCGGCTTGCCGGGCGATCTCGCACGCTGGCTGGAGGTGCCGTCGCCCGGGCCCTACGCGGGCGACGGTCCGGCGACCGTGGCTTTGATGGAGCGGCTGCTCGGCGACTATGCCGGCCACCCCAGGATCCGTTTCTGTTACGGCCCGGCGGGGCTGCAATGGGTCTCGGACGAGCTGATGGCCCAGCTCGCCGCCGACGCGGAGGCCAAGGGTCTGGGCCTGCACATGCACCTGGTGGAATCGCCGGCGCAGCGGGCGGCATCGGCCGAGCTTTATCCCGACGGACCGATGGCGCATCTGCGGCACCTCGGCGCGCTGGGCCCGCGTACCGTCTTCGCCCACGGCGTCTACCTCGAGGCGCGCGACAAGGAGGCGATTGCCCGCGCGGGCGCCGTCATCGTGTGCAATCCGGCCAGCAACCTCCGGGTCCGCAACGGCGTGGCGCCCTTGGCCTCTTGGCTCGCCGCCGGCGTCGAGGTCGCGATCGGCACCGACAACACCGCGCTCACCGACGACGAGGACCTGTTGGGTGAACTCAGGCTGGCCGACCTGCTGGCGCGAACGCCGGACTGGGATGGCCCGCCCCCACCGGCGGCGCGGGACCTCCTGGCCATGGTGACGATCAATGGCGCCAAGGCGGCAGGGGTGGCCGACCAGACGGGTAGTCTTCGCGTCGGCGCCAAGGCGGACCTGGTGGCGGTCGATCTGAAGCGCACGCGCGAGCCCTACCTCGATCCCGACATGCCCCTGATCGACGCCCTGCTGGCCCGCGCCAAGGGCCGGGACGTCCGTCTCACCATGGTCGACGGTCGCGTGCTCTATTCCGACGGTGAATTGCGGCATCTCGACAAGCGGGAGCTGGGCGCGCGGGCGGCGCGGGCGGCGGGCGGCGCCCGTCTGCCGATCGAACCGGGTGATCTCGCCCGAACGCGGGAGCTGCGCGATCGGCTCGCGGCCCATTACGGATCTCCTCCGACGTGAAGTCGGGGTAATCAAGCTCGCGGTTCGGTAGTGTCTCACTTTGAAAACGACGGGGGTTGACATCCCCTCGCGCCGACACCCTATCCCATGTATGCTTAGCGGGAAGCATTGGGGGTGCCAACATGGAGTGGCTTCGGGGCGGGCTGTCGGTGTTGATGGCGCTAGCGATTTTCGTTGCGCTCATCGGAGGATTTCACAACCGTCTACAGGGCGACAAACCCAAGGGGATCGGTTGGCAGTTCATCCGATTCATGGTCCTGTCGATTTCGTTGCCACTGGTTGCCGTGCTTGCGTTGAATGACGCGCTCTCCAGTGCCGCAGCTGGGCTAATCGGTGGAGCGATGGGCTATGCATTCGGCAAGAAAGATGAAAGCTGCGAGTAGGAGACACGATGCCCAAGGGCCTCAAAGGCGAGAAACGCCCCGCCGACGTCGTCGGTGCCGCCGTGATGGTGGCCAAGATCGCAACCGGCGAGATCGAGGACGAGGTCGACGACGACGGCAAGGACAAGGCCGCCGTCGCCCTCGGTCGGAAGGGCGGAAAGGCTCGGGCCAAGAAGCTGAGCAAATTAGAACGGTCGGCAATCGCCCGTAAGGCAGCCGAAGCGCGTTGGCGGCCGAATAAGTAAGCCCCTTACTTAGAGTCCGACTCGAAATGAATCGAGTGTTTTCAGGCTCTTGCGAGACGGCGCGTGAGGAGTTGGATGCTGGCGAGGAAGATCCAGGCCTCGGCGGTCTCGATGGCCGTCTCGAAGTCCTTGGCCAGCCGCCGGTTTCGATTGAGCCAGGCGAGCGTGCGCTCGACGACCCATCGGCGGGGCAGGAGTTGGAAGCCCTTCACGCCCGCGGGACGGTTGACGATCTCCAGCGACCAGCGGCCGATCCGCTTCAGTGCGCCCTCGAGCTTGGGCCCGGCATAGGCGCCGTCGGCGAAGACGTGGCGCAGGCGGGGAAAGTGGCGGGGGATGGCGGCGAACACCGCCGGCGCGCCGTCGCGGTCCTGGATCTCGGCGCCGTGGACCACGACCGCGACCAGCAGGCCGCCGGTGTCGGTGAGGATGTGACGCTTGCGGCCCTTGACTTTCTTTCCGGCGTCGAAGCCCCGGATACCGCCGCTTTCCGTGGTTTTTACGCTCTGACTGTCGATGATACCGGCCGACGGGCCGGCCGCGCGGCCCTCGGCCTCGCGCGCCGCGACCAGCAGTTGCCGGTTGACCTCGGACCAGGTGCCGTCGTCCCGCCAGAGATAAAAGTAGCGCTGCACCGTCGAGCGTGGCGGGAAGTCCCGGGGCAGCATGCGCCATGGACAGCCGCTACGCAGTAGGTAGAGGATCGCGTTCACCACCTCGCGCAATGCCGTCGTCCGAGGCCGTCCCAGCGCTTTGGCGCGAGGCAGCAACGGCTCCAGCACCTTCCATTCTCCATCCGTCAGGTCGCTTGCGTAGCGCAGCAGGTCGCGTTCATACTTCGGGCGAGTGATTTTGGTCCACATGTTGTGTCTCCCTGGTTGCTAAATACAAACAGTGAATCACAACTGACTGAAATCACTCAACTCTTTTCGGGCCAGACACTTAGATTGGCGGCCGTATTGGGAACGAAACAAGAAAATTCTATTATGGGCCTTGCGCCCCCTCAAGAATCGGATATGAGGGGGGCGATATGAGGGAATAATACCGCATCTGGCTGATCAGTTCGGATAGATGGTTTTGGGCCACCAGTGGAAGTCGATACGCCCCTTGAAGAGTTCGGGATTGGCATCGAGAGTGAGGCAGCGCCGGGCGACGACGGCGTCGAGTTCCTCGATGGTCTCGAAGTGTCTGTTTGCGACCGGCTCGTCGAGTACGGGCCAGAGACATTCGGCCGGTTGCAGCTGGGGCGTATAGGGCGGCAAGTAGACGAGGCGGAGGCCTTCCGGCACCGTGAGGTTCGGCGCCGTGTGCCACCCGGCGCCGTCGATCACCAGGATGATGATGCGGCTCTGCCCAGCGCCGGCCTCGCGGGCGAAGAGGGCGAGCAGCTTCTCGAAGAATGGCTTGGAGACACCATTGGAGATGTACCAAAAGGTCTCTCCGCTGGTCGGCGAGACGAGGGCGGTGACGTAGAGCCATTTGAAGCGGTGGTGGCCGAGCGCCACCGGGCGCATCCCGCGCGGCGCCCAGCAGCGCCGTGCCAATGGCTTCAGACCGAGCCGGTGTTCGTCGCTGGCGAAGACTTCGATCGGCGTGCCGGGGTGGCGCTCGGCTTCTTCCGCGACCAGGCGGTGAAGTTTTTTTTAAGGCTCTATTATTGAATCGTATGCGTCACCTTGTTATGGCGGCGGCGAGGCAGGCCCGGTCATTGGCGCCGGGGGCGAGGCCGACGAGGTGGAACCAGCTCAGGTAGTTGTCCAGATAGCGGGTGGCGATGCCGCGGCGGGGACGCAGCAAGTCCTTCAACCGGCTGTGGCGGCTGTTCACCGTCTGCACATGCAGATCGCCCCGAACCCGTTCCCCCATCGAGCGGTTGAGTGCTTCGTGGCTCACCCCGAGCGCGGCGGCGCAAGGTGGATAGCTCGCGCCACCGTCGGAGACCAGCAGGGCGTCCTTCGCGACCACCGGGTCGAGAGCAGCCGTGAGCGCCGCCGCGTCGACCCTGGGCAGCACCGCGCTCACCGTCGTCCCGCTCCGGTCCGCCGCCATGAGAACCGGCACCTGCTCGCGCGAGAGGCCGCGCTTCTTCGCCTTGCCGCCCCGCCGCCGTGCCTTGCGTCCCAGCCCGCGCGCGCCCTTCCGGCTCTCCAGGACGTAGGTCTCGTCCGCTTCCACGATCCCCTTGAGCACCTCCGAATCGCTCCGCGCCGCCGCCAGAAACCGGTGACGCCAGCGGAACGCCGTGCTCACCGCCACGTCGCAGCGCGCCGCCGAGGCCTTCACCGTCTCCCCCTCCGCCAGCGACGCCCCGAACGACAGCCAGCGTTCCTTGTGGTGCAAGCCCGACAGCGGCGTACCGCTCAGCGCGTTGAAGGTCCTGCCGCAGCCCTTGCACTGGTAGCGCCGCAGACCCCGCGCCATACCGCGCGAAACCGCCCCTTCGCTCGCGCAGTGCGGACAGCGCCGGGCCTCGTCCACACCAAGCTCGATTGCTGCCTTCGATGCCGCGCCTTCGCTCCGGCCCGACAGCACCGCGAGCGCCTCGCGCCGCTGCGCGCGCGTCAGCCCGCGCGCCGCCGAAAGCCACACCTGGAAACCCCTGGTGTCCATGACCCAACCCCCTGCCGTTCCTCGCATTCTGCCGCAAATGCATACAATTCAAGAATTGAGCCCTTTTTTAAACGCCTCGCGTTCTTCCTCGCCCGCCGCCCCCGGGTTGTTCGGCCTGGGCACCTGCAAACGCCACTCGACTGCCTTCAGCGCCTCCCAGCCCCGTTGCGGCGCCACCGTCTCCAAGCCCAGTTCGCCCGCCATCCAAGCCGCCACCTTCGGCCCAGACCACAAGCCGCCGTCCGCCGGCGGCTTCTTCAGGCGCTCTTTCAACACCGCCAGGACTTCCGGCTTCAGGATCGTCGCCTCGGAGCCGTTCGAGCGTCGACGATCGCCCAGCGACGACGGGCCGAGCTCGTTGTAGCGAGAAAGCAATTGTTCGAGCCAGCGTTGGCCGAAACTCGTCATCTCCGACACTTCGCGAACCCTATGGCCTTTGGCCAAAAGCCAGATCACCTGGAAGTGCCGCGCCTCCGTCGCCTCCGACGCCGAGCGATACCGTCCCTCCAACTCAGAAAGCTGCAAATGTTCCTCGACATGCGCCATGTCCCGCCCCTCCGCGAAGCATGACTACGGATCCTAACCCTTTCCGATTCCAAGGGGAATCCGTCGCAACCGAATCATTCAGGCGGAGTCGGCATGAGTGTCTGGCCCGAAAAGAGTTGAGTGATTTCAGTCAGTTGTGATTCACTGTTTGTATTTAGCAACCAGGGAGACACAACATGTGGACCAAAATCACTCGCCCGAAGTATGAACGCGACCTGCTGCGCTACGCAAGCGACCTGACGGATGGAGAATGGAAGGTGCTGGAGCCGTTGCTGCCTCGCGCCAAAGCGCTGGGACGGCCTCGGACGACGGCATTGCGCGAGGTGGTGAACGCGATCCTCTACCTACTGCGTAGCGGCTGTCCATGGCGCATGCTGCCCCGGGACTTCCCGCCACGCTCGACGGTGCAGCGCTACTTTTATCTCTGGCGGGACGACGGCACCTGGTCCGAGGTCAACCGGCAACTGCTGGTCGCGGCGCGCGAGGCCGAGGGCCGCGCGGCCGGCCCGTCGGCCGGTATCATCGACAGTCAGAGCGTAAAAACCACGGAAAGCGGCGGTATCCGGGGCTTCGACGCCGGAAAGAAAGTCAAGGGCCGCAAGCGTCACATCCTCACCGACACCGGCGGCCTGCTGGTCGCGGTCGTGGTCCACGGCGCCGAGATCCAGGACCGCGACGGCGCGCCGGCGGTGTTCGCCGCCATCCCCCGCCACTTTCCCCGCCTGCGCCACGTCTTCGCCGACGGCGCCTATGCCGGGCCCAAGCTCGAGGGCGCACTGAAGCGGATCGGCCGCTGGTCGCTGGAGATCGTCAACCGTCCCGCGGGCGTGAAGGGCTTCCAACTCCTGCCCCGCCGATGGGTCGTCGAGCGCACGCTCGCCTGGCTCAATCGAAACCGGCGGCTGGCCAAGGACTTCGAGACGGCCATCGAGACCGCCGAGGCCTGGATCTTCCTCGCCAGCATCCAACTCCTCACGCGCCGTCTCGCAAGAGCCTGAAAACACTCGATTCATTTCGAGTCGGACTCTGAGACATCAGCGCCATAGTGGCCCGCCGACAAGAGATCCAGCAAGAGATCGCCCGCCTACAGAAAGAGGCTGACGAATTGGATGTCGCGCTTCGGGTTTTGCGTCGGTTTTCATCGGCGAGCGATCAGCCTGTGACAAGGCTGGGTCCCTCACGTCCTGAGGGCATTCCGACTCTGTTCAAGATGGTGAATGAGGTTCTGTCTGAATCCGCAGACGGCTTAACTGGGCGACAAATTGTGGAGCGATTGGCAAGAGGTATTGGCCGGGCGTTAAAGGGCAACAAATTCTGCCGAGTGTCTATGGTTTTGCCAAGCGTGGTCGATTGCGGAAATCTCACGACGGTCGGTTTCATCCGATCCGGAAAAACGAAACGCCAGACGTGGCAGCGTCCGCCGTTTCCGGTGACGAAGGTGGCGCTTCGTCATCAATCGAGAGGGACACACTGCGTCCCTGAACTTCCTGCGCCCGCAGGCGGACCCCGGGCCGTCGTCCCGGGGGGTTTCGCCTCCCTTCCAAAAGGAGGCTGAGCGACGGCACGTCCCTGTCCACAGGGGGCGTGCCGTTTGTGCATTTATTTAGAAGGGCTTATCCCTTTGAGCCCGGTTTGACGAGATGTTGAGTTTCTGGTGGGCGTCGGCAGCATGTTCGTGTAATGTTCCGTCATGGCCAGCCGCTGGAAATATGACCGCCCCATGTCCCGCGCCGCCTTCGAGGCGCGCTTTCCCGATGAAGCCTCCTGTGCCCGGCATCTCGCCGCCAGGCGCTGGCCCGACGGCTTCGTCTGCCCCGCCTGCGGCCATGACAGGGGCTGGGAACTGAAGCGGCGCCGGGCGAGCTGGGAATGTGCGGCCTGCGGGAAGGAGACCTCGGTGACCGCAGGCACGATCATGCACCGCAGCCACTTGCCCCTGAAGACCTGGTTCATGGCCGTTCACATCGTGACCAGCCACTCGAATGGTATCTCCGCCCTGCAACTCCAGGCCCAGCTCGGGCTCGGCAGTTACAAGAGTGCCTGGCTCCTGCTGCACAAGCTGTAGCGCACCCGGTTCCTTGGACACAAGTTTGTCTCACGCGGCGGGCCTGATTGAGATCGCGGCGTGCCACGCCTGACGAGCTTGAGCGGGGCTCAGGTAGCCGTTCTTTTCGACGATCCACTGGGCATTGTAGAGTTCGACGAAGTCGCGGACGGCGTCCCGCAGCTCCGCGATGTTGCGGTAGATGCGACCATGGATGATCTGTTCCTTCAGCGTGCGATTGAACCGCTCGGCGACGCCGTTGGTCTGGGGCTCGGCGACGAAGGCGTAGGACGGCTGGATGCCCCAGAACTTGATCTGGTTGGTGAAGTGGTCCGACAGATACTGGGAGCCGTGATCCATCCGCAAGGCCAGCCCCCGAGCCGCGCCGGCCGCGGTCGAGCCATACAGCCCGGCAAGCCCCATGGAGATCGGCTGCAGGGCGGCGAAGCGGTCGCCGCGCTTGCAGACATGCCAGCCGACACACTCGGCGTTCCAATGCTCGACGGCGGTGAAGATCCAGCCCCAGCCGTCGTCCACCGTGAACACCCGAACGCCATCGGTGCCCCACATGAGGTTCGGGGCATGAGTGATGATCTCACCGTCATGGGGATTGCCGCCACGGCGGCGGCAGCGATGGGGCGAGAGCAGATTGTTCTCGCGCATCAGGCGGAGCACCCGCTTGCGGGCAACCCGGATGTCGCGACAGACCCGAAGCCGAGCCCAGACCTTGCGGTAGCCCTCGCCCTCCCAGGGCGATGCCTCCAGGTCGGCTTCGATCGCCACCAGCAGCGCCTGGTCCGAGATCGCGGGCTTCGGTCCCCGACGCTTTGCCGGCGGCTGCTCGGCGTGCTGGCCGGAGGTCATGGCGTAGAACGAGGAGCGGGCCATGCCCCAGGCGGCGCAGACCCGCCGCAGGCCGTAGGCCAGACCCGTGCCGGGCGAGGTGGCGGCACTCATCGCCGCGACCTCCGCCGCCCCAAAGGGCCGAAGGTCTCCGTCTTGGCCTCCAGCAGTTCCACCTGCATGGTCAACTCTCCGATCCGCTTCATGGCGCTATCCAGTTCCGCCTGCACCGGATCGCCCTTGCGTCGCTTGAGCGAGGCGTCGATCCCGCCGATCGCTTTCTCACGCCACTGCTCGAGCCGGAAGATCTCTACGCCCAACTGGCGCGACAGAAGTTGCACCGGCTCGTCACGCAAAAGCCGCGGAACGACCTCACGCTTGCGCGCCACCGTCCATCGCTGGCCAAGTCCCAGCGGGCCTGCCGGCAAAGCCTGGCCTGGGGAAAACGTGGACGAGCCAAGCTCGCCCGCATTTACCACAGGCCCATCAACAGCAACTTTCTTCTCAAAATTATCGGCCATGTTCCGGTCCTCCTTGGACACTTCGATTAAGCCAATTCTGTGTCCAAGGAAATCGGGTCCGACTCACCTGCTGCACAAGCTGCGCCGTGCCATGGTCAATCCGGATCGCAGCCTGCTTGAGGACCTGATCGAGATCGATGAGGCCACCCTCCCGTTCCGCACCGCAAAAGACCCGGCCACAGGCGGGCAAGGTCGCAGCCCACAAGGCAAGATGCGCATTGCCGGCGCGGTCGAGCTATCGCCCGAGGGCGAGCCACGCCGCATCCGGCTGGCGCCGATCGGGGATTTCTCCGCGCGCAGCCTTCGTGCCTTCGTTGCCGGAACCTCGGCGCCGGGCGCGCGGGTGATTACCGATGGCTGGAGCGGTTATTGCGGCCTGCCCGACCACGACCACCAGCCCAAGGTCGTCGGTGCAACGCCCGCCCATCTCGTGCTGACGTGGATCCATCGTGTGTTCTCGAACCTGAAGCGCTGGGCGCTCGGAACCTTCCATGGCCTGCGCCGCGCCCATCTGCGCCGCTACCTCGACGAGTTCGTGTTCCGCTGGAACCGCCGCCGCCACACCGCAACGGCTTTCGATACCCTGCTCGGCATCGGCACGCGCCTGCGACCCGCCGACTACCGCGACATCGTCGGACAACACGTCTGATCCCGGCAGGCCGGGCGCCAGCCACCGCCCGCCCTCCGATCCGCCTCAATCGGAGCCGAATACCGGCCCTCCAGTCTGCCTGACAGCACTCGAAACCAACTTCCCCAAGTCCAAAAGCTCCCGCACATCCCCCGGCACGGTCCGAAAACCGTGCCTGGAACGTAGAAGGCCGATCAACATCTGGTGTGACCGGAAGCAAAGGGATAAGCCATTATTTAGATTACAAAAAATCAAGGCGGTGTCAAGAGTCAACTGAATAAGCTCCTTGACTTTAAGCATAAAAGTTCATATATTAAGGGCATGGACAAGCTGCCCTTAGAGAAACGAGTCCAAATCCTGCACATGCTGGTGGAGGGCTCGTCCATGCGGTCCATCTCCCGGGTCTCTGGGGTGAGCATCAACACGGTGACGAAGCTATTGGTGGACGCAGGCGAGGCGTGCGCCGTCTATCACAACGAGCACGTCCGGGACGTGAAAGCGGCCCGGGTCCAGTGCGATGAAATCTGGAGCTTCTGCTACGCCAAGCAAAAGAATGTAGCAACGGCAAAGGCCGCGCCGGCAGACGCGGGCGATGTCTGGACCTGGACGGCGATCGAAGCCGATACCAAGCTGATCGTCAGCTACAAGGTCGGCGGTCGAGACAGCGAGTACGCCATGGAGTTCATGGACGACGTGGCGCGGCGGCTGGCGAGCCGGGTGCAGCTAACGACGGACGACCACAAGGCATATCTCGAAGCGGTCGAGGGCGCCTTTGGGGCCGATATTGACTATCCCCAGCTGATCAAGATGTACGGTGCAGCACCAGAAAGCGCCAAAGGCCGCTATAGCCCGTCGGAGTGCATCGGCACGCGCAAGCGGTCGGTCGAGGGCCGGCCGGATCGGGACCACATCAGCACGTCTTTCGTCGAGCGGCAGAACCTCAGCATGAGGAAGGGGATGCGGCGGTTCACCTGGCTGACGAACGCCTTTTCGAAGAAGATCGACAACCACGTTCACATGCTGTCGCTCTACTTCCTGCACTACAATTTTTGCAGGCTTCACTCGACGATCCGCATGAGCCCGGCGATGGCGGCGGGCGTCAGCGACACGCTTCACGACATGGAATGGATCGTGGGTTTGATGGACGCTCGGGCACCGAAGCCGGGTCCGCGCGGGTCGTACAAGAAAAAGAATTCGTGACTGCCCAGGTAACCGATGGCCGAGCGGCTGGATAGGACGGACGGGCAGATTTTGTAGGTTTGATGGACTGAATGCCTAGGTTTTGATTGACAGGCAGGGGGTGATGCGATTCAAGAATCCAATGAATCGTGAAGCCCTTGCCCTCTTGTCGAAAGACGAACTGATCGATTTGGTGCTGTCTCTGGCGGCACGGCTCGACCAACTCGAGCGCCGGCTCGGCCTGAACAGCACCAACAGCGGCAAGCCGCCGTCCAGCGATGGACTGAGCAAGCCGCCGGCGGGGAAGCAGAAGCGGCGGCGCACCGGGAGCCTGCGCGAGAAGTCGGGCCGCAAGCCGGGCGGGCAGAAGGGCCACGAGGGCGAGACCCCGCGCCAAGTCGCCGAACCCGACGCGATTACCGATCATTATCCCGAGACCTGCCCGAACCGTGGTTCGGGATTGACGCCGGAGATGTCCACCGGCCATGGCGCCCGCCAGGTTTTCGATCTGCCCGAGCCCCGGCCCCTGGTGGTCATGGAGCATCGGGCGCATCGTTGCCGTTGCGGGCGATGTGGCAGGCAAACCAGGGCCGCCTTTCCCGCTGGCGTCACCGGCCCGGTGCGGTATGGCGCGCGGATCGGGGCCATGGTGGTCTACCTGTCGCACGACCAGCTCTTGCCCGAAGATCGTCTGGCCGAGTTGATGGCGGATCTGTTCGCCGTCGCCCTGGTTCCGGCGACCGTCGCGCGGATGGGCCGAAGCCGCGCCCGGCGCTTCGAAGGCGTCGTCGAGGTGATCCGCGACTTGGTGAAATCGGCGCCGGTCAAGCACATGGACGAGACCGGCTTGCGGGTCGGCGGGCGGACCCAATGGCTGCACGTCGCCTCGAGTGCCGGGCTGACCTTCCACCGGGTCTCGGCCGGGCGCGGCAGCCTGCTCGATGGCGTCGCCCGTCGTGCACGACCACGGGAAGCCGTACTTCACGATGCAAGGCGTGGACCATGCGCTGTGCAACGCCCATCACCTTCGAGAGTTGCAAGCCCTGATCGAGATCGAGAAGGAAGGCTGGGCGCGCAAGATGCAAAGGCTGCTCCGCCGTGCCTGCCACGCGGCAAACCTCGCCCGGGAGCGGGGCGTGGCGCTGCAACCGAGCCTCGTCGAAGGCTTCCGACGATGGTGGGACGCCATCACGGCCGAGGGCATCCGCTTTCACGAGGCCCAGCCCCCGCTCGGCCCCGCACCGGCCGAGGGCCAGGCCAAGCGCCGGGGACGCAAGCCGCGCCGTACCGGCCACAACCTTCTCCTACGTCTTCAGGCGCGCAAGGAAGACGCGCCACGCTTCCGTGCCAACCTCGCCGTGCCCTTCACCAACAATCAGGCCGAGCAGGACGTGCGCATGGCGAAGCTCAAGCAGAAAATCTCCGGCGGCTTCCGATCCGAACAAGGGGCGAACGACTTCGCGACCATCCGCGGCTTCATCTCGACCGCCAAAAAACAGAGCTGGAACATCATTCCCGCGCTCATGGAAAATCCCGAAATCCTGATCGCTCGTCTCCGCGTCGCCTGATAGGCCCAGACCTACCTGGGCAGTTACGAGTTTGGCGCAATTTGCCCCCTCGAAAGGAGGACAAAATGGGCCGTAAACGCTACACCCCAGAACAGATTATCAGCATGTTGCGCGAAGCCGAGGTGGCTTTGGCGCAGGGCCAGTCCGTTGGTTAAGCTTGTTGTCAATGGCAGGCAAAAATTGCACAGTTTTGGCAATCGAAAATATCTTACTTGGAGCGTGCGGTCGTACCCCCCAGTCGCGGTGTTGGGGGTGCCTGACTTGGTGCGGCTGTGGGTAACCGGGTTGGCGCAGCGACCCCGACGAGCTTGGCGGCGGCAAGCCGGTTAGCCATAGCGGCCCGCACCGTTCCTGTTTCCGTTTTGGCTGGCTGTAGCGCACCCGGTTCCTTGGACACAAAATTGGATGATTATCCCCTTGTATCATGTCATGAAACTACCTATATTAAAGGGGTTAGGAGACATGAGATGCCCAAAGTCCCTACCGTTTACGACTTCATGAAACGCTTTCCAGACGACGACGCATGCCTTGAGCATGTTATGCGCCTCCGCTATGGCGAGACGTTCGATTGCCCTTCCTGTGGTCGCAACGGCCGTTACAGCCGCATCAAAAAACGCCCCGTTTACCAGTGCTCCTACTGCTCGCATCAGATTTCGCCGAAGGTCGGAACGCCGTTTCAGAAGAGCCGGACTCCCCTGCAAAAATGGTTCTATGCCATTTTCCTGTTCACCACGACGCGGCACGGCGTATCGGCGAAGGAAATCCAGCGGCAAATCGGCGTGACCTACAAGGCCGCGTGGCGCATGGGCCATGAAATCCGCAAGTACATGGCCGACGTTGACGGCGATCCGATGCTTGGAGGTCATGTCGAAGTCGATGAAACCGTGATTGGCGGCCGGCGCAAGGGCGGCAAGCGCGGTCGGATGGGCGAAAACAAGACCATCGTTTTCGGGATGCTGGAGCGTGGCGGCGACGTCATGACCCGCGTGGTGCCAGACGTCCAGCGGGATACGCTTGAGCCGCACATTAAGGAAAACGTCGCCCAAGGCTCGACCATCAGCACGGACGAACTGAAGTCCTACAACAAGCTTCCCAAAGCGGGCTACGAGCATGGCTCGGTCAACCATAGCGCCGAGCAATGGCGCCAAGGCATTCACTACACCAATTCGCTCGAAGGCTATTGGTCGATCTTCAAGCGGTCGATCCGCTCGACGCATGTCCATGTCAGTCGGAAACATCTCGATAAGTACCTCGGGGAATTCGAGTTTCGTCACAATCTTCGGAAAGACCCGGAGTTGATGTTCGACGTGCTGGTGATGGCTTTTTGACCATCCGCCCGAGGATGTCATCGAATACTCCCATGTCCCCATCGGCTGGGTGTTCGGCCGCGAACTGATCCAGTCGGCCGAGTTTCCTGGCCTCTTCAAGGCTGAGATATTTACCGCGCGCCATCGCCCTCAATCTCATGCTCATTTGCAGATACCATTCTGCTGGCGAAATAATGCGACCCCCGGAAAATTACACTAGCTCCTTCATTTAGAAACGCCGAAGAAATATTACCTCGCTCAATATCACTTAAATTGGACTCATGGTAAATATACACTCGGCCTGTAAACAACAAACCGGATGAGGCAACAGCCGATGATTCTCCTGGGCCCCCTCCTTCTACCTCTATTTTGCCCCGCATTTCGCCCATCATTTGCCCATATTGGCCAGAAAGATGCACAGCTAGACTGTATGCTTCGCGGGAATATGGCAGAAAGAAACACAGGAATATAGAGTTCTCTGCGAAATTCATACATACCTTTGCCGATATCTTATGGGCGCCACCCTCGCTTGCACTAATGGTGTATTCTCTGTTCATTCGCAGGGTGTTATTAAAGTCTTCTTTAAACAAATCACTTAGCGTCTTCGGAGGTCGCTGAATAGCTGTGGACTCTGGCTCGGCTGAATCGCCCTCAAGTATTTTCTCGGGGACGTCAACAATCCTCGGCGGCAATTTGGTTACGCCCCAGTTACGCAATTCTTTGAGTGTTAAATGCAAATCACGGAGAGAGTGGCCGGAATCAGGGGCATTAGTCTGCTTTTGGTGATCTTCACGCCAGCGCCACAGATATACACCCCCACAAAATGCGAGGGAGATTGCTACACCAAACCGCAAAGCCTCAACCCATGTTTCTGAAGGCACCGCCATCATTTGGGATGCCGCCCAGCGCATCGGATATAGATCAAGGGCATTAAGGATCGCATTAATAAAGCGGATGCCGAGAGCGGTTGCGACCACACCCCCAGCCCAAAAAAGAAACGTCCCAGCAGCGCTCCGCTCAGCAATCTGACAGTTCTGCCCCGCCCCTCACGCGAGTCCGCATCATAGCTCGCGTCGGAACATGACGCTAGGGGATAATCGACCAAAAATGTAATGTGCCAAGTGGAGTGAAACGGCGACCTCCAGCGCCCGCCCGCCGGCTTCCGCCGCCCGCTGGAAGCCGTAGGTGTCGCGGGGCAGGAGCAGCACGCCCATGTGGTCGGGACCCGAGACCTGGCAGCGGTTGATCGAGACGTTCCGCGCGCCGGTTTCGGGATCGCGGCTGATCAACAGCCCCGCCATCACATAGGCGCCGTTGTCGTGCTCGTTGTGGGTCGGGATCGGCAACAGGCGTCGCAGGTCGATCTCGTCGTGGACCACTTGCTGGGCCGGCGCCTCGGCGACCTCGCGCCAGGGGATCGGCTCGCGCGCGGCGCGCTGGAAGTGTTCGAGCAGCTCCGCTTCCGCCACCCCCATCGCCTCCGCCATCCAGGCGCGGCGGGAGACAAGGCCCGAGACCACGGGGATCGCGTGGCCCGATGGCGCGGGGAAGAGCGTCGCCTGTTGGCCGTCGAGCCGCTTGGCCAGTGCCGCCAGCTCGAAGCGCAAGTCGACGCCCTCGCGCATGCGGGCGAGTCGACCGCTCTCGCCAAGCCGTTTGAGTCAGCTTCTGAGACTGGTGCCGCTCGTCGCGTTCATGTGCCTTCCACCCCCGGTTTCCGAGGTCCCCGCGGGCCGGCGGCTCTCTTCCCCGACCGGCACGCGATTAATCTCGAATTCACGCCGCATTTGATGCGTAACCCCGTCGCCATCGCAAGCCGGTCGTGTCACGATGGCGGCGCGGAGGCGTGAGGTTCGAGGAGATCCCAGATGCATCGCAGGACCATCCTGTTGGCGGGCGCGGCGTTGCTCATCGCACCCGGCGCCGGGTGCGGAGAGCTGGCTGAAGAAGGGCGCGGAGGTGCTGAAGGGCCTCGGCGGTGGCGGCGGGGGCGGTGGCCTCGGCCTCGACAAGATTACCCGGGGCCTGAAGGAGGCGCTCACGGTCGGCACCGGCCGGGTCGTCAAAAACCTCGGCCGGAAGGACGGCTTCAACGCCGATCCGGCGATCCACATCCCCTTGCCGAAGTCGATGCGCAAGGTGAGGAAGGCGCTGAAACCGTTCGGCATGGCCGGCCAGCTGGACGATCTCGAAGTCCGCCTCAACCGCGCGGCGGAGGTGGCGACGCCCAAGGCCCGGCGAATTTTCGTCGACGCCATCACTTCGATGACCTTGGACGACGCGCGCAAGATCTACGACGGCCCCGACGATGCGGCGACGCGGTATTTCCAGGGCCGGATGACCAAACCGCTGCGCGGGGGAATGCGCCCCGTGGTCTCCGACAGCTTGTCGGAGGTCGGCGCGATCCGCCGCTACGACGACGTCATGCGCGACTATCGCAGACTGCCCTTCGTCCCCGACGTGAAGGCAAACCTGATCAATCACGTGCTGAAGCTCGGCCTCGATGGCATCTTCCACTACGTCGCCGTGGAGGAAGCGGCAATCCGCAACAACCCGGCCAAGCGCTCGACCGAGCTGCTGCAAAAGGTCTTCGGCGGCTGATCGAGAGGGGTGCGGACAGGCCGCCTCAGTCGAGTTCGTACTTGTTCTTGTAATCATCTGCCAGCGCCGGGTCCTGGTCTTCCTTGCGCAACACGTGATTGCCGACGACCAGCAGCTCGATCTCGGTACCCATGAAGCAACGGAAGGCGTCCTCGGGCGTGCAGACGATCGGCTCGCCGCGCACGTTGAAGGAGGTGTTGACCAGTACCGGGCAGCCGGTCCGTTTGGCGAAGGCCTCCAGCAAGGCGTGGTAGCGGGGGTTGGTCTCCCGGTGCACGGTCTGGATGCGGGCCGAATAGTCGACATGGGTCACGGCCGGTATCGAGGAGCGCGACACGTTCAGCTTGTCGATGCCGAAAAGGGCCTGCTCCTGGTCCGTCATCCGGCGGCGAATCCCCTCGCGCACGTCGGCGACCAGCAGCATGTAGGGGCTGTCGTAATCGAGCTCGAACCATTCGGCCACGTGCTCGCGCGGAATCGAGGGGGCGAAGGGGCGGAAGCTCTCCCGGTACTTGACCTTGAGATTGAGCGTCTTCTGCATCGCCGGCGAGCGCGGATCCCCCAGGATCGAGCGGCCGCCCGGCGCCCGGGGCCCGAACTCCATCCGCCCCTGGAACCAGCCGACCGCCTTCCCGGCCGCCAGCGCCTCGGCCGTAACCTCGATCATCGCCGCCTGGTCCAGCGTTTCGAAGCGCCCGCCCGCCGCCGTCAGCCGCCGGCCGATCTCGTCGTCGTCATAGACGGGCCCGAGATAGGCGCCGCGCATGCCATCGCCACCGCCGTTCACCGTTCGCGGTTTCTCCAGCTCGATATGCCAAGCACCCAGGGCCGCGCCGATCGCGCCGCCCGCATCGCCCGCCGCCGGCTGCACCCAGAGGTCGCGGAAGGCGCCGTCGCGCAGGATCTTGCCGTTGGCGACGCAGTTGAGCGCCACGCCACCCGCCATGCAGAGGTTTGGGATCTGGAACTCCTCAGCCAGCGCGCGGCTCAGGTGCAGCACCACCTCTTCCGTCACCGCCTGGATCGAGGCCGCCATGTCCATATGGAACTGGGTCAGCGGCTCGTCCTCGGCCCGGCGTACCGGCTGGCCGAAGAGATCCGCGAACTTGTCGTTCGTCATCGTCAGGCCGGTGCAGTAGTCGAAATAGGACTGGTCCAGATGGAAGGAGCCGTCGGGGCGGAGATCGATCACATTCTCCAGGATCACGTCCCTGTAGGCGGGCTCGCCGTAAGGGGCCAGGCCCATCACCTTGTATTCGCCCGAATTGACCTTGAAGCCGGTGTAGTAGGTGAAGGTGGAATAGAGCAGGCCGAGCGAGTGTGGGAAGTGCATCTCGCGCAGAATCTTCAGCTCCCGCCCGCGACCCACCGCCACCGTCGTCGTCGCCCACTAGCCGACGCCGTCCAAGGTCAGCACCACCGCCTCCTCGAAGGGCGAGGGGTAGAAGGCGCTCGCCGCGTGGCTCAGGCGGTGTTCCGAGAACAAGAGCTTGTCCCGGTCCTTGAAGCCGCCCTCGTGGCGGTTCAGCTCCTTCTCCAGCAGGCTCCGCTGGAAGAGCTTCTCCTTGATCCAGAGCGGCAGCGCCATGCGGAAAGACCGAAACCCCTTGGGCGCGAAGGCGACATAGGTCTCCAGCAGGCGTTCGAATTTGAGGAAGGGCTTGTCGTAGAAGACGACATGGTCCAGCTCGGCCATTCGGCAGCCGGCCTCGGCGAGACAATAGTCGATGGCATGCCGCGGATAGCCGGCATCGTGTTTCAGCCGCGTGAAGCGCTCCTCCTGCGCCGCCGCGATGATCTCGCCCTCCTCGATCAGCGCCGCCGCGCTGTCGTGATAGAAGGCCGAGATGCCGAGAATGCGCAACCGCCCGCCCCTAGAACTGGTTCCGGAAGGAGCCGGGACCGTCGTCCTCCCGGCTCACCCAATAGCTTTCGCCCGGCGCCTTGCGGGCGAGGCGGAGCGGGTCCTTGCCGAAGAGCCGCATGACCCAGGCGGTCGGCGTCAGGGTGGCGAAGAAGAGAATTCCGAGCACCACCGGGCTCATGACCCGATGCAACATCCGGCCGAACTGGAACCAGACGATGTTGAACGGACGCAGCGCCACCGGCAGCACGAAGGCGAGAACGAGGAAGACCGCCGCGACGGCGAACGCCCACCAGAACGGCGTCTCGCCGTCCCAGAGCGGCAATTGGCCGATGATCGCGAAAACGACGGCGAAGACGCTCCCGAAGCCCCGCTCCGAGCCCATCTCCACGTTGTTGGACGAAGTGCCGATATCTGCCATGCGCGCTATCTGCCCGGCGTCCGAGCGGGCCGCGGAATTCGATGCATTAGCCGAATTCGCCCCGGTGCTGTCAAGCACGAGGCGGGGCTGGCGGGCGAGTGACCTTGGGCGGTATATTGCCCGCCGTGGCGCCCGCGCGAGGCGGGCAAGGCCGGATCGGGAGAGAGATGGGCGAGGTAAAGCAACTGGGGCGGCGGATCGAACTGCTGTCGATCGATCCGCGTTTCCACGAGATTTCGGTCGGCCTCTACGAGCGGGTCGACGCGGCCGGTGGCGCCAGCTATCTGGCCCACAGTTACAGCCCTCTGGCGGGCGTCGCGGGCCGGATCGACGATCTGGCGGGCGCGATGGTGACGCTGGGCGGGATGGAGCGCGTCGAGGGCGAGGCGGGCACCGTGCGCTTTCCCTGCGGCGAGGTTCACCGGACGGCGGTCAAGCGGATCTTTATCGAAGCCGGCAAGCTCGCGGACGTCGCGGCCGCCGCTGGGCTGGATCCACGGGTCGAGGACAAGAAGTTCGGCCTCGACGTCCGGGTCGTGGGCGAGGGTGGCGGCCGCTACCAGGTCGTGGCCGAGGGCGAGTCCGAGCGCAAGGAGATGCGGATCCGCGCCATTGCCGGCGGCCTGAAGCGGCTGGCGGAATTGGATGAGATTTCGGGGGCGGAGGACAAAATCGCCTTTCCCTGCGGCGCCGACCACGACGCGCTCGTCGGCCTGCTGTTGCCGCGCGCGCTCAACGTGCGCGCGGCGATGCGCGAGCAGGAAGAAGCCATGACGCGTGGCGTTTTGGCCGCGCCCAGCGCCCAGGCGGCGTTCTGAGCCGAGGCGCGGCCCAAGAAGGAAACCCCAAATGAGTGATGCCCAACCGACCTCGATGACCAGCCGCGAACGGGTGCTGGCCGCGCTCCGCCTGGAGCCGGTGGACCGCACGCCGCTCTGTAATCCGACTTCGGTGGCCACGGTCGAGCTGATGGATCTGGTCCAGGCGCCGTTTCCCGACGCCAACCGGGACCCGGAGATGATGGCCCGCCTGGCGGCGACCGGCTATACCGAACTCGGCTTCGACACCATCATGCCGGTGTTTTCGATCATCCAGGAATCCTCGGCGCTGGGCTGCAAGATGCAGTGGGAGCAGAAGGACAACTGGCCGACCGTGCGCATGCACGAGCCGATCTGGGAAGGCCCCGACGACGTCCGCATCCCGAACGATTTTCTCACCCATCCCGACATGGCCTGCGTGCTGGACGCCATCCGCATCCTGAAGCGCGAGTATGGCGACGAGGTGGCGATCATCGGCAAGACCATGGGGCCCTGGACGCTCGGCTACCACTGTTTCGGCGTCGAGCCCTTCCTGCTGATGAGCCTGGACGACCCGGAGAGGACCAAGCTCTGCCTCGACCGGATGAAGGAAATTACCGTGCTCTACGGCGTAGCCCAGATGGAGGCGGGGGCGGATGCCCTGACACTCCCCGATCACGCGACGGGCGACCTGGTCTCGGGTGCCTACTATGAGCGCTTTCTGCTGGAGCTGCACCAGGAGATGGTGGTACGGATCCCGATTCCCCTGATCCTGCACATCTGCGGGCGCACGGTGGACCGCATGGACTTCATCGCCCAGACCGGCATGGCCGCCTTCCACTACGATTCCAAGAACAAACCGGCCGAATCGATGGAGATCTGCAAGGACCGCATCGCGCTGGTCGGCAACCTGAACAATCCCGAGACCCTTTTCGCCAAGGGGCCGGAGGAAGTCCGGGCCGAAGTGCTGGCGAACCTCGAAGCCGGCGTGCCGCTGATTGGGCCGGAATGCGCGATCCCCCTGCAGACGCCGCTCGAGAATCTGTTGGAAATTTCGGCGACCGTCGGCGAATGGCACGCGAACCAGGCCACCCGGCACTAGTGGTGTAGCAAGTATCGGAGCGGGCGGAGCATGGCCGAACTGAGTGATATTCAAAACGAAATCATTCGCGAAGAGATCGAGGAGTTCCTGGAACGCCCCGACGAGATCGAGCGTATCACCAACATGTTCGCCCGGATCCGCCCGGAGATGCAGGAGATCGCCGTCGCCGTGATCGAGGGCGCGCATCACACGGCCGACAGCCTGACCGAAGCCGAGCTCGCCGCCGGGACGGAAGCACTGGAGATCATGGACGACGGCCTCATCGCCGGCATGGCCATCGTCGGCATCAAGTTTCGCGAAGCCTTCATCTTCGTGCCCGAGGTGCTGGCCTGCGCCCGGGCCATGAAGGCGGGCATGGCGCATATCGAGCCGATCCTGTCGGCCTCCGGCATCGAGCCCGTCGGCAAGGTGATCATGGGCACGGTGAAGGGCGACCTGCACGACATCGGCAAGAATCTCTGCATCATGATGCTGCGCGGCTCCGGTTTCGAGGTCGTGGACCTGGGTGTCGACACGAGCGAGGACGAGTTTATCGACGCGATCGAGGAGCACGGCGCCCCGGTCCTCGGCATGTCGGCGCTGTTGACGACGACGATGCCCAACATGGGTCGCACGATCGAGGCGATTATCGATGCGGGCTTGCGCGACGACGTGCAGATCATGGTTGGCGGCGCGCCGGTCACCCAGGAATTCGCCGACGACATGGGCGCCGACGGCTACGGCAAGGACGCGCTCGACTGCGTGGAGCTCGCCAAGTCGCTGGTCGGCGCCGAGGGCTGAGCGGCACCGTCATGGCCGACAAGATCGACAAGGCCGACTACCAGCGGCGCATCGACCGGATGAGCGAGATCTTCGCCGGCATCGCCGAGAAGGCGACGGAGACGTCGAGGACGCGCTGTCCCTACCGTGACGCCCGAGACCTCTGCACGGCGGAATTCCGCTGTCGCAACCAGCTGCCCGAGACGGCGGACGGCATCGCCTGCGGCCATGAGGGCGGCTTCAACTATCAGGACGCCTGGGAAAGCGATCCCCTGTTGCACGAGCGGGCCAAGAAACGCATCGCCCGCAACAAGGAACGCGCGGAAGCGCGCCGGCGCGCCCGTGCCGAGCGATCAGGCGACAGCGGCGAATAATGGCCAAGCACAAGGCGCGCACGGCCGCCGCCGACGGCCGCACATTGTTCAATTCGGCCGATGCGCTGGGCTATTCCGTGGCCAGTTCCTGCGGGCGGAGCGGGCTTTGCCACGAATGCATCGTCGAGGTACGGGCCGGCATGGCCGCGCTCGCGCCCCGCACCGAGGCGGAGGGCTTCCTGCGCGGCGACTATCGCCTCGCCTGCCAGGCGGTGATCCGGGACGATGACCCGGAGATCGCCTTCGAACCCTTGCGCCGCGAACCTCGCATCCTGACCGAAACCCGGGTGAAGGCACACCAGCGGATAGATCCCCTGGTAACGCGGCGGGACGGGGAGGTGCTCTACGACGGCGAGGTGGTCGACCGCTACCGAGGCCACATGCTGGGCCTCGCCGTGGACCTCGGCACCACCACGGTGGCGCTGGAGCTCGTGGACCTGGAGCATGGCCACACGCTCGCGACGCGCGCCTTCGAAAACCCTCAGCGCTTCGGCGGCTCCGACATCATGCACCGCATCAGCTACGAGGCCGACGTCGGGCGTGGTGCCTTGCAGAAAGCGGTCGTGCGCGCGCTCAACCAGGCGGTCCAGGGCCTGGCCGGCGAACACGGCTTCCACCGGCGCGAAATCTACGAGATCGTGGTCGCCGGCAATTCGACCATGCGCGACATCCTCTTCGGCGTCGACGTGCAGCCAATCGGACAGAAACCCTACAAATCGCAGATCGAGCTCGCCTATATCGCCGGCCGCCGCCAGCGCACCAGCCTGGTGATGGAGACGCGGGAATTGGGCCTGGTGGCGGGGCGGCGGACCAAGGTCTACGGCCTGCCGCTCATCGCCAGCCATGTCGGCGCCGATACCGCCGCCGACCTCGCCGCCCTCGATTTCGTACTGGAGACCGACGACGGCCGGGCGCGGATGCTGATCGACATCGGCACCAACACCGAGGTGGTGATCGGCCGTGGCGGCCGGCTGATCGCCGCCTCCTGTCCGGCCGGACCCGCCTTCGAGGGCGGCCTCGTCACCTACGGCATGCCGGCGGCGAAGGGCGCGGTCGAGCGTATCGGCCTGGATTGCGAGGGCGAGGTCGAGAGCGCGCGGGTGATCGGCGAGGCCGCGCCCGTGGGGCTTTGCGGTTCGGCCCTGGTCGACCTGCTGGCGGAACTCAGGCGGGCCGACCTGATGACCGAGAAGGGCGTCTTCACCGCCGACCGCAAGAAGCGCGAAATTACCCTCTTCGCCGACGAAGGAATCACCTTCTCGAAGCAGGACATCGGTAATCTCGGCCAGGCCAAGGCGGCAAACTACTGCGGCCAGTTCATCCTGCTGCGCTCCCTCGGCATCGATCCGGGCGAGCTGGAGCGGGTCTATCTCGCCGGCGGCTTCGCCAACTATCTCGACGTCGGGAACGCCATCCGCATCGGCCTGCTGGCCCCGGTGAGGGCGGATCGGGTCGAGCGGATCGGCAACGCCGCCCTCCAGGGCGCCCGCGAGGTCCTGCTGTCGGCCAGCAAGCGGCGGCGGCTGGAGGAGATGGTGCGCGATATCGAGCACATCGAGCTCGAGACCACGGAAGATTTCTTCGAGATCTTCGTCGACGGCTGCCAATTCAAGCCGATGCCGAGCGTGCTGGACGAGGGCGGCGCGAACGGCTAGCAATGGCGCCGCCCACCGTCATTGCGAGCGAAGCGAGCGTGGCAATCCAGTGGGCGTTGATGTCGCGCGACTGCATCGGACACGTCGCAGGTGGCTCTGGATCGCCACGGCGCTTCGCGCTTCGCGATGACGGCGGGAAGGGAAGACATGGCGATGGACGCCCGAAAGGTGGCCGACTTCATCATCATCGGCGAAAACGTGCACACCACGCGGGTGTTGATGCGCAAGGGTCCCAGAATCGCGGAGAAGGGCGATGGCCAGGCGATCCTGTTCGACGCGACGGCGCCCGAGGGCCGCTTCCTGCCGATCCCCGCGCGCTATCACGACACGCAGGATTTCTCCGAAGGCCGGGTCAAGCACGTGAAGATCGCCGTCGAGGCGGCGATGCGCGGCGAGGCGGACGGCCTCGACTATATCGCCCGCCTGGTGGCCTTGCAGGAGGTGGCGGGGGCGGGCTACCTCGATCTCAACGTCGACGAGATCTCGATCAAGCTGGAGGAACAGAAGGCGGCGATGGTCTGGCTGGTGGGCGCGGTCGAGGGCATGACGGCGCTGCCGCTGGCGATCGATTCCTCCAATGTCGAGGTGCTGGAAACCGGCCTCGAGGCCTGCGAGCGGAGCCGTGCCGCGCCGCTGTTGAACTCCGCCAGCCGAGAGCGGTTGGGGGCGCTGGACCTCGCGCGCGAGCATGGTGCCTCCGTCGTCGTGACGGCGGCGGGCGAGAAGGGCATGCCGGAGGGGACGCACGGCCGGTTGGAGAACGCCGGCGTCATGATCGAGGCGGCCCGGAGCCGGGGCTTCGAGCTCTCCGATCTCCACGTCGACCCGCTGATCTTCCCGATCTCGGTCGACGGCGCCTTCGGTGATCACTCCTTGGAGGCGATCCGGCGCCTCCGCGCCGATTACGGCCCGGACCTCCACATCACCGGCGGCATGAGCAACGTCTCCTTCGGTATCCCGGCGCGCAAGATCATCAACAACATGTTCCTGATCATGGCGATTGCGGCCGGCGCCGACAGCGGCATCGTCGATCCGGTGGCGACGCAAATCGATGCCCTGCCGGGAATTGACCTCTCCTCCCACACCTACGAGCTGGCCGAGGACGTGCTGATGGGCCGCGACGAATTCTGCGCCGGCTTCATCGCCGCCTGGCGACAGGGCGAACTGGAGGGCGTGGCCCCGCCGAGACGGCGGAAGCGCTGACCAAAACGATTGCCCGGCTCATGCCACTGGCGGCCGTCGTCGCCCTCAACTCCGCCTCAGTCCGAGCTTCTGAGCCGTTCGTCCTCGATCGGAACACAACAGGTCACAATCTGTTCCCTATTGCATCGACTAGGAGAGCGTCGGGCTGGCGGGCACGAGCGGCGGCTGTTAACCTCCGCCGCGCCAATAACGGGGTGAGACGGAAGATGACGTCAAGTGACGACGGGCCCGCCTGGGCCCACGAACTCTACGATTTTCTAAAGGCCAACGAGATCACGATCTTCTCCTATGTGCCGGATGCCGGCCACAAGGTTTTGATCGCCCGCTCGATGGCGGATCCAGACATGGAATCGATCGCGCTCACCACCGAGGAGGAAGGTGTGGCGCTCTCCGCCGGCGCGCACCTGGGCGGCCGGCGCTCGGTCCTGCTGGTTCAGTCGAGCGGCGTCGGCAACTGCGTCAACATGTTCTCGCTGACCCAGATCGGCCGTTTCCCCTTCCTCGGCATCGTTTCGATGCGGGGCGAGTTCGGCGAAGGCAACCCCTGGCAGATGGCGATGGGCCAGGCAACCCAGCCGGTGCTGGAGGCCTGCGGCATCATCTGCCTGAAGGCGGAGACGCCGGCGGACGTCATCCCCTGCATGACGGCGGCCACGACCATGGCCTACAAGTCGGACCAGGCGGCGATGGTGCTGCTCTCGCAGCGCCTGATCGGCGCCAAGGCGTTTTGAGGAGTCGCGAGATGAGCAAGGAACACGACGTCGGCACCATGGATCGCGGCGAGGCGGTGCCACGGCTGCTGGGCGATCTTGACGATTTCATCGTCGTCACCGGGCTCGCGGGCCCGGCGAAGCACGTCGCCAACATCGCGCGCGGCAATCCCAACTGCTTCTATATGGCGGGCGCCATGGGCGCCGCCGTGGCCATGGGCCTGGGTCTCGCGCTGGCGCAGCCGAAGAAGAAGTTCCTCGTCGTCACCGGCGATGGCGAGCTGTTGATGAACGTCGGCTCGCTGGCGACGGCGGCGGTGCGAAATCCGGCCAACCTTTCGATCGTTTGCGTCGACAACGGCCACTACGGCGAGACCGGCTACCAATTGAGTCACACCACGCTGGGCACCGACCTCGCCACCATGGCCACGGGCGCCGGCATCGGCACCGTGCGCGCGGTCAGCGAGGAGAGCGAGATGGACGAAGCCTCCCGCGTGCTTCGGGAATCGAACGGAGTCTCCTTCGTCCTGCTCCGCGTCTCCACGGCGGAGCCGCCCAAGTTCCGCCGCTCGCTCGACGCGGTCGCCAACAAGATCCGCTTCCGCGAGACGCTGCTCGGAGAGGCATGAGCTCATGACGGTGTTGCTGTTTCACTCTCCCGACGATCCGGTCGAACTCTGGGTGGCGGAATTGCAACGTCAGTTGCCGGAAGTCGAGATCCGTGTCACGCCCGACCATGGCGACCGTTCGGAGATCGACTACGCGTTGGTCTGGAAACCGCCGGCCGGCATGCTGGCGAGCTTCGAGAACCTGCGGGTGACGTTTTCCATCGCCGCCGGCGTGGACCACATCCTGGAGGACCCCGAGCGGCCCCACCATGTGCCGATCGTCCGCATGCTGGACGACAATCTTCGCGACATGATGAGCGAGTGGGCAATCCTCGGCGTCCTGCACTACCACCGTTTCATGCCGGAATACATGGCGGAGCAGCAACAAGCGATCTGGGACCGACGCTGGCCAATCTATACGCCGGAAACGCATGTCGGCGTGCTGGGCCTGGGCGCCATCGGCCTGGACGTGGCGGAGAAGTTCCGCGTGCTCGGCTTTCAGGTCCACGGCTGGAGCCGGACGCCCCGGGAGGTCGACGCCATCACCTGTCATCATGGGGCCGACGGCCTGGCGGAGATGCTGCCGCGCTGCCGTTATCTTGTCTGCGTGCTGCCGCTCACCGATGCGACGCGCGGCGTTATCAACACGAAAACCCTGTCGGCTCTTCCCCGGGACGCGGTGGTGGTCAATCTCGGACGGGGCGGCCACGTGGTCGACGAGGATCTGCTGGCGGCCTTGGATTCGGGCCACCTCCGGGGCGCCTTCCTCGACGTCTTCAATCGCGAGCCGCCGGAGCCCGATCACGCCTATTGGCGCCATCCCAAGGTGGTGATGACGCCCCATGTCGCGGGCGAACTGGTGCCGCGGTCCTGTGCCAAGGCGATCGCCCGCAAAATCCGCGCCCATATCGCGGGGGAGCCGATGAACGGCGTTCTCGACCTCGAAAGGGGGTATTGATCGGGTGTGGGGGCCTCAGCGGTGCGATCTGGTGCGGCGTTCGTGCTCCGGCCAGATCCGCCGGACCGCGCGGGGGGGCGTGCCGGCCTCCTTGGCATGGTCGACCACATTGCTGAGGCGTTGGATGGAAACGGTCATGTTACTGGCGCTGGCGTGGAGGAAACGCCAACCGTCGAGCACGATGCCGACATGGCCTTGGAAGAACAGAATGTCGCCCCGGCGCAATTTCCCCAAGTCGTCGTCGTTGTCGAATGGGGTGCCGACGACCGCCTCCTGCTGATCGCTGTCGCGGGGCGGCATTAGACCCGCGCTTTGCAGCACGACTTGTATGAAGCCGGAGCAGTCCATGCCGTCCGAGCTGCGCCCGCCCCAGAGGTAGGGCACGCCCACGAGCGAGAGGCCGGTCGAGACATAGTCGGACTCGACCACCTCGCGTGGCGCCACGTGGTTGACATGGATCCAGCCGCCGCCGGCGGCCTCGAGGAAGTTGTCTTCCCGTCGGCCCGTCGCGACCACCAGACTGGCGAGCGACAGGCGGACGGGCGCGGGCGATTTCAGGTCGGCTTCGGGATAGAGATAGGTCGCGGGCACCACCACTTCGTGAGTCGGCGCGCCAAGGTCCGGGCCGAGCATGTCGGATGGCAGCCAGCCGACGTAATGGTCGCGCGCCGCCTGGCCCCAGGCCCAGCCGTCGCGCTCGTCGAAAACGGTGAAACCCTCGCCGAACAGCAGCTCACTCTCGCGGCGCGCGGCGGCGTCGGGGCCGAAGGAGAGGGTCGCGCGCGAGACAGTCGCGCGTCGCAGTTGGCCCGATGCCTGGTGCGCGCGGGGATAGCGGTCGCGCAAGTGGGTCGCGACCAGATCGTCGCGGACCGGCGTTACCCTGGGATCGAAGGAATCAGTCACCGTCTGCCTCTCGCGCCCGGCCGATCTCCTCGGCGAGTTCACTCAAAAAGACGGCGCCCTTGACGGTGCGATTCACGAATACACTGCGTCGATCCGCCTCGTCGCGCCGGCGTCGGGCGAAGTCTAACCGGGAAAGCGTATCGATAGCACGTACTACCGCGGGCTTTGAGATGCCGAGGCTGCGCGCCAAGCCGCGCACGGTGTGGGGCGGCGGGTCCAGATAGACAGTGAGCATGAGGGCCAGCTGGCGCGACGTCAGGTCCGGTCCCGGTCCCGCCAGGGTCGATTTCAGCACCCGTTGCCATTGGCCGAGCAAAGTCTCGCGTTGCGGCAAAACAGTCGCTCCTCGATCTATATTCGAGTCTTATATATTCAGATCCTCGTTGATAATGCAAGCGGAGCCTCTTATCGAATCAATCGCCGTGGCGCTCCTCGATGACGTCGAACAGCGCGCGGATGGTCTGCGCTTCCCCGCCGCGCGGACGGCCCGGACGAAGACGATCGTTCCAGGCATACATGTCGAGATGCATCCAAGAGGTGGCGCGCTCGACGAAGGACTTCAAATACAGGGCGGCCGTCACCGCGCCCGCCATCGGACCGTCGCTGACATTGTTGAGATCGGCGACCGGGCTCTCCAGCCCCTCCCGGTAGGGCTCGTGGAGCGGCAGGCGCCAAAGCGGATCCGACTTCCGCCGCGCGTGGCGAAGCGCCGCCAGGGCGAGGTCGTCGTCGTCGGTGAACATCGCTGGCAGGTCGGGACCAAGGGCCACGCGCGCCGCGCCGGTGAGAGTCGCCATGTCGATCATCAGGTCCGGCGCCTCCTCGTCGGCGAGCGCCAGGGCATCGCAAAGGATGATTCGTCCCTCCGCGTCCGTGTTGCCGACCTCGACCGAGAGGCCCTTGCGGGTCTGGATCACGTCGCCCGGCCGCAAGGCGTTGCCGGCGACCGCGTTTTCCACGGCCGGGATCAGCACCCGGAGGCGCACCGGCAGGCCGGCATCCATGATCAGGGAGGCAAGGCCCAGGACGTTGGCGGACCCGCCCATGTCCTTCTTCATCCGCAGCATGGCGCTCGACGGTTTGAGGTCGAGGCCGCCGGTATCGAAGCAGACCCCCTTGCCGACCAGTGTCACCTTGGGGTGGTCTTCCGCACCCCAACGGAAATCGATCAGCCGGGGCGCGCGGGTGGCCGCGCGGCCAACGGCATGGATCGCGGGGAAGTTCGCGGCCAACAGCTCCTCGCCGACGATAACCGATGTCTCCGCCCCATGACCGGAGGCGAGTTCCGTGGCGGCGGTGGCCAGCTCTTCCGGGCCCATGTCTTCCGCCGGCGTATTGATAAGATCCCGGACCAGCCCGACCGCCTTGGCGATCGCGCCGACGCGGGCGCCGTCGACCGCTCCTGGCCGGACTAGTCGCGCGACCGCGCCGTTCAGATCCTTATAGCGTGTGAAGACATAGGCGCCGAGCAGCCAGCCGATGGCGGCGGGTTCCGCCAGTTCGTCGTCCAGACCGCTCAGGCGATAGGCGCCCGCCGGCAGGCCCACCGCCAGCCCGCCGAAGGTCCAGAGATCCGGTACCGTTCCGAGACCGAGGGCGACACCGGCGAGCGTGCCGTCGGCGGCGGGAACCAAGCCGATTTCGCCCGCCTCGGCCTTGAATTCGGTCGCTTGAAGCCACGTGCGCTCCGCCTCGGGCCGCGTCTCGGACCAGGCGTCGCGCCCTTCGGACGAGACGGGCCAAACGGGCGTCGCATCCTCGGAAGAATCCAGCAGAATCTCCGACATTGTTCCCTCTCCCTCTCCCTCACCAGCGCCGGCCAGCATCAACCTTGCCCCATCGCGGACGCGAGACAAGAAGCGGCGCGATCATCGGGGTCGTGCGCCAAGCAACGCCTCGGCCAGATCAACGAAATCCGCGCCACGCGGGGCCGACGTGGCGAAGGCGGGCGGCGGCGCGACCGGGGGGGTGTATTCGCGCACGTTCGCGACCCCGAAACTCAACGGAAAGCGCGCGAACATCGGAGCGTCGTCCGGAGAATCGCCGATGAAGGCAACACAACCATCGATATCCCCTGACCGCAAACCGAACGCGGTTTCCAACAAATGCATGCTGGTTGTCAACTTGTCGTGTTCGCCGTACCAACCGTTGACGTGAATCGAACTCACCTTGGCGCTGGCGCCGGCGGCGACGAAGACACCGACGATCCGCCGGATCGACACGCCGTCGAGACGCGGCACGTCTTCAGCGACATCGATCGCCAAGTCGGCGATACGATAGGGCTGGTCGGCGGCGACCAGGGCACCGCGGACGGCCTCCAGGATCGTCCGCGCCAGGCTCTCGTAGCGGCGTCGGTATGCGGCGCGGAGCTCGGCCGCTACGAGGTGGTGGCGCATCATCCTGCCGGTGGTGGAATCGAGACGGTAGTGGCAGGCGCCGTTCTCGCCGACGACGGCGGCGACGGGCCACATCCGGGCGATCGCGTCGCACCAGCCCGCCGGCCGGCCCGTCACCGGCACGACGGCGATGCCGGCCGCCGCCAGACGATGTATCGCCGAATAGGTCGTGGCGCCGACGCGGCCATCGTCGGTCAGAGTATCGTCGATATCGCTGAGTAGGTAGCGAACGTGGCCTAGCGCATGCGCTGAACAGGTCGCGAGGGCTTTCATCGTCCCGACACTGCCGACGCGGCAGACGCGACGCAAGTCGGCTCAATCGAAAAGCGGGTCGATTTCGGCTTGGCTCGCCGTCGTGGCCGGGACGGCGGGCGTTGCCTTGGGTTCAGGCTCGGGCTTTTTCACCGGCGGCTCGGGCTTTTTCACCGGCGGCTCGGGATTTTTCACCGGCGGCTCGGGCACGGGCGCCTCCGACGTGGCGTTCGAATCCTCGACGCACACCGCCTCGCCGAAGAAGTTGTCGACGGCGTCCTGATCGTTCCCCTCGCCTTGCAGGGCGGGGCCGTTCATCAGCGCCGAATCCTCGTCCTCGGGCTCCGGCGCGGCCGCCGCGTCGGCGATCTCCGGTCCCCATGTGTGTTCCAGCAGGCCGAGCCGTTCCTCGATGAAGGTAAAGGTTGAGACGACTTTGGAGATCCGCTGACCCGTGATGTCCTGAAAGGAGCAGGCCTCGAATATCCGCATGCAGGCATCGTTCACGGCCTGGCTGCCTCCGGGCGTCGCGGTGTCCGCCCCCATGATTTCCTCGGCCGCGTCCATGATGGTGCCGGTGGCCGCCTCGGTGGCCTGGACAATCGCCTCCAGTTCGCGGCCAGCCTCGGGGATCCTCTCGCCTTTCAGTTCGTTCGGTCTGAGTGTCTGGCCCGAAAAGAGTTGAGTGATTTCAGTCAGTTGTGATTCACTGTTTGTATTTAGCAACCAGGGAGACACAACATGTGGACCAAAATCACTCGCCCGAAGTATGAACGCGACCTGCTGCGCTACGCAAGCGACCTGACGGATGGAGAATGGAAGGTGCTGGAGCCGTTGCTGCCTCGCGCCAAAGCGCTGGGACGGCCTCGGACGACGGCATTGCGCGAGGTGGTGAACGCGATCCTCTACCTACTGCGTAGCGGCTGTCCATGGCGCATGCTGCCCCGGGACTTCCCGCCACGCTCGACGGTGCAGCGCTACTTTTATCTCTGGCGGGACGACGGCACCTGGTCCGAGGTCAACCGGCAACTGCTGGTCGCGGCGCGCGAGGCCGAGGGCCGCGCGGCCGGCCCGTCGGCCGGTATCATCGACAGTCAGAGCGTAAAAACCACGGAAAGCGGCGGTATCCGGGGCTTCGACGCCGGAAAGAAAGTCAAGGGCCGCAAGCGTCACATCCTCACCGACACCGGCGGCCTGCTGGTCGCGGTCGTGGTCCACGGCGCCGAGATCCAGGACCGCGACGGCGCGCCGGCGGTGTTCGCCGCCATCCCCCGCCACTTTCCCCGCCTGCGCCACGTCTTCGCCGACGGCGCCTATGCCGGGCCCAAGCTCGAGGGCGCACTGAAGCGGATCGGCCGCTGGTCGCTGGAGATCGTCAACCGTCCCGCGGGCGTGAAGGGCTTCCAACTCCTGCCCCGCCGATGGGTCGTCGAGCGCACGCTCGCCTGGCTCAATCGAAACCGGCGGCTGGCCAAGGACTTCGAGACGGCCATCGAGACCGCCGAGGCCTGGATCTTCCTCGCCAGCATCCAACTCCTCACGCGCCGTCTCGCAAGAGCCTGAAAACACTCGATTCATTTCGAGTCGGACTCTGAGCTGGGAGATCTCCTTACGGGCCTGCCCGATATGCTCGATGATGGCGCGGAATTCGCGGCAGACCGCCGTGTTGATCGAGCCGAAGTAGCGCTCCATCATGCTGATCAGCACTTCCGTGACCGCCGCCACGTCGCCGAGACTCACTTCCCGGGTACGGTTGGCTCGAAAATGGTCGACCAGTTGCTCGATGTTTTCGCTGATCTGCGATGTATCGAGATCGGAACGCCGCAACAGGGACATGATCGGCATCCCAATCTCAGAAGTCACCGATGACGGAGCACATCTTGGTCTTCAATGTCGCGGCATTGAACGGCTTGACGATGTAGTTGTTCACGCCCGCCTTCTTCGCGGCGATGACGTTCTCGGTCTTCGATTTGAGTCGGACCCGATTTCCTTGGACACAGAATTGGCTTAATCGAAGTGTCCAAGGAGGACCGGAACATGGCCGATAATTTTGAGAAGAAAGTTGCTGTTGATGGGCCTGTGGTAAATGCGGGCGAGCTTGGCTCGTCCACGTTTTCCCCAGGCCAGGCTTTGCCGGCAGGCCCGCTGGGACTTGGCCAGCGATGGACGGTGGCGCGCAAGCGTGAGGTCGTTCCGCGGCTTTTGCGTGACGAGCCGGTGCAACTTCTGTCGCGCCAGTTGGGCGTAGAGATCTTCCGGCTCGAGCAGTGGCGTGAGAAAGCGATCGGCGGGATCGACGCCTCGCTCAAGCAACGCAAGGGCGATCCGGTGCAGGCGGAACTGGATAGCGCCATGAAGCGGATCGGAGAGTTGACCATGCAGGTGGAACTGCTGGAGGCCAAGACGGAGACCTTCGGCCCTTTGGGGCGGCGGAGGTCGCGGCGATGAGTGCCGCCACCTCGCCCGGCACGGGTCTGGCCTACGGCCTGCGGCGGGTCTGCGCCGCCTGGGGCATGGCCCGCTCCTCGTTCTACGCCATGACCTCCGGCCAGCACGCCGAGCAGCCGCCGGCAAAGCGTCGGGGACCGAAGCCCGCGATCTCGGACCAGGCGCTGCTGGTGGCGATCGAAGCCGACCTGGAGGCATCGCCCTGGGAGGGCGAGGGCTACCGCAAGGTCTGGGCTCGGCTTCGGGTCTGTCGCGACATCCGGGTTGCCCGCAAGCGGGTGCTCCGCCTGATGCGCGAGAACAATCTGCTCTCGCCCCATCGCTGCCGCCGCCGTGGCGGCAATCCCCATGACGGTGAGATCATCACTCATGCCCCGAACCTCATGTGGGGCACCGATGGCGTTCGGGTGTTCACGGTGGACGACGGCTGGGGCTGGATCTTCACCGCCGTCGAGCATTGGAACGCCGAGTGTGTCGGCTGGCATGTCTGCAAGCGCGGCGACCGCTTCGCCGCCCTGCAGCCGATCTCCATGGTGTAGCGCACCCGGTTCCTTGGACACAAGTTTGTCTCACGCGGCGGGCCTGATTGAGATCGCGGCGTGCCACGCCTGGCGAGCTTGAGCGGGGCTCAGGTAGCCGTTCTTTTCGACGATCCACTGGGCATTGTAGAGTTCGACGAAGTCGCGGACGGCGTCCCGCAGCTCCGCGATGTTGCGGTAGATGCGACCATGGATGATCTGTTCCTTCAGCGTGCGATTGAACCGCTCGGCGACGCCGTTGGTCTGGGGCTCGGCGACGAAGGCGTAGGACGGCTGGATGCCCCAGAACTTGATCTGGTTGGTGAAGTGGTCCGACAGATACTGGGAGCCGTGATCCATCCGCAAGGCCAGCCCCCGAGCCGCGCCGGCCGCGGTCGAGCCATACAGCCCGGCAAGCCCCATGGAGATCGGCTGCAGGGCGGCGAAGCGGTCGCCGCGCTTGCAGACATGCCAGCCGACACACTCGGCGTTCCAATGCTCGACGGCGGTGAAGATCCAGCCCCAGCCGTCGTCCACCGTGAACACCCGAACGCCATCGGTGCCCCACATGAGGTTCGGGGCATGAGTGATGATCTCACCGTCATGGGGATTGCCGCCACGGCGGCGGCAGCGATGGGGCGAGAGCAGATTGTTCTCGCGCATCAGGCGGAGCACCCGCTTGCGGGCAACCCGGATGTCGCGACAGACCCGAAGCCGAGCCCAGACCTTGCGGTAGCCCTCGCCCTCCCAGGGCGATGCCTCCAGGTCGGCTTCGATCGCCACCAGCAGCGCCTGGTCCGAGATCGCGGGCTTCGGTCCCCGACGCTTTGCCGGCGGCTGCTCGGCGTGCTGGCCGGAGGTCATGGCGTAGAACGAGGAGCGGGCCATGCCCCAGGCGGCGCAGACCCGCCGCAGGCCGTAGGCCAGACCCGTGCCGGGCGAGGTGGCGGCACTCATCGCCGCGACCTCCGCCGCCCCAAAGGGCCGAAGGTCTCCGTCTTGGCCTCCAGCAGTTCCACCTGCATGGTCAACTCTCCGATCCGCTTCATGGCGCTATCCAGTTCCGCCTGCACCGGATCGCCCTTGCGTCGCTTGAGCGAGGCGTCGATCCCGCCGATCGCTTTCTCACGCCACTGCTCGAGCCGGAAGATCTCTACGCCCAACTGGCGCGACAGAAGTTGCACCGGCTCGTCACGCAAAAGCCGCGGAACGACCTCACGCTTGCGCGCCACCGTCCATCGCTGGCCAAGTCCCAGCGGGCCTGCCGGCAAAGCCTGGCCTGGGGAAAACGTGGACGAGCCAAGCTCGCCCGCATTTACCACAGGCCCATCAACAGCAACTTTCTTCTCAAAATTATCGGCCATGTTCCGGTCCTCCTTGGACACTTCGATTAAGACACTTCGATTAAGCCAATTCTGTGTCCAAGGAAATCGGGTCCGACTCACAGCCGATCTCCATGGGGCTTGCCGGGCTGTATGGCTCGACCGCGGCCGGCGCGGCTCGGGGGCTGGCCTTGCGGATGGATCACGGCTCCCAGTATCTGTCGGACCACTTCACCAACCAGATCAAGTTCTGGGGCATCCAGCCGTCCTACGCCTTCGTCGCCGAGCCCCAGACCAACGGCGTCGCCGAGCGGTTCAATCGCACGCTGAAGGAACAGATCATCCATGGTCGCATCTACCGCAACATCGCGGAGCTGCGGGACGCCGTCCGCGACTTCGTCGAACTCTACAATGCCCAGTGGATCGTCGAAAAGAACGGCTACCTGAGCCCCGCTCAAGCTCGTCAGGCGTGGCACGCCGCGATCTCAATCAGGCCCGCCGCGTGAGACAAACTTGTGTCCAAGGAACCGGGTGCGCTACACTCGGTCTTCGATTCCGCCGTCACCATGATAAAGGGCGTCTCGGCCAGCTTGGTGTCGGAGCGAACCTCCTTCAGTAACTGGTAGCCGGTCATCGGCTCCATGTTCCAGTCGGAAATCACCAGGCCATAGGGCCGGCCGCGCAGCTTGGAGAGTGCTTCCGAGCCATCGGCCGCTTCGTCGACGTTGTCGAAGCCCAGTTGCTTCAGAAGATTTCGTACGATCCTGAGCATCGTCTTGTAGTCGTCGACGATCAGGATCTGCATGTTGAGGTCCACCGCCATGTTTCCGGTTCCTCTTGTTTCGTTACGTTGCTGTTGATGGCGTCGATGCCGCCGTTCCTTTGGGCCGCATCCCTCTTGAATGTGACGCTGGGATTATTGGCGTCGTCGACTAAGAAACAGTTAAATCCACGCTATTCACGAATTTGTCGCGAAGCCGCTTCGGTTGCGGGGCCGGATCGCCAGGCCTATATTGCGCCGCAACATCAGGTGGACACGCTCCGCCCCCCGCCCGAGATAGAGGAAGCCGTACATGTCCCGAGCCAGAGCGGCGGTGGAAGCCCCGATCGATGCCTACGAAGAAATTCACGGCCACTACATCGAGGACCTGGAGCCGGGCATGTCGGCCCTGTACGCCCGGACCGTGACCGAGGCGGACATCGTGCTCTTCGCCGGGATCTCGGGCGACTTCAACCCGCCGCACCTGAACCGGGAGTTCGGCGAGCGCTCGCAATTCGGCGGCTGTATCGCTCACGGCATGCTGACGGCCAGCCTGATCTCGACCGTGGTCGGCACCAAGCTGCCGGGCCCGGGCGCGATCTATATGAGCCAGGATATCCGCTTTACGGCACCCGTGCGCGCGGGCGACACCGTCACCGCCCGGGCCGTGGTGACCGAAATCAACCGAGCCCGGCGGCGCTGTCGCTTGAAGACGGAATGCGTGGTCAAGGGCCAGCAGGTCGTGACGGGCGAGGCGCTGTTGCTGGTGCCTTCGCGGGAAAGCGACTGACGGCGGGCGGCGCCATGCTTTTGTTGCGTGACTTTGGCGATGTACCCGAAGCTCTCCAGGGTGCCGCGGTCGCGATCGGCAACTTCGATGGCGTCCACCGTGGCCATCAGGCCCTGCTGGCGGCCTGCCGGTCGGAGGCGGAGCGGCAGGGGTGCCCCTTCGTCGCGCTCACGTTCGAGCCGCACCCCCGGCGGGTCTTCAATCCCGACACACCGCCCTTTCGCCTGACGCCGTTCCGCAGTCGCGTCCGCCGCCTTCGCGCCGCCGGCGTCGAAGCGCTTTTTTGCCTACGCTTCAACCAAGCGCTCTATGGCAGGGCCGCCGAGGATTTCGTCCGCGACGTCATGGTCGACGGGCTGGGGGTGCGCCATGTCGTCGTCGGCTACGATTTCGTTTTCGGTCGCCAGCGCGGCGGTGATGTCGAATTTCTGCAGCGGGCGGGGGAGACGTACGGTTTCGGCGTGACCGTACTGGAGCCGGTGACCCACGGTGACGACGTGTGTTCGTCGACCATCGTGCGCGTCAATCTCGAGAGCGGCCGGGTCCGTCGGGCCGCCGAACTCATGGGCAATTGGTGGGAGGTCGAAGGCCGGGTCAGGGGCGGTGACCAGCGGGGCCGCACGCTCGGCTTTCCGACCCTGAACCTGCATCTCGACGCCGATGCCCTGAAGCCCTCGTTGGGCGTCTATGCGGTACACGTCTCGATTGTGGGCAAGGAGGGCGGCGAGACATGGCGTCCGGGCGCCGCCAATCTTGGGCGACGGCCGACTTTCGACGGAACCGGCGTCGTGCTGGAAGTCCATATCCTCGACTATTCCGGCGATCTCTACGGTCGGCGGGTCCGCGTCGCCTTCGTCGAGCATATCCGGCCGGAGCGAAAGTTCGACGGCCTCGAAGCACTCAAGGCCCAGATCGATGCCGATTGCGGCGCGGCACGCGGCATTCTGGCCCTGCCCGAGAACGGGCCGGCCGTCTTCGACTCGGACTGAATCACGGCCGCCGGAAGGCGGCCACCAGCTCGACATGGGCCGACCACAGGAACTGGTCGATCGGCGTCACCGTCGCGATTCGATATCCACCGTCAACAAGCAGGCGGGCGTCGCGGGCGAAGGTCGTGGGATTGCAGGAGAGCGAGAGCACTGTCGGCACCGTCGATGCGGCGAGCGCCGCCGCCTGCGCCCAGGCGCCGGCGCGGGGCGGATCGATGACGACCGCGTCGAAGTCCGCCAGCTCGGCGGCGACGAGCGGGTGGCGCATCAGATCGTGAGTGCGGACCGATACGCGCTCGGAGCAGCCCTGGGCCCGGGCGGCCGCCTCCAACGCCTCCAGCATGGCTCGTTCCCGGTCTATCGCCGTCACCCGCGCCCGCCGGGCGAGCGGCAGGCTCAGCATGCCGATGCCGGAGAAAAGATCGGCGACATGGGCGGCCGCGCCCACCGCCTCGCGGGTAAGCTCGATCATCTGGGCGGCGGAGGATTCCGTCGCCTGCAGAAAGGCGCCCGCCGGTGGGCACGCCTCAAACGCGGCGAAGCGCACCAGCGGCCGGCGCCGCTCGACCAGGGTTTCGGGCGTGGCGCTACCCCAGGAGAGGCGGGCGAGGTCCGCCGCCTCGGCGAAGTCCGCCAGGCGCGAGAGATCGTCCGGGTGAAGCGGGGTATCGCTTCGGATCCAGAGATCTACACCGGTTTCTCCGAGTGTCGCCGCGACCTCGATCTCCCGGCGGGTGGCGAGGAAGCCGTCGAGCAGGGAAGCCAGCAATGCCGGCAGGCGGGCGAGTTCGGGGCGAAGCACCGCGCACTCCCGGATTGCCGTCAGGTGCGTGCCACGCCGCGCATGGAAGCCGACGACGATCCCGTCCTTCGTGCGCCGGGCGCCGAAACGGGCTCGCCGACGGCTCGCCGGCGGCACGGACCGAAGGGCCGCGACCGGCACGTCCTCGAGGCCGACTCGGGCCAGCGCCCGGACCACCCGGTCGCGTTTCCAGGCCCCGTAGGCATCCCCGCGCCAGTGCTGCAGCACGCAGCCGCCGCAGCTTACATAGTGCGGGCAGGGAGGCGTTTGGCGGTCCGGCGAGGTCGCCAATCGTTCGAGGCCATGGCCGCGCCGTCCCCGGCGGCCGGGTGGCTCCAGGCGAACCCGGTGCCGTTCGCCCGGAAGCGCGCCATCGACGAAGACTCGCACCCCTTCGTGGACACCGATGCCGTCGCCCCGGGCCCCGACCTCGCCGATCTCGATTTCGACTTCATTCATCGTCGCGCCGGGCGTGGATCAGGAATTCGCGATTGCCCTCGGATCCGAGGATGGGGCTCGCCGTCAGACCCGCGACCCGCCAACCGGGGCGCGCATTGAACCAGTCTCGGATGGTCGTCTGGACTTCCTCGTGCAGCGCCGGATCACGCACGACGCCGCCCTTACCGACGGAATCGCGGCCGACCTCGAACTGGGGTTTGATCAGCGCGACCGCCCAGGCGCCGGGGCGGGTGAGCGCCAGGGCGGCCGGCAACACGGTAGGCAACCCGATGAAGCTCGCGTCGCAGACAACGATGTCGACCGCCTCGCCGATCATTTCGCGCGTCAAATGCCGGGCGTTGGTCCGCTCGCGCACGACGACGCGTTCGTCACTCCGAAGTTTCCAGGCGAGCTGGCCATGGCCGACGTCGACCGCATGCACCCGGACCGCGCCCTTGGCGAGCAGCACGTCGGTGAAGCCCCCGGTCGAGGCGCCGACGTCGATCGCCACCCGGCCATTGGCCGTGATCTCGAAGCACTCGAAGGCGTGGGCGAGCTTCATGCCGCCCCGGCCGACCCATGGATGCTCGCGCCCGCGCACTTCGAGGGGGACATCGCCGGCGACTTGCTGGCCGGCCTTCTCCAGGCGCCGATCTACCGAGAAGACGAGGCCAGCCATGATCAGGGATTGGGCGCGAGAGCGATTCTCCGCCAGCCCGCGCGCGACCAGGACCTCGTCGAGGCGCCGCTTGCCCGCCCGGCCGCCGCCGGCCATCGCTCGCTCAGGCGCGGCGCGGCGCCTCCGCCGCCTGGGCGCCACCCAAGGCCGCGACCGCCGTCTCGACGATGTGCGGCGCGTTGAGACCGGCCACGTCGTACATCTTCTCCGGCTTGTCGTGATCGATGAAGATGTCGGGCAGATACATCGGCCGGACCTTGAGGCCGTTCTCCAGCAGGCCGGCGCGGGAAAGGTACTGGAAGACGTGCGCGGCGAAGCCGCCGATGGAACCTTCCTCGATGGTGATCAAGACCTCGTGCGTCGTCGCCAGGCGGCGCACCAGCTCCTCGTCGAGCGGCTTGCAGAATCGGGCGTCGGCCACGGTGGTGGAGAGGCCCTTTGCCGCCAGCTCGTCGGCGGCGATGTTCACCTCTTCCAGCCGGGCGCCGAAGGAGAGGATCGCGACGGTCGTGCCTTCGCGCAGCACCCGTCCCTTGCCGATTTCCAGCGGCTCCGGGTTCTCCGGGATCTCGATGCCTATGCCCTCGCCGCGTGGATAGCGGAAGGCGGAGGGCCCGTCGTCGATCGCGACGGCGGTCGCGACCATGCGCGCCAGTTCCGCCTCGTCCGCCGCCGCCATCACCACGAAGCCCGGGAGCGTCGCGAGGTAGGTGATGTCGAAGGCACCGGCGTGCGTCGGCCCGTCGGCGCCGACCAGGCCGGCGCGGTCGATGGCGAAGCGGACCGGCAGGCCCTGGATCGCCACGTCGTGGACGATCTGGTCGTAGCCGCGCTGCAGGAAGGTCGAATAGATCGCCGCGAAGGGCTTGTAGCCGGCCGCCGCCAGGCCGGCGGCGAAGGTGACGCCGTGCTGCTCGGCGATGCCGACGTCGAAGCTGCGCTCGGGAAACTGTTGTTCGAAGAGGTTGAGGCCGGTACCCGACGGCATGGCCGCGGTGATGGCGCAGATCTTGTCGTCCTTCTCCGCCTCGCGCATCAACGCCTGGGCGAAGACCTTGGTGTAGGCGGGCGCGTTGGGCGTCGACTTGGCCTGAGCGCCGGTGATGACGTCGAAGCGGGAGACGCCGTGATACTTTTCCGTCGCTTCTTCCGCCGGGATGTAGCCGGCGCCCTTGCGGGTCACCACGTGGATCAGCACCGGACCGGCGGTCGGCGTGTCGCGGACGTTCTTCAGCACCGGCAGAAGGTGGTCGATATTGTGGCCGTCGATCGGGCCGACGTAGAAGAAGCCCAGCTCCTCGAACATGGTGCCGCCGGTGATCATGCCGCGGGCATATTCCTCCGCCCGTTTCGCTGTCCGCTCCACCTTGCCCGGCATGTGGCGGGCCAGCTGCTTGGCGACATCGCGAATCTTCAGGTAGGAGCGCGAGGAGATCAGCCGCGAGAGATAGGCGCTCATCGCGCCGACCGCCGGCGCGATCGACATGTCGTTGTCGTTGAGAATGACGATCATGCGGGTGTTGCGGGAGCCCGCGTTGTTCAAGGCCTCGTAAGCCATGCCCGCGCTCATCGCGCCGTCGCCGATGACGGAGATGACGTTGCGATCCTCGCCCGCGAGGTCGCGTGCCACGGCGAAGCCGAGGCCCGACGAAATCGAGGTCGAGCTATGCGCCGCGCCGAAGGCGTCGTACTCGCTCTCCGCCCGTTTGGTGAAGCCGGAGAGGCCGCCGCCCGCGCGGATCGTGCGCATCCGGTCGCGCCGGCCGGTCAGGATTTTGTGCGGATAGGCCTGGTGGCCGACGTCCCAGATGATGACGTCGTCCGGCGTGTCGAAGACGTGGTGCAGCGCCACCGTCAGCTCGACGACGCCGAGCCCGGCGCCCAGGTGGCCGCCAGTGTGCGAGACGGCATCGATGGTCTCGTACCTCAACTCGTCGGCAAGCTGGCGGAGATCCTTCTCCTTGAGTTTCCGGAGGTCGCTCGGGCTGTTCACCCGATCGAGAAGCGGGGTCTTGCTGTCGGTCACATCATCACCCAGATAAATTTGTCCATGCACCAGGAAGGCGGGGGGCGGGTCAGGATCGACGCGCCACCACGAAATCGGCCAGGGCGCGCAAAGCATCTGCTCTTTCGCCGAATATTTCAAGGTGCGCAACGGCTTGTGTCGAAAGCATTCGCGCGCGCTCTCGTGCCCCCTCCAAACCCAGCAGGGTGACGAAGGTCGCCTTGCCCTGCTCGATGTCCTTGCCGGCGGTCTTGCCGAGTTCCTCGGTATCGGCGGTGACGTCCAGGATGTCGTCGGCGATCTGGAAGGCGAGGCCGAGATCGTGCGCATACATGCGCAATGCCTGGCGCGCCGACGGCTCCGCGCCGGCGAGTATGGCGCCCGCCTCGCCCGCGAAAGCGATCATGGCGCCGGTCTTCAACCGTTGCAGGCGGATGATCTGGGTCTCGTCCAACCGCTCGTTCTCGGCCCAGAGGTCGATCTTCTGCCCGCCCACCATGCCGATCGCGCCGCTCGCCGCGGCCAAGCCGCGTACCAGCTCGATCCGGGCATGGGGATCCTCGGCGGTCGCCTCGTCGGCCAGGACCTCGAAGGCCAGACTGAGAAGCGCGTCGCCCACCAGCACGGCGGTCGCCTCGTCAAACTTGACGTGTACCGTCGGCTGTCCGCGACGCAGGATGTCGTCGTCCATGCACGGCAGGTCGTCGTGCACCAGGCTGTAGCAATGCACCAGCTCGATCGCCGCTGCGACCCTGACGGCGTGGCGCTTGACCACGTTGAAGATGTCGGCGCTGGCGATCACCATGAAGGGGCGAAGCCGCTTGCCGCCGCCGAGCGTGGCGTAGCGCATCGCTTCGGCCAGCTCGCCCTCGGCCCCTTCGCCGACAATGGGCAAAATCCGGTCGAGTTCTCCCTCGACCGCCCCGGCCGCCGCCTCGAGCGCTTCTTCGAACTTCACCGGCATCGTCCCTATTCGAACTCGGCCGGTTCGGTTCCCCGAACCTCGCCGTCCGGGCCCACGACCAGGCGCTCGACCTTCTCCGTCGCCGCCCGAAGTTTGGCTTCGCAGTGACGCTTCAACAGCGCGCCCCGTTCGTAGATCGCGATTGATTCCTCGAGCGCGACCTCGCCGCCTTCGAGCCGGCGGACGATTTCCTCCAATTCGCGAATGGCGACTTCGAAATCGAGGTTCTCGATCTCCGCGCCCGCGCCGTTACCGGCCTCGCCGTTCTCGGCCGTCATCTCGCAGCCCTTTGTCCATGACGCCCCCGTCGGTCGCGCCGGAGTTTAAGGCGCCGCTCGGGTCCCAGCAAGGCGGCGGTCACGCCATCAGGATTTCGACATGCGCGGCCGCGCTCGCCGCCAGTGCCGCCAAGTCGTAGCCTCCCTCCAACGTCGAGACGAGGCGGCCCCCCGCGTGGCGCAGCGCGATCTCCCGAAGCTCGCCCGTGATCCAGGCGTAGTCGTCCTCGACCAGGTTCAACTGGGCCAGCGGGTCGCGCGCATGAGCGTCGAAACCGGCGGAAATCAACACCAATTCCGGTTGGAAGGCGTCGAGCGCCGGCAGCAGCCGGTCGCGGTATGCGGCGCGAAATTCGGCCGAGCCGCTCCCCGGCGCCAGTGGCGCGTTGAAGATGTTGCCGACGCCCCGCTCCTCCGCCGGGCCGGTGCCCGGATAGTGGGGGTATTGGTGGCTCGAGACATAGACCAGGTCGGAATCGGCGCGGAACGCCGCCTCGGTCCCGTTGCCGTGGTGGACGTCGAAGTCGACGACGGCGATTCGCGCCATCCCGTGCGCCGCGCGGGCATGCAGCGCGCCGATCACCACGCTGTTGAAGATGCAAAAGCCCATGGGTCGGTCGGGCTCGGCGTGATGGCCGGGCGGGCGGGTGGCGCAGAAGGCGTTCTCCGCCTCGCCCGCCACAACGGCGTCGATGCCCGCGATTACCGCGCCGGCCGCGCGCAGGCTCGCCTCCAGCGAACCCGGCGACATTACCGTGTCGGGATCGAGGTGGATCGCGCCCTCCTCCGGTGCCAGCGCGAAGACCTGGTCGACATAGGCCTCGGGGTGGCAGCGGGAGAGCTGGTCGCGCCGCGCCGCCGGCGCCTCGATCCGCTCCAGGGCCCCGAAGCCCTCGGCATCGAGCGCGACCTGGACGGCCCGCAGGCGATCGACCCGCTCGGGGTGCCCCGGGCCGGTATCGTGCTCGAGGCAGGCGGCGTGGCCATAGAGGCGGGTCGTCATGCCGCCGCCCGCGAGGCGACCTGGCCCAGAAAATCCTCGATCGCCTGGTTGAAGAGATCGGGTCGTTCCATGTTGGCGAGGTGGCCGACGCCGGGGATGGACCGGTGGCGCGAATCGGGGATTCGCTCCGCCATTCGCGCCATGCCCTTGGCCGGCGCCACGTCGTCCTTGCCGCCCGAGAGCAACAGCGTCGGCGCCTGGATCCGGCCGAGGTCGTCGCGCCGGTTGAAGGTGACGAGGCAGTTGAGCGCCGTCCGGTAGGTTTCGGCCGGGATCGCCGCCATACCCTCGACCGCCCGGGCGATCGCGTCTTCGTCGGGGTAATCGGCGAACATGGTCGGCATGGTCTCGAGCGCGATGTCGGCCGGCGTCAGGCCCTGGTCCAGGGGCGCCAGCCGCGCGGCGAGGAACTTCTCCTGGAAGCCGCCGTCGGCGCCGCCGAAGCTGGCGCTGGTGGCCGACAACACCAGGGTGGAGACTCTTTCGGGGCGCGTGATCGCCAGTTCCTGCACGACCATGCCGCCCATCGAGTGGCCGACGATGCCGGCCCGCTCGACGCCGAGGTGGTCCATCAGCCGGAGCACGGCCTCGGCCAGACCGGTCCAGCACATCTCGTCCCCGAGGGCGGAGCCGCCATAGCCCGGCATGTCCCAGGCCACCGCGCGATGGTTGCCGGCGAAATGGGGGAGGCTGTCGTCGAAGCTCGACCGATTGCCGCCGATGCCGTGCAGGAACAGCAGCGTCTCCCCGCCCTCGCCCGCGATCTTGTGTGTCGGAATTGCCTGGCTCACCGCATGCTCTCAAACTGTTTCGAGGCGAGGCTAGCACCCACTTCGGTGAGTGGCGAGCCCGGCGCGCTTGAAAGAGGCGCCCGCGCGGGCGACATATAGGGGCGTGGAGGCCTCGATTTGGCGAGGATGGAAATGAAACGCGAACTTTTGGCCGCGTGTCTCGCGGCGGGCATTGGACTGTCGCCGGCGCCCGCGCTGGCCGAGAGCCCCCAGGCGAAGGTCGAACGCCTCGCGCGCGAAGCGGCGCAAACCATCATGAGCGCGCTCACGGTGCTAATGGCCGCGATCCCGCAGTACGAGGCGCCGGAGATTCTGGAGAACGGCGACATCATCATTCGCCGCAAGAACCCGCCGGACAAGGTTCCCGAGGAGACGCCGGAGCTGGCGCCCGAGGAAAAGGGCGATTTCGATCGGACCTGAGTCGCAACTCCACGTTGCCGCCGGGCGGGCGCGGGCGTGAGCGAGTCGCGGCCTGGCTGGCGCCAGGCGAGCGCCGTCTACCTCGACCGCCGCATCATCGCCATCCTCTTTCTCGGCTTCTCCAGCGGCCTGCCGCTGGTGCTGACCGGGTCGACGCTTTCCATCTGGCTCGAAGAATCGGACTTCAGCAAGACCGCAATCGGCCTGTTTTCCTTGGTAGGCTTGCCGTACACGATCAAATTCTGCTGGGCACCGCTGATGGACCGTGTGCGCCTGCCCTGGCTCGGCAATCGCTTTGGCAGGCGCCGCGGCTGGGCATTGGCCACTCAGGCAATGTTGATGGTGGGTATCTTCGGGCTCGGTCAAAGCGATCCCGAGGAGAGCCTTTGGATGGTAGCCGTCTGGGCCCTTTTCGTGAGCTTTGCCTCGGCCAGTCAGGACATCGTCATCGATGCTTATCGAGTGGAGCTTCTCGATGAGCGCCAATATGGCGCCGGCGCGGCAATGGTCGTCGGGGGATATCGTGTTGGCACTTTGGTCGCCGGAGCGGGCGTACTCTATCTAGCCGATGCGGTGCCCTGGTCCCTGGCCTATGCGGTAATGGCTGTGTTGGTGATAGTCGGCTCGGTGACCATACTGCTGAACCGGGAACCGAAGCCGACCTTGAGGCCTCGCCATGAAGCCCGCGTCATGGATTGGATCTCGCGACGCGCACATCTGACCGGCTGGCGGCGCGAGACCGCCACATGGGCCTATGGCGCCGTGTTGGCGCCCTTCGCGGACTTCATGTTGCGGCGCTGGTGGCTGGCGATACTCATCTTCATATTGCTGTACAAGATCGGTGACAGCATGGCCAGTTTAATGGCTGGGCCATTCTATCTCGATCTGGGCTTTTCCAAGACCGAGATAGCCAGCATATCCAAAATATTCGGCTTTGGAGCGACGCTCGGTGGTGCCGCCATTGGCGGCATCCTGGTGGCGCGTTACGGCATCATGTGGAGTCTGATGGCTTGCGGGATCCTGCAGATGCTATCGAACTTGATGTTCGCGGCCCAAGCCGTCGTCGGGGCCGATTTGGCATTCCTGACACTGACGATCGGCCTCGAAAACGCAGCTGGCGGCATGGGTACCGCGGCGTTCGTCGCCTATCTGTCGGTGCTCTGCAACGCGGCGTACACCGCCACGCAGTATGCGTTGCTGTCATCACTATTCGCCGTCGCCCGCGTGGTGCTTCCATCCGTAGGCGGCGTTGTCGTCGATCTCACCAATTGGGTCACCTTCTTCGTCTTGACGACGATCGCCGCCTTACCGGGCTTACTGATACTGTGGTGGCTGATGCGCCGGGGGCATGATCCCAGGATCGAGGCGCTGATGAAGCAGGAGTGATGGCGTGACACGCGATATCGAGGTCGTAGAGGGCGACGTCACCACCCTTGAGGTCGACGCGATCGTCAACGCGGCCAACGAAGCGTTGCTGGGCGGTGGGGGAGTCGACGGCGCCATCCACCGGGCCGCGGGTCCGGAACTGCTGGGCGAATGCCGGGGCATCGGCGGCTGCCCGACCGGCGAGGCGCGGATAACGGCGGGCTACCGTCTTCCGGCCAGGCATGTGATCCACACCGTCGGGCCCGTCTGGCGGGGCGGTGGGGCGGGCGAATCGGAGCTGCTCGCCTCCTGCTACCGGTCCACTCTGGCGCTGGCCGAGACGGCCGGTGTCCACTCGATCGCCTTCCCCGCGATCAGCACCGGCGTCTACGGCTATCCCCTGGGACCCGCGACGACGATCGCCATCGCGGCGGTCCGGGCCCATCTGGCGACGGAGGGGAGCGTCGGACGGGTCGTTTTCGCCACCTTCGGCACCGAGGCGACCCGGCTTTACCGGAAAATGCTGGCCGGATGATCATCAATTCGTCATCGAACCACGGCCAGATCCTCGTTGACGCGGGCGCGCGCCATCCCTAGCCTTGTCGATGATGGGTGGAATCCACCCTGGCGTGACTAAGGAGATTCCGATGCGCAAAGCTATTCTTCTCGGTGTGGTGGGCGTGTTCATGGCCTCCAGCGCGGCGACGGCCGCCGGTAATTGCGGCTTCGGCACGAAGTCGGCCTCGAAGGGCCAGACCGTCGTGCAGGACCAGGGTCAAACCCAGACTCCGGCGCCGACCACGAAGGAAACCAAGAGCTGAAGCTGATTGGCGCCGGTCTCGGCGCTTCGTTGGGCTCTGAAGGGCGTTGGCGCCCGCAAAGTTTGTGAGAGTGTTGCGCGATCGTGACGCGCGCGGCCGGACCGGTGGCGCGTGAACGAGAGGACTCCGCCATCACCGCCCGATCGCGGGATGGCCAGGGAAGGGCGACGACGGCGCGAATTCACATGGAACGTCGACGGACGCGAGAAGCGGCCAAGGCCGCATCGGCGCGGAGCGGGGCGAAGATCCGTGGGCGCGGGCGCACCAGACCTCATCCGGTGGTCGTGGCCGGCGCGATGCAAGACCTGGCGCCGACCCACGATCTCCTGGCCGAGGCGGGCGATCTCCAGGTCTGGTTGACCACCAGGGAGGCCGATGTCGTCGCGTCCCAGCGCCTTCGCTACCAGGTCTTCTACGAGGAGATGGCCGCCCGGCCGACGGCGGAAATGGCGGCGAGCGGTCTCGACATCGATGCCTTCGACGCGATCTGCGAGTTCATCATCGTGGTCGACAACGCGCGCGACGCGGGCGACCGGTTGGTCGGGACCTATCGGCTGCTACGCCAGGAAGTGGCGGCGCGGACCGGCGGCTTCTATTCGGCCGGCGAATACGACCTGGCACCCTTGTTGGCGGAATTGGATGGCGAGATGCGCCGGGGCCTGGAATTGGGGCGGAGCTGCGTCCACGCCGACTATCGCACCAAGGTGTGCGTCCAGCTGCTCTGGCGCGGCATCGCGGTCTATCTCGCCCGCGCCCGGGTCACCTACATGTTCGGCTGCGCCAGCCTGCCGGGCACCGATCCGGAAATGCTGGCCAAGGAACTCTCCTACCTCCACCACCACCATCTGGCGCCGCCGGAGCTCCGGGTCCGCGCCTTGCCCGAGCGTTACGAGGCGATGGACCGCTTGCCGGTGGATGCGCTCTCGCCCGCCCGCGTGCTGGCGAAGCTGCCGCCCTTGCTGAAAGGGTATCTACGCCTCGGCGCCCATATCGGCGACGGCGCGGTGATCGACCATCAGTTCGCCACCACCGACGTTTTTATCCTGCTGCCGGTCGCGCGGATCGCCGAGCGCTACTTCAGCCACTTCGATCCGGCCGATAAAATACGCCGGCCGGAGTAGGGGGAGCGGGCCGGCCAGGTAAACCGGCGAATGTCGAGAAAAGCTACGCCGCGCCGGGAGCGGCGGCCTTGACCTCGGAGTCGACGAAAGCATCGTACTTCTCGAAGTTGGCGATGAAGCGGCCGCAAAGGTCGGCGGCCGTCTTGTCGTAGGCGCCTTGGTCGGTCCAGGTCTCGCGGGGGCGGAGGATCTCATTCGGCACGTTCGGGCAGCTCTCCGGCACCAGCAGGCCGAAGCGCTCGTCCTGGCGGATTGGCGCGTCGGCCAAGCGGCCATCGAGCGCGGCGGTCAACAACGCGCGGGTATGCTGGATCGGCATCCGATAGCCGACGCCATACTTGCCGCCGGTCCAGCCGGTATTGACCAGCCAGCAGGTGACACCGTGCGCGGCGATGCGGTCGCGCAGCATGGCACCGTAGACGCTCGGGTGGCGTGGCATGAAGGGCGCGCCGAAGCAGGTCGAGAAGGTCGCCTGCGGCTCGCTGCCAAGGCCTTTCTCCGTGCCCGCGACCTTGGCCGTGTAACCCGAGAGGAAGTGGTACATCGCCTGTTCCGGCGTCAGCCGCGCGATCGGCGGCAGCACGCCGAAGGCGTCCGCCGTCAGCATCACCACGTTGGCCGGATGGCCGGCGGTGCCGGCGGTGGAGGCGTTGGGGATGAAGTCCAGTGGATAGGAGCCGCGCGTGTTTTCGGTGTAACGGTCGTCGTCGAGGTCGATCCCGCCCGTCGCCTCGTCCAGCACCACGTTTTCCAGCACGGTGCCGAAGCGCCCGGTGGTGGCATGGATCTCCGGCTCCGCCTCCGCCGAAAGTCGGATCACCTTGGCGTAGCAGCCACCCTCGAAATTGAAGACGCCGTCGTTGCTCCAGCCGTGCTCGTCGTCGCCCACGAGCTGGCGGTCGGGATCGGCGGAAAGCGTCGTCTTGCCGGTGCCGGAGAGGCCGAAGAAGATCGCGGAATTACCCTCCGCCCCGATGTTGACCGAGCAATGCATCGGCAGGATGCCGCGCGCCGGCAGCAGGTAGTTCAGGATGGTGAAGACCGATTTCTTGATCTCGCCCGCATAGCTGGTACCACCGATCAGGATCATGCGGCGGGTGAAGCTGACGAGGATGTAGGTGCCGGAGACGAGGCCCGGGATCGATGGATCGGCTTCGAGGCCGGGGGCGTGGAGGATGGTGAATTCCGGCGCGAAGGCAGCCAGTTCCTCGGGCCCCGGGCGGCGGAACATGTTGCGCGCGAAGAGCGCGTGCCAGCCGGTCTCCGTCACCACGCGGATGGAGAGCCGGTGGTTCGGGTCGGCGCCGGCGAAGCAGTCCTGGACGAAGAGGTCCTTGCCCTCGTAGCTGGCGAGATGGGCGGCCAGGATCGCCTCGAAGGATTCCGACGAGATCGGCTTGTTCACCGCGCCCCAGTCGATTTCCCCCTCGCTTTCGGGCTCGCGGACGAAGTACTTGTCGTTGGCCGAGCGGCCGGTATGGACGCCGGTGTTGACCACCAGCGCGCCGCCTTCCGACAGCTGGGCTTCCCGGCGCGCGAGGGCCTCTTCATAAAGGCGGGGCGTGCTCAGATTCCAGGCGACCATTGCGGCATCGTGGATGCCGAGCCCGTCGAGCCCGCATTTGCCGACGTGGTTTCCCATGTTTCGCAAGTCAGCTTCCTCCGCGGCCGGGGGTCCCGCGTACCGGGAAAAGCACGATCCGCGCGGCCGAATGCCCCGGCCGACGACCCCCCAACTCCCTCGCGGGTTCTATACGTGAGCGCTTGCGGGCTGACAATAGTCCGTTTGAGGCGAGCGGCGAATTACACCTAAGCGTCGCGCGCGCCATCCCAAGGGTGCGCCGATTCCCGTGCTCGCCGGGTCAATCGCACCAATTGGCGGCGCGCGCCTTCGGCATCCGCGACCTCGGGCGCGAAGACGAGCCGCGCGACTTCGCCGCCCCGCCGCAGGTCGCATCCGGCCGAATCGCACCCCGTCATGACCCAGCCGCCGCCCTCCCGTCCCAACAACTTGACGGCGCAGAGATCGACGGCGTCGCCGTGGTCCTCGTTCATGTGGGCGACGATATCGGTCTCGACCGCGACGAGCGGCATGTCGAGGGCGCCCGGAGACGACAGCGCCTCGGCCGGAAGCGAATCGATTCGGCCGAAGCCGGCGACCAGGTGCGCGCCGCTCACCGCCAGGCGGTAGAAGGCGAAGTCCGCGAAGTCCGCGTAACCGGCGGCTTCGGGATGGCGAGCCAGGAAGCGGTCGCGGTGGCGCGGCTCCGATGCCCGGGCCGCCACGCCGTGCAGCGTCAGCCGGGTCCCGGCGAGGCGGCTTTCGAGGCCGGGCGTGCCGTCGATCAGCAGCGAGACGCGGGGATCGGCGGCAATGTTCTTCGTGTGCTCCGCCAGGCTCGAAATCAGCAGGATCGGCGAGAGATCATGATCGACGGCAAGCAGGACGAGGGAGACGTTGGGCCCGCCGTCCTCGCGCCGGAGCGTGCCGAGCGTGGCTATGTCGGTGGCCCGCAGCAACGCGCGCGCCTCGTCGATCGCCACGTCCTTGGCGGGGTCTTGGACGGCCATTAAGGTCCCTCCATGCAAAAGTCGAGAGACGGCATCGGATCGGCGGCACTGGCGCCCGATCTTTCCTGGCGGGCGCAGTTCGCTCGCCTGGTCCGTCTGGCGACGCCGATCGCCCTTTCGCGGCTCTCGATGCTGCTCATCGTCATCGAGGATATCGCGTTTCTGGGCCACGTCGACATTGTGGCGCTGGCCCATTACGGGCTTGCCAACGCGGTCTTCATGGTGATGCTGCTGACCGGCGTCGGCATGTCGATCGGCGTCGCGGTACTGACCTCGCAGAACCTCGGCGCCGGCGAGAGGGAAGGGGCGGCGACGGTCCTCGTCGTCGGTCTGGCGCACGCGCTGGTGATGGGGACGGTCTTCGTCCTGCTTTCTCTCGTGGGCGAGGGCTTCTTCCGCGCCATCGGCCACGAGCCGGCCCTCGCCGAGGGCTCGGCCCGTGTCTTCGCCATGCTCTCCCTCGGCCTTCCTGGCCTGCTCGTCTTCACGGTGGCGAGCCTGTTTCTGGAGGCCTTGGGACGGCCCCGCGTCGGCGTCGTCGTGATGATCGCCGCCAATCTCGCCAACATCGCCCTCGATGCCTGGCTGATCGAGTCCGGTGCGGGGGCGGCGGAGGGCGTGGCGCTCGCCTCGACCCTCGTCCGTTTCGCCATGGCGGCGACGATGTTGGGCTACCTGGTGGTCGCGGCGCCCCGCCTCGACATCGGCCGCGTCGACCGCACCCGGCTGCGCGAAGTCTCGGCCAAGCTCAGGCGGATAGGCTACGCCATGGGTTTGGCCCAAGGCCTCGAATCCTTCGCCTTCTCTTCGCTCACCATCGTCTCCGGCTATCTCGGCACCACCGCCGTCGCCACCTTCCAGGTGGTCATGCAGTTCATGGCTTTCGCCTTCATGGGCGCGGTCGGCGTGTCGACCGCCACGGCGGTCGAGGTGGGCCGTGCCGTCGGGCGCGCCGACCGCGTCGGGCTCGGCCGCGCGGGCTGGAGCGGCCTCGGCGTCATCGCCCTTTACACGGGCGCCGTCGCGGTCTTCCTACTGCTGGCGGCTGGACCGCTGGCCAGGCTGCTCACCGGAGACCCCGAGGTCGTGACGCTCGCCATCCCGGCGCTGTTCCTCGTCGCCATCATGTTGATACCCGACGGTGCCCAAGGCGTGCTCATGGGCGCGCTGCGCGGAACCGGCGACACCTGGGCGCCGACGGCGCTGCACCTCTTCGCTTTTCTGGGGGTGATGGTGCCCGGGGCGCGGCTGCTGGCGATCGAAGCCGGCTTTGGCGTCCAGGGATTGATCGGTGGCACTATTCTCGGCGTCACCGTCGCGACCGTTCTGTTGGCGGCGCGTTTCCTCGTGGTTTCGCGGCGCGAAGTGCGGCGACTATGAGGCGAAAATGCCCTCTCGCCGCCCGCAAGCGGCCATGAAGCGGCCATAATGGCCACCGAGGCTGAAATCGACCGCCGCAGGCCCTACATATGGCGAGGTCACGGGGGATGAACGATGGCAAATACGATCGCGCTGGTCGACGATGACCGGAACATCCTGGAAAGCGTGTCGATCGCGCTCGAGGCGGAAGGCTTCAAGGTCCGCTCCTACAGCGACGGGGCCAGCGCGCTCCGCGAGCTCGGCGCGCGTCCCGCCGACCTCGGCGTCTTCGACATCAAGATGCCCGGCATGGACGGTATGGACCTCCTGGGCCGGCTTCGACGCGAGAGCACGATGCCGGTGATCTTCCTCACCTCGAAGGACGACGAGATCGACGAGGTGCTGGGCCTGAAATTGGGCGCCGACGACTACATCCGCAAACCCTTCTCCCAGCGCCTGCTGATCGAGCGTATCCGTGCCGTGCTTCGCCGGCGCGACGAGTCCGCGATCGCCGGCGGCGGGGGCGAGGCCGCCAGGCCGATCCAGCGGGGCGATCTCAGCCTCGATCCCGTCCGCCATACCTGCGCTTGGCGCGGCGAGTCCATCCAGCTGACCGTCACCGAATTCATGATCCTGCGGTCGCTGGCCCAGCATCCCGGCCACGTGAAGACCCGCGACCAGCTGATGGATGCCGCCTACGACGACAACGTCTATGTGGACGACCGCACCATCGACAGCCACATCAAGCGGCTCCGGCGCAAGTTCAAGGAAGCGGATCCCGATTTCGGCGCGATCTCGACGCTCTACGGCCTGGGCTACCGCTTCCAGGCCGACTAGTCGTGGAACGCGCCCCGGGAGCGGCGATCGGCGCCCCCGGTCCCCGGCCGACCGCGCTCGAGCCGCCCCGGCTGGCGCGTTCGGTCGAGGCGCGCAAGCGCCGCTTCAGTTCTCTGACGCTCAGGATCCTGGCGCCGAACGTGCTGGCACTGGCGATCCTGGTCGGCGGCGTCTTCTATCTCGATCAATATCGGGGGGCCCTGATCGACGCCAAGATCTCCTCGCTGCAGACCCAGGCCGAAGTGGTCGCGGGCGCGGTCGCGGAGAGCGCCCTCTCGGGCCCGCCCGAATCCCGCGCGGTCGACGACCGCGCCGCGGGACGGATCATCAGCCGTCTGATCGTGCCGACGGGCACCCGCGCCCGCCTGTTCGACCGCGACGGCCGGCTGATCGCCGACAGCCGACAGCTGGTCGCGGCCGGCCGCGAGGTGCAGCTCAAATACCTGGCGCCATCGGAGCGCGGCGACATGGCGACCGCGCTGTTGTCGGAACTTTACGACTGGGTGCTGCCTCGGCTGCCGAGCCGGGGCAGTTTCCCGATCTATCGGGAGCGGGACGGCCAACGGGCCGGCGACTATGGCGAGAGCGCCGGCGCGCTCGCGGGCGAGATCGGCGGCGCGGTTCGCCAAGACGAAGAGGGTGGATTGATCCTTTCGGTAGCGGCACCGGTCAAGGAACTGCACCGCGTGCTTGGCGCGCTGATGCTGACCGCCGACGGGCGCGACATCGCGGAGAACGTGCGCCGCGTCCGAATCGCGGTGCTGGAGGTCTTCGCCGTGACCCTGGTGGTGACGGTGCTGCTGTCGATGTTCCTCGCCGGGACCATCGCCCGGCCGGTTCGCCGCCTGGCGTTTGCCGCCGACCAGGTGCGCCGCTGGCGGGGGCGGCGGGTGACGATCCCAAATTTCGGCCACCGCAAGGACGAGATCGGCGATTTGTCGACCGCGCTCGGCGGCATGACCGAGGCGCTCTATGCCCGCCTCGACGCGATCGACGCCTTCGCCGCCGACGTCGCGCATGAATTAAAAAATCCCCTGAGCTCCCTCCGCAGTGCGGTCGAAACCCTCTCCCTCGACCCGACGCCGGCGCAGCGCGAACGCCTCTTTCAGATCATCAAACAGGACGTCGACCGGCTCGACCGGTTGATCAGCGACATCTCCAACGCCAGTCGCATCGATGCCGAGATGAGTCGCGACGAAGCCGAATCCTTCGATCTCGTCGATTTGCTGGCGGTCCTGGTCGAAGTCCATCGCGCGCGGCACGGCGAGACGGGGCCGGAACTGCGCCTGGAACTCGCGGTGCCGGGCCCCCTGGTGATCGAGGGCTTGTCCAGCCGGATGGCCCAGGTCTTCGAAAACCTGCTGACGAACGCCTATTCCTTCAGCCCGCCCGGTGGCGTGGTGCGCCTGACGTTGGCCCGCGACGGCGCCCAGGCCGTGCTGATGGTCGATGACGAAGGGCCCGGCGTGCCCGACGACGGAGCCGATCGGATCTTCGAGCGTTTCTACAGCGCACGCCCGGCCGGCGAGCGTTTCGGCCGTCATTCGGGATTGGGCCTCTCCATATCGAGGCAAATCGTGGAAGCTCACGGCGGCCGGATCGACGTCGGCAATAGGCGCGACGAAGCGGGCCTCGTTCTCGGTGCCCGCTTCGTCGTGCGCTTGCCGATCTGAGCGCGCGATGCCCAACGATTGTTGACGCGGCCCGGGCGGACTTGCAGGCTTTGGGGGCGATGAATCTGATCCACGCCACTTGCGTCGAGGTCGATGGCCGCGGCGTGCTGCTTCGCGGTCCGACCGGCGCCGGAAAATCCGACTTGGCGCTTCGTCTGATCGATGCCGGCGCGGTGCTGGTAGCCGACGATCAGGTGGTGCTGGGGCGGGTCGATGGGTGGCTCGAAGCGAGCCCGCCCGACGCGCTCGCCGGCCTGCTGGAAATTCGTGGACTAGGCCTGGTCCGTCTCGGGCACCGGGCCAGAGTCGAAGTCGGCCTCGTCGTCGAATTGGATCCCGCGGCGAAAATCGAGCGCCTGCCGGAGCCCCGCGAGGAGAGTCTTCTCGGCGTGGCGATCCCCGTGATCGCGCTGCGCGCCTTCGAGGCCTCGGCGGCGGCGAAGGTTCGGCTTGTCGCACGGGGTGTCCAGTTGCATAGTGCCCCCTAGACGAGCGTCGACGAGCGCCCAGATGATCCCCGAACGCGCCTCCCCCGAGCCCTTTCGCGTCCTCCTGGTCACCGGCATGTCCGGCGCCGGCAAAACCTCGGCGCTTAAGTCACTCGAAAACCTCGGCTACGAGGTCGTCGACAATTTGCCCCTCGGCTTGGTCAGCCGCCTGGTCGACCCGCCGGGCATCCGTGCCGGCGGACACGAGGCGATCGCCGTTGGCGTCGACTTCCGCACCCGAGGCTTCGATGCGGAAATTTTCGCCCGCACGGTGACGCCGTTCCGCGATGCCGGGGGCCTCGAACTCTCCGTGCTGTTTCTGGATTGCGACGAAGAAATTCTCATCCGTCGCTTCACCGAGACCCGCCAACGCCACCCGCTGGGCGAAGATCGTCCGGTCGCCGACAGCATCCGCCAGGAACGAGGCCTCTTACGCCCGATCATCGAACAGGCCGATCTGGTGATCGATACCTCGCAGCTCACCATCCACGACCTGCGCCGGCGCTTGGAGGCGGAGTATCGTCTTGAATCGAGCCGTCCCATGATGGTGCAGGTGCTCTCCTTTTCCTATCGCCAGGGGGTGCCGAGGGATGCCGATCTGGTGTTCGACGCGCGCTTCCTCGCCAATCCCCATTACGACGAGGCGCTACGCCCGCTGGATGGCCGCGACGCTCCGGTGGCCGCCTTTATCGAGGCCGATCCCGCCTGCGCGGACTACGCGGCCAAGGTTGTGGACCTGTTGTGCATGGTCCTGCCGTTGCATCGCCGGGAGGGAAAGAGCTATCTGACGATCGCCTTCGGCTGCACCGGCGGCCGGCATCGCTCGGTCTACATGTCGGAGCGGATCGCGGGCGCGCTGGAAAGCGACGGCGGCGAGGTCGAAGTGCGCCACCGGGACCTGGTGGCGGGCGGCAAGGAGGAGGCGAGGCGCGCATGATCGGCATCGTGCTGGTGACCCACGGCCGGTTGGCCGAGGAATTCGTGGCCGCGCTGGAGCACGTGGTGGGCCCGCAGGAGTCGATCCGCTCGATCTGCATCGACGCCGACGACGACATGGAGGCGCGCCGGCACGAAATTCTCGATGCGGTGTGCGATGTGGAAAAGGGCGACGGCGTGATCCTGCTGACCGACATGTTCGGCGGCACGCCCTCCAACCTGGCGATCAGCATGCTGGACCAAGGCAAGGTCGAGGTCATCGCCGGCATGAATCTGCCGATGCTGATCAAGCTGGCGAGCGTGCGCGGCACGGTCGATTTGCCCCTGGCGGTGGAGCGGGCGCAGGAATCAGGGCGCAAATACATCAACGTCGCCTCCAAACTGTTGTCGGGAGACGATCATTGAACGCCGGTGGCCCCGCGGCCGGACCTCTTCGCACCGTTCTCGCCATCGTCAACAAGCGCGGTCTCCATGCCCGGGCCGCCGCCAAGTTCGTCAAATGCGCCGAGGCGCACGAGGCGCAAATCTGGGTCTCGCGCCTCGATATGAGGGTCTCTGGCCTCTCCATCATGGGACTGATGATGCTGGCCGCCGCGCCGGGGTGCAAAGTCACCGTCGAGGCGAGCGGTCCCGCCGCCGCCGCCGCCATGGCCGCGCTGACCGCCCTCGTCGAGGGGGGGTTCCACGAGGAATGACGGACTCCGTCGCGCCGGGACGGATCGTGGAATAATTAACGATATAAAGATGTCTTTATGCTTGATATGGAGCGTCGTCGTTGTTATGTCCCCGTCCAGCCGGCCGAGGACATGACGCGCCGGCTTCGCACAGCTTGAGAATCCGGGAGTTTGAGCATGACCAGCGCGGGTAACGACTACAAGGTCGCCGATATTTCACTGGCCGAATGGGGTCGCCGCGAGATCGCCATCGCCGAGACGGAGATGCCGGGCCTGATGGCCGTGCGCAACGAATTTGGCGATGCCCGCCCCCTCGCCGGCGCCCGCATCGTCGGCTGCCTGCACATGACGATTCAGACGGCGGTGTTGATCGAGACGCTGACCGCGCTCGGCGCCGAAGTGCGCTGGTCATCCTGCAACATCTTCTCGACGCAGGACCACGCCGCCGCCGCGATCGCGGCCAGCGGCGTGCCCGTCTTCGCCTGGAAGGGCGAGAACGAGGAAGAGTACTGGTGGTGCGTCGACCAGAGCATCGTCGGCGATCCCGAGTGGATGCCAAACCTGCTGCTGGACGACGGCGGCGACCTGACCGTGGTGATGCACGAGAAGTACCCAGAGCTGATGGACGAGGTTCGGGGCCTTTCGGAAGAAACCACGACCGGCGTCCATCGCCTCTACGACATGGCGAAGGCGGGGACGCTGAAGGTGCCGGCGATCAACGTCAACGACTCGGTAACCAAGTCCAAGTTCGACAATCTCTATGGCTGCCGGGAAAGTCTCGTCGACGGCATCAAGCGGGCGACCGACGTGATGCTCGCTGGCAAGATCGCCGTGGTCTGCGGCTATGGCGACGTCGGCAAGGGCTGTGCCGCCAGCCTTCGGGGCCAGGGTGCCCGGGTGATTGTGACCGAGATCGACCCGATCTGCGCCTTACAGGCGGCGATGGAAGGCTATCAGGTCGCCACGATGGACGAGATGGCCGCCGAGGGCGATGTCTTCGTCACCGCCACCGGCAACCGCGACATCATCACCCTCGACCATATGCGGCAAATGAAGGACCGCGCCATCGTCTGCAACATCGGCCACTTCGATGCCGAGATCGACGTCGCCGGGCTGCAGAACTACGAATGGCACAACGTGAAACCCCAGGTCGACGAGGTGGAGTTTCCCGATGGCAAGAGGCTGATCGTTCTGGCCGAGGGACGGCTGGTCAATCTCGGCTGTGGCACCGGCCACCCGAGCTTCGTCATGAGCACCTCCTTCACCAACCAGGTGCTGGCCCAGATCGAGCTCTGGCGGCGCGGCGGCGACTATGATTTGAGCGTGCATACCTTGCCGAAGCATCTGGACGAGAAGGTCGCCCGCCTGCATCTCGGCAAATTGGGCGCGCGGTTGACCGAACTGACATCGACACAGGCCGAATATATAGGCGTGTCGGAGCAAGGCCCCTTCAAGCCGGAGCATTACCGCTACTAGCAGCCTGTCGGGCGTGAGCCGAGGGGCGTGATGGGCGCCCTGACGGGCGACTTCCAACCGGTCGACCGGGATACCGGGGTTCCGCCGCGGTCGGTGGACGAAAGGCGTCCCATGCGGCATCTGGCGCGCTTCGTGATCAAGGTGATCGAGCAGCCGGACCTGTCTGCGATGGTGAAGGCCTATCGCGGCTCCCGCTCGGCCGCCCATCACCCAAGCGTGTTGCTGGGGCTTCTGGTCCACGGTTACGCCACGGGGCGGGGGGTCGAGCCGCAAGCTGGAACGGGCGACATACGATTCAGCCGTGTCCCGTGTCCCGACGAGACACGCCAGATCCCATGACGTCGACGCATCTGGACCTATCCATACCCCGTCTCGGGGCCATCGACTCGACGGACCGCCAGCAACGTGGGAACAGATCGAACTGGCCGGACTCAATCCGTGGTCATCACGACGGCCCCGAAAAACGCACTAATTGCAGGCTTCGGCTTCACCTTGGATCCCCCTCTTCCGTGTCATGTGAAAGCTGGCATCACCTCTTGGGCGAAGATCCGAAGTTCCTCGACTGAACGCGAGGTCACCACGACATAGCCGACGCCCCGCGCCTCGAGCCATTTCAGCCGCGCGACGATCTCCTCGGGCGTGCCGAGCAGCACGCCTTCCTCGGCGGCCTTGCGGAGGTCGCCATCGGATACCATGCTGGATTTGCGGCGCTCGTCCGCCGACGTGCCATAGGCGTTCATCACGGCCTGGGATTTCATGCGCTGGTCAATCGCCGCTTCGCGTTCCTCGGCGTCGTGGGAGATGAACAGGGCGCGCGCCACCGCGACGCGCTGGGTGGCCCCGGCACGGCCCGCCGCGCCAAGCGCCTCGGTGTAGATTGCCAGCCGTTCGAGCATGACCTCAAAGGTCTGGAACTGGTCGAGCAGCAGGTTGTAGCCCTGCCTGGCCGCGTACCGGAGCGAGTCCGGACGGCCCGCCGCGAGCCAAAGCGGCGGGTACGGCTGCTGCGTCGGCGCCGGTTCGACCACGATATCGTCGAATTGCCAATGTTTGCCCCGATGCGAGAACCGGCCTTCGGCGGCCCAGGCGAGGCGGATCACGGCCATCGCCTCTTCGAAACGTTCGCCCGCCTCCTCGATGGGGATACGGAAACCCTCAAACTCGTTGAAACGATAGCCCTTGCCGACGCCGAAATCGAACCGCCCGCCGGAAAGCAGGTCCAGGGTCGCGGCCTGCTCGGCGATGAACACGGGATTATGCCAGGGCAGCACCACCACGGCGGTGCCGAGGCGGATGGTCGAGGTCCTGGCGGCGAGAAACGACAGCAGGTTGAGCGATGCGGACACCTGACCCATGGCGCTGAAGTGATGCTCGACGAGAAAATTGCCATGGAAACCCAGCTGTAGGCGGCGCTGCAAAAATGCTCCACGCGAGGCGGCCGGGTAGTCCGGTTGCGGCGGCGCGAAGATGCGCCAGTGATCGTCCCCTGTTGTTAGCGACGGGGGGCAGGAGATGTATGGCGTGGAGTTGTATGCGCAGGTTCGGCTGGCAGTTGTCGATGAGGGGCTGAGCCACCGTGAGGCGGCGCGGCGGTTTGGCATCGACCGCCGGACGGTGAAGAAGATGCTGAGCTACTCGGCGCCGCCGGGGTATCGGCGGACGATGCCGGTGAGACGGCCGAAGCTGGAAGAGTTCACGGCGGTCATCGACGCGATCCTGTCGGCGGACCGGGATGTGCCGCGCAAGCAGCGGCACACGGCACAACGGATCTTCGAGCGGCTTCGGGACGAGCACGGCTTCACCGGCGGCTACACCATCGTGAAGGACTACGTCCGCGCTCAGCGGCAGTCGACACGCGAAGCCTTCGTGCCGCTGCATCACCCGCCGGGCCATGCCCAGGCAGACTTTGGCCAAGCGGTGGTCGATCTGCGTGGCAAGCGGGAGAAGGTCCACTTCTTCTGCTTTATCTTGCCCCATTCGAACGCCTGGTTCGTGAAGGCCTACCTGCGGGAGACGACGGAGGCTTTCCTGGACGGGCACGTCAGCGCCTTCGCCTTCTTCGGCGGGATCCCTCGATCGATCCTGTACGACAACACGACGCTGGCGGTGGCGCGGATCATGGGCGACGGCGAGCGCCGCCGCACCCAGGCCTTCTCGCATCTGCAGTCGCACTATCTGTTCCGCGACCGCTTCGGCCGGCCCGGCAAGGGCAACGACAAAGGGAAGGTCGAGGCGCTGGTGAAGACGGCGCGGCGCAAGTTCTTCGTGCCGATCCCAAAGGTGCGGGACCTGGACGCCCTGAACGAACAGCTGATGGCGGGTTGCCTGGCGCGTCTCGACGCCCTGGAGGAAGGCGAGAAGGCAACGGCGCTGCTGGCCGACCTCGAGGCTTTGCGCGATCTACCGGCCGTCCCCTTCGAGGCTTGTGAGCAACATCCCGGGCAGGTCTCCTCGATGGCCTTGGTGCGCTACCGGCTGGTGGATTACTCGGCGCCGACGGTCCACGCCTACAAGGACGTGATGGTCAAGGGCTATGTCGACCGGGTCGAGATCACTCTCGGCGCCGAGATCATCGCCCGTCATCCCCGCTCCTATGTGCGTGGCGACGTGGTCTACGACCCGCTGCACTATCTGTCTTTGCTGGAGAAGAAGCCGGGTGCCCTGGATCAAGCGGCCCCGCTGCTGGGGTGGAAGCTGGATCCCGCCTTCGACGAGCTGCGCCATCTCCTCGAAGCCCGCTTCGGCCATCGCGGCAAGCGGGAGTACATCCAGGTGCTGCGCCTGTTGGAGGACTTCCCCGAGAGCCAGGTGAGGGTGGCGGTGCGCGAGGCGGTGAAGCGGCGCCTGGTCGGCTTCGATGCCGTCAAGCATCTGCTCCTGGCCCGGATCGAGAGGCGACCGGCCCACCTGGACTTCTCTCGCTATCCTCACCTCCCCCAGCCCTTTGTCGCCGCGACACGGATCGCCGATTACGCAACCTTGCTGGCGGGAGGCGCCGGACATGGCTGAAGCCCCACGCCTCCTGCTCGATCACCAACTGAAGAGCCTGAAGCTGCCGACCGTCCTGCGCGAGTACGACAAGCAGGCGCGGATCGCGGCCGGCGACGGCGTCGACCATGTCGGCTATCTCGCCCGGCTGACCGAGCTGGAGCTGATCGACCGAGAGCGCCGGTTGGTCGAGCGGCGCATCAAGCAAGCCAGGTTCCCCATCGTCAAACAGCTCGAGAGCTTCGACTTCAAGGCCGTGCCGGAACTCAACAAGATGCTGGTGCTGGACCTGGCCCGGGGCGAGTACGTCGCGCGGCGGGAGAACGTGATCCTGCTCGGCCCCTCCGGTGTCGGCAAAACCCACATCGCGCTCGCCCTCGGACTGGCCGCCTGCCAGAAGGGCCTGAGCGTCCGCTTCACCACCGCTTCCCAGCTGGTGCATGAGCTGATGGAGGCCCGCGACGAGAAGAGGCTGCTCCGCCTCCAGGCCCAGCTCGCCAAGGTCAATCTCCTGATCGTCGACGAGCTCGGATACGTCCCGCTGTCGCAGACCGGGAGTGAGCTGCTGTTCGAGATCTTCAGCCAGCGCTACGAGCGCGGCGCCACCATCGTCACCTCAAACTTGCCCTTCCAGGAATGGACCTCCGTCTTCGCCAGCGAACGCCTCACCGGCGCGCTGCTCGACCGGATCACCCACCATGTCCATATCCTGGAGATGAACGCAGAAAGCTACCGGCTCAAGCAGAGCCGATCGCGACGACGACACCCTTCCCAATAATCTCGCTTCCTCCCCCGCTTGCCCACGTGGGTCCACAGGAACCTCCCACGCGCGGGCCGCCGATTGCCCATTGAAAGGCACGTCGCCCCGCGCGCGGGTCCCTCCTATGGACTACGTGGACAAGCTGCCACCGAGCCACTGGTACATTGTTACGCCGCCGCCCTGGCCCATATTCCGGCCGCCGTTGACAGCAGCCGCTCCGCCTCGACCACCGCGTCGATATAGGCCCGGTAGCCCTGGTGATAACCGTCCTCGACGCCCGGAGCCGTTTTGACGCCGCCAAAAATGCCGAATTTCATGATCCGCCTCTCCGCCATTCGAGGGAGCCCGGAGCCGGGCCTTGCGCCTCGTGACGGCCACTTTGCCCGGGTCCCGGGTCCTGTCAACGATCTCGGAGCGGGCAAGGCCCGGCGGCGGCTGGCGACGGGACGACCCCGGCGCGGGGAGAGAAAGTGAGTACCCGGCGGTCCTGGCCGCGGTCAGCCAGGTTTGCCCCATTGGACCGCGCGCCGCCCCGCCGAGGCGTAGAAAACCGTTCACGGGCACATCTCCCGCCGGAGTCGCGCCGGCGATGTGCCTCGTCAATCAGGTGTGAATGAAGCTGTTCTCTACGATCGCGCCATGTTCCAGCAAATACCGCGTGGCCATTTCCATCGTATGGACGATCCTGTAGGCGATCGGAGAATTCCTGCTTTCCATCAGCTCTATAAAGAATCTCAGCAACCAATATTCCGAGTTGTCTCTCGTAACGAATACGCTTTGGGGATGTTTTCCGCGAAATTTTGCCAGACCGTTCGCAGCGGTCGCGATCCTATGGCAGGAAGCCGCATCGAGTTCGCTGAGTTGGGCAAATTTCAAATCCCAGACGGCATGCGGCGCCCGCGTATCAGTCCAATGCTTTGTTATGGCTTGAATGAAAGCGTCACTCTGCAGTCTCCCGCGTACCTCGAACAACGATACCCCTGACTCAGGAGAAGCTCGAGATCGGATTGATCCGTTTTGAGGCAGTATCTCCATCTTTCGCCACTCACTTACATGGGTAAACACAAACTATTCCGTCACTTATGTCCGCTTCGTTAAAAGAAACGTCTCCCCATTAAAAACCAGCACTAAAAGGAAACGGCGATCTCGTTCTCGTCGTGACAACGGGCTCCATCGAAAAATCTGCCATTGGGCGATGCGAGCTCCGCGACGCCCAATTTTCGTGTCAAAGACACTTCGGCAAAATCGACGAGGAGACCAACGGAGGGCCGACGGTTCCGCTAAGCGCCGGCCGGCGCATTCCTCGGTGAATCGATGCGATGCTGGCCTGGAGCATTTCAGCCTTCCTTGTATCCGTACCCACCTTCCGAGCGAAGGCCACTACAATCGCGCGGCATGAGCCGCGCCGCTCTCGCGAAGATCACCGGAATACCCAGTTCGTCGAAGCCGTACAGGGTCCAACGGGCCTTGAGGGAAACCGGCGCGCGGGTCGCCAACAGGCAAAACTTCGCCAATTACGGCGATCAAATCCATGTCCAAGGGATACATGGGTTTGCCCCCGCCGCACATGGCGAGAAACATGGCGTCCGCTGGTGGAATCAAGCCATCGCGTTTCATGCGGATCCGGGGGTTCACGATCAGTCTTCGCGGCGTTGCACCCCAGATCTTGACGTGAGTCACAAGGTAAGAACCTCATATTGTCGGGCGGGCCACGGCCGGCTCCAGTGGCTGTTACAAATGCGATTAATTCAATCCGCTTCCGAAACCTTGGAAATTTGCAATTCCCTGCTTCAGCCCGAGACGCGCTCGGGACAAGTTGCGGCGTCGATTGGCCACCGCCCCGCACGATATTCGTGTTGTCACGGCATGGACTTTGCGTTCTTGGCGCCCCCGCTGGGTGTTATTTGCGTAAGTAACGGCCACGGCCGTCGCGCCTTGATATCTGGTAAACGACATATTTGTGCTAGCATAATTCCACCACATGCCGTTTGTGGACAACCGCTAGGAGGATTCAGCAGTGAATACGCATGAACACGATATAATCAGATACGGGCTGCAGCTACATCGCCGCGCTCTGGAGGAGAACGGTTTTATCGTATCCGTCCTGCAAGATGGACTGCAGCAATGGCAGACCATGGTTGCCGATGCGCCGAGGGTCGCCAATTGGTGCTTCCGTCCCGACCGTCAGCCGGACATCAATGCCGGCAACAGTTTATCCTTCCTGATCCGCGACGCGGCGTCCGGCGCGCCGGTCGGCACCATCGCGCTAAGGCTCTATGACGCCTTCAGCGAACTGGTCGACCTAGTTCAGAGCGGCCGGCTTTGGTTCTCGGCGTCTCGCGCCCTCGAAGCCGCCGCGCCCGAGATCCGGTTCCCAGACGATTTTCCCGAGGCGAAGGGGCGGATCTTCCAGTGATCCGCGACGCGGCGTCCGGCGCGCCGGTCGGCACCATCGCGCTAAGGCTCTATGACGCCTTCAGCGAACTGGTCGACCTAGTTCAGAGCGGCCGGCTTTGGTTCTCGGCGTCTCGCGCCCTCGAAGCCGCCGCGCCCGAGATCCGGTTCCCAGACGATTTTCCCGAGGCGAAGGGGCGGATCTTCCAGTTGGGCGGGCTCGTGGTCTGGCCCGCCTATCAGGGCAATCGGATCGGCTGGCACCTCGTGCGGTTGATCCGCTGGGCGAAATTCCAGCTTTTCAACGCGGATCATTGTATCGGGCTCGAATTGCCCAAGATGGCGGAGACCAAATACATGCCGCTCAAATACTACGGCTATGCCCGGGTCGGCCCGGTGGCGAAGGGCATTGTCATGGACATGGAGCACGAGTTCTATATGACACATATCTCGCGCGACGAGGCGTTGCACCGCTTGCCGGCCGATGTCGTCAGCCTAGAGGACATGGTCGGCCTGGATGGCAACCCAAAGAAGCTGGCTGTGGTGACTTGAGAGGGCCGGCCAGATTAGGCGGGCGTAGGTCAGATTGTCGCCGGTACCCAGCTTCCGGATGACGCGGCTGTAGCTCGGTTCGCCGAAGACCTTGACGTCGAGATAACTGTGCTGAGCATTGATCTTGAGCGCCTCGGCGGGGATATCGCCGACGCGCATCACTCCATGCATGTCGATTCCGGTCCAGCCCAGGCGGCGAAAGCTGTAATCTTCCGGGGCCTTCGCGGCCACGTCGACCAGGTGCACCGCCGAAAGGGCCAGTGTGTCCGCCGAGACCGTTTCCCAACTCGGCGGCCCACCGGCAACGCTCCGCATCGCTCTGGCGAAGGCCTGCATTTCCGCCGACTCGTGGCGCACCGCCTCGAGGTCGAACCACGCGACCTCGACCTTGTTCCGGGATTCGTCCAAGTATGATTCCCAGCGCCTGGGCTCTGGCAGGGCACTGCGGTCGACTTCGGTACCGGCCTTCTCCACGGCCTTGTCGCCGGGATCACTTGCAAGAGGGGATTGATGCCGAATTCGTCGTTCACCCGCGATACGTCGGCCGGCTCGGCTTCGGCCGATTGCGTGGTGGCGCGGGTCACTTCCCGGCGTATCGCCGCGATCTCGGCTTCCAGCCGCTCGAGCCGAACCGTCAGCTTTGCGTCGTGGACCAGGACGGGTGCGAAAACATCGTCCAGAAAGGCCTCGCCCCAGCGCGACGCCATCGCCATGAGGTGACGCATCTGTGGCAGTTGACCGGCCCGCCAACTCTTGACGGTACGTGGAGAAACGCCAAAGGCGCGCGCGGCTTCCTTCTCCGGTTCCCGCGTGTCAACGGCGGAGTAAAACCCGGCCATGTGGCGGAGCAAAAGTGGGCCACTTTGGTTCGGTGAGGAGCTTGTCCCCGTAGTCCACGGGAGGGACCCACGCGCGGCGTGGACTGCCCCTCAGCAGGCAAAGGCCGCGGCGCGCGTGGGAGGGGCCTGTGGGCCCACGGGGGCAAGCGGATGCCGCTCAGGCGCTTTTTGCGGGTTTCTGTTTTCTTCGGCTCTGCTTGAGGCGGAAGCTTTCGCCGTTCATTTCCAGGATATGGACGTGGTGGGTCAGGCGGTCCAGCAACGCCCCCGTCAGGCGTTCTGAGCCGAAAACCTCCGTCCACTCGTCGAATGGCAGGTTGGAGGTCACCAGGATCGAGCCACGCTCGTAGCGCTGGCTGAACACCTCGAACAGCAACTCGGCGCCGGTCTTGGAGAGCGGCACGAAACCCAGCTCGTCGATGATGAGGAGCTTGAGGTTGGCGAGCTTCTTCTGGAACCTCAGCAGCTGTCTGTCATCGCGCGCCTCCATGAGCTCGTGGACCAGGGCGGCGGCGGTGGTAAAGCCGACCGACAGGCCCTTCTGGCAGGCGGCAAGGCCGAGGCCGAGCGCAATGTGACTCTTGCCGGTGCCGGAATTGCCCAGAGCGATCACATTCTCCCGGCGCTCGATGTACTCGCATCGTGCCAGCTCGAGGACCAGCGCCTTGTTGAGCGAGGCGATCGCTTTGAAGTCAAAGCTGTCCAAGCTCTTGACGGTCGGGAACTTCGCTTGCCTGATTCGCCGCTCGACCATGCGGCGCTCGCGGTCGATCAGTTCCAGCTCGGCCAGGCGGAGCAGGTAGCGCACGTGGTCGGCGCCCTCGCTGGCACACTGGCGAGCCAGCTTGTCGTACTCCCTGAGGAAGGTCGGCAGCTTGAGGGCCTTCAGGTGATGGGCCAGCAACACCTGCGGCGTGTCGCTCACGGCGCCGCTCCGCCCAGCAGGCTCATGTGGCTGGCGGCGGATGTGGTGGTCACCTGGGCCCGCGGCAGATAGGGATAAACGTTCAAGTCGAGCCGGGGGGGTCGACGCTCGACGCGACACAGCACCAGGTGCTTGACCGCATCATAGCCGATGGCGCCTAACCGCGGGGCATCGCGGATGGCACCGTGCACCTCCTCAAGGGCAAAGGTCTCCAGAAGACGGAGCACTTGCACGTACTCCCGCTTGCCGGCCTTGCCCATGCGGGCTTCAAGCAAGCGGCGCAGGTTGGCGTACGCCTCGGGCAGCTTCCAACCGGCCAGCGGGGCGGCTTGATCGAGGGCACCGATCTTCCGCTCCCGCAAGGCCAGATAGTGGATCGGCTCGAAGATCAGGTCCTCTCGTTCGTAAGAGCGTGGGTGCCGGGCGATGACCTCGGCGGCGCAGCCGATGACCACCTCGTGCACGTAGCCACGGACCCAGACCTCTTGGTGACCGTAGGCGACGGGCACCGAGTAGTCGTTGCCCCGATAGCGCACCAGGGAGAGCGAATTGACCCGCGTGCCCTCCTTGTCGCAGGCCTCGAAAGGCGCCGGCGGCAATTCCATCAGCTTCTCCCGGTCGCATCCGAACCGCTCGCCGATGGTCTCGCGATGGCCGCGCAAGACGTCGCTTTCCCGTCTCCGACATTGATGTTCCAGGTGAGCGTTGAAGGCGTCCCAGCTCGCAAACCGGGGGATGGGAACCATGAAGTTCCGGCGGGCGTAACCGACCAGCCCCTCCACCTTGCCCTTATCATTGCCCTTGCCGGGGCGGCCATATCGATCCTGGAACAGATAATGGGATTGAAGCCCGCTGAACGCTCGCGTTCGTTGCCGCGTGCCGTCCGGCAGGATGCGCGACACCAGGCACTTGTCATTGTCGTGGAGAATCGATTGGGGAATGCCGCCGAAGAAGGCGAAGGCCCCGTTGTGGCCGTCCAGCCAGGCCTCCGTCGCCGCCGCCGGGTAGGCCGCAACGAAGCAGGCATCGCCGTGGGGAAGGTCCATGGCGAAAAAATGCGCCCGCCGCTTGACGCCGGCGATGATCGCATCCGCCTCGCCAAAGTCCGCCTGAGCGTGACCCGGAGGGTGCGCCAGCGGCACGAACATCTCACGCTGGCGACGGCGCCGTTCCCGGACGTAATCCTTGACGATGGTCTGTTTGCCCGCAAAGCCATGCTCGTCGCGAAGACGCTCGAATATCCGCTTCGCCGTGTGGCGCTGCTTGCAGTGAACCGTTCGGTCCTCTTCCAGAATACGGTCAATGATATCCCTGAAGGGGTCCAGCTTCGGGCGCTTCGGTGGCTGGCGGCGGCGGTAGCCAGGCGGCTCCGAGTGCCCGAGCATCTTCCTCACCGTCTCTCGCGCCATGCCAAACCGACTCGCCGCCTCTCGCTGACTCAGCCCATCAACATGGCACGCCAGCCGAACGCGTGGATAAAGGTCCACGGTATACATCCTCCCACCTTCCATCCCGAAAAGGATCGAAGGCTACAGGTGGCAGAGTTTTACTCCGCCCGCAGCCGGGCAAATCCCGCCGCTTCCGTGGTCTAATTTGTCACCGCCGCACACACCCGCGCTATCCAGCGGGCGATTCGGGCGCCCACTTCATAGCGTAAGGCGTCGCTGGCGGCCAAATCCTCGTAAATCCGCGTGCCGCGATCATATCGGCCACCGCGCTGGGTGGAATCAGCGCTCATCCGTCAACACCACCGGGCACTGGGCGCGACGACGGGAAACACCCGCAAGAAAGATTGCATAGTTGTTGAATTATTACCGCCCAGCGAGCGGTCAGATGACGGCATCGCGTTGCAAGACGTCATTTATGCAACCTTACCCTGATCGATCAATAGCGGAGCCAATTAGACTAGAACATAACCAAGCACAATACCAAGTATTACGTCTCCATGCGCGAATCAAGCAGCCGAGCAATAATTCCCGACGCCGTCGGCAAATTCGAGCAACGCCACCCTACGCGGTGTCAGGATTGCAATTCGTCGGCTGCTTGGCGCGACATTCGCACGAATTAGGGCACGACGTTTTTCGTGGCCATGCCTTCAAAAAATTTCGTCGCCCTTCGGACCGTCGCCCTACATGCCTTCGGTATTCATATCACATATCAATTAATTATCCGTCTTATCCTCCCGCTCGGCGGCCGCATTGGCCGTGCCATGCGGCGCGCGGCAATCGAAGTGTCGCGGGCGATCTTCCCTAGCAATTTTCTCGTTAGTGCCATCGGGAAAGCCCGGCGCACGACTGCGATTATGGGACATTTTTCCTGGCTGTCCCGGACATGCGACAGGCGCGGGCAAGATAACCGGGCAATGATTCACGGCTAAGTTGCAGTATGGCCTCGGGTTGCTTTTTCCCTTTGTATCTCGCAATGGAACGGGTTCGAGGCCTCCATGGATATTGATATCTCCGTGGCAGCCGCGTGAAAGTTAAATGACGAATACCTCATAATTCTCCGTTCGGGGGACGGATATTGCCCTCCCGCGGCGCCCGTTCAGCTGCAGGTTGGCATGGACAGTGATGTTTCTGAGTCGGACCCGATTTCCTTGGACACAGAATTGGCTTAATCGAAGTGTCCAAGGAGGACCGGAACATGGCCGATAATTTTGAGAAGAAAGTTGCTGTTGATGGGCCTGTGGTAAATGCGGGCGAGCTTGGCTCGTCCACGTTTTCCCCAGGCCAGGCTTTGCCGGCAGGCCCGCTGGGACTTGGCCAGCGATGGACGGTGGCGCGCAAGCGTGAGGTCGTTCCGCGGCTTTTGCGTGACGAGCCGGTGTAACTTCTGTCGCGCCAGTTGGGCGTAGAGATCTTCCGGCTCGAGCAGTGGCGTGAGAAAGCGATCGGCGGGATCGACGCCTCGCTCAAGCGACGCAAGGGCGATCCGGTGCAGGCGGAACTGGATAGCGCCATGAAGCGGATCGGAGAGTTGACCATGCAGGTGGAACTGCTGGAGGCCAAGACGGAGACCTTCGGCCCTTTGGGGCGGCGGAGGTCGCGGCGATGAGTGCCGCCACCTCGCCCGGCACGGGTCTGGCCTACGGCCTGCGGCGGGTCTGCGCCGCCTGGGGCATGGCCCGCTCCTCGTTCTACGCCATGACCTCCGGCCAGCACGCCGAGCAGCCGCCGGCAAAGCGTCGGGGACCGAAGCCCGCGATCTCGGACCAGGCGCTGCTGGTGGCGATCGAAGCCGACCTGGAGGCATCGCCCTGGGAGGGCGAGGGCTACCGCAAGGTCTGGGCTCGGCTTCGGGTCTGTCGCGACATCCGGGTTGCCCGCAAGCGGGTGCTCCGCCTGATGCGCGAGAACAATCTGCTCTCGCCCCATCGCTGCCGCCGCCGTGGCGGCAATCCCCATGACGGTGAGATCATCACTCATGCCCCGAACCTCATGTGGGGCACCGATGGCGTTCGGGTGTTCACGGTGGACGACGGCTGGGGCTGGATCTTCACCGCCGTCGAGCATTGGAACGCCGAGTGTGTCGGCTGGCATGTCTGCAAGCGCGGCGACCGCTTCGCCGCCCTGCAGCCGATCTCCATGGGGCTTGCCGGGCTGTATGGCTCGACCGCGGCCGGCGCGGCTCGGGGGCTGGCCTTGCGGATGGATCACGGCTCCCAGTATCTGTCGGACCACTTCACCAACCAGATCAAGTTCTGGGGCATCCAGCCGTCCTACGCCTTCGTCGCCGAGCCCCAGACCAACGGCGTCGCCGAGCGGTTCAATCGCACGCTGAAGGAACAGATCATCCATGGTCGCATCTACCGCAACATCGCGGAGCTGCGGGACGCCGTCCGCGACTTCGTCGAACTCTACAATGCCCAGTGGATCGTCGAAAAGAACGGCTACCTGAGCCCCGCTCAAGCTCGTCAGGCGTGGCACGCCGCGATCTCAATCAGGCCCGCCGCGTGAGACAAACTTGTGTCCAAGGAACCGGGTGCGCTACAGGCAGTGATGTTTCAATCACACCAATCGCCAGGGCACTTGGCCGACCAGCCAATGTCTCCGACGTATCTTTAAGAGTCCGACTCGAAATGAATCGAGTGTTTTCAGGCTCTTGCGAGACGGCGCGTGAGGAGTTGGATGCTGGCGAGGAAGATCCAGGCCTCGGCGGTCTCGATGGCCGTCTCGAAGTCCTTGGCCAGCCGCCGGTTTCGATTGAGCCAGGCGAGCGTGCGCTCGACGACCCATCGGCGGGGCAGGAGTTGGAAGCCCTTCACGCCCGCGGGACGGTTGACGATCTCCAGCGACCAGCGGCCGATCCGCTTCAGTGCGCCCTCGAGCTTGGGCCCGGCATAGGCGCCGTCGGCGAAGACGTGGCGCAGGCGGGGAAAGTGGCGGGGGATGGCGGCGAACACCGCCGGCGCGCCGTCGCGGTCCTGGATCTCGGCGCCGTGGACCACGACCGCGACCAGCAGGCCGCCGGTGTCGGTGAGGATGTGACGCTTGCGGCCCTTGACTTTCTTTCCGGCGTCGAAGCCCCGGATACCGCCGCTTTCCGTGGTTTTTACGCTCTGACTGTCGATGATACCGGCCGACGGGCCGGCCGCGCGGCCCTCGGCCTCGCGCGCCGCGACCAGCAGTTGCCGGTTGACCTCGGACCAGGTGCCGTCGTCCCGCCAGAGATAAAAGTAGCGCTGCACCGTCGAGCGTGGCGGGAAGTCCCGGGGCAGCATGCGCCATGGACAGCCGCTACGCAGTAGGTAGAGGATCGCGTTCACCACCTCGCGCAATGCCGTCGTCCGAGGCCGTCCCAGCGCTTTGGCGCGAGGCAGCAACGGCTCCAGCACCTTCCATTCTCCATCCGTCAGGTCGCTTGCGTAGCGCAGCAGGTCGCGTTCATACTTCGGGCGAGTGATTTTGGTCCACATGTTGTGTCTCCCTGGTTGCTAAATACAAACAGTGAATCACAACTGACTGAAATCACTCAACTCTTTTCGGGCCAGACACTCAGTCACGAAATACGCATGGAGGCGGGAAAACGACCCGGCGCGGCCGCGCGCGACGACGGCTCCGAGGCGCCATCGAGGGCTTTGGCGACGCGGGCACCCGTGAGATAATTGCCCCATGACCGACTCACCCCCCACCCGCCATCTGTTGCTGATCGACGGCTCGGGCTACATATTCCGTGCCTATCACGCGCTGCCGCCCCTGACCCGCAAATCCGACGGGTTGCCGGTCGGGGCCGTCAGCGGCTTCTGCAACATGTTGAACAAGCTGGTGGAGGACGCGCTGGACGACGGCGACGTGGATCTCTTCTGCGTCGTCTTCGATGCCGCGCGGGCCACTTTCCGCAACGACATCTATCCCGATTACAAGGCCAACCGGCCACCGCCGCCGGAAGACCTGGTGCCGCAATTCGCGCTCATCAAGGACGCGAGCCGGGCCTTCAACCTCGCCACGGTCGAGATGCCGGGCTTCGAGGCCGACGACGTCATCGCCACCTACGCCCGCCTCGCCGACGAGGCCGGCGTCAAGGTCACCATCGTCTCCTCCGACAAGGATTTGATGCAGCTGGTGCGGGGCGGCGTCGGCATGCTGGATCCGATGAAGAATCGGCGGATCGGTCCCGAGGAAGTGGTGGAGCGCTTCGGCGTCGGCCCCGAGAAGGTGGTCGAGGTGCAGGCGCTCGCCGGCGACTCGACAGACAACGTTCCGGGCGTGCCGGGGATCGGCGTAAAGACGGCGGCGCAGTTGATCAACGAATATGGCGACCTCGACACGCTACTGGCGCGCGCGGGCGAGATAAAGCAGCCCAAGCGCCGACAGAACCTGATGGAAAACGTAGAGTTGGCGCGGATCAGCCGCGAACTCGTCCGCCTGAAGGACGATGTCGAGGTGCCGATCGCCCTCGATGACCTGGGTCTGAGCCCGCCGGAACCGGACGTCCTGTTCCCGTTTTTGGAAGAGATGGAATTTATCCGGCTGCTGTCCCGCGTTCGCGGCCAGTATGGTGGCGAGCACGACGTGGGCAGCGCGGCGGCCTTGAGCTTCGACGAGGCGGTGCCGGAGACGCCGGAATACACCCTGGTGCGCGACGAAAGCACGCTCCAATCCTGGATCGACGAGGCCCATCTCGCCGGCCACGTCGCCTTCGATACGGAGACCACGTCGCTCGACGCCATGGCGGCGGTGCTCGCCGGCTTCTCACTCTCGATCCGGCCGGGTCGCGCCTGCTATGTGCCGGTGGGCCACGTCCGCCCGGTCCGCCAGGGGGAGCTGGACCTGGGTGCCGACACGGCCTCGGGCGAGGAGGAAGTGCCCGAACAGATGGACAAGGCCCGGGCGCTCGAGCTGATGAAGCCGTTGCTGGAGTCTCCCTCGGTCCTGAAGATCGGCCAGAACATCAAATATGACGCCCTGGTGATGGCCCGCCACGGCATCGGCATCCATCCCGTCGACGACACCATGCTCTTGTCCTACGTGGTCGACGGCGGCCTGCACGGCCACGGCATGGACGAGCTGTCGCAGATCCACCTCGGCGTGAAGCCGATCCCCTTCAAGGAGGTCGCGGGAAGCGGCAAGAACGCCATCACATTCGCCGAGGTACCGTTGGAAAAGGCACTCGACTACGCGGCGGAGGATGCGGATATCACGCTCCGCCTGCACCGCGCCCTGAAGCCGCGCGTGCTGGAGGCGCGCAAGGTCACGGTCTATGAGCGGCTGGAACGCCCGCTGATTCCGATCCTGGTGGCGATGGAGCAGGCCGGCATCAAGGTCGACGTCGAGGAGCTGCGCCGCCTCTCGGGCGATTTCGCCCAGCGCATGGGCGGGCTCGAAGCCGAGATACGCGAGCTCGCCGGAGAGGACTTCAACATTGGCTCGCCCAAGCAGCTGGGCGAAATCCTGTTTGACAAGATGTCGCTGCCGGGCGGCAAGAAGACCAAGACCGGCGCCTACGGCACCAGCCACGACGTGCTGGAGGGCCTGGCCGCGGAGGGCCACGACTTGCCGGCACGCGTCCTGGATTGGCGCCAGCTCTCGAAGCTGAAGAGCACCTATACGGATTCGCTCCAAGGCCAGATCAACGCCGAAACGAACCGCGTCCATACCTCCTACGCCATGGCCGCGACCTCCACGGGCCGCCTCGCCTCGACCGATCCCAACCTGCAGAACATTCCGGTCCGAACGGAGGAAGGCCGCAAGATCCGGCGCGCCTTCATCGCCGCCCCCGGCCACAAGCTGATGAGCGCCGACTATTCGCAAATCGAGTTGCGCGTGCTGGCCCACATCGCCGACATCGAGGGACTGAAGGCGGCCTTCCGCGACGGCCTCGACATCCACGCCATGACCGCGAGCCAGGTCTTCGACGTACCGCTCGACAAGATGGACGCAAGCACCCGCCGCAGCGCCAAGGCGATCAACTTCGGCATCATCTATGGCATCAGCGCCTTCGGCCTCGCGCGCAATCTGATGATCCCGCAGGCCGACGCGAAGCGCTACATCGACGCCTATTTCGAACGCTATCCCGGCATCCGCGCCTATATGGACGAGACCAGGGAGTTCGCGCGGGCCAACGGCTATGTCGAAACGCTCTATGGCCGCCGGGCGCACATGCGGGGGATCAACGAGAAGAACCCGGCCCGGCGCAACTTCTCGGAACGCGCGGCCATCAACGCGCCGATCCAGGGCACCGCCGCCGACATCATCCGCCGCGCCATGGTGGCGATCCCCGGTGCGCTCTGCGACGCAAACCTCGGCGCCACCATGCTGCTGCAGGTCCACGACGAGCTGATCTTCGAGGTGCCCGACGACGAACTCGAAAAGACGGCGGACGTGGTCCGGGCGACGATGGAAGGGGCCGCGCGGCTCGATGTCCCGCTCGTCGTCGACACCGGCATCGGCGATAATTGGGACGAGGCGCACTGACACCTTGGGCGAGTCCGGCCACGCCCTTCCCGACCTGCTGCGCCCCGGGCTCTACCTGGTGATCTGCGGCTCGGCCGCCGGGCGCCGCTCGGCCGAGGTCGGGGCCTACTATGCCGGGCCCGGCAACAAGTTCTGGCGCATCCTGCACGAGACCGGGCTGACACCGCGCCGCCTGGCGCCGGAGGAATTTTCGCTGCTGCCCGACTTCGGCATCGGCCTCACCGATCTCGCCAAGCGCTACAGCGGACCCGACGCGGGCCTGCGCGCGCGCGACGACGACGTCGCCGGCCTGGAGGCCAAGATCCGGGCGGCACAGCCCCGCCTCCTTGCCTTCAACGGCAAGCGGGCGGCGGCCCGGGTACTGGGCGCCGATGTCCGGCATGGACTTCAGGAACGGCGGATCGGCGAGACGATGCTCTTCGCCCTCCCCTCCACCGCCGGCCTCGCCAGCCGCTGGTGGGACCCGGGACCCTGGCACGAGCTGGCGGAATGTTGCCGGTAGCGCCAATCCGTTGTCGATCTTTTCCCACGGTGCCCCCGTAATAAAACCGGAAACAACAGCCGCTAATACATCCCATGCATGGGATGTATAATACCGTCGGCCCTATGAATTGACTTCTAGAATCCAGGGGAATGCGGATAGGGATTTGATTCTGCCGGGTTGGTCGACGAGGCTGTTCCAAGCGAGGCAGCAGGCCTGGATGATGGCTTCGGTATCGTCGAGAACGCGGAGCGAGAGGAATCTCTCTCTGAGGTGGAGCCAGATGCGCTCGACGGGATTGAGCTCGGGGCAATAGGGCGGCTGGATGATGAGGGTTATGTTTTCCGGGACCGCGAGGGCGCGGGGATGTCGAGAACATTTCGAATTGACCGCTTTATGTACCATATGAATTGACCGCTTCATGTTGTGGTTGTTGGGCCTGTGGATAAGTGGGGAACCCGCCGTGGCGGGTTGTCCACTTATCCACAGGCCGGGCGCGCGTCGAAGCGGTTCACGCGGCCGCTCTGCTGTTCTTGGTTTCGTCGAGGACGGTGCCGTCGACCTGATATCGGGCCAGCCGGCGGGGGCCGTGGAAGACCGCCAGGGTGCCGCCGGAGTATTCGTGGACCCGCACCGATGCCTTGACGTAATGGCGGCGGTGGCGATCCTCCGGGATCTGCAGCACCAGCCGCTTGTAGCGCACCGTGTTGTCGTTGCCGACGATCCGGTCCTCCTGGATGCACAGGATGTCGTCGAGCGATCCGGTGAAGGGGACAAAGGCCGAGCCCTCGGCTTCGGCCGGCACCGCGAAACGGGCGTTGTGGCGGGGCAGATAAATCTCGCGCAGGAACGCGTTGGCCTCGGCCATCGTGGTGATGGCGGCCAAGCGCAGTTCCTGCGGCAGGCGATTCTGCAATGTCGCGAACATGCGCTCCGAGCGCCCCCGGGCCTCGGGGGAGTAGGCCGGGATCAGTTCGATGCCCAGCTGGCCCAGGGCTCGGCCCACCTGGGTCGGGTTGTTCTTGTCCACCTTGCCGCCGGCCTCGGGCGTGTGCCAGTAGTGCGAGGCCCGGTCGGCGTAGAGCGAGCAGAACAGCCCCCGGACCTCGATCACCTCGCCCAGGGCCCGGAAGCTGCTCATGGTCCCCTCTTCGTCGACGAAGAAGGCCGAGTAGATCTCGCTGGTTGCGTCATCCATGGTGACGATCAGGTCCCACCACTGCCCGGGAACCCATTGGTGGGTCGAGCCGTCCTGGTGCAGCATCATGGCGGGCAGGGCGCGGCGCGGCCGCTTGCGCCGGTGCGCGCCTCGCCGCGGTGCCGGACGTTTGCGCCCGTGGGCCTGGAGCGTCAGGCGGACCCAGTTGTAGCTCCGCGTGAAGCCGTGCTCATCGAGCAGCTTCTCGTGGAAGTGCTTGGCCGTGAAGTCCCAGTAGCGCGTGTCGAACAACTCCAGAACCTCCATCACCGTGTCCACCGGCACCCGGTGCCCCGAGACCTTGCCCAGCCGGCGGTCATACAGACCCTCCGCGCCTTCCGCCTCAAAGCGACCCCGCCAGCGCCGGAACGTTCGCTCGCTCATCCCCAGGATCGACGCCGCCTCCGCCTGGCTCAGTCGCCGCCGCTTCGCGCGCTCCAGAATCTCCTCGAACTTCATCTGCCGTAGTCCTTGCAACACCTCGGCCCGCTTCATCGCCGCCCTCCTCGAAGGCGACGTTCTAAACCGGACAGATCACATGGTACCTACGGCGGTCATATCGTGTGTTAGCGACACCGCGAGGGCGCGGGGATTGTGCCAGCCGGCGCCATCGAGGACCATGGCGACATGGACATCCGCCGACAATGTGGCGGCGAAGCGGGCGAGGAACAGCTCCATGACGCGGGCATTGACGGCGGGCAGCACCAGGGTAAAGTCCTCGCCGCTTTCCGGATGCACGACGGTGTAGATATAGGCCCACTGGTAGCCGATCTGCCTGGGGCCCCTCGGGCGTTCGCCCCGTCGCCACCAGCGATGGCAGACCCGACCCTTGTTGCCGACACGGGCCTCGTCCTGGAACCAGAGCTGGACGTGCTTGTCGGGATGGGCCGCCCGCACCGCCTTCAGGCGGGCGCGAAGCCCCCTTTTTTGAAGCTCTCTTCGGCCTCCGGGTCTTTCTTCGGATGGGAAGGGCGTATCTTTTGGCGCGAGAACTTCAGAGCGCGCAACAGCCGGCTCATCGAGGTGAGAGAGTAGGTTTTACCGAACTCGGCCTCCAGCCAGCGGCAAAGATCGGCCCGGATCCAGGCAGAGACACCGTCACGTTCCGGGTCCGGGCCCGCGAGGACGACCGCCGCCAACCCCGCCCGCTCCGCCTCGGTCAGCCGAGGTTTGCGGTGGCCCTTGGGACGATCGTAAAGCCCGGCCAATCCCTCGGCGTTGTAGCGCAACACCGCGTCGCGAAGCGCTTGGCGTTCCATTCCGGCCGCTCGCGCTGCCTCGGCGCGACTCATCCCGTCGAGTGCATTGGCGATCGCATAGGCCCGCGCCGCCGGCCGACCCCGTGACGTCTGGCGAGCCCAGTCGCGAAGCTCACCAGCCGTCATATCATCACATATCTTGAGAGCAACCATGATCACCTCACAATATCTTGTGGGAAATCAGGGAATCACAATTCAAAGGAAATGGGAAATTCCAAGAGTCACTTCGATCGGCCGGCGGTATAAGTCGCGCTCAACGGAAGACGTAGATCGGGCTGCTCCAGGCCTGGAAGCCGTCTTCGGTCGTGACCCGGACCCAGAGCGGGTTGTCGCCGTGATCGCGAAGCGGCACCTCGACCTCACTCGAAAGCCCGCCGCCGGCCATCACCTCGGGCAGCCGGAAGATTCGCATCCGGCGTCCGAGGCCGCCCGCGTCCAGCACCAGGTCCTCGAGCCCGATGTCGGCAAGCGCCGTGTCCGTGCCGACGTGGTTGCCGCTGAGTTGCAGACGCGCCGCCGCCCCCTCCTCCAACCAGACGTCGAAGCCGCCAAAATTACCGGTGGTGATCGCCTCTAAGGTGACGAGGTCGTGGCCATAGACTTCCAGGCGGCGCTCGTGGTTCCAGGCGTTGATCTTGGCCATGCGCCGGATGCGGCAGTTTTGGAAGCGGGCGGTGCCGCGCCAAGTCGACTGGCGGCCCTGGCCGCGATATTCGGCCCCGCTCCAGATCAGCCGGATGCGGGCGCCGAGGTCGTCCGTGCCATGGCCCCTGAGCGTCGTCACCAGCTCGCGCCCATTCAACACGTCGATCCGCTCGATTGCCGCGCCGCCGTCGGCCCTGATCCTCAAGCGCGCCGGGCCGGCGGTCTGGACGATGTCGCCCATGATCGCCTCGTCCACCGGGCATCCAGCGGCCTCGTGGATCTTCGGGTCACGCTCGAACAGGGTGCCACGCCGGGCGAATTCGGCCCGGACGTCGAGATGGAGGCGGTTGCCGGTGGTGCCGTAGTGGTGGCGTCGGCGGAGCGCCTCGAAGATCGCGTCCCTATCGAGCCGGTCGGTCAAGAAGCAGGTGAGGCCGCCATAGGCGCCGAAGGTCGCGGCGCCGGGATAGCTCGCCCCCGGCCGGCCCTTGTGGCCATCGCTGTTGCACACGACACCGACCCGGTGGCCGAGGTCGAAACAGTCCTCGATCAGCCATTCGAAGGTGCCCCAGGCGGAGTGGATCTCCATCGAGGTCTCAAACCGACCGTCATGAGCGTAAGCGACGTCGGCGTAACGCCCGCCCACATGGGCGTAGACAACCGCGTCCTCGCCGTCGAGTGCCTCGAACAGGGCCGCCGCCGTCGGCGCATCGGTGCCGATGTCCGACCGGTCGGGCAGCAGGGCGTGGGAGGAGCGGTGGATTTGCCGCCCCTCGGCGCGGAAATAGACGTTGCGGTCGCCGCCGACGCCGGTGTTGCCGGACCACTCGTAGCCCGGAAAGGTGACGAAACGGCCGTCCTCGTGGAAGTCGGCGGAGAGTTCGTTCAGCTGGCGCCAGAAGGCGTTGTTTATCTGGAAATCGTTGGCTTGATGGCTGCAGGCATCGAGGAAGGAGGCCTCGCGGCCGAAGGTGTAGTACTCCCAGGAGGTATTGATGCCGATGGACTCGCCACTCTGCCCGTGCAGATCGGCCCAGTAGCCGCTGACCGGCCCGTCTTCGATACGAAGCGGGTTGGTTTCCGCCACCAGGCCACCCGTCTCGTCCAGCAGCCGGACCACCAGCCGGCCCGTCGCGGCGACGCTCAAGGGCTCGATCGTCGTCGCCCGGCGCTCCGGACCGTGCTCGATCCATTCCGGCAGGCCGTCGACGGTCAGGTCGGCCTCCAGCCGCAGGCGGGCCCGGGCCTGGGGCGTCGGATTGCCCCAGAGATCCTCGGCCTTGATACCGAGGTGAAACCGCTCGCCCGGGCGGCGGAGCGTCGGCAGCACCGCGCGCCAGAGGTGGGGCGGCCCCGGCACGATCGAGATCGAGGGCGTGTTCGGGATCGGCACGAAATGGCCGGTGGCGCAGACGTCGGCCAGGACCTTGAACTCGAATCCGCTCTCGACGAAGGTCTGCATGGCCATGCCCGGCCCGCCACCGGAGGTATCGCCGAAGACGATGGTGATGGTGTCGCCCTCGCGGATGAAACCGCCGCGCACCGCCACCTCCAGGCTCTTGAAGAAGGGCCGCTGGCCGCCCCGGCCGCTGGCCGCCCCGGCCGCGGTATTCCAGGCGTAGGGGATTGCCGTTGGAGGCGGAGACGGTGGTGTAGTTCGCCGCCGTCGGATCGTGGGTCTGCAACTCGCCCCAATCGCCGAAGACGCGGAAGACGACCCGGATCGCGCCCGTATCGTCGAGCCCGTGGCGCCCGGCAGTGTAGGTCAGGTGAAAGGTCTGCAGGCTGCGGGCCTCGAAGGCGCCGGTCGGCGTCAACTCCGCATGGCCATAGAGCACGGCAGCATCCGCCGGTTCGGCGGCCGGCCAGACCGCGCCCAAGACCTCGTCCTTCACCGGGCCGCCACCCATCTCCACTCTCCCGAGCGACATCGAAACGGCGAAGGTAGCGGTCGGCGGCGGCGGGGGCCAGCGGTTGTTGCCATCGTCGGCGGGGGTTGGGGCGGATCAGGATTGATCCGCTATAAACCCTTGCAAGCTTGGTTCCGATCTCGCTCGACCAACTCGCGGCATGCGCCACCCCGGAACTCGATGAGGGAGAGGACCGCCGCCGCGTCGACGGGGGGGGGCGATCGCGGCGGCGGTCGGAGAGGATGGCCTCTCTGATGGCAATGTGCATGCGCAAACCGGCGGCGAAAGGGCGGGAATACGGCAATTTCGTGGCGGCCGGATTCACACTTGGCGTTCGCGGCCTTCCCAATGGGGGCGGCGGAGTTCGCGCTTGAGGACCTTGCCGGCGGCATTGCGCGGCAGGGTCTCGTGCAGCTCGAGGCCGCGGGGCAGCTTGTAGCCGGCAAGTGAGGCGCGGGCGTGCGTTTGCAGATCGGCAAGCGTCGGCGCCGTATCGGCCACCGGCACGACGCAGGCCAGCACGCTCTCGCCCCAGGCATCGTCGGGGATGCCGATGACGGCGACTTCGGCCACGTCCGGATGCGCCATCAGGACGCTCTCGACCTCGGCGGGGTATATGTTCTCGCCGCCCGAGACGATCATGTCCCCCACCCGGTCGTGGATATAGAGGTAGCCGTCGGCGTCGAAATAGCCGGCATCGCCCGTATGCAGCCAGCCGTCGCGGATCGCCTCGGCCGTCGCCTCCGGCCGGTTCCAGTAGCCGCGCATGATGCTGTCCGCGCGGCAGACGATCTCGCCGATCTCGCCCGCCGCGAGGTCGCGGCCTTGCCCGTCGACAATTCGGATCTCGCAGCCCGGCATCGGCCGGCCGCAGGAGGTGACTCGTTTCCCGAGCGCCGGGTCGTGATCCTCGGGCGCCAGCAGGGTGACGGCGCCGATCAGCTCCGTCATGCCGTAAAGATGGAGGAAATCGCAGTCGAAGACTTCGATCGCTTCCTCCAGCACCGACAGGGGGATGGGGGAGGCGCCGTAATAGATTTCCTTCAGGGCCGAGAAATCGGTTTCCCGGCAGCCGGGCGGGCGCAAGAGGAAGAGGATCACCGCCGGCACGAAGAGCGCGCGCGTGGTCCGCGTCTCGGCGAGGGAGGCGAGGATCGCCGGCGGATCGATCTCCGCCATCACCACGCACCTCGCCCCTCGCAACAGACCGAGGAAGGCCCACGCGCAACCCGCGACATGGAAGAGAGGCGAGGCGACGTTCACCACCTCGTCGTTTTTCCAGGCGATGATTTCCCGGCCGCTCATGGCGGCGATGCTTTCGAAGAGGGCCTGGAAGTTGCGGTTGGTGAGCTGTACGCCCTTGGGCTGGCCCGTGGTGCCCGAGGTGTAGATCTGCATCACCACGTCTCCGGGGCCAGCCGCCACCTCCGGCTCCGTCTCGGCGCCCGAATCGCGCCAGTCGACGAAGGCCGGCCAGCTCTCGTGCCCTCCGTCGAGCACGATGATCCGTTCGACCGAGGGGATCGTGTCCTGGATGTCCACGATAGTGTCGGCGTATTCGCCGGCGACGATCAGCAGCCGGGCCCCCGCATCGGCGACGATGAAGGCGATCTCGGGCGGCGCCAGGCGGAAGTTGATCGGTGTCAGCACCATGCCGGCCTTGGCGGCGCCGAAAGCCAAGTCGAAGAAGCGGTCGCTGTTCTTGGCCAGCAGCGCCACCCGGTCGCCCGCCACCAGGCCTTCGGCCAGCAGTGCGTTCGCCACCCGATTGGCCCGTCGGTCGAGTTCGCCGTAGCCCGTCTCGTCGCCCGCGAACAGGAGCGCGACACGCTCCGCTCCCGCGCGGGCCCGGTCGCGCACGATATCCGCCAGGACGGCGGGGATGGGCCGGCTCTCGGCCTCGGCCATGCCTCAAAGCCCCCGGGCGATGATTTCCTTCATGATCTCCGTCGTCCCCCCGGCGATCCGGTTGACCCGGGCATCGGCCCAGGCACGCGCGATCGGGAACTCCCACATGAAACCATAGCCGCCGTGGAGTTGCAGACATTTATCCAGCATCCGGCAAGCTAGTTCCGTGGTGTACATCTTGGCCATGGAGGCGAGTTGGGTGTCGAGCGCGCCTTCGAGGTGCAAGACGATGCAGTGATCGACGAAGGTGCGGCAGACCGTCGCCTCGGTCTTGACCTCGGCCAGCGTGAAGCGGCTGTTTTGGAAGTCCTTGATGGCCCGGCCGAAGGCCTTGCGCTCGGCGGTATAGGCGATGGTCTGCTCAAGCGCCGTCTCGATCACCTGGCAGCTGCGGACGGCGACGGTCAGCCGCTCCTGCGGCAACTGTTCCATCAAATAGCGGAAGCCGTCGCCCTCCTCGCCAAGCATGTTGGTCGCCGGCACGCGGACGTCGTTGAAGAACAGCTCCGAGGTGTCCTGCGCCTTGTAGCCGATCTTCTCCAGGTTGCGGCCACGTTCGAAGCCGTCGCGCTCCGTTTCCACCAGGATCAGGCTGATTCCCTTGGCGCCTTCGCTCGCGTCCGTCTTGGTGCAGGTGACGATCAGGTCGGCGCTCTGGCCGTTGGTGATGAAGGTCTTCTGCCCGTTGATCACCAGGTGGTTGCCGTCGCGCCGCGCCGTCGTGCGGATGCCTTGAAGATCGCTGCCGGCCGCCGGTTCGCTCATGGCGATGGCGCTAATCACCTCGCCCCGCGCCATCTTGGGCAGCCACTCGCGTTTCTGCTCTTCGGACGCGTAGTGCATGATATAGGGGGTGACGATCTCGTTATGGAGCGGAAAGCCCGGCCCGGTGGCGCCGATCTTCGCCAGCTCCTCGATCAGCACGCAGGAATGCAGGAAATCACCCCCGCCGCCGCCGTATTCCTCCGGCACGGAGCAGAGCAGCAGACCGGCCTCGCCGGCGGCGAGCCAGACCTCGCGCGGCACCACGCCGTCCTTTTCCCAAGCATCGTGATGGGGGGCGATCTCTCTCTCGGCGAAGCGTCGCACCGATTCTCGGAAGATCTCGTGCTCCTCGGCGTAGAGATCGCGTGGCGTCATGGCCGTCCCTTCCTCGTCTCGCTAGTCGGCGGCCGCTGGCTCCACCGCATATTTCATGCCCGGGCCAGGGGAGCGGGTGGCCCGGCAATTCCGCGGATGTGGAATTTGCGCCGACGGTGTCTCCAGCCAGGCGTCGAGAAAGCGGTCGAGCCAGGTGACGATGCCCGCATCGTGCAAGCCGTGGTCGCGGATATGGTTCTCGCGCGGCTTGGCCCCCGGCATCACCATGCGGTGGGCCGGGCCGTCGCTCCAGCGCAGCATCATCTCGCCCGTGATCTCCGGGTGGAACTGGATGGCGTGCGCGCGGCCGTGGCGGAAGGCCTGGTTGGGGAAAAACTCGCCCCTGGCCAGCAGCTCGGCCCCGGCCGGGACCGCGAAGCCCTCGCCATGCCAGTGATAGAAATACTGCACGTCCGGATACCAGCCCCGCCCCGCCTCGGTCGCGCGGACGGGATAGTAGCCGATCTCATGCACGCCCGCTTCGTGCGGCGTCACGGCGGCCCCCAGATAGCGCGCCAGCAACTGCCCGCCAAGGCAGAGGCCCAGAAATGGCTTCTCTTCGCGAAGCGGCACCTCGAGCCAGTCGAGTTCCTTGCGGATGAAATCCGTGTCGTCGTCGTTTGCGCTCATCGGCCCGCCGTAGATGACGGCGCCGGCATAGTCCTCCAGCGTCTCCGGCAGCGATTCACCAAGCGAAACCCTGCGCGCCTCCAGCCGGTAGCCCTTGGCGGCCAGCATGGCGCCGACACGGCCGGGGTTCGACGTCGCCTGATGGAGGATGAGGAGAACGGTTTCGGACATGGCGCAAAATCTAGGGGGCCGGCCGAAGGCTGACAACCGATGATTTCCGCCGGTACCGGGAACGGCGAGAATATCTGCGCGGGGTCCCGTCGCGGCCCGGCCTCGCCGATCCTGCCCATGAACCGGTTCTAAGCCCGAGGCGGATTTCGTACCGGACTCAGGTCGCGTGTTCCACCTCGTCGAGCCGCGAGATCCATGCCTCCGGCAATCCATGCGCGTTCGCCCCCTCTCTCAGCAGCGTGAGGTAGCGGAGCGAGGGGCTCCCGTCCGTCGCCTCGCCATCGGCGATGTAGGTAACGACCGCGAGATCGCGTCCGTGCTCGTCTTCGGCTTTCAGCCCCAGCGGACGATAGCGCCGGCCGGGAATTCCCTCGGACGCGTTGAGGCGGACCAGCTCGCGCCGGGTGATGCGGTAGATCACGCCCCAGACCTCGCTATCGTGTTCGGGGCTGATATTGGCCGGCGCCGCCCGCCCCCTCGGCCGTCCCTCGATGTTGAATCTCAGGCGAAACCCCCTGATCCGGCCGACCCGCCAATCGGTCGGCCGCATTCCGCGACGCTCCAAAAAGACCTCGTCGTGCATGTTCGAACCATAGGCAAAGTACCAGATCGTTTCATCCGGGCCGCCGTCGAGCCCAAGTCCCCAGACGCGATACCACAGTCGAGCGAGCGGCCAGAGGTGAAGAACGAAGGGAATCCAGGCCCGTCTCAGCCTCCGCCGCGCCTGGGTCCACATCACTCGATCTCCCTCTTCGCCAGCATCGCGACGAGGCGAAGCTGGACCCCCGCCGCCACGAGCGCGACCACGAATACGGCCCAGAGCGAGAACGTGTCGACGATGGCGGCTCCCAGGAGGGGCAACAATGCGGTGGGCGAGGCGAGCGCGTTGAAATAGGCGGAGTAGGCCGGCCGGCGATCGTCGGGCGAGATCTCCATCAAATAACCGAGATAGGAGATCGTCATGCCGTTGATCAGGACTCCGATGAGAAAAAAGAGCGGCACGAAGACGACCGGGTCCCAGGCGCCCGTATCGTCGGCGAGAACGAGCAGGACGAGCGCGCCGAGCGGTGGCGTTAGCCGAAGGATGCCCACCGCCTTCAATAACGCAAGCTTGCCGAAATGGTCGCCGATACGGCCCCAGGCGGCGTTCGAGGCGAGCGAACCGGCGGTTTGCGCGCCGAGCAGAATGGCGACGTCGCTGATTTGGAGACCCAGGCCCGTTGCCGCCACCACATAGAAGGGCAATGCCATCAGGGTCGCGCCGCCGAGCCATTGCGTGAACAGGAAGAGGCGGAACCGGTCGTCGGTTCGAACGACCTTCCATCCCTCCGTCATGAAATCGGCGAAGCTGGCGGGCACCGGGCGCGGGCGCGATGTTGGTGCCGCCGTCGGTTCGCCCGCCCACACGAACGTCGCGGACGAAATTAGCATCAACGCCGAAGCGAGCGCGAAGATCGACGCATGGGCGAGGAAGAAGTTTCCCGCCGCGAGCAGGCCGTGGAAGACGCCCGCGACCGCGAGCGCCAATACACCGCCGCCAAAAAAACGCCATGCGAGCATCCGGCTGCGCATTTCGGATCGCACCGCTCGGCCGACGATATCGTTGTAGGGGACGGCCACGATACCGCTGACGAAGGCGTAGAGGGTCCACAGCGCCATGAAACCCGCTACGACCCAGCCGTGCGGCGGGGCTACCGTGGCGGCGAACAAACCAGCGATCAGCGCGAGGCAGGCCGCCCGTCCGAACGCGCCGACGATATAGAAGGGCATGCGGCGCTCGGCGCGTTGCGCCAGAAAACCGACCAATACCTGCGGCAACAGCCAGCCCAGGCGCAAGATGGCGCTTGCCGCGCCGACGGCGAATACGCTGCCGGTGAGCTGATAGACGAGGCTGGCGACGATCGTCGCCGAGTCGACCGCCGCCGAGCCGGCTTGGAAGCTCGCCCCGGCGCCGGCGAATTTCCAGAACGCGCCGCCGCCGGTCTTGCCGCTTTCGCGAGCCTCACTCATCCACCGGCCCGCCGACGCGAGCGAGCGCGCGAACCTCGATACCGCTTCGCCAAAGCACGACGAGGCCGATCCCCACCATGAGAAGGATCGTCAGTATGTTGTTGAACATGATCATCGCAAGCGCCTGCTCATCTCCGACGTCGAGCAATTTAAGCGCGTATCCCGAGCCGATCACGAATCCTCCCGGCACCCGGACGGACCGCGCGAGCACGAGCGCGAAGCCCGCGAAAACCAGCAGGAATAGATAATCGAGACCGTCGAGCGTCACTCCCACCGCGAGGCCCGCCCAGAGAAAATGCGTCGCCGCGACGGCCTTCATCGCGAGGCTGGCGGCAACGATCCCGGTTTGGCGCGCCCGCCCGCGCGGCCAGACGATGCCCTCGACGATCGCGGGTCTCAAGCCGGCGAGACGCGCGCCGCCTTTCGACGCGATCCAGTCGATAAGATCCGCGAATCTCGAGCCGGCTCGCGACAACGGATTGCGTCCCTTGTACAATAGCCACAGCAGGCCGGCAAAAATAATCAGGTTCAACGCGCCGGCGAACCCGAGCCCGGCGCGAAGATCGTCGTCGACGCCGGGAATCCGGCCGGCCAGAACGACGATCCCCACAATGGCCGCGAAGACGATCCCGTCGATGAACCGCTCGATCGCGGCGGTGACGAGTACGCAGGCGAAGCGCAAATTCTCCAACCGGGCCACGAGCCAGGAGCGGACGAGCGGACTGATCCCGAGCGGCACCACGATCGCCGCGCCATAGCCCGCCAGAATGGCGCCGAAGAGCCGCCAGCTGGAAACCGGCTTCACGTCGTAAAGGATCTGCCGCCATTTCCAGCCTCGGATCAGCTGCTCGCCGAGAATGGTCAGGGCGAGGAGCACGAGCCACGCCAGATTAGCCATCGCCAGTTCGGCCGCGAAGAGGACGAAATCCAAGTCGCGATAAAGCCAGAAAAGCGCGCCGATCGCCGCGCCCGTGCCGATGATCGGGACCATCCACCGCATCGCTAGACCGCGAGATGTCATGTACGCCCGCCGAGTTCGACGCATTCCGGACGTCGAGGGTAGCGCACCGCCGCCGGGTACTCCACCGGTTGCGAACGTCGGGACGAGGTCGCCTGGATCACGTCGATCGCCGCTTGCGCCCGGCGTCTCGCTCTGGGTAGGCTCGCGACCCGGGGCAAGGAGGTAGGCCGGTGTCCATGTCGAAGCGCGTTCTGCTCTGGGTGTCCCTTGCGGCCGTTACCCTCGCCCTCTCCGCCTGCGCCAACCAGCCCAAGCGCTGGGACAAGGCCGACACCGACAAGGAGACGCGCTGGTCCGACATCAGCGAGTGCGGAAAACATGCCCGCCAGCGGATGAACACCCGCGACCTCGAGCGCGAGGAACGCTTTCACGGCCGCGCCATCGCGCTGGAGCAGGGCTATCGCAACCATGACGTCGCCGCCATGCGGCGGATGCAGGAGGCCGAATATCTCCGCGCCCGGCGACGGGTGTTCGAGGACTGCATGGCCCTGAAGGGCTATCGCCCGAGCCGCGCCAAGGCGGCGAAGGGCGATCAGTCCTGACCGCCCTGCCCGCCTGCCACCGCGACCGCGACCCTATCCGGGGAACGCCATGACCTACCGCACCTTCCAGGGCCGAGAGTGGCCCGACGAAGACCTGATCCTGCCCCAGGGCCAGCACACCGCCGGGCACGCCCTCGGTTTCCTACTGCTGGATGATTTCTACTGGCCCTTCATGCCGGGCGACGTTGCCAACGCCACCACCTTCGACTTTCCCGTGCCGCACAAAATCGTCGAGGGCTCCAACCTCGCGAAGACCAAGCGGAACGACGAGGAGACGGCGAGCCTGCTGATCCGGGCCGCCCGCGAACTGCAAGCCCAGGGGGTGCGCGCGATCGTCGGCGGGTGCGGCTTCTTCGGCAATTTCCAGGGCCGGCTCGCCGCCGCGCTCGAGATCCCGGTTTTTCTTTCGAGCCTGCCGCGGATCCCCATGGTGTTCCAGGCGATCCGACCGGAGGCCAGAATCGCCGTCTTCAGCGACATCGGCTCGCTAACCGACGAGTTGTTCGCCGCCCGCGGCGTTACCGACCTCGAACGCATCACCAAGGTGCATTCGACCGGGCTGCCGGAGACCCAGAAGCAGTTCGCCACCGGCCGCCTCAACCCCGCCGTCTATGTCCAGCAGCTGGTGGCGCTGGCTCGGGACCACATCGCCCGGAACCCGGATGTCGCGGCGGTGGTGGCGGAATACACCGGGTTCCCGACCTTCGCCCACGCCGTGCAGGACGCGATTCAGCGCCCGGTGTTCGACACCACGACGCTCGCCCACTGGGTCCACGACGGCGTCGTCCGCAAGCCCTTTCCCGGACGGTTCTGAGCAGCGGGCGTCAGACCGCCTCTCGCTCCTCGCCGAAGGGCACGATGTCGCGTTCGTCGGTGACCAGATGCACCAATGCCGGGCCGGTATGAGCGAGGGCTTGATCGAAAGCCTCGGCGAAATCTTCCGTCGTTTCGACCCGCCAGGCGGGGGCGCCGTAGGCCCGCGCCAGGCCAGCGAAATCCGGGCTGGCGAGGCGGGTGCCGTATACCCCTTCCTCGCCGAAGCGCTTCAGCTGGCCGGAGAGGATCGAGCCGTGGGCGTTGTTGTCGCAGACGATGATCTTCAGGTCCAAGCCCTGCTCCAGCGCCGTCGCGATCTCCTGCCCGGTCATCATGAAGCCTCCGTCGCCGACATAGGCGACGATCCGCGCGCCCGGGCGGGCGAGCGCGGCGCCGAGGGCGCCGGGCACCGCGTAGCCCATGGCGCCGGCGATTGGCCCCGCTTGGGTCCGGGGGCGGGTGAAGCGATGGTAGCGATGGACCCAGCGGGCGAAGCTGCCACCGTCGGTCAGCACCACGTCGTCCTCGTCCAGCCGGGACGCGACCTGGCGCACGACATGGGCGAGATTCACCGGCCCATGGTTCACGGCGCTGGCGGGATCGTTGTCGGCGAGGTAGCCCTGGCGCAACTCGTCCCGCCAGAGACTCGGCGATCCGCCCGGCCCCTCCAGCGCCTCGGTGATCGCGGCGAGCGTCCGACCGGTATCGCCCGAAAGGGCGACGGCGGAGTCGAACCGGCCCAATACCTCGGCATCCGGATAGACGTGGATCAGGGTCTGTGCCGGGCGCGGCCAGGTGTCGTTCTCGTTGGTGATGCCATCGAGGCGGCTGCCCGCCGCCAGCACCAGGTCGGCCTCGTCGAGGGCGCGGCGCTGATAGGCGACGCGGTTGATTTCGAGATGGCCGATATAGGCCTCGTGCTCGTTGGGGAAGGTGTCCTGTCGCCGATAGGCGGCGATCACCGGGGCGCCGCTCGCCTCGGCCAGGCCGACGAGCGCATCGCCGGCATCGTCGAAGAGGATCGCCTCGCCGGCCAGGATCAGCGGACGTTCGGCCGCCGCAAGCATTCGCGCGGCCTCCGCCGCCAGCGCCGGGTCGGGGGCGGGGCGAGCCCGTTCAATGGGCGCGGGAACGGCGCCGGCGCGGACGTCGGCCTCGCCTAAATCCTTCGCCAACGCGATCACCACCGGGCCCGGCCGGCCTTCGACGCTGAGCGCCAGGGCCTCGGCGATTGCCGGGCCGATCTCCTCGGGCGTCTGGGGCTCGAACACCCCCTTGGCCATGGAGGCGAAGGTGGAGACCGGGTCGATCTCCTGGAAGGCCTCGCGGCCGCGGCTGCCGGTCGTGACCTGGCCCATGAACAGCACCAGCGGGGTCGAGTCCTGTTTTGCCGTATGCACGCCGATCGCCGCGTTGGTGGCGCCGGGACCGCGGCTGACCATGGCGACGGCCGGCTGGCCGGAGACCTTGGCAAAGGCTTCCGCGGCGAAACTGGCGCCGCTCTCGTGCCGGGTGGTGACCAGCCGGACCTTGTTCTGCTGGCGCCGCAAGGCCTCGATCACCGTCAGGAAACTCTCGCCCGGCACGGTGAACACCGTGTCGATGCCATGGCGGAGCAAGATCTCCGCCACCAATTCACCACCGTTCATTCGCGCTTCTCCCCAAAACCGGCGGCACCTTACAGCGGCTTCCCGCCAGTGCAAATCGGTGGTTAGTTCGATTTCTCGGCACGGGGAGGCGGATATGGCGGAGAGCACCACGGCGCGGGCCACGCAACAGGTCGACAACGAGCGGGTGCGGGTGACGGAATGGCGCTTCCGGCCAGGCGAGGCCACCGGCTGGCACGTCCACGAGTACGACTATGTCATCGTCCCCTCGCTCGACGGCACGCTCCGAATCGTCGACGACGACGGCGAGCAGCTGGCGGAACTGAAGGCGGGCGTCAGCTACTACCGCGCCGCCGGCGTGGCCCATGACGTGATCAACGCCGGGACCAGCGAAATGGCCTTCGTCGAGGTCGAGATCAAGGCCCACGGGCTGGACGGCTGACGCGGCCCTATTCGAGCTCCAGCCGCGCGGTGCCGAGGCCGGGGATTCGCGTCTCCATCCAGTCGCCGGCCTTCAGCCATTTGGTCGAAACGATCGACCCGGTCATCACCACCTGGCCGGCGCGAAGCGGGTGGCCCCGGCGGACCAGGTTGTTGGCGAGCCAGGCGAGCGCCTCCAGCGGGTGGCCCATGACGTCGCCGCCAACGCCCTCGCCCGCCACTTTGTCGTTGATCACCATCTGGCCGGCGAGGGCGGCGAGATCGAGATCGCGCCACTCGGCCACGTCCGGGCCCAGCACACAACCGAAGTTGAAGGGATTGTCAGCGATCAGCAGCGGAGCGTCGATCTTCTTGTAGTCGATACCCCGGTCGTCGACGATTTCGATCGCGGCCATGCAGGCCGCGACGGCATCGGCCACCGATTTCCGGTTCTGGCTGCCGGTATCGAGGTCGGCGCCGAGGCGGACCGCGATCTCGCTTTCGACGCCGATATTGACGAAGTCGCCGGCCCGGAGGCGCACAGGTGAATCATGGCGGCGATGGGCCAGGATCGCGCCCTCGCAGGGTTCACACCGACGAGGGCCTCGTTCACACCGACGAGGGCCTGCATCACCGGTGTCGTCAGCGCGACCTTCCAGCCGGCGATGGCCCCCTCGCCCGCCTGCTCGTAGAGGCCGAGGAGGGCGTCCTGGATCGCATAGGCTTGGCCCATGTCGGCCGGCCAGAGATCGGCCGGCAGGCCATCGAGCTTCGCGCCAGCCCGATGTTCCTCGAACAGATGGCGCGCCGCGCCCGCAACCGTCTCGTTCTTCGTCATTCGTTCCATCCTCTTTTTCACTAGCGCGGATCGGGTTTGATCCGAATCGCCGAGCCACCCGCTCCCCCGGCAAATCCACCGCCCAGGGCACCCCAAGGGTACACTCCACGGGTGGTTGGGCCGGGGGAGCGGTTGGCCGGGACCAATCTTGAAATGCACTAGCGCGCGAGCCAGCCGCCGTCGACCAGCAGGATATCGCCCGTGGTCATCGCCGAGGCCTCGCTCGCCAGATAGAGCATCGCCCCCATGAGGTCCTCGACCTCGGCGGGCCGGCCGAGCGGCACCTGTCGCTCCATCTCACCCCGGTACGCCTCGTCCTCGAAGAGGTGGCGGGTCATCGGCGTGCGCACCCAGGTCGGCGCCACCGCGTTCACTCGGACTCCGCGCCCCGCCCACTCCATCGCCAGCGCGCGGGTCAGGTTGACCACCGCGCCCTTGGTCGCGTGGTAGGAGAGGTTGCCGTACATGGTGCCGCCGACGAAGCCCCACTTGGAGGCCAGGTTGACGATCCGCCCGCCGCCATCCGCCGTCAGCATCCGCTTGCCGGCCTCGCGGGCGCAGAGGAAAACGCCGGTGAGGTTCACCGCCAGCACCGTCTCCCAGGCCCGCAGCGACGCCTCTTCCGTCGGCTCGCGGAGCGAGATGCCGGCGTTGTTGACGAGCACGTCGACCCGGCCGAGCGTCCGGTCGATCCCGGCGAAAGCGTCGACGACGCTGCCCTCGATCGCGACGTCCATCGCCAATCCGCCCGCCGCCAGACTCGCCTCGCGGATACCGGCCGCCGTCGCCTCGGCGGCGTCGCCGTCCAGATCCGTGGCGACGACATGGGCACCGGCGGTCGCCAAGGTCTCCGCCGTCCGTCGGCCGATCCCCTGGCCGGCGCCGGTGACCACCGCGACCTCGCCGTCGAGGCGGTAGCGGGCGTCCAGCGCCGCCCGTTCCGCCAGAATGCGATCCCCCTCGCTCATGCGGTTACACGTCCTCTCCGTCGCGCGTCTCGCCGCCGCTCTCCAATCGGTGGCCCTCGTGCACGCGGGTGGTACGGGCCTCGACGAGTTTGGCGACCTGCGTCTCGGCGCCATCCCGGCCATGGAGCAAGCGGTTGGCGGCGGCTTTCTCGCGTTTCCCGGCGCGGGCCTTGCGCTTGCGCGCGGCGCGCAGGTTGACGATATCGGCCATGGCGAACTCCTCCCGGCGGCGGCGTTGATTCCCCGCGCCTCTGCTCTAGGTTAGGGCATCGGCCGGCCCCGGGGAATTTTCCCACTCGCGGAGGATCGCTTGCGTAAGCTCGTCGTCGGATCGCTCGCCCTACTCGCCGTCGCGATCGGCGCCCTTCTGGCGCTGCCGAGCTTCATCGACTGGAACCGGCACCGCGACGCCATCGCCGCCGCCGCGAGCGAACTCGCCGGGCGCGAGGTCGAGATAGCCGGCGACATCGGCTTCCGGCTACTGCCCGAACCGGTCCTCGCCCTTGACGGTCTCGACTTGGCGGAGCGTGACGGTATCGCGATAACCGTCGGCTCCGCCCGGGCCCGACTGGATCTGCCGGCGCTTTTCCTCGGCCGGGTCGAGGTCGGCCGGCTGACCCTGGTCGATCCCGTCGTCGATGTGTCCCTCGATCATGCCAAAGCGGCGCGGACGAAGGATGGCGCCGCGACGGCAGTCGGGTCCCTGGTGCCAGACACCGCATTCCCGTTGATCACGATCGAGGGTGGTATCCTCCGTATCACCGATCCCGGTGGCGGAACGACCTGGACCGTCGACGGTATTGCCGGCGAGGGCTCGGCACGTTCGCCGCGAGGTCCGTTCTCGGGGCGGGGTCGGGCGGCGATCGACGGGCTGGAGATCGATTTCGCCCTGAACGTCGCGAAACTGCGTGCCGGCGGCGTCGTGACGATCCCGCGGTTCAGGGTCGACATCGCGCGTGCCGGGGCCAGGCTGATCTTCTCCGGCACCTATCGTCTTCGGGACGGTCTCGGCGCGCTCGGGGGCCAGATCTCCATCGAGGCACGCGATCTGGCCCTCCTGGCCGGGAGCCTCGGGGGCACCCGGGAGGCGCCGCTCCCTCGGGGCCCGGTGGCGATCGCCGGACGGCTCGACAGCCGAGGCCGCGAGGTCGCCTTGAACGACCTCGACCTCACGTTCGCCGGCACCCATTTTTTCGGCGCGCTCTCCGCCGTGGTCGGACGCACGGTCCGTTTCGACCTGGTGCTGGAGGCCAATCGGGTCGACCTCGATGCGATGGAGGCGGCGGCAAAATGGGACGCGGCCGAGGCCTTGCGCCTGGTTTCCGCCGCCACCGCCTGGGCGCCGCCGTGGCTCCTGGGAAGGATCGACGTCGATCTCGGCGGCCTCACATACCGGAACGGCGTGCTGCGGCGGACGCGTCTAAGTGCGCTGCTGGCCGACGGATCGTTCGGGATCGAGGAAATCGATAGCCTGCTGCCGGGCGACACCCGTCTCACCTTCGTCGCCGAGGCACCCGAGGGAATGCGAACTGGCGATGTCGAGGGACGGATCGAACTTGCCTCCGGCAATCCGGCCCGCCTGCTCGAATGGCTGGGCCTCGACATGGCGGGCCTGCCCCCCGGCCGGCTCCAGGACCTGACCCTCGCCGGGCGGACCAGCCTCGACGGCGACCTGATGCAGTTGACCGGCCTCGACGTCCGCCTCGACGATACCCGGGCGCGTGGCGGGCTCACATACCGGTTCCAGCAGCGGCCAGTCCTGGGCGTGGTCCTGGCCCTCGACCGGCTCGACCTCGATTCCTATCTGGCCGGCGTCCGGGATCTCGCGGCCTGGCGCTCGCGCCTCGCCCCGCTCGACCGGATCGACGCCAATCTACAGCTGGGCATCGCCCGACTGACGGCGGGTGGCTTGGCGATGGAAGCGCTGGAACTCGACGCCGGGCTGACCGAGGGCCGGGCCACCGTGCGGCGGGCGCGGATTGGCGCGCTCGCCGGTGCCTCGATCGCCTTCAACGCGACGGCGGGCGACTTCGCGGCCGCACCGCGCCTTAAGGCCCGTTACCGGCTGGCGATAGACGATCCGAGCCGCCTGGCCCGCGCCCTCGGACTTGCCGACGCCGCCATCGCCAAGCGCTTCGGTCGTGCCGGGATGGAGGGCGATCTGGAGCTCGATTTCGAGCGCCTGACCTTTCGGACCGCGACGACGGTTTCGGGCTTGCGGCTGACCGCGGCGGGCCGGCTGGAGCATAATCGGGAGAAACAGCCCTTCGAACTCGACCTCGAGGCCGAAGTGGGAGATATGGAAATCTTTGCCGCCGCGCTCGGCCTACCGTCGCCGCGGCACCCCGGCCGTAACGCCGCGACGGCCAGGCTTACGGGCGACCGCGACGGGCTCTCCCTAGACCTCCGCCTCGAGGCCGCCGGCGGCACCGCGACGCTGACGGGCCGGATCGCGGGGCCGGTGGGCGATCCCGACTTCGACGTGGCGATCACCATGAACCACCCGGACCCGGCGGTGCTCCTCGGGCTCGAAACGGGGTTTTCGCCGCTCCTGGCCGGCTCCGCGCGGGACGCCCAGGTCTCGGGCAAGCTCCGGGGGCGGTGGGCCGATCTCGGCCTCGACGCATTGTCTCTCCGTCTCGGCGACCACCGGGCGGTGGGCGAGGGCCGGCTGGTACTCGGGCGCGCGCGTCCCGAGGTCGATCTGCGCCTGCGGACCGAGGAGATCGTGCTCGCCCCGCCCGCGCGCTTCCCGCCACTGGGCGCGGATGGCCAGCCCTGGCCGGAGACGACGATGGCGCTCGACTGTCTCCCCGAGGTCGACGGCCGGATCACGGTCGAAAGCGGCCTGGTTCGGCTCGGCGACGTGGTGGTCAAGGATGCCGAAGCGAGCTTCGCCGCCCGACCCGGCTTGATCGTGCTCGATGGCTTCCGTGGGCGGATCTTCGGCGGCGAGCTGAAGCTCGCCGGGCGCTTGCTCACGGGCGAGACACCGGGTGCCACGGTGAAATTCGATCTGACGAACGCGGACCTCGCCACCCTGCTCGGCGCCGCGCGCGGCGCGCCGGGACCGGCCGGCCGCATCACCATCGCCGGCGCCCTCGATACCCTCGGCGCCACTCCGAGGGTAATGGCGCGCGGCCTCACCGGGGGCCTCGCGGTCGAAATCTCGCGGGGCGAACTGGTCGAGTTCGCGATCGCCCGGCTGGATGCGCGGCTCGCCGACCCGGTGGCGGAGGACGCGAGCTCGGAAGCCCTAGCCCGCGTTCTGGCCGGCGAGGGGACGAACTTCTCGCTCGAGGGGCAATGGCATGTCTCGGGCGGCGTTGCCCGAACCCTGGACAGCACCGGCTGGCTGGGCGAGTACGCCGTCGCCCTCCGGGGCGAGATCGATCTCGCCGCCTGGCGGCTCGATATCGACGCCCGCGCGCGGCTTCCAGGTGTCGGCGAGGGGGGGCCGGACCTCCACATCGCGATCGACGGCCCCATCGAGCGCGCCCAGGCCAGAATCAACCTCGACCGCCTGGCCCGCGCACTCGCCCGCCGCGCCCGCGCCGCTCGCTGACGGCGAGCATCGCACCCGTCCCCGGCGCCCAGGTCCGTCAGTCGAGGGCGTCGTGGAGCGCCTTGGCCAGCTGACCGCGCCGGAAGGGTTTGGCGAGCAGGACCACGTCGGTATCGACGAGGCCGCCGCGCTTGGCCGCGTCGGCCGGATAGCCCGACATGAAGAGGACTGGAAGATCGGGCGCGTGCCGGCCGAGCCGCTCGTCGAACTCGGGCCCGCTGGTCCCGCCCGATAACACCACGTCCGACAGCACCACGTCGATCCGGGTCCCGCTCTCCACTATCCGCCACGCCGCCGCCGCGTCCCCGGCCGACACCACGCGGTAGCCCAGCCCCTCGATCGATCGGACCGCCATTTCGCGGACCAACTCGTCGTCCTCGATCACCAGTACGGTCTCCCCCCGGCCCAGCGTCACCTCGTCCCCCGGACCGGCCGCCGGGCGCGGCGGCGCCTCCGGGGCGCGGGGCAGGAAGACATCCACCGTCGTGCCCCAGCCAGGCTCGCTGCGAAGGTCGACGTGTCCGCCCGACTGCTTGGCGAAGCCGTAGACCATGCTCAGCCCCAGGCCGCTGCCGCGCCCCACCTCCTTGGTCGTGAAGAACGGCTCGAAGGCGTGGTCGCGCACCTCCGCCGACATTCCCGCGCCCGTATCCGTCACCGACAGGAGCACGAAATCGCCCACGGAGGCCTCCGGGTCCCGCGCCTGATCGTCCGCGCCCAGATGGGCGTTGCTCAGCTCGATCACCAGCTTGCCACCGTTCTCCATCGCGTCGCGGGCATTGATGCAGAGATTGAGCAGCGCGTTCTCTACCTGTCCGGCGTCGACGATCGCCGGCCACAATTCGCTCTGGGCCGCCGTCTCGATCTCGATCGTTTCGCCCAGGGTGCGCGAGAGCAGATCCGACATGTCGCCGATCAGCGCCGCCAGATCGGTCGGCCGGGACCGCAGCGGTTGCTGGCGCGAAAAGGCCAGGAGCCGTTGCGTCAACTCCGCGCCCCGGTCCACCGCGTGCAGGATCTGCTCGATCATGGGATTTCCCGGCTCCAGGCGCCGCCCCAGCAACTCCGCGCTCGTCATCACCACGGCCAGCAGGTTGTTGAAATCATGCGCGACACCACCCGTCAGCTGGCCGATGGCCCGCAGTCGTTCGCCTTGGCGGAGTTGGCTTTCAATCTGTTCTCGTTCCTCGGTTTCCTCGCGTAGCCGCCGATGCGACAAGGCGTCGTTTATGGAGATCGTGAATATTTCGATGACACCCCAGAGCTGGTTCATCTCGCGAACCGAGAAGCTCTCGTTGTTCATGGAGTATAAACGCAATAAACCGAGGTCACCCAATTTGAACGAGGCGAAGGCACCGGTATTGATATTGGACTCCAAAACTTGGTCGTCGAAGTCCGGATTCGAATCAGCGACGACCAGAAACCTGTCCTGCTTCAAGGCCGCCATGGCGGGGTGGCTTTCGGATGCTTGCTTTACGATGCCTCGCGCGAGCGGCAGGGCCGCGACCAATTCCAGCCGCCGGTTGTCGCCGCCACGATGCAATGCGTCGCCGCGAATCCAGACGGCGCCGTAAGAGACATTGTGGCGCGACATCAATACTCGTAGAAACTCGTGACACCGTCGGTCCAGACTCTGCCCCAACGTGCGCCCGACCAGAAGCGCCAGATCGAGCAGGAGGAGTGATTCACCGACGACGTCCATGTTAGGAACCGGTGAAAAACACGCCCGCCGCCACGGTTTTGTTGTGAAAATCGGGCAGGCGACCGCCATCGGAGGCGATCTCTCCCAATGCGAGCACGCCCTCGATGCGGCATCCGCCCATCCTTGATCGAAGGGCGTTCTCGAATTCGCTGAAAGGCTTATCCCCTTGCTTCCGGTTCGTCTAGATATTGACCTACGCAATGCAACGGTTTCAGCCGGCGGACTCAGAAAATCACAGCGCAGCCCGTGCCTTATCCGGGCCTTCCAGCAGTGGGAAGGCACGCAACATCATGCGCTCCCGGAGCCAAGGGGATAAGCCTTTTCGCTGATTTCCCGCGAAAATTGATCGCCGAGGAGCATGGCGCGGGAATAGCAGTCGAACAACAGGCAATTCGCTTGCCGCTCGGTGGCGGCGAAGTCGGCACCAAGCTGACCGGCCGCCGCGATCAAGCGTTCCGGCGCCGCCTCCAGGATGTGCATCACGGAATGCTCCGGCACATCGGAAAGCACGACGAGTTCCCCCGCTTCGGTGGACAACAACGGATCGCGGACGACATCTTCCAGTCCCTCTCGGGCAATACCGAAGGGATACTGCTTCGCCGTCGGCACGTCCTCCTTTCGGCCGAGGGAATCGGCCACGTGATCGCCCACTAGGCCCCGATAGACCGTCATCGCCGGTTCCCAATTCAATTCCTTGATGACGTTGGCCTGGGTCCGAGGGAATCGGCCACGTGATCGCCCACTAGGCCCCGATAGACCGTCATCGCCGGTTCCCAATTCAATTCCTTGATGACGTTGGCCGCGTGGCGACGACCGATTCGCTGACTCTCGACCAGCCATGGCGAAGATGGACTTCGCCGCGCGAGGCAATGAATACAACGAGGGCGCAGCCGGTAAACCGTTCCTCATTGCAAAAAACCACCGGGCGCGGTTCGCGCACGCCCATGCCGGCGCCGGCGCCGGCGCCGGCACCGAAATAGTTTACGTCGTTCGCGTGACTATCAAATAGCTTTACCAAGAGAGCGGCGACGGACACGCAGGAAAAATCCGCCAATACAAGGCAGGTAGGTTTCACCGAAGGTTCCAAAATCTCGGGAAGAGGATGCGTCCATGCCACCTCGTCTCCTTCGATCCTGGCCACGGCGGGCGCGGCGAGAAGTTTGTACTTCTGTACGATGGCGCCTTTCCCGTGAACCTTTCCATCGTGGATCACGCCTGGAAAAACCCCGCCGAAACAGCGCACTCCGAGATCCGATAGCCGCGACAGAATAAGGTTCAAGTTCGGTTCGGATTGCTGCCCGATACAAATCAGCAGCCATTCGCCCGTATCAAGCGGAATCTCTTGACATTCTAAAGCGAAATTATCGGGATCATCATATTCGATGTACATTATCATGCCCCCAACATTCACCGGCAAATCGAAAGAACGTCACTGCGGCGCGGCGGCGCGTCTCCCACGCGACGACCGCCGGCTCCCGTCGATGGGCCGGGCGTCGCGTGGATGTCCACCACGTCACGCTCGTTTACCCACCACCGTATTTCCAACCAGTTAACAGCTACTCGGCGCCGATCTCAAGTCAACGAGGAAATACGGACCGTGATTCCCTGAACGGATACCGCTTCGAAGGAACAACGATGGAACCGGACGTCTTGGAGGTTGGCGCGAGGTCCCGTCTTCTGGCGATGCCGGCTCACTTCGCGAGAATCGAGACTTCTTGCCGCCGCGCGGAGAGCGATCGGCGTCTCCGGCCCGATATGAACGACTGGGGCCCTGGTTCGGGCTCCCCCGTCGGCCCGCCCGTGGGGCGGTGCCGATGGGCTCGCCGCGTCCCTTGGCCGGCCGAGCGGCCGGGGCCCGCCATGCCCTCCCTTGTCAGCGCGGCGCCGGGTAGAAGTCGACCGGCCGCATCAGCTTGTTTTCCTGCTTGACCAGGGCGCCGAGCTTGGCGCTTTCCTGGGTGTAGGCGGTCCAGTCCGGGTCCGCCTGCATGGCGGCCCGCTTCGCCTCGCGATCACCGGCGTTCTCGTAGACCCAGATGTGGACATACTGATTGGGGTCGCCCGTCTCGGTCACCAGATAGGCGAGCGGCAGTCCCAGATGCTTGCTTTGCGCGGGCTTGCCGAGCCTCTCGTAGACTTCGAGGTGCGCCTTGATGGTGCCGGGGCGGCAGGTATAGGTGCGAACGTCGAGCAGCATGGGTGTCCTCCCGATTTTGGCCACCCGTCGGGCGGCGTGCCGGTGGAGACTAGAACGGCATCCGTTCAAATGGAATCGCCCCCGGCGATCCCATTGGATGGATGAAGCCTCTCTGGCGAAGGCGCGGGGGCCGGCGAGACGCCGCCAGCCCCGGCCGGTTAATCGTCGATCACCGCCTGGGCCTCGATCTCGACCTTCATGCGGGGATCGACCAGGGCGGAGACCTCGACCAGGGTCGAGGCCGGCAGGTGCTCGCCGAAATACCGCCGCCGGGCCGGGTTGATAACCGCGCGGTCGGCGACGTCGGTCAGGAACACCTGGACCTTGACGACATCCTCCGGTCCCGCGCCCGCCGCCTTCAGGCAGGCGTCCAGTGCCTCCAGCGCCACGTCGAACTGACGCGCCGTGTCCTCCAGGATCGAGCCTGTTGATCGGCGTGGAATATTGACCCCCTTGGTGGGGTAATCGGCGTCCCAAATTGACCCCCCTGGTTTTGTGATTTTTAACACACCTCGTTGTTTGGACAGTCGAGGTGGGGGAGATGCTGGTAGTGGAAACGATCGCGAAGATCCGTCGGGATCATCTGGTGAGGGGCGTTCCGATCAAGAAGATCGCCCGGGATTTGAGGGTTTCGAAGAACACGGTGCGCAAGGTGGTGCGGGGCGATGAGACCTCGTACAGCTACGCGCGCAAGATCCAGCCGATGCCGAAGCTTGGACCGTGGGTGGATGAGCTTGAGCGCCAGCTGGAGGCCAACGAGAAGAAGCCGCGCCGGGATCGGCTGTCTCTGCCGCGGATTCATGAAGACCTTGCGGCTCTGGGCTATGGCGGCGGCTACGACGCAGTGCGCCGCCACGCCAGGACCTGGCGTCGGCGGTGGCGGCTGTTGTCGCCGTCGCAGGGTTTTGTGCCGCTGAGCTTCGATCCCGGCGAGGCCTAGCAGTTCGACTGGAGCCACGAGTACGCGCGCCTGTCGGGTGTGACGACCAAGGTGAAGGCGGCGCACATGCGGCTCTGCTACAGCCGCATGCAGCTGGTTCAGATCTTCCCGCGCGAGAGCCAGGAGATGGTGTTCGAGGCGCACGAACGGGCCTTCCACTTCTTCGGCGGGGTCTGCCGACGGGGCATCCACGACAACATGAAGACGGCGGTGAGCATGGTCTTCGTCGGCAAGGAGCGCGCCTACAACCGGCGCTTTCTGGAGCTGTGCTCCCACCATCTGGTGGAGCCGGTGGCGTGCACTCCGGGTGCGGGCTGGGAGAAGGGGCAGGTCGAGAGGCGGGTGGGTGACGTCCGCGGCCGCCTGTTCGTGCCCATCCCGCGGGGCCGCTCCTACGTCGAGATCAACGAGTGGCTGATGGATCGGTGTATCGAGGACGCCAAGAAGCGGCCGCATCCGACGATCGAGAGCAAGACGGTGTGGCAGGTGTTCGAGGAGGAGCGGCCCTTCTTGATGGCCTATCGCGGCCCCTTCGACGGCTTCCACGCCACCGAGGTGGCGGTGTCCAAGACCTGTCTGGTGCGCTTCGACAACAACCACTACAGCGTCGCCGCCCGTGCCGTCGGGCGGCCGGTCGACGTGCGGGCCTACGCCGATCGGATCGTCATCCGCCAGGACGGCGAGACCGTCGCCGAGCATCCCCGGAGCTTCGGGCGCGGCGAGATCGCCTACGATCCGTGGCACTACGTGCCGATCCTGACGCGGAAGCCCGGCGCACCGCGCAATGGTGCGCCCTTCAAGGGCTGGCAGTTGCCCAACGCGCTCGGCCGCATACGGGCCCGGCTGACGGGTTGCGACGACGGTGACAGGCAGTTCGTGAGGATCCTCGCGGCGGTTCAGGAGGACGGGCTGGAGGCGGTCGAGGCGGCCTGTGCCGAGGCGCTCGACTGCGGCGCCCGCAGCGCCGACGTCGTGCTCAACATCCTCGCCCGGCAGTGCCAGCCGGCACCGCCGGCGACCATCCCGACGCCCGAGGGCCTGCGGCTTCGCCACCGGCCGGTGGCCGACTGTCAGCGCCATGATCGCCTGAGGGAGGCCGGTCATGGAGCGTCATGAGGTGCTGGCGATGATGACGGCGTTGAAGCTCGCGGGCATGCGCGCCGCCGCCGCCGACATCCTTGCCACATGGACGCCGAGGGGGGGGCTCAAGCGTCGTCATCCGGTGCAGCAGATCATCGGTACGCTGCCGCAGGTCGAGATCGCCGACAAGACGGCGCGCTCGATCAAGTACCAGATGGCGTCCGCCAGGTTGCCAACGGCCAAGGAGCTGGCCGACTTCGACTTCGCCGCCTCGCCAGTCAACGAGCCCCTGATCCAGGAGCTCGCCGGCGGCGGCTTCCTGGAGGGCAAGCGCAACATCGTGCTGGTCGGCGGCACCGGCACCGGCAAGACCCATCTCGCCGTCGCCATCGCGCGCTCCTGCATCCGCAAGGGCGCCCGGGGCCGCTGCTACAACGTCGTCGACCTGGTCAACCACCTCGAGGCCGAGCTCCGCGCCGGACGCCAGGGCCGCACCGCGGACCAGCTCGTACGCCGCGACTTCGTCATCCTCGACGAACTCGGCTACCCGCCCTTCGCCCAGGCCGGCGGGCAGCTGCTCTTCCACCTCATGAGCCGGCTCTACGAGCGCACCTCTATCGTCATCACCACCAACCTCGCCTTCGGCGAATGGACATCCGTCTTCGGCGACCCCAAGATGACCACCGCGCTGCTCGACCGTCTCACCCATCATTGCGAGATCATCGAGACCGGCAACGAGAGCTGGCGCTTCAAGAACCGCTCCTGAGCCGCCGCCGGCCGTGCCCGCGGCCCGGTTGCCCCGGTGGGTCAACAGGTACCCCCCGCGCGGCTTCGCTCCGCGTAGCGCAGGGCGCTACACGAAGCCGCGCGGGGGGTACCGGTTGACTACCGGGACAACCTCCGCCGTGCCGCTCAGGGGGGTCAATTTTGCACGCCGATCGGGGGTCAATATTGAAAGCCGTTTGACACGAGCCGTCGACCCGCATGCCGACCAGGCCCGAGACCCAGTGCGCATTCCGACGCCATCCGACCACCCATTCCGATATCATCCGACCAGTGATTCCGACGGCATCCGACCACTTCGAGAGAGCCCCGAACACCACCGCTGGGTGATCTGAGCGCCGGCTACCCTTCCGGTTTTTGAACCGGGGGAGCGGCGATGCGGAGAGTGCCCATGCGGAAGATCAGAGATGTGCTACGGCTCGACGCCGGTGGCCACTCGCAGCGGCGGATCGCCGCCAGCCTCGCCGTCGGCGCCACCTCGGTGGGCGAGTATCTCCAGCGCGCCCGGGTGACCGGTCTGGGCTGGCCGCTGCCGGAGGGGTTGAGCGACGAGGCGCTGGAGCGGCTGTTGTTCCCGCCGCCGCCCCTCGTTCCGGACGGCGGGCGGGCGATGCCCGATTGGCCGGCACTGCATCGGGAACTGGCCCGGCCGAACGTCACCCTGTCGCTGCTCTGGGAGGAGTATCGGGCGGCGAACCCGAGCGGCTACGGCTACAGCCGTTTCTGCGATCTCTATCGCACCTGGAAGGGCAAGCTCTCACCGACCATGCGCCAGGTCCATGTCGCGGGCGAGAAGATGTTCGTCGACTATGCCGGCACCGGCATCGAGATCGTCGATCCCGAGAGCGGCGAAGTCCGCCAAGCCCAGATCTTCCTCGCCACCCTCGGCGCCTCCAACTACACCTATGCCGAGGCCAGCTGGACCCAGGGTCTGCAAGACTGGATCGGCGCTCACACCCGCGCCTTCGCCCACTTCGCGGGCGCCCCCCGCCAAGTGGTCTGCGACAATCTCAAGGCCGGTGTCACCAAGGCCTGTTTCCACGAACCCCGGGTCAACCGGACCTACGCCGAGATGGCGGCCCATTACGCCTGCGCCGTGGTTCCAGCCCGGCCCTACAAGCCGCGCGACAAGGCCAAGGTCGAGGTCGCCGTCCAGGTGGTCGGGCGCTGGATCCTCGCCAGGCTCCGCAACCGGCAATTCTTCTCGCTTCCCGAGGCCAATGCCGCCATCCATGAGCTGCTCGACCGGCTCAACGAGCGCCGCACCCGCCACCTCGGCGCCAGCCGGCGCGAGCTGTTCCAGGAACTCGACGCCCCCGCCCTCATGGCTTTGCCGGTCGAGCCCTACGTCTATGCCCAGTGGAAGCCGTGCCGGGCCGGCCTCGACTATCACGTCGAGATCGACAAACACTATTACTCAGTGCCCCACGGCCTGATCAGACGGGATCTTTGGGCCCGCTACACCGAGCGTACGGTCGAGATCTTCCACCGGGGCAAGCGCGTCGCCGCGCACATCCGCGCCGCCGCCAACCGCCGCCACACCACACTTGGCGAGCATATGCCGAGCGCCCACCGCCGCCACGCCGCCTGGACGCCGGAGCGGATCCGCCGCGATGCGGGGCGCGTCGGCCCCAGCACCCAAGCCCTGGTCGAGCTCATCATGCGCTCGAAGCCGCACCCCGAGCAGGGCTTCCGCGCCGTCATCGGCATTCTCCGCCTGGACAAGAGCCACGGAACAGAGAGGCTCGAGGCCGCCTGTGAAAGGGCGCTCGAGATCGGCGGCCTACACCTCCGTTGCCCGTTCCTACACCTCCGTTGCCTCCATCCTCCGCAACAACCTCGATCGCCGGCGCCCGACACGGGCCGCGGACGGCCCGGCGATCGATCATCCCAACATCCGCGGCCCCCGATACTTCCATTGAGGTCAGATCAGATGCTCCACCACCCGACACGCGACCAGCTGCGCGAACTCCGCCTCTCCGGCATGGCCCAGGCCTTCGACGAGATGCGCGGCAAGGCCGAGGCCGACCAGCTCGACCACGCCGAATGGCTCGCCCTGCTGCTCGACCGCGAGATCACCGAGCGCAACCACCGTCGCCTGCAATACCGGCTCCAGAACGCCAAGCTGCGCCACCGCCAGGCCGCCATCGAGGACGTCGACTACCGCGCTCCCAGACGCCTCGACCGCTCGCTCTTCCAGCAACTCGCCACCGGCAAGTGGATCGAGGAAAAGCGCAACCTGATCATCGTCGGTCCCTGCGGCGTCGGCAAAAGCTGGCTCGCCTGCGCGCTCGGACAGATGGCCTGCCGGCGGGACCATTCCGTCCTCTACAAGCGCATGCCCCGGCTCTTCGCCGAACTGCAACTCGGGCGCGGCGACGGCCGCTTCCCCCGCCTCTTCCGCGCTCTCGTCAGGGCCGACCTGTTGATCCTCGATGATTGGGGGCCGGAAAGGTTCGGCGCCGACGAGCGCCGCGATCTCCTGGAGATCGTCGAGGACCGATACGGCAATGCCTCGACCCTCATCACCAGCCAGCTGCCGGTCAGCTCATGGCACGAGGTCGTCGGCGAGCCCACATTCGCCGACGCTATACTCGATCGCATCGTCCACAACGCCTACCGCCTCGAACTCGACGGCGACTCCCTGCGAAAACCTCGCGAGGAGATCGAAACCAGTGCACCGGATTGACCGAAACCAAGAGAAATGACATCAAACAAAAGCCCAGCGGTGGCGATCAGGCCACCTCGAAGCGGCGCGACCACAAAGTGGTCGCATGCCGTCGGAAAGGGTGGTCGGATGCAATCGGAACCAATGGTCGGATCCGTCGGAATGTGCAACCCAGACCAGGTTGCCGGCCCGCGTCACGTGACAGTAATGGCTGACGGGCCGCATCTGGTCGGGGAGCGTGATGCGTTTGATCATGTCGATCTCCTTCTCGCGGCAACGACCCTGGACCGCATGTCGGTTCGATTCCGGGCGGGGGCCATCGGCGCGGGCGCCCGGGACGGGGCCGGGGCCAACGAATGCCGACTTTTCACCGCGCCGGCGCGAAAATCGACCCGCGCCGGGCCCGCCGCCGGGCCGGAACGTGGCGCGAAAACCCGTCGCCGAAGGCGTCGAATAGGTGGGATCCATGTCTCTGATATGGCGTCCCGCCCGAGAGCACGCAAGGTGCCGGCGGTGGGGACCTACATATTGATTCAAATAATCATTCCGGTGCCCGCGAGACGCCCGCCAGGATGCCAGGGCGGTCCGTCGCGTCCCGCCGCCCACCGCCGATGGGGCCCTCGGGACGGGTGTGCGTAGTCCTGGATTATGGCAAATATACCTCCAGGCACACGTCGTCCAGGGTAGGCAAAAGGTATACATCGAGGCGGCAAAAGTGGGCGTGAAGGAGGTCGAATCGGCCCGAAAAGCCTACTTTTGCCCCCGGCGGCGGGCGCGAGCGGCCGAAGGGCCGAGCATTGTCCTGGCGTCATCTTGGCGTCGTTTATGCGCCGCGCCGGCGCGACCCTGGCACGTCCTTGACGGCCGCCCCGGCCCGGGCGGTTTCGCTTCCATGGGTTCGACGGCGGGGTGGGGGTGATGGCGCGACCCTAGGAAAAGGTGCCTGACCCCTTTCCCCCCTTTTTCCCTTGCAACGGCACAATATTAAGTTCGAAATCTGTACTCGCCTTCTTGACTTGCCAAAGTTCCACATGAGGAAACTGATCGTAGGCGATCTCCACCAGCGCTGTTCTATCTGCCTCCGGTGTCTTAAGGCCGAACACCACGGCTCGTAGTTCACAGGGGTGGAACTTCAAGTCTTCGTATTTCTCGCCGGCGTTGCGACCGCTTCCCCCAAATATGCGCCACTCTTTCTCATATTGCCACTCAAGTGACTTGGTGAACACAGCACGATGGATAATTGACTTGACGTCAATCGAAACTTTTCCGGATGCCATATCCACCAAGAACGCTGTGTCGAAAAGTGGGGCGTATTGGCTTGGTACTCTACTGGGAGGGCTGCACCCCATGCGCTGTCAAGTTCTGGTATCGATCCGAACCATAAAACTATACCTTGATGGCTTTCTGCATAATGAGACCACATTAGCATATTATTCGGCACTTCCGTGAGGCACAATATTTTCGCGCATGATAGTAACTCGGGAGCTTTCTCTTGCGTCTCTGGCAAGGTCGCTTCAATGCGGCGGACGACTTCTTCGAAAGCTGCGCCGAAATCTCGATCGAAATCCTCTCGTGTTAATTTAGGGAAGAATCCACGCATCTATCGAATCATCTACCCGAAGTTGTTCACGGATTCTGCAACATCGTCACTATAGAACGCATCCCAAAGATTCGCATCTACAAGCTTTTTAGCCTCCTCACGATCGACATCTATATGCAAGTCAAATTGCATGTCGTAAGGATCGTTAAGTGTGCCCGGCGTCGACCACCTCAACGTTCTATTCTTTAGGACAATTCGACCGGTCGCCCTGGTCATGTACTTGAAAAAGAACAGACGAGCATTTAGCCAATGAGGGGGAAGCCCGTGGAGCGCATCAACCATTGATAAAAGAAAATACGCGATCCAACGGGTAAGGCAATGCCAAAATCGGGCAAAAGCAGATGATTTACATCTTCGCAGGGGCAGCGACGGTCCGCATCAGACGAAGAACGCCTTCACTGCCCCTCCAGCCGCTTCTCCGCCCCGGCACGATATGCCGCGCGAAGCGATCTTGCTCCGCCACGGTCGGCGCGCACGATGGTTTCCAGCGCGCCCAGGTTATCCCAGGCACCGGCGTCCTTGATCCGGGCGAGCAGCCCCGTTCGCTTGTCCACTCGGGCCCATTGCGTGGCGATCTTGCGGCCGTCCACCTGGGTGTGTGGGTTCAGCGTCCGGCGCGTCGCCTCGGCGTAGCCCTGGAGCCGCTTCTCGACGCGGACCAGGGGGCCGGCGAGGTAGGCTTCCGTAGGGAGAGAGGTACCCGAGCGAAACCCTCAGTTGCCGTCGCGACTGATATACTGAAGGCATGAGGCATCACTATGTCCCCCAGTTTCTCCTTGGTGCTTGGGCCGACGGCAGGGGCGATGGTCGGTTCCTATCCTTCCAGATTGACAGGCCAGGCATTCCAGTGACGCCACGACGACCGAGGTACACCGGTTTCGAAGAAGACCTGTGGGCCCTCGATAGACCGAATGTCGCCGGCATGAAGCAGCAGGCCGTCGAGAAGATCTTCTGTGTAGGCGGCGCTGCAAAAATGCTCCACGCGAGGCGGCCGGGTAGTCCGGTTGCGGCGGCGCGAAGATGCGCCAGTGATCGTCCCCTGTTGTTAGCGACGGGGGGCAGGAGATGTATGGCGTGGAGTTGTATGCGCAGGTTCGGCTGGCAGTTGTCGATGAGGGGCTGAGCCACCGTGAGGCGGCGCGGCGGTTTGGCATCGACCGCCGGACGGTGAAGAAGATGCTGAGCTACTCGGCGCCGCCGGGGTATCGGCGGACGATGCCGGTGAGACGGCCGAAGCTGGAAGAGTTCACGGCGGTCATCGACGCGATCCTGTCGGCGGACCGGGATGTGCCGCGCAAGCAGCGGCACACGGCACAACGGATCTTCGAGCGGCTTCGGGACGAGCACGGCTTCACCGGCGGCTACACCATCGTGAAGGACTACGTCCGCGCTCAGCGGCAGTCGACACGCGAAGCCTTCGTGCCGCTGCATCACCCGCCGGGCCATGCCCAGGCAGACTTTGGCCAAGCGGTGGTCGATCTGCGTGGCAAGCGGGAGAAGGTCCACTTCTTCTGCTTTATCTTGCCCCATTCGAACGCCTGGTTCGTGAAGGCCTACCTGCGGGAGACGACGGAGGCTTTCCTGGACGGGCACGTCAGCGCCTTCGCCTTCTTCGGCGGGATCCCTCGATCGATCCTGTACGACAACACGACGCTGGCGGTGGCGCGGATCATGGGCGACGGCGAGCGCCGCCGCACCCAGGCCTTCTCGCATCTGCAGTCGCACTATCTGTTCCGCGACCGCTTCGGCCGGCCCGGCAAGGGCAACGACAAAGGGAAGGTCGAGGCGCTGGTGAAGACGGCGCGGCGCAAGTTCTTCGTGCCGATCCCAAAGGTGCGGGACCTGGACGCCCTGAACGAACAGCTGATGGCGGGTTGCCTGGCGCGTCTCGACGCCCTGGAGGAAGGCGAGAAGGCAACGGCGCTGCTGGCCGACCTCGAGGCTTTGCGCGATCTACCGGCCGTCCCCTTCGAGGCTTGTGAGCAACATCCCGGGCAGGTCTCCTCGATGGCCTTGGTGCGCTACCGGCTGGTGGATTACTCGGCGCCGACGGTCCACGCCTACAAGGACGTGATGGTCAAGGGCTATGTCGACCGGGTCGAGATCACTCTCGGCGCCGAGATCATCGCCCGTCATCCCCGCTCCTATGTGCGTGGCGACGTGGTCTACGACCCGCTGCACTATCTGTCTTTGCTGGAGAAGAAGCCGGGTGCCCTGGATCAAGCGGCCCCGCTGCTGGGGTGGAAGCTGGATCCCGCCTTCGACGAGCTGCGCCATCTCCTCGAAGCCCGCTTCGGCCATCGCGGCAAGCGGGAGTACATCCAGGTGCTGCGCCTGTTGGAGGACTTCCCCGAGAGCCAGGTGAGGGTGGCGGTGCGCGAGGCGGTGAAGCGGCGCCTGGTCGGCTTCGATGCCGTCAAGCATCTGCTCCTGGCCCGGATCGAGAGGCGACCGGCCCACCTGGACTTCTCTCGCTATCCTCACCTCCCCCAGCCCTTTGTCGCCGCGACACGGATCGCCGATTACGCAACCTTGCTGGCGGGAGGCGCCGGACATGGCTGAAGCCCCACGCCTCCTGCTCGATCACCAACTGAAGAGCCTGAAGCTGCCGACCGTCCTGCGCGAGTACGACAAGCAGGCGCGGATCGCGGCCGGCGACGGCGTCGACCATGTCGGCTATCTCGCCCGGCTGACCGAGCTGGAGCTGATCGACCGAGAGCGCCGGTTGGTCGAGCGGCGCATCAAGCAAGCCAGGTTCCCCATCGTCAAACAGCTCGAGAGCTTCGACTTCAAGGCCGTGCCGGAACTCAACAAGATGCTGGTGCTGGACCTGGCCCGGGGCGAGTACGTCGCGCGGCGGGAGAACGTGATCCTGCTCGGCCCCTCCGGTGTCGGCAAAACCCACATCGCGCTCGCCCTCGGACTGGCCGCCTGCCAGAAGGGCCTGAGCGTCCGCTTCACCACCGCTTCCCAGCTGGTGCATGAGCTGATGGAGGCCCGCGACGAGAAGAGGCTGCTCCGCCTCCAGGCCCAGCTCGCCAAGGTCAATCTCCTGATCGTCGACGAGCTCGGATACGTCCCGCTGTCGCAGACCGGGAGTGAGCTGCTGTTCGAGATCTTCAGCCAGCGCTACGAGCGCGGCGCCACCATCGTCACCTCAAACTTGCCCTTCCAGGAATGGACCTCCGTCTTCGCCAGCGAACGCCTCACCGGCGCGCTGCTCGACCGGATCACCCACCATGTCCATATCCTGGAGATGAACGCAGAAAGCTACCGGCTCAAGCAGAGCCGATCGCGACGACGACACCCTTCCCAATAATCTCGCTTCCTCCCCCGCTTGCCCACGTGGGTCCACAGGAACCTCCCACGCGCGGGCCGCCGATTGCCCATTGAAAGGCACGTCGCCCCGCGCGCGGGTCCCTCCTATGGACTACGTGGACAAGCTGCCACCGAGCCACTGGTACATTGTTACGCCGCCGCCCTGGCCCATATTCCGGCCGCCGTTGACATCTTATTCCGCCAGATCGACAACAATGCCGCCAGTGTCCGCCAGAAATTAATCGATCAAGGTCTGCGCGCACTCACCGGAGCCGAACGTAGCGATTGGGTCCGGTTCTTAATGTCTCTTCGGATACGCCAACCGGATTTGATCCGGGAAATCGTTGCGGACAGCGCCGACGGTCTACGGGCATCATTGGAGTCGCAGCCGGATGAGTACGAGGCGATCGCGGCTGAGGGCTACCCGCCAACACTTGTCGAATGGGCCAACGGAGAATTCCCTGGCCTAATCGAAAATTTCGGCCTGTCCTTTCTTCATGAGCTCGTCGCCGTTGAAAAGATCGGTGAAACAATCTTCGGACTGAAGTGGTGGCTATGGGACTTTGGTGACGCCAAGCATGAGCTGCTGCTGTCGGATAACCCATGCATATTCACCGGTGCGCTTGATGCGCCGAACCTGATTGTGGCTTTGCCGATCTCTCCGACCCGAGCTTTCTTGGCTTCACGTGGTATGCGCGTAACCGCCAATATTCCCGGGCTGGATTCAAGCACGCTCGCCGAACCTGGTATGCGCGTAACCGCCAATATTCCCGGGCTGGATTCAAGCACGCGCCACACGATTGAATTCCTCATCTGTGCTTCTGGCACGTGCCCGCGTCTACTCCCGCACAGCAGGGACCAGGCGCTTCATCGAAAACCAAATTTACGGTCGTCGGTGAGGCCGAGAATGTGGCAGGCTGGCTCTGATACAAGATTGGAATTCCGAATTCCGGAAATTCCAGGACAGTTACCTGTTTTCCCGTCTATGCCGCCGTGTCGCCCTCCAGCGGCTTCTTTCGCGGGGGTCCGGGCCGTAAGCTCGGCCGGTCGAGTCTTCGAGACAGGCGCGGTAATTGGCCACCTGGAAGAACGTTTCCATCCGCTGGATGCCGCGCCGCGTCACATGATGCGCCTCGCCCGGAACCAACACTCGGGAATTCCGTGCCATCGGCAAAGGCTGGGCGAACATGAGTGGAGGTTCAAGAAACCGGCAACGTCCTCCGAATTCAAGTACAGGGCTATATGGACGGAAATAGAGCGGGAGACAATAGACCCAATGTTCAATATGATAACGGCGAATGTCATTATTGTGTTGAAATTTTCAGAAAACAAAGTAATAGTGAATCTCATCAATAGAAAATTCTGGAAAATGATCCGAACACCGGTCTCAAGCTGATGGTTTTCAGGTAGGGGCGACTAATGCCGGATGAGTACAATGTTATTTCAGAGGACGAGCTTGAACAGATTTTGGATCAGATAGATGGCTCTAGTTCAAGAGGTGAATACGCAGCGTACCAACAGTTAAGGACACTCGGAGATAGAGTTCCGATGTTGCTTTTAGAAAATATAAATCTGCTAATAAATGGCAAGAAAGAGTAACCTGTATTTATTTCTCGTTTCAATTCGCTGCAACCTCGAGATCGGCATTTGAGTTAGGAATTTTGGCGTTGTCAGATCGTTCCCGAATTGTTCAGTACAGAGCATGTATGATGTTAGCTTTATCTCAAAATAAAGAAGCGTTGCCGAAATTGCAAGAACTGGTCGAGTCTATTAAGAAGGAAAAGACTCTCGGGCATGCGCTGGCCGCAATTGACGCCATTGAGAGTCAGAATCACAACTATTTTGTTGACAGAATCCATAGCGGAAAAACGTTTTTGAAGTTCGTTCGTTGTTGACGACGGTGATGTATTGAAGCGTGGGGTCATCCATTAGGCAATAGCTTGCAGTCACAATCGTCTTTCCTATCCGCAGGTCCCGTGCCGTCGGTTGTTTGTTCCTGTCGGCGCGCACCGACCGCATCGCCGGCTACCGGCAACTCGGCTGCCGGACCCCGCGCGTCGAGATCACGGCCGGGGCCCGGGAAGCCACCTTCGACATCTTCGCCTGCGACGGCTCGCCGAGGGAACGCCATCCTTGCGAAGCGATCCGTTCTCCGCCCTCGCGAGGGTCGCGGCGCGCCGCGCGAACGGCGGGACGCTCAGGCCGCCCGCGCGGTGTCTTGCGCGACGTCGAACCAGACGTGGATGTTGCCGGGGCCGCGCGCGTTCTCGTATTGCGACATCGGCGTGCCGACGGCGCGGCAGGCGCGGCCGCCGAGCGCGCCGATCAGCTGCACGTAGTGGGCGCCGAAGCCCTCGTAGCGCGCGGCCCGCAGCTCGGGGTAGCGCTCGATCACCGCCTCGTGCCGGCCCGCCGCGAACAGGGCCAACACCTCGTGGTCGAGCGCCACGTTCCGCTCACTGGAGACGTTGGCCGGGTTGAAGAAGCTCGGGTGGCGGAGGGGCGCGTCGTAGACGGAGAAATCGTGGCTGAGCGCGCCCGAGCCGAGCAGGACCACGCGCGCCTCGCCTCGGCGGACTGCCTCGGCGATGCAGGCGCCCATCTCGAGGTAATGTTCCACCGTCGCGTTCTGGCAACTGCCGACGGACATCACCGCCTCCCCGCGCCCGAGCTTGGCCAGCACGTTCAAGGTCGCGTAGTGGTTCGCCATGTGGGGATCGGTGACGTTGAGGGCGGCGAAGCTGCGCTCGTCCGCCACCTCCTGGACTCGCCGCGCAAGGCCGGGCGCGCCCGGATAGTCATATTCGATGCCGGCGAGGATGTTCGGCAGCTCTTCCGAGGTGTAGATGCCCACGTAGCGCTCGAGCCCGCCGACCAGGTGGATGTTGGTCGTGATCCAGTGCGTGTCGAACACGACGAAGGTGTCGGCGTCGAGCGCGTCAATCCGGGCGCGGACGCGCTCGAAGCCGGCGATCAGGTCCGAGTCCTCGCCCGCGCCCAGCTTCAGCCGATCCGCCTTCGCCCGCATCAGCCCCGGATGATGCGACACGATCGCCGCGCCCAAGATCTCGCCCATGCCCCGCTCCTTCGTCGCTGCCCGCCACGTCGCGGGAATCCTACGCCCCGGCGGCCCCGACTGTCGATGGCAAGGCGGATATCGGTCCAACGAAAAAGGACGGCGCCGAGCCGCCGCCCCTCGCCTGTTCGAGATCCGTCGGATCATACCGGCGAGCAAACGAAGTGACTCGTCACTGGCTCACAAACACAACCGTCATCGCGAGGGGCGAAGCCCCGTGGCGATCCAGGGCCGCGTGAAGACCGCCGAAGACATCGCGGGCCATCGAGGCCGCCTGGATCGCCACGCTCCGCTCGCGATGACGACCGTGTGGGCCGAAAGGTCAATTCAAAGGCTCAACGGTATTATACCGAGCGGCGATGAGCCCGACTCATCGCTGCTCGGCAAGTGCGACCGCGCGCCCGAGCTTATGCGAGGAAAAGCCCGCGTGGCGTTTGAACGCCCCAAAAAGCCGCGACGGGCTCGGCTCGTCGCGGCTCGGCAAGCGCGACCGCGCGGGCGCGCAAAGCCGAGGAAAAGCCCGCGTGGCGTTTGAACCCCCGAAAAGCCGCGACGGGCTCGGCTCGTCGCGGCCAAGGCTCAGACCTGGCCGAGCATGGCCGCCGCGGCGGTGGCCTCGGCCTCGCCCGGATTGTCCTCGACGTTCACCGCCTTGGCGACGCCGTTCTCGACCAGGATCGAGAAGCGGGTGGCGCGCATGCCCATGCCGCGCGCCGTCAGGTCGAGGCTCAGGCCCATCTTGGCGGCATACTCGGCGCTGCCGTCGGCCAGCATCACCACCGCGTCGCCCGCGCCCTGGTCCTTGCCCCAGGCGCCCATCACGAAGGCGTCGTTCACGCTCATGCAGGCGATGGTGTCGACGCCCTTGGCCTTCAGCGCGGCCGCGTTCTCGATGTAGCCCGGCAGGTGCTTGGCCGAGCAGGTCGGCGTGAAGGCGCCGGGCACGCCGAAGAGGACCACCGTCTTGCCGTCGAATAGCTCGGACGAGCTCACCGGCTTCGGGCCCTCGTCGGTCATGGTGGTGAACTGCCCTTCGGGCATGGTGTCGCCGGGATTGATCGTCATGGTGCCGTTTCCTCCGTGTGCCGGCGATCCCTCGCGGACCGCCATGGCCTGTTGTTATACCAGTCGACATGAATGTCGACATGAATGTCGACTTGCCTGGCCGGCCCGCTCCCCCGTCCCAACCACCCCAAGGGTACACTCCACGGGTGGTTGGGCCGGGGGGGGGGCGGGCCGGCCAGGACTTTCCGTCAGTCCGATTCACGAGCCAAGCTTATAGCGTCTGGGCCGGCGTTTGAGAACCGGTTGCAACGCGCCGGCGGCAACGCCCCGGCGGTCGCTTTACCGCCGGGCGAGGATCAGCGTCGTCTCGCCGGCCCGCTCGCCGTCGACCAGGGTGACGGTCACGGGATGAGCGGCGAGGCTGCCGTCGTCGGCCCGCGCGCGGACCGGCACCTCGACCCGGGCGCGGCGGCGCTCGTCGGCGAAGGTGAACCGGGGCTCCTCGAAGCCGAAGGGCCTGGGTGCCTCCAGCAGCAGTTCCGGTCGGCCGAGCGCGGTCGGCGACACGATGGTGAAGCGCAGCAACTCCGTTCCCGGCGCGCCGTCGACCGCCGCCCCGGAGATCTCGAACGGCCCGCCATCGGGCTCGGGCACCCGGGCGAGATAGTGCCGGATCGCCGCCGCATGCAGGGTGGAGCCGCCGCCGGCAGCGGGCAGATCCAGCACCAGCCTCGCCTCGACGGGAATGCAGATCTCGCGGCAGACCTGGTAGAAAACCTCCAACCTGGCCGAGACGGCGCGGTCCGGCTGGGCCACGGTCAGGCGGATCGGCAAGATCACCTCGCCACCGTAGCCGTAGGTGTCGATATCGAAGGAGGTGAAACGGGTGGGCAGCGGCCAGAGCAGTTCCGCGTTCGCGACGTTCACGGATTCGGACCAGTCGAGCTGGACCGGCATGCCGGCCTCGCCCGGGCTCCGCCAGTAGGTCTTCCAGCCTTTGGCCAGTTGGAACTGGAGGCCGAGATCGATCGCGTCGGCGCCGTCGACCGCGCCGGCCGCCGAAATCAGCCGGGCCTTGGCCTCGTCGACGCCGACCCAATCCGATTGCTGCGCCCGGGCGTCGGTCGCGGCGGCGAGGGCGAGCGCCGCGCCGAGCGCCGCCCAAGTGCCTGTAACCGCCCACCGTATCCCCATGCCCGTCTCCACGGCCCGTGCTCCCCCGATCATATGGGGTGCCGCGCCCCGGCGCGAGCGGTCGATGGGCTAAACTCGTCGTGAGCGCCGCGCATGGCTTGAAATTGCCGTCGCGCGACAAAATAACGGAAACAGGGTCCGATCCTTGGTGTACCATGGCCCGGAGCAAGCATCGCGAGGCGACATGAGCAGCTATCAGACCAAAACCGGCTATCTCGACGGCCAGCTCCTGATCGCGATGCCGTCGATGGGGGATGAACGGTTCCAGCGCAGCGTCATCTACATGTGCGCCCATTCCGAACAGGGGGCGATGGGCCTGATCGTCAACCGGATCGCCGATGAAGTGAGTTTCCGCGAACTGCTGCAACAGCTGCAGATCGAGGTGCCGCTGCTTCGGCGCGAGATCAACGTCCATACCGGCGGTCCCGTCGAGACGGGGCGCGGCTTCGTCCTGCACACCACCGACTATTGCCAGGAATCGACGTTGATGGTCGATGATGCCTTCGGCCTGACGGCGACGGCGGACATCTTGAAGTCGATCGCCTCGGGCGAGGGCCCGAAGCAGAGCATGCTGGCCCTGGGCTATGCCGGCTGGGCGCCGGGGCAACTCGACGCCGAGATCCAGGCGAACGGCTGGCTGCACGTCGATTCCGACGTGGACCTGGTGTTCGACGACGATCTCGACGGCAAGTGGGCCCGTTCGATCCAGAAAATGGGGATCGACCCGTCTTTTCTTTCGATGGACGCGGGTCACGCCTAGTGATTTCCGTTCAAAGTCCCGGCCGGCCCGCTCCCCCGGCCCAACCACCCCAAGGGTACCCTGTCACGGGTGGTTGGGCCGGGGGAGCGGGCCGGCCGGGCGCGCCAACTATTATGATGGCCAAAACAGAGAATGCCCTAAGCCGCGTCAGCCGTAGCGATGCAGGCCGGCGCCGTTCGCCTTGAGCCAGGCGCGCGCGCCGGGGACGTCGTCGTGCAGGCGGGCGACGAGGGCCCAGAAGTCGGGGCCGTGATTGGCCTCGCGCAGATGCGCCACTTCGTGCGCCACGACATAGTCGAGTACCGCTTCCGGCGCCAGGATCAATCGCCAGGAAAACGAGAGCGCCCCCCGGCTGGAGCAGCTGCCCCAGCGGGTCCGGGGATCTCGCGCGGTGACGCGGCCGGGGCGGAGATCCAACCGGGCCGCCATCGTCTCGGCGCGGGCCGCGAGTTCGTCCCGCGCTTCCCGGCGAAGCCAGTCCTCGAGGCGGCGGGAGAGATGTTCCCGACGGCCGCCGACGCGGATCTCGTCCACCACTCTTTCGACACCGCGCCACCCGCGCGGATCGTGACGCACCAGGCAGGGCCGGCCCAGCAGCGGGAGGGTCGCGCCATCGGCGAAGGGGATCGCCTCGGGCGCCTGGGCGAGGCGCCGACGCACCCAGGCGGCGTTCCGCTGGGCAAACGCCAGGGCACGGTACCTGGCGGCCGGCGTTGGGCAGACCAACACGGCGCCCCCGGCCATCGCGTCGATCTTCAGCAACACGCGCCGCGCCCTCGGGTTGACCCGGAGCACCAGCTCCAGGTCCTCGTCCGGCGGGGAAAGCCGCACCCGTTCCGCCGCTCGAGCCATCGCCCCCCTCCACCGATTCGCGTCGCCCATTATAGCCGCCCCGGCCGCCCGGATTTCGCCGCAATGTGGCGCCATGTTCGCCCTCATGTGGCTAGAGTTCCGGCAACGTCTCCGCCGCCTGCCTGGGCGGCGTCTCCTCGCGCGACTCGGATGGCGGCGGCGCGAGGCCCGCTGGGGCGTCGCTGGCCTGGCGCTCGCCGGCTTGGTCGCGGGTTATGTCTGGCTGCTGATGGCCGACCGCTGGCATGAGGAGGAGGCCAGCCCGATCGACGCGGCCGCCTTCGCCAGCCTGCCGGCGAACGAGCGCTGTCTCGCCCAGGCGATCTACTTCGAGGCGCGGGGCGAACCGCTGGAAGGCCGCATGGCGGTGGCCCAGGTGGTGTTGAACCGGACCCGCGACGCGCGCTATCCGGGCGACGTCTGCGCCGTGGTGTTCCAGTACCAGCACCGGCGTCACCGCTGCCAGTTCTCGTTCGCCTGCGATGGCCGTTCCGACCGGCCCAAGGACCGTCATGCCTGGGAGAGCGCCCTGCGCCTCGCCCGAACCCTGGCCGCCGGCGGCTACCGCGACCTGACCAAAGGGGCGACGCACTACCATGCGCTCTACGTCAGCCCGGTCTGGTCCAAGGCGCTCGCGCCGACCCGCACCATCGGCGGCCACCGCTTCTACCGCGAGCCGTAGTCGCGACCATTGGCCCCGCTGGTCACCCCGCCCGGCACGACAGGCCCAGCAGGGCCGCATCGTCGTCGATGATGCAGAACGTGGGGACGGTCGCCATGATGGTCGACATCTTTCCCTTGGCCGTCATGTGCTCGCGAAACAGACCCGCATCCGCGACGGCCAACCAGGCCCTGGCGATGCCGCCACACAGATAGGCGCCGCCCCAGGCGCCGTGCGCGAGCACGAGGTCGCCGACCACTTGGCCCAGCAAAATCGTAAAAGCCCGCAAGGTCTCGCGCGCGGCGTCATCGCGGTCCAGGCGGGCGAAAATCTCGGCGGGCGCGGGGCCGGAGACCGTCCCTTCCCGTTCGCCGGAAATCCAGCCGTAAAGACGCGCGAGACCAGGACCCGACAACACGTCCTCGATGCATTGAAAGGGCGGATCGCCATCACGGAGCGCGCCGAGTTGAAGCGTCCGTGGCGACGGCAGGCTCATGTGGCCAGCCTCGCTGGCCAGCGCGAGCGGCCCCGAAACCGGCGTGGCCAACACCGCCGCGCCGAATCCGGTGCCGGCGTTGATGGCCAGTTTGCTCGCATCCGACGCGACCACCGCGCCGGTTTCGCCAACCGCGACCACCGCATCGGCCGCGAGGCGTGGCAGCGCGGATGCGACGGCCGTCAGATCGTTCATCAATCGAACCGGTATCTTCCCGAACCGCTCGGTCAAGGTCCTCGTGTCGACGCGCCAAGTACCGTTGGTCAATCCGATCGCGCCGTCGATCAGGGGGCCGGCCGCGGCGATCGCGACGCCACTACAGCCGGCAATACCGCCGGAGTGGGCGAGATACGTCTCGAGCGCGACCATGAAGCTGGGATAACGGCGGACCGGATAACGTGCGACGGCATCGAGGGAGCCGTCCGTCCGCGCCCGGGCGAAGCGGGCGGTGCTGCCACCGACATCGGCGGCGAGCCGCCAGTCGTTCATTGTCTCCTCGACCTCGACCCGCCGGCAAGAGCCTCCAGAAAGCTGGTTTGCCAGTAACGCGCATCGTGCTCGCGAACCCGCCGCAGCAAGGATGCGTGCCGGACGACGCGCTCGTCGAGCGGCATCGTGAGAGCGCGCTGCAAGTTTGCCGCCATCTGGTCGATATCGTAGGGATTGACGATCAGCGCCTCCTCCAGTTCTTCCGCCGCGCCCGCGAACTTCGACAATATGAGAACGCCCGGATCGTCCTCGTCCTGCGCGGCCACGAACTCCTTCGCGACCAGGTTCATGCCGTCGCGCAGGGGGCTGACGAAGCCGACGTGGCTGGACCGGAACAGGGCCGCCAGCGTCGCACGAGGAACGGAGCGGTGGATGTAGCGCAACGGCGTCCAGTCGAAATCGCCGAACCGGCCGTTGATCGCGCCCGATAGGGCCTCGAGCTCCAAGCGGATGTCACTATATGCCTCCACGTCTTCGCGGGTCGGCGAGGCGATCTGCATGAAGGTCACCGTCTTCATGTTTTCGGGATGAAGCTCGAGCAGGCGCCGGAACGCGCGCAGCCGCTCGGGCAGTCCCTTCGAATAATCCAGGCGATCCACGCCGATGATTTTATGGCGTGCCAGGGTCCGTTGCCGAATGACGCGGATTTGCTCTTCCGCCTCCGGGGTGCAACCCATCCGGGCGAACGAGGCGACATCGATCCCGATCGGAAAACATCCCGCCCGTACGTCTCTCTCGCCCAGCTTCACCATCCCGCTCTCGCCAGGTTCGCCGTTTAGATGCTCCTCGACGTAGCGGCGGAAATTCCCGAGATCGCCTTCCGTCTGGAAGCCGACGAGATCATAGTCGAACAACGTGCGGAACAGCCGGTCATGCTCTGGCATCGCGGTCAAAATATCGGATGGCGGAAAGGGGATATGCAGAAAGAACCCAATTCGCTGCCGATGGCCTCGCTTGCGCAGTTCACTGGCGAGCGGGATGAGGTGATAGTCGTGAATCCAGAGCGTGTCACGCGTTCTGAGGAGGGGTGAAAGCGCGCTCGCGAACTTTGAATTGACCTTCTTGTAGGCCCTGAGAAAAGCGGGTTGGTATTCGACGAGATCGAGCCGGTAATGAAACAGCGGCCAGAGCACGCTGTTGCTGAATCCGGCGTAATATTCGGCATAGTCCTTTCTGGTCATCGGGAGCGTAACGGTGCTCACGCCATCGACTTTCCGAATCTCGGGCGGCACTCGGGTGTTGGGTGCCACGGTCGTGCCATCCCAGCCAAACCACATACCCTTGCTTTCGTGAAGCGCGTCGCTCAAGCCGACCGCGAGGCCACCCGCCTGAGTCGGATTCCGCACGTCGGCGACGCGATTGGAGACCACGACGAGCCTGCTCATAATACCGTCTCCCATGGTTTCGACAATCGAATGGCGCCATTGATGATCCCGACCATCGAATAGGTCTGTGGAAAATTACCCCAGGATTCGCCGGTGTCGGGGTCGGTATCCTCCGAAAGCAATCCGAGATGATTGCGGCAGGCGAGTAGAGCCTCGAAAATTTCTCTCGACTCGTCGTGCCGGCCCAGACGGGCCAGCGCGTCGAGCCGCCAAAAGGCGCAAATATTAAACGCCGTTTTCGGCACGCCGAAGTCATCCGGGGCCTCGTAGCGCATCATGTGTGGACCGCGACCCAGAACTTTTTCCAATTGCGCGACGGTTCCGACGAAGCGGGGGTCGTCGGGCGCGATGAAGCCGATTTCCGCCATCAGAAGAACACTCGCGTCGAGATCGTTGCCCTCGAAGCTCTCGACGAAGGCTCCCCGATCCTCCGACCAAGCCCGTTTCATGATGGCCGCTCGGATCACGCCGGCACGGTCTCGCCACGCCTTCACCCGCCGCCTCTCGCCGAGGCGCTCGGCGATCTTTGCAAGGCGATCGCAGGCCGCCCAACACATCAGGCTGGACGAAGTATGGACCCGTGCGCGCGAGCGCAATTCCCACATTCCCGCGTCCGGCTGATCATACAACCGAAACGCTTGCTCGCCGGCTGCTTCCAGGCGATGGAAGTCCTCGACGCTCGCCTCCATGTGCAGCCGCCTGTCGAAAAACATCTGCACCGCGCCGAGAACGACGTTTCCGTAGACGTCGTGTTGGGCGTGCCGATAGGCTTGATTGCCGGCGCGCACCGGTCCCATGCCGCGATAGCCCGGCAGGTTGGCGATCGTCCGCTCGGACAAATCGTCGTCCCAGCCGACCCCGTAGACTGGTTGCAGACGACCTCCGTCGGCCGATGATACGAGGTTCATGAGCCAGCGGAAGTAATTTTCCATGGTCTTCACGGCGCCGAGGCTGTTCAGGGCACGAACGACGAAGAACGCATCGCGTAGCCAGCAGAAACGATAGTCCCAGTTCCGCCCGCTATCCGGCGCCTCGGGAATACTCGTGGTTACCGCGGCGACGATTGCGCCGGTCGGCTCATAGGTACAAAGCTTCAAGGTAATCGCGGCGCGGATCACTGCGTCCTGCCATTCCAAGGGCAAGGCCAGACGGCGTACCCATCCGCGCCAATAATCGATCGTCCGCTCCATGAAGAATCGCGCCGTGTCGCCGACGCCGCCGGACAGAGTTTCATCGGGGCCGAGGATGAAATCGAGCGGTTCCACCAAATTGAACACGGTCGCGTTCAGGACATAATCCAGGGGTGCGTTCGTCGTAAGGCGCAGCGTGAATTCGGGTCCGACGAATCGCAGGTGATTGGAACCGCGGGAAATTTTCGCCCCGCGACTGCCATAGTCGAACCTTGGCGTCAGCCGAACCCGAATGCGCGGACTACCCGAGACCGGAACGAGGCGGCGGACCAGCGTTCGCGGGTTAAACATGCGCTCGAGCCAATGAAAGCGAGGGGCGAAATCAACTATCTCGATCTCACCGCTTTTCCCCGAAAGCTTCGTCCGAAGCACCGCGGTGTTGGTGTCGTAGCTCTGTTCCGTGGTCTCGAAGTCCGCGAGTTCAACGGCGAAGCCGCCTTCGGGGGACCCCGCGTCGTTCCTCGCGAGGAGGGCGTTGAACACGGGATCGCCATCGAAGCGCGGCAGACAACACCAGACGATGCCGCCGCACTCGTCGACCAGGGCCGCGAAGCCGCAATTGCCGATGAGTCCAAGATTCAGGTTGCTCGACTGTTTCACTTTCGAGGCTTCCATTACCGGTTCAATCCTCGCCGTGGCGGCTCAAGCCTTCGAGCCAGGCACGAAAACGCCATGTACTGGGCGCCCGATAATGGGCGCTCGTCTCGCCCTCCCCCACTTTGATCGAAATCCCATTCAATTCAGCGATCGCGGCGAACGCGTCCTCGTCGGTCACGTCGTCGCCGGCATAGACGGGCAAACGGCCCTTGAACGGAAGCTCTCGCATGAACGCGGCAATCGCGTCGGCCTTGTTCCAACGACCGGCCTTGGCCTCGATCACCATCTTGCCTTGCAGAGTCTCGAAGCCACCGATCCTGTTGGCGCTTTCGAGCATGGCATCCAGGCATCCGTCCCTCAGCTCGGGGCGCGCGCGATAGTGAAGCGCGACCGAACCGGGCTTGCGCTCGACGATGAGCCCCGGCAGATCGGCGACAAAACGCCGCAACGCTTCGGCAAGCCTGGCGACTGCCTCCAGGTCAATCGCACAGGCATGCAACTCGCCGGCGGCATCGCGCCGCTCAAGGCCGTGAACGCCGGCGACCGGCAATCTGATCGGTTGCAACAAGTCGTCTATGTCGGCGATCGGACGCCCACTGACGATGGCCAGCGCTCCCATCGATTTTCGCGCCAAGGTCTCGAGCACCTGCTTCGTATGCCGGGGGACGACGACCGCCGAGGGCTGCGTGGCGATATCGGCGAGCGTGCCGTCAAAGTCCACGAACAAGGCCAGTGTCCGGGGGTCGAGACGCGACGGGCTAAGCTCGTCAATGGACTTTTGCATCGTTTTCGACAAACGCCTTCGACATGACCGCGGCGAGGGTCCGCTCGACACACTATAGCCGTTCGGGCGGATCGACGAGGCTATTCGAACCGGGCAAGCACCCTATATTCGAAATGCGGCCTTTCGGGCCTATGCCGGAAGTTCACCGATAATTGCCTTCTGGAATACGACGCCGACTTCGCCTTCCGAAATTCGGCGGATTACCGCATTGATTTCGCCGAATCCATCCAGGGAGAGCTCTATCTCGCCGCCGAGGGACAGGAGGCTTATGTCGTTTGTTACGAGTTTAGCCCCCATTCGAGAGATATTCGTGACGACGCAGGACTTCCTGGATTTTGGCGACGTTATGCTCGCTTGAAGTCGCACGGTCTCGCGAGGCTCAAGGCGTGGAGGCCGGTTTATGACCAAATAGCGGGCGAACTCGGTCTCCTGTTCTTCGGCATGAAGAAACATCAACCCCAGGGTGTTACCGGCTCCGTGACATACCTCCGATGGGATCATGGGGAAATCATTCAACTCAAACTCAACCATGGCGCCAACGGCGGTCTCGATCAACTCGTCGACGTGCACACACGCCCCGGCGGGTGAAATGTCGCGGACTGAACAGGAATGCGGGTATTCCGCGATCCATACGATACCCGGCATGCGCACCGTCCAACGGCGCAGACGCCGCTTGGCTGGCTGATCATTATCCCAAGAAATTCCCCGAGGAACCATATTCAGTGACATTGCCGATCCACCTTATCGCCGGTTGTCCGATACCAGCGATATCGCACGTGCAAAGGCACCGGAAAGTGCCTCCGTGCCGACACGAAACCCCCGGCATTCTTCGTCGACGGAAGGAACGATTTCACACCGGCGGCGACAATCTTCCATGTCGACGCAAGATGCGTGCGTTTCCATAAAATCGAACGACGACCCATGCCGTACCCGAATAAATTCATCGATACACGTAATATTCGTATTTCCACACGGTCGTTCCCGATAAAATAGTCAAACTCGTCCTCCACCGAAAGAATGGCCATCGGTACGCTGCGGGGAACGGATGCGGCGCCAGGAATTATGGAGTCGAGTGCTTGAGTTTTCATAAAAAACATTCACACCTGGACGTTGTTTGCCGCGCTTGGAAACCGTTCAATACTGGACATTTCGCTCATATTCGGAGGATCATCCGTCGGGGCCGCGCCAAAAGGAGGTCGAACCCCTCCGAGATAACAGCGGGATGCCAGTTGAAAACGCATTCGATTCTCGCCGGACGCTTTGACCATTTCAATGTCCGATCGGTACATTGGTTTGACCCACCTATTGCAAAAGAGTTCGAAATCGCCGGCCGGCCGGTCGTGCCGCCGGAGACGGGCGGATTTGGCATCTAGCCCGGACTTCCCGCCCTGGGCCGCCGCCTCGTGCGCCGCGCGGGCGGCGGGGGCGTGCGTCGGCAATCGTTTAAGTGTCTGGCCCGAAAAGAGTTGAGTGATTTCAGTCAGTTGTGATTCACTGTTTGTATTTAGCAACCAGGGAGACACAACATGTGGACCAAAATCACTCGCCCGAAGTATGAACGCGACCTGCTGCGCTACGCAAGCGACCTGACGGATGGAGAATGGAAGGTGCTGGAGCCGTTGCTGCCTCGCGCCAAAGCGCTGGGACGGCCTCGGACGACGGCATTGCGCGAGGTGGTGAACGCGATCCTCTACCTACTGCGTAGCGGCTGTCCATGGCGCATGCTGCCCCGGGACTTCCCGCCACGCTCGACGGTGCAGCGCTACTTTTATCTCTGGCGGGACGACGGCACCTGGTCCGAGGTCAACCGGCAACTGCTGGTCGCGGCGCGCGAGGCCGAGGGCCGCGCGGCCGGCCCGTCGGCCGGTATCATCGACAGTCAGAGCGTAAAAACCACGGAAAGCGGCGGTATCCGGGGCTTCGACGCCGGAAAGAAAGTCAAGGGCCGCAAGCGTCACATCCTCACCGACACCGGCGGCCTGCTGGTCGCGGTCGTGGTCCACGGCGCCGAGATCCAGGACCGCGACGGCGCGCCGGCGGTGTTCGCCGCCATCCCCCGCCACTTTCCCCGCCTGCGCCACGTCTTCGCCGACGGCGCCTATGCCGGGCCCAAGCTCGAGGGCGCACTGAAGCGGATCGGCCGCTGGTCGCTGGAGATCGTCAACCGTCCCGCGGGCGTGAAGGGCTTCCAACTCCTGCCCCGCCGATGGGTCGTCGAGCGCACGCTCGCCTGGCTCAATCGAAACCGGCGGCTGGCCAAGGACTTCGAGACGGCCATCGAGACCGCCGAGGCCTGGATCTTCCTCGCCAGCATCCAACTCCTCACGCGCCGTCTCGCAAGAGCCTGAAAACACTCGATTCATTTCGAGTCGGCCTCTAAGACCACGTTAAGGCCCGGTTTCGTACCATGGGGCAGACTCAAGTCGGAGTGTGAGGGCGTGGCGCGGGTGGAGAGAGAAAGTACGGAGGTGATGGCGGCCGCGGGCGAGACGCCGCTCTCGGGTGCGCGTGCCTGGCTCGCGCCCGAGGAGATGGTCGCGCGCTATTCGGGACCGGCCTTGCTGATCGGCGCCAACGGGACGCTCCGATGCGCCAACGCCGGTGGCCGGATAATGATGGCCGCTTCCGCCGCGCGGCTGCGCGACCATGTGATCCGCACGCTGATCGCCTATGGGCCCTGGACGACTCGCGTCGAGATCGACTTCACCGAGGAAGAGCGGGTTTTCGACCTCACCCTGCTGCCGCTTGCCGCCGAACCGGAGGACGGGGTGTTGATCCTCGGGCGGGAGGCGACCCTTGAACACAACCTGACCCGCGCGCTCGCCGACAGCCGGGCCCGCTACAGGGATCTGGTCAACTGCTCCGCCGACTTCGCCTGGGAGACGGATACCGAGGGCCATTTCACCTTCATCTCGCCGGGCGGCGCGCTCGGTCACGCGGCCGAGGATCTGGTCGGCGGGAACTATTCCAGACTGTCCGGCGCACACGTGGGGGCTGGCGACGACTCGCCCTTTGCCTGCCGTCAGCCGGTGGGCGAGCGGGAACTCTGGCTCGAGGGCGGCGACGGCGAGGCGGCTTGCGTCCGGATCTCCGCTCTGCCCGTGAGGGACGGCGCCGGCGCATGGCGGGGTGCGCGGGGCGTCTGCCGCGACGTCACGCTGGAGGGCACGCAGCGGGCGGCGCTACGCCGGGCGGAGCAGCGCGAGACGTTGATGCGCGACGTCGTCGACGCGATCCGCACCGAAGTGGCGCCCGAGGCGATGTTTCGCGCCGCCGCCGGTTCGATCGCCAATGCACTGGGCGCCGACGGTTGCTGGGTTTTGCGCGGGGCCAGCGTCGTGGTGGCAAGCCATGGCGACGGCGCATTGCCGGACATTCTGGGCGACATCGGGGCCGAGCCCGAAGCCGGCGCGGCATTTGCGATCGAAGCGGACGCCGCCGGATCAATGGCGCTCGCCACGTACTGTGAATACCGGGGCGAGCGGCTGGGCCAGCTCGTTGTGGTTCGCGGGGCGGCCCGGGGACCCTGGACGGAAGAGGAGGAGAGCTTCCTCACCGGCGTTGCCGCGCAGCTCGGCATCGCCATGGCCCAGGCGGGCATCCAGGAGAAGCTCCACACCCTCTCGACCACCGACGAGTTGACCGGGCTGGTCAATCGGCGCGGTTTTCTCCAGACTCTGGCGGCACGCTTCCGGTCGGATCGTCCCACCGCCGGAGCGCTGCTCTATCTGGACCTCGACAATTTCAAGCCGGTGAATGACACCCACGGCCATGCGCGCGGCGACGAGGTGCTGGTGACGCTGGCGCGCTTGCTGGAGGGCGCGGTGCGTGGCGGCGACGTGGTTGCCCGCCTCGGCGGCGACGAGTTCGTCGTCTGGCTCGAGGGCGCGAACGAGGATGGCGGCCTCACCAAGGCGCGCAGACTGCTCGAGGCGGCCGGTGATCTCCATCGTTACTCGGCCGACGACGGGCGCCCGCTCTCGCTTTCGATCGGGGTCGTGGTCGTCGACGACCTGCCCGGGACCGAGAGCGCCGTCGAGACGCTGCTCGGCCGCGCCGATGCCGGAATGTATGTCGCCAAGCGTGGTGGCAAGAACGGTGTCGCGCTCATTGGATCCGACGGCACGGCGAAGGAGGTAGACCGAAATGTTGATGAGTCTGTTCCGTCGAGGTCGTGACAAGGATAGCGCGCGCCACCGTCTTTCCTACGAGGCGCAGCGCGCCTTGGTCGCTTCCGACGATCCGAGCGGCCAGCTGAAGCTCGCCCGGGCGACCGATACCCGCCTGGAGATGCTCTATTATCTCGCCGGCGAGGGCGACGTGGAGGTTCGCCGCGACATCGCCTGCAACCTGGCGACGCCGGTCCAGGCGGACCGCCTGCTGGCCGTCGATGTCGATGACGAAGTTCGGATCCAGCTCGCCCACAAGATCACCCGGCTGGTGCCGGACATGAACGAGGAGGAACGCGAGCGGATCGGCGAGCTCGCGCTGGAGACTCTCGACACGCTCGCCCGCGACCAGTTGCCCCGGGTCCGCGCCATCGTCGCCGAGGAGCTGAAGTCCGCCACCACCATGCCGCGCGCGCTGATCCGCCGCCTGGCACGTGACGCCGAGGCCATCGTCGCCGCGCCGGTGCTGGAATATTCCCCGCTTCTGGGGGACGACGATCTGCGCGAGCTGGTAGCCGCCGGCATGGCCTCCGAAGCGCTCGGCGCCGTCGCCCGGCGCCATTCACTCTGCACCGAGGTCTCCGACGCCATCGTGGCGACCCTCGATATCCCCGCCGTCGCGACGCTCTTGGCCAACAAAATCGCGCAGATCCGGGAGGAGACGCTCGATTCCCTGGTCGAAAACGCGGCCGACATCGATGCCTGGCATCCCCATCTGGTGGAGCGCCCGGAACTCTCGATTCGCGCGGTTCGCCGAATTGCCGGCTTCGTCGCCTCCTCCCTGATCGAGATCCTGAGCCGGCGGAACGACCTCGACGAGGAGACGCGCAAGGACCTCGCTCGCCGGGTCAGGGCGCGGATCAGCGAATCGTCCGGCCCCGAAAGCGAGGAATCGGCCGGCCAAATTCGCGAACTCACCGACGCCGGCCTGGTCGACGACGAGGCCCTACAGGCGGCGATCGATCGTGGCCGGCGCGATTTCGTGCTCGAGGTGTTGGCGCACAAGACCGAGCTGGACACCAAGACGGTCGAAAAGGTCATGCGTTCGGGGAGCGCCAAGGCGGTCACCGCGCTCGCCTGGAAGGCCGGCTTCTCCATGCGCTCGGCGATCCAGCTGCAATCCGGCCCGGCCCGTATCCCGCCTCCCAAAATTCTGCTGGCGCGGAACGGCACCGACTATCCCGTGCCGCCGGAGGATCTGGTCTGGCACCTGGAGGCGTTTCTCTAGCCGGGCGCGCGCCCGTCCTCGTCGGAAGGTTCTTCGGATCAAAGGCCATGATTCCCTCGATCAGAGGCGGCACGGCGGTCGACATCCGCTGAACCACGCCCATCGGACGCGAATAGCCGACCATGCCCGCGGCGACGATCGCGGACAGTCCGTGCTTATGACGTCGTCGGCATGGGGGTGAAACCCAGTGGAGCCGGCGGCGCGAAGGAACGGCACACCGGGGCGGAGCTTCCGCGCCTCCGCGTGCTGGACTATCCTCCGCCCACGCTTCGGAGTCGTCGGCGCGTGCCCGGGGCGGGTGAGAGAGAGGGGGAGTCCCGTGTCGAGTTCGAGTTACGAATCGCTGAAGCCGCTGTTCGACCCGACCAGCATCGCCATCATCGGGGCCTCCGACGATATATACAAGTTCGGCGGCGCTAGTTCGAGTTACGAATCGCTGAAGCCGCTGTTCGACCCGACCAGCATCGCCATCATCGGGGCCTCCGACGATATATACAAGTTCGGCGGCCGGCCGATCTTCTACATGAAACAGTCCGGCTTCGACGGACCCATCTACCCGATCAACCCGAAGGGCGGCGAGATCCAGGGTCTCAAGGCCTATGCCGACGTGCGCGAGATCGGAGAGCCCGTGGATCTGGCCGTGGTCTCGGTCCCGGCCAAGGGCGTGGTGGACCAGACCGCCGCCTGCGCCGAGGCCGGCGTCAAGGGCGCGGTCATCTTCAGCTCGGGCTTCCCCGAGACGGACGCGGAGGGCGAGGCCTGGCAACGCCGGTTGACGGAGATCGCGAGGGAGAGCGGCATCCGCCTGGTTGGTCCCAACTGCATGGGCATGCTGAACGTCAAGCACCGCGCCATCGGCACTTTTTCCTCCATGTTCGATCACGGTTGGCCGCGCCCCGGCAACATCACGATTCTGAGCCAGTCGGGTGCCGTCGGCTCCCATACCCTGGTGCTGGCCCGCGAGCGGGGCCTCGGCGTGCGCGGCTGGATGACGACGGGCAACGAATGCGACGTCGACGTGGCCGACTGCATGCTGTTCGCGGCCGAGGACCCCGAGACCGACGTGCTGGCGATCTACATGGAAGGCTGCCGGAACCCCGAACGGCTGATCCAGGCGCTGGAAACCGCGCGGCGGCGGAAAAAGGCCGTGGTGGTGATGAAGGTCGGCGCTTCCGAGGTCGGCGCCGTCGCCGCCAGCAGCCATACCGCCTCGCTCGCCGGCGCCGACAAGATCTTCGATGCCGTCTATCGCCAGCATGGCGCCTACCGGGTGCACTCGCTGGCCGAATTGCTGGAGGTCTCGGCGGCGTGCTCCACCGGGCGCTATCCGAAGGGCCGCCGGCTCGGCATCGTCACGTCTCGGGCGGGGCGGGCGTCATGGCCTCGGACGCGGCGGCCACGGCCGGGCTGGAGGTCCCGGCGCTGCCCGAGGCGGCGCAGAAGGAACTGAAGGCGCTGATGCCCTTCGCCGCCGTCCGCAATCCCGTGGACACCACGGCGCAGGTCTTGAACAATATCGATCTGCTGCGTCGCAATCTCGAGGTCATGCTGGAGGTCGGCGACGTCGATGCCACCCTGCTGTTCCTGAGCTCCGTCGGCTACAACGAGCGACTGATGGCGCCGATTCGCGAAGTTCTGGTCGAGACGCTCGACCAGCATGAGGACGCGCTACTGGTCGCCTCCGTGATGCTCAAGGCGGAGGACAAGGCGCTGTTGGAAGAACGCCACGTCATCCATATCGAGGATCCGAGCCGCGCGGTGGCGTTGATCGGCGTGCTGGCGGGGCTGCGCGAAAGCTTCGATCGCCCGGTCGCCGAGGCGCCGCCGGCGCTCCCCGCCACGGCCCGGCCCGCGGGGACGGAGCTGCTGAACGAGGTCGACGCGGCGGCCCTGCTGCGCGCCGCCGGCCTGCCGGTGGCGGAATGCCGCCTGGTCGCCTCGCGCGAGGAGGCCGTTGCCGCCGCGGCCGGGTTCGGCGGCCGGGTGGTCCTGAAGGTCGTCTCGCCCGACATCCAGCACAAGTCCGAGGTCGGCGGCGTCCGCGTCGGGCTCGAGGGCGCCGAGGCGGTGGACGCGGCGCACGACGAGATCCTCGCTTCGGCGCGCGCTCATGCGCCGGACGCCAGGATCGACGGCATCATGGTGGCGCCGATGCTCTCGGGTGGCGTCGAATGCATCCTCGGCACCAGCACGGATCCGGTCTTCAGCCCGGTGGTCGCCTTCGGCTTGGGCGGCATCTTCGTCGAGGTGCTGCGCGACGTCACCTTCCGCGTCGCGCCCTTCGGCCTCGACGAGGCGCACCGCATGATGGCCGAGGTCAAGGGTTTCGCCATGCTGGAAGGGGTGCGCGGCGAGGCCGGCGCCGATCTCGACGCGCTGGCGGAGGCGCTCGCCCGCCTCTCGGCCTTTGCCGCCGCCAATCGCGACACGGTCGAAAGCATCGACCTCAACCCCGTGCTGGCCCGGCCCGACGGTATCGTCGCCCTCGACGCCCTGGTGGTGCCCAAGGCGGGGTAGTTGTCTGGAATGGTGGGGGCGAGGGCTACTCCAGCAGCTCGATCTGTTCGCCATGGGTGGCCTAGATCATGGGACCGTTCCAGGATTTGAGCCAGCCGCGCACGCGGATTCGCCGGCCGGCGAGGCCCCGGTAGTCGAAGCCTTCCTTGTCCAGCCGCTTGCGGTCGCGGGGGCGGAAGCTGACCGTGAAGTCGCGGCGCCAGTCGGCGCCGAAATTCAGGTAGAGCCGGCCGCGCACCACCGCGACCTTCTCGACCCGGGCCTCGACCAGCTGGAAGGTGTCGAGATGGCGGCCGGTCTCCGCCTCGCTTCGGATGGCGTAGAAGGGATGGCTCCAGATGCCCCGCCCGGCCGCCCGGGCCTCGCGTTCCGCCGTCAGCATTTCAGGAACCAGCGCGCGGTTGTCGCGAAAGCTATACACGCGGGCCATGCCGGCGCGCAGGATCTTCTCTTGAATCCAGCCGTCCTGTTCGCTCACGAGGTGGGCGAGCCAGCGGTCGTGGCGGTCCTTACGTCGGCCGCCGAAGCGCATGCGAACCTCGCGATTGAGCGTCAGCTTCTCTAGGAAGCGTTTCGACTCGTCCGCCAGCGGCCAGGTCGGAAAATTTCGGCGGCCGAGCGGCAGCTTCGGCGCCTGAATGCCCACCAGGCGGATCTGCGCCCCATCATCCAGGCGGACGGTGTCGCCATCCACCACCTCGACGACGAAGACCTTGCCGCCGTCGGCCAGTTTTTCCGTCGCCCCCGCCGGCGTGGCGAGCGACAGCGCGAGAAAGGTCAGGGAGAGAAGGGCGCGCAACGCGTCTCAACCTTGGAGCAGGGGATTGGCGGTGCCGAAGGCGTCGATCGCGGTGCCGGTGACGGCGTTGGACGCCTCGGTGGCGAGGAAGAGCGCCAGATCGGCGATCTCCTCCGGGCGCATCGCCGTCGGCGTCGCCGCCCGGCCACGGCTGCCCATCAGGGCCCGGTAGCCCTCCGTGTCGACGGCGCCGGGACAGATGCAGTTCACCTGTATGCCGTCCGGCGCCAGCTCGGCCGCGAGGCTTTCGGTCAGGTTGATCAGCGCCGCCTTGCTCGCGCGGTAGGCGCTGCGGCCTCGCCCGCCCTTGCGCCCGCCGATCGAGGAGAGATTGATAATGGTGCCGCCACCCGCCGCCCGCATCGCCGGCACGGCGGCGCGGACCAGCATTGCCGGCGCCACCAGATTGACCTCGATGACCGCCCGCCAGTCCTCCGGCTCGAAGTCGGCGAGGGGCATCGCGGAGTGGATGACGCCCGCGTTGTTGACCAGCAGGTCGAGCGCGCCGAAGCGATTGATCGTGGCGGCGACCAGCGCTTCCGGCGTCTCGGGCGACGCCAGATCGGCCGGCGCCGCCAACGCGTCGGCGCCCAGTTCGCCGACCAACGCGTCGAGCGCGGCTTCGTCCCGCCCGGTGACCACGACCCGCGCGCCCTCGCGCGCATAGGCATGCGCGATGGCACGGCCGATGCCGCGGCTGGCGCCGGTGACGAGGGCGGTGCGGCCGGCGAGTTTCATGGGCGAACTCCTTTCGGGCCGAAGTCTATCGCGGAAGCCGTGCCCGGGGGAGGATGGTCCGGTGCGCCGCCTCGCGCTATAGAGACGAGGCGCCCCGCCCGAGGCGCCCCCAGCCAAGAAGGAGTCTCTGCCCGTGTCCGATGCCATGCCCGCCATCTCGCTCGCCGCCATTCCCGGCCGCCGCCGCGCCATCCTGGAACTGATCCCCGAGGTCGAGCGACGCGGATTTTCCGCCATTTATGGGCCCAGCATCGGCGACTGCATGGCGCTCTGCCAGGCGGGGACACAGGTGACGGAGCGCATCGTTTTCGGCACCGCCATCGCGCCGATCTATTCCCGCCGCGCGGTCGACTATGCCCAGACCGCCGCCTTCATCCATGAAATTTCCGGTGGCCGTTTCCACTTCGGCGTCGGCGTCAGCCACGCGCCGACCCATGCCCGGCTCGGCATAAGCGTGGGCAAGCCCTTGGGCGACATGCGTGCCTTCATCGAGGAATACCGCGGCGCCGAACGAACGGCTGTCAACGGCGGAGTAAAATGGGGCCACCGCGGCGGTGTAAAGAGGGGCCACCGTCGGCTGCGAGCTTGTCCCCGTAGTCCACGGGAGGGCCCCGCGCGCGACGCGGCGTGCCCTCAACAGGGCTGACGCGGCGGCGCGCGCGGGAGGGACCTGTGGGCCCACGGGGTCAAGCGTGGGCACGGTGGTCGGTTCACTCGGCGGCTGGGCCTCGACGCTGGCGGCTTTGATTGAGGCGGTAGCTCTCGCCGTTCATCTCGAGGATGTGGACGTGGTGGGTGAGGCGGTCGAGCAGCGCCCCGGTGAGGCGCTCGGAGCCGAACACCTCGGTCCACTCGTCGAACGGCAGGTTGGAGGTGACCAGGATCGAGCCACGCTCGTAGCGCTGGCTGAACACCTCGAACAGCAGCTCGGCGCCGGTCTTGGACAGCGGCACGAAGCCGAGTTCGTCGATGATCAGGAGCTTGTAGCTGGCGAGCCTCTTCTGGAATCGGAGGAGCTGTTTCTCGTCGCGCGCCTCGATCAGCTCATGAACCAGCGCGGCGGCGGTGGTGAAGCCGACCGAGAGGCCCTTCTGGCAGGCCGCCAGGCCGAGACCGAGGGCGACGTGGGTCTTGCCGGTGCCTGAGTTGCCGAGCGTGATGACATTCTCGCGGCGGTCAACGTACTCGCAGCGGGCGAGCTCGAGCACCAGCGTCTTGTTGAGCGAGGGGATGACCTTGAAGTCGAAGGCATCGAGGCTCTTGACCACGGGGAAGCGGGCGGCCTTGATCCGCCGTTCCACCATGCGCCGTTCGCGGTCGATCAACTCGAGCTCGGCGAGACGATGGAGATAGCGCACGTGATCGACGCCCTCCGAAGCGCATTGCCGGGCGAGCTTGCCGTACTCGCGCAAGAAGGTGGGCAGCTTGAGCGTCTTGAGGTGATGGTCCAGCAGCGCCTGCGGCGCATCGCTCATGTGCCGGCTCCGGGCAGCAGGCTCATGTAACTCCTGGCCGACGTCGTCGCGACCCGGGCTTTCGGAAGATAGGGATAGACATCGAGGTCGAGCCGTGGCGGCCGTCGTTCGATCCGGCACGGCACCAGGTGCTTGACGGCGTCGAAGCCGATCGCGCCGAGCTTCAGCGCATCACCGATCGCCGCCTCGACCTCGGCGAGGCGGAAGCTCTCCAGGAGACGCAGGACCTGGACGTACTCCCGCTTGCCGGCCTTGCCCATGCGCGCCGCCATCAGACGGCGCAGCGTGGCGAAGGCCTCCGGCAGGTCCCAGCCCGCCAGCGGCGCGGCCTGGTCAAGCGCACCGATCTTCCGCTCGATCAGCGGCAGGTAGTGCAGCGGATCGAAGATCAGGTCCTCGCGCTCGTAGGACCGCCGATGACGGGCGATCACCTCGGCGCCGCAGCCGATGACCACTTGGTCGACGTAACCCCGGATGACAACCTCGCGATAGCCGTAGGCCACCGGCACCGAGTAGTCGTTGTCGCGGTAGCGGACCAGCGACAGCGAGCTCACGCGTCCAGGGCGCTTGTCGCAGGCATCGTATGGAGCCGGGGGTAGCGCTAGCAGAGCTTCGCGATCCCGTGCGAGGCGCTCGCCGATCGTCTCCCCGTGGCCCCGCAGCCGTGCGGCCTGGCGCCGGCGGCACTGTCCCGCGAGATCATCGTTCAGCGCCTCGATGCTCTCAACCCGCGGAACCGGCACGAGGAAGTTCCGCCGGATGAAGCCGACCAACCCCTCGACCTTGCCCTTGTCGTTGCCCTTGCCCGGCCGGCCGAACCTGTCCTCGAACAGATAGTGAGATTGCAGCTCCGTGAAGACGCGCGTTCGCTGCCGCTTTCCATCGCCCAGGATGCGGGCAACCGCCAGCTTGGTGTTGTCGTACAGGATGGAGCGGGGGACGCCGCCGAAGAACGCAACCGCCGCGTTGTGGCCATCGCAGAACGCCTCGGTCGTCTCCGCCGGATAGGCCTTCACGAAGCAGGCGTCACTGTGGGGAAGGTCGAAGGCAAGGAAGTGAACCTTGCGCGCCACACCGCCGATCACCGCCATCGCCTCGCCGAAGTCCGCCTGGGCGTGGCCCGCGGGGTGATGCAGGGGCACGAACATCTCGCGCGACCGAAGCCGCCGCTCACGGACATAGTCCTTCACGATGGCGTAGCCGCCGGTGAACCCGTACTCGTCCCGGAGACGGTCGAAGATCCGCTTCGCCGTGTGCCGTTGCTTGTGGTGGCTGGTCCGATCGTCCTCAAGAATCCGATCGATGATCCCCGTGAATGCATCCAGCTTCGGACGCCGCCGTGGCATGCTCCGGCGATATCCCGGCGGCACCGAGAACGACAGCATCTTGCGCACCGTCTTGCGGTCCAACCCGAACACCCGCGAGGCCTCGCGCGTGCTCATCCCCTCGACACGACACGCCCGCCGGACCCGCGCGTACATCTCCACCCGATACATCCCCCCGCCTTCCAGTCAGAGCAACCCTGACAGAAGGCTATACGCGGTCCCATTTTACTCCGCCGCAGCCGGATCAACCGGCCGCCTCAGTGGGGGATTATTGCGCCGCCGTTCTCAAACGGGCGACAAGCCGCCGATCATCATCGCCACGCTGCGCAAGCGGATGATCGGGCTCGCCGGCGAGGTCGCCGACGGCATGATCTTCGCCAACGGCGCGCGCAGCCACATGGCCACCTCGCTGGCGGCGCTTCCCGAAGGCAAGCGCGAGGACGCGGCTTTCATCGTCGCCAACATGGTGCCGACCTGCATCTCCGACGACGTCGAGGCGGCGATGGCAGTGAACCGGCGCACGCTCGCATCCTATGCCCGCCTGCCGAATTATCGCAACTATTGGAAGGAGGCCGGCTACGAGGAGGAGATGGGCGCCGTCGAGGCGGCGATCGCGGCCGGTGACGACGATGGCGTGACGCGCGCGCTTTCCGATCGATGGCTCGACGACACCACGCTCTTCGGCCCCGTCGCCAAGGTACGCGAAGGTGTTGAAGCCTGGCGCGAGGCGGGTATCAAAACGCCGATCCTGGTGCCGTCCTCGGCCGCCGGCAACCAGCTGGCCGCGATTCAGGAGCTGTTCGACGCCTTCTCCTGAGACATCTCCGCCCCGTCGGCACGGGTGCTTGCGGTCTCGTGACTCTCGCCGCTCGCCCCGTCGACGCTCTCCAGTCGGATGTCATAGCCCCAGAGCGTCTTCAGGTGCGCCAACACCCGGTCGCGGTCGTCGGCCTCGAGCGGGATGGCGTCGAGCATGGTGTGGCGGAGGTGGAGTTCGCGGTCACCCAGCAGGTCGACGTCGACCACCTGGATATCCGGCTCGCTTCGAGAGAGGTCGTGCATCGCCGCGAGCCGTCGGCGTACCTCGCGGTAGCCGCGCTCGTCATGGATGGCCTCGACCGTGTAGTGCGTCTCCTCGGCGTCGTCGCCGAGCGCGAAGAGCTTCAATTCTCGTATCAGGCGCGGACTGAGGAACTGCTGGATGAATGATTCGTCCCGGTAGTTGGCCCAGGCGTCCTTGAGCACGCCCCGCCAATCGTCCGATCCCGCGAAATCGGGAAACCAGGCCTCGTCCTCGGGGCTCGGGTCTTCGCAAATCCGCTTGATGTCCCGCATCATGGCAAAGCCGAGGGCATAGGGGTTGAGGCCCGCGCCCCGGCCGTCGTCGAAATCGGCCTGGAAGACGACGTTGGAGTGGTTGTGCAGCGCCTCCAGCATCGCGCCTTCCGTCAACAGGCCCCGGTCATAGAGCGCGTTCATGATGTAATAGTGGACGAAGGTGGCGCAGCCTTCGTTCATCACCTTGGTTTGTTTCTGGGGGTAGAAATACTGCGCGATCGAGCGGGTGATGCGCAGCAGTTCTCGCTGCCACGTCTCCAGCACCGGGCTGTGCTTCTCAAGGAAATAGAGCAGGTTCTCCTGCGGCAGGCTGAGTTCCGATTTGCGGCGTTTGAGTTCCTCGGCGGTGGCGTCGGGATCGTCGGCGATCGCCTTGGGCACGGTGCGCCAGAGGTCGTTGAAGGTCCGGGTTTCGTAGTCGTCGCGCATCCGCCGCGCTTCGTCCCGCGCGCGGGTGGAAAGCTTGGGCGGACGGCGATAACGGAAGACCCCCTGGTCCATGAGCGCATGGGCCGCGTCCAGCACGGCCTCGACCGCCGCGACGCCGTGGCGTTCCTCGGCGTCCGCAATGTATACCCTGACTCCTCAGAGACCCGAAAAAAGCTCTGGCAATCCGGGCGTTGATCGATTCTTCTCGGGGGCATGATTCGCGGTGGATTTCTGAGTGCCAAGGAGCGGGGGGCCCTGAGGGCGGTGATGGGGCACCCGAGCGAGAGCCATGGGGTGGCCCGGCGGGCGAACGCCGTTCTGCTGCTGGATGACGGCCTGAGCTGTGCCGAGGTGGCGCGGGTGCTCTACCTCGACGACGACACGGTGCGGACTTGGTTCAAGCGCTACCGCGCGGGCGGTCTGGATGAATTGACGCTGTTCGACTGGCCCGGCGGGCCGGGCCATCTGAGCCGGGAGCAAGAGGCGGACCTTTCGGCGCATCTGGGCGAACGGCTTTACCGCGACACGGGCGAGGTGGCGGCGCATATCGCGGCGACCTGGGGGGTGATCTACAGCCATTCCGGCTGCATCAAGCTGATGCATCGCCTGGGCTTCGAATACAAGCGCCCGGAAAGCCTGCCGGCCCAGGCCGACGAGGCCGAGCAGGCCGCCTTCATCGAGGCTTATGCCAAGTTGCTCAACGGCCTGGAGGCCGACGAGGTGGTCTACTTCGCCGATGCGGTGCACCCGGAATACCAGTCGCGTCCAGTCCATGGCTGGGTCAAAAAAGGCGACAAGGTGGCGCTGAGGCGGACCTCGGGACGCCAGCGCATCAACCTCCACGGCGCGCTCAATCTGGAGAATTTCCACTGCCCCTTGGTCCAGGCCGAGCGGATCAACGCCGCCTCGACCATCGCGCTGTTCGAGAAGCTGGAGGCCGACAACCCCGGAAAGAAGCGGATCTACGTCTTCGCCGACAATGCCCGCTATCACCATGCCCGCCTGGTCCGACAATGGCTGGAGAGGCCGGGTTGCCGCATCAAGCTGATCTTCCAGCCCGCCTACGCCCCCCACCTCAACGCCATCGAGCGATTATGGGGCGTCATGCATCGCGAGGTGACCCACAACAGGTTCTACGCCAACTTCGACCTCTTCACCAAAGCGATCGATCACTTCTTCAAGCAACGCCTGCCACGAGAGTGGACGACTTGGCGCGACACCATAACCGACAATTTCCGTATCATCTCGCACCGGGATTTTCGGGTTCTGGAGTGATCCGAGTATAGTTCCGCGCGAAGTCGAGATATTCGAGAATTGCCTCGGCGTTGGTCCATTGCCGGAAGAGATAGTTGTTCTTGAAGAAGTGATTGTGTCCGAAGGCGGCGTGCGCCATCACCAGGGCCTGCACGGCCATGGTGTTGCCTTCCATGTTGTAGCTGATGCAGGGGTTGGAGTTGATGACGATCTCGTAGGCCAGACCGCTCCGCCCCCGGCGATAGAGTTCCGCTTCGCGCGTAAAGTGCTTGCCGAAGGACCAGTGGCGGTACATCAGCGGCATGCCGTGGGAGGCATAGGCATCGAGCATCTGTTCCGACGAGATGATCTCGATCTGGTTTGCATAGACGTCGAGACCGAGATCCTCGAGCGCCACCTTTTCGATCGCGTCGTAGGTCCGCTCCATCGTCTCGAAGTCCCATTCCGAGCCTTCGAAGAGGGGCGTGGCCAACCGCGCGGTCATCGGGCCGTCCTCCGCAGCGCGGCGAGGCGCTGCTCGCCCGTCCCCTGGCTCTGGAACAGTTCGCGGAAAACCGGATAGATCTCCGCCGGCGTCGAAACCCGCTTCATCGCGAAGTTGGCCCAGTGTTCGGCGATGCCCAGGTAATGGCGCCACAGTTCCGCGCCCTGAGTGGTGTCGCGGAAGATTTCCATCTCCCGCTCGTCCAGGATCTCGACATAGGCGAAGTACTGACAAAGTGGCATCAGCGCCTCTTGCAGCAGGGCCGCGCAGCGCGCGGAATCGCCGGTGAAGTTCTCCCCGTCCGAGGCTTGGGCGGCATAGATGTTCCAGCTTGACGGCGGATAGCGATCGGCGACGATGTCGCGCATTTCCCTCAGCACCGTGCTGACCACGGTGCCGCCGCTCTCGCGGCTGTGGAAGAAGGTCTCCTCGTCGACTTCGCGCGCCTCGTGGGTGTGGCGGATGAAGACGAGGTCGGTGCGTTCGTAGCGCCGTTCGAGGAACAGATGCAGCAGCATGAAAAAGCGCTTGGCGAGATCCTTTTCCCGCTCGCCCATCGAGCCGGAGACGTCCATCAGGCAGAACATCACGGCTTGGGCGTTGGGCTCGGGCTTCGCCTCGTAGGCGTTGAAGCGGAGGTCGATCGGGTCGATGAAGGGGACCCAGCGCCGCTTGCGTTCCAGCCCCTCCAGCTCGGCGACGAGCGCGGCCAGAGTTTGCGCATCGGCCTCGTCGCCATCGGCCTGGAGCCGGACGATCTCCGCCTCCAGCGCCTCGATCGCCTCGGTCTTCGGGCGACCCAGCGCCAGGCGCCGGCCGTAGCTGTTGCGCATGGTGCGCAGCAGGTTGAGGTTGGTGGGGGTGCCGACCGGGCTGATGCCGGCGCGGCGATACTTCGTCGTCGTCACCTCGCGGAGGTCGGTCTTCACCAGGTCGGGGAGCTCCAGGTCCTCGAAGAAGAGGTCGAGGAACTCTTCCCGCGTCAGGGCAAACTCGAAGGCGTCCTCGGCCTCGCCGTCGTCGCTCGCCTCGCGGCCGCCCTCGCCGGCCCCACCCTTGGGCGGTTTCGGCAGCCTGTCGCCCGCCTGGTACTCCTTGTTGCCGGGCAGCACATGATCGCGACGCCCCCCTTCCCGTGATTGGTGCAGGCGCGGCTCACGGATGTCGCGGGTGGGAATGGTGAGTCGGACCCGATTTCCTTGGACACAGAATTGGCTTAATCGAAGTGTCCAAGGAGGACCGGAACATGGCCGATAATTTTGAGAAGAAAGTTGCTGTTGATGGGCCTGTGGTAAATGCGGGCGAGCTTGGCTCGTCCACGTTTTCCCCAGGCCAGGCTTTGCCGGCAGGCCCGCTGGGACTTGGCCAGCGATGGACGGTGGCGCGCAAGCGTGAGGTCGTTCCGCGGCTTTTGCGTGACGAGCCGGTGCAACTTCTGTCGCGCCAGTTGGGCGTAGAGATCTTCCGGCTCGAGCAGTGGCGTGAGAAAGCGATCGGCGGGATCGACGCCTCGCTCAAGCAACGCAAGGGCGATCCGGTGCAGGCGGAACTGGATAGCGCCATGAAGCGGATCGGAGAGTTGACCATGCAGGTGGAACTGCTGGAGGCCAAGACGGAGACCTTCGGCCCTTTGGGGCGGCGGAGGTCGCGGCGATGAGTGCCGCCACCTCGCCCGGCACGGGTCTGGCCTACGGCCTGCGGCGGGTCTGCGCCGCCTGGGGCATGGCCCGCTCCTCGTTCTACGCCATGACCTCCGGCCAGCACGCCGAGCAGCCGCCGGCAAAGCGTCGGGGACCGAAGCCCGCGATCTCGGACCAGGCGCTGCTGGTGGCGATCGAAGCCGACCTGGAGGCATCGCCCTGGGAGGGCGAGGGCTACCGCAAGGTCTGGGCTCGGCTTCGGGTCTGTCGCGACATCCGGGTTGCCCGCAAGCGGGTGCTCCGCCTGATGCGCGAGAACAATCTGCTCTCGCCCCATCGCTGCCGCCGCCGTGGCGGCAATCCCCATGACGGTGAGATCATCACTCATGCCCCGAACCTCATGTGGGGCACCGATGGCGTTCGGGTGTTCACGGTGGACGACGGCTGGGGCTGGATCTTCACCGCCGTCGAGCATTGGAACGCCGAGTGTGTCGGCTGGCATGTCTGCAAGCGCGGCGACCGCTTCGCCGCCCTGCAGCCGATCTCCATGGGGCTTGCCGGGCTGTATGGCTCGACCGCGGCCGGCGCGGCTCGGGGGCTGGCCTTGCGGATGGATCACGGCTCCCAGTATCTGTCGGACCACTTCACCAACCAGATCAAGTTCTGGGGCATCCAGCCGTCCTACGCCTTCGTCGCCGAGCCCCAGACCAACGGCGTCGCCGAGCGGTTCAATCGCACGCTGAAGGAACAGATCATCCATGGTCGCATCTACCGCAACATCGCGGAGCTGCGGGACGCCGTCCGCGACTTCGTCGAACTCTACAATGCCCAGTGGATCGTCGAAAAGAACGGCTACCTGAGCCCCGCTCAAGCTCGTCAGGCGTGGCACGCCGCGATCTCAATCAGGCCCGCCGCGTGAGACAAACTTGTGTCCAAGGAACCGGGTGCGCTACACGCGGGTGGGAATGGTGACCACCTCGCCCTTGTCGAGGTCGGTGATGCCGCGTTGCTTAATCGACTGGTCGACCACTTCCCGCAGTCGAGCCCGGGCACGGCGGAGAAAACGCTGACGGTTGCCGAGGCTCTTGTCCTTCGGATTCTCGCGCCGATCGATGAAATGGGGCATGACGACGACTCCTACGCGACCGGGACCATCTCTCCCCCTCTTCCCTCTACTAACCGGCCTTGTTGACCCGCATGTACCACTCGACCAGGCGGCGGACCTGGCGCTCGGTATAGCCTCGCCCGCACATCCTCTCGACGAAGCGGGAGTGCTTCTCGTCCGTCTCGCTATCCTTCTTGGTCCCGAAGCTGATGACCGGCAACAGGTCCTCCACCTGGCTGAACATCCGCTTTTCGATGACGTCGCGGAGCTTCTCGTAAGAGGTCCAGGCCGGGTTGGCGCCCCCGTTGTTGGCGCGCGCGCGGAGCGCGAACTTCACTACTTCGTTCCGGAAATCCTTGGGATTGGCGATGCCGGCCGGCTTCTCGATCTTGGAGAGTTCGGCCTCCAGCACCTCGCGGTTCAGCATCTGGCCGGTGTCGGGATCCTTGAAGTCCTGCTCGTCGATCCAGGCGTCGGCATACGTGATGTAGCGATCGAACAGGTTCTGGCCATATTCGCCGTAGGATTCGAGGTAGGCCTTCTGGATCTCGTTGCCGATGAACTCGGCATAGCGCGGCGACAGTTCCGACTTCAGGAACTCCAGATAGTTGGCTTCCGTCTCCGGCGCGAACTGTTCGCGGCGGACGGCATGTTCCAGCACATACATCAGATGCACCGGATCGGCCCCGACCTCCTCGGTATCGTGGTTGAAGGTCTCCGACAACACCTTGAAGGCGAAGCGGGTGGAGATCCCGGTCATGCCCTCGTCGACCCCGGCGGCGTCGCGATACTCTTGCATCGACTTGGCCTTGGGATCGGTGTCCTTCAGGTTATCGCCGTCGTAGATTCGCATTTTGGCGTGGAGGGTCGAGTTTTCATGCTCCTTGAGCCGGGTCAGCACGGAGAAGCGGGCCAGCATGGTCAAGGTCTCGGAGGCGCAGGCGGCCTCCGACAGCTCGCTCTGGCTCAGGAGTTTTTCGTAGATCCGCGCCTCCTCGCTCACGCGTAGGCAGTAGGGCACCTTGACGACGCAGATCCGGTCGAGGAAAGCCTCGTTGTTCTTGTTGCCCTTGAACTGCTGCCACTCGGATTCGTTCGAATGAGCCAGCACGATGCCCTGGAAGGGGAAGGCGCCGACGCTCTCGGTGCCCACGTAGTTGCTTTCCTGGGTCGCCGTCAGTAGCGGGTGCAGCACCTTGATCGGCGCCTTGAACATCTCGACGAACTCCAGCAGGCCCTGGGTTGTCCGGTTGAGGCCGCCCGAATAGCTGTAGGCGTCGGGATCGTTCTGCGAGAAGTGTTCGAGCTTCCTTATGTCGACCTTGCCGACGAGGCTGGAGACGTCCTGATTATTTTCATCGCCCGGCTCCGTCTTGGAGACGGCGATCTGGCGCAGCCGCGAGGGCAACATTCGGACGACCGAGAAGCGCGAGAGATCGCCGTCGAAGGCGTCCAGCCGTTTGATCGCCCAGGGCGAAAGCAATCCAGTCAGGCGGTGGCGGGAGATGCCGTATTTCTCTTCCAGGAGGTCGCCCATGCGCTCGGGCTCGAACAGGCCCAAGGGAGATTCGAACAGCGGGCTGACCTCCTCGCCGGCCTTCAAAACGTAAATCGGCTTCTCTTCCATCAATCGCTTCAGCCGCTCGGCGAGGGAGGACTTTCCGCCGCCGACGGGTCCCAGCAGGTAGAGGATCTGCTTGGGCTCCTCCAGGCCTTGGGCTGCGAAGCGAAAATAGTTGACGATCCGCTCGATCGTGTCCTCCATGCCGAAAAACTCGGAGAAGGCCGGATAGCGCTTGATCGTGCGGTTGAGAAAGATGCGCGCGAGGTGGGGATCGGTGGAGGTGTCGACCACTTCCGGCTCGCCGATCGCGGCGAGCATGCGCTCGGCGGCGCTCTCGTAGAAGCCAGGATCCTCGCGGCAGCCCAGGAGATAGTCGCGAAGCGACAACTCCTCCTGCTCGCGCCGGGAATAATATTCGGAAAACCTGGCGAAAACATCGCTTTCCGGCAAGATATCGGTGCGGGGTAAGTTCATCGCGGGACTGCTCCTGTTCAAGCACGGAGACACACACGCCGCCATGGCAACCGTTGCATCGACTCCTCCCGCACTTCACCCCTGACGACGCTTGCCCGGCCCGCGACGCCTTCAAGCATCGATAGCGTGGGCCGCGCCGCTCATTGCTTCACGCCATGCACGCTCCGTCTTCCACTCGAAACCCTGAGGTTTCTTCCAACCACAAGTCTGACCCAACTTGATGACCAAACATTTAATGAATCGAAATCAGATAAAAAGACAGCTCTCACGTCCAATTGAGAAATAAGGCGAACGCAAGGCAACATGGTTTAACCCTCGATGCCGATTGGTTGAGCCGCGATCATCCCGCTTCGCGACAGTTCGCGAATCACACCCTACAGTATGTCGTATAGTCAAGCGGAATATTTACAAGATATTGGGTATTAGGGACACAAGACGTCAGGACCCCTGGTTCACGACCGTTCCCGCGCGCGACTTAGTTGCGTGCCGAATCAGCCGTCTTCGACACCATAATAAAGGGCGACGGCATGTCTGCCTCGGCAAAGAAAAGCCAACGTCCCGTCACCGGGCCGAAGGTAACCGAACAGGTGGCCGCCAATCGAAGAGCGAGAGCATGAATGCGCCCTTGCCGGCGACCGCTGCATGGGCCGGGAAACCGGAGATGGCGTGGTCCATTCGAAGCGCGGCGTCGCCGTTCTCCGGCGCGACGAATTCGCCGCGTCCGGATCGTCGTACCCGACGATCATCGTGCCGTCGGTGGGGTGAACGCAATTGCGGTGGGCGCCGTTCGTCAGCCCCGAATCCATCGCGGACCGGGGGAATTCGCCAGCCCGTTCATCGCGAAGACATCACTTCACATCGTCGTAGTATGCCCGCAGTACATCGAGCACCTCGGGCCGGCTGAACTCCTTGGGTATCGGCTCGCGATTGGCGAACATCTCGCGCAGCCGGGTGCCCGAGATGGCGAGCCGGTCTTCCTCGCCGTGCGGACAGGTGCGGCCGGTCGCCATGCCGTCGCACTTGGCGCAGTGAAACGTGACGTCGATCTTCAGCGGCTGGATTTCCATGCTGCCCTTGTCGATTTGATCGAAGATGAGATGGGCGTCGAGCGGTTCGTAGTAGTCGCCGAGCCCGGCATGGTCGCGCCCGACCACCAGATGCGAGCAGCCGAAGTTCTGCCGGAATACCGCGTGCAGCAGGGCCTCGCGCGGGCCGGCGTAGCGCATTTCAATCGGGTATCCGGCCTGAATCACGGTGCCGGGCACGAAATAGTTCGCAACCAGGATGTCGATCGCCGCGACCCGGACCTCGGCCGGGATGTCGCCCGGCTTGAGCGCGCCGAGGACCTGATGGATCAGCAGCCCATCGCAGATCTCGACGGCGATCTTGGCCAGGTATTCGTGGCTGCGGTGCATGGGATTGCGGGTCTGGAAGGCGGCAACGGTGGTCCAGCCCAGGTCCTGGAACAGCGCCCGGGTATCGGCCGGGCGGTAATAGAGTCCGGCGTGGATTACCGGGTAGTCGCCCTCGTCCAGCGCGGTCACCGTCCCGGCCAGGTTGACCGCGCCCTGCCGCATCACCTTCTCGACCCCGACGTGCGCGGTGTCGGTGGTGCGGTAGACGTGGGAGCATTCGAGCTCCCGGTCTATCGCGTATTTCTCCTCGACCTCGAGGGTCCCGAAAATCGCGCCGGCCTCGTCGACCAGCGCCACCTCCTCGCCGACGGCGATGCCGGCGGCGAGGTCGCTCTCGCACGAAAGCGTGATCGGGATCGGCCAGAACAGGCCGTCCGCCGTCTTCATGTCGAGACAACAGCCGCGCCAGTCCGCCTCGCCCATGAATCCGGTGAGCGGCGTATACGCGCCCATCCCCAGCATCAACAGGTCCGAGACCTCGCGGCTGGAGAGCGGCACTATCCGCAACTCCTCGGCGCGCTTCAATGCCTCCGCTCGCTCGGCCTCGGGCGCGAGCAGCGGATTGAGCCGACCGTTTCCGTGTGGCGCTACGAGCTTCGACATCTCGCCTCTCTCCAAGGGCCGCCGCCGCCGGGGGCACGGGCCGCGACGAGCCTGACGAACGCCGTTTTAGCAAGCCGAGTGCATGGCTCGCCACCCGTAACCGTCGGTTGGTGAATATCACATCGACATCTGGTACTGGTCGTTTCCCCTATCGAGGGTCTGCTCCGGAAGCGGGCAAGCGGGTCTCGCTGGCCAGGCTCCAATCGTCCTCGAACCGGTGCACCTGGTAGATCGGCCGCCCCGCCATCGTCGGCGGATAGAGACCAAAGCGCAAGTCGACGGCGACGCTGGGAATGCTGCTGGCGGCGGCGCCCCCCACCGTCGCCGTCCAGGGACGGTGCATGTGTCCGGTGAAGATGCCGACCACCCGCGGATGCCGCGAGACCACCGCCGCCAGGTCGTCCACCGCTCGGCGGCGTCGGAAGGCGAACGGGTCGGGCGCGGTCGGCACGTCGAAGGGCGGGTGATGCATGAACAGTGCCGTCGGGCGCGCCGGCGCTTCGGCCAGGGTGGCGTCGAGCGCCGCCAGGCGGGCGTGGCAAAAATCTCCCTTGGAGCCGGCGTCGGCGAGGGAGTCCACGGCGACCAGCCTCAGCGGATGCGCCTCGATCGCATAGTGGACGAAAGCGCGACCGGGCATCATGTACCCGTCGCCGGCGAAGGCCCGCGCCGTTCCCTCGCGGCCGTCGCGGTTGCCGGGGGTGACGTAGAGGGGCACCTCCAGCGCCGCGAGGAGCGATCGGGCGTGGGCGAATTCCGCCGCTTGGCCGTGCTGGGTCATATCGCCTCGATCGCATGTGGACGAAAGCGCGACCGGGCATCATGTACCCGTCGCCGGCGAAGGCCCGCGCCGTTCCCTCGCGGCCGTCGCGGTTGCCGGGGGTGACGTAGAGGGGCACCTCCAGCGCCGCGAGGAGCGATCGGGCGTGGGCGAATTCCGCCGCTTGGCCGTGCTGGGTCATATCGCCGGTGTGGATGACGGCGTCGGGCATGGGATCGAGACCGTTGATGTCGTCGATGCACGCGCGAAGGTTCTCCGCCCGCGCGCGGAACACCGGGTCGCCCGAGTCGGCGGCCGCGAGGTGGGTGTCGGTGATCTGGGCGATGATCATGGTCGGGGAAGCCGCTTTACCGCCGGTTCGTCCGCGTTCAGCCATGTTGACTCGCCCAAGAAGCCGTCCAGGGGCGGCTTCTTGGGGCCCGCCGCGCGCCATCGGCGGCTTCTCATCACATCAAAGGGGTTCTTCGAAAGGCTTCACTCAATCGATGATGTGATACACGGGCGCCTTCTCCATTTCCCACGTCCCGGAGTCCGGGTCGTATTGGGATAGGGTGAAGCAATGCCAATCGGTATCATCCAGCTTCGGATGATCGGCCCGGTAGTAATACCCCGGCCACCGCGTTTCCGTTCGGAACATGGTGTGCTGCGTCACACACTCCGAGGAGATGACCCGGTGGTGAAGCTCCCACGCCCGCATGAGCTGGTGCAGGTCTTCGGCCCCGAGATGGTCCAGGTCTTCCGTCAGCATGCCCAGCAGTTCCAGCCCGCGGGTGAGCAACGGTTCGTTGGTCGTGTAGTGGGAGCTGATGCCGCCGACGTATTCGTCCATGATCTTCTCGAGTCGTTGCAGACCATGCATCGGCAAAAGATAGCTCGGCGAAACGGTACCGGCGACGATCTCGTTGCGGCCGACCGCGTAGTTCTCCAGGGGCTGGAAGACCGTCCTCTCGAGCTCTTCGTACTCGGCCTCGCTGACCTCGGGCCGTTCGCTACCCAGGTCGTTCACGTAATTGACCGCCGCCTTGGCGGCGATCCGGCCTTCGGTGAAGGATCCCGACGAGAACTTGTGGGCGGTGCCGCCAATGGTGTCGCCGGCGCCGAACAGGCCCTCGACGGTCATCATCCGGTTGTAACCCCACTGGTACTCCGAGGGCGCGTAGTCCTCCGGACCGCTCGCCCAGGCGCCCGAGCAGGTGGCGTGGGAGCCCATGACGTAGGGCTCCGATGTGGTCAGCTCGGGATTGGTATGCTTGGGATCGATGTTCTGCGAGGCCCAGACGACCGCCTGCCCGATCGTCATGCCGAGGAAGTTCTCCCAGCCGACGGTCTCCTTGTGCGGATCCTGGAAGGCCTCCGTCGTCACCATGCGGATGGGGCCCCGGCCGGCCTTGAGTTCCTCCAGCATGGCGTGGTTTCTGAGGCAGGTCGGCACCGGGTGCCGATCGATGTAGTCCCCGACCAATTCCTTGGTGTGGTCGTACCATTTGGACTCGTACTCTTCCCCATAGGCATTTTGCGTGTAGGTCTTGAGATGGAGGAAATAAGCGCCGACCGGACCATAGCCGTCCTTGAACCGGGTGAGGACGATCCGGTTCTCCATCTGCGTCATCTTGGCGCCGACCTGGATCGGCAGCGCATAGGCGGAGGCGCTGCTCCAGGGCGCGTACCAGGTCCGCCCCATCCCCTCGCCGACCGCGCGGGGCTTGAAGATGTGCGAGGCACCACCGGCCGATACGATGACGGCCTTTGCCTGAAAGACGTAGAAATCCCCGCTACGGACGTTGAAACCGACGGCTCCGGCGACCCGGTTGGGCTTCGTCTTGTCCATCAGCAGGTGGGTCACCATGATCCGGTTGTAGACCTCGGTGGCGGCCTTGCGGGCTGCCTCGGCGACGATGGGCTTGTAGCTCTCGCCGTGGATCATGATCTGCCATTTGCCCTCGCGCAGGTACCTTCCGGTTTCCTCGTCCCGCATGATCGGGAGACCCCACTCCTCGAACTTGTGCACCGTGGAGTCGACATGGCGGGCGATATCGTAGCCCAGATCTTCCCGCACCAGACCCATGAGGTCGTTCCGGGCGTAGCGGACATGGTCCTCGGGCTGGTTCTCGTCCCACTGCATGCCCATGTAGCAGTTGATCGCATACAGGCCCTGGGCGACGGCGCCGCTGCGCTCAATGTTCGCCTTCTCGACACAGACGACCTTGAGGTCGCGCCCCCAGTACCTGGATTCATACGTGGCCCCGCAACCGGCCATGCCGCCGCCGATGACGAGGACGTCCGAATCCACGAAAACCGTTTTTCTGCGTGAGAACAGACCCATTAAACCACTTCCTGTGTGAGTTGGTCCGGAGTCAGCGCGGGCAACGCGCCGATGTTGAGCGCCTCCGGTTCGTGCGCGAGTTCCTGGGTCTTCAGGGCATCCGGGCTGGGCCGCTCGTAGTCAGACGGTGATTTTATCGATCCCCAGGGCGTGGTCCTGATCGGGGAAACGAAGTTCTTTTCGCGCCCGTCCCGGAACTTGACCTTCCACGAAATGGTGGCCTTCGCTTCTTCCCGGAGCACCCGGACACTGTGGCCCAAGGGGGCGAAATCCGCGTAGCCGCGGCAGTCAATCGCATTCTGCGGACAGGCCTTCACACAGGCGTAGCACTCCCAGCACATGTTGGGCTCGATGTTGTAGGCACGGCGATAGGTCTTATCGATGTGCATGATGTCGGATGGGCAGATATCGACGCAATGTCCGCAGCCGTCGCAACGAGTCATATAGACGAATGTCGGCATGATCGTCAGCTCTCTCCTGTGTCGCAGACCGATGATGGGTTGATCAGTAGTGTCGGGGCTCTTGGCGGGCGACGCCGAAAGTCTCTGGCATGTCGGCGGGGGCCGGCAAGTCGTTCCTCCAGCCGTTCGCGTCTTCCACCCGTTTCTGGAAGGCCGCCGCGGGCTTGAAGAACATGTGCGAAAACTTGGACCACGGAACGGATCCGAACAGCACCGTCGTGGCGATGAGGTACAAACCGAGGAACAGGCTCGACCACGAGGCGCCAACCGCCTGCAGGAAGGCCCAGACCAGGCCCAGCGTCACGCTCGCGAGAAGCGAGAGGATGAACAGGTCGGCGCGCACGACGCGGAACGGCCAATTGCCCTCGGCGGCGACGTCGACCCGAATGAAGAACCAGAACCAGTAACCGCCCCCGCAAACCAACAGGCAACCGATGGTCCACAGTAGCGGCAGGATGGCGGGCGTCGCGGTGTCGGGCGTCGGGTACCCGAACACCATGATAGCGGTCGTGATCAGGTAGAGCAGGAAACCGTACATCGTCAGGAGGTGGGCGATCCGGCGCCGCTGATCGCAAAATTCACCGGATGTCAATCCCTCCACGACGGCCGTTTGGACCGCCAGAGACGCCATCTCGCCGCCGCCGACCCGCCGCGTCCCCTTATTCATTGCGTTTCGCCAATTGTCGAAGAAGTACTGGGCGCTCTTCTTATGAACAATGTCGAGCAGCGTGCCACCCGCGACCAAGAGGATCATGACGACGACATAGGTCTGCATGACGATGGGTGATACGGTCGCCGAAAGCTCGGCGAAGGGATTGCCGATGAACATGGAACTACCCCAAGGTTAGCCGGTTATTCTCAACGCAAGGACCGATGGCGCGTATGCCCCGAAAATCCCCGCCCTCGCCCAACCACTCGTCCTCCTGGGGCCGTGCGCGACAGGTCCGGACTGTATAACCGTCGCCGGCCACGACCGGCAAGCGATGTCTGCCATGGATTCTATCAATCTTGCGAGGCGTCGCCACCCGACCGCGTGCGAAGCGCCCACCCGTAGGGGGGCTGCCAGGCGGCCATCTCCGGATCGATGCCGAGCGAGTCGGCGGCATGGAGCGGCCAGTTGGGGTTCCAGATGGTCGGGCGGACCAGTGCCACCAGATCGCCGTAGCCGCCGTCGATCGCCGCCTCGGCGGCGACGTGGCCATCGAGGCCGCCGCCGACCATGACGGGAATGGCGGCGTCGCGGCGGATCGCTCGGGCGGTCGTCGCCTGGGCCCCCTCGCTCAGGCCGTCGGCATTGGCGATCGGGCTCGCGCCCGAGGCGAGGTCGATGACGTCGACGCCGGCTCGTCCCAGCTCGCCGGCGAAGGCGACCGAGTCCTCGACCCGCCAGCCGACGCGCGAGTTGTCGACGGGGGCCATGCGATAGAACAGCGGCCGGTCCTCGGGCCAGGCGTCGCGGACGGCGTTCACCACCTCGACCGGAAAGACAATCCGCGATTCGCGCACGCCGCCGTATTCGTCGCCCCGTCGGTTGTCGGTCGGCGAGAGGAAGGCGTGTGGAATGGTGCCTCGGCCGCCGTGGATCTCCAGCGCATCGAAGCCGGACTCGGCCGCGCGCCGCGCCGCCTGCCCGAAGCCGTCGAGCAGTTCGTCGAGCATCTCGCGCTCGAACTCGTGTGCCGCCGGATCGGCCGGCGCCTCGATCATGTCCGGGTCCATGTCCCAGAGCATGAGATTGGCCGCGTGGGGGTCGACACCGTCGTCCGCCTCCTCGTCCCAGGGCCGCTGGTTGAGCATACTCCCGCCCCGGCAGGCGAGCTGCAGTCCGGCCGCGACGCCATGCTGGTGCAGGAACTCGGTCATCCGGCGAAGCGCGCCCACCTGTTCGTCCTGCCAGATGCCCACGGCGCCCTGGAACATGTGGTTCTGGCGCAAAATCGCCGCGGCCTCGAGGAAGATCAGGGCGGAACCGCCAGTGGCGAAACGGCTGAGGTGCGCCAGATGCCAGTCGCCAACCGTGCCGGCCACGGCCGAATAGGTCGCCATCGGTCCGAAAACAATACGATTGGCAAGTGTCAGGCCGCGGAGGTCGAGCGGCGCGAACAGTTGCGGATCCCCGGCCATGAACTACTCCACGCGACGGCGCGATTGATGTCGCCCGGAACCTAGCATGACTTGTTGCCCTGTCGCCACGATCGCGCCCCGGGCCCATCGCGCCGCGCGCGCCGGTCAGGCGGTGGCCGGCGCCGACTGTCCGCCGACGATGGCCAGGTCGATCCCGTCGCGGGCTTCCGCAAGGGCGTCGCCGGCGACGACGATTTGATCGCGGCCCCGCGCCTTGGCCTCGTAGAGTGCCTTGTCGGCCCCGTCGCCGAGGGTCGTCGCCCCGGGTAGCTCAACGTGTCGGCGACACCGCAGCTGAAAGTGCACGTGAAGGTTTCGTTCTCGGAGATGTATTCGATGGCGGAAAACTCGGCCCGCAGGCGGTCGAGCAGGCGGCGCGCGTCGCTCGCCGGCAGGCCCGGCAGGACCGCGAGGAACTCCTCGCCACCAACCCGGCCGACGATGTCGGTGGCGCGCAGGTTCTGGCGCAGAAAACGGGCCAGGCTCTTGATGACCAAGTCGCCGATGGCGTGGCCGTGGATATCGTTCACCCGCTTGAATTTGTCGATGTCGAAAATCGCCAGCGAGAGGACGTTGCCGTTGACCCGGGCGCGATCGACTTCCAACGAAATCCGATTCTTCGAAGTCGAATGGTTCAACAGTCCCGTCAGGCTGTCGCGATAGAGGTTGGCGCGGAGCTTGCGAAAGCGCTGGGCGCGCAGCGACACGGCACGGATCAGGCTCGCGGGATCGATTGGTTTGGTCAGAAAATCGTCGCCGCCCCGGCGCATGGCGTCGAACTGTTTTTCGATCCGCTGCTCGGCCGAAAGGAAGACGATCGGGATCGAGTCGTAGACTTCGTCCTGTCGAATGACGGCGGCCAATTCCTCGCCGTCGCAGCCGGGCATGTTGAGGTCCATCAATATCAGCTGCGGCTGGAATTCGGAGAGCGCGGCGAGAGCGCGCATCGGCTCGGTCACCGAGAGAGTTATCATGCGGGCCGCCTTTAGAACGGTCGAGATGATCTGTGCGACGGTTGGCGAATCGTCGACGATCATCACGCGCAGCGGTTCGACGTCGAGCGGCCCGGTCAGACGATCGAGGGTGTCGACCAGGACCATCGGGTTGACCGGACGGCCGAGGAAGGCGCCGCAGCCGGCGCGAACCGAGGCGAGGCGCTGTTCGAGATCGGCGTAGTTGCCGACGAAGATCGCGGGACAGCGCCGGGCGCCGGTATTCGCCAGCGCGCCGAAATGGTCGAGGACCAGGTCCAGCCGCTCCCGTCTGGTGTTGGCGATGACGGCGGCGACGGGAGGCTCCGCGTCGTCCGCCCCCTCGAAGTCCGCCGGACCTCGTCCGGCGACGACGGCGAAGCCGAAGTTCTCCAGGAGCCGGGCGTGCAACGTGTCCTGTCGGGGGTCGTCGACGAAGAGGTGGACGGGCTTCGGCCCATGACGCGCGTGACGCCCGAAGTTCGACATCACGCCACCTCCCAAGCCGTCGCCGCCAAGCCGCGCCGACAATGGCCTCAGTCGTAAGGGCTCGGGCTTAAGCTTCGGTTAATCGGCCCGACCGAGACGGGGAACGGCTCGGCGCGCGCCGGGCGGCGGGCGGGCGGGCGGTTGATTTCGTGCATCGTCGCCCGAGTTCGCGCGGCCCAGGTCCGGCGCCATCGCGATCGCCAGCAGGATCAGGGCGCCCGCGATCAGCTGCGCGGATTGCAGCGCCTCGCCGAAGGCGAGCCAGCCGACGACGAACATGGTCGGCAGCTCGACCGCGCCGGTAATCGCCGCCCGGCCGGCGCCGGCGAGGGGTGCCGCGTAGGAATAGAGCAGTTGCGGCAGCGTCGCCGTCAGCGCCGCCATCGCCAGTGCCGCCAGCCAGCCCGTGCCGCTCGTCGGCAGCACCTCGGCGAGGTCGCCGGCGAGCGTCATCGGCGCCAGGCCGATCACCGCGCCCAGCATGCCGCAGGCCATCCGTTCGGTGACCGAGAGCGCGGGCACCAGCCCCGCCAGCACGACGATGATGGCGGCGAAGAATATCGGCGCCGGCAGGCTCAGCAGCAGCGGCAGGAAGGCGTCCGCCGGCACCGCGCCGGGCGAGAGCGCCACAATCGCCGCCCCCAGCACCAGAACCGCCGCGACGATGCCCCGCCGGGTCATCGACTGGCCCAGCCAGAGCTTGGCCAGGATGAGGGCGAAGAGCGGGTAGGACATGTAGATGACCCCGGCGCTCGCCACCGGCGCGTGCTCGATCGCATGCAGGTAGCCGAGCCAGGCAATCCCCATGGCGATACCGGCACCACCCAGCAGCGCCGCCTGGCGCATCTTCTCGCGCCGGCGGGGGACGAACGGCAGCATGATCAGCGCCGACGGCAGATAGCGATAAAGCCCGATCGCTTCCGCCGAGACGCCGTCGGCCAGCAGCACCCGGGCGAAGAGCGGCACCAGCCCGAAACAGATCGAGGCGAGCGCGATTCCCGCCGTGGCGACCGCGACGGGATGGTCGTGTTGGGTCTGGCGGAGGTTTCCCATGGCGGTGATGTAGCGGACTGGACTTGATGAATCAAATTCGATAACTTCAAATAAATCATGAAATAGATTCATATGTAGGATGATGCGCCCACGATTGGAAATTGGCCATTTCGCCATGCTCGACGCGATGGCCGAGGAGGGCGCGGTGGGCCGGGCGGCGGCGCGGCTGGGGCTGACCCAATCGGCCCTTACCCATCGAATTCGCGAGGCGGAGCGGCGCCTCGGCACGGCGCTGTTCGAACGGGTCGGGCGCCGGCTCCGCATGACGCCCGCCGGCGAGCGACTCCTGATCGCCGGCCAGGTCGCCCTCGATCAACTCGTCCGCGCCGAGGACGAGGTTCGCACGCTGGCCACCAATGAGCGGCGCCTCGTGCGCCTGGCGCAGGCGACCTACAGCCGGTTCCATTGGCTGCCCGACTTCCTGCGATTTCTGGACGCGCACAGTCCCGACCTGGAACTCGACCTGGTCGCCCAAGGCGTCGCGCGGGAGCCGCTGGCGGGGCTGGAGGCGGGCCGGATCGATGTCGCCATGGTGCATGCCCGCGATCCCGGCTCCGCCCGCTTCGAGGCCTTTCGCCTGACTCGCGATCCCCTGGTCGCGATCATGGCGCCCGACCATCCGCTCGCCGCCAAGGCCTTCGTGCGGGCCGAGGACTTCGCGGAGGAACGCTACATCACCTATTCCACCACCGCCGAGCCGGGCTTCGAATGGGAGGCCTTTTTCCGCCCCGCCGGCGTGGTGCCGCGCCGCACCTCGCGGGTCGAACTGCCGGAGGCGATCATCGACCTGGTTCGCGCCGGCTTCGGTGTCAGCATTCTGAGCGGTTGGGCGGTCGAGCCGGAGGTCGCCGACGGCACCTTGATCTCGCGGCCCGTGACGGCCGCGGGTCTGGCGCTCGACTGGTGGGCCGTGCGACGGCGCGCGGAAGGGCCGGATGCGCCCGCCGGCCGGCTGATCGAGGCCATGCTCGCCTGGGGCCGCGGCGAGAAGGCGGGCTTGGCCGCGCTCGGTTTCCACGAGGCCGCGAACCGGGGCTGAGCACCCGCTATACTCGCGTTTGTCGAAGTGCCCGGCCGGCCCGCTCCCCCGGCCCAACCACCCACGACAGGGTAACCTTGGAGTGCCCTGGGGGGTGGTTTCGCCGGGGGAGCGGGCCGGCCGGGCCAAATCAAATATCCCGGGGAGGGACGGCGATGCGGTTGGACGGAAAGGTGGCGGTGGTGACGGGCGGCGGCTCGGGCATCGGGCGGGCGACGACGCTGCGCTTCGCGGCCGAGGGGGCCGGCGTGCTGGTGGTGGATCGCGACGGCGAGGGCGCGGCGGAGACACGGCGCCTCGGCTCCAACCTGCCGGGGCGCATCGAGGTGATGGTGGCCGACGTCGCCGAGAACGCGACGCCGGCGGCGATCATGGCCGAGTGCCGCGATCGCTTGGGTCCGATCGACATATTGATGAACAACGCCGGCGTCGGCGGCGCCAAGGCGATCGACGAGACCGAGGACGACGAACTCGACCGTTTCATCGACGTCAACTTCCGCGCCGCCTTCCGGATCGCGCGCGAGGCGGTGCGCGAGATGCGCGGGCGCGGCGGCTCGATCGTCCACTTGGCCTCGGTATTCGGGCAGCGCGGCTTTCCGGGGAGCTCGATCTATTCGGCGACCAAGGCGGCTCTGATCGGCCTGACCCACAACATGGCCGCCGACTATGGCCGCGAGAACATCCGGGTGAACGCGCTCGCTCCCGGCTTCATCGAGACCCCGCTGACGCGCGGCCGGATCGAGGACAACCCCTGGTTCCTCGACGGCATGGTCGGCGGCACGCCGATGGCCCGCTGGGGCCAGCCGGAGGAGATCGCCTCGGCCGCCCTCTTCCTCTGCTCCGACGACGCCTCCTTCGTCACCGGCCAGGTCCTCGCCGTCGACGGCGGCTGGAGCACGACGAAGTACCGCCCGCCGGCCGGGGAGTGAAGCGGGCAGTCCCCGGCGCTGGGCGCATCGAAGGATCAGTCGCATGAGCACCTCTCTCGTCACCGGCGGCTGCCTCTGCGGCGCCGTGGCGTTTGCCTTCGAAACGCCGACGCTGTTCGCCGGGCATTGCCATTGCACCATGTGTCAGCGCGCCCATGGCGCGGGCTTCGTCACCTGGGTCGGCGTGCGCGAGGACGGTTTTCGCATCACCCGGGGCGCGGCGGACGTCCAGCACTACCGAAGCTCGTCGCACACGACGCGAAGCTTCTGCCGGCGCTGCGGCAGTTCCATGTTCTGCAACAGCGACAACCACGAGAACGTCATCGACCTCACCGTGGCCAACCTGCATGGCGAACTCGACCGCGAGGTGGGGACGCACTTCTACTATGATTGCCGCGCCAGCTGGCTGACGATCGACGACGAGTTGAGGAAACTGGGCGGCGAAAGCGGCATGGAGCCGCTCTGACCCGGCCCTTGGTGGAGGCGGGATTTTGGCGGACCATGCTCTGGCGTTGGGCATCGACATCGGCGGCACCTTCACGGACCTCGTGGTACACGACCCGGCGGCGGGACGGATTCACATCGCCAAGGAGTCGACCACGCCCGACGATCCGGCGCGGGGCGTCATCGCCGGCATCGAGGCCCTGCTGGCGCGCGAGGCAATCGACCCCTCGTCGATCGGCCGCGTCGTGCATGCGACCACGCTGTTCTCCAACGCGCTGATCGAGCGCAAGGGGGCGAAGACCGGTCTGATCACCACCGAGGGCTTTCGCGACGTGCTGGAGATCCAGGGCGAGCGCAAATACGAGCTCTACGACATTTTCATCGAAACGCCCGTGCCGCTGGTGCCGAGGACCCTGCGCCGCGAAGTGCCGGAACGCCTGGCGCCCGACGGCACGGTCGAAATTCCGCTGAATCGCGAACGACTGCAGCGCGAGGTCGACGATCTGGTGGCGAGTGGCGTGATCTCGCTCGCCGTGGTTTTTCTGCACGCCTACGCCAATCCCAGCCACGAACGCCAGGCGCTTCAGGCCATCCGCGCCCGCCATCCCGATCTGGTGCTCTCCGCCTCGCACGACGTGGCACCCGAGATCCGCGAATACGAGCGCGCCTCCACGACGGTCGCCAACGCCTACGTCAAACCCCTGGCCGAGGGCTACCTCGACCGGCTGTCGGGCGAGGTCCAGGGGCTCGGCATCGAGGGCGCGTTCTTCTTGATGCTCTCCAACGGCGGCTTGACCCATATCGAGGAAGCCAAGCGCAGCCCGGTCCACCTGCTGGAATCGGGGCCGGCGGCGGGCGCGCTCGCCGCCGCCTATTTTGGCCGCAACATCGGCGAGGACGCGTTGCTCGCCTTCGACATGGGCGGGACCACCGCCAAGCTCTCCCTCGTCGATCGCGGCGAACCTCTATCGCCTACGATTTCGAGGCGGCCCGGGCCAAGCGCTTCATGGAGGGCAGCGGCTTGCCGATCAAGATCTCCAGCATCGAGCTGATCGAGATCGGCGCCGGCGGTGGCTCCATCGCCCACCTCGACGAACTCGGCCTGCTCAAGGTCGGGCCCGAGAGTTCCGGCGCCGAGCCGGGCCCGGCCTGTTATGGCCGGGGCGGCGAAGCGCCGACGGTAACGGACGCCGACCTGCTGACCGGCTATCTGAACGCGGACTTCTTCCTGGGCGGCGCCATGCGTATCGATTCGGCCGCGGCCCGGCGCGCCGTCGAGGGGCTCCGCGAGGCGACTGGTCTGGCGATGCTGGAGACGGCTTTCGGGGTGCATGACGTGGTCGACGAGAACATGGCGAGTGCCGCCCGCGTGCACATCACCGAACGCGGGCGTGAACCGCGCGGCCATGCCCTGCTGGCGACCGGCGGGGCCGGGCCGGTACACGCCTACGGCGTCGCCCGGAAACTGAACCTCTCCAAGCTTATCTGCCCGCCGGCGGCGGGCGTCGGCTCGGCCATCGGGCTGCTGATGGCGCCGGCCCGCATCGACCGCGTGGCCTCGATGGTCTGCCGGCTCGATGCCCTCGACTGGCCGGCCTTCGAGGCGCTCTACCGCAAGCTCGAAGCCGACGCGAGCGCCGTGCTGGCCGAGACCGGCGCAGCTCCGGAGGCGCTCTCCGTTCGCCGGCTCGCCGACATGCGCTATGCCGGCCAGGGCTCCGAGATCGTCGTCGCCTTGCCCGAGGGATCGTACGACGCCGCCTGTGAGCCGGCGATCACGACCGCCTTCGAGACGCTCTACCGACAGCTCTTCTCGCGTACGCCGCCCGACGTGGCGATCCAGATGGTCAACCTCAGGGTCTCGGTCTCCGCCCCGATGGCGGCGACGGACCTCACCTTCGCCGACGTCGCTCCGGGCGGGGATGATGCCTTCAAGGGCCGGCGCCCGGTCTATTTCGCCGAGGCGGGCGGCATGCTCGAGGCCGGGGTCTACGACCGCTACCGGGTGCCGGCGGGGCTGGAGATCGAGGGCCCGGCGGTCTTCGAGGAGAACGAGTCGACGCTCGTCGTCGGCCCCGGCGCGCTCTGCCGGGCGCTCCCCGACGGCAGCATCGTCGTCACCCTGCCGGTCGACGACGAGGAGTGACGGCGATGGCGGAAACCCACCCGGCGTTCAATTCAGTAACGCTCGAAATCCTCTGGACGCGGTTGATCTGTGCCGTCGACGAGGCGGCGGCGGCGCTCATCCGCACCTCCTTCTCGACCCTGGTACGCGAGAGCCACGACTTCTCCTGCATCATCACCGACGCCGAGGGGCGTTCCCTGGTGCAGGCGACGCGCTCCATCCCCTCCTTCATCGGAACCCTGCCGGCGACGGTGAAGCACTTCATTCAGGCCTATCCTCCCGAGACGCTGGCGCCGGGCGACGTGCTGATCACCAACGATATCCATCAGGGCACCGGACACCTGCCGGACATCACCGTGGCCAAGCCGATCTTTCTCGACGGCCGGCTGGTCGGCTTCTCGGCCAGCACGGCGCACGCGCCGGACATCGGCGGCAAAATTCGCTCGCCCGAGGCCCGCGAGGTATTCGAGGAGGGCTTCCAGATCCCGATCATGAAGATGCAGTCGGCGGGCCGGACCGACGAGACCTTGGTCCGGTTGCTGCGCAAGAACGTGCGCACGCCGGATCAGACGATGGGCGACCTCTGGGCCCAGGTGGTGGCGCTCGACCTGATGGAGGAGCGGCTGCTGACGCTAATGCGGAACCACGGGCTCGCCGATCTGGCACCCTTGGCGAGCGAGATCCAGGGCCGCTCGGAGCGGGCCATGCGGGCCGCGATTCGGGAGCTTCCCGACGGCGTCTATCACAGCGAACTGGAGACCGACGGCGTCATGGACCGGCCGATCCACCTGGCGATGACACTGACCGTCGATGGCGATTCGATCGATATCGACTACGCCGGCTCCGATCCCCAGGTCGACCGGGCGATCAACGTCGCCATGTGCTACACCTACGCGCTGACGGTCTATGGGGTGAAGTGCTGCACCAGCCCCAACCTGCCGAACAACGAAGGCGCCTTCCTGCCGATCACCGTGCGCGGCCCGGCGGGCTGTGTCGTCAATCCGGTGTTCCCGGCGCCGGGCGGCTCGCGCATGCTGATCGGCCATTACCTGCCGGTTCTGGTCTTCGGCTGCTTGGGCGACGTGGTGCCGGAACGGGTCATGGCGGCTTGTGGCTCGCCGATGTGGGGAATGAACCAATCCGGCGTGAACGCGGCCGGCAAGCCCTACGCCAACATGTTCTTCTACAACGGCGGCATGGGCGCCAGTTACCGGCGCGACGGCGCCAATTGCCTCAGCTGGCCGAGCAACGTGTCCTCGACCTCGATCGAGCTCTCGGAGCAGATCGCGCCGCTGCGCTTTCGCCACAAGCGGCTGCGCGCCGGCTCCGGCGGCGCCGGCCTGCATCGCGGCGGCCTCGGCCAGGAGATCTTCCTCGAAAGCCTGTCGGAAAGTCCGATCGCGGTCTCCTTCCTGGCGGAGCGCACAGTCATGGCGGCCTTCGGCATCGAGGGCGGCGGCGCGGGCGCCACGGGCGAGCTCCTGATCAACGGGGAGCGGGTCGATCCCAAGCGTCAGTACGTGCTCCGCCGGGGCGACACGGTCGCCATGGCGACGCCGGGCGGCGGTGGCTACGGCGATCCCACCGAGCGCGATCCCGCCGCCCACAAGCCCGACCGCGACGCGGGCTACGACGGCGAGGCGTAAGGTCGCGCCTCGTGCCCGCCGACTATGGCAGGCAGTTGGCCACCAGGTATTCCCGCCCGCGCAGCTTGTCGTCGAGGCTGCCGTAGGCGCTCATGTAATGGCCGGCGAAACCGGTGGCCTTGATGCGGCGGAAGGTGTCGGGGAAGTCGATGATGCCCTCGCCCGGAAACATGTGGAGCTCGCATTCCCCGTTTCTTTTGGCGAGGTGGGATACCCAGTGGAACGAGGGGTGTTCTCGCCGGATGCATCTATGGATCGGTCAATCCCAGCAGGCGCCCGGCGGCGGCGAGGGCGAATCTGAGCGTCACCTCCTTCCGTCGGCTGGCGTGTGGCGCAGGGAGGTCGGCCGAGGGTCGGACGACCTCGGCGCCAAAGCGGTCGGCCAGAATCAGGCCATGGGCTTCGGGCAGCACGCCCTCGGGGAAGTCCTTCGGCGTGGCGAAATAGAAGCTGTCGCAATAGTCGAGGTATTCGGGCCACTTCGCATCGGCGCGAAAGTCGGCGAGCGAACGCTTGATCTCGACGATGACGATCCGGCCCTTTCTATCGAGGCCGGCGAGGTCGGCCCGCCGGCCACTGCGCAAGCGAAATTCGGCGAGGCTCTGATAACCCATGCGGGCGAGCAGGCGGGCGATACCGCGCGCCAACATCGGCGCGCTTTCGACCTCGGGGATGCCGCCCTTGTCCATGGCGTGCTCCATACTCTTTCAGGTTCGGTCCCGGCCGGGACCGAAGCGCTAGAGCCGTGATTGGCGGCGATCACCCTTCCCTGGCCAGACGATGAACGACGAAGGATTCGTCGAGGAACCAGAGGCCGCCATGGCGGCGCAGGACTTCGGCCGTGGAGTCCAGGTATTTCGTCTCCGCCAGCGCGTCGGTCAGGCGGTCGTCGGAGATCTGGGCCACGTAGATCGCCGCGTTCCAGGCCGCCAGCAGAGTCGATGTGCCGATGGATTTGCCGAGTTCGTCGGGCAACGCGTGCAGGCGAAAGCGGAAGAGAGCACCCTCGTCGTCGGAACTGGAGAATCTGAGGTCGGGCATCTCGTCGCGCAAGCTCGCCTCGAGTCCGACCAGCAATTCGTGCCCCGGAGTCTGGAAGGGATCTTCTTCGGGCCAAACCTTGCGGATGACCTCCATCCCCGGATCCCGTCCCGTGGACTGGATCACCACCATGCGACCGCCCGGGCCGAGCGCCCGCGCGAGCGGTACCAGCACGTTGCGGACCTTGCTCTCGGCGTCGATCCGGGCCCGGTAGGGCTGCGAGGCGACGACGAGGTCATAGTCGGCTTCGACGCCGTCGCGCGACGGCAGCAGCCGGTCCAGCACGAAGCGCTGGTCAGCCCGGTAGAACACCACCACGGAAGGCTCGACATATAGCGGATTGCCCGTCCGCTCGCTGGTCCGCGTCTCCCAGGCCTCCGCCATCCTGGGCAGTAGCTGGCGGATCTGGTGATCGAACTCGTGCGCGTTGGTGCCTTCAAGCGAGATCTCCCACCAGTTGAGCCTTGCCGCCGCCGCCGCCGCCTTGCGGGGCTTCAGCCACGGCGCCTCGCTGTAGAGCATGTTGGTGACGACCAGCACGGTCTGGGGGTGCTCGTGAAAGCGGTCGGCCATCTTCTCGAGCGCGAGGCGGATGTCCTCGATACTGATCTCTTTGCAGACGATCTGAAACGGCACCGTCGGGAAGCGGCTGTGGGCACCGCGCAGCACCCGGGTCAAGACGCTCGCATCGCCCATGCCGGCATCGAAGATCTTCAGCGTCGGCGGCTCGGGCTCGAGCTTCTCGAGCTCGCGGCCCACCCGTTCCGCCACCGCCCACTTCTCGCTGCAGGTGGTGACGAAGAGCAGATACTTCTCTCGGTTGTCGAAAAAACGGAAATGGCGGGGCGTGCCCGCGGCTGCCGTCCGATCCGTCATAACCACCGCCTCCGGCGTTGCCCGCAAGATCACCAGCCGGCACAATCCGAGCCGGACTTCCACACCGCTCATCAGGACACGCCCATGAAAATCGGACTATTCGCCCCCTTGCGCAACCCGCATCACACGCCCGACTACATCCGCGCTCTCGGCCGCTTGGCGGAGGAACGGGACTTCCATTCCCTCTGGCTCGGCGAACACGTGGTGCTCTTCGACGCATACGAATCGAACTACCCGTATGCCGAGGACGGCAAGATCGGGCTTGGCGGCGATTCCGGCCTGGTCGAGGCCTTCACCGGCCTCGCCTTCGTCGCGGCGGAGACCCGCAAGCTTCGCCTCGGTACCGGCATCTGCCTGGTGCCCCAGCGGAACCCGGTCTACACCGCCAAGGAGACCGCCTCGCTCGACTACCTCTCGGACGGGCGGTTCGATTTCGGCGTCGGCGTCGGCTGGCTGGAGGAGGAGTTCCAGGCCCTGGGCGTGCCCTTCGCCCGGCGCGGCGCCCGCTGCCGGGAGTATCTCGAGGTGATAAAGCGGCTCTGGTGCGACGAAGTCTCCACCTTCGAGGGCGAGTTTTACAGCTTGCCCGCCTGCCGCCAGTATCCCAAGCCCGTGCAGCGTCCGCACCCGCCGATCTATTTTGGCGGCGAGAGCGAGGTGGCCTTGCGCCGCGTCGCCGACATCGGCGACGGTTGGCATGGCTTCAACCTGACGCCGGAATCGACGTCGGAGCGGCTCGGCCGGCTCGACGAATTGCTGGCCGAACGCGGTCGAAGCCGCGCCGACGTCCACATCACCGTTTCGCTCTACCTCCACCCCGCCGACGCCGAGGCGCTTCCCCGCTACCGCGAGGCGGGGGTCGAGCAGCTGGTGGTGATGGTGCTGACCCGCACCGTCGATCAGTTGGAACGCCAGCTCGACTTGCTGGCGGAGACCCTTGTGCGGCCAGCCGCCGGGCTCTGACGCCAAGCGGCAAAAAGGCCACGGCCGGCCCGCTCAAGCCTCCGGCAACAGGAAGGGGCTCGCGGGATCGCGTTTCGCGAGACGCGCCGTCGCGCGCTCATGGCTGGAGACGGCGTAGCAATAGACGCAGCCATGGGCGCAGCTGTCGTAGGTGCCGATGTCGCGGCTTTCGGCGCAGAGGCAGCCCGGCCGGTTGCCCTTGGGCCGGGCCATGATCGGCCGGCCGGCCACGGCCGAGAGCCGCTCGATATCGATGCAGGCGGCGGGCACGCCCCCGACCTCTCCTTGGGCGCAGACGGCGAGACGCATGCCGTTCTCACCCGCCAGCCCCTCCAGCCGGAGCCTGAGCGCGCGCTTTTCCTCGATCGGCGGATCCCGCCAGCGAACGCCGTCGCGCGCCCGGGCGGCGTCGAGCCGGCGCCGCGTCTTGGCATAGATGTGGGCGAAGCTGATCACCACCTCGTCCACCGTCCCCGCGAGACGCCGGGCGAGGCACGCGAAGTTGGCCACGTGGAAGGCGGCATCGGTCCGCTCGCCAAACAAGACGGGATCGTAGCGCCAGACAACCGCGCGCGGCCCGAACCGGTGGGCGAGCGAGGTGATCTCGGCGACCGCCGTCTCGGCCGAAGGCACCGCGCGCTCCAGCCCTCGGGGATAGCCGGTCACGGTGAATTGCACGACGAAGGGCCGACCCGCCGCCGCCAGCCGGTCCAGCACGTCCCCGAAGGGCCGGGTGTTACGGCTCCAGAAGACGAAGCCTTCGGCCGCCGCCAGGTCGACGCGGTAGGGCGGTCCGCCATAAGGATTGCGCACCATCGCGAAGCCCGCCTCCAGCCGCCGGCGAAACCATTCTCCGTGGAAGGAGGGGATGTCGGTGCGATAGGAAGCCGAGACGATCATCGTCCATGGCATGGACCCCGGGAGGGCGGCGGTCAAGACCAACGGCCGGATGATTGCCATCGGTCGCGAAGACTGTAAGTTCGAACCGAAACCGCGAAGGATGTTTCTCCATGGCGAGAATGCGCCCCTGGGTCGCCGTCACTTCGACCGACGAAATGCCCGTGACGCTGGCGCCCGTGCGCGCGGCCCTTCGCGGCGTCGCGCCGGTCCGCGTGGTCGGGCTCCCGTTCCGTCCACTCGATTCGGCCGAAACCCGTCACTTCGCGCGCGAACTTTCGGGCGCCTTCGGCATGTTACTCCGGCCCGGCTACGTAACGTCCGAGCTGCTGGAACTGCTGCCGGCGCTGCAGGTGGTCGCGGTGCATGGCGCCGGCGTCGATCAGGTCGATGTCGAGGCCTGCACCGCGCGCGGCGTGCTGGTGACCAACGCACCCGGCGCCAACGCCGTCGCGGTGGCCGAACTCACCATCGCGCTGATGCTGAACCTCGCCCGCAGGGTGCCGGAAAGCGCCGCCCGCGTGCGGGCCGAGGGGGCCTGGGGCGAAGCGCGTCATACTGGGATCGAGCTTCGCGGCCGCACGCTCGGCCTCGTCGGCCTCGGCCAGATCGGCCGCCGGGTGGGCGAGATCGCCGCCGCCATCGGCATGACGGTGGTCGCCTACGACCCTGGCCTCGAGGCCCGGGAGATCCGCTCCCGGGGCGCCCGACCCGTGGGCTTCGAGGCGTTGCTCGCCGAGGCCGACGTCATCTCGCTCCACGCGCCGCACATTCCGCAAACCGAGCGGCTCATGAACCGCGCCGCCTTCGCCAAGATGAAGAAGGGCGCCCTGCTGGTGAATGCCGCGCGCGGCCCGCTGATCGACGAGAAGGCGCTCGCCCGCGCGCTGCGGAGCGGCCGGGTCGGTGGCGCCGCGCTCGACGTCCTGGACGGCGAGCCGCCGGACCCCGAAAGCCCGCTCTTCGCCGCCCCCAACGTGCTGGTGACGCCGCACATGGCCGGCTCCACCGTCGAATGCCTGGCGGCCATCGCGGCCACCGCCGGCGCCGACATCGCCCGGGTGCTGGGCGGCAAGGCCGCCCGATTTCCGGTCAACCGGCCGAGCCGCCCTCGGGCGTGACTTGCCGCATCGGCATGCCGTTGGAGGACGGTAATACCAACCCGCGATGAGAGGGACTCATTGCGGGTTGTCTGGCGTTCAGACGCCACGCGGGCTTTTCCTCGCATAAGCTCGGGCGCGCGGTCGCGCTTGCCGACCTGCGATGAGTTGCACTCAACGCAGGTCGGTATAAGACGCTGCTTTCCGTCGCCAGCATGTTCACCGCCGCCCGGTTGGTCGGCCGGGCGCCGCGTCGCCGACTCGTGACATCCCGCCGATCGACAGCCGCGGGTGGGCGGTTAAGCTCTCAGAGTCCGACTCGAAATGAATCGAGTGTTTTCAGGCTCTTGCGAGACGGCGCGTGAGGAGTTGGATGCTGGCGAGGAAGATCCAGGCCTCGGCGGTCTCGATGGCCGTCTCGAAGTCCTTGGCCAGCCGCCGGTTTCGATTGAGCCAGGCGAGCGTGCGCTCGACGACCCATCGGCGGGGCAGGAGTTGGAAGCCCTTCACGCCCGCGGGACGGTTGACGATCTCCAGCGACCAGCGGCCGATCCGCTTCAGTGCGCCCTCGAGCTTGGGCCCGGCATAGGCGCCGTCGGCGAAGACGTGGCGCAGGCGGGGAAAGTGGCGGGGGATGGCGGCGAACACCGCCGGCGCGCCGTCGCGGTCCTGGATCTCGGCGCCGTGGACCACGACCGCGACCAGCAGGCCGCCGGTGTCGGTGAGGATGTGACGCTTGCGGCCCTTGACTTTCTTTCCGGCGTCGAAGCCCCGGATACCGCCGCTTTCCGTGGTTTTTACGCTCTGACTGTCGATGATACCGGCCGACGGGCCGGCCGCGCGGCCCTCGGCCTCGCGCGCCGCGACCAGCAGTTGCCGGTTGACCTCGGACCAGGTGCCGTCGTCCCGCCAGAGATAAAAGTAGCGCTGCACCGTCGAGCGTGGCGGGAAGTCCCGGGGCAGCATGCGCCATGGACAGCCGCTACGCAGTAGGTAGAGGATCGCGTTCACCACCTCGCGCAATGCCGTCGTCCGAGGCCGTCCCAGCGCTTTGGCGCGAGGCAGCAACGGCTCCAGCACCTTCCATTCTCCATCCGTCAGGTCGCTTGCGTAGCGCAGCAGGTCGCGTTCATACTTCGGGCGAGTGATTTTGGTCCACATGTTGTGTCTCCCTGGTTGCTAAATACAAACAGTGAATCACAACTGACTGAAATCACTCAACTCTTTTCGGGCCAGACACTCAGGCATCGACCGGGTTCCGAAGCGACGGTGGGCCCCGGTGGACCAAGGCTCGACCCCCGTGGTAGAGGCCGGCCGGCAACTTCATCGATCCGCCGGCGGATACGCCCTACTTCCAGATCGGCTCGGCGATTCGGCGCATTGCGATGACGGTGGCGGGAGCCATCCGCCGCACTGGATTCATTATGTACACCGAATGGAAAAGTAGAAGAAATTACGCTCGACGCCCGCCACGGCGAGCAGGTCGCCCTCGGCCTCCGGCGACCGGATCGAGCTGGCGCCGTCCACGACCACCCACTGCCGAGCCGCCGCCACCTCTTGATTGGCGACGGCAACGGGACCGCCTTACCCCCCCCCCCCCCCGCCATTGTCGAGAACATTTCGAATTGACCGCTTTATGTACCATATGAATTGACCGCTTCTGTTGTGGTTGTTGGGCCTGTGGATAAGTGGGGAACCCGCCGTGGCGGGTTGTCCACTTATCCACAGGCCGGGCGCGCGTCGAAGCGGTTCACGCGGCCGCTCTGCTGTTCTTGGTTTCGTCGAGGACGGTGCCGTCGGCCTGATATCGGGCCAGCCGGCGCGGGCCGTGGAAGACCGCCAGGGTGCCGCCGGAGTATTCGTGGACCCGCACCGATGCCTTGACGTAATGGCGGCGGTGGCGATCCTCCGGGATCTGCAGCACCAGCCGCTTGTAGCGCACCGTGTTGTCGTTGCCGACGATCCGGTCCTCCTGGATGCACAGGATGTCGTCGAGCGATCCGGTGAAGGGGACAAAGGCCGAGCCCTCGGCTTCGGCCGGCACCGCGAAACGGGCGTTGTGGCGGGGCAGATAAATCTCGCGCAGGAACGCGTTGGCCTCGGCCATCGTGGTGATGGCGGCCAAGCGCAGTTCCTGCGGCAGGCGATTCTGCAATGTCGCGAACATGCGCTCCGAGCGCCCCCGGGCCTCGGGGGAGTAGGCCGGGATCAGTTCGATGCCCAGCTGGCCCAGGGCTCGGCCCACCTGGGTCGGGTTGTTCTTGTCCACCTTGCCGCCGGCCTCGGGCGTGTGCCAGTAGTGCGAGGCCCGGTCGGCGTAGAGCGAGCAGAACAGCCCCCGGACCTCGATCACCTCGCCCAGGGCCCGGAAGCTGCTCATGGTCCCCTCTTCGTCGACGAAGAAGGCCGAGTAGATCTCGCTGGTTGCGTCATCCATGGTGACGATCAGGTCCCACCACTGCCCGGGAACCCATTGGTGGGTCGAGCCGTCCTGGTGCAGCATCATGGCGGGCAGGGCGCGGCGCGGCCGCTTGCGCCGGTGCGCGCCTCGCCGCGGTGCCGGACGTTTGCGCCCGTGGGCCTGGAGCGTCAGGCGGACCCAGTTGTAGCTCCGCGTGAAGCCGTGCTCATCGAGCAGCTTCTCGTGGAAGTGCTTGGCCGTGAAGTCCCAGTAGCGCGTGTCGAACAACTCCAGAACCTCCATCACCGTGTCCACCGGCACCCGGTGCCCCGAGACCTTGCCCAGCCGGCGGTCATACAGACCCTCCGCGCCTTCCGCCTCAAAGCGACCCCGCCAGCGCCGGAACGTTCGCTCGCTCATCCCCAGGATCGACGCCGCCTCCGCCTGGCTCAGTCGCCGCCGCTTCGCGCGCTCCAGAATCTCCTCGAACTTCATCTGCCGTAGTCCTTGCAACACCTCGGCCCGCTTCATCGCCGCCCTCCTCGAAGGCGACGTTCTAAACCGGACAGATCACATGGTACCTACGGCGGTCATATCGTGTGTTAGCGACCCCCCCCCCCCGCCCCGCCATTGGCCAAACGGGGCGCCATCGGTTAGATTGATCCGGCTTTTCCCTACCAATGCGTCCCAATTCGTCGCGAGAAACAGGCGTGCCATGCCGGCTGGCACGGTGCATGGCGCTGGCTCGAGATCATTGAAGAGGCGCCGTGCGCGGCGTTGGGGACGGTCCCCGCCTCTACCGTTTCAGGGCAAACGAGCACCATGAGTAGTTACGAGAACTATTCCGAGACGGCGAAACATTACGACAAGACACGCATGCCCATCGGTGGCGAAATTCTCATCGGCGCGCTAGCGCTTTCGGGCCGACCCGGTTCCGAACTCCGGCTGCTCGATGCCGGCTGCGGCACCGGGGCCTATTCGGAGCTGGTCCTGCCCCATGTCGGCCACATCGACGCCATGGACATCACGCCCGAGATGCTTGCGGTGGCACGCGAGAAGCTCGCGGTTACCACCGCCGGTCGGCGGATCGCCTTCCACCAAGGCAGCGTCGACGATATGCCGTTCGAGGCGGCAAGCTTCGATGCGGTGATGTTCAACCAGGTGCTTCATCATCTGGAATCGGGCGCGGATCCCCATTTCGATGGTCATCGAAGGGCCCTTGGCGAAGCCCACCGCGTGCTGCGCCCCGGTGGTCTCGTCATCGTCAACTGCACCAGCCACGAGCAGTTGAACCACGGATTCTGGTTCTTGCACCTGATCCCGACGGCGCTTTCCGCCCTCCATGACCGTTGCATCGCGGCCGACCAGTTGGAGGCGATCTTGAGCGAGCGCGGCTTGGATGTGGTCGGCCGTTTCGTGCCGCTCGACGGCGTCTTGCAGGGCGCGGCCTATTTCGACGCCGAGGGACCTTTGAAACCGGATTGGCGCAACGCCGACTCCAGCTGGGCGCTGGCGTCGGAACATGAAACCGCCGCCGCCAAGGCCAAGATCCGCGAACTCCGGACGAATGGCGATCTCGATCCCTATCTGGTCGAAAACGATGCCAAACGCCGCCAAGTCGGGCAAACGACCTACTTCATCGCGCGCAAGGCTTGATGCCGGGCGTTCAGCCGTCTGTCGATCCAAAAAGACAAGTAGTAACATTGCCCATTTTATAGCTTCTCGGCGGCGAGATAATGTGCCTCCAAATGCACAACCTTCGACACGGCGCGAGCATCGATATTCTCAAATCCCGCATCGCCAACAAAGCCCCGTAAGATATCCAGACCGCCAAGCGAAAACGGAACCAACTTCGCGACATCGGGATTTACCCACTTCTCTAGCGCCTTGCTCCACGCATGATGCCCTGCAGAATATTCAATAGACCGCCAGACGGCGAGTGCCAGGCGTCCTCGTGGTCTCGATACCCGCCGGATTTCCATCAATCCCGCCTCCCTGTCAGGTAAGAATTGAAAGCCCTGGTGGCTGGCGGCGATGTCAAATTCTTCCGCTCCAAAGGGTATTTGCAAAGCATTAGCTTCATGTGATTCGATGTCGGATCGCGCAGATCTAGCAACATCGATCATGCCAAAATCAAAATCCAGTCCGACGATCCCGCCATCACTGCCGATGGGGGCCGCCATGCGTCTGGTCGGTGCACCCGTGCCGCATGCAATATCGAGTGCGGACTCACCTAACCTGGGGGCGACAAACTCAACGAAGTCCTCGGTCCAGGGTCCAAATACCGCCGGCACCATCGATTGATCGTAAATCCTGGCTGGTGAGCCTTCGATATTATTTTCCGTTTGAGGACTCATCAATTCAGCATTCTAGTGGCGGTCGACAACAGTCTCCGGCGACTATTGCGATACTTGACCGAGGCATGCTCGAAAGAGGCATGTCCACGGAACTCTTCAAACGGCCATGTCTCCCTAGGATCATACCGCGACTCGGTGGTCCCGGCCATGGGTCGACTGCTTTCGCCGGCTCCGGACATTGAGCTTGGTTGCATCGAGCGAAGCTGTTCTCGCTTCGCTGGGCGCGCAATAAAGCTCGAATCCGCGAAAATCCGATTTCTCGGGCACGTATGGCCCGTCGCAACCCTCTCGCAAATTGACCGGCGTTCGGGAGCCGGGGTTCCGGGATCCCGCAAATTATGCCAATCGGCAATGAGGGGAACCCCTTGCCGGTTGTCCGGCGTTCAGACGCCACGCGGGCTTTTCCTGGCATAAGCTCGGGCGCGCGGTCGCGCTTGCCGAGCGGCGATGAGTCGAGCTCATCGCCGCTCGATATTACGTCGCGATGCACCGGGATCGGGAGCGGAAGGCGCCCGTGAATTGCGCATCGCCAAGATTGTGAGGGGCCCCGCGATTGACAGCGGCGCGGGCGCGGTTAAGCTCTCACGCATCGACCGGGATCCGATGCGACGGTGGGCCCCGGTGGACCAAGGCTCGACCCCCGTGGGAGAGATCGGCCGGCCGCTGGAAGCGGTCGCGGCCGGCGCCGAAGGAGCAACCGCCCCGGAAACTCTCAGGCATCGGGACCGTGGGGGAGCGCCACTCTGGAAAGCGGGCACGTCCGTCGCCTCGAACGCGCTCCACCGAAGGGTGAACACCCGGCAACCGCGGATACCGCGAGGCCGGGGTGAATATCTCAGGTCCGACGACAGAGGGGGCATGACCGCGCCGCCGCGAGGCGCGCGATATGCCGCTGTCGGAGGACGCCATGAGCGACGACGAAGCCACCCTGGAGACCACGCCGCTCGATCGCCTGCACCGGGAACTCGGCGCCAAGATGGTGCCCTTCGCCGGCCATGCCATGCCGGTGCAATACCCGGACGGCATCCTGAAGGAACACCGCCACGCGCGCGCGGCGGCCGGCCTGTTCGACGTCTCCCACATGGGCCAGGTGCGGATCCCGGGCGCGGGCGCGGCGGAAGCGCTGGAGCGGCTGGTGCCGGGCGATATCCAGGGCCTCGACCAGGGCCGCATGCGCTACACCCAGTTCACCAACGACGATGCCGGCATCCTCGACGATCTGATGGTGACACGCGTCGAGGACGGCCTCTTCCTCGTCGTAAACGCCTCCAACAAGTCCTCCGACCTGGCCCTGCTGGAAGCCGGCTTGGCCGGCTTCGCGATCCAGGCTCTGGCGGGCCGGGGTCTCATGGCGCTGCAAGGCCCGGAGGCCGCCGCCGTGCTCGCCCGCCTGGCACCCGAGGTCGCGACCTTCCCCTTCATGTCGGCGGCGGAAGTGACGCTCGACGGCGTCGCCTGTTTCGTCACCCGCTCCGGCTACACGGGCGAGGACGGCTACGAGATCTCCTGCCCGGGCGAGGCGGCCGAGGGCCTGGCCCGCCGGCTGCTGGCGGAACCGGAAGTCGCCCCCATCGGCCTCGGCGCGCGGGATTCGCTGAGGCTCGAGGCGGGGCTTTGCCTCCACGGCCACGACATCGACGAGACCACGACGCCGATCGAGGCCGGCCTCGCCTGGTCGATCGGCAAGCGCCGGCGCGAGAAGGGCGGCTTCCCGGGCCATGAGGTGGTGCGCCGCCAACTGGCCGACGGGCCGCCGCGCCGCCGTGTCGGCATCCTGCCCGATGGCCGCCAGCCGGCCCGCGAACACACCGAGATCACCGACGGCGAGGGCAACGCGACCGGCGAGGTCACGAGCGGTGGCTTCGGGCCGAGCCTCGAGGGTCCGCTCGCCATGGGCTACGTCCGGCGCGATCACGCCAAGCTCGACACCGAACTCGGCCTCGTCGTGCGCGGCAAGACCCTGCCGGCGCGGGTCGCGAAAATGCCGTTTGTCGCGCAGCGCTACTACCGGGGATGACGGCTGGGACGGCCGAACCAGAACTTCACGGAGGAATTACCATCATGAGCGACATCAAGTTCACCGACGATCACGAATGGATCCGGGTCGAGGGCGACATCGCCACCTGCGGCATCACCGTCTATGCCCAGGAGCAGCTGGGCGATGTCGTGTTCGTCGACCTGCCGGCGGTCGGTCAAAGCTTCGCCAAGGGCGACGAGGCGGCGGTGGTCGAATCGGTGAAGGCGGCGGCGGAGGTCTATGCCCCCCTGGCCGGCGAAATCGTGGAGACCAACGACGTCGTGGTCGAAAACCCGGCCACCGTCAACGAGGACGCCATGGGCGGCGGCTGGTTCTTCAAGCTCCGCATCGCCGATGCCGCCGACCTCGACGGGCTGATGGACCAGACGTCCTACGATACTTACGTGGAGGGGCTCGAATAATGCGCTACCTGCCCCATTCCGAGGCCGAGCGCGCCGCGATGCTGGCGGCGATCGGCGTCGACGGACTGGATGAACTCTACGTCGACGTGGCGGACGCGGTCCGCCTCGACGGGCTCGTCGACCTGCCGACCCACCAAGGCGAGATGGAGGTGGAGCGGGCGATCGCGGACCTGGCGGCGAAAAACCTGAACGCCGCCACCTCCCCCTTCTTCGTCGGCGCCGGGGCCTACCATCATCACGTGCCCGCGGCCGTCGATCACCTGATCCAGCGCTCCGAGTTCCTGACCGCCTACACGCCCTACCAGCCGGAAGTGAGCCAGGGGACCTTGAAGGCGCTGTTCGAATTCCAAACCCAGGTGGCCCTGATCACCGACATGGATGTCGCCAATGCCTCCATGTACGACGGCGCCACCTCGACCGCCGAGGCCGTGCTGATGGCCGCCCGGGTGACGAAGCGCAAGCACGCCCTGCTCTCGGGCGGCCTGCACCCGCACTACCGCGACGTGGCGCGGACCATGTTGCGCTATACGGAATTCGAGGCGACGGCGGCGGCGGCGGACTTCGACGGTTCGGAGGATCTGGCGGCGGCGATCGGCGACGACACGGCTTGCGTCGTGGTGCAGAACCCGGACGTTTTCGGACGGCTGCGCGACCTGAGCCCGATCGCCGAGGCCGCGCACGCCAAGGGCGCGCTGCTGGTCGCGGTGGTGAACGAAATCGTTTCGCTGGGCGCGGTGACGCCGCCGGGCGCCATGGGGGCCGACATCGTCGCCGCCGAGGGCCAGTCTCTGGGCAATCCCCTCACCTTCGGCGGCCCGCACCTGGGCCTCTTCGCCTGCCGCGACAAGCACGTGCGCCAGATGCCCGGCAGGCTTTGCGGAGAAACGGTCGACGCCGAGGGACGGCGCGGCTTCGTCCTCACCCTTTCGACCCGCGAGCAGCATATCCGGCGGGAAAAGGCGACCAGCAACATCTGTACCTCGTCGGGTCTCTGCGGCCTCGCCTTCACCATCCACTTGGCGCTGCTGGGCGACGTGGGCTTCCGCCGCCTGGCCCACCTGAACCACGCCCGCGCGGTCTCGCTCGCTGGCCGGCTGGCGGCAATTAGCGGCGTCGAGGTGGTAAACGACGGCTTCTTCAACGAATTCACGCTCAGGCTGGCGCGCGACGCGGGCGAGGTGGTCTCGAAACTGGCCGAGGGCGGTATCCTTTGTGGCGTGCCGGCCTCGCGGCTTTTCCCCGGCGAGGCGGCGGCGGAACCGCTGCTGATTTTGGCGACGACGGAGACGACGAGCGAGACGGACGTCGAGCGCCTGGAACAAGGCCTGAGGGAGGCGCTTTCATGAGCCAGTCACGCGACAAGAGCGGCGAGCCCAAGCTGGTCACCGCCGACAGGGGCCCCCGGACCCACTCGGGCCATAGGGGCCTCGACCATGAGGAGTCGCTGATTTTCGAGCAGGGCACGCCCGAGACCACGGGCGTCGATCTGCCGGAAATCGACGAAGCGGCGGGCAATCGGCTGGGCGGTCTGGCCCGCCAGGGCACCACCGGCCTGCCGGGCCTGTCGGAACCCGAAGTGGTACGCCATTACGTCCGCATCAGCCGCGACAACCACGGCATCGACATGGGCATGTATCCGCTCGGTTCCTGCACCATGAAGCACAATCCGCGCCTGAACGAGAAGGTCGCGCGCCTGGCCGGCCTCGCCGAGGTACACCCCTTGCAGCCGGTGGAGACGGCGCAGGGGGCGCTCGAGTTGATCGACATCCTCGCCCATTGGCTCACCACCTTGACCGGCATGCCGGCGGTCGCCATGTCGCCCGCGGCGGGCGCGCATGGCGAAATCTGCGGCCTCATGTGCATCCGCGCCGCGCTGGACGCCCGAGGGGAAGCACGCGAAGTGGTGCTGGTGCCGGAGAGCGCCCACGGGACCAACCCGGCGACGGCGGCGATGTGCGGCTACCGGGTCGAGGATATCGCCGCCGACGCGCGCGGCCGGGTCGACGTCGCCGCGTTGCGTGAACGTCTCGGGCCCGACGTCGCCGGCATCATGTTGACCAACCCCAACACCTGCGGCCTGTTCGAGACCGACATCGTCGAGATCGCCGGGATGATCCACGAGGCGGGCGGTTACTTCTATTGCGACGGCGCCAACTTCAACGCCATCATGGGCCGCGTGCGCCCGGGTGACCTCGGCATCGACTGCATGCACATCAACCTGCACAAGACCTTCTCGACCCCGCACGGCGGCGGTGGTCCGGGAAGCGGCCCGGTGGTGCTGTCGGAGGCCTTGGCCCCCTTTGCCCCCCGGCCCTACGTGATCCGGGAGGGCGATGGTTTCCGCCTGGTGGAAACCGAGGCGGACGCCCGCGACGACGGTCGCGCTTTCGGCCGCCTGAAGGGCTTCCACGGCCAGATGGGCATGTTCATCCGCGCGCTCGCCTACATGATGAGCCACGGATCCGACGGCCTGCGGCAGGCGGCGGAGGACGCGGTGTTGAACGCCAACTACCTGCGCGCCGGCCTCGAGGACGTGATGAACCTGCCCTTTCCCGGGCCCTGCATGCACGAGGTTCTGTTCGACGACGCGGGCCTCAAGGACACGGGCGTCACCACCCTGGACCTCGCCAAGGCGATGATCGACGAGGGCGTGCATCCGATGACGATGTATTTCCCCCTCGTGGTCCACGGCGCGATGCTGATCGAGCCGACCGATTCGGAAAGCAAGGCCAGCCTCGACGAATTCATCCACCTGATGCGGGGGTTGATGGTCGATGCCGAGGCGGGCGACGTCGACCGCTTCGAGGGCGCGCCCTTCCACGCGCCGCGCCGCCGGCTCGACGAAACCCGGGCGGCGCGCCGGCCGGTGCTGCGCTGGCGGCCGCCGGACCCGGCCGAGGCGGCGGAATAGGTAAAACCCGCTATCGACCCCTTGCATCCGGCCAAGGTAGCCGTAACTCTGACGGTGAGACATGGTATCGCGTGATTACAGCTCGACCGGCGTCACCGCCGTCCTCGGGCCGACCAACACCGGCAAGACCCACCTGGCGGTGGAGCGCATGCTGGCGCACGAGTCCGGCATGATGGGCCTGCCGTTGCGCCTGCTGGCGCGCGAGGTCTACGACCGCGCGGTGGAGATCAAGGGCCGGGCCCGGGTTGCGCTGATCACGGGCGAGGAGCGGATCCTGCCCCCCCGCGCGCGTTACTTTGTCTGCACGGTCGAATCGATGCCGCGCGACCGGGACGTCGACTTCCTGGCGGTCGACGAGATCCAGCTCGCCGCCGACGGGGAACGGGGCCACGTCTTCACCGACCGGCTGCTGCATGCGCGTGGCGGCCGCGAGACCATGTTTCTCGGCGCCGATACCATGCGCTGGACGATCCGGGCCCTGCTGCCGGAGGCTCGCTTCATCTCCCGCCCGCGTTTCTCGGCGCTGCGCCACGCGGGCGAACGCAGACTCTCCCGCCTGCCGCGCCGCAGTGCCGTGGTTGCCTTCTCGGCGGAGGACGTCTACGTGCTGGCCGAAATGATGCGCCGCCAGTGCGGCGGTTGCGCGGTGATCCTGGGGGCCCTGAGCCCGCGCACGCGGAACGCCCAGGTGGCACTCTACCAGGCGGGCGAGGTCGACTATCTGGTGGCGACGGATGCCATCGGCATGGGCCTCAACATGAATGTCGACCATGTCGCCTTCGCCGCGCTCCGCAAGTTCGACGGCGTCGCGCGCCGGCCATTGGACGCCGGCGAGATCGCCCAGATCGGCGGCCGAGCCGGACGGTACATGAACGACGGTACCTTCGGCACCACGGCCGGCGCCGGCCCCATCGATGTCGACGTGGTGGAGAACGTCGAACGCCACTCCTTCGAAACCGTCCGCCGGCTGCAATGGCGCTCGACCGAGCTCGACTTCCACTCGACCCGAGACCTGATGCGGAGCCTCGATGCCCCGCCGCCGCGCGATCTGCTGGTGAAGGCGCGGCCGAGCCACGACCTGACCGCGCTCCGGGCGTTGGCGCGAGACCCGGACATCGCCGAGCTCGCGCGCGGCCGGGCCGCCGTCCGTAAGCTTTGGGAAGTCTGCCGGATCCCGGACTTCCGCAAATCCATGACGGAAGCTCACCATCGCCTGCTGGCTCAGGTCTATCATCACCTGATGTCGTCGGCGGGCGTTCTGCCGACGGACTGGGTGGCGGACCAGGTGGAGAACCTCGATCGAACCGACGGTGATATCGATACCCTCGCCAGCCGCATCGCCCATGTCCGAACTTGGACCTACGTCTCCCACCGCAACGACTGGATGGTCGAGGCCGAGGCTTGGCAGACGCGCGCGCGGGAGATCGAAGACAGTCTTTCCGATGCCCTGCACCAGGCACTGACCCGGCGCTTCGTCGACCGCCGCGCCTCGGCGCTATTGCGGCGGATGAGCGAGAAGAAGGACTTGCTCGGCGCCATCACCGGCGACGGCGAGGTGCTGGTCGAGGGCCAGTACGTCGGGCGGCTGAAAGGCCTGACTTTCACCCCGGATGTCTCCGATGCGGGGCCCGAATCGCGTGCCATCCGCACCGCCGCCAACCGGGTTCTGGCCCGCGAGGTGGGGATCCTGGCGCGGCATCTGGCCGACGCACCCGATGGCGAAATTACCTGGCGGGAAGACAATCTCCTCTGGTGGCGGGATTCGCCCGTGGCCCGGCCGACGCCGGGGGCGAGCCCGCTTCGCCCGATCGTCGCCCTACTGCCGGTCGACCATGTCGAAGGCGTGCTGCGCGAACGGGTGCGCCGCCGGCTGGACGACTGGCTGGGCGCGGAGATCGAACGGCGCGTGGGCCCGCTCGTGCACCTCGCCCGGGCGGATCTTTCGGGCCCGGCGCGCGGCATCGCCTATCAGCTGGTCGAGGGGCTGGGCGCGGTCCCCCGAGACGCGGTGGCGGAACTGATAGGCGCTCTCGATCCACCGGGCCGCGCCGCGCTCAAGGCGCTCGGCGTCCGGCTCGGTTTCATCGACGTCTATCTCGCCGCCCAACTGAAACCCGAACGCGCGGGCACGGCCTCCCGGCTCTGGTCGGTGGCGCGAGGCCGCGAGGCCCTGGCCGAGCCGCCGGCGAGTGGCCGCGTTTCGGTGCCCGCCGATCCGTCCATGCCGGAGGATTTGCTCAGGGCCGGTGGCTGTAGGCGGATCGGCGCGCGGGTCTACCGCATCGACATGATCGACCGGCTGGCGGCTCAAGCCATGGGCGCGGCCAAGCGGGGACCGATCGCGCCCGATCATCGGATGATGTCCATGCTGGGATGCGGCGCCGAGGAACTGGGAGAGGTGTTGAAGACGCTCGGCTACAAGCCCCGGACCAAGGACGGGGAGACGCGCTATCACTTCCAGGCCCCGCGCAAGCGGCGCCGGCCCAAGGGCGAGGAGACCAAATCGACGGGCGCCTTCGCCGCCCTCGACGGCTTGGGGCGCGCATGAGTTCAACCGGGGGCCCTTGCCCACATTTCCCGCCGTGCCCACGGCCTCGGCGTCTCCGTCGGCCCGACGGGGCAGGAACGGCGGGACATGCGGCTTAGCGAGCAACGGGTCGATCGCTGGCTCTGGTGCGCGCGCTTCTTTAAGAGCCGGACGATCGCCCAGAAGCTCGCCCAAACCGGCCGGGTGCGCATCAACCGCCGCGTCGTCGACAAGGCGAGCCAGCCGGTCCGCGTCGGCGACGTGCTCACTTTTCCACAGGCCCGCGACATCCGTGTCGTCCGCGTCCTGGCGCTGGCGGAACGGCGCGGCCCCGCGCCGGAAGGCCGCCTGTTGTACGACGATCTGACGCCGCCCGACGAGCCCGCCGTCAAAACCCCGTCGGCCGCCGAACGCGAGCGGGGCGCGGGGCGGCCGACCAAGCGGGAACGACGCCTGACCGACCGCCTGCGGAGCGGAGAGGACGGTTGAGCGAACCTCGCGCCCGTGTTAGGCACGGAGTCCCTTCCCACGCGCGATACCACCCATGATCGACCGCCTGAAAGCCCTCTTTTCCACCCGTGACGGCCGCCCGGCAACGGGTGGAGCGCGGCACGACGACGAAGAGCTGCGGCTCGCCGCGGCCGCCCTCCTGGTCGAGGCGGCGCTCGGCGACGGCGAGTTCGATGCCGGAGAGCGCCAGGTGATCGAGGCGCGACTCGGCGCCCATTTCGGCCTCTCGGCCCCGGAAGCAGCCGGGCTTATCGTATCCGCCGAGTCGGTCGTCGCCGATGGCCACCAGCTTTTGCCATACACCCGAGTGATCAAGGGCCGCTTCGACGAAGAGGAGCGAATTCGCCTGGTTGAAATGTTGTGGGAAGTGGTTTACGCCGACGGCCAGGCGCACGACTTCGAGGCCAGCTTGCTCCGCCGGATTGCTGGCCTTATCTATGTCGACGACCGGGACAGCGGTGCCGCGCGCAAGCGTGTACTGGCACGACGGGAACAGGATACGAGCACCGGAGTAGCCTCCGGCGCCAAGCGGGATCAGGAGTGAGCCGATGACCTATATCGTGATGGAAGCGTGCATCAAATGCAAGTTCATGGATTGCGTCGAGGTATGCCCGGTCGATTGCTTCTACGAGGGCGAGAACATGCTGGTGATCCACCCCGACGAATGCATCGACTGCGGCGTCTGCGAGCCGGAATGCCCCGCCGAGGCGATCATGCCCGACACCGAGGAAGGCACCGAACGCTGGGTCGAGATGAACACCGAATATGCCGCGATCTGGCCCAACATCACCCGCAAGGGCGAGTCGCCGGCGGACGCGGAGGACTGGGACGGCGTCGCCAACAAATTCGAGGAACATTTCAGCGCCAATCCCGGCCAGGGAACCTGACGCCGGCGGCCGAACGGGACGATTTTCGCCCCCTCGATATAGCGCCCTCCGCATGGTGGCAGGGCCGGCGCGCCGGTGTTAGACTCGTCTCCGGAGCCACGGGGAGCGGGCTCCAGGGAGGTGGCAAATGACGACGATCCTGCTGCCGATCCATGACAATGTCGCGGCCGAAACCGCAATGGCTGCCGCGCTGCAGATCGTGACCCGTTTTAGCGGGCACATCGAAGGGTTATTGGTTCGGCGTACCCAACAGATCATCGCGGCGGAAGGCTTCGTCCTGCCGCCGGAATCATTGACCCAGCTAGCCGACAGCGACGAAACGCTGCAAGCCTACGCCGAACGGTTTCGAAGTTTCATGGAGACGAGCAGCGTGCCGCTCTTGGACATCGCCGACACCAGTTCCAAGGTGACGGCCGACTGGCGCGAAGTCGACGGCATCGAGAGCCAGATCGTCGGCGACTACGGGCGGCTATTCGACGTGATCCTGATCGGCAGAGTCCTGGACGAGCCGACGGGCGGCTGGCTCGCGACCTGCGAGGCGGGCCTCTTCGAAAGCGGCCGCGCGGTAATGCTGACCGCCGCCCGGGTGCCGGCCAAGATCGGCGATCGGGTGATGATCGCCTGGAACGGCAGTACCGAGACGGCACGCACCATCGCCGTCGCCATGCGGGTGCTGCGCGAGGCGAGCGCGGTGAGGGTGCTGACGGTCGAAGGGGGCACGGTACCGGGGCCTAGCGGCCGGCAAATGGCGAGCCATCTGATAAAGAACGGGATCTCCTCCGAGGCCGTCACGATCGATCCGGCGGGCCGCAGCATCGGCGAAACCATCGTCGAGGAAGCGCGGAACTTCGGCGCCGATCTGCTGATCAAGGGCGCCTATACGCAGAACCGCCTCCGGCAGATGATCTTCGGCGGCGCCACGCGCCACATCCTGCAATCCGCCGACATGCCGGTGCTGCTGGCCCACTGAGCGGCGTGGAATCTTCCGGGCGCTTCACGAAGGAGTGACCTCCCGCGTGATTCCTCGCGTCTTTCCCCATCTATGGAGACAGTCAGACGGTGGGTGGTGTGGAACGCGGCCATGGAATCAGCTAAGTCCCCGGGCGCCCGCGCGGGCGGCCTGACGCGATATCTGCCGATCGCCGTGATCGTTCTGGCGCTCGCCGCCTTCTTCCTCGCCGGCGGACACGATCATGTGAGCTTCGAGACGCTGCGCGATCATCGCCTGGTGCTGCAGGACTGGGTTCGGACGAACACCATCCTCGCCGTCGCCGTCTATTTCGCGACCTACGTCGTGGTCGTGGCCTGTTCCCTTCCCGGCGGTTCGCTGCTGACCTTGATCGGCGGCTTTCTCTTCGGCCTCTGGTTCGGCGGCACGGTCGTCGTCTTCGCCGCGACGATCGGCGCCTGCCTGCTGTTCCTGGCCGCGCGCCACGCCTTCGGCGATCTGCTCAGGCGCAAGGCCGGGCCGACGATCCAGCGCATGGAGTCGGGCTTCCGCGAGAACGCGATGAGCTACCTGCTGGTCCTCCGCCTGGTGCCGCTCTTCCCCTTCTTCATCGTCAACCTGGTACCCGCCTTGCTCGGCGTACCGCTTTCCACTTATGTGATCGCCACCTTCTTCGGCATCATCCCCGGCACCTTCGTCTACGCCAGCGTCGGCAACGGCCTCGGCATGGTGTTCGAACAGGGGGGCGAACCAGACTGGGGCATCATCTATAATCCCGAGGTGTTCGGTCCGCTCGTCGCGCTGGCCCTGCTGTCCTGCGCGCCGATCGTCTATAAGCGCGTGAAGCGCTGCCGACCGGACAAGGGGGGCGGTCCGGACTCCTGATCGTTGTAGCCGGCGGGGAGGCGAGGCGTTGGCGGGGCGCGAGAAGATCGATATCTGCGTGATCGGCGCCGGTGCCGGCGGCCTCTCCGTCGCGGTGGGCGCCGCCGGGATGGGGGCCTCGGTGGTATTGGTCGAGCGCGCCCGAATGGGCGGCGACTGTCTGAATTTCGGCTGCGTGCCCTCCAAGGCGCTGATCGCCGCCGCGCATGCCGCCCACGAGGCGCGGCGGGCCGGCCGCTTCGGGCTCGAGGGCGCCCCGGTCGGCGAAATCGGGCCTGGTGCGGTCCGCGACCACGTCCGGGGCGTGATCGGCGCCATCCAGCCACAGGACTCGGTGGCGCGGATGCGTGCCCTCGGCATCCGGGTGATCGAGGGCGAGGCCCGATTCACCGACGAACGAACCATCGCCGTGGACGGCGAACGGATTCGCGCGCGGCGCTTCGTCGTCGCCACCGGCTCCGGCCCCCTGGTGCCGCCGATACCGGGCCTGGACGAGGTACCCTATTTCACCAACGAGACCCTGTTCGACAACGCCGAACCGGTCGGCCACCTGATCGTCGTCGGCGGTGGGCCGATCGGCCTCGAGATGGCGCAAGCCCATCGCCGCCTCGGCGCGCGGGTAACGGTTGTGGAGATGCTCTCGATCCTGCCACGCGACGACGGCGAGGCGGTCGAATTGCTGCGCGACCTCCTCGACGGCGAGGGCGTGGCGGTGGAGGAAGGCTGGCGGGTCATGGCCGTCTCGGGCCGGGCCGAAGGGATCGACGTCGAGCTGTCGCGGGACGAGGAGCGGCGGACGGTCGCCGGCACCCACCTGCTGATCGCCGCCGGCAGGCGGCCGCACCTGGATGCGCTCGACCTCGGGCGCGCCGGTATCGAGAGCAACCCGGGCGGCATCTGCGTCGATGGGCGGCTCCGCACCACCAACAAGCGGGTCTACGCCGTTGGCGACGCCGCCGGCGGGCCGCAGTTCACCCATGTCGCCGGCTATCACGCCGGCATCGTCTTGAAGAACATCCTTTTCCGCCTGCCGGCCAGGGCCGACCATCGCCTGGTACCCCGCGTCACTTTCACCGATCCCGAACTGGCCCATGTCGGGCTGGGCGAGGCCGAAGCCCGCGCCGGCGGGCGCGAGGTCCGGGTGCTCCGCTGGCCCTTCGCCGAGAACGATCGCGCCCAGGCGGAACGGGCCACCGACGGCATGGTCAAGGTCGTCACCGACAAGCGCGGGCGGATTCTGGGGGCGACGCTGCTGGGCCCGCGCGCGGGCGAATTGCTGCAACCCTGGATTCTGGCCATGGAAAACGGCCTCAAAATTTCCAAGATGGCGACCCTGATGGCGCCTTACCCGACGCTCGGCGAAGTCAACAAACGGGTCGCCGGCAGCTTCTATACCCCGACGCTCTTCAGTGCCCGAACGCGCCGGCTGGTCCGCCTGCTGGCGGCCTTCGGTTGAGGGCGCGCGATGGCGAGGGCGGGCGGAGATCATCGACCGGGCGGGCTCGCCGGCGGCCTCTCGGCCCGCCTGCTGGTGCTCACCGTCTTCTTCGTCATGCTGAGCGAGGTGCTGATCTATGTTCCCTCGATCGCCAACTTCCGCCACAACTATCTGCAAGCGCGCCTCATCGATGCCAATCTGGCGGCGATGGCGCTCCGGGCCACGCCCGACAACGTGGTGAGCGTCGAACTGGCGCAGGAGCTGCTGGAGGCGGCGGACGTTCGCATGGTGGTGCTGAAGCGGCGGAAGACGCGGAGCCTGTTGCTGGCCGACGACATGCCGCCCAAGGTCGACGCCTCGTTCGACCTGCGCCGAGCCTCGCCGTGGATGCTGATCATGCAGGCCTTCGAGGCGCTGATCGAGGGCGAACGGACGTTGCTCGTCGTCGGCGCCTTCCCCGACGGCAGCGAGGGTTTCGTCGAGGTCGTCCTGGACGAGGCGGCGTTGCGCGATGCCATGCTCGACTATTCGACCAACATCCTGCAGCTCTCGATCGTCATTTCGCTGGTGACCGCCAGCCTGGTTTTCCTTTCGCTCCATGTCCTCTTCGTGCGACCCATGCGCGACATCACCGCCTCGATGATCCGTTTCCGCGAAGGGCCGGAGGATGCCGGCAACGTGGTGCCGCCGTCGAATCGCGGCGACGAGATCGGCGCCGCGCGGCGCGAACTCGCGCAAATGCAGCGCGAGATCCGCGCGGCGCTGCGCCAGAAGACGCATCTGGCGGCGCTGGGCTCCGCCGTCGCCAAGATCAACCATGACCTGCGCAACATGCTGGCCACCGCCCACCTCGTCTCCGACCGCCTGGCCAGCAGCGACGATCCCGACGTTCGCCGGGCGACCCCCACGCTGGTGGCCGCGCTCGACCGCGCCGTGGCGCTATGTAGCGCCACGCTCGACTACGGCAAGGCGGAGGCGCCAGCACCGCGCACCGAGACCTTCCGCCTCCGCGCGCTCGTCGACGAGTTGATGGAGCACGTCGGCCTCGACGAGGCGAGCAACATCGCCTGGTTGAACGCCGTGGCGCCCGACATCGAGATCGCCGGCGACCGCGAGCAGCTCTTCCGCGTCTTCCTGAACATCTCCCGCAACGCCATGGAGGCGATGAACCACAACGGCGCTTTCACCGTCACCGCCCAGGCCGACGGAGCCTGGTGGCGGATCGAGCTCGCCGACGACGGTCCGGGATTGCCGCGAAAGGCGATCGACAACCTGTTCCAGGCCTTCGCCGGCTCGGCGCGCCCGGGCGGCACGGGCCTCGGCCTCGCAAACGCCCGCGAGCTGGTCCGCGCGCATGGTGGCGAGCTGGAGCTGGTCAAGAGCGACGCGGAAGGCGCGACCTTCCGCGTCTCGCTTCCCGCCAGCTGACCGCGGGCATCCGAGAAAGGAAGAAATATGCGTTGGGATCCCGACCAATACCTGGCCTTCGACGACTTGCGTCTGCGCCCCGCGCTCGACCTGCTGGCGCGGATCCCGGGCGAGGCGACGGGCACGGTGGTCGATCTCGGCTGCGGGCCAGGGAACGTCACCAAGGTACTGCGGGGACGTTTCCCGCAAGCCGGGCTGATCGGGGTCGACAGTTCACCCGACATGCTGGCGCGCGCCCGCGAAGCCTTGCCGGAGGCCCGCTTCGTCGCGGCGGGCATCGCCGACTGGCGGCCGGAGAGCGCACCGGAAGTGATCTATTCCAACGCCGCGCTCCACTGGCTCGACGATCACGCGACGCTCTTTCCCCGGCTCCTCGATTGCCTCGCGCCGGGCGGCCACCTGGCGGTGCAGATGCCGCGCAATCACGGCGAGGCCTCGCACCAGGCGATGATCGAGACGGTCGAGGCCGGGTCCTGGGCCGAGCGCCTCCGACCGGTGATCCGCGAAACGCCCGTGGCGGCGCCCGAGGTCTATCACCGCATCCTCGCCTCCCGGGCTGTCAAGCTGGATATCTGGGAAGCGGTGTATCTGCAGGTGCTGGAGGGCGAGAATCCGGTCAAGGAATGGACCAAGGGCACGGCGCTTCGCCCCTTCCTGGCGGCGCTGGAGGATGCGGGCGAGCGCGCCGCCTTCGAGGCCGGCTATGGGTGGCGGATCCTCGCCGCCTACCCACCCGAGGCGGACGGCCGCACCCTCTTCCCCTTCCGCCGGCTCTTCATCGTCGCGCGGCGGGCCTGAGCGGCGCGACGATGATCGCGCTCTTCACCGATTTCGGGCTGGAGGGGCCATACATCGGCCAGGTGAAGGCCGTGTTGGCGCGGGAGGCGCCGGGGGTGACGGTGATCGACCTCTTCGCCGACGCGCCGGCCCATCGGCCGGACCTCGCCGCCTACCTGCTGGCCGCTTATGCCGCCTGGTTTCCGGCTGGCACCGTATTCCTGGCCGTGGTCGACCCGGGTGTCGGTGGCGCGCGCGATGCGGTGGCCCTGGAGGCCGACGGACGCTGGTTCGTCGGCCCGGAGAACGGCCTGCTGGCCCTCCCCGCCCGGCGGGCCCGTACCGCCAGCGCCTTCGCGATAGCCCCCGACGGGCGTGATCTTTCGGCCAGCTTCCATGGCCGCGACGTCTTCGCGCCCGCCGCCGCGCGCCTTGCCAGGAGCGAGGAAACCCCGGGGCCGGAACGCCCACCCCGGGAGCTTGATCGACCCGACTGGCCGGACGACCTGGCGGCGATTGTCTATATCGACCGCTTCGGCAATGCGATGACCGGACTCCGGAAGACCTGCCTCGACACTAACGCCCACCTCGCCCTGGGCGGGCGAATATTGAAGCGGGCCTGGACCTTTTGCGATGTCGCGCCGGGGGAAGCATTCTGGTACGCAAACGCCAACGGCCTGATCGAGATCGCCGTCAACCGAGGCCGTGCCGATGCCGAACTGGGACTCTGCCTGGGCGACCCGGTGACGGCCCGGGAAGGGGATTGCCCATGACCGGGACAGGTCGCCTGAATCTATTGACGGACGTCCCGGGCCTTGCCGTCGGCAACGCCGAGGACGAAGCGGCACTGACCGGTGTCACCGTGGTGCTCTGCGAGGAAGCCGCGATCGCGGGCGTCGACGTGCGCGGTGGCGCGCCGGGCACCCGGGAGACGGAGTTGCTTCGCCCCGACTGCCGGGTGGAACGGATCGACGCCCTGGCGCTCGCCGGCGGCTCCGTCTTCGGTCTACAGGCGGGCGACGGGGTGGTCGAGTGGCTGGCGGCGCGCGGCCGGGGTTTCCCGGTCGGTCCCTGGCGCATGCCGATCGTGCCGGGCGCGATCATCTTCGATCTCCGCCAAGGCATGGCCGAGCGGGGGCCGCTGCTGTGGCGCGACCTCGCCAAACAGGCCTGCGATGCGGCCGGAGCCGAATTCCGCCTCGGCAACGCCGGTGCCGGCATGGGCGCCAGCGCCGGCCGGCTGAAGGGCGGCCTGGGCTCGGCCTCCATCGAGGACGAAGACGGGTTGATCGTCGGCGCGCTGGCCGTCGCCAATCCGGTCGGCGGCACCGTCGACTCCGAAGGGCGATTCTGGGCCGCGCTGCTGGAACGGGAGGGCGAGTTGGGCGGCGAGCCGGGGCCGAGTGGTGGCGGCGAGGACGATCCCCTGGCGACGAGCCGCCTCGGCGCCAACACGACCTTGATCGTGGTCGCCACCAACGCCCCGCTCGACAAGGCGGGGGCGACCCGGGTGGCGATGATGGCGCACGACGGTCTCGCCCGTGCCGTGCGCCCGGCCCACACCCCCTTCGACGGCGACGTGGTCTTTGCGCTCTCGACCGGCGGCCCGCCGGCCGCTCCCGACCGCCTGGCGCTTATCGGCGCCCATGCGGCCAATTGCGCCGCCCGCGCGGTGGCGCGCGGCGTCTTCGAGGCGACGTCCATCGCCGGCCTTCCCGCCTACCGCGATGTCCATGGGCGAGGATAGCGGGGTGACGGGCCTGTTGTTCCGAGGCCGGGCGCTATTCCGCGGCGGCGCGGGCCGTATCGCGGCGGCCATCGAGGGTCGCGCCCGCCGCCAGCATCGCCTCGATCTCGCCTTCTTCGAGGCCGGCCTCGCGCAGGACCTCGACGCTGTGCTCGCCGAGGGCGGCGGGCAGCGTGCGGATTTCGGCCGGGGTCTTCGAGAAGCCGACGCCCGGCCCCGCAAGCCGGATGCGCCCCTCGCTCGGGTGGTCGAAGTGCTGGAACAGGCCGACGGCCTTCAGGTGCAGGTCGTCGGCCAGCTCGCCCATTGGCGTCGCGCGGCCGTTCGGTATGTCCGCCTCTTCAAGCGCCGCCAGCAATTCCGCGGTCCGCCAGCCGCCGACGCACTCGGCGACCATCTCATATAGCTCGCCGATCTTCTCGCTCCGCGTCTTCGGCTCGGTGACGCGCGGGTCGTCCAGCATTTCGGGCCGGCCCATCGCGGTGAAGAAGGCCCGCCACTGCTTGGTGTTGTAGGGCAGCACGCAGACGAAGCCGTCGGCGGTCTCGTAGGGCCGGCGATATTCGACCATCGAACGCTCGTAACCGGCGGGGCCCAGCGCCGGCTCGAAGCTCTGGCCCGCCTGGTGCTCGACCAGGTTGAAGCCGACCAGGCTTTCCAGCATCGGCACCTCGACCAGTTGGCCTTCCCCCGTCCGCTCACGGCTGAAGAGGGCCGCGATGGTCGCGTGCACCGCGAACTGCGAGCCGATCTTGTCGCAGATCGAGGCGTTGACGAAACGCGGCGGCCCCTCGCGCCCGCCCTGCATGTCGGCCATGCCGGAAAGCCCCTGGATGATGTCGTCATAGGCCGGGCGCGGCCCGTAGGGCCCGTCCTGGCCGAAGCCCACGAGGGCGACATAGATCAGCTTCGGGTTGGCCCGGGCGCAATCCTCGTGGCCGAGGCCGAGCCGGGCCATCGCCGCCGGGCGGATCGAGCAGATCACAGCGTCCATGGTTTCGACCAGGCGCAGGCAGGCCCCGACGGCGCTGGCCTGCTTGAGGTCGAGCACGATGCAGCGCTTGTTGCGGTTGGCGTTCAGGAAGAAGTGGCCCATGCCGGAATTGCGGAAGGGCGTGATGCCCCGGGTGATGTCGCCCTCGGGCGATTCCACCTTGATCACTTCGGCCCCGCAATCGCCCAGGATCTGCGTGCCGTAGGGCCCGAAGCCGACGGTGGTGAGGTCGAGAATTCGGATGCCCGCCAGCGGTCCCGGCATGATGATGGTCCCTCCCAAAATGAACGCGGGCCAGAAGTAGAATATTTTCGCGAAGCGGGAAAGCTCAGGCCAGCCAGCTGTCGAGGTTGGTGGCGACGAAATCGTCGTCCATCAGGTGGGGATAGTCGCGGCGGACCCGGTCGATCTCTTCCCGCTGGCCGGGGCTCAACCCCTCGTCCGGGTCGAGGCACCAGATACCCCGCATCAACCCCTGGCCCCTGAGCACCTCGTGACAGCCGGCGATGCAGCCAGCGAAATCGTTGGCGACGTCGAAGAGGGCGGCGTTGCAGTCGGTCACCTGGACATCGAGCGCCAGGAGGTCGGCCTCGATCCGGCCCGCTTCGACCGCCCGGTGCGCGCGCGCCAGAAGGTCCACCGCCGTCTTGACCCAAACGCTCCAATGGCCCAAGAGGCCGCCCCGGAAACGGACCTCGACCGTTTCCGCGCCGCGCCGCACCGCCCAGGGCGTCACCAGGTCGACCACGATGTGATCGTCGTTGCCGGTATAGAGCGCGATGCGATCCTCCGCCCCCGCCGCGACCACGCCGCGCACGACGTCCAAGGTCCGGTAGCGGTCGAACGGCGCCACCTTGATCGCGACGACGTTTTCGATCCCGGCGAAGCGGCGCCAGAAGTCGAAGGACAGTACCGGCCCGCCGACCGCCGGCTGCAGGTAGAAGCCGACCAGCGGAATCCGGCCGGCAACCTCGGCGCAATGGGTAACGATATCGTCCTCGCTCGCGTCGGCAAAGGCCGCGAGACTCAGCAGGCCCGCGTGATAGCCGAGGCCCTGGGCGACTTCCGCCTCCCGAAGCGCTTGATCGGTACGGCCGACCAGGCCGGCGATCATCACCAGCGGGCGATCGGTCCAGTCCGCCGCCGCCTCGGCCGCGCATCGCAGTACCGGCTCGTAGAGCCCCGCCTCGCGGATCCGGAACTGCGTGGTGTGGACGCCCACCGCGAGGCCGCCGGCGCCAGCGTCGAGATAATAACGAGTGAGCGCGCGCTGATGGACCTGGTCCAGTACGCGCGCCTCGCTCAACGCCAGGGGATGGGCCGGGATCACCACGCCCCGCGCCAGGAGGGCGGCAACGGCCTCGGGCATCCTGTCGGTCGGGTTCATGGCCGCATCATCGCACGGGCGCCCGCCCGCCGTCAGCCGAACTCCGGGCCGGCGATGATCCAGATGGTGGCCGGATCGTCCAGTGGACGCTCGCGGCGGCGGAGCATCCGGGTATAGCCGCGCTGGCGCTGAAAGCCCCGGGCGGCGAGCCAGTCGCGCAGTGTTTCATGGTGATCGGCGGCATCGAGGAACACCGGTCCGTGGAGCCGCGCCAGCTGGGCGGCGAGCAGCGCCCGGGCGGTCGCCGCGTCGCGCGCGACCAGCGGACCGATCTGGGTCGCGAGCCGGCCGTCGCGGGCGAGCACGAAGCCCCGGATCTCGCCGCCATCCACCGCCAGCAGGGCGAGGTCGGGCTTGCGGGCCGAAAGATGGCGGAGGATCGCGTCCCGTCCCGCGCCGAAGGCGGCGGCATCGAAGCGGCCGACGGCGTCGAAATCGGGCGCGGCGACCGGCCGGATCTCCGGCGTCGGCGCGGGCGAGCTCCCGCCGCCCATGCCGCTCCAGCGCGAGAGGGTATAGATGTCCCGAAATCCGAGCGGCAGGTAGACGGGCCGGCCGACCTCGGTCGCATCGAGGCCCGCGACGCGGCCACCACCCACGCATTCGACCAGCGCCCGGCGCATCAGCCGGCCGGCGATGCCCCGGCGGCGGTACGCCGCCGTCACCAGGATCATCGCGATCCAGGCGAATCCGGACCCGTGCGGCAACACCATCGAGGTGGCGACCAGGCGGCCCTCCAGATCCTCGACGGCGGTGCCGCGACCGAGCGCCAGCAGCCGCCGCCAATCGGCCGCGACCTGGTTCCAGCCGGCTTCCGCGTTCAACCCTCGGGCCGCGGCTATGTCCTCGTTTGCCAGCGGACGGAACGCCAGGTCCTCAATAGCGACCATCCCGCACCTCGAAGTGGGTGGGCTTGCCGAGGCTCTCGCCGCCCCGCGCCACCCAATCCGCCGTCCACTCGATCATGGCCTCGAGCCCCACCAGGGGCGCGCCGAATCGTTCCATCGCCTTCGCCGGATTGGAGAGCCAGACCGCCTCGGTCTCCGCGCCGGTGAATTCCGGCCGGCGGCCGAGCCGTTCGCCGAATGCCTCGGCCAGCCAGCGGATCGAAAGCGTCTCGGGCCCGGTGACGTTCAGGGGATGGGTCGGTGTCGTGGCGTGGCGGAGCGCGCGGAGCGCGATCGCGCAGGCATCGCCCTGCCAGATCACGTTCACATGCCCCATGGCGAGGTCGACCGGCCGGCCATCCCGCACCTTGGTGGCAACGTCGAACAGCACGCCGTAGCGCATGTCGATCGCATAGTTGAGCCGGATGAGGCAGCCGGGCGTGCCGTGCAGGGCCGAGAAATATTCGAACATCCGCTCCTGCCCGACGCAGCTGGCGGCATAGTCGCCGGGCGGCGGCTCGGCCGGCGTCGCCTCGGTGGCGCCGCCGGAGGCGACGGCCACGAAGGGATAGACGCAGCCCGTGGAGAAGGCGACGATGCGGGCGGCGCGGCAGGCCTCGGCCACCAGGGCCGGCACATGCACGTTCATCGCCCAGGTGCGCGCCGCCGCGTCGCTGGCACCGAATTTCTGCCCGGCCATGAAAACGACGTTTTCGGCATTCGGCAGCCGCGCCACCTCGTCGCGATTCAGGAGGTCGAGGGCAATCGTCTCGATCCCGTCGGCCTCCAACGCGTCCGCCAAACCCGCCTCGGAGAAGCGCGAGACCCCGATCACCCGCTTCCCGGGCGCCGCCCGCCTGGCCATCCGCGCGAGCGTCGGCCCCATCTTGCCGCCGACGCCCAGCACCAGGATGTCGCCGTCGAGCCCGGCGAGGTCGTCCACCACGCCGGCGGAAGGCCTGGCCATGAAGTCCTCCACCGCCGCCACGTCGGTGAAACGCTCGGGGAGGGATGCGGGGTCGAGGAGGGTGGTGGTCATGGGGATCGAACTACGCCCCGAGTTCCCCCGCCAGCGCCCGTCCCCGGACCGCCTGGGTCCGCGCCAGTTCGGCGCAGAGGCCGGTGTAGCGGGTGGGGTCGAGGAGGGTGTCGATCTCCCCCGCCGACAGGTGTTCGCCGACGCGGGCGTCGGCGGCCAGCAGTTGGGCGAAACCGTCGTTGCCGAGCGCGGCGGCCTGGGCGGCGTCGTAGACCACGTCGTGGGCCTCCTGGCGGCCGATGTATTGCCCCAGCGCCAGCATGATCGGCTCGGCCATGATCAGGCCTTCGGTCAGGTCCAGGTTGGCGCGCATCCGTTCGGGCTTCAGCACCAGGCCCTCGGCCAGGATCCGCACGCGCTCCAGCGTGTCGCCCAGCAGCACGCAGACCTGGGTCTGGGCGTGGCGCATCATCAGCGAGGTCTGGCGGTTCGCCTCGTGCTCGGTCATCACCGCCTCCAGCGCCAGCGGCACCTGCGTCCGGATCTGCGCCGCATAGGCCATGATGTCTTGGCTGAGATGCGGGTTGCGCTTCTGCGGCATGGTGGAGCTGCCGACGGTGCCCGGGCTGATCGGCTCCTCGACCTCGGCGAACTCCTGCTTCATGCCGGTGTAGATCTCTTTGGCGAATTTGCCGCAGCTGGCGGCGAGCAGGGCCAGCAGCATCACGTGCTCGGCCAGGTGGTCCATGATGCTGCGCGCCGGCACCGCCATCGCCGGCATGCCCAGGTGCGCCGCCAGGCGGGCCTGGACCTCCAGCCCCTCCTCGCCGAAGGAGGCGACGGTGCCCGCGGCACCGCCCAGTAGCGCCTGGAAGACGCGCGGCTCGGCCTGCCTCAGGCGTTCCACGTGGCGGGCGAACTCGTCGATCCAGATCGCCACCTTCAGGCCCCAGGTCGCCGGCACCGCGTGCTGGCCGTGGGTGCGGCCGGGAAGCGCCATTTCCGCCGAGCACTCGGCGAGATCGGCGAGCGCCGCCAAGATCCGGCTCAACTGGCCGAGATAGATCCCGTGCGCCTTGCGGAGCTGCAGGATATCGCCCGTCTGGGTGATGTTCTGCGTCGTAGCCCCCCAGTGGACATGGTTGCCGGCATCGCCCTCGCAGAGCCGCGCCAGTTCCCAGACCAGCGGCACCAGCTGATGCGCGGTGCGACGAAAGCCCTCGGTCAGGCGTTCGCGATCGAAGAGGGCAAGGTCGCACTTGGCGACGATTTCCACCGCCGCCTCGGCCGGGATCATGCCCAGCTCCGCCTCGGCTCGCGCCAGCGCCGCCTCGACGTCGAGCCAGGCCTGCCAGCGGGCGTCCTGCTCGAAGAGTGCCCTGATTCCGGGGCCCGGGACCCGGAGCGAGGTCGGATTGCCCTGTTGCATGTCTGTCTCCGCGACGACGTCGGCGATCAGAACTCCGGCGGCACCGCCGCCGTGCGCTCGACGATGTGGCCGTAATGCTCCGTCCGGCGGTGGGCGGCGAAGTTGAAAATCGTCTCCTTGATATAGCGGCCGCGATCGAGGTCGATCATCGCGCTCACCACCTCGTCGTCGACCGTGGTGGCCTGCGCCACGATCTCGCCCGTGGGGGCCACGATGCAGCTGCCGCCCATCATGTCGACCCCGCCCTCGAGCCCGGCCCGCGCCGCGGCCACGGCCCAGGTGCCGTTCTGATAGCAGCCAGCCTGCATCGACATGTGGTTGTGGAACATGCGCAAGTGCACCGACTCGCGCGCGACGGCGTTGCCCACCGGCGTATTGTAGCCGAGCATGACCAGCTCCACGTCGGAGAGGCCCATCACCCGCCAGGTCTCGGGCCAGCGGCGGTCGTTGCAGAGGCACATGCCCATATTGCCGCCCATCGCCCGCCAGACGGGGAAGCCGAGGTCGCCCGGCTCGAAATAGCCCTTTTCCAGGTGCTGCCAGGGCCGCTCCGGCTCGAACTCGGCATGGCCGGGCAGGTGCACCTTGCGGTACTTGCCGACGATGCGGCCGCCATTGTCGACCAGGACGGAGGTATTGAAGCGACGCTTGCTCCCGTCGGCGTCGCGAAACAGCTCGCCATAGCCGAGATAGAAGCCGACGCCGAGTTCGGCCGCCGCGTCGAACAGCGGCGCCGTGTCGGCGGAGGGCAGCTCCGTCTCGTAATAGGAATCGAGTTCCGCCTCGTCCTCGATATGCCAGCGGGGGAAGAAGGTGGTCAGCGCCAGCTCCGGGAACACCACCAGCCGCGCGCCGCGCCCGTGCGCCTCGCGCAGCATCTCGACCATGCGGCTTATCGCCGGCGCGCGCGGCTCTCCTCGCTCGACCGGGCCCATCTGGGCCGAGGCCACGTGCAGCATCCTCGCCATATCACCCCCCGCGTTTCATTTGATGCGAGGGGACTATAGCCCAGCGCCGGGGTCTCGGAAGCCCCGACGTTCAGGCGCCGAGGTGGGTCCCGAAGAATTCGACCGTGCGCTTCCAGGAAAGCTTGGCGTCGGCCTCGTCGTAGCGCCCGCCCGAGGGGTTGGCGAAGGCGTGGTCGGCCTCGTACCAGTGGCTTTCGAAGGCCTTGCCGGCGCCGGTCATCGCCGCCTCGAAGCCCGAAACCATCTTCCTGTTGATCCATTTGTCGCGGCTGGCGAAATGGCCGAGCACGGGGCCCTTCAGGCTCTTGACCTCCTCGGCCGTGCGCGCCACGTTGCCGTAATAGACCACCGTCGCCTCGACGGGCGTCTTGATCCCGGTCATCAGCGACCAGCCGCCACCGAAACACCAGCCGACCGTGCCGATCTTGCCGGAGGAAGCCTTGTGAGCGCGGAGCCAGTCGACCCAGGAGACGAGGGTGTCGACCGCCTCGGCGCCGTCGACGCTCTTCATGTAGCTCCTGGCGTCGTCGCGGCTGGTGGCGACGCGGCCGTCGTAAAGGTCGACCGCCAGCGCGTTGTAGCCGAGGCCGGCATATTCCGCCGCGACCGTCTTGATCTGGTCGTTGAGGCCCCACCACTCGTGCACCAGCAGCACCATCGCCGCCTTGACCTTGCGGGTGCGGGCGAAGGTGCCCCGCACCGTCTTGCCGCCCCGGGTCGTGATCGAGACCTCCGGCAGGCTCTCCGCCACCGATTTGGCCAGCGCCGGATTGGCGAGTACCGCCGCCAGCGGCAACCCCACCGCGCCCTTGACCATGTCCCTGCGTGCCAGCATCCGGTTCTCCTCCCTTTTGCCACGCCGATCTCGCGTGCCTTTGGAAAAGTCTATGCCCGTCTCCGGCGCGCGGCCAATCACGAATGCCTCATCGCCATGGCTCTCCTGCTCGCGCCTCTCGGCGCGCCGCAGGCGGCATCGCGGACGATTCACGTCGAGGCCTCGGCGATCGAGGAGGTGAAACCGACCGGTGGCGAGCCCGCAAGCGGCATCTTGCGCTTCGTCTCCGGCTTGGAACTCGCGTCGGGAGACGCCGATTTCGGCGGGCTTTCGGGCCTCGTCATCGACGCCGACGGCAAATCCTTGATCGCCGTCACCGATCGTGGCCACTGGTTCCAGGCGCGATTGCGGCGGGGGACCGGCGATCGGCTCGCCGGCCTCGCCGACACGCGGCTGGTCCCCATGCGGAACGCCGATGGCCGCCCGGTTTCGATCGCGAGGGGAACCCACGATGCCGAGGGTCTCGCCCGCATGGCCAACGGCGACCTGCTGGTCGCGTTCGAGCGGGCCAACCGGATCCTGATCTATCCCGCCGGCCCCGGAATGCTGGAAGCGCGGCCCCGGCGGTTCGGCTACCGCGCCCACGTCCAGGAATTTCGTATGGCGCGCGGCCTGGAGGCCCTGGCGGTGCTGTCGGACGGCACCGTGCTGGTACTGGAGGAAAACAAGCGGAAAGATGCCGCCCATTTCCTCGGCTGGCGCGGCAAGCCCGGCACGCAAACGCCGGCCAGGCTCGACTATGCGACGCTCGATCCGTTCAAGCCCGTCGGCATGGCGCGGCTGGAGAACGGCGATCTATTGGTGTTGGAACGACGCTTCAGCGTGCTCGGCGGGTTCGCCAGCCGTGTCGTCCGCATATCCGCCGCGACCGTCCTGAACGATACCGCGCTTGACGGCACGGAGGAGGTCTTGCGCCTGGAGGCCCCGGGTCTGCGCGACAATTCCGAAGCGATCGCCGCGCACCCGCTGGCCGGCGGCGCGCACGCGGTCTATCTGCTGTCGGACGACAATTTCAACTTCCTGCAGCGTACCCTGCTGCTGCAGTTCGTCTTGGAGCGCTGACCGGCCCGCCATCAGGCCTCGTTCGCCGAGGCGTGGGCCTTTTCGATGGCGCGCTTCACCCGACGGGCGCGGATCGACAGATTGCCATCGCGAGCACCCAGCAGGAAGGAATCGAGGCCGCCCCGGATTTCGACCGAGCGGAGCGCATGGGTCGAGATGCGCAGGCGGACCGGGCGGCCGAGCGTTTCCGAATGCAGCGAGGTGGTCTGCAGGTTCGGCAGGAACCGGCGCTTGGTCTTGATGTTGGAGTGTGAGACGTTGTTCCCTGACATCACGCCCTTGCCGGTGAGTTCGCAGCGCCGCGTCATGGGCTTATCCGTTCCGCCGTCATAAAACAGGGTTGCCGCCAGCAGGCGCCAGCGCGCGGGTTCAATACGGGATCGACGGGCGGGCGTCAAGGCGCGGAAGGGACCGGAAAAGAGGACGCCAGAGGATGACGTTTCCAGAACTTTTGTCTTCTTTCACCGCCGCCGTGGAGGCGGGCGACGGCGCCCGCCTCGCCGCCTGCTTCACCGGGGACGGTGTCTATGACGACGTCTTCTACGGTGCCTTCCAGGGCCGTGCGGCGATCGCCGACCTTCTGGAGAATTATTTCCACCGCGACGGCGAGGATTTCCTCTGGGACATGCTCGATCCCGTCTCCGACGGCGCCACCGGCTTCTCCCGCTGGCATTTCAGCTTCACCGGCAAGGCGGAATCGAACCGGGGCCGCCGCGTGGTGATGGAGGGCGTCGGATATTTCCGCTTGGCCGACGGCCTCATCGCCCGCTACGAGGACTATGCCCGGGCTGGGGAGGGCCTGGTGCAACTGGGCCTGGATCCGGTCCACTGCCACCGGGTGCTGGAGAAGTGGGCGGCCCGCCAGAATGCCCGCCCGGAACTCGCCCGCCACGTCGCCGGCGGACGGGATTGAACCGCCAGGACTTCGAACTCTTGGCCTCACCGCCCCTTGAAGTCGGGCTTGCGCTTCTCGTTGAAGGCGGCCACGCCCTCGTGCCGGTCCTCGGTCGGGATTAGCCGGTTGTAGGCCTCGATTTCCAGGAACATGCCGGTCCTGAGATCGGTGCGCAGGCCGAGTTCGATCGACTTCTTGGCCTGTTTGATCGAGAGGGGCGCGTTGGCGACGATTCGCCCGGCGGTCTCCATCACCGCGGCCATCAGTGCCTCCGGCGCCACCACCTTGTTGACGAAACCCCAGGCGAGTGCCTCCTCGGCGGTGAAGGGCAGGGCCGTGAAGATGATCTCCTTGGCCCGGCGCGGGCCGACGGCACGCGGCAGCGTCTGGGTGCCGGCACCCCCCGGCATGATGCCGAGCGAGACCTCGGTCAACGCGAAGCGGGCATTGGTCGAGGCATAGGCGAAGTCCATGCAGCCCACCATCTCGGTTCCGCCGCCGAAGGCGGCGCCGTTCACCGCCGCGATGACGGGGATGGGACAGTCGACGATTGCCAGCATCACCCGCTCGAAGATCGCGTGTTGCGCCTGCCACGCTTCGTCCGTCATGCCGTTGCGTTCCTTGAGGTCGCCGCCGGCGCAGAAGATCCGCTCGCCCGCGCCGGTGACGACGACCGAGCGATAGTGCTCCGGCGCCACCAGGATCGAGCGGAAGACATCCTCCATGTCGATCCCCATCTGGGTGTTCATGGCGTTGGCGGCGTGTGGCCGGTTCAAGGTGACGAGCAGCAGGCCCGGTTCCGGCTCTTCCAGCAGCAGGGTTTCGTAACTTTCCTTCATGGCACCGGTCCTCTCTCGGTCGATCCGCTCGCCGCCGGTATTACAGCCCATAAACCATCGGCGCCAGTAGGGAGAAGGCGAGCCAGATCAACAGCACCAGCGGGACGCCCGCCTTCAGGAAATCGGCGAAGCGATAGTGCCCGGGGCCCATCACCAGCAGGTTTGTCTGGTAGCCGATGGGCGTCGCGAAGGAGCAGTTGGCGGCGAAGATCACCGCGTGCACGAAGGCGACCTCGGAGACCTGCAGCTCCCGGGCCACGGCGATGGCGACGGGCGTGAACAGTACCGCCGTCGCATTGTTGGAAATCAGGTTGGTGGCGACCGCGACCAGGAGGAACAGCACCGAGAGGGTCACGGCCGGGCCCACCCCGCGCGCCTGGACGACCAGGTGATGGGCCAGCCACTCGGCTCCGCCGGTCGCCGCCAGCGCCGCGCCCATCGCCAACGCCGCCGGGATCAACAGCGCCACCCGCCGGTCGATCGCGCGGGCCGCCTGCGCCGGGTTGAGGCATCCGGCCGCCAGCATCGACACCGCGCCCAGCAGCGCCACCATCACCAGCGGCAGGGCGCCGGTGGTGGCGAGCACGACGACGCCGGCGAAGACGGCGCCGGCGAGCGGCGCCTTGCGCCGGGCCGCCAGCTCGCGCGCCGACCGTTCGAGCAGCACGACATTGGCGTCGGCGCGAAGGTCGTGCACCCGTTCCCTGGGACCCAGCAGCAGCAGAACGTCGCCGACTTCGAGCCGGATCGCGTCGAGATTGGACCTGAGCATGCGGGAGCGGCGCTGGACCCCAAGCACCAGGCAGCCGGTCTGGTAGTGGAAGCCGATCTCCGCCAGCGGCCGCCCGATCATGCGCGAGGTGGGCGCCACCATCGCCTCCACCAGCAGCTGGTCGGCCGTGGTGATCTCTCCGTCCGGCGGCAGCAGGCTCGGCGTATTGGCGAAGGCCTGGGCCAGCACCTCGCGGGTCGCCGCCACGACCAGGACGTCGCCCGGCTGGATCGCCACGTCGTCGTAGGGCGGCAGGATGACGTGCGTGCCGCGCTGGAAGAGGCGCACGGTCATGTCGGCCAGCGCCGGGAAGCGACCGGCCACCGCGCGCTCGCCGATCAGGCGGCTGGTCTCGCGCACCGTGATCTGAGCCACGTAATGCCGGCCCTCGCCCATGTATTGCCGGGTCAGGCTGGCGCGGTCGGGAAGCAGGCGGGGCGCGATGAACAGCAGGTAGAGGATACCAACGGCGGCGAGCACCAAGCCGGTCACCGCGAAATCGAAGAAGCCGATCACCGGGCCGCCATGCCCGGCCGACGTCCCCGCCACCAGCAGGTTGGTCGAGGAACCGATCAGGGTCGTCATGCCGCCCAGGATGGCGGCGAAGCTGAGGCCCATCATCCAACGCGCCGCCGGCACATCCGCCCGCCGCGCGAACACGGTGGCGAGTGGAATGAAGATCACCACCACGGGCGTGTTGTTGATGAAGGCCGAGAGCAGGGCGACGGCGAGGAACAGCGTCGCCCCGGTCACCAGCGGGCGCGGGCGCAACCTCGCCACCAGCGGCGCCACCACGGCCTCGATGGCGCCGGTGCGGATCAGGCCCTGGCCCACCACCATCAGCGCCAGGATGGTGATCAGCGCCGGCGCGGCGAAGCCGGAGAGGAAGGCCCCCGGCCCCAAGACGCCGATGTCACCGACCGGCCCGCCCAGATGAAAGATCAACATCAGCGCCAGGATGGTGGCGACGGAGGTCAGCTTCATCGCCCAGCGCTCCAGCGCATAGGCGACGACCGCGACGCCGATCACGGCGAAGCTCGCCCACATCTGCCAGGTCGTCTCGATCGGCTCCATCGCGCCATGGCCCCCGCCGCGTCGTCAGCGGGAATATAGGGACCTTCACGGAAACGCGGCAAACCCCGACACCCGATTTCCCGACCTGATATCATCGAACTCGGAAACGGTGGCGCGAGGGGACACGGCGCATTGCGTGCGCCGGGGCGAAGAAGGAGTTGGATCGATGTTGGGTTGGCGCGGCATGGCGGGGCTGATCGTTCCGGCGAACAACTCGGTCATCCTGCCGGAGATCTATCGCGCCCTGCCCGATGGCATCACCGCCTACGAAACGCGGATGAACGTCGAAGGGGACCTCACGGTCGAAGCCGTCGAGCGCATGATCCGGGACGCCAACGCCGCGGCGACGCTGCTGCGCCAGACCGGCGTCGATCTCATCTGCTATTGCTGCATGGCGAGTTCCATCATCAAGGGCTGGGAATGGGAGGACGAGCTGCTGGCGCGGCTGGCGCCGAACGCCGCGCGGGGGGCCACGTCGGCGAACCGGGCGATGCTGGATGCTCTGCGACATCTGGGCGCCCGGACAGTCGCGCTGGTGACGCCCTATCCCGGAGAACTCAATGCCCTGCTGGGCGAATTTTTTGCCGCGCGGGACATTCGGGTCGCCTCGATCGGCGGCGTCGAGGTGCGCGACGTCAAGGAGGTGCGGCGGCTGGAGCCGGAGGGTTTGCGCGCGATCTGCCGCGAACTCGATCTGGGCGGCGTCGACGCCCTCTGCCTGCTGGCGACCGACATGGAGACCTTGAGCGTCATCGACGCGCTGGAACGCGAATTCGATCGGCCCGTCGTGAGCAGCAACCAGGCCATCGCATGGGCGATCCTGAACGGCCTGGAGCTGGATGCGCCCGTCTCCGGCCATGGCGGCCTGCTTGGCCGGGGCCAGTGATCATGTCGCATGTCGCCATGGCGCGGTCGCACCCTCAATCGTGATCGCCGCCAATGTCGATCAATGTTCCCATTCCGCGATCGATGGCCCGTTGCTCGACGAATTGCGCCGTGACGAGATCCTGAATGGGGACGCCCATCGATTTGTAATAGGTAACCTCCTCCGCCGATTCGCGCCCCTGAGCTCGTTCGGCCACGAGATCGGCGATCTCGACGACGGAATCGAGGTCGAGCGCGCCTTCCCGCGACGGAATCATCAGATCTCCGGCGTTGTGCAGGCAGTCGCGTCGGCTATCGATCACCCGCTTGCCCGCCCGTCGGATCGTTTCGGTGTCGACTTCGCGCATGTCCGGCGCATGGGCGCCGGCCCCGACGATGAACGCTCCGCGCCGCAGGGACGTGCCTGAAAACACCGGATCGCGAGACGTCGTGGCACAGACGACGATGTCGGCCTCGCCGACCGCCCTGGCCCGATCGTCGACCAGCCGAATATCCCTTGGGCCCCCGTCTCCGGCGCCACGCATCCGGTCGACGAACGCCTCGCCCCGCTTCCGCGAACGCGTGACCACCACGACGCGTTCGATGGCGTGTTCGAGACAAAGAGCTTCCAGTTGATTGCGCGCCACGCGACCGGCACCGATGACGACAACGACACGGCTGTCCTTGCGGGCGAGGAAGCGTGCCGCAAGCGCGGTTCCCGCGCCGGTACGGACATCGGTCAGATATCCGCCTTCCATCACGGTTCGGGGCCGGCCCGTCGCCCCGTCGAAAAGCGTCACCAATGCCGTCATCCTGGGAACGCCGTGGCTGTCGTTGTCGTAGAAATCGGACACGACCTTGACGCCGTATCCCCCGCCCTCTTTCAGGAAGGACGGATTGAAGATGGCGACGCCGGGAGGCTGCTCCGAGAGGGCAAAGCCGCGCAAGCCCTCGATCGATCGACCATCGGCCAGCAGGGTGAAGGCCCGCGCCTGGATGTCGATGGCGTCGGCCATGCACAGCACCGACCTGACGTCATTCTCCGAGAGGATTCGAAGCTGCATTGAGGACCTCGGATTTTCGTTTCGTCGTCGAAACCGCCGTGGCGCGAGGCTGGATATCAGCCCGTGCCGTCATTCCCGGCGAGTCGCGCTTCCAGGGCGTGGCGCTGGATCTTGCCGGAGGTCGAACGGGGGAAGTCGTCGAAGGCGATGAAGTGGACTTCCTTGGGTCGCTTGTAGCCGGCCAGGTTCTCGCCGCAGCGCGCCAGGATGGCGGCCTCGTCCAGAGTTGCATCCTTTCGGGCGATGAAGGCGACCGGCACCTCGCCCCAGCGCGCATCCGCCTTGCGCACGACGGCGACATCGTCGATTCGCGCATCGCCCATGATCACCTGCTCGATCTCGGCCGGATAGACGTTTTCGCCGCCGGATTTGATCATGTATTTCACCCGGTCGATGAAATCGAGCGTGCCGTCGGGATTGCGCCGCATGACGTCGCCCATATGGAACCAGCCACCGCGAAAATCGCGTGCGTTGGTCTCTTCCGCGTTCCAGTAGCCGCTGAAGAGGGTCGGCCCCTTGATCGCCACTTCGCCCGGCGCGCCAGGCGCCACGTCGTTGTCCTCGCCATCGACCAGGCGGACCTCGCAGAACGGGCTCTGCCGCTTGGCGAGGCTGGTGGGCGCCTCGCCGATCGGCGTCAGCGTGCGCGTCGCGGGCGGAATCCCGGTCTCGGTCGAGCCGAAGGAGTTGAAATAGCCGGCGCCCAGCAGCCCGGTGATCTCCGCCAGCTGGTGGCGGGGCACCAGGTCGGCCATGGCGCCGATCATGTGGACATGGTCGAAGCGGGCGCCGAGGTGCCTGATTTCGCCGATGAACGGCTCGATCATGCCGGGGATCAGGATCAGCCAGTAGAGCGGACGGGTGCGCGCGTATTCGATGATTCTGCCCGGCTGATAGCCGTCCAGCACGGCGACCGTGCCGCCGCGCAGAAGCGTCGCCAGGCCATGATCGGTCGAGGCCATGTGATAGAAGGGCGCCCAGGCGAGGAAGACGTTGTCGGCCGGCACCTGGAGTTCCGAGCCGTAGACCATGGCCCGGGCGACCATGGCCCGGTGGCTGATCATCGCCCCCTTGGGCAGGCCCGTGGTGCCGGAGGTATAGAGGATCACCAGCCCGTCCTCGGGATCGACCTGGATCTCGGGCGCGCGTTCGGGCGAGGTGGCGATCAGCCGCTCGTAATCCTCCCCCAGCACCACGCGGCGGGCGGGCGGAACGTCCAGGCGGTCGAGGGTGGCGAGGAACTCGGGCGCCAGGATGATGACCTCGGGCGCCACCAGATCGAGGCAATGGGCCAGTTCCCTGTCGGCGAGGCGCCAGTTCTGCGCCGCCGTGATGGCGCCCAGGCGGCCGACCGCCAGCTCCACCTCCAGGTATTCGAGGCAGTTGCGGGTGAGCAACGCGACCCGGTCGCCACGCCCGACGCCGAGCCCGACCAGACCCTGGGCCAGACGGTCGACCCGGGCGTCGAGTTCGGCGTAACTCAGGCGCCGCTCGCCGTCCTCGACCGCCGGTGCCGTCGGATCGACCCGCGCCCGAGCCCGAAACAGCCCCGGGATCGTCGCCATGCCCGAGGCCAGGACCTCGGCCGAGGGCGTATAGGTCGCCGTCATGATCGCTCTTCCCACTCGCCGTTCGCGGCCCGAGTTATAGGTCATTCCCGGCTCCGCGCAAGATCGCTGGGCCAGGCTGTTACTTCCGCGTTGTCTCGGGCGTGAAAGGCTTTAGAATCGGAGCCCGATCCGGGCCCGAGCGACGGCCCAATGGCGAGAGGCGAGCGCGATGACAGCCAAGGACGAACCCGCCCGCAAGCGCGCCGCTCGTGGCCGGCGCGGCTTCCTGAAGGCGGCAACCCTCGGCGCGGCCGCCGCCGGCGCCGCCGCCTTTCCGGCGCCGGCGATCGCCAAGGCACGGCTCGAGTGGGGCCTGGTGACGACCTGGCCAAAGCGCTTTCCGGGTTTCGGCACCGGCTCGGAACTCCTGGCCGAGCTTATCTCCAAGGGCTCCGAAGGGCGGCTGGTGGTGAACGTCTATGGCGCCGGCGAACTGGTGTCGGCGACGGAGGAGATGGACGCGGTCCTGAACGGCGTCGTCGAGATGGGCCACGGCGCGCCCTACTATTGGGCCGACAAGGTGCCCGCCTGCCGGTTCATCGCCTCCCTGCCGTTCGGCTTGACGGCATGGGAGATGAATGCCTGGATCCACTTCGGTGGCGGCCAGGCGCTCGCCGACGAGACCTACCGCCGGCTCGGTTGCAAGTTCTTCGCTGCCGGCAACACCGGCATGCAGATGGGCGGCTGGTTTCCGAGGGCAATGAAGGGGGCGGACGGCTACCTGGGTCTGGCGATCCGGGCGCCGGGGCTCGGCGGCGCGGTGATCGAGGCAGCCGGTGGCAAGGTCGTCGATCTGCCGGGCGACGAGATTCCGGCGGCCTTCAAAAGCGGCGCCATCAAGGCGGCGAGCTGGAGCGGGCCCTACGGCGACCTCGCCCTCGGCCTCCACGAGCACGCCAAGGTCTACCACTAATCCCGGCTGGCACGAACCGGCCACCTGTCTCGACAACTTCATCAACCACGAGGCCTGGGAGAAACTCCCGAGCGACCTGAAGGGCGTCGTCCAGGCCGCCAACGCGGCCGTCAACCAGATGGTCCTCTCGGAAATCACGGCGCGGAATCATGTGGCGCTCGCCGAATTGAAGGCCAAACACGGGGTCGCGGTGAAGAAGTTCCCCGATGCCCTGCTCAACCGCGTGGGCAAACTTTCCGGCGAGGTGCTGAACGACGCCGCCGGCGGCGACAAGCTCGGCCGCAAGCTGCTGGATGCGATCCTCGCCTTCCGCCGGGGCGCGGTCGGCTGGACCAACATTTCCGCCCAGGCCTTCAACGCGGCCCGCAACCTGCCCTTCGCCTACGCCAAGCCGTCGAAGAAATAGGCTTTGGGTGAGCGGGAGTACCGGCGTGGGTTTGGGGAAACGATGTCCGAGGCTGGAGGCGCAATTGCCGTTGGGCGGGCATGACCGCTTAGGCGAATCCTAGCCACAACTTTCCGTTAGAGACCTCTAATTCATTGATGCGCTGGCGCGTCGGGGTGTGGTGTCAACTCGCGACTTGCGGGCAATCGCCCACTCCCATGGCAATGATCACTTTCGCGGTGGAATCCGAAGGGTGCTTGACGAACTCGCCGCCGACGACGTGCTGGACACCGCCTATGCGTGGCTGTGCAAACGGCGGCGGGATTATCCCGCCAACGCTGACGTCTGGTCCTTCCGCCATTGCTGGAGGGAAGAGAAAGCGATAATCAAGACGGCGCTGCTCGAAGGCTCATACCGGTTCGGCCTGCTGACCCGGGTCACGTTAAATGACGGCGAGCACATCGACCTATGGTCGGCGCGGGACGCGCTGGTGCTCAAGGCACTGGCGAAGGTGTTGGGGGAGCACCTGCCGATCTCGCCACGGTGCACCCACGTCAAGGGCCACGGCGGGGCCAAGGCGGCGGTGCGGCGGGTCTGGGCGGCGCTGGCCGAGAACCGCTTCGTGCTACGCACCGATGTCAAATCTTACTACGCCTCGATCGCTCCTGCTGCTCGACCAGCTGGCGGAGTACGTAAAGGACAGGCGGGTGTTGAACCTGCTGGGGCAATATTTGCGGCGCACGACCGAGCGGGGCGGCGTGTTCTGGGACTACGAAAAGGGCATCTCGCTGGGTTGTCCGCTTAGCCCGCTCATGGGCGCGTTGTTTCTGAAATGCCTGGACGAGCGGATGGCGAAGTCGGGGCTTTTCTACGTCCGCTTCATGGACGACATCCTGGTGCTCAGCCCGACGCGCTGGAAGCTCAGGCGGGCGGTCAGGGCAGTGAACGAATTGCTGGGGTCCTTACGGCTGGAGAAACACCCGGACAAGACCTTCGTCGGCAGGATCGAGAAGGGTTTCGACTACCTTGGCTATCATTTCAGCCCGGATGGACTGAGGGTGGCCAAGGCAACAATCGAGAAGTGTCTGATGCGTGCTGCCCGGCTTTATGAGCAAGAACCGGGAGAGGCCCGAAGGCCCCTCCCTGCTTGGGACGCACGTTCGGCGGTGGGTCGGTTGGGCGAAGGCGGGCATTCCCAAAAAAAGAAGAGCCATTCCGAGGGTGACGTAGTGTCACCCCGGTATCCAAACCTGGCCCTATGCTACTGGGTGCAATATGCTGACACATCGAATTCCAATTGGCCCGAGGATCCCGGCACACGGACGCAGAGTTGCCGGCACCCCCTGACCCCGGACGCTTCGGTGATAACCAGTATCAAAGCCGCCGATGCCTGGGTACCACAACCCCCAGAGCATCCCAAGCGGATCGAGCCCGTCGAGCAGGTGGCGAACCCTTCGGCACTGTCTCCGGTGAGTCGGACCCGATTTCCTTGGACACAGAATTGGCTTAATCGAAGTGTCCAAGGAGGACCGGAACATGGCCGATAATTTTGAGAAGAAAGTTGCTGTTGATGGGCCTGTGGTAAATGCGGGCGAGCTTGGCTCGTCCACGTTTTCCCCAGGCCAGGCTTTGCCGGCAGGCCCGCTGGGACTTGGCCAGCGATGGACGGTGGCGCGCAAGCGTGAGGTCGTTCCGCGGCTTTTGCGTGACGAGCCGGTGCAACTTCTGTCGCGCCAGTTGGGCGTAGAGATCTTCCGGCTCGAGCAGTGGCGTGAGAAAGCGATCGGCGGGATCGACGCCTCGCTCAAGCAACGCAAGGGCGATCCGGTGCAGGCGGAACTGGATAGCGCCATGAAGCGGATCGGAGAGTTGACCATGCAGGTGGAACTGCTGGAGGCCAAGACGGAGACCTTCGGCCCTTTGGGGCGGCGGAGGTCGCGGCGATGAGTGCCGCCACCTCGCCCGGCACGGGTCTGGCCTACGGCCTGCGGCGGGTCTGCGCCGCCTGGGGCATGGCCCGCTCCTCGTTCTACGCCATGACCTCCGGCCAGCACGCCGAGCAGCCGCCGGCAAAGCGTCGGGGACCGAAGCCCGCGATCTCGGACCAGGCGCTGCTGGTGGCGATCGAAGCCGACCTGGAGGCATCGCCCTGGGAGGGCGAGGGCTACCGCAAGGTCTGGGCTCGGCTTCGGGTCTGTCGCGACATCCGGGTTGCCCGCAAGCGGGTGCTCCGCCTGATGCGCGAGAACAATCTGCTCTCGCCCCATCGCTGCCGCCGCCGTGGCGGCAATCCCCATGACGGTGAGATCATCACTCATGCCCCGAACCTCATGTGGGGCACCGATGGCGTTCGGGTGTTCACGGTGGACGACGGCTGGGGCTGGATCTTCACCGCCGTCGAGCATTGGAACGCCGAGTGTGTCGGCTGGCATGTCTGCAAGCGCGGCGACCGCTTCGCCGCCCTGCAGCCGATCTCCATGGGGCTTGCCGGGCTGTATGGCTCGACCGCGGCCGGCGCGGCTCGGGGGCTGGCCTTGCGGATGGATCACGGCTCCCAGTATCTGTCGGACCACTTCACCAACCAGATCAAGTTCTGGGGCATCCAGCCGTCCTACGCCTTCGTCGCCGAGCCCCAGACCAACGGCGTCGCCGAGCGGTTCAATCGCACGCTGAAGGAACAGATCATCCATGGTCGCATCTACCGCAACATCGCGGAGCTGCGGGACGCCGTCCGCGACTTCGTCGAACTCTACAATGCCCAGTGGATCGTCGAAAAGAACGGCTACCTGAGCCCCGCTCAAGCTCGTCAGGCGTGGCACGCCGCGATCTCAATCAGGCCCGCCGCGTGAGACAAACTTGTGTCCAAGGAACCGGGTGCGCTACAGGCACTGTCTCCGGCCACGGATCCTCCAACCTTCGGAACGGTAACTCCTACGATCCCTGTGGGCCCGATCGCACCCGGGTCGCCCTGCGGCCCCTCGGGGCCATCAGGTCCGACAGCGCCAACGGCCACCTCGAAGCAGTCGGTGTCGTCGTCGAAGCACTCGGGCGTGTCCTCCCATTCGCCGACGGCGATACGGTAGGAGCCGGGGGGGGTCCCGTCCGGCAGCTCGATGACGATCTCGGTCTCCGAGGTCGGGCCGACGATGGTGGCCGCGGCGCCGTCGAAGGTGACCATCGGGTCGTCCGGAAAGCCCTGTCCCCCGATCGTGATCTCGCCGGCGCCGTCGTCGACGGTGGCATCGAAGATCGCAAGTGAGTCGTCGTCGGCAAAAGCCGGCTGGGCGGCGAGCGCCATGGACAAGATGATGGCGGCAAGCCCGGCCACCGCGGCGCGTAATGGTCTGGTCATCATTGCGATGTCTCCCATGCTTTTGGAAAACTCGGGTACACGATCGAATTGCGAATGAGGCTACTACGCGTTTCCGACGATGTATTCACCCAAATGAGTTATGAATTTCATTCTCGGGTCTAGGCCTTTGAATGTCGCATGTGGGTCACGAATCTCCGTCGAGCATCTGCTAATGGAACTCCCGGACCTGGGGGGGCATACGACATGCCGAGGCGATGCCGGACCTACATACGATGTACGTCAAATGCCGAGGGTAGACTCGCCGTCGAGCGGACATGGTCCCCAGGCGCACCGATAGCTAAAACCGGAAGTCCATTTCATCTCTGGACCTTCAACGCGCTGACCGGTACGCCGCTGTCGGGGCACCACAAGGAACGCTGGCGTCGTTCGGGGCGTCGCTGGCGGAGCGCGTCACTCCGGTAGTCCCGCATCTCGCAGGGCGCCAAGAAATCGGTCCATTTCATCTCTGGACTTGTATGAATGGGTTCTAGCTGCGACCGCCGTCGTGAAGCGCGGCACGACCCTCAGTAGGGATTGAACCTCGGCGTGTGCCTTTTCGGCTAAACCGGCTTGAATATAGGCGGCTATCAATTGAGTTGTTGGCGGTGGTGTGATGCGATCTCCTAGCCGCTTCCGATGTTCGGTCAGAGCCCAAATGGCGCTCTCTAACTGGCCGGCGGCACGGTAGTTAGCGCCCAAAAAATATGGCTCAATTCGTGAAACGTATGCATTTATGATAGAATGCTCGGAACGTCAGGAGGTTGGGTCATGGACGGCAAGGGTTTCCAGGTGTGGCTTTCGGCGGCGCGCGGGCTGACGCGCGTGCAGCGGCACGAGGCGCTCGCGGTGCTGTCGGGCCGGAGCGAAGGCGAGGCATCGAAGGCCGCGATCGAGCTTGGTGTGGACGAGGCCCGACTGCGCGAGCGAAGGGGCGAGGCCCGGCGCTGTCCGCACTGCGCGAGCGAAGGGGCGGTTTCGCGCGGTATGGCGCGGGGTCTGCGGCGCTACCAGTGCAAGGGCTGCGGCAGGACCTTCAACGCGCTGACCGGTACGCCGCTGTCGGGCCTGCACCACAAGGAACGCTGGCTGTCGTTCGGGGCGTCGCTGGCGGAGGGGGAGACGGTGAAGGCCTCGGCGGCGCGCTGCGACGTGGCGGTGAGCACGGCGTTCCGCTGGCGTCACCGGTTTCTGGCGGCGGCGCGGAGCGATTCGGAGGTGCTCAAGGGGATCGTGGAAGCGGACGAGACCTACGTCCTGGAGAGCCGGAAGGGCGCGCGCGGGCTGGGACGCAAGGCACGGCGGCGGGGCGGCAAGGCGAAGAAGCGCGGCCTCTCGCGCGAGCAGGTGCCGGTTCTCATGGCGGCGGACCGGAGCGGGACGACGGTGAGCGCGGTGCTGCCCAGGGTCGACGCGGCGGCGCTCACGGCTGCTCTCGACCCGGTGGTCGCGAAGGACGCCCTGCTGGTCTCCGACGGTGGCGCGAGCTATCCACCTTGCGCCGCCGCGCTCGGGGTGAGCCACGAAGCACTCAACCGCTCGATGGGGGAACGGGTTCGGGGCGATCTGCATGTGCAGACGGTGAACAGCCGCCACAGCCGGTTGAAGGACTTGCTGCGTGCGTCCCCGCCGCGGCATCGCCACCCGCTATCTGGACAACTACCTGAGCTGGTTCCACCTCGTCGGCCTCGCCCCCGGCGCCAATGACCGAGCCTGCCTCGCCGCCGCCGTAACAAGGTGACGCATACGCCGCGCCGGCATATCCACCCGCGAAATTAGCATCGATTTCAATCGCCTTCTCAAACGTCAAAAGCTGCCGCGACGTTTACAGGTGTTGGCGGAATCCGCTTTGCGCGCCCTTGAATATAGCGTAGGCTTCAAGGCTGGCTTTCGTGATAGCTGTCGGGTTCGCGATATCGTCCTGAATGGAAAAGACATCATTCAGGTCACGATCATAACGTTCGGCCCAAATCTGAACGCCGGCAGTCGTATCTATCAATTTGGCGTGAAACGTATGCATTTGTGATAGAATGCCCGGAACGTCAGGAGGTTGGGTCATGGACACAGGGGTTTCCAGGTCGCGCGCGCAGCGGCGCGAGGCGCTCGCGGTGCTGTCGGGCCGGAGCGAAGGCGCGGCATCGAAGGCAGCAATCGAGCTTGGTGTGGACGAGGCCCGGCGCTGTCCGCACTGCGCGAGCGAAGGGGCGGTTTCGCGCGGTATGGCGCGGGGTCTGCGGCGCTACCAGTGCAAGGGCTGCGGCAGGACCTTCAACGCGCTGACCGGTACGCCGCTGTCGGGCCTGCACCACAAGGAACGCTGGCTGTCGTTCGGGGCGTCGCTGGCGGAGGGGGAGACGGTGAAGGCCTCGGCGGCGCGCTGCGACGTGGCGGTGAGCACGGCGTTCCGCTGGCGTCACCGGTTTCTGGCGGCGGCGCGGAGCGATTCGGAGGTGCTCAAGGGGATCGTGGAAGCGGACGAGACCTACGTCCTGGAGAGCCGGAAGGGCGCGCGCGGGCTGGGACGCAAGGCACGGCGGCGGGGCGGCAAGGCGAAGAAGCGCGGCCTCTCGCGCGAGCAGGTGCCGGTTCTCATGGCGGCGGACCGGAGCGGGACGACGGTGAGCGCGGTGCTGCCCAGGGTCGACGCGGCGGCGCTCACGGCTGCTCTCGACCCGGTGGTCGCGAAGGACGCCCTGCTGGTCTCCGACGGTGGCGCGAGCTATCCACCTTGCGCCGCCGCGCTCGGGGTGAGCCACGAAGCACTCAACCGCTCGATGGGGGAACGGGTTCGGGGCGATCTGCATGTGCAGACGGTGAACAGCCGCCACAGCCGGTTGAAGGACTTGCTGCGTCCCCGCCGCGGCATCGCCACCCGCTATCTGGACAACTACCTGAGCTGGTTCCACCTCGTCGGCCTCGCCCCCGGCGCCAATGACCGAGCCTGCCTCGCCGCCGCCGTAACAAGGTGACGCATACAATTCACGAATTGAGCCACCAATTTAGCCGTTATGCGCAGCCGATTGTCGGCGCGGCGTACACTGCCCTCCAGAATATGGCGTACGCCCAGTTTTCCCACTACTTCGCGTGGGTCGATATCTTCTCCTCCGTAACCGCGGGTCGCCGAGCTTGGGGTTACGAAGAGGCCAACGACCTTGGAAAGATCGGTGGTTATATCTTCAGTGATGCCTGCGGCAAAATAATCTTGTCTTTTGTCCGCTGTGCTGTTGGCAAAAGGCAGCACTGCGATGGAAGGCCCGTCATGCCGGGCCAGTGCATTTTGCATAGAGGATTGCGGCTTATCGGTGCCAACCCATTGTTGCCACCAGAGCAGCCCCGAGATCACCGATATTGCCAGGACACCACCCAAAGTTATTGCTCTCCAGTTTTTCGAATGGGCCGGTGGGGGCAGGGACTGAACTGGTGTCATTAGGTTGCGGGCTTTATCATTCATTTCGACCGCAAAAGTCCGGACGGGGCGGGCGATATTCTTCACCTCCACCTCACCGAGGTCCCGGAGATCAAGGTCAAGTCGGTCACGTACTTGATCTCTCGCCGTTCGGGACAGGCAGATGCCGCCGGGCTACGCGATGCCTTCCAACCTGGCGGCAATATTCACTCCGTCGCCATAAAGGTCGTCACCCTCTACTATGACATCGCCGACATTTACCCCCATGCGGAACTGAATGCGCTGCCCCTCGGGCACGGCTTCATTGCGATCGCGCATCGCACATTGGATTTCGACCGCGAAATGAACGGCTTCGACTACGCTGGGGAACTCCACCAATTGGCCGTCGCCCATGAGCTTGACAGTACGTCCGTGATGCTGTGCAGCCTTCGGGTCGAAAATTTCTGCTCTATGCTTTTTTAATTCGGTTAGCGTGCCGGTCTCATCCACGCCCATCAGACGTGAGTAGCCAACCACGTCAGCAGCCAAAATCGCTGCAAGCCTTCTCTGAATCCGTGCTTCGGCCACATCCACTCCGTACCATGCGTTTTCGTGGAGATTCTATGCGGCAGTCGAACACGAGTCTATCGAGACTGCCATGTCGCATTGGGTCGTAAGTCACGAGTAACGCCGGTCCAGGCGACACTGAGCACCTACATGAGGTTCGGCCGTCGAGCATGCATCCTTTGCCCGAACACCGTCGCGGCGAAAACGGCAAGTAGGGGAACTTACATCATCTTCCGTTCAGTGGCCTCTAATGTTACGGAGAGTTTCGGTGGTAATACAGACATGTCCGGGTGGGCGGTGGACATGGCGCGGTGGCTCCGTGGCCACCTGTCGGGTGGTAGGAAATGTGATTGCGTCTTGGCGCGGTCCCCGATTGGGTCTAGTCCCTCGGCTCCGCTTCGGTACAACTTTAACAGACGACCATTGCACCTCGGCACGTGGTCGACGTGCCCATGTCGTGGCGCCGACTATTCCGCCTTCAGCCCGGGGATGCCGAGCTTGCCGCCCTCGCGCTTCTGGATCGCCGCGACGGTGGGATCGTTGCGGAACCACTTCCGGGCCTTGGCGCTGTCGGGCTTGACGCCGTTCTGCTCGGCCCACTCGTTGATCCAGCGGTTGGCCCGCCGCCACTTGCCGTCGGGCAGCGGCTTGACGAACTGGACGGTGAAGAACCTGGCACCCCGGTTCTCGATCGAGAGGCCGTCGGCCAGCACGCGCTGGCCGCAGAAGTCCTTCAGGTCGCGCGTGGCGCCGGTGAAGGGGAAATTGTTCTTTATCACCAACACCAGGGTGCCGTCGTCCTTCAACAGGCCGAGCTGGCGGCTGCCCTGGCCGCAGGCCTCGGGGCAATTGCCCGTCAGCTTGCAGAGGATATCGACCACCTTGGCCTCGAAACGGTCGGTCTTCTCGCCCTCGATGCCCCACTCGTCGGCGGCCAGCGCCGGACCCGCGCCCAGCAGGAGAGCCACCCAAATCGCGATTGCAATGCGCGTCATGGCTCAATCTCCGAATGGCTGGATGCCATGGTCTTCATGGGTCTGGTTGACGATGCCGGCATCCTCGACGAGCTTGGAGACCAGCAGGTAGCGCATGCCGTCGCGCTCGATGCTGGTGCCCTCGAAGGTGACCTCGTGGGTCTGGATGTTCAGCACGCCCTTGGGCGCGACGTTGCCCGGCTCGTCCTCGATCTCGAGGATGACATGCACCACGCCCTTGGCGTCGACGATGCCGACGGGAATGCCGCCGACCGTGCACCAGAGCGCGCACTGGTGATGCGCGGTGCCCAACGGAAACATGATCTCCGTCAGGTAACACCAGGAATCGATGATCTCACCGGTGATGGTGACCTTCTTGCCCTTGGCCGCCTCGGCGCCGCCGGCCCCGAGGGCGAGCAGTATCGCGGCCAACGCCGCCGTGATCATCCGCATCCGCTCAATCTCCAGCTGATTGACGAGGCCGAAACATAGCATTCCCGGACCGAAACGTGCTTCTCACTATTCGATCACGCGGACCCGGTGGCTATTCGGCGGCCTGGGCGTTGCCGGCGGCCTCGGCCCGGACGGCGCAGTATTTCACCTCGGGGATCTTGCCGAAGGGGTCGAGCGCCGCGTTGGTCAAGAGGTTGGCCGCCGCCTCGGCGAAGCAGAAGGGGATAAAGACCAACCCCCGGGGCATGCCACCATCGACGCGAACGGCCAGTTCCACCGCGCCTCGGCGGCTAGCGACATGAACCTGGCCGCCGGGCGTCAAGCCGAGCGCGGCGACATCGGCCGGCGAGAAATGCGCGGTCGGCACGGGCTCGATGCTGTCCAGGACCTCCGCCCGCCGGGTCATCGCGCCGGTGTGCCAATGTTCCAGCACCCGGCCCGTCGTCAGCACCAGGGGATAGTCCGCATCCGGCGTCTCGTCCGGCGGAATGATCGCGGCGGGCACGAACTTGCCACGCCCGCTGGGCGTCGGGAAACCGTCGGCGAAGATCAGTGGCTGGCCCGGATCGTCGGCGTCGGCGCAGGGATAGGTCACCGCGCTTTCCGCCTGCAACCGTTCCCAGCTGATGCCCTGAATGGAGGCCATGACCTGGCGCATCTCCTCGAACACGTCGGCCGGGCCCGCGTAATCCCAGTCGAGCCCGAGGCGCCGCGCAATCTCCTGGATGATCATCAGATCCTGGCGGGCCTCGCCGGGGAGCGCCAGGGCCTTCCGGCCCATCTGCACCTGCCGGTTGGTGTTGGTGACGGTGCCGTCCTTTTCCGGCCAGGCGGAGGCCGGCAGAACCACGTCGGCGTAACAGGCCGTTTCGGTGAGGAATAGATCCTGCACCACCAGATGCCCCAGCATCGCGAGGCCGGCGCGGGCGTGGCTGACGTCGGGGTCCGACATCGCCGGGTTCTCGCCCATGATATACATGCCCCGGATCTCGCCGGCGTGCACCGCGTCGGTGATCTCCACCACCGTCAGGCCGCTCTTGGGATCGAGCTCGGCCTCCCAGAAGCGCTCGAAGTTCTCGCGGACCGTCGCGTTTTCGACCGACTGGTAGTCGGGGAAGAACATGGGGATGAGGCCGGCATCGGAAGCGCCCTGGACGTTGTTCTGGCCGCGGAGCGGATGCAGCCCGCTTCCCGGCCTACCGACCTGGCCGCACATGAGGCAGAGCGAAATCAGACAGCGTGCGTTGTCGGTGCCGTGGACGTGCTGCGAGATGCCCATGCCCCAGAACACCATCGCCGCCTTGGCGGTGGCGAAGGCGCGCGCCGCCTCGCGCACGTCGTCGGCGGGAACACCCGTCACCACCTCCATGTCCTCGGGCGAGAAGGCGGCGAGGTGGGCGGCGAGATCGGCGTAATTCTCGGTATGGGCCTGGATGTACTGCTGGTCGACCAGGCCCTCGGCGACGATGACGTGCATCATCGCGTTCAACAGGGCGACGTCGCTGCCCGGCTTCTCCCGCAGCATCCAGGTGGCGTGGCGGCTGAGCGCCTGGCCGCGCGGATCGACGACGATCAGCTTGGTGCCGCCGGCGACCGCGTTCTTGAAGAAGGTGGCGGCGACGGGGTGATTCACCGCCGGGTTGGCGCCGATCACCATTACGACGTCGCTGTTCACCGCCTCCGTGAAGGGCGCGGTGACGGCGCCGGAGCCGATCGTCTCCATCAGCGCGGCGACGGAAGAAGCATGGCAAAGCCGGGTACAATGGTCGACGTTGTTGGTGCCGAATCCGACGCGGACCAGCTTCTGGAAGAGGTAAGCCTCCTCGTTGGAGCCCTTGGCCGAGCCGAAGCCGGCGAGCGCGCCGCCACCGCGATCGTCGCGCAGCCGCCGCAAGCCGCTCGCGGCGACATCCAGCGCCTCTTCCCAGCTCGCCTCGCGGAAATGGGTCCAGGGGTTGGCGGGATCGATCTCGACATCGTCCTTGGCCACGCCCTTCTTTCGAATCATCGGCTTGGTCAGGCGGTGGGGGTGGTCGATATAGTCGAATCCGAAGCGTCCCTTGACGCAGAGCCGGCCCATGTTTGCCGGGCCCTCGCGGCCCTCGACGAAGAGGATACGCTCGTCCTTGACGTTGTAGGTGATCTGGCAACCGACGCCGCAATAGGGGCAGACCGAATCGACTTGGCGATCGGGCGTCTGCTTGCCGACCTCGCCCGCCGGCATCAGCGCGCCCGTGGGGCAGGCCTGGACGCATTCGCCGCAGGCGACGCAGGTGCTGGCGCCCATGGGATCGGCGAAATCGAAGACAATACGGGCGTGCGCGCCGCGCCCGGCCATGCCGATGACGTCATTGCCTTGCGCCTCGCGGCAAGCCCGGACGCAAAGCGTGCAGTGGATGCAGGCATCGAGGTTGACCGCCATCGCCGGATGGCTGAGGTCGGCCTCGGGCACCGCCGCGCGCGGCGCGAAGCGGCTCGTCGTCACGTCCTGCGCCTGGGCCCAGTTCCAGAGGCGCGAGTTCGGATCGTGCGCCGTCTCGCGTGCCGGTTGGTCGGAGAGCAGCAGCTCCATCACCAGGGCCCGCGCCGTCGTCGCCCGGTGGCTTTCGGTCGTCACCTTCATGCCCGGCGCCGGCTGGCGGATGCAGGAGGCGGCGAGGACCCGCTCGCCCTCGATCTCCACCATGCAGGCGCGGCAGTTGCCGTCCGCGCGGTAGGTCGCGGCGGTCGAATAGCAGAGGTGCGGCAGCACCGTGCCTTCGCGACTCGCCACCTGCCAGATGCTTTCTCCGGGGTGGGCACCGACCTCGCGGCCGTCGAGCTCGAAGAGGATGGTCTCGCTCATGGCAATTCCTCCGAGAAGTATTTCATCGCCGAGCGAATTGGATTGGCCGCCGCCTGGCCGAGCCCGCAGATCGAGGCCTCGGCCATCACGCCTGCCAGATCCTCCAGCACCGTCGCGTCCCACTCGCCACCGGACATCGCCGCCAGCGCCTTCTCGGTGCCGACGCGGCAGGGCGTGCACTGGCCGCAGCTCTCGTCGTGGAAGAAGGCGGTGAGGTTGCGGGCCGCGTCCGCGACCATGTCGGTCTCCGACAGCACGATGATCGCCGCCGAGCCGATCAGGCCGCCGTGCGGCTCGAAGGTGCCGAAGTCCAGCGGCAGGTCGGCCATGGACGCGGGAAAAATTCCGCCCGAGGCGCCGCCGGGAAGAAAGGCCTTCAGGACATGCCCCTCCGCCATGCCGCCGCAATGTTCCTCGAGCAGCTCGGTAAGGCTGATGCCGGCCGGAGTCAGCTTGACGCCCGGCCGCCGCACCCGGCCGGAGACGGAGAAGGTCCTGAGGCCGGGATGGCCTTCCTTCCCCTGGTCCTTGAACCAGCCGGGTTCCCGCTCGATCAGATCGCGGATCCAATAGAGGGTCTCGACATTGTTGATCAGCGTCGGCCGCCCGAAGAGGCCGACCTGGCTCGGGAAAGGTGGCTTGTGGCGAGGCAGGCCGCGCCGCCCCTCGATGCTTTCCAGCATCGCCGATTCCTCGCCGCAGATATAAGCGCCAGCGCCGCGGCGAAGATGAATGGTGGGGAGCGCCAGCCCCAGCGAACCCAGCGCGGCAATCTCGCGCTCCAGCATCCGGCGGAGATCGGCATATTCGTCGCGCAGATAAATGTAGACGTCCGCCGCCTCGACCACCCAGGCGCCGATCAGCATGCCCTCCAGGAAGCGATGGGGATCGGTTGCCAGGAAGTGGCGGTCCTTGAAAGTGCCGGGCTCGCTCTCGTCGGCGTTGACCGCCATAAGCCGGGGGCCGGTTTCCTGGCGGACGAAACGCCATTTGCGCCCCGTCGGAAAGCCGGCGCCGCCCAGGCCGCGCAGGCCGGAATCCTCCAGAAGCTCGACGATCGCGTCCGCCGTCCGCTCGCCAGCGAGGCATTGGCCGAGCAGCACGTAGCCGCCCGCCGCCCGGTATGCCGCCAGATCGACATAGTCCGGCGGATCGTCGTCGTCGGCCCCGTCGATCGCCGCCCGGACGTCCTCGACCCCGGGATCGGCCAGATAGCGCCGGCCGATCCGCACGACCGGCCCCTTGTCGCAGCGGCCCATGCAGGCGCCGTGGGTCACCCGGACATCGCCGCCGAGCGCCTCGCCGAGCCGCGCCTCCAACCCTTCCGAGCCGAGCATGGCGCAGGTCAGGCTGTCGCAGACACGGACCGTGACTTCGGGCGGCGCGCTCTCGAGCTCTCTCACCACGTCGAAGTTGTGATAGAAGGTCGCGACTTCGTAGACTTCGGCCATGGCGAGCCGCATTTCCTCGGCCAGCGCGGCCAGATGCGCCGCGCTAAGGTGGCCGAAGCGGTCCTGAAGGCCATGCAGATGCTCGATCAGCAGGTCGGCCCGCCTCGGCGCCTCGCCCAGTACCGCGCGGACCTCGGCGAGTGCGTTCGGGGCGACCTGGCGGCCTTTGGGCGTGCCCTTGCCCCGGCCCTTGCCCCGGCCGGGGTGAAAGGTCCGGTGGGCGGCGCCCGATCCGTGGCTGGCTTCCGTCATTGGCGTCACGCCCTCCGCTTGGCCTGTCCTCGGCCTTCTTGTACCCCCGCCGCCCTGGACGTCAAGCCCGCGAGGCGTCCTCTCCGAGGCGCCTCAAGGCGACCCGCTCCGTATTGATAACCATCAGCCCGACGTTCTCGAAGCCGACGGTGACGCGCGAACCGTCCACGCTCTGGATCTGGACCGTGCCCCAGTCTGGCCGCTCGGGGTGACGCACCAGAATGCCGGGCGCGAACATCGCCGAGGCCATCCCCTCGCCTCCCTCCTGTCGGGTCCAATCTACCCGCGCTTGACGACACTGTCCCGGAAATCGAAACTGCGGATCATGGAAGATCTTGATCTCGCGGCCCTGCTCAGCACCCGCATCTGTCATGATTTGGTCGGCCCCGTCGGCGCGCTCGGCAACGGCGTCGAACTGCTGGCGGAAGAGGACGGCGCCGATCTGCGCGAGCAGGCGCTCGACCTCCTGGGGATGAGCGCGGAGCAGGCGAGCCGGCGCCTCCGCTTTTTCCGCCTCGCCTGCGGCACCATGAAGTGGGGCGATGAACCGATGGACGAGGGCGAGGCGCGCGCCGCCGCCGCCGGTATGCTGGAAGCCGGGCGCACGACGCTCGACTGGCCGGCGGGCGGTGTCGCCGGGTTGACCCAGGGCCGGGCCCGGGCACTGTTGAACCTGGTCCTCGTCGCCGCCGAATGCCTGCCGAGCGGTGGCGAAGTCCGCGTGGGCCCCGGCGCGGGCGGAGGAACCGAACTCGCGGCGACCGGATCGGGCGCGCGGCTGGACGAGGCCATCGCCGACGCCCTCGTTCGGGGCATTCCGACCCGCGAACTCGAAAGCCGGGCCGCGCCCGCCCGCCTCGCCCAGCGCCAGCTGGCGGTCCTCGGCGCCCGGCTCGACCAGCACGCGGAGGAAGGCAAAATCGCCTTTGCCGTCAGCTGGCCTTGAGCCGGGCTTGGGTTCAGTCACGATTGAGCCCAGAAGACATTCAATGTTCATTTGTTTTGGCTCAATTCGTGAAACGTATGCATTTGTGATAGAATGCCCGGAACGTCAGGAGGTTGGGTCATGGACGGCAAGGGTTTCCAGGTGTGGCTTTCGGCGGCGCGCGGGCTGACGCGCGTGCAGCGGCACGAGGCGCTCGCGGTGCTGTCGGGCCGGAGCGAAGGCGAGGCATCGAAGGCCGCGATCGAGCTTGGTGTGGACGAGGCCCGGCGCTGTCCGCACTGCGCGAGCGAAGGGGCGGTTTCGCGCGGTATGGCGCGGGGTCTGCGGCGCTACCAGTGCAAGGGCTGCGGCAGGACCTTCAACGCGCTGACCGGTACGCCGCTGTCGGGCCTGCACCACAAGGAACGCTGGCTGTCGTTCGGGGCGTCGCTGGCGGAGGGGGAGACGGTGAAGGCCTCGGCGGCGCGCTGCGACGTGGCGGTGAGCACGGCGTTCCGCTGGCGTCACCGGTTTCTGGCGGCGGCGCGGAGCGATTCGGAGGTGCTCAAGGGGATCGTGGAAGCGGACGAGACCTACGTCCTGGAGAGCCGGAAGGGCGCGCGCGGGCTGGGACGCAAGGCACGGCGGCGGGGCGGCAAGGCGAAGAAGCGCGGCCTCTCGCGCGAGCAGGTGCCGGTTCTCATGGCGGCGGACCGGAGCGGGACGACGGTGAGCGCGGTGCTGCCCAGGGTCGACGCGGCGGCGCTCACGGCTGCTCTCGACCCGGTGGTCGCGAAGGACGCCCTGCTGGTCTCCGACGGTGGCGCGAGCTATCCACCTTGCGCCGCCGCGCTCGGGGTGAGCCACGAAGCACTCAACCGCTCGATGGGGGAACGGGTTCGGGGCGATCTGCATGTGCAGACGGTGAACAGCCGCCACAGCCGGTTGAAGGACTTCCTGCGTCCCCGCCGCGGCATCGCCACCCGCTATCTGGACAACTACCTGAGCTGGTTCCACCTCGTCGGCCTCGCCCCCGGCGCCAATGACCGAGCCTGCCTCGCCGCCGCCGTAACAAGGTGGCGCATACAATTCACGAATTGAGCCTTGTTTTTAACGAGTCCATGGCCAATCTCCGGTTCGATCCGATGACGCATCGCCAATCCGGCGGAGTCATCCCCAGAACTTCAGGTGGGCGACATGGACGACCTTCTCAACGAGTTTTTGACCGAGACCAGCGAGAGTCTCTCGACCCTTGATGCCGAGGTCGTGAAATTGGAGCAGAATCCGAACCATCCGGGTCTGGTCGACAATATCTTCCGCCTCGTGCACACCATCAAGGGCACTTGCGGCTTCCTCGGACTGCCGAGGCTGGAAGCGGTGGCGCATTCCGCGGAAACGTCCTCGGCAAGATCCGTGACGGCGACCTGACGGTAACGCCCGCGGGCGTCTCTTTGATCCTGGCCTCACTCGACCGGATCAAGGATATCCTGGGCGCGCTCGAAGCGACGGAAAGCGAGCCGGAAGGTAACGATGGCGAGCTGATCGAACTGCTCGACGCGATGGCCGAGGGTGTCGAGGTCCCCGCGCCGGACGTGCCGCCCGCGGTCGAGGAGCCCGCGCCGACTCCGGTTGACGACGGCATCGATCCGAGCCTCGACCGCAACCTCAAGGCGGGCGAAGTCGGCCTCGATGAACTGGAGCGCATCTTCCAGGAAACGGAGGGTCCGGAGACCCCGGCGGCGAGTGCTCCAACCAGCGAGCCCGTGGCCGAGGCGGCTCCGGAAGCGGGGGCGAATGTGGAAAGCGAGCCGGCCTCGGCGACGAACGGCGGATCTTCCGTCGCCAACCAGTCGATTCGCGTCAACGTCGATCAGCTCGAAACCCTGATGACCATGGTCAGCGAGCTGGTGCTGACCCGCAACCAGCTGCTGCAGATGGTCCGCACCCAGACCGACAGCGAGTTCAAGGTGCCGCTGCAGCGCCTGAGCCACGTCACGACCGAGCTGCAGGAAGGCGTCATGAAGACGCGGATGCAGCCGATCGGCAACGCCTGGGCGCAGCTGCCCCGGATCATCCGCGACCTCGGGCACGAGCTCGGCAAGAAGATCGATCTGCGGATGATCGGCTCCGAGACCGAACTGGACCGCCAGGTTCTGGAGCTGATCAAGGATCCGCTCACCCACATGGTTCGGAACTCCGTCGACCACGGTTTGGAGGGCGGCGCTGAGCGCCGCGCCGCCGGCAAACCGGAGACCGGCCATATCTCACTCAACGCCTATCACGAAGGCGGACACATTCTCATCGAGATCAGCGACGACGGCGCCGGGCTCGACGTCGAGAAGCTGAAGTCCAAGATTATCGAGAAGGAACTCGCGTCGACGGGCGAATGCGAGGGCATGACCGACCAGCAGATCATGCAGTTCATCTTCAAGGCCGGCTTTTCCACCGCCCAGACCGTCACCAGCGTCTCGGGGCGCGGCGTCGGCATGGACGTCGTGCGCACCAACATCGAGAAGATCGGCGGCACCATCGATCTCCGCTCCCAGCGGGGCAAGGGCACGACCTTCACCATCAAGATTCCGCTGACGCTCGCGATCGTCTCGGCCCTTATCGTCGAATGCCGGAGCGAGCGCTTCGCCATCCCACAGCTCTCGGTGGTCGAACTGGTCCGCGCCTCCAAGCACAGCGAGAACCAGCTGGAGATGATCAACGACGCGGCGGTGCTCCGTCTTCGCAACCGCTTGCTGCCGCTGGTCGACCTCGGCGACTGCCTCAAACTCCCGAGAGCCGAAGGCGATGACAGGGAATCGATCGATGTCGAGAGCGAGGCCTACATCGTCGTCACCCAGGTCGGCGCCTATACCTTCGGCATCGTCGTCGACCAGGTCTTCGACGCCGAGGAGATCGTGGTGAAACCGGTGGCGCCCCTGCTGCGCGACATCTCCATGTTCTCCGGCAACACGATCCTGGGCGACGGCAGCGTGATCATGATTCTCGATCCCAACGGCATCTCCGCGGAGACCACCGATTCCGCCGTCCGCGAGGGCGAGGCGGAAACCCAGGTCGAGACCTCCAGCCGGCGGACCGACGATGCCATGTCGTTCCTGGTCTTCCGCGTCGGCGGCGACGAGCCGAAGGCGGTGCCGTTGTCGCTGGTGGCCAGGCTCGAGGAGATCGAGCGTGACAGCATCGAAAGCGCGAACGGCCGGTTGGTGGTGCAGTACCGCGGCCAGCTGATGCCGCTCGTCACCCTGAATGCCGGATACGAACTGGCCGCGACGGGGCGTCAATCCATCCTGGTCTTCTCCGACAACGACTATTCCATGGGGTTGGTGGTCGACGAGATCATCGACATCGTCGAGGACCGCTTGAACATCGAGCTCGGCTCCGACCGGGCCGGTTTCATGGGTAGCGCCGTCATCGACGGCAATGCGACCGAGATCCTCGACGTCGCCCACTTCCTGGAGCAGGCCAGCGACAACTGGTTCAAACGGCACGGCGACCAGTCCTTCGGCCAGAAGAGCGGTGAACGCCATGTCCTCTTGGTCGACGACAGCCCCTTCTTCCGCAACATGCTGACACCCTTGCTGCAGGTCGCCGGCTATACGGTGACTTCGGTGGAGGATGCCGGCCAGGCGCTCGAGCTGCGCGAACATGGGGAGAGCTTCGATGTCATCATCTCCGACATCGAGATGCCCGGCATGGACGGCTTCGATTTCGCCGAGGAAGTGAAGCGGGATGGCCTGTGGCAGGAGACGCCGATCCTGGCGCTCTCCTCGCACGCCAGTCCGTCGGACTTCCAGCGCGGCCGCGAGGCTGGCTTCAACGACTATGTCGCCAAGTTCGACCGTGATGCCCTGCTCGATTCCCTCTCACAGACCATCGCAATGAATGGAGGTGCGGCATGACCGATACCACTCACGTCAATGGTGGCCACGACGGCCCCCGCGAATTCGTTACCGCCACGCTCGGCGGCCAGCTGTTCGGCGTGCCCGTGCTCTCGGTCCACGACATCCTGAGTCCGCACGCCCTGACCAGCGTCCCCTTGGCGCCGCCGGAGGTGGCGGGCGCGCTCAACCTGCGCGGCCGCATCGTCACCGCCATCGATCTGCGGGTCCGGCTCGCCATGACGCCGGCAAACCGGGAGACGTCGATGGGCATCGTCGTCGAGCACCGGGGCGAACCCTACAGCCTGTTGATCGACGAGGTCGGCGAGGTCCTGAGCGTCGACGCCGAGGCCTTCGAGCACAACCCGCCGACGCTCGACTCCTGCTGGCGGGAGGTTGCCAGCGGCGTGTATCGCCTGGAAGGGCGCCTGTTGGTGGTCCTGGATGTCGATCGCCTGCTCGAATTCGGCCATGCCCAAGCAGCCTGAACCAGGTCCGACGGCCACGTCCGGGGCACGCGACAGCCAATCCGGGAGGAAATCATGAAATCCTGCCTCATCGTCGACGATTCCAAGGTCATACGCATGGTCGCCCGAGGCATCCTGGAAGAGCTGGAGTTCGAGATCACCGAAGCGGAAAACGGCGCCGCGGCGCTCGATTCCTGCCGGGAGCGGATGCCCGACGCCATCCTGCTCGACTGGAACATGCCGGTGATGGACGGGATCGAATTCCTTCAGGCGCTGCGCGACAGCGAAAGCGGGCGTGAGGTCGTGGTGGTGTTCTGCACCACCGAGAACGACATGAGCAGCATCCAACGGGCGATCGCCGCCGGGGCGGACGAATATATCATGAAGCCCTTCGACCGGGACATCATCGAAACCAAGTTCGCACAGGTAGGATTGCTCTAGTGCCCATTGCCAGCTGTACAAGTCCGCCGTCCGACGCGGCGGACGGCGGCGACGTCACCGTGTTGATCGTCGACGATTCCGCCGTTATTCGCGGCATGACCCGGCGTTGGCTGGAGGAAAATCCGGCGGTTCGAGTCGTCGGTTCCGTAGGCGACGGCGCCCAGGCCATTGTCATGGCCCGAGACAAGCGGCCGGACGTCGTCATCCTCGACGTCGAGATGCCGCGCATGGACGGGATGACGGCGCTTCCCGAAATCCTCGCCGTCGACCGCGACATCAAAGTGGTGATGTCGTCGACTCTCACCCAGCGCAACGCCGATCTCAGTCTGCGCGCGCTCTCCATCGGTGCCGCGGACTATATCGCCAAACCCTCCTCGCGCGAGAAGCTGCATGGCGAGGCGGGCTTCCGCCAGGAGCTGGTGGAGAAGGTCCTGGCGCTCGGCCGTTCGAGAAAATCCAGGCCCCGGGGCGATGCCCGGGCGGTCAGCGGCATCGACCCCCGGAGCGAAGTCCGAGCCCGGCCCGAGGGCAAACTCTATGGCAAGGCACCAATCCTGCTCAGGAAACAAGCGGTGATGACGCCCGAAGTCATCGCGATCGGCTCGTCCACCGGCGGTCCGCAGGCTCTGATGACCGTCCTCGCCGCCTTGCGGGGGAAACTCGACCTGCCGGTCGTGATTACGCAGCACATGCCCGAGACCTTCACCGCCATGCTGGCGCAGCACATCGAGCGGCGGGCCGGCTGGCCTTGCCGCGAGGGCGAGGATGGCATGGCGCTGGAACGCGGCAAGGCCATCATCGCGCCCGGCGGCCGGCACATGACGGTCGGCACCAGCGGCGGACGGCCGGTGGTGCGGATCAACGACGACCCGCCGGAGAACTTCTGCCGACCCTCCGTCGATCAGCTTTACCGTTCCCTCGCCGAAAGCCACGGTTCCAGGGTGCTGGCAATCGTGCTCACCGGCATGGGTCACGACGGCGTCGCCGGCGGCCAGGCTCTCGTCAAGAAGGGCGCCACCATAGTCGCCCAGGACGAGGCGACCAGCGTCGTCTGGGGCATGCCGGGGGCGGTCGCGACGGGCGGCCTCTGCAGCGCGGTCGCGCCGATTCAGGAGATCGCGGACTTGGCGGTCCGTATCGCCTCGGGGAGACTCCTATGAAGTCGCCCGATTTCGACCTACTGGCCCAACTTCTGAAGAAAGAATCGGGCCTGGCGTTGACCGAGGACAAGCTCTACCTGCTGGAAAGCCGCCTGACCCCGGTCGCGCGCCGATTCGGCTTCGAAAGCCTGGACGAGTTGGTCGCCGCGATCCGCGCTCAGCCGCGCAAGGCGATGGTCGATGCGGTAACGGAAGCGATGACGACGAACGAATCCTTCTTCTTCCGCGACATGCGCCCCTTCGAGACCTTGGAGAAGGAAGTTCTTCCGCGACTTGCCGAGAGCCGGCCGGAGCGGCGGCTCAGGGTCTGGAGCGCGGCCTGCTCCACCGGCCAGGAGGCCTATTCGATCGCGATGATCTTGCGCGACATGCCGGCCCGCTTCGCCGGCTGGCGGATCGAGATGTCGGTACCGACATCTCGAACGATGTACTGGAGAAGGCCAGGGCCGGCCTCTACACCCAGTTCGAGGTTCAGCGCGGCCTGCCGATCAACGCTTTGATGAAGAATTTCAAGCAGGTGAGCGAGCATTGGCAGATCGACGGCGCCTTGCGTGCCATGGTCAGCTACCGATCCTTCAATCTGCTGGACAGCTTTGCCTCCCTCGGCACCTTCGACATCATCTTCTGTCGCAACGTATTGATCTATTTCGACCCACCCACCAAATCCCTGGTGCTGGACAAGATACGCCGCGCGCTGGCTCCGGACGGCTGCCTGTTTCTGGGCGCCTCGGAAACCGTGCTGGGTATCTCGGACGAGCTGAGGCCGGTCCCCGGCCTGCGCGGCGTCTACGGGATCGCCGCCTGATACCGAGCGGCGGCGAACCCGCTGGCCCGCGTGGCGCCCGAGCGCCATACAAGCCACCGCTCGACGCCACGCGCCTGGCCCGCTATATCCCCCTCGCGACACGCCGCGTCCGGCCTCGCCCGGGACCGGTCGGGCCAAGAGTGGGGAGGGACATCGTCATGAAGATCTACCACGCGCCCAACACGCGCTCGGTCCGCATTGTCTGGCTTTCGGAGGAGCTGGGCCTCGATTACGAAATCGAGCGCTTCAAGCTCGGCGATCCGGCGATGCGCGGGCCCGACTATCTCCGCGTCCACCCCATGGGCCGGGTGCCGGCGTTGGAGGACGGCGGGGTGACGATCTTCGAATCGGGCGCGATCGTGCAGTACCTGCTGGCCAAATACGGAGACGGCCGCCTGGCGCTGACGGTCGATTCGGCTGACTTCGCCCCGTATCTCCAATGGCTGCATTACGCCGAGGGCATGATCATGCCACCCGTGAACACCATCGTGGTGGAAACCATCCTGTTGCCGGAGGAGCGGCGAAATCAGGTGAACGCCGACCGGGCGATCAAGCTGGTGACCCGGATGTTGGGCGCGGTGGATCAGCGCCTGGAGGGGCGTGAGTACCTCGCCGGCGACTTCTCCGGCGCCGACATCATGACCGGGCATGCCTGCATCGTGGCCAATCGCCTGGGCGGCGACGTCTCCGACAAGCCGAACGTGGCGAGCTATATCGAACGGCTCCAGGCCCGCCCGGCGCTACGGAGCGCCTGGGCGGCCTGAGAGTCCGACTTGAAATGAACCGAGTTTTTTCAAGCCCTTGCGAGCCTTCGCGTGAGCCGCTGAATACTGGCGAGGTAGAGCCATGCCCACGTGTGCGCGACGATCCAGCGGCGGGGAAAGAGCTGGGAGCCCATTGCGCCCTCGGGACGCTTGACGATGCCTAGCGTGGTGGATTTGAAGTTCCTCCCATTATTTGGGGCAGGCGCCGTGAGGAACTTCAAACTCATAAACCACACTAAATTCTTGAATCGGCTAGTGTCCTTATCGAATCGGAAGTTCGATCCACGCCTGCCGCTAATGCTACGAACTTCCGATTCGGGACACTAGCTGACAGCGATCATAAGGTGGCCGCTGTCCGCGGCGGCTATTTGGAGATTGATCGGAATGCATGGATTGAACGGCTGGGGCCTTGGCTTGGCCACGGCGATCGGAATCTTCACCGCCACGCAAGCTGGCGCGGAGATCCAGACAAAGACGATCGCATACAAGGACGGTGATGTCGGGCTGACCGGCGTGCTGGCTTGGGATGACGCCATCCAGGGTCCGCGACCCGGCGTTTTGGTGATCCACGAATGGTGGGGCCTCAACGACCACGCCAAGGGCCGCGCCATGCAACTGGCCAAGGAGGGTTACGTCGCTTTCGCCCTGGACATGTACGGCGACAAATAGGTGACGACGCATGGCAAGCAGTCCGGCGAGTGGATGAAGCAGATCACATCGAACATCGGTCTTTGGAAGCGCCGCGCGGAGCTTGGCCTCGACGTGCTGCAATCGCGGAACCAAGTCGACAAGGGCAGGGTCGCCGCCATCGGCTATTGCTTCGGCGGCGCCACGGTGATGCAGATGGCTTATGGCGGCTCGGATGTGAAAGCGGTGGTCAGCTTCCACGGCTCGCTTCCGCCGGCGCCGGAGAACGTCGAGACGATCAAGCCGCGCGTGCTGGTAGCCCATGGGCGCGACGACAAATTCATTCCCGCCGATCGCATCACCGCGTTCCAGGCCGCGCTCGACCGCATCGGCGCGGACTGGGAGATGACGATCTACTCCGGCACCCGCCACGGCTTCACCAACCCGGGGGCGGGTGAATATGGCATCGAGAATTTGGCTTACAACGAGACCGCCGACAGACGATCGTGGGCGGCGATGATCAAGCTCTTTGGGGAAGTGTTCTCCGCGCCGGCCACGACGGCCGCGACGGCCACCCCGGTTGCGCCCGCCGCCCCAACCGCGGTCGCCGGCGACCCGGCGAAAGGAGCGAAGGTCTTCAAGAAGTGCAAGGCATGTCACACGCTTGCAGCAGGGGGGAAGAAAAAGATCGGGCCCAACTTGCACGGCCTGTTTGGTCGCCGGGCGGGAACCTCGGAGGGCTTCAAGTATTCCAGCTCGATGAAGCAATCCGGCGTCACTTGGAACGAAGCGACGTTGGACCAGTACCTGACCAAGCCAAGGCAATTCATCCCGGGAACCAAGATGGCCTTCTCCGGCTTGAAAAAGCAGACACAACGGCGGGACATCATCGCATATCTGAAGGAAGCGACTGATACCAATCCGCAATGAGAAGGACTCATTGCGGATTGTCTGGCGTTCAGACGCCACGCGGGCTTTTCCTCGCATAAGCTCGGGCGCTCGGTCGCGCTTGCCGACCCGCGATGAGTTGCACTCAACGCAGGTCGGTATGAGTAGCCGACCCGCGCGGAGGGCTGTCGGCGAAGTGTAATCGACGCGGAATACGATCGGAGAAGGACCTCGGCGGCTGGAGTTGCTTCGGCATCCGCGGGCTGGCTCTCCCGGCGCGCTCACCTCCCCGCCTTCGGCCGGCCGCGAATATTGAGGACGTTGCCGGCGATGATCGCCACCGCGCCGATGGCGACGAAGGGGTCCAGCGGCTCGGCGTAGAGCAGGTAGCCGAGCAAGACCGAGAGCGGCAGGCGGACGAAATCGATCGGCGCCGCGATGGAGGCGTCGGCCAGCTGGAAGGCCCTGGCGATGCAATAGTGCGTGCCGAGCCCGGCGAGCCCCGCCGCCGCCACCCAGGGCCAGAGATGTACCGACGGCGTCACCCAGTCCCAAAGCGCCGGCACGGTCGAGAGGGGCAGCTGCACCAGGTTCATATAGAACAGGATGGTAAGCGGCCGTTCGCTCGCCGTCATCGATTTGGTAACGACGAAGGTGGTGGCGAAACCGATCGCCGAGAGCAGCACCGCCAGGGAGGCGGGATGGACGATCTCCATCCCCGGGCGGAGGATGATCCAGATCCCCCCGAAGCCCAGCACCACGCCCGCCACGCGCATGCCATTCAGCCGCTCGGCGATGAAGAGCGCCGCCAGCACGGCGGTCCACACCGGCGCGGTGAACTCCAGCGCGATCACCTCGGCCAGCGGCAGAAATGCGAGACCGTAAAACCAGAGCGCCTGGGAACAGAAGTGCACCACGTTGCGCGCGACATGGCCGCGCCAGCGCCGGGTCGGCAGGACCTCGCGCCGGCGGGGCCAGACGATGAAGGCCAGGATCAGCAGGCAGAGGGAATTGCGGAAGAAAATCACCTCGAAGATCGAGATCTCGGCCATCAGCTCGCGTCCCGCCAAGGCCATGAGGATGAGCGAGACCACCGCCCCCATCATCCAAAGGGCGGCCCCGATCAAGGAGGGCTTGGGCAGAAAGCCGCTCGAACTCATGGGCCGGCGGCGGCGATTTCGGGATCTCGAAACCCCTGGTTGGCGCGGATCTTGTCGGCGACATAGTGGCCGGCCGCGATCGTGCCATGGCGGGGCGGGCGGCCGGGGCCGGCGCAGGTCGGAATGCGGGTGACGGGCGCGCGGTGGTCGGGGTTGAAGAAGAAGGGGATGGAATAGCGCTCGCGGCCGAGCCGGTTGACCACCCGGTGCTTGTTGGAGCGATAGACCTCGTTGGTCCAGCGGGCCATCAGGTCGCCCAGGTTGACGACGAAGGTGCCCGGCACATGGGGCGCGGCGATCCAGGTGCCGTCCGGCTTTTGCAGTTCCGGTCCCCCAGACGGGTCCTGCGCCAGCACGGTCGCCAGGCCGTAGTCCGAATGGGCCTGCGCGCCGATGGAATCCTCGGCCAGCGCCGCCGACTGGGGCGGATAGTGGATGAGCCGCATGGTGATGGTCGGCTTGGCATAGTGGCGGGCGAAGAAATCGTCCTCGACGCCGAGGCTCCGGGCGAAGAGGCGGAGGAGACGCATGCCGAAATCGCGCACGGCCTCGAAATAGGCCTCGACCGGCGGTCGGAAGCCGTTGAGGTCCGGCCACTGGTTGGGGCCGTGCAGCGGCAGGCCGGCCACGACGTCCGCATCGTCGAGGGCGAGATCGAGGCCGAGATCGAAGCTGTCCTTGAGATCGGGTCCCCGCCCCGGATAGTGGGTCGTGCCGAGCGGCAGGTAACCGCGATGGAAACGGTCCTTCAAAACCGCCTCGCGAACCTCGGCCGGCGCGGAGGAGAACCGGCGGGAGGCGTCGAAGGCGCCCTCGATCACGGCCTCCGGCACCCCGTGGTTCGAGGCATGGAAAAAGGCCATGTCCGTGCATGCCGAATGCAAGCGGCGTGCAAGCGAATCCACGTCGTCGCCGGCGACGAGCGGGCCCATGTCGAGGATCGGTACCTCGTCGGCGGTGGCGGCGCGCGGCGGCGCTGGCGTCATTCCAATGTCCTCCATGTCGAAGACGTATCTTAGCCGCCAAGTCGGCGCCAGTGGTGGTATGCTGGACGGCGAGGATCAAAGGAGGGCGTCCCATGTCGGCTCCGGCCGCCGACGCGCATCGCGGACGATATTTCCACCGTCTCGCCGACGGCCGCATCCAGTGCGACCTCTGCCCCCGGGAATGCCAGCTGCGCGACGGCCAGCGGGGGCTCTGTTTCGTCCGCCAGGCGGACGCGGACGGCATCCTGCTCACCACCCACGGCCGCTCGAGCGGTTTCTGCGTCGATCCGATCGAGAAGAAGCCGTTGAACCACTTCCTGCCCGGCACGCCCGTCTTGTCCTTTGGTACAGCGGGCTGCAACCTTGCCTGCAAGTTCTGTCAGAACTGGGACATCTCGAAATCGCGCGAGGTCGACACGCTGGCCGACGCGGCGAGCCCGGAAATGCTGGCGGGCTCGGCCAAGAAGCTCGGCTGCCGCTCCATCGCCTACACCTACAACGATCCCGTCATCTTCCTGGAGTATGCCGTCGACACCGCGATCGCCGCGCGCGAGGCGGGCGTGCGCAACGTCGCGGTCACCGCCGGCTACATCTCGGCCGAGCCCCGGGTCGAGTTCTTCCGCCACATGGACGCCGTCAACGTCGACCTCAAGGCCTTCACCGAGGCGTTCTATTACAAGCTGACCGGCGCCCACCTGGCCCCGGTGCTCGAAACCCTCGTCTATCTCGCCCACGAGACCAGCGTCTGGCTCGAAATCACCACCCTGGTCATCCCGGACGAGAATGATTCCGACGCTGAGTTCGACGCCATGACCACATGGGTGCGCGAGAGCCTGGGGCCCGACGTACCGCTGCATTTCTCCGCCTTTCACCCCGACTACCGCATGCGCGACAAGCCGCCGACGCCACCCGAGACGTTGCTCCGCGCGCGCGAGATCGCCCGGGCCAACGGGCTCCGCCACGTCTATGTCGGCAACGTTCACGACAAGACCGGCGCCAGCACCTACTGCCATGGCTGCGGCGCGTTGCTGATCGGGCGCGACTGGTATGAACTTTCCGATTGGAACCTCGACGCGCGGGGCCGCTGCGCCGCCTGCGCCACCCCGCTCGCCGGTATCCTGGAAGGCGCCCCCGGCACCTGGGGCCGCAAACGCCAACCCGTTCGTCTGACGCCCGGCGCGCCCCGACGACCGCGTCCCACCGCCTGACCATGTCGCCCGGCACGGCTCCGACTCTTGGAAGACGTCCCGCAGATCGTAAAAGAACATTTCATGAACTCCTAATCTGGGATATGCTCTCTTCCCTGGTGATGTGATTCGTTCTCGTCGCCAGGGGACGAGGCGGAGAGCGCTCGGATGAATGTGGCCGGCTTGTTCGCTGGAATTGGTGGTTTCGAGATTGGCTTGAGCAGGGCAGGCCACGATACGACAATGCCGTGCGAAATCTGGGACCCGGCGCGAGCGATGCTCGCGCGCCGCTTCCAGGGCATCGATTGCCACGCCGACATCGGCGATCTGCCGGACTTGCCCAAGGACATCGAACTCGTCGTGGCGGGGTTTCCATGCCAGGACTTCAGTCAGGCGGGCATGACGGCCGGGATCGACGGCAGCCAGTCGTCATTGGTCGCCCACGTGTTCCGATTGCTCGATCGCCGACCGGCTATCGAAGGTCCTTGTATCGCGCGGCGTATAAATTCGATCGCCGGTTCCAATTCGGTTGGAGAATCGACCGAGTATATCGCTGCAATACAGAACGATTATAGAGCAAATCGAGCAGTCCAATAAATTGACCTGGTCGTCCGCCTAGGAAGCGACGGCGTTCGACCTAACGCCCGATGCGCCAGCGGGCGGGGCGGTTGGCGCGGTTGGCGACGGCGTGGGCCTGGCGGCGGGCGCGGGCGGCGACGGCGTGGGCCTGGCGGCGGGCGCGGCCGTTGGCGCGGGCGGCGATGGCGTGGGTCTGGCGGCGGGCGCTCCATTTACGGGCCGTCTGGCGGCGGCGTTCCTCGGCCGTCTCGCGTTTCACCTTCGACCACATGGCGCGGACCTTGGCGGCGTAGGGCTCGGCATAACGCGGGGTGCGGGAGTGGTAGCGGGCGATGGCCCGGCTCCAGGTCCGGGTCTCGGTCTTGAGCGACGCCAGGAAGCGACCGGCATAGGCCGTGTTCGCGGTGGGGTCGAGGACTTCGTCCAGGCCGGCGAATTTGTCGCCGTGCCAGCCGAGGTTGATCTGCATGCAGCCGACGTCGATGTTGGTGACGCCCTTGGCCCGGAGCGCCAGAATCGCGCGCTTCGCCGATCGCTTGCTCGGCAGATACCGCCCCTTGCCCTCGGCATAAACCGTCCAGGGCCAGGCAACGCTGACCCCCTCCGCCTTCAGCCAGCGACCCGACTCGACCCGGCCGATGGCGCGAAGCAGGCCCGCCGGTATGCGCTCCGCCCGCTCGATCCGCCGGCTCGCCAAGCCGCAAAGCGCGTGCGGCGGCGGAGCGGACAGGTCGATGCCGGGCGCGGTGCCTGCCCGGACGGGCAACTGCGTCGCGGCGAGACAAAAGACGGCGAGGATCAGGGTGCGGGCCAGGGCAATCATGCCCGGAACCGCGCAATTTCCGTGCCAAGGGCTCGCGCCAATCGGAGAAAGTACCCGGCTGGCTATTCGGCGGCGAGGCGGTGTTCTGGCTCGAAGGCGACGAGGCGGGCGACGACCTGGCTCAGACGGTTCGCGACGTCGTCGAAGCCGTCGTTCGGCGCGATCTCCAATTCGTCCATGTAGAGGGCGCGGTTGATCTCGATTTGCAGCGCATGCTGGCCCTCGGCCGGCCGGCCGTAGTGATGTGTGGTGAAGCCGCCGGCATAGGGGTTGTTGCGGGCGACCACGAAGCCCGCCTCGCGAAAGGCCTGGCGCGCCCACTCGACGAACTCGGCCGAGGTCGTGGTGCCGAATCGGTCGCCGAGCACGATGTCGGGGCGTCGCCGGCCGCCATCGCCGTCGCCGGGCCCGCCGATCGAGGGCATGGAGTGGCAGTCGATCAGGAAGCCATGGCCCGCGGTTTCCCGCGCCCGCCGCAGCAACCCGGCCAGCGCCTCGTGATAGGGCCGATAGATCAGTTCCAGCCGGCTCTCGATCTCGGCGAGCGCCAGCTTGGCGCCATAGACCTCCGCCCCTTCGGCGACGACCCGGGCGATTGTGCCGAGGCCGCCGGCGACGCGGAGCGAGGAGGTGTTGGCGTGCGCCGGCAGCGGCTCTTCGAACATGGCCGGGTCGAGCTCGTAGGGTTCCCGGTTGACGTCGAGGAAGACCCGGGCGTAGCGGGCGTGGATCAACGGCGCCCCGGCGGCGGCGGCCGAGGCGAAGAGGCGGTCGACGAAAGCGTCCTCGGAGCGCCGGAGCATCGCCGGCGCGAGGGGAGAGGTGGCGACGAACGCCGGCGGGTAGTGATCGCCACTGTGGGGCGAGGCGAAGACGAAGGGCCCGGCCCGCCGGGCCGGCTGGATCACTTCGAACGGTGGTGGCGACATCCCTTCCCTCACGCCCGCGATCTCCTCGTCGGCTGGCCGGGCGTCCAGGGCCCAGGGATGGCGGAGCTTAACACGGCGATCGGCCTTCAGGTGAAGAGCGAAAGCACGCCGGTATAGGCGTAGAGGCGATTGTGCGAGACCTCGCCATTGCCGAAGAAACCGACGAGCGGCACGTCGCCCAGCGCGGCTCGAATGGCGCGCAATTCCTCGCACTCGGTGCCGAAGAGGTTCGGCCCCCGGGCGAGGCAGGTGTGATAGAGGGCGCCCCGGGGTGGACCTTGAAGGCGCGCCTTCAGCCCATCCAACATGCGGGCGAGATCCTTTTCCGCCGCCGCCTTGTCGCGCCGGCAGAAGATTACATGTTCACCCGGCTCCACCAGTTCGGCGATGGCAACCAGCTGGCGCTGGGTGTCGATGCCGGTCAAGTTCCGCACCATATAGTCGCCCCAGTCGCTGCCCTGGACCGGCACGGCGGCGAAGATGTAGCCGTCGATCCGGCGGAGGTCGCGGGCCAGCAGTTCGCCGATATCCTCCTTGAAGACCTCGAGGGCCGGGCGGCCGTCGAGTTCGACCAGGATGTTTTGATCGGACGACGTCACTTCGCGGGCGGGCCCGATGGGCGAACAGCCCTGGGTGAGGCCGGTGGCGACCGCGACCCCGCCCGAGATCAGCAGGCCGGAGACGCCGCCCTCCGTCACCCCGTCGGCCACCTGGCCGAAGGCGCCGCGCGAGGAGGTGAGGCCCCCCACCAGGAAGCTGGAGCTGGCCTCGCCGAGGGTGGTCAGCAGGTCCGCCAGTCGCGGCTCGCGCGGGTCGGCGTGGACCACGCCGAAGTTGCCGAGATTGGAATCGAGCCAGGTCCGGTTGCCGTCGACGAACTGGCGGAGATCGTGGCGGCGCGAATCGAAGACGGCAAAGCCCCCCTCCGGCAGGGCGCCCACCATCACGGCCAGCGCCGGAGCATCGAAATATTCGACCCCGCTGGCGCAGACGCCGATTCCGGTGCTGCCGACCCAGGACTCGATCCCGCTTTCCCGGCGAAGTTCTTCCAGGATGTCGGCGAGCGCGTCGACCAGCAGATCGGTCAGATAAAGGAAGCCGACGTTGGCGCCGGCGGGGAGCGGCGAGAGCTGGTCCAGACAGGCGCGCGTGACGGCATGCCAATCGGCACCCGTCGCGTGCGCCGCCTTGAAGTGCCCATTGCCGCTCATGACCCATGCCCCCGCGGATACCACCGATCGTGGCCGCCATCTTGCCCGCCCGCGCCCGGGCTCGCAATCGGAACCGATGGGCCCGCGATCACGTCTTGCCGCCCAAGGGCCGGGCTGTGGTACGCTGACCGAGCGATGATCCATCACGATGACGGGAGGTTGGAGACGACCATGGCTTATACCCTCGAACAGTTTGCCGCCGACTGCCGCGCCGCGCTTCGGGCCGACCCGGGCCAAGCCGGCCGCGAAAAGATCCGCGACCATGTCGCCAAGGCGCTGATGGACGATGAGTTCCAGAAAACGCAACTCGGCGCGCACGCCACCAAGGAGCGGGAGATCATCTACGAGGATCCCGACCTCGGCTTCTGCATCTGCCGCCACGCCCACGAGGGCGCCAAGCAGGGCTTCCCGCACGACCACGGCCCCACCTGGGCGATCTACGGCCAGGCCGAGGGCGAGACCAAGATGACGGACTGGGAGCTCAAGACCCGGCCCGAGGGCGACAAGCCGGGCGAGGCGGTGGTCAGCCGCACCTATCACCTGAAGCCCGGCGACGTGCACCTCTATGATATCGGCGCCATCCACGCGCCCTATCGCGACGGTCCGACCAAGCTGCTCCGGATCGAGGGCACTAACACGGAACACGTGACCCGCATCAAGATCGTCGCGGCGGAATAACGCCCGACAACCGCAATTCGGCCGGAATGTTCTCGGGCGGCTGGATTTTCGGATTCCTTGTTTCGGCCTCGCCGACGCCCGTCGTCGGCGAGGCCGTTATCGTGCCGGCAAACTGAACAAGCGGGTCGGCACGCTCGACGTCGCCTGGAACGACAAGGCGCTGGACGAGGGCCTGACGGTCGCCCTCTATCGTCAGATCGCGCTCTCGCCCGGCAGGCTGGTGGCACCGGTCGTGGCATTGGTCCTGCTGCTCGACCGCGTCGTCAGCCAGCCGCTCCGCGTCATGACCCGGGGCATGGTCGATCTGGTCGGCGGCGACCGCGATCTCGCGCTGCCCTACCGAGACCGTCGCGATGGCCCGCTCGCTCCAGGTATTCAAGGAAAACGCCCGGGAACTGGCGATTATGCGCGACAAGGCGGAGGACGCCTCCCTCGGCGTGGCCGAACCGGAGACCGCGATCGAGGAGACCGGCCGCTGGCTCCAAGCCGCCGCCTGACGCGCGGGCCGCCAGCTGGTGCGTCAGCGTCCTTCCCTATACCAGGCCATTGCCGTCAGGCCGAGGACCAGGGCCAGCACCACCAGCGCCGGCATCAACGGAATCTGGTTGACGCCGGTCACCCGATATTCGCCGTTGGCCCGAAGGCCGAACCACCCCCGACCCGCCGCGTCACGGTCCGGCGCGGTGCGGCGGAACGAGGGCGATCCGTCGATTGTCCAGGCAATGCCGCCGCCGCTTCGCTCGATCACGGGCCGCAGGCGCGCGGGCGTTGCGCGGAGGTCGGCATATTCCTTGGGGTTGAGGTCGCCGACGGCGGCCACGGCGGCGCGCAGGCCATCACTCAGGCGATAGAGGCCCGGCTCGTCGACCTCGAGGCTCGCGCGCGCCAGGCCGTTCGCATCCGGTGCCAGGGTGACGGTCCGCCGCTCGCCCGAGGGCGTCGTCACCGCCACCTCGGCGGGCATTTCACCGAGGCTCCGGCGAAGAATGGTCATCCGCCCGCCGACGACCCGGGCGCGGAGGTCCTCCTCCTCCAGGTCCGGCTCCTTCATCAACCAGTGCGCCACCCGGCGCAGCATTTCCGCCTGCGGCCCGCCGCCCTCGAAGCCCCGGGCCCAGAGCCAGACGTGGTCCGACAACAGCTGCGCCACCCGGCCCTCGCCGACCCGGTTCAGGATCAAGAGCGGACGCTCGGCGATACCTCGCATCAGCACCTGTCCGGTCTCGGCCTCGACGTCGACCATGCGGAACCAGCGTCCCCAAGTCGGCGTCTCGCCCTCGCCGCCGGCGAGATCGGCGGTCACCGGATGACGGCGGCCCTGGGCGCTCAAGCGCGGGCGGAAACCCTCGGTCCGCAAGCGTCCCGTCGGCCGGCTCGGCAGTATCCGTTCGAGGGAGGTGCGATGCAGGCTTAAGGGCGTGGCGAAGGCCGGCCCGGCGGCGACGAGGACCGCGCCGCCCTCGGTCACATAGTCGGCGACGTTCCGCAGATAGATGTCCGGCAGCACGCCCCGGCGGCGGTAACGGTCGAAGATGATCAGGTCGAACTCGCCGAGCTTGGTCTGGAACAGCTCGCGCGTCGGAAAGCTGATCAGCGACAATTCACGGATGGGCGTGCCGTCCTGCTTCTCCGGTGGGCGCAGGATGGTGAAATGTACAAGGTCGACCGACGGATCGGACTTCAAGATGTTGCGCCAGGTCCGCTCGCCAGCATGCGGCTCGCCCGAAACCAAGAGCACGCGAAGCCGGTCGCGCACACCGCTGATCGAGACCACCGTACGGTTGTTGCGCTCGCTCAACTCCCCCTCGACCGGGGCGACCTCGATCTCGATCAGGGTTTCGCCGCTGTGGGTCAACTTAAAGGGCAGCGCCCGGGTGCGGCCGATCGGCACGGTCAGGCTCGTGGGCGCGCCGCCGTCGATACGGACCCGGACGTCGGCGGGCCGATCGGCGTCGCCTCCCTGGTCCTCCACCCGATAATTGAGATAGAGGTCGGCGTCGACCAAGCCATAGCGCGGCGCATTCTCGATCACCAGGCGGCGATCGCGTTCGTCCCTATCGCCGGTCAGCAGCAGGTGCACGGGGCCGCCCGCATCGAAGGTGGCGAGCCGCTCCTCCCGCTCGTGCGTCTGTCCGTCGGAGATGACGATAACGCCGGCGACGCGATCGCGCGGCACGTCGCCAAGCGCCCGTTCGATCGCGCGCAGCACCCGCGTGCCTTCGCCGAGATCGGCCCGGCTGGCGCTGGTGGCGACGACGCGGTGCTCCAAATTCTCGAGCCGCGCGAGCCGCGCCTCGATCTCGCCGACGGCCGCCTCGGCCCGGGCCGCGCGGTCACCGATCCCCTGGCTCGGCGAATCGTCGACCACCAGCACGGCCACGTCCGCCAGGGGCTCGCGTTCCTCCTCCAGCAGACTGGGATTGGCGAGCGCCAGCAGCCCAGCCGACAGCGCCAGGGCCCGGATCACCACGCCCGGCAGGCGGCGGAGGAAGGCAAAGAGCAGCAGCGCGGCGCCGATTCCCGCCAGGCCCGCCAGCCACGACCAGGCGAGCAGCGGCGCAAACTCGATGCTGGCGACCCCACCCGTCATTGGCCGAGCCGCTCCAGGATTGCCGGCACATGAACCTGATCGGCCTTGTAGTTGCCGGTGAGCGTGTACATCACCAGGTTGACGCCGAAGCGATAGGCCAGCTCTCGCTGCCGGACGCCGCCGGGGACCACGGCGGCCAGGTGCCGGCCCTGGCCGTCGACGGCCCACGCGGCGGCCCAGTCGTTGCCGCCGATGATGACCGAGGCGACGCCGTCGTTGACACCGCCCGGCGGCAGCTCGACCCAGAGACGACGGCCCGCATAGCGGCCCGGAAAGCTCTGCATCAGGTAGAAGGCCTTGGTCAGCACGTGTTCCTCGGGCACCGGCACCAGGGGGGGCACGTCGAGCCGGCGCAGCAGGCGCCTCAACGGGCCGCCGGCGCCGCCGCCACGCCGCCCGAGGGAAGGCAGCGCCAGCTGCGCGTCGCGGGTGTCGAACAGGATCGTGCCGCCCGCCTTCATGAACCTGTTCAATCGCCTGGCCGCCTCGTCCGAGAGCGGCTTCTGATCGGGCGTGATCGGCCAGTACAGCAGGGAGAAGAAGGCCAATTCGTCCTTCTCCACATCGACCGAGAACGGCGCCTCGGCCTCGATCGAGGTCCGCTGCCTCAACACCTGGGAAAGTCCGTCGAGACCGGCCAGAGCGAGCGCATCGACCTCCCGGTCGCCGGTCAGCACATGGGCGAGGCGGGTCTCCGCCGTCGCCTCGATGGCGCGTTTGTCCGCCTCCGAGATATCCTGGGCCCGGGCAAGGTCCGGCACCGACAGCCCCACGAACAAAGCCAGCAGCGAAACGGCGGCACGGGCGGCGAGGGCGCGCGGCAGCGCCCCCCTGAGCGCCAACGCCGCGACGACGTCGATCAGCCCCAGAACCAGGGCCGCCAGCAGTAGCCAGGGCTTCAGGTCGGTTTCCACCGCCCGGGTGAAGCCGGTGAGGCGGGCGCCCACCGGCGGCGGCGGCAAGGCCGCGAGCGCTTCCGCGCCGCGTGTCAGGTTGAGGCCCCGGCGGCTCTCCTCGCTGCCATAGTAGCCGGGCGGGTGGCGTGGGCCGACGGTCGTCTTGTCGATCTCGTCGGCCGGAATCGCCACGGCCGCGCTCGCCGGGCCCTCGAGCCGGCCCCAGCCGTCCAGGTTCGCGAGCGGCGGCAGGAGCCGGTCACCCGCCACGCCCGCCACGCCCCGGCTCAAGGCCAGCAGGCGGCGCATCATTTCGACGAAAAGACCGGAGATCGGCAGGTTCGACCAGTTGGTGTTCGCGGTGGTGTGGAACAGCACCAGCCAACCCTCGCCGCGACGCTCGGCCGTCACCAGCGGCGTGCCGTCGGCGAGGCGGGCCCAGGTCTTGCCGTCGAGCTCCAGCGAGGGTTCCGCCAGCACCTGGCGGTTGACGCGCACGTCGTCGGGAATCGCCAAGCCGTGGAACGGACTCTCGTCGTCGAAGGGGGCGAGACGGGCCGGCTGGCTCCAGGTGAGCGCGCCACCCAGCGCCCGGCCGCCGCCCCTCAGCCGCACCGGCAACAGGGCATCCGCGTTCCGCGCCAGGCGCGGGCCGGCGAAGCGCACCAGCATGCCGCCGGCGTCGACCCACTGGTCGACCGCCTCGCCGTCGCCCCCCTCCACGCTGCCGACGTCGGCCAGCACGATCATCGCCAGAGGGCGGGCGAGCAACTCGGCGAGCGGGCCTTCCTCGATCTCGGCGAAGGGCGTCAGGGCGCGGCCAAGGTAATAGATGTTGGACAGCAGCGGCTGCGAACGCTCGCGCGCCGCGACACCGGAATCGATGCCGATCGGCCGCCGCCGCCAGCGCTCGTCCAGTAAAATCACGGCGGCGGCGGAATCCTCGCCTTCGATCGCCAGCCGGTCGACCCGGTTGCGCAGCTCGTTCGGCAGGTGGAGATGAGCCTGGGCCACGTCCGCCCCCGACTCGAAATCGGCGTTCTGGGCGCCCACGATCCGCCCGCCCTCGGCCAGCGCGAGGATCCGCGCCGTTTCCGGCGCCTCGTCGGCAACCCGACGGACGGTCAGCGTGATGCCGCCCGCGACCGAATCCGGCGCCCCCAGCGCCTTGGCCCGAACCACCTCGGGCGCCATCACCCGCAACGCGCCGAGGCTCGCCAGCCGCCCGCCCAGCCGCGCGGCGTGACCATCGTCGATGCCGTCGGCGAGCCAGACGACATCGAGCTTTTCGTCCGCCGAAAACGAACTCAAGCGTTCGAGGGCCGCCTCCCGGTCGACGTCCCAGGGCTTCGGCCGGAAGGCACGGGCGCGGGCGCGGGCCTCGGCCGCCGTCAGCTGGTCGGGCGGTCCCGCCAGGCCGTCGCCGGCCTCGGGCGCAGTCGGCAGGATCATCACCGGCTTGGCGGCCCGCCCGGCGCGGACCAGTAGCTCGTCCATCGCGCCGAGCCGCCGCTCCCAATCGTCCGCCGCCGCCCAGCCGTCGTCGATCACGATCAGCAAGGGTCCGTCGGTCTCGAACTCGGCACCCGGATCGAGCGTCGGATGCGCCAGCGCCAGTATCACCAGGGCGGCCAGCAGCAGGCGCAGCAGCAAGAGCCAGGGCGGTGTCGCCGCCGGCGTCTCCTCCGTCGGCGCCAAATTCATCAGCAGTCGGACGGGGGGAAAGGTCTCCCGCCGGGGGCTCGGCGGCGTCACCCGCAAGAGCCAGAAGATCACCGGCAAGGCCAGCAGCGCCAGCAGCATCCAGGGGTTGAGGAACGCGAGCGGGCCGAGCGTCACGACGACACCCGTCCGAAGGCGCCCGAGATCGCCTGATGCAGGGCCAGCAGCGCCAATTCCGGGGGCCGGTCGGTGCGGTGCTGGGTGATGGTCCAACCGATGTGATGGACGAGCGTGGTGAGACGCCGCCGGCGATCCTCCAGAAGCGCCAGATAGTCGGCCCGAAGCGCCTCGACCCGGCCGACGGTCAGGCCGCCCTCGGCCTCCGGCCCCTCGAAGCGCACCCGGCCCTGGAACGGCAGATCCTCCTCCGCCGGGTCGACCACCTGCAGCAGATGGCCAAAGACGCCGGCGCCGGCATAGCTCTTGATCAACGGTTCGAGCTCGTCGAGCGGCGAGAGCAGATCACCGATCACCACCAGCTGTGCATGGCCCGGCAATGGCACGTGCGACGGCAAGCTGGCGTCCCATCCGGCCATGCGCCGATCCTCCGCCAGAACGGCTTCGGCGAGACGGCCGAGCGCGACGCGGCCCGTCCGCGGCCGGGCGCCGGTCCCCAGCAGGGCCACCCGCTCCCCGCCCCGGATCAACAGCGCCGCCAGGGCCAGCAGCAGCAGATCCGCCCGTTCCCGCTTGCTGGTCGGACCTTCGGCCGACCGGTAGTCCATCGAGGCCGAGGCATCGCGCCAGAGCCAGACGCTCTGCGCCGCCTCCCACTCGTTCTCGCGGACAAAGGCCTTCTGGCTCTTGGCGGACTGGCGCCAATCGATCTGCTGCGCGGCATCGCCCGGCTGGTAGCGGCGGAATTGCCAGAAATTCTCCCCGGCGCCGACCCGGCGGCGGCCGTGCACGCCCTGCGCCACGGTGTTCGCGATCCGGTGAGCGGCGACCAGCAGGGGCGGGAGCGGCTGGGCGAGCTGCTCCGCCCGTTGCCGGAGGTCACCTCCCCGAACCTGGGCGGCATCCGCCATCGCCGGCCGTCACCCGTGCGGCGCGGCGAGGCGCGAGACCACGTCGGAGAGACGGACGCCTTCGGCGCGGGCCACGAAACTGAGCGCCATGCGGTGGCGCAGCACCGGCGGCGCGAGCGCCACCACGTCGTCGATGGAGGGCGCGAAGCGGCCATCGATCAACGCGCGCGCGCGGCCCGCCAGCATCAGCGCCTGGCTGGCCCGGGGCCCGGGACCCCAGGCGAGCTGACGGCCGGTCTCCGCATCCGCGCCCGCGTCCGGCCGGCCGGAGCGCACCAGGCTCAAAATCGCTTCGACCACGCTTTCGCCGACGGGAATGCGGCGGACCAGGCGTTGCGCCGCCATCAGTTCCCCGGCGTTCAACACCGGCGCGACCTGGGGCTCGGCCACGCCCGTGGTCTCGATCAGCATGCGCCGCTCGGCCTCCAGATCCGGATAGTCGACGTCGATCTGCATCAGGAACCGGTCGAGCTGCGCTTCCGGCAGGGGATAGGTCCCCTCCTGCTCCAAGGGGTTCTGCGTCGCCACGACATGAAACGGCTCGGGCAGCGCATGACGGACGCCGGCGACGGAGATCGCATGCTCCTGCATCGCCTGCAGCAGCGCCGACTGGGTGCGGGGACTAGCGCGGTTGATCTCGTCCGCCATCAAAAGCTGACAGAACACCGGGCCGGGGATAAAGCGGAAGGCGCGTTGGCCCATCTCGCTCTCTTCCAGCACCTCGGAGCCGAGGATGTCGGCGGGCATCAGGTCGGGTGTGAACTGGACGCGTTTCTCGTCCAGCCCGAGGACCACGCCGAGGGTCTCCACCAGGCGGGTTTTGGCGAGGCCCGGCACGCCGATCAGCAGGGCGTGACCACCCGCCAGGATGCTGATGAGGGTCTGTTCGACGACCTCTTCCTGGCCGAAAATCACCTTGCCGATGGCGCGGCGGACTTCGGCCAGGCGCGTGCCGACGGCGGCGATTTCCGCCGCCAAATCTTCGTTACTTGGGGGTGTGAGCTGCATGGGCGCGATGATAGTCTATATTTCCATCAGGCGCGCGCGACGAGCGCCCGGCGAGGGTATCGTCTCAGCGAGCCGGTGACCAGAATTCATGAGCCTCGAAGGTCCATTCGTGAACGCCACGCCGCGCAATTCCACCACGCCCGATCCAGACGCCATCGCCCGCCGGATCGAAGCCGCCGAGCTGCCGCCGGTCGGCCTATGGAATCCCGACAATTGTGGCGAAATCGAGATGCGGATCGCCCGCGACGGCACTTGGTACCACGAGGGCCGGCCCATCAACCGCCAGCGCATGGTGCGGCTCTTCTCGACCATCCTTCGCCAAGACGCCGACGGGGTTCACTATTTGGTGACGCCGGTCGAGAAACTGGCGATCCAGGTCGACGATGCTCCCTTCGTCGCGGTCGAGATGACGGTGCACGACACCGGCGAGGAGCAGATCCTGGTCTTCCGCACGAACGTCGGCGACGAGGTGATGGCGGGCCCCGACCACTCCATCCGGATCGAGCGGACCGGAGCCGGGGACCAGCCGGCGCCCTATGTTCACGTCCGCGACCGCTTGGAGGCGCTGATCGCGCGCGCGGTGTTCTACGATCTGGTCGAACTCGGGGTCGAGGCCGAGGTCGCGGGCGAACCGTACCTCGGCGTCTGGAGCGCCGGCGTCTTCTTCCCCTTGGCGCCGATGGCCGAGTTGGAGGACGACTAGCCCGTGGTGAGTGATTCGATGGCCAGGCGGCGGATCGAGAGTCGCGTCCTGGCCCATGCCCCGACCCAGCAGGCGACGACCGGCGACCGCGACCTGAACGCCGAGATCTGGGACTGGCGCGACGAGGCGAGCGTGCTGCGCCCCGCCGCAGTCCTGGTCCCGCTGGTCGAGCGCGAGGGCGGCCTGACCGTGTTGCTGACCCAGCGGACCAACCATCTGAATCACCACGCGGGGCAGGTGAGTTTCCCCGGCGGGCGGGTCGAGGAGCATGACCGGGGTCCGGTCGACACGGCGTTGCGCGAAACCGAGGAGGAGATCGGCCTCCGCCGCGACTATGTCGAGGTCGCCGGCTATCTCGACGGCTACGAGACCGGCACCGGCTTCCATATCACGCCCGTGGTCGGCTTCGTGCGCTCCGGCTTCACCCTGAAGCTCGATGCCTTCGAGGTGGCGGAGGCTTTCGAGGTGCCGCTCGAGTTCATCTTCGATCCGGCGAACCACCAGCGCCACCAGCGCGTCCACAACGGGCGGGAGCGGCGCTATTTCGCCATGCCCTACGGCGAGTTCTACATCTGGGGCGCCACGGCGGGGATGTTGATGAATCTCTACCGCCGGACCCACGACCTGCTTTGAGGCGATGGCGAGATGGGCCGGATTCTCCTTCACCTGCTGCTGATCGCGCTGCCGCTCCTGATCTGGTTGCTCTATCTCCGGGCGCGGGGCCGGGCCGAGGCCCGGGGACGGACCTGGCGCGATACGCCGATCTTCGTCCTGTTGGCGAGCGGGCTGGTGATGTCGGCCCTGGCGCTATTCTTCCTCGGCGCCTTCGAAAGCGCGCCGCCGGGAAGCAAATACGTGCCGGCTCACGCCAACGAGAAGGGGGAGATCGTCCCCGGCCGGTTCGAGTAGCGGCCCCATGACCGCCAAGCCGCACCCGCGCGAGACACGGATCGCGCCGCCCGCCTGGATGGGGACTCGGGCGACGCGCGAGGTCATGGCGGCGCTCCAGGCCGAGGGCGCCGTCGTCCGCTTCGTGGGCGGCTGCGTCCGCGACACTCTCGCCGGGCGGCCGGTCGACGATATCGACATCGCCACCACGGCCCGGCCCGAGGCCAACATCCGCCTGCTGGAGGCGGCCGGCATCAAGGTCGTGGCGACCGGCCTGAAACACGGCACGGTGACGGCGGTCAACCGGCGGAGACCCTTCGAGGTGACGACCTTGCGCATCGACGTGGAGACTTATGGCCGCCACGCCCGCATCGCCTACACGGAGGAATGGCGGGCCGATGCCGCCCGGCGCGACTTCACCATGAACGCGCTCTATGCCGATGCGCGAGGCCGGGTCTTCGACTGGTTCGGCGGGATCGACGATCTCGCGGCCGGACGCATCCGCTTCGTCGGAGACGCCGAGCGGCGAATCGCCGAGGACCGCCTGCGGGTCTTGCGCTATTTCCGCTTCCACGCCCGCTACGGCCGGGGCCGCGCCGATCGGGCGGCGCAAGCGGCTTGCGCGCGGGCCGCCGGCACGCTTGGCGACTTGTCGGGCGAGCGGATCCGAGCCGAACTTCTGAAGCTGTTGGCGGCGCCCCGTCCGGCACCGACGCTCAAGACCATGCTGCGGCTCGGCGTGCTGGCGGAGGTGGTGCCGGGCCCGCTCGATTTCGCCGCGCTCGCCCGCCTGCGCCGTCTGGAGCCCACGCCCCCGGACCCTCTGCTGCGCCTGGCCGCCCTGCTGGACGGGCGGGGCCGGGCGGCGGGCCTGGAACTCGCGGCGCGGCTCCGCTTCTCCAATCGCGACCGCGATCGTCTGGCGGCCCTACTGGCACCGGAACACGCGCCGACGGCCCGGGCCGGCCGGCGGCAAATCCGCCGCCTCGCCTATCATCTCGGTCCTGGAATCGCGGCCGACCGGGCCCGCCTGGCCGGCGCATCGCGAGCCGTCCGCCTGGCCCGCGAAGCGACGCCGCCCCCCTTCCCCTTGACCGGCCGCGACGTTCGCGCCCTCGGCATTCCCGCGGGGCCCGTCGTCGGCGAGTTGCTGGCGTCGATCGAGGACTGGTGGATCGAACGCGACTTCGCGCCCGCCCGTGGCCAATGCCTGGCGCGGCTGGCCGCGCTCAGCCGGAGATCTTGATCAGGCGGCCCTTGGCGTTACGGACGGTGGTGCCATTGATGGTTCTGGAGAATTCCAGCGCCATGAAGCCGCCGGTGAGCGTGCGGCGGTAGACCTGCAGTTCCGGGCGGCCGTCGGCGCCGATCCGCATCACGTTCACCACCAGCGTCTGGCCATCGATGAAGGCCCAGGCATAAGCGCCTTCGTCGACCAGGGGGTCGCGCGACGGACCGGCCCGCCAGATGCCGGCGCGGACGGGCTGGAAGTCCAGCGTGGTCTGGCGGAGCACCTCGGTCGGATTGCCCGGGTCGCCCTTCTGGCGCTGCACCGTGCGCCAGGTGAGCGTGAAGCCCGCGCCCGAGGGGCGGACCTCGACGCCGATGTCCCGCGCGGTCAATTGGAAGTTGACGCTGATCCGGCTTTCCGAGACCGCGTTCCCCTCCCACTTGCCGAAGAAGGCCTGGATGCCGAGCGCGGCGGCCCCGGCCGACCCACCCCAACCGACGACGAGGCCGAGAATCAGGAATAACGGCGCCCAGCGCCCGGGTTGCATCCACATGGCGGGTGTCTCCTCCCTTTCCGCTCGCGCGGAGTCTAGCCCGCATTTCCCCCCATGCCCATGGCCTCAAGGCCAGGCGACGTCGGGCGGCAGCGACATCAAAATCGCCTCCGGATTGCCACCGGTCCGCAGGCCGAAACGGGTGCCGCGATCGTAGAGCAGGTTGAACTCGACGTAGCGTCCCCGGCGGAAGCGCTGATGGTCGCGCTCTTCGGACGTCCAGGCGCGGTCCATGTGGCGCCGTACGATTTCCGGATAGACCTCGCGCAGGGTCCGGCCGACGGCCCGCGTGAAAGCGAAGTCGGCATCCCAATCGCCGCTATCGAGATAGTCGTAGAAAATTCCGCCGACGCCGCGCGGCTCTTCGCGGTGCGGCAGCCAGAAATATTCGTCGCACCATTTGGAGAAACGTTCGTGGTAATCGGCGCCGTGGGCATCGCAGGTCGCCTTCAGCGCGGCGTGGAAGGTGGCGGTGTCGTCGGCGTCGGGAGTAATCGGGTTCAGATCGGCGCCGCCGCCGAACCAGGATTTCGTCGTAACGATATGCCGGGTGTTCATGTGTACCGGCGGCACGTGGGGGGAGCGGGGATGCATCACCAGGCTGATGCCGCTCGCCCAGAAATGGGCATCGGCATCGGCACCGGGGATTTCCTTGGCGAAGTCCTCGGAGAAGGTGCCATGCACGGTCGAGATGTTGACGCCGGCCTTCTCGAAGACGCGGCCCCGGAGCGTCGACATCTCGCCACCGCCGCCGCCGCCGCGCTCCCAGGCCTCGCGCTGGAAGCGGCCGGCCTCGATGCCGTCCGCGCCGGGGCCGGCATGGTCGCGCTCGATCGCCTCGAACGCCGCCACCACCATATCGCGGAGTTCGCGGAACCAGCCGCGCGCCGCCCTCTGGCGGGGTGATTCCCCATCGTTCATCGCCCTGCTCCCTCCACGCTCGAAAAGCCGCCCGTTTGCCTGAGCGCCTCGCCCAGGACCATGGCCGCCGCCGCCACCACGTTCAAGGAGCGCGCATCGGCGCGCATCGGCACCATGATTCGAGCGTCCGCCCGCCGGTGCACCGGCTCCGGCACCCCGGCGCTTTCCCGGCCCAGCAGCAGCACATCTTCCGGGGCAAAGCTAAAATCCACGTAGGAGGCGCCGGCCCGGGTCGTCAACAGAATAATTCGACCGACGCCCGAGGCGAGGAAGACGTCCCAGTCGCCGTGGCGGCGGACCTCGGCCAAGGGCGCGTAGTCGAGGGCCGAGCGCCGCAGCTGGCGCTCGGTGAAGGGGAAGCCGGCCGGCTCGATAACCTCGAGCGGCACCCCGAGGCAGGCGCCCAGGCGGATCAGCGCGCCCGTGTTTCCAGCGATATCGGGTTGATAGAGCGCGAGCCGCATGGTCCGTTTTCCCCTCGAATTCGCGAGGGTGCACCATGGAGCCACCGGCAGGCCGGAATCTCAGTGCGTCATCGTGTCGCAGTTTGGGGGCCGGGTGGACAAATCCCGGGCATCATGACAAATAATCCCGCCCATGGCTCGGGTAGGATACGGGGAGTTCGATCATGGCGGATGATGGCGTTACCCGACGCGATTTCATCTATGTCGCCGCCATCGGCATGGGCGCGGTCGGCACCGGTCTCGCGATGTGGCCTTTCGTGCATCAGATGAACCCGTCCAAGGACGTGCTGGCGCTGTCCTCGATCGAGGTCGACGTCTCGGCGCTCGAGGTCGGACAGGCGATCAAGCCCAAGTGGCGCGGCAAGCCGGTCTTCATCCGGCGGCGCACCAAGAAGGAGATCGAGGCCGCCCGAGCCGTGGATATCTCCGAACTGAAAGACCCGCAGAAAGATCAGGAGAGGGTTAAGGAAGGCAAGGACGAATGGCTCGTGCTGATCGGCGTCTGCACGCACTTCGGCTGCGTGCCGCTGGGCCAGGCCGGTAAATTCGACGGCTGGTTCTGCCCCTGCCACGGCTCGCACTACGACACCTCCGGTCGAATCCGCATCGGACCGGCGCCCAAGAACCTCGAAGTACCGACCTACCGGTTCAGCGAGGACGGCTCCACGATCACGATCGGCTAGGGAGACGCCGCCTGATGCCCCTGTTCAACGCCAACAACCCGATCGTGAAGTGGGTTGACTACCGTCTGCCGGTCTTCAGCTTCGTCGATGAACACCTGATCGACTACCCGGCGCCCAAGAACCTCAACTACTGGTACAACTTCGGCTCCATCGCCGGCATCATGCTGGTGGTGCAAATGGTTACCGGGATCGTGCTGGCGATGCACTACCAGCCGCACGCCGATCTCGCGTTCGATTCGATCGAGCACATCATGCGCGACGTGAACTACGGCTGGCTGATGCGTTACATGCATGCCAACGGCGGCTCGATGTTCTTCATCGCGGTCTATATCCATCTCTTCCGGGGGCTCTACTACGGCTCCTACAAGTCGCCGCGCGAGATCCTCTGGTGGATGGGCATCATCGTCCTGCTGTTGATGATGGCCTCGGCCTTCGTGGGCTACGTGCTGCCCTGGGGCCAGATGAGCTTCTGGGGCGCCACGGTGATCACCAACCTGTTCTCGGCGCTGCCCTTTATCGGCGAAGAGATCGTGACCTGGCTCTGGGGCGGCTTCTCGGTCGACAACCCGACGCTGAACCGCTTCTACAGCCTGCACTACCTGCTGCCCTTCGTGATCTGCGGCGCGGTCTTCGTGCACCTGTGGGCGCTGCATCACCGCAAGTCCAACAACCCCACGGGCCTCGACGTCAAGGGGCCGCAGGACACCATTCCCTTCCACCCCTACTACACGGTGAAGGACGTCTTCGGCCTCGCCGTCTTCGGCATCGTCTTCGCCGTCTTCCTGTTCTTCATGCCGAACGCGCTGGGCGAGGTGGACAACTACATCAAGGCCGACCCGCTGGTGACGCCGACCCATATCGTGCCCGAGTGGTACTTCCTGCCGTTTTACGCGATCCTGCGCGCGATCCCGCACAAGCTCTTGGGCGTGGTCGCCATGGGCGCCTCGATCATGGTCCTCTTCATCCTGCCCTGGCTCGATACCAGCCGGGTCCGCTCGGCCACCTTCCGGCCGGTCTACAAGCAGATGTTCTGGATCTTCTTCGTCACCTGCATCGTGCTGGGCGTGGTCGGGGCCAACCCGCCGGAAGGCATCTGGCTGTGGATCGGACGGATCTTCACCGCCATCTACTTCCTGTTCTTCGCGGCGCTGCCGATCATCGGCTGGTTCGAGCGTCCGAGGCCGCTGCCCGCCGGCATCGCCGAATCGGTGCTGGCGAAGTCCGGCACCGGCGACGGTACCACCAGCGAAGCGGGGGCGTCGTGATGGGCCGGTTCGCAAGCATCCTCGCGGCCCTCGCCATCGCGTTCGCGAGTGCCACCTCGGCCCAGGCCGCGGGCGATGCGGCGGAGCTGAAGAAGGCCAACCTGGCGCACATGAACCCCTTCGGCAGCTTCGACTTCGCCGCCGTGCAGCGGGGCCTCCAGGTCTACCGCGAGGTCTGCGCCGCCTGCCATTCGGTCCGGTATCTCCATTTCCGGAATCTCACGGAGATCGGCCTGAGCGAAGCCCAGATGAAGGCCATCGCGGCGGAAGCTGAGGTCATGGACGGCCCGAACGGGGACGGCGACATGTTCGAGCGTCCGGGCAAGCCCAAGGACCGCTTGCCGCTCGCCTTCCCCAACGAGGAAGCCGCGCGGGCGGCCAACGGCGGCGCCTATCCGCCGGACCTGTCGCTGATGGTCAAGGCCCGCAAGGGGCACGAACACTATCTCTTTTCGCTGCTGACCGGCTATGTCGACGCGCCGGCCGATGTGAAGCTCATGGAGGGGATGAACTACAATCCCTATTTCCCGGCGGCGTGCGAACTTGGCACACCGGGCTGCGGACAGATCGCCATGGTCGCGCCCTTGGACGAAGATTTGGTCGAATACGCCGACGGCACCAAGGCGACCGTCGACCAGATGGCGAGCGACGTCACCAGCTTCCTCGCCTGGGTCGCGGAGCCGACCCTGGTCGAGCGCCGCCAGATGGGCACCAAGGTGATCATCTTCCTGGTGATCTTCGCGGTGCTGATGTACGCGGTGAAGCGCAAGGTTTGGGCCGACGTCCACTAGAACTCGCCGCCCGGCCTCGGGCCGACGATGATCCGACCGATTTACGATTGGACGCTGTGGCTCGCCGGGCATCGCCGGGCGAGCTGGGCGCTGGCCGCGATCAGCTTCATCGAAAGCTCGATCTTTCCGATCCCGCCGGATTTGCTGTTGATCCCGATGGTGCTGGCCGACCGGACCCGGGCTTGGTGGCTGGCGGGGCTCTGCACCGTCACCTCCGTCGTCGGCGGGCTCGCCGGCTATTACATCGGCTGGGCGCTGTTCGAAGTCGCCGCCAAGCCGCTTCTCGATCTCTACGGCTACGGCGACGCGTTCGACGAGTTCAAGGGGCTCTACACCGATTATGGCGCCTGGGCGGTCTTCGTTGCCGGCGTGACGCCCTATTCCCTACAAGGTCATCACCATCACCAGCGGCGTCGTGGGGCTGTCGTTGCCGACCTTCGTCATCGCCTCGATCCTGGCGCGCGGCTTGCGCTTCTTCCTCGCCGCCGGCCTGCTGTGGTGGTTCGGTCCGCCGATCCGCGACTTCATCGAGAAGCGCCTGGGTCTGGTGTTCATCGTCCTGGTGGTGCTGCTGATCGGCGGCTTCGCGGCGCTGAAATGGGTCCTCTGAGTGGCTTTCGCCGGACGCCGAAGCGCCCTATATCGGGAGCATGAAGATGTCCCTCCCGAGTGCGAAGACCGGTGCCTGGCTGCTGCTGGCGGGAAGCGTCCTGGCCTTGGGCGGCGCCTTCCTCGGGCAATATGGCTTCGATCTGCATCCCTGCGTGCTTTGTATCTATCAACGTTGGCCGCACGGCGTAGTGATCGCGCTGGCGCTTCTGGCGATCGCGATCTCGGGCCCGCGCGCGCGGGCGGCACTGCTGGCGCTCGCCGGCGTCGCGCTCGCCATCGGCGCCGTGATCGCCGCCTATCATGTCGGCGTCGAGCAGGGCTGGTGGCAGGGCATCGAGGCCTGCACCGCGCAAATTGGCGGGGCCAAGACGCTGAAGGAGCTGGAGGCGCAGATCATGGCCGCCCAGCTGGTGCGCTGCGACGAGGTGGCCTGGTCGCTGTTCGGGATTTCGATGGCGGGCTATAATTTCCTGTTTTCGGCCGCGATGGCGGGCTTGGCGCTCCTGCTCGCGGGCCCGCAACTGCGCGCGAGACGGACACCATGAACAAACGCCGTCCAGCCGATGCCCGGCTCCCGGGCGACCTGGCCCCGGAGGCCGAGGTCGAGCGGATGATCCGCGTCGACCATGCCGGCGAATTCGGCGCGGCCAGGATCTACGACGGGCAACTGGCGATCCTCGGCGGCACGAAGGCGGGCGAGGTCATTGCCGAAATGGCGGATGGCGAACGCAAGCACCTCGAGACCTTCGACGAGATGGTGCTGGCACGCCGGGTCCGGCCGACGGCCCTGGCGCCGATTTGGCATCTGGCGGGTTTCGCGCTCGGCGCCGGCACCGCACTCATGGGCCTGCGCCATGCCATGGCCTGCACGGAGGCGGTCGAGGAGGTGATCGACGAACACTACCGCCGCCAGGCCGAGCGGCTCGGGAAGCGCGAGCCGGAACTTCGCCGCACGATCGAAGCCTTCCGCGCCGACGAACAGGGCCATCGCGACACCGCGATCGCCGAGGGCGCCCGCGAGGCAGCGGGCCACCGTCCCCTCACCCACGCCGTCAAGGCCGGCACCTGCCTCGCCATCTGGCTTTCCGAGCGGATTTAGCCCATTTGGCCTTTGACCAGGGCGCCGCGAGACCGTAAGTTTCGCGCCATGCAAACCGTCATGATCACTGGGGCGAGCCGGGGTATCGGCCTCGAATTCGCCCGTCAGTATGTCGCCGATGGCTGGCGGGTGCTCGCCTGCTGTCGCGATCCAAAAGGTGCCGGAAATCTCGCCGAACTCGCCGGCGCGAATCCCGACGCCGTGGCCGTCCACCAGCTCGACGTCGACGACGACGATTCCGTCGCCGGCGCGCGGGCGGCGATCGACGAGCCGGTCGACGTACTGTTGAACAACGCAGGCGTCATGGAAGGTCGCGAGGCGGGCCTCGGCACCATGGACTACCCGGCCTTCGAGCGGTCGCTGAAGACCAACGTGCTCGGCCCGTTGCGGGTGACGGAGGCCTTCTTCGACCATGTCCGCCAGGGGGAGATGCGGAAAATCGTCACCGTCTCCTCGCGCATGGGCTCGCTCGAGGAGACGCAGCCCAACGCGCTCATCTACCGCACCAGCAAGGCGGCGGTGAACATGGTGATGCGTTGCCTGGCGCTGGCGCCGGAGGGCCGAGGGATGATCAACGTCGTGGTCCATCCGGGCTGGGTGCGGACCGACATGGGCGGCCCGGCCGCGGCCCTCTCGCCGGAGGAAAGCGCCGGTGCGCTGCGCCGTGTCATCGCCGGCCTCGGCGCGGGCGACAACGGCGGCTTCTTCAACTACGACGGCACGCCCATTCCCTGGTGAGCGACGTGGCGTGATGAGAGCCACCAGAGTGAAACCCGCTCCTATTGAAACGTCTTGAAACGTCCGTCCGATCCTCCGGGCCGGGGCAGCACATCGCGCCATGCGGGGCGCCAGGGGCCAACACGGCGACAGTCTTGAGGTCACCCGCCGGTGGACCATGCGACAGACGCGGCGGCACGGCTGTCATAATGACGAACGGTTGCCATCGAATACCACAATATGAGATATGCCTGCGGGTGCCGGAGATCGGACCATCAAAACCTGTGCATGGCTCATCCACAGCACCATCGCAATCGGCCGTAATTATCGACGCGGCCACCGACCGGCTCGCTGACCGGGCAACCGACTACATCCCGCCCGAATGGCTTGTCGTTTGGAACCGGTCTGCCGCGACGGGCGCCTCGACCTTCCGGCGCAATCATTCGAAGCGGAACTCACTCGCCGGAACGGCTGGAAACCCCTTCCACTCGTCGCGGCTTTTGAAGATGCTGGCGTCCGAGGTGCCATTGACTACGGTGAGCAGGTCCTCAAACAGCGTTAATTCATCGGCTGGGACCCAGCTCTTGCAGAAATCGATAACCGGGCGAAAATCCCAAAATGCCGAAATCGTTCCAACCTTATTGGTAATACCTTGTTCCAACAAATCTCTAATTGGACCCATATACGTACCCAACGGCTCGCTGCGGATCGACGCTACGAAGCGACGAACAATCAATATACGGACTGCCGTTATATCCCGATCCTCGATTCTGCGTTCCCATGCAGAAGCAAGCATGTCACACGCATCGCTCAGTTCCGAGCTCATCGTTAAAAGGACCGCCAAATTGCACATTCTATGGGGAGCTCAGGTGTATCGGGGTCTCGATGCGCCTGATCGACCCTTAATGCCTCCTTCGCCAAAATGAGTGCTGGCTCGATCCTTCCGTCACGCCGAAGAGCGATGGATAATTGGTTCATTGCGAACGCAGCCTCCACACTGAATGCCCCGTGCTTCATGACCGCCCGATACAGGTTGTTGCGTAATAAGACCTCCTCTCCTTGATCATCGTCGCCAGCGTCGGTAATGCTTGGTGATAGCTGGTCCGCGTTCCCGGATTCTAGGAATCTCGAATAATTCTCGTGGCTTCGATACTCTTCCTTGAACCATATTGCTAGAACCATACTCCGGAATACCTGTCTTAGCCTACCAAACGCCCCGCCTTCTTTTACCGCCTTGTTGACTTGCTCCAGTAGTCAATTCGACGCCGATTGATTCCAGAATTCCGGCGCCTCGATGACCTCTGCCCCGGATATACGCCGCAACTCGCAGAAGGTGTCTAACTTCGAACTGAGGATTATGGCCCGTGCTTCGCCGGACGCGTACTGGCCCTCCAACTCTCCATCGAGACCGCCCGTGTAAACACTGCTTTCTCCGCGTACAAGCAAAAACTCCAGCAAGAATTCGGGACGCCGCGCCCGCTGTTTTCTCTTTGATCCCTCAGTGTCCGTCCGGGGACTTTATGAGTCGGATGAATCGGTTATCCGGCGCCCCCTCTTGAAGAGCTGAATCAGCTGTGATTCTCTGGGGTGGTGAATTTACTCTTGAGGTGCCCCATGTGGACTGCCGACAACCGCCCGCGCTACAACCGCGACAAACTGCGTTATCCGAGCGACCTGACCGATGCGGAATGGGCGCATATCGAGCCGCTGATCCCGCCGGGCAAGCCCGGCGGCGGCAAACGGCGCGTCGCTATCCGCGAGGTGATCAACGGCGTGATGTACATTCTGAGCACCGGCTGCCAGTGGCGCGCGCTGCCCAAGGATTTGCCGCCCAGAAGCACCGTGCATGATTACCTCGGCCTGTGGAACTGGGACGGCACGCTGGATCGCATCCATCATGCGCTCTACCTCAAGTGCCGCGAGAAAGCCGCGCGCGAAGCCAGCCCCACGGCCTGCATCATCGACACTCAGAGTGTGAAAAGCGCTGAAAAAGGGGGGCTCGCATCGACAGCCACGGCTTCGATGCCGGCAAGCTGATCAAGGGCAAGAAGCGGCATGTTCTGGTCGATACGCAAGGCTTGCTGCTGCACGGCATCGTCACCGCCGCCAACGTTCAGGATCGCGACGGCGGTCTCGCGCTGCTGGCGACCTTGTTCGGTCTGTTTCCCTTTCTCGGGAAATTGTTCGCCGACAGCGCCTATCAGGGGCCGGTCTTTCACCGCGCCCTGGCCGGCATCCTGCCCGATCTCGAGACCGAGATCGTCAAGCGATCCGATCGGGTGAAGGGCTTCGTCGTCCAGCCCAGGCGTTGGGTGGTCGAACGCACCATCGCCTGGCTCAACCGCTGCCGCCGACTGGCCAAGGACTGGGAGAACCTCAACCGCAACGCGCTCGCCTTCATCAAGCTCGCGTCCATTCGACTCATGCTCCGAAAACTCTGTAATCCTACATAAAGTCTCCGGACGGACTCTCAGAGGGTTCACGCTGCGATTTCCCTTGTTCCTCCAGGAGCGCGAACGCGAACTTCTCCAATTCCCTCGCCTGGTCCTGCAGTGCGCCTCCCAACACCGTATAGCGCAAATTCGACGGCATGGAGCCGTCGGCATCAGCCCATTGATAAATTTAGTCCACGGCTATCGGGCATAGGAAATACTGCGTGAGAATTCGAGTGAACTGTCTCAACTGAGCCTGAGTAACATCCGCTGATCCGGCGTCGACGGCCCATGTCATCGTTGCAGTGGAGCTATCCGCGATTGTCAACGCCCTGAATGACGGTGGATCATTTCCGGTGAATGACGGCTCCGGAGGGAGCCATGGCTCCTCAGCATCCAGAACCTAATGCGGCACTGGGTAGCCGTGCTTGTCCAGCTCGATAATTGCCTGGCATATTGGGAGCTTCGATCGGGTATTTAGAAGCGCCTCCTCCTTAACGTCGCGGCCCTCTATTGATGGTAAACGACGGGACTTGAGCATAGATAACGTATTCCTGGCCTCTGTAAGACGGCCGTTGTTCCGCATCCACAGGCTCAACGTCTCAACGGAAACTTCTCGAAGATAACGACTTTCAGGAAAGACCAAAGTTCGTTCGTAACTGCCCAGGTATCTGATTTCGCTGGGGCTGCGGATTGGGTCTCTCGGGGCAGATTTTGTGGGTTTGAGGCGCTGACGGCCTAGATTTCGTTTGACAAGAGATGGTGGGTCGATTCTAAGGATTCGATGGATAGGTATGCTCTCGCCTTTTTGTCGAAAGACGACCTGATCGATGTGGTGCTGGCCCAAGGGTCGCGGCTCGCCGAGCTCGAACTCCGGCTTGGCGAACTCGAGCGCCAGCTTGGCCTGAACAGCACGAACAGCGGCAAGCCGCCGTCCAGCGATGGATTGAACAAACCGCCGGCGGGGAAGAAGAAGCGACGCACCGGGAGCCTTCGCGGAAAATCGGATCGCAAGCCGGGCGGGCAGAAGGGCCACGAGGGCGAGACCCTGCGCCAAGTCGCCGATCCCGACGCCAGCGTCGATCATTATCCCGAGACGTGCCGGCGGTGTGGTTCGGGATTGACGCCGGATATGACCACCGGCCACGGCGCCCGTCAGGTTTTCGACCTGCCCGAGCCCCGGCCCCTGGTGGTCACGGAGCATCGGGCGCATCGCTGCCGTTGCGGGCATTGCGGCACGCAAACTCGGGCTTCCTTTCCCGACGGCGTCACCGGCCCGGTTCAGTACGGCGGTCGGATCGGAGCCATGGTGGTCTACCTGTCGCACTACCAGCTCCTGCCCGAGGACCGCCTGGCCGCATTGATGAAGGATCTGTTCGGGGCCGGGCTGTCTGCGGCGAGCATCGCGCGGATGGGCCGAAACAGCGCCGAGTCCGTGCAAGGCGTCGTCGGGACGATCCGCGAGCTGGTGAAATCGGCGCCGGTCAAGCACATGGACGAGACCGGGTTCCGGGTCGCCGGGCGGGGTCAATGGTTGCACGTCGCGTCCACGGCGCTGTTGACCTTCTACCGGGTTTCGCCCCGGCGCGGCAGCCTGCTCGGCGGCGTCGGCGGCATCGTCGTCCACGACCACTGGAAGCCGTACTTCACGATGGAGGGGGTGCGGCACGCGCTGTGCAACGCCCATCACCTGCGCGAGTTGCAAGCCCTGGTCGAGATCGAGAAGGAGGACTGGGCGGGCAAGATGCAGAGACTATTGCGCCGCGCCTGCCACGCGGTAAATCTCGCCCGGGAGCGGGGAGTGGCGCTGAAACCAAGCCTCGTCAGCCGCTTCCGACGATGTTGGGACGCCATCACGGCCGAGGGCATCGCCTTTCACGAGGCCCAACCTCCTCTCGCGCCCAAACCGGTCGAGGGCAAGGCCAGGCGCCGGGGACGCAAGCCGCGCCGCGTCGGCCACAACCTTCTCCGGCGCCTTCAGGCTCGCAAGGAAGATGCGCTACGCTTCCTCACCAATTTCGCCGTGCCGTTCACCAACAATCAGGCCGAGCAGGACGGGCGCATGATGAAGGTCAAGCAGAAAATCTCCGGCGGCTTCCGCAGCCAGAAAGGCGCCGAAGACTTACAAGAATGCCACCGTCCGCGGCTTCATCTCGACCGCCAGAAAACAGGGCTGGAACATCATCCAGGCGCTCATGGAAAATCCCGAAACCCTGATCGCACGTCTCCACGCCGCCTGAAAGGCGGCCACGTACCTGGGCAGTTACAAGAATAGGCCATATCCTTCACATGCCGGCATCGGCCCCCTCTTGACATGGCGCCATTGCTTTCCGATATTTCTGTTATGACAGGAATTACGATAGGCGAGGAACTTCCCCTGCCGTTGGAGCACTTCGTGCTCTATTGGGGCCACATGGGCGTGGCGTGGGGGATCAACCGTTCGGTCAGTCAGATCCACGCCCTGCTCTATATCTCCGAGCGGCCACTGACCGCCGAGGAGATCTCCCGGATCTTGGGTCTGGCTCGCTCGAACGTTTCGAACTCGCTGAAAGAGCTGCTCGCCTGGGACCTGGTGCACCGGGTGCCGATAAAGGGCGACCGGCGCGACCATTTCGAGGCCGTGGCCGATATCTGGGACCTGGTGAGCCGCATCATCGCCGGGCGCAAGGAGCGTGAGCTGGACCCCGCGGTCGCGGCACTCGAACGTTGCGTCGAGGAAGCCAGGGGCGACGCGACGGTACATCCGACGGCATTGGCCAGGCTCGAGGACATGCTCGCCTTCACGACGCTGATGGATCGATGGTACGGCCAGATGCGGGCGCTGCCGATCTCGAAGCTGGCGGCTGTGATCCGCCTGGGTGCTCGTATCGTCGACTTCCTGCCGCTCGGCAAGGTCAAGTGAGCGGGGGCGGGATCGATGCGGGCGGCCCCGATCCCGACCCGAAGCGAAATCCCCACCCGAGGCACCGATGGAGGCGCCCGGCTCGACACCCGCTACATGGCGCTTCTCGGGGCCGAGGCCTGGAGCCGGCTGCCGGCCGACGTCCGCGCCCGTTTCAGCCGCAAGCCCCTGGACGGCCGCGCCTTCGTTTATGCCGGCCAGGTGGCGGCGCGCCCGGATGAGCCGCGCCGGCTGGCTGCTGGCACGGGCGGGACGGATGATCGGCGGGCCGCTCCGACTCTCCAGCGAGGCGCACCTCCCCTGCCTCGTCACGGTGAGCGAGACGGCCGACGGCCGAGGCCAGACGTGGACCCTGCTGCACCTCCGGCCAAGCGGCTTTCCCCAGGTGATCCATTCGGGCAAGCGTTTCGCCGGGCCCACGGGCCTCGAGGAACATGTCGGACGCGGTTTCGGCTTCTCCCTCCGCCTCGTCGCGGAGCCCGGCGGCCTTATATTCCTCGGCGAACGCTACTTCTTCGAGCTCGCCGGCAGGCGAATCTGGTTGCCGCGCTGGCTCGCCCCCGAGCGTCTGACGGTCCGCCATGATTCGGTCGATTTCCGCCATTTCATCTTCACATTGACGCTCGATCATGACCGCCTTGGTCGCCTGGTCGAGCAGGTCATCGCCTTCGAGGAGGTCGTCCGATGATTCCCGAGACACTCTGGTACCTGATCGCGGCCCAGCTGGTGATGGGGCTGTTCGACACGGTCTACCACCACGAACTCACCGAGCGGATCGCCTGGCGGCCGAGCCAGCGGGGCGAGTTGAGGCTGCACGGCGCGCGGAACGGACTCTATGCCGTGCTGTTCACGGCGCTCGCCTGGTCGGAGCCGGGCGGCCTGCCGGCGCATGCCATCATCGCCCTGCTGTTGGTCGAGCTGATCATCACGCTGGCCGATTTCGTCGAGGAGGACCGCTCCCGCAAGCTGCCGGCGAGCGAGCGGATCGCCCACGCTTTGCTGGCGATCAACTACGGTGCCATCCTGGTCCTGCTGCTCCCGGTGCTGTTCGAATGGGCGGCGCGGCCGACCGCGCTCACCCCCGCCGGTCACGGTTTCTGGAGCGGGCTGTTGAGCATCGCCGCCATCGGTACCGCGCTCTTGTGCCTGCGCGACATGGCGGCGGCCAGACGGGTCGGGCGGCTGCCGCCGGCAGGTGTCGAGGGGCTGATCCCGGTGACAGCGCGGCCCTGGACGATCCTGGTCACCGGTGCCACCGGCTTCATCGGCCGCCGCCTCGTCGCGGCGCTGCAAGCCAGCGGCCACCGCGTCATCGCCCTGGTGCGCGATCCGGCGAAGGGCCAGGCGCTGCCCACGCCGATCACCCTCGTGACCGACCTCGACCAGATCGGCGACGAGGCGGCGATCGACGGCATCGTCAATCTTGCGGGCGAGCCGATCGCCGACTATTGGTGGACGGCGGCCAAGCGGCGCCGAATCCTCGCCTCGCGCGTCGAGACCACGGCCGCCGTCGTGGCGCTCGCGGCCCGTCTCGCCACGCCGCCCGCGGTTCTGGTCAGTGGCTCGGCGATCGGCTGGTACGGGCTCCGCCAGCACCGCCGGCTGGACGAGACCTCGGGCGCCAAGCCCTGCTTCAGCCACGAGGTCTGCCGCGCCTGGGAAGCGGCGGCACTGGAGGCCAAACCCCTGGGCGTCCGGGTGGTGTTGCTCAGGATCGGCCTGGTGCTGGGGCTCGAGGGCGGGATCCTGAACCGCATGCTGACACCCTTCGAGTTCGGCCTCGGCGGCCGCTTCGGTGCCGGCCGGCAATGGATGAGCTGGATCGATGCCGACGACCTCGTGCGCCTGATCGGCCACGCGCTAGCCCGCCCTTGCGTCAAAGGCCGCCTCAACGCCACCGCGCCCGAACCGGTGACCAACGCCGCGTTCACCCGCGCGCTTGCCCGCCACCTGCGCCGCCCGGCCTGGTTCCCGGTCCCCGCCGCCCTGCTCCACTACCTCGGTGGCGCCCTGGCGGATGAGCTCTTCCTCGGCGGTCAACACGTCTCGCCCTTGAACGCGGCGGCGACGGGGTTCTCATTCCGCCACCCGACCTTGGACCGAGCGCTGAATCATCTGCTGGGCACGAAGCGACCGCCTTGCCAACCGCCGCGCCGGGTGTGACCTTGCCCCGCACCGTTCGGCGGGGTGGATTCCATGGAACAGTTGCAAAGCGCCCTCGGCCTGCTGGCCTTTCTCGCGCTCGCCTGGGGCCTGAGCGAGGATCGCGGCAAGCCAGGGCAGTGGAAGGTGGCGGTGACGGGCCTCGCCTTTCAGATCGTCCTCGCGCTTCTGCTGTTGAAGCTGCCCGCGGTGGCCCGTGCCCTCGGCCTCGTCAACGATCTGGTCCAGGCCCTGCAGGCGGCGAGCGAGGCGGGCTCCTCCTTCGTCTTCGGCTATCTCGGCGGCGGCCCGCTGCCTTTCGAGGCGACGGCACCGGGCGCCGCCTTCATCCTGGCCTTCCGCGCCCTGCCGCTGATCCTGGTGGTGAGTGCCTTGAGCGCACTCCTCACCTACTGGCGGGTGCTGCCGCTGGTCGTGCGCGGCTTCGCCTTCCTGCTGCGGCGCGGCCTCGGCGTCGGCGGCGCCGTGGGTCTTTCGGCGGCGGCCAACGTCTTCGTCGGCATGGTGGAAGCGCCGCTCTTCATCCGCCCCTATCTCGCCCGCCTCGGCCGGGGCGAACTCTTCATCGTCATGACCTGCGGCATGGCGACGATCGCCGGCACGGTGCTGGTGCTCTACGCCACCATCCTCGCCGCCACCGTGCCCGACATCGCCCAGCACCTGCTTGTCGCCTCGGTGATCAGCGCGCCCGCCGCCATCACCATCGCCCGGCTGATGGTGCCGGGACGTGACGGCAAAGGCGCGACGGTGGGCAAGATCGAGGCCGATCCGGACATCCGGGGCGCCATGGACGCGATCACCAAGGGTACGGCGAGCGGCCTGAAACTGTTGTTGAACGTCATCGCCATGCTCGTCGTCATGGTCGCCCTGGTGCATCTGGTGAACGCCCTCCTCGGCCTGCTGCCGGCGGTGGCCGGCGCGCCGCTCCGCCTGGAGCGAATGCTCGGCTGGGCGATGGCGCCCGTGGTCTGGTTGATGGGCGTGCCCTGGGCGGAAGCGATGGCGGCGGGCGCCTTGATGGGCGTCAAGGTCGTCCTGAACGAGTTCCTGGCTTACCTGCGATTGGCGGCCTTGCCGCCCGAGGCGCTGGGCGAACGCAGCCGCCTGATCCTGACCTATGCACTCTGCGGCTTCGCCAATTTCGGCAGCCTCGGCATCATGATCGGCGGCATGGCGACCCTGGTGCCGGAACGGCGCGCCGAAATCGCCGCCCTCGGCCTCAAGAGCGTCGTCGCCGGCGTGCTCGCCACCTGCTCGACCGGCGCGGTGGTGGGGCTATTACAGGCCCCGGCCTGATACCGACCTGCGTTGCGTGCAACTCATCGCGGGTCGGCAAGCGCGACCGCGCGCCCGAGCTACTGCGAGGAAAAGCCCGCGTAGCGTCTGAACGCCAGACAACCCGCAAAGAGTCCCACTCATTGCGGGTTGGTATGAAATCCGAGCCTTCAGTCCCGTTGAGCCTCGAAATAGGATCGAAGCACCGCGTTCATCCGAGTCTGGTAGCCCTTACCCCGCGACTTGAACCACTCGACCATGTCTCGGTCGAATCGCACCGTAATACGTTCCTTTGGTCCATCCGGATAGACCACCTTCGCCGTCTTCCAGAACTCGGGACCAAGCGTCGGGCCTTCCGGCGCGTCGGCGCGGGTCCGGCTCTCCATCTTGTCCAGATCAGCCAAAGAGACTCGCGTGATTTTCTTCTCGTTCATATCGTCCAGCCTTCCACGCCGAGATTATTCGCCGGCAATCATCCCGCCATGTGTAGACAACCACCAAGTAGGTAACCCGCCAGCGGCCGATAGCGATCCAGCGGTCTTCTCCATGGTCGTCGCGATCATCCAGACGCTCCAGAACGGGATTGGCGAACACTCTCGCGGCGTCGACAAGATCCACGCCGTGCCCGCGGAAATTGGCGTCACGCTTCGCCTCGTCCCACTCGAAGAGCATGAGTTATATGTAAGGACATTTGTGCATACAAACAAGCCCAGCGAACTGCGTCGCTAGTTCCGCGCCTTCACGAAGGGATAGACCTTGGTTAGATCGTCGCCGGGCGCGGCGGCGAGGAAGCGGCGCCAGAGGGCGACGACGGCCTGGGCGACCTCGACGTTGTCGCCGGCGGCGCTGGCGCTCTCCAAGAACAAGCCGACGTCCTTCTCCATCAATACGTTGGTGAAGCCGGCGTCGAACTTGCCGTTCCGGATGCGGTTGGGGAACTTGTCCTCGGACGCCGTGGTCCGCCCGCTGGAGGCGTTCAGCACGTCGATCATCACCCCCATGTCGAGGCCGATGCCTTCCCCGTAGGCAATGGCCTCGCTGGTCGCCGCCATGGAGGTGGCGGAGACGAAGTTGTTCAAGAGCTTCATCGCCTGGCCCATGCCGGGCTCTGCGCCGACGTGGAACACCGCCGTCGACATCGCGTCGAGCACCGGCTTCACCCGTTGGAACGTGTCCTCGGGGCCGGAAAACATGACGGCGATGGTACCCGCCGCCGCGCCCGCCGTGCCGCCGGAGACCGGCGCGTCGGCATAGTCGATTTTCGCGTCGGCGCAGCGTTGCTGGATCCGACGGGCCGCCTCCGGCCCGATGGTCGAGGTATCGATCAGGGTCGAGACGCGGCGGTTGTTGGTCTCGATCATCTCTTCCGCCACCCGGGCGACGATGTCGCCATTGGGCAGGCTCAGCATCACCGTGTCGGCGAGGCCGGCGATCTCGCCGTTGGAGTTGACGACCTGGGCGCCGTCGGGCGCCCGCGCCTCGGTCCCGGCGGCGTCGTGCACGACGGTGTCGTGCGTCTTGGCGACGTTGACGGCGATCGGCCGGCCCATGTTGCCGAGGCCGACGAAGCCGACCCGGCCATGCCCTTCGCTGCTCATCTGGCGGTTTCCTCCTCGTTTTCGCGTGTTCAGGCGGGACGCGGCCGGCATTATGCCGCCGGCGCCGCGCCGCCGCCATGGCCGATTTGCCCGCCGCCCGGAACCATCGCATGCTCCCGCCCGGAACGCGCTGGCGGGAGGGCTTGCGAGATGGCGGGACGGGTCGAAGGCAAGGCGGCATTGGTGACGGGCGGGGCCTCGGGCCTGGGCGCCGAATCCGCGCGGCTGCTGGCGGCGGAAGGCGCGCGGTCTGCCTCGCCGACGTACGGGACGCGCTCGCCGAAGAGGTCGCGGGCGAGATCCGCGCGGCCGGCGGCGAGGCCTTCGCGCTCCGCCACGACGTCACCTCGGAGGCCGAGTGGCAAGCCGCGGTGGACGCGGTGGTGGCGCGCTGGGGCGGGCTGCACATCCTGCTGAACGCGGCGGGCGTGGCCGGTGGCGGCCAGAGCATCGCCGAGACCAGCCTCGAGGAATGGCGGCGGGTCCAGCCGGTCAACCTCGACGGCACTTTCTTGGGCGTCAAACACGCCATGGCGGCAATGGCCGAGGGAGAGGGCGGCGGCATCGTCGACATCTCCTCGATCCTGGGGCTGATCGGCCTGCCGAAGACGGCCGCCCATGCTGCCTCCAAGTGCGGGGTGAAGCTGCCGACCAAGGCGGCGGCGGTGGAGTGCGCCCGCTTCGGCATGCCCGTCCGGGTGAACTCGATCCACCCGGGCTTCATCGACACGCCGATGGTGCAAAACCGCCTGCAAAGCCCCGACGGCGACCGCCAGGCCCGCCTGATCGAGACCACCCAGGGCGCGCTCGGCCGGCCGAGCGATATCGCGGAAGGGGTACTCTACCTCGCCTCCGACGCCTCGCGCTTCGTCACCGGGGCCGAGTTGGTGATCGACGGCGGCATGACCGCGCATTAGCGCGTGCCCCGGCCGCCCCGCGCCCCCGGCCCAGCCACCTCCCAGGGCACCCCAGAGCGACACTCCACGGGTGCTTGGGCCGGGAGCCGCCCGCGCGAGTTGCCAGCCACGGTAACTCGTATAAGCTTCCCCAATTGCACTCGAACGGAGATCACGACGCCATGGCCGACCCCGAAGCGCATGAAATCCTCATCGTCCGCTACGCCCATATCGGCGAGCGCCTGCGCCACCAGAACTTCATCATGACGGACGCGCACGACACGCCGATGCCGATCGACTTCTTCGTCTGGATCATCCGCAACGAGAACCGGACCCTGGTCGTCGACACCGGCTTCGACCACGCGGAGGGCGCGCGGCGCGGCCGCACCATCACCCGGCTGCCGCGCGAGGGCCTGGAGATGGGAGGGGTCGATGCCGCCAAGGTCGACGACGTCATCATCAGCCACCTGCATTTCGACCATGCCGGCACGATCGATCATTTCCCTCGAGCCGACTTCCACCTGCAGGACCTGGAGCTGCGCTACGCCGCCAGCCGCCACATGTGCGAGGCGCCCTTGCGCTACCCCTATTCCCCCGGCCACGTGAAATCGATGATCGATGCGCTGTTCGAGGGCCGGGTCGCCTTCCACGACGGCGACGAGGAGATCGCGCCCGGCATCAGCCTGCACCTGATCGGCGGCCACACCATGGGCATCCAGTGCGTCCGCGTCTTCACCAAGCGCGGCTGGGTCGTCCTCGCGGTCGACGCGGCGCATTTCTACGAGAACATGGAGGCGCCCTCGCCCTTCCCCGTGGTCTACAGCGTCGCCGACATGCTGGCGGGCTACCGCAAGCTGCGCCGCCTGGCGGATTCGCCCAAGCACATCGTCCCGGGCCACGACCCGCTGATCCTGCAACGCTATCCGGCGGTGAGCCCCGAACTCGAGGGCATCATCCACCGCCTCGACGTCGAGCCGAGGGATTAGGGAGGATGGCGCGCGGCCCCCTGAAGGTCGGGATCGCTGGGCTCGGCGCCATCGGCCTGCCGGTCGCCCGAGCACTCGATGCCGGGATCACCGGGCTGACGCTCGCCGCCGTCTCCGTCCGCGACCGGGCACGGGCGGCGGCCAAGCTGGCTGAACTCGGCGCGCCGCCCCCGCTGGTCGGCCTCGACGACCTGGCCGACATGGCCGATGTCGTGGTGGAATCGATCCCCGCCGCCAGCTTCATCGACGTCGCGCGCCCGGCGGTGGAGCGCGGGCGGATCTTCATGCCCTTGAGCGTCGGCGCGCTGCTGTGCCACGAAGACCTGATTGCCCGCGCGGCCGAGACCGGGGCCCGCATCATCGTGCCGACCGGCGCGCTTCTCGGTCTCGATGCGGTGCGCGCGGCGGCGGAGGGCGAGATCGAAAGCGTCACCATGGTGACGCGGAAGCCGCCCCGGGGCCTGAAGGGCGCGCCGCACATCGAGACGAGCGGCCTCGACATGGACGCCATCGCCGAGCCGACGAAGGTATTCGAAGGCAACGCGCGGGAGGCGGCGGCGGGCTTCCCGGCCAACATCAACGTCGGCGCGGCCTTGAGCCTCGCCGGCATCGGAGCGGAGCGGACCCGGATCGAAATCTGGGCCGATCCCACGGTGACGCGCAATACGCACCACATCAAGGTCGAGGCCGACACCACCCGTTTCGAGATGACCATCGCCGGCATCCCGACCGAGGAGAACCCGGCGACCGGCAAGCTCACGCCGTTGAGCGTGATCGCCACGCTCCGGGGCCTGACGACGCCCTTCAAGGTCGGCACTTGAGACGCTTGGTCAAAAATCTTGTCCGCCCCGCTCCTCCGGCTCAACCACCCCAACGGTACGCTTTATGGGTGGTTGGGCCGGGGGAACGGGGCGGCCAGGCACGTCGCCATTCATGGCGACTGATATGACAAAGCGAACCCCGTGAGCACCATCGGCCTCGACCGGGGGCGGATCGCCGTCCTCGGCATGCTGGCGGCCTTCGGGGCCGTTTCGATCGACATGTATCTGCCGGCGATGCCGACGATCGCCCGCGATTTAGCCGTCGATGTCGGAAGCGTGCAACTGACGCTCAGCGTATCAACGGCGGCCGGAATATGGGCCAGGGCGGCGGCGTAACAATGTACCAGTGGCTCGGTGGCAGCTTGTCCACGTAGTCCATAGGAGGGACCCGCGCGCGGGGCGACGTGCCTTTCAATGGGCAATCGGCGGCCCGCGCGTGGGAGGTTCCTGTGGACCCACGTGGGCAAGCGGGGGAGGAAGCGAGATTATTGGGAAGGGTGTCGTCGTCGCGATCGGCTCTGCTTGAGCCGGTAGCTTTCTGCGTTCATCTCCAGGATATGGACATGGTGGGTGATCCGGTCGAGCAGCGCGCCGGTGAGGCGTTCGCTGGCGAAGACGGAGGTCCATTCCTGGAAGGGCAAGTTTGAGGTGACGATGGTGGCGCCGCGCTCGTAGCGCTGGCTGAAGATCTCGAACAGCAGCTCACTCCCGGTCTGCGACAGCGGGACGTATCCGAGCTCGTCGACGATCAGGAGATTGACCTTGGCGAGCTGGGCCTGGAGGCGGAGCAGCCTCTTCTCGTCGCGGGCCTCCATCAGCTCATGCACCAGCTGGGAAGCGGTGGTGAAGCGGACGCTCAGGCCCTTCTGGCAGGCGGCCAGTCCGAGGGCGAGCGCGATGTGGGTTTTGCCGACACCGGAGGGGCCGAGCAGGATCACGTTCTCCCGCCGCGCGACGTACTCGCCCCGGGCCAGGTCCAGCACCAGCATCTTGTTGAGTTCCGGCACGGCCTTGAAGTCGAAGCTCTCGAGCTGTTTGACGATGGGGAACCTGGCTTGCTTGATGCGCCGCTCGACCAACCGGCGCTCTCGGTCGATCAGCTCCAGCTCGGTCAGCCGGGCGAGATAGCCGACATGGTCGACGCCGTCGCCGGCCGCGATCCGCGCCTGCTTGTCGTACTCGCGCAGGACGGTCGGCAGCTTCAGGCTCTTCAGTTGGTGATCGAGCAGGAGGCGTGGGGCTTCAGCCATGTCCGGCGCCTCCCGCCAGCAAGGTTGCGTAATCGGCGATCCGTGTCGCGGCGACAAAGGGCTGGGGGAGGTGAGGATAGCGAGAGAAGTCCAGGTGGGCCGGTCGCCTCTCGATCCGGGCCAGGAGCAGATGCTTGACGGCATCGAAGCCGACCAGGCGCCGCTTCACCGCCTCGCGCACCGCCACCCTCACCTGGCTCTCGGGGAAGTCCTCCAACAGGCGCAGCACCTGGATGTACTCCCGCTTGCCGCGATGGCCGAAGCGGGCTTCGAGGAGATGGCGCAGCTCGTCGAAGGCGGGATCCAGCTTCCACCCCAGCAGCGGGGCCGCTTGATCCAGGGCACCCGGCTTCTTCTCCAGCAAAGACAGATAGTGCAGCGGGTCGTAGACCACGTCGCCACGCACATAGGAGCGGGGATGACGGGCGATGATCTCGGCGCCGAGAGTGATCTCGACCCGGTCGACATAGCCCTTGACCATCACGTCCTTGTAGGCGTGGACCGTCGGCGCCGAGTAATCCACCAGCCGGTAGCGCACCAAGGCCATCGAGGAGACCTGCCCGGGATGTTGCTCACAAGCCTCGAAGGGGACGGCCGGTAGATCGCGCAAAGCCTCGAGGTCGGCCAGCAGCGCCGTTGCCTTCTCGCCTTCCTCCAGGGCGTCGAGACGCGCCAGGCAACCCGCCATCAGCTGTTCGTTCAGGGCGTCCAGGTCCCGCACCTTTGGGATCGGCACGAAGAACTTGCGCCGCGCCGTCTTCACCAGCGCCTCGACCTTCCCTTTGTCGTTGCCCTTGCCGGGCCGGCCGAAGCGGTCGCGGAACAGATAGTGCGACTGCAGATGCGAGAAGGCCTGGGTGCGGCGGCGCTCGCCGTCGCCCATGATCCGCGCCACCGCCAGCGTCGTGTTGTCGTACAGGATCGATCGAGGGATCCCGCCGAAGAAGGCGAAGGCGCTGACGTGCCCGTCCAGGAAAGCCTCCGTCGTCTCCCGCAGGTAGGCCTTCACGAACCAGGCGTTCGAATGGGGCAAGATAAAGCAGAAGAAGTGGACCTTCTCCCGCTTGCCACGCAGATCGACCACCGCTTGGCCAAAGTCTGCCTGGGCATGGCCCGGCGGGTGATGCAGCGGCACGAAGGCTTCGCGTGTCGACTGCCGCTGAGCGCGGACGTAGTCCTTCACGATGGTGTAGCCGCCGGTGAAGCCGTGCTCGTCCCGAAGCCGCTCGAAGATCCGTTGTGCCGTGTGCCGCTGCTTGCGCGGCACATCCCGGTCCGCCGACAGGATCGCGTCGATGACCGCCGTGAACTCTTCCAGCTTCGGCCGTCTCACCGGCATCGTCCGCCGATACCCCGGCGGCGCCGAGTAGCTCAGCATCTTCTTCACCGTCCGGCGGTCGATGCCAAACCGCCGCGCCGCCTCACGGTGGCTCAGCCCCTCATCGACAACTGCCAGCCGAACCTGCGCATACAACTCCACGCCATACATCTCCTGCCCCCCGTCGCTAACAACAGGGGACGATCACTGGCGCATCTTCGCGCCGCCGCAACCGGACTACCCGGCCGCCTCGCGTGGAGCATTTTTGCAGCGCCGCCTACAGCTTGCGCTGTCGACTTCGGTCACGCCCTTGATGCCGGCGAGATCGAGCTGCCACTTCAGGTTGCGCGCGGTATCGGCAAACTCCGAGAAAATCAGCACCTTTTGGCCTGAAAGCTCTTTCGTCTTCAAGAGGCGAACGAGCTTCTGAAGCTTGTCGTCGTGCCGGGCCTCGAACTTTCGAACCTCGGCCAGAAACTTCGCGATTTCGTCGAGGTCGAGAAAAGTCTCCGCCAACATCTCAGGGACGTCAAACTCTTCACGGTCAAGCTGCTCGACGGCATTCAGCAGCTCCTGGGGAACGATGTCCTCTTTTCCTCTTCGGGCTCGTCGCCGCCCCAAAGCTCCAGCTGACGTTGTGCGGCGTAGCCGACAACCTCTGCATTCTGGAGCTTCCACCGCTCCAAGCGGCGCTTTTCTGCCTCGGTCTCGCTGTGCACTTCGAGGAAGGCGAGAAGCTTGCGCAGCAGCCGATCGCAGGACAACTCGAAGGCGGTGACCGAGCTCTCAAATCGCTTCAGGAAATTGGTGCGGATAAGACCGACGACCTGCTTCTGCCGTCCCTCTTCCAGCGGGTCGATGCTTTCGTCCGAGCCCTTGTACCAGTGCAGCGGGTAGTACATGGGCAGCGTGAAAAGCGGGTTGGACTTCTGGAATGTTTGCTCGAACATGTCGAGAAGGCGGCCATAGGTTTGGCGGATCGAATACTCGGCGACCTGAGGGGCTCGACGGTCAGGACACGCCACTGCGCTGCCTGTAGCGCACCCGGTTCCTTGGACACAAGTTTGTCTCACGCGGCGGGCCTGATTGAGATCGCGGCGTGCCACGCCTGACGAGCTTGAGCGGGGCTCAGGTAGCCGTTCTTTTCGACGATCCACTGGGCATTGTAGAGTTCGACGAAGTCGCGGACGGCGTCCCGCAGCTCCGCGATGTTGCGGTAGATGCGACCATGGATGATCTGTTCCTTCAGCGTGCGATTGAACCGCTCGGCGACGCCGTTGGTCTGGGGCTCGGCGACGAAGGCGTAGGACGGCTGGATGCCCCAGAACTTGATCTGGTTGGTGAAGTGGTCCGACAGATACTGGGAGCCGTGATCCATCCGCAAGGCCAGCCCCCGAGCCGCGCCGGCCGCGGTCGAGCCATACAGCCCGGCAAGCCCCATGGAGATCGGCTGCAGGGCGGCGAAGCGGTCGCCGCGCTTGCAGACATGCCAGCCGACACACTCGGCGTTCCAATGCTCGACGGCGGTGAAGATCCAGCCCCAGCCGTCGTCCACCGTGAACACCCGAACGCCATCGGTGCCCCACATGAGGTTCGGGGCATGAGTGATGATCTCACCGTCATGGGGATTGCCGCCACGGCGGCGGCAGCGATGGGGCGAGAGCAGATTGTTCTCGCGCATCAGGCGGAGCACCCGCTTGCGGGCAACCCGGATGTCGCGACAGACCCGAAGCCGAGCCCAGACCTTGCGGTAGCCCTCGCCCTCCCAGGGCGATGCCTCCAGGTCGGCTTCGATCGCCACCAGCAGCGCCTGGTCCGAGATCGCGGGCTTCGGTCCCCGACGCTTTGCCGGCGGCTGCTCGGCGTGCTGGCCGGAGGTCATGGCGTAGAACGAGGAGCGGGCCATGCCCCAGGCGGCGCAGACCCGCCGCAGGCCGTAGGCCAGACCCGTGCCGGGCGAGGTGGCGGCACTCATCGCCGCGACCTCCGCCGCCCCAAAGGGCCGAAGGTCTCCGTCTTGGCCTCCAGCAGTTCCACCTGCATGGTCAACTCTCCGATCCGCTTCATGGCGCTATCCAGTTCCGCCTGCACCGGATCGCCCTTGCGTTGCTTGAGCGAGGCGTCGATCCCGCCGATCGCTTTCTCACGCCACTGCTCGAGCCGGAAGATCTCTACGCCCAACTGGCGCGACAGAAGTTGCACCGGCTCGTCACGCAAAAGCCGCGGAACGACCTCACGCTTGCGCGCCACCGTCCATCGCTGGCCAAGTCCCAGCGGGCCTGCCGGCAAAGCCTGGCCTGGGGAAAACGTGGACGAGCCAAGCTCGCCCGCATTTACCACAGGCCCATCAACAGCAACTTTCTTCTCAAAATTATCGGCCATGTTCCGGTCCTCCTTGGACACTTCGATTAAGCCAATTCTGTGTCCAAGGAAATCGGGTCCGACTCACGCCACTGCGCTGCCCTTCTCGCGCATTTGGCTCTCACGGACATAGGCCCTGCTACGCTGGACAACCAGCTGACGGAAAAACTGATCGCTGCCGAGGAGGTCTTCGATTTCAAATAGGAACTCGGTAGCGTCCGTGATCTGGTGACCGACCGTGTTTTGTAGCGATCGCTCCATCGCATTGAAGTGTAAGCGCAGATTGTTGATGCCGAGCGTCCGGGCGAAATAGCTCTCATCCCGTCGCGTGAACAGTTCGGCCATGTGTCTGAAGTCGGCCAGCCGATTGTTGATCGGCGTGGCAGTCAGCAGGAACATGGCCTTCGAGCGGTCCGTAGCGTCCAGCAGGTCATAGAGCTGGTAGTAACGCGAGGGCTCGCCTAAAGTACCCGAGGCGCGACGGCCTGGATTCCGAAAGAGATGCGCCTCGTCAACGATAATAACGTCTGCCAGTTCAGCTATGCGCTTAAAACGGTCCGGGAAGTCACCCTTGCGACCGAGGTCGGTGTGGCTGAATATAGCCAGGTTGCTGAAGTCGGCCCCACCGCCGACGCCGCCGATGTGTGGCAGCCATTCCCTAAGAGTCCGACTCGAAATGAATCGAGTGTTTTCAGGCTCTTGCGAGACGGCGCGTGAGGAGTTGGATGCTGGCGAGGAAGATCCAGGCCTCGGCGGTCTCGATGGCCGTCTCGAAGTCCTTGGCCAGCCGCCGGTTTCGATTGAGCCAGGCGAGCGTGCGCTCGACGACCCATCGGCGGGGCAGGAGTTGGAAGCCCTTCACGCCCGCGGGACGGTTGACGATCTCCAGCGACCAGCGGCCGATCCGCTTCAGTGCGCCCTCGAGCTTGGGCCCGGCATAGGCGCCGTCGGCGAAGACGTGGCGCAGGCGGGGAAAGTGGCGGGGGATGGCGGCGAACACCGCCGGCGCGCCGTCGCGGTCCTGGATCTCGGCGCCGTGGACCACGACCGCGACCAGCAGGCCGCCGGTGTCGGTGAGGATGTGACGCTTGCGGCCCTTGACTTTCTTTCCGGCGTCGAAGCCCCGGATACCGCCGCTTTCCGTGGTTTTTACGCTCTGACTGTCGATGATACCGGCCGACGGGCCGGCCGCGCGGCCCTCGGCCTCGCGCGCCGCGACCAGCAGTTGCCGGTTGACCTCGGACCAGGTGCCGTCGTCCCGCCAGAGATAAAAGTAGCGCTGCACCGTCGAGCGTGGCGGGAAGTCCCGGGGCAGCATGCGCCATGGACAGCCGCTACGCAGTAGGTAGAGGATCGCGTTCACCACCTCGCGCAATGCCGTCGTCCGAGGCCGTCCCAGCGCTTTGGCGCGAGGCAGCAACGGCTCCAGCACCTTCCATTCTCCATCCGTCAGGTCGCTTGCGTAGCGCAGCAGGTCGCGTTCATACTTCGGGCGAGTGATTTTGGTCCACATGTTGTGTCTCCCTGGTTGCTAAATACAAACAGTGAATCACAACTGACTGAAATCACTCAACTCTTTTCGGGCCAGACACTCAGTCCACGTGAAGCACCGCCTTGCCCGGAATCTCGCGGTCCAGAAGTCGCTGGGCCAGCATCGGCAGGTCGGCGAGCGCGCCTTCGGCGCCGACATGGACGCCAATTCTTCCCGCCGCGGCCAGACGTGCCAGCACGGCGAGGCCGTCGGAGGCTGGACGGCGGCCGAACTCGGTGAAAAGGTAGAGGCCGTGGTAACGGGTCTGGCCGACGCGGAAAAAGTCAGCCGCCTGGATGGTCGCTTCCTCGCCGGCGGAAACGCCGTAGTTGATCAGGATACCGGCCCGCTTCAACAACTTCAGGGCATCGGACAGCACCGCTCCACCGACCGATTCCAGAATGCAGTTGAAGGGCCCGTGCGGCGCCGCGCCCTCGGCCCGTTCGCCCACCACCACATGGTCGGCGCCGGCCTCGCGCGCCAGGTCGTCGTGGGCCGGGCGGCGAATGAGCGCCGTCACCTCGGCGCCCGAGAGCTTGGCGAGCTGGATGCCGAAGAGGCCGACGCCGCCGGAGGCGCCGGTCACCAGGACGCGGCGGGCGAGCAGCTGGCCCGCGTGCTCCAGCGAATAGAGCGCGGTCAGCCCGGCCACGGGGAGCGTCGCGGCCTTGGCGAAGGAGAGGTCGTCGGGCAGCGGCGCCAGCATGTTGCCGTCGACCACCGCTCGCTCCGCCCAGGCGCCGGCCATCTTGATGCCGACCACGCGGCTACCCGCCGCCGGGCCGGAGCCGTCGGCGGCGGCCTTCGCGACGACGCCCGCCAGGTCCCAGCCAAGATGGGTGCCGGCGGTGCTGCGCCCGGCGCGCCGCACCTCGCCGAGGTTGAGCGAGATCGCCTTCACGTCGACCAGCGCCTGGTTGGGATAGGGCTGGGGCTCCGCTGCCTCGGCCAGTGTCAAGCTGCCGGGCGCGCCCGGCTCCACCAGTATGGCTCGCATCGCTCTTCCTCCACTTCGACGGAGCCAGTGTCGGTGACCAGGATGTCACGATGCAAGGTGCTATTTCGATCCCCGGGGCGGTTTGCTTGACACCCGGTGCAAGAGGCTTAGTTTCCGCCCCGTGTCCGCCGGGGGCCGGCGAACACCTTGATGGACAAGGCGAATAGGCGAGCGAGAACGGGTCGATGGTCGCGATTACGTTGCCCGACGGCAGTCGGCGGGACTACGAGGGGGCGGTGACGGCCCAGACCGTGGCGGGGGATATCGGCGCCCACCTGGCGCGCGACGCCCTGGTCGCCCGCGTGAACGGCGAGCTTTGGGACCTGGAACGCGGAATCGAGACCGATGCCGAGCTCGAGATCATCACGCGTCGCGCCGAGGACGCGCTGGAGATCCTGCGCCACGACTGTGCCCATGTGCTGGCGGAGGCGGCGAAGGAACTCTGGCCCGATCTCCAGGTCACCATCGGCCCGGCGATCACCGACGGTTTCTACTACGATTTCGCCCGCGAGACGCCCTTCACGCCGGACGACCTGGTGGCGCTGGAAGAACGCATGCGCGAGATCGTCGCCCGCGACGAGGAAATCACCCGCATGGAGTGGGAGCGCGACCGGGCGATCGAATTCTTCAAGTCGATCGGCGAACACTACAAGGCCGAGATCATCTCCGAGATCCCGGCGGGCCAGGTGATCTCGCTCTATCGGCAGGGCGACTTCACCGACCTCTGTCGAGGCCCGCACTTGCGCGCCACCGGCCAGGTGGGGGTCGGTTTCAAGCTGATGAAGCTCGCCGGCGCCTATTGGCGGGGTGATCATCGCAATCCGATGCTGCAGCGGATCTACGGCACCTGCTGGCGCGACGAAAAGGAGCTGAAGGCTTATCTGACGCGTCTGGAGGAGGCGGAAAAACGTGACCACCGCCGGCTGGGCCGGGAAATGGACCTCTACCATTTCCAGGAAGAGGCCGCCGGCATGGCTTTCTGGCACCCGAAGGGCTGGACGCTCTACCGTACCTGCGAGCACTACATGCGCCGCCGCCTGGAGGGCGCCGGCTACGTGGAAGTGAAGACGCCCCAACTGGTCGAGCGCACGCTCTGGGAGGCGTCCGGCCACTGGGAGAAGTTCCGCGAGCACATGTACACCACGGAGTCCGAGGAGCGGACCTTTGCCTTGAAGCCGATGAACTGCCCCTGCCACGTGCAGATCTTCCGCCAGGGCATCAAGAGCTACCGGGACCTGCCGCTCCGCATGGCCGAGTTCGGCTCCTGCCATCGCTACGAGCCATCGGGCGCATTGCACGGTCTGATGCGGGTGCGCAACTTCGTGCAGGACGATGCCCACATCTTCTGCACCGAGGAGCAGATCACGTCCGAGAGCATCGCCTTCTGCGACCTGCTGATCTCGATCTACCGCGATTTCGGCTTCGAGGACGTTATGGTGAAGTTCGCCGACCGGCCGGCGACGCGGGCGGGCGACGATACGGTCTGGGATCGCTCGGAAGCCGCGCTCCGCGAAGCGGTGGAGGCCGCCGGCCTGCCCTACGAGATGAATCCCGGCGACGGCGCCTTCTATGGCCCGAAGCTCGATTTCGTGCTGCGCGACGCCATCGGCCGCGACTGGCAGTGCGGCACGCTGCAGGTCGATTTCGTCCTGCCCGAGCGGCTGGACGCCTCCTACGTGGCCGAAGACGGCGCGCGCCACCGCCCGGTGATGCTGCACCGGGCGATCCTGGGTTCCTTCGAGCGTTTCATCGGCGTGATGGTGGAGCACTACACGGGCCGCCTGCCGCTCTGGCTGGCGCCGGTGCAGGCGGTGATCGCGACGATCACCCACGAGGGCGACGATTATGCCCGCGAGGTGGCCGCCCGCCTGGGGGCCGCCGGTCTTCGGGTCGAGACCGATCTCCGCAACGAAAAGATCAACAACAAGGTGCGCGAACACAGTCTCGCCAAGGTACCGCTGATCATCGCCATCGGCCGCCGGGAGGCGCAAGAGGGCACGCTCGCGATCCGGCGCTTGGGCTCGAAAGCGCAAGAGATACTTGCGCTCGATGCGGCGGTTGATAAATTGGTCGCTGAAGCGAGCCCGCCGGACCTGCTCCGAACTTGATTCGGACACTGTTCGGTGGGTGGCGGGCGGCCTCGGTAGGTCGCCGGCCCCGTCGCTTCGTTGGGAAGTATACCCAGGAACAGCAAGGAGTTGGTTAGATAGTACGACATTTCATTACGGCACCGCCGCCTCGTGAAGGACCGCGCGTGAACGGTCAGATAGAGGTACGGGAAGTCCGTCTAATCGACGAGACCGGCGACAATGTCGGTGTCGTTGCGACCGATGACGCGATCGATCGGGCAGAGAACGCGGGTTTGGATCTGGTGGAGATTTCGCCGAACGCCGACCCGCCGGTCTGCAAGATCCTCGATTTCGGCAAGTTCAAATACCAGGCGCAGAAGCGTGCCAACGAGGCGCGCAAGAAGCAGAAGACGATCGAAGTCAAAGAGATCAAGATGCGTCCGAACATCGACCAGCACGACTACGACGTCAAGATGCGGTCGATGCTCAAGTTTTTGAACGAAGGCGACAAGGTCAAGGTCACCCTCCGCTTCCGGGGGCGCGAAATGGCGCACCAGAACCTCGGCATGCGGGTGCTGGAACGGGTCCGCGACGACCTCGATGAGATCTCGAAGGTCGAACAGTTCCCGAAGATGGAGGGGCGGCAGATGACCATGGTGATCTCGCCCAGATGAGCCGCCGGCCCGGATGCGGGCCGGAGGGATCGAACGGTTGACAGGCCCGGGCCTGGGCGATATGCCGAGGCCATTGCCCAGGTGGCGGAATTGGTAGACGCGCTAGCTTCAGGTGCTAGTGAGGGTAACCTCGTGGAAGTTCGAGTCTTCTCCTGGGCACCATCCGCATGCGGCGCCGCGCGCGCGGATGCGCCGGCGCCCGAGGGGACCGGTATTCGCCGCCATGCATGGCGACTTGCCCGGCTGGGTACGGTTACCGATCGAGGCGAAACGGCGCGATGAACATTCATCTCCACAAGCATGACCTGCCCGTCGGCGTCGATTTCGGCGCCGTGGTGGCGATCGACAGCGAGACAATGGGCCTCCACCCGCACCGTGACCGGCTATGCTTGGTGCAGCTTTCGGCCGGGGACGGCGAGTGTCATCTGGTGCAATTTCCAGATGGTCGCTACCGGGCGCCGAATCTCACGCGGCTGCTCGCCGACGAGCGGGTCGTGAAGCTGTTCCACTTCGCCCGCTTCGACGTCGCGGTGCTACGCCATTACCTGGGCGTCGAATGCCGGCCGATCTACTGCACCAAGATCGCCTCGAAACTGGTTCGAACCTTCACCGACCGGCACGGCCTGAAGGATCTCTGCCGCGAACTCCTCGGCATCGACATCTCCAAGCAGCAGCAGACCTCGGATTGGGGGGCGGCGGAGTTGAGCGAGGATCAGCTGCGCTATGCGGCGAGCGACGTTCTCTATCTTCATCGCCTGCGCGAGGAGCTAGAGCGGCGGCTGGAGCGCGAGGGCCGGCGCCACCTGGCGGAGGCCTGTTTCCAGTTCCTGCCGACCAGGGCGGAACTGGATCTCGCCGGCTGGGACGACGTCGACATATTCGCCCACTCCTGACGTCGCGGCGCCGCGCCTATACCGAAATTTAAACCGCGTTGGCGGATAGTCGGGTCATGGTGAATCGTTCCCCGATCCAGGCCTCGTGCACCGAAATACCCCGCTTTATTGGATTGCGGCCGGGGGCGGCGTATCCTGTCGTCAAGCCGCCGCGTGACCGGTCGGGCGGACCGGGTGCGTCGAGCCCCTGGAGCTGAGAGACCGAGAATGGCGTTGTCCCCGAAACTGGAGTTGCGCACCTCCCAGTCGTTGGTGATGACGCCGCAATTGCAGCAGGCGATCAAGCTGCTGCAGTACTCCAACCTGGAGCTGGCGGACTACGTCGAGACCCAGCTGCAAGAGAACCCGGTTCTGGAGCGCGCCGAGGGCGAGGCGCCGATCGAGGGCGAGTTGCCGTCCGGTCCGGAGGTCCGCGAGGCCGCGCCGGCGGCGGCGGGCGAGATCGAGGTCGACCGGGTCGACTATTCGGGCGGCACCGGCGAGGGCGCGGGCGAAGCGCCGCTTGACACCGACTTCGAGAACGTCTTCACCGATGGCGAGTCCTTCGAGGGCGCCGGCGGGCTGGCCGGCGAGCTGGAGCGGGCGGCCTGGAGCGGCGTCGGCGCCGGCGGCGGTGGTTATGACGGCGAGGGCGGCGCGCTCGACATGGCCGGCGACGGGGCGGTTTCCTTGAAGGAACACCTTCTCGGCCAGGTGAACGCGGGTCTGGGCGAGGCGATCGACCGCCTGATCGGCGCCCATCTGGTCGAGAATCTGGACGAGGCCGGCTATTTGACCGAAGACGTGGGCGAAATCGCGGCCAAGCTCGGCTGTCCCGCCGAACGGGTCGAGGCCGTGCTGGCCCGGATACAAGGCATGGATCCGGTCGGCATCGGCGCCCGCGACCTCGCGGAATGCTTGGCCCTGCAACTTGCCGAGCGGGACCACCTCGATCCCGCCATGAAAACCCTGCTGGACAACCTCGACCTGCTGGCTCGCCACGATCTGGAGACCCTGATGGGGCTTTGCGGGGTCGATGGGGAAGACATGGACGACATGATCGGGGAGATCCGCGCCCTAAACCCCAAACCCGGCCTTTTGTTCGACCACGAGGTCGCCCGGGCGGTGGTGCCCGACGTCCTCCTGAGGCGAGAGGCGGACGGCGTCTGGCGGGTCGAACTCAACCCGGAAACCCTGCCGCGGCTGCTGGTGAATTCCCGCTATACGGCGCTCGTCGACCGCATGGGCCGGGGCGGCCAGGACCGGGCTTATCTGACCGAATGCCTCGCTAACGCCAACTGGTTGGTGAAATCGCTGGACCAGCGGGCGCGCACGATATTGAAAGTCACGAGCGAGATCGTCCGCCAGCAGGAGGGCTTTCTCGATCACGGGATCGGCCGTCTGCGCCCGCTCAACCTCAAGACCATCGCCGAGGCGATCGAGATGCACGAAAGCACCGTCAGCCGGGTCACCTCGAACAAATATGTCTCGACGCCGCGCGGCATCTTCGAGCTGAAGTACTTCTTCACCTCGGCCATCGCCTCGGCCGAGGGCGGGGATGCCCATTCGGCCGAGGCGGTGAAGCATCGGATCCGGGGCCTCATCGACGCCGAGGATTCGGCCAAGGTGCTCTCCGACGACCGTCTGGTCGATCAGCTCAGGGAATCGGGTATCGATATTGCCCGGCGCACTGTCGCCAAATACCGCGAATCGATGGCCATTCCCTCCTCGGTTCAACGCCGGCAAATGAAGAAATCAGCCCTCCGGAAGGCTGGTTGACAGGCACGGGTCGCCGCCATATGTTCCGGCGCCTCGCCAGCGGGAACTAAGAGTGTGAGGCCGATTGCCCGCCGTGCCCAAACTTCCACGGGAACCATGCAAATTCAGATTTCAGGAAAGCAGCTCGACATCTCGGAGCAGCTTCGCCAACACGTCCAGTCACGGCTCGCCAGGGGCGTCGAGCGCTATTTCGCCGACCCGATCGAGGCCCATGTGGTCTTCTCCCGCGCCGGCGCGACGGCGATCCAGGCCGATTGCTCCGTTCATGTCGGCCACGGCATCCACGCCCAGGCCCGCGCGGAGGCCGATAGCGAGGCCGCGAGCTTCGATATGGCCAGCGACCGGTTGGAGAAGCAGCTTCGCCGCTACAAACGCCGGCTGCGCGATCATCACAACCGTCAAGGCCAGGAGGCCCGCGCGGCGCTGACGGCCCGCGACATCGTGCTGGCGCCGGAACCGGAGGACGAGGACGAGGTTCCCGAGACCTTCCAGCCGGTGATCGTCGCCGAAGGGACCACGCGGATCGAGACCTTGAGCGTCGGCGAAGCGGTGATGCGGATGGATCTGGCGGACCTGCCGGTGGTGATGTTCCGCAACGGGGCGTCCGATACCTATAATGTGGTTTATCGGCGCGCTGACGGTCACATCGGCTGGATCGAGCCCTCCCGGGAGGGAGACCAGGGCGAATAGGAGGTCCGTCGCGATGGAGATGGACGAACTTCTGGCACAGGATGCCGTAGTCCCCAACCTGAAGGCCGGCAGCAAAAAACAGCTGCTGCAGGAGCTGTCGCACAAGGCGGCGGCGCTCACCGGCCTTGAGGAACAGCGGATCTTCGACGTCCTGCTGGAGCGCGAACGCCTCGGCACCACCGGCGTCGGCCAGGGCATCGCCATTCCCCATGGCAAGATCGGCGAGCTGGCCAGGCTCCATGGCCTCTTCGCCCGCCTCGAGACGCCGATCGATTTCGACGCCATCGACGACGAACCCGTCGATCTCATTTTTCTGCTGCTGGCGCCGGAGGGCGCCGGCGCCGATCACCTGAAGGCGCTCGCGCGGATTTCCCGCCTGCTGCGCGACCAGGCGTTCTGCCGCAAGCTCCGGGGCTCGGAGCAGGCTGACGCCATCTACGCTCTCCTGACCGACCAGAGCGGGCCGGGCCACGAATAGCGTCGTCGCCATGAATGGCGCTGCGCCGGGCCGGGAATTTTCGTCGATTGCCGGCCTTTGCCGCCGGCCGGCCCTCCTGGGCTTGCTGTTGCTCGCCGTCCCGGCGACGGCGGCCGAGGCGCCCCGCTTCCAGCTCCCCGTCGACTGCGAACCGGGCCGCGACTGTTTCGTGCAGAATCACGTCGACGCCGCCCCCGGCCCGGCGGCCCGCGACTTCACCTGCGGCCCGCTCAGCTACGACGGCCACAAGGGGACCGATATCCGCGTCGCGACCCTCGCCGACATGCGGCGCGGCGCCAAGGTGCTGGCGGCGGCGACGGGGCGGGTCGATGCCGTTCGCGACGGCATGACCGACGACGGGCGCCACGATCCGAAACTGGAGCGAAAATGCGGCAATGGTGTCCGCCTCTCCCATGGCGGCGGCTGGACCACTCTCTACTGCCACATGGCCCGGGACTCGATCCGCGTCGCCGAGAGCGAGCGGGTGGCCGCCGGCGCGGTCCTGGGCCTGATAGGTCTCTCCGGCCGGACCGAATTCCCTCACCTGCATTTCGGCGTTCGCCGCCGAAATCGCGCGGTCGACCCCTATACGGGGCGCGAGGTGGGGACGGGGTGCGGCGGCACGGCCGTGGCGCTCTGGGCGCCGGAAACGGCGATCAGGCTCGCCTACCGCGCGAGCGGCCTGCTCGGCCTCGGCCTCTCGCGACGGCAACCGGACTGGGACGAGGTGCGCGACGGTGGGTATCGCGCCGACAGCCTCGAGGCCGGCGGCCGGGAGATTTACCTCTGGAGTGAACTCTTCGGCCTGCGAAAGGGCGATGTCGAGGTGATGCGGCTGTGGGGTCCGGACGGCCGCGTGATCGCGGAAAAACGATTTGCCCCGGCAACGCGCGACCGCGCGGTCCAGCTTCATTTCATTGGCACGCGGCGGCGCGGCGGCCGAATCTGGTCCGCTGGCACCTACCGGGGCGAATTCCGCCTGCTCCGCCCGAAGGTCGGGGGGGGACGCCCTCGAACCCGTGCTCGGCCGTCGTATCGAGGTTCGGCTGGTCGATCCCTGAGCCCCGTGGCGAGCCGCGACGAGCGCGTCTCATCCAGGCCCGTCATCAAGCGATTGTAGGCTCCGGCTTGCCGACGCCGCGCCTGCCGGCGCGGGCGGCCTTGACGGCGCGGCGTCTCGCGCGGGACTGGGCGTCGTCGGGGATCAGGCGGCGGATCGCGGACTTGGCGATCAGGGAAAATTCACCCTCGGTGTCGAGAAAGGGCAGGAAGCGGCGGGAGCCGTCGAGGATGTCCGAGACCCGCATGTCCGAGGGCACGAAGACGAAACCCTCGAGGACCTCGGCGTCGACGGTCCGTATGGTGACGGGTACGCGGTTTCTGGGCTGCCAATGCGAATTGCGTTGCATCGGCGGGGGCCTCCGGGCGCGGTACCTCGCATCATCAAGCCCGGAGGTTGAAAACCTCTTAAGCGGCGAGGCCGGCGAGGAAGCTCTCGCCGCCTCGGGCGAGAAAGGCTTCGGCGGCGAACGCGGCGAAGCCACGGAGTACGGTCAGGTCGGGCTCGGAGAAGGTATTGCGCGCCTGGGCCGCCATGATCAGCTGACCCAGCATTACCCCGCGCGAAATCATCGGCGCATAGAGAGCCGAGCCCATGCGCGCGGTCTTCAGGATCTGCTTGAAATCGTGGTGTTCGTCGGTGTCCGCCAGGATCAGGGGTGCGCGGTCGCGGTAGACTTGGCCCGGGTGCCCGATATCGATGGGGATGCGCAGGCGATGCTGTTCGGTCGGAAAGCCGCGCTCGGCGACGAGGACGTGGCCCTGGGCGTCCGGCGGGACCAGGAAGAAACCGGCGACGAAGAACTGCCGCTGGCCCTCCTTCAAAGCGCCGGGGACCAGGTGCGCCTCCCGGTCGCCCAGGAGATCGAAGACCGAGCCGGAGACGAGCGCCAGTGCCGGCTCCACCTCGGCCGTCTCCGCGAGCGCTGGCGCCAGGGCGGCCAGCCGCGCCAGCGCCGCCCCCCGGAAGGCGTCGAGGTCGCGCCCGCTCAACCTTCCGCCTCCGCCGGATAGGCTTGGCGCCAGCGTTCGGCGATTTCGGCCCGGGTCGCGAACCAGGCGCCCTCGTGGCGCTTCACGTGGCGGATGAAGGCATCCAGCATGCCGATCCGCCCGGGCCGGCCGATGATGCGCAAGTGGACGCCGAGCGACATCATCCTGGCCGCGCCCCCGGCCGCCTCCCGGTGCAGCCAATCGAAGCTGTCGATCGCATAGTCGAGCCATTGCCGGGGCGTCAGCGCCGGCGCGGTCCACATCTTCATGTCGTTCGAATCCATCGCATAGGGCAGGATCAGAATCGGCGCGCCGTCGACATGGTCCCAGAAGGGCAGGTCGTCGGAATAGTCGTCCATGTGATAGCCGAAGCCCTCCTCGATCAGCAGGCGGCGCGTGTTCTCCGTCAGCAGGTAGCGCGACAGCCAGCCTTCGGGCGGCGTGCCCGTGGTCTTGGCGATCGAATCGCGTGCGGCCCGAATGAAGGCGCGCTCCGCCGCCTCGTCCATCTGGAATTGGTGCACCCAGCGATGGCCGTGGCTGCAGACCTCGTGCCCGCCGGCGACGATCTCGGCGGCGAGATCGGGCGCGCGCTCCAGTGCCAGGGCGGCGGCGGTGAAGGTCGCGGTGATGTCGTGCCGCGACAAAAGCCCCATGACGCGCGGCGCGCCGGCCTTGATGCCGTATTGATAGTTGCTCTCGTTGCCGTGGTTCCGGATCGGCTTGCGCACCGCGACGCCCAACTCGTCGACCGGGTCCGGCCCCCGGTCGCCGTCGGTCAGGCGCATCTCCGCGCCTTCCTCGACGTTGACGACGAGGCTTACGGCGAGGCCGCCCTCGTTGGGCCAGCGTTCGGCGACTTCCATGATTTCTCCTCCAGGATTCGGCGGAGGCTCGCCGTCGGGCCCCGCCCTGTCAAGTCGCCCGCCGTGCCGCTAGAGTGCACCGGTCCGAAAACGAAGCGGGGAGGGGACGATGGAAGATCCGACGATGGCTGGCGCGCTCGAAATCACCAGCGAAGTCCGTGCCGGCCGCGCGACGGTGGCGGAGATCGTGGCGGCTCATCTGTCGCGCATCGAGGAATTCAATCCGATCGTGAATGCGATCTGTACGCTCAATCCGGACGCCATGGCCGATGCCGAGGCGGCGGACACCCGCCTTGGCCGGGGCGAGGCGCCTAGGCCCTTGGAGGGCGTGCCCTTCATCGCCAAGGACAACATCTGGACCAAGGGCCTGCGTACCACCTACGGATCGCGAGTGATGGAGGACTTCATCCCCGACAAGGATTCGGTCGTGGTGGAGCGCCTTCGCGCCGCCGGCGCGGTGCTGCTCGGCAAGAGCAACATCCCGGAGTTCGCCCACGACGTGAACAGCGCCAACTTCATCTTCGGCACGACGCGCAATCCCTGGGCGCTCAATCGCACGGCGGGCGGCTCCAGCGGCGGCAGCGCCGCGGCGCTGGCCGCCCGCTTCGCGCCGCTGGCACTCGGCACCGATCTCGGCGGCTCGATCCGGGGGCCTTCCTCCTTCAACAACACGGTCGGCATCCGCCCCACGCCCGGCCGGGTGCCGGACTGGCCGACCGACCTCGCCTGGGGCGCCATGGTCTCCAGCGTGACGGGTCCGATGACGCGGAACGTCGCCGACGCGGCGGCGATGATGGCGGTGCTCTCGGGGCCCGACGACCGCGATCCCGCGACGCTGCCGGACGATGGCATGGACTATCTGGCCGCCGCGACGACACCACCGCCGATGACGGGCAAGCGCATCGCTTTTTCCCCCGACATCAACGGCCTGGTGCCGGTGGCACCCGGAGTGGCGGCCATCGCGAAGGCGGCGGCCGAACGGTTTCGCGATCTGGGCGCGGAAGTGGTCGAGGACTGTTTCGATGCCTCCGACCTGGTGGAGATCATTGCCGGCACCCGCTCCTACGCCATGGTCGCGCGCTACGCCGAACGCCACGAAGCCTACAGGGAGAAGATGACGCCGCCGCTGCTGGCCCAGATCGAGGCGGGACTGCGCACCGATATCGCCGCCATGACCCGGGCCGAGCGGATGCGCGGCGACTATTGGCAGCGCGTGCGCGTCTTCCTCGAGACCTATGATTACATCATCACGCCGACGGTCGGCGTGCCGGCCTTCCGGCTCGATCGGCCGCTGCCGACGAAAATCGGCGAGCGGGAGGTCGAGCGCTATTACGATTCCTTCCTCGCCACCTACTGCTTTTCCCTCACCGGACTGCCGATCATCGCCGTGCCGGCGGGTTTGAGCGAGGACGGACTTCCCGTCGGCATCCAGATCGTCGGCCGCCGTCTGCGCGACGACGAGGTGATCGCCGCCGGCGCGGCCTACGAGGCGGCGGCGCCGGAATTGTTCCGCACGCCGGAGATCGATCCCGCCCAAGCGGTCGAACTCGGGGAAGCCTTCTCCTCGCCGGGCCTGGTGCTGAAACGGCCGATGTGAGGGGCCGGGGATCACCCGGCTTCATGCCCGCGACGAGGATCGCGCGAAGGCGCCGGCGCGGCCGGACCACGGGCGGGCCGGCGGCTCAACGCACATCCAGTCCCGTCATGTCGATCGCCGGCGCGCGGCCGGCGACCAGGTCGGCGGTGATTCGGGCCGAGCCGTTCGACATGGTCCAGCCGATATGGCCGTGGCCGGTGTTGTAGTAAAGGTTCCGCTGCCGGCCCTGGCCGATATAGGGGCAGTTGTCCGGCGTCATTGGCCGCAAACCCGCCCAATATTCCGGGTGATCGAAATCGGCGGCGTCCGGCAACAGGTCGCGGACCGCGCCTAGCATGTGGGTGTAGTCGGCCGGCCGGTGGCTCTTGTCGTGGCCGGCGAACTCGGCCGTCGCGGTGACGCGCAGGCGCTCGCCCATGCGGGTGAAGGCGCAGAGGTTTTCCTCGTCGATGCCGCTGATGGCGGGCGGGTTGTTGCGCCCGGCGATGGGCAAGGTCACGGAATAGCCCTTGACCGGGTAGATCGGCAGGGAGAGGCCGAGCGGCTTCGAGAAGCGCGGGCTGGCGCAGCCCATCGACAGGACATAGGCGTCGGCCACCTCCTCGCCTTCGGTCGTCACCACCTTTTCGATTTTGTCACCGTCGGCGACGATGTCGGTGACGGCGGTATCGTATTTCACCACCGCGCCTTTCTCCGCGCAGAGCGCCGCCAGTCCTTGAGTGAATTTCCGGCAGTCCCCGGTCTCGTCGCCGACGGCGTGGATCGCGCCGGCGATCTTGTCCCTGGCCGAGGCGAGCGCGGGCTCGGTCTCGACCACTTGGCCGGCATCGAGGGCGCGAAGGTCCTCGCCCAGATCGGTGAGGATCGCCATCTCGGCCACCCGGTTCTCGAAGGCGGCGGGGCTGCGATAGCAGTAGAGGAAGCCGCCCTGGCCTCGATCGTATTCGATCCCGGTCTCGGCCACCACCTCGTGCAGCACCGACTTGGAATAGACGCAGAGCCGGTGCTTGGTCTGGGTATTCCGCCGGTAGCGATCCGCCGTGCACTGGCCGAGAAAGGCGAGCGACCAGGTCCAAAGCGCGGGATCGAGGCTGAAGCGAAAGCGGAGTGCCTGGTCGTTCCGCCAGAGCGAGCGCAGCAGCGTCATCGGCGCCCGGGGCGAGGACCAGGCATAGGAATGCCCCGGCGCGATCGCGCCCGCGTTGCCGAAACTGGTTTCCTCGGCCGCCGCGCTCAATCGCTCCAGCAGCGTGACCTCATGCCCGTCCTTCAACAACTGCCAGGCCGTCGTCACGCCGACGACACCGCCGCCCATCACCAGCACGCGCATAATTCACCCTCTCGAATGATCGGATCATGGGAGCTTAGCATGGCGCCCGCGACGATGACGGCAACCGCGAAGGAAGTTGTTGACAGGCCGGCGCGGATTGGCCAATGGTTCCCTACAGCGCCGCTTTGAGGCTCAGCTTGCGGGGCGCTATATAAATTCTTGCTAAAGCGAGCGGGGCGGCACCCCGCGGTTTCGAAGCGCGGCGCGGAGTCGCTCGTTTTATTGGCCGCATCCCGTCCCGATCACTGACATGAGCCTCGTCACTTGGCCCTGGAATCAGGGCCCGAGCGAACGAGGAGCGAACCGTCATGACGAGCGAAACCCGCGAGGAAAACACCCCCGCCACCGCCGAATCGGAAAAATCCCCGGAGCGCGCCACCGACGCGCCGCCGACGCCTTCCAGCCCGCCGATCGAGCCCGAACGCCGCCTCAACGGCCGGGCCATCTGGTGGCCCAGCCGATGAGGTGGGCCGCTCAAGCCGCCGCGCTCTCCCCCGCGCGCGCCTTCTCCTCCGCCAGCAGCTTGCGCTTGCGGTCCAGGCCCCAGCGGTAGCCGCCTAGGCCGCCATCCTCGCGGATCGCGCGGTGGCAGGGGATGGCGATGGAGACGGGATTGGTGGCGCAGGCGCGCCCCACCGCGCGCTGGCCGCGCGCCAGGCCCAGGCGGCCGGCGATTTCGGAATAGGTCCGGGTCTCGCCGAAGGGGATGCGCATCAGCTCTTCCCAGACCCGTCGCTGGAAGGCGGTGAAGCGCACATCCAAGGGCAGCTCCAGGTGCGGCATCCGGCCCGCGAGATGGGCGATCACTGTATCGGTCCAAGCGCCGAGCACGACGTCGTCGCGGTGGATCACGGCCTCGGGGAACTCGGCCGCGAGTTCGGCTTCGAGCGCCCCCGCGTCGTCGCCGAGGGCGATGAAGGAGACGCCCTTGGCCGTCGCCGCGACCATCACCAGGCCGAGGACGGAGGGCTGGACGGTGAAGGCCATCTCCGCCCCCGCGCCCCCCTTGGCGTAGGTCGCGGGCGTCATGCCCAACTCACCCGGCGCCCGCTCGTAGACCCGGCTGGAGGCGCCGTAGCCCGCCTCGTAGACCGCCCCCGTCACCTCCTCGCCCGCGCGCAGGCGGTCTTTCAGTCGCGCCAGGCGCAGCGCGTCGCCGTAGGCCGCCGGGCTGACGCCGACCGCCTCGCCCAAGGCCTTCAGGCCGGGCGCGCCCTCCCGGCCCTCGTCGAGCGCCGCCTCGATCAGGGCGCAGACCCGGCGCGCGGTCTCGACATGGGGGTCGCTCGGCTTGCTCGCGTCGGGATCGCAGCGCTTGCAGGCACGGAAGCCGGCGAGGCGCGCGGCCTCGGGCGTGGCATAGAAATCTACGTTCTCCCGCTTTGGAATCCGGCTGGGGCAGCCCGGCCGGCAGTAGATGCCGGTGGTCTTGACCCCGATGATGAAGGCGCCGGGGGCGCTCTTGTCGCGGTTCTCGGTCGCCTGCCACATGTCTTCGGTGTGCATCGTTTTGTTCCTCGTTTCGTTGTCTCGAGGATGTTTTAGGGTGGCACGGCGACGGAAAATATCCGAATCCTGCGGCCACGGTCGAAATCCGCCTTACCAACGAAACTAGTGCCGGAAGTGCCGCTTGCCGGTGAACACCATCGCCAGACCGGCCTCGTCGGCGGCGGCGACGACCTCGTCGTCGCGCATCGAACCGCCGGGCTGGATCACCGCCGTGGCGCCGGCCTCGGCCGCCGCCAGCAGGCCGTCGGCGAAGGGAAAGAAGGCGTCGGAGGCGACGACGGAGCCTTCGGTGCCGGGGGTGCCGTCGCCGGCCGCCTCCGCCGCCTCGGCCGACTTCAATGCCGCGATGCGGCAGCTGTCGACCCGGCTCATCTGGCCCGCGCCGACGCCGACCGTGGCGCTGCCCTTCACATAGACGATGGCGTTCGACTTCACGTGCTTGGCGATGGTGAAGGCGAGGACGAGGTCGGCGGTCTCGGCCGCCGTCGGCGCGCGTCTGGTGACGACTTTCAGGTCGCCGGCGCGGGTTCGGGCGGCGTCGCGCGATTGCACCAGCAGGCCGCCCGCGAGCGTGCGGAGCGTGATGCCGCCCGCCGCAGGGTCCGGCAGGCCGCCGGTCACCAGCAAGCGCAGGTTTTTCTTTTGCGCGATGATCCGCCGCGCCGCCTCGTCGGCGTCGGGGGCGATGATCACCTCGGTGAAGATCTCGGCGATGCGCGCCGCCGTGGCCGCGTCGAGGGCGCGGTTCAGCGCGATGATGCCGCCGAAGGCGCTCACCGGATCGCAGGCGAGCGCACGGGCGTAGGCGGTGGCGAGGTCGCCCGCCAAGGCCACGCCGCAGGGATTGGCGTGCTTGATGATGGCGACGGCGGCCGCCTCTTCCGCCGGGAACTCGGCCACCAGCTCGTAGGCCGCGTCGGTGTCGTTCAAATTGTTGTAGCTGAGCGCCTTGCCCTGCACTTGGACCGCCGTGGCGATGCCCGGGCGCGCCGAGCCCGAGGCATAGAAGGCCGCCTCCTGGTGCGGGTTTTCGCCGTAGCGCAGCAGCCCGCCCCGCTTGCCCGCGACGACCAGTTGCTCGGGCAACGCGTCGCCCGCCTGACCAGCGAACCAGCCGCCGATGGCCGCGTCGTAGGCGCCGGTCGCGGCATAGGTCTTGGCCGCCAGTTCGTGGCGGAGCGCGAGGCTCGTGGCGCCGTTGTTCGCCGCCATTTCCGCCAGCACGCGGACCTGGTCGGCGGGGTCGACCAGCACCACCACATGGGCATGGTTCTTCGCCGCCGAACGCAGCATCGCCGGCCCGCCGATGTCGATATTTTCGATGCAGGTCTCGGCGTCGGCGCCGGAGGCAACAGTGGCCTCGAAGGGGTAGAGGTTGACCGCCACGAGGTCGATGCCGCCGATCCCGTGCGCTTCCATCGCCTGGACGTGCGCCGCGTCGTCGCGCCGGGCCAGGATGGCGCCGTGCACCACGGGATGCAGGGTCTTGACCCGCCCGTCCATCATTTCGGGAAAGCCGGTGAAGTCGCTTACCTCGCGTACCGCGACACCGGCCTCGGCGATCGCCTTGGCCGAGCCGCCGGTGGAGACGATTTCGACGCCGTGCCCGGCGAGCGCGCGGGCGAATTGGGCGAGCCCGCTCTTGTCGGACACCGAGATCAGGGCGCGGCGGATGGGGACCAGGTCGTTCGAGGTCATGAAAGGCTCCGGGGCGGAAATCGAGGTTCCCCCGAGCCTATAACATGTCCCGTTACTCCGCCGCGTCGGCCCGCTTGGCGGGGTCTTGGAATCCCGCCATCAGCTCGGCTTTCAGCGCGTCGGCCCGCTTCGCGTTCCGCTCCTTCACGTGGCCGAAGCCGCGAATCATGTCGGGGATCTCGGCGATGCGGCAGGCGATGGCGTGGTTGTCGACGTCGAGCCCGCCGGCGACCGCTTCCATCGTGGCCCGGTATTCCTCGATCAGGCGCCGTTCCATCCGTCGCTCCGCCGTATAGCCGAAGGGGTCGAAGCGGCCGCCGCGCAGGTGCTTGAAGCCGGCGAGGAGGCGCATCATCGGCAGGATCCAGGACCCGAACTCGCGCTTGATCAGCCGCCCCGATACGGGATCGCGGGGCGACATCAGGGGTGGCGCCAGGTGCAGCTTGACGCGGAAATCACCTTGGAACTGGCGGCGGAGCTTGGTCTCGAAGTCGCCCGAGGTATAGAGCCGGGCGACCTCGTATTCGTCCTTGTAGGCCATCAGCTTGAAGAGGTTTTTCGCCACCAGTTCCGCCAGGCCCCGGCGCCCCGGCGCCCGCTCGCGCTCCAGCCTGGCCGTGCGTTCCACCGCGTGGCGGTAACGCTCGGCATAGGCCTCGTCCTGGTAGCCGACGAGGAAGTCCGCGCGCCGGCCGATCATGGCCTCGAGGTCGTCCTCGACCGGCGGGGAAACGGGCTCGGCCATCAACGGCTCGACCAGGGCGGCCATGGTCTCGGGCTCGTGCGCCGCCAGGCGGCCGAGGGCGAAGGTGCGGCGGTTCATCGCAACCGCGACGCCGTTCAGTTCCACCGCGCGCAGGATCGCCTCGTGGCCAATCGGAATCAGGCCCTTCTGGTAGGCGTAACCGACCATGAACAGGTTTGCGCCGATCGCATCGCCGATGAGGGCGGCGGCCAAGCGGCTGGCGGCGACGAAGTCGACGCCATCGGCGCCCACCGCCCCGACCAGGCGCTTCGCCATCGGTGCCGTCGAGAGGTCGATTTCCTGGTCCAGCACGAAGGCGGCGGTGGGCGAGAAATCCTCGTTCACCACCGCGCGGCTGACACCCTCGACCATCGTCACCAGCGCCTCCGTGGAGGTGGCGACGGCGATGTCGCAGCCCAACAGCAGCCGCGCCCCGCCGGCGCCGATCCGGGGGGTGAAGAGCGCGTCCAGGTCGTCGGCGATGCGCACGTGGCTCATCACCGCGCCGTTCTTCTGCGCCAGGCCGGTCTCGTCCAGCACCGTGGCGCCCTTGCCCTCCAGGTGGGCGGCCATGGCCAGCAGCGCGCCGATGGTGATGACGCCGGTGCCGCCGATGCCGGTGACGACGATGCCGTAGACCTCGTTCGTCGGCGGCAACTCGGGCGCGGGAATGGCCTCGAGGTCGGGGAGTGCCTCGGCCGCCGTCGGCTCGGCCTTGCGGACCGTCGCCCCCTCGACCGTGACGAAACTGGGGCAGAAGCCGTTCAGGCAGCTGAAGTCCTTGTTGCAGGCCGACTGATTGATCCGCCGCTTGCGGCCCCACTCGGTCTCCAGCGGTTCCACGGAAATGCAGTTGGAGGCGACGGAGCAGTCGCCGCACCCCTCGCAGACGAGATCGTTGATGAAGACCCGCCGGTCGGGGTCGGGGAAGGTGCCGCGCTTCCGCCGCCGGCGCTTTTCCGCCGCGCAGGTCTGGTCGTAGATCAGCGCGGTGACGCCCGCGACATCGCGCAGCTGGCGCTGGACCATGTCCAGATCGTTGCGGTGGTGGATCGTCGTGCCCGGCGCCCAGTCCGTGCCCTGGGGATACTTGTCCGGCTCGTCCGTCACCACCACGACCTTGCCGACCCCCTCGGCGTGGACCTGGCGGCTGATCTCCCAGGGGGTCATGTTGACGTCGAGCGGCTGGCCGCCGGTCATGGCCACGGCGTCGTTGAAGAGGATCTTGTAGGTGATGTTGACTTGTGCCGCGACGGCGGCGCGGATCGCCAAGAGCCCTGAGTGGTGGTAGGTGCCGTCGCCCAGGTTGACAAAGACGTGGTTCATCGCCGTGAAGGGGGCCTGGCCGATCCAGGTGGCCCCTTCGCCGCCCATGTGGCTGATGGTCTCGGTTCGCCGGTCCGGCACCCAGATCGCCATCGAATGGCAGCCGATGCCGGCGAGCGCGAGGCTGCCTTCGGGGACCTTGGTCGAGCTGTTGTGCGGGCAGCCGGAGCAGAAAAAGGCGCTGCGGAGCACACGCGCCGGCTCGCCGCCGGCCGTCGCCTCGATCGAATCCAGGCGGGCCATGCGCTGCTCGAACTCCGGCCGCTCGGCCCGGTTGTTCAGCCGGCCCATCAGCGCCCGGGCGACCATGGTGGGTGAGATTTCGCCGTTCTCCGGCAGGATCACGCGGCCTTCCTCGTCCCGCTTGCCGATGATGGCGCGGGGCGCGTTCGCCTGGTTGTAGAGCAGGTGCTTCAGCTGATCCTCGATCAGGCCGCGCTTCTCCTCGATCACCAGGATCTCTTCCAGGCCGTCGGCGAAGGCGCGCGCGGCCACCGGCTCCAGCGGCCAGGTGAGCGCCACCTTGTAGACCCGGATGCCGAGGGCGGCGAGTTCCGCCTCGCCCAGCCCCAGCTCCTCGAACGCCTGGCGGAGGTCCAGATAGGCCTTGCCTGTGCTGGCGATGCCGAATTTCGAGTTCGGCGCATCGAAGACGATCCGGTCGAGGCCGTTCGCGCGGACGTAGGCCTGGGCGGCGGGCACCTTGAAGTTCAGCAGGCGGGCTTCCTGCTCCAGGAACAGGTCCGGATAGCGAAGCGACAGGCCGCCCGGCGGCAGCTCGAAATCCTCGGGCGTCCGGATGACGATACGGCCGGGATCGACCGCGACCGTGGCGGAGCTTTCGACCGTGTCGCCGACGCATTTGAGCCCGGTCCAGCAGCCCGAATAGCGCGAGAGGGCGAAGCCGTGCAGGCCGAAGTCGAGCAACTCCTGCACGCCCGCCGGGTTGAGCACGGGAATCGAGGCGGCGATGAAGGAGGGCTCGGACTGGTGCGCGAGGGTCGAGGACTTGGCGCCGTGATCGTCGCCCGCCAGAGCCACCACGCCGCCGGTCCTGGAGCTGCCGTTCAGGTTGCCGTGCTTCAGCACGTCGCCCGAGCGGTCGACGCCCGGGCCCTTGCCGTACCAGATGCCGAAAACGCCGTCGTAGTTCGCCTCGGGCCAGAGGTTCAGCTGCTGGCTGCCCCAGACGGCGGTCGCCGCCAGGTCCTCGTTGACGCCCGGCTGGAAGTGAACGTGATGCGCCTCCAGGTGCGGCTTCGCGCGCCAGAGTTCGGAATCGTAGCCGCCCAGGGGCGAGCCGCGATAGCCCGAGATGAAGCCCGCCGTATTCAACCCCTGGTCCAGGTCGCGCCGCCGCTGCGCCAGGGCCAGGCGGACCAGCGCCTGGGTGCCGGTCAGGTAAACCCGTCCCTCGTCCGAGATGTATTTGTCATCCAACGTGACGGCCTGGTCCGGGCCGATGGCTTCGGCAAGCGACATGCGAACAGTCCCCTCGATGCAGGAGACACGGGCGCGCGCGGTGCCCATGCCGGGTCGGGTGAGGGGCGCACTATAACATCATGATCGCGCCGTCGGGCGAGCCGTCCGATCTCGGGTTGCCGAGGGTTTTTTCGATCCGCCGGGCCGCCCGAGCGGAAATGCCGCGAAGCCGGTCAGGCGCGCCGGCGCGCCTCCTTCGACGTCGGCACCTGGTAGGCCAAGCGGGCATGATGCGCGCAATAGGGCTGTCCGGGCTTGGAGCGGGCGCCGCAGAAGTAGAAGTTCTCCTCGCCCGGATGGCCGATCGGCCAGCGGCAGGTCGCGTGGGTCAGCGTCAGGATCGACACGCCCCCCTCCGGCACCTCGAACGCCTCCTCGACCACCAGAACGTCCTCCTCGCGCTTGCGCTGGCGCGTCATCGAGGATTTGGTCGGTTTCGAAAGCCCCATGCGGTTCGCCTTGCCGATCACCGCGTTGCGCGTGATGCTCCCCAGACGATCCGCGATCTGCCAGGCGGAATAACCGGCGGCCCAAAGCTCGCGCAGTTTCCCGACCCGTTCGTCAGTCCATTCCATATGCCGGTACCACCCCGTCGTCTCGCGTCATATTCGTATTTCAGCCCCGTCACGGCCTCCCAAGCACGCCCCGGGGTGGTCGTGCCACCCCGGGGTCCGCGCTCTGCTTCGGCAACCGGAATATTAGTGCGACGTTTCGGCTGAAGCAATAGATAATGTGGTAACGGGTTGCGTTAACCACAAATTCTTGTGGATAAGTCCGTTGAGAAATCTGTGGGGGACATGTTGAACAACCGGCCCCGAGGCCCGGAATCTCTCGGCTTGCCGGCATGCCTCGGGTGCGTCATGCTCGGGCCTTCGGAAATCCGCGCCTCGCACGCGCCCCGAGCCTGGAGCAGACCCCATGAGCGATGCCGCCCTCACTAATTCCTCGATCGTCGCGGCTTACCGGGAGAAAACCGCGACGTCCGCCCGCCTCGCGGAGGAAGCCGGCCGGGTCCTCCCCAGCGGCATCACCCACGACAGCCGCTTTATCGAGCCTTACGGCATCTACGTCGAGCGTGCCAAGGGGCCGCGCAAGTGGGACGTCGACGGCAACGACTACGTCGATTTCTTCGGCGGCCACGGCGCGCTGCTGCTGGGCCACAACAATGATTCCGTCGTGGCCGCGGTCCACGAGGCGATGGATCAGGGCAGCCATTTCGGCGCCAACCATCCCCGCGAGGTGCGCTGGGCCGCGCTGGTGGGCGAGATGATCCCGTCGGCCGAGCGGGTCCGCTTCACCTCTTCGGGCACCGAGGCGACGCACATGGCGCTGAGGCTGGCCCGCGCCGCCACGGGCCGCAGCGGGCTGGCGCGGCTCATGACCCATTTCCACGGCTGGCACGACCACATGACGTCGGGTTACAGCTCCCACTTCGATGGCTCGGTGACGCCGGGCGTCCTGCGGGAGGTCGCCGCCCAGGTCGTGCTGCTGCCCCCCGGCGATATCGAGGCGGCGAAGCGCTTGCTGGCGGAAAACGACGATATCGCCGCCCTCTTCGTCGAGCCGACGGGTGGCTCCTTCGGCATGGTGCCCTTGAGCGCCGACTATCTGGCGGCCTTGCGTGACATCACGGCCGAGCACGGCGTGGTCTTGATCTTCGACGAGGTGATCACCGGCTTCCGCGTCTCGCCCGGCGGCGCCCAGGCCCATTACGGCATTACCCCGGACATGACGACGCTGGCCAAGATCCTCGCCGGCGGGCTGCCGGGCGGTGCCGTCGTCGGCCGGCGCGACATCATGGACGCGCTCGACTTCGCCGCGGCCCAGGCCGAGGGCAAGGAGAAGATCCAGCACCCGGGCACCTTCAACGCCAATCCCGTTTCCGCCGCCGCCGGCATCACGGCGCTGGACATCATCAAGTCGGGCGACGCCTGCGAGCGGGCCAATGCGACGACCGAGGCGATCCGCCAGGGCCTGAACCGTGTCCTGGTCGACCGGGGCGTCCCCTGGGCCGCCTACGGCACCTTCTCGGGCTTTCACCTGTTTATGAACACGAAGGGACGAGAGATCCGGCCCGATGCCTTCAAGCCCTTCGACGTCCCCTTCCAGGAGCTGAAGGCCAAGAACGGCCCGGCCGCCAACAAACTCCGCCTCGCCATGCTGGTCCAGGGCGTCGATTTGATGAGCTGGCCGGGCGGTCTCGTCTCCGCCACCCACGGCCAGGACGAGATCGACCGGACGCTCGCCGCGTTCGACGCCTCGCTCGCCATGTTGCGCGACGAGGGCGAGATCTAGGCGCGGTGCCGCCAGGCCGCTTCCGCGCGGCGCTCGCCGAGGCACGGACTTGTGCCTTGGCGATGAAGGAGAACGCCGACTATGTCGGCCGCGAACTGGCGACGCTGGAGCTCGACTCGGCGCCGCGGGCCGAGACCGAGAAGATCTGGCGCGACATTTCGGGAACCGGCCACGACGTGGCCTCGGAACTCTTCGAACTGGATGAGCTGCTCGACGGCGCCGCGCCGGAGGCCACGATCCTGGCGCGCTTCGAGCGCATCCAGCGTTGGATTCGCGAGGACCTCGACGCGCTGCACGAGGTGGTGGAGGCGCGCGATGCCGCCAGCAAGACGGATGGCGAATATCAGGTGGTCTTCGTCCTGGTCGTCGAATCGGCGACCAATATCCTGAAGCCCTTCGCCCGCCTCAACGAGACCCTGAAGCCGGCCGAGGACTGAGCCTCAACCCCCGATCCCGTAAGGTTTGCCCCAGCCGAGGCCCTCGGAGGTGCCGGCGCGGGGCACGTATTCGCAGGCGACCCAGCCGTCGTAGCCGCTCTCGTCCACCGCGTCGAAAAAATACTGGTAGTTGGTCTCGCCGACGTCCGGTTCGTGGCGGCCCGGCGGGTTGCCGATCTGGACGTGGCCGATGACGGCCAAGCAGTCGCGGAAGGTGGTGACCAGGTCGCCCTCCATGATCTGCACGTGATAGGCGTCGAACTGCAGTTTGACGTTCGGGCGGCCCAATTCGGCGATGATGGCGCGCCCCGCCACCGTGGTTTGCAGGAAGAAGCCCGGCGCGTCGCGCTTGCCGTTGATCGGCTCGAGCATCGCGTCCAGTCCCGCCTCGGCCAGGGCGTCGGCGGCGAAGGCGACGTTTTCGCGGTAGGCGTCCTCGTAGGGCGCGCGCGACGAGATGTCGTCCGGCACCCGGCCGGCGACCACGTGGACGCGGGGGCAGCCGAGGTGGCGGGCATAGTCGATCGCCTGGCCGATCGCATCCTGGAACTCGCCCTTGCGGTCGGGGAGGCACGCGAGGCCGCGCTCGCCGTTTGCCCAGTCGCCGGCCGGCATGTTGATCAGCACCTGCGCCATGCCGGTCTCGTCCAGCCAGCCCCGGATCGTCTCCTTGGCGTGGACGTAGGGGAAGAGGATCTCGACGCCGGTGAAACCGTCGGCGGCGGCGGCGCCATAACGCCGCTCCTCGGCCAGTTCGGTGTAGAGCATGGTGACGTTGGCGGCGATATTCGGCATGGGCGGGCTCCTCCGGCTCTCGGGAGAACTCTGGCACCCGGCGGCGGCGGCATCAAGCCGCCGTGTCGGCTCCGGGGAATGGAGCGGCCGAGAAAAAAAGCGCCGGGCGTGACAAATGTCACTTACCGGCCACCCTGAAACGCTTATCTATGGCCCACGGGCGGCGCATGATGACCGTCCGGCGAGGAAACGGAGCGTTCTACCCGCGTCTCGAAGTGCCCGGTTCCTCTCGCGAAACATGAAATCCCAGCGCCGGTAATCCCCTCCCGCCGGCGCCCAAGACCCGGCCGCCCCCCAGGCGGCCGGGTCGACGGGTTTTAGGGGCGACGCCGGGCCGGATCGGATATTGCTCTGGTGGCCGGGTCCATTCCTGAAAGACTCCAGCGCGCCGGTCTCAATTCACCTTCTCGATCCAGATCGCGTTGTCGTGGAAGGCGCCGCCGCCGATGGGGGCGACGGAGTCGGCGCCGGTCAACGCGTTTATGCCGATCCCTTCCTCGAAGGCGGCGTTCGGCCAGACGCTTTCGACCACGACGACGCCGCGCCGGGCGCCTTCGGCGATCTCGACGTGGATCGCCACGTTGCCGCGATCGTTGCCGAGGCGGACGCGCTCGCCCTCGCCCACGTCCAACGCCGCCGCGTCTTCCGGACCGATCTTCACCGTCGGGCGTCCCTCCCGGCGGATCGAGGTCGCCGTCTCGGTGAAGGAGGAATTGAGATAATTCCTGGCCGGCGCGGTCACCAAGCGGAACGGTTTTTCGGCCGACTGCGCCTCGATCACCTCCCAATGGTCGGGAAGGCGGGGGCGGGTCTCGCTCCAGCCCTCGGGACCGAAATCGCGGAGGCTCCACTGCTCCCAGTTGGGGGCGAAGTGGTACTTGCCGTCGGCGTTGGCGAAGCCGTTCAGGTAATGCGCGGTCTTGAAGTCCGGCTGCGCATCGTGCCAGCGGGCGGCTTCCAGCTCGTCGAAGCCGGGGTAGCCCGAGGCCTCGAGCGTCCAGTCGCAAAGCTCGCGCGCCGTCATCTCGAAGCCCGGGTGGGTGACGCCCAGGCGCGTGGCGAGCGCCTGGAGCACCTCGTGGTTGGAACGGCAGCCCTCCGGCGGCTCGACGATCTTCGGGCCCGCGATGACGTACTGGTGGCCGCCACCCTGGTAGATGTCGTCATGTTCCAGGAACATGGTGGCGGGCAGCACGATATCGGCCATTTTCGCCGTGTCGGTCATGAACTGTTCGTGCACGACGGTGAAAAGATCGTCGCGGGCGAAGCCGGCATGCACCTTATTCAAATCGGGCGCCACCATCATCGGGTTGGTGTTCTGGATGAAGAGGGCGGTAACCGGCGGCCCGCCCCGGAGCGCTTGCCCGTCGCCGGTCAGGATCGGGCCGATCCGGGTCTGGTCCAGCACCCGGATCGATCGATCGCGGACGTCCAGCCCGTCGATCATCGTCTTGTCCCAGCCGTAGATGCCGCCGTTGTTGTGGAAGGCGCCGCCGCCCTCGTATTGCCAGGCGCCGGTAACCGCCGCGATCGACAACGCGGCGTGCATGTTGAAGGCACCATTGCGGTTGCGGGTGAAGCCGTAGCCGAGCCGGAGGTAGGTCCGCTTGGTTTCGCCGACCAGCTTGGCGAAGGCCTCGATCTCCGCGACCGGCACGCCGGTGATGGCGGCGGCCCATTCGGGCGTCCGGCTTTCGAGGTGTGCCTCCAGCGCCGCTGGGCAGTCGGTGTATTTCGCCATGTAGTCCCGGTCGGCGTGGCCGTCGCGAAACAGCACGTGCATCACGGCGCAGGCGAAGGCGCCGTCGGTGCCGGGCTTCAGGCAGATGTTGATGTCCGCTTGCGCCGCCGTGCCGGTGCGATAGACGTCAATCACGGCGATTTTTGCCCCGCGCTCACGCCGTGCCCGAATTGCGTGCGTCATCACGTTGATCTGGGTGTTCACCGGATTGGTGCCCCAGATCACCACCAGGTCGGACTTCGCCATCTCCCTCGGATCGGCGCCGGCGAGCTTGCCGGTCCCGGCGATGAAGCCGTTCCAGGCCAAGGTGACGCAGATGGTCGAGTGCTGGCCAGAATATTTCTTGGCGTGGCGCAGGCGGTGGATGCCGTCGCGCATCACCAGGCCCATGGTGCCGGCGTAGTAGTAGGGCCAGACGGTCTCGGAGCCGAGGTTCCGTTCGGCCTCGAGCAAACCTTCCGCCGTGGCGTCGAGCGCGTCGTCCCAGGAAATCGGCTGGAATTCGCCGCCGCCCTTGGGTCCGGCGCGGCGCATCGGCCGGGTCAGGCGGTCGGGGTGGTGGATCCGTTCGGCGTAGCGGGCGACCTTGGCGCAGATCACGCCGGCGGTGTAGTCGTTCGCCCGGGCGCCCCGCACCCGGCCGATGGTGTTGGGGTCCAGGCGTTCGACCTCCAGCGCGCAGGTCGAGGGGCAATCGTGCGGGCAGACGCTGAAGCGAATCTCGGGCTTGGCGTTCACGACGCGTTACCTCCTGAAATATCGAACAAATGGCGCGACAACATGTCGCCGAACGCGCGCGCGCGCAAGGCGGACGAGCGTCGCCGCCGCGGGAGCCACCATGGTGCCCTTCATCTTCGGATCGCGCGCGGCATCGACATCGCGGTCTCGGTCCGAGACCGCGTCGCCGACGATCACCCGGTATTTTGCCCCGTGCCACTCGATCCGATACATGCCGTTATCGGAGGCGGCCAGGAACGCCGCCGGCGGGGCCCAGAGCGGCGGCGCCATGTCGGCGCCGTCGTGCAAGTCCCGGTTGAGGTTTCGGGGATCGAATCGGCGGGGGTCGCTCAATCGCCGGGCGGGGGCGGGGTCGGGTGGTCGCGATGGCGCCGGCCATGGCGGCCGCGCCGGCGCATCATGTGCTCGGCCAGTTGGCGCCGGGTTTCGGGCTCGACCCGTTCCACGAGTTCCGACATCGCCGCGTGGACCAGGGCATGGGCTCGCGAGGAGCGGGCGCGGAGGGTCTCGAAGGCCCGGCCGAGCCGCGCGGCCTCGAACGGTTCGGCGACCAGCGCCTCGTGCGCCTCGCGCCGGGCCTCGCGGAGCGCCCGGAAGGCGGCGCCGATCGCCTGGCCGCGCCGCTCCAGGATCTCGCCCGCGACGCCCCTCGCCGGCTCCGGCAGCCGTTCGGCCATGCGCGGGATGTCGAGCCTGGGCGGCCCCAGATGAAAGGCGGCCCGGGCCGTGGGCGGATCGCGGAGATCGCGGATCCAACCGCCCGCCAGCACGCCGCCCAGGAACAGGTTGACCGCCAGCGAGCCCGCCAGCAGCCAGCCGAACCATTTTCCACCGCCGAATTTCATGGCGCCGCCCCTTCTCCGTCCTCGTCGTCCGCCTCGGTGAAGGCGAAGGCCACCATGTCGACGTCGAGGGCGAGGGCCTCCAGCCGGCGCGGGCCATAGAGGCCGACGGCGAGACCGAGGACGGCCGCCAATGCCAGCGCCGTCGCCGGGCGCCAGACGGCGAACAGGGGAAGGAACGCGCCGAGGCGACGGCGCGGCCCCGGCGCGGCGGCGAGCAGTTCACCCATCAGCATGCTCGACGGCGGCGGTGCCGGCACCGTCTCCAACAGGCCATCGAGTCTGGCTTCCCGGGCGAGGAGGTGTTCGGCGGGCGGCGTGGCCCCCAGGTGGCCGCGCGCCGCGTCGCGCTCCGCCGCCGGCCAGCGTTCCGGGTCGGCGCCATGGGCACCCACCAGCGCGGCGAAACGCGCCACGGTCATCGTCTTCTCAGCTGCCATCACGGCTCCCCCAGCAGTTCCGGCCGGCGGGCCGCCAGCTCCTGGCGCAGGCCGCGGCGCGCGCGGGCCAGCAGGCTCTCCAGCGCCTCGACCGAAACTTCCATGACGGCGGCCGCCTCGATGTTGCCGAGATCCTGGTAATGCGCCAGCACCAGGGCGATGCGCTGGCGTTCCGGCAAGCGGGCGATCGCCTGGCCGACGATGCGGGCGACATCGGCGCGGTCGAGATCGGCGCCCGGATCGGCTTCGGGGTCGGGCGGATCGCCCGCCGCCTCCAGCCCAACCTCGCGCCGTCGCCGCAAGCGGTCGATGCAGGCGTTCCGGGCCACGCGGTGCAGCCAGGTGCCCAGCCGCGCCTCGCCCCGCGCGCCAGCCGGTCGCGTGGCGCCAAAGGGCGAGGAACGTCTCCTGCGCGACATCCTCGGCCTCGGCGCCATCGCCCAGCACGCGCGCGGCGAAGCCCACGATGCGGCCCAGGTGGCGGTCGAGCAGCCGCCGGCAGGCGGCTCCCTCGCCGGTGGCGACCCGGGCGACGAGCTCATCGTCCTCGTCCGCCCGGATCCCCATCGCGCCGACGCGGACCTAGCGGCGGCGCTGGTGTCGGCGGCGCGGGATATCATCGACCGTCAGCTCGCCGTCGCCGTCGGCATCGAGGCGGCGCCAGCGGCGATCGGACATCTTGCGTAATTCATCCTCGCTCAAGGCGCCGTCGCCGTCTTTGTCCAGGTGCTTGAAGAAGGCCTCGCGATGCAACCGCTTGCGAACCTCCATGTAGGTCGATGCCTCCTCCTGCTCCAGTTTTCCGTTGCCGTTGGCGTCGGCCTCGGTGAAGGCGGCGCGGTGCGGCGCGTCGAACTCCGCCCGCTCGATCCGGCCGTCGCCGTTGGCGTCCAGCCCGCGCAGCATCGGTGAGCCCCGCTGGCCATCGCGGTGGCCCATGCGACGCTTCCCCATGCGTTCCTCTCGACGGCCGCCATGATGACCGCCGCGGCTGTCGTCGCGATTATCGCCGTGGTAGCCGTGGTGATGGCCGCCGCGATGATGGTCGTCGTAAGCGCCGCCTCGGTCGCCTCGATGATCGGCGAGCGCGAGGCTGGAAGCGCCGATCAGCAGGCCGGCGGCCAGAAGCGTGATGGTCTTGAAGCGGGGACGGGAGGGGAGATTTGGCATTGCGATGATTCCTTGTATCCGGTGGCGGCGGGTTTCGCGCGCCTCACCCCCTTACACGGGCGGGCGGACCGAATCCGTCGCCGGCACCCGAATTTTTTCCGCGCCGCCTCGACTCCACCACCGTCGAGGGCCCCGACGACCCCGCGTCCCTGGAATTTGAATGTCGCCGGCATCAGGGCGTGGAACAATTCCGGCGCGCGCTCGATACCGTAAAAGCCGTGCATTTCGTCGCCGAGCGCCTCGTTGTTGATTTCGCTCCCCCGGTAGTTGGCCATCAACGCCCTCGGCCGCTTCCGCCCGCCGTTTCGAGGACGCTCGGCGTCGACTTCCCGCGGGCAGGGCACGTCGGCTTCGAGACGTCGCGGCATCGGACGTAGCGCGCCTAGACGCGCCTCCAGGCTCGCGCCCCCCGCTCGGCGAGGCCCAGGTTCTCCAGGTTGAACGTGGCGATCCGAAGCCGCTCTCGCGCCATGGTCCCTCGGCTGGCGCCCGGCCCTTGGCCGGCGATGTCGTGACCGGGCCGAACTCGATCGACCCGGTCCGCCGAGTATAGCGCGATGCACCGGCGGCGCGCGGCGACACCGGTGCGAGGCTCGGCATCCGGCCCGGCTCACGGGGGCATGTCGCCCGTCTCCCTATGCGAGGCTTCCGGCCAGTGTCTCGACCGTCGCCAGCATGCGGGCGATGTCGGCGGGCTCGGAGAGGCGGTGATCGCCGGATTTGACGAAGGTGACCTCGACGTCCTCCGAACCCAGCTTCGCGGCGATGTCGAGGGAGCCTTGCCAGGGAACGTCCGGGTCGGCCATGCCGTGGAGGATGCGGACGGGACAGCGGATCGCCGCCGCGCGCGCCTCCAGCACCAGATGCCGGCGGCCGTCCTCGATCAGGGCCATGGTGATCTCGTAGGGTCCGTCGCCGTATTCCGAGGGCCGCCGGTAGAGGCCTTCCCGCTCCAGCTCCGCGCGGACCTCGGGGCCGAAGCTCTCCCACATGCGAAGCACGAAGTCGGGCGCCGGCGCGATGCCGACCAGGCCCGCCACCCGTCCCGGCCGAGCGAGCGCCATCAACAACATGATCCAGCCGCCCATGGAAGACCCGACGACGACCTGCGGCCCCTCCGTCGCCTCGTCCAGCACGGCGATCGCGTCGTCGGCCCAAAGCCCGATGGTGCCGTCGGCGAAACGGCCGGAGGAGCGGCCGTGGCCGCGATAATCGAAGCGGGTGAAGGCGCGGCCGACCTCGGCCGCGCGCGCTTCCAGCGCCAGGGCCTTGGTGCCGCTCATGTCCGACATGAAGCCGCCGCAGAAGATCACGCCCGGCCCCCGGCCCTGGGTCCGGTGATAGGCGATACGGGTGCCGTCGGCACGGGTCAGAATCCGTTCGGGCGGGCTCATGGGCGAATGGTGCTCCCAGGTTCGGCGAAACCGGCGGCGACCCTAGCCCGCATTTCCCGCCGTGCCCATGGCTTCAGCGCCGCTGTCGGCCCGACAGGGCAGGAGCGCCGCGCCGCGCGATGTGGGTCATCGGGCAAGCGGCGCGACGCACCCTGTCGGGCCGACAGCGGCGCCCGAAGGGTCGACCTGGGCCGGCCGCCCGCCGCGCCGAAGGCCTTCACCGTAGGCCCCGCTACGCTTTCAGGCCTTCTCCTCGGCGCTCGACTCGGCCCAGGTCGACTGAGGCCGTGGGCACGGCGGGAAATGCGGGCTGGCACCGATCCGGAGAGGAGAGCTATTTCGCCCTCTCGTCGCCGCTCCCCTTTCCGTTCTCGGTTTTCTCGCCGCAGATCGCCTTCAGGTCCCGCCATTCCGCCGCGCTCAGCACCGGCCGGGTGTTCACTACGTGGGCCTCGGCCGCGCGCCGCTCCCGCTCGGCCAGCGGCGGATGGGTGGAGAGATAGGCGAGCAGCGATCCGAGACCGCCCTCCTCCTCTTTCTGCTTCTTCCCGGCGCCCGGTTTATCGGCGGCCTCGTCCTCGCCCTTGGCCTCCTCGCCGAGGCGGGCGAAGAATCTGGCGAGCCCCGCGGGATCGATGCCGACCTCGGCCATCATGCGGACCGCCTCGACGTCGGCCTCCGACTCCGCCTCCCGGCCATGGGAGAGCAGCAGCAGCCAGCCGCCCGCCTCGCCCAAGGCCTCCAGCATGGCCGCGCCGTCGCCCAGTACCAGGTCGATCAAGGTGGTGATGCCCATGATACGGATGAAATTCTCCGTCGGGTGATATTTCACGACATGACCGAGTTCGTGCGCCAGCACGCCGGCGACCTCCTCCGGGGCCTCGGCCTTCTCGATCAGGCCGCGCAGCAGCACCACCCGGCCCCCCGGCGCCGCGAAGGCGTTCACTATTCCGTTGTCGGCGACGGCGATGGAGAGCGGACGGTCCCATTCGAAGGCCGGGCGCAGCCGGCCGACCATCTTGTCCAGCGCGCGCCTCCCCGCCGCTGCCTGGCAGCGCGCGCCCTGGAAGAGGAAATGGTCCTCGAAGCCCTTGCCCAGCGCGTCGTCCCAGCCGACGGGCATCATCCGCGCGCCGACATGGGCGAGCGAGGGGATGCCGATGAAAAGGGCGAGGCCGAGGCCGGCGACCAGCGCGATCGCCAAGGCGGCTTCCTTGCCGATGCGGCGTACCCGGCCCCGCTTGGAAACCACGTCCGGGGCAACACGGGCAAGATCCTCGGCGAAGCGGGCCGATTCGATCACCAGTTGGGCGTCTTCGTCGAGCCGGGTAGAGAGCCGGAAGGCGTCGACACCGGGAATCGCCTCCGGACTTTTCAGGTCCTCGTAACGCCACAGGTGGAACCGGCTGCTCTCCGTTTCGTCGATCCGGATGCCTTGGGCGGTGAGCGTCACGCTCGCCGGACGGCTGGCGGCGGTTTCGCCGTCGTGGAATCTGGCGGGATGGCGGAGCTGCATCAGATCGAGGCCACGTCGAAGGCGTCGGCCAGGCCCTCGCCGCTGCCGGGCCGTTCGGCGGTGCTCTGGCGGATCGCCTCGAAGTCGATCTCGCCGCCGATCTCCAGGTTGGCGCAGACGAAGCGGAAGAGCCGCAGCTGGGCGAAGGCGCGGCCGAGGGTCAGGGTGAAGATCAAGATCAAGACATTACCGACGAAGAGCCAGAGGAAGCCCCAATAGGACATGTTCAGACGAAACGACAAGCCCTCGTAGCTGGTGCATTCCGTCAGGTACTCGTACTCCTTCTTCTTGTAGACGGCCCACAGTGGCAGTAGCGCCAGCAAGAAGAGGGGAAACAAGAGGGCCGAGAGCATGCCCGCCAGGTCCACCGACGAGGCTCCGCCGTCCTCGCCCACGACCTCGCCGACGCCGATCGAGATCAGGACGACGAACAGCACGGCCAGGATGATTGCCGGTATGGTCAGGAACCAGCAGAGCGCGAAGCGGGGGTAGAGCGCGTCGGCCGAGCCCTCGCAGCGGAAGCGGCGGTCGCCGAATTCGGTCTCCGACATCATCCGCCTGTAGAGCCGCATCCGTCCCCAGGGGTAGGACCATCCGAAGGTGGCGCCGTTCAGCAGATAAATCGCCGCGTATATGAACCCGTAGGTCCACGACGAGCCGGGAAGCGCCGGCCGGATGCCACGCCAGCGCGTTCGCGAGAGCCGATAACGCTGCGAGCGATAGACCGCGACGCCGACGAGATAGAGGATCACCGGATAGGCCGGCGATTTGATCGCCCCCGCCAGTACCGGGTCCTTCTGGCCGATGTAAATGTCGATCGCGTAGCTGACGGCCGCCAGCGGCGCCAATACCACCAGGGCGACGATGAAAAAGCCGATTAGCAGTTCCTTGCCGGTGCCGGTGTATTCGGGCCGGTCGCCCGCGATCACCGTGCCGGCCCAGAGCATTCGCCTGATCCGCGTCTTGGCCCAGAAACGGTAGAAGGTCAGCGTCACGACGTTGAGCAGGACATTCACCAGGACCACCGGCAGCAGGGCGCGAAAGCTCAGGTCGTGGTGGAGGGCGATCGGGATCGGCGGCGACGGCGTGGCCGGCGCCCAGGGGCCGGCATCATCCGGGACCGCTTCATACTCGGACATGTCCGGCATTACTCCCCAAGGGCGGTCGTGAATGCGAGTCTAGGTCGCCCGTCCGGCCCGGCGCAAGCTCTCCCGACCCGGCCCCATGTCCAGCCGCGATCGAATCTGGACACGCGGAAAGAGTGCGTTCGCGGCTCCAAAGGTGTTATATACTCGGATCACTCCAGAACCCGAAAATCCCGGTGCGAGATGATACGGAAATTGTCGGTTATGGTGTCGCGCCAAGTCGTCCACTCTCGTGGCAGGCGTTGCTTGAAGAAGTGATCGATCGCTTTGGTGAAGAGGTCGAAGTTGGCGTAGAACCTGTTGTGGGTCACCTCGCGATGCATGACGCCCCATAATCGCTCGATGGCGTTGAGGTGGGGGGCGTAGGCGGGCTGGAAGATCAGCTTGATGCGGCAACCCGGCCTCTCCAGCCATTGTCGGACCAGGCGGGCATGGTGATAGCGGGCATTGTCGGCGAAGACGTAGATCCGCTTCTTTCCGGGGTTGTCGGCCTCCAGCTTCTCGAACAGCGCGATGGTCGAGGCGGCGTTGATCCGCTCGGCCTGGACCAAGGGGCAGTGGAAATTCTCCAGATTGAGCGCGCCGTGGAGGTTGATGCGCTGGCGTCCCGAGGTCCGCCTCAGCGCCACCTTGTCGCCTTTTTTGACCCAGCCATGGACTGGACGCGACTGGTATTCCGGGTGCACCGCATCGGCGAAGTAGACCACCTCGTCGGCCTCCAGGCCGTTGAGCAACTTGTCATAAGCCTCGATGAAGGCGGCCTGCTCGGCCTCGTCGGCCTGGGCCGGCAGGCTTTCCGGGCGCTTGTATTCGAAGCCCAGGCGATGCATCAGCTTGATGCAGCCGGAATGGCTGTAGATCACCCCCCAGGTCGCCGCGATATGCGCCGCCACCTCGCCCGTGTCGCGGTAAAGCCGTTCGCCCAGATGCGCCGAAAGGTCCGCCTCTTGCTCCCGGCTCAGATGGCCCGGCCCGCCGGGCCAGTCGAACAGCGTCAATTCATCCAGACCGCCCGCGCGGTAGCGCTTGAACCAAGTCCGCACCGTGTCGTCGTCGAGGTAGAGCACCCGCGCCACCTCGGCACAGCTCAGGCCGTCATCCAGCAGCAGAACGGCGTTCGCCCGCCGGGCCACCCCATGGCTCTCGCTCGGGTGCCCCATCACCGCCCTCAGTGTCTGGCCCGAAAAGAGTTGAGTGATTTCAGTCAGTTGTGATTCACTGTTTGTATTTAGCAACCAGGGAGACACAACATGTGGACCAAAATCACTCGCCCGAAGTATGAACGCGACCTGCTGCGCTACGCAAGCGACCTGACGGATGGAGAATGGAAGGTGCTGGAGCCGTTGCTGCCTCGCGCCAAAGCGCTGGGACGGCCTCGGACGACGGCATTGCGCGAGGTGGTGAACGCGATCCTCTACCTACTGCGTAGCGGCTGTCCATGGCGCATGCTGCCCCGGGACTTCCCGCCACGCTCGACGGTGCAGCGCTACTTTTATCTCTGGCGGGACGACGGCACCTGGTCCGAGGTCAACCGGCAACTGCTGGTCGCGGCGCGCGAGGCCGAGGGCCGCGCGGCCGGCCCGTCGGCCGGTATCATCGACAGTCAGAGCGTAAAAACCACGGAAAGCGGCGGTATCCGGGGCTTCGACGCCGGAAAGAAAGTCAAGGGCCGCAAGCGTCACATCCTCACCGACACCGGCGGCCTGCTGGTCGCGGTCGTGGTCCACGGCGCCGAGATCCAGGACCGCGACGGCGCGCCGGCGGTGTTCGCCGCCATCCCCCGCCACTTTCCCCGCCTGCGCCACGTCTTCGCCGACGGCGCCTATGCCGGGCCCAAGCTCGAGGGCGCACTGAAGCGGATCGGCCGCTGGTCGCTGGAGATCGTCAACCGTCCCGCGGGCGTGAAGGGCTTCCAACTCCTGCCCCGCCGATGGGTCGTCGAGCGCACGCTCGCCTGGCTCAATCGAAACCGGCGGCTGGCCAAGGACTTCGAGACGGCCATCGAGACCGCCGAGGCCTGGATCTTCCTCGCCAGCATCCAACTCCTCACGCGCCGTCTCGCAAGAGCCTGAAAACACTCGATTCATTTCGAGTCGGACTCTCAGGGCCCCCCGCTCCTTGGTACTCAGAAATCCACCGCGAATCATGCCCCCGAGAAGAATCGATCAACGGCCGGATTGCCAGAGCTTTTTTCGGGTCTCTGAGGAGTCGGGGTATAAGTATGCAGATTTGGGGTCCGCGCAAGAGATCCCATCGGCGCTCGAGGACGGCGGGTCGCCCGGCGCGGCATGGACGGTCCAGGTTTCGAGGGCGTCGCGGGCGAGGGCTCGACGGGACGTGAACGAATGAACACCGGCTGGGAACGCGCGTTATTCTGGTTCTGGTTCCTCGGCGCCATCGCTTGGCTCGGCGGCGTCGGCGCCTACATCTATTATGATACCAGTGGCTTCCAGTTGCACCTGACGCCAAACGAGTGGACCCCCTACGTCCTGGTCTGGAGCCTGCCGCCGATCATGACCTTCGGCGTCTTTCTTCTCGTGCGCTCGGTCGGACGCAAGCTGCTCGACGACGACGTCAAGGAATGGGAGCGCGAGGAGTACGACGATCCGGCGACTCGTTTTCGCCGCCGAGGGTGAGGGCGGCATCGACCGGCCGAGTGCCCCTCTGACCGGACAGGCGATCTCGTGATGAGCGAGCTGCTGTTCGTTCTCGTTCCGGGCGGCCTCGTCCTCTTCGTTTTCGCCGGCGCCATCGCGGCCTACGTCGCGATTGGGCGGATCAACCGGCTGAGCGAGCAGGTCACGCGGCTGGAGCGGGAGTTCCTTCGCGCCACGATCGCCACCACGCCGCCCTCGCCACCATCCGCCGCCGATCGGCCAACCGCCGAGGTCGCGCCCGGCTCGCCCGAACGCGCGGGCGCTCCGGATCCCGCCATCCCGGAACCCGACCCCCTCGAGTCGGCCGAAAGACCGGTGGCGGGCGAGGACGAGACGACCGAGGCCACCGCGCCGCCGGATGCGCCAGCACCGCCCCCCTCTTCGCCAGCCATGCTGGCCTGGTTCGACGACCGCTGGGAGGAGGTTTTCACCGGCCGCTGGCTGGTCTGGCTCGGCGGTCTGACCCTGGCGCTCGGCGGCTTCTTCCTGGTCAAGTATTCGATCGACCAGGGCTGGATCGGCCCGCTCTTCCGCGTGATTGCGGGCATCTTCCTGGGACTGGCCCTGATCGCGGGTGGCGAGTGGCTTCGGCGCCGCGCGCTGGAGCGCGCGCTGGCCCATATCGCGCCTTCCTATATACCGCCCGCCCTCGCCGCCGCCGGCCTGGCGACGATCTTCGCCGCCATTTACGCCGCCCACGGCCTCTACGACCTGATCCCCGTGGTCCTCGCCTTCGCCCTGCTGGCGGTGACGGCGGCGGCGGCGGTCCTGCTCTCGCTCCTCCACGGGTGGTTCGTCGCCGTGCTGGGCGTGGTCGGCGCTTTCGCGGTACCGGCGCTGCTGTCGACCGGACAACACGGCACCGAGGTTCTGTTTCCCTACGTCTTCGTGCTCGCCGCCGGCATTCTCGCGGTGGTGCGTTACACGGGCTGGCACTGGCTCAACTGGCTGTCGCTGGCCGGCGCGGTCGGCTACACGGCGATCTGGTACGTGGAGTGGCGCCCCGGGGACGAGCTGATCGTCGCCCCCTTCCTGATTCTGCTGGGCGTCGTCACCGTGCTCGGCCGCGCGCCGGACCGGGGGCCGGAGACGCAGGCGCCGGCAATGCTCGATCTCATGGCGCTGTCGCCGGGGGAGCGTTTCGCCGCCGGCTCGGCCTTCGCCATTTCGCTTCTGATCCTGGCCCTCGTCCAGGTCGATCATGGCGGCCTCGCCTCCCTCATCACCGCGACGACGGCGATCGCCCTGCTGCTGATCGAGGCCCGGCGGGAGAGCCGGCTGGACGCCTTCGCCCTGCTGGCGCTGGGTCTGGCGTTGATGGTGGTGCTCTTCTGGCAGACGCCGGGGACGGTCAGCCGTCTGGCGCCGATGTGGGAATTGGACGGCGAGGCGATCGGCCAGGTCGCGGGGCCGCTGCTGCCGCCCGAACTCGCGACCTTTTTCACGCTTTGGGTCGGCTATGCCGGGCTCTTCGCTCTCGGCGGTTTCGCCGCGCTGTGGGGCGCGTGGCGGCCGGGCTATTGGGCGACGCTCTCGGCGGTGCCGCCGGTCCTTCTGCTTGCCGTCGCCTATCTCCGCATCAAGCGCCTCGAACTCGACCTCGGCTGGGCGTTGGGGGCGGCGCTATTGGCCGGCCTGCTGGTGCTGGCGGCGGAAAGGGTCGCCCGCTACCGCCACCATCCGGCGATGCGCGCGGCCTTGGGCGCCTATGCGGTGGGCGCCGTCGGCGCCCTGGTCGTGGCGTTGGCGATCAGCCTGGAGAATGCCTGGCTCACCGTGGCGTTGTCGCTGCAGGTGGCGGCGATGGTCGCCATCGACGAGCGGCTGGATTTGCCGGCGCTGAGGCGCGCGGTGGAGGTGCTGGCCTACATTGTGGTGATTCGCCTGGTGTTGAACCCTGAGATTCTCGACTATTCGCTCGGTACGATTCCGGGGTTGAATTGGCTGCTTTACGGCTACGGGCTGCCGGCGCTTGCCTTCTGGTGGGCCTCGCGAAGGCCGGGGCCCAGGCGCGATCCCCGCCTCTCCGACGTGCTGGAAGCCAGCGCGCTGTTGTTCCTGGTGCTGCTGGTGTCGCTGGAAATCCGCCATCTGATCGTCGGCGGCCGGCTCGACGCCTTCGACTACAATTTGGCGAAACAGGCGCTCAACACCATTGCCTGGCTCACCATCGCCCATGCCCTCTATCATCGGCTGACGCCCGCGAGCCGACGGGTCCACCGCTGGGGCTGGCGCATCCTCGCAAGCCTCGCCCTGTCGCAGGCGGTGGTGCTGCAGCTCGGCCTCTCCAACCCGCTCTTCACGGGACAGACCGTCGGCGAGTGGCCGGTCTTCAACCTGCTGCTGCTGGCCTATGGCGGGCCGGTTCTCTTCGCCTTGCTGTTCCTGCGCAAGGCGCGGTCACGGGGCGACGAGCTCTGGGCCCGGATCGCCGGCCTCGCGGCCCTCGTCTTCGGCTTCGTCTGGATCTCGCTCGAGGTCCGCCATGGCTTCCAGGGCGGGCGCATCGGTCTGTCCCGCTGGACCACGGACGGCGAGTGGTACGCCTACAGCCTCGCCTGGCTGGCCTTCGCGGGCCTACTGCTGGCGCTGGCGATCCTCAGGGGCTACGCGGCGCTTCGCTACGCTTCCCTCGTCGTCGTCATGTTCACTGTGGCCAAGGTCTTCCTCTTCGACATGGCGGCGCTGGCGGGAATTTTCCGCGCGCTATCCTTCATCGGCCTGGGTCTCTCGCTGGTCGGCATCGGTTACCTCTATCGCCGCTTCGTGTTTCCGCCTAAACCTCCGACGCTGAGTAGTGAAGCGGGCGAGGAAGCCGGCTGACGACATGGCGACGGCGTTTCTCAACCTGGTCGAAGTGACCTTCGGTCACGACGGCGGCCGGCCGCTGCTGGCGGGCGTGGCGATGACGCTCGACAAGGGCGAGCGGCTGGCCCTCGTCGGGCGTAACGGGTCGGGCAAGTCGACCCTGTTGAAGCTGCTGGCCGGCATGCTGTCGCCCGACGGCGGCGAGATCCACCGGATGCCGGCGATGCGCGCCGCCTACCTCTCCCAGAGCCCCGACGCGGCGGGTTTCGCCACTGCGGGCGACTATGTGACGGCCGAAGTCCCGGAACCGCATCTCGTCGCGCGCGCGCTGGCGGAGGCGGAAATCGAGGCCGGCCGCGCGCCCGAAAGCCTCTCTGGCGGCGCGCTGAAGCGCCTGGCCCTCGCCCTCGCCTTCGCCCGGCGGCCGGACCTGCTGCTGCTGGACGAGCCGACCAACCACCTGGACCTGCCGGCGATTCTCTGGCTGGAGGGCCGCCTCGCCAATTTCGCCGGCGGCATCATTCTGGTGAGCCATGACCGCGCGCTGCTGGAACGCGTTGCCACCGCCAGCCTCTGGCTCGACCGGGGCCGCCTCCGCCGCCATGCCGGCCGCTTCGCCGCGTTCGAGGCGTGGATGGAGACGGTGCTGGCCAAGGAGGCGGACGCGCGGGCCAAGCTCGACAAGCGGATCCGGGAGGAGACCCGCTGGTCGCACGAGGGCATCACGGCCAGGCGGCGGCGCAACCAGGGCCGGCTCCGCCGCCTGGCGGAGATGCGGCGCGAGCGGCGTGATTCCCTCAGCCAGATCGAGACGGCGCGAATGCGGGCGCCGGACGCGCCGCTATCCGGCAAATTGGTGATCGAGGCCAAGGGCCTCGCCAAGGCCTACGGGGGGACCCCCATGATCGCCGAGGCCTCGATGCGGATCATGCGCGGCGACCGGATCGCCATCCTGGGCCCCAACGGCGCCGGCAAGACGACGCCTGTACGGATGTTGACGGGCGAACTCGCGCCCGATGCCGGCACTGTCCGCCATGGTGCCAACCTTTCGGTCCAGTATCTCGACCAGCACCGGGGTTTCGAGGACGAAAGCCTGACGCCGGCCGAGGTGATCCGCCGCCACGGCGGCGAGCATATCGAAATCGGCGGCGGGCGCCGCCATGTCGCCGGCTACCTGCGCGATTTCCTCTTCGATGGCGCCCAGATCGAAAGCCCGGTCTCGAGCTTGTCGGGGGGCGAGCGCAACCGCCTGCTGCTGGCCCGTGCCTTCGCGCGTCCCGCCAACCTGCTGGTGCTGGACGAGCCGACCAACGACCTCGACATGGAAACCCTGGAGGTGCAGCGCGAGATCCTGGCCGAGTGGCCGGCGACGGTGCTGCTGGTGAGCCACGACCGCGCCTTCGTCGACGCCGTCGCCACCGCCACCCTGGTGCTGGAGGGCGACGGCCGGGTGACGGAATACGCCGGCGGCTATTCCGATTACATGGCGCAGCGCGGCGAACGCCCGGCGGCGGAGGCGGTCAAACCGGCCAAGCCGCGGAAGGCGCCCCGCCCGCGCGCCGCCGCGCAACCGGCAAGGCTGGACTATGCCCGCCAGCGTCGCCTCGACATGCTGCCGGCCCTGATCGAGACGCGGATGGGTGAAATCGCCGCCGCCCAGGCGGTCCTCGACCAACCGGATCTCTATTCCCGGGAAGGGCTTATCCCTTTGAGCCCGGTTTGACGAGATGTTGAGTTTCTGGTGGGCGTCGGCAGCATGTTCGTGTAATGTTCCGTCATGGCCAGCCGCTGGAAATATGACCGCCCCATGTCCCGCGCCGCCTTCGAGGCGCGCTTTCCCGATGAAGCCTCCTGTGCCCGGCATCTCGCCGCCAGGCGCTGGCCCGACGGCTTCGTCTGCCCCGCCTGCGGCCATGACAGGGGCTGGGAACTGAAGCGGCGCCGGGCGAGCTGGGAATGTGCGGCCTGCGGGAAGGAGACCTCGGTGACCGCAGGCACGATCATGCACCGCAGCCACTTGCCCCTGAAGACCTGGTTCATGGCCGTTCACATCGTGACCAGCCACTCGAATGGTATCTCCGCCCTGCAACTCCAGGCCCAGCTCGGGCTCGGCAGTTACAAGAGTGCCTGGCTCCTGCTGCACAAGCTGCGCCGTGCCATGGTCAATCCGGATCGCAGCCTGCTTGAGGACCTGATCGAGATCGATGAGGCCACCCTCCCGTTCCGCACCGCAAAAGACCCGGCCACAGGCGGGCAAGGTCGCAGCCCACAAGGCAAGATGCGCATTGCCGGCGCGGTCGAGCTATCGCCCGAGGGCGAGCCACGCCGCATCCGGCTGGCGCCGATCGGGGATTTCTCCGCGCGCAGCCTTCGTGCCTTCGTTGCCGGAACCTCGGCGCCGGGCGCGCGGGTGATTACCGATGGCTGGAGCGGTTATTGCGGCCTGCCCGACCACGACCACCAGCCCAAGGTCGTCGGTGCAACGCCCGCCCATCTCGTGCTGACGTGGATCCATCGTGTGTTCTCGAACCTGAAGCGCTGGGCGCTCGGAACCTTCCATGGCCTGCGCCGCGCCCATCTGCGCCGCTACCTCGACGAGTTCGTGTTCCGCTGGAACCGCCGCCGCCACACCGCAACGGCTTTCGATACCCTGCTCGGCATCGGCACGCGCCTGCGACCCGCCGACTACCGCGACATCGTCGGACAACACGTCTGATCCCGGCAGGCCGGGCGCCAGCCACCGCCCGCCCTCCGATCCGCCTCAATCGGAGCCGAATACCGGCCCTCCAGTCTGCCTGACAGCACTCGAAACCAACTTCCCCAAGTCCAAAAGCTCCCGCACATCCCCCGGCACGGTCCGAAAACCGTGCCTGGAACGTAGAAGGCCGATCAACATCTGGTGTGACCGGAAGCAAAGGGATAAGCCATTCCCGGGATTTGAAAACCGCTTCAACGCCACGACCGAGGCGCTGGCCCGCCTGGAGGCGGAACGCGCGGCGATGGAGGAAGAGTGGTTGGAGCTGGAAATGCTGCGCGAGGAACGCGAGGGGACCATACTCTAGCCGCCGGCCACCAGCTCGTGGATCGTGTTGATCCGTCTGTCTTGGATGCCGAGTTCCTCGAAGTGGCTGACGGCGTTCGCCACGTAATCCGGATTGGCGCCGCTGGCGCCCGCGGCGCCGGCGACGACGCGGGCCGCCGTCTCCGCCGCGAGGCGGCCGGCATATTGCGGGTGATCGCGGTCCAGCACGAAGACCACGGCCGGGTGGCTTCGCCCATCGATGCGTATGGGCCTGACGGTCGGCACGTAGACCGGCGTCACCATCTCGCGGCGATAGAGCAGGCGCAGCACCTCGTCCCTGGCCTCCGCCGCCACCCGGTAGGCGGCGCCGAGGCAGGAGCCGCCGAGGTCGAGCCCGAAGACGAGGCCCGGGTCGGCCTCGCTACCCCGGTGGTACCAGGACCAGACGCAGAGCGCGCGGTGGTAGCCATGCAGGCGCGCCGCGCGACGTTCCAGATGCGCGAAATCAGGCCGCCACATCAGCGAGCCATAGCCGAAGACCCAGATGTCGCCCTCCGGCGGGCGGAATTCGGCGGGGGGTTGGGGATCGAAATTCAACATCGGGCGGAACCAAACGCGGGGCGCCGGGGCTTGTCAACTGAGCCATTTCAGCAGGCGGATGATCCCCATCTTGGCCGCTTCCTTGTGCGCCGAGACGCCCCGGCGGGCTTCGATCTCCCGCCGGTTGCGGTGGTAGTAGTCGTAGGCTCGGTGCAGCATTTCCTCGTTCGTGAGCGTCGGCGCCCAGCCGAGTTCGCGCTTGATGCTGCCGGTGTCGAAGACGAAGTCCTCGGCGATCATCTTGTACTGGTAGGGCCCGAGCGGCGATAGCTTAAGCGCGTGGGCGAACCGCATCGCCAGCAGGGTCGGGCCTTTCGGCAGCGAGGCGACGCGGGCCCCGGTGCCGCCTCGGGCAATGACATAGTCGTAGACCTCGCGGAAGCTCTTGACGTCGTCGGAGCCGATGTTGAAGACTCGGGAGCGGCCGTGGTTTTCCGCCAGCAGGCAGGCCTCCACCAGATCGCCCGCATAGATGAACTGGTAGCGATTCCGGCCGCCGCCGACGACCCAGACCTTGCGCCCCTCGTCGATGAACTCGAAGAGGATCGCCAGCAGGCCGAGGCGCCCCTCCTCCATGATGGTCGGGCAGCGCAGGACGACGACGTTCATGTCGTCGCGGAATTTATCCAGGATTTGCTCCCCCTCCCACTTCGAGCGGCCGTAGACCTCCACCGGTTCGGGCGGGTCGTCCTCGGTCACTGGTCGGTCGAAGGCCCGGCCCCAGAGACAGTTGGAGGACGTGAAGACGAAACCGCCGACGCCGTGGGCACGGGCCCGTTCGGCGAGCGTCCGTGTGCCGTCGACGTTGGCGCTCCAGAGCGCTGCTTCGTCCTTCACCGCATGCGCGAGCACGGCGGCGCAATGGAAAACGCTTCGGATCGCGTGCTCGGCGAGTATGCGATCCAGCAGTGCGCCGTCGCGGATGTCGCCCTGGACGGCGACCAGGCCTTCGGGCCCTTTCTCCTGCGCCACCACGTCGAGAGAGACCACGCGCCGCCCGTCGGCCAGCAGTCGCTGCTTCAGCAGGCCGCCGAAGAAACCGCCGCCGCCGGTCAGCAACACCGAGCCCGTCGCCGCCATCGCCACACCTCGCTCGCCTTCGTTATCATTTTAGCAGGCGATCGCGGGCGCGGCATAGCGGGCAGGCGATAATAGAGCGCGGCTTCCGACAAATTCTCGAGCGGGCGGCGCTCTGACCGTGATTATGCCCCAATGTTGTTCCGCCAGCGCATGGTCGAGTACGCCGACGACGCTGAGTACGAGTTGCCTTTCGTCGCTATCAGACTCAATCGGTGGGTTCGTTTTCACATGCGTTTACACCGACCTCGACGATGTACGTCGCATCATCAGCCTGGGAAAGGCGACGAGGAATGAGCAAGAAGACCACTTCGCCCGACCCAATCGATTTGGTTGACAGGGATCGGATCGAGGCTCTCACCGATGACGACATTCGCAAGCCGTCGCCCAGGACCCGGACGCGGTTCTGGTCGAGGATCTCGAGGGATGGCGACGCACCGAGACCCAAGCGCCCGACGTCCACGTCCGGGCCGTCCGCGCGAAGACCGGCCTTTCCCAAGCCGGGTTCGCGGCGCGATATGGCTTCACCACCCGGTCGGTACGGAATTGGGAGCAAGGGCTTCGCAAGCCCGACCGTGCCGCCAAAATCCTGTTATGGGTGATCGACCAGCATCCTCGATTGGTCGACGTCGCGCTCGAAAGCCTGCGCCGGCGGATCAAGGTCTGACCGCCGCGTCAACGGTACCCACCGCTTCAAGATTTCAGGTGGACCCGCATGTTTTCCCGGGCGACGAAGTTGCCCGACCAGGCGTATTGGGCCTCGGCCTCCAGTTGCTCCATGAAGGGGTCTTCGTGGTCCGGGTCGTGGTGGAAGATCGCCAACCGCTTGACGTCGGCCATCTGGCAGAGCCGCATGCCCTCCTGCCAAGTGGAATGGCCCCAGCCGATCTTCCGCTCGAATTCCTTGTCGGTATAGGTCGCGTCGTAGATTACCAGGTCCGCGCCCTCGATCAGGCCGAGAATATTCTCGTCCGGCTTGCCGACGATGTGCTCGGTATCCGTGACGTAGCAGAGCGAGGCGCCGGAATAGTCGATTCTGTAGCCGGTCGCGTTGTCAGGATGATTGAGCCTGGTGGTGGTGATCTTGACATCGTTGCCGAGGTTGAACTTGTCGCCGGCCTCGAAGTCCTCAAACTCCAGCTTGGCCTCCATCACCTCCATCGGCACTGGAAAGGTCGGCTGGTTCATCTGCCCGGCCATGACGTCGCGCACCTAGATGTCCCTGCCGAAGAGATGCCCCGCCATCAAGGTGAAGGCGCAGTCGGGCCGGAAGGCCGGCGTGAAGAAGGGGAAGCCGTTGATGTGATCCCAGTGGGTGTGCGAGAGCAGGATATGGGCGTGCTTGGTGTTCTTGCGGATGAAATAGTGCCCGAGGTTCCGGAGCCCCGTGCCGCAATCGAAGATGATCCGCTTGCCGCCGCACGATACCTCGATGCAGCTGGTGTTGCCGCCATAGGCGACATATTTGGCCGACGGACAGGCGATGCTGCCCCGAACACCCCAAAACTTCAGTTTGAAGCTCATGACCGGTCTCGGACCCCGCGCAAGTTTCGATCCTCATCGGATCCGAGGGCGCCTCGGCGCCGCTCGCATCCACTCGGCTCCTCCCGTGCGATCATCTCCGGACGGGTCACGCCCGTGGACGATGGACCCTTTTTGAAGCCGAGACGAAACCGCCATGGCCCGCCTTGCCGTTCATGGCTTTTCGTCCCGCCGAGGCATCGATTCTCTCCTCGAAAACGACGAATCCGGAATCGTGCCGGGACGGACCGCGAACCACCACGGTTGAATTGGTAAATGCCCATGATGGAAAAGGCAACTGGCGCCGCCCGCCGCCCGGGCGAGGCCGCGTCGGGTGTTGCCCGCCAGACTCGGTCATTCGATGGGCAGCAGGGTCTCCACCAGCTCCGACCAGTAGCTGGCGCCGACCGCCAGGACCTCGTCGTTGAAATCGTAGTTGGGGTTGTGCACCGGCGCGCCGCCGCCATTGCCGAGCCAGATGTAACAGCCGGGCTTCTCCTTCAGCATCCAGCCGAAATCCTCGGCCCCCATCACCGGCGGCAGGTCGCGCAGCAGGCTGTCGCCACCGACCACGCTGGACGCGGCATCCGCCGCGAACTCGGTCTCCCTGGCCGTGTTCACCGTTGGTGGGTAGCGGCGCTCGTAGGTTACCTCGATTCCGGCTCCGTGCGCCTCGGCGATGCCCTTGGCGATCCGCCGCATCTCCGTCTCGATCCTGTCCTGGACATCGGGCAGGAAGCTCCGGGTGGTGCCGCTTAAAACCGCGGTCTCGGGGATGACGTTGGTGGTGAACCCCGAATTGAACTGGGTGACGCTCACCACGGCGGCCTTCATCGGGTCGGTGCCCCGGGCGACGATCCGCTGCAGCGCCACCACGAGCTCCGAGGCGACCAGGATCGGGTCGATCCCATGGTGGGGAAAGGCGGCATGCGCCCCCCGCCCCTTGATCTCGATCTTGAAGAAATCGGCCGCCGCCATCATCGCGCCAGGGCGGACCGCCATCTGGCCGGCGGGCAGGCCCGGAATGTTGTGCATGCCGTAGACGTCGTCGACGGGGAACTGTTCAAACAGTCCTTCCTCGACCATGACCCGGCCGCCGGCCTCGTTCTCCTCCGCGGGCTGAAAAATGAAACAGACGGTGCCATCGAAGCGCCGCGTCTCGGCCAGGTATTTGGCCGCGCCCAGCAGCATGGCGGTGTGCCCGTCATGGCCGCAAGCGTGCATCTTGCCGTCGTGGCGGGAGCGATGGTCGAATTCGTTCAGTTCGTGGATATGGAGCGCGTCCATGTCGGCGCGAAGCCCGATCCGCCGCGCGCCCTCGCCCGCCTTCAACACGGCCACCACGCCGGTTTTGGCCAGCCCCTCGTGGACCTCCAGGCCGAAATCGCGCAGCTTTCCGGCGACCAGATCGGCGGTGCGCACCTCTTCGAAGGCGGTCTCGGGATGGCGGTGGAGATCGCGCCGCCAGGCGGTCATCTCGGCTTGATATTCGGCGATGCGGTTCTTGATCGGCATGGGAGCCTCCCGGGCGCGCGAGCGTGGAGAAGACGGCGATTATCGCCGATCCGCCGTGGCTCGCAACGGATCAATCGTCGACGGCGCCCTCGCGCCGGTCGCGGTTGCGCAATTCCGCCGAGCGCGCCTCGGGATCGCCGTGCCCGCCGCCGCCCGGCGTCTCGACCCGCATCAAGCTGCCGGGCGCCATGGCCAGCTCCCGCGTACCGGACGACAAGCGCGCCTCGCCCGCCGTCCCCGGATCGGCGAGGAAGCGTCCCGACTGGGCGGCCCCCCCGCCGGCGGCGCCCTGGGCCGGCACGTGCTCCCGCTCGGCCGACAGGCTGACCGTTACCTCGTGTCCGAGCACGCGGTAGTCGCGGACCAGGCCGCGCCCGCCCCGGAAGGTGCCGGCGCCGGCGGAGCCGTCACGCAGCGCATAGCGCTCGATGCGCAAGGGGTAGGCGTGTTCCAGCGCCTCTATCGGCAGGTTGGCGGAGCCCGACGACAGGGCGCGAACCGCATCCATGCCGTCGCGGTGCGCGTGTGCACCAAGCGCGCCGGCCACCGTCTCGTAGTGAACGAAGTACTTCCCCGTCCTCGGATCGATCCCCGACCAGGTCAATAAGTGATGCGGCCCGCCGGCGGCGATGGCGCCGCCGGGCATCGCCCGGCTCAAGGCCGCCGTCACGGCGTCGCCGACGACGCCGCAGGACACGCTGCGCGTGCCGACGGCGGCCGGCGGCACCGGCGAGACCAGCGAGCCCTCGGGCGCGGCTACCTCGATGCTGCGGAAATAGCCGGCGTTCGCCGGCACATCCGGGTCCAGAAGCGCCTTGGCCACGGTATAGACGGTGGCCAGCAGGGCCTGGCGGGGCACGTTGTTTGCATTGCCGAGCTGGCGATCGGTGCCGGCGAAATCGAAGCGGAGACGGTCGCCCGCGATCTCCAGGGCGACGGCGACGCGCGCGGGGTGGGCCGGATCGTCGCCGGAGAGGAAATCCTCCGCCGTGTAGCGCCCCGGCGCCAGCTCGGCGATCCGTGTCCGGAACCGCCGCTCCGTGAAGTCGAGATAGGCGGCGAAGGCGCTGGTCGTCACCGTTTCGCCGTAACGCTCGAACAGCCGATCCATGCCGGCGAGGCCGACTCGGTTGGCGGCGAGCTGGGCGCGGAGGTCGCCGAGCCGTTCCTCCGGCGTGCGGGAATTCAGCAGGATGATCTCGACGATATCCCGACGGATCTCGCCCTCGGCCATGATCCGCACCGCCGGCAGGCGCAGGCCTTCCTGGAAGATATTCTGGCAGGCGGCGGATTCGCTCCCCGGCACCATGCCGCCGACGTCGGCATGATGGGCGATGCAGGCGACGAACGCGGCGATGCGGCCGTCGCGGAACACCGGCGCGACGATGTTCATGTCGGGCAAATGGGTGCCGCCGCCGTTGTAGGGGTCGTTGGCGATGAACATGTCGCCCGGCCGGATGCCGTCCTCGCCGAAGCGTTGCCGGATGAACTCGACCGCGCCGATCATCGAGCCCAGGTGGATCGGCACGTGATGGGCCTGGGCAACGACCTGGCCGGCGGCATCGAAGACGGCGGCGGAGCAGTCGTGCCGTTCCTTGATGTTGGGGGAATAGGCGGCGCGGATCAGGGCGGCGCCCATCTCCTCCGCCGTCGCCAGCGCGTGGCGGGAGATGACCTCGGCCGTGATGCCATCGACGGTGGTCATGTCGACACCTCCAGCGAAAGGTTACCGCCAGCGTCCACCGTTACGACGGTTCCCGGCGGCACCAGGGTCGTCGTGTCCATCTGCTCGATCACCAGGGGGCCGGTCGGACGGCAGCCGGCGGGCAGGGATTCGCGGTTCAGGACCGGCGTCTCGATGAAGCCGCCGTCCGGGAACCAGACAGCCCGTTCGCCGAGCGGGCATGGTTCGCTATTCGTGGCGATCGTTTCGGCCGGGATCGGCGGTCGGGCGGCGGAGACCACGTGGCGGAGCGTGACGATCTCGACCTCGTGCTCCGCCACCTCGTAGCCGTTGACCGCGAGGTGGCGGCGATGGAAGTCCGCGACGGCCTGAACGAGGCCGCCTTCGTCCAGCGCGCCCGCCGGGACCGGCACCGTCAGCTCGAACGACTGGCCCCGGTAGCGCATGTCGAGCCGCCACTCGAGCACGGCCTCTTCACCCAGCCCCTCGCCGTCTCGCCATACCTGGCCGCGCTCGGCGAGGTCGGCGAAGCCCTCGTTCAGGGCCACAAGCACGCCCGCCCCGGCGGCGAGAATCCGGGTCAGCGAAAAATCGCCCCGGGTCTCGGCATGCAGCAGGCCGGCGGCGGAGAAAAGGCCCGGGCGCGGCGGCACCAGCACCCGCCGGATGCCGAGTTCGGCGGCAATCTCGACGGCGTGCAAAGGCCCGGCGCCGCCGAAGGCGACCAGCACATGGTCGCGCGGATCCTCCCCCTGCTCGACCGAGACCACGCGCACCGCGCCCAGCATGTTGGCGTTGACGATGCCGATGATGCCGGCGGCGGTCGCCGTGACGTCGAGGCCCAAGGGATCGGCGAGCCGCCGGATCGCCTCCCGCGCCTTGTCGGCATGGACCCGCATCCGGCCGCCCAGCAGGCTTTCGGGGTTGAGCCGGCCGAGCGCGATATTGGCGTCGGTCACCGTCGCCCGCTCGCCGCCCTGGCCGTAGCCGGCGGGACCGGGCCGGGCGCCGGCGCTTTCCGGCCCGACCTTCAGCAACCCGCCCGGGTCGATCCAGGCGATGGAGCCGCCGCCGGCGCCGATGGTGTGGATGTCGAGGGTGTGGGCGCGGACCGGCCAGCCGGCCATTTGCCGCTCGATCTTTTTCGCCGGTTCGCCCTCGCGAATCAGCGAGACGTCGGTCGAGGTGCCGCCCATGTCGAAGCTCAAAAGGTTGCCGACGCCGATTTCGCGGCCGAGGCGCTGGGTGGCGACGACGCCGCCGGCGGGGCCGGAAAAGAGCGTCGCGACGGGCAGTCGGCGGACGGCGCCGGCCGAGACCGCGCCGCCGTTCGACTGCATCACCTTGGGCGCCACCGGCACGCCCAGTTCGGCGCAGCCGGCCTCGAAGCGGGAGAGATAGCGGTCCATCACCGGCAGCAGGCTGGCGTTCAACATCGTCGTCGCGAAGCGCTCGAACTCGCGCAGTTCCGCCAGCACCTCGACCGAGGTCGTGACCTGGACCTCGGGCCAGAGCCGCTCGACGATGGCCTTGGCGCGGCGCTCGTGATCCGGGTCGGCGTAGCTGTGGAGAAAGCAGATGGCGACCGCCTGGACGCCGCCCGCCCGAAGCGTCTCGACCGCCGCCGCGACCGCCGCTTCGTCGAGCGGCTCGACCTCTCCGCCGTCCTCGGCCAGGCGCCCCGCCACCTCGAGGCGGTTTTCACGCGGGGCCGCCGGCGTCGGCTTGGCAACCTCCAGGTTGAAGAAATGCGGGCGGCGCTGGCGGGCGATCTCCACGATATCGCGGAAACCCCGGGTGGTGATCATGCCGGTCGGCGCCACGGTGCCCTCGAGCACCGCGTTGGTCGCCACCGTCGTGCCATGACCGACATAGCCGACCGCGCCCGCCACCTCTTCCACCTGGTTCAGCACCGCCTCGATGCCCGAGAGAATCGCGGCCGAGGGATCCTCGCCCGTGCTGGCGAGCTTGTGGTGCGCGCTCCGCCCGCTCCGCCCGTCGAACAGCACGAGATCGGTGAATGTACCGCCGGTATCGATGCCAATGGCGATTGCGGGCGTGGTGGCGTCCGGGCTCATTCGGCGGCGACGCGGTCCTCGTCGGGGGCGGCGGGCAGCGCCGGCATCTCGCGGAGCAGCCTGCCGTGCGCGTCGAGCCCGGGATCGACGCCCAGGCGGCGATAGGCCTCCCAGATCGTCGCCTGGGTGGCGGAGATCACCGGCTTGGCGCAATCGCGCTCCAGCATGTCGACGACCTCCAGCGCGCGGACCTGGGTGCAGGAGATGAAGACCGCTTCCGCGTCATCCTCGCCGGCCTTTCGCGCTTCACGGTAAACCTCGCCCGGCTGGATCTTGGCATGGTCGAACATGTCCAGCATATCGAACGTTCGCAAGCCCCGGACCTCGATCCCCTCGGCGGCGAGGAACCGTTCCAGCCGCCGGTTGGTCTCCGCCACGTAAGGCGTCAGCACGGAAACGCTGGCGATCCCCAGCGCCCGGAGCGCCAGGGTCATCGCCCCCGCCGTCGCCACCACCGGACAGCCGGCGATCTCCGCCAATTGTCGGCGGATGCCGGCCTCGTAGGCGGGGCCTTCGTAAAAGCTGCCGCTGGTGCAGCCGTAGATCACCACGTCCGGCTCCGTCTGGGTCACCAGGCGGCAGGCATCGAGGCTCGCCGCCTCCATGCCGAGGAGGGCTTCGGCCGTGCCCTCGGGCGGCGTCGCGATGCGGGCCGAATGCACGGTGACGCCGTCGGGCGCGGTGCGCTGCACTTCCGGCTCCATGATGGTGTTGATGGAAGGGACCAGCAGTCCGATCCGCGCGCGCCAGCCATACATCGCGTTTCTCCTCGTCGTGTCGGGCGCCACGATAGCACGGCCGGGGCCACGTCACTCCCCCCGGGCGAGACAACCGGTCAAGGCCGCCGCCAGCTTGCCCATCAGGGTGAAGTAGGCTCCGGGGCCCGGCGGCACGGCGGCGCCCATGGGGTCAAGTCGGCCGATCCGGGCGCCGGTGCCGGCGACGAGTGTTTCCACCACCGCCGGGCGGAACTGGGGCTGGATGAAGACGCAGAGGGCACCGCCTTTCAGAATCGCCTCGCGCACCCGCCGAATCGTCCTGGCGCCCGGGCGGCGGTCGGGGTGGACGGTGACGCTGGCCAGCGGGCGGAGGCCGTAGCGCCGTTCGAGATACTGATAGGCGTCGTGGAAAACCACGTAGGGGCGATCCTTCAAGGGGCCCAATACGCGCGCGAGCCGGCGGTCCAACGCGCCGATCCGCCGCTCGATGGCCGCGCCGTTCGCCGCGTAGGCCACCGCGTTGGCCGCATCGAGGGTTGTCAAGTTCCGGACGATCGCCCGCGTCATGGCCCGCGCGTTGTCGGGATCGAGCCAGAGGTGCATGTCGGCGGCGGCGTGCTCTTGTCCGACTTCGCCCTCCGCCGCCATGTCGCCGGCGCGCAAGCCCAGGCGTTCGACACCCGCCGCCTCGCCGAGCGCGACGACCCGCGTCTCCTTCGCCAGCGTTCCCAGGGCCCGTTCGAGGAAGGTTTCCAGCTCCCGGCCGATCCAGAACACGAGCCGGGCCTCGTGCAGCGCCTTTGCCTCGGAGGGGCGTATCGCATGGTGGTGCGGCGAGGCGGCGCCCGGAACCAGGAGGGCCGGTTCGCCCACGCCGGCCATGACGCCGGCCACCAGGGCATGGATCGGCTTGATGGAGACGGCGACCTTCGGCGCCTTGCCGGCCCGGGCCGGCCCGCTCAGGGCGAGCGCGACGATGGCCAGAACTCCCGCCAGTCGAAACGGCACCGATCGATCCTCCAGGCCGGTGGCGCCGGGGTGCCGGCGCCGAAGTGTTGCGACAAGTATTACGTTACAATATAACGTGTCAATATCGATGATGGAGGCCGCGATGGCGAACGCCGAGACCTTCCCCGGCGCCGACCACGACCACCACCACTGCCTGGCGGAAATCCTGGCGGAGGCCGAGCGGATCTGCCGCCACCGCAAGGCCCGGCTGACGGAGCGTCGCCGCCGGGTGCTGGAGATCGTCGCCGAAAGCCACGCGGCGATCGGTGCCTACGACATCATCGACCGTCTGGCGGCCGACGGCGCGCGGCCGGCGCCGATCACCGTCTACCGCGCCCTCGATTTCTTGATGGAGCACGGCCTGGTGCACCGGCTCGCCAGCCTCAACGCCTATGTCAGCTGTCCACGGGCCGGCGCCGATCATGGCGCCCAGTTCCTGATCTGCCATGACTGCGGCGCCATCGGCGAGCTGGCGGACCGGGCGGTCGAGGCGCGAATCGTCGAGGCCGCCGGCCACGTCGGCTTCGCGGTCGCGACACCGGTGGTGGAGATCGCCGGCACCTGCCAAAACTGCCGGGAAGTTGGGCCATGAGCGCGCTGATCGCCGCCGAGGGCGTGTCGTTCGATGCCGACGGCCGGCGGCTGATCGACGGCGTCGACCTCGCCGTCGAGGACGGTGAGATCGTCACCGTGATCGGCCCCAACGGGGCCGGCAAGACGACGCTGCTGAAGCTGCTGCTGGGCCTGCTGAAGCCGTGCGCGGGCCGGGTCCGGCGCCGGGACCGGCTCGCCGTCGGCTATCTGCCGCAACGCCTGCAAATCGATCCCGTGCTGCCGATCACGGTGGCCCGGCTGATGACGCTTACGGTCAGGCGGCCCCGGCCGAAGATCGGCGCGGCGCTTGACGAGGTCGGTGTCGCCGGCCTGATCGACGCGCCCGTCCAGGCGCTTTCGGGCGGTGAGTTGCAGCGGGTGCTGCTGGCCCGCGCCTTGTTGCTGGAGCCGGACCTGTTGGTGCTGGACGAGCCGGTGCAGGGCGTCGACTTCGCGGGCGAGGCGGCGCTTTACGAGCTGATCGCGGGCTTGCGCGATGCGCGCGGCTGCGGCGTGGTGATGGTGAGCCACGACCTCCACCTGGTGATGGCGGCGACCGACCAGGTCGTCTGCCTCAACCATCACGTCTGCTGCGCTGGGACGGCCCGATCGGTGGCGAGGGATCCGGAATATGTCCGCCTGTTCGGCGCCCGGGCGGCGGAGGCGCTGGCGATCTATTCGCACCACCACGACCACCACCACGACCACGCGGGCGAGGTCGTGCCGCTCGGGATGGACGGCGCCTAGCCATGCTCGACGATTTCCTCATCCGCGCGGGCCTCGCCGGCATCGCCGTGGCGCTCGTCGCCGGGCCGCTCGGCTGTTTCGTCGTCTGGCGCCGGATGGCCTATTTTGGCGATACCATGGCGCATTCGGCGCTGCTGGGCGTGGCGCTCGGTTTCCTGCTCGACGTGCACCCGACGCTGGGCGTCGTGGTGGTGACGGTGGCGATCGCGCTCCTCCTGCTGGCCTTGCAGGACCGGCCCTGGCTCGCTTCCGACACGCTGCTCGGCATCCTCAGCCATGCCTCGCTGTCCTTGGGGCTGGTGGCGATCGGCCTGATGGCCTGGTTGCGGCTCGATCTCATGGGCTTTCTCTTCGGCGACATCCTGGCGGTGAGCGCGGCCGACCTGGCCTGGATCGGCGGCGGGGGCGCCGCCGTGCTGGCGGTGCTGCTCTGGATCTGGCGGCCGCTGCTGGCGGCGACGGTGCATGAGGATCTGGCGCGGGCCGAGGGGGTGCCGACCTTCCGCGTCCGCCTCGTCTTCATGCTGCTGATCGCGCTGATGATCGCGCTGGCGATGAAGCTCGTCGGCGTCCTGCTGATCACCGCGCTGCTGATCATCCCCGCCGCCGCCGCCCGCCGCCTGGCCCGCACGCCCGAGGCGATGGCGGTGGGCGCGGCCCTGCTGGGCGCCGTCGCGGTGGTCCTGGGCCTTACCGGCTCCCTCCACCTGGACACGCCCTCCGGGCCCTCGATCGTCGTTGCCGCCGCGCTGCTCTTCGCGCTCGCGCTCGTCCCCTGGCCGGGCGCCTCGCGGCGCTGAAGGACCACCCCCGGGACGCGCGCCGCGGCCCGCCATTGGCGGAACTGTGCCGGAGCTGGCGAATGTCCTATCCTTCGTGGCGGATGGTGTATCGGGGAAATTTAGGGGAGCCCTTGTATGAGCGTTCAAAGCCCGTTGATCGACTCCGACGTGATCGTCAAGGTCGTCGACTTGCACAAATATTTCGGAGACCTGGAGGTCCTCAAGGGGATTTCCATGGAGGTGCATCAGGGCGACGTCCTGACCATGCTGGGGGCGAGTGGCTCGGGCAAGACGACGCTGCTCAGATGCATCAACCTCCTGGAGGAGCCGACCTCGGGCGAGACCTATATCGACGGCCAGCCCATGGGATTTCGGATCGATCAGAACGGCCGGCGGCGCCATGCACGGCAAGCGGAGATCAACGCCCTGCGCCAGGAGATCGGGATGGTCTTTCAGCAGTTCAATCTCTGGCCGCACATGACGGCGCTGGAGAACATTATCGAGGCGCCGATCAGGGTTCGCAAACAGCCGCGACGCGATGCCGTCGAGATGGCGATGCAGCTCCTGGAGAAGATCGACCTGATGGACAAGAAAGATCAGTATCCGGCGCGTCTTTCCGGCGGACAGCAGCAGAGGGTCGCGATTGCCAGGGCACTGGCGATGCAGCCCAAGGTCATGCTGTTCGACGAGCCGACCTCCTCGCTGGACCCAGAACTCATCGGCGAGGTCCTGGCGGTCATGCGCCAGCTCGCCGAGGACGGCACGACCATGATCGTGGTGACGCACGAGGTCGGTTTCGCCCGCGAGGTCTCGGACCGGGTGCTGCTGTTGCACAACGGGTTGATCGAGGAGGAAGGGCCGCCGGAAGAGGTGATCATGAACCCGAAGAGCGAACGCAGCCGGCAGTTCTTCTCCACCATCCTGCACTGACGGGCCTCCGGTCATGTCCGAGAGTTTCAAGCAAGCGCTCGGCGCCTTCGACCCGGCTCTGTTCTGGGAGTATCGGGCTGTCCTGCTGCCGGGCATCTACTACAACTTCTACGTCTTCTTCCTGACCGTCGGCGTCGCGCTCGGCCTTGGCCTCGCCGCCGCCGTGCTGCGGTTGAGCCCGAACTTCATGCTGCGTGGGATCGGTACCGTGTACGCCGAACTCTGCCGAAACACGCCCGAATACATCGTGCTGGTCTGGATCTTCTACGTGCCGCCCTTGCTGCTGAGCATCGCGCTCGACGGCAACGTCAGCTTTTCGCCCCTGCTGGCGGCGGTCATCGCTCTCGGCCTCTCCTCCAGCGGATATTTCACCGAGACCTTCCGCGCCGGCATCCTCGCGGTGCCGAAGGGGCATACCGAGGCGGCGCGCGCGCTCGGCATGTCGCGGATGCTGGCACTCCGTCGCATCGTTCTGCCGCAGGCCGTGCGCTACATGCTGCCCGAGGCGATGAACCAGTTCGTCTCGCTGTTCAAGGCGACGACGCTGGTCTCGCTGATCGCCGTCCCGGACCTGCTCTACCAAGTCTCGCTGGTCTCGATCGCCACGGGCAAGGCAATACCGCTCTATTCGGGCGCGGCGATTGTCTATTTCCTGCTTATTTTCTCCTTCTCGATGCTCGCCCGGAGGTTCTCCGACCCCTGGCGCGGCAAGTCGTTGTAGGGAGCCGGGATCATGGAGTCAGTCTGGGCTCGCACGTTGTGGCGCAATCGCGACGTCATGTTGGATGGGCTCTCGGTGACACTGCAGATCACCGCCATCAGCTTCACCGCCGCGGTCGTGGTCGGGCTCGCGCTGTGCCTGGTCTCGATGTACGTCAAGCCCCTCAGATGGCCGGCGCGGTTCTTCATCGAGTTCTTTCGCGCCACGCCGATCTACGTTCAGCTGATGTGGGTCAACTACGTCTGGCCCGGCCTCATCGGCTGGCCGAACAGCATTTTCGAGGCCGGATGCGCGGCGCTCGCGGTGCAGTCGGCGGGTTATCTGGCGGAGACCTTCCGGGCCGGTATCGAGGGCATCAATCGCGGCCACATCGAGGCCGGCCGGGCGCAAGGGATGAGCGGCTTCCTGATCATGCGGCGCATCGTCATGCCGCAGGCCGTCAATACGATGGCGCCCGCGATCATGAACCAGTTCCTGGTGGTGATAAAATCCTCGACGCTCGTTTCCGTCATCGCGGTGCCGGACCTGATGTATCAGGCGGTTCGCCTCAGCGCCATCTGGTTCGAGCCGATCGCGATACTGTCGGTCACGGCGGCGATCTACATTGTCATGATCACCGCGTTCGCGCTGCTGTTCAAATGGTACACTGACCGAATTCGGGCACGATACGTCTAAACCATGGTGCCCCGTACCGCGGCCCGACGGCCGCGACTTGGAAAGCGGTCCATTCCGGCCCGCCATGTATAGAGGGAGGGAGTTGGTATGATCGAGTTACCGAAAATCGATCGGAGGACGCTGATGCGCGCGGCGGTAGGCGTCGGTGGCGCCGTGGCGGCCGTCGGTGCGATCGCCGCCGGCGGGTCGATTAGGGAGGCGCACGCTCAGCTTCTCAAATCGGGAATAAGGGAGGATTCCGTACTTGCCAAGATGAAAAAGACGGGCAAGCTCACCGTCGGCTTCGCGCAGACGAAACCCAACTTTTATCTGGACGTGAAGACCAACAAGCTTCGCGGAATTTTCCACGATGCCACCGCGTTCCTCGGCAAGGAAACCGAGGTGGAGATCGAATACAAGGAAGTGTTGTGGCAGAACGCCACCGTGGGGCTGCGCAAGGGAGATTTCGACCTGTTCGTCTCCTCGCTCACCTATACGGTGCCCCGCGCGTTGGTCATCGTCTATGCTGGCCCCATCCATCACAAGGGGTTCGTGGCGGTCGCGCATAAGGACAACAAGGGCCGCTTCCGTTCGGCGGCCGACTTCAACCACGAGGACGTCGTCTTCGCCGCCAATCTGGGATCCTCCATCGCCAACCAGGTCAAGGTGGATTTCCCCAAGGCGAAGATCGTGGACATCGCCGGGCAGATCGCGCTCGTGGCCGAGCCGGTCCGCACCAAGCAGGCCCATCTCTTCATGGACGGCGATTTCGACGCGGAAGTCTTCGTCGGCACGAACGACTGGGCCTATGTGGTGGATCCGGAGCATCCCTTCCAGCTGCTGCCCAACACCTGGGCGATCCGCTACGGCGACCCGGAATGGAAGTTCTTCCTGGACATGTTCTGCGACCGGATGATCAGCACCGGCTTCATGCGGGACCGTTTCGCGGCCTACCGCGATGAGCTGATCAAGAAGTGAGTTCGTAGCGACGCGTTTCGCGCCGCTCCCCCGTGCCGTCCATGCGCGGGGGAGCGTCCGCGCGCTACTACCGCGCGATGCCGGACTGGCCGCCTCTCAGCACGTATTTCTGCACCTTGCCCGTCGCCGTCTTCGGCAGGTCGGGGACGAAGCTCACCCATTGCGGCGTCTTGAAGTGGGCCAGGTTGTCGCGCACGTGCCGCTTGATCTCGTCCTCGCTCGTCTCGGCGCCGTCCTTGAGGACGACGAAGGCATGGGGCGATTCCCCCCACTTCTCATGCCGCATGCCGACGACGGCGACTTCCTGGACCGCCGGATGACGCAGCAGACAGCCTTCGACCTCGACGGAGGAGATGTTCTCGCCGCCGCTGATGATGACGTCCTTGAAGCGGTCCCGGATCTCGACGAAGCCGTCCGGGTGTACCACCGCGGCATCGCCCGAATGGAACCAGCCGTTTTTGATCGCCTGGGCCGTCGCCTCGGGATCGTTGTAGTAGCCCTTCATCACCACGTTGCCGCGAACCGTGATCTCGCCGAGCGATTGGCCGTCGGGCGGCACCTCGTTGCCGTCTTCGTCGACGACCCGGAGCTCGCCCGAACTCACCAGCTCGACCCCCTGGCGCGACTTGATCTCGGCCAGTTCCTCGACCGGCAGGTTGCGATGCTCGGGGCGCGGCTCGCAGAAGGTGATAAGCGGCGCCGTCTCGGTCAGGCCGTAGACGTGGGTCAGATCCCAGCCGAGGTCGCGCTCCACCAGCTCGATGGTGGCGGCGGCGGGCGGTGCGCCGGCGGTAAAGAGGCGGACGCCGCGCGGCGCGCCGGCCCGCAGCTCCTCCGGCGCGTTGGCGATGGAGATCAGCACCGTCGGCGCGGCGCAGAACATGGTGATGTTCTCCTCCCGGATCAGCTGGAAGATCAGCGGCGGCTCGACCCGGCGCAGACAGACGTGGGCCATGCCGCGCGCCGTGTTGATCCAGGTGAAGGTCCAGCCGTTGGCGTGAAACATCGGCAGCGTCCAAAGATACCGATCGCCCGGCGTCAGGTGGTGATGGGCCAGCGTGCCCATGATGTTCAGGTAGGCGTTGCGGTGGGTGATCATCACTCCCTTGGGCCGTGCCGTCGTGCCGCTGGTGTAGTTGATGGAGAGGAGGTCGTTTTCGGCGATCTCGACCGGGGCGTAGTCGGGCGAATGCCCGGCGAGCGTGGTTTCATAGTCGATCCAGCCCTCGCCCGAACCTTCCAGCGCGACGAAATGTTCGACGCTGGCGATCTTGTCGCGAATGCCGTCGACGGCGGCGATGTAGTCCGCGTCGCAGCAGACGATCCTGGCACCGGAGTGGTTGATGATGTACTCGAAGTCTTCCGGCAGCAGGCGATAGTTGATCGGCACCAGCACCGCGCCGATCTGCGGGACCGCGTAATAGGCCTCAAGATGCGCATGCGTGTTGGGCGCGATGTAGGCGACCCGGTCGCCGTGACCGACGCCGAGCGCCTGCAACGCCGACGACCAGCGGTCGCATCGCTCCAGGAACTCGGCGTAGGTGAAGCGGAGTTCGCCGTCGACGACGGCTTCGCGCTCGGCATAGAGCCGGCGCGCGCGGCGGGCGAATTCCATGGGGGTGAGGGCGATTTCCATGACGTGCGGTTACCTCGACGTGATCTCGGCCGGAGCGGATCAGGGTACCAGATCGATACCACCGCCGCTGCCGGCCGCGGTTCGGGGTGATGTTAGCCCCATGACGGCTCGGCGTCATCGGCTTCGGCTCGGTGGCCGATCCTGGATCGATTTCCCGGTCCGATCGGACGTCGTCCCTCGGTCCGCCGCCAGCCGGCGCAGGTGGCGCACCTTCAGCAATGCCATCAGGTGCAGGATGATGAAGAGCGGTACCAGGAAGCTCGGGAAGATATTCAGCGGCCAGACGTCCATCGGGGCGCTGGTGATGCCGCCGGGCGCGAGGGCGGCGGCGGCGACGGCGACGGCGAAGTCCAACAGGCCGGCCCAGTGGAACCAGAGGTAACGGCGCGAGAGGGCAAAGTCCGCGTCGCCCGCCAGCCGCCGGAGCGCGAAGGCGGCGGCGATCCCGACCGCGACGTCGCCGAGGCCCGCCGGCCAGGCGAAGACCCCCGGCAGCGCGCCGAAGGCATAAAGCGCCAGGAAGACGAAACCGACGACGCGCCAGAGCTAAAAGGCCGTCAGCAGACGAAGATCGAGGCCGAGGACGAAGTTTCGCACGCCGGGGGACAGCAGGTATGCGGCGGCGAACAGCAGCACCGGTGCCACGGCGGTGAGCGCGATCGGCGGCAGCGGCCCGCCGCCCCTATTGGCGAGCACGCCGGAGGTGCCGACGAGGAAGGCGGTCGCCAGGCCGGCGATCAGCAGGCCGGCGACCGTCCATCCGGCGCTGGCGGGCTCGGGTAGGTGGTCGGCTTCGAGGGTCATGGCTTTCTTTCCTCCATTTATATGCATATGCACATCACGAAGCAAAAAATAGGGCATCTCATCCCGGCGCCACGGCGTCGAGCGCCCGGTCGAGACCGGCCGCGAGATCACGCCAGCGGTCGGGGCCGAGGGCGCCGGCCAGCCGCGATTGCGCCGCCCGCCAGAGCGGCAGGGCCGCCTGGAACCGATCCGTGCCCGCCGTCGTCGGCGACAGGGTCTTCAGTCCCCGGGGGTGGGCCGCCGCTTGGGCGACGAGGCCCTTGGCGAGGAGCGGCCGCAGGGTGCGGATCAGCGTGGTCCGGTCCATCACCAGGGCCGCCGCCAGCTCGCTCTGCGCCGTGGGGCCGCGGCGCTCCAGCGTCGCCAGGATGGTGAACTGGGTCGGCGTGAGATCGGCCGGCTTCAAGGCCCGGTCGTAGGCCTGCGTCACCGCCCGTGTCGCCCGGCGCAACCGCGCGCACGCGCACTGCGTGACGTCGAGAAAATCGGGTTTGTTTTCTTCCATGATGTGTATATGCATACCGTAGAGATTGATGTCAAGGGGCGACGGCCTGGAATTCCCCGTCCGGGCCGCACTCGGTCTCGATCAGCCGTCCGGCCGCCGCCCGCGCCTTGTCCGCCCAGCCCGCCTCGCCCGAGACCTGGGCGCAGGCGATGGCGCCGTCGAGCAGAAGCATGAGCCAGTCGGCCAGGCGGTCGGGATCGCGGGCATCGGCGGCCGCGACTAGGCCCCGGACATAGGCGTGGCCGAGCCGGGCGTGCTCGCGCGCCTGCTCGTCGATCGCCGCCGCGATGCCGGCGAACTCCGCCGCCGCGTTGTGGAAGATGCAGCCGCGAAAACCCTTCTCGCGGAACCACTCGCCATGGGCATCGAACAGCGCCAGCAGCCGCCCGCGCGGGTCCGTCGCCCGGCGCTCGACATCGGTCATCAGCCAGTCGCGGAAATTTTCGTCATGGCGGCGCAGCACCGCGCGGATCAGCGCCTCCTTTGAGCCGAAATGCTTGTAGAGGGTCATCTTGGCGACCCCGGCCTCGGCCAGGATCCCGTCGATCCCGGTGGCGGTGAAGCCCTGGCGGTAAAACAGCTCCAGGGCGGCCTCGATCAACTGCTCGCGCTTGTCCATGATCCCCATCGTCGTCGTCACACGAATTATATACCGATCGTTATACGATGTTTCAAGTCAGGTGAGAAAATACATAAAAACTTCCCTCTTGATAAACAGACAAGTCGGTCTAAATCTGACACAACCGAGAAAGGAGATCGCCATGTCCGTGATAAAACGCGCCACTGCCGCGATCCTCGCCGCCGCGCTCTGGGCCGTGACTTTCTCAAGCCCGGCCAGCGCCCAACAGATTTGCTTCGTTCGCGACGACGGCATCAAACAGCTGGGCGAACGCCACGGCGAACAGGTGACCGCCCGGGGTCTCGCCGAGAACGGCCGTGCCATGATGGAACTGCTGCAAAGCGAGGGCGGCAGCTGGACCCTCGTCGTCACCGACGTTCAGTGCCGGAGCTGCGTCATCGCCAGCGGCGAGTCCTGGAGCGAGATCAAGCCACAACGGGGCGCGCCGTCCTGAACACCGGGCGCCCGAAGGAGGGGAACATGAGCAAGCGCTACGACATCATCATCATCGGCGGCGGCAACGCCGGCTTCGGCGTCTCGTCCGTCGCGGCCGAGGCGGGCAAACGCATCGCCTTCGTCGAGGAATGGGATTTCGGCGGCACCTGCCCCAATCGGGGCTGCACGCCCAAGAAGGTCCTTGTCGCCGCCGCCCATGCCCTGCACGAGATCGAGACCGCGCCCGTGCACGGCATCGAGGTCGGTCCGGCCCGGCTCGACTGGGCCAAGCTGATTGCCCGCAAGGACGAGATGATCGGCTTCATCCCGGACGCCATGGCCGGCATCGCCGAGAAACGCGGCGACGTCTATCGCGGCACCGCCCGTTTCGTCGGCCCCGACCGGGTCGAGGTCGGGGGCGAGGGGCTGGAAGCCGACCATATCGTCATCGCCACCGGCTCCAAGCCCCGTCAGCTGCCGATCCCGGGGCCGAGCACATGATCACCTCCGATGACGTGCTCTCGGAGCCCCAGTTGCCGGCCCAAGTGGTCTTCATCGGCGGCGGCGTCATCGCCATGGAGTTCAGCCATGTCTATGCCCGCGCCGGCGCCAAGGTGACGATCCTGGAGGCGCTGCCGCGACTGCTGCCCCGCCTGGAGGCGGACGCGGTCGAACAGCTGCGCTTGGAGAGCGAGCGAATCGGCATCACGGTCAAGACCGACGTCCGGGTAAACGCGATTTCAATCAAGGATGGCCGCTTCGAGGTGAGCTTCGAGCACGAGGGCGAGAGCCACACCGTCCTGGCCGACCGCGTGGTGAACGGCACCGGGCGGGTCGCCAACGTCGACCGCCTCGATCTGGAGGCGGGCGGCGTGGCGCATGACGGTATCCGGGTCGAGGTCGACGAAAGCCTGCGCTCGACCTCCAACCCCCGCGTCTGGGTCGCGGGCGACGCCCTCGTCGGGCCGGCCCAGCTTTCGCCACTCGCCACCCTCGAGGGCCAGATCGTCGGCCGCAACATCGTCCACGGCACGACCGAGGCGCCCGACTACGGGGTCGTGCCGAGCGCGGTTTACACCGTGCCGGCCTTCGCCAGCGTCGGCCTGACGGAGGCCGAGGCCCGGGAGAAGGGTCTCGACGTCACAATCGCGGTCAACGACATGACCGGCTGGTTCTCGGGCAAGAGCTACGGCGAGACCGTCGCCTGGTCCAAGGTGCTGACCGAAGAGGCAACCGGCCGCATCCTGGGCGCCCATCTGGTCGGCCACCATGGCGAGGAGCTGATCCACCTCTTCGCCTTCGCCATGAAGTTCGGAATAACCGCCGGCCAGATCAAGGACACCATTTTCGGCTTCCCGACCTTCGCCTCCGACGTGAAGAACCTGTTGTGACGACCCCATGACGAGGAGAAATGCCATGACCCGCCACCCCGAACAGCCTATCCCCGTCGAGCGGCGAGCGGATGAGCCCCGCGCCCCTTCGCCCGACCCCCGTGCCTTTGCCGGTGCCTTTGACTGCATGTGGCGCGCGGCGGAAAGTTATTCCGCGACGCCACCCTGGGGCGCCTGCGGAGAGTGACATGCGCGCGGACTGGCGCAAGGCGGCGATCGACGGCGACGCCGAGGCATTGGTGGGCCTGATCGCCGCCGGCGCGCCGAGCGACGCCCGCGACCGCTTCGGACAAACCGCGCTGATGCTGGCGTCGCTACACGGCCGCGAGGATGTCGTGGCGCTGCTGCTGGCGGACGGCGCCGACCTCGACGTCACCGCGAAATTCGGCCTGAGCGCCCTGATGCTGGCGATCGTCAACCACCACGAGGGGATCGCCCGCCGGCTGATCGATGCCGGCGCCGACGCCAGCCCGCGCGGCACCGGCGCGCCCGGTTTCGCGGGCAAGACCGCCAGCGACCTCGCCGAGGAACGCGGGCTGACGGCGCTCGGCGAACTGCTCCGGCGGGTGTCGGCGCCTTGAAGCGCTCCGTGCGCCTCGCGAAATCGTCAAACCACGATGGGTCCGTGCGATTGGAAGCGCCGGCCCGCGACCCCATATCCAGACCTGAACCGCGCTTCTCGACCATGGAGGGGACGACGTGATGCGGAAACCCGAATTCTTGAACCTTTTCGCGCTCGCGCTGGCGGCGCTTCTCGCCGCTATCGGCGGCGCCCAGGCGGGCGGCGAGATCAACGCCGGCTTTTTCGGCAACGTCGCGATCGAGGGCTACGACCCCGTCGCCTATTTCACCGAGGCCAGGCCGGTCGAGGGCCGGGACGGCCACGAGTTCGAGTGGAAGGGCGCGGTCTGGCGCTTCGCCAGCGCGGCCAACCGCGAGCGCTTCGCCAAATCGCCCGAGATGTACGCGCCGCAATATGGCGGCTACTGCGCCTGGGCGGTGAGCCAGGGCTATACGGCGAAGATCGACCCGGCCGCCTGGCGCATCGTCGACGGCAAACTCTACCTCAACTATTCGAAAAGCGTACAGCGCCAATGGACCGAGGAAATCGCCGTCAACATCGCCGAGGGCGACCGCAACTGGCCGGGGATCGAGGGGTCGCTTTGAGGCGGTGAACGCCGGTCGACGGTCGTTTCGAAGGGAACCCAATCGCCGCGGGAAAGGAATGGGGATTCAGCCGATCCCGCCGCCCGACCGAAACGATGGCGGCGTGGCGGCAAACAAAATTCGATTCGGAATTTTCGAATTCTACCGATCTTCGCTTTCGAACAGCGCCTCCAAAATGGGGCAATCGGGCACCGCGCCGCCGTCACACTCGGCGGCCATGGACAACAGCACGTTCCGCATGCGCCGTAGATCCGTGAGCTTGCCGTTGATCTCCTCCGCATGATGTAGCGTCATACGCCGCACCTGGTCACAAGTGGCGTCGCCATCGTCGACGAGACTCAGCAGTGTGCGAATTTCCTCCAAGGTAAAGCCCAGCTCCCGGCTACGCCGGATGAATTTGAAGCGTTTCAGGTGGTCGGCTTCATATCGCCGGTGTCCGCTCGCGGTGCGCGGCGGCGGCAGACCTATCCGTTCATAGAAGCGGATCGTCTCGATGTGGACGCCGGTGCGTACCGATAGTTCACCAATGCGAAGGGCCGTCATCACGAACTCGTGCACTTGATCCTGTAGCGACTACAGGATGTAGACTAGCACCATATCGTGAGTGTCTGGCCCGAAAAGAGTTGAGTGATTTCAGTCAGTTGTGATTCACTGTTTGTATTTAGCTGAGTCGGACCCGGTTTCCTTGGACACAGAATTGGCTTAATCGAAGTGTCCAAGGAGGACCGGAACATGGCCGATAATTTTGAGAAGAAAGTTGCTGTTGATGGGCCTGTGGTAAATGCGGGCGAGCTTGGCTCGTCCACGTTTTCCCCAGGCCAGGCTTTGCCGGCAGGCCCGCTGGGACTTGGCCAGCGATGGACGGTGGCGCGCAAGCGTGAGGTCGTTCCGCGGCTTTTGCGTGACGAGCCGGTGCAACTTCTGTCGCGCCAGTTGGGCGTAGAGATCTTCCGGCTCGAGCAGTGGCGTGAGAAAGCGATCGGCGGGATCGACGCCTCGCTCAAGCAACGCAAGGGCGATCCGGTGCAGGCGGAACTGGATAGCGCCATGAAGCGGATCGGAGAGTTGACCATGCAGGTGGAACTGCTGGAGGCCAAGACGGAGACCTTCGGCCCTTTGGGGCGGCGGAGGTCGCGGCGATGAGTGCCGCCACCTCGCCCGGCACGGGTCTGGCCTACGGCCTGCGGCGGGTCTGCGCCGCCTGGGGCATGGCCCGCTCCTCGTTCTACGCCATGACCTCCGGCCAGCACGCCGAGCAGCCGCCGGCAAAGCGTCGGGGACCGAAGCCCGCGATCTCGGACCAGGCGCTGCTGGTGGCGATCGAAGCCGACCTGGAGGCATCGCCCTGGGAGGGCGAGGGCTACCGCAAGGTCTGGGCTCGGCTTCGGGTCTGTCGCGACATCCGGGTTGCCCGCAAGCGGGTGCTCCGCCTGATGCGCGAGAACAATCTGCTCTCGCCCCATCGCTGCCGCCGCCGTGGCGGCAATCCCCATGACGGTGAGATCATCACTCATGCCCCGAACCTCATGTGGGGCACCGATGGCGTTCGGGTGTTCACGGTGGACGACGGCTGGGGCTGGATCTTCACCGCCGTCGAGCATTGGAACGCCGAGTGTGTCGGCTGGCATGTCTGCAAGCGCGGCGACCGCTTCGCCGCCCTGCAGCCGATCTCCATGGGGCTTGCCGGGCTGTATGGCTCGACCGCGGCCGGCGCGGCTCGGGGGCTGGCCTTGCGGATGGATCACGGCTCCCAGTATCTGTCGGACCACTTCACCAACCAGATCAAGTTCTGGGGCATCCAGCCGTCCTACGCCTTCGTCGCCGAGCCCCAGACCAACGGCGTCGCCGAGCGGTTCAATCGCACGCTGAAGGAACAGATCATCCATGGTCGCATCTACCGCAACATCGCGGAGCTGCGGGACGCCGTCCGCGACTTCGTCGAACTCTACAATGCCCAGTGGATCGTCGAAAAGAACGGCTACCTGAGCCCCGCTCAAGCTCGTCAGGCGTGGCACGCCGCGATCTCAATCAGGCCCGCCGCGTGAGACAAACTTGTGTCCAAGGAACCGGGTGCGCTACATGTTTGTATTTAGCAACCAGGGAGACACAACATGTGGACCAAAATCACTCGCCCGAAGTATGAACGCGACCCGCTGCGCTACGCAAGCGACCTGACGGATGGAGAATGGAAGGTGCTGGAGCCGTTGCTGCCTCGCGCCAAAGCGCTGGGACGGCCTCGGACGACGGCATTGCGCGAGGTGGTGAATGCGATCCTCTACCTACTGCGTAGCGGCTGTCCATGGCGCATGCTGCCCCGGGACTTCCCGCCACGCTCGACGGTGCAGCGCTACTTTTATCTCTGGCGGGACGACGGCACCTGGTCCGAGGTCAACCGGCAACTGCTGGTCGCGGCGCGCGAGGCCGAGGGCCGCGCGGCCGGCCCGTCGGCCGGTATCATCGACAGTCAGAGCGTAAAAACCACGGAAAGCGGCGGTATCCGGGGCTTCGACGCCGGAAAGAAAGTCAAGGGCCGCAAGCGTCACATCCTCACCGACACCGGCGGCCTGCTGGTCGCGGTCGTGGTCCACGGCGCCGACATCCAGGACCGCGACGGCGCGCCGGCGGTGTTCGCCGCCATCCCCCGCCACTTTCCCCGCCTGCGCCACGTCTTCGCCGACGGCGCCTATGCCGGGCCCAAGCTCGAGGGCGCACTGAAGCGGATCGGCCGCTGGTCGCTGGAGATCGTCAACCGTCCCGCGGGCGTGAAGGGCTTCCAACTCCTGCCCCGCCGATGGGTCGTCGAGCGCACGCTCGCCTGGCTCAATCGAAACCGGCGGCTGGCCAAGGACTTCGAGACGGCCATCGAGACCGCCGAGGCCTGGATCTTCCTCGCCAGCATCCAACTCCTCACGCGCCGTCTCGCAAGAGCCTGAAAACACTCGATTCATTTCGAGTCGGACTCTAAGATCGAGCGACGTCGAGCCCGGCGTCGTGATCGTCACCTGGCAATTCGCGGCGACCGTGCCGCCGATACCCATGTTGGCCGCCGATGCCGGGCCGGCGGCGGCGAGAAGGGCGCCGCCGCGGAGGGCGGCGGCAAGGATGTTCGTGGTCTTGGGGAAGAGTTTCAGCATTGTCTGTTACCTCTGGATCTCGTTTGTCGGCGGGGTGCTGGGCTTTTTCATTGGCTTCGTCCTCGGCACCCGCCTGATGATTGTGTGAGTTCCCTCTGGATCCGCGTGCGCGCGGCATCTCGTTATGGTGAAGGGCGCTTTAACCATGCCCGCGTGATTGGATTTGACCCCTCCTGATCGTTTCCGAAGTGACATAAGTCACAAAGCTCGGTGTTTTTTACGGAATTTTGTCGGACACGCCTCCGATCACGCGCCGGCTCCGCTGGCCAAGACGCTGGAAGGACGGAATTGCGACGTCAATTGGCGCCAATGGCATCCCGCCTTCCCTCCCATTTGCGACCTGAATCATGTCTCTGGCAACCAAATCGTCGACGCAACGAGTTATGGTATACGTGAAGGTTACCGTATCTGGAAAGAACTGGTTGAGATATTTGTTGTAACTATTTGCCAATAGTGGTTTTTTGCAAGTCATTAATAGTAAAATATTCTGAATACCGATATCTGGACGCTATATCTGGAAGAATTAGCCTGGATTTCGTCAATATCAGCGATCGGACGTCTCGACCAGCGGGGAGGTCTCGCCGGGACGAAATGACGTCAAATAGGGGGCTCCATGACGTCACGGAAATCCATTCAAAACGTGGCGGGCCGGGTGAAAACCCTTGGAGCGGCCGCGACCGGGCAAGATCGGAATCGAAATGAGCGGCGGCGCGGACCACTGGCGCCGGCAAGGCGCCTAACCCTCGGCGAAGGCCGGCTCGAGGTCGATCCACTTTGGTTTCATTTTCCCAACCGCGCTTCGCGCACCGCGATGTACAGCGTGCTTCCGACGATGAGGGCGGCTCCGAGCAGGGTCTCCAACGAAGGCCGCTCGGCGAAGAACAGCATGCCCACGAGGGCCGCGAACAGCAGGCGGCTGTACTCGAAGGGCGCGACCGCGGTCGCCTCGCCCACCCGGAGGCTGTTCACCATGCAGCTCGATCCCCAGGCGGAAAACACGCCCATGAGCGCGATGGCAATGAGTTCGTCGATGGTGGGGGTTTTCCAGATCGCTGCCGCGGGAATCGCGGCGATGAGCCCGATGATGAGATACGACCATACCAAGATCCGAAGCGGCGGCTCCGTGGTGGTCAAGCGCTTGACCATCGTCGTCACGCCAGCCGCGAAAATAGCGGCGACGGCGCCGACCAAGGTCCAGGGCTCGAAGCCGGCTGCGCCGGGTTGCACACATACGACGACGCCCGCGAAACCGATGCAGGTGGCCAACGTTCGCCGCCAGCGTACGACCTCGCCCAGGAACATCACCGCCAGGACGATCATGAACAGCGTGCGGGTGAAGCCGAGCGTCGTGGCCAAGGTCAGATCCAGGTGCAGCAAGGAGAGCATCATCGTGGCGATACCGCAGATTCCGAACAGGCTGCGCAGCACATGGGCGCCGGGCCGTTGGGTGCGAAGGAAGCCTCGTGGCGCGCGGAAGATGGCCGGCGAAATGACGAGCAAGGCAAAGACGGCGCGCAAGGCCACGATCTCGAATACGGGCATCGTCCGCGCCGCGACCTTGATACACACGGACATGCCGGTGAAGCCGACCCCCGCCAACAGCATCCATGCGGCGCCCCGGACATTGCCCGGCAGGCGTTGCCACCGGCGCAGTAGCGGCGCGAAGATTCGTGTCGCCTGAACGTGCACGACCATCCTTGAAGTGACTATGGCAAAGAGAATGGGAAGTTAACCGACATTGCCCAGATGGCCTTCGGTTCCCGACGGAATCGTAGCCCTCGGGGAGCTTGATGGCTACATCGGGCTCGTCCGACGCGGCCGAACTCGACCGCTGAACCAAACGGCGATAAGGGGAACTCATTGCCGTTTTGTTTGCGTTCAAGCGCCACGCGGGCTTTTCCTCGCATAAGCTCGCCCGCGCGGTCGCGCTTGCCGCTCGGCGATGAGTCAGGCTCATCGCCGAGCGGTATCAGTCAAGCGTCGGACGCTTCTCGCGGTAGGGGGTCGCCCGCTCGTATGCGGCGGCGGCGGCCAGCACGCCCGCTTCGTCGAAGGCGCGGCCGGCGATCTGCATGCCAACCGGCAGGCCGTCCTCGGCAAAGCCGTTGCAGACCCCGATCGCCGGGTGCCCACTGACGTTGAAGGGCGTGGTCAGCACCGGGTTCTCGAAGATATAGAACTTCGGCATTTCCTCGAGTGGCGGCGCGGGCATCCAGCCGCCGGCGGTCAGCAGGAAGTCGTAACGGGTAAGCGCGGCGTCCATCTCGGCCTTCAGGATGCGGCGGAGCCGCGTCGCCTGCACGTAGTCGAGGCCGCTGAAGGCGCAGGCCATGGAGACGCGGTCGCGGAACACCTCCCCGTACTTCTCCGGCGAGGTGGTGAGCGCCTCGTGGTGGATGGCGAAGGCCTCGGTCAGCATGATCACGAAATTGCAGGCATTGTAATCCTGCAGGGGCGACACCGTGACCTCCTCGACGATGGCGCCGAGCCCGCCCAGGACGCCGACGGCCTCGTCCATCGCCTTCAGCACCGCCGGGTGGGCTTTGCCGTCGCCGTCGTAGAAATGGCGCAGAAGGCCAATGCGTTTACCAGCGAGGTCGCCGTCGAGGCCGGCGGTGAAATCCGGCACCGGCACATTGGCGGAGGCGGGATCGAGCGGGTCGTGGCCGGCGAGCGCGTTCATCATGATCGCGCAGTCGCGCACGTCCCAGGTTATCGGTCCGCAGTGGTCAAGCGAATAGGAGAGCGGCGTGACGCCGCGGCGCGAGACGCGGCCATAGGTCGGCTTCAGGCCCGTGATGCCGCAGAAGAAAGCGGGCAAGCGGATCGACCCGCCGGTGTCGGAGCCCATCGTGCCCATGGCGAGGCCGGCCGCCGTGGCGGCGCCGGAGCCGCTGGAGGAGCCGCCCGTGAAGTGGCCATCCTTCCACGGGTTCACCGCCGGCGGCGTCGGCAGGTCCCAGGAGGGACCGCCGAAGGCGAACTCATGCGTCGTCAGCTTGCCGAGCAGGACCGCGCCCTGGGCGGCCAGCCTGGCGGTGGTGGCGGCATCGGCCGCCGGAACCCGCTCGGCGTGGAGACGGGAAGAAGCGGTGGTGGCGATGCCCGCGGTGTCGTAGATGTCCTTGAGGCCGATCGGGATCCCGTGCAGCGGACCCCGGTAATTGCCAGCGGCAATCTCCTCTTCGGCTTTTCGCGCGTCGGCCCGGGCGCGCTCCACCGTTACATTCACATATGCAAAGAGCTTCGAGTTGTATTGCTCGATGCGCGCCAGGAAGGCTTCGGTAAGTTCGACCGGTGACAACTTGCGTGTCTCGATCAGGGCGGCGGCCTCGGCGATGGTCAGGTGACAGAGGTCGTTCGGCATCATGACGGCGCACCCGCGTCGAAGATGTGCGCCTTCTCGTCCGTGAGCTCGAAGTGTCGATTGACCCGGGCTTTCATTGCTTCCAGGTGGGGCAACGCCGCATGCATTTGATGCAGCGTGTTATCATCGGGGTGGAGCCCGGCCGCCGCCAGCTGCCGTCTGAATGTTTCGAGGTCCATATCCGGTCTCCTCATTGTCCTTAAGGCGCATCGCCTGGGTGGCGTGAGGTCGGCGCTCAGCCGGCCCTCGGGTCGATCAGCTTGATGATGCTCGCGGTGTCCTCGTCGCCGTGGCCTTGCTCGACCAGCTGCTGGAAGGCCGCGGCCGCCGCGGCGCCGAGCGGGGTCGCCGTGGCCGAGTCCTGGGCCGCCGACTGGGCGAGCCGCAGGTCCTTCAGCATCAGTTTCGCCATGAAGCCCGGTTTGTAGCCGTTGCTGGCGGACGAGGTCGGGACCACGCCCGGCATCGGATTGGAGTTGTCGAAGTAGAAGCTGCTTCCCGAGGAGGTCGAAATCACCTCATGGAGCACTTGTTTGGAAACGCCGAGCCGGGTGCCCATGACCATGGCCTCGGCCGAGGCCAGCGCGTTGATGCCGGCCAGCATGTTGTTGCAGATCTTCGTCGCCTGGCCGAGGCCAGGCCCGCCGCAATGGACGATGTTCCGACCCATCGCCTCCAGGATCGGTTTGACCTTGGCGAAGGTCGCCGCGTCGCCGCCGCACATGAAGGTGAGGGTGGCGGCATCGGCGCCGGTGACGCCGCCCGAGACTGGGGCGTCCAGCATCTCGAAGCCGGCCGCCGCCGCCGCCGCGTGCGCCGTCCGAGCGGTCTCGACATCGATGGTGGAGCTGTCGATCAGCACGGTCCCGGGTTCGGCGCCGGCGATGGTGCCATCGTTCATCACCGCGGCGCGCACATGCGCGCCCTCCGGCAGCACGGTGATCGCGAAGTCGACGCCACCGGCCGCCTCCTTGGCCGAGCCGGCCGCCGCCGCGCCGGACTGAAGGGCGTAGTTCATCGCCTCTTCCGAGAGGTCGAAGACCTTCAGGGCGTGCCCCGCCTTGATGAGGTTGCGGGCCATGGGCCCACCCATGTTGCCCAAGCCGACGAAACCGATACGCGCCATGGTGATGTTCTCCGGATCCGAGGGGTGCGATGTCGTTGAATGCGTGCCGGTCCCGCGAGGAGGCCGGTTCGTCGGACTTGAGCCGACACTGCCCAGGTGGCGTCTTAGCCCGGCCGGTACGGTAGCCATTCGGGCGCTTGGCGGCAACGCCGAGCTTGAATGATACGGCCAAACCCGTTCGCTGGCCATCGAGACCGGCGCGGGCGGCGTGAAGCATGGGTGGCCGGTTTTCTCAACTTCAAGGCAAAACCCTCCCGAATTTGTCCGATGGCGCGGCACTCATCCGCCCAAGGGCATGCCGGCACCGGCGGTGCCCACGGACGGGTGAGTGCCGCGCCGGGATCCGGTGCGTTCAGATCGAGGGTGATCCGCTTGGACGAAGGTCGCCAACTCGCCGGCTTGGTGGCGGCGAAGGCATCGGCCTTGGTGTCGCGCGCCACCATGTCGCACGCGGGCACCGGGCATCCCTCCGTTCAGCCTGTTAGATTATCGCGACATGCATGCGTTCCCGCCAGCCCATCCCGCCCTTGCCGCCTGCATGCCATCCGCCGTCCTTGATTACGCCACCAGGGCCCTCGGGGTCGGTGAGGAGACCGGTCAATAAGGATATTACGATGCGCCAAGTTCACTTCGTCGCCTTCCTGCAAGCGCAGAACTGCACCACCCTGCCTGCCTCCTGGCGGCACCCGGATGCGCGGACCGACACCTATTCGCCGGAATACTACCAGCACATCGCCCGCGTGCTGGAGGCGGGAAAGTTTGACATCGGCTTCTTCGACGACCGCCTTGCCATGCCGGACATGTACGGCGGCGATCACGCGGAGACGGTCAGGAACGGTATCCGCTGCGTGAAACTGGATCCCCTGATGTGCCTGATGACGATGGCGGCGGCAACGACGCATCTCGGCCTGGGTGCTACCTGTTCGACGACCTATTACGAGCCCTTCCACGTCGCCCGCCTGTTCCAGACCGCCGACCTGATGACCAAGGGCCGCGCCGCCTGGAACGTCGTGACGTCGGTCAACGACAATGAGGCGAAGAACATGGGCCGGGAACTCCATACGGCGCACGCCACCCGCTACGACGAAGCGGACGAGTTCATGGAGATCGTCCTCGGTCACTGGGACAGCTGGGACGACGACGCGATTCTGGTGGACAAGGCGAACAACCTCTACGCCCACCCCGACAAGGTGCGGCGCATCGATTTCCAGGGGAAATACATGTCGTCGCGCGGCCCCTTCACCGTGCCGCGTACCCCGCAGGGACATCCCGTCGTGATTCAGGCGGGCATGAGCGGCCGGGGCCAGCAATTCGCGGCGAAGTGGGGCGAGTTGCTGTTCGTCGTCTACGACGATCTCGCGGGCGCCAAGAAGCGATACAAGAAACAGAAGGAAATGACCGCAGCCGCGGGCCGCGATCCCGCAAGCATGAAGATCTGCAGCCTGTTCTATCCGATCTCGGCCGCTACCAGGGACGAGGCGGAGGACAAGGCGGCCGCCTACGAGAAGCTGCCGAACGAGATGGACCAGCTGCTGCTGCTCTCGGAAGCGCTCAACTTCGATTTCGCCACCAAGGGCATCGACGAGGCCTTCAGCGACGACGAGATCGCCGGCATCTCCGGCATGCAGGCGATGCGCGACCGGGTCGTCGTCGAGGAAGGCATCAGGAATCCGACGCCGCGCGATTTCATGCAGGTGACGGGACGCGGCCTGCTGCGAAACCACTGGGTCGGCGGCCCGAGGGAAATCGCCGATAAGATCGAGGAATGGTGGGAAGGCCGCGGCTCCGACGGCTTCGTCGTCGCCCCAACCCACCAACCGGGCTGTTTCGAGGATTTCGTCGAATTCGTCATCCCCGAGCTACAGAAGCGTGGCATCTACCGCAAGGAATACTCGGGCCCGACCTTGCGTGATCACCTCGGTCTCGGACGCCCGGAGATCGGTGCCTGGAAACCGAGGATCGACGCGGCGGAATAATGATCGCGCATGGTTTCCGCGCGGATCGGCGCGGCCCGAGTTTGATCCGTATCGCCGGGCCACCCGCTCGGGCCAGCGCTCATCGCGGCATATCGCCGAGATGTTCCCGTTTGGGTAGGCGCTTGAAAACGCCGGAAACAGCCGGCGTCGTTTCAGTTGCTGCGCAGCACGAGCCGCAGGTATCCGCCGCCGCCAGGCGATTTGCCGGAACCGGTCGCGGGCCGCACGCGCAATCGGTATTCCGGCCCACGCCCCGGCGTGGCGCCGATCTCGGCGAGACGGGCCTGACCGGTGCCGAGGTCCACGGTCCAGCCGTCGAAGACCACATCGTGTCCCGTGCCGTCGCCCCGCAGGATCAGGGCATATCCGGCATTGCCGTTTCCCGGCGCCGCGATGACGACGTCCAGGCCGCCTTTGCTCCCAATCGGGCTTGCGGGTATCACCACGGTCGAGACCTCCAGCGTGCGTGCCGCCGGGACATAGCCGCCGATGGCGAGGCCGACCGATCCGCCCCACGCCTCCACCGCCACCAGCGTGGCGAAGAGGGCGGCCATTCCCACGCTGGACCCCAGTTGGCGCATGCTTTTCTCCGATCGGCGATGGCCCTTGCCGGCCGTCGAGAGACAAAGCGTAGCGACAGCCTCTAAGTGGAGGCTTAAAAAGCATGATGAATTGTATGTTAACCCACTCCCGGGACGCGCGGGAGTCGCCTCATACCGAGCGGCGATGAGAGGGACTCATTACGGGTTGTCTGGCGTTCAGACGCCACGCGGGCTTTTCGTTGGCTTTGCTCGGGCGCGCGATTGCGCTTGCCGACCGGCGATGAGTTGCACTCAACGCAGGTCGGTATCAGATCACCAGGGAGAACCCGCCGTCGACCAGCATGGTCTCGCCGGTGACGTAGCGCGCGAGGTCGGAGGCGAGGAAGAGGGCCGGGCCCGCCATGTCCTCGGGTTCGGCCCAGCGGCAAAGCGGGGTCCGCGCCATGATCGCCTCGTCGATTGCCTCGTTGCCCCACGAGACCTCGGTCATCTTGGTCTTGACCCAGCCGGGCGCGATGGCGTTGACGCGGATGCCGTCGCGGGCCCAGGCCACCGCCAGGGTCTTGGTCAGCTGCACGACCGCCGCCTTGGAGGCGCCGTAGGCCGGATTGCCGCGGCTGGAGAAGAAGGCGGTGAGCGAGGTGACATTGATCATCGAGCCGGGACCCTCCGCCAGCTTCGGGCGGAGAACGCCGCCGAGCTGCAGAATCGCCGTCAGGTTGACGTCCATTACCTTGCGGAAGGTCTCCGCCTCAAACTCCCGGCCCCGGTAGGCGACCATGCCGGCGCAATTCACCAGCACGTCGAGCTTGTCGATGGCGGCGGCGAAATCGGCGATCGCGGCATCGTCGCCGAGATCGAGGGCGGCGTAGTCCATGCCGTCCAGGTCGCTGTCGTAGCTCTCCCGCGCCCGGGTGCCGGTGGCGGTCACGGCGGCGCCACAATCGCGGAAGGCCCGCGCCATGGCGTTACCGATGCCGTTGGAGCCGCCGGTCACCACCACGTGGGCGCCGCTGAAGTCGATTGCCGTCATTGCTCCCTCCCTCGGACAAATCGACCGATCTGAGTGCCCGGCGGGGCGAGTCGAATTTTATGTCGATCCGTCATGGGCGCGCCAGACCGTCGAGCGCGCGGCGTTGTACCTCGGCCCCCCGGGCCAGCACCAGGCGGCGCCAGCCGTCGTCGTCCGGATCGAACATCTCGCGGATCTCGGCCTTGATCGCCCGCGCGCGGCGACTGTCCAGCCGGCCGTGGATATGGAGCCAGTTGTCGGCGCGGATCGCCTCGAAGACCCGCTCGGCGGGATAGGTGCCGAACTCGAGGCCGACCGCCGTCAATTCGATCTCGGGGCGCCAGAGCGCGAAGGCCATGCGCAGGTTGCCGGTGGCGACGGGCGAGGCGGATTCGTCCAGCGCCGGCGAGGTGACGCCGTCGCCGTACCAGCGCCGCGCCCGCGACAGCGCATCACTCTCGGGGGGATGGCGGCAAATGAGCTCGCCGTGCCCCCAGGGCCCGAGCCCGGTATGGATGTCGACCACGGCCAGGTGACGCGTCGCGGCGAGCCAGCGTTCCGTCAGCCGGCGCAGCAGGCGATGCGACCAGACCGGCGCGCCACCGCCATGGAAGACCCCGTCGGGATGACTGTACTGCCCGCCGGAGACGGCGCGGACATAATCGCGTTCGCCGTGCCGCTGGATGAAATCGCGGCTGAGCGCGCGGTAGGCGGCGTCCGCCCCGTCATCCATCACCTCCGGGCAAACAACGGGGGCGAGGCGCCGCCAGCCCTCGTTTTCCGGCGGCGGCGCGGTGAAATCGATGAAGTTGCGGTTGATGTCGACGTTGTCCTCGTTCACCCGCCGGCGGCGCGCGAAGCCGTGGGGGTTGACCGCATGCAGGATCATCATCGAGACGCCTCGGGGCAAGCCCGTCTTCCGGGCTCCGATCAGCCAGTCGGTCTGGCAGGCGGAGCCGGCGAAGCCCTCGACCCCGTGAGTGGCCGAGACGGTCAGGACAACCCGCGTCGCGTCGCGCGGGCCGAGCCAGGCGACATCGGCGTGCAGCGCCCCGCCATCGGGGGCCCCCAGGGGATGGCGATGGGCCTCCAGCGTCGCGCCCGCCGCCCGGGCCGCCGCCAGAAACAGTTCGCGGGCCTCCCCGTAATCGCGGGCGAAGACCTCGGCGGGCTCGCTCACGAGACCATGCGCGCGCGCGCGAAGTCCGCCACCCTGGCGCAGAGCCGGTCGAGATCCGCCTTCAACTGGCCGAAGCCGTCGGTCTTCTGGCGGTTGCGCTCGTCCAGGTAGAGCCCGCGGCGCACCTCGATCTGCAGGCTGTGGCGATCGCGATCGGGATCGCTATAGCGGTCGATCAGCGCCATGCCCTTGTAGGGATCGTTGACGCGGACGTCATAGCCCATGGCGCCGAGCGCCTCGACCACGAGATCGACGAATTCCGCCCCGGCGCTGGTGCCGTCGCGGTCGCTCACCGTCATGTCGGGGCGCCGCTTGCCCGCGTCGGGGTGGGACGAGCCGGCATAGGAGGCCATGGAGTGGCAGTTGACGTGCCAGACGGCGCCGCTTTCCGCGTGGGCGGCATCGAGGGCGTCGACCACCGCGTCGTGGTAGGGCCGCCAGTAGTGATCGATGCGATGCCGGATTTCCGCCGCCGTCAGCGGCCGGTCGTACATCGGCATGTCCATGCCGAGGCTGCGCCAGATCAGCGCCTTGCCGAAGCGCTGCTTGTGGCTCGGCTCGTGCGGGCCGGTCCATTCATCCTCGACCAGCTTCAGGTCGACATCGGTCTCGTCGCGGTTGGGATCGATATAGACCCGGGAAAATTCCGCGGCGATCAGCGTCGCCCCATGGTCCGGCGCGCCGGCGAACAGCTCGTCGACATAGGTATCGGCGGCGAGCGCAATGATCGATTCCGGCTGGGCGGGGCGGAAGTCGGCGGGGAAGTGCAGGCCGCTATGGGGTGAATCGAAGACCACCGGCACGCTCTCGCCCTCGGGCGCGTGACGGCGCAGCACGGGTGCCTCCGGTGGCGTCAACTCGGTCATTGCCTCTCCGTCTCCACCGGCCCGATTCGAGACCGCGACGGATCCTATAGGATAATCGACAGTCGCGGAATTATCGGCGCTCGGCCATACGCCTCGCGGTCGCCGTATTCGTCCACGATACGGTGACCTTCACCAAGCATCCGGTAATGCGCCCGCGCCCTGGGAGGCAAAGTACAGTGACAGACCGAGACCGAAGAAGGCGTAAGAGGGAGCGACAATCATGAGATAGGCGCCGCCGGCGGCGAACACCGCGGCGTCCTCGGTGAACACGCCGGCCCAGGCGTCGGGCCACGCCGCGGTGGCGGTCCCGATGGCGCCGGCGATCACGGCCGCCGCCACGCCGCCTGTCCAGCCGCCACGATGAGCCCGCGACAACCGCCCGGCGCCGATATTGGCGCCCACCATGGCGATCAGTGCCGCGCCTCTCACGGTGGCCCGGCGATGCGGATCAAACTTGATCCGCGCCAAGTCTTCCGGGCGCGTTTCTCAGCGGTCCCCCTTGCCGCCGCCGAGGCAATCGGGGGTCTGCATGGTCCGGCCGCCACGGTCCCGCCATTCCCCGGCGGTCAAGGTTTCCATGGAAAGCGCGTGAACCGGACCCGCCAACTCCTCGGCGAGCAGCGCATTCACCGACTGGTGGCGGCCGACCAGGCGCTTGCCCTCGAAGGCGTCGGCGACGATCACCACCTTGAAATGGGATTCCGAGCCCGGCGGCACGGCATGCTTGTAGCTTTCGTTCAAGACCTCGAGATGGTTCGGCGCCAGGCCCGCCATCAGTTTTTCCTCGATTTGGGTCTGGACGCTCATGACCGCTCCCTATCTTTTGGCATGCATGAAGGCCGCCTCGGGCACGACCTCGAAAGCCTGGGCGCCCGGCGGGCGCCATTTCAGGATCAGGGTCGAGGTGTTCTTCTTCTCGAAATAGAGAATCTCCAGCCAATACCAACCCGCCGCCGGCGCCTCGAGGGGAATCGGATCGGAGGTGGTGTCGGCATGGACGGCTGGATCCTCGAACAAGGGCTCGCCGCCGAGCTCGATTCGGACCCCGTCGTTGGAGGTCACCTCGAAGGCGTAGGCGCCGGCGTGCTCCAGGTGAATCAGTCCCCGGACATGGGCGCCGACGAAATCGTTCGACGAGCTGGTCAACACCTTGCCGATACCGACCTTGTAGTCGAGCTTCGCGATCGGCGGCCCGGGTTTGGGCTTGGCCTGCTCCATCCAGTCGACCAGCTCCCGGATCTCGTTGAAGATCTCGAAGTAGTAGTCGACCGCGAGGCCCGGCGCATGGCCCGCCGCGCTCGGCGCCGCCGCCAGGGGCCGGGGCGCGGCGCCCACCGGCGTCACCAGGGCGAGGCCCAGAAGGCCGAACAACGCGCCTCGAACCACGATCTTCACCGCCACGTCCCTCTCCATCGGCCGAACCGGAACGAAGCGGATTATGGCCCCGCCGGGGCGGCCGCGGCAAGCGTCGCCCAGCCGCCCCCGTTCACCCGTCAGTGGGAAATATAATCCCGCATCGCCTCGGTTTCGGAGACCAGATCGTCGAGCCGCAGCTTCACGACATCGCCGATGCTGACGATGCCGACCAGCCGCCCCGCGTCGACGACCGGCACGTGACGAATCCGGCGTTCCGTCATAAGGGCGAGAAGGCCGCGGGTTGCATCACCTCGGGCGCAGGTCGCCACTTCCCTGGTCATCAGCTCGCCGACCGTGACCTCGAACATGTCGGCGCCCTTCTCCCGCATCGCCCGAACCAGGTCGCGCTCGGAGAGAATCCCCTCGACCTGGGAGCCGTCGCGGCTGACGACGACGGCGCCGATATTGTTTTCGACCAGCATGGCGGCGGCCTCGCCGAGCGTGGCATCCGGTGCGATGGTGGCGACCCCGGTGCCCTTGTTTGTCAGAATCCTTTCGGCGGTCATCTGCTTCACCTCTTCGATTGTCGTCTCGCGGCGCGTCGGCGGCATCCAACGGCCCCCGGCGCACGGCGGGGGGCCCCGCATGGCCGCCCCGCCACGGGCCTTACTTGTCGTAGCGAAGGCCCAGTTTCACCGTCACTTAGTATTCACTAACTTCGTCGCTGACGATGCTTCCCCGCATGTTCACCACCTCAAACCAGCTGAGATTTCTGAGCGACACGGCGGCCGTCGTGATCGCGCTTTGGATCGCCTCGCTGATGGATTGGTCGGAGGAACCCACGACTTCGGTAATGACATAGGTGCTCTTTTTTGTCATCGATCTTCTCCCTGGTTTCGGATTCCCACACCGCGGAGCCAAAAATCGAACCGCAAGGAAGCCGTTGGTCAATGTCTTAGCGCGTCGCGCCGACGATCCCGGGCAGAGGAATAATTCTCGGGGATTTCATCAATCACCTCGCCTCGCCATCCCCGCTTCGGAAGTCCGGTCGACAAACCGGAGGCGCGGAGCCTCTCAAGACCTTGGATTTCCCAATGACACCCATTCCCTAGTCCAATATCGCCTCATGCGGCGGCGCCATGCGCCACATGAGTTTGTCGCCATAACAAAGGGCTGTCAAATCCGGATCGTTGGAATAATGGCGGCCATTTTGCGGCTTTGATCGGCAATTTTGTTGCCTAGACGACAATAGCCTTGGACAAGTTTATTGCCATCATCTTCTTTTCCGAACCGCCGCGGTAAGTCGACTCCGGGAACGCCGTTTCGCTATTTTGTCGCGGGCCGCCTGGCCCCCTTGCCACCGCGAACGACGGTAAGCCCCGAGGCGAGGCATGAAGGACGACCGCCCCATCGCCGCACCGCCGCCGGCCCGAACATGGTGGATCGGGGTCATCGCGGTCGGCGCCCCGCCGCCTGGCGCGACATGCCGACGCGGCCGATGCCGGGGAGTTTCAAGGCCGGCGGGGTGGCGTCGAGGCCGAAAGTGAGGCCGAGGAGGTTGATCTCGAAGCCCTCCTCCCTCGCCAGGGTCAGGCCGGCGAGGCCGCCGAGGGAAAGCTGATAGCCGGTACCGCTGGGCGCCGAGTCGATTACCCGGCCCGCCGGCAGATAATCCTTGCCGACGGCGAGCGGGGGCAGGTCGAGGCCGAGTTCCGGGACCTCGCGGCCGATGAAGGCGGTGAAGGTATTGGAGTTGGGGCCGGGCCAGACGCGGTAGCTGTCGGAATAGGGATAACGTTCGGCCGCGGCGCGGATCTGGCCGATCAGGGCCGTCGCCGCCGGCCCCCGGCGGCTGAGAAGCTTGTCGGGCTTGCTGCCAAACCAGTGCCCGTCCGGGATACCGGAGCGCACCGCCACCGCCGACATGCCACGATAGAGCCGCCAGCCGATCACCTCGTAGCGGAGATAATGGTCGGCGCCCGCTTCCTTGCTGGCGATCCAGGTGTGCACGCCGAAGGCGCCGCGCCAGCCGAAGGCGCGGGCGGCATAGACCTCGACGATGGCCTCCGGCGTCGTGGCCGGGTCCGGCGCCTGATGCGTGGTATCGTTGCGCGCTTCCCACCAGTTCATGCCCCGGGCCTCCCCGATCCAGCGGCCACCGAGGCCGAGCGCGGTCGGCAGCAGGAAGCAGACGAAAAATACCGTCGCCGGCCAACGCAAGCCGCGTCCGGTTCGCCGAATGATCGCCAATATCCGTCGCATCCGCCTTCAATCGCCTTTTCCGCCGGCCGGGGGCAAGTATTGGCCATCATAAATGATGGCGCCCCCGGCCACCCCGCGCGCCCGGCATAACCACCCCCCAGGGCACCCCAAGGGTACACTCCACGGGTGGTTGGGCCGGGGGAGCGGGGTGGCCGGGACTTCTGATAGTAACCGCAAGGCGCACCGCCGGCATTCAGGGACATGTGGGGGCTTGTCGTCGCGCGCGCCACCCTTTTGCGTTCCACCCTTTTGCGTGCCCAAGACGTCACGGCCGCGTCAAGCCTCGCCTTGCCCCGTGTTTTGCGCGCGAACATGGCCGAGCCAGCTTTGCGCCTCGACGAAAACGCGGGTGACCTCCGGCGCGCGCTCCTTGATCCGGGCCTCGAGCGTGGAGACGGTGCGTTCCACCTCCTCGGCCGCGACGCCGTCCTCGAAGTCGAGACTGAGGTTCACCAGAACATCGCGAGGTCCCATGTGCATGGTCAGCATTTCATTGACGCGGAGGATCCGTCCCTGTTCGAGAATCGCCCCCTCGATCTCGGCGAGGGTCGACGGCGCCGCCGCCTCGCCGATCAACAGGCCCTTGCACTCGTAGGCGAGAAGCACCGCCGTCACGCCGAGGATCAGGCCGATGACGATCGAGGCCGCCGCGTCGATCTCCGGCACCTCCAGGATCTGGCCGAGCGCGATGCCGACGAAGGCGACGAGCAGGCCCGCCATCGCCGCCGTATCCTCGAACAGCACCGTCACCACCGTCGGATCCTTGGTGTCGCGGATCGCCGCGATCAGGCTCGCCGGTCCCTTGGTCCGGTTGAACTCCTTATAGGCGATCCACCAGGCGCCGGCCTCGAAGACCAGCGCCAGGCCGAGGACGATATAGTTGACGATCGCGTTGGTGACCGGGGTCGGATCGGCAATCTTGTGCACGCCCTGGTAGATCGAGACGCCGGCGCCGACGGCGAAGATCAGGATGGCGACGACGAAGGTCCAGAAATAGAGTTCCATCCCATAGCCGAAGGGATGTCGGCCGTCGGCGGGACGGGCGGCGCGGCGGAGCCCGTAGAGCAGCAGGCCCTGGTTGCCCGTGTCGACCACGGAGTGGATCGCCTCGCTCAGCATGGCCGAGCTGCCGGTATGGGCGGCGGCGGCGAACTTGGTCGCCGCGATCAGCGAGTTGCCGGCGAGCGCGGCGAAAATCACCTTCCTCGAGCCGGAGCCGGCCATCGACGAACCTCCCTACGCAGGATCGGGCGGAGCCACTATAGTGCATTCACTTTGCTGGCCGACGACCCCGGAAGACGATTGCCATGACGGACGCCGCCGCCGATCACGACGAGGAGGGGGGCCTGGAGGCCGAACTGCTCGCCGTCGTGCGCGAGCTGGCGGCGGAGGTGAAGCCGGAAGCGCGCGGCACGCTCCGCGTCGAGACCACGAGCCGGCTCGATCGCGATCTCGGCCTCGACAGCCTGGCCCGCTCGGAACTGATGCTCAGGATCGAGCGCGGCTTCGACGTGGCGCTGCCCGAGGAGGTGCTGGCCCGTGCCGAAACGCCGGGCGACATCCTGGCCGTGCTGGCGGGCCTGGAGCGCGGCGCGCGCGCCAACCTGAAGGCCAGGGCGCGCGAGGAGACGGTGGCCGGTGGCCCGCTGGAAGCGCCGGCGGTGGAGACGATTCCCGAGGCGCTCGCCTGGCACGTGTCGGCACACGGCAACCGCACGCACATCACGCTGGTGGGCGATGCGGGCGAGGAGCGGGAGATCACCTATCGCGCCCTCGACCGGGACGCGCGATGCCTCGCCTCGGGCCTGGTCGCCCGGGGGCTCGAGCCGGGTACCCGGGTCGCCATCATGCTGCCGAGCGAGCAGGCTTTCTTCACCGCCTTTATGGGTGTGCTGCTGGCGGCCTGCGTGCCGGTGCCGATCTACCCCCCCGTGCGCCTGTCGCAGATCGAGGACCATCTGCGCCGACAGGCGGTGATCCTCAACAACTGCGAGGCGGTCCTCCTGATCACCGTCGAACAGGCCCGCGCCGTCGGCGATTTCCTGATCCAGCGGGTCGCCAGCCTCGAGGCGGTGGAGACCGTCGACCGCCTGGGACGGATCGAGGCCGGCGCGCTGCCGCCGCCGCCGGGGCCGGACGACCTGGCGCTCTTGCAGTACACCTCCGGCAGTACCGGCGATCCCAAGGGCGTGATGCTGAGCCATCGCAATCTGCTGGCGAACATCCGGGCGATGGGCCTGGCGATCCAACCCAGGGACGGCGACGTCTTCGTCAGCTGGCTGCCGCTCTATCACGACATGGGGCTGATCGGCGCCTGGCTAGGCACGATGTACTTCGCCATTCCGGTGGTGATCATGTCGCCGCTCGCCTTCCTGGTGCGCCCAGGGTCCTGGCTCTGGGCGATCCACCGCCATCGCGGCACGCTCTCCGGCGGGCCGAACTTCGCCTTCGAGCTCTGCCTGCGCCGGATCGAGGACGGCGATATCGAGGGCCTCGACCTCTCCTCGCTGCGCATGGTGGTGAACGGGGCGGAGCCGGTGCTGGCAAGCACGATCCGCGAGTTCTCCGCCCGCTTCGCCGGATACGGCCTGGCCCCGACGGCAATGGCGCCGGTCTTCGGCCTGGCGGAAAACGCGGTCGGCCTCGCCTTCCCGCCGCTCGATCGGGTGGCGCCGATCGACCGGGTCGACCGCCAGGCCCTGCAGCTGGACGGCATCGCGCGGCCCGCCGCCGAAGGGGACGAAAATGCGCTGGAGATGGTGGCCTGCGGCCATCCGCTGCCCGGCCACCAGATCCGCGTCGTCGATGCCGCCGGCCGCGAGGTGGGCGAGCGCCGCGAGGGCCGGTTGCAGTTCCAGGGCCCGTCGACCACCGCCGGCTACTACCGAAATCCGGAACGGACGGCGGAGATGAAGGACGGCGCCTGGACCGACAGCGGCGACAGGGCCTATCTCGCGGCGGGCGACCTCTATATCACCGGGCGCGTCAAGGACATCGTCATCCGCGCCGGGCGCAACATCTATCCCCAGGAGGTCGAGGTGGCGGTGGGCGCGCTGGACGGCGTGCGCACCGGCTGCGTCGCCGTCTTCGGCACCCATGATGCGGCCAGCGGCACCGAACGCCTCGTCGTCGTCGCCGAGAGCCGGGAGCGCGACCCCAAGCGCCGCGCCGCCCTGGTCGAGCGGATCTCCGCCATCGCCGGCGAGCTGGTGGAGCAGCCACCCGACGAGGTGGTGCTGGCCCCGCCGCACGCGGTACCCAAAACCTCCAGTGGCAAGATCCGCCGCGACGCCACCCGGCAGCTTTACGAGGCGGGCACCATCACGGCCGACGGCAAGGCGGTGTGGCTGCAACTCGCCCGGCTCTACCTGGCCGGGGCGGCGGGTGGGCTCAGGCGACGGCTCCGGGGCCTGGGCGCGGTGCTCTATGCCGCGCACTGGTGGGCGATGCTACTGCTCGTGGCGGTCGTCGTTTGGCCGGGGGCACAGATCCTGCCGGGCTTCGCCTTGCGCTGGGCCTTGGTGCACGGCGCCGCCAGGCTCTTTTTCCGCCTGATCGGCGTCCGGATCCGGGTCGAGGGGGCCGAACGGCTGCATGCCTTCCGGGGCATCGTGCTGCTCAATCATTCGAGCTACGCCGACACCTTGGGCCTTTCGGCAATCATGGAAGGCCCGCTCGCCGTCGTCGCCAAAAAGGAACTGGCCGACCAGTTCATCGCCGGCCGCTTCCTTCAGAGCCTCGGCTGCCTCTTCGTCGAGCGGGCGCGGGCCGAGGAAGCAATGGAGGATGCGACCGCCACCCGTGCCGCAGTCGACGCCGGCCGGCAGGTGGTGTTCTTCCCCGAGGGCACGTTGACCCGCATGCCGGGCCTGTTGGGCTTCCGCATGGGCGCCTTCACCATCGCGGCCGAGGGCGGCGTGCCGGTGTTGCCGGTGGGCGTGCGCGGCATGCGGACGCTGCTGCGCGACGGCCAGTGGTTTCCCCGTCACGGGTCGGTCGACGTCCGGGTCGGCGAGCCCCTATCGGCCGAGGGCGAGGATTTCAGCGCGGCGGTGCGGCTGCGTGACCAGGCGCGGCGCCAGATGCTCGACCTCGTCGGCGAACCCGACCTCGCCGCCGAGGTGATCGACTTTGCGACCGCCGGCAAGGAATAAGGGAGGATTGACGATATGAGCGACACGATCGGCTATCTCGGCCTCGGCAACATGGGGCGGCCCATGGCTGGACGGATGTTGGAGGCGGGCCACCCGCTCGTCGTCCGCGACGTGAACGAGGCGGCGATCCGGCCGCTCGTCGAACGCCAGGCCCGGCCCGTCGCCACGGCGCGGGAACTCGCCGACCAGACCGACGTGGTCTTCGCCTCGCTGCCGACCAATGGCGCCATCCGCGAGGCGGTGCTGGGCGAGGACGGGCTGATCGAGGGCTCCAGGATGGCAATCTACGTCAACGCCGGCACCACCGGCACGCCCTTCGCGATCGAGATCACCGAGGCGCTGGCGGCAAAGGGCGTGGTGACGCTGGAAGCGCCGATCAGCGGCGGCCCGGCGGGCGCCAGGGCCGGCACGCTTTCGGTCATGGTCTCGGGCCCGCGCGAGGCCTTCGAACGCGTCAAACCCTGTTTCGAGGCCTTCGGCTCCAAGGTGGTCTACTGCGGCGACAAGCCGGGGCTCGCCCAGGTGCTGAAGCTTTCGAACAACATCCTGAACGCGGTCTCCTGGGTCGCGACGTCGGAGGCGCTGGCGATGGGCGTCAAGGCGGGGCTCGACCCGGAGGTGATGATCGAGGCGATCGCGGCCGGCTCGGGGCGCAACGGCGTGATCGACGAGGTCATGCCGCGCCACATCCTGCCCCGGACCTTCGACTATGGCGCCGCCCTGGCGACGCTCGCCAAGGACGTCGACCTGGCGCTGGCCGAGGGCGAGGCCCAGGGCGTGCCGCAGTTCGTCTGCCAGCAGGCCCGCCAGGTGATCAAGGTCGCCATGCACAAGGGCTGGGGCGGGCGCGACGTCAGCGAACTCACCAAGCTGATCGAGGAATGGGCGGGGGTCGAAATCAAGGGCGGCGGCTGATCGTCAGCTCGCGAGGAGGGCCTGAAGCGGCGTGGCGAGCGGTGCCTCCAGGATCCGGGTGGCCAACGCCCGGGCCCGCTCGGAGCCCAGCCCCGGGGCGGCGTAGCGGGCGAACTTGTCGCGCACCTCCGCCGGAGAGAGCGGCCGGTCGACATCGCCCGGCACCGAGCGGACGGCCAGGGTCTCGGCACCGTCCGCCGTGACCACGGTCAACCGCGCCGCCCGCTTGCCCTCACCATCCCACCCGGCCACCTCGACCAGCTCCGCCAGGGCTTCCAGCCGGCGCACTTCCGGATCGGCGAGACTTTCCGGCGCGTAGGCGTCCGCGCCGAGGTCGCCGCGCGCCAGGGTCCAGGCCAGCCCGTAGCTGAGCGAGAATTGGGCCTGGATCGCCGTCGCCGGCGCGCGGTTGCCGCAATAGCGCAAGGCTTCGCCGTAGACCTCCAAGCTCAGTTCGCGGATCCCGGTGGTGTCGGCCGGATCGTGCCCGTCGCGCCATTGGATCGCCGCCTCGGCGCCGTAGTGGACATGGCGGACGGCGGCGAAGGGCTTCAGGTAGCCTTCCTCGAGCAGCCATTGCCCCGCCGGCGCCAGACGTTTCGCCGTCGGATCGCCGCCGAGCGCCAGGCGGTCGAAGGCCGGAATCGCGCCGGCCGGCGCCGTGATGCCGGCGGCGGCGGCCAGCGCCTGGGTGATGCCGCGCCGGGCCGCCTCCCCCACGTATGTGTTGCGCACCGTCGCCCCCTCGGCGATCGGCAGATAGAGGCTCCAGGGCAGCTGGCAGGCCGCGCCCCGGATCGCGTCGAGGGTCACCGCCGGCGACAGGCCGAGCAGGCGGCCGGCGGCGGTGACGGCACCGAAGGTGCCCCAGGTGCCGTCCACGTGCATGCCGGGCGGAATGCGGAGAAATTCGCCGAGCCGCCCGGCGACCTCGAAGCCGGCGACCAGGGCCCCCCAGCGCTTCGCCGAGACTTCGGCCCCCGGCGAGGGAGAGTGCGAGGGCGGGGCCGAAGGCGTGCAGGCCGGGCCGGCCGTGCGCGCGCGGCAAGCCCTCGCAGGCCTCGTCCCAGCAGGCCGCAAGCGCCGCGACATGGGCGGCCGCGCCCACCGAGAGACCCCGGGCCGTCCCCGGCAGGCGCGCCTCGCCCGGTTCGCAATCGGCGAAGGCGACGGCCAGCGCGGCCGGCTCCGGCTTGACCAGCCCCGCCACCATGCAGCCGAGCGTGTCGAGGAAGAGCAGCCGCGCGCGATCCTCGACCGCCGTCTCGGCGAGGATGTGGTCGTCGAACAGCCAGGCGAGGAGGCCGCCCAGGGCCTCGTCCGGATCGGCCGTCATTTCACCCCCCCGCCTTGCCGGTGGCGGCGCGGACCATAACCTCCAGCGCCTCCAGAAAGCGGGAGCGGTCGCGCCGGTCCATGCCCCGGTTGTAGCCTCGGATCTCGCCGGTCTCGCGCAAATGCGCCATCAGGTCGCGGGTGGCGAGCACGTTGCCGATGTTCTCGGCCGTGAAGGGCTTGCCGGTCGGGCCCAGCGCGGCCGCGCCGGCCTCCAGGCAGCGGGCGGCGAGCGGGATGTCCGCCGTCACCGCGATGTCGCCCGGGCCGATGTGCGCCGCGATCCAGTCGTCGGCGGCGTCGGGCGTCGGCGGGACCATGACCGGGTTGACCAGCGGGTTGCCGCGCGGGTTGTAGCCGCTGTTCGAGACCATATGGACCCGCAGGCGGTGGCGCTCGGCCACCCGCAGCACTTCGTCCTTTACCGGGCAGGCGTCGGCATCGACATGGATCTCGGTCACGCGCTCAATCCAGCAGCGCGCGCCAGGCGTCCCATTCGCCGATCGCCGCGCACATGATCTGGTAGCCGGCCGTGGTCGGGTGCAGGCCGTCGGAGGCCTCGAGCGAGGCGCGCCAACCGCCGTGGTCTTTGAGCGCGCCGTGAAGATCGAGGTAAGGCACGCCGATCGCCGCCGCCCGGGCGGCATAGGCCTGGCCGTAGTCCGCGATCACCCTGTTGCGGAAATCGTAGCTTAGCCCGGGAAAGGGTGCGAGCGGCATCATCGCCTCCACGACCGGCGTCGGCCCGACCCAGAGCACGGGGCCGAAGCGGCGGGCCGTCTCCGCCATGCCGGCGATGATCTCGACCGAGCGGTCCATCGCCACGCGAAGCCCCTGGCGTTCGTCGCTCTCTTCATTCGCCGAATCGTTGATGCCGACGGCGAAGACCGTGGCGCAATCGAAGGCCGGCTGCAGCCGGGCGGCGCATTCGCCCTCGAAACGGGCGGCGACCATCTCGCTCGTGTCGGCCCGGATACCCAGATTGTAGACCGTGACGTCGTGCCCGCGCGCCCGCTCCGCCTGCCCCAACCGCAGTGTCCAGCCGAGCAGCGTCGCATCGCCCGTCCCGTTGGTGATGCTGTCGCCGACGAAGCCGACCCTGAGCTGTGTCATGGGGTTTCCTCCCGCTGGTTCACGTCGCGGGCCGGATCATAGCCGATCTCGGCGAATGCCGAGGCCGGTGACGGCCGGCGGGCGATGCGCTAACGTCCGCCGCGCGCGATCATGGCGCGGCGGAGGCGAGAAGGATAGGGCGGTTGAGCGACTACGAGCATATCCTGGTGGAGAAGACCGAGGGCGTGGCGATCATCACCATGAACCGGCCGGAAGTGCTGAACGCGATGAACTTCCGCCTCACCTCCGATCTGCACGACGCGGTCCGGGCGATGGGCCGCGACGACGAGGTCGGCTGTATCGTCGTCACCGGCGCGGGGGATCACGCCTTCTCGGCCGGCGGCGACATCCACGAGCAGCGGGAGAACGACGCCAACCTCGATCCTGCCGAGCTCGCTCGCCGGGGCGTGCTGCTGGCCGAGGGCAACTACGACGTCGCCACCTGCCCCAAGCCGACGATCGGCATGGTGAACGGCCTCGCCTACGGCGGCGCCAGCGTGCTGGTCACCGCGCTCGACATGCGGATCGGCTGCGAGGATGCCAAATTCCGCTTCCTCGCCGCCGCCTACGGGCGGATCAACGCCACCTGGACCTTGCCCAACCAGGTCGGCTGGCCGATGGCGAAGGAATTGCTGTTCAGCGGCCGTTTGGTCGAGGCCGAGGAGGCGCACCGCATCGGGCTCCTCAACCACCTGGTACCGCGCGCCGAACTTCGCGCCAGGACCATGGAGCTGGCCACCACCATCGCCGCCAACAAGGCGGACTCGGTGCGGGGCGTGAAGGAACTGCTGCTGCGCGACCTGGGCGAGAGTCTCAAGGAACAGTGGAGCCACGAGAGGGTCTACACTCGGGACGTGGTCCGGGGCGCCAAGGCGGAGGACGCCTTCCCCGAGTTCATCGAGCGCAAGGGCCGGCCGCTCTAAATTTCCGTCCCCGCGAATTCCGCGCTACGCTCGCCCGCGAATCCGGTGAAGGGGGGTGGGGGCATGGAGATCGGCGTCGATATCGGCGGCACGTTTACCGACCTCGTCACCGTCGATCCCGCCGACGGGAGCATGGAAATCGCCAAGGTGCCGAGCACCACGGCCGACCCGTCGCGGGGTTTCATGGCGGCGCTCGAAGGCGCGAACGTCGACGTCGCCCGTCTGGAGGCCGCCGTCCACGGCACCACCGTCGCCGTCAACGCGTTGATCGAACGCAAGGGGTGCCGGGCGGCACTGCTGACCAGCCGGGGCTTTCGCGACGTGCTGGAGCTGCGCCGCCGCGACCGGCCGCACGCTTACGGCCTGAAGGCGAGCTTCACGCCGCTGATCCCGCGCCACCGCAGACTCGAGGCGGACATCGCGCTCGATGCCTCGGGCCGGGTTCTGTACACGCCCGAGGAGTCGGAACTCGAAGCCATCGTCGCGCGCCTTCGCGAAGTGGAGGCCGACGCCCTGGTGATCAGCCTCTTCAACGGCTACCGCAATCGCGCGGCGGAGCGGGCCTTGGCCGATCGCCTGGTCGCCCTCGGCTGGCCGGCGGACTGCTTGACCGTGGCGAGCGACATCTCGGAGGAAGCCCGCGAGTTCGAACGCACCACCACGGCGGCGATCAACACCTATGTGCAGCCGGTGATGGCACGCTATCTGGGCGCGCTTTCCGGGCGGCTCGGCGAGGCGGGCTTCGGCCGCGAGTTGCTGGTGGCGCAGTCGAACGGCGGCGCGGTGCACTGGTCGGAATCGGCCCGGCTGCCGGTCAACTCGGTGCTCTCCGGTCCCGCCGCGGGCGTAGCGGCGGCGGCCCGGATCGCCGCGCAAGCCGGCTTCGCCAAGGCGCTCGGGTGCGACATCGGCGGCACCAGCTGCGACATCGGCCTGATCGACGGCGGCCAGCCCTCGATGCGGGCGCAGAGCGAGTTGGAATTCGGCCTGCCGATCTGGCGGCCGATGGTCGATGTCCGCTCGATCGGCGCCGGCGGCGGCTCGATCGCCTGGATCGACCGGGGCGGCCTGCTGCGCGTCGGGCCGGAGAGCGCCGGCGCCGAGCCGGGCCCCGCCTGCTATGCCAAGGGCGGCACCCGGCCGACGGTGACCGACGCCCAGCTCGTGCTCGGCCGCCTGGGCGCGGCGACCGTGCTCGGCACCCACGGCGGGCCGAACCTGGAGCGCGCGCGGGCCGAGGCGGCCATCGCCGGGATCGCCACCGCCCTCGACCTCCACCTCGACGCGGCGGCGGAAGCGATCGTCGGCGTCGCCGAGCAACATGTCGCCGGCGCGCTGAGGCGCATTTCGACCGAGCGGGGGCACGACCCGCGCGACTTCGCGCTGGTGCTCTTCGGCGGTGCCGGCGCGCTGTTCGGCTGCGGCCTGATGGATGAATTGCAGGCGCCGACCGCACTGGTGCCGGCCTATCCGGGCGCGACCTCGGCGCTCGGCTGCCTGCTGCTAGACCTGCGCCAGGATTTCGTCCGCACCGCCATGCTGCCCTTGGGCGAGGGAAGTCTGGACGAAGTGCGGCAGACCTGGGTGCGGCAGGCGGAACGCGGCCGGGAACGGGTGGCGGCCGCCAGCGCGCCACTCGACGGCATCGAGGTGACGCATGCCATCGCCTGCTGCTACCGGGGCCAGGCCCACTCGGTCGAGGTGGCGAGCCCGGGCGCCGAGGCCGATGCGGGCGCGCTGGCGGCCGCCTTCACCGAGACCTATCGCCGCCGCTTCACCACGGTGCTGGAGGATTTTCCGGTGACCATCACGGGCATCCTCACCACTGTCCGGGGCCGCCGGCCGGATCGAACCCCGCCCCGGCCCATCGCCACCGAGAAGGGCCGGCTGGCCGAGCGGGAGGTGCACTGGCGGGGCGCCCGCCACCGGGCCCCGGTGATCGCCCGGGGCGCGCTCGGCGAGGGCGAGAAGCTCCGGGGCCCGGCGATCGTCGCGCAATCGGACGCGACCATCCTGGTGGCGCCCGGCTTCGAGGCCCGGGTGCTCGCCGGCGGCACGCTGGCGCTTCGCCGCGAGGGAGGGGCCGCATGACCGGCACAATCGATCCGCTCACCTTCGCGGTGGTACGCGGCGCCTTGCAGGAGCTCACCAGCGAGATGGACACCGCCTTCGTCTCCGCCGCCTTCTCGCCGATCATCGCCGAGGGCAAGGACGTGGCGAGCGGCCTCTACCATCCCCGGACCGGCGAGGTGATCGCCCAGGGCGAGGACAGCCTGCCGCTCTTCGTCTCGGTGATGCAGCACACCGCCCAGGGCGTGCTCGCCAGCATCCAGGGCCGGCGCGCGTTCGAACCGGGCGACATCTATATCGTCAACAGCCCCTACCGGGGCGGCACCCACCTGATGGACGTCAAGATGGTGATGCCCCATTTCGTCGACGGCGAACTCTTCGCCCTGCTGGCCAACACCGGGCACTGGCCGGACGTCGGCGGCTCGGTCCCCGGCGGCTTTCCCGCCCGGGCGACGGAGATCTATCAGGAAGGCCTGGTGCTGCCGCCGGTCCGGCTCTACCGCGCGGGCGAGCTGGACGATGAGCTGCTGACCCTCATTCTGGAGAACGTCCGGGTGCCGACGCCCAGACGGGGCGACATCCATGCCCAGGTGACGGCGCTCCGCCTCGGCGCCGAACGGCTCGACGGCCTGGCGCGGCGCTTCGGGCCGGCGGTGATCGACGCCACGGTCGAGGAGATGTTCGCCCGGGCCGAAACGGTGATGCGCTCGCACATCGAGGAGTTCCCCGACGGGGTCTACCAATACCTCGACCATATGGACAGCGACGGGGTCGACCCGGCCGCCCTCGACATCGACCTGACGCTCACGGTCGCCGGCGACCAGATGGTGCTGGATTTCTCCAGGTCCTCGGCCCCCTGCAAGGGGCCGTTCAACTCGGTCTGGTCCTCGACCGTCTCGGCCTGCCACGTGGCGCTGAAGCATGTCTTCACCGAGGTGCCGATCAACGCCGGGGCCTTCCGCCCGGTCGAGGTGATCGCGCCCGAGAGCACATTCCTGAACGCGACGCCGCCCCGCCCCGTATCCGGCTCGACGGCTGAGGTCAGCCAGCGGATCATCGACGTCGTCTTCGGTGCGCTGGCCCAGGCGGCGCCCGAGCGGGTCACCGCCGGCAACTTCTCTTCCACCGTCAACGTCACCGTCGGTGGCCATGACGAGGAGATTGGCGAATATGTGCTCTATCTCTATTTCGGCGGCGGCTACGGCGGGCATGCCGACGGCGACGGCATCTCCAACGGCTGCTCGCTGCATTCGACCGCGCGGATGACGCCGATGGAGATCTACGAGAGCCGCTATCCCTACCGCGTCCGCCACTTCCGACTGCGCGAGAACTCGGGCGGGCGCGGCCGGCGGCGCGGCGGCTTCGGCGTCGACATGGCAATCGAGCTGTTGCGCGGCGAGGCCGTGGTCTCTCTGCTGGGCGATCGCGGTCGCTTTCCTCCCCGCGGCCTCGGCGGCGGCGAGGATGGCGCGCCAACCCGATTCCGGGTGCGGCGCGCCTCGGGCGAGATCTACGAGCCTCCGTTCATCACCAAGGACGAGCGCATTCCCCTCGCCGCCGGCGACATCATCGAGGTGTGTTCCGCCGGCGGCGCCGGCTTCGGCCCGCCGGCCGAACGCACGGCCGAGGACCGGGAGGCCGATCGTCTGGCGGGGTATTATACCGGTGAGCCTTTGAATTGACCTCTCGGCTCGCTCTGTCGTCATCGCGAGCGGAGCGTGGCGATCCAGCCGGCCTTGACGGTATTGCGCGGCATCGAGGCGGACTGGATCGCCACGGCGCTTCGCCGCTCGCGATGACGGTTGTGTTTGCAAGCCAGTGACGAGTCACTTCGGTTGCTCGCCGGTATCAGTCATCCGCGCCTGTCGCGGATTCACAAAAAGTGACAAAACAAAATAGCTTTCGGCATGGTTGAATCCATTTCTTTCTTGCAATCAATATGATAGATTATTTCTATATATTCGGTATTCGCAAAAACCAGCTGCGGACTCGTCATTTCCCGTCGTATACCGCCGAGCATTCGACTCAAGCTCTCCGCCATCCTGCTCGTCATCGCCAGCAAAGCGTGGCGATCCAGGGCCGCTCACTGAACATTCGGCGTCTTCGCGCGATATCGAAGCCCACTGGACCGCCACGGGGCTTCGCGCCATCGCGGTGACGATCGTGGGCGGGTCCCGGCGACGCGTCGAATAGTTTGCTCGCCGGTATTACCCCTGATCGATCGTGCCGCTTCTTCGCCGCATCTCCAAGAGGGATGCAATCCGTCCCATTCGGCGCCCTCGGCCTCCGCCGGGCGGACGAGGCGGCGGGCGGGCGGGTAACGAAACCCCAGGACCCGCTCCCTACCACGCCGCCTCCATCGGAAACGGTGAAACAGGTCGGATCGACCGCATTACGGCGGGCTCCAGCGGACAATATGATTGGCTCAATTCGTGAAACGTATGCATTTGTGATAGAATGCTCGGAACGTCAGGAGGTTGGGTCATGGACGGCAAGGGTTTCCAGGTGTGGCTTTCGGCGGCGCGCGGGCTGACGCGCGTGCAGCGGCACGAGGCGCTCGCGGTGCTGTCGGGCCGGAGCGAAGGCGAGGCATCGAAGGCCGCGATCGAGCTTGGTGTGGACGAGGCCCGGCGCTGTCCGCACTGCGCGAGCGAAGGGGCGGTTTCGCGCGGTATGGCGCGGGGTCTGCGGCGCTACCAGTGCAAGGGCTGCGGCAGGACCTTCAACGCGCTGACCGGTACGCCGCTGTCGGGCCTGCACCACAAGGAACGCTGGCTGTCGTTCGGGGCGTCGCTGGCGGAGGGGGAGACGGTGAAGGCCTCGGCGGCGCGCTGCGACGTGGCGGTGAGCACGGCGTTCCGCTGGCGTCACCGGTTTCTGGCGGCGGCGCGGAGCGATTCGGAGGTGCTCAAGGGGATCGTGGAAGCGGACGAGACCTACGTCCTGGAGAGCCGGAAGGGCGCGCGCGGGCTGGGACGCAAGGCACGGCGGCGGGGCGGCAAGGCGAAGAAGCGCGGCCTCTCGCGCGAGCAGGTGCCGGTTCTCATGGCGGCGGACCGGAGCGGGACGACGGTGAGCGCGGTGCTGCCCAGGGTCGACGCGGCGGCGCTCACGGCTGCTCTCGACCCGGTGGTCGCGAAGGACGCCCTGCTGGTCTCCGACGGTGGCGCGAGCTATCCACCTTGCGCCGCCGCGCTCGGGGTGAGCCACGAAGCACTCAACCGCTCGATGGGGGAACGGGTTCGGGGCGATCTGCATGTGCAGACGGTGAACAGCCGCCACAGCCGGTTGAAGGACTTCCTGCGTCCCCGCCGCGGCAGCGCCACCCGCTATCTGGACAACTACCTGAGCTGGTTCCACCTCGTCGGCCTCGCCCCCGGCGCCAATGACCGAGCCTGCCTCGCCGCCGCCGTAACAAGGTGACGCATACAATTCACGAATTGAGCCATATGATTAACCCCATCCTCACCGGTACTTGTACCGAGTATTACGCCGTTGTCGAGAATTTCCCACGCGGTGGACTGCGAATTGAATCCACCGGTTGCTTCCAGTTGGGGAAGTCGGCACATGCGATCACCGTTTCAAAGAAACGCGTTCGGAGCGCCACCAAACTGTTGACCCAGCCGACGACATTGCCGGAATTGTTTATAGCCTTGGCATTGGATGCTTCGTCTTCGGCGTGGCTCAATCGGATTGTCTCGCCGTTGGTCCAGAGCGTTGCCACTGGGTAAACGAATTCAAAATCGAACAAACCTTCTGAATCGAACACATCAAAAGCGAACGAAGACCAACCGCCCACGTCGCCATGATCGTTTACCGCGTTGCCCACCGATTTATCGCCACCAAGCGCGCCAAGATCGATCATCACGCCGTCACGCCAAAGAAATGCATGATCTAGCCCATCGGTCCGCCGGGCCAACCCAGTTACATAGCCTTTTCCGCTGACCGCACGCGCAGTGCTAAGGTTGCCACCAAGCGTTCCCAGATCTACCATTATTCTGTTCCGCCAAAAGAACGCATGTCGATCGCCGTTCTGGATTCTCGACTCACCAACTACCTCTCCGTTCGGTCCGATTTCGGAACCCCAGGAATCAGCCCCACCGAGTGTCCCAATCTGGTATGTCGATTGTCCATTCCAATAAAACGCTCGAATTCCTCGACCCTTCTCGAACGTAGATCCCGTGACATGCCCAAACCGATTTATTGCATTCCCGCTAGATTTCGATGGCACCACGATCGTCGTCCCTCCTCCTGGCGTGGCGATCACCGCCGAAAAGTCGTCCTGCGAAGCGGTAAAAGTTCCGGCAAACCGACCTTGGGGATCGATCGAATAACCAAAGCCGCCGCTGGAAACATTTGGCGGAAGTGGACCAAGGTCATCCAGCACGAATTGTGGCGCACCGGCACCGGCCGGACAGAACACGGGCTGGGGTTCGGGCTCGGGCTCGGGATCGGGATTTTCCTCCTGTTGATCCAGGTATAGTTTCACAACCATGGTCGCCACCGCCTCGATCGGTCGCTGAAACTGGAAATTGTCGAGCCAAACCGCCCCGAGGTTTTGACCGCCGACGAGCACAAACGAGATATCCGAGATCGGGCGGTCGATTCGAGTGGTCACGAATGTGCCGCCGGAGCAGGATGCGATCGATTGCGACAGAAATTCTCCTCGCCTGTCGAAGGCTCGAAGGAAGCCGATATCATTATCATCGCAGATGACGTCGACCGCGACGAAATTCGTCGGATTGTCGAATGTCGCTTTCAGGAGTCCATGAAACACCTCGCCCCAAGCTCCCGAGGGTTGGACATCGCCACCGACCTCCGTGGCTGTTGTTTGGTGGAATGTCCGGGAACCGGTCGATGCTATGTTTCGAGCGGCGATCGGGTTGAACCCGCTTCCGGAGACGAAGGTGGTGTTGTTCTCGCCGTCAACGGTGAGGGTCACGCCGCCGAAAACGTTCGTTAAATCCGTGCCCAGGGGAAATTCGTCCGGATCGGCAATGGCGGTTTCGGCCATGGCCGGTCCGACAATACAAAGTAAACCAAAGAGCACCGCGAAGTGTTTCAACATGACACCCCTCTTTCCACCGGTAGCTTATGGTAATATGTGAGCTTCGTGCAAGTATATATTACCTATGTATCGCCTCGCGAGGAATTCCGGCGGCGGGCGAGGGCAGGGCCCGATCCACCCCCGTCGGATCATACGCCGGCGCGCCAACCGCCAGCGCCGCTCGGCGAAGCCGCGTCTCACGCCACCGGCTTGACGCCGTATTTGCCCTGCCAGACCGGGACCAGTTCCTCTTCCGTGGCGCCGGCGAAGGTGTAGGCGGGGGAGTTGATGGGCAGCGCGCGCGTCACCGTCACGACGACCACTTCATGCACGGGATATTCCTTGCCGATGCCGGCCCAGACCTTCTCGGCCACGAAGTCGAATTCGGGCGTGTCCTCGCCGGCCAGCTTGGCCGTGCCGGCGAAGCGGTAGCCCCGGCGGCGGAAGATGTCCACGAGATTGATCTCGATTGCCGGGTTTCGCTTCAGGTTTCGAACCGTGGTGGGCGAGGCGATGTTGGCGAAGGCGATTCGATTGTCGTCGAGGGCCATCAGCGTCGCCTTGGGCGAAAGGTTCGGGGTGCCGTCCTCGTTCACGGTCGCGGCGAAACAGAGCCGGGTGGCGGCGATCAATTCCTTCATGTCTTCGGTCAGCATCGATCCCTCCCCTGTATTCCGGCCTCGCCGACATGGCGCGCCGGGCCGCGCCGATCAAGCCCTGGGCGGCGCGAAGTTCCCCCGCGTCACTTCGGGCCGGAAGCCGGCGCGCATGATGTTGGAATAGGAATGCTGGGGATCGCCCGGCACTTCCTCGCCGGTCGCGGTGCCCATGATCTCGCAGCCGAGCTCGAGGGCATCCAGTACCCGGGCCCGCAGCAGCGCGCTCTGGCAGCCGCGCCCCCGCGCCGCCGGCGCCGTCGCCCCCCAGTCGAGGAAGCCGACGCGGTGCTTGACGAAAAGGGCGCCCGAGCCGACGACCCGGCCGCCGTCGAGGCCGACATGAATGCGCCAGTCGGGCCGGCCGACCAGGGCGGCGATCCAGGGTGCGCCGTCGGGTCCGAGGTCGAAGGCGTCGGCGACGATGGCGCCCACCGCCTCGGCCTCGGCCGGCCCGGCGAGGCGGATTTCGAGGTCGGTGGCGGCATCGGGCGGTGCCTCGCGGCCCCGGGCGAACTTGACCCAGGCGCGCGCGCTCCAGCCCCGCCTCGGCGCACCATTCGGCGATCTCCGCCGGCTGGGCGTCGGGGTAGAGGTGGAGGAAGTAGCGCTGGACGCCGGCCTGGCGGTAGAGGGCGACGACTTCAGCCACCTCGTCCCGCGCGGCCGGCCGCGCCATGCCCAGGCCGATGGCCCGGTTCACCACCACCGCCGAGGGTGGCAGTCCGGCCGCCCGGCCGACGAAGGCCGTGCCGACGGCCCGGCCCTCGATCCCCAGGCGTGCCACGAGATCGGCGGGCGCCGCCTGGAACATGTCCTCCAGCGCCGCCCGCTCCACCGCCTCGATCCGCGCTACCATGGCGCCCCTCTCAGCCCAATCGGTTGATGCCGTCGAAAGCCGCGGTCTTGTAGCACTCCGCCAGGGTCGGATAGTTGAACACCGTGTCGACGAAATAGTCGATTTTGCCGCCGAGGGTGAGCACCGCCTGGCCGATATGGATCAGCTCCGAAGCACCTTCGCCCAGAATCGCGACACCGAGCAGCTCGTGGGTCTCGAGGTGAAAGATCAGTTTCAGTATGCCCACGGAATCGCCGAGGATCTGTCCCCGGGATATTTCCTTGTAGGCGGCCTTGCCGACTTCGTAGGGGACGCCGGCGTCGGTAAGCTCTTCCTCGTTCCGACCGACGACGGAAATCTCCGGGATCGTGTAGATGCCATAGGGCAGCAGGTTCGGGGTGCTTTCGGCCAGCTGGCCGAAGGCGTGGCAGGAGGCGATGCGGCCCTGCTCCATCGAGGTGGAGGCCAGGCTCGGAAAGCCGATCACATCGCCGACGGCATAGATGTGCGGGACCTCGGTCTGGAAGGACTCGTTGACCGCGATCAGGCCGCGATCGATGGTCCCCAGCCCGGCCGTCTCCAGACCGAGGCCCTTCGTGGCACCGGTGCGGCCGATGCTGTAGAGGGCGGATTCCGCCTGGATCTGCTTGCCGCTGGCAAGATGCACCCGGACCTTTTCGCCGTGTTCGTCGTTCAGCCGTTCGAGGCCGCCAACCTCCTCGCCGAGCCGCAGCGTTATTCGGTTTTGCCGCATCTGATAGACCAGCGTGTCGATGATCTCGAAGTCGACGAAGCTCAGCAACCGCGGCCGCTTGTCGACGACGGTGACCCTGACGCCGAGTGCCGCGAATATGGTCGCGTACTCGAGCCCGATGACCCCCGCGCCGATGACGACGAGCGAGCGCGGCAGGGTCTTCAGATCCAGGATCTCGTCGCTGGTGAAGATCCGCTGGCCATCGAAGTCGACATGGCTTTCGCGCGTCGTCGTCGTGCCGACGGCGATGACGATTTTGTCGGCGGTGACGTCCCATTGGCCCCGTCCGTCGAGGCCGGAGAGGCGCAGCGTGTGCGGGTCGACGAAGGCCGCTTCCGCCTGCAGCAGTTCGACCTGGTTGCGCTGCAGTTGATGGCGGTTCACGTCGAGCTCGTGGGTGATGACACTGTCGGTGCGCACCAACAGATCCGCCATCGAAATATCCTGCTTCACCCGATAGGAGGCGCCATAGATGCCGCGCTCCCGGTAGCCGGAAAGGTGCATCACCGCCTCGCGGAGCGTCTTGCTCGGAATGGTGCCGGTGTTGACGCAGGCGCCACCGACCACCGCCTGGCGTTCGACCACGGCGGTCTTCTTGTCCAGTTTCGCCGCCTGTATCGCGGCCCGGTGGCCCGCGGGCCCGGATCCCAATACCAGCAACTCGTAGTCGCGCTCCGACATGTGCGCCACTCCCTCTCTCGCCAACCTATGCCAGCGCGGGCACTTCAGAAAGCCCCGTGGCGTCGAGTTGCCAGGGCCCGTAATTCAGCCTAGAGGGAAAATGCTTCAAGATTGACCAATATAAGGAGGATCCACCCATGACCTACACCGTGATCGGCCGCTGCGAGGAAAGCGGCAAGCTCGGCATCGCCATCGCCACCTATTCCCTCGCCGTCGGTGGTTATTGTCCCTCGATCCGCTCGGGCGTCGGCGCGGTCTCGACCCAGGCCAATGTCGATCCGAGCCTGGGACCGCTCGCCATCCGGCTGCTGGCGATGGGCTACTCCGCCGGTAAGACCCTGGCCGAACTGACGGAGAGCGATGCCAAGTTCTCCTGGCGCCAGGTGGGCCTGGTCGACCGCGACGGCGTGCCGGCGGTCCACACGGGCGAGAACACGCGGGCCTGGTCTGGCCATGCGACGGACGTGGGCGTGGTGGCGATGGGGAACGCGCTGGCCGGCGAGCATGTGGTCCAGGCGATCCTGGAGGCTTTCCAGGCGGCGGGCGGCGAACGGCTGGACGAACGCCTGCTGCGCGCGCTGGAGGCGGGGCGCGATGCCGGCGGCCAGGCCGGCGCCGACGGCCATCTGCCGGAACGCTCCGCCGGGCTGTTGGTTCACGACCGCCACGACCACGCCTGGCTCGACCTGCGCGTCGATGCCCACGATGCCGCCGTCGACGAACTCCGCCGCGTGCACGGCGTCTACGCCCCCTACATCCCCTATTACGAACGCCGCCACCGGGCGCCCGAGGAGACGCCGGCCCAGGACGTCTGGGCGCGCGAACAGGGGGTTTAGAGTCCTTCGGGATTGGTCCCGGCCACCCGCTCCCCGGCCTAGCCCATATGGCGGCGGGCGCCATGGGCGCGGCGTTTCCTCACCAGCCGAGGCCCGCCCTCGCCACCAGGCCGATCGCGCTCGCCAGCGCCAGGGTCCGCGGGACGCCGAGATCGAAGCGGAAGAGGGCGATCGCGGCAACGACCGTTATGCCGGCCGCCAGCGGGTCGAGGCTCGCCGGGACCGGCACATCCAGCGCGAAGGGTCCCCAGGCGAGCGGCGCCGGTTGGGCGAAGATCACGCGGAGGCCGAACCACAGCGCCAGATTGGCGATGACACCGACTACGGCGGCGGTGATCGCCGTCAGCGCGGCGGCGAGCGCCCGCTTCTTGGCGATCCGCTCGATCATCGGGGCGCCCAGAAAGACGAAGGCGAAGCAGGGCGCGAAGGTGACCCAGAGGGTCAGCACGCTGGCCACCATGCCGCCGGCGAGCCCGTTCGGCCCCTGGGCGGCCCCATGACCGGCGAGGAAGCCGACGAACTGCAAAACCAGGATCAGCGGCCCCGGCGTCGTCTCCGCCAGGCCGAGGCCCGTCAGCATCTCGCCCGGCGCCAGCCAGCCGTAGACCACGACCGCCTCCTGCGCGACATAGGCCAGCACCGCGTAGGCGCCGCCGAAGGTGACCACCGCCATCTTGGAGAAGAACCAGGCGACATCGCCGTAAAGCCCGGCGAAAGGCGCCAGCGCCACGACCGGCAAGGCCCAGGCCGCGAGTGCCCAGAGCCCGGCGCGCCGCGCGCCCGTCTCGCGGTTCCTGGCGAAGTCCGGGTCGGCCGCCATGGCCCGGTCGAGCAGCGCCGAATCCCCCTCTTCCACCGCGCCGTGGCCGCCGCCGGCGAACCACTTCGGCAGCAGGGCACCGATCAGCGCCGCGCCCAGCACCACGGCGGGGAAGGGTATCCCCAGCAGGAAGAGGGCAGCGAAGGCGGCGACCGCCAGAATCCACGGCACACGCCCCTCGAGCGCCCGGGCCGCGACCTTGAACAAGGCCTGCAGCACGATCACCAGCACGGCGCATTTGAGGCCGAAGAAGACCGCCGCCACCGCCGCCACCTCGCCGGCGACGACGAAAACGGCCGAGAGCGCGAGCATCACCGCCGCCCCCGGCAGCACGAACAGCAGGCCGGCGACGAGGCCGCCCCTGGCGCCATGCAGCAACCAGCCGAGATAGGTCGCCAGCTGCTGCGCCTCCGGTCCCGGCAGCAGCGAGCAGAAGTTGAGGGCGTGGAGGAAGCGGGCCTCGCCGATCCAGCGCCGTTCCTCCACCACCTCGCGGTGCATCAGGGCGATCTGGCCCGCCGGCCCACCGAAGGAGAGGCAGCCGATCCGGAGCCAGACCCGGGTGGCGGCACCCAGGCTCGGATAAGCCTCCGCCGCGCCGGATCGCCCGCTGTCGTCCATTCGCCATGCCTCCCGCTCCGTTCGCGTCATGGGCGCGGTGCTCGGCGTCATCAACGCCCAATGTAACGGGTCGTGTGTCGCGAGCGCTGTCTCCAGGGTCCGATGTCCATGCCCGGTACCATCCCCGGGCTCGCCGCGATCCTCGCGGCCGACATCACCGGCGGCGGCCGGCGGGACCCGCGTTTCGGACGATATGGTCCGCCGAGCCTGCTTGCGAGCCCGCGCAAGGCCGGCGTCCCCGAAACCACCGGGGAAGCCTATCGGTTCATCGAGCGGTCCTTGAGCTGGATGCGGGCCTGGCCAATGGCGGTGTTGAGGCGCTGCATGGCGTCGGCCGAGCCGCCACGATCGGGGTGGGCGTACATGACCATGCGGCGGTAGGCGCTTTCGGCCTCCGCCAGCTTGGCGTCGAAGGACAGGCCGAGGATGTGCCACCAGCTGGCCGCGTCGTCCGAGGGGCGCGCGATCTGGAAGCCACGCAGCGCCGCCTTCACCACGTCGTCGGAGGCGAAGCGGCGGAGCTGGCGGACCGTCTCGATCGTCATGGCGATCGATTGCAGATTGTCCTCGATCCGGTCCCAGCAGTCGGACGGCACCCAGTAGGGCGTCTCCTCGCGCTCGAAATAGACTGCGGCGCCGACGTCCTCGATGTCGTCGGGGTCCCATCCGACGCGGGGCAGGCCGCCCAGTTTCAAGGGTAGGTTGCAGCTGATCACCACGCCGCCGTCGCCGAGGCGGCGGCCCTCCCGCCCCACGTTGTGCACCGACTGCGCCAGCGCGGAGACGAAGTCCGCCTCCCGCCTCGCGGCCGGCGCCGTGCGGGCCCAGCCCGCGGGCCAGGCCAGTGGATAGGGATCGATGTTGGTGATCAATGTCGGACCCTCCCGGTCGGGCGGAGTGTATCGCCCCGGCGGGCACATCTCCAGCGCTGGACCCGGACCTGGCGGGCAACTAGGGTAGCGGCAATTCAACCGCATCGAAGAGCGACGACGAGCCCATGAGCACCCCGACCCCGCGCGACATGATCGACACCCTGATCGGTTTCGATACCACCAGCCGCGAATCGAATCTTGAGCTGATCCACCACGTCCGCGACTATCTGGCGGACCACGGCATCGAGAGTGTGCTGATCCACGACGACACGGGCGCAAAGGCCAACCTGTTCGCGACGCTGGGCCCCGACATCGACGGCGGCATCGTGCTCTCGGGCCACACCGACGTGGTGCCGGTCGACGGTCAGGACTGGTCGACAAACCCCTTCGACGTGCACGAGGCGGGCGGGCGGCTCTATGGCCGCGGCACCAGCGACATGAAGAGCTTCATCGCCTGCGCCCTGGCGCTGGTGCCGGAGTTCCTCGGCGCCGGTCTCAAGAAGCCGGTCCACTTCGCCTTCTCCTACGACGAGGAGGTGGGCTGCCTCGGCGCCAAGGGCCTGGTAAGCCACATCCAGGGCATGACGACGCGGCCGCGCGCGGTCATCGTCGGCGAACCGACGGACATGACCGTGGTCAACGCGCACAAGACGGTGACGGCGGTCGACACCGTGGTGACCGGTTTCGAGGCCCATTCCAGCCAGAGCCACGCCGCCGTCAGCGCCGTCGCCTATGCGGGCGAGTTCCTGCATGCGCTCAATGCCGTGGCGCGGCGCCACCGCGACGAGGGCCCCTTCAACGAGCGCTTCACGCCGCCCTATACCTCGATTACGCCTGGGACCGTGCGCGGCGGCACGGCGCGCAACATCATCGCCAAGGAGGCCAAAGTCAACTGGGACATCCGCGCCATTCCGGGCGTCGACATCGAGGAGATCGTGGAGGAAATGGATGCCCGGATGGCGCCGCTGGTGGCGGAAATGCGCGAAATCACCCCCGCCTGCGGGATCGAGACCCGGATCATCAACAACGTGCCGGCGCTGATGGCGGACGAGGGCTCGGACGTCGAGGCGCTGGTATTGGCGCTCGCGGGCTCCAACCAGACCTTCGCGGTCGCCTACGGCACCGAGGGCGGCATGTTCCAGCAGGGCGGCGTGCCGACGGTGATCTGCGGTCCCGGCAATATCGGCCAGGCCCACAAGCCCGACGAGTTCATCGAGATCTCTCAGGTCGAGGCCTGCACCGGCTTCCTGCGCCGCCTGGCGAGCTACCTGGCGGAAGCGGCCTGAGCCTCATACCAACCCGCACCGAGTAGAACCGGTTGTCGGTTGTCGTGCGTTCGGACGCCACGCGGGCTTTTCCTCGGCTTTGCCCGGGCGCGCGGTCGCGCTTGCCGAGCAACGACGGGTCGAACTCATTGTCGCTCGGTATCAGACCTCCGATGGCTCCGGCGCCAGCTTGATCTCGACCAGGCGGGTCCAGTAGCTGGCGCCGAGCGGCAGGATCTCGTCGTTGAAGTCGTAGCCGGGATTGTGCACCTGGCAGGCCTCGCCCCCCTGGCCGGTCTCGTCGCCGTTGCCGATGTAGATATAGGCGCCGGGGCAGGCCTCCAGCATGTAGGAAAAGTCCTCGGAGGCCATGACCAGCGATCGGTTGCGCTCGACGTTCTCCTCGCCGACCAGCTCGGCCGCCACGCCGGCGACGAACGCGGTCTCGGCCGCGTCGTTCACCAGGGGGCGGAAGATGTCGCGGAAGTCGACCTCGACGGTGGCGCCGAAGCCGGCGGCGATGCCGCGCGAGAGTTCACCGATGCGCCGCTCCACCAGCGCCATGGTCTCGCGGCTGAAGACCCGGACCGTGCCGCCGATCTCGGCCGAATTCGGGATGACGTTGTAGGCGTCGCCCGAATGGAAGCGGGTGACGCTGAGGACGGCGGTATCCTGCGGCTTGGCGTTACGGGCGACGATGGTCTGCAGCGCGTTGGTGATCTGGGCCGCGACGACGATCGGATCGACGCTGCCCTCGGGCCTGGCGCCATGCGCGCCCCGGCCGACGATACGGACGTCGAAGAAGGCGCCGCCCGCCATCATCGGCCCCGGCCGGATCGCGAAGCGGCCGGGCGGCACGCTCGGCGTGTTGTGCATGCCGTAGATCCGCTCCATGGGAAAATCGCGGAAGAGGCCCCCTTCGACCATCGCGCGGGCACCGCCCAGGCCCTCCTCCGCCGGCTGGAAGACGAAGTGCACGGCGCCGTCGAAGTCGCGCGTCTCCGCCAGATGCCGCGCGGCGCCCAGCAGCATGGTGGTGTGGCCATCGTGGCCGCAGGCGTGCATCTTGCCGTCGGCCCGGGAACGGTGGTCGAAGCCGTTCGCCTCCTGGATCGGCAGGGCGTCCATGTCGGCGCGAAGCCCGATCGCCTTCCGCCGGTTGCCGACCCTGAGCGTTCCGACGACGCCGGTGCCGGCCAAGCCCCGGTGTACCTCGATCCCCCAGCCCGCCAGCAGGCCGGCGACGATGTCGGAGGTCCGCGTCTCCTCGAAGCCGAGTTCGGGGTGGGCGTGAATGTCGCGGCGGATGTCTCGAAGTTCGTCCGCCCGCCGGGCGATTTCGGGGATGACGTTCATTGTTTTCTCCATTGCTCTTTTTACAGGGGCCGTCGACGTGGCTTTTTTTTCAGAGCGCCGCCCGTACCTTCGGGAAGACCTCTTCAGCCATCAGGCGAAACGTATCCAGGACCTGCCCCTGTGGCATGCCGACGCCCTGGACGCTCATGATCAGGTGGTTGGTGCCGGTGAGTTCGCGGTAGCGCAGGATCTCCGCCGCCACGCCTTCGGGATCGCCGACGATGAAGCGGTCGCGGGCGAGGTCGTCGTAGGCCAGCGTGATGTCCCGGTCGCCCCGCGCCATGGCCTTGTCCTGGCCCCAGGTGGCGTAGAGGTCGTACATGCTCTTGATGTAGGGGGCCGCCGTCGCCACCGCCTCTTCGTGGGTGGGGGCGCAGAACACCTCGCGACGCATCGGCAGCTCATCCGGAAAGGGCTTGTCGAGGCGATTCAGTTCTTCCCGGTAAATTTCCATCTGCCGGGTGATGACGGCGAGCGTCTGATGGGGGTTGATATACCAGCAATCACCGAGCCGGGCGGCGCGCCGGACCGCGTTGTCGACATTGGCGCCGACCCAGATCGGCGGGTGCGGCTTCTGCACCAACGGCAGGGAGACGGCCGCCCCATCGAGTTCGAAGTGGGAGCCCTGGAGCGTCACCCGTTCCTCGGTCCAAAGGCGGCGGATGGTCGCCAGGTTCTCCTCGAAGCGGTGTACCAGTTCGGCCCGTTTGAGCCCGAAGGCCTTGAACTCGACGTCGCGGTAGCCGAGGGCGGCGCCGAAGATCACCTTGCCGCCGCTCATCACGTCGAGGGCGGCGAAGTTCTCCGCCACCTCCAAGGGCTTGTGCAACGCCAGCAGCACGATGCCGGCATTGAGGCGCAGGTTCGGCGCCTCCGCCATCACCCGGGCGAGGTAGGGGATCTGCATGAACTCCCGGTGCGGCCAGGTCGAAAAGTGCGATCCGGTGGTGATCGAATTGTAGCCGAGCTGGTTTAGCACGCGGGCCTGTTCCATGAGTTCCTGGAAGCGGGCCGACATATCCTCCTCCCAGGGGAAGACGCCCCGCTGCATCACGCCGAATTGCATGCTCTTGCTCACGCCACCACTCCTTCACCCGTTCGACAAGGCGGTCCGACCCTATCGCAAAAGTATCGCGGACGCCGTTCGCCCGTGGCAATATCGCCGCCCATCGTCACTTGGTGCCCGCCATGCGTTTCGTTTTCCTCGCCACGCTCCTGCTCCTCTCGTCCGGCGCCGGGGCGGAGACCCGATGGGCCTATACGGCCGAGCATGATCCCTACGAGGACATGATGAGCCATCAGGCGGTCGGCGGCGGCGCGCAGTCGGACGGCGATTTCGCGGCGATCGCGATCGTGTGCGAGCGCGGCGTGCTGGCCGCCGTCATGCTGGACGAGGCGCCGCACGGCGTCTTCGGGCCGACGCCCATCCATTACAGCTTCGACGAGGGCGCGTGGATGACCCGCAGCTGGGTCCATGCCAACGGCCAGGCGACTTCCTTCGACGACGCGGCCGCCTTCGCCGCCCAGGTGATGACGCATGACAGGCTTCGGATCCGCCGGGGCGAGGGGGCCGTGCGCGAATTTTCCCTCTCGGACGCCCCGCCGCAGGTCCAGCGCGTGCTCGACGCCTGCGCCGGGAAGAAGGAGTGACGCCGCCCGCTACATCGCCAGCGCGCCACCGTCGATGATCAGCTCGGTGCCGGTGACGTAGGAGGAATCGTCGCTCGCCAGATAAAGCGCGCCCTTGACGATCTCGTCGACCGTGCCCATGCGGCCCATCGGCACGCGGGCCATGCGGGACTCGAACGCCGTCGTGTTGCCCATGGCCGCGTGCAGCATCACCGTGTCGATCGGCCCAGGATGCAGGGAATTGCAGCGGATGCCGTCCTTGGCGTGCTGCGCCGCGCAGACCTTGGAGAAATTGCGCACCGCCGCCTTGGAGGCGGCATAGGCCGGCTCCTGATGGGTCGCCTGGCCGATGCCGGCGATCGAGGAGATGTTGACGATCGAGCCACCGCCCGCCGCCCGCAGCGCCGGAATGGCGTGCTTGCAGCCGAGGAAGACGCCACGCGCGTTCACCGCCATGACCCGGTCCCACTCCTCGACCGTGCGCTCCTCGATCGAGGCGCGGGGAATGACGATGGCGGCGTTGTTGATCAATATATCGAGCTTGCCGTAGCCGTTGACAGCCAGCTCGACGGCCGCTTGCCAGTCGGTCTCGCTGGTCACGTCGAGATGCACGTAGGTCGCGGCCAGGCCGGCGGCGCGGATTTCTGCCTCGACCTGGGCACCCTCGTCGTCGAGGATATCGCCGAAGACCACCGAGGCGCCTTCCTCGGCGAAGCACATCGCCTCGCCCGCGCCCTGGCTGCGCGCCCCGCCGCTGATCAGCGCAACCTTGCCATCCAACTTGCCCATGCTCCGTCCCTCCCGTTCAAACCCGAGGGGAAGCCTAGGACGCGGCGGTCAAGGCGTCGAGTGGGTGCGGAATTTTTCCGGAGCGTCCGGGCCCCACTGGCTGCCGAAGCCGATCTCGGCCGGGGTCAGGTTGCCGCCGTCGGCGGCGCGGAGCCGGTCGGTATCGGCCCAGCGCTCGTGCACCCGGCCCCAGGGATCGCACCAGTAATCGAAGATCTGGCTGCCGAGGATGTGCCGGCCGATGCCCCACATGTGCTCGTACTTCTCCAGGCCGGCGAGGTATTCGTGGTCCTTGAAGACCGCATCGGCGTCGGGCACCTCGAACGACAAATGGTTGAGGCCGGCCATTGGATTGTGGATGCAGAACAACGCGTGGTGGTCGGTAAAGGCGTCGCCCTGGTCGCAGCGGCTGAAGGCGCCGACGACGTTGTCTTTCGCGCCCACGTAGACATCATCGGAGCGCAGCATGCCGAGCGTCTCGCGGAACCAGCCGGCGGTTTTCATCACCGCGGGCGTCGCCAGCACGCCGTGACCGATCCGCTTCACGGGGCTGGGCGAAACGGGCAGGCGCAGCACCTCGCCGGCGCGCGCCAGGGGCTCGGCCCCGCTGTTCAAGGGCTGGCGGGTGACGGGGATCGCCGCCGGCGTCTCGATGCCGTGCACCACCTCGACCTGAAAGCCGTTGGGCTCGGTCAGGCGCACCCGCCTGCCACCGCCCGGCTCGTCGATCGCCTCGATCCCGCTCGCGCCTTCGACTTGGGCTATCCGTTCGAGGTCCGCTTCGCTCGCCGCCCGGTAGGCGAAGCCGACGAAGGCGGGCTCCCCCAGCTCGGTCACATGGATGTGGTGGCGCGCGTCCGTGCCCCGCATGTAGAGCGCATCCGCCGTCCGCTCGGCCCGCGTCATGCCGAAATGGGTGAGAAATTCCTCCATTCTGTCGAGGTCCGGCGCCCGCAGGCGCCCATGGGCGAGTTCGGCAACCTTGATGACGGGCATGATCGGCCCCTCCCTTGTGTTTCACGGCGAGCATAGCATTATCGCCCGCCTGAGCGCGGCGTCCGCGCCACCACGGCGCCGTTTCATTCGATCTCAGCACGGGAAAACGCCATCATGTCGCCAGAAATCGTCGCCGCGCTCGCGCCCACCGGGGTGCTGCGCGCGGGCATCAACCTTGGAAACTTCCTGCTCGTCACCGGCAAGGCCGAGAACGGCGACCCCGAAGGCGTGGCCCCCGACGTCGCGGCTGGAATCGCCGCGCGGCTGGGCGTGCCCCTGAAGCTGGTCCCCTTCGCGACGCCGGGCGAACTGGCCGACCAGGCCGGCAACGGCGCCTGGGACGTCGGCCTGATCGGGGCGGAGCCGCAGCGGGCCGAGACCATCGATTTCTCCGCCGCCTACGTCGAGATCGAGGCGACCTACATGGTCCCCGCCGGCTCGGCCCTGCGGTCGGTTGCCGAGGTCGACGCGGCGGGCGTCCGCATCGCGGTGACGGGGCGAAGCGCCTACGGCCTCTGGCTCGACCGCAACATCCAAAATGCCGAGCTGGTGCGCTCCGACAGTCTCGATTCGGCCTACGCGCAGTGGCTGGCCGAGGGCCTCGACGCGCTCGCCGGGCTTCGTCCCAGGCTGCTGTCCGATCTCGAAAAGACGCCCGGCGCCCGCATCCTCGACGGCCAGTTTTCGGCTGTGCAGCAGGCCGTGGGCACGCCCAAGGGGAACACCGCCGGCGCCGCCTTCCTGGCGTCCTTCGTCGAGGAGATCAAGGCCGACGGCACCGTCGCCGGCCTGATCGAGAAGCACTCGGTCGTCGGACTCTCGGTGGCGCCGCCGGCCTGAGGCTCAGTAGCCCCGATCCCAGTCGATGACGTTCTGGAGCGGCCGGGCGGAGACGTAGGCGGCGAGGTTTTCCAGGAAGACCTCGACCGCGCGGTGGCGGTCGGCGTCGCCTTGCGCGGAAATATGGGGCGTGACGAGGGCGCGCGGGTGGCGCCACAGGGCCTCCAAGGGTGAATGCTCGAACTCGCCGTCGTAGACGTCAAGCACGGCGCCCCGCAGCTGGCCGGAATCCAGGGCCTGGACCAGGGCCGGCTCGTCGACGATCTCGCCGCGCGCGACGTTGGCGAGGATCGCGCCCTGTTTCATGAGGGCGAAGCGCTCGGCGTTGAAAAGGTGCGTCGTCTCGGGCGTCCACTGGCAGCAGACGGCGACAAAATCGCTCATCCCCAGGTAACGGTCGAGGTCGCCGGGGCCGCCCAGTTCCGCGAAACCCTCGGGCAGCTCGCCGTCGGGACTGCGTCGCGTGCCGACGACGAGCAGGCCTAGCGCGGAGGCGATGCGGCCCAGGTCCCGGCCGATGCCGCCGGCGCCGACCACGCAAAGTGTCTTGCCGGGAAGCGAAAGCGGGCGATAGGCGCGGAAGTCGAAACGCCCGGCCTCCAGATCGAGCGCCGCCTGGTTCAGCCCCTTGGCGAAGTACAGGATGCCGGCGATGGTGAACTCCGTCATCGCGCTCGTGTTGCCGGCGCCCCGGCTGGTGGTGACGGTGACGTCGCTGCCCCAGAGATCGCCGCGCAGCAGGTTGGAGGCGCCGGCCGGACGCTGGTGGAACCATTTTAGTTTCGGCGTCCGCGAGCGGAGGTCGAGCGGGAAGGGCCAGCCGCCGAGGATCACCTCGGCTTCCGCGAGGAGCGCGTCGCGCTGGCCCCGCGTGCCCTGGCCGTCGGCGCCGGCCGCCAGATAGCGCTCGGCGGTGAAGGCGGGCCAAGTCTCGCGGATCTCGCCGTCGAACCAACCACCCGCGTCGGTCAGACGGACCCGTGGATCGACCGCCTGGATCCGTTCCTTGTCGGCGGCGGAGACGCGCTGGATGGCGAGGAGGTTGATCTCGGCCATGGCTCAGGCGATCCGGTCGCCCTTGGCCGCCGGCTGGGCGGCCCGGTTGTCGACACCCGGCAGCATCTTGGCCGGATCGCGGGTCACGCGGACGTCGACGACCGTCGGCAGGCTCTTCTCCGCCATGCCTTCGGCCAGGGCGCCGGCCAGCTGGTCCGGCGTCTCCACCCTGATACCGTGGCAGCCGAAGGCGCCCGCGATCTCGGCGTAGTTCAGCTCTTGCAGGTCGCTCGACTGGAAATGGCCACCGAAAAGCGCCTGTTGCAATGCCTTGACGTAGCCGGAGGCGGCATTGTTGACCACCACCAGGGTGAAGGGGGTGCCGAGGCGGCGCGCGGTTTCCAGCTCGCCGATGGTCATGTTGAGGCCGCCATCGCCGGTGATCGACACAACCGGCCGGTCGGGCGCCGCCAGCTGCGCGCCCATCGCGCCCGGCAGGCCATAGCCGATCGAGGCGAGACCCCGGTTGGCGATATAGCCGCGCCCGGCCTGCTTGGTATCGTAGAGCAGGCCGGTCCAATGCGCGGCGAAGCCGCCGTCGGCAACCAGGATCGCCTCGGGCGGCAGGGCCAGATTCAGCTCGTGGCAGAGCCGGGCCATGTTGACCGGCGCCTCGTCGGAAGTCAGTCTCGGCGTCACTTCCTCGAGCCAGGCGGCGCGGCGGCGGGCGATGTCGGCGGCGAGCGCCTGGCGGTCGTCCGAGAGCTCGTCGACTTCGTCCAGCATCGCGTCCATCAGGTCGTCGATCCCGGCTTCCGCGTCGCCCCAAAGCGCGATGTCCGCCTGTACCGAGCGGCCGATCTCCTCCGCCATCACCTCCAGGTGGATCACCGGGATGCCCTTGGGCGGCAGCACGTAGCGCTTGGTGGCGATCTCGCCCAGTTTGCAGCCGACGACGAGGATGGCGTCGCTCGCCTCCATCACGTCGTTGGCGAAGCGGGAATAGCGCCCGAAGAGGCCGAGGGAAAGCGGGTGGGTGCAGGGGATCGAGCCCTTGCCGCTCAGTGTGTGGGCCACCGGAATGCCGTGCTGCTCGGCGAAGGCGGTGAGGGTCGCCTGGGCGCCGCTCAAATGCACGCCGCCGCCGGCCAGGATGATCGGCCGCTTGGCCCGGGCCAGCAGTTCGGCGGCGCGCGCCAGCTCCGTCTTGTCGGGGCGGATGCGGTGGGCCGGGATGCGGATCGCCGCAAGGTCGGCGGCCAGCTCCGCTTCCGAAAACTCGTACTCGCCGTGGCAGATGTCTTCGGGCACGTCCAGCAACACCGGGCCCGGCCGGCCGGCGGTCGCGACCTGATAGGCCCGGCGCACCAGTTCCGGCAGGCGGCGGATATCCTCGACCCGGATCACCTCCTTGACCGTCGGCGCCAGGATGTCGAGCTGGCGGGTCTCCTGGGTCATGTTCTTCCAGGCGTGCAGCCGGTTGGTATCGCCCGCCAGCGCCACAATCGGCACGCCGGCATTCAAGCTTTCCACCAGACCCGTCACCAGGTTGGTGACGCCAGGGCCGAGCGTGCCGTCGCAGATCCCCGGCCTGCCGGCGACGCGGGCCCAGGCATCCGCCGCGAAGGCGCCCGCCCGCTCGTCGTTGATCAGCGTGTGGGTCAGGCCCGCGTCCTCCATCGCGTGGTAGTAGGGCAACAGCTGAAAGCCCCCCATGCCGAAACCGGGGGCCGCGTCGTGCGCCTTCAGCATGCGGGCCAGAACCTGGCCGCCCGTCATCGCGCGGGGAGGATCGTTGGGACGCTCGGCGTTTTGCTCGCTCATGATCTCTCGCTTCGTTGCTTCAGTTTCGGTGACGGCGGATGACGGCGGCGAAGGCCGGCAGGTCCATGCCCGCCGCGACGCCCGCCGCCCCGGCCAGTTGGTTCACCCGGCTGATCCGTCCCGTCTCCCAGTGGGAGCGGGCGTCACCGATCCGGGCAGTCATAGAATCGACGCAGACGGCGGGTATGCCGCGCTGGTCGAGTACGGGCAGGCGGCTCAGGCCCGCTTCGTCGATGCCGATGCCGGCATCGTTGAAGGCGCAGGCGACCACGTCGTAACGGATGGCGCCCGCCGGATCGCCGCCCGCGCCGCCCATCAGGCCGCCGTGCGAACCGGCGACGATAATGTCGGGCTCGTCCTCCGGCCGGACGAGGGAGGTGGAATCGATGCCCCAGACCTTGGGACCGTCGGCGCAATCCTCCAGCAGGAAGCGGCTCTCCTCGTAGACTGGCGCCTCACCCTCGGGCAAGGGGGCCGACAGCATGCGTTCGGTCGCCGCGCCCGCGCTGATGCCGGCCTCGACGCCGACGGCCGCGGCGGCCCGGTTGCAATGGCTGATCCGGCCGCGCGCCGCCATGTCGTCGCCATCGCCGATCCGGCAGCTCGTATGCGCGACGGTCGCGGCCGCCAGGCCCAGTTCGTCGAGATAGGACAGCGCGCCGATGCCGGCCTCTTCCAGGCCGACGCCCGCATCGCTCAAGATGACGCCGCGCACGCCCGACCTGGCCGCCAGGTAGCCGGCATAGACGCCTCCATGGCTGCCGCCGACCAGGACGTTGCCCCGGTGGCTCTCGTCGAGTTTGGTGACGGAATTGGCGATAAGCACGCGGGGGGCGGTTTCGTCGGCGCGGGTCATGGTGGGCCTCTGCTCTCCTGCCTGGGGCCGAGGGCACTTCTACCCGCCGGTAAAACCTTATACAAGTTAGCCGCCGGGCATCGTAGCCGATCGGGAGGATCGCGTCCTTGACCACCCAACAGAGCAATATCGACAGCGACCGGCTGCTCGCCCATTACCGCGCCATGTGCCGGATCCGCGCTTTCGAAGAGGCGGCGGCGGAAGCCCAGGCCGAGGGCCATGTCGGCGGCGCGGTGCACCAGTCGATCGGCCAGGAGGCGGTGGCGAGCGGCATCTGCGTCCACCTGGGGCCGGAGGACCGGATCACCACCAACCACCGGGGCCATGGCCACTCCCTCGCCAAGGGGACCGACGCGGGCGCGATGATGCTGGAGCTTTGCGGCAAGGTCGGCGGCACCTGTGGCGGCAAGGGCGGCTCGATGCATATCGCCGATTTCTCGGTCGGCATGCTGGGGGCGAACGGGGTCGTCGCCGCCGGAATCCCCATCGCCGTCGGCGCGGCGCACGGCGCCAAGCTGATGGGGGAAGACCGGGTCGTGGTCTGCTTCTTCGGCGACGGCGCGGTCAACCGGGGCCCGTTCCTCGAAGGCCTCAACTGGGCGCGGATCTTCGACCTGCCGGTGCTGTTCGTTTGCGAGGACAATGGCTTCGCCTCCACCACCCGGCGCGACGCGGTCACCGGCGGCGAAGGGCCGGCGGCGCGGGCCGAGGCCCTCGGCATTACGGCCCGCGCGGTGGACGGCAACGACGTGGTGCTGGTCGACGCGGCCGCGGGCGAGATGATCGCCGCCATCCGCGCGGGCGGCGGGCCGATGCTGCTGCACGCCAAGACCTACCGTTTGCGGGGCCATACCACCTCCGACAAGGCGGCCTACCGGCCCGAGAGCGAGGTGGAGGCCGCGCGCGGGCGCGACCCGCTGGCCATCGCCGCCGAGGCGCTGACCTCGGCCGGCGTCGAGGGATCGCGGCTCGATAGGGTCGCCGAGGGCGCGCGGGCCGAAATGGACCAGGCCCGGCGGACCGCGATCGCCGCCCCCGGGCCGGCGCTCGGCGAGGCGTTCACCGACGTGCAGGATCTGGGAGCGCCGGCGTGAGCGAGAAGACCTATTCTGCCGCCGCGATCGAGGCACTGGCGGAAGAGATGCGGCGCGATGCGAGCGTCTGGGCCTTGGGAGAGGACCTGGGGCGGGGGGGCGTCTTCGGCCAGTACCGGGGCCTGGTCGAGGAGTTCGGGCCCGAACGGATCGCCGACACGCCCATATCCGAGGCGACGATCATGGGCGCCGCCGTCGGCGCCGCGCTGGTCGGCACCCGTCCCGTCGTGGAAATGCGTTTTTCCGACTTCGCGCTCTGTGCCGTCGACGAGTTGGTGAACCAGGCGGCCAAGGCCCGCTTCATGTTCGGCGGCCAGGCCCGGGTGCCGCTGGTGGCGCGCCATCCGATCGGCATGTGGCGGTCTTCGGCGGCACAGCATTCCCAGTCGCTCGAGGCCTGGTATGTGCACGTGCCTGGCCTGGTGGTGGTCACCCCGGCGACGCCCGCCGACAACAAGGGACTGTTGAAGGCGGCGATCCGCTCCGACGATCCGGTCGTCTACATGGAGCACAAGGGCCTCTGGGAGCTCGCGGGCGAGGTGCCGGAAGGCGACGATCGACTGGTCCCGCTGGGCCAGGCGCGAATCGCGCGGGCCGGCGACGACGTCACGCTGGTCACCTGGTCGAAGATGGTGGGCGAGGGCGAACGGGCGGCCGAACTGGCGGCGGCCAGGGGCATCTCGGTCGAGTTGATAGACCTCCGCACGCTTTGGCCCTGGGACGAGGCGGCGGTGCTGACCTCGGTCGAGAAGACGGGTCGGCTGGTGATCGCGCAGGAGGCGGTGACGGTGGCGGGCTTCGGCGCGGAAATCGCCGCGACGGTGGCGGAAAGGGCGGCGGGGGCGCTAAAAGCGCCCATTCGCAGGCTCGGCTCCCCCCGGGCGCCGATCTCCTACGCGAAGTCCTTGGAGGATCTCTTGCGGGTGACGCCGGAAGCAATGTGCGCGGCGATGTCGGAGTTGGCATGAAGTGAGTGCGACGGGACATGGGGGCGCCGTGCTGGTGACGGGCGCCTCCGAGGGGATCGGCCGGGCTCTGGCCTCCGTTTTCGCCGCGCGCGGCCACGACCTGGTGTTGACCGCGCGCAATTCCGAGCGGCTGGAGACCCTGGCGGAGGAACTCGGGGACGCCCACGGCATCCGGACCTGGATCGTCGTGCAGGACCTGGGCGAGCGGGACGCCGACGGCGCGCTGCAACGGGCGGTGGCGGGCCTGGGCGTCGAGATCGACATCCTGGTGAACAACGCCGGATATGGCCTGCACGGACCCTTTCTCGACCGCGAGATCGACGGTCTGCTCGGCATGGTCGACGTCAACATTCGATCCCTCGTCGGCCTTTCGCACCGTTATGGCGCCATGATGCGGCAACGCCGCTCGGGCCGGATACTCAACGTCGCCTCGACGGTCGCCTTCCTGCCGGGGCCGATGATGGCGATCTACTTCGCCTCCAAGGCCTTCGTCTTTCGCTTCACGGAATCGTTTCGGGCCGAACTCGCCGGCACCGGCGTCTCCGTCACCTGCCGCTGTCCGGGCATCACCGAGGCGAAGTTCCAGGAGCGCGCCGGGATGACTGGCACTCGTCTCGCCGGCCTGTCGGTGGCGACGGCGGAATCGGTCGCGGAGGCGGCCTATGCCGGCCTGATGGCCGGGCGCGGCGTGGTGCTGCCGGGTTTCCGCAACAAGCTCGCGCCACTGGCCGAGCGATTCCTCCCCCGCGCGGTCATGCGGTTGATCATCCACGGCCTGATGGCGCGGCGTTGAACGCCCGCGCATCCGCGGATTCGGCCGGAATGGATCGGGATGAAACACTCCGGAGCGGGGCCGGAGGGCTTTTCACGAACGACGTTTTAACCGATCGACAAGAATTCACTCCTAATGTCGAAGCGACGCGACCCGTTCACATCGAAGGATGACCGGCCATGCAAGGTGCTGGCGAAAAATTGGAAGCACACGATCGCCGCGTCGAGGCGCGTTGGAAGGTGTTCGAAGTGGCATTGCTGCGCGGACCCGCCGGCGCGTCGGCCTGCGTGATCGACAATCTCTCGGCGACCGGGGCGCTCGTCTCGGCCGATTGCGAACTGGAGAACGGCGCGGACGTGGTCTTCGAGGTCGAAGAGGTGGGCGAGATACCCGTCGAGGTCGTGCACCGCCAGGGCACGCTCTACGGCCTGAAGTTCAAACTGGACGAAATCGGCGACGGGGCGGTCCGTGACTGGCTCGCCGAGGTCGAGAAGGAAGGCGCGGCCTGAAGCCCGCCCGGCTGCCTTCAGCCGATCTTGAAATCCTTGAACTTGTTGCGGAATTTCGCGACACGGCCGGTATCGAGCACGCGCTGCGGCCCGCCGGTCCAGGCCGGATGGGTCGTCGGGTCGATGTCCAGCTTCATCACGTCGCCCTCGGCGCCCCAGGTCGAACGGGTCTTATATTCGGTCCCGTCGGTCATCTGCACCGTGATCTCGTGATAATCCGGGTGGATGTCCTTTTTCATCGGCGTTCACTCCAGGCTCGGCGCCGTTTGCGCGCCGGGCTGTATATCCGAAGTGCTCCAATCGAGCAAGCATGATCGCCGCGCCGGGCGCGGAACGCGTTGCCCGCGAGGGACGGGCGGGCTATTGTCGATTCGGCCCGACTCGTCGCCGTCGTCATCGGCGGGAACCTCATGCTCGGAGGCTCGGCGGTATCAGCTCATGATCCGTTCTTCTTCGCTTGCCATCCTCGCCGCCGCGCTGGCCGCCACCGGCTCGGCGCTTCCGGCCCTGGGACAGGGCACCGTCGTCATCGGCGGCGGCAGTGGCGCCGCCACGATCGAGGTCGGTTCGGCCTTTGCCCCCGACGGGCATCCAATGGCGCCGATCTCGGTCCACGATCAGGGTCGTCGCCTGCTGTTCTACGGCCAGAAGGCGACGGACGACCAGATCATCACGCTCCGTCCGCCCAAGGGCATGGAGGGACCGCCGCCGGCCGCGCGGCCGGCGGCACCCGTCATCTGGCCTAGGACGGTGCCCCGCCTCGCGGCGCCGGCGACACCGCCGCCCGTGCCGATGTTGGCCCGGGCCCCCACGCCGGCACCGACCCTACCGGCGGCGACGCGAGCGACGCCACCCGCCGCGACACCGCCGCCCTTCCCACCGTTGAGTTCCACGCCGGCTCCGCCGCCACCGTCGGGCGCGCGGACGACGGCCGCGCCGGCCCCTTCGCCTCCGCCGCCCGCCGCGGTCGGGACGCGGGAGCAACCCGCGCCCCGCCGGACCGTGGCGCTGCCGCCGCTCGGTGGCATGCTGGACAGCTTCACCTTCGAGGCGGGCCAGGAAAATCTGACGGAGGACCAGAAGGCGCGGCTGGCGGCGCTGGCGCGCCAGTTGCGGGGAAAAGAGGGCCAGGTGGTGCTGACCTCCTATGCGTCGGGTGGCGGCAACCGGAACCAGGCGCACAAGTTCGCCTTCACCCGGGCGATGCACGCCCGGGCCCAGCTGATCGGCGAACGCCTGTCCAAGGGACGGATCGAGGTCAGGACCCTGGGCGAGCCCAGGGACGGCAGTCGGGCCGATCGGCTCGATATCGTCTTGCGCCAGGTTCGGCAATAGGGCCGGGCCGGCCATGGATCCGCGCCGATGACGGGGGCCCGGCGAACGTGACGGTGCCGGCGTGACGCTTCCGACCCGCTACGTGAACCGCATGCTGCTGTTCCTCGGCGTGGCGCTGGTCGTCGTCTTCCTGCTGTTGGGCCCGGTGGCGTCCGCCTTTCTCGCCAACCCGATCCTGAACGGCCTGATCGTCCTGGTGCTGCTGTTCGGCGTCGCGTACGTCTTCCGCCAGGTGATGATGCTGCGTCGCGAGGTCAACTGGCTGGAAAGTTTCCGCCGCGCCGATCCCGCGCTCTCGGATCTGCCGCCGCCGATCCTGCTGGCGCCGATGGCAACCATGCTGGGCCAACGGCAGGGGCGGATGTCGCTCTCGGCGATGAGCATGCGCTCGCTCCTGGACAGCATCTCCTCGCGCCTCGACGAGGGCCGCGAGATCAGCCGTTACCTGATCGGCCTGCTGATCTTCCTCGGCCTGTTGGGGACGTTCTGGGGCCTGCTGCAGACCATCGATTCCGTGGGCAACACCATCGCCACGCTGTCGCCGGCGGGCGACGACTTCTCCAGATTCTTCAGTGATCTGCAGGCGGGCCTGGAAGCGCCGCTCGCCGGCATGGGAATCGCCTTCTCCTCCTCCCTCTTCGGGCTCGCCGGCAGCCTGGTGCTCGGATTTCTGGAGCTTCAGGCCGGCCAGGCACAGAGCCGTTTCTACATGGATTTCGAGGAGTGGCTCTCCTCCCACACCCGGCTCGCCGGTGGGGGGGCGGCGCTGGAGGGCGAGGCCTCGGTGCCGACCTATGTCCAGGCGCTGCTGGAGCAGACCGCCGAAAGTCTCGACAACCTGCAGCGGGTGATCGCGCGGGGCGAGGAAGGCCGCGCGAGCAACCAGGCGGCGATCATGGCGCTTTCGGATGGTCTGGCCAATCTCACCGACCAGATGCGGGGCGAGCAGGAACAGCTTCGCCGCCTGAGCGACGCCCAGACCGAACTCCGCCCGGTGCTGGAGCGGCTCGCGCAGGCGGGCGAGCGGGAACGCGGTGGCCTGGACGAAGCGAGCCGCAATCACCTCCGCAATCTCGACGTCTACGTCATGCGCCTGCTGGAGGAGGCGAGCCAGGGGCGCAACCAAATGGTCTCGGAAATCCGCAGCGAGATCAAACTGCTGGCGCGGACCATCGCCGCGCTCGCCGTCGACGACGAGCCGCGTTAGCGGCGGCCCCGGCGGGTCGGCTCCATGCCCAGATCGCGCACCCGAGGCCCCGAGGCCAATTATTGGCCCGGCTTTGTCGACGCGCTGACCACGTTGCTGTTGGTGATCATCTTCCTGCTGGTGGTCTTCGTGCTGGCCCAGGTGGTGTTGAGCCAGGCAATCAGCGGCAAGGACGCCGCCCTCGACCGGCTGAATCAGCAGGTCCGCGAACTCGCCGACCTGCTCGACCTCGAACGCCGGGCCAACGCGGAGCTCAGGCTCGACGTCTCGCGACTTTCGGAAAACCTGAAGGGGACCGCCGGCCGACGCGACGAACTGGAGCTGCTGTTGGAACGGATGAGCCAGCGGGCCCGCGAATTCGAAGAGCGGGCGAAAAAGGCCGAGGCCACGCTGGTGTCGGTCGAGGGCCGGATCGAGGTCGACCGAGAGAGCCTCGAGCTCAGGGTACGCCAGCTCGAAAGCCTCGGACGGGATATCGAGGCATTGCGCGCGCTGCGGGCCGAGCTGGAGGCGGAAGTGGCGCTGTTGAACGCCGCGCTCGACGACGCGAAGGACCGGATCCTGGTCTTGGGCGAGGGGCTGGCGGATTCCAAGACGGCGGCGGAGCGACTGCGAACCGCGCGGGACGAGTTGACCCGCGACCTGGAGGAACGCCGCCTCAGCATCGTTGCCCTGGAGGCCGAAGCCAAGCCGTTGGCCCGGAAACTGGCGTCGGCGGAGCGGGACCTCGCGGAGGCGCGAAGCGGTAGCCGCGATCTGGCGGCGGCACTGGCGGATGCCCGGCGCATCGCCGCCGCCCTGCTGGCCGACAAGGAGACGTTGACGGCGCGGAGCGAAACCCTGGCGGCGGAGCGTGACGCGCTCGCCGGCGGCAGGGCCGAGGCGGAGGCCGCGACCGCGCGGATCATTGACCAATTGCGCGCCACGAAGCTGTTGATCGCGGCGCTGCGCAAGGACAAGGCGGTCCTGGAGAAGGCGCGGGAGGCCCTCGGCGAGCGAAGGGCGGACGAGCGCCTGCGGCTCGAGCTGGCGGAGGCGCGCGGCGATACGATGGCGGACGAGGCGGCCGGCCTCCGCCGCCAACTGGGCGCGCTTCGCGACCGGGCCAAGGCACTGGAGGCGAGGCTCGCGGACGAGCGCGAGCGAACGCTGCTGGCACAGAAGGAGCTGGCGGCGCGTGACGTGCGCCTGGCGGAGCTGACCCTGGTTCGCGACCAGGCGGCACAGGTATTCAAGGATGCCGTCGAGTCCCTGGAAGACGAAAAGGCGCTCTCCGAGCGCCGCCGATTGCAGATGGCGATTTTGAGCGAACAGATCCAGGCCCTCAGGCGCGAGATCGAGAAGCTGAGCGCCGCGCTGGATCTGGTCGAGGCCAAGGACCTCGAATCCCAGGCGGTGATCAAGGATCTGGGTCGCCGTCTCAACCGCGCCCTGGCCGCCAAGGTCGAGGAACTGGCGCGCTACCGCTCGGAATTCTTCGGCCGCCTGAAGCAGGTTCTGGGCGCGCGCCGCGACGTGGAGATCGTCGGCGACCGCTTCGTCTTCCAATCGGAGGTGCTGTTCGACAGCGGCTCGGACCAATTGGGCCCGGCGGGACGCGAACAGTTGGCGCGCCTCGCCAGGGCGCTGCTGGAGATTGCCGGCCAAATTCCGTCCGAAATCGACTGGGTGCTCCGGGTCGACGGCCATACCGACAACCGGCCGATCCGCACCGCCCGCTTCCCCTCGAACTGGGAGCTGTCGACGGCGCGCGCCATCTCCGTCGTGCGCTTCCTGGCGTTCAGCGGTATTCCGCCGGCCCGTCTCGCGGCGACCGGCTTCGCCGAGTTCCAGCCGATCGACTCCCACAACGACGAGATCGCCTATCGCCGCAACCGGCGGATCGAGTTGAAACTGACCCAGCGCTGAGCCGCCATTCGGTGTTATCCTCCGCTCGCGTGGGAGGCGGTATCGGAGGAAAAACGATGAGAGGCATCATCGTCCGTCTCGCGCGGGTCCTGCTGGCGGGGGGGGCTGGCCACGCTGGTGGCGGGCCCGACGGTGGCCGAAGAGGCGCGGCGCCTGGCCCTGTTGCTGAGCGCCGAGGACGAAAAGCGGATCGGCGCCGAGGAACACCCCAAGATCATCGCCCAGTTCGGCGGCATCTTCGACGATTCGCGGATCGGCGGCTGGATCGCCGGCCTCGGCGGCCGCCTCGTCGCCGCTTCAGAGATGCGCGGCGAGCGCTTCACCTTCACCGTGCTCGACTCGCCGGTCGTGAACGCCTTCGCGCTGCCGGGTGGTTACGTTTACCTGACGCGCAGCCTGCTGGCGCTCGCTAACACGGAGGCGGAGGTCGCCGGCGTGCTGGCGCACGAGATTGGCCACGTCACCGAACGGCATACGGCCCAGAGAGTCGACACCGCCACCGTCGCCAACATCGCCACGGTGCTGCTGGGCGCGGTGACGGGAAGCCCCGAGCTGGCCCGGGTCGGCCAGGTGATCGGCGCCGGCGCGCTCGCGCAATATTCCCAGGGCCAGGAGTACGAAGCCGACCTCTCGGGCGTGAAATACATGAACCGGATCGGCTACAACCCCCTGGCCCAGGCGGATTTTCTCTCCAGCCTGAACCGGGAACACAGGCTCTCCCGCGAAGTCGCCGGCAAGCGCGGCGCCGGCTCGACCGACAGCTTCTTCGCCACCCACCCCAACACGCTCGAGCGGGTGCGCCGGGCCCGCGAGGCGGCGCTGAAGGGCGGCGGGAGCGGCGGACGCTACGGCCGGGCGGCGCTCCTGCACCGGATCAACGGCCTGATCTGGGGCGATTCCCCCGAACACGGATATATCGACGGGCGGCGCTTCTCGCACCCGAAGCTCCGCTTCACCTTCGAGGCGCCGCAGGGCTTCAAACTGGCGAACCAGCCGGACGCGGTGGTCGCCCGGGGCCCCGAGGGCGCCGCCGTCCGCTTCGATCGCGCCGCCCACCCGCGCTTTCCAGGGCCCGAAGCGCACATCGCGCGCGAATGGGGCGCCAAGGTGCGGCTTTTCGACCTGGAACGGATCGAGGTCTCCGGCATGCCCGCCGCCTCGGCCCGGACCCGGCTCCGCGCCCGGGGTGGCGCCGTCGATGCCCGCCTGGTGGCGATTCGATTTCCCGAGCGCCTGCTCTACCGGTTTCTCTTCGTCTCGCCGCCCCGCCTCACCGCCTCGCTCGAGCTCCCCTTCCGCCGCATGACCCACGGTTTCCGCCGGCTTTCGCAACGCCAGGCGGCGGCGTTGAAGCCGCTCCGCATCCGCATCTTCACCGTCGGCCCCGACGACACGGCGGCCCGGCTGGCCCGCCTGATGCGGGTGCCGAGCCACCGCGAGGCCCGCTTCCGGGTACTGAACGCCTTGCCCGCGGGCGTCGAGCTGCGTCGGGGCGAGAAGGTCAAGATCGTCACGGATTGAGCCCGAGTGACTTGGCCGGGCGAACGCCGCCGGCGTTGGCGCTGGACCCGTGGGACGCCGGACGTCGCCCGTTAACTTCGTGTTAACACCTCGCGGCTATAAATGGTGGCGCCTACCGCTTCGCGCATGCGGGACAGCACGCCACGACAAGGCAAACCGTCGATGACGACGGGACGCAAAGCCACCGGTCCAGGACGCCAGAAGCGTCGACGGACGGCGGGGCCATCCAAAGGAAATGCTGGGCCGTGACAAATTCAATTCATACCAACATCGGCGCGGCGACTGGAATACGGCAGTTGTCGGGCAGCCAGAACGACCTCGACGCCAATCGAAACAACATCGCCACCGGCAAGAAAATCAACTCGCCCAAGGACGACGCCGCCACCATGGCGATCGCCCAGGAATTGCTCGCGGCTTTCTCGGGCACCGAGGCGGTTCGCGATGGCTTGAGCCGAGCCGGCGCCACGGTCGACGTCGCCCTGGCGGCGGGCGAGCAAATTTCCGATACGCTGATCGAGATGAAGAGCCTGGCGGTCCAAGCCAACCAGGAAGGCCTCGATCAGCCCTCGCGCGACGCCATCAATGCATCCTTCGACGAGCTGAAGGCGCAGGTCGCGACCATCAACGAAAGCGCCTCCTTCGCCGGCGTCAACCTGATCGAGGCGGGTGCCGCCGACCAGCAGGTCTTGAGCAACGAGGGCGGCGATCGCTTCGGCGTCGCCGCGCAAGATTTGACCACCGGCGGACTGGGTGTGGACGGCCTGTCGCTGGACACATTCGGCAACGCCGCCACGTCGCTCGACGCGCTCGACACCGCGATCTCCGGTGCTTCGGCGAAGCTCGCCGATCTCGGCGGCTCGGCGCGACGCCTCGACGATCACAACGCCGTCCTCGGCCGGCAAAACGACACCCTGCGCGCCGGTATCGGCAATTTGGTCGATGCCGACCTCGCCCAGGAAAACGCCCACCTGCAAGCCAACCAGATCAAGGAAGCCCTGGGCATCACCACGCTCGGCCTCGCGAACGGGGCTCCGGGACGAATACTCGCGCTGTTCGGCCAAGGCGGCTAATCGCGGCGGAAGGCTTTCGGGCCGCCTGGAAACCGCGCTCGCTGGCCGCGGGCCCGGGCGCGGAGTTCGTGCTTGCGGACCTTGCCGGAGGCGGTCATCGCCATCGCCTCGCGGTTCAGGCTGGACATGGCTGACACTCCATTCCGGGATACGGCGTGGGTCCATCGCCGATCCTCGAAGACCAGCGCTTCGCGATCCCCCCGCCGCGCGCGGCGGGCCGCCCGGCATCCGTTCGCGGAACCAGTCGGCCATGATGGAAGCACCCCACTTCGATTATCGATGGCGAGAAAATGACGACGGCGCGCGGCGCGCGCGGGAGGCGCCGCCACGGCGAATATCACGGCCCGGCGCCGGTCCATGTTATCCTCGGCGCCACCGGCTGGCGGAGGCAAGCTGATGTTCGGTGATTCGATCGCGACCTAGTCTTCTCGCCAACGCCGCCGCGACCGGTGCCTTTGTCGTCGTCGGCATGCTAATCTTTCGCCAGCACCGTTGGCGCGGCTTCGTCTTCGGCCTGTTTCTGGGCTTCACGATCGGCCCGATCCTGGTCGATGCCGCCTTGGTGGAGACGACGTCCGACCCAGGGTCCGGTTCCGGCCAGCGTCATGCGCCCTCTCCGATCAAGCTTCGTTAGGGAGAGAACGCGTGGATGACCCCGCCCGCCCATGCCGACCGCCGCCGGCGCCGCGCCGGGGGGACGCCGAACTCTTCATCATGCCCCCGCCCGCCCGAACCCGATCACATCGAGGCCCGCCATGACCGATACGCCCAAGGCCAAAGCCGTCGGCTTCAACCACGTCGCCCTCGAGGTCGGCGACATCGACGAGGCGCTGGCCTTTTACGGCCGGATCTTCGCGTTCACCCTGCGGGGCCGAAACGAGACGATGGCCTTCATCGATCTGGGCGACCAATTCCTGGCGCTTCAGACCGGGCGCCGGCAGGGGCCGGACGACGGCCGCCATTTCGGCCTGGTGGTCGATGACAAGGAGGTTGCGCGCGCCGCGCTGGAGGCTGCGGGAATCGAGTTGCTCTCCGGCCGCTTCCTCGACTTCCGCGATCCCTGGGGCAACCGGATCGAGATCGTCGGCTACGACAACATCCAGTTCACCAAGGCGCCCGGCGTGTTGGCGGGCATGGACCTCGCGCACCTGAGGAAGAACGAGAAGGCGTCGGCCGAACTGGCGGAAAAGGGCATGGCCGCCGACTGATTCGGGCGCCGTGGTTGAGGACGCGGCGACGCGAGACTTGCCGCATCGCCGCCGACGCGTCATCATTCTCCTATCCGATCATGACGGCAGGGGAGAAAAGTCATGTCGCGCGGCAACGGTAACGGTTTCCATGTCTATGCGGGCCTGGCGGGGGAGACCGCGCCGGGACGGGTCGTCGACAACGGCCTCTTTCGCCTGGCCGAGGGCGCCGATGATTGGGAGGAGCTGAGCCAGGGCCTGCCGGCGGCGCCGGCGATCCGGGCGCTGGCGGTGCACCCGACGCGGCCCGAGGTGATCTATGCGGGAACGCAAGAAGGACCCTATCTGAGCGTCGATCACGGCGAGAGCTGGGAGCGCGTGCCCGTTCCCGACCACGGCCTGCCGGTCTGGTCGGTGCTGTTCCACCCGCGCGATCCCGAGACCATTCTCATCGGCTATGAGAATGCCGCGATCCACCGCAGCGACGACGGCGGCGCGAGCTGGCGGCGTCTGCCGGTCCATGTCCGCTTTCCCGACATCACCACCGCGCCCGGCTCCAACCCGGCCAAGCGCGTGCTGATGATGGATGCGAGCCCGAGCGATCCAGACCTGCTCTATGCCGCGATCGAGGTCGGCGGCACGCTCCGCTCCACCGACGGTGGCCAGAGCTGGGAAAACCTCTCCGAAGGACAGTATCTGAACGACGACCCGGTCGACATGCACGGCGTGCTGGTCAGCCGCTGGCACCCCGGCAAGGTCATCGCCATCGGCCGCGCCGGGATGTTCCATAGCGCCGACGGCGGCGACCATTGGCGCCTGATGCCGCTGGAGCCCTCCAACGAGAAGGGCCAGATCTATTGCCGCGACATCGCCGAAGTGCCCGGCAATCCGCGCTGCCTGTGGGTCGCGGCGGGTGGCAACTTCCAAAGCGACGTGGGCCTGCTGCTCGCCAGCATTGATGGCGGCGACAGTTGGCGGCGGGTCGACATGGGCGTCAGGCCGGAGAACACGCTGTTCGCCCTCGCCTTCGACGAACGGCGCCCGGAGAAGATGGCCGCCGCCACCAACGGCGGGCAGATCTTCGCCAGCCCCGACGGCGGCGAGAACTGGGACGAGCTGCCGCCGCTTCCCAGCCAGGGCAACCAGATCTACGCGCTCGCCCGCGGCTGACGGAATTGTCCGCCGGCGCCGAGAAACCCCTGGCCAATCGCCGGGATTGGTTCAAGATGGCCCCAGACACGTCCGGGCGCGGCCTTCGTGGCCAATCTGTTCATTTGACCTCGGACTTCGCCTCGATAGGTCCTGACAACACGGTGAAGGAGCGGTCCGATGTTCTGGCGCAAGAAAAAATCCGTCGACAGCGCGAAATGCCCCTCGGTCGACGACATCGACGGTTTCGTCGAATGGCTGCTCAGATACGGCGGGGATTTCGCCGACTATCGCGACGGGTCGCAGTGCACCTTGAGCCGCTATGTGCGCGATCAGGCCGCGAACGTTCATGACGTGCTCGGCGCCCATGGCGACGCCGACGGTCTCGCGGCGAATATGGATGCATCGATGGGCGAATATCAGTCCGACTTCAAGGAACGCGTCGCGACCGCCGGCAGCTTCCAGAACCTGCCCTCGCACCTGCACGCCAAGGCCTTTCCCTTCGCCGTGAAGCTGAGGGTTCTGATGTATGTCCTGCAGCACCGCCACGACCGGGCGCCCTCGGCGGCGTCACTTCTCTCGCTGCTCGGCCCGCTCCGCACCATCTGAGCGGCGTCGGCTCGCCGGGACAATTCGAAGCAAACTCGATCCGCTCAAAAAGTAGACTGTGGAAAAGTCCCTCGCTTTGCGTCACGTGTACTTTTTCACAACTGCGGAAAGGCGCCTTGGGGCGGCCTGGCGCCGAATTTCCAAGTTGTTCTCGATTTGCGGGCTTTCGGGCCGGATAGACCCAAAAGCCCGCAAACCCGGCGTCGTCACCCGTGGGCGACGCCCGCGGTTGACGACGCAAAAGAGCTTCAATACCGCCCGCCGAGCCGCCTCGAGGGCGGAGTTGGCCTATTCGGATTGGTGAAAAGTACACCGAGGCGAAGCCGATGGACTTTTTACAAGATGACTAAAAAAAAGGCTCAATTCGTGAATTGTATGCGTCACCTTGTTACGGCGGCGGCGAGGCAGGCTCGGTCATTGGCGCCGGGGGCGAGGCCGACGAGGGAACCAGCTGGAACCAGCTCAGGTAGTTGTCCAGATAGCGGGTGGCGATGCCGCGGCGGGGACGCAGCAAGTCCTTCAACCGGCTGTGGCGGCTGTTCACCGTCTGCACATGCAGATCGCCCCGAACCCGTTCCCCCATCGAGCGGTTGAGTGCTTCGTGGCTCACCCCGAGCGCGGCGGCGCAAGGTGGATAGCTCGCGCCACCGTCGGAGACCAGCAGGGCGTCCTTCGCGACCACCGGGTCGAGAGCAGCCGTGAGCGCCGCCGCGTCGACCCTGGGCAGCACCGCGCTCACCGTCGTCCCGCTCCGGTCCGCCGCCATGAGAACCGGCACCTGCTCGCGCGAGAGGCCGCGCTTCTTCGCCTTGCCGCCCCGCCGCCGTGCCTTGCGTCCCAGCCCGCGCGCGCCCTTCCGGCTCTCCAGGACGTAGGTCTCGTCCGCTTCCACGATCCCCTTGAGCACCTCCGAATCGCTCCGCGCCGCCGCCAGAAACCGGTGACGCCAGCGGAACGCCGTGCTCACCGCCACGTCGCAGCGCGCCGCCGAGGCCTTCACCGTCTCCCCCTCCGCCAGCGACGCCCCGAACGACAGCCAGCGTTCCTTGTGGTGCAGGCCCGACAGCGGCGTACCGGTCAGCGCGTTGAAGGTCCTGCCGCAGCCCTTGCACTGGTAGCGCCGCAGACCCCGCGCCATACCGCGCGAAACCGCCCCTTCGCTCGCGCAGTGCGGACAGCGCCGGGCCTCGTCCACACCAAGCTCGATCGCGGCCTTCGATGCCTCGCCTTCGCTCCGGCCCGACAGCACCGCGAGCGCCTCGTGCCGCTGCACGCGCGTCAGCCCGCGCGCCGCCGAAAGCCACACCTGGAAACCCTTGCCGTCCATGACCCAACCTCCTGACGTTCCGGGCATTACTATCACAAATGCATACGTTTCACGAATTGAGCCTAAAAAAAAGACCCGCCGACGGCGGGTCCTTTCCTCGCGATATCGCGCGCTTAGTCTACCAGACGGAGGTTTTCCGCCGCCGTCTTGCCGTTGCGGCCCGGCTGGAGGTCGAACTCCACCTTCTGGCCCTCGGCGAGCCCGGTGATGCCCGAGCGTTCCAGCGCGGAAATGTGCACGAAGGCATCCTTGCCGCCGTCATCCGGCGCGATGAAGCCGTAGCCCTTCGTGGCGTCGAACCATTTCACGGTTCCGTTCGTCATTCGTCATATCCTTCATAGGGTCTTCAACCGACGGCGCGACATGCGCCGGCGGGTTTCAGCTTTCCGAGTTCCGAGGTGTAAAACGGCCGTGTCTTCATGACGAAGTCCGATACGCCGCGTATTCGATCACGCTGACAGCTTTCACATAAGGGCTGGGACAGGAAAAGGCAAATCCGAAAACGCCCCTCGCCCCGACGCGAGGCGCGCTCAATCGGCCGGGGCCAGGTCCAGCCGGACGACGGCGCCCTCCAGTTCGGGGGTGGGCGCCGGGTAATGCGCCATCACCAGGGGGTCGTGTCCCGGGATCACGTGACGGCGCGTTTCCGCCAGGCGAAGCAGTTTCTCGAAGCCATCCAACATGTCGCCGACGCTGAAAACGATGGGGTAGGGCGCCATGCCCAGCACGTTGTCGTAGAAGTGGCTGGCGTCGCTCGCCAGCATCACCCAGCCGCGCTTTGTGAGCACGCGGACCGCCGGATGCCCATCGTGTGGCCGCCGATCAGGAACAACTCGATCCCCGGCGCGAACTCGGCGTCGCCCGCCACGAAGCGCACCCGGCCCTCGTAGAGCCGGCGGATGATCTCCACCATGTGCTCGACCGAATAGGCGCCCCGGAAGCTCGGCCGGTTCATGTGGCGCCCCGTGGCATAGGCCATCTCCGCCTCCTGCAGGTGGAAGGTAGCCTTCGGGAAGGCATCGGTGGTGCCGGCGTGGTCGAAGTGCAGGTGGCTGACGATGACGTCGGTGATCTCGTGCGCATTGACGCCCAGCATGGCGATGCCGTCGGCGGGGCTGCGGGCATAGTCGGGCTGCCAGCGCCCGCCCGAATGGGCCTTGCGCCGTTCTACCTCGGCCAGATCGAAGCCGGTGTCGACCAGCACCGTGCGGTTCTCGTTCCGGATCAGCCTGACGTAATAGGCGACGTCGGCGGAGAAGTCGTGGCTCTTGTCGCTCCAGGCATGGGTCAGGAACGTCTCGGTCCTATCGCGCCCGCCGCGCTGGCAGAAGCGGATGGCAAATACCTCGTAAGTCTCGGGCGATGACATCGGGGGGCCTCCTGGTCGGGGATTGGGAAGCCCATTCTGTCACAGCCGAGACCGCGCGCGCCTGGCTCAGCCCGTGCCGACGTAGTTCCCCATCACCCAGCCGGCATAGATGTTCCACGCCGTGGCGATCACCAAGACCGCGAGGGCGCGGCGCCATTCTCCGAGATGCTTGAACGTCACGTAAAGCGCCGCGAACAGGGCGACATGACCCAGGGCGACCAGGGGTTGATAAAAAGGGGCGACGAACGACAGGATCGAAGCGAGCGCGACGCTGAAGTAGAGGTGCCCCGCAAAGCCGAGAAGAGAGTCGCTCGGAATTTCCGCATTGGACGACGGCCAGGCCAGGGCGAGGACGAGGTAGGCCGTGACCGGCGACAGCAGTACGGCATAGAGGACGAGCCTGGGGGGCGTAAAGAGCGCCTGGAGCAAGAGACCGCCCCGCCGCCTTACGCCGCCCGCCGGTGTGGCCGGATGATCTGCTCGGCGAAGTCGCGGAAGTTGTCACGCATCGCCGCTCGGGGTGGTAGCAGGGTGACTTCGCGCAGGCCCGCATTGGCCAGCTGGTCGAGGCGTTCGAGGATCTGGTCGGCCGTGCCGACGAGGCCGCCGGCGACGCGGATCAGCTCGGGCGTGACGAAGCGGCGTTCTTCCGGCGGGCAAAAGGCGCAGTGGCCCCGGTGCAGCAGCTGGTGGCGGCGCTCTTCCGGCATCTCGGCCGCGACATAGGCCTTGTAGTCTTGCCAGAGGTCGCCGACGCGGTCCGGCACGAAATCGTCCCGGCCCCATTCCGAATAGAGGGCGTGCCAGTAATGCAGGGTCGAGATGACGGCCGACGCGGTCTCGTCGATTACCCGGTCGCTGCCCAAGTCCTCGCCCGGGCGCAGCACACAGGCAAACGTGAGGGTGGCGACGTGATAGTCCTCCGGCCACTCGCGGCCGACCTCCGCCGCGCCGGCGCGAGCCATGTCCAGGTTGCGGGCCAGCACGCCCAGGGGCTCGTTGCCGGCGCAGATCCGCCCGTCGCCGTAGGCGCCCGCGGCCTTCAAGGCCTTGGGTCCGTTGGCGCCGACATAGATCGGGACCGGCCGCTCGACGTCGATGCAGGCGAGTTCACGGTCGAGGAAGCGGATCGGCTGGGCTTCACCCTCGTCCAGAGCGTAGTCGACCTCCTCGCCCGCCAGCAGACCGCGCACGACGCGGAGATAGTCGCGAAAGGCCGCCGCCTTCATCGGCCGGGCGCCCATCACCCGCATCGCCGTGTGGCCGGTGCCGGTGCCGAGGAAGACCCGGCCCGGCGCCAGCCGGTTGATCGAGGCGATCGAATGGGCGGTCACCGGGGCCGAGCGGGTCCCGGCGATGGCGACGCCGGTACCGAGGCGGATGGTCGAAGTGTGCCAGGCGGCGAGCGCCAGGGTGGCGTAGGCGTCGGACCAGATCATCTGGCTGTCCGGCACCCAGCCATGGTCGTAGCCGAGTGCCTCCAGCTCCGGGAAAATCTGCCAGTCGTCGATCTTGGTCGCGACCATGCCGCCGAATTTCATCATTTCTCCTCGCCCTTGCCCGCGTCGAAATAGATCCTGTCGCCGGCCATCATGGCGCCCCACCAGCCCTCGATCCATCCCTTGTCCCGGGTGGCCCAGTCGATCTCCCGGCCCTGGTGCGCCTCGCCCATGCGGATCGACAGCGCGACCATGGCGGACACCGCCGGCAGACGCTCGGCCTCGAAGTCCGCGAGTGCCGCCCCGACATCGTCGCCGTTGGCGGCCACGGCGCGGGCGAGCGCCACGGCGTCCATGATCGCGAGCGACGAGCCGGACCCCACATGCGGGCGGCAGAGGTGGGCGGCATCGCCGATCAGCGCCAGACCCGGTGCCGTGAGGCGGGGCGCCATGAAGGCGTGGATGACCCGCTGGAAGGGCGCTCGCGTCGCCTCCAGGACGGTCATGAAGGCGCCGGAAAACAGCCCCCTGGCCCGCGCGAGGTGGCCGGCCCACATCGCGGGCGCCAGCATGCTAGGCGGGATCGACAGCCGCCGCGTCTCGCCGTGGCGGTCGGTCTGCTCCGCCGCCAGCTCCGCCGCCGTCATGTTGACATACCAGACCCAGTTGAGCCGCCGCTTGCCCGGCGCCAGGCCCTCGCGGCCCGGGCCCGGCACCATGTACATGATGACGTGCCCGCCCGGCACCAGATAACGGACGAGGTCGCCCTGGTAGCTCTCCCAGACGTCGCCCAGCGCGTCCACCGGCACGTCGGCCTCGTCGATCAGGCCCCGGACCGCGACGTAGCCGGCGAAATCCGGTGCCACCCCGGGGTAGAGGATCCGGCGCGCCTGGGAATCGACCCCGTCGGCGCAGACCAGCAGGTCGAAACGCTCCTCGCGGCCGTCGGAGAGCATGGCCAACGTGGTCTCGCCGCCCGCCGCCAGGTCGACGAGGCTGATCCCGCCTTCGTAACTCGCATTCGCGACAGCCGCCCTGAGACCGCGATAGAGCACATCCCAACAGGTCGTCGCCATGGCGCCCGGCGCCCGCCACAGAATCCTGTCGTCGCCGGCCATGTAATCGTGCCAGTCCTTGGCGAGATAGCCGTCGAGCAGATCGTGCTCCAGCAGATGCGCGAGCGCCGCCGGGTCGAGGCCGATGCCGGCGCCGCGATCGCGCAGCACGCCGGGCGAACGTTCGAAGATCCGGACTTCGGCGCCGAGCGCCGCCAGTTCTCGCGCCGCCGCCAGGCCGCCGATACTGCCGCCGATGATGCCGATACGCATGGCTGCCAGGGCTCACTATTGGAAGTCCGCGCCGCCGCCATTATTGGCGGCGAACACTAGATATCCCCGAAGTCGCCATGGCGGCCATGGCGGTCGCGGAAGGCGCCGCCCGCACCCCAGAAGACGGCTAAGGAAGCGCTCTCGTCACGCTCGGATTCGAGGAAGTCCTGGTAAAGCGCCTCCGCGCTCCCGCGGTCCATGGCGTTCCGCGCCTCCGGGCGGGAAGGGATCACGGTCCACGCGCTCGCCGACTTTTCGTTCCCGACCGTCATCCGCTTTCCCTTCGTTGGTCCGTCCTCACTGGCGCCTTTCCGCAATGGTGAGGAGGCGCGCGGCGTCGAGCGGCAGATTGCGGCGGACCTCGCCTCGATCGCCGATCGGGCCGAGGGAAGCGCCGTCGACGACGATCTCCAGGCCGCCCAGGTTGCCGGTGGTCAGGATCAGTCCCGGGCGGTCCGGCGCGTAATAGCTCTCTCCGGCATTCAGGATCCGGGTCAGCAGCAGTTTTCCCGCCCCATCCTGCACCAGGATCCAGGAATCCGCCCGCGCCTTCAGCACTACCCGGGCCTCGTTCGGCGCGACGCCGAAACGCCCGGCCGTCGCCTCCCCGGCGTCGGCCTCGGCCAGAGGTGGGGGCGCCGGCACCACGGGGTCCCGCGCCGGCGCGTGCGCCATCAGGGCGGCGATGTCGGGGCGCGGGATCGGGATCGGCGGGCGGGCGGGTGTCGGCGCATCCGCTTCGGCCGGATCCGCCGCGTCGCCTTCCGAGGGCACGTTGCCGGCCAGCAGGATCGCATCGCGCGAGGCTTCGCGTTCTACCGCCAGTGCGTTCGCCACCACGGGCGCCGCCAGTTCCGGCGCGGCGGGCGGCGGAAGCAACGTCGGCGCTTGGTCCTCGTTCGCGCCCGGCGCCGGTCCCGGACCGGCGAGCGTCTCCTCGAGCGGCGGGGCCAGCAAGGCCGAGAGGTGGTCTGGCGGCGGAGGCACCTCCTCGGGCGCCGAGGCCGGCTCGGAAGTCAACCACCAGACCCCGATCACCAGGGCGGCGGACAGTAGCGAAAGCATGATCAACTTCGCCGGTGGGCGGTGCGAATCGTCCACCGGTTGCGGCAGGCTCGCGGGTCTGGGCGGCGAGGTGGGATTGGATTCCTCGGTGAACATCTTCAGGGCGCGCCGGGCGTCGAGGTCGAGGTGATCGGCATAGGCGCGCAGGAAGCCCCGGGCATAGGCGTCCCCCGGCAGCTGGTCGAAGCGGCCAGCCTCGATCGCCGTCAGATAATGGATCTGGATGTGCAGCGCGCGGGAAACATCCTCCAGCTCGAGACCTTTTTCCCGGCGAATACGCGACAGTTCGGCGCCGAGGCCGTCGTAATCGGCACGCTCCGACCCATCGCCGCCCGCCTCCCGGGTACTCGGCACCAGATTGGCGCGCAGCCGCGCGGCGGCGATCCGGACCTCGCGCCCCTGCGCAATGCCGACCTCCCGTTTCGATCCCCTGCCCAACCGCATGCCTGGCGTTCACCCGTTTGACGGATCGTCCGCTCCGCGTTTTCATCGAGCGACCGATCATGAAGGATCGGGGGCCCTTTAGGCAAGATTTTGACCTGGATGGGCCCGTCGACGAGGCCCCGTCGCGGCCCACCGAGGGCGGCGAAAACCAACTGTTGTCCGAGCAGTAACATGACGTTACCATTAAACGGCGAGCGGCGGCCCGGAACCACGACGAGGGGGAGAAGACGATGGTGCTCTACGCATTCGACGGCACATGGAACGAAGATGAGCCAGGAACGACGGCGGACACCAACGTCGTCAAGTTCCGGAATCTTTACCAGGCGAACGGCGAGAAGGTCGAGTATGTGGAGGGTGTCGGTACAAAATTCGGCACCCTCGGACGGGTACTCGGCGGGGTTTTTGGCGCCGGCGGCAAATCCCGCATAGAGGAAATGTATGAAAGACTCGAGGGCCACTGGGGCCGGGGCCGCCGCGAGATCGGCTTCAGCCGCGGCGCCGCTCTCGCGGTCCATTTCGCCAACGTGATCGAAGAGGTGGGTGTCGCCGGTGAAGAGGTGCCCGAGATCCGCTTTCTGGGGCTCTGGGACGTGGTTGGCTCCTTCGGCGTTCCGATCAACTTCGTGCTCAAATTCCAGGACATCAATCCGGGCTACGATCTGGCCACGCCGCCCCTCGTCGCGAAGTGCTGTCACGCCATGGCGCTCGACGAACGGCGCCAGACCTTCAGAGTGACGCGTCAGAACCGGCCAAACGATCGTCCGAATGTCGAGGAACTCTGGTTCCGGGGGGTTCACAGCGACGTCGGCGGGGGCAACGGCAACACCAGCCTGTCCAACATCTCCCTGAAATGGATGCTCCAAAGGGCGAAGAACGCGGGCTTGCCGATCAAGCCCCAAGACATCTCGGGGGTCGGCGCCACGAGCCGGACCGCCCCCCTCGGCGAAAACCTGGACCCGATCCAGAACGACAAGCGGATCGTATATCCGGCCGATCGATTTCATCCGACCGCCAGGGGCAAGGTGCTGGCCAAGGGAGAGTCCGCGACCTTCACGGCGCGCGCCGGAGAACAGTACTCCTGGTCCGGGATTCGCCTCGAGGCGGGCAAACGATACCGCATCGAGCCGGTGGCCGGCGCGAAATGGAAGGACGGCGGCATCGAATGCGGACCAGAGAGTTGGAGGAGCGAGGACCTGCCCTGGTACAAGGAAGAATTCGTGGAACTCCTGGAATGGCGTCGTCGCGTGCCGAAAGCCAACTGGTTCGAGTTGATCGGCTCTCTCGGCGACGACGAGGACGAATTCTTCCGCATAGGGACCGGCGCGACCTTCCGGGCATCGGACGAGGGCGAACTCCATGCTTTCCCCAACGATCTGAGAACCATGTACGCCAACAACGCCGGCTCGATCAGGGTCTCGGTGACGCGGCTCTGAATCCTTCCAGGTTAAGTTGGAATCGCCGGGCCACCCTCTCCCCCACCCCGATCCCGACGGCCCGTCTGGGACGACCGCGGCCGCCCGGGCTAGATTGGGCCCGGGCAAAATACGCGACGGGAGGCGAGACGATGGCCGCGGGCGAAGGAACGGGTCCGGTTTGTCTGGTGACGGGCGTGGGCGGCGGAACGGGGGCCTCGGTGGCCCGGCGCTTCGCGCGCGACGGCTACCGGGTGGCGATGAACGCGCGGAACGCGGAACGGCTGGAGGCGCTGGCGGCGGAGCTGCCGGGCGCCAGGGCCTATCCGTGCGACGTGAGCGACCTCGACGCGCTGAGGGCGATGCTGGCGGCCATAGCCGAGGAGATGGACGACATCGAAGTCGTCATCCACAACGCCGTCGGTGGCGGCTGGGTCACCTTCATGGAAGTCGACCCGGAGCTCTTGGAACGTAACTTCCAGATCAACACGACCGCGCTATTCTACATCGCGCGGGCCGTGGCCCCGGCGATGATCGCGGCGGGGCGGGGCGCCATCGTCGCCACCGGCAACACCGCGGCTCACCGGGGCAAGAAACACACGCCGATTTTCGCCCCGACCAAGGCGGCGCAGCGCATCCTCTGCCAGTCGCTCGCCCGCGACCTGGGACAAAAGGGCGTGCATGTCGCCTACGTCACCATCGACGCGCTGATCGACCAGCCACGCACCCGCCCCCTGCTGGCCCCCGACGAGCCCGACGAGTTCTTCGCCAAGCCGTCCGCGATCGCCGACGAGATCTTCCACGTCGTCCATCAGGACCGCTCCCCCTGGTCCTTCGACGTTGAAATCCGCCCTTATGGCGAGGTCTGGTAGACTGGCGCCGAACGTAAGGAATGCCCAGCCGGGGGAGCGGGCCGGCCGGGAAATCGTCATTCACAGCGATTGCCTCGAACTTCCGACAACGGAGAAACACATCCATGCGCATCGGCATTTCGCTTCCCGTCCGTGAACTGGGCGACGACATCCAGGGCCTCAAGGACTTCGCCCGCGCGGCGGAGGATTTGGGCTTCACCCACCTGCGCGTCCCGGAACAGATCATCCGGGCGGGGAGCGGCGCGCTGCACGAACCACTGACCTTGATGGCGATGATCGCCGGCGTCACCGAGACAATCGAGCTGGTGCCTTCGGTCCTCATCCTGCCGGCCCGCCAGACCGTGCTGGTGGCCAAGCAGGCCGCGACCATCGACCGGCTTTCGGGCGGGCGTCTCCGGCTCGGCATCGGCGTCGGCAAGGACGCAGGCGAATTTGCCGCCCTCGGCATCGACTTCGCCACTCGGGGCGCGCGGGCGGAAGAACAGCTGGAGCTGCTACGCCGGCTCTGGACCGAAGAGACGGTCGATTTCGCGGGGCGCTTCGATCACGTCGCGGGCGCCGGGATCAATCCCCTGCCGGTGCAACGGCCGATCCCGCTCTGGATCGGCGCTAGCAGCTTGCCCGGGAAGCGAATCCGCGAACGCATCGGCCGCCAGGCGGATGGCTGGTTCAACCTCTGCTCGCCCGAGGAGTTCCCGGGCCTGCGCGACGACATTCACGGCCATGCCGCCGCCGCCGGGCGCGATCCGGCGGAAATCGGCACCGAGGCCGGCGTCGCCGTGGTCGGCCCGCGCGAGCATGAATGGCAAGCCCGAGTCGCCGGCTGGCGCGATCTGGGCCTGACGCATCTCTGCATCCGCACGCTGGGGGGTGGCCTCGAGGGGGCCGAACACTTGGCGCGCATGCATGAAATCGCACCCGAACTGGAAAGGATCTGACAGCATGATCGATCTCGAGGCGAAAACGGACTTCGATCGCGACGGTTATCTGTTGCTGCCGGGGTTCTTCGATGCGGAAGCCGACTTCGCCGCGCTTCGTGCCGAGTACGAGGGGGTGCTGGACGCGGCGAGCGAGGATCTGCTGGCGCGCGGCCTGATCGCCGAACGACGGGAGTCGCTGCCCTTCGGCGAGCGGGTCGCCCGCCTCGTCGCCGAGAGTGGCGCCGAGCTCAACAAGTATCTCGACATCACCCTGCCCCAGCGCGGGATTGGGCCCGAGACGCCGATGCATTGCGGTCCCGCCGTCTTCGCCCTGATGCGCCATCCCCGCCTGCTGGACCTGGTCGAGGCGGTCATCGGGGCGGAGATCTATTCGAATCCGACCCAGCATGTCCGCATCAAGCCGCCGGCCCGCTGTTTCGAGGGCCACGAACGCCTCAACAACGAGATCGCCACCACGGTCTGGCACCAGGACCAGGGCGCCGTGGTGCCGGAAGCCGACGAGACCCACATGCTGACGGTGTTCATCGCCGTCACCGAGGCGACGATTGCGAACGGCTGCCTGCTGGTGGCGCCTTCGAGCCACCGGCGCGGTCTGGCCCTCCACTGCCGCGACGAACGGGCCAGCGACCGCTCGCCGGCGATTCCCGACCGCCTGGTCGGCGAGGAACGGCGGCCCTTGGAGATGAAGGCGGGCGACCTCTTGTTGCTGAACAAGCTCACCATGCACGCCTCGCTGCCGAACATGAGCGACGAGATCCGCTGGAGCCTCGATTTTCGCTACAACCCGATCGGCGAGCCGACCGGCCGGCCCTGGTTCCCGGGCTTCGTCGCCCGCAGCCGCGTCGAGCCGGAAACCGCGCTCACCGACGTCGCCGAGTGGGCCGCGCTTTGGGACCAAGCGCGCGAGCGCCTGAGCATGGATGCCCCCGCCACCTTCCAACGCTGGGCCGCGGACGATCCGGGTTGCGCGTGAGCCGGCCCGGCGGGCCAATAGCATTGACAATCTTTGTCAACTCGGCCGGCAATGCTACATTGTCGCCATAGTCGAGGAGTGTCCCCATGCCAACCGCCACGATGAACCTCTCGCTGCCGGAGGAGTTGAAGCGCTACGTGCAGGAGCGGGTGGCGGATGGCGCCTACGGCAATCCGAGCGAGTTCATGCGCGCGCTCATTCGCGAGGAACAGCGCCGGCATGCGGGCGATGAACTCGAACGGGAACTCTTCGACAACTTCATGGCCAGGAACCCGGAGGCGACACCGGAGGCTTGTCATGCGCTCAGGGCGGAGTATCGCGAACGCCTGAGTGACATGCGGCACGAGATCGACAAGGGGATCGCGAGTTCCAAGGGCAAGGCGGGCCGGGTCTTCGATCGTGCCTATGCCGACGAGGTCATACGACGCGGGCGTGCAAGGCTGGGCGCATCGCGCGATGAGACATAACGGCGGTTCGGCTTACGGAAGAAGCCGAATCCGACCTCGACGACATTTGGAACTTCATCGCCGCGGACAATCCGGACGCCGCGGCGCGTCTCATTCGACGTCTCGTCGACGTCTGCCAATCGATCTTGGCGACATTTCCCGAAAGCGGTCGATCATGCCCCGAATTGGATCCGGGGCTCCGTCGTATGCCGGTCGCTAACTACGTCGTCTATTACCGATTGCTCGATGGCGATGACGAGATTGTTCGTTTTCTCCACGGCGCTCGCGATCCCACCACCATCTTCGAGTGACGGCACCTTTCCGCCCTCACGCCCCGCGCGCCGCCAGCAGCAGCAGATCGTCGACGACCCGTTCCAAGTGCTTCACCGTGTTGCAGACCTGGGCCAGGTGGCAGTAGGGGACGTAGCAGGGCATTTCGCTGTCGCCGGTGCCCCAGAAAGATTTGGGTTCCGGGTTCAGCCAGATGACCCGCTTGGCCCGGCGGTAGATCTTTTCCAGCAGGTCCTGGCGGGGTTCCGTGTTGTTGGAGCGGCCGTCGCCCAGGATGATCACCGTGGTGCGCCGGTCGACGGCATCCAGGAAACCCTCGTCGAAATCCTCCAGCATCCGGCCATAATCGGTCGGGCGGAAACCGATCTTCTCCAGCACCAGATCGATGGCGGCGGCGGCCTCGGTCTCGTCGAGGGTCTGGCTGACCTCGGCCAGGCGATCGGAGAAGGCGAAGGCGCGGACCTCGGCGAGGACCTCGTTGAGGCTGTAGAGGAACAGCAGCAGGAAACGGGCGGCGGCGCTGACGGAGCGGGAGACGTCGCAGATCGCCACCACGCGCGGCCGGTCGATCCGCTTGTGGCGCCAGACGAGGTCGAAGGGCACGCCGTCGTGGCCGATGTTGCGGCGGATGGTGCGGCGCACGTCGAGCCGTCCGCGCCGGGCCCGGCGGCGGCGGCGCGTGTGCTTGGCCGCCAACCGCTTGGCGATGCGGCGCACCAGGCGCTGCATGCGGTCGAGGTCGCGCGCTTCCAGGCTGGAGAGCCGCGCCTCGGCCAGAAATTCCTCGCGGAGGCGCTCGGCGTTGGGCCGGGCGAAAAGCTCCACCTGGCGGGCGACCAGGTCGCGCGCCTCGTCCAGCAGGTAGCTCCGCCCCGCGTCCAGCGCCTCGGCGCGGGCGAGGTCGCCCTCCCCGCCCCGCCGGCGCAGTTCCCAGATCATCCGCTCGAGATCGCGGAGACCCATTTCGTCCAGCATCCGCCTGGCCATGATGCCGCGTTGGGTGATGAAGCGGACCTCGCTGACACCGACCTGGTTGGCGGCGGCCTCCATGGTCTGGGCGATTGCCTGGCCGTCCCCCGCCAGCAGCATGTCGGCCAAGGGCAGCGAGGGCATCGGCGCCGGCTCGCCCATCGCGGTTTCGCCCGGCACGCCCCCGTCCCCAAAGGCCTCGAGCGCCGAGGGATCCAATTCGTCACGGTCGAAGAAGCGTTCGAAGCACTCTTCGAAGCGTTCCTTCTCGTCCTCGGTCTTGGCGACGGTGGCGGTGAGCGCGTGCTTCAGTATCTCCCGGTCGGAAAATCCGACGAGATCGCAGACCTCGTGGGCTTCCAACCCCTCGCGCACCGAGACCGGCACGTCCGAGACGCGAAGCGCCCGGATGAAACGTTCAAGCGTTGGCCGCACGAGTGGGCCTGCCCTCGGTCTCGCGCTCGGCCTTTCGGGTCATCTCGACCACGCTTCCTTGCGTCTGCTCGATGTCGACCTCGAACTTCAGCAGGACGTTCAAGGTGTCGCGCACCATCTCGACCTCCAGCTGGTCGGCGTTCAGCAACATCAGCACGCGGGCCCAGTCGAGCGTTTCGGCCAGGCTCGGCAGCTTCTTGAGGTCGGCCCGGCGCAGCGACTGGATGAAGTGCACCAGCTGGCGGTTCAGCCGTTCCGGGATATCGGGCAGGCGCCGGGCGACGATGCGCTCCTCGGTGCGGGCATCGGGGAAGGGGATGAAGAGGTGCAGACAGCGCCGCTTCAAGGCGTCGCTCATCTCGCGGGTGTTATTGGAGGTGAGGAAGACCATCGGCGGCACGGTCGCCTCGACCGTGCCGATCTCGGGGATCGAGACCTGGTAGTCGGAGAGGATTTCGAGCAGAAAAGCCTCGAACTCCTCGTCCGACTTGTCGACCTCGTCGATCAGCAGCACGGCGCCCTCGGGCTGACGCAGCGCCTTCAACAGTGGCCGGGGCTCGAGGAAATCTTCCGAATAGAAGACGTCGGCCTGGTCGCGCAGCCGGTCGACGGCGGCCTCCAACCCCACTGTGCCGGCGATGACGTCGCCCAGTTTCTCCTTCAGGATCTGAGTGTAGAGTAGCTGCTTGCCGTATTTCCACTCGTAGAGGGCCTTGGCCTCGTCGAGGCCCTCGTAACACTGCATGCGAATCAAGGGCAGGTCCAGCCAACGCGCCGTGGTCAGCGCCAGCTCCGTCTTGCCGACGCCGGCCGGACCCTCGACCAGCACCGGCTTGACCAGCTGGGCGGCGACGAAGACGGTGGTGGCGATGCGTCGCGAGGCGATGTAGTCGTTTCCCGCGAGCCCCTCCTGGATCGCCTCTACGCTGGCGAGCTTGGCGTTGCGTTCCTCGGACATGGGCGGCGTACCTCGGGATCAGGGGGCGGCCGCGGCGGAACGGCCCGGCGCAAATCGGACCCTGCTATAGCGCGCGCCGCGCCGCTTGGCCAGATCGGTTCCGGCCCGGGCGTCGTCGGCCGGCATCGGTCGATGGCGTTCTCGAGGAGCGCGCCGGCATGCCAGAATGAGGGAGAGCGGCAACGGATTTCCCGAAAGGATCGGATCATGCAGGCAGGCTTCGGAATTCCGAACAACCAGGGCGTTGAGGACCCCAACGAGCTGGCGGCGCTCGCCGTCGCGGCGGAACGGCTGGGCTTCGCGAGCGTCTGGGTCCGCGAGCATCTCTATCACGCCAGCTACGTGGCCGAGCGGCTGGGCGACAAGCCCTATCACGACGCGTTGACGGTGCTGACCGCGATCGCCTGTTCGACGGAGAGGGTCCGGCTCGGAACCTCGGTCCTGGTGCTCCCCTGGCACGAGCCGGCACGGCTGGCGAAGATGATCGCCACGCTCGACCAGCTGTCGGCTGGCCGGGTGGAGCTGGGTGTCGGCGTCGCGGTGACGGCCGATGAATTCCGCAACCTCGGCGTCGACTTCGCCACCCGGGGCCGTCGCGCGGACGAGATCCTGGGCGCGCTTCAGGCCTTGTGGACGCAAGAGACGCCGGCGTTCTCCGGCGAGTTCTACGACTTCGGTGGCCTGAAGTTTTCACCTAAGCCCCTGCAACGACCCTATCCGCCGATCCTGATCGGCGGCTCCAGCGCGGCCGCCAGGCGCCGGGTGGCGCGCTTTGGCGACGGCTGGCACACGCTTCGACTCTCGCCGCGCCAAGTGGCGGAGGGGCGCGAGGAGATCATCCGGCTGACGGCGGAGGCGGGCCGGGACCCGGCGAGGCTCGCCTATTCGATCGCGCTGCCGATGCGCTTCACCGATACGGTCCCCGGCGCGCCCGCGGCCGAGCACACCGCGCTCACCGGCACGGAGGACGACTTCGCCGACACGCTCCGCGCCTACCGCGAGGCCGGCATCGACGAGGTCGTGATCGCCGTCTCCAGCGCCGACCCGGCCGAGAACACGGACGCCATGACGCGGTTCATGGAGCGGGTGTGGCCGAGGCTCTGAACGCGGCCGGGTCTTTCCTCTACACTGCCGGCGTGGTCGACCAGGGAGCGGGGGTGAAATGGAACGAGCAGTGACGTTCGACAGCGACGGGGTCCGGATCGCCGGCGTTCTCTTCGAACCCGAGGGGGCGGCGGAACGCGCCTCGCCGGCCGTCGTCATGTGCCAGGGCATGATCGGGGTGAAGGAATATTTCTGGTTCCCCACCATCGCCCGGCGCCTGGCCGACCTCGGCTACGTGGCGCTGATCTGGGATTATCGCGGCGTCGGCGAAAGCGAGGGCGAGCCAGGCCGGCTCTATCCCCTGGAACAGTCGGACGATATCCGCAACGCCCTGACCTTCCTCGAAACCAACCCGCTGGTCGACCCCGGCCGCCTGGCCTTGCTGGGATTCAGCTTCGGCGCCGGCATGGTGCCCTGGGTCGCCGGCATCGATGGGCGCGTGAAGTGCGCGGTCAGCGTCGCCGGCTGGGGCGACGGCCGGCGCTGGATGCGCAGCGTCCGGCGCCAGGGCGAGTGGCTGGATCTCCTGGCCCGCATCGAGGCCGACCGCAAGGCGCGGGTCTTGGGCGCCCCCTCCGAACTCATGGGACCCATGGGCGGCATTCTGGTCGGCGATCCCACGACCGTCGCCCGGCGGGCGGAAATCGTCGCCGACATCCCGGGCATGGAGCGGCAGGTCGCCACCGACTATTCGCTGGCCACGGCCGAGAGGCTGCTGGAGTTCCGGCCCGTCGAGGTGGTCGGCCGAATCTCGCCGCGCGCCATCCTCTTCATCGCCGCCGAATTCGACGCGGTGACCCCGGCGGACGATGTCGTGGACATGTACGAGGCGGCGGGCGAGCCCAAGAAACTGTGGCTCATTCCGGGCGCCGGCCACTACGACGTCTACCGCGACGATCTCCGTGAACGGATCTTCGATCTCTCCCTCGCCTGGATGAGGGAACACATGCCGGCCGGCTGAACGGGGAAACGTTTTTCGGCGTCCAACGCCGCGTTCCGAGAGGCGGGCATCTCCGTCGCCCCGAAGGTCCGGCTGTATTTGCCCTGCTGTCGATCTGGTAGCATCGCAAGGGCCGAATCAAATTATACAGGGGCAGACCTTGGACATCATTCTTCACCATTACCATGGCTCCAACTACGCGGAAAAAGTCAGATCGATACTCGCCTTGAAGGGCCTGACATGGCGCTCGGTCATTATTCCGGACATCGCGCCAAAACCGGACCTAGTGCCCCTTACCGCCGGATATAGCAGGACGCCGGTGATGCAGATCGGCGCCGAGGTCTATTGCGATACGCGCCGCATCGCCGATGAGTTGGAGCGTCGCTATCCGATGCCGACACTGTTTCCCGACGCAACCAAGGGCGTCGCCGACATCATTTCGCATTGGGCGGATACCCACCTGACACTCAACGGGGGGCGCTATTTGATGGCGACGGCGCACGAGAAGTGGCGTCCGGAGTTTCATGCCGACCGAGCGGCATTGTGGGGCGTCCCGGTGGATTTGGACCGAATGCGTCGCTCCGGCAAGAGATACCGTCAACAGCTCGTCGCACAGCTGGAGTGGTTGACCGAGATGCTGGAGGACGGACGTCCCTATCTGTTGGGCGCAGAGCCCAGCCTCGCCGATATCTCTTGTCGGCACATTCTCTGGTTTCTCGGCTCGGGCGGGGAGCCAAGCACGGACGTCCTGATTCCCTTCGAACGGGTCCGCCAATGGATCGAACGGATCGGCGCCCTGGGTCACGGGACCGTCTCGGACATGAGCGCGCACGAGGCGCTCGAGTGCGCGAAGGCAGTGCGGCCGGAAGTCGAAGCGGACGTGGAAGAGGGAAACGCGGAGGGTTTGAGGGCGGGAGAAATCGTGGAAGTGCGTGCTGAATTCGCCGGTCGGGATCCGGTCGTCGGCGCGTTGCACCGCCTGAGCCCCCGCGCGGTAGCGGTGCGCCATTCGAACGACAGGGTCGGCGATATCGTCGTTCATCTTCCCCGCATCGGATATGTCGTGAGCGCTGCCCGCTGACACGGGACCGGTGATGGAACTTTCGCGTCACATGTATAGGGAGGCAGGCCAAATGCCGGAACAGGACATGGGCGGGTGGACGACGACCGCCGTCATGACGACGCAGGCAGCCAAATATGGCGAGCGCGTATTTTGTACTTTCGATGATGGTGGCACGCTGTCGTTTCAGGCGTTCGAGGCGCAAACGAACCGGCTGGCATCGGCTTTCGCCGAGATCGGCGTCGGGCCGGGCGATTGCGTCATGGCAATGCTGCATAACGGCATGGAGATATTGCTGTCGATGATCGCGGCGCACAAACGCGGCGCGATATTCGTTCCGGTGAACATCGATCTCCGAGGCGCGTTTCTGGAGCATCAGGTGCGCACGATCACGCCGAAGATGGTCATATTGGACGAGGAATTCCTGCCCGTATTCGAGGCCTTGTCTTGTGGGGAAGCGAATATCCAATCGAGCGTGATCGTCGGCGAATCACGGCAAGGCCTGTCGGGAACGGCCGTCCATGCGTTCGACGCGTTGCTGGCGGTCGAGGCGAAGACGGCGGATCTCGTTTCGACCACGCGGCACGACGTCTGCCTGATCCTCTTCACCTCCGGCACAACCGGGCCGTCGAAGGGGGTCATGCTGCCGCACACGCTTTGCTACATCTATGCCTTGGGCGCCATGGGAAGCACGCATCTTTGCGACAAGGACCGGATGCACATCTCCATGCCGCTGTTTCATGGCACGGCGTTGCTGCTGCAATTCTACTCGGCCTTGCTGTCGGGCGCCGCCGTCCATGTCGCCAGGCGCTTTTCCGCCTCCACCTGGCTCGCCGACATCCGCCGGACGGGGTCGACCGTGACCTATGCCGTCGGTGTCATGCCCGAGTTCATCTTTCGCCAACCCGAACGGGACGACGACGCCGATAATTCCCTGCGCCTGATCTGGTCCGTTCCCGTCGCCGAAAGGTGGGGGTCCGCCTTTGAAAAGCGATTTGGCTTGAAGATTCTTCAAGGCTACGGGATGACGGAATTCGGCATCTGCGTTTGGGGCGACGTGAAGGATCCGGTGACCCCCGGCTGTGCCGGGCGTCCGTTCGATGAATTCTATGAAGTCCGGGTGGCCGATCCCGACAGCGATGAGCCTCTTGGGCCGGGCGCAATCGGCGAAATCGTCGTTCGGCCCAAAGTCCCGTCCGGCTTCATGGCGGGCTATTATCGGATGCCCGAGGAATCGTGGAAGGCCTCGCGAAATTTGTGGTTCCACTCGGGCGACGCAGGCTATTTGGACGAGAACGGCCAGCTGTTTTACGTCGACCGAATCAAGGACCGAATTCGCCGGCGCGGCGAGAACATCTCGGCATACGAGGTCGAACAGGTCCTCAACGGACACGAGGACGTGCTCGAAAGCGCGGTCGTCGGGATAAAGGTCGAAGGGGCCGGCGGCGAGGATGAAGTGATGGCCTACGTCGTGCCGCGTTCGCGGGAGATCGATCCGATCGGCGTATTGGATTGGTGCGTGCCGCGCATGCCGCGCTATGCGGTGCCGCGGTTTCTCGAGTTCGTGTCCGATATCGAGCGGACGCCGAGCGGCAAGATCCGCAAGCAGGCGCTGCGGGACGCGGGCGTCAAGGGGAGCACTTGGGACAGAGAGGCCGCCGGCTACGAGGTGCCGCGTTCGGGGAACGCGCCGGTGACCGCTAGTTAGCCGGCGTTTGAAGCGACCCTGAGATGGCGTGCGCTCTCGCGTTCAGCCGAGGGGCTCAGGGTCTTCGCCCATGAGATGGTGCGCGCTCTCGCGTGAGGCCTGGGCCGCGTTTCTTCCCGATTACCGCCACAAGCTTGCTAACAACCGCTGGACACAGCATTCTCTTGCATCTGTTCTGGCATCCAAATGGCGGTCATGCGGACACGACACGTCATATTCTGGTCGCTCGTCGGCGCGTTGCTCGCGGCGACCATCGCGCGGCCCGAGCCGGTGGCGGCGGCGAGCGGGGACGAGCTGCTGATCGTCGATTGCCTGCTGCCGGGCAAGGTCCGCAGGCTGGGCCGGCGGGTGACCTTCGTGACGGCTAGGCGCGCGGTTCGGACGACGGCGTCGGACTGCGAAATACGCGGCGGCGAATACACCGCCCACGACCGGGCCAACTATGCGACGTCCCTGAAAATCTGGCTGCCGCTGGCCAAGGACGGCGATCCGGCCGCCGCACACCACGTCGGCGAGATCCACGAGAAGGGCCTGGGGGTCGAGCCGCAATACGAACTGGCCGCCGCCTGGTATCTGAAGGCCGCCAAGAAGGGCCACGCACAGGCGCAGATTTCGCTCGGCGCGCTCTACGAGAAGGGCCTCGGCGTGCCGCGGGATAAGGTCAAGGCGGTCGAATGGTATCGCCGCGCCTCCGGCCTTTCGGAAGCCGGCATTGCCTATGTCCCCTCTGACGTCAAGGCGGAACTGGAGGAGCTGCGCTCGGAGCGCGACACGCTGCTGCGCGAACGCGACAAGCTGCGCCTGGAACTCGACGCCGTGCGGTCGGAACTCGACCGGGCCCGCGAGCTCTACCGCGCGCAGCACCGTCGCACGAGCGCCACCTTGAGCGAGCTGGAAACGGCGAAGGCTCGGCTCGAACGCCAGCGCCGCTCGGCCAAGCGGGCAGGCAACGACGCGGAGGCGCGCCGCTTGGAAAGGGCGCTCGAGGCCAAGGCGGCGGATGCGGAAAAGAAGCGGCGGGAACTCGCGCGGATGCGCGAGCGGGTGGTCGCGCTCAACGGCAAGGCGACGCGGCTCGCTTCGGCCCTCGATCGGGCGAAGTCCCAGTCGCGGGACGAAAGCGCCCGCCACCAGGCCTCGTCCCGCTCGGCGGAGGAGGAATTGGCCGGGCTGACGGCGCGCCTCCAGGCGGCCCGGGACGAACTGGCGAAACTCGGCAATGCGGAAGAAAAACAGCGCCGGGACGCGGCGCGCATTCGCGCCCGGCTCGCCGAGGAACAGGCCTTCGGCCAACCGGACGAGGCCAAGATCCGGAAACTTGAAGCCCGCCTCGAGAAAAAGGAGCAGGCGCTCGCCACGCGCGACGAGCGTTTGGCGGAGCTGGACGGCGAGGTGGCCTCGCTCCGGCGCGAAACGCGGGCACTCAAGGCGAAACCGGCGTCCGCCCCGCCACCGCCGGCGAAGGTGGCGAGCGCGTCCACGGGCCCGGTGATCGAGATCATCGATCCTCCGCTCGCCCGCACGCTCGGCGGGGAAGGCGGCAATGTGGCGATCAAGGCGACGGAGAGCCGTCTCGTCATCGGCCGCGTTCGCTCCGCTGGCGGCCTGATCGCCTTCATGGTGAACGACGAAGAGCGGAAGCCGGGGCCCGACGGGCTCTTCAAGGTGAAGGTGCCCGTGGTGCATCCGGAGACCCCGGTCAGGATCGTCGCCATCGACGGCGCGGGCGTGCCGGCCTCCCTGAGCTTCGTGCTTCGCCCCGACGCGGCGGCCAAGGGCCCGGCGAGGGCGCCCAAGGCGCTGATGCGCATCGGCGACATTCCGTTCGGCGAGTTTCACGCCCTCGTCATCGGCAACAACGATTATGCGCATCTCCCCGATCTCGAGACGGCGGTGAACGACGCCAGGGCGGTGGCCGAACTCCTGCGCAAACGCTACGGATTCAAGGTGAAGGTGCTGGAGAACGCGAACCGCTACGCCATTCTCTCTTCGCTGAACGAGCTTCGGGAGGATCTCGGCGACGAGACCAACCTGTTGATCTACTATGCCGGCCACGGGGAGCTGGACCGCGTCAACGATCGCGGTCACTGGCTTCCCGTAGATGCCGAGCCGAACAGCACGGCCAACTGGATCTCGAACATCCAGATCACCGACGTGCTGAACGCCATGGTGGTGCGCCAGGTCATGGTCGTTGCCGACTCCTGTTATTCCGGCACGCTGACGCGCGGCGCACTCGCCCAGCTCGTACTCTCCTCCGGCGGGGTGCAGCCGGTCCTGGACAGCGGCGGCGACGGTTCCCACTCCGTTTTCGCCAGCGCCTTCTTGACGGTACTGAGAGGCAGCAGCGACATAATCGAAGGTCAGCACGTCTACCGGGCCGTCGCCGAGCGCTTGGCCGACTCCTCGGCCATGGGCATCGACCAAGTGCCGCGATATGCGCCGATCAAATTTGCCGGGCACGAAGCCGGTGATTTCTTCTTCGTCCCTGGTGCCGACTAGGCGCGCGCCCTTCTTCCCGCTTCTGGGCTTCGGCCTCGCCGCTCTCGTTGGCTGCGCGTCGATTCCCGAGCGCTATGAGGACGCCGCGCGGGACCATGGCTTGATCGCGAGCGAGATCCGGGGAGATCGGTTTCGCCACCGAATCTTTCAGCCTCCGGCCGGCCGTCGAGGTGGCCTGCTGCACATCTATATCGAGGGTGACGGTACGCCGTTCCTGCGTGCGAACGTCCCGGCAAGCGATCCGACGCCACGCCGGCCCTTAATGCCGGCGCTGATGGCCCGGGATCCGTCGGCGAGGCTGCTGTTGGGCCGGCCTTGCCACCACGGCCTGGCCCGGATCGCGCCCTGCCGGCCCGAGGACTGGACGGGCGGGCGCTTCTCCGCCGCCATCGTCGACAGCATGGCCCAGGCGGCGCGGCGCCTGATCGAAGAAGGAGGCTACCAGGGCGCCTCTCTGATCGGTCATAGCGGCGGCGGCGTCCTCGCGCTCCTGCTCGCCAACCGTTTGCCCCGGGTTCGGGCCGTGGTCGCGGTCGCCGCGGTCACCGACATCGACTTCTGGGCGCGCCATCACGGCTTGGCACCGCTCGCGGATTCATTGAGCCCGCACCGGGAACGCCCGTCACGCCCCGGTCTGCCGGTCCTGTTCCTTGTCGGAAGCGAGGACCGGGTGACGCCGCCGGAGCTGGTCAGACATTCCCGGCGGTCGCGCCCGGGCGGCGAGCTTCGCTTTTACCCGGGCTTTGATCACGCCTGCTGCTGGGCCGGCGTCTGGCCGGAGACGCTCGCCTGGATCGACGCGCGGAGGTCGCCCTAGTGTGGTGGATTTGAAGTTCCTCCCATTATTTGGGGCAGGCGCCGTGAGGAACTTCAAATCCATAAACCACACTAAATTCTTGAATCAGCTAGTGTCCTTATCGAATCGGAAGTTCGATCCACGCCTGCCGCTAACGCTACGAACTTCCGATTCGGGACACTAGAACTCCTTCCGGAGGCCGACGACGATGGCGTGGCGGTCGATGAAGACGTGCGCGAACTGGGTCTCGTAGTCGGCGAAGGCCACCCAGCCATCCGGCAGGACCGCGGAAACGCCGAGACCCAGGCGGACGAAATCTCGGTCCGCCTCGTCGGTTACGACGACGAAGGGGTTGGCCGGGCTCTGCACGAAGCTGGCAGGGATCTGGCGCGAATCGTCCTTGCACTCGTGCACCCATTCGATCTTCGCGCTCGGCACCAGGACGCCCCAATCGGTGCTCAGCGCATGCGAGGCATGGCCGCCGAAAACCGACTGTAGCGATTCGACCGATTGATCGCCGAAAGTAAGGGCGAAGCCGGCGCCGCCGTTTTCCGAATAGTCGTCGATGTCGCGGCTGGAATAGTCCAATTGCGCGTGCGGGCCGATGGTCCAGGCGCAGAAGGCGAAGTCGAGCGCCGCGCTCGCCCCCGCCACCCATTCCTCGCCGTCGGTGTTGCTGGTTGCCGACGCGGCGACGGGGACGCCGGCGGCAACGAAGGCGACGTTGCGCCGACCGTCGTAATCCTGCACGCCGTAGCCGAAGTAGGCATCGACGTAGACCAGCTCGTTCGGCGCGAAACTGGCGTAGAGCGTGGCGCCGTAGCTGTCGATGTCGAGGTCGCCCGCGCCGGCGGAGAAATCGGTATCCGCCGTACCATAGGTGAGTGCCAGCCCCGCGATCAGGGCGTCGCTGAAGCGCCAGTCGGCACCGACGGTGGCACCCATATTCACGGTGTCGCCGCCAATCTCGTTGCTGGTCGTCTCGCGATCGATGAACGCCGCGTCGCCGGTGACGAAAATGCCGAGCTTGCCGATCGCCCAGTCCGCCGCCAAGCCATCGCCTTCCGTATCCTCGCGCAGCTCGTCGAGGCGCCGCCGCACGTCACCGCTGGAACGGCCCTGGGTCCCGCTAATGCCGAGGTTGTTGCCGTTGGCGGCCGACGTCCGGGTCGGCGCGTCGATGTCGAAGACGGCGCACTGAGCGGCCAGATTGGGGCCGATCGCCGGATCGTTTCTGCAGATATTCGCGAGCAGCGCCTCATCCAACGAGGCGGCGACCTGCGCTTCCGCCGACAGGGCGAACCCGAAGGCCAACGTTCCGCCTAGCACCCATCGCGGCAGCGCCCCGGCACCGCGACGGCGCCAAACCGAAAAAATTCGTCCCACCGCTAATATGGAATGATTCGACATTGGGTCCCCAGCCTTTCAAATTCAGAATACACCACCGCGGCGACGTGATTTCAAAGAATACTTAGAACCACGACCATTGCCTAGTCTTAAGACATCAAGTGTCGGACCATCGATGCTCACCATTCTAAAATAAACCGACCGGTGCGGCTTCCTGGAATTACTCGGGCACCGACCGCTAAAACCCCTTTTGCGCGCCCAGACGTCCTGGGCCGGCAATTCCTCCCGCTAACTGTTAGGCAGTTCGAGGTGGGACGAGATGGGCCCTGAAAGTCCACTCTTGTCAAACCTTGTCCGACACCCGCCGTGACGACCGTCGCCCGCATCGCCGAAGACCGTTCGCCCGATGGACTGTCAGCCTTCGGGGGCGCGCCGGATCAGTCGCGGTTCTCCATGCCGAAGACCAGGTCGTAGCGGCCGGTCGCGATGTCCAGGGCGCCCCGTTCCGCGAGCCACGCTTCCAGCCCGGCGGCGTCGAGGGCCGGGCCCAGCCAGTCCGGGCCGATGCCGTCCGCGATGATCGCCCACGGCGCCCAGGCGTTGCCGCCTTCGTCGCCGCGCATGCGCGCTTCGCTGGTGTCGGGCGCGCTTTGCGCTTCGTCGGCCTCCAGCAGGCGGACGCGGCAGATGCCGGATCGTTCCGCCAAGGCGGGCAGCGCCTCGCCCTCCAGCCAGTCGCGGCAATCGCCGCCCGAGGCATAGCGCAGCTGGCGATGGTGCCGCCATACGGTTCGCCCCAGGTCCGCCGCACGTGGAAGACCGAGCGGGTGAAGTTGCGGAAGTTCGGCATGATCCTGTCCGTCCACGCGGTCGGATTGTTCAGCCGTTCGCGGTAGGCGGGGCTGGCGAAGACCTCGACCGATTTCGCCTCGTAAAGCGCCAGATATCTGTTCGGCCCCGCTTCGGGCGAGCTATAGCGTCGGCCCGACAGGAAGCCCGGCAGGGTCACCCGCTCCGGCACATGCTCGCGGAAGTACCAGTCGGCGAATTCGGCCTCCACTTCGGGCGTGATGTCGAGCCACGCGCCCATGATCGCCTTCGCCATTCGGATCGTCCGCCCGCCACCGCGCCCGCCGTTTCTGCTATTGAAGGTAGCGAGCACGCGGCAAAGCGGCAAAGCGGGAGAGACGAGATGGCGGAAGGTGGCGGTGGCATCGGGGTCGAGCCCCTGACCTTGCGCATCGGAGCCGAGATCACCGGCGTCGATCTCGCCCGGCCGATCGCCCGGGCGACGCGCCGCGCGATCCTCGACGCCTTCCTCCACTGGAAGGTGGTGTTCTTCCGCGACCAGAACCTGGACCACGCGGGCCACGTCGCCTTCGCGCGGACCATGGGGGAGCCGACGATCGGCCATGCCGTCTTCGGTCACGAGGAAGGCTTCCCCGAGATATATTCGATCGCCAAGTTCCGCACCGCCAATACGCACCGGACGGCGCGGATGCAGCGCCCCTGGACCGGCTGGCATACCGACATCACGGCCGCGATCAATCCGCCCATGGCCTCGATTCTCAGGGGCGTCACCATCCCGCCCTTTGGCGGCGACACGCTGTGGACCGATCTCGGCGCCGCCTACCAGGGACTGTCGGAGACCATGCGCGGTTTCGTCGAGGGCCTGCGCGGCATCCACCGTTTCGAGGCGCCCGCCGGCGCGAGCGCGAACACAGCCTACGACGAAAGCGTGCGCCGCCGAGTCATGGAAAGCGAACACCCCCTCGTCCGCGTCCACCCGGAGACCGGCGAGCGGGTGCTCTACGTCAGCCCCTCCTTCCTGAAGTCGATTGCCGGCCTCAGCCCGCGCGAGAGCCAGCAGATCCTGGAGCTGCTGTGGGAACACGCGGTGCGCCCGGAATACACGCTCCGCTTCAAGTGGCGCCCCGGCGATGTCGCCATGTGGGACAATCGCTCGACCGCGCATCTGGCGCCGAGCGACATCTTCGAGAGCGAACACGACCGCCAGCTCTACCGCGTGACCCTGGTGGGGGACGTGCCGGTCGGCGTCGACGGCAAACCATCGACGGGCCTGCGGGGCCAGCCGATCCTCTCGGCGGCGGCGGAGTTGTCGGCCGAAATCCAGCCTGCCCGAAGCGGGGAAGGATAAGATATGAGAGAGATCACGCGCATCAACCACGTCGGGCTCCGGGTTCGCGACCTGGAGACCACCAGGGCCTTCTACGCAAAGCTGGGCTTTGAATTTGGCTCAATTCGTGAATTGTATGCGTCACCTTGTTACGGCGGCGGCGAGGCAGGCTCGGTCATTGGCGCCGGGGGCGAGGCCGACGAGGTGGAACCAGCTCAGGTAGTTGTCCAGATAGCGGGTGGCGATGCCGCGGCGGGGACGCAGCAAGTCCTTCAACCGGCTGTGGCGGCTGTTCACCGTCTGCACATGCAGATCGCCCCGAACCCGTTCCCCCATCGAGCGGTTGAGTGCTTCGTGGCTCACCCCGAGCGCGGCGGCGCAAGGTGGATAGCTCGCGCCACCGTCGGAGACCAGCAGGGCGTCCTTCGCGACCACCGGGTCGAGAGCAGCCGTGAGCGCCGCCGCGTCGACCCTGGGCAGCACCGCGCTCACCGTCGTCCCGCTCCGGTCCGCCGCCATGAGAACCGGCACCTGCTCGCGCGAGAGGCCGCGCTTCTTCGCCTTGCCGCCCCGCCGCCGTGCCTTGCGTCCCAGCCCGCGCGCGCCCTTCCGGCTCTCCAGGACGTAGGTCTCGTCCGCTTCCACGATCCCCTTGAGCACCTCCGAATCGCTCCGCGCCGCCGCCAGAAACCGGTGACGCCAGCGGAACGCCGTGCTCACCGCCACGTCGCAGCGCGCCGCCGAGGCCTTCACCGTCTCCCCCTCCGCCAGCGACGCCCCGAACGACAGCCAGCGTTCCTTGTGGTGCAGGCCCGACAGCGGCGTACCGGTCAGCGCGTTGAAGGTCCTGCCGCAGCCCTTGCACTGGTAGCGCCGCAGACCCCGCGCCATACCGCGCGAAACCGCCCCTTCGCTCGCGCAGTGCGGACAGCGCCGGGCCTCGTCCACACCAAGCTCGATCGCGGCCTTCGATGCCTCGCCTTCGCTCCGGCCCGACAGCACCGCGAGCGCCTCGTGCCGCTGCACGCGCGTCAGCCCGCGCGCCGCCGAAAGCCACACCTGGAAACCCTTGCCGTCCATGACCCAACCTCCTGACGTTCCGGGCATTCTATCACAAATGCATACGTTTCACGAATTGAGCCTTGAATTTCTCGTTGGCCCCATCGGACCGGAACCGGTCGCCGTGATGGAGCACCCCTCGGGCGTCAACATCAATTTCATCCTCAACGCCTCGCGCGACGCGTCCGATAAAAATATCCTGATGGACGTGGCGGAGACGCACGCCGGCTTCACGCATATCGCGCTCGAGATCACGGACCGGGACACGGTGAAGGCGCGACTCGCGGCGCTCGATATCGCCGTCACGGAGACCGTCGACCTTCCCGACGGCACGCGGTTTTTCATCGTGCGGGATCCGGACGGGAACGTCATCGAATTCCACCATCCCGCCGCCTAGGCGGATGGCGGACTCGCGCGGCGAGGAGGCCAGGACGCATGCCGGCCGAGATGCACCTCAATCTCTTCATCCAGAGCCGGGGCCATCACGAGGCCTCTTGGCGCCACCCCGAGGCGAGCGAACGGGCGCTGACGGACGTCGGCTTCTACCAGGATCTGTCCACGCGGGCCGAGGTGGGCCTCTTCGACTCGATCTTCCTCGCCGACCAGCTGGCGGTGCCCAACGACGCGGCGCGCGCGCCGCGCAACTGGCTGGAGCCGATCACCGCGCTCGCCGCCGTCGCCGCCGTCACCGAGCGCATCGGCCTGATCGCCACCGCGTCGACCACCTATAGCGAACCCTTCAATCTCGCGCGCCAGTTCCAGTCGCTCGACCATATTTCCGCCGGGCGGGCCGGGTGGAACATCGTCACCTCCTGGTCGGTCCCGGCCGCCCGCAACAATGGCGCCGCCCCGCGGATCAGCCACGGCGACGGATACGAGCGGGCCGAGGAATACGTCGGCGTCGTCAAGGCGCTATGGGACAGCTGGGACGACGACGCGACCCTGGACGACCGGGGAAGCGGCCAATATGCGCGCGCCGACGGCATCCGCGGAATCGACCACGCGGGCACGCACTATGCCGTCGCCGGGCCTCTCAACGTACCGCGCGGGCCCCAGGGACGGCCGGTGCTGGTGCAGGCGGGCTCGTCGGATACCGGCCGGGCTTTCGCCGCCCGCCATGCCGAGGCGGTCTTCACCGCGCATCCGCACCTGGACACCGCGCGGGCTTTTTACGCCGACCTCGAGGTGCGCGTCCGGGCCGCCGGGCGCGAGCCCGACCATGTCTTGATACTCCCCGGCCTCTCGCCGCTGATCGGCTCCAGCGCGGCCGAGGCGCGGCGATTTGCCGAGGAACTGGCCGATCTCGCCGATCCCGAAATCGGCCGCAAGCGGCTCTCCAACCGTTTCAGCGGCCACGATTTCTCCCGCCTGCCGTTGGACACGCCGCTCCGCCCCGAGGACTTTCCCGATCCCGAAACCGTCCAGGCGGCGCGCAGCCGGACCGAGGTCATCGTCGGCCTTGTCGCCAGGGAAGGCTCGACGCTGCGCCAGCTGCTGGGCCGCCTCGCGGGCGCCCGCGGCCATTTCACCTTCGCCGGCACCCCCGACCAGATCGCCGAACTGATGCAAGAGTGGTGCGAGGCGGGGGCGGCCGACGGCTTCAACCCGATGCCGCCGGTGCTGCCCTGGATGGCGGATGCCTTCATCGACGAGGTGATCCCCCGCCCGCGCGCGCAGCCTCTTCCGCAAGGCCCATCATGGCCAGACGCTCCGCGACCACTTCGGCCCGCCGCGCCCCGATCGGTAAGCGGTCGGGCGCCAGGGCGCCCGGATCGGCCCGACGACCGGGCCATGGACGCCTCGGGCCCGCGACCGGGCCGCCGAGGACACCGGGGGGGAAAAGTTCGACCCGTGCCATGGCGCCCAAGTGGGCGCCGGCCGGTCAGGCCGCCCCATCGGAGGCGTGAGAGAAGCGAACCGCCGTGAGATCAAAAACTTGGCGCACCCGACAGGATTCGAACCTGTGACCTCTGCCTTCGGAGGGCAGCGCTCTATCCAGCTGAGCTACGGGTGCCCGGGGCGCCGGGCACGGGGCCCGGCGGAGGGCGGCACCATAGTCGAAGGTGGTGCCGTATTCAATTGCCGGCGACGCTCCCGAGCAGCATGCCCGGCAGCTCGCCCTCGGCCGTCGCCACGTCTTCGCCCGCGCGGCGCACCAGGGCACCATTGACCACGACGGCCTCGACGCCGGCGGCGTCCGAGACCAGCCGGTCCGCGCCCGCCGGCAGGTCGTGGACGCGGCGAAGCGGGCCGTCGCTCACCGTGTCGGGGTCGAAGACCACGATGTCGGCGGCGACGCCTTCGGCCAGGCGGCCACGGCCCGAAATCCCGAAGACGTCGGCCGGACGCGAGGTCAGCATGCGCACCGCTTCCTCCAGCTCCAACACGCCCTTCTCGCGCACCCAGCGGCGCAGCATGAAGGTCGGCAGGCAGGCGTCGCACAGCTGGCTCGCATGCGCGCCGGCGTCCGAGAGGCCGATCACCGTGTTCCTGTTCAAAAGCAGCCCTTCGACCAGATCCTCGTCGTGGTTCGCCACCGGCATGCGGAAGCGGGTCTCGAGCTCGGTGTCGAGCGAGAGCCGCAGCGCCAGCGCCGCCGGCTCCAGCCCGCGCTCGGCCGCGACCTCGAACAGCTTGCGCTCGGCGAGTTCCGGCTCGGGCCCATGGTCGGCGATCACGGTCTTGGAGAAGGCGTCGCGGAAGCTGGGGCGCACGCCCTCGCGCATCTTGACGGCGAAGCCCCGCTGGAACTCGGGGTCGGCGTAGATCTTCTTCTTGCCCTCGAAGTCCGCCGCCGCCACGCCCTTGAAGGTCGACATCGGCTCGAACGGGAAGGGCGCCTTGAATTGGTATTCGAAGTTGGGCGGACGGGGCGTCACCTGCGGCACCACGTCGAAGCCCTCGGTGACCAGCCGGTCGGTCTCGGCCAGCTGGTCCTCGTGGTTGCCGCCGGCAAGCGCCAGGCCGGCGAGCAGCGCCGTCCAGGTGACGGTGCGCCCGGTGCGCCGGTTGATCTCGGCGAACTGCTCGAAGCTCAGCTGGCGGACGGCCGTCGCCTGCACCACGCCGCGCTTCTCCTCGCCCAGCACGTCGGCCAGCGCGTAGATCTCCTCGATCTCAGCGACCCGGCTTGGCACCGGCTTGCCCTGGTAGCCGACGTGGGTGCCGGCCTTGGAGGTGGCGAAGCCGATGGCGCCGGCCCGCAGGCCCTGGCGCAGCAACTCGCGCATCTCCTGGATTTCCGCCCCGCTCGCCGGGCGCCCCACCGCCTCCTCGCCCATGACGTAGGTCCGCAGCGGCGTGTGGCCCAGCAGCACGCCGACGTTGATGGCGCTGCCGACGGCCTCGATCGCCGCCAGGTATTCGGGAAAGGTTTCGAACGGCCAGTCCCGTCCCAGCCCTTCTTTCAGCGCCGCGATGCTCATGCCCTCGACCTTCTCGAGGGTGGCCATGATCAGCTCGCGGTGCTCGGCGCGCGTCGGCGCCACGCCGAAGCCGCAGTTGCCCATCACCACCGAGGTGACGCCGTGCCAGGGCGAGATCGAGAGCATGCGGTCCCAGAGGATCTGGGCGTCGTAGTGGGTGTGGATGTCGACGAAGCCGGGCGCCACGATCTGGTCGCGGGCCTCGATGGTCTCCGTCGCCCGGCCCGGCGCCTCGCCGAGGGCGACGATACGGCCGTCCTTGATGCCCACATCGCCCTCGCGGCGGGGGGCGCCGGTGCCGTCGATGATGGTGCCGCCGGTGATCAACAGGTCGTAGTCCATGCCTCGTGTTCTCCCGTACTCGACCCGGCTCAGGCCGCGAGGCCGTAGAGCTTCGTGACGTTGCCCCGCAGGATCGCGCGGCGATTCTCTTCGCTGAGCTCGGCCGTGTGCTCGGCCAGCATCTCTTGGCTCCAGGGCCAGGTCGAATCGCTATGGGGGAAGTCGTTGGCCCACATCAACCGCTCCGGGTTCAGCATCCCGGTCGACTTGAAGGCGGTCCAGTCGTCCTGGAAGGTCATGTAGACGTTCTCGCGGAAAAACTCGCTCGGCAGCTTCGACATCTCCAGGCACTTCAGCCAGTAGCGGTGGCGCTTGTAGGCATGGTCCATGCGGTACATGTAGTGCGGCACCCAGCCGGCGTCGGCCTCGACGCAAACCAGCTTGAGGTCCGGGTGGCGCTCGAAGACGCCGCCGAAGATGAAGGTGCCGATGATGTCCTGGCAGCCCCGGATGATGGCGAGGAAGCTGTTGATCTTCGGCCCCCGGAACTGACGCAGGTTATCGTTCTTGGAGGTCAGGATGTGGAAGGAAAGCGGCAGCTCCAGGTCGATCGCCGCCTCCCACAGCGGATCGTAGATCGGGTCGTCGTAGTCGCTCTCGACCGGGTTGCCCGGCATCATGACGCCCTTGAAGCCCATCTCCTTGATTCGGCGGAGATCCTCGATCCCCTCCTCCACCGAGCGGATCGCCGTCTGAGCGCAGCCGATCAGGCGGTCCGGCGCGCCCTCGCAATAGGCCTGGAGCCAGCGGTTGTAGGCATCGAAGCAGGCTTTCTTGTACGCGGGGTCCTCGTGGTTGCAGAGCAGCAAGCCGACGGTCGGATAGATCACCTCGGCGGCGACACCGTCGCGGTCCTGGTCGAGCAGGCGTTGCACCGGGTCCCAGCCGCCGCGATGCAGCTCCTCGAATTTCGCCCCCTTGGCCTTCAGCTCGCTCGGGTCCTTGCCGGCGCCCGCCACGAGGCCCATGGGCACCGGCGTGTCGAGCCTGTCGATGACGTAGATGTCGCCCAGTTTCTCGTCGTGGCGGATCGTCGGCGCGGTGTCGCGAAATTTCGGCTCTATGTGGTCGATATAGCAGTTCGGCGGCTCGGTGATGTGCGAATCGGCCGAGATCGGTTTGTTGTCCATGCTTGTCCACTCCCCGTACTAGGGTCTGTGGACATTCATTTGATTGTGGGGGATTCCCACGACGGAGAAATTCTGATTCAAGGTCCCACAAGGGAGATGGGCCATGGATCGAAGTATCTTGAGCGACGAGCAATTCGAGAGGGTTGCGCCGCATCTGCCGGGGAAGGTCGGTGACCCTGGTCGGACGGCGAACAATCGGTTGTTTCTGGAAGCGGTGTTCTGGATTGCGCGCACCGGCGCGCCATGGCGCGACCTGGGGCCGAGGTTCGGGCTCTGGAACTCGGTCTACCGACGCTTCCGACGATGGGCGGAGAAAGGCGTATTCGAGAGTCTATTCAAGCTGTTGTCCCCCGACCCGGACTTCGAATACGCCATCATCGACGGCACCATCGTCCGGGTCCACCAGCATGGCACCGGCGCAAGGGGGGGACTCAAAATCAGGCCATCGGCCGATCGCGAGGCGGGCTGACGACGAAAATCGTCGCGCTCGTCGATGCGCTCGGCAACCTGACGCGCTTCCTGCTGCTTCCCGGCCAACGCCACGACAGCATCGGCGTTGCGCCGTTGATCGAGGGTATCGACTTCGAGGCCCTGCTGGCCGACAAGGCCTTCGACATCGACTGGATCCGCGCCGAACTGGACAGCCGAGGCGCCATGGCCGTCATTCCACCCAAGGCCGATCGGGTGCGCTCTATCCCGTGCGACTTCGCGATGTACAAATGGCGCCACCTCGTCGAGAATTTCTTCTGCGATCTCAAGCAGTTCCGGCGCATCGCCACGAGATACGAAAAAACCGACACGAGCTTTGCCGCGATGATACACCTCGCCGGCTGTCGCCTCGCACTAAAATGAATGTCCACAGGCCCTAGCTCGTGGGCTCCGCGCCCCGATCTTTTGCGGCCCTGACCGCGCGGCCGATGCTACCACGGGCCGCAGTGGCAAAGAGGCCTGTTTCCAACAAGTGTTGGGAATCTTTCGCCGCGTCGCCGGCCCGGTGCCGTTTCACAACAAGTTGGGGTTCGTCGTGCCCGACCCCCAAAATTTTGTTGTAGAGGGCGCCCCTGTTTGCTATCAAGCGCCAACGGTAAGGACGCCGGGTCGCGTGGTGGTTGGGACCACGCGTTGCTTTCCCGAAGAAAAGCGCCCGACGCCCTCGGAGCTGGTCACGCTCCCGACACGCGCTTCGTCGCGGTGCCCGACAGCGGATGGGGTCTCGATCGAAATCGTGATCCCACTCGCCGTTGGTCTTTTGACCCCGGCCCTCGGGCGCCTCGACCATCGGCCGCCTTCGGTCGGTCGATCCGGGCCGAAGCCCTTGCTCTCCCCACGTCCGACACCGTCCGCCTCGCCACCCGAACCGCCGTGCCTGCCCGCCTCGCCCACTGGCCCTTGCCGTTCCCGCCGCCCTCCGAGGAAGGTGGCGTTCGCGGCGGACCACCCGGCGACCGGCCGCCCGCCCGGGTCCCGCCGGTACGCGATGCCAGCAAAGGCCCGAAGGCACCTTGCGCCCAGCATCTCACGTCCCGACCGCCACGTCCGGGATGTTCGAACGCCCGAAGACATCGTCCCACCCCCTCGTGGCCCGGATCGGAGGTCCCTCGCCCGACACGCCGACGGCCGAAGCCGCCCGAGCACCGAGCTGGCGCCACGCCCGCCTCGCGGCGGGCAGGCCAGCCGCCCCGCGTTCCGACGACGGCGGGCTTCCAAGGAATCCAGCCATCGCGCGGATCGCGGAACCGCGCCGCCTCCGACCGAGGAACTCTCGCCGCCCGAGTCTTCCGAGGAAGACTCCGAGGACGCCAGCCCCTCGCCACGGCGGTGCCTTGCTGCCTGCCTTCCATCCGGGGAGCCCATGGCCGGTCCGAGAACCGGCGGAACGGGCGCGCCCCGAGTATCCAGCCGGCGACACCGCCAGCGGAGAACACGTCGCTCCGCACCGGAAAGTCCGAGGCCGAAACCCCTCGCTTCCCAATCGAGACCACCCTTGCCGATGCCCGCCACGGCCCGCGAACGCCTTCCGAGGAAGCCGCCCGCCGACGCCTTGGCCACCGTCTCGAACCGATCTCGACGCCTACGCGTGCAAGTAAATCGTGACAGAAAAACGAAGACTGACAAGATAATATTTTACCGTGGCAAACAAACTTGTGTATAAGCCGGAATTTCCTCGGATAGTTATCCACAAACTGCTCATAGCATATCCACAGTTCTATTAAAAGGGCTTATCCCTTTGAGCCCGGTTTGACGAGATGTTGAGTTTCTGGTGGGCGTCGGCAGCATGTTCGTGTAATGTTCCGTCATGGCCAGCCGCTGGAAATATGACCGCCCCATGTCCCGCGCCGCCTTCGAGGCGCGCTTTCCCGATGAAGCCTCCTGTGCCCGGCATCTCGCCGCCAGGCGCTGGCCCGACGGCTTCGTCTGCCCCGCCTGCGGCCATGACAGGGGCTGGGAACTGAAGCGGCGCCGGGCGAGCTGGGAATGTGCGGCCTGCGGGAAGGAGACCTCGGTGACCGCAGGCACGATCATGCACCGCAGCCACTTGCCCCTGAAGACCTGGTTCATGGCCGTTCACATCGTGACCAGCCACTCGAATGGTATCTCCGCCCTGCAACTCCAGGCCCAGCTCGGGCTCGGCAGTTACAAGAGTGCCTGGCTCCTGCTGCACAAGCTGCGCCGTGCCATGGTCAATCCGGATCGCAGCCTGCTTGAGGACCTGATCGAGATCGATGAGGCCACCCTCCCGTTCCGCACCGCAAAAGACCCGGCCACAGGCGGGCAAGGTCGCAGCCCACAAGGCAAGATGCGCATTGCCGGCGCGGTCGAGCTATCGCCCGAGGGCGAGCCACGCCGCATCCGGCTGGCGCCGATCGGGGATTTCTCCGCGCGCAGCCTTCGTGCCTTCGTTGCCGGAACCTCGGCGCCGGGCGCGCGGGTGATTACCGATGGCTGGAGCGGTTATTGCGGCCTGCCCGACCACGACCACCAGCCCAAGGTCGTCGGTGCAACGCCCGCCCATCTCGTGCTGACGTGGATCCATCGTGTGTTCTCGAACCTGAAGCGCTGGGCGCTCGGAACCTTCCATGGCCTGCGCCGCGCCCATCTGCGCCGCTACCTCGACGAGTTCGTGTTCCGCTGGAACCGCCGCCGCCACACCGCAACGGCTTTCGATACCCTGCTCGGCATCGGCACGCGCCTGCGACCCGCCGACTACCGCGACATCGTCGGACAACACGTCTGATCCCGGCAGGCCGGGCGCCAGCCATCGCCCGCCCTCCGATCCGCCTCAATCGGAGCCGAATACCGGCCCTCCAGTCTGCCTGACAGCACTCGAAACCAACTTCCCCAAGTCCAAAAGCTCCCGCACATCCCCCGGCACGGTCCGAAAACCGTGCCTGGAACGTAGAAGGCCGATCAACATCTGGTGTGACCGGAAGCAAAGGGATAAGCCATCTATTAAATACTTGAAATTAAATATGGAATCACCTCCGGGTCCACCTGATCGCCGAAGAAACCGGCTTTGGACGAGCGCGGAGGCCGGGGGTTCAGGCGTCGGTGAAATAGGCGGCGAGGTCAGGGGGCATCGATTCGACGTCGATCTCGAAGAGTTCCAGCAGCACCCGGTCGGGCGCCTCGCACATGACGTAGCGCCAGCCGTCGAATTCGCGGATCGGATTGCGGAAGGCGACGCCGCCGGCCTTCATCCGCGCGACCAGGGCGGCGAGATCCCGGACCCGCACGCCGACGTGGTGCACCGGCCCCATGCGATTGCCCCGGGGCGCCTGTTCGTAAAGATGCAGCCGGCCGCTCCCCACCCTCATGAATACGTTGCGGGCACCGCCGAAATCGCCGTCGAAGGCGACCTCGCCACCCAGGTGCCGGCGGTACCACGCGACCGTCGCCTCCAGGTCGTCGGCGAAGAGGTGGACGTGGTGGACCTCGGCGCTCATTCCTCGACCGTCTCGCCGTCGGGCGTCCCGACCTCGGCCCTGAGGCGGCGCAAGTGTCGCACGTTGTTCAGGTGGGCTTCGTAGGTGGGCGCGAAGGCGTGGCCACCGCTGCCGTCGGCGACGAAATAGAGGTCGCGGGTGGGAAGCGGCTTGGTGGCCGCCTCCAGCGCCGCGCGGCCCGGATTGGCGATCGGACCGGGCGGCAGGCCGTCGATCCGGTAGGTATTGTAGGGCCCGGGGGCCTCCAGGTCGGCGCGGGTGAGCGGCCGGCCGAGTGGCTGGGTCCCGCTGGTCAGGGCATAGACCACGGTCGGATCCGACTGCAGCTTCATGCCGCGCCGCAGCCGGTTGTGGAAGACGCCGGCGATATGGGCCCGCTCGACGGCGACGCCGGTTTCCTTCTCGATGATGGAGGCGAGCGTCAGGACCTCCTCCGGTGTCTTCAGCGGCGAGTCATCCCGCCGCCTCGCCCAGACGTCGAGCAGCGCCTGGTCCATGGCCTTGCGCATCCGGCCCACGAGTTCCGCCCGGTCGTCGCCATATTGGTAGTGATAGGTCTCCGGCAACAGCCGGCCCTCGGCGATTTCGGGCACCTCGCCGATCAGGCCCTCGGCCCGTGCCAGGAGAGCCCGGATTTCCGCCGTCGTCAGGCCCTCCGGCACGGTCAGACGGCGGATCACCGTTCGGCCCGAGAGCAGCAACGCCACCACCTCGCGCATGCTGGCGCCCGCCGGCACCCGGTATTCGCCGGCCTTCAGCTGGCGGCCGGCCCCCATCGCCCGGACTCCGACGCGGAAGACATCGGCATCGGTGACGACGCCCGCGTCGGCGAGCCTGCGCGCGATGTCGGTGACGCCCGCGCCGCGCGCTAGGATGACGTTGGCGTCATGCGTGGTCGGGCCGGGCTTGGTGAACTGGCCATAGCCCCAGAAGGCGATTGCCGCGAGGGACGCGGCGACCAGGAAGAAGCCCAGGATCAGGACGGACAGGACCCGGCGTGCCATCGCCCGAACGCCGTCAGGGAGCGGGGGTCAGAACCAAGGAGGCGTTGGTTCCCCCGAATCCGAAGGAATTGGAAAGCACGGCCTTGATCCGGCGCCGTTTGGCCTCCAGCGGAACCAGATCGAGGTCGCAGCCCTCGGAGGGATTGTTCAGATTGAGCGTCGGCGGACAGACGCCGTCGCGCATCGCCAGGATGGAGAAGATCGCCTCGACGCTGCCGGCAGCGCCCAGGAGATGGCCGATCGCCGACTTGGTCGACGACATCGAAAGCTCGTGGGCGTGCTCGCCGAAGAGCCGTTTCACGGCACCGACCTCGATCTCGTCGCCGCGCGGCGTCGAGGTGCCGTGCGCGTTGACGTAGTCGATCGCCTCGGGCGGCATTTCCGCCCGCTGGAGCGCGGCCCGCATCGCGCGGAAGCCGCCGTCGCCGTCCAGGGCCGGCGCCGTCACGTGGTGTGCGTCGCCCGACAGGCCGTAACCCTTGACCTCGGCATAAATCCGGGCGCCACGCGCGCGGGCGTGCTCCAGTTCCTCCAGCACGACGACACCCGCGCCCTCGCCGATAACGAAGCCGTCTCGGCCCTCGTCCCAGGGTCGCGACGCCGTCTCGGGCGCGTCGTTATAAGACGTGGAGAGCGCCCGGCAGGCGGCGAAGCCGGCCACGCCCAGCTTGCAAATCGCCCCCTCGGCCCCACCCGCCACCATGACGTCGGCATCGCCCCACTGAATCAGCCGAGCGGCGTCGCCGATGGCGTGCGCGCCGGTCGAGCAGGCGGTGACCACGGCGTGGTTCGGGCCCTTGAAGCCATAGCGTATCGAGACTTGGCCCGAGAGCAGGTTGACCAGCCGGCCCGGTATGAAGAACGGGCTGATCCGCCGGGGCCCGCGCTCGTGCAGCGTGATCGACGCCGCCTCGATCCCCGGCAGGCCGCCGATGCCGGAGCCGATCATCACCCCCGTCACCAGGCGCGAGTCCTCGTCGTCCGGCATCCAGCCGGCGTCTTCCACCGCCTGCTGTGCCGCCGCCATGCCGAAGACGATGAAGGGGTCGACCCGGCGCCGTTCCGACGCGGCCATGTAGGTGTCGGGATTGAAGTCCGGCGCCGCCTCGCCCACCGGTACCTCGCCCGCGATGGTGACGGTGAGATCGGAGGCGTCGAAATGGGTGATCGGCCCCGCGCCCGAGCGGCCCTCGAGCAGCCGGGACCACACGGCGTCGAGCCCGACGCCGAGCGGTGTCACCAATCCCATGCCCGTGACGACGACGCGTCGCATCTGGACGGCTACCTCCGGTCCGGCTTTCGGCTTAGCCCCGGCCGCCGTCGGCGGCGCCCAGGCCGGGTATGGCGTTGAACGACACTCAAGAGCCGTTCTCTTCGATGAACTTGATGGCGTCGGAGACGTTCAGGATCTTCTCGGCGGCATCGTCGGGAATCTCCACCCCGAATTCCTCCTCGAAGGCCATGACCAGCTCGACCGTGTCGAGGCTGTCGGCGCCCAGGTCGTCGATGAAGCTAGCGCCGTCGACGACCTTGTTCTCCTCGACGCCGAGATGCTCGACGACGATCTTCTTAACGCGCTCGGCAATGTCGCTCATTACTGTCCTCTCGCGCTCGCGGGGGCCTAAAGGGGCCGAAACGGGTTTGTCTCGACGCCTGGCCCGAATTGTTCGTTCTCTGGCCTTCGGCCGCCCCGAATTTGCGGCCGGGCCGCGAAAAGCGAGGCTTCCTAACATATACCCATCGGGCTTGCAAAGCTTCGCGACCGGCCCGGAGCGGGCATCGAATCCGGGCCATGGCAAGCCTCAAATCATCGCCATTCCACCGTTCACGTGCAGTGTCTGTCCGGTGACGTAGGCCGCCTCGTCGCTCGCCAGGAAGGCGATGCAGGCGGCGACGTCGGCCGCGACGCCCAGGCGCCCGAGCGGTACCTGGGTCAGCAGCCGCGCGCGCAGCTCCTCGCCCAGCGCATCCGTCATGGGCGATTCGACGAATCCCGGGGCGACGCAGTTGACGGTGATGCCCCGGCTCGCCACTTCCCCCGCCAGCGACTTCGACATCGCGATCATCGCGCCCTTGGTGGCGGCATAGTTGGTCTGGCCCGGGTTGCCGGTGACGCCGACGATCGAGGTGATGTTGACGATGCGGCCAAAGCGGCCGCGCATCATGCCCCGAAGCGCCGCGCGGGAGAGCCTGACCGCCGACATCAGGTTGACCTGCCAGACCGCGTCCCAGTCTTCTTCCTTGAGCCTGAGGGCCAGATTGTCCCGGGTGATGCCGGCGTTGTTTACCAGGATCTCGATCCCGCCGTCGAGCGCCGCCTCGGCCCGGCCGATCAGGCCCTCGGTCGCCTCCGGATCGGAGAGGTCGCAGACCACGGGCCGGGCCCGCTCGCCGAGTTCGCCGGCGACGCTCTCCAGGACCTCGCCCCGCGTGCCGGTCAGCGCCACCCTGGCGCCCTGATCGTGCAAGGCCCGGGCGATGCCCTGGCCGATGCCGCCGCTGGCGCCGGTCACCAGCGCCCGCCTCTCCGCGAGATCGAACATGGGTCCGCGTCTCCTTTTCCGGTCTCGCTCAAAGCCCGCCGACGAAGGCGTCGATATCCTCGGGCGCCGAGATCGCGCTGGCGCTCATCTCGCGGTCGATGCGGCGCACCATGCCGCTCAGCACCTTGCCGGCGCCGAGTTCGACCAAGGTGTCGACGCCCTCGTCCCGCATCCTGAGCACGCTCTCGCGCCAACGTACCAGCGCCGTTACCTGCGCGACCAGCTGGTCGCGGATCCGCTCTGGCGCCTCCACCGGCTCGGCCGTGACGTTGGCGACGAGGGGCACGGAGGGCGCCTTGATCTCGGTCTCGGCCAGCGCCTCCGCCATCACCTCTTGCGCCGGGCGCATCAGGGCGCAGTGAAAGGGCGCGCTGACAGGCAGCAGGATCGAGCGGCGGCCACCCCGTTCCTTGGCCAGCTCGATCGCCCGCATCACCGCTTCCTTGTCGCCGCTGACCACGACCTGGCCGTCGGCGTTGTCGTTGGCCGGATCGCAGACCTGGCCTTGCGCCGCCTCGGCAGCGACCTCGCGCGCGACCTCCAGTTCCAGGCCCAAGAGCGCCGCCATGGCGCCGACGCCGACCGGCACCGCTTCCTGCATCGCGCTCCCGCGCCGGCGCAGCAGCCGGGCCGTGACGTCCAGCGGCAGGGCGCCGGCGGCGCAGAGCGCGGAATATTCCCCCAGCGAATGGCCGGCGACGAAGCGGGCCCGGACGGCCAAGTCGACGCCGGCGTCCCGCTGCAGGACCCTGGTCACCGCCAGGCTCATCGCCATCAGCGCCGGCTGCGCGTTGGCGGTCAGTACCAGCTCGTCCTCCGGGCCCTCGAACATCAGGCGCGAAAGGTTGTGGCTCAGCGCGTCGTCGACCTCTTCGAACACCAGACGGGCCGTCGGCAGCGCCGCCGCCAGCTCCTTGCCCATGCCGACCGCTTGCGATCCCTGTCCCGGAAAGACGAATGCCGTCGCCATCGCCCGCCGCCCCCTCCTCGCCGATTCGCTGGCCGCCGTTATAGCATTATCGGCCGATCGGGCCCGCCACCGACGTTGGGAACGGCAGTCGATCCGGGTGTAATGATCAACCCTACTTGGTGCCGTACATCCTGTCGCCGGCATCGCCCAGGCCCGGCAGGATATAGCCGTGCTCGTTCAGCTGGCGGTCGATCGCGGCGGTGTGGATCGGCACCTCGCCATGCGCCGAGGTGAAGGCCTCGATCCCCTCGGGCGACGCCAGCAGACAGACGAATTTGATCCGCCGGGCGCCCGCCTGCTTGATCCGGGCGACGGCGGCGATGGCCGAATTGCCGGTGGCGAGCATCGGGTCGACCACGATGACGTCGCGCGCGCCCATGTCTTCCGGCGTCTTGAAGTAGTACTCCACCGGGACCAGGGTCTGGGGATCGCGGTAGAGCCCGATGTGCGCCACGCGGGCGAGCGGCATCAGATCCAGCATGCCGTCCAAGAGGCCGTTGCCGGCGCGGAGGATCGAGACCAGGCAGAGCTTCTTGCCCTCCAGTTGGCGGGCCTTCATGGTTTCGAGCGGGGTTTCGATCTCGATTTCGGTGGTCTCCAGGTCGCGCGTGACTTCATAGGCGAGCAGCAGACTGATCTCGCGCAGCAGCTGGCGGAACAGCGCGATCGACGTGTCTGCTTGGCGCATCAAAGTGAGCTTGTGTTGCACCAGCGGGTGCTCGGCGACGGTGACGTTGGGGTGCATGGATCCAGGCCTCGCTCTGTTCGCCTCGTCAAAAGACGGTGCCGTCGCTCTCGATGTCGAGCGGCGGCCGTCCGTCGCGCAGCTGGTCCGCCAGCCGACGGCCGGCGGACCAGCTGCCGCCCTGCAGGATGGCGCCGAGCGACAGCCCGGCCCCAGCCTCGCCCAGCCGGGCACGAACCGCAATCGCTAATCGGTCCAACAGCGCGACGGTCAGCGCCCGCCACTCGACGATCGCCTCGTCGCCCGGCCGGTGGCGCCGTTCGACCAGTCGGGAATCGCGCGCGACCAGCACGCCGGTATCGAGGAACAGGCCGCCGTTGCGGTATTCCGGCAGGCCGGTCAGGCCATCGAGTTCGACGACGTCGACGCCCGCCTCCCGGAGCGGTTCGATCAATGAATAGGCGAGCCACTGCGAGAGCTTGTGAAAGGGCACCAGGCCATCGCCCGAAAGCGCGCCGTGCCGGCCGACGTCGCCCAGCGCCACGCCATCGCGCCAGAGCCCCGAGGGCCAGACCGGGTTCATCACCTCGAGGATCGCCACCAGGATCTCTCTTGCCGGCAGGGTGCCGGCCCTGTTCCGGCGTCCCACCAGCACATCGTGGAGCCGGCCGAGCCGGGGCCCCGCCGCCGTTTCGAAGGCGGGAAGGGCGGCGATCCGCTTCCCGAGCGCCCGGAGCAGGGCGGCGCGGCCCTCGAGGCCGACCAGCGGATTGCCAGGACCGGCCTGAAAACCGGCGGCGAGCGTCTCCGCCGTCAGGCCTTGCAGCGCCCCGGGGGCGGAAAACAGCCCCGCCTCGAACATCCGGAAGCTGGCGACGGCGAGGCCCTCGGAGCGGGCCAGTTCGCCACCCGTCGCCCGGTCCCGGTAACGCCAGGCGGGCCCGGCGCCGGCATCGAGCAGGACCGAGACGATCGCCAGCTCGATCCGCGCGCGGGCCAGTTCCGCGTCGCCGAGGTGGGACCAGGCGCCGCGAAGCTCGGCCCAGAGGTCGCGGCCCTGGACGGAAAAATGGCGCCAGCGGCTGTGCAGCGGCACGTCGAGATCGGGATAGTTGGCACGGGTTTCCGCGACCACGAGATCGACGGCGTCGGCCAGGCGTTCCGGGACCAGGCGGAAGTGCGGCAGGCCATCGCGCTCCGCCAGGGCCAGCATCTCGTCGGCCCGTCGCCGCACCGCTTCCGGCGTCGCCAGCGGGTGGCTCACTCCAAGCCGCGTCCCTTGACGTCGCCGGGCTCCGGGCCCGCCGCCGGGGCGGTTGCATCGTAATAACCGGCGGCGCGCTTGGCCGCCATCTCGACCTGGGCGTCCTCGGGGATCAGTTCATCGGGGATCGACAGCCGCTCGCCGATCTCGATGCCGGAGGCCACAAGCGCGTCATGCTTCATGTCGCTCATCGAGGCGAAACGGTCGATGCGGCCGACGCCCAGCCAGTGCAGCACGTCCGGCATCAACTCCTGGAAGCGGGCGTCCTGCACGCCGGCGACGCATTCCGTGCGCTCGAAATAGGTCGCCGCGCTGTCGCCGCCCGACTGACGTTTGCGGGCATTGTAGACCAGGAACTTGGTGACTTCGCCCAAGGCCCGGCCTTCCTTGCGGTTGTAGACGACGACGCCGGCGCCGCCCGCCTGCGCGGTCTCGATTCCCAGCTCGACCCCGTGCGCCAGATAGGGCCGGCAGGTGCAGATGTCGGAGCCGAAGACGTCGGAGCCGTTGCATTCGTCGTGGACGCGGGCCGCGACGGGACGGTCGGGATCGGCGAGCGCGGCCGGATCGCCCATGATGTAGACCGTGTGGCCGCCGATCGGTGGCAGGAAGACATCGATGTCCGGGCGGGTCACCAGTTCGGGGAACATGCCGGCCGTCTGCTCGAAGAGCTGGTGGCGAAGCTGCGTCACGTCCACCTCGAAGCGGCGCGCGATCCCGGGCAGATGCCAGACGGGGTCGATCGCGATCTTCACCACCGCGATTTCGCCCGCCTGGTTCAAGATCTCGCCGTCGGCGACGAGGCGTCCCGCCGCCATGGCGTCGACGATTTCCGGCAGGTTGAGCCGCGCCCGGGTAATGGCGATGGTCGGGCGGACATCGAGGCCGTCGGCCAGTTCGCCGGCGAAGGCGGTGGTGACGACATGGCCGAAGGGGTCCAGTGCCACGATCTTGTCGGGATCGGCCCATTGCGGATGCGGGCCGATCGTCGCGGCGGGTTCGGTGTTGACCAGGTCCGGTACGTGGAAGGCATCGAGCTTGCCGGCGGCGACCGAGAGCGCGCGGTAGATTGAGTAGGCGCCACCGTGGGTGCCGATGACGTTGCGCTGATCGGCGTGGGTGAGAGACGCGATGAGCGGTCCGCGCCGGCTCGCCTCGCCCGCCCCCCATTGCAGGGGCGGCAACCGGTTGGCCCCGGGACGATTGTGCGAGGTCAGGATGATGTGGCTGTGACTCGCCATCGTTTTCTATCCGGGCGGTGCCCCGCGCGGGGGCCGGGGCGACAGCTTGAACAGCTACGCGTTCAAAATCAATTAACCAGCATTGGAGAAGCAAGCCCCCGCCCGGTGTCTCCACTGGGCGGGGATCGCGGGATTGGTCGCTTGGCGCCGCGCGTGGCCCGGGCTCAGAACAGGTTCTGGGCCGAGACCATCGAGAACAGCATCGGCACCGACAGCATGGTGTTGGTGCGCGAGAACAGCATCGCGATGCGGGCCGACTTGGCCTTGCTGTCGGCGTCGGCGTCGACGATGCCGAGCGCCCGCTTCTGGTTCGGCCAGATCACGAACCAGACGTTGAACCACATGATGACGCCGAGCCACATGCCGATGCCGATCATTGTGTGCTTGCCCACGCCGTCGGTGAGACCGATCAAGATCGCCTCGACCAGATAACCGTTCAGCAGCGCCAGGATCAGGCCCGTGACGATGGTGCCCATCGCGGCCCAGCGGAACCAAAACAGCGCGGCCGGCGCGATCACCTTGCTGATCGCGGGTTTCTGCTCGTCCGGAATGTTCGGCATGTTCGGGATCTGCACGAAGTTGAAGTACCACAGGATGCCGATCCACATCACGCCGCTCAGCACGTGCAGCCAGCGGAACAGGAAGGCCCAGAATTCGTTGCCGTAGCCCTGGAGGCCCAGATAAATCAAGAACATGACGACGGCCAGTACCACGCCGGCGATGATCGTCTTGTTGAGGTCGCTCAAAATACCAGCCATCGATCCCCTCCCCAATGGCAACTCGATCCGCGAATCATTCGCAAGTGTCGTATTGTCTCAACTGTCCGCAGTCCTGTCCAGACGGCCTCGGTCATGAGCAACTTCCGCCGGGTGGACCGCGAGACCGGGTTTCCGTCGTCGCCGTCGGTGGATGAGTGGCTTCTCGAACGTCATCCGTCGCGCTTCGCGGCTTTTTCCTCGCGCCGCCGGAATCCCGTTGTCTCTTGAACCCTTTCGCCGCCGTCGCGCCCGTGGAGATATGGGCATGGCGAGGAGAGGCGTCTCCATCATGTCCACTGCCGGCGGACGCGGTGGGCCCTGGTCCGACAGGCCGGTAGGTTTGCCTTCGCTCCGGCCCTCGTCCACCATGATGGGGTAATGGGAATCGAGGGAGAAAACATCATGGTCCGGCAACTCTTCATGGTCCTGAGCGAGGCGGTCGAAGGCCGCGAGAACGAATACAACGAGTGGTATGAAAACATCCACCTGGACGAGGTCATCCAGACCTCGGCCGTGGTCAGCGCCCAGCGCTTCAAGCTCGCCGAGCAACGCGGCGCCGAAGCCCCGAACCGCTACCTCGCGGTCTACGAGGTCGAGACCGACGATCCGGCCGAGGTCTTCCCCTCGCTCGACGCCAAGGGGACCGAGCGCAACAACTCGGACGCCATCGAGCGCTCGACGCTGGGCGCCTGGGTCTGGACGCCGATCGGCGAAAAACACGGTAGTTGAAGACATTTGACGGCTGACCCGGCCGGCCCGCTCCCCCGGCCCAGCCATCCCCCGGGGCACCCCAAGGGTACGCTCCACGGGTGGTTGGGCCGGGGGGAGTAGGCTGGCCGCGCTGGGAGGGAAAAGACATGACCGACGACGTGGTGGGCTTCATCGGGCTCGGCAACATGGGCCGGCCGATCGCCGAAAACATCGCCAAGGCCGGATACGACATGGTGCTGCACGACGTCGCCGGCACCCAGGCGCGTGCGCCGGAAGGGACGCGGATCGCCGGCTCCGGCGCCGATGTCGCGCGGGGCTCCAACCTGATCTTCCTCAGCCTGCCGAGCGTCGCGGCGATGGAAGCGGTGACGGCGGAGATCGCCGGCGCCGGCGCGCCCGAGGGCGCCGTCGTCGTCAACACCTCGACGATCGGTCCCGACGCCGCGCTGGCGGCGATCGAGGCTCTGGCGGCCCGGGGCATCGGCTATGTCGATGCGCCGATCTCCGGCTCCACCTTCCGCGCCAGGGAGGGCAGCCTGGCGGTGATGTACTCGGGCGACGAGGCGACGCTCGCGCGGCTCACCCCGATCTTCAAGACCTACGCCGCCAGGATCTTCGATATCGGCCGGACGCCCGGCAGCGCCCAACGGATGAAGCTCGTGAACAACTCGATCGCCATTTCCAGCTTCGTCACCATCTCGGAGGCGCTGTCGATGGGCGTCGCGGGCGGGCTGGAGGTCGGAGCCATGCTGGACGTCATCAATGCCTCGTCCGGCCAGAGCTTCGTCACCGAGAACCTGTTCTCGACCCAGGTGGTGACGGAGCTTTACGACAGCGAGTCGACGGCCAAGATCGCCGGCAAGGACATTGCCCTCTTCTGCGAGGCGGCGGAGGCCATCGGCAGCCGCCACGACGCGCTTGGAGCCGCCAACGCCACCTTTAACGAATTCCGCGAGACCGACCCCGAGGCCGATCAGCTCAGGGTCTTCCCCTATATCCAGGGCGAGGACTAGCGTGGTGCATTCGAAGTTTTTCCGATTATTGAGGCGGGTTCCGTGAGGAACTTCAAATCAGTAAACCACGCTAGATTGATAATTCCGCTAGTGTCCCTGTCGAATCGGAAGTTCGTTTGGCGCACGCTATCAATTCCACGAACTTCCGATTCGGGACACTAGCGGCGAAGCGGCCATGGAGCGGAACGTCGACTCGCTGATCAAGCTCTATGACGCGCTCGCCGAATTCGCGGTCGCCTACGGCTTTCAGCTTCTGGGCGCGTTGGTCTTCCTCGCCATCGGCCGGAAGCTCGCGGGCTGGATCGGCGCACGCATCGCGCGGCTGGCCGAGGGTCGCGGGCTCGACGTCACGCTTTCTCGCTTCATCGGCAACGTTACCAAGTTTCTGCTGCTCGGCACCGTCGTCGTCATCACGCTGGGAAATTTCGGCATTGCCATCGCGCCCTTGATCGCGCTCGCCGGCGCCGCGGCCTTCGGCGCCACCTTCGCCATCCAGGGCCCGCTTTCGAACTACGGCGCCGGCCTCGCCATCGTCCTCGCCCGCCCTTTCGTCGTCGGCGACACCATCGAGGTAAAAGGGGCGAGCGGCGTGGTGGAGGAGGTGACGCTCGCCCACACCGTGCTCACCGGCGAGGACGGCCAGCGGATCATCGTACCGAACAAGGAGATCGTCGGCGAGATACTGGTGAACTCCGAAGCGCGCCGCGTCGTGGAGGGCCGCCTGCTGATTGACTACGGAGAAGACGTCGAACGCGCGATTGTAGTCATCCGGGCGACGCTCGGCGAATTTTCCGAGCTCGGCGAGGAACCGGCGCCGCTGGTCGGCATCGAGGATTTCGATCTGGGCGGCGTCGTATTGGGGCTGCGCTACTGGGTGCCGAGCCGGCGCTATTTCGAGACGCGCTACGCCGTCAACGGTGCCGTGCTGGCGGCGCTGGGCGAGGCCGGCATCCCCCTGGTTCCGGCCGCCCGTGCGGTGATCGCCACGACGACGAGGGAAAGGGAGCGGGGATGAGCGACAAGGTGGTCGTGTTCGGCGCGTCGGGGCTCGTCGGTGGCGCCGTGGTCCGCCTGTTCGAGGACCTGCCCGATTGGGACGTCGTCGCCCTCTCCCGCCGGCCGCCGCCGTTTTTGCGCGACGCCGAGTTCCATTCCCTCGACCTCATGGACCGCGCGGCCTGCGAGGCGACGCTGGGTGCCATGACGGATGTCACCCACGTGATCTACACCGCGCTTTATGAAGAGGCGGATGTCATCCGTGGCTGGCGGGACCGGCGGCAGATGGAAACCAACGAGACGATGCTCAGGAACGCCGTCGAACCGCTGGACGCGGCGGCCAAACTGCGGCACCTCACCTTCCTGCAAGGCACCAAGGCCTACGGCGCCCATCTCTCGCCGCCGCCGGTGCCGGCGAAGGAGCGCTGGCCGCGCCATCCCCACGACAATTTCTATTGGCTGCAGGAGGATTGGATCCGCGCGGCCGCGGCGGCCGGCGGCTGGCACTGGACCTGCTTTCGCCCGCAGACGATTTTCGGTTACGCCCTGGGCGCGCCCTTGAATTTGCAGCTGGCGATGGGCGTCCACGCCGTGATCCGGCGGGAGGAGGGGCGCCCGCTCTCCCACCCGGGCGGCGCTCCCTTCGTCAGCGAGGCGATCGATGCCCGCCTGATCGCCAAGGCCTGCCGATGGGCGGCGAGGGCGGACGCGGCGAGCGACGAGATCTACAATATCACCAACGGCGACTGCATGACCTGGCCCGATCTGTGGCCCGCGGTCGCGCGCCATTTCGCGATGGAGATGGGCCCCGACGAGCCGGAACGACTGACCGAGACCATGCCGGCCAAGGCCGATATCTGGAACCGCATCCGGGCGCGCGAAGGCCTCCTGGACCTGAGCCTCGAGCAACTGATGGGCGCCACCTGGCAGTTCGCCGACTGGCACTTCGCCTACGGCAAGACGCCGCCACCCGTCGTCGTCTCCACCATCAAGCTCCGAAGCCACGGCTTCCACGACTGCATCGACACGGAAGACATGCTGATCGAGCTGTTCGAGTTCCTGCAAGCGGAGCGCGTCCTGCCGCGCTGAGAGGGTGACTGGCGTCCTATTCCGCGGCGTCGTGGACCGCGTCGGCCGCGTCGGGAACCAGCGAGATGATCGTCGTTTCGTTCAGGTCCTCGCCGTACCAGGCGCGGATGGCGGCCTCGCGGGTGCCGAGGTAACGGGGTTGGCCATCTTCCAGCACCATCGGCAGGTCGTGGCCGGGGACCAGGACATTACCGGGGCGACCGCGCCAGAAGTCCCAGATCGCCTCGATTCCGGCGCGGGTGGCGTCGGCGTCGTAGCTCATGTCGGCGGCTCGGCTCAACAGCTCCGCGCGGTTCTTGCAGGCATCGCCCGAGAACACCAGCTCGCGATTCCCCGCCTCCAGCACGAAGACCAGGGAGCCCGGCGTGTGGCCCGGCGCCGTGTGCGCCGTGATGCCGGGAAAGACCGCCTCGCCGTCCTCGACCGGCTTGCATGTCGGCCAGCCGGCGAGCTTTTCCATGTAGAGTTCCGGCACCGGCATTTCGCCCCAAGGCTCCTTCACCGACCAGCGCACCCCAAGGATACACTTCACGGGTGGATGGGCCGGGGAGTGGGGCGGCCGGGGGCGCCATCATTTAGGATGGCCAGTACTACTCCAGCACCTTGATGAAGGCCGCGACGTCCTTCTCGCCCAGGCCCATCGCGATGGCGCGGTCGGCGAAGGAGGCGATGAAATCGGGAAACTCGGAAGAGATGCCGGCGTCGGCGGCGTGGGTCTGGATCTGGCGCAGCGCCTCGCGCCAGACCGTCATCGTCGCGGTCGGCGCGTCGAAGGCGCCCTCGTGGATCACCTTCGCGATCCGGCGCCCCGGTGCCACGTCGTCGAGCATGGTGGCGTAGAGGTCGGCGCCGACGCCCTCGGCCGCGCAGAGCCGCGCGCCGTGCGCCACGCCGATGTAAAGACCGTAGCGCGACGAGAGCCAGGCGAGATCGAGGGTCGCCGCCGCCGCGATATTGTCGCCGAGATAGCGCAGATCGCCGACCAGACAGTCGAGAACCGGCCGTGCCTGGTCGTGCGCCCGGGTATCGCCGGAGAGCAGGATCAGCCCGTCTGGCGTCGCGATCATGGCCGGCCCGCCCATCACCGCGCCATCGAGATAGCCGGCACCCCGGGCCGCCATCCATTCGGCCGCCGCCTTGGCCTCCTTGGGCGTGCCGGTGGTGAGCTGGACGATCGTCTTGCCCGCGAGCAAGGGCGCCACGTCGCTTGCGCCAAGCCGCTGGTAGGTCGAGTCGTAGTGATCGATGCAGACCAGAATCACCGGGCTCGCCGCCACCGCCTCGGCCACGTTCTCCGCCCCCGCCGCGCCCTGCTCGACAAAGGGCGCCATCTTCCCGGGCGAGCGGTTCCAGACGCAGAGGTCGTGTCCCGCCGCCTGGATCGCCCGGGCCAGCGCCGCCCCCATCAGGCCGAGGCCCATCACCGTGATATCGTTCATCTCGCCTGCTCCGCTGCTTGGCCGCCGCCGCTTCCTCGCGGCGGGCTACCGCCCCGTGCCGTCGATCCGGTACTTCTGGATGAATTCGAGCCAGATCTTCTCGCCAATCAAGCAGTCGTAGCCGTCTTTCAGCGCGCCCGTGAAGTTGGCCGGGCGCGGTGACGCCGCCGGAGCGAGCGCGATCTCCAGCACGAGCTTCCGCCTGACGGCGGTGGCGAACTCGTCCCATGAGCGCACGGGCAGGACGAAGGACAACGAGCCGCCGGTCACGCAATGGCGATAGTAGAGATCGAGATCGGGGAGATGGAACAGCGTATCGACCCCCTCGCGGGTCAGCAGCGGCAGGCCGTTGATGGTGATGCCTTGCGAGACGGCGTCGTCGCGCGCCATCGCCACCATCCGCCCCTGATTGTTCGGGCCGTCGCCCGAGATGTCGACGATACGGCGCATGCCGGCGAAGCCATTGCCCTCGAAGCGGTCGACCGCGTCGTCGATCAGGGAGGAGATCGAGGTCCGTAGGCGGGGAACCTTCATCGATCCTCCCAGCCGGGCAGCGAAACGCTCGAGGTCGGCCGGGCCCTCGATCCGCGTCCAGCCGACGATCACGTTCCGCCAGCCGACGCTGCCCCACTCGACATAGGTGAGCGCGATCCGCCCGAGGATGCCCGAGGCGATCGCCCCGGCGACCTCCGGGCTCGCGAGCGCGCGGGCATAGCCTTGTCTCTGGATCGCCAGCTCGCGCTCGGTCATCGAGTGGGAAACGTCGACCGCCAGGATCAGCTCGACGTCGACCGCGACGTCCTTGGCCGCCGAAGCCGGCGCCGCGAGCCAGGCGAGCAGGCAGCAGGCGGCGATCAACGGCGGAAACCCCGAGGTACGACCATTCGATCCGGTTCTCCCGCGCCGGTGCCGCCCGATCGTTCCCCCTCCCGTTGCCGGACCCTCGCTCGGCGACTGTATCAGCAAACGGCGGGCCCGCCTTCCCCGCCGCCCCGTGTCCGCGCGAGGAAGACCGGATACGCCGGCTGGACAGCCGCCACAAGGCGGGGTGCGGGGCCGGGCCTATCGGCCCTTCCGTCCGCGCGCGCAATCCAACATACTCGGACCTCCCGCCCCGGCGTGGGCCCGCCGGGCGAGCGCCAGAGAGCAGACAACAAAGGAGAGGATGCATGGACCTCGCCTTGAGCGATGAACAACGGCTGATCGTCGACATGGTGCGCCGTTTCGTGGCGCGGGAGATCGTGCCGCTGGAGGACGATCTGGACCCGGACGCGGACGAATTGCCGCCCGAGCAGCTGGCGCCCTTGGTGGCCAAGACCAAGGAGATGGGGCTCTACGGCCTCGACACGCCGCCCGAATACGGCGGCCCCGAGATCGACCTGGTGACCCGTTCGTTGATCGCCATCGAATGCAGCCAACACCGCGCCGGGCTCTATGCGCCCTGCTACCACGCATTCGGCGGCGCGCGGCAGGCACAGATGTTCGAGGCGACGGAGCCGCAGAAGGAAAAATACCTCTACCCCATGCTGGCGGGCGAGAAGCGGGCCTTCTTCGCCTTGTCCGAGCCGTCGGGCGGCAGCGACCCGGCCCGCGCCATCCAGACCCGGGCGGCGAGGGAGGGCGACGAATGGGTGTTGAACGGCACCAAGCTCTGGATCTCGGGCGCCGACAGGGCCGATTACGGGCTGGTCTTCGCGCGCACCGGTGGACCGGGCAGAGGCGGCGTCACCTGCTTCATCGTCGAGACCGAGTGGCCCGGCTTCAAGGTCCGGCGCATCGTCCACACCCTCAGGAGCGCCAAATACGCGACCGAGATCCAGCTCGACGATCTCCGCGTGCCGCACGAGAATATCCTGGGCGAGGAAGGCGGCGGCTTCGCCATCGCCAACGACCGCCTCAGCCGCCAGCGGGTGCCCTATGCCGCCGAATGCCTGGGCGTTGCGATCAAGGCGCACGAGATGGCGGTGGAATATTCCAAGCTGCGCGAGACCTTCGGCGCCCCCCTCTCCTCGCGCCAGGGCATCCAGTGGATGCTGGTGGAAAACGAGATCGACCTGCGCTCGGCCCGCCTGCTGGTGCTGGACGCCGCCACCAAGGCCGACCGGGGGGAGCCGTTCCGCACCGAGAGCGCGATCGCCAAGCTGGTCACCTCCGAGGCCGGGGGCCGCGTGGTAGACCGCTCGATGCAGATCCACGGCGGGCTCGGCGTCGCCAAGGATCTGCCGCTGGAGCGCTGGTACCGCGAGATCCGTATCCGCCGCATCGGCGAGGGGCCGAGCGAGGTGCAGAAGCACGTGATCGCCCGCGACATCCTGGGCGCCGGCCTCCGATGAGCGAGGCGCCCCGCCGGCCCTTGCAGGAGATCCGCGTCCTCGACCTGGGCCAGATCTACAACGGCTCGTACGCGAGTTTCCTCTTGGCCCATGCCGGCGCCGACGTCGTCAAGGTCGAGCCGCCGGAGGGCGAACCGCTGCGCGTGCGCGGCGGCGCCGACATCCCGCTCGCCTTCGCCATGCTGAACACCAACAAGCGCGGCATCGTCCTCGATCTCAAGACCGCGAAGGGCCGCCGGCTGCTGGAACGTCTGGCGGGCGAGGCCGACGTGATGGTGGAGAACTTCGCACCGGGCGCCCTCGCCCGCCTCGGCATCGAGGTCGAGGCGCTGATGGCCCGCCATCCCCGGCTGATCTGCGCCTCGTCTTCCGGCTACGGCCTCTCCGGCCCCGACCGCGACAATCTGGCGATGGACCTCACCGTGCAGGCGGTGGGCGGCGTCATGAGCATCAATGGTCCCGACGGCGGCCCGCCCTTGAAGACCGGCCTGGCGATCTGCGATTTCCTGGGCGGCGTCCACCTCTATGCCGGCATCGCCACCGCGCTCGCCGAGCGGGCCGTGACGGGCCGGGGCCGCCGGGTGGAGATCGCGATGCAGGAGGCGCTCTACCCGGCACTGGCCAGCAATCTCACCTCGATGCACCGGCGCGGCGGCCAGCCGGAGCGGCGCGGCAACCGCCACCCGACCCGCGGCTCCGCGCCCTACAACGTCTACGCTTGCGCCGACGGCCACGTGGCGCTGATCTGCGTCAAGGAGGCACACTGGATTTCGCTGCTCGACGTCATCGGCCGGCCGGAACTCGAGGCCGATCCCCGCTTCGCCACCCAACGCTCGCGCGCCGACCACGAAGCCGAGATCGACGCCCTGCTGGAGCCCTGGTTCGCCGCCCGCGACCGCGCCGAGATCACCGCGACCTTGAAGGCCGCCCGCGTGCCCGCCGCCCCGGTCCGCGACCTGGGCGAGGTGACGGCGGATACGCACATGCACGAACGCGGCATGCTGCGCGACGTGGTCCACCCGATCCTGGGCAACGTGACCCTGCCGGCGAGCCCGCTCCGCTTCCACGGCGCGGCGGCGCCCGAGCTCCGGCTCGATCCGGGGCTGGGGGAGCACACGGGCGAGGTGCTGGGGGAATGGCTGGGGCTGGGCGGGGCGGAGATCGCGGCGCTCCACCGGGCGGGGGCCTTCGGCGCGGGCAGCCGGGACGAGGAATGAGGGTTTTTCGCTGCCTCGGCGGGGCGGGCGCCATCGGCGCGGGCGCCCGGGACAGGGCCGGGGCCAACGAATGCCGCCTTTTCACCGCCCCGGCGCGAATTTCGACGCGCGCCGGGGCGGCCGCCGGGCCGGAATGTGGCGCGAAAACCCGTCGCCGAACGCGTCGAACACGTGGGATCCATGTCTCTGATATGGCGTCCCGCCCGAGAGCACGCAAGGCGCCGGCGGTGGGGACCTAACATATTGATTCAAATAATCATTCCGGCGCCCTCGAGACGCCCGCCAGGATGCCAGGGCGGTCCCCGGCGTCCCGCCGCCCACCGCCGACCGGGCCCTCGGGACGGGTGTGCGGAGGCCTGGATTATGTCCAATATACGTCTAGGCACACGTCGTCCAGGGTAGGCAAAAGGTACACATCGATGTGGCGAAAGTTGGCGTGAATGCGGCGAATCGGCCCGAAAAGCCTACTTTTGCCCACGGCGGCGGGCGCGAGCGGCCGACGGGGCAGGAATCGTCCCGACGTCATCATGGCGTCGTTTCGCGCCGATCCGGTGGGGGCGCGGCCGATGGCGTGGTTCGGGATCGGGGCGGGAATTCGACACTTCAAGACCGGAGCCCCGACGCCGCGACCCCATGCAAGATGCAAGACGCGACCCCGAACCACGACCCCGAACCACGCTCCTAAAACGAGATGCGCCGGCGGGGGCCCGACGACGTGGGGCAAATGCATTGACCCGGTATCTTCGGGCGCTACACCCGGACGACGATGGCGTGCTCCGCGACCGTCGTCCGGATCTCGACGTCACCGTCTACGATGCGCCACTCGTCGCTGGTCTCGCCGTCGATCTCGACCTCGCATTCGCTCGCTCGGACATTGGTGACCCGGAAGCTGGTCGGCTGGCCGCGGCTCGCCGGCGCGCCCGCGTCCGTCGCGATCATCAGCGCGCGGCGCTCCACGTCGTAGACCGCCTGCGAGAGGCAGACCGCGGGAAAGTCGACGCCATGGACCGTCGGCTCGACGAACTTCCGCAGGTTCGGCTCGTTGATCAGCCGGCGCCAGGCGCCCTCCGCGCCGACCTCGACCATCGACGCGGCGCCGTTCATCTGCCCCCTGGGATGCGCCTCGTCCAAGCCGAAGCCCCAGGTGAACTCGCCCGTGGCCTCGTCCCACGTCGGCTCGTGATTTGCCTCGGAATAGTCCTTGAGCTTGGCATGGAGCGAGAGATCGCCGACCTCGCGCGCGTAGAACTGTCCATAGAGGATCTCGAACACGCTGCCCAAGGCGCCGGACGCCTCTCCCGAAGGCGCCTCGAGCGGTCGCTCGCTCCGCCAGTCGAGGTAGCGCGCCGCCGCCTCGAACAGGATCGCCGAATCCTCGGGAAATCGCGGCAGCGACATCTTGGCGATATAGAGCTTGAAGAAGGGTTCGTGGTCGCCCGGCATGTGGATCGGGATCAGCGGGTCGTAATAGGACGAGGTCGGTCCGACGAGTTCGCCGTCCCGGATCGGGTAGTAGTGGGATTTCATGTAGTCCCACCAGGCGTCGTAGACGGGGGCGTAATCCGTGCCGTAGAGGCTGTCGTGGAGGCTCAGACCGAGCCCCGCGCGGACCATTCAATTGGACCATATCTTGGTGTTTTCGCAGTGGCAGCCCTCCTTTCGCTCGCGCCATTGGCCGAAGAGGTGCTCGGCGATGCGGTTGTGCGTCCAGGTGAAGCTGTTGGCCCCGTCGCGCACCATCTCGAACGGCTGGTTCCATTTCTCGTCGCCGGTGACGTAGAGGTGGAAGGAAAGGGCGATCAGCACGTCGGCCTTGAAGAAGAGATTGCCGTCGGCGCCGATCGGGTCCATTTGCAGACCCCAGGGCTCGACCCCGTTGGCGGTCCAGCCCGGCACGTCGTAGCGCCCGCGCAGCGAGGGCGGGATCATCATCCGGTACCAGTCCTCGGGATACTGTTCGCGCCTCGGGTCCTCGCCGATCTGGTCGAGCCAGTCCTTCGCCGCCCAGTAGCCGGTATAGCGGAAGCAGAGCTGATCGAGGATCTCGCCGTAGATCTCCCGCCAGGCCGGCGTCTGGTCGCACATCAGGGCCATGGGAAAGACCGACTGCAGCAGATCGAAGCGATGCCAGGAGCGGCGCGGTTCGCCGGTGATCCCGTCCCAGTGGGGATGCGGCTCGCCGTCCTTGTCCCAACTGTCGGGCGTCGTCGCCTTGCGATAGAGGTAGCGCAGCCAACCCCGGGAGCGATCCGAGGAGGCCGGATAGCCGCGCACGCGTGATGCCATCGTCCCCTCCCTGCTTGCCTCGAACGCTGTTATACCGGTTCTCATTACCGAGAACCTATTGCGTTCAGGCGCCACGCGGGCTTTGCCTCGCATAAGCTCGGGCACGCGGTCTCGCTTGCCAAACCGCGATGAGTCGTGCTCATCGCGGTTCGGTATTAGCCGACGTTCGCCGGACGACCGTCGGTGTCGACCACCAGAGTAGGCATTTGGGCTTTTGTAGGCAAATTCGAAGTCGATGAGCCTCGCCCGGACTTCTCACACTGTCCGCAGCCTCAGCGCCACTGTCGGCCCGACAGGGCAGGAGCGCCGCGCCGTTCGATGTGGAAATTAGGCAAAGGGCTTATCCCTTTGAGCCCGGTTTGACGAGATGTTGAGTTTCTGGTGGGCGTCGGCAGCATGTTCGTGTAATGTTCCGTCATGGCCAGCCGCTGGAAATATGACCGCCCCATGTCCCGCGCCGCCTTCGAGGCGCGCTTTCCCGATGAAGCCTCCTGTGCCCGGCATCTCGCCGCCAGGCGCTGGCCCGACGGCTTCGTCTGCCCCGCCTGCGGCCATGACAGGGGCTGGGAACTGAAGCGGCGCCGGGCGAGCTGGGAATGTGCGGCCTGCGGGAAGGAGACCTCGGTGACCGCAGGCACGATCATGCACCGCAGCCACTTGCCCCTGAAGACCTGGTTCATGGCCGTTCACATCGTGACCAGCCACTCGAATGGTATCTCCGCCCTGCAACTCCAGGCCCAGCTCGGGCTCGGCAGTTACAAGAGTGCCTGGCTCCTGCTGCACAAGCTGCGCCGTGCCATGGTCAATCCGGATCGCAGCCTGCTTGAGGACCTGATCGAGATCGATGAGGCCACCCTCCCGTTCCGCACCGCAAAAGACCCGGCCACAGGCGGGCAAGGTCGCAGCCCACAAGGCAAGATGCGCATTGCCGGCGCGGTCGAGCTATCGCCCGAGGGCGAGCCACGCCGCATCCGGCTGGCGCCGATCGGGGATTTCTCCGCGCGCAGCCTTCGTGCCTTCGTTGCCGGAACCTCGGCGCCGGGCGCGCGGGTGATTACCGATGGCTGGAGCGGTTATTGCGGCCTGCCCGACCACGACCACCAGCCCAAGGTCGTCGGTGCAACGCCCGCCCATCTCGTGCTGACGTGGATCCATCGTGTGTTCTCGAACCTGAAGCGCTGGGCGCTCGGAACCTTCCATGGCCTGCGCCGCGCCCATCTGCGCCGCTACCTCGACGAGTTCGTGTTCCGCTGGAACCGCCGCCGCCACACCGCAACGGCTTTCGATACCCTGCTCGGCATCGGCACGCGCCTGCGACCCGCCGACTACCGCGACATCGTCGGACAACACGTCTGATCCCGGCAGGCCGGGCGCCAGCCACCGCCCGCCCTCCGATCCGCCTCAATCGGAGCCGAATACCGGCCCTCCAGTCTGCCTGACAGCACTCGAAACCAACTTCCTCAAGTCCAAAAGCTCCCGCACATCCCCCGGCACGGTCCGAAAACCGTGCCTGGAACGTAGAAGGCCGATCAACATCTGGTGTGACCGGAAGCAAAGGGATAAGCCATTCAAGTGATTGCACGGGGGAAAAAGGGGACATTCACACTACTGTCCCAACGTTGCCGCATGGATAACTTTCAAGTTACTGTTTTATTTAAGTTTTTTCGGGTTTTGGGGGTGTCCTCGACTTGAACGGTGAGGCGCGGTACGTCGACCCTGACAGCGCAACCACGCTGGGAGGGAACGATGTATACCCACACTCTTGGGGTCAAGTCTTGTTTTTTGCATGCCCACCGTCTTCCGAGGGTCGGCTTCCGAGGATCGGGGTCGCGTCTTGCATGTTGCATGGCGTTGTGCCGTCGGCGGGCTCGGTCTTGAAGTCTCCACTTCTCGGCCCGATCCCGAACGACGCCATCACCCCCACCCCGCCGTCGAACCCATGGAGGAAAAACCGTCCGACCCGGGCGCGCGACGGCGAGGACCCGATGGCACGCCCCGGCCGCGCCGGCGCGGTGGAAAACGACGCCATGGTGACGCCAGGACGATTCTCGGCCCTTCGGCCGCTCGCGCCCGCCGCTGGGGGCAAAAGTAGGCTTTTCGGGCCGATTCGACCTCCTTCACGCCCACTTTTGCCGCCTCGATGTATACCTTATGCCTACCCTGGACGACGTGTGCCGGGACGTATATTTGCCATAATCCAGGCCCACGCACACCCGTCCCGAGGGGCCCATCGGCGGTGGGCGGCGGGACGCGACGGACCGCCCCGGGATCCTGGCGGGCGTCTCGCGGGCGCCGGAATAATCCTTTGAATCAATATGTTAGGTCCCGGCCGCCGGCGCCTTGCGTGCTCTCGGGCGGGACGCCATATCAGAGACATGGATGCCACGTGGTCGAACCCTTCGGCGACGGGTTTCGCGCCACGTTCCGGCCCGGCGGCGGGCCCGGCGCGGGTCGATTTTCGCGCCGGCGCGGTGAAAAGGCGGCATTCGTTGGCCTCGGCCCCGTCCCGGGCGCCCGCGCCGATGGCCCCCGCCCCGCCGAGGCGCGCCATCGGCGCCCGGCCGAGGCGCGGAATCGACCGGCCGCGCACGGAATTCCGGGCTCGGTTACAGCCCGAAATTCCGGGGTCGGGATTGGACCGCCCCCCTGTTGTGACACTGGATTATAGGAGGCGGTTCAGCGCCAGGTCGAAGAGGTCGAAGTTTCGCCGCGCGCCATCGCTCGCCGTCGGCCGGTTCAGAATCAGCGGTACCGTCTCCTCGCTGATCCCGCCGTGCGAGCGGATCGGGGCGTCGAGGCCGGAGAGGTCGTGCTCCGCCTCGGCCGTGCCCAGCACCACCTCGCGCATCGAGACGATCACGATGTCGCCGATCCGGTCCGCCGGCAGCTCGAAGCGCCGCGCCGCCTCGGCGCCGGGAAGCGCCGCCTCGATCCCGTCGATGGCCGCGAGCCGGTCGATCAGGTCCTGGCCCGCGCTCGCCACATAAACGGTGGCGAAGGAACCGAGCGCGCCGTGGTGCGCGACATAGGGATCGGTGATCGGCAAGATCACCCGGGCGGTGCCGGCGCCGAGCCAACCGTCGAGCAGGTCCTGGAGGTAGATGACGTTGGGCTTTCCGTCCGCTCCGTGCTTCGCGTTCATGCCATGGTCGGCGGTGATTGCGATGGTGGCGCCCAGTTCGTCGAGCCGGGCGAGATAGCGGTCCATCATGGCGTGGAAGGCGTTCGCCGCCGCCGTGCCGGGGGCGTGCTTGTGCTGCACATAGTCGGTGGTGGAAAGGTAGGTGACGTCCGGCCGCGCCGTCTCCAGCAGATGAACCCCGGTGGCGAAGACGAATTCGCTGAGGCCCGCCGAATAGACCGACGGCAGCGGCAGCCCGACCTTGGCCAGCACGTCGTCAATGCCGTTCTCGTCGAGGGTTGCCTGGTCGGCATGCTCGGCCGAGAGACAGATCGCCTTGCCCGGCCCGATCTCCAGGCCATGTCCCAGCAGGCGGCGGAGCTTGTCCTTCGCCGTCACGGCGGCCACCCGCGCGCCTTGGGCGGCGAAGGCGGCGAGGATCGTGCCGGTCCTGAGCAGCGCCGGATCGTTCATCATCACCTCTTCCCCCGTCTCGGGGTCGAGGAAATAGTTGCCGGCGATCCCGTGCACCGAGGGCGGCACGCCGGTGACGATCGAGAGGTTGTTGGGGTTGGTGAAGCTCGGCACCACGCAGCGGGCCAAAAGGTCCGTGCCCTCCGCCCGGGCGCGCGCCATGAAGGGCATCACGCCCGCCTCGATCGCGCGGTCCAGATAGTCCGGCTCGCAGCCATCGACGCACACCGCGACCAGCGGCGCCTGGGGCCAGGCATAGTCGCGCCCGTTGACCGAAATCGCTTGGCGTTCCGTCATCTCATCGGTCCCTTTTGCCGTCCGAGTGGGAAGGGGAGGATAGCCGTCGGCGATTCCGCCGTCCATTCGAGGCGTTTCATGACCGGCATGCGGGACACGTCAGTGCATCATGAGAACCGGCGGCGTCGTGTGATCGAGAATGCCGCTGGTGACGCCACCCAGAATTATCTTGCGCGGCCGGCTGTGGGAATAGGCCCCATCACCAGGAGTTCGGCGCCGTCGTCCCCGGCCGCGGCGCCGATCAACTGCGCCACGCTGGCGCCGCCCGGCGGTATTCGCTTCACCTCGGCGTCGATCCCGTGCCAGGCCAGGCTCGCCCGTAGCTCCTCGGAACCCGGGCCTTCCTTCGCGCCCGTGTCCACATAGGCGATCGACACCCGCTCGGCCCGTTGCAGGAACGGCATCGCCCCCGCGACGGCCCGCGCGGATTGGGCGCTGCGGTTCCAGGCGATGAAAATTCGCTCTCCCAGGGTCGCCGGTGCCCTGGCCGGGGATACCAGGACCGGCCGTCCGGCCTCGAACACCGCGTGATCGACGACGTTCCGCCCCGACGCGCCGATCGCCTGGCCCTGCGAGCTCACGACCGTCAGGTCGAAGACACGGGCCCGCTGAACGGCGAGGTCCCGCACGCGGCCGGCCTCGACGTGCCATGACGCGGTGACGCCGGCACCCGGGGTGGGCACGTCGGCGCGGATCGCGCCGACGGCCTCCAAGGCCTCGGCAAACGCCTCGGTCGCGCGTTGCTCGGCGTCCGCGAGGTTCTGTATCGCCCCGTCGATTTCACGCGTCACCATGGCATGCGTCATGCCCTCGCCAATACCGGGCAGGTGCTCGGCGAAATCGGGGCGGACATGCAGGCCGGCCACATGGGCGGCGAATTTCCCGGCGACGAGAAATGCCGTCGCCGCGGTACCCCGGTCCGCCTCGCCGCCCGTCATGACGGCCATCAGGTTGCGAATTGTCACGGCTTTCCTCCTTGTCGGTCCGGCGTCGCCAAGCCGCCTTTCGGCCCGCCGCATCGCCGCGGATACGGCGTGACAGGGTCACCTCTGTAGATTAATATGTAAAACTATCTTCGGCGATGATTTTCCGACCATGGAACCGGAGGAGATCGGATGAAGGTTCTTGATCTTCTGAAGTCGAAAGGCGGCGCGGTTTCGACGATCTACCCGGAGGCGCGCGTCAGTGCCGTATTGGAGCGCTTCGTCGACGAGCCCATCGGCTCGCTGGTCGTCACTACCCCGGACGGCGCGATCGTCGGTCTCGTCGCCGAGCGCGACATCGTCCAGGCGCTGGGGCGGCGTGGCGGCAAGATCCTCGATCTCCATGTTTCCGAGATCATGCACCCCAATCCGGTGACCTGCGCGCCGGACGACGCCATCAAGTCGGTGATGAAAACCATGACCCAGCGACGCCTGCGTCATCTGCCGGTCATGGCGGCGGGCAGGCTCGCTGGGATCGTCTCGATCGGCGACATCGTGAAGCACCGCCTCGACGAGATGGAACTCGAGTCGAACGTCCTGCGAGACATGTACATCGCCAATCGGTGAGGGTTCGCCGGATCGAAAGCGACCGCGCGCCTTCCCGGAGCCGACCTCCCGAGCGCCGCTTTCTTGCGACCCAGGGCCCTATCGCGCATAGTCCGGCGCGCATCGGAAGGGAGGCGCCGCCATGTTTTTCGACACCCAGCTTCGCGACCGCGAGCTCCTGGACATGGGCCGGGAGGCCAAGCGGCACGAGGACATGGGCTTCGATTGCGCCTGGACCTTCGAAGCGGCGCACAACCCCTTCTATCCCCTGGTGATGGCGGCGGCCGAGACCTCGCGGATCCGGCTCGGCACCAATATCGCCGTCGCCTTCGCCCGCAGCCCCTTCGCCACCGCGCAGGCCGCGTGGGATTTGCAGAAGGCGAGCGGCGGACGCTTTCTGTTGGGGATCGGCACCCAGGTGCGCGCGCATGTCGAGCGGCGCTTTGCCATGCCCTTCGACCATCCGGCCCGCCGCCTGGTGGATTACACCCGCTGCATGAAGGCGATCTGGAACACCTTCCAGACCGACGCCCGGCCCGATTATCAAGGGGAGTTCTACCGCTTCCACCTGATCAACCCCTTCTTCAATCCAGGCCCCATCGACCATCCCGAGATCCCGGTCTATTTCGCCGGCGTGAACCCACGCATGTGCCGCGCGGCGGGCGAGGTGGCGGACGGCTTCCACGTTCACCCCATGCATTCGCCGAGCTTCGTCCAATCGGTCGTCCGCCCCTCGATCGACGAGGGCGCGCGCGAGGCCGGGCGGCGCGGCTCGGACGTGGCGTTGCACGCCTCGGTCTTCTGGATCCATGGCGCCAGCGAGGAGGAGCGAGCCAAGAGCGAGGCCTCGGTCCGCGAGCAGGTGGCTTTCTATGCCTCGACGCCCAACTACCGCGCGCTCTTGGAACACCACGGTTTCGAGGGCCTCGGCAAGGAATTGAGCCAGCTCATGCGTCGGGGCGACTTCGAGGAAATGTTCCGCAAGCTGCCCGACGAACTGCTGGCCGAGGTCTCCGTCTCGGCGCCCGCCGACAAGGTGGGCGAGGTGCTGCGCCAGCGCTACGAGGGCCTGATCGAGCGGATTTCGCTTTATTTTCCGATTCCCCAGGACGAACCGGTCGATACCTGGCGCGGCGTGGTCGACGCCTTCCGCCAGGCGGCCTGAGGGATCTCGCGAGGGAGGCGGCCCATGTGCGGCATCGTCGGACTTTATCTGAAGGACCCCGCCTGGCGGCCCCGGCTCGGCGCGCACCTCGGCGAAATGCTGATCGAGATGTCGGAGCGTGGGCCCGACAGCGCCGGCATCGCCGTCTACCGCGATCCCGTGGGCGAGGGCATGGTCAAGCTCACCCTCTTCCACGAGGACCTCGGCTTCGACTGGGCCGGGCTCGCCACGAAGGCGGCAGACCATTTCGGCGAGGCGGGACCGGCTCGCCCGCTCGACAGGCACTGCGTGCTGCCGGTCAGCGCCGATGGTGCCGCGGCGCGGGCCTGGCTCGCCGTGGTGGCGGGCGAGGTCCGCATCGTCGCCAGCGGCGACACGATCGAGATCTATAAGGAGAAGGGCCCGCCGCGCGAGGTCGCGGCCCGCTTCGACCTCGACCGCTTCGAGGGCAGCCACGCCCTCGGCCACACCCGGATGGCGACGGAAAGCGCGGTGACGACGCAGCACTCCCACCCCTTCTCGACCGGCGAGGATCTGTGCCTGGTGCACAACGGCTCGCTCTCCAACCACAATCGGCTGAGAGCGCGGCTGGAGCGCCGCGGCATCCATTTCGAGAGCGACAATGATTCCGAGGTCGCCGCCGGCTATTTCGCCCACCATCTGGCCGAAGGCGCGAGCCTGGGGGAAGCGGTCGAGGCGGGGTTGCGCGACCTCGACGGCTTCTTCACCTTCGCCATCGGCACGCGCGACGGTTTCGCCGTGGTGCGCGACGGCATCGCCTGCAAGCCGGCGGTGATGGCGGAGACCGCCGAATGGGTCGCCATGGCCTCGGAGTTCCGCGCCATTGCCCGCCTGCCGGGCGCCGACGGCGCGCGGATCTGGGAGCCGGAGCCGGAACGGATCTACGTCTGGGAAGGTGTCTGAGGCATGCCCACCGTCGATCTCGCCGAGACGGAGCTCCGCGCCTTCAACCAGCGCCTCCATGCGCTCGACCCCGAGAGCAACCAGACCGACTGGCGGGTGGTGAACCCGAGGGGCGCCCATGCGCTCGCCGTCGGCCTCGACCACGAGATCGCGGTCCGCATCGAGGGCCACGTCGGCTACTACTGCGCCGGCATGAACAAGGCCGCGAGCGTCACGGTCGACGGCAACGTCGGCACCGGCTTCGCCGAGAACATCATGAGCGGGGAGGCGCGCTGCACCGGCAACGCCTCGCAGTCGGCGGGCGCGACGGGCCACGGCGGCCTGGTGGTGATCGAGGGCGACGCGAGCGCGCGCTGCGGCATCTCGATGAAGGGCGTCGATATCGTCGTCGGCGGCTCGGTCGGTCACATGGCCGCCTTCATGGGCCAGGCGGGCCGCCTGCTGGTCCGGGGCGACGCGGGGCCGCACCTGGGCGATTCCCTCTACGAGGCGGTGATCTACGTGGCGGGTGAGGTCGCCAGCCTCGGCGCCGACTGCGTCGAGAAGGAGATGACGGACGACCACCGGGCCGCCGTCGCCGAACTGCTGGCGCGCGCCGGCCTCGAGGACGACCCGGGCCGCTATCGCCGCTACGGCTCGGCCCGCCGGCTCTACAATTTCGAGATCGACAACGCTGGCAGCTACTAGGGGAGCGGGGCGTGGTCGATGAACGAAAGCTCCAGACCTCGGCGACTTTTCCGCCGGGGGTGATCGCCGAGATCCAGCGCGCGGCCGACGAGGGGCTCTATGAAATTCGAGGCGCCGGCGCCAAGCGGCGGGTGCCGAGTTTCGACGATCTCGTGTTGCTGGGCGCCTCGGTCTCGCGCTATCCGCTGGAAGGCTACCGGGAGCGCTGCGATACCGACGTGGTGATCGGCGCGCGCCATGCCTCCAAGCCGGTGCATCTGAAGATCCCGATCACCATCGCCGGCATGAGCTTCGGCGCAATCGGCGCCAACGCCAAGCGGGCGCTGGGCCTGGCGGCGAGCGCCATGGGCACCTCCACCACCACGGGCGACGGTGGCATGACGGAGGAGGAGCGGGAGGCCTCCGACCTCCTCGTTTACCAGTACCTGCCGTCGCGCTACGGCATGGATCCGGACCAGATCCGCCGCGCCGACGCGATCGAGGTGGTGATCGGACAGGGCGCCAAGCCGGGCGGCGGCGGCATGCTCCTGGGCCAGAAAGTGACGGAGCGCGTCGCCGGCATGCGCACGCTCCCCGCCGGCATCGACCAGCGGAGCGCCAGCCGCCACCCCGACTGGACCGGCCCCGACGACCTCGAAATCAAGATCCTGGAATTGCGCGAGATCACCGACTGGGAGAAGCCGATCTACGTCAAGATCGGCGCCACGCGGACCCGCTACGACGTGGCGCTGGCGGTGAAGGCCGGGGCCGACGCGGTCGTGGTCGACGGCATGCAGGGTGGCACGGCGGCGACGCAGACGGTCTTCATCGAGGATGTCGGCATTCCGACCCTGCCGGCCGTTAGGATGGCGGTCGAGGCCTTGATCGAACTCGACGTCCACCGGGAGGTGCGGCTCATCGTCTCGGGCGGCATCCGCACCGGGGCCGACGTCGCCAAGGCGCTGGCGATGGGCGCCGACGCGGTCTCGATCGGCATGGCGGGGCTGATGGCCCTCAACTGCAACGCGCCACTCTTCGAAGAGGATTACGAGGCCCTCGGCACCCGGCCGGGCTTCTGCCACCACTGCCAGACCGGGCGCTGTCCGGTCGGCATCGCGACGCAGGACCCGGCGCTCGAAGCCCGCCTGGAGCCGGAGGCGGCGGCCCGGCGGGTGCGCAACTATCTCACGGCCCTGACGCTCGAGTGCCAAACGCTGGCCCGCGCCTGCGGCAAGTCCCACGTGCTGAACCTGGAGCCCGAAGACCTCGCGGCGCTGACCATCGAGGCCGCCGCCATGGCCGGCGTGCCGTTGGCGGGCACCGACTGGATCCCGGGGCGGAGCTAGGCCCCGACGGCGTCGGCCACCAGCTCCTGGAAGCGGCGCACGCCGACCTCCCAGTGAGGGGACAGCAGACCGCCGTCCAGGGTGGCGGGCGAAGCGCGGCCCTGTTGCAGGCGGACGCAAATCTCGTGGTCCTCCTCGTGTACCGCGCGCCAGAGGGCGAGTAGCGCGGTGAGTTCCGCCTCGTCCGGTTCGTGCCCTTCGGCCATGTAGAGCACGCGGCGCTGCGCCGTGGCGCTGGGGCCGAGCGGCAGGTTCAGCTGCACGCCCAGCTGGTCGGGCTGGTAGTGGCCGAGGATGAAGCTCGGGAAGAGTGCCAGGTAGCGCGAACTCACCGCCAGACGGTCGTGGCCGGGCGGACCGTGCTCGCCGACGTCGACGGCGCAGCCGATCAGGTGATCCTCGACGATGGTGTAGTGGTCCAGGAGCGGCTGCTTCGTCGTCGTCGGGTGGACGAATTGGACGTGGTAGGGCTCGATGAAGTTCTCGACCAGCAGCTTCCAGTTGGCGGCCACGGTGCCGAAATCCAGGCTCGCCACCGGCCGCATGGCGTCGAGCGGCACGTCGGCGAGGCGGCGGGCGAGGGGGGCGATGAAGTCCTCGAACGCTTCGGCGGAGCCCGAGAGATCGACGAAGATCCAGTCGTGCCAGACGGTCGAGCGCACCGCCAGCAGCCCATGGGCGGCGGGATCAAAACCGTCGAGCTCGCCGCGCCGGCCGCCCGAGAAGAACGGCGTCGCTCCCAGGGCGCCATCGAGGCCGTAGCGCCAAGCGTGGTAGGGACACTGGATGAAGCCGCCCACCTTGCCCGGGCAGTCGACGAGCTTCAAGCCCCGGTGCCGGCAGGCGTTGTGGAAGACCCGGATCGCGCCATCGCGATCGCGGAGCAGCAGCAGGGGCACGCCCGCGAGTTCGACCGGGCACACGTCGCCGGGGGCCGCCAGCTCGTGGGCGAAGCCGGCCAGCAGCCAGTTGTCGCGGAACAGCGTCTCGCGCTCGCGGGCGTAAAACGCCTCGTCGACATAGGCGCCGGGCGGCAGGCCATGCGGCACCGCCGATTGCGCCCGGAAGGCGTGGTATTCGATGTCGTGGGACGCGCCCGAGAAAGCCACCGACATGGCCGTCACTCGCTGCTGCAACCGACGGCGCAGGATGTCCGAAGGCGTGGTTTTCTACGGCCAAGCCAGCGACAAATTCCTCTGAAATATCGACATCGCCTCCGCGTCGGCGACGTCTCAATAGAAGGCGTCGGGCGGGTCGCTATCGAGCATGATGCGGGCGATCGTGCGGTAGTGGCTGTCGCGCGACTGGACCTGCTGGCTCAGCGTGTGGATGTCGCGGAAGCGGCGGTGAAAGGGGCCGGTCGGGAAAATCGCGTCGACGCCGGCCGCCTTGTAGACCCAGTCGGCGGCTTCGATCGATTTATGGATCGCCGTGGTGGTGGCGAGGCGGAGGCGGGCGCGCTCCCCCATGTCTATCGGCGCCCACTCGTCGGCCGCCGCCATGACGTCGGCCGAGGTTTCCAGCACATAGGCGCGGGAGCCGGCGAGCTTCGCTTCCGCGCGGGCAAAGCCATCCAGCACGCCGTCGTCGTCGGCGAGGCGGGAGAGGCCGCGCGGCGTCTTGTCCTGGGCGAGTTCGGCGAACGCCGTCAGCATGGCCCGCGCGGTGCCGAGCGCCACCCCGGCGACGCCCACGGCATAGAGCGCCTGCTGCGGAATGGCGTAAAGCGGGCCCGGGATCAGCCGCAGGCCCGGGTCCTCGCGCGTCGCGCTGAAGGCTTCGGCGACGAAGGTGCCGTCGACCTCGTAGGTGTCGGAGCACGTGCCGCGCAGCCCGATGGGGTCCCATAGGTCCCGCAGATTCGCCTCGTTCGCCGGGAACAGGGCCGAGCGGACATGCGGCTGGCCGGCGTCGTTCAAGCGGATCGAACCGTCCATTTCCCTGACCAGGCCGTGCGCGCCCATCCAGTTGGCCTGGCGGCTGCCGCTGGCGAAGTCCCAGCGGCCGGCGACGATATAGCCGCCCTCCGTCGCCTCCAGCCGGCAGGCGTTGGGCGGACCCCAGGCGATGACGCTTTTCGGATCGTCATAGATGGCGTGCGCCGATTCCGGCGGCAGGAAGGCGGCGATGAGGGCCGCGCTGTTGGCGACGAACATGTTCCAGGCGACCGAGGCGTCGGCCTTGGCGATTTCCTCCAGCGCCAGCAGGTATTCGCCCGGTGTCACCTGGTCGCCGCCATAGACCTTCGGCAGCAGCATGCGCAGCAGGCGGGAGGCGTGCAGGCGGCCGAGCAGCGGCTCGGGGAAGGTCTGCGACCGCTCGATTTCGTCCGCCGACCGCGCGACGTCGTCCGCCAGCTCCCGCGCGCGGGCGAGCGGGTCGGGTCTGGCAATCTGCTCCATGGCGGTGGTCCTCGTGGCTCCCGTCGGCTCCATTGCGTTGGAGTGGCGGGGCGCTGTCAATGCCCGGCCGGGCGCGACGGACTCGGGCACATGACGGGGGATCTCGAACGGGGCCCGATCGGCGGGCGTCGCCGGCACGATCGCCATGTCGCGGTTGCCGATCATGTGCCCGATGGTGAGCGCGGTGCGCGGCCCGGTCCACCACAAGACCGCCGCGCCGAGGGCCCGCGGCGCGATGTCGGCGACGACGACGCCTTCCTCGGCTGGGTCGGCTTCCCCGCGCTCGAGGGCAGGCCGGAGAATTTTCGCTCTCGACGGGTGCTGGCGGCGGTCGGCTTCGCCTTGGTCGGGCGCCGCCGGGTGTATGGCGCCGAGGACCGCCTCAAATACGAGGTCCTTTCGGTCGGCGCGTCGGGAGAGTAGATTGGCGGCGTCATGCGTGGTCGCGAAACATGAGTGTCTGGTCTCGATTGCTGCTGGGTGCGGCCGGCATCTCCCTCAACACGCCGATCGGCAGCCTGCTCTCCACGTTGACGGGCGGCGGCGAGCCGGACGAGCCCGGCCGCGAGGGCACCCGTCAGATCGCCTTCACCATCGCCGTCATCGTGCTCGGCGCCAAGATGGCGAAGGCCGACGGCATCGTCACCGAGGCGGAGGTGGAGGCCTTCAAGGAAGTCTTCCACGTGCCACCCGAGGAGATGAAGAACGTCGGCCGCGTCTTCAACATGGCGCGCAAGGACGCCGCTGGCTACGAGCCCTATGCCCGCCAGGTGGCGCGGATGTTCCGCGACAATCCCGTCGTCCTGGAGGACCTGCTGCACGGCCTATTCCACATCGCCAAGGCGGACAACCTGATCCACCCCGCTGAGATGAGTTTCCTCCGGGACGTCGCCGGGATCCTGGGCTTCGACGAGCTCGCCTTCAACCGGATACGTGCCCACCACGCGGCCCCGGATGCCTCCGACCCCTTCGCGATCCTCGGAATTCCCCACGAGGCGACGGACGACGCGATCAGGAGCGCTTACCGCGCCCTGGTGCGGGAGAACCACCCCGACAGGATGATGGCCCAGGGCTTGCCGGAGGAGTTCGTCAAGCTCGGCACCGCGAAGCTGGCCCAGATCAACGAGGCCTATCGAGCGATCCGCCAGCAGCGCGGACTCGGCTGAGGCGCCGGCGTGCGCGAGGCCGCCTCGCCCAACCACGGACCCCGACGGGCCGGCGCCGCGATCGACATGCTGGTGCTGCACTACACGGGCATGGCGAGCGCCGGGGCGGCGCTCGCCCGGCTCCGCGACCCGGCCGCGCGGGTGAGCGCCCATTACCTGATCGACGAGGCGGGCGAGGTCTTTCGCCTGGTGCCGGAGGACCGGCGCGCCTGGCACGCGGGCCGCGCGTTTTGGGCGGGCGAGGTCGACGTCAACAGCCGCTCCATTGGCGTCGAACTGGTCAATCCGGGCCACGCCCTCGGCTACCGGCCGTTTCCGGGCGCCCAAATGCGGGCGCTGGAGGCGCTGGCCGGCGGAATTTTGGCCCGCCATCCCATACCGCCGCATCGCATCCTCGGCCATTGCGACGTGGCGCCCCGGCGCAAGGCGGACCCGGGCGAGCGTTTCGACTGGCGAGCCCTGTCGCGGGCGGGGATCGGCCTCTGGCCGGATGAGTGGACAGGCGACGTGGATACCTCCCCCCCGGCACTCGCCGCCGGCCTCGCCCGCCTCGGCTACGAGGTGCCGGCGGCGGATGCGCAATCGCTTCGCCCGGTTCTCGTGGCCTTCCAGCGTCACTGGCGGCCCGCCCGAGTGGACGGGGTCGGCGACGCCGAGACGGCGGGACGCCTCGCCGCCCTGCTTGACCTGCCGCCCCATCGGGCCTAACTCGGAAGCGCCAGGCGGTCGGACGGCCGCCTTCGCGATCCTCGCGATCGCGGGGGAGGAAAGTCCGGGCTCCACGGAAACACGGTGCCGGGTAACGCCCGGCGGGGGCGACCCCAGGGAAAGTGCCACAGAAAGCAAACCGCCCGGCGCTTCGTGCCGGGTAAGGGTGAAAGGGTGCGGTAAGAGCGCACCGCGCGGCCGGCAACGGTCGCGGCAGGGTAAACCCCACCGGGAGCAAGACCGCATAGGGGCGGGATGCCGGCTTCGGCCGGCGGGCGGGTTTCCACGCTTCATCGCCCGGGTAGGTCGCGCGAGGCGCCCGGCGACGGGCGTCCCAGATGAATGGTCGTCGAGCGCCGCGAAATAGGCCGCGGCGTGGACAGAACCCGGCTTACAGACCGCCTGGCGCCGTATTTTTCATCCCAATGATCTCGTTTTGTTTCGGTATGGCGCTCGGACGAATTTTTGTCCTTTCGATTAACGCGATCCAATTGGAACATTCGGGGAACAAAATTCGGCCACAATGGCCATTTAATTTCTTTCCTCGATCGCTGGTCGGATGACTGGATAGACGGAAAAGGAGATCGCGCAAGCACATGATTTATCTTGCGATTATTGGCCGTTATCCAGATTATTAAGTCAACCGACCATTGACGCCCATATTTTCCCATGATATCCCATACTGTCCCAAAAACGGCCGGGACATGTGCCGGCTATGCGTGAACGGCCACCGGCTCCGACCCTCGGCCCTGGACGGAGAATGGCGAGGTGGAGCGGTACTTTTTTTCGCGCTTCGACAACAAGGTCGACAAGAAGGGGCGGGTTTCCGTCCCGGCTCGTTGGCGCGCGATCCTCGCCCAGCAGGCCTTCCAGGGCATCGTCGCCTATCCCTCGCCGGTCACGTCGGCGCTCGAGGCATGCGGCATGGACCGCCACGAGCGTCTCGCCGAGAGCATCGACGGCTTCAATCCCTTCTCGGACACCCACGGCGCCTTCGCCGCGGCCCTGCTGACCCGGAGTCATCCGCTCCTCTTCGACGGCGAGGGCCGGGTGCTGCTGCCGGAGATTTTGATCGAGTACGCCGGGATCGACGGTCTGGCGACCTTCGCCGGGCGCGGCGCCACCTTCCATATCTGGCGGCCCGAGGCTTACGAAGCCTACGAGGCCGAGGCATTGGAGCGGGCTCGGGCGGAGGCGCCGGCGCTCGCGTTGTTGCAGTCCCGTGCCCAGCCGGGAGAGACCTCGTGATCGCCGCCGTCCATCTGCCGGTAATGGCGGTCGAGACGGTCGAGGCGCTGGCGCCCCGCGCTGGCGCCCGCCTGGTCGATGGCACCTTCGGGCGGGGCGGCCACAGCCGGGCCCTGCTGGAAGCGGCCGACTGCCTGGTTTTCGCAATCGACCGCGATCGCGACGCCATCGCCGCCGGCGCCGAGCTTCGGGCCCGCCACGGCGACCGTCTGGTGCTGCTCCAGGGTCGTTTCGGCGACATGGAACGCCTGCTGGCCGAGGCCGGCATCGATCGCGTCGACGGCGTCGCCCTCGACCTCGGCCTTTCCAGCCCACAGCTCGAGGACGGCCAGCGCGGCTTCTCCTTCCGCCTCGACGGCCCGCTCGACATGCGGATGGACGAGGACGGGCCCAGCGCCGCCGATTTCGTGAACGCGGCGGACGAGGCCGACATCGCCCGGGTGATCCGGAACCTCGGCGAGGAGCGCCGGGCCCGCGCCGTCGCCAAGGCGATCGTTCGTGCCCGTGCCCGTCAGCCGATCCGCCGCACGGGCGAGCTGGCGGACATCGTCGCCGGCGCCATCGGCCGGGTCGGCCAGCGCCATCCCGCGACCCGCGCCTTTCAGGCCTTGCGCATGCATGTGAACGACGAACTGGGCGAGCTCGAACGCGGCCTCCAGGCGGCCGAGCGGTTGCTGACGGCCGGTGGGCGTCTCGCCGTCATCGCCTTCCATTCGCTCGAGGATCGGCTGGTCAAGCGCTTTCTCGAGGCGCGCGCCGGCGGAGGAGGCAACCCGTCGCGCCATCTGCCACCCAGTCCGGCCGCGGCGCCCGCGACGTTCGAGCCGCTTTTCCGCGGCGCGCGCCGGCCGAGCGAGGACGAGGTCGCGATGAACCCCCGCGCCCGTTCCGCCCGGCTTCGGGCCGCAATTCGCACCGCCGTGCCGGCGATGGAGCGGGCGGCATGAGGCGCCTCGTCACCGTGGCCTCTTTCGTGCTCGCGCTCGTGCTCGCGCTCTCGCTCTATCTGATCGAGAATCAGGTGCAGCAGATGGAGCGTGAACTCGCCAACCTCGATGCGGAACTGCTGGGGAACCGGCGGGCGATCCAGGTGCTGAAGGCCGAGTGGAGCTATCTCAACCGGCCGGAGCGGCTGCAGGCGCTCGCCGCCCGTCATGTCGAGGCGCTCGCGCTCGCGCCGGTGTCGCCGGACCAGATCGTGCAATTCGATGACCTTCCCGCGCGGCCCGAGCCGGAATCGGCGCGACGCCAAACCGGGAGGGTGGCGCAATGAGCGACCGTGGAGACGAATGGGGCCTTTCGTCTTTCGAGCGGTGGGCGCGTGGCGAAAAGCGGGCCGGAGGGGCGCGGGCTGACACCCGTTGGCTGCTGACCGGCCGGGGCCGGCTGCAGATCATGTGTCTGATCTTCGCCTTCGCCTACGTCGTCATCGGCGCTCGCCTGGTCCACGTCATGCTGCTGCGCCAGGCGAGCGAGCCGGCGGTGGCGCTCGGACAGGCGGAACCGAGGGCGAGCGAGCGGGCCGACATCGTCGACCGCAACGGTACCCTGCTGGCGACCAATCTCCCCTCGGCCTCTCTCCATGCCGATGCCAGGGTGATCGACGATCCGGCGGGTGCCGCCCGCGAGCTGATTCGCGTGCTGCCCGACCTCGACTCGGAGGAGGTTCGCCGCAAGCTCGGCTCGAACAAGCAGTTCATCTGGATCAAGCGCAACCTGACGCCGCGCCAACTGCACGAGGTGAACGCTCTCGGCATTCCGGGCCTCGCTTTCCAGAACGAACAGCGGCGGGTCTATCCCCTGGGCCCTCTGACGGCCCACCTCACCGGTTTCGTCGATGTCGACAACAAAGGCATCGCCGGTATCGAGAAGTCGCGCGACGCGCTGCTGACCGAGGGTCGGGAGGAGGCGCTCCGCCTCACCATCGACACCCGCCTGCAGCATGCGCTTCGCGACGAGCTCGGCGCCGCGATGGAGCGCTTCGATGCCGCCGGCGCCGCCGGCGTCGTGCTCGATGCGCGAAACGGCGAGGTCCTGGCGCTGACCTCGCTCCCCGATTTCGATCCCAACAATGCCGGCAAGGGCAGCCAGACCACCCACTTCAACCGCGCGACCCTAGGGGTCTACGAGCCCGGCTCCGTCTTCAAGATCTTCAATACCGCCATGGGTCTCGATTACGGCACGGTGACGCTCCGCGACGGCTACGACGTCACCCGGCCGATCCGGGTCGCCCGCTTCACCATTCGCGACAATCACTCCAAAGGCCGCTGGCTGACCGTACCGGAGATTTTCAAGTTCTCCTCCAATATCGGCTCGGCCAAACTGGCGCTCGACGTTGGCACCGAACGACAGCGCGCCTTCATGGATCGACTCGGCATGCTCAGGCCGGCGTCGATCGAATTGCCCGAGGTCGGCGCGCCGCTCAGCCCCCGGCCCTGGCGCGAGATCCACACCATGACGGTGGCCTTCGGCCATGGCCTGGCGGTGAGCCCGCTGCAGGTGACGAGCGGCGTGGCGGCGATGATCAACGGCGGCGTGCTCCATCCGCCGACCATAATCAAGCGCGACGGCCCGGCGCCCGAGGGCAGCCGCGTGATTTCGCCCGAGACTTCGGATGCCATGCGCCGGCTGATGCGCCTGGCGGTGAGCGAGGGGACCGGCAAGAGGGCGAATATTCCGGGCTACCTGATTGGCGGCAAGACGGGAACGGCGGAAAAGATCGGCCGGCGCGGCTACGACCGGCTGGCGTTGCTCTCCTCCTTCGTCGCCGTCTTTCCGATGACCGAGCCGCGATACGTCGTCTTCGTGCTGCTGGACGAGCCGCGCGGCAACGATGCGACCTTCGGCCTGGCATCCGGCGGCTGGACCGCCGCGCCGACCGCTGGCCGGGTGATCGCCCGGATCGCCCCGATCGTCGGCATGCCGGTGCTGAACGAGGAAGACCGCGAGATCAAACAGGCGATGCGCCTTGGACCCGAGTTGGGGGGGACACGCCTTGCGTCTTACTGAACTGGTCCGGAACGCCAGCCTGGGACGCGGCGGCGACGCGGAGATCACCGGTCTGACGGCCGACAGCCGGGAGGTGGCGCCAGGCTTCCTCTTTGCCGCCCTTCCGGGTTCGCGGACCGACGGCGCCCGCTATATCGCCGATGCGGTGAGCCGGGGCGCGGCGGCGCTCTTGGTGGCGAGCGCGTCGTCGCCGGACGACGTGACGATTCCCGTCGTCCAGGCCGAGGATCCCCGGCGCGCGCTGGCCCTGATGGCGGCGCGCTACTATCGCCGGGCGCCGGAGACGATCGCAGCCGTGACCGGCACCAGTGGCAAGACCTCGGTCGTGGAGTTCACCCGCCAGCTCTGGAACGGTATCGGCCGCTCGGCCGCCAGCCTCGGCACCCTGGGCGTGCGTGCGGACGTGGATGTCGGCGAGGTGGCGCTCACGACGCCGGACCCGGTGACGCTTCACCGCGCCCTCGACCGGCTGGCGCGGGCCGGCGTCGACAGCCTGGCGATCGAGGCCTCGAGCCATGGCCTCGACCAGCGCCGGCTCGACGGCTTGGCGATCTTCGCCGGCGCCTTCACCAGCTTCAGCCGCGACCATCTCGACTATCACGAAGGCACCGACGGCTACCTCGACGCCAAGCTCCGGCTCTTCGATACGGTGATGGCGATCGGAGGCGCCGCCGTGATCAATGCCGATTGCGCCGTGGCCGATCGAGTGCTCGCCGCCTGCCGGGCGCGGAACCTCGACGTCGTGACCTACGGCGTCGGCCCGTGCGACCTCCGCCTCCAGGCGATCGAACGGCAAGGCGCCGGCCAGTGGCTGCGCCTGGAAGTGTTCGGCTGGGAAACCGACGTGCTGTTGCCGCTCACCGGCGACTTCCAGGCGATGAACGTGCTCGCCGCCTTGGGCCTGGTACTGGCGAGCGGTGGCGACAAGGCCGCGACCGTCGAGGGATTGGCGGCGCTCGAAGGCGTTCCGGGACGCCTGCAACGGGTCGCGGAGCTGGCGAACGGCGCCCGGATCTACGTCGACTACGCGCACAAGCCCGACGCGCTGGTGAACCTGCTGGCGGCGCTTCGGCCGATGACGACGGGGCGGCTGATCGCCCTTTTCGGTTGCGGCGGCGACCGCGACAGGGGCAAGCGGCGGGAGATGGGCGCGATCGGCGCCCGTCTGGCCGACGCGGTGATCGTCACCGACGACAACCCGAGGACAGAGGACCCGGCCGCGATCCGGGCCGAGGTGCTCGCCGGCTGTCCGGGCGCGCGGGAAATCGGCGACCGGGGCGAGGCCATCGGAGCGGCCGTGGCGATGCTTCGGGTGGGCGACGTGCTCGTCGTCGCCGGCAAGGGACACGAGACGGGCCAGGATGTGGGCAACGAGGTCCGCCCGTTCGACGATGCGGAACAGGCGCGCGCCCGCGCCGTCGAAGCGGGCGGGAGGGCGGCATGACCGGCCGCCCGCTTTGGACCAGCGAAGCGGCCCGGGCCGCGACCCGTGGCCGGGGCGAGGGCGATTGGACCGCCACCGGCGTCTCGATCGACAGCCGGACGGTGAAGCCGGGCGAGCTTTTCGTCGCCATCGCCGGGCCCAGCCACGACGGGCACGATTTCGTCGCCGACGTACTTTCGAGGGGCGCGGTGGCGGTCGTGGTCTCCCGCCGGCCGGAGGGCGTGGCGGCGGACGCGCCCTTGCTGCTGGTCGACGACACGCTTCGGGCCCTGGAACGGCTGGGCGCGGCTCGCCGGGGCGTGTCGGATGCCCGGATCGTCGCCGTCACCGGCAGCGTCGGCAAAACCAGTACCAAGGAGGCGCTGCGCCAGGCACTGGCCGCGACGGCGCCGACCCATGCCAATGTCGCCAGCTACAACAACCAATGGGGCGTGCCGCTGACTCTGGCGCGGATGCCGTTGGACACGGCCTACGGCGTCTTCGAGATCGGCATGAACCATGCCGGCGAGATCGCCCCGCTGACCCGGCGGGTCCGTCCCCATGTCGCGCTCGTCACCACGATCGCGCCGGCCCACTTGGCGGAATTCGCGGACCTGGCCGCCATCGCCCGGGCCAAGGCGGAAATCTTCGAAGGACTGGAGCCGGACGGCGTCGCCCTCGTCAATCGCGACGCGCCGCACCACGATTTTCTCGCCCGCCTGGCGGTGGAGGCGGGGGCGGCGCGAGTCGTTGGCTTCGGCCGGAGCGAAGGCGCCGAGGCGCGTCTGCTGAAGGTCGTCGGCCACGACGACGGCGGTTGCGTCACCGCGGATCTGATGGGCCAGGCCGTCGCCTACAAGGTGGGCGCGCCTGGCGCGCACTGGGCGATGAACAGCTTGGCGGTGCTGGCCACCGTGCATTTGCTGGGCGCCGACATCGGGCGGGCGGCGCGGGCGCTGGCGGACGTCTCGGCGCTCGCGGGGCGGGGCGCGCGCCACGATATCGACACCGGCGAGGGGACCTTCGTTCTTATCGACGAAAGCTACAACGCCAATCCGGCCTCCGTGCGCGCCGCCCTGGCCGTGCTGGGCACGACGGTGCCCGGTGCCGGCGGCCGCCGGATCGCGGTACTGGGCGACATGCTGGAATTGGGCGGGAAAGGCCCCGCCCTCCACGCGGAACTCGCCGCGCCGATCGGGAACGCGGCCGTCGATCTGGTCTTCGCTTGCGGGCCCCAGATGGCGCGCTTGGCCGAGGTCCTGCCGCCGGCCCGCGTTGGTGCCCGCCGGGACGACGCGGCGGCGCTGCTGCCGTTGGTGCTGGAGGCGGTCGGGCCCGGCGATGTGGTGACGGTCAAGGGTTCGCTCGGCATGGCGATGACACCGATCGTGGCGGCGCTTCGGAGCCTCTCCGTCGAGGAGCGGACCCGAGCGGCGGGAGGGCGCGATGCTCTATAACCTCCTGCACCCGCTGACCGACCAGTTCTTCGGCTTCAATCTCTTCCGCTACATCACCTTCCGCACGGGCGGAGCGATCCTGACCGCGCTGGTGATCAGTTTCCTGCTGGGTCCGTGGTTGATCCGCTGGCTGAAGGTGAAGCAGGGCAAGGGACAGCCGATCCGCGACGACGGGCCCCAAATCCACGTCCTGACCAAGCAGGGTACGCCGACCATGGGCGGAGTTCTGATCCTGCTGGCGCTCTCGGTCTCGACCGTGCTCTGGGCCGACCTGCGCAACCCCTACGTCTGGGCGGTGCTGCTGGTGACGACGGGCTTCGGAATCGTGGGTTTCGCCGACGACTACCTGAAGGTACGCCGCGCCGACAGCAAGGGCGTGCCCGGCAAAGTGAAACTGTTGGTGGAGATCTTCATCGCGCTCGCCGCCGTCTACTGGATCGCCAGCGTGACGCCGGCGCCGCTCGCCACCGGGCTGGCGCTGCCGTTCTTCAAGTCGATCCTGGTGCCGCTCGGATGGCTCTTCGCGCCCTTCGCCGTGCTCGTCATCGTCGGATCGTCGAACGCCGTCAACCTCACGGATGGGCTGGATGGCCTGGCGATCGGGCCGATGATCATCGCCGCCAGCACCTTCCTGTTGATCACCTATCTCGCCGGCAACGCCGTCTTCTCCAACTACCTGCAGATCCAGTCGGTGCCGGGCGCGGGAGAACTCACCATCTTCTGCGGCGCGCTGGTCGGCGCCGGGCTCGGCTTCCTCTGGTTCAACGCCCCACCGGCCATGGTCTTCATGGGCGACACCGGCAGCCTCGCGCTCGGCGGCGGCATCGGCGCGGTGGCCGTCGTCACCAAGCACGAGCTGGTGCTGGCGATCGTCGGCGGCCTCTTCGTGCTGGAGACGGTCTCGGTCGTCGTCCAGGTCGCCTCCTTCAAATTGACGGGACGCCGCGTCTTCCGCATGGCGCCGTTGCACCACCACTTCGAACAGAAGGGCTGGGCCGAGCCGACCATCGTCATCCGTTTCTGGATCATCGCCGTCATCCTGGCCCTGGCCGGCCTCGCGACCCTGAAGCTGAGGTGAGCGGATGATCCCGGTACCGAATTTTCAGGGCGAGGCCGTGGCCGTCTTCGGGCTGGGCGCGAGCGGGATGGCCAGCGTCCGCGCGCTCTCGCGAGGCGGTGCCGAGGTCCGGGCCTGGGACGACGCGCCGTCGCGCCTCGCCGATGTCGGCCGGATCGGCAATGCCCAGGCCGTGGCGCCCGGCCGGGAGGCCTGGGCCGGCCTCGCCGTCTTGATCCTGAGTCCGGGCGTGCCACTGACCCACCCGGCGCCGCACGCCGTCGTAGCGCTCGCCCGCGAACTCGGCATCCAGATCGTGGGTGACGTCGAACTCTTCGCCCTCGCCCGCCCGGACGCCCGCGTCGTCGCGATCACCGGCACCAACGGCAAGTCGACGACCACGGCGCTGGTTGGCCATCTCTTGAAAGAGGCTGGGCGGCCGGTCCAGATCGGCGCCAACCTCGGCCGGCCGGTCCTGGACCTCGACGTGCTCGGCGCCGATGGGATCTACGTCCTGGAACTCTCCTCCTTTCAGATCGACCTGACGCGGAGTCTCGGGCCCGAAATCGCGGTGCTGCTGAACCTCAGTCCCGACCACCTCGACCGGCACGGCGACATGGCCGGCTATATCGGCGCCAAGCGCCGCCTGCTGGAAATGGGCCACGGTCTCGCGGTCGTCGGCGTCGACGACGAACATGGCCGCGGCATCGCCGATGATCTCCGTCGCGCCGGACGCGAGGTTGTGGCGCTCTCCCTCGAAACGCGGCCCGCGAAGGGTGTCTTCGTCGATGGCGAGCGGATCCTCCTGGTCGGCGACGGCGAAGACCGCGTCCTCGCCACGGTCGACGGCATCGAGAGCCTGCGCGGCCGGCACAACCGGCAGAACGCCGCGGCGGCGGTCGCCGTCGCCGATCGCCTGGGCCTTTCGTTCGACGAGATCGAGACAGGTCTCGAAAGCTTCCCGGGCCTGCCGCATCGCATGCAGCGGATCGCGGCCGGTGGCGGCGTGGCCTTCGTCAATGACAGCAAGGCGACCAACGCCGAGGCGGCGGCGCATGCGTTGGCGGCCTTCGAGCGGGTGCATTGGATCGCCGGCGGCCGGCCGAAGGCGGAAGGGATCCGCCCGCTGCTGGGGCTGTTGGACCATGTCGCGCGCGCCTACTTGATCGGCGAGGCGGCGGAACGCTTCGAGGCGGAGATCGGGGGTCGCGTGGAAAGCGAGATCGTCGGAGATCTCGATGCCGCGGTCGCGCGGGCGGGGTGGGCGGCGCGGGCCGAGGGCAAGGGCGAGGCCATCGTGCTGCTCTCGCCCGCCTGTGCTTCCTTCGATCAGTTTCCCAACTTCGAAGCGCGCGGCGAGGCGTTCGCGGCCCTGGCCCGCGACCTGGTGGCGACATGGGAGGGCGGCGCATGTTGACGTTCGCCCGCACCGATACCAGCATCGTCGGCCGCTGGTGGTGGACCGTCGACCGCTGGATGCTGCTGGCGATCGGGCTCCTGGTCCTCTTGGGCGCGATCCTGACGCTCGCCGCCAGCCCAGCCGTGGCCGAGCGCCTCGGCCTCGACTACTTTCATTTCGTCGGCCGCCAGTTCATCTTCCTCGGCCCGGCGATCGCCGCCATGCTGGCGGTCTCGATGGTGGATTCGCTGACCATTCGCCGGATCGCCGTCTGCGGACTGCTGGCGAGCCTGCCACTCGTCGCGCTGACGCTGTTCGTCGGACCGGAGATCAACGGGGCCAGGCGCTGGCTGCAGGTCGCCGGCCTGTCCATCCAGCCCTCGGAATTTGCCAAGCCCTTCTTCATCGTCGTGACCGCCTGGATGCTGTCGGCGGAGAAGGACAGCCGGCGGATTTCCGGCAACATGATCGCCGGCATCCTGGCCTTGCTGGTTTGCGCCATGCTTCTGGCCCAGCCCGACATCGGCATGGCGATCGTGGTCACCGCGGTCTGGTCGGCACAGGTCTTCATGGCCGGCCTGCCCTTCCTCTGGGTCGGCGCGTTGATCGGCCTCGGCATCGTGGGTACCGTCGTCCTCTATAATTACGTGCCGCATTTCACCAATCGCATCGACCGTTTCCTCGATCCCTCGGCCGGCGACACCTACCAGATCGAGACGGCGCTGGAAGCCTTCGCCAACGGCGGCCTGGTGGGCCGCGGGCCCGGCGAGGGCGTCGGCAAGCGGGTCCTGCCCGATGCCCACACCGATTTCATCTTCGCCGTCGCCGGCGAGGAGTTTGGCCTCCTCGTCTGCGTTCTGGTGGTCGCCCTTTTCGCCTTCGTGACGCTGCGCGGCTATCGCCGCCTGATGGGCGAGGACAGCCTCTTCATCATGCTGGCGGCGGGTGGCCTGCTGACCCAGTTCGGCCTGCAGGCGGTGATCCACATGGGCGTCAACTTGCGCCTGCTGCCGACCAAGGGCATGACGCTCCCCTTCATCTCCTATGGCGGCTCCTCGTTGCTGGGGCTCGCCATCGGCATGGGCATGGTGATCGCGCTGACCCGTCGCCGGCCGCGACGGGAGATCCGCGGATGAGCGGGCCGATCGTCATCGCCGCCGGCGGCACCGGCGGGCACCTGTTCCCGGCCCGGGCGCTGGCCGACGCGCTGGCGGCGGCGAATCGTCCCTCCGTGCTGCTGACCGACGTGCGGGGTGCCGCCTGGGCCGGCGATTTCGCCGGCGCCGGGGTCCATGTCGTTCGCGCCGCGACGCCGAGCGGCAGGGGCGCCTTCGGCGCGCTGCTGGCGGGCGGCGAGATCGCCGTCGGCGCCTTCCAGGCACGCCGTCTGCTGCGCCGCCTGCGGCCGCCCGTCGTCGTGGGCTTCGGCGGCTATCCCTCGCTGCCGACCGTGCTCGCCGCGCGCGGCGCCGGGGCCCGCGTCGTGCTGCACGAACAGAACGCAGTGCTCGGCCGGGTCAATCGGTTGCTGCAGACCCGCGCGCGCGCCCTGGCGCTCTCCTTCGAGCGAACCTCGGGCGTCGTCGAGGCGCCGGATCGCCGCCTGATCGTGACCGGCAACCCGGTCCGGGTCGACTTCGCCAGAATCGGCGCGGCCGGCTATCGGCCGCCGGCGAGCGATGACGTCGTCAACCTTCTGGTCTTCGGGGGCAGCCAGGGCGCCAGCCGTTTCGCCGAGTTGGTGCCGGCGGCGATCGGCCGCCTCGATCCCGAAAACCGCGCGCGGATCGAAGTGGTGCAACAGAGCCGGCCGGAGGACGAGGCGGCGCTCCGCCGGTCCTACGAGACCCTTGGCGTCCGGGCGGAAGTACGGGCTTTCCTCGACGACATGGGTGCGCGGTTCAATCGCGCGCACCTGGTGATCGCGCGGGCCGGCGCCGGCACGGTGGCGGAACTCAGCGTCGCGGGCCGGCCGGCCATACTCGTGCCCTATCCCCACGCGACCGATGACCATCAGAGCCTGAACGCCGGGGCCATGGCGGAAGCGGGCGGCGCGGTGGTCTACCGCGACGCGGAGATCACCGCGCAAGAGCTGGCCGCACGGCTCCAGTCGCTGGTTCGCCGGCCGGACGTGCTGGCCCGGATGGCGGCCCGCGGCCGGGAGATCGGCCGGGCCGACGCGGCCGATGCGCTGGCGCGTCTCGTACTCGACCTGGCGCCGGCGAACGGCAACCATGCCGCGCCCCATACGGGGAGGGCCGCGGCATGAGAACGCTTCCCTTCGACATCGGCGGAATCCACTTCGTCGGCATCGGCGGCATCGGGATGAGCGGCATCGCCGAGGTCATGCACACGCTCGGCTACCGGGTGCGGGGCTCGGACCGGGCGGACGGCGCCAACGTGCGACGCTTGCGCGATCTCGGCATTCCTTGCGTCATCGGCCACGAGGCGGCCAACATCGCCGACGCTCGGGTCGTCGTCGTTTCCTCCGCCGTCAAGGGCGACAACCCCGAAGTCCAGGCGGCGCGCGCGGCCATGGTGCCGGTCGTGCGCCGGGCCGAAATGCTGGCCGAACTGATGCGGCTGAAATGGGCGATCGCGGTCGGCGGTACGCACGGCAAGACCACCACCACCTCGCTGATCGCCGCGCTGCTGGATGGCGCCGGACTCGATCCGACGGTGATCAACGGCGGCATCATCAACGCCTATGGCACCAACGCCCGGCTCGGCCAGGGCGAGTGGATGGTGGTGGAAGCCGACGAGAGCGACGGCAGCTTCGTCAAACTGCCGGCGACCGTCGCCGTGGTCACCAACATCAATCCCGAGCATCTGGATTTCTATGGCAATTTCGACGGCGTGCGCGACGCCTTCCTCGATTTCGTCGAGAACATCCCCTTCTACGGCCTGGCCGTGATGTGCATCGACCATGGGGAAGTGCAGTCGATGATCGGGCGGATCAGCGACCGCCGGGTTATCACCTACGGCTTCAGCCCGCAGGCCGACGCGCGGGGTGTTGATTTCGAGACTGACGCCCAGGGCGCCCGCTTCGCCGTCGAGGTGACCGACCGGCTGCCGGGTGGCGCCCGGCGGCTCGAAGATCTGCATCTGCCCATGCCCGGCCTGCACAATCTGCAGAACAGCCTCGCGGCGGTGGCCATAGGCGTCGAGATCGGCCTGGACGACGCGGCGATCCGCGACTCCCTCGCCACTTTCGGCGGGGTCAAGCGGCGCTTTACCCGGACGGGCGTTGCCGGCGGGATCACCGTGATCGACGACTACGGCCACCATCCGGTGGAGATCCAGGCCGTGCTCTCCACCGCGCGGACCGTCACCACGGGCCGGGTGATCGCGGTCGTGCAGCCGCATCGCTACAGCCGCCTATCGGACCTGTTCGAGGAATTCTGCACTTGCTTCAATGATGCCGACGTGGTGATCGTCGCCGACGTGCACGCCGCCGGCGAAGTGTCGCTGGACGGCGTCCATCGCGATGCCCTCGTCGCCGGACTCCAAGGTCATGGCCACCGCAGGGTGATCGCGCTCGATGATCCCGATGCGCTGCCGTCCCTCGTCGCCGAGGTGGCCGAGGCGGGCGACCTGGTGGTCTGCCTCGGTGCCGGCACGATCACCCAGTGGGCGAACGACCTGCCCGAGGCACTCGCGCGGCTGCTCGATACGACCGCGGTCGGGGAGGCCGATTCGTGATGGCCCCCCGGACCACCCGGCACGATCCGTTGGCCCGTCTGCCGGCGGTACGCGGCCGTTACGAGGTCGGCGTCTCGCTCGCCGCCATGACCTGGTTCCGCGTCGGCGGGCCGGCCGAGGTGCTCTACCGCCCGGCCGACGTCGACGATCTGGCCGGCTTTCTCGCCGTCCGGCCGGCGGATGTGCCGCTCACCGTGATCGGCGTCGGCTCGAACCTCCTGGTGCGCGACGGCGGCATCGAGGGCGTCGTGATCCGCCTCGGCCGGGAATTCGCCCGGATCGCGGTCGCGGGCGACGAGATCATCGCGGGCGCCTCGGCGCCGGACGTGGCGATCGCGCTGGCCGCGCGCGACGCGGGGTTGGGCGGGCTCGAGTTCCTGCGGGGCGTCCCCGGCACGCTCGGCGGCGCGCTCCGAATGAACGCCGGGGCCTACGGGCGGGAGATCGCCGATGTGCTGATTGCCGCGGAGGCGCTCGACGAGCGGGGCGAGCGTCACCTGGTCCGGACTGGCGATCTCGGCCTCTCCTATCGCCACTCCAGCGCCCCCGCCGACTGGATCTACGTCTCCGCCCGGCTCCAGGGCCGGCGGGAGGCCAGGGACGTGGTCGCCCAACGCATGGCGCAAATCAAGGAGGCACGCGAGGACTCCCAGCCGACCCGCAAGCGGACGGGCGGCAGCACCTTCAAGAATCCGCCGGGCGTCAAGGCGTGGGAGCTAATCGACGCCGCCGGCTGTCGCGGCCTGCGGCGTGGCGGCGCGAGCGTCTCGAAACAGCACTGCAACTTCCTGATCAGCGACGGCACCGCCACCGCCGCCGAGCTGGAGGCGTTGGGCGAGGAGATTCGCCGCCGGGTGATCGAGGCCAGCGGCGTTTGCCTGGAATGGGAGATCTGCCGCCTGGGGGTCTTCGGCGAACGGGGACTCGGGGAGGCGTGCGCATGAGCCGGCATGTCGCGGTTCTGAAGGGTGGCTGGTCCGCCGAACGCGAGGTCTCGCTGGTGAGCGGTGCCGCCTGCGCGGCCGCGCTGCGCGACGGTGGTTATCGCGTGAGCGAGGTCGACGTCGGCCGCGACATCGCCGAGGTGTTGCGTGAACTCGCCCCCGACGTGGTCTTTAATGCCCTGCACGGCCGTTGGGGCGAGGACGGCCGCATCCAGGGCCTGCTGGAGATCATGGACCTGCCCTATACCCATTCGGGGGTGCGGGCGTCCGCGAACGCCATGCACAAGCCGACCGCGAAGGAGCTTTTCGCCGACGCGGGCATCCCTTGCGCCGAGAGCGTCGTGCTGCGCCTCCAGGAAGCGCGGGGCGTCGCGCCGCTGCCCCTTCCCTATGTGGTGAAGCCGGTTGACGAAGGCTCGACCGTCGGCGTCCGCATCGTCCGCGCGGGCGACAACCACGACCCGCTCGCCGGCTGGAGTCATGGCGAGGAAGTGATGTTCGAGCGCTTCGTCGACGGCCTCGAACTTTCCGTCGCGGTGATGGGGGAGCTCGCCCTCGGCGTCATCGAGATCGAGCCGCTGAGCGGTTTCTACGACTATGAGGCCAAGTACACCGATGGCAAGGCGCGCCATCACATGCCCGCCCGCCTCGACGACAGGGTTTACCAGGCCGCCCTCGGCTATGCCCGCGTCGCGCACGACGCGCTCGGCTGCCGGGGCGTCAGCCGGGCCGATTTCCGCTTCGATCCGAACCAGGGCGGCATCGCCGGGCTCTACATTCTGGAGGTCAACACGCAGCCGGGCATGACGCCCTTGAGCCTGGTGCCGGAGATCGCCCGGCACCAGGGCATCGATTTTCCGGAACTGGTCCGCTGGATTGTGGAGGAGGCGGGATGCCCACGTTGAAGGCCGATTACAAACCCAAGCCCCGGCGCAAGGGCCAGGCCAAGGCCGGCAAGACAGCCGGACGGCCCCTGCTGATCAGTTGGCAGCGCCGCCGGCTCGCCGTCGTCGTCGCCTGCATGCTGACCCTCATCGGGTTGGTCGGTGGTGGCGCCTGGCTCTGGCGCTCCGGTCTGATCGAGGACGGCGAGAAGCGGGTCCTGGCCATCATCGGCGAAACCGTGCGCGGTGCCGGCTTCGTCATCGAGGACGTCGTCGCCGTCGGCCGGGTGAACGCGGACCGGGCCGACATCCTCGAGGCGCTGGATGTCGCGCGGGGCGATTCAATTCTCGCCTTCGACGCGGAGGCCGCGCGGGTCCGCCTGCTGGCGCTCGGCTGGGTCCGCGAGGCCCGGGTCTCGCGCCGGCTGCCGAACACGATCCTGGTCCATATCCGGGAGCGCCAGCCGCTCGCGCTCTGGCAGATGAACCGTCGGCTGGCCCTGATCGACCGTTATGGCGGCGTCATCACCGACCAGCGTCTCGGCCGCTTCCGGGACCTGCGCCTCCTCGTCGGAGAGGGCGCGGCGGAAGGCGCGGCGGAGATCGTCGGCATGCTGGCGCTGGAGCCGTCGCTCGATGCCAGGGTCGAAGTGGTGATGCGCATCGGCGGCCGGCGTTGGTCGGTCCGCTTCAAGAACGGTGTTGAGGCGCGCCTGCCGGAGAAGAACCCGGCGGCGAGCTGGACCCGTCTCTCCAAGCTCGCGCGCGAGCACGGGGTGCTCGACCGCGACATCAGGGTGATCGATCTGAGGCTGCCCGACCGTCTCTACGTCCGCCTCTCTCCGGAGGCGGCGGAAGAGCGTCGGCGGCCGGGCGAGGACACGTAGGGCGCGATGCGCGGCGGGTGGCGGTCGTGGCGATGCGACACGGAGGGGCGAAGTAGTGGCGAGTGGGCGTAACGGATTGGTGGCGGCGTTGGACATCGGATGCAGCAAGGTTTGTTGTTTCATCGCCCGGCCCGACGGTGGCGGGGGCGCCCGCGTCGTCGGCATCGGCCACCAGTTGAGTATCGGCCTGCGCTCGGGCGCGGTGGCCGATCTGCGGGCCCTGGAGAATTCGATCCGCGGCGCGGTAGACGCGGCCGAGCGGATGGCGGGCGAGCCGGCGCGCGGCGTCGTCGCCAATGTCACCTGCGGGCGGATGATCTCCCGCGCCGTCTCGGCCCAGGTGGCGGTCTCCGGCCATCAGGTGGGCGAGGGCGACCTCCGCCGGGTGATGAACCAGGCGCGCGGCCGCATCGACGTCGGCGAGACGCATCTGCTGCATGCGCTTCCCGTCGGCCACTCGATCGACGGCAATCGCGGCGTCCGCGATCCGCGCGGCATGTATGGCGAGCGCCTCGGCGTGACGTTGCATGTCCTGACCGCGGCCAACGGCCCGGTGAAAAATCTGAAAACGGCGATCGAAGGCTGTCACCTGGAGGTCGACGGCTTCGTCGCCTCCGGCTACGCCTCCGGCCTCGCCAGCCTGGTCGAGGACGAGATGGACCTGGGCGTTACCCTCGTCGACATGGGCGGCGGGACGACCAGTGTCTCGGTCTTCTACGAGGGCGCGCTAGTCTTCGCCGACGTGATCCCGGTGGGTGGGCGCCATGTCACCAACGATCTGGCGCGCGGCCTTTCGACCACCGCGCAGCACGCGGAGCGGATGAAGACGCTTTACGGCAGCGCGATTCCCTCGCCCGCCGACGAGCGCGAAATGGTGAGCGTGCCTCAAGTGGGCGAGGCGGGAGCCGACGCCATCCAGCAGGTCCCGCGCTCGATCCTCATCGGCATCATCCAGCCCCGCGTCGAGGAGACGCTGGAACTGGTGCGTGAACGGCTGCGGGAAAGCGGCATGGCCGGCATTGCCGGCCGGAGGCTGGTGCTGACCGGCGGCGCCTCGCAGTTGACGGGCGTCCGCGAGCTGGCGGCGCGCATTCTGGACAAGCAGGTCCGGATCGGCAGGCCCTTGCGCCTGCACGGTCTGGCCGAGGCGACGGAAGGGCCGGCGTTCGCGACCTGCGCCGGTCTCCTTGCCTATGTCATCCAGCGGCCCGACGAGGCCCGAATCGCGGCGCGCGCGAACGCCGCCGCCCAAGGTGGGCTTCGTCGTTTCGGGCGCTGGTTCAAGGAGTATTTCTGACGACCGCGGATCAAGCGGTGGAGAAGCGACGCGGGGCGAAACGAGTACGGCCGCGAGTGGGTAACGGAACGAGACGAGACAAACCTGAGGAGGTGGATATGACACTCAATCTTTCGGCGCCGATGGTGACCGAACTGCAGCCGAAGATCGTCGTGATCGGCGTCGGCGGCGCCGGCGGCAACGCCGTCAACAACATGATCCAGACGGGACTCGAAGGGGTCGAGTTCGTGGTTGCGAACACCGATGCCCAGGCGCTGTCGTCGAGCGTGTCGGGCCGACGGATCCAGCTGGGCACCTCGATCACCCAGGGCCTGGGCTGCGGCGCCCAGCCGGAGGTCGGCCGCGCCTCGGCCGAGGAGGCGATCGAGCAGATCATGGATCACCTGACCGCCGCGCACATGGTCTTCATCACCGCCGGCATGGGCGGCGGCACGGGCACCGGCGGTGCCCCGGTGATCGCCCAGGCCTGCCGCGATACCGGCATCCTGACCGTGGGCGTGGTCACCAAGCCGTTCCATTTCGAGGGCTCGCACCGCATGAAGCTGGCGGAGGCGGGCATCGAGGAATTGCAGCGCTACGTCGACACGCTGATCGTGATTCCGAACCAGAACCTGTTCCGTGTCGCCAACGAAAAGACGACATTCGCCGACGCCTTCGCGATGGCGGACCAGGTGCTGAACTCGGGCGTGCGCGGCATCACCGACCTGATGGTGATGCCCGGCCTGATCAACCTCGACTTCGCCGACGTCAAGACGGTGATGAGCGAGATGGGCAAGGCGATGATGGGCACGGGCGAGGCCGAGGGCGAGACCCGGGCGATCGAGGCGGCGGCCGCCGCGATCTCCAACCCGCTGCTCGACGAAGTCTCGATGAGCGGCGCGCGCGGCCTGCTGATCAACATCACCGGTGGCCTCGACCTCACCCTCTACGAGGTCGACGAAGCGGCGAACCAGATCCGCAAGGAAGTCGATCCCGACGCCAACATCATCGTTGGCTCGGCCCTCGACGACAGCCTGCAGGGTCGCATGCGGGTCAGCGTGGTCGCCACCGGCATCGATGCCGAGCACGCGATCGAGCGGGCATCGGCCTCCCAGCCCAGGCTTCAGGTCGTCGGCCAGCCGGCGCCGGAGGCCGCCCCGGGACCGGTAGCCGGCGCGGTGGCGGAAACCGCCCTGGCGATCGAATCGGCCCGGACCGAGGTTCCGCCGGCGCCCGCCGCGAGTGCCGAGCCGGCCGCGATCGACCGGGAGCAGGCACCGCTCTTCGCCACTGCCGGCGGTGGCGTGGCCCAGACCATCCCGCAGCCCAAGCCGCTGGCGCCCGAGCCCGACGCGATGCCGCGCCAGTCCGTCGAGGAAGCGCCGGTCGAGGATACGCCCTTCATCGCGCCCAGGCCGGTGACCCCCAGCCTTCGGCGGACGCCCTCCGCCCGTGTGGCCCAGGAAAGCCAGGCGGAGGCCGAGACGGCGGGCGAACAGGCACCGGAGCCACGCCGGGCGAGCCGGGGCATGAGCCTCTTCCGTCGCATGACCGGCGCCGGCCGGGCCGAGGCGGCCGACGAGACGGCCGAACGCCGGCCGGTCTTCGGCCAGCGGAACGAGCCGACCATGACCGAGACGCGCCCGGCGGCGACCGAGGCTCGCGAGGAAGCGCCGTCCTTGGAACCGCAGGAGCGGCTCGACGGTCTGGCCCCGCGCGAGGACGACGATCTGCTGGAGATCCCGTCCTTCCTGCGCCGCCAGGCCAACTGACCAACCCGTTCCGGACCACCTCTCACTCGGGGTGGCGCGCGATGCCGTTTGTTCGACGCCGCGCGCCACCCCACCTCCTCTTCCCTGGACGCGGGCCTCCACTCCAACTAGGTTCCGGGTGATCCCTGGCCCGGCATGGAGGACCGTCTTGTCCCTCGCACTCAGTACGCCCCGCGCACGCGAGCTCGTGCATACCCGGCGCATCGAAATCAACGGCTACAAGCGTGACGACGGCCTTTGGGATATCGAGGCTCGGCTGGTCGACCAGCGCCCCGGCGTCTATCCGATGCCGGAACGCGACCGCGCGGACGGCGAGCCGATCCACGACATCTGGCTCCGCTTCACCATGGACGACGACCGTGTCATTCGCGATATCGAGGGCGCGATGCCGACCGGCGCCTACCGGATCTGCCACCTGGTGACGCCGCGCTATCGGCGGCTGATCGGCTTGCGCATCGGGCGTGGCTGGAACCGCGCGGTCGCCGAACGGATGGGCGGCTTCGAGGGCTGTACCCACATGAAGGAGATGCTGGCGCAGATGGCGACCACGGCGCTGCAGGTGCTGTGGAGCGAGGAGGAGATCCGCGTCCACACCGAGGGCGGCGAGGATCCGAACCGCAAGGCCGTCGGTACCTGCCATGCCTATAGGGCCGACGGCTTCATGGTCCGTGAGCGCTTCCCCGATCTCTATACCGGACCGGACGCGAGGCAGGAGACTATCAGCGATGCTGCTGAGTAGCGCCGATCCCGCCGCCAAGCGGGCGCAACTTCGCGAGGGCCTGGCCGGACCGGGGATCCTGCGCGTCGCCGGGGCCTATTCGCCGCTCATCGCCATGGCGGTCGAGGATGCGGGTTTTGACGGCGTCTATGTCGGCTCCTCGACGCTATCGAACGAACTGGGTATGCCGGACGTCGGTCTCATCACCCTGACGGAAGCGGCGGAGCGCGGCGGCCAGGTCGCCCGGGTGACCTCGCTCCCGACCATCATCGACATCGACACCGGCTTCGGCGAGGCGATCAACGTCGCCCGCACGATTCTGGAGCTGGAGGGCCGCGGCCTCGCTGGCGCCCATATCGAGGATCAGGTCAATCCCAAGCGCTGCGGTCATCTGGACGACAAGGGCATCGTGGCGCTGGAGGAAATGGCGACCAAGATCCGCGCCGCCGTCGCCGCGCGGCGCGACCCGAACTTCTTGATCATCGCCCGCACCGATTCACGCGCCGTCGAGGGCATGGCGGCGGCGGTCACGCGGGGCCGGGCCTATCATGCCGCCGGCGCTGATATGGTCTTCCCCGAGGCGATGGCCGACCGGGACGAGTTCGCCCATTTCCGGGCCGAGGTGCCGGGGCCGATGCTGCTCGCCAACATGACGGAATTCGGCAAATCCGAACTGCTGGACGCGCGCGTGTTGGAGGATTGCGGCTACGATATCGTGCTCTATCCGGTGACGGCGCAGCGCCTTGCCATGGGCGCGGTCGAGGAGGGGTTGCGTTCCATCGTCGAGCGCGGCACCCAGGCGCATCTGTTGAACGCCATGCAGCCGCGCTCGCGCCTTTACGAGCTGATCCGCTACGCCGAATACCAACAATTCGACGTCTCCATCGGCACGCCGACGGTGACGCCCGACGCGGAGTAGGCCCTGGAAACGGGAGCGATTGGGATGGAACATCAAACCAGCGTGCCGGCGATCTTCATTCGCGGTGGTACCTCCAAGGGCCTGTTCTTCCACGATTCCGATCTGCCCCGGGACGAGGGCGCGCGCGACGCCGTCTTCCTGGCCGCGATCGGCAGCCCCGATCCGGACGGCCGCCAGCTCGACGGCCTGGGCGGCGGGATTTCCTCGCTCTCCAAGGTGATGGTGGTCCGGCCCTCGGCGCGCGAGGATGCCGACATCGAATACACCTTCTCCCAAGTCTCCGTCGGTGCCGCGAAGGTCGAGCGCGCCAGCAACTGCGGCAACCTCACCTCGGCGATCGGCCCCTTCGCCGTCGACGAGGGCCTGGTGCGGGTCGAGGACGGCGAGGTGATGCTGCGCCTCCACAACACGAACTCCGACAAGATCATCGAATCGCGCTTCCGGGTGGCTGGCGGCCGGGCCGCCGTCAGCGGTGATTTCGCGCTCCCCGGCGTCGCCGGGACGGGGGCGGAAATCCGTCTTTCCTTCCTCCATCCGGGCGGCGCGGCCACGGGCCGCCTGCTGCCGACCGGCCGCCCGGTCGACCGGCTGGAGGTCGAGGGCGTGGGCGCGATCGACGTCTCCATGGTCGACGCGACCACCGCCGGCTGCTTCGTGCGCGCGGGCGATGCCGGCCTGGCGGGAACGGAATCACCCGAGGAGATCGAGGCGAACGCGGCGGCGCTTGCGCGGCTGGAGGCGGTGCGCCGCGCGGCGGCCGTCGCCATGGGCTTGCCCGAGGGCGCGGCGAGCGTGCCGAAGATCGGCCTGGTGGCACCGCCGGCCGCCGCCACGACGCTCGCCGGCGAGCGGCTCGGGCCCGAAGACATGGACTTCTCGGCCCGGATGATCTCCATGGGCCGCCCGCACCGGGCGCTGCCTCTCACCGGCGCCATGTGCCTGTCCGTCGCCTCCCGCATCCCCGGCACCGTGGTCGCCGAGGCGAGCGTGGGCGAAGGCGAACGGGTCCGGATCGCGCAACCCTCGGGCATCCTGGTGCTGGGCGCCGCCGTCGAGGTCGAGGCGGCCGCCCGGGCGCGCTCGGTGACCGTCTCCCGCACCGCCCGGCGGCTGATGGAGGGCCGGGTCCTGGTGGAGCGCACGCGGCTGGCGCCGGCCGGCGAACAGGCCGCCTGAGACCCGCCGCCGCCGTTGGCGGCCGCGGCCGACTCTGCTAGGTTGGCGCCGAACAGACCCAGTAAAAACGAATACGGATGCGAGCCACGATGGTACTTCGTTCCCTACTCTGGCCGATCGCGCTGGCGCTGTTGATGCTTGCCGCGCCGGGCGATCTCGGTGCCCAGGGCGCCAAGTCGACACCCGCCGCCGGGCCCGGCAAGCCACCGGTCCTCGCCGTCGTCGACATCAAGCGGGTGTTGAGCAGCGCCGGGGCCTCCAAGAAGGCCAAGAAGGCGATCGACGCGCGCCGCGCGATCTATGAACGCGAGCTCAAACAGCACAAACAAGGCCTGAAAACCCAGCGCGAACAGCTGCGCAAGCAGCAGAAGGTCCTCTCGCCGGCGGCCTTCGAGCAGCAGAAGAAGAAGCTCGAGACCCGCTTCCAGACCGTCATCAAGCAGACGGAGGAACGGCGCCGGGTGCTGAACCAGGCCTTCAACACCGCCATGGGGTACCTGCGCCGCGAATTGGGCCTTGCCGTTGCCGAGGTGATGAAGGAACGCGGCATCGAGATGAGCCTGCCACGAAGCGCCGTATTGGTCTTCGACGATCGCTTCGACATTTCGGACGAGGTGCTGAAGCGCCTCGACAAACGGCTCCCGACGATCGACCTCAAGCTGAACTGATTGCGGGCGCCAAAAGTCCCGGCCGCCCCGCTCCTCCGGGCCGAACCCGAAAGGGTCTACCGGGGCAGGACGTGGCCGGCGGCCTCCCGGTCCCTGGCCGCGTCTCCGATGCCCCGTCGCGGAGGTCCTGCTTGCGGAGTTTGCCGCTCGGCGTCTTGTCCAGTTGTTCCGCCGGCACGATGAAGCGGGGCACCGCATAGCGCGGCATTCGCGCGACGCACCACTCGACGAGGGAGACCGGGTCGGGAGGTTGGGCGATGGGCACGATGTGGGCCATCACTTCTTCTTCCCCGCCGCCCTCGCCCGTCCTGACGCCGATGACGCAGCTTTCCGCCACGTCCGGGTGTTCGTTCAGCACCTGCTCGACCTCGTAGGCGGAGATATTCTCGCCCCGCCGGCGGATGCAGTCCTTGATCCGGTCGACGTAGTGCAGCCGGCCCTCGGCATCGAACTTGCCCGCATCGCCGGTGTGGAACCAAAGGTTGCGCCAGGCTTCCACCGTGCGTTCCGGCGTCCCCCAGTAGCCGGCCATGAAGCAGGAAGGCTCCAGCGGCCGGACCACGATCTCGCCCACCTCGTCCGTGGCGACCGTCTGGTCCGTCTCCGCGTCGACGACGCGCACCTCGAAAAAGTCCTCCTCGACCCGGCCGGCGCAACCGGCGATCAACGGCTCGCTCACGTCGGCATAGACGGGAATATTGCATTCCGTCATGCCGAAGGCCTGCTTCAAGGCGAGGCCGAAGCGCGCCTCGAAGGGGCGGCCCCAGGAATCGCCGATCGGCACCGCCAGCATCAGCCGCAGCTGGTTGTCGGCGTCCTCCGGCGTTTCCGGCTGGCGGAAGATGAACTCCGGGATCACGCCAAGGCCATAGGTGATGGTCGCCCGGCAGGCACGGACGTCGTCCAGCCAGCGGGTCGCGGAGAAACGGCGCACGACATGGGCCTGGGCGCCGGACAGCAGGCAGGAGAAGAGTTGCAGCAGCAGGCCCATCGCATGGAAGAAGGGCATGCAGATGTACATGACGTCGCTGTCGTCCATGGCCATGGAGCGGCCGGCGCCATAGCCGAAATGGCGGCAATGGGCCTGCGGCATCATCACGCCTTTCGAGGGCCCGGTGGTGCCGGAGGTGAACATGATCATGGCGATGTCGCGCTGCTTGGCGCCCCGCAATTCACCCGGCCTGGCCGGCGTCCCGACCAGATCCTCGAAGAGGTGGCGTTCGCTCCCCTCGATCGCCGCCGCGCGACCGTCGATTCCGATCGTGTGCTCGATGGTGGCGAGCACGTCCGCGTCCCCGATCGTATCGAAGGCGGGGCGAAGCGCCTCGTGCACGATCAGGGCCTTGGGCTCGGTAATTCGCAGCTGGTGCTCCAGGAAGGCGCCCTTCAGTTCCGTGTTCACCGGCACGAATATCGCGCCCCGTTTCATCGCGGCGAAGAGGCCGACCAGGAAGGCACGGGAGTTGAAGGCGAAGGCCATGACCCGGTCGCCCGGCCCGATGCCGAGGTCGGCGTAGGCGGTGGCGAGCGCATCGCTCTCGGCCGCGAGGCCGGCGAAGCTCAGGCTCTGGTCGTCCTCGAATGTACAGAACATCCGCTCGCCGTGGCGCTCGGCCTGGCCGGCGAGCGCGTCGAGCATTGTCCATTGTTCTCGTGGCTGCTCCAGCACGCCTACGTCTTGCCCCCGCCCCGGCCCACCGTTCAGCGGCGCTGATGGCGCCAGCGCGCCACGATGGTCTGGAGCGTGTTCTCGACGTCGCCTTCCGCCGACCAGCTGGCGGCGAAGTCGGCGGTGGCGCTTTTCGGCCGCTGCTCCAGCGGCAGGTCCTTGATCCGCATCCGCATCGGCCCCGAAATCGCCTCTCCCACCACGATGGCCTCCGCGTTGGCGAGCGACGGCAGCGTGTCCAGCAGGCCGCCGCCGGCATCCGACATGGAAGCGCGAACGAAGTCCTGGTCGTCCTGATTGGTCATCCGAAGCGCGAAGATCGTGTTGCACTGCGAGAGCACGCTTTCCGCCAGTTCCGAAGGTCGCTGGCTGATGATGCCGAGGGATACGCCATATTTCCGTCCCTCCTTGGCGATCCGCGCAAGGGCCCGGCGGGTCGGCTCGAAGCCTTCCTCCTCACTGTTGGAGGTGTAGCGGTGCGCCTCCTCGCAGACCAGCAGGATGGGCGTGTCCTGATCGCTCCACATCGCCAGGTCGAAGGTCATTCGGCAGAGCACGGAGACCACGACGACCAGCATCTCCGAGGGCACGCCGGAGAGGTTCAGGATCGAAATTGGCTTGCCGTTTACCGGGATACGGAAGATCCGGCTGAGGAACGCCGCCATGTTATCGCGCACCAGCACGCTGCTGGGAAACATGAAGGCTCAATTCGTGAAACGTATGCATTTGTGATGGAATGCTCGGAACGTCAGGAGGTTGGGTCATGGACGGCAAGGGTTTCCAGGTGTGGCTTTCGGCGGCGCGCGGGCTGACGCGCGTGCAGCGGCACGAGGCGCTCGCGGTGCTGTCGGGCCGGAGCGAAGGCGAGGCATCGAAGGCCGCGATCGAGCTTGGTGTGGACGAGGCCCGGCGCTGTCCGCACTGCGCGAGCGAAGGGGCGGTTTCGCGCGGTATGGCGCGGGGTCTGCGGCGCTACCAGTGCAAGGGCTGCGGCAGGACCTTCAACGCGCTGACCGGTACGCCGCTGTCGGGCCTGCACCACAAGGAACGCTGGCTGTCGTTCGGGGCGTCGCTGGCGGAGGGGGAGACGGTGAAGGCCTCGGCGGCGCGCTGCGACGTGGCGGTGAGCACGGCGTTCCGCTGGCGTCACCGGTTTCTGGCGGCGGCGCGGAGCGATTCGGAGGTGCTCAAGGGGATCGTGGAAGCGGACGAGACCTACGTCCTGGAGAGCCGGAAGGGCGCGCGCGGGCTGGGACGCAAGGCACGGCGGCGGGGCGGCAAGGCGAAGAAGCGCGGCCTCTCGCGCGAGCAGGTGCCGGTTCTCATGGCGGCGGACCGGAGCGGGACGACGGTGAGCGCGGTGCTGCCCAGGGTCGACGCGGCGGCGCTCACGGCTGCTCTCGACCCGGTGGTCGCGAAGGACGCCCTGCTGGTCTCCGACGGTGGCGCGAGCTATCCACCTTGCGCCGCCGCGCTCGGGGTGAGCCACGAAGCACTCAACCGCTCGATGGGGGAACGGGTTCGGGGCGATCTGCATGTGCAGACGGTGAACAGCCGCCACAGCCGGTTGAAGGACTTGCTGCGTCCCCGCCGCGGCATCGCCACCCGCTATCTGGACAACTACCTGAGCTGGTTCCACCTCGTCGGCCTCGCCCCCGGCGCCAATGACCGAGCCTGCCTCGCCGCCGCCGTAACAAGGTGACGCATACAATTCACGAATTGAGCCAACATGAAAGCGTAGCGTCGGTCGGTCTGCAGGGCCGCCAGCCGGATCTTGATCCGCTGGTAGGGTGCCAGGTCGCTGCGGGTTTCGAGGCGTCCGAGCGCGTCGTCGATCATGCGGGCGAGATCGCCCATCTTGTAGGGCACGGGCGTGTCGACGGTGACGGAGAGAGTGTCGTCCGTGTCGGCGACGAAGATGACCTTGGCCTGTTGTACGAACTCGCGCAGGATCGCCACCTCGGCGACCATGTCCCTGGCTTCGCTGCCGAAGACGATTTCCACCAGCTCCTCGAAACTGAATAGCCAGTAGGGGATCTGCAGATCGGCCGGCTCGATGCATTCCGCCTGCTCGCGGAAGGCGTGGGCGTATTCGCCGTGCGGATCCATCAGCACGATGTGGGCGTGGGGATGTTTCTCCAAGATGCCGTGCAGGATCATCGAAACGGCGCAGGACTTGCCGGTGCCGGTGCTGCCGAGGATGGCGAAATGACGGCCGAGCAACGCGTCGACGGAGACGTGCACCGGCACCGCGCTCTCGTGGTGCAACTGGCCGATCTCGATCGCGCCGGCGTCGTCGCGGGTATAAATTAGGCTCACTTCGTGAAATGTATGCGTCACCTTGTTACGGCGGCGGCGAGGCAGGCTCGGTCATTGGCGCCGGGGGCGAGGCCGACGAGGTGGAACCAGCTCAGGTAGTTGTCCAGATAGCGGGTGGCGATGCCGCGGCGGGGACGCAGCAAGTCCTTCAACCGGCTGTGGCGGCTGTTCACCGTCTGCACATGCAGATCGCCCCGAACCCGTTCCCCCATCGAGCGGTTGAGTGCTTCGTGGCTCACCCCGAGCGCGGCGGCGCAAGGTGGATAGCTCGCGCCACCGTCGGAGACCAGCAGGGCGTCCTTCGCGACCACCGGGTCGAGAGCAGCCGTGAGCGCCGCCGCGTCGACCCTGGGCAGCACCGCGCTCACCGTCGTCCCGCTCCGGTCCGCCGCCATGAGAACCGGCACCTGCTCGCGCGAGAGGCCGCGCTTCTTCGCCTTGCCGCCCCGCCGCCGTGCCTTGCGTCCCAGCCCGCGCGCGCCCTTCCGGCTCTCCAGGACGTAGGTCTCGTCCGCTTCCACGATCCCCTTGAGCACCTCCGAATCGCTCCGCGCCGCCGCCAGAAACCGGTGACGCCAGCGGAACGCCGTGCTCACCGCCACGTCGCAGCGCGCCGCCGAGGCCTTCACCGTCTCCCCCTCCGCCAGCGACGCCCCGAACGACAGCCAGCGTTCCTTGTGGTGCAGGCCCGACAGCGGCGTACCGGTCAGCGCGTTGAAGGTCCTGCCGCAGCCCTTGCACTGGTAGCGCCGCAGACCCCGCGCCATACCGCGCGAAACCGCCCCTTCGCTCGCGCAGTGCGGACAGCGCCGGGCCTCGTCCACACCAAGCTCGATCGCGGCCTTCGATGCCTCGCCTTCGCTCCGGCCCGACAGCACCGCGAGCGCCTCGTGCCGCTGCACGCGCGTCAGCCCGCGCGCCGCCGAAAGCCACACCTGGAAACCCTTGCCGTCCATGACCCAACCTCCTGACGTTCCGAGCATTCTATCACAAATGCATACGTTTCACGAATTGAGCCATAAATTATACGGGCATCATGGGCATCGGCGGCGAAGAATTCATCGTCCAGCGATGGCGTGTGCGAGACGCCCACGTGGAAGCTCATCGCCTCGCCGTTGGCGGGCAGGTCGACCTCGCCGATCAGCTCCAACTCGACGATCTTCATCTGCTCCTCGGGCGCGGCCGAGGGCATTGGCACGCTCATGCCGTTGATGATGCCGAAGACGTGGGTGTTGTTGCCCTTCAGCTTGATCAGCGAGCCGATCTGGAGATGCGGCGCATCCCCGGCCGCCGCCTGGCTCGACGTCAACATGCCGATCACCCGCGAACCGTTCAGGGACACGACCCGGCCCAGCGCCTCGCCCTTGACGGCTACGTCGGGCACGGTCACGGCGTCCGGCGCGTCGACGGCGACGTCCGACATATTCACGGCCAAGTCCGACATGGGCGCGATCCTCGCAGGGCATAATTATTGAATGGCTTATCCCTTTGCTTCCGGTCACACCAGATGTTGATCGGCCTTCTACGTTCCAGGCACGGTTTTCGGACCGTGCCGGGGGATGTGCGGGAGCTTTTGGACTTGAGGAAGTTGGTTTCGAGTGCTGTCAGGCAGACTGGAGGGCCGGTATTCGGCTCCGATTGAGGCGGATCGGAGGGCGGGCGATGGCTGGCGCCCGGCCTGCCGGGATCAGACGTGTTGTCCGACGATGTCGCGGTAGTCGGCGGGTCGCAGGCGCGTGCCGATGCCGAGCAGGGTATCGAAAGCCGTTGCGGTGTGGCGGCGGCGGTTCCAGCGGAACACGAACTCGTCGAGGTAGCGGCGCAGATGGGCGCGGCGCAGGCCATGGAAGGTTCCGAGCGCCCAGCGCTTCAGGTTCGAGAACACACGATGGATCCACGTCAGCACGAGATGGGCGGGCGTTGCACCGACGACCTTGGGCTGGTGGTCGTGGTCGGGCAGGCCGCAATAACCGCTCCAGCCATCGGTAATCACCCGCGCGCCCGGCGCCGAGGTTCCGGCAACGAAGGCACGAAGGCTGCGCGCGGAGAAATCCCCGATCGGCGCCAGCCGGATGCGGCGTGGCTCGCCCTCGGGCGATAGCTCGACCGCGCCGGCAATGCGCATCTTGCCTTGTGGGCTGCGACCTTGCCCGCCTGTGGCCGGGTCTTTTGCGGTGCGGAACGGGAGGGTGGCCTCATCGATCTCGATCAGGTCCTCAAGCAGGCTGCGATCCGGATTGACCATGGCACGGCGCAGCTTGTGCAGCAGGAGCCAGGCACTCTTGTAACTGCCGAGCCCGAGCTGGGCCTGGAGTTGCAGGGCGGAGATACCATTCGAGTGGCTGGTCACGATGTGAACGGCCATGAACCAGGTCTTCAGGGGCAAGTGGCTGCGGTGCATGATCGTGCCTGCGGTCACCGAGGTCTCCTTCCCGCAGGCCGCACATTCCCAGCTCGCCCGGCGCCGCTTCAGTTCCCAGCCCCTGTCATGGCCGCAGGCGGGGCAGACGAAGCCGTCGGGCCAGCGCCTGGCGGCGAGATGCCGGGCACAGGAGGCTTCATCGGGAAAGCGCGCCTCGAAGGCGGCGCGGGACATGGGGCGGTCATATTTCCAGCGGCTGGCCATGACGGAACATTACACGAACATGCTGCCGACGCCCACCAGAAACTCAACATCTCGTCAAACCGGGCTCAAAGGGATAAGCCCTATTATTGAATCTCAGGATACACCACGTTTGGCCGGTAGTGTAGGCACGGAGACTCCGAATTTCGACCGCCGTGCCCTCGGCGCCACTGGCTGGCCGTGATCTCTCGGGACGGTGTTCGCCAAGATCACCCGGGCATCCGCGATCTCGGCGCCGCCGGGGTGCAGGAAGACGGGATTGAGGTCGATTTCGGCGATTTCCGGCAGGGCGGCGACGGCGCGGCCCAGGCGAACCAGCAGGTCGACGGCCGCCCGCCGGTCGATCGCGGGACGGCCGCGATGGCCCGCGAGCAGTGCACGGGCGCGGATCTCGTCCAACATCTCGCCGGCCTCCGCGCGGGTGAGTGGGGCCAGCCGGAAGGTGACGTCGGCCAGGGCCTCGATGGCGACACCGCCGAGGCCGAACATGACGACCGCGCCGAACTGTTCGTCGCGGAAGGCGCCGAAGGCGGCCTCGACGCCGCCCGCGATCATGTCGGTGACCAGGACGCCGTCCGCCCCGGGCGCCTTCGCTATCAGGGCGTTGTAGGCCCGGGCCGAGGCGCGGGCGCCGGTGACGTTCACCATGACGCCGCCCGCATCGCTCCGGTGGATGAGCCCGGGGGCGATCAGCTTCATCGCCTTCGCCCGGCCGTCGGCGGAGGCGCGGGCGGCGGCCGCGCGGCTTCGCGCCATCACATGGGCCGGGGCACGGATGCCGGCGGCGGCGAGGAAACGGCGCGATTCCGGTTCCGCGAGAGCGCCCGGGGCTTCGAGCAGGGAGCGAACGTCCTCCGGCAGGCGGAGCCGGGATGTCCCGGCGGCGGGGCGGCGGGTTCGGCCGGCGCGGCGGAGCGCGGCCAGGAGCGGGCCGGCGCTTTCCGGCGCGCGCAGCACGGGAAGACCGGCGCGGCGAAGGTGGGCGAGCGCGGTGGGCGCGTTCGCGGCGTGGATGGAATGGAAGAGGACGGGCTTGGCCGTATTCCGGGCGAGTTCGGCGACGGCGCGGGCGGCTTCGATCTCGCGGACTTCCAGCGCGCGCCCGCCGATCTTGTGGTAGCCGCCGAAATGGCCGGCGACGACCACGCCGTCGATCTCTCGCGCCTCCAGGCAGACAGAGAGCACCGCCGGCAGCGCGGCCGGATCGGTCTCGACCACGCCGGCGAAGTCGACCGGGTTGGCGATCGCCGCGCGGGGCGGCAGCAGATCGGCAAGCCGGCGGCGGGTTGCGGCACGGAAGCGCGGCAGGGTCAGGTCCGCGAGCCCGAGCGCGTCCGACAGCACCGTCGCGTGCCCACCGCCATCGGAGATCACCGCCAGTCGAGCGCCGCCGAGCGCCATGCCACGCGCAAGGGCCGCCCCCAGATCCCAGGCACCCTCGATACTGGTGGCCCGGTGGACACCCGCCTGGCGGAAGGCGGCGTCGGCCACCCTGTCCTCGCCGGCGAGCGCGCCGGTATGCGACAGCGCGGCCCGCCGCCCGGCCTCGGAACGGCCGGGCTTCACCAGGACGATGGGCGTGGTCGAGTTCCGGGCGAGATCCACGAGGCGTCGCCCGTCGCCCGGCGCAAAGCCCTCGAGATAGCCGAGCACGACCTTGCATTCGGGATCGCGCATGGCGTCGGCGATCAGCTCCACCGGGCCGAGGTCGGCGGCGTTGCCGATGGTGACCTGGCGACGGAAGCCGAGCCCCCGCTCGCGGGCGTGCTGGGAGAAGTCGAGCAGCAGATTGCCGCTCTGCGACACCAGTGAGATCGGCCCGCGCGGCACGGCGTCACCGCCGAGGTTGAGGTTGCTCGCCGCGTCGAAAAGGCCGGCGCAGTTGGGCCCCAGAAGACGCCCGCCCGAGGCGCGGTAGGCCTGGACCATGCGCCGCTCGATCCGCCGGCCCGTGGCATCGACCTCGCCGAAGCCGGCGGTGATGCAGACGACGCCCGGGATGCCGCGCCGGGCGCATTCGGCCAGCGTCGCCGGCACCGCGTCGGTCGGCACCACGATGACGGCGAGGTCGACGGGGTCCGGCACGTCGAGCACCGAGCGATAGGCCGGCAGGCCGCGAAGGCGTTCCGCCCGGGGGTGCACCGGATAGATGGCGCCCGTGAAACCTTCCTCCACCAGGCTCTTGTAGCGTCGGCCGCCGAGCTTGGCCGGGTCTTCGGTGGCGCCGACAAAGGCGACGCCCCGGGGGCGAAAGAAGGCATCGAGCGTGGTCATGGGCATCGCCTCGAAACGAAAGCGCGGACGCTTTCTCTAGCACGGACGTGCGCGGGCGCGGCATCGGTGCCAGAATGCCGCCCGGCAACGCGGGGAGGGATCACGTGGGCACGAGTGACTGGCAGGCCGGCATCGATGTCGGCGGCACCAATACCGATCTCATCCTGCTGGACGTGGGCTCGGACCAGTTCCGCGTCGCCAAGGTGCCGACGACGCCCGAGGACCAGTCGCTCGGCGTGATGGCGGGACTGGCGGCGGGCGAGGCGGAGCTTGCGGAACTGTCGGCCATCGTGCATGGCACCACCATCGCCACCAATTCGGTGCTGGAGCGCAAGGGCGCGCGGATCGGTCTCATCACCACAGCCGGCTTCCGCGACGTGCTCGAACTCGGCCGGCGCACCCGGCCCTTCAACTACGGCATGTTCGGCCATTTCGAGGCGCTGATCGACCGCGAGTTGCGACTGGAAGTCGCCGAGCGGATGGACGCGAAGGGCCGCGTCGTCACCCCCTTGGACGAGGATGGCCTGCGCGCCGCCCTCGACCGGCTGCAAACACTGGGCGCCGAGGCCGTGGTGATCCACTTCCTGCATGCCTACGCCAACCCGGCGCACGAGCGCCGTGCCCGCGAAATCGCAATCGAGGCCTGGCCCAACGATTACGTCACCGCGTCCAGCGAGATCCTGCGCGAGGTCCGCGAGTTCGAGCGCGGCAGCACCGCCGCCGTCAACGCTTACGTGCAGCCGGTGCTGGCCCGCTACCTCGGCCGCATCGCCGAGCGGTTGGGCGCCGGCGGTTACGGCCGAGACCTTCTGGTGATGCAGGGGAACGGGGGCACCATGACCGCGCCGGCGGCGGCGCGCCAGCCGGTACAAACGGTGATGAGCGGTCCGGCGGCGGGCGCCATCGCGGCGGCGCGGATCGGCCGGCAATCGGGCTTTTCCGATCTCATCGCCTGCGACATGGGTGGCACCAGTTTCGACGTCTCTCTCATCCGGGGCGGCGAGCCCGCGCTCTCGGCCGAGAAGGACCTGGCTTACGGCGTGCCGGTTCGGGTGCCGATGGTCGACATCCACACCATCGGCGCCGGCGGCGGTTCCATCGCCCATGTCGACGAGGGCGGCATCCTGCGCGTCGGGCCGGAGAGCGCGGGCGCGGCACCGGGGCCGATCTGCTATGGCAAGGGCGGGGCGCGGGTCACGGTGACCGACGCCAACCTGCTGCTGGGCCGGGTCGATCCGGCGGGTTTCGCCGGGCTCGACGGCCGGGCGGCGGACGACGCGGTGGCCGAGGCGCTTTTGGCCCAAATCGGCGAACCGCTCGGCCTCGATGGCGTCGAGGCCGCCGCCGCCGTGCTGGCGGTCGCCGGCAACCAGCTCGCCTCCGCCATCCGCCTGGTTTCGATCGAGAAGGGCAACGACCCGCGCGATTTCGCCCTCTTCGCCTTCGGCGGCGCCGGGCCGCTGCACGCGGTGGCGCTGGCCCGCGAACTCGCCATCCCGACGGTGCTGGTGCCGCGCTTTCCCGGCATCACGTCCGCTCTCGGCTGCGTGCTGGCCGACCTCCGCCACGACTATGTCGCCACCGTCTGGCGGCCCTTGGCGGCGGTCGACGCCGGCGAGGCCGAAACCATCCTAGCCGAGCAGGCGGCGGCCGGCCGCGAGACCATCGCCGCCGAGGGCGTGGCGACGGAGGCGGTCGAGGTCGTGCACGAGGCCGACCTGCTCTACCGCGGGCAGAGCCACGTCTTCCGCATGGTGATCGACGGTCCGGGTTTTTCCGCCGATGCGATCGCCGCCGGCCTGACGGCACAATATCGGGAGCGCTTCGAGATCGTGCTGGAGGACATGACCCCGGTGCTGGCCAACCTGCGCACCACGGTCTTCGGGCGCCGCCCGCCGCTGGATCTTTCACGGCTGGGGGCCGAAGCCGACGGCGCCGGAGCGGGGAGCACGACCCGGCGGGTCTATTTCGACGGCGGCTTCACCGACACGCCGATCCTGGCCCGCGACGGGCTGCATGCCGGCGACACGGTGCCGGGGCCGGCCATCGTCGTGCAGGCCGACACCACCATCGTCGTCGATCCGGGCGCCGAGGGCCGGATCGACGACCACGGCAACATGATCATCGCCGTCAGCGGCGGTGGGGAGGGTTAACGCCATGCAATTGGATCCCGTCACCTTGGCCGTGATCGAGAATGGCCTGCGCCAGGTCTGCAGCGAGATGGACCTGGTACACGAGAAGACCTCGTTTTCGCCGGTGATCTCGGAGGCCTACGACCGCTCGAACGGCATCTACCACCGCGACGACGGCGAGATGATCGCGCAGGGCGAACTCGGCCTGCCGATCTTCCTGGGCGTCATGCAGTTCGCGACGCAGGCGGTGATCGAGAGGCGCCGCGACCTCGAGCCGGGCGACATCATCATCCAGAACGATCCCTACCTGGGCGGCACCCATCTGATGGACGTCAAGATGGTGATGCCGTTCCACTACCAGGGGCGGCTCTGGTGCTGGCTATCCAATACCGGGCACTGGCCGGATACGGGCGGCATGGTGCCGGGCGGCTTCAGCTCGACCGCGACGGAGATCCAGCAGGAAGGCCTGCGCCTGCCCCCGGTGAAGCTGGTGAAACAGGGCGAACTGGTCGATGACGTGGTGCAGATCATCCTCAACAACATCCGCGTGCCGGAGGAACGCATCGGCGATATCCGCGCGCAGATCGGCGCGCTGAGGACCGGCGAGAAACGGCTGACCGCGCTGCTTGACCGCTACGGCGCCGAGACCGTGGATGCGGCGATCGTGGAATTGAAAATCCGCTCCGCCCGCCTGATGCGCGCGCGGATCGAGGCGGTGCCCGACGGCACCTATTCCCGCACCGCCCATATCGACAGCGACGGCGTGGTGAACGAGCCGCTGGAGGTCGCCCTCGACATGACCGTGGCGGGGAGCGAGATCACCTTCGATTTCTCCCGCTCCAGCCCACCCTGCCGGGGGCCGATGAATTCGGTTTGGGCGACGACGCAATCGGCGGTCTATGTCGCGATCAAGCACATCTTCCCCGAGGTGCCGATCAACGCCGGCTGCTTCGAGCCGCTGCACATCCCGGTCCCGGACGGCACCTTCCTCTACGCCCAATACCCCCGGCCCGTCGCCGGCTGCGCGGCGGAAGTGGCGCAGCGGATCATGGAGGCCGTGTTCGGCGCCATGGGCCAGGCGATCCCGGAGCGACTGTTCGGCTCGCCCGCCGGCACCAGCGGCAACCTTGCGCTGGGCGGTCACGACCCGGAAGCGGGCGACTATATCATGTATCTCTTCTCGGGCGGCGGCTACGGCGGCTGGTGGGAGACCGACGGGCTGACCAACGGCTGTTCCTCGGTCGGCATCTCCAAGACCCAGCCGATCGAGATCCTGGAGCAGCACTACCCATTGCTGTTCGAACGCTATGCGCTGCGCGAAGGCTCCGGCGGCCGGGGCCGCCACCGGGGCGGCTTCGGCGTCGACTACAAGATCCGGCTGCTGCGCGGCGAGGGCAAGGCCTCCTTCCTGATGGACCACGGCCGCTTCGGCCCCCCGGGCCTCATCGGCGGCGAGCCCGGCGCGGTGAACCAGATCGAGATCAGCCAGTCGGGATCGAGGACGGTGCCGGAGCATCTCTCGAAGGGCGAGGGGTATGTCTTGCGGGAGGGCGACTGGGTCCACGTCCGCACGCCGGGCGGCGGCGGCTATGGATTGCCGGCGGAGCGCGAGGCATCAATGATCGAGCGCGACCGGCGGCGGGGATATGACGGCACGGAGACGGTCGCCGAGGCGGCGGACGACGATTGAGGACATCCGCGTCGCCGCGGCATGTCCGCGCGGCTGTGGCCGGGCGCGCGAACCCTGGTCGGCCTGTTGGCGGTCGTCGGCGGGATTTTCGGCTTTCCCGCCGATCCTCGGTTTCTGGATGGTGCCCGTGGGCCTGGCGCTGATCGCGCTCGACATTCCGCCCATCCGGCGCCGTCTCGTCCGCTGGAGTTTGGGCGAGGGCGACGAATTGGAACGGCCGCGATCGCCCGGCCGAATGTCCGGCGAGTAGGGCCTACCTGGGCCGGCCCAATATCAACCCGCAATGAGTGGGACTAATCGCGGGTTGTCTGGCGTTCAGACGCCACGCGGGCTTTCCCTCGGCTTTGCACGGGCGCGCGGTCGCGCTTGCCGACCCGCGATGAGTTGCGCTCAACGCAGGCCGGCCTAACCACCCAGGACGCGGCGGCGTTCTTCGTACTCCTCCTTGTCGATCTCGCCCCTGGCGAAGCGTTCCTGGAGGATGTCGAGCGGTTGCCGGCCGGTGGCGGCGGGCGGGTGGCGCCGAGCCAGCGGATCAACAGCACGGCGACGACGACCGCCACGAGGAGAAGCACGACCATCGCGAACGGTCCCATGAACCCGCCGTGCCCCTCGCCATACCACATGTGATGGCCGTATCCCGAACCCTCGACCGCCGCGCTCGCGGCCGCCAACGGCACCTCCATGATCCCCATGACCCTCGCCTCCAAACCATCCCGTGACGGTGCGAGGCGATTGTCGGGCCGTTCGTGGCCGCGCGCCTTGATGCGGATCAATCGCCCGGCGGGCGGGTGGTCCGGCAATTCCGCTTGAACGGAAAATGCCCGGGTCCGGCGGCTACAAGTCCGCCAGCACCGCGTCCGGGTGGCCCTCGGCGTCGGCGACCTCGTAGAGCTTCTCGACCCGGCCGTCCGCGCCGATCAGCACGCTGATCCGTTTCGGCCGTTCCTGGTCGGGGCTGTCGGCGGCGCCGTATGCCATGGCGGTGGCCCGGGTTGGATCCGACAGCAACAGGGCATCGAGGCCGACCTCCCCCGCCCAGGTCAACAGGTCCGCGGGCGTCGAAAAGGTGATGCCGACGACGGTGGTGTTCTTCTCGGCGAAGTCTCGGGTTCGATCACGGAACCCGTTTGCCTGCTTGGTTCAATTGTTGCCGAAGGCGCGGGGGTAGAACCAGACCAGGACCCGCCCGCCGGCGAGGCCGGCGAGGCTGGTCTCGCCGCCGTTCTGGTTGGCAAGCGTGAAGGCGGGCGCGGGCGCCCCGATTTCGAGCTGGGTCATGGTCACTCCTCTTGGCCGACGGTCATGAATCGTCCGGTAAATCCTAGCCGCTCGCGTCTGCCGCGGCCACCGGCGCCGACGGGTGGCCGCGGAGCATGCGGAACAGCATGTGGACGGCGATCCGCTCGGCCCGGCCGCAGGGGTCGAGCCCGCGCGTCCGCCAGGGCCGCGCGGGCGGCCAGGCGCTACTTCTGGGCCTTGACGCCGACGATCGGCGCGACGGTGGCGTTCCAATCGGCGACACATTCGGCGGAGCAGCGCGCGGCCCATTTCTTCAGCACGAACTCCTTCAGGACGCGGTCGCGCTCGTCCAGGTCGGACTGGGCCGGATCCACCAGGGTGACGCTGCCGGGCTCGCCCTTGGTGCATTTCCCCTTGCCCGAGAGGCAGGCAAAGGCGATCTCGTCCTCGGCCTCGGAATTGATCCACATCTCGTTTTCGAGGCGCGCGGCCTGGGCCTCGAAGAAGGCCTTGGTGTCGGCGTTGAAGGTGTTCCACATCTTGTTGCTCATCGTGGCGAAGGCGAGGCCCATGCCGACGCGGATCTTCATCGCATGGGTGATCACCTCGTGCCACTTGGCCTGATAGGCCGGCAGCGTGCCGGTGATGCCGCACTCGGCGACGCCCTTCTGCAGCGCCGGAACCACTTCGGCGAAGGCGATGGTGACGCTCGTGCCGCCCAGCCCCTCGACGAAATCGCCGAGCGTCGTGGAGTAGACCCGGACCTTCTTGTCCTTGAGGTCGGTCAGCTTGTTGATCGGCTGGTTGCACCAGATCATCTGGCTCGGGAAGGGATGGGTGAAGAGATATTTGGCGCCGAAGGTCCGGTCGAAGTGCTTGGCGACGATGGGCGCATAGGCGCGGACGATCTCGCGGCCCTGCTTGAAGTCGTTGGCGACGGAGGAAAGATCGATGCCCTCCAGCGCCGGCTGCTCCGAGGCGACATAGCCATAGACGCCGTGCGCCACGTCGAAGACGCCGAGCTTCAGGAGCCGCATCACCTCCCAGCCCTTGAGACCGAGTTCGGTGATCGGATTGAGCTGCGCCTTGATCTTGCCGCCGCTCAGCGCGGTCACGTCCTTGGTCCAGAACGGCTTTTCGTACAGCATGTAGGGTGACTGGTTGTGCCAGGTGCCGACGACCTTGATCTGGGCCTTCTGGATTTCGGCCTGCGCCGTCATGGCGCCGAGGCCGAGGGCGGCGAGCGCGCCCATGGCGATTTGACGATACATTTTGGATTCCTCCCCTGATTCATCAAGCCAACGGAGCCGAGCCTAGCAGGTTTCGTGCCCCACGGCCTAATTCCGGGTTGCGCGGCGGAAGCACCGGCGGCGTGGCGGTGGCGGCGACGAGGGCGAAGAGCCGGAAGGAGTCGAAATAGCCGATCATCGCCGCCTGGCGCGGTATCTCGGCCGACAGGCTGGCGAGGCCTTCGGGACTGGCGATATCGAAGCCGCCGGCGATGTCTTGCGAGGCCCTGTCCGCGCGGCCCCGCCGCCGTGGCGGGATGGGGCGCGAAAACAGATCGCCGGGTGCGACAAATGCGTAGGTCTCATACGTCCGATATGGCGTGCCGGCCGGGGCCCCGCAAGGCGCAGGTGGTGGGGGTGGAAGCGTTTGAATTGTTTGATATTTCCGGCCCCGGCAAGACCTCCGCCAGGATGCCCGGATGGCCCGGCGCGCCCCGCCGACCGCCGCCGGCCGGGACCTCGGGGCGGGCGTGCGCACCGTATGATTATGTCAAATATACTTGCGGGGGGGCATGAGCGGAAGATGCGTCAATCGTTCCGCGTCCACTCCATGCGGACGAAATAGCCGGCCTTGTCGTAGTGAATGTCGAGTTTGCCCTCGTAGGCCCTGTGCAACGCGTCCCCGATGCGGCGGGGCAGATGGATATCCGTCGTGGTGACGACGGTGGCGTTCCCTTCGGTGCCGAGATCCATGATCCGGGCCATCGGATGCTCGCCCTTCTCCAGCGCCTCCTGATTGCGGACGAGACCCAGGATCTCGCCTTCGTGGGCGGCGACGAAATCGCCCGCGAGCCGCAAGATCCCGGCCGGGTTCCTGTCCGCCACGCGGTGACAGGCCGAGCACTTCGTCTCCCGCGCGTCTGCGGGCGGGTGATCCGACCAGGTCCACCGACCCTTGCGGTAGACGGCGCCGCATTGCGGACACACCGTCGGCTCGCTCGGCTTCGAGCACATGGCATAGGAGTCGTGGTCATGTTCGAGGATCCGGCGGTCCATGCGCGGTTCGCGACGCGGTGTGAAGCCGTCCTTCATGTTTTTCCCCTGTCTCCCGTCGCCTCGCTTTCCCCCGGAACGACGAACCGACGGCGCGGCCGGCATCGCACGTCGGACACCCCGGGCGCCATTCGCGGCTACGCTGAACCAAAGAATAGCAGGGCGTGGAAGATTCCGACTTGATCTCGCTCAATGCCCGGGCCCAGTCCGGCGCCGCGGCGCGCGCCCGCCCCCCACCCCGTCGGGTCCCCGCGATTCAGCCCCCCGGCCCGGGCGGTTTGGCCTGCGGGGGCTCGTCGGCGGGGTGGGGGTGATGGCGTGGTTCGGGATCGGGGCAAGAATTCGATACTTCAAGGCCGGGGCCCGACGCCGTAACCCCATGCAAGATGTAAGACGCGACCCCAATTCCGTCGACCCCCGCGAGCGCGGCCGGCCGGTCCCCCATGCGGGAACGCTATTGCCTCGGTGGTCCTGTACGCTGGATGATGCCTTCGCCGTCGCCGACCTCGGCGAGTTTCCACCACGGCGCGGCACCGTCGGGAGGGCGACCAGGATGTTGAAGTTGACGCGCATTCTGCCATCGATGCACATCCTGCAACTGTTTCCATACGTTCGGAGGTTGGAGGCGGCGCTCGAATTCTATGCCGGCGCGTGGCGGGCGAACCTGGACCCGGCGGAAGCCGATTGGGAGCCAGACGACGAACTGCGTCGCGACAGCGGCCGACGCGCCCGCGAGGCGCTGCCGAGGTGGCGGCCATGACGTGTACCAACCGACAATGAGGGGAACTCATTGCAGGTTGTCGGGCGTTCAAACGCCACGCGGGCTTTTCCTCGCATAAGCTCGGGCGCGCGGTCGCGCTTGCCGAGCGGCGATGAGTCGGGCTCACCGCCGCTCGGTATGAGAACGTTTCCATCCGCCGGATGCCGCGCTGGGTCACATGATGCGCCCCGCCCGGGACCAACACTCGGGCCATCCCCGCCATCGCCAAAGGCTGGGCGAACATCGGTCGAGGCTCGAGTAACCGGCACCGTCCCCGGGATTCCGAGCGGTCTGGCCCGAGCGTGGTCGACGAAGCTCGGCGGGTGTGTGCTACCGTCGTCTCGGGCCGGGAAGGCCCGGAGGTCGACCACCGGAAGCCGATTCCGGGTTCGCCGGAGAGAGCACGGCCCGGGAAGGACGCCGCCAATGCCCCACGGCCAGCAGGTCGCGATCGTAACCGGCGGTTCGCGCGGCATCGGCCGCGCCATCTCCACCCGCCTCGCCGCCGAGGGCGCCGCCGTCTGCGTCAACTACGTGGCCCAGCCGGCGCCCGCCGAGGCCCTGGTGGGGGAACTTCGGGCCGGGGGCACGTCCGCCGTCGCGGTGCGCGCCGACGTGTCCGACCCCGCCCAGGCCTCCTCCCTCGTCGCCCAGGCGGAGGCGGCGCTCGGTCCGCCGACCATCCTGGTCAACAATGCCGGCATCTCCGCCCCCGCCAGCTTGGAAACCTACGACGAAGCGGCGCTGGACCGCATGCGCCGCGTCAACGTCAACGGCGTCATCAACACCGTCCGCGCGGCCATGGGGGGCATGCAGGCGAGAGGCCACGGCCGTATCGTCAACATTGCCTCCAACGCCGCCATCGGTACCGCGTTGCCCGGCACCACCTTCTACGCGGCGACGAAGGCCGAAGTCCTGATTCTGACCAAGCGCTTCGCGCTGGAGCTCGGCCGCGCCGGCATCACCGTGAACGCCGTCTGCCCCGGCTGGATCGTCACCGACATGGCCCGGGGCAGCGCGACGGAGGAGGAATTTTCGGCCCGCGTCGCCGGGATGGGGGAGCGGACCATGGTCGGCCGCGTCGGCGCGCCGGAGGACATCGCCGCCGCCGTCGCTTTCCTCGCCAGCCCGGAGGCCGGCTTCACCACCGCGCAAGTTCTCACCGTGGATGGCGGCCGCAAGGATTATATCGGCCACGGTTAGGAGATTCGGGGGACAGGTATCGGATTTCCCGTCCATGCCGCCCGGTCGTCCGCAATCGGTTTCTTTCGCGGGTGCGTGGGCCGCAAGCGTCGGCCGGTCGCGACCTCGAGACGGGCGAGGCAGTCGGCCAACTGGAATACCGACCAGCGATGAGCTCGACTCATCGCTGGTCGGCAAGCGCGACCGCGCGCCCGAGCTTATGCGAGGAAAAGCCCGCGTGGCGTCTGAACGCAGGTCAAACGACAATGAATTCCGCTCATTGTCGTTTGGTCGAAGAACGTCTCCATCCGCCGGATGCCGCGTCGCATGATGCGCCCCGCCCGGCACCAACACTCGGGCCATCCGTGCCATCGGCAAAGGCTGGGCCAACATCGGTCGAGGCTCAAGAAACCGGCGACTGTCCCCGGGATTCCCCTTGCAGACAAGCCTGCGGGGACAATGAGACTCGAATGGATGAAAATGTTTTCATCGCTTGGTGTAACCAAGATGGGCGACTGGGTGTGGCATTTTCGGAGGAGGATTACTCGGTCGAATAGGCGCTCACCTAATCAGAGTGCTCTGAGCCGGGACGGGTCAGTCGGAACCCTGCCGAACCCTCCACCGCTTGATGTAGCGCTGGAGGATATCACGGACGAGGCGGGAGAGGGGATCAGGCATCGGGGGTGTCGTCGGGTGAGGCGGCGTCGGAAGCGTCATCATTGGAGATTGGGCACGTCGCGCCGCCAAACTTGGCGACCGCTGCCTTGAACGCATCGGGGCCCAGCCAGGCAGCCGAACACATCGCGAAAATGGCGGTCGTTGATCCGCCAGCGACAGTTCCAAGAATGCCAGCCGTTGCTCCAGAGATGAGCAGCTTTGTGCCCATTTCAGTGCCCGCCCTCTCGAAGAGGGCGCCGAGGGCTTGGAGAGCCTTGTCGAGGAGCTCTCGAAGTTGCGGGTCGGAAATCGGGTCCTCGGGCGAGCGGGCTGTTTCGAGTGCCGCAACCTGCTCGGCAACCTCACGCAAAGTTTCGACATACTCGCCAGCCGCGTTGATGCGACGTTCTGCGATGCTGTCGGCGACTTCGGCGATGCGGGCGGAAATTTCAGCCGGACTTGAAGGGTCGAATTTTGACGTAGATCCCGGAGGTGGTGTTTCGGTTGTGTCAGGATTTTTTCGCCCTTGCCTTACGAGATGCTGCAACTCACTCAAAGTTCGTCGCTCGACCTCGCGCCTCGATGCAAGCGCACTCATGGACGATAAATCCCCATTGCTCAAGTATCCAGCTACTCGCTGTCCTCCCGAATCGTCCTGATCTCTTGGAGTGAAAATGCCGAATATGCAAATCCTAGCGTCGGGGTGAGCGTGTGACACGTCTCTACACAGGTCTTGAAAAGACTGAAACTGTTGCTGAAAATCCCTTTGAAGTTCTAATCTGAAGACAATAAATGGAGGGGGAGTTCTGCGCACAGATAACGATGCGATGTGTTCGATGGGGTCGCTGGACAGTACGACTCGACCAGGAACAGACTGCTGAATGATCCAAGCACCAATGGTGTCCCTGACGTTGTCCATTGCCGAAGATAAGTAAAGTATCTCCAATTCAATCCTCCGTGTTGGCTCAGGCACTGCGCCGGGCATTGAGAAGTTGATGCGCAATTCGTAACTGGTCGGCACATAGTAACTGGTCGGGGACCGCTCCCACCGGCTCCGCCAGCCTCAACCCTGGCCAAACGCCGTCGGACTCGATGAAGACGACACAGGCGAAGAGGGGATCAGGCATCGGGGGTGTCGTCCTTCTTGTCGCTACCATCCCTTGGGGCGAAGGCGGCCTGCAGGGCTCGGATCGTTCTCTCTATGACCGCGCGGACGGGCGCCCAGGCTCCAATGGTTTTGTAGGTTTGGGTTCCGAGCTTCTCAAGTTTCTCAAGAAATACAATGAGGGTATCGATTACATTATTCGCCGGCTCTCGGAGGGGGGAGTCTTCTGGCACGTCCAAAGAGGTGATGGCCAAATCAACCGCTTGAGTGAGCAGCCGGTACTCGGCCGGAGACAATGGCAGCTCTGCATAGCCCTCGGGCGGGTTGTTCGTGCCGCGTGGGAAGGTCCGGCTCAGCACCCCCTTGAGTTCGAGGAGTGCATCACGGCTTGGTAGGTCGCTCCCTCCGTCGCCGGGGATGTCGCTTGGGCCCTGCTGATCTTCGCTAGGCTCGCCTGGCTCTTCGACTGGTGGCTCTTCGTCGTCGACAAGGATGGCGCCTTCGGGTGGGATCTCATCAGGCCATTTCGTGGCCATGTTGTATTTGGCCCCCGTAAGGTCGGCTCTCCAGAGGTTGGCGCCAACGAGGGTGGCGCCAGTGATGTCGGCGTCATTAAGGCTGGCGCGCATGAGGTGGGCGTTCACGAGGTTGGCTCCCGTGAGATTAGCGCCTCCTAAGTTGGCGCCCGTGAGGTTGGCGCTCCCGAGGTGGCGTGCCGGAGGTTGGCGTGCCGGAGGTTGGCATCCTTGAGGTTGATTCTACTGAGGTCGGCGGCCCTGAGGTTGACACCCGCGAGGTTGACATCTCCGAGGTTGGTATCCGCAAGGTCGATGCTACTGAAATCGGCGCGCACCCCCGCGCGCCCGGCGCTTTCGAGAAACGCTTCGTTGTCGGCCAGTATTCGCTCAAGCTCTTCCTCCGTCGGTGCCCACCTCTCATCAGCCATGACGTCGCCCCGCTCTTGCTCAGTCCGGGAATGGTACCCACCTCCAGAAGGAGAGTCGAATACAGCGCGGGGGACGGGCGGAGATCAAGGCTGGCATACCTAGCGTCGCATGACGGTCACGCCGCTGCGCATTTTAGCAGTCGAATTCGTCGGTGATCTCGGGGAAGACGCGCCGTGTGATGAAGACGCCGGAGATTGGGGCGTCTGGGAAGGCCCTGGAAAGGACCGTCTTCATCGCTCGGAAATGCGTCCATGCAGTGAGGACGTCGTCGAAGATGGCGATGGCAACCGGATCGGGATCCATCGCTTGAGGGATCAGCTCATAGATGTTGAAGAGTTCGCCCAACGTGGGAACGGGGATATGTGCGCATTCCGACGCCATCCGACCACCCATTCCGATATCATCCGACCAGTGATTCCGACGGCATCCGACCACTTCGAGAGAGCCCCGAACACCACCGCTGGGTGATCTGAGCGCCGGCTACCCTTCCGGTTTTTGAACCGGGGGAGCGGCGATGCGGAGAGTGCCCATGCGGAAGATCAGAGATGTGCTACGGCTCGACGCCGGTGGCCACTCGCAGCGGCGGATCGCCGCCAGCCTCGCCGTCGGCGCCACCTCGGTGGGCGAGTATCTCCAGCGCGCCCGGGTGACCGGTCTGGGCTGGCCGCTGCCGGAGGGGTTGAGCGACGAGGCGCTGGAGCGGCTGTTGTTCCCGCCGCCGCCCCTCGTTCCGGACGGCGGGCGGGCGATGCCCGATTGGCCGGCACTGCATCGGGAACTGGCCCGGCCGAACGTCACCCTGTCGCTGCTCTGGGAGGAGTATCGGGCGGCGAACCCGAGCGGCTACGGCTACAGCCGTTTCTGCGATCTCTATCGCACCTGGAAGGGCAAGCTCTCACCGACCATGCGCCAGGTCCATGTCGCGGGCGAGAAGATGTTCGTCGACTATGCCGGCACCGGCATCGAGATCGTCGATCCCGAGAGCGGCGAAGTCCGCCAAGCCCAGATCTTCCTCGCCACCCTCGGCGCCTCCAACTACACCTATGCCGAGGCCAGCTGGACCCAGGGTCTGCAAGACTGGATCGGCGCTCACACCCGCGCCTTCGCCCACTTCGCGGGCGCCCCCCGCCAAGTGGTCTGCGACAATCTCAAGGCCGGTGTCACCAAGGCCTGTTTCCACGAACCCCGGGTCAACCGGACCTACGCCGAGATGGCGGCCCATTACGCCTGCGCCGTGGTTCCAGCCCGGCCCTACAAGCCGCGCGACAAGGCCAAGGTCGAGGTCGCCGTCCAGGTGGTCGGGCGCTGGATCCTCGCCAGGCTCCGCAACCGGCAATTCTTCTCGCTTCCCGAGGCCAATGCCGCCATCCATGAGCTGCTCGACCGGCTCAACGAGCGCCGCACCCGCCACCTCGGCGCCAGCCGGCGCGAGCTGTTCCAGGAACTCGACGCCCCCGCCCTCATGGCTTTGCCGGTCGAGCCCTACGTCTATGCCCAGTGGAAGCCGTGCCGGGCCGGCCTCGACTATCACGTCGAGATCGACAAACACTATTACTCAGTGCCCCACGGCCTGATCAGACGGGATCTTTGGGCCCGCTACACCGAGCGTACGGTCGAGATCTTCCACCGGGGCAAGCGCGTCGCCGCGCACATCCGCGCCGCCGCCAACCGCCGCCACACCACACTTGGCGAGCATATGCCGAGCGCCCACCGCCGCCACGCCGCCTGGACGCCGGAGCGGATCCGCCGCGATGCGGGGCGCGTCGGCCCCAGCACCCAAGCCCTGGTCGAGCTCATCATGCGCTCGAAGCCGCACCCCGAGCAGGGCTTCCGCGCCGTCATCGGCATTCTCCGCCTGGACAAGAGCCACGGAACAGAGAGGCTCGAGGCCGCCTGTGAAAGGGCGCTCGAGATCGGCGCCCGTTCCTACACCTCCGTTGCCTCCATCCTCCGCAACAACCTCGATCGCCGGCGCCCGACACGGGCCGCGGACGGCCCGGCGATCGATCATCCCAACATCCGCGGCCCCCGATACTTCCATTGAGGTCAGATCAGATGCTCCACCACCCGACACGCGACCAGCTGCGCGAACTCCGCCTCTCCGGCATGGCCCAGGCCTTCGACGAGATGCGCGGCAAGGCCGAGGCCGACCAGCTCGACCACGCCGAATGGCTCGCCCTGCTGCTCGACCGCGAGATCACCGAGCGCAACCACCGTCGCCTGCAATACCGGCTCCAGAACGCCAAGCTGCGCCACCGCCAGGCCGCCATCGAGGACGTCGACTACCGCGCTCCCAGACGCCTCGACCGCTCGCTCTTCCAGCAACTCGCCACCGGCAAGTGGATCGAGGAAAAGCGCAACCTGATCATCGTCGGTCCCTGCGGCGTCGGCAAAAGCTGGCTCGCCTGCGCGCTCGGACAGATGGCCTGCCGGCGGGACCATTCCGTCCTCTACAAGCGCATGCCCCGGCTCTTCGCCGAACTGCAACTCGGGCGCGGCGACGGCCGCTTCCCCCGCCTCTTCCGCGCTCTCGTCAGGGCCGACCTGTTGATCCTCGATGATTGGGGGCCGGAAAGGTTCGGCGCCGACGAGCGCCGCGATCTCCTGGAGATCGTCGAGGACCGATACGGCAATGCCTCGACCCTCATCACCAGCCAGCTGCCGGTCAGCTCATGGCACGAGGTCGTCGGCGAGCCCACATTCGCCGACGCTATACTCGATCGCATCGTCCACAACGCCTACCGCCTCGAACTCGACGGCGACTCCCTGCGAAAACCTCGCGAGGAGATCGAAACCAGTGCACCGGATTGACCGAAACCAAGAGAAATGACATCAAACAAAAGCCCAGCGGTGGCGATCAGGCCACCTCGAAGCGGCGCGACCACAAAGTGGTCGCATGCCGTCGGAAAGGGTGGTCGGATGCAATCGGAACCAATGGTCGGATCCGTCGGAATGTGCAGATATGCTACTTTTCTAGAAAAGCAGCATATCCCCTTTGTTTTTCAGGGGTTCGACGGCTGGGTGTGAGTGATGGCGTGGTTCGGGATGGAGGCGGGAATTCGGCACTTCAAGACCGGAGCCCAGCGCCGCAATCCCATGCAAGACGCGACCCCTGACCTGCGTGACGGACACCAATCCGGTTTCGCGACCCGGACACCGGAGCCGGACCGTGTTTCTACCAGTGGAGCCCTGAGACGGGCTGATGGGTGGTTGTGTCTGGATACGGATGAATCGACCAGTTAACAGGTTGATGATAGCATTAGAAGAATTCGAGAAAATAAGAATTTGAGTCTGTGATTAAGAACTGGACAAAAAAAACGAAGAATTAATCGAACTCTGGATGACGGGTAGCAATGGCGAAATTTTCGAACAGTGATTTGCGAGCGCTCGCCGATGTATTCGGAGGCTTGACTGACGGGCTAACCAGGGCGGAAATTGAAGCTGTCCTTGATACTTGTAAAATTTTGCCGCGGCAGGACTCGGAAACGGCCTCCGACAATCTATTCCAAGCATTTGACCATGTGCAAAATGAGGAGGGTGACCGCCGAAAAATTTTGGCATTCCTTCGTGTTGCCTTGAAACCGGATCGCTTTGGCGGTGATATCGGGCGGCACACCAAGCTGAAGGATAGGATAAACGAACAGTTGATGGTATGCGGTCTGCGAGTAGATGAAGACGGTATCTTGTTGAAATTGGAAGAGCTGACTAATGAGGAGAAGGGTGTTCTGAAGTTCCTGTTTAGTCGGTTCCGATTTTTTCGCGATTGAGGACAAAGGGGACATGCTACTTTGCTGGAAAAATAGCATGTCCCCTTTGTCTGCAAGAAGTCGCGGCCACGCAAGAACGGCATCGCGCTGCGGCCGGAATCGCGGCTTGACGGAAACGGCGATTGGTCATCAGGTCCGACGACTCGAGCGATCTCGGCGTACCGCGTTGATTGATCCGTGGGCCTGAACAGAGGAGCCAGAGCATGGCGTCCGCCGCCAGCTTCGACATCGCTGTCGTCGGTCTCGGCGCCATGGGAAGTGCCGTGCTTTATCAGCTCGGCAAGCGGGGCATGCGTGCCGTCGGTATCGACCGCTTTTCTCCGCCGCACGATCGCGGCTCCAGCCACGGCGAAACCAGAGTAACCCGCCGCGCCAATGGCGAGGGCGAGATCTATGGTCCGCTGGCCATCCGTTCCCACGAGATCTGGCGCGACATCGAGGCGGAAACGGGTGCCGAGCTCCTGGTCGAGTGCGGCGCGCTGATCATTGCGCCGATCGACGACGCGGTCAGGCGGCCTGGCCGGACAGGCTTTTTGCAACGGACCACGGACATCGCCCGGCATTTCGGCATCGCTCACGAGGTGCTGGATGCGGCGGAAGTGAGGCATCGTTATCCGCTGTTCCTGGTCGGGGATCACGAGCTCGCCTATTTCGAGCCGGGCGGGGGCTATCTCAGGCCCGAGCACTGCATCGCGGCTCAACTGGCGCGGGCCCAGGAGCTCGGCACCGAGGTTCGGCTCGGAACCGTGGTGCGGTCGGTCGAGCAACAGGGCCACTCGGTGCGGATCGCAACCGACGGCGGTGACCTCGTTGTCGGCCAGGCCGTCATAGCGGCCGGGGCCTGGGCGCCGAGGCTTCTCGGTCCGCCGTTCGACCGGTTGTTGGAGCCGAGCCGACAGGTGGCGCACTGGTTCGAGGTCGCGCAGGACACACTGACGGTCTGGCGGCGCAGTCCGGTGTTTTCCTGGCCGCACGGGCCGGCGGCGGACGATTTTTTCTACGGGGTCCCGTGTCTTCCCGGGCGCCGGGCGGTCAAGACCGGCAAGGCGCTCTCCGACGCGCCGGTCGATCCCGACGATTTCGAACGCAGCGTCGAGCCGAGCGAGGCGGCCCGATTCCATGATCGTCATCTCGCCGGACGCCTTGCCGGAGTCACCTCACACGTTATCAACTCGACGACGTGCCTCTATACCGTCACGCCGGACTCCGGCTTCATCATCGACTGCAATGCCGAAGCCGATTGCATCCTCGTGCTCTCGCCTTGCTCGGGGCACGGGTTCAAGCATTCCGCCGCGATCGGAGAGGCGGTCGCCCAGCTTGTCTGCGCGGGCCGCAGTACGATCGACCTCTCCGCCTTCTCGACCGCCCGCTTCGCCGATTTCGGAGAGTGAGAAAGCAGAGTTTCAGGACGCGGCGACTCCGCTCCTAAAAAGACTGAATGCGAAATGCGTGAGCTGCTGGGGCGCGGTTATCAGCACGCGCCGATTTGTGAAATCCAGGTCCCGAATCTCGATCACCTGGCGCCGCCTTCAAAGGTCGTAGAGGCGCTTGGTGTTATCCCAAAGCCGCCGTCATTCCGAAGAGAATTCCGGGGACAGGAATTCCGGGGACATGGCGTAATTGAGTTAGGGTCGTCCTTCTCCACAACCGGGCGCCCGCCCCGGTTTGCCAATTACGGTGGCCAATTACGGTGACAGTGCACTCATTTGATAGGAGGCTTTGCCGGGGTGGCTAAGCCTCATTCCGGATTGCGCAGCAGCAGCACCAGCGGCGTGGCGATAGCGGCGACGAGGGCGAAGAGCAGGAAGGCGTTGATGTAGCCGATCATCGCCGCCTGGCGCAGCATCTCGGCCGACAGGCTGGCGAGGCCTTCGGGACTGGCGATTTCGAAGCCGCCGGTGATATCGGCGAAGCGGAGGCGCTCGTTGGTGGGGGCCGCGTGCTCGGTCAGGTTAGCGTAGGCCTCCGAGCGGCTCCGGGTCCAGAGCAGAATCGTGACCGAGATGAAGACGCTGGAGCCAAAGTTGCGCAGCATGTGATAGACGGCGGTGCCGTCGGTCGCGCGGTCGCCCTCGAGGTTGGCGAAGGCCAGCACGGTTAGCGGCGTATAGGCGAGGCCGAAGCCGAACCCCTGCAACACGTTGGTCCAGAAGACATCGAAGGTCGTCAGGTTGATGTCGAAACTCGCCATGACCAGCCCCGCGACGGCTTGGGACAGCAAGCCCACGGCCAGCGCCAGCTTGGCGTTCCAGCGGGTGAAGGGCACGACGATCAGGAAGCTCAGCCAGTTGCCGACGCCGCGGGCGGCCAGCAGCGTGCCGACGACGGAATCGGGATAGCCGCGCAGCTCCTGCAACAGCGGCGGAAACAGCACCATGGGCGTGTAGCTCAGCATGCCCATGACGAAGATGAAGACGAGGCCAAGGGCGAAGTTGCGGTCGCGCAGCAGGGCCGGATCGAGAAACGGCTTGTCGCTGGTCAAGCTGTGGACGACGAAGAGGTAGAGGGCAAAGAGCGCCACCGCCGCCTCGATCACGATCTCGGGCGAGGTGAACCAGTCCAGCCGGCCGCCGCGATCGAGGCAGAGCTGGGCCGCGCCGATCGCCACCGCGATCGCCAGGAAGCCGGTCCAGTCGAGGCGGATGTCCCGCCCGCGCTGGCCCTTCTCCAGCGCCAGGTGCGCCCCCAGCAGCGCCACCAGGCCGAAGGGCACGATGACGAAGAAGGCCCAGCGCCAGTTGAAGGCTTCCGCCATGTAGCCGCCGATGATCGGCCCCGTCACCGGGCCGATCACCCCGCCGATACCCCACAGCATGATGACGAGCGCGTGCTGGCGGCGGGGAAAGCTGGCCAGCAGGATCGCCTGGCCGAGCGGTATCAGCGGCGCGCCGAACAGGCCCTGGCCAACCCGGTAGAGCACCAGCAGTTCCAGGCTGTCCGCCAGGCCGCAGAGCAGGGAGAACACGGTGAAGCCGATCACCGCGCCCAGGATCGAGCGGCGCCAGCCGAAGCGTTGCGCCAGCCAGCCGGCCATCGGCGTCACCACCGCCGTCGCCAGCAGGTTGAAGGTGACGATCCAGGCGACCTGGTCCTGCGTCGCCGACAGCGCGCCCTTGATCTGCGGCATCACCACGTTGGCGATGGTGATGGTCATGCCGAACAGCATGGTGACCAGCTGCACCGTGCCCAGGATGAGGAGCTGGCGAAGGGTCATGGGCGGCGGCGGGATCCATGCGCGGACTGTCGGGGCGCCGGCCAGTTTGTTCTTGCGCGGGCGGGGGCGAGCATAACACAGTCCCCCCGCCGGCCCGGCCGCCGGCGGCGCGGCGGGAGGGAGAATGGCATGACCGAAACCACCGAACGCAAGACCTACGGCATCGCGGACGAAGACCTGGTGACGCGGCCGACGGTGTTTCGCGACGACCTGCTGAAGGGCCAGGTGGCGCTGGTCTCGGGCGCCGGCAGCGGACTTGGCAAGGCGGTCGCCTATCTCTTCGCCCGGCTCGGCGCCGACCTGGTGATCTGCGGGCGCGACGAGGCGAAGTTGCGCGGGGCGGAGCGCTGGCTGCGCGAACTCGGCGCCGAGGTCGACGTGCATCCGATGACGATCCGCGATCCCGACCAGGTAAGCGCCCTGATCGACGCCGCCTGGGAGACGCGCGGCGGCATCGATATTCTGGTCAACAACGCCGGCGGCCAGTTCCCGCAGAAGGCCGTCGACTTCTCCATCAAGGGCTGGAACGCCGTGATCGACACCAACCTGAACGGCACCTGGTACATGATGCAGGCCGCCGCCCGGCGCTGGATGGAAGCGGAGAAGCCCGGCTGCGTCATCAACATCGTCGCCGTCTTTTATCGCGGCATGCCCGATATCGCGCACACCTGCGCCGCGCGCGCGGGCGTCACCTACCTCTCGAAGACGGTGGCGGTCGAATGGGCGCCGAACGACATCCGGGTCAACTGCGTGGCGCCCGGCTGCATCGAGACCGAGGGCTTCAACGTCTACCCGCCGACGGCCGCGGCCCTCTATAGCTACGCCAACCCGATGATGCGCACCGGCGACGTGCAGGACGTGGCCGAGGCCTGCGTCTACCTCGCCGCCCCCTCCGGCAAGTTCATGACCGGCGAAGTCATCACGGTCGATGGCGGCCAGCAGATGTGGGGCGACCCCTGGTGCCACGACAAGCCCGACTATTTCCGCGTGCCGGAAGCGCGCGAGCTGGCGCTGGGCGACGAGTAGACCGCGCCGCGTCACCGCGTCGCACCCGGCGGAACTCCGCGCTGTTCGGCTTGATGTATACGGTCGAGTCGCGATATTTTCGCCTCGACGTCTTGCGAATGACAATCATTCGCATAACTGAAAAAGACGATGCGAGGTGAGGAAATGCCGAGAGGATCGACGACCGGGCCGGACGGCGAAATTCGGCCGAAACGGTGGGTGCGGGCGGCCGGAACGCGCGCGCCCCGGATGAAGTTGGTTGCTCGGGCCCGGGCGGCGGCGGCCCTGTTCGCTCTCGCCCTGCCGGCGGGCGTGGTGCCCGGCGTTTCCGCGGTCGCGGCGGGCGAGGTGAACGTCTATTCCTACCGCCAGGAGTTCCTGATCCGCCCCCTGCTGGATCGCTTCACGGACCTGACGGGAATCCGGGTCAACGTGGTCTTCGCCAAGACCGGGATGATCGAGCGCCTGAAGGCCGAGGGCCGCCACAGCCCGGCCGATCTGGTGCTGACCTCCGATATCGCCCGGCTGAACGCGCTGGTGAAGGGGGACCTCGTCCGGCCCGTGCCGTCCGAAAAGTTGCGCGCCGCCGTGCCGCTGGCCTATCGGCACCCGGGCGACCTGTGGTTCGGCCTCACCATGCGGGCGCGGGTGATCTACTACGCCAAGGACCGGGTCGCCGCCGGCGCGATTCAGCGCTACGAGGACCTGGCCGATCCGAAGTGGCGCGGCCGGGTCTGCGTCCGCTCCTCCCGTCATTATTACAACCAGGCCCTTCTGGCCTCGATGATCGTCGCCCTCGGCGGGGCGAAGGCGGAAGCCTGGGCCAAGGGGGTGCGCGCCAATCTCGCCCGCCCGCCCCAAGGCGGCGACCGCAGCCAGGTGAAGGCGATCAAGGAAGGCCTCTGCGACGTCGCGATCGGCAACCACTATTATTACGGCGTGATGAAATTCAACGACGAGCGACCGGAGCAGAAGGAATGGGCGGCGGCCGTCGGCCTGATCTTCCCGAACCAGGGGGATCGCGGCACCCACGTCAATTTATCCGGCATGGCGATGACCAAGAGCGCCCCCAACGCCGAGGCCGCGCGCCGGCTGATGGAGTTCCTGGCGGGGCGGCGAGCGCAGGCGATCTACGCTTCGGCCAACTACGAATACCCGGTCAACCCGGCGGTGCCGTGGGACAGCGAGGTCGCCTCCTGGGGCCGCTTCCGCCCCGACGATCAAAGCCTGCGCCGGATCGCCGAGACGGCGCCCGAGGCGCTCCACGTCTTCGACCGGGTCGGCTTCGAGTAGGGCTGGCGCGATGGCGGCACTGGACGGCGATGGGGGGATCGAGGCGCGGCTGCCGGCGCGGGACGGCGGACGGCTCGGCTGGACCCTCGGCGCGTTCCTGATCGCCGCCATGGTGGCGCTGCCGCTGATCGCGGTGGCGGCGCTGGCGATGCGCTCGAGCGGCGGCGCCTTCGCCCACCTGGCCGACACCGTGCTGCCGCGCTACGTCGTCAACACCGCCGGGCTGATGGCCGGCGTCGGCCTCGGCGTGGTCGGAATCGGCGTCGGCACCGCCTGGCTCGTCACCATGTGCCGCTTTCCGGGCTCGCGCATCTTCGAATGGGCCCTGCTGCTGCCCCTGGCGATGCCGACCTACGTGATCGCCATCGTCTATGTCGAAATGCTTGAATATGCCGGGCCGCTACAAGGCGCGCTCCGCGACGTCTTCGGCTGGGCCAGCCCGCGCGACTATTGGTTCCCGGAAATCCGCTCGGTGCCGAGCGCCATGGTGGTGTTGAGCCTGGTGCTCTACCCCTATGTTTTTCTGCTGTCCCGCGCCGCCTTCCTCGACCAGTCCGTCTGCGCGCTGGAGGTGAGCCGCACGCTCGGCCGGGGCCCGTGGCGCGGCTTCCTCACCACCGCCCTGCCGCTCGCGCGCCCGGCGATCGCCATCGGCGTGGCGCTGGCGTTGATGGAGGTGCTGAACGACTTCGGCGCCGTCCGTCAATTCGCCGTCACCACCTTCACCACCGGCATCTACGACGTCTGGCTCGGCATGCACAACGCGCCGGCGGCCGCCCAGCTCGCCTGTCTGCTGCTGGTCTTCGTGCTGGCGGTGCTGGCGCTGGAGCGCTATTCGCGCCGCGCCAAGCGCTATCACCAGACCTCGCGCCGCTACCGGGTGCTGCCGGGCTACCGGCTGACGGGCGGGCGCGCCCTCGCGGCGCAGGTCGCCTGTCTCGCGCCGCTGCTGCTGGGCTTCGTGCTTCCGGCCCTCGTGCTGGCGGGCTGGACGGCCCAGTCGTTGGCTCTGGCCCGGTTCCAGGACTACCTTTCCGATGTCGCGACGACACTGGGGCTGGCGACGGGCGCGGCGGTGCTCGCGATCGCGGTCGGTCTCTACCTCGCCTATGCCATGCGGATCGCCGGTGGGCGCGGCCTGTCGTTCGCGGTGCGGCTGGCGAGCACGGGCTATGCCGTTCCCGGCTCGATCATCGCCGTCGGCGTGCTGATGCCCTTCGCCTGGGCCGACCATGTGCTGAACGACGTCGGCGAGCGGGTCTTCGGCATCACCTTCGGCCTGGTGCTGAGCGGTACCGTCGTCGCCGTCGTTTTCGCCTATCTCGTGCGTTTTCTCGCGCTGTCCTTCGGTACCATCGAGGCGAGCCTCGGCCGGGTGACGCAGAGCATGGACGGCGCCTCGCGCACCCTCGGCCGGGGGCTCGGCGGCACTCTCGTCGGGGTGCACCTGCCGATCATCCGGGGTGGCGTGCTGACGGCGGCGCTGCTGGTCTTCGTCGACGTGATGAAGGAGCTGCCGGCGACGCTCATCCTCCGGCCCTTCAACTTTTCGACGCTGGCGACCCGGATCTATGAATACGCCAGCGACGAACGCTTCGAGGAATGCGGACTCTGGGCGCTCTCCATCGTCGTCGTCGGCATCCTGCCGGTGATCCTGTTGAGCCGCGCGATCCGCGCTTCCCGCCCCGGCGGCGGCCTGCCGGAGGGCGGCCGGGACGTTTGACGGCGGCCGCCGGCGGTCGGACGGTCGGGCGCGCTCGGGGTGCCCGCCGCCGCCGCCCCATCATGGCCTCGCTGGCCTCGGCGCGGAGCCGCGTGGCATTGTCGCTCCCGCGCGGCGCACGACCGGCGCGCGCCGTGGCGGAACCGCGAGGCGGGCGGAAAACGAGAGGGCCGCAGACATGCCTTTTTTCAAATCCATGTCGGACGACGCGGGACCGCCCGACGTCTTCTCCAGCCACCCCGAGATCCACGGTCCCTGAGCGGAAATGAGCCAGGTGCCGATGAACGGACCGTCGCCGCCGATCCCGGCGCCGACGGCGGGGGCGTATTGCGGGACTGGCTGGAGATGGACGCGGGCGAGATCGAAACCCTGGCGGACGGCTGGATTATTTGAGGGGCGAGGCGATGGTGGACGAGGCGCGGGAACGCGACGACGTGAATGTCCTGCTGGTGACGGGCGCCGGCCGCGCCTTCCGCGGCGGGGCGATATCAAGCGCATGGGCGGGGGCGCGGACAACACGCCGCTGACGACGAATAACCGCCTCTGGACCGAAACGCGGTCGGTCGCCAAGCGGATGGCGCTCTTCGACAAGCCGGCGATCGCCGCGATCAATGGCGCGGCGGTCGGGGGCGGTCTCGATCTCGCGCTCGCTTGCGATATTCGCGTGGCGGCGGAGGGCGCGCGGCTGGCCGAGACCCATGCCCGCATCGGCCTCATCCCGGGGGCGGGCGGCGCCTGGCTGCCGCCGCGCATCGTCGGCCGCTCGAGCGAGGATCACCTGGAAGCCGTCGCCGCCTTCAAGGAAAAGCGCGCGCCGAATTTCAAACGGCGGTGAACGTGGTCGAGACCGCGGGGCGGGACGAATTCCCGAGCACGACATGGCGGCGGCGCTTTCGAGGGCGGGTCAGATGACGCCGCGTTGCTTCAGGCCCGCGAGCGTGGCCGCTTCCAGGCCCAGCAGCTGGCCGTAGACGTCGGCGTTGTGGTGGCCGAGCGGGGCGCCACCCTCGAGTTCGGGCAGTGGTCCGCCCGAAAAGGCCACGGGGAAGCCCGCGACAATGCCGCGCTCCACGGGCGCGTCGGTACCCAGACGGTGCATGGGTCGGAGCGTGCCGCGCTCCCGGAAGTGCCGGTCCTCGATCACCTCTCCCAGCGCGCGGACCCTGGCAATGGGGATGCCGGCCCCCTCCAGCAGGGCGATTGCCTCGTCGCAGCCGCGCCCGGCGAGCCGGTCCTGGATTTCGCGGCGCAATACCTCGACGCGCGCCGCCCGGCCTTCGGCGGTCGCGTGGCAGGGATCGTCCAGCAGGGCTTCCGCGCCGAGTACCCGGCACAGGTTCTCCCAGCGCGGCAGGGCGCCGACCGTGATGATCACGTCGCCGTCCCTCAGACGGTAAAGTCCGGTGACGTCGCCGCGGCCGTCGTTTCCGGTACGGACCGGCAGGCCGTCGTGCAGGACGTGCTCCATCGGCTCCATGAACATCAGTGTCGCCAGCGTGTCGATCATCGAGGCGTCCAGATACTGGCCCTCGCCCGTCTTCTCCTTGTGGCGAAGGACGCCCAGAATCGAATAGGCGGCATAGAGCGGCGTCACCAGATCGCCGACGAAGACGCCGATCCGCGTCGGTGGCCCGTCGGCCGCGCCGTTCATGTCCATGATGCCGCTCATCGCCTGGATCTGGTGATCGTGGGCCGGCAGGTCCTTGTAGGGTCCCGTCTGGCCGTAGCCGGCGATCGAACAGTAGATGATGCCCGCATTGACCTCGGCCAGGTCCGGGTAGCCGAGGCCGAGCCTGGTCATCGAGCCCGGCGACAGGTTCTCGACCACGACGTCGGCCCGTTTCGCCAGCTCCAGGAACATCGCGCGCCCCTCCGCGGCCTTCAGGTTGAGCGTGACGCTCTTCACCCCTTCCGAGCGCTTGAGGAAGCGGACCGAGAGATCTTCATCCGTCTCCCGGTCCGGCGTGATGCCCTTCGGGCCCGCATAGGGACCGATGTTGCGGATCGGATCGCCCGTGCCCGGCATCTCGACCTTGATGACCTCGGCCCCGAACCGCGCCAGCGTCATCGAGAGAAAGGGGCCGGCGAGGAAGACGGTGACCGAGAGGACGCGGATGTCGCCGAGCGGCTTCATGCCGTGCCGCCGCCATCGACGGGGACCGCCGCGCCTTCTTCGGCGAAGCGGATCGCGCCCGCCCGCCCCATGCCCGAGGCCGCCGCCGTCACCATGCCCTTCCCGCCCGCCATGCGCATGTCTAGACCCCCCGGAACTTCGGCTTGCGCTTTTCGACGAAGGCCAGGCGGGCCTCCTTGGCGTCCGCCGAGCCTTGGAGAATTCCGCCGGCGTTGGAGGTCAGCACCATGGTGGTCTCGAGCGTCGAGTCGAGGGCGGCGCGCATGATCCGCTTGCTGGTCCACTGCACCAGTGGTGGCTGGGCGATGATGCGCGCGCACAGTTCCCGCGTCGTCGCCTCCAGCTCCTCGGAAGCAACCAGGTGATCGAGCATGCCCCATTCATGGGCCCGCTCGGCGTCGAGCGAGCCGGTATAGGCGAACTCCAGCGCCCGGCCGAGGCCGACCAACTTCGGCAGGTAGTAGGAGCCACCGTTCTCGATGATCTGGCCCGCCTGCTGGTAGCCGATGAAGCGGGTGTTCTCGCAGCCGAGGCGGATATCGCAGTGGAGCGCCATGTCCATGCCGGAGCCGACGGCGGCGCCGTTGATCATGGCGATGGTCGGCTCGCGGACGACGGCGATGTCGCGGTGCAGCTTGGTGAAGCCGTGATAGAAGTGCTGGCGCATCGCATCCGGCCCCTCGCGCGGCCCGCGCGCGCCCTCGACGTTCGCGCCGATCTCGTCTTCGCTCGGCCGGCTCTTGAGGTCGGCGCCCGAACAGAAGCCCCGGCCGACGCCGGTCAGCACGATCACGCGCACGTCCGGATCGTCGTCGCCCGCCCGCATGTATTCGCCGACCTTGGCGACGGTGCCCATCGCCTCCGCCGTGCCGTAGAGCGCGTTCATCTTTTCCGGCCGGTTGAACTTGATCCAGAGGATGCCATCCTCCTCCTTCTCGTACAGCAGATAGTCGACCAACCCCGGTCCCATGCCCGTCCCTTCCGCGTTCGGGTGAATGCCGGCGCGATCATAAGGTCGGGCGGGGATGCTGTCATGGCGGCGCCGCGCGCCGTGGGCCGGTGGCGATGCCGCGCCCCGGGGTGGCGCCCCAATTCTTGCGGTACGCCGCGCGCGCCCGCTATCGTCGGCGGCGCCCCCGGTCCGAACGCCCGGGGCGGCGGAGGAGGGGGAGAAGCCATGGCTCTCGATGTCGAGAATTTTACCAATCGTCGCAACGACGATCGCTGGAACCGCATGTCGGTCGGCGACATCATCGAGCGGATGACCTGGAACGAACCGGACAAGGTCGCCCTCGTCGCCACGCCGGACGCCACGGTCGACCCCCTCTACGCGCGCGTCACCTACGCCGAGGCCAACCGCGCCATCAACCGGGTCGCCAATACCCTTCTGGCCCTCGATCTCGCGCCGGCGAGCCGCATCGCGATGATTTGCGAGAACTCCAACGAGGCCTGGCTCGCCAAGATCGGGATCGCCAAGGCCGGCCTGGTCGCCGCGCCCATCAACGTGATGATGGCGCCGGAAGTCATCGCCGAATCGCTGGCCCGGGTCGAGGCGCGCCTGGCGATCGTCGACCGGGCGCTCTGGGCGCCGCTGGCCGACCGGCTCGGCCCGCTCGGCATCGAGGCGATCACGGGCATCGGGGCGGGGCCGGAGGATGCCATCCCGTCCTTCGAACGCTTCCTCGCTGGGGCGAGCGAGACCGAGCCCGACGTCCGCATCCACGGCGACGACGTCTGGGAGATCCTGTTCACCTCCGGCACGACGGCGAGCCCCAAGGCGGTGATGGTCTCCCACGCCTATGCCTACATGTCGGCCTACAGCCACATGCTGACGATGACCCGTGGCCTCGACCACGAGAGCGAGATCCGCCTCGGTGCCTTCACGCCGATGGTCTACCACGTGGGCGACCTCCTCTGCGTCCTGGGGCCGCTGGTCTGCGGGGGCACGGCGGTGATCGGCCGCAAGCCGGACGGCCACGCCATGGCCGAGGCCTGCGCGCGGGAGCGAGTGACCTGCCTCTTCGGCGGCTCGCCGCAGTTCTTGGAAAGCCTCGTGCAAGCGGTCGCTGGGGACCCGTTCGCCCACGACCTCTCCGCCATCACGGTGATGTTCTTCGGTTGGGGGCCGCTCGCCCCTGGCTCGCTCGCCGCGTTCCGGCGCCTCTGCGCGCCACGGGCGAAGGTCTACGAATTGATCGGCCAGACGGAAACCGTCGCCTGCCATCGCTTCTTCATCGATCGGCACGCGGAGCTCCATCTCAGGGAAGCGCCCGTCATCAACCACGTCGGCAAGCCGAGCCCGGTCGCGGCGGCCACGATCCTGGATGAAGACGGCAACGATCTTCGCGGCAGGCCGGGCGTTGCCGGCGAGGCGGTCTACCGCACCCCCGCCATCTTCTCCGGCTATTACAAGGACCGGGCGGCGACCCAGGAAGACGTGCGCGGCGACTGGTTCCACGGCGGCGACAGCTTCGTCTACCACGAGCACGACGGCATCCGCGTGATGGTCGATCGCTACAAGGACATCGTGAAGTCCGGCGGCGAGAACGTGTCCTCCATCCGGGTGGAGGCAGTGCTGCAGCAGCACCCGGCGGTGGCCCGCGCGGCGGTCGTCGGCATCCCCGACGCGCGCTGGGGCGAGGCGGTGACCGCCTGCGTCAAGCCGGCCGACGGCGCCGAGATCGACACCGGCGCCCTCATCGCCTTCGCGCGCGAGCGCCTCGCCGGCTTCGAAACGCCGAAGCGCATCGTGGTGGTGGACGACTTTCCGACGACGGTCGGCGGCAAGGTCCTGAAGTACAAGCTGCGCGAAGCCTTGTTGTCGACGTGACGCGCGGCGGCCGCGTGTCTCCGGCCTCGAGCCAGAAACATAATCATCGCCGGAAAAATACCAAAACTAAAACGTCTTTTTGATTTCGAGAAATCCGATATCAGAGGGTTCCCAATTGGCCCGTTGGTGCTATACTTGATCGCAGGCGGCTTCGTGTCATGATCCATGCGCACGTGACACGTCGCTCGCGGGCCGCGGAATCATGGAAGGAGAATGACGATGCGTGTTTTCACTATTCTGGCGGGCTTCCTCGTTGCCATGACGATGATGGCAAGCACAAGCTCCGCCGCGCCGGTCATAGACACCGTGGAGATCGAGCGGATTCTCGTTGAAGACGGAATCGTCCGCTTTCGCGTTTAAAGATGCGCCGGGCGTTGTCACGTTGAACACCTCGTGTGTCTCGCCATCTTATCTGGTACTCGATCCCAACGGTGGGTCGTTCAAGGAAATGTATGCCGCTCTATTGATGGTGTACGCCCTCAATAAGACGATGCGCGTTCTGTACTTCGACAACCAATGTCTTGGTGGCAGGCCCGTTGCCGAGAGATTCGATCTGCTGAATTAGGTTTGGCGGCGCACAGGTTGGAACCGAGTGTAAAGTTGGGGGTGCTGGCGGCTCGCCGACCCTTCGGCTTGCGCGTGATTGACGGGGCGGTCTTACTTCAACATTAAGTACACCGGGGTAACGGCGTTGCCGGCCCACTAGATTGCTCGTTCCGGCGCCGCTCCGCGCGGCGATCTGGAGCGAGCATTGGAGTTGGTTACCGCATGCTGGACACGAAATTCACTTCCTGGCCGCATTTCAGTCAGGAGGAGGCGGACCGCGTCTCGCAAGTGTTGCTTTCAAACAAGGTCAACTACTGGACCGGCGAGGAGGGTCGCGCCTTCGAAGCGGAGTTCGCCAGGGCGGTGGGCAGCGAGCATGCCGTCGCATTGGCAAACGGCTCTTTGGCCTTGGACGCAATCATGAGGGTGATCGGTATCGGCCCTGGTGACGAGGTCGTCGTAACACCCCGTACCTTTATTGCTTCGGCGTCATGTGTGGTCCTTGCGCAAGCTACGCCCGTCTTCGCCGACGTCGATCCCGACACGCAAAACATTACCGCGGAAACCATCGAGGCGGCCCTGACGCGTCGAACCAAGGCCATCATCTGCGTACATCTGGGTGGGATGCCGTGCGATATGGATCCAATCATGGATCTTGCGGCCAAACACCATCTGATCGTCATCGAGGACTGCGCCCAGGCTCACGGAGCGACATATCACGGCCGCGCGGTGGGCAGTCTTGGCCATGTCGCGGCCTGGTCCTTTTGTCAGGACAAAATCATGACCACTGGTGGCGAAGGTGGCATGGTAACCACTAATGACCGCGACCTTTGGTCGGCAATCTGGAGCTTTAAAGACCACGGCAAGTCTTGGGAAGCGGTTTACGAGAAATCCCATCCACCCGGGTTTCGCTGGCTGCACGAATCTTTCGGCAGCAATTACCGAATGCTGGAAATGCAGTCCGCCATCGGCCGAATCCAACTTCGGCGATTGCCAGACCATATCAAACGTAGAAACGAAATAGCTGGATACCTGTCCGACACATGTCGGCAATTTTTAGTTTTGCGCGTGCCCCGGACCCCAAACCACATCACCAATGCATTTTACCGCTTTTACGCATTCGTTCGTCCCGATCGATTGGCGCCGGAGTGGAGTCGCGATCGAATCGCGGAGGCCATCGTCGAGCATGGGGTGCCTTGTTATCACGGCAGCTGCTCGGAGATTTACAAGGAGAAGGCCTTCGAACGCCAAGGGATCGGGCCGAGAACGCCGCTCCCCGTCGCGGTGTCCTTGGGTGAAACGAGCCTTATGTTTTAGTCCACCCTACATTGACCGACTCCGAGGTTGGTCAAACCTGCGATGTTTTGCGGAAGGTGCTAAAGGAAGCCGTGCAATAGTCAGACTGCCGCGCTTTCCCCGGCGCCGACTTTTTTTCTAGTGTCCCGAATTGGAAGTTCGTCGCATTGGTGGCGGGCGCCGAACGAACTTCCGATTCACGACACTAGTGGAATCATGAATCCACCACGCTAACGCATTTTCCGTTATGCCGTTTTCTGTTGTTTCAAGAAAAGGTGAAACTTGGAACCTAGAGCGAAAAGTACGCCAAGGACGAGCCCCACCATTAATCCGGCGGCTACGAAGAGCAGGCGCGGTGGCCAAGATTTTTCTTCCGCTGGCACGGCGGGCTCAATCACTTTGAAGACAAAGGGCTGAGGCGATTGTGACATCATCAGCGTTTGAATTTCCTGCTGCAATAATGTCAACAACATCGACCGGTCTTGGGCTATATTAGTCTGAAGGAGTCGTTTCTCAAGGAAATTAATATTTGCCTTTGAGCCTTCGATAGACTGATTTCGTATATAGCTATTAAGCTCGTCAACCAGAAGATTCGCCCATTTCGCCGCCTCCTTCGGGTCGGGTCTTTGGAGCGATACCGTCACAAGACTGGTATTCTTGTCTTGATCGACGTTCAATATTTCCTTGCGAAAATAATTGATTGATTTGGTCATGGTTGGACCCAAATCGCCCGTTTTGCGACTTTCATCCGAAGAACCGAACAGATTTTTCACGGCATCGATGGCGTCACGCACATGATCCAAAGGCGAAGCGTTGGCCTTCTTCCATTTCCCGCGCTCCCTATCCCAACGATCGGGAAAGAGCGCCCGCCGTGTCGCGTGCTCCTCGATAAACTTCTCCAGGAAGGGACGGGACTGCAAAATAGCTAAGGTGACATTCTCGTCATTGCCTGCGGAAAAACTCGATGCCAGCTGAGAAATTGGCAAAAACTGTTCCAACTGCCGCTGCAACAACCCGCTCGTCGCCGATGATTTCGCAACGCTAACGATAACCACCTCGCCCTTGTACAGCTCGACTTGGACGAATGCGACCAAACCGGCCACGAACATGCCGGCAAGGGGCATTCCAAAGATCCAGCGGCGCTCTTCCTCGAAAAAACGCCAAAGGTCGTAGAGAGAGACTTCTTCTTCGGGCCCTGTCGCAATCGTGACGACATCGACCGCGGACCCGGAGTCGCCGCGAGGCTTTCTGTCTTCCGAGTCCTTGAGGGGTGGGGTTTGCATGTCAGCGTTATTCATTCCTGTAGCGCACCCGGTTCCTTGGACACAAGTTTGTCTCACGCGGCGGGCCTGATTGAGATCGCGGCGTGCCACGCCTGGCGAGCTTGAGCGGGGCTCAGGTAGCCGTTCTTTTCGACGATCCACTGGGCATTGTAGAGTTCGACGAAGTCGCGGACGGCGTCCCGCAGCTCCGCGATGTTGCGGTAGATGCGACCATGGATGATCTGTTCCTTCAGCGTGCGATTGAACCGCTCGGCGACGCCGTTGGTCTGGGGCTCGGCGACGCCGTTGGTCTGGGGCTCGGCGACGAAGGCGTAGGACGGCTGGATGCCCCAGAACTTGATCTGGTTGGTGAAGTGGTCCGACAGATACTGGGAGCCGTGATCCATCCGCAAGGCCAGCCCCCGAGCCGCGCCGGCCGCGGTCGAGCCATACAGCCCGGCAAGCCCCATGGAGATCGGCTGCAGGGCGGCGAAGCGGTCGCCGCGCTTGCAGACATGCCAGCCGACACACTCGGCGTTCCAATGCTCGACGGCGGTGAAGATCCAGCCCCAGCCGTCGTCCACCGTGAACACCCGAACGCCATCGGTGCCCCACATGAGGTTCGGGGCATGAGTGATGATCTCACCGTCATGGGGATTGCCGCCACGGCGGCGGCAGCGATGGGGCGAGAGCAGATTGTTCTCGCGCATCAGGCGGAGCACCCGCTTGCGGGCAACCCGGATGTCGCGACAGACCCGAAGCCGAGCCCAGACCTTGCGGTAGCCCTCGCCCTCCCAGGGCGATGCCTCCAGGTCGGCTTCGATCGCCACCAGCAGCGCCTGGTCCGAGATCGCGGGCTTCGGTCCCCGACGCTTTGCCGGCGGCTGCTCGGCGTGCTGGCCGGAGGTCATGGCGTAGAACGAGGAGCGGGCCATGCCCCAGGCGGCGCAGACCCGCCGCAGGCCGTAGGCCAGACCCGTGCCGGGCGAGGTGGCGGCACTCATCGCCGCGACCTCCGCCGCCCCAAAGGGCCGAAGGTCTCCGTCTTGGCCTCCAGCAGTTCCACCTGCATGGTCAACTCTCCGATCCGCTTCATGGCGCTATCCAGTTCCGCCTGCACCGGATCGCCCTTGCGTTGCTTGAGCGAGGCGTCGATCCCGCCGATCGCTTTCTCACGCCACTGCTCGAGCCGGAAGATCTCTACGCCCAACTGGCGCGACAGAAGTTGCACCGGCTCGTCACGCAAAAGCCGCGGAACGACCTCACGCTTGCGCGCCACCGTCCATCGCTGGCCAAGTCCCAGCGGGCCTGCCGGCAAAGCCTGGCCTGGGGAAAACGTGGACGAGCCAAGCTCGCCCGCATTTACCACAGGCCCATCAACAGCAACTTTCTTCTCAAAATTATCGGCCATGTTCCGGTCCTCCTTGGACACTTCGATTAAGCCAATTCTGTGTCCAAGGAAATCGGGTCCGACTCAGCGTTATTCATTCCCGAACCGTCCGATATGTCCCCGACCGCTCACGATCACGGTCGCCAAATTGTAGCATCGACGCTCGGCGATGAATTGACCATTTCAATCATGGGAGTACACGCTCCGCGAAGCCCGTTCTCGCTCGCAGAACCGTGGCCACGCGTTGCGAAAGGAGATGCGACCGGGTCGTCTTTCCTCGCCTTCACCTTCGCGCCATGATGACCCCGATGCCAGGATCACGCAAGCCGCCGGGAGGATGCCATCGCCACCTGGCCGGCGTTTCCCGCCCTGCCCATGGGCGTGGCGGGAAATGCGGGCCAGGCAATATCGGAATGGATGGCACCGGACCGCTTCAATCCTTGCGGACAAATTTACGCCACGTCTCATACCGAGCGAGCGCGCGCCCGTGCAAAGCCGAGGATGAGTCCGCGTGGCGTCCGAACGACCGACGGCCGACAACGGGTTCTACCCACTGTTGGTTGGTATTGAGTGGATGGAGTGGCTTTATCCGTCCGGCTGGATCGCCGGAGGCCATTCCGGGCCGACGCATTCCATTCCAGCGGAGATGGATCAGGGCGTGGGCCGTTCGCCGTGACGCTCGGCCAGCAGCTGGTGCAGCTCCAGCGCGGCGCGGCGGCGGTCCTCGCCGCCGGCGCCCCGGGGGAGGGGCAATTCGTCGACCCGGGCCGTCGGCGATGCCGGCCCGGTGGCGGGACGGCTACCGAACTCGCGCATCAGGGCATCGAAAGCCCCTGGGCTGAGGCTCGGGACCGCGCCGGCACCCCGGGCGGCCGGCGCCGTGGTGGCGATCGACGCCCGGCGCGCCTGGGTGATCGCGGGTGGCGGGGTCGCTTCCCTCGGCCGGGCGGCCATGATCAGGGGCACGCCGGCGGGCGGCGGGCTCGGTGGCGACGCGATCGGCTCGGCCGTCGGCGCCGCGTTGGCGAGCATGGTCTTTTCCGCGCCGGCCGCGTCGTCGGTGAAGAGGGCGATGGCATGATCGCCCAAATCCTTGCCGGTCGTCTCCTCGATCGCCTGGTTGGCGACGGCGCCGATGAGGCCCAGCGGTCCGCCGAAGAGGGCGCCGCCCGCGATCCTGGCCGCGGGCGAAATCTCGTCGCCGGTGAGCGCCCGATAGATCGAGCCGATAATCGGCAGGTGCTGCAGCGGATTGATGATGTCGAGTAAGTCGGCGAAGGTGAAGCCGTCCTCGCCCCAGAACTGGGCGCCGTCGGCCGCGGCCTCGGCCGCGCTGGTGGAATTTTCACCACCGCTGGGCGCGAAGTCGGGATTGTTGAGCGGCCGTGCCACGGTGCTCGGGCTTTCCATGACGCGCTCCCGCCGCAAGTCGCGTGCCAGAGGCAAGCCGTCGATCTTCGACGGGTTTCGCCTGGCGGCGGCGACCTCGGCCACGCGGGTGGAATTTTCACCGCCGCCGGGCGCAAAGTCGGGATTGTTGAGCGGGCGTGCCGCGGTGCTCGGGATTTCCATGACGCCTCCCCCGTCGCAAGTCGCGTGCCAGAGTCAAGCCGTTGATCTTCAAGGAGTTTCGCTTGGCGGCGGCGGCGAGCCCGGCAGCCCTTGCCGCCCGACCGGCCGATTTCGCCCGGTTTCAGCTCATATGCCCGGCGCGCGCCCGCTTGGTCGCCAGGTATTCGGCGTTGTGGGTGTTTTCGGGGAATTTGTGGGCCACGCGCTCCACCACGTCGACGCCCGCCGCCGCCAGCCCGGCGACCTTGTCGGGATTGTTGGTCAGCAGACGGACGGCGCGCACGCCCAGCTGGCGCAGGATTTCGGCCGCCGGCTCGAAGATTCGCTCGTCGGCATCGAAACCGAGGCGCAGGTTGGCGTCGATGGTGTCGAATCCGTCGGCCTGCAGACGGTAGGCCCGAAGCTTGTTCATCAGACCGATTCCGCGCCCCTCCTGCGCGAGGTAGACGAGGACCCCGCCGCCCGCCTCGGCCATTGCCTCTATCGCGCCCCCGAGCTGCTGGCCGCAGTCGCACTTGAGCGAGCCTAGCAGGTCGCCCGTGAAGCATTCGGAATGCAAGCGCGCCAGCACCGGGCCCGTCAGGTCGACCTCGCCGATCAGGATCGCCAGATGCTCGGCGCCGCCGTCGTCGGGGCGGAAGGCGAGCACGCGCGCATCCTCCGCCGCCGCCAGCGGTACCTGGGCCCCGGCCACGCGAACCAGGCTCCGGGCCGACGCCGCCTCGAAACCGAGCGCCGCCTCGGCCTCGACGGACAGGCATTCTCCGCTCTCCAGGAGTTCACTCGCGATCGCCGCGTCCAGCGGCGCGATCACGGCGGCGGGCAGCAGGCGGGCCAGCTTGGTCAGCCGGATCACCGCCCGTTCCGGGGCCGAGGGTGGCCGGCGTTCCCGGTCGAACGGCCCCCGCAGCGGACGGGCGAGGTCCATCGTCGCATCGCCCAACTCGCGCGCCATCTCGCCATCGAACCAGTGTTTCCAGGGCAGTACCACGATATCGTGGCCGGACGGCAAGATGTTGAGGGCACGGGCCCGCTCGGCGGTGAGCGCCAGCAGCGCCTCGCCCGCGCCGATCTCGCGAAGCCGTTCGATCTCCCGCCCGCTCGCCGTTTCCGCCGCCAATGCCGCGACGAACTCCGAGCCGTGGCACACCACCACGGCGGCGCCCCGACGCAACTCGGCGACGGCGCGGCCAACGGCGATCCGCTGGGCGCGGCTCGGGTTCGCGTTCGGCTCGCGATCCTGGCTCATGCGTTTCCTCGCCGACGGCTGGAGTTCCGTTGATAGGATATCGAGGCGGCGGCGACAACCCGGCTCCGGCGGCTGGATTGTCCGTCGGAGCCGGGAATATTGAAGGATTCCAATCCAATGCCTATATCATGTCGATGCTGGCCGGTGCCGCCTTTGCCGGTGCCCCGGTCAAGCGTGGGGAGGTTTACGGCGAGATGACGGCTAAGAAGATTTTGCTGGTGGACGACGAGGACGCGCTCCGTGCGTCACTGTTGGAACAACTGGCGGTGCACGACGAGTTCCAGAGCGTCGAGGCGGCGAGTGGCGCGGACGCGCTGGAACGGGCCAAGGAAACCCACTTCGACCTGGTGCTGCTGGACGTCGGCCTGCCCGATCTCGACGGGCGCGAGGTCTGCAAGCTTCTGCGCCGGAACGGCGTCAAATGCCCGATCATCATGCTGACGGCGGCCGACGGCGACGCCGACACCATTCTCGGCCTCGACGCGGGCGCCAACGATTATGTCACCAAGCCGTTCCGCTTCGCCGTTCTGCTGGCCCGCGTCCGGGCGCAGCTCCGCCAGCATGAACAGAGCGAGGACGCGATCTTTTCGATCGGCCCCTATACCTTCCGTCCCTCCATGAAACTGCTGACCCACAACGAGAAGAACCAGAAGGTCCGCCTGACGGAGAAGGAAACCGCGATACTGAAGTACCTGTTCCTCGCCAGCGACCGGGTGGTGAGCCGCGATATCCTGTTGAACGAGGTCTGGGGCTACAACGCCGGCGTCACCACGCACACCCTCGAAACCCATGTCTATCGCCTGCGCCAGAAGATCGAGCAGGACCCCTCCAACGCCGAATTGCTGGTGACCGAGACCGGCGGCTACCGGCTGGTGCCCTAGAGCATGGTCCGGACGCGCTCAAACCCCGATCCGACATGAGCGGCTCGCCCCCGGTTCCCGCGAAGGACACCCTCTCGGTCCGCTTCTGGGGCGTGCGCGGCAGCGTCTCGACGCCCGATGCCGACACCGCGCGCTACGGCGGCAACACCTCCTCGCTTCAAGTCGACTGTAGCGGCCGCTCGCTGCTGCTCGATGCCGGCACGGGGCTGCGCTATCTCGGCAACCAGCTTCACGACCAGGGCGAGACGCTGGATCTCGACCTGCTGCTGACCCATACGCACTTCGATCATGTCTGCGGCATCCCCTTCTTCAAGCCTTTCTTCGATCCGGGGAATTCCTTCCGCCTCTGGGCCGGCCACCTGTCGCCGGAACTCGCGCTGAAGAACGTGCTGGAAGACATGATGATCGCGCCGCTCTTTCCCGTGCCGCCCGGGATCTTTTCGGCAAGCGTCCAATACCGCGATTTTTTGGCCGGCGAGACCCTGGGTTTCGACCCCGGCATCCGGGTGCGGACCGCGCCGCTCAACCATCCCAACGGGGCCACCGGCTACCGGATCGAGCATGGCGGCCATTCGGTCTGCTACCTGACCGACACGGAGCACGACCCGGGCGCGCTCGACCGGAACATCCTCGACCTGATCCAGGGCGCCGACCTGGCGATCTACGACTCCACCTATACCGACGAAGAGTTCCCGAAGCGGATCGGCTGGGGTCATTCGACTTGGGAGGAGGGCTGCCGGCTGGCCGATGCCGCCTCGGTCGAGACCTTGGTGATCTTCCACCACGACCCCGATCACGACGACAATTTCATGGATGGAGTCGCGCGGGCCGCCGAGGCCCGCCGGCCCGGCACCATCGTCGCCCGCGAGGGTCTGGTGATCGAGCTCTAGGCCGGGGGCGGGCGATGCGGGCCCGGGCGCTCCGAATGGGGCTCGCGACGGTGCTGGGATTCGCCCGGCGCGGCTTCTTCATCCCCCACCGCCATGCCGACCGCCTGGCGCCGTTGGGCGAGGTCGGCGCCTACGCGCCGCTGGAGGACTTGCTTCGGGGTTGCGAGGGCGAGTTCTATCGGTTCCTGAAAGACATCGATGCCCGCTGGCCGGCCCTGGAGGCGATCGGAAACGACCCGCCGCCGGCACCGCGCTGGAATCAGCAGTGGTTCCCGCCGCTCGACGCGGCCGCGGCCTACGCCATTGTCCGCGCCCGGGCGCCCGGGCGCATCGTCGAGGTCGGCTCGGGCCATTCGACCCGGTTTTTCGCCCGCGCCATCGCCGACGGCGGCCTCGGCACCGAGCTGACGGCGATCGACCCCGCGCCCAGGGCGACGCTTCGGGGCCTTCCGCTCCGCTTGATCCAACGCCCCCTCGCCATGGTCGAGCACGCCGTCTTCGCGCGATTGAGGGCGGGCGACGCGCTCTCCGTCGATTCGAGCCATATCCTGATGCCGGGAACGGATGTCGACGATCTCCTCAACCGGATCCTCCCCGCCCTGCCGTCGGGCGTGCTGGTGCATTTCCACGACATCTTCCTGGCGGAGGACTATCCGGCCGATTGGGCTTGGCGGGGCTACAACGAGCAGAACGCGATCGCCACGTTGTTGAGTTCCGGCGCCTACCGCCCGCTCTTCGCCTCGGCCCATGTCCGCCGGCGGATGGGCGAAGACCTGAAGGCGAGCCCACTCGCGTCGCTTCCCGGCTGGCCCGGGGCGCTCGCCTCCAGCCTCTGGCTGGAGAAAGCTTAGCCCGCGCGCTCAGCCCTTCATCTTTTCGCCCTTCGGATCATAGGGCGGGCGAAGGTGGGGGGTGGCGGCATGGCGGCGGCCGGCGATGTCGATCTCGTAGGCGCCGGCGCGGATGAAGTCGGCGTCGATGCCCCGGGGGCCGTTCACATAGGCGAAGGCGACCGGGCGGCCCAGCGCATGGCCATGGTCGGCGGAGCTGACGTGGCCCACCAGCTCGCCATTCCGGTAGAGCGGTTCGTCGTGCCAGGCGACGGCTTCGGCCTCGTCGATGGTGAAGACCACCATGCGTTTGTCGACGCCTTCCGCGCGTTGTTTCACAAGTGCGTCCCGGCCGATGAAGTCGCCGCCCCGCTCCAGCGCCACGGCGAAACCGAGGCCGGCCTCCAGGGGCGTGTCGTCCGGCGTCAGATCGTGGCCCCAGGCGCGGTAGCCCTTCTCGGCGCGCAGCGATTCGAGGGCGTAGTAGCCGGCGTCGCGCAGCCCCAGGTCGCCGCCGGTCTCGAACAGCGCGTCGTAGAGCCCCGGCGCCATTTCGACCGGACAGTAGACCTCCCAGCCGAGTTCGCCCACGTAGCTGAGCCGCGTCGCCCGGACGTGCGCCGGCCCGAGCGAGATCATCCGGCTGGTGGCGAAGGGAAAGCCGGCATCGGAGAGGTCGTCGTCGGTGAGCCGTTCCAGCAACAGGCGCGCCTTCGGGCCCATCACGCTCAACACCGACCAGAGCGCGGTGACGTCGGTCGGAATCGCGTGGCCGTTCTCGGGCAGGCGGCGGCGGATCCAATCGAAGTCGCGCACCGCTTGGGCCGCGCCGGTGACGATGAAGAAGGCGTCGGGGGCGAGCCGGGTCACGGTCAGGTCCGATTCGATCCCGCCCCTCGGGTTGAGCATCGTGGTGTAGACGATTTTCCCCACCGGCACCGCGACGTCGTTGGCGCAGATCCGCTGCAAGGCGGCCTCGGCATCACGGCCCTGAAGCAGAATTTTGGCGAAGCTGGTCTGGTCGAAGACCACCACGTCCTCGCGCGCGGCGCGGCATTCGGCCGCCGTCGCCTCGAACCAGTTCTGCCGGCCCCAGGAATATTCCATCTCCGGCGTCTGACCGGGACGCGCGAACCAGTTCGCCCGCTCCCAGCCGAAGCGCGAGCCGAAGCAGGCCCCCTTGGCCGCGAGACGGTCGTAAAGCGGCGAGCGGCGGAGCGGCCGCGCGCTCTCCGGCTCGAAGCGGGGCCAGTGCATGGCGTAGTGCATGCCGAGGCTCTCGACCGTGCGCTCGCGGAGGAAGGTCCGGTTGGCGTGGAAGGGGCCGTGGCGGCGGATATCGACCTCCCAGAGGTCCATCGGCGCCTCGCCCTCGACGATCCATTCCGCGAGCGCCTTGCCCGCGCCGCCGGCAGACGCGATACCGGTCGAGTTGAAGCCGGCGGCGACGTAATAGCCGGCGACGCCCGGCGCCTCGCCCAGGATGAAGTGGCCGTCGGGGGTGAAGCTCTCCGGCCCGTTCATGAACTGGCGGATCTCCGCCGTCTCAAGTAGCGGGCAGCGGCGAAGCGCGCCCTCCATCAGCGGCTGGAACTGGTCCCAGTCCTCCCCCAGCATGCCGAAGGCGAAGCCCTCCGGCACGCCGTCCGAGCCCCAGGGCTTGCACTCGGCCTCGAAGCCGCCCATCAGGATGCCGCCCACCTCCTCCTTGAAGTAGACCCGGTTGTCGTGGTCGCGCATCACCGGGGTATCGGGATCCAGGCCCAGGGGGCGGGTGACGATATACATGTGCTCGGCGGCATGCAGCGGCACGACGACGCCGGACTTGGCGGCGAAGTCGCGGGCCCATTGGCCGGCCGCGTTCACCACCACCTCGCAGCGGATGGTGCCCTCCGCCGTGGCCACGCCGGCGACCCGGCCCGCGTCCAGCACCACGTCGGTGACGGCGACGCCCTCGCGGATGGTGACGCCGCCGTTGCGCGCGCCCCGCGCCAGGGCCTGGGTCAGGTCGGCCGGGTTGGCCTTGCCGTCGCCCGGGATCCAGGCGGCGCCCGCGATGTCCTCGGTGCGGATATGGGGCCAGAGGCGGCCCGCCTCCGCCGCGTCGACCACCTCCGCCTCGACGCCGAAGGCATGCGCCTGGGCGGCGGCCCGTTTCAGCTCGATCAGGCGGTCGGGCGTGGTGGCGACATTCAGGGAGCCGCACATCTTCCAGCCCGTCGCCTGGCCGGTCTCGGCTTCGAGGCCGGCGTAGAGTTCGGCCGAATACTGGATCAGCTTGGTGAGGTTGGCGCTGGGGCGAAGCTGGCCGACGAGGCCCGCGGCGTGCCAGGTGGTGCCCGCCGTCAGCTGGTGCTGCTCCAGCAGCAGCACGTCGCCCCAGCCGAGCTTGGCCAGGTGATAGGCGATCGAACAGCCGACGATGCCGCCGCCGACGATGACGACACGGGCGGAATCGGGAAGATTGGCGGTCATGGCGAGGCTCCTCGGCTGGGCTGTCCTTGAAGTTGGCCGGCCGGGAATTCGGCGTGGGCCGATAACGACCTGGTCGCGACTTAAGAGCGCCGCTCGCCGCGCGTCAATGCCCCGTCGCCCACCAGGATTCGATCGGACTGGCGCCATAGTGTTTGGCCCGAAAAGAGTTGAGTGATTTCAGTCAGTTGTGATTCACTGTTTGTATTTAGCAACCAGGGAGACACAACATGTGGACCAAAATCACTCGCCCGAAGTATGAACGCGACCTGCTGCGCTACGCAAGCGACCTGACGGATGGAGAATGGAAGGTGCTGGAGCCGTTGCTGCCTCGCGCCAAAGCGCTGGGACGGCCTCGGACGACGGCATTGCGCGAGGTGGTGAACGCGATCCTCTACCTACTGCGTAGCGGCTGTCCATGGCGCATGCTGCCCCGGGACTTCCCGCCACGCTCGACGGTGCAGCGCTACTTTTATCTCTGGCGGGACGACGGCACCTGGTCCGAGGTCAACCGGCAACTGCTGGTCGCGGCGCGCGAGGCCGAGGGCCGCGCGGCCGGCCCGTCGGCCGGTATCATCGACAGTCAGAGCGTAAAAACCACGGAAAGCGGCGGTATCCGGGGCTTCGACGCCGGAAAGAAAGTCAAGGGCCGCAAGCGTCACATCCTCACCGACACCGGCGGCCTGCTGGTCGCGGTCGTGGTCCACGGCGCCGAGATCCAGGACCGCGACGGCGCGCCGGCGGTGTTCGCCGCCATCCCCCGCCACTTTCCCCGCCTGCGCCACGTCTTCGCCGACGGCGCCTATGCCGGGCCCAAGCTCGAGGGCGCACTGAAGCGGATCGGCCGCTGGTCGCTGGAGATCGTCAACCGTCCCGCGGGCGTGAAGGGCTTCCAACTCCTGCCCCGCCGATGGGTCGTCGAGCGCACGCTCGCCTGGCTCAATCGAAACCGGCGGCTGGCCAAGGACTTCGAGACGGCCATCGAGACCGCCGAGGCCTGGATCTTCCTCGCCAGCATCCAACTCCTCACGCGCCGTCTCGCAAGAGCCTGAAAACACTCGATTCATTTCGAGTCGGACTCATAGAGAGCGGGCCGCGCCGGGCGACCGAAGCGGGGCCAATGGGCGATGCGGTCGAGCGGCGAATGGTAGAGCGGCAGGACATGCTCGCCCCAGAGCAGGACCCGGTCGAGGGCGCGGGTCGCGGTCACCAAGCCGGCCCGCGTGGCCGCGCCGGTGATGCGGCCGATCAGGGCATCGACGATTCCGTCGCGGATGCCGGGATAGTTGCGCGAACCCGCCTGGCCGGCGGCGGCGCTGCCCCAATAGAAGGCCTGCTCGGTTCCGGGCGAGAGCGACTGACCCCAGCGAACCAGGATCGCGTCATAGTCGAAATTGTCGATTCGCTCCTGGTATTCCGACGAATCGGCGGTGCGCACGCCCACCTCGATTCCGAGCCGTTCCAGGCCCCGGGCGAAGGTCAGCGCCAGCCGCTCGTCGGCCCGACGCGAGAGCAGGATATCGAGGCGCAGTCGGCGGCCGTCCCGCGCGCTCACCCGCTTCAGGTCGCGTATGACCCAGCCGGCGTCGCGCAGCGCCCGGTCGGCCCGGCGGAAGGCGGCGCGCGCGCCTTCGCCGGGGCGCCGGCCGGGCGGCACGTAGGCGCGCGCCAGCAGGCGGCGTTCGCCGTCGCCCGGTGCGCCGTCGGCCGCCAGTTCCGAGTTGGCGAAGTAGCTGGCGGTGCGGCGGTGCGCGCCGTCGAAGAAGGCCTGGTTGATCCAGGGGAAATCGAAGGCCTCGCCCACCGCCCGGCGGAGCGCGGGGTCGCCGAAGGGCGGGCGGCGGGCGTTGAAGGCCAGGGCCCAAAGGCCGGCGGGCCGGCCATGCGCCAGTTCCAGGCGGGCCATGCCGCGCGCCTCGGCCTCCCCATAGCCGATCGCCCAGGCGCGCGGGTCGTCCTCCCAGCGGACGTCGATATTGCCGGCCAGGAAGGCCTGGAAGCGCGCGTCCTCGTCGCGGAAATAGTCGTAGCGCACGATATCGAAGTTACGGCGCCCGCGCCGGGCCGGCAGGCCCTCGCTCCAATGGCCGGGGATGCGGCGGTATTCGATGAAGCGCCCCGGCTCCAACTTGGCGACCTGGTACGGCCCGAGGCCGGCCAGGGGCTCGAGCGAGACCCGGTCGAAGGCGCGGCTCTCCAGATCCGCGCGACTCAACACCGGCATCAGGCCCATGATCAGCGCCAGCTCGCGGTTCTCGCTCGATTTGAAGACCAGGCGGATCGCGCGGGGCCCGGGGCGCTGGATCTCCGCGACGTCGCCGTAGTAGCGCCGGTGGTTGGGCCGGCCGCGCCGCGCCAGCAGGTGGAGGGTGAATTCGACGTCGTCGACGGTGACTTCGGCGCCGTCGTGGAAGCGCTCGCCCGGGCGGAGGCGGAACTCGACCCAGCCGCGATCCTCGCCCACCCGCACCCGGTCGGCGAGCAGGGTGTAGAGGGTGAAGGGCTCGTCGGCGCTTCGCCGCAGCAGGCTCATGCTCGCGAGCCCCAACCCCGTCGCCGGACGGCCACGGACGATATAGGGGTTCAGGCTGTCGAAGCCGCCGAGCCGCGAGAGCACCAGCCGCCCGCCCCGGGGGGCGGCGGGATCGACATGGGAGAAGTGGGTGTAGTCGGGGCCGAGCTTCGGGGCGCCGTGCATGGCGATGGCGTGCTCGTGGGCGCCGGCGGGCCGGGCGGCGAGCAGCAGGGCGAGCAAGGCCAACGCGCGCATCAGGCGCGCTTCCAGAACTGGTGGGCTGAGACCGCGATCACCGGCAGGATCAGCAGGCCCGCGAGATGGAAAGGCGCGCTGGTGCCCAGTTCGACGAAGGCGAGGCCGGAGATCGGCGGGCCGATAATGCGGCCGATCCCGGCGCCGGAGCTGGCGGCGCCGAGGCTGGCGCCCTGGGCGTCCGCCGGACTGGCGCGAGAGATCCGCCCGGTCAGTATCGGCGGGCCGACCGAAAGGCCGATTCCGACCAGCCCCGCCTGCCAGAGATAGCCGCCGACGCCGCCCACCAGGCCGATTCCGGCGAGCCCCGCCACGAGGGCGATGGTACCCACCAGCAGCACCGGCCAATCACCGAAGCGCCGCGTCGCCGGGCCGATCAGCCCGCCCTGAATGATGGCGGCCAGCAGGCCGATATAGGCGATTGCCCAGCCGACCTCGCGCGGGCCCCAGCCGAACTCGGCCTCCAGCATCAGGGGATAGATCGAGATGGTCTGGCTGAACACGCAGGTCATCAATGCCAGCAGCACGATGAGGCCCAGGACCTGGGGCCGGGCCAGCTGGCGCGCCACCTTGCCGATAGGCGGCGTCACGCGGGCCTCGTGGCGGGCAGGCTCGGTCAGGAAGAGGAGCGCCAGCAGCCAGGCGACGAGGGAGAGGCCGGCGGCCGCCAGGCACGGGGCGACGAAGTCGGCCCGGGTCTCGGCCGTGCCGGCGACCAGGCCGCCGACCGCCGGGCCCAGCACGAAGGCGATGCCGAAGGCGGCGCCGATCTTGGCGAGGCCGCCGGAGCGCGCTTCCACCGGGGTCACGTCGGCGATATAGGCCTGGGCCACGGCGACGTTGCCGGCCATGGCGCCGGAGAAGGCGCGGGCGAGAAAGAGGCCCGTGAGCGAGCCCGCCAGGCCGAACCAGAGATGGCCGCCCGCCGCCCCCAGCAACACCAGAAGGAGGGAGCGGCGGCGGCCGATCCGGTCGCTGATCCGGCCCCAGAGCGGCGCCGACAACAGCTGCGCCAGGCTGTGGGTCGCGATCAACAGGGTGACGCCGCGCGCGTCCGCTCCCATCGTCTTGGCCAGGAACGGCAGGATCGGATAGAGCATCGCCAGGCCGACCAGGTCGACCAGCAGCACGCCCAGCAGCATCCAGGGGGTGCGCGCCGCGCCCATCGCCCGGACCCCGCCCCTCAGTTCAGGGTCGAAGGCGGACGATGGCGGGGGCGGGAACGCTCAATCCCGATAGGACGGATCGATTTTGTCCAGCTTGCGCATCAACGCCTGGAATTCCATCCGGCCCATCGCCGGCCCGCCGACGGTCTTGTAGTCGTTCATCGCCTCGCGGCTGGAGATCGCCGCGTTCTCGGAAAGCTCGTTCAAGGTTCCCGCGGCGGCCGCGTCGAGCTGGATCTGGCAGGCCCGCTCCAGCCGGTAGAGGCGCAGGAAGGCTTCCGGGATCGTGGCGCCGGTCACCAGCATGCCGTGGTTGCGCAGGATCAGCGCGTTGTGCTCGCCGAGGCTCTCCAGGATCCGCTCCCGCTCGTCGGTATCCAGGCTCGGGCCTTCGTAGTCGTGGAAGCCCATCGCCTCGTGGAAGGCGGTGGCGAACATGGAGACCGGGCGCAGGCCCTCCTGGATAGCGCATATCGCCATGCCGGCCCGCGTGTGGGTGTGCAACACGCATTTGTGTTTCTGGGCGTTCGCCAGGTGCACGGCGGAATGGATGACGAAGCCGGCCTGGTTCACCGGGTAGCCGGAGTCCTCGACCACGTTGCCATCGACGCCGATCTTCACCAGGTTCGACGCCGTGACCTCGTCGTAGTTGAGGCCGAAGGGGTTGATCAGGAAGTGGATGTCGGGGCCCGGCACGCGCACCGTCAGGTGGCCGTAGATCAACTCGGTCCAGCCGAAGTGGTCGACCAGCCGGTAGGCGGCCGCCAGTTGGATCCGCAATGCCCGTTCCGCCTCGGCCGGCGGCAGGGTGTCGATATCGGCGTCGACGATGTGCATGTCCATGACGTCAGTCCCTTTCATTCTTGTCGCGTTCGCGCGCGATAATAGCAGAAGTCGATGGCGCAAGGGGCGTGCCGCGCCAGCCTCGGGCGGAGATCGACGCCGGCGTCCGGACGCCGGCGTCGATCTCCGCCTCCTCGAAGCCGGCGAAGCCCAGGATCAGGCCCGGCGCCGGCGGGCCTCGCCGCCAGTAGTTCGAGAGCGGCGTGACATGGACGCCCGCCGCCGCGGCGCCCGAGACCTACCGGTAAGCGACCCGTCGCGATAAGCTCGCCGGGCGAGGGAGGTGCTGCCCATGGACATGCGGCCGACGGCGCGCCAGGCGGCGCTGATCGCCACGGCGCGCGAGCTCGCCTTCGATCGCTTCGCGCCGCGCGCCGCCGCGCTGGACCGCGAGGCGCGCTTTCCCTTCGAGGATTACGACGACTTGCGCGAGGCGGGCTTCCTCGCCCTCTGCGTGCCCGAGGACTATGGCGGCCTCGGCGCCGATCTCGAGACCTATTGCCTGGTCTCGGAACAGCTCGCCCAGGGCAACGCGTCCACGGCGCTCACCTTCAACATGCACTGCCTCACCATGTTGATGATGGGCGAGATGTCGGACGCGCACGAGATGAGCGCGGAGAAGCGCGCCCGCCACGCCAAGCTTCGCGCGGCCAACTTCCGCGAGGTGGTCGAGCGGGGCGTCTATTACGGCCAGCCGCACAGCGAGCCGGTGGAAGAGGGCGAGACCGACCAGGTCTTCACCGTCGGCGGGCGGCGCTTCGGCACCCGGGCGGCGAAGGTCGCGGGCGGCTACCGGCTGAACGGGCGCAAGTTCTTCGTCTCGCTGGCGGATTCGGCGCCCTATTTCGCGGGGCTTATATACTTGACGGACGGGTCATGAATCCCTATATTGATGTTGAGGGGAGATAACCATGGCAAACGCACCCGGAAGATCAGACCGAGAAGGCATGACGATTCTGGACCTCATGCAGCGGTTCCCTACGGAAGATGCGGCGCGGAATTGGTTCGAACAACAGATTTGGCCGAATGGTCGCTACTGCCCCCATTGCGGTTCCACGGAGACCTTCGAGAACCCAGCCAGCGAAAGCCGCCCCTATCGCTGCAAGGCATGCGGGCAGCATTTCAGCGTGCGGCTCGGGACCGTCATGGAGCGCTCTAAGATTAGCTTGCAGAAATGGGCCATCGCGATCTACCTGCACTTGACCAGCCTAAAAGGCGTGTCTTCCATGAAGCTCCACCGCGATATCGGCGTGACGCAGAAAACAGCTTGGTTCATGCTTCAGCGCATCCGCGAAGCGTGGGACAGCGGTGATCTTGAGCAGTTCGCCGGCCCAGTCGAGGTTGACGAAACCTACATGGGCGGCAAGGAACGCAACAAGCACAAGGGCAAGAAGATCAAGGCTGGGAGGGGCACAGTCGGCAAGACCGCCGTTGTCGGTGCCAAGGATCGCAAGACCAACAAGATCAAGGCTGCGGTCGCGAAAGTGACCGACGCTAAGACGCTACAAGGCTTCGTGATCGCCACAACGCTCGTTGGCGCCACGGTCTATACCGACGATGCAGCGGCTTATAGAGGCATGCCCTTCGACCATGCGAGCGTCCGGCACAGCGTTGGCGAGTATGTTGACGGCATGGCCCACACCAACGGGATCGAGTCGTTCTGGTCAATGCTCAAGCGGGCGCACAAAGGCGTTTACCACAAGATGAGCGCCAAGCACCTGCAACGCTACATCAACGAATTCGCCGGTCGACGCGGGGTCCGTGGGGATGACACGCTGGACCAGATGAAATTGGTTGTTGCCGGGATGGTCGGAAAGCGGCTGATGTATCGGGATTTGGTCTCTTAGGACGTAGTTAGTTGTCTACATCGGTGGGCGTAGTCTGCCTGACTGATCCAGTTTGCAAACTTGCGGCGGAGCCACGGGATGCTTGGGTGCCGGGACTTGTCGCCCAAGGAAAGCAGAACATCGTAATGGCACATAACGTCCAGAAGTCGCAAAACCGTCGGCTCGCTGGCCTCAATGCGCAACCTCTCGCGAACTAATTCCTCATGCTCATTGTCCTCAAGGTTGCGGCCGTGCGCAAACTTCATCTCAAGGGCGATGAACTGCCGTGCCAAATCTCCATGTCGATCAGCACGGCGAGCGGTGCCTACCGTTAAATCTATTGCTCCCGCGGCTGCGACTGTACCCGCGAGGATTGCTGGTACCCAGGCCCAATTGGGCTGAGACAGAAACGCCGTAACAGCGGACGACCCTCCGACCGTGGCTGTGCCAATTGTTATTGAATTCCATATTTCGTAGAAGCGGCGCCGACGGTCGTGGTATCGAACGGATCGCTGAGCAGCGAAAAGTAGATCATACGTTCTTTCGTTAAGTTGATCCATCTTTCGAGTCTTCAGAGCCTTTCTCGGGTGATGGCTGTGGAGCTGGGCGTTGTGGCTTCAGTGTGTTCGAAACTTCGTTCCACTTGTCGGGGTGTTTGTCCGTCGCGGGAAGGCGGACAGGCTTATCTGGTGTGCGCTTATCACTCTTGTCCATCATAGTTCCCTTTTCGCTGGTGGCGAAAGGGCGCACTTGACCGGTTCACGGAATCGGGTATACTAGCCCGGTTATTGGGTCCGTGTTCCCGAGGGGTGCGCCCTCGGTTTTAACCCATGTCCCGCCTAGCCTGGGTTGCTGCCCGGGCTTTGGCATTTCTGGGCCACCGCGATGCGTCGCGGCCACTAGTCACACTCTAGGTTGTTGCCTACAATGGGTCAACCCACACGATGTTGACAACGGACGGCAGCAGGGATAATCGTAGAAACGCCCCGCAGGTTTGACGGCCAGCGCGGGGCGGTTGATCGGAAGTAAGGCACCCTTCTCTCTTGGCCACTATAGCCTGGAGGGCTTTGATATGTCAATCTCTCGTCTTACAGAAGATGAATTTCTTGGGCTTCTTGAAAGTGAGCAGGCAAGAAGCAAACTTGCTCAGATTATAACAAAGCTTCTTTTCGAGCAGCGTCTGCCAATTGAGTCAGAATTTGTGCGGCTTGCTCATAAGCACCACGTTCCGCTTTCTTAACATCCTGCACAATGGTCCCTGGAGGCAGGGGAACGTTGATAAAGGCACTCGCGTCGCCGTTCCTCCCTTCTAGGGCAAGGCCGCAGTTGACAGACACATGTATCACATCAGAGGTCTCTCCAGAACCCGGATTGAGCGTAGAATCAACTCGAATGGTGGCTATTTGGATGGACATGGTTCTCTCCATTGATCGGAGGGCGCACTTGACGGAAGCAGGGAATCGGCAAGAATCGCCGTCACCACTTCCCCGTTTCCGTGCGCCCTGACAGCTACGCGGGAACGCTAACCGGAACGCTAGTGTCCGTCAAGTATATAAGCCCCTATTTCGCCACCCCCGCCATCCTGGACGCCGACGGCTCCTTCGTCGAGCGGACGCTTTATCTGAAGGTGCCGCGCGAGGCCGACGGCCTCGCCTTCACTGGCGATTGGGACTCGATCGGCATGCGGGCGACGGTCAGCCGGGCCATGGTGCTGCGCGACGTCTTCGTGCCGGACGAGGGCGAGATCCTGCCGCCCGGCGTCTTCGGCGGGCTTTATCTGACCTCGGCGCACGGGCCGCTGCTGTTCTCCGCCACCTTCCTCGGCATCATGGGGCGGGCCTACGATCTCACCCTCGATTATCTGACCGGAGGCCTCGAGGGCGCGCCGGCCAAGGGCCAGGTCGGCCCGGTGATGGGCAATTCCCTCGCCGACATGCTGGTCAAGGTCGAGGCGGCCCGCGCGCTCTATCTCCGCTCGGTCTCCGAAGCGAAACTCCCGCCGACACACGAAATCCGCCAGCGCGCCCGGGCCGCCCACGTCATGGTCCAGCGAAGCGTCGTCGATGTGACGCAGGAGGCGATCCGCGTCTGCGGCGGCCGGGCGCTCCTGAAGCAGTTCCCCCTGGAGCGCCTGCTGCGCGACGCCCAGGCGGCCTCCGTCATGCGCCCCTGGACCCGCGAGATCGCGACACAAGCCGCCTGGGAAAGCGCGCTGGCCGAGGCGGCGCGGCGCAACGGGACGGCGGAATGATGGACGCCTCCCCGCCGGGGACCCATTATACCAAATGGCGATGAGCTCGACTCATCGCCATTTCGCGAGCGCGACCGCGCGCCCGAGCAAAGCCGAGGAAAAGCCCGCGTGGCGTCTGAATGCCGAACAACCGGCAATGGGTTCCCCTCATTGCCGGTTGGAATTACGCCCAATCGGGCGACGCGGGCATCGCCTACCACGTCTTCGGCCGGGGCGAGCCTAACTCAATTACGCCATGTCCCCGGAATTCCCGCGCGCCTGGCTCGCCGACGTGCTGGCCCGGATCAACGACCATCCGGCCTCGCGGCTCGACGAACTCCTGCCCTGGGACTGGAAGGCCGTCGACCAACCCACCGTCGCCGCCTGACCGACAAACCGTCCCGTCATCAACCAAAACCACGCCAACCCTGGGCGTCACCGGATGCGTACTCATACCGACCTGCGTTGAGTGCAACTCATCGCAGGTCGGCAAGCGCGACCGCGCGCCCGAGCTTATGCGAGGAAAAGGCCGCGTGGCGTTTGAACGCCGAACAACCGGCAATGGGTTCCGTTCATTGCCGGTTGGTATAAGCCGTGAGAGTTGCTTGCCGTCAATAGCGTATGAGTGTGTAGTCCGATACGGCGGTTCCTCAACGGAGCCGCCGTATTGGTCGGACCGGAAGCAACTCCCGTCGTTAGGCCAGGCCGCCGCACCCGGTCTCAATCAAAACGTACGAAACAAGCCTAAACATTCCCACTCTTGATCACTCGGGTTCGTTGATCAGGTTGGGCGCATAAACGACGCCCTCAAGTTCGCCATCTAGGCTCTCACTGATATACGGGTGGTCTAAGGGGGCGATTTCCGCTCGATCGGCGCCAGCGATCAGAGCTGCCCGAATATTTTGCGGCGTTAGCGCCGGGGTATCTTGCAGCATCAATGCCACGACGCCGGCTACATGCGGCGACGCCATGCTGGTGCCGCTCTTTTCCGTGGTGCCGCCGCCCATCGCCAGACTTTCGATCCCCTTCGATTGAATCGTGCCGCAGGTGTTATCCTCCTTGCTCTCTCCTGGCGCGGAAATCGTCACGCCGACACCGTCATCATCCATAGCACCGTCGGTCGTGAAGAACGATGCGGTGTCGGCCTCGATGCGACCAGGCAGGAATTTGCACTTGTTGTTTCCTGGCTCCGCCGTTGTGCTTGCCACCGCGATCACCTCGGGGCACCCGGCCGGAACCATGTCCTGGACTTCCTTGCCGCGGTCATTGCCGGCTGCCACGACGATAGTGACGCCTGCACTAACGAGGTTGGCAAATGCAGTTCTCATGAGAGCGGGGGGATGTCCCGGGCTCTGTTGAAAAGCTGAAGTAGGCGTCGTCCGCCTGGAGCCGCTAGGCTCTGGGTGCTGATTCCATCAAGGAGAACGACGCCATGACCAAGACTACACGCAACGACCGTTCCTCGGAACCATCCTGTCGGCTCTTGCCATCGATGCCGGAGGCCTTCGACGATCTGCGCATGAGCGTCGATCGCTTCTGCCTTTTGGCGGGCCTCGAGTCTTTGAACGAGATGATGTCGGCGGACGCGGAAGCCTTGTGCGGTTCGCGCCACGCCCGCTCGGGCGAGCGCAAGGGCCATCGATGGGGCACGACCCGGAGCGAGATCGCCTACCACGGCGGCAAAGTGAAGGTCGAGCGCCCTCGGGTGGGGGACTTCGCGGGTCGGGAGATGAGCCTGCCGAGTTGGGAGCTGCTGTCGGAACCCGAACTCTTGCAAGCCTGGGCGATGAATCTGATGGTGATCAACGTCTCGACCCGCAAGTATGCCCGCGCGGTGCGCCTGCCGGACGATGCGGGCGGCGATCTGCCGGCGGCATCGGGTGACGCAACCTCGAAGTCGGCGGTCTCGCGCCGTTTCGTGGCGTTGACGCGAAGCAAGCTGAAGGCCTGGCTGGCGAGCCCGCTCGACGATCTCGATCTCGTGGTGCTCCAGATCGACGGGCTCCATGTCGGCGATCACCTGATGGTGGCGGCGATCGGCATCGACACCGGCGGCGCGAAGCACGTGCTGGGCCTGGCCGAGGGCGCGACGGAGAACGCGGCCACGGTGCAAGCCATGCTCGACAACCTGATCGAGCGCGGTCTCGATCCCGAACGGCCTCGGCTCTACATCGTCGACGGCGCCAAGGCGCTCTCGAAGGCGATCCGGCGGACCTTCGGGCGGGCGGCGGCCCTCCAGCGCTGCCAGGTGCACAAGGGGCGCAACATCACGGACCGGCTGGACGAGAGCCTCCATGCCGGCGTCAGGAAGGTCTTGCGGCAGGCCTGGCAGCAGGACGACGCGGCCAAGGCCGAACGGCTCTTGCGCAACCTCGCCCGCCGTCTGGAGCATGACGCACCCGGCGTCTCGGGCTCGATCCTGGAGGGCCTGGACGAGATCCTGACCGTGATCCGGCTCGGCCTCCCGCCGCAACTTCGACGCTCGCTGGCTTGCACCAACGCCATCGAGAACGCGATCGGCACCGTCCGGACGGTGCAGCGGAACGTCAAGCGCTGGCGCAACGCCGAGATGGCGCTGCGTTGGACCGCCGCCGGCCTCTTGGAGGCGCAAAAGACCTTCCGCCGCCTCAAGGCCCACCGCCAGCTCCCCATCCTCGACGCCGCCCTGCGGGAGGCGGTGAGAAAGGCCGGAGCAAAGTCCGTCATTGAAGACATCGAGGTGGCCGCGTAGCCTCTCGATCAGACGATGCCTATCTCGCACTTTTCAACATTGGGTGGGACATCACCGAGAGCGGCGCCCGGATCGTTAGCGGCCACAAGACAGTCGCCTTCACGGCCGAGGCTGATGTTCACGACCGAGGCGTCGGTATTCAACACCTCTTCCAAACCTGCAATGATGTTGGAATCCCAACCACTGCCACCGCTGTCGAGCACCTTCACCGAATAAACCATGGCATTGGGCGCGACGCCAACGACGTCAATATTATTACCTTCGATGGCGGCGACGATGCCGCCGACATGCGTGCCATGACCATGATCGTCTTCACCGCCATCATTCCCGCATACAGCAAGCGCTGCACTGCCGAGGCAGGTGACGCCGCCAGAGATGTTGCCGGCAAGATCAGGATGGTCACTGTCCAGCCCCGTATCCAAGATGGCGACCGTTATGCCGGCACCTGTCGCCATACCCCAGACTTGATCAGCGCCAACCCTTTTAACACCAGCGGGAATCGTCTCGCCCCCGCCATCGCCACCGCCGTCATCCTTACACGACGGCCAGGGCGAGCAACGTCCGGGAGGCGCCATCAGGTGAATTGGCCGATCGGGGATCAACCGCAGGATCGTGGCATCGCCAGCCAAAGCGCGGTAACTCCGTTCGTTCGGGATTAGAATCGCCGCGGCATCCGCGATGCAATAATTGAAACGTATGATCGCTCCCGCTCCGCGCGCAATGCCGGCGCGGTCACCACGGGCCGTCGTCGCCGTAAATTCCGCTATGGCCAAGCAAGGTGTCTCGACCGTCGCCGGCGCCGTCGCTGAATCGGGGCACGCCGAGAAGGCAGCGCCCTGACCCGCCCTCTGGCTACCCAATTCGGCGATAGCCGAGGTTGCACCTAAGCTGAGAGTGAGCGCAAACCCGATGCGAAGGACAAAAATTTGAGCCTGCATGTCAATCTTCCTTATTCCGATTTTCAGCTTTAACACATCTCGCGGTCCCCTTCATGTGACGAAGGTCACAGGTCAGGGCGATTGGGCTTGTAGCCACATCATACGACAGTAGAGCAACCCCCAACGTAATGTATCACCCAAATGGGTGTCATCTGCGTGGCTCGTGCGTCAGACGGTCTTCGCAACCATGCCGAATCTAAGGTACAGTCGACTGATATCAAATTTTTCTCTTATATGAAAATTCTGGGGATAGTATTGGACCGCCCCCCTGTTGTGACACCGGATTATAGGTGACGGTTCTTCCCGGGGAGGAACCGATGAGGGAACGAGACCGCCCGCGCGTGGCGGAATCCGCCTCGGAACGGGCGGCTTTTCGACAAGATTTGACGAGTCGGTGGCTGGTTTTTGATAATTCGGAATATATGGCAACTATATAATACATTGATATAAATGAATTTTTGGGGTCGACACCGCTGGCGGCGATCTCGTTTTGTCACTTTTCGTGATTCCCGGCGGGCGGAAGCCTATCTGGCGAGGCCCGAGGGCCAGGCGGCGGGGCTCGGCCGGCCGCTCCCGATGCATTTCGCCGAACTCGATGCCCACGTGCCGCTCGACACCGTCGAGCGGGTTCGCGAGGCCCTCGCCGACAGGCCCGAGACCGAGATCCACCTTTATTCAGGCGCCGATCATGGTTTCAACCGCTTCGGCCAACCGCCCCACCACGAGGCCTCGGCCGAACTGGCGCTCGCGCGCTCGCTCGGCTTTCTCGGGACCCACCTCGGCTGAGCGCGACCGGCGTCCGCCAGGCGCGCGGCCGGTTCGGGTCGGCGCGGCCTCGATGCGGCACACGCCGCCGCCAGGGCGGTCCGTGCGCTCCGGGCGCTTCGGCGCGGCCATGATCGCCGACCCCAGATCCCGCATGTGGAACGGCTTCTCCAGCACCGCGATATCGATGCCCACCTCTTCCGCGACCCGCCGCGCCTCGGGGCCGTGGATCGAGGCCAGGCCGCTGATGACCACCACCCGGGCCCGGCAGCCCCGGGCGGCGAGCCAGCGCAGCAGATCGATCCCGTTCTCGCCCGGCAAGACGATATCCAACACCACGACATCGGGCGTCTTGCGTTCATAGGCCGCCCGAAAGGCGGCGCCGGACGCCACCGCAGTCGGCTCCAGCCCCAGCCTCGGCACGAAAAGGCAAATCATCTCGCGGATATCCGCGTCGTCGTCCACGATCAGCACATTCCCGGTATGCATCGCCATCCTCCCCAGGTGCGTCGCGCGAGAGCGCCGAACCCGCCGCTCCGGCGTCGATGCCCAGGTTCTACGGCGCCCCCAAGGGCCAAACAGTGACCGCCGTCACATTTTCCGGGCCAGCGGGGCGGTCGGCCATGTGGCGGCCGACGGAAGCGGGAACAGGCTGGTCGGCGAGCGCGAGGATATCGCCGGCTCGGGCCCGCGGCGTCGACGAAATCGCGCGGCATCGAGACAGCCTGGGTCGCCACGGGGCCCCGCCCCTCGCGATGACGACGGTGAGTGGGTTTCAAGTACGAGTCACGTCGTCTGCTCGCCGGCACACTACCAAATGGCGATGAGCTCGCCTCATCGCCATTTGGCAAGCGCGACCGCGCGCCCGAGCTTATGCGAGGAAAAGCCCGCGCGGCGCCTGAACGCCATGCAATCGGCGATGAGCCCGCCTCATCGCCATTTGGCAAGCGCCACCGCGCGCCCGAACTTATGCGAGGAAAAGCCCGCGTGGCGCTTGAACGCCATGCAATCGGCGATGAGCCCGACTCATCGCCATTTGGCAAGCGCGACCGCGCGCCCGAGCTTATGCGAGGAAAGGCCCGCGTGGCGCTTGAACGCCATGCAATCGGTGATGAGCCCGACTCATCGCCGATAGATATTATTCAATAACTCCTCGGCAGGCCCAGGCGTTCGCCGAGGAAGTTTTTCACCATCTCGTTGGAGATCGGGCTGAAGGGGCCGAGGCGGGCGTCGCGGAACAGGCGCTCCAGCGGCGATTCCTCGACCAGGCCGTGACCGGCCAAAATCCGCATGCAGCGGTCGGTGGCGCGGATCGCCACCTCGCTCGCCGCCAGCTTGGCCATTGCGGCTTCGCCCGCGCATTCGCGCCCGTTCGATTGCAGCCAGGCCGCCTTGTCGGTCAGCAGGCGGATCTGCTCCAGCTCCGTCGCCACCTCGGCCAGGGGGTGCTGCACCGCCTGGAAGGCCCCGATCGGCCGGCCGTAGGCGGTCCGCGCGCCGGCGAAGTCCACCGTCAGGTCGAGCGCCGCCTGGGTGATGCCGACATAGATCGCGGCGGCCAGCGTGCGTTCCTCGTCGAGCGAGGAGAGCAGGTGGTACCAGCCCCGGCCCCGCTCGCCCAGCACGCCATCGCCCGGCGCGCGCGCCTCGTCGAGGAAGACCTCGCAGGTGCAGGCCGCCCGCATCGCCATCAGCTCCAGCCGGCGCACCGTCACGCCCTCCTGGCGGCGCGGCGTCACCAGCAGCGAGAGGCCGCGCGCCCGCTTGCCCGCGGGCGCGGCATCGGTGCGGCAGAGCACCAGGATGGCGTCCGCGTCGTCGGCGAGCGAGGTGTAGAGCTTCTGGCCCCGGATGCGCCATTCCCCGCCGACCAGCTCGGCCCGGGTCGTCAGGCCCAAAATGTCGGTGCCGCCCGAAGGCTCCGTCATGGCGAAGGCCATCAGGAATTCGCCCTGGACCAGCCGGGGCAGGTATTCGGCCTTCTGTTCCGCCGTGCCGTGCTCCACGAAGGCGCGCGCGGTCATCGACAGCAGGACCCAGTCGACCGCGAGGGAGGGGAAGCGGCGCGCGAGTTCCTCGCACAGCACCACGCCGGTCCCGACGTCGCCGCCGCTGCCGCCATAAGCCTCCGGCACGCCAAGCCCAAGCCAACCCAATGCCGCCATTCGCCGCCACAATTCTCGGGGAATCCGCCGAGCCCGATCCATCTCGCGGATCCTCGTCTCCGGCAGCTCGGCCTCGAAAAATCGGCGGACGCTGGCGCGCAACGGCGCGTGTTCCTCGGGCGCATCGAAGTTCATGGGCCGTCTCCACTTGCCATTTTGGAATCGAACAATACGCCCGGCGCCATCGGGCCATCGGGGTCGAGGCGGTGTTTGACGGCCCGCATCAGGCGCCGCACCCCCGGCTGGAGGCGTTGTTCCCAAGGGTAATGGCGGCCGATTTGGAGGTGTTCCGCCCCCGCCGCCCGCAACGCCTCGTCGCCGAGGCGGGCCCGGAGGCGCCGGTGCAACTCCTCAGCGCTCATCGCGTTTTTTCCCCCCGGCTGGCCGGGCGAGTGTAGCCCCGCCCGCCCGTCTTCGACTATCCTCCGTCCCGAAGCCCGAGCGAGCACGGCAATTTCGAAATGAGCGGCGACCTAAAATCCCTGAACCTGAGCGTGCCCGACACCTATCGACCGCTGACGGTGTCGAGCGGAGTCAGGACCTCGGGCCTGAAGTATCCGAACCGCGTGGCGCTCCGCCAGGGCCGGAGCGAACGGCGCTACGCGGAGCTGATCGCCCGGCTCGACCGGCTGGCCCACGCCGCGACCGGTGCCCTCGACCTCCAGCCCGGCGATCACGTCGGCGTCTATGCGCCCAACTGCATGGAATACATGGAGGTCGCCCTGGCGCTCCCCGATGCGGGCCATCCGGTCGTGACCCTGTCGCACCGGCTGAACGCCGCCGAACTGGGCCGGATCGCCGACGATGCCGCGGTCAAAGTCCTCTTCGTCCACCCCGACCGCCTGGCCGAGGCGCGGGCGGCGCCGTTCGAACGCCCACCCCGCTTGATCGCCTTCGGCGAGGCGTACGAGGCCCTGCTGGCGGCGGCGGACGGCACGCCCTTCACGCCGCTGGCGGGGGAATGGGACGTCTTCTCCATCCCCTTCACCTCGGGCACCACGGGCGCGCCGAAAGGGGTGATGCTGCCGCACCGGGCGCGGGCGCTGCTGTTCTACGCCATGGCGGTGGAATACGGCTGCTTCGGCCCCGACGATTCCTTCCTTGCCATCGCGCCCTTGGCCCATGGCGCCGGCCTCGCCTTCGCGCTGGCGCCGATCTTCTTCGGCGGGACCAGCGAACTGGTGGCCGAGTTCGATGCCCGCCACGTGGTCTCCCGCCTGGTCGAGGGCCATTTCACGGGCGTCTTCATGGTGCCGACCCACCTGCACCAGATCTTCGCGCTCGAGGCCGACTTCCTCGCCAGCCACCGGGACGTGGCGCTCAAGAGCCTGATCTGCAACGCGGCGGCGCTGCCGCAGACGATGAAGGGGCGGATCATCGAGCAGTGGGGCCAGGGCCTGCTGCACGAAACCTATGGTTCGACCGAGATCGGCATCGCCTGCAACATCCGCCCCGTCGACCAGCTCAGGAAGGAGGGGAGCGTCGGCCTCGCCTTTCCGAGCTGCGCGATTCGGCTGCTGGACGAGACGGGCCGCGAGGTCGGGCCGGGCGAGATCGGCGAGCTCTATACGAACTCTCCCTTCATCTGCAACGGCTACTGGCGGGCGGGAGACGCGGTGGCGCTGCCGCTCAGGGACGGCTGGTTCAGCGCCGGCGACCTCGCGTGCAAGGACGAGGAAGGCTACATCCACATCGTCGACCGCAAGGGCGACATGGTGATCTCGGGCGGCATCAACATCTATCCCCGCCAGATCGAAGAGGTGCTCTACCGCCACCCCGACGTGGTCGAGGCCGCGGTGATCGGGGTCGCCGACGCGCGCTGGGGCGAGCGGCTGCGTGCCTATATCGTGGCCCGCGAGGCCGCCCGGCCCGACCCCGAGGAGATCGCGGCGTTCTGCCGGCGCGACCTCTCCGCCTACAAGGTGCCGCGCGACATCGTCTTCATCGACGCCCTGCCGAAGAACGCCACCGGCAAGATCCTGAAGCGGGTGCTCCGCGACGGAGGAACCGCCGCGCCTTGACGCCGCCCGAGGCGGACCGATACCGTTTCGCGCCCGCCCATCGATAGCCGTGGAGGCCAGCCTCGTGACCGCGCGCGCCGTTCAGCCGAAGCATTTCCCCTGGTTCGACTATTCCCGCTATTCCTTCTCGCTGGCGCTCGCCGCCGGCAACGGGATCTACGTCTCGGGTCACACGGCCTCCGAGTTCGATCCCCCTTCCAGGCGGATGGTGATCCGAGGCGGCATGGCGGAGCAGACCCGCACCGCCTACGCCAAGATCGGCGCCATCCTGGAAAGCGCCGGCAAGACCCATGGCGACGTGGCGCGGATTGTCGAATACGTCCGCGCGGACGCGATCGAGCGGTATGCCGAGGCGACGGGCGTGCGCCAGGAAGTTTTCGGTTCGCACCGTCCGGCGGTCAACACCGTGCCGGTCAAGGCGCTGCTCCGGCCCGATGCGCTGATCGAGCTGGAGGCGACGGTGGGCCCGGTGGGCGAGGCGACCCGGTTCACCGGCTCGGCGCCGGTGGCGCGCGAGAGCGCGGGCGTGGTGTTCCTGCCGACGGTCGAGGCGGTGGACGCGGCCGGCAACATCATCGGCGCGGGCGACGTGGTGGCGCAGACCGAGGCGATCTTCCAGAAGGCGGACAGGATGTTGAGGGCGCTGGGCCTCGGATTCAACCGCGTGGTGAAGACGCTCGACTATCCGACGCCGGCGGCGCTGGAGACCTATCGCCACACCGGAAGGGTCCGCGGGCAGCACCTGGGGCCGGTCTATCCCAGTGCTGCCGGCATCGTGATGCCGCGCCTGCTGCACCCCGAGGCCCTGATCCAGTACGACTTCATCGCCACCCGCGATACGCCCGTGGCGATCAATCCGGGCTGGAGCCGCTACGAGAAGCTGACCTACAGCCCCGGCGTTCGCGCCGGCAAGCTGCTGTTCCTCTCGGGCCAGGCGGCGCTGGACCCGGCGACGGAACGCGTGCTTCACGATGGCGACGTGGTGGCGCAGGCCGAATACACCTATGGGAACATCCTGAAGGTCGTGGCGGCGGCCGGCGGCGGCCCCGAGCATCTGGCCAAGACCATCGAATACGTGACGCCGACGGCCTTGCCACGCTACCGGGACGTGGCGGCGGTGCGCGCCAAGTTGCTCCAGGAGCCCTATCCGGCCTCGACGGGCCTGATCTGCGAGGCCCTGCTGCGACCAGAAATGATGATCGAGGTCGACCCCTTCGCGGTCCTGGACTGAGCAATCCCGTGGCCCTGCTGACGGACGCGTTGAAGGCGTGGATCGGCCGCGAGGTCCGCTATCCGGCCAGGGAGGAAGTCGGCCGATCCGCGATCCGCTATTTCGCCCTGGCGCTCAAGGACGACAATCCGCTCTACCGCGACGATGATTTTGCCCGGGCGGCGGGCCATCCCTCGGTGGTGGCGCCGCCGACCTTCGTGGTCGAGACCTGCCAGTATGCCGACGGCGAACCGGACGAGCACGGCTACATCGGCCACGACTGGCATTTGCCGGTGGACGGCTGCCGGATGATCCGGGCCGGCAATGCCTACGAGTTCCTTCGCCCGGTCCTGCCGAGCGACAGGATCTCCGTCACCTGGACCTTGGAGGATATCGTCGAGCGCGGCTCGTCCAGGGGCGGCACGCAGCTCTTCGTCACCTCCGTCGCGCGCCACTATGACGATGCCGGCAAGTTGCTGGCGGTCAACAAGGAGACCCTGGTCTATCAGCCGCTGGAGGGCGGATCATGACGCCGCCGCGCCCCGGCGACGCGCCACCGCCATTGGAACGCCATTTCTCCGCCGTCGACCTGGTGATGTACGGCGCCGCGACCTGGGACTGGCATCGCCTGCACTACGATGCCGGCTTCGCCCGGGAGATGAAGCTGCCGGGCCCGGTGATCGACGGCCAGATGTATGGCGCGCTGTTCGCCAAGCAGGCGATCGACTGGCTCGGCCCCCGGGCCTTCGTGGCCAAGCTCGACTTTCGCATGCGGGCGATGGCCTTCGCCGGCGACACGCTGGTTGCCGAGGGCGAGGTGGTCGAGACGCGCGCCGAGGACGACGGCGTGGTCGTCATACTGTCGCAACGCCTCCGGAACGGTGATGCGACGACCGCGGAGGCCACGACGGAGGTCCGGCTGCCGGGCTGATGCAAGTTATCCGATCGCCGGTGCCAGGGCTTCGAGCGTTTGGCTGACCTGATGCGGCTCGGCGCCGTGCGGCGGGAAGACCGCGATGTGCCGGATACCCGCGTCCCGCCGGGCTTCGATAGCATCCAGGCATTCCGCGGCGGTGCCGGCGATGACGAGGTCGTCCAGCACCGCGTCCGGGATGGCCTCGGCGGCGGCCGCGCGCGCGCCCCGGCGCCAGGCGGCGACCACCGCGTCGGCGACCTCGCCGTGGCCGTAGCTGGTCAGCAGCTCGTGATAGAACCCGCCCATGCCGCCGATGTAATAGGCGAGGTGCTCGCGGCAGAGCGCGCGGGCCCCCGCGCCCTCCTCGCTGGCGACCGCCAAGGTCATCGCCGCCATGTCGACGGCGGCCACGGGCCGGTTCGCGGCCCGGGCGCCCGCCTCCAGGGGCGCGCGCAGCGCCGCCAGGTTGCGAAGCGAGACATGCGTCGGCAGCCAGCCGTCGGCGATGGCGCCCGTCTGGCGGACCGCGCGCGGCCTCAAGGTGGCGAGGTAGATCGGTATCCGCTCCTGGACCGGGCGGATCAACAGGCGGAATCCCTTCAGGCGGAAGCACTCGCCCTCGTAGTCGACCCGCTCGCCGGAGAGCGCCAGGCGCAGGATCTCCACCGCCTCGCGCGTGCGGGTCAGCGGCTTCTCGAACGGCATGGAATGCCAGTTCTGGATCACGATCGGGCCGCTGGTGCCGAGGCCGACGATGGCGCGGCCCTCGGAGATTTCATCGAGCGTGGCGAAAGACTGCGCCAGGAGGGCGGGCGAGCGGGAGTAGACGTTGACGATGCCGGTGGCGAGTTTGATCCGCGTGGTCTGGCCGGCGATCAGGCCCAGCAACGTGAAGGCGTCGGAGCCGAAGGCTTCCGGCATCCAGATGCCGTCGTAGCCCAGCCGCTCGGCAAGCCGCGCATAGGCGACGGCGTTGCGGCGGTGCGTCGCCCGGCTGAAGGGCGAGACATAGCTGAGACGCATGGCGCTCCTCTCAGGGCAGCGGCCCGGCGAGCCCGCCCACCAGCTGGTCCCGCAGCCGACCGCGCTCGACCTTGCCGGTGGAGTTCGAGGGGATTTCGTCGAGGAAGAAATAGTGCCGGGGCCGCTTGAAGCGGGCGAGGTCGGGGCTCCTCCGGCAGAAGCGGTCCAATGTCTCGGCGTCGAGCGCCGGGTCCTTGGCGACGATCGCGGCGCAGACCGCCTGGCCCCAGGTGGTGCTCGGCAGGCCGACGACGGCGGCATCGGCGATGCCGGCGTGGGTGAACAGCAGGTTCTCGACCTCGCTCGGGTGCACGTTCTCGCCGCCGGTCTTGATGGTGTGGTCCATCCGGCCGAGCACCGTGACGAAGCCATCTTCGTCGGCGAAGGCGGCATCGCCCGAGTGGTACCAGCCGCCGGCGAGCGCCGCCTCGGTTCGCTCCGGCAATCGGAAGTATTCCGTCATCAGGCTCGGGCCCCGGGCGATCAGTTCGCCGACCTCGCCCGGGGCCGCGAGATTATCGACCTGGGCTCTCTCGCCGCCCGAACGCAGGATGCGGACCTCCATCCCGGGCGCGGCGCGGCCGGCGCTCCCCAGCTTGTCGGGGTGGCGGAGGTAATCGCAGGCGGTCACGGTCAACGCCTCGGTCGAGCCATAGACGTTGAGGAAGCGGTCCGGGAAGAGCGCGACGCACTTGGCCGTCACCTCGTCGGCCAGGGTCTGGCCGCCGAAGAAGCCACAGGCGAGGCTCGAAAGATTATACTTCGAGAGGTCCGCCCGCATCATCGCCACCAGCTGTGTCGGCACGCCATGCAGGCAGGTCAGCCGCTCGGCCTCGACGAGGGCCAGCGTCTCGTCGACATCGAAGCCCCGGGTCATGACGTTGGTCGCGCCGAGCTCGACGAAGGGCAGGAGCTGCAGGTGCAATTGCGCGATGTGGAAGAGCGGCTTGTTGTGGATGATCCGATCGTCGTGGCTGAATTTGCAGGCCTCGCGCATGATCCGCATTCCGGCGAGTTCGGCCCGGTGGCTCCGGACCACGCCCTTGGGCCGGCCCGTGGTGCCGGAGGTGTACATGATGAAGGCGGTGTCGTCGGGCGCCGGGCCGCCCGAGGGCTCGTCGTCGCGCGCGGGCGCGATGAAATCCTCGTAGGCGATCTCGCCGGCATCCGGCGTGTCGCCGATCAGGATGATACCCTCGACGTCCGCCAACGCGCCCTTGATCCCCTGAACGCTCTCCCTGAGCGATTCCTCGAACACCAGCAGCCGGGCGCCGCAATCCTCGACGATATAGCGCACCTCGTTCGCCGCCAGGCGGTAGTTGATCGGCACCGGCACCGCGCCCAGTTTCAACAGGCCGTAGAAGGCGCTGACCTGCTCGGGCAGGTTCCAAGTGAGGAAGGCGACCCGGTCCCCCGGGCCGATGCCGCGCGCGGCGAAGGCGTTGGCGGCGCGATTGGCCTCGCGGTTCCACTGACGGTACGACCAGCGCCGGCCCTCGAACACCAGCGCGGTCTTCTCCGGCCAGCGGGCGGCCGCCCGCGCCAGCGTCGTCCCGACGGTCATTCGCCGGAAAGCTTCCGGGCCGTGGCCGAGTCGCTCACGCCCATATCGGCGACGACGCCCACCAGCGGCTCCGGCTCGAAACGGTCGACCGCCATCATCCGCCGGTTGAAGGCCAGATAGGCCTCCTTCGACAGTTTGGGCCGCTGTTCGTCCAGGACCCGCCGCGCGATGGCCGCCTCGTCCGACAGCAGGTCGATCGCGGCCATCGCCAGCAGTTTCGCCATGCCGACATAGACCGCGTCCTTGTCTTCCATGACGTAGTCGTTGGCGTGGACGACGCCGCTGGCGCCGAAGATATAGGGGTGGGTGACCGGCATGATGTGGCCCAAATCGCCCATGTCGGTCGATCCGGTACGGTGGCGCTCGATATAGAACTGATCCTCGCCGTAGAGCGCCTTGACGTTCTCGCCCCAGACCTCGGTCATTTCCTGGTTGTTTGTCTGCGGCAGGTAGCCGGCGGTGGTCTCGATCTCCACCTTGGCGCCGATCGCCATCGCGGCGCCCTTCACCGCCCGGTCGACCTTGGCGTTGGCATCGACGATGCCTTCCAGCGTACGGCCGCGGACGAAGGTCTCGATCACGACGTCGGCGGGCACGGCACTCACCGAGTCGCCGCCCTTGGTGATGATGGGGTGGATGCGGATGGTATCGGAATCGAAAAAGGTCTCGCGCAGCAGCGCGATCGCCGTCATCGCCAAATTCGCCGCGTTGAGCGCGTTGATGCCGAACTGCGGCCGGCCGCCGGCGTGCGCCGCCTTGCCGATGAAGCGGATCTTCTTGATCAGGGCGCCGTTGGAGGAAAGCGCCACGTGGCTGGCGACGGTATCGGTCTTGGTGTGGCACATGAGGGCGAGATCGACGTCGTCGAAATGGCCGCGGCGGATGAATTCGGCCTTGCCGGTCAGAAACTCTATCTCGCCCTTTTCGCGCAGGCCCAGGCGATAGCCAACCTCGATCAGTTCTTCCGCCGGCACCGCGACGACGGCGATGTTGCCGGTCAGGTATTCGGCGATCCCGCCGTCGACGATGCCCATGGCGGCGCCCAGCATGCCGGCGATCTGCGCATTGTGGCCGCAGGCATGCGCCGCGCCGGTCTCGGGGTCGGCGAAGGGGTGGTCGGAGATGCGCAGGCTGTCCAACTCGCCGATCAGCGCCAAGGTCGGGCCGGTATTCTCGTTGTTGAGCTTGGCCTTGACCCCGGTGATCGCCAGGCCGGTTTGCGGCTCCAGGCCCAGGCTCTCCATCTTCTCGGCGACCAGCCGTTCGGTCTTGACCTCGCGGAACCCGGTTTCGGGGTTGCGCAGGATGGTCTCGCCGATCTCGATCACTTCCTCGCGCCTGGCCTCGATCGCGGCGATCGCGGCACGTTTCAATGCATCCCGGTCCATGGCTTCCCTCTCCCTCGATTGCTCCGCACAGTCTGGCGCGAACGCCGACGTCCGTCCAACTCATCATGCGCCGGTGTCGGACGGCTTACCGCGCCGCCCGCGGCCGGGTCGCCGAAGTCCCAGGTAGCCCCTCGCATTGATGTAAATCAATGCCCCGGCGCATGGGCAAGACCAGGATCGCCAGCGTGGAGTTTCGTTCTGGTTGGGAAAGGACATGGCAATGCATCGCCTCGATATCGATGATTTCGACATCTCCATCGGAAAGCTTTATGCGGTACCGTTGATGTTTGTCGCCCCCTTGCTCCTGCCGATGACCGCGTCCGCTTCGGATAAAGGCGAAGAATATCATCGGGACTATGTTCATGGTGTCCCCGCCGAACCTACCGAGGCCTGGACCCTCGCCAGTGGGGGCCGTCTCTACGACAATTGGATCAACGCCCTGGACGCGGAGAAACCGAAGGCGACCCATCCCGCCTGGCCGGCATCGAACACCAAGAAGAAAGGTGCCGTGACGTGGCGTTGCAAATCGTGTCATGGATGGGATTACAAAGGTAAGGATGGTGCTTACGCCGGTGGATCCTACAAGACCGGAATTGGCGGCCTGCGCGCTTGGGCAAACTAAGGATCCGGATGAAATTCACAAGGTGATGATGAACCCGACGCATGGTTTCAGCCATGAAATGATACCGATGGACGCGATGCTTCGCTTGGCGACGTTCGTCGCCAGGGGACAGATCGACACCGACGAGTTCATCGGAAAAGACAAGTCCGTGAAAGGCGACGCGAAGAGGGGCGCGGCGATTTATCAAAACCTCTGTGCCGCCTGTCATGGTTTCGATGGCAAGGCCCTCGATTTCGGAAGCGAAAAAAAGCCAGCTTACCTTGGCACCGAAGCGCAAAAAAATCCCTGGGAGGTGCTGCATAAGGCTCGCGCCGGCCATCCCGGCGTCGAAATGCCCTCGCTCATGGCTTTCGCCGTGCGGGATGCCGTAGACGTTCTGGCCTACACGCAAACACTGCCGGCCAAGTAACGGCCGGACCTGGCGTCGGATCGCCGTATTGTCACGGATTGCCTCGGGGAAGGGTTGGACTGGGACCCGGCTGATCGCGATCGCCGTTCCGCGCTATGCTCCTTGCCGCTAGTGTGATGGATTTGAAGCTCCTCCGAATATTGGGGCAGGCTCCGCGAGGAACTTCAAATCCGTAAACCACGCTAGAATCATGATTCTGCTAGTGTCTTTATCGAATCGGAAGTTCGTTCGGCGCACGCCATCAATGCCACGAACTTCCGATTCGGGATACTAGTCGGCAGGTGGGCAGGACCGCGTGATGGCGTGATTGCGGAGGCGGCGGGTTTCGAGGCGATTTATCTCGGCGGCGGAGCCACTGGCTACACCGAGGTGTTCCTGCCCTCGCCCCGTACGCAGGAAGAAGCGCGGTTCCTGGGCGAGCGGCCGCCGGCGCCGGTGATGTTCCTCGCCGCGCGCGGTGGGCCGGCGGCGCTCGGCATGACGGCGCGGGAGATGGCCGACCTCGGCTTCAAGCTGCTGGTCGACGCGCAGACGACGCTCTTGGCCGCCTTCAAGGTCTGGCGCGATTGCTACCGCGCGCTCAGCGATGGTCTCGTCGATCCCGCGCACGGGGCCGAGGAATGCGACCGCCTGCGACACGAGCCGCACGAGGCGATCGGCCTCGAAGACCTGCTGGAAGTGGAATGGCGCACCGTCGAGCGAGGGGAAGACGGGTGACGGCGGTCCCGTCCGGCCAGGCCGGAAGCTCTCCTAACCGTGGAGAATTTCGCCCTTGAGGGAATAGGCGACCATCAGAAGTTCCTGTTTCTCCCGCTCGCCCACGCCGTTCTTGTCGAGGGCGGCCATGATGTCGTCCATCACCGCGATATACTCGACCTCGTTGATGTTCATGCCGCGGTGCGAGGCAACCATGTCCTTGCCGGTATAGGCTTGCGGACCGCCGGTGCCGGCGCAGACGAACTCGGTCACGAGCCGGATCACCTCGTTTCGGTCGCTGTCGACGTAACGGGCCTTCACGGCCGGGTTGCCCAGGTGATTGTCGAAAATGTCGCCGGCGATCGCCCGAATCTTCTCCTCGCCGCCCAGGCGTTCATAAAGGCTCGCTTCCGTCATGTTCCCTTATCTCCTTCCCGTTACATGGGTTGGCGACAACTTAGCGAAGGATCCTCATTACATCCATTGGGGATGTCCCGGGCTCTGTTGAAAAGCTGAAGTAGGCGTCGTCCGCCTGGAGCGGCTAGGCTCTGGGTGCTGATTCCATCAAGGAGAACGACGCCATGACCAAGACTACACGCAACGACCGTTCCTCGGAACCATCCTGTCGGCTCTTGCCATCGATGCCGGAGGCCTTCGACGATCCGCGCATGAGCGTCGATCGCTTCTGCCTTTTGGCGGGCCTCGAGTCTTTGAACGAGATGATGTCGGCGGACGCGGAAGCCTTGTGCGGTTCGCGCCACGCCGGCTCGGGCGAGCGCAAGGGCCATCGATGGGGCACGACCCGGAGCGAGATCGCCTACCACGGCGGCAAAGTGAAGGTCGAGCGCCCTCGGGTGGGGGACTTCGCGGGTCGGGAGATGAGCCTGCCGAGTTGGGAGCTGCTGTCGGAACCCGAACTCTTGCAAGCCTGGGCGATGAATCTGATGGTGATCAACGTCTCGACCCGCAAGTATGCCCGCGCGGTGCGCCTGCCGGACGATGCGGGCGGCGATCTGCCGGCGGCATCGGGTGACGCAACCTCGAAGTCGGCGGTCTCGCGCCGTTTCGTGGCGTTGACGCGAAGCAAGCTGAAGGCCTGGCTGGCGAGCCCGCTCGACGATCTCGATCTCGTGGTGCTCCAGATCGACGGGCTCCATGTCGGCGATCACCTGATGGTGGCGGCGATCGGCATCGACACCGGCGGCGCGAAGCACGTGCTGGGCCTGGCCGAGGGCGCGACGGAGAACGCGGCCACGGTGCAAGCCATGCTCGACAACCTGATCGAGCGCGGTCTCGATCCCGAACGGCCTCGGCTCTACATCGTCGACGGCGCCAAGGCGCTCTCGAAGGCGATCCGGCGGACCTTCGGGCGGGCGGCGGCCCTCCAGCGCTGCCAGGTGCACAAGGGGCGCAACATCACGGACCGGCTGGACGAGAGCCTCCATGCCGGCGTCAGGAAGGTCTTGCGGCAGGCCTGGCAGCAGGACGACGCGGCCAAGGCCGAACGGCTCTTGCGCAACCTCGCCCGCCGTCTGGAGCATGACGCACCCGGCGTCTCGGGCTCGATCCTGGAGGGCCTGGACGAGATCCTGACCGTGATCCGGCTCGGCCTCCCGCCGCAACTTCGACACTCGCTGGCTTGCACCAACGCCATCGAGAACGCGATCGGCACCGTCCGGACGGTGCAGCGGAACGTCAAGCGCTGGCGCAACGCCGAGATGGCGCTGCGTTGGACCGCCGCCGGCCCCTTGGAGGCGCAAAAGACCTTCCGCCGCCTCAAGGCCTACCGCCAGCTCCCCATCCTCGACGCCGCCCTGCGGGAGGCGGTGAGAAAGGCCGGAGCAAAGTCCGTCATTGAAGACATCGAGGTGGCCGCGTAGCCTCTCGATCAAACGATGCCTATCTCGCACTTTTCAACATTGGGTGGGACATCACCCATCCATTCAATTATCCCCGACACCGCCGTCCGCTGCTCGCGTGACCCGGTCCACGCTATGATCCTCGCAGGAGCGAGGCGAGAGGATGATGCGATGACGGATCTGGGCGATCTCCCGTGCCGAGCGGCCCGTAACCTGGCCCTGGTTCTCCTTCTGCCATTTCTCGCCAGTCCGGGCCAGGCGGCGGAGAAGGTGGATCTGGAGCTGGTGCTGTTGGCCGACGCCTCGCGATCGATCGACGACGAGGAGTTGCGCTTGCAGCGGGAGGGCTATGCCAGCGCCATCGCCCACCGACATGTCCAGGACGCCATCACCAGCGGCCTGCATCGCCGCATCGCCGTCACCTATGTCGAGTGGGCGGACGAAGCCAGCCAAGACATCGTCGTCCCCTGGACCGTTATCGACGGGCCGAAGAGTGCTGCCGGCTTCATCGCCCGGCTGCGCGCGGCGCCGCGCAAGGCCTTCGGCCCCAATGCCATCGGCAGCGCGATCGCCGCCGCCCATGCGCTGATCGAGGGGAACGACCTCCAGGGCACGCGCCGGATCATCGATTTCTCCGGTGACAGCGCCTACACCTTCGGCGGCGTGCCCGTCGACCAGGCCCGCGCGCTGGCCTTGGCGGATGGCATCGTCATCAACGGCCTGGCGATCCTCTGTCGCACCCCCGGGTGCAGCGGGCGGCCGATTGGCTACGACCTGGAGGACGCCTATCGCCGCTACATCATCGGCGGGCCCGGCGCCTTCGTCGTCACCGCCGACGGCAATCGCAGTTTCGAGGACGCGGTGTTGCGCAAGCTGCTGCTGGAAGTGGCGGGCTCAGGCCTAATACCGGCGAGCCTTTGAATTGACCTCTCGGCCCACACGGTCGTCATCGCGAGCGAAGCGTGGCGATCCAGGCGGCCTCGATGGCCCGCGATGTCTTCGGCGGTCTTCACGCGGCCCTGGATCGCCACGGGGCTTCGCCCCTCGCGATGACGGTGGTGTCCGTCCGCCGGTGAAGAGTCACTTCATCTGCTCACCGGTATCATACCGACCTGCGTTGAGTGCAACTCATCGCGGGTCGGCAAGCGCGACCGCGCGCCCGAGCTTATGCGAGGAAAAGCCCGCGTGGCGTCTGAACGCCAGACAACCCGCGATGAGTCCTACTCATTGCAGGTTGGTATAAATCGGCAGCAACAGGCAGTCGTCCGCTAGCGGCACCAGCTCCTCGACCTCGAAGGCGGCGTAGAATTCCGGCCGCGCGCGGTGGCGGATGCCGTTCTCGACGTGGTTCAGGCTGGAATAGACGTTGTTGCGCGGCCAGGGGGAGATGTTGGGCGCCGAGGCGTGCGCGGTGCAGCCGTGGAAGAAGAGCCCGGTGCCGGCCGGCCCCTTGGGCGCCATCAGGCCGCCCTGGGCGACCAGCCGTTCGACGGTCCCGGCTTCCAGCGCGGCGAAGTCGGAGGAGCCGTCGAGCGGCACCACCGGCGCATCCAACACGCCGTCCCGGTGCGAGCCCGGGATCAGGGTGATCGGGCCGTTGAACTCCGTCACCTCGTCGAGGAAGAGGGCGAAGTTGATCGCGATACCCCGGGGCATGCCGTCGACCGCGGCCCAGGTGGCGTAGTCCTGGTGCCAGGGGAAATTGAGCTGGCCGAAAGGCGCCTTGGTCACGACCTTGTATTGGTGCGAATAGACCGGACCGCCGATCAGCTGGCGCGCGGGTTCCACCATGCGGGGGTGGCGCAGCAGGCGGGCGAAGGGCTCGCTGTAGCGCTCGAGGCGGTGGGCCAGGCGGGGTTCGCCGATTCCGCTTCGGGGGACTTCCGCGCGCTCGAGGGCGAAGACGCGGGGCAGTTCCCTCGTCAAGACCGCGATTTCCTCGGCCGAGAAGAGGTCGGGCAGCACCAGATAGCCGTCCCGTTCGAAATGCCCGATCTGTTCCTTGGAAAGCTTCATGGCGTCCCTGGGCCCTCGGTCTCGAAGGATTTGCCGTCGATCTCGACCGTCTCGAGACCGGCGACCGTCGCCCGATCGATCCCCTCCAGGCAGAAGACGTTGACCGTATAGGCCTCGGGCGCGATGCGGGGCCGATGGAAGGGATAGGTGCCGCAGTGCTTGCAGAAGAAATGCCGCGCCGTGCCGGTGGCGAACTGGTAGAGCGTCAGGTCCTCTTCGCCCCGGATCAGGCGGAAGCGCTCCGCCTCCACCCGGTGCATGACGGCGTTGCGGCGCTGGCAGATCGAACAGTTGCAGACCGCGACCCGGTCGAGCTCGGTGTCGATCTCGAAGCGCACGGCGCCGCAGTGGCACTGGCCTTTGTAGGTTCGCATGGGCATTCTCCCGGTCCGCGCCGAGGATAGCCGATAATAGCCCCATCGCCGCCACCCGCGCGCTCGTGGCGGCGATTGGTTCCAGATCCGGGCCGCGATCGGGGAGGATGGACATAGATGACCACGCGGTTCGGCATCGTCGGCGCCGGGATGATCGCCGCCTTCCACCTGGAGGCCTTGCGCGGGATCGAGGGCGTCGAGGTCACCGGCATCATGGACGGCGGCGGCGGCAAGGCCCGCGAACTGGCGCCGGAGCTGGACTTCCGCGACACCGAGGATATCGAGCGCTTCGCCGCCCGCGACGATATCGACGTGCTGAGCGTGGCTTCGCCCTCCGGCGCGCATCTGGAGGCCGCGCTCGCCGCCGCCCGACACGGCAAGCATTGCGTGGTCGAGAAGCCGCTGGAGATCACGCTTCCCCGCGTCGACCGGATGATCGCCGCGCACGAAACCGCCGGCACCCGGCTCGGCGGAATCTTGAACACCCGCCACGCGCCGGCCGCGGCGTTGATGAAGCGCGCGGTCGACGCCGGCCGCTTCGGGCGCCTCACCTTCGCCTCGGCCACCGGCCCCTGGTGGCGCGATCAGGCCTATTACGACGAGAGCGCCTGGAAGGGCACCTGGGCACTCGACGGCGGTGGCGCGCTCATGAACCAGGGCATCCACACCATCGACCTTCTGCAATGGCTGGTGGGCGCGCCTGTCGCCACCGTCTCCGGCCGCATCGCGACCCTGGCTCACCCGGGCATCGAGGTGGAGGACACCGGCGCCGCCGTGCTGGAATTCGAAAATGGCGCGCTCGGCCAGATCGCCTGCGCCACCTCCATGTGGCCGGGCCACTTCCGCACCCTCACCATCGCCGGCGAGAACGGTACCGCCAGCCTCGCCGACGGCGGCCTCCTCTTCTGGCAATTCCGCGACGAAGACTCAGCCGACGACGAGATCCGCCGCGATCTCCTGGCCCTCCCCGGCGCCGGCGTCGGCGCCGCCAACCCCTCGGCCGGCGTCGACGCCGAAGGCCACCGCGCCATCTTCCGCGATTTCCTGGCAGCGGTGCGCGCGAACGCCCCCCTCGCCATCGACGGCGCCGAATGTCGCAAGGCGGTGGCGATCATCCGCGCGGTTTATGAGAGTTCGGAACGAGGCGGCGCGCCGATACGCCTGGACGAGGTCGATTGAGGCGAGCCTCCGCCCCCCTCCCCACATGAGGATCGGACCCGAGTAGTGGGTCAGCTCGCATCAGTCGGGATCGCGGCCCCCGCCGACTTCCTTGACCACGAGCGGGCCTACGGGCGGTTCATTACCGCCATGTCCTTTGGTTATGAAAACAAGAACCAAAGGATATTTCTCTTCCTTCCGCGCGCGATTAAGTACGGCAATGAGGTGATCGAGACCGTGGCTCCGAAGCCACGTGAGATGACATCCGCCGAGACGGAATCGTCGCGGCGCGCGGGCATTGCGGCACCATGCCGATCGACGCCACGAAAGGGAGAACGACAATGCTACATCGAATTTTTTCGACCGTCACCGCCATCATGGTCGCCGGTCTCATCGCGGGTCCGGCGATCGCGGGCGGAGCGGTCAACAAGACGTTGTTCGGCACCGCGCTCGACGGCTACGACCCGGTCGCCTACCACACCGTCGGCAAGCCGGTCGAGGGCGGCCGACGGATCACCTACGAGTGGCGCGACGCGACTTGGCAATTCGCCAGCGTGGAGCACCGTGACCTGTTTTCCGCCGACCCCGAGCGATACGCACCCGCCTATGGTGGCTACTGTGCCTACGGCATGGCCCAGGGTGCCAAGATCGACATCGACCCGAACGCGTGGGCCATCGTCGACGGCAAGTTGTACCTCAATGTGAACAAGAGTGTGCAGCAGACCTGGAAAGCCGACACGTCCGGCTACATCAAGCGCGCCGATCGGCACTGGCTGCGGGTCATGGGTTGAGCCGAGGGCACCCTCCGGGCTCGCGCGCTTCCCACGACACACTCTTTCCGCCTCGAGGATTCAATGATGATTTCGCGAACCGCCTGGCGCGCTGGCCTCGGTATTCTGCTGGCGCTCGTCTTCTCGGTTCCCTCGCTGACCGCCTCGGCGGCGCCCAAGGCCGAAGTGTGGCCGCGTTGGACCGCGCATGACGGCGCGTCCACCGCGACAATAGATCATGCGGCGTGGGACCGGTTTCTAGCGGCCAATCTCGTTCTCGGCCGGGACGGCATCAGCCGCGTAGCCTATGGCAATCTCTCCCGAGCGGATCGCCGGGCGCTCGCCCGCTACGTCGATGCGCTCGCAGCGGTGCCGATTAGCCGGCACAGGGGCGCCGAGCAGCTGGCCTACTGGATCAATCTCTATAACGCGCTGACGATCAAAGTCGTTCTCGACCATTATCCGGTCAAGAGCATCCGGGAGATAAACATCTGCCCCGGGTGGTTCTCGATCGCCCCCTGGGACCGGAAGCTGATCGAGGTGGAGGGCGCGGTGATCTCGCTCAACGACATCGAGCATCGCATCCTGCGGCCGATCTGGCGCGATGCTCGGATCCATTACGCGGTCAACTGCGCCTCGCTCGGCTGTCCGAACCTGGCACCCGAGGCGTACCATGCGAAGACCATGGACCGCCGCCTGAGCGAAGGCGCGCGCGCCTACGTCAACCACTCGCGCGGCGTTTCGATTGAAGGCCAACGTCTCTACGTTTCTACGATCTACAAGTGGTTCGCCGAGGATTTCGACGGCGGCGAGAAAGCTGTGCTTGACCATCTTCGTCGCTTTGCGACGCCGGAGCTCGCGAACAGGCTCGCGAACTTCGTCGCGATCGACGGCTACAGGTATGACTGGGCAATCAACAACGCGGTCCCCGCGTCATGACCCAATGTCGACCGCAAGCGATGCGCGAAGGCCCGGAATGAAAACCCGTCCCTTTTCAGCCCGTCGAAAATTACTTCTGACCGGAGCCTCCGGCGTCGTCGGAAGAGCTCTCCTTAAAAAGCTGCCGACGAATGAAGTTATCTGCCTAACGCACCGAGAGCCCGTGTCGATATCCGGCGTGGAAACGGTGCGGGGCAACATCACGGAAAGGCGGCTCGGCCTCGCCAGGGAATCGTTCGGCGGGCTCGCCGACCGGATCGGATGCATCGTTCATGCCGCCGCCGTCACCAAGTTTTCCCGGTCCGAGAATGAAATCTTCACCGCCAATGTTGACGGCACCAGACGGGTCCTGGAATTGGCCCGGGCCGCCCATGTCCCGCTTTACTTCGTCGGCACGGCCTTCGTGCATCCGGTTCGCGATCCCACCGGTGCGCCCGTGTCGAATGCGTATGTGGAGTCCAAGCTATGCGCGGAGGACATCATCCGATCCAGTGGTCATCCGGCCACGATCGTGCGCCCGTCCATCGTCGTTGGCAATTCGAGGACCGGCGAAATCAGTAAATTTCAGGGGTTCCACCGGTTTCTCGAACTGGTGATACGGGGACGCTTGTCATGGCTCCCCGGTATCGCGGACAGCTATATCGACTTCATTCCCCAGGACACCGTGGCGGACATCGTCGTCGGACTCGTGCGCGCGGAGGCCGTAAACCGCGACTATTGGTTGACGGTCGGCGCGCGCGCGCCGCGGTTGCGTTATCTACTCGATCTGGCGATCGCCAATGCCTCCCACATATTCGAACGGCCCATCGCCGCGCCGCGTCTGGTGAGTCCTGACACCTTTGAGCGGTTTCTCCGATCGGAACACCTCACCGAAGAGCCGGCCGCCAAGCGTATGACCTACAAGCAGCTTGCGCATTTCGCTCCGTATCTGTCGATCGTCGACCCGCTCCCGACATCGCTTCACAGCCTGCCCTACGACCCTGATCAAGCCTTCGTCTCGAATGTCCGCCATTGGTGCGCGCACAACGGCCATGCCGAATCCGTGGCGGCTTGAGTTGGGGCCGCGCAATCCGATGTACGACATCGAGATTCTCCATAGCGTGACGGACATACGAAAGGAGGCGTGGAACGTGCTGGCTCCGCTCGACGATCCGTTGTGGCAATGGTCCTATTTCAAAGTCATGGAATCGAGCGGTATCGGGCCGGACGGGTTCGAGTACATTGTCTTTCGCCGCGATTCTCGAATCGTGGCGATCCTGCCGACGTTCTGGTTCCACGCCTATCCACTGTCCCTTGGACTCGGCGGCAAGCTCGACAAGGCGGTCGCCAAGTTTTGCGCGTTGGTGCCGGCATTATTGCAACTTCGCGTCTATTTTTGCGGACACCCGATGGCCGAGGGACGTCTCCTGACGGCTGGGAATGAGTCGTTCTCGATCGATCGACGCGTTTTCGAAGCGGTGCGGGAACGGGCGTGGGCCAAGGGCTTGCATTGGATCATCTTCAAGGATTTCTCGGAGCCGGCGATTCCAACGCTCTTTTCGGCGCTGAAGTCGTCGAAGTTCTTTGCCGTCCAGGGATTGCCGGACGCTCGGCTTAGGCTATTGTGGCCGAGCTTCGAGGATTACGTGCGCGATGGCAAATCGAATGCGAAGAGAAATATTCGTAAGAGATTGCGAAAGTTTGCCAAATTTACGAACTTGCGGATAGATATAATGGACACGTCTGAAGACATATTTCCGGATATTATGCCCCTTTATTACCACGTCTTGGCGCGGGCGAAACTGGAATTGTAGCGTCTAACGCCGGCGTATTTCACATCCCTGTCGGCGGACCGAGACATCGACAAGAAATTCGTCGGCTGTTTCGATGGCGATCAGCTGATTGGATATGTCCTCTGCCTTTTTTGCCGGGAAAGGCGGGGTCTGCCTTCGCGGCGGCTTCGATTATCAAATGTCCCGCGACTCGGGCTGCTATTTCGTTCTACAATACGAAAGCATAAAGATCGCAATTTCGGCCGGCTGTCGCGAGATGAGCTTTTGTCAGACCACCTATCTTCCTAAACTGGCGCTGGGTTGCCATTTGGCGCCTCTCCAGCATGTTGCCACGCACAGGAGCGGCTTCTGGCGACCGATCATCCGGCTCCTGTTACCGATGCTGTTCAGCCGCTATGCCACGATATGCGGGCTGGATCGCGCCGGCCTCGCCGCGCCGCGTGACTTCATGGCGGCGAGGGGCGTCATCCCGTCGTGAAAATCCGATTTAGGGAAATGTCGATGATTTCTTCATATGCGGGCATCGCCGTCATTCTCGGCATGCTTATCCTCGCCCGGCCGGCGGGTCCGAGGGCCTTTCGGTGAGGCCCGATCTCGCAAAGGCTGGATGGAAGGTGCTGACCTTTGCCGGAAAGCCGGCGACGCAATTCACCGCCCGTGCCGATGGTGCCATCGAAGTGACGGCAGCGGAAAGCGTCGCCATCCTCTATCGCAGAATTTCCGAGGGAGACCGGAAAAAGCGGCGGCTCTCCTGGCGCTGGCGCGTCGACAATACGACGCCGGCGAGCGATCTCTCCCGCAAGGGCCATGACGACCGACCCCTGGCCCTTCACCTATGGTTCCCGAAAGACCCGGATAAAACTGGTTTATTGGATAAGTTGAAAACCACCATGGCGGGGCTTTTCGATGTGCCCATGCCTGGGAAGGTCCTGACATACGTCTGGGGCGGAAAGGGACGGCAGGGCGACAGCATTATCAATCCCTACATCCCATTGGACGGAACCATGGTCATCCTTCGCTCGGGCAACGCCCCGACGGGCCGGTGGTTTGCCGAGCAAATCGACTTCGCTACCGATTTCGAACGTGCCCTCAATTACCACGCCCCCGCGCCGGCCTATGTCGCGGTGTCCGGCGATGCCGACGATACCATGGGGCAAAGCCTGGCGTTGATCATCGATATAGTCTTCGGCGGCTGGTCCGACCGGCGCAACAATCGTCCAGATTCCGGGGAACTAGCAGTGCTGCGTTGAACGAGTCTTTTCCGCACCGACCAACGAATTGCGCTATCCCGGCAACGACAAAAGCTAACGCCGTCGCTACCGTTCGGAGGCGGCTATTCGGAACGGTTTTTCGACCGGGCGGCGAGGCTCGAGGCCAAGTTGGCGGGCGACGCCGACAAACCTGAAAACGCGGGCCGGCCGGCTCGGCGGACAGACGTTGCCGCGGGCAACGCCACGGGGTCCCGTTGCGAAACTCATCCGCTCGCCGACCCCGGGTTCGAGCCGTCTCATGTCCATGGTCTGGCTCCCTCGTTGGTTTGTGACCCGCGGGTGAGACGACTCCTCTACGCGCGGCGCGCCGCGACCGCCTTGTAGACCACGGGCAACAACGACAAGACCGCAAGCCCCACCAGGGCGACGATGACCTCCGGCGTCAGGACGTCCGCCGGCGAAATCTCCCCGCCCATGGCGAATATGCTGCCCAAGCCCGACCCGACCGAGGCAAAGACGAAGGAGCCGGGGATGATGCCGATCAAGGTGGTGACGGCGTAGGTTCTCAGGTCCACACCGAGGAACGCCGGCACCAGGTTGACGACGAAGAAAGGGAACAACGGCACCAGGCGCAGCACCAGCAGATAGTTGAACGAGTTTTTCCGGAAACCGGCCTCGAACTTCTTCAACCAGGGCCCCGCCTTAGCGCGGAGCGGTTCGCCGAGCGACGACTTCGCGGCCATGAAAATCGCCACCGCGCCCGCGGTCGCCGAGAGGACGACGAACGTGGTGCCCAACAGCGTGCCGAACAGGAATCCGGCGGCGATGGTCATGACGGCGCCGCCGGGAAAGGAAAAAGCGACGATGGCCGCGTAAACCAGGAAGAAGATCGCCGGCGCCAAGATCATATGATCCAAGATGAAATCCTCGATCAGCATGCGGTTCTCATGCAGGGTCTCGAACGTCAGGTAATCGTCGAGGCCAAGGGCGAAAAAGCCGATCGAGGCGAGCCCGAGCACGGCGAGGGGGAGCAGCCGCTTCACCGAAAACCGCGCCGTCTCGTCCGGCGATCCCACGGGCACATTCTCGATGGACCGGGCATCCCCGGAGTCGGGCTGGGTTTCCTTCACCATCACATGTTTTCCTTTCATTACGGCAGATGTTGGAGAGCGCCGACCAGATTGCGGGTACGACGGCTGAACAGCCTCGGCGTGTAGTAGCTGCCGGCGGCCCGTTTCGAGACCTCGCTCAACGTCGGATAAGGGGCGATCAGGTTGGCGACGGCGCCGATCTCGAGGCCCTGCCGAATGGCCAGGACCCAGGTCAGGATCAGTTCGCCGGCATGCGCGCCGACGATGGTGGCGCCGAGGATGCGGCCCTTGCGGCCGACGACGATCTTGATCAATCCGTCGGTCTCGCGCTCGGCCCGGGCCCGGTCGTTCTCGGCGAACGACCCCTTCAGTAACCGGATATCGTCGCCGAATTGTTCGCGGGCCCGGCGTTCATCGAGGCCGACATGGGCGAGTTCGGGGTCCGTATAGGTCACCCACGGCACCGCCGCGTCGTCGACCTTGGCCGGAAGATGGAAAAGCGCGTTTCGGATGACGATTCCGGCCTGATAGGCGGCCATGTGGGTGAACTGATAGGCGCCCGCCACGTCGCCGATGGCGAAGACCTTCCTGTTGGTCGTCCGCAGGCGCCTGTCCACGACGATACCCTTGGGCCCATAATCAATGCTGGCGGCTTCCAGGTTGAGCCCGCCGACATTCGCCCGCCGTCCGGCGGCGACCAGCAGGTGCGAACCGGCAACGCGCTCGTCCTCGCCGCCCTTCTCGATCGTCAGCGCGATGCCGTTACCGTGCCGGACAACTTGCTTTATCATCGCGCCCTCGCGCAGCTCGATGCCATCGTCGATGACCCGGCCGCGGACCACGCCGACGGCATCGGGATCGTCCCTGCCGAGGATCGACCGTTCCTCGAGGACGGTAACCCGTGCCCCCAGGCGGCGATGGGCTTGGGCCAATTCGATCCCGATCGGGCCGCCGCCGCCGACGATCAAGTGGTCGGGCCGCTGGTCGAGGTCGAACACCGTCTCGTTGGTCAGGTAGGACACGTCGTCGAGACCGCGAATCGGGGGTACCGCCGGCGACGAGCCGGTGGCGATGACGAAGCGGCGCGCGCGGATGCGGCGTCCGTCCACTTCCACCTCGCGACGGCCCGTGAAGCGGGCCGCGCCCTGGATCACGTCCACGCCCAGGCCCTCGAAACGTTCGACCGAGTCATGCGGCGCGATGGCGGCGATGACGCCATGAACGTGATCATGGACCTCGGGGAAATCGATCTCCGGCTCGTGACCGTTGATACCGAATCGCCCTGCATGACGCACTTGGTTGGCCGCGTGGGCAGCGGCAATAAGCGCCTTGGAGGGCACGCAGCCGGTATTCAGGCAATCGCCGCCCATCTTGTCCTTTTCGATCAGGACAACCTCGGCCCCCATCTGGGCAGCACCGGCGGCGAGGGAAAGTCCGCCGGAGCCGGCGCCAATGACGCAAATGTCCGTTTTCGTCTCGTCGGCCATCGTCTGCTCCTGTGTCGAATCCGGAGGGCGGGCCGGTCGGCTCGCAACCACCGTGCGATAGTCCGGCGTCGGGCTGAGCGGGCAGGAATAATGGTGATCGCCTTCCTCGAGCTCGATCACGTCGTCCTTGGCGCCGCCGGGGGGTGACAAAAGCCTGTTTCCAAGGTCGAAAAAACCCGCGGACTCTTGCAATGTGAAGAACGGCGGGGCCGAGGCCCCGCCGCTCCGGTTGGTGATCGGCTCGGCTCTTGCGCGGCCTTATCGGATGTAGGGATTGCACGGATTCTGCGCCGAGCAAGGGTTGTTGGCAAAACACGGGTTGTTGGCCGCGCACGGTTTCTTGGCCGCACAGGGGGTTGCACGGGTTGCTGGCCGCACGGGGGTTGTCGGCACGGCACGGCGCGTAGACGGCCGCGGGACGGCACGGGCGGCATATCGCCGCCGCGGGATTGGCGGAGGCGGCGATGCCGCCCATCGCAACCGCCGTACCAAGAGCGATGGCGGTTTTCTTGTAGCGCACCCGGTTCCTTGGACACAAGTTTGTCTCACGCGGCGGGCCTGATTGAGATCGCGGCGTGCCACGCCTGACGAGCTTGAGCGGGGCTCAGGTAGCCGTTCTTTTCGACGATCCACTGGGCATTGTAGAGTTCGACGAAGTCGCGGACGGCGTCCCGCAGCTCCGCGATGTTGCGGTAGATGCGACCATGGATGATCTGTTCCTTCAGCGTGCGATTGAACCGCTCGGCGACGCCGTTGGTCTGGGGCTCGGCGACGCCGTTGGTCTGGGGCTCGGCGACGAAGGCGTAGGACGGCTGGATGCCCCAGAACTTGATCTGGTTGGTGAAGTGGTCCGACAGATACTGGGAGCCGTGATCCATCCGCAAGGCCAGCCCCCGAGCCGCGCCGGCCGCGGTCGAGCCATACAGCCCGGCAAGCCCCATGGAGATCGGCTGCAGGGCGGCGAAGCGGTCGCCGCGCTTGCAGACATGCCAGCCGACACACTCGGCGTTCCAATGCTCGACGGCGGTGAAGATCCAGCCCCAGCCGTCGTCCACCGTGAACACCCGAACGCCATCGGTGCCCCACATGAGGTTCGGGGCATGAGTGATGATCTCACCGTCATGGGGATTGCCGCCACGGCGGCGGCAGCGATGGGGCGAGAGCAGATTGTTCTCGCGCATCAGGCGGAGCACCCGCTTGCGGGCAACCCGGATGTCGCGACAGACCCGAAGCCGAGCCCAGACCTTGCGGTAGCCCTCGCCCTCCCAGGGCGATGCCTCCAGGTCGGCTTCGATCGCCACCAGCAGCGCCTGGTCCGAGATCGCGGGCTTCGGTCCCCGACGCTTTGCCGGCGGCTGCTCGGCGTGCTGGCCGGAGGTCATGGCGTAGAACGAGGAGCGGGCCATGCCCCAGGCGGCGCAGACCCGCCGCAGGCCGTAGGCCAGACCCGTGCCGGGCGAGGTGGCGGCACTCATCGCCGCGACCTCCGCCGCCCCAAAGGGCCGAAGGTCTCCGTCTTGGCCTCCAGCAGTTCCACCTGCATGGTCAACTCTCCGATCCGCTTCATGGCGCTATCCAGTTCCGCCTGCACCGGATCGCCCTTGCGTTGCTTGAGCGAGGCGTCGATCCCGCCGATCGCTTTCTCACGCCACTGCTCGAGCCGGAAGATCTCTACGCCCAACTGGCGCGACAGAAGTTGCACCGGCTCGTCACGCAAAAGCCGCGGAACGACCTCACGCTTGCGCGCCACCGTCCATCGCTGGCCAAGTCCCAGCGGGCCTGCCGGCAAAGCCTGGCCTGGGGAAAACGTGGACGAGCCAAGCTCGCCCGCATTTACCACAGGCCCATCAACAGCAACTTTCTTCTCAAAATTATCGGCCATGTTCCGGTCCTCCTTGGACACTTCGATTAAGCCAATTCTGTGTCCAAGGAAATCGGGTCCGACTCAGATGGCGGTTTTCTTGAGGGAACTGTGTTTTGTGGTCGACATCGTGTAGAACTCCATTGATTTGGTTTTCGATGGTCGAGATATATGTATGCGGTCCTCCTTGGTAAAATGCCGACGACGCATTGTTTCGATAACGCTAGGCTATGGAGATAGGTACATTGGCCATTGAAATGCATCAGGTTCGCTATTTTCTAGCGGTTTGCGAGACGCTGAATTTCACCCGGGCCGCCGAGCGTTGCCATGTCTCCCAACCGGCCCTGACGCGGGCCGTAAAAAAGCTCGAGGAAGAACTAGGCGGGCCGTTGTTTCGGCGCGAGCGCAACCGCACACACCTGACCGATCTCGGTCGGATGATGAAGCCCCATCTCCAGCAAAGCCTTGCCAGCACCATGGCCGCCATGGCCACGGCGCAGGATTTCCAAAGCCTGGAAAAGGCGCCACTCAATCTGGGCGTGATGTGTACGATCGGACCAAACCGCCTGATCAGGCTGATGTCGAATATCCAGCGCGATCTCCCGGGCATCGAGCTGACACTGCACGACGTGGTTCCGAACGAAGTGTTGGATCGACTGTTGGCGGGCAGCCTCGACGTGGCGTTATTCGGGTTACCCGAAGGCTTGCCGGAACGGTTCGACAGGCGCCCGCTCTATCGCGAGCGTTACGTTGTCGCTTTCCCGCCAGGCCATAGGTTCGAGAAGAAAAACGTCGTACGGCTGCGCGATATGGACAACGAATCCTATCTCGCACGGCTCAATTGCGAGTATACGGATCACATTCGTGGTCTCATAACGGAATCGAAAGTGTCCCTCGATATCCGCTATGCCAGTGAGCGCAAGGATTGGGTCCAGAGCATGATCCTCTCCGGCATGGGCTCCACGTTCCTGCCGGAACATCTGTCCCTGCATCCGGACCTGCCGATGCGGCTCCTCGCGGAGCCGGAAATCACGCGGCAAATCGAGCTCGTCACCGTGTCCGGTCGGCGGTTCTCGCCAGCGGTAAAGGCCTTCGTTCACCTGGTCGAGACCCACGACTGGTCGATTTGAGGGTTGGCCGTACCCTGAACCGCATCGACGAGGCCGATTGAGGTCGCCCGGCGGCGGCGGCTATGATGGCGCCGCCGCAATGATCGGGTGATGCCATGACGACCGACGCCGCCAGCGAAATTACGACTGCGGAAAGCCGTTTTCCGCCGTACCTGATGGCCGTGCTCGCCAGCCGCTTCGAGGCGATCATCCGCGAGATGACCAATACCGTCATGAAGGCCAGCCGCTCGGCCGTGATCAAGAATGCCCGCGACATGTCCTGCGGGATCCTGACCTACGACCATCGGCTGTTGACGGTGGAGGAGGGGATTCCCATCCACATCACGGCGCTGGACCTGACCACGCGGCCGATCACCGAGTATTTCGACGATATCGAGGAGGGCGACGCCTTCCTCAACAACTGCCCCTATACCGGCGCCACGCACCATGCCGACCTCACCGTCTGCGTGCCGGTGTTTTACGAGGGGGAGCCGCTCTTTTGGGTGCTGGCGCGTTCGCACCACGCCGATATCGGCGCGCCGCTGCCGACCACCTACCTGCCCTATGCCCGAACGGTCTACGAGGAGGGGCTGCATTTCCCCTGCGTGCGCGTGCAACGGAACCATGAGGACCTCCAGGACATCATCCGGATGTGCCGGATGAAGATCCGGGTGCCGGACCTCTGGTATGGCGACTACCGGGCCCAGGTCGGCGCCTGCCAGATCGGCGAGCGGCGGATCGGCGAACTGGTGGCGCACCACGGCCTCGACACGATCCGGGCCTTCGTCGAGGAATGGATGGCCTACGGCGAACGCCGCGCCATCGCCGCGATCCGAGAACTGCCGGCCGGCACCTGGAGCTACGAGACCCGGCATGACCCCGTGCCGACGGTGGCGGAAGACGGCGTGCCGGTCCGCGTCACCGTCACCGTCGATCCCGAGGAAGGCCGCATCACCGTCGATGCCCGCGACAACATCGACTGCGTGCCGGGCGGCATCAATTTGACCGAGGCGACCGCGACCGGGTCTTGCCGGATCGGCGTCTTCTACAACCTCGACCCCACCATCCCCCACAACGAGGGCAGCGCCAGCCGCATCGACGTGCGCTTGCGCGACGGCTGCGTGGTCGGCCGGCCGAAGTATCCGGTCGGTACCTCCGTCGCCACCACCAACGTGAACGAACGCCTGGTGATCGCCGTCGCCGCCTGCTTCGCGCAGATGGGTCCGCCGCACGGCATGGCGGAGGGCGGCCACATGCAGGCGGCGGGCATGGCGGTCATCTCCGGGATCGATTCCCGCAAGGACGACCAGCCCTACGTCAACCAGATGTTCATCGGCTATGCCAGCGGTCCCGGCATCCACGGCCACGACGGCTGGATCACCTATCTCGCCTCGGAAAACGGCGGCATGATCGTGCTCGATTCGATCGAGATCGACGAGAGCATGTATCCGATCGTGGTCGAGGGCCGCTGGCTGGAGCCGGACACCCTCGGCCCCGGCGAATTCGACGGCGCGCCCGGCGTGAAGCTGGTCTACCGGCCGATTGCCGACGAGATGACGGTGATCTACGCCAGCGACGGGGAAATCCACCCGGGCCTCGGCGTGCTGGGCGGCGGCGCCGGCGCGCCGGCCGCCAACTACAAGCGCCTGGCCGATGGCGAGCTGGTCCGCCTGCCGGCCTTCCACAGTGAAGTGGTGCGACCGGGCGAGGCCATCGTCTGCCTCGCCGGCGCCGGTGGTGGCTACGGCGATCCCCGTCGGCGCGATCCCGCCCGGGTGGCGGAGACGGCCAGCCGCGGCTGGATCACGCCGGCGCGGGCCGAGACGGTCTATGGCGTGGCGCTCGAGTCGGCCGAAAACGGCATCGACGTCACGGTCGACGAAGCGCGCACCCGCGCGCTGCGCGGCCAAGACGGCTGAGGGCCGACGCATGGGCTACGAGATCTCGATCGACATCGGCGGCACCTTCACCGACTGCGTCGCCGCCGACGAGGCGGGCAAAGTGCGGATCTACAAGTCGCGCTCGACTCCGGAAGGCTTCGAGGCGGGTTTCCTCGACGTGCTACGGCTCGCGGCCGAAGACCGGGGCCTGGATCTCGCCGGCCTGTTGGAGCGGACGGAGCGGATCGTCCACGGCACCACCGTCTCGACCAACGCCCTGGTGGAGGGCAAGGTCGACCGCGTCGGCTTCATCACCAATGATGGCTTTCCCGATATCCTGACGCTTCGGGAAGGACCCCGAAAACGGGCCTTCGAATGGCGCCTCGATTTCCCCGCCCCCTTCGTGCCGCCGAGCCGCACGGCCACGGTCCGGGGCCGCATGGATGCACTGGGCGTGGAGCTGGCGCCGCTCGCCGAAGAGGACGTGATCGCCGCGATTTCGCGCTTTCGCCGGGCCGGCGTCGAGGCGGTCGGCGTCTGCCTCTTGTGGTCGATCGTCAATGGCGCGCACGAGGCGCGGATCGCCGAGATCCTGGCGCGTGAGTGGCCTGAACTGCCGGTGACCCTCAGCCATCGGCTGAACCCGATTCCGCGCGAATACCGCCGCGCCATCTCCACCGTGATCGACGCCAGCCTGCGCCGCATCGTCGGCGAATACGTCGGCGTGTTGACGGAGACGCTCGCGGCCAACGGCTATCGACGCGAGCTGCTGGTCGCCAACTCGGTCGGCGGCATGATGCCGCCCGACGAGATGATCCGCCGGCCGATCTATTCGGTGATGTCGGGCCCGACCTTGGCGCCGATCGCGGCACAACACCTGACCGACGAGGCCGACGTCATCGTCGTCGACATGGGCGGCACCACCTTCGACGTTTCGGCCATTCGCGCCGGCCGGCTGATCGTGACGCCCGAGGCGATGATCGGCCGCGACATGCTGGGCATTCCCAAGGTCGACGTCCGCTCGATCGGCGCCGGCGGCGGCTCCATCGCCCGGGTCGACGCGGGCGGCCTGCTGCGCGTCGGGCCGGAGAGCGCCGGCGCCGTGCCTGGCCCCGCCTGCTATGGCGCGGGCGGGGAGGCGGCGACGGTGACCGACGCCAACGTCGTGCTCGGTATCCTCGATCCGGACTATTTCCTCGGCGGGCGGATCAAGTTGGACGCCGCGGCCGCGGCCCGCGCCGTCGGTCAAGTCGCCGAAGCGCTCGGCGTCGGCGTGATCGAGGCGGCACATGCGATCCACACGACCAGCAATCACAACATGATCACCGCGATCGAGGACATCACGGTAGGCGAGGGCATCAACCCGAGGGAGAGCTACCTGGTCTCGGGCGGCGGCGCCACGGCCTGCCACATCGGCGAGATGGCGGAGATCATCGGCATCGACCGGTTCATGGTCCCCCGCTTCGCGGCGGGGCTCAGCGCCTATGGCGGCCTCGTCTCCGACCTCCGCTGGGCCGAGACCGCGACGCTCGCCACCGACAGCCGCCGTTTCGGTCTCGACGCGGTGAACGCCCTGCTGGCCGAGCTTCGTGCCCGGGGCGAGGCCTTCCTGGAGCGCGCGGGCGTGCCGCCGGCCGATCGCCACTACGAATATGCCTACCAGGGGCGCTACGAGTTCCAGTCCTGGGACATCGAGGTCGCCTTCACGCCCTCTGGCGACGTGCTGGCGGCGGGCGACATCGAGGAACTGATCGCCGCCTTTCACCGCACGCACGAGCGGATCTACACCATCTTCGATGCCGACGATGTGGTGGAGATGACCAGCTGGCGTGTCCGCGCCGTAGGCCGCAACCACCTGGGCGCACGTCTCTTGGAGTTCGATGCGGCGCCGGCCGGCGATGCGCCCCGGGCCAAATCGCGCCGCGAGGTCTATCTCCATGCCCGGGGCGGTATGAGCGAAGTGGATGTCCACGACGCGGAGACAATCGCGCCTGGCGCCGAGATCGCCGGCCCGGCGATCATGGAGGCCGCGACCTTCACCACGCTGCTGCTGCCGGGCCACGTGGCGCGGGTGGACGGGCGGGGCAACTACCTGGTGACGATTGCCACGGGCTAGCGGGTGGCCTGGACCAATCCTGAAAGACTCCTAGTGTCCCGAATCGGAAGTTCGTAGCATTAGCGGCAGGCGTGGATCGAACTTCCGATTCGATAAGGACACTAGCCGATTCAAGAATTTAGTATGGTTTATGGATTTGAAGTTCCTCACGGCGCCTGCCCCAAATAATGGGAGGAACTTCAAATCCACCACACTAGGGCCAGACGGTGCGGATCGGGTCCGTGCCGTCCCAGGCGTCGCACACCGCCTTGATTGCGTCGAACTGCTGGCGGCGGACGGCGTTGTATTCGGCCAATTCGACGATCGTGCCTGGGTGGCCCTCGGTCGCGAGATAGACGAACGGCCCCCGGTTCGAGCTTCCCCCCTGTCCGACGACATAGCCGTCGGCGAGCGCCTTTGCCAGGATTTCGTCGTAGTTTTCCGGGAAATAGCAGACATGCTGCAGGCCTTCATGGCCCGCCTCGATGAAGTCGCGATACATCGACGGCGCGTCGTTCCGCTGCTGGATCAGCTCCACCTGGGCGGCGCCCGAATAGGTGATGGCGATCGAGACGTGCGGGTCCGAGGCCTCGCCGTAATAGCGGAAGTCGCCCACCGGCAGCCGATCGACATAGAACCAGGGACCGACGTCGAATACCTTCAGCCAATGGTCCATCGCCGCCTCGATGTCCCGCACCACATAGCCCAGCTGGCGTAATTCCCCGAACCGTCGGCTCATCGTTCCCCTGGCCTTCCTCTCGCTCGTTTCGCCCGAGTAGATCATGAAATCACCGACGCCGGCCAGCGCCCGCAACCTGAACGGCGGATGAACGGGCGCCTCAGATTTCGTTCAGGCGCCGGCTGGCATTCTCCCGCCATCGACGAAGACGAACGACTGCCGGGGAAGGAAGTCACCATGTTGAAGCACCGAGCGACGAACGAACGAAAGCCCGAATCCAGGCCCAGGCGCGCCATGCCGCTGGTGGCCACCGCGCTCGCCGGGCTGCTGCTCGCGGGTTGCGTCACCGAAAGTGGGCCCAAGCAGGGCCTCGGCACCATTCTGGGCGCCGCCGGCGGTGGCCTGCTCGGCGCCCAGTTCGGCCACGGCCGGGGCCGCCTCGTCACCACGGCGACCGGCGTGTTCCTGGGCGGCATGCTGGGCAACTCGATCGGGCGTTCCCTCGACCGGGCCGACCGGCGGGCGGTCCATCGCGCCGAGGCCGAGGCCCATCAGGCGCCGGTCAACGAGACCATTCACTGGCGCAATCCCGACAGCGGCAATTACGGCACGGTGACGCCGGTGCGCGAGGGTACCGCCACCTCGGGCCGGCAGTGCCGCGAATATCACCACACCGTCGTGATCGGCGGCCGCGAGGAGGAGGCCTACGGCACCGCCTGCCTGCAACCCGACGGTAGCTGGGAGATCGTCAACCAGTAAGAGATCGGACCCGAATCCGGGTCGACGAGCTGACGCTCCCCGGCGTCAGGACCCGTCGGCGGAAAGCTTCCGGCGGAGGTACCCCAGCCTCCACGCAACCTCCCCGGAAAGCGTCCCGCCGGCGGGTTCCCCCTCGGGGGGCCGGACCACTGTCTGCCTTACGTTGAAACCAGTCGGAAGGCCGGATGCGGGAAAGCCGCGCGTCCGGCTTGATGAGCGGGGAGAGGAAACGGAGTATTGCCGTAACGCCCCGGAAAACGCGTCCCTCCTCGACTCTACCCATGCCCATGGCCTCGGTCGACCTGTGCTGAGTTGATCGCCTAGCGCATGGGCACGGGCGGAAATGCGAGCTAAGCTCAATGCTGGCGACATCGTGGTCGAGGGCATCGGTGGAATTGATCGTGACGGCGGCGGAGGAGGCGTGCGAGGGGCGGTTGACGCTCGGCCAGCGGTCTTATCGCTGCGCGCTCGGCGGCGGCGGCATCCTGGCCGAGAAGCGGGAGGGCGACGAGGGAACGCCGGTCGGCGCCTTTCCGCTGCGCCGCCTGCTCTACCGGCCGGACCGTCTGATCCGGCCCCGCACCCGATTGCCGATCGCGCCGATCCGGGCCGACGACGGCTGGTGCGACGCCCCGGACGATCCGGACTACAACCGCCCCGTTTGCCTGCCGCACGGCGCCAGCGCCGAGGCGATGTACCGGCCAGACCGGCTCTATGATCTGGTCGTGGTATTGGGCCACAATGACGATCCGGTCGTCCCCGGCCTGGGCAGCGCCATCTTTCTCCACGTCGCCCGCCCCGACTTCGGCCCGACGGCGGGCTGCGTCGCGCTCGCGGCCGAAGACCTGCTGGAGGTCCTGGCCGAGGTGGGGCCGGAGGGTTCCCTCCGGGTGGTCGACCCGACCAATGCCGATCAGTAGCTGCCCCTCGGCCCGAAGATGGCGGTGCCGACGCGGACCAGGGTGGCGCCGAACTGGATGGCGGTCGGATAGTCGGCGCTCATCCCCATCGAGAGGCCGTCGACGCCGTTGCGCCGGGCGATCTCGCGCAGAAGCGCGAAATGGAGCGAGGGCTCTTCGTCGAAAGGCGGGATGCACATCAGGCCGAGGACGGAGAGCTGGAATTCGTCACGGCACTGGGTGATGAAGGCGTCCGCGTCTTCCGGCGACACGCCGGCCTTCTGTTCCTCCGCCCCGGTGTTGACCTGGACGTAGCAATCGACATGGTGCCCGGTCCGCTGGACCTCGTCGGCGACGCGGCGCGCGATCCGGGGCCGGTCGATGGTCTCGATGCAGTCGAAAAGTTCCACCGCGTCACGTGTCTTGTTGCCTTGCAGCGGGCCGATCAGGTGCAGCCTCAGGTCCGGCCACTGGCCGCGGAGTTCTGGCCATTTGCGCTCCGCTTCCTGGACCCGGTTCTCGCCGAAGAGCCGGTGCCCGGCCTCGAGCGCCGGGAGAATCCGCTCGGGTCCGTGGGTCTTGGTGACGGCGACGAGGCCGACCTCGCCCGCCTGGCGTCCGGCCGAGGCGGCGGCGTCCGCGATCTCGGCCCGTACCTTGACGAGATTGCCGGCGATGTCGACGGCCGAAGCATCCGGGGCTGGCGAGGCGGCGGGGCTCATGGCAGGCTCGGCGCTCCTGAAGGGATGGTTCATGGCAACGGTAACAGAGGTGGCGGCGTCGCTCAATCGACGCCACCCGGCGGGCGGTCGGTTGCCGGCGGTGATCCTGATGACCGACGAGGCGCGCCTGCCGGACCCGGCCCGCGTGGTGGCCGGCCTGGCGCCGGGCACGATGGCGATCCTGCGCCACTACGGCGATCCCGACCGGGCCCGGCTTGCGGCGGAACTCGCCGGGATTTGCAGGGCGAGTGGCGTGCTGCTGTCGATCGCGGGCGACGCGCGCCTCGCGGCGGCCATCGGCGCGGCGGGCGTGCACCTCCCCGAACAGGCGCTGCGTGGCGGCCGGCGGGCGGCGGCGGACTCCCGACTTCTGGTGACGGCCGCGGCGCATTCCCTACCGGCCCTTCGCCGCGCGGCACTGGCCGGGGCCGATGCCGCCCTGCTCTCGTCCGTCTTCGCGACCGCGAGCCATCCGGGCGCGCCGGTGCTGGGCCCCCAGCGCTTCGCCCGCCTGGTCCGCGAGGCGCCGCTCCCCGTCTATGCCTTGGGCGGCATCGACCGGCGGACCGCGCCCCGCCTTGCCGCAAGTGGCGCCGTCGGCATCGCCGCCATCGGTGCCTTGATCTCCGAGGACCTATCTCGCCGTTAGTTGCGCCTGGAAGAGGCGGCCAGCCTTGGCGACGGCGTCTTCGACCGCCTCGCCCGGCAGCAACGGCTGGTGCACGGTGAGCCAACCCTGGTAGTCGATGGCGCGGAGTTCGCGGAGCATCGGCGCCGGATCGATCCCGGCGGGATCGCCGAGCGGCAGGAAGCGCACGCCGACGGGCCCCCGGGCCCGGGTCAGGAAGACCGTCGTCGCGGCGGGATCGAGAGCGAGGTTCTGGTAGTAGACGTTGGCGAGATGGGGCGCCAGACGGGGCAGCGCCTCGATGCCCGGGTCGCCCGTGGCGGCCAACAGATTGGCTGGCTCGAAAGTCAACGCGAAGCTCGGCGAGGCGATCGCGCGCGCCGTCCGAAGCGCCTCGTCGACCGTTTCGCAAAGGCTGCCCCAGTGGATCTGGTGGCAGAGCGTCACGCCTAGGGCATGGGCCGCCCCGGCCGCCCGGCGGGCATGGGGAATGTCGGCGGCCTCGTGCAGCATCACCCGGACCCGCGTCGCGCCCAGGGCCCGGGCCAGCTCCAGGTGCGGCTCGATATCGCGCAGCGCCGCCGGCGCGGCCGCGTCGTTGGTCGCCAACGAGAGGGCGCCCGTCACCATCGACGCGACGAGGCCGTGTGTTTCGAGCGTGTTCCGAATGCCGGCGATCCTCTCGGCCGAGGCGCCGACGGCGAGAACGGACGGACGGATCGACAGGCCCTCGAAGCCGGCCGCTTTCGCCAGCCGCGCGAGTCTCCCGAAGGGGATGGCGATCGCCTCTTTCGAGCGCGGCGCCTCGGCGATCCGAACGGAAAGGGCAAGGCGCATGACGTCGCCTCCGTGTCTCCATGGCCGAGGCATTCGAGCCGTGCCTGGCGGATGCTCGCGACTTCAGACGTCGTAATAACGACGGTACCAGCGGACAAAGTTTTTGATGCCGGCCTCGACCGGCGTCGATGGCCGGTAGCCGGTCGCTTCCACGAGCGTCTCGACATCGGCGTAGGTTTCGGCGACGTCGCCGGCCTGCATCGGCAGCATCTTCTTATCCGCCTTCACGCCGAGTTCCGCTTCCAAGATCTCGATGTAATCCATCAACGCGACGGGCCGCTGGTTGCCGATGTTGTAGACCCGCCACGGCGCCGAGGATCGATCCGCGGCCGGCGAGACGGCATCCCACTTCTGGTCCCCCTCGGACGGATGGTCCAGAACCGAGACGATCCCCCGGACGATGTCGTCGCAATAGGTGAAGTCGCGGACGTGCTTCCCATGGTTGAACACCTCGATCGCCTCGCCAGCGAGCATGGCCTTCGTGAATTTGAACAACGCCATGTCCGGGCGGCCCCAGGGGCCGTAGACCGTAAAGAAGCGCAGACCGGAAGTCGGCGTTCCAAAGAGTTGGGAATAGCTGTGCGCCATCAGTTCGTTGGCTCTCTTCGTCGCGCCGTAGAGCGCGACCGGATGATCGGCTGGTTCCGTCACCGTGAAGGGAATTTTGCCGTTGAGCCCATAGACGGAGCTCGTCGACGCATAGACGAGGTGTTCGACGGGATAATGCCGGCAGCCTTCCAGGACCGTCAGGAAGCCGGTGACGTTCGAATCTATATAGACGAACGGATTATCGAGGGAGTGCCTGACACCCGCCTGGGCCGCGAGGTGGACGACCCGATCGAAGCGGCCATCGGCGAAGAGCGTCGCGATGCGTTCGCGGTCGCTGAGTTCCAGCTGCTGAAATTCGAACGCGCCCGCTGAATTTCCTTCGTACGCCGGAAAATCGTCGTCGCCATCGTGGTCGGCGCCGGCGCCACCACCCGCGAATCGTCCGATGCGGGCCAATCTGGCGCGTTTGAGGTTCGGGTCGTAATAGTCGTTCAAGCTGTCGACGCCGATGACGTCGTCGCCCCGCGCGATTAGGGCCAACGCCAGGTGACTGCCGATGAACCCCGCCGCACCCGTCACCAGAATTCGCATTAAAATATATCCTCCTCGCATGGATTGGGCGCGCGTTCGTGGCCGGCCCGTCGGGAGAGCAGGCGTCTTCCTCCGACCCGTCTCGACATTGTCTATGCGAAACCCGGAGGCCTAAGCAAATGAACCGCGGTCTCGAAGGTGGTCCATCCAAGGCCGCCGATGCCGACGCCGACGCGCGCTTGACTTGGCCGTGACGGATGAGTAGGGACCGGGCAGCCGGAACGGACGCCAATTCATGAATAGAGCTAGCCACTTGCGCCGCCTGGAGGGCGAGAGCATTCACATCATGCGGGAGGTGGCCGCCGAGTGCCGCCAGCCGGTGATGCTCTATTCCATCGGAAAGGATTCCTCGGTCATGTTGCGCCTGGCGATGAAGGCGTTTCATCCGGCCAAGCCGCCGTTTCCCCTGCTGCACGTCGACACCACTTGGAAATTCCGCGAGATGATCCTTTTTCGCGACCAGATGGCCGCGCAAATGGGCCTCGACCTCATTGTCCACATCAACCAGGAGGGGATGGAACGGGGCATAGGCCCCTTCAGCCACGGCTCCTCGGTGCACACGGACGTGATGAAGACCCAGGCGCTGCGCCAGGTGCTGGACCAATATGGTTTCGATGCCGCCTTCGGCGGGGCGCGCCGCGACGAGGAAAAGAGCCGGGCCAAGGAGCGGATCTTCTCCTTCCGCGCGGTCAACCACCAGTGGGAGCCGAAAAACCAGCGGCCGGAGCTTTGGAGCATCTACAACACCCGGGTCGGACCGGGCGAGAGCATGCGGGTGTTCCCGCTTTCCAATTGGACCGAACTCGACATCTGGCAATACATCATGGTCGAGGACATACCCATCGTCCCGCTCTATTTCGCCAAGGAGCGGCCGGTGGTGACGCGCGAGGGGACCATGATCATGGTCGACGACGACCGCATGCCGCTGGCGCCGGGGGAGACGCCGGAAATGCGCGAGGTTCGCTTCCGCACCCTCGGCTGCTATCCGCTGACCGGCGCCATCGAATCGAGCGCGACGACGCTGCCGCAGATCATTTCGGAGATGCTGGTGGCGCGGAACTCCGAGCGCGAGGGCCGCGTCATCGACTATGACGGCGAGGCCTCGATGGAGAAGAAGAAACGCGAGGGGTACTTCTGATGTTGGAGAGCGAGCACGTCGCCGATGAGGCAGAGGCGGCGCCGTCGATCGAAGCCTACATGGCGCGGCAGAGCGAGCTCGATGTCCTGCGCTTCATCACCTGCGGCAGCGTCGACGACGGCAAGAGCACGCTGATCGGCCGCCTGCTGTTCGATTCGAAGCTGATCCTCGAGGATCAGCTCGAGGCCCTGGAGCTCGACAGCCGCAAGTTCGGCACCCAGGGCCGCGAGGTCGACCTGGCGCTGCTGGTCGACGGCCTCGCCGCCGAACGCGAGCAGGGCATCACCATCGACGTCGCCTATCGCTATTTCGCCACTGAACGGCGCAAGTTCATCGTCGCCGATACGCCCGGCCACGAGCAGTACACCCGCAACATGGCGACGGGCGCATCGACCGCCTCGCTCGCGGTGATCCTGGTCGATGCGCGTAACGGCATCGCCACCCAGACCCGGCGCCACTCCTGCATCTGCGCGCTGCTCGGCATCCGCCACGTGGTCTTGGCGGTCAACAAGATGGACGCGATCGGCTGGGACCGGGCGACTTTCGAGGCGATCGAGGAGGAATACGCCGGCTTCGCGGCCGATATCGGCCTGCCCAACGTCGATTCCGTGCCGCTCTCCGCGCTCGAGGGCGACAATGTCGCGCGGGCCAGCGACAACATGCCCTGGTACACGGGCCCAACGCTGCTATCGCGTCTGGAGGAGATCGATGTTTCGGGCGACCTCGGGGAGGCGGCGTTTCGCCTGCCGGTACAGTGGGTGAATCGGCTCGATTCGACCTTCCGGGGCTATGCCGGCACCATTGCCTCGGGGACGGTCCGGGTCGGCGACCAGATTGCCGTGTTGCCGAGCGGACGGACCAGCGGTGTCGCCAGCATCGTCACTTGGGAAGGCGAGCGCGCCGAGGCCATCGCCGGCGAGGCCGTCACCTTGACGCTCGCGGACGAGATCGACATCAGCCGGGGCGACGTGATCGCGCCCGCGACGGCGCGACCCGAGGCGAGCGATCAATTCCAAGCCACCCTCATCTGGATGCACGACCACCATCTACTCCCCGGTCGAAGTTACCTTCTGAAGACGGCGAACCGTTCGCTCGGCGCCTCGGTGACGGAAATCAAGGGCCGGGTCGACGTGCACTCCCTGCACCGGGAAGCGGCCAAGGTGCTGGAACTGAACGAGATCGGCGTCTGCAACCTATCGCTCGACGGAAATATCGCCTTCGATTCCTATGGCGAGAACCGGACGACCGGCTCCTTCATTCTGATCGACCAGGTGAGCCACGAAACGGTCGCCGCCGGCATGATCGATTTCGGGCTCCGCCGGGCGCAGAACATCCATTGGCAGGCGGTCGACGTCGACCAGGCGATTCGCGCCGAGCAGAAGCGGCAGAGGCCACGAATTCTCTGGTTCACGGGTCTCTCCGGCTCGGGCAAATCGACCATCGCCAACCTGTTGGAGCGCGAGCTGCTCGCCGCCGGACGGCACACCTATCTGCTGGACGGCGACAACGTCCGCCACGGCCTCAATCGCGATCTCGGCTTCACCGACGCCGACCGGGTGGAAAACATCCGCCGCGTCGGCGAGGTGGCGAAGCTGATGGTCGATGCCGGCCTGATCGTGCTGGTCGCCTTCATCTCGCCCTTCCGGGCGGAACGCGAGATGGTTCGCAAAATGGTGGATGAGGGAGAGTTCCTCGAGATCTTCGTCGACACTCCGCTGGAGGTCTGCGAGGCGCGAGACCCCAAGGGCCTTTATGCCCGCGCGCGCGTTGGTGAAATCAAGAACTTCACCGGCATCGATTCGCCCTACGAGGCGCCGGAGACGCCCGAAATCGTACTCGACACGAAGGCGCTTTCCGCCGACGAGGCCGCGGGGCGGCTTCTGGCATACTTGGCGAGGACGAGTGACTAAAGCCGCCTGGCGCATGACGGGCTCCGACCGGAGCCACGCCCGAGGTGATGGCCGAAGCACTTGAAGTCGCCGTCAACGGTGATATCGTCGCCCCCGCCGGATGCGCCATGCCTCATCTCTTGCGAGCGTTTGACGATGTTCGTATCAAGACGTGATGTGCGTATAAACTAAGCTGTCTCGAAGACGAGAGATCCGATGATGAGCGTGCGATCGCACCTGCCGAAAAGTGCGAGAACATCTGGCGGGACGTCCAAGTTTTCGCGAGCGGCCGGTTTTGCGCGACGTGTTTGCATCTTGGCTTCGAGATCCGAGCTCATGTTAAGTCGGGCGATGGCGCATGGAAAATTCCAAAGGCCACGCGGCAACGCTGGTGAATTGACGCCAGCACCCCGCGCCTAGGAATGTAGGGATTGCGCATGAACACAGAGAAACAGATGCGGAAACATTCCAATTACGGTTACTCACGAATTGCCGAAATTCTAATCACTCTGGTACTGATCGTCGACGTCCTCAGCTTGAAAATTACCCTCACGGGAGGAGGCGCTTCGAAACTGAATGCAGTTTACATCTTCGCACCATTTATCTTTGTTGTCTTGATACTTTTTCGAATTTAATCTGGGAAGTTCATCATCGGTCGATCCCTTTTTAATATTTTCTTCCTCTCATTGTCTGCGTGGGCAGTCGTCAATTCATATTTATTTTCAATAGACAGGAACATCAGTTTCAGCTATGGCATATTACTGGTATTTTGGTGGGTTACATATCTAGTTTTCACCCAGTCCCGCAGAGTAGTGCCGCTGAGAACCCTGAAGTACTACGCCGATTTTTTTTGTTTCTCTATATTCTCGTCAGCATTTTTGCCGCGTTGGCGACCGGTGAAGTGCGGCTGCCTGGTATTACCATGAAGTCTGGTCGAAATCAGATGGCTTTGTTTGCGGTAACCTTGATTCTAATCGCCTGCTACATGAGAAACATAGATTATGGAAATAGGTTTCTTAATCACACTATGATTTTGACCGGCTTCCTTGCCGTACTTTATTCCGGTTCACGGACGTTCATGCTGTTAGTGCTGCTAATTGGATTCTTCACGCTGTTTCGTCGCCACGGTACGTTTAAGGTTAGCGATTTCGCTAGATTTTCTTTAATTATTGCTATCGGAGTGCTTGCATTTGTTGGCGTTCTGGTCTTGACGGAGGACCTAAGGCTATTAAAATCGGAAATAAGTTTGTCGGATTCGTAGTCGAAATAGAAGCGACAAATAAAAATGAACTAGGGCCTGTGGACATTCATTTTAGTGCGAGGCGACAGCCGGCGAGGTGTATCATCGCGGCAAAGCTCGTGTCGGTTTTTTCGTATCTCGTGGCGATGCGCCGGAACTGCTTGAGATCGCAGAAGAAATTCTCGACGAGGTGGCGCCATTTGTACATCGCGAAGTCGCACGGGATAGAGCGCACCCGATCGGCCTTGGGTGGAATGACGGCCATGGCGCCTCGGCTGTCCAGTTCGGCGCGGATCCAGTCGATGTCGAAGGCCTTGTCGGCCAGCAGGGCCTCGAAGTCGATACCCTCGATCAACGGCGCAACGCCGATGCTGTCGTGGCGTTGGCCGGGAAGCAGCAGGAAGCGCGTCAGGTTGCCGAGCGCATCGACGAGCGCGACGATTTTCGTCGTCAGCCCGCCTCGCGATCGGCCGATGGCCTGATTTTGAGTCCCCCCCTTGCGCCGGTGCCATGCTGGTGGACCCGGACGATGGTGCCGTCGATGATGGCGTATTCGAAGTCCGGGTCGGGGGACAACAGCTTGAATAGACTCTCGAATACGCCTTTCTCCGCCCATCGTCGGAAGCGTCGGTAGACCGAGTTCCAGAGCCCGAACCTCGGCCCCAGGTCGCGCCATGGCGCGCCGGTGCGCGCAATCCAGAACACCGCTTCCAGAAACAACCGATTGTTCGCCGTCCGACCAGGGTCACCGACCTTCCCCGGCAGATGCGGCGCAACCCTCTCGAATTGCTCGTCGCTCAAGATACTTCGATCCATGGCCCATCTCCCTTTTGGGACCTTGAATCAGAATTTCTCCGTCGTGGGAATCCCCCACAATCAAATGAATGTCCACAGACCCTAGACGAATATGGGAGGATAAAGTTTTTTGTGTTCGCATGGGAGGTAATTGTCAATGATGTTTTCATACTCGTGCACGGTGTCGGATTAGAAGCATATCGCCAATTTGCCGATTTGCTCAAGGCGATCACGGGAAAGGAACACACACTTCACAATGTCTATTTGCAATACCTTGTCGGTCTGGGTCTGCCGGGCCTTTTTCTTCTGTTGGCGATGATCGTTAGCCTTTATTCACGAATACAACGCATTCGAGACAAGTCCTTGCGTGATCTCCTTGTTTTAACGCTGGCTTCCTCGATAATTAATACCATGTTCCAGTCCGCAATATTTTCCCGGCTTATCTTCCTTATTATTCCGATGCTGGCGCTGTTGGCTTTGGACAGGAAAGTAGTAGATGCCCAAGGCCCCGGCGAAAAAACCAAGAGCATGAACGTCGGATCATGAGAAGTCCGGAAATCTGGCACCTACCAACCGAGTATTCGGCCCCCGCGCCGCCGCAGGCCGGCGCTCAGTATGAAGTTCCAAAATCGATCAAACGAGCGTATAGCGACCAAGCCAGGCGGAAAGTTCTTCGACCGAATCAACGGCAAATTCGGCCGATATTCCTTTCTTGTTGGAATGCAACTGTTGCGGCGCCGTGAAATGCACGGTCCGCCAACCGAGAGCGCACGGGGCGGCAAAATCCTTTTCCAAATTATCACCGATATAAAAGCATCTCTCTGCCGAAATGGACAGTTCGGACTGCAGCTCTTCGAAACATCGAGGGGAGGGTTTCCAGAATTCCCTCCCGAATGAGTCGGTAAAGACGACCCTGGCAAACAAATGGTCGATATCGAGACCCGCCACTTACGCCTCTGCTCGCCGTGCCGTCCATCGCTAATGATCGCCAATACGGCCCGGTCATATAGGAACTCGATCAGCCCAAGCATTCCCGGCTGAAGGCGGATCGACGGAACATGGCCACGATAGGCGCGTTCCATGGCATCGATTAAATCAACGTCGCGACAATTAGGCCCCAAGGCCAAGGTAAGAATGTTACGGACACCGCGCTGGCCCTCCTCGTCGATCAAGCGCCCCGATTCTGGAACAAAAGCGTCCCGCAGTTCGGGGTCGAGCATTGTAGACGCGACGTTCAAACCACTTTGGAAATATTCCAGTTCGGGATACAACGTGTCATCGAGGTCGAAGACGATCAGATATTTACTTGCCGAAGACAGCACATCACTCCTCCACGATGACCGATCGGTCATATCTAAGCGTCGTCAACCCGCTTCGGTAGTCATCGAAAGTCTGGAGATCGGCCCAGCTGTCAACGGCGGAGTAAAACCCGGCCATGTGGCGGAGCAAAAGTGGGCCACTTTGGTTCGGTGAGGAGCTTGTCCCCGTAGTCCACGGGAGGGACCCACGCGCGGCGTGGACTGCCCCTCAGCAGGCAAAGGCCGCGGCGCGCGTGGGAGGGGCCTGTGGGCCCACGGGGGCAAGCGGATGCCGCTCAGGCGCTTTTTGCGGGTTTCTGTTTTCTTCGGCTCTGCTTGAGGCGGAAGCTTTCGCCGTTCATTTCCAGGATATGGACGTGGTGGGTCAGGCGGTCCAGCAACGCCCCCGTCAGGCGTTCTGAGCCGAAAACCTCCGTCCACTCGTCGAATGGCAGGTTGGAGGTCACCAGGATCGAGCCACGCTCGTAGCGCTGGCTGAACACCTCGAACAGCAACTCGGCGCCGGTCTTGGAGAGCGGCACGAAACCCAGCTCGTCGATGATGAGGAGCTTGAGGTTGGCGAGCTTCTTCTGGAACCTCAGCAGCTGTCTGTCATCGCGCGCCTCCATGAGCTCGTGGACCAGGGCGGCGGCGGTGGTAAAGCCGACCGACAGGCCCTTCTGGCAGGCGGCAAGGCCGAGGCCGAGCGCAATGTGACTCTTGCCGGTGCCGGAATTGCCCAGAGCGATCACATTCTCCCGGCGCTCGATGTACTCGCATCGTGCCAGCTCGAGGACCAGCGCCTTGTTGAGCGAGGCGATCGCTTTGAAGTCAAAGCTGTCCAAGCTCTTGACGGTCGGGAACTTCGCTTGCCTGATTCGCCGCTCGACCATGCGGCGCTCGCGGTCGATCAGTTCCAGCTCGGCCAGGCGGAGCAGGTAGCGCACGTGGTCGGCGCCCTCGCTGGCACACTGGCGAGCCAGCTTGTCGTACTCCCTGAGGAAGGTCGGCAGCTTGAGGGCCTTCAGGTGATGGGCCAGCAACACCTGCGGCGTGTCGCTCACGGCGCCGCTCCGCCCAGCAGGCTCATGTGGCTGGCGGCGGATGTGGTGGTCACCTGGGCCCGCGGCAGATAGGGATAAACGTTCAAGTCGAGCCGGGGGGGTCGACGCTCGACGCGACACAGCACCAGGTGCTTGACCGCATCATAGCCGATGGCGCCTAACCGCGGGGCATCGCGGATGGCACCGTGCACCTCCTCAAGGGCAAAGGTCTCCAGAAGACGGAGCACTTGCACGTACTCCCGCTTGCCGGCCTTGCCCATGCGGGCTTCAAGCAAGCGGCGCAGGTTGGCGTACGCCTCGGGCAGCTTCCAACCGGCCAGCGGGGCGGCTTGATCGAGGGCACCGATCTTCCGCTCCCGCAAGGCCAGATAGTGGATCGGCTCGAAGATCAGGTCCTCTCGTTCGTAAGAGCGTGGGTGCCGGGCGATGACCTCGGCGGCGCAGCCGATGACCACCTCGTGCACGTAGCCACGGACCCAGACCTCTTGGTGACCGTAGGCGACGGGCACCGAGTAGTCGTTGCCCCGATAGCGCACCAGGGAGAGCGAATTGACCCGCGTGCCCTCCTTGTCGCAGGCCTCGAAAGGCGCCGGCGGCAATTCCATCAGCTTCTCCCGGTCGCATCCGAACCGCTCGCCGATGGTCTCGCGATGGCCGCGCAAGACGTCGCTTTCCCGTCTCCGACATTGATGTTCCAGGTGAGCGTTGAAGGCGTCCCAGCTCGCAAACCGGGGGATGGGAACCATGAAGTTCCGGCGGGCGTAACCGACCAGCCCCTCCACCTTGCCCTTATCATTGCCCTTGCCGGGGCGGCCATATCGATCCTGGAACAGATAATGGGATTGAAGCCCGCTGAACGCTCGCGTTCGTTGCCGCGTGCCGTCCGGCAGGATGCGCGACACCAGGCACTTGTCATTGTCGTGGAGAATCGATTGGGGAATGCCGCCGAAGAAGGCGAAGGCCCCGTTGTGGCCGTCCAGCCAGGCCTCCGTCGCCGCCGCCGGGTAGGCCGCAACGAAGCAGGCATCGCCGTGGGGAAGGTCCATGGCGAAAAAATGCGCCCGCCGCTTGACGCCGGCGATGATCGCATCCGCCTCGCCAAAGTCCGCCTGAGCGTGACCCGGAGGGTGCGCCAGCGGCACGAACATCTCACGCTGGCGACGGCGCCGTTCCCGGACGTAATCCTTGACGATGGTCTGTTTGCCCGCAAAGCCATGCTCGTCGCGAAGACGCTCGAATATCCGCTTCGCCGTGTGGCGCTGCTTGCAGTGAACCGTTCGGTCCTCTTCCAGAATACGGTCAATGATATCCCTGAAGGGGTCCAGCTTCGGGCGCTTCGGTGGCTGGCGGCGGCGGTAGCCAGGCGGCTCCGAGTGCCCGAGCATCTTCCTCACCGTCTCTCGCGCCATGCCAAACCGACTCGCCGCCTCTCGCTGACTCAGCCCATCAACATGGCACGCCAGCCGAACGCGTAAATAAAGGTCCACGGTATACATCCTCCCACCTTCCATCCCGAAAAGGATCGAAGGCTACAGGTGGCAGAGTTTTACTCCGCCCGCAGCCGGGCAAATCCCGCCGCTTCCGTGGTCTAATTTGTCACCGCCGCACACACGTTCGGCGGTAATGCGAACTCAACGTTTCGCAACTCGAACAAGTCCTTGGCCCTGCCTCTCAGCTGAAATCAACATCGTCATTTTGATGTCAAATTCAGATTCCGTCTGGGCCGCGGTCAGATTTTGCCGAGATTCCGTGGATCTCGTCAGGGTTGCCAGAGACCCCTGAAGATTTTCCCGAAACGGGAGAGTTGTATAGATGCGACACGTGGAAGCGTCAAGCAGGGACGTCACCGGTATGGTGGACGAGAAATCAGGCCCGGAGGACGGCGGGTACCCGATAGATAGACTGTATCCGCGAGAGGGAGCCCGCCACATAATTCTCCCGGCGATATTTTCGGGTGCGCCCGCGCGATCGACGGGTCGTAACAGAGGTCTGTCCTCGATCTCCGCCGCCGCCGGCCGGAGCTTCGACGACTCGACGGGGCGGCGAGCCCCTCGGGCGTGGGGCCGGCGTCGCGTCGAGGGATTGCCAGGGTGTGATTGCCGAGCGGCGAAGTTGCAAGCGACGCGGATCGATATGCCTTCCCGGCGGCCGGTTCGTCGGGGCCGGTCGCCGGGCCCGCCGAGACCCGCGCCGCGAATCACTTCGCGAATCGGCGGGCGAATCACCCGGAAAATAGAACAAACCAGGAAAAGCGAGGCCCCCGCCTCTCCCTTGCTATGACTCGACACGAGCTTTTCCCCGCAAGTCCTTGTGCCCAAGGGGAGATATCACTACAGTATCTTCGCGGTGTTTAGGTTATGTTCGCGTTTGGGCGAACCACTCCGCGAATCGGTTGCGAAGCATTTGTGGTCAGGGCCATGTTCAACCCCCATCTGGCGCGTCTTCCAGACTATCCCTTCCAGCGTCTGCGCGACCTGCTGGACCCGCTTCCGCCGGCCGAGGGGTTGGACGAGATCTGGATGAGCCTGGGCGAGCCGCAACACGCCTACCCCGACTTGGTGGCCGAGACCATGGCGGCGAACGCCCATCTCTACGGCAAATATCCGCCTAACCGGGGTAGCGTCGAACTTCGCGAGGCGATCGTCGACTGGCTCCAGTGGCGCTACCGGCTGGCCGACGGGCTGGTCACCGCCGCCGACCACGTGGTGAGCGTATCGGGCACGCGCGAGGGCCTGTTCATGTGCGCGCTGGTCTTCACGCCCGAGGAGAAGGCGGGCGGGCGGCCCCGGGTGCTGATGCCAAACCCCTTCTATCAGTGCTACGCGGGCGGCACCCTGGCGGCGGGCGCGGAGCCGGTCTACCTGGACACGCCCAGGGAGGCGAACTTTCTCCCCGACCTCGACGCGCTTTCGGAAGAGATGCTGGCGCGAACCGCGCTCTTCTACCTCTGCTCGCCCGCCAATCCTCAGGGCACCATGGCCGACCGCACCTATCTCGAGCGGCTGATCGGGCTCGCCCGCCGGCACGATTTCGTCCTGGTGATGGACGAGTGCTACGCCGAGATCTACACCGGCGAGCCGCCTTTGGGCGCGCTCGAGGTGGCACGGGCGATGGGCGATGGGCTCGCCAACCTGCTCTGCTTCCATTCGCTCTCCAAGCGCTCCAGCGTGCCGGGGCTGCGCTCGGGCTTCGTCACGGGCGACGCGGCCCTGATCGCCCGCTTCGCCAAGATGCGCGACTATGGCGGCTCTCCCGCGCCGCTACCGATCGACGCCACGGCCACCGCGCTCTGGCGCGAGGAGAGCCACGTGGCCGAAAGCCGCCGGCTCTACCAGGAGAAGTTCGATCTCGCCGAGCAGGCGATCGGCAACCGCTTCGGCTTCTACAAGCCCAAGGGCGGCTTCTTCCTCTGGCTCGACGTCGGCGAGGGGGTCGAGGCGGCGAAAAAACTTTGGACCGAGGCGGCCGTGCGGGTGCTGCCCGGCGAGTATCTGACCGCTGACGTCGCGGGCGAGGAGAACTCCGGCATCCCCTATATCCGGCTCGCCATGGTGCACGACCGGGAGACCACGGGCGAGGCGCTGCGGCGCATCGCGGAAGTGTTGTAGTGGATGGCGCCCTGAACCCCGGGGCGGCCCGACGCATTCCGGTAACGGGAGCGAGAGAATGAGCGCGCAAGGCAGTCTCGGGAAACTCACTCTGCTGCCGGCCGGCACGGCGCCCTTCGTCCGCCGGCGCCTGGCCGAAGGGGCGGGCCTCGCCCTGCTGTTGCTGGCGGGCGCGCTGGGCCTCTCGCTCGCCAGCTTCGATTCGGCCGATCCCAGCTGGAATACCGCGAGCGGCGGCGCGGCGGCCAACTGGCTGGGCATGCCGGGCGCCTGGGCGGCCGATATCATGCTGCAGGGCATCGGACTCGCGGCGGTGACGCCGATCCCGGTGCTGCTGGTCTGGGGTTGGCACCTCATGTCCCGCCGGGGCATCCGCCACTTCGGCTGGCGGTTGGCGGCCCTCGTCGTCATGCTGGCCGCAGTCGCCCTGCTCGCTCAGAGCTTCGCGCTTCCCGCCGGTTGGCCGTTCAGGACCGGTCTGGGCGGCCTCGCCGGCGACGCGGTTCATGGCGGCGTCGACGACCTGGCCGCCACCCTTTCCCTCGCGCTCTGGCCGCATGCGGTAGCGCTCGGCGCCGGCATCCTGGGCCTTGCCGCCTGGTTGCTGGCGCTCGGCCTCCAGCGGGGCGAGTGGCTGGGCGTCGGCCACGGTCTCGCCCGCCTCGCCGGTTTTTGTCTCCGCGCGGGCGCCACCACGGCCCGGCGCGCGCGCGGCCTGCTCGCCGGTCTCGCGAAACGCCGTGCGGCCCACGCTCCAGTGGTATCCGCCCGCGATATCGGCGGGCCGGCGTTCGACGAGGCCGATGCCGATGCGTCCAGGCCCGCCCGCAGGGTCGCCAAGCGGACGGACGAGGAGCGGGTGGGCAAGCGGGCCAAGGCGGCCGAGCAATCGAGCCTCGATCTCGGTCCGGTCGGCGAATATCAACTGCCACCGCTGAACTTGCTTACCGAACCCGAGCCGGCCAGCCGCAAGGGCGGCGTCAACGAGGAGGCGCTGGAGCAGAACGCCCGGCTTCTGGAGACGGTGTTGGACGACTACGGCGTGCGCGGCCGCATCATCAAGGTGCGCCCCGGCCCCGTCGTCACGCTTTACGAGCTGGAACCGGCGCCCGGCACCAAGTCCAGCCGGGTGATCGGGCTCGCCGACGACATCGCCCGCTCGATGAGCGCGATCTCCGTCCGCGTCGCCGTGGTCCCGGGGCGCAACGTCATCGGCATCGAATTGCCGAACCGCGACCGCGAGACGGTCTTGCTGCGCGAGCTGCTGGCGGCGAGCGGCTTCGAGGACCCGAACGTCACCCTCGGACTGGCGCTGGGCCGCGACATCGGCGGCACGCCCGTGCTCGCCGATCTCGCCCGCATGCCGCACCTGCTGATCGCCGGCACCACGGGCTCCGGCAAGTCGGTGGCGATCAACACCATGATCCTCTCGCTGCTCTATCGACTGCCGCCGGAGCGCTGCCGGATGATCATGATCGATCCGAAGATGCTGGAACTCTCGGTCTACGACGATATTCCGCACCTCCTGGCGCCGGTGGTGACCGATCCCGGCAAGGCGGTGGTCGCGCTCAAATGGGCCGTGTGCGAGATGGAGACCCGCTACAAGGCGATGGCCAGGCTCGGGGTGCGCAACATCACCGGCTACAACCAACGCCTGGCGGAAGCCCGCGCCAAGGACGAGAAGCTGACGCGGACGGTGCAGACGGGCTTCGATCCCGAGACCGGCAAGCCGATCTTCGAGCAGCAGATGCTCGAACTGGAGGCGATGCCCTTCATCGTCGTCGTCGTCGACGAGATGGCCGACCTGATGATGGTCGCCGGCAAGGACATCGAGGGCGCGATCCAGCGCCTGGCGCAGATGGCGCGGGCCGCCGGCATCCACCTGATCATGGCGACGCAGCGGCCTTCCGTCGACGTCATCACCGGCACCATCAAGGCGAACTTCCCGACCCGGATCAGCTTCCAGGTCACCTCCAAGATCGACAGTCGGACGATTCTGGGCGAGCAGGGCGCCGAACAGCTGCTGGGCCAGGGCGACATGCTCTACATGGCCGGTGGCGGCCGCGTGACGCGCGTGCACGGTCCCTTCGTCTCCGACGGCGAGGTGGAGCGGGTCGCCAGCTATCTACGCGGCCAGGGGGAACCGGAGTATCTCGATGCCGTGACCGAGGACCATGGCGAGGGGGCCGACGACGGCTTCGGCGGCGCCATGGACGGCTCCAGCGGCGATGATCTCTACGACCGGGCGATCGACGTCGTCGCGCGCCACCGCAAGGCCTCCACCAGCTTCGTGCAGCGCCAGCTGAAGATCGGCTACAACCGGGCCGCCGACCTGATCGAGCGGATGGAGCAAGACGGCGTCATCGGCCCCGCCAACCACGCCAACAAGCGGGAAATTTTCGTCCGCGACCCGAACGAGGACTTGTAGTCGCGCCCGCCGGGGCCCATGACTCTCGACACGCGGGACGAAAGGTCCGAGACAACGAAGGAGTTGCCGCGCCGATGACGGAATTTCGCCGCCTCGCCCTCGGGCTGGGTCTTCTCGCCGGCCTTTCTCTCGCCGCGCTTCCCGTCCGGGCCGAACTCGGGCCCGAGGACGCGACGACCGTCGCCCGCGTCGCCGCCTATTTGAACGAGGTGCGCAGCCTGGAGGCCCGCTTCATCCAGGTCGGCCCCAACGGCGAACTGGCCCAGGGCGACCTCTACCTCCGCCGGCCAGGCCGGCTCCGCTTCGAGTATGATCCGCCGAGTCCGCTTCTGCTGGTGGCCGACGGCTTCTGGCTGATCCTGCACGACCGGGAACTGGAGCAGGTGAGCCGCTGGCCGATCGGCGACACGCCCTTGGGCGTGCTGGTCGCCGAAAATATCGACCTCCAGGGCCGCACCCGGGTCACCAAGGTCGAACGCCGCTCGGACGTCCTGACCGTGACCCTGATCGACCGCGAACGCCCCGACGAGGGCTCGGTCACGCTGGTCTTTTCCGAAACCCCCTTCCGCCTGCGCCAATGGCGCGTGGTCGACCCCCAGGGCGGCGTTACCAACCTCTCGCTGCAAAGCCCGCGCCTCAACCCCAAGCTCGACCCCGAACTCTTCACCTTCACCGACCCGGCGGACGCGGCGAACCAGTAGACCGGCGCCGCGGCATCTTTTGCAATAGCGCGCCGCGCCCTCCCTAGTCCTTCTTCAGACGAGACTTTGTATACGATTTCTCTTATCAAAGTCTCGTACATGTGCGAGAATTCGGCGTTCGCACATGATGACGTCGAACTCCAATGGGGAGGGGGAAGTGACCGGCGGCAACGATACGACGAACCAGAGGAAGCCGCTTTCGGCCATTGGCTCCAGCCCCAGCGAGGAACTCACGGCCAAGGAAATCGTCGAGGGTTCACGCGAACTCGTGAGGCGGGAACTGGATGGCCTCAAGTCAGGTGCGACGCAGAGCGGCGAGCCGATACTGGCGACCGGCCATTCTCCCGATCAACTGACGGGCCTGACCTTGTCGAGCGGCGGCATCCGTTCGGCCGTGTTTTCGCTCGGCGTCTTGCAATCGCTCGCCAAGGCAAATCTTCTGAAGAAGCTGGATTACCTCTCCACCGTCTCGGGCGGCGGTTATATGGGTTCGTCGTTGAGTTGGTATCGCCACGGACCGAGACACCAGAATACGGGCCTTTCGCCGGGGACCTTTCCCTACGGCACACCGAATGGGGAAGACGACGACGCGTTGTCGCCGCAGAGCCGCCGGCTGCGTTATTTGCGCCAGCACGGCAACTATCTGATCCCGGGCGAGGGGATCAACCTGCGTTCGGGCATTGCCATCGTGCTACGCGCAATGCTGCTGAATCTGCTGGTCTGGCTGCCGGCCAGCACGCTAGTTATGCTCTTGCTGGTCTGGATCTCAACCGAGATGGCATCCTGGCCGTACCTTGAATTCCTTCAAGGCGCGATGGCCTGGGCCGCGCCGCCGAAAGGCGAGCTACCGCGTCGAGAGTTCTTGTTCGTGGCCTTGCTTTTCCTTGCCGGGGTCATGCTGATCGTTTTCATCGTCGCATGCGTCGTTTACTCTCTGTTCACCGGCAAGGGGCGACAGTATGTCGCCAAATATCAAGGCCGCAAGTTCTTGCAACGTTACGGCTGGGCCTTGCGTTTCTACCGCTGGGCTTTGCGGCGCCAAGACTGGACCTTATATTTTTACCGCTGGACCGCGCGACATTACCGTAGGGCCTTACGATTCTTTCGCTGGTTCAAGCGACGCTATCATCTGCGGCGGCTTTTTGAGATTTCGGCGGGATGGATCCTGACCGTGATGGCGATATTTGTCGTCGTCGGCTCGATACCGATCGTCGAGAAAATGCTCGGCGCCATGGGTGGATCGAGCCAAGGTACGGACGTCGCGGAGTTCGGCTTGATTTCGGGACCGATCGCGGTGTTGTTGGGGCTCGGATCAGCGATTTGGAGCTTTTTCAAAGCTGGTCAAAGCGTCAATCAATGGCTGCCGAACAGTGTGCTGGCGCCTATTGGTGCCAGCCTGCTGACATACGGCCTGTTGCTGACGACATATTCCGCCGCAGTGTCGCTCGCCGAATTCAGCGTGTGGAAATGGGACCTCTTCATTATCGGCTTACTGGTGGTGCTCGCCGTGGGTACAGGGCGCTTCGTCAACGTGAATTACATCGCCCTGCATAGATTCTATCGGGACCGCCTGATGGAGGCGTTTCTGCCGAATGCGGCTAGCGCCCGCGACAACATCACCGGCCCGGCAGATGACGCTGATCCTTTCCGCCTCTCGGACGCTATCGACGGCGCGGCGCCGGGCCCGCTCTATCACCTGATCAACACCAACGTCGTGCTGATCGACTCGCCGAATCGGCGGCGCAAGTTCCGGGGTGGCGATAACTTCGTCCTCTCGGCCGTCTACTGCGGTAGCAACGCCACCGGCTGGCAGGCCACCGGTAAGTACATGGACAACGGCATGACCCTGGCGACCGCGATGGCGATTTCCGGTGCGGCGGCAAACCCAAACACCGGTGTCGGTGGCACCGGTCTAACGCGCAACCGCGCCATCTCGCTGCTGATGGCGCTGCTCAACCTGAGGCTAGGCTACTGGGCACCGCACCCGAACCGTTGCAAGGGGCGCTGGCGACGTCCTAATCATTTCGTGCCCGGCTTGTACGAGATTTTCGGTATGACGATGCGCCAGGGAGGCTTGCGTGAGGACAAACCCTTCATCGAGTTGAGCGATGGCGGCCATTTCGAAAATCTCGCCTGCTACGAGCTGATCCGGCGCAAGCTGCGCTTGATCATCGTCTGCGACGGCGGCGCCGATCCCGAGTTCGGCTTCGGTGATCTGCAGAATATGCTGCGCCGGATCAAGGAGGACTTCGGCGTCACCGTCTCTTTCGACGAGGATAATCAGCCGGACATTCTGGTGCCGCGCGACGAGCCGGGCTTTCCGATGGGGAGGAAATTCGCCAAACGGGGCCACATCGTCGGCACCATCAACTACCCCGACGAGTCGACGCCTCCCGGAAAGCTCATTTTCATCAAGACCACCTTGGTGCCCGGGCTCGACATCGAGACGCGGGGCTACGCCGGCGCCCACAAGGCTTTCCCCGACGAGTCCACGGCCGACCAGTTCTTCGACGAGGACCAGTTCGAGGCCTACCGCGAACTCGGCGCCCATATCGGCGCCCGGATGATAAAGGGCACGAATCTGGCGCAAATCATCGGCGATATCGAAGCTTAGTCCCGGCCGCCATGACAAGTTCGACGCGGGCGGATAGGATGCGGCCTCACTTGGACGATTCGTAGCGCTGTTTGCCGGCCTCGGCCGGCGTGGCCGGGGTTTGGACGGGTTTGAGCATGCATCGGGACGCGATTCGGCCGCTGGTCGGGATTATCGCCAATTACGGAAGCGACGAGTATCCCCGCCATTTGGTGGGCAACAACAACGTGCAAGCCGTCACGCGCGCGACCAGCGGCGTGCCGGTGGCGCTGCCCGCCTTGGGCGACGCGTTCGGGGCCGAGGGCTGGCTCGACCATCTGGATGGCGTGGTGCTGACCGGCGGCGCCGCCAACGTCGAGCCGCATCGCTACGACCAGGTCGTCCATCCCGACGACGGCAGCGAGCGGGACCCGATGCGCGACGGCACCGCGATTGCCCTGGCCCAGGGCGCGTTGCGCCGCGGCGTGCCGCTCTTGGGCATCTGCCGGGGCCTCCAGGAGATGAACGTCGCCTTCGGTGGCAGCCTGCACACCTTCCTGCACGATGTCCCGGGCCGGCTCGACCATCGCCGCGACCGCTCCAAGGTGCGCGAGGTCGCCATGGCGCCGCGCCACCGCCTGGCGCTCACTCCCGGCAGCCTGATGGCCGCCATCGCCGGGGCGGAAGAGGTGATGGTCAACTCCCTGCACGCCCAGGGCATCGATCGCCTGGCCGATGTGCTGCAAGTGGACGGCCTGGCCGAGGACGGCACGATCGAGGCGGTCTCGGCGCCGACGGCGCCCGGCTTCGTCCTGGGGGTGCAGTGGCATTGCGAATGGAAGCCGCTGGAAACGCCCTTGCACAAAGGGGTCTTCGCCGCCTTCGACGTGGCGATCCGAGCCCATGTCCGCCGCCGCCAGGGCCTCGACGCCCCGGAGACGCCCGCGCGGGCGGCCGAATGATGGGCGCGGCCGGGATAAGCGAGGCGCGCCAGGCATTCTACGACCGCATCGCCACCCGGCACATGGCGCCGCTTTGGGAGGTCATGCACAGGCTGGTGGCGCGCGAGCCGGCGCCGGGCGCGCGCCCCGTGGTCTGGCGCTATGATGAGATCCGCGACGATATCCTGGAATCGGGCGGCCTGATCAGCGCCAAGGAGGCGGAACGCCGCGTCCTGGTGTTGGAGAACCCGGGCCTCGCCGGCACGTCCATGGCGACCGACACGCTCTATGCCGGCATGCAGTTGATCCTGCCGGGCGAAATCGCCCCCGCGCACCGCCACACGCAAAGCGCGCTCCGCTTCGTCATCGAGGGAGAGGGTGCCTACACCGCCGTCGAGGGCGAGCGGGCCTACATGGCGCCGGGCGACTTCGTGATCACGCCGACCTGGTCGTGGCACGACCACGGCAACGAAAGCGATTGCCCCATGGTCTGGCTCGATGGCCTCGATATCCCGATCGTCGGCCTGTTCCGGACCACCTTCGCCGAAAGCCATGCCGACGATGCCCAGGGCGAGAGCCGGCCGGCCGGCGACTCGCTCGCCCGTTACGGTGTCGGTCTGCTGCCGGTCGACCACGAGCCCGCGGCCCGCCCGATCTCGCCCCTGTTCCACTATCCCTACGAACGTACGCGGGAGGCGCTGGAGGCCATGCGCCGGGCCGAGGAATGGGATCCCTGCCATGGACTGAAACTCGCCTACGTCAATCCGACGACCGGCGGACCGGCGATCGCCACCATGGGCACCTACATGCAACTGCTGCCCAAGGACTTCGCCGGTCAGGACTACCGAGCGACCGAGGGCCAGGTGTTCTCCGTCATCGAGGGCCGGGGCCGGACCCGGGTCGGCGAGGAAGTGCTGGACTGGGGCCCGCGCGATACTTTCGTCGTTCCCGCCTGGGCCCGCCACGCGCACGAGGCGGCGGCGGACGCGGTGCTCTTCAGCTTCTCCGACCGGCCGGTGCAGCGCGCCCTCGGCCTCTGGCGCGAGGCGCGCGGCAACGCATGAGCGACGTTCCCTTCGCGGATTCGACCGACGACGACGCCCTCGAGGAGGAGCTGGAGCTCGACCTCGACGACTATCCGGGGCTCCGCGCGCTCGCCCGCTTCGCCCGCCTGGTCGGGGACCTCGGCTGGTTCCAGAACCTGGGTAACGAGCTGGACGAGGACGAGATCGAGTGGACCGGGGCCTATCTCGCCGAGCTCGGCTTTCCCGATTGTGCCGTGGTGCCGATCGCCGACTGGGAGGAGGCGGGCGATGCCGCCCTCAGCGTCGACTGGAACAGCCCCTGGTGGGAGGCGGAGGAGGGCCTGCGCGCGGCCCTGATGATGGACGCCGCCGAGCGTATCGGCGAAGCCCAGCTCGAGGTGGCGCTGGCCCATGTCGCCAGCCGGGCGGCGGATGCGATCCGCCTCGGCGCCGAGGTCGCGGCGGCGCGCGAGGGCGTGATCGACGAGGAGTTGATCCGCGCCGCCGCGGGCGCGGCCGCCCAGGCCGTGCATCAAGCCGCCCTGGTGCTCGCCGCCGAGGTCGAGGACGAGCATCCCTTCGCCCTCAAGTTCCGCCTGTTCGAAACCGGCCGCTGGCCCATCGGACTCACGGGCTTGAGTTTTCACCTGTATTGATTCAGGCATCACGGGCCGAAGCGCGGGGTCCGGGCACGCGTCTCTTTGGTTTTGGACGGGTTTGGGCTATGTCAGCGCGGACCGAAACATCCCGCCGCAGGAGTTCCCATGAGCCTCGTGATCCCCCAACCGAAACCGGCCACGGTACCGGTTGCCGGTGGTGAAGACCGCTTTCCCATCCACCGCATCTACTGCGTCGGCCGCAACTACGCCGCGCACGCCCGCGAGATGGGTTCGGACCCGGACCGCGAGCCGCCGTTCTTCTTCACCAAGCCGTCCGACGCCGTGGTTTTCGACGGTGACACCCTCCCCTTTCCCAGCGCCACCGCCGACCTGCATCACGAGATCGAGCTTGTGGCCGCGATCGGCGAGGGCGGCGTCGACATTCCGGTGGCGCGCGCGCTGGAGCATGTCTGGGGCTACGCCGTTGGCCTCGACATGACCCGGCGCGACCTGCAACAGGTGGCCAAGGACACCCGGCGCCCTTGGGATTCGGGCAAGGCCTTCGATTGTTCGGCGCCGATCGGCGCGCTCCACCCGGCATCCGAGATCGGCCACCCCGCCACCGGCCGGATCTGGCTCGAGGTCAATGGCGCGCCGCGCCAGGAAAGCGACCTCGGCCACCTGATCTGGGACGTGGCGGAGACGGTCGCGCATCTCTCGGCCCTGTTCGAACTGGCGCCTGGCGATTTGATCTACACCGGCACGCCCGAGGGCGTGGCCGCCGTCGGCCCCGGCGATACCTTGTCGGGGGGCGTCGAGGGCGTCGGCACGCTCACCGTGACCTACGCGGCCTGAGGCGGCGGCCGATGGCGAGGCTTAGAGTCGCGACCTGGAACATCAACTCGGTCCGCTCCCACATGGACGTGGTCGAGCGTTTCGTCGCCGAGGCGGCGCCGGACCTCCTCTGCCTGCAGGAGACCAAGGTCGCCGACGATCAGTTCCCGCTCGGCGACTTGCGCAAAATGGGCTTCGCCCACCAGGCGATTTTCGGCCAGAAGTCCTATCACGGCGTCGCCATCTTCTCGGCCGAGCTGCCGCTGGAAAAGATCGAGAAGCGCCGCTGGTGCGAGATCGAGGATGCCCGCCACCTGCACTGCCGGGTCGGCGGCATCGAGCTGCACAACTTCTACGTCCCCGCCGGCGGCGACGTGCCGGACCCGGAGGCCAACGACAAGTTCCGCCACAAGCTCCAGTTCATGACCGAGGTGACCGATTGGTTCCGCCGCCGCAAGCGCAAGGCCAACCGCTTCGTCCTGGTGGGCGATTTGAACGTCGCCCCGCTGGAGACCGACGTCTGGAACCACAAGCAGCTTTTGAAGGTGGTGAGCCACACTCCGATCGAGGTCGAGCACATGGACCGCTGGCGGGCGAGCCACGACTGGGTCGACGCCGTCCGCCATGTCATTCCGCCCGAGGAGCCGCTCTACAGCTGGTGGAGCTACAGAGCCCGCGACTGGCAAGCCGCCAACCGCGGCCGCCGCCTCGACCACGTCTGGGTGACGCCGGCCTTGGCCGACGGCATCGCGGATGCCCGCGTCCACAAGGCCGCCCGTGGCTGGGCCAAGACCAGCGACCACGCGCCCGTGGTGGTCGATCTGGAACTTTGAGCACGGGCCTCGGCTCGCCGCCGCCAGCCGGTCGTGAAGCCGCTTCAGGCGTTTGAAGCTCGCGACGCAGTCCGCGATCAAACCGGGACGGGTGGCGCCCGCGGGCTCGGGGTGGTCGATCCGGGCGGTGAGGCTCTTGCGCCTGAGTAGCGTGGCCCCGGCGTAGTCGGCGGGGACGCCGGCGGGCACGCGTTTCGACGCCGGCGGCGACTGCCTGCCCTTCTGGCATGAAGGCGATGTGGACGTGGGTGTTGTAGGGCGTCTTGTCGGCCGGGAATCGGACGTCGCGGTGGACGCGGAAGATCTTCTCCCGGTGCGGGCGGCCCGTGAGATCGGCGAGCGCCCGACACGTGTGGCTGGCGAATTCGGCCGCCGGCCGTTTGATCGCCGTCTCGTAGGTCCGCTTGTTGGCGGCGAACCAGTCGCGCTGGTTGTTGGTCTGGAGCGCCGCGAGGAAGGCGAGCGCCGCGGACGGGAACTGCCAGTCGTCCATGGCCGTCACTTGGGCGGAAGGGTGGCGACGAATTCGAGGGCGAAGGCGACCCAGTCGCGAAGCATCGCATCGTCGCAATCGTCCTCCGCCACGAAGACGAAGCCGCGCATCCGTCGTCCACCCTGCACCATCCCGGTGGCGCCCGGGCGGGCCAGCGCCGCCTCGTCGTTCTCCTTGCCGACGCGGAAGAGGAAGCGGCCCTGTCCCGTCTTGGTGCGATCGGCGCCGCCGATCATGTTGCCGTTCAACAAAAAGCAGACCCCACCCATCATCCGCTTTTCGGCGACGCCCTCGCGCGGTCCGAGGGCGTCGCGGAATCGTGTCGCCAGGACCGGGTCATGCGCCATGGCGCCTACATGTCGATGGCTTCGGCGATCTCGATGGTACCGCCGCCCGCCAGGTGCGGACAGCCCTTCGCCTTGCCATGCGCGTCCTCGATGCTGGCGGCCTCGATCAGGCTGTAGCCAGAGGCCGGGTTGGCGCCGCCGCCCTCGACCAGGGCACCGCCGCTCTGGACCGTTAAACTCTGGCCGACGGGATTGCCGCCGTCGACCAGGGCGGCGCCGAGCGAGCCCATCCAGGCGCCCCACTTGTCCATCATCTCCTTCATCGCCTCCTCCGAGGCCGGCTTCGAGCCGCCGTGATAGACGAAAAGATATTTTGCCATTGTTTGATCCTCCACTCGTCGTGGCCGGTCGAGGGGCGACCGGGCTTCGCGACGACAAGGGCACGATAACGGAGAGAATTGCTAGACATTAGGGCGAATTTAGTGAAATTTTACGCTCCAATATTGGAGACTATCACCAATTAGGGCTTTTCGGGCATGACTGACGATCCCGTTCGAACCCTCTCCCTCGCGGCGGCGGCGGTGTGCGCGACGATCCCGATCGGGCGCGTGATCGATCGTTTGCGGGCCGGGGAAAACGGTGCCGCCGGGCGTCTGGCGGCCTTGATCCAAGCGGAGATTCCGGCCTTTCGCCAGTCCCGCAACGCCGAGGCGCGGGAGGATCTGGGAACCGAGGCGGCGTTGCTGACGGAGGAATTCGTTCGCCTGCTGGAGGGCGGCGAGATGGATGCCCTCGATTTCGCGCGCCGGGCGGGGCGGCGCCGGGCGGCGGCGCGCTTTCCCCTGGAAGCGATGTTGCACGGCTTCCGCGTGGCGCAGAAATTCCTTCTCGGCTGGCTGCGCGAGGCGGGCGAGGTCGATGCCGCCCTGACGGACGTCGTCCTGGAATATGTCCATGTCGTCAGCACGCTGTTCGCCGGCGCCTATCTGGAGGAGATCCGGCGGGCGGCGGAATCGGCCGGCGACCGGCGGGCGGAGCTGTTGCGCATTCTCTTGGACGGCTACGACGAGTCCGATCCCCGGGTGAGCGGCCTGTTGCGCGAGGCGGGCTTCCTCGCCGGCCACCAGGCCTTCGTCGTCGGCCTCGCCCGGCCGCGCCAGCCGGTGGAAATGCATAACCCCGCCCGCGCCGGGCGCTTCGCCGACGCCCTCGACGATTGCCTCGCCGAGGTCTCGCCCCGGCGCGTACTGGGCGTGCGCGAGGGACGGGTCGTCTTCGTGATCGCCGACGTCCGCCGCCTTTCGGGCTACACCCGGAAGGGCGTCCCGCTCGCCAGCCGGGCGGCCGACGCGCTCGGCGTGATCGGCCCGATCGTCCACATCGGGCTCAGCGCCGACGTGGTCGCCACGGCGCGTATCCCCGCGGCGTTGGCCCAGGCGGAACTCGCCCTCTCGCTCGCCGACGACCGCCACCGGGTGGCCGCCTTCGCCGCCATCCCGCTCCGCCGCGTCCTCGTCCGCGTGGCCGAGCGCGAGCTGCGCCCGCTACTTCCCGACTGGGCCGGGCCGTATCTGGAAGCCGACCGCAGTTTCACCCGGACTCTCGACGCCTATGCCGACTGCGATATGAACGTGCTGAAGACGGCGAAGCGACTGAGGGTGCATCCCAACACGATCTACGCCCGTTTCGAGCGGATCGAGGAGCTGAGCGGCCTCGACCCCCGACGATACCACGCCTTGGGCGAACTGCTGACCGTCGCCCAGGCGGCGGGCGAGGCTACGTCATCCAGAGGCCGCCGGTGACGTTGATCGCCTGGCCGGTCATGTAGGCGGAATCGTCTGAAGCGAGGAAGGCGGCGACGCGGGCGATGTCGTCCGGCAACCCCGGACGGCCGAGCGGGAGCGTGGCGCACCGCTCCTCGGCGGGCGCGATGGCGCGGCGCGCGTTCTCCTGCTCCGCGGCCTCCCGCATGCGCGTTTCGACGATGGTGCCGGGACAGATCGCGTTCCCCCGGACGCCCGGGCCCAGTTCGGCGGCGAGCGATCGGGTCAAGGAAAACACCGCCGCCTTGGTCGCCGCGTAGCCGCCGTAGTCCCGCATCGCGCTCTTGCCGATCCAGGAGGCCATGTTGACGATGGCGCCCTTTCCACGGTCCAGCATCGACGGTCCGACGATCTGCGCCCCGTGTAGCACGCCATCGACGTTGACCGCGAATTGGCGACGCCATTCGCCCGCCTCCATCTCCAACAGCGCGGCAATCCTGAGGATGCCGGCGTTGTTCACCAAAATATCGATCGGCCCGAGCGCGGCTACCGCCGCTTCGTGCGCCGAGGCGAAGTCCGCCCTGTCAGCGACGTCGGCCGCGACATGGACGGCGCGCCGGCCCCTGGCCTCGATCGCCGCCACCGTTTCGCCGGCCGCGTCGGCATCCAGATCGAGGATCGCCGCGTCCGCGCCCCAGGCGGCGAGCGCCAGCGCGATTCCCCGCCCGATGCCGACCGCGCCCCCCGTCACCAAGACCACCCGGCCCGACAGATCATGCATGTCCGCCTCCATTCACCCGCTGTTCGCCACCATTGCATCGCGCCGGTCGCTCTGGTGCAAGGCCTCGCCCGATCGCGACGGCGGGCACCGGGCGCCGAAAGTCGCAAGGTCCGAGGAAATCGGAAACCAGTGTCCCCAATCGGACGTCCGCGCCCCACCGCGCGGCATGCCACCACCTCGCGTCCGCGGGCGCCCGATACCGCTCAACGGAAACGGACATTCGACTTCATTTACGTCAATCTTCATTTAAATCGAAGCGAATAAACCATCCGCCACAATCCATGCCCGGTAGATTGATGTACACCAATATAAATTTTTTGATTGATTCACCAAGCATAGTGAAAACCAATACCTATGAAATGAGCGGTCCTATTGATTCACCAAGCATAGTGAAAACTCCACATATCTTATGCGAAATCGTCGAGTTTTTCATAAGTAAAGCCGTAACCAGCCCTTACGCTGCCACCATCACCCACTTTGTAATTGGCCCAAAGGCCCAAATCAAACCGCTGGTACGTGACGTTCGGCAAATCCGCCACGGCGGGTCGCGTCCTCGTATCCAGCTCGTACTCGTTCATGTCCTGGGAGTACCGTATGTTGGCGCCGAGCAATAGATCCTCCCGCGGCGACCCACGAACACCGAAGCCGACCGCATAGCCCACCGTTGCCAAATCCGCGTCCCATATTTGTAGGCCGTCCGTCTGCGCCTGGTTCCTGGCGATTTCGTTGCTGGACACCCAACCGGTCGCGCTCCAGTCACGCGACAAGCGGTAGCTCGCATCGAGCGCGGCGTTGAGGATACGGCCGTCGCGTGCGCCCAGTGGAAGTCCGCCATGGGAATCGAACATGCCGTCGACACGGGCCTGCAGGGAGAAATCGTCACTCGGCGTCCAATCGGCGAGAAATTGTACCTTATGCCGCTCGCGGTCCGACCAGCTTTTGGGTGCAACCTGATTTCCGCCACGACCCCTCGTCAGGAAATTACCGCCATCCCGTTGGGAGTAGCTGTAACCCAACTCGGCATTCAAGCCAGGCGTGAAGCCCTTCTTCAGTCGTAGGCCACCCGTAATTTCCTCGGTATTCTCGCGCCAGCTCAACTGACGGATCGGCGGTGACTCCCTGTGCCGGTCTTCATAACGAACGGTGCCGATTAGCCGGAGTTTATGCGCGAGTTTGTAGCCCGCCTCGCCGTCGACGGTGAGTGTGTCGCGGCTGAACGGAACGTTGGAGCCGTTGGAGTTCGCCTGCGGGTCGATGTACTGGTCGACCGAGGTATTGTCGTCGCGGCGATCATGACGCAATTTTCCTCGCAGCGTCAGGTCTCGTATCGGCCGCGACGATAAGGAAAGCTGGCCAAAATAGTTGTGCACCTCGCCATCCAGCGCCGTCTCGGTATTGCCGCCAAACGTCGGCGCCGTCAAAAACTCCCCGCTCTGTTCCATCCGGTTATAGGAAAACTTGAAGGTACGTTGGGTCTTTGGCGTGAATCTGTAGGCACCTTCAATAAAGGCCTTATACGCACGGTTGTCTGGCGGTAGCGAGAGCGTGGGGTTGGGCGTATCGTTGACAAGGGTCGTATGATTGTTGTCGAACAGGGACATCCGAATGCCGCCCGACAGCTGCAATCGTTTGGTCACGTAGTTCAGCGCCGCATCCATCTCCTGGTGCCAGTAGTCGATCGGTTCGGTGAGAAAGAAAAGTTCGCTGCCGTCGTCATAGACGCCGAAATTTCGATCCCCTTCCTTATATTCCACACGGTAGGTGGCTCGAAGGCCGATCTGGTCATTCAGCTGTTTCGTGAAGCCGAGCTCGCCGCGATAACGCTCCGTCTCCAGGTCGACCAGCCGCAACGGCGCGCCGGCGACGAACTGACGCCCGCCGCCGATACCCGTCAGCCCGGTGGAAATGTCGAGAGGATCGGAGCGGGTAATCTGGCTGTAGTTCAACCAAGCCTTCCAGCCCCCCTGTCGCTCGTATTCGAGAGCTACGTCCCGGCTTCCAAGGCCGAGGTTGTTGCCTTCGACACGGATCCAGGTTCCCGTTCGATCGTCCCGTGAAACGTAACGGCCGCTCAGGCGTGGCGCCAGATCCCCGCCGTGGCGAACGTCGTAGATATCGATTCTGTCCGCATCGCCGATGGCGCCGATCGCCCCGACTTGTACATGGCTGACGGGCGTCGTCAGCTCCTCCAGCGTGTCGGAAGCGGTCTGCGCGACGGCGTTGGAAACCGTCATGGCGAACAACGAAACGGCCGGAAGCAGCCGACGCGCCAACGTCGTCGTCATTGCTCTTCTCCCTCGTCTCGGCACGCTCTCGATGATTACCGCTGGAAGCTTCGGGCTCCAGGGTGGTTCACCGGATTGTTACCGCCGTGGATGTTGCCGTGGCAGTTCTGGCAACCGCGCGCCATGAGAACGTTCGCGCCGCCGAGCACGCCGCCCGTTCCCCTTGCGCCGACCCGGGGAATTCGCCCCTGGTGATTCACCTCTTCGTGACAGCTCTGACACAGGAACGGCACGCGCCATCTGAACAAGTTCGCCGTCACCGTGCCGTGGGGCTCGTGGCAAATGGAACAGTCCTCCGTGACCGGCTGATGGTTCCATATGAAGGGCCCTCGTTTCTCGGCGTGGCACATGAAGCAGGTGTCGTTGACAGTATCGCGAGAGAGGCTCGCGTGACCGGGGGAGCCGGGCGGATTGTGGCAATCCGAGCAGGCGACCTGGCCCTCGCGGATCGGATGTCGCGACGGTTTCATCGACTGCGCCCGCTGCGTCTTATGGCAAGTGAAGCATACCGCCGACTGCGTGCGCCTGGCCGTGACCGCGTCACGGTCGGTGTGGATCCGGTGACAGGATTCGCATGCGAGATCGCGGGCGGCATGCGTGCCCGACGACCAGAACATCCGCTCGCGACCGGAATGGCACGCGAGGCAGGTGTCGCCGCGGGCATGTGCCGGCATCGTCGCTCGGCCGCCGAAAATCATATCCGGTGCGTTATTGATAGGATCGGCCTCGTGAGCCGCGCTGTCGCCGTGGCAAGAGATGCAAGTCGGCGTGCGGCTGTCGGCGAGGGTGCCGTGCTTGGTACCGCCGATCTTCAGAAGTTCGGGACCGTCGACCTTATCGTGGCAAACGGTACAGTTCGCATCGTTTCGCAAAACCAAACCGTCGTCGGCCGCATGAGCGGGCTTTGGCGCCGCGGTCCACGTAACCGTCGCGCCCCAGACGGCCGCCAGTAATACGACCAACGCCAGCAGCGACGAGAAGCGCAATATCAAACTTCCACGTGTAGCGCACCCGGTTCCTTGGACACAAGTTTGTCTCACGCGGCGGGCCTGATTGAGATCGCGGCGTGCCACGCCTGACGAGCTTGAGCGGGGCTCAGGTAGCCGTTCTTTTCGACGATCCACTGGGCATTGTAGAGTTCGACGAAGTCGCGGACGGCGTCCCGCAGCTCCGCGATGTTGCGGTAGATGCGACCATGGATGATCTGTTCCTTCAGCGTGCGATTGAACCGCTCGGCGACGCCGTTGGTCTGGGGCTCGGCGACGAAGGCGTAGGACGGCTGGATGCCCCAGAACTTGATCTGGTTGGTGAAGTGGTCCGACAGATACTGGGAGCCGTGATCCATCCGCAAGGCCAGCCCCCGAGCCGCGCCGGCCGCGGTCGAGCCATACAGCCCGGCAAGCCCCATGGAGATCGGCTGCAGGGCGGCGAAGCGGTCGCCGCGCTTGCAGACATGCCAGCCGACACACTCGGCGTTCCAATGCTCGACGGCGGTGAAGATCCAGCCCCAGCCGTCGTCCACCGTGAACACCCGAACGCCATCGGTGCCCCACATGAGGTTCGGGGCATGAGTGATGATCTCACCGTCATGGGGATTGCCGCCACGGCGGCGGCAGCGATGGGGCGAGAGCAGATTGTTCTCGCGCATCAGGCGGAGCACCCGCTTGCGGGCAACCCGGATGTCGCGACAGACCCGAAGCCGAGCCCAGACCTTGCGGTAGCCCTCGCCCTCCCAGGGCGATGCCTCCAGGTCGGCTTCGATCGCCACCAGCAGCGCCTGGTCCGAGATCGCGGGCTTCGGTCCCCGACGCTTTGCCGGCGGCTGCTCGGCGTGCTGGCCGGAGGTCATGGCGTAGAACGAGGAGCGGGCCATGCCCCAGGCGGCGCAGACCCGCCGCAGGCCGTAGGCCAGACCCGTGCCGGGCGAGGTGGCGGCACTCATCGCCGCGACCTCCGCCGCCCCAAAGGGCCGAAGGTCTCCGTCTTGGCCTCCAGCAGTTCCACCTGCATGGTCAACTCTCCGATCCGCTTCATGGCGCTATCCAGTTCCGCCTGCACCGGATCGCCCTTGCGTTGCTTGAGCGAGGCGTCGATCCCGCCGATCGCTTTCTCACGCCACTGCTCGAGCCGGAAGATCTCTACGCCCAACTGGCGCGACAGAAGTTGCACCGGCTCGTCACGCAAAAGCCGCGGAACGACCTCACGCTTGCGCGCCACCGTCCATCGCTGGCCAAGTCCCAGCGGGCCTGCCGGCAAAGCCTGGCCTGGGGAAAACGTGGACGAGCCAAGCTCGCCCGCATTTACCACAGGCCCATCAACAGCAACTTTCTTCTCAAAATTATCGGCCATGTTCCGGTCCTCCTTGGACACTTCGATTAAGCCAATTCTGTGTCCAAGGAAATCGGGTCCGACTCAATCAAACTTCCACGCATGAGTTTCAAATTCATGTCCAATGGTTCCCGCGCACGCCTCGAGCACCAGACCTTCAGACGTTCATTTCAACACCGACTGAAGAATTATGATGATTATCGCCCCCTCGTTTATCGTCGGGTCTCTCCCGGAAAGATATTCCGCCAGGTCGCTCACCCCGTCTCCGTCGGTATCGCTACTGTTGTTGGAACTGCCGATTTCGTCTTCGATGAAGTCCGCGAGGCCGTCACCGTCGCTGTCCGCGGCGGCCAAGGTGGCGGTCGCGACATCGCCGTCGCTTTGACCATCGTTGCTCTTGTACTGAAAACTGTCGGTCAGGATGAAGTCTGGAGCGGGCGTATACTGAAACGAGCCATCCGCGAAGAGCGTGAGTGTTCCCGCCGGACTCGAGACCAGCTTCGCGGTCAGTGTATCGCCATCGGCATCGATGTCGTTGCTCAAAACCCCGGCATCGGCGTTCACCGATAGCGTTTTCCGCGAAGAAACCACGTAACCGTCCGAAACCGTGTCAGGCGGGGTATTGCTCTCGTCTCGCGTCGGATCGCTGCCGGCGAGGTACTCCTCGAGATCGCTCGCCCCGTCTCCATCGGTGTCACTACTGTTGCTGGAACTGCCGATCTCGTCTTCGATGAAGTCCGCGAGGCCGTCACCGTCGCTGTCCGTGGCGGCCAGGGTGACGGTCGCGACGTTGCCGTCGCTCGTACCATCGTTGGCGCGGTACCGGAAACTGTCCGATACGACGAAGTCGGCACCGGGCGTATACTGGAAGGAACCATCACCGTGAGTCGGACCCGGTTTCCTTGGACACAGAATTGGCTTAATCGAAGTGTCCAAGGAGGACCGGAACATGGCCGATAATTTTGAGAAGAAAGTTGCTGTTGATGGGCCTGTGGTAAATGCGGGCGAGCTTGGCTCGTCCACGTTTTCCCCAGGCCAGGCTTTGCCGGCAGGCCCGCTGGGACTTGGCCAGCGATGGACGGTGGCGCGCAAGCGTGAGGTCGTTCCGCGGCTTTTGCGTGACGAGCCGGTGCAACTTCTGTCGCGCCAGTTGGGCGTAGAGATCTTCCGGCTCGAGCAGTGGCGTGAGAAAGCGATCGGCGGGATCGACGCCTCGCTCAAGCAACGCAAGGGCGATCCGGTGCAGGCGGAACTGGATAGCGCCATGAAGCGGATCGGAGAGTTGACCATGCAGGTGGAACTGCTGGAGGCCAAGACGGAGACCTTCGGCCCTTTGGGGCGGCGGAGGTCGCGGCGATGAGTGCCGCCACCTCGCCCGGCACGGGTCTGGCCTACGGCCTGCGGCGGGTCTGCGCCGCCTGGGGCATGGCCCGCTCCTCGTTCTACGCCATGACCTCCGGCCAGCACGCCGAGCAGCCGCCGGCAAAGCGTCGGGGACCGAAGCCCGCGATCTCGGACCAGGCGCTGCTGGTGGCGATCGAAGCCGACCTGGAGGCATCGCCCTGGGAGGGCGAGGGCTACCGCAAGGTCTGGGCTCGGCTTCGGGTCTGTCGCGACATCCGGGTTGCCCGCAAGCGGGTGCTCCGCCTGATGCGCGAGAACAATCTGCTCTCGCCCCATCGCTGCCGCCGCCGTGGCGGCAATCCCCATGACGGTGAGATCATCACTCATGCCCCGAACCTCATGTGGGGCACCGATGGCGTTCGGGTGTTCACGGTGGACGACGGCTGGGGCTGGATCTTCACCGCCGTCGAGCATTGGAACGCCGAGTGTGTCGGCTGGCATGTCTGCAAGCGCGGCGACCGCTTCGCCGCCCTGCAGCCGATCTCCATGGGGCTTGCCGGGCTGTATGGCTCGACCGCGGCCGGCGCGGCTCGGGGGCTGGCCTTGCGGATGGATCACGGCTCCCAGTATCTGTCGGACCACTTCACCAACCAGATCAAGTTCTGGGGCATCCAGCCGTCCTACGCCTTCGTCGCCGAGCCCCAGACCAACGGCGTCGCCGAGCGGTTCAATCGCACGCTGAAGGAACAGATCATCCATGGTCGCATCTACCGCAACATCGCGGAGCTGCGGGACGCCGTCCGCGACTTCGTCGAACTCTACAATGCCCAGTGGATCGTCGAAAAGAACGGCTACCTGAGCCCCGCTCAAGCTCGTCAGGCGTGGCACGCCGCGATCTCAATCAGGCCCGCCGCGTGAGACAAACTTGTGTCCAAGGAACCGGGTGCGCTACAATCGGAACATCGGTCCGGCCCGGGTGCCCGCCCCGCCTGCTCGTTCTCGCGGTGCTTGAACCCGACACATCTCCCCTTCACGATAGGCGCGGCCCGCGTGGCGCTCGAACGCAATACGAGGCTCGCCAACGGAGAGCCTTGCTATAAGCTCGGCCCGGCTCGGAGTGCGAAGGAACCAAGGCATGAGCCAAAGCCACGACGTGGTGATCATCGGGGGCGGCGTCGTCGGCTCCAGCGCCGCCTATCATCTGCTCGCCCGCGACTCGGGCCTCGATGTCATCGTGGTCGAGAAGGATCCGAGCTACGAGTTCGCCGCCACCGGGCGTTCCTTCGGCGGCGTGCGCATTCTGTTCTCCCAGGAGGAGAACATCGCCATGTCGCTCTATGGGCACGAATTCTACGGCGACTTCGCGGCGCGGACGGCGGTCGACGAAGTCGAGACGGCGATCGATTTCCGTCGCCAGGGCTACCTCTTCATGGCGCTCGACGCCGAGGAAGCGGCGAACATCGAGCTCAACCTCGAGGTCCAGCGGGGCATGGGCTGCGAGGTGCTGGTGCTCGATGCCCAGGGGCTGGCCGAGCGCTACCCCTCGCTCACCACCGAGGACGTGCTGCTCGCCGTGCTGGCGCCGAACGACGGCTGGATCGATCCGCACGGCGCACTTATGGGCTTCCGGGCCAAGGCGCGAAGCCTGGGTGCCGCCTACGTCCACGGCGAGGTGGTGGAGATTGAACACGATGCGAGCGCCGCCCGGGGCGTGCGGCTCGGCGACGGCACGACAATCGCCGCGAAAACCGTGATCCTCGCCGCCGGCGCCTGGTCGGGGGCGATCGCGGCGGAAATTGGCCTGTCGCTTCCCGTTGTGCCGCTCGCCCGCTCCAACTTCCACTTCGAGACCCGCGAGGCGGTGGAGCCGCTGCCGCTGTTCCGAAACCTTCCCGGATTCGGCGGCCGGCCGGAGGGAAGCGGCTATATCTGCGGTTACACGGACTTCGCGAACGCCGGCCGCTTCGACTTCGAGCCCCGTCACGAGGTCTTCGAGGACATCCTCTGGCCCGGCCTCGCGCACCGGGTAAAGGCTTTCGAGGCGGTGAAGGTGACCAACGCCTGGGCCGGGCACTACGCCTACAACAGCTTCGACGGCAATCTGATCATTGGGCCCTGGCGGGAGCGGATGGAGAACCTGCTGATCGCCACCGGCTTCTCCGGCCACGGCCTGCAACAGGCCCCCGCCGTCGGCCGCGCTTTGGCCGAACTGGTGCTCGACGGCGGCTACCGGGAGATCGACCTGGAGCGCTTCGACTATGCCCGCATCCCCGCCGGCCGGGCCGAACCCGAGCGCGGCATGAAGGCCTGACACCCCATTCGGTCCACGGAGCAAAACCAGTGAGCTTTTCCCCCGCCGAGCGGATGACCCGCTTCCGCCCCTCCGCCAGCACCTCGGCGTCGGAACATGTCCGCGCGTTGAAGGCCGAGGGGCGCGACATCATCGACCTGACGGTCGGCGAGCCGGACTTTCCGACGCCGGAGAACGTCAAGCGCGCGGCGCTCGCCGCCATGGAGGCGGACCAGACCCACTACACCAACGTCGCCGGCACGAGCGAGCTGCTGGCCGCCATCGCCGCCAAGCTGAAGCGCGACCAGGGGCTCGACTACGCGCCGGCCGAGATCATGGCATCCGCCGGTGGCAAGCAGGCGATGTTCAACGCCTTCGCCGCGAGCGTCGGCCCGGGCGACGAGATCGTGATGCCGCTCCCCTACTGGATCAGCTACCCCAACCAGGTGCTGCTCGCCGATGCGACGCCGGTCTTCGTCGAGGGCCGGGCGGAGCGGGACTACAAGACGGCGCCGTCGGATCTGGCGGCGGCGATTGGCGAGAAGACCAAATGGCTGGTGATCAACTCGCCCTGCAATCCGACCGGCGCGGTCTATTCGCCCGCCGAACTGGCGGCGCTCGCCGAGGTGCTGCGCGAGGCACCCGACGTCTGGATCATGGCCGACGAGATTTACGAGCACCTGGTCTACGGCGACGCGCGGCATGTCTCGATCCTCGAGGTGGCGCCGGACCTCCGGAAACGCACGCTGATCATCAACGGGGTCTCCAAGGCCTATGCGATGACCGGCTGGCGCCTCGGGTTCGCCGCCGGTCCGGCACCGCTGATCGCCGCCATGACCAAGGTGCAGAGCCAGGTGACCAGCTGCCCCTCCTCCATCGCCCAGGCCGCCGCCGCCGAGGCGTTGGCCGGACCCCAGGACGTGCTGGCGGCGCGCCGGGAGACCATGGGCGAGCGCCGCGATATCATTTTCCAGGCCCTCGCCCAGATGGATGGACTCGAGACCCGGCGGCCCGACGGCGCGATGTATCTCTTCTGCGATTGTCGCGGCCTGATCGGCCGGCACCCGCCGGACGGCCCGGTGCTGGAGGACGATCAGGCGGTGGTCCGTTATCTGCTGGAGGCGGCGGAGGTCGCGCTGGTGCCGGGCGGCGCCTATGGCATGCCCGGCCACTTTCGGCTCTGTTTCGCCGTCGACGGCGCCCTCCTGGAAGAAGCGGGCCGGCGAATTCGCGCGGCCTGCGGCGCCTTGAAATAAAACCGGAATTTCCCCTCTCCGGCACTTGGACCCGCTTTTGCGTGGGCGTATAAGGGCCGCCATGACGCGTGGATTATGGACAATCGGCACGGCGTTCCTCTTCGCCCTCGGCCTCGCGGCCGGGGCCGCGCGGGCCGACACCGCCGACTTCTTCCGCATCGCCACCGGACCGACGGTCGGGACCTACTTCCCGATCGGCGGCATGATTGCGAGCGCAATCACCAGCCCGCCGGGGTCGCGGGCGTGCGGGGACGGCGGCAGCTGCGGCGTTCCGGGCCTGATCGCGGTGGCGCAGAGCAGCGACGGCGCGCGCCAGAACCTGGACCTGATCGCCCGTGGCGTGGTCGAGGCGGGCTTGAGCCAGGCCGATCTCGCGCACTGGGCCTACAAGGGGAGCGACGTCTTCGAGGCCTCGGGACCGAACGACAAGCTGCGCCTGATAGCCAATCTTTATGCGGAAGGGGTGCAGATCGTCGTCCGTCGCGACAGCGGTATTACCACGCCGGCGGAATTGCGCGGCCGCCGTGTCTCCTACGGGCCGGCCGAAAGCGGCGTGGTCAGCCACAACCGGCTGATCCTCGAGGCCTACGGCGTCGACGAGGACGACGTCATCCGCGAGTTTGCCTCGCAGGCGGAGGCGGGGGAGCATCTCCGCCAGGGCAAGGTCGAGGCGATGATCGTCATCGGCGGCCATCCCGTGCCGGTGATCAGCGCGCTCGCCCGGGACGGCCTGATCGACCTGCTGGCGATCGACGACGAGCCGACCCGCCGGCTGATCGAACGCAATCGCTTCCTTCGCGCCCTCGCGATTCCCGCCGGCGTCTATCCCGGCATCCCGGCCAGGCGCACCGTCGCGGTCGGCGCCCAGTGGCTCACCTCCAGCGACGTCGGCGCGGACCTGGTCTACGCCATCACCCGGGCGCTTTGGCACCAGGGGAACCGCGGCCTGCTCGACGGCGGCCACCCCCAAGGCCGCGCGATCCGGCTGGAGAGCAGTCTCGATGGCCTCGACGTGCCGCTGCACGCCGGCGCAAAACGATTTTATGAAGAGGTCGGCGCGCTGAAGTGACGCCCTTCCGCACACTCCTGTGTTAGGCTCGGGCCCGATTTCGAACATTCCCGGAGCGAGACATGAGCGAGGTGGCGAGCGCGGCGCCGGAGGCAATCCGCCTGGAGGATTATCGGGCGCCCGCCTGGGCAATCGACGCGGTGGCGCTGGAATTCGAGCTGGCGCCGGAAGGGACGCGGGTTCGCGGCCGGCTGACCTTGTCCCGCGATCCGGCCCAGTCCCCCTCGCCGCTCCGCCTCGACGGGGAGGATCTGCGCCTTGTCTCGATTCTCCTCGACGGCCGGCCGCTGGGGGAGGACGAGTATGTCCGCGATGCCGACGGCCTGACGGTGCACGAGGCGCCGGAGGCCTGCGTGCTGGAAACCGTCGTCGAGATCGACCCCGTCGCCAACACCAAGCTCGAGGGGCTCTATCTCTCGAACGGAATCTACTGCACCCAGTGCGAGGCGGAGGGCTTCCGCCGCATCACTTATTTCCTCGACCGGCCCGACGTCATGGCCACTTTCGAGGTCCGCATCCGGGCCGAGTCCGAATCCTGCCCGGTCCTGCTCTCGAACGGAAACCTGGTGGAGAGCCGCGACCTCGGCGGCGGCCGGCACGAAGCGCTCTGGCACGATCCCTTCCCCAAGCCCGCCTACCTCTTCGCGCTGGTCGCCGGCCGGCTGGGCCGTGTCTCGGACCGTTTCCGCACCGCGTCCGGCCGCGACGTCGACCTCCATATCCATGTCGATCCCGGCAACGAAAACCGGGCCGGCTATGCGATGGACTCGCTGAAACGCGCCATGGCCTGGGACGAGGAGATCTTCGGCCTCGAATACGATCTCGATCTCTTCAATATCGTCGCCATCGCCGACTTCAACATGGGGGCGATGGAGAACAAAAGCCTGAACGTATTCAACGCCAAGTACGTCCTGGCCGATCCCCAGACCGCGACCGACCAGGACCACGCCTTCATCCAGTCGATCGTCGCGCACGAATATTTCCACAACTGGACCGGCAACCGGGTCACCTGCCGCGACTGGTTCCAGTTGAGCCTGAAGGAAGGGCTGACGGTGTTCCGCGACCAGCAGTTCTCCGCCGACATGCGCTCGGCTCCGGTGCAGCGGATCCAGGACGTGCGCGCGCTCCGCCAGCACCAGTTCACGGAGGATTCGGGTCCACTGGCCCATCCCGTGCGGCCCGCCTCCTATATCGAGATCAACAATTTCTATACGGCCACGGTGTATGCAAAGGGAGCGGAGGTGGTCCGCCTGCTGCACACGCTGCTGGGCGCCGACGGGTTCCGTCGGGGCATGGACCTCTATTTCGAGCGCCACGACGGCCAGGCGGTCACTTGCGACGATTTCGTCGCCGCCATGGCCGACGCCAACGGAGTCGACCTTTCCGATTTCGACCTCTGGTACGCCCAGGCCGGCACGCCGGAAGTGACGGTCGAGACGCACCACGATCCCGGGCGCGGGTGCCTGGAGGTCACGCTGCGTCAGGACACGGCGCCGACGCCGGGCCAGGCGGAGAAGGCGCCGTTGCGCCTGCCGCTGGAGGTGGGACTGATCGGCCCGGACGGCGCGGCCCTGCCGCTTCGCCTGGAAGGCGAGACGGCGGCCACCGGCACCAGCCGGTTGCTGGAACTGCGCCAGGCCAGCCAGCGCTTCACCTTCGAGGACGTTGCGGACCCGGCGCTCGTCTCCCTCAACCGGAACTTCACCGCGCCGATAAAGCTCCAGGACGGGCTCGGCTCCTCGCAACGCGCCTTCCAGATGAGCCACGACGCCGATCCCTTCAATCGCTGGGAGGCGGGCCAGCGGTTGGCGATCGATGTCCTGCTGGCGCGCGCCCGGTCGTTCGGCGAGAGCGGCGAGGCCAAGGCCGGCGCCGACGAGCGAGCCTACATCGACGCCTTCGCGGCCTGCCTCGCCGACGACGGGCTCGACGACGCCTTCCGGGCGGAGCTGCTGGCGCTCCCCACCGAGAGCTATCTGGGCGAGCAGATGGCGGTGATCGACGTCGATGGCGCACACGCCGCCCGGGTGGGGCTGATGGCCGAGGTCGCCCGGGCGCTGGGGTCCGAACTTCGGGCACTGCACGATTCCTTGGCCGATGACGCGCCCTACAGTCCCGACGGTCCGCAGGTCGGTAGGCGCGCCTTGCGCAACCGGGCGCTCGGTTACCTCGCGCAACTGCCGGCGGAAGCCGCCGAGGCGCTGCTGGCCGAGCGTTACGCGAGCGCCGACAACATGACCGATCGGATGGCGGCGTTGGCGCTGTTCTCGGACCGGGAGGGCGAGACGGCGGATGCCGCGCTCGAGGATTTTCACGCGCGCTGGCACGACGACCCGCTGGTGATCGACAAGTGGTTCGGCCTGCAGGCCATGTCGGCGCGCGCCGGCACGCGCGCCCGGGTCGAGGAATTGCTGGGCCATCCGGCCTTTTCGCTCCGCAACCCGAACCGGGTCAGGGCGTTGATCGGCGCCTTCGTCGCGGGCAACCCGCTCCGCTTTCACGGGGCCGATGGCGGCGGCTACGCCTTTCTGGCCGACCGGGTGGTGGCGCTCGACCCGCTCAACCCGCAGGTGGCGGCCCGGCTGATGACCGCGCTCGGCCGCTGGCGGCGGTTCGACGGGGGCCGCCAGGCCCTGATGCGGGCGGCGCTGGAACGCATTCTGACCATTCCCGAGCTTTCCAGGGACGTTTACGAGATCGCGTCCCCTCGTGCAAGTCCCTCGTGCAAGAGGAGGACGACTAGTCATGACCACGAGGATCGCCTTGCTGGACGACTATCAGAACGTCGCGCTGGGACTCGCCGACTGGTCGGTGTTGCGAGATCACCGTCTTAGACGATCACGAGGCTGATCTGGACCGCTTGACCGCCAGGTTGGCGGGCTTCGACATCATCGGCGTCATGCGGGAGCGCACGCCGTTCCCCCGCGGCCTGATCGAGCGGTTGCCCGCGCTGAAGCTGCTGGTGACGACTGGCGGGCGCAACGCCTCGATCGACCTCGACGCGGCGGTCGCGCATGGCGTTACGGTCTGCGGCACCGGCGCCGGCCCCAGTGCCACGGCGGAGCTCACCTGGGGCCTGATCCTCTCGCTCTTGCGCCGAATTCACGACAACGACGCCGTGATGCGGGCGGGTGGCTGGCAGGACCACATCGGGCTCGATCTCGCGGGCAAGACCCTGGGCGTCATCGGCCTCGGGCGATTGGGCGCCCAGGTGGCGGCGGTCGGCCTCGCCTTCGGCATGGACGTCTTGGCCTGGAGCCAGAACCTGACCGACGAACGCTGCGCCGAGGTCGGTGTCCGCCGGGCGGACTTCGATGCGCTGCTGGCCGCGGCCGACGTCGCCACCATCCACTTGGTGTTGAGCGATCGGAGCCGGGGCCTGATCGGCGCCGAGCAACTCGCCGCCCTGGGTCCCGCTGGCTACCTGATCAACACCTCGCGCGGCCCCATCGTCGACGAGGCGGCGCTGATACGGGCGCTCGAAGCGGGTACCATCGCCGGTGCCGCGCTGGACGTCTACGATATCGAACCGCTGCCCGCCGACCACACCTTGCGCCGCGTCGCGAATCTCGTGCTTTCGCCCCACGTCGGCTACGTGACCAAGGAGACCTACGAGGTCTTTTACGCCGACATGGCCGACGGCATGGCGGCCTTCCTGGCCGACGCGCCCAAACGCGTCATCGCCGCGCCCGAGTGAAGTTGCGATTTCCGCGACCAAACGCCGCGATGCGTTGCAATCCGCCGTCGATCGGGCTAACTCCAGGATCGCGCCCACGAACGGAGGCCATCAGCCATGGCGAAGCGCGTTTTGAACGACGAGCAACTCGAGTATTTCTCCGGCCAGGGCTTCGTCGTCGTGCCGGGCTTATTCGATTCCCAGACGACCGGGACGCTGATCCGCGCCGCCGCCGAGGTCGAGGCCCTGCCCGAGGTGGCGGGCAAGCAGATGGTCTATTGGGAGACCAGCCAGCGGGGTGACGGCCAGCGCATGGTGCAGCGGATCGAGAACTTCTATCCCTATCACGACTGGTTCCACGAGCTGTTCGATGGCCCGCTGTTGAAAGGCGCGGTCGACGAACTGTTCGGCGAGGCGTCCGTCCTCTACAAGGATAAGTTCAACCTGAAACTGCCCGGCGGCGATGGCTTCAAGCCGCACCAGGACCAGCAGGCGGGCTGGAGCGTCTATGCCCCGATCTTCATCACCGCGCTTGTCTGTATCAACGAGGCGACGGTGGAGAACGGCTGCCTGGAACTCGCCGCCGGCCTGCATGACCGAGGCCTGATCGGGCGCGAGTGGGAGCCGCTTACCGACGAGAACATGGGCGACGTCGAATTCATGCCCGTGCCGACCGCGCCGGGCGACGCGATCTTCTTCGATTCCTACGCCCCCCACAGCTCCCAGCCCAACCTGACCGACAGCCCGCGCCGCGTCCTCTACGTCACCTACAACCGGCTCCGCGACGGCGACCACCGCGAACGATATTTTTCCGACAAACGCGCCAGTTTCCCCCCCGACGTCGAGCGCGTCGAGGGGAAGGTGTACAAGTTCCGGGTTTGAGGTGATGCCGGCCGGCGAAGGAACCAGCCGACGGAGGTTCCCCAGCGGCCCGCTCCCCCGCTTTCATGTCGCCGGCCAGCCGCCGGCGCGTTTGGCTGGCCCGCTCCCCCAGGCACCTTAATCGATTGGCCTCAGCCGCCCCGTCGCGCGGCGAAGAAGTCGGGGGCGCGCTTCTCGCGCATGGCGTTGCCGCCTTCCTTGGCCTCGTCGGTGTCGTAATAGAGCGAGACCGCCTGGAACCCGAGACGCGAGGTGCCGCGCAGCGCCTCGCTGTCGGCGTTGAAGGAGGCCTTGGCGATGGCGATCGCGGTCGGGCTCCGCTCCAGGATCTCGGCGCACCAGCGCGCCACTTCATCGTCGAGTTCGTCGTCCGGCACCACCGCGTTCACCAAGCCCATGGCCATCGCCTCGTGGGCCGAATAGCGCCGGCAGAGGTACCACATCTCCCGTGCCTTCTTTTCGCCGACGACGCGGGCGAGATAGGCGGTGCCGAAGCCGGGATCGACCGAGCCCATCTTGGGTCCGACCTGGCCGAAGATCGCGTTCTCGGCGGCGATGGTGAGGTCGCAGAGGGTACAGATCACGTTGCCGCCGCCGATGGCATAGCCGCGAACCTTGGCGATCACGGGCTTCGGCACGTCGCGGATCGCGGCATGCAGCAGTTCGACCGGCACGCCGATGGTGCCGCGCCCGCGCCGCTGGTCCTTCTTGTCCGCGTTGTCGCCGCCGATGCCGAAGGCGCGCGGGCCGGCGCCCTGCAGGACGATGACGCCGATATCCTGGTTCCAGCCGGCGGTCAGCAGCGCCTCGATCACTTCCTGGTAGGTGCCCATTCGATAGGCGTTCAGACGATCCGGCCGGTTGACGGTGACGGTGGCGACGCCGGCCGCTTCCTCGTAGATCAGGTCCTCGAACTGGGTCATGGCGTGGGCTCTCCCATTTGCGCGAATTTCGTTCGCGCGGAGAATGCCATCGCCGGACCGTTCGGGGAAAGCGCGCCGGGTTGGCGGCGTCTATTTCCGGCGCTCGAGGACGCCCTTGATGCTCATGATCGGTTGGCCGCCGCGGCTGCGGGTGAAGTTCACCAGCATTCCCTCGGCGGTCAAGTCGCGATCGTAGCGCTGCATCTCGTAGGTGCCGTCGTCGAGCACGTGCATGAAATAGACGGACATCTTTGTGTCCTTCACATGGGCCCAGACATAGGGCTCCCCCTTCATCGGATCGAGCGGGACCCAGCCGCCGAAATAGTTCGGCCGCTCGCCGGCGGAGTAGATGTGTTGGCGCTTGGACGGCCAGAAATTTATCTTGCGAGACTTCTCCGAGGTCGACCCGTCGGCCCGGGGAATGATGGTCGTCCATTCGACGGTGAAGCCGTTCTTCTTGCCGGGCGTGATGGTGATTTCCTGGTCGCGCTCTTCCTTGCCGCGATCCTTCTCCGAGATCGTCCGTCCGACATAGTGGCCGAAGAAGCGTTCGATCGAGGCCTCGTCATTGGCCGAGGCCGGCGGAATCGGCGCCAGAAGGCCGACCAGAAGCACCGCCGCGATGGAAATCGATCGTCGCATCCCGCTCTCCCGCTGGTCGCGGTGCGTGTCAGGCCACTCGGTGGTAGACCCCGTCCGCGCCGAGGTATTCGCTACCATCGCCACGATAGAAGCTTTCCGAGCCCGAGTCCCGCAGGACCTTCATCATGGCCGGCGGGGGCCGGCCCTCGGCCTCCAGGCGCGCCGCGACCTCGGCCGGGCCGAGGCTGTCCAGCATCTGGAACGGCCCCTGTTTCCAGGCGAAGCCCCAGCGCATGGCTCGGTCGATGCCGACGATGTCGTCGGAAATTTCCGGCACCAGGCCGGCGGCATAAAGCAGCGTGCCGCCCATCACCTTCCAGGCATAGTGGCCGATCGCGCTCGTCGAAAACAGCAGCCCGGCGAGGTCCCGTTCCGCTTCGGCCAGGGCCGGCTGGCCGCCGTCGCGCCAGACGCGGGCAGGGTGGTCGTAGACCTCCCGCAGCCGCCCGCCGTCCTCGGTCTTGCGCATGCGGTAGAAGCCGCCGCCGCTCTTGCGGCCGAGCTGGCCGGCATCGAGCATCGCCTGGATATCGGCGGGGAGCGCCACGTAATCCCGGCCGACATCGCCCGTGGGGAGGTTCTCCGCCAGGTTGCTCGCGACCAGGCCCAGCACGTCGAGGCCGATCAGATCGACCAGGCCGAAGAGGCCGGTGGCCGGCACGCCGACCGGCGCGCTCATCGCCGCGTCCATGGTTTCGAGGTCGACGCCCTTGGCAAGCGCCGCCTCGCCCTCGGCCAGGCCCGCCAGCATCCAGAAGCAGCCGATCCGGTTGGCGATGAAATTGACCGTGTCCTTGGCCCGGACCACGCCCTTCTCCAGCCGGCCGGAAAGGAAGCGGTCCAGGCAGTCGAGGACGTCCGCGCTGGTCTCTTCGCCGGGAACCAGTTCCACCAGCCGCATGACCTTGACCGGATTGAAGAAGTGAATGACGGCGACATCGCGGCGCAGCCGCTCCGGCATGCCGGCGGCGATATCGCGCAAGGGAATGCCGCTGGTGTTGGTGGCGAGGATCGAGCCCTCGCGCCGCACGGCCTCCAGCTTTTCGAAGAGCGCCCGCTTGGCGCCCAGGTCCTCGATGATCGCCTCGATGACGAGATCGACCTCGCCCACCCGGCCCATGTCGTCCTCGAAGTTGCCGACGGTGATCCGCGCCGCTTCCGCCGCCTCGTCCAACAGTGGCGCGCGGCCTTCCAGCATCCGCGCCTTGGCGCCCGCCGCGACGGCGTTCCGCTCGCCTTCGGCGCTCGCCATGTCGAGCAGCAGGACGTCGAGGCCCTTCGAGGCGCAGTGCGCGGCGATGCCGCTCCCCATGGTGCCGGCGCCCATGACCGCGACCGTGTTGATTTCCCTCGTCATCTCATTCCATTCCGAGGGCGTGTTTGTAGACCTCGAGGAGGCTTTCCTGCTCCTTCACCTCGTCGCCGTCCATTTGGCGGAGCTTGACGATCCGGCGCATGATCTTGGGCTTGAAGCCGACGGCCTTTGCTTCCGAATAGACCTCGCGGATATCGGCGCCGAGCGCCCCGCGCTCTTCCTCCAGGCGCTCCACCCGTTCGATGAACTGTCGCAACCTCTCGGCGGCGATGCCTCCGGCTTCGGCCATGTGTGTCTCTCTCCCACGATTCGACGTAATTTGGCGCCGGCAACCTAGACGGGCGGGCGGAAGCGCGCAAGCTGGCCGAGGCTCAATTCTCGGCGGCGGCGCGGAGGTTCTCGGGGGTCATCGGCAGGCGGCGGGCGCGGACACCGGTGGCCTCGAAAACGGCGTTGGCGATCGCCGCCGCCGTCGGCACGCTGGAGCCCTCGCCGGCGCCGAGATAGGGCTGGCCGGGGCGGTCGATCAGGATGGTCTCGACCTCCGGCACCTCGGCGAAGGCCAGTATCGGATAGCTCTCCCAATCCCGGCTGGTGACGCCCTCGCGGTCGAAACGAACCTCTTCGTGCAAGCTCCAGCTCATCGATTGCAGGAAGCCGCCCTCGAGCTGGGCGTGCAGCGCGTCGGGATCGACGATCTGGCCGGCGTCGCTGGCGATCGCCGCGCGGTGCACTCGGATCCCGGCGTCGGCGCCGAGGGAAAGCTCGACCGCGACGGCGGCATAGGCCTTGGTCGCCTTGTAGCGGGCGACGCCCAGGCCGCGCCCACGGCCCTCGGGCTGGGGCTGGTCCCAGCCGATCGCCGCCGCCGCGCGGCGCAGCACCTCGGCCGCGCGTTCGTCCTCCAGGTGGCGGAGGCGGAGGGCGAGCGGGTCCTGGCCGGAAGCACGCGCCAGCTCGTCCATGAAGCTTTCGATGGCGAAGACGTTGGCGAAGGCGCCCAAGGTACGCAGCGCGGAGGTCCGAAGCGGCAGGCCGTCCACCAGGTGCTTTACCACCCGCCGGTCGGGGAAGACATAGATCGGGTCGGCGTTGCGGTGAATGCCGCCGTGATGCGTCATGTTGGGGACCGCCGCCGGCCGGGGCGAGCCCTCGCCCAGGAAGCGGGCGGCCAACAGCCGCTCGGGCCCGAAGCCGGGCGCGGCGCCGGGGCGCGGGCGGGCGATGTGGGTTTCGCTCATCACCTCGTGGTTCCAGGCGACGATGTTGCCGTCCGAATTGAGGCTGGCGGCCAAGTCCATCACCATCGGCGGGCCGAAGGGCTCCCAGCCGTGCTCGTCCGCCCGGGTCCATTTCAGCAGGATCGGCCGGCCGGGAAGCGCGCGGGCGATCAACGCCGCCTCGACGCCCGCGTCGTCGGCCCCGTTGTGGCCGTAGCAGCCGGCGCCGAGCGCATGGTGGACCACGATCTTCTCTTGCGCCATGCCCAGCAGTCCCGAGAGGGCGGCGCGCAATGGATAGATCCCCTGGCTCTGGCTCCAGACGGTGAGCGTGTCGCCCTCCATCACCGCGAGGCCGGCGGAAGGGCCGATCGTGGCGTGCATGATGTAGGGCCGCGAATAGCGGGCCTCCAGCGTGGTTGCGGCGTTCGCGGGCGCCGGCGCGGCCGGCGGCACGGCGTCCGTCGTCGGCGTGCCGTCGACCACCGGGAAGCTGCGCCGGGGCCGCGCCGTCAGTTGATCCTCGAGCGGGGTCTCGTCGAGTTCCGGCCCGCCGTCCCAGGTCGCGGCGGGGCCGAGCGTTTCGGCGGCGGCGATCACCGCCCACTCGTCGTTCCCGGCGACGGCGAGGATGGAGCCGTCGCGCACCACATCGATGCCGGCCTCGGCCAGGCGGGCGACCACCGCCTCGTCGAGCGCCGCGAGCCGCCCGGATTCGCGGGCCGGGCGGACCATGCGCGCATGCAGCATACCCGGCATGACCATGTCGTGGACGAAGCGGGTCTTGCCCTGGACCAGGCCGTCGATCCCCCGGCTTTTCATCGCGCCGCCGACGACCCGGTAGTCCTCGGGCGCCTTGACCCGGACGTTGGGATCGATCGGGAAATCGATCCCGCCATCCTCGACCAGGCGCCAATAGTCGGTCGACTGGTTGCTCTCCCGCGCGCGGACGGTGCCATCCTCGATCTCGATCCCCTCCGGCGCCACGCCGAAGGCGGCCGCCGCGCGGGCCACCAGCTCGCGGCGGAGCGTCGCGGCGGCGAGGCGGACCGTGGTCCCGGATTCTTCCATCGAGTTGCTGCCGGAGGTGACGCCCTCGTCGGGCGAGACGCCGGTGCGGCGCGGGGCCACCACGATGCGGGCGGGATCGAGATCCAGCTCCTCGGCCGCTATCCGCAGGATGGCGTCGGAAATCCGCTGGCCGATGTCGACCTTGCCGCTCCTGACCGCCAGCATGCCGCCCTCGGTGAAGGAGAACCAGGCGGAGACGCGGGGTTGCTTTTGCAGGCTCGGATTAGGCGCCATCGCCGCCCCCGTCATTTCCCCCGGGGCCAGCCGCCCGGCGGATCGCCCGCAGCACCCGGACGTGGCTGCCGCAGCGGCACAAGTGCGGCGCCAGCGCCTCCTGGATGGCGGCCTCCTCCGGTGCCGGAATTGCCTTCAACAGCGCGGTCGCCGCCACCACCAGTCCGGGCGTGCAGTAGCCGCACTGGGCCGCCGTCTCGGCGACGAAGGCCTCGATCACCCGGGCGCCGACGGCATCGGTGGCGAGTGCCTCGATGGTGATGATCTCGGTGCCCTCGAAGTTCCCGGCCGCCGAGGCGCAGGCGAGGCGCGACACACCGTCGACCAGCACGGCGCAGCTGCCGCACTGCTCCAGCCCGCAGCCGAGCTTGGCGCCCGTGAGCCCGAGGGTATTGCGGAGCACGAAGATGAGCGGTGTCGCGGGGTCGCCCTCGACCTCGTGTTCCTCGCCGTTGACGTTGAGCCGCACCGGCTCCGCCTCACATCAGCTCGTTCAGCAGCTCGACCGAGGCGGGAATCTCGCGCCGCTCGACCCGCCGTACCAGCTCGATCATGCCCCGGTTGGTCGGCGTCGGCACGCCGAACAGGTCGCCCCGCTCGACCACCAGGCCGTTCAGGAACTCGATCTCCGTGCGCCGGCCCTTGGCCATGTCCTGCGCCATCGAGGGGCGGTGGGTCGCGGCGTTGTTGGAATTCCGCGCCCGCTCGATCAGTGACTCCTCCAATTCCGCGAAGGCGGCCGTGTCGCCGGTGCCGGCGGCATAAAGCGTGTCGGGCGACTGGCCGTAGATCGTCTCCAGCACGAAGCCCTGGGCCCGACCGACCACCACCGCCTCGGTCGCGAGCTTGAGGGCGACGATACGCGGCGCGTCCTGCAGGTCGACGGCGCCGCCGGCCAGGCCCGACGCCGCATAGAGGCCGTTCCGCATCGAGTTCGCCACCAGCTTCGACCAGCGCTCCCCCCACAGGTTGCTGGTCGCCTTGGAACTGTCGCAGACGGAGACCACCTCGGCGATCTCCTCGATTCTGGGCGTGATGCGGCCGTGCGCCTCGCCGATGCGGAAGACGGTGTGTTTTTCGCCGCCCAAGGTCACGTTGCGCCGCACCTTGCCGGGCTCATAGAGCTCCACCGCGATCATCGAGGCGATCATGCCGACGGTGCGGCCCCAGCCGACGATGCCGGCGATGCGGTCCTCGTTGATGCCGTTCTGCAAGCTGACGACGAAGCCGTCGGGCGCCAGATACTGGCGGATCATCATCGTCGCCCACTCGGTGTCGTAGGACTTGGTGGAGACGAAGGCGATGTCGATGCCGGCCTCGCGGCTCAGGCACTCGATCTCGGTCAGGTGCATGGCGCGGACCGGCACGGTGAAGCACTCGGGCTCGGTGAGGCCGGAGAGTTCCAAACCCTCGTTCCGCATCACCTCGACATGGGCTGGCCACATGTCGATGAAGATGACCTCGTGTCCGGCCTTGGCCAGATAACCGCCGACGTGGCTGCCGACGGCGCCCGCGCCGACGATGGCGATACGCTTGCCCATGTTTCTGTCCCCTTCAGAAGGGCCGGTCGCCGGTGATGGTCACGCGGTGCATGACCCGGCGATGGCCGTGATAGTCGTTGATCGGATTGTGCAGCGCCGCCCGGTTGTCCCAAAGCGCGAGGCTGCCCGCCCGCCAGCGGAAACGGCAGGTGAATTCCGGACGGACGATGTGGCGGAAGAGATAGTCGAGGATCGGCCGGCTTTCGTCTTCGCGCATGCCGTCGATGCGCACGGTGTGGAGCGAATTGAGGTAGAGCGCCTTGCGCCCGGTCTCGGGATGGGTGCGGACCAGCGGGTGGACCGCCTGCATGCCGTCGACCAGGTCGGCGTTGCGCGATTTTAGCGAGGCAGAGCCGAGCGGGCGGGACGCGCCGCCAACTGACTTCAACGCCGTGCTGGAGACGCCCTTCAGACCGTCCAGCAGGCTCTTCATGCCGTCCGACAAGGTCTCATGGGCCAGGTACATGTTGGCGAAGAGGGTATCGCCGCCCGCCGCCGGGACCCGCTTGGCGTGCAGGCAGGTCGCCATCGGCGGGCACTCGGTATAAGTGGTGTCGGAATGCCAGCCGCCGCCGAAGTTTTCCCGCTCGTGCTCGTCCTTGACGATCTCGGTCACTTCGGGGAAGCCGTCGACGCCGTCGACGAAGGGATAGCGCGCCGGTTCGCCGAAGCGCTTCGCGAAGGCGTGCTGGGACCGGGGTTCCAACGCCTGGTCGTGGAAGAACAGCACCAGGTGGCCGAGGAAGGCGTCATGGACCTCGGCGAAGACCTCGTCGCCCATCGGCGCCGTCAGGTCGATGCCGGAAATCTCGGCGCCGATCGAGCCGCCGAGCGGCGTCACCTCGATATGACTGTAGGACATGGGGTCGGGTCCCGGGGCTGATCTCGCCCCCACATTTAGCACGGGGCGCGGAAGCGGTGGAAGCGCCGCCTATGTTTGCCGCCGGGCGAGCAGCGCGCGCAGTTCGCCCAGTACCGGCATGACGGCCAGCCGCTCGGGCGGCAGCGCGTCCCAGTCGATGCCCGTCGGCGGCGGGCCCGGCGCCGCCACCTCGTGGATCGCCTCGGGCGTCCCCACGTAGTGGAGCGGGATATCGTTCGCCGCCACCGGAAAGCCGCCGACCAGCTGGACCTCGTGCACCGTGGTCGCGACGGGCACGGGCGCATGGCCCAGTTCGGCCAGGATGGCGAACTCGATATCGGAGTAGCCTTCGCCCTTGCCGCTCCGCCGCCCGTCGGCCGTGACCGCGACGGAGCCGCAGCAGATCGCATCCAGTTGCGGCAGATCGGCGAGCGCCACCGTCTCGGCATAATGCGCGATGTTCGACATGGTCGCCGCCCGGCGGATCTCGTCGGGCGCGATGCGCGCGGGGTCGAACTTCATGAAACCGCCCGCGAGGCGCGGCGTCGGCACATAGACGGTGATGCCGCGCCGCAGCGCCTCGGCCCTGACGGGGCGCTGGGCGGAATCCGGGTTGACCTTGATCCGCCCGGCCTCGGCGAAGACCGGAACCTCGAAGAGGCGCCGGGCCGCTGCGCCGGCGCCAACGAAGTTGGGGATGCGGCCGTGTGGCGGGAAGGGAAAGGCGGCGAGCCGGCGATCCCGCAGCGTGTCCCACACCCAGCCGCGGGCCGTCTCCTTGTCGGGGAAGCGGCGCGTCACCGCCGCTGCTGAAAGAGCTGGATCACCACGCCTGCGGCGGCGAACAGCAGGCCCCAGGTGAAGAGTATCGCCAGCGCGATCACCAACCAGGACGGCCCCGAGGCGCCGGTGAGCGCGATCGGCGAGTGCGCCTCGATCCACCAGAGAAGCGGGGTCATCAGATGCGCGAGGCCGAAGCCCAGGGGAACCGAAAGCGCCAGCATCAGGAACGCCAGCAGCGCCCGCCCGCCGATGGCGGAACTGTCCGTCTTCGCCATGCCCGAATTCCCCCGAATTCCCGACTCTCGACCCATGGTAGGAGCGTAACGCGGCGAGGTGAAGCCCTTCTCGATACGGGTTCCTCGATGCCGCCGGCCCGAGCGGCCGCGGCGGACCGCTTTCCCCATGCCCACCGAGCCGCGTTACAAGGAATGGCTCGACCGCGTCTACGGCGGGGCCGACAACGATGTGCTGGAGCTAGCCTATGACGAGTGGGCCGGCGACTACGACGGCGATGTCGGCGCGCTCGGCCATCTCGATCCCGCCGTTGTCGCGGGGATGGTCGGGCTGCACCTGGCGGCGGACGCGGGCGAGATCTTCGACGTCGGCGCCGGCACCGGGATCATCGGCGAGATGCTGGCCGCGCTCGGCCTTGGGCGCTTTCCTTGTCCGCGAAACGCCGCGTCACCTCGCCAGCCTGCGATGCTCGATCACCATGCCGGTAATGGTATAGAAAACGCCCCAGGTGAACAGGATGGAAATCAGGATGACGAACCAGGCCGGCCCCGTGGAATCGGTGAGCGGGAGCCGTATCTGCACCTCCATCCACCACAGGAAAGGCGTGATCGCGTGCGCGGCGGCGAAGCCCAGCGGCAGCGAAAGGGCGAGCACGATTACGATGAGCAACAGCTGGCCGCCGATGAGCGGTTTCTTCTCTTTCGCCATTACCCGCACCCCTAGCTGAACCGCGGTCCCGATCCGATCGTGGAAGGCTATATCGGCGAGGTGAAGGCTTGGTTAACGGCGCCGGCCCGGGCGCCGCGTCGGTTTGTGGAAATCGGGCGGCAATTTCGGCGATCCGGCGCGGCAAGCGGGCGATTTCGGGGTGGGCGCGGAGCGCCGGGATCCTATCCCGGACCCAGCCACGGGCCGTTTCCTTGTCCTCGAATCGTCGCGTTACCGCCTTGCTCTGCGATGCTCGATCGTCATGCCGGTGGCGATGAAAAGCACGGTCCAGACGAGGGTGATCGACAACAGGGTCACGAACCAGAGCGGTTCCGACTTGCTGGTGAGCGTCATATGGATATCCTCTTCCAGCCGCCAGAGGATAGGCGTAATCTCATGCGCGGCGACGACACCGAGCGGTGCCGAGAGCGCCAGCACCACGCCTCCCAGAAGCAGATGGCCGCCGATATTCAGTCTCTTCTCCATCGCCTTGACCCGGGCTCCACGAGTCTCGCTGGTCCGTTCATAAGTCGCGATGATAGAGCGGCGAGGCAAAGGGAGTCTTAATACCAACCCGCAGCGAGTGGGACTCATTGCAGGTTGTCTGGCGTTCAGACGCCACGCGGGCTTTTCCTCGCATAAGCTCGGGCGCGCGGTCGCGCTTGCCGACCCGCGATGAGTTGCACTCAACGCAGGTCGGTATAACGGCGCCGGGCCGAGCGCCGCGTCGGTTGGTGGAAATCGGGCGGTTTGCCGGCGAACCAGCGGAGGAAGCGGGCAATTTCGGGGCGCGCGCGGAGCGCCGGAATCGAGTCGTGGGCGTCGCGCGGGCTCTTCCCGTCGAGGCAGGCGTGGATGGCGCGGTGGCGGATCGGGTGCACGGCCACGGTCTCGCGCCCGCCGAAGCTTTTCGGCACCAGATGGTGCTTCTCGCGTTTGACACCCAAGGGCCGGGCGCGGAGCGCGCGGACCTCGCCGTCGTCGCTCATTGAATCGGCGAGAAACTCACCGGCGCCACGATCTTGTTCTCCTGGTGCAGCACCAGATCCTGGGTCCTGGCCTTGTAGACGGCCCAGCCCGGGTCCGCGTCCCGCGCCGCCCGCCGCCGCTCCATCTCGCCGAGGCTCTCATAGCCCCAGAGATGAACCACCTGGTTCACCGTGCCGATGGTGGTGGTGAAATAGCCCACCAGATGGCCCAGATGGCGCATCTGGATCGGCAACCCCTCCTCTTCGAAAATCCGGAGGTATTCCGGCACGCGGTTGGGTTTCAGCGTGTAGGTGCGGTGGTCGATGATCATGGGGTGGAGGCTCTTCTCTCGATGAACACGGACGGCGGTGGGATCGGGGCGGCGCTCAATTTACGCGGCCTCGGCCACGGCGCGCCCTTCAATCCATGCTGACCACTTGTGTCCGGGTCGGGGAGGCTGTCAAGGGCGCTGCGAAGCAGCGTCGGCTCCGCCGATCGGGGACCCTTGACAGCCTCCCCGACCCGGGCGATCCCCCACCATGGATTGAAGGCGGAGTGCGGTGCTTTTGCGAAGATGGGCACGACGGGTCGGCGCTCACCTCTCAACCGCCATCGGTCTCTTCCCCAAGTTCCGACAATAGACCTTGAGCATCGGCGAGATTGTCGCCGAAGGCGTCGGGGTAGACTTGGACGAGCCCGTGATAGAGGTCGACGGCCTCCCGAGCGGCCAGCACCGCCTCTTCGCGGCGGCCGGCCTCATTCGAGCTGAGTGCCAGATTGTACAGCGACATCGCTAGAACGGGCCGGAAGGCGTCCGGGCGCGCCGTGGCCAGATCGCGAGTGAGCGCCACCGCCTCCACCACCGCCGCCAGCGCCTCTTCCCGACGACCGAGATCACTCTGAAAGATCGACAGGTTGTTGAGCGTCCCGGCCAGATCGGGCCGGAACGCGTCCGGGCGCGCCGTGGCCAGATCGCGATACAGCGCCACCGCCTCCGCCACCGCCGCCAGCGCCTCTTCCCGACGACCTAGCAAACTCAGATCGCCCGCCAGGTTGTTGAGCGACATCGCCAGATCGGGCCGGAAGGCGTCCGGGCGCGCCGTGGCCAGATCGCGACGGATCGCCACCGCCTCCGCCACCGCCGCCAGCGCCTCTTCCCGACGACCGAGTGAACTCAGACGGTTCGAGAGGTTGGTGAGCGCCGTGGCCAGATCGGGCCGGAAGGCGCCCGGGCGCGCCGTGGCCAGTTCGCGATACAACGCCACCGCCTCCTCCACCGCCGCCAGCGCCTCTTCCCGACGCCCGAGATCACTCAGACGGACCGAGAGGTTGTTGGCGGTTCCGGCGCGCTCGGCCATGTCATCGAGGTCGTCGCGCCCGGCGCTTCCGTGCAGGAGCTCGGTCGCTACGGTCGCCAGCTCGCGAAGGGCGGTCGTGCGGTGCGGCATCGATCGATGTCGGGATGGGATTGCAGGTGCGCGGCGGCCAGACCGCCGATCGGGTCGCTCGACTCGATGGCGACCTGCATCGCTAGGGGCAGAAGCCGAGCCGGGTCAGCCGCAAAGGCAGACAACAACTTGGCCCGGCCCGCCTCGGGCCACTCCTGTGCCAACCAGTTCAGCTTGGTGAGCGCGTTGGTGGCCTCGCGGTCGGACAAAATTGTCGTCGAAAAGAGGTTCCGCAACAGGCCGTCGTCCGTCTCACGCAGGAGGAAGGTGCCGAGGAGATCCGGCGTGACGCCGCGGGCCCAGTCGTCCCTTTCCTCCCGCTCGTAGAGTTCGTGGAAGATGTCGGCGATGGCCCCCAGCGTTGCCGCGTCGAGGCCGGCGAGGCGGGGGTAGGCGCCGAGGAGCGCGCTCGTCCGGTCGCGGCTTGCCACGCCCTCGTTCAGCGAGACGAGGGTCAGGCACTCGGCCGCCTGACGGATCGGGGCGTCGCGCAACGTGTTCGCCAAACCGGAGCGATCCATGACGGCCTGGTTCCAGAGCCGCCGTTCCCGCCCGAGGATCGTCCCCAGCACGTGCTCGTGGTCCGAGGCTCGCTGCCAGTCCCCGCCCCGGGCGACGTACAGGGCGGCGGCGTGAATCATCAGCGCCTCGGTGAAGGCCGGGGCGGAGAGATCGGGCGGCTCGATCTCGGCGATTGCGGGCGCGCTCTCCACGTGCGGGATGAACGCGTCATAAGCCGCGCGGAAGATTGTCGGACGATCCGCCACGTCGCCGACCAACGGTTCCAGTCGCTGCTCCGACATGCCGCCCCGCTCGAGAAACTCGGCGACGAGGCGTTCGTCGTCCCCGATGTGCCGCCAGACGTCCGCGTTGCGCCGCGAGATCAGCAACAGGCGGATGCGGCGCTTCGGGTCGAGTTCCGCCAATGCCCGCGTGGCAACCCCGAGCGCCACGACGTGTTCGCGAAACCGCTCCGCATAGTCGACGACGAGCAGCAGATCGCCTTGCAGGTCGCCCAGGTAGAGGGCCTTCTCCGGGGCCAGGCGAAAGTTCGGCAGATGCACGAAACCGCCCTGCCACCAGTCACCGCCGTCCGCCGTCAACATTTCGATCAGGTGCATCCCCAGCCGCGTCTTGCCGCGCCCGGCCGGCCCCGTCACCAGCCGCCAGGCCGCCGGGCCCAGGTCGCGGTTCTCGCACCAGTCCCGCAGTTTGGAGAAATCCGGGTCGCGGTTCACCTCGTCGAAGGGAACGAACGCCCGCTCGGCATCCAGCAGCTCGGTATCGGAATAAGGCAGTTGGGGTCTGGTCCGGACCTTTCGGATCAGGGTCAGCGCCGCGTCCTGGCGCCTCGGCTTCGACAGCGCCAGGTCGACGGCGCGATCGATGCCGAAGGGCTGGCAGATCGCCGGCAACCAGTTCACCGCCAAACGCCTCAGAGCATCCGCCATCACGCCATCCCGACCGCCAATGCGGAGAAAACTAATTTAGTCTTTCTCCAGAGCTGAACGAATTCTCATTCTTCAGGCCTTGATCGACGCTTCGTCCCTCGCCGCCTCGATCGGAGCCCGAAACCCCATGGCGATCCTCTGCTGAATCAATATATTGCGATTGTATTGCTATCTTCTACCATATATTGTGAAATCAGCGCCGTCTAATGTCTGAAAACCGCTTTTTTGAAAAACGGATTTCCCGAACGGACTTCGTGCCTCGAATTCGCACCGCGCGCGATAGCCTCCCCGCGACCCTCCCTGCTAGGATGGCCCCGACCTTCCCGCCGCCGAGGACTCCGCCCCCATGCCCACCGAGCCCCGCTACAAGGAATGGCTCGCCCGTGTCTACGGCGCGGCCGACAACGAGGTGCTGGAGCGGGCCTATGACGCGTGGGCCGGCGACTACGACGGCGATTTGGGCGCGCTCGGCTATCTCAATCCCGCCGTCGTCGCCGGCATGGTCGGGCGCCACCTGGCGGCGGACGCGGGCGAGATCCTCGACGTGGGCGCCGGCACCGGGATCATCGGCGAGGTGCTGGCCGCGCTCGGCCATGGCCCGCTGGTGGCGATCGACCTTTCCGAGGGCATGCTGGAGATCGCCCGGGCCAAGGGTGCCTACGCGACGTGCCGGCGGATGGTGCTGGGCGAAGAGCTGGATTTCGCCACCGACCGCTTCGCCGCCACCACCGCGTCGGGCGTCTTCACCGTCGGCCACGCGCCGGCCGGCGCCTACGACGAGTTGGCGCGCGTGACGCGGCCGGGTGGGCGGGTCTTTCTCGCGACGTCCCAGCACGCCGAGGACAATCTCGGCTTCGGCGCCAAGGCGGGCAAGCTGGTCCGAGCGGGTGTGTGGGAAAAGGTCGCCGCCAGCAAGCCCTTCATCGTCATGCCCGCCTACGACGACCCCGGTCAGACGGCCGTGACCGTCCATGTCTATCAAGTCAACCCGAGGAGTTGAGAGCACCGATGGCCAGTTACAAAATCGCTGTAATCCCCGGCGACGGGATCGGCAAGGAAGTGATGCCGGAGGCGCTCGGCGCCATCGAGGCGGCCGGCAAGGTGCACGGCTTCGATTGCGAGTGGACCGAGTTCGACTGGAGCTGCCGGACCTATCTTGATACCGGCGCGATGATGCCGGAGGACGGGCTGGCGACCTTGGCCGGCTTCGATCAGATCTTCCTCGGCGCCGTTGGCTATCCGGGCGTCGCGGACCATGTCTCGCTCTGGGGCCTGTTGATCCCGATCCGGCGCGAATTCGGACAGTACGTCAACCTGCGCCCGTTGAAGCTGCTGCCCGGCGTCACCACGCCGCTCGCGGGCCGGGAGGCCGGCGACATCGACTTCTACGTCGTGCGCGAGAACAACGAGGGCGAATATTCCGAGATGGGCGGGCGGATCTACGCCGGCACGCCGCAGGAGACCGTGATCCAGGAAAGCGTCTTCACCCGCCACGGCGTCGACCGAATTCTTCGCTACGCCTTCGAGCTCGCGGGAAAGCGGCGGGGCAAGGTGACCTCGGCGACCAAGTCCAACGGCATCATCCACACCATGCCCTTTTGGGACGAACGCTTCGCGGCGATCTCGGCCGAATTCCCCGATATCGAGACCGACCAGTTCCACATCGACATCCTGAGCGCGCATTTCGTCCAGCACCCGGACTGGTTCGACGTGGTCGTCGGCTCCAACCTCTTCGGCGACATCCTCTCGGACCTGGGCGCGGCGGTGGTCGGCGGCATGGGCCTGGCGCCGGCGGCCAACATCACCCCCGATCCCTCGAAACCCTCGATGTTCGAGCCGGTGCACGGCTCCGCCCCCGATATCGAGGGCCAGGGCATCGCCAATCCGGTGGCGCAGATCTGGACCGGGGCCATGATGCTGGAGCACATGGGCGAGAGCGCGGCGGCCGCCGCGATCGAGACGGCGATCGCCGAGGTGCTTGCCGAGGGTGCCGTGCGCACCCGCGATCTGGGCGGCCAGGCCGGCACGGCGGAGATGGGCAAGGCGGTGACCGAGGCCATTCGATAGCAGTACGGCGGAACGGGGGAGATATGACGGACGCCCGCTACTACCAGCAATCGGGATACATCGGCACCCGGGGGCCGGTGACGATGGCGCTCGCCGCCGTCGGCGCGGCGATCGTCTGCGGCGCGATCTTCGGCTATTGGATGTATTACCTCTATGCCCTGGTGACGTTTTGGGTCCCGCCGGTCTACGGGGCCCTGGTCGGCGTCGCCGTCGGCATGGCCGCGCACCATGGCAAGGTGCGCAGCGACCTGTTCGTCGGCCTTTGCGTGCTGGCGGCGGGCGTGCTGGCGATCTACACCGGCTGGGTCTTCTGGCTGTTGGCCTGGAGCGGCCACGACTATTTTTCGACCTTCTCCGATTATTCGATGCCCTCCGCGCTCGCCGAGGCGGCCCGCGATGGTGTCGACTACTTCGACGAATTCACCGCCACCGGCGGCGTGCTCTACTTCTGGTGGACGATCGAGGCGTTGCTGATCGTGCTCGGCGCCGGGGCCGGCGCCTATGCACTGGTCGATCAGGGGGTCAACACCTTTTGCGATGCCTACGACGAGTGGGCGGAGAACGTCTATCGATCGCCCGAGCTGGAGGGGATTCCCGACGAGGAAGGATTTACCTCGGAACTCGAAGCCGAACCCCTGGCCCGTCTCTCCCGGATGCAAGCGGTGGAGCCAGTGGTGCCGGGGCGAACCAGCCGCCTGTCGATCCAGGCCTGCACGCGGTGCTGGAACTTCGTCTGCCTCGACGTGCAGAGAATCGAGCGCACGAAGAACGCGAAGGGCGAGACCAAGAGCGACGAGACCTTGCTGGTCGACAACCTGCTGGTCGACAAGGCGCTCCACGACGGCCTCGTCGACCGCTTCGGCCCCTCGACCGCGACCTCCGGTTAACCCCCCGTTCACCCACGGCCGCCAAACTGGCGGCTGGAGCATTTTCCGTTCAAGCGGAATCGCCGGACCACCCGCTCCCCCGTCCCAACCATCCGGTGATGGTACCCCTGGGGCGGTTGCGACGGGGGAGCGGGTGGTCAAGCTCGATCGGAAAATGACGTGGCACACCGGGGCAGCGGACGAGGGAAACGATGGTTGCGATCTCTTTCGACGAGATGAGCCGTCGTGCCGGGGGCACAAACGTCAACTCGCAGACCTTGCTGGCGACCGACTATCTCAACCATTTCAACGAGATCGTCATGCTGCTGGAGATGCTGCCCGACCTCCCCGATTGCCTGGAGGACGCTCGGGCCTGGCGGCCGAAAAGCTATGCCGAGCATTTCGCCGACAGCGCCATCGCCGACCGGGACCTCGCGATCGAAGCCTACCCGATCGCCCCCGAGCGCTATCGCCATCCCTTCGAGCAGACCATAGAGGTCATGAACGAAACCGTGGCCACCAGCATCGCCCGTTGCGAGGCGGCGATCGCGCGGGAGGACGACGACCGCTTGCGCGAGATCGTCGGCCAGGGCTCCCGCGTGCTGCAACACCTCGTGGACAAGGCGAGCGCCATCATTCATGGCCGCGAGGCGCGACTGGATCAGAGCGAAATCGACGCCCTGATCGGCCTCTGAGCGGTAGATCCCATCGACGCGCCCGGCCGGCCGAGCCAGCCGCGAAAGCGATTCCTACTTCGCCGCCATCACCATGATTTCGACCAGGAACTGCGGCGCGGCGAGCGCGCTGCAGAGGCCGGCGCGGACCGGGGGATTGTCGGAGTCGATCCAGCCGTCCCAGACCTCGTTCATCGCGGCGAAATTGCGCATGTCGGTGACCCAGAGTTGGGCCCACAGCAGCTTCGACTTGCCGCTGCCGCACTCCTCCAGCAGCCGGTCGATCTTGCCGAGGATTTGACGGGTCTGGCCAGCGGCGTCGAGCGCGCCGTCGTCGGCCACCTGGCCGGCGATATAGACGACGCCGCCATGTTCCACCGCCTGGCTCATGCGGGGGCCCACGTGGTGACGGGTGATGCTCATGGATTTGTCCTCCTCTTGGGAAATCTCGTCCCGGGGGCTACTGTAGAGCCCGCCCCTGCCCGATGCCAGCGGCCGGGCTTCCTTCCCCGCGGCGAGGTGCGGCATGCCGGAGACCACCCCGTTCTTCGTCGACCTCAGAAGCCCCTACACCCTCATCGCCCTGAAGGAAGTGCGGCGGATCGCCGACGCCCACGGCCTGACGCTCGACTGGTATCCCTACGCCACGCCACTCGCCCAGGCCTTCGGCGCCGCCGGCGAGCGCGACGAGCGCGAGCTCAGGAAGATCAAATACGTCTACCACCAGGCCCGGCGACAGGCGCGGTCCCAGGGCCTGAAGATCCACGGCACGCGGCGGATCTACGACCCCACCGTCGGCCATGTCGCGCTCCTGCAAGCCCGCGCCGACGGCGCGGTGGCGGATTTCGTCACCGAGGCACTGACCCGGGTCTTCGCCCGCGAGCTGGAACCGGACGACAGGTCGGCGATCCGCGCGCTGCTGGAGGCGACGGGCGGCGACGGCGGGGCTTTCGAGGCTCGCCTCGAGGGCGACGGGCCGGCGGAATTGGCGCGGATCAACGCCTGGGCCGACGAACAGGGGGTCTTCGGCGTGCCGACGCTGGTCGACCGGGACGGCGAGCTGTTCTTCGGCAATGATTCGCTGCCCTTCCTGGCCGAGAAGCTCGAGGAGCGGCGGGGTTGAACCAGGGACGGGACGGGCCCAACCGGCTCCATGGCCCCAGCGCCTCGCCCTATGTCGCCAAGATGCGGACGTTGCCGCGCTACCGACGCATCCCCCTCGCCTGGATCCCGGCGGCGCTCGACTGGGCGCTGGGCCACCTGGAAATACACCCCGACATGGCGGGCGTCACGCCGGCGATCGTGCCGATGTTGCGTTATCCCGACGGCGCGGTCGAGGCGCTCGCGGGCGAGGCCCCGTTTCTCCTGGGTTCACGCCCCTCGCTCGGCGATTTCGGCCTCTTCGGCGCGCTCTACACGCTGTGGCGCGATCCGACGCCGGCTCGAATCATGGCCCGGGCCTGGCCGGCGAGCGTCTGGTGGGTCCGCTCCCTCGACGACGGCTCCGGCATCGAGGGCGATTGGCTGGCCGACGGCGCCGACCCGCCGCAAGCCACGGTTCGCCTGCCGCGGCTCTGCGGCGAGATCTACCTCCCCTTCCTCGCCGCCAACGAGGCCGCCTTCGAGGCCGGCGAGGACTGGGTCCGCCTGGAGGCGGCGGGCCTGCCCTACGCGCGGGCCACCTTCCGCTACCAGGTGAAGTGCCTCGGCTGGCTTCGCGCCGAATTCGCCGCGCTCCCCGATGACGCCCGCGCGCGCCTCGAACCGCTGCTGGCGGAGACCGGCTGCCTGGCGCCGCTCGGGGGGTAGAGCGCCAGCTTCAAGGACCTGGGTCCGGACCGCCGCCGCGTGGCCGCATGGATCGGCCGAGCGTCAGGCATTGCCGGCCCGAATGATCAGCGCCTGGATGGTCTCCTCGCCCAATGCCTTCAGGGCCTCGAAGCGATGCAGCCCGTTCACCAGCACGTAGCGGCCCTTGTCGGGGCGCACCTGGATCGGCAGCTGCTGACCGTGCTCGATGATGCTCTCGGCGATCTCCTCGACCTTGGCGGCGTCGAGGGTCTTGCGCCGCTTCACCGGGACATAGATGTCGTCGAGGCTTATGACATGGGTTTCGAGCATGGGTTTCGAGCATGACCCCCCAGTGGGTTCACACAGTAACGCGCGCCCGATCAAATTCGTCAAGGCGTTGTCGGCCCGCGCATCGGCGCGGCCGGTCACGTGGGCGCGCGCGCCCGGAAGGGCGATGCGAGGCGGTCTCGACTCGCTCTAATCGAGCCGGAGACGGCCGAGGCTGGCCTCGTCGATGTCCGTATTGGCGGGCGGGAGGCCGCCGTGATCGGCGCGATAGGCCTGCAGCAGTTCGAAGTGGCGGGTGCGGTAGGACATGTTGACCTCGACCCGGAAGTGGCTGGCGGCCGGCGGCGGCTCGGCGAGCCAGCGGCGCAATTCGCCCTTGAGACCCTGCAAGGTCCGCCCGCCGGCGACGCCGATATAGAGGATCCGGTCCGCCTCGTCCGCCAGCTGATAAACGCCGAGATGGCCGGTCAAGGCCTCGACGTTCTCGGCCGTCAGTGCCCGCCAGGGCTTGTCCATCCGGACCGCCACCCTCAGGTCTCCAGCACGATCTTGCCGAAGTGCGCGTTGGCCTTCATGTGGGCGAGCGCGGCCTCGGCCTCATCCAGCGGGAAGGTACGGTCGATCGGCAGCTCCATCTCGCCCGCGGCCACCGCTTCGCCCAGATCGGCCCAAATGCGCCGGCCGATTTCGCGCACTTCCTCGACCGTGCGGGTGCGGAAGGTGACGCCGATGTAGGAAATCCGCTTGAGCGCATGCAGGTCGAAGTTGAACTCGCCCTTGCCGCCACCCAAGCGGCCGACGTTGACGATCCGGCCGAGGATCGCCGCCGCCTTCAGGTTGTCGTTGGCGACGCTGGCGGAGACTTGGTCGACGATCAGGTTCACGCCCTTTCCCTCGGTCGCCTCCAGCACCTGGTCGGCCCAGGCGGGATCGCTCGAATCGAGTGCCAGGTCGGCGCCGAAATCCGCGAGGCGCGCGCGGCGTTCCGCATTGGTCGAGGTGCCGATGACGAGGCTGGCGCCCATCCGCTTGGCGATCTTCAGGCCCATCAGGCCGACGCCGGAACTCGCCCCCTGGATCAGCACCGATTCGCCCGCATGCAGACGGCCGTTGGTCGCCACCGCGTCATGCATCGTCGCCAGCGCGATCGGCAGGGAGGCGGCCTGGACCCAGCTCATGTTGTTGTCGGGGATGGGGGCGGCGCGGCCATGGTCGGTCACCGCGTATTCGGCATGGCCGCCGGCGCCCGAACACATCACCCGGTCGCCGGGCGCAAAGCCCTTGACACCCTCGGCGACCTCGACCACCTCGCCGGACCATTCGAGGCCGAGCACGGTGCCGACCCCGCCGGCCGCGCCATGGAAGGCACCGGCCACGACCAGGAGGTCGGCGCGGTTGAGGCCGCAGGCCCGGTTGCGCACCAGGATCTGGCCGGGGCCCGGCGTCGGCGTGTCGATGTCGCGGACCTCTATTCCGTTCTCGCCCAGAACCACGGCTTTCATCTCTTCCCTCCTCGGCGGGCCGTTCGACGCATGGCGGCGCACTTATCCCACGGAGCCCGCGGTGGCCGCAACGGCGCGTGGTAAGGTGGCGGCGGCCGGCGGTTCTCGCCGGAGGAAATTTCCAGCCGGGGAGCGAGCATGCGGCGGACGGTGCTGGGGCGGACGGGATTGCGCGTGGGCGTCGCCGGGCTCGGTTGCGGCGGGTCCAGCCGGCTCGGCAAGGCGACGGGGCGGAGCGAGGCCCAATCGGTCGCCCTGGTCCGCGCGGCGATGGACCTCGGCGTCAATCTACTGGACACCGCCGAGGCCTATGGCACCGAGGAAATCGTCGGCAAGGCGGTCGCCCAGGTGCCGCGCGACGGCGTCGTCGTCTCCACCAAGAGCCGGATTCGCCGTGACGGCCGGCTGCTGGGCGCGGACGAGGTGGTGGCCAACCTGGAGGCCTCGCTCCGCCGGCTCGACATGGACCATGTCGACATCTTCCATTTCCACGGCATCCCGCCCGCCGACTACGACCATGCGCGCGAGGTGCTGGCGCCGGCCCTGCTGGCGGAGAAGGAGAAGGGCAAGCTCCGCCACCTCGGCATCACCGAGACCGGACCCAACGATCCCGGTCACGAGATGCTCGCCCGGAGCCTCCACGACCCCGTCTGGGAGGTCGTCATGCTGGCCTTCCACATGATGAACCAGAACGCGCGGGCGAAGGTCTTTCCGCTGACGTTGGAGAAGGGCGTCGGCACCCTTCTCATGTTCGTCGTGCGCCGGATCTTCAGCGACCCCGCCTATCTGCGCGAGATCTTCGCCACGCTGGCCGGCGACGGCCGGGTTCCGGTGGAACTGGCGGACGCGGACTCGCCACTGGGTTTCCTGGTCCACGACGGCGGCGCCGACGACGTGATCGACGCCGCCTACCGTTACGTCGCGCACAAGGAGGGCGCCGATGTCGTTCTGTTCGGCACCGGCGACGTCGCGCACCTGAAGCGCAACGTCGGCTCGATCCTGAAGCCGCCGCTGCCCGAGGCGGATGTCGAGAAGTTGCATGAATTGTTCGGCGGCCTGGTGGGCGTCGGGCTCGACCTGCCGCGGGGCTTCAAGGGCTAGGCGCGCGCGCCTAAACTGCGGGCGCGATCGAACGAGGGGAGGATCCCCGATGAAGGGCGTGGTGTTTCTGGGTGAACGCAAACTGGCGCTGCGGGAGTTTCCCGATCCGACGCCGGGGCCGGACGACGTCATCCTGGAGATCAAGGCCTCCAGCATGTGCGGCACCGACCTCAAGCCCTACCGCGAGCCGTTCGGGGCGGGTGTCGTTCGGGGCGGCATCAAGCGCAGCGAGACCCCCGTCATCGCCGGGCACGAGCCCTGCGGCATCGTCGCCGAGGTCGGGGCGCACGTCACCGAGAGGCGCGCCCGCGTCGGCCAGCGGGTGATGGACCACCACTATCAGGGTTGCGGCGTTTGCCGGCATTGCGAAACAGGGTGGAGCCAGATGTGTTCCGAGGGGCCGGTGGTCTTCGGCTCGGTCGATCACGGCGCGCATGCGCCCTATATGCGGGTCCCGGCCTCGACCCTGGTGCCACTGCCGGACGAACTCAGCTTCGAGACCGGGGCGGCGAAATCGTGCGGCACTGGCACGGCCTACGGCGCGCTCCGTCGCCTCTCGCTGCATGGCGACGAAACGATCGCGATTTTCGGCCAGGGACCGGTCGGCCTGTCGGCGACGCAGCTGGCGCACGCCATGGGTGCCCGCGTCATCGCCTTCGACATTTCCGAAAGCCGCCGCCGGATGGCGCTGGATTTGGGCGCCGACGTGGCGATCGATCCGGCGGCCGACGACGCGGTCGAGGCGATTCTGACGCTCACGCGCGGTGAGGGGGCGGAAAAGACGCTCGACTGTTCCTCCTCGCCCCAGGCCCGGGCCCAGGCGGTGCGGGCGACGCGGGCCTGGGGCTCGTGCTGCTATGTCGGCGAGGGCGGCGAGGTGACCCTGGAGGTCAGCCCCGACCTGCTGCGCCGGCAGGTGACGCTGATGGGCTCATGGACCTTCTCCACCGTCGGTCAGGCCGATTGCGCCCGCTTCGTCGCCGAGCGGGGGATCGACGTCGACCGCCTGTTCACCGATCGCTGGGGGTTGGACCAGGCGGAGGAGGCCTACCGGCTGTTCGACCAGCAACAGACCGGCAAGGGCGTCTTCCGGCCGTGATCGACAAGCGGTCGGGGCAATCGAGGCGGCGCTCGCTGGGCTCGCCTCGGGCGCCCGCGTCATGGTGAACGGCTTCGGCGGCGCCGGCCTGCCGGTGGCGCTGGTGAAGGGCCTGGCGGCGGGCGAGGCGGGCGATCTCACCTTGATCGTCAACAGCCTGCGGATGATCGAGCCCCACGCGCCGGCACTGTTCGAGGCGCGCCGGGTCAAGGCGGCGATCTCCAGCGCCGCCCGCAGCCGGGGCACCGGTACCGCGCGTTTCGAACAGCAGATCTTCGACGGCGAACTGGCGCTGGAGCTGGTGCCGCAGGGCAGTTTCGTCGAGCGGATTCGCGCCGGCGGCGCCGGTATCCCTGCCTTCTATACGCCGACGGGCGTGGGCACGGAACTCACCGAAGGCAAGGAGGTGCGCGACTTCGATGGCCGGACTTGCGTGCTGGAGACGGCGATCCGCGCGGATTTCGCCCTCATCCGCGCCGAGCGCGCCGACCGCTGGGGCAACCTCGCCTTCACCGGCACACAGATGAAATTTGCCTCGTCCATGGCGACGGCCGCCGATGTCACGGTGGTCGAAGTGCGCGAGATATCCGACGACCCCCTGCCGCCCCACGGCATCGACATCGCCGGCATCTTCGTCCAGCGCGTGCTCCAGACCCCGGAGGCGTCATGAACAGGCTCGGCCGCGAACAGATCGCCTGGCGCGCCGCCCAGGACCTGGAGGATGGCGCCTACGTCAACCTCGGCCTCGGCATGCCGGTGCTGGCCGCCGACTATGCGCCGGCCGGGCGCGAGATCCTGTTCCATTCGGAAAACGGCATCGTCGGCGTCGGTCCGGTGGCGGAAGAGGGCGCCGGCGGCCCCGACCTGACGGACGCCGGCAGCCGCTTGGTGATCTTGGCGCCGGGGGCCGCCGTCGTCGGCTCGGCCGATGCCTTCGCCATGATCCGGGGCGGCCATGTCGACGTCACCTTGCTCGGTGGTTTTCAGGTCTCGGCCCGGGGCGATCTCGCGAACTGGGATTCGCTTCGCCGCGATAAGGGGCCACTCGTGGGTGGCGCCATGGACCTTGCCATCGGCGCCAAGTCCGTGCGCGTGCTGATGGCCCACACCACGAAATCAGGCGAGGCCCGCCTGGTGGAGAGCTGCACCTATCCCCTGACGGCGGTGGGCGCGGTCGACCGAATTTATACCGATCTCGCGGTCATCGACGTCACGGCCGAGGGGTTCCTGGTGTGCGAGATGGTCGCGGGAATCGATCGCGGCGAGCTCCAAGCCCGCACCGGCGCGCCGCTCGCCATCGCCCGGGACTGCAAGACGCTGGCGCCGCCGGCACTCTAATCTTTCGCCCGCCAGGTCTCGGGGGCCAGGCGGGCGAAGAGCAGGCCGACCAGGGCGAGCGGCGCGGCGGCGAGCAGCAGGGCGGTGACGGGGCCTTGCGCGTCGACGACGAAGCCGAGGGCGATCGGGCCGACGACGTAGCCGAGGTCGCCGGCCATGCGGTAGGTGCTCATCGCCGCCGCGTTCATGCCGGGCGCGGCGCTGTCGGCGGCGTAGGCGGCGGGCGCGCTGCCGCCGACCGCCGCGGCTATGCCCCAGACGACGCAAGCGACGGTGAACCACATGGCCGAGGGCGCCAGGCAGAAGAGCACCATCGAGCAGGCCGTCAACATCGTCGCCGGCACGATCACCGCCTTGCGGCCGAAGCGGTCGATCAGAATGCCGGTCGGATAGGCGGCCAAGAGGCCCATGACGCTCCCCAGCGCCAGGCCGAAGCCGATCTGACTGGCGCCCATCGCCAGGCGCACGCTGCCCAGCACCGGGATGATGGTGAAGAGGCCGCCGGTCCTGACCACCCCGTTCATGAAGGCGATGGCGCAGACCAGCAGGAAGCCGACCTGCTCGCCGAGCATGCGGATCTGGGTAATGAAGGCGGGCCGCTCCTTGGCCGCGCCCGCCCCTTCCGTGCCGAGGCCGCGTGTCTCGCCGACGGCGAACCAGGCGATGGCGCTGGCGGCGAGGCCGAGGCCGCCATAGACCCAGAAGGGCGCCGTCAGGCCGTAAAGCTCCGCGATGATGCCGCCCGGAAAGGGCCCGATGCCGACGGCGAAGATGAAGGTGCCCTGGTAGATCGCCATGGTGCGCCCGCGCTTGGCCGGCGTGGTGATGTCGGCCAGCACCACCTGGCCCGTGGTCAGCACCATCCCGGCCCCCGCGCCGGCGACGAAACGGGCGATGATGAATTCGGGATAGTTGGTGGCGAGCGCGCAGCCGATGCTGCCCGCCGCCGACACGAGGCCCCCGATCGCCAAGGTCGGCCGCCGGCCGAGCCGGTCCGACATCTGCCCCGCCGGCATCGCCATGCAGAAGCGCGCGAGGCCGTAGATCGCCACCGCCAGCCCGATGGCCGAGGCCGAGACCCCGAAGGTCAGCGCATAGAGCGGCATCACCGGCACGATGCCGCCGAAGCCGATCTGGTTGACGCCAATCAGCACGCACATCCAGACCAGGACGCGCCGCTCGAAGCTCAAGGGTGTGCCTCCGAACGCGAGAGACCGTCATCGCGAGGGGCGAGGCGCTCTCCACCGTCATCGCGAGGCGCAAAGCGCCCTCCACCGTCATCGCGAGGGGCAAAGCGCCCTGGCGATCCAGGACCGCGTGACGGGCATCGACGACCCCGCGCGCCATCGAGGCCGCCTGGACCGCCACGCTCCGCTCGCGATGACGCTATGGCGGGCGCCGCCCTCAATCGATCGGCACGAAGATGCAATGGCGGATCTTGGCCTCCAGCGCCTGGGAGAGATGGCCCTTGCCGCTGGTGTCCTCGACCAGGATCACCTCGCCGGCGCCGATCTCGCGCGCTTCCCCGTCGCTGGCGGTGATCTTGACGCCCGCGTCCAGGTTGATGATGTACTGCCGCCGGGGTGCGGGGTGCCAGTCGAGATCGTATTCCGCCGGCACCTCGCGAAAGATAACACCCGTGGCCGGCATCCGCTCGGAGAGCTTGCCCGACGGGCTCTCGCTCACCCATTCGACCTCGATATCGCGAAAATGCGTCTCGCCGTCGTCGTCGACGTAAAGATTGTGTATCCGCATCGTACCATTCCTCCCCGTCCCAAAAGCGGCCGGAATATGCGCTGGCGGCGGGGTGGGTGCAAGCGCTCGTGGCCACGCCGCCCGTCAGGGTTTACCATTTGCCGGAAACCTGAAGGGACACCGCCATGACCACCATCATCGGCACCGGCGACTTCCGCTACCGCGTGATACGCGACTGGGCCAAGCTGCCCGACGGCTGGCGCTTCATGGACGCCGCCGCCGTCGCGGTCGACCGGAAGGACAACGTCTACGTCTTCAATCGGGGCGAACACCCGATGATCGTCTTCGATTCGGACGGCAACTTCCTGCGCTCCTGGGGGGAGGACCTGTTCCGCCGGCCGCACGGGCTGCACATCGGGCCGGACGAGACGCTCTATTGCACCGACGATGGCGACCACACGATGCGGGCCTGTACCTTGGAGGGCAAGGTGTTGATGACGCTCGGCATTCCGGGGAAGCCGACGCCCTATATGGCGGGCGAGCCGTTTCATCGCTGTACCCACACGGCGCTCTCGCCCGAGGGGGATCTCTACGTCTCGGACGGCTACGGCAATGCGCGCGTGCACAAGTATTCGCCGGACGGCAAGCCGCTGTTCAGCTGGGGCGAGCCCGGGACCGATCCGGGGCAGTTCAACATCCCGCACAATATCTGCTGCGATGCCGACGGCTGGGTCTATGTCGCCGACCGCGAAAACCACCGGGTCCAGGTGTTCGACGGCCAGGGCAAGTTCGAAACGCAATGGCACGACATGCACCGGCCCTGCGGCTTGGCCATGGAAACCTGCAAGGGCCCGCTCTGCTATATCGGCGAGCTTGGTCCGGGGATGGCGGTGAACTTCAAGGTGCCGAACATCGGCCCGCGCCTCTCCATCGTCGACAACAAGGGCAAGACGCTGGCGCGGGTCGGCGACCTCACCGGCGGCCTGGCGCCCGGCCAGTTCCTCGCGCCGCATGGCCTCTGCGTCGACAGCCGGGGCGATATATACGTCGGCGAGGTCTCGTTCACCGCCTGGCCCAGGTTCTCCGAGGACCCGCCGCCCGCGGATCTCCCCAGTCTTCGCAAGCTGGTGCGTATCCGGGACTGAGGGAAGACGCCAGCTTGCGCCCTTCCTCCTGGACCGCGCGGGTGCGCGGCACTACATTTGGTTCAGACCACCAACGGAGGATTTCGACCATGCAAGTCCATGGACTGGGTCACGTCGTATTGAAAGTCCGGAGCCTGGAGCGTTCGGTACCGTTCTACGAGCGGGTCCTGGGGTTGAAGCAGGTCGGCGGCTTCCCGGACCGCATGAGCTTCTTCTCGATCGAGGACAACCACCACGATCTCGCCTTGGTGCAGGTCGGCGAGGCGGCGCCCGACGCGCCCGACGAAGCGCCGGGCCTGGCCCATGTCGCCTTCAAGATCGGCGACGATCTGGAGGCGCTGCGCGAGGCCAAGGCGCACCTGGAAGCGAATGGCGTCGAGATCCACCGCACGGCGGATCACACCGTCTCCAAGTCGATCTACTTCCACGATCCCGACGGCAACCAGATCGAGGTCTTCGTCGATGCCGATCCCAAGATCTGGCACGAAAACCCGGGCCTGGTCGCGACCCGCGAGCCGCTGACTCTTTGATCCGGACCTCCATGTCGGAGGCCTATGCGCGGCTGGAGGCGAGCTTCCGCGAGGCCGCCCTCTTGGGCGAGGCCGGCGCGATCCTCGGCTGGGACCACGCCACCATGATGCCGACCGGCGCCGCCGAGGGGCGGGCGGAACAGCTCGCCTACTTGGGCCGCTTGCGCCAGGGGATGCTGAGCACGCCGGAGCTGGGCGAGGATTTGGCGGCGGCGGAAGCCGAGGATGGTCTCGATGCGTGGCAACACGCCAACCTCGCCGAGATGGCGCGCAGCTTCCGCATCCAGCAGGCGGTGCCGGCCGACCTCAACGAGGCGATCACCCGCGCTACCTCGGCTTCCGAGATGTGTTGGCGCGAGGCGCGCGCGGCGGACGATTTCGCCACCCAGGGCCCGCATCTGGAGGCGGTCATCGTGCTGACGCGGGAATCGGCGGCGGTGCTGGGCGAGGTCCTGGAACTCGCGCCCTACGACGCCCAGCTCGACTGCCACGAACGCGGCCTCCGGCTCGCTTCCCTGACGCCGATCTTCGACGAACTGGTGGGCTTCCTCCCCGACCTGGTCGACCGCGCGCTCGCGGCCCAGGCGGCCGAACCGCCGGCCTGCCGCTCGAGGGCACTTTTCCGCGGGCGAAACAGAAGGCGCTCGGCGAAAAGCTGATGCGTGCCCTTGGCTTCGATTTCGACTACGGCCGGCTGGACGAAAGCCACCACCCCTTCACCGGCGGGGTGCGCGACGATGCCCGTATCACCACCCGCTACGACGAGGCCGACCCCTGGCCGAGCGTGATGGCGGTGCTGCACGAGACCGGCCATGCGCTCTACGGCCAGGGCCTGCCGCTTCAATGGCGCTACCAGCCGGTCGGCGGCTCGCTCGGCATGGCGATCCACGAGAGCCAGTCGCTGATCATCGAGATGCAGGCCTGCCGAAGCGCGGAGTTCCTCGCCTTCGTCGCGCCCGAGGTCCGGGCCGCCTTCGGCGTCGAGGGGCCCGCCTGGACGGCCGGGAACCTCGCCCGCCACGCCCATGCCGTGGCCCGAAGCCTGATCCGCGTCGAGGCCGACGAGGTGACCTATCCCCTGCACGTCATCCTGCGCCAGCGCCTGGAGGTGGCGCTGCTCGCGGGCGACCTCGCCGTCGCCGACCTGCCGGGTGCCTGGGGCGACATGCACGAAGACCTGATCGGCATCCGCCCGGCCAACGACTCCGACGGCTGTTTGCAGGACGTCCACTGGATGGGCGGCAGCTTCGGCTATTTCCCGACCTACACCTTGGGCGCCATCGCCGCGGCCCAACTGTTCGAGGCCGCGATGGCGACGACCGACGTGCGCGGCCCGCTCGGCCAGGGCGATTTCCGCCCCCTCCTCGCCTGGCTCCGCGACAACGTCCACCGCCACGGCCGCAGCCTCGGCGACGCCGAGACGCTGCTCACCCGCGCGAGCGGGCGAAGTTTCGATGTCGGGTGTTTCAAGCGGCACCTGGAGGCGCGGTACGCGTGAACAAGCATCGCTTTCAAGGTCGGCTGTCTGGAGGTAATACACAAATAATGTGATGATATTTGTGTATATATTGTGTATAAATTCGACAGTGCTGGAAGTGAACCGATGGACGACGGAATATGAAAAGGGGACGCTCGCCATGGCCAAGGTGCGGATGAATATCGAGTTGAGCGAGGAAGCGGCGGAGTTCCTCGATCAGTTGGCCAAAGAGGAGCAGACCTCCAAGACCGAGATCTTGAGGCGGGCGCTTTCGGTGCTCAAGGCTTACAAGGCTCAGAAGGCGCGGGGGCGGGTGCATATCGGTTTCAGTTCGAGTGCCGATGCTCTCGATGCGGAAATTGTCGGGGTGCTCGACAGGTAAGTTCGATGTCCGGCAACGAAGCGGACTCGGGTCGCGAAACCATAGATACCGATGACGTCCTGGCTCCCGCCTCCATCAGGGAATCGAAGAGCGACATCATTCGAACCAAGGCGGCGGCCTGGATATCCGGGGCCTCCTTGCTCATCGGATCCGTGTTCTTGGTGGTTGCCTTGGTAAAATCCGACACTGAGCTCAGGGCGTGGGCGACGGGTCTGATTTCCCTCGTGGTCGGCGCCGCGATTGGCTACGCCTTCACCAGTAGCAGTTCGAACCAAGGCTGACCCGAGGGTGCACGGCTTGTTTTCCTGACGGGCATGCCGGGCGATTTCGCTCTGGCTCTCCATGCTCTACGATCCGGCGACCCGTGCGGTTCTCGCGCGGACGGGATTTCCTATCGGGAGGGTGAGCGATGCGGATGGACGGCAAGATCGGGATCGTGACGGCGGCGGGCTCGGGCATGGGGCGGGCGGGCGCGCTTCGTTTCGCGGCCGAGGGCGCATTGGTGAGCGTGGTGGACATCGACCCGGACGCCGTCTCCGCCGTGATCGCCGAGATCAGCACCGCCGGCGGGCGGGCGATCGGGATCGTCGCCGACCTGACCAAGGACGAGGAATCGCGCCGCATCGTCGGAGAGACGGCGAACGAATTCGGCGGGCTCGACTTCATGTGGGACCATGTCGGGCACCCCGGCCCCTCCTCGGTCGAGGGCATCGAGATGAGCGATTACGAGCTGGCCATGGACCTGAACCTGCGCACCATCCTGGTGACGACCGAGGCGGCCATCCCCGAGATGCGGGCGCGCGGCGGCGGCGCCATCCTCTACACCGCGTCGAGTTCGGGCCTGCAGGGCTCCCAGTTCAGTCCAGTCTATTCGGCGGCCAAGTTCGGCGTCGTCGGCTTCACCAAGGCGCTGGCCAAGCGGCTGGCCGGCGACGGCATCCGCGTGAACGCGGTCTGCCCCGGCCCGGTGGACACGCCCATGCTGCGGGTCTTCGTCGCCCGGCCCGACCAGCAGTCGACCCAGGGCATGGACAAGGAGGAACTGGTGCTGATGCGCGGCGGCCAGACCCCGATGAACCGGCCGGGCCAACCGCACGAGATCGCCAACGCGGCGCTCTTCCTGCTCTCGGACGAGGCCTCCTTCGTCACCGGCGCGGCGCTGCCCGTCGACGGCGGCGCCACCGCCTGAGCGCTCCGTTGCACGCCACTGGCTACCCATCGCCGTCGATATCGGCGGCACCTTCACCGATGGCGTACTGGAGCTGGCGGGAGGCGGCCGGGTGCTTCTGGCCAAGCGGCTGACCACGCCCGGCGATCCCTCCATCGCCGTCGAACAGGTGGTCGCGGACCTGCTGGCGCTTTTCGAGGGCGATGGCGGCTGCGCCGAGGTGGTGCACGGCACGACCTTGGTCACCAACGCAATCATCGAGCGCAAGGGCGCCCGGGTCGGCCTGCTGGTCACCGAGGGCACCGGCGACGTGCTGGAGATCGGCCGCGAACTGCGCTACGACCTCTACGACCTCGACCTGGAGTTGCCCCTGCCGCTGGTGCCGCGCGGCGATATCGCCGAGGTGGCGGAACGGATGACGGCGGCAGGCGAGGTGCTTCGCCCGCTCGACGACACGGCACTCGACGCGGTCGCGGCGTGGCTCGAGGGGAGCGAAATCGACTCCCTCGCCGTCTGCCTGCTGCACGCCTGCGTCAACCCCGCGCACGAGCAAGCGATCGGCGATTTCCTTGGCCCCCGCTTCCCGGACCTGCCGATCAGCCTCTCCAGCCGGGTGGCGGGGGAGGTGCGCGAATACGAGCGCATGTCGACCACCGTCGCCAACGCCTATGTGCGGCCGATGGCGGGCGCCTATGTCGGCCACCTGAAGGACCGCCTGGGCGCGCATGGCATCGAGGCGCCGCTCCGCATCATGGTCTCGAGCGGCGGCTTCACCTCCGACACCGCCGCCGCCGAGGTGCCGATCGCGCTCTTGGAGAGTGGCCCCGCCGGTGGCGTCCGCAGCGCCGTCAATACCGCGCGCGCCGCCGGCATCGACGACGTGTTGACCTTCGACATGGGCGGCACCACGGCCAAGGCCTGCGTCGTGGTTGGCGGCGAGCCCGGGATCACCTACCGCTTCGAGGCCGCCCGCGTCCGCCGCTTCGCCAAGGGCAGCGGCCTGCCGATCCTGAGCCCGAGCATCGATCTGATCGAGATCGGCGCCGGCGGCGGCTCCATCGCGCGGGCCAACGCCTTGGGTCTCCTGGGCGTCGGGCCGGAAAGCGCCGGGGCGTAGCCCGGTCCCGCCTGCTACGACCAGGGGGGCGAGGCGGCGACGGTGACCGACGCGGATCTTATGCTGGGCTATCTCGACGCCGAGGATTTCCTGGGCGGCCGCATGGCCCTGGCGCCGGCCAGGGCGCGGGCGGTGATCGAGACACTCGGCGGCGAGCTCGGCCTGGCGGCGATTGCGACCGCCTGGGGCATCCACGATGTCGTCAACGAGAACATGGCGGGCGCGGCCCGAGTACATATCGCCGAGAAGGGCCTCGATCCGCGCCGCCTCGCCATGGTGGCAACGGGAGGCGCGGGGCCGGTGCACGGCATCGAGGTTGCCGGAAAGCTCGGCATCTCCCGCGTGCTCTTCACCATTGCCGCCGGCGTTGGCTCCTGCCTCGGCTTTCTGGCGGCGGCGGCCCGGGTCGATCGCTCCTTGTCCAGCCTTCGCCCGCTCGAGGCCGTGGATTGGCGCGAGCTGGCCGGAATCGCAGCCGGCCTCGAGGCTGGTATCGCCGAAGAGCTGGCGAGTGCCGGCCTGGCGGCCGAGGCGGCCGCGTGGACCCTCGGGCTCGAGGCCCGCTACCTCGGCCAGGGCGACACGGTGCTGGCGAGCCTGCCCCATACCGGAATCGACGCGGGCGTGATCGACGCCATGCACGCGGCCTTCCAGCGGCGCTACGAGGCACTTTTCGGCGGCACGATTCCCGACGGCATGGTGCAGGCAGTGACCTGGCGGCTGGCGGCGGAAACGCCGGCGGCGACGCGCGACTTCCGCCTGGCCGACGGCGGCGCCGGGGCGGCCGGGGCGCGGCGGCGCGGGATCTACCTGCCGGCCAGCCGCGCCTTCGCCGAGGTCCCGGTCTTCGACCGCCATGCGCTGGCGCCGGGCACCGTGCTCGACGGGCCGTTGATCCTGCGCGAGGACGAATCCACCATCGTCGTCGCCCGTCCGGCCCGGGTGGAGGTGCTGGAGAACGGCACCGTCTCGGTACTGTTGAGCGAAGAGGGAGCGATGGCATGAAACAACTGGATCCCGTCTCGCTGGAGATCCTGTGGAATCGCCTGATCGCCATCGTCGACGAGGCGGCGGCCGGTTTCGTGCGTACGTCCTTCTCCTCCCTGGTACGCGAGGCGAACGACTATGCCGTGGTGCTGACCGACGCCCAGGGCCGCAGCCTGGCGCAATCCAGCCTCTCAATTCCCTCCTTCATCTCCACCCTGCCGAAGACCGTCGGCCATTTCCTCGACAGCTTTCCGGCCGAGCAATTGGACCCCGGCGACGTGCTGATCACCAACGATCCCTGGATGGGGACGGGGCACATCCACGACGTCTCGACCGCGATGCCAATCCACTACCGGGGCCGCCTCGTCGCCTTCTCCGCCATCACCAGCCACATGCCGGATATCGGCGGGCCGGTGCGGACCAACGACAACAGCGTGATCTACGAGGAAGGCCTGCAGATCCCGCGGCTGAAACTGATGCGTGGCGGCGAGATCGATCCCTCGATTCAAGCCTTCATCCGCCAGAACGTGCGCGTCCCCGATCAGACCATGGGCGACCTCTTCGGCCAGGTCGCGGCGCACAAGATGCTGGCGGCGCGCCTCGCCGGCCTGTTGGAAGAGGTCGAGGTCTCGCTGGAGGCCTTGGGCGAGGAGATTCGGGGCCGCTCGGAGGCCGCGCTCCGCGGGGCGATCCGCGCGCTCCCCGATGGCGTTTACAATTACGTCGCCCACCATGACGGCTTCGCTTCCCCCCTGGTGATCGACTGTACCGTCCGGGTCTTGGACGACGAGTTGGAGGTCGACTACGCCGGCACGTCTCCCCAGGTGGTGGACAAGGCGATCAACGTGGTGCCCGCCTACACCTACGCCTACACCGCCTTTCCCCTGAAGGCGCTGCTGTCGCCGAGCATTCCCAACAACGAGGGCAGTTTCGCGCCGATCCGGGTGACGGCGCCCGAGGGCTCGGTGCTGCACGCGACATGGCCGGCGGCGACCGCCGCGCGCGGCCAGGTCGGCCATATCCTGCCGACGGCGGTGTTGGGCGCGCTGGCGCCGGTGGTGCCGGGCGGCGCGCGCGCGGAGGGCAGCGGCAACTGCTCCATCACCATCGTCGGCGAGGACCAGGGCCATCCCTTCACCGTCGCCAGCTTCGTCAACGGCGGCCAGGGGGCGACGAGCGCGCGCGGCGGCCGCTCGGCGCTCAGTTTCCCCTCCAACCTCGGCAATACGCCGATCGAGGTGCTGGAGGCGGAGGGCCCGTTGCTGGTGCATCACCGCAAACTCCGGCGCGAGTCCGGCGGCGAGGGCGAGATGCGCGGCGGCGACGGGGTCGACATCGCCTTCGAATATCAGGGCGAGACCTCCGCCAACTGCGCCTTCCTGATGACCCGGCGGGTCTCGCCGCCCCGGGGGCGCGGCGGCGGCGGCGATGGCCGCGCGGCGGCCCTGTCGCTGAACGAGAAGGCGATCGATCCCTTGAGCCTCAAGCGGTTGCGCAAGGGCGACCTCGTGCGCCTGGAGACCGCCGGCGGTGGCGGCTTCCGGACGGGGGAGACGTGAACCAAACGGCGACGGGTTCGGCTCATCGCCGTTTGGCAAGCGCGACCGCGCGCCCGAGCAAAGCCGAGGCAAAGCCCGCGTGGCGCTTGAACGCCATGGGTTCTTGTTCATGAGAACCGGAATGACGGCGCCGGCCTCCCGCGCCACCGTCGCCATGGCCCTGATCGCGCTGGCGATCCTGCTCATCACCGTCGTCGATACCTGGGCCAAGTTTCTGACCCGGGACCTGCACCCGATGCAGATCACGTGGGGCTATTTTCTCGCCATCGCCAGCTATCTCATCCTCTGGGCGATTCTCGTGCCGAAGGCCCGCCGCCTCGCGTTGCGGACCCGGCGGCCGGCGATGCATCTGCTGCGCGCCTTTCTGCTGGTGGCCTCGATCGCCGCGCTGTACCTGGCCCTGGTCCACATGCCGATCGCCGAGGCCACGGCGATCAGCTTCACCTCGCCCCTCTTCATGGTGGCGCTGGCGGCGCCCTTGTTGGGCGAGCCGGTGGACCACCACCGCTGGGGCGCCGTCGTCGTCGGCCTGCTGGGCGTGCTGGTGATCGTGCGCCCCGGCGGCGAGTTCGGCCACTGGTGGGCGCTGCTGCCGCTTCTCACCGCGCTCGCCATGGGGCTCTTCCAGCTGGCGACCCGCGTGTTGGCGCGCACCGAGGAGACCTTCACCTTGCTGTTCATGACCGGCCTCGGCGGGCTCTTCTGGTGCTCTCTCGTCGTTCCCTTCACCTGGACGCCGATGGGGTGGGCGGACCTCGCCACCTTCTTCGTCCTCGGCCTCTTCGGCATCGCCGCGCACCTTTGCCTGATCGGCGCCTTCCAGCGGGCCGAGGCCTCGCTGCTGGCGCCCTTCAACTACACCAAGATGATCTGGGCGACGGCCGGCGGTTGGCTCGTCTTCGGCGACCTGCCCGGCCCCGCGACCTGGCTCGGCTGCGCCATCATCGTCGCGGCCACTCTCCATGTGGTGCGGCGCGAGCGCCGGCGCACCCGTGCCTGACGGCGGCGGCGGCCCGGGCGCCGAGTCGTGGTGTAGCCGTCAATGCTCGGATCGATGACCGCGGACTGACCTCTACGAGTATCAGTCTTGCAACCCTGCCTTCCCCAAACCTTGACGCATCAGACCTCGGTCACTGGCAAACTTGAACGGCTAATACCGGCGAGCCTTTGAATTGACCTCTCGGCTCGCACAGTCGTCATCGCGAGCGGAGCGTGGCGATCCAGTCGGCCTTGACAGTATTGCGCGGCATCGAGGCGGACTGGATCGCCACGGCGCTTCGCCCCTCGCGATGACGGTTGTGTTTGCAAGCCAGTGACGAGTCACTTCGTTTGCTCGGCGGTATAATACCTCGGGTAATAGAGGAGCGCGGGTGTCATGCCGATAGGCGCGCCGTCGAAGGCTCAGGCCGTTCCGACCAGGGTGTAGTTGCTCCCGCCAGACAGGATCGCGACGGCCTCGCTGACGGTGCGCTCGACAATCTCGGCGGCGGGCAGGACTTCGTGCACCAGGTCGACGCTCTCGCCGGCCCAGACCGCGGTGCCTGACCAGTCCCCGCTCGCTTCCGCCGCGTCGGCCAGGGCCTTCTCCTCGTCCAGGACCTCGTGGAGCGCGGTCTCGTTGCCGTGCCAGCGGTCCGTCTGCGAGTTGCGCAAGCCGCGGCCATTGAAGGAGTCGGGCCAGGTCGTCCGACGCCTCAGGATGTCGAAGACCTCGGTGCGGATCGTGTCGTCGCCCTTCGCCGCCACGAGCGCCGCCTTCTTGAGTCCGGCCAGATCGACTCCCGAGAGGTGGCGAAGCAGGTGCCCATCAGCACGCCGCTGCAGCCGAGCATCAACGCGGCCGCCAGGCCCCGGCCGTCGGCGATGCCGCCCGCGCGACAACGGGGATGTCCGCGCCCAGCGCATCCACTATGGCCGGCGCGAGCGTCATGGTGCCGCGCGACGACATGCCATGGCCGCTGGCCTCCTGGCCCTGGGCGACGATGATGTCGGCGCCAGTCTCGGCCGCGTGCAGCGCCTGCGCCAGCGTCTGTACCTGGCAGATGAGCACCGACCCCGCCGCCTTGATGGCATCGACGTAAGGCGTGTGGTCGCCGAACGAGAGCATGACCGCCTTGGGCTTGTGCTCCAGCGACAGCGGTAGGAGCTTCGGCTGCTGCTCCATCAACCAGGTGATGAAGCCGACGCCGATGTGGGTATTGCCGGCACGGGCGTGTTGATCGCCGAGCCACGCCGCGTCGTTGACGCTGGCACCGATCATGCCGAGGCCTCCCGCCGCTGCGACGGCGGCCGCGATTTCGCCTCCCGCGCAGGTGGCCATCGGCGCCTGGAGGATCGGATGTCGGATGCCCAGACGTTCGGTGAGCGCGGTCCGCAATTCCATCATTCTCACTTCCCTGTTCGCTAGGGTGCCATGCTAGGCGGCGCAGGCAGCAGGTCGAAGACACATTCCCGCCGTCTGCGTCCACTGGTTGAGCCGGTCGACATGACGTAAGCCGATATTCCCCGGATGATCGCCGTTTCCGGCGATGAATGGTAGCCGTTCCGATCCTCGACGGTAATTCTCACGTTGATGGATCCACGTTGTCCCAATCGGGTCAAGAATCTCCATCGAGCATATCCTAATGAAACGCCCGAAGCCGGGGCAACATACGACATCATGGGGCAATTCCTGACCTGCTCTCGATGGCGGTCAAAAGCTGGGGGCCTTCCAGACGAGGCAAGGCGATCCCCGACATTCGCCTCGCAACGGCAATAGTTGGGTAATCTTCGAGCTAGTGGTCACGGTCTTATACCGAACTGCATTGAGCGCTACTCATCGCGGGTCGGCAAGCGCGACCGCGCGCCCGAGCAAAGCCGAGGAAAAGCCCGCGTGGCGTCCGGACGCCAGACAACCGGTAACGAGACCCTCTCAAGGCGGGTTGGTATTATCGTTTTGAACACATCCGCGGTTGCATTTCGAGCATTAATTTTGCCCTGTGACCGTCGGGGAGAGTTTGTTCGACAGCTGACCAGAATGGCCCTACATAGACGCCATGGAACGGTTCCGCGAATTTCGCGACGGTGGCTGGCGGCGGCCCGAGGTTTTGCTCCTGGCGATGGCCGGCGCCGTGCCTTTCGGTTTCGCCACCTGGAGCGCGCTGCTGAACAATTTCGTCATCGAACGCGCCGCCTTCACCGGCGCCGAAATCGGCATCCTGCAAAGCCTGCGCGAAGTGCCGGGCTTCCTGGCCTTCGGGGTGGTGTTCGTTCTGATCCTGATGCGAGAACAGACCCTGGCGCTGGCGTCTCTTCTGCTGCTTGGAATCGGTACGGCGATGACCGGCTGGTTTCCCACGGTGGTCGGCCTCTATTGCACGACGGTGCTGATGTCGCTCGGCTATCACTATTACCAGACCATGCAGCAATCCCTCACCCTGCAATGGATCGCGCCAGAGAAGACGCCCGAAATGCTGGGCCGCATCATCGCCGTGGGGTCAGCGACCTCGATCCTCGCCTTCGGCATCGTCTGGCTGGCGTACGACTTCGCCGCCCTCGAATTTCACTGGGTCTATATGATCGGCGGCGGCGTGGCGGCGGCGGCGGCGCTGGCCTGCTGGACCGCCTATCCACGCTATAGCGGCGCCGTGGCGCAGCATCGCCATCTGGTGATCAGGCGGCGATATTGGCTGTTCTATCTATTGACCTTCATGGGCGGCGCCCGGCGGCAGATTTTTGTCGTTTTCGCCGGCTTTTTGATGGTCGAGAAGTTCGGCTTCGGAGTCGACGACATCGTCCTTTTGTTCTTGTTGAACGCAGCCATCAACATGTGGCTGGCGCCACGCGTCGGACGGCTCATCGCGCGCTGGGGAGAACGCCGCGTCCTGATTATCGAATATAGCGGTCTGATCGGTGTGTTCGTCGGCTACGCCCTGGTCGAGAACGCCGCCCTGGCCGCCGGCCTCTATGTGGTTGATCATCTGTTTTTCGCCCTTGCCCTGGCGATCAATACCTACTTTCAAAAGATCGCCGACACCGCCGATATCGCCTCGACGGCGGGGGTCGGCTTTTCCATCGATCATACGGCGGCGGTGACTGTCCCCGTGGTTTTGGGTTTTCTATGGCTGACCTCGCCGGCCATGGTATTCCTGACCGGCGGCGCCATGGCGGCCTTCTCCCTGCTGCTTGCCTGCAACGTGCCGAAGCGGCCGTCACCCGGCAAGGAAACACTGTTCAGCTTCGGCCGAATACCGACCCTGGAGAGTTATACCGATCGGCGATGAGCTCGACTCATCGCCGATCGGCAAGCGCGACCGCGCGCCCGAGCAATAGCGAGGAAAAGCCCGCGTGGCGTCTGAACGCCCGACAACCGGCCATGAGTTCCACTCATCGCCGGTTGGCATTGGGGTTGCCGAGGACGGTTACCGGTTTCCGTCCGCGATCCAGTGAGCCACACCCCGCCGTCGAACCCATGGTGGGAGGTCGCCCGGGCCGAGGCGGCTGTCAATGACGCGCCGTGGGCGCGCCGGGCGAAGCCCCTCATAGGGTCAGCTCTTGTTTTTTGCGTGCCGACCGTCTTCCCAGGCCTTGATGATGCGGGAGACGGTGGCGTAGTGCGGGCCCGCCTCGGCGGCGAAGTCTGGCGGTGTCGCGTGTTTGGCAGCAGGCCAGGACGGTCGAAAGTGGAGGACAAACGCGATGCGCCTCCGTCGCCGAATCATCACGGCCGGGGAGGCGGCGGGGAATGCAAGATACAAGACCTGATGAACATCTAGGCTGGTCTCCTCGACCAGTACACTGGCTTGAGTTTGTAGGAGCAAACGTCAACCAGATACGGAAGAGGAGACCGAGATGGGAGTTTATTGCGGGATTGATTTGCATTCTACCAACTGCGTGGTGGTGGTGATCGACGAGACGGACAGCGTCGTTTTCCAGGGGCGCTTCGGCAATTCGCTGGTGCCGATCCTCGCGGCGATGGAGCGCTATCGGGAGGATCTCGTGGGCGTTGTCGTCGAGTCGACCTACAACTGGTACTGGCTGGTCGACGGCCTGGAGGATGCCGGCTTCGTGGTTCATCTGGCGAACCCGGCGGCGATAACCCAGTACTCCGGCCTGAAGCATCGCGACGACCGGAGCGATGCGCGCTGGCTGGCGCACCTGCTGCGCCTGGACCTGCTGGCCGAGGGCTATATCTATCCCAAGGCGGCGCGGGGCACGCGGGACCTGCTGCGCCGGCGGAGCCAGCTGGTGCGCCAGCGGACGGCGAACCTGCTGGCGGTGGGCAACCAGGTGGCGCGGACGACCGGGGCGACGATTGGCGGCAACCAGGTGAAGCAGCTGGCCCGGCGGGGGACCATGGATGAGATCGTCCAGCTGGTGGGCGAGGCGGACGCGGCGCTCGGGATCTCGGCGAACCTGTCGGTGATCCGATGCCTCGGCGAGGAGATCGGGAAACTGGAGCGGATCGCGCGCGGCCGCCTAATCCCGGACGCGGCGTTCAACTGCCTGCCGGCGGCGGGCGGCATCGGCGACATCCTGGGCCTGACGATCCGCCTGGAGACCGGCGAGGTGAGCCGCTTCGCCGCGCCTGGCAACCATGCCTCCTACTGCCGGCTGGTGGGCTCGAAGTACCTCTCGAACGGCCGCGCCAAGGGCGAGGGCAACCGGCGCTCGGGCGACAAGTACCTGGCCTGGGCCTTCATCGAGGCGGCCAACATGGCGATCCGTTATGAGCCCAGGGCCAAGGTCTATTACGAACGCAAGAAGGCCAAGAGCAAGCCCGTGGTGGCGAGGAAGGCGGTGGCGCACAAGCTCGCCCGGGCCTGCTTTTACGTGACGCGCGATGAAGTTCCGTTCGAGCCCGAGCGCTGCTTCGGCTGAACGGAGGGAGGGCGGCAGGCCGGGAAAGGGGTTGGCTTCGAGCCACCAGACCTGATTGGCCACCGTCCTCCCAGCTACGCGTCCGCCTGGACGCGGCGCGCCCGTGCCGTCAGCCAGCGAGGGGTTGGACCCCCGGTCATATCCCACTGGGGGAGCCACGAGATCCGATGCAACCGATTGGAGGCGGCGCGGCACGAGAGGTTCTCTGGGGCGTCGCGAGACGCCAGGGACCCGGGCCGGAGCGGCAAGGCGCCGCCGGGCGACGCGGTCTTGATCCCGGTGGGTGAGGGGTGCGCGCCTCGCCGGCCGACACCGAAACCGATGAGAACCGGCATGCGGCGCCGCGACGGGGGGACAACGGAGACGACGAGGAACCGCCAGCACGGGGCCGGCGGAAAGGGAGGACGATTGTGACTGCAAGCTATTGCCTAATGGGTGACCCCATGGTTGTGACCCCATGTTTGGCTGCTCTGATCACTCTTTATATACGGCTGTGGCCCGACGCTGGGGCGCCCCCGGATCAAGGCGCGGGCTGATCTGGCCCCCGGATACCGGCGAGGAGGTGGTTCGTCACCTTCTCCTGGTACTCCCGCAGGTGGTCCAGCGACTGACGGATGTAGCCCGCACTTACCGTGCCGCGCGGCGGCCGGTGGTTGGTCAGCACGTCGATGTCGTAGGGCCGCCCGGCCTCCTGACAGGCGGTGTGGTATGTGTCACGGAGCCGATGGGGGCTCGGGAGGTTGCCCGGGGCAGGCGACTTCGGCCTGGGCGGTCCGTAGAGCATTCGTGGGCTGGCGCCGAAGCGGCGGAGGCCGTTGCTCCTGACAGGCGCAGGCGGGCCGTCAGGGCGGCGCCACGGCGCATCGTGTCAATCATCACGATGCAGCGCCAGGACGATGTAGCCCCCGGAGCGGTCGTCCATCTCTAACTTCAAGAAGTCGCGGTCTTCGGCCTCCTCCAAGAGGTCGCTGAAAGATCGGAAGCCGTAGAAGCTCTCGCTGAAGCCGGGATGTCGGCGTTTTAGCGTTTGCTTGATCATCGAGCCCCACACCCTGCCGCCACGCTCGGCAAACAGTGCTTCCGCCGTATCTAGAACAAGCTCTATGGCTTCGTCGTGTCTGCCCCCGTCTTTATCGGCTTCATCAACTCTAGATGCCTTTGTGGCAGAGGCTGCCGCCTTGGCGGGCTTCTTATCCAAAACAACTTTCTTCTTTTCTGTATCTTCACGGCGCGACTTGGTCGAATCGCTGGCGCGGACGAGGTCATCGTAAAAGATGAACTCGTCGCAATTATTCATCAATAAATCGGAGGTGCTGTTCTTCACGCCGACGCCGACTACGGTCTTCGCGTTTTCTCTCAGCTTGCTGACGAGTGGTGAAAAATCCGAGTCGCCGCTAATAATTACGAAGGTGTCGATGTGCTCCTTCGTGTAACAAAGGTCCAGCGCGTCAACTACCATTCGAATATCCGCGGAATTCTTGCCGGACTGCCGCGTGTGTGGAATCTCAATAAGATCGAAGGCGGCCTCGTGCATGGTAGGCTTAAACTCTTTATATCGGTCCCAGTCGCAATAAGCCTTTTTGACGACGATGCTGCCTTTCAATAGCAACCGTTCGAGCACCAGCCTTATGTCAAACTTCGGAATTTTCGCATCGCGCACACCAAGAGCGACGTTCTCGAAGTCGCAGAACAGGGCCAAGTTATAATCCAGGTCTGTGGTAGTCATGGCGACCCTCGTGCCTGTTGGATGGGCGAAACGCCTGTACGGCGAAGCCTTCGCCGTGCACTTCGATCTTCGACTGGCCGATATCGACCCGATCCGTAAATATCATTCTGCACTATAACCTGCGTATCCGGTGACAGTATACCTATTCCGAGGAAAAATCGGCGGATTCGGATTACAAGCGCACCACGGCAAGCGAGGCTGAAGAGTGACTTTCAGTCTCCGCCACATCTTGAATCACTTGGGATTTGAACACATTCGTCACGGCTCGTTGTTGATCTCGTGGCGGAGCGTCGCCCGGGTTTGTATTCCTTCGTCCACCCCGCTTCTCCGGGTGGTGCGCTTGCGATCTCTGTAGCGCACCCGGTTCCTTGGACACAAGTTTGTCTCACGCGGCGGGCCTGATTGAGATCGCGGCGTGCCACGCCTGACGAGCTTGAGCGGGGCTCAGGTAGCCGTTCTTTTCGACGATCCACTGGGCATTGTAGAGTTCGACGAAGTCGCGGACGGCGTCCCGCAGCTCCGCGATGTTGCGGTAGATGCGACCATGGATGATCTGTTCCTTCAGCGTGCGATTGAACCGCTCGGCGACGCCGTTGGTCTGGGGCTCGGCGACGAAGGCGTAGGACGGCTGGATGCCCCAGAACTTGATCTGGTTGGTGAAGTGGTCCGACAGATACTGGGAGCCGTGATCCATCCGCAAGGCCAGCCCCCGAGCCGCGCCGGCCGCGGTCGAGCCATACAGCCCGGCAAGCCCCATGGAGATCGGCTGCAGGGCGGCGAAGCGGTCGCCGCGCTTGCAGACATGCCAGCCGACACACTCGGCGTTCCAATGCTCGACGGCGGTGAAGATCCAGCCCCAGCCGTCGTCCACCGTGAACACCCGAACGCCATCGGTGCCCCACATGAGGTTCGGGGCATGAGTGATGATCTCACCGTCATGGGGATTGCCGCCACGGCGGCGGCAGCGATGGGGCGAGAGCAGATTGTTCTCGCGCATCAGGCGGAGCACCCGCTTGCGGGCAACCCGGATGTCGCGACAGACCCGAAGCCGAGCCCAGACCTTGCGGTAGCCCTCGCCCTCCCAGGGCGATGCCTCCAGGTCGGCTTCGATCGCCACCAGCAGCGCCTGGTTCGAGATCGCGGGCTTCGGTCCCCGACGCTTTGCCGGCGGCTGCTCGGCGTGCTGGCCGGAGGTCATGGCGTAGAACGAGGAGCGGGCCATGCCCCAGGCGGCGCAGACCCGCCGCAGGCCGTAGGCCAGACCCGTGCCGGGCGAGGTGGCGGCACTCATCGCCGCGACCTCCGCCGCCCCAAAGGGCCGAAGGTCTCCGTCTTGGCCTCCAGCAGTTCCACCTGCATGGTCAACTCTCCGATCCGCTTCATGGCGCTATCCAGTTCCGCCTGCACCGGATCGCCCTTGCGTTGCTTGAGCGAGGCGTCGATCCCGCCGATCGCTTTCTCACGCCACTGCTCGAGCCGGAAGATCTCTACGCCCAACTGGCGCGACAGAAGTTGCACCGGCTCGTCACGCAAAAGCCGCGGAACGACCTCACGCTTGCGCGCCACCGTCCATCGCTGGCCAAGTCCCAGCGGGCCTGCCGGCAAAGCCTGGCCTGGGGAAAACGTGGACGAGCCAAGCTCGCCCGCATTTACCACAGGCCCATCAACAGCAACTTTCTTCTCAAAATTATCGGCCATGTTCCGGTCCTCCTTGGACACTTCGATTAAGCCAATTCTGTGTCCAAGGAAACCGGGTCCGACTCATGCGCTTGCGATCTCAACCCGCCCTTTTGCCAATTATCAGCTGGCCATCGGATGCCCGAACGCGCCGTTGGCTGCGCCGTCGACAGGTTCGCCGGGGGCCCCTCGCCGCTCCTTGGTCCCGGCGGCGCGCTCCAGCCCTTCGAGCACCGCATGCCGATTGCCCGCCGCCGCAACCGCATAACCCCACCGACGGAGCGAAAAACACACCCGGCCACGAGCCGCTCGCCGCCGAAGCCAGCCGCGCCCAGGCGGCGGACGCGGCGCGCCGAACGGCGACCGGTCACGCGCCTCGATCGACCGCGCGGGGCGGAATCCGCCTGGGAACAGGCGGCTTTTCGACAGGAAATGACGAGTCGGCGGTTCGTTTTTGATATTACCAAATATCTAGAAATTCTCTAAAATTCTGGTTACATTAGCTAATCTGGGTGGGGGCGGGCGCTTTCACGTCCTAACCGTCACTTTTTGCGATTCCGCGACAAGAGGAATCGCGGCGGCGATACCGGGTTCCCCGATGCGCCACAAAGGTTGTGTTGCATTTCCGGATTTTCTATCTACGCAACATCCGCGCCTTCAGGCGCCGTGAGGCCGAGCACGATGTCGTCCCTTTCCCCGACCGCCCAGCCGGCGCCACCCACCCTGCCCACGTCGAATCGCGTGTCGCACGGTCTCGACGGTGGCGACCCGACGGGATGTCCAACACCCCGGGCGACGGACTCGCGAGGCCGGCCGGCCCCTTCCTTGACCCCGCGCGGTCGGGGTACTATCCACCCTCCACATTTCCTTCCCGCGCGGGAGCGCCCCCATGATCAGCGATGCCCAAGTCGAGTATTACCGGGAGAACGGCTTCATCGTCGTGCCCGACGTGCTGTCGGCCGAGGAGGTGGCGGAGCTTCGCCGCGTCACCGAGGGTTTCGTCGAGCAGTCGCGCGAAGTCTCGGAGCATACGCCGCTCTACGACCTGGAAGACGGCCACGCGGCCGACGCGCCCAAGGTCCGGCGCCTGAAGACGCCGCACGCCTTCCACGACGCCTATGGGGACATGGTCCGCCACCCCCGCATCGTCGAGGTGCTGGTGCGGCTGATCGGTCCCAACGTCCGATTTCAGACGTCCAAGCTGAATATGAAGGCGGCGGCCGGCGGCGCGCCGGTCGAGTGGCACCAGGACTGGGCGTTCTATCCCCATACCAACGACGACCTGCTGGCCGTCGGCATCATGATCGATGAGATGACGCTGGAGAACGGCGCCTTGCGGATCGTGCCGGGAAGCCACAGGGGCCCGACCTACGACCACCATGCCCAGGGCAGTTTCTGCGGCGCGATCAACGATGCCGCCGCCGACCCGATCTATTGCGCCGCCGTGCCGCTCACCGGCACGGCGGGCTCCATCACCGTGCATCATGTCCGCGCCGTGCACGGCTCGCTGCCGAACCTGTCGAGCGGCAACCGCCGCTTCCTGCTGCAGCAATACTCCGCCGCCGACGCCTGGCCGCTGATGGTGCTGCCGGAGATCGAGGAATACGACGCGGCCATGGTCGCCGGCATGCCGTCCATCGAGGCGCGGCTGGCCCCGGCGCCGGTGCGCATGCCGCTGCCGCCGGCGCGCCACGAGGGCTCGATCTACGAGAACCAGCGCGGCTCCCGGATCTCGATCCTGGGCCATGTCGAGGAACGGGACGCGCCGGCACTGGCCGAGACCGGCTGAGCGCGCAACCAGTAGGAGGGGCCCGGCGATGAAGCTGGACAATGCCGTCAACATCGACGACCTGCGCCGCATGGCGAAGCGGCGCTTGCCGAAGATCGCCTTCGATTTCATCGAGGGCGGGGTCGAGGACGAGGACGGGCTCAGCCGCAACGAGCGGATGTTCCAGGAGCACCGCCTGGTGCCGCGCTATCTGGTCGACGTCTCGGAGCGGGACCAGAGCCAGGAGATCTTCGGCCGTAAATATACGAGCCCCTTCGGGATCTCGCCGACCGGCATGGCCGGCCTCTTTCGCCCGGGCGCCGACCTGATGCTGCTGGAGGCGGCGAAGCGGCGCAACGTCCCCTTCATCATGTCGGGGGCCTCCACCGCCTCGATCGAGGACATGGCTCGCGTGGCGCCGGACCACGGCTGGTACCAGCTCTATGCCGCGCGCGACAAGTCGATCTCGGAGGACATGGTCCGCCGGGTGGCCGATGCGGGGATCAAGACCCTCGTCATCACCGTCGACGTGCCGGTGCATTCCAAGCGCGAGCGCAACATCCGCAACGGCTTCTCGCGCCCGCTCGCGATGACGCTCAAGACCAAGCTGGAGGCGCTCCGCCATCCGGGCTGGATGGCCGAATACCTGAAGACCGGCACGCCGTTCATTGCCAACTGGGCGAAGTATGCCGGCAGCGACGACCCGGACAAGGTGGCCAATTTCGTCGCCGGCCAGACCGCGGCGCCGCTCGACTGGAAGCACGTGGAGCGCTTCCGCGAACTCTTCCCCAGCAACATGGTACTGAAGGGAATCATGCATCCCGACGACGCCATCCGCGCCGCCGAGATCGGGATAAATGGCATCATGGTCTCCAACCACGGCGCCCGCCAGTTGGACCGCGCGCCCTCGCCGCTGGAGGTGCTGCCGGCGATCGACCGGGCGGTGGGCGAGCGGATGACGATCATGCTCGATAGCGGGGTCAGGCGCGGCGCCGACGTCGTCGTGGCGCTCTGCCTCGGCGCCAAGTTCGTCTTCCTCGGCCGGCCGACGCTCTATGGGGCCGCCGCCGGCGGCATCGAGGGGGCATCGAAGGCGTTGGATATCCTGGTGGGCGAGCTCGACCTCACAATGGCGCAGATGGGCGCGCCGACGCTCCGCGACCTCGGCCCCGACTTCCTGCTCTGGGACGACGAGGACGACCTCAAGCGCAATCGCCGGCCGTGAGCGGCGCCTACGAGCACGTCTCCCTCGAGGTCGTCGACCGGGTCGGCTGGTTGCGTTTCGACCGGCCGCCGATCAACGCCATTTCCTGGGACATGTTGACCGAGAAGCGGGAGGGGTGATGTCCCGCCCAATGTTGAAAAGTGCGAGATAGGCATCGTCTGATCGAGAGGCTACGCGGCCACCTCGATGTCTTCAATGACGGACTTTGCTCCGGCCTTTCTCACCGCCTCCCGCAGGGCGGCGTCGAGGATGGGGAGCTGGCGGTAGGCCTTGAGGCGGCGGAAGGTCTTTTGCGCCTCCAAGAGGCCGGCGGCGGTCCAACGCAGCGCCATCTCGGCGTTGCGCCAGCGCTTGACGTTCCGCTGCACCGTCCGGACGGTGCCGATCGCGTTCTCGATGGCGTTGGTGCAAGCCAGCGAGCGTCGAAGTTGCGGCGGGAGGCCGAGCCGGATCACGGTCAGGATCTCGTCCAGGCCCTCCAGGATCGAGCCCGAGACGCCGGGTGCGTCATGCTCCAGACGGCGGGCGAGGTTGCGCAAGAGCCGTTCGGCCTTGGCCGCGTCGTCCTGCTGCCAGGCCTGCCGCAAGACCTTCCTGACGCCGGCATGGAGGCTCTCGTCCAGCCGGTCCGTGATGTTGCGCCCCTTGTGCACCTGGCAGCGCTGGAGGGCCGCCGCCCGCCCGAAGGTCCGCCGGATCGCCTTCGAGAGCGCCTTGGCGCCGTCGACGATGTAGAGCCGAGGCCGTTCGGGATCGAGACCGCGCTCGATCAGGTTGTCGAGCATGGCTTGCACCGTGGCCGCGTTCTCCGTCGCGCCCTCGGCCAGGCCCAGCACGTGCTTCGCGCCGCCGGTGTCGATGCCGATCGCCGCCACCATCAGGTGATCGCCGACATGGAGCCCGTCGATCTGGAGCACCACGAGATCGAGATCGTCGAGCGGGCTCGCCAGCCAGGCCTTCAGCTTGCTTCGCGTCAACGCCACGAAACGGCGCGAGACCGCCGACTTCGAGGTTGCGTCACCCGATGCCGCCGGCAGATCGCCGCCCGCATCGTCCGGCAGGCGCACCGCGCGGGCATACTTGCGGGTCGAGACGTTGATCACCATCAGATTCATCGCCCAGGCTTGCAAGAGTTCGGGTTCCGACAGCAGCTCCCAACTCGGCAGGCTCATCTCCCGACCCGCGAAGTCCCCCACCCGAGGGCGCTCGACCTTCACTTTGCCGCCGTGGTAGGCGATCTCGCTCCGGGTCGTGCCCCATCGATGGCCCTTGCGCTCGCCCGAGCCGGCGTGGCGCGAACCGCACAAGGCTTCCGCGTCCGCCGAGATCATCTCGTTCAAAGACTCGAGGCCCGCCAAAAGGCAGAAGCGATCGACGCTCATGCGCGGATCGTCGAAGGCCTCCGGCATCGATGGCAAGAGCCGACAGGATGGTTCCGAGGAACGGTCGTTGCGTGTAGTCTTGGTCATGGCGTCGTTCTCCTTGATGGAATCAGCACCCAGAGCCTAGCGGCTCCAGGCGGACGACGCCTACTTCAGCTTTTCAACAGAGCCCGGGACATCCCCGCGGGAGGCGCTCGGCGCCCTTCTCGCCGATCCCGAGGTCCGCATCGTTGTCTTGGCGAGCGGGCTCGAGAAATATTTCAGCACCGGGGCGGATATCGATGCCTTCGTCGGTGTCGGCGGCGAGGGCATGCGGCGCTGGGTCGGACTCTGTCACGATATCGCCCGCCTGCTTCGCGCCTCGCCCAAGCCGACCCTGGCGGCGATCCACGGCACCGCCGTCGGCGGCGGGTTGGAGATGACCTTGCATTGCGACCTGCGCTTCGCCGCGCGCGGCGCCCGCCTCGGCCAGCCGGAGATCACTATCGCCTTCATCCCGCCGATCGCCACCACCCAGGCCCTGGTTCGCCTGATCGGCCGGCCGGCGACGCTCCGCTATCTCTATGACGGCCGGATCATCGACGCCCAGGCGGCGCTGGCGATCGGCCTGGTGGACGAGCTGGTCGACGACGCGGCGCTTGCGGACCATGTCCAGGCCTACGCCGCCACGCTCGCCGCCAAGCCGAAGCGCGCCCTGGAGGCGATCCGCCGCACCGTCACCATCGGCGGCGGCCAGGACTTCGAGGACGGCATGGCGCTCGAGATGGCGGAGGTCGTGGCGCTCGCCGACGACCCCGACTTCGACGAAGGCGTCGCCGCTTTCCTCGCCAATCGCAAGCCCGAGTGGCGGGATTAGCCGCGCGAGTGCCTTATACTGGCGCGCAAACGAAGTGACTCGTCACTGGCTCACAAACACAATCGTCATCGCGAGGGGCGAAGCCCCGTGGCGATGACGGTTGTGTGAACCGAGAGGTCAATTCAAAGGCTCAACGGTATTATTTCCGTTGGCTCACTTCGTGAAATGTATGCGTCACCTTGTTACGGCGGCGGCGAGGCAGGCTCGGTCATTGGCGCCGGGGGCGAGGCCGACGAGGTGGAACCAGCTCAGGTAGTTGTCCAGATAGCGGGTGGCGATGCCGCGGCGGGGACGCAGCAAGTCCTTCAACCGGCTGTGGCGGCTGTTCACCGTCTGCACATGCAGATCGCCCCGAACCCGTTCCCCCATCGAGCGGTTGAGTGCTTCGTGGCTCACCCCGAGCGCGGCGGCGCAAGGTGGATAGCTCGCGCCACCGTCGGAGACCAGCAGGGCGTCCTTCGCGACCACCGGGTCGAGAGCAGCCGTGAGCGCCGCCGCGTCGACCCTGGGCAGCACCGCGCTCACCGTCGTCCCGCTCCGGTCCGCCGCCATGAGAACCGGCACCTGCTCGCGCGAGAGGCCGCGCTTCTTCGCCTTGCCGCCCCGCCGCCGTGCCTTGCGTCCCAGCCCGCGCGCGCCCTTCCGGCTCTCCAGGACGTAGGTCTCGTCCGCTTCCACGATCCCCTTGAGCACCTCCGAATCGCTCCGCGCCGCCGCCAGAAACCGGTGACGCCAGCGGAACGCCGTGCTCACCGCCACGTCGCAGCGCGCCGCCGAGGCCTTCACCGTCTCCCCCTCCGCCAGCGACGCCCCGAACGACAGCCAGCGTTCCTTGTGGTGCAGGCCCGACAGCGGCGTACCGGTCAGCGCGTTGAAGGTCCTGCCGCAGCCCTTGCACTGGTAGCGCCGCAGACCCCGCGCCATACCGCGCGAAACCGCCCCTTCGCTCGCGCAGTGCGGACAGCGCCGGGCCTCGTCCACACCAAGCTCGATCGCGGCCTTCGATGCCTCGCCTTCGCTCCGGCCCGACAGCACCGCGAGCGCCTCGTGCCGCTGCACGCGCGTCAGCCCGCGCGCCGCCGAAAGCCACACCTGGAAACCCTTGCCGTCCATGACCCAACCTCCTGACATTCCGGGCATTCTATCACAAATGCATACGTTTCACAAATTGAGCCTTTCCGTTAGATGTCGACCTGGCGCGAACGGCACCGGGTCTTGAAGCCGACTTTTCGGTAGCAGCGGTTGGCGTACGGGTTTGCGAGATCGGTGTGGAGACAGGCCCGCGACTTCCCCCGCCGCATGATCCGCTCGACCAGCGCCGCGGTGGCCGTGCCGGCATAGCCGCGCCCGAGATTTTCGGGCGGGGTGTGGACGGCACAGATCGCGGCGCGGGTCTCGCTCAAAATTCGGGACTGTTAAATATTTCTCAAAAATCCCATCCTGTTGCGAATTATTTAACCGTCCCGAATTTCGTGCCGTAAGTGCCGCGGCGTTGGACGTTGGACGTAGGGGGCTCGCTGCTCCGGGCCGGGCGGCGGCGTCCGGCCCGGTCGATCAATTCCACCAGAGCGGATTGGACCAGGCTTTCTTGCCGACTTCGTCAATTATCGTGATGCGGCAATAGGCCTCCCGGTAGCGGGCGGTGGGGAAGCGGGCTTCGCGCAGGCCGTCGCCCCGCAGGTAATTGGCCTTGGAGCCGCGACCGGAGATGATGATGGCGGCGGCGGGCGAGCAGTCGACGTGGACGGCCTCTCCATCGATTTGGATGTCGTGGATCTCCGGGCCCTGGCTCGAGTAGTAGCGGCCGGCCTTGAGGGCGTCCAGCAGGACATCCGGCTCCGGGCTGTCGGCCTTGACCTGGACCCAGCCGCCGAGGCAGTCGTGCGAGAGGAAGTGCGCGTCGTCGGCGGCGTAGCCCGAGAGGCGCCAGCCGTCGTTCAGCAGCTGGTCGCAGAACGGCCAGTCGTCGCCCCGGTCGACCTCCACCGCGTTGCCATGATTGTAGATCTCGATGGCATGGGCGAAGGGGATTTCGCGCGCGTCCTCGACCGTCAGGCCGTACCAGGAGGGATGCACCAGGCCGATGAAGGCGCCGGCCGCCAGGGCGCGGGCCGCGATTCCCGGGCCCGTCTCGCCTTCGGCCAGCGGCGCGAAGTCGAGCGGCAGGCCGATCGCCTTGATATGCCAGGTCTCGCCGATCCGCGTCTCGGGTGCGTGCAGTTCGGCCGCGATCAGCGTGGTGAAGCCGTTGCCGCGCAAGGCCCGCGTATCCGTGATCGGCCAGCCGAAGTTCTCGCGGAAATGGTCGCTCAGCGCCAGGAAGTCGTAGCCCGCCTCGCGGTAAAATTCGATCACCCGCTCCGGCGAATGGCTGCCGTCGGAGTTGGTCGAATGGGTATGCAGGTTGCCCTTGTAGAACCGCCCCTGGCGGCCGAACGGCAAGTTTTCCATCGTCCCGTACCCTCGGCTGTGAACGTGGCGTTCGTTAGCCGATACCTAGCGCGATTCGATGACGGTATGTTGAAAGATCTTGCGGTGAAATGTCACTTCACCACCAGATATGGCCACTTAGAGTCCGACTCGAAATGAATCGAGTGTTTTCAGGCTCTTGCGAGACGGCGCGTGAGGAGTTGGATGCTGGCGAGGAAGATCCAGGCCTCGGCGGTCTCGATGGCCGTCTCGAAGTCCTTGGCCAGCCGCCGGTTTCGATTGAGCCAGGCGAGCGTGCGCTCGACGACCCATCGGCGGGGCAGGAGTTGGAAGCCCTTCACGCCCGCGGGACGGTTGACGATCTCCAGCGACCAGCGGCCGATCCGCTTCAGTGCGCCCTCGAGCTTGGGCCCGGCATAGGCGCCGTCGGCGAAGACGTGGCGCAGGCGGGGAAAGTGGCGGGGGATGGCGGCGAACACCGCCGGCGCGCCGTCGCGGTCCTGGATCTCGGCGCCGTGGACCACGACCGCGACCAGCAGGCCGCCGGTGTCGGTGAGGATGTGACGCTTGCGGCCCTTGACTTTCTTTCCGGCGTCGAAGCCCCGGATACCGCCGCTTTCCGTGGTTTTTACGCTCTGACTGTCGATGATACCGGCCGACGGGCCGGCCGCGCGGCCCTCGGCCTCGCGCGCCGCGACCAGCAGTTGCCGGTTGACCTCGGACCAGGTGCCGTCGTCCCGCCAGAGATAAAAGTAGCGCTGCACCGTCGAGCGTGGCGGGAAGTCCCAGGGCAGCATGCGCCATGGACAGCCGCTACGCAGTAGGTAGGGGATCGCGTTCACCACCTCGCGCAATGCCGTCGTCCGAGGCCGTCCCAGCGCTTTGGCGCGAGGCAGCAACGGCTCCAGCACCTTCCATTCTCCATCCGTCAGGTCGCTTGCGTAGCGCAGCAGGTCGCGTTCATACTTCGGGCGAGTGATTTTGGTCCACATGTTGTGTCTCCCTGGTTGCTAAATACAAACAGTGAATCACAACTGACTGAAATCACTCAACTCTTTTCGGGCCAGACACTCAGACACAGGCGTCGTAGCGCTCCGCCGCGATTTGGGAGCAGACCTCGATATCCTCGGCCAGCAACAGGCGCCCGTCGACCAGGGCCTCGGCGGCGGCGCGGACCTGGGCGAGGTACGCCTCGCGGCTCCGATAGCGTTCGGCGATCGAGGGCCGGGGGTCGTTCGTCTCGGTCCGGGCCGCCTCGTCCTTGGCGAAGGGAAGCGTCAGGCCGACGTATTCCAGGATCTGACCGGCCCCGCCGCTATTGGCATGGCGGACATTGAAGCCGGTGTGGGTGGCGACGGGCACGGTGACGTCGGGCATGGGGATGCCACCCACCTCGTTGCCGTCGGCGTCGACGGCGGAGACCAGGCAGGGATAGGCCTCGCCCTCCCGCGTCGCCGGGAAGGCGCCGATGCCGCGATCCGCCACGTCGCCGAGGTCCAAGGGATAGAGTGTCGGCAGGCGCGCGGGATCGGGACAGGCGAGCGCCGGGAATTTCGCCAGCGTCTCGGCCACCGCCTCGCGGCTGGCGGCGGTGTCGTCGGCGCCGCGCGGGAAGACGCTTGCCGGCGGCGCCTCGCCGTCGCGGATCCAGAGCAGCAGGTTGGTCAGCGCGCAGCGAAAGAGCGGGCGGTAGTCGACGATGTTGAAATTGTTCGAACCGTGGGTGCCGAAGGGGCTCCGGTCGGCGAAGGGCAGCACGCCCGGCCCGTGCTGGGTGGCGGCGAAGAGGTAGCGGCGCACCTCGGCCGGCGGCTCGACGTCGCCGCCGTCCGTCACCGAGAGATGCGAGAGCGCGGCATCGCCCCGCCAGTACTCCGACGAGGTGTCGGTATAGAATATCCTGGGCATGCCGCCCGCCGCGCGCTGGCGGTCCAGCAGGCCGGCCCGCCGTCCGGTGCGGGGATCCTCCTGGGAATCATCGGCGAAGGGGAAGAGGTGGCCGAAGCTGGGCGTCGGCTGCACCGAGGGCTGGCCGCGCCGCTGGTTGAACTCGCCCCGCCGGCCGCCGGCGATGTGTGCCAGCACGCCGTCGAAGACCTGTTCACCGGCTTCGTCGACATTGAGGCCGAGGCCGAGGAAGGTACGAAGGAACCGGCCGCATTGGGAGATCCCCTCGGTGATCGCCTGATCGATACGGCCGGCGAGCGGCGAGGCCGGGTCGCGCCGCAGCCAGGCACCGAGGTCCCTCAGCGCCAGCAGGCCGGCGCCCGGCACCGGACATTCGGCGGGGGTATAGAGGATGTCGTAGATACGGCCCGGCTCGAAGCCGCCGTCGAGGTGGATGTGCGTCGGATCGGCCATCGCCGCGCCATCCTCGTTGCGGGCGAAGCGCCACCGGTCACGTGGGATCACCTCCGCCGCGCCATACATCCCGGCGCGCACCAGCAAGCGGGCGTCCGGATCATCGACGTCGCGGGCGGCGATCGCCTGGTGGTTGCCGATGGCGCCGACGTGATGGTCGGTCAGCGGATAGTCCATCCGTCGGGTGTTCGGCTGGATACGAAGCTGCATCGGCGCATCGGCGTTGAGCGCGCTGGAGGCGATCCGGGGGGCATCCAGGCCCATGCGCACCGTCGGTTTCGGCACGTCCCACTGCCAGCCGACCCAGCCGAGGGTCCAGCCGTGGCGCTGCAGGAAACCGTCGCCCGGAAGGATCTCGTCGGTCGGCATCAGGTCGAAGGGCGCCCGGTTGAAAGAGCGCGGCAGCACCCGGTTGCCCCGGTTCGGCACCTCCAGCAGCAGGGTGCGGTTGCCACCATCGAGGGGGTGCAGAATTGTGACGTCGCCCTTGAAGTGCACCAGGCCGTCGTCCCCGCGCGGCGCCAGCGCCAGGTCGACGATGCCGGCGTTGGCGGCGTGATCCGGGTCGACAGCATAGTGGGCGACGGCGTCGATCCGTTCGTAGGCGCCGCCGCCCTCGAACACTTGGCCGTCGAGGTAGGGCTCGCGTCGGGTGATATCCAGACGTTCGAGGCTCATGTCCTTGCTCCGCTTGTTGCGCGGTGCATGGAACCGCTGGAGGCCGCCCGGGTCAAGCGAGGAAGGCGGGATTGGCGCACGACTATCCGATCCGGAACGGCACCATCATCGATGGCACCGGCGCGCCGGCATCTCCACCGGCATCTCGGCGGCGCCGTCTACAACGTCGCGAAGGCCGGCGTGATCCACATGACGAAGTCGATCGCCGTCGAACTCGGTCCCCACGACATCCGCGTCAACTGCGTCTGCCCTGGCTTCATCACCACGCCCATCTTCGCCCGCTGGCTCGGCATGCCGAGCCAGCGGGCGCAGGGAACGGTGGAGACGATCGCGCCGCTCTTCGAGGACCTGCAGCCGATCAAGCGGACCGGCCGGCCCGAGGACATCGCCGAGGCGGTGCCGTGGCTCGGCTCCGACAAGGCGAGTTTCGTTACCGGCCACGCCCTCGTCGTCGACGGCGGCGCCACCGTCGGCACCAAATGGGAGCCGAGCACCGAACGCGCCCGGATGCCGAAGCAGGCGATGGGCGAGGTGGCGTGAGGATCGGGGTTTCAACCGACGTGCGCATCCGTCGGGTCCGACCATGCTCCGGCGGCGCGTTCTCGTGTTCGCGAACAGCGCTTGTGGTGTGCGCCGTGACGCCGCATTGGCGGCTACGGGAGAGGATAAGGACGCCATGACGCCGTGTTGACCGCCAGCTATTCGGCTGCCTATAACATTCGATGAGCCGACAATTCTCGACCTCCCCGATGTTCGATCAGCTCGGCATCTGGTTGATGGACCGGGGCCTCAAGGAGGCCAGCGTCGAAGACGTGATTCAAGGCTTCGGTCGCCGACTGGTCGAGGCCGGCGTTTCCTTGCATCGGATCGGATTGGGCGGCTTGCTGTTGCACCCGGTATTCGGTGGCCTGGACGTGGTCTGGAACTCCCGCGACGACACCGTCACCAGCCAGATGGCCCCGCGACGACTCGTCACCACCGAAGTCTTCCGCGACGCCCCCTTCTTTTGGGCCATTTCGAACCAGGTCGACTATCACCGCTTCGAGCTCGGCGCCGGACCGGTCGAGCCGGATTTTCCACTCTTCGACCGCCTCAGGGATGACGGAGTCACGGACTATCTGTTGTTCTTCGAATCCTATGGCCGGACCGAGAACCTGCTTTGGGCCGACCTGCCGGCGGGCGTCGAGGGGATTCTCCTGTCGCTCTCGACCCGCCGCATCGGCGGCTTTGCGAAACTGGAAATCGACTATCTCAGGGCGTTAATGCGGCCGTTGGCATTGACGATCAAATCGACGACGACGCATCAGCTGCCCAAGGCGCTGCTCGACACCTATCTCGGCCGCTATTCCGGCAACCGCGTCCTCGACGGGGTGGTCGAGCGCGGCGACGGCGGCATGATCGACTGCGTCCTGTTCTACTGTGATCTGCGAAACTCGACCAAGCTGGCCGAAGCGCTTTCGCTCGATAGCTATCTCGCTTTGATCAACGACTATTTCGACTGTACCGCCGGCGCCGTCGTCGACCACGGCGGAGAAGTGCTGAAATTCATCGGCGACGCGGTCATGGCGATATTCCCGGTGGAGGCCAACAGCCGTCCGGCGGTGGACATGTGCCGCGCCGCCTTCAGCGCGGCGCGCGATGCCTTCAGCCGCGCCGTTGCCCTCGAGGGCGTCTCGGACCGGCCGGCCTTCCGTTTCGGCATTTCGCTGCATATGGGACAAGTGATGTAGCGCACCCGGTTCCTTGGACACAAGTTTGTCTCACGCGGCGGGCCTGATTGAGATCGCGGCGTGCCACGCCTGACGAGCTTGAGCGGGGCTCAGGTAGCCGTTCTTTTCGATGATCCACTGGGCATTGTAGAGTTCGACGAAGTCGCGGACGGCGTCCCGCAGCTCCGCGATGTTGCGGTAGATGCGACCATGGATGATCTGTTCCTTCAGCGTGCGATTGAACCGCTCGGCGACGCCGTTGGTCTGGGGCTCGGCGACGAAGGCGTAGGACGGCTGGATGCCCCAGAACTTGATCTGGTTGGTGAAGTGGTCCGACAGATACTGGGAGCCGTGATCCATCCGCAAGGCCAGCCCCCGAGCCGCGCCGGCCGCGGTCGAGCCATACAGCCCGGCAAGCCCCATGGAGATCGGCTGCAGGGCGGCGAAGCGGTCGCCGCGCTTGCAGACATGCCAGCCGACACACTCGGCGTTCCAATGCTCGACGGCGGTGAAGATCCAGCCCCAGCCGTCGTCCACCGTGAACACCCGAACGCCATCGGTGCCCCACATGAGGTTCGGGGCATGAGTGATGATCTCACCGTCATGGGGATTGCCGCCACGGCGGCGGCAGCGATGGGGCGAGAGCAGATTGTTCTCGCGCATCAGGCGGAGCACCCGCTTGCGGGCAACCCGGATGTCGCGACAGACCCGAAGCCGAGCCCAGACCTTGCGGTAGCCCTCGCCCTCCCAGGGCGATGCCTCCAGGTCGGCTTCGATCGCCACCAGCAGCGCCTGGTCCGAGATCGCGGGCTTCGGTCCCCGACGCTTTGCCGGCGGCTGCTCGGCGTGCTGGCCGGAGGTCATGGCGTAGAACGAGGAGCGGGCCATGCCCCAGGCGGCGCAGACCCGCCGCAGGCCGTAGGCCAGACCCGTGCCGGGCGAGGTGGCGGCACTCATCGCCGCGACCTCCGCCGCCCCAAAGGGCCGAAGGTCTCCGTCTTGGCCTCCAGCAGTTCCACCTGCATGGTCAACTCTCCGATCCGCTTCATGGCGCTATCCAGTTCCGCCTGCACCGGATCGCCCTTGCGTCGCTTGAGCGAGGCGTCGATCCCGCCGATCGCTTTCTCACGCCACTGCTCGAGCCGGAAGATCTCTACGCCCAACTGGCGCGACAGAAGTTGCACCGGCTCGTCACGCAAAAGCCGCGGAACGACCTCACGCTTGCGCGCCACCGTCCATCGCTGGCCAAGTCCCAGCGGGCCTGCCGGCAAAGCCTGGCCTGGGGAAAACGTGGACGAGCCAAGCTCGCCCGCATTTACCACAGGCCCATCAACAGCAACTTTCTTCTCAAAATTATCGGCCATGTTCCGGTCCTCCTTGGACACTTCGATTAAGCCAATTCTGTGTCCAAGGAAATCGGGTCCGACTCATATGGGACAAGTGATGTACGGCAATGTCGGCACCGAGAGCCGCCTCGACTTCACCGTGATCGGCCCGGCCGTGAACCAGGCGACCCGGCTCGAGGGTCTTTGCAAGTCGACCGGGTCTTCGCTGATAGCGTCCGAGAATTTCCACGAACACTATGCGGGTGAGCTGATCCCGCTGGGTTCGCACCTGTTGGCCGGAATGGACTACGAACTCGAAGTCTATACGCTTCCAGATCTGGTAACGGAGGCAGAACGGTCGTAACCGGAAACGATGTCGACGGTGCGGTTCTCCTGTACTTTTCGTTCGTGGGAGTATCTCTCGCTCGACCAGACGGCCCATCCCTTACGAGGTATTTCCTGCGCGCCTCAATGACCCAGCGCTATCCACCGCCGGCGGCGTCCTGCCGGCGATCAGGTCGGCGGCCTTTTCGCCGATCATGATGGTGGGGGCGTTGGTGTTGGAGGAGGGCATGGTTGGCATGATGGAGGCGTCGGCGACGCGCAAGGCATCGATGCCGTGCACCCGCAACTTATCGTCGACCACGGCCCATGGATCGCTCGCCGGGCCCATGCGGCAGGTTCCCATCAGGTGGAAACCGGTAGTGCCGCGTTCCTTGGTCAGCGCCCAGAGCGCGTCGTCGTTTCCGACGTCGATCTCGGGCGTGTTGGCGTCGTCGAGATAGGTCGCCATCTCGGGCGAGTGGAGGATTCGCTGACCGAGGCGGATGGCGGCGAAAAGCGTTTGCCGGTCGCCCTCCTCCGCCACGTAGTTCGGCTGGATAAGCGGTTTTTCGCGCGGATCGGCCGAACGCGCGCGGACGTGGCCCCGGCTTTCGGGCCGTTGCTGCCAGGCGGCGATGGAGACACCCGGATGGTCCTCGAGGGTGTTCTGCACCCCGTCCTTGTAGCTCGCTGGCGTGAGGCTCACCTGGATGTCGCCGTTCTCCAGCGCCGGATGGCTGCGCCAGAAGACGTAGACCAGCGTCGGCGCGAGGGCGAGGATGCTGGGCCTGCCGGTCAGGTATTTCAGAACCTCGCCCGCCAGCGGCAGGCCGCGCGACAACTCGTTGATCGTGTCGGTGCCCTTGACCCGCGCGGTCATGCGGACGGCGTAGTGGTCGCGCAGGTTCTCGCCGACGCCCGCATGATCGCGAACGACATCGACGCCGATCTCGTTCAGCAACCCGCCCGGCCCGATGTCGGAGAGCTGCAGCAGCTGCAGCAGCTGCGGCGAGTTCACCGTGCCGCCCGAGAGGATCACCTCGCGCCGCGCCATGACGTCCACCGTCTCGCCGTCGCGCAGGTAGAGGACGCCGACGGCGCGACCGTCCTCGATCAGAATCCTGGCCGCGTGGGCGCGGGTGCGGATATCGACGTTCGCCTGTCCGCGCCGTCCGTGCAGAAAGGCGCGGTAGGAGGAGACCCGACGGCGGCGGTGGATGATCCGCTGGGTATAGCTGACGCCCTCTTGGACAGCGCCGTTGTAGTCGGGGTTCAGCGGAATGCCGAGGCCGACGGCGCCGTCGATGAAGGCCTCGCACAAGGGGTGCGACCAATCGCTATCGGTCACCACCAAGCCGCCCTCGCGGCCCCGGAAGCGATCGTCGGCGGGGCCGACGCGGCGCTCGGCCCGCTTGAAATAGGGCAGCACGTCGGCGAACCCCCAGCCGCGGTTTCCCTGCTGCGCCCAGGTGTCGTAGTCGGCCCGCTGGCCCCTGCTGTAGACGTGCCCGTTGATCGAGGAGGAGCCGCCCAAGGTCTTGCCGCGCGGCGCCGCGACGATCCGCCCGCCAGTGGCGGGGCCGGGCTCGCTCTCGTACATCCAGTTGAGGTCCGGATTGACGAAGGTCCGCATGAAGCCGGCGGGGACGTGGATGAAAATATTGCGGTCGGGAGGCCCGGCCTCCAGCACGCAGAGCGTGGTCCGGGCATCCTCCGCCAGCCGGCCGGCGATCACCGATCCGGCCGAACCGGCGCCGACGATGACGTAGTCGAATGTGTCGGTCATTTTCAGTCCTCGTCCAGGTGGAAGAGACGCGCCGCCGTGCCGCCGAGCATGGCCTGGACCTCGGTGTCGCCGTAGCCCGAGGTCTCGATCACCCGGCGGGGCGCGCGGTCGCCGATGGGGAAGGGGTAGTCGGAGCCGAGCATGACGCGGTCCACCCCCACCAGGTCGGTCAGAAAGCGCAGCGCCTCGGTGCGGAAGACGATCGAATCGAAGTAGAGCTTCTGCAGTTCCGCCACCGGATCGGCCATGGAATCGTGGATCTCGGCGTTCCGCGCCAGGCGGCCGAGCATGTAGGGCAGCGCGCCGGCGCCGGTGGAGGCGACGAGGGCCAGGCCATCGAAACGGCCGAGATGCCCAACCAACAGCAGGCGGGAGACGGCGATGGTCACGTCCGTCACCCGGCCGACGGCGTTCATCATGCCCATGTCCGACAGCCGCGCGTCGGAGGAACCGAACATGGGATGGACGATGATCGGCACGCCGAGGTCGGCCGCGGCCTCCCAGAAGGGGTCGAGGTCGGGGTCGTCGAGGTTGCCGTGGCCGCCCTTGGGCTGGGTGCCGATCATGGCGCCGGGCATGCCGGCCCTCATCGCCTCGCGCAGCACCTCGGCCGCGAGGCGCCCATCCTGCATCGGCACGGTGCAAAGCGGCGTCAAGGTAGGATCGCCGGCGCAGGCCCGGATCGCCTCTATGTTCAGGAACCGGCTCCAGTCCGCGCCCTCCTCCGCTTCCAGCTCGTAGCCGAAGGCGTCCAGCCAGCCGCCCGGCAACTGACGCTCGATCCCCGCTTCGGCCATCCAGGCGCGGCGCGGTTCGGGATCGCGCAGTCCCTTCATGATCGGCCGGGTCGGCGGGTGGCCGGCGAAGGCGAGGCGATATTGCTCGTCCGCCTGGATCAGCTGGACCGAGGGAAATTCGCTCGCCCGGCCCGCGAGCGCGTCGAGCGTCGATTGGGGCAGGACGTGGGCGTGCATGTCGATGATCATGTCTCGCTCTCCTTCTCGCCCGCCCGCGCGATCAGCGCCGAGAGGCGGGCGGGCGTCATCGGCAGCCGCCAGGTCTTGAGCCCGAGAGGCGCCAGCGCGTCGTTGACGGCGCTGGCGATCGCCGCCGCCGCGCCCAGATAACCGCCCTCGCCGACGCCTTTCTGGCCATGGCTGGTGAGGGGCGAGGGCGTGCAGTGTTCGCCGACGCGGATCATCGGGACCTCCTCGGCGGACGGCATGACGTAGTCGACGAAACTGCCGGTCAACAGCTGGCCGTCCTCGCTATAGACGAACTCCTCGTAGAGCGCCGCGCCGATCCCGTGCGCGGCCCCGCCGATCACCATGCCCTCCACGATATCGGGGTTGATGATGGTGCCGCAATCGTGCGCGATGACGTAGTCGGGAATGGTGACCCGTCCCGTGACCGGGTCGATTTCCACCAGCGTGACATGTACGGCGAGCGACTGGCAGGGGTACATCTGCACCTCGCCCGCGTCGGTCGGCAGGCCGCCGCCCTTCGGCACCTGCGCGACATGAAGCGCTTGCAGGCCCGGTTCGCTTCCGGGCGGCATCAGGTGGAATTCGCGATGCGCGATCCGGGCCACCTCCGCCCAGGCAATCGACCGATCGCCATCGCCCTCGACGGTGAAGCGGCCGTCCTCCAGCCGCACGGTCTCGGCGGGCGCGTCGAGGTTGCGGGCGGCGATCGACGTCGCCTTCTCCTTCAGTGCCTGGGCGGCGCCCGTGGCGGCCGCGCCCAGCATGATTGCCATTCGGCTGGCGACGGGGGTGTTGCCGGGAAGGCCGGTCAGTGAATCCAGATGCACCACGCGGATCTCGTCCGGATCGATGCCCAGTTCCTCGCCGAGAATCGTGGCGGCGAGCGTCTGGTGGCCCTGGCCCGAGGTCGGCGTGGTGATCATCGCCGTGACGGCGCCGGTGCGGTCGACCTTCACCAGGCAGGACTCCGGCCAGGTGAAGGTCGGGTTCTTCGGGTTGAACAGCGGCTCGAAGGCGGAGTTGCCGCCGCTCGGCTCCAGGCAGGAAACCAGGCCGATCCCGGCGAGCCGACCCACCGCCCGCGCCAAATCGCGCCGCGCCTCCAGCGCCGGCAGGTCCGCCATCTCCAGGGCCTTGGCGAGTACTGCGTGATAGTCGCCGCTGTCGTATTCCGTGCCGCTCGGAATCCGGTAGGGAAAGGCATCGGCGGGGATGAAGTTCCGCCGCCTGACCTCCGCCCGGTCCAGGCCCAGATGCCTGGCCACCTGGTCGAGGGCGGCCTCCAGGGCGAAGTTGGTCGGCGCCTGGCCGAAGCCACGGACCGGGGCCTGGCCGGTCTTGTGGGTGGCGACCGAGATCGCCTCGTATTCGACGCTCGCGATCCGGTAGGGCCCGACGATGGCGCCGATCGGTTTGCCGAGTTGCAGCGGCGCCCGGCCGTTCTGGGCGCCCACATCCTCGATCGCGCGCAGCTTGACGGAGCCGATCCGGCCCGACTCATCGAAGGCGACCTCGACATCGAAACGGCGGTCGGGGCCCTGCATGTCGCCGCCAGACATGTTTTCCAGCCGATCCTCCAGCAGCCGGACCGGACGGCCCAGGGCGCGGGCCAGGTGCGCCACCAGGACGGTGTGCTTGATGCCGCGCTTCAGGCCGTAGCTGCCGCCGACGTCGACGTCGTAATGGGCGCGGACGGCACTCGGCGAGAGGCGCAGCGCGGCGGCGATCTGCTCGGCGTAGGAAGGCATCTGGATCGAGGCCCAGACGTCGAGCAGCCCAGCGCCCGCGTCCCATTCGGCCAGTACGCCGAAGGTCTCGATCGGTACCGTGGCGCTCCGCCCCCAGCGCGCCCGGAAGCCGAGGCGGTGGGGCAGGCGGGCGAAATCCCCGGCGACCGGCCCCCAGGTGAAGGTACGGTGGTAGAGGATGTTGGAACCGTGCTCGCCATGGACCCGCGGTGCGTCCGCCGCCATCGCCGCCTCCGGGTCGACGACGAAGGGCAGGGGTTCGTAGTCGACCTCGACTTGTTCCGCCGCGTCCTCCGCCAGATAACGGTCTTCCGCCACGACCGCCGCCACCCATTCGCCGACGTTGCGGGTGACCCCGACGGCCAGCGGCCAGCATTTGACCCCCGGCGTGTCGAGCGCGTTGACGAGCGGGTTGGTCGCCGCCGCCAGTTCCGCCCCGGTCAGCACCGCTCTCACGCCCGGCATGGCCAGCGCTTCGGCCGCGTCGATGGCCAGGATTCGGGCGTGGGGGTGGGGGCTTTGCACGAGTGCCACGTGGAGCGTGCCCGGACGGCGGACATCGGCGACGAAGTGCCCGCGCCCGGTGACGAAACGGCCGTCCTCCTTGGTCCGGCGCTTGGTGGCGATGAAGCGGTGGCGCGGCGCCTCTGTCATCGCCCGCCCCCGCCCTGCCTCAGTCGTTCGGCCGCCATCTGGATGGCGCGGACGATCTGCACATAGCCGGTACAGCGGCAGATGTTGCCGGAGATCGCCTCGCGGATCTCCGCCTCGCTCGGGTCCGGGGTCTCGGACAGGAGCTCGTGCGCCGCGATCAGCATGCCCGGCGTGCAATAGCCGCACTGCATGGCGTGGCATTCCCAGAAGGCGTCCTGCAAGGGCGCCAGCCGCCCGTCCGCCTCCACCAGTCCCTCGACCGTGGTGACCTCGGCGCCGTCGGCCTGGACAGCGAACATCAGGCAGGCGCGGACGGCCTCGCCGTCCAACAGTACCGAACAGGCGCCGCAGATCCCATGTTCGCAACCGACATGGGTGCCGGTGGCGTCAAGGCGATCGCGGAGGAAATCCACCAGGCTGAGGCGCGCGGGCACCTCGGCCCGGATCGCCTCGCCATTCACCCGGAGCGTGATCTCGTGCCCGCTCATAGTGCCCTCGCCGCCGCCCGACCGATCGACCGGCGTAGGATTTCCGGCGCCACGCGCCGCCGATAGGCGGCATCGGCCCACACGTCGCCCGTGGGCGCTAGCAGCGGCTCCAGCGCCCGCCAGGCCGCGCCGACCGCCGCCTCGCCGAGCGTGGTGCCGACCAGCGCCGCGTTCGCCCCATCGGACCTGGCGGCGCACGGGCCCGCCCCGGCCAGCGCCAGGGCGGCGCGGCGACAGACGCCGTCTTCATCCAGCTCGACCTGCGCGGCGGCGGCCAGAATCGCGAAGTCGCTTCCCCGCGTGTTGATCTCCTCTACCGCCGCGCCGACGCGGCCCGTCCAAACCGGGAAGGTGGCGGCGACCAGCAGCTCGCCCGGGCGGAGCGCGGTGTCCATGGCGTCCAGCAGGAATTCATCGGCCCCGAGTTCGCGCGCGCGCTTGGGGCCCCGGAGGTCGAGCCGCGCCTGGAGCGCCGTCGCCACCAGCGGGATTTCGGCGCTGGGGTCGGCGTTGGCGAGGCTGCCGCCGAGCGTGCCGCGATTGCGGGTCTGGCGGTGGCCTATCAGCGGCATGGCGGCGGCCAGCAGCGGCAGGTCGGCTGCGATGAGTTCCGAGCGTTCGATCGCCCTCTGCCGCGTTATGGCGCCGATCCGGACGGCGCCGTCCCGCCGCTCGATCCCGGCCAGCTCCGAAACCGCGTTCAGGTCGACCAGCAGGCTGGGCCGGGCAAGGCGCATCGCCATCATCGCCACCAGCGTCTGCCCACCGGCGATCGGGCGCGCATCCTCGCCGCCGGCCGCCAGCAGGGCCAGCGCTTCCAGAATCGTCCCGGCTCGCCGGTAATCGAACGCCGCCGCCTTCACGCCGCCTCCTCGGGTGCGCCCGCGCCTCGATCGGCGGCGAGCATAGCCGCCGGGCCGACGGGTTCAAGCGCGTGGGCCGTAATGGCGCTATTCTCCGCGGCCAGACAACGGAGGGCGCGACATGAAGGATGGCCAAATCGTCTTCACGGACATGGACCGGGTGATCTTCGGGCGGCCGGCGGCCGACGCGATCGTCGACGAGGCGGCGCGGCTGGGCGCGGAGCGGGTCTTTCTGCTGACCGGTGGCACGCTCAACCGGGAGACCGACGAGGTGGCCCGGATCCAGGCGGCACTCGGGCCGCGCTGCGTCGGCCTCGTGGACCACATGCCGGAGCACAGTCCGCGCGAGGCGGTGCTCGCCTGCGCGGCCGAGGCGCGCGCCGCCGGCGCTGACCTGCTGGTGACCTTCGGCGGTGGTTCCGTGACCGATGGCGGCAAGGTCGTCACCATCTGCTTGGAACACGGCATCGACGAGTTCGACGGCCTGGAGCCGTTCCGCAGCATCATCGAGGGTGGCAAAAAGCACATTCCGCCCTTCGCCCCGCCGACGGTGCGGCAGATTTGCGTTCCGACGACGCTTTCGGGCGGCGAGCACAACGCGCGGGCCGGCTGCACCAATTCCCGCCTGCGGGTGAAGCAGTCTTACGAGAATCGGGGCATCGTCCCCGTTACCGTCATCCTTGACCCCGCCCCCTGCGTCCACACGCCCGAATGGCTCTGGCTCTCGACCGGCATCCGGGCCTTCGACCACGCGGTGGAGACGGTCTGCTCGCTCGACGCCAATCCCTATACCGACGGTACGGCGCTGCACGCCATCCGCGTGCTTGGCCGGGGCCTGGCCGCCTCCAAGGCGGACGGCAGCGACCTGGCGGCCCGCCTCGACTGTTTGGTCGGCGCCTGGCTCTCGATGGTCGGTGTCGTCTCGGGCGTGCGGATGGGCGGCAGCCACGCCATCGGCCACATCCTGGGCGGGACCGCCGACGTACCGCACGGCTACACCTCCTGCGTGATGCTGCCCCATGTTCTGGAATACAACGCTTCCGTCAACGGTGACCGGCAGGCGATGATTTCCGAGGCCCTCGGCCGCCCCGGCACGCCCGCCGGCGAAGCCGTCGCCGACTTCATCGCCCGCCTCGGCCTGCCCCGCAGCCTCGCCGAGGTTGGCGTCGGCCCGGGCGATTTCGAACTCATCGCCAAGAACACCATGAACGACGCCTGGACCTATTCGAACCCGAGGAAGATCGCGGGGCCGGAGGACGTCATGGATATTCTGCGGACCGCCGCCGGATAGGCGGTTTCATCCCCCGGATTGCGCCAGCAGAGTGGCGTTGCCGCCCGCCGCCGTCGTGTCGATGCAGAGGGTGCGTTCGTGGACGAAGGGGCGGAGGTCGGGGCCGCCGGGCTCGAGGGCGACGATTGCGCCCGCCCGGGCCGCCAGGGCTTGGCGGAGCCTCGACATCGCCGCCGGATCGCCCCGCGCGACAACGCCCGCCAGGCGTGGCAGCCCGGTCAAATCCTGGGGGGCCAAGGGACCTGCGTGGAGGCTCACCGGCGCGCCGGCCTCGGTCAGGCGTTCGGCGAGCTCGTCGGGTGGATCGATCATCAGGACGGCGTTGCCGAGGGCGAGGGCACCCAGCATCGCCGCGTTGTCGCCCATGACGAGAAACACGCCGCGCGGCTCCAGCGTCAGGCGGTTGCTCTCGCCGGTCGGGCCGGGGAGCGTCGCCGGGGCATCGAGCAGGACCCGGGCCGCTTCGAGCCTGGTGGAGAGCTCCGACTTGTCGTCGCGCGGCAGCGTTCCCCAAAGGACCGTCGGGCGGCCGTCGCGCCCGGCCCATGCCGGCTGGAGGGCGGCGAGACGCGTCATCTCGCGCTCCAGCGTCGTCGCCTCCGAGAGTGATCCGAGGGCGACGATGGGTCGGGCCTCGGCCGTCCGGCGGCGGCGAAAGCGGGCCAGGTAGTGCGGGCCGCCCGCCTTGGGGCCGGTGCCGGAGAGGCCCCGACCACCGAACGGTTGTGAGCCGACGGCCGCGCCGATCTGGTTGCGGTTGACGTAGAGGTTGCCGGCTTGCACCCGCTCGACGATCCGCTGCACCCGGCGGTCGACCCGGGTGTGGAGCCCGAAGGTCAGGCCGTAACCGGTGGCGTTGACGGTGTCCACCACGTCGTCCAGCGCCTCGGCCTCGAAGCTGGCGACGTGCAGCACGGGGCCGAAGACCTCCCGTTCAAGCTCGTGGATGCCGTCCAGACGGAAGACCGCCGGCGGTACGAAGAACCCATGGAGGCCACCCGGCGGTTCGAGCCCGCCGAGCAGCCGGCCCTCGCTCTCCAGCCGTTCGCAATGGGCGAGGATGTCGGCTTGCGCCGCGCCGTCGATCACCGGACCGAGATCGCTGGAGAGCCGCCAGGGATCGCCCAGGCGCAGCTCGGCGAGCGCGCCCAGCAGCATCTCCAGCATCGTCTCCTCGACGTCCTTCTGCAGGTAGAGCATACGGAGCGCGGAGCAGCGCTGGCCGCTCGACTGGAAGGCCGAGGTCAGGATGTCGCGCACCGCCTGTTCGGGGAGCGCGGTTGAATCGACGATCATGGCGTTCAGGCCGCCGGTCTCCGCGATCAGTGGTGCCTCGGGCCGGCCGTGGCGCGCCATTGCACGGTGGATCAGCGCCGCCGTCTCGCTCGATCCGGTGAAAGCGACGGCGGCGGCGCGGGGATCGGCGGTAAGCGCGCAGCCGATCCCCGCGCCGTCGCCGGGGAGCAGTTGGAGCGTGCCCGCCGGCACGCCCGCCTCGTGCATGAGACGCACGGCGCGGGCGGCGATCAGCGGCGTCTGTTCGGCCGGCTTCGCCAGCACCGCGTTGCCGCCGGCGAGCGCGGCCGCGATCTGCCCGGTGAATATCGCTAGCGGGAAGTTCCAGGGCGAGATGCAAACCACCGTGCCGAGTGGGTCGGCCGGCTCCTCGGCCGCCAGTCGCTCGGCTTCCGAGGCATGGAAGCGGCAGAAGTCGACGGCCTCGCGCACCTCGCCGACGGCATCCGCGATGGTCTTGCCCGCTTCTCGGGCCGCGAGCGCGATCAGTTCGCCTGCGTGCCCCTCGTAAAGATTGGCGGTTTTCCGCAGCACGTCCGCCCGGGCCGAGGGCGCGCGCGCCGCCCATTCCGGGCCGGCGGCTTCCGCCACCTCGAAGGCGCGGGCGACGTCGGCCGGGTCCGCGTCGTGGACTTGGCCGACGATGTCGCCCGGCCGGGCGGGGTTCACCACGTCCCTCGGGTCGGTCCGTTCCCGAGCGGCGCCGTCGACCAAGGGCGCCGCCAACCAGCGTGCCGCCTGGAAGGGCGCGCGCGCCCGGTCAAGCTCGGCGAGCGTCGCCGGATCGGCGAGGTCCCAGCCCCAGGCGTTCTCGCGCACCGGCCGGAAGAGGGCGGCGGGCCGGGCGATCGCCGGGTTGTCGGCCCCCGCCTCCGCCAGTTGGGCGATGGGATCGCGGGCGATCGCTTCGGGCGAGACCGACTCGTCGACGATCTGATTGACGAAGGAACTGTTGGCGCCGTTTTCCAGCAGGCGGCGGACCAGATAGGCCAGCAGGTCCTTGTGCGCGCCGACCGGGGCATAGATACGGCAATGGCTTCCGTGGCGGGCGATCAACTCGTCGTGTAGCGCCTCGCCCATCCCGTGCAGGCGCTGGAATTCGAAATCGTCGCGCCCACCCGCGAGGTGCAGCACGGCGGCGGCCGTGTGCGCGTTATGGGTCGCGAACTGGGGGTAGAGCCGATCCGCCATGCCCAGCAGCTTGGCGGCGCAGGCGATGTAGGAGATGTCGGTCGCGGCCTTGGCGGTGAAGACCTGGAAGCCGGGCAGGCCCAGCACCTGGGCGCGCTTGATCTCCGCGTCCCAAAAGGCACCCTTGACCAGCCGGACCATGAGGCGGCGGCGGTGACGGCCGGCCAGGTGGTGGAGCCAGTCCAACAGCGGTGCCGCGCGGGGTCCGTAGGCCTGCACCACCACGCCGAGACCGTCCCAGCCGGCGAGCGCCGGATCGCCCGCCAGCCTCTCGATAACGTCGAGCGACAGGTCGAGGCGGTCCTGCTCCTCCGCGTCGATGTCGAAGCCCATTCCGGCGCTCTTGGCGAGGACCGCGAGGGAGAGGGCGCGCGGCGTCAGCTCCGCCAGCACCCGGTCCCGCTGTGATTGTTCGAAGCGCGGGTGAAGGGCGGAGAGTTTCACGGAAATGCCCGGATTATCGCGAACGTCGCCGGAACGGCAGTGCGCGGCAAGTTCCGAGATCGCGCCCGAATAGGCCAGATGATAGCGCTGGGCGTCGCGCTCGGTGCGGGCCGCTTCGCCGAGCATGTCGTAGGAATGGCGGTAACCCGCCGCCTCGTGTTCCGCCCCGCGCGCCGCCGCCTCCTCGATGGTGCGGCCGAGGACGAACTGGCGGCCCATCTCGCGCATCGCCTGGCCGACCGCCGCGCGGATCACCGGTTCGCCCAGGCGGCGGAGCGCGTCGCGCAGCACCTCGGCCAGGTCGTCCTCCTCCTCGTCCCAGAGCACCCGGCCGGTCAGCAGCAGGGCCCAGGTCGAGGCGTTGACCAGCGAGGACGACGAACGGCCGAGGTGCCGGCCCCAGTCGGCGGGAACGATCTTGTCGCTGATGAGCGCGTCGATGGTCACGGCGTCCGGCACGCGGAGCAGCGCCTCCGCCAGGCACATCAGCGCCACGCCTTCCTTGCTGGTGAGGCCGTATTCGCCGAGGAAGGCTTCCATCAGGCCCGGCGCGCCACCGGCCCGGACGCGGCGCACCAAGTCCGCCGCCTCGGCCGAAATCGCGGCCCTGGCCGCCTCGTCTAGGCCCGCCATGTCCACGAGATCGTCAAGCGTCCGCCCCTCGTCGGCATATACGGCGGCGCGGATGGCGGCACGTGCGTCGGCATCGTTCATGGTTCGGCGCTCGCGTCGGGGAAACGGGAGGCTCGCGGGATTATGCGCCTGTTCGCGCCGGATCAGAAGTCGAACGTCGCCTGCGGATCGGTCGAGAGATGTTCAACTTTGAATCCATGCGTCTCGGCCAGATGCGCCGCCAGGACGGAGCGGTGGCAGCGCTTCGGGTCGGCTTCCATGCACATGAGAGCGACGCGGTGCGATCGCGCGAGATCGGCGGCATGGGCGCGGGCGCTCGCGGCGGCGGGAGTTTCCAGATGGCGGAGGTAGCCGGCGGGGTAGGCGTCGTCGGCGCGGGCGCGGGCGGCGGCGCGCAATTCGTCGGGGCTGCCGAGCGGCTCCAGGTGCAGGTAGTCGATACCGGCGGCCGCGAGGTGCTGGCCGAGCGCGGCCTTGGTGAAGCCCGGGTTGCGGGACCAGGGCCGAGCGCGAACGTCGATCAGGAGCTGTATGCGGGCCGCTTGCAGGGTCGCCAGGAAGCGGGCGAGGCCGGCGCCCTCATAGCCGGCGGTATAGAGGCGGGGCGCCTCAGCGCAGGTGGTCGGCCGCGAAGGCGCGGACATCGTCGATCAGGGCCGGACCGTTTTCGAGGGCGACGAAATGGCCGCCTTTGGCGAGGTCATTCCGTTGGCTGACGGTGCCGACGCGTTCCAGCCAGCTGGTCGGCGGCGGCGGCACCAGGTCCATCGGCGCCAGCTGGTAGGCGCAGGGCACCTCGATCCGCCGGTCGGCGGGCGCGCGGCCATCGCCCGACTCGCGGAAGCCTCGATAGAGCCAGGCCGAGGAATTGATCGAGCCAGTGACCCAGTAGATCATCACGTTGGTCAGCAGCTGGTCCATGGCGAAGGGTGGCTCGGCCGCCGTCGGCGTGGTCCAGCCGTGGAACTTCTCGACGATCCAGGCGGCGAGACCGGCGGGCGAATCCATCAGACTCCAGGCGAGCGTCTCCGACTTGGTGGCGTGGGTGTCCTGGTAGGCCGTCTCGAACTTCATCCGTCCGCGCGCGGCGGCGATCCAGGCCTTCTCGTCCTCGCTCAAGGGCGGGTCGTCCGGCCCGGTCGAGGGGCGCAGCCCCGCCATGTTCATGTGCGCGCCCATCACCGCGCCCGGATAGTCCATCGCCATCCAGGCCGAGATGATGGCGCCCCAATCACCGCCCTGGACGGTATAGGAATCGAAGCCCAGCACCTCTGTCATCAGGCGGTGCATGACGGCGCCGATGGCGCGCGGGCCGATGGGGGCCGGCGGGGCCGAGGAGAAGCCGTAGCCGGGCAGCGAGGGGGCGATCACCTCGAAGGCGTCGCCCGCCTGGCCGCCCTGCGCCGATGGGCGGGTCAGGGGACCGATCACCTCCTGAAACTCGAAAACAGAGCCGGGCCAGCCGTGCAGCAGGAGGAGCGGCTGGGCGCCGTCGCCCTCGCCCGGTTGTTGGACGTAGTGAAGGTTCAAAGGGGCATCCGCGCCGTCGAGTGCCACCTCGGCGATGAACTGAGGAAAACGGTTGAGCGCCGCCTCCGCCCGTCGCCAGTCGTAAACGTCGCGCCAATGGCCCAGCAGGCGGGCCATGTAATCCGCGTTCATGCCGTGGCGCCAGCCGGCATCGACCGGCGTCACCAGGGGCGCGCGGGTCCGCGCCAGGCGTTCGGCGAGGTCGGCCAGAACGGCGTCGGGGATGGCGATCTCGTAAGGCGTCGGCACGGGCACGCCTCAGCCCCGGCCGTGGCAGTGCTTGTACTTGCTGCCCGAACCGCAGGGGCAGGGGGCGTTGCGGGGTACTTTGCCCCAGGTGGAGGGGTCGGCCGGGTCGATTTGGGCGCCGCCGCCGCGCCGCCGCGCCGGCCGGGCTCGCCCGCCGCCGCCGGCCACCGCCATTTCCGCTTCCGGCGCCATCTCGTTATAGCCGCTGAGCGGATTGAGATGGGTTTCCTCGAGGCTTTCCGCCGCCGGGCCGTCGGCCATGGCGAGGGCCGGGTCCTCCAGGCGGAACTCCAGGTGGGCCAGGTGGGCGCAAACGCTCTCGCGCAGCCGCTCCAGCAAACCCTCGAACAGGGTGAAGGCCTCCGCCCGGTATTCGTTCAGCGGGTCGCGTTGGCCATAAGCGCGCAGTCCGATGCCACCGCGCAAGTGGTCGAGCGTCAGCAGATGTTCCTTCCAGATCTGATCGAGGAGGGAAAGCAGCAGGCTCTTCTCCGCCATCCGCATCAGCTCCGGGCCGAAATTCGCCGCCTTTTCAGCCATCAGACGGTCGCCCGCATCATCGATCCGCTGGCGGATTTCCTCGTCCGCGATGCCCTGCTCGGCCGCCCATTCGACGATCGGCAGTTCCAGGCCGAAGATCCGCTCCACCTCCGTCGCCAGGCCCTCGGTATCCCACTGTTCGGCATAGGCCTTTTCGGGAATATGGCGGGCGACCAGCAATTCCGAGACCTCGTGACGCATGCTGGCGACGGTTTCCTGTACGTCTTCGGCGTCCATCAGTTCGAGCCGCTGCTCGTAGATCACCTTGCGCTGGTCGTTCATCACGTCGTCGAACTTCACGACGTTCTTGCGCAATTCGAAATTGTGCGCCTCGACTTTCTCCTGCGCCTTCACCAGCGCCTTGGTGACCCAGGGATGGATGATCGCCTCGCCGTCCTTCAGGCCCAGCTTGCGGAGCATGCTGTCCATCCGCTCCGAGCCGAATATCCGCATCAGATCGTCTTCGAGGCTGAGGTAGAACTTCGACGTCCCCGGGTCGCCCTGGCGGCCCGATCGGCCACGCAGCTGGTTGTCGATCCGCCGGCTCTCGTGGCGCTCGGTGCCGAGCACGAAGAGGCCGCCCGCGGCCAACACCTTCTCCTTCTCGGCCCCGACCTCCTCGCGGATTTGGGTGGTCCCCGCTTCGTCGATGGCGCCGTCCTCGCCCGTTGCCTCCCGCGCGATCCGCATGTCGACGTTGCCGCCCAATTGAATGTCCGTGCCGCGCCCCGCCATGTTGGTGGCGATGGTGATGGCACCGGCGCGCCCGGCTTGCGCAATAATGAAGGCCTCGCGTTCGTGGTGGCGGGCGTTCAACACTTCATGCGGCACCTTGCGCTTGGCCAACCGCTCCGACAGCAGCTCCGACTTGTCGATCGAGGTGGTACCGACCAGGACCGGCTGGCCCCGCTGGTGGCTATCCTCCAGGATATCGAGGATCGCCTCGTATTTTTCCTCCACCGTGCGGTAGACCTCGTCGTCTATGTCGTCGCGCACCATCGGCATGTGGGTCGGCACGTCGATCACCTCGAGGTGGTAGATCTCGGCCAGTTCCGAGGCCTCGGTCATCGCCGTGCCGGTCATGCCGGCGAGCTTGGGGTAGAGGCGGAAATAGTTCTGGAAGGTGATCGAGGCCAGCGTCTGGTTTTCCTCCTGGACGGTGACGTCTTCCTTCGCCTCCAGCGCCTGGTGCTGGCCGTCCGAGAAGCGGCGGCCCTCCATCATCCGGCCGGTGAACTCGTCGATGATGATCACCCGGTCGTCCTTGACGATGTAGTGGGCGTCGCGCTGGAAGAGCTTGTGGGCCCTGAGCGCCTGGTTGGCGTGGTGCACGGCGGAGACGTTTTCCGGCTCGTACAAGGCCTCGCCCTTCAAGAGGCCGGCGTCCCGCAGCAATTCCTCGATCCGCTCCGTCCCCTCCTCTGTGAAGGTGACCGAGCGGGCCTTCTCGTCCAGCTCGTAGTGTTCCGCCTCTAGTGTCGGGATCAGCGCGTCGACGGCGCGGTAGAGCTCGGAACTCTCCTCCGCCGGGCCGGAGATGATCAAGGGCGTGCGCGCCTCGTCGATCAGGATCGAATCCACCTCGTCGACGATGGCGAAGTTGAAGGGGCGCTGCACCATTTCGGCGCGGGCATGCTTCATGTTGTCGCGCAGGTAGTCGAAGCCGAACTCGTTGTTGGTGCCGTAGGTGACGTCGGCGGCGTAGGCGGCGCGGCGCTCGGCCTCGCTCAACCCATGGACGATGCAACCGACGGAGAGGCCGAGAAAGCCATAGATCTGGCCCATCCACGCCGCATCGCGCTGGGCGAGATAGTCGTTCACCGTGACGACGTGGACGCCCTTGCCGTCCAGCGCATTCAGATAGACCGGCAATGTCGCCACCAGGGTCTTGCCCTCGCCCGTCTTCATCTCGGCGATCTGGCCACCGTGCAGCACGGCGCCGCCGACCAGCTGCACGTCGTAGTGGCGCTGACCGAGGGTGCGCTTGGCCGCCTCGCGTACCACGGCGAAGGCTTCCGCCATCAGCTCGTCGAGGCTGGCGCCCTCGGCGCGACGCTCCCGCAGGCTGTCGGTCCGGGCGGCGAGATCAGCGTCGGAGAACGCCTCCAGCTCCGCCTCGAAAGCGCCGACATCGGGCACGAGCTTACCGATTTCCGCGACCTTCCGGTCGTTGGGGGAGCCGAATATGCGTTTGGCGACAGCGCCCATAATGCTCATGAATGGCCCTCGTGTCCGGCGGCGCGGCATGGAGGGCGGATCAGCGGACGAGACCCCTCCCGCCTCGCCGCCAGACATAAGCACGCGCGGCGGGGCTGTCAACGCGAAGGGGCTGGTCGGAGCGGCGGAAAACCGGCGAAACGAGCCCTTGTAAGCAGGCGTCCTTGGCCCGATCATGCGCCCCGGACGGGGCATCTGGCCACCAGGTGGCGCCCGGACGGGGCGGCCCCGTCACAGGAAGGATTTCGACCATGCGATTACGCTCCCCGCTCGCGGCCGTCGGGTTGGCGCTCGCCGGCCTCGCCGGCGCCTCGCCGCCCGCGCCGCTCGCCGCCCAGACGATCCAGACCGGCCAGCCTCCGGCCATGCCCTCGGGCGATACCGTCATCGCCCGGATCGACGGCGATCCGCTCCATCTCTCGGAACTGGTGGTGGAGCAGCTGGCGCTGCCGCAACAGTATCAGCAGATCCCGCTCGATCAGGTCTTTCCCCAGCTGGTGGCCCGCGTGATCGAACGCCGCCTGATGGCCAGGGAGGCGGCGCGCGTGGGTCTCGACGAGGATCCCGCCGTCACCCGCCTGCTGCGCCGGGCCCGCGACCTTGTGCTGTTGGAGGCCTATGCGACCAAGCATGTTCAGCCGAAGCTGAACGACGCGGCGGTGCGCGCCCGCTTCGAGCGCGACCACGCCGGCGCCAGGGGCGAGGAGGAGGTCCACGCCCGCCATATCCTGGTGGAGAGCGAGGCCGACGCACTCGCCGTGATCGGTGAGCTGAAGGGTGGCGCCGACTTCGCGGAACTGGCCAAGACCCGCTCCACCGGCCCCTCGGGCCCCAGGGGCGGCGACCTCGGCTTTTTCGCCAAGGGCGCCATGGTCCCTCCCTTCGCCGAGGCGGCCTTCGCGCTCCGACCCGGCGAGATCTCCGGGCCCGTCAAGACTCGTTTCGGCTGGCACGTCATCAAGCTCGATGCCCGCCGCCAGGCCGAGGGCCCCGAATTCGGGGAACTGCGCGACAAGATCCGCGGCCAGATCGCCCAGGAAGAGATCGGCAAGATCATCACGGAGCTGCGTAAGGGCGCCAAGGTGGACATCTACACGCTGGAGGGGAAACCGATCGTCGGGCCGGGAACGGTGGCGCCGGCACCAGCGAAACAGTAGGGGATATGGTTCAACCCCATATGCCTCGCGCCGTCGCCATTGACCGGACGGCCCGATCGCCGTAACAGCACCTGATGGGCCGCCCCATATGGAACGCCAGGTGCGACATCATGCGGCATCCGACCCGCCGCCGAGCAGACGTCAGGGGCCCGCCGGTTCGACCGAGCATGAACGATGAAGTTTCTCGACCTCGCCAAGATCTACGTCCGCAGCGGTCGCGGCGGCCACGGCTGCCTCAGCTTCCGGCGCGAGAAGTTCATCGAATACGGCGGCCCCGACGGCGGTAACGGCGGGCGCGGCGGCGATGTCGTCGTCGAAGCGGTGCCCGGCCTCAACACGCTCGTCGATTTCCGCTTCATGCAGCACGCCCGGGCCGGCAACGGACGGCCGGGCGAGGGCCGGGGCCGCTCCGGCGCCAACGGCAAACACGCCCATGTGCGCGTCCCCGTCGGCACCGAGATCCTCGACGAGGATCGGGAATTCGTCCTCGCCGACATGACCGAGGTCGGCCAGCGCGTGGTCCTGGTCGAAGGGGGCATGGGCGGGCGCGGCAACGCGCATTTCAAGTCCTCGACCAACCGGGCGCCGAGGCGCGTCGACGAAGGGCGGCCGGGTCAGGAAATGACCTTGTGGCTGCGCCTGAAGCTGATCGCCGACGTGGGCCTCGTCGGGCTGTCGAACGCCGGTAAGTCGACCTTCCTCGCGGCCGTCAGCCGGGCGCATCCCAAGATCGCCGATTATCCCTTCACCACGCTGCATCCGAACCTGGGCGTGGTCTATATCGATGGCGAGGAAATGGTCGTCGCCGACATCCCGGGCCTGATCGAGGGCGCGCACGAGGGCGCCGGGCTCGGCGACCGCTTCCTCGGCCACGTCGAGCGTTGCCCGGTGCTGCTGCACCTGATCGACGGCACCGCAGAGGACGTCGTCGGTGCCTACGGGACCATCCGGGGCGAGCTCGAGGCCTACGGCGACGAGCTGGCCGAGAAGCCGGAAATCGTTGCCCTCAACAAGATCGACGCACTCGACGACGAGACCCGCGAGGCGCGACTGCGAGCGCTGGCGCGGGCGAGCGCGAGCGAGGTGGTGGCGATCTCCGGCATCGCGCGCACCGGCGTCCCGGAACTGCTGCGCCGGCTGGGCGACGTGGTCCGGACCTCCCGGCTCGACCGGGCCCCCGAGGGCGTGGCGGCGGCGGCGTGGCGGCCGAATTGAACCGCCTGGCCGCCGCCCGCCGCCTGGTGGTCAAGATCGGCTCGGCCGTCCTGGTCGACGCCGAGAGCGGGCGCCTGCGCGCCGAGTGGCTGACCGCCTTCGCGGCCGAGATCGCCCGCCGCCGCCGGGCCGGCCAGGAAATCCTGATCGTCTCCTCGGGCGCCGTCGCCCTTGGCCGCCGCCAGCTCGGCCTGCCGCCCGGGCCGCTCCGCCTCGAGGACAGCCAGGCCGCCGCCGCGACCGGCCAATTGGGCTTGGCGCACGCCTTCCAGGAGGCGCTGGCGGCGCATGCCATCACCGTGGCGCTGGTGCTGCTGACCGCCCAGGACACGGAGATGCGGCGGCGTTACCTGAACGCCCGCAACACCCTGACGGCGCTGCTCGGCCGGGGCGCGGTGCCGATCATCAACGAGAACGACACCGTCGTCACGGAAGAGATCCGGGTCGGCGACAACGACCGCCTCGCCGCCCGTGTCGCCGTGATGATCGGGGCCGATGGGCTGGTCCTGCTCTCCGACGTCGCCGGCCTGCACACCGCCGACCCGCGCCACGAGCCGAACGCGCGCCATATACCGGAGATCACCGAGATCACGGCGGAGATCGAGGCGATGGCGAGTCCGCCGGAACGCCGCCCGGGCGAGCCCACGATGGGGCGGGGCGGCATGGCAACCAAGCTTCAGGCGGCGCGCATCGCCATGCAGGGCGGCTGCCACATGCTGATCACCGACGGCCGGGCGCCCGATGCGCTGGCCGCCGCCGACATCGATGGCGCGGGCGGCGGCGGCACCTGGTTCCTGGCCGAGGCGACGCCCACCACGGCGCGCAAGCGCTGGATCGCCGGCAGCCTCAACCCGATCGGCGCCATCACCATCGATGCCGGCGCGGCCCGGGCGCTCGGGGCCGGCAAGAGCCTGCTGCCGGCGGGCGTCAGTGCGGTCGAGGGCGCCTTCGAGCGGGGCGACGCAGTCGTCGTCCGCGACCAGGAGGGGCGCGAGCTGGCGCGCGGGCTGATTGCCTATTCGGCCCCCGACGCGGTGCGGATCATCGGCCATCGCAGCCACGAAATCGCGGAGATCCTGGGCTACCGGGGCCGAGAAGAGATGATCCACCGCGACGATCTGGTCTTGACCTGACTGTCACGGAAACAACATCACATGTTAGGTTGCGTTGGCGCCGGCCCCCGGGGTGGCGTTTCGAGGAGAAAGAGGATGAGTGTCGCCGAAACCCTGAACGACGAGGCGTTGGCCGAAACCATGACGGCGATGGGCCGGGCGGCGCGCCGGGCCATGGCCGAGCTGGGCCGGGCATCGGCCGAGGTGAAGAACCGGGCGCTGATGGCCCAGGCAGAGGCGATCCGAGCCTCGGCTCCGGCGATCCTGGCGGCGAACGCCCAGGACATGGAGGAGGCGCGCGCGGCGGGTCTGTCGTCCGCCATGCTCGACCGGCTGCTGGTGACGGGCGAGCGGATCGAGGCCATGGCGCGCGGCATCGAGGAGGTGGCGGCGCTTCCCGATCCGGTGGGCCAGGAGTTCGCCAGCTGGACCCGGCCGAACGGCCTGCGTATCTCGCGCGTGCGCGTGCCGCTCGGCGTCATCGCCGTGATCTATGAATCACGCCCCAACGTCACCGCCGACGCGGGCGCAATCTGCCTCAAATCCGGCAACGCGGTGATTTTGCGGGGTGGTTCGGAAAGCTTCCGTTCGAGTGGCGCCATCCACGCCGCCCTCGTCGAGGGGCTCGCCGCCGCCGGCCTGCCCGAGGCGACGATCCAGCGCGTGCCGACCCGCGACCGGGCCGCCGTCGGCCTCATGTTCCAGATGCCCGAATATATCGACATCATCGTGCCACGCGGTGGCAAGGGCCTGATCGAACGGGTGCAAAGGGAAAGCCGGGTGCCGGTGATTGCCCACCTGAACGGCAACTGCCACGTCTATGTCGATGCCGGCGCCGAACTGGAGAAGGCCCGCGGAATCGCGCTCAATGCCAAGATGCGGCGGACCGGAATCTGCGGGGCGGCCGAGACCTTGCTGGTCGACCGGGCCGTGGCGGAAAGCCACTTGGGCCCGCTGGTGGGCGACCTGCTGGAGGCTGGCTGCGAGGTGCGCGGCGATGCGGCGGCCCAGGCGGTCGACGCCCGTGTCGCCGCCGCGAGCGAGGCGGACTGGGATACCGAATATCTCGACGCGATCATCGCCGTCTGCGTGGTCGACGGGCTCGAGGGGGCGATAGAGCATATCGGTCGCCACGGCTCCAACCACACCGACTGCATCGTTACCGAGGACGCGCGCGCGGCGGAGCGGTTTCTCGCCACGGTCGACAGCGCGATCGTGCTGTTGAACGCCTCGACCCAGTTCGCCGACGGGGGCGAGTTCGGCATGGGGGCAGAGATAGGCATCTCGACCAACCGGCTGCATGCGCGAGGACCCGTGGGCGTCGAGCAGCTGACCAGCTACAAATACGTCGTCAGGGGCGACGGCCAGACCCGCCCCTGATTTCGATGGCCGGACTCAAGGTCGGCTTGCTTGGCGGGTCGTTCAATCCAGCCCACCCCGGGCATCGCCATATCAGCCTGATCGCGCTCCGCCGCCTGGGGCTCGATCAGGTCTGGTGGCTGGTCTCGCCGCAAAATCCGTTGAAGCCGGCGGCGGGCATGGCCAGCCTGGAGCGACGACTGGAAGCGGCGCGCGAAGTGGGCGCCCATCCCCGGATTCATGTCGGCGACATCGAAAGCCGGCTCGGCACCCGCTACAGCGTCGATACGCTCCGTGCCTTGAAACGCCGCTGTCCGCGCCATCGCTTCGTCTGGCTGATGGGGGCGGACAACCTGGCGCAGTTGCCGAGATGGCGGAATTGGACCGGCCTCATGTCGCTCGTGCCCGTTGCGGTTTTCGACCGGGCGCCTTATTCTTATGGCGCGCTCGCGGGACAGGCGGCGCGCCGCTTCGGAGGATGTCGTGTTCGGACGCCAGGGATGTTGATCCGGATGAGGCCGCCGGCGTGGTGCTTTCTCCGCGAAAGGTTGGAAGCGAGTTCCGCCACCGCGCTACGAAAATCCAGATCATGGATCGTGTGATAACTCCGGACGGACATCGGGGAACCACGTGGTCGCGAACACGGAGCCATCGGTCATAAACACTTCTCTCAAGCGTCCAGCCGAGGTTGCTGAACTGCTGGACTTGATCGCCGAGTCGCTGGATGGGGACAAGGCGGAAGACATCGTCACCATCGATCTCCAAGGCAAGACCCAGATCGCCGACTACATGGTGGTGGCGAACGGGCGTTCGGCGCGCCAAGTCGCGGCGATCGCCGGACATTTGCTGGAGCGGTTAAAGATCGCCGGCCATGGCCGTTGCCACGTCGAGGGGCTCTCTCGTTGCGACTGGGTCCTGATCGACGCGGGCGACGCGATCGTTCACGTCTTCCGGCCCGAGGTCAGGGAGTTCTACAACATCGAGAAGATGTGGTCCGTGGCGATTCCCGAGGAGCAGGCGGCGGTCTAGGTCACTCGGCCGGCCGCCGGACCATGCGTATCGCCATCGTCGCGGTCGGCCGCCTGCGGCGCGGCGCCGAGCGTCGACTGATCGACGATTATTCGAAACGGCTGTCCTGGGATTACCGCGAACACGAGATCGCGCCGGCGCGCGGGCGGAACCTTGTGGCGCGCCTCCGGCGCGAGGCCGAGCTGTTACGCCAAGCCGTGCCGAGGGGCGCGGTTCGAATCGCGCTCGATTCCAAAGGAAAGATGCTGTCGAGCGAGGACTTCGCCCGGCGGCTGGACGGCTGGCGGGAGGCGGGGCGGCGCGATTTCGCTTTTCTGATCGGCGGCGCCGACGGGCTGGAGGCAGCCCTCGGGGCGGAGGCGGAATTGCTGCTCTCCCTCGGGCCCATGACCTGGCCACACCTGCTGGCGCGCGCAATGTTGGCCGAGCAGCTCTACCGCGCGCAGTCGATTCTGGCGGGCCATCCCTACCACCACGCGGGCGAGACCTAGACCCGTCGAGTCCGCGCCGGGTCTGGTGAACGCCGATACCGGCCTGGCGATATCCGTCGGTGGATCAGGCCGTGCTTTCGGCGCGAGCGATCTGATCCTTGAGCTGAAGTTTCTGGCGTTTCAGTTCCTTGATTCGGAGCTCGTTCGGACTGGGGTGCTGGGTTTCCTCGGTGATTTTCCGTTCCAGCTCCTGATGCTCGGCGCGCAGTGCCGCGACATTCGTATCCGACGTCATTCGAATCCTCCCGTTATCGATTCCAGGGAAACAGTTTCACCTGAAATCATGTCGCTTTACCAGTCCGTCGTGCCTATTCTCGCCGTCTTTATGCTAACGTCGGGTTGCTTCGGGCGCGCGAGGGAAGGGCGGATGAGCGACGATGATGTGATGCGCGCACGTCTGGTGGAACTGCGCCAGGAGCATCGCGATCTCGACGACGCCATCGCGGCCATGACGCAGTCCCCACCCTACGATCAGATCCGCGCGCAGCGGCTGAAGAAACGTAAGCTGGTGCTGAAGGACGTGATCATCAGGATCGAGAACCAGCTGATGCCCGATATCATCGCCTGAGGTTCAGCGTGCCTGAGCGGCGGGGCGGGCGAGGTCGGGAACGATCTCGGTCGCGGGCGTCGTCGAGAAGATCGCCGGGTCGACGATGATCTTGCTCGACCGGTTGGCGCCGCCGAGGATCACGCGTTCCAATGCCAAGATCCGGGCATCGACCCACAGCGGCAGCCCTTCCGGCAGGCATAGGGGGGTGACGCCGCCGATCTCCATGCCCGTCAACTCCCGCGTCTCCTCGGGCGAGGCAAAGGAGGCCTTGCGCGCTTCGAGGCGCTTGCGCACCGTCTTGTTGACGTCGAGCCGCATGGTCGCAAGCACCAGACAGGCGGCGAATTTCGCCTCGCCGGCCTTGGAGCGGACGATGATGGTGTTGGCGCTTTCCTCCGGCGAATGGCCGTAGTGGGCGCAGAAGACGGCGGTGTCGGCCAGTTCGGGATCGCAGTCGATGATCTCGAAGTCGAGGCCCGAGGCCTCCAGCACCCGGCGCACGCGGACCGCGATGTCGTCCACCGGACTCTATCCCCCCCTCGCCCCGGGTGGCCGGATGCGGCCCGGTCCCAGCAGGGGCCACGGGCTCGGCATCGGGCCGACGGGCACATCGATCAGCGCTGGCCCGCCCTGGTCGAGCGCTTCGGCGATCGCTCCCTCCAGCGCCTCGGGCGTTTCCGCCCGGTAGCCGGCCGCGCCGAAACTCTCGGCCAGCGCGACGAAATCCGGGTTTTTCAGGTCGCTGGCGATCACCCGGCCGTCGTGTAGTTCGCGCTGCATGCGGAGCACGTTGCCAAAGGCGGAATCGTTGAAGACCACGGCGACGACGCCGATCCCTGCTTTCACCGCCGTCGAGAGTTCCTGCACGTTGTACATGAAGCCGCCGTCTCCATTGACCGACAGCACCGGTACGTCGGGCCGGGCAACCTTGACGCCGAGGGCGGTGGCATAGCCGTAGCCCAGCGTGCCCTGGTAGCCGCTGGAGATGAAGCCGCGCGGCCGGCGCACGGGGAAGGCCGCCTGGCTGACGTAGCCGACCTGGGTCAGGTCCGCGACCAGCACGCCTTCGGGGTCGAGCGCCCGGCTCAACGCATCGACATAGGCCATCTGAGGCGCCAGCTTTGCCCGGAATTCAGCCCGCATCGCGGTCTTGAGGGCTTCGATCTTCTCGTGCCGCGACGGCCGGGCGGAATTGTGCGCCGGGATCTCGGCGAGCAGTGCCCGAAGGGTGGCGCCCGCGTCGCTCGCCATCCCGACCTCGGGCGTCGAGATTCGTTTCAGTTCCACCGGATCGGTGTTGACGTGGATCAGCTTCAGCCCATCGTCCATGCCCCAGTTCATCCGCGGCGGTTGCAGCCGGGTGCCGACGGCGAGCACCACGTCCGCATCGGCCCAGAGCTTGTGGCCGACGGGCGTCGTGACGGAGAGCGGATGGTCGTCGGAAAGCGCCCCGCGTCCCATCCGGTTGGCGACGACGGGGGCCTGTAGCATTTCCGCCAGCTCGCGGAGTGCTTCCTCCGCGCCGAAGACACCGCCGCCGACGAAGATCAGGGGCGCCCGCGCGTGACCCAGCAGCCTCGCGGCCCGCGCCACCGCGTCTTCGTCGACCGGGGCCGTCGCCAGGGGCTCGAGTTGAGGCATCGGACCCACCTCGCTTGTGTCGGCAAGCAGGTCGAGCGCCATTTCAAGCGCCACCGGGCCCGGCGCGCCGCCCAACAACTGGCGGAAGGCCTCGGCGGCGGCGGCCGGCGCGCTCGCTGGATGATCGATGCGATCGGCCCATTTGGTGAGGCTACGGAGCGTCGCGAGCTGGTCCGGCACCTCGTGCAGCATGCCGAAGCCCCGGCCGATATGGACGGAGGGTATCTGGCCGGTGAGGCAAAGCACCCGGGCACCCGCGCTCTGCGCCGTGGCCAGCGCCGAGAGGGTGTTCAACACTCCCGGGCCCGGGACCACGGCATAGGCGCCGATGCCGCCCGTCGCCATCGCTTGGCCGAGCGCCATATAGCCCGCGCCCTGTTCGTGGCGTGAGTTGATGACCCGGATCGCGTTGCCTTCATCGTGCAGTGCGTTGAAAAAATGATCGAGCTGCACGCCGGGAAGCGCGAACAGCGTGTCGACGCCGCCCGCGATAACGGACTTCACCAACGCCTGGCCGCCCGTCAATCGCGTCATGGTTCAACTATCCACGAAAGTAAGCCGCCGGACCGCCCGTCTGTCCGACGTCTCGCGTCTGTCGCGTCGCCCCGGAGCCGCGCGCAACCAACAGGGCCGGCGGAGTTCAGCGATCACGTCACCGGCATGGAACGCCTGGCCGAAGCCCGCGCTTGGCCGGGAACCACCCGGGTTCCCGGACGCGTGCTAGTCGTCCGAGGAATCCTTGGAGGTATCCCGGATGGCATGGTCGAGCTTATCGAGCTGCCACAGGATCGCCACCACGGCCGTGACCGCGAGATAGGTCAGGAACGCCGCGCCCCAGCCCATGTTCATGTAAGGAAGCTTGACCACGACGGCCGGTAATAAACCGACCAGGATTCCCCAAAGGGGCATATCGCCGACACGCATGTTCTTTCATCCCTTCACTTGTACCCGGAAAGTCTCTCGATGTCGGCATGGGCGGAGCGGCGCCCCCTCGCCCGACTCGCCCGGAAGTGTGACCTACTCGCCTGAAAATGTGAAGCTTTCTATTTGGCTCAATTTGTGAAACGTATGCATTTGTGATAGAATGCCCGGAACGTCAGGAGGTTGGGTCATGGACGGCAAGGGTTTCCAGGTGTGGCTTTCGGCGGCGCGCGGGCTGACGCGCGTGCAGCGGCACGAGGCGCTCGCGGTGCTGTCGGGCCGGAGCGAAGGCGAGGCATCGAAGGCCGCGATCGAGCTTGGTGTGGACGAGGCCCGGCGCTGTCCGCACTGCGCGAGCGAAGGGGCGGTTTCGCGCGGTATGGCGCGGGGTCTGCGGCGCTACCAGTGCAAGGGCTGCGGCAGGACCTTCAACGCGCTGACCGGTACGCCGCTGTCGGGCCTGCACCACAAGGAACGCTGGCTGTCGTTCGGGGCGTCGCTGGCGGAGGGGGAGACGGTGAAGGCCTCGGCGGCGCGCTGCGACGTGGCGGTGAGCACGGCGTTCCGCTGGCGTCACCGGTTTCTGGCGGCGGCGCGGAGCGATTCGGAGGTGCTCAAGGGGATCGTGGAAGCGGACGAGACCTACGTCCTGGAGAGCCGGAAGGGCGCGCGCGGGCTGGGACGCAAGGCACGGCGGCGGGGCGGCAAGGCGAAGAAGCGCGGCCTCTCGCGCGAGCAGGTGCCGGTTCTCATGGCGGCGGACCGGAGCGGGACGACGGTGAGCGCGGTGCTGCCCAGGGTCGACGCGGCGGCGCTCACGGCTGCTCTCGACCCGGTGGTCGCGAAGGACGCCCTGCTGGTCTCCGACGGTGGCGCGAGCTATCCACCTTGCGCCGCCGCGCTCGGGGTGAGCCACGAAGCACTCAACCGCTCGATGGGGGAACGGGTTCGGGGCGATCTGCATGTGCAGACGGTGAACAGCCGCCACAGCCGGTTGAAGGACTTGCTGCGTCCCCGCCGCGGCATCGCCACCCGCTATCTGGACAACTACCTGAGCTGGTTCCACCTCGTCGGCCTCGCCCCCGGCGCCAATGACCGAGCCTGCCTCGCCGCCGCCGTAACAAGGTGACGCATACAATTCACGAATTGAGCCTTCTATTTTACCCTCTATTCCGGCCTCGACCGACCGAGGCGCCGGCCAGAGCGCCTGGATGGGATACATCGCGCCGCCGTCGACGATGATCGCCGGCCACGCGCTCCGGCGCCGTCTGTTCCGGCAATTCGAGAAAAAAGCCCACTCTCTCGATTGGGCATGCCACGATCCCCAAAAGGCGATACACCATGTCCAGACCAACCGTAATGGAGTCTTCCGACTCCCCCAAAGTCATCGTCGCCGGCATAGTTCGGCGAAAGATCCACAGGCGCCGAGGCGGCTATGAGCGATGACCTTAGCCTGTTGCTGGATCGGGCGGAAATCAGCGACGTGGTGCACCGCTATGCCACCGCCATCGACTTGCGCGACTGGGCGCTGCTCGCCGACTGCTTCACCGAGAATTTGGTCGCCGACTTCCGTTCCTTCGGCGTGCGCGAGGTGTTTCGCGGCTCGGCGGTCGACTGGATCGCCCTCGTCGCCTCGACCATCGACGGTTGCGATGCGACCCAGCACATGATGGCCAACCTCGTGCACGACGTCCGGGGCGACCTGGCGACCTGCACCGCCTACATCCGGGCGGAGCATTTCCTGATAAACGACCGGGGCGACGACAGCTATACCGTCGGCGGCTACTACACTAACGAACTGGCGCCCACGGAGCGGGGCTGGCGTATCGCCGAATACAGGCTCACCGTCACCTGGAGCCGGGGCAACCGCCACGTCCTGGCCCTCGCGACCCGGCGGGCGGCCGAGAGAGCGAAGGGAGACGACGCATGACCAAGACACTCAGTATAGAAGAGGTCCGCGACCTCGCGACCCGGGCGCTCACCGCCAACGGCGCCTCGGACGAGAACGCCGCCGCCGTCGCCGGCGTGGTGACCTCGGCCGAACTCAACGCCTGTGCCAGCCACGGCCTCTTCCGCATTCCGGGCTATGTCTCGAGCCTGGTGAACGGCCGCGCCGACGGCAATGCCGTCCCGATCGTGGAAGACGTGGCGCCGGGCATGGTCGCGGTCGACGCGGCGGGCGGCTTCGCTCCGCCGGCGATGCGCGCGGGCCGATCGCTGCTGATCGAGAAGACCAAGGCCCAGGGCATCGCCGTGCTCGGCATCCGCGGTTCTTATCATTTTGCCGCCGTCTGGCCGGATATCGAGCCCCTGGCGGAAGCCGACCTGATCGCCATGGGCTTCGTCAACTCCAAGAGCTACATCCCGCCGTGGGGCGGACGCACGCCGCTTTACGGCACCAATCCGATGGCCTTCGCCTGTCCGCGCGCCGACGGCCCGCCGATGTGCTGGGACCAGGCCTCGGCGGCGCTGGCCCGGGGCGAGATCATGATCGCCGCGCGCGACGGCCATCTGGTGCCGGAGACCGCCGGCCTCGACGCCGACGGCAAGCCGACCAGCGACCCCGACGCCATCCTGAACGGTGGCGTGCAGCTGGCCTTCGGCGGCTACAAGGGCGCCTCGATAGCCATGATGGTGGAAATCCTGGCGGCCGGGCTGACGGGTGGCAACTTCGGCTACGAGGTCGCGGAGCAGGACGATTTCGGCGGCCCCAGCAGCTGCGGCGAATGCGTCATCGCCATCGATCCGATGCGCCTCGGCGGCGACGGCTTCGCCTGGCGGGTGGAACGCTTCTTCGCCCGCATCGTCGAGGACCACGAGGCCCGCCTGCCGGGCGATCGGCGGATCGCCGCCCGATCGAGGGTCGAGAAGGGAGGCACGACAATTCCGCTCGCCCTCTACGAGAAGATCGCCGAATTGGCGGGTGGCGCCTGAGGCGGGACGCGCCATGGCCGAGCAGGACACCGGCCCCTGGGCCTGGAAGCAGGGCGAGAACCACAATCATGTGATGGCGTTGCAGGATCGCGGCTCGATCGTGCTCGCGCCGGGCAAGGTCATCTTCGACTTCTTCGGCGGCTCCGCCTTCCGCGTCACCACGCTGGCCGGCCTGACGCTCTTCATCGATCCCTGGCGCAACCTGCCCGGCGGCGCGGAGGGCCAATGGTACCTGCACCGGCTGCCGACGATGGAGGTCGACATTGGCCTTTCGACGCACGCGCATTTCGACCACGACGCGCTGCATCTGCTGTCGGCCAGCATGCTGCTGGACCGGATCGCCGGCGAGTTCCGCTTCGCCGACGTCGCCATCCGGGGGATCGCCGACAAGCATGTCTGGGACTTCTCCGGCTGCCTGTTCGATGTCGGCAACTATCTGGAATCGCGCGGCTTCACCGTGCGCCCGCCCGACAACCCCCGCAGCTTCGACAACAACATCCTGATCATCGAGGCGGGCGGCTTGCGGATCATGCACTGGGGCGACAACCGGCCCGACCCGCCCGAGAGCGTCTGGCGGGCGATCGGCGAGATCGACGTTGCCTTGCTGCCAATCGACGGCTCCCGCCACATCCTGACCTACGATCAGGCGGACGAGATCCTGGAGCGCTGCCGCGCCAAGATCTGCCTGCCGCACCACTATTTCAACCGCGGCCTCAACCGCCTGGCCAGCACCCTGCTGCCGGCCGACGAATGGGTCGCGGGGCGCGCGGATCACGTCCGCCTCGACGGCCCGAGCGTCACGCTGCACCCGAGCGAGATCGCCGGCGTGCGCGGCCGCGTCCTGCATTTCGGCGACTACCTCTCCTTCACGCCGCCGGAACAGCCCGTCGGAATTCGCAGCTGATCGTCAGACGGCGGTGAGCCAGCTGCGGGTGTCGGGCGTCGCGCCGTGGACGATGTCGAAGTACCGCGCTTGCAGGCGGCGGGTCAGCGCGCCCGGCAGGCCGGCGCCGATGGCGCTGCCGTCGAGCGCTTTCACGGGCGTCACCTCCCAGGCGGTGCCGCAAAAGAAGGCTTCGCTGGCGGCATGGAATTCCGTGCGGTCGACCTCGCGTTCGACCACCTCGACATCCAGGTCCTCGCGCAGGATGTGGATCACCGCGTCGCGGGTGATGCCTTTGAGGATGTCGCTGGTGACCGAGGGGGTGACGGCGACACCATCGCGGACAAGAAAGACGCACATGCCCTCGCCCTCCGACACCTTGCCGCGCTCGGTCAGCTGAAGCGCGGCATCGTAGCCGTCGCGCTTGGCCTGGACGCTGGCGAGCCGCGCGTTGCCGTAGTTGGCGGTCGACTTGGCGCGCGGCGGCAACGCGGCATCGGAGATCCGCCGCCAGGAGGAGACGGCGGCCCGGCAGCCGCTTTCGACCAGGGGCGAGGAACCGCGCGGGATCGCGACGATGCTCGTCTCAATCGGCCCCGTGGCGCCCGAGCCGCCCCAGCCCGCGACATAGGCCATCTGGCGCACGTGCACGGCCTCGCGGAAACCGTTCCGGCGCATCAGTTCGATCGTCGCCTCGGCCATCTCCGCGCCGGATACGATGGTCTCGAAACCCATGATCCTTTGCGTCAGCTCGAACCGCGCCATGTGCTCGGCCAGGCGGAAAAGGTAGAGCCGCTCCTCGTCGGCGTTCCAATAGCCGCGCGCGCCCTCGAAGGCGCCGGCGCCGTATTTTACCACCGGCTCGAAGACGTGCACGCGGGCCTCGTCCCATGGCACGAATTCGCCGTTCCGATAGACGACGAGATTGGAATAGTCCGGGGCGGCCGCTTCCACCATGCGCCCGCCGCCGCTAGACGACCTTGCTTTGTCGGAGCGCCTGGATCTCCTCGGCGCCGTAGCCGACCGCGGCCAGCACATTCTCCGTGTCCGCGCCGATCGAGGGCGCGAAGCCGCGCACGCCGCCCGGCGTCGCCGAGAGTTTGATCGGCACGCCCGCCTGCGTCACCTTGCCGGCGACGGGGTGCTCCAGCTCCAGCGACATGCCACGATGCTTGACGTGGGGATCGTCGAACACCTCGGGCACGTCGTAGACCTTGCCGACGCAGACGTCGGCCTTGGTCAAGATCTCGAACCACTCCTCGCGGGTCTTGGTGAGGAACATCGGCTCCAGCTCGGCCCGCGCTTCCGCGTGCGCCTGGCCGGCGAACTCGGCGAACTCGCCGCCCTTCTGCGCGCAAGCCTTCAGGTGCGGCTTGCCGACGGCGTCGCAGAAGTTGCCCCAGAGATGGGGCTCGGTGCAGGCGATAGTGACGAGCTTGCCGTTCTTGGTTTCGTAGGAGCCGTAATAGACGTGATTGCCGGCGAAGACGCCCTTGCCGCGCTCGGGCACCACGCCCTCGGCGAGATAGCCCTGCACGTTCGGCGTCGCCGCCATCAGGGCGATCGTGGTATCGAGGTAGGAGACATCAACATGCTGGCCCTTGCCGGTCCGCTCGCGGGCGAAGAGGGCGAACATAATGCCGAGCGCGCCGTGCATCGAGGCGCCGGCGAAATCGGCCACCAGGTTCAGGGGGATCGCCGGCCTGCGGCCCGGCTCCCCCAGCAGATTCAAGACGCCGGCGAGCGAGAGATAATTCAGGTCGTGTGCCGGGAAACTCTTGTAGGGCCCGTCCTGGCCGAAGCCGGAGAGCGAACAGTAGACGAGGCGCGGGTTGATCGCCGACAGGGTCTCATAGTCGCCGCCGAGGCGGGCCATGACGCCCGGCCGAAACCCCTCCACCAACACGTCGTAGTCCTTCACCAGCCGGTGCAGCACCGCCTGCCCCTCCTCGCTCTTGAGGTTCAAGGTCAGGCTCTTCTTGTTGCGGTTGGTGTAGCTGGTGGCGAGCCGCTTGGCCTGCTCGGGACCGGGCGAGGTGCCGGAGCCGGCGAGCTGGCCGCTCGGCGGGGTCTCGATCTTCAGGACCTCCGCCCCCATGTCGCCCAGCATCATGGAGCAATAGGCGCCGGGTCCGACCCGGATGAGTTCGAGGACGCGAATACCTTCCAACGGTCCGGACATGAGGGTTCTCCTTCGGCTTTGCCGCTGCGTGGAGGTAACACTCGACCAGCGGAGACCGAGAATCAATCCGCGCGATGCGGCGCGCCGGGAATTGGATTAGGCTCCGTGAGGAACAGCTTCGGAGCTTTCGGCCATGAACGACACCGCCTCGAACCAGGATGCGCTCAAGACGTCGGGCGCCGAACATCTTTTCATGCATTCCTCGCCCCATGGCGCGCTCGCTAGCGATCAGGCCAAGAAGGTCCTCGTCGAGGGCGACGGCATCTGGGTCACCGACATCGATGGCAAGCGCTATATCGACGGCCTCGCAGGGCTCTGGCTGGTGAACGTCGGCCACGGACGGGCGGAGATCGGCGAGGCGATCGCCCGCCAGGCCGCGACGCTCGCCTACGCCAGCTCCACCGCCGCGACCACGATTCCGGCGATCCAGCTGGCGGAACTGCTGGCCCAAATCACGCCCGGCGACCAGAACACCGTCTTCTTCTGCTCCGGCGGCTCCGAGGCGGTGGAGAGCGCGATCAAGATCGCCCGCCAGTACCATTACCACCGGGGCAAGCCTAAGCGGCAGAAGGTCATCGGCCGGCGCGGCTCCTACCATGGCGGCACCTATGCGGCGATGAGCATCAGCGGCACCCGGCCGGCGAGCGAGCCCTACCACGGCCCCTTTATGCCGGGCGTGCTGCACGCCTCGCCCCCCTATTGCTATCGCTGCGACTTCCGGGCGAGTTTTCCCGCCTGCGACCTACTTTGCGCCGACCAGATCGGCCAGATGATCGCCTACGAGAACCCGGAGACCGTCGCCGCCGTCATCGCCGAGCCGATCAGTGCGTCGAACGGGATCGTCGTGCCGCCGGAGGGCTATTGGACGCGCCTTCGCGAGATCTGCGACAGCCATGGCGTGTTGCTGATCACCGACGAGGTCATCAACGGCTTCGGCCGCACTGGGCGCATGTTCGCCAGCGAGCACTTCGGCGTGGTCGGCGACATGCTGACCATGGCCAAGGGGCTGACCAGCGGCTATGTGCCGATGGGCGGCGTCATGTGCCGTCCCCATGTGGTGGAGGCCTTCGCCGACGAAAACAGCCTCTCCCACCTCCTGACCTTCGGTGGCCATCCGGTGGCGGCCGCCGCCGCGCTCGCCAACCTCGACATCATCGAGCGCGAGGGGCTGGTGGAGAACGCCGCCACGATGGGCGCGCTGCTGCTGGAGGGGCTGGAGGGCTTGCGCACCAAGCACCCCACCATCGGCGACGTGCGCGGCCTAGGCCTCATCGCCGGCGTCGAGGTCGTGAAGGACCGGGAGAGCAAGGCCAAGTTCGCCGACGACGGCCCGGAACTGAAGACGCTGGCCACCAGCCTCCGCGACCTGGGCCTGCCGACCCGCGCTGGCACGATTATCAACCTCTGCCCGCCGCTTTGCATCACGGCCGACGAGGTCGGGCGGATCGTCGCCATCGTCGACGGCGCGTTGAGCGAGATGGAGCTGGCCCATGGACTGGCCTAACCCGCATGCCTCGGTGCGCCGCGATGGTCTTGCCCATGCGCTCGACGATGCGGGCGGCGGTCGGTTGGCTCGGGCCCCGGGCGACGGTCGTTCCACGCGTTTGGCTCTCCAGATGGGCAAGGGCATTGGTCGTTAACGTTTCCGGGCTTTTTCGAATATTCGACATGAATGCATGTGGGTGGGTATGGGACCACAAGAAATAGCGCCGGGATCGACGAGTCTCGGAACGCTGAAACACCATCTACGACAATTCGCGCAGGGCGCGTCTCTTTATCGCCCGTCGACTACGATATTGACGTTGGCCACCTTGCTTCTGCTCAGCTTGACGATGACCCTGGTCTTGTTGTTCTGGTCGGCGAAGCGCCAGGACGAAATCGCACTCGACCACTCGCGTGATCTCGCCGGCGCCGCGCTCGGCGCGCAGCTGAGAAATTTGAAAAAGACGATGACGGACTATACCTATTGGGATGATGCCTACAAGAACCTGGCCGAAACATTCAATCCAGCCTGGTACGATGAAAATCACGGTAACGGCGCCTACCTCCGCGATACGTTCGGGATCACCGCCTCCTTCGTAATCGGGCCGGATGACAGGACGGTCCGGGATATGCACGATTCGACGATTCACGAGGGCCTGGATGATTTGAACTTCGACAGCCATGTCGTGGGCGGTTTCGATAAATTGGTCCGACAGGCGCGTGACATGATCAAGGGTGAATTCCCGGCGGTCGGCGGCCTGGTCGAAATGGGCGGGATACCGTATATTGCGGCGGTTCGAATAATCCATCCCCATACCGAGGAGTTGTCGAATAAGGCCGCCGTTACGCCGAAGAACGCCTACCTCGCCGTCTTCATGCGGCCAATCGACGAAGAACTCTTGAAGTCCATCGCGAACGACTTCGGGCTCAAGGGTCTCGGTCTTGTTTCCGGCGATGTAAATTCCGGGGAACTGGAATCGCCACTGATCGGGGTGAACGGCCGTCGTCTCGCCACCTTGACGTGGCACCTCGAACTTCCCAGCCGCCACGTGCATTCCGTCATCCTGCCGCGCCTGCTCGCCATCATTCTATGTATCGGGCTTTTGGGCTGGAACGTTCTCTATCGCTTGCGCATTGGTCAAATGAAATTGTGGCATGCGATGCGGGAGGCCCAGTCCGCCGACCGCGCCAAGACCGAGTTTTTGGCAAACATGAGCCACGCACTCAGGACACCGTTGAATGCAATCATCGGATTCTCCGAATTGACGCGGGACGAAGTATTTGGACTGATCGACAACAGGCGTTACGTCGAATACGCTACCGATATCCACGACAGCGCCCGTTTCCTCCTCGACATCATCGGTGACATCCTTGAATTATCAAAGATAGAGGCCGGGAAACTCGAGCTTCGCCTCGGCGAAGTTTCGTTACGCGACGTAATCGAATCGGCGGGTAGAATTATCACGCCTCAGGCGGCCAAGAAAAATGTGTCTGTCAATTTAAAACACGATAGAGCTATTCATACCATCCATGCCGACGAGCGAGCATTGAAACAAGTGGTCCTCCAATTGCTCTCCAATGCCATCAAGTTTTCATCCGATAACGGGACGGTGACCGTCGAAACAACCCGCGACACCTCAGGGACGATTTGCCTGACGGTCTCCGATACAGGCATGGGGATTTCAAAAGAATATCTACCACATATTAATGGAGCCCTTTTATCAAGTCACCAATTCACAGACGGCATCGGAAACCGGTACCGGTTTGGGGTTGCCGGTGGCGGCCGCGTTGGTGGCGCTCCACGGCGGGAAAATTCACGTCGAGAGCGATCTCGGCGTCGGAACGACCGTCAGGGTCGAATTCCCATCCGAGTAAATTTCCCCCGCCGAGGTTGCGGCGGACGACGTGGGGATGGCGCGGATCGGGTTTGATCCGAACTATCCGCCGATGGCGCCCTGGGGTGGTTCGGCTACGGAATTTGCAAATTTCTCTCAAGATACCAGCCTCGATGCATGGCTCTGAATTGGCGCGGTCCGCGCAACGTGAACAGGGGTCCAGGCTCGCCCTGGTATCCAATTTAGCCGTCGCGCCGCGCGCGCCTTGCCATCACGCCGTGACAATGCGATTCAATTGATCTGTGACGAGCCTCGGGTGTTTCGGCGGTGGCTTGGCGTCACGGGCTCGATCCGGACCGGCCGTTCACCGGGCGTCGTCGTTTCCGTGACGCGGCGGAGCGGCGGTTCGGAACGGGGCATGCATCCGGAAGATCGTCCAAAATGCTCGCCGCCCGTGGCCATCACCGGATGCATTCGTATGAGGGAGGCGGTTATGGCGAAAGTGGAATTCGAAAGGCTGCCTCTCGACCATCCGATGGCGTGCGAGATACGGGGGATCGACCTCGGGTCCGCGCTGGCACCCGAGTGCTTCGAGGCGATCGAGGCCGCATTCGCGCGCCATCCCGTTCTTGTCTTCCGGGAGCAGGGCTTGGATGCGGCGAGCCTCGCCCATTTCGCCCGGCGCTTTGGCGATATCGTTCCGGGCGTGATCGAGAAGTACCGCCACCCCGATGCACCCGAGATCTCCTACCTCACCAATGTCGAAGCGGATGGCGGCGTCGACCGCTTCGGCGTCCGGCGGGCCTCGGCCTGGCACTACGACGGCAGTTTCGCCGCCAGCCCGCCGATATGCGCCATGCTGCACGCGCTCGAGGTGCCGGCGACGGGCGGCGGCACGATGTTCGCGGACATGTACCGTGCGGCCGACACCCTGCCGCCGGACGTGCGTGGGCGGATCGAGGGATTGGAGACGGTCAACCACTTTGGTCTCGGGCCCGAGGGCCGCGACTATTTCGATGCCATGACGCCGGAGCACTGGGCCGTCTACCGGCCGGAACGCAAGCCGCTGTTGATGCGTCACCCGAAAACCGGCCGGATGTTGTTGGAATTCTGCATGATCCACACCGCCGGCTTCGTCGGCCTTCGTCACGACGAGGGCAGGACGCTTTTGACCGAGTTGCTGGGATACGCGACCGAGGACGCGAACGTCTATTACCACCGCTGGCGGCCTGGCGACCTGGTGCTATGGGACGAGCACGCCACCATGCATCGCAACGCTGGCGATTTCGTCGCCGACGAGCGCCGCGTCATGCTTCGGGCCATGGTCGCCCCGGCCACCCCTACCACCTGAGTCATGTCCTTGGCGGCCTGCCGGGCGCGAAGTCGCGGGCGGTCGGCGAAGAGGTCGAACTCCGCGAAGCTGGAACCGACAGGCGGCCGAGCGGCGAGTTGGGCGCGTTTGGTCGACGGCGATACCAAGCCTACACTTGGCCCAAGAATCGGAAGCTCAACGAGGCCGGCATGGAGTTCTCCTGGAGCATCGAACAGAAGCAGATCCGCGAGGACGTGCTCGACCTCTGCGCCCGCTTCGGCGACGAATATTGGCTGGCGCGTGACACGGACGGGCGCTTCCCGGAGGACTTTTGCCAAGCGATCGCCGATGGGGGCTGGATGGGTATCGCCTGCCGGAGGAATACGGCGGCAGCGGGCTCGGTATCACCGAGGCGGCGATCATGATGCAGGCAATCTCGGAATTGGGGGCGGCCAACGGCGGCGTCTCGTCGGTGGCGCTCGGTAGCTTCGGCCTCAATCCCGTCGTCGTTTATGGCAGCGAGGAACAGAAACGCGGCTGGCTGCCGCCGATCATTGCCCGCGAGGACCGCGCCTGTTTCTCCGTCACGGAACCGAACACCGGCCTCGACACCACGCGGCTGAAGTCGCGCGCGGTTCTAGACGGCGACCGTTATATCGTCAACGGCCACAAGATCTGGACCTCCGCCGCCCAGGTCGCCAACAAGATGCTCATCATCGTGCGCACGATCCCGGAAGACGAGACCGAACGGCCGATGGACGGCCTGACCCTCTTCTACACCGACCTCGACCGCGACTATGTCGAGATCCGAGAGATCGAGAAGATGGGGCGGAAGTGCGTCGATTCGAACCAGCTCTTCATCGACGGCCTGCCGATCCCGCTCCAGCACCGCATCGGCGAGGAGGGCAAGGGCTTCCGCTATCTGCTGGACGGCCTCAACCCCGAGCGCATTCTGATCGCCGCCGGCATGGTGGGCCTGGGCCGGGTGGCGCTGAAACGGGCCACGGATTACGCGCGGGAGCGGATCGTCTTCGACCGGCCGATCGGCATGAACCAGGCGATCCAGCATCCCTTGGCCGAATGCTGGGCCGAGCTGGAGGCGGCCGACCTGATGGCCTTCAAGGCCGCCGCGCTCTACGACTCGGGGAGGCCTTGCGGCGCGGAGGCCAACGCGGCCAAGTATCTCGCGGGCGAGGCCGCCTTCAAGGCCTGCTCGACCGCGATCCTGACCCATGGCGGCATGGGCTACGCCAAGGAATTCCACGTCGAGCGCTATTTCCGCGAGGTGCTGATCCACCGCCTAGCGCCGATCAGCCCGCAGCTGATTCTCTGCTACCTGGCTGAGCGCGTTCTCGGGTTGCCGAAATCCTATTGAGCCGGGCCCTTGGCCCGGAATTCGGATCAACTATCCCGGGGCAAATACAGCACGCTGCCGCGAGGGGTGAAGCGGATCAGCCCGAGCCCGCGTTCTCGCCTGTCGAGCATCAATTGATAGCGCCCCTGGCGGCGGCGCTGGTATCCGATGACGCCGCTCTGAGAACGGCGGCGCAATAATCCCCCACTGAAGCGGCCGGTCGATCCGGCTGCGGCGGACCAAAATGGGACCGCGTATAGCCTTCTGTCAGGGTTGCTCTGACTGGAAGGCGGGGGGGATGTATCGGGTGGAGTTGTACGCACGGGTTCGGCGGGCGTGTCGTGTCGAGGGAATGAGCACCCGCGAGGCCTCGCGGGTGTTCGGGCTGGACCGCAAGACGGTACGCAAGATGCTGTCGTTCTCGGTGCCGCCGGGGTATCGCCGCGGCAAGCCGCCACGGCGGCCGAAGCTGGGTCCGTTCACGGGGATCATCGATCGGATTCTGGAAGACGATCGGACCAGCCACCACAAGCAACGGCACACTGCGAAGCGCATCTTCGACCGCCTCCGGGACGAGTACGGTTTCACGGGCGGCTACACCATCGTGAAGGACTACGTTCGTGAGCAGGGGCTTCGGTCGCGTGAGGTGTTCGTGCCACTCTCCCATTCCCCCGGTCACGCCCAGGCGGACTTCGGCGAAGCGATGGCGGTGATCGGCGGCGCGTTACGGAAGATCCACTTCCTTGCCTTCGACCTTCCCCACAGTGATGGTTGCTTTGTTGCGGCCTATCCGGCGGAGACGACCGAAGCATTCTGCGATGGCCACAACGCGGCGTTTGCCTTCTTCGGCGGCGTCCCCCGATCCATCCTGTACGACAACACCAAGCTGGCGGTTGCCCGGATCCTGGGCGATGGGAAGCGGCAGCGAACGCGCGTCTTCACGGAGCTTCAGTCCCACTATCTGTTCGAGGACAGGTTCGGCCGGCCGGGCAAGGGCAACGACAAGGGCAAGGTCGAGGGACTGGTCGGCTTCATCCGGCGGAACTTCCTGGTCCCCGTCCCGCGTGCCGAGAGCTTCGCGGCCCTCAACGATGCTCTCGCCGAACAGTGCCGCCGGCGCCAGGCGGCGCGGCTGCGGGGCCACAAGGAGACCATCGGCGAGCGTCTCGAGCGGGATCGTCAAGTTCTCTTGCCATTGCCGCCTGCTCCCTATGATGCCTGCGATAAGCGCCCTGGACGGGCGAGTTCGCTGTCGCTGGTGCGTTACCGCAGCAACGACTATTCCGTGCCCGTGGCCTACGGCCACCGTGAGGTGCTCATCCGGGGCTACGTCGATGAGGTGGTGATCAGCTGCGGGGCCGAGGTGATCGCCCGGCACCGCCGGTCCTACGACAGCGAGGACCTGATCTTCGACCCGCTGCATTACCTGCCCTTGATCGAGCAGAAGATCGGCGCCCTCGACCAGGCCGCGCCATTGGCGGGCTGGGACCTGCCCGAGGCCTTCATCACTCTGCGGCGGCTCCTCGAAGCTCGTATGGGCAAGGCAGGCAAGCGCGAGTACGTCCAGGTGCTCCGTCTACTGGAGACCTTCCGGCTCGAGGAGGTCGAGGGTGCGGTCGGCGACGCCCTGCGGCTCGGCGCAATCGGCTTTGATGCGGTGAAGCACCTGGTACTGTGCCGCATCGAGCGGCGGCCGCCCAGGCTCAACCTCGACGTCTATCCGTATCTGCCGCGCGCCCGGGTCGCGATGACGTCCGCCAAGTCGTACATGAGCCTGCTGTCGGGGCTCGGCGCATGACCGACACACCGCAAGTGCTGCTCGCCCACCACCTCAAGACGCTGAAGCTGCCGACCTTCCTGCGCGAGTACGACAAGATCGCCCGGCAGTGCGCCTCGGAAGGCGTCGATCACGTCCGCTACCTGTTGAGACTCGCCGAGCTCGAGCTGATCGACCGCGAGCGCCGCATGGTCGAGCGGCGCATCAAGGCGGCGCGCTTCCCCGTGGTCAAGAGCCTCGACAGCTTCGACTTCAAGGTCATCCCCTCGCTCAACAAGGCGCTGGTCCTGGAGCTGGCCCGCTGCGAGTACATCGAGCGCCGCGAGAACCTCATCGCGCTCGGCAACAGCGGCACCGGCAAGACCCACATCGCCCTCGGTCTCGGCTTGGCGGCCTGCCAGAAGGGCCTCTCGGTCGGCTTCATCACCGCCGCCGCACTGGTCCACGAGCTCATCGAGGCCCGCGATGACAAGCAGCTGCTGAGGTTCCAGAAGAAGCTCGCCACCTACAAGCTTCTGATCGTCGACGAACTCGGCTTCGTGCCGCTGTCGAAGACCGGCGCCGAGCTGTTGTTCGAGGTGTTCAGCCAACGCTACGAGCGGGGCTCGACCCTGGTCACCACCAATCTGCCCTTCGACGAATGGACCGAGGTGTTCGGCTCCGAGCGCCTCACCGGCGCTCTCCTCGACCGCCTCACCCACCACGTCAACATCCTCGAGATGAATGGCGAGAGCTACAGGCTCAACCAGAGCCGCAGGCGTCAAACCCCGACGGCGAACTGAACCGACCACCCAACCCACGCTTGACCCCGTGGGCCCACAGGTCCCTCCCGCGCGCGCCGCCGCGTCGGCCTGTTGAGGGCACGCCGCGTCGCACCCGGGGCCCTCCCATGGACTAGGGGACAAGCCCGCAGCCGCCAAGTGGTCCCTTCTTACACCGCCACGGTGGTCCCTTTTTGCTCCGCCATTGACACCGCTCGGCGGCGGGCCGAAATCGAACGACAATTCCGTATCGGCGAACCAGCGGCCGGACGCCAAGGGCTCCAGTCCGACAAGCCGGAAGTCCAGTAGCTCCGCGTCCGCGTAGGCGCTCAGCATCGCCCCGGCGCCCTTCTCGTCGGCCAGCCAATCGCGCAGCAGCATTTCGATGCGCTCCGCGCTGGGCGCGGTCTGTCGGTCGGCGGCCGAAGCCGGGGGCGCGAAACTGGCCGCCAGCATGAGGGAGGCGACGGCGAGAAGAATCGTCGGAAATCGCATGGCGTCACTCTCCCAGGTTTGCCGCGCGGGCGCGCAAGCCGTCCAGCATGGTATCGGCGAGGGTGGCCAAATCGACGTCCGGGCGCCAGCCCCAGTCGTCGCGGGCGGCGGAATCGTCGATGCTGTCGGGCCAGGAATCGGCGATGGCCTGGCGGAAGTCGGGCGCGAAATCGCAAGCGAAGCCTTCGACCCGTGCCGCGACTTCGGCCGCCAGCTCGGCGGCGGTGAAACTCAAGGCCGTGATGTTGTAGCTGGTGCGGACCGAGATCCGCGTTGCGTCCGCGTCCATCAACTCGACGGTGGCGCGGACCGCGTCGTCCATGTACATCATCGGCAGGCGTGTTTCGGGCGTGACGAAACAGGTGTAGCGGGCGGCCCGGATCGCCTCGATGAAGATCTCCACCGCGTAATCGGTGGTGCCGCCACCCGAATAGGTCTTGTAGGTGATCAAGCCCGGATAGCGCAGGCTACGCACGTCGAGGCCGTATTTCAGGTGGTAATAGTGACAGAGGTGCTCGCCCGCGAGCTTGCTGACGCCGTAGATCGTCGTCGGCTCCAGCACGGTGCGCTGCGGCGTCATTTCGCGGGGCGTCGTCGGCCCGAAGACGGCGATGGAGGAGGGCCAGAAGACCTGCTCAAACGCGAACTCCACCGCCAGATCGAGGATGTGCTTCAGGCTCTCCATGTTGACCCGCCAGGCGAGGTTCGGGTTTTGCTCCCCATCGCCTGACATCAACGCCGCCAGATGACAGATCGTGCCAATATCGTATTCCTCGACTACGGCGCGCAGGGCGTCGCGGTCGGTGGCGTCGAGGAAGGTGAAGGGCCCGGCCGCTTCGAGTTCCGGCGAAGGCGGCGTCTTCCGTCCGGCGGCGACGACAGTGTCGGCGCCAAGCTTCTCCCGCAGTACGGGCGTCAGATCGGTGCCGATCTGCCCGACCGCGCCGATAACCAGCGTGCGCCGCATCGCTTCTCCCTCCCTCGTTGTCCGACCACGCAAATGCCATGATCGTACTCGGCGAGGGCACCAACGTGGATAAATCTCCGATCGACATTGCTACGCCCTAACGCGAAGGGGCGCAATCCTGGCGCGGTATCGGCTCTCACGCTTCAGTCTAAGAGTCCGACTCGAAATGAATCGAGTGTTTTCAGGCTCTTGCGAGACGGCGCGTGAGGAGTTGGATGCTGGCGAGGAAGATCCAGGCCTCGGCGGTCTCGATGGCCGTCTCGAAGTCCTTGGCCAGCCGCCGGTTTCGATTGAGCCAGGCGAGCGTGCGCTCGACGACCCATCGGCGGGGCAGGAGTTGGAAGCCCTTCACGCCCGCGGGACGGTTGACGATCTCCAGCGACCAGCGGCCGATCCGCTTCAGTGCGCCCTCGAGCTTGGGCCCGGCATAGGCGCCGTCGGCGAAGACGTGGCGCAGGCGGGGAAAGTGGCGGGGGATGGCGGCGAACACCGCCGGCGCGCCGTCGCGGTCCTGGATCTCGGCGCCGTGGACCACGACCGCGACCAGCAGGCCGCCGGTGTCGGTGAGGATGTGACGCTTGCGGCCCTTGACTTTCTTTCCGGCGTCGAAGCCCCGGATACCGCCGCTTTCCGTGGTTTTTACGCTCTGACTGTCGATGATACCGGCCGACGGGCCGGCCGCGCGGCCCTCGGCCTCGCGCGCCGCGACCAGCAGTTGCCGGTTGACCTCGGACCAGGTGCCGTCGTCCCGCCAGAGATAAAAGTAGCGCTGCACCGTCGAGCGTGGCGGGAAGTCCCGGGGCAGCATGCGCCATGGACAGCCGCTACGCAGTAGGTAGAGGATCGCGTTCACCACCTCGCGCAATGCCGTCGTCCGAGGCCGTCCCAGCGCTTTGGCGCGAGGCAGCAACGGCTCCAGCACCTTCCATTCTCCATCCGTCAGGTCGCTTGCGTAGCGCAGCAGGTCGCGTTCATACTTCGGGCGAGTGATTTTGGTCCACATGTTGTGTCTCCCTGGTTGCTAAATACAAACAGTGAATCACAACTGACTGAAATCACTCAACTCTTTTCGGGCCAGACACTTAGAGTCCGACTCGAAATGAATCGAGTGTTTTCAGGCTCTTGCGAGACGGCGCGTGAGGAGTTGGATGCTGGCGAGGAAGATCCAGGCCTCGGCGGTCTCGATGGCCGTCTCGAAGTCCTTGGCCAGCCGCCGGTTTCGATTGAGCCAGGCGAGCGTGCGCTCGACGACCCATCGGCGGGGCAGGAGTTGGAAGCCCTTCACGCCCGCGGGACGGTTGACGATCTCCAGCGACCAGCGGCCGATCCGCTTCAGTGCGCCCTCGAGCTTGGGCCCGGCATAGGCGCCGTCGGCGAAGACGTGGCGCAGGCGGGGAAAGTGGCGGGGGATGGCGGCGAACACCGCCGGCGCGCCGTCGCGGTCCTGGATCTCGGCGCCGTGGACCACGACCGCGACCAGCAGGCCGCCGGTGTCGGTGAGGATGTGACGCTTGCGGCCCTTGACTTTCTTTCCGGCGTCGAAGCCCCGGATACCGCCGCTTTCCGTGGTTTTTACGCTCTGACTGTCGATGATACCGGCCGACGGGCCGGCCGCGCGGCCCTCGGCCTCGCGCGCCGCGACCAGCAGTTGCCGGTTGACCTCGGACCAGGTGCCGTCGTCCCGCCAGAGATAAAAGTAGCGCTGCACCGTCGAGCGTGGCGGGAAGTCCCGGGGCAGCATGCGCCATGGACAGCCGCTACGCAGTAGGTAGAGGATCGCGTTCACCACCTCGCGCAATGCCGTCGTCCGAGGCCGTCCCAGCGCTTTGGCGCGAGGCAGCAACGGCTCCAGCACCTTCCATTCTCCATCCGTCAGGTCGCTTGCGTAGCGCAGCAGGTCGCGTTCATACTTCGGGCGAGTGAATTTGGTCCACATGTTGTGTCTCCCTGGTTGCTAAATACAAACAGTGAATCACAACTGACTGAAATCACTCAACTCTTTTCGGGCCAGACACTCAGGCTGAGGAACGCAGCTCGGAACCACTCTCGAAACCGAGACTAGAGGGAGTGCTGAACGGTCGCAATAGCTGCCAATGCATTAGCCAACCGGAATGTCGTGTCTTGGCTCTTATCGTCCCCCCAAGGTGTCAAGCGCGAACTCGTCCTGTCATCCGGCTTCTTTCCGGATGCTCTGTAGCGCCCGCTTATGTAGGCAGCGGCGGGACGGCTTTGATCGACGGTCCATCAAGCTCTTATGCGCGGGTTGGTTACCGCATGTCCCTCTGTTCGATGGGGCTGTCCTCACTCTAAAAACGGGCGTCGGATCGATCCTGCCCATGGCCAAGGAACGCGGGTTCCCCAAGTGGCCGCCGCCACCGCTGCCCGGCCGAGCGGGCGTGTCAGGTTCGCCGCCGATGGGCGGCGATTGCGTGTCTACACCGGAACCGGCTCGACCATGCGAGCGATCGCCCAGACGTGCCCCGCGAGTTCGCGGGCCACTGCCGTCAGCACGGTGTTGTGGTGCTTGCCGCGTTTGCGCGGATCGCGCATGCGGCGGCAGAGCCGGATTTGTGCCTGCCAGGCCTTCTCACGGATCGGCCCCGGCAGATGTTCGAGCGCCTGCGGATCGGATAAGACTGACGCGCCGGGTAACGATAGGTCCACGCCGCCTCGATCAAGACCCGGCGGACCAGACCATTGCCCGCCTTGGTGATCTCGCCCTGTCGGCGCCGATTGCCGCTGGAATATTCCGACCGCACCAAGCCGACGTAGGCCATCAGATGGCTCGGCGTCGGGAAGCGCCGGAAGTCGCCGATCTCCGCCACCACCATGGAGGCCTTGCGTCGGGCTTACGCCGCGCCACTGGCGCGACGGTCCCTCCTCACCCAATCGAAGCCACGTAGCGCCTGAAGCGCTTCCACGAGCGGATACAAGGCCCAGGCCGGAATGCTCGCCCTCAGGTCCGAGCGGACGCGTGCCAGCATCGTCTCCGCCCGTTCGAGCCGGGCGAGGAGTTCCGTGAAGGTGAGGACCAGGGCGTCATGATCGAACCTCTGATCCAGCAGCCAACCCCGGTGGGCCTTCGTCCAATGGCTCTCCGCCCGCCAAACCCGCTCTTGCATCAGACGGAAGCTCAGGATCTGCTGCTTGGCTCGCTTCACGTCTACCGCCGCCAGCCTGCGCAGACGAACCAGCGCGCGAACCGCCTCGTGCGTCGCATCCGGCACCCAGACCGCCGTGAGTTGACCCGCTCGCGGCAAACTCGCCAGGCTCAGCGCATCCCGCCGATCCGTCTTGATCCGCTCGCCGGGACGCTTCGGGATCAATGAGAGGGTCTACACCACGACTTGCAGGATGGATGCCCAGCTTTCAGCGCTCGCCAGCTCGGGACTTTGGTCGGACGGTACCGGCCGCTTCATCCCCCTCGTCGCGACGTCGATGACGGCATCGGACCTGGCGTCGCTCGGTTCCGCGACCTTCTTCCACCGCGCGGCGCCGGCGGGGAAGGCGCCGGAACAGATGCCCGCCTGGAAGAGTCGCCGTCGGCCCGGCCTCGAATGTCCGGCGTCTTGCTCGTGACGCGGAAGCGGCGGGCGGCCCAGGCCGGGTGTTTCAAGGGCTTGTCGGTGGGGAATTGGAACATCGGCAACGATGGCGATAGACCATTCCCGTCCCGATTGAACGGAGGCGGGACGACGGGCGCCGGCGCGCCGGGGGTGGCGCTTTCAATTCCGGAGGTCGAGGAACGCCACGGCATCGCCGACGGCGATCTCCGCCGCGTCGCCCACAAGGCGCGGGACTCCGTTCTGGCCGAACAGAACCTTGCCGCCGCCGGGCGCCATGCGGATCTTGGCGAGGCTCGCCAGCGGCTCACTGGGCCGGCGCTCGCCGGTCTCCTGGTCGATGGTCGTCACCTCGCAGCGATCGCAGGGCTTCACCAGGTCGAGGCCGACCTCGTCGCCGATCCGAAGCCGGCCGGCCCGGTCCTCGAGGTCGGCCGCGATGCCGTCGACGACGATGTTGGGGCGGAAACGCGCCATCGGCACCGGCGCGTGGCCCGCCTCGGCGATGACGCCGTTCAATCGGTCGAGCGAGGCCGCGTTGGTGACCAGCACCGGATAGCCGTCGGCGAAATAGGTGTGATCGCCGGGCGCGATGTCGGAATCGCACTCGCGCCGCTCCGTCGGGTCGAAGCGGGCCAGCCGTGACGGCGCGCCGGTGACGCGGCTGAAGAAGGCGTCGGCCTCCGGCGTCGTGGTTTGCGCACGAACCCGGCTGCGCCAGACCCGGACCGGGATCGCATCGCCCGGCCCATATGGCACGGCAACCGGATCGAGCCCGTCGGCGGAGAGCGTCAGGCCGCCTTCGCCGACCTCGACTCGAACGGTGGCGAGGCGCGGTGCCTCGCGCTGGGTGATCAAATCACCGTTCGCGTCGACCACCATCCACTCCCGGTCGTGCCGTAGGCCCGTGGGGCGCAGGCGCGCGCGTTGCAGCGCCACCGCGCGGCAGCCCTTGATCGGATGGGTGTAGAGGGCGGCGATCCGCCCCTGGGTGCCGTCCGTCATGATTTCATCCTTGCCCGCCAGCCGCTATACACCCCTACCATGCAGGTGATCTTCAACGAGACGCAACTGAAGCACGCGCCGTCCGAGTTCATGCTCCGGGGCCGGCCGGCGCCGCACCCGGAAACGCCGGAGCGGGTGCGCCGCTTCCTCGCGGCGCTGGCCGAGTCTGGCCATGGCCCGGAGGCGAGCCGGTCATATGATACGGCCTCGCTCGAGGCGGTGCATGACGCCCGATATCTGGATTTCCTCGAGAACGGCTTCAACCTCTGGCGCGCGCTCCCCGACGCGGGCGAGATCATGGTGCCGAACGCGCACCCGAGCGGGCGGATGGCGGCCCGGCCCGAAGGCATCGTCGGCCGCGTCGGCTATCACGTGAACGACCTGGCCGCTCCCATTATGGCCGAGACCTGGACCTCCGCCCGCGCGAGCGCCGAGGCGGCGCTGACGGCGGCGAACCTGGTGCTGGAAGGCGCGCCGCGCGCCTACGCCCTCTGCCGCCCGCCGGGCCATCACGCCTTCGCCGACGCCGCGGGCGGCTTCTGCTACCTCAACAACGTCGCCATCGCCGCCGAGCGGGTGGCGGCGGCGCGCGGCAAGGTCGCCATCCTCGACGTCGACGTCCACCACGGCAACGGCACCCAGGGGATATTCTATGATCGCGGCGACGTTTTCTTCTGTTCCCTGCATGGCGATCCCAGTGCCTTCTACCCCTATTTCGCCGGCTATGCCGACGAGCGGGGTGCCGGCGCGGGCCGGGGCGCCAACCTCAACCTACCGCTCGCCGCCGGCACGGGCGATGGCGGCTTTCTCGACGTGCTCGACCGGGGTCTCGCCGAAATCCGCGACTTCGCGCCATCGGCTCTGCTTCTGTCCCTCGGCCTCGACGCCCAGGAAAACGACCCCCTCGGCATCCTGAAAATCACCACCGAAGGCTTCGCCGAAATCGCCCGACGCACCGCCGCCGTCGGTCTCCCCACCGTGCTGATCCAGGAAGGCGGCTACCTCTGCCCCGAACTCGGCACCAACCTCGCGACCTTCCTGGGTGCGTTCGTCGAGGCGCATGAGGTGGCGGGATAGGCGGCTGATTGATCCGATGTTGAATGTGTCGAAGTTTGCCAATATTTGGCACGATCAACGCACTGTTTGGAGGTAGCGATGGCGACGATGAACGTGTCCTTGCCGGAACCGATGAAAGCCTGGGTCGAGGCGCAGGCGCGGTCCGGACGCTACGGCAATACCAGCGACTATATCCGCGACCTGATCCGCCGCGAGCAGGACCGGGCGGCGAAGATCGCAAACATGCAGCGTCTCGTCACGGAGGGCCTGGAAAGCGGCATTACCGATCTTTCGAAGGAGGACCTCTTGAAGATCGCTCGCGAGCGCGCGGGAGTCATCGATCCGAAGAGCGAAGGCCCACGGTCTCGCGGATGATCATCCATATCGTCGAGAATCCCGGCAGTGCTCGGATCCTTCGAGACGGACGATGCGCGGTGACCTTCACTCCGCGGCCTGCCGCGCCGCCCTCTCGGTCAGGCGATCCAGCGCCCGCCCGAATCTGTCGAACATGTCGTCGATCTGGTCCTCGGAGATGATGAGGGGCGGGCAGAAGCCGATGGCGTCGTCGGGGAGCGCGCGCAGGATCAGGCCTTCCTCCTGGCAGAGCGCCTGGAGCTGCGGGGCCATTTTCAGCGCCGGGTCGAAGCGGGCGCGAGTCGCCTTGTCGGGACTGAGCTCGATGCCGCCGATGAGGCCGACGCCGCGTGCCTCGCCGACCAGGGGATGATCGGCGAAATCCTGGATTCGCTGCTGGAAGCGCGGCGCCACGCGGCGGACATGGGCGATGATCTCGCGTTCCTCCATCAGCTCCAGGGTGCGGAGCGCCACGGCGGCGCACACGGAGTGGCCCGAATAGGTGAAGCCGTGGCCGAAGATGCCGAGGGCGGCGCTTTGCGCGCGAAGCGCCTCGAAGACCTCTTCCGAGATCAGCACCGCCGATATCGGCAGGTAGGCCGACGACAAGGCCTTGGCGCAGGTCAGGATATCGGGCTTGATGTCGTAGGTCTCCGAGCCCCACCAGTTGCCCGTCCGCCCGAAGCCGCAGATCACTTCGTCGGCGACCATCAGCACCTCGTGTTTCTTCAAAACGGCCTGGATCTTGGGGAAGTAGGTCTCTGGCGGGATGATGACGCCGCCGGCGCCCATTACCGGCTCGGCGATGAAGGCGGCGACCGTCTCCGGTCCCTCGGCCAGGATCATGCCGTCCAGTTCTTCCGCCAGGCGGGTGGCGTAATCCGCCTCGCTCTCGCCCTCGTTGGCGCCGTGATAGTAGTGCGGGCAGGCGGCGTGCTTCATGCGCTCCAAGGGCAGGTCGAAGGCGTTCTGGGCGTAGGGCAGGCCCGTCAGGCTGCCCGAGGCCACGGTGACGCCGTGATAGCCCCTGAGCCTCGCGATGATCTTCTTCTTCGACGCCCGGCCCTTGGCGTTGTTGTAGTACCAGACCATCTTCACCATGGAATCGTTCGCTTCCGAGCCCGAATTGGCGAAGAACACCTTCGTGAGCGAGGGCGGCGCCACCTCCAGCACCTTCTCCGCCAGGTCGATCAGCGGGCCCGTCGATTTGCCGCCGAAGGCCTGGTAGAAGGGCAATTGCTCCATCTGCCGGGTGGCGGCCTTGATCAGCTCCCGTTCCTGGAAGCCGAGAGAGGTGCACCAGAGGCCGGCCAGCCCCTCGATATATTCCTTGCCCGTGTCGTCGTAGACGAAGATTCCCTTGCCGGATTCGATGATGTGCGGGCCGGTGTCGGGATGCGCGTCCAGGTTGGTGTAGGGGTGCAGCACGTTCGCGATATCGCGGCTGGCGGGGGAATTGCCGAGGTCGCTCATGGGGCCGCTCCGTGGCTCGATCATGGGGTCCAAATTCGATTGATTTCACGCCTTTGGCGGGCCTCTGTCGAGTCAAAGAATTGGGAAAGCTTGGGCCTCCGCCTTGCGGGGATGGCCCGCATGGGACAAAATCCGCCCGACCCGCCAGGAGCGCGGCCCGTGGAGTGGAAGAGGGAAGATACGATGAACGAGGTGAAGCGCGATTTCAAATGGATCGGCACGCGGCCCGTGCGCCCCGATGGCGTGGAAAAAGTGAACGGCAGGGCCAAGTACGGCGCCGACTACATCTTCCCCGGCATGCTGACGCTCAAGGTCCTGCGCAGCCCCCACGCGCATGCGCGCATCCTCTCGCTCGACACCACGAAGGCAGCCGCGCATCCGGGCGTGAAGGCGGTGATGACCGCCGACGACCTGCCCGACCAGAAGTTCGAATACGTCGGCCCGGACCGGGTGCAGGTAAACTTCCACCACATCACCCGCAACATCATGGCGCGCGAGAAGGCGCTCTATGAAGGCCACGCCATCGCCGCCGTCGCCGCCACCTCGGAGCGGATCGCGGATGAGGCGATCGAGCTGATCGAGGTCGAGTACGAGGTGCTGCCGCACGTCATCGACGTGCAGGACGCGATAAAGCCCGACGCCCCGCTGCTGTGGGACGACATGACCACGCGCGGGATCGAGCCCGCGCCCACCACGCCCTCCAACGTCGCCAAGCACGCCGAGTTCGGCCACGGCGACATCGAGGCCGGTTTCGCCCAGGCCGACGAGGTGGTCGAGATGGAGTTCTCCACCGCCGCCGTGCACCAGGGCTACATCGAGCCGCACGCCTGCGTCGCGGTGCCCACGGGGCCCAGCCAGACGGACATCTACACCTCGAGCCAGGGCCACTTCGTGATCCGGGCGCTGACGGCCAAGGTCACCGGCGCGCGGATCGGCGACATCCGCGCCATCCCGGCCGAGATCGGCGGCGGCTTCGGCGGCAAGACCGTGGCCTACCTGGAGCCGCTGGCGCTCACCCTGGCGCACAAATCGGGCCTGCCGGTCCGCGCGGTGATGAACCGGGCGGAGTGCTTCATGGCGTCCGGCCCGACCTCGGGCGCGCATATGCGGGTGAAGATCGGCGTCACCAAGGACGGCCGAATCACCGCGGCCGACGGCAACTTCGCCTTGCAGGCGGGCGCCTTTCCCGGCTCGCCGTTCATGGGCGCCGCGATGTGCGGCTTCTCGCCCTACGATCTGGAGAACGTGCGCTCGACCGGCCAGGACGTGGTGACCAACCGGCCGAAGGCGGCCGCCTACCGGGCGCCCGGTTCGCCCATCGCCTCCTTCGGCATCGAGTGCGTGCTCGATATCCTGGCCAAGAAGATCGGCATGTGCCCGCTGCAGCTGCGCCTCAAGAACGCGGCCAAGGAGGGCACGAAGATGCCCTTCGGCCCGACCACGCCGAAGATCGGCTACGTCGAGACGCTCGAGGCGCTCTTGGAGCACGAGCACTACCAGGCGCCGCTCGGCCCCAACCAGGGCCGGGGCATCGCGTCGGGCTACTGGTTCAACGCCGGCGGCGAATCGAGCGCCACCTTGCACGTCAACGAGGACGGCACCGTGACCGTGGCGACGGGCAGCCCAGACATCGGCGGCAGCCGGGCCTCGATGGCGATGATGGCGGCGGAGACGCTGGGCATCGATTATGACCAAGTTCGCTCCATCGTCGCCGATACGGCTTCCGTCGGCTACACCCACGTGACCGGTGGCAGCCGCGTGACGCTGGCGACTGGCCTCGCGGTGGTACGGGCCAGCGAGGACATCATCCGCCAGCTGCGCGAGCGGGCGGCCAAGCTCTGGGACGTCGATGTCGAGGGCGTGATCTGGGAGGACGGCCACGCCAAGCCGGCCAGTACCAACGTCGGCGATTTCGACCCCATGCCGTTCGGCCATATCGCCGCGACGCGGGCGACCACCGGCGGGCCGCTGGGTGCCGCCGCCTCGGTTAACGCCACGGGCGTCGGCTCCGGCTACGCGACCCAGATGTGCGACGTCGAGGTCGATCCCGAGACCGGCCACGTGACCATCCTGCGCTTCACCGCGGCGCAGGACGTCGGCCGGGCGATCCATCCCGCCTACGTCGAGGGCCAGATCCAGGGCGGCGTGGTTCAGGGCATCGGCTGGGCCTTGAACGAGGAGTACATCTACAACGACCAAGGCAAGCTCGATAACCCGAACTTCCTGGATTACCGGATCCCGGTCGCTTCCGACCTGCCGATGATCGAGGCGGTGCTGGTGGAGGTGCCGAACGAGCTGCACCCTTACGGCGTCAAGGGCGTCGGCGAGGTCAACATCTGCCCGCCGATGGCGGCGATTGCCAACGCGATTCACAGCGCGGTGGGCGTGCGCATGCAGTCCCTGCCGATGTCGCCGCCCCGCGTCTCGGCGGCGATCGACGCCCTGGCGGCCGGCGGCGACGACGACTGAGTGCAGACAAGGCGCAATCACGCGGCCCGGCCGGGGGAGCGGCCGGGCCGTTTGCCGTTCTGCGGCGGCGCGGCATAAGATCCCGCGAACGACATAGGCACGAGAGGACGCGACATGACCGGTGAATCCTTCGGCCCGTTGCAGGGCGTCAAGGTGATCGACCTGACCCATCAAATGGCGGGGCCGACCTGCGGCCTTTTTCTCGCGGACATGGGCGCGGACGTCGTCAAGGTCGAGAAGATCGGCGTCGGCGACGACACGCGGCGCATGTCGCCGCCCGCGATTCACGGCGAGAGCGCGGCCTTCATGATGATGAACCGCAACAAGCGCGGCATCGTCCTCGATTTGAAGAGCGAGGGCGGGCGCGACGTGCTGCGCCGCATGCTGGAGACGGCGGACGTGGCGATCGAGAACTACCGCGCCGACACCATGGCCAAGCTGGGCCTCGCCTACGAGGACCTCAAGGAGGCCAATCCGGGGCTGATCTACGGCTCGATCTCGGGTTTCGGCAAGACCGGGCCCTATGCGGACCGGGGCGGCTTCGACCTGATCGCCCAGGCGATGAGCGGGATCATGAGCTGTACCGGCGAGGGCGGCGGCCGCCCACCGGTGAAGGCCGGCCCGCCGATGTGCGACATCACCGCCGGTCTACTGTTGGCGATGGGCGTGGTCGCCGCCTACAGCCACCGGCTGAAGACCGGCCGGGGCCAGGCGGTCGAGACCTCGCTGCTGGAGGCCGGCATCACCCATACCTACTGGCAGTCGGCGATCTGCATGGCGACGGGCGTGGCGCCGGGCGCGCTCGGAACCGGCCACCCGTTGAGCGCGCCCTACCAGGCGGTCCAGACCGCCGACGGTCACATCGTCATCGGCGCCGCCAACGTCAAACTCTGGACCGCCCTCCTCGACCTGCTGGATCTCCAGCAACTGGGGAGCGACCCGCGCTTCCAGGAGAACGGCGACCGGCGCGACAACGTCGGCGAGTTGATCCCCCTCCTGGAGACCGTGTTCCGGACCAAGTCCTCGGCCGCATGGCTGGACCTGCTGGCGGAGAACGGCATCCCCGCCGGGCCGATCCAAGACGTCAAGCAGATGCACGAGGACCCCCACACCCTTGCCCGCCAGATGGTGGTTGAGGTCGACCACCCCGTCGCCGGCCCCGTGAAGACCATCGGCCATCCGATCAAGTTCCAGGCAACGCCCGGCAAGGTTGCTACGGCGAGCCCCGTCTTCGGCCAGCACACGGCCGAAGTATTGCGGGAATACGGCTACGGCGAGGCGGAAATCGAGACGCTTTCAAACCAGGGCGCCATTCAACTGGGCGAGGCGCCGACACGCGCGGCGGCGGAGTAGGTCGCCCTCGGGCGACCACCGAGGGAATGGCATGAGTGACACCGTCGATCATGGCTGGTTGAAACAGGGCAGCACGTTGAGCGCGGACGTCGAGAAGAGTTACAACGACTGGGCGCCCACCTACGACGACGACCTGGCCGATTGGGACTATCGCGCCCCGGCGCGGGCCGCCGAACTGTTGTGGAAATCCATATCTCCGACGGCAACCATTCTCGATGCGGGTTGCGGCACGGGCTTGGCCGGGCGCGCGCTGCGACATGTGGGTTTCACCGGGGCCATCGACGGCATCGATCTGTCATCCGCCTCGTTGGAGCAGGGCCGAGGGCGGGACGTCTATCGCACCCTGCGACGGGTCGACTTGCAGAGGTTGCCGCTGGACATCGCCGACGGCGGCTACGATGCCCTGATCTGTGTGGGGGTTATTGACCCATGTCCCCGAGAGCGAGGCGGTCGGCGATGTCCCGCCCAATGTTGAAAAGTGCGAGATAGGCATCGTCTGATCGAGAGGCTACGCGGCCACCTCGATGTCTTCAATGACGGACTTTGCTCCGGCCTTTCTCACCGCCTCCCGCAGGGCGGCGTCGAGGATGGGGAGCTGGCGGTGGGCCTTGAGGCGGCGGAAGGTCTTTTGCGCCTCCAAGAGGCCGGCGGCGGTCCAACGCAGCGCCATCTCGGCGTTGCGCCAGCGCTTGACGTTCCGCTGCACCGTCCGGACGGTGCCGATCGCGTTCTCGATGGCGTTGGTGCAAGCCAGCGAGCGTCGAAGTTGCGGCGGGAGGCCGAGCCGGATCACGGTCAGGATCTCGTCCAGGCCCTCCAGGATCGAGCCCGAGACGCCGGGTGCGTCATGCTCCAGACGGCGGGCGAGGTTGCGCAAGAGCCGTTCGGCCTTGGCCGCGTCGTCCTGCTGCCAGGCCTGCCGCAAGACCTTCCTGACGCCGGCATGGAGGCTCTCGTCCAGCCGGTCCGTGATGTTGCGCCCCTTGTGCACCTGGCAGCGCTGGAGGGCCGCCGCCCGCCCGAAGGTCCGCCGGATCGCCTTCGAGAGCGCCTTGGCGCCGTCGACGATGTAGAGCCGAGGCCGTTCGGGATCGAGACCGCGCTCGATCAGGTTGTCGAGCATGGCTTGCACCGTGGCCGCGTTCTCCGTCGCGCCCTCGGCCAGGCCCAGCACGTGCTTCGCGCCGCCGGTGTCGATGCCGATCGCCGCCACCATCAGGTGATCGCCGACATGGAGCCCGTCGATCTGGAGCACCACGAGATCGAGATCGTCGAGCGGGCTCGCCAGCCAGGCCTTCAGCTTGCTTCGCGTCAACGCCACGAAACGGCGCGAGACCGCCGACTTCGAGGTTGCGTCACCCGATGCCGCCGGCAGATCGCCGCCCGCATCGTCCGGCAGGCGCACCGCGCGGGCATACTTGCGGGTCGAGACGTTGATCACCATCAGATTCATCGCCCAGGCTTGCAAGAGTTCGGGTTCCGACAGCAGCTCCCAACTCGGCAGGCTCATCTCCCGACCCGCGAAGTCCCCCACCCGAGGGCGCTCGACCTTCACTTTGCCGCCGTGGTAGGCGATCTCGCTCCGGGTCGTGCCCCATCGATGGCCCTTGCGCTCGCCCGAGCGGGCGTGGCGCGAACCGCACAAGGCTTCCGCGTCCGCCGACATCATCTCGTTCAAAGACTCGAGGCCCGCCAAAAGGCAGAAGCGATCGACGCTCATGCGCGGATCGTCGAAGGCCTCCGGCATCGATGGCAAGAGCCGACAGGATGGTTCCGAGGAACGGTCGTTGCGTGTAGTCTTGGTCATGGCGTCGTTCTCCTTGATGGAATCAGCACCCAGAGCCTAGCCGCTCCAGGCGGACGACGCCTACTTCAGCTTTTCAACAGAGCCCGGGACATCCCCGCGGCGGTCTTGCGCGAGTTCGCGCGCCTGGTTCGCCCGGGCGGGACCGTTCTGGTTACCCAGAGGGACGACCTGTTCGGCGAACGCGCCTTCGGTGAAAGCCTGCGGTCGCTGGTGGATGCCGGCGTGTTTGCCGATTTCGCCGTGACCGAGCCCAATCCCTATCTGCCGAACAATCCGGATTTCGGTTCGGAGTTGCAGGTGATCTACGCCGTTCTGACGGTGTCGTAGGGCCTCTTCGTTCCGCCATCTCACTCCGCGGCGCGAAGACCGGCCTCCTCGACTGGTTCGTCGGGCTCGGAATTCGGAAGATCCGCAAGTCTGTTACAATCATGGGAGACTGCCGTTTGGCGATTTGTCGCGCCCGACGACCGCGAGTGGCCGAAGGGCGGGCCAAGGCCCTTGACCTGGAGCCCGAAATTGGCGACCCCATGCGCGACAACGATGAACGATCTGGCCTCGCCCGGGGCCCGAGTAGGAGGACCAAGCACCATGCCCAGCTGTACCGAGAGGATGATCGCCGAGAAGAAGAACGGGATCGGCTGGATGATCTTCAACAGCCCGGCCAAGCTGAACGCCGTCTCCTACGACATGTGGAAGGCGATGCCGGAAATCCTCGGCGACTATGCCGCCGACGACGAGGTCCGTGTCGTGGTGGTGACGGGGGCCGGCGGCAAGGCCTTCGTCTCGGGCGCCGACATCTCGGAATTTGCCGAGAAACGCGGCAGCCAGGAGGCGATCGCCGAATACGACGCCGCCGGCGAGACGGCGCGCGCCGCGCTCGCCGACATCGAAAAGCCGACCATCGCCATGATCCGGGGCTACTGCGTCGGCGGTGGTCTGGCGGTGGCGCTCAACTGCGATCTCCGCATCGCCGCCGAAGGCAGCCGCTTCGCCATCCCCGCCGCCAAGCTCGGCCTTGGCTACGCCTTCGACGGCATCAGCCGTCTCTCGGACATCGTCGGCCCGGCCGTGGCCAAGGAGATCTTCTATACCGCGCGCCAGTTCTCGGGCGAGGAAGCGCTTTCCATGGGCCTGATCAACCGCCTGGTGCCGGCGAACGTGCTGGATAGCTATATCGAGGACTATGCCTCCACCATCGCCGCCAACGCGCCGCTCACCATCCGCGCGGTGAAGAAGGCGGTCACGGAATACGTCAAGCCCGAGGGCGAGCGCGACCTGGCCTCGGTGCAGGACGCCGTCGATACCTGCTTTGCGAGTTCCGACTACATCGAAGGCCGCACCGCCTTCATGGAAAAGCGCAAGCCGGCATTCCAAGGGCGTTGAGGCGCGGGCGCTACTTTCGCATGCCCCGCTCGAAGACGGCTTCGAAGCGCGCCCGTTCCTCGGCCGTGTAGCGGTCGCGGTTTTCGGCGAAATACCGACGCAGGCCCTCGATCAGCGGCTGAATCTGGGTCTCGTCGCCGCCATGCTGCGTGGAGTAGGCGAGGCCGGTCAGCCATCGCTCGCCATCCTTTCGGCGAACCAAGGCATCCGCCAGAATCGGGATCGCCGGTTCGATCTCACCGCGATAGGCGAGGTACATGGCACCGATTAAGGCCGCGTCCGGGCCTGGCTCGGAGAGCAGCCGCCGGGCGAGCGAGAGGGCGCGGGCCTCCGGCAGTTCGAACAGGCGGTCCGACATGCCATCGATCCCTCGGGTCGTCGCCAGCAGGCGAATTTCGGCGAGGTCGGCCTCGGCGAAACGGTCGGCGTCGCGGGCCAGCGCGGCGTCGGCATCCGTGCCACCGATCTGGTCCAAGGCCTGGCGCGCCGTCGATTTCAGGCGGGTATCGCCGCTGTCGAGCATCGCGGTCATGGCGGGAACGGCCGGCGCGGCGGCCTCCCCGATCCCGGCCAGCGCCTGGACCGCGGCGCGCCTGATGTCCAGGTCGCCATCCTCCAGCATTGCCGTCAGGTTGCCGACCGCCGGCGCCGCTTCCGCGCCGAGGCGGGCGAGCGCATTCGCCGCCAGGATGCGGTCGTACTTGCGCCCCGGGGCGAGGGCGGCCCGCAACTCGGGCAAGGCCTCCACCGCCCTCAGCTGGCCGATGGCGCTCGCCGCCCGCCCCCGGTGACGGTGGGCCGGATCGGCCAGGATGCGCCGCAACGCGCCGATCGTCGCCGCGTCCCGGACGCCGATCTTGCCGACGGCCTGGATGGCGTTCGCCCCCGCCGTCTCGTCGTCGAAATACGGCCGGATGTCGGGCACCGCGCGGGCCGCGGCGGCACCGAAATCGCCCAGTACCCGGGCCGCGTCGCCCGGATTGCGACCCTCCCCGAGAGCGGCGATCAACGCGTCGATCGCCGGCGGGCTGACGCGCAGGCGGCCGAGCTCGCTCATGGCCAGGCCACGGACGAACGGGTCCGCGTGGCGCGTCTCGGCGATGACCTCGTCCAGGATCCCGGCGTTGTGGCCGGCCGCCCCGGCGCGACGCTGGGCGGCCTCGATATCGTCGACGCCGGCCTCGCGGATCGCCCGGGCGATCCTTGCAACCGTCGGCTTGCCGAGGCGGGGATCGCGATGGGCGCGGAGCAGGGTCGCCACCTCGCCCGCCGCCCGCGCGCCGAGGGCGCCCAGGCCCTCGGCCGAGATCGCGATCATCTCCTCCGATGGTTCCGGGCGCCGGAGTTGCTGGCGGATCAAGTAGGCGGCCCCGGCCGCCGAACGCGCCGCGTCGTTCGCACTCGCGCTTCGGGCGGCACGTTGCTGGACACTCGCGTCGTGCGCCCTGACGGCGGCGAGCGCCTCCGGCGTGCCGATGCGACGGAGCGCCAGGCCGGCCTGCAGCGTGACGGCGTCGAAGCGTTCTCCGGGATCGTTCACTATCTTGGCCAGCAGCGGCACGCTCGCCTCCGCCCCCGGGCCGATCTCGCCCAGCAGGCCGATCAGGGCCGCGCGCAGGGTGGCGGCGGGCGCATCCTGGCGTCTCGGCCTTTCGAGCCTGCCCATGACCAGCGGGACGATTGCCCGCGGATCCTTGCGGCCGAGAATTCCCAGCTGGCGCGTGGCCGCCAGTCGTTTCGTGATGTCGCCCGAGAGGCCGACGTTGGCCTCCAGGATCCGGATCAGTTCACCGGGCGGGGCGGCGTCTACCGTCGAGGCGCGCGCGAGCGGCGACATCACGATCACCGTCGCCGCCAAAGTGGCGACGAGGGCGCAACGGAGTGAAGTGAGGTCTCGCATGGGTGCGTGTGCCGGTGGTCTCAGAGCCTAAAAATCATTCGATCGCCGCCGCCGTGCCCTGACGCCGGACACAACTTCGTCATCGCGAGGGGCGAAGCCCCGTGGCGATCCAGCGTTGTTTGCAGGCTGTCGACGTCCTCGGATAGCATCGAGATCGCCTGGATTGCCATGCTCGCTTCGCTCGCTCGCAATGACGGTTTTGGGGCGGTTCTCGTCATCGATTGATTTTCAACCGCTCAAATCAACTTTCCGATCCGTTCGATGTTCGCCAGCGCCTCGGATTGTTCCAGGCCCGGCCAATGCATGCGCAGGATGAAATGGTCGCTGCCGGTGATCTCGGCGCACTCTTGCAGCTGGTCGCGGACTTCCGCTTCATCGCCGATGAGAAAACGGCGCTGGGTGAAGTCGTCGAAGGCGGCTCCGAAATCGGCCTCGGCCGCTTGTCCCTGGCCCCAGGAGGCATAGGCGGCGTATTTGTGCAGCAGCGAGGCGCGGGAGGCCTCGCGCGCGTGGGCCGCGTCGCGGCCGAGGAAGCATTCGCGGATCACCGGGCATTCGACGTCCGGGCGCAGGCCGGCCTCGGCGCGCGCCTCGCGGTAGACGGCGAAGAGGTGGACGAGTTCGTCGAAGGAGGCAGTGGGGGCGGCGAGCCAGGCATCGCCCAGCCGGGCGGCGCGGCGCACCGCCGGCTCCACGTCGCCGCCGAGCCAGATGGGCGGCCTCGGGTCCTGTTTTGGTTGCACGCCGGGGACGCCATCGAGGCTGAAGTAGCGCCCTTCGTGGCTGACCCGCTCCTCGGTCCACAGCCGCTTGACGATCTCCAGCCCCTCGGTGAAGCGGCCGACGCGGTTCCGCATCTCGACGCCCATGGCCTGGAACTCCTCCGCCCGGTAGCCGAGGCCGGCGGCCAGCACGTAGTTGCCGTCGGAGAGCCAGTCGAGCGTCGCCGCCTCTTCCGCCGCCAGCACCGGGTTCACCATCGAGAGCAGCAGCACACCGGGGCCGATCCGCATGCCGGCCGCGTCCTGGGCTAGCGCGCCCAGCAGCGGCACCGTCTGGAACATGCCGAGCGGGCCGCTCAACACGTGCTGGCCGATCAGCAGCGAGGAGAAGCCGTTATCGCGCGCGCAGCGCACCTGGCCGCGCAGATTGGCCAGCACCTCGCCCGGAGTCTCCGAGGCGCTCCATTGCGCGCCCGTGAACATTCCAATCCGCATCTCGTCCTCCCTCCAAGATCTGTCCCAGAATAGCGGCCCGGCCTCTTGCGTGGCTTGCGAAATTGTTGCGGTTCCCGAAAATGACGCAACCCTCGTCGGTGGCACTCCAGGCCGACACGCGAGGGGGAGGGGGCCGCCCATGACCACTCATATTCTGCGCCTGTTCGAGGACCGGCTGGCGCCCCGCGCGGTTGTGGGACCGCTTGCGGCCGGCCACCGGATGCTCCATGTCATCGAGGGAACCCTGGAGGCGGGCCCGTTCGCCTGCTGGCCAGGGCCGGTACGCCATGTGGCGGGTGCGCCGGTGCTGACGTCCGGGCCCGGTGGCGTGCACCTGCTGCGGTTCGAACTGCTGGCGGCGGACGCCGGGGCGGGTGAACTGGACGCCGAGGGTGCCGACAGCCGGCCGCTGCTGTCCGCCGAATTCGATCTCGACCCGTCGGCCAACTGGCTCATGCGTTGCGACCAGGTCGATTTTCCCCTGGGTGGCATCGCTTACAAGCATGTCCATGCCGGCCCCGGCATCCGCTGGCTGATGCGGGGCGGGCTTCGGGTCGAGGCGGGCGATCACGACCAGACCGTCCCGCCGGGCCAGGCTTGGTTCGAGGATGGGCCGACGCCCGTCGTCGCGCGGGCCTCGGAGACGGAGGAGACCGCATTTCTGCGCGTTTCGATCCTACCGGCCGACTATCTGGGGCGAAGCTCGATCACCTATGTCGACGCCGCCGACCGGGACAAGCCGAAGATGCAACGCTATACCATGCACCAGGAGATCGAGATCACGCTTGGCGGAGGGGCGGCATGACGAGTACGAGTAACCAGCGTTCGGGCGGGCGGATTCTGGTCGACCAGCTGGAGGTCCACGACGTCGACACGGTCTTCTGCGTGCCGGGCGAGAGCTATCTGGCGGCGCTCGACGCCTTTGCCGACCACGAGGCGACTATTCGCTTGATCACCTGCCGGCACGAGGCGGGCGCCGCCAACATGGCGGAGGCCTACGGCAAGATGACCGGCAAGCCCGGCGTCTGTTTCGTCACCCGCGGGCCCGGCGCCTGTCATGCCAGCATCGGCCTCCACACCGCCTTTCAGGATTCGACCCCGCTGGTGCTCTTCGTCGGCCAGGTCGGGCGCGACATGCGCGAGCGCGAGGCCTTTCAGGAGATGGACTTCCGCCGCTTCTTTTCCGAGGTCTCGAAATGGTCGGCGGAGATCGACGACGCCGACCGGATCCCGGAACTGGTGAGCCAGGCCTTCCACCGCGCCACCGCCGGCCGGCCGGGCCCGGCGGTGCTGTCGCTGCCGGAGGACATGCTGACGGACACCTCGGGTGTCGGCGATGCCAAACCCTACCGTAAAATCGAGCCGCATCCCGGGCCGGACGACATGGCGCGGCTGAAGCAAATGCTGGGGGAGGCCGCGCGGCCCTTCATGATCCTCGGCGGCGGCACATGGACGCCTCGGGAGGTGGCCGACATCACCCGCTTCGCCGAAGGATTCCAGCTGCCCGTCGGCACCTCCTTCCGCAACCAGGACCGCTTCGACAACAACCATCCGAACTATGCGGGCGAGGTCGGGATAGGCTCCAACCCGGCGCTCATCAGCCGGATCAAGGACTCCGACCTCCTGGTGTTGGTCGGCCCCCGGATGGGAGAGATCACCTCGCAGGGCTACAGCCTGATCGAGATCCCGGCGCCCGCCCAGCAAATCGTCCACGTCCACGCCGGCGCCGAGGAACTCGGCCGCGTCTTCCGCCCGGAACTGGCGATCAATGCCTCGATGCCGGCCTTCGCGTCGGCCGCGTCGGCGCTCCGGCCCGCCGCCCCGCCCCCCTGGGCCGCCGCCACGGAAGCGGCCCGCCAGGACTACCTCGCCTGGCAGGTGATCGAGCCTTCGCTCGGCGATTTGGACATGGCGCATGTGATCGAGGTGCTGCGCGAGAAATTGCCCGCCGACACGGTGATCGCCAACGATGCCGGCAACTTCGCCGGCTGGGCGCATCGCTATCTCCGTTTCTCCGAGTACCCGAGCCAGGTCGGCCCGACCAGCGGCGCCATGGGCTACGGCTTCGCCGCGACCATCGGGGCGGCGGCGGCGGTGCCTGGGCGCCAGGTCGTCGGCTTCGTCGGCGACGGCGGCTTTCTGATGAGCGCGGCCGAGATCGCGACCGCGATGCACCATGGCATCAAGGCGCTGCTGCTCGTGGTCAACAACAACATGTACGGCACCATCCGCATGCATCAGGAGCGCGAGTATCCCGGCCGCAATCCCGGCACCGACCTGACAAATCCTGATTTCGCCGTCTATGCCCGCGCCTTCGGCGAGGTGGTGGAGCGGAACGAGGACTTCGCCCCGGCGCTGGCGCGCGCGCTGGCGGCCGACACGCTCGCGGTGCTGGAACTCAGGACCGAGGCGGAAGCGATCACCACGCGGGCGACGCTGACCCAGATCCGCGAGATGGCCGAGGCCCGGCGGAGTGGGTAGCCGGGATCAACCTGAAAGAGTCTACGGTACGTAGTTTGCCGAGGACGAACAGGCACCCGTATCACATACAGTCCCGTTCTGCGTCAGGCTGTGCACCGTGAGCGTGTAGGTAAAGCCCGCCGAGAAGCCGACGATCTTGTAGCTGGCTTGACCGTTGTTATTGGTCACCTCATCGACGTGATCGAACGTGCAGCCTACCGGCCCGCAGAAGCTGGCGTTGACGGTAACGCCGGAGACCGGTGGATCCACGGTCACGGTGCCCGTGAGTCCCCTGCCCCTAACCGAGAAGGTAATGCTCCCCACCGCCAAGGCACCACCGCTGCCGGGTGCCTGCACCGTGATCGTGGCGGTGGTCTGGTCCGTCAGACCTTGATCGTCGGTCACCGTCAACGTAACGGCGGTAGCGCCGTCCGGCAGGGTCGTCGTCAGGCTCGGGCCGCTCGCCGAGCCACCGCTCGAGGACCATTGATGGGATGTGATGGTGCCATCGTCGGTCGAGTTGCCGCCGTTCAGGGTTACGGATTCGCCGGCGACCCCGTCACTATCGGCGACCGTCTGGCTGCCACCATCGATGACCGCGGTCGGCGCGCCGTTGCCGCCGCTCGAGGCGCAGGTGCCGGACGGTTTCTTGTTGTAGACGTCGATACATACCGTATCAGCGTTCGTCAGCCCGGGCGCGCCGTCGTCGGTCACGGTCAGGGCGATGTCATAGACGCCCTTGCCGAGGAAAACGTTTACGCTCGGATCGGTCGTCGTGACCCCGCCGCCTCTCCAGGACCAAGCGTATTGCGTGATGGTGCCGTCGTCGCTCGAGGCGGCGCCATCGAGGGTGATCGTCGCCCCCGCGGACGGGCCCCTGCCGCTGGACTGGACTTCCTGGTTCGGGCCTGCATCGGCCACCGGAGCCTGATTCAGCGGGGTGACAGTGATGTCGACGGTGGCGGGCGCGCTCGTGGTGGTGCCGTCGTTGGCGGTGAAGGTGAAACTGTCGACGCCGTCGAAATCCAGGTTCGGCGTATAGGTCAGGTTCGGCGCGGTGCCGGAAAGCGAGCCGTTGGCGGGGCCCGTCGCCACCGCCAAGGTGGGCGAGGTCCCGTCCGGATCGCCGCCGGTAAGCCTGATCGCCAGCGCCGTATTCACGCTGGTCGCCACGCTTTGCGGGTCCGCCGTCGGCGGATCGTCGACCGCCACGACGTCGATCTCGACGGTGGCGGGATCGCTGTCGAGCTGTCCATCGTTCACCTTGAAGGTGAAGCTGTCGGCGCCGTTGAAGTCTTGGTCCAGCGTATAGACGACATCGGGCAAGGTGCCCGAAAGGCTGCCGTTCGCAGGCTGGGCAACCAGGGTAAAGGTCAATGGATCGCCCTCTGGATCGCTGCCAGTGAGCGTGATCGGCAAGGCCGTGTCCTCGTCCGTCGAGACGTTTTGCGGGCCGGCGGTCGGTGCCTGATTGACGGGCCCGCCGGTGGCTACCGTGACCGCGATATCGTGGCTGGCGCTTTTGCCGAGATTGTCAGTAACGGTGAGGGTGACGACCGTCGTCTGGCCGTTCGGCAGTTCCAAGGTCGCTTGCGGCGAGGTTCCAGCCTCGGTGTCGGAGGCCGAATACCACGCATAAAAGGCGATGGATCCGTCGGGGTCGCTGGAGGCGCTGGCGTCTAACGACACCGATGTCAGGTTTGAGGTGAAGTCGGCGATCGGCTCCGGGATCGGCGCCAGATTGGCCACGGGCGCCGTGGGGCGCCCCAGGTGATGTCGTACTTCACCAGGGCATTGCTGGCGCTGCTGTCGATTTCGTCGTTCAGGAAAACAATGCCGAGGCGGTAATCGTCGGCGGCGGGATTGGCGATCCGGATGCTCTCGTGCACGCCGTTTGGTCCGCAGTCGCCATTGTACGCCGCCGCCGGGCAAATGCTCGAGGCGATCTGGGTATAGTTATTGCCGTTGGCCCGCCGACAGAGAAAGATGTCGATATCGGGGACGTAGCGATACCCACAGAGGATCGGCGGGCAATTCGGAATCGTCGTCAGGAAGCCGCTGAGCGGCGAGGAGACGGAGATCGCCAGCGGCACGCCGCTCACCGCGTCGGCCGAGGTCACCGTGAAATCGATCAGAACTTCCTCGAACCGATCACCGTTGAGGTCTTCGGTGACCCATTCCCGGCCTTTCGAATGTTTAGCCGGCATCGGCGCCGCGAGCACGCTGTTCAGCGTCGTGTCGCCCGTGCCTTCGCGCGCGATCGCCACGGCCGAGTGCGCATCGACGATGCCGAAGCCCCAGTCCGTGCCCTTCAAGGGGACCGTTTCCTGGCCGTTCCCGTCGAGGCCCATATAACCCCGGTCGCGCGCGGTATCGAAAAGGATTGCGCGAACCTCGTCGGGCGTGAGGCTCGGATCTGCCTCCAGCATCAGGGCGACGATGCCGCTGATGACGGGTGTCGAGAAGGAGGTGCCGGAGACGACGTCGTAGCATTGATTACCACAGTTGACGACGAAACCCGGATCCGCCGCCGCCGTCGCGATGGTGTGACCGGGCGCCATGATGTCGGGCTTGGTGCGGTTCACGTCGGCGGTTCCACGTGTGGAAAAGAGCGCCGGGAAGGGCCCGTCGGAGAGGGCGGCGCGGGCGGTATCGCCCTCGACCGTCAGTCCGTCGCCCCGCTGCTGGTCCAGTAGGTCGGCCGCGGCGATGAAGTCGGGCGCGCCGGACCATTCGCCGTAGGCGCCGACGACGATTGCCAAATGGGCGGCCGCCGGCGGCTGGATCGTATGTGGCGCGTCATTGTTGCCGGCGCCGGCGATCACGACCTTGCCGGCTCCCACCGCCGCGTCGACGATCAGGCTCATCGCGTCAAGGCCGTCGCTTTGTGCCTGGTCACCCTGGATGCTGAGGTTGATGGTACGGGCACCCGCCTGGCCGGCGCACCATTCGACCGCCAATTGCACATCGACGTCGCTGCCGACCGCGAATCCGAAAAATAACGTCCGACTTGAGGGCCTTGGCGATATAAAGTTTGGCGCCGGTCGCCATGCCGCGGAGCGCCACGGCGTACGGGCTGCCGGTGCCGTCGCCCGCGGCGATGGCCGCCACGGAGGTGCCGTGACCGACGTCGTCCTCGATCGTGCCGCCAACGGCGCAGGTGTTCGCTCGACTCTCCGCGCCGATGGCATCGCAGGTGCCGGCGATCTTACCCGGCGCATCGAACATTTCGTGTGTCGTCATGATACCGCTGTCGACGGTACAGATGCCGATTCCGGCGCCGGTGCCGGTGCTGCTGACGCCCGGCGTCGCATAGATGCCGTCGACCCCGGCATCGCCGCGCGTTCCTTCGGCCGCGGCGCTTACCTGGTAGACCGGTTCGACCCGGGAGACAAAGGGGATCCGGGCGAGCGCGCGGGCTTGGCCCACCGTCACCGTACCGGAAAAGGCGTTGATCAAGGTGAATTCGTGGCCGAGGTCGAACGCCCCAATCAGTTGCTCGATCCGCGCGGCGGACGAAGGATGGTCTAGTGTGACGACGACATCGACCAGCTCGTTGACGCGCAGGCCGGCCAGTTGCTCCTGCAGCCCGTCGGCGAGGCCGTTCCCGTCGCGGTCGCGGAGGTCGACCGGCGCGATCTCGCCCGCGCTCTCGATCCCGTCCAGGCTCGCGTCGGGGAGTGGCATCGCCGCATACGCGGGCGAAAGCGCCGAGAAAAGCATACTCGCCGCCGCCGTGGCCACGAGGATGTTCGGTTTGAATTCGGTATTGGTCATGACGCCCACCCCGTTCGCGACAGCACCAGAATATGACGTGGCACACCCGATTTATCAGTGTCAGTCGTCACACCCCGATTCCATGCCTGAATCGCCTCGAGCCTTCTTGAGCCTCGAGTACCGCTATCCCGGGATCTCGCGCCCCTGGGAATGAGTGTCGTCCGGCCCGGTTTCGGTCGACGTGAGAAACCGTTGCCGGACCGGACGACGGATCCGAGAGCTGGGCCGCGCCTATCGACACAACACCTGCCACGGGGCCTCGCCACAGCCGTGGATTCCTCGCTTTCCCTCTCGAAAAGCGCCGCATTCGGGCCAGGCCAGTCGGTAGGTTAGGCCCGGACGCTTGCCAGTGTATCCCCCAAATGGGTATCTATTTCAAGCTGCGGTTACGCCGTCGCCGACCGCCCTGGTTCCGAACACCGTTTCGGCGATCAGCCAGTCGACGACATGGCGGAACGCTTCCATCGGCTCCGCCCCCTGGGCGACCGCGTCGTTGTAGATACCGAGCTGTTTTTCCGCGCTGGTGCCGCGGCGCACGATCTCGCGCGCGTGGGCGATTTCCGCCTGGCAGCCGAACTTCTCCGCGTCGGGGGCCACCAGCGCGACCACTTCGTCCAGCAGTTCGGCGTAAGGCACCTGCCGGCCCAGGCCAAAATCGACCAGCGTGTGGGTGGTGCCGTAGCGCTGTGCCCGCCAACGATTCTCCTCGACGCAAATGGCGGGATAGATCCGCCAGCGCTGGTTGACGCGGCGAAGCCGGTAAAGCATCGAGAGGATGCACCGGTAAAGGGCGGCGATCGCCAGCGCGTCGTCCAGTCGGGTGCAGACGTCCGTCATCCGCATCTCGAGTGTCGGAAAGCGCGCGCTCGGACGGACGTCCCACCAGATCTTGGTGGCGTCCTCGATCAGCCCGGCGCCGACCAGGCGCCCGACAAGGCGTTCGTATTCGCCCCAGGAATCAAAACGTTCCGGCACGCCCGTGCGCGGCATCGCGTCGAACACCGTCAACCGATAGGATTTCAGGCCGGTATCGACGCCGTGCCAAAAGGGCGAGGAGGTGGACAGCGCCAGAAGATGCGGCAGGAAGTATTTCACCTGGTTCATCAGGTCGATTCGCAGGTCCGGGTCCTCGATCGCGACATGGACGTGCATGCCGCAAATCAGCAGGCGACCCGCGACCGCCTGCATGTCGCGGGCCAGCATTTGGTAACGTTCCTTGTCGGTGCGGCTCTGATCCAGCCAGTTGGCGAAGGGATGGGTCGAGGCGGCGATCGGCGCCAGCCCATGCTCGCCGGCGACCTCCGCCACCGTGGCGCGCAACTCCACCAGATCGGCCCGGGCCTCGGCGATCGAGGCGCAGACCCGGGTGCCGACCTCGATCTGGGAGCGGAGGAACTCCGTCGTCACCCGACCGCTCAGCCGGTCCTCGCACTCCCGTATCAGCCCGGGCGGCGGATCCGTCGCCAGGTCGCGGCTTCTCTGGTCGACCAGCAGATACTCTTCCTCGATCCCGAGGGTGAAGCTGGGCTCGTCGTGGGGCATCGTGCTATCCGTTCTCCGTCCGCGCGGCCAGGACCGATTCCAGCGCGGCGTGCAGAATATTGGCCCACGCCTCGGCGCCGTGAGTCGTCTGGATCAGATCCTGGCGGATCTCGAACATCGCCACGGAATAGCCGTGTTGGTTGCCGAAAACCTTGATCCCGTAGCCTTCGGGGTCGCCGCCGGAATAGGGCTGGTTGTCGCCGACGACGAGGCTCGGGACCCGGCCGAGCTCGCCGAGCAGACGGGTGGCCGTGCGCGTGTCGCCATCATGCAGGATACCGACGTGCCAAGGCCTCTCGATGCCGTTCATGACCGGCGTGAAGCTGTGCACGCTGATCAGCAGCGTCGCGCCGCCGGCGTCGATCAGGCGTCGCGCGATCTCGTCGTGGTAGGGGATCGAATAGAGTTTGCGCCGCCGCTCGCGTTCCCGGTCGTCCAGGTTTCGGTTGCCCGGCACGACGGTGCCGTCGCTCACCTCCGGCATCGCCGAGGGATCGTCCGCCAGCCGGTTGCAGTCGATCACGAGGCGAGACGTGCCCGCCAGCACCGCCGGCAGGTCGAGCAGGACGGAGAGCCGCCGGGCGACGTCGGCCGCGCCGATATCCCAGGCGATGTGACGCGCCAACTCCTCCGGCGCCAGGCCGAGATTTTCGAGCACCGGTGGAACGGCCGCGCTGGCGTGGTCGCAGATGATCAACGCCCGCCGTCCGCCCGCGGGATTGACGATCTCGAAAGCCGGCCATGCGCCGGTGGTTCGTATATCGATTGCGCCGCCGTCGTTCATCGCCGGCCACTATAGCGTCACCGGCGCGGCGAGCCGAGAGGCCTCGTCCCGCCCGCCGTTTTTGACTTATCATGCGCGACCGTGAGCCAGACAAATGCCATCGAAACCCGTTCCGCCGAGATCCGGCCGCGCCCGGGGCGCGTGCGCGTGCGCACCCTGCTGGCGACGCGTTGGAGCGCCGTCGTCGGCCAGGTCGTCACCCTGCTGCTGGTGAGCGAGGGATTCGGTATCGAGTTGCCGATGATCTGGGCGATGGCGGCGGTGGCCTGCTCCGTCGTGCTCAATATCTGGATTCAGTTCCGCCGTTCTCTCGCCGGCTGGCACAGCGAGCAGGAGGCGGCCATGTTGCTCGGCTACGACATCGTGCAGCTTTCCGTCCTGCTCTACCTGACCGGCGGCCTCGTCAATCCCTTCAGCCTGTTGCTGATCGTGCCCGTGACGATTTCCGCGACGATCCTCAGCCTCGCCAGCACCGCTTCGCTGACGCTCCTGGTCTGTTTCGGCGCCAGCTTCCTGATGTTTCGCCATCAGCCGCTCGCCTGGCCGGCGCCGGGCTTCGCGGTGCCGGAGATCTACGTCTTCGGCATCTGGGCGGCGCTGGTCCTCGGCATGCTGTTCCTGACCCTCTACGCTTGGCGGGTGGCGGAGGAATCGCGCCGCATGTCCGATGCCCTGGCGGAGACGCAACGGGTGCTCGCGCGCGAGCAGGAGATTTCGTCCTTGGGTGCGCTGGCCGCCGCCGCCGCCCACGAACTCGGCACGCCGCTCGGGACCATCGCGCTCATCGGCCGGGAACTCGCGGACGATCTGCCGGCGGGCGACCCCATGGCCGAGGATATGAGCCTTTTGAACAGCCAGGTCGCGCGCTGCCGCGATATCCTGACCCGCCTGGCGCGCGATCCCTCCGGCGAGCAGGATCTCTCCTTCTCCCGCCTGCCGTTCCGCGCGCTGCTCGCCGGCGCGATCGAACCTGCCGGGCGCGCCGGCGTGGAGGTTCGCTTGGAGACGGTCAGCCGCGACGGCGCCGGGGAACCGGTGGTGGCGCGCCGCGCAGAGCTGCTCCAGGGTCTGGGTAACCTGTTGGACAACGCGGTCGATTTCGCCCGGACCGAGGTCGGCGTCACCGCATCCTGGAGCGAGGACGAGGTCGCCTGCGAGATCCTGGACGACGGACCCGGCTTCGCCCCCGAAATCCTGACCGCGCTGGGCGAGCCCTATGTCGGCACGCGGCGCGATCGGGGCCGCATGGGGCTCGGAGTCTTCATCGCGAAGACCTTGCTGGAGCGCACGGGAGGAACCCTGGAATTCGCCAACCGCGGCCGCCAGCGGGGCGCCAGCGTCCGGATACGCTGGCCAAGGGAGCGGATCGAGGAGAAACTGGAGACGACCGAATTGGGGGGTGTGACGTGATGTCGGATGGCGCGGAAGGCCGGCCGGCCGATCGAATGCTTCTACTGGTGGACGACGACGGTCTTTGGCTCGCCCGGCTCGCGCGTGCCATGGAACGGCGCGGTTTCACCGTCATCCAGGCCGAAAGCGTCGCCGAGGGCGTCATGCAGGCCAATGCGCACGCGCCGGGCCATGCGGTCGTGGACCTCAGGCTCGGCGACGGCAGTGGCCTGGACGTGGTCGAGGCGCTCCATGCCGCGCGCGCCGACTGCCGGGTGGTGGTGCTCACCGGCTACGGCAATATCGCGACCGCCGTCGCGGCGGTGAAGCTCGGCGCGATCGACTATCTGGCGAAGCCGGCCGATGCCGACGACATCGCCGCGGCCCTCGCCACCGACGGCGTCGACCGGCCGGCGCCGCCCGACCGCCCCATGTCCGCCGACCGGGTGCGGTGGGAGCATATCCAGCGGGTCTACGAACTCTGCGATCGCAATGTCTCGGAGACCGCGCGCCGGCTCAGCATGCACCGGCGGACACTGCAGCGGATTCTCGCCAAGCATTCGCCCCGCGAATAGGGTAGCCAGGCGAATCGATGAAACTACCCGGGCCAGGGGCCGCCGCTGACGGGTAGGGTCTGGCCGGTGATCCAGTCGGCGTAAACGGAAGCGAGGAAGAAGACCGCGTGCGCAATATCCTCCGGCCGGCCCAGACGGCGGAGCGCGATGCCCTCCACCATCCGTGCCTGGCGCTGGGGACCGTAGGATTGCCACTGCTTCTCGGAGTCCGGATTGCTGCGTATGAATCCGGGCGCGACCGCGTTGACGGTGATGGCGAACGGACCGAGCTCATGCGCCAGCTGGCGCACCAGGCCGAGCTGTCCCGCCTTGGCCGATGCATAGCTCTGAATTCCCGTGAGGCTGACACCGAGGCCGGCGCGACTGGAGATGACGACGATACGCCCGCCGGCCGCCCGTTTCATGCCGGGCGCGACGGCGCGGGCCAGGTTGAAGACACCGGTGAGGTTCGCGTCCTGGATGGCGCGCCATTCCTCGGGCTCGATCTCCTCGATCGGCTTGGCGACCTGGCCCCGGACGCCGCCCGCCGAATGCACGACGATATCGATCCGACCGCGTGGGCTCGCCGCTTCCACCTCGGCAACGCAACGGGCGACCGCCTCGGCGTCGGCGATGTCGAGTGGCACGGCGCGAATCAATTCCGCGCCGACGAAGGCTCTTTCGAGTTCGCCGCCCTGTATATCCGTCGCCACGACCTTGCCACCCCGCGCGGCGAATCCCTCGGCAATCGCCTTGCCGATGCCACCGACGGCGCCAGTCACCAGAACCGTCTGGTCATCGAACGTGATATGCATGGAACCCTCCTTGAGCGCTTGCGGCATGATAGCCGTGCAACCCGGCTGTCGCGCGTGAATTGTCGGTGTCCTTTCAGGGCGTTCGAGTTACACATTGCTTTATATGATATAATGGTGTTCGACGCGGGCGACTGAATTCAAAGGCAATGCCGTATCGACCAGCCCATAAGGCACGGAATTTCCTGTCCACGGTGGTCTTGGGCGCGATCTCTTTCGTTGTCTTGGAATCGCTGGCGATGGCCGGTGACGGCCAGTTGGCGCAGTGGGGCACGGCGCGCTCGGTCGCGTCGCAACCGGCGGCGACCGCTAGCCCAAAGATCGACCAGCACCTGCGTCGGGCGCTCCAGGCGCGGCGAGAATTCGGGCCGACCAGCGGTTCAACGCGATTTGGAGGGCCGGCGCGGCAAGTGCGGTTCGACGCGGACGGCTTCGTTCAGGTCTACCTGCATTGGCGCGAGGCAACGCTGGCGCTGGATCGCTTGAGCCGGCGTTTCGGCGCCCGGATCGAACTCACCAACGAGCGCCTGCGCATAACCCAGGCCTGGGTACCCGAGGCCGCGTTGGAACGTCTTGCGGCGGAAGCGGAAATTGGGCGTATCAGTGCGCCGAGCTACGCGCGCCAGCGCGCTGGAAGCGTCAAGACCGAGGGCGATGCCATCTTGAAGGCGAACCTGCTGCGCGGTTATGGGATCACCGGCAAGGGCGCGCGCGTCGGCGTCCTGTCGGACGGCGCCAACACGATTGCCGCCGGGCAGGCGAGCGGCGATTTGCCCGCCGACCTCGCGCGCTACGGCACCTGCCAGCCGAGCGGCTTCGATGGTGCCAACTGCGATTTTGGATCGACGTGCAACGAAGGCACGGCGATTGCCGAGATCATTCACGACATGGCGCCTGACGCGAAGATCGCCGTCGCCGCCGTCGGCACCGATCTGGAGTTCATCGCCCGGCTGGACGATCTCAAGATCGATTTTGGTGCCACCGTCATCATCGACGACCTCGGCTTCTTCGGCGAGCCATATTTCGAGGATGGCGCCGTTGCCGCCGCGGTGCAGGCGATCGCCGATGACGTCGTCTACGTATCGGCCGCCGGCAATTCGGCGCTCGGCCACTATGAGCAGCTGTCGTTGTCGACCCCGGCGTCTGGCGGCGTGTTTCACGACTTCGGCTTTCGCGCCGGGCGGGGAACAAGCGACATCTCGATGAACATTCGCGTGCCGCCGGGTGAATTCCTCGTCGCGATTCTGCAGTGGAATGATCCCTTCGGCGGTTCGACGAACGATTTAGACATGGGGTTGCTGGATTCCACGCTCGCCAATGCTCTCTGACCCAACTGCATAAGCGCCGGGTTACAGAACGGCACTCAGGATCCACTCGAAGCCGTCTGCTACTACAACTCCACCGGCGCGACCGTGACCGCGTACATGTTGGTGGAGCGATTTTCCGGCACGGACCGCTATTTGGAATTGGTGCTCTTCGGTGGTGACAATCCGGAATACAACGACCCGAGCGGTAGCGTGGTCGGGCACCCGACGATGGCCAACGTTCTGGCCGTCGGGGCGATCGACGCGGCCGATCCGGGCCACGACACGATTGAGCCTTACAGTTCCCGGGGGCCGGCGATCATCCGCCTTCCCGGCTTCGAATCGAGGGCCAAGCCGGATCTGGTCGCGATCGACGGCGTCTCGGTGACCGGTGCGGGCGGCTTCCCGCAAACGTTCTTCGGTACTTCCGCCGCGGCACCGCACGTGGCCGCGATCGCCGCCTTGCTGCGGGAAGTCGCGCCGAACGCGACGCCCGCGATGATACGCTCGGCCCTGGTCGACGCCTCGGTCGACCTCGGCGCCGCGGGCGACGACCTGATTTATGGCGCCGGACGGGTCGACGCAATCGCCTCCGCCGATATTCTGGGCGCGGATGGTGACGGGGACGGCACCGCGAATTTTCGGGACAACTGTCTGGAAACGTCGAATGCGAACCAGGCCGACCTGGACGATGACGGCGCCGGCGACGCCTGTGATTCCGATGACGACGGTGACGGGATCCCCGACCTCTGGGAGCTGGACAACGGCCTCGATCCCTTGCTTGCCAGCGATGCCGCTCTCGATCCAGACGGCGACAATGCCAGCAATCTCGAGGAGTTCCTGGCCGGCACCGATCCCGCGCTCGCGGATACGGACGGTGACGGGTTGGCGGATGGCGCCGAAATCGCCATCGGCCGCGACCCGCTGATCGATGAGCGCGGCGCGGCAATCGGCATCATCCTCATGATATTGAACGATTAGCGCCAGACGTCGACTTTCCGTTCAACAGCTCGTCGATGTGCCAGCCCTGGAATCGCGTGATGCCCACCGATTGGCCGAAGTCGATCGCCGCCGCTTCGCCGCAGCGCGCGAGCACGACCCGGGTGGCGCCGAAACGTCGGATCGAGTCGGCGAGGGCGGCGTGGTTCCGCTCGATGGCGTCCGCCGCCTCCGCCCGCCAGTGCAGCTTCACGAGGTCCACGTCCAGCAGGTCGCGCGGCACGGACGGCAGCTGGAGGCAGGAGAGGCCGTCGAGGCAGACCGTGTAGTTTCGCGAGCGCACGAAGTTGCGGGCGAAATGGAAGGAGGAACTATCCGCGACTATGTCGAAGGGCTGCAGTTCCAGGATCGGGCGCCCGGCGCGTTTCGCCCCGCTCTCGCCGCTGGCCGCCCGGCGGGAATGGCGGCGGTCGAATTCCGAGAAGGCACGGCTCGCGAGCGTCGAGATGTTGATGTTGATGCTGGTCGGCAGGCGGCCCCCGGTCTCCATCTCCGGCAGCAGCGTCAACATTCGCTCGTCGAGGATGCAGGTCAGGTGTTGAAAGAGCCAGCGGTTGGCCATCAGGTGGACGTTGGGGAGCAGGCGGTGGCGCAACTCGTCGAACGAGAAATAGGCCTCCTCGAAGACCGGACGCGGCGGCATGCCGGGGGCGAGGGCGCAGGCCGGCTGGCGACGCACCAGGCTCGAGAGGTCGAAGTTGGCGACAGCGCTTTTCAATTGGTCGAGGCGACGCGGCGTCAACGGCTCTGGGTGATGCCCGAGCGGGCCCTCTTTGATCCACGGCGGCATGGAATTGGCCCAGATCGACCATCCGCCCGTCGAATTTCGCATGTATGACGTTACCTTTGCGCTACATATTGGCTGATGCAAACCGGGGATGATCCCTATGCGGGTGCTTTTGCCCATACCAACTTCCCCGCCCAGTACCGCCACGTGGCGGTGGCGTTGGCCCGGCGCGGCCATCAGGTGGTGTTCGCAACGACCAACCCGAAGGCGGAACTGCCGGGTGTCGCCAAGCGGCTGTTCAAGCCGCATCGCGAGGTGCGCAAGGAGACCCACCCCTATATCCGCCCGCTGGAATTCGCGGTGTTGAATGGCCAGGCGGCCTATCGGCTGGCGAAGACGCTCGCGGCGGAGGGCTTCGTGCCGGATGTCGTGTGCGCCCATTCGGGCTGGGGGGCGGGGCAGTATTTCAAGGATGCCTTCCCCGAGGCGCGGCTGATCGGGCTTTTCGAGTGGTTTTACCGGGGCCGGGGGTCGGATGCCTCGTTTCTGGCCGATTCGCCGCAGACCGAGGACGACAGATTGCGAATCCGGACCAAGAACGCGCCAATTCTCCTCGATCTGGCCGCCGCCGATGTGCGGATATCGCCGACGGAATGGCAGCGTGCGCAGTTTCCCGGGATCTTCCGCGACTCGATCCAGGTGCTGCACGAGGGGATCGACACGGATTATTTCAGTCCCGTCGAGCCCGGACCGTTGACGCTTCCCGGGCTCGACCTCTCGGGCGGGGGGGAGATCATGACCTATGTGGCGCGCGGCATGGAGCCCTATCGCGGCTTCCCGGAGATGATCCGCGCCACCCGCATCCTGCAGCGACGGCGTCCGGGGTTGCACGTGGTTGTGGTGGGCGCAGACCGGGTGGCCTACGGTCGGCGGCTGGAGGATGGGCGAACCTACAAGCAGAAAATGCTGGAGGAGACGCCGGACCTGGATCTCGATCGGCTGCATTTCACCGGCTTGCTGCCCTATGGCCAGTACCGGGACGTGATCCGCGCCTCCTCTCTCCATCTCTACCTGACGGTGCCTTTCGTGCTCTCCTGATCGATGCTCGAATGCATGGCGGCGGGCTGCCTGGTGCTGGGCTCCGATACCGAGCCCGTGCGCGAGGTGATCGAGGAGGGGGTAAACGGCCTCCTCGTCGATTTTCACGATATCGAGGCGATCGCGGACAGGGCGGAGGCGGCGCTCGACGATTCGGCCCGCGGCCGGGCGCTCAGGGCCCGGGCGCGCGAGACCATCGTCGAGCGCTATGCGCTTTCGCGGCTGCTGCCGCGCCAGATCGCCCTGATCGAAGAGGGCGCCCCGCTTCCGTGACCGAGCCGGTTCAACCCCGGTCCTCGCCTCGAACGGTCAGCCAACCGAGCGTCCCCAGCAGTAGCAACATGACGATCGGCACGGCGACCGCGCCGTAGGGGTTCCAATAGGGCAACTCGCCCAGCGAGCCGCTCCAAATGCTCCAAATTCCGCTGAAAATCGCTGAAAATCCTGACATCTCAATCACCTCGCATGGCGTTATCGTCCTGCACCGGGGCCAGGTCGTGACGGCCCCGGGCGATTCGAGCGGGCGTGCCTTGGCGCCCGGGCGAGATTAATGTCTGCGTTGTCAGACGATAGGTCATGACGGCCTCCTTTCGGTAGCCCCGCTACCGTGCCCCTACTTTGCGGTGTTGGGGCGGACGGCCGGTGGCTTTGCGTCCCGCCGTTTCCGACGGTTTGCCATTGTCGTTGAGCCGTTCATCCGGGTCCCCGACGGGTCCCTGGATCGGCATCCCATAACCCATCGGTTCACGGGACATCCTTATTATGGCCGCTAGGGGCGGTAGAGTCCGTGATCTCCATCACGGTTTCGGAAATTATTTTTCCGCTTCGCCATTGCTGTCGCCAAGCCGGCGAGGGGGCGATAGGCTGGCGCCGTGTGGGGGAGTCGCGCGGAGGCGAGGGGCGGACATGGCATCCAGACGACGGCCGCGCGATCGTGCCGAAAAGAAAGCGCGCCGGGTGGCCGGCGGCTTGCGGCAATCGCCCCGCCGCCAGCTGGTCAATACGCTTCCCGCCATCGAAATCCTCTCCCAGGACCAGATCGAGGCCATTCACGATGCCTCGCTGACCATCCTGGAGGAGATGGGGATCAACTTCCTGCTGGACGAGGCGCGCGACATCCTCGCCGCCGCCGGGGCCGCGGTGACACCGGGCGAAACCCGGGTCCGTTTCGACCGCGCCATGGTGATGGAAGCGATGGGAACGGCGCCGGCCGAGTTCACCTTCCACGCCCGCAATCCCGCCAACCACCGCCGGATCGGTGGGCGCAACATGACGATCTCGCTCGTCTCCAGCCCACCCAATGCCAGCGATATCGAGCGGGGCCGTCGCCAGGGCAGCCTGGAAGACTGCGAGAATTTCTTCCGTTTGGCGCAGAGCCTCAATATCGTGGATTTCGCCGCCGGCTATCCGGTGGAGCCGACGGACGTGCCGACACCGATCCGCCACCTGAAAACCGAATACGCCTTGGCCACGCTGACGGACAAGCCGCTCTACGGCTATGCCTTGGGCGGCCGGCGGATCCGAGATTCGATCGAGCTGGCGCGGATCGCCCGCGGCATCGACGAGGCGCGGCTGGACGCCGAGACCAGCATCTGGACCGTGGTCAACGCCAACTCGCCGCTGCAATACGACCGGCCGATGCTCAGGGGCGTGATAGAGCTGGCCAAACGGAACCAGGCGGTGGTCTTCACGCCCTTCACGCTGGCGGGCGCGATGGCGCCGGTGACCTTGGCCGGCGCGCTGGCACAGCAGAACGCCGAGGCCCTGGCCGGCATGGCCTTCGCCCAGCTGGTCCGCAAGGGCGCGCCGGTGGTCTACGGCGGCTTCACCTCCAACGTCGACATGAAGAGCGGTGCTCCCGCCTTCGGCACGCCCGAATACGTGAAGGCGGTGCTGGCGGGCGGTCAGTTGGCCCGGCGTTATTCGGTGCCCTACCGCTCCTCGAACGTGAACGCCTCCAACGCCCCCGACGCGCAGGCGGTCTACGAGAGCCAAATGTCGATCTGGGCCTGTTTCCTGGGCGGTTGCAACGTCATGAAGCATGGCCTCGGCTGGCTGGAAGGCGGGCTTACCGCGTCCTTCGAGAAGGTCATCATCGATGCCGAGATGCTGCAGATGATGGCGGAACTGCTGGAGCCGATCCAGGTCGACGCGGCGAGCCTGGGCCTGGATGCGATCCGCGACGTCGGTCCCGGCGGGCACTATTTCGGCACCGCGCATACGCTCGAGCGCTACGAGACCGCCTTCTATACGCCCTTCCTTTCCGACTGGCGCAACTTCGAGACCTGGTCGGAGGACGGCGCCAAGAGCGCCACCAGGCGGGCGCACGAGATCTACAAACAGCTTCTGGCCGACTACGAGCCGCCGCCGATGGCGCTGGATATCCAGGAAGAGCTGAAGGCTTTCGTCGATCGCCGGATCGCGGAAGGTGGCGCCGTACCCGAAGACTAGCCCTCTCCTCGTGGTTACTATCGTAAGTCCCGGCCACCCCGCTCCCCCGGCCCAACTACCCCAAGGGTACACTCCACGGGTGGCTGGGCCGGGGGAGCGGGGTGCCCGGGGAGCCATTATTTTTGGCTCAATTTGTGAAACGTATGCATTTGTGATAGAATGCCCGGAACGTCAGGGGGTTGGGTCATGGACGGCAAGGGTTTCCAGGTGTGGCTTTCGGCGGCGCGCGGGCTGACGCGCGTGCAGCGGCACGAGGCGCTCGCGGTGCTGTCGGGCCGGAGCGAAGGCGAGGCATCGAAGGCCGCGATCGAGCTTGGTGTGGACGAGGCCCGGCGCTGTCCGCACTGCTCGAGCGAAGGGGCGGTTTCGCGCGGTATGGCGCGGGGTCTGCGGCGCTACCAGTGCAAGGGCTGCGGCAGGACCTTCAACGCGCTGACCGGTACGCCGCTGTCGGGCCTGCACCACAAGGAACGCTGGCTGTCGTTCGGGGCGTCGCTGGCGGAGGGGGAGACGGTGAAGGCCTCGGCGGCGCGCTGCGACGTGGCGGTGAGCACGGCGTTCCGCTGGCGTCACCGGTTTCTGGCGGCGGCGCGGAGCGATTCGGAGGTGCTCAAGGGGATCGTGGAAGCGGACGAGACCTACGTCCTGGAGAGCCGGAAGGGCGCGCGCGGGCTGGGACGCAAGGCACGGCGGCGGGGCGGAGCGGGACGACGGTGAGCGCGGTGCTGCCCAGGGTCGACGCGGCGGCGCTCACGGCTGCTCTCGACCCGGTGGTCGCGAAGGACGCCCTGCTGGTCTCCGACGGTGGCGCGAGCTATCCACCTTGCGCCGCCGCGCTCGGGGTGAGCCACGAAGCACTCAACCGCTCGATGGGGGAACGGGTTCGGGGCGATCTGCATGTGCAGACGGTGAACAGCCGCCACAGCCGGTTGAAGGACTTCCTGCGTCCCCGCCGCGGCATCGCCACCCGCTATCTGGACAACTACCTGAGCTGGTTCCACCTCGTCGGCCTCGCCCCCGGCGCCAATGACCGAGCCTGCCTCGCCGCCGCCGTAACAAGGTGACGCATACAATTCACGAATTGAGCCTTATTTTTAATGGCCAGTACTAGGTGCTATATCGGAGGCCTCTGGGCCAAGGGAGTGGACGAAGATGGATAGCGAAGGCGAGCTGCTGCCGGTTTCGGTCATCACCGGTTTTCTCGGCAGCGGCAAGACCACGCTGCTGAACCGCCTGCTGCAGCATCCCGACATGGCGAAAACCGCCGTGGTGATCAACGAGTTCGGCGAGATCGGGCTGGATAGCGATCTGGTGGAATCTGCCGACGAGGACATCGTGTTGATGTCGAGCGGCTGCCTGTGCTGCACCATCCGGGGCGAGCTGGTGGACACGCTGCGCGGTCTCTACGTCAAGCGGGCGAGGAACGAGGTTCCGCCTTTCGAGCGGCTGGTGATCGAAACCACCGGCCTCGCGGACCCGGCGCCGATTCTGCACTCGTTGATGGCCGATCCCGTTCTCTCCAGCCGCTTCCGCCTCGATGGCGTGATCACCACGGTCGATGCCGTGAACGGCGCGGGCACGCTCGACAATCACTTCGAATCGGTGAAGCAGGCCGCCGTCGCCGACCGCATCCTCATGACCAAGTCGGACCTGGCCGACGAGGGGGCGGTGGCGAGCCTCGGCGAGCGGCTCCGGGGTCTCAATCCCGGCGCCGAACAGTTGCCGGTGAGTTTCGGCGACATCGCGCCCGGCATGCTGTTCGAGGCCGGGCTCTACAATCCCGCGAGCAAGACCCTCGACGTCGCCCGCTGGCTGCGCGAGGAGGCCTACCGCGAGGACGATGAGCACGGCTATGATCATGAGCACGACCACGACCACCGGGACGTGAACCGCCACGACGAGCGCATCCGCGCCTTCTGCATGACGATCGACGATCCCTTGCCGTGGAACAGCGTTGCCACCTGGCTGGAGCTGCTGGCCAACTACCGGGGCGAGGACATGCTGCGGGTGAAGGGAATTCTGAACGTCGAGGAGAGCGACAAGCCGATCGTCCTCCACGGCGTGCAGCATCTCTTCCACCCACCGGTGCAGCTCGACGCCTGGCCGAGCGAGGACCGCCGCAGCCGCGTCGTCTTCATCACCCGCGACATGGACGAGGACACGGTCCAGGGCATGCTCGACGCGCTCTCCGATGCACGGAACGTGAAGGTGGTCTAGGGCGCAAGCGGCGCGCCCGTGTTCGAGCCCCATATCATCGTTGCCGTCGCCCTCACCTTCCTTTTGGCGGGCGGGGTCAAGGGGGTGATCGGCCTCGGCCTGCCAACGGTCAGCCTCGGGCTGTTGACCGTGGCGTTCGACCTGACGACGGCGATGGCGCTGCTGCTGATCCCGTCTTTCGCCACCAACCTGTGGCAGGCGGCGGTGGGCGGCAACGGCGCGGCGATCCTGCGCCGTATCTGGCCGTTTCTGGCGATGGCGACGGTGACGGTCTGGCTCGGCGCCAGCGCGCTCACCACGGTCGACCTCGACATTCTCTCGGGCCTCTTGGGCGGGCTGCTGATCGCTTATGCGGCGATCAACCTGGGCGGCATCCGCCTCACCCTCTCGCCCCGCCAGGAGGTCTGGGCCGGCCCGCTGATCGGCACCGCCAACGGCGTGCTGACGGGCATGACCGGTTCCTTCGTGGTGCCGGGGGTGATGTTTTTGCAGGCGATCGGCCTGCCGCGCGACGCGCTGGTGCAGGCGATGGGGATGCTGTTCACCGCCTCGACCGTGGCGCTGGCCGTGGCGCTGGGCGGCAACGATTTTCTGTCGCTGGAGCTTGGCGCCGTCTCCGGCGCGGCGCTTATCCCGGCCGCTCTCGGCATGCTCGTCGGCCAGAAGGTCCGCCGGCGGTTCTCCGAAGCCATGTTCCGCCGCGTCTTCTTCATCGCCATCTTGGCTCTCGGCGCCTACATTATCGCCAACGCCACGCTGGGTCTGCGTTGAGTTTCACATTTGAAGGTGAATGTGGTCGTCGTGCCGGGCGGCATTGCAACCGGCATGGCGTAAAATGTTCCCCTCGACACCCAAGTGGTGCTTCAGATAGGGCTCGATGAAGACTTTCCGCAGGCCATGCTGCGGACCTTCGCCACGGAGCCAAGACAGCATTTCCCGGTTTCGCGCGTGATCCAGGCTGAGATCGGCGAAAAGTCCTTGCAGGCTTTCCATCCGCCAGCGGAGGAAGCCGTCGCGCCGGCATGCGGGCGGCGCCTCATGACGTCGGGCGGGAGCAAAGGCCCAATAACCCAACCACCAAGCGCCACCCCGGACCGGTCGTGCACCACCCGTCGTCTCGTAAAACAGAGCGACGTCGAGCGAACGGCCGTCGCGGTGCGAGAGATGCGGTAACAGCGGCAGGCCGAGAGGGAAGGGAAAGCCCGCATCGAGATAGGTGAGCACGCTTCCCGGATGGCGTGCCGAAACGTGGGCCGACAGGGCCATCATTAGGAGTTTCAATTTGGGTCGCACATAGTGGCGGTTGAGTGTGCAATAGAGCCGCGAGTTGGCCGCATAGGCCGTGCTGGGTCCGGTGAAACAATCGAGCGGCACCCGACCGAAGTACGGCGCCACGCGCGGTACGACGCCGGCGGTGAGGCCGGTGTACAGCAGAACGAAGGTCAATATTGTTCCGCTGTTCCGACGCCGGCGGATCACCGCGCCGACGCCATGAGCAAGCCAAAGGGCCAGGCCGCCGACCTGTGTGAGGATCGTCAGCAAGACGATTAGAGCGATTTGAGAGCCGACGATCAGAAACGAGCGGCGCCGTGCAAACGGTCCTAAAAGACAGCAGATCGCGAGCGATAGCGCGCGATATCCTGGGGATTGTGCGCTCTTTCGTCAACCCGCACCAAAGCCTCACCCTGAAACAGCCTACCGCGCCGGTTGCCAAGCTGTTTAGCACATCCCGCGCGGGATTTCTTAATGTGAGTGGCCGCCGGCGCCGGGACCCATAATCCCGGCGCCGGGGAAGCAATATCAGGCCGCTGTTCGCAGACGGGCGATGTTCTCGAGCGTCGCGACGCAGGCCTCGGCCGCCTCGCGTCCCTTGACCAAAAAATGCTGGTGGAAGAAGCCGTGGTGCTCGTCGCTTTCGTGGAAGCGTTGCGGCGTCGGCACGCAGGATAGGATCGGCACCTCCGTCTCCAGCTGTACCCGCATCATGGCGTCGATCACGGTTTCGGCGACGAACACGTGGCGGTAGATGCCGCCGTCGACGACGAAGCCGAAGGCGACAATGGCGCCGTGGCGCCCGCTCTTGGCCAGCAGCTTGGCGTGCAGCGGGATCTCCAGGCTGCCGGGCACCTCGTGGGTCTCGATCCGCGCTTGGTCGACGCCCAGGCGGACGAGTTCCGCCCGGCAGGCGATCACCGCCTGGTCGACGATGTCGCGGTGCCAGCAGGCTTGCAGCAGGGCGATGGCATCGCCGGTGGTATTAGGGTGGCTCTGATTCATCGGTCAATCCTCTTCGCTCGAGACCTGAATCAGGGCGTACGGGGAAGCGGATTGCCCACGGCCGGACAAGTGCCGACCAGCGGTGACTTTCCCGTTCTCTTCCATCCGGACTATGACCGTCGGCTTCGGAATCACACTGAATCTGCTGACCCCGCCGATAATTTGGCGGGCGCTCGCGGGCTGATGCGCCTTGGCGCAATCACCGCCGGTGGGGACTTTCACCCCGCCCCGAGAACGTCGGCCGTCCGACCACCGGACAGCCAGCGCCCATGTTAATCGAACGTCGATTAGATTCCAAGCACCCCATCATTCCGCCGCGAGGCGGCGACGAAGAGACAGTCGCCGCCATCGTGATCGGCGCCGGCGATGATCTCGCCGATGCGGCCGGTATCGATGTCCTCGGCCAGGGCGGCGAGGCCCCGCTCGGTTTCGTCCGCCTTGGCGAGGTTGGCGAAGCTGGAGATGCCGGCGCGAAAGCGAGGGTCGAGGTAGAGTTCGGGGCGCTGCTTGCCGCTATAGAGGAAGAGATCCTGGAGCGCCGGCGTGACGAAGAAGGGCTCGGTCTCGGTGATGGCGAGGCCCGCCGCCCCGAGCGCCGCCCGCACATCGCCGAGAGCCGGCATCTGCCGGATGGATCGGGCCAGCATTGCCGGGAAATAGCGATTCAGCCAGTACCGCGCCATCTGCTCGGGCGTCGCGGTCAGAAGGACCAGCCGCCCCGTACCGGGATCCAGCACCCGCGCCACCTCCGCCATCGCCGCCCCGAGGTCGGGAAAGTGCTGGATCGCGAGGGTACAGAGGGCACCGGCGAACTGGCCGTCGGCAAACGGCAGCTTGGCGACGTCGGCCTGGCACCAGGAGAGGCGCGCCACGCCGGCGGCCTTGCGCCGCGCTTCGTCCAACATAACCGCCGAGGCATCGATGCCCGTCATCCGGATGCCGCTTTGCGCCAGCGCGATCGTGTAGTTGCCGGTGCCGCAACCGACGTCGAGGTAGGCCCCGGCGTCATCGGCGCCGAGGTGATGGCGAAGCCTGGCGACGATCCCGGGATCCGCCCGCCGGGTCGCGTCGTAGCCGATGCCGATACGGTCGTAGATGGCCTCCATGGCTCGATCGTGTGTCAGCCCGGCCCTGCTTGCAACCGGGCCCCCAGTCTTCACCGATTCCGCGGCATCGGGCGGCGCAGCGCGTTGAGGCGGCCGCGCACGGTTTCGCGGTAGAAGACGTAGAGGCCGGCGCCGCCGATCAGCGCGATGCCCGACCAGGCGATGGCGTCCGGCCAGTCGCCCCAGACCAGCGCGCTCCAGAAAACCGCCATCGGGATCGCGACGTATTCAAACGGTGCCACCAGCGCCGCCTCGCTGATCCGGTAGGCCTGGCTCACCAGGTAGCTGCCGATCGCGCTCAAGACTCCGATTACCAGGAGGACGCCCAGGCCGGGCAGGTCCGGCCAGGACCAGGCGCGGAGCAGGAAATCCAGGTGCGCATCGCCGCTGACATAGCGGCCGTCGCCGACGATGAGGCCGATGGTGGTCGAGACGGCAATGAAAACGATCTGGATATAGAAGGACATGGTCGAGGCCTTCTCCGCCATGCCGAGCTTGCGGGTCATGATCTGCAGGCTGGCATAGGCGAGCGCGGCGGCGAGCGGCAGCAGGGCCGCCAACTGGAAGGTCTCGGTTCCGGGCCGCATCATCACCACCACGCCCGTGAGGCCGACCAGCACCGCGAGCCAGCGCCGCGCGCCCACCTGCTCGCCGAGGAAGACGACGGAGAGCGCGGTGATCAACAGGGGCGCCACGAAGAAGATCGCCGTCGCCTCGCCGAGCGGCAAGGTCACCAGGCCGGTGAAGAAGCACATGTTGGCGACCACCACGGCGAAGCCGCGCAGCAGGTGGAGCCCCGGCCGGCGGGTGCGCAGATGGCGCCAGCCGCCTTCGAGCGGCATGAAGACGCCGACGATGATCGCCATGGCAATGGCGGCGCGGAACAGCGTGATCTGGTGCAGCGGGTAGGATTCGCTCAGCCACTTCACCGTCATGTCCTGGGTGGTGAAGGCGGTGACCGCGCCCATGACGCAGACGATGCCGACCAAGTTCGGCGAGCGGCCCGATGCGAATTCGGGAGCCTTGTCGGCAGGCGGTTCGGACATGGCGCCCGCCCCTCGACGCGCCGATGCCCGGCCCCGAAATTGGGGCCGGGCGCCGGCTACGCTATCGGTTTCTCAGCTACGGCCGGCCGGCGGATCGCAGGGCTTGGTGCCCATGTCGGCGGGAACGGAGACCTCGACCAGGTCGAAATTGTCCGAGGTGGCGGTCTCGTTGTGCGGGGTGCCGCCGGGGATGTAGATCGAGTCACCGGCCTCGATGCGGACCTTGCCGTCCTCGAACTCCAGGTCGACCCAGCCGCTCATCATGTAGACGAACTGGCCCTCGCAGATGTGGACGTGCCAGCCGGTCGGCTCCGACAGGCCTTGCGAGGACGAGGTGACCTGGGCGCGGATCTTGCCCTCGCTCGCCTCGGTGACGCCGAGTTCGCGATACTGCATGAAGTCGCGCCGGCCCGGCACCATCTTCGGATGGGAAGCCTTCGCCACCGCCACGCCGCCCGCGCGCATGCCGCCCTGGTCGTCGTCGATCTGTATCGCCACGCTCATCTCGTCATCCTCCGTCATCGTTTCGGGGCGCGCCCTTCGCGCGCCGGCCCCAGATATAACCCATTCCTGCCCGGCAAGGGAGGGGGGTGCCCGTTTCTCGGTCGGTGCCGCCGTCGACGCGGATGGTGGTGCCGCTGGTCAAGCTGGCCCCGCCGCCCGCGAGATAGAGCGCGGCGGCGACGATCTCCTCCGGCGCGCGATGTAAGGGGTCAAGTCCTGAATTGTGAATTTGATGGCGCCAGTGGCGGATGCCGGATAAACAACGCCGGGTCATTGGTAGGAGAAATTCACAATTCAAGATTTGACCCTATTGTGCAAAGTGTGCGCGCGGGCGAGATTATGCGAGAAAAGTTTTGGATGACGCCTGAAAGTCAGCCTATAATTCATACAAGGCATATTTGGCGCCATTTCTTTGGGGGATTGACATGGACGACGAAACTAGAACGGCTGTTGAGGTCGAAGTCAGGCGAGTGATGCAGAGTCAGGATCAAACGCTGACGAATGCAATAAGCCACCTCTCCGAGAGTTATAATAACGCGGCGGCGAGCTACCGCGAACACCTTCAACGCCAGTTCAGGTACTTAACGATCGGCGTATCAGTCGTCCTGACGACGATTGGCGGCGCGTTTGTCTTTTACACTGGAAAAAACATCGATGAATCGAAGGAACTTCTGCAAGCAACGATAGACCAAAAGGTTGTCGAGTATCGCATTGTTGACAATTTGAAACATAGACTTGATGATCAAGTGGTGATGGCGATAAAAAATAAAATGGGTGAAAAAGAGGTAGAAGATCTCATTAGTAAAAAAGTCAATGAGACTACAGAAACAGTCCTGACAAGTAAGGCTGCGGATATTCTTGCTAATACTAACTCCTCCATAGATGAACTCCAAGCAAACGTTCGCCGAGAACTGGAAGCACTGGGAACTAGTAAAATCGAGGCTGTTCTCAATGATGCGGTTTTGCCCAGAGATACGGTTATTGCTTTTGCAGGTCAAGAATGCCCTACTGGCTGGGTGACTTACGAAGAAGCACAAGGGCGATTTATCATTGGCGTCAACACGGATCGACGACACGGACTTACTAACCACCGTTTCGGCGAAATAAGTGGCGAGGAAAAGCACATCCTGACGGCAGAAGAGATGCCAAGCCACACGCATGGACCAGAGCATGAATACTGGTTTCATGCTGGCGTACGGAAAGTGAAATTTGATCAGGCCCCGGCGGGATTCAAACACGGTCTCGTCAAGGCGAGCATTGGAGAAGCGGGCGGCAGCCAGCCTCACAACAACATGCCTCCCTACATTGCGCTGAATTTCTGTAAAAAGGTCTGGTTTATGCTTGGGGCGCATCAATCGGAATTGATGCCACGGCAATACGCCACCGTCGAGACGCTCGCCGCCCGATCCGGGCTCTCGGCAACATCCCACGATGCAAGGGTTCAAGTCTTGAATTATGATTTCGATGGCGTCAGCGGCGGACGTCGGATAGTCAACGCCGGATCATTGGTAGGAGAAATTCACAATTCAAAACTTGACCCTGTTGTGCTGCGCTGGATGGCCGGCGAGGAAGTTGCCGGAAGGTCGTTTGCGCGGTGGGCCTATCGATGCTGTCGCATTGAAATGATTAATACAATGTAAATGGTATGATGTATATATGTAACTGCCCAGGTATCTGATTTCGCTGGGGCTGCGGATTGGGTCTCTCGGGGCAGATTTTGTGGGTTTGAGGCGCTGACGGCCTAGATTTCGTTTGACAAGAGATGGTGGGTCGATTCTAAGGATTCGATGGATAGGTATGCTCTCGCCTTTTTGTCGAAAGACGACCTGATCGATGTGGTGCTGGCCCAAGGGTCGCGGCTCGCCGAGCTCGAACTCCGGCTTGGCGAACTCGAGCGCCAGCTTGGCCTGAACAGCACGAACAGCGGCAAGCCGCCGTCCAGCGATGGATTGAACAAACCGCCGGCGGGGAAGAAGAAGCGACGCACCGGGAGCCTTCGCGGAAAATCGGATCGCAAGCCGGGCGGGCAGAAGGGCCACGAGGGCGAGACCCTGCGCCAAGTCGCCGATCCCGACGCCAGCGTCGATCATTATCCCGAGACGTGCCGGCGGTGTGGTTCGGGATTGACGCCGGATATGACCACCGGCCACGGCGCCCGTCAGGTTTTCGACCTGCCCGAGCCCCGGCCCCTGGTGGTCACGGAGCATCGGGCGCATCGCTGCCGTTGCGGGCATTGCGGCACGCAAACTCGGGCTTCCTTTCCCGACGGCGTCACCGGCCCGGTTCAGTACGGCGGTCGGATCGGAGCCATGGTGGTCTACCTGTCGCACTACCAGCTCCTGCCCGAGGACCGCCTGGCCGCATTGATGAAGGATCTGTTCGGGGCCGGGCTGTCTGCGGCGAGCATCGCGCGGATGGGCCGAAACAGCGCCGAGTCCGTGCAAGGCGTCGTCGGGACGATCCGCGAGCTGGTGAAATCGGCGCCGGTCAAGCACATGGACGAGACCGGGTTCCGGGTCGCCGGGCGGGGTCAATGGTTGCACGTCGCGTCCACGGCGCTGTTGACCTTCTACCGGGTTTCGCCCCGGCGCGGCAGCCTGCTCGGCGGCGTCGGCGGCATCGTCGTCCACGACCACTGGAAGCCGTACTTCACGATGGAGGGGGTGCGGCACGCGCTGTGCAACGCCCATCACCTGCGCGAGTTGCAAGCCCTGGTCGAGATCGAGAAGGAGGACTGGGCGGGCAAGATGCAGAGACTATTGCGCCGCGCCTGCCACGCGGTAAATCTCGCCCGGGAGCGGGGAGTGGCGCTGAAACCAAGCCTCGTCAGCCGCTTCCGACGATGTTGGGACGCCATCACGGCCGAGGGCATCGCCTTTCACGAGGCCCAACCTCCTCTCGCGCCCAAACCGGTCGAGGGCAAGGCCAGGCGCCGGGGACGCAAGCCGCGCCGCGTCGGCCACAACCTTCTCCGGCGCCTTCAGGCTCGCAAGGAAGATGCGCTACGCTTCCTCACCAATTTCGCCGTGCCGTTCACCAACAATCAGGCCGAGCAGGACGGGCGCATGATGAAGGTCAAGCAGAAAATCTCCGGCGGCTTCCGCAGCCAGAAAGGCGCCGAAGACTTTGCCACCGTCCGCGGCTTCATCTCGACCGCCAGAAAACAGGGCTGGAACATCATCCAGGCGCTCATGGAAAATCCCGAAACCCTGATCGCACGTCTCCACGCCGCCTGAAAGGCGGCCACGTACCTGGGCAGTTACGGATTATCGTCTATACAGATAAAATGATGGACGTACACGAGAATGTCGTTTGTACCCTCGAAACCGGGCCGTGCGGCCCGCAGCTCGCCACTCGAGCCTCGATGCCGAGGCCTTCCAGCTCCGCCGCCACCTTTTCGCGGTTCTCCAGCTTGCGGCTGGCGATGATCAGATTGGCGCCGCGCTCCGCGAAAGCCCGCGCCATGGCCAGGCCCAGGCCCCGGCTGTCGCTCGTGATCGGTACCACCTTGCCGGTAAAATCGAAGAGAGGGTCCATGCGCCGCGCTCCATTGTCGATGTCCGGACGTGTTACACTATTCGTGCCGTTCGGCGGGCGTCCGCCCGCCGTCCGCCCGCCGTCCCGCGATGAAGAGGGAGCATCAATGCTCGCCGAGACGCCGTCGCCGACGATCACCAAGATCAAGGAGCACATCGGGGCCGAGGCCACGGGCGTGGACCTCCGCCTGCCGCTCGACGAGGCGACGCGCCAGGCGCTTTACGGTGCCCTCGTGGACCATGTCGTCCTGGTCATACGCGACCAGCACTTCACCGCCGCGGAATTCCAGCGCGCGGCGGAGAATTTCGGCGAGCTGATGGAGGACCAGAACCGGCGCTTTCTCGCCGACGGCGTGCCGCTGGTGAGCGTGCTGTCCAACCGCCACAAGGACAGCCAGGGCCGGCCGGCCAAGATGGCGAACAACGCCTCCTGGCACACCGACCACACCAACCAGGAACACCCGCCCAAGTTCACCAGCCTCTATCCCGTGGCGCTGCCGGAGTCGGGCGGCGGCACCTCGGTCTGCAACATGCGGGCGGCCTACGAGGCGCTGCCGGACGAGACGCGCCGGCGGATCGATCCCATGCGTACCGCCAACACGCTGATCAGCAGTGCCCGCGCCAGGAGCACGGACGCCAACCCCGACATCGTCGCCGACCAGCGGGCGGCGGCGGCCGAGGGCGCGCCGCTGATCCAGCCGCTCGTGCGCACCCACCCCGAACGCGGCACCAAGGCGATCTGGTTCCACCAGAACAAGACCGAGAACATCCTCGGCATGGCGCCCGACGAGACCCAGGCGTTCCTGACCGAACTGTTGGAGACGGCGATCCGCCCGGAGTTCGCCTACACCCACGAATACCGCCTGGGCGACATGCTGCTGATCGACAACCGCTCCGCCATGCACAAGGCCGGCTTCGACTACGACCAAAGCCAGCACCGCATGCTCTACCGAATCCTGGTGCGCGGCGACCGGCCCTACTGACGCACGGTTTCATCGAACCTCGACACCGGGCCGGCAAGCGATTTCTCCCGTTCCATGCGTTCCGCCATCGGCCCCCTCGCGGTCACCACGTCGATCCAGCTCTCCGCCGTGCTGACCTTTCTCGCCGTGCCGGTGCTGGCGCCGGCGATGGCGGCGGACCGGGAGCACATCTTTCTAATACGGGACCATTTGATAGCCCCTGGGTGCGTTTTGGGCAGGCGCGGCGCGCAGCGCGATGTGGGGCATCGGACAAGCGTCGCAACGCACCCAAAACGTACCCAGGGGCACCTTCGGCCGGGTCCTTTTGCGCCGTGGCGGCGCTGCGCTCGCTCACCGATGCCCCACATCGCCGTCGCAACCGCAGCGCCGCCACGGCACAAAATAATCCCGGTCAAATGGTTCCGTATTAGAAAGATGTGCTCCAGGCGTCGATCCGAGCCGGGTCGGCATACACGCGTCGCTGGTCTTTCTGGGCGCGACCTTCGGCAGCATGGTGAGCGGGCCGCTCGTCCGCCGCCACGGCGCCATCTGGGTCTGCCAGGTCGGTCTTTGCCTGGCGGCGTTGGCGACCGCGCTCACGATGAGCGGCTCGCTGGGGCTGATCGTGGCGATGGGCGCTGATCGGCTGCGGTTAAGGCCCGGCGACGCCGGCGGCGAGCCATATCCTGGCCCGCGAGACCCCGGCCGAGTGGCGGGGCGTGGTCTTCTCGATGAAGCAGAGCGGCGTGCCCTTGGGCGGCATGCTGGCGGGCGCCGTGCTGCCCGTCGTCGCCGTCGCCGCCGGCTGGCGGGCGGCGATATTGCTGGCGAGCGCCACCGTGCTGTTCGTGGTGCTGGCGGTTCAGCCGATCCGCGCCCGCTACGACCGCGACCGCGAGCCGGACGCGCCGATCCGGCCGGCGATGCTCTGGGCCTCGGTCCTGCTGATACTCCGGCGCCCGGATCTTCGCGTCGTCGCCGTCTGCTGCCTGGTCTATTCCGGGGTGCAGATGAGCCTGTTCGCCTTTCTCGTCGTCTATCTGGTCGAGGTCGCCGGCCTCGATCTGATCGACGCCGGTCTGGTCTACGCGGCGATGCAGTTGAGCGGCGTCGTCGCCAGGCCCTTTTGGGGTTGGGTCAGCGACCGCGTCATGGTGGGCGGCGCGGCGCTCGGCCTGATCGGTCTCGCCACCAGCGGCTTTCTGCTGCTTCTGATCCTGGCGTCGCCAGCCTGGCCGTTCCCGGCCCTGGCGGCGGTCGCCGCCCTGCTCGGCTTCACCGCCTCGGGCTGGAACGGCATCCCGCTGGCGGAAGTCGTCCGCCTGGCGCCGGACCAGGTGGCGCTCGCCACCTCGGGTACGGCCGTCTGTCTCTATTTCGGCGTCGCCCTCGGCCCCTCCACCTTCAGCCTGCTGACCAGCCTCTTCGGCGGCTTCGAGGGCGCTTTCGCCACCATGGCGGCACTCAACCTGCTGGCCGCCTACGTCCTCTTCAGGACCAGAGACGGAGCGCGCCCGACGGCATCCGGGCGATGAAGGTGGCGAGACCGATGCGGTCCTTGCCCGCCGGATCCTCGACGCGGAATACCTCGTGCGGGTTGCGGGAGTTGAACAGCACGATGTCGCCCTCCTCGGGGCGGAAGGTGAAGTGGTCGGCGCCCGCGACCTGGGCCGGATCGAGGGGATAGTTCTCCGCGACCTCGCCCTCGCTCTGTCGTTCCCAGTGCCAGGGGCTGTTGTGGATAGTGGTGTGGCCGCCGGGGCCGTCGGGCACCTCGGCGTAGAAGTTCCAGGCGAGCTGCGCGTCGCAAGCGGAGACGACCAGCCGCGGCGCCTGGTAGGGCGCGAAGTCGGCGTGGAGCGACAAGCCGGCGTTCGAGTTGCGGATCATGGCCGAGGCGTAGCTCCGGCCGCCCGGATCGCGCGCGATTCCGACGTCGTCGCCGGTGAGGTCGCGAAGCCGGGCCATGAGGCGTTCGACGGGATCGAAGGATCCCGCCAAAACCGGCGCCACCTCGGCGCGGCTGGCGTCGGCCGCGTCGAGATAATCGGCCATCGGTCGGTACTTGAACTCGTACTGGGTCAGGCCGATGAAGACGATCGGCTGGCTCTGGAAGGCCGGCGAGGAATGGTCGGTCGCGCCCTGGACGATGCGCGGTTCGCACCGCCGCATCGCGGCGGCGACGGCGCGGCACTCCCCGGGCGTGGCGAATTCGGCGATGCGGATCGCCGGGATCTCGTTGTCGAACAGCGCCCGCAGACTTTCCACCGTCAGGGGTTGGGCTTCGCGCGACGTCCAGCTAGCCATGGGAGATCCCTTTCCTCGCGGAGCCGGCCCATGATGTCCAATCAGCCGCATCGGAACAATGGTGCCGCCGGCCGGCCTACTCGAGCGCCTGCCTTTGATCCCGAGGGGAAGCGCCTCGGGGGTTGAGACTGGCCATCTCGACCCGCCCGGAACCGACGAAACGGGCGATGCGCTCCAGCTCCGCCGCCAGCGCCGCCAGGCGGCCCCTGCTCGCGCGGACGCCCGGTTCCCACCAGAGGCCGGTGACCCGAAACGCGCCGCTACCCTTGCGGTCATGCGTCATGTCGATGCGGCCGACGAGGCGCGTGCTCTCCAGCAGCGGGAAGACGTAGTAGCCGTATTGCCGCTTGGCCTTGGGCACGAAGATCTCGATTCTGTAGTCGAAGCCGAAGACGCGGGCGAGGCGCGCGCGGTCGCGGATCAGCGGGTCGAAGGGGCTGAGCACCCGGAGTCGCGCCGGTGGCGCCGGCACCTCGCGGGCCGTCTCCCACGCCGACGCCAGCATATGGGCGGGGCGCGGCGAAGAGCCGTCGGCGGGCTCGACGCCGACCTGGATCAACTGGCGGCCGCGTTCGCGCCGGCACCAGGCCTCGGCCTCGCCGGTCGACAGCAGGCCCCAGAAGCCGGCGATCTCGGCCGCCGTGGCGAAATGCAGTCGGTGGAGCGCCTGCTTGCAGGCCCAGTCGACGAAGTCTTCCTCGCCGACCCGGGCGTCCAGGTCGGCGGCGGGGATCACGCGTTCCGGCAGGTCGTAGATCTTCTGGAAACCCCGCCGCCCGGCGATGGCCAGTCCGCCCGTGCGCCAGAGGAATTCGAGCGCCGTCTTCTCCTCGTGCCAGTTCCACCAGCCGCCGCTCGCCTTCTTTCCGGGCGTGCCGAAGTCGCGCGCCATCAAGGGACCTTCCTGGGCGATTCTGTCCTTGACCGCCTCGATGTGGCCGGTGAAACCGGTTCGCCCGTAGCCGTGCCAGCGTTCCGAGATGCCGCGGCCTGTCCGGCGGAAGTGGTGGCGCCAATAGGGGTAGAGCCCGCTCGGCAGGATCGAGGCGTCGTGGGTCCAGTTCTCGAACAGCCGGCCGTCGTCCTCCAGCAGGCGGCGCAAGGCCTCGCGTCGATAGGTCTGATTGCGGGCGAAGAGGATCATGTGGTGGGCGCGTTCCACCGTCAGCACGCTGTCGACCTGGACGAAGCCGATCTCGCGGATCAGTTCCAGCAGCTCGTCCGGTCCCTGTGCCCGGCGGGGCGCGGCGGCCAGGCCGCTACCCGCCAGCAAGAGGCGGCGCGCGGTGGCGTTGTCGAGAAGGGGGGCTCGCTCAAGGGGCCGCGTCGGGGAAGGTGACGACGTCGCGGATCGCCTCCCCGCATTTGACCGACGCGCCGGCCTCGTTGATACGGTCGAGCGGATAGCGTCCGCCGATCAGGTCTTCGAGTTCCAGCCGACCCTCTTCATGCGGACGAACGAGGCGCGGCACGTCGCGGGCGAGGTGACCGCCGCCCATCTTGGAGCCCTGGATGCGCGTCGCCCCATCGGCGATGTCGACCAACTCCAGCGGCAGTTTCGCGCCCGACGGCGGCATGCCGGCGAGCGTCGGGGTGCCGCGGGCGAGCAGGGATGCGCATTCGAAAGATAGCGAGGCCGGAAACTCCACAAGCTGGCTTTCGTGCATCACGACCTCTTCGGCGATGGCACCGGTGGAGATGCGCAGCCGGACCTCGCTGGCACCGGGCGGGTCGAGGCGCACCTCCTCGATTTGGAGAGGGGCGCCGAAATCGCGACAGACGGCCGCCTTCACCCCGAGTCCGCCGTCAGTCCCGGCGGAAGACGCTTTCGAGGGTTGGCTCGTCCTCGGCCGGCTCGGGCTCGGGCTCGGGCTGGGGCTCCGCGCCGAAGACCGATTCGGCCACGGGCTCGGGCTCCGGTTCGCGCACGACGATCGGATCAGGCACGGGTTCCGGTTCCGGTTCCGGTTCCGGCGCTGGCACGGGGGCCGCCGACGGCATGCCGGCGGCCTCGGCGGCGGCGAACTGGTCGGCCTTGGCCTTGGCCGTCTCGCGCGCTTCCTTGTCCTGCTGGCGTTGCAGCCGCTGTTGGCCGACACCCACCGCCTCATCCAGCTCGATCTGGCTGCAGAGGCCGAGGGTCACCGGGTCCTGCGGCTTGATGTTGGTCATGTTCCAGTGGGTTCGCTCGCGGATCGCTTGGATCGTGGGCTTGGTGGTACCGACCAGCTTGGCGATCTGCGGGTCGGTGAGCTCGGTCTGATAGCGTACCAACCAGGCAATCGCGTTCGGCCGGTCCTGGCGCTTGGAGACCGGGGTGTAGCGCTGGCCCTTGGTCTTGCGCTCCGGCAACTCGATGGTGGTCCGGGCCACCTGCAAGGTCGCCATCGGTTGGGCCACGCAACGCTCGATCTCTTCGCGGGTTAGCTGGCCGTTGGCGATCGGATCGAGATCCTTGATTCCCTGCGCCACCTCGCCGTCGGCGATCCCCTGGATCTCCAAGGGATGCAGGCCGCAGAAATCGGCGATTTGCTCGAAGGTCAAAGATGTGTTGTCGACCAGCCAGACGGCGGTTGCCTTGGGCATCAGCGGACGGGCCATGAAACGAGTCTCCCGTGGTTGTTCGCCGGGACGGCCGGCGGGACCGACGGTCCCACGCCCAGCGAATTCCGCTCTATATAACCTTTTTCCCGGCGAGGCCAAGCTTTCGCGTCCTCACAGTCCCGCCGCGTGCATCACCAAGCCGAAGGCGGTTCCGAGGCCGAGAAGACCAATCGCGCCGGCGGCGCCCCGCGCCGTCGCCACACCGCCCGCGACCCTGCCGACAAGGCCGAGCCAGGAGCTCTGCAGCGGCGGGTTCAGGAAGATCAGGCAGGCGACGAAGGCGGGGATGGAGCCGAGCACGAAGCCGATGGCGTAGGAGTCGGTATAGGCCAGGATGATCCCGTAGATCGCCGGATAGGTCATCATCGCGATCGAGGTGAAGGCGAGTACGCCGCCGGTGATGCCGCCGACCTGGCCCTCGGGCGCCAAACGCGCGATCTCCGACAGCAGGATGCCGTGCCAACTGAGCGAGGTGATGTTGAAGAGAATCGCGACCCAGACGATGTCCCAGAAGCTCCAGGTGAAATCGTAGGCGCCGGTAAACAGGGCGGCAACGCCGCCGAAGAAACCGATCCCGGCCAGAAGCAAGCGCGGCGAAACAAAACCGCCGCCAAGCACGCCCCAAAGGATACGGGCCCAGATGGCCGAGAAACTGGCGATGGCGAAGGCGCTGCCGGCCTCGACCTCGGAATAGCCGAGTCCATCGATCAGGAAGAGGATGAAGAAGCCGGCGAAGAGCGACTGTAGGCCGCCGAAGGAAAAGGCGGCCAGCGAGATGTCGCGGAGCGAGGGATCGCGTAGCACCGTGCCCAAGGTCTCGCGCAAATCACCAAAGGCGATTTTGATCTCGGCGCGGCGCTCGTCGTCGAAATACTCGCGGATCGGCTGCAGGCCGACCGCCACCAGAAAGACGATCCCGGCGGTGATCAGGGCGGCGCCTCGGGGGCCGAGGCGGAACGAAGTGCCGAGTGTCGCCGTATAGATCACCAAGCCGAGCAGGAACGGCAGCATCAGGCCGCCGATGAGGCTGCCGACCGGTACGCCCGTCTGCTTGATCGAGAACACCAGCGGCGCCAGGCGCGGCGGGCAGACCCGGGCCAGGATGTGCGAGCTGGCGGGCGTCGATGCCGCCGATGCGCCGAGCAGGACGGCGCTCAAGGGAAGCGCCCAGAGCTGGCCCGAGGCGATCGCCAGAAGGCTCGCTCCCATCAACACCAGCGCCCACTGCGAGATCCGGAGCGGGCCGTAACGCAGGATGAAACTGCCGCAGCCGATCGCCGCCAGGATCGAGGCGATGCTCTGGATGAAAAGATAGAGTCCCAGCCAGGCGGGCGAAATGGCGAAGTCCTCCGCCAGCCGGTCGGCCATGACCGGCATCACCATCTGGCAGACATAGGAGAAGGCCTGCTGCACCAGCATGGCGATGCAGGCCGTGGTCATGATCGTCCGCCAGCCGAAGCGGGAAAGGTCCATGTTATCCCAGCCCCGCCCCGGCCTCAGCGGATCTGGATGTTGACGGTGGCGCGCATGCCCGGGCGGACCACCTTTTCCATCTCCGGCAGGTCGATGATCACCGGTATACGCTGCGCGAGCCTGGGATCGACCTTGCCGGCACCGCCGTTCTCCATCGAGCCGAGCGTGACCGCGCCGATCGAGCGCACCTCGCCCTCCACCCATTCGAAGGGATAGGCGTCGAACTCGATCCGCGCCTTCTGGCCCGGCACCACATGGCCGATGTCGGTCTCGTCGACCCGGGCTTCCAGCCAAAGCGCGTTCGGGTCGTGCAGCAGCACCACCCGGTCGCCGTCCTCGACGTAGACGCCGGTGGCGACATAGACGTCGTCGATCAGGCCGCCGATGGGGGCCAGGATATGCATGTCGGCGAGCCGTTCCTTGGCTTGCGCGATCTGCACGCCGATCTTGTCGATGACCCGGTCGATCGCCTCCAGGCGCGAGAGATAGACCGCCTTCTGGCCGGTCTCGCCCTTCAACTCCTTCAGCTTCTGCTCGCTCTCGCGGATTCGGGTCTCCAGGCCCCGGATGCGGCCGGTGATCGCCAGCAGCCGGTCGTTGGCGTCGTCCAGCTGGCGGGCGGAGATCGTCCGCTTGCCGCGCAGCTTGGCGTTGCGCGCGACGTTGGCCTCGGCGATTCGGCGGCGATCCTGCAGGGTGGAGAGTTCGCGCCGCTGCAGGCGGATCGTTGCGTCGGCGGTGGCGATCTTGTCGTTCATCTCGACCTGGAACTGCTTCAGCTCCACCTCCACCTGCTTGCGGTCGGCCCGCATCTTGGCGAGTTCGGCATCGAGGGTGGCGAGGTCCAGCTCCTCGACCGCGGCGTCCATGGAGACGAGCAGCTGGCCTTTCTCCACCCGGTCGCCGCGCCGGACGTGGAGGGCGGCGATGGTGGCGTTGACGCTGGAGGACAGAAGCGTGAAATCCGCCTCGACCCGGGCGTTCGGTTCGACGACATTGCGCCACCAGTGGATACCCTCGTTGACGCCGATGCCGATGAGGATCGTGGCGACGAGGAACGCCACCACGCGCAGCCAGAGGGAGCCTCTCTTGCCGCCGATCCTGGCCATCTCCGGCCCTTACGCCCCGACCGTCATCGGCGGACGATGCGGAATCCGGTCACGATGAGGGATCATTCTGGTCCTGTCCAAACGCAATGGAGTGAACTCGGGTATGCGGCCATGACGCCGCCGGTGCAGGTGAAGTGGCGCTCATATTCGCCGATCCTCGCGTGCCAGGCAAACCGTCCGAACGCGCGCAATTGACCGCACGGGGTCGGATCGGGGATATTGTATTTCGAACCGTTATTAGAAATCACTCGGACCCGCCGTCAGATGGCCGAGGATAATCGGGAGAGCAAGTACATGCCGAACGCCCCGAAACAGGATACTGGGCCGGACGAGGCGTTGGACATCATCATCGTCGGCGCGGGGGTCAGCGGGCTTTATGCGTTGCATCGGCTGCGGGGCATGGGTCTTCGGGTCAAGATCTTCGAGGCCGGCGGCGGGGTCGGCGGCACCTGGTACTGGAACCGCTATCCGGGCTGCCGTTGCGACGTCGAGAGTTTGGAATATTCCTATTCCTTCGATACCGACCTGCAGCAGGAGTGGGAGTGGCCGGAACGCTATGGTACCCAGCCGGAAATCCTGCGCTACGTGAACCATGTCGCCGACCGCCACGACCTGCGCCGGGATATCGTCTTCGACGCGCGCGTCACCTCGGCCCATTTCGACGAGGCGACGCGAAATTGGGTGCTTGGGACCGAGGACGGCACGCGGCACGAGGCCCGCTTCTGTGTCATGGCCACGGGCAACCTGTCGACGCCCCGGGTGCCGGACATCAAGGGCATCGAGAACTTCGCGGGCAATTGGTATCACACCGGACTCTGGCCGCACGACGGCGTGGATTTCAGCGGTCTTCGCGTCGGCATCGTCGGCACCGGCTCGTCCGGCGTGCAGTCGATCCCGATCATCGCCGCGCAAGCCGGCCACCTGCATGTCTTCCAGCGCACGCCGCAGTTCAGCCTGCCGGCCAGGAACATGCCCATGGACCCGGAAAAGGAATCGCGGCACAAGTCCGAATACGACGAACGCCGCCTCGCCGCCCACGATACGCCCTTTGGAATCTCGGGCTACCCGCCGCCGACCCATTCCGCACTCGAGGTCAGCGCCGAAGAACGCCGGACGGCCTACGAATCGAAGTGGGCCGAGGGCGGCTCGATCAGCTTCCTCTATACCTACAAGGATCTGCTGGTGAACAAGGAGGCGAACGATACCGCGTCCGACTTCGTGCGCGAGAGGATCCGCCGGATCGTGAAAGATCCGGAGACGGCGGAGAAGCTGATCCCCCACGACCATCCGATCGGCACCAAGCGGCTGATCCTAGATTCCGGCTACTTCGAGACCTACAACCGGGAAAACGTCGACCTAGTCGATATCCGAAGCACGCCGATCGAGGAGATCACCGCCAAGGGCCTGCGCACCGCCGACGGCACCGAGTATGAGTTGGATGCGCTTGTCTTCGCCACCGGTTTCGATGCCATGACCGGCGCCTTGCGCGATATTGAACTCTCCAATGGCCGCGGCCTCACCATCCAGGAGAAGTGGGACGGCGGTCCACGCTGCTATCTTGGCCTGGCCATGGCGGGCTTCCCCAACATGTTCATGATCACCGGGCCGCAGAGCCCCTCGGTCAAGGCGCAGATGATTCTCGGCGCCGAGCAGCACGCCGATTGGATCGTCGACTGCGTCGACCATATGCGCGGCCACGGCTACACCCGCTTCGAGGTGACCCAGGCGGCGGAGGACGCCTGGGTCGAGCACAACAACCAGGTGGCCGATTCGACCCTCTATCCCCTGGCGAACTCCTGGTATGTCGGCGCCAACATTCCGGGCAAGCCGCGCATCTTCATGCCCTACGTCGGCGGTTTCGACCGCTTCAAGCGGACCTGCGACGAGATTGCAGTCAAGGGCTACGAAGGCTTCGAGATGAACGGCCCGGAGGCGGTCGCTGCGGAATAGGGCTCCAGGCGGGCGGCTTTGCCCATGTCCGGGGAAGTGAGGTCATGAAATTCGGTTGGCTGACGCTCGCGTTATCGCCTTCGCCGGAGGAGGACGCGGCGCGGATCGAGCAGCAGATCCAGCAGGTGGAGCTGGCGGAAAGGCTCGGCTTCGCCGACGTCTGGTTGACCGAGCACTATTTCACCGGCGAGAGCGTTTATAACGATGCCGTGCTGTTCGCCTCGGCGCTGGCGATGCGGACGGAGCGGATCCGGATCGGTTTCGCCGTGGTGCAGATGCCCTTCCACCATCCCGTCCGCCTGGCGGTGCAGCTCTCGCTCCTGGACAATCTTTCCAAGGGGCGGATCGACGTCGGCATCGGCAAGGGCACGGTCTACAACGAGTATGAATTCGTCGGCCACGGCTTGCGCAGTGGCGATTCCCGCGCCCGGATGGAGGAAGCGCTGGAGATTTTGGGGCGCATCTGGACCGAAACACCCTTCAACTTCGAGGGCGAATACTACAACCTCAGCCTGCCGCAACTCCGCCCCCGCCCGGTACAGCAACCGGGCCCGCCGCTCTGGCGCAGCGTGATTTCTCCCGGTTCCTTCGAGGAGTGCGGCCGCCTCGGCATGCCGATCCTGACCGCGCGCCTGCCGCTTGCGCGGATCGGCGAGCGCTGGCAAATGTACGAGGCGGGGCTGGAGGCGGGCGGCCACGACGAGGCGACGCGGGCGCGGCTGCGTGAACAGAACGCGGTCTGGCGCAACGTCTATATCGCCGACAGCGACGCCCAGGCGGAGGACGAGTTGGGCGCTTACCTGCTGGCGACGCGGAATCACATGATGCATGTCCGCCACGCCTACAACCCGCCCGACTTCGAGATCGCGCCGGCGATGCTGAATGCCTGGACCGATCCGGCCGTGGCTGACGAGATCGCCATTCCCTTCGCGCTCGAGACCGGCTCGATCTACGGCTCCCCCGGTACCGTGCGCGGCGAGGTCGAGGCCTTGCGCGATGTCGGGGTCAAACACCTGCTGTGCCAGACCGGCTTCGGCGACATGAGCCACGAACGCAACACGGCGTCGATGACCAGGTTCGGCCAAGAGGTGATGCCGGCCTTCAGGTGAGTGAGCCATGGCCAAGAAAACCGCATTGGTGGCGGGGGCGCTCGGCGTCGTCGGCCGTGCGACGATGACCTATCTGGAGGCGCAGTCGGACTGGGAGGTCATCGGCCTTTCCCGCCGCGCGCCAGACTTCGAGACGATGGCGCGCTTCCACCAGTTGGACCTGACGGACGGTGCCGCCTGCCGCGGCGTGCTCAACGGGGTGACCGACGTCACCCACGTCTTCTTCTGCGCCTATGCGCCGCGCCCGAGTTTCGAGATCGAGGCAGACGTGAATCTCGCCATGCTGCTGAATTTGATGGAGGCGCTGGAGCCGGCTCCGATGAAACTGGAACATGTCCAATTGGTGCATGGTAGCAAGTGGTACGGTTGCCACCTTGGCCCCTATAAGACGCCGGCCCGGGAAGACGATCCGCGCGCCCGGGTCCCCTGCTTTTATTTCGATCAGCAGGATTGGCTGGAGGAGCGCCAGCGCGGGCGGAACTGGACCTGGTCGGCGGTCCGCCCGCATGGCATCTGCGGCTTCGCCGTCGGCAGCCCGGTCTCGCAGCTGACCAATCTCGCCGCCTTCGGCTCGATCTCGGCGCATCTGGGTCAACCCCTCTCGTTCCCCGGCAAGCCCGGCGCCTTCACCGCGCTCTACCAGACCACCGAGGCGAGCTCCCTGGCCGAAGCCATGGCCTGGATCGCCACCGCCCCGCAATGCGCCAACGAGGCCTATAACGTCACCAACGGCGACATTTTCCGCTGGGAGCAGTTGTGGCCGGAGGTGGCGCGTTTTTTCGGTGCCGAGTCCGGGCCGGTGAAGACGTTGGATCTCGTCGCCTGGCTGGCCGAGAAGGCGCCGCTCTGGGAAGAGATCAAGGCCGCGCACGGCTTGCGCGACTATGCGCTGGGGGACCTGGCGAACGGCGAGTGGGCCAACTGGCTCTATGGCACGGACTACGACATCGTCTCGTCCACCACCAAGCTGCGCCAAGCTGGCTGGCATCGCCTTGTCGACAGCGAGGCGATGTACCCCCGCCTGCTCGCGGATCTGCGGGAGCGGCGGATCATTCCGTGATCGTCAAAGGCAACTCCGCGGGAAATCTAGCGTCCTCGCGGTCGAGCATGGCCCGGTAGCTGGACAGCCGGCTGTAGACCTTCAACATCTCACCCACCGTCTCACGGCTGGCCGTCTCGTCGCCGGTCAACAGAATCGGGAAACCGGCGTCACGGCGGTGCCGACCTCGATTCCCCGCGTCTCGCGCCGGGCCAGAGCCATCGCCATCACCGCGTCATGGGCCCGGATATGCGCCATCCAGGGCGAGGCGAAGCCGCGCGCCTCGATGTCGCGCGCCGCCTCCAGCAGCGTGTCGACCCGCGCCTCCGGCCCCGGCACGCCGCCGAGCATGATGCCGAGTTTCACGATCTCACGCCGGCGCCGAGACCACCGCTTCGGCGGTCGAGAAATAGAGGTCCAGGCGGGTGAAGCGGCCATCCTCGACGCGGAAGAGCTTGACGTTGGAAAGGCTGGTCTCGCGACCTTCCTGGTCCACGAGGCGGACGTCGAAGACGGCGGCGACGCGCTGCTCGGCCTCGTCCACAGTCCATTCGAAGTTGCCGTGCCACATGGTCGGATAACGGGCGATCGCGTCCTCGAAGGCGGCGCGGATCTCGCCGTCGCGACCCTTCAGCCGGATGCCGGCGGGGTAGATGTTCCAGACGCAGTCCTCGGCCACGCACCGCAGCGTCTCGTCCAGCCGCCCCTGGTCCATCGGATTGAAATAACGCTTCTCGACCAGGTCGATCAGTTCCCGTTTGCTCAACATGTCCGTCCTCCCCGCGTTTGGCGGGCGGAGTGTAGCACCTGGGCCGCGGGGACATCCCCGGCCGTGTCGATGAACTGGCGTCCAGGTGATGGATGTCGCTGGCCAGGCCGGGAACCGCTTCGTATTGTCCATTCTGGCGCCCTCCGGGGAGCGGTGAGAAGGTTGGCCGCGCGTGGCGGTGCGGCGCCATCATCCCGCCCGTCGGTCTCAACCTCTTCGCCGTCAGCGGCACCACCGGCGTGCCCCTGGTTCGGGTCATCCACGGCGCCTCGCCCTTCCTCTTCACCGACGTCTGCGTCCCGGTCCTGGTGATGTTCTTCCCGGTCCCCGCGCTCTGGCCGCCGGGACTACTGGTCACCAACGTCTTCCGACCCGCGTCTCGGCAAGCGGCCCGTGCTATAGGTCGACGGGGCGCGAGGACGAGGCCGGCACCGGGAACAGATGAAGACGATTTCGGCTACCGGTCCCTTCACCCGCGCGCAACGCATCGTCATCACCGTGCCGGTGCTGATGGCCTCCCTCCTGCATTCGGTCAACATGAGCACGGCCTATGTCGCGCTCCCCGCCATCCAGGGCAATCTCTCGGCGACGCCGGACCAGATCGGCTGGATCATCACCGCCTTCGTGGTGGCGACGGCGGTGGGCACGATCCTCACCGGTTGGCTCAGCCAGAAGCTCGGCCGCCGCTTCGTCTTCCTGGGCTCGATCCTGGGCTTCACCCTGAGCTCGGCGCTCTGCGTCGGCGCGCCGAACCTGGAATGGCTGGTCGCGTTCCGCGCGCTGCAGGGCTTCGTCAGCGCGCCGCTCATGCCCATCAGCCAGACCATCATGCTCGACACCTACCCCCGCCAGAGCCACGGCTTCGCCATGAGCATCTGGTCCATGGGCATGATCCTGGGTCCGGTGCTGGGGCCGACGGTGGGGGCGCTGCTGACCGAGTTCTACGGCTGGCGGTATCTTTTCATCATCAACATTCCGATGGGGTTGGCGGCCTTTCTCGCCATATTCCTGACCCTGCCGAAACCGCCCGCCGCACCCCGCCCGCTCGACTGGGTGGGCGTGATCGCGCTCATCGTCGCGGTCTGCTCGCTGCAGCTGATGCTCGACCGGGGACAGGGCGAGAACTGGTTTGAAGCGGCCGAGATCGTCGTCGAGGCGGGCGTCGCCGCGATCGCCTTCTACATCTTCGTCGTCCACTGCCTGACGGCGAGGGAGCCCTATATCAACCTCACCGTCTTTCGCGACCGCAACTTCGTCATCGGCCTACTGCTGATCTTCGTTTTCGGCATCACGGTGTTCGCCAGCCTCTTCGTGTTGCCGCTATTCTTGCAGAACGTGCAGGGCTATCCGGTGCTGGCGGCCGGCTGGGTGGTCTCGGCGCGCGGCATCGGCACCATGGCGGCGATGATGGCGAGCGGCTACCTGACCGACCGGGTGCGGCCCGCCAGCTGATTCTGGCGAGCCTCGCCTGCGTCGGCCTCTCCAACCTCTGGATGACCGGCTGGACCTCGGAAGTATCGATGGCGGAAATCATCTGGCTCACCGTCGTCAACGGCTTCGGCATGGGCATGATGTGGGTGGTGCTGACGACAGTGACCTTCTCGACCCTGGCGCCGGCCTTCCGGGTCGAGGCGGCGGCGCTTTTCAGCCTGGTCCGCGCCATCGGTGCTTCCATGGGCACCTCGGTGATCGTCGCCATCATGGTCCGCTCCAGCCAGGTGAACTACATCGAACTGCGCGGCCATGTGCATGATTTCAACGAGAACCTGGCCCGCGCCGGCCAGTCGACGGTGTTCGACATTGACAATACACGCGGCCTCCTCGCACTCCGCGACCTAGTGAATTCCGAGGCGCTGACCATCGCCTTCCTGAACGACTTCGTCTTCCTGACCGTCGTGGCCTTGGCCGCGATGCCATTGGTATTTCTCTTCAAGCGCCCGCGACGGTAGCGCGGACGGGTTGTGGAAACGCCAAGAATGGTGACATCGTGGCAGCCCCGCTTCGCCGGCTTGGAGCACCCCAATGGTGCCGTCAGCGGATGGTTGGGCCGTTCGCTAACGTGGTGGGCACGGACGTTGTCGACAAACGCCGGGGCGAATGGAAATGCCCCCGGCGGCAGTGAAGGGAGTCGGTTTACATGATACGGACTGGTCGGGGCGTCTTCTCCGCTCTTGCCATGTTGGCTTGCCTCGCCATGGGGGGTGGCGCGGTCGCGAACGAAAGTTCGGCGGTCTTGTTGCAGGGCGGTCTGGAAGATCTGGTGGCGGGGAAGTTCGCCTCGGCGCACGATGCGTTCCGGGCCGCGAGCGAGGCGGATTCCGACGATGGAGATGCCTGGTATCTAAGTGTCTGGCCCGAAAAGAGTTGAGTGATTTCAGTTAGTTGTGATTCACTGTTTGTATTTAGCAACCAGGGAGACACAACATGTGGACCAAAATCACTCGCCCGAAGTATGAACGCGACCTGCTGCGCTACGCAAGCGACCTGACGGATGGAGAATGGAAGGTGCTGGAGCCGTTGCTGCCTCGCGCCAAAGCGCTGGGACGGCCTCGGACGACGGCATTGCGCGAGGTGGTGAACGCGATCCTCTACCTACTGCGTAGCGGCTGTCCATGGCGCATGCTGCCCCGGGACTTCCCGCCACGCTCGACGGTGCAGCGCTACTTTTATCTCTGGCGGGACGACGGCACCTGGTCCGAGGTCAACCGGCAACTGCTGGTCGCGGCGCGCGAGGCCGAGGGCCGCGCGGCCGGCCCGTCGGCCGGTATCATCGACAGTCAGAGCGTAAAAACCACGGAAAGCGGCGGTATCCGGGGCTTCGACGCCGGAAAGAAAGTCAAGGGCCGCAAGCGTCACATCCTCACCGACACCGGCGGCCTGCTGGTCGCGGTCGTGGTCCACGGCGCCGAGATCCAGGACCGCGACGGCGCGCCGGCGGTGTTCGCCGCCATCCCCCGCCACTTTCCCCGCCTGCGCCACGTCTTCGCCGACGGCGCCTATGCCGGGCCCAAGCTCGAGGGCGCACTGAAGCGGATCGGCCGCTGGTCGCTGGAGATCGTCAACCGTCCCGCGGGCGTGAAGGGCTTCCAACTCCTGCCCCGCCGATGGGTCGTCGAGCGCACGCTCGCCTGGCTCAATCGAAACCGGCGGCTGGCCAAGGACTTCGAGACGGCCATCGAGACCGCCGAGGCCTGGATCTTCCTCGCCAGCATCCAACTCCTCACGCGCCGTCTCGCAAGAGCCTGAAAACACTCGATTCATTTCGAGTCGGACTCTCAGGGGGTTGGCGGCCAACCGGTTGGGCCTTGTCGACGCGGCGCTGTCGAGCCTGGAGCGGGCCAGGGCGCTCGGTGTCGAGCACGCGGCGCTCGATTTCGAGTTCGGTTGGGCCCTGTTGCGGCTGGGCCGGTATGGGCAAGCGATCGAGGCGCTGGAACGATTCGAGGCGGAAAGCCCGGGCGTCGGGCAGACGGCGGAATTCCTGGGGCGCTCGTGGTTTCACCTCGACGATCTGGACCGGGCGGAGGCCGCGTTCGGAGAGGCGGTCCGCCGGGATCCCGAGTTGGCGCCGTCGGTTGATGTTTATCTGGCCCTGATCCGGGCGCGGCGCGGCGAGCCGGCTCAGGCGGCCCGACTTCTGGACGAGGTGCCGCCCTCTGTCCTCGACAAGAAGTTTCGAGACCGTCTGGCCCGTGGACTCGGGATTGTGAAGCCCTGGACTATCGGTTTCGCAATCAGCGGTGGCTACAACTCAAATGTCGTGACGCTCGGCGACGAGGTGCCACTTCCGGCCGATATCGCCAGCCGGGATTCCAATTTCATGCGGGCGGAGTTCGAGGCTCGTCGGCGCTTCGATCTGGGGGGCGACGATTCGATCACGCTTGGCTATTCCCTCGACGGCGAATGGTATCTCGGACGGCTGGAGGCCTTCGATCTCGCCGCCAACGAGGCGTCGCTGCGTTATGCCCACCGCTTCGGCGCCGACACGTCCGGTGCCGTGGATTTCACCGTGCAGCACGTGTTTCTCGGCGGCGACGATTTTCGTACGTCCGGGTACGTGCGTACCGCGATCGCGCATCGTTTCAACCAATGGCTCGCCGTCGTGGCCGCCTATCGTTTCGCCGGCGCCGACTATCTCGCCGGGGCGCCGGCGGTACGCGATCGCGACGGCGTCTCGCACGCCGGTTCGCTCGATACCTACCTGCGGCCGCCCGGTACGAAGATCCGGCTTCGTGCCGGTTATTCCCTGCGGCTTCAGGAGACCGACGGGTCGGACTTTGACGCTCTTTCGCACGGCTTCGTTCTCGGCGCGGCGGCGCCGCTCGTCGCGGGCATTTCGGGCGAGGTCTATTACGCGCTGTCGCTCGACGACTACGACAATGCGAACAGCCTCGCCGGTGCCGGCGGTTTCGCCTTTGCCCGCGACGATACGGTGCACGGCGCGGGCCTTCGCCTGAAACGCCCGCTCGCCGCCCATCTGTAACTCTTCCTTCGCTACGACTACACGCGGCTCGAGTCAAACATCGGGGTCTTCGATTATGACCAGCATGCGATCAGTGCTGGCCTGGCCATGCGCTTTTGAAGGAGGGGAGGAATGCGAAAACCAATGATGACGCTCGCCGTCCTGATGCTCGCCGCCAGTGCGGCGACGGTGACCTGGGCGCAAAACGCGACCTTGATCGGTGGTGAGCTGGTGGCGATGGATCAGTTCGTCCACAATCCCGGCGAGCCCGGTTTTCCCGAACCACATTATCACGCGGCGAGCGGCGGCTCCGTCACGGCGCTGAGCGGGGAGACCTTCGACGATCCCGCTCCCTTCGGCGAGGGTTTCGGGCAGCTGATATTCGCGCCACTGGTGGCAGGCGAAGGCCTGTTCCGGCCGAACGAGGGCCGGGAAGTCACGGCGCTGACGGGCCTCTCCCGGGAAGGCACGGATATCGGGTCGGGCCTTGCCGCCGGCGTCGACGGCCTCGGTCCGTCGGTAATCAACGTCTCCTTCGACGCCAGCGTCGCCCTCATCATGACACCGCTGGTCTTCTTCGGTGCCGCCTACGCGTTGCCGCCAGTCTCGGGGCTTCCCGGTCGGACGAAGGAGAAATGGACGGATCTGTCTCTGGACCTGCTCGCCGTATTGAGCCGCCACGACATTGGCGGTCCGTTGCTCGATCGCTTTATTGCCGCGGGCGGCCACATCACCGTCGTGAAGGGTGATTTCAAAAGTTCGACCGAGGCCCGCTACAATACCGATGACGACGCCATCAAGGTCGGCGGCAACACGATCACGCCAAAGGGCAATATCGACCACCGCCAATCGCGCTCCGTGGTTGCCGTCTTCACCCACGAGTTCTGGCACGCCTACGTCGACCAGGTGGTGAACGAAGGATACGACCCACTGACCAAACGAATTCTGGAGCGCGCGGCGAAGCGGCTTGAGCTTCGGATGGTGAAAAAGGCCGACGACGAGGGCCGGGTCACCAGCAAAACCAAAATCGAGCCGGCAAAAACCTATCTCGACACCGAGGAGAAGCGGCTCAATTTCATCGAGGAATACGTCGGCAAGATGATCAACGAGATGGTCGCCGATCACCTGCGGATCAAGCGGCGGCTCGACGCCAAGGAGATCACCGCCAAGGAGGCGCACAAGCGCTGGCGGGATTCCCTGAAGCGCCTCAAGGGCACCAAGATCCAGGCCTATGAAGACGCCGATTCAGAGGAGTTCGAACTGCAAAGCAGCCCACCCCTCTCGCTGATCAACCACCTGAGCAACGTCCTCGAACTCGGTTTCCCCGCACCCAAGGCGAAGACGGCGGCGACGAAGAAATAACGACCCGGGATCGCCGTCGCCTTTGCGTTCAAATGCCGGAGAGGAAGAGGTCTCGCGCATGGCGGATGAAATCGAGGGTGCGTGAGACGGTCACTGGGCCCACGCACGCGCCGTGGCGAGCGAACTGCCCACGGCGAAGGAGCCGTGCAGATAGAGACTGACGAAATTGTCGTCCAGCACCTTCCGGACGGCATCCCGCGGGTTGGTCGGCAGGTGGTTGAGGTGGGAGGTTGGCGTCGGCATGTGAAGCCCGTCGCGGTCGTGTCATAGGCGTCGGGCGCGGCGGCGCGATGAACCGCTCCGCGAAGAACAAACTCAGCCGTGGCCGTTTCACGGCGATGGTCGGGATCGGGGGACGGGACCGCGCAGGCGCGCGGCCGGGGTCAGATCAGACCTTCGCGCTGGGCCCGCTTGCGCGCCAGCTTGCGGGCGCGGCGCACCGCCTCGCCCTTCTCGCGCGCCCGCTTCTCGGACGGCTTCTCGTAGTAATTCCTGAGCTTCATCTCACGGAACACGCCCTCGCGCTGCATCTTCTTCTTCAGCGCGCGCAGAGCCTGATCGACATTAATTGTCGCGTGCCAGTACGTTTACCAGGATACCGCTCCCCTCCTCGTCGCCGGCGCGCCCCATGGGTGCCAGCGAGGCGGCAATTTTATAGCGTGGCAAATTCGCCTTGCGAAGACTTGGCTGCGGTCACCGCGCCTCGATACCCAAGGCGTCGAGGCGCATTTCAATCAGTTCCAGATGCTCGCGGCCCCAGAAGATTTCCTCTTCGAGGACGAAGCTGGGCACGCCGAAAACACCGCTCGCCTCGGCCGCCGTGCGGATGGCATCGTGGCGAGACCGGCCCTCGGCGGCCGCCCATTCGGCAAAGCCCGAGGGATCGACCCCTGCTTCGGCCAGCACCGCGCCCACCACGGCTGCGTCCTCGATATCCAGCTCGCGGCGCCAGAAGCGCTCGAACGTAATATCGTGATAGCGCCGGGTAGCGTCACGCCCGTGTTCCCTGGCCCAAAGCAGACCGATCGCCGCGAGCGAGGAATTCCAGATCTTCCGGGTGCCGCGAATGGTCAGGCCGCGGAGATTGGCATAGCGCCGCGCGTCCATATAGGAATAGCGGACCCGGCGCCATTGGTGCGGCGACCGGGTCTCCGCCACCACCTTGCCCTGGGCGTCGACCTCGGCGCTGCCGAGATAGTCGGGGATGTCGAGGGTATAGGGCAGCCAGTCGATCTCGACGTCGCGGCTGTCCTCCAACTGGTAGGCCAGATCCTTCACCAGATAGGCATAGGGGCTCTTGTAGTCGGTATAGAGGGTAATGATGGTCCCCATGGCGCCATGCCTCCCCTTCAAATGACGTTCCGTGCCCGCAGGGCCTCGATTTTGGCCCCATCGTAGCCCAGTTCTGCCAAGACCTCGTCCGTATGCCCGCCGAGATCGGGGGCGGGGTAGCGAACGTGGCAAGGCGTGCCGTCGAGTTTTACTGGAAACCCGGTCATTTGCACCGGCCCGTGGCCTGGATGGTCGACCTCCAGCACCATTTCCTGCGCCTGGATCTGTGGGTCGGCGAAGACGTCGCCCAAGGTCTGGACCCGCCCGCAGGGGACGCCTTGCGCATTCAGCAGCTCGATCCAGGCATCGACCGTGTCCAGGCCGATCCGCGCGTTGATCTCGGCGTCGATCGCCGGGCGGTTTTCAAAACGATCGGCGTTGGTGGCGAACTCCGGCCGCCCTAAAAGCGGCGAGAGGTCGAGAGCGCCCAAGAGCCGTTCGACAATGCCATCGTGGCTGGCGGCGACCGCGATCTCCCCGTCGCTTGCGCGGTAGAGGCCATAGGGCGACATGATCGGGTGGTCGTTGCCGGTCCGCTTCGGCAGTTCGCCCGTCGCCAGGCATTCGGCCGAGAGGTAGGCCATCATCGAAACGAGGCTGTTGTTGAGGCTCGCCTCGACCCGCTGGCCCGCTTCGCCCTGGGGCAGGCGGCCCCGCGCCATCAGGGCGCAGACGGTGCCGAAGGCAGCATAGAGGCCGGCGATCAGGTCGCTCAAGGGCGGCGCCGCGCGGATCGGTGGCTCGCCCTCGCGGCCGTTCACCGACATGAAGCCGCTCATCGCCTGAGCGATGAAGTCGAAAGCGGGGCGCTGGGCGTAGGGCCCGGTGGAGCCGAAGCCGTTGACGCTGGTCACCACCAGGTCGGGGTTCAGTGCCTCGAGCCTGGCGCCATCGAAGCCCATCTCAGCCAGCACGCCCGGGCGGTAGTTCTCCACCAACACATCCGCGCCGGCGATCAGCTCCGCCAGCAGCGCCTTGCCGTCGCCGGAGCGCAAGTCGATCGTCATCGAGCGTTTGTTGCGGTTGAATTTGGCAAAGTACCAGCTGACCCCGTGCTTGATGGCGCCCTGATGGCGCACCGGATCGCCCGCGCCCGGCGACTCGATCTTGATCACGTCCGCCCCCATGTCGGCCAGCAGCATGGAACAGAAGGGGCCGGCCAGAATCCGGGTTAGGTCGATCACGCGAATGCCGCTCAAGGCCATGGAGAAACTCCGAGAAAACCAGGAAAGTCCGGCAGTTTCGACGATGGCCAGCACCGCCGCAAGCTCGTCGCCGGCCCGCCGATGGTCCGGCACAAGGTTGCCGCTTATGATGCCCTGGCCGGACCCGCTGCTCGCCACCGGCCGGAAAAGGGAAGAAGCATGATGAAAACCGAAGCCGTTATCGATCACGTTACCGGCTGGCTTGCCGACTATTGTCGCCGGGCACGCGCCGAGGGATTCGTCATCGGCGTCTCGGGCGGGATCGATTCCGCCGTCTCCTCGACCTTGGCCGCGCGCACCGGCATGCCATTACTCATCGTCGAGATGCCGATCCACCAGAGTCGCGACCAGGTGACTCGCGCCCGCGATCACATCGCCTTCCTGAAGCAACGCCACGAGACGGTCGAGAGCGTCGAGGTCGAGCTGACGCGTGTCTTCGACGGGTTCATCGACGCGTTGCCGGAGAGTTCGGACGAGGGGCGGCGCGAGATGTCGCTGGTCAACACTCGCGCCCGCCTGCGGATGACCACGCTCTACTACTTCGCGGCGCTGCGGGGCCGCCTGGTCGTCGGTACCGGCAACAAGGTGGAGGACTTCGGCATCGGCTTTTTCACCAAATACGGCGACGGCGGCGTCGATCTGAGTCCCATCGCCGACTTGGTGAAGACGGAAGTCTATGAGGTGGGCCGCGCGCTCGACATCAACGAGGCGATATTGATGGCGCCACCCACGGACGGCCTGTGGGGTGACGACCGCACGGACGAGGACCAGATCGGCGCCAGCTATCCCGAGCTCGAATGGGCCATGAGCTTCGACGGCGACGAGACGGGCCTCGACAACCGGCAACGCGAGGTGACGGCCATCTACCGCCGCCTCAACGGCGCCAACCAGCACAAGATGGAACCGATCCCGGTCTGTATGTTGCCCGATGATCTGCGCGAGGTGGGGTGAAACGTCTCGTCGGCGTTCCCGCCGTCTTTCGGATCCGGACTCCGCTTGTCATGGGCCTCTCTCTCTCGAGTGAGGGAGAAAGCCGAGGCGCGTCGCCGGCGCGGCCGGTTCGACGGCGGTGACCCCGTCTGGCAAGATCGGCCGGAGGAGAGCTGGAGGCGAGGGAGAGGAACGGCATGCGCTTCGAGAACAGAATCGCGCTCGTCACCGCCGCGGGCAGCGGCATCGGGCGAGCCAGCGCCGACATCATCGCCGCCGAGGGCGGCACCGTCGTCGCGGTGGACAACGATCCGGCCCGCCTGGACGACATGGTGGCGAAGCTGGGCCGGGCGGTGGAGCCGCACGAGATCAGCGCGCTGGACGGTGAAGCGGTGGGCGCGCTCGTGGCCCGGACGGAGGCCGCGCACGGCCGCGTCGACATCCTGGTGAACGCCGTCGGCGGCAGCACCATCATTGCCAATCCCGGCGCCGGCATCGACGAATTGACGGCCGAGGAGTGGCAGAAGATCGTCGACTTCAACCTCAACGGTACCTTCAACTTCACCAACGCCGTGGTGCCGGGGATGAAGGCGGAGGGCGGCGGCAAGATCGTCAACATCGCCTCGATCGCCGGCCGCGGCCGCTCGGTCGCCTCCAGCGCCGCCTACGCCGCCGCCAAGGGCGGGATCATCGCGCTGACCAAAAAATTGGCGCTGGAGCTCGGCCCGCACGGCATCAACGTCAACGCCATCGCGCCGAGCCGGACCTTGACCGAGCGGATCCGTCCCCGCTTCGAGATGCTCTCCGCCGAGGAGAAGGCGGCCGAGGCCGCCAACGTACCGCTCCGCCGCGTGGCCGAAGCGGTGGACCAGGCCCGCGTGCTCTGCTTCCTGGCCTCCGCCGACGCGGACTTCGTCACCGGCGTTACCATCGACGTCACCGGCGGCCTCTGAAGCGCGGCCGCCCCTGGACGGTGGCGTAGGTGAGACCGCTCGCCCTCTGGCTCGCCGGCCGGCTGCCGTTTCATTACGCCTGGGTGGTGCTGGCCGCCGTCTGCTGCGCCGGCTTCGCGCGCCAGGGGCCGGCGGTCGCGACGTTGTCGATCTTCGTCGAGCCAATGACGAGCGAGTACGGCTGGTCACGCACGGCGATCTCGGGCGCGGTCTCCTTGGGCGGCGTGCTGGCCGCGTTCACCTCTCCTTTCCTCGGGCCGATACTGGACGCGCGTGGCGCCCGGGCGGTGCTGACCATTGCCATCCTGACCACGGCGGCGGCCTGCTTCGGCCTCGCCTTCGCCGGCTCGCTCGTGGTTTTCTATCTGCTCTTCTGCCTGGCGCGGATGAACTTCGCCGGGGCTTTCGACCTCGGCGTTTACGGCGCCGTCGCCAACTGGTTCGTCGACCGCCGGGCGCTCGCCGTCTCGATCACCACGCTCGCCCACATGGCGGGGTTGGCCTCTCTACCGCTGATCGCCCACATGGCGATCGACGCGGGCGGCTTGCGGGCTGGCTGGCTGGCGGTGGGCGCCACCGTGCTGCTGGTCGGCCTGCCGCCGGTCTGGCTGCTGCTCGTCCGCCGGCCGGAGGATATGGGCATGGTGCCGGAGGCGGCGCCGAACCGAGGCGATGGGCCGCCGGCACCGGAGCCCGCCTTCACCCGGGCCCAGGCGCTCAAATTGCCCGCCTTCTGGCTGCTCGCCCTCTTCACCGCGCTCGCCTATCCGGTGCAGGCTGGCGTCAGCCTGCATCAGGCCCCGCACCTGATCGAACGCGGTCTCGACCCGACGATCGCCGCGACGGTCGTCGGTACCCTCTCGATCGTCTCGGCGTTCGTCGGCTTCGCGCTCGGCTTCTGGCCGAGGCGGCTTTCCCTCAATCTCGCGCTGGTCGGCACCGGTCTGGCGCTCGGCGTCAGCGCGCTCATGATGCGGGGGGTGGAAAGCGCGGCGGGCGCCTATCTCTCGGGCGCGCTCTTCGGCGCCGGCATTGGCGGCCTCATCACGGTGCTGCCGCTCGCCTGGGCCAACTATTTCGGCCGCGCCAGTTTCGGCGCCATTCGTGGTATCGCGCTCAGCCTGCAGGTCCTCAGCCAAGCCTCGGGCCCGATGATCTCCGGCGTGTTGCGTGACCTGACGGGCGACTACCAGCTGCCCTTCGCCTGCCTCGGCGCCATGGGCCTGGTGGCCGCCGCCGTGGCATTCCTCGCGCGCGCGCCCCGCGCCGTGTCGAAGTGATGGACGAGCGAATCGATCGTATCGTCGTATCCATAGGTCTGCTGTAGAGCGATCTGAACCAAATTCGACAGGTTGCGGGCCGCATCGACGATATTGCCGGTCGGACGAATCTGCTGGCCTTGAACGCCACGATAGAAACGGCCCGGGCGGGCGAGGCGGGCCGCGGCTTCGCCGTGCTCGCCGGGGAAGTCAAGGCGCCGTCGGGGATCTCGCCGGGCACGCTCCGGAGGACACGTTCGGCGAAGACGAAGGTCCCATCGGCCGGCGGGACGTGGACGAGCAGGGCCTGGGCGATGCGTTCACGGCGGACGTTCGCCAGGCTTGGGCCAACGCCCATGGGTTGATCGCCGACGTCATGAAGGATGCGGCGCGCCAGGCGGCTCGACCGGACGCGCCGCCTCCGCGAGGGATGACGCCGTCGCCTCGACGGACTTCCTTCAGACCAGATATCGCGCCCCGATGGGGTAGCCTTTGGTTTTTCCGTCTTTGTGATAGGTGGCGTGGAGCAGGTTGCGATTATCGACGACCGCGATCTCGCCGGTGCCGTCGACCTCATTCCATCCCTGTTCCATGATAGTGTCGCCCAATAACGGAACTATTTTCTCGTTTCCGAATAAATCGTGGCTCCCCGACATGGCGGAGTTTAAAAACCGCTGCCTTCGACGGCATCAACAGTTTGAGCCGAGTGGGGAAAAGGCTCGCTCAAGCCGCGTGTCCATGCCCTGGGCGAGCGGTCTTCGTCTGGTTCCGGCCGTCCGACCGGCAAGCGAGATGCCTATGCGTCGCCACGGCGGAAGCGCTACGATGGGGCGCTCGCGCGGGTTGGCGGGGCCACGAACGTCCGGTTGGGAGGGCGCATGAAACTGATAGGCGTCGATGTCGGCGGGACTTTCACGGATTTCCTCTACGCGGACACCGAGCGGGGCGCGGCGGTCATCCACAAGACGCCGACCACGCCCGAGGATCCCTCCGACGGCGTGATCGACGGCGTGCTGGAGATCTGCCGGCGGAGCGGCGTGGCGCCCGCCGCGATCGACCATCTGATGCACGGCACCACCATCGCCACCAACGCGGTGCTGCAATACGACGGCGCGCGCGCCGGCCTGATCACGACCGAGGGCTATCGCGACATCCTCCACATCGGCCGTCATCAGCGCCCCCAGCACTACTCGATAATGCAGGAGATCCCCTGGCAGGACCGTCCCCTGGTCCGCCGCCGCCATCGCAAGGCGGTGGCGGAACGCCTGGTCCCGCCGCGCGGCGAGGTCCTGATACCGCTCGACGCGGACGCGGTGCGCGAGGCGGCCCGCGAACTGGCGGCGGCGGGGGTCGAGGCCATCGCGATCTGCTTCCTCTTCTCCTACCTCGATCCGCGCCACGAGCGGGAAGCGCAAGCGATCGTGCGCGAGATCTGTCCCGATTGCTTCGTCACCACCTCGTCGTCGGTATCGCCGCAGTTCCGAGAGTTCGAGCGGTTCACCACCACCGCCATGAACGCCTTCATCGGGCCCCGCGTGCGCGACTACGTCGCCCGCCTCGAGGCGCGCATGGCCGAACATGGACTCCAGGCGGAGCTCCACGTCATGGGCTCCAACGGCGGCTCGGCGACCTCGGCGATGGTGTCGGAGCGGCCGATATTGACGTTGCTCTCGGGGCCCGCCGCCGGCGTGCTCGGTGGTGCCTGGAGCGGCGGGCTCTCGGGCCACCCTAATGTCATCACCTTCGACGTCGGCGGCACCTCGGCCGATATCGGCATCGTCGCCGACGGCGCCGTCGCCGAGGCGTCGGCCCGCGACACCTGGATCGGCGGCTATCCCGTGCTGGCGCCGATGATGGACATTCACACGATCGGCGCCGGCGGCGGCTCGATCGCCACCGTGGACGCGGGCGGGGCCTTCCGGGTCGGGCCGCGCAGCGCCGGCGCCCGTCCCGGCCCCGCGGCCTACGGCCAGGGCGGAGAGCTGGCGACCGTCACCGATGCCCATGTCGTGCTCGGAAGACTGGATCCGGAGAATTTCCTCGGCGGCGCGCTCGCGCTGGATCGCGCCGCGGCCGAGCGCGTCATCGCCGAACTCGCGGAAAAGGTCGCCATGGGCCCGCTCGACACGGCGGCCGGCGTGCTGGCCGTCGTCAATGCCAACATGGCCAACGCGATCCGCTCGCGGACCGTGCAAAAGGGCCTCGACCCGAGGGAATTCGCGCTCGTCGCCTTCGGCGGCGCCGGGCCGCTGCATGCCGTGGAGGTGGCCGAGATCCTCGCCATGACCACGGTGCTGGTACCGCGCTACCCGGGCATCACCTCCGCGCTGGGCTTGCTGACGACCGACCTCAAATACGATGCAATTCGCACGGAATTCCAGGTCGTCGGCGAGATCGACCACGCCCGGCTCAACCGCGACTTCGCCGCCATGGAGGCGGAACTGGGTGAACAGTTGGCGGCCGACCGGGTCGATCCCGCCTCGGTCCGATTTGCCCGTGCCGGCGATCTCAGATACGTCGGGCAGGGCTACGAGCTTCGCATCGCCTTCCCCGGCGGCGAGATCGGCGAGGCGGCGATCGCGGATATCGCCCGGGTCTTCGCCCGCACGCATGAAGCCGAATACGGCCACGTGTTCGAGGACAGTCCGATCGAGATCGTCAACATCCGCCTGACGGCGAGCGGCGAGACCGCGCGCATCGCCCCGCCCGACCTGCCCGGCGGCGAAAGCATCGAGACCGCGACCCTGGGGACGAGACGAACGGTCTTTCCGCTGGCGGGCGCCAACGTCGAAATGGACACCGTCTTTCTCGATCGCGAGGCCCTGCCGCTCGAGGTCGATCTCGTCGGGCCGGCCGTGATCCTGCAGATCGACACGACCACCGTCGTGCCGCCTGGCTGGTCGGCGCGGGCCGATGCGCGGGGCAATCTGACGCTCGGCAAGGAGGACGAAGAATGAATGCCGCTGTCGAGGAAACCACCGGAAATGCCGTCGACCCGGTGACGGTCGCGGTCATCCAGGGCGCGATGGAAAACATCGCCGTCGAGATGGGTTACCGCCTGATGCGGATGTCCTATTCCTCGATCATCCGGGAATCGGAGGATTTCGGCGCCGGGCTCGTGGATGCGGCCGGCCGGGGTCTCGCCGAATCGGCACAGTCCACGCCGCTTCAGTCGGGCCCGATTCCGGGCTACGTGCAGGGCATCATGCGCATCATGGAGGCCCGCGGCGAGGTGGCCTGTCCGGGCGACGTCATCATGCACAACGACGCTTACGCCGGCGCCTCCCACGGCCCGGACGTGGCCTTCATGGTGCCGATCTTTCACGGCGAGCGTCTCGTCGCCTGGGCCGGCACCACCGCCCATCACCTCGATATCGGCGCCCTCACGCCCGGGAGCTGCGGCATCGTCGACGCCATCGACGCCTATGCCGAGGGCCTCCAGTTCAAGGCGATCAAGGTCTACGACCGTGGCCGGAAGGTCGAGCCGGTGTGGCAGATCCTGCGTGACAACATCCGGGTATCGGACCTCGTCGTGGGCGACATGGAGGCGCAGATCGCCGCCGCCCGGATCGGCGCGCGCCGTTTCGAGGAACTGATCGAACGCCATGGCATCGCCACCCTGGAAGCGGCCTGCGAGGCGGCGATGAGCCATGCGGAGAGATTGATGCGCCAGGCGATCCAGGCGCTTCCCGACGGCGACTATTCCGCGACCACCCACATCGACGGCTACCTCGACAGCGACGACCCCGCGCGCCGGGAATTGCCGATTGTGGTGACGCTCCGGGTTCGGGGCGACGAGATCGAGGTCGACCTGACCGGCACCGCCGATCAGATCCCGGACGCGCCGATCAACATGCCGCTGGTCGGCACCGTCGACATCGCGATCTGGCTGACCATTCGCTCCGTCCTGCTGGATACCGCCGTCCACGGCCATATCCCGGTGAACGACGGCCTGACCCGGCCGATCCGCATCGTGGCGCCCACCGGCTGCCTCGCCAATCCGATCTTTCCGGCCCCGACGATCGCCCGCTTCTGTCCGGGCAACCAGCTGGCGGATACCGTGATGAAGGCGCTGGCCCTGGCGGCACCCCGACAGGTCTCGGCCGGCATCGGCAATCTGAAGGTCATCGCCTTCTCGGGTCTCGACCAGGGCCAACACTGGGTCCATATGGAGATCTTCGAGGGCAGCTACGGCGGCCGTTACGGCCGCGACGGCATGGACGCCGTCGATACGCTTTACGCCAATACCCGCAACAACCCGATCGAGGACATCGAAACCCACCTGCCGCTGCGCATCACCCGCTACGAATTGCGCGAGAACGTGGCCGGCGCCGGTCGTTGGCGGGGCGGTTTCGGCTCGGTTCGCGAGTTTCAGTATCTGAACGACGGTGGCGCGTCGGTCGAGGGCGAAGGGCACGGTTTCCCGCCATGGCCGTTCGATTCCGGCCGGCCCGGAGAGCCGGCCCGCCTGCAACTGCGCGATGCCGCCGGCGAGGCCCGCGAACTGCCCTCCAAGGTGCCGCACATGGCGATCGCCCGGGGCGAGCGCTTCGAATGCGTCGGTCCGGCGGGCGGCGGCTACGGCGACCCCCTGCTGCGCGATGCGCAAGCCGTGCTCGACGACGTGCTCGACGGCCTGATCACGGCCGAGGTCGCCGCGCGCGATTATGGCGTCGTGATTCGTGCCGGCGGCGAGATCGACCGCGACGAAACCGCGCGCCGGCGGGACGGGGGCTGACGCGGCGCCGGCGCCGCTTCTACCGCTTCTCGGTCCAACTCTCCGAGAACGCCAGCGCGCAGGTGCCGAACGGCCGGCCCTCGCGTTCCCTGGGCCAGGCCTGGCCCGCCGCCTGAACGCCGTTCATGGTGAGGCGCGTGCCCATGCACGGGATCAGCACGGTGCACACCCCATAGGCGCGCCCCGGCGGGTCCTCGGGCTCGGTGTGGATCAGCAGCGGGTCGCCGAGGTCGTGCCAGGTCATCGCGATGTCGTCTATTTCGGAGCTGATCCGCTCGGTCCAGAAGTAGGCGGGATCGCCCTCCTTGGTGAACTCGGCGTCGATCACGGGGATGGAGGTGTCCGCCGTCTCGGCGCTCAGCATTCCCTGGATCGTCGCCTGCAGCCAGCGGGCCATGGCGATGTTGTCGGAATAGATCCGCCATTTGTTGTCGGTGAGTTCGCTCTTCAGATAGAGCACGTGGCCGGGGCCGGCGGGGCCGAAGAGGATGCGCCAGAAGCTGGCGTCGGTCGTGTTCTCCGCCCCGTCGATGGGGGAAAGGCGGATGAAGGGGTTCTCGCCGGTCAGGACGACGCGGTGGGGGTCGGCGACGCTCATGGGATTGCTCCTCGCGGTATGCATGGGTGGCCCCGATGCTATCATGGCCGGCGGCGAAACGAGACCTGCGAGGGGCCGGCATGCTGACGGCGCCGGAGAACGAGTTGTTGACCGGGACCGGGGCGGGGACGCCCATGGGCGAATATTTTCGTCGGTTCTGGCAGCCGGCGGTGCTGGTCGAGGAGCTGCCGGAGCCCGACGACCCGCCGGTCCGTGTCAAACTGATGGGCGAGAACCTCGTCGCCTTTCGCGACACCGAGGGCCGGGTCGGCCTGGTGGACGCGCGTTGTCCGCACCGGGGCGCCGACCTTTTCTGGGGCCGCAACGAGGATTGCGGACTGCGCTGCGTCTATCATGGCTGGAAGTTCGACGTGGCGGGCGGGGCGGTCGAGCTGCCGAACGTGCCGCCGGGCGCGCGCCAACACGACACGGTGCGGCTGAAGGCTTATCCCACCCGCGAATACGGCGACATCGTCTGGGCCTACATGGGCCCGGCGGTCGACGATCTTACCGGGGTGCCGGAGCTGGAGTTCGGTGCCATGGGGCCGGCGCGCCGCCGGGTCTCCAAGCAGCTGGTCGAATGCAACTGGGCCCAGATCATGGAGGGCGGGCTCGACACGTCGCACTTCTCCTTCCTCCACATGCCGGCGCCGGCGGTGCCGTCGGACGACAATCCCGACGCGCCGGCGGACGCCCGCCGCCTGGACTGGATCCGCCGCGATCCGATGCCCAGGTTCTCGCTGCTGGCGCACGAGGTCGGCTTCGTCGTCGGCGGCGCCCGGGCGGCCGAGCCGTCCGAGACCTATTGGCGGATCACCCAATACCTGCTGCCGGCGCACGGCACCGGCCCCTCGGCGATGCCGGGGGAGACCTATTTCGGCTACACGCTGGCGCCGATCGACGACGAGAACTGCTGGATGTACACCTACGCCTGGAACCCGGAGCGCGACATCGGCGCGGAAGAACGGGCCAAGATCGACCGCGGCCACGGCATCATCGCGCACGTCGACGCCGACTACCGGCCCTTCGCCAACCTGGCGAACGATTTCCTCGTCGACCGCGAGGCACAGAAGCATCGGAGCTTCACCGGCGTCGCCGGCCTCGCCGAGCAGGATCTGATGATCCAGCAAAGCCAGGGGCGCATCGCCGATCGCACGGCTGAAACCCTGACCGCGACGGACGCCGCCGTCGTCCGCTTTCTCCGCGCCGTGATGGCCGGCGCCGAGGCCCTGGCGGGGCGTGGCGAGGAGCCGACCGCACCCTGGCTGGCCGAGGCCTTCCGCGCGCGGCCCGGCAGCTGGGTCGCCGCCGAGGGTCTCGAGTTCGAGGCGGTGATGGAGGAACGCTTCGGCGATTCACTCGGCCGCGTCGCGGCGGAATAGGGGGCATCGGTCCTCGGGGGGCTCCACCTCGCTCAAGATCCAGTCGCGGAAGGCGCCGAGCGCCGGATTGGCCGCCTTCGCCGCCGGATAAACCAGGCGCATCGAACGGCGCGAGCGGCGCGCCGGCCCGAAGGGGCGGACCAGACGGCCGGCCGCGAGGTCGCTTTCCACCAGGGCCAGGATGGCGATGCCGACGCCCACCCCCTCGATCGCCGCCTGGATCACCAGGTTGAGACTCTCCAGACGGAGCCCGGCGGATGGGTCGACGCCCTCGATGCCGGCATGCGCGAGCCAGCGCGACCAGTCGCTCGGGCGCGGATCGCCATGCAGCAGGGTGGCGCCGGCCAAGTTCTCGAAACGGCGTAGCCGGGCCGCGACCTCGGGGGCGGCGACGGGCGCGGTCTCCACCGCCACGATTTCGTGGCTGACCAGGCCCGCCGGCGTTTCGCCCTCGGCCAGCACCTGGATCGCCAGGTCGTAGTCGTCCCGGCCGAAATCGACGGGCGCGAGCGAGGTCGTGAGGCGCACGTCCAGGTCCGGATGACGGTCGTAGAAGCGGCCCCAGCGTGGCATGAACCAGCGGATGGCGAAGCTCGGATAGGCGCGGATCGAGAGGAGACCATCACCCCGGCCGCCGGCCAAACGATCCGTCGCCGCGCCGATCCGCTCCATGGGCGCGCGGATTTCCGCCAAGTAGGCGGCTCCCGCCCAGGTCAGCGCGACCCGGCGGTGGCGGCGCAGGAAGAGCGCCGTGCCCAGCAGCGCCTCCAGCGTCTGAATGCGCCGGCTGACCGCGCCAGGCGTCAGGTGCAATTCCACCGACGCATGCAGAAAACTCAAATGTCTCGCGGCGGCCTCGAACGCTAGAAGGCTGTCCATCGAGGGTATTATCGCCATGGCGCACCCCAGTCGATTGCGATATTCTCAATCGAAGGATGACAAAATTTCGTTTGTCCGGGCAAGCGGAAACAGGCACCGTCCCGGCCGTCGGTGGACCGAAATGGGGAGGCGATGTCATGAGCGTGGCCGAGATCACGGAACTCGAGCGCCCGGAAACGCTCTCCGACTGGCTCGCGCCCGACTGCCGGGGGCTGAACTTCTTCGAGATCGACGAGAGCTTGAAATCCCTGCTCGAGATCTACATGGCGCCCGATCTTCGCGCCCACATGACGCCGCATTTCCACCGCCTGGGCGAGATCGCCGGCGGCCGCCTGGACGAGTTGAGCATGCTCGCCGACCGGCACCAGCCGGTGCTGCACGCGCGCGACCACCGGGGCATCGACGAGGACTGGATCGAATTCCACCCCGCCTACCGCGAGATGGAGCGGATCGGCTACCAGGACTTCGGCATTCACTGCATGTCCCGCAAGCCCGGTGTCCTCGGCTGGCCCGGTCGCGTGCCGCCTATCGCCAAATACGTCTTCCAATACCTCTTCACCCAGTCCGAGTTCGGCCTGATGTGCCCGATCTCGGTGACCGACACCTCGGCGGCGCTGATCGAGAAGCACGGCGACGCGGCGCTCAAACGCCGCTTCCTCCCCGGCATGCTGAGCCAGGAGGAAGGCGAGATCCTGAAGAGCGCCCAGTTCATGACCGAGAAGACCGGCGGCTCCGACGTCGCTAACATCGAGCTGGAGGCCCGCCTGGAGGATGGCGTTTGGCGGCTCCATGGCGAGAAATGGTTCTGTTCCTGCGCGGATGGCGACGTGGCGCTGTTGCTGGCCAGGCCCCGGGGGGCGGCCGCCGGGGCCGCCGGGCTCGGTCTCTTCGCGCTCCCCCGCCGGCTCGACGACGGGCGGCGCAACGCCTACCGCATCGTCTGCCTGAAGCCGAAGCTCGGCACGCGCTCGATGGCGTCTGGCGAGATCGTCTTCGAGGGCGCGCTCGCCCATCCCCTGGGCGAAGTGGGGCCGGGGCGCAATCCGGGCCTGAAGCAGATGCTGGACCAGGTCAACCTCTCGCGCCTCAGCCACGGCGCGCGGGCGGCCGGCATGATGCGCCGCTGCCTGAACGAGGCGCTCGTCGCCGCGCGGGGCCGCCGCGTCTTCGGCGAGCGGGTCGTCGACAAGCCGCTGCTGCGCCGCCAGTTGATGAAGCTGATGGTGCCGACGGAACAGGCGCTCTCCATGGTCCTGTTCGCCGCGGTCCAGCTCGCCCGCGCGGAGGCGGGCGACGGCCACGCCCAGCGGGTGATCCGCATCCTGACGCCGCTGATCAAGTTTCGCACCTGCCGCGACAACATTCCCGTGGCCACCGGCGCCATGGAGGTGCGCGGCGGCAACGGCTTCATCGAGGACTGGGGCAACGCCAAGCTGGTCCGCGACGCCCATACCGGCGTCCTCTGGGAGGGCACGTCGAACATCAACGCGCTCGACATCACCGGCCGAGCCATCGCCAAGTTGGGCGCCCAGGCCGATCTGGCCGAGGCGCTGGAGGAAAGGCTCGACGACGCGCCCGGGCTTCCCGGCCAATTCCGGGGCGAGCTGTCGGCGACCTTGGAGCGTGCCGTCGCCTTCGCGGAAACGGTCGCGCGCGAGGGCGACGAGCCCCTGGCGCGCCAGGCCTCGAACGCCCTCTACCATGCCGCCAGCGCCGTGCTGATGGGATGCGAGGGCGCGCGCCTCGGACGCGAGGGGGGCGACGCCCGGCGGATGCTGTTGGCCCGCCTGGTGGTGAACCATCGCCTGGCGCCGCGCGACCCGGTCGGCCCCGGCGCGGACGAGCGCGCGCTGCTCGACGCCCTGCTCGACGAGGCGCCGGTCGGGCTCGAACGCGTGGGGGCGCTGCTGGCGGCCTGACGAGACGGTTTCGCCCAACCGGCGCCGCGTCGAACCCACGCGACGGGCGAGCAGGAGGCCGCCAAGGTGAAGCCGGTCCAGTCGCCGAGCGTGGCCATGGGACCTTCGCGCGATTGCGGGCACGGGCGAATGTCCCGCTCCGTCCGGACCACCCCCGGGATTCCCGGTAACATTAGTCGATGCTGAACGGAGGTTATTGACCCATTTTCACCGTCAACGCCTGCTTCATGCTCCGGTTCAAGGTCCATTGTCGAGCAGTATCTTGAGGATGGGCAAGATGGCGGCGGCCTCGTTGACGGTGGGATCGCGAGCAGCGGCAACTTCATCTCCGTCGTTTGTACCATCGCCGTCGGTGTCGGGATTATTCGGGTCGGTGCCGTGGACGGTTACCTCTGCGTTGTCGGTGAGCCCATCGTTGTCGCTGTCCGCGTCATTGGGAGCATCAATCTGGATGTCATCCACGTTGAAGCTCAGAGCCGGCGCCGTCCCTAGTGCTGTGAAGAACTCAAACCCCAAATTTACAACCCGCGTGATGTCAAATGTCCCTTCGCCGACAGGCTGGAGTGGTATTGTGAAAGCGGTAGTGGGCACGGTGACCGTTTGGAACGCGGCCGTCAGGGGTTTTTGCGCTGTCACAACTTCATTATCATCCGCGTCGGTGAGTAAGAACCGAACCTTGCTGGCCGCTGCCATCGTTGTCTCACGTACCTTTGCGCTGATCACGCCGCCAGTCAGATCGCGGGGCTGAGAGCCTAAAAAGAATTCGCCGATGGGTCCACCGACGGGAAGAGCCCCAGGCCCTCCGTGAATCCCTGGGATGTCGCCGATAAGGAGGAAGCCATCAAAACTAGTTTGTCCGGCCGATGAGCCGAGGATCCAGAACCTGTTAGTTTCTTCCTCTGCAATACCTGCGGAAGCCGCTTGAGCCTCACCGACCCCTGCAACTATAGGATCTGATGCACCTGTGTTGCCGGTGGTCGTGATCCGAAACGTGGTATCACCATCGTCTGGGTGGAAGACGCCGGTTGTGTCGCTCTGGATCGGGTAAGCCTGGAAATCCTCGGAAACCGTTTCGGCCACGGCAGGCATGAATCCGAACACTCCGATCGCAGCAAAAACGGCGCAGCCGATCAGCATGCCATAAGGTTTGGTGCCGCCGGACCCATCGGTTATTAGCGCCGAAAAATAAATGTGTGCGACGACTCTAGGTCTTAGTCGTGCAGTAGTTCCGTCCACCGTTTCGCCCCTTTGCAGCCGAAGCCTTTGTTCTGCTCCAACGTCTTGCCTAATCTTGTAGGTTAGCACTGTTGCGTCAATCCGATATTCCACGGATGACCGTCGGTTCCGGCCATCAGAATAGCCATTTGGGCCCTTGACGGCAATTCCGAGGTTGATGGGCGTGGGCAGAACGCTCCAATCACCTCCTGGATCGGCGCCGAGGGCGGTCTCATCGCGCTCATGGCCAGTATTCCCGTCATCGAGGCACACGTCTCCCGTAGCTTTCCTCTCCCCGCCGACCGCCGCTCGGGTCAAGCCGGCGCCGGCGTCGCACGCAGCCGGACGATACCTGCCAGAATTTGCCCGAACATTCGGCCCGACACCGCGACCTCGGCCATCTGGAAGGTGACGTAGCGGCTGTGGCGGACCATCCTGGCGCCGATCTTGACGAGCTTCTCCCTGAGCGTGGTCAGCGACCAGTGCGCCATCGCCCGTAGCAGGGCCAGCGTGCGCATGAAGTTGGCGAGGTTGTAGGCGAGCGCGTGAAGCTGAAGCTGGACCTCGTTGTTGCGGAACTTCTGGCAGGAGAGGCGCGTCCCACTGATCGCGTGCTTGCCTTCCTTGATCCATTGCTCCGCTTTGCGGCGCTGATTGTAGAACGTTACGACACGCTCGGCGGGACGGTTCGGCACCAAGAAAGACAGCGAGACCGACGAGAAGCACACCGAATTTGTCGAGCGCATGACCGAGCACGGCTACACCGAGCGCCAGGTGCGGCGCCTTGTCGAGTGGTACATGCAAGGCAACAAGACGGACTAAACAGAGCCCGGAGCGGCGTCAACGGGCCGGCCCCGCCGTCGCTCGGTCCAAAATCTGTTGTCGCTTTCTGGCCATGCTACGAAACCGTCATGCAGGAACCATCGTCCGGCGCGGTACTATTGTCGCAAGTGTAGCACCCGATGCTTGACGTTCTTTGCAAACGTTTCGGCCTTTCACCCGCCGAAGAACGCGAGTAGTACCTCATGTGACATTAGAGTTCAATTCAACTGTCGTCTCTGATTTTGTCTTCCTAATTTCCCAACGACGTATCGTCTTGTGTTTCGCCGTCCAGAATATATTTTGGCTCAATTCGTGAAACGTATGCATTTGTGATAGAATGCTCGGAACGTCAGGAGGTTGGGTCATGGACGGCAAGGGTTTCCAGGTGTGGCTTTCGGCGGCGCGCGGGCTGACGCGCGTGCAGCGGCACGAGGCGCTCGCGGTGCTGTCGGGCCGGAGCGAAGGCGAGGCATCGAAGGCCGCGATCGAGCTTGGTGTGGACGAGGCCCGGCGCTGTCCGCACTGCGCGAGCGAAGGGGCGGTTTCGCGCGGTATGGCGCGGGGTCTGCGGCGCTACCAGTGCAAGGGCTGCGGCAGGACCTTCAACGCGCTGACCGGTACGCCGCTGTCGGGCCTGCACCACAAGGAACGCTGGCTGTCGTTCGGGGCGTCGCTGGCGGAGGGGGAGACGGTGAAGGCCTCGGCGGCGCGCTGCGACGTGGCGGTGAGCACGGCGTTCCGCTGGCGTCACCGGTTTCTGGCGGCGGCGCGGAGCGATTCGGAGGTGCTCAAGGGGATCGTGGAAGCGGACGAGACCTACGTCCTGGAGAGCCGGAAGGGCGCGCGCGGGCTGGGACGCAAGGCACGGCGGCGGGGCGGCAAGGCGAAGAAGCGCGGCCTCTCGCGCGAGCAGGTGCCGGTTCTCATGGCGGCGGACCGGAGCGGGACGACGGTGAGCGCGGTGCTGCCCAGGGTCGACGCGGCGGCGCTCACGGCTGCTCTCGACCCGGTGGTCGCGAAGGACGCCCTGCTGGTCTCCGACGGTGGCGCGAGCTATCCACCTTGCGCCGCCGCGCTCGGGGTGAGCCACGAAGCACTCAACCGCTCGATGGGGGAACGGGTTCGGGGCGATCTGCATGTGCAGACGGTGAACAGCCGCCACAGCCGGTTGAAGGACTTGCTGCGTCCCCGCCGCGGCATCGCCACCCGCTATCTGGACAACTACCTGAGCTGGTTCCACCTCGTCGGCCTCGCCCCCGGCGCCAATGACCGAGCCTGCCTCGCCGCCGCCGTAACAAGGTGACGCATACAATTCACGAATTGAGCCTATATTTTTGCGAAGCTAATGGCTGGAAAATGGGTGGGGTGATCAACAGCATGGCGTTGAAGAGCGCCGGCAATCCGAGAAAGGATGGCTGAGAGTTTGCGCAGCATTTTGATCTATTGTCCCGCGTCGAAGGGCAGTTATGTGACGCAACGGCTGCACGGCGTAGATTGAGATGAGCAACGGTGCGTCATTCTGTATCAAATGTCTGAATTTGGCTAGGAGTCCCATTGGCAGGCGTCAAGGGCTGACGGTAACTCTGCCCCCGAAACCGGAAAGAGGCCTTGGCGCCATGCCGTAGAGGCACCCGGCCTCTCGCACTCGAGGGGCCTTGGGCATCGAATGTCTTGGATGTCACTGTTTCGGTGCCGCGCGCTCCCCGCCTTCGGCAGACGAGGCGGCGCCCTTTCCCCCTCTCCGCGCGCCGCCTATTATGCCGGCGCGCCGGCCGGCGCGACAGCCAGCGGGACATGATGCGGAGAACGGGCGCGATGAGTGGGCCGAGTGAACGCGGGGTCGATATCCGGGGCACGACCTGCCGGGTCTGGGAGAAGGGCGAGGGCGAGAGGATCGGCTTTCTCGCGGGTCTCGGCGGCCTGCTGAGCTGGACGCCCTTTCTCGACGAATTGGCCGAGAGCCGGCGGGTGATCGTGCCCTCGCTCCCGGGCTTTCCGGGCGGCGGGCGCGGCCACGACGGCCTCGACAGCCACCTTGACTGGTTGCTGGCGGTCCGCGACCTGATCGACGGCGCCGGGCTCGACGGCGCCGACCTGGTCGGCGTCTCGGTCGGCGGCTCCTTCGCCGCCGAGATGGCGGCGGTCTGGTCCGCCTCGGTCCGCCGCCTGGTGCTGATCTCGCCCTTGGGCATCTATGACGAGGCGGACCCCGTCACCGACGTCTGGGCGCAAGCGCCCGGCACCCAAGGCGCGCTCTATGTCGAGGATACCGACAAGATCGAGGCCATGATGGCGATGCCGGAGGGCGAGGACGAATCCGAGTGGCAGATCCTGACCATCCGCGCCAACGAGGCGGGCGCCCGGATCTTCTGGCCGCTCTCGGACACCGGATTGCTCTCCCGCCTGCCGCGCATCGGCCAACCGACCCTGGTGCTCTGGGGCGAGAAGGACCAGGTGGTGCCGCCGGGCTACGCCGCGAAATTCGCCGATGCCATCGGCGCCTCGGCCACGGTCCAGCGACTCCCGGGCGCCGGCCACCTGGCGGAGATCGACGCGCCCGAGGCGGTGGCGGCGGCGGTGCTCGCCCACTGCGGCTGAGGCGTCATGCGCCGCTCTCGGCCCGCTTCAGGATCTCCTCGGGCGTGGCGGAAACCACCTCGGCGTAGCGGGGCACGAAGCTTCCGCCTTCGATGTGCTGGATGAAGTCGGGGCGGAGCACGTCGGCCAGGAGCTTGCGGATCCGCGCGTGCTCCTCGATGTCGGACCATTCGGCGATCAGATAGAAGCGGCCCGGGTCCTCGGTGTCGCGGCAGAGCACGCCGTCCTTCACCTGGGCGGCCGACTTGTGCATCGGATTCTCGTCGGAATAGTCGAAGGCCTCGAAACGGCGGATGAACTCCGCCTCCTGGCCTGGTTTCACGCGGAAATCGTAGATGTGGAGAAAGTTGCCGCTGTTGGCCAGTGGTTCCATCACCATGTCGCCGTCCCTCCCTCGGGCACTGAATAGATCGATGGCGCGAGTATAGCGCTATAGTGGCCCCCATCGCGTTCGGGAGACCCACATGAGCTCGCTTTCCAACCGCTACCAATGGCCGGACGCCGGCCTCTTCGAGATTCCGGATTGGGTCTACACCGACCCCGAGATCTACGAGCTGGAGGTCGAACGGATCTTCCATGGGGCGAGCTGGAACTATGTGGCGCTGGAGGCCGAGATTCCGGAGGCGGGCGACTTCATCCGCAGCTTCGTCGGGCCGACGCCGGTGGTGGTGGCGCGCGACGAAGAGGGCGAGGTGCACGCTTTCCTCAACCGTTGCGGTCATCGGGCGAGCGAGTTCTGCCGCGCGGCGCGCGGCAACGCCAAGCTGCTGATCTGCCCCTACCACCAATGGTCCTATGACATGAAAGGAAATCTCGTCGGCGTACCGTTCCGCCGGGGTCTCGAGGGCCGGGGCGGATTGCCCAAGGACTTCGACATGGCGGCGCACTCGCCGCGCAAGCTCGCCGTCACGCGCAGGGGCGGCGTGGTCTTCGCCTCTTTCTCCGAGGACGCGCCGCCGCTCGTCGACTACCTGGGCGATGCCATGCTCAAGGAGTTCGACGCCACCTTCGATGGTCGGCCGCTGGAATTGTTAGGCTATTACCGCAACATCGTGCCGGGGAACTGGAAGCTCTATCACGAGAACCTGAAGGATCCCTACCACGCGACCCTGCTGCACAGTTTCCTCGTCACTTTCGGGCTCTTCGTCGCCGGCAACCGCTCGGCAATGCTGGCCGACCCGAGCGGCCTGCACGGCGCCATGGCCTCGGCCAAGCGCGAGGGCGTCGATCACGTCTCGGACGAAGCGCGGGGCGAGATGCGGGCCTTCCACGACGGATTCGAACTCCAGGCGCCGGAGTTGGTCTCCTTCGTCGACGAGTTCGATTCCGAATGGTCGGTCACCATGCAAACCATCTGGCCCAACCTCGTCGTGCAGCGGGAGATGAACACCCTGGGCATCCGCCAGATCGTGCCGCGCGGCCCGCACGAGTTCGCCATGCACTGGACCATGTTCGGCTTCCAGGGCGACGACGACGCGATGCGCCGCCACCGCCTGCGCCAGGGCAACCTGATGGGCCCCGCTGGCTTCCTCGGCATGGAGGACAACGAGGCGATCAAGTTCGTCCAAGACGGGATGAAGCGCTCGCTTCCCGGCCATCACGCCGTGGCGTTGGAGCCGGAACTGGAAGCGGGCGCCACCGACTGTGTCATCTCGGAGGCCGCGATCCGCGCGATGTACCGGAGCTGGCGCGAAATCATGGGCCTGGCGACATGAGCCTGGACGCGGGCGAGCGCGCGCGACGACGCCTTGCGGTTGAGGATTTCAACACCGCCTATGCCCGGGTGCTGGACGACGGCGATCTCAACCAGTGGCCGGACTTCTTCACCGAGGACGCATTCTACGTCGTTACCGCGCGGGAGAATTACGAACGGAACCTCCCCGCCGGCCTGGTCTATTGCGAGGGCCGGGGGATGATGGCGGACCGCGCCTTCGCGCTGCTGAACACGGCGATGTACGCGCCCCGCTACCTGCGCCACTTCACCACCAACGCCTGGGTCGGCGACGACGTGGATGGGGGATTCGAGGCCGGCGCCAATTACCTCTTGACCCAGGTTCTGGTCGACGAGCCCAACGCCCGGGTCCACCAGGTCGGCTGCTACATCGATCGCTTCGTCGAGACCGGCGCCGGCCTGCTGCTGTCGCAGCGCCATTGCGTCTACGACGACGCCCTGATCGACAACGCCCTCATCCTGCCGGTTTAGCCCGTACTTCTCACCGTGGCCATGGCCACGGTGAGAAGTACCGGCTGGCTCAGCTCCGGTATCCCGTACCCTCGGCGCGTTCCAGCTGGCGCAACAGCGCGGGCCATTCGAGACCCACCTGGATGTTGCCGCCGGCGCCATACATCTTGGCGCCGATCGCCCGGGTGTTCGCCTGGGTCTCCGCCGACAGCGGCTGCAACGCCGCCCCGCCGGTCATCGCGGTGATCTGCAGGCGGCAGGCGTTTTCGATGCGGTACATCCAGACGAAGGCTTCGCCCATGCTCTCGCCGACCGTCAGCAGGCCGTGGTTGCGCAGGACCAGGATGCGCTTGTCACCGAGGTCGCCGACGATGCGCGGCTGCTCGTCCGCGTCGAGGGCCGGGCCCTCATAGTCGTGATAGCCGACCCAGTCCCACACCGTCAGCGCCTTCTGAGAGACCGGCAGCAGGCCCTGTTTCTGCATCGCGACCGCAGTGCCGAACCGCGAGTGGGTATGCATGACGTAGTGCAGTTCCGGGCAAGCCATGTGTATGGCGCCGTGTATGACAAAGCCGGCGAGGTTCATGCCGTATTCGCTCTCCGTCACGACGTTGCCGTCACGGTCGACCTCGATCAGGGACGAGGCGGTGATCTCGTCGAACAGCAGGCCGAAGGGATTCAGCAGGAACCTGTCCTTGCGGCCCGGCACCCGGGCGGAGATATGGGTGTTGTTGAGGTCGGTCCAGCCCCAGAGCGCGCAGAGCCGGTAGGCCGCCGCCAGGTCGCAGCGCACCCGCCACTCCGCATCCGAAAACCCTTCGGGCCGCGCCTCGGCCCCGGCATCGGCATAATTGACCGCCATGGTCTTTCTCCTATTCGCCACCTTCGATCAAAGGTCGATATAAACGGCAATCGCCGCGCTGGCCAGAATCGCCACACCCTGGCCTTCTTCGTCCGGCACGTCGAGTCCGCCCTTCTGGACCGTTACCGCGACCCGGCCGCGCGGCAGCGCCGCCTTCACCGCCTCCTCGTCGACCTTCTCGGGCTTGGCGACGCCGATGGTGACGTGGACCCGCATCTCGGCGGCTTTCAGCCCGAGCGAGGCGATGAGGCTCAGCGAGGAATGACGGAGCGCGTCCTCCACCGCCCGGGTCGCCGCCTTGGTGTAATCACCGCCGTGCAAATTGTTGCTAGCGCCGAGTTCGAGGATGATCCGCTTTCCCTCCATCATGTGCCCTCCTTGATGTCGAGACGGACGATGGCGGCGGCGTTGGCGATGATCGTGACGTCGGTGCCGGTGGCGTTCGGCACTTCCAGGCCGCCCTCCTCGACATGCACGGTGCCGCGCCCATGGGGCAGTACCGCCTGGATCCGCTCCGGGTCGACCTCGCCCGGACGCGGCACGCCGATCCTGACCTCGACCTCCATGTCGTCGGCCGAGCGGCCGAACGCCGCCGCGACGGTCAGCGAGTTGTGCCACAGCGCGTCGCGCAGGGCCCGCTCCGCCGCCTTGCCGCAATCGCCGCCCCGGATGTCCGTGCCCATGCCGAATTCGACCACCATGCGTTTCAACGCCATGCGTTCCTCCCATGCAAATTCGGCCCGATCCTATACCGGTTTCACCGGTGCGGCGCATCCACTAGGATCGCCCCCGTCGGGAAACACGGAGAGCACGGGATGGCGGCGCGATCGACGAACAGGGACTGGTTGGATCAGGTGGTCGAGGAAAGCTTGGAGCCCGACCTGCCGATCATCGATCCCCATCACCACCTCTGGGAGTTCCGCCACGAGCGGGCGGCGCACCACTATCTGCTGGACGAGGTTCTGGAGGACGTCAATGCCGGCCACAACGTCGTCAAGACGGTCTTCGTCGAGTGCGGCGCCATGTTCCGCGCCGACGGGCCGAAGGCGATGGAGGTCGTCGGCGAGACGGAGTTCGTGAACGGTGTCGCGGCGATGAGCGCCTCGGGCCTCTACGGGCCCTGCCGTATCGCCGCCGGCATCGTCGGCCGGGCCGATCTGTCGCTGGGCGCGGCCGTGGGAGAAGTGCTGGACGCCCACATCGCCGCCGGCGGCGGGCGCTTTCGCGGCATCCGCCACCAGTGCACCTGGCATGAAAGCCCCGACATCCCCAACGGACGGAACGATCCGCCCGAGCACGTGATGCTGGACGCCACTTTCCGCGAGGGCTTCGCCGAACTGGCGCCGCGACGGCTGAGCTTCGAGGCCTGGTGCTACCACACCCAGCTGCCCGACCTGATCGACCTCGCCAGCACCTTTCCGGACACGGTGATCATCCTCAACCATTTCGGCGGCCCCCTCGGCATCGGCCCCTACGAAGGCAAGCAACGGGAAATCTTCCCGCACTGGAAGGCCCGGATCACCGAGCTCGCGGCGGTGGAGAACGTCGTCGCCAAACTGGGTGGCCTCAACATGGAGCTGAACGGCTTCGCCTGGCACGAACGCGACCGGCCGCCCGCCGGCGAAGCGCTGATGGAGGCGACGCGGCCCTGGTTCGAACATACGATTCGAGCTTTTGGGCCGGACCGCTGCCTGTTCGAATCCAATTTCCCCGTCGACATGGTGTCCTGCGGCTACAATGTGTTGTGGAATTCCTTCAAGCGGCTGGTCGCCGGCGCCAGCGCCGAGGAGAAGGCCCGCCTGTTCCACGACACCGCCGAGCGCGTCTATCGCCTCGCTGATTGAATTTGAACTCCGGGAGACAAGAGATGATCTTGGTTGGCCGCACCGTTTCGCCCTTCGTCCGCCGCACCGCGGTGGTGCTGAAGTTGCTGGGCCGCGACTACGAGGAACTCCAGCTCTCCACCGCCGACGATCTGGAGGCGATCCTGGAGAAGAACCCTGTCGGCCGGGTGCCGGCGCTGATCCTGGACGACGGCGAGACCATCGTCGACAGCCAGGCGATCATCGAGCATCTGCTGGAGGAGGCGGGGCCAGCGAACGGCCTGATGCCGCCATCGGGCGCGGCGCGCCGGCGGGTGCGCAACCTCTCGGCGATCGCCACCGGCGCCATGGAAAAGGGCGTCTCCTCCTCCTACGAGCGCAACCGCCGGCCCGAGGACAAGATCTACCAGGGCTGGGTCGAGCGGGTCGACGGCCAGTCCGCCTCGGCCTTGGCGGCACTGGAGGCGGCTGCTGCCGGTGGCGAATGGCTGGCGGACGACGCCATGACGCTCGCCGATATCGACGCCGCCATCGCCTACCAGTTCATCAAGGCCTCCGCCCCCTACCAGATGGAGGGCGGGGGCTATCCATCGCTGGTCGACTTGGTGGCGCGCATGAAGGATATTCCCGCCTACGCCGAAAGCCGCTGGCGGGGCTGAACACATAATTTGACGCGTTCCGGGAACGGCTACCTTCATGCGGGGAGTCGGCGGTCGTACCGGGGTGTCGGTTGATGCAGATTGCTCTAGTAATTCAATGGAGGCCGATATGAAAGTTAGCGACATAGCCAGAATCATGGTCGTTGCCGCGACCCTCATCGTCGTTGCCGCATGCTCGCCCGAGGTGGGTAGTGATGAGTGGTGTAATGACATGAAAGAAAAGGAGAAAGGCGAGTGGACCGTTAACGAGGCCAAGGACTTCGCCAAGCATTGCATCATCAAATAGCAAGGCACCTAATATTAAACTTGCTTTCCGCGACGCATCGGAGCGCATGAACGCAGAACGACAGCCCTCGATTATATCTGGCGCGGATCGGCATCGCGATCACGACGCTGCTTCGCTCCGATTGCCCGCGCTCACCGGGTTGCGTTGAGTTGAACTCATCGCAACCCGGCATGGGCGCCTATGCCGAGAACCTCAGGCGCTCGCCGCCAGCGGGCCCTTCAACATCACCCCCGGCGTCGCCCCGGTGGCCTCGCCGCCGGCCATCGTCACCTCGCCGCCGACCACTGTCCAGGCGATGCCGTCGGCCTTCTGCACCAGGCGACGGGCGCCGCCGGGAAGGTCGCTCTCCACCGTCGGCAGCCGGGGCTTCACGCCCGCCTCGTCGAAGACGACGATGTCGGCGGCATAGCCGGTGCGGATTAGGCCGCGGCCCTCCAGCTCCCAGGCCGACGCGTTGTCGAAGCTCAGCATCCGCACCGCTTCCTCCAGGCCGAAGGCCTGCTTGTCGCGGACCCAGTAGCTCAGCATATGGGTCTGCAGCGAGGCGCCCATCTCCTGGCAGACATGCGCGCCAGAATCGGAGAAGGTGGCCAGCGTGCGCGGATGGCGCAGCATGCCCAGCACGTCGGCCGGCTTGTCGTTGACGATCGGCTGCACGAAGACCTGATCCTCGTTCTCGAGCATCAGGTCGATCATCACCTCGACGGGATGCTGGTTGCGCGATTTCGAAAGATCCAGAATCGAGGGATCCTCCCATTTGGTGTCGATCATGGCCTCGAGCCGGGAATAGTCGGGCTTGGCCGGATTGGTGGTCGCGGCGCCGCCGCCCTGGAACTCGCCGGCGTCCTTCGAACGCATCGTCGCCTCTTCGGCCACCAGCCGGCCGCGCGTCTCCGGATCGGCGAAGCGGCGCTTCTGTTCCTCCAACGGCAGCTCGCGAATTTTTTTCCACCCCGGCAGCACGTCGAAGGGCAGATACGATTTCATGGTGAAGAGCGCGTTGATCGAGCGCGTCGTCGTCTGGCCATACATGCGGCCACCCTTGGCCACCGTATCGTCCATATAGTCGAGCTGGTATTGCCAATGGTTCGGCTCGATCCCCTGTTCGGTCGAGATGGTGCCGAACATGATCGGCCGGCCGCTGTCGAGCGCGACCTTCTGCAACTCGGCCAGGAACTTTCTCTGCGCCTCGCCGCCCGAGACGTCGGGGCCGATCTGGAAGATGCCGGCGTTCAGTTCCGCCATCTGGTTTACCAGGTGGGCCAGCTCGCGCCAGTCGGCGATGCGGCTGGCGACCGGTGTCTGGTCGGGCGTGACGTGGGTCGTGGCGCGCGAGGTGGAGAAACCCATGGCGCCGGCCTTGATGGCTTCGGCGACGGCATTGCCCATGACGGCCAAGTCGTCTTCCGTCGCCGTCTCGCTCAGCGCCCGTTCCCCCATCGCATACATGCGGAGCGCGGAGTGGCCGATATAGGCGCCGTAGTTGATGCCCTTCGGCAGGCCCTCGACCTTGGCGAGGTATTCCGGGAAAGTCTCCCAGGTCCAATCGATGCCGGCCATCATGGCCTCGGTCGGGATGTCCTCCACCGCCTCCAGGCAGCGGGCGAACCATTCGCGCTGATCGGGCGGGCAGGGGGCGAGGGCGAAGCCGCAGTTCCCCATCACCACGCTGGTCACGCCATGCCAGCACGAGCAACTCCCCAGCGGGTCCCAGGCGACCTGGGCGTCCATGTGGGTGTGGCCGTCGATGAATCCGGGGGCGACGATCATGCCGTCCGCATCCAGCGTCTTTTCGGCGGGTATGCGAATGCGCCCGATTTCTACGATCCGCCCGCCCTTGATACCGACGTCGGCCCGATAGCGCGGCAGGCCCGAGCCGTCAACCACGGTGCCGTTCTCAATCAACAAATCCAATGTCATCGTCCTGTCTCCCCGGAATTTCTGGCCCTGAACGCCGTCCGGCGTCCGGGCGAGCGGTATCGTCCCCGACAGGCCGTTGGTTGTCCAGGGGCGATGGCTCGGGGGGGGGGGGGGGGGGGACGGGTCGATTTCGCCTCAGCCGGTCGCCTCCAGCGACGCTTCGGGCAGATCGTTCTCGCCGACCACGCGGTTGCGCCCCGTTTCCTTGGCCCGGTAGAGGCCGGCATCGGCCCGATCGACCAGATTGCTCAACGCTTCGCCGAGGCGGTATGTCGCGACGCCGGCCGAGAGCGTGATGCCGCCGAAGCTCTTGCCCGACCTGGTTTCCTTCAGCTCCGCGCGGGCCACGCGTTCGCGGAGCTGCTCCGCGACGATCAGCGCCGCCGGGAGAGGTGTGTTCGGCAGGATCACCGCGAACTCCTCGCCACCGTATCGGGCCGGAAGGTCCTGGCCCTTGACGCCGTCCATCAGCGTGCGGCCGACGACGCGCAGAACCGAGTCGCCCACGGAATGGCCATAGGTGTCGTTGAAGACCTTAAAGTGGTCGATGTCGAGGAGGAAGAGCGACAGGTCGCCATCGTCCTCCATCGCTCGCGCGGCCATCTCGCGCAAACGCCGATCGAAGCCCTGGCGATTGGCGAGGCCGGTCAGCGCGTCCGTCATCGCCTCTTGTCTCACCTGGCTGAGATTTTTCCTCAGCTCCTCGATTTCCAGCGTCGCCGCCGCCAGTTCCTCCTCGAGCGCGCGGCTCCTCTCCGCCATGGCTTCCGTATCGCGCCGCATTTCGCCGACGAGCGTATATATCGGCTCCGACGCCAGGTCGCCGAGATCGCTCGAGTAGCCGATGAGCTTCCGACCGTAGTCACCGGTATCCGTCTTCGCCTGCTCGATGCTTCGAATGACGCTGTTGATTTGGCGTTGCAACGCCGCCCCGGCGTCGGCGATCTCCACTCCCTCGTCGGTGGCGACGAAGAACCGGGCGTGGATCTCCTCGTTTCGCTCCAGCGTGAAGGGCGACTTGTCGGAAATCAGTAAATCCAGCGCCTTTTTGAGCTGCTGCTGGCCGCCGCGACAGTATTCGTACCAGACGAGGAAGTTGGCCGGCGTCGGCGGGATATCATGCTCGTCCATGATCTTGAGCGCGTCTCTGGCGAGGTTGATGGCTCGCTTCAGTTTTTTGATTCGATGCATGGCGTCGCTGTTCCCTGGCCCACATGCCGTGAATGTCGCGCGGTCCCGTCGCACGGAGGCCGTTGTTGACGCTACTTTAAGAAGGGAATCTCAGAGAAGTGTTAACGGACGCCGGTTTTTCCGCCGTCGGCCGGCAACCCGGGACGCCATGGGGCGGCTTGTTCGGGGCCCAGGTCGGGTTATCCTGCTTCTCCGCCATGATAACCCGAGGAGGTCTGAAAATGCGGATCGCGTCAGTGGAAGCCATACCGATACGAGTGCCGCTATCCAGGACTTTCGATGGCAGCGTATATGCAATGTCGACCCGCTGCACCGTCGTTACCCGCCTTCATCTTGCCGACGGCACCCGGGCCGAGGTCTACAACGGGGACAACCGGAGCCATGGTCCCGAGGTCGCGCGATTGGTGGCCGAGGAGCTGGCGCCCCTGGTCGTCGGCGCGGATGTCGGTGACTGGCGGCGGCTGCACCAACGGCTCTGGGATCTGGTGCCGGGTGCGGCCATGGCGCCCAAGCACCTGCTGGAGGCGATCGCCTGTCTCGATACCGCCGTGTGGGACGCCATCGGCCGGCTGCACGGCGTCACTGTCGCCCGCCTGCTCGGAGGCGCGCGCGACGAACTCCCAATCGTCTCCATCGGCGGCTATTACGAGGAGGGCAAGACGCTTGACGATCTGGGGGCGGAAATGAAGATGCTGCGGGCGCGGAACATGGGCGGCTGCAAGGTCAAGGTCGGTGGGCTCACCCCGGACGAGGATGCCGAGCGGGTCGTCGCCTGCCGCGAGGCGGCCGGGCCGGACTTCATGCTCGCGGTCGATGCCAATCGCGCGTGGGGCCGCCGCGAGGCCATTCGCTTCGCCCGTCTGATAGAGCCGCTCGACATCGCCTGGTTCGAGGAGCCCTGCCATTGGTTCGACGATGTTGCCGCGATGGCCGACGTACGCGCCGAAACGTCCATTCCGATCAACGCCGGGCAGAGCGAGATCAGCCCGCACGGCGTCCGCCGCCTGATCGACGCGGGCGCCGTCGACGTGGTCAATTTCGACGCGTCCGAGGCCGGTGGCATCAGTGCCTGGGCCGACGCGGCGGCGCTCTGTCGTCTGGCCAATGTCGCGATGACCCACCACGAGGAGCCGCAGATCGCGCTGCATCTGTTGGCTTCGACTCCGAACGCCATCTGCGTCGAATGCTTCTCCGACCCGGAGCGCGACCCGGTCTGGGACCGTCTCGACCTGGATGCGCCCCGGCCGAGGGACGGCAGGCTCGCGCTTTCCGAGCGGCCCGGTTTCGGGATGCGCCTCGACGAGGAAATGATCGAACGCCATCGGATCGACGAGGCGTGAAACTCTCATGGCCGACCCGGTGATCATTGTTCCAAGCGGCCGAGGAATCGCCGTTTATGGCGATTGATAATTACTCGTCGAGCGCCGCGCGCACCATGGCGCCCAGATCTTCCGGCAGGAACGGCTTCGCCAGGAGCTTGGCCTCGGCGCCGAGAGGGCCGATCGGGTCCCGCGATTCATCGGCAAAGCCGGATATGTAGACCACCCTGAGGCCCGGAACCAACTCGCGGGCCTGGGCGGCGGTGGCGGGACCGTTCATGCCATCCGGCAACATCACGTCCGCGACCAGCAGATCGAAATTCCGATCCGCGCTCAGTAACTCGCTCGCGGCGGGCCCGCTTCGGACCGATGTCACGCGATAGCCGAGGTCCTGAAGCAAGGTTTTCGTCATGCGCCGGACGTCCGCATCGTCCTCGACAAGGAGAATACGCTCGCTGCCGGCGATCGATGGCCTCGTTGCGGCCGGCGCCGGAGGCTCCGGCAACGCGCTCGCCGTCGCCGCCGCGCGCGGCAGATAGAGCCGCATCGTGGTGCCGATGCCGGCTTCCGAATAGACGCCGATATGGCCGCGCGACTGCTTGGCGAAGCCGAATACCATGGAGAGACCGAGGCCGGTGCCCTTGCCCACCTCCTTGGTGGTGTAGAAGGGCTCGAAGACCCGTTCCACCTGCTCGGCCGCGATGCCGGTGCCGGTGTCGGTGATGGCGATGACGATATAGTCGCCGGACGCCATTTCCTCCGGCAGGATACGATCCTCGGCGCGAATGGCGATGTTCCGCGTCTCGAGGATGAGCTTGCCGCCGGCCGGCATCGCGTCTCGGGCATTGTTCGCCAGGTTGAGTATCGCCTGCTCCAGCTGTACGGCGTCGGCCATCGAGATCCAGAGATCCTCGGCAAGCGACAGCTCGATCGCAATATCATCTTGGAAGGTGCGGCGCAGCAACTCCTCCAGGCCGATCAGCAGGGCGTTGACGTCGACGGGCCGGATGTCCAGCGGCTGTTGGCGGGCGAAGGCGAGAAGCCGGTGGGTGAGGGAGGCGCCACGCTGGACCGCGCGGATGACCGGCCGGGTCAATTCGAGCCTCGGATCACCCTCTTCCAGTTGACGCCGCAAAAACAGGATGTTGCCCTGGATAACGGACAGCAGGTTGTTGAAGTCGTGTGCGATGCCACCCGTAAGCTGGCCGATCGCCTCCATCTTCTGCGCCTGGCGCAGTTGTTCCTCGACCGCCCGCTCGCGCGTCACGTCGCGGTCGACGGCGAGGATCTGCTGCTCGCCCCGCCAGGGGAACGCCGTACCCGACTGCTCGACGACGACGATACCGCCATCGGGACGCACGCGGCGATACTCGACGAAGGGGAGCTGGCCTTCTCGCCGCCGGAGGTCTCCCGAGCGTTGGTCGAAGCGGGGCAGGTCGTCGGGATGGATATGATCGCGGATACTGGTCCCCATCATCTCGGCCGGCGACTCGTAGCCGTGGATTTCCGCCGCCATGGGGTTCGCCTGCAAGATGATGTCGCCGTCATGGACATAGAGGGCGAAGGGAACGAAATCGAATATCTGCCGGTAGCGCCGCTCGCTGTCCGCCAACGCCTGGTCGATCTCGCGCCGTTCCGTGACATCCTGCACCACGCCGAGCAGTCCCGGTGCTTCGCCCCCGATGCCGACGCGGGCACGGACGGCCACCTCCAAATAGCGCGCTTCGCCGTCCGGTCGCCGCACCCCGAGGCTGCCGCGAAAGCCCTCCGGGCCGAGTGAGGCGACATCGCGAAGGGCGAGGAAGGAGGCGCGATCCTCTTCATGGATCGCATCGAGAAAATCACCGAAACGCCTTGTGTCGCCTTCCGCGCGACCGAGAATGCGATGGAATTCGCTGGACGCATCCAGCCGATCCGCCGCCGCGTCCCACGACCAGTGGCCGAGCAGCCCCAGATCCTGAGCCTCGGCGAGCTGCTGCTCGCGCAGCAAAAGCAATTCTTCCGCCCGGCGACGATTGGTGATGTCACTGTGAAGTTCCACCACCCCACCCTCGCTGGTGCGGCGCCCTTCAATCCGGATCCAGAGGCCGTCGGCATGGCGCTGTTCGAACGTCCCGCGCGCCTGGCGATAAAAGGCGCGGCGCCGCTCCAGCCATCGGGTAGGCGATTCGTCATCCGCCAGTCGGCGATTCTCGCTCGCCGCCTCGAACAACTCGTCGACGTGAATACCCGGTTGCAACAGGCCCTGAACGTCGGGTGCGATTTCCGCCATCCTTTCGTTGCGCAGGACGAGGCGATCGTCGGGACCGAAAAGAAGAAAACCCTGGTCCAAGGCCTCGATCGCATCGTGAAGCCGCGCCTGCGCGCCGCGCAAGCGGGAGACGTCCATCGACGTCGTGGCGGTGCCGCCGTTCGGCAGGCGATGGTCGCGTACCAGGATGCGGGAGCCGTTGCTACGCTGGATCTCGAAGGTTTCACCGGGGTCGCGGAAGCGTGCCATGCGCGTCGTCAGCCACCTTTCCTCGCATCCGATCGCGTCGAGATAGACGCCGCGCTCCAGTCCGATCCTGTGATAGTCCTCGGCCGTCAGGCCGACACGCGCGAGTTCGGGAAACTCGCGATTGAGTTCCCGGAAACTTTTGTTGAAGCACCGTAAGCGTTCCTCGGCGTCGTAGATGACGATCGTTTCGGTCAGGCTGTCGATCGCCGTCGACAGCAACTCGTCCACCTCGCGCGCATGACACTCGGCTTCGGCTTCGCCGGAGATCGTGTCGCCTGGGCCCTCGACCAGATCCCCGCTCAGCCGTTGAGCGACGAGCGTCAGCAAGGCCTCCTCCGCCGCGCTCGGCGCGATCGGTTCGTCATGGGCGAGCCAAACGAGACCAGTCGCCCCGCCATCCGGTCCGGAAATCGGCACCATGCGGGTGAACGCGAACCCGGGGCCCGCTGGGACCCCGGGGGCCCCGGGGTCCTCTTCCAGCGGGAAGGCGAATATCTCGCCCGGCGCGCCGTCGCGCCAGGAGGCCAGGACCTGGGCGTGGCCCGGATCGGTCAAGCGGCAGACGCCGACCCAGCGGTGCCCCAGGCCGATCGCCAGGGCTTCGCACGCACGGCGCGGAGCATCGCCGGGGCACGAATCGCGGACCAGAATCGTCAGTGCTTCCTCGACGGTGCTCATTATCTGCCTCTCGCGGCACTCTCCGTCGTTCGGCCATCGCCTGGGCCGCGAGTCGAAACCTATCCGGCCACGACTATTCCGCTAACAGTTTAACGCCAACCATTCAAGATTTGTTACCTCGCTTCGAAAACGCTCCGGCGCCGTTGATCGCCATCGCCACTCGCGCCACAATCGCCGGCCGCCTCGTGCGAGTGAAAGGAAGAGCGTAATGGTCAATGAGGGACGATGTCCCGTGCTCGGCGTGATCGGCGGCAGCGGTCTTTACGAAATCGAGGCCCTGATCGATCTTCGATGGGAAACCGTGGAGACGCCCTGGGGCACGCCGTCGGATGCGCTGCTCAGGGGCAGGTTGGGCGAGATCGAGATGGTCTTCCTGCCGCGCCACGGGCGAGGTCATCGCCATTCGCCGAGCGATATCAATTACCGGGCCAACATCGACGCGATGAAGCGGCTCGGCGTGACGGACATCATTTCTCTCAGCGCCTGCGGCTCGTTCCGCGAGGACCTGCCGCCCGGCACCTTCGTGGTCATCGACCAGTTCGTCGACCGAACTCTCGACCGAGCGAGGAGTTTTTTCGGCGCCGGCATGGTCGCGCATGTTTCCATGGCGCACCCGGTCTGCCAGCGGCTCGGCGACTGGTGCGAGGCGGCGGCCCGCGCCGAGGGCATCCCGGTCCGGCGGGGCGGCGCCTATCTCGCCATCGAGGGGCCGCAGTTCTCCACCCTCGCCGAATCCAAACTCTTCCGCCAGTGGGGCCTCGACGTCATCGGCATGACCAATCTGCCGGAGGCCCGCCTCGCGCGCGAGGCCGAAATCTGCTACGCCACCGTCGCCATGGTGACCGATTACGACTGCTGGCATCCCGACCACGACGCGGTCGAGGTCCAGACCATTATCGAGGTGCTGGTGGCCAATGCCGAGAAGGCCCGGCGTCTGGTCCGCGGCGCCGCGCCGGCCATGGCGGACCGGCCGGATGTCTGTCCGCAAGGCTGCGACCGGGCCCTTGAATCCGCGCTCATCACCGCGCCCGAGGCACGCGATCCGGCCCTGTTGGCGAAACTCGACGCGGTGGCGGGCCGTGTTGTCGACGGGTGAAGGGGAAGGGCGGCACGCATGGATCTCAAATCCCTGATCAGGACGATTCCGGATTATCCCGAACCCGGCATCCAGTTCCGCGACATCACCACGCTGCTGCAGGACCCCAAGGGATTTCGCCGCGCCGTGGACGAACTGGTGCAGCCCTTCGCCGGCCTCTCGATCAACAAGGTCGCGGGAATCGAGGCGCGCGGCTTCATCCTGGGCGGTGCCGTGGCGCACCAGCTCTCGGTCGGCTTCATCCCGATCCGCAAGAAGGGCAAGCTGCCCTGGCAGACGATTAGCGTCGAATACGAGCTCGAATACGGCACCGACCAAGTGGAAGTGCATGTCGATTGCATGACGCCGGGCGACCGCATCCTGCTGGTCGACGACCTGATCGCCACCGGCGGCACCGCCCTGGCGGCGATCCGCCTGGTGCGTGAGGCCGGCGGCGAGGTGGTGGCTGCCAGCTTCGTCATCGACCTGCCGGAACTCGGCGGCGGCGGCCGGATCGAGGCCGCGGGCGTGCCCGTGCGAACGCTGATGGCCTTCGAGGGCGCCTGAGGGCGGTGCCGTCGTGAAGACGCGGAAATTCGGCGAGGTCGACCCCGAGACGGGGCGGAAATGGGGCGGCTCTCCGCTTACCCACTGGCGCAGCCTGCGTCGCGCGCTCGAGGCCGGCGAGGTCGCCGTTCCCTGCGGCGATTGCTCCGCCTGTTGCCGCTCGGGCGTGCCGATCTTCGAGGACGACGGCAGCGAAGTGCCCAAGCGGGCCGACGGCGCCTGCATCCACCTCGACGACGCGGGATGGTGCGAGCGCCACGACAGCCGGCCCGAGCATTGCCGCCTCTTCACCTGCACCCTGATGTCGATCGCCCGCGTGGTGACCGATAACGAGGGCATGAACCGGGCATTGGCCCGATGGGAGTAGAATCTGTCGTCGCCCGACGACCGGGAGTTTCAGGAGACGGCCCAGCGCAACGAGGCGGAAAAGACGCTGCGGGAAAATCGCGCGGCGCAGTCGGGGACTTGAAGCCATGAGCCACTACGATCTGATCATCCGGGGCGCCACCGTGGTCAACCACGATGGGCAAGCCACCGCCGACGTCGGCGCCCAGGGCGGCAAGACCATCATGATCGGCGACCTCGGCCAGGCCTCCGCCGGCCAGGAGATCGACGCCACCGGCCTGCACCTGTTGCCGGGCGTGATCGACACCCAGGTACACTTCCGCGAGCCGGGTTTGGACGGCAAGGAAGACCTGGAGTCGGGCAGCCGCGCCGCCGTGATGGGCGGCGTCGCGGCGGTCTTCGAGATGCCGAACACCCGGCCGACGACCAGCACGCCGGAAGCGCTGGCGGACAAGCTGGCCCGGGCGCTCAATCGGATGTGGTGCGACCATGCCTTCTATGTCGGCGCCACGGCGGAGAACGCGGACCATCTGGACGAACTGGAGCGCCTGCCGGGCGCGGCCGGGGTCAAGATCTTCATGGGCGCCTCGACCGGCGATCTGCTGGTGGCCGACGACGAAACGCTGAGCCGGGTGCTGGCGAGCATCAAGCGGCGCTGCGCCGTGCATGCCGAGGACGAGTTCCGAATGCAGGAGCGCCGCCACATCGCGGAGGCCGCGACCAGCGCCCATGCCCACCCCGAATGGCGCGATCCGACCTCCGCCCTGCGGGCGACGGAGCGGATCGTCGCGCTGGCCCGGCGCCACGGCAAGCGGGTGCACGTACTGCACATCACCACCGCCGCCGAAATCGACTTCCTCGCCCAGCACAAGGACGTCGCCACGGTCGAGGTCACGCCGCAGCACCTGACCTTGGCGGGGCCGGAGTGCTACGACCGTCTCGGCAATTTCGCGCAGATGAATCCGCCGATCCGCGACCAGGGGGAGCGGGACGGGCTATGGCGCGGCATCCAACGGGGAATTGTCGACGTCGTCGGCTCCGACCACGCACCGCACACGGGCGAGGAGAAAGCGGTCCCCTATCCGAACAGTCCCTCCGGCATGCCCGGGGTACAGACTCTGCTGCCGCTGCTGCTCGATCACGTGAACGCCGGGCGGCTGACACTGTCGCGGCTGGTCGACCTCACCAGCGCCGGCGCGGGCCGTCTCCTCCAGATCGCCGGAAAAGGCCGCCTGGCGGTCGGCTACGATGCCGATTACACCTTGGTGGATCTCGCCGCCAGGCGAGTCATCGAATCCGGTTGGCTCGCCTCGCGCTGCGGCTGGTCCCCCTTCGAGGGACGCGAGGTCACCGGGTGGCCGATGATGACCGTGATCCGGGGCCGCGTCGTCATGCGGGATGGCGAACCGCAAGGCTCGGCCCATGGCCGCCCGATCCGCTTCCAGGAGACGCTGACACCCGAGGCCTCCTGACGCGGGCTAGCTAGACCTGGCTGGGCCTCAGTCGTCGCCCGCGGCCTGAACGGGGGCCTCCCGGTGGGCAGTGATGAAGGAGATGGCCGCCTTGGAATCGAGCGGCGGGCTGAACAGGTGGCCCTGGGCCTCGTTGCAGCCCAGCTCGCGGAGGAGGGCCGCCTGGGTCTCGGTCTCGACGCACTCGGCGATCACCTCGAGGCCGAGATCGTGCGCCAAGTGGATGATCGCGTTGGTAATCGCGGTGCTGTCCTTGTCCTGGCCGAGGCCGCGGATGAAGATTTGGTCGATCTTCAGGCCGTGGACCGAGAACCTCTGCAGGTAGGCCATCGAGCAATAGCCAGTGCCGAAATCGTCGATGGAGAGGCGAAAGCCCAGACCGAGCAGCTCGTCGAGGATCCGAGTCGCCCGCTCGTCCGTCGACATCAGCAGGCCCTCGGTAATCTCGAACTCTATCCACTTCGCGTCGACCCCGGTCGAGCGCAGCAGGGACATGACCGTGGTGATGAAGCCGTCGCGCTTTAAGTCCGCCGGCGAGAGGTTGATCGAGACTCGGAACCCGGGATGGCCCGCTTCGTTCCAGGAGCGCATCTGCCGGCAGACACGTCGAAGGACCAGATCGGTCAGGCTGGTGATCAGACCCACCTGTTCGGCGACGGGGATGAACTCCGAAGGCGGTACCAGACCGCGCTCCGGGTGCTGCCAACGTACCAGGGCCTCGAGGCCGGTGATCTCGCCCGTTTCCAGGTGGACGCGGGGCTGGTAGGCGAGGAACAGATCGTTGTTCTCGATCGCGCGGCGGAGATCGTGCTCCAGGGACTTGCGCTCGCTGACCTCGGCGTTCATTTCGGAATCGTAGAGCTGGTACTTGTTCCGACCTTCCTGCTTGGCCCGATACAGCGCCAAGTCGGCGTTCTTCACCAGCTTGTCGGTGTCCATGCCATCATGCGGGAAGAGCGTGATGCCGATGGAGCAGCCGGTGTAGACCCGCTCGCCTTCGAGACTGAAGGGCTTCGAGAGGCGGTCGATGATGCGTTGGGCCAGCACCTCGATGCCCTCGACCCCGTCCAGATTGGTCTGAATGATGGCGAACTCGTCGCCGCCGAGCCGCGCCACCGTATCGGAGCGGCGGACGCAATCGATCAGCCGCTGCGATACCTGGACCAGCAGCGCATCGCCCGCCGGATGGCCGAGCGTGTCATTGACATCCTTGAAATGGTCGAGGTCGAGCAACAGGACCGCGACCTGGCGGTCGATCCGCTCGGCCTGCCGCACGGCTTCGAGCAGCCGGTCCTGGAACAGTTTGCGATTTGGCAGGCCGGTCAGGGCGTCCTGGTGCGCCATGGTGCGAAGCGCCTCCTCGCTCCGCTGTCGGTTTTCGGCCATGCGATTGAAGGAGCGCGCCAGCCTGGCCAGTTCGTCGTCGCCTTGGACGTCGATGCGGAAGTCGAGCTGGCCGCCGCCGATCGCCTCCGCGCCGTTCATCAGTGCCATGATCGGTCGGACGATGCCGCGAATCAGCACGAACGCCGTGCCCGCCCCCATCATGCCGCCAAATCCGGTCATCACGCAGAGGTAGATGATCACCTCGTAGGTCGATCGGGCCAAGCCCGCCTCGGCGCCGGTCTTCCGCGCGCGAATGCGGTCCATGATTTCGAACTCGAGGCGACGCAGGATCTCACCCACCCCGTTTTCGAAGTCCTTGATACCCGTGGCGCGGCGTTCGGCGAGCGTCATCGCCACTTCCGCCGAGGCCCGCCCAGCGTCCGCTCGAGCGTTTCCAACCGTTCGCGGCCTCCGCTCGAGCGTTTCCAACCGGCCGCGTCGCCTTCGGCCCGTTCCTCGAGGGCCGCGCCGAGGCGCGCGAAAACCACGGCCGCGCGCCGGAGCGTCTCCCGGTGCGCCGGAGCGGCATCGGACATGTACTGGCGCACCGCGACCGGAAGGTCGGCGAGCCAGAATTTTGCCTCGCGGGCCGTGTTACGCAGGTCGAAGACCTGTTCGTCGGAACCGGCGCCGCCGCCGAGCAGGACGCGATCGATGAGCCGCGTCGCCTCGCCGACCACGTCGTCCAGCGCCTCGCTCGCCTTTGCCGTCTCTGCCTCGAGATCGAAGGCGCGCCGGCCGATTGCGCGAATACGCCCGAGCCGTTCCCGAATCGTGCCGCCCTGCTCGCGGTCCAGCCGGCCACCGGTGGAGTCGGCGAAGCCGGTGACGTTGGCGTCGAAGTCGGCGAGCCAGGCGACGACCGAGAACTCCCCGCGGCCAGGCTCTTCCCGACGGGCAAAGCGCGTGCCGAGTTGGACGGCGCTCTCCAGCAGCCGGTAGCGAAACTCGAGCACACGCTCCTGCTGCGGGCTGTCGGGGCCGACGATGGCCAGCACGTCGTCCTTGATCCGGTTGGTCAGCAGATTAGGAGATCGCGCTGGTGCTGAAGAACAGGAACAGCAGGATGCCGAAGGCCAAGGCCACCCGCTTCGTGATCCCCAAGCTCATCCCTGGCCGCCCCTCCAATTTCCGATTCGGATGTGCTTTAGCTCGCAATCATCGCCGAAAACGGTGAAATATGGAACGGGAAATGCGTCGTGCCTCATTCCCTCGTTCTGGAAAGGCCGTCAATCGGGCTTGAAACCGCTGACCCGGGTCAGGGTACCCGGCACGAATTCGCGGGCGCTTATCCGCTCGAAACCGGCGTTGGCGAAATAGGTCCGGCATTCCCCGATCGCGTGGGCGCGGCCCGTACTTCCGCTGATCGCCTCGCTCAAGCCCCAGAGTGCCGGCGCCAGCGGGCCGGCCCGGTCGTCGTCCAGCATCTCGCCGATGAGATGGAACTCGCCGCCGGGCTCGAGCGTGGCAAAGACCTTGTCGACCACGTGCTGGGTGATGTCGGCGTTGTATTGCGGCAGGTTGCTGGCCATGATCGCGGCGTCGGCTTTCGGGAACGGGTCGGCGGTGAAATCGCAGGCTTCGGCGGCGATTCGCGCCGAAAGTCCGTGCCCGGCGACGAATTCGCCAGTCACCTCGACCACCGGCGGCAGATCCAGCACGGTCGCGCGGAGCCGGGGCCAGGTATTGGCGGCGACGATGCAATAGCAGCCCGAGCCGCCGCCGATGTCGATCAGGTGGGATCGACGGGAAAGGTCGACCTGGCGGCAGAAGCGCCGTCCCGCGCCCATGCCGATCGAGTAGGTCGCCTCGTGATAGCGTCGCGCCCGCTCGACCGTGAAGTCCTCCTCGTACATGCCGAGCCGCTTGGCCGGTCCGCCGGCCTTGAGATGTTCGGCCAGCCGGCCCCATTCGGCCCAGTGCGGCTTCGAGAAGAGCATCCAGGGACCCGCGTAGCTCGCCTCGCTCTCGACCAGGAAGCGGGCGACGTCGGGCGCATTGGCGAATCGGTCGCCGTCCAGCTCCACCAGCTCGAGCGCGCGCGCCGCCGTCAGCAGGCGATCCGCGTTCAATTCGGAGACACCGATCGCCCGGGCCGCCGCCGCGATCGTATCGCCGCCGCGCGCGAGGGCGGTGAACAGGCCCAGCTCGACGCCGGCCATCAGCACCGCCGATTCCCAGAACCCCTTGGCCAGGCGCTGCAGGCGCACGGTGTCGGGCCGCGCCGGCGACGGATCGGCGGTTCTCTCGCTCATGGACACGACTCCTCGTCGATTCCGTGGATGGGAAAGGGCATGTCGGCCGCCTCGCCTCGGATCGGCCGGCGGGCCAAGTCGATGTCGACGCGAGTCTAAGAGTCCGACTCGAAATGAATCGAGTGTTTTCAGGCTCTTGCGAGACGGCGCGTGAGGAGTTGGATGCTGGCGAGGAAGATCCAGGCCTCGGCGGTCTCGATGGCCGTCTCGAAGTCCTTGGCCAGCCGCCGGTTTCGATTGAGCCAGGCGAGCGTGCGCTCGACGACCCATCGGCGGGGCAGGAGTTGGAAGCCCTTCACGCCCGCGGGACGGTTGACGATCTCCAGCGACCAGCGGCCGATCCGCTTCAGTGCGCCCTCGAGCTTGGGCCCGGCATAGGCGCCGTCGGCGAAGACGTGGCGCAGGCGGGGAAAGTGGCGGGGGATGGCGGCGAACACCGCCGGCGCGCCGTCGCGGTCCTGGATCTCGGCGCCGTGGACCACGACCGCGACCAGCAGGCCGCCGGTGTCGGTGAGGATGTGACGCTTGCGGCCCTTGACTTTCTTTCCGGCGTCGAAGCCCCGGATACCGCCGCTTTCCGTGGTTTTTACGCTCTGACTGTCGATGATACCGGCCGACGGGCCGGCCGCGCGGCCCTCGGCCTCGCGCGCCGCGACCAGCAGTTGCCGGTTGACCTCGGACCAGGTGCCGTCGTCCCGCCAGAGATAAAAGTAGCGCTGCACCGTCGAGCGTGGCGGGAAGTCCCGGGGCAGCATGCGCCATGGACAGCCGCTACGCAGTAGGTAGAGGATCGCGTTCACCACCTCGCGCAATGCCGTCGTCCGAGGCCGTCCCAGCGCTTTGGCGCGAGGCAGCAACGGCTCCAGCACCTTCCATTCTCCATCCGTCAGGTCGCTTGCGTAGCGCAGCAGGTCGCGTTCATACTTCGGGCGAGTGATTTTGGTCCACATGTTGTGTCTCCCTGGTTGCTAAATACAAACAGTGAATCACAACTGACTGAAATCACTCAACTCTTTTCGGGCCAGACACTCAGGCGTTTCGGTCTTCGGTCGAAATTCGCCGACCGGGTCGGTCAACGGAGCCGATAGAGCCGGAACGGCGGCACGAGGGGCCGCCCGGAAGCGTTCGTCAGCGCGACCAGGAAGTTCGGCGGGGTGCCGGCGAGCAGACGCTCGTGCAGCGTCGGGACACCCTCGCCCGCCATCCGGCGGTACATCGCCCGCTCGGCGAGACCCGGGCAGACGACGACCAGGTCGACGCCGCCCGCCTCGAGCCGGCGGCGGGCCGCCTCGTCATCGCGCGAGGTCATCACCGCGAGGGTCGTCCAGAGACCCGATTGCGGGCGATGCGTCGGCACCGCCAGGACGGCGTGCGGCGTGCGATACAGCAGCTCCGGGCCGAAATCGATGAAGGCGAGAAGCGTCAGCGGCCGGGCGCCGAGTTCGGCCGGGTCGGCCAGATGTTCGGCCAGCCGCGAGAGAGGGCAATGTTCGAAGGCGGTGACCGGCCCGCTCGTCCGCGCGCCCGTTTCGTCGCCCGGACGGACGCCGATCCAGAGGCTCGGCATCAGGCACCAGAACAGCAGGATCAGGACCAACGGCGGGCGGACCGCGACCAAGGCCGCGCCGGACAGGCGGTTCTCGAGCAGGGCGAGGAGATGGCCGGCGAGGCCGACATAGGCCGGCAGCAACACCACCTGGGCGTAGCCGGACCAGCGGATCTGCGCCGCCGCCAGGCCCGTGAAGAGCAGTCCGCCGAGCCCGAGGTGAAGCCGGGGCGCGCGAGCCGTCGCCGGCTCGCGCCGGATTAGCAGGGCGATCCAGAGCAGTGCCGGCGGCGCTATGCCGAGCCAGGCGACCGCGCGGGCCAGGGCGGCCACGCGATCCAGTCGCGCCTCGCCCGAGAGCGACAGAACGGACTGCCTGCCGGCGGTCTCGCTCAAATGGCTGGCGGCATATTGCGCATCGACGGCGCCCATCGGCCCGGCCAGGAACCCGGGGTCGAGCCAGACCATCGCCAGCGGCACCAGGGCGAGGGCGGCGAAGGCCCGGACCGCGCGCCCGGCCCGGCCGGCGGCCGATGCTCCGCCGCGCCCGAGCATCATGGTCGGCCAGGCGGCGGCGAACAGGGCGAAGGGGGTCAGATGTCGGATCGACGGCCGGTCGAGGTCGCCGTCGAGCAGGCCGGCGGGGCCGCGTTCCAGCAACAGCGCCGCCGCCAGCGCCATCAGGAGGGCGACGGCGAGACGTGTCAACCATGCCGCCTGGCGATCGTCTCCCAGAACCCAGGCGAGCGCCATGGTGGCGAAAGTGATTCCGACCGCGGGCGCGAATTCGATGCCGACCCAGATGCCGAGTGCGCCCGAGAGCGCGGCGACCATGACATCGCGCGGCCCGCCGTCGGCCGACAGCAGGCGCAGACCGGCCCGGAGGTGCAGGACGAAGAGCAGCAGCAGCAGGCCGTGGTGATCGGGACGGCCGGGGACGAAGGCGCCGGCGATGCCCGGCAGCACGACGGCGAGCGGAATCGCCAGCCAGAGCCACGTCCGCCCAACCAGTCCGCGCGCCGTATCCACCAGCACCGCGACGAGCGCCAGATGCAGGACCGGCCCCAGTACCACGCCCCACCAGTGGAGCCCGGCCTCGAAGCCGGCGAACGGCGTCAATATAATCGCGCCGGCAAGCAGCACGATGTCGAGCGGGCGCGTCCAATGCAGCACCAGCCCGTCGGGCGGGCCGATGCGCGTCAGCGTCGGCGAGAACCAGGCGCCGTCCCGCCACAGTTCCGTCACCCGGACCAGTCGCAGATAGGCGTCGGTGTCGACCAACGCGCCCCCGAAAACCTCGGGATGGAGGGCCACGGCGTGCACCAGGTGCTGCGCCAGCACCAGGACGATGCCGAACAGGATCAAACGGGTCCGGATGGAGATCGCGGGCACGGCGCCGGGATCGTCGTGGCTCGTCCCGGGAGATCGGAACCCGCGTTCCCGCGAGATTCGATCTCCCCGGCGGGCCTCAGGCGCGTTTGGGCGCGGTGGCGGCGACGCTCGGCCGGGCGGCGATGGCGTCGTGCCAGCGCGCCAGGTTGGCGAGTTCCTCCGGGATGCGGATCTTGGCCACCCGGCCGATGCCGAAGGCGCAGATCGCGGTGATGTCGGCGATCGTGAAGGCGACGCCGGCGATGAATTCGCGCCCGGCCAGTTCGCCGTCGAGCCATTTCATCCGCTCCTCGGCGTTCCGCCGGCAGAGTTCGCCGTAGTCCTTCACCTGCTCGATCCGACCCTCCCAATAGGGGTGCGAGTGGCGGAAGCATCCCGTCATGTTGAGCATGATCTCGGTCTCCATCCGCCGGTTCCACATCTCGACGTCGGCCTTGTCGCGGGCATCGGCGCCGAACAGCGCCGGCTCTGGCTGACGCTCCTCGAAATAGCGGCAGATGGCGACCGACTCGGCGAGGCACGTACCGTCGTCGAACTCCAGCACCGGCACGCGGGCCAGCGGGTTCTTGGCGACGAACTCGGGGGCGAAGTTGCCCTTGGCGGCGAGGTCGATCTGCGCCTTCTCGACCTCGATGCCCTTCTCGTTCAGAAAGATGTCGACGCGGCGGGGGTTGGGGGCGACGGCGGCCGTCCAGAGTTTCATCTTTTCGTGCACTCTCTCGGTTTCGGGCGGCGCCCGGGGAAGTCCGCGCCGCGCGGGCCGGAGATTACTCCCAAGCCCACCCCTGTGGCGAGGGTCTCGCTGGACAGGGTCCGAGCGATCGCCGATGATGAAGACACCGCAAGAAATTTCCGGTTTCCCGCCATCCTCGGCGAGGGCGGCGGTCGGGTCAATGCAATCGACAATTTGGGAGGAAGACCATGAAAATGAGCATGCGCACAATTCTCGGCATGGCCGCGGCCGCGGCGGTGCTGGCCGGCGCTAGTACGGCCTCGGCCCAAGAGTTCAAGCTTCGGTGGGGCCATTATCTGGGCAAGGGCCCGTTCCTTGAGATCGAGCAGAAATTCGCCAAGGCGATCGAGGAGCGGACCGGTGGCCGGGTCAAGATCGACATCACCTATGCGGGCGGCCTCGGCAAGGGCAACGAGGTGATGACGCTGGCGGGCCGGGGTGCCATCGACATCGCCGCCGCCCCGCCGAGCTACTACGGCGACCAGCTGCTGTTCTGGAAGGCCTTCCAGGTGCCCTTCATCTTCCGCACGCCCAAGCAGGCGATGCACGTGTTGGCGAAGTCGCTGGAGGAGTTCCCGGTCTACAAGCAGGAAATGGACAAGATGAACGTCATCTGGCTGTTCCAGCAGCCCTTGGGCGTCTACTTCCTGACCGGCCCCGGCGCCAACTGCGACTCGATCGCCGGCCTCAAGGGCAAGAAGATCCGCAGTTTCGGCAAGGACCTGCCGAAGGCGCACAGCGCGATCGGCGCGGTGCCGGTGAACGTTCGTCCCGTGGAGGTCTACGAGGCGCTGCAGCGCGGCACCATCGACTATTCCTTCCTCAACGCTGGCAATATCCAGCAATACAAACTGCACGAACCCGGCAAGTACAGCTGCGGTCCGGTCATGGCGATCACCGGCCACAACATCGTCATCGGCAAGAACACCTGGAAGAAACTGCCGAAGGACATCCAGGACATCTTCATCGACCAGGGCAAGAAGACCCACGCCGAGTATCTCGCCTGGCTGGAGGGCTTCGAGGCCTCGGCGGCCGAGAACATAAAGAAGACCGGCGGCGTCTTCAAGGAATTTCCGGCCGCCGAACTCGCCAAGTGGAAGGCCCTGGCGCCCAAGTACCTGGACGCCTGGGAGGCCGACGTGACCAAGCGCGGGCACGGCGAGGCGGCGAAGAAGATCGCCGCGCGCTGGCGCCAGCTGATGGCAGAGTAGGCATTTCGACAAGGACGGCCCCCGGTCCCATCGCCCGGGGGCCGCCGTTCTTCATGCAACGTTTCAACAGAGTGCTGGAGCTGCTGGCGCTCGCCGTCCTGCTGATCGGCGGCGCCGGCATGTTGACGGCGATGTTCCTCGGCGCCGGCGACGTCGTCGGCACCCAATTCTTCGGCTGGCCGGTCCCCGGCGCCAAGGAGATCACCGAAAGCACCATGGTGCTGATCGTTTTCGGCGCCCTCACCTATGCCCAGATCCGCCGCAGCCATATCCGGGTCGAACTGGTGCACGCCCGGATGGGCCCCCGGATGCAGGCCTTCATGGATGTCGTCACCGACATCGCGGCGCTGACCTTCTTCGGCTTTCTGCTCTGGCAGGCGGTGTTCGAGGCGATGAAGAGCTGGCGGATCGACGAGACCTCGGACGGCCTGATCGTCTTCCCGCTCTATCCGGCGCGCTGGATCCTGGTCGCCGGCGTCGCGATTCTGATGGTCCGCCTCGTCGTCGACCTGCTCGCCGATCTCCCCCGCGTGCGCACGGGCGCGCCGGTCGCCGCCGAGAGCGCGCCGATCGCGCCGGACGTCCCCGGTCTCGACCTCGGCCGGGACTGAGGGGGCGCGTCGCGTGCTCGATCCCGCGACCACCGGCATCATCGTCCTGGTGGGGCTGTTCGCGGCGCTGGCCTTGGGTGTCCACATCGGCGTCGCCCTGGGCTTGGGCGGCATCCTCGGCATGTATCTGGCGATCGGCCCGGACGCGGCGCTCGGCCAACTCGCCACCGTGCCGTTCTCCACGACCAACTCCTTCACCCTGGCGGTGATCCCGCTCTTCATCCTGATGGGCTCGCTGGCGACCCAGGCGCGGCTGACGACGGATCTCTACAAGGCCGCCTACTACTGGCTCGGCAAGTTGCCGGGCGGCCTGGCGATGGCGACGACGCTCGCCTCCGCCGCCTTCGGCGCCGCCTGCGGCTCGACCGTGGTCAACGCCGCCGTTTTCACCCGCATGGCGCTGCCGGAGATGACCAAGTTCGGCTACGACAAGCGGCTGAGCGCCGGCTGCATCGCGGCCTCCGGCACGCTGGCCTCGCTGATCCCGCCCTCGATCCTGATGGTGGTCTATGCGGTCATCACCGAGCAGTCGGTGGGCATCCTGCTGATCGCCGGCCTGCTGCCGGGGATCCTTTCGGCGGCGATCTACATGGTCGGCATCTACGTCCGCGCCCGGCGCCATCCGGAAATCGCCCCGATACCGGACGTCGAGATCTCCTGGGGCGATCGCTGGCGCTCCCTCTACGGCGTCTGGGGCGTGGTGTTCCTCTTCCTGCTGGTCATCGGCGGCATCTACGGCGGCCTCTTCGTACCGACCTACGCCGGCGCGGTCGGCGCCTTCGGCGCCTTCCTCATCGTCATCGTCAAACGCCGGCTCGACCGCAAGACCCTGATCGAGACCTTCAAGGACGCCGGCATCACCACCTCGGTGATCTTCATCATCGTGGTCGGCGGCATCCTCTTCGCCCGCTTCCTGACCTACACCGGCCTGGTCGCCGGCATTTCGGAGGAACTGCTGGCGCTGGCGCTCGATCCCTATCTCTATCTGCTGGCCTTCGCGGCGATCTACCTCGTGCTCGGCATGTTCATCGATCCGATCGCGATCATGGTGATGACGCTCCCCGTGATGTTCCCGATCATGGTCGGGGCCGGCTTCGATCCGATCTGGCTCGGCGTGATCTCGATCAAGCTGGCGGAGATCTCGCTGATCACCCCGCCGGTCGGTCTCAACGTCTATGTGGTCCGCAGCGCCTCGCCCATACCGCTCAGCCTCGAGGACGTGTTCGCCGGCGTGCTGCCCTTCCTGCTGCTGGACGTGATTACGCTCGGCCTGCTGATCGTCTTTCCCCAAATCGTCCTCGTCCTGCCCGAGCTGATGTTCTGAGCGAGGTTTCGAGGATGCGCGAGGCACCGCCGGCCGGGCCGCCGCTCTGGCGGGTGCATGGCCAGGTGTTGCTCAGCCGTGCGCTGGTCGCCACCTCCTTCGTCGTCGGCGCCTCCATCACCCATGGCCTGGCGCCGGAGCTTCTGACCCTGCTGCGCTTCGTGCTGGCGACGGTGCTGTTCCTGCCCTACGTCGCTTTCGCCCACGGGATCGCCTGGCCGGGCTTGCGCGCGCTCGCCGGCAACGCGTTGATCAGCGCCAGCATCGTCGGCTTCTTCTGGGCGATGTTCGAGGCCCTGCGCTGGACCAGCGCCTTGAACGCCGCCGCGCTCTATAACCTTTTGCCGGCGATCGCCGCCGCCTGGGCCTGGGTCCTGGTCCGCGAGCGCTTGGGCGGCTATCGCCTTGTGGCGCTGGTGCTCGGCGGGATCGGGGCGCTCTGGGTCGTCTTCCGGGGCGAGCCCGAACGCCTGCTGGCCCTGGATTTGAACCGGGGCGACCTGATCTTCCTTGCCGGTTTGGTGGCGATGGGTCTCTACACGCCGCTCATCCGCCGCTTCGACCGCAAGGAGCCGGCGGCGGTGATGACCTTCTGGACGCTCGCCACCGGCGCGGGCTGGCTGGTACTGGTCAACAATGCCGCGATCTGGCAGACGGATTGGGCCGGCGTCGAAGGCGAGGTCTTCCTCGGCATCGCCTATCTCGCCGTCTTCACCACGATTCTAACCTTCCTGATCATGCAACACGCCACGGGCCACATCGGCCCGACGCGCGTCGCGAGCTACGGCTATCTCAGCCCCGTCTTCGTCGTCGCCGTGGAACTCGCCCTCGGCCACGACCTGCCCTCGGCCATGACCTGGCCCGGCCTTGTCCTCGTGGTCGCCGCGACGGTCGTGCTGCAGAGCGGCGCGGGGCGCGTGGGGAAGACTTAGCGCCCCGTGAAAATCGGATCGCGCTTTTTGACGAAGGCGCGGACGGCCTCCTTGTCGCTCTCGGTCCGGGCGCTGGCGATCAGGCGTTCCGCCTCGTCGTCGAGCGCCGCTGGAATCCGCGATGAAAGTTGGAGCCGGGGGACAAATTCGAGAGCCGCAGCCTGGATTGCATGGGAGACAGATGAAATATCGGACAAACTTTCGCGCTTGTAGGTGCTCACCAGGCCCTGTCCCGGAATTGCAGTTTGAGTTGGTGTAATTTAGCATTGCCAACTGATTTTACGGACCTTGCCTGAATGTCGTGCGTCACGGTCTTGGGGTGTCGAGGCGCCTGGATCGAATATTTGGCCAGTGACGGGCGCGGCGTTCGAATTGAAATGGAAAAGATCGGGTCCAAACAGGGAGGGTGTTCCTATGAGTGTAAGTGGAATCGAAACTTCGGACGATATCGACGAATTGAAGGCTAAATTACTGGAAGAATTGGAAACCAGGAAAATCAGATCACCAATTCGGTGCGAGCGAATGTCCAGGATCTCGTAAGGAGTGATATCGAGAGCCATCGGAACTACATCGAATCAATGTTCAAGAAATTGATCGTGGCGCTGGGCATTATCTTAACACTGATTTTTGGCGCCTCTGTTGTGCTGTTCCAAGGAGAAATCAAAGAGGCGGCGAAAATCGGCGTCAAGGCATTCATTGGTGATATTGTCACCGAGGATGAATTGACTAAAAGATTGGGCGCGGAGATTCACAATCTCGCTAATGATCCGGAGTATTTGAAACAACTCGAAATTCGGCCGATTCCGGGTCCACAAGGCGAAAGAGGGGTGAAGGGCAATCAGGGCCTGATCGGCGAGAACGGCGATGAAGGCAAGCGCGGTGAGCGCGGTGAGCGCGGTGAGAAAGGCGATCCCGGCGATCAGGGTCAGCGTGGCAAGAAAGGCGATCCCGGCACTCAAGGCGAACGCGGTGCCCAGGGTGAGAAAGGGAAAACCGGCGAGAAAGGCGATATTGGCGCCCAGGGCCAGCGTGGTGAAGAGGGCGATCCCGGCGCCCAAGGGGAACGCCGGAGTACGAGGCGAAAGGGGGAAGACGGGGGAGGATGGAGATCGGGGGCCCCGCGGTGAAGTCGGGTTGCTAGGCTCGAATGGCCCCCAAGGTCGCCAAGGAGCGGCCGGCCCTCCGGGTATCGCCGGGCTGGAGATCGTTTCCGCAAACACAGCGTGCGCGCCCAATCAACTCTGCTCCAAGACTGCTGAATGTCCGACCGAAAAAGTCGCCATCAGCGGTGGGCATTCCTTCCTGAACATAAACGACGAAGAAATTCGTCGAGTGCGGCTGCTACAGAGCTATCCGAGCATGGCGAGTTGGACCGTGGTTTCCTTCTCGGAAGATGTAAACCAACTCACGGTGAGAGTAGTCTGTGCGAACGTCTCAAATTGACAATGCGAAAGGGTCCGGAGTTAGGGGATGTCGGCAACCGTAGTTGAGACCCAATGAAAACCGTTGTCATCGCGTTTGGGTAATAGGCACACGTGGCGATGTAAGCTATCTCGATGTAGCGAATAGGCGTTAACGCCCGTCACGGTACTCTGGATCGCCACGCGCCGCTCGCGATGAGGCGATTGAGGCTCAATCCATTTTGAAATCTCAGCGCCCCGTGAAGACCGGCTCGCGCTTTTCGACGAAGGCACGGACGGCCTCCTTGTGATCTTCGGTCTGGGCGCTGGCGATCAGGCGTTCCGCCTCGCCGTCGAGGGCTTGTCCGAAGTCGACCTCGAGGGCGAGGTCGAGGTTTTGCTTGATGGAACGGAACGCCACCATGGGCCCCGCCGCCAGGCGTTTGGCGAAAGCGAGGGATTCGGACTGGAACGCGTCGTCGGCGAAGACCAGGTTGACCAGGCCGATGGCCTCGCACCGATCGGCCGGGACGCGCTCGGCGGTGAACATCAGCTGGCGTGCCCGGGCCGAGCCGATGGCGCGGGTCAGCAGCCAGGCGACGCCGTAATCGCCGCTGAGGCCGACGCGGGCATAGCCGGTGGAAACGAAGGCGGTCTCGGCGGCGATGCGGATATCGCAGGCGAGCGCGATCGCCAGGCCGGCGCCGGCGGCGGGACCGGGGAGCGCCGCGATCGTCGGCTTCCCGCAGGCGTGAAGCGCGCCGGTGAGCGTGCGCTGGCGCACCTTCAACTGTTCGATCTTCTCATTCGTCGTCATCTCGGCCCGGCCGATGCCGCGCGTGGCCATGCCCTTGACGTCGCCGCGGGCGCAGAAGGCGGTGCCGGCCCCGGTGATCAACAGGGCGCCGACCGCGTCGTCCTCGGTGAAGCGGGCGACCATCGCCCGGAGCGCCGGCGTCAGTTCATCCGAGAGAGCGTTCCGCGCCTCCGGCCGGTTCAGGGTGATGACGCCGACCCGTTCGTCGACATGGGCGAGCAGTTGGTCGGTGCCGGTATCGATCGATCGCGTCATGCGAGGCCTCCCGGTTCGGCGCCACTCTAGCCTTCGAGGGGCGATGGCGGATACCCTCCGCGCGGCGGGCTTGATAGAGTCGGACCGACACGGGAACGAGGAGAGCGAAAGATGGCAACGGTCGGATTCATTGGCGTCGGCAATATGGGCGGGCCGATGGCGCGCAACCTGCTGAACGCGGGGCATTCGGTGAAGGTGCACGACCTGTCGAGCGAAGCCGTGAACTTTTTGACCCAGGCGGGTGCGGAGGATGCCGGGTCGATTCCCGGCGCGGCCAGCGGGGTCGAATTCCTCGTCACCATGCTGCCGACCGGCGTCGAGACGCGGGACGTCTACCTCGCCAACGAGGCGATTCAGGCCGCCGACCAGGACACCATCCTGATCGATTCCTCCACCATCGACGTCGGCACCGCGCGGGAGGTGCACGAGGTCGCCGCCGCCGCCGGCCGGCGGATGCTGGACGCGCCGGTCTCCGGCGGCACCATCGGCGCCGAGGCGGGCACGCTCACCTTCATGTGCGGCGGCGACGCGGCCGTGTTCGAGGAGGCCAAGGCCGTGCTTGGCGGCATGGGCCGGAACCTCGTCCATTGCGGCGGGCCCGGCATGGGCCAGGCGGCCAAGATCTGCAACAACATGGTGGCCGGGATCACCATCCAGGCGGTGGCCGAGACGTTCACGATGGGCGAAAAGCTGGGCCTCGACCGCGACACGCTCTTCAACGTGCTCACCACCTCGACCGGCGACAGCTGGGGCCTGCGCAACATGTGCCCGGTGCCGGGGCCCGTGCCGACCTCGCCCGCCAACCGCGACTACAAGCCCGGCTTCGCCGCCGCGCTGATGCTGAAGGACCTCAGGCTCTCCCAGGCGGCGGCGCAGCTGGCGGGCGTCTCGACGCCCTTGGGCGCCACGGCGACCGCGACCTACGCGCTGCATGTCGCCAACGGCGGCGGCCATCTCGACACCTCCTCCATCATCAAGCTGATCCAGGGCGAGGAGGGCTGAGGCGCGAGGCCGTGGCGATCCAAATCCGCAAACTGCATCCCCACCTCATGGGGGAAGTCGAGGGCGTCGATCTCTTCCAGCCGGTTGATGCCGACACCGTGGGGAGAATCGAAGCCGGCATGGACGAACACGCGGTGCTGCTGTTCCGCGACCAACCGCTGACAGACGATCAGCAGGTCGCCTTCAGCCGCAATTTCGGCGAGTTGCAGGTCGCCACCGGCTCCAATATCACCAATCTGGCGGAGCGGCGCTTGAGCCTCGACCTCGCCGACGTCTCGAACCTGGACAAGTACGGCCGCATCTTCGCCCGCGACGACCGCAAGCGGCTCTTCGGCCTCGGTAACCGGCTCTGGCACTCCGACGCCTCCTTCCGCGCCGTGCCGGCGAGATATTCGCTGCTCTCGGCCCGCGCGGTGCCGGGGCGGGGCGGCAATACCGAGTTCGCCGACATGCGGGCCGCCTACGAAGCGCTGCCAGACGAGACCAAGGCGCGGGTCGAGGATTTGGTCTGCGAACATTCGATCATGCATTCCCGCGCCCTTCTGGGCTTTACCGAGTTCGACCAGGAGGAGCGGCAAATCTTCGCCCCCGTTCGCCAGTCGCTGGTGCGCACCCATCCGGTGAGCGGGCGGAAATCGCTCTACCTTTCCAGCCACGCCGGCGCAATCGTCGGCTGGCCGATGCCGGAGGCGCGTGGTTTCCTCTTCGATCTGATGGAGCACGCCACCCGGCCGGAGTTCGTGTATGTCCACGAGTGGCGAGTGAACGACTTCATCATATGGGACAACCGGCAGATGATGCATCGGGTGCGCCGCTTCGCCGAGACCGAAGTGGCGCGCGACATGCGGCGAACGACCATCCGGGGCGACGGGCCGACCGCCGCCCAGGCCGCCTGACGACGTGCCCATGACCGACATATTCGACTACGTCATCGTCGGCGCCGGCTCCGCCGGCTCGGTGCTCGCGGGTCGGCTCGGCGAGGACGAAAAGACCACCGTCTGCGTGCTGGAGGCGGGCCCGCCCGACCGCTCCATGTTCATTCACATCCCGGGCGGCTTCATGAAGACGATCCTCGATCCGAAGGTGAACTGGCTTTACCAATCGGAATCGAGCGAAGGCACGGCCGGCCGCCGCATCGCGGCGCCACGCGGCAAGACGCTCGGCGGCTCCTCCTCGATCAACGGCAATGTCTACAACCGCGGCCAGCGGATGGACTACGACGCCTGGGGGCAGCTCGGGAACCGCGGCTGGGGCTACGCCGACGTGCTGCCCTACTTCAAGCGCTCGGAGCGGCGGATCGGCGAGGGCGACGATACCTACCGGGGCCGCGACGGCAACCTCGTCATCACCGACATCGACTGGCATCATCCCCTCTGCGAGCGCTTCATCGCCGGAGCCGTCGGCCTCGGCATCCCGCGCAATCCCGACTACAACGGTGCTGTTCAGGATGGCGTCTCCTACGCCCAGCGGACGATTCACAAGCGCCGCCGGGTGAGCAGCGCCAAGGCCTTCCTCCATCCCGCCATGGCGCGTCCGAACCTGGAGGTCCGGACCGAGGTGCTGGCCTCCCGCATCCTCTTCGAGGGCAAGCGCGCCGTCGGCATCCAATATTTGAAGGGTGGACAGGAGTTCGAGGTCGCGGCCCGGCGCGAAGTGATCCTGTCGGGCGGCACGGTGAATTCGCCCCAGCTATTGCAGATCTCGGGCGTTGGTCCGGGCGGCCTGCTGCGGGAAATCGGCGTGCCGGTGCACCACGAGTTGCCCGGCGTCGGCGAGAACCTGCGCGACCATTACGCCGCGCGAATGACCGCCCGCGTCAAGAACATCGGCACGATCAACGAGAAGTCGCGCGGGTTCCGCCTCGGCGGCGAGATCGCCAAATACTTCCTCGGCATGCCCTCCATCCTCGGTCTCTCGCCGACGCTGGTATATCTTTTCTGGAAGTCGGATCCGGCCCGCGACACGGGCGACATCCAGCTGACCTTCACGCCGGCGAGCTACAAGGAAGGCGTGCAGTCGCGCCTCGATGATTTTCCCGGCATGACCGTGGCCTCCTGGCAGCAGCGGCCCGACAGCCTCGGCTACATCCGCGCCCGCTCCGCCGATCCGCGCGAGCAGCCGGCGATCCAGCCGAACTATCTGGCGGAGGAGACGGACCGGCGGGTCATGCTGGCGGCGATCAAGCTCGGCCGGGCGCTGTTCGGCACGCCGGATCTGGCGCCCTATCTCGATCGCGTCGTGGCACCCACCGACGATGTGCAAAGCGACGACGAACTGCTGGCCTTCGCCCGCGAGCGAGGTACCACCTGCTTCCATCTGATGGGCAGCTGCCGCATGGGACCCGGGAGCGATCCCCTCGCCGTGGTCGACGACCAGCTGCGGGTGCGGGGACTGGAGGGGCTCAGGGTGGTCGATGCCTCGATCATGCCGACCATGCCCTCCTCGAACACCAATGCCCCCGCGATCATGATCGGCGAGAAGGCGGCCGATCTGATCGCCGGGAAATCACCATTGCCGGCGGCCGAACTGGGCGGGGCGCCGAACACCTGATCATCCAAGGGAGGAACGGCATTATGGGGATGTTGGACGGGCGAGTGTCGATCTGTACGGGCTCGGGGCGCGGCGTCGGCTCGGAAGTGGCCAAACTGATGGCGGCGAACGGCGCCGCCGTGGTGGTGAACGATCCGGGCGTCAGCGGCGAGGGCGCGGGCTTCGACCAGAGCCCGGCGGAGGCCATCGCCTCGGAGATCCGCGCGGCGGGCGGCCAGGCGGTGGCCAACTTCGGCTCCGTCACCAGCTTCGAGGACTGCCTCGCCATGGTGCAGCAGGCGCTGGACGAATTCGGCGGTCTGCATGCCCTCTTCAACCCGGCCGGCATCCTGCGCGACCACATGTTCCACAAGATGTCGCCCGACGACTGGCAGGCGGTGCTCGACGTCCACATGAACGGCCACTTCAATCTTTCGCGGGCGGCGATCAACCTATTCCGCGACCAGGAGTACGGCCGCATCATCATGGTCTCGTCGACCTCCGGCCTCTTGGGCAACATTGGCCAGGCCAACTACGGCGCCGCGAAGATGGGGATCGTCGGCCTCTCGCGGATCGTGGCGATGGAGAACGCGCGCAAGAACATCACCTCGAACGTCATCTGCCCCTCGGCCGACACCCGCATGACCCGGGGCGTGCCGACGCCCAAGGACCCCGCCGCCGCCGCCCAGCGCGAGGAGCGCCTGAGGCGAAGCCCGGCGGACGCGATCGCCCCGCTCTGCGTCTATCTCGCGTCCGAGGGGGCCGGCGGCGTCAACGGCCAGATCTTCCACCAGCGCGGCGCCGAGCTCTCGCTCTACAGCCAGCCCCGGCCGCTCCGCATGGTGCACCAGAACGGCGGCTGGACGCCCGAGACAATCGCCGAAAATGCCATGCCGGCGCTCGAATCGCGGTTCTACCAAGTCGCCGATTCCAGCGCCGTCCACCCGGGCATGCCACTGGCGTAGGGTCCTGACCCGGCGCTCAGTCGAGACGGAACTTGCGACCCTTCAGGTAGCCCGCGAGGCCGTCGCGTTCGCGGTGGCGGACTTGGCGTGCCTTGTCCTCGGACCAACCATAGAAGGGTGCCTGGCCGAGGGCGTCGAGGTCGCGTTGTTTCTCGTCCGGAATGGAGTATCGGGCATCGCGCCGGCGGTCGTAGGCGTCGATCTCGGCCGCCAAGTCCGAATCGTCATAGCGGTCGACATGTACCGTCACCGCCGGGGGCAGACGCAAGCTGACATAGCCCTCGTGCACCGGATAGCCGATGCAAAGGCCCGCCAACGGGAAGACCCAGTCGGGCAGCGCCAGGATTTCCCCCACCTGGTCGATGTGATTGCGCACCACGCTGATCGGACAGCAGCCGAGGCCGAACGCCTCGGCGGCGCGGATCGCGTTTTGCAACACCATCGCCGTGTCCGAGGCGGCGTTGAGAAAGGCGTCGAGGTGGTCGTTGGCGAAGGGATGGCCGCGCATCTCGGAAATCCGCCGGATGCGCCGGCTATCGCCGCAGAACACCATGAAGAGCGGGGCGGTGCCGATCCAGGGCATCGACGGGATCAGCGCGGCCAGGCGGCGGCGCTGTTCGGGGTCGCGGACCAGGACCACCGAGGCCTGCTGCAGATCCGATTTCGAGGCTGCTGAAAAGCCACAGGCGAGGATCAGCTCGACCGTCTCGTCGTCCACCGCCTCGTCGGTGAAACGGCGGTGCGTTCGGTGGCCGATCGCGCCCGCGAGTTCGCCCTCCGCCGCGCGGTCGGCGCCGGCCTCCGTCGCGATTCCGAAACGCCCCTCGATCAGGTCGGCCAGGCTCTTGGTCATCTCTCGCTCCTTGCGCGGGCGTGCTGGTGGCGGGATTTTATCACGAGAATGTACCCCGCATCGGGATATGTTACGCTCCATGAATCTCGATGGATCGGAGCATCGCCGGGCTCGGGACAACGGCGGTCGGCGCGGGCACGGGCGCCCCGGAATCGAGGAGTGGCGATCAAAGATGCTGTTGGGCGACATCCTGGTGGCGAAGGGAATGGTTTCGCCAGCCGACATCGAGCAGGCGATCGAACGTCAGATCAATCATGGCGGCCGTTTGGGCGACAATCTGGTGGCGCTCGGCGTGGTGACGCAGGAGCAGCTCGACGAAGTCTTCAACGAGACGCCGCAGTCGCCGCGCAACCTGGAAGAACTCGACGTCGATCCGCTGCTGCTGCTGCAACTGATCGTCAAGGGCATGTATTCGGAAAGCCTGGAGACGCCCTCGGCGATCGTCGAGGCGACGAAGCTGCCGAGCATCATCGTCAATGCGCTGATCAAGGACGGGGTCGACCGCAAGCTGATGGAGGCGGTCGGCAGCGCCCAGGCCGACGGCGTGGCGCTCGCCGAAATGCGCTATGCGCTCGGCCGGGCGGGTCGGGACTGGGCCGTCGATTCCCTGGAGCAGAGCCAGTATTTCGGCCCCGCGCCGGTCAGTATCGAGAGTTTCGAGGAGCGCATCATGCGCCAGCGGATCACCAACGAGTGGGTCAGCTGGCCGATGCTGGACGAGGCCTTCAGCGAAATCGTCATTCCCGACCGCTTCGTCAGCCGCCTGGGCCCGGCGATCAATTCGGGTACCGCCATCCTGATCTACGGGCCCGCCGGCAATGGCAAGACGACGGTCGCCGAGATTATCGGCCAAATTTTCCAGAACGTGATCTACATTCCCCATTGCTTCGAGGTTGATGGCCAGATCATCAAGGTGTTCGACCCGAGCATTCACAAGGTGATCGAGGATGTCGGAACATCCGGCGGCCCCCGGAGCGTGCGACGCGACCAGACCGACAAACGCTGGGTGCCCTGCTACCGGCCGATGGTGGCCACCGGCGGCGAGCTGACACTCGAGATGCTGGACCTAAAGTTCAACGCCATCGCCAAATTCTACGAAGCGCCGTTGCATATCAAGGCGATCAACGGCACCTTCCTGATCGACGACTTCGGGCGCCAGCTGGTCAAGCCGGAGGATATCCTGAACCGCTGGATCGTGCCGCTGAACAGTCGCGTCGACTATCTCTCTCTGCACACCGGCAAAAGCTTTCAGATTCCCTTCGACGAGTTGGTGATCTTCTCGACCAATCTGCACCCCAACGATTTGATGGACCCCGCCTTCCAGCGGCACATCGCCTACAAGCTGGAAACGGTGGAACCGCCGGAAGATCTGTTCCGCCGTGTGTTCGAGGAGATGGCGAAGAAGCAGGGTCTCGCCCTCGACGACACGATCTACGATCAGGTGGTCAACGGGATCCGCGAGAACGACGCCCCGCTCGCCTATTTCCAGCCGAGGTTCATCGTCGAGCAGGTGCTGGCGTCCTGCAAGTTCGAGGGGATCACCCTTCAGTTCACGACCGACAATGTCGAGGATGCGATGGCGAACCTCTTCGTGAAGTCGGAGAGCAAGATGTTCAGCATCGCCGGCAGATCCTAGAGCGAATTCAGTTCAATCCAAATCGTCCGGCCACTCTCTCGCCCGGCTCGGGCCATCCGAGCGTACCATCGGTGGATGGTCGGGCGGCGGAGATCGCTCAGGCCTTCGGACCCATGGCGAGCTTCGGCAGGTCTTCCCAGTTCTCGCCGCTGGCGACCATGCAGGTCGTGCCGTCCGGCGCCGTCACCAGGATCGTCCAGCTGCCGACCTGCGAGGTCAGCAACTCCAGGACGCTGCCGTTGTCGACCACGCCGAGCGCCGCGGGCGCTTCCTTGAAACGCTTACCGAGCTGTTCGAGGAAGCGAGTGCGCTCGCCGCAAACGGTCTGTGCCCAGGTCGGCGCCGCGAAAATCAAGGCTGCGAGAGCCGCCGTTACGATGCCCAGTTTTCTTGACATGACATCCTCCATTTCCGCCCCATGGCGGGATTTGGTGGTCATGTTAAAGAGATGGGGTTGACAAAAGGTTATGGAAAGTGACGAGAGTCACGCGGGCGGGGGAGCCCCATGGCGGTGATATATGTCGATTGCGGACCGGAATCGCGGGCGCTGTTGGATAGCGGGCTCGGCGAAATTCTGCCCGAACTGGCGGTGCATGACGGCGACCCCGCGCCCGGCGCATTGGCGGACCTGGTCCGGGGGCACGAAGGCATCATCACCGGTCTTACGAAGATCGATGCCAACTTGATGGCGGCGGCGCCGGAGCTTCGCGTCGTCGTGTTCCTGGGCGTCGGCGCCTCGACCTACGTCGATATTGAGGCCGCCGCGCGCCACGGCGTCGGCGTCGAGAACGTGGCCGGCTATGGCGGGCGGACCATCGCCGAGCACGCCTTCGCCCTGATGCTGACGGCGGCGCGGAACGTCGCGACCATGGACCGGCGCATGCGGGCGGGTAATTGGACGCCGAAGCTCGGCGGGCCGGAGCTCGCCGGGCGGACCCTCGGCATTCTGGGGCTGGGCGACGTCGGCCGCCGCATGGCGGCCATGGGCGATGCCTTCGGAATGGAGGTCGTCGCCTGGAACCGGAGCGGCGTTCCCGATGGCGTTCCGGCCCGGGCTCTGGAGATCGACGAAGTGATCGCCGCGTCGGACGTGCTGAGCCTGCATTTGGCGGTGACGCCCGAGACGGAGTGTTTGCTCGACCGGCGGCGCGTGGGCCTGTTGCGTCGGGACGCGATCCTGGTCAATACCGCGCGGGCGGCGCTCGTGGACGGCCGGGCGCTGATCGAGGCGCTTCGGGCGCGACGAATAGCCCATGCCGCGCTCGACGTATACGACGAGGAACCGTTGCCGGCGGGCCACGCCCTGCTGGAAATAGAGAACGTCACGTTGACGCTGCATACCGCCTGGATCTCGCCGGAAGCCTCGGAGCGCCTGTTGCGTACTGGGCTCGAGATCATGGTCGACCGTCTGGCCCAATGACGTCGGGCGTGGACGGTCCGGCATCCTGTTGTGATATCGGCGCCGTCGACTATAGTTGGAGCCGCTGAAATGCGTCTCGTTATAGGGGTGGCGTGAGTATCTCGATGACCAGCCGATCCGGTGCCTTGGGAACTGTCACCGCCTCCTCCGGCGCGCGGCTGACGATCGCGGTCGACGCGGCCGACGATGGGGATCCGCCGAAGATCGCGGTCGGCGACATGGTGAAGACCAGCCTCGACGGGCCCCGGGTGTTCGCGCTCGTCGGCGACATCGAGACGGACTTCGGCAACGACGGCACGGCGCGGGTGCTGGTCCACTCCGAGCTTCTGGGCGAGGTGGACGAGGCCGGCCGTTTCGATCGTGGCGTCACGCGACACCCGGCTCACGGCACGCCGGTCTATTTGGCGGGAGACGACGACGTCGCCATGCTCTACGAGGGTGTCGGCAAGGATCGGGTCCGCCTCGGCACCATCGTCCAGAACGAAGATCTCACGGCCTACGCCGATATCGAAAATCTGCTGTCGCGGCATTTCGCCTTCCTCGGCTCCAGCGGCTCCGGCAAGTCGACCGGTGTCGCCTTGCTGTTGCGCGCGATCCTGTCGGGTCACCAGGGTGGCCACGTGGTCCTGCTCGATCCTCATGCGGAATACGGGCGCGCGCTCGGCGATATTGGCGAATCGGTGGACATCACGGCGCTGCAATTGCCCTGCTGGCTGTTCAATCTCGAAGAGATCGTGGGCATCTTGGTGCCGCGCACGGAAACCTTCGAGCGAGATACTCAGATCGCAATTTTGAAAGACGTCATCCTGGAGGCAAAAATCAGCTATGCCGGGCAGAACGTCGACGTCAGCCACATTACCGTCGACACGCCCGTGCCCTACCGGGTCGGCGATCTCACGCGCTTGATCGATCGCGCCATGACCCGGCACAACCGGCCGACCGGTACCTCGCCCTACCTCCGTTTGTTGGAGCGATTGGCGCATCTGGAGCGCGATCGCCGCTACGGCTTCATGTTCTCGGGCATCCTGGTGCGCGACGACATGGTGACCTTGATGTCGCGAATCCTGCGCATACCGGTGGTTAGCAAGCCGCTGACCATACTCGACCTCTCGGGCGTGCCCTCGGAGATCGTCGAGGTCGTGGTCTCGGTGCTCTGCCGGATGGTGTTCGATTTCGTGCTTTGGTCCGATCACGCCCGCACCCCGCCGATCCTGCTGGTCTGCGAGGAGGCGTATCGCTACATCCCCGAACGCCGGGAGGAAGGCTTCGAGGCCACCCGCCGGGCGATCGCGCGGGTCGCCAAGGAGGGGCGGAAGTACGGGGTCAGCCTGGGGTTGGTCAGTCAGCGTCCTTCCGAGGTCGATTCGACCATTCTCTCTCAGTGCGGCACGATCTTCGCGTTCCGGCTGACCAACGACGTCGACCAGAAAGTCGTCGATTCGGCGCTGCCGGAGAACTCCCATGGTCTGGCCGCCGTGCTGCCGGCGCTGCGCCGGCAGGAGGCGATTGTCGTCGGCGAGGGTGTTCCGGTGGCCATGCGCATGCGCTTCGACGACGTCGAGGAGGCCGGCCGGCCCGGCGTGATGACCAGTTCGTTTTCCAAATCATGGAGTGACGACGATCTGGACCAGGACTTTGTCTCCGACGCGATTAATCGCTGGCGCTTGCAGACCCGTCAGAGGCGGAGGTCTTGAGGGGCCGGCCCGCATCCCGTTAGAGCGTCGAGTTGGTCCGAAACGTCGGACCAGGTCCGAAAGGGCCTAGATTCCGTAAACCCGCGCCGCGGTATCGTGGAAGAGCGCGGCCTTTTCCGCCGGCGTGTAATCGGCGACCAGGCGCTTGAAGGAATTCCACACCACGTCGTAACCGGCGCTCATCTTGTCGACGGGGAAGTTGCTCTCGAACATGCAGCGCGCCGGCCCGAAGACGGCGATCGTCTCCTCGTAATAAGGCCGGGTCGCCTCCATCAGTGCCTGGCTGCTGGGCGGCCGATCCCGCTTGTGCCAGCCATGGCCGTTCAACTCCATCGCCAGTCCGCCGAGCTTGGCGACCACGTTTGGACATTCGGCCAACTCGCCGACGGCGGCCCGCCAGGCGGCAAAGACCTCGTCGCCCTTGCCGGCATAGGGGCCGATGCCAATTGGCCCGCCGAAATGGTCGAGGATGATGGTGGTGGCGGGAAAGGCGCGGGCGAGGTCCGCCAGTTCCGGGATCTGCGGGTGGTAGCACCAGCCCTCGTAGGTGAGACCGCGCGGGGCCAGGTGGGCGAAGCCGGCGCGAAAGGTGGGATTGAGGTACAGGCCCGGTCCAGGCTCGGTCCGGTGGTTGCCGACTTCGGGGCTCGCGTCCCAGGAGGCCGCCTGGCGGATGCCTCGGAATCGTCCGCCGGCGGTCGCGATCTGGGCGTCCAACACGGCGCCGGCGCCGTCGCCCTCGGTCAGGAACACGGTGCCGATGATGGCGGCGGCGACGCGGGTCTTAATTGCCGGGTCGGCGTCGGCCGCCTCGGCGATTTCCACCACGAATTCCGTCTCGGCGAGCGGGCCCAATTCCCTCGGACCCTCGGTCCGGAACGCGGTGCCGCATTCGATGAAGACGGTGGATACGACGTTGTGGCCGAGGTCGATATCAGCCATCAGCTCCGCCAGCAGGTAGCGCGGCTCGCCCCCGCCCTGGCGGGTCGCCCAGAAATGGTGATGCGGATCGCAGATCGCCAGCTTGGGCTCCAACGCCTCTTCCCGTCCGAGTGCCAGCCAAGCATCGTTCGTTGCCATTCGTATCTCCCTCCATCGACGGTTTGCCAAGATAGTAGCGCGATTTCACCGCTTTCCGCGATGAATGGGGGATGCGTGGCGTGGCAAAATGCGCTATGGAGGCCCCAGCATCAGCCGGCGCTTCGCCACCGATGCCCGTGCCGCCTTAGCTCAGTTGGTAGAGCATCGCATTCGTAATGCGGGGGTCGGGTGTTCGAGTCACCCAGGCGGCACCATCCTTCTTTCGCAAAGCACGGGCTTGGCTGTTCAGCTGGGCGGATAAATTCGCTCTAACCGGATCTCCGGGTTCTGAGTTCGCGCGTCCCGGCATTGTCGATCGAGACCCCGCCCGACACGATGAGTACGCCGTAGTCCCTGGCCGCCGACTCCGGGCTCAACACGCCGTCGCGCACGTCGCGCAGTACCAGTTCGGGCAAGCGCATGAACGGGTCGCCCCAACCGCCGCCTCCGGGCGTATCCGCCACGATACGGGCGGGGCCGAGATGGCGCACACCGTATTTGGGAGGGGTGAAGTCGGGAGCGTCGACCGGCTGGATTGCCTGCTCGCCCACGGCGCCGCCGCCACCGCCTTCAACGCCGTAGCCAGACGGCGTTTCCAGGCCCTCCGCCCGGAATGACCAGGTGCAGGGGACCAGCACGTCGGCTTCGTAACGCACGCCCGAGCCGCCACGGCGCATGCCCGGCCCAGCGGCGTCCGCCCGTAATTCCCAGCGGCGATAGCGCACGGGGAAGAGTTGCTCGTGAAACTCCAGATTGGGCAGGTCGAGGCCGCCGAGGGAGATCAGGTGTCCCATCTGCGGGAAGCCGTCGCGCTCGGCCGTGGCGCCCGGCGTTCCCATGGCGTGCCACTGATACATCACCCAGGATCCGCCGTCGGGGTTGCGGCCGGTGATGTGGTTGTGGGTGGTCTTCGACCAGCCCGCGCAGGCCCGCTCCGGGCAGGCCTGGGCGAGCGCCCGTCACACCGCATGGGTAATCTCATGGGCGACGAAAACGGTGTTCATGGTCATCGGCGCCGGCGGCCTGGCATTCACGATGCTGCCTTCGGGCGCGATGATCTTCACGCAGCGATATGTCCCTTCGTTGCGCGGAATGTCTGTGTCGAAGAAGGACGAGAGCGCGAGATACGCGGCGGAATAGGTGTTGGCGAGCGACGAGTTCTTGAAGCCCTTCATCTGCGGGTCGCTCGCGGAGAAGTCGAGGGTGAGCCCATCGCCCGCGACCGTTATGGCGACCCGGACGGCGACGTCGACCTTCACGAAGCAGTCGTTGTCGGTATGGTCCTCGCCCAGATACAGGCCGTCCGGCAGCGCGGCGACGGCTTCGCGCATGCGGACATCGGCGTGGTCGAGCACGCCCGCCAAGTGGGCGAAGTAAGACTTGAGCCCGAGTTCATCCGCCAAGGCCGCGACCCGCTCCTCGCCGACCCGGGTCGCCCCCAGCATGGCGCGTAGATCACCGTCGAGCAGATCGGCCGTGCGCGAGTTGATCAGCAAGAGCTTCCAGAGGTCATCGCGCATCGTCCCTCGGTCGACCAGCTTCATCACCGGCAGGCGAATGCCTTCCTGCCAGATCTCCGTCGCTTCGGGATTGTAGGTGCCGGCGAGGCCGCCGCCGATGTCCGACTGATGCGCGCGGTTGCAGCAGAAGCCGGCAAGCCGGGCTGGCGATCCGACGAAGATGGGCCGGGCGATCACCCAGTCCGGCAGGTGGTTGCCGCCGGCGACATAGGGATCGGAGAGGAGGAAGACGTCCTCGGGCTCGATCCGATTCTCGAAATCCCGCAACAGCGCGCGAACGGCGAAGCCGCCGCCGCCCGTGTGGATCGGGATGCCGTCGGCGTTGGCGACGAGGGTGCCTTCGGGATCGGTGATGAAACAGGAAAAATCGCGGCTCTGGCTGAAGATCGGGCTGCGGGCGGTCCGGGTCATCACCCAGCCCATGTGCTTGCTGATCTGATCGAGCCTGTTCTGCATCAACGCCAGGATGACCGGGTCACGTCCGGTCGCCAGTTCACGTTTGGTCGCTTCGGCGTCCGCCACCTCGATCATGAAATTGCCGGCGCCGTCGACCGTCAGGCAGTCGCCCGGGCCGAGCAGCACGGTCATCGTCTGCTCCTCGATGACCGCCGGGCCGACGATGCGGGCGCCGGCGGTCAGATTCGGGCCCGGTTGGATGGCCGTCTCGAGCCAGCCGCGCTCGTCGTGCCAGACCGGCCGGGTCTGTTCCACCGCGCCCGCGGCATCGCCGACGCTAGCCGTGCCCGGAGGCCGTTTCGGCGTGCCAGTGGCGGCGCGAGCGGCGACGCGGAGGGCGGCGGTCAGGATCGTCCCATCCGGCTGTATGTGGCCGTAGAGGCGCTGATATTCCGTTTCGAAAGTCCGCCGTGCCTTCGCCGGATTGAAGGCGCCTTCGGCTAGCGGCACGCCCACCGAAGAGAGCTGGCCGGAATAGTGGAGGTCGATGGACCGCTCCAGGCGCACCTGCTCGGCGCCGAAGCCCTCAATCGCCATGGCGGCGAGCGCTTGAGCGTCGAGGTCGGCGAACGTGCCGTCGACCTGGCCAGGGTCGAGCGCGTCCAACTCGCCGCGCAGGAAGCGCTGGAAGTCCTGGCGGATGTCGGCGTGCAGCATGCCGACGGCGCAGAGGGCACCGGCATCGCGGGGCACGTAGACGCGTTCGCAACCAAGGCCGCGCGCCACGTTGGCGCCGTGCATCGGCCCAGCGCCACCGGCGGCCACCATGGTGAAACCGCTCGGTGCGTGGCCCCGTTCGATGGAGATGTATTCGACCGCGTGCAGCAGGTTTTGCTCCAGAAGAGCAATGATCCCCACCGCCGCCGCTTCGACCGACAGGTCCAAAGGCTCGGCGACCTTTGCCGCGATCGATTGGCGTGCCGCCTCCAAGTTGAGGGTGAGGCCGGATTCCTCGTAAGCGCTGGGGCGCAGCCGGCCGAGAACGAGCTGCGCGTCGGTCACCGTGGGCTCGACTCCGCCCTTCCCATAGCAGGCTGGGCCGGGATCGGCCCCGGCGCCCTCGGGTCCGACGAACAGCATGCCGGCCGCATCGACGCCGGCGATTGTGCCGCCGCCGGCACCGATGGTGTGAATATCGATCGCCGGCGTCGAGACGTGGTAGCCGGCAATCATCATCGCGTCCTTCATGGCGACTTCGCCCGCCGACATCAACATCACGTCGCAGGAGGTGCCGCCGATCTCCATGGAGATCAGATTGCCGGCCGCGGTGTCAGCGCCGCCGCCTTCAATCAGGCCGTGATAGTAGTCGAGGGCACCGACCGCCGCCGCCGGGCCGCTGAGCAAGAGGTTGACCGGTCGCGACGCCACCTGATCAATTGAAATCGCGCCGCCATTGGATTGTAGGAGCAGGATCGGCCGGGCGAGGCCGAGGCAGGCGAGCCGGTCCTCCAGTCTGTTGAGATAGCTACCAATTCTGGGCGACAGCGCAGCGTTGACCACCGCCGTCGAGGTGCGTTCGTACTCGCCCAAGGTCGGCGAGAGGGCGGCCGAGGTCGTTACCCATCCGTCCGGACGGCTCGCCGCGACATGGTTGGCGGCGGCCGTCTCATGCGTGTCGTTCAGGAAGCTGTTGAAGAAGGCGACGGCCACCGCTTCCACGCCTTCGGCCGCGAAGACTTCCAGCGCACTGTCGATGTCCTGGAGCGCCAGCGGGGCATGCTCGTTGCCGTCGCTGTCGATCCGCCCGCCGACGCCGTGTCGCAGATAGCGCGGCACCAGCACGGGCGCGAAGGGCGCCCGGTGGTTCCACTGGTCCTCTCTGAGAGTCCGACTCGAAATGAATCGAGTGTTTTCAGGCTCTTGCGAGACGGCGCGTGAGGAGTTGGATGCTGGCGAGGAAGATCCAGGCCTCGGCGGTCTCGATGGCCGTCTCGAAGTCCTTGGCCAGCCGCCGGTTTCGATTGAGCCAGGCGAGCGTGCGCTCGACGACCCATCGGCGGGGCAGGAGTTGGAAGCCCTTCACGCCCGCGGGACGGTTGACGATCTCCAGCGACCAGCGGCCGATCCGCTTCAGTGCGCCCTCGAGCTTGGGCCCGGCATAGGCGCCGTCGGCGAAGACGTGGCGCAGGCGGGGAAAGTGGCGGGGGATGGCGGCGAACACCGCCGGCGCGCCGTCGCGGTCCTGGATCTCGGCGCCGTGGACCACGACCGCGACCAGCAGGCCGCCGGTGTCGGTGAGGATGTGACGCTTGCGGCCCTTGACTTTCTTTCCGGCGTCGAAGCCCCGGATACCGCCGCTTTCCGTGGTTTTTACGCTCTGACTGTCGATGATACCGGCCGACGGGCCGGCCGCGCGGCCCTCGGCCTCGCGCGCCGCGACCAGCAGTTGCCGGTTGACCTCGGACCAGGTGCCGTCGTCCCGCCAGAGATAAAAGTAGCGCTGCACCGTCGAGCGTGGCGGGAAGTCCCGGGGCAGCATGCGCCATGGACAGCCGCTACGCAGTAGGTAGAGGATCGCGTTCACCACCTCGCGCAATGCCGTCGTCCGAGGCCGTCCCAGCGCTTTGGCGCGAGGCAGCAACGGCTCCAGCACCTTCCATTCTCCATCCGTCAGGTCGCTTGCGTAGCGCAGCAGGTCGCGTTCATACTTCGGGCGAGTGATTTTGGTCCACATGTTGTGTCTCCCTGGTTGCTAAATACAAACAGTGAATCACAACTGACTGAAATCACTCAACTCTTTTCGGGCCAGACACTTAGAACTCGGCGGATTTCGAGCGCGTCGCGAAATCCCTCCGTCGCCAGCAGACCGACGCGCGCGCCCTTACCCTCCAGCATGGTGTTCGTGGCGATGGTCGAGCCGTGTACGAAGAGTGCGCAGTCCCCGAGAATATCTTCCGTCGAACAGCCGAGGCTGTTGGCCAGGCGCGCTAGCGCCGCCAGCACGCCCTGGCTCGGGTCGTCAGGGACCGAGGGCGCTTTCACGACCCGGCTCTGGGCGGCGCTGTCGGTCAATACGAGGTCGGTGAAGGTCCCGCCTACGTCGATGCCGATGCGCCACGGCGCTTGCAGGTCGGAAATACCGGTCGTTTCAGTCATCATTGCAATCCCCGAGTCATGTCACCGACCCCAAGGCGAGGCGGGACTGTCCGGCGAAGTGACCGGGTTGTCCCTCGGCGCGGCATCGTCACCCGGCACGATTGATGCGGGAGTGAGCAAGCGCGGGCAAGTTGGAGTCTATACTTGCCCCGTCATCTATTGCAGATGGCCTTGAAAATAACCGCGATAGGGCATTCGAGCCGATATGGCCGAGCAGGACGCGGTCGCGCGAAAAATCGCCTCGGGCAAGCTCGAGGAGCGGATCCACGATGTGACGCGGCAGGTCCCGGCCGGACGGGTGGCGACTTATGGGCAAATCGCGCTGGTCGCCGGGGCCAATTCGGCGCGGCGGGTGGGACGCGCCATGGCCATGCTGCCGGCCGGCTCCGATGTGCCCTGGCACCGGGTGATCAACAGCCAGGGCAAGATCAGCGTCCGACGCGATGGCGGACCCGACCCGGAGCAGAAGCGACGCCTTCGGCGCGAGGGCGTGTGGCTCGATCGCCTGGGTCGGGTCGATTTGCCGGCCGTCGCCTGGCCCGGGCCGTCCTGGCAATGGCTGGAGGCCAACGGCTACGACATCGAGGGCGTGATCCTGCGCAGCCAGCGCAAAGCCAGGCAGGGGGCCTGGGTGAACTGGGTCCTCTGAAACGAGCCAATTAAAGCGCCCAGGATTACTCCGCCGCCACGGCCGCCGGCCTCTTTTCGAGCCACTCTGGCGCGTCGCCGCCCAACACGGGCGTCGGCCGTGTCCAATGCGGTTGGGTTTCCGAGAACTTCAGTACCGGGCCGAGGTGGCGTAGCGGCCCGGGCGCGGGGGTCGACTCGATGCTGAGGGCGTCGAGTTCGGCCTCCGACAGGTCCATGTCCGGTTCGGCGAACGCGGTCTTGCCCTGACGGTAGATGAACATGCCCGACTGGCAGAGCGAGACCTGGACGTGATAGCTCCCCCCTTCGCGCGCGCGCCGCGCCAGCGCCAGCAACACCCCGTAGGCGCCGAGATAGCCGGTCGTGTAGTCGCACGCCGCGGCCGGCAGCAGGCGGGGCCGGTCGGCGCCACTATCGTTGCAGATGCCGGTCACGGTCTGGGCGACCTGTTCCCAGCCGGCGCGATGGCCGAGCTGGCCATCGGCGCCGAAACAGCTGATCGAGAGGCAGACGATACCCGGGCGAATGTTCGCCAGATCCTCCGGACCGAAGCCGAGTCCACGCAACATGCCGGGGCGGTAGCCCTGGGAAAAGACATCGGCATCGCGCATCAGTTCCGCGAGCGTCGCGGCGCCTTCCGTGGTCTTGAGGTCGAGATAGCAGCTTCGCTTGCCATGGCTCGTATCCATGACGTGTTGCTTGATTTGCGGCAGATGTTCGGCCGCCACCATCAACACGTCGGCGCCATGTTCCGCCAAGGTGCGCGCCGCGATCGGGCCGGCCAGGATGCGGGTCAGGTCGAGCGCGCGAATACCGCTCAACGGCCGCCCGCCTTCGGGGAAAGGCTCCGGATCGCTGTCGGCGATTTTGGTAATCTCGACGATCGGCTTCGCTTCCAGGACCTGACCGTGGGGATGGGCCAGCCATTCCGTATGGCTCAATTCGTGAATTGTATGCGTCACCTTGTTACGGCGGCGGCGAGGCAGGCTCGGTCATTGGCGCCGGGGGCGAGGCCGACGAGGTGGAACCAGCTCAGGTAGTTGTCCAGATAGCGGGTGGCGATGCCGCGGCGGGGACGCAGGAAGTCCTTCAACCGGCTGTGGCGGCTGTTCACCGTCTGCACATGCAGATCGCCCCGAACCCGTTCCCCCATCGAGCGGTTGAGTGCTTCGTGGCTCACCCCGAGCGCGGCGGCGCAAGGTGGATAGCTCGCGCCACCGTCGGAGACCAGCAGGGCGTCCTTCGCGACCACCGGGTCGAGAGCAGCCGTGAGCGCCGCCGCGTCGACCCTGGGCAGCACCGCGCTCACCGTCGTCCCGCTCCGGTCCGCCGCCATGAGAACCGGCACCTGCTCGCGCGAGAGGCCGCGCTTCTTCGCCTTGCCGCCCCGCCGCCGTGCCTTGCGTCCCAGCCCGCGCGCGCCCTTCCGGCTCTCCAGGACGTAGGTCTCGTCCGCTTCCACGATCCCCTTGAGCACCTCCGAATCGCTCCGCGCCGCCGCCAGAAACCGGTGACGCCAGCGGAACGCCGTGCTCACCGCCACGTCGCAGCGCGCCGCCGAGGCCTTCACCGTCTCCCCCTCCGCCAGCGACGCCCCGAACGACAGCCAGCGTTCCTTGTGGTGCAGGCCCGACAGCGGCGTACCGGTCAGCGCGTTGAAGGTCCTGCCGCAGCCCTTGCACTGGTAGCGCCGCAGACCCCGCGCCATACCGCGCGAAACCGCCCCTTCGCTCGCGCAGTGCGGACAGCGCCGGGCCTCGTCCACACCAAGCTCGATCGCGGCCTTCGATGCCTCGCCTTCGCTCCGGCCCGACAGCACCGCGAGCGCCTCGTGCCGCTGCACGCGCGTCAGCCCGCGCGCCGCCGAAAGCCACACCTGGAAACCCTTGCCGTCCATGACCCAACCTCCTGACGTTCCGGGCATTCTATCACAAATGCATACGTTTCACGAATTGAGCCTTCCGTATTGCTTCGCACCATGGCGCCACAAGCGCGCGCCTCGTCGATCGCCGCCTCGAGATCGAGCGCATCCCACCCGGCGACCGCCTTGGAGACGGACCCTGGATCGGGTTCGCAGCCCAGCACGCCCAGCACCCGTTCCCGCAAGTTCGGCAGGCCGAAATGCGGCAGGAACCATCGGCCGTCCTTGGTTGGCCATGGCTGGGTGATCCGGATCATCGCCTCGTGGTCCTCGTTCACCACGGGTCCGAAGGCGCCGTCCGCCCCCGGCGTTCGCATGTAGCTCGTACTGCGCAAGGTCGCCGCGGCGTGCCGCGTATCGATTGCCACATTCTGCCGTCGGCCGGTCTTCAGCGCCCAAACATCGGACACCGCGACGCCGACGCCGGCCAGTACCGACGCACAGGTTCCGCCAATCTTGAAAGGCGTGGAAAACACCGGGTCCGCGCCCGCGATGGTGACCTCGCCATCTCCGGGCAGCCCTTGGCCCCGGATATCCATAACTTCTCGAAACGCGGCTTTCATGCCCCATCCCCCTCGGATAATTTTTATTCGAATGCAGGGCGCGAGCCCGATTGATCCACTCGCCAACGCTACCAGCCGGCCGCCCGTGCCACAACGCCCTCCGCCCTCGAAGGGCGGACTACGAGGTTAACCGTTTCTCTTTGTCCCGTTGTGTGGAATAAACAACGATGGCTGACGGTCCAGGGTATCGTATCGGTATCGATGTCGGTGGCACGTTTACCGATGTCGTCCTGATCAACAACCAAACCGGCGACGCCTCGGTCGCCAAGGTCCTCAACCGCCACGAGGACCGGGCCGAGACCGTCGTCGAGGGCGTGGAGCGGCTGCTCGGCGAGGCTGGTGTCGAGGCCAGCGAGATCGACTGGATCTGTCACGGCACGACGATTACCACCAACGCGGTGATCGAACGAAAAGGCGCCAAGACGGCCCTGATCACCAACAAGAACTTCCGCGACATTTTGGAGATTGGCCGTTTCGCGCGTCCCGCCGAACTGATCTACCGGATCCACGAGGATAAACCCTCGCCTTTGGTACCACGCTATCTGCGCCTGGGTGTGTCGTGCCGCGTCGATCGCCACGGCGACGTGGTCACCGAGATCGACGAGCACGAACTCGACCAGGGGATCGCGGCGCTTCGAGACGAAGAGGTCGAGAGCGTTGCCGTCTGCTTTCTTTTTTCGTTCCTCAATCCGTCCCACGAAGAGTACGTCCGCGAACGGCTCGGCGCCGCGCTGCCCGACCTCGACATCGTGCTGTCGAGCGAGATTTTACGCGAGTTCCGCGAGTTCCCCCGCACCGCCACGACCGTTTTCGCCGCCTACGTGGCGCCGGTGCTGCGGGCCTACATATCCGACCTGCTCGATCGGCTGTCGGAACGCGGCATTACCTGTCCGCTTTACATCTTTCAATCGAACGGCGGGGTCGCGCAGCCGGACATCGTCATGCGTAATCCCGCGCTCACATTGCTGTCGGGTCCAGCCGGCGCGGTCGCCGGCGCGGCGCAATTATGCGGCCAAGCCGGGTACCGCGACCTCATCACCATGGATGTCGGCGGCACTTCGCTCGACGTTTGCCTGATTCGCAATTCCACAGCCGAAGCCACGACGACCCGCGAGATCGACATGTTTCCCGTGGGCATACCAATGCTCGATGTCCACACCATTGGCGCCGGCGGTGGCAGCATCATCCGGGTCGACGATGTCGGCCGGGTCAAGGTCGGGCCCGATAGCATGGGCGCGCGGCCGGGACCCGCCTGTTACGGGCTCGGTGGGGACCTGCCGACCCTCACGGATATCAACTTGCTGATGGGGTTGCTCGATCCGGTGGGCTTTGCCAATGGCGAAGTGCCGCTCGAGCGCGGGCGCGCCGAGGCGGTCGTCGCCGAGGCAATCGCGGGGCCGTTGGGAGTCGATATCGCCGCCGCTGCGGTGGGTGTTTACCGCGTGGCCACGAACCAGATCGCCGAGGCAATTCGAACGGTTACCGTTGAGCGCGGCAGCGACCCCCGCGACTATGCCCTGGTGGCGTTCGGCGGCGGCGGTCCACTGCACGCCGGGGCCGTGGCGCTCGAACTGGGCCTCGGCCAGATTATCGTGCCGCGCCATCCCGGATTGTTTTCGGCGCGCGGCATCGCCATCGCGGATTTTAGTCACGATTACATCCAGTCGGTTGTTCGCCCGATAATTGAAGTGTCGACGGGCGACGTCGAAACGACCCTCGCGGCGCTCGCGCGGCGGGCGAAAACCGACCTGGACGCCGAGCGCATCGCCGAAGACCGCCGCGAGATGGCGCCGGCCCTCGACCTGCGCTATCTTGGCCAGACGACGGAGATCACGGTACCGCTGGTGGATGCCGTGGAATCGGGGCTTGACGATTTCGCCGATGTCGTCGGCCGCTTCCACGAAATGCATGAGCGCCTGTACACCTATGCCGTGCCGGACGAACCGGTTGAACTGGTCAATGTTCGTCTGCGCGCGGCGGGCAGGGTCGACAAGCCGCCGTTACCAATGGCCACCGGTGCCGGCACTACCCCGGAGCCGGCCGGCGAGCGGCCGGTTTTGCTGCCGGACGGCGCGGGCATCCAACCGGTCCCCGTTTACCACCGCGACCAGCTGGCGCCGGGCGTCGCGATAGCAGGGCCGGCGTTGGTCGAGGAACCCTCGTCGACGACATTGGTCTTGGTCAACATGGATGTGGCGGTAGATGTCCATGAAAACATGATCATCACTTTACCGCCGTCGGGAAAATCGCCATGAGCGTCGATGCCTTTACCCTCGCCGTTGTCCACGGGTCGCTGATCGCCGTTGCGCGCGATATGAAAATCATGACCATGCGCACCGCTTACACCCAGCTCTGGAAAGAGCAAGGTGACCTCTCGTGTTGCCTCATGGATGCCAACGGCGACATCATCGCGCAGGACCCGAACGGTTTTCCCATTCACGTCACGACCATGCCGCTGCAACTACAGGGGGCGGTTGAGTTTATCGGCCGAGAGAATCTTCGGCCCGGCGACGTACTGGCGACCAATGATCCGTTCATCGGCGGCACGCACTTGCCCGACGTTCTGATCGCGCGACCGCTGTTCCACGAAGGCGAGCTCTATGCCTATGCCTGCAACCGCGGGCACTGGGCGGACATCGGTGGGATGGGGCCGGGCAGTTATTCGCCGGCAACCTCCGACATTCACCAGGAAGGTATCTTTATTCCCCCCGTGAAGCTGTTCGAGGCGGGCCGGCCCAACCCCGGCGTCCTCGAGATGATCATGTCGAACATCCGCAACCGGTCGATCGGCTACGGTGATCTACGCTCGCAATATGCCAGTTGCGAAACCGCCGAGCGCCGCCTCGATGCCTTGATCGCGCGCTACGGTTTCGAGACACTCACGGCGGGGATGAGCGAAATCATCACCCGATCGGAACAGATGACGCGGGCGCGCATCGCCGAATTTCCCGACGGCGACTACCATGCCCGCGATTGCCTCGACGGCGACGGCCGTTTGGAGGACAAAGTCTGGATCGATGTCAAAATCACCATCCGCGGCAGCGATATCATCGTCGATCTGAACGACAGCAGCGACCACTCGTCGGGGGGCATGAACTGTTCCTACTCCGCCGCCGCATCGGCGGTGCAGTACGCGATCAAGTCGATTACCGACCCGGAGAATCCGCCGAATGCCGGAAGCTACAAGCCGATCACCGTGAAAACCCGACCCGGCTCGTTGGTCGATGCGAGAAAGCCCGCTTCCATGATCGGTTTCGGCGATGTCTGTTACCGGGTTCTCGACGCGACCCTGGCGGCAATCGCCGGGGCAATCGGCGAGCGGGCGATCGCCAGCGGCTCGGGATCGACCGGTACCGCGGTGATCGCCGGTCGTCGGCAGCGCGCCGATGGCGATCAATATTTCACCACCATCGAGCTTTCGTCGGGCGCATACGGCGCGCGGGCAACGCGCGACGGCATGAACGCCATCCGTTATGGTCCCGGCAATGCGGGTCACATTCCCATCGAGGCCGACGAAATTGAAAATCCGTTGTTTTTCGAGGCCTATGAGATCATCCCCGACACCGGCGGCGCCGGCCGTTTTCGCGGCGGCAACGGCTTCGTTCGCGCGTTCCGCGTCGAGGCCGACCAAGCACAGATTTGCCTTTGCGCCGACCGCCATGTTACGCCGCCGCCCGGTCTTTTCGGCGGCGAGCCAGGCGCCACATCGCGCTATGTTCTCAACCCTGGCGGCAACGACGAGCAGGTCTTGGCCAGCAAAACGCCCTATATCGATCTCGAACCAGACACGCTGGTTCTCGTCCAATCAGCCGGCGGCGGCGGTTTTGGCGATCCGCGCGAACGCGACCCGGCACTCGTCGCCGACGATGTAAAGAACGGCTACGTCAGTGAAGAGAACGCGGCTGCGACATACGGTCACGGGATAGCCACCAAGCCCTGATACCGACCTCTGTCTCGGCCACCCCGTTGCGGCTTCGTATTACCGTGCCGCCCACGCGTCTCGGTCCGCGATGAGATGTCCTTTTGGCGCCATCAGCGCCAATTTCCCCCCGCAAGACGATGGCAAAATCGATATGCTGTGAGCATGGTTGATCGAAGGTGTTCAAGAATTTTGCCGGCCGCCTTGGCGGGTTGGCTGATCGTGGCCGCCCTGCCGGTTCTGGCGGCGGAACCCTGGATGCTGATGGGACGGGAGGGCGGTTGCGTCGAGATCGCCCAGGCGGCGGCCCGCAAGGAGCTTCTGTCCGGGATCGAAAGCCCCGATCAGCTCGCTGATCGATTGTCCGGCCGGGGCGAGGGATTTCAGCGCGAGGATGTCGCGAAGAACGGCGTCGCCGTGGCGCGGATCGACATCCCCAAACGCGGGATGTCCCTGATTTTCGTACCTCGTTCGCTTTGTCGGTAGTCCCGCCGCCGGGGCGCTTCCGCCGCTGGCGAGATTTGGGTATCACTTGAGGCCATGGCGCTCGCTCGATTCGCCGCGACGGTCGGTGGCTACACCATGGCGAGCCGCGTGCTCGGCTTGGTCCGCGACATCCTGATGGCGGCCGTGCTGGGCGCGGGGCCGGTCGCCGATGCCTTTTTCGTCGCCTTCAAGCTGCCGAACTTCTTCCGCCGCCTGTTCGCCGAGGGCGCCTTCAACGCGGGCTTCGTGCCGGTCTTCTCCGGCCTGGTGGAGCGGCGTGGGCGCGCCTATGCCTTCGCCTTCGCCGACGCGGCCCTCGGCCTGCTGGTGGTGGTGTTGGTGCTCTTCACCGCCATGGCGCAGATCGCCATGCCATGGGTGATGCTGGGGCTGGCGCCGGGCTTTGCCGACCAGCCTGAAAAGTTCGATCTCGCGGTGACGCTCACCCGATTTACTTTCCCCTACTTGATGCTGATCAGCCTGGTTTCGCTGCTGGCCGGCGTCTTGAACACGCTTCGCCGCTTTGCCGCCGCCGCCGCCGCGCCCGTGCTGCTGAACCTCTGTCTGATCCTGGCGCTGCTTTTCTTCGACGAGGCGCTGGCGACGCCCGGCCACGGTCTCGCGGTCGCCGTCAGCATCGCCGGCGTGGTGCAGTTCCTCTGGCTCATCCTGGCGGCGGGCCGGGCCGGCTACCTGCCGCGCCTGCCGCGCCCGCGACTGACGCCCGAAGTGCGCGAGCTGCTGCGCCTGATGCTGCCGGCCGCCCTCGGCGCCGGGGTCGCGCAGATCAACCTGGTGATCGATATCGTGCTTGCCTCGCTGTTGCGCGAGGGCTCGATTTCCTTCCTCTTCTACGCCGACCGGCTGAACCAGTTGCCGATCGGCGTCGTCGGCGTTGCCGTGGGCACGGCGCTGCTGCCGATCGTCTCGCGCCAGATCGCGCGGGGCGAGGACGCGGGCGCGGCGACTTCGCTCAACCGGGCGATCGAGTTCGCCGGTCTTCTGACGCTGCCGGCCGCCATGGCGCTGATCATCCTCCCCGATCATCTGATCGGCGCGCTCTTCGAACGTGGCGCCTTCACCGCCCGGACGACCGAGGCGACGGCCCAGGCCCTCGTCGCCTATGCGGTCGGCCTGCCGGCCTATGTTCTGGTCAAGGTGCTGACACCCGGCTTCTTCGCCCGCAAGGACACCGCGACGCCCGTTCGAATCGCCATCGTGGCCGTGGTGGTGAACTTGGTGCTGAACTTGATCCTGATGCGATATCTCCAGCACGTCGGCCTCGCGCTCGCCACGGCGATCGCCGCTTGGGTCAATGTCGCCCTGCTGGCGGCGGTGCTCCATCGCCGGGGCCATCTGGCGCCGGACCGCCGTCTCGTCCGCCGCCTCGTCGCCGTCGTGGGAGCAACGGCGGTGATGTCCCTCTGCCTGCTCGGTGCCCTGCTGGCGCTGGATGCCCCGTTGCAGGGCGGGGCGGGCGGGCGGATCGCCGCCGTCGTCGGACTGGTTGTGGGGGGCGCGGCGGTCTACGGCGTCGCGGCGGTGGTGTTCCGCGCGGTTCGGCCGCGCGAATTCCTCGCCCTGGCGCGGGGCGGGGAGGAGTCCGGATCGAAGGGCGGTTGACCCGGTGGCGGTGCGGGCGCCATAACCCGCCGCGCCAGCCATCATCGGGAAAAGCAGTGCAATGGAACGTATCTTCTCCGGCGTTCAACCGACCGGAAACCTGCACCTGGGCAACTATCTGGGCGCGATCCGCAACTTCGTGCGCCTGCAGGCAAGCTTCGAGTGCATCTTCTGCGTCGTCGATATGCATGCCATCACGGTGTGGCAAGAGCCCGAGGAGCTGCGCCGCAGCACCCGCGAGGTGGCGGCGGCCTTCATCGCCTCGGGCATCGATCCCGAGACCCATGTCATCTTCAACCAGAGCCAGGTCCGCGCGCACGCGGAGCTCGCCTGGATCTTCAACTGCGTCGCCCGTCTCGGCTGGCTCAACCGCATGACACAGTTCAAGGAGAAGGCCGGCAAGCACCGCGAGAACGCCAGCGCCGGGCTCTACGTCTATCCCAACCTGATGGCGGCCGACATCCTGGCCTATCACGCGACGCACGTGCCGGTGGGCGAGGACCAGAAGCAGCACCTGGAACTCGCCCGCGACATCGCGCAGAAGTTCAACCACGACTTCGGCGTCGACTTCTTCCCCATCATCGAGCCGCTGATCCAGGGCGAGGCGACCCGGGTGATGAGCCTGCGCGACGGCTCGGCCAAGATGTCGAAGTCGGATCCCTCGGACAATTCCCGCATCAACCTGACCGACGGGCCGGACGAGATCGCCCAGAAGATTCGCCGTGCGCGGACCGATCCCGAGCCGCTGCCGGAGACGGCCGAGGGGCTGGCGGCGCGGCCCGAGGCGGCCAACCTGGTGACGATCTACGCCGCGCTCGACGACAGCGACACCGACGCGGTGCTGGCGGAGCTGGGCGGGGCGCAGTTCTCCGATTTCAAGGCTCGCCTGACCGACGTCGCGGTGGCGCGCCTGGGGCCCATCGGCGAGGAGATGTCGCGCCTGATGGCGGCGCCCGACGAGGTCGACGCGATCCTGCGGCGGGGCGCGGAACGGGCGGCGGAAATCGCCGACCCGATTGTGCGCGAGACGAAGGAAATCGTCGGCTTTTTGAACGTCTGAGACACCGATTGGGCGAAAAGAGGCGCGAAGTTCCGGGCCGCCTCGGCGCGGCGGGCGGTTGATGCGCCGCGTTGCCCGCCCCATCTTTGCGCCATGCGTTGGTCTATCCACCGAGGCTCGATGATGCGCGAGCGAATTGCCACCCAGTTGCGAAAATGGCGCCCCGGCCGGTCCGACGCGATACCGCGTCTGGAGGATTCTCGCGCCAAGCGTTACACCCTAAGGGGTGGCATCGCCTTGCTGTTATTGGTGATTTTCTACTATCCAGTGGGCATGGTGCTGACCCACCGGATTTCCGACGAGATCGACTTCCAGGCAGGCCCCGGGGATCGGATCGAGGGTGGCTCCCACGCGGTGGCGCTGGCGACGGCCCTCATTCATCGCGAGATCGACGAAAACCGCTGGGTCGCCAACGATCCCTGGTTCCTGGCGCCGGCCGCGCTCGACAACATGCCCAACTACCAGCAGGGCATTATCCGCGCCATAGGGCGCTTCGCCTTCGAACTGGTGGACCAGATCGGCCGCACGCGCGGCTCCAGCCAGACCGATGCCAACCTGCAGGAGGCCTCGGGCCAGCTGCAGTACGCCGGCGACGTCTGGGTTTTCGATCTTTCGACCTCTTGGGCGCCGACCACGCCGTCGGAAAGCCGTTACCGCAAGGCGCGGCGCTCGCTACAGGCCTACAACCGTCGGCTTCCGGGCGGCGGCGCCAAGTTCGAGCGGCGGGCCGACAATCTTTTGGCGACCCTCGACCGCATCGCCCTTGATCTCGGCTCCTCCTCCGCGAGTATCGACCAGCACATCGACGAGTACTCGGGCGGGTTGATCGACACGCTCGCCGACGATCTCTTCTACGGCGTGAAGGGCCAGACCTACGCCTACTACATGTTGTTGCGCGAACTGGGCCGCGATTTCGAGAATGTTATTTCCGAGCGCAAGCTGGGCGAGGCCTGGGCGCAGATGCTGGATAGCTTCAAGTCGGCGGCCGAACTGTCGCCCCTGGTCATCGTCAACGGCGCGCCGGACTCTCAGGCACTGCCGAGTCATCTGGCCTCGCAAGGTTTCTACCTGCTGCGCGCACGAACCAAATTGCGCGAGATCACCAACATCCTGCTGAAGTAGGCGGCGGCGCCGGGAGTCGTTGCCTCGCCCGCCGCCGCCATGGCAGCATGGCGGTCGGGAGGCCGATTTCGATGACCGACACCGACCCACGCGCGCGCCGGAACTTTCTGGTGGTGGTCGACGACACGCCGGAGTGCCGGGTGGCGCTGCGCTTCGCCTGCATGCGCGCGCATCGCACCGGCGGCGGCGTGGTGCTGCTCCGGGTCATCGAGCCGGCCGACTTCCAGCATTGGATGGCGGTCGAGAACCTGATGCGCGAGGAGGCCCGCGAGGAGGCGGAGGAGCTGCTGACGGGCCTGGCCGAGGAAATGAACGAGTATTCCGGCCTCATGCCCGAGTTCCGCATTCGCGAGGGGCCGGTCGTGGACGAGATCCTGGCGCTGATCGCCGAGGAGGTTTCGATCCGAATCCTGATCCTGGGCGCCTCGCCCGACGCCGCCGGTCCGGGGCCGCTGGTCTCGCGCCTCGCGGGCCAGATGTCGGGGTCCTTGCAGGTCCCCGTGACGGTGGTGCCGGGCAACATGACGGTGGAGCAGATCGACGACCTCGCCTGAGCCGCCCTCCGCCCTCCGCCTGGTCAATTGGAACATCGCCTGGGCCCGCGCCACGTCGGCGCGCGGGCGGACCATGCGCGAACGCATCCTCGCGCTCGACCCCGATGTCGTCTGCATCACCGAGGGCCATCTCGACTATCTCGAAGGGGCCGGGCACGCGATCACGGCCGACGCCGATTACGGCTATGCGCCGAAGCCCGGGCGGCGGAAGATCATGCTCTGGAGCAAGCGGCCCTGGCGCGCCGTCGACGCGCTTGGCCACCACGACCTGCCGGGCGGCCGCTTCGTTGCCGGCACGACCGAGACGGCGCTCGGCCCGCTCCGCGTCATTGGCGTCTGCGTGCCGTGGATGCACGCCCACGTCGCGACCGGACGGCGGGACCGGGTTGCCTGGGAGGATCATCTCTCTTATTTCCGGGGATTGGCGCCGCTCCTCGCCCGGCCGCGCCGTTTGCCGACTCTGGTCGTCGGCGATTTCAACCAGACCATCCCGCGCACCCGGGCACCGAAACGGGTGTTCCAGGCGTTGATGGCGGCGCTCGGAGGCTTCGAGGTGGCGACGGCGGGGCGTGTTCCCGGCGCCGAACGGCCGACGATCGATCACGTCGCCCACGACGCGCGACTTCGCGTGCCGGCGGTCGGCGCGCTCGATGCGACCGACGGTCCACGGCGGCTCTCCGACCACTTCGGCGTTCGGGCCGTGTTGTTGCTCAACCGGTCTGATGGCCCTCCGGACGGCTCGGGCCGCGGAGGGCGAAGATCTCCTTCGGCTCCCTGACGCCGCGCAGGCCGTGGAAACCGAGGGAGACGAGGCCGTCGGCCCCGTGCGCCTCGGCGAAGGCGGCGGACGCGAGCAGCGGCCGGTCCAGCACCTTGCAGAGGGCCTCGACCCGGGCCGCCTCGTTGACGGCGGGGCCGATCACCGTGAAGTCCAGCCGTTCGCGCGCCGATGTTGCCGTAGCGTACTTCGCCCGCGTGGAGGCCGATGCCGCAGCGGATCTCCGGTTGGCCCTCGCCAGTGCGCTCGTCGTTTTCCGAGGCGAGGCGCCTGAGCGCGCGCCGCGCCGCCGTCAGGGCGCGGCGGCTGTCCTCGACGAGGCTCGGGCCATCGGCGAAGATCGCCAGCAGGCCGTCGCCCATGAACTTGAGAATTTCCCCGCCAGCGCTCTCGACCGCGGCGGCCTGGATGTCGAAATAGTCGTCCAACAGCGCGATGACCACCCGTGCCGGCATGCGGTCGGAGAGTTGGGTGAAGCCGCGGATGTCGCTGATCCAGATCGCCGCGCTGAGGCTTTCCACCTGGGCCCGGCGGACCGAACCGCCCAGTACGCGGCGGGCCGGCTCGCGGCCGAGATAGGTGTTGAGCAGCGTGCGGGTTTCCTCATGCGCCGTCTCCACCTCGACGCGGAGCGAGATCAGCGGCAACAGGTCGTAGAGCAGGGTCAGCTGCGCGGTCGAAAAGCCGCCGGACTTGCATGTCGCCCAAGAGATGAAGTTGATCTCCCCGGTCGAGTGCAGAATCGGCATGATCACATAGTCCGTGCAGTCCATCTCCACCAGATCGTGCAGCACGGGAAAGTCGAGGAGCGGCGAGGGACCCTCGAGGCGGCGGCGAATGGCCCCCGCGCCGTCATGGATCAACTTCGCCGGAGAATTCAGGTAGGCGGGCGCCGAGCGGGTGCCGTAACTCATGTCGAAAAATGCGATGCCGCTCTCGCCGCGCCGGCAGGCCGCGGTGCGCGCCGCGACCTCGGGGTGGCGGGAGCTGACGGTAGAGGTTGACCCGGTCGAGCGGTACACCCTGTTCCACCAGTTGCAGGCACAGCGCCTCCAGCAGGCGCGCCAGATCGAACCGTTGGCCGCGATGCTCGACCAGCCAGCCGGCGACCGGATTGGACGACCAGCTGGGGCGAATGTGGGCGAGCGCGCCCGAACCCTCGCCGTAGCCCGGGGCCGTCGCGTCGTCTCTTCCCGCGGTCGTCATGGTTCGGTCCGGCCCCTCCCTTCCGGGCACGTGAATTTTCCGATGCGCGCTCTCGCGCGACGTGATATAGGACCCGCCGGGAGGACGGTCGCACCCCGGACAAATGGGCGCGCGGCCGAGGCGACGCAAGGGTTGGGCAGGCCGCTCCGGGAGGCGGCACCGTCGCCGGTTCGTGGAACGAGTTTTGGAGGGGCCGCCTGGCGGCGTGGGCGTCGAGTTTTTCAATGTTCAGAACCATCATGTCCGCCGGGGCGGTTCTCGCCCTGTGGGTGGGGCTGGTCGACGGCGCGGCGCGCGCGGCCGGCGGGGCCGAGGCGCGGCGCGTCTCGACCGGCGAAATCATGGTCGGTGGGCGCCGTGCCGCGACCCGGCTCGAGAGCCGTCGACTGGCGGCGCGGTTTCGCGCGATCGGCTACGACCTGGCCAAGGTGCGCGCGCTCGAGGCTCCGGTCCCCCGGATCTGTCTGAGTGTCTGGCCCGAAAAGAGTTGAGTGATTTCAGTCAGTTGTGATTCACTGTTTGTATTTAGCAACCAGGGAGACACAACATGTGGACCAAAATCACTCGCCCGAAGTATGAACGCGACCTGCTGCGCTACGCAAGCGACCTGACGGATGGAGAATGGAAGGTGCTGGAGCCGTTGCTGCCTCGCGCCAAAGCGCTGGGACGGCCTCGGACGACGGCATTACGCGAGGTGGTGAACGCGATCCTCTACCTACTGCGTAGCGGCTGTCCATGGCGCATGCTGCCCCGGGACTTCCCGCCACGCTCGACGGTGCAGCGCTACTTTTATCTCTGGCGGGACGACGGCACCTGGGCCGAGGTCAACCGGCAACTGCTGGTCGCGGCGCGCGAGGCCGAGGGCCGCGCGGCCGGCCCGTCGGCCGGTATCATCGACAGTCAGAGCGTAAAAACCACGGAAAGCGGCGGTATCCGGGGCTTCGACGCCGGAAAGAAAGTCAAGGGCCGCAAGCGTCACATCCTCACCGACACCGGCGGCCTGCTGGTCGCGGTCGTGGTCCACGGCGCCGAGATCCAGGACCGCGACGGCGCGCCGGCGGTGTTCGCCGCCATCCCCCGCCACTTTCCCCGCCTGCGCCACGTCTTCGCCGACGGCGCCTATGCCGGGCCCAAGCTCGAGGGCGCACTGAAGCGGATCGGCCGCTGGTCGCTGGAGATCGTCAACCGTCCCGCGGGCGTGAAGGGCTTCCAACTCCTGCCCCGCCGATGGGTCGTCGAGCGCACGCTCGCCTGGCTCAATCGAAACCGGCGGCTGGCCAAGGACTTCGAGACGGCCATCGAGACCGCCGAGGCCTGGATCTTCCTCGCCAGCATCCAACTCCTCACGCGCCGTCTCGCAAGAGCCTGAAAACACTCGATTCATTTCGAGTCGGACTCTGAGTGCTTTTCCCGGCGATCTCGCGCGCCTGCGCTCGGTTGGCGCGCGCAAGAGCCTCTTCATCCAGACCGTGCTGCCGCTGATCCTGGTTGCGAACGAGGCGATCGCCGGGGATCGTCACTTCCTCCTCGATCTGCGGACCAAGCGCCGGCGAGGCGAGGGCCCGACGGTGGTGGAGGAACGGCGCCTGGAGGCACTGGCGCTCGGCTATGGTGGCGACTCCCTGGATCTCGAGACCTTGCTCCGCCGCGTCGACACTGTCCCGCCGTCGCTGGCCCTGGCGCAGGCGCAGGCGGCGGAAGAATCGGGCTGGGGCACCTCCCGCTTCGCCCGCAAGGGCAATGCGGTTTTCGGCCAGCGCACTTGGAATCTCGGCCGGGGCATGGTCCCGCTGGCGCGCGAGCGCGGCGAGCGCCACGAGGTCGTCAGCTTCAACGCGCTTCGCGCGTCGGTCGAGGCCTATGTGCGCAACCTGAATACCCACCCGGCCTATGCGGCGTTCCGCCGGGTGCGGGCGGAGGCCCGCGCGCTCGCCCGTCCCCTTCCCCCGTCGGCCCTGGTCGGGACCATGACCCGCTATTCCGAACGCGGGCCCGACTATATCCAGACGATCCTCGCCATCATCCGGGTCAATCGCCTGACCACTTACGACCCGGCCCGCCTGGCCTCGAAACCGGGCGTCGGAATTTAGGGCGAGGCCACGAACTGCAGCCCGAACCAGCGCCAGCGTTCGTCGCCGGCGGGCATGGTGCAGTTGATCCGGCCGCGCGGTGGTTGGAATGGCGCCGACAACGGGATTTCCACCTCGCGCGGGCCGACGTGGCGAAGCGGCACGGCCCCCTTGCGGCTGGACACGTAGCATTTCAGCGATTCCACCGGGCCGGATTGCGGCGCGACGCGGAAGCCGACGGTCGGGGGATTAGCGGTGGCGTCGAGCACGGTTTCCGCCGGCCTCAGCCGGTCCATATAGAGCGGCAGGGCATTGGCGGCGAGGCGGAAGCGGTCGATGCCGCCGAAGGCCTCGTTCATCGCGAAACGCGGCAGCCCGTAAAGGTCGGCCTCGCCATGTGCCACGCCCGATTGCTGGCCGAAGGCGGCATGGTAGCCCGCCTCGCGGGCGATCCGCTTTTCCCGCATGCCGTACTCGCCGAAAGGGTAGGCGAGCAAGGTCGGCGTGAAGCCGAGTTCCTCGCGGATCCTTCGGGCCGAGCGGGTCAATTCGTCCCGGACGCCCGCCTCGCCCAGGCGGGGCAGATGGGGATGCGAGGCAGTCTGCGTGCCGATCGTGACGCCGCCGGCGGCCATCTCGCGGATCTGGCCCCAGGTCATGTAGTCGCGACGGCGCTGGTCGATCGCATCGGTGGCGACGAAGAGGGTCGCCGGGACGCCGGCCTTGCGCAGCCTGGGCCAAGCGTGCCGGTAGACGCTGGCGTAGGCGTCGTCGATGGTGAGCGCGATGGCCCGGTCCGGCAGGCTGTCTCGGCGGCGCAGCGATTCGACGATCCGGTCGAGCGGGAGGGCCTGCAGGCCCGCGCGCTCGATCTCGGCGAGATGAGCATCCAACTGTTCGAGCGTGGTGTTGGTGCTGGGATAGCGCCCGTCGCCGAAGCGGTGATAGGCGAAAACGACGGCCGACTCAGCCGCCGCCGCGCTCGCCGGCGTCAAGCAGGCGAGCAGGGTCGCGAGCGCCAGTCCTCGTCCGAGACGTCGACCCGAGTATCGCCGCCCATTCCCCCCCTCGATTGGCACGCTTCGCCTCCCCACCCCGCCGTCCGTCCCCCTGTCGCGCAGTATATGGTGGTCCGTTCTCCGATGCCCGCCTTGCCGCGCCGGCCGGCGGAAAGTAAATAGACCTCCATGCGGCAACGGTTCGGGCCCGAAGGTCCGGCTAACTCCGGGGAGGCAGCGTGGCCCGATGCTCAATGACGACGGCATGGATCTCATCCTTCGCAGCGCCAGGACGCACAACTTCTGGCTCGACAAGCCGGTTTCCGACGTGACGCTCCAGGCCCTGCACGAGTTGCTTCGCCACGGCCCGACCAGCGCCAATTGCTCGCCGGCGCGCTTCATCTTCATCCGTACGGCCGAGAGTAAGGCCCGCCTCGCCCCGCACCTGAGCGATGGCAACCACGACAAGACCATGGCCGCGCCGGTCACCGCCATCGTCGCTTACGATATGCGCTTCTACGAGCATCTGGTGAAGCTCTTTCCGCACAACCTCGAGGCCCGGAGCTGGTTCGAGGGCAACGACGAGGTCGTGTTCTCGACCGCGTTCCGCAATGGCACGCTGCAGGGCGCCTACCTGATGATCGCCGCCCGCGCCCTGGGTCTCGACATCGGCGCGATGAGCGGCTTCGACAATGCCGGTGTCGACGCCGAGTTCTTCCCCGACGGCCGCTTTCGCGCGAATTTCCTCTGCAACATCGGCTATGGCGATCATTCGCAGATGCCGCCGAGGAACCCACGCCCCGACTTCGACGAGGTTTGCGAGCTGATCTGAGCCGCCGCGCCATGCGCGTCCTCGCCCTCGATACCGCCCTCGACAGCTGCTCGGCGGCGTTTCTGGCCGAAGGGCGAGTGGTGGCGGGACGATCGGAGGCGCGGCCCCGGGGGCACGGCGAGCGGATTGCCGCCATGTGCGTGGAGGTTCTGCGGGAGGCGGAGGTTCGGCCGGCGGATTTGGATCGGGTTTGCGTCACCATCGGGCCCGGAAGCTTCACCGGCGTCCGGATCGGGCTCGCCACGGCGCGGGGATATGGCGTGGCGCTCGGAATTCCGGTGGTCGGCATCACCACCCTGGTGGCCGTCGCGGCTCCGTATTGGTCGGCGGGCGCGGTGCTGGCGGCGCATGATGCGCGTCGCGGCCAAGTCTATGCCCAAGCCTTCGGGCCAGCGGGCGTGCCGCTCGGGGCGGCCAAGGCGCTGGCGCCCGGGGATGCGGCCCGGCTATGGCGGACGGAGATGACGCGGATCGTCGGTTCCGGCGCTTCGCTGGTCGCCGCGCATCTCGATCGCCTGGATGGAACGACGCTGCTGGACGAGCGGCCGGACGCGGCGGTCTTTGGGGGCTTGGCCGAGCGGCTCGCCGCGCCCGAGGCGCCACCGGAACCACTCTACCTCAGGACACCGGACGCGGTGCCGCGCGCCGAGCGGGCATGAGCACGCCCTCGGAGCCCGCGCCGGTCCCAATCCACGAGGTCGGCGTCGCCGCCGCGCGTCGGCTGGCGACCCTTCACGCGCGCTGCTTCGATGTCGGCTGGAATCACGACGAAATCGGCGGTTTGGTCAAGGGCGCGGGCGTGTGCGCCCTCCTCGCCGGCACGCCGGAGCGACCCGAGGAGGATCGGGGATTGGCCCTCTCGCGGACGATCGGAGACGAGGCCGGGATCCTGACGATCTGCGTGGTGCCGGAGGCCCGCCGCGAGGGCGTCGGCCATCGTCTGCTGGGCGCGGCCGAAGCGGTTTGCAGTGCCCGCGGCGCGTGCCGGCTGTTCCTCGAGGTGGCGCTCGACAACCGGCCGGCCCGCGCGCTCTATGCCGGAGCCGGCTATGAAGAGATTGCCCGGCGCCGCGACTACTACGAAAAGGCCGATGGCGGCCGCGAGGACGCCGTGGTGATGCGCAAGGCGTTATAGGACCTCATGGCGAGGCGCGCTCGTCGCGGCTCGCGATCAGCGCTTCCGTACCCGCAGAACGTGGACGCCGCCCGTGTCGTCGCTTTCCGGTTCCAGGTGGAGAATCTCGTGGCCGTGCTCGCGCAGAGATCGCGGCACGTTGATGAGCGGCTCGCCGGCATTGAGGCGAATTTCGGCGACCGCGCCCGCGGGGATCTTTTCGATCATCAACTTGGTTCGAACGAATGTCATCGGGCAGACGAAACCGGTGATATCCAGAAAATGTTCTGTTTCACTTTGGGGCATTTCCGAACTCCTCCAGCAAAGGACCCATCCTCGTCTTGACGCCGACATTGATGATTCTGTCTTGTCGTCTTATATTCGCCTCAATAAAAGGTCACCAAAGCGTCGGGAGGAAGAATTACTATGATGGATAGGCAGGATCGATCCCTGGACGTCTTGCAACTGACCGCCGATATCATCGTCAGTCACGTGGCGAACAACACGGTACCGGTCGCGGACATGCCGCAGCTGATCAGGCAGGTCTATGACAGCCTGTCGGGTCTCGGCAATGGCGAGGTCGCGGACGAGGCCGGACGGCCCGAGCCCGCCGTGTTGATCCGCAAGTCCATCACGCCCGAATATATAATCTGTCTCGAGGACGGCAAGAAGCTGAAAATGCTGAAACGCCACCTCAAGGCGGCCTACAACTTGACGCCGGAGCAGTATCGCGAGCGGTGGGGCCTGCCGGCGGACTATCCGATGGTGGCGCCGAACTACGCGGCGCAGCGCCGCGAATTGGCGAAAAAGATCGGCCTCGGGACCGCGCGGCGCCGGGCGGACGCCTAGCGGGCGCGCCGGCGAAGGACCGTCCGAGCGATGCGGAGCGCCTTCGAGCGGCTTTGCGCCGACAAGGGCATTCGGCTGACCGGCAAGCGACGGATCGTCGGCGAGATTCTGGCATCGGCCGAGGACCACCCGGACGTCGAGGAGCTGCATCGCCGAGCCAGCGAGAAGGATTCGCGGATCTCGCTGGCGACGGTCTATCGCGCCGTCCGGCTGTTCGAGACGGCTGGAATGTTGGCCCGTCACGATTTCGGCGACGGCCGGGCCCGCTATGAACTGGAGCCGCGCCACCACCACGACCACCTGATCGATACCACCACGGGCGAGGTCGTGGAGTTCCAGAACGAACAGATCGAGCGCCTGCAAATCGAGATCGCGCGCGAGATGGGCTACCGCCTGGTCGGTCACCGTCTCGAGCTGTTCGGCGTGCCACTCGCCAGGGGACGCCGGCGGCGGGGTGACGGATCCTCGACCTCCTGAGCCCGGACCTGGAGGGGTCCCGCCATGACGTCCGGACTGAAGCTGCTGGCCTTTGTGCTCTACACGCTCCCCTGGATGCCGCTGCAATGGCTCCTCGTCCGCCTCGGCCATCGCGGCGCCCGGCGGCTGCCGCACCTTTATCACCGGGGTCTCTGTCGCCTGATCGGGATCGCCATCACACAGGATGGTCCCATCCAGGCCGGCGGCCCGCTGCTGCTGGTCGCCAATCATGCGTCCTGGCTCGACATCGTCGTGCTGTCGGCGGTGCGGCCACTCTCCTTTATCGCCAAGCGCGAAGTCGGCGAATGGCCCTTCTTCGGAACGCTCGCGCGATTGCAGCGCACCCTCTTTGTCGAACGCCGCCGAAGCCGCGTCGGCCAGCAGCTGATGGCGATTCGCCGCCGGCTCGAGGCGGGCGATGTGCTGGTGCTGTTTCCCGAAGGCACCAGCAACGACGGCAATCGCGTTCTACCATTCAAAAGCGGCTTATTCGCCGCCGTCGAGGTGGCGGGGGGGATGACGCCGATCCAGCCGGTTTCGATCGCCTACACCAGCCTGAACGGCCTGCCGCTCGGGCGTGCCCAGCGCCACCGCATCGCCTGGTATGGCGACATGGATCTGGCGCCGCATCTCTGGCGAGTGCTGGCCATGACGCGGATCGGGGTCGAGGTGCGTTTTCATCCGCCGGTACGCCTTGGCGACTTCGGGGATCGAAAAGCGCTTTCGGCGCACTGTCACGGCGTGATCGCGGAGGGGACGGCCGCCCTTCTCGGCGGCCGGGTCGGCCGGGTCGACGGCGCGCCGACCTCCGATCCGGTGACTTGATGTCCCGGCGCACGGGGCTTAGCTTGATCCGAGGGGCGCCATCGTGTAAACGGCGGCGCCTTCGCGGCACGGAGATCCCGCGCCGGACTTGCTTGCGACGACTGCTTAATTGCGACAAAACGAAGACACCGGACGACATTGCGAAACAACGTTGACGGATCGGCCTTGGCCAAATCGCTCTTCATCCGAACATACGGTTGCCAGATGAACGTCTACGACTCCGCGCGGATGGCGGATGTCCTGGCGCCCTTGGGCTACGGCCTGGTCGATGCGCCGGAAGGCGCCGACATGGTCATCGTCAATACCTGCCATATCCGCGAGAAGGCGGCGGAGAAGACCTATTCCGAACTCGGCCGGCTACGCCACCTGCAGCGGCGCAAGGCGGCCGAGGGCGGACGCATGGTGCTGGCCGTCGCCGGCTGCGTCGCCCAGGCCGAGGGCGAGGAGATCCTCGCGCGCGCGCCCAACGTCGATATCGTGCTGGGGCCGCAGACCTATCACCGCCTGCCGGAAATGCTGGCCCGGGCGCGCCGCGCGGCCGACGAACGGGACGGGCGCGACCGAGTCGGCGTGCTGGACACCGAATTCCCGGCCGAGGCCAAGTTCGACCACCTGCCGGCGGCGCGGACCGAGGTCGGCCCCAGCGCCTTCCTGACGGTGCAGGAGGGCTGCGACAAGTTCTGCACCTTCTGTGTGGTGCCCTACACGCGCGGGGCGGAGTTTTCGCGCCCGGTGGCGCGAATTGTCTTGGAGGCGGAGGGGTTGGTGGCGCGCGGCGCCCGCGAGATCACGCTTCTCGGCCAGAACGTCAACGCCTACCGGGGCGAGGGGCCGGATGGCGCGCCCTTCGATCTCGCCCGCCTTTGCCTGGCGCTGGCGGAGATCGGGGGGCTGGCGCGGATCCGCTACACCACCTCCCATCCCCGCGATATGGACCAGGCGTTGATCGACGCGCATCGTGACTGCCCGAAGCTGATGCCGTATCTGCATTTGCCGATCCAGTCGGGTTCCGACCGCGTGCTGGCGGCGATGAACCGCCGTCACCGGGTCGCCGACTACCTGGAGACGGTCGGACGGCTTCGCGCCTCGCGGCCGGACTTGGCGCTCTCCGGCGATTTCATTGTCGGCTTCCCGGGCGAGACCGACGAGGATTTCGAGGCCACCATGTCGCTGGTGGCCGAGGTCGGTTATGCCCAGGCCTACTCCTTCAAATACAGCCCCCGCCCCGGCACCCCGGCCGCGACGCTTGCGACCCAAATCGAGGAGGCGGTGAAAAGCGAGCGGCTCGCCCGCCTGCAAGCCCTTCTGGGCGCGCAGCAACGGGCCTTCAACGACGCGACGGTCGGAGCCGAGTTCGACGTGCTGCTCGAACGGCCCGGCCGGCATGCGGGCCAGCTGGTCGGCCGCAGCCCCTATTTGCAGGCGGTGCATCTGGCGGCGGGTGATGCCGGGATCGGCGATCTCGTGCCGGTCCGCGTCGTCCAGGCTGGGCAAAACAGCCTCGGCGCGGAGGCGCGGTTCTCGTGAGCGGCCAGGACCGCCAGCCGCAACTGGTCCTCGAGTTCCAGGACAATAGCTTGCTGTCGGCGCTTTATGGCGAGCATGACCGGAACTTGGCGCGGATCGAGCAGAAACTGGGTGTCTCGATGGTGCCGAGGGGAAATCGCGTTTCGATTCAGGGCGAGGAGAGCGCCGCCGCCGCCGCCGCGCTGAACGAACTCTATCGCCGCTTGCAGCGCGGCCAGGCACCCGGTCTCGGCGATGTCGACGGCGCGGTCCGGATGGCGAGCGCCGAGGCGGCTCGGGACACGGGTGACGGCGCGGGCGAGCAGGAGCCGATTCGCACCCAGAAGCGGGTCATCTGGGCCCGCTCGCCGGTCCAGGCGGACTATGTCGGGGCGCTTCGCCGCCATCCGCTAGTCGTGGCGCTGGGGCCCGCGGGCACGGGCAAGACCTATATCGCCGTCGCCGTCGCGGTCTCGATGCTGCGCGAAGGCCGGGTGGACCGGATCATCCTCACCCGCCCGGCGGTCGAGGCGGGCGAACGTCTGGGCTTCCTGCCCGGCACGCTCGAGGAGAAAGTCGATCCTTATATGCGCCCGATGCTCGATGCGCTCTTCGATATGATGCCGGGCGAAACCGTGGTAAAAAGACGGGAGGAAGGCGTCATCGAGGTCGCGCCCCTCGCCTACATGCGGGGTCGGACGCTGGCCAACGCCTTTATCGTGCTGGATGAAGCCCAGAATACGACGCCGATCCAGATGAAGATGATCCTGACACGGATGGGCGAAAACGCGCATATGGTGGTTACTGGCGATCCCAGCCAGGTGGACCTGCCGCTCGGGACCAAAAGCGGGCTGGTCGACGCCATGGAAATTCTTGGCGGTATCGACGACGTGGGCATTATCGAGTTCACCCATGCAGACGTCGTCCGCCATCCCATGGTGACGCGTATCGTGAAGGCCTATGGCGCGCGCGATCGGGATCTACTCGGGGAGCAGAAGCCGTGAGCGAGAACGGCGGACAGCGCGACGACCTGCTCCGCGCCCGCGACGAGTTGCGCCGGCGCGCCGACGGGGCGTTGGGCCAGGGCCGCTGGCGGCGGTGGCGGCCGGCGCTCGATTTCTCGCTGCTGGCGGCTTTCGTCGTGATGCTGACGGCGCTCTTCGCGCCACCGGTACCGGCCGTGCTGCCGATCCCGGTGTTGGACAGCGTGGCGCAATCGACGATCCGGGCCGAACGCGATGTCTTGTTGGAGGATCGCAAGGCGACCGCGTTGCGCCGACAGGAGGCGGCGGGCCGGGTTCTGCCGGTCTACGACTACGATTCCGAGCTCTATTTCAACCTCGGCGACCGCATCTCCGCGGCGGTCGGAAAAATGGTGCGCCGGCGTGATGCGGCGGCGGATACCCAGGGCGAGCGTCGTACCGCCTTCGAGACCGACCTCGGCCTGCCGATCAAGGCCGGCGTCTTCCCCCTGATCGAGAATCTGGAGGACCCTCTCGACATCGCCATCGCGATCAATTTTTTCCTGAACATGGGCCTGGACCGGATGATCGTGGCCAATCGCGCCGAACTGCCTGAGCGCGGTGGCATCGAGGCCATGGTGCTCTCCACGAACCGCTCGATGCGGCTGTTTCACTTGGGCGGCATATTCGATCTGCGGCAATTGCGCCGGCTGATCCAGGCGCGCTCGGGCGATGCGCAATTCGGCACGGCACGGAGAGTCCGCTCCTGGATCGTCGAGACGGTAATGTTGCTCGTCGGACCGAATCTTCGATCCAACGAGGCGGCGACCCGCAAGCTCAAGGACGAGGCGGTGGCCGAGATCGAGCCCGTCTTCGTGCGTATTCGGGCGGGCGAGGTGCTGGTCCGCAGAGGCGACCGGATCAAGCCTTCGGTGCAGGAGCGAATGCGCTGGCTGAACGAGAGCGCGGGTGGCCGTCAGCTCTGGGGCGAGACGGCGGCGATGGCGCTGTTGTTGATCGGAGTCATCCTGCTGGCCGGCGTTTTCTTCCGCCGGGGCCGCGTCGCCCAGGTCCTCGACCGCAAGCAGACCTTGCTGACCCTGACCATCGTGTTGATTTCCGGCGCTTTCGCGATCGCCATGTATTACGCCGGTCGCGGCCTGGCGGAAGGGTTGGCGATTCCGGCCGAGGCGGCGACACTGCTGGTGCCGCTGGCGCTCGGCACCGTGCTGGTCTCGCTGCTGGTCGATGCGCGGACCAGTCTCTTGGTCGGGATCGGCATGACGATCCTGGTGACCTACCGGGTCGACGGCGATATCGGGCTGGTGACCTATTACGTCGTCGGCGTTCTGGTTGCCGGCATCGCGGCCCGCGGCTGCAGGCGGCGAAGCGACCTGCTGCGCGCGGGCCTGATGGTCGCGCTGGCGCAGATGGCGGTGCTGCCGCTGACGACGCTCTTGGCGGGGGATACCTTCGGAGCCGCCAAGCTGCCGGAACTCGGCGCGGCGGCGGCCTCCGGGCTGATCGTCGCGGTGCTCGCCCTCGGCCTGCTGCCGGCGATCGAGCATGTCTTCGACGAGCCGACGGACATGCGCCTGTTGGAACTCGCCTCGAACGACCATCCCTTGCTGAAGCGCCTGGCACTGGTGGCGCCCGGGAGCTATTACGCTTCCGTTCTGGTCGCCAATCTTACCGAGGCGGCGGCCGACGCGATCGGCGCCAACGGGCTTCGCGCCCGGGTGATGGCGCTCTACCACGACATCGGCAAGATCGTCAGGCCCGGGTATTTCGCCGAGAACCAGCGCGAGCAGAACGAGCATGACCGCCTGGCGCCGGAAACCTCGGCCCGAATCATCCTCTCCCACGTCCAGGATGGAATCGAGATCGCCGAGCGCGAGCGCCTGGGTCCGGTGGTGCTGGAGGCGATCACCCAGCATCAGGGCACGACGCTGTTGAAGTGGTTCTACGCCAAGGCGCTGGAGCGCGCCGAGACGGGCGAGGGCGAGGTCGCGGAGGATGATTTCCGCTATCCGGGCCCCAAGCCGCAAAGCCGCGAGGCGGGGATCCTGCTGCTCGCCGATTCGGTGGAGGCGGCGACCCGCGCGCTCGGCAATCCCGCGCCGAGCGAGGTCCGGGTGCGGGTCTCCGACGTCATCCAGGAGAAGGTGGCCGACGGTCAGCTCGACGAGTGCGAGCTTACCTTCCGCGATCTCGCCCATGTGGAGGAGGCCTTCGCGCGGACCCTGACGCTCGGCGTCTTCCACAACCGCATCGAATATCCCGCGCTGCCCGCGCGCCCCCGGCAACAAGGCGAAGGTGATGGTGAGAACCGAGGTTCGGATCGCGTGTCCAGCCTGGGCAACCGATCGGCCTGAACCGGCGGAACTGGCCGTGTCGGTTATCGCCGAGGCGGCGCGAACCCTGGGCGAGGACGGGCTCGACGCGCGGGAGGTCTGCGTGGTGCTGGGGGATGGAGAACTGTCGCGCCGGCTGAACGACGAATGGCGCGGGCGCGACGCGGCGACCAACGTGCTGGCCTTTCCGACGATGGCGCCCTGGGAATGGCGCGATACGCCCCGCGAGGCCGAGGAGAGCCTGGGCGATATCGTGCTGGCACGCGAGGTGGTGCTGGCAGAGGCGGCGGCGCAGGGAAAATCCGTGCCCTGGCATCTCGCCCATCTCGTATTACATGGATTTTTGCATCTTCTGGGCTACGATCACGAAGACCTCCGCGCGGCGGAGGAAATGGAGGCGCTGGAGCGCCGTATACTGGCCGGTCTGGGGATTCCCGACCCTTATGTGGCCGAAACGGTAGGGTGTGTCGACAACGGCATGAGCCAGGGTGATGAACGACGATTCCTCTCAAAGTAGAACGCCCCGTCAACATGGGGCCAATTCCGATACTTCGACGCCTTCGCTGGGCGAGTTATTCAGGAACCTGCTGCGTGGCATTTCAGGCGGCGGGGACGGGGACCTCAAGGAAAGCCTCGAGGACGTGATCGAGGAGCACGCCGATCACGGCGACATGCTCGACCCAGAGCAGCATGTCATGCTCAAGAACATTCTCGGTTTCGGCGAGCTGCAGGCTGACGACATCATGGTGCCCCGGGCCGACATCGTCGCCGTCGACATCGACGACGGGCTCGATGCGGTGATGCACACTTTCCGCGAGGGGCGCCATTCCCGCCTGCCGGTCTATAGCGAGAACCTGGACGAGATCAAAGGCTTCGTCCACGTGAAGGACATCATGGATTTCTGGGGCGATGGCGAGGGCTTTTCGCTGACCAAGATCCTGCGCGAGCCTCTGGTCGTGCCGCCCAGCATGCCCGCCCTTGACATCCTGGAGCGGATGCGGGCGACCCGGATTCACATGGCCCTGGTGGTCGACGAATACGGAGGCGTCGACGGCCTGATCACCATCGAGGACGTAGTCGAGGAGATCGTCGGCGAGATCGAGGACGAGCACGACGAGGAGGAAGAATACGTCATCACCTCGCTGTCGGAGACCTGTTTCGAGGCCGACGCCCGGGTCGAGGTCGAGATCTTCGAGGACCGCTTCGGCGTCGACCTTCTGCCCGACGAGACCGACGAGGATATCGAGACCCTGGGCGGCGCGGTCGTCGCCATGCTGGGCCGTCTGCCGCGCGTCGGCGAACGGGCGCGCCATCCCGAGGGCTTCGAGTTCGAGGTGATCGAGGCCGATCCCCGGCGGATCAAGAAGCTCCGAATTCACCGCGTCGACGGCACGCGCCTGGCCACGGCCGAGTGAAGCCCTGGACGTGAGCGAGGCGGAAGCCGGGGCAAGCTCGTCGCGCGGCGGATGGCTCGCCCGCCTGGCCGCCGCCGTGTCCGGGCCGCCACGTTGGCGGAGCGCCGCGATCGCCGCGCTACTGGGCGCCGGCGCCGCGCTGGCGATGCCGCCGTTTTACGCCATCCCGCTGCTGATTCCGGCCTTCACGGGCCTTGTCTGGCTGATCGACGGCCGCCGGGGGCCCATGGGCGCGGCGGCGATGGGCTGGCTGTTCGGGCTCGGCTATTTTTTGCTCGGCTTGCATTGGGTCGGCAATGCCTTTCTCGTCAATGCGGAACGCCACGCCCTGGTGATGGCGCCCGCCGTGGTGGGGCTGGCCGCCGGCATGGCGCTCTTTCCCGCCCTCGCGGCCGCGCTCGCCCGGCTGGCGCCCCGGGCGGGGTGCCGAAGACCCCTGGCGCTGGCGGCTGCCTGGGTGCTGCTGGAGTGGGTCAGGGGTTGGTTTCTTAGTGGCTTTCCCTGGAACTTTGTTGGCCATGCCTGGACGGTTTCGGACGCGATGTTGCAGGCTGTCTCCCTTGCCGGGGTTTATGGCCTGGGCGCCGTAACCGTGTTCGCGGCCGCCGCGCCGGCCCGGGCGACGGAGCGGCGGGGCGGCGCGATCGCGCTGGCCGGCCTGCTCGCCCTGGGGGTGATCTGGGGTTTGGGGCATCTGCGTTTGACGGCCCTCGCGCCCGAGGAGGAAAGCGGGCGACGGGTGCGGTTGGTTCAGCCCAATATCGCCCAGAAACTGAAGTGGCGCCGCGAGCTCCGACAGGCGAACTTCGATTCCCACCTGGCCATGAGCCGGACGCCGCCGCCGGCGCCCGGCACGCTGGTGATCTGGCCCGAGACCGCGACGCCCTTCTTCCTCGACGAAAGCCCGGCGGCGCTGAGGCGGATCGCGGCCAGCCTGCCGAAAGGGGGTCTCGCCCTGATCGGCGCGCCGAGGCGCGCGTCGGCGGGTGAATTCCGGCTTTGGAACAGCCTTCTGGTGATCGATGCCACCGGCCGCGTGGTCCTCCACTACGACAAGCAGCATCTGGTGCCGTTCGGCGAATATCTGCCGTTTCGCGCCGTGCTGGGTCGCCTCGGCCTCGACAAGTTCGCCGCCGGCGGGGTCGACTATTCGCCGGGTCCGGGACCGCTCGTGCTCGCGCGGGCGGGGCTCCCCGCCGTCCAGCCGCTGATCTGCTACGAGGCGATATTTTCGGGCGAAACGCCGGCGACGCGCCCGGAATGGCTGCTGAACGTGACCAACGATGCCTGGTTCGGCGATTCGAGCGGGCCCCGGCAACACTTCGAAATCTCGCGAATTCGGGCGGTCGAGCAGGGGGTGCCCCTGGTCCGCGCCGCGAATACGGGAATTTCCGCCGTGGTCGACGCGCTGGGCCGGACCCGCGCCGCCTTGCCGTCGGGCGTCGCCGGCATACTCGACGAAGCCTTGCCGGCGCCCCTAGCCGATCCGCCGCTCTATTGGCGATTTGGCGACCTGACCTGGATTCCGGTTGTTTCTATTCTTCTTTTTACAACAATTATCGGGCAATTGCGCCGCTGGGTGAACTCAAAATAGTGAGTGGAGAAGCTTGTTGCGATCTCTAGTGGCATACGACAGTATGTAGCCTGAACCGCCCGGGTCGGGCGTGAGTGATCAGGTGGCCCATGAAGCGACGTAGTTCCGTGCACCCCGATCCGGTGGATGTCCACGTTGGTGGACGGGTACGGCTTCGCCGAACGCTCTTGGGCATGAGCCAGGAGAAACTCGCCGCGGCCCTCGGGCTGACCTTCCAACAGGTACAGAAATATGAACGTGGGGCGAACCGAATCAGCTCCAGCCGTCTCCACCAGTTGAGCCGCATTGTAGACGTACCGATCTCCTTCTTCTTCGACGACATGCCGGCCGAGGTCTCGGGCGCCGGTTTCGCGGAGGGCGGTCAGCAGGATTATGATCACGAAAAGCTCTCGCGCCGGGAAACCCTCGAGCTCGTCCGCGCCTACTATCAGATCGAGGACGCCGAAATTCGCAAGCGGATGTTCGAGCTGGTGAAGGCGATCGCGGGCGAACGCTATCCCAACCGGGTCTGATGGCGATCATCGCTTGACCGGGCGAGAACGAACCGCTTAAAGAGGGCCGCGAAAGATCCGCGCGTCGACTTTGACGCGGGGTGGGCGTCGACCGTCATTCGGGTCCTCGCCCACAAAGCGGTTCCATTCCCCCGAAAGGAGTTCGGCGTGGCGCGAGACAGCTACCTCTTCACGAGCGAATCCGTATCCGAAGGCCATCCCGACAAGGTTTGCGACCAGATTTCGGATCGTATCGTCGACATGTTCCTGACGGCCGATCCGGAGAATGCCCGTGTCGCTTGTGAAACGCTCTGCACCACCAATCTGGTGGTGATGGCGGGCGAAGTGCGTGGCCCCGCCGAGGTGGCGAACGACCGCGACGGGATGGAGGCGCGCGCCTGCGAGTGCATTCGCGATATCGGCTACGAGCAGGACGGGTTCCACTGGGAAACGGTCGAGGTCCAGGTCCATCTCCATCCCCAATCCGCCGACATCAGCCAGGGCGTCGACGCCAGCGGCAACAAGGATCTCGGCGCCGGCGACCAGGGCATCATGTTCGGCTACGCTTGTCGCGAGACGGAAGAACTGATGCCGGCGCCGATTTCCTATTCGCACCGCATCCTTCAGCGCATGGCGGAGGACCGCCATGGCGGCAAGGCGCCGCGCTTCGGCCCCGACTCGAAAAGCCAAGTGACGCTTCGCTACGAGGGTGGCAAGCCCGTCGGCGCCACCTGCGTCGTCGTCTCGACCCAGCACGATCCGGCCCTGAATTCCGGCGATGTGCGGGAACTGGTTCGACCCTATGTGTTGGAGGTCCTGCCCGAGGGCTGGATGTGTCCGGAGGCGGAATTCTACGTCAATCCGACCGGCCGTTTCGTCATCGGCGGCCCCGACGGCGACGCCGGCCTCACCGGCCGCAAGATCATCGTGGATACCTATGGCGGCGCGGCGCCGCACGGCGGTGGCGCCTTCTCCGGCAAGGATCCCTCCAAGGTCGACCGCTCGGCCGCCTACGCTGCGCGCTACCTGGCGAAGAACGTGGTCGCGGCCGGCCTCGCGGATCGTTGCACCATCCAGCTCGCCTACGCGATCGGTGTCGCCAAGCCGCTGTCGATCTATGTCGATACATACGGCACCGGGCACTGCGACGAGGCGCGCCTGGAAACGGTCTTGGGCGAGGTCGTCGACCTGAGCCCGGGCGGCATCCGCCGTCATCTCGATCTCACCCGGCCGATCTATGGCCGTACCGCCGCCTACGGTCACTTCGGCCGCCCGGCGACCGACGATGGCGGTTTCTCCTGGGAACGCACGAACCTCGTGGACGAACTCACCGGCCTCCTGGGCTAGGGCTAGTGGATTTGAAGTTCCTCCGATTGTTGGGGCAGGCTCCGTGAGGAACTTCAAATCCGTAAGCCACGCTAGAATCATGATTCCGCTAGTGTCCCTGTCGAATTGGAAGTTCGTTCGGCGCATGCCATCAATGCCACGAACTTCCGATTCGGGACACTAGGCGGCATCCGGCGATCATGGGGCGTCCGGACGACGACGGCGCGCCCAGGGTTCGACGCACGCTGTACGGCCGGCGGCGCGGCAAGCCCATGCGGCCCGCCCGCCGTGCCGCCTTCGACCGGCTCTTGCCGGAACTCCGCGTCGATTTGGACGGCGTCGCCCCGGGCGGCCTGGCGCCGTCGACGATGTTCGAGCCGGCGCCCCGGGCGGTCTGGCTCGAAATCGGCACCGGCAACGGCGAACACCTGGCCTGGCAGGCCGCGGCCAACCCCGCCGTCGGGCTGATCGCGGCGGAGCCCTATCTTGCCGGCGTCGGCCGCGCCATCGGCCATCTGGATGCCGACGGCCTTTCCAACGTCCGCTTCTTCGTCGACGACGCCCGACTGTTGCTGGAAGCGCTGGCCGAGGCGAGCGTCTCGCGGATGTTCATCCTCTTCCCCGATCCCTGGCCGAAGGCGCGCCATCACAAGCGGCGCATCGTGGCGCCCTCGACCCTGCCAGCGATCCAGCGGGTGCTGGCGGACGGCGCCGAACTCCGCCTCGCCACCGACGACATGGACTATTGCCGCTGGATGCTGGCCCTGCTGACGGGCGCGCCCGCTTTCGAGTGGCGCGCCAGGCATCCCAACGATTGGCGCCGACGGACCGGAGACTGGCCGGCGACACGATACGAGGAGAAGGCGATCGAGCAGGGCCGGCGGCCGGCCTACCTCCGATTTCGCCGCCGTCCGCGCGTTGGGGAAGGCGCTTGAAAGGTCTTGCGGCGCGGGCGCTCATGACTATTATGGCGCCACATTCGTCTCATCCATGCACTAGGGACGATGGCTTGCAAAGCGGTGGGCCGGCGCCCACCTTTTTAGTATTCGGAACATGGATCGATCGTCGCGACAGGATCGGCTCGGCCGTGTCGAAGCTTTGATCGCCCCATCCATCAAGGCGATGGGCTACGACCTCGTGCGCCTGAAGTTGTCGGGGGCGAAAAACCGGCCGACCTTGCAAGTCATGGCCGAACGGGACGACGGCTCCGAGATGACCGTCGATGATTGCGCCGACCTCAGCCGCGCGGTCTCGGCGCTGCTCGACGTGGAGGATCCGATCCCGGATGCCTATGAGCTGGAGGTGAGCTCGCCCGGCATCGACCGGCCGCTGGTGCGGTTGGCTGATTTCGACCGCTTCGCTGGCCACGTCGCGAAGGTGGAATTGGCGCGACCGTTCGAGGGGCGAAAACGCTATCGGGGCCGCCTGCTCGGGAACGAGGGGGAGGTGGTTCGCCTTGCCCTCGAAGACGACGCGGAGACGGTTGCGGAATTGCCGTTCGCGGACGTGACGGAAGCAAAATTGGTCCTGACCGACGAATTGATCAGGGCCGCACTGAAGGAAAGTGAGCGACGATAATGCAGGAAACGGTGGTCGGCGCGAATCGATTGGAACTGCTGCAGATCGCGGACGCGGTCGCGCGGGAAAAGGTGATCGATCCGGAAATCGTCATCGAGGCGATGGAGGAGGCGATTCAGCGGGCGGCGCGCTCGAAATACGGCTTGGAGAACGATATCCGGGCCGAGATCGACCGCAAGAGCGGCGATATCAAGCTGCAGCGCCTGATGGAAGTGGTCGAGGAGGTCGAGAACGACGCCACCCAGATTTCGCTTCCCTTGGCCCAGCGGCGCAATCCGGACGCGCGGGTGGGCGACCTGCTCTCCGATCTGTTGCCGCCGGTCGACTTTGGTCGCATCGCGGCGCAGACGGCGAAGCAGGTCATCTTCCAGAAGGTTCGCGACGCCGAGCGGGCGCGCCAGTTCGATGAATACAAGGACCGCGTCGGCGAGATCGTCAACGGCATCGTCAAGCGGGTCGAATACGGCAACGTCATGGTCGACCTGGGCCGGGCGGAGGCGATCGTGCGCCGCGATGAATTGCTCCCGCGCGAGAATTTCCACAACGGCGACCGTATCCGCGCCTATATTTACGACGTGCGTCAGGAGGCTCGGGGGCCGCAGATTTTCCTCTCCCGCACCCATCCCCAGTTCATGGCGATGTTGTTCTCCCAGGAGGTGCCCGAGATCTACGACAGCATCATCGAGATCAAGGCGGTCGCGCGCGACCCGGGCAGCCGGGCGAAGATCGCGGTGCAGTCGCGCGATTCCAGCATCGATCCGGTCGGTGCCTGCGTCGGCATGCGCGGCAGCCGGGTGCAGGCGGTGGTGGGCGAGCTACAGGGCGAGAAGATCGACATCATTCCCTGGTCGCCCGACCCGGCCGCCTTCCTCGTCAACGGCCTGGCGCCGGCCGAGGTCACCAAGGTCGTGATGGACGAGGTGGCGCACAAGTTCGAGGTCGTGGTGCCGGACGAACAGCTCAGCCTGGCGATCGGCCGGCGGGGTCAGAACGTCCGCCTCGCCTCGCAGCTCACCGGCTGGGACATCGACATCCTGACCGAGAGCGACGAGAGCGAGCGCCGCCAGGAAGACATGCGCCAGCGCAGCCAGATGTTCATGGACTCCATGGTGATCGACGAGATGATGGCACAGTTGCTGGCGACCGAGGGCTTCGCCCAGGTCGAGGACGTGGCCTATGCGACGCCGGACGAGCTGGCCGGACTGGAGGGTTTCGACGAGGATCTGGCCGAGGCGCTGCAGCAGCGCGCCAAGGATTACCTCGACCGTCGCGACGAGGAATACGATCAGGAACGCCGCGACATGGGGGTGAGCGACGAGGTGGCGGCGATTCCGGGATTGACGCCGGGGATGCTGGTCAAGCTCGGCCAGGCGGATATCAAGACGCTGGACGACCTGGGCGATCTCGCCTCGGACGAGTTGATGGACCCCGTCGAGGGTCCGCTGGCCGACTTCTTGCTGAACGAGGACGAGGCGAACGCGATCATCATGGCGGCCCGGGCGCACTGGTTCGAAGACGAGGAGACGGTCGCCCCGGCGCCGGAGGACGAGGATGGCGCGCCGTCGGGCGACGCACCGGACGACGCCGTCTGAGGCGCCGCCCGCGCGGGACACCGGCCTCAGGCGCTGCATCGTATCGGGCGAGCGGCTGGAGCGGGACGAATTGATCCGTTTCGTGCTGGGACCCGACGACGATGTGGTGCCCGATCTCGCGGGCCGCTTGCCGGGCCGGGGGCACTGGGTCCGGGCGGATCGGGTGAGCTTGGAAGAGGCCGTCCGCCGCAAGCGCTTCCATCATGCCGCGCGGCGGACGGTGACCGTGGCCCAGGATCTGCCCGATCGGGTCGCGGATCTGCTCGCGCGCAGGACGCTCGATTACCTGAGTCTGGCGCGCCGCGCCGGAGAACTGGTCAGCGGATTCGAGAAGACCCGGGCCTGGATCGAAGCGGGTCGCTGCGCCGTTCTGGTCCAGGCGCGCGATGGCGCGCCGGTCGGGCGCGGGAAACTGGCGCACGCCGCGGGCGACGCCCCGGCGGTGACGCTCTTCGACGCGGCGGAATTGAGCTTGGCATTGGGCCGGCATAATGTGGTACATGCTGCGCTTTGCCGTGGGGGCCTTGCCGACCGTTTTCTTGCGGAGGCGGCGCGATTGGCGGGGTTTCGTGAATACGACGCGGGCTCGGGCGCGGATGGCGCGCGCGAGTCGGAGGATAACGCGTCGTCGATGGAAGGTGGCACGTGAGCGATACGGGTGAAAAAAAGACGCTGAGTCTGACCAAGGAGCCCAAGAATTTGGAGCTCCGCCAGACCGGTGATACGGCGCAGGTACGGCAAAGCTTCAGCCATGGCCGCAGCAAGACGGTCCAGGTGGAGGTGCGCCGTAACCGTGCCTCCGCGCGTGCCGCGAGCACCGCGCCGCCACAGCCCGCGCCCGAGCCGGAACCCGCCGCCCCACCGCCGGTTGAGCCGCCGACGGAGATCGCGGCCGCGGCTGTACCGGACGCCGCTCCGGCCGACGATGGCCGTATTCGCCACGTCCTGCCGACGCTGAACGACGCGGAGAAGGCCGCGCGCGCCCGCGCGCTGGGCGATGCCCGCCGGGCGGACCAGGAAGCGCGCGAGCATATCCAGGAACAGACGAAGCTGCACGTGCTCGAGGAGAAGCGGCTGCTGGCGGAGCGGGAGGCGTCGGAAATTCGCCGCAAGGGCGAGGAAGAGCGCAAGCGCGCCGAGGAAGAGGCCCGTCAGCGCGCCGAGGAAGAGGCCGAGCGCAAGCTCCGCGAGCAGGAAGCGCGCGAGCGCGGCGAGGAAGTGGGCACGGCCCAACCGTCCGCGCCGGCCGTTGCCCTCCCGGGAGGCATGAGCAGTCGCCAGGCGATCGACGCGGAAGAGGAATCGCGCGCGCGCCTCGCGCCAGGTCGCCGCACCCCGACGCCCAAGCGCAACGACCCGCGCCGGCGTTCCGGCCGCATAAACATCAATCAGGCGCTCGACGTCGACGACAGTGATGCCCGGGTACGCTCGCTCGCCTCCGTCCGGCGCGAGCGGGAACGCCAGCGCCAGGTCCGGGCGGCTCGTGTCGCCAGTGGGGCGGCACCGCACAAGGTCTACCGCGACGTCGTAATTCCCGACACGATCACGGTGCAGGAGCTCTCGAACCGGATGACCGAGCGGTCGACTGATGTCGTCCGTTCGCTGATGAAACTGGGTGTGATGGCGACGCTCGATCAACCGATCGATTCCGAAACCGCCGAGTTGGTCGTCAACGAGTTTGGCCACACACCCAAGCGCGTGAGCGCGGCCGACGTCGAAATCGGCCTCGTGGGTGCCGCCGATCAGGACGACGACAAACAGTCCCGGCCTCCGGTGGTGACCGTGATGGGCCATGTCGACCACGGCAAGACCTCGCTGCTGGATGCCTTGCGCGCGACCAACGTGGTTTCGGGCGAGGCCGGTGGCATCACCCAGCACATCGGCGCCTATCAGGCCGACACGGCCAGCGGCAAAATCACCTTCCTGGACACGCCCGGCCACGAGGCCTTCACCCAGATGCGCGCGCGGGGCGCCAGCGTTACCGACATCGTCATTCTGGTGGTCGCCGCCGACGACGGCGTGATGCCGCAGACGGTGGAGGCGATCAACCACGCCAAGGCGGCCGAGGTGCCAATCATCGTCGCGGTCAACAAGATCGACCGCAAGGGGTCCGATTCAAACCGGGTGATCCAGGAGTTGCTGCACCACGAGGTGGTGAGCGAAACCTTGGGCGGCGATGTGCAGGTGGTCGAGGTTTCCGCCACGGAACGGATCAATCTCGACAAGCTGGAAGAGGCGATCTCCCTCCAGTCCGAGATCCTGGAACTCTCGGCCAATGCCGAGCGGGAGGCAGAGGGCGTGATCGTCGAGGCCAGGCTCGATCGTGGACTTGGTCCGGTGGCGACGGTGCTGATCCAGCGCGGCACGCTTCGCGTCGGCGATATCTTCGTCGCGGGCCTGGAGTGGGGCCGGGTCCGTGCGCTCGTCGACAGCAACGGCGAGAGCATCGAGGAGGCCGGTCCCTCGGTTCCAGTCGAGATCCTGGGCCTCAACGGCACGCCGCAGGCGGGCGACCCGTTCAACGCCGTGGACAGCGAGGCGCGGGCGCGCGAGATCACCGAATATCGCCAGGCGCTCGACCGTGATCGCCGCACCTCGCACGGGGTGCGCGGTTCGGTACAGCAGATGTTCGAGGAGATCTCCGCGGGCGAGCGGCAGGAGTTTCCAATCGTCATCAAGGGCGATGTTCAGGGCTCGGTCGAGGCGATCGTGGGCGCCTTGGAGAAAATGGGCACGGACGAGGTGGCTGTCCGCGTGCTGCACAGCGGTGTTGGCGGCGTCACTGAATCCGACGTGACCCTCGCGGCCGCTTCCGAAGCGCCGATCCTCGGCTTCAGCGTGCGCGCCAACACCCAGGCGCAGACGATGGCCAAGCGTGACGGCGTCGAGATACGCTACTACTCGATCATTTATGAGCTGGTCGACGACATAAAGGCGATCCTGAGCGGCATGCTCGCGCCCGAACGGCGCGAAGAGGTGCTCGGTACGCTCGACGTGCTGGAGGTGTTCTCGGTCTCCAAGGTCGGCCGCATCGCCGGCTGCCGGGTGACGAACGGCGTGGTGCGCCAGGGCGCCCGCGCGCGTCTGCTGCGCGACAGCATCGTGGTACACGACGGCAGCTTGAAATCGCTCCGTCGCTTCAAGGACACCGTGCCCGAGGTTCGCGAGGGCAACGAGTGCGGCGTGGCGCTGGCGAATTACCAGGATATACAGCCCAGCGATGTCCTCGAGATCTACGAGGTCGAGGAAATCGAGCGGACGCTTTAGACGGGCCCCGGGCCGGCGGCCCGGGGACGATTGCGGGGACGGCCGCCGGACCATTTCGCCCGGTCGATCAAGCCCGTCGGACGAGTTGGGAAGACCATGGCCAGGGGACGCAACGCGGCGCGCGGCGCAACGCCTCCGCGCGCGCGAAGTCAGCGCCAGCTTCGTGTTGGCGAATTAATTCGCCACGCCCTCTCCGAGGTGCTGGCCCGGGGCGAGGCGCGCGAGCCGGTCCTCGACGGCGTTTCGATCACCGTCAGCGAGGTGCGGCCCTCGCCGGACATGCGCCAAGCCACCTGTTTCGTCATGCCGCTCGGCGGGGCCGCCCGCGAGGAGGTGATGGCCGGCCTCGAACGCTCCGCTCCCTGGCTCTCGGGCCAGGTGGCGAGACGCGTCCGCATGAAATACATGCCCAGGCTGCGCTTCGAGCTGGACCAGAGTTTCGACCAGGCGAGCCGGGTCGACGCGCTGTTGCGCCGCGCCGATGTCGCCAGCGACCTCGGGGGCGAGGACGAGGCGGATGGCGCGTAGACGTCGCGGTCGCGCGATCAGCGGCTGGATCGTCCTCGACAAGCCCGAAGGCATGACCTCGACTCAGGCGGTGGGCCGGGTTCGCTGGTTGTTCGATGCGGCGAAGGCCGGACACGCGGGCACGCTGGATCCACTCGCCACCGGACTGCTGCCGATTGCGCTCGGCGAAGCGACCAAGCTGGTCTCCCGCGTGATGGACGGGGCGAAGCGCTACACCTTCACGGCCCGCTGGGGCGAGGCGCGCGATACCGACGATGCCGAAGGCGAGGTACTGGCGGCCAGCGAGGCGCGACCCTCTCACGCGGCGATCCGCGCCGCGCTATCTGACTTCACCGGCGAGATCGAACAGCGTCCGCCGACCTATTCGGCGATCAAGGTCGCGGGCGCGCGCGCTTATGATCTCGCGCGCCAGGACAAACCCGCCGTGCTGGAGCCCCGCCCGGTCTGGATCGATCGCTTCGAATTGCTGGAGCGTGAGGACGGCGACGATCCGGACCTCGCCCATTTTGTGGTCGATTGCGGCAAGGGCGCCTATATCCGTTCCCTCGCGCGCGATTTGGGCGAACGCCTCGGCTGTCTCGGCCATGTGGTGCAGCTTCGACGCGCCAAGGTTGGCCCCTTCGGGGAGGGCGATGCGATTTTGCTGGATAAACTGGAAGAGTTGCGCCATAAGGAGGCGCTCGATGAAGCTTTGATCCCGATCGAGGCGGTGCTGGACGACATCCCGGCGCTGGCGGTGATGGGATCGGAGGCCGTTCGACTGAAGAACGGTCAAACGGTTCGGGTCCCCAGCACCAAGCAAGGGCTCGTGTGTGTAATGGCCGATGATCGGCCGCTGGCGCTCGGGCAATTGGACCATGGGGAATTGCGGCCCGTCAGGGTATTCAACCTCTGAACACGTGGGAGTGGATGATGTCGATCACGGTCGAACGTAAGTCGGAGCTGGTGCAGGAATATCGTCGCGGTACCGACGACACCGGTTCCCCCGAAGTCCAGGTTGCGATTTTGACCGAACGGATCCTCAACCTGACGGAACACTTCAAGACCCATAAAAAGGACAACCATTCGCGTCGCGGGCTGCTGAAAATGGTCAGCCAGCGTCGCCGCTTGCTCGACTATTTGAAGGGCAAGGACCAGGAGCGTTATCGGACGCTCATTCAAAGTCTTGGACTCCGGAGATAGACGCGCGAGCACCAAGGCATGATCCGGACCGTGGGAAACACGGTCACATCACCGACAATTCGACGAGATCGCGCGCGCCCGGCGCGCGCGACTCGGTTGGCCGGCGCGCGCATGGGGCGCGCGGACGGCGTCGGGTAGGGCGGGGGCGCCATGCGGGCGCCCGCCGCCAGGAAGGAAGAAAGAAAGACATGTTTGACCTGCAACGTAAGGAATTGAACTGGGGCGGGCGCCCGCTGATACTGGAGACAGGGCGCATGGCCCGCCAGTCGGACGGCGCGGTGCTGGTGAACTACGACGGCACAACGGTGCTTTGCACCGTGGTCGCGGCGAAAACGCCGCGCGAGGGGATCGACTTCTTCCCGCTCACCGTTCACTACGTGGAAAAGACCTACGCTGCCGGAAAGATTCCCGGCGGCTTTTTCAAGCGCGAGGGCCGGCCGAGCGAGAAGGAAGTGCTGACCTCGCGGCTGATCGACCGGCCGATCCGGCCGCTCTTCGCCGACGGTTTTCGCAACGAGACCCAGGTCATCTGCACCGTGCTGAGCCACGACCTGGAGAATGATCCCGACATTCCCGCCATGATCGGCACCTCGGCGGCGCTGACGATTTCCGGCATTCCGTTCCTGGGTCCGATCGCCGCCGCCCGCGTCGGCGTGGTGGATGGCGAATATGTTCTCAATCCCAGTCTCGACGTGCTGCCCGAGAGCGACCTCGACATGATCGTCGCCGGCACGGCGGACGCGGTGATGATGGTCGAATCCGAGGCCAGCGAGCTTTCCGAGGAGATGATGCTGGGCGCGGTGATGTTCGCGCACCGGGAATGCCAGCCGGTGATCGACGCCATCATCGATCTGGCCGAATTGGCGGCCAAGGAGCCGTGGCATGTGCTGGAGCCGGAGGACAATTCGGCGCTGCTGGCCGCGCTCAAGGCGAAGGCGGAAGCCGACCTGCGCGCCGCCTATGCCGAGCCGGTGAAGCAGGCCCGCACCAACAAGGTGGCCGAGGTCCGAAGCGCCGCGGTGGACGCGCTGGCGAACGACGCGGAGGGGGTTTCGGCGGGTGCAGTCGGCGGTCTCTTCAAGAAGCTGGAGAAGGACGTGGTCCGGGGCCAGATCCTGGATACCGGGCAGCGCATCGACGGGCGCGACACCAAGACGGTGCGCCAGATCAACTGCGACGTCGGCATCCTGCCGCGCACCCACGGCTCGGCTCTCTTCACGCGCGGTGAAACCCAGGCGCTGGTGGTCACCACGCTGGGTACCGGCGAGAACGAGCAGATCGTCGACGCGCTGGCCGGCGAATACCGCCAGCACTTCATGCTGCACTACAACTTCCCGCCCTACAGCGTCGGCGAGGCCGGCCGCTTCGGCTTCACCGGAAGGCGCGAGATCGGCCACGGCAAGCTCGCCTGGCGGGCGATGAACGCGATGATGCCGAGCAAGGAAGATTTCCCCTATACCATCCGGGTGGTCTCGGAGATCACGGAGTCGAACGGCTCCTCCTCCATGGCCACGGTCTGCGGGACCTCGCTGGCGCTGATGGACGCGGGCGTGCCGATCGACAAGGCGGTGGCGGGCATCGCCATGGGCCTGATCCTGGAGGGCGACCGTTTCGCGATCCTCTCCGACATCCTGGGCGACGAGGATCATCTGGGCGACATGGACTTCAAGGTCGCGGGCACCCGTGACGGCATTACCTCGCTGCAGATGGACATCAAGATCGCCGGCATCACCGAGGCGATCATGCGCGATGCGCTGGACCAGGCGAAGGACGGGCGCCAGCACATCCTGGACGAGATGGCGAAGGCCCTGCCGGAATCGCGTGAGGAACTGCGTGATTCGGCGCCGCGTATCCATGCGATGAAGGTGCCGGTCGACAAGATCCGTGAAGTCATCGGTACCGGCGGCAAGGTGATCCGCGAAATCACCGCGACCACCGGCGCCAAGGTCGACATCCAGGACGACGGCACCGTGCGCATCGCCTCGCCCGATCAGTCGAGCATCGAAAAGGCGGTGAAGTGGATCACCGGCATCGTCGCCGAGCCGGAGGTGGGCGCCATCTACCACGGCAAGGTGGTGAAGACCGTCGACTTCGGTGCCTTCATCAACTTCATGGGCTCGCGCGACGGCCTCTGCCACATCTCGGAACTGATGCCGCACCGGGTGAAGCAGGTGACCGACGTCGTCAAGGAAGGCGACATGGCCTACGTCAAATGCCTGGGCATCGACGACCGGGGCAAGGTCCGCCTCTCGATGAAGGTCGTCGACCAGGAGACCGGCCAGGAGATCCCGCGCGAGGCGGAGGCCGAAAGCGGCGACTGATTGATGTAGGGCTTGGCCGGCCCGGGGGAGCGGGCCGGCCTGGTTTACCAATCAAAGGACTTGGAGGGCGTCATGCATCGGATCGTCGATCTTTCCATCGATCATGACGCCCACTTCCGCTGGGGGGTGGAGCGGAGCGTGAAACAGGAGACGTTGCCCGATGGCGGCGTCTTTACCATCACCAGCATCTCCACCACCGTCCATGCCTTCACCCACATGGACAGCCCCCGCCATGTCGTGCCCGACGGGCCGACCACGGACGACATCTCCCTCGACCGCGTGATCGGCGAGACGGCCATCGTCGACCTCGTCGATATCGGCGAGAGCGAGGCGATCACCGAGCGGCGCTTGTGGCGGACCGCGCGGGTCACGTCGGCGCCGGCGACATGGTGATTTTGAAGACCGCTTGGGACACGCGGCGCGACATCTCGACGCCCGAATACTGGCTCGACGCCCCCTACATGACGCGGGAGGCGAGCGAGTGGCTGCGGGCCCGGGAGATCAGGGCGATCGGCTTCGACTTTCCCCAGGACTATCCCATCCGCCTGATGCTCTCCGGCGAGCGGCGCGGCATGGACGCGATGGTGACGCACGACGTGCTGCTCAGGAACGGCGTCATCATGTTCGAATATCTCGGCAACACGGGCGAGCTTCGCGAGGACCGCAGCTTCGTCTGCGCCCTGCCGATGAAGCTGCCGCGTTCCGACGGCGCGCCGGCCCGCATCGTCGCCATCGAGGGCCTGCTCGGCTGAAACGCCTCGTGCTATCCTCGCTTTATCGAACGCGAGGAGGAACGGCATGCGCAAGGTGATGGTCGGCGGCGTCGGGATGACGCCGTTCGGGCGGTTTCTGGACAAGAGCCTCGGCGATCTCGCTTGCGGCGCCACGCGCCAGGCGCTGGGCGATGCCGGCTTGGAGGTCGGCGACATCGGCCTGGTCGCCTTCGGCAACGCCGCGGCCGGGCTGTTGAATTCCCAGGAGTGCATCCGCGGCCAGACGGCGCTGCGGCCTCTCGCGCTCCAGGGGGCGCCGGTGATCAACGTCGAGAACGCGTGCGCCTCGGGCTCGACCGCCTTTCACCTGGCGCACATGGCGGTCGGCTCCGGTCGGTGCGACGTGGCGATCGCCGTGGGCGCGGAGAAAATGTACAACGAGGATCGCCTCGTCCCGCTCCGCGCCCTCGAGGCCGCGGCCGACGCGGCTGAACTGCGCGAGCTGAAGCGCCGGATCGGCGCGCCGGAGGACGAGCCCACCGGTTCCGTCTTCATGGACCTCTATTCGAGCGTCGCCAAGGGCTACATGGAACGCAGCGGCGCCACGATCCGGGACTTCGCCGCCGTCTCGGTCAAGAGCCGCGCCGCCGGCAGCCGGCACGAGCGGGCCCAGTTCCGCGGGCCCACCGACGTCGAGGCGGTGCTGGCGAGCCGAATGATCGCCGACCCCCTGACCTTGATGATGTGTTCGCCGATCGGCGACGGCGCCGCCGCCCTGGTGCTGGTGAGCAGAGACCATGCCCGCCGCCACGGCATTTCGGGCATCGAGGTCAAGGCCTGCGCCATGGCCTCAGGTATGCCGTCCGACCCCGAGGCGCCGCCGGTGGCGAGCCGGGCGGCGGCGGCGGCCTACGAGGCCGCGGGCCTCGGCCCGGAAGACCTCCATGTCGTCGAACTGCATGACGCCGCGGCACCGGCGGAACTGGCACTTTATGAAGAGCTGCGGCTCTGCCCCGAGGGCGGCGGCCCGGATCTGCTGAGGAGTGGCCGCACGGCGCTCGGCGGCGATCTGCCGGTAAACGCCGGCGGCGGCCTGCTGAGCCGGGGCCACCCGGTCGGTGCGTCCGGCTGCGCCCAGCTGGTGGAATTGACGGAGCAGCTTCGCGCCACCGCCGGCCCCCGCCAGTGCCAGGGCGCGCGCGTCGCGCTGGCCGAGAACGCCGGCGGCTGGATGGGCCACGACGCGGCGGCGAGCGTGGTGACCATCCTGGCGGCGTAGCCATTAAATCGGGAGATTGAGTGCTCTAATCCAGGTCCGGGTTCCGGGTTTCCCGATACCGCTCCTCGATCGCGTCCCAGATTTCGCCGGCGAGGTTGGTGTCGTCGAAGCGGCTGGCTTCCTGGATGCCGGTCGGCGAGGTCACGTTGATCTCGGTCATGTAGTCGCCGATGACGTCGATGCCGACGAAGATCAGGCCCTGCGCCTTCAGGGTCGGGCCGATCGCCTCGCAGATCAGCCGGTCGCGCGCGGTGAGCGGTGACTGTGTCGCGGTGCCGCCGACGTGCAGGTTACTGCGTGCCTCGCCCTCCGCCGGTACCCGGTTGATGGCGCCGGCCGCCCGGCCGTCGATCAGGATCACCCGCTTGTCGCCCGCGCGGACCGCCGGCAGATAGGCCTGGGCGATCAACGGTTCGCGGCTGATCTGGGTGAACATCTCGATCAGCGCGTTGAGGTTCTCGTCGCCCGGCTTGATGTGGAAGACGCCGGCCCCGCCGTTGCCGAACAAGGGCTTGATGATGATGTCCTTATATTCCTCGCGGAAGGCGCGAACCTCGTCCATGTCGGCGGTGATGACGGTCGGCGGCATCAACTCGGGGAAGTGGGTGATGAAGAGTTTCTCGGGCGCGTTGCGGACGTTCTTCGGATCGTTCACCACCAGGGTTTTGGGATGTACCCGTTCGAGCAGGTGGGTCGCCGTGATGTAGGCCATGTCGAAGGGCGGGTCCTGGCGCATCAAGATCACGTCCATGGTGGCGAGGTCGACCGGCTCGGCCGCGCCCAGGCTCGAATGGTTTCCGGGTTCGCGACGGACCTGGAGCGGGCGGACCTTGGCCACGACCCGGCCTCCCTTCATCGAAAGCTCGCGCGGCAGGTAGTGATAGATGCCGTGCCCTCGCGCCTGCGCTTCCAGGGCCAGGGCGAAAGTGCTGTCGGCGTCGATGTCGACGTCCTCGATCGGATCCATCTGAATGGCGACGGCAAGGCTCATGGATATCGTCCCCCTCGTCAGAGCCGGGTCCGGGGCTCCCGCGCCGCATTATATCAGCGCCCCCGGGGAAGGGCGAACGGGGCCGCGCGCCGGCGCCGCGCCAGCCGATGCGCGCTCCTCGGTTGGGCGGATGTCGCCAGAACGAGAGCCCGATCCGGGGCCCGCGCGCCGTATCGACCGCGACATCGAATCGTGCATACTGCCCGCCGATTGGCCCGATGGCGGCTATTCCTCCATCTTCGCGCACCGGCGGGAGGAAGACGCGAGCCGCCGCGCCGCCGTATAGTCGAGACCACCCGAGCCCGAGGAGATCCCCCATGGCCCTGGCGATGGAAACCCTGCCCGAGACCTATGCCCGCGACGGCTTCGTCTTCCCCATCGATGTGGTCGGCGGGGCCGAGGCGCGCGAAATCCGCGCCGATCTGGAGGCGGCGGAGGCGGAATGCGCCGACGATGCGAAACGGCTGTCGCTGCTTCGCTCCTACCCCTGCCGGCTGCTGCCCTCCTTCGAGGCGCTGGTCCGTAGCCCGGTCATCATCGAGGCGGTGAAGCCCATCCTCGGCCCCGACCTCGTGGTCTGGAGTTCCGCCCTCTTCATCAAGGAGGCGAACACGGAGCACGTCGTCACCTGGCATCAGGACTTGACTTACTGGGGCCTGGACGAGGCGGACGAGATGACCGCCTGGGTGGCGCTGTCGCCGTCGACGATTGAGAGCGGATGCATGCGCTTCGTGCCGGGCAGCCACACCCGGCGGATCGTGCCGCACGTCGACACCTTCGCCGAAAACAACCTGCTGAGCCGGGGCCAGGAGATCGCGGTCGAGGTCGACGAGGAGGCGGGCGTCGACGTGGTGCTGCGGCCGGGCCAGGCCTCGCTCCACCATGGCCACCTGTTTCACTCCTCCGGTCCCAACACCACCGGCGACCGGCGGATCGGCGCCGCCATCCGTTATATGGCGACCTCGATGAAGCAGACGAGTGGCGACCGCACGCTCGCCACCCTGGTCGCCGGCGAGGATTGCCATGGCCACTTCAACCTCGTCGGCGCGCCCGAGAGGCGCCTGGCCGAGACCGACTTCGCGCGGTGCCGCCAGGATGCCGAAATCAAGCGTCGTGTCCTATACGAGGGCGTGGAAGACGGCAAGGGCGGGCGCTATCGCTGACCGCGGCACGTCGCGGGGCGGATGATGTATCGGGTCCGGCTCTCCGAAGCCTTCTTTCCGGCTCAAGGCGACGAAGAGATCTGGGAGATCACGGTCGGTGGACGGACGTGGCGATCCGGCGCCTCGACGACGACACGGTCGCGGGAATTGGCGAAGTCGGCGAAATTCGCGCCCGCGGTCCCTGCACCATGATCGGCTACCATGCCAACCCGGAGGCGACTGCCGAGGCGATCGACGCCGGGGGCTGGCTGCGCACGGGCGACCTCGGCACCATGGACGCGCGCGGCTATGTCCGCGTCACGGGCAGGGTTAAGGACGTGATCATCCGAGGCGTCGAAAACCATTTCCCGGCGGAGATCGAAAATGTCCTCTTGGAACATGGCGGTGTGGCGGAAGTTGCCGTCGTCGGCCTGCCGGACCAGAAATGGGGCGAGATCATCGCCTGTTTCCTCGGACCCGAGCCCGGCCGCGCCGTGGAGATCGAGAACCCGCGCCGCCACTGCCGCGCCCGCCTGTCGCCGCGGAAGTCGCCGGCGGTCTGGCGCCGCGTGGATGAATTCTCGTTGACGGGATCGGGTAAAATCCAGAAGTTTCGTTTGCGTGAGGGCTATCTCGCCGGCGCATATGCCGAGGAATTGTAATGGTCGATCGAGAGTCTCGGGTGGCGACAAGCCATTGGGGCGCCTTCCGCGCCACCGTCGAGGGCGACCGTATCGTCGAGGTGGCCCCCTTCGAAGCCGACCCCGACCCCTCTGAAATCTCCAGGCTGGTGCCGGCCGCGGTGCATCACCGCGACCGGGTGGCGCGGCCGGCGATCCGGCGAGGCTGGTTGGAAGCGCGCGAGCGCGAAGGCCGGGGCCTGGACGATTTCGTCGACCTGCCCTGGGACGAGGCGCTGGACATCGTCGCCGATGAACTGGAGCGGGTGCGTACGGAGCACGGCAACGGCGCGATCTTCGGCGGCTCCTACGGATGGGCCAGCGCCGGGCGTTTTCACCATGCGTTGAGCCAGGTGCACCGGTTCCTGAACTCGATCGGCGGCTATGTCGCCTCGCTTGCCAGCTACAGCACCGGCGCCGCCCAGGCGATCATGCCGCACGTCATGGGCATGCATTTCCTGAAACTCAGTTGGGGCCATCAGAACAGCTGGCAGACGATCGCCGAGCATACGGAGACCCTTGTGATGTTCGGCGGTATCAACCGCAAGAACGGCCAGGTCGGCCTCGGCGGCGTGACGCGGCACGAGACCCGTGACTGGCTCCACCAACTCGCCGCCGGCGGCACGCGGCTGGTGAACGTCAGCCCGCGCCGCGGCGACGCGCCGGCGGGCGCCGAATGGCTGGCCGTGGCACCCGGCAGCGATACGGCGCTGATGCTGGCGCTCGCCCACGTGCTGGAGCGCGAAGGGTTGGCCGACCACGACTTTCTTGCCCGCTGCGCCGTCGGCTACGAGCGCTTCCACCCCTATTTGATGGGGGAGACGGACGGACAGCCGAAGACGCCGGAATGGGCGGGGCCGATTACCGGCATCGATGCCGGGGCGATCCGCGACCTCGCGCGGCGGATGGCGACGACGCGGACGCTGGTCACCGTTTCCTGGTCGCTGCAACGGGCGGAGAACGGCGAGCAGCCGATCTGGATGGCGGCGGTGCTTGCCGCGATGCTGGGCCAGATCGGCCTGCCCGGCGGCGGCATCGGTTACGGCTACGGCGCCGTCGGCGGTATCGGCGCGTCGATCAAGCACCTGCGGGGTCTGGCCCTGCCGCAAGGGGACAACCCAGTAACGGACGCCATCCCCGTCGCCCGGATCTCGGACATGCTGTTGCATCCTGGCGACGCCTATCAGTTCAACGGCAAGGATCTCCGCTATCCCGATATCCGCCTGGTCTATTGGGCCGGCGGCAACCCGTTCCACCACCACCAGGACTTGAACCGCCTGAAGCTGGCCTGGCGACGGCCCGAGACGATCATCGTGCACGAGCCCTGGTGGACCGCCACGGCGCGCCACGCCGACATCGTGCTGCCCGCCACCACGTCTTTCGAGCGCGAGGACATCGGCCGCGCCAACGGCGATGCCTTCCTCTTCCACATGGCCCCGCTCGTGCCCCCGGTCGGCGAGGCGCGGGACGACTACGACATCTTCGCCGGCCTGGCGGCCCGTCTCGGCGCCGGGGAACGTTTCACCGAGGGGCGGGAGACGGCGGACTGGTTGCGCCACATGTATGATCGCTTTCGCCAGGAGGCGGCGGCGCAACAGGTCGAAGTGCCGAGCTTCGAGGAACTACGGGAACGGGGCGTCGTCGAGTTGCCGATCGCCGGGCCCGAGTTCGCCGAGGTCCCCTTCGCCGATTTCCGCGACGATCCGGATGCAGCCCCCTTGGCCACGCCCTCGGGGCGGATCGAGATCTTTTCCGAGACGATTCACCGCTTCGGCTACGAGGAATGTCCGGGCCACCCCGTCTGGCGGGCACCCAGGGAGTGGCTCGGCGCCGAGGCGGCCGGCGAACACCCGTTGCACCTGGTCTCGCCCCAGCCAGCGGACAAGTTGCACAGCCAGCTGGAATGCGCCGCCGCCGACATCCCCGGCGCCAGGCCGGCGGCCCTCGCCATGAACCCGGCCGACGCGTCGGCGCGTGGGTTGCGCCACGGCGAGGTGGTCCGCGTCTTCAATGCGCGCGGCGCTTGCCGGGCACGCTTGGCGATCAGCGACGAGATTCGCCCGGGCGTCGTCGCCATGCCGACCGGCGCCTGGCACGACACGGATGCGGACGGCACGGATCTCCATGGCAACCCCAACGTGCTGACCCGCGACATCGGCACGTCGCGCATCGGCCAGGGCTCCAGCGCGCATTCGGCCCTGGTCGAGGTCGGGCGACTGGCGGACTGAGGCCAGCCCGCAATGAGAGGGACTCATTGCGGGTTGTCTGGCGTTCAGACGCCACGCGGGCTTTTCCTCGCATAAGCTCGGGCGCGCGGTCGCGCTTGCCGACCTGCGATGAGTTGCACTCAACGCAGGTCGGTATGAGGCCTCGCCCTCAGTTGGCCTGTTGACGCAGGCGCTGCAGGAGGCTCGCGGCGTCGTGCGACTGCTGCTCGCCCTCGGCCAGCAGCAGATAGCGTTCCGCCGCATGCAGCGCCTCGTCCATGGCGTCGGCGCTGGCGGCGATCTGGGCGAGCTCCCGGTTGAGCAGCGGCGCGAGCGGTGACAGCATCACCATCCGCCGGGCGATCTCGAAGGCGCGGGCAACGTCGCGGCCCTGGAGTGCCCGGCTGCGCAAGTTGTTCAGCAGGCGCAGCAGGATCGCGCGATCCCGCGTGGGCGAGGTGTGTTCGGGCGTCAATTCCGCGCCATCGCCGCCGAAACGCTTGATCAGGCCCCGCAGATCGGCGGTGTCGCGTGCCTGGCCGCCGTCGAAGGGGTCGAGGATCTCGCGCCGGGCCGAGGCTTCGATCCGGATCAGGAAATGCGAGGGGAAGCTGATCCCCTCGGCGTCGAAGCCGGCCCTGCGGGCGACCTCGATATAGAGGATTCCCAACGCCACCGGCAGTCCCCGGCGCCGGTCGAGCACCCGCATCAGGTTGGCGTTCTGCGGGTCGTCATAGGTCAGATCGTCGCCGCCGTAGCCGTGCCGGCCGGCGAGCACCTCGGCGAGCGCGCCTGGTTCGTCCGCATCGTCCCGCGTCGCCGCCACCTCGGCCGCGAATCCCGCGAGCCGATCGCGGTAGTGGTCGAGACTGACGCCCGGCCGGTCGAGCGCGGCCAGCAGCAGGGCCGCCTCGCCGAGTTCGATGGTCTCTTCCGGGCCTTCGCCGATGGCCATGAGCGCCGCCTCCAGCTCGGCGCGCTCGATCATGACTTCCTGATTGGATCGGTTTTGAGACGTACGTGGCTGACGACCCGTTGCACGCCCCGTATGGCCCGGGCATGCCGGGTGATGCGGTCCAGCTCCCGCACGTCCTGGGCGATTCCCATCAGGTAGACGATGCCATTCACCGTCTCGACCGTGTAGTTGATGTCGAGCACCTCGACATCGCCCAGCATGCGGGCGAGAAGCTGGGTGGTGATCCAGCTGTCGCGGGCGAAATCGACCACGCTCGTCTCGTCCTGCACGATCAGTTCGTTGGCGACGGTTTTGACCGTCTCCACCGTCCAGGCGAGGCGCGCCGCCTCCAGCCGGTCCTCGGGCCTGGGCACCGTTCCGGTCAGCACCACCCGGCCCTCGACCGACTTGACGTCGATGCGGCGGAACACCTTCTCGTCGTAGCGCAGCAGTTCCGCGTTGACCCGGAACTGGATTCCCTTGTCGTCGATCGCGGCGCCAATCGAGCGCTCCTGCGCCACGGCCACGCCGGCCGCGGCGCCGGCGCCGATCACCACGCTGGCGCAGCCCGACTGCGTCGCGAGCGGACCGGCAACGAGGGCGGCGATGAGAACGAAGCGTGGAAAGGAGACGGTGCTCACCTCGAATATCTCCGGCGAATCGATCGGAATCAGCAACATTATAGGCCCAGACGCGACCGGCGACAGGGCCGGGGGAGCGGGGTGGCCGGGACTTATACCGACCGGCGTTGCGTGCAACTCATCGCGGGTCGGCAAGCGCGCCCCCGCGCCCGAGCTTATGCGAGGAAAAGCCCGCGTGGCGTCTGAACGCCAGACAACCCGCGATTAGTCCCTCTCATTGCGGATTGGTATAACGTTGCCACTCTAAGGCCGCCAGGCGTCCATCAGGTGATAAGGCCGGCGGAAAGGGCGGATCACCACGACATCGAAGCGGATTTGCCCCTCGCCGTGACGCCGTTCGCGCGCGAGGAAGGCTTCGGTCGCCCGCTCGATCCGTCGGCGCTGGCGCGGTGTCACGGCTTCGAGCGCGTCCTCCAGGCGGTTGCGGCGCTTGACCTCGATGATCGCCAGCACGCGCCCGCGTTTGGCGATCAGGTCGATCTCGCCGACGGGGACGCGGAAGTCCCGCGCCAGGATGCGGTAGCCCCCGCATCGAAGCCACCAGGCGGCGATCGTTTCCGCCCGCCGGCCCGAACGATAGGCGCGCTCGCGCGTCACTCGCGCTTCGCGAGCTGGAGGGCGCGGGCATATACCTCGCGCCGGGGGCGGCCACTCAGATCCGCCACGATTCGGGCCGCGCTTTTCGGGCTGAGTTCGCCGAGCGCCGTGGCGAGCGCGGCGTCGACCGCATCGTCGCCGGCCGCCGGGGCGGCCTCGGGCGGGCCGACGACGACGACGATCTCGCCGCGCGCCGGCTGGCCCTCGGCGAAGTGGGCGGCGAGGCTCGCCAAATCGCCGCGTATCACCTCCTCGAAGCGCTTGGTGAGTTCGCGTCCGATCGCGGCCGGGCGGGGGCCGAGGACATCGGCCATGTCGGCAAGCGAGGCCGCGAGCCGGTGGGGCGATTCCAGCAGCACCAGGCTCGCCCCGACGCCCGCCAATTCTTCCAGCATCCGCCGCCTCGCGGCCGGACGGGGCGGCGGAAATCCGGCGAAGAGGAAGCGGTCGGTCGGCAGGCCGGCCACCATCAGGCCGGCGAGGAGGGCGGAGGCACCCGGGATCGGCACGACGTTGATCTCCGCCAGAATCGCCGCCGCCACCAACCGGAACCCGGGGTCGGAGATCAGCGGCGTGCCCGCATCGCTCACCAGCGCCACGATTTCGCCGTTTTTCAGTCGTTCGATCAGCCTCGGTCCGGCGCTGGCGGCGTTGTGGTCGTGATAGGCTAGAAGAGGCGCCGATATGTCGTGGATCGCCAGGAGGCGGGAAGTGACCCGGGTGTCCTCGCAGGCGATGACGTCGGCGGCGCGCAGCACGCCGAGGGCGCGGAGCGTCACGTCCTGGGCGTTGCCAATGGGAGTGGCCACGAGGTAAAGCCCCGGGGCCGGTCGAGGGCGCGCGGAGACCGCGTCCTCCGCCGGCGACGCGGGAGAGGGAGGTTGTCGTGAGAAAGTACCAGACGACGCCGAGGCGCGCTGATTTCGCCCGCCGGCCTTCGCTTTCCGCTCGCCGCCCCGTCGCCTGGCTGACATCGCTGCTCCCGGTTCTGCCGTTGGTGCTCGGCTGCCAGACCACCGTACCCCCGAAGCAGGCGGTGGCGCCACCGCCCTCGCCGCCGGTCCAGACCCAGGCGTCGACCGCTCCGGCGGTAGGGGAGGTCGCCTTGGTGCCGGACGAAGGCGAGCCGGCGAAACCCGAGGCGGAGGCCGACGGACCGCCCGCCTCGCTGACGTTCCGAATCGACGAGGCGCGGCTGGTGCCGCCGCGGGTCGACGATCCGGTGAAGGTCGGCCTGTTGCTGCCGCTTTCGGGCCGGGCCGCCGAGGTCGGCCTGGCCTTGCGCGACGCGGCCCTGATGGCGCTCTTCGAACTCGGCACCGACCGGATCGTGCTGCTGCCGGCCGACACGCGGGGTACGGCGGCGGGCGCCGAAGCCGCGGCCGAGCGGGTTCTGGCGCAGGGCGCGGGCCTGATTCTCGGCCCCCTCTTCCGCGATGCCGTCGATGCGGCGAAGGGCCCCGCGCGCGCGCGCGGCGTCAACCTGATAGCCTTCTCGACCGACCGCACCGTGGCGGAACCCGACACGTTCCTCATGGGCTTCACGCCCGAACAGCAGATCGAGCGGGTGGTCGCCCACGCGACGGCTCAGGGCCTCTGGCGTTTCGCCGCCTTGGTGCCGAACGGCGCCTATGGCCGCGCCGTGGTCCAGGCCTTGCACGATGCCACGGGCCGCTTCGGCGCGGAGGTCATCCAGGTCGAGTATTACGCCGCCGACGGCAATGGCGCCGTCTCGGCGATCAAGCGCCTGGGTGGCGCCGTCAACAGGGGCAAGATCCAGAAGCGGGGGCGGAAACGAGAGCTCCCCTTTGACGCCCTCTTGCTGCCCGAGGGCGGCGCCGTGCTGCGCCAGGTGGCCCCGCTGCTGCCCTATTACGACCTCGGCCCGAGCGAGGTCCGGGTCATCGGCACCGGCCTTTGGGACGATCCCGCGCTCCGGCGCGAGCCGGCGCTCACGGGCGGCTGGTTCGCGGCCCCGCCGCCCGTCGCCCGCAAGCGATTCGTCGAACGCTTCCAGGCGGTCTACGGCCGCCGCCCGGCCCGTATTGCCAGCCTCGCCTACGACGCGGCCGCGCTGGCCGCGGTTCTGGGCGGTGGCGAAGGCTCGCCCCGCTTCGATGCCGGCACGCTGGCCGCGCCCAGCGGCTTCGCCGGCAGCGACGGCATCTTCCGCTTCCGCCCCGACGGCATCGGCGAACGCGGCCTCGCGGTGATCGAGATCCACCCGGACGGTTTCAAGGTGGTGTCGGACGCGCCTTCGAGCTTTCAGAGCCTGAGCCACTAGATAGAATCGCGTCCGATTAACCCAGCGCGCCCTTCAGCAGCGCCGCGTCGTCGTGGTTGAAACGGGCCCTGTAGGCGGCCTCCGAGACCTGCGGCAGGACCGCTTCCACGGCTGAGCCGTCGACCTTGGCGGCCACGTCTTGGGCCCCGGCGCGGGCCAGCATCTGCGGCAGGCGGGTGCGGATCCGATCGAGCGCCCAGGCGAGGGAATCGCCGTCGGCGATGGTATCGATCTTGACGATGTCGTTCGCCCCTTCGCCCCAATTCACATAGTGATAGTGCGGGCCCTCGTCGAAGCAGTCGAAACGCAGCCGTTCCAGCCGGCCACCGTCCGCCTGGTTGGCGTAGACGTGCAGCGAGACGCCGCGATCGTCGATCTGGCCCCGGTCTTCCATTTGGACCTGCTGGTTCTCCACGTGCTGGTCGACGATCTCGTTGTTCAACAAGCGGTACTCGACACCGATGGTGACGGCGCCGGCATCGAAAAAGCTGGTGTGGGTCTCGATCGGCGGGATCGGCATCAGGGTGTTGCGGGTGGCGGAGTCGGCCATGGCTGGGATCTCCCGTGCAATGCGTTTTGAATCCGGGCACGCAGCGCCGCGCCCATCCCACTTCGATAGCGCGTGGGCGCCATGTTGTCCATCGCGCCCAAATGGTAGGCTCCGGGTGGACGCTTCGGGGAGGGGACGACATGCCGTATGCGCAAGCCAGGGGGGCGAGGCTCTATTACGAGGTGACCGGCAAGGGGACGCCGATCATCTTCGTGCATGAATTCGCCGGCGACCATCGCAGCTGGGAGCCGCAGGTGCGCTATTTCTCGCGCCGCTATCGCTGCATCAGCTATGGCGCGCGCGGCTATCCGCCCTCCGAGGTGCCGGCCGATCCCAAGCTCTACAGCCAGGATATCGCCACCGACGATATCGACGCCGTCCTCAAACATCTGAAGATCTCCAAGGCCCATGTCGTCGGGCTCTCCATGGGCGGGTTCGCGGCGCTGCACTTCGCCATGCGCTATCCCCGCATGGCGCTGAGCAGCGTGGTCGCCGGCTGCGGCTACGGCGCGCCCAAGGGACAGGAGCGCAAGAATTTCCAGGCCGACGTCAAATTGGTGGCCAAGAGCATCGAAACAGATGGCGTCGAGGCCTTCGCCAAACAGTATTCGGTCGGCCCGACCCGGGTGCAGTTCAAGGCCAAGGACCCGAAGGGCTTCGCCGAGTTCGCCCAGCAGCTCGCCGAGCATGACCTGAGGGGCTCGGCCAATACCTTCCGGGGCGTGCAGGGCAAGCGGCCCTCGATCTTCGATCTCGGACCCAAGCTCGCCCGGATCAAGGTGCCGATGCTGTTGATGACCGGCGACGAGGACGAGCCGTGCCTCGATGCCAACATCTTCATGAAGCGCAAAATTCCGACTTCGGGCCTGGTGATCGTGCCGAAGACCGGCCACACCATGAACCTGGAGGAGCCGGCGGCATTCAACACCGCCGTGCAGGATTTCATCACCTCGGTCGAGGCGGGCCGCTGGGGCAAGCGCGATCCGGCTTCGATCTCCGACTCGGCGATGATCGCGAAGAAGTGACGCGCGTCAGCGCCCCTTGACCACCGGCTCGCGCCGCTCGCGCCAGGTGGCGTGCGCCTCTTCCTTGTCCTCGGTCAGCTCCAGCGCCATGAAGCGGTAGAGATCGGCGATGGCCGCGTCCGCCAAATTGGGGATGTCGAGGCCCCGGTTCATCGATTCCTTCGCCATCTGGGCGGCGAGCGGCGGCAGGCCGGCAATATGCTCGGCCACCTCCATGGTCTTGGCCTCGAGCTCGTCCTCGGATACCAGCCATTGGGCGAGGCCGATCCGGTAGGCCTCCTCGGCCTGCAATGGGAAGCCGAGCGCCAGCCGCATGGCCAGGCCCTTGCCGATCCAGCGCGCGGTCCGGGGACCGCCGCCATAGGCCGGCAGGATGCCGAGGGCCACCTGCGGCAGGCGCCACTCCGCCTTGTCGGAGGCGACGATCAGGTCGGCGCAGAAGGTGATCAGGCAGCCGATGCCGACCGCATAGCCGTTGACGCTGGCGACGATCGGCTTGGGGAAGCCGGTCAGCACGTCGAAGGCGAAGCTGCGGCGCTTGGGCACGCTTCGCAGGAAATCGGCGGCGGAGGAAACGGAATGGGTCTTCGGGTCCTTCAGGTAGGCGCCGGCACAGAAGGCGTGGCCGGAGGGATCGCCGGTCAGCACCACGCAGCGGATCTCGTCGTCGTCCTCGATGGCGTTCAGGTGCTCCGCCAGGCCCTCCATGAAGTCAGGACCCCAGGCGTTGCGCTCGGCCGGGCGGCTGAGCGTCAGCGTCGCGACATGGCCCTGTCGATCGCAAAGTACCGGCATTGTATTCCCTCACGTCTCGCGACTGAAGCGCGTCAGTACGTTGTCGACGATGGTCGAGATGTTGTTGTCGTAGTTGTCGTGCGACAGGCTGCCGCAGAAGGTGATGGAGCCGACGGAGAACACCGCGCCCCCGGCGGGCGTCTCGAAATAGGTCATGTCGGCGCGCACCAGCGCCTCGTGCGGTTCCATCGACCAGGTGTAGCGGTTGGTCAGCACTTCTTCCGGCACCACGACGTGGCTTTCCTGGTGCCCCGCGGAACTGGCGACGACGATGGCGTTCTCGGGCGAGCCGAGACCCCGGTCCACGCGGTCGAGCTCGAATCCCGCCGCGCCCCCGCCGCTCAAGCCGAAGTTGCCGATGATCTCGTCCTCGACGCCCTCCATGATCCAGGCGGCGCGGGGATCGTCGGCACCGGGCGCGCGGACGTAATAGGCCCCCTCGAAGGCGCCCTGGGACGAGAAGCCGACGCCGCAGAGCTTCTGCGGCGGCCGGTCGTTCCGCCGCCAGAGACCGCCGTAGGCACCGTCCAGCGCGTTGTAGTATTCGCCCGGATCGGCCGCCCATGCGCGGATTCCGCCCTCGCCCCGGCGGATCTCCAGCACGCCCGGGACCTTGTCGTTTCGCGCGACGCGCCAGTAGAAGCCGTTGCCGCCCAGGTACATCAGCCGGCCGCCGTCGTCGACATAGTCCTGAAGCGCGTCGAGCGAGCCCTTGGTGTGATATTCCGGGTGCGAGCCGGTGACCAGCACCGCGTAGTGCGCCAGCAGCGCCGCCCCCTCTTCGTCCAGGTCGTCGTCGGTCACCACGTCATAGGCATGGCCCTTGGCCTCCAGCCAGTCGATCAGGTGGCTGTCGGCCGAAAAATGCCGCAGGCCCGAGCCCCGGGGATCGTCGAAGCTCAGGAAGCCCGGCCGCATGGTGAGGATCGGCCTCAGGCGCGAGGAATAGCAGATCCCGCTGCCGTCCGAATGGAAGTTATAGGTGGAGCAGCCGTAGTCCTTGTGCTGGTCCGGGTTCCAGGGGTTGGCGCCCCAGTCCTTGACCCGCCGCCAGTAGGCGTAGTCGGTATTGTCGCGGGCGTGGTTGGCGTAGATCTGATGAGTGAAGGTGGAGGCGAGGACGGCGATCCGGGCGGTTGGTTTCCCCAAGCGCGGGCGGACGTAGAAGGGGATGATCTCCCCGACCTCCTCGCACGCCAGGCGGGCGCCGTAGACGCCGCTTTTCATGTCGGCCGGTGCCTCGAAGACGAAATCCGTCTCCCACGCGCAGTCGTGGATGTCGTCGTCGTGGAAGTGGATGGCGCCGTATTCGCCCGGCGCGTGGCGCCAGCACATCTCGCGGCCCGACCAGTTGGAGCCCTTCATGCCGCGCGCCGGCAGGTTGATCAGGCGGCCATGCAGGCCGTTGGGCCCCATATCGCGGACCTCCAGGCCGTCGATGCCGTCGGAGAAATCCCAGGCGGCCATCAGCTCGCCGACGCCCTCGCCCCGGGCGGCGCGGGCGACTCCGTCCTCGTCCAGTACGGTGGCGGCGATGAAGGGGCGTTCGATCTTGCCGTTGAAGTGATCGAGCCGCTGGCGTTCCAGCCGGGCGGCGATCAGTACGGGGCCGCCCCCGGGAAGCACGACGCCCGGCGCGACCGCCTCGCCCGTGCCCTCGTCATCCACCTTCTGCAACGGCGAAAGGCGGCGCTGGTGGATCGCCAGGCGGCCGCTCGATCCGTCATAGGTCGTCCAGACGCGATACCAGAAGCGGTTCCCGACCGCCTTGCCGACGGCCGCCTCGTGCGTGGCGCCATCGGCGCCGGTGAGCGTCACCACCGCTCCCGCTTCGCCGATCGCGAGCGTGAGGGCGCGGCCCGCCTCGTCGCGACGGGAAACGATCGTCTGCGGCTGGCCCGGCAGCGTCGGCCAGATGGTCGCGCCGATGGTGAAGCTCTCCAGGCCGTCGAGGGCGCCCGCCCCGTCGATCCAGGCGCAGGAACCGAGCCGCGCCGGCTGGTGGCGCGAGGGATGCTCGCCGGCGAAGTCGGCCGCCACCGGTTCAAGCTTCATGCCCGGTCCGTCGGGGTTGGGATCGCCGCAGACGATCCGAACCAGTTCGGCCGTATAGGGCTTGTCGGAGCTGCTGGAGATCTTGAATTCGATCCGGCCGCCGGGGGGAATCGAAAAGCGGTCGGTATAGCCGGTGAGGGGATGCATGGACGGGGGTCATCCTGGGTGGGTCGTCGGGGGCACCATTCAGGCCCCGCCGGCGCCCGAGGTCAAGCCGGCCCCTTGCGCTTGCGCCTGCCCGGCGGTTTTGCCGCATCGGCCGCGAAGGCCACCAGAATCGCGCGACGCGCCCAGCTGGCGAATTCGTCCTCGTCCTCCAACACCTCGTCCGGCACCCGCCAATAGGATTGCAGGCCCCGGCGCCGCCCGTCCCGCATATAGCTGAAGGGCTGGCTACCCGCCGCCTCGTGGCCGGCGCGGCTCTCCTCGTCGACCTTCAGGTACACCACGTCGTCGACGATGATGGCGAACATCACGTCCTCGCGGAACAACCCGACGCCCGAAAACATCCGTCTGGCCACCACCCTCCCCAGCGGTTCCAGCAGATAATCGCGAAACTCGGGCGAGACGGGCATGGGGTCAATCAGGGATGGCGACGAGGTCGAACGAGACTATATAGGGCAAGGTTTCGTTGTACGCATTCAATAAGTACATTAACTTAACGCAAGGAGGTGCGACCATGCCCAGGGACGTGAGCGAGAACGGCCGAATCCAGCTACGCCTGGAGCCGGCGGAGAAGGCGCTGATTGCGCGGGCCGCCGCGCTGCGGCATCAGGATTTGACGGCGTTCATCCGCGGCACGGTCCTGCCGGAAGCGAAATCGGTGCTTCGGGAAGCCGAAGAAGTGTCCCTGTCGGAACGCGACAGTCTTCGGGTGATGGCGCTGCTGGAGGACCCGCCGGCACCCACGGATCGCCTCCAGAGGGCGACCAAGGCTGGCCAACATCTGGCGTGAGCATGGTCGAGTGGGCGGAAGCGCCGATCGCCCGGAGCCACGATCGCAAGGCCTTCGACTGCGGCAATGAAGCGCTGAACCGATTTCTCCGCGAACATGCCAGGCAAAGCCATCGGGTCGGCGGCGCCAAAACCTTCGTGGCGGCGCCCGTCGACGACGCGGCGCGCATTCTCGGATTCTACTCTCTCAGTCCGACAAGCCTGGTTTATGCCCAAACGCCGGCTATCGCTCGCAAGGGATTGGCGCGTCATGATGTGCCGATGTTTCGTCTGGCCAGGCTGGCGGTGGACCTGTCGGTCCAAGGTCGCGGCCTGGGCGGTGGGTTGTTGATCGCCGCGGGGAAACGCTGCATGGCGGTCGCGCAAGAGGTCGGTGGGGTGGGCCTCTATATCGACGCGAAGGACGAGGCGGCCGCCAATTGGTATCGTGGTTATGGCGCGGTGCCACTGCTCGATAATCCATTGGGCTTGGTGTTGAGCTTTGTGACGTTGAAAGAGTCCTTGGAGGCGGGTTGAGAATCGACCGACGGCGATCTTCCCGTGACGACCCCGTGCCCGTCGACGGAGCTCGATCGGTCACGGGACGTACAATGCACAATCCGGTGACGCCCGATTGTGCGTGGTTGGAGTGAAATGAGCCATGCAGATCGTGCAAATTACCGATATCCACGTCAGCACGCCGGGGACTCGGGCGCACGACGTCTACGACACGCCGGGCCATCTCGGGCGCTGGATGTCGCGATTGAACGATCTCGATCCCCGCCCGGACCTGGTGCTGGCGACGGGGGATCTGGTGAACGAGGGACAGCCGGCGGAATACGCCATCCTGGCGGAGATCATGGCCGGGCTGGAGATCCCGTTTTACCTGATGGCGGGCAATCACGACGACCGGGACAATCTGCGCGCCGCCTTTCCGGCGCACGGCTATCTCGCGGGCCAGGACGAGTTCGTGCACTACGTGATCGAGGAGCATCCACTTCGCATCATCATGCTCGACACAATGATTCCGGGCGAGGTCGGCGGCGAGATGTGCCAGCGTCGGCTCGCCTGGTTGGACGACCGGCTGGCGGAAGCACCCGATCGCCCGACACTCGTCGCCATGCACCACCCGCCGTTCGACACCGGGATCCCGGTGATGGATGCGGTCGGGCTCGAGGGCAAGGCGGCCTTCGCCGAGGTGGTCCGCCCGCACGGCCAGATCCAGCGCATCGTCGCCGGCCATCTTCATCGGACGATCCAGACGACCGTCGGTGGGCATACCGCAAGTACGGCACCCGGCACGGCGCACCAGTTGGGCCTGACCTTGGAGCCACGCGAGCGGCCGATGATCACGGCCGAGCCGCCGGCGGCCCACCTCCACCTCTGGCGTGGCGAAGAAGGGAGCCTGGTCAGCCATATCCTGTACCTGGAGGCGCCGGAGATCCCGCGCTGATCAGGCGCCCATGGCGATCAGCATCACCGCCGGCACGATGAGCAGAAGCGCGATGACGCCGCGCCGGGTCAGGACCTCGGCGCGGAAGAGATAGCGGCTCAAAATCAGCGAGACGAAGGGTGCCGCGGCAACGATCGGCGCCACCACGATCAGCTCGCCCGTCTTCAACGCCGTGTTGAGGGAGAGCAGCGAGATGCCGTTGATCAGCCCGGCGAGCACGAACCAGGCGAGACCGGGTCGGCGCCAGCTGATCCGGGGCCGCGCCTCGCCCCTGAACCGCTCGCTCGCCAGCGCCAGCAGGAAGGAGACGGTGACGCTCACCAGGCCGGCGAAGTGGGCGCTTGGCACATAGGAGAGGCCGACCTTGGAGAGAGCGTGGCCGAAGGCGCGGATCACCGCGGCGCCCACGGGCAGCGACAGCGACCAGAGCGGCCAGTCCGTCCTCGTCCTGTCCGGCCGGGCCAGCAAGCCCATGGCACCGACGATCACGAGCGTACCGATCGCCAGCGGCCAGGTGAGGCTCTCGTCGAGCCAGAGGATGCCGATCACGGCGGCGAAGAGCGGCGAGGTTGAGGCGATGGTGGCCGCCAGCGTCGGCCCCAGGTAACGCGTGCCGGCGAGCGCCAGGTTGGCGGAAATAAAGGGCCGCACCAGCCCCGCCGCCATGAAGATCAGCACGGCGGGATGGAGCCAGAACCGGGTCTCGACGAAGAAGGGGGCCGTCAGCCAGTAGAAGCCGGCGGAGCCGGCGATCGAAAGCATGGTGCCGGTGCGGGAATCGGCATGCCGTAGTCCGAGGTTGATCACCTGTTCGCCGAGACCGAAGAGACAGGCGGAAATGAGCGAGAAGAGGATCGCCGCGTCGAAGCTCATTCCGCGGCGAGGCTCGACGAGGCGAGCCAGGCCTCCAGGTCGCGGAGCGCGCGGGCCGAGACCGCCGGCTTGCGCTCGCGCTTGGGCACGCGTCCCTCCAGCGGCGGGAAGAGGCCGAAGTTGACGTTCATCGGCTGGAAGGTCTTCTCGTCCGCGCCGCCGGTGATGTGGGCCAGCAGCGCGCCCAGCGCCGTTGTCGCCGGCGGGGCGCGAACCGCCTCGCCCCGGCGCTCGGCGGCGGCGAAGCGTCCCGTCAGCAGGCCGATCGCCGCGCTCTCGACATAGCCCTCGACCCCGGTGATCTGGCCGGCGAAGCGGAGACGCGACGCGGCGCGGAGCCGGCAGGTGGCGTCCAGCACCTTGGGACTGTTGAGGAAGGTGTTGCGGTGGATGCCGCCGAGCCGGGCGAATTGCGCATTCTCCAGCCCCGGAATGTGCTGGAAGATCCGCGTCTGCGCGCCGTGGCGCAGCTTGGTCTGGAAGCCGACGATGTTGTAGAGGGTGCCGAGGGCGTTGTCCTGGCGCAGCTGCACCACCGCATGGGGCTTTTCATCGGGGCTGTGCGGGTTGGTCAGGCCGACCGGTTTCATCGGCCCGAAGCGCAAGGTCTCCGGCCCCCGGGCCGCCATCACTTCGATCGGCAGGCAGCCCTCGAAATAGGGGGTGTCCCGCTCCCAGTCCTTGAACTCGGTAACCTCGCCCGCCAGCAGTTCGGCGATGAAGCCCTCGTAGTCGGTGCGCGACAGTGGGCAGTTGATGTAGTCCTTACCGTCGCCCTCGGGGCCGACCTTGTCGTAGCGCGATTGGAACCAGGCCTTGGAGAAGTCGATCGAATCCCGGTGCACGATCGGCGCGATGGCGTCGAAAAAGGCGAGCGCGTCCTCGCCCGTGAGCCCGTGGATGGCGTCGGCAAGGGCGTCGGAGGTCAGTGGGCCGGTGGCGACGATGGTGCTGTCCCAGTCTTCCGGCGGCGGGCCGGCGATTTCCTCGCGGCGGATTTCGACAAGCGGCTCGGCGTCCAGCGCCGCCGTCACCGCGTCCGAAAATGCCTCCCGATCGACCGCCAGCGCGCCGCCGGCCGGTACCTTGTTGGCATCGCCGGCCGCCATGATCAGCGAGCCGGCGCGGCGCATCTCCTCATGCAGCAGGCCGACGGCATTGCGCGCCGCGTCGTCCGAACGGAAGGAGTTGGAGCAGACCTGTTCCGCCAGGCCGTCGCCCTGGTGGGCTTCGGTCCCGCGCAAGGGCCGCATCTCGTGCAGCACCGCCGGCACGCCCGCGCGCGCCGCCTGCCATGCCGCTTCCGAGCCCGCCAGGCCGCCGCCGATGATGTGAATGGGCCGCATGTCAGAGGCTTTCACCGCTCCGTCGATTGGTCTTCATAGGGGGCGATGGTTGACCGATGCAAGCGCCGTCGCCTTTCCCGTTGCACCCCCACCTCGGATGGTCTGACAATCCTCGGAGATTGGCCATGAAACCCTTCATCAAGATCTGCTGCATTGCTTCGCCCGCCGAGGCGCGCCTGGCGATCGACGCGGGCGCCGACGCGATCGGCCTCGTCTCTTGGATGCCGAGCGGACCGGGCGTGATCGACGATGCCGCCATTCGCGATATCGTCGGGGACGTCGCGGGCGATGTCGAGACCTTCCTGCTGACCAGCCGGCGGGCGGCGAAGGCGATCCTGGAACAGCTGGCGTTCTGCCGGCCGAGCGCGGTTCAACTGGTCGATGCGGTGGAGGGGGACGTTCATCGGGCAATCCGCGACGCCATGCCCGAAGTTCGGATCGTCCAGGTACTTCATGTCACGGGCGGGGAGACGATCGCCGAGGCCCGCGAGTTGGCGGGCGAGGTGGATTTGATCCTGCTCGATTCGGGCAATCCCGGCCTGGCGATCAAGCAGCTCGGCGGCACCGGCCGCACCCATGACTGGGACATCAGTCGGCGGCTGATCGCGGCGGCGGGCCCGCCGGTGTTGCTCGCCGGTGGCCTGGATGCCGCCAACGTCGCGCGTGCAATCGACCAGGCCCGGCCCCACGGCGTCGACGTCTGCGGCGGCGTCCGGCGGGACGGCGACCTGGACGCGGGACGCCTGGCCGCCTTCGTCGCCGCCGCGCGGGGCGGCGTTACTTGACGGTGATCCGACCCTCGGCTTTCGGCGCGATCGTGCCCTTGGCGGCGATATAGTTCATCACCACCGTCGCCATCAGCGTGCCGCCGGCCGCGTCGATGATGGATTTGCCCTCCTTCAGCACCGCATAACCGTCGCCGCCGCCCGCGATGTAATCGTTCGTCGCGACCTTGTAGGTCCGGGCCTTGTCGACCGGCCGGCCCGCGACCGTCGCATCGACGACGCGCGCGCCCTTTTCACCCTTGGGATCGAAGCCGAAGCGCATGCCGGAGACGTGCGGAAACCGTCCGGCCCCGTCCTCCACCCGGCCCACGCCGGTCTCCAGCGCCTCCAGCAATTGCGCGCCCGTCAATTCCAACAGCACGACAAAATTGCCGAAGGGCAGTTCGCCCAGCACGTCCTTGCGGGTGAGCGTGGTGCCGGCGTCATAGGTCCGATTGCCGCGAATGCCGCCGCCATTGGTAAAGCCGATGTCGGCGCCGACGCTTACCCGGATCGCGTCCGCGATCAGGTTGGCGAAGTTGCTTTCCTGGCCGCGGACGGTCGAGCGCTGGGTGTCGAGCATCACCGAGGTCTTGCCGACGGGGACGGCGAGCTTTTCATCGAGCGCCGCCTCGTGCTTGGCGACGAGCGCGCCGACCTCCGGGTCCGGCGCGACGCCGGCGGTCGAGAGGAAGCGCCACGCGGGCGTCATCGAGACCCTGGGCTTGCCTCTTTTCATCTGCTTCTCGATGGCGATGTCGGCGACGGCCAGATAGTGCGCGTCGTAGCCCGCCTTCAAGATCAGGGTGCCGCCCTCGTAGACGCTGATCGGATCGTGATCGTGGCCGCCGAGGATGACGTGGATGCCGCGCACCCGCTTGGCCAGCGCCCGGTCGCCCGCGAGATCCAGGTGGGTGATGGCGACGATGAAGTCCGCGCCCTCGGCCTTCAGCGACTCGACCGCCTTCAGGGCCGTCTCGACCGGCGAGGTGAAGGTGATGCCTTCGCCGGGAGAGGAGAGATGCGTCGTCTCCGGCGTCAGCAGGGAGAACATGCCGACTTTCAGCTCGCCCACCTTGCGGATGAGGGTCGACCGCGCGCCGCCGAAGGGGCGCCCATCGGCGCCCAGCGTATTGGTCGCCAGCCAGGCGAAGTTGGAGGCGGCCATATGCCTGGCCATCACCTCGTCGCCGAAGTCGAACTCGTGATTGCCGAGGCCGGCGGCATCGAGGCCGATGGCGTTCATCAGCTCGATCATCTGCGCGCCCTTGGTGAGGCCGGACATCACCGAGGGCGAGATCAGGTCGCCTCCCAGCGTGGTCAGGTGGTTGGCCGCCCGCGCGCGCTCCTTCCTCAGCAGGGTCATCAGCTCGGCGAGCCCGCCCTTGCCCCGTTTGGCCGAGATTTCGTAGACGTCGTTGACGTGAAGCAGGGTCAGCTCCGCCTTCTGCGCCCAGGCGTCGAGCGGTGAAAGCACCAGTGTCGCCGCCAGCGCGACCGCCACGCCCGAGGTCCGTGCACGGATCGTCATTCGATGCCCCTCCCGCGTTTTTGCCGTGACGGTGATGTTACGCCCCTTCGGCGGATCATTCACGCCCGATCGTCGCGCTGCGACGCTCTACCAGGACGACGTCGCGCCATCGCCCGGCAAGGGGACCGTGGGCCATGCGGCCCGGCTTCTCCCGCACCCCCAAGCGGCGAAAGCCCAGGTTCTCGTGCAGCGTCAGCGAGGCCTCGTTTTCGGGGAATATGCCGGCTTGCAAGGTCCAGATGCCGGCCGCTTCCGAGGCCTCGATAAGCGTCTCGAGAAGGGCCCGGCCGATACCGCCGCCCCGCGCGTCGGCGCCGATATAAATCATCACCTCGGCGCAGCCCGCATAGACGGGACGCGACGAGACCGGCGACAGCATGGCCCAGCCGAGGACCCGGTCGCCATTGGCCGCGACGAAGCGGCAATCGGGTCGCCTGGCGGCATCCCAGGTCGGCCAGTCGGGCGCCTGCGCTTCGAAGGTCGCATGGCCCGTGGCCATCCCCTCGCGGTAGATCCGCAGGACCTCGCCGCCGTCCACGGCCCCCATCGCCCGGATCTCGAATGCCGCCACGCCGGCCTCCCCACGCGCCCGTCGAGGGCCGATGCTCGGGCTAGCCGCGCGGGAGCGCAAGGGCGGATTTGCCCTTGCGCGCGGGGGGAGGCAAACTCCGCCGCCGGAACAGGGGAGGGAGGCGCCAGCATCATGAAATTCGGCCTGCACCTGGGCACGCGCGGCGTCGCCTCGACGCCCGACGGCTTGCGCGAAATGGCGCGTCATGCAGAGGCCATGGGCCTTAGCCATCTGGGTTTGAGCGACCATGTCGTCATCGCGCGGTCGATCGACTCGGAATACCCCTACAACCAGACTGGCCGTCACCCGTCGACCGACGACGGCTTCTGCCTGGAGCAGATCACCGCCCTCGCCTTCGCCGCCGCCGTCACGGAACGGATCGAGCTGCTGACCTCGGTCATGGTGTTGCCCTACCGCCCGCCGGTGCTGGCGGCCAAGATGCTGGCCACGGCCGACGTGCTGTCCAAGGGCCGCCTCGTTCTCGGCGCCGGGATCGGCTGGATGGCGGAAGAGATGGCGGTGCTGGGCGGGGCCGGGTTCGAGAACCGGGTCAAGGCCTCGGAGGAATACCTGGAAGCCTTCCGCGTGCTCTGGACCGAGGACCGGCCGCGTTACAAAGGTGAGCATGTGGCCTTCGACGACATCTATTTCTCGCCCAAACCGGTGCGCAAGCCCCACCCGCCGATCTGGATCGGCGGCGAGGGCCGGCCGGCCAGGCGCCGCGCGGGCCGGCTCGGCGATGGCTGGTATCCGGTCATTTCCAGCCCCCGGATGCCGCTGGACACGGCCGAAAAGTTCGCCGCCGGGCTCGCCGACGTCCGCTCCCATGCCGAGGCGGCGGGCCGCGATCCCGCGATATTGCAGACCGCTCTCTTCGCCTCCTGGTACCAGCTGGGCGCGGCGAAGAGGGACGCGGATGGCCGGCGCCTGGCCTTCACCGGCGCGGCGGAGGAGATCGCCGCCGATGTCCGGGCCTACGGGGAGGCCGGCCTGCAAACGGTGCTGGTCGTCTTCGAGACCGATGATGTGAACGATGCCAAGGACCGCGTGGAAGCCTTGACGCGCGAGGTCGTGCCGCTCCTCGGCTGACCGGACGAGACGGAGAGAGATCAAATGCAGATCGGCTATGTCGGATTGGGCAACAGGGGTGGCGTGCTGGCGCGCCGCTTGACGCGGGATCATCCGCTCCGCGCCCATGATCCGGGGCCGGAGGTGGTGGCAGGCTTCGCCGCCGACGGCGCCGTCCCGACGCGGAGCCCGCGCTCGCTCGCCGAGGGATGCGACGTGGTCATGACCTGCCCGCCGATCTTCCAGACCGCGATCAACGAGTTCGGCCCGGAGGCCGACGTTGACATGCCGATCCACGGCTTCGAAAACCGCGCCGGCACCAAGGTCGTCGACGACCGAGCGACACGAAAGGGAATAGACCGATGGAATTCAACAGCCTGCTCCTCGAGGTCGCCGACGGCGTCGCCAAGGTGACGATGAACCGACCCGACAGCTTCAACGTCTTGAACCTCGAGATGGCGCGCGAGCTGTCGGAAGTCTCGATAATCTGCGGCGAGGATCCGGGCATCCGCGCCGTGGTGCTGACTGGCAGCGGCAAGGCCTTTTCGGGCGGCGGCGACATCAACGAGTTTTCCTCCGTCGGCGAGGATCTGCCGGCGCACACCAAGCGGATGACGATCTATTTCCACGGCGCCGTCTCGCGCTTCGCCTGGATGGACGCGCCGCTGATCACGGCGGTGAACGGCGCCGCCGGCGGTGGCGGCATGAGCATCGCGATCATGGGCGATCTGGTGTTCGCCGCCCGCTCGGCCAAATTCACCCTCGCCTATACCCGGATCGGCCTGACGCCCGACGGCAGCTCGACCTATTACCTGCCGCGCATCATCGGCGTGCGCCGGACGATGGAACTGGCGCTCACCAACCGGACCTTGAGCGCGCACGAGGCGCTGGATTGGGGCATCGTCAACCGGGTGGTGGACGACGAGGCCTGTGTCGACGCGGCGATGGCGCTGGCGAAGGAGCTGGCCGCCGGGCCGACGGGGGCCTACGGCGGCGTGAAGAATCTGCTGGCGAGTAGCTTCGGCGATAGTCTGGAGGGGCAGATGGAGCGGGAAGCCCGCCATATCGCGCGGCGGGCCGGTGGCGCCGACGTGCCGGAAGGCATCAGGTCCTTCCTCGAAAAGCGGCCGGCGAAGTTCATCGGCAATTGACGCCGGCCCGCCCCTGCCTACATGTAGTATCGAGATACCGTCCGATCCCCATCGTGGCCCCGGCCGCTTGGCGAACGCGGAGGCGAACGACATGGCGATAAGCCTTCCCCGGAGATTGCCGGCGGCGCGTGTGCTGGCCAAAGAGGGGTTGGCGGTCCGCGAGCATGAGCGGGGCGCCGACGGCGGCGGCCTCGGAATCGCCATGCTGAACTTGATGCCGAAGAAGGAATCGACCGAGATCCAGATCGCCCGGATGCTGGCGGACGGCCCCGCGGACGTGTCGATGAGCTTCTTCGTTCCCGAGGGCCACACGCCCAAAACCGTCGGCCGGGACCACATCGAAAACTTCTACGAGACCTGGGCCGACATCCGGGGGCGGGAGTTCGACGGGCTGATCGTCACCGGGGCGCCGATCGAGACGCTGCCCTTCGAGGAGGTTACCTACTGGGCCCAGCTTTGCGAGGTTTTCGAGTGGGCGCAGCGGCGCGTCGCCGGCGGCTATTACATCTGCTGGGCGGCGCAGGCGGCGCTCAACCACTTTCACGGCGTGCCGAAGTATGAACTCGACGCCAAGATGTTCGGTGTCTTCGCCCATCGAATCGACGCGCCCGAGAGCGATCTGGTCCGGGGCATGGCGCCGGATTTCGAGCTTCCGGTCTCGCGCCACACCGAAGTGCGCGGCGAGGATCTGCCGCGCGGCGCGGTCCGCATCGTCGCCCAATCGGCGCGCTCTGGCGTCGGCCTGCTGGAGGAGCCGGCGCGCGGCCTGGTCTACAACTTCAACCACCCGGAGTACGACGCGATGACGCTTCGCGACGAATACGTCCGCGACGTCGACGCCGGGGCCGAGATTCAGTTGCCGGAAAACTATTTCCCGGACGACGATCCGGACCGCGAGCCGACGGCGCGCTGGCGCGAGAAGGGGCGGCTGATCTACCGCAACTGGCTCGCCCGTCTCGCCGAGGCCCGGGGCGCCGAGCCGACGGCCCGAAAGGCCGGATAGCGGACGCTCAGCCGCTCAGGCCGTCGGTGCCGTGCAGCGCGCCGACCAGGAACGCGCCGCGCGCGACTTCTATTTCCTGATAGGTGATTTGCGCCGAGACCACCGCGTTCTGGCCGAGGACGACGGAGATCGCCCCGATCTCGCCCTCGACGGTGCCCTGGATGTGTACCCTGTCGGCCAGGATCTCCCCTTTCACCCGGCCGCGCTCCAGCACGGTCACCTGCTTGGCATCGATCCGGCCCTGGACCTCGCCTTCGACCTCGATGTCGCCGTCGCTCTTCAGCACGCCCTCGACGGCGAGTTCGGTGCCGATGTTGGAGACCATGAACGCTGCCTTTCCGTATGCCAATCCGGGCCGGGGCCCGCGCACTCTCGGTGGAGAGATCGAGCGGGGGACGTTTTACGCATCGCGGGTGGCGCGTTGCCGGCACCGCCCGCGTTCCGGGCGCCTCTATATCGCGCTTCGGGCCTAGAAAGTCACGACGCTTCGAATGCTTTTGCCCTCGTGCATCAGATCGAAGGCGTTGTTGATTTCCTCCAGCGGCATCACATGGGTGATCAGATCGTCGATGTTGATCTTGCCGTCCATGTACCAGTCGACGATCTTCGGCACGTCCGTGCGGCCCTTGGCGCCGCCGAAGGCCGTGCCGCGCCACGACCGGCCGGTGACCAGCTGGAAGGGACGGGTCTTGATCTCCTGCCCCGCCCCGGCGACGCCGATGATGATGCTTTCGCCCCAGCCCTTGTGCGCGCACTCGAGCGCGGTGCGCATGACGTCGACGTTGCCGATGCACTCGAAGCTGTAGTCGGCGCCGCCCTTGGTCAGGTTCACCAGATAGTCGGTCAGGTCGCCCTCGACTTCGCTCGGATTGACGAAGTGGGTCATGCCGAACTTCTCGGCCAACTCCCGCTTCGAGGCGTTGAGGTCGACGCCGACGATCATGTCCGCGCCGACGACGCGGAGACCTTGAACGACGTTGAGCCCGATGCCGCCCAGGCCGAAGACGACGCAGTTGGCGCCGGCCTCCACCTTGGCCGTGTTCATTACCGCGCCGAGGCCGGTGGTGACGCCGCAGCCGATGTAGCAGACCTTGTCGAAGGGGGCGTCCTCGCGGATCTTCGCCACCGCGATCTCCGGCATCACCGTGACGTTGGAGAAGGTGGAGGTGCCCATGTAGTGGAAGATCGGGTCGCCGCCGATTTTGAATCGGCTGGTGCCGTCGGGCATCAGACCCTGGCCCTGCGTCACGCGAATCGCCTGGCAAAGGTTGGTCTTGCCGGAGAGGCAATATTCGCACTGGCGGCATTCGGGCGTGTAGAGCGGGATCACATGGTCGCCCGGCTTGACGTTGGTGACGCCCGCGCCGGTCTCGACCACCACGCCCGCGCCTTCATGGCCGAGAATGGCGGGGAAGAGGCCTTCGGGATCGGCGCCCGAGAGAGTGAATTCGTCGGTATGGCAGATGCCCGTGGCCTTGATCTCAACCATGACCTCGCCTTCCCTCGGTCCCTCGACCTGAACCGTTTCGATGCTGAGTGGCTTGCCGGCTTCGGTGGCGATGGCGGCTTTCGCGTCCATGATGTACCTCTGGTCCTTGGCGTTTCCATTGCGCGCTGGTTCGATCGGAAAGTGTCCCTCCGAGGCGAGGCAGCCCCGGCGCGGCCCCGGCGGAGTATAGCGGAGCCCCCGGGCGGTCCGACAAGCGATTTCTGGCGAAGACTATTCGCCCCGGGGGACGCCCTCGAACGCGACGAGTTGTCACGGGAAGTCGCGTGGGTGATCGACGGAGTAGGCAGGACCCTCGCCGCGCGCTATCCTCCACGCTCTCACTCGCCATCCAGTGCGCGCCACGGGACGAATAGATGGATACGCCCCAGTCGAGCGACGATAACGCTTCCGCCGAGCCGGCGCCGGCCAAGCGCGGGCGGCGATTACGCCTGCGCGCGCGCGATGCCAGGACGTTCGGGCAGTCCGAGAAAACCAAGCCCGGCGACGCCGTCGATTCGGCCGAGCCGGACCTGGCTGTGGCGCCGCCGGCGCAAACGGCGCCCCGGGCCGACGACAATGGCGGCGCGGCCGAGGCGGCCGAGCCGGACCTGGCTGTTGCGCCGCCGGCGCAGACGGCGCCCCGGGGCGATGGCGGCGCGGACGAGGGGGAGGCACCGCCCGAGCCGCGCTGGGAGCTGCCTAGTTCCGCCCTCAAATCCGAAGCCTCCGACCCCCTGCTTGGTTGTCTGGTGGCGGTCACCAAACATTTCGGTCGGCCCAGCACGCCACAGTCGCTGATTGGCGGCTTGCCGCTCGAGGGCAATCGATTGACGCCGGCGCTTTTCCTGCGGGCCGCGGACCGGGCCGACCTCAGCGCGCGGATCGTCAAGCGGCGGCTCAATGCGCTGCCTGAATACGTCCTGCCGGTTATTCTGCTGCTGAAGGGCCGGACGGCGTGCGTCCTCTTCAAGCGGGTCGGCCGCGACAAGGCGGAAGTGGTCTTTCCCGAGACGGGCGACGGCAGCGAGGTCATCGACCTCGACGTGCTGAACGGGCGCTACGACGGCCATGCCGTCTTCCTCCGCCCGCGCTATCACTACAGTCAGGTACAGCGCGAGGTTCTGCTGGGCCGGGGCAAGTCGTGGTTCTGGGGCACGCTGGCCCGCTTCTGGAAGACCTATTTCGGCGTCATGGTCGCCGCCTCCTTCATCAACCTGCTGGCGCTCGCCTCGCCGCTTTTCGTGATGAACGTCTATGACCGGGTGGTGCCGAACCAGGCGAAGGAGACCTTGATGGTGCTGGTGATCGGGATCGGCATCATCTTCGTCTTCGATTTCATGCTCCGATGGTTGCGCTCGCATTTCGTCGATAATGCCGGCAAGCGCGCGGACGTGCTGATGTCGAGCAAGATCTTCAACCATGTTCTCGGCATCACCATGACGTCGCGGCCAAGCTCGTCCGGGGCCTTCGCCAACCAGCTGCGCGATTTCGAGTGGCTGCGCGAATTCTTCACCTCCGCCACCGTGGTGGCGGTGATCGACTTGCCCTTCCTCGTGTTGTTCATCCTGGTGATCTGGATGATTGCCGGCCCGGCCGCCTATATCCCCGCCGCCGCGGTGCCGCTGGTGATCGTCATCGGTCTGATGCTGCAGGTTCCGCTGCGTCGCGCGGTCCGCCAGGCGACGGCCGAGGGATCGCAGAAGCACGGCGTGATGATCGAGACCATCGCCGCGCTCGACACGGTGAAGAGTATCGGCGCCGAGGGACACATGCAGCGGGAGTGGGAGAAGTACGTCGGCACCTCCGCCAACACCAGCATGCGGGTGCGCAATCTCTCGGGACTCGGCGTCAACGTCACCCAGCTGATTCAGCATTTCGTCACCGTCGCGGTGGTGGCCTACGGCGTCTACCTCATCTCCGACAATGAACTCACCATCGGCGGCCTGATCGCCTGCACGATCCTGACCGGGCGCTGCATGGCGCCACTGGGCCAGATCGCCAACATCCTCTCCCGCCTGCACCAGTCGATCGCGGCGCTGAAAGCGCTGAACGAGATCATGGCCAAGCCGGTCGAACGGCCCGAGGATTCCCGCTATCTGAGCCGCGATACCATCGAGGGCTCAATCGACTTCGAGAACGTAACCTTCGGCTACCCCGAGGCCGAGGTGCCGGCGCTTCGCGACATCTCCTTCAAGATCCGGCCGGGCGAGAAGGTGGGCATCATCGGCCCCGTGGGATCGGGCAAATCGACGATCTCCCGCCTGCTGATGAAGCTCTACGAGCCGGACAGCGGCCAAGTGCTGGTCGACGGCACCGACGTGCGCCAGATGGACCCGAGCGACATCCGCAAGTCGCTGGGGGTATTGCTGCAGGATGTCATCCTCTTCCATGGCAGCGTCCGCGACAACATCGCCATGTCGACCCCGCATGCCGACGACGGCATGATCCTGCGCGCGGCCCAGCTCGCCGGCGTGCACGAGTTCATCAGCCAGCAACCGCGAGGTTACGACCTGGTCGTCGGCGAGCGGGGGCAGACGCTTTCCGGCGGCCAGCGTCAATGCATCGCGCTCGCCCGTTCGCTGCTGCCGGATCCGCCCGTGGTCGTGCTGGACGAGCCGACGAGCATGATGGACATGCCGGCGGAGAACGCCTTCAAGCAACGGATGCGGGACTATCTCGTCGGCAAGACGCTGATCCTGATCACGCACCGCCCCTCGCTGCTGGACCTGGTCGACCGGATCATTGTCGTTTCGCGCGGTCGCGTGGTCGCCGATGGACCGCGCGACGAAGTGCTGAAGAAAGGTCGCGTCGACGCCAACCGGCAAGCCCGGGTACGGGTCCAGGCCTCGACGCCGGCGGCGAACCGCTAGGCCGGAGAGCGGTGATGGCGCGCAGACGGGACTGGCACGACGCGCAGTTCGCCTCCGATGTCGAAAGCTCGATGGTGCAGGGGCCGAACCCGTCCCTCTACACCATATTCATCCTGATCATCTGCCTGCTCGTCGCCGCCTTCTTCTGGGCCTATGCGGCCGAAGTCGACGAGGTGACGCGGGGAGAAGGCCGCGTCATCCCGTCCTCCCAGATCCAGATCGTACAGAACCTCGAGGGTGGCATCCTGAAGGAAGTTTTCGTCAAGGAAGGCGCCACGGTCCGGGAAGGCGAGGTCCTGCTTCGGATCGACGATACCGGTGTCGCCGCCAGTTATGGCGAGCTGCGCGCCAATCGTTTCGCCCTCCTGGGTCGGGTCGCGCGGCTGACGGCGCAGGCCGAGAACAAGCCCTTGCATTTCCCGCCGGAGTTGACGGCGGAAGCCCCGGATATCGCCTCCAACGAGGAACAGCTCTTCAACGCCAGCGAAAGCGCGCTGCAGTCGCAGATCTCTATCCTCCGGGTGCAAGCCGACCAGCGCAAACAGGAGATGGCGGAACTGCGCGCCAAGCTCGACAAGCTGCGCACCAGCCTGGGGCTCGCCAACGAGGAGCTGGAGCTGACCGAACCGCTGGCCCGGAGTGGCATCGTGCCGGCGATCGACCTGATCCGCATCAAACGCCAAGTGGCCGACCTCGCGGGCGAGTACAGGACGACGCAACTGTCGGTGCCCCGCGCCAGGTCCGCCTTGCAGGAAGCCAATCGCCGGATCGAGGAGAAATTCAATACCCGGCGCACGGAGTCACTCACCGAGCTCAACCAGTCCCGGGGCGAACTGGCGCAAATAGAGGAGACAATCCGCGCCGCCCGAGACCGGGTCATGCGCACCGATGTCGTCTCCCCGGTCAACGGCATCATCAAGGAGCTGAAGGTCCGCACCGTCGGCGGCGTGATCAAGCCCGGCATGGACCTGGTGGAGATCGTGCCGGTCGACGACACCCTGCTGGTCGAGGCCAGGATCCGCCCCGCCGACATCGCCTTCCTGAGCCTGAACCAAGTGGCGACGGTGAAGCTCACCGCCTATGATTTCTCGATCTACGGCGGCCTCGACGGACGGCTGGAGCGGATCAGCGCCGACACCATCACGGACGACGAAGGCGAGAGCTTCTATCACGTCATCATCCGCACCGATCAGAATTATCTCGAACGGCGCGGCGAGAAACTCCCCATCATCCCGGGCATGGTCGCCAGCGTCGACGTGTTGACCGGCCGCAAGACGATCCTCGACTATCTCCTGAAGCCGATCCTCAAGGCCAGGAACAAAGCGTTGAGCGAGCGGTGACGGAAGTGCGGCGGATTCCTCGATCCAACCGAAAGAAGTGGCTCGCGGCCGCCGCGTTGGCCGTCACTCTCGCGCCGGCGGCGGGAGCGGAGTCGACGTCGGTCGGGCTCTTCGGCTATCTCGAATTCCCTTCCCCCAACCTCGCCGCTCTCCCCGTCTGGCGCGACACACTCGCCCGGCTCGAAGCCGACCGAGTGCGGGCACGGGCCTGTGACGAGGACGATGCGCGGTGCGGCGGCTTGATCATCACCGTCTGGCGGGCCAAGGTGCAGGAACTCGCCAACCTGCCGCTGGAGCGCCGCCTGGGCGAGGTCAATCGTTACGTGAACGGTCTCGCGGAACCGGCGGCGCCCGCCGGCCACGACGGCGTCGAGCGCTGGTCGGCGCCTTTCGAGTTTCTGGAGAAGGGTGGCGGCGCGGCCGAGTTCGCGATCATGAAATTCGCGACGCTCCGCGACGCCGGGCTGGACAACGACGCGATGCGCATCGCCGTGGTCTATGACGCGCTCCGCAATCGGCGCCACGCCGTCCTCGTCGTTCGCCACGAAGACGGATTCCGGGTTCTCGACACCTGGAGCGATGCCGTGCTCGACGCATCGCGAGTCAAATACTACGTGCCGTTCTATTCGGTAAACGAGACGACGCGCTGGGCGCATGTCGTCAATCGGCCACTTGCCGGTAGCCGCCCCACCGGTGGGGAGGCGAAGTGATCATGTCCGAATCCCAGCCCCCCACGAGTGCGCTCGAGATGCTGGCGGTACCGGGTCCGCGCGCCAGGCGGGCGGGCGGGATGCGTATCCTGGCTCTGGTGACGCTGCTGGTGCTGGTTGCGCTCTCCATAGGCGTCATCTTCCTCGAATTCTCGGTTCGCGACGAGGAAGCGGGGTTGCTGGCCAGCACCGGCGACCGGCTGCAGGTTTCGGCCAGGGGGCGGGCCGAAGTCCTCTCGGAATGGCTGAAGGGCCGGCTCGAACTGGCGGAGCCGATCGCCAAGAACGACCTCTTCCTGCTGTTCGCGGCCGAGGTGGACCTCGCGGGCGCGGTGTCGGTCGCCCAGGGCCCGCTCGGCCATCAACTGCCCTACATGCAGGCGGGGCTTGCCGCCTTCCAGCGCCAAGCCGGACTGATCGGCGCCTACCTGGTCGATTTCGAGGGCACTGCCTACGTCTCGGGCTCCGACGCGCCGAAGCTGACCGGTCCGCAGCGGGAGGCGGCGAAGGCGCTCTTTCCCGAAGGCCAGCCGACCATCCTGCCCTTGCGCGAAGGCGCGGCGGGTCTGGTTCTCGACCTGCTCATCCCGCTCCGTCCGCCGCAAAGCGGCTCGGCGGCCGACGCGAAGCGGACGGTGGGTGTGTTGGTCATGTCGCTCGCCGCCGATCGGCGGATCAAGGGAGCGCTGGCGCCGAGCCCACTGGCCAACCAGGGCGAGAGCGCGCATCTCCTCCAGCTCGCCGACGGACGCTACCATGCCGTGCGGCCGGAGGCCACGCCGCCACTCGCCCCGACCGCGCTTCCGGGCGGCGACAAGCCACGTGCGATCCGTTATGGCGAACGGGCGGGTATCGACGGCCAGGGGGAATTTCTCTCGGTCGGTGTCGCCGTCTCGGGCGCGCCCTGGATGGTGATTGAGGAAATCGCAAAATCCCGGGTGCTGGAGCCGATCGGCGGGCACCGGCTCTTCGGCGGCCTGATCGTGCTGCTCTCCACGATTGGCTTCGTCGCGGCGGCGCTGGCCTTCTGGTGGCGCCAGGGCAGCGAGAGCAACCGCGCGCTGGCACAGCAATATCGCGAACTCGCCGGGCGCCTCCAGACCCAGCGCTAGTTGCTGGACGCGATCAACGCGTCGATCCAGGAGCACATTACGGTCAAGGACGCCGATGCCAAATACATTTACGCCAACCCCGCCTTTGCGCGTGCCGTGGGCCTGCCGCTCGACTCCCTGATCGGCCTCACCGACCATGCCATCTTCCAGAACGAGGAAGCCGAACAGTTGGCGGGGGAGGACGCGGAAATCATCGCGGGCGGAGAAGTGGCGAGCCAGATCGTCGCCATCGACATCGCCGGCGCCGAACGGCAGTTTCAGCTTTCGAAAGGTCCCTTCCTCGACGATGCGGGCCGGCGCATGGGCATCGTATCCGTCGCCCGCGACATCACCGACATGCTGGAGGCTCAAAGCCTGCGCGAGACGGCGGTGATGAATACGATCCGCGCACTCTCCAATACCATCGAGGCGGTGGATCCCTATCTCACCGGCCACTCCCGCAAGCTGGAGCGGGTGGCGAGCGGTATCGGCCGGCTCTTGGGTCTCTCGGACCCGGAGATCGCCACCCTGGAGATCGCCGCCAATCTGTCGCAGATCGGCAAGCTGTCGGTACCGGCGGAGATCTTGACCAAGGCCGGCCGTCTGACCGAGGAAGAGAAGGTGGAAATCCAGGCCCACATCCGCCACGCGGACAATATTTTGGGCGATCTGGATTTTGGCCTGCCGGTGCGCGATGTCATGTTGCAGATGCACGAGCGGCTGGACGGCACCGGCTATCCGGAAGGCGTCTCGGGTGACGAGATCGACGTCTCGGGGCGCATCCTGGGCGTCGCCGACGTCTTCGTCGCCCGGACCAATCCTCGAAGCTATCGCGACGGCGCGCGACCGGAGGACGTGCTCGACATCCTGCGCAAGAACGAGAACCGCTACGATTCCAAGGTAATCGACGCGTTGGAGACCTATCTGGACCAGACGGGCGGTGCCGTGGCGACGGTGGAGGACGCCTAGTGCCGCAATCCGGCCGGCCAGTGTGGCGCGCGCGTGGATGTCCCTGATCGCCAACGTAACGGGCGTGCCGGCGCGCGCGCAGGCGCCGATGCTGCTTATCGGCATCGGTCACGGCGGCACCCACCTGGTGACGGCGACCTTCCTGATCCTGCTGCCTTTCATCAAGGAAGAGCTGGGCTTGAGTTATTTCCAGGCCGGCCTGCTGGTCACTGTTTTCCATGCCGCTTCCTTCTGCGCCAATCTGGTGAGCGGACTGGTGGTGGACATGAGCGGCCGGCGCGTTGTGTTCCAGATCACCGCCCTGATGGTCGGTGCCCTCGGACTCGTCGGCTTCGGCCATGCGGGCGGTTTCCTCTCGCTGGCCCTGCTGATCGCCTTGATCGGGGCGGCAAACAATCTTTGGCACCCGGCGGCGATCTCCTACATCTCCAACCGCTTTCCCGATAATCGGGGCTATGCGCTGTCGATCCACGCCCTGGGCGCCAACCTGGGCGATGCGGTGGCGCCGCTGCTGGCGAGCGTGCTGCTGGTGGCGCTCACCTGGCGGGCGACGGCGGCTATCTCGGCGCTTCCCTCGCTGCTGCTGGCACTACTGTTGCTGGCGGTCCTGCGGCCGACGGGAGCCCGCGACGAGGAGCGGGCGGGCCTCGGCGCCGGCGATTATTTCTCCGGCCTGAAACAGGTGATCACCACGCCCTCGGTCATGCTGCTTTGCTGCCTGGCCGGCGTCAGGAGCCTGGGGCAAAGCGGCATCCGCACCTTCCTGCCGCTCTACCTGGTGCAGGTGATGGCGATGGGGCCGGCGCTCTATGGCGCGACGCTCTTCAGCCTGCAAATGGGGGGCGTGCTGGCCTCGCCCGTCGCCGGCATCTGGTCGGACCGGATTGGCCGCCGCTCGGTGGTGCTGGCGGGTCTCGGCCTCTCTACCGTGGCGCTGCTGCTGCTGACCTTGATCGGCGACGCCGTCCTGTTCATCGCCGGCGTCTCGCTGCTGGGCTTTGCCCTCTTCGCCGTCCGTCCGGTCATGCAGGGCTGGCTGATGGACCTGACGCCACCGGAACTCGGCGGCTCCGCCACCAGCCTGATGTTCGGCGTGCAGACGATTTTCGCCGTCACCGTGCCCGCCGTCGGCGGCCTGATCGCGGATGCCTGGGGTCTGATCGTCGTCTTCTACTGCCTCGGCGCCACGATGTGCCTCGCCAACCTGCCGGGCTACCTGCTGCCGAAGGACGATCCGCGCGCGATCGGCGGTAATACCGATCCGCGATGAGCTCGCCTCATCGCGGATCGGCAAGCGCGACCGCGCGCCCGCGCGTCCGAGCGTCCGAGCCTATGCGAGGAAAAGCCCGCGTGGCGTTTGAACGCCCGACAACCGGCAATGAGTTCCGCTCATTGCCGGTTGAATTTGGCCGGATCGCGTGTGATCCGCATCGCCGGGCCGCCGGCCGGTGGCGCCATGGCATCATGTTTCGTTAAGGTTTCAGCCGAATACTGCCGCGGGCAAGGGATATTCGATGAGGCTCATCGGGCAAGCGACCAATGGACGATCTCCCGGACTCCGAACCGCCGTCGGTGCAGATCGAGCATCTGAAGGCGCGTATCCACGAGCTGGAAGACTTCCAGGAGCGCGTCGAAACGAACGCGGCGGAATCGATCCAGATGGCCGAAGATCTGGAAACCGCCCGGGCCGAGACCGCTCTCGCCCTGCGGAAGGAGCGTGAGTCCCAGGATACCATCCGCAAGCTCGCCCTCTTCGACCCTCTTACGAACGTTGCCAATCGCAATCTGTTTCATCAAAGATTCGAGGAGGCCATCAACGCCAGCAAGCGCGACGGCGGCGCCATCGCCTTGATGCTGTTCGATATCGACGACTTCAAAAACATCAATGATACGTTCGGACATCCCGTCGGCGATGAATTGCTTCGATGCGTTTCGCGCGAACTGGTCGCCGCGACCCGCGAGACCGATACCGTCGCGCGGCTCGGCGGCGACGAATTCGCCATCATCCTCGCCAAGCTGGCCCAATCGGAAAGAGTCATCGAGGTCGCCGAAAGAATCATCGATACCGTTACCAAACCGGTGAATATCGACGGCGCGCTGATCAAGACCGGGACCTCCATCGGAATCGCCCTTTACCCGCGTGACGGCATGGGCGCCGACGAGCTGTTGCGGGCCGCCGACATGGCCCTTTATGCCGCCAAATCCAAGGGCAAGAGCACCTTCGTCTTCTTCGACGGCGCGTTGGATGCCCGCGCGCGCGCCTCCCATGTGCTGAACAGCGATATGCGGCTGGCCATCGTGCGCCAGGAATTCCTTTTGCACTATCAACCGCAATTGAAATCCGATGACGAGGAATACACCGGCGTGGAGGCGCTGGTCCGCTGGCGGCATCCTTCGCTCGGCCTTTTGGCCCCCAGTCACTTCATCAATGCCGCGGAGCAAGGCGGCCTGTTGGCCGAAATCGGCAAGTTCGTGTTGAAAAGTGCCTGCCGGCAATTCCGGGAATGGCTCGATGCCGGTTATGATGTCGATTGCATGTCCGTAAACGTTTCTCCCATGGAGTTTCAGGACCCCGAATTCGTGGGAACCGTGAAAAACACCCTCGCGGAGACAAAATTGGATCCCAGCCGCCCTGAGCTGGAGATTACTGAAACGATCATGATGAAAGGTTTCGACCAAGTTGTCGGCACGCTCAATCAGCTACGCCAGCTGGGTGTCGGCATATCGATCGACGACTTCGGAACCGGATATTCGTCCCTCGCCTACCTGCGGAAGCTTCCCATTCAAACGCTGAAAATCGATAAGAGCTTCGTCGACAATATCCCGGAGGACAAGAACGATCTGGTCATAATAGAGGCCATTTTGAACATGTCCCGCAGCCTCGGTATCGAAGTCGTGGCGGAGGGCATCGAATCGACGATCCAAATGCACGCCTTGTTGGAAATGGGATGCACCCGTTTTCAAGGTTACTTGATCGCCGCTCCCATGGCTCCAGAGGCATTCTTGAACTGGATGTCGAAACGACCTCGTCGCCGCGGCCGGTCCTATTCGCGGTTGCGTCGCGCGCGTACCTGACGGTCACCCGCGCGCGCCATGCGGTGGGAACATTCTTCAAGCGGGTGTCGCCATCTCCCTCATTGTCGACCAGTCCGGCGCCAGGGCCGTGGCGTAGCCGGGCACGGCGAGAGACGCCAGCCGGATTTTCCCATGTTCGATTCGCAGCCGCGCGCCCTCCGCCGCCGGGCGGTAGAGGTCCGGGTGGGCGGCGAGGAACGCCCCCGCTTCGGCCGCCGACGCGCCCTGGAACCCGTCGACATAGTGGTGGCCGTTGCGTTCCACATGGTCGATGCCGAGCAGCGCCACCAGCGCCAGATCCTGCTGCACCCCGAGCCCCGCCTGGGTCGAGAGGTCTTCGCCCGACATCAGGTAGCGCGCCCCGCCGGCCTCCGCGTTCCACATCGCCGTCCGCGCCGCATTCAACATCGACTTGTAAAGTCCCTTGCAGGATTTTGAGGAGACGCCCTGGTAGCCGAGAGCGCGGGCACGGGGGTAGACGTCGAGGCCATGGTCGCTCTCGTCGATGATGAAGGGAACCGGCAGGTCGAGGGCGGAAATATCGGTCTCGAGTGTCCGCGCCCGGTCGAGCGGCTGCTCGATGAAACGGATCGCCCGCGCGAAACGGCGAAGATCCGGCGCCGTCGTCACCGCGCGCCAGAGTTCGGCCACGGCGCCGGCGTCCTGGTATTGCTCGTTGCCATCAAGGGTGACTGCGTAATCACCGGCCTCGGCGTCGAGCACCCGGGCGATCGCGCACAGCCTGGCGACATCGGCCTGGACGTCGCCGCCGATCTTCAGCTTGAACCAGCGGTGGCCATAGGCGCGGATCACTTGTTCGAGGGTTTCCGGCAGGCCGTCGCGAAGCGTGCCTTGCCCCGTCAGCGGGTCGATCAGACCGACCGTGTGACGCGCCGCCACGCGTCGCAGCGGCGTCAGGCCGGCGAGGAACGCATCGAGATCGAAACCCCGCAAGTCCGGGGTCAGCGGGCCGACCCGAAGGCCGATCAGATTGCGCCGCGCGAGGGTGAAGACATCGAGACCTTGCAGGCGGCAAAGCGCGTCCAGCACCGCGCGATCCAGCAGCGCCGGGCCGAAGCCGGCGACCAGGGAGTCCAGGCCATGGCGAGCACCCGCGTCGAGCTGGGTCTGGTGGTTACGCGCGAAATGGCCGAAGGCGCTGGCCCGACGTTGCGAACGGTAGTTGTCTCGGGCGATGGCGATGGCGCGGCGGAGCTGTTCGAAGTTCGCCTCGTTGGAAAGCGCCGGGTTCTTGTCGAACCATTTGGGCGCCAGCAGCTCCGCGCCGGAGCCGGTGGCCTCGCGGCCGTCCTTATCGCGGATCGTCACCCGCGCGAACGCCTGCGGGCAGCCATGTAGCGTGGCGGCGCCGAACGGAACGGCATGCGGTAGACGACGTCGCGTTCGAAGAGTTCCACCGCCCCGATTTGGAATTCGGGTGCCAGGCTCATGTCCCGTCGCCTTCGAGTTCGACCGGGAGGCCGGTGGCGCCGCGCGTTCGCTTGAAGCCGGAGAAGCGGCTGCCGAGATAGCGGATCCGGCCCAGTCGGCCGGCCGCGAGCCGCCGCTTCATCTCCGGCCCCAGGGGGTGGAAGGGGAAGTGGTAGCCAACTTGAAGAATTCGTGGCGCCGTCGACATCTCCCCTCCCGGCGACAAACTTCGCCGCTCAATCTAGGCCGGGCGGGAGCCGGCGGATAGACTCCACGCCCGAATCGGTGGGGATGGGGAGATGGCCACGCCAATGCCCGAGGCGAATGCCGCAATGCCGGCGGCGCGCTGGCCGACGCTGGTCGCGGCCCCGCTGCTGGCGCTGGCGCTGCTGGCGCCGGTCTGGCTGCCCGACCTGCCGCCGCCGACCCAGGACGGGCCGATCCACGTCTTCATGGCCGCCGTTATCCGGCTTTACGACGTACCCGCCTTCGAGGGATTTCGAGCCTATTTCATCCGGCAGTGGCAGCTGGTGCCGAACCTCACCATCTTCCTCGTCCTTCGCGGGCTGCTGGAACCGCTCGCGCCGATGATCGCCGAAAAGCTCCTGGTGAGCGGCTATCTCCTCGGCCTGCCGCTCGCCAGATGGTGGGCGGCACGCGAGGTCGGAGCGCGGCCCTGGATTGCGGTACCGCTTATCGTGCCGCTCGGCTACGGCATGCTGTTCCATTACGGCTTCTACAACTACTGCTACGGCATGGTCGCCGTGATGATCGCGATTGCCGCCTATTACCGTGCCGACGCACGCGGAGGTCTGGGGAATTGGGCGGGCTTCGCGCTCGCGGCCTTCCTGTGCTTGGCGACCCATATCTTCGCCGGCATGGCCATCGTGGTGGTCATCGGTCTCGCCGGCTTCTGGCGTTGGGTTACGGCGGGGCGCCGGGCCGAGGGCTGGGTCGGCGGCTTACGCCGCCATGCGCTGCCCGCCGCGCTCGCCCTCCTGCCGATCGCGATCCTGATCCTCGCCTTCGTGGCGCGGAGTGGCGAGACGCCGGAAAGCCCTTTCGAGGACGGCGACGGCCTCGACTACAAGCTCTATCTGCTGCTGTCGCAAAGCTGGCTGGTGGCGCTGGGCGGGCTGGACGCCGCCTTCGGCCTTGTGATCTTGATCGTAATGCTGCTGCTGCTCTACCGATATCTACGGCTCGGCCGGCGCGAGGAAACCGGCGACCACCGCCTGCTGTTCGCCTTCGCCTTTCTGCTCGTCGTCGTCTTCATCGTGCCGAACGACTTCGGCTGTGGCGGGATCCTGAAGCACCGTCTGCAGCCTTTCGTCCATATCACGCTCGTACTCTGGCTGGCTTCCCGTCCCCTCAGCACGGGTTTCGCCCGAACCGCGACGGTCGTGCTGTTCCTCCTCGCCGTCGCTTTTCCGATCAATCGCCTGACGCAGTTCCAGGCGGTCGACGAGTTCCGCCGGCCGCTCGACGGGATGCTGGCGAAGGTCGCGGATCATAAGACCATCTACACCCTCGTCGTCGGGCCGCTCGAAGGCCCGCCGGGCGAACCCGATCCACTGTGGCGGCCGAACCCGCTGCTGCACCACGCGGGCTACGTCGGCGCGATGCGCGGCGTGGTCTTCCTGAACGCCTACCAGGCACACTCCCGGTCCACTACCGCCCCGAATGGGACCTGCACGATTTCATGGTCGGCGCGCCCGACGACGGCGTCGCCCAGGTGCTGGCGGCCCCCGACCTCGAGCGCTTCAACGACGACGCGCTCGGGCGAAGCATCGACTATGTCCTGCTGGCGGGCCGGGCCGAACGGGCACCGAGCCCGATGCTCCGCCCCTTCATGGCCGTGCTGGAACGCGATTACCGCCTGGTGGCGGAACGGAACCGGCCGGGTCCCTTGTTGCTCTATGAGCGAGAGCGCTGAAAGGCCGGATATCTTTCGACATCGCGCGAGAGGTTCCGAGCGACGGGCGTGCCCGGCCATGCGAGGGTTCGGCCGTTTTCGGCCGCGACGCACCTCCGGCGGGCACCCGGACCCGGGGCGTCCGCGCCACCCCCGCCAACCCCCCGCCAGCCCCCCGACATCGAGCAATGCCGGCAGAGTCCTTGTGACCCAGGGTCGGCCTTGGCCGTCTCGTGGACTCGCCAGGTCGACTCCCATAAAATCGCGGGCCTAAGCGGCACGAAGGTGACTTCGTCAGATGGCCGAAGAGCGCTTGCAGCGACGCCTCGCCGCGATCCTCGCCGCCGACGTGGCGGGACACAGCCGGCTGATGGGCGCCAACGAAACGGGAACACTCGATCATCTGCGACGATGCAGATCGATCGTCGATGGGCTAATCGCCGCGCATCACGGCCGGGTGGTCGGTTCGGCCGGTGATAGCGTGCTTGCCGAGTTCCAGAGCTCGGTCGACGCCGTCGAATGTGCCAGACGATTTCAAGATGCGCTTGGGGAATTCAACGCGACACTATCCGAGGCCGAACGGATGGAGTATCGCGTCGGCATCAATCTCGGTGATGTCCTGGTGGCGGGGCAACAAATCTACGGCGACGGCGTGAATGTCGCCGCGAGGCTCGAAGGTCTCGCCGAGCAGGGCGGCGTCGCGGTTTCCGCCAGCATCCATGAGCAGGTACACGGAAAGATCGACTGCGCTTTCGACGATTTGGGCCTGTACAGAGTCAAGAACATCGCCGATCCCGTTCGCGTCTATAATGTCCGGGGTGAAACGGAGCGTGCTCGAAAGCGCTGGCACCCGAAACATCACTCGCGCCTCGCCGGCTGGCAATGGGCCACGTTGGGCGCGATGTGCTTGATCGCCGCCGAGATCGGCTTCGACGGAAGCTGGAAAGCGTTTGAAGCGATTTGGCGGGCCGATGCAATTGCCATCGAAGCCTTGGCCGTTACGACACCGCCGAAAAGTCCGAGCGCCGGTACGACGTTCCGCAGTTGTCGTGCCTGTCCGGAAATGACGGTGGTGCCGCGGGGCACGTTCGAAATGGGAACCAGGCCGGGTGATATCGGGCATGCCTCGACGGAAGGACCTCGACACTCGGTCCATTTTTCTCGGGCTTTCGCGATCGGCCGCTATGAGACGACCTTTGCCGAATGGGACGCCTGTGTCGATGCTCGTGGATGTCGACACCGAGCCGAGGATCGGGGATGGGCGCGCGGCAACCGACCAGTTATTTACGTAAGCTGGCATGATGCGAACGCGTATTCGGATTGGTTGAGTGAGGCAACGGGGTTGGATTATCGGCTCCCTGAGTCGGACCCGATTTCCTTGGACACAGAATTGGCTTAATCGAAGTGTCCAAGGAGGACCGGAACATGGCCGATAATTTTGAGAAGAAAGTTGCTGTTGATGGGCCTGTGGTAAATGCGGGCGAGCTTGGCTCGTCCACGTTTTCCCCAGGCCAGGCTTTGCCGGCAGGCCCGCTGGGACTTGGCCAGCGATGGACGGTGGCGCGCAAGCGTGAGGTCGTTCCGCGGCTTTTGCGTGACGAGCCGGTGCAACTTCTGTCGCGCCAGTTGGGCGTAGAGATCTTCCGGCTCGAGCAGTGGCGTGAGAAAGCGATCGGCGGGATCGACGCCTCGCTCAAGCAACGCAAGGGCGATCCGGTGCAGGCGGAACTGGATAGCGCCATGAAGCGGATCGGAGAGTTGACCATGCAGGTGGAACTGCTGGAGGCCAAGACGGAGACCTTCGGCCCTTTGGGGCGGCGGAGGTCGCGGCGATGAGTGCCGCCACCTCGCCCGGCACGGGTCTGGCCTACGGCCTGCGGCGGGTCTGCGCCGCCTGGGGCATGGCCCGCTCCTCGTTCTACGCCATGACCTCCGGCCAGCACGCCGAGCAGCCGCCGGCAAAGCGTCGGGGACCGAAGCCCGCGATCTCGGACCAGGCGCTGCTGGTGGCGATCGAAGCCGACCTGGAGGCATCGCCCTGGGAGGGCGAGGGCTACCGCAAGGTCTGGGCTCGGCTTCGGGTCTGTCGCGACATCCGGGTTGCCCGCAAGCGGGTGCTCCGCCTGATGCGCGAGAACAATCTGCTCTCGCCCCATCGCTGCCGCCGCCGTGGCGGCAATCCCCATGACGGTGAGATCATCACTCATGCCCCGAACCTCATGTGGGGCACCGATGGCGTTCGGGTGTTCACGGTGGACGACGGCTGGGGCTGGATCTTCACCGCCGTCGAGCATTGGAACGCCGAGTGTGTCGGCTGGCATGTCTGCAAGCGCGGCGACCGCTTCGCCGCCCTGCAGCCGATCTCCATGGGGCTTGCCGGGCTGTATGGCTCGACCGCGGCCGGCGCGGCTCGGGGGCTGGCCTTGCGGATGGATCACGGCTCCCAGTATCTGTCGGACCACTTCACCAACCAGATCAAGTTCTGGGGCATCCAGCCGTCCTACGCCTTCGTCGCCGAGCCCCAGACCAACGGCGTCGCCGAGCGGTTCAATCGCACGCTGAAGGAACAGATCATCCATGGTCGCATCTACCGCAACATCGCGGAGCTGCGGGACGCCGTCCGCGACTTCGTCGAACTCTACAATGCCCAGTGGATCGTCGAAAAGAACGGCTACCTGAGCCCCGCTCAAGCTCGTCAGGCGTGGCACGCCGCGATCTCAATCAGGCCCGCCGCGTGAGACAAACTTGTGTCCAAGGAACCGGGTGCGCTACAGATTATCGGCTCCCCACCGAAGCGGAATGGGAATACACGACAGGAGCCGGAAGCGACACGGCCTATTGGTCGGGTGTCGAGATCGGCGGCGATCAAGCTAACTGCGAAGGGTGCGGCGAAAGCAGCGACATGACGCTGCCCGTCGGATCATTTACCGCGAATCCCTTCGGACTCTATGACGTTCACTGCAATGTCTGGGAGTGGATCATGGATTGCTGGAATGGCAGCTATGCCGGTGCCCCAAATGACGGTTCCGCGTGGACGACCGGGGATTGCGGGCAAAGAGTATGGCTCACTTCGTGAAATGTATGCGTCACCTTGTTACGGCGGCGGCGAGGCAGGCTCGGTCATTGGCGCCGGGGGCGAGGCCCACGAGGTGGAACCAGCTCAGGTAGTTGTCCAGATAGCGGGTGGCGATGCCGCGGCGGGGACGCAGCAAGTCCTTCAACCGGCTGTGGCGGCTGTTCACCGTCTGCACATGCAGATCGCCCCGAACCCGTTCCCCCATCGAGCGGTTGAGTGCTTCGTGGCTCACCCCGAGCGCGGCGGCGCAAGGTGGATAGCTCGCGCCACCGTCGGAGACCAGCAGGGCGTCCTTCGCGACCACCGGGTCGAGAGCAGCCGTGAGCGCCGCCGCGTCGACCCTGGGCAGCACCGCGCTCACCGTCGTCCCGCTCCGGTCCGCCGCCATGAGAACCGGCACCTGCTCGCGCGAGAGGCCGCGCTTCTTCGCCTTGCCGCCCCGCCGCCGTGCCTTGCGTCCCAGCCCGCGCGCGCCCTTCCGGCTCTCCAGGACGTAGGTCTCGTCCGCTTCCACGATCCCCTTGAGCACCTCCGAATCGCTCCGCGCCGCCGCCAGAAACCGGTGACGCCAGCGGAACGCCGTGCTCACCGCCACGTCGCAGCGCGCCGCCGAGGCCTTCACCGTCTCCCCCTCCGCCAGCGACGCCCCGAACGACAGCCAGCGTTCCTTGTGGTGCAGGCCCGACAGCGGCGTACCGGTCAGCGCGTTGAAGGTCCTGCCGCAGCCCTTGCACTGGTAGCGCCGCAGACCCCGCGCCATACCGCGCGAAACCGCCCCTTCGCTCGCGCAGTGCGGACAGCGCCGGGCCTCGTCCACACCAAGCTCGATCGCGGCCTTCGATGCCTCGCCTTCGCTCCGGCCCGACAGCACCGCGAGCGCCTCGTGCCGCTGCACGCGCGTCAGCCCGCGCGCCGCCGAAAGCCACACCTGGAAACCCTTGCCGTCCATGACCCAACCTCCTGACGTTCCGGGCATTCTATCACAAATGCATACGTTTCACGAATTGAGCCAAGAGTATTGCGTGGAGGCTCTCGGGGCGTCGTGCCGATGAAGTTGTGGTCGGCCCATCGCTGCGCTGATCAGTCGACCTTGCGGAGTGGAAAGCGTGGCTTCCGGATGGCGCTGTCGCTACCCGAGTAGCCTCGGTCCAATGTTTCGAATTGGCTGCCCGGGAACAGCGGTTCGCGGCGGTGCCGCTCTTGCTCCACGAACGCGGCCGCCGAGGACTACCGCTTCAATTCGTTGTGGAGGCGGCGATTGATCAGCTCCGCCAGCAGGCCGACGCTCGCCACCTGCACCGAGGCCATGACGATCACCAGGGTCGATACATCGGCGAGGCGCCCCAGCACCAGATAGCTGAAGACCGCCCACAGGATCGCGAGGAGAAAAAGTATGCCGGCGAACGGCATGAAGACCCTGAGTGGCGCGAAATAGAGCCCGACCATCACGATCAGGCGGACGAAGCGGAGCGTGTCGCGCACGGGCGCGATCTTGGACCGCCCCACCCGGTGGTAATAGTCGATCGGCACGAAGGCGACGCGGTAGCCGTTCACCAGCATGCCGAGGGTGATCGTCGTGGTGAACGAGAAGCCGTCGGGCAGGAACGGCAGGAACCTCATCGCGACGTCGCGGCGAAAAACCCTGAGGCCCGAATTCGCATCCGGCACCCGGGTCCGTGCGATCGCGTTCACCAGGCGGGCGAGGACCCACTTCACCGGCCGGCGTATGAGCGGAATCGAGACATTGTCGCCCGTCCGCGCGCCGACGACCATGTCATAGCCCTCGTCCAGCAGCTTGGCGCAAAGATCGGGCAGCCGATCGCTCGGATAGGTGCCGTCGGCGTCGGTGATGGCGATGAGATCCGCCTCGCTCGCCAGGATGCCCGTCTTGAGCGCGGCGCCGTAGCCCCGGTTCACCGGGTGGCGAAACAGGCGTGCTCCCTCGCGCGGCGCCAGCAGCTTCTCGCATTCGCGCGCCGTGGCATCGGCCGAGCCGTCGTCGACGACGATGACCTCGGATTTCGCGACGCCTCCCTCCAGCGCGTGGAAGAGATCGGGTAGCGATTCAGCGACGCCGTGTTCTTCGTTGTAGGCCGGAACGACGACCGCGAGGGTCGCCTCGCCAAGTCGCGCGGGCGCGGAATCTTCCATCGTCACTCGTCTCGCCCCCAATGCGACGCCATCACCGTCACGCCCCGAATCCGGTTGCAACGATAGCCTCTCTCCCCGCCGCGCTCAAACCGGCGCGGGCGCGGAAAGCTTGTCGGAAGGGGCGGAATCGCGAGACACTCCGGCTCATGCGCCACCGTCTCACGACCCTCTGCTTGCGTACCCTCGCCCCGGCATCGATGCTGCTCGTGGTCGCGGCCTGTCCGAGCCAGGAGAAGCCGCCGCCAGGTGATCTCGCCTGGTTCCCGGATCCACCCGCGGCGGCGGGCAAAAAGGTCGGCGAATTCGACCTGGCGCTCATGTACCTGAACGGCGAGGGCGTGCCGCGCGATCCAGAGGCCGCCTACCGGCTGCTGCGTGGCCAGGCCAACCGGGGCCACGCCGATTCGGCCTTCATGATCGCGCGGCTCCGCGAGGACGGCCTCGGCATTGCCCGCGACGAGAAGCTGGCGATGGACTGGTACGAGCGGGCCGCCCGCCTGGGCCATGTCGAGGCGCAACTGGTCACGGGGCGCGCCTACTACCGGGGCGAGGGGCGGTTGCTGAACCCGGCGAGGGCCGCCCAATGGTTCCGCCGCGCCGCGACCCGGGGCAACGCCGAGGCGCAATTCCACCTCGCCATCGCCCTCCATTTGGGCCGGGGCGTGGCGCGCAACGAGATCGAGGCGGTGCGCTGGCTGGAGGCGGCGGGCGAACAGAACCACGTCGAGGCCCAGTATCTCGCGGGCGATGCCCATAGCGACGGCTGGCATGGCGAGCGTGACCGGGCCTGGGCCGCCCTCTGGTACGCGCGCGCCGCCGGCCTCGGCATGGCCAAGGCGCAATACAAGCTCGCCCTCTTTCAACTAGGCGGCATGGGCCTGCCCAGAAACCTGGTGGAAGCCCATCATTGGCTCGCCATGGCCCGGGAATCGGGGCGGGGGGACGCCGTCGGGCTGATCGCCAAGGTCGAGGCGATGATGGCGCCCGGCGAGCGGGAACGGGCGATCGCCCGCAACCGTGCCTGGCGGCCCTGGCCCGTGTCGACGTTTTCCGGCGAACACGCCGCCATCGACGATCCGCCCTCGGTGTATTTCGCCCAGCTGGCGCTCACCGCGCTCGATTTTCGGCCGGGACAACTCGACGGCCGCCTCGGCGCCGCGACGCGACGGGCGCTGGCCGCCTATCAGCGCGCTCGGGGGCTGGCGTCCGACGGCGTGCTGACGCCCGACCTGCTCAGGCGCCTGAAACGGGACCGGCCCCGACCCTCGCGCTGACGCTTGCCGAGCGACCGGCGGCTCCCGTACCGTGGTCCCGCGCGGGGGTGCGAGGAAATCGATGAGCGAAATGGATCTGAGCCCGGCGGCCATCCTGCCGGATGACCGCCTCGCGGGTTGCCTCGTCGGCCGGGCCTGGGCGCCCGGCTCGCCCGGCGGGCCGGTGCCGGTCAGGGTCGACGATGCGGGCGTCACCGACCTTTCCCCGCTCTCGGCGACGCTCGCCGGACTCCTGGTCCTCGACGGCGTGGCGGGACGCGTGCGCGCGGCCGCCGGCCCCACGCTCGGCCCGCTCGACGATGTGCTGGCAGAAAGCCGCCATGACCGGCGCGACCCCGGCCGGGCCCATCTGCTGGCACCCTCGGATCTCCAGGCCCTGAAGGCCTGCGGCGTCACCTTCGTCCGCAGCATGCTGGAGCGGGTGATCGAGGAGCAGGCCAGGGGAGATCCCGACCGGGCGCTCGAAATCCGCCGCGAAATCGCCGAGGAGATCGGCGACAATTTGCGCGATATCGTGCCCGGCTCCGACGACGCCGACCGGGTGAAGCAGGTCTTGCGGTAGCGCGGTCTCTGGTCGCCCTATCTCGAGGTCGGCATCGGTCCGGATGCCGAGATCTTCACCAAGGCCCAGCCCATGGCCGCCGTCGGCGCCGGCGAGGAGATCGGCATCCTGCCCGTCTCCACCTGGAACAACCCCGAGCCCGAGGTCGTGCTGGTGATCGGGCCGGCGGGGGATATCGTCGGCGCCACCCTCGGCAACGACGTCAACCTGCGCGATTTCGAGGGGCGGAGCGCGCTTCTTCTCGGCAAGGCCAAGGACAATCGCGCCTCCTGCGCCGTCGGCCCCTTCATCCGCCTGTTCGACGACAGCTTCACCCTCGACGACGTTCGGGGAATGGAGATCGCGCTCAGGGTCGAGGGGACGGACGGCTTCACCCTCGACGGCGCATCGTCGCTGGCCGAGATCAGCCGCGATGTCGCCGACCTCGCCGGCCAGGCGATCGGCGCCCACAACCAGTACCCCGACGGGCTGCTGCTCTTCACCGGCACGATGTTCGCGCCGACCGAGGACCGCGATGCGCCCGGCCAGGGCTTCACCCACCATGTGGGCGACGTGGTGACGATCTCTTCCACCGACCTCGGCGCTCTCGCCAATCGGGTCAATTATACCAATGAGATCGCCCCCTGGCGCCACGGCGTCGGCTGGCTGATCGAGAACCTCGCGGCGCGCGGGCTGCTGGGCGGCGGCGCCTAGCCCTTCTCCACCGTCTCGGCCTCGATCTCGTAATAGCCGTCGAGGCCGATGATGTCCTCGATCTCCTGGCGGGCGCGGGTGAAGTCCTCGGGCGAGAGGCCGGCGAAGTCGCCCGTCGCGCGCAGTTCGGCCAGCATGTCGCGTTGCGCGGCGAAGGCGGTGGCCAGCACGACCTGGGCGTCGATCATCGCGACATAGCCCATCGCCGCCAGCTCGTCGCGGCTGAAGAGCGGGCGGCCGTCGCGGTTGCCCCGGCTTTGCACATAGACCAGCGGCACGTCACAGCGGCGTGGCGCCTCGGCCGCCTCTTCCGCGTCGCGGGGAAACAGCAGGCCCAGGTCGGGGCCCACCTCGGCCGCGCGGTTGATCCGGGGCACCGCCTCCTCCAGGCCGAGCTCGCGGCAGGTATCGGTGCGGGCGATGACGACGAAGTCGGCGTCGACCTCGTCGCGGGCGCGGCAGGCATAGCGGATCTTGTCCACGAACTCGTCGATCCCCACGCCGTGCACCTGGTATTTGTGATAGTGCGCGCGCTTCGGATAAAGCTGGTCCTCGATGTGAATGCCCGCGATCCCGGCGGCGGCGAAGGCGCGCACGGTGCGCATGGTGTGCAGCGGCTCGCCGAAGCCGGCGCCGGCGTCGGCCAGCACGGGGATGGTGACGCTGGCCGCCGCCTCTTGGGCCACCGCCACCTGTTCGCTCATCGTCAGCAGCGGTTCGGTGATCGCCCGGCTGGCGCCCGTGACGTAGCCGCCGACGTAGGCCGCCTCGAAGCCCGCGTCCTGGACCAGGCGCGCGGTGATCGGGTCATAAACCGAGGGTAGGTGCAGGAAGGTGCCGGCCGCCAGCAATTCGCGCAGCCGCGTGGTGCTCGCCGTCATCCCGGTCATCCCCGCCTCCCCTCGCCTCGTCCGCCCCCAGCGGCGCCTATCCGGGCGGTCGCCGGCGGTCCTCCGCCTGCTTCACCGCCGCCTCGATCTCCTGCTTCAGCACCTCGATCGTCGCGGGTTTGGCCACCAGGGCGTCTATTTTGTGGGTCCGTGCGTGGCGCAGGTATTCCTCGGAGAAGTGGCCGGTCAAGATCACGATGGCCACGTCCTTGTGCGCCGCGACGGCGCCATAACGAATGCGGCGCGTCAGCTCGTAGCCGTCCATGCCCGGCATCTCGATATCCACGACCACGACGTCCAAGCGCTCGTCCGCGAGTTCCGACAGTTTGGCCAACGCCTCGGTATCACCTTCGGCCTCGACGACCTCGGTGATGCCGACGCTGTTCAGCACCAGCGACAGCGCCTTGCGCGAGACCGCCTCGTCATCGACGATCAATGCCCGGAGGTGGCCGAAATCGAATTCCGTCATCACGATCTTCCTTGCCCCCCAACAATAGCACGGCGGCCGCGTGTTGCGTTTCTCTATCCCGTGGATTTTAACCCCCGGTTGTGACCCGCGAAGAGACGGCGCCAACGTGTTATGCAAGGCGGCCGCGCACGCCCTTCCCGGCAAGGAGAATTCCGATGTGGCGATCCCTGGCGTTTTTTCTGCTCGGCGGCGTGCTCGGCACGGCGTTCGGCCTGGCCGTCGGCTTCCTCGCCTTCCCCTACGTCTTCCCACCGCCACCGGCGATGGAGGTGCTGACGGCGGAACAGAAGAAGAGCAAGCTGGTCGCCAAGGGAGACTTCATCCACGCCAACGCGGCCGATCCGATCCACCATGGCCAGGGCAAGGTCCAGGTCTATGAGCAGCTGCTCCACTTGGGTCGGGACTTCGAGGTCGGGCCGGGGCCGAAGTTCCACGTCTACCTGGTGCCCAAGGCGAAGATCCGAAGCTCCTCGGACCTTGATGGTTTGATGTATGTCGACCTCGGTCGCCTCCGCGCCTTCGAGGGCAGCCAGAACTACGAAATCCCGGCCGGCGTCGACCTCGCGAACTATCCGAGCGTCGTCATCTGGTGCGCCCAGTTCAACGTGCTGATCTCGCCCGCCGATCTGAACTACGCGGGCTGAGAGGCTTAAAATCCTTCAGGCCGCCTCTTGCCCGTTGCGCGCTCTTCGGTCCAAGGCGAAGGGACCGCGCGGGCGTGGCGGAGCCTGGCGGCGGACGTGACCGAGGCACCAGCACGCCCGCCCGACGGCTCGCGTCGGCTTTCCGCCGTGGAATGTCCAGACCATCCCCGGGAATCTCCGTAACATCAGCCGATGATGATGGAATCCTTTTGACCCATTTCCGCCGTCGTCTGGACATCAGTCCTTTGAGCGCGAATAGAACGGTACTCGCTGAATCGTCGCGAAGCAGGCCTGACGGTACAGGTACGCCGGTCCAGATCCCAAGATCAGCGGTACCGTGCGCTAGCTAAATTGAGGCGAGCTGTGGCATCACGTTCATTAGCATCTGACAAAATTAGTAATAGTGTAAGATACTTATATTCCGAGAGGCGGCTGGTTTCGGAGAGATCAAAAATCCGCATGCGCGGATGTCAACTTCAACACTCAGTGATGGTCGTCACGGAAAAGTCAGTTATGGTACCCCATATTCCGGCCACCAGCTGGGATTAGGTGAGGAACGACGATGCGTAGGTGATGTCCCACCCACTGTTGAAAAGTGCGAGATAGGCATCGTCTGATCGAGAGGCTACGCGGCCACCTCGATGTCTTCAATGACGGACTTTGCTCCGGCCTTTCTCACCGCCTCCCGCAGGGCGGCGTCGAGGATGGGGAGCTGGCGGTAGGCCTTGAGGCGGCGGAAGGTCTTTTGCGCCTCCAAGAGGCCGGCGGCGGTCCAACGCAGCGCCATCTCGGCGTTGCGCCAGCGCTTGACGTTCCGCTGCACCGTCCGGACGGTGCCGATCGCGTTCTCGATGGCGTTGGTGCAAGCCAGCGAGTGTCGAAGTTGCGGCGGGAGGCCGAGCCGGATCACGGTCAGGATCTCGTCCAGGCCCTCCAGGATCGAGCCCGAGACGCCGGGTGCGTCATGCTCCAGACGGCGGGCGAGGTTGCGCAAGAGCCGTTCGGCCTTGGCCGCGTCGTCCTGCTGCCAGGCCTGCCGCAAGACCTTCCTGACGCCGGCATGGAGGCTCTCGTCCAGCCGGTCCGTGATGTTGCGCCCCTTGTGCACCTGGCAGCGCTGGAGGGCCGCCGCCCGCCCGAAGGTCCGCCGGATCGCCTTCGAGAGCGCCTTGGCGCCGTCGACGATGTAGAGCCGAGGCCGTTCGGGATCGAGACCGCGCTCGATCAGGTTGTCGAGCATGGCTTGCACCGTGGCCGCGTTCTCCGTCGCGCCCTCGGCCAGGCCCAGCACGTGCTTCGCGCCGCCGGTGTCGATGCCGATCGCCGCCACCATCAGGTGATCGCCGACATGGAGCCCGTCGATCTGGAGCACCACGAGATCGAGATCGTCGAGCGGGCTCGCCAGCCAGGCCTTCAGCTTGCTTCGCGTCAACGCCACGAAACGGCGCGAGACCGCCGACTTCGAGGTTGCGTCACCCGATGCCGCCGGCAGATCGCCGCCCGCATCGTCCGGCAGGCGCACCGCGCGGGCATACTTGCGGGTCGAGACGTTGATCACCATCAGATTCATCGCCCAGGCTTGCAAGAGTTCGGGTTCCGACAGCAGCTCCCAACTCGGCAGGCTCATCTCCCGACCCGCGAAGTCCCCCACCCGAGGGCGCTCGACCTTCACTTTGCCGCCGTGGTAGGCGATCTCGCTCCGGGTCGTGCCCCATCGATGGCCCTTGCGCTCGCCCGAGCCGGCGTGGCGCGAACCGCACAAGGCTTCCGCGTCCGCCGACATCATCTCGTTCAAAGACTCGAGGCCCGCCAAAAGGCAGAAGCGATCGACGCTCATGCGCAGATCGTCGAAGGCCTCCGGCATCGATGGCAAGAGCCGACAGGATGGTTCCGAGGAACGGTCGTTGCGTGTAGTCTTGGTCATGGCGTCGTTCTCCTTGATGGAATCAGCACCCAGAGCCTAGCGGCTCCAGGCGGACGACGCCTACTTCAGCTTTTCAACAGAGCCCGGGACATCCCCGATGCGTACGCGATCCTGGGTTACCGTGGATAAGCAAGCTCATGGTGGATGATGATGCAGCTCTGGCCAAAAATACGCTTCCTCTCGGCTAGGTTTGGGGAAGATGAGCGAGGTGCCACGGCAATCGAGTACGGCTTGATCGCCGCCGGTATCGCGGTCGCGATCATAGCTGCGGTTTTCGCCATAGGTGAAGAACTGAATAACTTCTTCCTCAGCGTCGCGGATGCCCTTGACCCGGAAGCACGGTGTGTTGAGGTTGGATCCAACTGCGACCAATAAACTAAAGGCTCAATTCGTGAAACGTATGCATTTGTGATAGAATGCCCGGAATGTCAGGAGGTTGGGTCATGGACGGCAAGGGTTTCCAGGTGTGGCTTTCGGCGGCGCGCGGGCTGACGCGCGTGCAGCGGCACGAGGCGCTCGCGGTGCTGTCGGGCCGGAGCGAAGGCGAGGCATCGAAGGCCGCGATCGAGCTTGGTGTGGACGAGGCCCGGCGCTGTCCGCACTGCGCGAGCGAAGGGGCGGTTTCGCGCGGTATGGCGCGGGGTCTGCGGCGCTACCAGTGCAAGGGCTGCGGCAGGACCTTCAACGCGCTGACCGGTACGCCGCTGTCGGGCCTGCACCACAAGGAACGCTGGCTGTCGTTCGGGGCGTCGCTGGCGGAGGGGGAGACGGTGAAGGCCTCGGCGGCGCGCTGCGACGTGGCGGTGAGCACGGCGTTCCGCTGGCGTCACCGGTTTCTGGCGGCGGCGCGGAGCGATTCGGAGGTGCTCAAGGGGATCGTGGAAGCGGACGAGACCTACGTCCTGGAGAGCCGGAAGGGCGCGCGCGGGCTGGGACGCAAGGCACGGCGGCGGGGCGGCAAGGCGAAGAAGCGCGGCCTCTCGCGCGAGCAGGTGCCGGTTCTCATGGCGGCGGACCGGAGCGGGACGACGGTGAGCGCGGTGCTGCCCAGGGTCGACGCGGCGGCGCTCACGGCTGCTCTCGACCCGGTGGTCGCGAAGGACGCCCTGCTGGTCTCCGACGGTGGCGCGAGCTATCCACCTTGCGCCGCCGCGCTCGGGGTGAGCCACGAAGCACTCAACCGCTCGATGGGGGAACGGGTTCGGGGCGATCTGCATGTGCAGACGGTGAACAGCCGCCACAGCCGGTTGAAGGACTTCCTGCGTCCCCGCCGCGGCATCGCCACCCGCTATCTGGACAACTACCTGAGCTGGTTCCACCTCGTCGGCCTCGCCCCCGGCGCCAATGACCGAGCCTGCCTCGCCGCCGCCGTAACAAGGTGACGCATACAATTCACGAATTGAGCCAAACTAAAAGGCTTATCCCCTTGGCTCCGGGAGCGCATGATGTTGCGTGCCTTCCCACTGCTGGAAGGCCCGGATAAGGCACGGGCTGCGCTGTGATTTTCTGAGTCCGCCGGTTGAAACCGTTGCATTGCGTAGGTCAATATCTAGACGAACCGGAAGCAAGGGGATAAGCCTTTAAACTAATTTCAAACTGGCCCACTACCCGGGATTTTCACACAGCCTAGACCCATTCGAGACGTGAAGCGCTCGGAACAGATCGGCGTTCAAGGTCAGTTCATACCGTAAAAGCCGAGTGCGCCGCCGGCCATCACCTGATGCACGGCCTCGGTGGACAAGGGTCCCAGCCGATCACGCATCATCTTGGGCGCGCCGGGAAAGAACCCGTCCTGATGGGGATAGTCGGTCGCCCACATGATCTTGTGCGGACCGATATAGTCGGCCAGCACGGCGATGCTGTTCTCCACCGGCTCGAAGGAGATCCAGCAATTCCTCTTGAACAGTTCGCTCGGACGCATCCTTGGCGCGGTCTCGTTGAACCCCTTGTCGTCGAAGTGCCGGTCCATGCGGTCGAGCCATGGCGCGATCCAGCCGCCGCCGGATTCGAGGAAGCCGATGCGCAGTTTGGGATGGCGATCCACCACGCCACCCCAGATCACGCTCAACGCCACCAGCATCATCTCCATGGTGTGGGAGATCATGTGCCGAGCGGCACGGTCGCTTTCGAAACGATCCACGCCCACGGTCGGCATGGCATTGGTCGAGCCCTCGTGGAACCCTATGGAAAAATCGAGTTCCTCGGCCAGCCGCCAAAACGGCTCGTATATCGGGTCGCTCGCCATCTTCTTGCCGTGATAGGGGTTCGGCCGCAAAAAACCGCCGCGCATCCCGAGCGTTTCGCGCGCATGGCGCATTTCGTCCATCGCGAGTTCGACGGACTGCATCGGCAGCATCGCGACGCCGAAGAGCCTGTCGGGATACGGCTTGCAGTAATCCGCCAGCCACCGGTTATAGGCCCGGCACATCGCGGCCGCCAGATCGGGGGCCTCGACGGCGCCGGTAAACAGGCCGAGGCTCGGATAGAGGAACGCGGCGTCGATCCCGTCCGCATCCATGTCGACGATCCGCGCGTGTGGATCAAACCCACCCTTGCGTCCTTCGGCATATTTCAGGCTGTCGGGCTCGACGGTGCCCTGTCGAACACCGATGGAGCCGAGGCTGCCAATGCCCCGGGGATTGCCCAGCAGCTCGCCCTCGACGGTAATCCGTTCCTTGCCGTTGTCGTCGACGACGAACCGCGGCCGGCGTTCGCGGAACGCGGGGTCGATATAGTCGTCCCACAAAGTGAGGGGCTCGAGAATGTGACCGTCGGCGTCGACGGTCTCGTAGGTCCGTGTCATCGCCATGTCGTCCCGGACTTGTGGATCCCAGGACACGATAGCGCGAAGACCGCGGCGCGGCGAATCCGCGGCGATGTCCCGCCCAATGTTGAAAAGTGCGAGATAGGCATCGTCTGATCGAGAGGCTACGCGGCCACCTCGATGTCTTCAATGACGGACTTTGCTCCGGCCTTTCTCACCGCCTCCCGCAGGGCGGCGTCGAGGATGGGGAGCTGGCGGTAGGCCTTGAGGCGGCGGAAGGTCTTTTGCGCCTCCAAGAGGCCGGCGGCGGTCCAACGCAGCGCCATCTCGGCGTTGCGCCAGCGCTTGACGTTCCGCTGCACCGTCCGGACGGTGCCGATCGCGTTCTCGATGGCGTTGGTGCAAGCCAGCGAGCGTCGAAGTTGCGGCGGGAGGCCGAGCCGGATCACGGTCAGGATCTCGTCCAGGCCCTCCAGGATCGAGCCCGAGACGCCGGGTGCGTCATGCTCCAGACGGCGGGCGAGGTTGCGCAAGAGCCGTTCGGCCTTGGCCGCGTCGTCCTGCTGCCAGGCCTGCCGCAAGACCTTCCTGACGCCGGCATGGAGGCTCTCGTCCAGCCGGTCCGTGATGTTGCGCCCCTTGTGCACCTGGCAGCGCTGGAGGGCCGCCGCCCGCCCGAAGGTCCGCCGGATCGCCTTCGAGAGCGCCTTGGCGCCGTCGACGATGTAGAGCCGAGGCCGTTCGGGATCGAGACCGCGCTCGATCAGGTTGTCGAGCATGGCTTGCACCGTGGCCGCGTTCTCCGTCGCGCCCTCGGCCAGGCCCAGCACGTGCTTCGCGCCGCCGGTGTCGATGCCGATCGCCGCCACCATCAGGTGGTCGCCGACATGGAGCCCGTCGATCTGGAGCACCACGAGATCGAGATCGTCGAGCGGGCTCGCCAGCCAGGCCTTCAGCTTGCTTCGCGTCAACGCCACGAAACGGCGCGAGACCGCCGACTTCGAGGTTGCGTCACCCGATGCCGCCGGCAGATCGCCGCCCGCATCGTCCGGCAGGCGCACCGCGCGGGCATACTTGCGGGTCGAGACGTTGATCACCATCAGATTCATCGCCCAGGCTTGCAAGAGTTCGGGTTCCGACAGCAGCTCCCAACTCGGCAGGCTCATCTCCCGACCCGCGAAGTCCCCCACCCGAGGGCGCTCGACCTTCACTTTGCCGCCGTGGTAGGCGATCTCGCTCCGGGTCGTGCCCCATCGATGGCCCTTGCGCTCGCCCGAGCCGGCGTGGCGCGAACCGCACAAGGCTTCCGCGTCCGCCGACATCATCTCGTTCAAAGACTCGAGGCCCGCCAAAAGGCAGAAGCGATCGACGCTCATGCGCAGATCGTCGAAGGCCTCCGGCATCGATGGCAAGAGCCGTCAGGATGGTTCCGAGGAACGGTCGTTGCGTGTAGTCTTGGTCATGGCGTCGTTCTCCTTGATGGAATCAGCACCCAGAGCCTAGCGGCTCCAGGCGGACGACGCCTACTTCAGCTTTTCAACAGAGCCCGGGACATCCCCGAATCCGCGCTTCCGTTGACGTTGAGCGCCTTATTGCCGATGGAACAGGCGACGGGCGCGATGGGGGTTGTACCCCGGAAAGCCGACATGATGGCGTTCGCCACCACCCGCGGGCTCGTCCGCCCCCGCCACGCCCGGCGCGATTTCGGCGGTACGGGGCGTGCTTTGCACAGGCCCATGCTTTCCGCCACGGATATGTCTCGACCCGGCGCAATGTCTTCGAAGCCATGTTGGCCGTCCCGCCCGTGTCGGGCGGATAGCGGCTTCTCTCGACGACGGCATGAACTGCGCCGGGCGGTTCGAACGACGAGGGCCGATACCAACCCGCAATGAGAGGGACTCATCGCGGGTTGTCTGGCGTCCGGACGCCACGCGGGCTTTTCCTCGGCTTTGCTCGGGTGCGCGGTCGCGCTTGCCGACCTGCGATGAGTTGCACGCAACGCAGGTCGGTATGAGAGGCTTAAAATCCTTCAGGCCGCCTCTTGCCCGTTGCGCGCTCTTCGGTCCAAGGCGAAGGGACCGCGCGGGGGTGGCGGAGCCTGGCGGCGGACGTGACCGAGGCACCAGCACGCCCGCCCGACGGCTCGCGTCGGCTTTCCGCCGTGGAATGTCCGGACCATCCCCGGGAATCTCCGTAACATCAGCCGATGATGATTAGAGTCCTTTTGACCCGTATTCTCCGTCGGCCGACTCCGAGGGGCCCACCCTCATCTCTCGTACGGCATCGCGCCTCCTTTCCATTCGGCGCGTTCGGGACACACGCCCCTTTCGAGATGTCAAGCATAACTCCCAACACGGTCACATCATGCGTCGATGGCCCACTTGACCTGACGGGCGAGGTCTTTTGGATCGAACGGTTTCTGCAACAGGTGTTCGCCCTGGATCAGGCGCCCGCCGCTGGCCATGGCGCCGGTCGCATAGCCGGACATGAAGAGCACTTTCGCCGTCGGGATCCTGGCCCGGACCGCGTCGGCCACTTCCTTCCCGTCCATGCCGTCGGGCAGCACGACATCGGTCAGCAGAAGGTCGACGTGGGTCTCTTGTTCCAGCAGTCGTAGTGCCGCCGGGCCGCTTCCCGCCTCCAAAACGCGATAGCCGAGGTCGGTCAATATCACCACCGCAAGGGTTCTGAGATCGGTATCGTCTTCGACGACCAGGATCGTTTCGCCGTGCGGCGGCGTGACCGACACCGCCTTCGGCGCCTCGGTTTCATCCGCCGCGGCATGGCTGCGCGGCAGATAGAGCTTGATCGTCGTTCCCTTGTCTTCCGCGCTGTAGACGGTGATGTGGCCCTCCGACTGCTTGACGAAACCGTACACCATGGAGAGGCCGAGCCCGGTCCCCTTGCCGACACTCTTGGTCGTGAAGAAGGGGTCGAAGATTTGCTCTCGGACCGCCGCCGGCATGCCCGAGCCGGTGTCCGTCACCGCGATCAACACGTAGTCGCCGGGCGCGAGATCTGTCTCCTGGGCGGCCTGTAGCTCCGATATGGCCGTGTTGGAGACCTCGAAGGTGAGCCGGTCGCCCTTCAGCATGGCGTCTCGCGCATTGTTGGCCAGATTGACGATGGCCTGCTCCAGCTGGCCGGCATCCACCGTGCAATGCCAGAGATCCGGCGCGATTACGAGCTCTATCGAGATGTCCTCGCCGAGGCTGCGCCGCAACATTTCGCTCGCTTCCTCGACCAGGTTCCCGGCGTCGACGGACCGGACATCGAGGGTTTGCTTGCGTGAGAAAGCCAACAATCGGTTCGTCAACGAGGCCCCCCGCCTGGTCGCCCGGAGGATCGGCGCCGTCAGCTCCTTGAATTCGCTGTCGTCGTCGAGCTCCGCGTCGAGAAGGCTGATGTTGCCCTGGATGATGGCCAAGAGGTTGTTGAAGTCGTGCGCGACGCCACCGGTAAGCTACCCCACCGCATCCATCTTCTGGGACTGACGTAACAGTGCTTCATGTCGCCTCTGCTCGGTGATGTCGGTGGTTATCGTGGCGACGCCAACGGAATTTCCGGCATCGTCGAAAACCGGAAATTTGAGGGTGATGACTTGACGAATGGTTCCGTCCGCGAACGGAACGCTGACTTCGCGTTCGATGAGGCGGGATTGGCTCAACGTTTCCCGGTCCATGGAGACATAATTGGAAGCATACGCCTCCGGGAAGATATCATGGGAAGTCTTCCCCAGCGCCTCCTCCGGCGAAACGCCGTACCACTCTTCGAACCTCTTGTTCACGGCGATGAAGCGACCATCACCATCCTTCAAGAAAACGGCATTTGGGGGATGGTCCGTTAGAGATTTGAAAAGTGATTCGCTTTTGCGCAGTGCTTCTTCCGCGCGTTGCCGTTGAATTTCGGCATCCTGCATGACACTGAGCGCCGCATGTCGCGAATCTTCCAAAGCTTTCTTCGATTGCGTCCGATCCTTGGCGCGGGGCCTTGGTTCTGCGTCCACCTCCTTCTCGTCGGTAATGTCACGAAGGGTGACAATCAGGATTTCTTCCTTGCCCAATTCTAGGGACGTCGCCGCGACTTCGGCCCGGATCGCATCGCCGCAACCGTCATCGCGCCTGAATTCGCCGATCCGCCCCGTTTCGGCAAGAGTACGGAGTTTGATATCGGTCTTCGCCGGAGCCGTTACATCGTCTTCCGCCAACAGGGAATCCAACGACTTTCCCACTATGTCGGAGGCGTGCCCGCCGATAATACGCGCCGCTTCCAAACTGGCGTTTTCAATCATGCCGTCTTTGCGGCAGACCACGATGCCGTCGACGATGTGCTTCATGATGGTTTCCGATCGATCGCGAAAATCTTCAAGTTCAGTCTGTTATTGCGCCCAACCCCGAATGATCCGTTCGATATTCACGCATCGACCAGTGGGAGCTATCGTCGATGCCCGAAGGACGCGCCGAGAGGACCAACGTGTCGGGAAACAATCAGCCAACAACATCGCACAAAGTCGACCTCGCAAATAATGCGGTTGAGGCTTGATTATGACAAGTCGCGCCTAGTCTTTCCAAATCGCGGGGTAAGGAGGCTCGCGGCGAAGTTCCTCGGCAAGCTGATTGACCTCTTCCTTCAACTCGATAATGCGGTTCTCGCGCTTGACCATGGCTTGGTTGAACAAACGAAATTCTTCGTAATTCTCCTTCAGCAATCGCTTTTGCCTCGCCACGGTGAGGTGCGCCAGAACACACGCCTTGAGTTCTTCTAATTTCAAGGGTTTGGTGATGTAGTCTACGGCACCAAGCTCGAAGCCCTTGACGATATTAAACGTCTCCGACAATGCACTGGCAAAAATTACCGGGATCGCACAGGTCTGCTCATTTCCTTTCAGCCGCTCACAGGTTTCATAACCGTCCATCTTCGGCATATGGATATCGAGAATAATTAGATCGGGTGGGGCCGCCGCAACACTGGCCAGCGCCTCATCACCATTCATCGCCACGCGCACGTCACATCCCATCTCCTCCAGCATCTTCGCTAGGACCTGAAGGTTGTTGGGATTGTCGTCCGCGATCAATACATCCGCTGCTTCGATTTGTCCATTGGCCAAACCGGACATTACTCGTCTCCTTCTTCAAGCAGTACTGCCTTCAAAGTCGTCATATCAAAGCTACTCACTGCTTGGTCCATCGCCAGGGCGAGGGCGGCATCGAAGTCCATCACCCTTTCGACCAATTCGCCCAGGCGGCCCAAGCGGCCGACGACGACGGCCTGACGCAACTCTTCAACCAGGTCCGATGGCGACACCTCGAGGTTTCGTGCCGAAACGTCCGGGCGCGATTCGCCATCGCTGTCACCGGTCGATACCATTTCTTCGAAAATAAATTCCACCCCGCCATGGCGGTGGATCGCCTCGTGTATCTGATGCTCCCGAAACGGCTTTACCACGATCATGTCCGCCCCCATCTCCAGGGCTTTTTGAACCTGTTCGTCGATGGCGCTGGCGGTGACCATGATGATGGCGACGGCGTCGCCGTTCGGCAGCGCCCGTATCCGCCGCGTCGCTTCGATTCCGTCCATGTTCGCCATCACCACGTCCATCATGACGACCCGCGGCATTTCTTTGGCGCAATAGGCCACGGCCTCGGCGCCATCCGGTGCCTGTGCGGTCGTGAAACCCAGCGGCTCCAGCATGCGGACCAGAATATCCCGGTTGTTCTCCTTGAGTCGGACCCGATTTCCTTGGACACAGAATTGGCTTAATCGAAGTGTCCAAGGAGGACCGGAACATGGCCGATAATTTTGAGAAGAAAGTTGCTGTTGATGGGCCTGTGGTAAATGCGGGCGAGCTTGGCTCGTCCACGTTTTCCCCAGGCCAGGCTTTGCCGGCAGGCCCGCTGGGACTTGGCCAGCGATGGACGGTGGCGCGCAAGCGTGAGGTCGTTCCGCGGCTTTTGCGTGACGAGCCGGTGCAACTTCTGTCGCGCCAGTTGGGCGTAGAGATCTTCCGGCTCGAGCAGTGGCGTGAGAAAGCGATCGGCGGGATCGACGCCTCGCTCAAGCAACGCAAGGGCGATCCGGTGCAGGCGGAACTGGATAGCGCCATGAAGCGGATCGGAGAGTTGACCATGCAGGTGGAACTGCTGGAGGCCAAGACGGAGACCTTCGGCCCTTTGGGGCGGCGGAGGTCGCGGCGATGAGTGCCGCCACCTCGCCCGGCACGGGTCTGGCCTACGGCCTGCGGCGGGTCTGCGCCGCCTGGGGCATGGCCCGCTCCTCGTTCTACGCCATGACCTCCGGCCAGCACGCCGAGCAGCCGCCGGCAAAGCGTCGGGGACCGAAGCCCGCGATCTCGGACCAGGCGCTGCTGGTGGCGATCGAAGCCGACCTGGAGGCATCGCCCTGGGAGGGCGAGGGCTACCGCAAGGTCTGGGCTCGGCTTCGGGTCTGTCGCGACATCCGGGTTGCCCGCAAGCGGGTGCTCCGCCTGATGCGCGAGAACAATCTGCTCTCGCCCCATCGCTGCCGCCGCCGTGGCGGCAATCCCCATGACGGTGAGATCATCACTCATGCCCCGAACCTCATGTGGGGCACCGATGGCGTTCGGGTGTTCACGGTGGACGACGGCTGGGGCTGGATCTTCACCGCCGTCGAGCATTGGAACGCCGAGTGTGTCGGCTGGCATGTCTGCAAGCGCGGCGACCGCTTCGCCGCCCTGCAGCCGATCTCCATGGGGCTTGCCGGGCTGTATGGCTCGACCGCGGCCGGCGCGGCTCGGGGGCTGGCCTTGCGGATGGATCACGGCTCCCAGTATCTGTCGGACCACTTCACCAACCAGATCAAGTTCTGGGGCATCCAGCCGTCCTACGCCTTCGTCGCCGAGCCCCAGACCAACGGCGTCGCCGAGCGGTTCAATCGCACGCTGAAGGAACAGATCATCCATGGTCGCATCTACCGCAACATCGCGGAGCTGCGGGACGCCGTCCGCGACTTCGTCGAACTCTACAATGCCCAGTGGATCATCGAAAAGAACGGCTACCTGAGCCCCGCTCAAGCTCGTCAGGCGTGGCACGCCGCGATCTCAATCAGGCCCGCCGCGTGAGACAAACTTGTGTCCAAGGAACCGGGTGCGCTACACCGGTTGTTCTCCTGGTCGTCCACCACCAGCACCCGAATGTCTCCCTGTCCTTCCCGTAATCCGATCGCCCGGCGAGGGACGGCCCGCCCCGCCGTTTCATCGACGATACCGGGTTCGGCCAACAGGGTGACACGGAAGCAACTGCCTTCACCAAGGGTACTGGTGACCGTGATGTCTCCGCCCAGCATGCGCGCGAACTGGCGGCTGATCGCCAGGCCCAGGCCGGTGCCGCCGGTCTGCGCGCCCCTCTCCGTCTGCTCGAAGGGGACGAAAATCCGCTCCAAATTCTCCACCGGAATACCTGGACCGCTATCCGCCACGGTAATGACAATCGGCACCAGCGCATCCTCTTCATCGCCGTTCGGAGACCAATGAGGGTCGCGTTTCGCCGCCACGGATATCGTCTCTTTCTCGGTAAACTTGATAGCATTCCCGATCAACTTGATCAGAATCTGTCGCAGCTTCGCTTCGTCGGTCAGGATATGTCGCGGCAGGTCCGGCATAAAATCGATCTCCAGTTCCAGCTTTTTATCTTCGGCCGGTGCCGTGAACATGGCCCTGATCTCGTCCAACAGGGTTGGCAGATCGAAGCTGTTGGCGGTCAGGGTCATGGCGCCAGCCTCGATCTTCGACATGTCGAGGATTTCGTTGATCAAACCGAGAAGATGCTCGCCACTGCGATTGACGATTTTCAGTATTTTTTGTTGATCGGCCGTCAGACTTGGATCCCGACGCATCAATTGCGCATAGCCCAGTATCGCGTTCAGGGGGGTACGGATCTCGTGGCTCATGTTCGCCAGGAATACGGACTTGGCCTTGGTCGCGGATTCCGCTTTCGCTTTCGCCTCGCCGAGTTCCGTCACGGCAAGTCTGCGCTCGGTGACATCCTCATGCCAAAAGATGTATGTATCGTCACCCCGGCTCGGTAAATGCCGGGCCGTCACGCTGCTCCACCAGGTCGTTCCGTCCAGACGCTTGCGCTGCTCTTCTAAATCTTTATAGCCATGGTGCCGACGCAGAAGGTCGATCGACTTCTTATAAACTTCAGGATCAACGTAGCTTGACGCGACATCGCCGCCGACCATCGACCGCTCCATATCACCGGTCATCATTCGATTGAAAATCGGATTGGAATAAATACGCTCGCCGATGTCATGGCGAACAATTGTAATGCCGAAGGGGCTGCTGTCAAGTATTTTCCGCAACTGCGCCTGGCTCTCGCGAATCTTCTCTTCCGCCGCCTTGCGCTCGGTGATGTCGTTGTAAACATTTACCATACCGCCGTCTGGCGTCGGCGCAAAGCTGATTTCAAGGATACGCCCAGTCGTGAGCTGGCGCTCAAACGTTTTCGGCTCGCTCGGTCTCGAGCTAAACAACACGTCTTCAATCAGTTCATCAACATCGCCTTCGCCGAAATCGCCACGCTCCGCCTGATACTTTGAAATTTTCTTTAACGATTCATTAACGGCTAAGAGTCCTTCCGGGAAGTCAAACAGTCTGCTGCATTGATCATTGAACAGAACAATCGTGAAGTCCTTGTCCAACATCATAATGCCACCCGACATGCTATCCATGGCGACACGAAGTTGGGCCTCCTTTGTGGCAAGCGCTTCTTCCGTTTGCTTGCGCTCGGTGATGTCCATGACGGTACCGACGGCCCGAAGCGCCCGACCCTGTTCGTCCTCCTTGACCGCGCTGCCCTTGGAGAGCTGCCAGCGGGTCTCCCCCTGCTTGGTGATAATGCGGTACTCGATCTCATAATCGGTGAACTCTCCCGCGTTGTGACGACGGTTGTATTTGTTCACACGGTCGGCATCGTCGGGATGAAAGGAGTTCTTGGCAACCTCCCGCAAATCGTCGACCTCGTCGAGCCGGTAGCCGAGCATTTCCGCCCAGCGCTCGTTGGCGACGATATTGCCGGTCGCCAGGTTGATATCCCAAAACCCGAGATCGCCACCCCGCAGCGCGAGCGTAAGACGCTCCTCGCCCTCGCGCAGCCTGTCTTCCGCCGCCTTGCACTCGGTGATGTCGGCGTAAGTGGAGACGAAGCCGCCGCCCTCTATGGGGCCGCCGCTTACTTCGATCCACCGGCCGTCCGGACGCAGCCTCTCGAAATGATGGGGTTGTGAATTATACGCCTGATTCACGACCCTATCGATGATCTCGTCCGGGTCGCCCTCTCCGAATTCGTAGCGCTCGACGTCGTGTCGGGTAAACTCGGAGAAATGTCGTCCTTCTCGCGCCAAATCCGGTGGATAATCGCGGATTTCCAAATAATGCTCGTTCCATGCCACGAGGTTGAGTTCCTTATCGAAGGCGGCGATTCCCACGTTCATACTGCGAAAGGCGGCTTTGAGCATGTTGGTCTTTTTCGCCAGTTCGCCCCGACTTCTTTCCAGCGCCGCTTCCGCATGCTTGCGTTCGGTGATGTCGTAGAAGCATCCGAGCAGGGCCGGCGCGCCTTCGAATTCGAGGGGAACTAGGGTGGAAAGGGCCCAGAATTCGCTGCCATCCGCTCTGCGCATTCGCGTTTGGCGGTCTCGAACCGTCCCGCCGGCGTCGAGTTCGGCCAGAAGGCGGGAGCGCTCGCCCGGATCGGCGTAATAGTCCGCGGCAATGCCGCCAACGACGTCCTCTTCGCGCAGACGAAAGAGTTCGCGGAGACGCGAATTGGAAAACGCGACAGTGCCGGTCGAATTTCGAGCGATGCCCGTGCCCATGGGCAGGTTCTCGAGAATGTCCGCAATGCGACGTTCACTCACACGCAGGGCAGCCTCGGCCTGCCTGCGTTCGCCGATCTCCGCTTGCAGTTGGGCGTTGGTCTCTCGAAGCTTCTCCTCGACCTGTACCTGCTCCGTGATATCCCGTCCCACGCCACGGTAGCCGAGAAAGGTGCCCGCCGGGTCTTGGATCGGCTTTCCGGAGACCGACCAATGGTGACGATTTCCGTCCGGGTCGACGTTGATGTACTGAAAACTCCTGAAGGGCCGGCGGGCTTCGAGATCGGCGACGTGGCGCTCCCACTTGTCGGGATCGACGCCATCGGGAACACCCACCTCCCGGCGGTCCTTGCCATAATAGATGCTGGGATCCATGCCGCCGTTGTATCGCCTGACGCTGTCCGTGATGTAGGTGAACCGCAGTTCCGCATCCATCTCCCAGAGCCAGTCCGACGAGTCTTCGGAAAACTCCGCGAACCGGGCTCGGAACTCGTCGAGCGCTCTCTGGGCCTCTTTGAGATCGGTGATCGACATTTGGGCGCCTCGGATGTGGCTTTCGATGATTCGCGACAGCGGTAGCGGCAAACTCCGGACACCTGTTTCACAAAACCCCGGACTGTTCCGGGGGAGGCGGCGATTCGGGTTGATAGGTTGCTATCCGGCGAGATTGTTTTCTGGTCTCGCCGGCCGGGTCAAGCCCGGTTTGGCCCTAGTTTGGCACATACTCTCCCTTTTCAAGCTGATGCGATGGCTACACCTGTTGCCGTGGACGATCTCCGGCACCAGCACCGAGATGTGCCACATTGCGGTCGCCGTCGTGGAATAGCCGATATCCGTTGTTGGCTGAGGCTGTTGAAAAAGTCGGTCGTCAGGTGCCGCGAGGATTCGCCCAATTTGAACGTACGTGGGGCGAATCACCCCAGAGGGCATCTCAACGGCTCTATGGGCCGTCAGGACTGGAATCTGGGGGCGACTGCCGGTCGCTTCGTGTCGATGATGCACGGCCCCGCTCTGTGGGCAAGAAATTTCGAGCGTTGCGCCCTAAACCGACTTTTTCAACAGCCTCGGCTACCCCCGGTCGCAACCGGCGACGGGCGCGATGGGGATTGTACCCCGGAAAGCCGACATGATGGCGTTCGCCACCACCCGCGGGCTCGTCCGCCCCCGCCACGCCCGGCGCGATTTCGGCGGTACAAGGCGTGCCTTGCGACAGGCCCATGCTTTCCGCCACGGATATCCCTCGACCCGGCGCAATGTCTTCGAAGCCATGTCGGCCGTCTCGCCCGTGTCGGGCGGATAGCGGCTTCTCTCGACGACGGCATGAACCGCGCGCCGGGCGGTTCGAACTACTCGGCGACGTTTCCCGGAATGTTTTCCGCCCTCCGAGACCCGGTGTTCCGGCCGAGTTCCTGGCCGACGCGCGCGGCGACGACCGGTATGTCTTCGTCGCGCAGGCAGATCGGCGCGAAGCCTACGATTCCATCGTGGACGCGGCTGTTGTCGGCGTGCACGCTGGGCGAGCCCTCGGCCAATCGTCGTAGCAGGTCCATGGCGCTCATCCCGGCCGCGGCCTCGTCCAATGCCAGTTGCACGCCGGCCATGCCGGGGCGGTAGCTGTCGGGAACCAAGGTGATCTCGGCGTGCGGCGTGCCGGCGAGCGCGTCGCGCAAGGCCTCCGCCGTTGCCGTCCAGGCGCGCGCGCGGGCCTCGTCGCCCTCCTCGATAAAGAGCCGCAGCGCGGTCAACAAGCCCACCACCGCCTCGCGCCCGACCTTGCAGGGCCGGCCGATGCCGTGCTGCGGCAGGCCCGGCAGGCGGGACTTGTCGAGGAAGCCTGGCGGCGGGTTCCATTGTTCGAAATAAATGTCGGTGTCGAGGTGTTGCAGGGCGACGGCCTGGATCAGGTCGCGCCGCCCGGCCAGGATGCCAGAGGCCTGCGGCCCGCCCAAGGCCTTGCCGCCGGAGAAGGCGACGAGATCGGCGCCCTCGGCGATGAAGCGTTTCAGGTTGGCGGCCGGCGGCAGCTGCGCCGCCGCGTCGACAATCACCGGTACGCCCTTGGTCCGCGCCACGGCGACGACCTCGGGCAGCGCCGGCCGGCTGTGCGGCTGGGCGACGTAGAGCACAGCGGCGGTCGAATCACCGATCGCCTCGTCGATCTCCCAGGCCTCCGTATCGCGCACGCCGGCGCCGGCGAAACGATCCGAAAGCCCGACCTCGACCAGTTCGACGCCCACGGTGCGGACCGCATGGTCGTAGAAATTGCGCTGGCTACGGGCGACGACCACCTGGTTGGGCATGCCTGCGGTGTCGGGCAGGCGGTTCATCCGCGCCGGCTCCAGCCCCGTGACCGCCGCCGCCGTGCCGAGCAGCAGGCCCGCCGCGGCGCCCGAGGTGACATAGCCCGCTTCCGCCCCCGTCGCCTCGGCGATGATCTCGCTCGCGCGCGCCTGCAGCGCCGTCATGTCGACCGGCGTGGCCGAGGCCTCGCGCATCGCGTCTGCCACCTCCGGCGCCAACAGGGCGCCCGAGAGCCGTGTCGCCGTGCCCTTGGCGTTGATGATGGTCGGAATCCCCAACCGCTCGAAGATGTCGCTCATTGCCCGTCTCCTTCCGCCCCCGATGGTAACCGCGAATGCCCGATGTCGCACGACTGGCGAGGACAATGTGTCGCTAACACACGATATGACCGCCGTAGGTACCATGTGATCTGTCCGGTTTAGAACGTCGCCTTCGAGGAGGGCGGCGATGAAGCGGGCCGAGGTGTTGCAAGGACTACGGCAGATGAAGTTCGAGGAGATTCTGGAGCGCGCGAAGCGGCGGCGACTGAGCCAGTCGGAGGCGGCGTCGATCCTGGGGATGAGCGAGCGAACGTTCCGGCGCTGGCGGGGTCGCTTTGAGGCGGAAGGCGCGGAGGGTCTGTATGACCGCCGGCTGGGCAAGGTCTCGGGGCACCGGGTGCCGGTGGACACGGTGATGGAGGTTCTGGAGTTGTTCGACACGCGCTACTGGGACTTCACGGCCAAGCACTTCCACGAGAAGCTGCTCGATGAGCACGGCTTCACGCGGAGCTACAACTGGGTCCGCCTGACGCTCCAGGCCCACGGGCGCAAACGTCCGGCACCGCGGCGAGGCGCGCACCGGCGCAAGCGGCCGCGCCGCGCCCTGCCCGCCATGATGCTGCACCAGGACGGCTCGACCCACCAATGGGTTCCCGGGCAGTGGTGGGACCTGATCGTCACCATGGATGACGCAACCAGCGAGATCTACTCGGCCTTCTTCGTCGACGAAGAGGGGACCATGAGCAGCTTCCGGGCCCTGGGCGAGGTGATCGAGGTCCGGGGGCTGTTCTGCTCGCTCTACGCCGACCGGGCCTCGCACTACTGGCACACGCCCGAGGCCGGCGGCAAGGTGGACAAGAACAACCCGACCCAGGTGGGCCGAGCCCTGGGCCAGCTGGGCATCGAACTGATCCCGGCCTACTCCCCCGAGGCCCGGGGGCGCTCGGAGCGCATGTTCGCGACATTGCAGAATCGCCTGCCGCAGGAACTGCGCTTGGCCGCCATCACCACGATGGCCGAGGCCAACGCGTTCCTGCGCGAGATTTATCTGCCCCGCCACAACGCCCGTTTCGCGGTGCCGGCCGAAGCCGAGGGCTCGGCCTTTGTCCCCTTCACCGGATCGCTCGACGACATCCTGTGCATCCAGGAGGACCGGATCGTCGGCAACGACAACACGGTGCGCTACAAGCGGCTGGTGCTGCAGATCCCGGAGGATCGCCACCGCCGCCATTACGTCAAGGCATCGGTGCGGGTCCACGAATACTCCGGCGGCACCCTGGCGGTCTTCCACGGCCCGCGCCGGCTGGCCCGATATCAGGCCGACGGCACCGTCCTCGACGAAACCAAGAACAGCAGAGCGGCCGCGTGAACCGCTTCGACGCGCGCCCGGCCTGTGGATAAGTGGACAACCCGCCACGGCGGGTGCCCCACTTATCCACAGGCCCAACAACCACAACAGAAGCGGTCAATTCATATGGTACATAAAGCGGTCAATTCGAAATGTTCTCGACAGACTGGCGAGGACAATGGATTATCGGCAAGATGGCGCGCCCTCGGGCCAATGGGAGTGGGGAGCGAATGAGCGAGTTCAATACCGCCCGCCTCGGCGTCGATATCGGCGGCACCTTCACCGATGTCGCGCTGGAGGCGGCGGGCCGACGCTGGAGCACCAAGGTGCTGACCACGACGGAGGCGCCGGAGCTGGGCGTGATGGTGGCGATCGAGGCCATCACCGCCGAGGCCGGCATCGCCGCGAACACGGTCGGCGTGGTCATTCACGGCACGACGCTCGCCACCAACGCGCTGATCGAGCGAAAGGGGGCCAAGACGGCGCTGGTGACGACGGAGGGCTTCCGCGATTCGATCGAGATGCGGAGCGAAAGCCGCTACGAGCAGTATGACGTCTACCTGGAGATGCCGCCGCCGCTCGTGCCCCGGCGCCGGCGTTATACGGTTCGCGAACGGATCGACGCGCGGGGCGGCGTTCGCCTGCCGCTCGATACCGCGGCGGTCGAGGCCCTGGCGCCCCGCCTGCTGGCCGACGGCGCCGAGGCGGTGGCGGTCGGCTTTCTGCATGCCTACGTCAATCCCGATCATGAGCGCCGGGCCGGCGACATTCTGGCCGCGCTGCTGCCCGACGTGGCGATCAGCCTCAGCCACGAGGTCTCGCCGGAAATGCGGGAATACGAGCGGATCTCGACCACCTGCGCCAACGCCTATGTGCAACCGAGGATGGCCGGCTATCTCGCCAATCTCGACACCGAGCTGCGCGGCGCGGGTTTTGCCTGTCCGCTGTTGATGATGCTGTCGGGCGGCGGCCTTGCCACCGTCGAGACCAGCGTCCGTTTCCCCGTGCGTCTGGTCGAAAGCGGACCGGCCGGCGGCGCCATCTTCGCCAGCCACGTCGCGGCCGAATGCGAACTCGACCGGGTCCTGTCCTTCGACATGGGGGGCACCACGGCCAAGATCTGCCTGATCGACGACAGCCGCCCGCAAACCTCGCACGCCTTCGAAGTCGCCCGGGTCTATCGATTCAAGAAGGGCAGCGGCCTGCCGCTGCGCATCCCGGTGATCGAGATGGTCGAAATCGGCGCCGGCGGCGGCTCGATCGCCCGTGTCGATACGCTCAACCGGATCGCCGTCGGCCCCGACAGCGCCGGCGCCGCGCCCGGCCCCGCCTGCTACGGCCAGGGCGGCGCATATGCGACCGTGACGGACGCCGACCTGCTGCTCGGCCGCCTGGATCCCGACGATTTCGCCGGCGGCGACATCCGCCTCGACCGCGACGCGGCGGTGAACGTGATTCGCGGAAATATCGGCGACCCGCTGGCGCTGGAGCCCGACCTCGCCGCCTTCGCCGTCGCGGAGATGGTCGACGAAAACATGGCGAACGCGGCGCGCGTGCACGGCATCGAAAGCGGCAAGGACACGGCCGCCTACACCCTGATCGCCTTCGGCGGCGCGGCGCCGGTGCATGCCTCCCGCGTGGCCGAAAAACTGGGCATCGACCGCTTCATCGTGCCGACGGCGGCGGGCGTCGGCTCCGCCGTCGGCTTTCTGCGAGCGCCCGTGGCCTACGAAATCGTGCGCTCCAACTATCAGCGCTTGAACGAATTCGACCCCGCGACGCTGAACGCGGTGCTGGAGGAAATGCGGCGGGAGGCCAGGGCCGTGGTCTCGGGCGCCGCACCCGAAGCGGCCCTCTCCGAGATGCGGATCGCCTTCATGCGCTATCTCGGCCAAGGCCATGAAATTCCCGTCGAGGTCCCCGCCAGAGACCTGACGACGGCGGACCGCGAACTGTTGCGCGAGCTCTTCGAGCAGGCCTATGCCCGGCTTTACAGCCGCGTCGTGCCGGGCGTCGATATCGAGATACTGACCTGGACCCTGCTGGTCTCGACGGCGGCCTCGGCCCCCGAGCCCGCGCCGGCCGCGCCGGCGGGCCACGAGGCGTCGGCCCTCGGCGGGCGAATGGTTTACGAGGGAATCGGCGGCGACACGATCCAGATTCCCGTCTACGCGCGCGAGCGGCTGTCGCCTGGCGCCACCATCCGGGGGCCGGCGGTGATCGTCGAGCGGGAGACGGCGACGGTGCTTTCCGATCTCTTCGATGCCACAATCGATTCTCGCGGCTACATCGATTGCCGGCGGCGGCACGCGGCCGTCGCCCAGAACGGAGACTGAACCTCCATGCGAGAAAACTCGGGCCTGTCGCGGATCAACATGCAGATCATGTGGAACCGCCTGATCGCCGTGGTCGAGGAACAGGCGCAGACGCTGATCCGCACCGCCTTCTCCGCCACGGTGCGGGAGTCCGGCGACCTTTCGGCGGGCGTCTTCGATTCCGCCGGACGGATGCTGGCGCAGGCGGTGACGGGCACGCCGGGACACGTCAACTCCATGGCCAACGCGGTGGTGCATTTCCTTCGCGAAATCCCGCTTCACGAGATGGCCGAGGGCGACTGCTACATCACCAACGACCCCTGGTTCACCTCCGGCCATCTGCACGACGTGACGGTAGTGACGCCGGCCTTCCGGGACGGCGAGCCTGTCGGCCTTTTCGCCGCCACCATCCATGTCGTCGACGTCGGCGGCCGCGGCATGGGTCCGGACGGCCGGCAAGTCTACGAGGAAGGACTGGCGATCCCGATCATGGCGCTCGCCCGGCGGGGCGAGATGAACCAGGACCTGCTGCGGATCATCCGCGCGAACACGCGCGAACCGCTTCAGGTCGAGGGCGACCTCTTCTCCTGCGCCGCGGCCGGCGAGGAGGGCGCGAGGCGACTGGTGGCGATGATGGGGGAGTTCGAGATCGACAGTCTCGATACGCTTTCCGACTACATCATCGAAAACTCGCGCGCCGCGATGCTGGCGGAGATCGCCAAGCTGCCGAACGGCACCTACCGGAACGAATTGACGCTCGACGGCTACGAGGCGCCGGTTACCGTCAAGGCCGCGCTCACCATCGCCGATGATGGAGTTCACGTCGACTATTCCGGGACCTCGCCGATCAGCAGCTACGGCATCAACGTGGTGCTGAACTACACCGAGGCCTATACCTGTTTCGGCGTGCGCTGCATCATCGGCAACGAGATCCCGAACAACCAGGGCTCGATGTCGACGATCACCGTCTCGGCGCCGGAAAATTGCATATTGAATGCCCAGCGTCCGGCCCCGGTATCGGCGCGCCAGGTGGTCGGTCACATGTGCCCCGACGCCGTCATCGGCTGTCTGGACCAGGCCATCGATGGCGGCCTGCCGGCCGAGGGCTCGATGCTCTGGACACCGATGCTGCGCGGCGAGTTCGATCACGACGGCGAGCCCCGGGTGTGGGAAATGCTCACCTTCAACTCGGGCGGCATGGGCGCCCGGCCGGACAAGGACGGCCTGTCCACGACGGCCTTTCCGAGCGGCGTGCGCGTGGTCCCGGTGGAGGCCGTGGAGGCGGTGGCGCCGGTGATCTATTGGCGCAAGGAGTTTCGCCAGGGTTCCGCCGGCGCCGGTCGCGCGCGGGGCGGCTTCGGCCAGATCATCGAAATCGGCTCCGCGACCGACGCGCCCTTCGGCATCAACGCCTTCTTCGACCGGATCGAGCACCCGGCGCGCGGCCGCGACGGCGGCAACAACGGCCAAGTGGGGGGAATCGGCCTGGTCTCGGGAACCCGGCTCCGGTCCAAGGGAATGCAGGTGGTGCCGCCCGGTGAGCGGCTGCGGCTGGAGCTGCCGGGCGGCGCCGGTCACGGCGAAGCGCTGAGCCGCGACCCAAAGGCCGTTGCCGAGGATGTCCTGGACGAGTTGATCGACGTCGCGGAAGCCCGTGAACGCTACGGCGTCGTCGTCGACGCGGCGGGCGAGATCGACCGCGATGCCACGCGGCGCCTGCGCCGTTCGCTCGACGAGTGATGAGCTTTCGGCCCCTCTTCGCGACGCTGGCGGCCCTGCTGCTGGTCGCCTCGGGCGCGAGCGGCCAGCGTTTCTCCTCGGAACATTACGAGCTTCGCGTCGTCACCGTGGCCGAAGGCCTGGAATTCCCTTGGGGCTTCGCCTTCCTGCCGTCGGGCGAGATGCTGGTGAGCGAGCGGGAGGGCGCGCTCCGCGTCGTCGGCGGGGACGGCACGCTCGGCGCGCGGCTCGCCGGCGTGCCCCGGGTCGAGGCCTCTGGCCAGGGCGGCATGCTGGACGTGGCGCACCATCCCGACTTCGGCGCCAACGGGTGGATCTATCTCTCGTTCGCCGAGCCGGGACCGGGCGGGGCCGGGACGGCGGTCGCGCGGGCCCGACTGGACCTCGCCGCCGGGCGTTTGAACGATCTCGACGTCATCTTCCGCCAGCAGCCGAAGAGCGGCGGCGGCCGCCACTTCGGCTCCCGCCTGGTGTTCGCGCGCGATGGCACCCTCTTCATCACCGTCGGCGAGCGGGGGGAGCGTAACCGCGCCCAGGACTTCACCATCAATCGGGGCCAGGTGATCCGCATCCACGCCGACGGACGCGTTCCGAAGGACAACCCCTTCGTCGGCGTCGCCGGCCGCCGGCCGGAAGTCTGGAGTTACGGCCACCGCAACCCCCAGGGCGCGGCGCTGCATCCGGTGAGCGGCAAACTCTGGATCCATGAACATGGCGCGCAAGGCGGCGACGAAGTGAACGTACCGCTCGCCGGGCGCAACTACGGCTGGCCGGTAATCGCCTACGGCCGGCATTACTCCGGCGGCCGGATCGGCGAAGGCACCCACAAGGCGGGGATGGAGCAGCCGGTCCACTACTGGGACCCCTCGATCGCGCCCTCCGGCATGGCCTTCTACACCGGCGACAAGTTCCCGAAGTGGCGCGGCAACCTGCTGGTCGGCGCACTGAAATACCAGCTGGTGGCGCGGCTGACGCTCGAGGGCGAGACGGTCGTGGCGGAGGAGCGGATCCTGCAAGACCTGGACGAGCGGATCCGCGACGTTCGCCAGGGGCCCGACGGTTACCTCTACCTGCTGACCGACTCGGGCGACGGCCGCATCCTTCGGATCGAGCCGCGCTGAGCGCGCCGTGGCCCGCGTCCTCTGTCTCGGCCTGGTCGCCGCGGATTTCGTCATGACCCTCGACGAGCTGCCGCGACGGGTGGAAAAGTACCGCGCGCGCGCCGCGCGGATCGACGTCGGCGGGGCCGCGCGAATGGCGGCGGCGGTCGCCGCGCTCGGCGGCGAGGCGGCGCTGGCGGGCCGCATCGGCGACGATGATCTGGGGCATATGATCGAGGCGCGGCTGGAAGCACGCGGCGTCGATTGCAGCCGGCTTCGTCTGGTTCGGGACATGGTCACGCCCTTCACCTCGGTCCTGATCGATGACGCGGGCGGGCGACAGATCGTCAACTACCGCGATCCCGGGCTCCACGCGACGGCGGCGGGGCTGGAAGAGAATCTCACGGGCTTCGATGGCCTGTTGGCCGATACCCGCTGGCCGAGGCGATGCGCTTCGCCACCGCGGCCGGCGCGCTGGCGTGCGCCCGGCACGACGGGCCGGAGGGATTGCCGGGTCGTGCCGCGGTCGAGGCCTTGCTGGCGAGCGATCCGGCGGGCACGATCGCCCGGCGCTGAAACGGGAGGAACGATAAATGCGGCTCGAAAACAAGGTGGCGATCATCATGGGCGCCGGTCAGGGACCGGGTGACGGCAGCGCCATCGGCAACGGCCGGGCCACCGCCATCCTCTTCGCCCGCGAAGGCGCCAGGCTCGCCTGCGTCGACCGCCACCTGGACTCCGCCGCCGAGACCGTGGCGATGATCGAGGCCGAGGGCGGCACCGCCATGGCGCTTTCCGCCGACGTCACGGACGAGGCGGCGGTGGGCCGCGTGATCCAGGACTGTCACGCCGCCTGGGGCGCCCTCGACATCCTGCACAACAACGTCGGCATCAGCGTCGAGGGCGGGGACTGCCCGCTCGACGGTGTCGATGCCGAGAACTTCCAGCGGATCATGAACGTCAACCTGCTGGGCACCATGTATGCCTGCAAGCACGCCCTGCCGATCATGCGGGCGGCGGCGGGCGGCGCCATCGTCAACGTCTCCTCCGCCTCGGTCGGCTGGACCGGGCATCCGACCGTGCTCTACACCGCCTCCAAAGCCGCCATGGTGACCTTCACCCGCCAGCTGGCGCTGCAACACGCCGACGTCGGCGTGCGCGCCAACGCGATCCTGCCGGGCCTGATGGACACCCCCATGGCGGTCGACCGCCGCGCCGCCCTCACCGGCGAGCCGCGCGCCCAGATCGCCGCCGAGCGCGACGCCAAGGTGCCGCTGCGCAATCGGATGGGCACCGGCTGGGACGTCGCCCACGCCGCCCTCTATCTGGCCTCCGACGAGGCCGGCTTCGTCACCGGCGTGGCGCTGCCCGTCGACGGCGGATCGCTGGCCCGAGTGGGATAGAAGGCGCTGGCCACGCGCCGCGTTCCGATGGCATGCGGCCAAGTCGTCCTTCCGGGCGCCGTCGCTTGATGAGGGCATATCCACAGGAGCACACCACTTTATTTGTAAAAGATTATAAAACAGCCCATGTTACGATCCGTTGGCGGCTCCGTCTCATTGAGGTTGGAAGCATGTTCGATTTCTTCTCGCGGAAAGGCGCGGCGCGGCCCGATGCCGGGGCGAGCGGGCGGGGCCGGGGGGCTCGGACCCGGTGGGCACGGTACCGGGCACCGGCGCCACCGACTCCGTATCGACCCATGATTCATCGGCCTCGGGGGCTTTGGGAGACTCGGGAGCCTCGGGGCCATGAGCACGCTTCTGGCCGGCGCGACGACATTCGCGCTCACCTCTGGCGACGTTCTGGTGTCGGGCACCTCGGCCGACGACACCATCGATGGGGGGACCGGCAACGACACGATCGAAGGGCTGGGCGGGAACGATCTGCTGATCGGCGGCCTGGGCGACGATAGTCTGATCGGAAATTCGGGCAACGACGCGCTGGTGGGCGGCGTGGGCGGCGACGTCTTGAATGGCGGCTCGGGCACGGACCTGGCGAGTTACGCGGCCTCGTCCGCCGGTATCGACATACGTTTGCATCTCGGCACGGCCACGGGCGGCGACGCGGCCGGCGACAGCTTGACGGGGATCGAGAACCTCATCGGCAGCGCCCATGCGGACCGCCTGGAAGGCGACAGCGGCGCGAACGTCATTACGGGAGGTGCTGGAAACGACACGCTGCGGGGATCGAACGGCGACGACCTGCTCACCGGCGGCGCCGGCGCGAACCTGATCCGGGGCGGGGCGGACGACGATACGCTGATCGGCGGCGCCGGGGCCGACGTGCTGGAGGGCGGCAGCGAAACGGACACGGCGAGCTACGCCGGCTCGTCCGCGGGCATTGATATCCGTCTGTGGCTCGGCACGGCCTCGGGCGGTGACGCGGCCGGCGATAGCTTGACGGGGATCGAGAACCTCGTCGGCAGCGCCCATACGGACCGCCTGGAAGGCGACAGCGGCGCGAACGTCATTACCGGAGGTGCGGGAAACGACACGCTGCGGGGATCGAACGGCGACGACCTGCTGACCGGCGGCGCCGGCGCGAACTTGATCCGGGGCGGGGCGGACGACGATACGCCGATCGGCGCCGCCGGGGCCGACACGCTGGAGGGCGGCACGGAGGACGATCTGCTGATCGGCGGCGCGGGCGCCGACGTGCTGAACGGCGGCTTGGGGACGGACACGGCGAGCTACGCGGGCTCGTCGGCGGGCGTCGATGTCGGTCTGGGGGCCGGCATGGGCTCGCGTGGCGACGCGACGGGCGATAGTTTGACGGGCATCGAGAATCTCGAAGGCAGCGCGTTCGGTGACACCCTGCAAGGCGGCAACGGCCCGAACATCATTACGGGTGGCGCGGGAAACGACCGCCTGCGTGGACACGACGGCGGCGATCTGCTCATCGGCGGCTCCGGCCGGGACAGCCTGTCCGGCGATGTGGGCAACGACAAGCTGGTGGGCGGCGCGGGCGCGGACCGGCTCGACGGCGGCCGCTTGACGGACACGGCGAGTTATACGACCTCGCCCGCTGGCGTGGACGTCCGTCTGGAGGCCGGCACGGCCGCGGGTGGCGATGCGACCGGCGATATCTTGACGGACATCGAGAACCTGGAGGGCAGCGCCTACGCGGACCGACTGGACGGCGACGATCGCGCGAACCGGCTCGACGGCGGCGCGGGCGCGGATACCCTTCACGGAGGTCTGGGCGACGACAGGCTGGTGGGCGGCTCCGGCCGAGACAGCCTGATCGGCAATCTGGGCACCGACACGCTGGTGGGCGGCGCGGGCGCGGATGTGCTGAACGGCGGCCGCAACACCGACCTGGCGAGTTATGCAACGTCGCCGGCCGGCGTGGTCATCGATTTGTCGACCGGCACGGCGTCGGGCGGCGATGCTACTGGCGATACCCTGACGAACATCGAGAACCTGGAGGGCAGCGCGTACGACGACAGCCTGCGGGGACCGGGCGGCAACTTCGGGCACGAGATCATGGGCGGCGCGGGCGACGACACGCTGGCGGGCGGCGCGGGCCCGGATCGGCTGAATGGCGGCTCCGGCACGGACCTGGCGAGTTATGCGACCTCGCCCGCCGGTGTCGATTTCAGCCTGCTGAATGGCTTGGGCGGGGGTGGCGATGCGAGTGGCGATAGAATTACGGACATCGAGAACCTCGAGGGCAGCGGATATGCAGATCTGCTCGAAGGTGACTCCGGGGCAAACGAAATCCATGGCGGCAAGGGTTCGGACACTCTCCGAGGATTAGAGGGCAATGATTTCATCGACGGCGGCTCCGGCACGGACCTGGCAAGTTATGCGACCTCGTCGGCCGGCGTGGATGTCCGTTTGGGGGCCGGCACGGCCACGGGTGGTGACGCGACTGGCGATACCTTGACGGGCATCGAGAACCTGGAGGGCGGCGCGCCCGCCGATCGTCTGGACGGCGACGGCGGCGCCAACCAGATCAACGGCCGCGGGGGCCCGGATACCCTGCGCGGCGCTCTGGGCGACGACCTGCTCATCGGCGGCTCCGGCCGGGACAGCCTGATCGGCAATCTGGGCGACGACACGCTGGAGGGCGGCATGGGCAAGGATGTGCTGAATGGCGGCTCCGGCACCGACCTGGCGAATTATGCCGCGTCGCCCGCCGGTGTCGACGTCCGTCTGGGGGCCGGCACGGCCGCGGGTGGCGATGCGGCCGGCGATAGCTTGACGAACATCGAGAACCTGGAGGGCAGCGCCTTTGCCGACCGTCTGGACGGCGATGGCGGCGCGAACCGGATCATCGGCCGGGCGGGCGCGGATACGCTTCACGGCGCTCTGGGCGACGACCTGCTCTTCGGCGGCTCCGGCGCGGACAGCCTGATCGGCAACGCGGGCGACGACACGCTGGTCGGCGGCCCGGGCGCGGATGTGGTGAATGGCGGCTTCGGCACGGATTTCGCGAGCTTCGCGACCTCGTCCGCCGGTGTCGACGTGCGTTTGCATCTCGGCACGGCCTCGGGTGGCCATGCGGCCGGCGATAGCTTGATGAACATCGAGAACCTGGAGGGCAGCGCCTTTGCCGACCGCCTGGACGGCGACGCCGGCGCGAACGAGATCACCGGCGGCACGAGCTCGGATACCTTGCGTGGGTATCAGGGCGACGATCTGCTGACCGGCGGCGGCGGCGCGGATAGCCTTCTAGGCGGCGCGGACGACGACACGCTGGTGGGCGGCGTGGGCAACGATAGCCTGACCGGAAATGGCGGCGAGGATACATTTTTCTACATTGACCTTTCCGACGGAACGGTCGTCACCGCGAACGAAACGGTGGTGGCGAGCGGCCTGAATACGGATCGGGTAACGGACTTTGTATCCGGCTTGGACGGTTTCGCACTCGATTCATCGAACTACGACGCCCTGGCCGCCTTTGAAACCATCGCGCAGCCCTACGACGGAACCAACTCGACCCTATCCTCGGGATCCGCATTGATCTTCGACGGCACGCATTTGCTCTACGACCCCGACGTCGCCGCCCCGGGCTACACGGTTGTCGCCCAGGTCGACGGCGACCCCGTCGCGTCCACCGATGTGTCCTTCGTTTGATCGAAGAGCGGTAGAGTCCCCATGCCTGGAAAGCTCACCGCCACCGACGGTTATCCCTTTACAAATATTCAGCTTCCCCCATATATACACTTAGCATTGAGCACGACGGCATGATCACGCATCTCCATGGCCGCGCCTCGACGTGATGCGAGGCTCATGCCGATATCGGCTATGATCGATAGATAGGTGGTTGCGAGGCGAGGCTCTCGATGTCTGGATTAGCCATTACGGGAAGCTCGGGCGACGACACGATTCTCGGCACCTCGGGAAACGATACCCTCGGTGGCCTCGGCGGGAACGACACCCTCAAGGGGTTTGGGGGCAACGATTCCATTCTGGGTGGTGTCGGCAACGACTGGCTGTTCGGCAACGCGGGCGACGACACGCTGGTGGGCGGCGCGGGCGCGGATCTGCTGAACGGCGGCGTCGGCGGGGACCTGGCGAGCTACGCGGCCTCGTCCGCCGGTGTCGACGTCCGTCTGGGGCCCGGCACGGCCTCGGGTGAGCATGCGGCCGGCGACAGCTTGACGGGGATCGAGAACCTGGAGGGCGGCGATCACGCCGACCGTCTGGACGGCGATGGCGGCGCGAAACGGATCACCGGCGGCGCGGGCGCGGACACGCTGCGGGGAGCGGGCGGCGACGACCTGCTGATCGGCGGCTCCGGCCCGGACAGCCTGACCGGCAACGCGGGCGACGACACGCTGGTGGGCGGCGCGGGCGCGGATGTGGTGAACGGCGGCTTCGGCACGGACCTGGTGAGTTACGCGGCCTCGTCCTCTGGTATCGACATACGTTTGCATCTCGGCACGGCCTCGGGCGGCGATGCGGCCGGCGATAGCTTGACGAACATCGAGAACTTCGTCGGCAGCGCCCACGCGGACCGCCTGGACGGCGACGCCGGCGCGAACGAGCTCACCGGCGGCACGGGCTCGGATACCCTGCGCGGCGATCTGGGCGACGATCTGCTGACCGGCGGCGGCGGCGCGGACAGCCTTCTAGGCAACGCGGGCGACGACACGCTGATCGGCGGCGCCCGCCCGGACGTCTTGAACGGCGGCCCCGGCGTGGACTTGGCGAGTTACGCGACCTCGTCCGCCGGCGTCGACGTACGTTTGCATCTCGGCACGGGTGCCGGTGGCGACGCGGCCGGCGATAGCTTGACGGGGATCGAGAACCTCATCGGCAGCGCGCACACGGACCGCCTGGAAGGTGACGTCGGGGCGAACATCATTACGGGAGGTGCTGGAAACGACACGCTGCGGGGAGCGAACGGCGACGATCTGCTCACCGGCGGCGCCGGCGCGAACTTGATCCGGGGCGGGGCGGACGACGATACGCTGATCGGCGGCGCGCGGGCCGACACGCTGGGTGGCGGCACGGAGGACGATCTGCTGATCGGGGGCGCGGGCGCCGACGTGCTGGACGGCGGCGGCGAGACGGATACCGCGAGCTACGCCGGCTCGTCCGCGGGCATTGATATCCGTCTGTGGCTCGGCACGGCCTCGGGTGGTGACGCGGCCGGCGACAGCTTGACGAACATCGAGAACCTCGTCGGCGGCGCGCACGCGGACCGCCTGGAAGGCGACAGCGGCGCGAACGTCATGGCCGGTGGCGCGGGAAACGACACCCTGCGGGGATCGAACGGCGACGACCTGCTGACCGGCGGCGCCGGCGCGAACCTGATCCGGGGCGGGGCGGGCGACGATACGCTTATGGGTGGCGGAAGCGCGGACGTACTGAACGGCGGCACCGGCACCGACCTGGCCAGCTACGCGAACTCGTCGGCCGGCGTCGTCATCGATCTGGGCGCCGGCACGGCGAACGGCGGTCACGCGACCGGCGATGTCGTGACGAACATAGAGAACCTGGAAGGCAGCGCGCACGCGGACCGGCTGGAAGGGGACATCGGGGCGAACGAGATACGAGGTGGGCTCGGGCATGACACGCTGCGGGGATCGAACGGCGACGACCTGCTTGTCGGCGGCGGGGGCGTGGACGAGATCCATGGCGGCGCCGACAACGACACGCTGATCGGCGGCCCGGGCGCGGAGGTGTTGGACGGCGGCGGCGGAACGGATCTGTTGAGCTACGAGACCTCGCCCAAGGGCGTGGTGTTCAGTCTGCTGACCGGCATTGGCTCGATCGCCGATGCGGCAGGCAACAGCGTGACGGGCTTCGAGAACATCAGAGGCAGTGCGTACGACGACACCCTGGAGGGCGACAATGCGGCGAATGTGATTATCGGAAGCGCTGGCAAAGATAGAATCGATGGCGCGGGCGGCAAGGACATGGTGAGTTACGCGGCCTCCCCGACCGGCGTTATCGCGAAACTCGGCGATGGATCGAGATTCGCGACGAGCCCCGGCGATAGTCTGATCTCTATCGAGGTTATCGAGGGCAGTGCATTTGGAGACTTCTTCCGTGGCAACGCCGAGGCAAACGAGATCTTCGGCGGCGGCGGCGCGGACACTCTGCGCGGAGCGGAAGACAATGATCTAGGCTCAATTCGTGAAACGTATGCATTTGTGATAGAATGCCCGGAACGTCAGGAGGTTGGGTCATGGACGGCAAGGGTTTCCAGGTGTGGCTTTCGGCGGCGCGCGGGCTGACGCGCGTGCAGCGGCACGAGGCGCTCGCGGTGCTGTCGGGCCGGAGCGAAGGCGAGGCATCGAAGGCCGCGATCGAGCTTGGTGTGGACGAGGCCCGGCGCTGTCCGCACTACGCGAGCGAAGGGGCGGTTTCGCGCGGTATGGCGCGGGGTCTGCGGCGCTACCAGTGCAAGGGCTGCGGCAGGACCTTCAACGCGCTGACCGGTACGCCGCTGTCGGGCCTGCACCACAAGGAACGCTGGCTGTCGTTCGGGGCGTCGCTGGCGGAGGGGGAGACGGTGAAGGCCTCGGCGGCGCGCTGCGACGTGGCGGTGAGCACGGCGTTCCGCTGGCGTCACCGGTTTCTGGCGGCGGCGCGGAGCGATTCGGAGGTGCTCAAGGGGATCGTGGAAGCGGACGAGACCTACGTCCTGGAGAGCCGGAAGGGCGCGCGCGGGCTGGGACGCAAGGCACGGCGGCGGGGCGGCAAGGCGAAGAAGCGCGGCCTCTCGCGCGAGCAGGTGCCGGTTCTCATGGCGGCGGACCGGAGCGGGACGACGGTGAGCGCGGTGCTGCCCAGGGTCGACGCGGCGGCGCTCACGGCTGCTCTCGACCCGGTGGTCGCGAAGGACGCCCTGCTGGTCTCCGACGGTGGCGCGAGCTATCCACCTTGCGCCGCCGCGCTCGGGGTGAGCCACGAAGCACTCAACCGCTCGATGGGGGAACGGGTTCGGGGCGATCTGCATGTGCAGACGGTGAACAGCCGCCACAGCCGGTTGAAGGACTTCCTGCGTCCCCGCCGCGACATCGCCACCCGCTATCTGGACAACTACCTGAGCTGGTTCCACCTCGTCGGCCTCGCCCCCGGCGCCAATGACCGAGCCTGCCTCGCCGCCGCCGTAACAAGGTGACGCATACAATTCACGAATTGAGCCATGATCTACTCGATGGCGGCGACGGCCCCGACATATTGGAGGGCCAAGGAAACGACGACACGCTCTTGGGCGGGGCGGGCTCGGACCAATTGGTGGGTGGGAACGGCTGGGACAGCCTGGTTGGTGGCCCCGGCGACGACACCCTGACGGGTGATGGGCAACAAGGGAAATTTCCCGGCGCGACTGACGGCCCGGATACTCTGCGCGGCGGGCTGGGCAACGATGTCCTCGAGGGTGATAGTGGCAACGACAGCCTGTTCGGCGACGCCGGCGCCGATACCTTGAACGGCGGCGACGGGGTGGACCTCGCCGGCTACACGACGTCGCCGGCGGGTGTCGACATCCGCCTTCATCTCGGGACGGCGAGCGGGGGGGATGCGCAAGGCGACGTTCTCTCGCTGATCGAGGATCTGGAAGGCAGCGCGCATGGGGACCGGCTCGACGGCGACGGCGGCGACAACGCGATTTCGGGCGGGGCCGGTTCGGACACGCTGCGGGGCGAGGCGGGCGACGACCTGTTGAGCGGCGGCGGCGACGGCGACCATGTGACCGGGAACCTGGGGGACGACACGCTGGCTGGTGGCGGCGGCGCGGATACGCTCGCCGGCGGCGGCGGCCGGGACCTCGCGGACTATGCGGCCTCGCCATCCGGCGTGGACGTCCGCCTGTGGGCGGGCACCGGATCGGGCGGCGATGCGGCGGGCGACGTCTTGACGGGGATCGAGGATCTGCTGGGCAGCCCGTTCACCGATCGCCTCGAGGGCGGCGTGGAGGCGAACGAGATACGGGGCGGGAGCGGCGACGACACGCTCAGGGGCGCGAACGGCGACGACCTGCTGGCGGGCGGTACGGGCGCGGACGAGCTCCGGGGCGGCGCGGGCGACGACACGCTGATCGGCGGCGCGGGGGCGGACGCGCTGTACGGCGGCGGCGAGACCGACATGGCGGACTACTCGGCCTCGCCCGTGGGCGTCGATGTCCGCCTGTTCACCGGCACGGGCGCCGGCGGCGACGCGGCGGGTGACAGCTTGACGGGAATCGAGAACCTGGTGGGGAGCGTCCACGCGGACCGCCTGGACGGCGACGGCGGCGCCAACGCGATTTCCGGCGGCACCGGCAGTGACAGTTTGCGCGGCGACCAGGGCGACGACCATCTGTCTGGCGGCGCCGGCGGCGATACCTTGAATGGCGGCGTTGGAAACGACTTCGCCAGCTACGCGACGTCGCCCCTGGGGGTCAAGATCGACCTTCGTGACGGGACGGTGAGCGGCGGGGACGCGCAAGGCGATGTTCTCTCGCTGATCGAGAACCTGGAAGGCAGTGCGCATCGGGATACCCTGTTCGGCGATAGCGGCGGCAATATGATCGAGGGCGGCGGCGGCGACGACATACTAGTTGGCATGGAGGGCGACGACACCCTGCGCGGTGGCGCGGGCCCGGATAACCTGACCGGGAACAGCGGCGCCGATACTTTCTTCTACTTGGACCTTTCGGACGGAACGATCATTACCGCGAATGAAACGGTGGCCGCGAGCGAATTGTTCCGGGATCGCGTTATGGACTTTGTATCCGGCACGGACGATTTCGCGCTCGATTCACCAAACTTCGACGCGGCGGCCGCCTTCGATACCATTGCCCAGGCCTACGACGGCACCAACTCGAACGTATCCTCGGGGTCCGCGGTGATATTCGACGGAAGCCATTTGATCTATGATCCCGACGTAAATACGGCGGGATATACCGTGATCGCCGAGGTGCAAGGCGACGCGGTCGTGGCGACCGACATCGTCTTCGTCTGATCGATCGGGGCTACTCCCCGGCGGCGAGTTCCAATACCCGGTCGACGTCTCCCGCCGTGTTGTGGAGGTGGAGCGCCATGCGCGGCGTGCCGCGCCGGATGGTGAGTTTCACGCCCTTGGCGCTCAGCCGTTCGTGGGGCCGGGCGACCACCAGACTTGACCCCCAACCCGATGGACGCCCGCCGTGGATAACTGGCTTGGCTACGCCAGACTCGTGGCGGTCGCTTCGCCAAGCCAGTTACCCACGGCTCCCACACCATGCCCTGGGACGTCACAATCGAGAGTGTCGAACGCAATTTCAAGTGCCCGCGGGTTTTGCGTTCCGGTGGGCTGTCCGCCTATAGTGATTCATGACTCTTGCAAACCGATCTTCCCGCCTCTCTGATCGGAGGGTCCTGGTGACTGGAGGAGCGGGTTTCTTTGGCCAAGCACTGACGAAACGATTGTGCGAGCTCGGCGCGAAGGTCGTGGTACTCGACGACCTCTCCCAGGGCCGGACAGAGAACTTGCCGAAACATAATGCCGTTCGATTTATTCAAGGCAGCGTTCTAAGGCCCCCCTGTGTGCAAGCCGCCATGGCGGGGGTGATGTCCCACCCAATGTTGAAAAGTGCGAGATAGGCATCGTCTGATCGAGAGGCTACGCGGCCACCTCGATGTCTTCAATGACGGACTTTGCTCCGGCCTTTCTCACCGCCTCCCGCAGGGCGGCGTCGAGGATGGGGAGCTGGCGGTAGGCCTTGAGGCGGCGGAAGGTCTTTTGCGCCTCCAAGAGGCCGGCGGCGGTCCAACGCAGCGCCATCTCGGCGTTGCGCCAGCGCTTGACGTTCCGCTGCACCGTCCGGACGGTGCCGATCGCGTTCTCGATGGCGTTGGTGCAAGCCAGCGAGCGTCGAAGTTGCGGCGGGAGGCCGAGCCGGATCACGGTCAGGATCTCGTCCAGGCCCTCCAGGATCGAGCCCGAGACGCCGGGTGCGTCATGCTCCAGACGGCGGGCGAGGTTGCGCAAGAGCCGTTCGGCCTTGGCCGCGTCGTCCTGCTGCCAGGCCTGCCGCAAGACCTTCCTGACGCCGGCATGGAGGCTCTCGTCCAGCCGGTCCGTGATGTTGCGCCCCTTGTGCACCTGGCAGCGCTGGAGGGCCGCCGCCCGCCCGAAGGTCCGCCGGATCGCCTTCGAGAGCGCCTTGGCGCCGTCGACGATGTAGAGCCGAGGCCGTTCGGGATCGAGACCGCGCTCGATCAGGTTGTCGAGCATGGCTTGCACCGTGGCCGCGTTCTCCGTCGCGCCCTCGGCCAGGCCCAGCACGTGCTTCGCGCCGCCGGTGTCGATGCCGATCGCCGCCACCATCAGGTGGTCGCCGACATGGAGCCCGTCGATCTGGAGCACCACGAGATCGAGATCGTCGAGCGGGCTCGCCAGCCAGGCCTTCAGCTTGCTTCGCGTCAACGCCACGAAACGGCGCGAGACTGCCGACTTCGAGGTTGCGTCACCCGATGCCGCCGGCAGATCGCCGCCCGCATCGTCCGGCAGGCGCACCGCGCGGGCATACTTGCGGGTCGAGACGTTGATCACCATCAGATTCATCGCCCAGGCTTGCAAGAGTTCGGGTTCCGACAGCAGCTCCCAACTCGGCAGGCTCATCTCCCGACCCGCGAAGTCCCCCACCCGAGGGCGCTCGACCTTCACTTTGCCGCCGTGGTAGGCGATCTCGCTCCGGGTCGTGCCCCATCGATGGCCCTTGCGCTCGCCCGAGCCGGCGTGGCGCGAACCGCACAAGGCTTCCGCGTCCGCCGACATCATCTCGTTCAAAGACTCGAGGCCCGCCAAAAGGCAGAAGCGATCGACGCTCATGCGCGGATCGTCGAAGGCCTCCGGCATCGATGGCAAGAGCCGACAGGATGGTTCCGAGGAACGGTCGTTGCGTGTAGTCTTGGTCATGGCGTCGTTCTCCTTGATGGAATCAGCACCCAGAGCCTAGCGGCTCCAGGCGGACGACGCCTACTTCAGCTTTTCAACAGAGCCCGGGACATCCCCGCCGAAATCACGGAGAGGGGTGAAGCCCCGGTACCCGACCTCATGGCAATGACGGAACGCGTCGTTGCCGACGCGCACCGAGTCGGGGCGTTGGGCGCGGCCGATGAACTCGTCGCCGCCACGACGCGCATCGTCGATCCCGCATACGTCGCATTTCGGCTCGAGGACTTCGACGTGATCGCCGAGGCGCGCGCGTTCCTTCGGGCAAACGGCGTCACGCCACTCGGCCGCTTCGGCCATTGGGAGTACAGCGGCATGGCTGGAGTCATGCGCGACGGATTCGAGTGGGGAGCGGCGCGAGCCGCCGAACTTGGGCAAGCGCCGCCGTCGAGAATTGCCTGGGCGGAGGCATAATTCTGGCGAGACATCACCAGATGATTACCCTGATTGCCATCTTCATCGGAAGCTGCCTGGCCGCTTGGCTCGGCACCCGCGCGATGCGTCGCGCGGCGCACCGTTTGGCTATTCTAAGCGCACCGGGTCTCATCGTGCCTCAGCATCGGCACTCGACCGCCCTGCTCGGCGGTGTCGGTCTGCTGGCGGGCCTGTCCGCGGGAGTTACCCTCGCTTGGATCTTGGGAAGCATCGAGGAGTATCCGTTCTCGTTTGTGGCCATGGCCTCGGCGTTCACGGTCTTGGGGCTGGCCGACGATATCCTGGTCTTCCGGCCTCTCTCAAAGCTGTCCCTCCAATCAGTGCTGGCGCTTTCCGCCGCCGCCACTTTCTCCGGCCGACTGACGGGGATCCAGATCCTCGACATCGTACTGGCGGCGATATGGTTGCTCGTTCTTGTAAACGCCTACAATGTCACGGATGTCTGCGATGGCCTGCTCGGCGCCATTTGCCTCGCGGCCGGCGCGGCTTGGGCTCTGATGACGGATGTCGCTACCGTATTCGGATTGATTCTCGCGGCGGCGGTCCTTGGTTTCTTGCCCTTTAATTTGCCGCGCGCATCGATTTTTCTCGGCGATGCCGGCAGCCACCTGCTTGGTTTTTGCGCGGCGTTTCTCGGTCTTGAAGCCGCGGCGACCCTAGACGCGGGTGCCTTGATATTACCGGCTCTGGTCTTGTGGTCCGGCGTTCCACTCTTCGAGCTAGCGCTCGTCTCGCTCGCTCGAATCTCACATGGGCTGCCATTCTGGCGCGGCAGTTCCGATCACTTCGCGCTTCGGCTACAAAGTATCGGTTGGACCGCATTGCAGGTGGACCTGGTAGCGGGAGCGGTAATGGCAGCCAGTGTCGGGGCAGGCTGGTTGCTGTTGCGCGTGTCGGCGCCCTGGGTCGCTTTGATCGTCGCGAGTGCCATGGGCATCGGTGTTCTGGCGACCGTCGCCCTGTGGCGGATTCCAGTCTCCCGTGGTAGCGGTTAGTCGCGGCTCGGTCGAGATGCGGTGCCAGCGTCACTGTTCGTACGCCTCGGTCCATGACGGCTTCGCCCGGAAAACGATGCCCGATGGCGCCCGTTACACAGAGAATCACGGAGTCCCCCGCCCTGGAGTTGACCGTCGCGCAACCAGGGCGATAAACCACAAACGCACCGAGCACCGCCCGCACATGGGGCTCGATCGGATTGCCGAGGCGCATGACAAGAACGACGAGTTTCCGCTTCGTGGACGTCTCCCGGAAAACCGGAGGCTTCGCGCCCACGGGCGACATTGCTCTACTCGGGTTGGTCCCCATCAAGCCAAGCGTTCAACCACGCCATCCCACTGCCTCAGCAGGGCGGTGGTCGAAAAGTCGGGCCGGTGAACGAGTTCCGCTTTTGCGCGCCAATGCTCCACCGGGACGCGGCGTGCCGCGAGGACCGCGTCCGCGATAGCACGACCGCTCCATCCCTCGACGACAATACCGACCTCGTCTCTCCGGACCATTCGAGCCAACGCGCTCTCCGAGTCGACAACCGCCAACAGCGGCACACCGAGCGCGAGATATGTAAGCGTTTTGCTCGGATAGGCAGCCCGATAAATGCCCGGTCGAACCGATACGAGCCCAAGATCGGCCGTGGCAATCAACACACTTGCCGCCTCGAAAGCCATATGGGGTACAAATCGAATGTTGCTCAAGCCCGCGGCCAACCTCTTCAAGTTCGGCAATGCGACACCCTCGCCGAGGGTGACGAATTCGACCTCCGGTGCTTCCCGCTCCAGCAAGCGGGCAGCGTGGACCATTGTTTCAAGGCCTTGAAAGCGACTGATTTTCCCAGCGTAGATAACACGGAATACTTTCGAGCTCTTGTCCAAGTTGTTGCGTATGGGGCGCCGGTCCCGCCAGGTGAACTCGCCTGGCATGAAATTTCTAATCGTAACGATTTTCTCCGGCGGCAGCCCGCGAATAAGCAGGGTCGTTCGCATATCTTCGGAAAGTCGATACAAACGCGAGCGTGTCGCGACGTGAAGTTGTCCATCGCGAATAGCAGGCGGTAGAGCAAGGAACCCTCTTTCCAGTGGCCGGAATGAACGCCCAGTTCCGGAATAATGTCTTGAACGTGATAGACCAACCGAGCGCCGCGCAACCGGGACACCGCTAGTGCCGCCAAGCCGTTGACGATAGGAGGGGTCGTTGCGGCCCATACAAAATCGTAGCGCACGCCCCGTATGCGGAGCCTCAAACCCATGAACACCACGCGTGGCGCAAATGGGAGTCTATCGAGTAACCGCACTCCGCGATTGCTCGCAGTAAATGGCAGACGCCTTAGGCGAAGCACGTCCATGCCGGCAACGGTTTCCCGGCTCGGCGACGCTGGGATTTTGAATTCATCCCGGTTGATTGGTCGCTCCGTAACGACCTGGACGTGGCGACCGCGTTTTACCAGATATTCCCCAAAGGAACGCAACATCATCGCGTACGGCGAGGTATCTGGCCAAAATCGTGGATTTATTATGAGTATGCGCATTTGCAGTCCGCATCGGTAAATTACGATATGCCGCGCCGCCAACCCGATCCCGCCCGACGCTGGGCGGAAGAGCCATAATCCAGGATTTTATCCGGAAAACCTAGTGATGCAACCTCGGCCTGGATTGTTCATCCTCGGTTGTCCAGGTTTTGCGGGTCCGTTCACGGCGATCATCGATGCGTCGCGACAATGTCATTGTCTTTCGTACTGACGATTTTCTACCGTAGGCCTGCTGTCAACGGCGGCCGGAATATGGGCCAGGGCGGCGGCGTAACAATGTACCAGTGGCTCGGTGGCAGCTTGTCCACGTAGTCCATAGGAGGGACCCGCGCGCGGGGCGACGTGCCTTTCAATGGGCAATCGGCGGCCCGCGCGTGGGAGGTTCCTGTGGACCCACGTGGGCAAGCGGGGGAGGAAGCGAGATTATTGGGAAGGGTGTCGTCGTCGCGATCGGCTCTGCTTGAGCCGGTAGCTTTCTGCGTTCATCTCCAGGATATGGACATGGTGGGTGATCCGGTCGAGCAGCGCGCCGGTGAGGCGTTCGCTGGCGAAGACGGAGGTCCATTCCTGGAAGGGCAAGTTTGAGGTGACGATGGTGGCGCCGCGCTCGTAGCGCTGGCTGAAGATCTCGAACAGCAGCTCACTCCCGGTCTGCGACAGCGGGACGTATCCGAGCTCGTCGACGATCAGGAGATTGACCTTGGCGAGCTGGGCCTGGAGGCGGAGCAGCCTCTTCTCGTCGCGGGCCTCCATCAGCTCATGCACCAGCTGGGAAGCGGTGGTGAAGCGGACGCTCAGGCCCTTCTGGCAGGCGGCCAGTCCGAGGGCGAGCGCGATGTGGGTTTTGCCGACACCGGAGGGGCCGAGCAGGATCACGTTCTCCCGCCGCGCGACGTACTCGCCCCGGGCCAGGTCCAGCACCAGCATCTTGTTGAGTTCCGGCACGGCCTTGAAGTCGAAGCTCTCGAGCTGTTTGACGATGGGGAACCTGGCTTGCTTGATGCGCCGCTCGACCAACCGGCGCTCTCGGTCGATCAGCTCCAGCTCGGTCAGCCGGGCGAGATAGCCGACATGGTCGACGCCGTCGCCGGCCGCGATCCGCGCCTGCTTGTCGTACTCGCGCAGGACGGTCGGCAGCTTCAGGCTCTTCAGTTGGTGATCGAGCAGGAGGCGTGGGGCTTCAGCCATGTCCGGCGCCTCCCGCCAGCAAGGTTGCGTAATCGGCGATCCGTGTCGCGGCGACAAAGGGCTGGGGGAGGTGAGGATAGCGAGAGAAGTCCAGGTGGGCCGGTCGCCTCTCGATCCGGGCCAGGAGCAGATGCTTGACGGCATCGAAGCCGACCAGGCGCCGCTTCACCGCCTCGCGCACCGCCACCCTCACCTGGCTCTCGGGGAAGTCCTCCAACAGGCGCAGCACCTGGATGTACTCCCGCTTGCCGCGATGGCCGAAGCGGGCTTCGAGGAGATGGCGCAGCTCGTCGAAGGCGGGATCCAGCTTCCACCCCAGCAGCGGGGCCGCTTGATCCAGGGCACCCGGCTTCTTCTCCAGCAAAGACAGATAGTGCAGCGGGTCGTAGACCACGTCGCCACGCACATAGGAGCGGGGATGACGGGCGATGATCTCGGCGCCGAGAGTGATCTCGACCCGGTCGACATAGCCCTTGACCATCACGTCCTTGTAGGCGTGGACCGTCGGCGCCGAGTAATCCACCAGCCGGTAGCGCACCAAGGCCATCGAGGAGACCTGCCCGGGATGTTGCTCACAAGCCTCGAAGGGGACGGCCGGTAGATCGCGCAAAGCCTCGAGGTCGGCCAGCAGCGCCGTTGCCTTCTCGCCTTCCTCCAGGGCGTCGAGACGCGCCAGGCAACCCGCCATCAGCTGTTCGTTCAGGGCGTCCAGGTCCCGCACCTTTGGGATCGGCACGAAGAACTTGCGCCGCGCCGTCTTCACCAGCGCCTCGACCTTCCCTTTGTCGTTGCCCTTGCCGGGCCGGCCGAAGCGGTCGCGGAACAGATAGTGCGACTGCAGATGCGAGAAGGCCTGGGTGCGGCGGCGCTCGCCGTCGCCCATGATCCGCGCCACCGCCAGCGTCGTGTTGTCGTACAGGATCGATCGAGGGATCCCGCCGAAGAAGGCGAAGGCGCTGACGTGCCCGTCCAGGAAAGCCTCCGTCGTCTCCCGCAGGTAGGCCTTCACGAACCAGGCGTTCGAATGGGGCAAGATAAAGCAGAAGAAGTGGACCTTCTCCCGCTTGCCACGCAGATCGACCACCGCTTGGCCAAAGTCTGCCTGGGCATGGCCCGGCGGGTGATGCAGCGGCACGAAGGCTTCGCGTGTCGACTGCCGCTGAGCGCGGACGTAGTCCTTCACGATGGTGTAGCCGCCGGTGAAGCCGTGCTCGTCCCGAAGCCGCTCGAAGATCCGTTGTGCCGTGTGCCGCTGCTTGCGCGGCACATCCCGGTCCGCCGACAGGATCGCGTCGATGACCGCCGTGAACTCTTCCAGCTTCGGCCGTCTCACCGGCATCGTCCGCCGATACCCCGGCGGCGCCGAGTAGCTCAGCATCTTCTTCACCGTCCGGCGGTCGATGCCAAACCGCCGCGCCGCCTCACGGTGGCTCAGCCCCTCATCGACAACTGCCAGCCGAACCTGCGCATACAACTCCACGCCATACATCTCCTGCCCCCCGTCGCTAACAACAGGGGACGATCACTGGCGCATCTTCGCGCCGCCGCAACCGGACTACCCGGCCGCCTCGCGTGGAGCATTTTTGCAGCGCCGCCTACAACGTGAGCCGAGTGATGGGTCAGGTCTTGAATGTTGAATTTTCCCGGGGCATCACCGCGCAATGTCGAGATCGCTTCGCAACCAAGGGGTCACCCATTATACCAACCCGCAATGAGAGGGACTCATTGTGGATTGTCTGGCGTTCAGACGCCACGCGGGCTTTTCCTCGTATAAGCTCGGGCGCGCGGTCGCGCTTGCCGACCCGCGATGAGTTGCACTCAACACAGGTCGGTATTAGGCGATAGCTTGCGGTCCCAATCGTCTTCCCTTTCCGCCGGCCCCGTGCCGGCGGTTCCATGTGGTTTTGTTGGTCCTCCGCCGCGGCGTCGCCTTCCATGGTTCTCGTGGTTTCGGTTACGGCCGGTCGGGCGCGCACCCCTCGCCCATCGGGATCAAGCCCACGTCTCCCCTCGGCCCCTTGCCGGCCCGGCGATGGTCCCTGGCGTCTCGCGAGGCCCCGGAGAACCTCTCGTGCCCGCCGTCTCCAATTCGGTTGCATCGGACCATGTGGCTCCCCCGGAGGGATATGACCGGGGGTCCAACCCCTCGTCGGTCGCCGGCACGGGCGCGCCGCGCCCGCCGCCGCGCCGCCGCCACCACGGGTGACGTCACGGCGAGGCCTTTCCGCTTCCGCGCGGCGGCCGCCCGTCGGCGGTGTCGCGCCCCGTCGAACGAAATTCGCCGCGCGAAACGCCGGCCCCGCCCCGCGCGATGCCCCGGGCGGGAGCGGAAAATCAGGGCGGCGCGAGGCTGGGGTCGGGCCATGTCCAGGCCTACCCGAGGCCTACCCGAGGCCTACGCCAAATGGACCGCGGACGGGCCCCGAAATCGCTCCCCCGGCCCCCGCCGGCGGCTCGCCCCGGACCCGCCGCCCCGTCGCGCCTGCCAAGGCGCCGGCGCGCGCGCCGCCCCGTCCGAGCCCCGCCCGGCGCCCGGCTCCGCGGCTCCGGTCGCGTCCGCCGCCGCGGACAAAGGGCGTAATCCGGTGGGTTTTCGCGCCCCGGGCCGGGTCCCCGGCGCGCCCGGCCGCGGCCCGCGCGCCCGCCTTGCGCCGGGCCACGCCGGGTGCCATGTCATGGCCAGGGAATTCGTGCCGGGCGGGCATGCCGCGCGGCCCGATCGCGCCCCACCGATGGCGCCGGGGCGCGGGAAATGACGAGGTTTTCACCGACGAGGCTTGAAAACACGGCAAAAGTAGGCCTGCCCCCCGGCGCGGTGCACGGCCTCGGCGCCCGAGCCGGCGCTGGTCTTCGACCCAACGCATCCGCCCCGCGACCCGGGCGTCGACACACCGGGACCGCCGCGATCGCCGAGGCGCAAGGCGACGCGGTCGCGGCGACCGACATGGTCTTTGTCTGAATCGATCAGGGCTATACCCCGGCGGCGAGTTCCAATACCCGGTCGACGTCTTCCTCTGTGTTGTAGAGGTGGAGCGCCATGCGTAGCGTGCCGCGCCGGATGGTGAGTTTCACGCCCTCGGCGCTCAGCCGTTCGTAAAGCCGGGCGACCAGGGGATCGTCGCTGCTGTCGTGGCCGCCGCCGGGCGTGCCGACGCAGACGATGCCGGCGAGATGCGGGCCTGGCGGGCCGCCCACCACCGGCAGGCCCAGTTGAAGCAGGCCCGAGGAGAGGCGGTGGGCGAGCCGGCGGACATGGGCCTCGATCGTCTCCGTGCCCACGCCCAGCAATAGCTTCAAGGAGGCATCGGCGACGATGGCGCCTGGATAGTTGTAGTTGCCGACATCGAAGCGCCGCGCGCCCGGCATCAGCCGCCACGCCGCCCCGCCGGTCGTCGCCTCGTGCGCGTCGCCGAGGTCGACGCCGAAACGGGCGAGCGAGTGCGGCCGGAGCGTCTCCGCCCATTCCCGCCGGCAATAGAGGAAGCCGAAACCGTAAAGCCCCAAAAGCCCCTTTTGGGTCGAGACCGCCATGGCGTCGATGCCGAGGCGGTCGACGTCGGTGTCCAGGATGCCGACCGACTGCACGCCGTCGGCCAGGATCGGTACGCCGTTCGCCCGGCAGACCGCGCTCAACGGCGCCAGATCGATACGGAAGCCCGGTGAAAAGGTGACGGTGGAAACGGTGGCGAGCCGGGTCTTCCCGTCGATCCGGGCGGCGAGCGCGTCGGCGTCGATGTGGCCATCGCGCGCCGGCACGGCGCGAACCTCGATGCCGACACGCTCCGCCAGGTTCAGCCAGGGATAGACGTTATTTGGGTGCTCCAGGTCGAGGCAGACGACGACGTTGTCTCCGTCCCGCCAATCGAGCGCGCCGGCGATGGTGCAGAGACCGTCGGAGACGTTCTTGGTGATGGCGATCTCGTCCGCCTCGGCGCCGATCAGGCGGGCGAAGCCGGCGCGCGCGGATTCCAAGGTCTCGAACAGCGCCGCCTTCTCCGTGCTCCCCGCCATCCGCCGGTCGAGGTGGGCCACCACGGCGTCCCGCGCGCTCCTCGGCAACAGGCCCCGCGCGCAGGTATCGAGATACACCGTCCCCGGCGCCCGCGCGAACTCCGCCAGCACGTGCGGCGGGATCGTGGTGGGGGCCGCCTCTGCCGTCGGGGTCATGGGTCTTGCTCCTCCTCGTCCGCGCCGGTTCGCGTGACATGGTACAGGCATTCGCCGTCGATGGTGAACTCGGTGATTTCCCGCCGCCCCGCGGGCGACGTCAGCCAGTCGACGAAGGCCCGGGTCCGCGCGCCATCGACGTGGAGATGGCGGACGGGGTCGAGGGGGATGACGGCGAATTCGTTGCGGAGCGCGGGATCACCCTCGAACAACGGGCGAAGGTCACGACGCGTGGCGAAGGCGAGCCACATGCCCCGGTCGACCAGCGTGTAGGCCCCGGTCGCGGCCGCGGTCGCGAGCGTCGCCCGGGCGCCGGCCGCGGTCTCGCGGTACCAGCCGCCGGCGGCCGCCTCGGGCGCGATACCCACATGGCGCCAAATCTCGCGTTCCCGGCGATGGCTGGCCCCGTCGTCGCCGCGCGAGACGAAGGGGGCCGACGCACCGGCGATGCGGCGAAACGCTTCCCCGGCATCGGAGGCGCGGGCGATGCCGGCGGGATCCCCGCTCGGCCCACCCAGGAGATAGTCGTTCCACATCAACGGCCAGCGGCGCAGGCCGTCGCCATCCGCGACAAACTCCTGTTCGGAAGCGAAATCGTGGCCAATGACGAGGTCGGCCCCACCGCTTCGCGCCCGCGCCAGCGCTTCCCCGGTGCCGAGGGGCAGCAGACGGATCCTGTCGCCGCCCGAAGCCTCGAAGGCCTTCGCGAGATGCGGCAGCAGACCGGAATCGGCGGGCGCGGTGGCGCTCGCCACCACCAGGCGGGAGCGGGTCGATGCCAAGCCCAGCCGGCACAACAACTCCGCCAGACCCGCGACCATCGCCATGCCCGAAGCCATGGCCGCGCATCCCGCGACGCCGGCCGGGATCTAGGCGGCCTTGGCCAGTCCCAGCCGTTCGGCGATGAAGCCGCCCGCGCGCGCGACCGCCTCGCGGCCTTCCGAGAGCATCGGCGCGAAGAGGTGCCAGACGTGGATCATGCGGTCCGAAATCTCGAGCGTCACGTCGACGCCCGCCGCCTCCGCCCGCTGGGCGAGGCGAGTCGAATCCGAAAGCAGGATCTCCGCGTCCCCCACCTGGATCAACAGCGGGGGCAGGCCGGCGAGATCGGCATAAAGCGGTGCGGCCAGCGGCGACTTCGGATCGGCGCCCGCCAGATAATATTCCGCCAACTTCAGGAGCCGCGTCTGCTCCACCATCGGGTCGGCCTCCGCCCGGGTGGTGATCGTCTCGCCCAGCGCCTCCATGTCGACCCAGGGACTGATCGCGACGGCCGCCGCCGGCATCGGCAGACCGCGCTCCCGAATTGCGACCAGGGCCGCGACCACCAGGCCGCCGCCGGCGGAATCGCCCGCGACCGCCACGTCGCCCGGAGCCGTCCCCCGGCCCAGCAGATGTTCATAGCCCGCGACCGCGTCGTCGACGGCGGCGGGGAAGGGATGCTCCGGCGCCAGGCGGTAATCCAGCACCAGCGCCTCCGCGCCCGAGGCGCGCGAGAGGTCGTAGGCCAGCGTGCGATGGGTCGCGGCCGAGCCGATGACGTAGCCGCCGCCGTGCAGATAGAGGATCCGGCCCTGGCCGGCGCCGGGGGCCGCGACCCGTTCCGCCGCCACGCCATTTGCGTCCACGGCCTCGACAAGCGCGTCCTCCGGCGTCGGCAGGAAGCTTCCCAGCTTGTCGAACCGTTCCCGCATGGCTTCGACGTCCGCGTCGGCCGGTGCCGGCCGGCTGGTCAGCAGTTCGATCAGGTTTTTCAGTTCCTCGGCGCTCATCTCTCGTCCCCTCGCGCGGTAAATTATGGTGGCCCGCATAGTGGAACCGGCGGGCACCGGATGCAAATTGCGCGAAGCTGCTAGAATACCAGCGAACGAGGCCAAGGGAGGAAATTACGATGCGACTGAAGGGCAAGGTGGCGCTGATCACGGGCGCGGCGGCGGCGATCGAAGGCGAGCTGATGGGCTTCGGCGGCCAGGCGGCGCATATCTTCCTGCGCGAGGGCGCCAAGGTGGTGTTGAGCGATATCCGGGATGAATTGGGCGAGCGCGCGGTCAAGATCATGCGCGACGAGGGCAAGGACGCCCGATACTTCCACCTGGACGTCACGCAGGAGGCCGAATGGAAGCGCGCCATCGCCTACACGGTGGAAGAGTTCGGCAAGCTCGACATCCTGTTGAACAACGCGGGCGTCGGCCATCCGATGAAGGTCGAGGACATGCCGGAGGAAATTTGGGACCGCGAACTCGACATCCACGCCAAGGGGGTCTTCCTCGGCACCAAGCACGCGATCCCGGCGATGCGGGCGGCTGGCGGCGGCTCGATCGTCAATACGTCCTCGGTCATGGGCATCGTCGGTAGCCCGACGACGCCCGCCTATTCCGCCGCCAAGGGCGCGATCCGCATCTTCACCAAATCGGCGGCGCTGCAATACGCCCACGAGGGCATCCGGATCAATTCGGTCCACCCGGGCTATGCCGACACGCCACTGACCGAGGGCCGCTTCCACGACGCGGAGTTCCGCGCCGAACTGCTGCGCAAGACCCCGATCGGCCGCCTGGGCGTCGCCGAGGACATCGCCAACGGCATGCTCTACCTCGCCTCCGACGAATCGTCGTTCGTCACCGGCTCGGAACTGGTGATCGACGGCGGGATGACGGCGATCTAGACCGGGCAACCCATCGATGGAGCAACGCCCCCGAGGCGTGGTGACGTTCCTGTTCACCAACATCGTGCAATCAAGCCGGAGATGGGGCCGGGACCCCGATGCCATGCGCGAGGCCCCTGGCGGAACACGATGGGATTGCGCGCCGGGCGATCCAGGCGTGGCCATCCAGGGCGGCATCCTCGACGTCGACGTATCCGCGCGGCTCTGAGGCTCACTGGATTGCCACTCTCGCTTCGCTCATTCGCGATGACGGTGGCGAGTGTCGGCAATGACGAGTCAGTTCGTCGGCTCGGCGGTATTACAAGCTCAATTCCCTAATAACCCCCCACGCGTGGGTGTCTCGATCTCCGTATCGGGCAATGGTTTCTTGTCACCTTCGAATGTCCAGCCGTTGTGGCCGGCCTCGCGTCGAAGACTGGCGATTCGTTCCCCCAGGTGCGGGTGACTGGAAATAAGGGCGGGAGGTTCAGAAGCCTCATTGGAGACGTTCCGAAGCTGGTCGAATAGATCGGTCGCGCCATCGAGATGACCATAGAGCCTGTAGACGGCCCTGGCGGCGGCGCTGTCCGCTTGCCTTTCCTGCTCGCGGCTGAAATGCAGCGCCGTCAACACGCTACCCATGCTCGCCAGGTCGTCCACGATGCCGATATCGCCGAACAGGATGCCGACGGCGAGCGATGCCAACAGGACGCCGCTGGTACTACGAATCGGATCCCGGTATTTGGCGTGGGCGATTTCGTGCCCCAGCAACATGGCCGCGGCGTTTTCGCTGTCGAGCCGCTTCCACAGACCCGAGAAGACGACGACATGCCCGCCCAAGGTGGCGAACGCGTTCACGCTCTCGTCCTCGACATAGTGGACGGTTATGACCATGTCGGGGGGCAAGTCGCTCGCCGCGGCCACGCGGGCGGCCAACGCGGTGAGGTAACGTTGCGTCGGGTGCGCGTCCGTGGTGACTTCGATGCCCCCCTGATCCATCCCTTCGGCCAGGGCTCTTTCCCAGGCGAACGGCAACAGGGGCGCCAGGAGGCGCGCGCCCATGTAGGCGCCGAAAATCACCGCGGCGACCAGCGCGATTACGACGACCGAGGATTTGACGACATCCGCCAGAGGATGCTCGTGGCCGGAACTTATTCCCTCCGGCAGCTTCGGGTTAGTGTATTTCGGCACCCGCGTCGCTCTGGCTATAGGCGGTGCCGTAGGCCAGCGCCTCGACGCTGACGGTGGCGTTGCGGCCACCGGCATAAATGCGCGCGGTCTCGAGTTTCACGTTCAAGACGATATTGCCGCCCTGGCGTCTGGCATCGTCCTTCATCCGCACCAAGGCTTCGCGGCGGGCGCGTTCGAACAACGATTCATACGTGCCGATCCGGCCACCGATGATGCCGCGCAGGCCCGCCGCGAACCGCTTGAAATAGTCCACCGAGATGACGGCGCTTCCGCTGACGAGCTTCGGCTCCGACAAGGCGAGGTCCCTCGGCGCTCGGCGAATGGCGAACGCCAGGATGTTTCGCAGCTCGCTCTCTCTTTCCATGATCCGGCGGAAGTGCCGCCGTTCGATGAACGAGCCGATAAAAAAGGCGAAGACGATCAGCACGGCCGGAATTCCGAAGTTCAGCGCGAACTCGAGCCACACCTCACCCATGGCCGTGCTCCTCGACGACGACCGCAGTGCCGTAGGCCAGCAATTCCGCAGCCCCCTGCGTTATCGTCGAGGTGGAAAACCGCACGTTCAAAATCGTATTGGCACCGAGTGCTTCCGCTTCTCGCGTCATGCGGTCGACGGCGCCTTGGCGGGCCTCGTTCAGCAATTGCGTATAGCTCTTCAATTCGCCGCCGATCAAATTTTTCAAGCTGGCGCCAATATCGCGGAAGACGTTCTTTGCCTGCACCGTGCTGCCTTGTACGACGCCCAGATGTCGGACGACACGCCTGCCTGGTATCTCTTCCATGTTCGAAATGATCACAATCCGGATCTCCCTTGCCGTGTCGTGTCTCGAATTGAGGATCCTTCGATTCATGTCGGCCCATGGGGGCGTAACCCTCTATCGACACGTCACGTCTAAAATCCAGCTTCTCCAAGAAACCCAATTCCCCGGATTCTTCGGATGGCCGTCCCGTCGCCGACGATGGTAGCATAAAGACCGTTTACGCCAGTCTTACCGTCGCCACCCACCGAGGCACGTCGACGTGGTTGCCCGCGAACCGGAAGACGAGCCACATCGCTCGATTCCGTCCGGCCAAGGGAGGGTGGTAGATTGAGCGGCCGAGGTGGTCTCCGGCGCCGTTTGTCTCGCGTCGCCCCACCCCCTAAACTCCGGCCGAACGACACAGCATCGGGAGCCCGAGCCCATGTCCACCGCCGAAATTGACGGCGCAGAAATCATCATCCGACCCGTTTCTCCCGCGCTTGGCGCCGAGGTGATCGGGCTCGACTGCGCCCGGCCGTTCGACGGCGAGACGCTCGCCTGGGTGCGCCGGGCGTTCCAGGACCACCATATGCTTTGTTTCCGCGACCAGCATTTGAGCCGGGAAGCGCAGGTCGACTTCTCGCTGCAATTCGGTGCGCTGGAAGGCCTGCCCGAGAAGGACAAGACCAAGGGGCGCATCGAGGTCTACAACGTCGCCAACGTCTCGCCGGAGGGCGAACATCTGCCGGACGACGACCAGCGGGTGATCTTCCAGCGCAACAACGCCCGCTGGCACACCGACAGTTCCTATCGCGACGTGCCCTCGCTCGCTTCGATCATGTACGGCGTCGAGGTGCTGCCCGAGGGGGCGGAGGGCGGAGAAACCGGCTTCTCGAACATGATTCTGGCCCACGAACGCCTGCCGGAGGAGATGAAACACCGGCTGGAGCCGCTGCATCAAGTGCATTCCTATGGCGAGATCCGGCGGCTGGAGCCCATGATGGCGCCGATGTCGGCCGAGGAACGCGACGCCGTACCGCCCGTGACCCACCCCGTGATCCGGGTGCATCCCGACCGGGGAGGCGCCCGCTCGCTCTACTTCACCTCCAACACCAGCCTGGAGATCGGCGGCATGACTCTAAGGGAGGGCCGCGAACTGCACCAATGGCTGGTCGAGTGGGCGAGCCGGCCGGAGTTCTGCCATTTCCACCGCTGGCGCGTGGGCGACTTGGTGATGTGGGACAACCGGGTGCTGCTGCACCGCGCGATCGAATACGACTATGCGCGCCATCGCCGAGTCCTGCACCGGACGACCGTGGCTGGCGACGGCCCGATCCTGGGCCCGTTTTCGAATGCGGTGCGGGCACCCGCTTCGTGAATCGGTAATGGCGGGCCGGGGCGATGTCCCGCCCAATGTTGAAAAGTGCGAGATAGGCATCGTCTGATCGAGAGGCTACGCGGCCACCTCGATGTCTTCAATTACGGACTTTGCTCCGGCCTTTCTCACCGCCTCCCGCAGGGCGGCGTCGAGGATGGGGAGCTGGCGGTGGGCCTTGAGGCGGCGGAAGGTCTTTTGCGCCTCCAAGAGGCCGGCGGCGGTCCAACGCAGCGCCATCTCGGCGTTGCGCCAGCGCTTGACGTTCCGCTGCACCGTCCGGACGGTGCCGATCGCGTTCTCGATGGCGTTGGTGCAAGCCAGCGAGCGTCGAAGTTGCGGCGGGAGGCCGAGCCGGATCACGGTCAGGATCTCGTCCAGGCCCTCCAGGATCGAGCCCGAGACGCCGGGTGCGTCATGCTCCAGACGGCGGGCGAGGTTGCGCAAGAGCCGTTCGGCCTTGGCCGCGTCGTCCTGCTGCCAGGCCTGCCGCAAGACCTTCCTGACGCCGGCATGGAGGCTCTCGTCCAGCCGGTCCGTGATGTTGCGCCCCTTGTGCACCTGGCAGCGCTGGAGGGCCGCCGCCCGCCCGAAGGTCCGCCGGATCGCCTTCGAGAGCGCCTTGGCGCCGTCGACGATGTAGAGCCGAGGCCGTTCGGGATCGAGACCGCGCTCGATCAGGTTGTCGAGCATGGCTTGCACCGTGGCCGCGTTCTCCGTCGCGCCCTCGGCCAGGCCCAGCACGTGCTTCGCGCCGCCGGTGTCGATGCCGATCGCCGCCACCATCAGGTGATCGCCGACATGGAGCCCGTCGATCTGGAGCACCACGAGATCGAGATCGTCGAGCGGGCTCGCCAGCCAGGCCTTCAGCTTGCTTCGCGTCAACGCCACGAAACGGCGCGAGACCGCCGACTTCGAGGTTGCGTCACCCGATGCCGCCGGCAGATCGCCGCCCGCATCGTCCGGCAGGCGCACCGCGCGGGCATACTTGCGGGTCGAGACGTTGATCACCATCAGATTCATCGCCCAGGCTTGCAAGAGTTCGGGTTCCGACAGCAGCTCCCAACTCGGCAGGCTCATCTCCCGACCCGCGAAGTCCCCCACCCGAGGGCGCTCGACCTTCACTTTGCCGCCGTGGTAGGCGATCTCGCTCCGGGTCGTGCCCCATCGATGGCCCTTGCGCTCGCCCGAGCCGGCGTGGCGCGAACCGCACAAGGCTTCCGCGTCCGCCGACATCATCTCGTTCAAAGACTCGAGGCCCGCCAAAAGGCAGAAGCGATCGACGCTCATGCGCAGATCGTCGAAGGCCTCCGGCATCGATGGCAAGAGCCGACAGGATGGTTCCGAGGAACGGTCGTTGCGTGTAGTCTTGGTCATGGCGTCGTTCTCCTTGATGGAATCAGCACCCAGAGCCTAGCGGCTCCAGGCGGACGACGCCTACTTCAGCTTTTCAACAGAGCCCGGGACATCCCCCGGGCCGGCCATGTCGCCCGCTATTTTTCCTCCACCGGTTTCGAGCCGATGTATACGATGTCCTTGATCGGGAACCAGCGGTGATCGCCGCTGGTCCGGAAGGTCTGTACCCAGCAGTTTCCGACGTCGAGAATCTTGGAACGGCGCTGCTTCGAATCCCCCCTGAACATGATGACGTAGCGCTTGCCCTCCTCGATACCGGGCGGCAGCTCGCAGAGCGCCTCCGCCAGCACGTTCGTGGCGACGGCCGAGCCCATCGCCAGGGCCGCCGTGAACAGAACCAATTTCCGCATCGTCTTCGACCTTTTCCGCTTTCGATCCTCGACCGAGCGCTCCCTCGCCGCCGGGTCGGTTTCCGGCTCCAGGCTAGTCAATTCAATCCTTGCAGGCAATTTGTACGACTGGCCGGGCGCGCCGCCGATGTGGACCGGCTTCGAGGCCATGCGGCTCGGCGGCGTGATCTACTTCGTGCCCTTCTTCTTCGTGGTGAACGCCGCGCTCGTCGGCAACGGCCCCTGGCACGAGATCCTGATCACCATGACCGCGGCGATCCGAGTCATCCTGGTCCTGGCCGGCCTGATGCTGGAGATGCCCGCCGGCGAGATCGTCGGCTGCGACAATCTGGAACTCAACCTCGTGGCCCTGGTTCTGGCCCTGCCCACGGCGGCCTGGGCACGTCCGATCAACCGGCAAACCCGCGACCGGGCCGCATAGCACGTTTCATCCCAACACCGCCTCCGCCTCGATCTCCACCATCGCGTGGGGATCGATCAGGGGGCTGACCTCCACGAGCGTCATGGCCGGAAAATGCTTGCCGAGGTGCCGGCCCCAGGCCTGGCCGATATCCGGGCCGGCGGCGTTGAAAGCATCGATGTCGGTGACGTAGGCCCGGATTGCGACGATGTTTTCGGGCGCCCCGCCAGCCTCGCGGACGAGGGTGGCGACGTTGGCCAGCGCCTGGTTCCACTGGCCCCGCATGTCGAGATCCTTCGCGAGGGAGCGGTTGCCGTCTTGCATGGCGATCTGGCCGGCGATGTGGAGCGTGGACCGGCCCGTCGCGCGGACGGCGTGGGAATAGCCCCGGGCACGGTTCCAGCCCTCGGGCAAAATGGCGGTGTAGTCGATGGCGCTCATGGCTTCGCTCTCCTCGGCTCGCCGCCCCGCGGCGGCCGTGGTGGCGGGCGACCGCGGATGATATCAGCCGAGCGCGCGCTTCAAAACCTGGGCCAGGCGGGCGCGATCGAACGGTTTGTTCCACAGGACGTCTTCGCCCCGCGGGACGCCGCTCCACTCCACCTCCTCGGCCGTGTATCCAAACATGAACACCGCCTTCAGATCGGGCCGGGCGTGGCGCGCCTGGTCGGCGGGTGGCCGCCGTGTTTCATGGCGTCGCGCGCATTGCTCGCCAAGTTCAGTAACGCACTACCCAACTGCGCTTGGTCCGCCATGGCCGGCCAGAGATCGTCGGCGACGTCGACGGCGACGCGGTTGCCCTCGCCGAGCGTTCGCGTCATCAGCTCCATCATGTCGGCGAGAAAGCTCTTCATGATTACTGGTTCCGGCCGCAGGGATTGCCGCCGTGAGAACGTGAGCAGACGATGCGTCAGGTCGGCCCCCCGCGTCGATGCCCGGTCGATCGCCGCGAGTTCCTTGCTGTCCGTTCCGAGTTCGATTTGCAGGAGTTCGGCGCTTCCCCGTATCACCGCCAAAAGATTATCCTGATTACGCACCAACCTCAGCCAGTTTGAGGAGGCGATATGGCATGGGCGGGGTTCGCAAAGCGTCGCGGACGAGGGCGCCGAACATTTCGTCGAGCCGGTATCGACGGTTGTATCGGTACTGGAATGCCGCCAGATATCGCGATGCGTGCCGTGGTCGAATGGCATGATAGGTGCCGGTGAGCGAGTTCTTGAGGTTGCCGAGGGTCGTATTGACCCACTTGAAGGCCGGGATCGCGACTGCCTTGGGCCCGGACCCGGTGCGTATCGGAATATGCGCGCGGCCATTCTCCGCGACGGCGGAGAAGCAGCCGAGGCCGTCGGAGAAGACGGTGGCACCAGGGCTCAGGTCGCGCTTGGCCATTCTGGCGATCTCCGTCTTGCGGAAGCCCTTGACGCGGCGAAGCTTGACGCGCACGGGCTTGCCTTCGGGCGTGGTTTCGACGGCGGCGACGAAGGGCAGCTTGGCCGGCGCGCCCCGGCCGCGTTTGCCGCCGGAGCGCCGGCCGCCGAGATAGGCGTCGTCCATCTCGACCCGCCCGGCGAGGGGGGGGGGGTCGCCGTCGCGCTCGAGCATCGCCTGCATCAACTTTTGCTTCACTTTCCAGGCCGTGGTCTAGGTGACGCCGAGCCGACGGCCGAGTTCGATGGAGGAGATCCCCTTTTTCGACTGGGTCATGTGGTAGATCGCCTGGAACCATGTGGTCAGCCCGAGCTTGGTGGCGTGAAACAGCGTGCCGGCGGTGAGCGAAACCTGATGGCGGCAGCCGGCACATTGGTAGAGCTTGCGGCCGGCGATCTCGTGACATCGGGCGGTGCCGCACCGCGGGCAGGAGAAGCCGTTCGGCCAGCGCCAGCGGAACAGGGCCTCGCGACAGCGCTGCTCGCTGCCGTACAGTTCACGAAAACGGGGCTCGCTGAGCCCCTTCTGGAATTGAACCTTGTTGCGTGCCATCGTGAACCTCCTGGAAAACCGCCATATGTTCATGGTGTGTACCAAACCCTGCTGGCTGAGCATAGTGCGTAATCAGGAAGATTATTGAAGTCGTGCGCGATTCCCCCGGTCAGCTGACCGACCGACTCCATCTTCGGCGCCTGGACGAGACGCATCTCCATCCGCTCGCGCTCGGCGATCTCGTGCCTGATACCAACCCGAAATGAAAGGGACTCATTGCGGGTTGTCTGGCGTTCAGACGCCACGCGGGCTTTTCCTCGCATAAGCTCGGTCGCGCGGTCGCGCTTGCCGACCTGCGATGAGTTGCACTCAACGCAGGTCGGTATGAGGCGGTCGTTCGACGCGCGAAGTCCGATGGTGCGTTGCGAGATCTCGTTCTCCAGCCCGCCCGCGAAACGGTCGAGTTCGCGGCGTTCGACCCAGAAGACGAGGCCGGCCAGGATGCCGGTGACCAGCATGCTCGGGAGCCGCACGTAGGCCCAAAAGCCGATGGTGAGGAGCGATTCCCGCGGGCTGGCGGCGGCGGAATTCTGGTTTCTGGCGTCATGGTCGGGTGAAGTCTTAGAGTCCGACTCGAAATGAATCGCGTGTTTTCAGGCTCTTGCGAGACGGCGCGTGAGGAGTTGGATGCTGGCGAGGAAGATCCAGGCCTCGGCGGTCTCGATGGCCGTCTCGAAGTCCTTGGCCAGCCGCCGGTTTCGATTGAGCCAGGCGAGCGTGCGCTCGACGACCCATCGGCGGGGCAGGAGTTGGAAGCCCTTCACGCCCGCGGGACGGTTGACGATCTCCAGCGACCAGCGGCCGATCCGCTTCAGTGCGCCCTCGAGCTTGGGCCCGGCATAGGCGCCGTCGGCGAAGACGTGGCGCAGGCGGGGAAAGTGGCGGGGGATGGCGGCGAACACCGCCGGCGCGCCGTCGCGGTCCTGGATCTCGGCGCCGTGGACCACGACCGCGACCAGCAGGCCGCCGGTGTCGGTGAGGATGTGACGCTTGCGGCCCTTGACTTTCTTTCCGGCGTCGAAGCCCCGGATACCGCCGCTTTCCGTGGTTTTTACGCTCTGACTGTCGATGATACCGGCCGACGGGCCGGCCGCGCGGCCCTCGGCCTCGCGCGCCGCGACCAGCAGTTGCCGGTTGACCTCGGACCAGGTGCCGTCGTCCCGCCAGAGATAAAAGTAGCGCTGCACCGTCGAGCGTGGCGGGAAGTCCCGGGGCAGCATGCGCCATGGACAGCCGCTACGCAGTAGGTAGAGGATCGCGTTCACCACCTCGCGCAATGCCGTCGTCCGAGGCCGTCCCAGCGCTTTGGCGCGAGGCAGCAACGGCTCCAGCACCTTCCATTCTCCATCCGTCAGGTCGCTTGCGTAGCGCAGCAGGTCGCGTTCATACTTCGGGCGAGTGATTTTGGTCCACATGTTGTGTCTCCCTGGTTGCTAAATACAAACAGTGAATCACAACTAACTGAAATCACTCAACTCTTTTCGGGCCAGACACTTAGGTTGTGGGGAATTTGGTAGGAGGCGACCCGTCGAGGGCCTGGATCCAGGCATGGGTCGGGAGCGATCCGAAAATTCCGCCGAACCGTTCCGAGCCACCGGGCGGTCGCTCTCAACCGGCGATGCGACCCCCGGCTCGCGTCACCACTCGACCTTCAAAGGGACGGCCATTGGCCTCCCGAGACATACAGGAACTGCCCTGTGATGTGCCCCGCCTCGTCGGAAGCGAGGAAGAGCGCCGCGTTGGCGACGTCCTCGGGACGGCCGAGCTTGCCCAAGGGCGTGGCGGCGATCCAGGCCTCGAGCTGGCCGGGGGCCTGGCGTTCCAGGACCGAGGTCCGGATCAGGCCCGGCATGGCATGATTTCGGCGCCAGCGCGAGCGCCGTTCACGCGGATTTGGGCGGGCGCCAGCGCGAGCGCCGTCGAGCGGGTGAAGGTGGCGACGGCGGCCTTGCCGGCGGCGTAGTCGGCCTGGGTGGGCCCGCCAGCATAGACGACGGAGGAGACGTTCACGATCGATCCGCCGCCTTGCGCGCGCATGCCCTCGGCGGCGAGGCGGGTCATCGCCAGCGTGCCGTGCATGTTGAGCCGCATGGTCTGGTCCCAACGTTCCGGGTCCAGCTCCGCCAACGGCACCTCCAGCGCGCCCTTCATGCCGCCGACGATGTTGACCAGCACATCGACGCGGCCGTAGCGCTCAATCGCTAAATCATAAAGCGCCTTCGCTTCGTCCCACTCGCAGACGTCGCCGCGCAACGCCGCCACGTCGCCGCCGGCCTCGCGGATTCCCCGTTCCGCGCCCAGCCAAGCGGTTGCCCGAGATATCGTTGATCGAAAGTTTGGCGCCCTCGGTGGCGAACCGGCGCGCGACCGCCGAGCCCATCGGCCCGCCGGCCGCCGTGACGAGTGCCACCTTGTCCGCCAGCCGCATGATCCGCCTCCCCGCGCCGAAATATCTCCAGCGCGAGGATAGCAGACCGGGCGTGGCGCGCGGGCGGGCCTCAGCCCTCGCGCGTCAAGGCGTCGTTCACCGTGTCGAGCGACGCCGTGAGCTTGTCGAAGATCTCGTCGATCTCGGCGCTCGTGATGATCAGCGGCGGGCAGAGCGCCAGGCGGTCGCCCATGGCGCGCGTGATCATGCCATGCTCGAGGGCGACGTTCTGCACCCGCTCACCTACCTTCATCGACGGGTCGAAAGCCTCGCGTGTCGCCTTGTCGGCCATGATCTCCATGCCGCAGAGCAGGCCGACGCCGCGGGCGTCGCCGATCAGCGGATGCGCCTTCAGCGCCTCCAGCCGTTCCAGGAAGTGGGGGCTGGTGCTCCGCACCTGGCCCACGAGGTCGATCTCCTCGTAGATCTTCAAGGTCTCCAGCGCCACCGCCGTCGCCACGGGATGGGCCGAATAGGTGTAGCCGTGGCCGAAAACGCCCTGCTCGTCGCTCTGGGTGGCGATCGCCTCGAAGATCTCGTCCTTCATCATGAAGGCGGAGATCGGCATGTAGGAGGCCGAGAGCGCCTTGGCACAGGTCAGCATGTCGGGCTTCAGGTCGTAGGTCTGGCTGCCCCAATAGTTGCCGGTGCGCCCGAAGCCGCAGATCACCTCGTCGGCGACGAAGAGGATGTCGTACTTCTTCAAAACGGCCTGGATCTTGTCGAAGTAGCCGGCGGGCGGGGTCAAACCGCCGCCGCCGCCCTGCACCGGTTCGGCGAAGAAAGCGGCGCAGGTCTCGGGCCCCTCGTCCAGGATCAGCTGTTCGAGGCTGGCGGCCATGCGCGCCGAAAATTCCTCCTCGCTCTCGCCCTCTTCGTGGAAGCGGTAGTAGTGCGGATGGTCGGTGTGCTTGAAGCGGTCGAACGGCAGGTCGAACTTGGCGTGCATGAGCGGCTGGCCCGAGAGGCTGACGGCCGCGGCGGTGGTGCCGTGGTAGCCGCGATGACGGCCGATGATCTTCTTCTTCTCCGGCTTGCCGATGGCGTTGAAGTAGTACCAGATGGTCTTAATGGCGGTGTCGTTGGCCTCCGAACCCGAGCACTGGAACATCACCTTGCCCATCGGCACCGGCGCCAGGCCGATCAACTTCTCGGCCAGATCGACGCTCGGCGGATGGCCCCGGCTGTAGAAGGTATGGCCGTAGGGCAGTAGCTTCATCTGTTCATAGGCGACGTCCGCCAGGCGCCGGTTGGAGAAGCCGAGGGAGGCGCACCACAGGCCGGCCATGGCCTCGATGTATTTATTGCCCGCGTCGTCATAGACGTAGACGCCCTCGCCCTTGGTCAGGATCAGCGGGCCCTCGCTCTGATGCAGTCGCATGTTGGTCTGCGGGTGGACGTGGAAGGCGATGTCGCGCGCCTGCATGGAATTCGGCATGACGGTCATGGGTTTCTCCTCCGCTGTTGGGGACCCACTTCGGGCCCCGCGAGTGTTCCTTCAAATCGGTTCAGGTCTCAGGCGGCCCGGGCACGGACGGCCGAGAGCGAGCCGCCGCGCATCACCTTGCCCGGCACCGGGTGGCCGACGATGTCTTCCACCAGCTGGGCGCATTCGATGAGCTTGTCGAGATCGATGCCGGTGTCGATCCCCATCTCCTCGCACATGAAGACCAGGTCCTCGGTACAGATGTTGCCCGCCGCCCCCTTGTGGCCGGCGAAGGGGCAGCCGCCGAGCCCGCCGCAGGAGCTGTCGAATTCACGCACCCCCAGACGAAGCCCGGCATAGGCGTTGGCGAGGCCGGTGCCGCGCGTGTCGTGCAGGTGCAGTTTCAGCGACAGGTCCGGCCAGCGGTCGCGCACCGCGCCGACAACACGCTCCACCGCACAGGGCGTCGCCCAGCCGACGGTGTCGGCGAGGCTGATACCGGTCGCCTTGGTGCCTTCTTCCTCGATCGCCGCGAAAGAACGCTCGATCACATCGATCACGCGCTGGGGCTCGATATCGCCCTCCATGTTGCAGCCGAAGGCGGTCATGACGGAGAGGCGCAACCCCTCGATGCCCAACTCCTGGTAACGCCGTACCCATTCGCGCTGACGCTCGATCTCGCGCTCCAGGTCGGCGCCGGAATTCTTCAAGGAGAAGGTCGGCGAGGTGGACGAGGCGAGCCGGCCCTTCAGGTCCATGCCCGCCGCGACGGCCCTATCCAGCCCGCGCAGGTTCAGCCACAGGCCAATGTATTTGACGCCTTCCTTCCGGCGGATCTTGGTGGCGACCTCCTCCGCATCCGCCATCGAGGGGACCTTCTTCGGGTTGACGAAGGAGACGCACTCGATTTCCTTCAAGCCGGTCTCGGCCAGCGCCTCGATGAAACGGACCTTGTCGTCGCTCGAAATTGGCCCGGGCTCGATCTGGAAGCCCTCGCGCGGGCCGGCCTCCAGGATCTTCACGGATTTGGGTAGGTCGGACATGGGTGGGGCTCCTCTAAATGCGGCGGGTCAAAAATAGGTCTTGATGGCACCGGTCACATTGTAAGCGTCATCGACCAGGCAAATCACGTCCCATTTGTCGAAGGTCGTGCAGGGGTGGGAAACGCCGAAGGCGACAAGGTCGCCGACGGCATAGGGCGAGGCGGGATCGATAGCCATATGGGTGTGCTGGTCGTTCATGCCGGTGACCGCGGTGCCCTCGGGCGCTGCCACGGGGGCGGTGTGTAGGCCGGGGCGATACCAGCGCAGGGGACGGGGCCATTCGACGTCAGCGCCCGAATCGCGCCGCCCCATGGTCAATATCGCCTTGTCGACATCGGGGCGGGATTGGACGTAGGTCCAGACCTCAAAGGCGGCTCTTGGGCCTTCGCCGAGCCCCCGGGCGGCGGCCTCGCGGGTGCCGAGACGTTCGAAAAACGCCTGATACATGCCTGAATCGTGGGTAAGGTAACAGCCGCTCCGCGTCACCACGCGGGTTTCGCGCGAGAGGCGCGCGGCGGCGAAGCGCCGGGCTACCAGGTCGTAGAAGGCGGAGCCACCGGCGGTCAGCAGAATCTCGCCCTCGGCGAAGAGGGCCTCCCCATCCACCGCCTCGGCGATGGCAACGAGAAAGTCGAGGAATTGGGCGACGGCGGCGTCCTGCGCCGCATCGTCGACGCCGGGTATCAGTCCCTCGAAACCCTCGACGCCCGCGAGCGCCAAGCGCGGGGCGGCGCCAGCCACGGCGCGGGCCGTTTCGATCGCTTCGCCCAGGGTCCGGCAGCCGGTCCGCCCGCCGGGTGTGCCTCCCTCCAGCAGCACCTTCAACGGCCGACCGGCGGCCCTGGCGCCGGCCCGTTCGGCCAGGCGGGCGACGGACGGGGGCGAATCGACCAGGCAGTAGAAGTCGAAGCCCGGGTCGGCCGCGAGCTGGTCCAGGACCCAGTCGATTTCGCATGCCCCGATCAGCTGGTTCGCCAGCAGGATACGCTCGAAGCCGAAATCGCGGGCGACGCGGGCCTGCTGTGCGGTGGCCACGGTGATCGCCCAGGCGCCGTGTTCGATCTGGAGGGCAAAGAGTTCCGGGCTCATGGAGGTCTTGCCGTGGGGCGAGAGAACCGCGCCCGTTTCGTCCAGGAAGCGGCGCATCCAGAGCGCGTTGTGTCGAATCGCGTTCTGCTTGAGGACGGCGAGCGGCAACGGCATATCGCCATTGAGCAAGTTCCAGCCCTGGGCGCCGATGTCGCCGAGCCTCAGCGGCCCGAGGCCGGGCGGCATCCCCTTGGTCCGGCCGTCGACCCCGAGTTCGGCGATCGCTCCGATGTCGGGCATGGTCTCCCCTCCCAGCTCAGGCCGGGCCGTCGTGCCAGGCGCCGGCCATCACCGTGCCGACCGGCTTCAGGCACCTGTCGCCCGCCAGATGTTCGCCCATCACGTCGACATAGTCGAACGTGCCCTCGGCCAGGTCGACGACGCTGGCGTCGCCGATGCCGCCAACGGCCAAGCGGCCGAGATCCGGGCGGCGGACCGCGTCGGCCGCCGTCTGGCTCGCCGCGCGAATGACCTCCATCAGGTCCATGCCGAGGCAGACGAACTTCGACAGCGTCACCAACAGATCGAACGCCGGTCCGTCGATCGATATCGAGTGCACGTCGCTCGAGATCGTATCCGGGCCCGAGCCGGCGGCGAGCATGCCGCGCGTGGTCTCGAAGCTGAAGGAACCTTGGCCATGGCCGATGTCGAAATAGACCCCGCGCTCCCGGGCGATCTTCACCTCCTCGCGCGGATTGCCTTCGCCGTCGACCGGCGCGTTGGGGAAGGGGCGGAAGCAGTGAGTCAGGATATCGCCCTTGCGCAGGCGCCGCAGTACCTCGGCGCGTGAGGGCGGCGGGTTGTCGAGATGCGCCATCACCGGCAGGCCCAGTTCGCCCGCCACCTCGATCGCGATGTCGAGCGGGTCGATCCCGCTGGGCCCGCTGGCGCCGAGGCCGACGCGGACCTTGATGCCGACTACGAGATCCGCGTGCTCCTTGGCCACGCGCAGGCATTCCCGCGCGTTTAGAAGGCGGATGTCGTGACATTCGCCCACCATCACCGCGCGGGAGAAGGCGAAGATGCCGGCAAACGAAGCGTTCAGGAACGGCAGTACGCGGACCCGGGCTGGCTCGATCACATGGGCGCGGAAGCCCATCATGTTGGCCGGACCGGCGGTGCCAGCGTCGATCAAGGTCGTACAGGCGCTCTGCTGGGCGATCGCGTCTGGGTCGACGCCGATCGAGGTGCCGCCCCAATAGACGTGGGTATGGAGGTCGATCAGGCCAGGCGTCACCAGCTTGCCGGCGACGTCGATCGTGCGGTCCGCCTCGCCCAGATCGCCGCCGATGCCGGAGACCTTGCCTTCGGCGAAGGCGACGTCCGCCACTTCGTCCCGGCCGCTCGCCGGATCGATCACCCGGCCGCCCGTCAACACCAGATCATGCATGCTTGAACTCCCTCCCGCGCTACCCGGACCTTACGGCGGCGATGGCGCGGGCTCAATCACCGTCGTGGTCGATTAGTTCCCGCCAGTATTGATATTGCTCGGGATGGGCGAGGGCGTGGGGCTCGAGGCGCCGTGTGAAGGCGTGGGCGGCGGCGGCGAAGCGGGTCTCCCGGTCGCCGTCGGCCGGCATCTCCAGGGGCGCCTCGATCACCACCTCGAACTGGCCCTCGGCCCGGCGCAGCGTGAACACCGGCAGCAGCGGGGCCCCCGCCGAATAGGCGAGGTTGATGGGGCCCGTGGCGAGCGTGATTTCGGCATCGAAGAGGGCGGCCCTGGTCGTCCCCATCGCACGGGCGCCTTGCGTGATGGAAACGATCTTGTTTTCCGCCAGGCGGCGGCGGAGCGTCCGGCTCATCGCCACGGGATGGCCGGGCTGGTAGACGATCCGCTCCGCCAAATGTCGCGCCTCGCCCCTGAGCCAGACCGGGCTCAGCACGTGCCTCGCGTACCAGCTGCCGGTGAAGGCATGGGACGGGCGGCTCAGGTGGTGCACCTCGAGGCCGGCGGCGGTCATGCCCTTCTTGGTGACGACGGGGGAGTGGACGCAACGCGAAACCCAGAGCACGACACCCTTGCCACCCCTGAGCGCGGCCTCGACGTGTTCGCGCCCCAGGATCTGTACCTCCGGGTGCCAGCCCTGCGGCGCGATGTCGCGGAAGCGCTGAATGTGGGCCAGGTTGTGGTGGTAGGTGAGGTCGACGACGGTGGCATCGTGGCGTTCCACCGGGATGCGCCCGCCGTAGATCTTCGCCAGGCGTCGGATCCGGTCCCGATGGCGCGTGTCATAGCGGCGGATGACGGAGCGGACGTAGGCGCGCAGCAGCGGCGGCCACCAGGCGGTCGGCAACAGCCAGGCAAGGGCAATGCCGCGCAGCAGCTCGAACGTCTCACGCACGTCCTCGCCGCGAATGAAGGGCTCCTTGGCCTCGGCCACGGGTTTATTTCCGCCCCCGCCGGGCCGCCAGGCGGCTTTCGACGTCGGTCCGGGGACGCATGGCGACGACATGGTCCAGCAGGCCCATGCCGGCGAGCCAGCGGATGGCCCGCCATCGCTCCATGCCCTCGACGATATAGCGCCGCCAGGCCTCGTCGCCGTTGAAGGGGGCGTCGTTGCGCTGCGCCAGCACCACGGGCACGAACCCCTGCTCCACCAGCACCTTGTTCAGCGCCATGATGGAGAGCCGCGTGTTGCCGTCGCGGAAGGGATGGAGGTATTCGAACCAGCGGTGCAGGCGAGCGATCTCCAGCAGCCGGGCGTCGCGATCGTCCGCATCGATTGCCGTCATGATGGCATCGAAGTCCGCGAGGCGCCGGTCGATCATCGCCTTAACCGTGTCCGGTCGCTTCGGCCCCTCGATGAGGCTGACCTCGACGCGCATGAACTCCCGGTCCAGCAGGTCCGCGTCGAAGGGCGGGTCCGCTCCGTATTTGGCCATCAGGATTTCGGCGATAACCGGATTGTCGGCGATGAAGCCGTCCAAATCGTCGCCGTAGAGATAGTCGAATGCCGCGACCTCCCAATGGCGGTGGCGGATGCGGCGGTAGTGGCGGGGCGAAAGCTCGCCCAGCACGCCCGCATCGGCGCGCGACCAATGCCGGGTCAGCTGGCGGGGCGAGAGGTCGTATTCCACCGCCCAGGCGCCGCGAAAGCCGAGGGCGCCGTTCTGCAGTCGTTCGTAGCCCTCGCCGTCGAGGGGCGCGCCGAGGGCATCCGCCGCCGCTTCATGCATCGCCAGGCAGTTTTCCATATAGCCCGGCTCCTCCCGCCCGCCGTGGAGCCCTTCGTCGTAGACCTGCGCCCCGAAGTCCTGATCTTCCCAATCGACATGCATGCGCCAGGTCTCGGGCCCGAGGGCGCCCAGCAGGGCCCGCATCGCCGCCAGGGCATCTTCGCCGGGCGCCGCCGCCGGCCGCCGGGCCGGCGCCCGGGGATGGGCGAAGGGTCGTCGGGCGATGCCGAGCCAGCCGCCGAGCGGCGGTGTGTCGACGAGGCCCGCGAATGCGGCGGCGACCCAGAGACCCAGAATCCGCCATTTGGCGAGGCCCTCGATGTCGTCCAATTCCAGCTCGATCTTGGGCTTGGCGAAAGAAAAGGGCATCTCGACGGTGTAGACCCGGCCGAGATGGAGGGTGACGGCGGGGCCCGCGGTCTCGCCCACGAGGGCGACCAAATGGTCGGTGAAATCCACGAAATCCGTCGTCGCCAGCAGATCGGCCCCGGCCGCTGCATCGCCCGCCAGCGCTCGCGCGACGGCGGCGAGTTCGGGCGGCGCGCCGTCCCTCGCGTCGGCTTCTTCGGGGTCATGCGACGGGGCCGTCGACATGGCTTCGCCTCGCGTTTCGGGTTCGGCTCGGGCTTACACCCCGCGGCCCGGCAAGTGAAGCCACAATAGCGAAGCGGGGCGGCGACCGATTTCGGCGCCCCGCCCCACGTTTCGCTTGTCGCCTCGTCCTAGCTGTTGACCAGGTTCGGCAGCCACAGAATGATTCCGGGGAAGGCCAGGAACAGCGCGATGGTCACCGCGTCGGCGACGAAGAAGGGTCCTATCCCTCGGAACACGTCGCCCAGGGCTATATCCGGTCTGACCGCCGCGACGACGTAACAGTTCAGGCCGACCGGCGGCGTGATCAGGCAGACCTCGCACATCTTGACGACGATGATGCCGAACCAGATCGGGTCGTAGCCGAGTTCGATCACGGCCGGATGCACCACCGGCAGCGTCAGCAGCAGCATGCCGATCGCGTCCATGAACATTCCCAGCACGGCATAACCCAAGAGGATGCCGATCATCAGCACGATCGGTGGGAACGGCAGGGCCACCAGCCACTCGGCGAAGGCCTGCGGCAAGCCGGCAAAGCCCAGGAAGCGGACGAAGATCAAGATGCCCCAGATGAGGGCGAAGATCATCACCGTCAGACGCGCGGTCTCGACCAGCGCGTCCATCAGGCTCTTCATCTTCATGCCGCGAATGAGTGCGATCACCAGCACGACGAAGGCGCCCAAGGCACCGGCCTCGGTCGGCGTCGCCCAGCCGGAATACATGGAGTAGAAGATGATCACGACGACGAGGACGATCGGCAACGTGCCGGGGATGCTGGCCAGCCGCTCCGACATCGGTGGCGAGGGGATGGCGCGGCCGAGTTCAGGTTTCCACATGCACTGGCCGATGATCAGCATCGCATAGATGATCGCCGAGACGACGCCGGGCACGAAGCCCGCCAGGATCAGCGTGCCGACCGATTCTTCCACGATGATAGCGTAGATCACGAGGATCGCGCTCGGCGGGATCAGCGAGGCGAGGGTGCCGCCCGCCGCCACCACGCCGGCCGCCAGCCTGGGACTGTAGCCGTGGTCCAGCATGTGCGGGATGGCGACGCGGCTGAAGACTGCGGCCGTCGCCGTGCTGGCGCCCGAAACGGCGGCGAAGCCGGCCGTGGCGAAGACGCTGGCCACCGCCAATCCGCCCGGCACCCAGCCGAACCAGGCCTTGGCGGCACGGAACAGCGCGTGCGTCAGGCCCGCGTGATAGGCGATGAAGCCGATCAGGATGAACATCGGCAAAACGCTCAAGGCATAGTTAATCGATTTCGAGTGCGGCACCGTGCCGACAATGCCGGCGCCCGACGACCAGGCGACGCCGAGATCGCCGACCACCACCCATTGCACGGCGACGGTGCCGAAGAGACCGATGGTGGCCGCGACGATGAAGACGCGGACACCGGTGAAAACCATCAGCAGCAGCGCACCGGTACCGATGAGCCCAACGGTAAATTCGTCCATCAGTCTGCCTCCGCCTTTTGGCCGACGATCACCACCTTTTCCTCCTCGCCCGCGAGACCGGTGTCGATCTCGTGCTGGGCCTGCTCGTCGATGGTTTCGATTAACGGCACCGCGATCGGCCGCGCATCGGGATAGATCAGCAGGCGGATGTAACCGAAGAGCTGGAGCACCAACCGGAGCAGGAGACTGGCGAAGGCCACGACGACCAGCAGCTTGCCGGGCCAGATCACGATCTCGATGTCGATCGAGCTGTCGCCGATATTCCAAGCGCGCAGGAAGTGCTCGTAGCCGTACCACATCAGCAAGCTGATGATGAGCATGGCGACGAGGGTGGAGAGCATTTCCAGGAACCACAACAGCCGCCCCTTGAAGCGGCTGATGATAAACTCCATCCGCACATGGCCGCCGACGGCCTGGCAGTAGGCGATGCCCATGAAGGCGAAGAGCGGCATCGCGAACTCCACCCAATCGACATAACCGCGTACCGGCAGATTGATCACCTTGCGGCCAATGACCTGAAAAACGGCCAGGAACATGAGGCCGAGAATCACCAGGGCGGAAGCGTAATTGAAGACCTTCTCGAGTTCAAAATAAGCCTTATCGACCTTTTCCAACAGACCGGAGCCGGACGAACGATCAGCCGTATCGTCAACGGACATCTGGCTCACCCATCATCGATGTAGATATGGACGAACGGGGGGAAAGGCCCCGACCGAAGTCCGGACCTTTCCACACCCATTCGGTCTAGTGTCGAAGGATCGAATTACTTCGACGCTTCGGCTGCGGTCTTCAACACGAGGTCCAGCAGCTCCCGCGCCGGGATCTTGCCCTCGTTCTCCTTGACCCATTCGTTCCACAGCGGCTCACCGCCGATCCGACGGAACTCGGCCATCTCGGCCTCCGGGATCTTCACCGCCGTCAACTTCGGATTGGCGGCCCACTTCGCAATGTTTTCCTTGTCCTTCTTGATGTAGGCGGCCTTCTGCGCCGCGCTCGCCCCCGGGCGGATATCGTCGAGCAGCTTCTTGTACTGGTCGGGCAGCCGGTTGTAGGAGGCCACGTTGAAGACGATCGGACAGTTCACCGTGCCGAGCGACATGTTGGTCGTATACCAGTCGGCGACCTCGTCCAGCCTGTAGGCCGAGAAGGTGTAGGTGAAGGGGAAGCCGATCGCGTCGACCGTGCCGCGCTGCAGCGCGGTATAGGTCTCCGACGCCGTCACGGTCGTCGGCACCGCGCCGATGGCCTCGGCCGCGCGGCCCATGCCACCCAGAGCGCGAAGACGCTTGCCCTTGAAGTCGGCCACGGACGTCGGCGGCTTGCCTTTGCCCATGTATTCGTACTGTGGCAGGATATTCGACATGTAAAGCCGCGCATTCCACTTCGCCAGCGCCTTCTTGGCCGCCGGGTGGTTGTAGATGACCTCGTGGACCTTCAGCATTACGTCCAGGTCGCCCAGCGGCAGGAACGGCAGGTCGAGCACGTTCAGCGGCGCGTTCTTGCCCGGATGGTAGGAGGCGCAGAACAGGGCAGCCTCGATCGCGCCAACGGAGATCGAGTCGAGGTTTTCCTTACTCTTCGACAGCTGCTCGCCGTAGTAGAGCTTGACCTGGAACTTGCCGCCGGTACGCTTCGCGACTTCCGAGGAGATGTACTCCAGCCCCTCGGAGAAGGCCCGGCGCTTGCCCCAGAGCGAGAGGCGCCAAGTCACCTTCGGACCCTCCACCATCTGCGCCTCGGCCGGTGCTACCAAGCCGGCATCGGTCATGGCGAGCGCGGCGAACGCGACGGCACTAATGGCCACGATTGTTTTCCGCATTGTTGACGTCCCTTCCCTGTTCGAACGTTGCTATCGCCCGCCTCCCATTGCGTGGGATCAGGCGAGCCCCTTTATCCGGCCGAAGCATAGCCTCGCGCCGCGATGTCTTCAACGACTTCCTGCAACACTCCGACGAGCACCATTGCCGAGGGCGAACTCGGGGCGGGCTCGGCCCTGGCCCGCTAACGCTGCCGATCGCGCCAGTCTGGGTGAATCCAGGGTCTTTCGTTGCTGGGCGGCAAGGGGTCGCGGCCGAGGATGTGATCGCTCGCCTTCTCGCCGGTCATGATCGAGGGCGCGTTCAGATTGCCGTTTGTGATGCGGGGGAAGATCGAGCTGTCGGCGACGCGAAGGGCCTCGACGCCGATCACCCGACACTCGGGATCAACCACGGCTTCGGCATCGTCGGCCGCGCCGATGCGGCAGGTGCCGCAGGGGTGGTAGGCGCTTTCGACGTTCCGGGCGATGAACTCGTCGAGCGCGATGTCGTCCTGGACCTCTCGGCCGGGCATGATCTCATGGTCCACGTACTCGGCGAAGGCGGGCTGGGCGAAAATTTCCCGGGTAAACGCGATGCAGCGGCGGAAGTCCTCCCAGTCCCGGGCCGCCGACATGTAGTTGAAGCGGATGCGGGGCGCCTCGAGCGGATCGGGGGAGGCGAGGCGGACATGGCCCCTGGAAGCCGAGCGCATCGGACCGACGTGGGCCTGGAAACCGTGTCCCTCAGCCGCCACCTGGCCATCGTAGCGGACGGCGATGGGCAGGAAGTGATACTGGATATCGGGGTATTCGACCCCCGCCGACGAGCGGATGAAGGCCGCGCTTTCGAACTGGTTGCTGGCGCCGAGCCCGGTCTTGAAAAAAGTCCAGCGGGCACCGATCAGCAGCTTGGTAAACCAGTTCCAATGGCGGTAGAGAGTGATCGGCCGCCGACAGGCGTACTGCAGGTAGAGTTCCAGGTGGTCCTGCAAGTTCTCGCCGACGCCGGAGCGGTCGGCCAGGACCACGATGTCGTGATCGGAAAGTTCCGCTCCGGGACCGATGCCGGAATACTTCAAGAGTGTTGGCGAGTTGATTGAACCCGCGGCCAGGATCACCTCGCGGCGGGCCCGCAAAACCTCGATCGTGGCGCCGCGCTCGACCTCGACGCCGACAGCGCGGTGGCCTTCGAAGACCACGCGACGCGCCCGGCAACGCGCTAATTGGCAGTTCGGGCGCCGCAAGGCCGGCTTCAGATAGGCGTTCGCGGTGGACCAGCGCCGGCCGCGCCAGACCGTCATCTCCATCGGCCCGAAGCCTTCCTGCCGCTCGCCGTTATAGTCCGCCGTCAGGCCGTAACCGGCCTCGGCGCCGGCCTTCATGAAAGCATGGTGCAGGGGATTGTTGCGGGGGCCTCGCGTCACGTGCAGTGGTCCGTCATGGCCCCGCCGGTCCGCTTCGGCCTTTCCCGCGACGGCATCGCCACCGTCGTCGTGCCAGCATTCCAGGCGTTTGAAATAGGGTAGCACGTCGCCATGTCCCCAGCCCCGGGCACCGGCTTCCTCCCAATGGTCGTAGTCGCGGGCGTGGCCCCGGACATAGACCATGCCGTTGATCGAGGAAGACCCGCCGACGACCTTGCCGCGCGGGCAGGCGAGACGGCGGCCGCCCAGATGGGGCTCGGGCTCCGTGACATAGCCCCAGTCGTAGCGCGCCATGTTCATCGGATAGCTGAGAGCCGCCGGCATCTGGATGAAGGGTCCGGCGTCAGTGCCACCGTATTCCAGCACCAGGACCCGGTTGCGGCCGTCGGCCGAAAGCCGATACGCGAGCGCCGAGCCGGCGGAGCCGGCGCCCACGATGATGTAGTCGGCCTCGAGCGGCATCGAACGGTTCCGTTCCCGGGGCTTCGGAGCCCCTGCCTTTACGGCGCCCCGTCACCCATCGAAGCGCCCCCGGGCAAATCTCAGTGAACCATCAAGGTGGCGAGGCTCGGATGGTTCAGGACGTTTCGGGTGACGCCGCCCATCACCATCTCGCGCAGCCGGCTATGTGAATAAGCTCCCATGATCATCAGGTCGCTTTTGCCGTCGGCCGCCCGCGAGAGCAGCAGTTCGTGGACCGGTCCGCCCTCCGCCGCGATCCGCTGGATATCCGCCTCGATCCCATGCCAGGCGAGGCTTTCGACCAGGGCGTCCGGGCCTGGGCCCGTCTTGGCGCCGGTGTCGACGTAACCGATGGTGACGTCGTGGGCCGCCGCGATCAGGGGCATGGCGCCGGCGACGGCGCGAGCCGACTGTGTGCTGCGGTTCCAGGCGATGAAAACCCGGTCGCCGAGGCTCTCCGGGACCGTGTCGGGCACCACGAGTACCGGCCTTCCGGCGCCGAAGAGGGCGCTTTCCACGACATCTCGGCCTTGTACGACGTCGTGCCGGTCGACGGCGCTCATGACGACGAGGTCGTGGATGCGGGCTTCCTCGCTCAGCACTTGGTCCGCGCGTCCGTTCAGGCTCCGCCAGGAGGCCGAGGCACCCGTGCTGCCGTCGGGCGCTTCCTTGAGCGGGACGGCCGCTTCAGCGCAGGCGCCTTGGTAGGTTTCGCGGGCCCGTGCCTCGGCGGCGTCTCGCCGTTTGTTCATGGCCTCGAACTCTTGCGCGATCATTCGCTGGGGCATGCTTTCGTCGACATAGGGTAGATGGTCTATCATATCGCCGGTGACATGCACCGCGCGAAAATGCGAATCGAATCGTTGTGCCAAGCTCAAGGAGGCGGCCATTGCGCAGCCATCTCCGCCACCGCCGGTGAGGCAGCACATGATCAAGCGTATCGACATGGTCCGACGCTCCATAACGTGATTTTCACACTGGAAGGATACCGAGACTTAGTTTGGGTAATCCAGTAATCATTTTTACAGCGACGAATTCGACGGACCTCTCGTCGACGTCTTCGGGCGCTTCAGTGAATGCTTTCGGAGCCCGCCTGGCCGAGGTGGTCGACGCTCGGTCCGATCAGACCCATGGGATCGACGGTCGGCGTATCGGTTTGGTAGCCCTGGACGACCTCGGCGAGCAACTGGCGGATCGCGTCGATATCGACGACGGCGCAGGCATCGTCCAGCGCCCGCAACAGACGCACGATCTCGGTCCAGGCGAGAGAGGTTTCCTCGGCACGCATGATCCGTGGATGGGTTGTGCCGCTGGTATCGTTGCCGATCAGCAGCTCCTCGTATAGCTTTTCGCCTGGGCGCAGGCCGATGAACTCGATCGCGATATCGCCCTTGGGATCGTCGGCGTCACGTATTTTCAATCCCATCAGTCGGATCATCCGGCGCGCCAGGTCGACCACCCGGACCGGCTCTCCCATCTCCAGCAGGAAAACGTCGCCGCCGGTGCCCATGGCGCCCGCCTGCAGCACGAGGCCGGCCGCTTCGGAGATGGTCATGAAGTAGCGGGTGACATCGGGGTGTGTGACCGTCACGGGGCCGCCGGCCCGGATCTGCTCGCGAAAGCGCGGCACCACGGAACCCGACGAGCCGAGCACGTTGCCGAAGCGGACCATGGTGAAACGCGTCGTCGCCTCCTCCCGCGCCAGACCCTGTAGGATCAATTCGGCCACCCGTTTGGAGGCGCCCATGACGTTGGTGGGGCGGACGGCCTTGTCGGTGGAGATCAGCACGAAAGTCTCGACACCGCTTTCGATCGCCGCCTCGGCCAGGTGCCAGGTGGTGAAGATGAGTCGGACCCGATTTCCTTGGACACAGAATTGGCTTAATCGAAGTGTCCAAGGAGGACCGGAACATGGCCGATAATTTTGAGAAGAAAGTTGCTGTTGATGGGCCTGTGGTAAATGCGGGCGAGCTTGGCTCGTCCACGTTTTCCCCAGGCCAGGCTTTGCCGGCAGGCCCGCTGGGACTTGGCCAGCGATGGACGGTGGCGCGCAAGCGTGAGGTCGTTCCGCGGCTTTTGCGTGACGAGCCGGTGCAACTTCTGTCGCGCCAGTTGGGCGTAGAGATCTTCCGGCTCGAGCAGTGGCGTGAGAAAGCGATCGGCGGGATCGACGCCTCGCTCAAGCAACGCAAGGGCGATCCGGTGCAGGCGGAACTGGATAGCGCCATGAAGCGGATCGGAGAGTTGACCATGCAGGTGGAACTGCTGGAGGCCAAGACGGAGACCTTCGGCCCTTTGGGGCGGCGGAGGTCGCGGCGATGAGTGCCGCCACCTCGCCCGGCACGGGTCTGGCCTACGGCCTGCGGCGGGTCTGCGCCGCCTGGGGCATGGCCCGCTCCTCGTTCTACGCCATGACCTCCGGCCAGCACGCCGAGCAGCCGCCGGCAAAGCGTCGGGGACCGAAGCCCGCGATCTCGGACCAGGCGCTGCTGGTGGCGATCGAAGCCGACCTGGAGGCATCGCCCTGGGAGGGCGAGGGCTACCGCAAGGTCTGGGCTCGGCTTCGGGTCTGTCGCGACATCCGGGTTGCCCGCAAGCGGGTGCTCCGCCTGATGCGCGAGAACAATCTGCTCTCGCCCCATCGCTGCCGCCGCCGTGGCGGCAATCCCCATGACGGTGAGATCATCACTCATGCCCCGAACCTCATGTGGGGCACCGATGGCGTTCGGGTGTTCACGGTGGACGACGGCTGGGGCTGGATCTTCACCGCCGTCGAGCATTGGAACGCCGAGTGTGTCGGCTGGCATGTCTGCAAGCGCGGCGACCGCTTCGCCGCCCTGCAGCCGATCTCCATGGGGCTTGCCGGGCTGTATGGCTCGACCGCGGCCGGCGCGGCTCGGGGGCTGGCCTTGCGGATGGATCACGGCTCCCAGTATCTGTCGGACCACTTCACCAACCAGATCAAGTTCTGGGGCATCCAGCCGTCCTACGCCTTCGTCGCCGAGCCCCAGACCAACGGCGTCGCCGAGCGGTTCAATCGCACGCTGAAGGAACAGATCATCCATGGTCGCATCTACCGCAACATCGCGGAGCTGCGGGACGCCGTCCGCGACTTCGTCGAACTCTACAATGCCCAGTGGATCATCGAAAAGAACGGCTACCTGAGCCCCGCTCAAGCTCGTCAGGCGTGGCACGCCGCGATCTCAATCAGGCCCGCCGCGTGAGACAAACTTGTGTCCAAGGAACCGGGTGCGCTACACCAGGTGGTGAAGATTTTGTTGCGAACGCCCTCGACGATATTTTGTTCGACGAGCGGGACGTGTTTGTAGGGGATGTCCCGAGTCATGTTGAAAAGTTGGGGTAGGCGTCGTTCGCCTGGAGCCGTTAGGCTCTGGGTGCTTAATCCGATTAGGAGAACGACGCCATGAGCGAGACTACACGGAACGCGCCTTCCTCCAAAGCCCTGGAACATCCATTGCCGATGCCGGTGCCGCCGCTATCGGATGCCTACAAGGATCTTCGCGTGAGCGTCGATCGCTTCTGCCTTCTGGCCGGCATCGAGGCGCTGGCCGAGATGCTGGCGGCGGACGCGGAGGCCGTGTGCGGCCCGCGTCATGCCCGCACGGCCGAGCGCCGGGGCCATCGCTGGGGCACGACCACGAGCGAGCTGGCCTTCCAGGGGGCGAGGGTGAAGCTCGAGCGCCCCCGGGTGCGCGAGCCGGGCGGCGGGGAGCTGAGTTTGCCGAGCTTCGAGCTGATGTCGGATCCCGAGCTGCTGCACGCCTGGGCGATGAACCTGATGGTGATGAACGTCTCGACCCGCAAGTATGGCCGCGCGGTGCGTCTGCCGGCGGACGCGGGCGGCGATCTGCCGTCGGCGGCGGGGGACGGGAGTTCGAAGTCGGCGGTCTCGCGCCGCTTCGTGGCCCTGACGCGCTCGAAGCTGAAGGCTTGGCTGGCGAGCCGGCTGGAGGAACTGGATCTTCTGGTCGTCCAGATCGACGGGCTTCATGTCGGCGATCACGTGATGGTGGCGGCGATCGGTATCGACGCGGGCGGCGAGAAGCACGTGCTGGGCCTGGCCGAGGGCGCGACGGAGAACACGGCCACGGTGCAAGCCCTGCTCGACAACCTGATCGATCGCGGCCTCGATCCCGAGCGCCCCCGGCTCTACATCGTCGACGGCGCCAAGGCGCTCTCCAAGGCGATCCGGCGGAGCTTCGGGCATGCGGCGCTGATCCAGCGTTGCCAGGTGCACAAGGGGCGCAACATCACAGACCGGCTGGACGAGAGCCTGCACGCGGGCGTCCGCAAGGCCTTGCGCCAGGCCTGGGACCAGGGCGACGCGGACAAGGCCGAGCGGCTCTTGCGCAATCTCGCCCGCCGCCTGGAACACGATGCGCCCGGCGTCTCCGCCACCATCCTGGAGGGCCTCGACGAGATCCTCACCGTCATCCGCCTCGGCCTGCCCCCGGAACTCCGCCGCGCGCTGGCCTGCACCAACGCGATCGAGAACGCGCTGGGCACGGTCAGGACCGTGCAACGCAACGTCAAGCGCTGGCGCAACGCCGAGATGGCGCTGCGCTGGACCGCCGCCGGCCTTCTGGAGGCCAAGAAAACCTTCCGCCGCCTCAAGGCCTACAGGCAACTCCCCGTCCTCGACGCCGCCTTGCGTGACGCCGTCGAGAAGGCAAAACGAAAGGCCGCCATTGAAGACATCGACGAGGCTGCGTAGCCTCTCGATCAGACGATGCCTACCTCGCCCTTTTCAACATCGGGCGGGACATCGCCTGTTTGTAGGCACCCGCGTGATAGACCGTATGGACCGCGAAGTGCCGCATGATATGCGTCATCCGGCGCTTGCGCGCGGCGCTGCCGAGCAAGGCCACGACCTCGGTGTCGTGGCCGGCGGTCGCCACGGCCCGCCGGATCTCCTCCTCGATCGCGTAGAGGGCATATTCGCTCAGGTCCAGCAGCACGATTCGCGCCGGGCCGTTCTGGGCGATCTGGCGACAGAGTTCACTGCCGATCGAGCCACCGGCGCCGCTGACGAGTACCGACTTGCCCCGGATGTTTCGCTCCAACAGGTCGCGGATCGGCGGCACGGGATCGCGGCCCAGAAGGTCCTCGATCTCGATTTCCTTCATCTCGTCGATTTGCGCCGCGCCCGAGACCAGGTCGGCGAGGCCCGGCATGGTCATGATCCTGACCGGGCTCGTTTCCAGCCGTTCGACGATCTCCCGCCGTCGCGCCCGGCCCGCCGACGGCATCGCCAGCAGCACCCGGCCGACGCCGTAGCGCGGGATCAGGTCGGGTAGAGCGTCGGGTGCCCAGACCGGTATGCCGTTGACGATCGTGCCCCACAGCGCCGGATCGTCGTCGATCAGGAACACCGGATTGTACTCCGGCCCGAGCTTCAGGGCGGCGACCGACTGCACCCCGCCCTGGCCGGCCCCGTAAATGCCGATAGGCTCCTTGTCGCCGATCTCGCGTCCGAGAAATTCCAGCAGCAGGCGCGCGACGGCACGAACGCCCACCATCGCCAGCATCAGGGTCATCCAGAAGATGGCCGGAACCGTGGCGTCAAGGTCCGGCGGCGTCGGCAGGAGGCCGGCGACGACGAGCAGAAGGGCGGAGAACATCGTGGCCGCCGCGATGGTCAGCAAAAATGGCACGGCCAGCGCGCGCAGCACCGAACGGTAGATCCCGAAGGCATGGAAGGCGGGCAGCGAGAGGGCCGTGACGGTGACGAAGACCCAGGGAGCGGGGAGGGCGGCGGGGAAGGGATGGCCGTGCCTCAGCGCCACGGCGAGCCAGAGACAGAGTGGCAGGGACAGAAGGTCGGCCAGCAGCAGCAGCATCCGCTTACGCGAGCGCGGCAGGCCGACGAGGCGGTGGTAAGCTTGACGTTTCACGGAACCGTGCCTATTTGGCGTTACGCGTATCGGCGCCTCGTTGCGGCCCCGGTCCCCGACCGAACCCGTCGGGCGAGAACGCGCGGCCCCCCATTTCCCTAGACCCCGGACCCGGGGCTGTCAACGTTGGCGAGGACACGGCGGATCGACCTGTGTCACCGAGGACACGGTCCGTCGCGCGGCAGTGGTCAGATATTGGCCGAATAGCCGCCATCGACCGCGATCGTGGCCCCGGTAACGAAATCGGAGGCGCGGGAAGAGAGGAAGACGGCGACGCCCTCGTGGTCGTCCGGATCGCCCCAGCGGCCCGCCGGCGTGCGGTCGAGGACGCGCTGGTTCAGATATCCCACCTCGCGTCGCGCGTTGGCCGTCAGGTCGGTATCGATCCAACCGGGAAGCACGGCATTCACCTGGATGTTGTCCTTGGCCCAGGCGACGGCGAGCGCCCTGGTCATTTGCACGATGCCGCCTTTGCTGGAGGCGTAGGGGGCGGCGTAGCCGGCGGCGAAGAGCGACATCATGGAGCCGATATTGATGATCTTACCGCCGCCGCCCTCGACCATCGCCGAATGGGCGGCCTGCGAGCAGACGAAAGCGGCGGTCAGGTTGGTGTCGATCACGCGCCGCCAGTCGGTGAGCGCGAGGTCCTCGGGCGCGCTCCTGACACTCATGCCCGCGTTGTTTACCAGTATATAGAGACGGCCGAAGCGGGAGAGCGCCACCGAGATTATCTCGTGGCACTCGGTCTCGTCGGTGACGTCGACGACATGCGCCGCTATCTCTATGCCAAGCCCCTCCAGTTCGCCGACGGTGCGGGGGTTCTTCTCCTCGTTCCTGGCGCCGATGACAATTCAGGCGCCGGCCTTGGCCATGCCCTTGGCCATGGCGAAGCCGATTCCGCCGTTGCCGCCGGTAACGATGGCGACCTTGCCGGCGAGATCGAAGAGTTCCATGGACGACCTCCGTCCGGCCCGGGCCTCAGGCCGCGAGCTTGTCGAGCTCGCGGATCAGACTTTCGCCCATCACCGACGTGGACACCCGCGCCTTGCCGTCCTCCATGATGTCCGCGGTACGCATGCCGCCGGCCAGCAGGCTGTCGACCGCGCTCTCGATCAACTGGGCGTCGTCGGCGAGGTCGAAGGAGTATCGCAGCGCCATGGCGAAGCTCAGGATCATGGCGATCGGGTTGGCGGCGCCCTGGCCGGCGATATCGGGCGCGGAGCCATGTACCGGCTCGAAAAGCGCCTTGTGCCGCCCCGTCGCGTCCGCCGCGCCGAGAGAGGCGGACGGCAACATGCCGAGGCTTCCCGTCAGCATCGCGGCGACGTCCGACAACAAATCGCCGAAGAGGTTGTCGGTGACGATGACGTCGAACTGCTTGGGCGAACGAACCAGCTGCATCGCGCAGTTGTCGGCATAGAGATGGTCCATCTCTATGGCGGGGAACTCGGTATCGCGAATGTGCTGCGCCTCCTCGCGCCAGAGGATGCCCGATTCCATCACGTTCGCTTTTTCGACCGAGGTTACGCGGCCCTGGCGCTTTTCGGCCAGCTCGCAGGCGACGCGGACCACGCGGCGGATCTCGTTGGTGGTGTAGGACTGGGTGTTGAAGCCCCGGCGTTGGCCGTCGGCCAGCGTCTCGATGCCGCGCGGCTCGCCGAAGTAGATCCCGCCGGTGAGTTCTCGCACGATCATGAGATCAAGCCTGCTGACCAGCTCGGACTTCAGCGAGGAGGCGGAGGTCAGCGAGTCGAAGCACATCGCCGGGCGCAGATTGGCGAAGAGGTCCATATCCTTGCGCAATCGCAGGATGCCACGTTCGGGCTTCTGCTCGAAAGGCAAGTCGTCCCACTTGGGTCCGCCGACGGCGCCGAAGACGACGGCGTCGGCGCCCATCGCCTTTCCCATCGCCTCGTCGGTGATCGGCGTGCCGTGGGCGTCGATCGCGGCTCCGCCGACCACGTCCTCGTCGAGGTCGAAGGTGACGGCGCGACGCTTGTCCATCCAGCCGATCACCCGGCGCACCTCGCCCATGACCTCTGGTCCGATGCCGTCGCCCGGTAGCATCAAGAGCTTCCTGTTGGCGCTCATCTCGAGCCTCCCGTCTGAATCGGAACTTGTCTAGCCGTTACCCGGCCGCGGAGCCGTAAAGCCAGGGCTGGCCCGAGCGCTGCTTGGATTCGAAAACGTCGATCTCGCTATCGTGCTGAAGGGTGAGCCCGATGTCGTCCAGGCCCTCCAGCAGGCAGTGCTTGCGGAAGGGTTCGACCTCGAAGTGCACCGCGCTGCCGTCCGGCCGGGTGATGGTCTGGGATTCGAGATCCACGGTCAGGCGCGCGTTGCCGCCCTTCTCCGCGTCGCCCATCAGCTCCTCCAGTTCCTCCGGCGAGACCTTGATCGGCAGCACGCCGTTCTTGAAGCAGTTGTTGAAGAAGATGTCGGCGAAGCTTGAGGAAATGACGCAGCGGATGCCGAAATCCAGGAGTGCCCAGGGGGCATGTTCCCGGCTGGAGCCGCAGCCGAAGTTGTCGCCGGCGACAATAATCTCGGCGCCTTTGTAGGCCGCCTGGTTCAGCACGAAGTCGGGGTTGTCGTCGCCCTCGGCGGTGTAGCGCATGTCGTTGAAGAGGAACTTGCCGAGGCCGGAACGCTGAATCGTCTTCAGGAACTGTTTGGGGATGATGCGGTCGGTGTCGATGTTGATCATCCGCATCGGCGCGGCGGGGCTTTCGAGCTTGGTGAACTTGTCCATGATTGCCTCCCTCAGTCGAGATCGCGCGCGTCGGCCAGGTGACCGCTCACGGCGGCGGCGGCGGCCATCGCCGGGCTCACAAGGTGCGTGCGCCCGCCAAAGCCCTGTCGGCCCTCGAAGTTGCGGTTCGAGGTCGAGGCGCAACGCTCGCCCGGCTCCAGCCGGTCGTCATTCATCGCCAGGCACATCGAACAACCCGGCTCCCGCCATTCGAAGCCGGCCTCGAGCAGAATCCGGTCGAGGCCTTCTTCCTCCGCCTGCGCTTTCACCGGACCGGAGCCTGGCACGACCATGGCGTTGACGTGGCCGGCGACCTTGCGGCCCTTGGCGACCTCGGCGGCGGCGCGGATGTCCTCGATCCGCCCGTTGGTGCAGGAGCCGATGAAGACCCGGTCGATCTTTATCTCGGTCAGCGGCGTGCCGGCCTCGAGGCCCATGTAGGCGAGCGCCCGAAGAATCGAGTCGCGGCGGTCCTCGTCCACCGCGTCGGCCGGGTTGGGCACCGAGCCGGTGATCGGCAGCACGTTCTCGGGGCTGGTGCCCCAGGTGACATGGGGGATGAGTTCGGCCGCGTTGATCGTCACCTCGGTGTCGTATCTGGCGCCCTCGTCGCTCGGCAAGCCGAGCCAGTACGCGGCAGCGGCCTCGAAGTCTGCGCCCTGAGGCGACATCGGCCGGCCGCGCATGTAGTCGATCGTCGTCTGGTCCGGGGCGATCAAGCCGGCGCGGGCACCACCCTCGATCGTCATGTTGCAGACCGTCATCCGGCCTTCCATCGAAAGCGCGCGGATCGCCGGGCCGCTGTATTCGATGACGTGGCCCGTGCCGCCGGCCGTGCCGATCTTGCCGATGATCGCCAGGATCAGGTCCTTGGCCGTGCAGCCGGCCGGCAGATCGGCCTCGACGTTGATCCGCATGTTCTTCGAACGGCGCTGGATCAGCGTCTGGGTCGCCAGCACGTGCTCCACCTCGCTGGTGCCGATGCCGAAGGCGAGAGCGCCGAAGGCACCGTGAGTCGCCGTGTGGCTGTCGCCGCAAACGATGGTGTTGCCCGGCTGGGTGAAGCCCTGCTCCGGGCCGATGATGTGGACGATGCCCTGGCGCGCGTCGTTCATCTCGAAGAGCGTCACGCCGAACTCGGCGCAGTTGCGGGTCAGGGTCTCGACCTGAAGGCGGGCCTCGTCGTCATGGATGTCGGCGACGCCACCGCTGCGGTCGGTGGTTGGCACGTTGTGGTCGGCGACGGCCAGCGTCCCGTCGGGGCGGCGCACCGGGCGGCCCGCCGCCCTGAGCCCCTCGAACGCCTGCGCGCTGGTGACTTCGTGCACCAGATGGCGGTCGATATAGAGGATGCAGAAGTCGTCGTCGCGTTCGTGGACGAGGTGGCTGTCCCAGATCTTGTCGTAAAGCGTGCGCGGCGTGGCCATGACTACGCGGTCCCTCCCTGGTCTCGTCGAAATGAATGCGTCGTTCCGGCCTCGATGGGCCTCGGCTCAGGCTCAGGCTCCGGCTCCGGCGCCCTGCTTGGTCCGCTTGCCCTGGCCCCGGTGATCCTGCTTCTCGGCGATGCGGGCGCGTTTGCCGGTACGACCGCGCAAGTAGTAGAGCTTGGCGCGGCGCACGCGGCCCCGTCGCATCACCTCGATCTTCTCGAGGCGGGGCGAATAAAGCGGGAATACGCGTTCCACGCCCTCGCCGTAGCTGATCTTGCGCACCGTGAAGGCCGAATTCAGGCCGGCCCGCTTCAGGCCGATGCAGACGCCCTCGAAGACCTGCACCCGCTCGCGGCTGCCTTCGACCACGCGGACGTGGACGCGGAGCGTGTCGCCCGGGCCGAAATCGGGAATGTCCTTCTCGGCGACGAGCTTCGCCGTGGACTCGCGTTCGAACTGCTCAAGCAACGTCATTGTCCGATCCTCGCGTTTGGCGCGACACGTTATCCCGCCGCCGCCAGAGATCTGGCCGCCTGGTCCGTGTCGTCTCTTCCGCCTGGTCCTGGCGCCAGGCCTCAATCCGTTCGTGGTGGCCCGACAGCAGCACCGCCGGGACCTCGCGTCCCTCCCAAGTCCGGGGACGCGTGTAATGAGGGAATTCGAGCAGCCCCCTCGAAAAACTTTCCTCTTCCAGCGCCGCCGGATCGCCGACGATACCCGGCAGTAGCCGGACGACGGCGTCGATCAGGCAGAGCGCCGCCGGCTCCCCGCCCGAGAGGACGAAGTCGCCGATGGAGATCTCCTCCACCTCGCGGGCCTCCAGCACGCGCTGGTCGATGCCCTCGAAGCGACCGCAGAGGACCACCAATCCCGGCTCGCCCGCCAAGCCCCGCACCCTCTCCTGGGTCAAGGGTCGACCACGCGGCGTCATGCACAACAACGGCGGTACGACACCCAACACCGCCCACGCGGCATCGCGAGTGACGTCGATCGCATCCGCCAGAACATCTGGTCGCATAACCATGCCGGGACCGCCACCGAAGGGCGAGTCGTCCACGGAGCGGTGTTTATCGCGCGCGAAGTCGCGAATGTCCACCGTTTCGAGGCGCCAAAGATCGCGTTCCCTGCCACGACCGGCAAGCGAGGCGCCGAGCGGGCCCGGAATCATCTCCGGAAAGAGGGTGAGAACCCAGGCGCGCCAGGTCTCGCGCTCGGCGGCGGTCATGTTTCGCGCGCCTCCACCGTCGCCTCGATGGAGACGACAACGTGTCCGGCGGCCGTGTCGACCACGGGAACCGCCTCGCGGGTGAAGGGAACCATCTCCAGGCGGCCTTCGGTGGTCTGGTATTCCACGATGTCGCCGGCGCCGAAATCATGGAGCGCGCGGATGGTGCCGAGCTTCGCGCCCGCCCCATCGAGGACGTCCAGGCCCAGCAGGTCGGCGTGATAGAACGTGTCGTCGTCGGTGTCGGGTAGCGTGTCGCGATCGACGAAGAGGCGGCGGCCGTTCAACGCCTCCGCGGCGATCCGGTCGTCGATCCCCTCCAGGTGGGCGACGACCATGCCGTCGTTGCGCCGTTCCTTGACGCGGAGCCGCCATTCTCGCCCCGTCTCGTCGCGGAGCGAGCCATAAGAGGCGATATCCTCGGGCCTTTCGGTATGGCAGCGGACGCGGATGTCGCCCTTGAGGCCGTGGGGGGCGCCTATGACGCCGAGGCAGACCGCGCTGGTCTCGCTCGCTCCCATGGTCCCCAAACGTCCCTCATCACTCGGCCGGGGCTCAGGCCTCGGCGCTCGCCTCGCCGTCGGCGGGGGCGGCGGCTTCCGCCGCTGCGTCAAGGCGAGCCTGGGCCTTGGCCTTCGGCTTGGCCTTTTGCGGATTGTCGCGTCGCGCCGGCATGGGAATGATCTCCGCTTGGCCAAGGAAACCGGCGACCCGGTCCGTCGGCTGCGCGCCCTGGCTCAGCCAGTAGCGGATCCGCTCTTCCCGCAGCGTTACCCGATCCTTCGGCAGCAGCGGATGCCGTGCGCTCGATGAAGCGGCATGATCCTTCGGCAGCAGCGGATCGTAGGTGCCGATGCGCTCGATGAAGCGGCCGTCGCGGGGTGAGCGGGAATCCGCCACGACAATGCGGTAGTGCGGACGCTTCTTGGCGCCGCCTCGGGCCAGTCGGATCTTCAGGGTCATCTGTTGCCAGTCCTTTTATATATTCGTCGTCCAGTCGGCCCGTCGTTCATGACAGGCCGGGCAGGCCGTGGCGCATCAGGCCGCGCTTGCCGAGTTTGTTGACCTTCTTCATGGTCGTGACCATCTGCTTGTGCTGCTTCAGCAGCTTGTTGATTTCCTGCACCGAGGTGCCCGATCCGGTGGCGATCCGGCGCTTGCGCGAGGCATGTATCACCTTCGGATTGTGCCGCTCGCCCGGCGTCATCGAGAGGATGATAGCCTCCTGCCGGCGGATCATGGTGGGGTCGATCTTGGCGTTGGCCATCTGCTGCTTGATCTTGCCGACGCCCGGTAGCATGCCCATCAGGCCCTCGAGCCCGCCCATGCGGGTAATCTGGCGCAGTTGGCCCAGCATATCCTCAAGGTCGAACTGGCCCTTGCTTACCTTGGCGGCGAGCTTCTCGGCCTCTTCCTCCTCGATCGTCTCCGCCGCCTTCTCGACCAGGCCGACGACGTCGCCCATGCCGAGGATGCGGCCAGCGATCCGCTCGGGGTGGAATCCTTCAAGCGCGTCCAACTGCTCGCCGACGCCCATCAACTTGATCGGGCAGCCGGTGACCGCCCGCATCGAAAGCGCGGCGCCGCCGCGCCCGTCGCCGTCGACCCGTGTCAACACGATGCCGGTCAGGCCGACGCGCTTGTTGAAATTGTCGGCGACGTTCACCGCATCCTGGCCGGTCAGCGCATCGGCCACCAGCAGGGTCTCGTGGGCCCCGCTCGCCATTTTGACCTCGGCGACCTCGGCCATCAACGCTTCGTCGATCGCGAGGCGGCCGGCGGTATCCAGTATCACGACGTCGATGCCTTGCAGCTTCGCCGCCTGTATCGCCCGATCGGCGATGGCGACCGGGGTCTGCCCCTCGACGATCGGCAGGGTCGGCACGCCAGCCTGCTCGCCCAGGATCTTCAGCTGTTCCCGCGCGGCTGGCCGGCGCGTGTCGAGCGAGGCCATCAGCACCCGCTTGCGATCGCGCTCGACCAGGCGCTTGGCGATCTTGGCCGTCGTCGTCGTCTTGCCGGAGCCCTGGAGGCCCACCATTAATACGGCGACGGGCGGCGGGGCGTTCAGGTCGAGCTCCGCACTCTCCTCGCCCAGCATGACCACCAGTTCGTCGTGGACGATCTTGACCACCATCTGGCCCGGGGTGACGGAGCGCAGCACCTCCTGGCCGACGGCTCGCGCGCGCGTCTTTTCGATGAAGTCGCGGGCGACGGGAAGGGCGACGTCCGCCTCCAGCAGCGCTAGGCGCACCTCGCGCATCGCCGCGTCGACGTCCCCCTCCTGGAGGACGCCGCGCTTCGTCAAGCGCTCGAGTACCTCGCCCAGACGGCCTGAAAGGCTGTCGAACATCGCGATTTCCGCCCCTTGTTGTTCCGATGCCGGTGGCCCGCGCCAACCCCACGGCAAAAGGGCCGGAGCCAGAAAGGGCGCCAGCGTCGAAAGGCCCCGCTATTTAGGCGCGGTACCGGGACCTGTCAAGCGAGGGCGCCAAGTGCGCGCCAGCGTGCGACAAGCCTGGATTTACCATGGCTTTGGGCGTATATCCCCGCCCATGAACGAGCGAAGCTTTATCAAGATGCACGGGCTCGGCAACGATTTCGTGGTGGTTGACGCGCGCGAGCGGCCGCTGACGCTCGATCGTGCCGCCGCGCGCCGGATCGCCGACCGTCGGATGGGCGTCGGCTGCGACCAGTTCATCCTGGTCGAGCCGTCCGAGGCGGCGGACGTCTTCATGCGGATTCGCAACAGTGACGGCGGCGAGGTCGAGGCCTGCGGCAACGGCGCGCGCTGCGTCGCAGCCCTGATGATGAACGAACTCGGCCGAGATCGCATGACGATCGAGACCCTGGCCGGCGTCTTGGTGGGCGAGCGGGGGCCCGCCGGCACCGTTTCCGTCGCCATGGGCGTGCCCGGCCTCGAATGGTCCGAGGTGCCACTCGCCGAGGCGATGGACACGCTGCATGTCGATCTCCAAATCGGCCCGGCGAGCCAGCCGGTGCTGGCCGATCCCGTGGCGCTTTCGATGGGCAATCCGCACGCGGTCTTCTTCGTGGAGAACGTCGAGGATGTCGATATCGCCACCGTGGGCCCAATGCTAGAACACCATCCCCTATTCCCCGAGCGCGCCAACATCTCCATCGCCCAGGTGCGGGATCGCCGCGATATCCGCCTCAAGGTGTGGGAGCGGGGCGCCGGCCTGACGTGGGCCTGCGGGTCGGGTGCCTGCGCCACCGGGGTCGCCGCGATCCGGCGCGGTCTCGCCGAGCGGGAGATGGAGATCGAGGTCGATGGCGGTCGGCTCGCCATCCATTGGCGGGAGAGCGACGGCCAGGTCGTGATGACCGGGCCGGTGGCCATCAGCTTCACCGGCGTGCTGGACGCGCGCCTCCTGGGTCAGGCGCCGGAGTGGGCGGCATGAGCCTCGAGGTCGTCACCCTCGGCTGCCGCCTCAACATCTTCGAGAGCGAGGTGATGCGCCAGCAGTCCGCCCGCGCCGGCCTGCATAACGCGGTGATCGTCAATACCTGCGCGGTCACGGCGGAGGCGGTGCGCCAGTCGGGCCAGGCGGTGCGCCGCGCCCGGCGCGAGCGGCCAGGCGCGCGCCTGATCGTCACCGGCTGCGCTGCTCAATTGGAGCCCGATCGCTTCGCGGACATGGAAGGCGTTTCGACCGTCCTCGGCAACCGCGAAAAGCTGGAAGCGGCGAGCTTCCTGCCGGACGACGAGGCCAGGGTCCGCGTCAACGACATCATGGAGGCACGCGATGTCGCCGGCCATCTGGTCGAGGGCTTCGACGATCGCGCCCGGGCTTTCGTCCAGGTCCAGCAGGGCTGCGACCATCGCTGCACCTTCTGCATCATCCCCTTCGCACGAGGGCCGAGCCGCGGCGTACCGCTGGGCCGCCTGGTCGAGCAATGCGCGGATCTGGTGGCGAGGGGCTACAACGAGATCGTGTTGACCGGGGTCGACATGACCTCCTACGGGACCGACCTGCCGGGGCGTCCGCCCCTGGGCCAGATGGTGCGCCGCCTGTTGGCGGCGGTGCCGGAGCTGCCGCGCCTCCGACTGAGTTCCATCGACCCGGCCGAGGTCGACGATGATCTCTTGCGCCTGGTGGCTGACGAGCCGCGTCTGATGCCGCACCTCCACCTCAGCATGCAGGCCGGCGATGATTTGATCCTGAAGCGGATGAAGCGCCGCCACGGCCGGGTGCAGGCGCTGGCGCTTTGCCGCCGGTTGCGGGAATTGCGCCCGGAGATCGCGCTCGGCGCCGATCTCATCGCCGGCTTTCCGACCGAGGACGAGGGCGCCTTCGCCCGCACGCTTGACTTTGTCGAAGAAGCGGGCCTGGTGCATCTCCACGTCTTTGCCTATTCCGAACGCCCCGGGACGCCCGCCGCCCGCATGCCGGCGGTGGCGAAGTCCGTCCGGCGCGAGCGGGCCGCCCGGCTGCGCGAGGTGGGCGCGCGGGCGCGATGCCGGCACCTGGATGGCCGTGTCGGCACCCGGGCGCGCGTGGTGATGGAGACGGCGAGCGCCGGCCGCTCGGAACAATTCGACCTCGTCGATCTGCCGGTGGGCCTCGTGCCGGGCACCTTGGCGACGGCGCGGATCCTGGGAAGCGACGGTGAGCGGCTGATCGGAGTGCCCGAGCGTTGAGCGGCGGCTGGCTCTCCCGCCTCTCCGCCGGTCTCGGTCGCAGCGCCGGCCGCTTGGGCGGGCAGATCAGCGTCATCTTCACCAAGCGCAAACTGGATCAGGCCGCGCTCGACGAGCTGGAGGACCTGCTGATCGCGGCCGACCTCGGCCCCGTGGTGGCGAGTGGCGTCACCGCTAGGCTCAAGGCCGAGAAGTTCGACAAGGACGTGACCGATGAAGAGGTCCGCGAGGCCCTGGCCGAGGTGGTGGCCGAGACGCTGGGGCCCGTTGCCCGTCCTCTAGACGTCGATCCGGCCAACCGGCCGCACGTGATCCTGGTCGTCGGCGTCAACGGGACCGGCAAGACCACCACTATCGGTAAGATGGCCAAGGTGTTGATCGAGTCGGGACGCAAGGTCGTGTTGGCGGCGGGCGATACCTTCCGTGCCGCCGCGATCGAGCAACTCGGCATCTGGGGGGAGCGGGTCGGCGCTGAGGTGGTGGCCCGCGACGTCGGCGCGGACGCCGCCGCCGTCGCCTACGAGGCGCTTCAGCGGGCGCGCCAGATAGACGCCGACGTGTTGCTGATCGATACCGCCGGCCGGCTGCAGAACAAGCGGGGCCTGATGGAGGAGCTGGCCAAGGTCGGCCGCGTCGTCCGCAAGCTCGACGAGGGCGCGCCGCACGACGTGCTGCTGGTGCTGGACGCCACCACGGGGCAGAACGCCATCAACCAGGTCGAGGTCTTCCGCGAAGTGGCCGCCGTCTCGGGTCTGGCGATGACCAAGCTGGACGGATCCGCCCGCGGCGGCGTGCTGGTTGCCGTCGCCGCCCGCTTCGGCCTGCCGATCCATTTCGTCGGCGTCGGCGAGGGGGTCGACGACCTCCGTCCCTTCGATGCCGGTGACTTCGCCCGCGCGCTCACGTCGTCGGGGTGAGCAAGCGCGTTTCGCCGCCGGCTTTCCTCGCCCTCCCGGCGGGCGAGGCCGCGGGCATGGCGGGAAATGCGGGGCTAGCTAGTGGGTCTGGATCCATTCCCGGGCCAGGCGCTGGGCCTCGGCGATCTCGTCGCGGCTCATGTCGCCGGCGACCTCGCGCCGGAGCGCCGCGGCCTCGTCGTTGCCGGATCGGGCCGCGATGTTGAGCCACTTATGCGCCATGATGTAGTCGAGCGGGACTTGGCCCGAGCCGGTCGAGTAGATCAGGCCCAGGTGGAACTGCGCCTCCGGGGTGCCGGCCTCGGCGGCATGGCGGAACCCCTCGATGTCCTGGTGATGGTGAGCCATTGTGACGTCTCCTTCCCTTCGTCGGCCCGGAACCCGGTCCGTGTCGGCTGTTGTCGACGGGGAGTTTGGTCCGTTATTCGTTAACGACGGGTTTATGATGTAAGCGCCGTTGTCTTTTTTCCGCCGGTGAGCGCGACGAGTTCGTCGAGCGTCGTCGCGAAGACGCAATGGGGGTGGCCGGCGGCGGCGTGAATGGTCTCGAAGCGGCCGAGGCTGGCGTCGATGGCGATGGGTAGCGCGGTGGCGTGACCGACCGGCGCCACCCCGCCGATGGCGAAGCCGGTGGCGCGTCGTACCAACTCGGCGTCGGCCCGCTTCACCTCGCCGTCGAGGCCGAGCGCGGCCGGCAGCGCCGCCGTCGCCAGCCGCCGGTCGCCTGCCACCAGGGCCATGACGGTTTGACCACCGACACGGAAGACCAGGGATTTGACGATGGCGCCCAAGGGGCAGCCGATGCTTGCCGCCGCGTCCTCCGCCGATCGCGCGGTGGCGGCGAGGCGGACGACCTCGGCGCGCGAGCCGGCGGTGGCGAGCGCCGCGCGCACCCGGCCAACGGAGGCACCCTCCAGCGGCTCCCGCCCCTCAAACTCTGACATGAGGCACTATTCCGGCAGCTCCATGCCGCGCGCCAGCGCGGGCCGGGCCATCAGCGTTTCGTACCAGCGCGCGACGTTCGGGAATTCGGCCAGGTCGACCTCCTGCCAGTCGTGGCGGAAGACCCAGGGGAGGGTGGCGAAGTCGGCGATCGAGACGTCGCCCGCCAGATACTCGCGGCCCTCGAGCCGGCCATTCAGCACGCCGTAGAGCCGCTTGCACTCGGTGTAGTAGCGGTTGATGGCATAGGGCACTTCTTCCTTGGCGGCGCGCTTGAAGTGGTGCACCTGGCCAAAGATCGGGCCGATGCCGCCCATCTGGAACATTAACCACTGGATGACCTCGTGGCGGGCCGCCATCTCGTCGGACAAGAACTTGCCGGTCTTTTCCGCCAGGTACATCAGCATCGCGCCCGACTCGATCACCGTATAGGGCTCGCCGTTCGGGCCGTCGGTGTCGATCATGGCCGGGATCTTGCTGTTGGGGTTGATCGCCACGAACTCGGGCGTGAACTGGTCGTCCTTGGCGATGTTGATCGGGTGCAGGTTGTAAGCAAGCCCGCACTCCTCCAGCATGATGGTGGCCTTGCGGCCGTTCGAGGTCTTCCAGGTATAAAGCTCGATCACCTGGCCATCTCCTTGATTCAGAAGGGGAAAGGCCGTCGCCCTCGCAGTCGGGCGTGCAGCCGGGCGCGCACTATACCATGCGCCGAGCCGGCACCGACAAGGCTAGAAGGCACTCACGGGCAGGCCGCCGCCGTCGACCGGGATCGCCTGGCCGATGATGTAGCCGGCGTCCACGGAGGCGAGATGGGCGACCGTCGCGGCGATATCCTCCGGCCGGCCGTGGCGCCCAGCGGGGATCGCCTTGGCCCGCTCCGCCAGGCCCGCGTCGACGTCGCTCCAGCCGGCGCGGAGCGTCGAGCTGATGGCCCGGTCCGTGCGGATCGACCCCGGGCAGACGCAGTTGACGGTGATGCCGTGCGGCGCCAGGTCGTGGGCCAGCGAGCGGGTGAAGCCGATAACGGCCGCCTTGGAAGCACAATAGGCCGCCCGCTCTGGCAGCGGCTGCATCCCCGCGACCGAGGCCATGGAGACGATGCGGCCCCAGCCGCGTGCCTTCATGTGCGGCACCACCGCGCGGCTCATCAGGAAGGGCCCCCGAACGTTGATCGCCATCACCGCCTCCCAGGCCTCGAGCGGCACCTCCTCGATCTGCCCCCGGTCCCGCCCGTGCGGCGCGCCGGCGTTGTTCACCAATACGTCGAGACGGCCGTAAGCCTCTACCGCGCGGTCGACCAGGCTTTGCGCGTCCGCCTCCGCCGAGACGTCGCCGGTCAGGCTCATCGCCTGGCCGCCCGCCTCCTCGATTCGGGCAACGAGCGTGTCGAGCCCCTGCCAGCCGGTGCCCTCCCGCGCAATTGTGTTGTCATTGTCGACGCCCGCCGCCGCCACGTCCGTCACGACGACGATGAAACCGTCCCGCGCCAACCGCTGGGCGATCGCCGCCCCGATACCATTCTCCTTGCCGCACCCGGTGACGAGGGCAACGCGTTTTTCGGTCTGGGTCATGGTTTACGTCCCGGCTTGTTCAAGTGGGTTCGGAATTCCGACTTCTACTCCGCCGCCTGCCCATCCTTATCCGCGCCGCCGCCGACGCGGCTGGCGAGCGAAGCCTCCAGATAGGGATTGATGTCGCCGTCCAGCACGCGCCCCGCGTCGCCCCGCTCGACGCCGGTCCTGAGGTCCTTCACCATCTGATAGGGCTGCAGCACGTAGGAACGGATCTGGTGGCCCCAGCCGATGTCGGTCTTCTGGGCTTCTTGCGCCTGCTTTTCTTCCTCGCGGCGTTGTAGCTCGGCCTCGTAGAGCCGGGCCTTCAGCATCTTCATCGCCGTCGCCCGGTTCTTGTGCTGGGAGCGTTCCTGCTGGCACTGGACGACGATGCCCGAGGGCTCGTGGGTGATGCGCACCGCGCTGTCGGTGCGGTTGACGTGCTGGCCGCCGGCGCCCGAGGCGCGGTAGGTGTCGACGCGAAGGTCGCCCTCGTTGATCTCGATCTCGATGTCGTCGTCGACCTCGGGGTAGACCCAGACGCTGGCGAAACTCGTGTGGCGCCGGGCGCTCGCATCGAAGGGCGAGATGCGGACCAGGCGGTGGACGCCGCTCTCGGTCTTCAGCCAGCCATAGGCGTTGTCGCCCGTGACCTTGAGGATCGCCGACTTCAGGCCGGCTTCCTCGCCCGGGCTTTCCTCGACCAGCGCCGTCTTGAAGTTGTTCTGGTCGGCCCAGCGGTCGTACATGCGAATCAGCATCCGCGCCCAGTCCTGCGACTCGGTGCCGCCGGCGCCGGCGTGGACCTCGAGGTAGCAGTCGTTTCCGTCCGCCTCGCCAGAGAGCAGGGTCTCCAGCTGGCGCTTGGCCGCGACCTCGTGCAGCTCGGCGATCTGGGCCTCCGCCTCGGCGACGACATCCCCGTCGCCTTCCTCCTCGCCCAGTTCGATGAGGCCGACCGCGTCCTCCAGTTCGCTGGCAAGCGCGCCGTATTGGGCGAGTGCCTGGTCGAGTTGCGTGCGCTCGCGCATCATCGCCTGCGCGCGTGCCTGGTCGCTCCAGAGATCAGGGGACTCGATCTCGGTGTTCAGTTCGGAAAGCCGGTCCCGGGCGGCATCGGGGTCAAAGATGCCTCCTCAGGAGGGCCAGACTTTGGTGGATCTCGTCCACCAGGGCTTGCGTCTCCGCGCGCATGCCGCCTCCTTGTCGCCGAGATGTTTCGCCGGGGCCGTCGATGGCCCGATTCGACCCTAATATAGTCCGCCCGTGCCGGAACGGGGAGTCGCGCCGTCGCCCGCCTCCGTGCCGGCGCCCGAGACGCGTTGGCCCGGCTTTGGCTCGGTCCCGGGCTTGAAGGCCTCCTGGATCACCCGCTTGTCGCCTGCTCGCGCGAGCCGGCCGCTCGACGCCTCCACCCGTACGAGCTTGATGCCGGGTGGAATGCGGAAGGGCACGGTGGCGCGTTGGCTGAGCGCCTCGGCCATGAAGTCCTTAAAGATCGGCGCGGCGACGGACGCACCCTGCTCTCCCCGGCCGAGCGGAGTTGGCTCGTCAAAGCCGACGAAGACGCCCAGCGCCAGGTCCGGTGAGAAGCCCAAGAACCAGGTGTCGTTGGGGCCGTTGGTCGTCCCCGTCTTGCCGGCGAGTGGCTTGCGCAACGAGGCGATCCGCCGCCCCGTGCCCCTGAGCACCACGCCCCTGAGCATCGAAACCACCTGATAGGCGGTGGCGGCGTCGAGCACCCGTTCACGGTCGTCGGCGACGCGGGGCTCGGGTTGTTCGGCCCATCTCGCGGCGACGCAACCCTCGCAGGCGCGCTGGTCGTGACGGAACACGGTCTTGCCGCGCCGGTCCTGGATGCGGTCGATCAGGCTGGGCGTCACCCGCTTGCCGCCGTTCACCAGCATCGCGTAGGCGGCCGTCAGCTTGAGCAGCGTGGTCTCGCCGGCGCCGAGCGCCATCGGTAGATAGGGCGGCATGTCGTCGACGATGCCGAAGCGCTTGGCATAGTCGATCACCACTTCCATCCCGATCTCCTGGGCGAGGCGCACGGTCATCAGGTTGCGCGATTTCTCGAGGCCGAGCCGCAACGTGCTGGGGCCATAGAATTTCTTCGAGTAGTTGACCGGCTTCCACTTCGGCTTGCCGGGCCCCTGGTCGACCACGAAGGGGCCGTCGAGGATGATCGAGGCCGGCGTGAAGCCATGGTCGAGGGCGGCGGCATAGACGAAGGGCTTGAAGGCGGAGCCCGGCTGGCGCATCGCCTGGCTGGCCCGGTTGAACTGGCTGTCGCGGAACTCGAAGCCGCCGACCATCGCCAGCACCCGGCCGGTATGGGGGTCCATGGCGACGATGCCGCCCGAGATCTCGGGGATCTGTTCGAGGCCGTATCCGTTCTCGATGAAATCCTTGTCCGCGGGCGGGATCGGTTGGACCGCGACCACGTCGCCCGGCGCCAGCACGTCCCCGGCGCGGACCACGCGGGGGCCCAGGCGCTGGCCCTCGAGCCAGGGCCGTGCCCAGGCGAGGCGCGAAAGGGGGATGACGCCGGTCTTTCCGTCGGCGAAGCCGATCTCCACCCGCTTCGCCTTCAGCCGCAGGACCACGGCGGGGCCCCACGCCTCGACCGCCCTGGGCAGCTCCAGCCGGCTCAATTGTGCTCGCCAATCCTCCAGGCTTTCCAGCTTGGCGAGCGGGCCGCGCCAGCCATGGCGGCGGTCGTAGCGCCTGAGGCCCCGGCGCAGCACCTTCTCGGCGAGCGTTTGAAGGTTCGAATCCAGCGTCGCGCGGATCGTGAGGCCGCCTTCGTAAAGCGTGTCCTCGCCATGGCGCTCGACGATTTCGCGCCGGACCTCCTCGGCGAAATAGGCGCCGGCCAGGAGGGTGCGGCGCTTCGGCCGGTTGACCCCGAGCGGCAGTTTTCGTGCCACCGCCGCCTTGGTCTCGGTGATAACGCGGTCTTCCACCATCCGGCCGAGTACCCAGTTGCGCCGATCGACCGCCTCCTCCTCGTAGCGCTCCGGGTGATATTTGTTGGGGGCCTTGGGCAGTGCCGCCAGATAGGCGATCTCGGCCAAGGTCAACTCGTCGAGCGACTTGTCGAAATAGTTGAGCGCGGCGGCGGCGACACCATAGGCGCGGAGTCCCAGGAAGATCTCGTTCAGGTAGAGCTCGAGGATACGGCCCTTGGTGTAGGTGTCCTCCAGCCTGAGCGCCAGGATCGCCTCGCGAATTTTGCGCGCGTAAGAGACCTCGGAGTCGAGGAAGAAGTTCTTCGCCACCTGCTGCGTAATGGTCGAGGCCCCGCGCGGCCTGCGCCCGCCGCCCGTCAGCTTGTTCCGGACGTTTGCCGCCATGGCGCTTGCGATGCCAAGGGGATCGATGCCGAAGTGGGCATAGAAAGTCTTGTCCTCGGCCGAGAGGAAGGCCTGGATCAAAAGCTTCGGCATGGCGTCGACGGGGACAAACATGCGCCGCTCGCGCGCGTATTCACCGATCAGCCGGCCGTCGCCCGCGTGTACCCTGCTCATCACCGCTGGCTTGTAGTCGACCAACTGGCGATGGTCCGGCAGGCCCGGCGAATAACGCCAGAAGACGTAGAACGCCGAGGCGCCGCCCAGCAGTCCCACCAGGCACAGCACCACGATCAGCTTGCCGAAAATTTTCAGGATGCCCATCACGTCACCGCACCCCGATGCCGCCTCGTTTCTCGCGTGCCGGCACTATAGCGCCAATTGAGGCAAATTGGTGGCCGGCGGGCCGAGTGCTTATTTCTCCAGCGCCTTGAAGTAAGCGCCGATGGCCGAGGCCAGCGAGCGGGCGATCGAAAGGCGGGTCCCTGGGCGCTTGAGGTACTTGGCGTCTTCCTCGTTGGAGAGATATCCGAGTTCCAACAACACCGAGGCGACATCGGGCGCCTTCAGCACGCGGAATCCGGCAAAACGGTGAGGCTTGCCGCGCATGCGGATTCTGGCGCGGCGAAATTCCGGTACCAGGGTGGTGGCGAAGCGCGCGGCGTAGTTCATGGTCTCCCGCTGGGCAAGGTCGATGAGGATCGAGACCACCTCGTCGTCGTGCTCGTCGAGAGTGATGCCGGCGATCAGGTCCGAGCGGTTCTCCTTCGCCGCCAAGGCCTCGGCCTCGGCGTCGGAAGCGCGCTCCGAGAGCGTGTAGATCGCGCCGCCACGCACGCTGCTGTCGGCGATGGCATCGGCGTGGATCGAGATAAAGAGGTCGGCATCGGCGTCCTGCGCCACCTGCACCCGGCGGCGGAGCGGCATGAAAATATCCGTCGCCCGGGTGTACACCACCTCGTAGCCCTTGCGCTTCCTCAATTCCTTGCCGATCGCCCGGGCAAAATTCATCACCAGGTGTTTCTCGAACGCCCCATCGTGGCCGACGGTGCCCGGATCGACGCCGCCGTGACCCGGATCGAGCACAATGACCCGTGGGCCGGCCCGCACTGCCCGGGGCTTGGCGCGCGGCATCGGCGGCGTCGGGCGGGGTGGCTTGACGCGCACGACCGGCTTCAGCGCGGCCTGGAAGCTCGCCACATTGGTCGGTTTCAGGTCCATGACGAAGCGGTAGCCGGCCCCGTCCCTTGGCGTCAGGACGAAAGACTGGCCCACCTTGGCCGGTCCCTCGGTGTCGACCACGAGGCGCGAGTTCCCCGGCCTGAACTGGCCGAAGCGATAGCCCTTGATCAAGCCGACTCGTCCCTGCGAGGCGGTCTTGGGCGCCACGACCTTCAATTCCGGCAGGTCGACGACCACGCGGTAGGGCCCGGAAAGGGTGAAGACATTGAACTCCACCATGCCGGAGAGGTCGAGGACGATCCGGGTCTTATCGGGATGCGCGCCGATGCGGATATCGTGCAATGTCGGCTCGGCTCGCGAGGGGAGGGCCGCCGCCGCGAGGACGAGAACCGCCACCATCCCTTGTGCCAGCCGCCAGGTGATCATAGATCTAGTATACCACAGTCGATCACGCACCAGATGTCCGCGAAATTGATCTCGATTTACCACCCCGCGCCGTAGAGAGGAAGCGATGATTTAGAGATGTCGAGAACATTTCGAATTGACCGCTTTATGTACCATATGAATTGACCGCTTCTGTTGTGGTTGTTGGGCCTGTGGATAAGTGGGGAACCCGCCGTGGCGGGTTGTCCACTTATCCACAGGCCGGGCGCGCGTCGAAGCGGTTCACGCGGCCGCTCTGCTGTTCTTGGTTTCGTCGAGGACGGTGCCGTCGGCCTGATATCGGGCCAGCCGGCGCGGGCCGTGGAAGACCGCCAGGGTGCCGCCGGAGTATTCGTGGACCCGCACCGATGCCTTGACGTAATGGCGGCGGTGGCGATCCTCCGGGATCTGCAGCACCAGCCGCTTGTAGCGCACCGTGTTGTCGTTGCCGACGATCCGGTCCTCCTGGATGCACAGGATGTCGTCGAGCGATCCGGTGAAGGGGACAAAGGCCGAGCCCTCGGCTTCGGCCGGCACCGCGAAACGGGCGTTGTGGCGGGGCAGATAAATCTCGCGCAGGAACGCGTTGGCCTCGGCCATCGTGGTGATGGCGGCCAAGCGCAGTTCCTGCGGCAGGCGATTCTGCAATGTCGCGAACATGCGCTCCGAGCGCCCCCGGGCCTCGGGGGAGTAGGCCGGGATCAGTTCGATGCCCAGCTGGCCCAGGGCTCGGCCCACCTGGGTCGGGTTGTTCTTGTCCACCTTGCCGCCGGCCTCGGGCGTGTGCCAGTAGTGCGAGGCCCGGTCGGCGTAGAGCGAGCAGAACAGCCCCCGGACCTCGATCACCTCGCCCAGGGCCCGGAAGCTGCTCATGGTCCCCTCTTCGTCGACGAAGAAGGCCGAGTAGATCTCGCTGGTTGCGTCATCCATGGTGACGATCAGGTCCCACCACTGCCCGGGAACCCATTGGTGGGTCGAGCCGTCCTGGTGCAGCATCATGGCGGGCAGGGCGCGGCGCGGCCGCTTGCGCCGGTGCGCGCCTCGCCGCGGTGCCGGACGTTTGCGCCCGTGGGCCTGGAGCGTCAGGCGGACCCAGTTGTAGCTCCGCGTGAAGCCGTGCTCATCGAGCAGCTTCTCGTGGAAGTGCTTGGCCGTGAAGTCCCAGTAGCGCGTGTCGAACAACTCCAGAACCTCCATCACCGTGTCCACCGGCACCCGGTGCCCCGAGACCTTGCCCAGCCGGCGGTCATACAGACCCTCCGCGCCTTCCGCCTCAAAGCGACCCCGCCAGCGCCGGAACGTTCGCTCGCTCATCCCCAGGATCGACGCCGCCTCCGCCTGGCTCAGTCGCCGCCGCTTCGCGCGCTCCAGAATCTCCTCGAACTTCATCTGCCGTAGTCCTTGCAACACCTCGGCCCGCTTCATCGCCGCCCTCCTCGAAGGCGACGTTCTAAACCGGACAGATCACATGGTACCTACGGCGGTCATATCGTGTGTTAGCGACAAAGCGATGATTTAGAGATTGGCGTGGGCGCCCAACCCCACTATGATAGGCATGCAATGCTTTGTAGTCCGATTCTCCCGAATGACAACGTGAATTGGCGTTCGGCCCCGGTGCGGCGGAACCGTCCCGGCGCGTGCGATGGCGCGTGTGCGGAAAACGGTTGGCTCGCGCCATCTCGGACGAGACGGATTGATCTTGAAACTCCGAAGCCGCTCCCCCCGATGAATGGGGCGGAGGCCAGGGCCGGCACTCCTCGAGCAGGGCGGGGAGGCGACGTCGTCGCCCTCGCCGTCGGCGCTCGGGTCGAGCGGCCCGTCGACGGCTTCGATCCAGCAAGGGACCCCGTGACCGTTCTCCCGGCGGGCGGACGGAGCCATGGGGCGATGACAAACCATGACGGTACGCATGCTCATAGATGCGACGCACGCCGAAGAGACGCGCGTCGTCGTCGTTCGCGGTAATCGACTTGAGGCCTTCGACTACGAGTCGGCCAGCAAGAGACAACTCAAGGGCAACATCTACCTCGCCAAGGTGACGCGGGTCGAACCATCGCTGCAGGCCGCCTTCGTCGAATATGGTGGCAACCGGCACGGCTTCCTCTCCTTTAACGAAATCCATCCCGACTACTATCAGATCCCAATCGAGGATCGCGAGGCGCTGCTTGAGGAAGAGGCGCGGAGCGCCGACGACGAGATCGCCGCCGAGGAGGCGGAGGTTGCGGCCGAAGCGCTGGCGGCTGAGGCGGCCGAGGACGAGGCCGTCGCCGAGGCAGCCGAGGACGAGGCTATCGCCGAGGAGGCCGAGGACACCGGGGTCGAGGAGACGGGCGACGTCGGAGCGGCGAGCGAGGCCGCCAAGGTGGATGACGGCCCAGAGGATGACGCCGAGGGCGTTGGCGAGGCGGACGGCGAGACCATCGACGAGAGCGCCGTCGCGGTGGAAACCGCCGAGGACGTAGACGCCGACACAGAGGAAGAGGAAGTCGGCGAGGGCGACGCGATGGACGAGGTGCCGCGGCGCCGGCCGCAGCGGCGCTACAAGATCCAGGAGGTGATCAAGCGACGCCAGATCCTGCTAGTCCAGGTGGTGAAGGAGGAACGCGGCAACAAGGGCGCGGCGCTCACGACCTACCTGTCGCTCGCCGGCCGCTATTGCGTTCTGATGCCCAACACCGCGCGGGGCGGCGGCATCAGCCGTAAGATCACCAACCAAGTGGCGCGCAAGAAGCTGAAGACGATCGTCTCCGACCTGGATTTGCCGGAGGGCATGGGCGTCATCGTCCGCACCGCCGGCATGAGTCGGACCAAGACCGAGATCAAGCGTGACTTCGAATACATGCTCCGGGCCTGGGAGCGGGTGCGCGAGGAGACGCTGGCGTCGACCGCGCCGGCCCTGGTCTACGAGGAAGCCAACCTCATCACCCGCGTCATCCGCGATCTCTACAACAAGGAGGTCGAGGAGATCCTGGTCGAGGGCGAGGGCGGCTACCGCATCGCCAAGGACTTCATGCGGACGATGCAGCCGAGCCACGCCAAGCGGGTGCAGCACTACAAGGAACATGTTCCCCTGTTGCACCGCTACCAGGTGGAACAGCAGCTCGACCAGATGCATTCGAACGTGGTGCAGCTGAAGTCGGGCGGCTATCTGGTGATCAACCCGACGGAGGCGCTGGTCGCGATCGACGTCAACTCCGGCCGCTCGACCCGCGAGCACCATATCGAGGAGACGGCGCTCAAGACCAATCTCGAGGCCTCGGATGAGGTGGCGCGGCAGTTGCGGCTCCGCGATTTGGCCGGCCTGATCGTGATCGACTACATCGACATGAGCGAGAACCGCAATAACCGGGCGGTCGAGCGGCGCCTGAAGGAGTGCCTGAAGCCCGATCGGGCGCGGCTCCAGGTTGGGCGGATTTCCGGTTTCGGCTTGCTGGAGATGTCGCGCCAGCGCCTACGCACCAGCCTGTTCGAGGCCTCGACCGTGCCCTGCGAGATCTGCGGCGGCTCGGGCCATGTGCGGTCCACGGAATCTACCGCGCTGCATCTCCTGCGGGCGATCGAGGACGAGGGAATTCGCGGCCGGTCCGCGCGCGTCACCCTGACGGCGCCGACCACGGTCGCCCTTTATGTCCTGAACCAGAAGCGCGACGCGCTGGCCGAGATCGAGCAGCGCTACGACATGGTGGTCGCGCTGATCGGCGACGACTCGCTGGTGCCGCCCAACTTCGCGCTGTCGGTCGACCAGGGCCGCGACGGCGAGGAGGGCGAGGCACCCGGGCGGAGCGCCCGCGCGGACGAGCGCGACGGCGAGGCGGAAGGCGAGGGACGCAAGCGCCGCCGCCGCCGCCACAAGAGCGAGGACGGAGAGGCCGAGACGCCCCGCGAGAGCGCCGGTTCCGACGGCGAGGTGGAAGGCGACGGGCGCAAGCGCCGCCGCCGCCGGCGCCGCGCCGAGGAAGACGAGGTGGAGGTGGAGGTGGAGGTGGAGGCCACCGAGGTCCCGGAAGGCACGGCCGACGCGGCCGACGCCGAAGAGGGTGATGGCGCCTCCGAGGACGGCGAGGGCGCGGGGACGCGCCGCCGCCGCCGCCGGCGCCGCGCCGAGGAAGACGAGGTGGAGGTGGAGGTGGAGGTGGAGGCCACCGAGGTCCCGGAAGGCACGGCCGACGCGGCCGACGCCGAAGAGGGTGATGGCGCCTCCGAGGACGGCGAGGGCGCGGGGACGCGCCGCCGTCGTCGCCGTGGCCGCCGGGGCGGTAAGCGCCGGCGCGACGAGGCGCTCGCCGAAACCGAGGCCGGAGCCGAGGAGACCGCGCCCGTCGATGCGGCGGAAATCGTCGCGGCGGCCGTCGAGACGGAGGCCGAGGCGCCGGCCAGGGAGGTTGAAGACCAGCCCGAGGCAGAAGCCGAGCCCGTCGAGGCCGAAGGCGCGCCGGAGGTCGAGGAATTCGAGGCGAAGCCGGAAGCCGCGCCGGCGCTCGAGACCAAGGTGGCCGAAGCCGAGCCCGTTGAGGCCGAAGCCGTGCCAGAGGTCGAGGCCGAAGTGGTCGAGGTATCCGAGGCGACGCCCGAACCGGCGCCCGAGCCCGAGCCTCTGGTGGCGGAGGCCGAGGAAGCACCGGCGGTGGCCGAGCCGGAGGCGCCCGGCGCTCCTGTCGCCGAGCCGGATTCGGACGACGAGGCCGAGGCGGACGATAGGCCAAAGCGTCGTGGCTGGTGGCGCCGATAGATCTTTTAGGAGTGGATCGAGTTTGATCCGGATCGCCCGACCACATATGGCGGGCCGGGATGCCGGTACGCGGTGTTCCGCGCTCTTCGGAACAGAACAACCGTTGGCGTCCGAGATTTCCCGAGTCGTCGTCACCCTCCTCCACCATGTGGACCGGTCCGATGATCGACACGGGCTATTCCTCCAGGTTTCTCATGCGGTCGGAAGAAACATGGGGGCGAATGAAACCCGGGTGTGTCGGCGCCCGGGCGAATTGGTCACTCTGCCGTTTCGTCGCCGACGAGGACCACCTATTGAGACTCCGCACCTGGGCGTATCGCCCCTTCGGCGCGAACATTGGGATGGGCCCCCAGGATATTCCACCTTTCTTCGTGTCCGGAAGCTGGCGTGACGGCTGTCACTGGATTATGACGACGATCTCGCCATTTACCTATATACGCGGTGACGGCCTCAGGATCGGTGGCCGTCCATGCGTCACCCATTTGGGGGATGCATTGGCGATGTTTGCGGGTCAAAATGGCCCCCTGGAGACGATGAGAAAGGTGATCGCGCCATGACAACTGACCGAATTCGCCACTTGCGTTCCTTGCTCCTGCGCGCGACCTGCGCGGTCGCCATCGCCGGCGCGGGCTATCTGCTGACCCCGACCTCCAATGACGTGTTGCTCGACATCACCAGCGCCGAGGCCAAAGGCGGTGGCGGCGGTGGCGGGAATGGCGGCGGAAACGGCGGCGGGAATGGCGGCGGCAACGGCGGCGGAAATGCAGGAGGTAACGGCGGCGGCAATGGCCATGGCGGCGGACATGGGGCCGGTACGGATCACGCCTCGGCCGGGACCGAACACGGTCACGGCAATGGCCATGGCAATGGGCACGACAAGGGCCATAATGACGACGACGATGCCTCTGTCGGGGCCGGACACGGTCACGGCAATGGCCATGGGAATTGGCACGGCAAGGGCCGTGGGAACGGACACGACAAGGGCCACGGCGCGGTGGCTGGTTCGTTGGGCAACCTGAACGCCGGCACGCCTCGGTGACCGCGATGCAGAACGCCGCGCCCAACTCCATGGTCGGCAAGGTCGCGGATTATGCGCTGGCGCTGAACGACTTCAAGGACGACGACGAACTCTCCGACGAGGAAATGGCCACGCTCTCGGAGATTCTGGGCGAGATCTCCAACAAGGCGGTCGACGATGCGGTGGTCGACGCGGTGAACGACATCCTCGGCGAGAAACCAGGTGAACTGGCGGCCGCCCTGGAAGCGGAAGAGGAAGCGGCCGCGAACGATGACGATGACGACGACGATGATTCCAACACCTGAACGCCAAAGCCTATAACTGAAACGAACCGATACGAGGCATCGCACGCCGCGCGTCTCGTGACTCCGAGCCGGCCGGGCGGCGCCTCCTTCACATCGCCTCGCGCTTCGTCGGGCTTGGTGCCCGCGGGCGGGCACCAAGCCCGACCGGCCCGCCTACCCGGCCCAACCACCAGTGAATGGTACCCTCGGAGCAGCCCAGGCCGGGTGAGCGGGGCGGCCGAGGAGTCGTCATTCACCGCGATCCATCAGACGTTCAGGTAGTAGTTGAAGGACACCGAGGCATCGCCGTGATCCTCGCCGCGCTCGCGCACGCAGACCCGCTTGATCAGGTGCAGATCGGTGTAGTCGCCGGTTTCCTCGTAGGGCGGCTCATTCCAGGTCTGGCCCCGGTCCTTGGTCACCAGAATCTTGACCTTGGCGACGATCTGGCCCGGGTCCTCGCCTTCGAAGAACAGATCGTCGGCGCCGATAATCCGGCCCCGGCGGTCGTTGCCGTACCACTTGCGGACCTTCACGATCCGGCCATCGTCGACGAAAGTCAGCTTGATCGAATGCATGAAGCGGCTGGCGACGCCGCAAAAGGTCACGATCGGCGTGTTCTTCGGCAGCGTGATGCTCGTACTCATCCCGTTTTGCTTCCGTTTACGCGGCCGCTCACGGGATTTCCAGCTGCAGGCCGATGGACCCCGCATAAATGATCATCGACTTCACCGCATTGCGCGGAATCGGGATGTTGTAGGAGCGGCAGTGTTCGATCAGCGCCGCGATCACTTCCTCCTCGTCGAGGCTGATGGCGATGGCATTTCCATCCTTGCTCATCACCTGGATGGAAATTCCGGCATCGTTGCTGATCGAGAGCCGGCCCATCTGCTCCGGACCGGCGTTCTCTTCGGTGCCCGGATGATGGACCGCGATCGCGTCCTTGATATCGGCGTTGTCGAATACGATGGTGCGCTTCTCGCTCGGCATGCTCGATTGCTCCCCAAGGCGGTCCGGCCAATTTGGAGGAGTGTAACAGATGTCATTTCGCCCGCCAGACGGTGGAATTGGTTTCGCACCGCCAGTGCGATATTCTGGTAACGGGAGACCAGACGATGAGCCAGGACATCGAGACGGATCGGGACGTCGCGGGACGGGCGTCTTTGGCCGACGACGCACCGCGGGTCGAGTCATTCCGCGAGTTCATCACCCATCCCCTGACCTCGATCGCCCTCGGCCTCTTCGCCGTCGCGATCCTCGCCGCACCCTTCTATGTCCAGTCGCTGGAACGCGGACTGCTCGACAACGACCTCTGGATCAGCTTGTGCGGTGCCTTTGGGCGTTGAGGGTGTATGCGCCAAGCGTTCTCCCTCAACCGACCGCATGCTTTAATCACAACTCCAAATCTGCTGGTTTGAACCACGCTTCCGGGGGGAAGGGAAGGACACGACATGGGTGAATTTCGCCGCAACCTCAAGGGTGGCATGCACATGTCGATTCGTGGCGTCGAGCGCGACGAGTTCGCGATTTCGCAGGCTCAGGTACAAGCCTGGCTTCTTGCATACACAGGCCTCCTCATCATCTGGAATGTCGCCTTCATTGCGCACCCCGCGCCCAGTACGCCACCGGTTCTCTTGTCACTTTTGTTGACCATCATCGGGGCCCTCGCGGCTCTTTTCGCCGTGGCCGGGGTTGATCGATCCCCGGGCGCGTTCAACGCGCTAGTGGTCGTCGTCTGTTCGGCGACTCTCGTACCTTATCTGGTCGCCTCGATCAGCTATTTCATCATTGGCGTTCTGTCGGGCGGTTTGTCGGATACACCGAAAGAGCCAAACGTCGCTGTCGCCTCCACGCTCGGCCTAGCGCGCGCGGCCGCCCTCATCTGCGCGCTCGTCGTGAGCTATAATACCGTCGGCCCTATGAATTGACTTCTAGAATCCAGGGGAATGCGGATAGGGATTTGATTCTGCCGGGTTGGTCGACGAGGCTGTTCCAAGCGAGGCAGCAGGCCTGGATGATGGCTTCGGTATCGTCGAGAACGCGGAGCGAGAGGAATCTCTCTCTGAGGTGGAGCCAGATGCGCTCGACGGGATTGAGCTCGGGGCAATAGGGCGGCTGGATGATGAGGGTTATGTTTTCCGGGACCGCGAGGGCGCGGGGATTGTGCCAGCCGGCGCCATCGAGGACCATGGCAACATGGACATCCGCCGGCAATGTGGCGGCGAAGCGGGCGAGGAACAGCTCCATGACGCGGGCATTGACGACGGGCAGCACCAGGGTAAAGTCCTCGCCGCTTTCCGGATGCACGACGGTGTAGATATAGGCCCACTGGTAGCCGATCTGCCTGGGGCCCCTCGGGCGTTCGCCCCGTCGCCACCAGCGATGGCAGACCCGACCCTTGTTGCCGACACGGGCCTCGTCCTGGAACCAGAGCTGGACGTGCTTGTCGGGATGGGCCGCCCGCACCGCCTTCAGGCGGGCGCGAAGCCCCCTTTTTTGAAGCTCTCTTCGGCCTCCGGGTCTTTCTTCGGATGGGAAGGGCGTATCTTTTGGCGCGAGAACTTCAGAGCGCGCAACAGCCGGCTCATCGAGGTGAGAGAGTAGGTTTTACCGAACTCGGCCTCCAGCCAGCGGCAAAGATCGGCCCGGATCCAGGCAGAGACACCGTCACGTTCCGGGTCCGGGCCCGCGAGGACGACCGCCGCCAACCCCGCCCGCTCCGCCTCGGTCAGCCGAGGTTTGCGGTGGCCCTTGGGACGATCGTAAAGGGGATTACAAAGAAACGTTGACATTATCTAATCCAGCCCCTATATTCGAAGTGTGGATGGGAGTTATGAAATGTCGAAGAAAGCCCCAGGAAAAGCACACCGCGAGGGACTGACCATCGTTCAGTTGATGGATATGTTCCCGACCGAGGAAGCGGCTACGGCATGGTTCGAGAGCGTGATTTGGCCGGACGGCCGCCATTGCTCCAAATGCGGCTCGGTCCGTACCTGCGAAGCCTCTCACAAGTATATGCCCTATTGGTGCACCGATTGCCGCTCCTACTTCTCGGTGAAGACGGGAACCGCCATGCAGGCATCGAAAATCCCGATGCGGAAATGGGCGATTGCCATTTACCTGTGCCTGACCTCGCTCAAGTCGGTCTCGTCCATGAAACTGAAGCGTGACATCGGCGTTTCGCAGCCGACGGCGTGGTTCATGATGCAGCGCATTCGGGAAGCCTGGGGCGGGGAAGGCGAAGGCCCGTTCGATGGTCCGGTCGAGTTTGACGAAAGTTATTTCGGCGGAAAGCGCAAAAACAAGTCGAACGCCCAACGGGCCAAAGCCACCGGGCGTGGCCCTGTGGACATGACGGCGGTGGTTGGCGCGAAGGACCGGGCGACGAACAAGGTCAACGCCCGCGTAATCAAGGACACCGACAAGGATACCCTGCAAGACTTTGTGGCCAAGAATGCCGAGCCTGACGCCGTGGTTTACACCGACGACGCAGCGGCTTACGAGGGCATCCCCAACCCGCATGAAAGCGTCAAGCACTCGGTCTCCGAGTACGTTGACGGGATGGCGCACACCAACGGCATAGAATCCTTCTGGTCGATGTTGAAGCGCGCCCACAAGGGAACCTTCCATAAGATAAGCCCGAAACATCTGCAACGTTACGTCTCCGAGTTTGCTGGTAAGCATAACGTCCGCGACTCAGGAACGCTTGCCCAGATGCACGATACCGTCGCCCGGCTCGTCGGTCGTAACCTTCTCTACCGCGACCTCGTCGCTGACAACGGGCTTTCGTCGGGTTCCGGGGCGTAACGGCTCCGTGCGGCGAAACAGCGCTCGCGCTAGCGTCTCCGGGGTCGCGCCAGCGAGGTCCACTTTCGGATCGAGCTTGGGTCTGTAGGTCATTACACGGCCCCCCAGGTGCGCATCCGGCCTCTCAGCAGAGATATGCGCCTCTCGGTGTCTTCGAATTCATGGACGCCCCGCTTTACCTCGGCAGCGTCCGGCCACTGATGAAGGTCTGGAAGTTCAAGGGCGTAGGACGTTGATGGGCGACCCGAAAGCGCCTTTTCGAAAACTGCGACCACCTGCCCTATCAAGGATGAATGCCGCTCCAGCCGCCCCTTCAGACATTCTAGGCGGGCGTTGGCCGCGCTGAGATCGTCCATCGTGGCCAGCTTTTCGGCAGCCATTTCATCGTCCGTCATAGCTGGCCCTCCATTCGGCCATGTTAGCGGTCATCGGATTCCGCTTCCTTCGGATACTGTAGGAAATTTCGAGCCTTCATGGTCCAAAAGTTCTCCGCGCTTCCGCCAACTTCTCGGGGGTAGCCCCGTTTCCTGTTTTCCCGCTGTAGCCCGCTCAGCGTGTAAATAACGGTAACTCTCATCTACCTTTATCCTCTTGCGGATAGAAAAATTTGTCCTTAGCATCTGCTATATCGATGTCTGGGATGCCTTGCTCATCTAGAGTCATGAGCACACCTGTCGCTTCTGCCATACAACCAAAACGCGTGAGTGCTTGAGCATATGAAGAATATGCGTACTCACCCCTCTCTTTCCCCGGACTTCCGTCGAAAATATCGAAGATATCCCTTGCTGTTTCGACGCTGCGAGTCTTCTCGATTAGCTTGGCGATATGGATGCCATTACCTGGGGCGCGATAGGCCCTACTAACCAAAATGTATCTGAATGGGTCTTTTATGAACGCGACAACCCATTTGTAGACTGTCACCATAGTCGGGCCGAACACATGAAGCGCCCAGAGCGTGAGCATGGTAGCCCCAACGCCCGAGATAAAGCCGAACCACCACGGGGCTGCCTGCTGCCATTCTTGCCATACTCCCCAGCCGTCTATCATGCCGGGGACCCCGAATATGGTTGCGGGTACGCCAACCACAGTCGTAACTGCACCAACCAGGGCAAAGATGGGATGCGTGTAGACCTTCCTCCACATCCGTCCATCATGCGGATTCCCTGCTCGGCGTCAACGTTTCTTTGTAATCCCCATCGTAAAGCCCGGCCAATCCCTCGGCGTTGTAGCGCAACACCGCGTCGCGAAGCGCTTGGCGTTCCATTCCGGCCGCTCGCGCTGCCTCGGCGCGACTCATCCCGTCGAGTGCATTGGCGATCGCATAGGCCCGCGCCGCCGGCCGCCCCCGTGACGTCTGGCGAGCCCAGTCGCGAAGCTCACCAGCCGTCATATCATCACATATCTTAAGAGCAACCATGATCACCTCACAATATCTTGTGGGAAATCAGGGAATCACAATTCAAAGGAAATGGGAAATTCCAAGAGTCACTTCGATCGGCCGGCGGTGTAAGGGGATAAAATGCGCGCTCCAGGTGTCTGGCGGTCGGGCCTTTCTGTATCTGCTTCTTTTCGCCGTCGTTTACATGGCGCCGGGACGGATCTTCGCGTTGCTCTTCCCGACGCCGTAATCCCCATTCCGCCGAAGGGCCGCCCTCACGAACTCCCGACATCCGATCCGACGTCGGCGCAGGCCGCCCGGACCTTCTGGCGCTCTCCGATGCCGGCCCAGGGGATGGGGATGGACGGATTATGTTCCGCCTTTGAGGGCAAGGGCGCTGTTCGATCTCCCACCCAGGCCACGACGTCGCGCCAGACGGTTCGTGCGTCGCAGTCGCGCAGCAGCATGTGCCAGCCGTCGGGGTAGACCGCCAGGCGCAGGGGCGCCCGGATCTCGCCCAAAAGTGCCTTGATCGGTGCTGGCAGGATGATCTCGTCGTGTGCGCCGTAAAGCATCAGGATCGGCGGCCGGACCCCTCCGGCCGCTTCCAGCGCCGCGCCCATGGTGTCGGTCAGGCCTTGCAGCGTGTCGGCCCGGCTGCGCTTGATCACGAGGGGGTCGCGGCCGAGCGCCTTGAGCATCTCGATGTTGTCGGAGGCGAGGCGGTCGAGGCCGCGTCCCGTGGCCGTCCCCGCCGGCGCCAGGCGTGACCAGAGGCGGAGCAACCAACGATAGATCGGGTTCATCGCGCGGCCCCCCCAGGTGGCCGGCGCGACCAAGACGAGACCGTCCGCCTCGACCCCTTCGGCCGCGGCCAGCAGCGCGACCGCGCCCCCCATGGAGGTGCCGATGAAATGGACGGGCAGTGCCGGATGGCGGGCGCGGGCCAGGCGCAGCGCGGTGGCGGCGTCGGCGGTCAGCGCGTCCTGCCCGGCCCAGATGCCGGGCCGCTCCGTCTCGCCGAAGCCGCGCTGGTCGAAGGCGTATGTGGTAATGCCGTTTGCCGCCCACCATTGGGCCGCCCGGGCGATATGGCGGCGATAGTCGTTGAAGCCATGCAGCGCCACGAAGACGACCCGGGGAGGCTCGGCCTCCCAGACCTCGAGCGGCAACCGGTAGCCGTCGGCGGCGACGATCGCGCCAGCCTCCAGACGCGGTGTCGCCACCGCTGGTCCGAAGCGCTGGCGCTCCGGCGCGGCACAGGCGCCGAGCAGCAACAGCAATACCAACAGGGCCGGGCGGATCATCACGGCGGCCCGGTCACCGCCACCACCCGGCGGCGCAATTCCGGCAGGACCTCGGCCTCGAACCAGGGGTTCTTCCGGGCCCAACCCGTCGTGCGCCAGGAGGGATGGGGCAGCGGCAGGAACGCGGGCCCATAGTCCGCGAAGGCACGCACCGTCTCGGTCAGGTTGCGCCGGCGGCGTTTTCCCAGGTGCCAGGCTTGCGCGTATTGGCCGACCAGCAGGGTCAGGCGGGTCCGGCCCATCAGCGCCGCCAGCTTCTCCTGCCAGGCGGGGGCGCATTCGGGCCGGGGCGGTAGGTCGCCGCCGCGCGCGTCGCGGCCCGGATAGCAGAAGCCCATCGGCACGATCGAGAATTTTCCCGTGTCGTAGAAGGCGTCCTTGTCGACCGCCAGCCATTCCCGCAGCCGATCGCCGCTGGCGTCGTTCCAGGGGACACCGCTCGCATGCACCTTGGTGCCCGGCGCCTGGCCGATGATGCGGATGGGCGCGGTGGCCGAGGGGCGCAGCACCGGCCGGGGGCCGAGCGGCAGGCTCTCGGCGCAGATGCGGCAGGCGGTGATCTCGGCCAACAGGCGCGCGAGTTCGGCGGCGGGATCGGCTGCATTCATGGCGCGCCCAATCTCGCCGCTCGGACGCGCCGGCGCAAGCGCGGCTTTCGCCCTTTGCCCCGCGCCCGTTTCGGCCTAGGTTCCGGCGCAATCCCGGGCAGAAGGTGGAAGCGCGACATGTTGATCCAGAGTGACAAGCTGACGGACCTGATCAAGACGATGTGCGAAAAGGCCGGCAGCGCGACGGCGGAAGCGAAGGCCGTGGCGGAGAACCTGGTGGAGGCCAATCTCATGGGTCACGACAGCCATGGCGTCGGCCTGGCGCCCCGCTACATCATGCATGCCCGCGACGGGCGCCTGACGGTCGGCGGGCGGCCGAGCGTGATCACCGACAGTGGGCCCTTCCTGCTGCTGGACGGCAACATGGGCTATGGCCAGACCGTGGGTGCCGAGGCGATGGAACGCGCCATCGCCAAGGCCCGGGCCGAGGGCGTCGCCATCGTCGGGCTTCGCAACGTGCATCACCTGGGCCGGATCGGCGCCTGGGGCGAGATGGCGGCGCGGGCCGGCTTCATCTCCATCCACTATGTGAACGCGCATGGCCACCGGCCCATCGTCGCGCCCCATGGTGGCTATGACGCGCGCTATTCGACCAATCCCTACTGCACGGCGCTGCCCGAGACGCCGGACAACCCGATGATCGTGCTCGACATGGCCACGAGCCGCGTGGCGCAGGGCAAAGTGCGCGTCGCCCACAACAAGGGCGTGGAACTGCCCGACGGCGCGGCGGTCGACGCGGAGGGGCGGCCGACCAACGATCCGGGCGTGATGTTCGCCGAGCCGCAGGGCGCCATGCTCTCCTTCGGCGATCACAAGGGATACGGCCTGGCGCTGATCTGCGAGATCCTGGCCGGCGCGCTGACCGGCGGCGGCACGGCCAGGCCCGAACAGCAGGCCGAGGACACCATTCGCAACCACATGCTGACCATCGTCATCGATCCCGCCGGCTTCCGCGACGACATCCCCTTCCACGGCGAGATCGACCAGCTGCAAACCTGGGTAAAGTCCTCCCGCGTCCGGCCGGGCGTCGAGGCGGTGCTGGTGCCGGGCGATCCGGAACGGATAACCACCGAGGAGCGGTTGGCCGACGGCATCGAGATCGACGACACCACCTGGAACGAGATCGTCGAATGCGGCCTCGGCCTCGGCCTGAACCGGGTGGCGTTCGACTGAGCCGTCGCGAAGGGGGACCCTGCTTCGGATGACGGTCTCCCCGTTCACCGGGCGCCAGATGGCGGTCCTCCTCGCCTACCTCGCCATCCTGGCGCTGCTTCCCGGCCTCTACCTGCCGGTGATGGAGGTCAGTCGGTTCGGCGCCACCACCAGCTACTCGATCCTCGATGGGATCGTCGCGCTCTGGCGGGGGGGCAACGCCTCGGTGGCCGGCGTGATCTTGATCTTCAGCGTGATCTTTCCGCTCGCCAAGCTCGCCGCGATCCTCTGCGCCTGCCTCGGGCCGGAGGATGCGCCGCTTCGCCGCCGCCTCGCCAAGCTCGCCTTGACGCTCGGCAAGTATTCCATGTTGGATGTCTTCGTCGTCGCCCTGCTGATTCTGGTCTTCAAGCTGGGCGGCGTGATCGAGGCGCGGATCGCGGGCGGGCTCTACCTCTTCGTGCTGGCGATCGGGCTCACCACGCTCGCCAACCTGGCCGTGGCGCGGGAGGGAGGAGACGAAATGGCGGAATCGACGACGAGCCGGCGCGCGCCGGCGCCGAGCCCGGGCGGCCCGGCGCGTCTGGCGCTCCTGGTCCTGGCCCCCGTCGTCCTCGTCGCGGTCGGGCTCGCCATCTATCTGACCGCCGCCGCCGGCACCGTCTCCTCGATCTTCATCCAGCGCGTCCCGGGCGTCGAGATCCGGATCATGGGCTTCCCCGACGCGCCGGACTACGTCCTGGAACTCCGCCTCGTCACCGGCGACAAGCACCGCACCCGGACCGAGACCGACACGCCGATCGGCAACGGCATTCTCTTCGACGTGCCGGAGATCGAGATCGCCCTCATCGACGAGATCGCGCTCTTCGACGACAATTCCATCTCCGTCTCCGGCGTCACGCTCCGCGCCCTCCCCGACGAGATCGTCGACCGGGTGATCGTCGGCGCCGAACGGGTGGCGGAGGGCCAGAAGATGCGCTTCGAACTCAGGGGTGCCGACGACCCGGCCCGAACGGTGGGCCTCGTCGTCTCCGCCATCGGCGCGTTCTGGCTCGCGATCGGCTTGGCGGTGGTGCTGGTGGGGATGGCGCGGGCGCGTCCCTGATCGGCGCCCGGCGGGCCTCCGAATAAAACGCTCGGAGGGCTTGATTAATTCAGGCCGTATGCCATATGGGGTTCGGAAATTCGATTACGGTTGTACGCGCATTCAGCGCTTGGGCACCGCGCCTGGTCGGCGCGGCGCCCGAACCGCCGTAAGAGATACCGGCACGGACCCGGCGGGGTCGGGAGAATTCTTCCCCGCAACCTTGAAACCGCCCGGTCCACGACAACGAGAAGATCACGGGATTCGACCCCTCCGCCCCTTGGCGGACGGGTGACGCCGCCGCTCACCCGAAATCCGGGTACCGCGCGGGGCGACGATTCCCCGGATCGGATTTCCCGATTGCTCCGAATGTTTCGGAACCCATCAACCACATCATCTGAAGGCCGAAATGGCACCCTCACCCACGATTACGCGAACCGTGAAGACGGCGAGTTTCACCACCGCCGCCACCGGCAACAACATGTACTCGATCAACGGCGCGAGCATTACCGCCACCCTCGCGGCCGCGTCGAACTTCGGCGGCGGCGAACGGCTCTATTTCTACAACGCCGGATCGGGGTCGCCATCGCCGACGGTGACGATCGACGCCCACCCGAGCGAAATGATCGACGGCGCCAGCAGCGGTAGCCTCGCCGTGGGCGAGTTCCTCTGCCTGGAGTGCGGGACCGGCGAGGGGGACGAATGGCACGCGGTCTACATCGCCGATCCATCCGTCTGGCACTTCGGCGCTCAGGGCGACGGCACCACCGACGACGAAGCTGCACTCCAGGAGGCGATCGACGCCACGCCGCGGGGCGGCACGCTGCTCATCCCCGCCGGGATCTACCTGTTTACCACGCTGACGCGGGTGGACCCCATGCGCCTGATGGGATCTGGCTGGGAATGGAACGGCAACCGGAAGGCCTACGCCGCCGTGGAGTGGACGGAGCAAGCCAGGATGGGTGGAACCTGGCTCCTCTCGACCAAGGAGACGGCGGGCGCCGCGCTGGTTTTCGGCGAGGCAAGGACGGCGGCGGACCTGGAGTCCGGCATGGTTCTCCAGGACTTCGCGCTGGTAGGTCCCGGAACCGGCAGCTCCACAGGCATCTCGGTGGAGGGCATGCTGGAGGGCGACACCCGTAACGTCCTCACGACCAACTTCTCCATTGGTTGGGATTTCCTGGGCGGAAACAACGACTTGAACTTCTTTGGCCTGCGGGTGTGGGCGTGCGTGATCGCGCTTCAGAGCCTGGTGTTCAACAACAACGTATTCCGGTTCTACGGCACGAGCATCCACCATTGCACAGACTGCGTCAAACTCCTCGCCGGGAAGACCTGGCACTTCTACGGCGGCCTGATGCAGTCCTGGACCGGGTTCATGCTGATCTGTGATACGACCTCGTCCGGCCTGGGCATCGGTCACATCGTTCTGACCGGCATTCATGCCGAGAACGGCACCGTTCCTACCGGTGGCATCCTCCAGCTCAAAGGCGATGACATCAAGAGCGTCATCATCGACGAGACGAAGTTCACCAACGGCGGCGCGTGGGACCTGACGGGCGGTACCGACAACATCGGACACCGGTTCACGCGGAACACCTTCAACGGGACCGTTGCCAAGCTGACCCTCCCGGCCTCCATGTTCAACGTCGTCACCAGTGACGAAGGCCTCGGCGACGTGCTCTACGAAGAGCTTGGCAAGCGCGCCCGGCGGGATAAGGACGGCACCTTCCTCGCGACGCTGGTTGGCACCGTCGAGACCACGGACCCCACGGCGACGGTCGAGTATTCCCGCATCGGCCGGCTCTGCACCATAGCGTTCCCCGCGATGCTCGGCGAGAACGATCCGGTCCTCCCCACTTGCACCATCCGAGGCCTGCGGAATGCGATCACGCCGCAGGCGGACAGCGAGCAATTCGAGTGCCGCGTCATCGACGACAGCGTCAACACCTTCGGGCTCGGGCAGGTTATCGCCCCGACACTCGCCCCGGCAATCACTGGGGCGAGCGTGGCGGACCCGGTGGTCATCACCGCCGTCGCCCACGGCCTGGAGAACGGCGACATGATCTACATCACCGGCGTGGTTGGCATGACGGAGATCAACGACCGGCGGTTCCTCGTCGCGAACAAGAACGCCAACGACTACGAACTCAACACCTCGTCAGGAAACCCGGTAAACGGCCTGACCGACGGGTACACCGCGTGGACTTCGGGGGGCACGGCCACGCACACCTCCGGCACGATCAATCTCAGGGTTGGTGCCGCGTCGGGCGGCTTCGCCAAGACCGTCTCGCTGAACCGTGGCATCCGTTCCGGCCACATGACCTACATTCTGTGAGGAAATAAATGACCAAACCCCTGGCCACTCGGTTGCGAAGCAGAGGCCACGCCATGCGCGCCATGACCCTGGCCCGTCTGGGCCTGATCGCCTCGGCGGCCTTTTCCTCGCCCGCCTGGGGACAGGTGGTACGGTGACCCACATCTCCGGTCGGCGCCGGCTGCGGGTCGACGCGGCACCGAGTACTTTCGCCACGACCGCCGGGAAGAACCGGGGCACGCAAAGCTGCGTCGTCACTTACCCCGTCTGATCGCGCCCGTCGGGCCTTTGCTGCTTCCGGCCGCCCTCATGGCGGCCTTTTTTTGCGTCATCCGGCGACGCCGCGGTGGCGGGGAGGCCGCGAGCCCACGCTTGACGGCGGCTCGCTCCCCCCCTAGAAGGGCCGAGGGCGCCCGGCGCCCCGAGGAGGGTTGGCCGAGTGGCTGAAGGCGCTCCCCTGCTAAGGGAGTATGGGTCAAAAGCCCATCGTGGGTTCGAATCCCACACCCTCCGCCAGCCACCCCGGCGAAGCTGTCTCTTTCGGCCATCGAGCGGCCAACCCACGGAAGACAGGGCGTGTTTCGCGGTCAATCGGAATTCGGAGCTCCCGAACGCGGGAGCATTTCCGGCAATTACCGGGCTTCGCGGCGTGCGGTCTCCGCGAGCGCGATGCAAGGGTGAGTTTGGTGGGAACAGGGAATTTTTGCGATTTCGGCCTCAAAACAGGGGGAATACAGCGGGCTTCCCAACCAATGAGCCAAGAGTCACCCGTAATATCAATGCCTTACAAACTTTCCCTGTTTTTTTTCGGAACAGGGAAACGGATGGTTGATAACAGGGAAATAAATGGAGGGAACAGGGAAACGAATGGAGGGAACAGGGAATAATCAGGGCTGCCTTGCCCGTAGTCGAGTGAGCGGGGGGTGGGTACTGATCCCTATTCCGGCGATACCGCAAACGGGAAGCGGGCGGCTTGCTGCGACCAGGCGAGCGGTATTGGGCCCTTGAGGAGTTGTGCCAGTGTCAGGCCTGCGGATTGGCGCCCTTCAACAATCGCTCTCTGGATCTCCGGCGCCAGAAAGGCCAGACGGACGAGGCGGCGCCGATAGGGCGTATCCGGCGCTGTGACGAGCACGGGCAATCCGGCATCATCGTGGTGCAGCATGGCGTGTGCGGAGCGGAGCGCCTTGACCAGAACAGGGTCTGGCCTGTTTCCCGCACTTGGGCCCTTGAGAACCCAGGTCTGGCCACGACGCCGGACAAGGGGCAGATGCAGCCTGGCGAGACGCGCATCTACCGGATCCGGCTCGACCCGTTCGTGAGGCTCGAGGCGCTCGCGCATCGCGACGATCCGGTCGATCGGCAGCAAGCAGTGCAGCGTCCGATCGTGGAGTTCGGCGCGGGAGACAAGCGTGATGGGATCATCCGGACATCCCGGGATCACGCGACGCAGCACGGTCGCGAGGGCGACTTCGAGCGGTGGCGCGGAGATCCGCCGGATGGCTGTGTCGGATGGACCGCGCCTTGCACCTTGCTGAAGCGGCGCCGAGACGTAGTAGCGATAGAGCTTGCCGCCTCTCCCGTGGGAGAAAGTCGGCGACATCGGCCGACCATCCGCATCGAAGAGGCGCCCGGCCAGAAGAGCGTTTTCTTCTCGCTTCCGATCCGATGCGCGACGGCGGGTGTTCGCATCGATGCGCGCCTGGACAGCCTCGAAGAGACCGGCATCGATGATGGCGTGGTGTCGGCCCGGATGCACCCTTCCCTTGTGGACGATCATGCCGAGATAGAGCCTGTTCCGCAGCAGTTGAAAGAGCGCGCCGCGGCTGAACGGCCCGCCGCCGGATAGTCGACCCGCCCGCGACACGCGCCGCTTCGAACGGATGCCCCGGTCCTCAAGCCATCGCCGCAGCGCGTGCACGGAACCAAGGTCGATATAGGCTCCGAAGATGGTGCGCACGATCTCGGCTTCCTCCTGGTTGACCACCAGGGCGCGCGCGCCATTCTCAGGCGGGTCGTAGCCAAGCGGCACAATGCCGCCCATCCACATGCCCTTGGCCTTGGAGGCTGCAATCTTGTCGCGGATGCGCTCGCCCGTCACCTCGCGCTCGAACTGGGCGAAGGACAACAGCACGTTCAGTGTCAGGCGGCCCATGCTGGTCGTGGTGTTGAAGGCCTGGGTGACGCTGACGAAGCTGACCCGACGACGATCGAAGATCTCGATCATGCGTGCGAAGTCGGCCAAGGACCGGGTCAGGCGGTCGATCTTGTAGACGACAATTACGTCGACCTTGCCGGCTTCGATGTCGCAGAGAAGCCGCTTGAGCGCCGGGCGCTCCATGGATGCGCCGGAGAAGCCGCCATCGTCGTAGCGGGTCGGGACCGCTCTCCAACCTTCGCCGGCCTGGCTCTTCACATACGCCGCGCAGGCTTCGCGCTGCGCATCGAGGGAGTTGAACGCCTGCTCGAGGCCTTCCTCGGTGCTCTTCCTCGTGTAAAGGGCACAGTGGAGACGGGGCCGGCTCATTTGTCGGATCGGAGACCGAAGAAACGCGGGCCATTCCAGCGCGTTCCCGCGATCGCGGTCGCTGCCGCGGAGAGGCTCTTGAAGAGTTGGCCCCCGTGGCGAAACCCGTCTTCTTCGACCGTGACCTGGACGATCCGCCCTCGCCATTCACGCCGCAGCGTGGTCCCGATCCCGAGCTCAAGACCTTCTGCCTGGACCCGCTGGCGGCGCTTGAGCTGGCGCCGTGTGTCACGATCGAGACCGCCGAGAGCCTCTGCCTGCAACCGCCAGGCCAGACAATAACGCAACAGCTCGGCCGAGCGCAGCTTCGGCGGGGCACCGTAACGGATGCGCCAAACTTCTCGAAGCCCTTCGAGACGAAGGGGCATGAGCGTTTCGATCTCGTCCGCAAGCGGCGCCTCGCCGGTCATGTCACCGGTTCCTCGATGCGGTAGCGCCGCTGGCCCCCTTCTTTCTCGGACCGGATGACGTGGCCCTTGCGTCGCAGTGCGCCGGCGAGCCCGCCTCGAACCGAATGGGGCTGCCAGCCCGTTGCCTTACAGAGTTCGGCGATGGTCGCGCCGCCCGGGGCACTGAGATGGGCGACGAGAAGCGCGAGCTTCGTGATCCCCGGCTGCTTCGGGTCTGTCTTCTTTGAGTTCTTGCGGTTGGTGGCCTTCGCGGCGCGCGATCCCGACTTTTTCCTCAATGATTTGATGGCCATGGTGTTCTCCTCGGATATTGCGGCGCAGATCGGCGCCGCTACCGGGGCAAGCCCGGGGTGGCCGGGCGTCGTCGCACTGACGCTCCTTTGCGCCGGCAAGTCCAGTGCTTTCGCACGGTATTGTGGCTATCGCGGGCAATGGGGTATGCGCCCGCAGCCTCGCCGGCTCATCGTTGATGGTCTTGCGATTCTGATGAAATGTTCTATCTATGTTCTATAGCGAGGGGGCATGGTGGTGTAAGCGAGAAAGCATGTGGTACCGGAGAGCAATGGCACTCGGCGCCGGCCCAGCCCGGCCCCGCTGGCTCATCGCCGGATGAATGCCCCGGATGAGCGGGCAGAAAATCTGCGGGGGTTCATGACGGACAGTGCGGCAAGTTCCGATGCTCTCGCGGTCGAATATCGGACGGTCGGCAGCCTCAAGCCCGATCCGCGTAATGCACGAACGCATCCCAAGCGGCAGCTCGAGCAAATCAAGGCCTCGATCAAGGAGTTCGGCTTCACCAACCCGATCCTGATCGATGAACAGGGCGTCATCATCGCGGGGCACGGGCGGCTGCGAGCCGCAAAAGAGGCGGGTCTGGCAGAGGTTCCGACCATTGTGCTCGCGGGATTGACCGATGGGAAAAAGCGCGCGCTGAGACTGGCCGACAACAAGATCGCGCTCGGTGCGAGCTGGGACCTCGATCTCCTGAAGCTGGAGTTCGGCGATCTCGCCGACATGGACCTCGATCTCGGCCTCACGGGCTTCTCGGTGGGGGAGATCGATATCGCCCTTTCGGGTGCGAACGATCCGGACGACGATCATCTCCCGGAGATAAAATCGACGCCGCGAACCCGGCCGGATGATATCTGGATGTCGCGATCGGCGGGCACGCCAACACGCGCGGGCGCCACCGCGAGTCCTCGGCGACCATCGCCTTGGATGTGGTGATGGTCGCGACGGCGCGTTCCTGCGGCGCGTTATCGGGAAAGACGTGAAGATCGACGCAGCCTTTCTCGATCCGCCCTACAATGTCGCGATCGGCGGGCATGCCAACACGCGCGGGCGCCACCGCGAGTTCGCGATGGCCTCCGGCGAGATGAGCCGCGATGAGTTCCGAACGTTCCTCGGAGACGCCTTGGGCGCTTGCGTCGCCGCGTCCCGTGACGGCGCCGTTCACTTCATCTGCATGGATTGGCGCCATATGGATGACCTCTCCGGCATCGGCCGGGACGTCTACGGCGACCTGCTCAATCTGTGCATCTGGAACAAGTCCAATGCCGGGATGGGCTCGCTCTACCGCTCAAAGCATGAACTGATCTTCGTCTACCGGGTTGGCCGGGCACCCCACTTCAATGCGGTCGAGCTTGGCAAGCACGGCCGCAATCGCACCAACGTCTGGGACTACGCTTCCGTCAACACCGTGGCCGGAAGCCGGCGCGAAGATCTCAAACTCCATCCGACGGTCAAGCCGACAGCACTTGTCGCCGATGCGATCCAGGATGTGACCAGGCGCGGCGATCTCGTCTTGGATGTCTTCTCTGGATCAGGCACCACACTCGTCGCATCGGAGCGAACCGGTCGGCGTTTCCGCGGCGTGGAGATCGATCCGGCTTATGTGGACGTGGCGATCGATCGGTGGGAGGCCATGACCGGCAGGAAGGCCGAGCTCGACAGGAAGGCCGCGGCATGAGCAAGGTCGGACCAGGGCACCCGCCGAAGAGCACGCGCTTCAGGAAAGGAGTGAGCGGCAATCCCCACGGCAGACCCAGGAAGGAGCGCCCCGCGGACTCGACTTCCGCTTTCGGTGTGGTCGTCGACAAGAAATTGACGATCGACCAGAACGGCAAGTCCCGCGAGGTCACGATCGAGGAGGCGCTTTGGCACAAGACATATCAAAACGCGATCGCTGGCAATCGCTCGGCCCAGCGCGAAGTTCTGAAGATGATCAAGAAGCGGGATGCCCATCTCGTCGCCCGCAAGGCCAAAAAACCGGCGCCGCGGAATGATGGCAAGTTCGTGTACCCCCGGGCCGATGCCGATGAGGCGCTGCTAGTACTCGGGATAGCGACCCGCCACCCTGCCCACGAGGATTTGGGAGCGGATCGCGAACAGCTTCTGCTCGAGCCCTGGTCCGTGCAGGCCGCGCTCGGGCGACGCCGTGGCGGCAGCAAGCTCACGGAGCGAGAGATCGAGGAGATCCAGCGGTGTACACGTGATGCAGCGATCTTGCGTTGGCCAGGCGGGACCGCCGAATGAGCACCGGGGACGAAATCGGGTACGGTAAACCACCGAGGAATACGCGGTTTAGAAAGGGGCGGAGCGGCAACCCCAAGGGCCGCCCGCCCGGGCGCAAGAAAGAGCCGCCCTACGAAGCGGTTCTCGGGCAGATGGTGACCGTTCGCGAGGACGGCATCGAGAGGCGTATCACAGCTGCCGAGGCCTTTGCTCTGTATCTCACCAAACAGGGGCTCGATGGCGATAATGCCGCCCTCCGGCAAGCTGCGGCCGCGATCGGAGACGCCCGCGCCAAACAACGGGAATTCTCGCCTCAAGGCCGCCCGACGCTCGTCATAGAGTTCGTCAGTAGCTCCTTACTCAGTTGCGGAACTGTCAACACCGCCCTCGTGCCACTGCGCATGGCCAGGAAGCTCGATCGGAATCGCAACACCGACCGGATGGCGCTCGAGCCCTGGATCGTCGAGATGGCCCTTGACCGCCTCGGTAGCCGACGCCCGACGCTCTTGGAGCAGCAACGGGTCCTGAGAGCAACCCGAACCCCAAAGAAGGTCCGCTGGCCGGATTGGTGGGAGGCACTCCCCGAGGCTGGCCACAATTCTATGCCGGCCTCCACGAGGTCGAAGGCACCCCGGAAAAAATCGGCAGCGTGATTGCCGCCATAACGATGTATCTCACCCTCATAACCTGAAGGTCGTTGGTTCAAATCCTACCCCCGCAACCAAATTAAACCCCCGGAAATATTGATGTTTTCTGGGGTTTATTTTTCTGCCAACAAGGCGAGTATGGCATGCTGGGAATCTATTGGGAATCACGCGGAATACAATCACAGCGCATGTCTGTCGTGGCTGCAGGGTAAGGATTCGGTCGAACCGGTATGGCGGTATGGCGGTATGGCGCGGACGAAATGAGTTTCCCTTTGCGGTATACAGATTCAAGACGGACGGCAAAGAACTGCTTATGAGCATGAAGCAGATCGACGCTCACGCTCCGGCCGACGTGCTTCTCAATCCGGGTGCCGGGGGGCAGCTTGCTTGGAACCGAATTCTTGAGTCCCTATTAGCAGAGTTCGCGTATGACCCCGCTGGCGACATCGTGCGCTTGTGGAAGGTTGCAGGCGAAGACCAGCCAATACGAATCGATCCAGCCGTCGCCTTCGGCGCACCCCATGTCAATCGCGATGTGGGTGGTCAAAGACCGATGGGAGGGCAGAGAGAATATCGCCGAGATCGCCGAGGATTTCGTTCTTGATCGGTGCCATGCGGTTGCGGCGTTGAAGTTTGAGGCGATTGACGTGGATATCGACCGTCAACCTTTGTGGCCACACTGACGCTCTTCTTCGACCGATGCGTTGGATCGCGAATGCCGAAGGCGCTGCGCGCCGTGCAGCCGCCTGTTGCCATTAAGGATCTCCAGCAAGTAGGCTTCGATGACACCACGCCAGACGATGAATGGCTGGCGAAAGTCGGAGCGAAGGGCTGGGTGGTCATCACCCAGGACCGGAAGTTCCACAAGAAGGAACTGGAAATCGCCGCGATCAAGGCCCACTCGGCGCGATGCTTCTACCTTCATGGCGGCAGCGATCCGGTATGGTCGGCCTTCTGCAGCCTCGTCACCGCCTTTCCTCGTATCGTCAAGATCGCAAGCGAAGTGCCAGCGCCGTTCATTTATCAGGTCAAGGGGAGGCGAGTATGGCCCGTGAAGATTTGAACGACCCCAAGACCAAGCCCCAGCGTGACCGCTTCGTCGAGAAGGCCCGCGAGCTGGACTGCGATGAGGACGAAGACCATTTCAATGAGACGCTGAGGCGGATTGCTCGCCCGGGACAGAAGAAGCCAGCAGACGACGATTGAGCGGCGCTCCCCATGAGTTCTGTTCGCTCGGTCGTTCTGATAGCATGCCTCTTGGGGTTGGTGGTCACACCGACCAAGGCGGAGGAAGTACTCTGTGGAGATGAGTGGGTGCGGTTCCGCCCGTTGAGCGCCGAGCCATTTGGCCAGGAGCCTGCTTACAACACCTACATGGTTCGCAAGGACCACATATTGCGGGGGTCGAGAGCGGCTGAAGGCCCTCTGTCGCTTTTCGGCTATGTCATGATCAAGCCAATGGAAGGCGACGCTCGCAAGAACGGCGAATACCGCGTCAGGATTGAGCAACCTGATGTGTGGTAATTCGGAACGCCGTTGATCAGTCATCCTCTGCTTTCCAAGTGATGTAGGGTTTTTCGGTGGTTTCCCATTTCTCGTCGATTTCGACGAGGATGGCGGTGACCAGGCGTTCGAGCGAGGCCTCGTTGGGAAAGACCCTGACCTTTACGGTGCGGCGCTTGATCTCCTGCTGGATGGATCGCTCCATGGGGTTCGAGGTTCGCATGCGCTTTTGGTGGCGCTCGGGCAGGGCGAAGACGGCGAGGCCCTCGGGGATCGCCGTCTCCAGCCAATCGGCGAGCTTGGGGGCGCTGTCGCGGTAGGCCGCCACCAGGTGGCCCAGCTCGGCCTCGGCGGCCTTGCCGTCGCCGGCGTTCCAGACCCGGCGCAGCTCCTTGCCGATGGCCTTTCGGATGGCGAGGTTGGGGGCGTGATGGATGGCGTTTTGAGCCAGATGGTACTGACAGCGCTGCCAGACGGCGCCGCCGAGGACGGCCTTGCGCGCGGCGCCGAGGCCTGGATGATCATCGGAAACGATATAGGCGACACCGCGCATGCCACGGGCAACCAGGGTCTCCAGGAAGGCGCGCCAGTGCACTTCGGCCTCGGAGAGCGCACAGGAAACACCGAGCACCCGGCGGCGCTGGTCGGGGCCGATGCCGATCACCGAGAGCACGGCGGCGTCGCGCACCACGCCACCCTCTCGGACTTTCTCATAGCGCGCGTCGAGGAGCAGGTAGCGGATCTCGCCCAGCGGCCGGTTGCGCCAGGCATCCAGCTCCCCATCCAAGAGCTTGGCGGCGCGGCTGACCTGGCTCGACGACAGGCTCTCCAGACCTCACGCTACACAAGCTATGTTTTCGACGGGGTTCAGCTCGGGCGCTCTTGGTGGCAAGAACATCAATGTGATGTTGGATGGGATCTCGAGCCTGCCGGTGGTGTGCCATCCGGCCCGGTCGATGATGAGTACAGCGTGAGCGCCTGGTGTCACCAGGGCCGAGATTTCATCAAGATGCCATTGCATGGCCTGAGTGTTGCAGCGGGGCAGGACAAGGCCCGCACCGACACCGCGCGCGGGACAGATGGCACCGAAGATATAGGCCGACTTCGTGCGTTGGTCCCGGAGCGCCGTGGGTCGGCTGCCGCGTCGCGCCCAGCGCCGGGTGAGCATGGTTTTCTGGCCGACCCGGGCCTCATCTTGCCACCAAATTTCTATCGCGGTGTTGGCCGGGAGCCTGGCTCGGATCTCCCCCAACCCGGCGGGGAAGTTTTTTTAAAATCCTCGACGGCAAACTCGTTCTGCCCCTTGTGGCGTGGTCGCGCCGATATCTTGCGAAACCCCAGCGCCCTCAATTCACGGCCCACCGTCGTCTCATCAACCGAAATGCGGAACTCTTCGAATATCCAATGCGCCAGGTCCTTTCGGCGCCAACGCACGACACCGTGGATCGCCGGAATCGGTCCGCTCTCAACAAGCCGAGCGAGCGCTTGTCGAGCTGCCTGTCATTGAGCTTGGCCGCTTTGCCTGTCGCCTTGCCGTCAATCAGACCATCCGGCCCCTTGGCGTTGAAACGGAGAACCCAGTCACGGACCACCTGGAGCCCGACAGTACCGATCCGCGCCGCCTCCGTGCGACGGCCACCATCGTAAATCTCAGCCAGCGCAAGAAGCCGCCGGCTCTGTCCAGCATCCTTCGACGCCTTGGCTAACCGCCGAAGCGCCGGACCATCAAAATCTTCCCGTAACGCAACCGCTCTGCCCATAGCGAACCTCCGTATCAGTTCGCCTCATTGATTCAGACTTCTTGCCGTTTGGGAATCCCCTAAATGAGTCTCCTTCAATGCTCGATGGTATAAGATGCTGGTTGTGGAGACGATTGCGGGGATCCGTCGGAATCATCTGGTTAGAGGCATACCGACAAAGACGCTTGCTTGGGACTTGAGGGTTTCTAAGAAGACGGTGCGCAAGATCCAGCCGATTTGGATGCTAGGATCGTGGACGGGTGAGCTGGAGCGCCGACTTGAGGCCAACTGGTAGAAGCCGCACGGGTCCTCACTACTGATTGCCGGGACAGAAGCCGACGTGGCACTCAGGGCGGGCAATGTTGCACTCCAGATCAGTGGTAAATCTTGAGAGCTGTTTGACATTTATGGGGAATAGAGAGTCTGTGCACGCAGGGGTGGAATCTGCCATCGGCAGCTCGATCGCGTAGGCGGAGGGTGGGCTGGCCATTGGTCAACGAGGTTCATCTCGATGCCAAGCTCATCGAAGAAGCGCTGGTGTTTGTTCGCCTCAGTCGATCTCCGAGGGCCCTTGCCGATCGAGCTTCGTGACGAAGCCACGGCCCCTGGCCACGGCATTGTCGCCGACCCTGTCCCGCACTGCATCCACCGCCTTGTCGATCTTGCTACCGAATGGGCCGGCACCGCCGAACAGGTCGCCCTGGAGAACCTGGCCGGCCTGGACGAGATCATGGGCGCCGATGCCGATCAGTCGGAAGGCCCGCCCGTCGGCCTCGCGGGTGAGGAGAAGCTCGGCGGTCCGGAACATCTCCTCAGCCGATTGCGTAGCGTTCTTCAGGTGGCGGACGCGGGTGATGGTGCGGAAGTCCGAGGTCTTGAGCTTGAGCGTGACGCCTTCGCCGGCAATGCCGGCTGTCTTCATGCGCCGCGCCACCATTTCGGCGAGCTGCCACAGGATTTGGCGCAGCTTCTCCAGGTCGGATATGTCTTCGTCGAGGGTGGTCTCCGAGGACATGCTCTTGGTCTCGCGGTCGGGGTTGACCGGGCGGTTATCCTCGCCCCGGGCGCACAGTGACAGCCTTTTGCCGATCTTGCCGTAACGGGTGACAAGCTCTGCCTCCTCGACGCGGGCGAGTTCGCCGATCAGCGTGATGCCGTCCCCAGCGAGGCGCTGCCGCATAGCTGGACCCACTCCCCACAACATCCCGACCGGCTTGTCTGAAAGAAAGGACTTGGCCTCGGCCCGGCCGATCACGGCGAAGCCGCGCGGCTTGTCCAAGTCCGAGGCGATCTTGGCCAAGAACTTGTTATAGCTGAGCCCGATGGACACGGTAATTGCAAGTTCATCTTCCACCCGGCGTGCCAGCGCAGCCAGGGTCGCGGCCGGGCTGGCGCCATGGAGGGACTCCGTGTTCGCGAGGTCCATGAATGCCTCGTCGATGGAGAGCGGCTCCACCAGGGGTGTCAGGCCCAGCATCATCGCGCCGACCTCGCGGCCCACGGCTGTGTACTTCTTCATGTCGGGTTTGATGACGGTGGCGTCGGGACAGGCCTTCAGGGCCTTGAACATTGGCATGGCAGAGCGGACACCGTAGGTGCGGGCGATGTAGCAGCAGGCGGCGACCACGCCACGGTGGCGACCGCCGACGATCACCGGGACATCACGCAGCTCCGGCCGATCTCGTTTCTCGATGGCAGCGTAGAAGGCGTCGCAGTCGAGATGGGCGATAGCGAGATCATGGAGTTCCTGGTGTCGTGCAACCCGCACCGAGCCGCAGGCCGGGCAAGCCTCGGCGTCAAGGTGCGGCCGGCGGCCGCAGTCGCGGCACAAGGTTTTCACGGAACAATCATAGGACCCGTTTCGGCAGGCGTGAAGATATCCGCACGCTCCCGGACGCTGTAAAGCCAGCGCTGCGCCGGTGGGCGTGCGCGACGGACATGATCGTGGCCGGGATGGATATGATCCCAGGCTCAGCCCGATTGGTCATCGTACATCTTCGCCCGCGGCGTGGCTCCGATTCGCTGCGCCGTCGCCTTCCACAGCGGCCCATGGCCTGCGTCGGGCCCCGCGATCGCGTGTGCAATTTCGTGCAAAACGGTGTCCCGGATCTCCTCCTCGTTGCTCTCCAGGGCATGGCCGCGGCCGATCCGAATCTGGCGGTCACTGAAATCGCAGTCGCCGAGGCGGCTCCGGGATTCGACAAAAGCGAGTGTCCAGCCGGTGAGCCCATGCTCATCCATCAACCGTCTGGCCATCCCCGCGATGCAGTTCAACCGCTCCGGGCCGTTCCTCGCAGCTTGCCCCTCGGCGACACCGAGCAGGCCATAGGGGACGTTCCAGCATGCCTCCCCACAGCGCACTCTCGCTCTCTTCGGGTTGAGTTTGACAATCTCGCCGCGCATCGGGCCGTCGAGACCGAGGAACGCCACTCGATCGCCTAGGCGGTAATATGCTCTCGCCTCGTCGTGTGGAGTGACCATCGTGGTCCGCCTCCCGCCTCCCGTGTCCTTCAATGGCGACTCTGGGACTCTCCAGGTTCGCTCTTCATTGTCGATCACCTTCGCGAAGCGTCGCCGTCCCTGCCGCTGGAGGAGATGCCCGTGGATCGTCACACCGTTATGGGTGAACCGGACGGCCGACGGGGATGTCCCGGGCTCTGTTGAAAAGCTGAAGTAGGCGTCGTCCGCCTGGAGCCGCTAGGCTCTGGGTGCTGATTCCATCAAGGAGAACGACGCCATGACCAAGACTACACGCAACGACCGTTCCTCGGAACCATCCTGTCGGCTCTTGCCATCGATGCCGGAGGCCTTCGACGATCCGCGCATGAGCGTCGATCGCTTCTGCCTTTTGGCGGGCCTCGAGTCTTTGAACGAGATGATGTCGGCGGACGCGGAAGCCTTGTGCGGTTCGCGCCACGCCGGCTCGGGCGAGCGCAAGGGCCATCGATGGGGCACGACCCGGAGCGAGATCGCCTACCACGGCGGCAAAGTGAAGGTCGAGCGCCCTCGGGTGGGGGACTTCGCGGGTCGGGAGATGAGCCTGCCGAGTTGGGAGCTGCTGTCGGAACCCGAACTCTTGCAAGCCTGGGCGATGAATCTGATGGTGATCAACGTCTCGACCCGCAAGTATGCCCGCGCGGTGCGCCTGCCGGACGATGCGGGCGGCGATCTGCCGGCGGCATCGGGTGACGCAACCTCGAAGTCGGCGGTCTCGCGCCGTTTCGTGGCGTTGACGCGAAGCAAGCTGAAGGCCTGGCTGGCGAGCCCGCTCGACGATCTCGATCTCGTGGTGCTCCAGATCGACGGGCTCCATGTCGGCGATCACCTGATGGTGGCGGCGATCGGCATCGACACCGGCGGCGCGAAGCACGTGCTGGGCCTGGCCGAGGGCGCGACGGAGAACGCGGCCACGGTGCAAGCCATGCTCGACAACCTGATCGAGCGCGGTCTCGATCCCGAACGGCCTCGGCTCTACATCGTCGACGGCGCCAAGGCGCTCTCGAAGGCGATCCGGCGGACCTTCGGGCGGGCGGCGGCCCTCCAGCGCTGCCAGGTGCACAAGGGGCGCAACATCACGGACCGGCTGGACGAGAGCCTCCATGCCGGCGTCAGGAAGGTCTTGCGGCAGGCCTGGCAGCAGGACGACGCGGCCAAGGCCGAACGGCTCTTGCGCAACCTCGCCCGCCGTCTGGAGCATGACGCACCCGGCGTCTCGGGCTCGATCCTGGAGGGCCTGGACGAGATCCTGACCGTGATCCGGCTCGGCCTCCCGCCGCAACTTCGACACTCGCTGGCTTGCACCAACGCCATCGAGAACGCGATCGGCACCGTCCGGACGGTGCAGCGGAACGTCAAGCGCTGGCGCAACGCCGAGATGGCGCTGCGTTGGACCGCCGCCGGCCTCTTGGAGGCGCAAAAGACCTTCCGCCGCCTCAAGGCCTACCGCCAGCTCCCCGTCCTTGACGCCGCCCTGCGGGAGGCGGTCAGAAAGGCCGGAGCAAAGTCCGTCATTGAAGACATCGAGGTGGCCGCGTAGCCTCTCGATCAGACGATGCCTATCTCGCACTTTTCAACATTGGGCGGGACATCGCCGACAGTTTGCGCACAGGCACATTAGCTCCTCTAGTTGCGTATTGTGTCCGGGCTGCATGTCAGCTAGCGGAAGTTTGTGATGCACCTCAATGCACGCGTCACCAACATAGAATGTTGTGATTGGCCGGTGTGGGCGATCGCCCGGGCCCCGAGGAAGAATTTGAGGCGGGGGAAATCAGTAAGAGGACCGCATGCAGCAGCTAGCGCGATTGTCTTTCCGGCTTTCCGACTTGCGGACAGGGGGCTGGGATTCCCCCAAATTGGTCGCGGCGATGTTGTTGGCCGCATTGATACCGCTCGCCGGCTGTAGCACCGCATCGCCGCCGACACGACAGGCGGATATCTGCGAGGTGTTCCGGCAGTACCCCGACTGGTATGACTATGCTCGGAAGTCCGCAAGCCGCTGGGGAACACCGATCCACGTGCAGATGTCGTTCGTGCGCCACGAATCGAGTTATCGGGGCGATGCCCGGCCGCCGCGCCAATGGCTCTGGTTCATACCGCTCGGCCGTCCGTCTTCTGCCAAGGGTTATGCGCAGGCACTGGATCCGGTCTGGAACGAATACCAAGCGGAGCGGGGACGTCTGTTCCGCAGCCGCAGCGACATGGAAGATGCCCTGGACTTCATCGGCTGGTACAACCAGCGAACCAGGCGTCAGCTCGGCATACCCCTCACCGACGCGCAGCACCTCTACCTCGCCTACCACGAAGGGCAAGGCGGTTATCGGCGGGGCACCTGGAGGGACAAACCGAAGGTGCAGAGTGCCGCCCGGCGGGTCGCTGCGACGGCGGATCGTTACAGAGCGCAGCTTGCGCGCTGTGAATCCCGCTTTCGGTGCGACTCCTGGTATCAAGTCTGGCCGTTCTGCCGCTAATCGCCGATCTGCACCCTCGCGATATGCGGGTGCCCCAGCGCGTATGAATCCGCATGCCAGGTGGAGAGTCTTTGCGTTGAAGGGAGTCAAAACTACACCCCGAACACAGCCAAGGTTTTCGGCGAATCGTACACGGGCGGGGTTCCTGGTCGTGGAACAGCGGCTAACGTGCGGTTACAGCCGGCTTTCGAAGTCCTTGCATCAGATATCGCCAATGGATGCGCGATGAGCGGGCATTTGACGTCATAACCCAGGGATTCTGGAAACAGAAAACGTGGCTGTCCCAGACAACCAAGTTTGGAGGTTATCAGAGAACAGGATCGTTTGATCGCGCATTTTGTTGCCGGCACGACAACACGAACGGCAGCGCGTCTATGTGGTCTGAACCGCAAGACGGAGACTTTCTATTTCCACCGGCTTCGCGAGATCATCGCCCTTGAGCGGGTCGTTCTTGCCGTGCATGAGTTCTGGTCGGATCGGTCTTCCGTTCGGCCGGTTTCGACTGCAAGGACGCTTTCATTCGAAGCTCTTGCCCACGAGCCGGGATCGCCGGGTCGCGTCTTCGTTCTCGATAAGAATGCGCTGGCAGATCTGCTGCTCAAGATCGAGGAGGCAAACCGCGGCTCGGCAGGATATCGAAGATGGGCCAGCGCGATCTCAAGTGCCTCATGATCACGGGCGCCATGGCTGTCGTCAACTGGGCCGTCCGGCGCGACGAGACGACGGACCCCTGGCTGGACAGGGAGGCCCGTGGTTGCGCGATCCGGAGATCATGGACAAGGCGACCCATCCGCCGCCACGCTGCAAGGAGGGCACTTTGGTCGAGGTGATGCAACATCGGTGGTGCTCGCCGATCTCCGATGGCATTCTCGCGCGATGAGCGAGCCCACTCCGGTGCAAAACGCGGTGCAGGCGCAAAAAGTCGCGGCCATTACCATCGCGGAATATGACCGTATGGCAGCGGCTTACCGTCGCGGCACGGCCGACCACGACGTCAGCCAGAACATCGCGGCCCTGCTCGAAGCAATCGAAGGCGCGGCGCCCCACATCATTCTCGATCTAGGCTGCGGGCCCGGCCGGGATCTCCGCCGGTTCACCGCGCTCGGCCACGAGGCGGTCGGCCTCGACGGATCGGCCGAGCTCGCCGCCATGGCGCGCGCCAAGACGGATTGTGAGGTGCTGCTCCAAGACTTTCTCGCGCTTGACCTGCCATCCGCCCGCTTCGACGGGATCTTCGCAAATGCCTCGCTGTTCCACGTGCCGAGCAGCCAGCTGGCCCGGGTCCTTGGCGACCTCGCCGCGACCCTCAAGCCCAGCGGTGTCCTGTTCTGCTCGAACCCGCGGGGCGACAACGAGGAAGGCTGGGCCGGTGGGCGCTACGGCTGCTTCCATGATCTCGAAACGTGGCGCGCCTACGTCACCGCCGCGGGCTTTCTGGAACTACACCACTATTATCGCCCGCCGCGCCGGCCGCGGGCGCAGCAGCCGTGGCTCGCCACGGTCTGGCGCAAGAGCTCGGTGAATCATGCCCAATAGCGGCCCGTCACGCCGATGACAACCGACCCGATTCCCACCACCCATGCTGCCGTCGGGTGTGCCGTCACGCCAAAGTGGACGCTCTGCCTGCGTTCGTGGTGCAAAACGATGAAGACCATGAGAAGCCGGAACGTGGCGGTCGGCAAGACGAAGAAATCGATCGAAGCAAGAGCCTTCGAATGGTTGTCCGATGTAGGGTCGTCGTCAGGAACGGTCGAAGAAGGGACGGGTGATGGACGGCAAGCTGTGCATCGTCACCGGCGCCACGGACGGAATCGGCCGAGTCACGGCACGGGTACTGGCGGAGAGGGGGGCCGAAGTCGTACTCGTCGGGCGGACCGCGGACAAGGGCGCGGAGGTCTGCGAGGCGATCCGGCGGTCTTCGCGCAACGGCCGGGTGCGCTTCGAGCAGGCCGATCTCTCTAGCCAAGCCGAGATCCGAGCACTGGTGGAGCGCCTTACCGCGGGCAGCGCGGCGATCGATGTTCTCGTCAACAACGTGGGCGCGGTTTTCACCGACCGTCGCGAGAGCGTCGACGGGATCGAGATGACTTTCGCGCTCAACCATCTAGGCTATTTTCTGCTGACCGGGCTGTTGCTAGAGCGCCTGCAGGCGAACGGCGGCGGGCGCATCGTCAATGTCGCCTCCGAGGCCCATCGCGGCGCGCGGATGGACCTGGAGGACCCGCAGGGGAGGAAGCGCTATAGCGGTTGGCGCACCTACCGGCGGAGTAAGCTCGCCAACATTCTCTTCACCTATCGCCTCGCGGCGCTGCTAGTGGATAGGTCGGTCACGGTGAACTGCCTACACCCCGGTTTCGTCGCCAGCAGGTTCGGCCACAACAATGGCTGGCTCTTCGTCGCGGCGCTAAAAGCTGCGATGCGGTTGTCTGCGATCGACACCGAGGCCGGCGCACGCACCAGTGTCCATCTTGCGACGAGCGCCGATGTAGCGGGCGTGTCTGGCCGCTATTTCGACGAGTGCCGCGCGACTGCGAGTTCACCCGCCTCTCACGATGAGGAAGTCGGTCGGCGACTGTGGGACATGAGTGAGAGCCTAACAGGCCACCGCTACTGACCGTGCGTCACTTTATTAAGGGATTTATATCGGATAGTGCCGAGCGGCCATGCCGGTCGTGGTCCGGCCATAGCTTCTTCGTTACGGCCGGCGCTGCAATGAAAATGGATCGTTTACCGGCCCTGGCAGTGGATCGAACCTCCGGTCGTCAGGAAACGGATCGTACCTGTACTTCCCCCGCGACACCGGATGACCGCCGTTGCCCCAGGTCACTTCGTCGCGCCAGAGGCCGTCCTGCTTGTAAGAGTAAAACTCGCTTGAGACTGGGTGCTTCCCGCTCCCGAGCGTGATCTTGAACCCGACACCCTCCCTGTCCGCGCCAAGCCCAACGTGGACGAACGACAGCGACACCACCACCACTGTGGAACGGCGTGCAAAGTTGACCCCTGTTGAGGGGTGATCGGCGTCCAAATTTGACCCCCTGAGCCTGGCTAGTCCAAGTCACCTCGTTTTTGGGCGGACGAGGTGGTGGGGGATGTTGGTCGTGGAGACGATAGCGCGGATCCGGCGGGAGTATTTCGTCAAGGGGAAGCCGATCAAGGAGATCGTGCGGGACGTGAAGGTCTCGCGCAACACGGTGCGCAAGGTGATCCGTTCGCAGGCGACGGCGTTCACCTACGACCGGCGGGTCCAGCCGATGCCGAAGCTGGGGCCGTGGACGGCCGAGCTGGAGCGGATGCTGGAGGCCAACGAGACCAAGTCGAAGCGGGAGCGGCTGACGCTGCTACGGATCTCCGAAGCCCTCGAGGGTCTGGGCTATGGCGGCGGCTACGACGCGGTGCGGCGCTACGCCAAGGCGTGGCGGTGGCGCCGTTCGGCATCGACGGCGCAGACCTATGTGCCGTTGGTGTTCTCGCCGGGCGAGGCCTATCAGTTCGACTGGAGCCACGAGTACGTGGTGCTGGCGGGGGTGACGACCAAGGTCAAGGTCGCGCACGTCCGGCTGTGCCACAGCCGAATGTTCTTCGTCCGCGCTTATCCGCGCGCGAGCCAGGAGATGGTGTTCGACGCCCACGACCGGGCATTCCGGCTGTTCCAGGGTGCCTGCCGGCGAGGCATCTACGACAACATGAAGACGGCGGTGCAGACCGTCCTCATCGGCAAGGAGCGCGCGTTCAACCGGCGCTTCGTGCAGATGTGTGGCCACTACCTGGTCGAACCGACAGCATGCACGCCGGGAGCGGGATGGGAGAAGGGGCAGGTCGAGAACCAGGTCGGGATCATCCGCGGTCGGTTCTTCACCCCGCGGCTGCGCTTCAAGACCTACGACGAGCTCAACGCCTGGCTCTTGGACCCGTGCGTCGCCTACGCCCGGCGTCATCCCCACCCGGTGTTCAAGGACAGGACTGTCTGGCAGGTGTTCGAGGACGAGCGTCCGTCCCTGGTCGGCTATCGCGGGCCGTTCGACGGCTTCCACGCGGCCCCGGCGCCGGTGTCGAAGACCTGCCTGGTGCGCTTCGACAGCAACAAGTACAGCGTGGCGGCGCGCGCCGTCGGCCGTCCGGTCGAGGTCCATGCCTACGCCGATCGCATCGTCATCCGCCAGGACGGCGAGATCGTCGCCGAGCATGCCCGGCGCTTCGGCCGCGACCAGACCGTCTATGACCCGTGGCACTACGTGCCCGTGCTGGCGAGGAAGCCCGGTGCGCTTCGTAACGGCGCGCCGTTCAAGGACTGGGCGCTGCCCGGCGCCCTGGGTCGCGTGCGCGTCCGGCTCGCCGGCCACGACGACGGCGACAGGCAGATGGTCGAGATCCTCACCGCCGTGCTGGCGGATGGGCTGGCGGCGGTGGAGGCCGCCTGTGCCGAGGCGCTCGCTGGCGGCGTGTGCAGCGCCGACGTCGTGCTCAACATCCTCAATCGTCGGCGCCAGCCGTCCGAGACGGCGCCGATCCCGACGCCCGCGAACCTGCGTCTTCGCTTTGAGCCGGTGGCCGATTGCACCCGCTACGACCGCTTGAGGGGGGTCGGCCATGGAGCGCCATGAGGTCCTGGAGATGATGGCCGCACTCAAGCTCGCCGGCATGCGCGACGCGTTCGACGAGGTGCTCGCCGACGGCCTCAAGCGCCAGCATCCGATGCAGCGAATCATCGGCGAGCTGTTGAAGGCCGAGATCGCCGACAAGCAGGCGCGATCCATCAAGTACCAGATGAGTGGCGCCAAGCTGCCGCTGGCCAAGGAGCTGGCCGACTTCGACTTCACCGACACCCCGGTCAACGAGCCGCTGGTCCGCGAGTTGGCGGTCGGCGGCTTCCTGGCCAACCAGCGCAACGCCGTGCTGATCGGCGGCACCGGCACCGGCAAGAGCCATCTCGCCGTCGCCATCGCGCGGGCCTGCATCCGCGATGGCGCCCGGGGCCGCTTCTTCAACGTCGTCGACCTGGTCAACCGGCTCGAGGCCGAAGCCCGCGCCGGCCGCCAGGGCCGGCTCGCCGATCAGCTGGCCCGGCGCGACCTCGTCATCCTCGACGAGCTCGGCTACCTGCCCTTCGCCCAAACCGGAGGCCAGCTGCTGTTCCACCCCGTCAGCCGGCTCTACGAGCGCACCTCGATCATCGTCACCACCAACCTGACCTTCGGCGAATGGCCGTCCGTCTTCGGCGACGCCAAGATGACCACCGCGCTCCTCGATCGTCTGACGCACCACTGCGAGATCATCGAGACCGGAAACGACTCCTGGCGCTTCAAGAATCGGTCCTAAAGGCAACCGATCCACCCGCGGCCCGGTCGCCCAGGTGGGCCCACGGGAACCTCCCACGCGCGGTCCGCCGCCAGCCGCGTGGTGGGCGCGTCGGCCCGCGCGCGGGCCCCTCCCATGGACTACCTGTACGACCTCCGCCGTGCATCCCCAAAGGGGTCAACATTGCACGCCGATAGGGGGTCAATGTTCAACGCCGATTGACACACGCCTGCTCAAGATCGGCGCCCGCGTGGTAGAAAAGGCCGCCCGCATCCGCATCCACTTCGCTTCGGCCTGTCCGGACGCCGCCCTGTTCCGCCTGCTGGCCGGGCGTCTCGCGGCCTCGGGCCCCTGATCGCCGGGGCGCCGTGCCCCGAGAACCCGAGCCCGTTCAACCTCCCAACCCAGACACCGCCAACCTCAAATCCCGACGCCGCATGGCGCCGAACACAAAGCCATGCGCGCATAAAATCAACCGATAAACTCCGCCTCCGATGAATAGGTCAGGCTAGATATGGGCAACCGGAGGAGGAGGTTGCCAATGGCGTCGGACGTGGAACGAACAGGATTGTTGCCGAAAGGCCTGAAGACGGAACGGGTGGAGTTGACCGTGGGCAGTTCCGATGACGGAACCTTTCTGTTGCCCGGAAAGGCTCGCGAGTCCAGAGGAATACTGGGCACGAAGACGAGCGTTGCTTCAATGCGGGGCCCACCAGTGCCGGCGAAGCCGCCTGCCGCGTCCTTGACCGCGAGCGCCGCATCGAGAGTCTGTCGATAGGGGATGCAAAAATCCTTACAGTGGCCCGAGGCCAGATGGACCTGCCAGGGCCCGTTTTCCCCGCCACGGACCGGGCGCGTGAAGCCCTTCGCCTCGATGACCAGGGCGAGCCCGTCCAAAGCGACCAGCAGGTCAATCTGTCGCGACCCGATTTCGAAATTCGGGAAGACGACTGTCGATCATCCGTCGTCGGCCAACAACCGCTCGATCTCGCGCAAAGTGGAGCGTTCGGATTCGTGCTCCACCAGGTCGCCGATGCGGATGTCCAGCGCAGGCGCCGTGCGGCCGCTCATCGCGCCATCCCCGAGTTTCGGCCGCCGACGGCGGACGCCCGCGCGCCCGACAGGGAATTCAGCATCTCCCTGCCAACACCAACTGGCTGAGTGTCCGATCGTGCCACCGCTTCGTATACGGCTCGCGAAGAGCCGTTCCAGGCCGATGTCCAACCTCGTCGAGCAGCCCTTCCATCGACACGAGTCTCTCGCGCAAGCCGAGCATCACACCGCACCGCAGGCTCGCCTTGTCAGGGCCGCACAGGATCCAAAAATCTTCGCGGCCCAGCGCGTGTGCCCAAAGCGAGGCTTCGCCCCTGTCGAGCGCGATTTCGCCCGCCCGGATCGCGAGCACCGCACGCTCCAGATCTCCGACCGCATGAACAGCCACCAGCCTGTCCCGGAGCCGCGTTTCGTTGATCCGCCGTTCGGGCCGGCAGCGCTGGAAACCCGTCTGGGTCTCCGTGACGCAATCCGCCACCGTCTCCAAGCCATACCCCCTGTCAGCGCCCGCCACAGAGCTGCTGGCGAGCTATCGGGCCGTATGCCACTCTGTGCGCCCGCCCGTGAACTGCCTGGAGATTCGGTCCGAGCAATGTCGAGCGAAAACGAAACACCGAGGGACGCGCCACCAGAAACCATCCGTTCGCTGGCGAAGGGTCTTGCGGCCTTGGCCCGCGATTTCGAGCCTATCCTGAAAGGGATCCAGGAAACAGCCGTACGTCTCCAACCGCTTACGGAGACTCTGGCGAGTCTGGCGACCGTCGCCGCCCCCTTCGTTCAAGCAGCGGCGCACGGAATGAAAAGGTGGGACACCGCAGAATGCCTGCTCAAACGGGGATGGGTCCCCAACCACACCACGCCATTCGATCTGGTCGCCGAATGCGGGGACGACGACTCCAGGCTACAGACTTCGCTGCTTGCTTACTACACCGACAACTGGCCTGAGGTCCGTGCGCGCCTTGAATTGCGTATGTCCTCGCTCGATGTCGACGACGAGGCCAAGGCGACATTCCGGGAAGCGCTCGACGCCCACGAGGGCGGGCTCTACCGATGTGCGAGCCGATTGTTGTTCCCAGAGTTCGAGAGAGTATTTCGTGGGGCGCTGTTTGACGGGAGGGCAGGGCGAATCCGATACCACGAGTTTGTCACGAAGCTGTCCGGCGATGCCGCCAACCTCGAACTCGCTGACTTCCTGACCACAGGTATCCAGGACATGGTATTGTTCAAGTACCTGACAGAAGGCGTCAGGAATTCCAACGCATCAGGCGACCACTCAACCGGCGCCGCACCCAAGTACGAGCCTGGGCTCGCCGTCGGCGTCAACGCCGCGAATGTCGAGCGGGCCAAGCAGAGTCCGATCCCTACCCGCCATGGGCTCGCCGTCGGCGTCAACGCCGCGAATGTCGAGCGGGCCAAGCAGAGTCCGATCCCTACCCGCCATGCGGTAGCGCACGGTCTGGTCGCCTATTCATCGCGACAGAGTAGTCTGAACGCGATTTTCATCGCGGACTACATCTTCTCGGTTGTGTCCCGAGCGTTACGCAACAAGCCAGTATTCGACGCAGATAATTGTCGCTCCCGGACTGCCAACCGGAGCGATCCGGAATAAGCCGCCTCGCGTCGAATGTATTTGTTCGGTTACCGGGTGACGGGGCAGATGCTGGGGCTGCCTTCATCAACACCACCACATGTAGCAATTTGGAACTGGTAACGCGATTCGACATGCGCTAGCTTCCGCGCATGGCGAGCCGCGACGAGGATTTCGGGGCAGACTTGGCGCTGCCCGCGAGGAGACGAAGGACGTCCGCCGCACGGCGAAGAACGCCCTTGCGTTGCAGGTCGAGGTGACACGGCTGGAGAAGCTGCTTTCCGAAGCCGGCATCGAGCCGGCCAGGCGCAGGCCGATCACAAAGGCCGCCAAGGAGAGCCGCGGGCCGCGTGCGACGCCAGGGCCGGTCGAGCACCGGAAGGCCACGATCGACTCCAGGGCAATGCGCAGCCAGAAGACCTCGTCCGACAGCGACCGAACCCTGTCCGATTGATCGCGCAGCCGTCTCAGCGTCGCGCGGAGTTGAATGTCCCGGCCGAACTGTTGGCGTATGGTCTCCTTGTGCTTCTCCGAGGCCTGTTCCTCACGGGCCAGCCGCTTGCCCAGACGGGCAACCTCCCTGTTCAGCCGAGTGACCTCCTTGCGCAGCTCGCTGCTCAACCATCGCAGCGGGCTGAGCGTCTTCGTCGACAAGCCCCAGGTCCCCATGGACAACAACGCCGCGGAAAGGGCGCTCAGAGGCCCCGTCATCGGAAGACGGCTCTCGTTCGGCTCCGACAGCGAGACCGGCGCCCGGTTCACGGCGCTGATGTACTCCGTCGTCGCCACGCTGAAAACCAACGGCATCGATGTCCGGCGCTGGCTGGAGGGGTGGCTTCGAGCCTGCGCTGAAAATGGTGGCCGACCGCCGGACGACCCGTCGCCGTGGCTGCCCTGGTCGATGACCGAGGAACGCAGGCGCGCCCTGATGGCGCCGGGATGACTGCCGCCGTCGAATGCCGGTATTACGGGCGCGACTTCACCGCCTGTTAGCGGTGGTTCCAGGGTGCGCTTATATGGTGCTCTTTTTGGGGGCTTATAAGTTTGTATTGACATGTCCGCCTTCGGTCCCTATATTAGCAGGGTATCCAGGAGACGGAAATGGCTCACAAATCACCCGGAAAATCAGACCGCGAAGGCATCACGATGGTGCAGCTTTGCGACATGTTCCCTACCGAAGAAAGCGCTCGGGAATGGTTCGAGGCGCGCGTGTGGCCCAATGGCCGGAATTGCCCACGCTGCGGCAGCGTCAACACCCACGACGCGAGCCACAACAACATGCCCTATAGGTGTTCGGACTGCCGTAGCTACTTTTCGGTCAAGACCGGGACTGTGATGGGCAAATCCCATATCCCTCTGCGCAAGTGGCTCTTTGCGATCTATCTCCATCTGACCAACCTCAAGGGCGTCTCCAGCATGAAGCTTCACCGTGACATCGGCGTATCCCAGCCCGCCGCCTGGTTCATGCTCCAGCGCATCCGCAAGGCGTGGGAAGGCAACGACTGGCCCTTCGGCGGCCCGGTCGAGGTGGACGAGACCTATTTCGGCGGCAAGGAAAAGAACAAGCACGCCGACAAGAAGCTCCATACCGGACGCGGTACAGTGGGGAAGTCCACCGTTGTCGGAGCGAAGGATCGCCAGACCAACAAGGTCAGCGCCAAGGTCGTAGAAAGAACGGACAGCGAGACGCTACAGGGTTTCGTCAAGGAGCGGGCCGCGCCGGGTGCGACCGTCTACACGGATGACGCAGCGGCCTACAAGGGCATACCCTACGATCACCATAGCGTCCGTCACAGCGTAGGCGAGTATGTCCGCGACATGGCCCACACGAACGGCATCGAGAGCTTCTGGTCGATGCTCAAGCGCGCCCACAAGGGCGTCTACCACAAGATCAGCCCCAAGCATTTGCAAAGGTACGTGGACGAATTCGCGGGCCGACACGGCGTGCGCGAGCAAGACACGCTGGACCAGATGCGATCGGTTGTTGCCGGGATGGTCGGAAAGCGGCTAATGTACAGGGACTTGGTGGCCTAGTCGGCCACCCTGAAATTCTAATCGGGCCGTCTCCGAGGCTGGCAGGCTAGGAGAGACGGAAACGCACCTCGGTTGATTTTGTCAATCTAAACGAGGGGCTTTGCCATGTCTAGCCCTGACTCTTCCTTCCATCATAGTGACCAGCAAGCTGAGCAGCGCGTTCAGAGAGCCGCCGCAGCCGGTCGCGGAGAGCGACAGAAGCTGTTGAGCATATATAATCAACTCCTTGATCTAGAGGAGAGACGCGTACGACTTCAACGAGCTCTCTATAAATGTTATCTGGCTGATCCCGAATCTCAAATGTTACCTCTGCCCGATCCTCGTAAAATTCTACAGTTTTGATACGGAGACCGGCTTCTTGGGTCTTGGTCTCAGAGTTTTGTTGCATAGCGCCTCTCCTCAGTTAGAGTCTTGAGCAATCTGATAGAGCAGACGTAGAAAGCCCCGCAGGTTTGACGGCCAATGCGGGGCACGAGATCAAGGGCGATCCAGTTTGAAACATAACCAGAGGGCTTTGCCATGTCACGCGTCAATGATCCCCGATTCCGGCCTTCCGACGAGCCTCTTGGGCTGCACGAAGAAGCTAGCCAGCAAACTTCTCAGGCGTGTCGGGTGGCATCGCACAGAGAAATGACTGGGTTGCTTTGTCGGCACCGGTTTCTCCGGATCGAAGAGTTCGATAGTGAAGCCGAAGGCTGATGGTTGCAAAAGCTTCTTGGCCTTCCACGTAGAGCCGGCTTGTTGTAACGCCGATCTGTTCTGATAGCCAATTCAGTTCGTCGCGCATGGCAGACTCCTTGCGTTCGGCGAGTCCACCGCGCTTGACCGAATTGATCGGCTGGGCTAAAGTCGGGATTGCATAGCCCGACTTCGGTGGCGCTTCGCCACTATGAAAAGCGCCGTTACAGCGGCGCTTTTTCCTTGTATCAGGTTCCCGATCGCGCGTCCACGACCGGTAGCACTTCACCAGATGAACGCCGTAGTTGCCAGGATGGTTGGGAAGCGGCTAATGTACAGGGAATTGATGGCCGACTAGACGTAGAAACGCCCCGCAGGGTTTGCAGCCAGTGCGGGGCGAAATGGCAAGGTGAGCACTCTTCAGTTAGGAGCACTCTAACCGAAAGGGCTTTGCCATGTCTACTCTTCCTCTAACTCCTGAGCCGCAGCCAAAAGCGCGCGAGCAACATCCTTCGCCAGTTCCGGGTGAACCGCTACGCATAGTCCTTCCGAAGGGAACGGGAGAGGCCACTCGTCAGTGGTTTGAACAGCAAAATGCAGCACGACTGCCCGCAGGGGAACAATCGGAGTAGCGCCCTCCAATTCCGGCCGGACAGCTATCGTTTGCACGTCTGCCACAAGGTGCACTTTCCGAGGCACAATTCACTCCTTTTCAATACGACAAGATGACCCCGTGCTTCATGAGGTCGGCACTGTTCACCCAGACTGGAATATGCTGGCTTCGATCAAGGGTTCCCATTTTCATGACAAGGGCCTTGTACCAAAGCTGACCGCTGTTGCGGTCCACCTTGCGGACGCAGATAATATTCCCCCTGGGAACACTCCAAGCACCGGCATTTTTAAAGTGCCGATGAACCCACATGCGCGTTTGCGGCGCTTGCAGGATGTAGCACTCGCGGGTTTCCAGAGCGTCGCCAGCGACATGCCGATGCTCGCCACCCGCCGCCCCGAATACGCACATCCCGAGCAGCGGTAGGAGGATCAACAACATACCGAGGGCCATTAGACCGTTGGCAAAGGCGTTAAACCCTCTGGCAAACGGATGCTGATGCGGTTTCTTGAGCCCACAGTGCGGACAGATCTTGGCGCGGGAGGAAATGTCCGTCTTGCACTCGCGGCACCTGGTCACCCGGTTATCTACTGTAAGGCTCGCACGCTTGCGGCGAATCCCGGCAGATCAGGGCCAGGAAAAACTTGCTTACCGTCCCATCAAGATCAATCAACGACCCGGTAACTAGGCTGATCAACTCGAAGCCGCAGACTATGTCTACCCCGCTGGGCAGCTTCGGAATTTTAGAACACTGAGACCCGAAATCGCCCTCTACTTCCAACTTCCTGAACTGCTGAACCCGTTTTAGCCATGCGCTCCCAGGCGGGCGAGCAAAGTGTCCGCCTGGCGCATTGCTGCCCCGGATGCGGTTGGGGAACTTTACGCCACTATCTTCAAAGATTTTCAACGAGGCATAGTCCATGAATACCCCCTCTCGTCTCATCTCAAGGTACTCGTTTAGCAAGCCGGCGGTTTGCTGCCAGTAATCGGTTTCCGAGATCGGCTCGGCATTGGCAGGCGATGCCAAGAATGTGGCAGCCAACACGGCGGCTGCAAGCGCAGCGATAATCTGGATTTTCATTGCGCCTCTCCCCTGTGCGTCCCGGCGGGGTGCCGGGCCGTTGCAACGATCACAGGTTGAGTGTGAAGGCCCTGCCTATTCGCCTGGGCTCAGGGAACTACCCTGGACCGGGCTAGAGGCTCTTGTATTCGGCAGGCGGCCCGACTCAACGGGCAACCTGGATCGTTGCAAAGTTGACGGTAGGAGAAGTCGGCCGGCGCGTTAATACGAACTTATAAGCCCCATTTCTCGGGCACGCGCCTTGCCGGCTGGAACAAGCAGATACAGTCGCTCGCGATCCTGCAGCATCAGCAGCGTAGCGACACAACGGGCAAAAATGCCTCCGACATTGCGCTTGTGTGCGGCGGTGACAAATTAGACCACGGAAGCGGCGGGATTTGCCCGGCTGCGGGCGGAGTAAAACTCTGCCACCTGTAGCCTTCGATCCTTTTCGGGATGGAAGGTGGGAGGATGTATACCGTGGACCTTTATCTACGCGTTCGGCTGGCGTGCCATGTTGATGGGCTGAGTCAGCGAGAGGCGGCGAGTCGGTTTGGCATAGCGCGAGAGACGGTGAGGAAGATGCTCGGGCACTCGGAGCCGCCTGGCTACCGCCGCCGCCAGCCACCGAAGCGCCCGAAGCTGGACCCCTTCAGGGATATCATTGACCGTATTCTGGAAGAGGACCGAACGGTTCACTGCAAGCAGCGCCACACGGCGAAGCGGATATTCGAGCGTCTTCGCGACGAGCATGGCTTTGCGGGCAAACAGACCATCGTCAAGGATTACGTCCGGGAACGGCGCCGTCGCCAGCGTGAGATGTTCGTGCCGCTGGCGCACCCTCCGGGTCACGCTCAGGCGGACTTTGGCGAGGCGGATGCGATCATCGCCGGCGTCAAGCGGCGGGCGCATTTTTTCGCCATGGACCTTCCCCACGGCGATGCCTGCTTCGTTGCGGCCTACCCGGCGGCGGCGACGGAGGCCTGGCTGGACGGCCACAACGGGGCCTTCGCCTTCTTCGGCGGCATTCCCCAATCGATTCTCCACGACAATGACAAGTGCCTGGTGTCGCGCATCCTGCCGGACGGCACGCGGCAACGAACGCGAGCGTTCAGCGGGCTTCAATCCCATTATCTGTTCCAGGATCGATATGGCCGCCCCGGCAAGGGCAATGATAAGGGCAAGGTGGAGGGGCTGGTCGGTTACGCCCGCCGGAACTTCATGGTTCCCATCCCCCGGTTTGCGAGCTGGGACGCCTTCAACGCTCACCTGGAACATCAATGTCGGAGACGGGAAAGCGACGTCTTGCGCGGCCATCGCGAGACCATCGGCGAGCGGTTCGGATGCGACCGGGAGAAGCTGATGGAATTGCCGCCGGCGCCTTTCGAGGCCTGCGACAAGGAGGGCACGCGGGTCAATTCGCTCTCCCTGGTGCGCTATCGGGGCAACGACTACTCGGTGCCCGTCGCCTACGGTCACCAAGAGGTCTGGGTCCGTGGCTACGTGCACGAGGTGGTCATCGGCTGCGCCGCCGAGGTCATCGCCCGGCACCCACGCTCTTACGTGTCAACGGCGGAGTAAAACCCGGCCATGTGGCGGAGCAAAAGTGGGCCACTTTGGTTCGGTGAGGAGCTTGTCCCCGTAGTCCACGGGAGGGACCCACGCGCGGCGTGGACTGCCCCTCAGCAGGCAAAGGCCGCGGCGCGCGTGGGAGGGGCCTGTGGGCCCACGGGGGCAAGCGGATGCCGCTCAGGCGCTTTTTGCGGGTTTCTGTTTTCTTCGGCTCTGCTTGAGGCGGAAGCTTTCGCCGTTCATTTCCAGGATATGGACGTGGTGGGTCAGGCGGTCCAGCAACGCCCCCGTCAGGCGTTCTGAGCCGAAAACCTCCGTCCACTCGTCGAATGGCAGGTTGGAGGTCACCAGGATCGAGCCACGCTCGTAGCGCTGGCTGAACACCTCGAACAGCAACTCGGCGCCGGTCTTGGAGAGCGGCACGAAACCCAGCTCGTCGATGATGAGGAGCTTGAGGTTGGCGAGCTTCTTCTGGAACCTCAGCAGCTGTCTGTCATCGCGCGCCTCCATGAGCTCGTGGACCAGGGCGGCGGCGGTGGTAAAGCCGACCGACAGGCCCTTCTGGCAGGCGGCAAGGCCGAGGCCGAGCGCAATGTGACTCTTGCCGGTGCCGGAATTGCCCAGAGCGATCACATTCTCCCGGCGCTCGATGTACTCGCATCGTGCCAGCTCGAGGACCAGCGCCTTGTTGAGCGAGGCGATCGCTTTGAAGTCAAAGCTGTCCAAGCTCTTGACGGTCGGGAACTTCGCTTGCCTGATTCGCCGCTCGACCATGCGGCGCTCGCGGTCGATCAGTTCCAGCTCGGCCAGGCGGAGCAGGTAGCGCACGTGGTCGGCGCCCTCGCTGGCACACTGGCGAGCCAGCTTGTCGTACTCCCTGAGGAAGGTCGGCAGCTTGAGGGCCTTCAGGTGATGGGCCAGCAACACCTGCGGCGTGTCGCTCACGGCGCCGCTCCGCCCAGCAGGCTCATGTGGCTGGCGGCGGATGTGGTGGTCACCTGGGCCCGCGGCAGATAGGGATAAACGTTCAAGTCGAGCCGGGGGGGTCGACGCTCGACGCGACACAGCACCAGGTGCTTGACCGCATCATAGCCGATGGCGCCTAACCGCGGGGCATCGCGGATGGCACCGTGCACCTCCTCAAGGGCAAAGGTCTCCAGAAGACGGAGCACTTGCACGTACTCCCGCTTGCCGGCCTTGCCCATGCGGGCTTCAAGCAAGCGGCGCAGGTTGGCGTACGCCTCGGGCAGCTTCCAACCGGCCAGCGGGGCGGCTTGATCGAGGGCACCGATCTTCCGCTCCCGCAAGGCCAGATAGTGGATCGGCTCGAAGATCAGGTCCTCTCGTTCGTAAGAGCGTGGGTGCCGGGCGATGACCTCGGCGGCGCAGCCGATGACCACCTCGTGCACGTAGCCACGGACCCAGACCTCTTGGTGACCGTAGGCGACGGGCACCGAGTAGTCGTTGCCCCGATAGCGCACCAGGGAGAGCGAATTGACCCGCGTGCCCTCCTTGTCGCAGGCCTCGAAAGGCGCCGGCGGCAATTCCATCAGCTTCTCCCGGTCGCATCCGAACCGCTCGCCGATGGTCTCGCGATGGCCGCGCAAGACGTCGCTTTCCCGTCTCCGACATTGATGTTCCAGGTGAGCGTTGAAGGCGTCCCAGCTCGCAAACCGGGGGATGGGAACCATGAAGTTCCGGCGGGCGTAACCGACCAGCCCCTCCACCTTGCCCTTATCATTGCCCTTGCCGGGGCGGCCATATCGATCCTGGAACAGATAATGGGATTGAAGCCCGCTGAACGCTCGCGTTCGTTGCCGCGTGCCGTCCGGCAGGATGCGCGACACCAGGCACTTGTCATTGTCGTGGAGAATCGATTGGGGAATGCCGCCGAAGAAGGCGAAGGCCCCGTTGTGGCCGTCCAGCCAGGCCTCCGTCGCCGCCGCCGGGTAGGCCGCAACGAAGCAGGCATCGCCGTGGGGAAGGTCCATGGCGAAAAAATGCGCCCGCCGCTTGACGCCGGCGATGATCGCATCCGCCTCGCCAAAGTCCGCCTGGGCGTGACCCGGAGGGTGCGCCAGCGGCACGAACATCTCACGCTGGCGACGGCGCCGTTCCCGGACGTAATCCTTGACGATGGTCTGTTTGCCCGCAAAGCCATGCTCGTCGCGAAGACGCTCGAATATCCGCTTCGCCGTGTGGCGCTGCTTGCAGTGAACCGTTCGGTCCTCTTCCAGAATACGGTCAATGATATCCCTGAAGGGGTCCAGCTTCGGGCGCTTCGGTGGCTGGCGGCGGCGGTAGCCAGGCGGCTCCGAGTGCCCGAGCATCTTCCTCACCGTCTCTCGCGCCATGCCAAACCGACTCGCCGCCTCTCGCTGACTCAGCCCATCAACATGGCACGCCAGCCGAACGCGTAAATAAAGGTCCACGGTATACATCCTCCCACCTTCCATCCCGAAAAGGATCGAAGGCTACAGGTGGCAGAGTTTTACTCCGCCCGCAGCCGGGCAAATCCCGCCGCTTCCGTGGTCTAATTTGTCACCGCCGCACACACGGGATCACCTCCGGGCATGGCAGGCCGTCAGCTTTACATCTTACCTATCCCGCGGGGGATGCAGTTTGCTGCGGACTTGACCGGATCGTTGCAGAGATGGGATCAGAGTCCGTGGAGATAAGTTGAGAGGATGCACGACGGCGGGGAGTTGCAGAGCGTGGCAACCATTTCGGCGGCCGCAGATCACCGTTTCGACTAGAGGATCGCGCATGAAAGACGTGTTCATTCTTGGGGCTGGGTTTTCCAAGGCCATTCATTCCGGGATACCAACCCTGGCAGATCTAACCCACGAGGTGACCAAACGACTCTGGGGATCCGAATGCTCGCTGCCCAGGCCGTTGATGGACCTGGATAACAACATCGAAATGTGGATTACCTACCTGTCGCAACGGCAACCGTGGCTGACGGAATACGAGAATGACTCCAACAAATCGCTGGCGGGGATCATACGCCATCGAATCGAAGAAGTCATCGAGGAACAAACGGCGCGAGCGTCGCAAACCGAAGAGCCGACGTGGCTGAACCGCCTTATCGGTTCGTGGCACCGCGAACAAGCGACTGTCATCACGCTCAACTATGACACGCCCGTCGAGCGAGCTTCCAAGAAAGTACAGGTGACTGAAAAGCTGAATGGGATCAGCGTGGCGCAAATGTACCCACCTTACTTCTCCGATGTGCAAGTCAGATCTGGAGCTGGAATGTGGGGTAAGGGCTCCCTGAAAACGTTTTCGTTCCTGAAACTCCATGGTTCCATTAACTGGTACTATTCAGGAAGGGACGACTTCTTCGGCGAAACCATCCTCTTTTCAGAAGACCTGCCTTTTGGCGACGAGAGATGGAGCGATATTCATTTCCGGCGGCCACAGTCCCGAGACAAGGAAATGCTTATCATCCCGCCGGCCACCGAGAAGAATACTTATTTCAACAACGAAACCGTAAGGCGGCTTTGGCGAGAAGCAGGTCATGCGCTACAGGAAGCAGAAAGAGTATTCATCGTTGGATACTCACTGCCACCATCAGATTTGGGAATGAATTTTTTTCTGACCAAACATCGTCCGGGTCGGGAAACTCCGATATTTCTGGTGAATACGGACCGTGACGTTGTAGCCCGCTACCAGAATTTGATGACGTGGGATGTCCGAGACGAGTTCGTCAGTCAGCAGGAGCCGATAAATCGGTTCGCCGACGTTTACCCCACGGGGAGCGCCGCAGGGTGATTCTTCACGCGTTTCGAAGACACCTTGCCGAGGAACTCGACAAGATTCCGGCGGATGCGGAGCAGGCGTTCGAAAGCCACGCGGTCACGACGGCCGCCCTTGCGAGGCGGCTGCTGGAATATCTGGCGATCGACGACCTGAGCGTTCCGAACGGGTTTCGAGACGATCCGCCGGATTATCCCCTAGGAGCGTGCGCCGTAGAAGTTTTGATGTTGGGCGATTGGCGCGCGGCCGCCGGAGAGGTGGGATTTTGGCCCGAGTGTGGACATCTGGCCCGCCCGACTCTGGGATGTAAATCCCAGAGCGGAAGGCCGGAACGGAAGAGATTCGCGTTTCATACGCGGTCGATGGGCACTGCGCGCCCCGGAGCAAGTGCGTTGGCAGGCCAGCACCTGCCTCAGCACGTGGCCACCGTCCCCATCCGCTTGATGTTCAACGCCAAGCACACGAGGTCCCACTCGCCGCGCACCTTCGCCAAGCCTCGCAGGCTGTATCGTCGGAATCCGAGCACCTCCTTGATCCACCCGTTCGGCGCCTCCGAGAGCCACTTGCGTTGCGCGTACCGGGCTTTGCCCGCGGGGCTCGCCAGTTTCTCACCCATGCGGTGCGTTGCCGGGAGCCGGGCCGGGTCGACCGCCACCTGGGACTTGCCTTCACGCCCCAGCGCTACGTGCGCGTCGATGCCGCGATCTTCCAGCTCCAACAGATCCGGCTCGTTGCAGTAGCCCGCATCGGCCAGTACCACCGCAGGCTCGACCCCAAACGTCTCGTTGATCTCGTCGAGCATCCCCACCAGCTGACCCTGGTCGCTGGCCTGTGGCCCCACCTGAGTCGCGACGATGATCTGGTGCTCCCCATCGACCGCCATCTGCGCGTTGTAGCACTGCTGGAATCCCTCGCTGCTGGTCTTCATGATCTAGCTCTCGGGATCGGTGAAATTGCTCTGCGCCTTCGGCTCGGGCTCGCCGTAGGCCCGCTTGTAGGGCCGCCCGCCCCGGGGATTGCGGTCCTGCCCAGGCTCGCGCCCGCGCTCATCGTCGCGCCCGCGTTGCGCCGCCTCCAAACGCGCTTTGGCTGCCTGGATCGCCGCCAGGCGCTTCTCCCTGCGTTGCAACTCCTCGGGCAACTCGTCGCCCCGGAAATCCTCGCCCCAACGCTCGTCTTCTTCGGCGTCCACCATCCCCGCCTGCGTCAGCAGCGCCTCGATCTCCGCCTGCAAGCGAGCCGCCTCTTTGCCCATCCGCTCATAGCTCATCGCCTTGCGCTTGCTCGCGTTCGCTCGCACCTTCGTCCCGTCGACCGAGAGCTTGCCAAACCGCGCCAGTCCCATCTCGCGCGCCACCTGCACAACCCCCACAAACTGGACCCTGCTGACGAAAGTGGAGACGTCCTACGATAGGATTTTGATCGCAGGAGGTGCAAATGTCGAAGCAGAATGGGAACAAGGGCCGGCGGTTTGATCGGGCCTTCAAGGAAGAAGCCGTCCGTCTTTTACAGACGAGCGGGCGCAGGCAGCGGCAGATAGCAGGAGATCTTGGGATCAGCGTCAGCGCGCTCGGCCGCTGGGTCACGGAATTGCGTGAGGAGGATTTGCTTTCCGGTCCGCATGAGGATGCAGCGAAGGAGATTACCCGCCGACGCCGAGAGCGTGATCTGGCCCGTCAGGAACGTGATCTGCTAAAAAAAGCGCTGGCCTTCTTCGCCAGGGAAAGTCGATGAGGTTCCGGTTCATCGACGCGGAGAGGGCCGGGTTGGCGATGCCGATATTCCGCCTGTGCAGACTGCTGCAGGTCAGCGTCTCAGGCTTCCACGCTTGGCGCAATCGCGGCCCAAGCCAGCGACAGCTCGATGACATGGTTCTACTCGCCCATGTCCGGGCAGCCTTTCGGCGCAGCCGCGAGAGCTACGGTGCAGAGCGGGTCCATCACGAGCTTGCCGAGAATGGGATCGAGGTTGGACGCCATGGGGTGGCTCGGCTGATGCGGGGAAATGGGTTGTCTCCAAAACGGAAACAGAAGTTCAAAAAGACGACGGACAGCCAGCACAACAAGGCCGTCGCATCGAACCTTCTCGACCAGAACTTCTCCGCCGAGGCAGCCAACGAGAAATGGGCTGCCGACATCAGCTATATCTGGACGGCACAGGGCTGGCTGTACCTGGCCGTCATGCTCGACCTCTACTCCCGGCGCGTCATCGGCTGGGCCGTGGGCGCTCGCATGACCAGCGACCTGCCGCTCAGGGCGCTTAACCGTGCTATCGGGCTGCGCCAACCTGGCGCCGGTGTGATCCACCATGGCGATAGTGAGTATCTGCGGGCCGGTTCCCTCGGAGTGACCTGACCCGCACAGCGATAGACGCATCTAGACTGATAGGGCCGGCCGCCCTTGGGTGGCTTGACCCACACTCAGATCGACCGAGATGTCATTCCCCGGACATGTCGGCCACCCGGGGGCAACCGGTTGAGGTTCCGACCTCGACCGACATCGTGACCTGATGAGAGCCCGGCCTTGGGCGCCCCGTCACTGTCGTGTCCGACATCGGCTGAGTTCGGAGCCAACCCCTCCACCCATCATAGACCAGGGGGCGGACATGGCGACGACAACAGCCGACAACATCCAGATCATCGGTGGCGTCGACACCCACCAGGACCTGCACACCGCCGCCGTCGTGAGCCACGACGGAACGGTGCTTGGTACCGAATCGTTCTCCACCACCCGAGCCGGCTACCGGGCGATGCTTCGCTGGTTCCGCTCTCATGGCGAGCTGCTTCGTGTAGGAGTGGAATCCACCGGTACCTACGGAGCCGGCATCACCCGGCACCTGGCACTCTCGGGTATCCCCGTGCTCGAGGTGACCGGGCCGGACCCAGCCAGCCGAAGAGCCAAGGGCAAGGACGACGCCCTGGATGCGATCTCCGCGGCCGAGGCGGCGCGCACAAGACGCCGGGTCCAGGTGGCCAAAGACCGTTCCGGCACCGTGGAAGCCCTGCGGGTGCTGCGAACAACGCGAAAGACGGCAATCAAGTGCCGCCGCGCGGCCCTGCAGCAACTCCACAACACCATCGTTGCCGCACCGGAGGAAGTGCGTGACCAGGTCCGCAACCTCACCCGCATGCAGCGCCTGCGTACCTGTGCGGCCTGGAGGCCGGACACGGTCGGCTATCGAGACCCGGTGGTCGCGACCAAGCTCTCCCTGAAGTCCCTCGCCCGCAGAATCCTCGACATCAACGACGAGATCGCTGAACTCGACCGGTTCATCGTCCCCTTGGTCGAGGAGCTCGCCCCCAGTCTGCTTGAGCTCGAAGGCGTGGGCACCGAGAACGCAGGCGCAGTAATGGTCGCCGTTGGGGATAACCCGGATCGGCTCCGCTCCGAGGCGAGCTTCGCCATGATGTGCGGCGTCTGCCCGATCCCCGCATCGAGTGGGAAGACGCAACGCCACCGTCTCAACCGCGGAGGCAACCGCCAAGCCAACTCCGCCCTGCACATGGTCGTCGTGTGCCGAATGCGAACCGACGAGCGGACCCGAGCCTATGTCGCTCGCAGGACCCTGGAGGGGCTGTCCAAACGCGAGATCATGCGCTGCCTGAAGCGTTACGTGGCCCGCGAGATCTACCGCGTACTCACCGCCCCATCGAGTACTTGACAAACATGAGAGCGTCAGTTGTCGGTTTGATCTGGTAGCCGGGGTGGTACTTCAGGGTCTTGAACTGGGCCTCGGAGAAGGGGTTGTCGTCGGACACCTGAGGGCGGCTCAGTGAACGGGTCACGCCGAGGTCGGCGAGCAGTTGTGCGGTGCACTTGCTCGTCATCGGCGCGCCGCGGTCGGAGTGCAGGGTGAGCACCTGGGGCTGGACGCCCTGTTTGTGGCAGGTCTCTTCGATGAGACGACCGGCCAGCGCCGAGTTCTCCCGGTCTGCGACCATCCAGCCGACCGCGTAGCGGCTGAAGATGTCGAGCACGACGTAGAGGTAGAAGTACGTCCACTTGGTCGGCCCCAACAGCTTGGTGATGTCCCAGGACCAGGTCTGGTTCGGCGCCGTGGCCACCAGCTCGGGCTTGGTGTACTGGGGATGCTCGCGCTGATTGCGCCGCTCTCGGACCGGCTGATCGGCGGCCAGGATCCGATACATCGTCCGCTCCGAGCACAGGTAATGGCCTTCGTCGAGCAGCGTCGCCACGACCTCCGCCGGCGCACGGTCGACGAAGCGCGGGCCGGCGAGCACATCGAGGATCTGCTCGCGCTCGGCTTCACACAGCGCCCGGGCGGGCGTTGGACGGGGCTGCTGGTGTTAAGCGTTGTCGGACACCTGCCGAGGCGCAGGGGTTGCATCCGGCGGACTGGATCGGCAGGTGTCGGACAACGCTCAAGGGAGGAAACCGCGGGCAGGACTAGGCTCGGCGGTGCGGCACGCTCGGTCTATGGGGATTTGCGAGCGGCGGGCCAGCTTTCTCGGGTGGCCGGCGCTGCTGGATGGCTCGGATCTGATTGGCGACGACACCGGCAGGGTGGTTTGATGGCGACTTCGGGTCGATGCCGGCGGGTCTCGGTGTTAAGCGTTGTCGGACACCTGCCGAGGCGCAGGGGTTGCATCCGGCGGACTGGATCGGCAGGTGTCGGACAACGCTCAAGGGAGGAAACCGCGGGCAGGACTAGGCTCGGCGGTGCGGCACGCTCGGTCTATGGGGATTTGCCAGCGGCGGGCCAGCTTTCTCGGGTGGCCGGCGCTGCTGGATGGCTCGGATCTGATTGGCGACGACACCGGCAGGGTGGTTTGATGGCGACTTCGGGTCGATGCCGGCGGGTCTCGCAGGTGGTTCCCTGCGCGCTCGATGGTGTTGCGGCGAGCGGGATCGTGGCCGCGGGTGAGCGGCGGCAATAGCGTTATTCGAAGCGGTGTCGGTCATGCTGCCGTGGCCCTGGCCAGGGGCCGTGCACGGGGCGGGGCGCGTGGTTGGGCGCCGGCCTCGAAGCGCTCGATGACGATCATACGGCCGCCGCACTGCGGGCAGGGCTCTGAGAGGGACGGCGGTTTGGTATCATCGTCACTCGCGGCATCGTCGGCCTCACTCTCCGGTGCCGGCATGGCAAGCAGTTCGCGGGCAAGGGAGATGTTGCGGGTGCGACCGCCGTTGGCGAAGAGGCCGTAATGGCGGATGCGGTGAAAGCCCGAGGGCAGGACATGGAGGAGGAAGCGGCGGATGAACTCGGGCACGGCCAGGGGCAAGGTCTTGTAGCGCTCGCGTCCTTTGCGCCGGTAGTCCTTGTACTTGAAGATGACGCCTTGGCTGTCGCAGCTGACCAGGCGGCTGTTCGAGATGGCGACACGGTGGGTGTAGCGGGAGAGATAGGCGAGCACGGCCTCTGGTCCGCCGAAGGGCGGCTTGGCGTAGACGACCCATTCTTGTTTGCGCATCGGTGCGAGGAAGACACGGAAGGCCGCCGGCTCGGCGAGGCTGGTGTGGTCGGTGAAGAACTTCAGGCGCCCTGCCTCGTGGGCGGCGAGGAGCTTCTCGATGAAGAGGCGGCGGAAGAGGCGCGAGAGCACGCGGACGGGCAGGAAGAAGCCGGGCCGGCAAGAGATCCAACTGCTACCGTCAGGTGAGATTCCGCCACCCGGCACGATCATGTGGATGTGGGGATGGTGGGTCATGGCCGAGCCCCAGGTGTGGAGCACGGCGGTGATGCCGATCTTGGCGCCGAGATGCTTGGGATCGGCGGCGATGGTGAGCATGGTCTCGGCGCTCGCCTTGAACAGGATATCGTAGATCACCGACTTGTTCTGATAGGCGATGTCGGCGATCGCCGCTGGCAGGGTGAAGACGAGATGGTAGTAGGGGACGGAGAGCAGTTCGGCCTCTCGCGCCGCCAGCCATTCGCGCGCGACCTGGCCTTGGCATTTGGGACAATGGCGGTTGCGACAGGAATTGTAGGCGATGTGGTTCTGCCCGCAGTCCTCGCAGGCCGCGACATGACCGCCGAGCGCGGCGGTGCGGCAACACTCGATCGCCGACATGACCTTCAGTTGGCCGAGGCTCAGACGACCGGCCCGGGCCCGACGGAAGCCGGGCCCGTGGTCGCGGAAGATGTCCTGGACCTCGAGCGCGGGACGCGGCACCGAGGCCGCCGGCTCACTTCGGCGGCTTGCGCTTGGTCTTGGGCGTCGGCGGCTCGAGCAGGTCCAGTGGGCTCTTGGCGCGCCGCAAGGTGGTGCTGGCGACCTGGGTGTAGTGAGCCGTGGTCTCCAGCTTCTTGTGCCCCAGTAGAACCTGGATCACGCGGATGTCGACGCCCTGTTCGAGGAGATGGGTGGCGAAGCAGTGGCGCAGCGTGTGAAGCGAGATCCGCTTCTCGATCCCCGCCCCCGCCTTGGCGCCATCGAGGGCGCGACGGAGCTGGCGGGTGGTCAACGGGTTGACCGGGTTCTGGCCTGGAAACAGCCAACCGCCGGGCAGCATCACGCCGCGGGCGCGGCCAAGCAACCACCAGACCCTGAGCTGCTCGACGGCGCGATCCGAGAGCATGGCGTATCGATCTCGGCGGCCCTTACCTTGCTCGATGCGAAGCGTCTTGCGGTTGCTGTCGATGTCCGGGACCTTGAGATGGACCACCTCCGAAGCGCGCAGGCCGGCGCCATAGGCCAGCGAAAAGGCCGCCTTGTATTTGGGACCGGGGGCGGCATCGAGAAGCCGCGCCATTTCCTCGACGCTCAGGATCACCGGCAGCTTGCGCGGCATTGCCACCGTCGTCATGCCGATCTCGGCGTCGCCTCGGCCGAGCGTGACGCCGAAGAAGAACCGCAATGCCGAGACCGCCGCGTTCATCGTCGTCGCCGATGCGCCTGCTTTGCGCATATGCACTTGATAGCGCCTGAGATCCTCCGCCTCCGCCCGATCCGGAGAGCGTGCGAGAAAGTCGGAAAAGCCGGCCACCGCACTGATGTAGCCGCGCTGCGTGTTGGCACTGAAGCCGCGAAGCACCATGTCGTCGATCATGCGCTGGCGCAGCGGGCTGATGGTCTTGTCACTATCGGTCATGGGTCTGCTCCCGTGTTGCGTGAGCTTCGGAACTCCAAACCTCAACACAGGATCGACCCATCCGTTACGCCACCGACCTCACCGCCCGGCACCACGAACTACCGCTGAAAGCGGTTTCGTTCTATGGCTACAAGCGGCGGATCGACAGCACCCGTTCAGCGTCCGGAGTTGGATGAACAGCGGTCGCCGGGATGTCCGCTTCAGATAATCATTCCGACTGGCTATTTTTTTATCCTGAATGGCGGTGTCCATGGATGCGGTTCACTGTTCTCGCCATTCTGCTCCCCGCCACGGCCTCCGCCGAGATCACCGGCAAGCCTAGTCCGGCCCGACATAGTGGCCCGCGCCCGCGGTTGACGCTTCTCACCAATTGGCGTCGAATGGTTGCGCCATGAAGAGTGCCGGCGTCGCAATTGTCCTAAATCTCGCGGGAGTTTCTCCGATGCGCATGGTCGTGCTTCTTTTTGCGGCTCTGGGTCTGGCGTCGGCGGCCCACGCCGAAACGCTAACCATCGCCACGTTCAACGCGGAGTTCCTCACGCGGCCGAAGGTTCATCTGAAATTCGGTCTTCCCTTCAATCTGACGGGCACAGACAGGACGACATGGAACCAGGCTGGGTTCCGTGATCAGAAGTTTGCAGAGGCAGCCGCGGCGGTGGCGCAGGTCGTTGCCGGTATCGATGCCGACGTCGTGGCGCTCACCGAGGTCGGTAACGCCACCGACGTGGCCGAGCTCAACGCGGCCATCGGTGCGATCGGCGTGAACTACCCGCATTCGGCCGTCTGCAGTTGTACCGACACCACCACGCGGCAGCATGTAGCCGTGCTCTCGAAATTCCCGATCGGCCAGCCACTCCAGGCGATTCCCGGTCGGGAGGGCTACTACACGGAGCTGGACGATCCCGAAACCGAAGCCGACACGGGCCTGAGCAAGGGCATGCAGGTGCAGATTATGGCGCACGGGAAGACGTTCCACCTGTACGTCATCCACCTTTCAAGCGAGCGCGGTGGACACGAACAAGATGCGCAGCGCATTGCGCAGGCGTCCATTGTGCGCCGTCACAGCCTTGAGCTTATCAATCAGGGGGCGCACGTCATCGTCGCGGGTGATCTGAACGATCGTCGCGGCCAACCGGCGCTGCGGCGCATTCGCGGCCTCGACGACATGTGGCCCGACCTGATCCAGACCGGCGGCGTAAAGTTCTTCGCCACCAACGCGCTCGATACCCGCTGGACCTATACCTTCCAGGGGGTGCGTAATCAGCTCGACCACGTTCTGGTGTCGCGTTCGATCAAGGACGCCAGCCGGAGCATCACGGCCAGCACCGTGGCGCACGACAATGCACTCGCTTCCGACCATCGGCCGCTTGTTGTGGTCCTGGATTTGCGTTGAGCGATTCGCGGCTGCGGAGACCGAGGCGCGCGCCGCTGGATGGCGAAGGTCAAGGCGATGACGGGCTCATTGTCACTCGATGATATTGGCAAGCGTTTCCGTCTGCTTGAGGTACGGTGCGGCAAATGCACCCGACTTGGTCGACTCCGCATCGACAAGCTCATAGACGAGCACGGGCGCCATATGTCGTTGCCGAATCTGCGGGCTGTTCTAGCCGCCGACTGCGAGATGAACGTTTCGGCCGAACTCACGGATCAATGCCAGGTGTATTACCCGCAATTGCGAGAGTTTCGGTGTTGAAGCAATTGAGCGACCTAGAAATCTACCGAGCGGCGCAAGCCACGATCCAGGCGTATGGCGACGAGGCCGGAATCCATGCCGCCCAACGTGCTGATGAGTTGATGGCCGAAGGCGATATGGACGGGCGCCGGGTGTGGCATCGGATCAGAGACGCGATAGACGAGTTGAAGCGGACGGCGCCGGGACATGGTGAAGGAGTGCATTGAAGCCGGCGCCGTTGGTCAACGGACGGTTGGCGCGTGGTGCAAGCGCGTTGGAGAAAAAGGCTCGGGGGTTTACCGGGAAACAAGCCACGAACCGCCGAGCCTTCCGACGCGCAGCGGACCCGCCATATTGAAAACGGGGGCAACGCGCCTCACGCCGAGGTCGAACCCTCGAACAGACCAGATATAGGCCCGGACTCTGACAACGACAATCTCGTGTTCCGACGGCTCTCGGGTCGCCCCTTCCTTTTCACACTAGATGGTTGTCGTAAGGGCAATCCCCGACTCCCACCGCGATTGCATTAGATGCCAGAGTTCCGCTACCGCAACGATCGGGGAAGGTGGGACAATGGACTACTCACAGAGGGTGAGGTTGTTACACGCTGACGACGAGCCGCGGGATCTGTCGTTGGCGGAAGCCGTCAGCACGGTAATGAGCTGGGATACGACGGATCGCTCCGCGTCGGCGATCGTCTGGGACGGTGTGCGGATCATGGTGCGATTTGATATCGAGGCCCACAGTACACGACTCGTTCATGCTGGCTTTGGCCTGGGCACCTGGACTGGTGGTTTTCCGGGGACGAGGAAACGAATCAGCTCAATGGCTTGACGCCTGTCGATAGGATTGACGAGCTGTCGCCTTATCCACACGAAACCGTATCGGAAGATGGATTTTGCCATCCTTTTGTGGGTTTTGAGGCGGATCGGCTCGGCCTCGTGGAGCCAATCGCCGACTTTGTGCGCCCAGCAGAAGGTGATGGAAAGGACGGCGGTGAGCTTGGAGATGCGCTCCGGGTCGGTCATGTGGGTGTCTTCGAGGTTGAAGCCACGGGTTTTCAAGGCGGCGAAGAGGGTTTCGATTTGCCAGCGCTGGGCGTAGATGGCCAAGGCCTCCTCGGGCGCGTCGTTGGTCACGACGATCAACAGTTCGCCGGTCTTGAGATGGAGCGCGGCGACGAAGACGGGCCTGGCCTTGGGTTTTCTGGCCTCCGAGAGGCGCCTGGCGTTGGAGAGGATGCGGCTTTCCCCGGGTTTGAGGTCGCGAAACAGCTCCCTCGCCTTGACCATGCGACCACGCGTGTTGGCGATCTTGATGTTGGATCGGATGCGGATGTGAAAGGGGATGGCCTTTTCCTGCAACCATGCCAGCCAGGCGTCGCCGATGAATTCCCGGTCGGCCAGGAGGCTGGCGATCTTGTCGACCCCGAAGAGCCGGAGGACGTGTTCGAGGATCGCGATCCGCTCCTTGGTATTGGAATTGCCCGCCTTGTCGAGCACCCGCCAGCACACGGGAATGGCGATGGCGCGGTTGACGATGCCGATCATCAAGATGTTGACGTCGCGGCGACCCAGCCGCCAGTTGGTCCGGTCCATGGTCAGCCGCCACGGCCCCGCCTGGAGCCCCATCATCGCGACCAGGAACTCGGCGAGGCGATCGTAATCGAAATCGACTTGCTCGAAAAACCGTTGCAGGCGCCGATAGTTGGAGCTGGATCGCGCGCGCCCCGGAAAGTGGCAGGCCAAGTGAGAGAGGTTCACCGTCCGGGCGACGAACACGCCGAAGACCAAGACGCAAAGGCTCTCCAGACGGCTCTTGCGAAAGGCGAAGCCGCATCGTAGCGTCTCACGCAGGGCGTTGATCGGGTTGTCTCGCATGATTTCCCTCTTGACTCGTCGTGGAGTGAATCGGGAATCCTACAACCTTTTCAACGTCCTACGTAAATGCCGTCGTGTACCATGATCGAGGCCATGTACGGCCGGGCCGACTTCCCGGCGATGGAATTGGTTGATCACGGGGCAGCCTGAACGACCTCTAGCGCGGCGTGAGGTGGTTGTTCGGCGATTAGGCAGGGGCCACCGGGACGGCCCGAAGGCTGTCCCTCTCTTTTCTAGTCCAATAGAATCGAAAGTCGGCTACAAGGCGGTGCGTTGCCCTAGCGACACTGACACTGGCGCGGGGTAGCGCTTCCTTAAATACCCTGCTATAGCGTTTCCCTAGGGGAGAAATGAGAATGCCGGTTTTTGCCGTCATGGCAACCAGTGACGATCCCGAGCTATATCAGCGAATCCAGAAAAAGTTCCCCAAGAACTTTTATCGGATCACGGGCGGTCAGTGGCTGATCGACACAAACGAGACCACAAAATTCGTGGCGGAAGCGCTGGGCGCGCCCGAAGAGGCGTCAACAAAGTTCGTGGTATTCAAGGTCGAGTCATACTACGGTCTCCACGATATGGAATTGTGGGATTGGATGGAGCTTCCGAGGTCCAATGGCGACTGATGTGCCTCCAACGGGTTCGGCGCCGAGAGCACCGGAACCACGCGCCCGACCAGGGGCGGGAGTAGTTACGGACGACTCCAATCCGCACATCATCCAAATGCTGTTCGAGTTACAGGGAACAGTGGGTGAGATGAAGGAAGGCGTTCGCGCGCTTCAGCAAACGGTCGAGAAACACGACAAGAAACTGGACTCCATGAGCCACCGCTTTTATGCGGCAGGGATCGCGATGGTTGTCTTGGTGTCGGTTATAACGTGGGGAATTCAGAATTTCCCGACGATGAAGTCGTGGTTCGGCAACGATGCCAAACCAACCGCAGCGGCAAAGCAATAAGCCGTAGTCATGCGACGGCCCTCGGGCCACATCAGTTTGATGTGCTGAACAGGCATTCCGACGCCAAACGCTGTTCTCGCCCTCATTGGTAGCGGCATCGTACTGAAGTACCTCGCCCCGCAAGCGACCTACGGCGCACCGACTACGCGCACGCGCACTGTCGCCCCATGGTTGGCGGAGCCGGGACGCACATCTCAAAAATAGACGTGAGTAGAAATCGCAATCTCGCATTGTCGTGACGAACAGGGCGCGCGGGGCGGTGGCCTGGTCATGTCGGTGCCCACCTTTGCTGGTCGGGCTCACAGACAGCAGCAGTACTGATTGAATTCGCTAGTTCGTCCGTGGGGGCCATATCGGACCGAGCAATGCGCTGCCACAAATGCGTTTCATGGTCCCAATCGAGCACGGTCGAAAGGCCGCGCCCCGCCGCCTGTAGCGCACAACGCGGCGGGTACAAAGTGGAATAACGACGATCGTAAGATTGTTGTTCGTCTTCGCCACAAAGAAACGCCTGATCCTGGCTTCAATCGTAAGCGTCCGGCCTGACTGCTCTACCGCTGAGGGGTAGTGATGGTTAGTGTCCACTTGGTTTATGGACACCACGGGGTTTAACGGATGCCCTCGCCGAGTTTTGATTATCCATCCAATCCCACAGCGCGCGCGTCGCCATTGTGTCGGCCAGTGCTCTATGGGCGTCACCTTCCCAACGATATCCAATAAAGTCAGCAGCGGTCGTGAGTTTCTGCCATTTATGATCATTAAAATGAGAATTCCATTCGCCGTAAATCGGCGCGAACCTGAGCATCGCACAGCTGATTTTCTCTGCACATTCCAAATTATCAGGAAAGAAACGTGTGTCGAACTGAGCATTATAAATAACAAGATGCTTTCCCGTTACAATCTCTCGAACCTTGGGCCAAATCTCTTCGAACGTTGGCTCGAAGCGAACCATGGCGTCGGTGATGCCGTGGATTGTTGTTGCAAAGCCGATCTCCCTTTCAGGATTGACCAGGATGTTGAGAAGTACATCGTCGGACAAAGAGATGATCGCTATCTCGACCAAACGATCCTTTGGCGGATTTAATCCGGTCGTCTCAGTATCAAGGAATATGATTTCATTCTGCTTCATTTTGTCACCGCAGGGTCGATCCGAATGAGGTCATGCCCAGGCACTGCTGCCGCGGCCGACCAGAGAGCAGCGCATGAAGACCTAAGTGGACTTCTAGAAGAAGCTCGGCGTCCCGTGTGTTGTGCGTTGAGCACTTCGGCCGCGCGGGCTCACCCAAGCCCGAGAGAAATGCACCGCTGCGCGGGAATCACGCGGCATCGGACGCGGCCCGCCGAATCGGCGGGCCGCAACACCAGTCCCAGTTAATACGTTGCCTCGACCTCCAGGGCTTCCTGGACCTTCGGCCGCGCTTCGACTCGCGCCATATAGGATTTGAGGTTGGGCCAGGGCGCGAGATCGATTTCCGCCTTCTTGTGCCAGTTTACGATGGCGAAGCAATAGGCGTCCGCCACCGTGAAGTCGTCGCCCATCAGATATTGTTTATCTGCGAGGTGCGCCTCGAGATTGGCGAACTTGCGTTCTAGGGTCGCGCGCGCCATCGGCTTGTATTCCGGCGGATAGCGCGGGATGAACAGCGGCGGCAGGTTCTTGTGCAGTTCGGAGCCGACGAAGCTCAACCATTCCTGAAGAGTGTAGCGCGCGGCGGTGCCGTTGGCCGGCGCGAGACCCGCGTCGGGGTGCGAATCCGCGATATATTGGACGATCGCGGCGTTCTCGGTCAGCTTCGTCCCGTCATCGAGCTCCAGCACCGGGACCTGCCCCTTGGGGCTGACCGCCAAATAGTCGCTGCCGTCGGGCAGCTTCTTCTCCATCAGATTGACCTTCACCAGATCGAACGTGGCGCCCGCCTCGCGCAGCGCGATATGGGGGCACAGCGAGCATGCGCCCGGCGACATGTAGAGCTTCATCGTTGGTCTCTCCCTTGTGGTCTTCTGTGTGTGTGGATGGTCATCCATCTGCGCCAATCGTTGCGCTAATCCGTGGCGCGCACAAGCGTTAGGTTACCCGACCCACATTTCCGGTGCTGGGGGTGAAGCCTACGTAGTTTGCGGCGAGTTGATACGCCGGCATTGTCAGACTAACTGGGCGTGATCTGGCTGATCAGAAGCGGTCATGAATCTCATGCGGCGAGTTGACGCCATTCAGCGAGGGCGGCCGAGCGGTTCTGTTTGAAGATGTCGCGGCGATTGAGGTGGCGTTCGAGATTGAAATGATTGTGGATCGAGGCGTGGACGGAGGCGAATTTCTGCAAAGTCTTTTCGTCCCTGAACTTCGCCATCACCCCTCTCGTCCCTCCACGGCCTCCGCCGGGGGCATGCCCCCTTTGTTCGGCCGCTTCTCAGGTACTACTCCCTCGTCCGACTTCTCGCCCGCGTGCATGTTCATCGTTCGGCTCTCGCCTTCATGAACCGGCCCGGCATGCCACACCGAGCACGGACGAGATCTCCCAGGTTCCGTACAAAGGACGTCTCCACGTGCATGGGGTCTCAGACTGCGCGAGGTCCATCCCGTGCTCGCCATATCGCACAGGATGATGTTGCCTTCTCGTCAGCAGAAAGAGATCGGCACCTCGGAAAGGCCAGTTTCGCAGCTCAATACCCAGCCCATGGTCTCCCCTGTGAACGCTTCACGTCAGCCCTCGCGGACTGCCGCGCATCACTCGGGGCCGAAGCGGTTGGCTAGACCTTACTTCGTAGAGAACTTTCATCTCCTATCCTTTGCCAGCTTGTCCTGGCGCACTCTGCTTTTGTTAAGCGTTGTCGGACACCTGCCGAGGCGCAGGGGTTGCATCCGGCGGACTGGATCGGCAGGTGTCGGACAACGCTTAACACAACTTGACATTTCGATTTACTAATTTAGCTCGTCCAACAGCGCCCTTGCATCTTTCACGTCCGGCTTTTCGAAGCCCTCGGCGAAGGACTTGTAGAAGGGACTAAGTAGCTCGCGGGCTTCGACGGTTTTGCCCTGGTGGCCAAGCAGGCGGGCCAAGCTCGTCGCGGAGCGGAGCTCGAGCGATCTTGCGCCTTGATGGCGGGCGATATCGAGCGCCCGGAGAAAGCCGCGACACATCCATCTCCCCAAGGGTTCGGAACCGTTACCTGATAGCCCCGATCAAGCGCGGGAACCAGAGCACGAGCTCGGGGCTCGCGGAGGCGATGCCGAGCACCACGAGGTGGCTCAGGAGGAAGGGGAGCGACTGGCGGATGGCCGACTCATATGTCACCCGGGCGATCTTCGACGCCGTCATTAACGTCATGCCCACTGGCGGCGTGATGTTGCCGAGGTTGAGGGCGAGCAACATCACCATGCCGACGTGGAGCGGGTGAAACCCGAGCTGGATCAGGGCCGGCGCCAACACCGGGCCGGCCACCACGATGGCCGGGAGGACGTCGATGAACATGCCGAGCGCGATCAACAAGAGGTCGACGACGAGAATCTGGATCAGAGCATTGTCGCTCACCACGGCGATCGCCTCGGCGGCCTCGCGGGCGAGGCCCGAACGGGTCACGAACCAGCCCAGCACGTAAGAGGCGCCGAGCAAAAAGAAGACGACGCCCGAGAAGCTCACGGTCGAGACCAGCGCTTCCCAGATGTCGCGCCAACTGAGCTTCCGGTAGATGAGACCGCCTAGGATCAGGGTATAGACGGCGCCGACGGCGGCGGCCTCGGTGACGGTGGTGAGGCCGCTCAGGATTCCGCCCAGGATCACCACCGGGATCAGCAGGGCGGCTAGCGCCTCGGCGCCCGTGCGCAGGATCCGCCTGAGCGAGATGGCCTCGTGACGGGGGTAGTCGCGGCGCCACGATAGCCAGCCGCTCGCCACCAGCAGGGTCACCGCCATCATCAGCCCGGGGATCAAGCCGGCCGCGAACAGGCCGATGATCGAGACGTTCCTCAGCGTCGCGGCATAGACGATCATGATGATGCTGGGCGGAATGATGGGCCCGATGATCGACGAGCAGGCGGTCAGCGCGGCGCAGTAGTCGGCATCGTAGCCCTCGCGCTTCATCGCCGGGATGAGGATCTTGCCGATGGCGACGGTGTCGGTGACGGCGGCGCCCGTGATGCCGGCGAAGAACACGCTTACCGTGATGTTGACGTGGGAAAGGGCGCCGGGAACCTTGCCGAAGAGGCTGTTGGCGAAGGCGATGAGCCGATCCGTGATGCCGGCCCGGTTCATCAGCTCGGCGGTGAAGATGAAGTAGGGCACCGCGATCAGCACGAAGCCCGAGACTCCGGCATAGAAGCGGTGGGCGACGATCTCGAGGAAGTCGATGCCGCCGATGGTGACCACGCCGGAAAGTCCGGCAACGATCATCACGAGCGCGATGGGCAGGCCCGTGAGGGCGAAGACGACGAACAGGATAAGGGCGGCGGTCATTCCTCGACCTCATCGGCGAACTCGTGGATTTCAATCAGCGATACGCCACTGAGCAAATGCACGCACACGATCGCCCCGCAGACCGGGATCGAAAGGGCTGTCCATTTGTGGGAAATCTGTACGGTGTCGGAGACCATGAAGAGCTGGGTCGACGTCTCGAAGAAGAAGTAGCCGTACCACACCATTGCTCCGCCGAAGAGTGCGACCACCACCAAGTTCACGACTTTCACGGCCCACATTGCCCGTGGTGGAAGCTTGCGGATGGCCATGGAGATGGCGACGTGCTCCCCCCGCTTCAGCGCCATGGTGAGACTCAGCATGGCCAGCCAGGGCAGGAACAGACGGGTCATGGATGGCCGGGTGTTGGAGAAGGCCCAGTCCAGCGGGCTGTTGACGAAGGCCCCAGCGGCGTCGAAATACTCGAACAGATTGAACGTGATCTCGAACGATATACCGAGCGCGGATATCGTCAGCATCACGAGCACCAGCGCGGCGCAGACGACGACGACAATCTGGTCGACCGTGTCGCTGACGCGGCGCATGGACTGAATGCTGCTCATGGCTGCATTGCGACGGGATACCACTCCAGCAACGGCCGAGCGCGGCTTGCCGACTGGCAAACCGCCGCCCGACCCATGGTGCGGTTTAGCGCAAGTAGCTGCTCATCCAGCTCTTGTCGAGTTCGGCGGAGATCCTGTCGACCTCGGCCCACAGGGCGTCCACATCGGCCGCCTCGAGACCGAAATCGGTGGTGATCCACTTCTTGTAGGCCGGTCGCGCGATGTCGCGCATTTTCGCCTTTTCGGCGTCCGGCAAGATGTAACAAGCCTCGAAGTTCTTGCACGAGTTGACCCAGCCGATGATGCTGATCTGGGTAGCGATGCCGTGGCCGATCGACACCGCCTCGCGCGCCGCCCGGATGATCGCCTTGCGGTAGTCCTCGGGCAGCTTCGAGAACCAAGCCTCGCTGACGAGCCAAGTCACCGAGTTATACACATGACCGCTCCAGGTGGTGTATTTGGTGACGTCGGCCAGCTTGAACATGTCGTTGACGCCGGGCGCGTTGAACTGGCCGTCGGCGAGGCCGGTGGCGAGTGCGGTCTGCACCTCGCCCCAGGGCAGCGGCGTGGCCGAGGCGCCCAGCGACTTCATCATCGTGATGTGGGCCGGATTTTCCTCGACACGGATGCGTAGGCCCTTGATGTCGTCGACCGTTTTGATCAGCCGCTTGTTGTTGGTGAAGGCGACGAAGCCGCCGCCATCGTCGAAGGTGCCCAGGTACCTGAGCCCGCTTTTCTCCTTTATGCCCCGCATGAAGTTGGCGAACCAGGGCGAGTCGAAGAAGGCCCAGGCGGTCTTGTAGTTGGGGAAAAGGAACGGCGTCACCACGATCTGGTACTTCTTGTAAAAGGACGAGACGGCGCCGGAAGAAATCAGCACCGACTGGATGGTCTTGCCGATCTGAGCCTGTTTCCCCGTCTCGACCTCGCTCCCCAGCGCCCCGCCGCCGAACACCTTGACCTCGATGGCGCCGTTCGTGGCGCTTTCCACCAACTGCTTGAAGCGCTCGAGCGACGGCGCCGCCTCGTTGTTGGAGAGGTCGTCGGGGTAGAGATGGGCGATTGTCATGGTGTATTCCGCGGCCATCGCGGGCACCGCCGAGAGGGCGAAAACCGCGAACGCGACAGCCCCCAGCCGCGTGATGGTACGGATGAACCTCCGGAACGACCACAGCGGCCGTCGAGCGACGGCGCCGCCTCGTTGTTGGAGAGGTCGTCGGGGTAGAGATGGGCGATTGTCATGGTGTATTCCGCGGCCATCGCGGGCACCGCCGAGAGGGCGAAAACCGCGAACGCGACAGCCCCCAGCCGCGTGATGGTACGGATGAACCTCCGGAACGACCACAGCCGTTTCACGAGAGTTTGCGTTGTCATTGTCTGTCTCCGTTGACTGTGCGGTGCGTCGTTCGCCGCCGTTTCAAAATCACGGTATCGAACCGGAATTCCCCAGATGGCTCCTCAATCGCCAAATATGGTAGCATAGTGGGCATCCGACCGCGAATCCGACCCTGAGCTGTCACGATAGGCTGTGGCCCGCTCTTGATCGGGCTGATTTGACTATGAGAAACACGGCCCGGTGACCATTTTGCACTGTGAGGGCGCACTTCGACCTGCGCAGCTCACACCTGTCCTGTCGGGCAACCTGGATGCTACTGAATGGGCCGCCGTCATGGCGGCAAAGGGGCCGGCTACAGGCCATCAATCAGTTGCTCTACCATTCTGCGAAATGTCGCCTTAGGGTCGTGTGCCACGAACGCATCATCTGAAGAAGGAGGTGCGATGCTGTACGAGAGATGAGGGTGGGCCCCTCGGAGCCGGCAGTCAGGTGCGGGCTCCAAACCACCGCAAGCTGCTGTCGTTAAGAGCGATGGTGGTGAGCGTTGCGGAAACGTCGGGACGAGATCCCGGCAGGTAGGGTTGAGAGAGGCGAGCGCAAGCGAACCGCTGATGAAGCGTCGAAATGCGATTAGACGATGTCAGAACCGGGGGGTGACCCTTCCTCCGGGAGGAGTTCGGGGGCTGCCTGAAGGCTGCCCGAGCGGCATCCGGCGTGTAGGCGGCGCGAAGCTCAACCAGGCTCTTGTAGGGAACGTGGGAACTTGTCGTTCCGATGCCAAGGGAGCGGTCACAAGCGGCGACCACCGCGAGGGCCGGAGTACCGATGCGGAGCACAGGGGCGGAGCAGCTCGTAGTAGGGCTGAAGGTCCTGTAATGGGGCTGGACCGAAGGGGCTGCGTTGTTCAGCCGAGACTCGGGGCCAACCGGCGACGGGAGGAGTTCCGTGGCTGAGGCAAGGCCGTTGCTGACTTGTGGCGACGGCTGAACATCGGGAGCCGTGTGAGTCGAGAGGTTCATGCACGGTTCTGGGAGCGCCCGGGGGTGAGATTCCCCCGGGCGACTCGCCAACAATCTCCGTCAAGCATCTGCTAATGGAATGCCCGTACCTGGGTGAACATACGACATCAGGCGGAGAAAGCGGACATCGCCGAAAGATTAGGAAATACAGCTTTCCTTACATTCGGGCTCGGAGCCGCAGAAACCTTGAGCATCTCCTTCCGATCGACTTCGAGCAGGTCAGAAAATATAATGTTTTCCGATGGATAGCATGATCGGATGAGGTTCGGAGATGAAGCAGGCCAAGGTGCTGACGGAAGCGGAGATGAAGCGGCTGCTCGCGGTGATCGCCGGTGACAGGCATGCCGAGCGGAACCGCGTTGCCGTGATGCTGAGCCACCTGGCGGGGCTCCGCGTCGGCGAAATCGCGGCGCTGAGGGTGAGCGACGTCGTGGACGGCGAGGGACGGGTGCGCGACCAACTGCGCCTAAAGCCCGCATACACCAAGGGCGAGGTCGCACGGACGATCTTCCTGAACAAGCGGCTCCAGCGCGAAATCCGCCGCTACCTGGCGAGCTTACCCGCTTTCCCCGCCCCCGCGACCGCTCTGCTCCGCAGCCAGAAGGGCGGTTCGTTTTCGGCGAACACGCTCTGCCAGCTGTTCGCGGCACTCTATCGCCGCGCCGGCATCGACGGAGCATCCAGCCACAGCGGCCGCCGAGGCTTCATCACCAAGCTCGCTCATTCCGGCATCTCGGCCAAGGTGATCATGGAATTGGCGGGGCACAAGCACCTCGGCACCACCCAGCGATACATCGAGGTCAACGACGAGATGAAGCGGGCGGCGGTCGAAGTGCTCGGCTGACCTCAAACGGATTCGAGCAACTCACGATGCGCGACGAGCTTGCCGTGTGGTATCCGTGCCTCGAAGATTTCGGCAATCGCCTTCTTGGCCAATATCAGCTTCTTCGGAACATTATACTGGGCCTTGGCTTCCGGTTGAGCGTAGGCCGCGTTGGCCCGGAAGATGCCGTCCATCTGAACGTAGACGTTGTGGTTCATCAGCATCATCGAGCTGGCCGCATCCCAGCGGGAATCGGCATGGATCGCGCCGTCGATGTATCCGATGCAGAGTGCCTGCTCCATCGCGTTCTCGAACTCGTTGTCACTGACGCGGCTCTCGCACATCCACAAAAGCTCGTCGGTGCGCCTTTCGGTTGCCGAAGCCGCTGCCGCCACTAGGGCGATCACAACCGCGAGGATCGCCGCACGCATTACATCCTCTGCCAGCGCCCGACGATGCGGCCCATGATCTGAACCGGGATTTCCCATGTGGCACCCTTCAGCCAAGTTGAGCGTGGCTCGAAATCGCTCAAAGGGCAAGTCCGATGGGTTGTGCCACCTAGATCATGCCCGACAACACGAAATTGAGAGTGAATGGGACATGGTGGCATTCGATATTGCCGGTCGGGCCGTGTCTCGGACACACCGGTCCTGTCGTCTTCACGCATGAGGGACGATCGTGTCGTCATGTTGGGAGGGGCGTCGTTCTGAGCCGATCGATTCGGCGGAGGATGTCGGCGAACAGGTCACGAGGGATAGCGACCTCGGCCATCTGGAAGACGATGTAGCGACCGTGGCGGACGATCTTCGCGCCGATCTTGACGAGCTTTTCGCGCAGCGTGGTCAGTGACTACTGCTCCACTGCATCGGGCAACACGAGTGTCCATGTCGAGCACGATCATTCTCGGCAGCTTCCGCGCATGAACCCGATCGATCCAAACACCCGACAAGTCCGCGAGGGCGGCGAGGTTCTCGTCGTTCGCTAACAGCTCGGTCTCGAAGCGCCCCATCTGGCTGGTCGATGCGCCGCCGCGTTCGACCGCCTTGCCGCCGACGATCCACCGCATCGCGGGATCGCGCCCGAGACGCTCGGCGTCGTTCACATCCTCGTGAGTCGGAACCAATTTCCTTGGACACAGAATTGGCTTAATTGAAGTGTCCAAGGAGGACCGGAACATGACCGACAATTTTGAGAACAAAGTTGCTGTTGATGGGCCTGTGGTAAACGAGGGCGAGCTTGGCTCGTCCACGTTTTCCCCGGGCCAGGTTTCGCCGGCAGGCCCGCTGGGACTTGGCCAGCGGTGGACGGTGACGCGCAAGCGTGAGGTTGCCCTGCGGCTTTTGCGTGGCGAGCCGGTGGAACTTTTGTCGCGGCAGTTGGGCGTGGAGATTTTCCGGCTCGAGCAGTGGCGTGAGAAGGCGATCGCCGGGATCGATGCCTCGCTCAAGGAACGCAAGGGCGATCCGGTGAAGGCGGAACTGGACATCGCCATGAAGCGGATCGGGGAGTTGATCATGCAGGTGGAACTGCTGGAGGCCAAGACGGAGACGTCCGGCCCTTTGGGGCGGCGGAGGTCGCGGCGATGAGTGCCGCCACCTCTCCCGGCACGGGTTTGGCCTACGGCCTCCAGCGGGTCTGTGCGGCCTGGGGTTTTGCCCGTTCCTCGTTCTACGCCATGAAATCCCGGCAGCAGGCCACCGCTGAGCGCCCACCAGCAAAGCGCCGGGGACCGAAGCCCTCGATCTCGGACGAGGCTCTGCTGGTGGCCATCGAGGCCGACCTGGAGGCATCCCCCTGGGAGGGCGAGGGACACCGCAAGGTCTGGGCTCGGCTTCGGGTCTGTCGTGGCATCCGTGTTTCCCGCAAGCGGGTGCTCCGGGTGATGCGCGAGAACAACCTGCTCTCGCCCCATCGCTGCCGCCGCCGTGGCGGCAATCCCCATGTCGGTGAGATCATCACCCATGCCCCCAACCTCATGTGGGGCACGGACGGCGTTCGGGTGTTCACGGTGGACGACGGCTGGGGCTGGATATTCACCGCCATCGAGCATTGGAACGCCGAGTGCGTCGGCTGGCATGTGTGCAAGCGAGGCGACCGCTTCGCCGCCCTTCAGCCGATCTCCATGGGGCTTGCGAGGCTGTATGCCTCGACCTCCGCCGGTGCGGCGCGGGGGCTGGCCTTGCGGATGGATCACGGCTCCCAGTATCTGTCGGACCACTTCACCAACCAGATCAAGTTCTGGGGCATCCAGCCGTCCTACGCCTTCGTCGAACAGCCCCAGACCAACGGCGTCGCCGAGAGGTTCAATCGCACGCTCAAGGAACAGATCATCCATGGCCGCATCTACCGCAACATCGCGGAGCTGCGGAACGCCGTCCGCGGGTTCGTCGAACAGTACAATGCCCAGTGGATCGTGGAGAAGAACGGCTACCTGAGCCCCGCTCAAGCTCGTCAGGCGTGGCACACCGCGATGTCACTCAGGCCCGCCGCATGAGACAAACTTGTGTCCAAGGAACCGGGTGCGATACACGTTCACATCCTCGTATCCGGCGAGGCGTCCATAGACAGACTGGCGAAGCAGACCGACGACGCCATGCCAGCCGTTCTTGCCCGTCCGGCTGTCGGCCAGGACATCGCCCGCCAATGCGGTCAGCCCCAAGGCATCGTCGAGTTCACGATAGGCGAGCACTCCGGCGTCGGAGGTGACCCGCGAGCCGTGGAACTCAAGCTTCAGTCGGCGGTCGAAACAGGGCCGAAGTGGGCTGCTATCCGATTCACCCTCCGGGTTCCACATCCAAACCGCCCTCTACGTCATCTAACCCTATGACACCGAACATAGAATCAGCGTTCAAAGGGTCCAACGCCGAAGTTCACCTGGGAAATGCGGGCTTAATGGGGCAGGCCACGGAGTACGTGATAGGCCCGTCCAACCCGCTCACCTTCCTTTGGCCCGATATGCCCTGCTCGTTTTTCAACGTGGAGTGAACCGCCAGGGGCGTAATCGCTTGGAACAGGAACTGAACCATCGAGGCGCTGCACACTGAAATCTAGTCATGACGCGGAGCAATATGGCAAAGCGGATTCGACCCCGCGGAAGCGCCCGGGTGGCCTGTGCGGTTATACCGTGAAGATGCATCTGTCCTACTTCGTCGGGCGCGCAATCCGCAAGATGGGAGCAAGTGCGGCCTACTGGAGGAAGAACTGATGCTGACCGGGACTGGTGTAATACCAGTGAGCGCCTGAATTGACTCTCGGGATATTCATTGATGGCGGATGATGGCGGATTGTGATTCTATGGTCTCCCACCAGATGTGGGGGATGTCATGGGATCAGCACTCAAGATACGGGATGATTTGACGCCTTTGGAGCTTCGGCGCTGGGCTCGCGTGGAATCGTACGGTCGAGCGGCGGCGCGGGCCTATGGGATCGCGAATGCTTTGGAGGAGATGCCCCGGGCTGATGCCGCGCGGCTTGCGGGGATGGATCGCCAAACGCTTCGCGACGCGGTTGTTCGTTACAATGTAAAGGGATTGGAGGGGCTTCACGACCGTCCAAAGGGCTACTCGCCGCGGCGGCTGACGGCAGACGAGGAAGCGGCGCTGGCGGCGGTGTGTGCGGCGGTGACAAATTAGACCACGGAAGCGGCGGGATTTGCCCGGCTGCGGGCGGAGTAAAACTCTGCCACCTGTAGCCTTCGATCCTTTTCGGGATGGAAGGTGGGAGGATGTATACCGTGGACCTTTATTTACGCGTTCGGCTGGCGTGCCATGTTGATGGGCTGAGTCAGCGAGAGGCGGCGAGTCGGTTTGGCATGGCGCGAGAGACGGTGAGGAAGATGCTCGGGCACTCGGAGCCGCCTGGCTACCGCCGCCGCCAGCCACCGAAGCGCCCGAAGCTGGACCCCTTCAGGGATATCATTGACCGTATTCTGGAAGAGGACCGAACGGTTCACTGCAAGCAGCGCCACACGGCGAAGCGGATATTCGAGCGTCTTCGCGACGAGCATGGCTTTGCGGGCAAACAGACCATCGTCAAGGATTACGTCCGGGAACGGCGCCGTCGCCAGCGTGAGATGTTCGTGCCGCTGGCGCACCCTCCGGGTCACGCTCAGGCGGACTTTGGCGAGGCGGATGCGATCATCGCCGGCGTCAAGCGGCGGGCGCATTTTTTCGCCATGGACCTTCCCCACGGCGATGCCTGCTTCGTTGCGGCCTACCCGGCGGCGGCGACGGAGGCCTGGCTGGACGGCCACAACGGGGCCTTCGCCTTCTTCGGCGGCATTCCCCAATCGATTCTCCACGACAATGACAAGTGCCTGGTGTCGCGCATCCTGCCGGACGGCACGCGGCAACGAACGCGAGCGTTCAGCGGGCTTCAATCCCATTATCTGTTCCAGGATCGATATGGCCGCCCCGGCAAGGGCAATGATAAGGGCAAGGTGGAGGGGCTGGTCGGTTACGCCCGCCGGAACTTCATGGTTCCCATCCCCCGGTTTGCGAGCTGGGACGCCTTCAACGCTCACCTGGAACATCAATGTCGGAGACGGGAAAGCGACGTCTTGCGCGGCCATCGCGAGACCATCGGCGAGCGGTTCGGATGCGACCGGGAGAAGCTGATGGAATTGCCGCCGGCGCCTTTCGAGGCCTGCGACAAGGAGGGCACGCGGGTCAATTCGCTCTCCCTGGTGCGCTATCGGGGCAACGACTACTCGGTGCCCGTCGCCTACGGTCACCAAGAGGTGAGTCGGACCCGGTTTCCTTGGACACAGAATTGGCTTAATCGAAGTGTCCAAGGAGGACCGGAACATGGCCGATAATTTTGAGAAGAAAGTTGCTGTTGATGGGCCTGTGGTAAATGCGGGCGAGCTTGGCTCGTCCACGTTTTCCCCAGGCCAGGCTTTGCCGGCAGGCCCGCTGGGACTTGGCCAGCGATGGACGGTGGCGCGCAAGCGTGAGGTCGTTCCGCGGCTTTTGCGTGACGAGCCGGTGCAACTTCTGTCGCGCCAGTTGGGCGTAGAGATCTTCCGGCTCGAGCAGTGGCGTGAGAAAGCGATCGGCGGGATCGACGCCTCGCTCAAGCAACGCAAGGGCGATCCGGTGCAGGCGGAACTGGATAGCGCCATGAAGCGGATCGGAGAGTTGACCATGCAGGTGGAACTGCTGGAGGCCAAGACGGAGACCTTCGGCCCTTTGGGGCGGCGGAGGTCGCGGCGATGAGTGCCGCCACCTCGCCCGGCACGGGTCTGGCCTACGGCCTGCGGCGGGTCTGCGCCGCCTGGGGCATGGCCCGCTCCTCGTTCTACGCCATGACCTCCGGCCAGCACGCCGAGCAGCCGCCGGCAAAGCGTCGGGGACCGAAGCCCGCGATCTCGGACCAGGCGCTGCTGGTGGCGATCGAAGCCGACCTGGAGGCATCGCCCTGGGAGGGCGAGGGCTACCGCAAGGTCTGGGCTCGGCTTCGGGTCTGTCGCGACATCCGGGTTGCCCGCAAGCGGGTGCTCCGCCTGATGCGCGAGAACAATCTGCTCTCGCCCCATCGCTGCCGCCGCCGTGGCGGCAATCCCCATGACGGTGAGATCATCACTCATGCCCCGAACCTCATGTGGGGCACCGATGGCGTTCGGGTGTTCACGGTGGACGACGGCTGGGGCTGGATCTTCACCGCCGTCGAGCATTGGAACGCCGAGTGTGTCGGCTGGCATGTCTGCAAGCGCGGCGACCGCTTCGCCGCCCTGCAGCCGATCTCCATGGGGCTTGCCGGGCTGTATGGCTCGACCGCGGCCGGCGCGGCTCGGGGGCTGGCCTTGCGGATGGATCACGGCTCCCAGTATCTGTCGGACCACTTCACCAACCAGATCAAGTTCTGGGGCATCCAGCCGTCCTACGCCTTCGTCGCCGAGCCCCAGACCAACGGCGTCGCCGAGCGGTTCAATCGCACGCTGAAGGAACAGATCATCCATGGTCGCATCTACCGCAACATCGCGGAGCTGCGGGACGCCGTCCGCGACTTCGTCGAACTCTACAATGCCCAGTGGATCGTCGAAAAGAACGGCTACCTGAGCCCCGCTCAAGCTCGTCAGGCGTGGCACGCCGCGATCTCAATCAGGCCCGCCGCGTGAGACAAACTTGTGTCCAAGGAACCGGGTGCGCTACACGGTCACCAAGAGGTCTGGGTCCGTGGCTACGTGCACGAGGTGGTCATCGGCTGCGCCGCCGAGGTCATCGCCCGGCACCCACGCTCTTACGAACGAGAGGACCTGATCTTCGAGCCGATCCACTATCTGGCCTTGCGGGAGCGGAAGATCGGTGCCCTCGATCAAGCCGCCCCGCTGGCCGGTTGGAAGCTGCCCGAGGCGTACGCCAACCTGCGCCGCTTGCTTGAAGCCCGCATGGGCAAGGCCGGCAAGCGGGAGTACGTGCAAGTGCTCCGTCTTCTGGAGACCTTTGCCCTTGAGGAGGTGCACGGTGCCATCCGCGATGCCCCGCGGTTAGGCGCCATCGGCTATGATGCGGTCAAGCACCTGGTGCTGTGTCGCGTCGAGCGTCGACCCCCCCGGCTCGACTTGAACGTTTATCCCTATCTGCCGCGGGCCCAGGTGACCACCACATCCGCCGCCAGCCACATGAGCCTGCTGGGCGGAGCGGCGCCGTGAGCGACACGCCGCAGGTGTTGCTGGCCCATCACCTGAAGGCCCTCAAGCTGCCGACCTTCCTCAGGGAGTACGACAAGCTGGCTCGCCAGTGTGCCAGCGAGGGCGCCGACCACGTGCGCTACCTGCTCCGCCTGGCCGAGCTGGAACTGATCGACCGCGAGCGCCGCATGGTCGAGCGGCGAATCAGGCAAGCGAAGTTCCCGACCGTCAAGAGCTTGGACAGCTTTGACTTCAAAGCGATCGCCTCGCTCAACAAGGCGCTGGTCCTCGAGCTGGCACGATGCGAGTACATCGAGCGCCGGGAGAATGTGATCGCTCTGGGCAATTCCGGCACCGGCAAGAGTCACATTGCGCTCGGCCTCGGCCTTGCCGCCTGCCAGAAGGGCCTGTCGGTCGGCTTTACCACCGCCGCCGCCCTGGTCCACGAGCTCATGGAGGCGCGCGATGACAGACAGCTGCTGAGGTTCCAGAAGAAGCTCGCCAACCTCAAGCTCCTCATCATCGACGAGCTGGGTTTCGTGCCGCTCTCCAAGACCGGCGCCGAGTTGCTGTTCGAGGTGTTCAGCCAGCGCTACGAGCGTGGCTCGATCCTGGTGACCTCCAACCTGCCATTCGACGAGTGGACGGAGGTTTTCGGCTCAGAACGCCTGACGGGGGCGTTGCTGGACCGCCTGACCCACCACGTCCATATCCTGGAAATGAACGGCGAAAGCTTCCGCCTCAAGCAGAGCCGAAGAAAACAGAAACCCGCAAAAAGCGCCTGAGCGGCATCCGCTTGCCCCCGTGGGCCCACAGGCCCCTCCCACGCGCGCCGCGGCCTTTGCCTGCTGAGGGGCAGTCCACGCCGCGCGTGGGTCCCTCCCGTGGACTACGGGGACAAGCTCCTCACCGAACCAAAGTGGCCCACTTTTGCTCCGCCACATGGCCGGGTTTTACTCCGCCGTTGACACCGTCTTTGCCAGATCAAACCCAATTGTCGTAATATCCATCGTGGACGCTCCCTCTGTCTGGGTTGTTCAACACACTCCAGTATGGCTCATCGTGAAGCCGTAGGGGGCGTCCATACCATCAGACTAAATTGGCTTGAGGTTGGTACGGTCGGCGATTAGCCTCGGCGAGTGAAAATCCGTTCCGCTATTTCAATAGTTCGCCCGAGGTGATTCGCCTCGCGGTGATGATGTACATCCGCTATCCCCTATCGTTGCGCGAGGTCGAGGACCTGCTGTTCGATCGAGGCATCGATATTTGTCACGAGACGGTGCGTTCCTGGTGGAACCGGTTTGGCCCGATGTTTGCCGCGGAAATCAGAAGGCGGCGTGTTGATCATCGATTGTATTCCAACTGGCGGTGGCACCTCGGCGAGGTGTTCGTGCGGATCAATGGCGAGACACATTACCTCTGGCGCGCCGTGGATCACGAGGGCGAGGTGCTCGAGGTCTTTGCCACGAAACGCCGGGCCACGAAACGCCGGGATCGCAAGGCTGCACTGAAGTTTTTGAAGCGTGCGATGAAACGTTACGGTCGGCCGCGCTCGATCGTCACTGATCGGCTCCGGTCATACCGGGCGGCGATGAATGTGATCGGCAACGCCGCCGACCAGACCGGCGGCAGGTGGCTCAACAACCGGGCGGAAAATTCACACCAGCCGTTCCAAAGACGGGAACGGGCGATGTCGAAATTTCGCGACATCAAGACCTTGCAGAAGTTTGCCGCCGTTCACGCCTCAATCAACAACCACTTCAATCTCGACCGTCATCTCAACAGCCGCTCCGTCTACAAGCAGAACCGCTCTGCCGCACTGGCCAAGTGGCGTCAATTAGTGGCATGAAGCTGGCGTTGTCCGTCAATTCGGAGACTGGTTCACTTTAGACTGACACTGCCCTGCACGGTCCTCGCGACCGCGGCCAATGGGATCGTTGAGCCAATTCACAACCGCATGCCGGTCATCCTGTCGCCGGATACGTTCGCCCCGTAGCTTTCGGGCGGGGCGGTAACGCTCGGCCCGTACCCGGCGGAGGCCATGACCGCCCACCCCGTGAGCACCCTCGTCAACAAGCACGCGAACGACGATCCCCGTTGCGTCGAGCCGGTCGCCGCCTGAAGCCGGCAAGTTCGCCATAAGGATCGCTCAGGCGGTTCTCCAGGCTTAACCCGCCCAACCCGCCGATGGGTCAGCCGGCGAGTCTCACGTTCTGCGGGAACATGTGGCGCCGGGCTTTGTCATCCATCTCGGCCTTGAACGCGTGGCGGTCCTTCAGTGCAATCGCCCGCTCGGCCGCGGGACGCGCACTGATGTGATCCACCAGCCGTTTGAGGTTAGGCATTTTCGGAAAGGCGTCCTCGCCCAGGACGACCGGCACCAAGCGGGCCCAGCCCCACACCGCCATGTCGACAATCGTGTACGTCTCGCCCAACATGTAGGAATTCTCTGCGAGACACCGGTCGAGAATTCCGTAATGGCGTGCCGCTTCGAAGTCGTAGCGATTGATGGCGTAGGGAAGTTCCTCCGGCGCGTGATTCTTGAAATGAACGGCCTGTCCCGAATAGGGACCCACGCCCGTGGCTACGAACATCAGCCAGGACAGTAGCTGCGCCCGCATCTCCGGCGTGTCTTCCGGCAGGAATTTCCCCGTCTTCTCGGCCAGATACAGAAGGATGGCATTGCTGTCGAACACCGTAACGCCGTCATCGACGATAGCTGGCGCCTTCGCATTCGGGTTGATCGCAAGGTATTCGGGCCGGTGCTGATCGCCGAGGCGGGTGTCGAGCGGGACCGGCTCATAGGCCAAGCCCGCCTCTTCGAGGAACAAGGCCACCTTCGTCGGATTGGGAGCGGCGTTATAGTAGAATTTCAGCATGTCTGACCTTTCATTTTGCTGGCCCGTTTGAAAGAACCCGGCGAGGTTGTTTGATCCATCGAGCCTGCCCCCTTTTTTCCAGAGCAGGCGCCTTCCGTTAAATAGAGGCTGCGAGACATTTCTCAAGGTCTTGCACTCTGAATATGCCTACCTACACGACAGTCCGGCGGCAGCCTCTTTTGGGGCCGTCATGTCGACCTGGCGGGGCCAAACGGCACGTCGAACCGGCCGGTTGGACCTGCCCCTTCTATTAATTCCATCCGGTGCAGAAACCCTGGTATTTTGGGTGTCCCAGCCACTGGCTTGGCTGGTTGCACCGAAGGACGTTCCGTTGATGACGAGGCGCGGTGATCTCAAGCTATCGCATGGCGCGACCGCGAAAGCCCGAGAGAATGCTGTGAAGCAGGATCATGCGCAGGCGACTAACACTTTCGGCATCACCCGGAAAGGCCCGGATTTTCACGCCGGGCGGAATTAACAGGAGGGATGGGGCCCAGGGTGATCGTGCAGACCATCGGTCCCGTCAACGGCCACGAGCCCGGCGAGGACCCGCTGGAGATCCCCGAGTTCCTGCGCCTCGTCCACTGACCGCCCGCCACGGCAAGCACCCCGTCCGGAACCCCTCCGGGCAGGCGCTTCAATTTCCGCATCCATCACGGAGAGCGCACATGAACGAACTTCCGATCATCCGCGCGCGTAGCAGGGCCGAGATCCGACCGGCTCACCGATGTCCGGCCGCTTCATACGCTCGCCGCGGTCGCCGGCTCCGGATGCGCCCCCCTTCACCTGGACGTCCCGCCTCTCAGGCGAACGTCTCGTCCCCGTCGATCGGATAGATCAGGTCGGCGGAGCTTCTTGAAGCCGAAAAGGTCGTGCCAATTACAACCGAGCTGTTTCAAGGTTGACGATTCCCTGTTCACCCTGGAAAATTCCCTGCTAGGCCAATAATAATTCCCTGTTCCATGGCGTAGGGAATTTGGTCTGATTCCCCATGATATCAACGCCGTAGACGGCCCGATTCCGCCGATTTAAGGTCGAATCTGCAAAAATTCCCTGTATTTTCCCTGTTTAACAGGGAATTGGCGCAGAGACAGGTTCGCAGCAGACTGTCCCCACCGCCACCAAGTCTTTGATTTTCAACTGTTTTCGAGTGAGATTCGAACCGAAGGTTCGTTTTGGCGCGGTTCCGCGCCTTTTTCGGCCAGCTACTTACACCACCCGCCGGGACACGACCCCGCATCCCCTGATACGCGGATTAAATTCCCTGTTCCGTCGGGTGGGGAATTTGCTAAAATAGTGCTGTAATATCAGCTAGTTATTGGGGGGGGGGGATCAAAATCGATTTTCGGTCGTGTCGACCGGCCCGCGCGGCCGGCTGGCTAACCCGTGCGCGCGACGTCGCTTGAAGTCGATGTGCCGATCGCGCGCTTTCGCCCGCTTGGTGTCGACTTCCGGACGGACGACGAGACATCCGTCGACGGGCGCGGCCGGCGCCTTGTCGAATTTCGGCCTCGTGTATAGTGGCGCGAAGGCTGGGAAGGGGTGCGACCATGGATGCGCCATCGGCGGTGGGGGCGAACGAGGCCCGCGTCGGAAGGCTGTGCTACATGGCCGCGTCGGCCAAGCCGTCGCTCTATCGCAACGGCGAGGTCCTGACCGTTCGCGATTCCGACGGCAGCGATTCCGGCCGCAAGGGTGTCGACCTGGAGCCCAGGGAGATGAGAATCATGGACGCGCGCCGTCTGGAAGGGTCGGCGCGGACCACGCTCGGGCGGAACGGCTTCGAGGTGCTCGACTGCCCCCTCGCGAGACCCGACGTCGACTTCCTGGATCACGAAGCGATGGTGCGCGACTACTATCCCCACTGCGCCGAGATCGTGCGCGAGGCGAGCGGTGCCAGCTTCGTCGCGGCCTTCGACCACAACATCCGCTCCGCCTCCGGCAAGCGCGACGAGCGGCGGATCGCCGGCGGACAGCAGGTGCAGGGTCCGGCGCAAGTGGTGCACGGCGACTACACGCTCACCAGCGCAGCCCAGCGCCTGCGCGACCTGGCCGCCCCGCCGACGGCAAACGATACCTACCGCCCGCTCCTCGCCGAGGGCGAGTCGCTCCTCGACGCGGACGCCGTCGAGCACGCAATTCGATCCGGCCGCTTCGCCATCATCAACCTCTGGCGCAACGTCGCCGCCGAGCCGGTGGCGACCCATCCGCTGGCGCTCTGCGATGCGACGGGCGTCCATCCCAACGACCTCGTCGTCTTTGAGATCCACTACGCCGATCGTATCGGCGAGAACTATTTCGCCAGGCACGCGGAAGCGCATCGCTGGTACCTCTATCCGGCGCTGACACGCGATGAAGCGCTGCTGATCAAGCAGTGGGATTCGATGGGCGCCATGGCACGCTCGAAGGGCGCGCGAGCGGACGGAAACGAACCCGAGGCGCCCTGCACCTTCAGTTTCCACACCGCCTTCGAGGATCCGACGACACCGGCGGACGCGCCGGAACGCTGGAGCACCGAGGTGCGCTGCGTGGCGCTCTACGACTGATCGGATGAAGATCGACCGATGAATCGAGCCTAGCGAGCGTGGCAATCCAGGCGGCCTCGATGGCGCGCGGCACCCTCCGAGGTTTGGAGATCCACCTCGGGGGCCGCGAGAGGCTGTCCACCTGATCGTCGTGCGGGCCGCGCGGGAATGACAGGACCTACAGCCGGAACGCGCGGCGCGATGGCGCTTGACCCGGGAGAAACATGCCCTGCCTTGATTTCGGCCGACTGGGCCGCCATGCGCGTGACCTTGTCCTTGATCAAGATAGCATCGGCCTCGTGCCTTTGGGCCTGGGTGGTGGTCCGGCGTCTTGGGAACGGTTACTCCAGCCGCTCTCGCGTGACGTCCACGAGTTCGCGACTAGCCGACGGCGGGCGGGGCGCTTGACTCCACAACACCTTCGAGCGTGATGAATTTGCCTCGTGATGCCGATCTTTTGGTGGAATGGCGCGACTTTCCCTGTAAATTCCCCGAGAAACAGGGAAACCGATCCTCCGATCACGGAGACGGGTTTGCTCGCGACTACCTGCACCGTCAGCTTCTTTTCGGCGATTATGACGGGGCTTCGAACCGACGATTCGCCAGAATGGCCGCGTTCGTCCGGCGGAGGAAATCATGCGCTTCGGGATCATGATGCGGGGGCATTTTCCGGCGGGGGAGCCGGTGGCCGAGCGGTTCCAGGAGATGTTGGAACAGGCGCGGCTCGCCGAGCGGCTCGGCTACGATTCGCTCGCCAAGGGATCGCACTACTCGAGCCACCCCTTGCAGGATCTACAGCAGATCCCGTTCCTGGCCCGCGTCGCGGCCGAGGCGCCGAGCTTGCGGCTGATCACCGGCGTGCTGTTGTTGCCGCTGCACAAGCCCTTGGACGTCGCCGAGCAGGTCGGTACCCTCGACATCATCACCGCCGGCAAGGCGGTGTTCGGCTGCGGCGTGGGCTACCGGGACGTGGAATTCAAAGGCCTTCGGCACGCGGCGGGGAGAGCGGGGGCGGCGCTTCGAGGAGAATCTGGAGGCCATCCTCCGGCTCTGGAGCGGGGAACCGGTGACGCTCGACGGCTCGCACTTCGAACTCGACGAGGCGTCCTGTTCGGCGCTGCCGGTGCAACGCCCGCACCCGCCGATCTGGATCGGCGCCAGCGCGGATGCCGCCATTCGCCGCGCCGCGCGGGTGGGGAGCTGCTGGTACATCGGTCCCAACGATCGGCTGGACGCGTTGGAGGAACAGCTGGAAACCTACAGGCGCGCGCTCGACGAAGCAGGCCGGCCTTTCCCCGAGGAGTTCGCCTTCCGCCGGGAGATCTTCGTGGCACCGACCCGGGCGGAGGCCCTGCGTCTCGCGCGCGAGCCGATCCTGACCAAATACAAGGCCTATTTCTCCTGGGGCCTCGGCCGCTCGCGCCCCGGTGCCGGCGATGAACTCGGCCAGGATTTCGAGGAGCTGGCGCGCGACCGCTTCCTGATCGGCGGCCCCGAGGAGGTGGCGGAGCAAATGCTCGCTTTCCAGCGCCGCCTCGGCGTCAACCACATCGTCATGAGCCTGCACTGGCCGGGCCTCCACATCCGCCATTCCATGGACGCGATGCGATTGCTGGCGGAGGAGGTCATGCCGATCGTGCGGAGGGGCGGCTGACGTTCCTTCCATGCTATTATCTTCCGGGTATCGATGATGGAGAGGGCTGGCAATGGCAATCGACGAGGCGCCGGCGGTCGACGAGGCCGCGCTGCGCGAGGAGGTCCGCAAGAAGTACCGCGAGGTGGCGCTGGACCCCGGCGGTGATTTCCACTTCCACACCGGACGGCCGCTCGCCCGCCGGCTGGGCTACGATCGCGATGCCGTCGACCCGATGCCCGACGCGGCGGTGGAATCCTTCGCCGGAGTCGGCAATCCCTTCGCGCACCGGACGCTTCGGCCGGGCGAGCGCGTGGTCGACGTCGGCTCCGGCGGCGGCTTCGACTGCTTTATCGCCGTCGGCCAAGTCGGGCCCGGGGGCCGCGTCGTCGGCATCGACATGACGGAGGAGATGTTGGCCAGGTCGCGCGCCACCGCGGCCGCCTTGGGCCTCGACAACCTCGAGTTCCGCGATGGCCTGGTCGAGGACATGCCCGTAGAGGACGGCTGGGCCGACGTGGTGATCTCCAACGGTGTCATCAACCTCTGTGCCGACAAGGAACGGGTGTTCGCCGAGATCGGCCGGGTGCTCAGGCCGGGCGGCCATCTCCAGTTCGCCGACATCGCCAACGGCCAGCCGGTGCCGGAGGCGGCGGTACGCGACATCGATCTCTGGACCGCTTGAATCGCAGGTGGCCTGCCGTGCGCGGGCTGGCGTAAGATGCTGAGCGACAGTGGCTTCGTCGATATCCGGATCGGTGAACCTCACGACACCTTCGGCGGCGCCCGCGGCGAAGCGAACGCGCGACGCTTCGAGGTCTTCGGCTACGACTTCATCGCCCGCAAGCCAGGCTAGCCAGGTCCGATCGGGCGTCAGTCGCTTTCGAGGAACGGCAGGAGCCGTTCCAGCACCGCCTCGGGTCTCTCCTCGACCAGCCAGTGACCCGCATCGGCGATGGCGCCGCCTTGGACGTCTTCGGCCACGCGACGGGCCGAGGCGAGCACCACGTCGGCGCCGCGACCCCGCCCGCCGGAGCCGGCGAGGCTCAGCACTGGCATTTGCAGCTTGCCCGATGTCCGGAGAATTTCCTGGTTGTCGGCCACGTCCTGGGGCGTGGCGCGGTAGTAGTCGAAACCCGCCCGCATGGCGCCCGGCTGGGAATAGGCGCGAACATATTCCCGGATCGCCGCTTCCTCGATCGCGTCCGGACGGGCGCCCCAGTTGCGGTAGAAATGCTCCAGGTAGATCCGCTCGCGGCCCTGGACCAGCGCCTCGGGCATGTCGGCGATCCAGTGGAAGGCGTGGTGCCAGCGGTCGTGCCAGAAGACGTCCGTGCCGTCGCCGGGGATCGGCACGTCGAGCAACGCCAGCCTGGCGACGCGATCCGGCCGGGCGGCGGCGAGCGCGAAGGCCACCGGGCCGCCCCAGTCGTGGCCGACCAGGTGGACGGCGTCGAGGTCGAGGTGGTCCAGCACCAGTTCGCCGATGTCGCGGGCGATGGTCAGCTTGTCGTAGCCCCCGGCCGGGCGGCTGGAATCGCCGAGACCGCGCAGGTCCGGCGCGATCACCCGGTAGCGTTCCGCCAAGGCCGGAATGACCTTGCGCCACATGTACCAGGTTTGCGGCCAGCCGTGCAGCAATACCACCGGCGCGCCCGCCCCGGCGGTGACGTAATGCAGGGTCGCCTCGCCGAGCTCGGCATGGTCATGGTTCCAGTCGATCATCGTGGCCCGTCTCCCTTTCGGCGAAGAGATAACAGCGCGTTTCCGCCGCCGCCAGCCACTTGCGTCGGGGGCTCGCTGGATCCATGTGGTTTGGGTACAATCGGAGAGGCGTCGCGGCGTGGACGACGTGGAAACCAGGGAGCAGGCCGCCATGGCGCCCGAGGATCGGCCGGGCACGCGCAAGACGCCGGCGCCGGCACGCCAAACCTCGTCGGACGTGGAAAGCACCTCCGGCGTCCGGGCCTTTCTCGATCAGGTCCAGGCCATGCCGCGCGTCCGCGAGAAGGCGGCGCGCGGCCGGCTGCTATTCGCCATGGACGCGACGGCGAGCCGGGAGCCGACCTGGGATATGGCCTGCCAGATCCAGGGCGACATGTTCGCCGAGTCGGCGACCTTGGGCGGGCTCGACGTCAGGCTGTTGTTCTATCGCGGTTTCCGCGAGCTGAAGACCACGCCCTGGGTCTCCAGCGCCGCGAAGCTCATTCCCTACATGACGCGCGTGCGCTGCCTCGGCGGGCAGACCCAGCTCGAACGCATGCTGGATTATGCCATCCGCCTGACGCGGGAGGACAAGATCGACGCCATGGTCTTCGTCGGCGACGCGCTGGAGGAGGAAATCGATGCCGTTTGCGCCAAGGCGGGCGAACTCGGCATGTTGGGCGTTCGATGTTTTGTCTTTCAGGAGGGACAGCTGGATTACGCCGAACGGGGCTTTCGGCAGATCGCCAAGCTCACCCGGGGCGCCTACTGCCGCTTCGATGCCGGCTCGGCGGCGCAGTTGAAGGCACTGCTGGGCGCGGTCGCGGTCTATGCGGCGGGCGGCCGCCAGGCCCTCTTGAGCCACGGCGACGCGCGCGGCGGCGAGGTGCTGCGGATCGCCCATCAGGTTCGCTAGGCGATGCTGGCTTATCTCGTTCTTGGTGTTTGCCTGTTGCTGGCCCTGCTGCTGGCGCGGAGCTGGTTGCTGAACACCGATCCCAAGGTGATCGCCAGGGTGCTGCGTTATGCCGCCTTCGGGCTCTTGGGCGCCATCGCCCTGGTGTTGTTGGCGACCGGACGCTTCATGTATGCGACACCGCTGGCCATCCTCGCCTGGATTCTCTACCGGGGCCTGCGGTTGCCCCCGATACCCTCCGCCGCGCGCGGCCCTTCCGGGCCCAGCGGGCGAAGTTCCAAGGTGGAGACGGCCTACTTGCGCATGATCCTGGAACACGATAGCGGCGAGATGTCGGGCGAAGTGTTGAAGGGCCCCTTCGCCGGCAAGCAGTTATCGGCGCTCGACCTCGACGGTCTGGTGGCGCTTCTCGGCGAATGTCACCGCGAGGATCCGGAATCGGCCCAGTTGCTGGAGACCTATCTCGACCGCGCCGTCGGCGACGACTGGCGCGAGGCGGCGCGGGCTCGGACGGGCGGGGAATATGCCAGGACGAATTCGGAGGAGGAGCGGGTCGGCCGCGGCTGGGGCCGGCGGCAAGCGCCGGGGGGACAGCGGGCGGCGATGTCGCGGGAGGAGGCGCGCGAGATCCTCGGCATCGGACCCGAGGCCACGGCGGACGAGATCAAGGACGCCTACCGCCGGCTCATGCACAAGATACACCCCGACCAGGGCGGCTCCACCTATCTCGCGGCAAAGATCAACCAGGCCAAGGACATCCTGCTGGCGGCCTGAGAGTCCTTGCGCGACGCCTCGGCGCCATGGCAGAAGAGCGGCCTCGCACCCGTCGCCATGAATGGCGACTTACCCAGCCGGCCACGCGGGACGCCATCGATTCGAGCGGAAAACCTCGCCCATGACACACCAGTTCGATGCGAGCGTGCTGCGCGATTACGACATTCGCGGCATCGTCGATGAAACGATCGGCCCGGCCGACGCCTATGCCATCGGCCGTACGCTGGCGACCATCGCCGGCGAAGCGGGCGGTCGCGCGGTCGCGACGGGCTACGACGGTCGCCACAGCTCCCCCGCATACGAACGGGCGCTGGCCGAGGGTATTCGCGATGCCGGCCTGGCCGTCTTTCGCGTGGGCCTCGGCCCGACGCCACAGCTCTATTTCGCTGTCCATGAACTGGGGGCCGACGCCGGGATCATGGTCACCGGCTCGCACAACCCGCCCGACTACAACGGCTTCAAGATGAGCCTCGGCGGCCGGCCGTTCTTCGGCGAGGCGATCCAGCAATTGGCCCGCCGCGCGGGCCGGGGCGAGTGGGCCACGGGCGAGGGACGCATGGAGACGCGCGACGTGCTGCCCGCCTATCTCGACCTGCTGGCCCGGACCTACGAGGCGGCGGCCCCCCTCGCCGTCGCCTGGGATTGTGGCCACGGCGCCACCGGCGACGTCGTCAAGGCCCTGGTCCAACGCCTGCCCGGCCGCCATCTGACGCTTTACGAACGGATCGACGGGGACTTTCCCGCCCATCACCCGGACCCCACGGTGGCGGCGAACCTGGAAGACCTGATCGATTGCGTCCGCCGCGAAGGCCTCGACCTCGGCATCGCCTTCGACGGCGACGGCGACCGCATTGGCATCGTCGACGGCGAGGGGCGGATCATCTGGGGTGATCAGCTGTTGACCTTGCTGGCCCGCGACGTGCTGCGCGACTATCCGGGCGCGTCTATCCTGGCCGACGTGAAATCCAGCCAGACACTCTTCGACGAGATCGAGCGCGCCGGCGGCAAGGCCATCATGTGCCGCACCGGTCACTCCGTCATCAAGGACGAGATGGTTAAGCTGGGCGCGCCGCTTGCCGGCGAGATGAGCGGGCACATCTTCATGGCCGACAAATTCTTCGGCCATGACGACGCGATCTACGTCGCGCTCCGTTTCATGGATCTGGTGGCGCGCTCCGGCGGCTCGGCCGCGGCGCTCAGGGACAGCCTGCCGCCGGCCGTCAATACGCCGGAGATCCGCGTCGATTGCGCCGACGAGCGCAAGTTCGATCTCGTCGCCGAGGTGCGCGAGCGATTGGCCGCGCGTGGCGCCCGGGTCAACGACATCGACGGTGTCAGGGTCATGACCGAGAAGGGCTGGTGGCTGCTTCGTGCCTCCAACACCCAGCCGGTCGTCGTGCTGCGCTGCGAGGCCGGCGACGAGGCCGCGCTCGCCGAACTCCGTGCCGAGGTCCGCGACGAGTTGGCGGCCGTCGGCCTCGATGTCGGCGATGCGCTCTGAGCTCTCGGACCTGATCCGGATCGGCGACGAGGTCGCCCAGGCGCTGGTCGAGGGCCGCGCTGTCGTGGCGCTGGAGACCAGCATCGTCGCCCAGGGCTTCCCCCGGCCCGACAACCTGGCGGTCGGCCGGGAGATGGCGGCGGCCGCGCGCGCCGGGGGCACGGTGCCGGCGCTGGTCGCCGTGGTCGACGGCCGGGTGCGGGTCGGCCTCGACGACGACACCCTTGTCCGCATCGCCACCGAGGACTGCGCCAAGTGCTCCGCCCGTGACCTGGCGGCGGTGGTGATGTCCGGCGGGCTCGGCGCCACGACGGTCGCGGCGACGACCCGGATCGCGGCCGAGGCCGGCATCGCCGTCTTCGCCACCGGCGGCATCGGCGGCGTACACCCGGGCGACGGCCCGCCCGACGTTTCGGCCGACCTGATGGAGCTGTCCCGCCGACCGGTGGCTGTGGTCTGCAGTGGGGCCAAGTCGATCCTCGACCTTGCCGCGACCTTGGAAGCGCTGGAGACGCTCGGCGTGCCGGTCGTCGGCCACCGCACCGACCGTTTCCCCGCCTTCCATTCGATCGACAGTGGCCTCGCCGTCCCGCGCCGATGCGAGGACCCGGCCGGAATCGCGGCGCTGGCGCGGGCCCATTGGGCGCTCGGCGGTGGCGGCCTGCTGGTCTGCGAGCCGCCGCCCCGGGATCTGGCGATCCCGTCGGCGGCGCTTCGAGGCTGGCTCGCCGAGGCGCGGGCGGAAGCTGCCGCCGCCGGCATCGCCGGCCCGGCGCTGACGCCCTTCCTGTTGGCCGCGCTCAAGCGCCTCTCCGGCGGGCGGACGCTGGCGGTCAACCGGGCGCTGGCCATCGCCAACGCCGCCCTCGGCGCGCGGCTCGCGGTGGCCCTGGCCGAAGCGCCGGACTAGAGGCCTCCCGCCAGCGGCTGGCGCGGGCCGAGGAGGATGACGGCGGCGCCGGCGAGGCAGAGGGTGGCGCCGATCAGGTCGAAGCGGTCGGGTGGGAATCCCTCGACCGCCCAAAGCCAGACCAGCGAGGCGGCGATGTAGACGCCACCGTAGGCGGCGAAGGCACGGCCCGCCGCCAAGCTGTCGACCAGGGTCAGCAGGCCGGCGAAGGCCAACAGGCAGGCGATGCCGGGGACCAGCCACCAGGGCGAGGCATCATTGCGCACGACCGCCCAGAATGCGAAGCACCCCGCGATCTCGGCCGCCGCCGCGCCGATGTAGGCCAATCCAGTTTGCATCATGGTCTCTCCCTTGCCAGTCCCATCGGCGTCGAGCCTACCAGCCCAGGCCCGTTCCATCGCCCTCGATACCGATCCTGCTCTGAGTTTCGAGCCGGAGACGGCATGGGGAGAGACGCGATGGCCGAACTCGACGCAGGCCGGCGGGCGATCAAGGACGCCTTCTTCGACAATCGGGGCTATTGGCCGAGGTCCTCGAGGTGCTGGCGCCGACCAGCGACCTCGGCATGCACTCCTGTACCGTGGGCGTGCCGATCCTGGTCAATGAGGCGGCCCCGCGCGATGCGGCGGCATAGGCGGTAGCGGGGGACAATTCATGCTTCGGAGGCGTGGCTGGTATTGGTTCGGCCGCGAAATTTTTTGGAACAACGATGGAACATGAAGGAGATCACTTTTTTAAATCAATATCTTAAAAAACTCCTTGCCAGCGAGAACAAACCATGTACATTTAGTTCCATTGCGCCCGCCGAGAGGGCTATGGGATAAGGAACAAGTCAGATGAGCATTTCGGGTCTCCGCCTAGTCGAGCAGGACGATATGGACAAGCAGAAAGCCTTGGAAGCCGCCCTCGGGCAGATCGAACGCGCCTTCGGCAAGGGCTCGGTGATGAAGCTCGGCGACAGCGGCCATGCCGTCGAAATCGCGGCGATCTCGACCGGCTCGCTCGGACTCGACATCGCGCTCGGCATCGGCGGCCTGCCGAAGGGCCGGGTGGTCGAGATCTACGGGCCGGAAAGCTCGGGCAAGACCACGCTCGCGTTGCAGGTCGCGGCCGAGGCGCAGAAGCTTGGTGGCATCGCCGCCTTCATCGATGCCGAGCACGCGCTCGATCCGGGCTATGCCGGCAAGCTGGGCGTCGATATCGACGAGCTGCTGATCAGCCAGCCCGACACCGGCGAGCAGGCGCTGGAGATTGCCGATACGCTGGTCCGCTCCGGCGCCGTCGACGTGCTGGTGATCGACAGCGTCGCGGCCTTGACGCCGCGCGCCGAGCTCGAGGGCGAGATGGGCGACACCCACGTCGGCCTCCAGGCGCGGCTGATGAGCCAGGCCTTGCGCAAGCTCACCGCCTCGATCTCGCGCTCGCAGTGCATGGTGATCTTCATCAACCAGATCCGCATGAAGATCGGCGTCATGTTCGGCAGCCCCGAGACCACGAGCGGCGGCAACGCGTTGAAGTTCTACGCCTCCGTCCGCCTCGACATCCGCCGCATCGGCCAGATCAAGGACCGCGACGAGGTCGTCGGCAACCAGACCCGGGTCAAGGTGGTGAAGAACAAGGTGGCGCCGCCCTTCCGCATGGTTGAGTTCGACATCATGTTCGGCGAGGGCATCTCCAAGACGGGAGAGCTGTTGGACTTGGGCGTCAAGGCAGACGTGGTGGAGAAGTCGGGCTCCTGGTTCTCCCACGAGGGTCAGCGGATCGGCCAGGGCCGGGAGAACGCCAAGCAGTTCCTCAAGGACAATCCCGAGATGGCCGACGAGATCGAACGCCGGATCCGCGCCGACGCCGGCCTGATCCAGGAGAAGATCATCGCCGAACCGGCGGTTGAGGATCTGGACGATGTCGCGGAGGGCGGCTCGGTCTGAGCGCGCGCCAGCCACCGGCGAACGACACGAGGCGGCCGTCCGAGGGCGGTCGCCGTCGTCGTATCCGGCTCGCCAGATCCAAACGCGGAAACCGGCGTCTCGTCATGGTGGCACCGGCGGCCCGCGCCTCGCTGGACACTCCGGAGTCCTGCGGGTAGGTTGCCGCCGCCTCGCGGGCGGCGGCGTCGGTGGGGCGCGTCGACCACCCGGCAATACCGAAAGCGACCACCATGGCGACGACCAGGGACATACGGCAGGCCTTCTTCGATTATTTCCAGGCCAACGGCCACGAGATCGTGTCCTCCAGCCCGCTGGTGCCCAGGAACGATCCGACCCTGATGTTCACCAACGCCGGCATGGTGCAGTTCAAGAACGTCTTCATCGGCGCCGAACGGCGGCCCTACGACCGTGCCGTAACCTCGCAAAAGTGCGTCCGAGCCGGCGGCAAGCACAACGACCTCGAAAATGTCGGCTACACCGCTCGCCACCACACCTTCTTCGAGATGCTGGGCAACTTCTCTTTCGGCGGCTATTTCAAGGAACTGGCGATCGAACTCGCCTGGAGCCTGATGACGAAGGAGTACGGGCTCGATGCCTCGCGCCTGCTGGTGACGGTCTATCACGAGGACGACGAGGCCTTCGATCTATGGCGCCGGATCGCCGGCCTGGCCGAGGGCAGGATCATCCGCATCGCCACCTCCGACAACTTCTGGGCCATGGGCGAGACGGGGCCCTGCGGGCCCTGTTCCGAGATCTTCTACGACCACGGGTCCTCCATCCCCGGTGGTCCGCCCGGCAGTCCGGACGAGGACGGCGACCGTTTCATCGAGATCTGGAACCTGGTCTTCATGCAGTTCGAGCAGGTGACGCCCGACGAGCGCATCGCGCTGCCCAAGCCCTCGATCGATACCGGCATGGGTCTCGAGCGCCTGGCGGCGCTGCTGCAGGGCAAGCACGACAACTACGACGGCGACCTGATGCGGGTCCTGTTGGAGGCCTCGGCCGAGATGACCGGCACGGAGCCCGACGGCCCCGAGCGCAACAGCCACAAGGTGGTCTCCGACCATCTCCGCGCGGCGAGCTTCCTGATCGCCGACGGCGTCATGCCGTCGAACGAGGGACGGGGCTACGTGCTTCGCCGGATCATCCGCCGCGCCGTCCGCCACATCCACCAGATGGGCCGCGACGAGCCGCTCTTGTGGCGCCTGGCGCCGGTGTTGGAGGCGGAGATGGGCGGCCAGTTCCCCGAACTCACCCGCGCCCAGGCTCTCATCGGCGAAACCTTGAAGCTGGAGGAGATCAGCTTTCGCCGTACCGTGGAGCGCGGACTCCACATGCTGGCGGAGGCGACCGGCGGGCTGGGCGACGGCGAGGCGTTATCGGGCGAAGCCGCTTTCCGCCTCTACGACACCTATGGCTTTCCGATCGACCTAACCCAGGACGCGCTTCGCGCCGAGGGCAGGGGCGTCGATATCGAAGGCTTTAACCGGGCGATGGCGCGCCAGCGCGAGGCGGCGCGGGCCGGCTGGTCCGGCTCGGGCGAGCAGGCGACCGAGCGCGTCTGGTTCGACGTGCGCGAGGCGGTCGGCGCCAGCGAGTTCCTCGGCTACGAGACCGGTCGGGCGGAAGGCGTGGTCCAGGCGCTGCTGGTCGACGGCGCCCAGGTCGACGCGGTCGAGGCTGGCGGCGAGGCGGCCGTCGTCCTCAACCAGACCCCGTTCTATGCCGAGTCGGGTGGCCAGCAGGGCGATAGCGGCCAGCTCGTCTCGGCCGAGGGAGCGACGGCCCGGGTCGAGCATACGCGCAAGGAGGCCGAGAGCCTGCACGTCCACCTGGCCACCATCGAAGGCGGCACGCTGCGCGTGGGCCACGCGGTCGAAATGCGGGTCGACGACGGCCGCCGCGAGCGACTGCGCCACAATCACTCCGCCACGCACCTGATGCACGCGGCACTCCGCCGCCGTTTGGGCGACCACGTGACGCAGAAGGGCTCGCTGGTCGCCCCCGACCGGCTCCGCTTCGACATCTCGCACCCCAAGCCGATGACAGGCAAGGAGATTGCCGATGTCGAGGCCGATGTCCGCCGCCAGATCGCCGTGAACGCGCCGGTCTCGACCCGGTTGATGGAGCCGGACGCGGCGGTCGAGGCCGGCGCGCTCGCGCTCTTCGGCGAGAAATACGGCGACGAGGTCCGCGTCGTCTCCATGGGCGCGGAAGACGACGGCCACTATTCGACCGAGCTTTGCGGCGGCACCCATGTCCGGCGTACCGGCGACATCGGACCGTTCCACATCGTCTCGGAAGGCGGCGTCGCCGCCGGCGTCCGGCGGATCGAGGCGTTGACGGGCGAGGCGGTCTTCGCTCATTACCGTGCGCGCGACGAGATCCTCGATCGCCTGTCCGAGCTGATGCGCGTCAACGCCGACGGCCTGCCGGCCCGGATCGAAGCCCTGGTGGATGAACGTCGGCGCCTCGAACGGGAATTGACGCAAGCCCGCCAGGCGCTGGCGCGTGGCGATGGTGGTGGGGCGGAAGCCGCCGCCGTGCGCGAGATCGCCGGCGTCGGCTTCCGGGGGCGTCGCCTCGACGGCGTGCCGGCCAAGGAACTCCGCGCCATGGTAGATCAGGCTAAGGCCGACATGGGCTCCGGAGTCGTCGCCTTCATCGCGGTGAACGAGGGCAAGGCGGCGCTGACCGTCGGTGTCACGGAGGACCTCACCGACCGGCTGGACGCGGTGGCCCTGGCGCGCGCGGGCGCGCAAGCCGTCGGCGGCAAGGGCGGCGGCGGCCGCGCGGACATGGCGCAAGCCGGCGGTCCCGACGGGGACAAGGCCGACGCGGCGATTCGAGCGATCGAACAGGCGGTCGCCGCCGGTCTCGGCTGACGCCGCGACCCCCAACGCCAAGCGGCGCCGCCCCCGGGAGGGGTACGGGTGGCCGGGACCAAACCCGAATTGCTCTAATCCCGGCGAGCGGACGAACTGACTTGTCTCCGGCGCTTTCCCACCACCGTCATCGCGAGAGGCGAAGCCCCGTGGCGATCCATATGTGGACGGCCCCCGTGGTGCAAGTGCGTTCGCGGCGTGGATATGGATCGGATGCGTCCATATGTACGGTCTGTTTTCGCGGCCTCGTGGCCGCCGACCAAGATGGTTTTCGCAAGGCGGGCTCCATTCAGCGGGGCGGCTTCGAAGGCCGCTGGATCGCTCGGATTGTCCCGCGCTCGTTGTCGATCGCACCATCTGCTTGCGCTCTCATAACAAGTCCAGCAGTAGGACTCGGCATTTGGGGATTCACGGAGGAATCGGAAGTGGTTAGGCTCGTTTGTCATGATTCGCGGAGGAGCGAGACATGGCACGTGTATCGGAGCATTTGAAAGTTTGGGAGCTCGAGGATCGGTTTCGGTCGGCCAAGGATGGGACGGAGGCGCGGCACTACCAGGCGATCTGGTTGCTGGCGAAGGGCCACACGGTTCCGGAGGTGTCGGAGCTGACGAGTTTCGGCACGCGCTGGCTGGAGCAGCTTCTGTCTCGCTTCAACACGCGGGGTCCGGCGTCGCTCGGCGATCGGCGGCGCGCGAACGTGCGGGTACCGACGGTCCTGACGGCGGAAGTTTTGCGGCGACTGGAGCTACGGCTGGAGGCGCCTCCGGACGACGGCGGGTTATGGACGGGCCCGAAGGTGGCGCTCTGGATGGCCGGCGAGCTGGGCTTGGAGAAAGTGTTGCCGCAACGCGGCTGGGAAGCGCTGAAGGCGCTGAACTGGAGCCTGCAAAGGCCGAGGCCGCATAACCCCAAGGCGGCGAGCGAGCCGGAGCGCGACGCGTTCAAAAAAACTCGGCCAAGTGGTCGAGGAAGAAGCCGGGCGCCATCCCGACAAGCCGATCGAGGTCTTCGCCAGCGACGAGCACCGGCTCGGCCTGAAGCCGTTGAGCCGCCGCTGCTGGGCACCGCGCGGTCAACGCCCGGTGGCGCTCGGTCACCACCGCTACAAGTGGCTCTATGTCACCGCCTTCGTCTCGCCGACCAGCGGTGAGACCTTCTGGTACATCTCGAACGGGGTCTCCAAGCGGTTCTTCGAGAAACTGCTTGCCCTCTTCGCTCGCGAGGCCGGCGCCGGGGTGGCGCGCATCGTCGTCCTGGTGGTCGACGGCGCCGGCTGGCATACCGAGCCGGGCTTGCGGGTGCCGGACGGCCTCCGCTTGGTCTATCTGCCGCCCTACACGCCCCAGCTCCAACCGGCCGAATGCCTTTGGTCGGTACTCGACGAGCCGATCGCCAACAAATACTTCGAGACCATCGAGGACCTCGAAGCCGTCGTCGAGCAGCGTTGCCTCACCCTCGATGCCAATCCCGAACTCTTCCGAGCCAGAACCGACTTCCATTGGTGGCCCAAAACAACTCAGCCGAACTGATCAGCCGGACTTGGTATCACACTCCTGGAGACGGCGAAGCCGTCTCGATTTGCCGGTCCCGTCGAACCGCCTTCTACGCGGCGGGGGCGAGGATCGCGTCCGCGCGCCTCGGATCGTAGTCCTCGCCGCTGACCATCAGCTTCCAGGCGATGCGGGCCAGCTTGTTGGCCAAGGCCACGGCCGCCTCCTTCGGCGTCTTGCGCCGCGCCAGGGCCTCCAGCCAGGGCGAGCCCTCGAGCCGTCCCGAGCGCACCTTGGAGACGATCGACATCGCGCCGCAAACCAGGACGGCGCGCAACGTCTCGTTGCCGGCCCGCGTGATCGCCCCCAGGCGCCGCCGGTTGGCACTCGAATGATCCCTGGGCGTCAAGCCGGCCCAGGCCGCGAAGTCCCGGCCGGAGCCGAACAACTCCGCCTCCGGCGCCTTCCACGACAGCAGCGCGGCGCCGACCTGCCCGACACCCGGGATCGCCTTCAGACGCTTCACCCGCGCGTCGCCACGCTGGCGCGCGCGAAGCTTTCGGTTGATCCGCTTCAGACGCTCCCCGAGCTCCCGGTATTCCGCTCCCAGCTCCTCGAACAGCTCGCGCGCCAGCGCCGGCACACTCTGATCCGAGGCGATCCGGCCCAACAGCGGCTCCACCTGGCTCAGTCCCTGGCGTGCCACCAGGCCGAACTCGCCGGCAAGCCCCCGGATCGAGTTCGACAGCCGCGTCCGCTCGCGCACCTTCGTCAGCATCAAAGAGGCCTGGTTCTCAGCCGACTTCACCGGCACGAAGCGCATCGTCGGACGGCCCATCGCCTCGCAGACCGCCTCGGCATCCGCCGGATCGTTCTTGTTCCGCTTCACGTACAGCTTCGCGTACTGCGTCGGCACCAGCCGTACCTCGTGACCGAGCGCGCCGATCTCGCGCCCCCAGTAGTGCGACCCGCCGCACGCCTCCAGCCCGACCACCGTCGGCGCCAGCCGGGCGAAGCACTTCAGAACATCGCCGCGACGCAGCCGGCGACGCAGAACCGGCTGCTCCGCCGCGTTCACCCCGTGAAGCTGGAAAACACTCTTGGACGTGTCGATGCCAATGCGGATAATCTGTTCCAAGGACGGTCTCCCTTGATAAGTTTCGACGAACTCATCCTGGCACATTGCGATGCCGTAGGGGGCCGTCCACCACATCAGCGGGCCTCGATGCCGCGCAAGGCCGTCAAGGCCCGCTGATAGGGGTCGGGAAGGGTTGCCCCTCCCCGCCCTCCGAACCGCACGTGCGGTTTTCCCGCATACGGCTCTCCAGTTGGTGGTTTCCTCATCGGGGGTGTCTCGCAGCCTTCCAGGCGCCTTCCAGGGCGAACAACCCGGCCTTCGCGAAGAAGGTGTTGGGCCACTTCCGTTGGACCGTCGGGGAGCGGCCGAAGTCGGGCCGCTTGGCCTGTTTGCTCAGAAGCGCGCGCAGCCGCCGGCGGATCATCTTGTCCAGCGGTGCGAAGGTGGTGCGATGGGCATGCTTGAAGTAGCCGAACCAGCCGCGCAGCGTCGCATTCACATCGGCGATGATCCGCGCCAGGCTCTCGCCCCGCGTCCGCCGCGTCTTCTCCCGAATGCGATCCTTCAGCTGCTTCAAGCTCTTCTCCCGGACCCGCCGGCGGCCGTTTTCGAACCGGTAGCCCAGGAACTCGAAGCCCTGGCCCGGCTGGCGGCAGTCGCCGACATGGGTCTTCTCGGGATGCAGACACAGGCCGTTCGCGCCGACCCAGCGGCGGATCTCCGCCACCGCCGCATCGGCCTCCTCCGCCGTGCGGCAGAGCACGACGAAGTCGTCCGCATAGCGCACCATCGAATAGCCACGAGCCGCCATCAGCGCGTCCAGCGGATCGAGATGGATGTTCCCCAGCAGCGAGCTGATCACCGCGCCTTGCGGCGTGCCCGATACCGGTGTCCATCGTTCCAGATCCGTCATCACATCCCGAGCAAGCCATTGCCGGATCAACTCGAGGACCCGACCATCGCTGATCCGGGTCTCCAGCCGTGCCATCAGCGGCTCGCGCGGAATGCCGTCGAAGTAGCCCGCCAGATCCGCGTCGGCCACATGTGCGTGGCCGGCCTTCACCAGACCATCCACTTCCCGGAGCGCGTCGTGGCGGCCACGTCCCGGACGGAAGCCGTAACTCCCCTCCTGGAACGCCGCCTCGAAGATCGGTTCGATCACGAATTTCATCGCCGTCCGCACGATGCGGTCCTTGACCACCGGGATGCCCAGTGGCCGGGTCCGGCCATCGCCTTTCGGGATCTCCACCCGCCTGACCGGCCGGGGGCGGTACCTGCCCTCCCGCAGCTCGGCAGACAACTCAGTCAGATAGTGTTCCGCCCGAGCCTCGAACCGTTCGATGCTCACGCCATCGATCCCGGCGGCGCCTTTGTTGGCTCGGACCCTCGCCCAAGCCGCCTTCAGCGTCGCCGGCGCATCCACCTTGTCCATCAAACTGTTCCAACGTCCTCCTTTGACGCCGTTGCCCAGCGCCGACACCATGCGATCCGTCCACACCGAGGCTTCGACCCAGGACCAAGCCTTGGTTTCCGCTCCACGTTTAGCCTTCATGGCACTGCCGGTGCTCTCTGTGCCTCTCGGTCGACATCTCGCATCCACCTTCCTGCCCTCCTTCCCTCCGCCCGGGTTTGCTCACCGGACCTCTCGCCACATACGCGGCAGCGGTACCATGGGGGCTCTGACTCCTGCCCGGCTCGCCCGAACCGCACAGGCCTCTCTGCTTACTCCGCCTTGCCTTCCCGACATCCCACCCCCAACCACCCAGTGCCGTCCGATCGTCGCTCTCATCGCCACATACGCGCGATCGGTCGGACCCTCCAGGGGCCCAGGCTTCGCGTGCGACCGCTAGCTCGCCACGACACCATCGCCGAATCGGGTTCGTTATCCCGCGGGCTGCCGGTTCGCCTCCAGTTGCTTCCCACCCCACCTCATGACGGATGCAGTTACTGTCGGCTTCATATGCCGTGGTCTTCACATGACAAGGACTCCCACCTTGCTGACAAAGCGTCCTCACAGACGCACGATCGCCACGCTTCGCTCGCGATTGAACGAAGGGGATGGCCGAGAGGTCGGTTCAAAGGCTCACCGGCATAACGCCTCACTCCGCCGCGCTGGCCGGCAATTGCTCGCTCGGCGCCGGCGCGGAGAGGGCGGAGAGGAGGGCGACGCGCAACCGCGAGAGACGCTGCTCGCCCTCCAGCTTCAGGCCGAAGAGGTCCTTGACATAGAATACGTCGACCGCGCGCTCGCCATAGGTGGCGATACGGGCGTGCTGGATGGTGAGCGACAGTTCGAAAAACACCCGGGTCAGATCGTGTAGCAGGGCCGGGCGGTCGCGGCCGTTCACCTCGACGACAGTGTGGGTGTTGGAGGCCTGGTTGTCGATCAGCACCCGGGGCTCGACGGTGAAGACGGCGCTGCGGCTCGGCAGGCGGCCCTTGCGCTTCGGCAGCTCGACGCGGAGGTTCAGGTCCCCGGTGAGGGTCCGCTCGATCGAGGCGGAGAGCCGGGCGAGGCGGTCCGGGCGGTCGAAGGCCTCGCCCTCGAGGTCCTGGATGGTGAAGATGTCGAGGGCCATGCCGTCCGTCGTGGTGTGGATGCGCGCGTCCACGATGCCGGCGCCGCTGGCGGCGATGGCGCCGGTCAGCCGGCTGAAGAGGCCGGCATGGTCGGCGGTATAGACCGTGACCTCGGTTACCGCCTGGAAGCGGTTGATCCGCGTCGCGACGGTCAAGGGCGCGCCGCACTGGTCGGCATCCCGCATGAGGCGGGCCCGGTGTTCGTGACTGCCGAGATCCGTCGCCAGCCAGAAGCCCTCCTGCCCCCGGGCGAAATGGCGCTGGCGATCCTCTTCGGGCCAGTCGGCGAGGCGCTCGGCCAATTCGGCCTGCAAGGCGGCGACCCGTTGTTCTCGCGCGAGCGCCGCGTGGCCGCCGAGCATGAATTCCTCGGCCCGGTGGAACAGTTCGCGCAGCAGCTGACCTTTCCAGCCATTCCACACGCCCGGGCCGACGGCGCGAATGTCGGCCACGGTCAGCACAAGCAACAGGCGCAGGCGCTCCGGGCTCTGCACCAGTTCGACGAAGTCCTCGATGGTCTTCGGGTCTTCCATGTTGCGCTTGAAGGCGGTGGCGCTCATCGCCAAGTGCCAGCGCACGAGCCAAGCCACGGTCTCGGTCTCGTCGTCGTCGAGGCCGAAGCGCGGACCCAGCCGCTCCGCCACCTCCTCCCCCAGCACCGAATGATCGCCACCCCGGCCCTTGGCGATGTCGTGCAGCAGCACCGCGACATAGAGGGCGCGGCGCATCTGCAACTTGGGCAGAATCGCCGCGGCCATGGGGTGGTCTTCGGCATATTCACCGTTTTCGATCCGCGCCAGCACGCCGATCGCCCGAATGGAGTGCTCGTCGACCGTGTAGACGTGGTACATGTCGTGCTGCATCTGCGCCACCACCCGGCCGAAGTCGGGAACGAAGCGGCCGAAGACGCCCGCCTCGTTCAGGCGGCGGAGCGACGTCTCCGGGTTCCGCTCGGAAGTCAGGATCGCCATGAAATGGGCGTTGGCCTCCGGGTCGCGTTGCAGCTTGCGATCGATCAGCCGCAAATTGCGCGTGATCAGCTGCAAGGCTCGGGGGTGGATGTCCAGGTCGCGCTCGTGCGCCACGCGGAAGAGGCGGATCATCGCGATAGGATCGCGCTCGAAGGCGTTTTCGTCCGCCACGTTCAGCCGCTCGCCATCGGCGACGAAGCCCTCGATCTCGCGGCGGCGCAGGCCGAAGCGCGGCATCCGGAAACGCGGGCGTCGGCGATGTCGGTCTTCCATCGCGGCGCAGAAGATCCGGGTGAGGTCCCCCACCTCCTTGGCGATCAGATAATAGTGCTTCATGAAGCGCTCGACGCCGCGCGTGCCCGCATGGTCGGTGTATCCCAGGCGGGCGCTGAGTTCCGGTTGCACGTCGAACGTCAGCCGCTCCTCGGCCCGGCCGACCAGGAAATGCAGGTGGCAGCGCAAGGTGCGGAGGAACTCATGGGCCTTGTCGAAGGTCCGCTTTTCCTCCGCCGTCAGCACGCCCTGTTCGACCAGGCCGGCCACCTGGTCGGTGCCATAGAGATACTTGGCGATCCAGTAGAGCGTCTGCAGATCGCGTAAGCCGCCCTTGCCCTCCTTGATGTTGGGCTCCAGCACATAGCGGCTGTCGCCGACTTTCCGGTGCCGCTCGTCCCTCTCGGCCAGCTTGGCCTCGACGAAATCCGGACCCGTCCCCGCCACCACCTCGCGCTGGTAGCGCTCGCGCAACTCGACGAAGAGCGGCTGGTCGCCCCAGACATAACGCGCTTCCAGCAGCGCGGTGCGGATAGTGAGATCGGATTTGGCGAGCCGGGCGCATTCGTCGATCGAGCGGGTGGAATGGCCGACCTTCAACCCCATGTCCCAAAGGATATAGAGCATGAACTCGACCACCTGCTCGCCCCACGGCGTCTGCTTGTAGGGCAGCAGGAACATGAGGTCGATGTCGGAAAAGGGCGCCAGTTCGCCACGCCCATAACCGCCGAGCGCCACCAGCGACAGCCGCTCGCCGGCGGTCGGATTGGTCACCGGATAGACCCGGGTGGACGCGACGTCGTAGAGCACGCGGATCAGCTGGTCCATCGCGTGGCTCCCGGCCGCCATCACCTCGCCGCCGCCGGCACCGGCCTCCAGCCGCTCGCGCAACCGTTCGCGGGCCTGGCGGTGCGCCTCGCGCAGCAGTTCCAGCAGCTCGGCGCGGAATTCGCCGTCGGCGGGCGCGTGGCGATCGCCGATCTCCAAGGCCCGCTCGTTGAGGTCGGCCCGATCGACGATGCGCTCCGAGCGCTTACCCTGGGTCATGCCATCGCTCCGTTCTTCGTGCCGGCCGCCATGAATGACGGTGCCCCGGCTGGCCGCCCGCTCCCCTGGCCCTTTAACATTGAGAAAAACCTCAGGCCGGCGCGATGGTGACGCCGCCATCGACCGTGATGGTCTGGCCGGTGATCCAGGCGCCGGCGGGTGCGGCGAGGAACACCGCCGCGCCCGCGATATCCTCGGGGTCGCCCAGCCGGCCGAGCGGGGTGACGGCGGTACGGTGCGCCTCCTTCTCCGGATCATCCCACAGCGCGCGGGCGAAATCGGTTTTCACCAAACCCGGCGCGATGCAGTTGAAGCGGATGTTGTCGCGGCTGAACTCGACCGAGAGGTTGCGCACGATCTGCATGTCGGCGGCCTTGGAGATGCAGTAGGTGCCGATGACGGGATTGCCGACGAAGCCACCGACCGAGGAGACGATGACGTAGACGCCGTCCCGCCGCTCCCGCATCTCCGGTACCACCAGCTCGGCCAGCCACATGTTGGAGCGAATGTTGCAGGTCATCACCTTTTCGAAGGCGCTTTCCGGCACCTCGAGGCTGGAGCCATAGTGCGGGTTGACGGCCGCGTTGGCGACAACGATGTCGACTGGACCCCAGGTCTCGCGGGTCTGGCCGACGAGATTTTCGAGCTGTTCCCTGTGGCTGATGTTGCAGGGGATCGAGACCGCCTCGCCGCCCTCGGCCAGGATCTCGTCGCGCACCCTATCGCAGGCGTCCGCCTTGCGGCTGGAGACGACGACCCGGGCGCCATGCGCTGCCAGCGCGTGGGCGATGGCCCGACCGATACCCTTGGTCGAGCCGGTGACAATGGCCGTCTTGCCGTCGAGATCGAAAAGGTGACGCATGGTGCCTCCCCGAGGGCGTGCAATCGGATTTCGTCGGCCACAATAACCGAATTCATGCGACCCGCCATTACTCCGCGTCGGCGAGCAGGTCCCGCAGCCGGTAGAGCGCGTCGAGCGCTTCCCGGGGGCTCATCGCATCGGGATCGAGGGCGGCGAGCGCGTCCCGGGCCGGGTCGGGCGCCGGTGCTCCACCGCCGCCCCTGGGCCGGGCGGCGGCGAAGAGGGGGAGGTCCTCGGCCAGGCGCGCGGTCGCGCCGCCGCCCTCCGCGTCGCTCTTCTCCAGCGCCGCCAGGACGGTTTCGGCGCGGACCAGCGCCGGCGCGGGCAGGCCGGCGAGGCGGGCGACCTGGATGCCATAGGAACGGTCGGCGGCGCCCGCCGCCACCTCATGCAGGAAGACCACTTCGCCTTTCCATTCGCTGACCCGCATGGTGTGGTTGGCGATGCCGGGCAGGCGGCCGGCGAGCGCCGTCAGCTCGTGATAATGGGTGGCGAAGAGGGTACGGCAGCGGTTGACATCGGCCAGGTGCTCGACCGCCGCCCAGGCGATGGCGAGGCCATCCCAGGTCGCGGTGCCTCGGCCGATCTCGTCCAGGATGACCAGCGTGCGCTCGCCCGCCTGGTTCAGGATCGTCGCCGTTTCCACCATCTCGACCATGAAGGTCGAGCGCCCGCTGGCGAGATCGTCGGAGGCGCCGATGCGGCTGAACAGGCGGTCGACGACGCCAATTCGGGCCGAGGTCGCGGGCACCCAGAGCCCCGCTTGGGCCAGCACCGCAATCAGCGCGTTCTGGCGGAGAAACGTGCTCTTGCCGGCCATGTTCGGCCCCGTCAGCAGCCAGAGCCGGGCGTCGGGCCCGAGGTCGCAGTCGTTGGCGACGAAAGTCCCCTCGCGCCGGGCCAGGATCGCTGCCTCGACCACCGGATGACGGCCGCCCATCACCTCGAAGGCGCGGGAATCGTCGATCGTCGGCCGGCAATAGCGCTCGTTCGCCGCCAGTTCGGCGTTGGCCGCGGCGACGTCGAGCGCGGCAAGCGCGCCCGCCGTCCGGCGGATCGGCTCGCTCACGGCCAACACCTGGGCGTTGAGCCGATCGAAGACTTCGAGCTCGATCGCTAGCACCCGCTCGCCCGCCTCGCCCATGGCCCGCTCCAGCTCCGAGAGTTCCGTGGTCGAGAAGCGGAGCGCGTTCGCCATCGATTGGCGGTGGTGGAAGATCTCGGTGAGCGGCGGGGCCAGCAGCGGCTCGGCGCGCCGGGCCGAGACCTCGACATAGTAGCCGAGTACGTGGTTGTGGCGGATCTTCAGTCCGTCAAGTCCCGTTTCCTGGCGATACTTGGCCTCGAGGCCGAGGATCAGGCGCCGCCCCTCGTCGCGCAGCCGGCGCTGCTCGTCGAGATCGGCCCGCACGCCCTGGGCGACGAAGCCGCCCTCGCTCGCCCGCGCCGGGACCTCGGGCGCCAGCGCGCGGCGAAGTTCGTCGACCAGCGCCGCGTGACCGCCGAGGCCGGCGACGGCCGCCACGATGCCGTCCGGTGGCGGCACCAGTCCATCGTCGGGCAGCGCGCGGGCGATGTCGCCGGCGCGGGCCAGCCCATCGGCGATCGCGGCGAGATCGCGCGGGCCGCCCCGGCCGACGGCGAGGCGGCCGATGGCGCGGGCGAGGTCGGGCGCGCGGGCCAGGCGCTCGCGCACCGTCTGGCGGGCGGCAACCCGGTCGACGAAGAAACCGGCCATGTCGAGGCGGCGATTTATCGCCGCCGCCTCGGCCAAGGGCGCGGCCAGATGGGCGGCCAGCAGACGGGCGCCGGGGCCCGAAACGGTGCGGTCGACGGTCGCCAGCAGGCTGCCCTCGCGCCCGCCCGTGAGCGTCCGGGTGAGCTCCAACCCCCGCCGGGTCGCCGCGTCGATTTTCAGCTCCGTCCCGCCCTCGATCCGGCGCGGGGGGTCGAGCCGGGGCACCCGACCCTTCTGGGTCGAAAGCGCATACTCCAGCAGTCCGCCGAGCGCGGCGACCTCGGCCCGTGAGAAAGCGCCGAAGGCCTCCAGGCTCGCGACCTGGAAATGCTCCCGCAGGCGCCGCGCCCCCTGTCCGCTGTCGAAGGCCGGTCCCTCCCCCGGCACGCGGCGATCCAGCCAGGGGCCGAGCGCATCGGCGAGTGGTTCCGCCGAGACGAGGGAGTCGGCAAGCAGCAGTTCGCTCGGCGCGAGGCGCGCGAGATCCGCCTCGAGGTCGCCGGCACTCGTCTCCATGGCGTGAAATTCGCCGCTCGAAAGGTCCAACCAGGCGAGCCCCAGCCGCGCGCCCGCCCGGGCGAGCGCCACCAGGTAGTTGTCCGACCTGGCATCCAGCAGCGCCTCCTCGGTGAGCGTGCCGGGGGTGACCAGGCGGATCACCTCGCGCTCGACCACGGCCTTGTGACCGCGCCGCTTGCGCGCCTCGGCCGGGTCCTCCGTCTGTTCGCAAACCGCGACCCGGAATCCCTTGCGGATCAGGCGCGAGAGATAGGTTTCCGCCGCGTGCACGGGAACGCCGCACATCGGAATATCGCGTCCTTCGTGCTTGCCGCGCTTGGTGAGCGTGATGTCGAGCGCCTCGGCCGCCGCCACCGCGTCGTCGAAGAACAGCTCGTAGAAATCCCCCATCCGATAGAACAACAGGCACTCGCGCGCCCCCGCCTTGATGGCGAAGTACTGCGCCATCATCGGCGTCGGCTGGTCCGCCTTGGGGGAATTCTGACCCTCGGAACTCATGGCCGGGCATTGTAGGACACGCACGCCGCCGGCTAGGCAAGTTCTTTCAATGTGGTAGCCTTAGGCCACGTCTGTGTGAACCGCTACGGCGCATCGGATCGGCGAGGGCCCAAGGTGGGGTAGGAAATGGCATCGAAGAGCAATTACACAAACGACGAAGCATTGCGCTTCCACGCCGAGGGCCGGCCGGGCAAGCTGGAGGTGATCCCGACCAAGCCCATGGCAACGCAACGGGATTTGAGCCTGGCCTATTCGCCGGGCGTCGCCGCCCCCTGCCTGGAAATCGAAAAGAACCCCGACCTCGCCTACGACTACACCGCCAAGGGCAACATGGTCGGCGTCATCTCCAACGGCACCGCCGTTCTGGGCCTCGGCAATATCGGCGCGCTCGCCGGCAAGCCGGTGATGGAGGGGAAATCGGTCCTCTTCAAGCGCTTCGCCGACGTCGATTCGATCGACATCGAGGTCGGCACCGAAGATGTCGACGAGTTCGTCAACTGCGTGCGCTACCTCGGCCCCGGCTTCGGCGGCATCAACCTGGAAGACATCAAGGCCCCCGACTGCTTCATCATCGAGGAGCAGTTGCGCGAACTGCTGGACATCCCGGTCTTCCACGACGACCAGCACGGCACCGCGATCATCGCCGCCGCCGGCCTGATCAACGCCCTCGACCTAACGGGCCGCGACATCGCCTCGACCCGCCTGGTGGTCAACGGCGCCGGCTCGGCCGGCATCGCCTGCGCAGCATTGCTGAAATCCATGGGCATGGCGAGCGAGAACGTGGTGATGTGCGATACCCGGGGCGTCATCTACAGCGGCCGGGCAGACGGCATGAACCAGTGGAAGTCGGCGCATGCGGTCGAGACCGACGCGCGCACGCTGGAAGACGCCATGGTCGGGGCTGATGTGGTCTTCGGCCTCTCGGTCAAGGGCGCGTTGACGGCCGAGATGGTCCGCAACATGGCCGACAAGCCGATCATATTCGCCATGGCCAATCCGGACCCCGAGATAACGCCCGAGGAAGTGCGGGAGATCCGCGATGACGCCATCATCGCCACCGGCCGCTCGGATTATCCCAACCAGGTCAACAATGTCCTGGGTTTTCCCTATATTTTCCGCGGCGCGCTCGATGTCAGGGCCTCGACCATCAACGAGGGGATGAAGATCGCCGCCGCCAAGGCGCTCGCCGAATTGGCGCGCGAGGACGTACCGGACGAGGTGGCGGCGGCCTATGCGGTCGAGCGGCTGCAATACGGCCCCGACTACATTATCCCCGTGCCCTTCGATCCGCGCCTGATCAGCCATGTGCCGGCGGCCGTCGCCCGCGCGGCGATCGATTCCGGGGTCGCGCGGCGGGAGATCACGGACTTCGCGCCCTATGAGGTCCAACTCCGTGCCCGGCTCGACCCGACCATCGGCACTTTGCAACTGCTGTTCGACCAGGTGCGCGCCAATCCCAAACGCGTGGTCTTCGCCGAAGGCGAGGAAGAGCAGGTGATCCGCGCGGCGATGGGCTATCTGGAGGCCGGTTACGGCACGCCGGTCCTGATCGGCCGCGTGGCCCGCGTGCGCGAGACCATGGACCGCATCGGCATGAGCGGCTTCGAAGGCCTCGAGATCCACAACGCGCGCGTCAGCGAGGACAACCAGCGCTTCACCGATTTCCTCTACGAGCGGCTGCAACGCCGGGGCTACCTCTACCGCGACTGCCAGCGCATGGTGAACCAGGACCGCAACATCTTCGGCGCCTGCATGGTCGCCATGGGCGTGGCGGATGCCATGGTCACGGGCGCCACGCGCAACTACAACGTCGCCTACGAGGAGGTGCGCCGGGTTCTCGACGCCGAGGAAGGACGCCGGGTCTTCGGCATTTCCGTGATCATTTCGCGCGATCGAACCGTGCTGGCGGCCGACACCACCGTGCACGAGCTTCCCACGGCGGAGGAGATGGCGGACATCGCCACGCAGTCGGCCGAGGTCGCCCGCTGGCTTGGCCAGGAGCCGCGTGTCGCATTCCTCTCCTATTCCAATTTCGGCAATCCGCTGTGGGCCACGGGCGACCGCATTCGCGACGCGGTGCGCCTGCTGGGCGAGCGCGCTCCGGGCTTCGAATTCGAGGGCGAAATGGCGGCCGACGTGGCGCTCAATTCCGAGCTCAGGGGGATATATCCCTTCTCGCGCCTCTCGGGCCCGGCCAATGTCCTGATCATGCCGGCGCTGCACTCCGCCTCGATCGCCTCCAAGCTGATGCAGGAGTTGGGCGGCGGCACCGTGATCGGACCCATCCTGGTCGGCCTGGCGAAGTCGGTGCAGATCGCCGGCATGGGCGCCACGGTGGCCGACCTCGTCAATCTCGCCGCCTTTGCCGCGCGGGATGCCGATCGCTGACGCCGTCGACCGACCGCCGTCGGCCGCCGACCAGGACAGATCTTGAGCCGAGATCAAAGCGCGATCCCTTCCGCGGCCGCGAACGCGAGCAACTTCTCGCGGCAACTGTGGTCGGGCAGCCGGCTCAATTCCTTGACGAAGGGGGCGAGTCGATCCATGTCGACGCAGCGGATCATCCGTTTCACCGGGCCGATCGAAGCCGCCGTCATGGAAATTGCGCGGAAGCCGAGGCCGATCAGGGCCAGCGCCTCGAGCGGGCGGCCCGCGGCTTCGCCGCAAAGGCTCAAGGGCACGTCCGCCGCTTCGCATTGGCGCACGATGTCACGAAGGAGGCAGAGGGCGGCCGGGCTCAGTACGCCGTAGCGCCCGGCGAGGCGGGGGTTGCCCCGGTCGCTCGCGAAGAGGAATTGCATCAGATCATTGCTGCCGATCGAGATGAAGTCGATCTCGTCCAACAGCGTCGGCAGCTGCCAGACCAGGCTCGGCACCTCCAGCATGGTGCCGACGCGAATCTGCACTGGCAGTTCTTCGCCGAGGCGGCGCTGGCGTTCGAGTTCCTTGTCGAGGAGCGCGCGAGCCTGACGAAATTCGGAAACGTCGGCGATCATCGGGAACATCACGTTGAGGCGCCGGCCGGCCGCCGCCCTGAGTAGCGCGCGAAGCTGCATGCGGAGCAACACCGGGCGGTCGAGCGAAAGGCGGATCGCCCGCCAGCCCATCGCCGGATTGGTCTCCTCGTGGCGGGTAAGATAGGGGAGAACCTTGTCGCCGCCGACGTCGAGGGTGCGGAACAGCACCGGCCGCTCGCCGGCTGCGTCTAGCACCTGGTCGTAGAAGCTGACCTGGGTCGCCACGTTCGGCATCGCGGCGCGGACCATGAAGTGGAGTTCGGTCCGGTAAAGGCCAATGCCGGCGGCGCCGGTATTCTCCAGATGCGCCAAATCGACCAGCAGACCCGCGTTCATGTTGAGGCTGATGTGGACCCCGTCCCGGGTCACCGCCGGCAGTTCGCGGATGGCGTCAAACTCGGCCGCCTCCGCCTCCCGGGTCGCCAGGCTCTGGGCGAAGGCGGCTTCGACGTCGGCACCCGGACGCAGAAAAACCTGCTGGTGGTCGCCGTCGACCAGGATGGTATCGCCTGGATCCACGAACTCCAGCAGCCGCTCGATTCGACCGATCACGGGGATCTGCAACGCCCGGGCGACAATGGCGACATGGCTGGTGGCCGAGCCCTCCTCCAACACCAGCGCCCGCAGCCGCGATTCGCCGTAGTCGAGCAGCTCCGCCGGGCCCAGGTTGTGGGCGACCAGAATGGCATCGCGGGGCAGCGTTTCCTCGGCGGCGGAATCCGCCTGTCCCGTCAGGGCTCCGAGCAACCGGTTGGAAATGTCGTCGAGGTCGTGCAGCCGCTCGCGGAGATAGGGGTCGGCGATTTCCGCCATCCGGTTCCGGTTCTCGACTTGCACGCGCTCGACCGCGGCTTCGGCCGTGAGGCCGCCCTCAATCGCGCTTTCCATGCGCGCGACCCAGCCGCGATCGTGGGCGAACATGCGGTAGGTCTCGAGGATTTCGCGCGATTCGCCCCCGGGTTCGGCGATCGCCATCCGCAGCATGGTCTCGATCCGGGCCCGGAGCTGCTCTATGCCCTCGCGAAGCCGCCGGGCCTCCTGCGCCGGATCGTCGGCCACGTGACGCTCGACGACGATTCGGGGCTGGTGCAGGACGGCGGTGCCGCGCGCGAGGCCTTCGTTGAAGACGGTACCGGCCAAGCGGGCCGGAAGATCGGTCATGCCCTCGCGGGGCGCGGTCTGGTCGTCGGTGGTCAGAAGACTCGCCACCATCTCGGCGAGCACCATGGCGATGGTCAACATCGCCTCGACTTCGTCCTCGTTGTAGTCGCGCTTCGTCCGGTTCTGCACGACCAGTACGCCCACCTCGCGGCCGCCGCGCAGGATCGGCACGCCCATAAGGGAACGGTAGGCCTCCTCCCCCGTCTCCGGCCGGTAGACGAAGTTGGGATGGGAGCGCGCGTCCGAGAGCGCTAGCGGCCGGCCCCGGTCGGCGATCAGGCCCACCAGTCCTTCGCCGATGGCGAGACGCGTTCGGTGCACGGCTTGCGGATTGAGACCTTCGGTCGCGAACAGCTCCAGCATGCCGTCGCGAATGAGGTAGACCGAACAGACTTCGGCCACCATGTTGGCAGCGATCACCCGCACCACCTGGTCGAGACGGGCTTGCGCGCTGCCGGGGCCCGCCATCACCTCGCGCAGGCGGCGCAGCAGCACGCGGGGGCCGGCAGCGCTATCAGTGCTGGCGCTCAAGGACATATCCCGTTCCCGTTCCAGCCCTCCCGCTCCCCGATTGCCGGGTGAAGCGTGTCAGGCAGCGTCGAGCCCGTAGGCACTGTGCAGCGCCCGGACCGCGAGTTCCGTGTATTCCGCATCGATCAGCACGCTGATCTTGATCTCGGAAGTGGAGATCGCCTGAATATTGATGCCTCGCTCGGCGAGGGTCGTGAACATCCGCTGGGCGACGCCGGCGTGGCTGCGCATGCCGACGCCGATGACCGAGACCTTGACGACCTCGTCGTCGGCGATCACCGAGTGGTGGCCCAATTCCTCCCTGGCCGCCTCCAGGCAGGCGAGCGCGCGCTCCACGTCGCCCCGGTCGAGCGTGAAGGTGATATCGGTGCTCTTGCCGTCCGCCGACGCGCTCTGCACGATCATGTCGACGTTGATATTATCATCGGACAACGGTCCGAACACCGCCGCCGCGACACCCGGACGATCGGAGACGGAGAGGATGGTCACCTTCGCCTCGGCACTGGAATAGGTGATCCCGCTCACGACCTCGAATTCCATGATTTCCGCCTCATCAACGACCAACGTTCCCGGTGCATCGGAAAAACTCGACCGAACCTGCACCCGAACCTGATGGTTCATGGCGATTTCGACCGACCGCGTCTGCAGGATCCTAGCCCCTTGCGAGGCCATTTCCAGCATCTCTTCATAGGTAATTCTATCAATCTTACGGGCCCGGGTCACGATTCGGGGGTCGGCGGTATAGACGCCGTCGACGTCGGTGAAGATATCGCAGCGTTCGGCGTCAAGCGCCGCCGCCAGTGCGACCGCCGACGTGTCTGAGCCGCCCCGGCCGAGCGTGGTGATCCGGCCCTCCGGGCTCAGCCCTTGGAAGCCGGCGACGACCGCCACCTGACCAGCGTCGAGCCGGCCGGCGATCTCTTCGGCCTCGATTTCGGCGATCCGGGCGCTGCCGTGCCTGCCGTCGGTGAGAACCGGCACCTGCCAGCCGAGCCAGGAGCGCGCCTGGAGTCCCATGTCCTGCAGCATCATGGCGAGGAGGCCGACGGTCATCTGCTCGCCCGCCGAGACGACGACATCATATTCACGGGCATCGTGCAGTTTTGCCGCGTCCCGGGTCCATCCGATCAGTTGGTTCGTAGTCCCTGCCATGGCGGAAAGCACGACGCAGACCCGGTCGCCCGCATCGACGGCCGCTTTGACGCGCATCGCCACGTTTCGCATACGGTCGATGTCGGCCACCGATGTGCCGCCGAATTTCTGTACGATACGCGCCATGGTCCGTCTCGAATTGGGCCGCCGGCACCGCCTGGAAACGAGAGACCGAATCGTATCGGCGGCCTTGTCCGGCGATGGCGGCGTATACATACTCACCCCCAATCGGGGCCGCAAGCGGGGATCGGGGATGGCCGAGGCGGTACAAAGCGAGCCGGACGCAAGCGTCGACCGCGACGAGGTCCGCCGTTTCGAGGCCATGGCCGAGGCTTGGTGGGACGAGGCCGGTCCGCAACGCCCGTTGCATCGCCTGAATCCGGTCCGTCTCGCGATCATTCGGGACTGGTTGATCGGGCATTTCGGCCTCGATCCAGAGGCCAGGCGGCCGCTCGAAGGGCTCGACATCGTCGATATCGGCTGCGGCGGCGGCCTGGTGACGGAGCCGCTGTCCCGGCTCGGCGCCACCATGGTCGGCATCGATGCCGGCGCCGACAACGTGCGCGCCGCCCAGGCTCATGCCGGCGCCATGGGATTGGAAATCGACTACCGCGCGGCGACGGCGGAGATTCTGCTGGCGGCGGGGAAAAGCTTCGACGTCGTCGTCTGCCTTGAAGTGGTCGAACACGTGGCCGATGTCGCGAGCTTCCTCGGTGCCACCGCCGGCCTCGTTCGCCCGGGGGGGGGCGCCGTATTCGCCACCTTGAACCGGACCGCGAAGTCCCTGGCGCTGGCGATCATCGGGGCGGAATACGTGCTGCGCTGGGTGCCGCGCGGGACGCACGACTGGCGCCGCTTCGTCCGCCCGGCCGAGCTTCGCCGCCAGATGTCGCGGGGCGGGCTTCGGATGACCGCCATCGACGGCATCGCCTACGATCCGCGCGCCGGTGAATGGCGCCGGAGCACCGAAACCTCGGTCAACTACATGGCGTTCGCGATAAAGGAATAGTCTCGGACGCTCTATCGCCCTCAGTGCTCGGCGCGAGTGAGCCAGGGGATGCGACCGAATTCGATCCCTTCTTCCTCCAACTCGGCCGCGTCGTCGTCCGTCGCCTCGCCGTAGATGTCGCGCTTTTTGACGTCGCCGTAGTGGATCTTGCGCGCCTCCTCGGCGAACTCGGGGCCGACGTAGTCGCAGTTGGTCTCGACATGCTCCCGCATCTTGGCGAGCATGGCCATGGTGGCGGCCTGCGTCTGCTGGGCGCGCCCCGCCTCCTGGGTCTTCGACGTGGTGACGTTGGGCGCCATCAGCGCCTTTTCTACCTCGCGGGTACCGCAGACGGGGCAGAGAAACTCGCCCTTGCGGCGCTGGCGCTCGAAGGTCTTGCTGTCGGGAAACCACCCCTCGAAGGTGTGATCTTCGCTACATTTGAGATCGAACAGAATCATCACCAAAACCCATATCGCACGGGCGACGCCTTTGCAGTCACCCTATAATATCCTGAAACCCGCGACTGAACAAACCGTTACGACCATGCACGCCGAGATCGCCGAGCCCAGCGCCTGGATCCGCCGCTTCGCCTCCCTGGCGCCGGCCGGCGGCCAGGTGCTCGACGTGGCGGCCGGCGGAGGCCGACACGGTCGTCATTTCCTCGCCCTCGGCCATGGCGTGACCTTCCTCGATATCGATGTCCGAAGGCTCGGCGATCTCGATGACGTGGCCGGGGCGGAGATCGTCGAAGTCGACCTCGAAGGCGGGAATTCCTGGCCCTTCGGCGCCGCGCGTTTCGACGTGATCGTCGTCGCCAATTATCTCCACCGGCCCCATTTCGAGCGCTATCTGGAGAGCCTGGCGCCGGGCGGCTTGCTGCTGCACGAGAGCTTCGCCCTGGGCAACGCCGAATATGGCCGTCCGCGCAATCCGGATTTCCTGCTGACGCCCGGCGAGCTGGCCCGGGCCTATGGCGCCCGGCTCCACATCGTCGCCTACGAGCACGGGCTGGACGCGGGGCCGCCCGCCGCCGTTCGTCAACGGATCGCCTGCGTGGACCGGCCGCCGCCGGTACCTATTCCGCCGCCTGCGGCTGGTTGAGGCGCTCCGGCGGTGCGAATTCACGGTCATGCCCGAGGGAGGGCACTCGGCCTCGCGCCTCCGCGATCAGGTCAGTGTCTATCTCGGCGTGGAAGACGCCGACCTCCTCGCCCGCCTCGAGCAGCACCTCGCCCCAGGGCGCCACGACGAGCGAATGACCATGGGTCTTGCGCTCCTGGGCATGCACGCCGGTCTGCGCGGGCGCGATGACGAAGCAGCCCGTCTCGATCGCCCGGGCGCGGAGCAGAACCTCCCAATGGGCCCGGCCGGTGACGCGGGTGAAAGCCGAGGGCACGGTCAGAAAATCCGCCCCGGCGCGCGCCAGCGCCCGGTAGAGCTGGGGGAAGCGCATGTCGTAGCAGACGGTCATGCCGAGCACGCCCCAGGGCAATTGCGCCAGCGCCGTATCGCTTCCCGGCCGGTAATTGCGGCTTTCCCGGTAGCTTTCGCCGTCCGGCAGGCTGACGTCGAACATGTGCATTTTGTCGTAGCGCCGCACCAGGGCGCCCGAGGGATCGAACAGCAGTGAACGGTTCGCCATCCGCCCATCCTCGGCCGCGCAGGCGATGGAGCCGGCGAGGAACCAAACCCCGGTTTCCGCCGCCAGTTCGGCAAAGGCGAGGCGGGCCGGATGCGCGGCCTCGTCGACCGCTTGGGCGCGGACGGCCGCCCCTCGGTCCATTAGCGAGACGTTCTCGGGCGTGGTGACGAAGTCGGCGCCCTCGTCGCGGGCGCGGCGCGTCATATCCGCCACCATCTCGATATTGGCCGCCATGTCGTCGCTGGTGGTGACCTGCAGGCAAGCGACCTTGAACGTGCTCATGCCTTGGTCCCCTCGCCATCGCCGGCGAGCAACGGATCCAGCCCGCCCGCGCGATCCAAGGCCCAGAGATCGTCGAAGCCGCCGACATGACGCTCACCGATGAAGATCTGCGGCACGCTGTGCCGGCCCGAGGCGCGACGCATCATTTCCTCCCTGGCGCCCGGGGTGAAGCCGATGTCGATTTCCTCGAATGGGGCGCCCTTCCGGCCCAGCAACTGCTTCGCCCGTGCGCAGTAACCGCAAAACATGGAGGTGTAGATTTTGATCTCCAGCATTGTATTCCGTCCTTTTCGCCCGCTCGTCCGCTCCAGGCCCCGCGGGTAATTTAGATCAACCGCCCGGGCGTACAACCCGGGCCAGGGTCAAGGCCTCGATCCGCGCCGCGCCGGCACGCCTCAGCTCCCGCGCGCAGGCCTCGAGCGTGGCACCCGTCGTCAGCACGTCGTCGACCAGCAGCACGGCCGTGCCCTCGAGGCGAGCCCGGTGGCGGGGGTGGACGTCGAACGCGCCCGCCAGGTTCCGCCGACGCTCCGAGGGATTCAGGCCCTGCTGCGAGCGCGTTGCGCGCCGCCGGCGCAGGAGATTCGGGATCACCTCTACGCCGCTCCGCCGGCCGAGCGCCCACGCGAGTAGCGCCGACTGGTTGTAGGGCCGCCGCCAGAGCCGCCGCTGGTGGAGCGGCACGGGCACGACGATGTCGACGGCCGTAAGCTGTTCGTCGCCGACGCGGGCGAGCCACTCACCGAAGGGCGCGGCCGAATCGGTTCGGTCGCCATGCTTGAAGGCCAGCAACAGATGACGCGACGCCTCGTCATAGGCCATCGCCGCCCGCGCCCGGTGGAAGGCGGGGGGCTTTCGCGTACAGGCGCCGCAGACCGCGTCCAGCCCGGCGTCGTGGGGAAAGGGATAACCGCAGATCCGGCACAGGGGGGCGCCGATGAAATGGATGGCGCGCCAGCATTCGGCGCAGAGGCCGCCCTGCTTGGCAACCGGGGCCTGGCAGCCGAGGCAGCAGGGCGGCAGGGCAAAATCCAGCACCCGCGTCATGGCGGCGGCGAAACGCGCGCGAACCGGAGCCGCTTCCGTTCTCTCTCCAAGGGCCATCATCGGGTTATGACTCCGGGCCCGCCGGCTGTCAAAATGCGCCACCCGAAGAGGATCGCGACGGAGACCATGGCCGCCTTGCCCCATCTGCCCTTCGATCGCCGCCTGCTGCGCCGCCGCCGCGAGAGGCACGCGGCCGGTCTGGAGGCGTACGACTTCCTCTTCGTCGAGGTGGCGGCGCGGCTGGCCGACCGGCTTTGCGACGTCAACCGGCGTTTCGCCCTGGGCGCCGACCTTGGTTGCCATCGCGGCGAGCTCGCTCGGGTGCTCTCGCCGCTGGGCCGCGTCGACCGTCTGGTCAGTGCCGACCTCGCTCTGGCCATGGCGAGGCGCGCGCCGGCTCCGCGCCTGGTGATGGACGAGGAGGCGATTCCCTTCGCCGAGGCGAGCCTTGACCTCGTGGTCTCCAATTTCTCGCTCCACTGGGTGAACGATCTGCCGGGGACGCTCCTGCAGATCCGCTGGGCGTTGAAACCGGACGGCCTGTTCCTGGCGGCCCTTCCCGGCGCCGAAACCCTCGGGCCGCTCCGCCGCGCGCTGTTGCTGGCGGAGAGCGAGATCCGGGGCGGTGCCGCGCCGCGCGTCTCCCCTTTCGTCGAACTCCGAGACGCCGGAGCGCTCTTGCAGCGCGCGGGCTTCGCGCTGCCCGTGGTTGACCGGGACCGGATCGCCGTCACCTACCGCGAGCCCTTGACGCTCTTCCACGATCTGCGCGGCATGGGCGAGAGCAGCGCCCTGGTCGAAGGGCCCCGGGGCCTTGCCAGCCGGCGGGTGATTGCCCGCGCGGCGGAAATCCTGGCGGCCGAGGGCGGCGGCGCGGAGGTCGAGTTCGAGGTGCTCTATCTCACCGCTTGGGCGCCGGCCGAAAGCCAGCCCCGCCCTCGCCCCCCCGGTAGTGCCACCACACGGCTCGCGGACGCGCTCGGCACCGACGAGACGCGCCTGGATGGCGGCAAAAAGCCAAGTTAGCATGGGCTGGGTTTGATCAGAATCGCCCGATCACCCTCGCTCCCGGCGCATGCTATGTTCGGCCCATGTCGATGCGCCTCGCCCTCGTCGCTCTCGCTCTGATCGTCGTGCTGGCCCCCCCCGTCCGCGCGGATTTCAAGGCGGGTGTCCTGGCCTATGACGCAGGCGACTACGAGGGGGCCTACCAGGCCTGGCTGCCTCTGGCGCGGGGCGGCGATCCGGCGGCGCAGCGCAACCTCGGTCATCTGTTCCGCTTCGGCCGGGGGGTGGAACAGAGTTTCGCCACCGCCGCCGAATGGTACGAACGCGCCGCCAACGCCGCCCTCGCGGGCGCGCAGGTCAACCTGGCGATGATGCAGCTTCGCGCGCAAGGCGTGACGCGCGATCCGGCCACGGCGGCCTACTGGCTGGAGCAGGCGGCCCTCCAGGGCCATGTCCTGGCGCAATACAATCTGGCCCGCCTCTATCTTCGCGGCGACGGCGTGCCGCTCGATCGGGTCCGAGGCGTCGCCTGGCTGAAGATCGCGGCCAAGGGTGGGCATCGGGGCGCGCGCGAACGGATCCGACGGCTTCGCGCCGCCTCGTCGTCGTCGCCCGACGATGAGGCCGCGAGGACCGAATCGGAAACCGACGAGGCTTCCGTCCCGGTTTCCGCCCGTGCGCTCGGCGCCGAGAAAGCGGCGCGGGACGGCAAGCCGGCCCGCGCGCTGCCGGCACCCGGTCGGGCGCATGGCGAAGCTACGCTCGGCGACGAAGGCAAGCGGACCGAGAACGGAGCGGCGGCGAGGGAGGCCAAGCGGTTGGGCGAGGAGGTCGCGCGCCTCGAAACGCCCGCGCCCGAGGACCCGGTCGGGGCCGCGCGGCGCCGGGAGCGCAAACGGTTGGCCGAAGCCATGCTAATCTTCAACACTGGCGACCTCGCCGGCGCCCGGCGGATCCTGGAGCCGCTGGCGCTCGACGGCGTTGTCGACGCGCAATACCGCCTCGGACACATGCATGCCGAGAGCACGGGCGACGACAACCGCGCGGAGGCCTATGTCTGGCTGGCGCTTGCCGCCGAGAACGGTCATCCCGAGGCGCGGCGCGCTCAGTGGGACGTGCTCGACGCCATGGGCGAAGCGGAGCGCCGCCACGCTCGGAGCCTGCTGAGGGACCGGCGGTCGCGTCTGAGGCACTAAAGCGGGTCACGTTCGATCCGAGTCGCCCGGCCACCTCTCCGCCAGCCAGAATACCGGGTGGAAGCTCAAATCCGCCACGCTGGCCGGAAAGGGCATCCGGTCTTACAATACTTGGGCCGCGCGCCCATCTGGACAATGACGGTCGCATCTCGCCATGGGGCCGGGGCGAGGAGGGTATTTTTTCCATGCGTGATCCCTACGAGGTGTTGGGCCTCGCCCGGGCGGCGAGCGACGACGAGATCAAGAGCGCTTACCGTCGTCTCGCCAAACAGCTTCACCCCGACGTCAACGACAACGATCCCGAGGTGGCCGAGCGCTTCAAGGAGGTCGCGGCCGCCTATGCGATCCTCGGCGATGCCGAGCAGCGCGGCCGCTACGATCGCGGCGAGATCGACGCCGGCGGCCAAGAGAAGACCCATTTCCGCTACGAATACGCGGGCGGCCGGCCGGGCGGCGGCACGGGCCCCGGCGCGGGTCCCGGCGGTTTCCGCTTCGATTTCGGCGGCGCCGGCGCCGAGGACGTCATCCGCGAGTTCTTCGGCCGCGGTCGGCGGGCGGGCGGCGCACCTCCGACCAGGGGCGAGGATCGGAAGTTCAAGATCACCGTGGATTTCCTCGACGCGGCCCTCGGCACCACGCGCCGGATTAGCCTTCCGACCGGCAAGACGCTCGACGTGCGAATTCCGGCCGGGATCGAGGAGGGCAGATCGATCCGGCTGAAGGGCCAGGGCAATCCGGGCCCGATCGGCACGCCGGCGGGAGATGCCTTGGTCGAGGTCACGATCCGCCCGCATGCCTACTTCGCCCGGGCTGGCAACGAAGTGCGCTTGACCCTCCCCGTCACCGTCTACGAGGCGGTGCTCGGCGCGCGCATCTCGGTGCCCACGATCCACGGCCCGGTCCAGCTCTCGGTGCCGAAGGGTTCCACCGGCGGTCGCAAGCTCCGCCTCAAGGGGCGCGGCATCGACGGCGAGGGCGGCAAGGGCGATCAGATCGTCACTCTCGAGATCGTCCTGCCCGACGCGCCCGCCGAGGGCGTCGAAACGCTCGCGAAACGCTGGCGCGACGAGCATCCCTACGACGTCCGCCGCAAGGCCGGTCTCGAATAGCGGGCCCGGGCGGTCGGGCGCGGCGATGAGCGAGGATGCGCCGGAAGCGGTCCGCTGCCCGATCGCGCTCCGCGTGGCGCGCGGCCTACGCGATGCCCTTCAACGCTTCTTCGCCAACGAGGGCCATGTAGTGGCCGGTCACCTCGCCTTCTTCGGCCTGCTGTCGATCTTCCCCTTCCTGATCTTTCTCACCGCCCTCGCCGGCTTCTTCGGCCAGACCGAGCTCGGCATCGAATTCGTGGTCTTCCTGCTCGACAATATCCCAGAGGAGGTCTCGGAGGTATTGAGCGTGCCGATCATCGAGGTGGTCCAGGACACGCGGGGCGAACTGCTGACCGTCGGCATCGTGCTCAGTCTCTGGACCGCCTCCACGGGCCTGGAGGCGGTTCGGGGTGCCCTCGACCGGGCCTATGGCGTCCGGCGGCGGCGGCCGCTCTGGCGCAGCCGGCTCGAAAGCGTGCTGCTGGTGATCGTCGCGGCGGCCTGTTTCATCGTTGCCATGCTGACCCTGGTGTTGGGGCCTATCGTCTGGGGGGAATTGGAGGCGCTGCTCGCCCTGCCCCAGGGGCTCGGCGTCGCCTGGGTGGTGGTCCGCTATTCGGCCGGCGCACTGCTGATCGTCGTCGCCGTCTCCGCCATTTATTTCATCCTGCCGGCCCGGCGCCCGCGCGCGCGGGGTGTTTTTCCGGGCGCTTTTGCCGTTCTCGTCCTCTGACTGCTGGCGGCGACGTTCTTCTCGCTCTATCTCGAAAGGTTTGGCGACTACACGGTGACCTACGGTAGCCTCGGCGGCGTCATCGTCACCCTGCTGTTCTTCTACATCCTGGCGGTGATCTTCGTTCTTGGCGCCGAGATCAATGCCATGATCTTGCGCGCGCCGGAGCCCGATTGACCTTGAGCGCCATTCGTGTAGGATGCTCCAAGTCATTGAACCTAAAGCGCTAACGGAGATCGCAATGAGCGAGCCGCAGGAGATCCTCGCCGGCAAACGCGGCCTCATCATGGGCGTCGCCAACGATCGTTCGATCGCCTGGGGCATCGCCAAGCGGGCGGCCGAGGCGGGCGCCGACCTCGCCTTCACCTATCAGGGCGAGGCGCTGGGAAAACGGGTCCTGCCGCTTGCCGCCTCGCTCGGCGCCGACCTGGTGATGGAATGTGATGTCACGGATGACGCCAGTATGGACGCCGCCTTCGCCGAGATCGAAAAGGCCTGGGGCGGGCTGGACTTCGTGGTGCATGCCATCGCCTTTTCCGACAAGGAGCAGCTGAAGGGCCGCTACGTCGACGCCACGGCGGACAACTTCATCATGTCGCTGGATGTTTCTTGCTACTCCTTTACCGCCGTGGCGCGGCGCGCGGCGGCGCTGATGACGGAGGGCGGCAGCCTGGTGACGCTCACCTATTACGGCGCTGAAAAGGTGGTGCCGCACTACAACGTCATGGGTGTGGCCAAGGCGGCGTTGGAGGCGAGCGTCAAATACCTGGCGGCCGACCTCGGCGCCGACGGCATCCGGGTGAACGCCATCTCGGCCGGGCCGATTCGTACCCTCGCCGCCTCGGGAATCGGCGATTTCCGCTATATCCTGAAGTGGAACGAGTACAACTCGCCGCTACGCCGCAACACCAGCACCGACGAAGTGGGGGGTGCCGCACTCTACCTGTTGAGCGATCTTTCCAGCGGAGTCACGGGCGAGGTGCATCACGTCGACAGCGGCTATCACGTCATCGGCATGAAGGCCGCCGACGCGCCCGACATCGCGACGGTATAGTCATGGCCATCGTGGATGACGGGACTTACGACGGTAACCACTAGAGCGGCGCCCGCCGGAGGGTCCGAGCACCCATGTCGCACAATACCTTCGGACATATCTTTCGGGTCACCACCTGGGGCGAGAGCCACGGGCCGGCGATCGGCTGCGTGGTCGACGGCACGCCGCCGCGCCTGCCGCTCGCCGAAGCCGACATCCAGAAGTGGCTCGACCTGCGCCGGCCCGGCACCTCGCGGCACGTGACGCAGCGGCGCGAGCCGGACCAGGTCCGTATCCTCTCCGGCGTCTTCGACGGGCTGACAACCGGGACGCCGATTTCGCTCCAGATCGAGAACGTCGACGCCCGCTCCCAGGACTATCGCAACATCGCCGGCAGCTACCGCCCGGGCCATGCCGATTACACCTACGACCGGAAGTACGGCATCCGCGACCATCGCGGCGGCGGGCGTTCCTCGGCGCGCGAGACGGCGAACCGCGTCGCCGCCGGCGCCGTCGCCCGGATCGTGCTGGGCTCGGGCGTCTCCATCCAGGGCGCCCTGGTCCGGATCGGCGAGAAACCGATCGACCGTGCCAACTGGGACTGGGACGAAGTGCCGAAAAACGCGTTCCGGTGTCCAGACAAGGCCATGGCAGCCGAATGGGAGGACTATCTCGACGCCGTTCGCAAGGCTGGATCCTCCGTCGGCGCGGTGATCGAGGTCCGCGCGAGCGGCGCGCCGACGGGCCTCGGCGCGCCGATTTACGGCAAGCTCGACGCTGACTTGGCGGGGGCGCTGATGAGCATCAACGCCGTGAAGGGCGTCGAGATCGGCGCCGGCTTCGGGGCGGCGTCCCTCACGGGCGAGGCCAACGCCGACGAGATGCGCAGCGAGGAGGGTGAAGTGGGCTTCTTGTCGAATAACGCCGGCGGCATCCTCGGCGGCATCTCGACCGGCCAGGACATCGTCGCCCGCTTTGCCGTGAAGCCCACCTCCTCGATCCTGACGCCGCGCCGCACGATCGATCGCGACGGCAACGAGACCGAGATCCGCACCACGGGCCGCCACGACCCTTGCGTCGGCATCCGCGCGGTCCCGGTGGGCGAGGCGATGGTGGCGTGCGTGCTGGCCGACCATCTGCTCCGGCATCGGGCGCAGATCGGCGACGACGGTGCCTGATCGCCACGGCGCCGACGACGACGACACCCGGAGCGACGCGGTTCAGGTCGCGAACTCCGCCTTTCGGTAGCCCTGAATATGCAGCAGGGCCGTGAGGTCGGCGTGCTCGACGCGGACATCGGCCGCCGACGCCAGCACCGGTTTGGCGTGGTAGGCGACGCCGAGGCCGGCGGCGCGGATCATCGCGGCGTCGTTTGCGCCGTCTCCGACGGCGAGCGCGGCCTCGGGTGTCAGGTTATGTTGGCTGAGCAGACGACACAGTGTTTCGCGCTTGGCGTCGGCGCCAAGGATGGGCTCCACCACCTCGCCCGTCAGCCGGCCGTCCGCCACCACCAAACCGTTGGCGAGGTCCAGGTCGAAGCCGATGGCCTCGCGGACCCGGCCGGTGAAGAAATCGAAGCCGCCCGAGACGAGCGCGGTAACGGCACCGTGGGCTCGCATGGTCTGGACCAGCACGCGCCCGCCCGGCGTCAGCGCCACCCGCTCCCGCCAGACCACCTCCAGGTCGGCGATCGCGAAGCCGGCCAACATCGCCACCCGCTCCTTCAGGGCATGGGCGAAATCCAGCTCACCCCGCATGGCGCGCCGGGTGATCTCCGCGATGGCATCGCCGATGCCGAAGGCTGCGGCCATCTCGTCGATGCACTCGACGGTGATGAAGGTCGAGTCCATGTCGGCGATCAGCAGGCGCCGCCGCCGCCCCTCGGCCGGCTGCAGCGCAAGGTCTACCGGCGCCCCGCCGATCGCCCGCCGCAGTCGCGCCTCCAGGCCGTCGGGCGGCGGGCCGGGAAGCATGAGGTCCGCGGCCTCGCCCGCCGCCAGCCACTGGGGCATCGGGTCGGCGCCGGCGATCTCCGCCAGGCGGGCGACGAGGGTCTCCGGCAACGGCTTGCCGATCAGTGTCAGGACGTGTTTCATCTCGGGTGCCCGGCGGACCTCGTTCGGTGAGCGAATTCAGGGGACCCAACCGCCCGGGCACGCCGAGGACGGCCGAGACGATGGACAAACGCCTGATCCTGATAGCCGGGCCGACCGCCTGCGGCAAGTCGGCCCTTGCGCTCAGACTCGCCGAGGTGATCAATGGCGAGATCATCAATGCCGACAGCATGCAGGTCTACCGCGAACTCCGCGTCGTCACCGCCCGGCCGAGCCCGGCGGAGGAGGCGTGCCGGCCGCACCGGCTCTATGGCGTTTGGATGGCGGGGGAGGCGGGTTCCGCGGGCCGCTGGCGCCGCGCCGCGCTGGCGGCGATCGAGGCCGCGCACGCCGCCAGCCGTGTACCGATTCTGGTCGGCGGCACCGGCCTCTATTTCATGGCTTTGACCGAGGGATTGGCGCGGGTGCCTCAGGTATCGGAGGCCGTGCGCCGCGCGGCGAGGGCGCGGCTGGCGGCGGACGGCGCGGCCGGAATTCACGCCGAACTCGCCGAACGCGATCCCGAGACGGCGGCGCGCGTGCCGGCCAGCGACCCCCAACGCCTGCTGCGCGCGCTCGAAGTGCTGGAGGCGACAGGGCGGCCGCTCTCCGCTTGGCGGCGCGAGCCGACCCCGCCGCTCGGCCTGCCCTGGCTGGGTCTGACGCTCGATATGCCGCGCGATACTCTCTATGGGCGGATCGAACGGCGCTTCGACGGCATGCTGGCGGACGGCGTGATGGACGAGGTCCGTGCCTTCCACGCGCTGGCCCTCTCGCCGGAGCTGCCGGTGATGAAGGCGGTCGGCTTACGCGAGCTGATGGCGCATGTGGCGGGTGAGGTCGACTTGGGGAGTGCCGTCGCGGGCGCCAAGCAGGCCAGCCGGCGCTATGCCAAGCGGCAGATGACCTGGCAGAGAAACAAGATGCATGCGTGGAATACCATAACAGCGCAAGAATCAGAAAGTTTTTATGACAAAACCTTTCCGATTGTAAGTCGATTTTTGTTGACCGACTCCAGGTGACCCACTATGTTCCGCCCGTTCGTCCGCGCGCGCGCCAGTGTTTTCCAGGCTTTTCGGCCCGGGGCAAGAGGTCCGCGACGCGGGCGCTTTGTTCGTGGGCCCAATCTTTGGATCGCGGACGCAACCAATCCCCGTGACGCGTGGCGTGTGGAGCGACGCCCGGCGGGGCCGAGGAGTGGGTGGGATGACCCTGACCGACGATGCCGCGAAAAGCGGCGAGGACAGCGCGGCCGAGCGCATGACGGGCGCCGAAATCATCATCAAGGCCCTGGTTGACCAAGGGGTCGAGGTTATCTTCGGCTATCCCGGTGGCGCGGTCCTGCCGATCTATGACGCCCTTTTCAAGCAGAATTCGGTCCGCCACGTCCTCGTCCGCCAGGAAGGCGGCGCGGTCCACGCGGCCGAGGGCTATGCCCGTTCCACCGGCAAGCCCGGCGTGGTGCTGGTGACCTCCGGTCCGGGTGCCACCAACGCGGTCACCGGCCTCACGGATGCGCTGATGGACTCGATCCCCGTCATCTGCCTCACCGGCCAGGTGCCGACCCACATGATTGGCAATGACGCCTTCCAGGAGGCAGACACCGTCGGCATCACCCGGCCCTGCACCAAGCACAACTATCTGGTGAAGCGGACGGACGACGTGGCGCGGATCATTCACGAGGCCTTCCACGTGGCGACTAACGGCCGTCCCGGCCCCGTGGTGGTCGATTTGCCGAAGGATGTCTGCATCGCCGAGGGCACCTACCAGCCCCCGGCCGAAGTCCAGCACAAATCCTACCGTCCCCGGGTGGAGGGCGACGGCAGGCAAATCCGCCGCGCGGTGGAGCTTATGGCGGCGGCCAAGCGACCGATCTTCTACACGGGCGGCGGAGTCATCAACGCCGGCCCCGGCGCCTCGCGAAGCTTGCGCCGCATGGTCAAGAAGACCGGCTTCCCGATCACCAGCACGCTGATGGGCCTCGGCGCCTTTCCGGCCTCGGATTCCCAGTTTCTCGGCATGCTCGGCATGCACGGGACCTATGAAGCCAACCTGACGATGCACGGCTGTGATCTGATGATCTGCGTGGGCGCCCGCTTCGACGATCGGGTGACTGGCCGGCTGGACGCCTTCAGCCCGAATTCGACCAAGATCCATATCGACATCGATCCCTCCTCGATCAACAAGAACGTGATGGTTGATGTGCCGATCATCGGCGACGCGGGCCGGATACTGGAGGCGATGCTCTCGATCTGGGAGGGCGAGGATCTGCGGGCCGACGCCGATGCGATCGGTGCGTGGTGGAGCCAGATCGAGGGCTGGCGCGCCCGCGACTGCCTCGCCTACCAGCAGGGCGAGGAGGTCATCAAACCGCAGCGTGCGATCGAGCGGTTGCGGGAACTCACCGCGGGCCGAAAGACCTACTTCACCACCGAAGTGGGTCAACACCAGATGTGGGCGGCGCAGTATTTGAAGTTCGACGAACCGAATCGCTGGATGACTTCGGGCGGGCTCGGCACCATGGGCTACGGCCTGCCGGCGGCGATCGGCGTGCAGATCGCGCACCCCGACGCCCTGGTGATCGACGTCGCGGGCGAGGCCTCGATCCTGATGAACATCCAGGAGATGTCGACGGCTCGGCAATATTCCCTGCCGGTGAAGGTCTTCATCCTCAACAACCAATGGATGGGCATGGTCCGCCAGTGGCAGGAGCTGCTGCACGGCGCGCGCTATGCCGAAAGTTATGTCGCCGCGCTTCCCGACTTCGTCAAGTTGGCCGAGAGTTTCGGCGGTGTCGGTTTGCGCGCGACCAAGGTCGATGAGCTGGACGATGTCATCCGCCAGATGATCGAAAGCGATCAGCCGGTGATCGCCGACATTCTGGTGGAAAAGGAGGAGAACTGTCTCCCGATGGTGCCCTCCGGCGCGCCACACAACGAGATGATCCTTCCGACCAGCGCCGCCTCCGACCAGCCGGGCGTCACCGACGCCGGGATGGCGCTGGTCTGAGTTCGGATCCCGGCGGGCAGGGGGCGTCGTCGTGACGACGAATCACGATGAACAGCGGCACACCATCGCCGTTCTCGTCGACAACGAGCCGGGCGTGCTGGCGCGCGTCATCGGCTTGTTTTCAGGCCGCGGCTACAACATCGAGAGCCTGACGGTCGCCGAAGTGGACGAGGCCAACGCGCTGTCGCGAATCACCGTCGTCACCGCCGGCACGGCCATGGTGATCGAGCAGATCAAGGCCCAGCTTGATCGCCTAGTACCGGTGCACCGGGTCACCGACCTCACCCTGGACGGACCTTCCGTCGAGCGCGAGATGGCGCTAATCAAGGTGGCGGGGCGGGGCGAGGATCGGATCGAAAGCCTGCGAATCGCCGATATCTTCCGCGCCCGCGCGGTGGACTCGACCAATCGCAGTTTTGTCTTCGAGATGACGGGCTCCTCCTCCAAGATCGACGCCTTCATCGATCTGATGGGTCCCTTGGGCCTGGTGGAGGTCTCGCGCACCGGCGTGGTCGCCATCGGGCGGGGAGCCGAGGAAATGTAGTCACGATCCGCCTCCCATACAGGGAGCGCGGGGTGGGGAACAGTCGTCCCGGAGGTGGGGCGGCGAGCAACAACGAATAGCGATGAGAGGACCGAACATGCGCGTTTATTATGATCGCGACGCCGACGTGAACCTGATCAAGGGCAAGAAGGTGGCCATCCTGGGCTACGGCAGCCAGGGCCATGCCCACGCCAACAACCTGAAGGAATCGGGCGTGCCGGATGTCGTCGTGGCCCTTCGCCCCGGCTCTTCCAGCGCCGGCAAGGCGGAGGCCGCCGGCTTCAAGGTCATGAGCGTGCCCGAGGCCGCGGCCTGGGGCGACGTCGTCATGGTGCTGACACCCGACGAGGGCCAGGCCGATCTCTGGACGGACGAGCTTCGCGACAACATGCGCGAGGGCGCGGCGATGGCGTTTGCTCACGGCCTCGCGATTCACTTCAACCTGATCGAGCCGCGAGCCGATATGGACGTCTTCATGATCGCGCCCAAGGGCCCGGGCCATACCGTGCGTTCGGAATACGTCCGGGGCGCCGGTGTCCCCTGCCTGCTGGCGGTGCACCAGAACGCGACCGGCAACGCGCACGAGATCGGCCTCAGCTATTCGAGCGCGATCGGCGGCGGCCGGGCCGGCACCATCGAGACCAGCTTCCGCGAGGAGTGCGAAAGTGATCTGTTCGGCGAGCAGACCGTGCTCTGCGGTGGCGTCTGCGAGCTGATGAAGGCGGGCTACGAGACCCTGGTCGAGGCCGGCTACGCGCCCGAGATGGCCTATTTCGAGTGCATCCACGAGATGAAGCTGATCGTCGACCTTATCTACGAGGGTGGCATCGCCAATATGAACTACTCGGTCTCCAACACAGCCGAATACGGCGAATACCTGATGGGCCCCCGGATCATCGACGATCACGTCAAGGCCAACATGAAGGCGGCGCTGGAGAACATCCAGTCGGGTGAGTTCGCGCGGACCTGGATGCTGGAGAACAAGGTCAGCCAGCCGAGTTTCAAGGCGATGCGCCGCCGGGCGACGGAACACCCGTGCGAGGAAGTCGGTGAACGGTTGCGCGCGATGATGCCGTGGATCGCCGAGAATCGATTGGTCGACAAGGACAAGAATTAATTTCTTGTTAACTAATATCTGGCATTTTAGCGTTCTCGCGGACAAAAATGTTTGCGGAACGACGTGAAATGCCAGAAGTATGTTATTGTTTGTGACGGTATTCCGCGTCGTGGAGATTCGTCGGCTCAAGAGTGGAGCGGGCAACGACCGGCTCGTGTAACGGGAACGAAGCCGGACGGCGTCCAACGGTGCTGGGCGGGGCCGACGTGATGGAATGAATCCCGATACGGAGGTGCGGACAGCGTGTTCTCCAAGCTTTTCGGACTGATGTCCGCTGATATGGCGATCGACCTCGGGACGGCGAACACCCTCGTCTACGTTCGTGGACGCGGGATCGTTCTGAACGAGCCCTCGGTCGTCGCCATCACCAACCGGCGCGGCAAGAAGACGGTCCAGGCGGTGGGCGACGAGGCCAAGATGATGCTCGGACGCACACCAGGCAACATCGAGGCCATCCGGCCACTGCGCGACGGCGTGATCGCCGACTTCGAGGTGGCGGAGGAAATGATCAAGCATTTCTTCCGCAAGGTGCACAACCGGCGCGCCTTCAATTCGCCCATGGTGGTCGTCTGCGTGCCCTCGGGCTCGACGGCGGTGGAGCGGCGCGCCATTCAGGAATCGGCCGAAAGCGCCGGTGCCCGCCGCGTCTACCTGATCGAGGAGCCGATGGCGGCGGCGATCGGCGCCGGCCTGCCGGTGACCGAGCCGACGGGGTCCATGATCGTCGACATCGGCGGCGGCACCACCGAGGTGGCGGTGCTCTCGCTTGGCGGCATCGTCTATTCGTGCTCGGTCCGGGTCGGTGGCGACAAGATGGACGAGGCGATCATCGCCTACATCCGCCGCAGTCATAACCTGCTGATCGGCGAAGCGACGGCGGAGCGAATCAAGCACGAGATCGGCTCGGCCTGCCCGCCCGACGACGGTAACGGCAAGCAGATGAACATCAAGGGCCGCGACATGATGAACGGCGTGCCTAAGGAGATCTCCATCACCCAGCGCCAGGTCGCCGAAAGCATGGCGGAGCCGGTCGGCCAGATCGTCGAGGCGGTGAAGGTGGCGCTGGAGCACACGGCGCCGGAGCTGGCCGCCGATATTGTCGACAAGGGCATCGTGCTCACCGGCGGCGGCGCGCTCTTGGGCAACCTCGACGTCGTGTTGAGGAATGCGACGGGCCTGCCGGTCTCGATCGCCGACGAACCGCTTTCCTGCGTCGCTCTTGGCACTGGCCGGGTGCTGGAGGATATGAAGAATTTCCGCGACCGCGACATTTTTGACGCGGCCTATTGAGGTCCCGGGGCGAGGCTGTCGGCGAAGGGGCTAAGAAGCGAGGATCGCTGCGGTGAGGCCGAGGCACGGCCGGATCGTGAGATGGTCGGACCCGGCCCGTGTCGTGGTTCAGCGTCCGTTCTATCTGGTGTTGCTGTCGACTGCGGTACTCCTACTGGTCATCGGCAAGGCGAACAACGACGCGGCAATGCGCCTGCGGGCCGCTATGACCGATTTCCTCTCCCCTGTGCTCATCGTGCTGGAACGCCCGCTGGAGACCTTGGGCGACGCGGTCGACACCGTCTCCGACTTGTGGAGCCTGCAGCGGGACAACGAGCGACTGCGCCGCGATCTCGAACGATTGTCCAACTGGCAGGAGATCGCAAGCCGCCTCGAGCGGGAAAACGCGGTGCTGCGGGCCCAGCTCAACCTCCGGCCGGAGTCCAGGGGCACCTTCGTCACGGGGCGAATCATCGCCGATACGGGCGGCCCGTTCGTGCGCACCCTGATCATTGCCGCCGGCGCGCGTGACGGCGTCGTCGCCGGCCAAGCGGCAATGGCGGAAGGCGGTCTCGCCGGCCGCGTGGTCGAGGTGGGCGAGCGGACTTCGCGCCTGCTGCTGCTGAACGACCTCAACAGCCGGGTGCCGGTCCGGATCGACGGCAGCCGGATGCGGGCAATCCTGGCGGGCGACAACAGTGCCCGACCAAAGCTGCTTTATTTGCCGCAGAATGCGACTCTCAGCCCCGGCGACCGGCTGGTGACCTCGGGTCACGGCGGCCTGCTGCCGCCGGGGCTCCCGGTTGGCCGCGTCGCCTCGATTTCCGAGGGGGAGATCCGCGTTACCCCCTTCGTCGACTGGAACCGGCTAGAATACACCGTGCTGATCCGCAACGAAACGGCGGTGGCGGAGGAGATCGATGGCACGCTGGAATAGCCGCGGCCGCCGCGACGCGCCCACGGCCGGGTGGCACGCGCCATGATCCATTTGTCGCAGGCGCTGACTTGGCTGCGTGCCCTGGTGCCAGCGGCGATCGCCATAATGCTGATTGTCTTGTCGCACCTCCCCTTTGGCATCGACGGCGGCTTGCTGCCCGCCTTCGGCTTGATCGCCGTCTACTATTGGACGGTCAACAATCCCCGCATCATGTCGGCGGGCGTGGCCTTCGTCGTCGGCCTGGTCGCCGATATCCTGGGCGGCACGCCGCTCGGCCTTTCCGCCCTCATCCTGGTTCTGCTGCAATTTGCCACGATGAGCCAGCGCCGGGCCTTCGTCGGCCGGCCCTTCGTCGTCGCCTGGTTCGGCTTTGCCCTGCTCGCCTCGGCGGCGACGGTGTTGATCTGGTTCGGCGCCTCGCTCTATCACCTGAACCTGTTCGATCCGGCCGCCGCTGGCCTGCAACTGCTGATCACCCTGGCCGCCTACCCACTGCTGGCGGAACTCTTCGGCTGGTTCGGGCGCCGGCTGGCGATTCCGGGGGAGGGTTGAGGCGATGGACAAGCGCGACGGCGAACGGCAGAAGGCCTTTACCCGGCGGGCGGCGCTGCTGGGTCTCGGCAAGTTGTCGCTCTTCGGCGCGCTGGTCGGCCGGATGTATTACCTGCAAGTGATCGAGGCGGACCAGTATCGCATGCTGGCGGAGGAGAACCGGATCAAAATCCGCCTGCTGCCTCCTCCGCGGGGCCGCATCCTCGATCGCTTCGGCCGCGAACTCGCGCGCAACCGGCCGAATTTCCGCGTCCTTCTCGACCCGGACGAGGCCGAGGACATAGCCCTGACGATAGGCAGGTTGCGCGGGCTCCTCTCGCTAGACGAGGCGTCGCTCGCCCGGATCGAGCGGGAGATGGACCGCCGCCACCCCTTCGTGCCGGTGACCCTGGTGGAGAATCTTGGATGGAACGACTTCGCCAAGATCAACGTTCACCTCCCCGACCTGCCGGGTGTCAGGACCGACGTGGGCGAGCGCCGCCACTATCCCCAGGGCGAGCGAATGGCCCATGTCGTCGGCTATGTCGCCGCCGTTTCGGAGGCCGACTTGACCGGCGATCCGCTGCTGACGCTCCCTGATTTCCGGATTGGCAAGAACGGCGCCGAAAGGACGTTTGATCTCGATCTTCGTGGCAAGGCGGGCAACAGTCGGGTCGAGGTCAACGCCTTCGGCCGGGAGATCCGCGAGCTGAAACGCCAGGAGGGCGAGCCGGGGCGCGACGTGGTGCTGACCCTGGACGACAATCTGCAGCGCCGCATCCATGGCCGCCTGGCGGAAGAGAGCGCGGCGGCCGTCGTCCTCGACGTGCACACGGGCGAGGTCCTGGCGATGACCTCGACGCCGAGTTTCGACCCGGGCGCATTCAATCGGGGCCTCAGCACCAAGGCCTGGAGCGCGCTTCGAGACAATGCGAGGAAACCCCTCATCAACAAGGCGATCGCCGGGCAATATCCGCCGGGTTCCGTCTTCAAAATGGTGGTGGCGCTGGCCGCGCTCGACTCGGGCATCGTCGGCAGCGGCCAGCGGGTCTTCTGCAACGGCAAGATGAAGCTCGGCAACCATACCTTCTACTGTTGGCGCCATCGCTACGGCGGGCATGGGCACGTCGACATGCTCGAAGCCATCACGCAGTCCTGTGACGTCTATTTCTACGAGATCGCCAAGCGGATCGGCATAGACCGTATCGCCGACATGGCCAAGCGCTTCGGAATGGACGAGGCGTTGGGCATCGAGCTCGCGGGCGAGGCGGACGGCCTGGTGCCGAACCGGGCCTGGAAGCTGGCGAAGAAGGGCAAGCCGTGGCTCCAGGGCGAGACGCTGATCAGCGGGATCGGCCAAGGTTACCTGCTGGTGACGCCGCTGCAGATCGCGGTGATGACGGCGCGCCTTGCCACGGGCAACAAGACCGTGCCGCGTCTCTTGCGCGAGGTGGCCGGCGATGACGGCGAGGATCAAGGCGAGGCGACCTCGCTCGGCCTCTCGGAACGACATCTGGCGATCGTGCGCGAGGGCATGGACGGTGTGGTGAACGGCAAGCGCGGCACCGGCCGCAGGGCCAGGCTCGAGGGCGACGAGCGGATGGCCGGCAAGACGGGCACGGCGCAGGTCCGTCGGATCACCAAGGCGGAGCGCATGAAGGGCGGCAAGCTCGCCAAGGAAACGCCCTGGGAGCTTCGCGACCATGGCCTCTTCGTCGCCTACGCGCCGGCCGACGCGCCGCGCTACGCCCTTTCCCTGATCCTCGAGCATGGCGGCTCGGGCGCCAAGGCCGCCCTGGTCGGGAAGGATCTGATGAACGAGGTGCTGCAACGCGATCCGATGCGCCGACGCGCCATCGGCCGTCTTGCGGTCCGAAGCGGCGGGGCGGAAGGGAACGGATGAGCCTTGGTTCCGACATCCGCGCCGGCGAGAGGCGGACGCTGGGCCAGAAGCTGTTGGAGATCAACTGGCTGCTGGTGCTGCTGGTGACACTGGTGGCGGCGGTTGGTTTCGCCATGCTTTATTCGGCCGCCAGCGGCTCCTTCTCGCCCTGGGCCTCGCGGCAGATGATCCGCTTCGCGGTCGGCCTGGTGGCGATGCTCGCCATCGCACTGGTGGATATCCGATTCTGGCTCAGATACGCCTACGCGATCTATGTCGTGGCGCTGGTCTTGCTGGTCGGGGTCGAGGTGATGGGCACCACCGGTATGGGGGCCAGGCGTTGGGTCGACCTCGTGGTCTTTCAACTGCAACCCTCGGAGGTGATGAAAATCGCCCTGGTACTGGCGCTCGCCCGCTACTTCAACGCCATCCCGCATGAAGATATCGGCCGTCCCATCCTGCTGGTATCGCCGCTGGCGATGGTGTCCGCCCCGGTCGTCCTGGTGCTGCGCCAGCCGGATCTGGGTACGGCCCTGCTGATCACCGCCGTCGCCGTCGTGTTGTTCTTCCAGGCGGGCGTCCGGATTTGGAAGTTCGCGGCCGTGCTGGCCGCAACCATGGTGATCGTGCCCTTCGCCTGGCGGTATGGTCTATACGACTATCAGCGCCAGCGGGTGCTGACCTTCCTCAACCCCGAGGCCGATCCCCTTGGCGCCGGCTACCATATCCTGCAGTCGAAAATAGCGCTTGGCTCCGGCGGCGTCTTCGGCCGGGGCTTCATGCAGGGGACACAGAGCCACCTGAGCTTCCTACCCGAACAGCAGACCGACTTCATCTTCACTATGCTGGCGGAGGAGTTGGGCATGGCCGGCTGCATGGTTCTGGTCGCGCTCTACCTCGCCATCCTCGCCTACGGCTTTGCCATCGCGCTTCGCGCGCGCAGCCAATTCGGCCGCTTGGTCGCGATCGGCGTCACCTCTACCTTCTTCCTCTACGTCTTCATCAACATCGCCATGGTCACGGGCCTGATCCCGGTGGTCGGCGTACCGCTGCCGCTCGTGTCCTACGGCGGCACGGCGATGGTGGCCCTCCTCATCGGCTTCGGTCTCCTGATCGGCGTCTACGTCCACCGCGACGTGCCGGTCCCCCGCCGTACGGACCAGTTGGTGGGGTAGCGGCGGGCGGCGCCCAGCCCGAGGCGCCCCTCGTGCCGCATTGCCATCGTCCCGCTTGGCCTTGCCGGGGAAGCTGCTAGACTTCGCCCCTGCATTGGTCGTGGTCGCACCATCGCCGACGGTATCGAGGCCGCGACATAGGGAGAGAACGTCATGACACCATTGAAACGCGCCGTGCTCTGGGGGATCGCCTCCACCTTCGCCGGCATGGCGATCGCCGGGGCCGTATAGGCCCGCGACTTCACCATCGCGTCCTGGGGTGGGGGCTACCAGGACGCGCAGCGCAAGCACTTCTTCAAGCCGTTCGGCGACTCCAAGGGCATCCAGGTGCTGGAAGACACCTATCTCGGCGGCTGGCCCAGTTCTCAAGGCGATGCAAGAGACTGGCAACCTGCCCTGGGACGTGGTCCATGTCAATGGCGGAGCAAAAAGGGACCACCGTGGCGGTGTAAGAAGGGACCACTTGGCGGCTGCGGGCTTGTCCCCTAGTCCATGGGAGGGCCCCGGGTGCGACGCGGCGTGCCCTCAACAGGCCGACGCGGCGGCGCGCGCGGGAGGGACCTGTGGGCCCACGGGGTCAAGCGTGGGTTGGGTGGTCGGTTCAGTTCGCCGTCGGGGTTTGACGCCTGCGGCTCTGGTTGAGCCTGTAGCTCTCGCCATTCATCTCGAGGATGTTGACGTGGTGGGTGAGGCGGTCGAGGAGAGCGCCGGTGAGGCGCTCGGAGCCGAACACCTCGGTCCATTCGTCGAAGGGCAGATTGGTGGTGACCAGGGTCGAGCCCCGCTCGTAGCGTTGGCTGAACACCTCGAACAACAGCTCGGCGCCGGTCTTCGACAGCGGCACGAAGCCGAGTTCGTCGACGATCAGAAGCTTGTAGGTGGCGAGCTTCTTCTGGAACCTCAGCAGCTGCTTGTCATCGCGGGCCTCGATGAGCTCGTGGACCAGTGCGGCGGCGGTGATGAAGCCGACCGAGAGGCCCTTCTGGCAGGCCGCCAAGCCGAGACCGAGGGCGATGTGGGTCTTGCCGGTGCCGCTGTTGCCGAGCGCGATGAGGTTCTCGCGGCGCTCGATGTACTCGCAGCGGGCCAGCTCCAGGACCAGCGCCTTGTTGAGCGAGGGGATGACCTTGAAGTCGAAGCTGTCGAGGCTCTTGACCACGGGGAAGCGCGCCGCCTTGATGCGCCGCTCGACCATGCGGCGCTCGCGGTCGATCAGCTCGAGCTCGGCGAGTCTCAACAGGTAGCGGACGTGATCGACGCCTTCCGAGGCGCACTGCCGGGCGATCTTGTCGTACTCGCGCAGGAAGGTCGGCAGCTTCAGCGTCTTGAGGTGGTGGGCGAGCAGCACTTGCGGTGTGTCGGTCATGCGCCGAGCCCCGACAGCAGGCTCATGTACGACTTGGCGGACGTCATCGCGACCCGGGCGCGCGGCAGATACGGATAGACGTCGAGGTTGAGCCTGGGCGGCCGCCGCTCGATGCGGCACAGTACCAGGTGCTTCACCGCATCAAAGCCGATTGCGCCGAGCCGCAGGGCGTCGCCGACCGCACCCTCGACCTCCTCGAGCCGGAAGGTCTCCAGTAGACGGAGCACCTGGACGTACTCGCGCTTGCCTGCCTTGCCCATACGAGCTTCGAGGAGCCGCCGCAGAGTGATGAAGGCCTCGGGCAGGTCCCAGCCCGCCAATGGCGCGGCCTGGTCGAGGGCGCCGATCTTCTGCTCGATCAAGGGCAGGTAATGCAGCGGGTCGAAGATCAGGTCCTCGCTGTCGTAGGACCGGCGGTGCCGGGCGATCACCTCGGCCCCGCAGCTGATCACCACCTCATCGACGTAGCCCCGGATGAGCACCTCACGGTGGCCGTAGGCCACGGGCACGGAATAGTCGTTGCCGCGGTAACGCACCAGCGACAGCGAACTCGCCCGTCCAGGGCGCTTATCGCAGGCATCATAGGGAGCAGGCGGCAATGGCAAGAGAACTTGACGATCCCGCTCGAGACGCTCGCCGATGGTCTCCTTGTGGCCCCGCAGCCGCGCCGCCTGGCGCCGGCGGCACTGTTCGGCGAGAGCATCGTTGAGGGCCGCGAAGCTCTCGGCACGCGGGACGGGGACCAGGAAGTTCCGCCGGATGAAGCCGACCAGTCCCTCGACCTTGCCCTTGTCGTTGCCCTTGCCCGGCCGGCCGAACCTGTCCTCGAACAGATAGTGGGACTGAAGCTCCGTGAAGACGCGCGTTCGCTGCCGCTTCCCATCGCCCAGGATCCGGGCAACCGCCAGCTTGGTGTTGTCGTACAGGATGGATCGGGGGACGCCGCCGAAGAAGGCAAACGCCGCGTTGTGGCCATCGCAGAATGCTTCGGTCGTCTCCGCCGGATAGGCCGCAACAAAGCAACCATCACTGTGGGGAAGGTCGAAGGCAAGGAAGTGGATCTTCCGTAACGCGCCGCCGATCACCGCCATCGCTTCGCCGAAGTCCGCCTGGGCGTGACCGGGGGAATGGGAGAGTGGCACGAACACCTCACGCGACCGAAGCCCCTGCTCACGAACGTAGTCCTTCACGATGGTGTAGCCGCCCGTGAAACCGTACTCGTCCCGGAGGCGGTCGAAGATGCGCTTCGCAGTGTGCCGTTGCTTGTGGTGGCTGGTCCGATCGTCTTCCAGAATCCGATCGATGATCCCCGTGAACGGACCCAGCTTCGGCCGCCGTGGCGGCTTGCCGCGGCGATACCCCGGCGGCACCGAGAACGACAGCATCTTGCGTACCGTCTTGCGGTCCAGCCCGAACACCCGCGAGGCCTCGCGGGTGCTCATTCCCTCGACACGACACGCCCGCCGAACCCGTGCGTACAACTCCACCCGATACATCCCCCCCGCCTTCCAGTCAGAGCAACCCTGACAGAAGGCTATACGCGGTCCCATTTTGGTCCGCCGCAGCCGGATCGACCGGCCGCTTCAGTGGGGGATTATTGCGCCGCCGTTCTCACGCCGCTTCGCGCCTTCTTCAAGGTGACCCTGCCGTTGATCATGCCGGGCGTGATCTCGGGCGCGATCTTCGCCTTCGTCACCTCCTTCGACGAGGTGGTTGTCGCCCTCTTCATCGCTTCGCCCGCGCAGTTCACCCTGCCGCGTCAGCTGTTCTCGGGCCTGCGCGACAACCTCGACCCCTCGATCGTCGCCATCGCGACGCTGCTGATCGTGATATCGGTCTCGCTGATGGCGGTGGCGGAGCTGCTGCGCTGGCGGGCGGAGAAGCTCGGCCGGCGCGGCGACTAGCGATCAGGAACTGGGCGTCCGGGGCGCGGCGCGCAACCGGCTTTGGCTCAGTTCGCCCGCCACCTCCAGGATCGGGTAGGCGACGGAGGTCAGGTGGTTGTTGATCCGCCGAAGGTCGCGGATCACGTCCAGGTGAATGGCGCTGGTCTCCACGCTCTCGGGCCGTCTCTCACCGATCCGGGCGAAGTTGCCCTCCATCGATTCACGCTCCGCCACTCTCAGTTCCGTCTTCGATTCCAGCAGCCGGCGGGCCAGCTTTACATCGCCTGACATGAAGACGTTGAAGGCGAGATGCATGTTTCGCATGACCTGGGCATGCAGGGCCTCGATCTCCGCCATGCCGTCTGCCGAGAAGGCCAGCCTCCTGGAGATCTTCTTCTCGGCCAGTTCCATCAGGTTCTTGTCGATGATGTCGCCGACATGCTCAAGGTTGGTGGTGAAGGTCAGCACCGCAGTGTGGTTCCGGCTTTCTGCTTCGTCCATCTCGCCACGGGAAATTCGAGTCAGGTAGAACTTGATACTTTCGTGCAGGCGGTCGACGATGTCGTCGGTCTCCTCGATTTCGCGCGCCAGCTTGGCATCGTTGCGGCGAAAAACCTCGATCGTGCCCTCCAGCATGCCCGCCACCTGATCGCCCATGCGCAAGGTCTCGCGCGCGGCCGAGGCGATCGCCACGGCGGGGGTGTCGAGTTCGCTCTCGTCGAGATAGCGTGCCTGGCCCGGATCCTCGGCATCGGGCGCCGCCGGCAGGAGTTTCTCCAGCAGCCGCGCGAGTGATCCGATCAGCGGCAGGAACAGCAGCGCCAAGGCGATGTTGAAGCCGGTGTGGAAATCGACGATGCGCCGCGCGACATCGCCTTCGAGAAGCGCCAGCCAGGGGATGACCAAGGGGATCAGCGGCAGGACCACCAGGGCGCCGACCAGCCGCATCGCGAGATTGCCGAGCGGCACGCGCCGTGCTGTGGCGGGCGCGCGGAAATGGATTGCCACGGGCGCGATCGCGCCGCCGACGTTCGCCCCCAACACCATGGCCAACGCCAGATCCAGGCCAATGACGCCGCCGAGGCCGAGCGACATCACCAGCAGGACGATCGCCAGCGAGGAATGGGCGAGCCAAGTGAGCAGGACCGTCAGCAGGAAAGCGAGCAGCGGTTCCGTGCCGAGGGTGCCGAGCACCAGCATGAAGGTTTCCGATTCGCGCAAGGGCGTCGAGGCCCGGACGATCAGGTCCAGCGACAGCAGCATCAGGCCGAGACCGATTGCCGCGCGGCCGAGATGGCGCCGGCGCCCGCCGCTCGCCGAGAGAAAGCTCACCAGGCCGGCCAGGATCAGGGCCGGCGACAGCCAGCCGAGATCGAGGGAGAGTAATTGCGCCACCAGCGTGGTACCGACGTCGGCGCCCAGCATCAGGGCGAGCGCCGGGGCGAGCGCGATCAGTTCGCGCTAGGCGAAGGACACAACCATAAGCGCGGTGGCGGTCGAACTCTGCATCACCGCCGTGGCGCCCATGCCGACGATGAAGGCGAGCAGCCGGTTGCGGGTGCTGGCGGCGAGCACCCGGCGCAGCCCGGCACCATGGGCCCTGACGATCCCCGTGCGCACCATTCGCGTGCCCCAGATCAGCAGGGCCACGCCGCCGACGATGTTCAACAAGATGACGCTGCCGCCCACGATGGCGATCCCTCCGCGATGCGTCCGAAGCCGGGCTGCGGGCGTCGCTATTGATTGACATAATTCCGTAACACATGACCTACACCCGACAGGGCGGCGGGGCAATCTTCACGGCGGGAGATCCCGGTCCTTCATGGCGTGGGAAATCAGGTTCCGCCGGACGTCCGAGGTGCCCTTGGCGAAGAGGTAGACCAGCGCGTCGTGGTGCTGGCGGCCGCCGCCGTGCTTGCGCATGATACCGCCGCCGCCGAGCACTCGGATCGCCTTATCGGTGACCCGGAAGGCGGCCCCGCTGGCGAACAGTTTGATCTTGGCCGCGCTCTCGTGATCGATCGTGCCTTGGTCGACTCGCCAAGCACCGTGATAGATCATCCAGCGCCTCTTCGTAGGCCCCTTGGCGGCGACGCCGACCCGGTTCTCGGTCAGGCACTCCAGGATGATCGGATAGGCACCCTCGATCCGGCCAAGGAGGCGACCGCCGGGTTCGGCAGCTCGACAATGAAGAGGCTGATCGAGGCCGGTTTCAACTTGGCCGCGGTGCGCGCCGCCAGCATCATGAAGCCGGCCATCGGCGAAACAGGTCTTTCGCGAACCGTTCGCCGTCGTCGGCCTCGCGGACCAGGGGGCACATCTCCTCTTCCGCGTGGCGGCGGGCGGTCTCCCACAACTGCTGGTGTTCCTCGGAGAAGGCGAAATCCATGGGCGGCCTCTTCGATGGCGCTGGCGTCGCGCCCCTGATGGTCTTTCCGATGGTCGAGGCGAGGTGATTGGCATCGACCTCACCCTTGGCGCATAGTCGGGCGATGGACGAATACACCCTGATGCCCGATCCCGAGGATCGGCGCCTGACCGAAGAGGTGCGGGGCGTCGACCACACCGGTGCCCCGGTCGAGACCCGCGTGGTGGTGGAGCGGCCGCTGACGCTGTTTCTCAACTCCCGCGAAATCGTCACCATGATGACGATCGGCGACCATCCCGATTATCTCGCCGTTGGTTACCTGTTGAACCAGAACATGCTGGCGCCCGACGACGAGATCACCGGCATCGACCATGACGAGGAGTTGGAGGTGGTCGTGGTCCGCACGGCGCGCGAGACCGATTTCGAGGAGAAGCTCAAGAAGAAGACGCTCACCTCCGGCTGTGCCCAGGGCACGGTCTTCGGCGACGTGATGGAGAGCTTCGAGAACGTCCGCCTGGCCGAGGACGCGGTGCTGAAGACCTCCTGGCTCTATGGTCTGACGCGCAAGATCAACACCGCGCCCAGCCTCTATCTCGCCGCCGGCGCCATCCACGGCTGCGTGCTTTGCCAAGAGGACCGGCCGTTGGTCTACATGGAGGATGTCGGCCGCCACAATGCGATCGACAAGATCGCCGGCTGGATGTTCCAGAACCGTGTCGGACCCGAAGGCAAGATGTTTTACACCACCGGCCGCCTCACTTCCGAGATGGTGATCAAATGCGTACAGATGCGCATTCCGATCTTGATCTCCCGCTCCGGCTTCACCGCCTGGGGGGTTGAGCTCGCACGGCAAGCCAACCTGACGCTCGTCGGCCGGGCGCGGGGGCAGCGCTTCGTCTGCCTCGCCGGCGCCGACCGGTTGGAGTACGACATCGATCCCGCACAGGTGCCGGCGGAAGCCAAGCGCCATCGCCGCAAGGGCGCCGAGGCGGATAATGCCGCCTGAAGGATCCGGCGACGTCGCCGGCGTGCTGCTGGCGGGTGGCCAGGCGCGCCGCATGGGTGGCGGTGACAAGTGCCTGCGTCCGCTTGCCGGCCGGTCGCTCCTCGCCCATGTGATCGAGCGCGCCGCGCCCCAGGTTGCCCGTCTGCTGCTGAACGCCAACGGCGATCCAGCGCGCTTCGCCGAATTCGGCCTCGAGGTCGCGGCCGACGAATTGGAGGGTTTTCAGGGCCCGTTGGCCGGCGTTCTGACGGCGATGCGCTGGGCGTTGCGACATGCCCCCGAGGCCCGCTGGCTCGCCAGCTTCCCGACCGACGCGCCGTTTATTCCATTGGATCTCGTCACACGCCTCCGTGCGGCGGCTGAGGCGGCACGCTTGCCGCTCGCCTGCGCCGCCTCGGCCGGCCGTAGCCACCCCGTGATCGGCCTCTGGCGTCTCGACCTCGCCGACGACCTGGCCCACGCCTTGGGTGAGGAGAGCCTGCGCAAAATTGACCTCTGGACCGCCCGCCACGGCATCGCCGAGGTCGAATGGGAGACCACCCCCCACGACCCCTTCTTCAACGCCAACCGCCCCGACGACCTCGCGGCGGCGGAGGCGATGCTGTCGGGGGGCTGAACAGAGAAAAAGGAGAACCCCATGATACGCGGCATAGACCATATCGAATTGATCGTCCGGGACTTCGATGAATACCTCGAATTCCTGGAGACGCTCGGGATGGAAGTGCTGACGCACACCTCCCACCACGGGGAATCGGCGGAACTGCGGGCGCCGGGCGAAAATCAGCCCATTTTCGAAATCCATCAGGCCACCGGTGAAGAGGTGATCGGCGTCAACCACATCGACTTCCGAGTCGATGACGTGAAGGCGGCGAACGAAGCGCTGAAACAAACGAAAATCGATGGCAAAAAACCCAACTATACTCGGATCACTCCAGAACCCGAAAATCCCGGTGCGAGATGATACGGAAATTGTCGGTTATGGTGTCGCGCCAAGTCGTCCACTCTCGTGGCAGGCGTTGCTTGAAGAAGTGATCGATCGCTTTGGTGAAGAGGTCGAAGTTGGCGTAGAACCTGTTGTAGGTCACCTCGCGATGCATGACGCCCCATAATCGCTCGATGGCGTTGAGGTGGGGGGCGTAGGCGGGCTGGAAGATCAGCTTGATGCGGCAACCCGGCCTCTCCAGCCATTGTCGGACCAGGCGGGCATGGTGATAGCGGGCATTGTCGGCGAAGACGTAGATCCGCTTCTTTCCGGGGTTGTCGGCCTCCAGCTTCTCGAACAGCGCGATGGTCGAGGCGGCGTTGATCCGCTCGGCCTGGACCAAGGGGCAGTGGAAATTCTCCAGATTGAGCGCGCCGTGGAGGTTGATGCGCTGGCGTCCCGAGGTCCGCCTCAGCGCCACCTTGTCGCCTTTTTTGACCCAGCCATGGACTGGACGCGACTGGTATTCCGGGTGCACCGCATCGGCGAAGTAGACCACCTCGTCGGCCTCCAGGCCGTTGAGCAACTTGTCATAAGCCTCGATGAAGGCGGCCTGCTCGGCCTCGTCGGCCTGGGCCGGCAGGCTTTCCGGGCGCTTGTATTCGAAGCCCAGGCGATGCATCAGCTTGATGCAGCCGGAATGGCTGTAGATCACCCCCCAGGTCGCCGCGATATGCGCCGCCACCTCGCCCGTGTCGCGGTAAAGCCGTTCGCCCAGATGCGCCGAAAGGTCCGCCTCTTGCTCCCGGCTCAGATGGCCCGGCCCGCCGGGCCAGTCGAACAGCGTCAATTCATCCAGACCGCCCGCGCGGTAGCGCTTGAACCAAGTCCGCACCGTGTCGTCGTCGAGGTAGAGCACCCGCGCCACCTCGGCACAGCTCACGCCGTCATCCAGCAGCAGAACGGCGTTCGCCCGCCGGGCCACCCCATGGCTCTCGCTCGGGTGCCCCATCACCGCCCTCAGGCCCCCCCGCTCCTTGGCACTCAGAAATCCACCGCGAATCATGCCCCCGAGAAGAATCGATCAACGGCCGGATTGCCAGAGCTTTTTTCGGGTCTCTGAGGAGTCGGGGTATATGTCGAATCGACCGGCCGCACGACCATCAATATGCGCGACCCGGACGGATGGCGCATACAGCTCGTCGACGCCAAACGTGCGGAACCGGCCTAGCTGGCCGTCGGGTTTCATGATCGGCCCCCGGCGCCTCGACATCGCCGAGGAGCTTGCCGATGCGCCGGGGCAGGTGGCCTGCGCAAGATCGACCTCTGGACCGCCCGCCGCGGCGTCGCCGAGGTCGAATGGCCGGCCGAGCCTCGCGATCCCTTCTTCAACGCCAACCGCCCCGACGACCTCGCGGCGGTGGAGGCGATACCGACGGGGGATGAGGCCGGCTAGCCATTGACCCATCTCTCCAGTGCTCCCGACATCATGCGCCGCGAGCCACGGCGCGTCGCACGGAGGCGTTTTCCGCAATGGCTTCCAAGAGTCCTATTTCGACGTGCGGGAGCCGTCTGCTTGGCTCTCGATGCAGGTTGCGAGGCGTTTTATGGCGAGCGTCGAAATCACCATCACCGGGACTATCGATGAAGGCCTTTCCGGTTAGGGCACGTTCGAGCTGATCGAAGCTTCGGGCGGGATGCATCAATTCAGAGGCAAGGCTCCAGTCGTTGAAGCGGACGGGCGCGCCTCGGGCGCCGCATTTCCAGGACCAGGGCATCTTCGCTGTCGAGTGGCGGAGACGCGGTCGGATCGGATTGTTATCGACACCAGTGGTCCGGATGGGGTTGCCTCGACTACGGGACGGACCCGATTTTGCGTCTTGCCAGAACAGTTGATGGTGACCGGCAAAACGTGGCGGTGGGTGTCCTTGCGCGCGGTACTGTAAACGTATCGTCACCGTTTTCGCGGCGGTCGAATGCCGGCACGAGCGATTTGAACCTCGTGCCGCGGGAGCCGCCTCACCTATCGAGCGGTCCGCCTTCGATGGTGACGCGGTGCATCAGGCGGCGCTGGTCGGGGTAGTCGTCGAGGGCGTAGTGCCAGGTGGCGCGGTTGTCCCAGAAGGCGATGGAGCCCTCCTCCCAAGAGTAACGGTATGTGTGTTCCGGCCGCTGAGCGTGGCGGTAGAGCATCTCCAGCAGCGGCCGGCTTTCCTCGTCCGTCCAGCCCTCGAAACGGAGCGTGAAGCCCGGATTGACGTAAAGCGCCTTGCGTCCGCTGATCGGGTGGCGGATGACCACGGGATGGACCGCGTCCTGCACCGCTTCCTCGGCGTTGTGGAAACGCGAGTCCGGCTCCGTGGCCTTGGCGCCGGGGCCGAAGACGTGGCGGCTGGAATGCTCCGCGCGCAGTCCTTCGAGCGTGCGCTTCAGGCCGTCGGAGAGCGTGTCGTAAGCCCGGTACATGCTGGCGAAGAGGGTGTCGCCGCCGGTCTCCGGCACCTCGCGGGCCAGCAGGATCGAGCCCATGGCCGGCTCCAGGTCGTAGCTGTGATCGGTGTGCCAGCCGCCGCCGATGTTCTTTTCGTGGTGCTTGTCCGTCAGCACCTGGGCAATGCGGGGATAGCCCTCGACGGGGGTGAAGAAACGGTTGACGTTGATCTCGCCAAAGCACCCAGCGAAAGCCTCGTGGCTCTCGGGCGAGATCGCCTGGTCGCGGAAGAACAGCACGCCGTGGGCGCCGAGTCCCTCGCGCAGCGTGCCGACCTGGCCCTGATCCAGGCCGCGCGACAGATCGATGCCCTCGACGAAGGCACCAACCCCGCCGCCCGAGGGGCGGATGCTCAGTTCAACCATGTCACCAGCCTTTCTGGTGCGGGCCGTCATGGATGACGGCGCCCCCCCCCCGCCCGGGACGTCGATCGAAACTTCTAGAAAACGCTTTTGATCGCTTCGGCGATCCGTTCCTGGCTCGGGATTACCGCCCGCTCCAGCTCGTCATTGTAGGGCATCGGCACGTCGAGGGCGCCGCAGCGGACGATCGGCGCGTCGAGATGGTCGAAGCCCTTCTCGACCACGATCGCCGCCACCTCGGCCCCGAAGCCGCCCTGCTGCCAGGCCTCGTGCACGATCACCAGACGATTGGTCTTGGCGACCGAATTCAGGATCGTCTCCTCGTCGAGCGGACGCAGCGTGCGGGGATCCACCACCTCGACGCTGATGCCGGCCTCGCGCTCGAGCTGTTGCGCGACCGAGAGGACGCGCGGGACCATTGCCATGGTCGCGACCACGGTGACGTCCGTGCCCTCGCGCTTGACATCGGCCTTGCCGATGGGAATCGCATAAAGCTCCTCCGGCACCGGGCCGTTGGAGGTCATGTAGAGCATCTTGGTCTCGCAGAAGATGACGGGATTGTCGTCGCGGATCGCCGCCACCAGCAGCCCCTTGGCGTCATAGGGCGTCGAGGGTGCGACCACGACCAGGCCTGGCACGTGGGTGAACCAGGCCTCCAGGCTTTGGCTGTGCTGTGCCGCCATGCGGATGCCGCCGCCCTGGGGCCCGCGGATCACCAACGGCACCGTGTTCTTGCCGCCCAGCATGAAGCGGAACTTGGCCGCCTGGTTGACCAGCATATCCATGGTCAGCGCCACGAAGTCGAAAATCTGGATCTCGACCACGGGACGCAGGCCGGCGATCGCGGCGCCGACGCCGCAGCCGGTGAACGTCGCCTCGGAGATCGGCGTGTCGCGAACCCGCTCCGCGCCGTAGGCCTCCATCAAGCCCTTCGAGACGCCGAAGATGCCGCCGGTGGCGCCGACGTCCTCGCCCATCAGCAGGACGTCGTCGTCGCGCGCCATCTCCTGATGCAAGGCCTCGTTCAGCGCTTCCGTAAAGCTCAGCTGGCGATCCGTATTCGATCCAGGCTCGGTATGTGCGATGTGCGGGGCATAGACCGCCGTCTCCATGATTTCGAACAACGGTTCCTCGCTCTGGCGGCCAAACTCGATGGCGGTGTCGAGTTCATTGTCGGCCTCCTCGCTGATCTCGCCGATCCGCTTCTTGGTCGCGGCCCGGCTCTTGACCAGATCCTGCTCGGTGAGCTTCAGGGGATCGCGGTCCATCCAGGCCTGGTATTCGTCCTCCGGGCGGGGGTCGCGCAGGTTGGCGCGCATCGAATGCTGGCCCCAGCGATAGGTCATCGCCTCGATCAAGGTCGGGCCCTCGCCGGCACGGGCCTTTTCCACCGCCTCCTGCACCACGTGATAGACCTCGACCACGTCGTTTCCATCGACGGTGATGCCGTTCATCGAATAGGCGCCAGCCCGCAGCGCCACCTGTGGCACCGAGGTCGTCTGGCGGTAGGAGGTCGAGAGCGCGTATTGGTTATTCTCGCAGACGAAGACCATCGGCAACTTCCAGACCGAGGCGAGATTCATCGACTCGTGGAAGATGCCCTGATTGGAGGCGCCGTCGCCGAAGAAGGCGACCACCACTTGGCCCTTGCCGCGCAGCTTGGAGGCGAGCGCCGCGCCGGTCGAGAGCGGCATGGCGGCGCCGACGATGCCGTTGGCGCCCAGGATGTTGAGGTCCATGTCGGCGATGTGCATGGAGCCGCCGAGCCCGCGGCAATAGCCGCCGTCGCGGCCCATCAGCTCCGCCATCATCTTGTCCATCTGCGCGCCCTTGGCGATGCAGTGGCCGTGGCCCCGGTGGTTGGAGGCCATGTAGTCGTCGTCGTTCAGCACGGCGCCGACGGCGGCCGCGATCGCCTCCTCGCCGACATAGCTATGGGCGGTGCCCTTGACCTCTCCGGCCTCGAACAACTCCTTCACCTTCTCATCGAAGCCGCGGATGCGTCGCATGGTGACGTAGAGATCCTCGAGTTGTTTGGGCGGTAGTTTCAGGTTGCTGCGTCGTTTGGCCGTGCCGGTGGTCATCGGAGCCCTCCCTCGCTTCGATTCCGCCGCCGCGCCTTTTGCGCGCGGGCGGGACGCGGAGAGTGTAGCAACCCCGCGCAACGAACCAAAGCGCGTTCCGCCGCCAGCTTGTAGTGCTACAGCAGGTGCTGATAGAAGTTAACGACCCAATCTCCTGGCGTCTCGAGGACGATAGGTTTCGGAAGCGCCGATATGTCGTCCGTGTCGATCGCCGTCGCGGCTCATCGAGCGGGAGCATGACCTTATCGCCGCGCGGGGAAACGGTTAGACTCTCCCCGGTCGCCGAGCGCCCGGCTGGATGTCGTGTCCCGTCGTCAATGTGAAAGCGTGAAACGTGCCCAGAATCATGAAAGATCCGGTTCAACGTCACCCGACCCGGGCGGAACAGTTGGACATTCTGACGACGATCGTCGCCGATACCGTGCCCAAGGACGGCCGGGTACTGGAACTCGGCATCGGCAAGGGTTACGTGGCGCACTTGCTGCTGGAGAAGCGGGACGACGTCCACCTGACCGGCATCGACATTTCCGAGGATGCCCTGGCCGAGGCGGCGACTAACCTCGAGGGCCGGGCCCACGCATTGCGGCTGCTGGCCGGCGACCTCGCCGACTTGGATGCAGTGGGATTGGACGATACGACCTACGATGCCATCTTCACCGTGCTCGTCTTCCACGACCTGGACGACGAGGCGAAGCGCCGCGTCATCGCCGGTATCGCCCGGCTGCTGGCACCGGCCGGGATCTTCCTGCTCTACGACCGGATCCGCTTGACCGAGCCCGCGCTGTTCGCGGCGCAACGGAGCATCTGGCGGCGAATCGAACGCATCCACGAGGCGGGCATGCGCACCGCCGACGACTACGAGAGCTACATCGCCGATCTCGGCACCGACAACCGGCCGGCGGCGCTCGCCGATTACGGCCCATGGTTCGCCGAGGCCGGCTTGGACATGGCCTGTCTGCACCTGCACGGCAACGTCACGTTGCTGGCGGGGGCGCGAACTCCATGACGGCGCTTGCCGAGGGCAAGGGACAAGGCAAGGGCAGCGACGTCGAGACGATAGGCCTCGTCAGCGCGGGCCATTTCCTCTCGCATTACTACATCTTCGTCCTGCCGCCGCTGTTCCCGATCATGAAGGATGTGCTCGGCATCGGCTATACCGAGCTCGGCCTGCTGATCACGGTGTTCTCCGTAGCCTCGGGCGTGACGCAGATCCCCGTCGGCTTTCTGGTGGATCGGATCGGCGCCCGGATCATTCTGATCGGCGGCATGGCGCTGGAGGCGGTGGCCTTCCTGGTGCTGGGTCTTTCCGGCGTCTATTGGGCGATGCTGCTCTGCATGGTCGTCGCCGGCCTCGCCAACAGCGCCTATCACCCCGCCGACTACGCCATCCTGTCGAACACGGTCTCGGAGGGCCGGATGGGCCGGGCCTTTTCGGTGCATACCTTCTCCGGCTTCGCCGGCAATGCGCTGGCGCCACTGGTCGCGGTGGGGCTCGCCGGGGCGCTCGGCTGGCAGGCGGCGCCGATCGCCGCCGGCGTGCTGGGCTTCGCCATCGTGCTGGTGATGCTGGTCCGGGGCGAGGCGCTCAGGCGCGGTGATGCCGCCGGAGAGAACGGCCCCGCGATGGCCCCGGGCAAAAACACGGCTACCGCGGCCGGCATGGCGCTGCTGCTCTCGCCGCCCATCCTGATGTGCTTCCTCTTCTTCACCATGCTGTCGATGTCGGCGGGCGGGCTTTCCATGCTCGGCATCTCGGCCCTGGTGACGCTCTATGACATCGAGATCGAAATGGCCACCGTGGCGCTCACCGGCTTCCTCGCCGCCAGCGCCTTCGGCATCCTCATCGGCGGGGTGATCGCTGACCGCACCCGGCGCCACGAACTAGTGGCGAGCCTCGGCTTCGCCTCGACCGCGGCGATCGTGGCGCTGATCGGCTCGGTCGTGCTGCCGACGCTGGTGCTGATCGCGCTCTTCAGCTTGGGCGGGCTGCTCTACGGCATGATCATGCCGTCGCGCGACATGCTGGTCCGCGCGGTGACGCCGCCCGGCTCCATGGGCAAGGTATTCGGTTTCGTGTCCACCGGCCTCAGCTTCGGCGGCGCCATCACGCCGCTGCTGTTCGGCTGGCTGCTGGACCACGGCGACCCCCGCTGGCTGTTCTGGGGCGCGGCCGGCTTCATGATGCTGGCGCTGGGGACGGTCTTCCTCGCCAAGTCGACGCGCTGAACGGTCAGGCGCGCGCGCCCTCTAGTTCCGCGGGGTCGAGCAGGCCGGCCTCGCAGGCCTTGATCTGCATCGCCAGGTACTTCGAATAGATGCGGACGTGAGGCAGACCGCCGGCGGTGAACCAGAGACCGGGTTGTGGCGTGCGGCGCCACATGTTCCGTTGCTCGCCGCCCTCGTCGAAGCCCCAGACCGGGCCGATTCGCTCGGCCACCTCGTCGCCCAGGATCAGCCGCGCCATTTCGCGCTGATTCTCGTAGCCGGTGGCGGTTACCAGCAGGTCGGCCTCGACGACGCGGCCGTCCTTCATCCGCGGGCCTTCGGGCACGAAACGGTCGACATCGGAGAACTGCTCGAGGCCGATGCCGCCGTCGACGATCAGGTCGGAGCAGCCGACGTTGAAATAGTAGCCGCCACCCCGGCGGAGGTATTTCATCTGATAGCCGGTGTCGTCCGGCGGCCCGTAGTCGAGGCGGAAGCCGCGCGCCGTCAGACCGTCCAGCAGTTCCGTATCCCTTTCCCGCATCATCTTCGAGGCGATCTGGTAGGCCGAGACCAGCGGCTTGTAGGGCATGGCGGTGGCCAACAGGTCGCAATCCTCCAGCGACGGGCCCTCCTGGTACATGTCGTAGACCTTCTGCGCGGTGTCGAGTTCCACGATCAGCGTGGTGCCGCGCTGGATCATGGTGACATCGCAGCCGTGGGCGTGCAGGTCCTGGGCCACGTCATGACCGCTGTTGCCGGTGCCCAGCACCAGCGCCTTTTTGCCGTCCCACTCGCCGCCGCTCTTGTAATCGCCCGAATGCATGACGGTGCCGGCAAAATCCTTCAGTCCCGGCAGATCCGGACGGATTGGAATACCGCTCACGCCAGTGGCGAAGACCACGTGGCGCGGGCGCACCAGCTTCTCGGTGCCATCGGCGCGGCGAAGCCTGATTTCCCAGCATCCCGCCGCCTCGTCGTAGTCGCCGCCGACGGGCGCCGTCTCGCACCAGATGTTCAATTCCATGGCTTCGGCATAGAATTCCATCCAGTTGGCGATCTTGTCCTTGGGGATGTAGATCGGCCAGTTGGCGGGGAACGGCAGGTAGGGCAGGTGGTTGATGTAGACCTGATTGTGCAGGGTCAGCGAGCGATAGCGCTTGCGCCAGGCATCGCCCACCCGCTCGTGGCGGTCGACCACCAGGGTATCCAGCCCCAGCTGGCCGAGACAGGCGGCGATACCGAGGCCGCACTGACCGCCGCCGACCACGAGGACCGTCGGTTCATGGTCCTCGTAGGTCTGTTCGCGAACCCGCTGGTCCAGCCAGTTCTCGCCGCCGAATTCGCGCGAATAGCATTCGCCATCAGGCCGCCGCTCGCCGTTCAGCTCCTCGTGGCCCTTGATCTCGTCGAGAGCGGTCAGGAGGATCCAGGCCCGCCCGCCGGCTGCCGCCTCCGGATCGGCGACCAGGCGCAGCACGCCGTTCGCCCGGCCGAGCTCGGTCTCGAAGGCGAAGATTGCCTCGACGATGTCGCGGCCAGCGCGGGTGACGACGCGCGGCGCCTCCCGCCCCTCGGGCAGGTGGAAATCGCGCGGGCGAGTGGGGGCGAGGGTCCGTCGGAGCGCTTCACGGATCGCGTCCGCCCCGTCCTCGGTCCGGATGCTCCAGGTGAAGGCCAGCAGGTCGCGCCAGTGTCCATCGGCAAGGAAGAGCGACGCCGCCCCGTCCGCGTCGCTGTTCGCCAGCGCGCCCTCGAAGGCCGCGAGCCATCGGTTCGCGAGGTCCTCGGCGCCGGTCTCGCGCAATTGCTCGGCTATCGCCATGGTCGTGACCTCCTGGGTTCACCGGATCCGCGTACCCGCGGCACCGTCGAAATCGGCAATTTTGCTGGGCGTCGCCTTCTGGCGGCGCGGACAGGAAGGGTAATTTTTATGCGCCGGGCGGGAGGGGCGCAAGTCGTCGCCGGCCGGTGGAAAGGAAACAATTGCAACGAAAGGACCTCCGGCGGGAGGTCGTTCTGAAATACCGGGGCGCCATATTCTGCTTTCGTACTCGGTCGGCCGCGCGGCGCGGCGACCCGCCCGAAGGGAAGGAAGCGACGATGACGCCTCGACAAATCACCCTGGTCCAGTCCAGCTTCGAAAAGGTTGTTCCCATCGCCGAGGTTGCGGCGGAACTCTTCTACACCCGTCTTTTCGAGATCGAACCAAGCTTGAAAGGACTCTTTCATGGCGACATGGCTGATCAGGGCCGCAAATTGATGACGGCAATGTCCATGGTGGTGAACGGCCTGGATAAGCTCGAGCGGATCCTGCCGATGGTCCAAGAACTCGACCGCCGCCACGTCGACTACGGCGCCCTTCCCCGCCATTACGCGATCGTCGGCGAGGCGCTGCTCTGGACCTTGGAACAGGGGCTTGGCGACGCTTTCAACGACGAGACCCGGGCGGCCTGGGCGACCGCCTATGGTCTGCTTTCCGGGGCGTTGCAGGAAGCGGCCGAGAAACAGGCGGCCTGATCCGCCGGAGCCGATCCGCCGGGATTTCCCATCCGCTAGCAGCCTGTCGGACTTGAGCCGAGGGCCGATATGAGATTCTCTATCATGGTCTGATTCTCTCCTGCTTGGCGGTTTTGGTGATGAGCAACTTTCGACAGGTCGACCGTGAGACGGGGTATCTGCTGCCGCCTTCCGTGGATGACTGGCTGCCGGAGCGTCATCTGGCGCGCTTCGTCGTCGAGGTGATCGAGCAGCTGGACCTCTCGCCCTTCGTCAAGGCCTATCGCGGCTCGGGCTCGGCGGCGCATCACCCGAGCGTTCTGCTCGGCCTGTTGATCTACGGCTACGCGACGGGGGTGTTTTCGAGCCGCAAGCTGGAGCGTGCGAGTTACGATTCGGTGGCCTTCCGCTTCATCGCCGCCAACGATCATCCCGACCACGACACCATCGCCGTGTTCCGTCGGCGCTTTCTGGACCGGATCGAGGCGCTGTTCGTGGAGGTGCTGCTGCTGGCGCGCCTGGCCGGCATGGTGAAGCTCGGCACGGTGGCGCTGGACGGCACCAAGATCCACGCCGATGCGAACCGGCCCGGCGCCTTGTCGTGGAAGCATGCCTGCGAGATCGAAGCCCGGTTGAAGGCCGAGGTGGCGGAGCTGATGGCGCTGGGCGAGGCGGCCGACGCGGCGGATGTGCCGGACGGGATGAGCGTGCCGGAGGAGCTGGCCCGGCGCGAGGACCGCCTGGCGGCGATCGCCGAGGCCAAGGCGGCGATCGAGGCGCGGGCCCAGGAGCGTCATGCGCGCGAGCAAGCCGAGTACGAGGAGAAGATGCGGGCGCGCGAGGAGAAGGCGAAGCGGACGGGCCGCAAGCCTGGTGGCCGTCCGCCGGCGCCGCCCGAGGCGGGGCCTCGCCCGAAGGACCAGGTCAACCTGACGGACGCGGATTCGCGCATCATGCCGGTGGCCGGCGGCGGCTTCGAGCAGTGCTACAACGCCCAGGCCACGGTGGCGACCGACAGCCTGTTGGTGGTCACCGCCGATGTGGTCCAGGCGGCCAACGACAAGCGGGAGATCGTGCCGGCGCTTGCCGCGCTCGCTCTCCTCCCCGAGTCGCTGGGCAAGCCCGAGACCCTGCTGGCGGACAGCGGCTATTTCAGCCAGGCCAACGTCGAGGCCTGCGCCGAGGCGAAGATCGCCGCGCTGATCGCGCCGGGCCGGGAGCGCCATCATCTCTCCTGGCGGGCTCGTTTCGCCGAGGCGCCACCCGCGCCGGAGGATCCAACGCCGCTGGAGGCGATGGTCCATCGCCTCGCGACGCCCGAGGGCCGGGCGCTCTACGCGCTCCGCAAGCAGACCCCGGAACCGGTGTTCGGCATCATCAAATCGGTGATGGGCTTCCGCCAGTTCAGCCTGCGCGGCCTCGAGCAGGTCAAGGGAGAGCGGAACCTGGTCACGCTCGCCTGGAACATCAAGCGGATGTTCGCCCCGCAGGCCGCCTGAAGGCCCTGGCAGTCCCCTATCGTCGGCCAGTCGGGCGACCATGTCGAGGTGAGGTGCCGCCGTTCTCCCCATCGCTCGAAAAAAAACTCGTCCCTTGAACGCTTTAGCTCCTGGTGTGCCCGTGGCAATGTGGCTAGGCGCAAAGCGGCTTCTCCATCATGCCCACGGCCGCATGGTGCGGTGGGCATCAGTCCGACAGGCTGCTAGTGTCCCAACTCATCCAAGAAGTACCCGATTTCACCTTTTTGAGGGTATCGCGGGCTCGGTCGACCTTTTGGAGGATGTCTGGTGCGGTGGCAGTCCAGGCGAAGGGTTTTGAGGCTTCGTCGTGCTTGACGAGATAGTCGTCGATGGCCGCCTCCAGTTCGGGGACGCTGTTGAAGCGGATCAAGTTTGATCCGAGTCGCCGGGGGAGCGGGTGCCAGGACCAATCCTGAAAGAGTCAAGTCTTAGGCGGCGACAGCGTCGCCCTTGACGCCGACCGTCGGCGTGCCCTTGATGGTGACGCGGTGCATCACCCTGCGATGGTCGGGATAGTCGTCGAGCGCCAAGTGCATCAGGCGGCGGTTGTCCCAAATCGTCAGCGTGCCGACCTCCCAGCGGATACGGCAGGTGAATTCCGGCCGGGTCGCATGCGCCAGCAGATATTCGATCAACGGCCGGCTTTCCTCTTCCGTCATGCCGTCGAAGCGCCGCGTGGTCCGGGTGTCGTTGAGATAGAGCGCCCGCCTGCCGGTCTCGGGATGGATGCGGACCGGGGGATGGATCGCGGGTTCGGCCGGTGTTTCGGGATCGGGGATCTTGACGCCCATGCCCCGCGAGCGGGGCGCCACCTTGTTGTAGAGGTTGTAGGTGCGGAGCCGGCAGGCGAGTTCCTTCATGCCGTCCGACAGCGTGTCGTAGGCGGCATGGAGATCGGTGAAGAGCGTGTCGCCACCGACCGGCGGGACCTCCTTGGCCAGGAGTACCGTCGCCATCGCCGGCACCGGCGTGAAGATCTGATCGGTGTGCCAATGGGCGCCAAAGCGGTTGCGCTCGCCGGGTTCCTTGATGATTTCAATGATCTCGGGCCGTTCCGGCAAGCCCTGGAGGTAGAGGTGGTCGTGCACCTCGCCCCAGCGCCGGGCGAAGGCGATCTTCTGGTCGGGCGTGATGTTCTGGTCGCGGAAGCAGATGACGCCGTGATCGAGCAGTGCCTGGTGGAACTCGCCGAAATCCCCGTCGCTCGGCCGTGCTAGATCGACGCCCAGGATCTCGGCGCCGATCGCGCTGGAAAGCGGCTGTATTTCCAAGGTCCTGGTCTCCCACCCGCCATAGGCATTTGGCGGAGGGATGATGCCGGGACCACCGCCGGATGGCAAGAAATGGCGGGTTATCGCGCCTCGGCCGCCGCGCGCTTGAGCGCCTCCAGCCGCGACAAGCCAAATTCGGCCGCGGGCAGCATCTCCAGCACGCCGAGCGCGGCGAGCACGTCGGACACCTGCTTGCGGGCGCCCACCAAGAAGACCCGCTTGCCACCCGCCCGCGCCGTCAGGATCGCGTCGCCCAGGGCGAGAGCGGCGCTCGAATCGATGAAATTGACCTCGACCAAGTCCAGCACCAGGGCATCGTAATGGTCGCCCGAGGCGAGTCGGCGGGCCATGCCCTTGGCGGCGCCGAAGCTGAAGGGGCCGCTCAGGTGATAGAGGATGACCCGGCCGTCGCCCGCCGCCAGCGCCTCGTGTTCCGCCGGGCTCAGAATCGGCGCCTCCGCATCGCGGGTGATCGCGGCGATGTTCGAGAGCTGCAGATCGCTCATGCGTTTTACGAACAGCAGGCTCGCCAGCACGATGCCTACGGCGACCGCGGTGATCAGGTCGACGAAGACGGTGAGCAGCAGCACCACCAGCATGAAAAACACGCCCGCTCGCGGCGCCCTGTGGATACGCTTGAGGTAGGTCCAGTCGATAATGTCGACGCCGACCTTGATGAGGATGCCGGCCAGCACTGCGTGAGGAATGTGCTCCGCCAGGCCGCTCAGGCCAAGCACGATTGCCAGCAGGACGAGCGCATGCAGTGCGCCCGAAATGGGCGTCCGGCCGCCGGTCCGGACATTCACCACCGTGCGCATGGTGGCGCCGGCGCCGGGGATTCCGCCGAAGGCGCCGGCGATCGTATTGCCGATACCCTGGCCGATCAGCTCGCGGTCGGAATCGTGATAGGTCCGCGTCACGTTGTCGGCGATGAGCGAGGTCAGCAGACTGTCGATCGCGCCAAGCACGGCCAGCACCAGGGCCGACTGCACCAGCTCCGGCAATACCTCGAGCGTAAAGGTCGGTAGATGCGGGCTCGGCAGTCCCGAGGGGATCGTGCCGAGCACCGGCGCTTCGGGTAGAACCAGGAATACCAGCAGCGTGCCGGCGACCAGGGCGATCAGCGGCGCTGGCATGAACCGAGCAAGTCGGCCCGGCGTCAGCCAGACGATCGCCAGCGAAACCAAGCCGACGATGGTGGCGTCGCGCGCGGGCGCGCTCGCCACGCTCGGCAGCGCGGCGAGCGCGCCGACCGTGCCGCCCTGCGCCACCGCGTGGCCCAACAGCGGCGAGAGCTGAAGAATGATGATGATGCAGCCGATCCCACTCATGAATCCGGAGACCACCGGAAAGGGCACCAGGCTCACGTGGCGGCCGAGCCTGAAGACGCCGAAGAGGATCTGGAAAAGCCCCGCCAGCATCACCACGGTGAAGGCCAAGGCCGGCTCGTGGGCGTATTGCGTGATGACACCCGCCATGACCACGGTCATTGGCCCGGTCGGGCCCGAGACCTGCGCCGGGGTACCGCCGAAGAGGGCGGCGAAGAAGCCGACGAAGATCGCACCGTAAAGGCCGGCGACCGGGCCCGCGCCCGAGGCGACGCCGAAGGCCAGCGCCAGCGGCAGGGCGACGACCGCCGCCGTCAGTCCGCCGTAGATGTCGCCCTTCAGGTTGTCGAGGCGAAAGCCGTGGATCAACACCATGGGAACACCGAACGCCCCCTCACGCCTCGGCGCGCGCCATGATCTCCTCGGCGAAGTGATCGATCTTCTCGATGCAGCCGGCAAGCGTCGGGGTCCGGACGTCGAATATCAGTTCGGAGACGCCGAGGCCGCCATAGGCGTGGATGTCCTCGACCACCTCGTCCGGCCCGCCGGCGAAGGGACGCCGCTGGCCGGACGCGGGCGGCAGGTTCGAATCGTAGACCGGTGCCTTGAAAGAGATGGTGAGGTCTTCGAAATTCCGGCCCTCCTCCTCGCAGCGCTGTTTGAGCTCGCTCAGAAGCGGCGCGAACTCGTCTGGGGGAAGCGGGACGGCGGCGTTGGCGCCGACCGGGTGCCAGCCGTCGCCAACGCGCGCCGCGCAACGGATGGCGGCCCGGCTGTGGCCGCCGATCCAGATCGGCGGATGCGGCTTCTGTACCGGGTGCGGCAGGCAGTGCAGGGGAGCAAAGGAATAGAAGGCGCCCTCGTAGCTCGCCGGATCCTGGGTCCAGACGGCCTTGAAGATGTCGATGTATTCGTCGCTGGCCTTGCCGCGCTGGTGGAAGTCGGGCGTGTGAAGGGCCTGGAACTCCTCCTTCATCCAGCCGACGCCGATGCCGACGGTGACGCGGCCCTTGGAAAGCACGTCGATGGTGGCGAGCGTCTTGGCGGTCAGCAAGGGATTGCGGTGCGGCACGACCATGACGCTGGTGACCAGGCGCATGCGTTGCGTGTGGGCGGCGATGAAGCTCATCAATGCGAGTTGCTCCAGCGCGTCGCCATGGCCGGGGAAGGAGCCGTCGACGGTATAGGGATACCTGGAATTGATCTCGACCGGAAAGACGACATGGTCGGCGATCATCACGCTGTGGAACCCCTTCGCTTCCGCGTGCCGAACGAGCTTTGCCAGCGCCTCGGGCGTGGCGTTGTCGCCCCGCGTTGGCAGATAGAAGCCGTAGTTCACACGCGTCCCTCCTCGAATTCTCGGAGCGGCCCGCAATCTACCCCCGTTTCCGTCTCGGGCGCGAGCGGCGACTTGCAGCCCGCCGCCGTCCGGGGCAGGGTGCGAACGATACCGTCGGGTAACCGGGGCCGGCGAGGGAGGCGACAGCAAATGCAAGAGGATTCACGGGGCTTGCCACTCACCGCGTCCAACCAGGAGGCGGCCCGGCACCTGGAGCGCGCGATCGAGAGCTTCAACTACTGGAAGGTCGACGTGATGGACCATCTGGGCGCGGCGCTCGAGGCCGACCCGGACTGCCCCTTCGCGCATGCCTTCAAGGGCCTGTTCCTGGTCGGCGGGCGAAGCGCGAAGTACGCGGGCGTGGTGGCGGATGCGCTCGATGCGGCCCGCGCCGGCCTGGCCGGCGTCTCGCCTCGCGAACGGCTCTATATCGAGGCCTTGGAACTTGCCGCGTCCGGCCGGCTGATGGCTGCGGCGCAGAAGTACGAGACGATCCTGAACGATCATCCGACCGACCTCCTGGCCCATCGCCTGGTGCAGCAGGAATATTTCTGGATGGGCAACGCCGCCAACATGCGAGACGTTGTCGAGCGCGCGGCCCCCGCCTGGGACGAGGAGACGTCTGATTATTCGATGTTTCTTTCCTGCCGTGCCTTTTCGAACGAGGAGGCGCTCGACTATCAGGCGGCGGAACGCCACGGCCGCAAGGCGATCGAGCTGGATCCGGGCGATACCTGGGCCGCGCATGCAATGGCGCATGTCCTGGTCATGCAAGGCCGGGTGGACGAAGGCGTCGACTGGCTGGAGGGCTTGAAAGACAACTGGGGCGGCAAGAACCAGATCGTCCACCACCTCTGGTGGCACCTTTGCCTCTTCCTGTTGGAGTGGGGCGATCACGCGCGCATCCTGGAGCACTACGACGCCTGGATTCGCAATCCGGATTCTCCCCTGGTCAAGGCGGTGCCGGACGCCTACATCGACCTTCAAAACATCGCGTCCCTGCTGTTGCGGCTGGAGTTGCGCGGGGTCGACGTCGGCGGCCGCTGGGAGGCGGTCGCGGACGTGGCGGAGGGGCGGATCGACGATCACGCGAGCCCGTTCACCGATCCCCACGTGGCGATGATCCTGGTCGCCGCCGGCCGGGAGACGCAGGCCAAGGCCCTGGTTGATTCGATGGTCACCAGCGCGGCCGGCGACGAGGGGACGCTCGGCGTGGCGCTCGCCCGGGCCGCGGTACCCTGTGCCCGGGCCGCCATAGCCCACCGCAACGGCGATCACGAGAAGGTGGTGTCCGAGCTGATGGCGGCGCGCCACGAGTTCCCGCACATGGGCGGCAGCCATGCGCAGCGCGACATCTTTTACCAGATGCTGGTCGATTCCTGCCTGAAGTCGGGGCGCGACGACGCGCTCGCGACACTGATCCAGGAAATCAAGCAGATCGGCTTCGCCCAGGTGCAGAGACGGACGCTCTATGCGGAGGCGACGGCGCGGGCAAACTGAGGTGGTGGGCGCTTCGCTCGCCGGTTCGACCCATGGCTATCCGGCGCGGCGCGGGCCGCCGAATGGACCGCGCTGCCCTAACATTTCGTCTCCGCGAACGCCGCCAGGAGTTGCCTTGAGGGGGCTCCCTCGGGGACGAAGGTGAAAGTGCCCTTATCTTTCATTTCGCGCACCGCCGCGAGGAATGCCGCCATCGCGTAGCGCGCGATGCTTCCGCCGACACTGATGAGCTTGACGCCGACGGAGGCCGGCGTTTCGGCGGTAATCGACAGATCCGCGTTGGTCATTACGACGTTGACGGGTTTCGATACGGCTGACACCACGGCCTCGATCGTCGCGAGATCCCCGATGCCCGGCGCATACAACACGTCCGCGCCGGCCGCCGCGAAAGCCTGATGGCTTCGAATCCGAGCGAATCCAGCAGGCGCGCGGTGCCCGCATCCCATGGATTCGGGATTATGACGGCCTGCGGCCTCTCGTGAAGTTCCTTGAAGCGCGCCGCCTTTTCCGATTGCGATGCCATGTTCCCTCCTCCTCGTCTCGCCGCCGTGACATCGAACGTGATCTTGCCAAACCCATACGTCCAATGGATTTTTTCTCTGTCCAACATAGAAGAGGTTCATCCAGATGGATATCGACGAGGGTCGTGCCCTCGCCTTGCTTTCGGGGCGGTGGTTCAGGTGGGCGGACGGGGGCAATCCTCCCGCCCGCAGCCGGGGGCCGCGCCGTCCACATAGTCGCCGCAGACGGCGCAGGGCCGCAGGTCGACCGGTTCGTCGGCCGCCGGCGGGTCCGCCTTCGCCTTGCCGCCCGCGCCCTTGGCGACGGCGCGGGTGCGCAAGAAACGGGTGGCGAAAACGACCACCGCGATCACCACCACGGTCAACAGGATCTTCGAAGGGCTGAGCATGGCCTGGGCTGTCCCCGCTTTCGTGCGACGCGCGGAGCTTACCCATTCGCGGCGGCGGTCTCCAGCCTGTACACTTTTGTGATTTGTTTGCCAGGCTAGGCGGCCTAAATATATGGGCAGGGAGCCGGAACCTGGCTTCCGGCGAGACGAAGACAGGGGGCGAGCCATGTTCTATATCAGGCGCAAGGGATGGGAGCTTCCCGAGGCGGCGGCGAGCGACGAGGCTGTTTTCATGGATCGCCGGCGCTTCGCCAAATCGCTTGCCGCCGGCTCGATCCTGGCGACGGCGGCGCCGGCCGCGCTGATCTCCGGCACCGGCGAGGCGCTGGCCAAGAAGGTGCCGCTCACCTCGGAGGGCGACCCTTCGGCATCCCTCTACCCCGCCATGCGCAACCCCCGCTACAAGTTCGAGCGCGAGATCACCAAGGCGGAGGTCAATGCCTCCTACAACAATTTCTACGAGTTCGGCTCCCACAAGTCGATCTGGAAGGCGGCCCAGGCGCTGAAGATCCGGCCCTGGATGGTGAAGATCGACGGCATGGTGGAAAAGCCCTTCGAGATCGCCATCGACGACCTCTTGAAGCAAGTGCGCCTCGAGGAGCGGGTCTACCGCCACCGCTGCGTCGAGGCCTGGTCGATGGTGGTGCCCTGGAGCGGCTTCCCCTTGGCCGACCTAGTGAAACTGGCGAAGCCCCTGGCCTCGGCCAAATATGTCCGCTTCGAGAGCTTCCACGATTCTGGCATGGCGAGTGGCCAGAAGGCCTTCTGGTATCCCTGGCCCTATGTCGAGGGCGTGACCATGGCGGAGGCCGAGAACGAACTCGGCTTCATGGTGACCGGCGCCTACGGCCAGCCGATGGCGAAACAATTCGGCGCGCCTCTGCGCCTGGCGCTCCCCTGGAAATACGGCTTCAAGCACATCAAGTCGATCCAGCGGGTGAGCTTCACCGACCAGCGCCCGCAGACCTTCTGGGAAAAGGTGGCAAAGCAGGAATACGGCTTCTGGGCCAACGTCAACCCGAAGGTGCCGCACCGCCGCTGGTCGCAGGCGAGCGAGCGCGTCATCGGCACCGAGGAGCGGGTACCGACCAAGCTCTACAACGGCTACGCCGATTTCGTCGCCAGCCTCTACGACGGCATGAAGGGCGAGGACCTCTTCAAGTAGCGGCCGCGGCCGCCGCCGCCTCATCGCGCCGCAGCGCCCGCCAGCGCCGCCGGCTCATGCGGTAGAGGCGCAGCTTGTCGCGGTAATAGCTGTCGCTCATGCCGACGTAGCGCAATCCCAACCTCTCCATCACCGCCAAGGAGGCGAGATTCTCCGCCCGGGCCAGCGCGATGACGGCGTTGGGATCGAGGGCGCGGAAGCCCCAATCGAGGCAGGCGCCGGCGGCCTCTGTGGCAATGCCCTTGCCCCAGACCCCCGGCATCAGCGCATACATCAACTCGAGGCTGCCAGGCTCGATCGGTACCGGCCGCAGGCCACAATAGCCGATGGCCTTGGGACTGGCGCGCGCCGTCACCGCCATGGCGCCGGTGCCGGCCTCGCGGAATTCGCCCCGGCTGTCGCGGATGAATTCGGCGGCGAAATCGCGCGCGGCCTCGCCGGCCAGCGGTTCGACGGCGAGATGGCGCAGCACGTCGACCGAGGCGAAGAGAGCCGCCAATTCACCAAGATCGCCGCTGTCCAGGCGTCTCAGGATCAGCCGCTCGGTTTCGATCTCCACGTGCCACTCCGCCGCTTCGGTTGTCCCGCCGCCCGTTGTAGCATGAGGCGATGGACGAGGCGGCGGCCAAGGAATTTCTCGTGACGACGGTCAGGGGTGACGTCTGGATGATGGCCTGCCTCGCCGCTGTCCGTGACGTGGCGCTGCCCGACGGCTGGGTCGGCGCCGGCTTCGTGCGCCGCGCCGTTTGGGATGCCCTGACGGCCGCCGCGACGCCGAGCCCACTCGACGATGTGGACGTGCTGTATTTCGACCCGCGCGATCCGACGAGCGAGGCGGAACGGCGGCACGAGGCATGCCTCCACCGGGCCATGGCGGGCGTGCCCTGGTCGGTCCGCAACCAGGCGCGGATGCACCACCGAAACGGCGACGCCCCCTATGCCGACACCGAGGACGGTATCCGTCATTGGCTCGAAACCCCGACGGCGGTGGCGCTGCGCCTCGACTCGGCGGGCGGGCTCGACCTGCTGGCTCCCTTCGGGCTCGGCGACCTGATGGCGATGCGAATCCGCCCAACGCCCTCGGGCCGCCGGCGACGGTCGAACTACCGGGGCCGGATCGTCACCAAGAACTGGCGCCAAATCTACCCGACGGCGCGGATCGAGTTCTGACGCCCGGCTTGCCGAGGCGGATTTCGGTTCGCTATCATTCTTCCCTTCCAGGGAGGTGTCCCATGGCGACGACGAAACGGGCTAGGGGCAGGGCCCCGACTTCGGCCGAGATCGAAACGAAAATCATCGACGCGGCGTTGTCGCTCGCCGCCATGCAGGGCTGGCGGGACACCACCCTCGCCGATATCGCCGGCGAGGCGGGGCTGTCGCTCGCCGAGGTCCGCCGCCAAACCCCCTCCAGGTTCGCCGTGCTGGCCGCCTATGTCCGGGGACTTGACGAGATCATCCTTGATGGTACCGACCCGGGTATCGGCGACGAGCCCGTGCGCGACCGCCTGTTCGACATCATCATGCGACGTTTCGACGCCATGGCGCCGCACAAGTCCGCCATCGCCCGGATCTTCGCCGACATGCGGCGCGATCCGGCCTTCGCCGCTTGCTTCGCCCGGGGTCCGAGGCGTCGCAGCCTGGTCTGGATGCTGGAGGCCGCGCGCCTTCCCGGTTGGGGGCCCTTGCAAACCCTGCAAATCGAGGGGCTAGGCCTCGTCTATTTCGGTGCCTTCCGTGCCTGGATCGACGACGACAGCGAGGATCTGGGCAAGACCATGTCGGCGCTCGACAAGGGGCTGGGGCGGGCGGATGCGCTGGCTCGCTGGCTGCGCGGCGTCCGGAGCGGCCGGGCGAGCGTCGTCGCCGAAGAGGGCGAAGGGTAGCGCCGTCGCTATCTTTTTTTGCGCAGTGCACAAATTTACCTTGATATTTTCTGCGGTGCAATATATTTGGTTTGAGATTGCTGCATCGCAACATCGCCCGGACGGGCCGCAGGAGCCGAAAATATGAACGCCAACTTTCCCTTCGCCGAGTTCGATCCGCTGAAGCTGGCCAAGGCCTTTCAGCCGTTGCCCTTCGACTACGAAGCCTTCCAGGCCACCCACCAGCGTAACGTCAAGATCTTGAAGGTCGCGGGCGAAAAGGCCGGCGAGACCTTCCAGGCCATCGCCACCAAGCACGCCGAAATCTTGCGCAAGGGCTTCGAGGAGGCCACAGAGGCCACTCGCGAGGTGCTGCGGGCCGCCACGCCCGAGGAGAGCGCCAAGGTCCAGGTCGAGATCACCCGCAAGGCGGTGGAGACCCAAGTGGCCCACGCCCGTGAAGTCGCCGACCTCGCCGCCAAGGCGAACGGCGAACTCGTGGAGCTGATCAACGCCCGCTTCCTCGACGGCGTCGCCGAGTTCCAGGCAATGACCAAGGCCGGTCCGACCGATGAGGCCTCGGCGGTCAAGACCAAGCGCAAGGCCGCCTGAGGCATCGACGGCCGTTCCCGGCGCCCGCGCCGGGACAAGAAAAAAGATTCACGACCTCCCCCTCCCAACGGCGTGAAGCCGAGCCGCCCGGGTCCGACCCGGGCGGCTTTTTCTCGTGTGTGCCAGGCATGATACCGAGCGGCGATGAATTCAACGCATCGCCGCTCGGCAAGGGCGACCGCGCGCCCAAGCTTATGCGCGGTAGATCCCGCGTGGCGTTTGAACGCCAAAAAAAACGGCAATGAGTTTCACGCCTTGCCGGTTGGCATGACGCATGGCAATCGGAAAAAGGGCGCCGCCACCCGGGGTGACGTCGCCCTCTTCGCTGGAAGCCGGCGCGCTCAGCCCTTGTCGAGACGGACCGCGATGAATCGCAGGTCGCCGCCGCGTTCCAGCAGCAGCAGAATCGACTTGCGATTGGACTTCTTCACCTTGGTGACCTTGCGCAACACCTCGCCCGGGGTTTTGACTTCCTCCTGAGCCACTTCGACGATCAGGTCACCCTCGCGGATACCCTTTTCGGCGGCGGCGCCGTCGGCGTCGACCTTGGTGACGATGACGCCGCGCGCCTCGTCGCCGAGGTCGAATTTCTTCCGGAGTTCATCGGTGATCGTCGAGAGCGTCATGCCGACGGTGTCGACAGTATCCGGCTCCACGGCCGCCTTCGGATCGGCGGAGGCGACCGTCGTGCTCTCGGAAGCCTCAAGTTCGCCGATGGCGACGCCGAGCACCACCTTCTCGTTCTTGCGCCAGACCTCGACTCTGACCTCCTTGCCGATTTCGGTCTCGGCGACGATACGTGGCAGCTCGCGCATTTCGGTGACCTCCTTGCCGTCGAAGGTCAATATCACGTCGCCTTGCCGCATGCCCCCGGACTCCGCCGGGCCGCCCTCGCTGACGCCGGCGACCAGCGCGCCCGACGCCGCGTCCAGGGCCAGACTCTCGGCGATTTCGTCGGTCACGGTCTGGATACGGACGCCCAGCCAGCCGCGCCGCGTGCGGCCGAATTCCGTCAACTGCCCGATCACGTTTTGCGCGATCGAGGCCGGAATGGCGAAACCGATGCCGACGCTGCCGCCCGACGGCGAGAAGATGGCGGTGTTGATGCCGATCACCTCGCCGTCCATGTTGAAAAGCGGCCCGCCCGAGTTCCCCCGGTTGATAGAGGCGTCGGTCTGGATGAAGTCGTCATAGGGCCCGGCGTTGATGTCGCGTCCGCGGGCCGAAATGATCCCGGCCGTGACGCTGCCGCCCAGGCCGAAAGGATTTCCGATCGCGACCACCCAGTCGCCGACCCGGGCCTTGTCGGAACTGCCCCAGGATACCGCCGGCAGCGGCGACTTGGGCTCGACCTTGAGGAGCGCCAGATCCGTCTTCGGGTCCTTGCCCAGGATCTTGGCCGGCAGCTTCTCGCCGTTCGAGAATGTCACCGAGACTTCGTCCGCCTCGGCGATGACGTGGTTGTTGGTGACGATAAGGCCACCCTCGTCGATCACGAAGCCGGAGCCGAGAGAGGTCACCCGCCTTGGCCGGTTCGGCTGACTGCCGGGGGGACGGTTGCGCTCGAAGAAGTCCTTGAAGAACTCCTCGAAGGGAGAACCCGGCGGGAACTGGAACCCCGGGTTTCCCGGGCTTCCCTGGTTTCCCCGGTTGCCCTCTATCTTCTGGGTCGTGGAAATGTTGACGACGCTCGGCGACAGCTGGGCCGCTAGGTCGGCGAAACTCTCCGGCGCCGAACGCGCCATGGCGGGGGCCGCCATCGCCACGGCCGCCGCCATCGCCACCACGGCCGCCGTCCGGGCCGGCATCCCTGCTCTTATCGCGAAAATCCCTGACACGCGCCTTCTCCTTGGCTCTTCGGGGCGGCGCCCCGGTTGGGGTCCGGCCTCTCATGGTCGGACAGTTAATCCCCTCGCCGAGTACTTTCAAGCACCGGAGGGACCCGCCGCATCTGGGCATCGATTGCGGCCATTCTAGGGCTATTGCACGGAAAAGTCCGGTCCGTCGCGACGCCCGTTTCCGAAGGGCATCACAACCGAAGAGGGTGGTCCCGAAGAACCGCCCTCCACTCGAAACCGTCGGCGCGGAGCCGGCACGCGGCCGGCGGCCGGTTGTCAGTTGGACTTCGCGCGATATTCGTCGGGCAGCAGCATCATGCTGTCCTGATCCTCGGCCACGGCGGCATGGCAATCGATGCAGAACTGCATCTTGGCGCTGTTCTCGCCGTTGGCGACACCGAAGATCGCGCCGTCCGGCATCACCATGGTATAACGCCAATTGCCGCTCCCCTTGTTGAAGCCGGTGGGCATCTTCTCCATCAGGAAGAGCGGACCCGCCCCCATCTTGCCGTTGGCGTGCACCGCGAAGCTGTCCTTGGCCAGAACCGAGCTGACCGGCATTTTGCCAGAGCCCTCGAACTTGCCGTACTTCTTGGCGGTGGCATTGGCGTAGTTGTTGACGAAGCGGCCGCCGTGGGTGTCGGAAACGTAGGGCTGGTTGTTGTAGATGTCCCAGTCCTTGTAGAAACCGGCCATCTTCAGGCCCGACTTGGCGTAGCCGGCCAGCATCTCCTTCATCAGGCACTCGTAGGCACCCTTGGCTTCCGCCGTGGTCAGCTCCGGCGCGCCGCCGCCGCCGCAGGGATTGCAGGCTCCGCAGGCCTTCTTGGCGGCGCAGGGATTACACGCCCCGCAAGCCTTTTTCGCGGCGCAGGGATTACACGCTCCGCAGGCCTTCTTGGCGCCGCAGGGATTGCAAGCGGCCGCGGTCACGAGGCGCGGAATAACGCACTTGCTGGAGTAGGTCGCGCCGCCACCACAGGGGTTGCACGGATTGCACGCGCCGCAGGCGCTCCGCGCGGTACAGGGGTTACACGCCCCGCAAGCCTTTTTTGCGGCGCAGGGGTTGCAGGCACCGCAGGCCTTCTTTGCGGCACAGGGGTTACACGCCCCGCAAGCCTTCTTTGCGGCGCAGGGGTTGCAAGCGCCGCAGGCCTTCTTTGCGGCACAGGGGTTACACGCCGCGCAAGCCTTTTTTGCGCTGCAGGGGTTGCAGGCACCGCAGGCCTTCTTTGCGGCACAGGGGTTGCACGCCCCGCAAGCCTTCTTTGCGGCGCAGGGGTTGCAGGCACCGCAGGCCTTCTTTGCGGCACAGGGGTTGCGCGCCTTGCAGGCCGCGAGCTGGATCGTGCCGTCGGCCGGCTTCGCCAGCGCCGGCGGATTGGCCAGACCATCGCTACCCCGGGCGAAGCTCGCCCCACTCAACGCGAAGCCACCGGCCGCCACGCCGGCGCCGACGAACAGTTGGATCATCGTGCTCGAAAGCAGATTGGATTTATGGGAATTCACGACCCGAGCCTCCTGGATGTTGCTGCGCCTCCCCGGACGATGCCACCAGCCTTCCCGGCCGGGTACACACTGCCCTTGTCGACGGCGATACTAACGAGGCCGAACTACAACTCGTCATAAAACCTATGTGATGCTGCACCGCAGCATGAGCGCTTCCGCTCGGGCGAGGCCCCGAATCGAAAACGCCACCGCCGGACCAGCCGACGGCGGCGCTTCCAACCAATTCCGTCGCGCGGCTATTTCTTCTTCTTCGCGGCGCAGGGATTGCACGCGTTCTTCGCGGCGCAAGGGTTGCAGCCCTTCGCGGCGCAGGGGTTGCAGGCACCGCAGGCCTTCTTCGCGGCACAGGGATTGCAGGCCCCACAGGCCTTCTTGGCCGCGCAGGGATTGCACGCCTTGCAGGCCGCGAGCTGGATGTAGCCCGACCTGGCGACCGCGGCCGGGTTGCTCGCGCCGTCGCTGGTGGCGGCACTCGCATGGCCGATCGCGCCGGCCGCGAGCGCGACGCCGAGCGCGACGGGCATGAAGGTGCTGGAAAGCAGTGTGGATTTGTGGGAACTCATGAACCGACCTCCTGATGTGGGTCGCGGCGTTCTTGGATGGCGCCAGCCTTGCCGCCGGTCGCATCCGCACCGCTCCCCTTTTCCTGTCGCGCCGACGCCCATCGCCGACGCGCTCCGGATAGGTGAGGGCATTCTAGGCCGCCTTCCATCCTGCAATTTGTAAAGAATCTGTGATGTCGCCCGGCGCCCCCTTCGGCCGTTCCTATAATGAGGAGCGGAGAGACGACTTCTCCGGGGAGTTCGAGGATGATGATTCGCCACGCGATGGCGGCCATGGTGACTCTACTGTCGGCCGATCCGGCCCAGGCGGTGGTCGTGGGGCCGGAGACGGTGACGGTGCCGGCCGGGCCCTTCATCCAGGGCTCGGAGCGGGCCGAACGCGAGGCCGCCTACCGCCTGGATGAAGCCGCCTATGGACACGGCGTCACCCGGCGCGACAAATGGTACGAGGACGAACGCTTCCGCGGCGTCGAGCTCGCGGCCTTCCGCATCACCAGGACCCCGATCACCAACCGCCAGTACGCGCGCTTCCTGGCCGCGACCGGACGGCCGGCACCCGACGTGACGCCCGAGGTCTGGAAAAGCTACCGGTTGATCCATCCCCATGCCCGTACCCGCCGACATGCCTGGACCGGCGGTGAGCCGCCCGAGGGGCGCGAGGACCATCCCGTGGTCCTGGTGAGCCACGGCGACGCCCAGGCCTATGCGGCCTGGCTCTCGGCCGAGACGGGAGCGGCCTGGCGATTGCCGAGCGAGTCGGAATGGGAGAAGGCCGCGCGCGGCACCGATGGCCGGCGCTTTCCCTGGGGCGACGAATTCGACCCAAAACGGCTCAACAGCCACGACGCGGGGCCCTTCGACACGCTGCCAGTCGGCCGCTTTCCCGACGGCTCCAGCCCCTTTGGCCTGCTCGATGCGGCGGGCCAGGTTTTCGAATGGACGGCGACGGCCGCGGGGAAGGGACGGCATATCGTCAAGGGCGGCTCCTGGGACGACAGCGGCTGCGGCGTCTGCCGACCGGCGGCGCGCCATTCGCGGCCGGGTTTTCTGAAACACATCCTGGTCGGCTTCCGGCTTGTCCGGGAATGATGCTAGAGAAGCAGGCGGGTGGATCGACGAGAGCAGGGCGATGACAGCGTTCGACGAACTGGCGGTCGAGACGATCGAGGAAATGCTCGAGGCCGGGCGGGAGATCGAGGAGTGCTACCGGGTGCTGCGCAAGGTCGACGCCAACATCGTCGGCGAGATCCTGAAGAGCCACGGCACCTTCTACGAATGGGACCATTATCCGCCGGGCGATGTCTTCGACGACGAGACCCACTCGCAGTACTACTACCATTCCCACCGGCCCGAAGGCGGCGAGCACGGCCATTTCCACACCTTCGTCCGCGCCAAGGCGATGCCGGCGGGGCTCGCGCCCGTGGCCCACGAGGGCGAGGAAGAATGGCCCACGGGTGACGACCGGATCGCCCATGTCGTCGCCATCGCCTGCGAGAAGCGGGGCTATCCGACGCATCTTTTCACCACCAACCGCTGGGTGACGGGCGAGACCTTCCATGCCGCCGAGGACGTGATCGGCCTGATCGACCGCTTCGAGATCGACCACGCCTTTCCGTCCTGGCCGGTCAACCGCTGGCTCACCGCCTTGATCAGGCTGTTTCGCCCACAGATCGCGATTCTGCTGCGCCAGCGCGACCAGAAGGTTGCCGAATGGGCGGCGGCTCACGAGAGCGAGGACGTCTACGAGGACCGCGATCTGGAGATCACCTCCCGGATCCCGATTAACTTCAACCGACAGATCAAACTGCTGGCAAAGGCCCGGCGCGCCCGGAAATAGTACCGGGCCGGGACCAAGGAGGAACGAGGCATGAGTGAGAAATTCGAAAAATCGGACGCGGAATGGCGCCAGCAACTGAGCGACGAGCAATACTACGTGACCCGGCAGAGGGGCACGGAGCGGCCCTTCACCGGGGTCTATTGGAACGAGAAGCGCGACGGCGTCTACGCCTGCATCTGCTGCGGGGAAGAACTCTTCCTCTCCGACCACAAATACGATTCCGGCACCGGCTGGCCCAGCTTCTGGCAGCCCATCGACGAGTCCAAGGTGCGCGAGGAACACGATCACTCCCTCGGCATGCACCGGGTCGAAGCGCTTTGCGGTAAATGCGACGCGCATCTCGGGCATATCTTCCCCGACGGCCCCCGGCCGTCCGGATCGCGCTATTGTCTGAACTCGGCATCGCTGAATCTGAAGGCCAAGCCGGACGACAACGCGTGATGGCCGAGGCGAGCGGCATACGAGCGGTTTTCTGGGATTTCGGCGGCGTCATCACCTCGTCCCCCTTCGAGGCCTTCAATCGCTTCGAGACAGAGCGTGGGCTGCCCCGCGATTTCATTCGCCGGGTGAATTCGACCAATGCCGATGCGAACGCCTGGGCCAAGCTGGAGCGGAGCCAGGTCGACGCCGGCGGTTTCGCCGCGCTCTTCTCCGAGGAGAGCGCGGCGCTCGGCCACCGGATCGACGGGCACGAGGTGCTGGCCCTGCTCGCGGGCGATCTCAGACCCGAAATGGTCGGCGCCCTCGATTGCGTCCGCGCCCGCTTCAAGACCGCCTGCCTCACCAACAACGCTGGCGTCGGCGAGGGTCCCGGCATGCAGGCCGACCCGGCCCGCGCCCGGGCCATCGCCGAAGTGATGACCCGCTTCGATCTGGTGATCGAATCCAGCAAGGTCGGCGTCCGCAAGCCCGAACCCCGTTTCTACGAAATGGCGTGCGAGAACTCGGGCGTAGCGCCGAGAGAAGCCGTCTTCCTCGACGACCTGGGCATAAACCTGAAGCCCGCCCGGGCCATGGGCATGACCACCATCAAGGTAGTCGATCCGGGGCAGGCCCTTCGCGAACTCTCGGACGCCCTGGGCCTCGACCTCGCCGGTTGAGGCATGCCGCGCGCCGCCCTCCTGCTTTTGTGCCTGTTGCTCGCGGCCGAAGCGGCGCGGGCCGACGAAGATCGGCGGGCCGACATCGCCCTCCTGGGTCTCCTGGAGTTGCCCGGTCTCGAGTATGAGGGCGCGGATTTCGACCTTCGTCTTCGCCCGGCGCCGGATGCCGCCGCGCGGCCGGTTCGCCGGCTACGCGACTCGGCCGCGTTGGCGACGCGCGAATACGGCTACGAACGCCCGGGCGCCATCCTGTTCGAGCGCCGGCCCGGCTGGTTCCGGATCCGGCTGCGGCGCGGCGCCGGCTGGCTCGCCGAGGCGCCGGGCATGCACTTTCACTCCCTGGAAACGCTCGTGGAAGACTCCGAGCACCTCGCGCATCTGACCCCCGCCTGGGATGGAAGGTTGGGGAAGAGGCCTGGCGCCGAGTTGCCCAAACGCGGCCTTCCAGCGGGCTGGCGAAAGCGGCTGGGAGATCCCATTTCAGTGGAGATCGAAGAATCACGCCGTTTGGCGGGTGAAATCTGGGCGCGGCTCGCCATTCCCTGGCCGCCGCCCTGCGCGGGCGAGGCCAAAAAAACGATCGCCCGGGGCTGGATTCCGCTCCGCGCTCCCGACGGCCGGGCCGCCGTCTGGTTCTTCGCGCGCGGTTGTTGAGCCCGCGATTGCCCCGGGGCGCGGGGAAGGCTAGCCTAGATTCCGCTTCGGGACGGGGAACCTCGAGGTGGCGCGGTCGTGAATTCGGGAGCGAGCAGGCGATGGAACAGGTGATGCAGGCGAACGGCTACCGACTCCATTCCGCCGCGCGCCTCTTGATGCCGGATATCAGCCGCACCGCGCAGCCCAAACCCCGCGACTACGCCTACGATCTGGAACAAACGTTGAACGCGGTGCTCTCGCTCCGCTCGGAAATCCCGGAAGACGCCTACACCGCCTCGATCCTCGGCACCGAGCGCGAGGGCCACGGCATCCTGATCGACGACCAGGGCCTGGTGCTCACCATCGGCTATCTGATTTCGGAGGCCGTCCACGTCACGCTCGCGGCGATTAACGGCAAGGTCTCCCAAGCACAGCCCATCGCCTACGACTACAACAGCGGCTTCGGCCTAGTGCGCGCGTTGGAGCCCTTGGACGTGGCGCCGATCGAAATCGGCAGTTCCGCCGCCGTCGCGGTCGGCGACCGCATGGTGGTCGGCGGTCACGGCGGTACCGGGCAATCGCTGGTCGCCAAGGTCGTATCCAAGCGGGAATTCGCCGGCTATTGGGAATACCTGCTGGACGAGGCGATCTTCACCGCGCCGCCACATCCCAACTGGGGCGGGGCGGCGCTGATCGACGAGGAGGGCAAGCTTGCCGCCGTCGGCTCCCTCTTCGTACAGGACGCGGTGACCGGCGAGCAGACGATGCGCGGCAATATGTTCGTGCCGATCGACATGTTGGTGCCGATCCTGCCCGAGCTGTTGGCCCAGGGCCGCACCAGCACGCCGCCGCGCCCGTGGCTCGGCATGTTCACCACCGAGATCGAGGGCCACCTGATCGTCGCCGGTCTGGCCAACGGCGGGCCGGCCGAGCGGGCCGACGTCCGCGTCGGCGACATCGTGCTGGGCGTCGCCGGCGAGGGCGTGCACAGCTTGGCGGAGATGCTGCGCCGCGTCTGGTCCCAGGGGGATGCCGGTATCGAGGTCACCATGAACTTCCAGCGCGAGGACAACCTTGTCGAGGCGCGAATCGAGACCGCCAATCGCTATGATTTCATGAAGGTCTCGCATCTGAACTGAGGTTGGATACAGTATTCCCGACCGCCCCGCTCCCCCGGCCCAACGACCCCAAGGGTACCATTACCGGGTGGTTGGTCCGGCGGAGCAGGGCGGTCGGAAAAGCCGGAGAAGGGGAACTCGAGGATGGACGGCACCGAACTGAAAGCCATGCAGGCGCCGATCAAGGCGCGCTACCGGGACGAACCGGAGGCGGCCGTCATCACCCTCTCGGCCGAGGGGTCGATCGGCGAGGGCGTGACCTGTTCGGTGGCGACGGGCCGGGCGCTGGTCGAGGCCGGATTGCACCCGGCGACTGGCGGCAGCGGCCTGCATGCCTGTTCCGGCGACATGCTGCTGGAGGCCCTCGTCGCCTGCGCGGGCGTGACCCTGAACGCCGTTGCGACCGCTTTGGAACTGAACATCACCGACGCCAAGATCCGGGCCGAGGGCGATCTCGACTTCAAGGGCACGCTGGGCGTTGACCGCGAGTCCCCCGTCGGCTTCCGCGACATCCGCCTGAGCTTCGATATCGAGGGCAAGCTGGACGAGGAACAGACGGCGACGCTGATCAAGCTGACGGAGCGCTACTGCGTCGTCTACCAGACCATAAAGGCCTCGCCCCCGATCGAACTCGACGTCCAGGTCGCCTGAGAGGCGTCGGATTTCCCGCCGTCGCGGCCGGCCCCGCAGTCAGTTCAGGCCATAGAGACGGGCCACGTTGTCGCAGGTTATCTTGCGCCGGACGGCGGGCGAAAAGCCCGAGAGGTTGCGGTCCAGGATCTCCCTCGATTCCGGCCACAAGCAGTCGGGGTGCGGATAGTCGGCGCCCCAGATGATGCTGTCCTCGCCGATCAGCGGCACGATCGGCTCCAGGAACTTGTCCTGCTGGTAGGTGACGAAGCCCTGGCGGCGGAAATAATCGCTCGGCTTCAACTCGAAGCCGAGGCTACGCGCCCGGTCGTTGTACTCGGTGTCGAGCCGGTCGAACACGTAGGGCAGCCACGTGACGCCGGACTCGCCCAGCACGAAGTTGAAGTCCGGGTGCCTCTCGCAGGCGCCGGAGGCCAGCAGAGAGACCAGCACCTCCATGGTGTCGAGTTGGAAAAGCGCCGAGCGCACCAACCGGTACTCGGTGAAGTATATCTTCTCCATCTCCGGCGTATCGGGCGCGCGCAATGCCTTGAAGCCGGTCGAATGGAAGGAAATCGGGAAACGGCATTCCGCCGCCGCCGCCCATAGCGCATCCCAGTCGTGGTGCCAGAGCGGCAGCGACATGCCCTTGAAGGCGAGATCGCCGCCCTTGAGGCCGAGCCCGGCGCAGCGCCGCACCTCGGCGGCCGCGGCCAGCGGGTCGTGGTTCGGCACGAGGGCGAGCGGAAACACCCGAGTGGCGTCCGCCCGTTTGGCGAAGTCGGCGACCCAGTCGTTGTAGACTTGGTCGGCCCAAAGGCGCATCTCGCCGTCGCCGATCATCTCGTTGATCATCAGGCAGCCGTAGACAATTTCGGCATCGAGCCCGTCGCGATCGAGGTCGGCAATCCGAAGCTCGGGCGTGGTGGGCCGGGGCCTGGCGCCGCGCCGGTAGTCCCAATCGAAGCCGAGTTCCCGCATCTCGTCGATACGGGCGAACGACCCCTTCTGGTACTTCAGAAAGCCCGGCCCGACGCCGTTCCACATGCCCTTGTCGTTGCCGTCGACGATCCAGTGGAGGCCATCGTCGCGTTCCTCGCAATGCGGCGCCGTCGCCTTCCACTTCGCCGGCGCGGCGTCCGACCACAGTTCGGACGGGCAGTAGGTCAGGTCGATGTGGTTGTCGCCCGATATCAGCTCGTAGGACATGGCTCCCCCTCTCCCGTCGGCCGTTGGGTGGACTTACGCAGTCTAAGGGACAATCAGGCGATCCGTCCAAGCGGGAACGGAGATTGTCGTTCCAAGGCACCCGGCCGCGCGGGAGACTCCGAGCGACGAGGGCACCTGGCACCCGCGGCGTTCGGCCGCGTCGGCGCCCTACGCAGCCATGGATTGAAGGGCAGACCCTGGCGCCCCTCGACAACATTGGAGGCCGGTCGCCGGCGGCCCTACCGTCCAGAGGGAAGCTGTTTGCACGGCTTTATTTCCAGATTGCCCACAATAATGGGGATTGGCGTGGCCGACCACGCGGCCTCATGGCGGATTGGAGGCCGAGCCAATGGGCGGCGGGTGTGCCAAATCCCGTCCACGCAAGCCTGTGGTGGTGCAACTCAACCAGTCGGTCTTGGCCGGTCCGAACGGCATTGGGCCGCCCTCTTCAGACTGGCAAGCCGGAGTTGTGCGAGGAGTTGACAGTGATGCGATGGCCGGCCGGCTCGGTCAGGGTGAACGAGCGGTGGATGCGGCCGTCGGCGATCTCCGATGGGTCCAAGCCCAAATCCCGCATGCGGGCATGCGCGGCGTCGATGTCGTCGACCATCAGATCGAAGGGGGCGTCGCCGGCATCGACCTCGTCGCTGGACCGCAGCAACAGATGCGTGCCGGCGCGCAGTTCCAGGATGGCCAGGCGCTCGTTCTTCAGGATCGGCCGCATGCCGACGGCGCGCAGGTAGGCCTCGCTCTCCGCCAACCGGTCGGTCGGAAGTACGATATGCCCAATCCAGACCTCGGGCCGCGGATCGTCGGGCGTTGCCTTGGACATGGGTGGTGCCTCCACGCTCGAACCTAAGTTCAAGTATAGTGCCCCAGAGAGGAATCAGCTGGCAAACCGTGTGAAATGCGCGGTGCGCGCCGATGCACGCTCGGCATGCGGGATCGCCTTCGCGGGGTCGCAGCCGTAGACATGGGTTTCCCCGAGGCCGGCTGCTTCAGAGTTTACTCCCAACCCGGCCCCGGGCCTCGGCTTCGACCTCGCGATAGGCTTTGCCCAGCCGGCGAATGCCTTCCCTGATTTCGTCCGGGCCGGCGAAACTGTAGGCAAAGCGAAGGAAATTGCCCGGGTCCACATCCGGAAAGCAGAGCCGTCCAGGGCTTACGTCGACAAGGTGGTCGCTTCCTCGCGCCGCGACCGCTTCGCCCGAAATACCTTCCGGGAGTTCGGCCCACAGGAAATAGCCGCCTTCCGGGCGACGAACCTTGATCTCGGGGATCTCCTCTGCCAGGGCATCGATCATCGCATCGCGATGCAGGCGCATCTGGTCGGCGACTTCCTCGATATGCCGCTTCATTTTGTTCGAACGCATGAGGTTGACAATGATCCGCTGCGTGAAAGGGCAAGACCCGCCATCGGATTTCTGCAAGGCCATTCTTCGGACAATCTCCGGTTCCGCGATGGCCCACCCGACCCGAAGTCCCGGCGAGAGGATTTTCGACACCGTCCCGACGGCAATCACGACACCATGTTCATCCAGCGACTTGATCGGGGCGACGGAAGCGCCCTCGAAACGAAGGCGCCGGTAAGGGTCGTCCTCCACGATGACGAAACCATGGCGAAGCGCGAGGTCGATCAATTTTCTTCGGCGATCGAGTGACATCGTGATGCCCGTCGGATTGTGGAAATCCGGCACGTCGAAAAGCAGTTTCGGCATCGCTTCGCCGTTTGCGGCCAAGGTTTCAAGACGTCCCTCGAGGATATCGGTATTCATTCCCGCTTCATCCTGGGGAATCGCCAGGAGATTGACGCCGTGGTTCCTGAAGCCTTGCAGCGTGGTCATATAGGTGGGCGTCGTGACGATGACCCGGTCACCGGGTTCCGTGAAGACCCGGCACGCCAGGTCGGTCGCGTGTTTCGCCCCGTTTGTGATGAGAATGTTGTCGCGCGTGCAAGTCACGCCGTCTTCGGCCACATAGGCCGCGATACAGTCGCGCAAATCATCGAGACCCATGAGCGGGCCGTACTGCATCGACTCGGTCGCGCCCGCCCGGGCCGCGTCCGCGGCCTCATGGGAAATGTCCGGTAAAAGAGGCGGATAGGCCGACCCGCCACTCAACATTATCGAGCCGGGCGGGTGATCATAAACCGAACTCCCCAATACTTCCGCCCGCCGGGCAAATCTATAGTTCGACATTTCCAGCTCCCCGTCCCGACGTGACGCTCCAAGGGCATCCGAGGCCATGTTACCAACCGGGCCAAGTCGTCGGCAATCGGCCACGCTTGGGCCTGGGCGGCGGCGTCGGGTGAGCGCTCATCCCATCGCCAGCATCTCTTTCACGTCGGCGGGCGCCGCGACCTCGCGCCCCGCCGCGCGGGCCATATCGGCAACCTTGGCCACGAGTTCGGCGTTGGTGGGGGTGCCCGCCTCGACGTAGGCGTGATCGCCAAGGCCGATCGAGACGTGGCCGCCCCGCTCGATGATCATGGGCGTGACGGCGAGCAAATCGCCGCCGAAGTCGCAGGCGGCCCAGTGCAGGCCACCGTCCGGAGCGGGCAGCATGTCGAGGTGGGCGCGCAGGCCCTCGGGCGTGCCGGGGTGGCCGGCCAGCACTTCGCCGTCGGTGAGCACGAAGAGCAGGAAGGCGGGTGTCGGCACGGCGCCTGTCTCGATCAAGGCCAGCGCTTGCCGGGTAAAGCCTATATTCCAGGAGACGAGGTAGTGCTTGACCCCGGCGGCGGCGATCTCGGCCGCGAAGTGCTGCAAGGTGGCTGTCGAATTGCGGTAGACGAGGTCGGTGGTGCGGAAGCGTTTTTCGGCGGCCTGGTAGCGGTCGATGTTGGTGCTGCCGGTGTCCATGGGCGCGAAATCCGGCCGGGTCTCGGGATTGCGCGCCATCTCCACCACATGGCCGACCCGGGTCTCGGGCGGCGCGTCGAGGGTGACGAAGCCGAGGGTCGGATGGGTCAGGATGTCGCTCCGCGCCTTGATGCGGCGGATGCCGTCGGCATAGGTCGCGGCATCGTGGGCCGGCCGTCCTTCGGCCTCGCGGGCGTGGAAATGCACGATCGAGGCGCCTGCCTCGCGGCAGGCGACCGCGTCCTCGGCGATCTCCGCCGCCGTCCAGGGGACATGCGGGTTCTCCTCGCGCATCGCATATTCGTTGATCCGCGCCTCGATGATGAGCTTCTCCATCGCGCTAGTCCTCTTCCGCCTCGATCACTTCGCGAGCGATCGCCGCGCCCGTCATCGCCGCCGGCCAGCCGGCGTAGATCGCCAGGTGGGTCATCAGCTCGACGATCTCTTCCCTGGTAACGCCGTTGCCGAGCGCGCGGGCAACATGGCCCCGCATCTGCCGCTCGCGCCCGAGCGAGACCAGGCTCGCCAGCGTAATCAGACTGCGGTCGCGTTTCGAGAGACCCGGCCGCTCCCAGATGTCCCCATAGGCGACCTCTTCGGTCAGCTCCACCAGCTTGGGCGCGAAGCCCCGAATTGCGTCGCGGCCGGCGGTGATCGAGGTCTTGGCCATGCATCGTCTCCTTGCTCGCGAATGAGCGGTGATACTACCCCGCCCGCCCCATTGGCCAAGGGCCGGCAAACCAGTTAGCTTCGAACCGGGAACGAGGCGAGGGGAATAGCGGCATGAGCGGGACGATCGAATTCGGCCTGGATGTCGGCGTCTACGGGCCCTTGGCCCTGCCGATGCATATCCTGCCCTTGGCGCAACAGGCGGAGGCGGCGGGTTTCTCCTCCCTCTGGCTCGCCGATCATGTGGTTTTCCCCAAGCAGTATGATTCCAAATATCCCTACAGCCCCACCGGCACCTTCCCGGTCGAGGCGACGGAGCCGTTGATGGAGCCGATCGCCACCATGGGCGTGTTGGCGGGCGCGACCACGCGACTGCGCCTCGGCACCGCCGTGCTGGTGATGCCCTACCGCAATCCCGTCCTACTCGGCCGCATGCTGGCGACCATCGACCAGTTCGCCGGCGGCCGGGTCGTGCTGGGCGCCGGCGTCGGTTGGCTGGAGGAGGAGTTCATCGCCCTCGATACCCGCGACTTCGCCGCGCGCGGCGCCGTCACCGACGAGTGCCTGGAAATCGTCAAACTGGTCGCCGGCGGCGGCCTGGTCGAATACAGCGGCGAGCATTACGCCTTCGAGCCGATCGAATGCCACCCCGGCTCCATCGCCCGGCCGCACCCGCCGATCCTGATCGGCGGTACCTCGAACCGGGCGCTCCGGCGCGTCGTGGAACAGGGCGATGGCTGGCTTTCCGTCTCGCTCGACGTCGAGGGACTGGGGGTGCATCTCGAAAAGCTGAAGTCGCTTTGCCTGGATCGGGATCGCGACTACGCGACGCTGGAGCTGCAGCACAAGATCTTCCTCTCGATCGACCAGGAGAAACCCTCGATCGACGGCACCCGGGCGCTCGGCACCGGCGGCGCCGACACCATCCGGGACGACGTCAAGCGCATCGCCGACCTCGGCTACCGGGGCGTCATCATGCGCTACATCGGCCGCGACGCGGAGGAACAACGCGTGCAGATCGACCGCTTCGCCAACGAGGTCATGGCGAAAGTCTGAGTGTCTGGCCCGAAAAGAGTTGAGTGATTTCAGTCAGTTGTGATTCACTGTTTGTATTTAGCAACCAGGGAGACACAACATGTGGACCAAAATCACTCGCCCGAAGTATGAACGCGACCTGCTGCGCTACGCAAGCGACCTGACGGATGGAGAATGGAAGGTGCTGGAGCCGTTGCTGCCTCGCGCCAAAGCGCTGGGACGGCCTCGGACGACGGCATTGCGCGAGGTGGTGAACGCGATCCTCTACCTACTGCGTAGCGGCTGTCCATGGCGCATGCTGCCCCGGGACTTCCCGCCACGCTCGACGGTGCAGCGCTACTTTTATCTCTGGCGGGACGACGGCACCTGGTCCGAGGTCAACCGGCAACTGCTGGTCGCGGCGCGCGAGGCCGAGGGCCGCGCGGCCGGCCCGTCGGCCGGTATCATCGACAGTCAGAGCGTAAAAACCACGGAAAGCGGCGGTATCCGGGGCTTCGACGCCGGAAAGAAAGTCAAGGGCCGCAAGCGTCACATCCTCACCGACACCGGCGGCCTGCTGGTCGCGGTCGTGGTCCACGGCGCCGAGATCCAGGACCGCGACGGCGCGCCGGCGGTGTTCGCCGCCATCCCCCGCCACTTTCCCCGCCTGCGCCACGTCTTCGCCGACGGCGCCTATGCCGGGCCCAAGCTCGAGGGCGCACTGAAGCGGATCGGCCGCTGGTCGCTGGAGATCGTCAACCGTCCCGCGGGCGTGAAGGGCTTCCAACTCCTGCCCCGCCGATGGGTCGTCGAGCGCACGCTCGCCTGGCTCAATCGAAACCGGCGGCTGGCCAAGGACTTCGAGACGGCCATCGAGACCGCCGAGGCCTGGATCTTCCTCGCCAGCATCCAACTCCTCACGCGCCGTCTCGCAAGAGCCTGAAAACACTCGATTCATTTCGAGTCGGACTCTAAGGTATTCATGGGAGTGCCTGGCCGGCCCCGGGTTCATGGCCAAACCAGGGAGAACGACATGGCGGACAAGGGCATCAAGGCCTGCGTGTTCGACGTCTTCGGCACGGTCGTGGACTGGCGCGGCTCCATCACCCGCGAGGGCGAGGCGCTCGGCCGGGCCAAGGGCATCGAGCTCGACTGGGAGCAATTCGCCCGCGACTGGCGCGCGCTCTACCAGCCGGCGATGGAGAAGGTCAGGATCGGCCGAATGGGCTTCGTGAAGCTGGACGTGCTGCATGAGATGAACCTGGTGGAGCTGTTGGCGCGCCACGGCATCGACACGCTCTCGCAAGCGGAGGTCGACGACTTCAACCGCGCCTGGCACCGCCTCGATCCCTGGCCGGACGTGGTCGAGGGCCTGGTGCGCCTGAAATCCCGCCACGTCATTGCCACGCTTTCGAACGGCAACGTGGCGCTGATCGTCAACATGGCGAAACGCGCGGGCTTGCCTTGGGACACGGTGCTGGGGGCCGAGGTCGCGCGCCACTACAAGCCCCAGCCGGAGGCCTACCTGAACGCCGTCGACTTTCTCGGCCTGGAGGCGGCGGAAGTGTTGATGGTGGCCGCCCACAACGACGATCTCGTCGCGGCCGGAAAATGCGGCCTCTCCACCGCCTTCGTCGCCCGGCCGAACGAATACGGGCCCGACCAGGACCGCGACATCGAGGCCATGCACGACTTCGACTTCACGGCCGGCGATTTCCGCGACCTCGCCGACCAGCTCGGCTGCCCCGCCTGAAGGAGGCCATCCATGTCCGACTATACACGCCCCGAACTGCTGATCGAAACCGACGAACTGGCGAGGCGCCTCGGCGCGCCGGAGCTCAGGATCTTCGACTGCACCACCCACCTCGACCCCGACCCCGAGCGGGTCTACACGCCGCGCGCCGGCCGCGAGGATTACGAGGCGGGCCATGTTCCGGGCTCCGCCTTCATCGATCTCCAGGGCGAGCTGTCGGCGGCGGCGAACGGCATGCTGCGTTTCACCTTCCCTTCCCCCGAGCATTTCGCCGCCGCGATGTCGGCCCACGGCGTCGGGCCCGGGCACGAGGTCGTGCTCTACAGCACCGCGAAGACGCAATGGGCGACCCGGGTCTGGTGGATGCTGCGCGCCTTCGGCTTCGAGCGCGCGCGGGTGCTGAACGGCGGTTTCGCCAAGTGGCGGGCCGAGGGCCGGGCGGTGGAACGGGCGCCGTCGCGCTACCCGCCGGCCGACTTCCAGGCCGACCTCCGGCCCGCCATGGTGGCCTACAGGGAGGACGTGCTGGCCGGCCTCGAAAATTCGAACTGCCTGGTGGTGAACGCGCTGGCGGGCGACAAGCACCGGGGCGAGGGCATCCCCTACGGCCGGCCCGGGCGGATCGCGGGCTCGGTCAACCTTCCGGCGGACGACCTGCTGGACGCCGAGGGCCTGTTCCTGCCGGCCGACCAGTTGGAGGACCGCTTCGCCGCCCTCGGGATCGGCCGGGAAACGAAGGTCATCACCTATTGCGGCGGCGGCATCGCGGCCACGGCCGACAGCTTCGCGCTCGCGCTCCTGGGCTATTCCGACGGCGCCATGTACGACAACTCCATGTCGGAATGGGCCAACGACGCCGCCCTGCCGATGGCGACGGGCTGAGGAGAGAAACAGTGCCCAGGATCTACGTCTCCAACCTGGCCGATCTGGACACGCACCTGGACGATGTCCGGCCCAGCCACCTGGTCTCCATGCTGGCCGACGACGAGTTTCCCGCGACGCCCGAGTGGATCCCCGAGGGCCGCCATCTGTGCCTGCAATTCCACGACATTCCCGAGCCCAGGGAGGGCCTGTCGCCGCCCAAGGCGCGCCACATCCGCGCCCTGGTCGACTTCGCCCGGGGCTGGGAAGCCGAGGAACCGATCGTCGTCCACTGCTTCGCCGGCATCAGCCGCTCGAGCGCGGCGGCGCTGACGGTGCTGGCCCTGAACAACCCGGGCCGAGAGGCCGAGGCCGCCCGGCTGCTCCGCGAACGCTCGCCCCACGCGCTGCCCAACCCGCTGATGATCCGCCTGATCGACGCGGAACTGGCCTTGGCGGGCCGCCTGATCGCCGCCGTCGAGGCGATGGGCGAGCCCGACTTCGCGACCATGGGAACGCTGGTTGAACTGCCGGCGAGGCTCGGCTGAGAGGCCGAGGATCTTTCGGTGGGGTCCGGACATCGGAGTGACGGGTCTCGGAAATCCGTCTCGAAGCCGAGACCGGCCGACGCCCGCGGCCCGGCCGGCCCGGCCGCCCGCGAAAGAACGCAATGGATGACGGCACGGCGGCGTAGCCGGCAAACCGGTAACTGGCCCTGGAAATCCCTTTTTCCGCATTCAAACCGCATCATTGACGCTACTTATCAACATCTAATACATCCCATACATGGGACGGAGGTTGCTGCTCCCCCCGAGAGCGATGAAGCTCTCTGGGTGGATATCCCAAGAAGGAGAGCAGCGATGGAATATTATGTTGGACTGGACCTGAGCCTCAAGCAGACGGCGATTTGCGTTATGGATCGGGATCGAGGTGTTGTTTGGCTGGGTTCGGCCGACACGCATCCCGAGTTGATCCGTCATGCGTTGGATCGGTGGGTTGGTTCGATTGCCCTAGCCCGGATTTCTCAAACCCATCTTGGCGGTGTGTCAAGTGGAGCTGATGAGCCGGGTTGTGGCAGCATTTGTGTGGCGTTGAGACAGTTGGGCGTGCCCTCGGGGTTGATCGTATGACGAGTCTTCGGAAGATTACGTCGCGTCATGGGCGTAGCCGCGCGCGTGCGGGAACGTGGCGCGGCGCCGGCGCTTGAATCGGGCGCGGCCGGTCGGGCTCGGCTATCGCGGGAAGGCGCGTTGCAGATAGAGGTAGGCGAGTGCGAACTCGGTCTGCCAGGGAAAGCCCGAGGCCATGGCGAACTTGATCCGCCGGACGCTACGACGGACCAGGGCACCGATCTTCAACAGCTTCAGCCGGATGGTGCCGCGGGTGGCATCGGCAAACTGGGTGTGGCGGAGCGCGATCCGGCGCAACTCGCTGAGCAGCACGTAAGCGATCGACGCGAACCACAGGCGCAGTTGGTTGGCCTGCATGGTCGCCGACGACGTGCGGTCGGCGAACAGGTCGAGCTGGCATTCCTTGATGCGGTTTTCCATCTCGCCGCGGGCGCAATAGAGATCTTCGTAGAGGCCGCGGGCGTCGATCTTTTCCCTGCCCAGGCTGGTCACCACGAAACGCGGATTGGCACCGTCGGGCAGGTGCTCGGCCTTGCCCACAACCCGCCGCGGTCGGCTCCAGGAGGTCTCTGTCTGGTAGGCGAAATCCCTGAACAGCCGAGCCGCCTTGCCGGTGGTTCGGCACAACCGCGCTGCCTCCCAGGCCTCGGGCGCCAGCACCGCCTTCAGGCGCGCGTTGGGCGCCAGGCCGAACAGGTAAGCGACACCCTCGGCCTCGCACCACGCCATCAGCTCCTCGCGGCAGAAGCCCGAATCGCCGCGCAGCACGATCCGCACCTTCGGCCAGCGGGCCCGGATGCGGGCGACGATCCGGGCGACCTCGTCGACCGCGCCGGCGGCCCCGTCGATGTTGGCGGGGCGCAGCTTGGCGCCGAGCAGGAACCGGCCGCAGAAGATGTAGAGCGGCAGGTAGCAATAGCTGTCGTAGTAGCCATGGAAGAACCGACCTTCTTGCTCGCCGTGGATCGTGTCGTCGGTGGCGTCGAGGTCGAGCACGATCTCCTTCGGCGCTCGCTTGTGGCCATCGAGGAAGATGTCCACGAACAATGCTTCCAGGCTCGGCGCATCGTAATCGATCTTGTGATACTTCCCGGCCTCGCGCCTCGGCCTGTGCTCCAGCCGGTTGAGCGTGCTCTTGCCGGCCACCGGCGCACAGTCCGAACGCTTGGCCTCGAGCTTGCCGGCCAGCACATGGAACAGCGGGTCGTGACGAAGCTCATCGTGGTCGTTCAGGCCTTCATAGCCGAGCGCGAGGGCGAACACGCGCTGGCCGACCAGGGTCTCGACCGTGTGCTCGAGCAGTCGTGGGTCGCGCCGGTCGGTGAAACAGCTGGCCATCCGACGGATCAGCCCGAGGCCGCGATCCAGCCGCCCCAACAGCAACCCTCCGGCATCCGATGTGATGATTCCGCCATCGAACCCGGCCACAACCTTGTGCCGTTCAACCGGTTCAAATTCGAACAATGTTGGGCTACACTCTGTTTGCATTGGGGCCTCTCCGGAATTGCGGTAAGCGATTGGCGAATCGCCATTTTCCGCGATTCCCCGCCTCGATGCATCAAGGGGTTTGAGAGATCCGGGCTAGTCGGGCTTGAGTGCGGCTCGATGACGCCATGGCTTGCCCGGTCGTTGCAGGCCTATGATTTTGGCTCAATTCGTGAAACGTATGCATTTGTGATAGAATGCTCGGAACGTCAGGAGGTTGGGTCATGGACGGCAAGGGTTTCCAGGTGTGGCTTTCGGCGGCGCGCGGGCTGACGCGCGTGCAGCGGCACGAGGCGCTCGCGGTGCTGTCGGGCCGGAGCGAAGGCGAGGCATCGAAGGCCGCGATCGAGCTTGGTGTGGACGAGGCCCGGCGCTGTCCGCACTGCGCGAGCGAAGGGGCGGTTTCGCGCGGTATGGCGCGGGGTCTGCGGCGCTACCAGTGCAAGGGCTGCGGCAGGACCTTCAACGCGCTGACCGGTACGCCGCTGTCGGGCCTGCACCACAAGGAACGCTGGCTGTCGTTCGGGGCGTCGCTGGCGGAGGGGGAGACGGTGAAGGCCTCGGCGGCGCGCTGCGACGTGGCGGTGAGCACGGCGTTCCGCTGGCGTCACCGGTTTCTGGCGGCGGCGCGGAGCGATTCGGAGGTGCTCAAGGGGATCGTGGAAGCGGACGAGACCTACGTCCTGGAGAGCCGGAAGGGCGCGCGCGGGCTGGGACGCAAGGCACGGCGGCGGGGCGGCAAGGCGAAGAAGCGCGGCCTCTCGCGCGAGCAGGTGCCGGTTCTCATGGCGGCGGACCGGAGCGGGACGACGGTGAGCGCGGTGCTGCCCAGGGTCGACGCGGCGGCGCTCACGGCTGCTCTCGACCCGGTGGTCGCGAAGGACGCCCTGCTGGTCTCCGACGGTGGCGCGAGCTATCCACCTTGCGCCGCCGCGCTCGGGGTGAGCCACGAAGCACTCAACCGCTCGATGGGGGAACGGGTTCGGGGCGATCTGCATGTGCAGACGGTGAACAGCCGCCACAGCCGGTTGAAGGACTTGCTGCGTCCCCGCCGCGGCATCGCCACCCGCTATCTGGACAACTACCTGAGCTGGTTCCACCTCGTCGGCCTCGCCCCCGGCGCCAATGACCGAGCCTGCCTCGCCGCCGCCGTAACAAGGTGACACATACATTTCACGAATTGAGCCATGATTTTCTCGTTGTGGTGATGGATGCGCGGCGGGCGGCGGACGCGATGAGGGCACGGCCCGTGAAGACGGACAAGGCGGATGCGCGGGCGTTGGCGGAGATGCTTTGCACGGGCTGGTATACGCCGGTGTTCGTGAAGTCGGAGGAGAGTCACCGGACGAAGGCGCTGTTTGGAGTTGCCGCGCTTTCATGGACTGTCAGAGATTAGCGCAACGGGGGGGTGATGGCTCCTTTCGTAATTGATGGGTGACTTGTAGCCGATGGCGGAGTGGCGCCTTCTCGGATTGTACCAACCTTCGATGAACTCGAAGACGTCGCCACGGGCATGCTCCTGGTTTCGGAACCGGCGGCGATCGATCAGCTCGCATTCGAGAGTGGCAAAGAAGCTTTCGGCCATGGCGTTGTCGTAGGCGTCTCCGACCGATCCCATCGACGGGCGGATGCCGGCCTTGCCACAGCGGGCATCGAAGTCGAGCGCGGTGTACTGGGCGAGTTCAATCGGTCGTCGCAACACTCTGGCATAGGAGGTTGCTATGACGATACGCAGACGGCGGTCGGATTGGTCTGGACGGAGCAAGTTGCATTCGCCAGGTCGACCGGACTCGGCACGGCGTGAGGAGCTTGTTCGGTTCTGGGCAGCGATTGCGACGGGGCGTTCGAGCGAGGACGCGGCCCGAGATGCCGGTGTATCCCCTCCGGTAGGCTCGAGGTGGTTCCGGAGGTCGGGCGGCATGCCACCATCACATTTATCGCAATCGGCCAAGCCGCTGTCAGGACGTTACCTGTCTTTCGAGGAACGTGAGGAGATTGCTCTTCTGCGCGCCCAGGGAAGAGGCATACGTCATATTGCTTGCCGGCTGGAGCGAGCACCGTCGACGATCTCCCGCGAGGTGCGGCGCAACGCGGCGACCCGAAGCGGTGGCCTGGACTACCGAGCAACGACGGCGCAGTGGCATGCTGATCGATCCGCGTAGCGCACCCGGTTCCTTGGACACAAGTTTGTCTCACGCGGCGGGCCTGATTGAGATCGCGGCGTGCCACGCCTGACGAGCTTGAGCGGGGCTCAGGTAGCCGTTCTTTTCGACGATCCACTGGGCATTGTAGAGTTCGACGAAGTCGCGGACGGCGTCCCGCAGCTCCGCGATGTTGCGGTAGATGCGACCATGGATGATCTGTTCCTTCAGCGTGCGATTGAACCGCTCGGCGACGCCGTTGGTCTGGGGCTCGGCGACGAAGGCGTAGGACGGCTGGATGCCCCAGAACTTGATCTGGTTGGTGAAGTGGTCCGACAGATACTGGGAGCCGTGATCCATCCGCAAGGCCAGCCCCCGAGCCGCGCCGGCCGCGGTCGAGCCATACAGCCCGGCAAGCCCCATGGAGATCGGCTGCAGGGCGGCGAAGCGGTCGCCGCGCTTGCAGACATGCCAGCCGACACACTCGGCGTTCCAATGCTCGACGGCGGTGAAGATCCAGCCCCAGCCGTCGTCCACCGTGAACACCCGAACGCCATCGGTGCCCCACATGAGGTTCGGGGCATGAGTGATGATCTCACCGTCATGGGGATTGCCGCCACGGCGGCGGCAGCGATGGGGCGAGAGCAGATTGTTCTCGCGCATCAGGCGGAGCACCCGCTTGCGGGCAACCCGGATGTCGCGACAGACCCGAAGCCGAGCCCAGACCTTGCGGTAGCCCTCGCCCTCCCAGGGCGATGCCTCCAGGTCGGCTTCGATCGCCACCAGCAGCGCCTGGTCCGAGATCGCGGGCTTCGGTCCCCGACGCTTTGCCGGCGGCTGCTCGGCGTGCTGGCCGGAGGTCATGGCGTAGAACGAGGAGCGGGCCATGCCCCAGGCGGCGCAGACCCGCCGCAGGCCGTAGGCCAGACCCGTGCCGGGCGAGGTGGCGGCACTCATCGCCGCGACCTCCGCCGCCCCAAAGGGCCGAAGGTCTCCGTCTTGGCCTCCAGCAGTTCCACCTGCATGGTCAACTCTCCGATCCGCTTCATGGCGCTATCCAGTTCCGCCTGCACCGGATCGCCCTTGCGTTGCTTGAGCGAGGCGTCGATCCCGCCGATCGCTTTCTCACGCCACTGCTCGAGCCGGAAGATCTCTACGCCCAACTGGCGCGACAGAAGTTGCACCGGCTCGTCACGCAAAAGCCGCGGAACGACCTCACGCTTGCGCGCCACCGTCCATCGCTGGCCAAGTCCCAGCGGGCCTGCCGGCAAAGCCTGGCCTGGGGAAAACGTGGACGAGCCAAGCTCGCCCGCATTTACCACAGGCCCATCAACAGCAACTTTCTTCTCAAAATTATCGGCCATGTTCCGGTCCTCCTTGGACACTTCGATTAAGCCAATTCTGTGTCCAAGGAAATCGGGTCCGACTCATGCTGATCGATTCGCCAAAAGGCCGAAGCCAGCCAAGCTGGCAACGAATGAGGCGCTGCGGCGCTATGTGCAGGATCGGCTTGCGGGTCGGATCTCGGCACCGGATGGAACGGTGATCGAGGGGCCACGCGTCGTCTGGAACGGTCGTCGGCATGGGCCGCGGCAGCACAGGCGATGGGCCAGGGCCTGGAGTCCTGAGCAGATCGCGCACCGTCTTCGGATCGACTATCCTGGGGACGGGCCCGAGGATCAAGCCATGCGGCGATCTATCAGGCGCTCTACGTACAGGGCCGCGGCGCACTCCGTCGTGAGCTGACCGCCTGCCTTCGCACGGGAAGGGCACTGCGCGTGCCTCGGGCACGTAGCCGCCGGCGGGGCAAATCCTTCGTCACGCCTGAGATCATGATCAGTGAACGATCGGCGGAAGCAGCTGATCGGGCCGTACCCGGACACTGGGAAGGTGACCTGATCATCGGCTTGGGCAGATCGGCGATCGGCACTCTGGTGGAACGCACCACGCGGTTCACAATGCTGCTGCATCTTCCCCGAATGGAAGGCCACCGCACCGTCCCGCGCGTAAAGAACGGGCCTGCGCTTGCCGGTCATGGGGCTGAAGCGGTTCGCGATGCCATCGCCCGGACGATCACGACATTGCCAGCGCAGCTTCGCCGCTCGCTGACCTGGGACCAGGGAGCAGAGATGGCCAGGCATGCGGATCTGCGGATCGCAACCGGCCTTCCCGTCTACTTCTGCGAACCGCACAGCCCTTGGCAACGCGGAACGAACGAGAAAACCAATGGACTGCTTCGACAGTACTTCCCGAAAGGAACCGATCTGAGCGCACACAGTCCGGACGTACTCGCAGTTGTTGCTGACGCGCTCAATACACGGCCCCGCAAGACCCTCGGATGGAGAACTCCCGCCGAAGCTCTGGACCAGTGCTTGCAGGCCAGTCAAACTGAACGTGTTGCGACGACCGGTTGAACCCGCCCTGCGAGCCCTGGTCGGAGTGATGGATCACCTTCTTCGGCCGCCGTCGTTTGACCGCCATGTCGAGGGCCTGCAAGACCAGGGCGGCCCTGAGATGGGTTTCCATGGCCCAGCCGACGACGCGGCGGCTGAAAGCGTCGAGGACCACGGCCAGATAGAGAAAGCCGGTCGCGGTCGGCACATAGGTGTGAGAAAGGACCGTGGCGCCGGCGGCGCCGCGTAAGCCTTTCGCAAGGGCGACCCAGAGCTCGTCCATCGCCTCGATGTGGAAGTTGCGCTCCACCAGGTCCGGCGCCGGCCGAGCCTCTTCGTCCCGAACCGTCGTCTTGGGCCGCCGTCGCCGGCTGACGCCCGCCAGGGCGGCCAGGCGCATCAAGCGGGCGACCCGCTTGCGACCGACGGCCATGCCTTCATCGCGAAGCTCGGCATGGATCCGGGGCGACCCGTAGGTGCCGTCGGACGCCTTGTGGATCTCGGCGATCCGCGCCGTCAGCGCCGCGTCGTCGATCTCCCGACGGCTTGGCCGCTTGCGGCGCCAGGCGTGATAGCCGGCGGTGGAGACTTCGAGCAGCCGGCACATCATGGCGCTCGGGTAGCTGGCCTGGTACGCCTTCACGAACGCAAAGAGCCGTCCGATATCGCGTCGGTCTCCCGTGCGAACCAGGCGTTCGCGGGGGAAACGGTCCACTGGACCGTTTCCTGATCCCGCTCACCTATTGCCAGTATCTCCCGCTCCTGACGAAGTCGCCGGTTCTCACGCCGGAGCCGTTTCAACTCCTCGTGTTCCCGGCCCGTCGGGATTTCGGTGCGGCGGCCCTCCGCCAAATCGGTGGCGGCCACCCAGTTGCGGATCGATTGTGCCGTCGGCTCGAACTCCCGGCTCAGCTCCTCGGGCGTGCGGCCGGCCCGGACCAGTTCGACAAGCTGGGCGCGGAACGCATGCGGATACGGTGCTCGTTTGCGGGACATCGTGGACTCCTCCATCCCAAATGATCAGGTGTCCACGAAACCGGGGCAAGCTCACATACCGTTGAGCGTTTGAATTGACTCGGTGGGATTCCCACGCGCGTGGAATTGTGATTCTCCAGCCTGACACAAGATGTGGGAGGTCTGGCATGGCAGCGCTCAAGATACGGGAAGACATGACGGCGGAGGATCTTCGGCGCCGGGCACGCAAGGCGTCCCCTGGCCGTGCCGCGGCGCGGGCCCATGCGATCGCCAACGCGCTGGACGGGATGAGCCGGAAGGCCGCGGCGCACGCGGCGGGGATGGAGCGTCAGGCGCTTCGCGACGCGATGGTGCGCGACAACGGGGAAGGCTTGGCGGGGCTGTACGATCGAGCGAAGGGGCATCCGCCACCCCGGCTGACGGAATCGCAACGCGCGGCGCTGGCGGAGGTCGTCGATGCTGGACCGGATCGGGAGCGCGACGGGGTCTCGGCCTGGACCCGTGCCGATCTCCGCCGCTGGCTCGAGGCCGAGTTCTCCAAGACCTACCATCCTTCCTCGATGAGCCGGGTGCCGAGAAGCCTGAACCTGTCGAGACGGAAGATCCGCCCCTCGCATCCCAAGAAGGACGCGCAAGCCGAGGAGAGCTTCAAAAAAGGGGGCTCCGCGAACGCCTGAAGAACATTCGAGCCGCGCATCCCGGGAAGCGGATCGAACTCCGGTTCCAGGACGAGGCTCGTGGCGGCGACAAGGGGCGGGTCTGTCATCGATGGTGGCGTCGGGGCAAACGACCCAGGGCGCCGAGGCAAATCGGCTACAAGTGGGCCTATATCTTCTCTGCCGCGCATTCCGCCAGCGGCGAGGACTTCACCCTGGTGCTCCCCCTCGTCAACGCGGCCGCGATGACGCTGTTCCTCGCCCATTTCGCCGCCACGCTTCCCGACGACATCCACGCCGTCATGGTCGTCGATGCCGCCGGATGGCATAACCCGCGCGCCCTCGATGTCCCCGACAATGTCACCCTCGTCCCGCCGCCGCCCTACTGCCCGGAGCTGAACCCCGTCGAGCGCATCTGGCTCTACTTGCGAGAGCGATTCCTCTCGCTCCGCCTCTTCGACGACACCGAAGCCATCATCGAGGCATGCCGCATCGCCTGGAACAGGCTTGTCGCGGAGCCCGGAAGAATAAAATCACCGTGCGACTATCCATGGATCGCAGAGCTCAGTTCATGGGCTCGGATGTATCATACCGACCTGCGTTGAGTGCAACTCATCGCGGGTCGGCAAGCGCGACCGCGCGCCCGAGCTTATGCGAGGAAAAGCCCGCGTGGCGTCTGAACGCCAGACAATCGGCAAGCGCGACCGCGCGCCCGAGCTTGTGCGAGGAAAAGCCCGCGTGGCGTCTGAACGCCAGACAATCCGCGATTAGTCTCTCTCTCTTTGCGGGTTGGTCTCAGATCCGCTCGTCCCGCCAGCGGCGCCCGAGCCAGAAGGCGAACAGCGCCGCGGCCAGCGCCAGCGCGGTCATGGCGAGGAAGGCGCGGCCCTGAAGCGCGGCGTAGAGCCAGCCGGCGCCCGACATGGCGCCCGCCATGATCACCCCGCCGGCGATCGCCGTGTGCAGACTCTGTGCCGTCGCGGTCAGGTTCGCCGGCACGGCGCGGGCGATGAAGTGCATGGCGCCCAGATGCGCGGCGCCGAAGGTGAGGCCGTGCAGCGCCTGCAGGACCACGAGGGCGGCGAGGTCGGTGGTGACGCCGAGCGCCAGCCAGCGCGCGGCCGAGGCCAGCGCCGCCACCAGTAGCAGGTTGGCGACGCCGAGGCGCGCTAGAATCCGGTTGGAGAGGGCGAAGAGCGCGATCTCCGCCAGCACGCCCTCGGCCCAGAGCCAGCCGATGGTGCCGCCCGAAAGCCCCGCATCGCGCCAATGCAGCGTCGCGAAGCCGTAGAGCACCGCATGGCTCGCCTGGTTGAGGCCGGCGGCGGCGAGGAAGAGCCAGAAGACCGGCTTGGTCAACAGCGTGGCAATCGCCCGGGCGGCGGACGGCGCGCGCTCGCGCTGTTCGAGCTTCGGCATCGCCCGCGCGGCGACGACGGCGAGGGCCAGCAGGACCACCATGGCACCGAGGATCAGGTCTTCGCCGCCGACGCCGAGAATATGTCCGAGGCTGATCGAGGCGGCGATGAAGGTGACGGAACCCCAAAGCCGGACCCGCCCATAGTCGAGCCCGCGGGCATAGACCACGGCGAGGCCGATCGCCTCGCCCAAGGGCAGGATCGCGGCGAAGGCGACGCCGCCCAGAACGGCGAGCGCCAACAGGCTCCAGAAGCCTTGCGCCAGGAAGAGCCCGCCATAGGCGGCGAACGCCAGCAGCGCGGCGGCGACCATCACCGCGCGCCTGGCGCCGAAGCGGTCGGCGCTGGCGGCGATCAACGGGTTGGTCACCACCTTGCACCAGAGCACGGTACCCAGCAGCAGACCGATCTCCGCCGGCCCCAGGCCCTTGGCCTCCAGCCACACCGGCCAGAATGGCAAGTGCACGCCGACGAAGCCGAACATCGCCGCATAGAATGCCGAGAGCCTGAGCCGCATCGCCCTTGTGTCCCCCTCCCGCGCCGGGTTTCGAACCTGCGCGCGGAGATGTCATAGTGGCTCCGCGAACAGTTGGATAGCGCGGCGCGGCGGCGCCGCTTCGGGGACGGGGAAACGCCGATAGATGCTGAAGATCTGGGGACGGCCGAATTCAATCAACGTGCAGAAGGCGATGTGGGCGGTGGGCGAGCTGGGGCTGGCGCACGAGCGTGTCGACGTCGGTGGCGAATACGGCCAGGTCGAGCAGGACTGGTACCTGGCCATGAACCCCAACGGCCGCGTGCCGGTGATCGAGGACGACGGCTTCGTGCTTTGGGAATCGAACGCGATCGTCGCCTATCTGGCCGAAAAGCACGGCGCCGGCGGCTTGCTGCCGGACAGTGCCGAGGATCGGGCGCTCGCCTGGCAATGGGCGGACTGGCAGCAGACCGCGCTCAACGCCGCCTTCCGCGATGTCTTCTGGGGCCTGGTGCGGACCGCGCCCAGGGACCGCGACATGGCCTCGATCGAGCGGGGGGCGGTGGAGGTCGGGCGGCTCTTCGGCTTCGTCGAAGCCCGGCTCGAGGGCCGCGAGCATGTGGTGGGCAACCGCTTCACCATGGCCGACATCCCCGTCGGCGCCACCGCCTACCGCTGGTACGGTCTCGATATCGAGCGCCCCGACTATCCCCGCCTGCGCGCCTGGTACGATCGGCTGGCCGAACGCCCCGCCTACCAGGCGCACGTCATGTTGCCGATCACCTGACGCGGCGTCACCGCACCGCGACTTCCACCCGGCGGTTCTTGGGCTCGTTGACGCCGTCCGCGGTCGGCACCAGGGGGTTGGCTTCGCCGTGGCTGGAGACGTGGATCTGGCTCGGGTCGACGCCGATGGCGACGATTTTGTCGCGTACCTCCTCGGCCCGCCACTCGGCCAGGATGGCGTTGTATTCCTTCTCGCCCGAGCGGTCGGTATGGCCGATGACGTCGACATCCGGTGCCGGGCGGCGGGCGATCTCCGCCAGGATCTCGGGCAGCAGCTGCTCCGATTCGGCCGTCAGCCTCGGCCCGTCGCAATCGAAATAAAGGATGAAGGTCTTGGCCGCCGGCGGTTTGGCGGCGATGGTCTCGGCGAAGTGCTTCTCGACGTCCTCGGGCTTCAGGACCACGACCTTGCCCGGCGCACGCTCGCCCCGGAGCTCCGTCGATTGACGCGCCTGGCTCAGCACCTGGCTGCCCTGGGCATTGGCGACCTCGATCTGGCCGACGGAACCGTCCTCGTCCGGCAGCAGGACCACCACGTTGCCGGGCACGCTTTCACAGGCGGCGAGTGCCAGGAGCAGGCCGATCGCGGCGAGTGGGGAAAGCAGCCTGTTTCTCATCGCCCTACTTCCCCTTCACTCGAACAACGAAGCTGGTGCCGCGCACGCCGATGGTGCCGCCCGGCGTCTCGACCGTGGTGGAACGGGGCGAGAGCTTGGCGATCAGGCCGGAGATGTAGTGCATGGTGCCGCGCGTGACCTTGGTGACGAAGGAATATTCCTCCTTCACCGGTTCGAATTCGTAGCCCTTCAGCTCCACCTCCGACCTCGGGCCGATGGCGAGGGCGCGTGTGGTCCCGAAACGTGATGCCGGTCTTGCTCTTCTCGGCCGTCCGCAGGATGTCGCGCAGGAAGACTTCCGTGCCGACCTCGGCCGCCGTATTTGCCGCCCCACGCTGAATCGTCACGTCGCCCTCGAGGGTCTTGATACGGCCGATCGCCGACTCGGCGGACCATGCCGGCGGGGCCGCGCCCAATCCCAGCGCGCCGAAGATGGCAAGCATCGCCACCTTGCCGATTAGTTGCTTCATTCCGACCTCCCTGACCCGCGTCGACGACTCGATCATAGCAGCTTTTCACCCGCGAACGTATCGGGACGGCATGGCGCGAGACGCCCCACCCGCCGTCGTCGCCAGCGGGATTCCACCCAGCACGATGGCGATGGCGATGGCGAGGATCTTGGTTCCGGTCGGGATCTCGCCCAGGAAGATCACCGCCAGTGCCGCCACGAGGGGCGCCGAGAGGGCCGAGAACAGGCTGGCGCGGGCCACCGGCGGGCGGGCGAGGGCGAAGTCGTGGAAGAAGAAGGGCGAGGCGGTGGCGATCCCGAGATAGCCGAGGAGGGCGCGTTGGGAGTAGGCCACGTCGCCGTGGGGCGCGGCCGGGCGCCCGATCGCCACCAGGACGACGAGGGCGATCACGACCGCGACGCTCATCCGCGGGGTCGTCGTCACCAGCGGCCGGCCGGCGGTCTGCGCGGGGCCTCGGGCGATCAGCTGGTTGGCGCGGGCGCACAGCACCGCCCCGGCGGCGATGAGATCGCCCAGCGGCGAGCCCGCGCCGATCTCGAACTGGTGCCAGACCAGCACGACGGTGCCGGCGAAGGCCACCAGCGCGCCGGCGATGTCGCGCATTCGGAGCAGCTCGCCCGGGAAGTCGCGGCCCGGCATAGGCATCACCAGCGGCATCGCGCTCCAGAAGACGGCGACGTTGACGGCGGCGGTGTGCGAGAGCGCCCAGACCATGCCCACCGCCACCAGGCCCGGATCGAGCAGCCCCATCGGCAAACGGCGGCGGTAATGCGCATCCAAAATGCCGCGCTGGCGGGTGGCCAGCATGATCAGCCAGAAGAAGGTGGCACCGACGGCGATCCGCGCCAAGCCGACCTCGGAGACGGCGAGATCGGCGAGCGCCGCCTTGTTCCCCACCGAGAGGGTGGCGAAGAGAAAGACCGCCGTCAGCATGGATAGTGATGCCATCTCCACCGGCCCCGCCGCGCTCCGTCCGGGCGGCCGAGATTACATGCGAATTCGCGCGCGCGTCGGCTTGTCGTCCGGGGCCGCGCAACCTGGACGCGGGGAGGAGAGGTGGGGACGGGATCGTCGGGCCCCGGCACCGCTAGTACCGGTAACATGGTCGCGCCTCCTGGACGGTCGGTGCCGAGGACTGCCTGCCCCACGCGCGGCGGTCTGGTGGAGGCCTCTTTCGGCCCGGACGGCGATGTCCAGGCTTCGTCTGGTGTAGCCCCGAGAGTCCTCGTAACATCAGAAGATGCCGACGGAGTCCTTTTGACCCAAAGCCGAAGTTCAGAGAGTCCACACCCGATATCCAAATCATACCCATTTGGGTGAAGACACCGTCGGACATGCGAAATACACTCATTTTCTAAATTGGTCGTGTGCTCGAGTTCCATGAAGGCGTGGTGGATGGGCGGGCCTCGGTATCGGTTGCCCGTTCGCCACCTTGCGAAACGCGGAACCGGAGACATGCGGTGGCCGGCGCGCTTGGTTTCTGGGCTTAAGGGTCCGGTTGGTCAGATCGATAAGCGTGAGGAGGCAAAGATGACACGGTTCTCGAAGACTCTCGGTCTGGCGCCGCTGGACGGAATCAGCGCGAAATCAAAGGCTCAATTCGTGAATTGTATGCGTCACCTTGTTACGGCGGCGGCGAGGCAGGCTCGGTCATTGGCGCCGGGGGCGAGGCCGACGAGGTGGAACCAGCTCAGGTAGTTGTCCAGATAGCGGGTGGCGCTGCCGCGGCGGGGACGCAGGAAGTCCTTCAACCGGCTGTGGCGGCTGTTCACCGTCTGCACATGCAGATCGCCCCGAACCCGTTTCCCCATCGAGCGGTTGAGTGCTTCGTGGCTCACCCCGAGCGCGGCGGCGCAAGGTGGATAGCTCGCGCCACCGTCGGAGACCAGCAGGGCGTCCTTCGCGACCACCGGGTCGAGAGCAGCCGTGAGCGCCGCCGCGTCGACCCTGGGCAGCACCGCGCTCACCGTCGTCCCGCTCCGGTCCGCCGCCATGAGAACCGGCACCTGCTCGCGCGAGAGGCCGCGCTTCTTCGCCTTGCCGCCCCGCCGCCGTGCCTTGCGTCCCAGCCCGCGCGCGCCCTTCCGGCTCTCCAGGACGTAGGTCTCGTCCGCTTCCACGATCCCCTTGAGCACCTCCGAATCGCTCCGCGCCGCCGCCAGAAACCGGTGACGCCAGCGGAACGCCGTGCTCACCGCCACGTCGCAGCGCGCCGCCGAGGCCTTCACCGTCTCCCCCTCCGCCAGCGACGCCCCGAACGACAGCCAGCGTTCCTTGTGGTGCAGGCCCGACAGCGGCGTACCGGTCAGCGCGTTGAAGGTCCTGCCGCAGCCCTTGCACTGGTAGCGCCGCAGACCCCGCGCCATACCGCGCGAAACCGCCCCTTCGCTCGCGCAGTGCGGACAGCGCCGGGCCTCGTCCACACCAAGCTCGATCGCGGCCTTCGATGCCTCGCCTTCGCTCCGGCCCGACAGCACCGCGAGCGCCTCGTGCCGCTGCACGCGCGTCAGCCCGCGCGCCGCCGAAAGCCACACCTGGAAACCCTTGCCGTCCATGACCCAACCTCCTGGAAACCTCCTGACGTTCCGAGCATTCTATCACAAATGCATACGTTTCACGAATTGAGCTAAATTAAATGCTAAACTGGGCGCCATCGTCCGTTCGGGGCTGGCTGTCGCTGGTATCGCGATCGCTATCGCGGCCTTGACCGCCCTTGGCGCGGGGCCGGCGGCGGCGGCTGACACATTCACCGGCTGTCTAACCAAAAATGGAAAATTGAAGAACGTGGCCCTGGGGGACGAACCGCGCAGGCGATGTCGCGGGAAGTCCACCGAAATATCCTGGAGCGTCGAGGGGCCCAAGGGCGACACGGGCGATCCGGGGCCACAAGGCCCGGCAGGTCCGATCGCCGATAGCTCCGATATCCTGGAGCAACTCGACAATCTGTTTCAGATCACCACCGGGAGAGGCAAATTCGTTTTCGTGACGAGCACGACGCACACCGGAGACCTGGGCGGGATCGCCGGCGGGGACGGGATTTGTAACGACCGAGCGGCGGATGCGGGGTTACCCGGCGTGTACAAGGCGTGGCTCGCGACTTCGGACGCGGACGCACCCACGAATTCATTCGCTCAGGCCACCGGGCCTTATTTACGGACCGATGGGGTTTTAGTGGCGCTCGATTATGCCGATCTCGTTTCCGGAACCATTATTAACCCGATAGATATCGACGAGTTCGGCGTGAGTCCGGGGTCCGCAGGGTCAGTATGGACCAACGTCAACCCGGTCGGGGGTTTTGTCAGCAACACTGATTTAGATTCGGCGAGTTGTCAGGGTTGGAATTCCGACGGTGGCGGTTTCACGGGAAAATTCGGAGGTCGTATATTCTTTGGCGGGGCATGGTCGGATGCGGATGCTGGTGGTCCAAACGCCCCTTGCGGCGAGGATCTCCGGCTTTATTGTTTCGGGCAATGACCGTGGATCACGCCCCGTTCCCGACTGGAAACGCTAGAGGGTTTTGTCGCCGCCGCTGTTCCGTGCCGGGATGTCCGCCACCGCCAAGATCGATGAGCTTCGGGAGACTGACATGACTGAGGGTACGAATATTCCCGGTCTGGCGTGGCTGGACGGAACCGGCGCGAAATCAAACGCTAGACCCGGTGCGGTCGCCCGGTCACGGTTGGCTGGAGCCGGCATCTCGTTCGCGATCGTGGCCATGACCACCCTTGGCGCGGGGCCGGCGGGCGGCTGACACATTCACCGGCTGTCTAACTGAAAATGGAAAATTGAGGAACGTAGCCCAGGGGGACGAACCGCGCAGGCCATGTCGCGGGAAATCCACCGAAATAACCTGGAACGTCGAGGGGCCCAAGGGCGATCCGGGGCCGCAAGGCCCGTCGGGTCCGACCGGCGATACCTCGGATATCCTGGAGCAACTCGACAATGTGCTCGCGATCGCCACCGGGAGAGGCAAATTCGTTTTCGTAACAAGCACGAAGCAGACCGGCGACCTCGGCGGGATCGACGGCGCGGATGATATTTGTAACGACCGAGCGGCGGATGCGGGATTACCCGGGGTCTACAAGGCTTGGTTGGCTTCTACCGACGCGAACGATCCCGAGTCTACGTTCGTCCGCGCCACTGGCCCCTATGTCCGTACCGATTATGCCCGAGTGGCCGACGATTGGGCCGACCTCACGGATGGAAGATTGCCGAGACCCATTAATATAGACGAGTTTGGAGAGCTCCAGTCAGGCAACGTTTGGACCGACGTCAGCGCGGACGGCAAAAAGACCGGAGTAATCGGAGGCTTCTTTCCACGCCACTGTAATCATTGGAGCGACGGAACCGGCGGACAGTTCGGCCGTTTCGCTCATATGGATGATGCTAATTCCAACCGGACGTTATTTGCTCTTAAAAGGTGTAGTAATTTATATGCACTCTATTTTTTGAGCAATGACTTCGGCGGCAAGCCTTGTTGCCAACGGGGAAGCTGGAGGGTTTCAGCCGCCGCCGCACGTACACTCCAAACCGGGAGGAGCCATGGGCCTCTCCCGGCTCCTGCTCATAAAGCCGGATGGCACGTTCGACGAAATTCTCGACGATTTTCTTGACCACGGGTAGCCCGCCCAGGCCAAAGCAACGGCCGGATATAAGAAAGACAGAATGTCAAATTGTGGCTAGGAATCCCCTAAGAGTCCGTCCGGGGACTTTATGAGTCGGATGAATCGGTTATCCGGCGCCCCCTCTTGAAGAGCTGAATCAGCTGTGATTCTCTGGGGTGGTGAATTTACTCTTGAGGTGCCCCATGTGGACTGCCGACAACCGCCCGCGCTACAACCGCGACAAACTGCGTTATCCGAGCGACCTGACCGATGCGGAATGGGCGCATATCGAGCCGCTGATCCCGCCGGGCAAGCCCGGCGGCGGCAAACGGCGCGTCGCTATCCGCGAGGTGATCAACGGCGTGATGTACATTCTGAGCACCGGCTGCCAGTGGCGCGCGCTGCCCAAGGATTTGCCGCCCAGAAGCACCGTGCATGATTACCTCGGCCTGTGGAACTGGGACGGCACGCTGGATCGCATCCATCATGCGCTCTACCTCAAGTGCCGCGAGAAAGCCGCGCGCGAAGCCAGCCCCACGGCCTGCATCATCGACAGTCAGAGTGTGAAAAGCGCTGAAAAAGGGGGGCTCGCATCGACAGCCACGGCTTCGATGCCGGCAAGCTGATCAAGGGCAAGAAGCGGCATGTTCTGGTCGATACGCAAGGCTTGCTGCTGCACGGCATCGTCACCGCCGCCAACGTTCAGGATCGCGACGGCGGTCTCGCGCTGCTGGCGACCTTGTTCGGTCTGTTTCCCTTTCTCGGGAAATTGTTCGCCGACAGCGCCTATCAGGGGCCGGTCTTTCACCGCGCCCTGGCCGGCATCCTGCCCGATCTCGAGACCGAGATCGTCAAGCGATCCGATCGGGTGAAGGGCTTCGTCGTCCAGCCCAGGCGTTGGGTGGTCGAACGCACCATCGCCTGGCTCAACCGCTGCCGCCGACTGGCCAAGGACTGGGAGAACCTCAACCGCAACGCGCTCGCCTTCATCAAGCTCGCGTCCATTCGACTCATGCTCCGAAAACTCTGTAATCCTACATAAAGTCTCCGGACGGACTCTAAGAGTCCGACTCGAAATGAATCGAGTGTTTTCAGGCTCTTGCGAGACGGCGCGTGAGGGGTTGGATGCTGGCGAGGAAGATCCAGGCCTCGGCGGTCTCGATGGCCGTCTCGAAGTCCTTGGCCAGCCGCCGGTTTCGATTGAGCCAGGCGAGCGTGCGCTCGACGACCCATCGGCGGGGCAGGAGTTGGAAGCCCTTCACGCCCGCGGGACGGTTGACGATCTCCAGCGACCAGCGGCCGATCCGCTTCAGTGCGCCCTCGAGCTTGGGCCCGGCATAGGCGCCGTCGGCGAAGACGTGGCGCAGGCGGGGAAAGTGGCGGGGGATGGCGGCGAACACCGCCGGCGCGCCGTCGCGGTCCTGGATCTCGGCGCCGTGGACGACGACCGCGACCAGCAGGCCGCCGGTGTCGGTGAGGATGTGACGCTTGCGGCCCTTGACTTTCTTTCCGGCGTCGAAGCCCCGGATACCGCCGCTTTCCGTGGTTTTTACGCTCTGACTGTCGATGATACCGGCCGACGGGCCGGCCGCGCGGCCCTCGGCCTCGCGCGCCGCGACCAGCAGTTGCCGGTTGACCTCGGACCAGGTGCCGTCGTCCCGCCAGAGATAAAAGTAGCGCTGCACCGTCGAGCGTGGCGGGAAGTCCCGGGGCAGCATGCGCCATGGACAGCCGCTACGCAGTAGGTAGAGGATCGCGTTCACCACCTCGCGCAATGCCGTCGTCCGAGGCCGTCCCAGCGCTTTGGCGCGAGGCAGCAACGGCTCCAGCACCTTCCATTCTCCATCCGTCAGGTCGCTTGCGTAGCGCAGCAGGTCGCGTTCATACTTCGGGCGAGTGATTTTGGTCCACATGTTGTGTCTCCCTGGTTGCTAAATACAAACAGTGAATCACAACTGACTGAAATCACTCAACTCTTTTCGGGCCAGACACTTAGAGTCCGACTCGAAATGAATCGAGTGTTTTCAGGCTCTTGCGAGACGGCGCGTGAGGAGTTGGATGCTGGCGAGGAAGATCCAGGCCTCGGCGGTCTCGATGGCCGTCTCGAAGTCCTTGGCCAGCCGCCGGTTTCGATTGAGCCAGGCGAGCGTGCGCTCGACGACCCATCGGCGGGGCAGGAGTTGGAAGCCCTTCACGCCCGCGGGACGGTTGACGATCTCCAGCGACCAGCGGCCGATCCGCTTCAGTGCGCCCTCGAGCTTGGGCCCGGCATAGGCGCCGTCGGCGAAGACGTGGCGCAGGCGGGGAAAGTGGCGGGGGATGGCGGCGAACACCGCCGGCGCGCCGTCGCGGTCCTGGATCTCGGCGCCGTGGACCACGACCGCGACCAGCAGGCCGCCGGTGTCGGTGAGGATGTGACGCTTGCGGCCCTTGACTTTCTTTCCGGCGTCGAAGCCCCGGATACCGCCGCTTTCCGTGGTTTTTACGCTCTGACTGTCGATGATACCGGCCGACGGGCCGGCCGCGCGGCCCTCGGCCTCGCGCGCCGCGACCAGCAGTTGCCGGTTGACCTCGGACCAGGTGCCGTCGTCCCGCCAGAGATAAAAGTAGCGCTGCACCGTCGAGCGTGGCGGGAAGTCCCGGGGCAGCATGCGCCATGGACAGCCGCTACGCAGTAGGTAGAGGATCGCGTTCACCACCTCGCGCAATGCCGTCGTCCGAGGCCGTCCCAGCGCTTTGGCGCGAGGCAGCAACGGCTCCAGCACCTTCCATTCTCCATCCGTCAGGTCGCTTGCGTAGCGCAGCAGGTCGCGTTCATACTTCGGGCGAGTGATTTTGGTCCACATGTTGTGTCTCCCTGGTTGCTAAATACAAACAGTGAATCACAACTGACTGAAATCACTCAACTCTTTTCGGGCCAGACACTAAGAGGCCGCTATGCCTCGACGGTGCCTCTACCCCCAAGACACGACACGACTCGATCCAATACTTAGCCGCGACCCCGTCGACCAGCTGGCCCCCGCCTCTCGCCATGCCCACGGTCTCGGTCGACCTGGGCCGAGTCGATCCGCCAGGAGAAGGCATGAAAGGGTGGCGGACCCTACCGTGAAGGCCTTCGACGCGGCGGCCGGCCGGCCCCGCTCGAGCCCGCGGGCGACGCTGTCGGCCATGGGCATGATGAGAGATTCGAGTTGGCACCGCTAGCCTGCTCGCACCTTCTGGACGGTCGGTACCGAGGACTGCCCGCCTCGCACGCGGCGGTCTGGTGGAGGCCTCTGTCGGCCCGGACGGCGATGTCCAGGCTTCGTCTGGTGTAGCCCCGAGAGTCCCCGTAACATCAGAAGATGCTGAAGGAGTCCTTTTGACCCAACCACGACATTGGTGAGCGCCGCCGATGGTTCACGTTGCCTACACGACGAAATGAAAAATAGGCGACGATCGGCCAGCCTGGGGAGTGGTATTGCAAAGCCTAAGCGTCGTCATTTGGACTCGGTATATCCAAGGGCGTAGGCTCTCGCCAACGAGACCGGACCTGGGAAGGATTCCCGTGACTGAGAGGGAGGTGAGACACAGGCTGGCCGCCATCGTCAGCGCCGACGTGGTCGGCTACACCCGCCTCATGGAATCTGACGAGGCCGGCACCCACGTGCGCCTCAAGGCCCGCTACACGACGTTCGTCGAGCCCATGATCGGTGAACGCGGCGGTCGCGTCGTAAAGCTCATGGGGGACGGTCTTTTGGCCGAATTCCCAAGCGTCATCGATGCCTTGAAATGGGCTGTCGAGATCCAGGCCAAGGTGGCGGAGCTCTCGGCCGAGGAGCCCGATGAACAACCGATCGAGTACAGGGTGGGCGTCAACCTCGGCGACGTCATTGTCGATGGGGACGACATATTTGGCGATGGGGTGAACGTGGCAGCCCGCCTTCAGGAGATCGCCGAACCAGGCGGTGTCTGCATCTCGGAAAAGGTACAGGTGGAGGTGAACGATAAGCTCGGCGTCGCGTTCGCGGACGGCGGCGCGCAGACCATGAAGAACATCACCGATCCGATCCAGGTCTGGCGTTGGTCTCCCGGCCAGGCGGCGGCGCCGAGCACGGCGGCGCGGGTCGATGTGGGCGGGCGGCTCGCGCTCCCCGACAAGCCCTCGATCGCCGTGCTGCCGTTCGACAATCTGAGCCGGGATCCGGAACAGGAATATTTCGCCGACGGGATGACGGAAGAAATCATCACGGCGCTTTCGCGGATCGATTCCATATTCGTGATCGCGCGCAACTCCAGCTTCACTTTCAAGGGCCGGTCGGTCGACGTCCGTGACGTGGCTCGGGAACTGGGCGTGCGCTACGTCCTGGAAGGCAGCGTCAGGCGGGCCGAAAACAAGGTTCGGATCACCAGTCAGTTGATCGATGCCGAAAGTGCCACGCATCTTTGGGCCGACAGGTTCGATGGCGACCTGGAGAACATATTCGATCTGCAGGACAGAATTGCCGAGAGCGTGGTCGGCATCGTCGAGCCGACGCTCCGGGAGGCCGAAATCGTCCGTTCCCGACGCAAGGGTCCGAAAAATCTCGATGCCTATGATTTTCTGTTGCGCTCGATGCCAAACGCATTTGCGATGAAACAGGACGAGAATGCCTTGGCGATTTCGCTCCTCGACAAGGCTATAGACCTCGATCCTGAATTGGCACCGGCCTTGGCGCTGAAGTCTTTGTGCGTGCAGCAGAGCCTGTCCCATGGTTGGCAATCCCAAACCGACGAGGACCGAGCCGTGGCCGTCGATTTGGCCCGGCGCGCGATCGCGGTCGGCCAAAACCAAGCCTCCGCCATGGCCACCGCCGGGCTCGTTCTGGTGGTATCGGCCCACGACTTTGGCGCCGGCATCGCGGCGGTGCGCCGCGCCTTGGAACTGAACCCCAACTCCGCCTATGTCTGTATGCACGCGGGCCATTGCCTTGCAGCCGATGGCGCGACCGAAGAAGCCATCGACTGTCTCGAACGGTCCAAACTCCTGAGCCCCTTGGACCCGCTGACATATCGTTTTCACACCGGAATGGCCATGGCCCATTTGATGGCCCGTCGGCCGCGAGAGGCCTACGACTGGGCCTCCAGATCCCAAGCCGAAAATGCTCACTGGATTATAACTCAACGGGTTGTGGCTTCGGCCTGTGGACATCTCGACAAGCTCGATGAAAGCCGTGCCGCCATTGCACGCCTGCGCGAATTGGATCCACGAACAACCTTGGCCATGACCGCCAGCTGGTTTCCCGCGCGCGACAAGGCGGCGCTGGACTACTTTCTCGACGGCCTGCGCAAGGCTGGTCTGTTCGAGTGACGCCCGCGAACCGAGCATACTGAAATCCATGGGTTTACCGACACGTCAGCCGCGTTGATGCATTGGCTGCAAGCCGGCGCGCCGGGGCCTGAGATCTTCGCGGAGGTGGTCACCGAAATCGGCGGGCGCCTAGCCCGGATCTCTCACCCCAGGGACTTTCGTCGGGCAACACGTTCGGCGTTTGGCTTGGTGCGGCGGTTTTTGTTTTTCGGACATGGTAGTCGGTCCGGCGGCTTTGCCGGTTGGGTAAGTTCTGAATGTTCCTCTGTTGCCGCGGTTCGGGTGTTTGATCGGCGGCTTTACCTGGCCGCCATGGATAATCGTTCGTGGGCGATGGCGAACTCGGCTTGCCAGGGTTGCGCGGAGGCCATGGCGATCTTGATCCGACGAACCGAGATCGTCACCCTGGCGCCGAGCTTCAAGAGCTTGAGGCGGATCGAGCCGGCGGTGGCGTTGGCGAGGGCCGTGTCGGCGAGTGCGATGCGGCGCAGGCTGTCGACCAGCACATAGGCGAGCGAGGCGAACCAGAGCCGGAGCTGGTTGGCGCGCATCGTCGCCGCCGAGGTGCGGTCGGCGAAGAGATCGAGCTGGCACTCTTTGATCCGGTTCTCCATTTCGCCGCGGGCGCAATAGAGCTCCTCATAGAGCGTTCTGGCGTCGACCTCGGCCGAGGCGAGCGAGGTGACGACGAAGCGTGGATTGGCGCCCTTCGAGAGATGCTCGGCCTTGCCCACCACCCGGCGCGGCAGGCTCCAGCTGTCCAGCGTTGAATAAATGAAGTCGGCGAAGCGCCGCGCCGCCTGGCCCGTCTCGTCGTGCTCCGACCGGGCCGCCGCCGCCTCGCCCTCGATCCGCTGCTTCAGCCGGCTGTTCTTGGCCAGGCCAAAGAGATAGTCGACCCCGTTCGCCTCGCACCAGGCCATGATCTCGTCGCGCGCGAAGCCTGAGTCGGCACGCAACAGGATCTCGACCCGGGGCCAGCGCGCCCGGATCCGTTCGACGATCCGTTCCACCTCCTCGCGCGCCCCGGCGGCGCCATCGATATTGGCCGGCCGAAGCTTCGCCGCCAACAGGTGGCGTCCGCGGGTGATGTAGAGGGCGATGTCCCGCCCGATGTTGAAAAGGGCGAGGTAGGCATCGTGTGATTTCGAGGCTACGCGGCCTCGTCGATGTCTTCAATGGCGGCCTTTCGTTTTGCCTTCTCGACGGCGTCACGCAAGGCGGCGTCGAGGACGGGGAGTTGCCTGTAGGCCTTGAGGCGGCGGAAGGTTTTCTTGGCCTCCAGAAGGCCGGCGGCGGTCCAGCGCAGCGCCATCTCGGCGTTGCGCCAGCGCTTGACGTTGCGTTGCACGGTCCTGACCGTGCCCAGCGCGTTCTCGATCGCGTTGGTGCAGGCCAGCGCGCGGCGGAGTTCCGGGGGCAGGCCGAGGCGGATGACGGTGAGGATCTCGTCGAGGCCCTCCAGGATGGTGGCGGAGACGCCGGGCGCATCGTGTTCCAGGCGGCGGGCGAGATTGCGCAAGAGCCGCTCGGCCTTGTCCGCGTCGCCCTGGTCCCAGGCCTGGCGCAAGGCCTTGCGGACGCCCGCGTGCAGGCTCTCGTCCAGCCGGTCTGTGATGTTGCGCCCCTTGTGCACCTGGCAACGCTGGATCAGCGCCGCATGCCCGAAGCTCCGCCGGATCGCCTTGGAGAGCGCCTTGGCGCCGTCGACGATGTAGAGCCGGGGGCGCTCGGGATCGAGGCCGCGATCGATCAGGTTGTCGAGCAGGGCTTGCACCGTGGCCGTGTTCTCCGTCGCGCCCTCGGCCAGGCCCAGCACGTGCTTCTCGCCGCCCGCGTCGATACCGATCGCCGCCACCATCACGTGATCGCCGACATGAAGCCCGTCGATCTGGACGACCAGAAGATCCAGTTCCTCCAGCCGGCTCGCCAGCCAAGCCTTCAGCTTCGAGCGCGTCAGGGCCACGAAGCGGCGCGAGACCGCCGACTTCGAACTCCCGTCCCCCGCCGCCGACGGCAGATCGCCGCCCGCGTCCGCCGGCAGACGCACCGCGCGGCCATACTTGCGGGTCGAGACGTTCATCACCATCAGGTTCATCGCCCAGGCGTGCGGCAGCTCGGGATCCGACATCAGCTCGAAGCTCGGCAAACTCAGCTCCCCGCCGCCCGGCTCGCGCACCCGGGGGCGCTCGAGCTTCACCCTCGCCCCCTGGAAGGCCAGCTCGCTCGTGGTCGTGCCCCAGCGATGGCCCCGGCGCTCGGCCGTGCGGGCATGACGCGGGCCGCACACGGCCTCCGCGTCCGCCGCCAGCATCTCGGCCAGCGCCTCGATGCCGGCCAGAAGGCAGAAGCGATCGACGCTCACGCGAAGATCCTTGTAGGCATCCGATAGCGGCGGCACCGGCATCGGCAATGGATGTTCCAGGGCTTTGGAGGAAGGCGCGTTCCGTGTAGTCTCGCTCATGGCGTCGTTCTCCTAATCGGATTAAGCACCCAGAGCCTAACGGCTCCAGGCGAACGACGCCTACCCCAACTTTTCAACATGACTCGGGACATCCCCGATGTAGAGCGGCAGATAGCAGTAGCACTTGTAGTAGCCGTGGAAGAACCGGCCTTCCTGGTTGCCATGCACCGGATCGTCGGTGGCGTCGAGATCCAGGATGATCCGCTTCGGCGCGCCCGCGTGGGCATCGAGATAGAGATCGACGAACAGGCTCTCGATGGCCGCCTCGTCATGGCCGATCTTGTGATAGCGGCCCGGCGCGCCCGACGGCGCGTGCTCCAGCCGATTGAGCGTGCTCTTGCCGGCCAGCGCCGCGCAATCCTCCCGCTTCCCCTCCAGCCGATCCGACAGCAGCGCCAGGACGGGATCGTGGCGCAGCTGGTCGTGATCGTCGACATCCTCGTAGCCGAGCGCGATCCCGCGGATCCGCTGCCCGAGCAACGTCCGAAGCCCATGCACCACCAGTTGCGGCGTCCGATGATCGACGAAGCATCCCGCCACACGATCGAACAAACCGATCGCGGAAGCGCAATGGCGAAGCAACAAGGCACCGGCATCGCTACTGATCGCCCCGCCATCGAAGGCCGCCACCACGCGACGGCCATCGAAGGCTTCAAATTCGAACGGATTGGAGATACACTCTGTCGGCATCGGACCTCATCCCAGAATCTGTTAAGCCTTTGTCACAAAAGAACTTTACAGCATTCTTGAGGCCGATGCACCCCCTAGGGTGAGAGATCCGGGCTAGCCCGCATTTCTCACACTATCCATGGCCTCGGCGCCGCTGTCGAGCCGACAGGGTATTGCTGCCAAACACCGCCTGCACTACGAATGTGGGAGGCAACGGGAACTTCCGTTCATGGCTAGAAATCCCCTAAGAGTCCGACTCGAAATGAATCGAGTGTTTTCAGGCTCTTGCGAGACGGCGCGTGAGGAGTTGGATGCTGGCGAGGAAGATCCAGGCCTCGGCGGTCTCGATGGCCGTCTCGAAGTCCTTGGCCAGCCGCCGGTTTCGATTGAGCCAGGCGAGCGTGCGCTCGACGACCCATCGGCGGGGCAGGAGTTGGAAGCCCTTCACGCCCGCGGGACGGTTGACGATCTCCAGCGACCAGCGGCCGATCCGCTTCAGTGCGCCCTCGAGCTTGGGCCCGGCATAGGCGCCGTCGGCGAAGACGTGGCGCAGGCGGGGAAAGTGGCGGGGGATGGCGGCGAACACCGCCGGCGCGCCGTCGCGGTCCTGGATCTCGGCGCCGTGGACCACGACCGCGACCAGCAGGCCGCCGGTGTCGGTGAGGATGTGACGCTTGCGGCCCTTGACTTTCTTTCCGGCGTCGAAGCCCCGGATACCGCCGCTTTCCGTGGTTTTTACGCTCTGACTGTCGATGATACCGGCCGACGGGCCGGCCGCGCGGCCCTCGGCCTCGCGCGCCGCGACCAGCAGTTGCCGGTTGACCTCGGACCAGGTGCCGTCGTCCCGCCAGAGATAAAAGTAGCGCTGCACCGTCGAGCGTGGCGGGAAGTCCCGGGGCAGCATGCGCCATGGACAGCCGCTACGCAGTAGGTAGAGGATCGCGTTCACCACCTCGCGCAATGCCGTCGTCCGAGGCCGTCCCAGCGCTTTGGCGCGAGGCAGCAACGGCTCCAGCACCTTCCATTCTCCATCCGTCAGGTCGCTTGCGTAGCGCAGCAGGTCGCGTTCATACTTCGGGCGAGTGATTTTGGTCCACATGTTGTGTCTCCCTGGTTGCTAAATACAAACAGTGAATCACAACTGACTGAAATCACTCAACTCTTTTCGGGCCAGACACTAAGAGGCCGCTATGCCTCGACGGTGCCTCTACCCCCAAGACACGACACGACTCGATCCAATACTTAGCCGCGACCCCGTCGCCTGGCTGGCCCGCATCTCTCGCCGTGCCCACGGCCTCGGTCGAGACGGGCCGGGCCGAGTCGATCCGCCAGGAGAAGGCCTGAAAGCGTGGCGGGGCCTACCGTGAAGGCCTTCGGTACGGCGGGCGGCCCAGATCGACCCCGCGAGCGTCCCTGTCGGCCCGACGGCGGCACCGAGGCCTTGGGCCCGGCGATAAATACGGGCTAGATTGGGAACCGCCGACAGCCAGCCGGAGTAGCCCCGATGGATCTCGCCTTCAGCCCCGAGGAGCAGGCCTTCCGCGCCGAGGTCGATGCCTTCGTCGCCGAGCGCCTGCCCCTGCACATCCGCGAAGCGATGCGCCTGGGGCGTGGCCTCGACAAGTCCGACCACGGCCGCTGGCAGCGGATCCTGAACGACCGGGGCTGGGCGGCGCCACACTGGCCCGAGGAACACGGCGGGGCCGGTTGGGACGCGACCCGGCGCTATCTCTTTTCCGAGGCCCTGGCGGCGGGCGATGCGCCGGAACTGCCGCCCTTCGGCCTCAACATGGTCGGCCCGGTGATTTACACCTTTGGCGACGAGGCCCAGAAGAAACGGTTCCTGCCACCCATCCTGAGCGGCGACGATTTCTGGTGCCAGGGTTATTCGGAGCCCGGCGCCGGCTCCGACCTCGCCTCGCTGGGGACCCGGGCCGTGGTCGACGGCGATCATTACGTCGTGAACGGCACCAAGACCTGGACCTCGCTCGCCCATTGGGCCGATTGGATGTTCTGCCTGGTACGTACCGCCACCGAGGGCAAGCCGCAGGAAGGAATCAGCTTCCTGCTGATCGACATGATGACGCCGGGGATCGAGGTGAAGCCCATCTTCACCATCGACGGCGGCCACCACGTCAACATGACCTATCTCACCGACGTCCGGGTGCCGATCGCCAACAGGGTGGGCGAGGAGAATCTGGGCTGGACCTATGCCAAGTTCCTGCTGGCGATGGAGCGGACGACCATCGCCGAAGTCGGCCCCTCGAAACAGCGCCTGCGCCGTCTTCGCGACATGGCCCGCGCCGAAAGCGCGGGCACCGGCCAGTTGATCGAGGATATCGGCTTCCGTCGGCGGATCGACGAGGTCGAGGTCGACCTGCTGGCGCTGGAATACACCAACCTCCGCTACCTGGCGGAAGAGGCGTCGGGGGGCGATGTCGGCGCGCGCGCCTCGTTGCTGAAGGTCCGGGGCTCGGAAATCCGCCAGCGCATCACCGAGCTATGCGTCGAGGCGCTGGGCCACTACGGCGTGATGCTGGAGCCGGCGGAAGACGCCGCCAGCAACCTGCCACCCGTCGGCGGCGAAATGGCGCCAGGCCAGATCGGCGACTACTATTATTCGCGCGCCGCGACGATCTATGGCGGCTCCAACGAAATCCAGCGCAACATCATCGCCAAGATGGTGCTGGGCCTTTGAGCCGTCCTGGCGTTCGTGCTAGTCAGCCCGGGCACGCTCGGGGGCGGTAAGGCGGGGAGAAACCATGGACTTTTCACTTTCCGAGGAACAGCGGCTTCTGAAGGACAGCGTCGATCGTTTCGTCCGTGAATTCTACGCCTTCGAGAACCGGCGCAAGCTGGCGAATAGCGATCCGGGCTACAGCGGCGACAACTGGCGCCGGATGGCGGAGCTCGGCTGGCTCGCCGTGGGGCTGCCGGAGGAATACGGCGGCATCGGCGGCGGCCCGGTCGAAGTCATGGTGATCATGGAGGCGATCGGCGCCGGCCTCGTGCTGGAGCCCTTTTTTCCGACCGTCGCGCTCGGCGCCAACGCCCTGGTGCTCGGCGGAAGCGAGGCATTGAAGGCCGAGCTGCTGCCGAGGCTGGCGGCGGGCGAGCTGAAACTGGCGCTCGCCTACGTGGAGCGGCAGTCCCGCTTCGACCTGAACGACGTCGAATTCGCGGCCAAGGCGGATGGCGACGGCTACGTCCTCGACGGCCACAAGGGCGTGGTGCTCCACGCGGCGACGGCCGGCAAGATCGTCGTCAGCGCGCGGACCTCGGGCGCCAGCCGGGATGGGGACGGGATCACCCTATTCCTGGTCGATGGCGATGCGGCCGGCCTCTCGCGGCGCGACTATCCGACGGTCGATGGCCAGCGGGCATCCGAACTCACCTTCGAAGGCGTCAAGGTCGGCGCCGAGGCGGTGCTGGGCGAGGTCGGCGGCGGTCTCGCGATCCTGGAGCGGGTAGCCGAGCGCGGCACCGTGGCGCTGCTGGCCGAGGCGGTCGGCTGCATGCAGGTGCTGCTCGACACCACCAACGAATACCTCAAGACCCGGGTCCAGTTCGGCCAGCCGATCGGCAAGTTCCAGGTTCTGCAGCATCGCATGGTCGACATGTTCATGAACGTCGAGGAGGCCCGCTCGATGGCCTACATGGCGACCATGAAGATCGACGACGAGGATGCGCGCGAGCGCGCCCGCGCCGTTTCCGCCGGCAAGGTGCAGATCGGCAAGTCGGGCCGCTTCGTCGGCCAGCAGTCGGTGCAGCTTCACGGCGGCATGGGCATGACGGACGAGCTGAACGTCGGCCACTACTTCAAGCGGCTGACCATGATCGACACCATGCTCGGCAACCAGGACCACCACCTGAGGCGCTACGGCGAACTCTGAGAGCCGGGATCAAACTCGATCCTATCCGTCGGCGCCGTGCTTCAGCGCCTGGCGCAGCATTTCGGCCAGGACGCGTCTTTCGAAGGGCTTGTTGAGCAGGACGTATTCGGAATCGAGCAGGCCCTCGCCCCTGGCCGCGTCCGCCGGATAGCCGGACATGAAGACAATTGCGATGTCGGGATGCCGGGCGCGGATCTCCGCCGCGAACTCCGGGCCGCCGATCCCGCCGGGAAGTACCACGTCCGTCAGCAGGAGGTCCGGCGCCGGTCCCTCCGCCATCGCGTCGCGCGCCTGGGCGACGGCGGCGGCCGCGACGACGTGGTAGCCCAGCCCCCGCAGCATCCGGACGACCAGCGCGCGGACGTCTTCGTCGTCCTCGATCACCAGGATCCTTTCGCCCCGGCCCCGGGCGACCTCCGGTTCGGGTTTCGTATCGTCGCGCGCCACGTCGTCCATGGTTCTGGGCAGGTACAGCTTTACCGTCGTTCCCCGGCCTTCCTCGCTGTAAATCGAGGCGTGGCCGCCGGACTGTCTGGCGAAGCCGTAGACCATCGAGAGGCCCAGACCGCTGCCCTCGCCGACTTCCTTGGTAGTGAAGAAGGGCTCGAAGGCCTGCGCCCGAACTTCGGGCGCCATGCCGGCGCCGTTGTCCGTGACCGACAGGACGGCGTAATCGCCGGGTATCGTCTCGGTTTCGTTGGAGAGGTCGGTCTCCTCGAGATGGATATTCGCGCATTCGATGGTCAGCCTGCCCTGACCCGACATGGCGTCTCGCGCGTTGATGACGAGGTTCAGCAACGCGTTCTCGACCTGTCCCGGATCGGCGAGCGCCGGCCAGAGGCCGGGGGCGATGACCGTTCGCACCTCGATGGTCTCGCCCAGGGTGCGTTTCAGCAGGCTCGTCATTCCCGCGACCAGGTTCGAAAGTATGATGGGTTGCGGCTTGAGCGGCTGCTGCCGGGAAAACGCCAGTAGGCGTTGCGTCAGTTCCGCGCCGCGCCCGCTTGCCCGCAGGATCGCCTGGACTTTCTGGGTCTCCTGGCCATCCATGTCGGGGAGCAGCTCGGCATTTCCCTGAATTACGGCCAGCAGATTGTTGAAGTCGTGCGCGACACCGCCGGTCAGCTGGCCGAGCGCCTCCATCTTCTGCGCCTGCTTCAGCTGGTCCTCCAACCGCCGACGGTCGGTAACGTCCAGCGCGATCACGCCGACGCCGGTAGTTGGGCCATGGTCGCGCGAATGGAGCGGAAATTTGATGATGATTTCATCCCGCTCGACGCCCAAATGGTCCGGCCAGGAGTAGTCCGTGCGCAGCGGCTCGCCTCGGTCGAGAACCAGCCTGTCCTCGGCCGCGGCATCGGCCGCGACTTCATGCGGCAGAATATCGAAAAACGTCCGTCCCAGGACATCGGCCGCGGTAACATCGTGCAGCCGTTCGAAGCCTGGATTGACAAGCGTGAACCGCCCGTCCCGGTCCTTCAAGGAGAGAGCCACGGGCAGGTTTTCGACGACCGCGTCGAGCAGGTTCTGCCGCTCGCGCAAGGCTTCCTCGATCAACTTCAGCTCGGTGACGTCGCGGCCGGTGCCTCGATAGCCCTGGAAGTTGCCCTCCGCGTCGTATACGGGGAGCCCGCTCGCGCTCAGCCAGCGAGCCTCGATGCCCTCGCCGTCCCGGTAATAGATGAAGTCGCGAAACGGCTCGCGACGCCGCAGCGTGGCCAGGTGGGCCTCCCAGACCTCCTGGTCGTAGTTCTCGCCCAGCAGGCCCTCGCGCGTCTTGCCGTAGTGCCACTCGGGCGGCACGCCGACGATCCGCTCTACGTTGGGCGACATGTAGGTGAAGCGAAGGTCGCTATCCATCTCCCAGAACCAGTCGGCCGAGGCGCTTGCGAAATCCTGAAGCCGTTTCTCGCTTTGGCCCAGGTTTTCGTTTGCCCCTTGGAGTTCGAGCGTCCGGCGTCGAACCCTCTCCTCCAGTTCGTCGCGTGCCCCGCGCAAGGCCTCCTCGGCGAGCTTTCGCTCGGTGATGTCGATCCCGATCGTGACGCTGGTACCATCGGGCATCTTCTGCCCGTTGATCAGAAGCCAGCGGCCGTCCTGGCGGCGGGTCTCGAACGGTTTCCCGGGGTGATGGTGGAGGTGAATTCGCTCGACCAGCCATTCTTCTTCCCGACCGACCGCCTCGAGATAGATGCCAATGTCGAGGCCCGCCCGGAGTTGGGCCTCGAGCGACGTGCCCGGCCTGGTGAATTCGATTATGTCGGCGTTGATCTCTCGAAAGACATCGTTGCAGAGCACCAGCCTGTCGTCGGCGTCCCAGAGAACGAAAAGTTCGGTGAGGCCGCCGACGGCGCTCCGCAGCGTGGTTTCGGCCGAGCGGGCTTTCCGTTCGAAGGCGATCAGATCGGAGATGTCGCGCCCGGTGCCGCGATAGCCCCGGAATTGCCCCGTCTGGTCGAATATCGCCTTGCCGTTGATCGATAGCGTGACGGTGCGGCCATCGGGCAGATCCCTGGGGTGCCGGAAGTCGCGAAACGACCGTCTCAGCGCCAGGTTTTCCAGATGCCGGTTCCAGGTGTCGGGGTCCACGCCGGGAATTCCGGTCTCTTCCCGCGTCTTGCCGAGCAGGGCGCTCGTCGGCACGCCGGTCACTTCCTCGAAACGGTACGAGAAGTAGGAAAACCGGCAATGCTCGTCCATCTCCCAGTACCAATCGGACGAGGCGTCGAGATAGTCGCTCTGGCGCCGCTCCATCTCGCCAAGCCGCAGCTCGCGTTGCTTCAGCCGGGAGATGTCCGTGCGGACGGCGACGGTGCCGCCGTTCGCCAACTTTCGTTCATAGACGCGTCGCCACTGGCGATCGGGAAATTCCTGCTCGATCGCCGCGCCCGGGTTGCGAAAGGCCTTGAACCGGGCCTCGACCCATTCTTCCTCTCTGCCCTCGGAATCGACGTGCTGGCCGCGCTCGAGGGCCGCGCGAAGTATGTGCTCGAAAGAGGTGCCCGGCACCATGACGTCACGGACCAGCGGGTGCAGCTCGTGATATTTCTCGTTGCAACGGATCAAACGCTCGTCGGGGCCGAAGATCGCCAGCCCATCGGGCAGGGCCTCGATGGTATCGGTGAACAATTGTTCCGCCCGCCGCAACGCCTCGGAACGTTCCGCGAGCTGGTGTTCCAGCGCGTCGCGCGAGGCCCGCAGCGCCTCTTCCGCCTCCCGACGTTCCCCGTCGCGCTTCCGGCGTTCGAAACAACGCTCCACGGTGGCGGCGAGAAGCGGCGGCTCGATGGGCATCGATACGAAATCCTCGGCGCCGCGGCGAAGCGCCCGCGCCACCTCGTCGGCGGGGCAATCGCGGGCCACTACGATGCTGCCCGGCGCGGGCCGGCGCGATGCCAGCCGATCGATCAGATCCACCGCGTCCCCGGCACCCACGCGCAGGTCGATCAGCACGAGTTGCGGCGCCAGGCGTGGCAACGCGTCGTCCGCGGCGGCGACGCCGTCGACCACGTCGACCACGTCGACCACGTATCCCTCGCTCGTGAGCAGGCGTTCGAGTTCATCGGCGCCCTCGGCGTCCGCGCCGACGATCAGCACTTGGCGCCGCTCGTTCGTCGCCTCGTGGGCGGGGGCCGTATCAGCCATCGACCCCGTGGCTCCGCTCGCCATTGCGGGTGTCCGGCGCGCATGGAAGGTCCGGGGTCTTCGCGCCCCGCTCGCGGATCGGCCGAAGCCGCATCGCAAACCCGTGGTTCATGCGTGTCCACCTCGATTGCGCGAAACCCGGCTCGCTCCCTCGTCGTCGGCTCGGCCGGCCTCTCGCGGTCTTTCCCGCGTATTTCGACCCGTGCCGGGCGACGCGCTCATCGATCGGAATGACGCCGCCGAATTCGATGAATTACGCCGGAGTTCAAGACTTGTCCAGGGGACAATAGACCCCATCGGATGTTAACGGGGGCTGAATACCGAGTCCCGGGGCGAAAAGACGTCGGCCGCTCGCGCCGCCTCCCGACGACGTGCTAATCTCCGCGCCGATATCGATTGAGAGGAGAGTAGCGAATGCAGGCGGATGCGGCGAGCGAAGCGAGGGAAGTGGAAGTGGTCCGGGCCGAGGGCACCGGCAAACGGTTCGACTATATCGGCAGTCCGGGACTGATCAACGCGCAGCCGCAGGCCTTCCTCGTCGACCGGCTCTACCCGGGCGCGCTGATCCCGCCGCATTTCCACGACATCGACCAGTACCAGGTGGTGGTCGAGGGCGCGTACGCGATGGGCAAGAAGGCGGCCGATCCGGTCACCTTCCAGTATGCCGACGCCTACACGCCCTACGGACCCATCCAAGGGGAGCGCATGGGCTTCGCCTTTTTCACGCTGCGCCCCATCGCCAGCGGCGGCTTTTTCGCCATGCCCGGCAACAAGCACAACATGCCCTGCCGCGCAGGCCGTAACATCGCCGGCCATTTCGATCGGGAAGGACCCCGCCCCGCGCCGGGCGAGATCGCGCGCCAACCGTTGATGGCGCCACAGGACGATGGAGTCGACGCGCTGGGTCTGCGGCTCGGCGCGCGGGCCGAGGGGCCGCCCTCGGACGCGGGGGGACAGTACTATCTCGTCTGCGGCGGCACGCTGGAGCGCGACGGCGAGGACATGGCCCGCCACTCGCTGATCCACGTGGCGCCGGGGGAGGCGTCGCCCGTCCTGCGCGCCGGGCCGGAGGGCGCCGACGTGCTGGTCCTGCAGTTCGCCCGGCCGAGCGAACGTCCGGGCTCCGACCCCATGGCGCTGGCGCTGCGCGACCCCGCCGCCTACCAGCAGCGGCCGGACGATCCGGTGAAGCTGCCTTGACCACCTTCTACATGGTGGAGATGCACTACCCGGCGGCCGAGGACCGCGCCGCCTTCGACGGCTTCTATCACGAGCACATTTCCAGGCTGCTGACGATCCCGGGCTTCCTTTCCGCCCAACGTTACGAGTGCGCCCACGAGGCGGCGGCCCCCTTTCTCGCCGTCTACCGGCTCGAGAGCCCCGAGGTGATGGCGAGCGAGAACTACACCTCCCGCGCCGGCCCCGCCGCGGTCGCCCCGGCTTTCCGCGCCAAGATGACCAATTGGGACCGCAACCTGGCCCAGGGCGACATCGCCTCCCTGGACCTGGGCGAAGCCGGCTGGATGGTACTGATCGACCGGCTGGGCGCCGACGGCCCGCCGCTCCCGGACGGTTTCACCGCGCTCTCCATCATCGGACTCGATGCGACGATCGTCGAAAGGGGCGTCCTCCTCGGCCAGGCGGGCGCGCCGCCCGAGGTCGCCGCGTCGTCCGACGGCTGGCGGGTACGCACCTTCCGCCCGATCCATCCGCCCCGCCACCCGGCATAAATCCCGGTTGACCCGGGCCGCCGCCAGCGCTAAGAGCAAAACCGCGATATGGTCGGCGATGGCGTCGCCGCGTTTTCAACGCCATGTCGCGGTCATCGATTGGATGCACCGAACGTCCCGCACGCCCGGATGAGACGCTGGACGCATGCATCGTCCGGCCTTGGACGGAGGATGTGATGACACTCGATTCCCCGAAGCGCCCCGATACCTTCAGGCGGCCGAACGGCGCCAAGTCCCGCTGCCGTTTTCGCCCGCCGAATACGAACGCCGGCTCGCCGGCCTGCGCCAGGTCATGGCGCGGCGGGACGTTCCCGCCGTGCTGCTCACCTCGATGCACAACATCGCCTATTACACCGGCTTTCTCTATTGCGGCTTCGGGCGGCCCTATGGCGCGGTGGTGACGTCCGACGGCGTGACCACGATCTCCGCCAACATCGACGGCGGCCAGCCCTGGCGGCGGTGTCATGGCGACAACCTGATTTACACCGATTGGCGGCGAGACAACTATTGGCGCGCGGTCGCCTCCCTGATCGGCGGGGAGGGCAGGCTCGGCATCGAGGGCGACCATCTGACGCTTGCCGGGCGCGACGCCCTGACGGGCATGCTGGGCATGCGTGAGCTGGTCGATATCGCCCCCGCCGCCATGGCCCTGCGGATGGCAAAGTCGGCGGAAGAGATCGCCCTCATCCGCGATGGCGCCCGGATCGCCGATCTGGGTGGCTGGGCTATCCGCGAGGCAATTCGAGAGGGTGCCAGCGAGATCGAGATCGCGACGGCCGGCCGCGACGCCATGGAGCGGGAGATCGCCCGGAGCCATCCGGCGAGCGAGCTGCGCGACACCTGGGTCTGGTTCCAGTCGGGCCTCGACACCGACGGCGCCCACAACCCGCTCACCACCCGCCGGCTCCGCCCGGGCGACATCCTGAGCCTCAATGCCTTTCCCATGATCTCGGGCTACTACACGGCGCTGGAGCGCACGCTCTTTCTGGGCGAGCCGGACGCCGCCAGCCTCCGCCTCTGGCAGGCCAACGTGGCGGCCCACGAGCTGGGCCTCTCGCTGATCCGCCCGGGCGTGGCTTGTGGCGCCATCTGCGCCGAGATCAACCGCTATCTCGCCGAGCGAGGACTGCTACATTACCGCTCCTTCGGTTACGGCCACTCCTTCGGCCTGCTCGGCCACTATTACGGCCGCGAGGCGGGTCTGGAACTGCGCGAGGACATCGATACCGTGCTGGAGCCGGGGATGGTCGTCTCGATGGAGCCGATGCTCTGGGTGCCCGAGGGCGAGCCGGGCGCCGGCGGCTACCGCGAACAAGATATCCTGGTCGTGACCGAGACGGGGGCCGACGACATCACGGGCTTTCCCTACGGCCCGGAGGCGAACGTCGTCGCGGCGTGAGGCGTCGGGCCCCCGCCGCGATCTAACGAAACGTCGGAAACCTCGTTATCTTTTCCCCGGCGAGTTTGAAGCGGACGGTCAACCAGAACTTGTCCGTATCGGTCGAGAAGCGGTCCGCTTCGTAGGCGCCGTATTGGAACCCCAGGAACAGAGTGCCGTATTTCAGCGGCGTCGCCTTGGCGAGGCCGATGTTCCATTCGGAGCCGTAATGGGCGCCGCCTTCCTCGGCCCAGAACTGGTGATATCCCGCCTTGACCCCCAGTCCCGAGAGCCACCGCCGCCCCGGCAGCGGCGCCTCGACATCGAGATAAAGGTCCAGCAGGCCGCCCGGTGGCGTCGTCACGAATTGATCGGTGACGCCGTTGAACGCGTGCAGCGTCGCGAGCGGCGTCTGGAACGCGTTCGCGCCATCGCCGCCGAGGGCCTCGAGGCCGAGTTTCGCCCTGATGGCGCGGTAGGCGATGCCTGGTTCCAGGCGATAGTACCAAAGGCCGAAGTCGCCGGGATTGGCGCCGCGATCGACCTGATGGGCCAGGCTGGCGGTATAGAAGAAGCTCCAATCCCGGTCGATCGGGTGCAGGCCGGTCATCGACAGCCCGAAGGTCGCGGACGAGAGACCGGCCACGGCGCCCCGGTCGTAGTCGAGCAGGAGCGCGAAGGGCGATAGCGTCACTCCCTCCAGCCCGCCGTAGTGTCCGCGCAGCCCGTGCCCGACGAGACCGAGCCGGCCGACCGGGGAATCGCCTCCACTCACCCCCCGCGCTTCGTCGAAATAGACGTACTCCAGCTCCAGATCGGAAATTGCCGTGTAGGCGGCGCGCAGGGCGTCGAATGTCTGTTCGTTTTGGCGAAATCCGGAATTACCGACAAAGCGTTGATCGTCCCACTGGATGTGCTGGCGCCCGAATTTGAAACGGGTGCCGGGGATCGTTCCGTCGGCCACGAGATAGAATTGATTGAGCTCCACGTCCTCGGGATCCAGGACGACCGGGAAGCGGGGCCGGCCGCTCACCGTATCGTTGTAGCTTTTAGCGCCCAGGGCCTCGATCCATTCGACGTCGGCACCGAAGCCCAGGCCATGAAAGCGCCCGGTTTCGAAGCCCGCCCGGGTGCGCACGGTATGGGCACGGGCGTTCCGGGGCCGTGCGCCATCGTCCACCGTTTCGAACCTGTAGCGCACGTCGAACACGGGATTGGCCGCGAGGAAGAGGTTGCGCCAATCCTCCGTCTTCTTCTTCGGCGTATCGCCGAAGCGCACCTGAGCCAGGGCCCGTTCGACCTTCCCGGCGGCCCAGGCGCTGGGCGGTTGGGGCCTCGCGCCGGGACGGGCGATCGTCGTTCCCAGACCCGGGGAATCGAGCACGGCGGTGCCCGCGGGCGTCGTGACCTCGACCACGCCCTCGCGCAACAGGACGCCGTATGCGCCGTCTACGCGCCCACCCCACAGGTCGGTGCCGCGAATGCCGAGAATCGCCGCCGGCGTGCGAACTTGGACCTGGCTGGTCGCGTTTCGCGCGATCTTTCCAGAGATGAACCGGAACGCCCCCTTGATCCCGATCCGCAGGCGATTCGTGGTATTCGGCACCGCGTAGATGAACTCGTCCACCGTCACCTCGGCATTCGCGCCCAAGGTGAGGCGGGTGTCGTCGTCGAACCGGATCTCGAGGCGCGCGCCGACACCCGTGCGAACGCTGTCGTCTTGGAATATCGCCGTGTCCACCCCCAGCGGACGCGTGACGCCCTCCGTCACCGCCTGGCCTTCGCCCTGGATGCGCGCGACGCGCCCGACCTTGGTCGCGGCCGTCACGGAGGCCGTGAAGAGGATGAAAAATACCGTGGCCGCCGCGATCGCGCCGCGCTTCATGACGTTGTTCCGCCCATGTACGCTGGCCGTTTCGCGCCGTCCGCGTCACCTGCGCCCGCGTCCGCCGCCCGGGCAAACCGGTTGTGGAAGTCGATATCACTCGCGACGCCCCTGGCTCGTGATCCGGCGGGCGCGAGAGGAGAAAAGGTCGGGCGGCGGCCACCGAACGCGAACACGCACCATCCGCATGCCCGAGACGAACCATAGCACGTCACCGAAACGGCGCGCGAAATCCGCGTTTCGATCGGACATGATCCCGGCGGGCGCGGGTGGCGGATGGGGCAGGGCGGCACCTTTTCTCCGGCGGTCACGCGCCCGCCCAGGCCCCGTGGATTCCGGACCAGAACGCCCTTTCAGGCGGTCTCCGGCGCCATTCGTTCAACCGGCTGTTCGCGGATTGGCCAGTGCAAGGCGGCGGCGACCAGGCCGAGAGCGATCGAGATCAGCCACATCAGGTCGTAGGAGCCGGTGACGTCGGCGATGTAGCCGCCGAGCCAGGCGCCGGCGAAGGCGCCGAACTGGTGGCTCATGAAGACGACGCCGTAGAGCATGCCGAAATATCGCGTGCCGAATATCTGCGCCACGATCCCGCTGGTGAGCGGCACGGTCGCCAGCCACACGACGCCCATGAGTGCGCCGAAGACGAGGGCGCTTCCGTCGGTCATCGGCACGATCAACAGCAGGGCCATCACGACGGCGCGGCCGAGGTAAAGCACCACCAGCAGGTTTTTCTTGCTGTATCGGTCGCTGAGCCGGCCGAAGAGGAAGGCGCCCACCATGTTGAAGAGCCCGATGACGCCGAGCGCGAGCGAGGCCACGCCGGCCGAAACCCCCTCGTCCGCCAGGTAAGCCGGGAGATGGGTGCCGACGAAGGTGACGTGGACGCCGCAGACGAAGAAACCGAGGGTCAGCAGGATATAGCCGGAGTGCGTGCGCGCTTCCCAGATCGCCGCGCCGAGCGATTGCCTCGGCCCGTCCGAATCGCGCGTGCGCGCGCCGATCAGGCCGAGCGCGAAGAGCGGCACCAGCAGCATCGCCATTGCCGCGATGGCGAAGGCCAGCCGCCAGCCGCCACCGTCGATCAGGGCCTGGGCGCCCGGCACCATGAAGAACATGCCGACCGAGCCGGCGGCGATGATTAGGCCGAAGGCCGTGCCCCGCTTGGCCGCCGGCACGGCCTTGCCGACGGCGCCCAGAACCACGACCTGGGTCGAACCACTCAAGCCGATACCGACCAGCAGGCCGAGCGAGGCGTAGAGGCCGGCCGCCGAGGTGCTCTGGCCGGCCAGCCAGAGGCCCGCCGCGTAAAGCAGCGCGCCGGCGAGGATGATACGGAAGGCGCCGAAGCGATCGGCCAGCAGTCCGGCGGCCGGCTGGCAGAGACCGAACAGCAGCGCCTGGCTGGCGATCACCAGGCCGAAAAATTGGCGCTGGACGTCGAGTTCGAAGGTTACGGGAATGAGGAAGACGCCGAAGGCCTGGCGCCATCCGCCCGCCAGCAGCACGATGGCGATGCCGCAGGCGATCATGACCTTCAACTGACGCGACATCGCATCCTTCCCCGACCCGGTACCGGCGCCTTCTAACAGGGTTTTCGCGCGCCGTCTTGTCGTTGGCTGGTCCGTGCGTCAGACTGGCGCCCGCTTGTCCACTCCTCCCCCTTCCAAGGCAGAAGCGTGAATCGACATGTCCGATATTTCAGACCTCGTCATTCGTGGCGGCACCCTTTTTGACGGCTCTGGTGGGGAGCCCTTCGCGGCCGATATCGCGATTCTGAACGGCGTGATCCAGGCAATCGGACCTGGCCTGCCCGAGGGCACGCAAGAAATCGATGCGCGCGACCGTATCGTCACGCCCGGTTTCGTCGACGTACACACCCACTACGACGCGCAAGTGACCTGGTCCAACCGGATCGATCCCTCGTCGTGGAACGGCGTCACCACGGTGATGATGGGCAACTGCGGGGTCGGCTTCGCCCCCTGCAAGCCGGACCAGCGCGATAAGCTCGTCGAGCTGATGGAGGGGGTGGAGGATATCCCCGAGCCGGTGCTCGCCGCCGGCCTGCCCTGGAACTGGGAGAGCTTCGCCGACTATCTCGATGCCCTCGACGGGAAGCCCTTCGACCTGGACGTGGCGACCCAGGTGCCGCACGCGGCCATCCGCGTTTATGTGATGGGCGATCGCGGCGTCGCGCGGGAAGACGCGACGGCCGAGGACCGGGCCGAAATGGCGCGCCTCGCGGCGGACGGCATCCGTGCCGGCGCCCTCGGCTTTTCCACCAGCCGGACGATCAACCACCGCACCGTCGCCGGCGACAACACGCCGACCTTGGGGGCCGCCGAGCAAGAGTTGATCGAGATCGCCGCCGCCGTCGGCGAGACGGGGAGCGGCTGGCTGCAGGTGATTTCCGACTTCGACGAGCCGGCCGAGGAGATGGCCATGCTGCGCCGGCTGGTGGGCGCCGCCGGCCGGCCGATGACCATCACCGTGCTGCAACGCGACAAGCGGCCGGAGCTCTGGCGCGAGACCATGGCCGACATTGCCGAGGCCAACGCCCAGGGCGCGCAAATCTTCGGCCAGGTGCTGACCCGGCCCACGGGCGTGATGCTGGGCTTCGAAATTTCCCTCAATCCCTTCATGGCCTGCGAGGCCTGGGCCGGGATCAAGGACCTGCCGCACGAGGAAAAGCTGGTCCATCTGCGCCGGCCCGAGTTCCGCGCGGCCATGCTGTCTGAACGCCAGGGCGAACACATCATGCGGAGCCGGGTCCTGACCTGGGAGCGAATCTTCCCGCTGGGCGATCCGCCGGACTACGAGCCGAGCGCGGAGACCTCGATCGCCGCCCGGGCGGCGCGAGAGGGCCGGACGCCGGAAGAGGTCGGCTACGACCTGCTGCTGGAGAATGATGGCAAGACCATCCTCTACCGCCCGCTCTCCAACTATGCCCACGGTGACCTGGAGACCGTCGCCGAGATGATGCGCCACCCCAATTCCCTCGTCGGCCTCGGCGACGGCGGAGCCCATGTCGGCGTGCTGACCGACGCCAGCGCCATCACCTTCATGCTGACCCACTGGACCCGCGACCGGACGCGGGGCGACAGGCTGCCGCTGCGCTGGGCGGTGCGCCGCCTCAGCCACGACAACGCCCGGGCCATCGGCCTGAACGACCGGGGCCTGCTGGCCGTGGGCAAGAAGGCGGACATCAACGTCATCGACTACGACAGGCTGAGCATAGGCGCGCCGGAAGTGCTCTACGACCTGCCGGCGGGCGGCAAGCGGATGGTGCAGCGGACGACGGGCTACGATGCCACCATCGTCGCCGGCGAGATCGTCTACCGCCACGGGCGGGCGACCGGCGCGCTGCCGGGCCGGCTGGTCAGGGGGCCCAGGGCGTGATCGAGTTGCTGCAAGTCGCCACGCTGCCGGCCTTCCTGGTCGAGCGGCTGGCCAAGCAATACACCATCCACGACTTCATCGACCCCTCGGATCCCGATTCATTGATCGACGGGGTGGGTCCGCGCATCCGGGGCATCCTGGCGGGCGGCATGAAGGGGCCGAACGCCAACCTGATCAACCGGCTGGAGAAGCTGGAGATCATCGCCCATTGCTCCGTCGGCTTCGATGCGACCGACGTGGTGGCGGCCCAGGCGGCGGGCGTCATCGTCACCAACACGCCCGATGTGCTGACCGGCGACGTCGCCGATCTGGCGATGATCTTCATCCTGACGGCGCCGCGCCGCATCGGTGAATCAGAGCGGTTCGTGCGCGCCGGCAAGTGGCTCCAGGGCCGCATGGAGCTCGCCACCACGATCAAGGGCAAGCGGCTCGGCATATTGGGCCTCGGGCGCATCGGCTCGGCCGTCGCCAGGCGCGCCCAGCCCTTCGGCCTCCACGTCGGCTATCACGACATCAGGCCGATGGGCGACCTGCCCTACCGGGCCTATCCCACCCTGGTCGACCTGGCGGCGGCGAGCGACATCTTGCTGGTCGCCTGCGAGGGCGGCGAGGCGACGCGCGGCCTGGTCGGCGCCGAGGCGCTCTCGGCCCTCGGCCCGGACGGATTCCTCATCAACACCGCGCGCGGCACCATTGTCGACCAGCCGGCCCTCGTCGCGGCCCTGCAAGCGGGCACCATCGCCGGCGCCGCGCTCGACGTCTTCGACGGCGAACCCGACGTGCCGGCGGCGCTGCTGGCGATGGAGAACGTCGTGCTGACGCCGCATATCGCGAGTTCGACGGTCGAGACCCGCCGCGCCATGGCCGACCTCGTCCACGACAATCTCGCGGCCCACTTCGCCGGCAAGCCCGTCTGGACCCCCGTTCCGCCCCGGGGCTGATCGGTGGGACCGCGAATGTTCGCCGACGAGATCGCCGAGGCATGGCAAGCCGGAGACGGTTCGACATTCGAGACGTGACCCAGCAATGCTACATTAGAATTTCCATAATTACTGGCAGAACAGCGGCTGCCTCATTCAAAAAAGGATCACGCCCGGCCAGGACCTCGTCGCCATCCGCCGAGCCATCTCCATCCGTGTCGGGATCGGAAATGTCGGTTCCAAGTTGGTGCTCTTCTAAATTGGTAAGGCCATCGCCATCCTTGTCACTACTCGCATCGTCGAGACTCAACGGATCCAAGCCATTCGCTAATTCGATATCATCTGGTAATCCGTCATTGTCATCGTCCAGATCGAATTCGTCAGCAGTCCCGTCCCGGTCGGTATCCAGCACCACTGTAATTTCGATACCTAGGGAACAGTTATTATTAATTTCCAACTCTCCAATTACCGCTCCCACACAAGCACCTATCCAGAATATTCCCGCCGAATCAATCGACACATCAGCAGTTTGTGATGACATCGGGCCGCTGGACAGAGACGGAACAGAATCTGATCCAATCTCACTATCAGCTGTCGAAATACTAGAGTCGGCTGACCGGTAGTACCGCAATACCGTACCAGGCGATGTGGTGCCGCCGCTGTTCTTTACCGTGGCCGCAACCTGAAACTCTTGATCCGTAAGCAGTGTCGTGGACTGCGTATCAACGTTCAAGACGACGAGGTCCGGCGGCGACGTACGAAAACCCGCAATAATTGGGGCTATTTGACTCATCGCCCTAGCGGCATCTGCTTCGCCCGGCTGACCGACTGGGACTCCGCAGCTGAAGTCGCCTGGACATGTCAAATTGGGATCGGACCATCGTGTGACGATCGGCTCGGACGGAACGGCCATAATCGTGTGGAAGAGTCCGGTCTGAAAATGACCGCGCGCGTACGGAAAAACACCAGTGGTATTGCCTTCATGCTCGTTTCCGAAATTGTGACCTACTCTCGTGTGCCAGGATTGTGACAGGACAGAAAAAGGCCCCGTCACTTCCATCGCTCATGGCATGAAATGCTTGAGAGGCACTACTCTGATCGATGGTCGAACCGTTAAATCCCAATACATACGCAACACCGCAGTTCTGGTGTGCAATCTTGTCATAGGCACGCACGAGGCCAACGATATCAGCTCCATAGGTATTGCGGAGCGTATGCACATTGGACAAGTTTTCGTTGGTTGTAGTGGCAAATTCTATATCGGACAAAGCGGTATTGTTGCTGGTAGTCTCACTATAATTTACAAGCCGCGAGTGCACGAGATGTATCCTGACTGACATCCCACTTGCGACAAAGGCCTCGTTAACGATGCTAACAAGAAACTGTAAACGTGTCTCAAGACCCGGGCCGTGTAAATCGACCATGCTCTGAGTATATAACATCATCAGATCGACTTGTACCACACCCGCGGCGTTGGCCGTGGAAGCAGCCGTTGGCCATGCAGTCGATCCATCAACTGATTCTAGGGTATCCTCCGGCAGGGCCTCGGGTGGCTGAGCGGTATCTTGTTCCATGGCGCCGGAAACGAAGTTGTGGGCCGAAGGAGACCAAATATGCTCCCCGGGCTCGCTTGGCTCCAACAAGAAAACCCCCTTGGGCGTAAGTACACGACCATAACTACCGTAAGGACCCTGGGTAATCAAAAACATTATACTCAGACCCGTCAATCAAATGGCCTACCCAGCTACGTATTCCTCCTCCATGATCCTCGGTTCGCACCCCTTGGACCCTATATCGCTGATCGCGAGGGAGCGAGAGATGTATGGGTTGACCTGTCGCGGCCCGAAAAATCGCGGGGTTTACTTGGACAAATGCCCCACGACCTACCGTCAACTCGGATGAGACCGGTAGGTATCGACTTGGCAAGAGCAATTCCATGGGAGGGTAAGTCGTTGCAAATACCGATGTAGAGAGCAAAATTAATGGCTCAATTCGTGAATTGTATGTGTCACCTTGTTACGGCGGCGGCGAGGCAGGCTCGGTCATTGGCGCCGGGGGCGAGGCCGACGAGGTGGAACCAGCTCAGGTAGTTGTCCAGATAGCGGGTGGCGATGCCGCGGCGGGGACGCAGGAAGTCCTTCAACCGGCTGTGGCGGCTGTTCACCGTCTGCACATGCAGATCGCCCCGAACCCGTTCCCCCATCGAGCGGTTGAGTGCTTCGTGGCTCACCCCGAGCGCGGCGGCGCAAGGTGGATAGCTCGCGCCACCGTCGGAGACCAGCAGGGCGTCCTTCGCGACCACCGGGTCGAGAGCAGCCGTGAGCGCCGCCGCGTCGACCCTGGGCAGCACCGCGCTCACCGTCGTCCCGCTCCGGTCCGCCGCCATGAGAACCGGCACCTGCTCGCGCGAGAGGCCGCGCTTCTTCGCCTTGCCGCCCCGCCGCCGTGCCTTGCGTCCCAGCCCGCGCGCGCCCTTCCGGCTCTCCAGGACGTAGGTCTCGTCCGCTTCCACGATCCCCTTGAGCACCTCCGAATCGCTCCGCGCCGCCGCCAGAAACCGGTGACGCCAGCGGAACGCCGTGCTCACCGCCACGTCGCAGCGCGCCGCCGAGGCCTTCACCGTCTCCCCCTCCGCCAGCGACGCCCCGAACGACAGCCAGCGTTCCTTGTGGTGCAGGCCCGACAGCGGCGTACCGGTCAGCGCGTTGAAGGTCCTGCCGCAGCCCTTGCACTGGTAGCGCCGCAGACCCCGCGCCATACCGCGCGAAACCGCCCCTTCGCTCGCGCAGTGCGGACAGCGCCGGGCCTCGTCCACACCAAGCTCGATCGCGGCCTTCGATGCCTCGCCTTCGCTCCGGCCCGACAGCACCGCGAGCGCCTCGTGCCGCTGCACGCGCGTCAGCCCGCGCGCCGCCGAAAGCCACACCTGGAAACCCTTGCCGTCCATGACCCAACCTCCTGACGTTCCGGGCATTCTATCACAAATGCATACGTTTCACGAATTGAGCTAAATTAATAATGTACAAATCAGCCCTGAAAAGTACCGTATTGCCACTTTATTTTGGCTGCGGCGTTCAGTTGTTGCCCTAAACTTTAGCATCATACACCAATTCATATGCACTCATATCTTCGATATTTTATATAGACCTCTGATCTTCAATCCAAGTCCAGATGCGATGCCTTTTAATACGATGTTGAAACCGCTCAATGGACCGAAATCCGCGCCTCTACTTGATTGAATTTGCGAAGTCCGATTCCAGATTCATATTCAATATATCCTATTAGAATACAAGGTTGTGGTCAAGTCTCACACTGGCCGGGGTCAAGTCTTGAATGTTGAATTTGTGACCTAATCCAAATTTCGGTTACCACCGTCGTTTCGGACAGCGTTGTCACCACGGGTTCGATGGCGGGGAATAGCCCGTTTCCCGATAGAACGTCATGAAATGCGGGTGGTTAGGAAATTCAACATTCAAGACGTGACCCCTCGATCTTTGCCCATTCAGGCGGCGGCCGCCTTCTTGCCAAGTCCCTCCGCGAGCAGGGCGGTGACAAACTGGTTCAGACTGACGCCTTCCCGCTTTGCCTGATCGGCCAACCGCATGTGGAGGCCCTTGGGTACGCGCTGGACCCACTTGCCGCTGTACTGATCCATGGCGCCGGGCTTGGGGATCTTGCGCCCGAGCTCTTCGGCGGTGGCGATCCATTCCTCGATGGCCCCGCGCGTATTGGCCACCGCCTCTTCGAAGGTTTCGCCATCGGCCATGCACCCCGGGAGGTCGGGAAGCTCGACGAGCCAGCCGCCGCCGTCGTCGGGAGAGAGTTGGCGGACGGTGAGTGGATAGTTCGGGGTGGTGCTCATGTTCAACAGACCTCCTTGTCTGTCTTTGGGTTCGGCCGGCAAATAAGCCGATGGCCCTCCTTGGCCCAGCTGATACTCTCTATGATACTAACAAATCGGCGGACGTAAATTGGTTTGATCGGCTTCCGGGCCGGTATGGTAAGGATGTCCGGGTGATCAGGGTGGCTAATCGTGTCGTGCAACCCACGCTTCGGCGCCCGAGCGGCCAGCCCGCTCGTTTCGAAGGCGCGCGCGACGGTCTGGATATCGCCGATCGACCAGTCGCCCTGGGGGTTCGCCTTCATGCGCTCCAGGAGCCGTTCCCACCTTGCCATGGCGTCGCTCTTTTACGATATCACTAGTGATACCATATAGATATCGCGGGTGATATCAAATGCAAGCGGCGCGGCGCGAATTTTTTCGAGCGGGCGCGTTGGCGTGAGTCGCTGCTCCGCCTCGCCGTCACCATTGAAGCTACGCATCCGGGGAGTGCCGCCTCGTCGGCGTCAGGTCTTGAATCTCGCATGACCACCACGCGGCGGCACGTCCCGGACGGCGCGTTCCGGCACCTGGGGCGGTACGGAGTTTTTCGCGATCCCCGCCGTTCGTCCCCGCCGTTCGTCACGCCGCGAGGGTCACGCCGGGACGGCGGCGCCGTCCCGGCGTGGATCGGCGGCGCCGACCATGGCTCCGCTCGCCGGATCGTAGGAGACCGCCTGCATGCCGCCGGTGTTCATGGTGAACGGCGCCGCCGGCTCGATCTCGTGTCCGCGCCGCTCCAGCTCGGCGACGGTGGCCGCCGGGACCCGCGACTCCAGCTCGACCCGCCGGCCGTCCCACAGCCGCGCCCTGGGCGCTTCGATTCCGGCCTGCAGGTCCAGCCCGTAATCGAGATGGTGCACGTAGGCCTGGGGCTGGGTCTGCAGGATCCCATGGCTGCCGGGCGTGCCGAGCGCGAGCACGCCCACGCCCCCCCGGGTCGCGATGGTCGGCGCCACGACCGAGGCCCAGGGTTGGCCGGGCTCGAGCAGGTTCGGCGACTCCGGCTCGAGGTCGCCCCAGTTCAGATAGTTGTTCATGCAAACGCCGGTGCCGGGAATGACGACGCCCGAGCCGAACGCCGCGCCCAGGGTCTGGGTGATGCAGACCAGGTTGCCGAAGCGGTCCGCGGCGGAAAGCGAGGTGGTGTGCTCCTTCGTCCAGTCGGTCTCCGCCATCGCGCCTTCGCCCCATTGCCCGACCCGCCCGACCACCGGCCGGCCGTCGGCCACCCGGGCCCGCAGGCGCTCCAGGCGCCCCTCGTCGAACAGCGCCTCGATGTGGGCGCGCGGCCTGCGGTTGTTCATGAGCCGCACCTCGGCGGCGACCCGGATGGCGCGGAATACCGTGTCCAGGTGATCGGGACCGAGGTGTTCCATCGCGGCGAGATCGAAGCCGTCCAGGATCGCCAGCGTCAGGATCGCCTGGAACGATTCGGCCGGCGGCGGGACGGTGTGCACGGAGAGGCCCCGGTAGTCGACGCGCAGCGGCTCCAGGAAGGCCGGCGAGACGGCTTCCAGGTCGGCCATGGAGATGAAGCCGCCGCCGGCCTCGAGATGCGTGGTCATCGCGAGGCCGAGGGGGCCTCCGTACAAATAGCCGGGGCCCTCGGCGGCGATCGCCTCCAGCGTGTCCGCCAGGAGCGGTTGGCGCAGCACCGTGCCGACGGCCAGGCCGCCGAGCGGCTCCAGGTAGGTCTCGCGCCAATCCCCCTCGAAGCCCTGGTCGATGCCCCTGCCGGCCATTTCGACATAGAGCGGGGAGACCGGCACGCCGGCGCGGGCATGATCGATGGCGCCGGCGAGGAGTTCGCCGAGCGGCCTGGTCCCGTAGGTCCGGTTCAGCACGCACCAGCCGGCGAGGTTGCCCGGCACGCCCGGCGACTTCGGCCCTTGCTCCAGCTCCGCCTTGGTGATGCTGGCGGCATCGAAGGCTTGCGGCGCCGGGGGCGTGAAATCGAGCGCGCGGACCCGGCCCTCCGCCGCGACGTAACAGGTGGCGAGGCCGTTGCCGGCGAGGCCCGACATGAACGGCTCGCAGACGTTCAGCGTCGCGGCGGTGGCGACGATGGCGTCGAAGGCGTTGCCGCCCTCGCGCAGCACGGCCGCGCCCTGGGCGGCGGCCATGGGGTGGGCTGCGGCGACCATCCCGTTCACCGCCCGAACCGGCGCGCGCCCGGCCATATGGCTGACCTCGGTCATCATGCTTCCCCCGCCTCGATTCCGTCGCCGGTCATCGGGCCCGGAATCGGCTAGGCGCCGAGGGGCCGCCGCGACGGCGGGAGTTTACCGCGATTAAAGGGGATAGGGCGTAATTCGTGTTTGCGTCGCCCTCCCGTCCTGGGGTCGGGCGCCGTCATTGATGGTTTGCCAGCGCGCCGCGGCCCCGGCCGCCCAAGAAAGCCCGGCCCCGCCGGCCCCGAAGTGGCGGGAGCCGGAAATAGGTAGGCTCAATTCGTGAATTGTATGCGTCACCTTGTTACGGCGGCGGCGAGGCAGGCTCGGTCATTGGCGCCGGGGGCGAGGCCGACGAGGTGGAACCAGCTCAGGTAGTTGTCCAGATAGCGGGTGGCGATGCCGCGGCGGGGACGCAGCAAGTCCTTCAACCGGCTGTGGCGGCTGTTCACCGTCTGCACATGCAGATCGCCCCGAACCCGTTCCCCCATCGAGCGGTTGAGTGCTTCGTGGCTCACCCCGAGCGCGGCGGCGCAAGGTGGATAGCTCGCGCCACCGTCGGAGACCAGCAGGGCGTCCTTCGCGACCACCGGGTCGAGAGCAGCCGTGAGCGCCGCCGCGTCGACCCTGGGCAGCACCGCGCTCACCGTCGTCCCGCTCCGGTCCGCCGCCATGAGAACCGGCACCTGCTCGCGCGAGAGGCCGCGCTTCTTCGCCTTGCCGCCCCGCCGCCGTGCCTTGCGTCCCAGCCCGCGCGCGCCCTTCCGGCTCTCCAGGACGTAGGTCTCGTCCGCTTCCACGATCCCCTTGAGCACCTCCGAATCGCTCCGCGCCGCCGCCAGAAACCGGTGACGCCAGCGGAACGCCGTGCTCACCGCCACGTCGCAGCGCGCCGCCGAGGCCTTCACCGTCTCCCCCTCCGCCAGCGACGCCCCGAACGACAGCCAGCGTTCCTTGTGGTGCAGGCCCGACAGCGGCGTACCGGTCAGCGCGTTGAAGGTCCTGCCGCAGCCCTTGCACTGGTAGCGCCGCAGACCCCGCGCCATACCGCGCGAAACCGCCCCTTCGCTCGCGCAGTGCGGACAGCGCCGGGCCTCGTCCACACCAAGCTCGATCGCGGCCTTCGATGCCTCGCCTTCGCTCCGGCCCGACAGCACCGCGAGCGCCTCGTGCCGCTGCACGCGCGTCAGCCCGCGCGCCGCCGAAAGCCACACCCGGAAACCCTTGCCGTCCATGACCCAACCTCCTGACATTCCGGGCATTCTATCACAAATGCATACGTTTCACGAATTGAGCCAATAGGTAAACTGGCCACGGTAAAGCGCCCCGGAAAGCAATTCGGATGCCGGGGTCCAGGTGCACGCGCTACTGCAAACCATTGCCCGGTGCGGGACCTCTAAGAGTCCGACTCGAAATGAATCGCGTGTTTTCAGGCTCTTGCGAGACGGCGCGTGAGGAGTTGGATGCTGGCGAGGAAGATCCAGGCCTCGGCGGTCTCGATGGCCGTCTCGAAGTCCTTGGCCAGCCGCCGGTTTCGATTGAGCCAGGCGAGCGTGCGCTCGACGACCCATCGGCGGGGCAGGAGTTGGAAGCCCTTCACGCCCGCGGGACGGTTGACGATCTCCAGCGACCAGCGGCCGATCCGCTTCAGTGCGCCCTCGAGCTTGGGCCCGGCATAGGCGCCGTCGGCGAAGACGTGGCGCAGGCGGGGAAAGTGGCGGGGGATGGCGGCGAACACCGCCGGCGCGCCGTCGCGGTCCTGGATCTCGGCGCCGTGGACCACGACCGCGACCAGCAGGCCGCCGGTGTCGGTGAGGATGTGACGCTTGCGGCCCTTGACTTTCTTTCCGGCGTCGAAGCCCCGGATACCGCCGCTTTCCGTGGTTTTTACGCTCTGACTGTCGATGATACCGGCCGACGGGCCGGCCGCGCGGCCCTCGGCCTCGCGCGCCGCGACCAGCAGTTGCCGGTTGACCTCGGACCAGGTGCCGTCGTCCCGCCAGAGATAAAAGTAGCGCTGCACCGTCGAGCGTGGCGGGAAGTCCCGGGGCAGCATGCGCCATGGACAGCCGCTACGCAGTAGGTAGAGGATCGCGTTCACCACCTCGCGCAATGCCGTCGTCCGAGGCCGTCCCAGCGCTTTGGCGCGAGGCAGCAACGGCTCCAGCACCTTCCATTCTCCATCCGTCAGGTCGCTTGCGTAGCGCAGCAGGTCGCGTTCATACTTCGGGCGAGTGATTTTGGTCCACATGTTGTGTCTCCCTGGTTGCTAAATACAAACAGTGAATCACAACTGACTGAAATCACTCAACTCTTTTCGGGCCAGACACTTATACCGACCCGCGTTGAGTGCAACTCATCGCGGGTCGGCTAGCGCGACCGCGCGCCCGAGCTCATGCGAGGAAAAGCCCGCGTGGCGTCTGAACGCCAGACAATCCGCAATGAATCCCTCTCATTGCGGGTTAGTAAAAGGACCGGGGCAGTCTCGCCAAGGGAGTTGGGAAAAGGCGGTCGGTCGAAAAGTGCTTTGGCGAAAATCGGAAATATGCCATATTGCATCAATAGTATGATTTTTTCACATACCCCCTTGGAGGCCGTTTCATGAGTACGACGCGCAAAACGATCACCGTAACCGAACAGCAAAACAAATGAATCAAGGCGCGAATTGCGGCCGGCGAGTTCACGAATGACACCGAATATATCCGCGACCTGATACGACGTGACCAAGCCCGAAAAGCCGAAATTCCGTCAATCCGCTCCGCGCTCATTCAGGGCGAGGAAAGCGGCATCGGTGACCGGACACCGGACGAGATCATCAATGCCGTGATTGGGGCTAAAGGGGACAGTCACCATTAAGTACCATCCTTCCCAATGAATAGGTATCGGTGGCGAAAATCGCGTCGATGACAGGGAGTATCCATTTCATGGCAAAATCAATTAATGCCGCGATCGTCGGCTTGGGCCGTTGGGGGCAATTGCTGGTTTCATCCGTGGACGGCAGTGAGAAAATCAAATTCACGGCGGCTGTTACGCGTACGCCAGCCAAAGCGAAGGACTTTTGCGCCGCCCGTAATATCGAACTGTCGAGTGATTTAACGAACGTGCTCGCGCCGATGGCCGCGGCAAGCGCTGGTAAGCATGTCTACTGTAATATCGAACTGTCGAGTGATTTAACGCTCGCCCATTCATATATACCCCGTGACGACACCATTGATGCCCTCGTCATAGCAACACCCCACACTCAGTACTTTGACCAACTGATGGCCGCGGCAAGCGCTGGTAAGCATGTCTACTGCGAAAAACCTTGGACTTTGGACGCAGGCCAAGCAAGCAGTTCGCTGCGTGCATTATCCGACGCCGGACTGAAAGTTGCCATCGGTCACAACCGCCGATTTGCGCCCAATACCCAGGCCATGAAGAAGTTGCTGCAAGACGGCGGTCTGGGTGCGCCCATTCATATAGATGGTCATTTCGACTCCAATCTTGCACCAAACGAAGGGATGTTGCGCGACAGCCGGTCGGAAAGTCCGGCGGGCGGCATGACGTCGTTGGGCATTCACGCCCTCGACATGTTCATTGATTTGTTTGGGCGTATCCGGGATGTGAACGTACAAAGCAAGCGGATTGCATCGGCAATAGATGTCGATGACACCACCTTGGTTCGGATAAATTTCGAAAACGGGTGCACGGGGCATTTAACGACGATTTCAGCCACGAACATGCTCTGGCGTGTGTCGGCCTTTTGCACCGGCGGATGGGTCGAAATGCGAGACCAGGACAAACTTGAAGTGTCTTCCATTGCCGATGGCAATACGACACAAACCTACCCTGGTTTTGAATACCCCGCGCTCGCCACGATCCAAGCCGCCCTGGAAGCATTCGCAACCGATGTCGCTGGCGGCCAGGCATTCCCCATTTCGGCGGCTGAAATCGAGCATGCGACCAAGGCCCTTGCAGCGATTGTCGTATCGGCTGAAACCGGCAAAACAGTATCGTTGGTGTAAAAAGAAATATGGGGTCAAAGCAATATGGAGTCAGGCCTTATTTTTTGGGTCTAAAGCAATACTGGGTCACCCATTAGTGAGTACCTCATATCAAAGTCCTCTCGCCTAAGGCTGACAACGGTGCTGTCTTTGCAGCCCTCAATGGCCGATTTTGAGGACCCGGTCGAGCTGCTGGTCGATTATCTCCTAAAGGGATCGACCTCCGGATGCCTCATCCCTGTCTTTAAGTAGTCTTCGAGGTAATTGGAGTTACGGAGACCACTTATCGTTTTCTTGGCCGCTTTGAGAGCCGCCCTCCGCAGAGGCTTGGAACCGAGAGCGGCGATGTGACGCCCAACATCCTGAGCGTGATCGAAAACGCCGCGCTCCGGTTCTCGGGGATCCAGTTCGCTCATGCGTTCAATGTGCTTCTCTTCGAACTGGCCACGGGCCCACTTCTCCACCGGCTCGACCAGCTCCGCTTCTCGGCCGGCTCGGCAAACGCCACGCTCGATCGCCCCGATCAACGCCGGCGATTTGGCAAACCTGGGGAACTCGTTGATAAGCGCATCGATGACGTTGTCGACACCGCTGTCGGCAAGCGCCTCCATGACTGATATGTAGTCACTCGCGTGGAACGTTATGTAGAATTCCGCGCGATCAATAAGGGGGGAGACGCGTTCCTCGTCAAACGCCGCCAGGCCCCGCCGCACGGCGTCGGCATCTTCGTTGAAGCGCCGCGCGAGGCGTAGCAAGGCCTCCGCTACCGGGACATCCCAGTCCGCCGCTTCCTTCAAGATCGTCTCGATTTCCAGGTCCGCCATGATTTCGTCTTATTTTGCATCGGCCTCCAACCCAAATAGCCCTGGCAATCCGACGACGCCATGTCGAACTTCTGATGTTGCTTAGGCTCGGCTGTTCGGGCCAGGCCGCCGGTACTCCTCCCAGAGCAGCGACGGTAATATCGGGTCAGGTCTTGAATCGTGAATTTCATCTCGCCACCACACGGTTCGGGGTCGCGTCTTGTATGTTGCATCGGGTTGCGGCGTTGGTGCCCCGGTCTTGAGGTGTCCACTTCTTGCCCCAATTCCGAACCACGTCATCACCCACATCCCGCCGTCGAGTCCATGCGGGAAATACCGCCCGGGCCGAGGCGGCCGTCAAGGACGCGCCCGGGGTGCGCCGGCGGAGCCGGGCGGAGATCCCTTACGGCCGCCTCGGCCCGGGCGAGCCTGATCCGAGGTCGGAATTGTGGGGACCGGAGAGGCGCGCCACGCCCGCGCCGGAACGGCGCATGTGTTGGGTGTGTGCGGCGGTGACAAATTAGACCACGGAAGCGGCGGGATTTGCCCGGCTGCGGGCGGAGTAAAACTCTGCCACCTGTAGCCTTCGATCCTTTTCGGGATGGAAGGTGGGAGGATGTATACCGTGGACCTTTATCTACGCGTTCGGCTGGCGTGCCATGTTGATGGGCTGAGTCAGCGAGAGGCGGCGAGTCGGTTTGGCATGGCGCGAGAGACGGTGAGGAAGATGCTCGGGCACTCGGAGCCGCCTGGCTACCGCCGCCGCCAGCCACCGAAGCGCCCGAAGCTGGACCCCTTCAGGGATATCATTGACCGTATTCTGGAAGAGGACCGAACGGTTCACTGCAAGCAGCGCCACACGGCGAAGCGGATATTCGAGCGTCTTCGCGACGAGCATGGCTTTGCGGGCAAACAGACCATCGTCAAGGATTACGTCCGGGAACGGCGCCGTCGCCAGCGTGAGATGTTCGTGCCGCTGGCGCACCCTCCGGGTCACGCTCAGGCGGACTTTGGCGAGGCGGATGCGATCATCGCCGGCGTCAAGCGGCGGGCGCATTTTTTCGCCATGGACCTTCCCCACGGCGATGCCTGCTTCGTTGCGGCCTACCCGGCGGCGGCGACGGAGGCCTGGCTGGACGGCCACAACGGGGCCTTCGCCTTCTTCGGCGGCATTCCCCAATCGATTCTCCACGACAATGACAAGTGCCTGGTGTCGCGCATCCTGCCGGACGGCACGCGGCAACGAACGCGAGCGTTCAGCGGGCTTCAATCCCATTATCTGTTCCAGGATCGATATGGCCGCCCCGGCAAGGGCAATGATAAGGGCAAGGTGGAGGGGCTGGTCGGTTACGCCCGCCGGAACTTCATGGTTCCCATCCCCCGGTTTGCGAGCTGGGACGCCTTCAACGCTCACCTGGAACATCAATGTCGGAGACGGGAAAGCGACGTCTTGCGCGGCCATCGCGAGACCATCGGCGAGCGGTTCGGATGCGACCGGGAGAAGCTGATGGAATTGCCGCCGGCGCCTTTCGAGGCCTGCGACAAGGAGGGCACGCGGGTCAATTCGCTCTCCCTGGTGCGCTATCGGGGCAACGACTACTCGGTGCCCGTCGCCTACGGTCACCAAGAGGTCTGGGTCCGTGGCTACGTGCACGAGGTGGTCATCGGCTGCGCCGCCGAGGTCATCGCCCGGCACCCACGCTCTTACGAACGAGAGGACCTGATCTTCGAGCCGATCCACTATCTGGCCTTGCGGGAGCGGAAGATCGGTGCCCTCGATCAAGCCGCCCCGCTGGCCGGTTGGAAGCTGCCCGAGGCGTACGCCAACCTGCGCCGCTTGCTTGAAGCCCGCATGGGCAAGGCCGGCAAGCGGGAGTACGTGCAAGTGCTCCGTCTTCTGGAGACCTTTGCCCTTGAGGAGGTGCACGGTGCCATCCGCGATGCCCCGCGGTTAGGCGCCATCGGCTATGATGCGGTCAAGCACCTGGTGCTGTGTCGCGTCGAGCGTCGACCCCCCCGGCTCGACTTGAACGTTTATCCCTATCTGCCGCGGGCCCAGGTGACCACCACATCCGCCGCCAGCCACATGAGCCTGCTGGGCGGAGCGGCGCCGTGAGCGACACGCCGCAGGTGTTGCTGGCCCATCACCTGAAGGCCCTCAAGCTGCCGACCTTCCTCAGGGAGTACGACAAGCTGGCTCGCCAGTGTGCCAGCGAGGGCGCCGACCACGTGCGCTACCTGCTCCGCCTGGCCGAGCTGGAACTGATCGACCGCGAGCGCCGCATGGTCGAGCGGCGAATCAGGCAAGCGAAGTTCCCGACCGTCAAGAGCTTGGACAGCTTTGACTTCAAAGCGATCGCCTCGCTCAACAAGGCGCTGGTCCTCGAGCTGGCACGATGCGAGTACATCGAGCGCCGGGAGAATGTGATCGCTCTGGGCAATTCCGGCACCGGCAAGAGTCACATTGCGCTCGGCCTCGGCCTTGCCGCCTGCCAGAAGGGCCTGTCGGTCGGCTTTACCACCGCCGCCGCCCTGGTCCACGAGCTCATGGAGGCGCGCGATGACAGACAGCTGCTGAGGTTCCAGAAGAAGCTCGCCAACCTCAAGCTCCTCATCATCGACGAGCTGGGTTTCGTGCCGCTCTCCAAGACCGGCGCCGAGTTGCTGTTCGAGGTGTTCAGCCAGCGCTACGAGCGTGGCTCGATCCTGGTGACCTCCAACCTGCCATTCGACGAGTGGACGGAGGTTTTCGGCTCGGAACGCCTGACGGGGGCGTTGCTGGACCGCCTGACCCACCACGTCCATATCCTGGAAATGAACGGCGAAAGCTTCCGCCTCAAGCAGAGCCGAAGAAAACAGAAACCCGCAAAAAGCGCCTGAGCGGCATCCGCTTGCCCCCGTGGGCCCACAGGCCCCTCCCACGCGCGCCGCGGCCTTTGCCTGCCGAGGGGCAGTCCACGCCGCGCGTGGGTCCCTCCCGTGGACTACGGGGACAAGCTCCTCACCGAACCAAAGTGGCCCACTTTTGCTCCGCCACATGGCCGGGTTTTACTCCGCCGTTGACAGTTGGGTGCGGGTCTTGGATCTTGAATTACCACCATGCGGCGGCCCCTCCTGGATGCCGTATTCACGCAGCTGGGACAAGAACGGGGTCTTTCGCAATCCCCGGCTTCGAGCTCGCCGACCCAGGCAAGGTCGCCCGCACGGGATCGGCGGCGACGCGCGGCTCCGAGGGCGCCCGCAACGCTCGGCCCGCGCCCAGCCGGCGTCACCCCTATCCCGGGGCGGTGACCGATCTCTCGCCGGCCGCGCCGCTCTCCGCTCGGTTCATCCCCAGTCCGCCGCCGAGTAGAACGACGGTGCCTTCAACCGGCGTCGAAGCGTATTCGAGGACGCCGGCCCCGGTCGTTGCCACCACCCCCGCTACGTCCACCCCCGCTCCGGGCTTGCCTCGATGGTGGGACATCGCCCGGGTCCGGGGGCGGTCGAGGCTGTCCCGGAGGCAATTCGGCGGCGCGCGGGGACCCGGCCATCGCCCGCGCGAGGCCCCGAAGGGATGCGGGATGCCAGGGCGACGGGGGCCCGCCAAAACCAACGGCAGGCCAACGGCAGGCCTACACCATGCCTACACCAAGCCTATACCAAGCCTACACCAGACCAACGGTGAATCGCGGGCGAAGGCGGGCCGGAAGCCGCTGCCGGCGGGGTGCCCGGGCGACCGTGACCGTCACGAAAAGCGGCGGCATTCGCCGCCCTCTCGTCCCGTCCCGACCCGCCGCCAGCGTTCCGGCCCGCGCTTTGGGGCGCGATCGCCGGTGGGAAGAAAGCGCTGAAATCCGCGCTTTTTGGCCTCCCAGATCGCGCGCGCCGACCGCCGCTCCCCCGGCCCCGCCCCCGCCTTGCGCCGGGCCGCGCCGGACGCCATGTCATAACCAAGAGATTCGCGCCGGGCGGGCCTATTGTCGGCCGCGCTCGCGTCGCCCCGGTGCCGCCGAGGAGGACGAAATGACGGGGTTTTCACTGAAATGGGCCTGAAAACCCGGCAAAAGTAGGCCTGCCCCCCTCCCGCGCCCCGGGGCCTGCCGCCCTCCGGCGCCCCGGGGCCGGTCCGGCCCGAAGGCCGCTGGCTGGCGGCGGGGGGCGCCATGTCGCCGGTGGGACACCTGGCCGAGAGGGCGGCGGCCAACCGGGTCTGGTGGTTTCGGCCGAAACGCGGCGTCGGAAAACCGGGGGCGGCGGGGCGGAACCGATGGGCGGGCCGGCGGCGCCGTGCTAAAATGCCGCCGGCAAGGGAGGCGACAATGCAGCTGAGCGAGGCCGAGAAACGGCGCTTCGACGAGGAGGGCTACCTCTTTTTCCCCGAGCTCTTCAGCCCGGCCGAGGCGGCCGTGCTGCGGGCCGAGGCCGACCGCCTCTATGCCCTGGAGCGCGAGGAGGTCGTGCGCGAGAGCGACGGCACGACGGTGCGCACCGTCTTCGCCGCGCACCGCTTCTCCGACGTTTTCGAGAAGGTCGCCCGCCACCCGCGCCTGGTCGGGCCGGCGATGGAGATTCTGGGCGGCGAGGTCTACATCCACCAGTTCAAGGTCAACGCCAAGGCGGCCTTCGACGGCGACGTCTGGCAGTGGCACCAGGACTATGGCGTCTGGTCGCGCGACGATGACATGCCCGAGCCCCGCGCCATGAACCTGGCGATCTTCCTGGACGAGGTGAACGAGTTCAACGGCCCGCTCTATTTCATCCCCGGCAGCCACAAGGCGGGCGTGATCGAGGCCGGCCACGACGCGGCGACCACCAGCTATCCGCTCTGGACCATCGACAACGACACGATGACCCGGCTGGTGGACGCGCACGGCATCGCCGCGCCCAAGGGGGCGCCCGGCGGCGGCATCTTCTTCCACGGCAACCTGGTGCACGGCTCGCCGCCCAACATGACGCCCTGGGGCCGCACCATCGTCTACGTCAGCGCCAACCGGGTGGATAACGCGATTCAACAATACAAGCGCGCGGAGTGGATCGCGCACCGCGATTTCACGGCCATTCAGCCCTTGGCCGACGATTGCCTGCTGACCGCCGACGCGGCCTGAGGATCCCCGAGGAGACGCCATGAACCTCCATTCCCTGCTGGCCGCCCGCGCGGAGGCCGGACGGCCGGTGCGCGTCGGCCTGATCGGCGCCGGCAAGTTCGGCGGCATGTTCCTCAGCCAGGCCCGGCGCACCGTCGGCATCCATGTGCTGGGGATCGCCGATCTGGACGTGAAACGGGCGCGGAACGCCTGCCGCGCCACGGGCTGGGACGAGGCGGCCTTCGCCGCGGCCTCGCTCTCCGATGCGCTGACGAGCGGCGCCACGCATTTGCTGGAGGATTCGGCCGCCCTCATCGCCGCCGACGGCCTGGACCTGGTGATCGAGGCAACGGGCGATCCCCGGGTCGGCATTGCCCACGCCCTGATGGCGATTGAAGCCGGCCGCCATATCGTCATGGTCAACGTCGAGGCCGACGTGGTCGCCGGGCCGCTGCTCGCGGCCAAGGCGGCGGCGGCGGGCGTCGTCTACAGCCTCGCCTACGGCGACCAGCCGGCGCTCATCTGCGAGCATGTCGACTGGGCGCGGACCTGCGGTTTCGGAATCGTCTCCGCCGGCAAGGGCACCAGCTACCACCCGAGCTTTCATCAATCGACGCCGGAGACGGTCTGGGACCATTTCTACATCACCGCCGAACAGGCGGAGGCCGGCGGCCTCAATGCGAAGATGTTCAACAGCTTCCACGACGGCTCCAAATCGGGGATCGAGATGACGGCGGTCTGCAACGCCACCGGCCTGACGCCGCAACCCCACGGCCTCGGCTTCCGGACCGCGTCCTGCTACCAGCTCGCCTCGATCTGCAAGCCCGAGGCGGCGGGCGGCACGCTCAGCCACAAGGGCACGACCGAGGTGGTCTCCTCGCTCGACGCCGAGATGAACGAGATCGAGCACCACATCCGCATGGGCACCTTCGTCGTCGTCGAGGCCGGCCACGACTATGTCGTGGAATGCAACAAGCAATACGGTTTCCTGCCGGATGAAAGCTACGAGCACTTCGCCCTCTATCGCCCGACCCACATGATCGGGCTGGAGCTGGGCGTGACGGTGGCGAGCGTGGCGCTGCGCGGCGAGGCGACGGGGGCGCCCACCGGCTTCCGCTCCGACGTCGTCGCCTGCGCCAAACGCGACCTGAAGGCGGGCGAGATGCTGGACGGCGAGGGCGGCTACCTCGTCTGGGGCAAGCAGGTGCCGGCGGCGACATCGCTCGCCATCGGCGGCCTGCCGCTCGGGCTCGCCAGCGACGGGCCGCTTACCCGCGACATCAAGGCGGGCGAACTGCTCACATGGTCCGACGTCGCCCTCGACCAGTCCGACCCCGCGCTCCGCATCCGGCGAGAGATGGAAGCCGCCTTCGGAACGTCGAACGATCCAAAAAATTCGACTTGAACGATAATCGAAGAATTGTCTATAATTCGTTAGCATAAATGAGTATAAGGCTTATCCCTTTGAGCCCGGTTTGACGAGATGTTGAGTTTCTGGTGGGCGTCGGCAGCATGTTCGTGTAATGTTCCGTCATGGCCAGCCGCTGGAAATATGACCGCCCCATGTCCCGCGCCGCCTTCGAGGCGCGCTTTCCCGATGAAGCCTCCTGTGCCCGGCATCTCGCCGCCAGGCGCTGGCCCGACGGCTTCGTCTGCCCCGCCTGCGGCCATGACAGGGGCTGGGAACTGAAGCGGCGCCGGGCGAGCTGGGAATGTGCGGCCTGCGGGAAGGAGACCTCGGTGACCGCAGGCACGATCATGCACCGCAGCCACTTGCCCCTGAAGACCTGGTTCATGGCCGTTCACATCGTGACCAGCCACTCGAATGGTATCTCCGCCCTGCAACTCCAGGCCCAGCTCGGGCTCGGCAGTTACAAGAGTGCCTGGCTCCTGCTGCACAAGCTGCGCCGTGCCATGGTCAATCCGGATCGCAGCCTGCTTGAGGACCTGATCGAGATCGATGAGGCCACCCTCCCGTTCCGCACCGCAAAAGACCCGGCCACAGGCGGGCAAGGTCGCAGCCCACAAGGCAAGATGCGCATTGCCGGCGCGGTCGAGCTATCGCCCGAGGGCGAGCCACGCCGCATCCGGCTGGCGCCGATCGGGGATTTCTCCGCGCGCAGCCTTCGTGCCTTCGTTGCCGGAACCTCGGCGCCGGGCGCGCGGGTGATTACCGATGGCTGGAGCGGTTATTGCGGCCTGCCCGACCACGACCACCAGCCCAAGGTCGTCGGTGCAACGCCCGCCCATCTCGTGCTGACGTGGATCCATCGTGTGTTCTCGAACCTGAAGCGCTGGGCGCTCGGAACCTTCCATGGCCTGCGCCGCGCCCATCTGCGCCGCTACCTCGACGAGTTCGTGTTCCGCTGGAACCGCCGCCGCCACACCGCAACGGCTTTCGATACCCTGCTCGGCATCGGCACGCGCCTGCGACCCGCCGACTACCGCGACATCGTCGGACAACACGTCTGATCCCGGCAGGCCGGGCGCCAGCCATCGCCCGCCCTCCGATCCGCCTCAATCGGAGCCGAATACCGGCCCTCCAGTCTGCCTGACAGCACTCGAAACCAACTTCCTCAAGTCCAAAAGCTCCCGCACATCCCCCGGCACGGTCCGAAAACCGTGCCTGGAACGTAGAAGGCCGATCAACATCTGGTGTGACCGGAAGCAAAGGGATAAGCCATTCATGTTATTATATTGTGCCGCACGAAGAACGTCCCCTGGAATTGTTGTGTTCATATTGGCATTGGGTGTGTCTTCCGCTTTCAGCACTCGTTTTCTTCCTTCCAATAATATTTCGCGTATTGTCCTAATATCCTGACGTCTAGCGGAGCAACGTCGAACGTAACTCGCTATGCCCAGTATGGTAGTCACCGTTAGGCCTGCGATGACGCCAGCGATTGCGCTTGATGCTATTGGGTTCATCTCATCCATCGGTCTTCCTCAGTCATGGGTCTTCGTGTTGATTCGAGACTCCCCACCCCGAAATCCCTCCCGAAGCTAAGATTTGGGCGCTGCAATCAGGGGGTCAGCCTTCCTGAAGGGATACGCCTTCATCTCTCGCAGCTTCGTCTCCGCCAACTCATCCCCGATCTCATGGATCATCTTTCCTTCCGCTGCCTCGGCGGCAAGGGCCAGAGCCCGGGTGAGCACTTCGTCATCGGTCTGTGACGGCGTGTCGTTCAATTCCATCATCGCCCGCACTGCCCGAAGACAGGCCAAGTGTTCGTCGGTCAGCGTCACTTCCATCGTCTTTCCTTTCATCATCGCCTTATAGGTCTCGTCGTTGCGCGTTGTGCGCAGCCAGGCGTCAGTTGGCGGGCGCCGTCTCCTCCCACAGAAATCGGGACAATTCCTCCGCAGAGGACCACCCCATCTCACGTGCATAGTCGTCGTGGCCTTCGGCCTCGAGTCGTTTCAACATCTCCGCCACCTTCGACATGATGCGCACTGCACATAGAACGATATCGTTCTTCGCCTCTGGCCCCATCGCGCCGCCCCTGCTTGCCCGCTCTAGCATCAGGAGCGCCCGCATGTACGCCTCCACCCTGGCGGCTACCTCTTCGTTGAACGCGTCGGTTGCCGTCTTGCTTCGTTCGTCGGTCATGGCTTTCCCTTCCTGTGTCGCGGGCTCGCAGCGTGCGCGATCAGCCGCTGCACGCGCCGAGGATGGATATCAAGCCGCCGAAGCGTCGGCAACCAGTCGCCATGCCTCACCCGACGCTTGGCGCGCGCGAGAAGGCGGCCCAAGCGGTCAGCGTCGCCGGCATGATCAGCGGCCAGGATTTTTTCCACAAGCGCCGGAAAAGACTGCTGTTCGCGCTTTAGGTCGCGGATCAGTCTGCTCGCCTCGGTGAAGGTGACGGGCTCGGCCAGCTTGGCGATCAATCGTGCCGTCTCTCGTTTCTGTCCGGGTGTCGCTTCGTGCATTTCGCGCCTCGTTGGTGAGAGTTAGAGCTCGGGCGCAATAGTCCCTTTCCCTCTGAAATACGACAAAAGCGACGTACATCAGAAGGTTGGGCTTTTCGCCAGGGCGTGCCTCGTCGGAGCCGAGCCGTCGCCGCGGGCGGGTTGCGCACCGGCCGTAGGGCCTTTGCCATCGGTCGCAACCTCGGAGCACTCCTCACCAGCTGGCCGCTGGCGATCTCGCCGGTCTCCGCCGCCGCCGATCAAATCCCGGGTGTTCCCCGGTCTTCTCCTGCCGGCTTAGCCTCGGCTGCGGGTCTGAAATCCCTCCCTGGTCCCCGCTGAAAGCCGTTGCGTCCCAGGGGCCAATCGCTAAAATGCCGTGTCTGCATCGATCCGGCGTTCGAGCGCAAAGCTTCCGACGCAACAGGGGCGGCTCTATCGGGGCCGCCCGTTCCGTTTCAATCTCCCTATAGCCGCTTCCGGGGGAGTGTCAATCTGCACTATTTTGACACCCCCCCCTGTCAAAAGCGAGCGAGCGTCGTAGAGGAAATGGCCGATTCCGCCACGATCTCGAAGGACGGCCTCCACGGCGACACGCGCCGTCGCTTTAGAAACGGCAGCCACGCGCGCGACCTCGGCGACAATGCCCTCGGGCTCGCGGCGCATCGCGCACCCCAGGGGCGCGGGAGAGCCCGCGAGATAGCGCCTGAGTGGCTTGCCCTCATCCGGCGCGACGAACCAAACATCGCCCTCGGGCGATCCCGCCAGGGCGGCGCAGGCCGAGAGAAAATCGGTGCAGACGGTCAAGCCGCGAATCGCTTCGTCTGGGCCGTGTTGGACCAGGTAAAGCCTTCCCCGGAAACGAGCTCGTGTTGCGCCGGGCGGCGGAATAGTGGTAAATTGATTTCGCATCATGATCCTTCACAAGCTGATGCTAATGACACGGTCGCCTCCATCGGCCGGGTCGCAAAGCCCCGCCGGGCCGAGCCGGCGGGGCTTTTTTATGCAGCGGCCACCCTGACGGTCCGCGCTTTCAACCACAAATTGAGGTCGCCGCCCAAATAGGCGACGCGACCGCCGATTTTGACGTAGCTGGGGCCGCATCCTTGGACCCTCCAATGTGACATTGTCGAGTAAGACGCGAGCTCGAGGACCGCAGGATCGTTGGCGGGGTAGAGTGTGTTTTCGTCGAACATCGAACGGCCTCCCGGACTGATGGGCACCAGTGCCGAAAATCGACACCAGGTAAAACCTATCTCGTCAGTATCCGGGAACCGCCCCCGTGGGACGGCGCCGCTGCGACAATCCGCTTGGTGCGCGGACGTGCGAGAATACGCCGTTTTTTTTGCGGCTGTCAAGCCGGGCGATTCGCGCCGGGGCGTCGCAGCGGCACGACTTCGGCTGCCTCGCCTCCCATCATGGCGGCCATGCGCGCGGCGCTCGCGTCGACGGTCTCTTGCAGCGCGCTCCCGGCCCGCCTCGCGTAGCGATTCGCCATCGCCACGGATTTGTGTCCGAGCAAGTCACGCAACAGGAGCACCGAAAGGCCGGACGCCGCCGCCGTGGTCGCGACGGATCGCCGGATGTCATGGAGACGGCAATCGGGAATGCCCGCTGCCACGCACGCCGCGGCGAACACCAGCCGGAGCTTCCGATAGCCGATGGCGGCACCCCGAGCCCCGGCGAAGACGAAGGGGTTGCCGTTCACCTGGGGCAGACCCGCCAACAGCTCCAGCGCGAACGCGCCGACAGGGCGGTTGTCGCGGCCGATCTTGGTCGACGGCAGCACCGCCTCCCCGGTCTCGAAATTCAGATCCGCCCATCGCAGCGCCAGCGCCTCGCCCGAGCGCCAGCCCGTAAGCATCAAGAACCGAATCGCGGTGACGGCGAATATCTTGTCCGAAATCGAGGCCACTGCCCCGGCCAGCGCCTCGATTTCGGACGGGGCGAGCACGCGGTCGCGGGGTTCCTCGCGGGCTTTCTCGATCCCGCGGACCGGGTTTGTGTGCTGCGGTCGGTATTCCCATGTCTCGAACAGGTTAAACAACCTGGACGCGAGCGCGAGTTGGCGGTTGCGTTGAACCGGCGCAACCTTTGCTAGAGCAAGTTCAATGTCTCTTCGGGTGACATCTTTGATTTTCATGGTGCCGAGTTTCGGTCGGAGCGTGCGGCCCGCCTGCTTGCGATATCCGTTGGCCGTGCGCTCGGATAGGCGCCCGTCAGCGATGCGCCGAGGCGCGTATTCGTCGAAGAACCTGTCGAGCCCGTCGTTGACGGTCGGCGCCGCCGCAGCCTCTTCCCGGCGTCGCAGCGGGTCAACCTTGCCAGCGCGGATCGCGGCCAGCTCGGCGCCGGCCTTCTTCCGAACCTCGGCGAGAGACAGCTGCCCGACGCGGCAGAGTATCGCCTGCCGGCGTTTGTCGTCGACGGCGTAGCGGATCACGAAATTCTTAGTGCCGCCGCGCGTGACCTGCACGCCGAGTCCCGGCGTCTTGGTGTCCCAGATCGTGCGTGTTTTGCCGGTCGATTTGGCGTCTCGGATGATTCGTTCGGTGAGCATCGTTTCCCCCGCGTGTCACAACCGTGTCACAGAAACGACAGCATAGAGCGGATAAATTCAGCAAGCAAGCGCAACGGCGGGGAGGGATATAGGCCAATTACAACAGTGAGTTAGGAAAGAACCCGCAAGGATCGGCAAGCGCGCACAAGCCTCTCAGGCGAGACTTCTAATCCACAGGTCGCAGGTTCGAGTCCTGCCGGGGTCGCCACCCCCTCCCGGCTCCCCTGGGATCTCGGATCACGGACGCTTGGCGACGAGGTCGATCTCCACCAGCGCGTCGAGCGCGAGGCCGGTGACGCCGATACAGGTCCGGGCCGGCAGCTTTCCCGCCTCGAAATAGGTCTCGTAGGTTTGGTTCATCGCACCGTAGTCGCGATCGAATTCCCTCAGGTAGGGCGCGTCGGGGACCCGCGCCATGGTCACATGCCCGAATTCGAGCCCGAGCCCGGCCAGTACCAGCGACAGATTTTCCATCACCCGGCGCGTTTGGGCGATGACGCCTTCCGGCAAGGGCGCGTCGGGGACGCCGGGATCGGTCGGCATCTGGCCGGTGACGAACACCCAGCCATCCGCCTCGACGGCATGGGAGAAGGGGGCGACGGGGCGCGGGGCTCCGGGAAGCATGTGATGGAGCGGTAGGGACATGGTTCGGCTTCGCTGGTTGCGGGGTGGGTGTCGGGCCGACGTGTCGCGCCGCGCCCCGTCGCCGAGTACGACGCGGGTCGCGCATCTGTAATACCAAACCGCGATGAGTCAAATTCATCGCGGCTCGCACCAAATTTAGGCGCCGACTTCGCTACCCCGCCCCGGCGCCATTCCCGCCTCCAAACCTCTCCCATCTCGACTCGGCGCCCGAGAAGCGGTGCCGGACCCAATCCCACCATCGCGCGGTCGAGAACCACCGATTTGCGACCCCCGATGGTCCATTGAATCTTTCCCGTCGAATTACTTTAAGGGCTTATCCCTTTGAGCCCGGTTTGACGAGATGTTGAGTTTCTGGTGGGCGTCGGCAGCATGTTCGTGTAATGTTCCGTCATGGCCAGCCGCTGGAAATATGACCGCCCCATGTCCCGCGCCGCCTTCGAGGCGCGCTTTCCCGATGAAGCCTCCTGTGCCCGGCATCTCGCCGCCAGGCGCTGGCCCGACGGCTTCGTCTGCCCCGCCTGCGGCCATGACAGGGGCTGGGAACTGAAGCGGCGCCGGGCGAGCTGGGAATGTGCGGCCTGCGGGAAGGAGACCTCGGTGACCGCAGGCACGATCATGCACCGCAGCCACTTGCCCCTGAAGACCTGGTTCATGGCCGTTCACATCGTGACCAGCCACTCGAATGGTATCTCCGCCCTGCAACTCCAGGCCCAGCTCGGGCTCGGCAGTTACAAGAGTGCCTGGCTCCTGCTGCACAAGCTGCGCCGTGCCATGGTCAATCCGGATCGCAGCCTGCTTGAGGACCTGATCGAGATCGATGAGGCCACCCTCCCGTTCCGCACCGCAAAAGACCCGGCCACAGGCGGGCAAGGTCGCAGCCCACAAGGCAAGATGCGCATTGCCGGCGCGGTCGAGCTATCGCCCGAGGGCGAGCCACGCCGCATCCGGCTGGCGCCGATCGGGGATTTCTCCGCGCGCAGCCTTCGTGCCTTCGTTGCCGGAACCTCGGCGCCGGGCGCGCGGGTGATTACCGATGGCTGGAGCGGTTATTGCGGCCTGCCCGACCACGACCACCAGCCCAAGGTCGTCGGTGCAACGCCCGCCCATCTCGTGCTGACGTGGATCCATCGTGTGTTCTCGAACCTGAAGCGCTGGGCGCTCGGAACCTTCCATGGCCTGCGCCGCGCCCATCTGCGCCGCTACCTCGACGAGTTCGTGTTCCGCTGGAACCGCCGCCGCCACACCGCAACGGCTTTCGATACCCTGCTCGGCATCGGCACGCGCCTGCGACCCGCCGACTACCGCGACATCGTCGGACAACACGTCTGATCCCGGCAGGCCGGGCGCCAGCCATCGCCCGCCCTCCGATCCGCCTCAATCGGAGCCGAATACCGGCCCTCCAGTCTGCCTGACAGCACTCGAAACCAACTTCCTCAAGTCCAAAAGCTCCCGCACATCCCCCGGCACGGTCCGAAAACCGTGCCTGGAACGTAGAAGGCCGATCAACATCTGGTGTGACCGGAAGCAAAGGGATAAGCCATTTACTTTATAATCTTCAGGGTTGGTTGATTCCCGTGCCCGGCGGATCTCGGCCGGGCACACAAACGGGGAGGGGTTCCATGACAAACGCGCGCGCGTCCGAGATGGCGCCTGAACGCCCCTCCGGTGGGCTGATGGTGCCGATCGTCCTGCTCATGATCATGAGCGCGCTGGTCATGATGGCCATCGGCTCGGTGGTGACCCGGCTCGGCGACGAGGAATGGTTCGACCGCTCGGAGCGTCAGGTGGCCGCCGCCCTGGGAGCGGAGAAACGGCGGCGCGGCCAAATCGCGAAATCGATGGCCAATGGATTTTCCGCCACGATCCCCCGGCCGCCGACGGCGGAGCATGACATCTCCGCCCATTCGTTCGTCGTCGATGCCACGGGGAAGCTGCTTGCGGGCGCGGCGCCGGGTGGGCTCGGCGGGAAGGACCTCCTTGCGTCGGCGGCGGCGATTTTTCGCGGGGCGGATACCGAGGGGAGCCAGACGGGCTATGCCCGAGTGGCCGGCGCGATCCATATCTTCGCCGTGAGCCGGGTGTCGGGGTCGGGCGGCGCGGCCGCGGTCTATGCCATCTCCACCCGCGCCATGGACCGCGCTGGTCTGGACGACGTGGCCAAGCAGTTCTTCCTGCGACCGCTCGCCATTTCCGAGGCGTCCGCCACCGACGACCAGGCGAGCTTCGTTCTGCGGGCCCCGACGGGACGTCCGCTCGGAATGCTGACGTGGGAGCCGGATTTGCCCGGGCGCTCGAGCCTTCGCGGTCTGGTGCCCCCCATCGGTCTGGCCTGGGCCGTCATGATCGGCCTGGTTTGGGTTTTCGCGCGTCGCGCCTTGCTGGTGACGAGCGAATTGGAGCAGGGCCGCGCCGTCCTTCGCGAGGGCGAGATCAGACGCGAGGGGCAGGAGGCCCTGGATGAGAGCGAGGCACGTTTCCGCAATCTCTTCGAGGAGACGCCGATCGCGATTCGGGAAGAGGATTGGGCGGTGTTGAAGCGGGCACTCGACGCGGGCATGACCTCGCCGGAGGATCTGTCGCGCGCGGCCCACGCCGAACCCCTGGTGCGAGTTCTGGATGTAAACCGCGCGACCCTGGACGTCCACGGCGCGCGCGACAAGCAGGAGTGCATCGACCGCCTGAACGTTCTCGTGGGCGAGGCGACGGGCGCGGTGTTGCTGCCGCTGGCGATGGATCTCGCGGCCGGCCCGCGTCGAACTATCATCGAGCACGCCGAGCGGACCTTGGACGGGCGGGAGATCATCGTCCGCAAGCTCGCCCAGGTGCCGTTCGATCGCCGTGACGACTGGTCGCGGGTCCTGGTCACGGAGGAAGATGTCACCGAGCACCGGCGCCAGCAGGAGCGCATCGAGTATCTGGCGCACAACGACGCGCTGACGGGGCTCCCCAACCGGGAACTCTTCGGCCAGATGCTGAATCAGGCGATGGCGATGGCCAGGCGGCGCGACCGGCGTCTGGCGCTGCTCTATCTCGATATCGACGACTTCAAGAGCGTCAATGAAACCATGGGTCAGGCGATCGGCGACACCGTGTTGCAAACGATCGCCGACCGGCTTCGCGCGGATGTGCGCGTCGGCGACGTGCTGGGCCGTGACGCGAGTGGCGCTTTGTCACGCCTGGCGGGTGACGAGTTCACCGTCCTCCTGCCGGAGGTGAGCAGTCCCGACGCCGCCGCGACGGCGGCCGAGCGAATTCTGGCGAACTTGGCGGAGCCCATGGAGTTTCCCGCCGGGCGCGTCTTCGTTACCGTCAGCGCCGGCATCTCCCTGTTTCCGGAGGACGGCGACGATGCCGACAGCCTGCTGAGGAGCGCCAGCCTGGCGCTCTCGCGCACCAAGGCGACCCGGGTCGAGGGCTACAACTTCTACGTCCCGGCGATGGATGCCGAGGTCCTGGCGCGCAAGGCCCTGGAGCGCGACCTTCGCCACGCGGTGGAGCGGGGCGAGCTCTGGCTCAGTTATCAGCCCCTGGTCGACGCCCACTCGGAACGGATCGTCGCGGTCGAGGCCCTGGTCCGCTGGAACCACCCCGAGCGCGGACTCGTCTCGCCGACGGAGTTCATCCCGATCGCCGAACGGACCAACATGATCATCCCCATGGGCGACTGGATCCTGGCCGGCGCGTGCCGTCAGGCGACCGCGTGGCGGGAGGCTGGCCTCGGTCCCGTCGCGGTATCGGTCAACGTCTCGGTGGCACAGATTCAACACCACGACATCGTCGCCTCGGTCGAACGCGAACTCGCCGCCGCCAACCTCGCTCCCGAGTACCTGCATATCGAGATCACCGAGAACGTGATGCTCAGCAACTTCGCCGAGGGACTGGAAGTCATCACGAACCTGCGTCGACGCGGCATCGAGGTTCTGCTCGACGACTTCGGCACCGGATATTCCTCGCTCAGTTATCTCAAGAACTTTCCCGTCGACACGGTCAAGATCGACCAGGCCTTCGTCCGCGACATCCCCGAAAGCACCGACGACATCGCGATCGTGCGCGCCATCGTGAGCATGGCCCACGCGCTCAACCTCAAGGTGACGGCCGAGGGCGTCGCCAACCAGGCACAAATCGAATTGTTGCGCCAAGAGGGCTGCTACTTGCTGCAGGGCGAGCACTACGGCATGCCGATGCCGGCGGAAGAACTCTCCAGACGCTTGCCCCCGTTGTCAGACAACCCCGTCGGTGCGTAGTACCGCGATCTCGTCGGGGCCCAGTCCTAGCTCCCGCAAAATTTCGTCGGTGTTGGCGCCCGAGTCGGCCGTGGCGCTCCGCATTTTCATTGGCGTCCTGGACAGCTTGACCGCCTGGCCCACCAGACGTTGCGTGCCGAGCCGGGGGTGGCTCACCTCGGGCGACATGGCCAAAGTCCGTACCTGTGGGTCGGCGAAGGTTTGGTCCAGGCGGTGGATCGGGCCGCAGGGCACGCCTGCCTCGGCCAGGACGTCGATCCACTGGTCGGTGCCGCGCCCCCGGGTGTGAGACGCGATGGCCTCGTTCAGCTCGTCGCGGTGGGCCGCGCGGCCGGGTCCGTCGGCGTATTTCGGATCGTCGTAAATCTCCGGCGCGCCGAGCGCTTCGCACAGCCGCCTGAAGAAATGCTGGGCGCTCGCCTGGATGTTGATGGCGCCATCCTCGGTCTCGAACACGCCGGTCGGAATATGGACCGGGTGGTTGTTGCTGGCCTGGCCCGGCACCTCGTCGTCGATCAGGTAGCGGGCGGCTTGCAGGTCCATCATCGTGATCTGCGCTTCCAGCAGCGAGGTGGTGACCCACTGGCCCCGGCCCGAGACCTCGCGTTCCAATAATGCGATCAAGATACCCATCGCCAGGTTGAAGCCGGCGGAGAGGTCGGCGATGGGGATACCGACCCGGACCGGGCCCTGGCCGGGAAGGCCGGTGACCGACATCAGGCCGCCCAGGCCCTGGGCGATCTGATCCAGCCCCGGCCGCTCGGCATAAGGCCCCTCCTGGCCGAAGCCGGAGATGGAGCCGTAGACGATTCCCGGGTTGATGTCCCTGATCGCCTCGTAGTCGATGCCGAGGCGGTGCTTCACCCGGGGGCGAAAATTTTCAACGATCACGTCCGCCGTCCGCGCCATGTTCACCAGCAGGTCACGTCCCCGGGGATCCTTCATGTCCAGTGTCATGGCCCGCTTGTTGCGGTGCAGGTTCTGGAAATCGGAGCCGTCTCGCTCGCCACCCAGCGTGTCGGCGCCGGCTCTCGGCGGCATATCGACCTTGATGACCTTGGCGCCCCAGTCCGCGAGCTGACGGACGGCGGTCGGCCCGGCCCGCGCCCGGGTCAGATCGATCACGGTGAAGCGCGAGAGGGGGCCGGTATCCGTCATGATCTCTTTCTCATCATTGCGACCCGCCGGTTCGGGAGCGATCGGTCGCTCCAGCCTGGGATGGCTCGACACCGGCCACGGTGACGTTGGGCGGGTCTTCGTGACGTCGCGACATCGGCTTCGGCCTTCACGGTCGATCACCAGGTGGGGCGATCGGCGCGAGGCGAGGTGACATGGGATGCCATTTCCCGAGACATAGCCCATCCCGAGGGGGCGTGAACAGATCCGGAGGGAAGATCATGAGTTTCAACCGCACGGAACGTTCCCCGTTGCCCCGGGGCGACGAGCGCGCTCGGCGCGGGCGGCCGTTCGCGGACGAGCGAGTCGAACCGCCGGTAGCTGGCGATGTCCCCGTCGGCGGGGCCCGTCGGGCGTGCCCCGCGCGACCGTGATCGGCTCCAGCGGCGGAGAATGGTAAAGTGACCTCTTCGATGGCGCTCGGCGGTGTGTCGTCGCCAAACTGGGGAGGCCGGCGCTTGCAGCATCGCTACCTTCTGTTCACCCGATATCTGTTGGTCAATATCGTGGCCGTCGCACTGGTGGGGGCGGCCTATTTGCAGGGCTGGCTCGACGGCATGATCAACGGCCGCTTGCGCGAGCTGTTGTTGCTGATCGTGCTGGTCTTCCTTTATGGCCTGTGTCTCTGCGGCGCGAGGGTCTGGCGCCATGGCGCCGCCCTCGACGCGGTGAAGGCGAGCGCGCCCGATATCGGCGGCTGGGCCGGCCACTACCTCGCGCAGCTCCAGGGCGCCGATGCCGCGGGCCGGGCCAACCTCGCGGGCGCGCTCCGCCTGCGGTTGACCGATCGCGTCGTTGGCATCCGCGACATCGCCAACGCCCTGATCTTCCTCGGTCTCGTCGGCACGGTCATCCGGCTTCATCATCGCGCTCTCCGGTGTCGACCCGCAATCGGCGGGGGAGGTGGAGAAGGTCTCGACCATGGTCGCCACCTTGATCAGCGGCATGTCGATCGCGCTGCATACGACGCTCGTGGGCGCCGTCCTCTACGTCTGGCTGACTCTCAATTACCGCATTCTGGTCACGGGCACGGTGGATCTCATTGTCGCAACGGTCGAGCTGGGCGAACGCCGTTCGGGGGCTTGACCCACTCGACGAGGAGAGTTGGGGTACCGTCTTTCGCGACGTGATCCTGCTGGCTCTGATCGGCTTCGTCGCCATGGTCATCATGCTGCTGCCGCACGTGCGCCCGGTAAAGACCGAGACCGACGAGCACCGCTCGCCCGGCAACGTCATCGTCGAAATGCACTGGCCGAACGACCTGCCCGTCGACGTCGATCTCTGGGTGAAGGCGCCGAGAGAGGTGCCGGTCGGCTACTGGAATCAGGGCGGCAAGACCTTCAACCTGCTGCGCGACGACCTTGGCATGGAGGGCGACGCGACGGAGCGGAACTACGAGGTCAGCTACAGCCGCGGCATTCCACCGGGGGAATATGTCGTCAACGTCCACATGTACGGACCCCTGCCGCGCGGGCAGACGGTGCCGGTGAACATCGTCGTCAGCGTCAAGAAGCGGCTCGAAGACACCCGTCAGCTGTTGGCGACGATCGTGAACCTGGAACGCCACGGCCAGGAGGAGACGGCATACCGCTTCCGCCTCGATAGCGCGGGCGAACTGGTCGACGGCAGCGTCAGCACGCTGCGACGGCCGCTGATCACGGGAGGACCGAAATGAGCGTCCTGTTCTACATTTTCGCCGCCGTGCTGGCGACCATCGCCATCTGGGCGCCGAGGCGGGCACGGGTCCGCATCGCCGCGACCGCGATCACTACGCTCTTCCTCCCCATCGTCTACGCCCAGGTGGTCGAGGTGCTGGGCAAGCCCAAGCCCGTCAGCTTCGAATGGTACGAGCGCAACGTCGAGCGGGCGGCGCTTCTGGGCGTCAGCCTGGAGGAGGGGAAGGCGATCTACCTCTGGCTTCGCCTCGACGGCTCACTCGAGCCGCGCGCCTATGTCGTGCCCTGGAACCTGCGGCTGGCCGAGAAACTGGAGGACGCGGTCGACGAGGCGGTGCGCCGGCGCGCCGGCATCGTCATCACCAAGCCCTTCTTCAAGAAGAGCCTGGAGGAGCAGGACGATTTGAACATCGAGATCCGTCCGCCACCGACCCCGCCGCTCAAGGGCACGCCGCCGCCACCGCCGCAAATCTTCAATCCGAGGGAAAAGAAGGTCTGAGCGTCGGTCGTCACGCCTATTCGGCCGCCGCCAGGAAGGCGGGCTCGGGCATTGGCGCGTGGCAGATCTCGGCCAGCGGCTTGCCGAAGTGCGCCTCCAGCAGCGGCACGACTTTGGTGGCGAAGAGCTCCATCGAGGTCATGACCGCCGCGCTCGGCATGTCGCCGACGGCGAAGTAGATGCTCATGTGGCTCGGCCCGTAGAGTTCGATCTCCGTGGCGAGGCGCCCGGCCACGGCCTCGGCCGTGCCGGCCACGATGTTGCCGCCGACCTGTTCGAGCGACGGCTCGTCGGGGAACGGCACCTCATCGACCATGTAGTCGTCGACCATGGTCTCGCGGCGGTGGCGCAGCGACATTGCGATGCGTTTCTGGAAGCGCGCGCCGTTCACGTAACGCTCGATGATCGAGCGATCGTCATGCACACAGACGAAGCGCAGCACGCCCATCGGAATCGAGGCCGTGTCCTTGCCTTCCTCGGCGTAGCAGCGCTCGATCTGGTCGCGCATGGCGCGGATGCGTTCCGGGCTTTCGATGCCGCCAGAGATGAAGGGGACGTAGCCGTCGCGGGCGCAGCGCCGGTGGCTGTTGGGATCGGCCCCGGCGATCCAGATCGGCGGCCTCGGCAGTTGCACCGGCCGGGTGTTGATCGCCGTCTCCGGCAGCTGGAAGTGCTCGCCATGGTAAGCGAAGTGCGGCTGGCGCAGGCCCATGTCGATCATGTCGAGCATCTCGTTGAAGACGAGCTTGTTCTCGGCCATCTCCGCGCCCAGCCGCTCGAACTCGTAAGTCTGGTAGCCGCTGCCGACGCCGACGTCGAGCCGCCCGCCCGAAAGCGCATCGACCAGCGCGATCTCGGCGATGAGGCGGGCCGGCGCGTGCAGGGGGAGGATCAGCACCGCGCTGCCAACCCGGATCCGCTTCGTCATGGCCGCCGCCTGGGTGCAGAAGATCAGCGGGGAGGGGCAGAGACTGTAATTGGAGAAGTGATGCTCGGCGAACCAGACCCGGCCGAAGTCCAGTTCCTCGGCGTGGCGCGTATGCTCCAGCGCCTCGTCGATCACCTGGCCCGGCGGCTTCGAACGGTCACGGTGCTGCAGCAGGTTGAAGATGCCGAAATCCATGGGGTGCCTCGCGTCTAGTTGTGGTTGCGATCGTACTAGATACGGTCGCCGACGAGCTCGTCGTTGCCGTTCGTGGCGGCGGATACTACTCGTTGCCGCCCGCCGCGGAGGTACCCGCCAGGCGTCCGAACACCGCGCCCGAGATCAGCCCGCTGCCGCCTGGATAGTTGAAATAAAACAGGCCGCCCACCAGCTCGCCCGCCGCGAAGAGGCCGGGGATCGGCTCCAGGTCGGTATCGAGGACCTGGCCGTTGGTGTCGATCCGCAGGCCGCCAAAAGTGAAGGTGATGCCGCAGCCGACCTGATAGGCCTCGAGCGGCCCGTCTTCGATGGTGTTGGCCCAGTTGGTCTTGTCGAAGGCCAGCCCCTCCGTCGTCCGTCCGTCCTTGACGTTGGGATTGAAGGCGATGTCGGTCCTGACGGCCGCGTTGTACTTGGCGATCTCGTCGAGGAAGCCGCGTCGGTCGACGCCCTCCAGCTTGCCCGCCAGATCCTCCAGCGTATCAGCGGTCACTTTTGTCACCTGGCGGATGCGGTATTCGTCGCGCAGCAGGTGGACCACCTTCTGGTCGAAAATCTGCCAAGCGAAGTTATCCGGCTGCTCCAGGATCACCCGACCGTACTTGGCGTAGGTGTAGTTGCGGAAGTCGGCGCCCTCGTCGACGAAGCGCCGGCCCGTGGCGTTCACCATGATGCCGAAGGGGTAGGAGTGCTTCTGGAAGTTGTCGCCGACCGCGAGGTCGCCGAACTCCGGCGCGTTGAAGTCCCAGCCGACCGCGTGACAGCCCGACCAGTTGCCGCGCGCGGCCGCGCCGACGTCGAGCGCCATCTTGATCCCGTCGCCGGTATTGAAACGGGTGCCGCGAACCTTCGCCAACTCCCAGCCCGGGCCGAGGTAGCGCGTCCGCATCTCGGGGTCTGCCTGGAAGCCGCCGGTCGCCAGTACCACCGAGCGCGCCTCTATATCGTAGCGCTTGCCCGCGTGGCGCACCTTGACGCCATGCACCCGGTCGCCGTCCTGCAGTAGCTTCATCGCCCGGCAGCGGTAAAGGATGTCGATGCCGCGGTCGGTCGCGATTTTCGTCTCCGAGTCCACCAGGCCCGGGCCGCCGCCGCGCGCCTCCAGCGTCAATCCCCCCCAGAACTTGAACCTGCCGTCGACCTTGAAGGCCTGGCGCCCGTAGATCGGCACGAAACGGATGCCGTTGCCGTGCATCCATTTCATGGTCTCGAAGCTGCGCGTCACCAGGATCTCCACCAGGTCCGGGTCGGTCCGGTATTTGGTCACCCGGAACATGTCGTCGAAGAACTGGTCTTGGCCGTAGGTGCCGAAGTCCGTGGTGGCGACCTCTTCCTCGCTCAACTCCGTCAGCTGCTGGATGTCCTCGACGCCGTCGTAGGCGAAGCGGATCGCGCCGGCCGTAAAGCGGCTGTTGCCGCCGTTCTCCTCCTCCGGCGCCCGCTCCAGCACCGCCACGCTGGCGCCCCGTTCCCGGGCCGCCAGCGCCGCCGAAAGCGCGGCGTTTCCGCCACCGACCACGACCACGTCGTATTGCTTGTCCACCGTCGCCCTCTCCGTTCCGTCCGGCGATAAAACTCGCGCTCGCTTCATCTATACGATCCCCCGATTTCGAACAACGCCGGGTCAACTCGGGCCCGGGCCGTGGCGGAGCGTCAGGACGACGATTTCCGGCGGCATGGCGAGGCGGACCGGGACGATGCTGGTGCCGATCCCGCCGGAGACCAGGATGGCCTTGCCCTCGTGGCGCAGCAGGCCGTAGGCGAGTTCCGGGCCGGCGCGGCCGGGGACCACGGGATCGAACAGCCACGGCAGATGGATCTGGCCGCCGTGGGTGTGGCCGGCGAAGGATAAGACGGCCCGCTCCGGCACCTCATCGATTGCCGCCGGGTCGTGCATGGCGAAGATCACCGGCGCCTCCTCGGCCCGCCCCGCGAGGGCGCTCGCGCCATCCGGGACGCGGGTCGTATCGTCGGCGAGGCCGGCCAGGTGGAAGCGCGCGCCGTCGTCGCCGAGCGTCACCGCTCGGTTCTCCAGCACGGTGATTCCCTGGTCCTCGAGGGCACGGCGGACGCGTTCGCCGTCGAGCCACCAATCGTGGTTGCCGAGCACGGCGACGGTGCCGAGGCGGGCGTGGAGCGCGGAGAGCGCCTCCGCCATCTCCTCCGGCGGCATGAAAGTCCCGCCGAGCACGCCGTGGATCACGTAGTCGCCGAGCAGCAGGACGAGGCCCGGCGCTTCCGCGTTGGCCAGGCGCGCGATCTCCGCGAGCTTGCCCCTGTCGATATGCGGCGCGCCCGCGTGAATGTCGGCGATGGCGACTATTCTGAGCGGTGGCCGGCCGGCCGGCCAGAGCGGCGAGGCGAAGTCGAGGCGGCGCACCACGAGGCGGTCGGGCTCGACCAGCGTCGCGTAGGTGGCGAGGGCGAGGCCGGCTAGCACCAGCACCGCCAGGGTCGAGAAAATGATGCGTTTCATGCCGCGCTCCGCCGTGCCCGCCCGCGCATTCTCGCCGTCAACATGGCGAGAGTGGGGCGCGTTGCGCGCCAGTGGCCGGCCGGTTCATGATCGGCGATGGTCGAGATCACGCCCGAACTGGTGTTGCGCGCCTATGCCGCCGGCGTCTTTCCGATGGCGGAGGACCGGGAGGACGAGTCACTCTTCTGGGTCGACCCCGAACGGCGCGGTATCATGCCGTTGACCGCTTTTCATGTGCCCCGCAGGCTCGGCCGCACCATTCGCTCCAGCCGCTTCGAGGTGACGGTGAATCGCGACTTCGAGGCGGTGATCTCCGCCTGCGCCGGCGCCCGCCGGGGAACCGACGGCACCTGGATCAACCGGCGGATCGTCGCGCTCTATGGAGAGTTGCACCGGATGGGATTCGTCCACAGCTTGGAGGTCCGGAGCGAGGGCTTGCTGGTCGGCGGCCTTTACGGCGTGTCGCTCGGCGCCGCCTTCTTCGGCGAGAGCATGTTCAGCCATGAGCGCGATGCCAGCAAGGTTGCCCTCGTCCACCTTGTCGCCCGTCTATTCGTCGGCGGCTATCTGTTGCTGGACTCGCAGTTCATCACCGACCATCTGAGCCAGTTCGGCGCGGTCGAGATCGCGCGGGAGCGCTACCACCGGCTGCTGGCGGCGGCCCTCGACCGTCAGGGCGACTTTTTCGCCTTGCCCGAGGGGGCCTCCGGGGAAGAGGTTTTGCAGGCGATGACCCAGACGTCGTAGACGGGATGCTCCAGCGCGGAGAGAGCCGGGCTGGAGGCGAACATCCAGCCGGTGAACAGCGGTGTCGGCTGCTCCAGACCCGGGCGCAGCTCGGTGATTTCCAGGAAGGCGGTGGTCTCGGGCGGCTCCTCGGGCGGCCGCGTGTAGCAGACCCGAGGCATGATGCGCAGGCGCCCGAAACGGCGGACCTCGCCGAGCGCGATCTCCATGTCCGTCACCCGCGCGGTGATCCGGTCGAGACCGCGCAGTACCACGATATCGCCGGAAATCGAGGCGGCCTCGCGCGCCGCGAACGCCTGGGCGCCCGTCAGAATGCCCCAGGCCAGCAGCGCGAACGAGAGAGGGCGGTACATGGCTCTAGAGAATTTTCCGATCGGGCTCGACCACTCGCTTCCCCTCTCGCCCGGGGCGGAGGCGAAGCGGCCGTGGCGCCAATGCCGCTTGGGATCCCGGAGCCGCCCGCCGCCCATCATGACGAGGCCTGCTATTGCCGCCCGCCCGCGCCGCCGCCGCTGTACATCGCCTTGCCCACCAGTTCGATCAGGTCGACCGAGCCTTGGGTGAACTCGAACTCCCCGCCCGGCTTCAGGTTCTCGTCCGAACCACCCGCTTCGATCGACAGATACTGGTCGCCCAGGAGACCCGTCTGGGTCACTTTGATGGTCGAATCGGTCGGCAGCACAAGGCCTTCCTGGACGCTAATCGTGAGCACGGCCTGGAACTCCTTGGCGTCGAGTTCCTGGGCGACCACGCTGCCAATCTTGATCCCGCTCATCACCACGTCGCTGCCGATGTTGATGCCGTCGATCTTCTGGAACCTGGCGACCAGTTCGTAGCCTTCGATCTTGGCGATGCCGGCCTTGTCGTAGGCGAAGACCAGGAATACGCCCGCGACGGCCAGCACCACGGCACCGATCAAGGTTTCGATCACCGAGCCTTGCATGCAAACTCACTCCGTGGCGGTTGGGCGTTCAATCCGGTCTCCAGGGCTCGTAGTCGCCCGTCGCCGCCTTGCGCTGGCCAGTGCCCAGCAGGCTTCCCGGTGGGTGCCACGCGTTGTCCGTGCCCGTCAGATTGGGGAGATGTTCCTTCTCCCACCCGTGGCGCGGCGGGGGGCTTTCGCTCGGCGGTGAATCGATCGTCCGATGCAGCCAGGCGTGCCACTCCGGCGGGACCTTGGAGGCTTCCGGCCGACCGGCGAAAATCACCCAGCGCCGGCCGCCGCCGTCCTTTTCCCGGTAGTAGGCGTTGCCGAAGCCGTCCTCGCCGACCCGATCGCCCTTCCACCATGTGAATAGTCTCGTGCCGATCGTGGCGCCCATCTCGTCCGCTCAATCCATGCCAGGCGCGCCGGCGCGCCGCTGGCGCGGAATATGACACCGGCGAAGGAGAGCGTCCAGCGGCGAGGCGGCGGCGACGTCTGGCCCTTCCCGACCGACGCGGCGCTCCTGCCCTGTCGAGCCGACAGCGGCGCCGAGGCCATGGATAGTGTGAGAAGTCCGGGCTAGACTCCCGCCATGGTGGCACCCCGCATCCTCACCACCGTCGTCGGGTCCTACCCGGTCCCCGCATGGCTCGCGCGCAATCCGACGCGGGAGGCGCTGGTCGACGCGACGCGCGTCGTGCTGCGTATTCAGGAGGAGGCGGGCATCGACCTCGTCGCCGATGGCGAGATCAGCCGCTTCGACCCCGACCACCCCGAAACCAACGGCATGATCGAGTATTTCCTTCACCCCATGGCGGGGGTCCGGCGCGAGGTCGAGTTCGAGGAGTTGATGGTCTTTCGGCAAGACGCCGGCATGGCTTTCCGCCGCAGGCCGCCGGGCGTGGTGGACGGGCCGCTTCGCGCCGGGACCCTCGACCTGCCGGGCGCATGCGCCATCGGCCGGGGCCTGGCGCGGGGGCCCTTCAAATTCACCCTCACCGGTCCGCACATGCTGGCCAAGACGCTGGTGGACCGGCACTACGGCGATGTGCCCGCGCTCGCCCGCGCGATCGCCGATGTGCTCGCGGGTCAGGTCGCGCACCTGGAGGCCGACGTGGTGCAAATCGACGAGGCCAACCTGCCTGGCCACCCCGAGGAGAGCGATTGGGCGGCCGAGGCGATGAACCGGGTGCTCGACGCCGTGCCGACGAAGCCGGCCGTCCACCTCTGCTTTGGAAACTATGGCGGCCAGGGCATTCAGCGGGGCTCCTGGGACCGTCTGATCGGCTATCTGAACGCACTCCACGTCGACCACGTTGTCATGGAATGCGCCCACCGGCCGGAGGGCGAACTCGCCGTCTTCCGCGAACTCCGCCCCGACATCGGTTTCGGTCTCGGCGTGGTCGACATCAAGCGCACCGAAGTTGAAAGCGCCGACGACATCGCCCGCGCCATCGAACGCGCCGCCGCGGTCTTGGGCCCCGAGCGGATCCGCTTTGTTCATCCCGACTGCGGTTTCTGGATGCTCAAGCGCAACATCGCCGATGCCAAGATGCGCGTCCTCGTCGCCGGCCGCGACCGCTGGGAGGGTCGTTGATCGGCCGAGAGGGTCGCGGTGACGGCGCGGGCCCCGCTTGCCAATGGGGGCGCGAAGCGGCCGGAAAAGCCGCACATGGCGGCCGGCGGCTGGTCGGGCATCGCCCGCTCTCTGGCGTAGGCGCCGTCGGGCCCTCCTCGAAGCGGCGGCAGGCGCGCACGACACGATCCCAACGCACCGCGGATCGGTTGCGATTGACATCCGCTCCCGCGAAACCTAAATCAGGGCCCTGCTCACGCGCCGACGCGCGCCTGCCGCCGGATGGGGGATCGTCTAATGGTAGGACAGCGGACTCTGACTCCGTAAGTGGGGGTTCGAATCCCTCTCCCCCAGCCAACCACCCGGGCGAAGCTGTCTCTTCCGGCCATCGAGCGGCCAACCCACGGAAGACAGGGCGTGTTTCGCGGTCAATCGGAATTCGGAGCTCCCGAACGCGGGAGCATTTCCGGCAATTACCGGGCTTCGCGGCGTGCGGTCTCCGCGAGCGCGATGCAAGGGTGAGTTTGGTGGGAACAGGGAATTTTTGCGATTTCGGCCTCAAAACAGGGGAATACAGCGGGCTTCCCAACCAATGAGCCAAGAGTCACCCGTAATATCAATGCCTTACAAACTTTCCCTGTTTTTTTTCGGAACAGGGAAACGGATGGTTGATAACAGGGAAATAAATGGAGGGAACAGGGAAACGAATGGAGGGAACAGGGAATAATCAGGGCTGCCTTGCCCGTAGTCGAGTGAGCGGGGGGTGGGTACTGATCCCTATTCCGGCGATACCGCAAACGGGAAGCGGGCGGCTTGCTGCGACCAGGCGAGCGGTATTGGGCCCTTGAGGAGTTGTGCCAGTGTCAGGCCTGCGGATTGGCGCCCTTCAACAATCGCTCTCTGGATCTCCGGCGCCAGAAAGGCCAGACGGACGAGGCGGCGCCGATAGGGCGTATCCGGCGCTGTGACGAGCACGGGCAATCCGGCATCATCGTGGTGCAGCATGGCGTGTGCGGAGCGGAGCGCCTTGACCAGAACAGGGTCTGGCCTGTTTCCCGCACTTGGGCCCTTGAGAACCCAGGTCTGGCCACGACGCCGGACAAGGGGCAGATGCAGCCTGGCGAGACGCGCATCTACCGGATCCGGCTCGACCCGTTCGTGAGGCTCGAGGCGCTCGCGCATCGCGACGATCCGGTCGATCGGCAGCAAGCAGTGCAGCGTCCGATCGTGGAGTTCGGCGCGGGAGACAAGCGTGATGGGATCATCCGGACATCCCGGGATCACGCGACGCAGCACGGTCGCGAGGGCGACTTCGAGCGGTGGCGCGGAGATCCGCCGGATGGCTGTGTCGGATGGACCGCGCCTTGCACCTTGCTGAAGCGGCGCCGAGACGTAGTAGCGATAGAGCTTGCCGCCTCTCCCGTGGGAGAAGGTCGGCGACATCGGCCGACCATCCGCATCGAAGAGGCGCCCGGCCAGAAGAGCGTTTTCTTCTCGCTTCCGATCCGATGCGCGACGGCGGGTGTTCGCATCGATGCGCGCCTGGACAGCCTCGAAGAGACCGGCATCGATGATGGCGTGGTGTCGGCCCGGATGCACCCTTCCCTTGTGGACGATCATGCCGAGATAGAGCCTGTTCCGCAGCAGTTGAAAGAGCGCGCCGCGGCTGAACGGCCCGCCGCCGGATAGTCGACCCGCCCGCGACACGCGCCGCTTCGAACGGATGCCCCGGTCCTCAAGCCATCGCCGCAGCGCGTGCACGGAACCAAGGTCGATATAGGCTCCGAAGATGGTGCGCACGATCTCGGCTTCCTCCTGGTTGACCACCAGGGCGCGCGCGCCATTCTCAGGCGGGTCGTAGCCAAGCGGCACAATGCCGCCCATCCACATGCCCTTGGCCTTGGAGGCTGCAATCTTGTCGCGGATGCGCTCGCCCGTCACCTCGCGCTCGAACTGGGCGAAGGACAACAGCACGTTCAGTGTCAGGCGGCCCATGCTGGTCGTGGTGTTGAAGGCCTGGGTGACGCTGACGAAGCTGACCCGACGACGATCGAAGATCTCGATCATGCGTGCGAAGTCGGCCAAGGACCGGGTCAGGCGGTCGATCTTGTAGACGACAATTACGTCGACCTTGCCGGCTTCGATGTCGCAGAGAAGCCGCTTGAGCGCCGGGCGCTCCATGGATGCGCCGGAGAAGCCGCCATCGTCGTAGCGGGTCGGGACCGCTCTCCAACCTTCGCCGGCCTGGCTCTTCACATACGCCGCGCAGGCTTCGCGCTGCGCATCGAGGGAGTTGAACGCCTGCTCGAGGCCTTCCTCGGTGCTCTTCCTCGTGTAAAGGGCACAGTGGAGACGGGGCCGGCTCATTTGTCGGATCGGAGACCGAAGAAACGCGGGCCATTCCAGCGCGTTCCCGCGATCGCGGTCGCTGCCGCGGAGAGGCTCTTGAAGAGTTGGCCCCCGTGGCGAAACCCGTCTTCTTCGACCGTGACCTGGACGATCCGCCCTCGCCATTCACGCCGTAGCGTGGTCCCGATCCCGAGCTCAAGACCTTCTGCCTGGACCCGCTGGCGGCGCTTGAGCTGGCGCCGTGTGTCACGATCGAGACCGCCGAGAGCCTCTGCCTGCAACCGCCAGGCCAGACAATAACGCAACAGCTCGGCCGAGCGCAGCTTCGGCGGGGCACCGTAACGGATGCGCCAAACTTCTCGAAGCCCTTCGAGACGAAGGGGCATGAGCGTTTCGATCTCGTCCGCAAGCGGCGCCTCGCCGGTCATGTCACCGGTTCCTCGATGCGGTAGCGCCGCTGGCCCCCTTCTTTCTCGGACCGGATGACGTGGCCCTTGCGTCGCAGTGCGCCGGCGAGCCCGCCTCGAACCGAATGGGGCTGCCAGCCCGTTGCCTTACAGAGTTCGGCGATGGTCGCGCCGCCCGGGGCACTGAGATGGGCGACGAGAAGCGCGAGCTTCGTGATCCCCGGCTGCTTCGGGTCTGTCTTCTTTGAGTTCTTGCGGTTGGTGGCCTTCGCGGCGCGCGATCCCGACTTTTTCCTCAATGATTTGATGGCCATGGTGTTCTCCTCGGATATTGCGGCGCAGATCGGCGCCGCTACCGGGGCAAGCCCGGGGTGGCCGGGCGTCGTCGCACTGACGCTCCTTTGCGCCGGCAAGTCCAGTGCTTTCGCACGGTATTGTGGCTATCGCGGGCAATGGGGTATGCGCCCGCAGCCTCGCCGGCTCATCGTTGATGGTCTTGCGATTCTGATGAAATGTTCTATCTATGTTCTATAGCGAGGGGGCATGGTGGTGTAAGCGAGAAAGCATGTGGTACCGGAGAGCAATGGCACTCGGCGCCGGCCCAGCCCGGCCCCGCTGGCTCATCGCCGGATGAATGCCCCGGATGAGCGGGCAGAAAATCTGCGGGGGTTCATGACGGACAGTGCGGCAAGTTCCGATGCTCTCGCGGTCGAATATCGGACGGTCGGCAGCCTCAAGCCCGATCCGCGTAATGCACGAACGCATCCCAAGCGGCAGCTCGAGCAAATCAAGGCCTCGATCAAGGAGTTCGGCTTCACCAACCCGATCCTGATCGATGAACAGGGCGTCATCATCGCGGGGCACGGGCGGTTGCGCGCCGCAAAAGAAGCGGGTCTCGCAGGAGGTTCCGACCATTGTGCTCGCGGGATTGACCGATGGGCAGAAGCGCGCGTTGAGACTGGCCGACAACAAGATCGCGCTCGGTGCGTCCTGGGACCTCGATCTCCTGAAGCTGGAGTTCGGCGATCTCGCCGACATGGACCTCGATCTCGGCCTCACGGGCTTCTCGGTGGGGGAGATCGATATCGCCCTTTCGGGTGCGAACGATCCGGACGACGATCATCTCCCGGAGATAAAATCGACGCCGCGAACCCGGCCGGATGATATCTGGATCCTCGGCGACCATCGCCTTGGATGTGGTGATGGTCGCGACGGCGCGTTCCTGCGGCGCGTTATCGGGAAAGACGTGAAGATCGACGCAGCCTTTCTCGATCCGCCCTACAATGTCGCGATCGGCGGGCATGCCAACACGCGCGGGCGCCACCGCGAGTTCGCGATGGCCTCCGGCGAGATGAGCCGCGATGAGTTCCGAACGTTCCTCGGAGACGCCTTGGGCGCTTGCGTCGCCGCGTCCCGTGACGGCGCCGTTCACTTCATCTGCATGGATTGGCGCCATATGGATGACCTCTCCGCCATCGGCCGGGACGTCTACGGCGACCTGCTCAATCTGTGCATCTGGAACAAGTCCAATGCCGGGATGGGCTCGCTCTACCGCTCAAAGCATGAACTGGTTTTCGTCTACCGGGTTGGCCGGGCACCCCACTTCAATGCGGTCGAGCTTGGCAAGCACGGCCGCAATCGCACCAACGTCTGGGACTACGCTTCCGTCAACACCGTGGCCGGAAGCCGGCGCGAAGATCTCAAACTCCATCCGACGGTCAAGCCGACAGCACTTGTCGCCGATGCGATCCAGGATGTGACCAGGCGCGGCGATCTCGTCTTGGATGTCTTCTCTGGATCAGGCACCACACTCGTCGCATCGGAGCGAACCGGTCGGCGTTTCCGCGGCGTGGAGATCGATCCGGCTTATGTGGACGTGGCGATCGATCGGTGGGAGGCCATGACCGGCAGGAAGGCCGAGCTCGACAGGAAGGCCGCGGCATGAGCAAGGTCGGACCAGGGCACCCGCCGAAGAGCACGCGCTTCAGGAAAGGAGTGAGCGGCAATCCCAGCGGCAGGCCGAGGAAGGAACGCCGTGCAAACCCGGCTTCTGCTTTCGCCGTGGTCATCGACAGGACATTGACAATTACGCAGGACGGCAAGTCCCGCGAGGTCACGGTCGAGGAGGCGCTTTGGCACAAGACCTATCAGTACGCGATCGCCGGCAATCGCTCTGCCCAGCGCGAGGTTCTGAAGATGATCGCCAAGCGGGAGGCGCATCTCAACGCCCGTAAGGGGAAACCGCGGATTCCTCCAGTCGATGTCAAGTTCGAGTATTCCGGCCCAGCCGATGCCGATGAGGCGCTGCTCATACTCGGGATAGCAACCCACCACCCTGCCCGAGAGGACTGCGGAGAGGATCGCGAACGGCTTCTGCTCGAGCCCTGGGCCGTACAGGCCGCGCTCAACCGACGCCGTGGCGGCAGCAAGCTCACGGAGCAAGAGAGCGAGGAGATCCAGCGATGCACCCGTAATGCGGAGACCTTGTGTTGGCCAGGCTGGATCGCCGAATGAGCACCGGGGACGAAATCGGGTACGGTAAACCACCGAGGAATACGCGGTTTAGAAAGGGGCGGAGCGGCAACCCCAAGGGCCGCCCGCCCGGGCGCAAGAAAGAGCCGCCCTACGAAGCGGTTCTCGGGCAGATGGTGACCGTTCGCGAGGACGGCATCGAGAGGCGTATCACAGCTGCCGAGGCCTTTGCTCTGTATCTCACCAAACAGGGGCTCGATGGCGATAATGCCGCCCTCCGGCAAGCTGCGGCCGCGATCGGAGACGCCCGCGCCAAACAACGGGAATTCTCGCCTCAAGGCCGCCCGACGCTCGTCATAGAGTTCGTCAGTAGCTCCTTACTCAGTTGCGGAACTGTCAACACCGCCCTCGTGCCACTGCGCATGGCCAGGAAGCTCGATCGGAATCGCAACACCGACCGGATGGCGCTCGAGCCCTGGATCGTCGAGATGGCCCTTGACCGCCTCGGTAGCCGACGCCCGACGCTCTTGGAGCAGCAACGGGTCCTGAGAGCAACCCGAACCCCAAAGAAGGTCCGCTGGCCGGATTGGTGGGAGGCACTCCCCGAGGCTGGCCACAATTCTATACCGGCCACCACGAGGGCGAAGCCACCCCGGAACAAATCGGCAAGGTGATTTGCCCGGTCGTGTCCCACGAGGTGGTGTAGCTGGGGGGCGGGTTGGTCATCGGCGGCCTCCGGTAGGGTCTGGTTGCGAGACCAACCTTTGACCGGAGAGAACACCGATGACCGAAGATATGATGAGCCTGCGCACGTTCGTGGAGAAGACCCCGGGACGCGGACCTGCCGCGTGAGATGATCGGCTTTGCCGCGGAGCGGCTGATGGAGCTGGAGGTGGGTGCGGCCACCGGCGCCGGCTATGGCGAGAAGACCCCGCTGCGTCAGACTCAGCGCAACGGATATCGTGACCGGGACTGGCAGACCCGCGCCGGGTCCGTCGAGCTGCGCATCCCGAAGCTCAGGAAGGGCTCCTACTTCCCCTCGTTCCTCGAACCCCGCCGCATGGCCGAGAAAGTGCTGACGGCGGTGATCCAGGAGGCCTACATCAAGGGGGTGTCGACCCGCTCAGTCGAGACCTGGTGCAGGCGATGGGGATGCCCGGCATCTCCAAGAGCAAGGTCAGCCGGTTGTGCGAGGAGATCGACGGCAAGGTGAAGGCCTTCCTGGAGCGGCCGATCGAAGGCGACTGGCCGTATCTGTGGATCGACGCCACCTACCTGAAGGTCCGTCGCGGGGGGCGCATCGTGTCGGTCGCCGTCATCATCGCCATCGGCGTCAACGGCGACGGAAGGCGCGAGGTGCTGGGCATGGAGATCGGCTGTCGTTCCTCAAAACCTATCCTGCTTATCCGTGAAACTCCGTCCGAGGAGGTATATGTTCTCAATATGTTCCGTATGAGGGGGTCACGGATATGAGGTTCAAGGTTGCATCGCGCGTGCGTGGTCTGAGCGACGAGGCGTTTCGGGAGGCCTTCGGCACCGAGGAGCAGTGCCGCGCGGCGCTGCTCCGGCTGCGCTGGCCGGGCGGCTTCGTCTGCCCCTGCCGCGGCCATCGGGAGCATTGCGTGCTGGCGGGTCGGGGTCTCTATCAATGCAACCGGTGCAAGAAGCAGACATCGCCGACGGCGGGCACGATCTTCCACGCGACCAAGCTGCCGCTGACGCTCTGGTTCGCCGCCATCCACCTGATCGTGACGGCGAAGAACGGCATCTCGTCGGTGGAACTCGGCCGCCGTCTCGGGGTCAAGCAGCCGACGGCCTGGACCGTGCAGCACAAGATCATGGCGGTGATGGCGCGGCGCGAGGGGGAGACGGCGCTTACGGGGCGGGTCGAGATGGACGACGCCTATCTCGGCGGGGTGCGCTCCGGCGGCAAGCGGGGCCGCGGCGCGGCGGGCAAAACGCCCTTCGTGGCGGCGGTCTCGACCAGTCCCGAGGGGCGCCCGCGCAAGCTGAAGCTGGCGCCGGTCAAGGGCTTCCGCAAGTGCGAGATCGCGCGCGGCGCCAAACTCTGGCTGGCCCCCGGAGCGGCGGTTGTGACGGACGGCCTGGGCTGCTGGAGCGCACTCGACGAAGCCGCCTGCAGCCACCAGGCGATCCGCACCGGGTCGGGCCGACAGGCGGCCCGCAGGGCGCCGTTCAAATGGGTGAACACGACGCTCGGCAACATCAAGAGCGCGATCACCGGGACCTATCGCCAGCTCGGCCCCGATCCCGCCGGGCGCTACCTCGCCAGTTTCGCCTGGCGCTACAACCGGCGCTATCAACTCGAAACCATGATCCCGCGTTTCGTCCATAGCGCCGCACGCACCGAGCCCTTGCCCTATCGCCTCCTCATCGCCGGATGACTTTCAGGGATAAGCAGGATGTTTTTTGCCTTGATGGCGTCGATCGCGAGGTGGTCGCCGGGCTCGAGGTCGTGGAAATCGACGGCCGGTCGTTCTCATCGTCGACGTAAATTCGCGGCCGGCCGCGCTTACGGAGGATAGGATATGCGATTAGAGGGAAAGATTACCGTGATCACCGGCGGCGGCTCGGGCATCGGCCGGGCGACGGCGCTGAGGTTTGCTGAGGAGGGCGTGGATGTCCTGGTCGTTGATCGTGATGGTGACGGTGCCGGCGAGACCGCCCGCCTGGGGTTGGAGGCGCCGGGGCGCATCGAAAGCATGCTTGCCGACGTTACCGACGACGATGCGCCGGAAGCGATGATGGCGGCCTGCCGGCAGGCGTTCGGGCCCCTCGACATCCTGCTCAACAACGCCGGCATCGGCGCCGCCAAGGCGATCGACGCCACTGACGATGCCGACCTCGATCGCTTTCTGGACACCAACCTCAGGGCGGCGTTTCGGGTCGCTCGCGCGGCGGTCGTCGAAATACGCGGGCGGGGCGGCGCCATCGTGCATCTGGCCTCGGTCTTCGGCCTGCAGGGCTTTCCCGGCAGCTCGATCTATTCTGCCACAAAGGCGGCGCTGATCGGGTTGACCCAGAACATGGCCGCCGACTATGGCGCCGAGGGAATCCGCGTCAACGCGCTGGCCCCGGGCTCGATCGAGACGCCGCTCTCGGCGGAGCGGCTCCGCACCAATGCCTGGTTCCGCGACGCGCTCGTCGGCAGCACGCCCCTGGGCCGGACTGGCCGGCCCGAGGATGTGGCCGCCGCGGCCCTGTTCCTCTGTTCCGATGATGCCTCATACATCACCGGCCAGTCCTGGCCGTCGACGGCGGCTGGAGCACGACGAAGTTCCGCCCGCCGCCGCAGACTGGATAGGAACCGATACAACTGGCGTTCAAGCGAGGTCGATCCTGAGGCCGGCTTCGCGCATCAGCGGCATGACGCGGCGCCCGAAAAAATTGAGTTCGGGCAGAAAATCGTAAAAATTGACCTGGACGCCGTCTATTCCGGCCTTTTTTAGCTTGATGAACCAGTCGACGATCTGTTCCGGTGTGCCGACCAATTGGACGTTGCCGCCGACCGCCCAATGTTCGGTCTTGTGGCCGCGCCAGGAGGCCTGATCACCGCCCATGAATGTGGCGACGAAGTTGTCCGTGGCGACCTGGTCGCGCTGATCCAGGATGCGGCGGTATTGCGCCCAGGCCGCCTTTTCGGTCTCGCGGCAGATGACGTGCGGGTTGATCATGATCTTGATCTTGCGCTGCTTGGCGCGGGCGGCCTGGCGAATGCGTTTGGTCAGGGCCGGTAGGGATTTGCAAGCCTCGGTGGGATCGGCCCCGGCCGGGCTGGTGACGAAGACGATATCGGAAAAGCTGGTCGCATAGTCGATGTCGGCGGGCGACGAGCCGGCATTCACCATAACGACGTTTCGATGCACGGGCTTGGGCGCGACAAAGGCGTTTTCGGTCTGCCACCACCGGCCCTTGTAGGTCAGCTCTTCGTCCTCGCGCCAGAGCCGCTGCATGACGGTGGTGAATTCCTTGGCCATGGCGTAACGCTGATCGTGCGGGATCGGCGGCAGGCCGAACATGCGAAACTCGCTCTCCTTATAACCGGTGACAACATTCAGGCCCCAGCGGCCGCCGCTCATGTGATCGATGACGGCGCCATATTTGGCCAGATGCAGCGGATGCCAGCCATAGAGGATGTGTACCGTGGCGATCAGCAGCACGTTCCGGGTGATCGGCGCCAGCCCGGCAGAGGTGATGAAAGGGTCGACGGCGTTTTCGCGGAAATTGATCTCGCCGCCGTAACCGCCCTTGCCCAGCCATTGCGCCAAGGCGAAGACGAGATCGAAGCCCAGCTTGTCGGCCTTGACGGCGCATTTGGCATTGTAGCAAAATGCCACGAGGTCTTTCGCGGCGCCTTCGAGGGGCTCCAGGCGCCCTGCTGGTGCGGCAGAAAAAGCCCAAGCATCAAGGGCTGCCGGCCGGCCCGTTCGAACGGGGTCAAATCAGCCGCGCTCAGGCCGGGTTTCTGTTTCTGCTTCGACATTGGGATCCAGATACTGTTTGCAGGGCGGCGGCTACGATATCATCGTACGCGAGGCAAAGTTATGATGCTTCATCGGTATATGTCCGGCGCGCCTCTTTTAATGGAGTGAGATATGGAACCAGGGAAAAGATTGCTCGACAAAGTGGCGATCGTATCGGGTGGCGCCTCCGGCATCGGCGCCGAAACGGCGCGCCAGTTCGGCCGGCATGGCGCCCGGGTCGTGGTTTCGGACCTCAATAGCAATCTGGGGCACGCGGTTGTCGAAGAGCTCAACGCGAGCGGGGCGACCGCGATATTCAAGAATCTAGACGTGGTCGACGAGGCGCAATGGGCGGAACTGATGGCGGAGACCGAGGCCGAATTCGGCAAACTGGACGTCCTTGCCAACGTCGCCGGCATTTCCGGGCGCGATCCGACGCAGGAGTTCGATCCAAAAGGCATGATGCTGGAGGACATGACGCTGGAGACCTGGAACAAGGTCATGGCCGTCAATTCCACCGGCGTTTATCTCGGCACGAAACACGCGATCGCACCGATGCGGCGGGCCGGCGGCGGCGCGGTCATCAATATCTCGTCGATTTGCGGCATTGTGGGCTCATTCGGAAGCCCGGCCTACAACGCCTCCAAGGGTGCGGTGCGCATCTTCTCGAAGGCGGCCGCCATTCAATATGCGCCGGAGAGCATTCGGGTCAATTCGATCCACCCCGGTTTCGTCGATACGCCGTTGACCGAGCAGATACACGCGCATCCCGAGGGGGCCAAGAGCCGGCATGACGCGACGCCGCTTGGCCGGCTGGGCCAGCCGGTCGATATCGCCATGGGCTGCGTCTATCTGGCCTCGGACGAGGCCGCGTGGATGACCGGCTCGGAACTCGTCATCGACGGCGGCATGACGGCGAATTGAGCTAATCTTGTTGGCGGTGGGAGAAACGCCATGAGCACGGATCACGATCATTTCATGAAGTTGGCGCTCGACGAGGCCGCGAAAGCCCAGGCGGCGGGTAACATGCCTGTCGGATCGCTTATCGTCCGCGATGGCGCTGTCATCGGTATCGGCCAAAATCGAGTCATTTCGCACAATGACCCGACGGCACATGCCGAAGTCGACGCGGTGCGCGATGCCTGTCGCAAGCTCGAAGTGAGCGATGTCGCCGGCGCCACTTGCTACACGACGATGGAACCCTGTCCGATGTGCTGCTGGGCGCTGCAGGCAGCGGAGGTCGTTCGCCTCGTGCTGGGCGGGCGCCATGCCAGGATGAATCAAAAAGACTATGGTGATTACTCGGTCGAATCGCTCTTGGCCCTGACTGGGCGCAGCATGGACATCGTTACCGATGTCCAGCTCGAAGCGTGCGAGGTCATTCGCCTGAATTGGCAGGCCTGACGGGCGCTTCTAATGGACCTGGGTTACCGCGCCGAGGATCTGGTCTTCCGCGACGAGGTGCGGACCTATTTGCGCGACGCGACGCCGCCCGAGCTGAAATACAAGGTCGAGAACGGCATCGAGATGAAGCGCGATGACGTCATGGGTTGGCACAGGATCCTCTACGAGAAAGGCTGGGTGGCGCCCAATTGGCCCAAGGAATTCGGCGGACCCGGCTGGACATTGATGCAAAAGTACATCTTCGACGAGGAACTGGGTCTCGCCGGCGCGCCGCGTCTCGTCACCTTCAGCCTCAACATGTGCGGGCCGGTGTTGATCGGTTTCGGCACCGAGGAACAGAAAGCGCGCTTCCTGCCACCGATGCTTGCAGGCGAACACGTCTGGTGCCAGGGCTATTCGGAGCCCGGCTCCGGCTCCGATCTGGCCTCGCTACAGACCAGCGCCGTCCGCGACGGCGAGGACTGGGTGGTCAACGGGGCCAAGACCTGGACGACCAAGGCGCACTGGGCCGACTGGTGTTTCATGCTGGTTCGGACCTCGAAAGAGGGCAAGAAGCAGGAGGGCATCAGCTTTATCCTGGTCGATTTGAGGTCGCCGGGGATCGAGATCCAGCCGATCTATCTGATCGACGGCCTGCACGAGACCAATTACGTGTTTTTCACCGACGTCCGCGTGCCGGTGGCGAACATGGTCGGCGAGGTCGACAGGGGCTGGGGGATTGGTAAGTATCTGCTTGCGCATGAACGCATGTCCGGCGGCTCGCTCGGCCAGCAAAAGACGCTGCTCAGACAGTTGAAAGAGATCGCCGGCGAAGACGAACAGAACGGTGGCCGGCCGTTGGCGGCGGACCCGGCCTTCGCCCGCAAGATCGCCGAGGTAGAGCTTGAGCTCCGGACGCTCGAAGCCTTCAACATGCGCGCCATCGACAAGTTTTCGCGCGATGGCGAGCTTGGCGGCAAGGCGCTCGGCGTGGAAGCGAATGTCTTCAAAATCCGCAACACCGAGATCCAACAGCGTCTGACCGAACTGAAGGTCGAGGCGATCGGCTATTACGCCATGCCCTACCTTCTCTCGGCCTTGAGCCACGGCTGGAACCAACCGCCAATTGGTGCCGAATATGCAAACGGTTGTATGCCGGCCTATCTGCAGTTCCGAAAAGTCTCGATCTATTCTGGCTCGAACGAGATCCAGCACAACATCATCGCCAAGGCGGAGCTCGGCCTTTAGATCTAACGGACAAGCCGGTTGCGTGCCGGCCTCTCGACCTTATGCTGGCGCCAATCCGTATCGATTGGATGTGGTTAGCACCGACCCGAACCGGAAAATTGGAGATAGGGTATGTCGACGAACAAGGAATGGCTCGACCTGACGGTGGAAGAGACATTGGAGCCCGATCTGCCGATCTGCGATCCGCACCACCATCTCTGGGAGTTCCGCCATGAACGGGTGGCGCACTGTTATCTCCTGAACGAGATTCTGGCGGATGTGAATGCAGGCCACAACGTCGTCTCGACCGTCTTTATCGAGTGCGGCGCGATGTACAAGACGTCCGGGCCCGAGGCCATGCGGGTGCTGGGCGAGACCGAATTTGCCAACGGCGTCGCGGCGATGAGCGCCTCCGGCCTGTATGGCGAGGCGCGTATCGTGGCCGGCATCGCCGGCACCGCGAACCTGAAACTGGGCAGCGGCGTTGGGGCGGTGCTAGACGGCCAAATTGCCGTCGCCGGCGGGCGATTTTGCGGCATCCGCCACCAGGCCACCTGGGACGCCAGCGACGAGGTGCCCAATGGCCGCAACGTCTCAAAGCCGCATACTTTTCTGGATCCGGCATTCCGCGAGGGCTTTGCCGAATTGGCGCCGCGGCAACTCAGTTTCGAGGGCTGGTGCTTTCACCCGCAAATTCCGGAACTGACCGACCTCGCTCGCGCCTTTCCGGAGACCACGATCATCTTGAACCATTTCGGCGGCCCCGTTGGAATCGGCCCCTATGCAGGCAAACAAGACGAATACTTTGCTGATTGGCAGCGGGATATCAGCGAACTCGCCGGCTGTCCCAACGTCGTCGCCAAGCTCGGCGGTATCAATATGGAATTGAACGGTTTCGGCTGGCACGAGATGGCGCGACCGCCGACGAGCGAGGAGCTCATGCAGGCGACGCGGCGCTTCTATGAACACACGATCGAGGTCTTCGGTGCTGAGCGCTGCATGTTCGAATCCAATTTTCCGGTCGATATGGTGACTTGCAGCTACAATGTCCTCTGGAATTCCTTCAAACGTCTGACGGCCGACTACGGCGCGGCGGAAAAGGCGGCACTCTACCATGACACCGCGAACCGGATTTATCGACTGGCGGCAGAGGCCTGATGGATGCCGAGTTTGGATGCCGATCTGGCCTTTGGCGGGCTCAAGGTCCTCGACCTCTCACAAGGCGTCGCCGGGCCGCATTGCGGCATGCTACTGGCGCGCCACGGCGCCGAGGTGGTGAAACTCGAACCCCTGGACGACGATTGGGGACGCGCCATCGGCAAGCAGTATGGCGATCATTGCCCTTACAGCCTGGCTTTCAATCAAGGCAAGAAAAGCCTGGCGCTGGATTTGAAAACGGACGTGGGCCACGAAATCGCGTCATGTTTGGCGGCAAAATCCGACGTCATACTGCAAAATTATCGCCCTGGCGTGATCGAACGGCTGGGCCTCGGCTACGACGCCGTTGCCGAAAAGAACCCATCGGTCATCTACCTGTCGCTGACCGGGCTCGGCAGGCGGGGACCGGCGGCCAACTTGCCGGCGACCGATTCCGTCATGCAGGCTTTTTCGGGCCTGATGTCGGTCAATCGGGATTCCAATGGCATGCCGCAGCGGATCGGTATCCTGGCGATCGACATCATGACCGGTCTCTACGCTTTTCAAGCCATCGCGCCGGCGTTGTATCGCCGTGCCCTGAAGGGCGTTGGCGTGCATATCGAAACCAGTTTGATGGAGGCGGTTGGTAACTACCCAGGTACCCCGCTCCTGACCGCGAGAGGAGGAAGCGGGCATCGAACCCTCGGTGGGCAGCGTCGGCGACTCTTATGACAATGCTCTGGCCGAGACCATCAATGGTCTTTACAAAGCCGAGGTCATTCACCGGCGCGGGCCGTGGCGCTCATTCGAGGCCGTCGAGCTCGCTACTCTGGAATGGGTCGATTGGTTCAACAACCGGCGGCTCCTGGAGCCCATCGGAAACATCCCGCCGGCCGAAGCCGAGGAACGCCACTACGCCATGCTGTACCAGTCAGACATGGCGGCGTGACTCAAACAAAATGGCCTCCGCCAAACCCGGCGCGGTTCATGGCTGCTCGTGTCAGCGTCTGGCGTCCTGATCTTCTTGACATTAAACAACTTGATTTTCGGAACTAGTGTCAGGCAGCTCCACGACAGAATGCAAGCCCGTTGTTTCGATTGGTTTATCGGTCGCAAAGCTTCCGAAATCGGCCTCCATCTTACTGAGCTTTAATGGCGACATTTGATGAATCGACCGTTGAGGAAGTTGCGCGACGCCGTTTCTTGCCGCCATCGATGGCGTCTTGGCCGATGCCGGCTGAGCGAACCGGCTCGGCATTACCGATGATGATCGGCTTGCCGTGCCTTGTTGTTCACTTTATGTTCGGTCAGCCTCGCCGGCGCGGAATTCTCCCGGACGGTTTGCCATGACCGATCAGATCGTCATCACCGAAAAATCCAGCCAGGCGAAAGATGTCCGCGCCGCCGTCGGGTCCCGCTATGGCGCCGTCCTTTCGGCCGAGGGTCACCTGCTGGATCTGTGCGAGCCGGAGGACGTGAACCCGGCCTGGAAACGCTGGTCGGCGGTATTGCTGAGGCCCGACGAGCTATACGGCACCAAACCGGCCTCGGGCGGCAACAAAGCGGCGAAACTGAAGGCCATTCGCGCGGCGTTGCGCACCGCCACACGCGTCTGGCTGGCTACCGATTGCGACCGCGAGGGACAGCTCATCGGCCAGGAGATCCTCGAGCATTGCGGCTATCGTGGAAAGGTTCTGCGGGTGCTGTTCACCGCGCAGGACGCGCAGACCATTCGCGAGGCGTTCGGCCGCGTGTGTGCGGCGGTGACAAATTAGACCACGGAAGCGGCGGGATTTGCCCGGCCGCGGGCGGAGTAAAACTCTGCCACCTGTAGCCTTCGATCCTTTTCGGGATGGAAGGTGGGAGGATGTATACCGTGGACCTTTATCCACGCGTTCGGCTGGCGTGCCATGTTGATGGGCTGAGTCAGCGAGAGGCGGCGAGTCGGTTTGGCATAGCGCGAGAGACGGTGAGGAAGATGCTCGGGCACTCGGAGCCGCCTGGCTACCGCCGCCGCCAGCCACCGAAGCGCCCGAAGCTGGACCCCTTCAGGGATATCATTGACCGTATTCTGGAAGAGGACCGAACGGTTCACTGCAAGCAGCGCCACACGGCGAAGCGGATATTCGAGCGTCTTCGCGACGAGCATGGCTTTGCGGGCAAACAGACCATCGTCAAGGATTACGTCCGGGAACGGCGCCGTCGCCAGCGTGAGATGTTCGTGCCGCTGGCGCACCCTCCGGGTCACGCTCAGGCGGACTTTGGCGAGGCGGATGCGATCATCGCCGGCGTCAAGCGGCGGGCGCATTTTTTCGCCATGGACCTTCCCCACGGCGATGCCTGCTTCGTTGCGGCCTACCCGGCGGCGGCGACGGAGGCCTGGCTGGACGGCCACAACGGGGCCTTCGCCTTCTTCGGCGGCATTCCCCAATCGATTCTCCACGACAATGACAAGTGCCTGGTGTCGCGCATCCTGCCGGACGGCACGCGGCAACGAACGCGAGCGTTCAGCGGGCTTCAATCCCATTATCTGTTCCAGGATCGATATGGCCGCCCCGGCAAGGGCAATGATAAGGGCAAGGTGGAGGGGCTGGTCGGTTACGCCCGCCGGAACTTCATGGTTCCCATCCCCCGGTTTGCGAGCTGGGACGCCTTCAACGCTCACCTGGAACATCAATGTCGGAGACGGGAAAGCGACGTCTTGCGCGGCCATCGCGAGACCATCGGCGAGCGGTTCGGATGCGACCGGGAGAAGCTGATGGAATTGCCGCCGGCGCCTTTCGAGGCCTGCGACAAGGAGGGCACGCGGGTCAATTCGCTCTCCCTGGTGCGCTATCGGGGCAACGACTACTCGGTGCCCGTCGCCTACGGTCACCAAGAGGTCTGGGTCCGTGGCTACGTGCACGAGGTGGTCATCGGCTGCGCCGCCGAGGTCATCGCCCGGCACCCACGCTCTTACGAACGAGAGGACCTGATCTTCGAGCCGATCCACTATCTGGCCTTGCGGGAGCGGAAGATCGGTGCCCTCGATCAAGCCGCCCCGCTGGCCGGTTGGAAGCTGCCCGAGGCGTACGCCAACCTGCGCCGCTTGCTTGAAGCCCGCATGGGCAAGGCCGGCAAGCGGGAGTACGTGCAAGTGCTCCGTCTTCTGGAGACCTTTGCCCTTGAGGAGGTGCACGGTGCCATCCGCGATGCCCCGCGGTTAGGCGCCATCGGCTATGATGCGGTCAAGCACCTGGTGCTGTGTCGCGTCGAGCGTCGACCCCCCCGGCTCGACTTGAACGTTTATCCCTATCTGCCGCGGGCCCAGGTGACCACCACATCCGCCGCCAGCCACATGAGCCTGCTGGGCGGAGCGGCGCCGTGAGCGACACGCCGCAGGTGTTGCTGGCCCATCACCTGAAGGCCCTCAAGCTGCCGACCTTCCTCAGGGAGTACGACAAGCTGGCTCGCCAGTGTGCCAGCGAGGGCGCCGACCACGTGCGCTACCTGCTCCGCCTGGCCGAGCTGGAACTGATCGACCGCGAGCGCCGCATGGTCGAGCGGCGAATCAGGCAAGCGAAGTTCCCGACCGTCAAGAGCTTGGACAGCTTTGACTTCAAAGCGATCGCCTCGCTCAACAAGGCGCTGGTCCTCGAGCTGGCACGATGCGAGTACATCGAGCGCCGGGAGAATGTGATCGCTCTGGGCAATTCCGGCACCGGCAAGAGTCACATTGCGCTCGGCCTCGGCCTTGCCGCCTGCCAGAAGGGCCTGTCGGTCGGCTTTACCACCGCCGCCGCCCTGGTCCACGAGCTCATGGAGGCGCGCGATGACAGACAGCTGCTGAGGTTCCAGAAGAAGCTCGCCAACCTCAAGCTCCTCATCATCGACGAGCTGGGTTTCGTGCCGCTCTCCAAGACCGGCGCCGAGTTGCTGTTCGAGGTGTTCAGCCAGCGCTACGAGCGTGGCTCGATCCTGGTGACCTCCAACCTGCCATTCGACGAGTGGACGGAGGTTTTCGGCTCAGAACGCCTGACGGGGGCGTTGCTGGACCGCCTGACCCACCACGTCCATATCCTGGAAATGAACGGCGAAAGCTTCCGCCTCAAGCAGAGCCGAAGAAAACAGAAACCCGCAAAAAGCGCCTGAGCGGCATCCGCTTGCCCCCGTGGGCCCACAGGCCCCTCCCACGCGCGCCGCGGCCTTTGCCTGCCGAGGGGCAGTCCACGCCGCGCGTGGGTCCCTCCCGTGGACTACGGGGACAAGCTCCTCACCGAACCAAAGTGGCCCACTTTTGCTCCGCCACATGGCCGGGTTTTACTCCGCCGTTGACACCGATACCCTCGGCCGGATCTCAGAGACGCCGCAGACCCGGCTCGACGAACTCCTCCCCTGGAACTGGAACGCCGCTCGGCGGCGTGACCTCGCGGCTTAGGCCACGGCCTTCACCAGCCCCTCAGCGCCCGCAGGGCGTGGTCCTCGCCGGATGGTTACGAATTGTCTGGCGGCCTTGGACAGTATCGAGGACAGAAAACTAGTTGAGATCGGACGTTTTGGCCGCCCATGCCCACCAGCGACTTAAACAAGCGCTGGCGACTCCATCGGGTAACGCGTTTGCCGGCGGGCTGGTCAAAGCCCGAAGCTTCAAGTCGCTCTCGCTAAGCAACGGCCGGTCGTCGAGATAACCGTTATCGCGAAGATATTCTTCCAATGCCTCGGCAATGCTATGCCTGAAGCCCCTCAAACGAGGATCGTTCCTGGCGAGGAGCGCCACGAGTAGCTTATCCGCGTCCCCATGCAGGTCATCCGCAATGGCCGCAACGTGATCGAGATACCGGTCGCTCAGTGCACGGCTCTGCACTAGCCCGTCGCGATCGACGGTCCGGCCTCTCCCCTGACGCCATAGCTCGCAGAACACCTCAAGCAAGCTAACTCGAGAGTCGATTTCCTGGGAGGTTTCGGAACGTGCTGCCAGCTTCTCGGCCAGGGCGGTCCCTGAAACCGTTCTCCATTGCCCTGCCTGTTCGATGCCGTTTTTCAGAAGGGCGTGCAGTAGATCCAGATTGTCAGGCAACACATAGAAGAAATGCTGCCGGGTATATCCTCGCGACGGCACAAACTGGGGCACATCCAGAGTGGTTCCGTATTCTTCCGCCGTTGTCCCATCAGGTGACGGGATGGTCGGTCTCGTTGGGATTTGAAGAGCAGATGACTCCGTGACGCTGGCTGCTCTACCGCGGAGCAGACCGAGATCAATCTCGGCGGCGACTACGCAGTTCTCTTCGTCCAGGGCGTGGCGAATACGGTCTCGATCCAGAGGATCGCTGGTTAGGTAGAAGATCTGACGTCCCTGGTCATTTGCGATACGGCCTAGACTGCGCACGATGGCGTCGAAGCGCTCTGGGTCGCTTTGATCGAGGGCTTCATCGAGAAACAATGGAAGGGTTCTTCCTTGCTCGACTTCCTCTGCAAATGCTATTCGAGCCGCCAGCAGAAGCTGCGCACGTGTGCCGTCAGACAGTTCATCGAGTTCCCGAGCCTCGTCACTTTGCAGATCGATCGCGAATAGTCGCGGAGACTCGGTGTCGCGGCCCAAACGAAGTTCATATCTGTGATGTGTAAAGGCTGAAAAGTGACCGTGCGCCCGCTCGAATACACGGGGCATTTGTGTCTGTTCGTATTCCCGTTCCACCGCGTCGATCAGAAACTTGCCGGCCCAGGCGAACATCGCGTCGTCTCGGCGATTCTTCAACTCGGCGCGGGCGTTCTCCCGCCGCTCAAGCAGGTCCTGGAGACTGGTGGCGCGCTTGGTTTCGTTTACCTGCGCATTGATGTCGGCGATTTCGTGCCGCAAATCGTCGGCCCTGTCGGGCGCCGAAGAAAGTTGGAGCAGCAGTCGTTCCAGGCTAACCCTGTCGAAATCCGTAAGTTCGGCTTCCCCGACCTTCGCCAGCTCATCATGATCGAGGCCGATTTGGCCTTCGAGGCGAGTGGCCCGCACCCGCAGCTCACGATATTGCGGCAATAACTTCAGCAGCGCCGTCAGGCCCGGCAGGTCCCCGTCGTCCAGAGAGGCGGCCGGATAGAGTTTCCTTATCGAATCGAGAGCCGTATCCCGGTCAGCGGAATTATGTTTCAGTTGAGTATTCGCCTGGCGCTCGTCGTCGAGCCCCTTGATCAACCTCGAATTGCGATCTGAAAGACTGGCGAGGTAAGCCTTTGCGGTCGTGGCATCCTTCGGTAGCAGTTCGCCATATTCTTGCAGAACGTCCGTCAGGTCAGAAAGTAGGCCAGAATGTGTTGCTTCGAGCTCGCTGACGCGGCCCGCTGCGCCTTCGTACTTGATACGGGTGGCCCTGAGCTGATCGAGAGCGCGCGCGAAATCGACGAGCTCCGCGTCGGGCCGAAGGGAATCGAGCTTTAGGCTCTTGAGCAGATCTTGCCGCCGTTCGTGGAGCGAGGCTTCCGCTTCGTCGAGCTGGGTCAGTTGAGTACTGAGGTTTTGTCGGTCGCCATCCCGATCTCGAGAGCGCTGCAAGCGCGACTCGATGGACACAACTTCTGCTTCGAGGTTGCGCAATCGGGCTTCGACTGACCCGGCATTCCATTCGTCAGGCGCTTCTACGTCGAGCCGTGCAAACGCCTCCTCGGCCTGAGCCCGCGTGGTCGAAGCCGGGTTCGTGCTGCGCAACAGCAAGACGGGCACCAAGACTCCAGCACCGAGCATCAGTAGAAATCCGAACCGCGGATCGACCAAGACCGACATGCCTGCGCAGAGAACCGCTATCGTCACGGCGATAAGAATCCAGATACGCCGGGCTCGCAGCCTGTCCTGGAGCGTTTCCGCCTCGGGCGCTCGAAGCCAGTGGCGCAGTAGATCGATCGCGGCACGAAGTTCCACGAGGCGGCTTTCACCGTCCTCGCTTTGCTCGATGCTCGCCAGAAGGCGCAATCTCCACTCGATGGCACTCCTTTTCATCTGGTGTTCGCTTGCGACGCGCAGGAATTCGAATAGCCGCCCGTCTTCCTCAAGAGTGAGAGCGACTTCGTCCACATCGCCGCCGCCGAGGGCCGACAGCGCAGACGCAACCTCCCTTTGACTTTCGGCGCGATACGTCCTTGTGTTCTGAAGGTCCAATTCAACGCGGGCCAATTCTTCAGCATTTTGTCGCCAGACAGTGAATTCGGATTGGTTCACCTCGGCCGCGAGTCGTGAATCGCGCACGGCATCGCGCGCGGCGCCACGTTGGCTTTCCAAGGCTCGGATTCGTATGTCCAATTCACCAATGCGCGCCTGGTGCTGATCGATTTGCTCCAATTCCAGGCCGGTCAGGCTTGCCAAGGAATCGGGCAGGGCTGCGATGTCTTCGTTTACGGCCGCATACTCTTCGACGCGACTGGCCAGCCCAACCGCCCGATTGACCGATGGCAGGCGGCGCGCGTCCGCTTCTGCAGCGTCGAGTTGCGGCAGCAGAGTCCCCAGCTGATCCTCACGGCGCTGCAACGCCGACTGGTTTCCCTCCGCGGCCTGCACCTCCCTCGTCGCGGCGTTGAATTCGTCCCGCTGTCGGCGCCCGTGTCGTTTGGTAACCCCGGAGAAAAAGATCTCCACGATCCGGTGCAAGTCGAAGCCGCCAGACATCTGACGCCTGATCTCGGAGGCGATGTCTTGTGTGCCGTCCAGGGATGGATCGATCAGATCCCGGAGTCGGAGAAAGAAACAGCTATGGTGGTGGGAACCCGGAATGCCCGGTCGTAGTCTGTCCCCGTCGTCACAACGCCATCGCAGGCGCGTGCCTTCACGTTCCGCCCTCCAGGTTTCACCGTCCAGTTCGAATTGAGCGGTTATGGAGGTTCGTTGGGTGGGACCTCGATCATCCCAGTACAGGCCTTCGACCGCGCGGCAAATGCTTGACTTCCCGATCGCATTCGGACCGAAAATGATGTGGACACCGGCACCGGGCGACTCGAACTCGAACGGCTGATCGATGCCTGGTAGTCGGTCGATTCTCAGCCGCTTCAACTTCATGAAGGATCGCCTGGTTCATTCTGGGATAACATTGCGGTGAGGGTCGTCATCCCGGATCGCAAGAGAACGTCGCGTAAAGCCTCGTCAGTCAGCGGGTCGGTCGCGCTCCGATGCTCGTCGATGACGGACCATCGCTCATCGCGGGCAACGTGAATCAACGCTGCGCGAGCTTCGTCGAGCAGACCCCTCGACCGGTCGTCGTCCTGCTCGAGGAGCAACAACCGACGGGCCATCAGGGCGGCCGGATCGTCGCCCTTGGCGATTTCAGCCAGATCCAGCCGGGGCGTCATCGTGGCGACTATCTTTCTGTAGAACACCGCGGTGCCGTTGACAACGCGTCCCAGATCGTTCCATTCGCCAGAATCGATGCACCGGCCGATGTCTTCATGGCAGAGACTCGAACCCGTCAGTCGCGCGATCAGCCCTACCGCGCGAGGCGCGGGGTTTTCCTGGCCGATCCGACGAACAAAGTCCGCCGCCTCGCTCAACAGTCGGTCCGCTACGTCTTCGACTTGTTCGAGACCTTCGACCGAAATGGAGACCTGCTCCCAACGCAGTGGCGCCAGTGGGATATGCTCCAGATGTAGCCCACCTCCATCGTGCACTCTCAGGATCCATGGGCCATGAGGTCCGTATTCAGATGGATCGAGCCCCACAAGCGAGCCCAGGTAACCAGATGGCCGGGAATCCACTCGTGTCGAAAGGCTTTCGATGGAAGGCTTATGAATGTGACCAAGAAGCCAGGCGTCGTAACCGGTATCGTTCAGTTCAAATTGCCTGATGGGTGCGTAGTGCCCTCCAGAAGCGTTCAGATCGGCATGAAGCAAGCCGATACGGGGAACGGAAGGCGCCATGGGCTCCAGCGGCTGCGATAGGAGTTGTGCAACTGGACTTTGGCGCACAAACCGCTCGCCGAACGACCAGCCCACGATCTCGGCGACTATTGCCTTGTTCTTCGTTACCGCCTTGGACTCCCACCTGCCCCCGGCCCCCAACAGCGTAAACCCGTCCAGAAGGGAAGCGAGTCTCGGCAGGGCCTCGACATCATGATTGCCGGCGACAGCGATGACCTGGATCCCTGCATCCAGCAGGCGCCGTATGCACTCTTCGAGCGGCGGTATCGCTTCGAATCTGGCATTGGTGCTCTCAACCACGTCCCCCGCGAAGAGGACCGCATCAACTTCCTGCTCGATGGCGAGATCGGCGGAGAGTTTCAACGCGGCCGCTGGGGTCAGCTCGTTCGGATCGATACCCCAGGAATGGACCACGTCTGGCACACCCGAGCACTTTGTGCCCAAGTGGACGTCTCCAATCGCCAGGATTGCAGCGCGATCATCCATTCTGGGTCCCCGAGACTTCGACGCAACGTCCATCGCTAGTCTGACAGATTCCACCGATGTAGCGAATGCGGCGATACTCGAAGACGGGGCAGCGGGTGATCTACGACGTGACCGACCGCGAGAAGTGGACGGAGGGGCCGAAGCGTCCCTTGGACGACGGATCGGCAGGGATGGGAAGGTCGGAAGCGCAAGAACATATTTTGGTGAAAAGAATTTTTTCGAAGTCACCTGTTGCAGGGAGTTGCATGATCATGTCGCGAGATGGCTGGAGTCTATTAAGCCATTGAAAGCATGTGCGTATCACGGTTGACAGGCCTATTCTTGCGGGTTTTCCTGCATGCCGTCCATGGCCGCAAGAGGGGTTCCGGCGATGCCGGAAAGACGCAATCCGGCTCTTGCAGACACTGCCATTCTCGCCTTCGGATCGCCCGCGGGCAGCGTCCGGGCGCCGAAAGGGAAGGCTGAGGGTGGCCCTGCTTCGCGCGTTCGTGTCGACGGCTCGCGGCATGGTGCCAGAAGCCGGCGCATCCGGCGACGGAGGTATGCATGACGAACAGGAAAGCCCTATCCCTTCCATTTATTCCATCGTGCCTCCCAACGACGGCTCGGCTCTCCGGCACGGACATCATTTTGAGCCAGTGGATTTTGTAATCGACCATGGGCGCGGTCATCACGATGCTTATTCCTCCGGATCGTGCCAGCGAACCTATGCAAGGGCATACTGATGCCGGCAGCGTCCACGTTGCCACAGAGAGGAATTGATCGAATCCGAGCCGGGGTGGTCAGGCCGCGAGGCGTTCGTAACGATGATGCAGACCGCCGACCTTGGGCAAGGAAACGACCGTTCCGGACCCGGCCGGCTGAACGGGTCGTCCATCCGGGGTGTCCTTGCCGAGCGACAAGTGGGTCCTTGAACCGTGATAATAGTCGAGGTATGAGCCAAGAATGCGCCGCAAATGCCGCTCGTTGAGGATGATCGAATGGTCCAGGCATTCGCGCCTCACGCTGCCGATCAGGCGTTCCACATACGGATTTTGCCACGGGCTCCGTGGCGCCGTAACGACCTCTTCCACGCCCATCGCCGTCACGGTCGAGCGGAACGATTGCCCGTATGCGCCGTCCCGGTCGCGGATCAGGTACCGCGGCGCCGTGCCCCACGGGAATGCCTCTCGGATCTGCTGTGCGACCCACCCCATCGTCGGGTTCGCCGTTACACCGAAATGCACGATCTGGCGGCGCTCGTGGTGGAGCACGATGAACCCGAACAGGAGGTGGAACGTGGCCGTGGGGACCACGAAGAAATCGATCGACGCCAGGCAATCGGCGTGATTTGTAAGGAATGTCCGCCACGACTGCGATGGCGGCGATGGGTAACGGACCATGTATTTCGAGACGGCGGCCTGGGAGATGGAAAAGCCAAGCTTCAAAAGCTCGCCATGGATCCGAGGTGCGCCCCACCGTGTGTTCTCCCGCGACATCCGTCGGACCAGATAGCGGATCTCCCTCGACACCGGCGGTCGGCCCGGTTTTCGCCGCCGCGACTTCCATGTCCAGAAAAGCCTGAACCCCTTGCGGTGCCAACCGATGACGGTCTCGGGCCTGACGATTACCAGGGCGTGGCGCCAGCCAGGCCATAGGCAAGACAGGATGACCCAGAAAACCCTATCTGCCTTCCGAAGCGATGGCCGGGGCCTTTTCCGTTTCAGGACAGCTACCTGCTGTCGCAGGGCAAGGATTTCTGTGTGGAGCGCCGCGCGGTCCGCGAAGATTTCGATGATCTTATGCATGCCGGAAAGGGTATCCGGTGGTGATGCAAAATTCCAAGGTTTCTGCGATAGATGGAATAAATGGGAGGGACAGGCAAAAACCTCAAGCACTTCGCCTTCATGGTCAACGGCACGCCATAGATAATGTGTCTCGCCGTTGATGCGGACGAACACCTCATCAAGATGCCAGCGCCACAGCGAATAGGATCCACAATGAACCCGGCGTTTCCGGATCGCCGCGGCAAACAATGGGCCAAAGCGGTTCCACCAGTACCGCACGGTCTCATGGCAAATGTCGATGCCGCGCTCGGACAGGAGATCTTCGACTTGCCTCAGCGACAACGGATAACAGACATACAGCATCACCGCGCTGCGGATTACCTCAGGCGAACTGTTGAAATAACGGAAAGGATTGTGCATAGCCGGAGGCTACGAGACCTTACTTTTCAGCTCAAGCCCATTTACTCTGACAATGCCCAGGATCGTGTGCCGACCACCAGCGCTATCAAATCACCCTGAAAGGCATGGATTTCTGCGCCGGACGGAGTTTATAGGAGGGCAGGCGAACGACCACAAAGGTTCCGCCACTCCAGTCGTCATCCCCCGCATCTCGAGATCGACTCAATCGACATTCCTATGGAACTTTCGTCAACAATAGCCACACTCACTTTGCGGCGTAACACCTCAAGATGTTCTTGCCATGCGGTTTCATCACGCTTCTTGCCATCTTCAAAGATTATCAACCTCGGTGTTTCCTCTACGTGCAAATCGTCGGATTCGGCGGCCGCCACGATCAACGGATCGATTGGATGGGACATCTCAAGGCCTGAAGCCATCTCATGGAGATCACGAATGATTAGGCAACAATTTCGATAGGCTGCAGCCACCTGCTTCTTTCGAGTGGTTTCAGCAAGATATGAGCGATAGGCTTCGATTTGATCGAATACCTTCGGTTGATGTGTCTCAGAGCGCAACCGACTATCTCCGATCATCTTGGCTTCCCAGAACACGATACGAATGTCATGCGATGTGCCTTCGAGGGATACCAAATCCATTCGAAGAGCGGACTTGCGGTCGTCAAAAGCGGGCAAACCCATTTCCAAATCGATCACCTTGGGCGATTTTTGAACCAAAGTCTCGATACAGCACTTTTCTTTTCCACTGTGCTTGCTAGAGTTTTCTGTCCATTTCTGGAGCATTTCAGGGCCGCCCCAAGGAACCAAGCGGCCATCCTCATCACGCCCTTCGTTGTCGGTAAGCGTGAAATATATCTGTCCTCCGTCGGGATGTTTTTTCACATATTTTTCATGAATATGCATTGTTGGTGATGCGCTGTGTCCATCAAAATCAATCCTCGCTATAGATTGACCTTTCGAATAGAAATTCATGTAACCATTGCGTATCGCAAGTCTTAGAACGCCAGGACTGCCGCTCGGTGCCCAGCTAGAAAGAAGATCGGGCCACCAGCCGACACGCTTTGAAGAAAGTCGCTTAAGCGCGCACATAGCATTGACCGGAAAACGTCTATCGAAGTAACTCATTTCATCTCTCCTCTGACGAAGTAACTCATTTCATCTCTCCTCTGACATCAAATCTCCCACCACGCGCCGTCTTCCTTCTGGACGACGTTGTCGAAGAACTCGGCGAAGCGCGCGGTCTCGAAGGAGTGGATGGGCACGAGCATGCGGGGCGCGAGCGCGGAGGCGAAGCGTTGCAGGTCGGCGGCCGATGCGTGGCCCGAGGTGTGGATGACCTGCCAGGGGATGTCGTGCTCGTCCAGCCACGAGACCACACGGCGCACGGACTTCTCCTTCAGGTAGCCCTCCCACATCGAGTAGGTGAGCCGGGCGCCGTCAAGTACGGCTCCGACACCCCGGTCGCGCATCATCATGGGGCGGAACAGCATGACCGCTCGCTCGCGCAGGTCGGGCAGATGCTCCGGGAAAATGCGGTTGGCCTTGTGCCGCGCGAGATCGTCGAACAGTCCGTTCTTCTTGATGTGCACCCGCTGGCTCTGCGGGATGTAAAGCCTCACGCCGTCCCAATCGGACTGCGGAATGGTGTCCCTGCCGGTCGCTTCGAGGATGACGGCGGTGTAGAGGTCGATCAGGAGCACGCGGCCGGTCCGCTTGGCCGCGCGGAAGATCGTGACCAAGCGGTCGATGTTCTGCGACGAGGTCCAGACGAAGTGGATGCCCGCCGTCTCCCTGAGGGTCTGGACGAACTCGCGTTCGAGGTCCGTCTCGGTGGCGAAGCCCTCGCTGGTCCCTGCCCGCCCGATCGTCGTTCCCTCCATCAGGAGGACATCGAGATTCCCCGGCGGGCGGTTGACCATGGCCTCGAACAGCGCCTTCTTGCGCCCATGGGCCCGAAAATCGCCCGAGTAGAAGACCCGTTTGCCGTCGGCCTCGACGAGCAGGGCGTAGGCGTCGAAGGCGCTGTGATCGACGAGATAGGGCGTGATCCGGAACGGACCGATTTCCAGAGGTTTTCGGTCGGAAATGAAGCGCGGGTTCTCAAAGGCCAGGCCATCGGGAACGTAGGCGCTCGCGGCCTTCATGATGTTGTGCGCTGCCTTGCCGATCCAGATCGGAACGTCTGGGCGGACATACCTGGCGAGGCCGTAATGGTCCTGGTGGGGATGAGAGATCAGCACGCCGAGCAGGCTGTCGTCGGGTTCCCGGAAACCCGGAACGGCGGGAAGCAGACTCTCGTGCCCGTCCTCAGGCGCATCCAAGGGCAGGCCGACATCCAGCGCGACGCGTTTCCCCTCGGCCTCGACCTCGATGCAAGTGCCGCCGATCTCACCGGTTCCACGATGGATGCAAACCCTCATGCGTTACCCCGCATGAGTTGACGACTCTTCGCCTTCCAGAAAGGCGACGACAATTTCGAACAGCGTAGCGACATGAGCGACATATAGCAGTGTACGTGGACGATGGCCAGTCGCTGCGCCAGCAATGCGTCCGCATCTGGCGTACCGGTGAGATATGGTTACCTTCAACCCGCCAATGGAGAGAGCCGATGCTTCGGGCCTACCAGCGTGATCTCGTGATTTCCTATGTCGTAAATACCGTCAAACGGCTCGACAAACGAGATCCTGCGGCAGCCGACCTTATGTCCTGGGTCATCGAAAACGCTGCGCTTCTGAAACTCGACACCCGGCAAAAAGCGCCTCCGCGCCGCACGCGCCGGGACCGCGCGAGCGATGCTGCCGATTCCGGCCTGACGGAAGGCAGCTGGGAGGAATTCCGGGAAACCCTGTGCCATGAGGCTCAGACCACCGCAAAGCGGCGGCCGGACCTGACTGCAAGGCGTCTCCGGCATCTCGCCGAAATTACCGGCATCTCGCCGACCGATATTCGAATCCTCGAGGTCTTGCTGTTGTACGAGACGGAGCCGGTCGTCGAATCGATGATCGACGAAGTCTTCAGAAGCGGGCATCGGAGAAGCCGTTTCAACATCCGGAATTCTCCGCTGCCCAATCTTCTCGACCTGCCTCCCCACGCGGTCTCGGTAAGGCTAAGACCGACTGCACCGCTCCTCCGGTCGGGTCTCGTCTCCGTCGACAACGACGGCGATCTGTCTCTGGCCGGGCGCCTGAACCGGCTCGCGCTCGTTCCGGGCAACGAACTCGAAGTAAAGGATCTGCTTCTGGGCAAACCGGATCCGGCGGAGTTGGAATGGTCGGATTTCGATCACGTTACCCACGACCGCGATCATGTCGAGAAACTGGTGAAGGGTGCCTTGGCGGTGGGAGAGGCGGGCGTCAACATTCTTCTTTACGGGCCGCCGGGGACCGGCAAAACCCAGTTTTGCAGGACGTTGGCTGAACGACTCGGTATTGCCCTCTACGGTACCGGCGAAACCGATGACAATGGCGGCGAGCCGAACCGTGCGGAAAGGTTGAGCGATCTCATCCTCGCCCAGGCCCTACTCGCTCGGGAACACAATTCCCTCCTCCTGTTTGACGAGATGGTGGACCTGCTGCCGGATCGGAACGGGCCGTTCTTCTCGGGCAGAGGTCATCAAGACGCTGGGTCTAGCGGATCGAAGCTCTTCATGAACCAGCTTCTCGAAACCGTGCCGGTGCCGACACTCTGGATTACGAACACGAGCGACAACATTCCCGCGGTTCTCCTGCGCCGCATGAAATTTGCCCTGGAGCTTCGCCTGCCGCCGCCCCGGATCAGGGCGCGGATATGGTCGCGGCAACTTGCACGAAACGGCATTGCAGCTGGCCCGCAAGAGGCACTGTCCCTTGCGAAGGACTTCGCGGCGCCGCCGGGCGTGACGGCCGAGGTCACCGCCGCCGCGCGGCTCTCCGGCGGCGATATCGCGTCGGTTCGTCGCGGTTTGCACGGGCTTGCCCGGGCCCTGTCCTGCGAAATGCCCGCCCAGCGACCGCCCGCAACGTTCGATCTCGACTTGTTGCAATCCGACGCAGACTTGAGCGAGCTCGCGGAACGGCTGGCGTGCGGCAACGAGCGGCGCTTCTCGCTTTGTTTGCAAGGCCCGCCTGGGACGGGCAAGAGCGCCTGCGTCCGCTATCTTGCTGCCCGGCTGGGGCTGGAGGTCGTACAGAAGCGGACATCCGATCTACTCTCGCCCTGGGTGGGAGAAACGGAACAGAACATCGCGGCGGCCTTCCGAGAGGCGCGGGATGACGAGGCTTTTCTCGTCTTCGACGAAGCCGACTCTCTACTCGCCGACCGGCGGTATGCCGTCCGGAACTGGGAGGTCAGCCAGACCAACGAGATGCTGACCTGGATGGAAAGCCATCCCCTACCCTTCGCCTGCACGACCAACTTCTCTGACCACCTCGACATCGCTACGCTCCGCCGCTTCATCTTCAAGGTTTCCCTGGATTACCTCTCCCGCAAACAAACGGCATCAGCCTTCCGAGCCTTCTTCGATCAAGATCCGCCGGAGGAGGTGTTCCTGCTGTCCACGTTGACTCCGGGCGACTTCGCCGTGGTTCGCAGAAAGGCGGAGATCCTGGGCCGTATGGGGGAACCGAAGAGGCTCGCCGTCCTGCTGCGCGAGGAATGTGACGCCAAGCCGGAACATCGCCGGCCCATCGGCTTTCTTAGATAGGTGCCCCGCAGAACCGCTTCCGATATCCCGCTCCGCGGACATCTATTATGGTGGTTGTTGAACACACGAACGGGGCAGGGAAAACAAGGAACATGCGCTACGAACGCCTCGCCGAGATCGTCCGCCTCGCCTTGCGTCTTCAGAGCGCAGGCGGGCAAACGCTCGACGATATCCAGCAGGAATTTTCGGTCAGCCGGCGGACGGCAGAGCGTATGCGCGACGCTGTGGAACATGCGTTTGGACCGCTGGAATTGGAGGACATGGGCGACGGGAAGCGGCATTGGCGGTTGCGTTCGAACCAGTTGCGCAACCTGCTCTTCATCTCCGCGGACGAGCTGGTGGAGCTGGAGACGGCAACCGCGGAGCTGGGACGCACCGGGTTCGACGAACGGGCCGCCCTGCTCCGCGACCTTGGCACGAAGCTCGGCGCTCTACTCGGGCCGGTGGAGCGACGGCGGATCGAGCCCGACCTGGAAGCGCTCATGATGGCAGAAGGTCTCGCCATGCGGCCGGGTCCCCGGCCGCGGCTGGAGCCGGGCCTGCTCATGACCCTGCGCGACGCCATCAAGGGAGGCCGCGTGATCGACTTTCGGTATCTCAGCCGTATGACGGGGCGACGAAGCCGCCAGCGCGTACAATCCCACGGCCTCTTGTACGGAAGCCGGGCCTATCTCGTCGGGCGGTCCGACTGGACGGAGGAGATGCGCTACTGGGTCCTCGCGAACATGAGCGAAGTCACGCTTGCCGACGAGATGTTCGAGTTCGACGATGGGTTTGATATTGAGGAGTTCGCCAGCCGGTCGTTTGGCGTCTATCAGGAAAAACCGATCGATGTGACCTTGCGATTCGAGGCGGAGGTTGCGCCCGATGTGGTGTCGTTCCTGTTTCATCCGGGGCAGGAGATCATGGAGAACGAGGACGGCTCACTCACCGTCCGCTTCCAGGCCGGCGGTTCTCTCGAAATGTGCCGGCACCTCTTCACCTGGGGAAACAAGGTCACAATCGAGAGGCCTGCATCTCTCCGGGTCCAACTAGCCGAGATGTGTTCAACGCTTGCGGAACACCATTCTGGCAGCTTCCTTCGTTGAGAACATTCGGCTCGTCGAATACGAAATTTCTTTCTCGCTCAACTCCGGTTTCGGACAGTGACCCAGCTTGACGGCCTGTGGCGGGCATTGTCAGACTAACTGGGTCGGACTTGTAGAACCAACAATCGAGCTCGCTCAGGCTGCAAGTTGACACCACTCGGCCAGGGCGGCGGTTCGGGCTTGTTTGAAAATATCGCGGCGGTTGAGATGTCGTTCGTGGTTGAAGTGGTTATAGATCGAGGCATGGACGGAGGAGAATTTCTGCAGGGTCTTGATGTCTCTGAACCGCGCCATCGCCCCTTCCCGCCTTCGGAACGGCTGGTGCGAGTTCTCGGCCCGGTTGTTGAGCTAACGACCGCAGGTCCGGGCGGTCGCATTGCCGATCACAGTCATCGCAGCCCGGTAGGACGGAAGCCCGTCCGTGACGATAGACTGCGGCCAGCCATAACGCTTCATCGCGCGTTTCAGAAACCTGAGGGCAGCCCTGCGATCCCGCCGTTTCGTGGCAAAAACCTCGAGCACCTCCCCTTCATGATCGACCGCGCGCCATAGCTAATGTGTCTCGCCGTTGATGCGGATAAACATCTCATCAAGATGCCAGCGCCAGTTCGAATAAGAGTGATGATGAACCCGGCGCTTCCGGATCTCCGCAGCAAACATCGGACCGAAACGGTTCCACCAAAACCGCACTGCACCGTCTCATGGCAGAGGTCGATCCCGCGCTCGAACAACAGATCTTCGACCTGTCTCAGAGACAACGGGTAACGGACATACATCATGACCGCGAGGCGGATGATCTCGGGCGAACTGTTGAAGTAGCGGAAGGGATTTCGCATCCTGCAAGACTATGGAGGCCCCATCTGCCCATTAATCCATTTTTGTCTGACAACGCCCTGCAATAGATGGATCAAATGGGAGGGACAAGTGAACCTTGTGGTAACCTTTCGAGATGAATGTCTTCCGTAACCTGTTCACCACTCGCGATTCCGTCCCCAATATTCCTGACCACCCGGACTGGGGCGTTTACGCCATATTTGCCAAAGATCCGAACTGTCTGCCGGGCATCGTTCTGCCATCAAGTGGGCTCGTCTATATCGGCCTATCCACCGATCTTGAGCAGCGGAACCACTTCAAGGCAAAACACAGCGGCTTTCACAGCCCGCGGCGCAGCATTGGGGCTATACTCAAGACGAAATTGCACTTGAATGCCATACCCCGCGCAGCAGGCGATTCAGAGACGAATTACAAGAAATTTCGCTTTGATGATTACGGCGAACAGCGCCTGAGCAGATGGATGCGCTCAAACCTAGAGTATTCAATCTACCCATTTGACGGGGACGTGGATCAACTGGAAACGCAATTGATTCGTGATAACGACCCGCCCCTGAACCTGACCAAATGGCCTAATCCTCAGAAGCGGAAAATTCAGGCGCTCAGGAATACCTGCAAGGAAGAAGCCAAGCTCGTCTGGCAGGAACACCGCTAGTGATCCCCCTGTCGCTTCTATTTATGGCATTGTCATCTATGGACGCCCCCTGATTGCAAGTGGTTTTGGTGATTAGAAGCGGGTTGGGTTTGCAGTCATCTATCCGGCCTTTTGGTGCAGCACAGTCGTTGCCGCTGGCCCTGATGGAATCCGAGGATCGACGCCCGGTCAGACTATCGAGCTCAAGGCTCGGACAATGCCTCGGGTTGAGCCGATCCCGGTTACCCTGTTTCGCCATCACATCATCATCACCCTCGCAATAGTGTTTCTTTCGTTCTGCGTTAGGCGCCGGATCGGGCTTCGGCCCGGAAGGCTTCGCCTCGGCTGAGCATGGCCCAGACCACCCGGGCCGTCTTGTTGGCCATCGCCACCAGCACCACATTGGTCGGCCGGCGGGCGAGCAAGCTCTCCTGCCATACAGAGCGCCGCTCTTTGCGGTGTCTAGACCAGCGCAGATCGGCGCGCGCGCCATGAACTAAAAGGCGACGGAGATAGCCGTCTCCGCGCTTGGATATGCGCCCGAGCCGCGCCTTGCCGCCGCTGGAATACTGTCTTGGAACCAGGCCCAGCCAAGCGGCAAGTTGACGCCCGGAGTGGAACTGCGAGGCATCGCCGATCGTCGCCACAAGGGCGGTGGCGGTGATCACCCCGACACCCGGGATCGCCTCAAGCCGCCGGCTTGCCTCATTGGTGCGATGCCAGGCCTTCAGTCGCTTCTCAAGATCGAGGATCTGTGTCTGGGCCATCCTCAGCTGCTCGACCAGCGACCCCAGGGCCTCACGCGCCAGCGCCGGCAGACGCGCGTCGTCGCGGTCTTCGATCATCTCGATGAGGATCGTGACCTTCGACGCGCCTTGCGCGACGACCATGCCGAACTCACCGCAATGCCCCCTGAGCGCATTGATCAGCATGGTTCTCTGGCGCACCAGCAGGTCGCGCGCCCGGTGCAGCATCAGAACCGACTGTTGTTCCGCCGACTTCACCGCCGCAAACCGCATGGTCGGGCGCATCAGCGCTTCGCAGATCGCTTCCTCATCCGTGGCATCGTTCTTGTTCGTCTTGACGAAGGGGTGCACATACTGCGGTGGGGTCAGTCGCACCGCGTGCCCGAGCGCCCGTAACTCCCGGGCCCAATAATGCGCTGAGGCACAGGCCTCCAATCCAATGAGACACGGCGACAGGCCGGCGAAGAACGCCAGCACCTGTCCCCGGCGCAGCTTCTTGCGCACGACTGGCCTGCCCTCTTTGTCCGCACCGTGGACTTGGAACACCGACTTTGCCAAATCCAACCCGACTATCGTAACCTTCGTCATGAACGCCTCCTCATTTCTGGTTTGTTCAACACGCTCCAGTATGGCTCATCGAGAAGCCGCGAGGGGCGTCCATACCATCAGACTAACTGGGCCGGACCTGCAAGACCTGCAATCAACGGCCTCAGGCTGCTAATTGATGCCACTCGGCCAAGGCGGCGGCGCCGGCACAGGCCAGGAGAGACATGACCATCGCTCAGGCCGCATAGGTGAAGAACGACCGGGTCGGGATTTTGGGGTCAACGTCAGTTCGCCAGTCCACGTACACAAACATTTGATTTCTTTACAAACGTCTGCGCTCCCCTAACCCATTGAAAAACCGTAACTCACAGACTCTGATTTTCGCGGGGTTTTTGTACACGGACGAAAATGTTTCATCGATGAAACTTTAGAGTCAATATCCAAATGCGATGTACTGAAATCTCACGGATGTCAACGCCGGAGTAAATTGGGGCCACGGCGCCGGAGTAAGAAGGGACCACTTGTTGATGCCGGATACGGTGTTGCCGGTTGTCCCGGGAGTCCATTGGAGGGACCCGCGCTGCTTCGTGTAGCGCTTTAGCGTTACGCGGAGCGAAGCAGCGCGGGAGGTCCCTGTGGGCCCGCCGGGGCAACCACGGTCTCGGCGTTCAGGACGGCTCAGTTTTTGGGGAATTCCGCCGTTTTTGGCTCTGTTTGAGGCGATAGCTCTCGCCGTTCATTTCCAGAATGTGGACATGGTGGGTCAGGCGATCCAGCAAGGCTCCGGTCAGGCGTTCGGAACCGAAGATTTCCGTCCATTCATCGAACGGCAAATTGGAGGTGATAATCACCGAGGCGCGTTCGTAACACTGCGAGATGGTTTCGAACAGAAGTTCGGCGGCGGTTTTAGACAGCGGCACGAAGCCGAGTTCACCGATGATCAACAGATGCTGGCTGGCCAGTTGTTTTTGCAGGCGCAAAAGACGCCGCTCATCGCCCGCTTCCATCAGTTCGTGAACCAGGGCGGCGGCGGTGATAAAGCGGACCTTCAGGCCCTTTTGGTAGGCCGCCAAGCCGAGGCAAAGGGCAATATGGGTTTTGCCGGTGCCGGAAGGACCAAGGGCGATGACGTTCTCCCTGGCTTCGATATATTGGCAACGCGCCAGTTCCATCACTAAAGGTTTGTTGAGGGAGGCCATGGCTTTGAAGTCGAAGCTGTCCAGGCTTTTCACCGCCCCGAACTGGGCCGCCCTGATCCGCCGCTCGATCATGCGCCGCTCCCGTTCGATCAGTTCCAGCTCCGACAGACGAAGCAGATACTGCACATGGTCCTTGTTTTCAGCGGTGCATTGTTTCGCTAGTTTTTCATAGTCGGAGAGGAGGGTCGGCAGGCGCAGCTTTTTCAGATGATGATGCAGGAGGAGTTCGGGGGCCTCGCTCATAGGGCTGCCCCCTCCGCCAGGAGATTCATATAGACTGCGGGCTTTGTTGTCTCGACACTGGCCCTGGGTAGGTAGGGATAAATATCCAGGTCCAGCCTTGGCGGTCGCTTTTTGAATGCGGCAGAGTAGTAGATGCTTGACCGCATCGTAACCAATGGCGCCCATGTTCAGTGCCTGCCTGACGGCGCCATGGACGTCCACCATCTCGAAGTTTTCCATCAGGCGCAGAACCTGGACATATTCACGTTTGCCGGCCTTGCCCATGCGAGCTTCCAGAAGCCGGTGCAGGGTGGCAAATTCCACGCCGAGGTCCCAGCCTTTCAATGGCGCCGCCTGATCCAGTGCACCGACCTTTTGCTCAAGCAGCGGCAGAAAGTGCATCGGGTCAAAGACCATGTCCCCTTTCTCATAAGAACGGGGGTGGCGGGCGATAATCTCCGCGCCACAGCCGATGACGACCTGGTGAACATAGCCCCGCACCCGAACCTCATGATGGGCATAGGCCACCGGCACCGAGTAGTCATTATTGCGATAGCGCACCATCGAGATGGAATTGGCCGATGTGCTGACCTGTTCGCAGGCATCATAAGGCGTGGCGGGCAGCGCCATCAGGGTATCCAGATCCCGCATCAGACGCGCTTCGATGGTTTCCCCATGGCCGCGCAATTGATCGCCCTGGCGCTTCAGGCATTGTTCCTCAAGCCAGGCATTCAGCACATCAAAACTTTCAAACCGAGGAACGGGGACAAGGTAATTACGCCGCACATAGCCGATCAGCCCTTCCACCTTACCTTTTTCATTGCCCTTGGCAGGGCGGGCAAACTTGTCCTGGAACAAGTAATGTGACTGTAGCTTGGTAAAGGTCTCCGTGCGGACCCGCTTACCACCCTTCTTGATCTCGGCGACGGCCAGTGTCGTGTTATCATAGAGGATCGAGAGGGGTATGCCGCCAAAGAAGCCAAAGGCGGCGACATGGCCGTCGCAGAAAGCCTCCGTGGTTTCCGCCGGATAGGCTTTGACAAAACAGGCATCGCTGTGGGGCAGATCCAGGGCAAAATAGTGAACCTTCCGTCTAACACCGGCTATGATCGCCCAGGCTTCGCCGAAGTCGACCTGGGCATGGCCGGGGTCATGGGCCAGCGGCACAAACACCTTTTTGCTCAGGCGCTTCCGGGCCCGGACATAGTCCGTCACGATGGTGATGCCACCGCTATAACCATGCTCGTCGCGCAACCATTCGAAAATGCGTTTGCAGGTATGGCGCTGCTTCTTCGACTCGCTTTTGTCATCTTCCAGGATCTGGTCGATGATGCCGGTATAGGGATCAAGTTTCGGACGCTTCGGCGCCTGGCCGCGCTGATATCCCGGCGGGACCGAATGTTTGAGAATCTTCGCCACCGTCTTGCGGTCAATACCAAACCGCCGCGCCGCCTCCCGCTGGCTCAAGCCATCACGATGACAGGCCAGCCGTACTCTTAGATAAAGCTCCACGTGATACATCTCCCCGCCTTCTGCTCGCTTCGAACAAAAAACGTCAAAATGGCGGAGTTTACTCCGCGACAATCAGATTATCTGATCGCTTCCGTGGACCACTATTGCTCCGGGATTTACACTATCGACCGTGAGCTTCTCGTTGAGATCGGCTACGGCCAGGCCGCACGCCCGACCTGCAATGTCCTTCCGGCGCCGGCGATCTATGCATCGATCGCGAACGAGGAATGTCTAGTGCAGGACATCGAAGGTGCGAAGCGTTTGCTCGGGGAGGCTGGCTGGCGGCCGGCGCCGGACGGGATACGGCAGAAGGACGGCATGCGGCTTTCGATCCTGTACCAGACCTCGACCAACGCGGTTCGGCAAGATTTCCAGGCGCTGATCAAGCAATGGTGGTCCGAAATCGGCGTGGAAACGGAACTCCGCAACATCGACGCGTCCGTGTTTTTTGGCGGTGACCCCAACAGTCCGAACACCAGCCATAAATTCTTCGCCGATACCGATATGTATGCGAACAATTTCGAAGGCGCAGACCCGGAACCGTATCTCGGCGGCTGGCGTTGCTTCAACGAGCCCCGGCCGGCGTCGAAGTGGCGGGGTGCGAACGTGCCACGCTACTGCAGCAGCGAGTACGATCGGCTGCTTGGGGAAATGGCGAAGACTGGCGATCTCGGCGAAAGGGCCCGCCTCGCGAAAGCCATGAACGACATGCTGGTTCAGGACCACGTGTTGATCCCCCTGGTTCACCGCGGGCGCGTGTTGGCCCATGCGCACTCGCTCGGCGGTGTCCTGCTGAATACCTGGGACAGCGAGATATGGAACATCGCCGACTGGTATCGGATTCGATGACACTGCACCGACGAGAAATTCTGATGTGCCGAGCAGCCAGCTGGCTCGGGTCCTCGGCGACCTCTCCGCGACTCTCAAGCCCAGCGGCGTTCGGTTCTGCCGTACCTGCTGGGCGGCAACGGGCAGAGCAGCCGTGGCTCGCCACGGTCTTGCGCAAGAGATCGGCGAATTAAGCCCGGTAATGACCCGTCACATCGATGTGATGTTGTCGGTGCCCTCCTGCTCGAGCAAAACGACGAATGGGCCGTTCAGCGCGCCAGGTACATGACCCTAGGACGACTGTATCGAGCTTCCCGATGCCCCAAGACCGGCGGACGGGTTGTGCCGCTCGGTCCCGAGGCCCGCGCGGTGTTGTCAGCCATTCCCCGCGAGGAGGACAACACCTGGGTCATCGCGGGCCACCTCCCCGCTCTCCCGCCGCCGGCCCCTGAGCGCCGGGGCGCCGTGCCCCGTGAACCCGAACCCGTTCAACCCCAAACCTCGACACCGCCAACCTCAAATCCCGGCGCCGCAAGGCGCCGAACGCCATCTCAACCGCCGCGATATTTTCAAACAAGCCCGGACCGCCGCCTTGGCCGAGTGGCGTCAATTAGCAGCCTGAGACCGTTTGATGTAGGTTCTACAAGTCCTGTCCAGTTAGTCTGACAATGCTCCGACGGCCGTTTTCTCCACCCGCAGCGCGGCAGGGGCGACGGCGTCCGTCATTGACCCACCCGGTTCCCGAATATCCCGTTCAACAGGGCACCGAGGCGAACGCTGGCCGCCTGGATCCTCCGGGTGACCATGTCGTTGAACCTGTCCTCGTAGTCACCCTCCGGCGTGAGGACGCGCATGCCGCCGTTCGGTGCGCTCCCGTCCTCACGATACTCATCGCTTTCTTTGGAATAGACGCATTTGCCGCCCTTCAGGAAGCAGTAGCGGACATCGCCCAGGCGGGCGATCGCGAGGGATTCGTTCGCCCAGACGAGCGGCTCCGGCGATGCCAGCCAGGCCTCCCGCCGATCGGGCGCAATCTTCGCATGCAGAAGCTTTCCGAACGCTTCGCGGGCATCGCCCGACCCGGCGACCGTCACGCCCAGCTCCTGCATGATGTCCTTCGGAATGCAGGTGTCCCAGACGGCATGGAGCCGTGTCTCGCCCTTCCGTGCGCACCCCTTCACCCCCACGACGAGAATATCGTTCCCGCCGCGATCATCCTCGTAGGAGACGTGAAGCGGCTGATGGATGTCGCCGACCCAGTGACCGAGGAACTTGAGTGCTGCCAGCTTTCGGCCGTCCGATGATTCCCGGTCGGACAGCACAGCAATGTCGTGCGCGATGGCCGTGAAGAGACAGCGGTCGGTCCCGTGGCAGCCCCGATCTCCAATGACGGTCCAGCTCCTGGGGACGTTGATGTAGTGCTCAGGCCGCCGCGCCCTTTGCGCCGGACCCCGGAAGTCCGGCCAGACGCAGGACTCGCGGAAGGTCCTGATCCGGTCGTCCGTCTCGAGCGCAATCAGGCTATCCACGCGCTCCTTCGCGCTGGGCGAAAGCTCCCGGTAGGCGATCTCGCACACCGCCTCATGACCATCGGCGCCGAAGGCAGACACCCCCGTCGGGTGACAGACCGCCAATGCGACGACCAGGGCAAGAAAACGCATTCCGTCCCTCCGGATCCCGATGGGCTAACGCCCGGCAAGAGACAGTGGGGCGGGAACACCGCCGAAAATCAACCCCCGATTCTATCCATGCGGCTATCAGCCCGCAAGCCCGTCCAGCTTGGGTGTCGCTAACACACGATATGACCGCCGTAGGTACCATGTGATCTGTCCGGTTTAGAACGTCGCCTTCGAGGAGGGCGGCGATGAAGCGGGCCGAGGTGTTGCAAGGACTACGGCAGATGAAGTTCGAGGAGATTCTGGAGCGCGCGAAGCGGCGGCGACTGAGCCAGTCGGAGGCGGCGTCGATCCTGGGGATGAGCGAGCGAACGTTCCGGCGCTGGCGGGGTCGCTTTGAGGCGGAAGGCGCGGAGGGTCTGTATGACCGCCGGCTGGGCAAGGTCTCGGGGCACCGGGTGCCGGTGGACACGGTGATGGAGGTTCTGGAGTTGTTCGACACGCGCTACTGGGACTTCACGGCCAAGCACTTCCACGAGAAGCTGCTCGATGAGCACGGCTTCACGCGGAGCTACAACTGGGTCCGCCTGACGCTCCAGGCCCACGGGCGCAAACGTCCGGCACCGCGGCGAGGCGCGCACCGGCGCAAGCGGCCGCGCCGCGCCCTGCCCGCCATGATGCTGCACCAGGACGGCTCGACCCACCAATGGGTTCCCGGGCAGTGGTGGGACCTGATCGTCACCATGGATGACGCAACCAGCGAGATCTACTCGGCCTTCTTCGTCGACGAAGAGGGGACCATGAGCAGCTTCCGGGCCCTGGGCGAGGTGATCGAGGTCCGGGGGCTGTTCTGCTCGCTCTACGCCGACCGGGCCTCGCACTACTGGCACACGCCCGAGGCCGGCGGCAAGGTGGACAAGAACAACCCGACCCAGGTGGGCCGAGCCCTGGGCCAGCTGGGCATCGAACTGATCCCGGCCTACTCCCCCGAGGCCCGGGGGCGCTCGGAGCGCATGTTCGCGACATTGCAGAATCGCCTGCCGCAGGAACTGCGCTTGGCCGCCATCACCACGATGGCCGAGGCCAACGCGTTCCTGCGCGAGATTTATCTGCCCCGCCACAACGCCCGTTTCGCGGTGCCGGCCGAAGCCGAGGGCTCGGCCTTTGTCCCCTTCACCGGATCGCTCGACGACATCCTGTGCATCCAGGAGGACCGGATCGTCGGCAACGACAACACGGTGCGCTACAAGCGGCTGGTGCTGCAGATCCCGGAGGATCGCCACCGCCGCCATTACGTCAAGGCATCGGTGCGGGTCCACGAATACTCCGGCGGCACCCTGGCGGTCTTCCACGGCCCGCGCCGGCTGGCCCGATATCAGGCCGACGGCACCGTCCTCGACGAAACCAAGAACAGCAGAGCGGCCGCGTGAACCGCTTCGACGCGCGCCCGGCCTGTGGATAAGTGGACAACCCGCCACGGCGGGTTCCCCACTTATCCACAGGCCCAACAACCACAACAGAAGCGGTCAATTCATATGGTACATAAAGCGGTCAATTCGAAATGTTCTCGACAGCCAGTCCAGCTTGGGTGTCGCTAACACACGATATGACCGCCGTAGGTACCATGTGATCTGTCCGGTTTAGAACGTCGCCTTCGAGGAGGGCGGCGATGAAGCGGGCCGAGGTGTTGCAAGGACTACGGCAGATGAAGTTCGAGGAGATTCTGGAGCGCGCGAAGCGGCGGCGACTGAGCCAGGCGGAGGCGGCGTCGATCCTGGGGATGAGCGAGCGAACGTTCCGGCGCTGGCGGGGTCGCTTTGAGGCGGAAGGCGCGGAGGGTCTGTATGACCGCCGGCTGGGCAAGGTCTCGGGGCACCGGGTGCCGGTGGACACGGTGATGGAGGTTCTGGAGTTGTTCGACACGCGCTACTGGGACTTCACGGCCAAGCACTTCCACGAGAAGCTGCTCGATGAGCACGGCTTCACGCGGAGCTACAACTGGGTCCGCCTGACGCTCCAGGCCCACGGGCGCAAACGTCCGGCACCGCGGCGAGGCGCGCACCGGCGCAAGCGGCCGCGCCGCGCCCTGCCCGCCATGATGCTGCACCAGGACGGCTCGACCCACCAATGGGTTCCCGGGCAGTGGTGGGACCTGATCGTCACCATGGATGACGCAACCAGCGAGATCTACTCGGCCTTCTTCGTCGACGAAGAGGGGACCATGAGCAGCTTCCGGGCCCTGGGCGAGGTGATCGAGGTCCGGGGGCTGTTCTGCTCGCTCTACGCCGACCGGGCCTCGCACTACTGGCACACGCCCGAGGCCGGCGGCAAGGTGGACAAGAACAACCCGACCCAGGTGGGCCGAGCCCTGGGCCAGCTGGGCATCGAACTGATCCCGGCCTACTCCCCCGAGGCCCGGGGGCGCTCGGAGCGCATGTTCGCGACATTGCAGAATCGCCTGCCGCAGGAACTGCGCTTGGCCGCCATCACCACGATGGCCGAGGCCAACGCGTTCCTGCGCGAGATTTATCTGCCCCGCCACAACGCCCGTTTCGCGGTGCCGGCCGAAGCCGAGGGCTCGGCCTTTGTCCCCTTCACCGGATCGCTCGACGACATCCTGTGCATCCAGGAGGACCGGATCGTCGGCAACGACAACACGGTGCGCTACAAGCGGCTGGTGCTGCAGATCCCGGAGGATCGCCACCGCCGCCATTACGTCAAGGCATCGGTGCGGGTCCACGAATACTCCGGCGGCACCCTGGCGGTCTTCCACGGCCCGCGCCGGCTGGCCCGATATCAGGCCGACGGCACCGTCCTCGACGAAACCAAGAACAGCAGAGCGGCCGCGTGAACCGCTTCGACGCGCGCCCGGCCTGTGGATAAGTGGACAACCCGCCACGGCGGGTTCCCCACTTATCCACAGGCCCAACAACCACAACAGAAGCGGTCAATTCATATGGTACATAAAGCGGTCAATTCGAAATGTTCTCGACAGCCAGTCCAGCTTGGGCCGCCGCGGCTGCCGCCGTAGACCAGTAGAATTCCCTGTTCTCCCGAACAAAATCCCTGTTCGTTCGAATAAATTCCCTGTTACATGGTTTAGGGAATTGGACCGAAAACACTAGCGTTTCTGCCATGTTTCGAACACAGGAAAGCTTCTGAATCCCTGCAAAAGAGAAAATTTCCCTGTATTTTCCCTGTTAAACAGGGAATTAGCCTCGGAGACGAGTTCGCGGGAGACTGGTTGCACAGCCAAATCTCGTTTTCGTGGAATTGCCACCGTCTCCCGCCTTTTGGCGGGCGGCAATGGTAGTGGTTTTCGCCAATAGATCAAACGGTTGGCGAATGATCGGCAGCCATATGAAATTACCAGGGCATCTTGTGACGCTAAGTGTCCGTCCGGGGACTTTATGAGTCGGATGAATCGGTTATCCGGCGCCCCCTCTTGAAGAGCTGAATCAGCTGTGATTCTCTGGGGTGGTGAATTTACTCTTGAGGTGCCCCATGTGGACTGCCGACAACCGCCCGCGCTACAACCGCGACAAACTGCGTTATCCGAGCGACCTGACCGATGCGGAATGGGCGCATATCGAGCCGCTGATCCCGCCGGGCAAGCCCGGCGGCGGCAAACGGCGCGTCGCTATCCGCGAGGTGATCAACGGCGTGATGTACATTCTGAGCACCGGCTGCCAGTGGCGCGCGCTGCCCAAGGATTTGCCGCCCAGAAGCACCGTGCATGATTACCTCGGCCTGTGGAACTGGGACGGCACGCTGGATCGCATCCATCATGCGCTCTACCTCAAGTGCCGCGAGAAAGCCGCGCGCGAAGCCAGCCCCACGGCCTGCATCATCGACAGTCAGAGTGTGAAAAGCGCTGAAAAAGGGGGGCTCGCATCGACAGCCACGGCTTCGATGCCGGCAAGCTGATCAAGGGCAAGAAGCGGCATGTTCTGGTCGATACGCAAGGCTTGCTGCTGCACGGCATCGTCACCGCCGCCAACGTTCAGGATCGCGACGGCGGTCTCGCGCTGCTGGCGACCTTGTTCGGTCTGTTTCCCTTTCTCGGGAAATTGTTCGCCGACAGCGCCTATCAGGGGCCGGTCTTTCACCGCGCCCTGGCCGGCATCCTGCCCGATCTCGAGACCGAGATCGTCAAGCGATCCGATCGGGTGAAGGGCTTCGTCGTCCAGCCCAGGCGTTGGGTGGTCGAACGCACCATCGCCTGGCTCAACCGCTGCCGCCGACTGGCCAAGGACTGGGAGAACCTCAACCGCAACGCGCTCGCCTTCATCAAGCTCGCGTCCATTCGACTCATGCTCCGAAAACTCTGTAATCCTACATAAAGTCTCCGGACGGACTCTAAGAGGTTGTTAAGCCGGCCATGAACAATTCGAAACGGGAAACGCGGTGACGGTTGAAATCACGTTTCCAACCGTTTGGAGAGTACGGGTCAGTGAGCACAAGTGCGGATGCCTGCATTCCGACCGCGCGAAACGCGATGACGTCGGTGCCACCGGGTGTTTCGGGGGCGGGGCGGCTGGTGGTCGATGTCGTCCTCGTTCACGACGATTCCCTCGATCCCCAATCGATCGTCGGGAATTTGCGGAACTACCTCGACTGCCATCCGATCGACCTGGATCGAAGTTCGGAGTGCGACGTTCCGGAGTCCGGGATCTTCGTTTTCGGCGCCGATCTCCAAGTCTCCAGTTCCTTCCGGCGCGTTCGAAAGATCATCGAGCAAACCGAGGGGCGAAAGATTTTCGTGCTCCCGGCCTACAATCGGTCGTCGATATCGAGAATATACGATCTCAACATAAGCGATTACCTGGTTCAGCCGGTCGATGTCGATGCCTTGCATGCCATGCTGAAGGTCGCGCTCAACGATCGGACCGAGAATTTGTGGGAGACCTTGCATCCGGCGAAAAGGGAAGCGCTGCAAGGTAGCTTGGCGTGTTTCAAGAACTGTTTTTCCCTGGTACAGCGGGGCGAGCCCTTGCCGATCGAGGAAATTCACTCCAGCTGCGATCGGCTTCGCCGCGCCGCCGCGCTGGGTGGCCTCGATTCCTGGATCGAAGCGCTCGACGGTCACCATAACTATTCGTTCCGGCACAGCATGTTCGTGGCCGGCACCATGGTTTATTTCGCGCATGCCATCGGCATAGGCGGGGCGGAGTTGGAGAAGATTTCCGTCGGGGGTCTGCTCCACGATATCGGTAAATCACAGGTTCCACATCGCATTCTCGACAAGGCCGGTCGCCTCGACGATGGGGAATGGGCCACGATGCGGCGTCATCCGGAGTATTCGCGGGAAATTTTTCTCGCGAACCGGGATGTCGACGCGGATGTCGTCGCCATGGCCGTGCATCACCACGAGAAATTGGACGGAAACGGCTATCCGGACGGCTTGTCCAGCTCCCAAATCAGCGATTTCGTCCGAATCACCTCGATCGCGGATGTGTATTCCGCCCTGATCGATAAGCGGTCTTACAAAAACGCGATGGGTCAGGAAGAGGCACTGGAAATCATGGCCGGGTTCGAGGGGCATCTCGACGTGGACCTGCTGGCGGCGTTCGGAGGCTTCGTTCGCGGCGAGGTGTAAAGCAGCGCCCGGCGGCGAAGAGCGGCCACGCCCGGGCCGGGTTCTATTCGGCGGCCTCGGCGGCGAGAAACCCCGTCTCGCGAAGGATCGCGGCGACCACCGAGCGTTGCTCGTCCGTGAACGGCAGCATCGGCGCCCTCATATGGCCGCCGGGCTTGCCCAGCAGGTTCATCGCCTCCTTCACGGCGACATACATGCTGCCGACCTGGAACAGAATGTCGTATATTCGTGCCACCAGATAGTGACAACGGCGCGCCCGCTCCAGATCGCCGGCGACGAAAGCGTCGTATATTTCCGGCGCCGGTCGGCCGACGATCTGCGGCGCCATCGCCACGGCGCCCGCCGCGCCGATCGAAAGCGCGGGCAGGTACATGTCCTCGACGCCGATGAAGACCTTCATGGCATCGCCGCAGGCACGCATGAGATCCGAGGATTTTCGGATGTCGAACGAGCTGTCCTTTATGGCGACGATATTGTCGTGTTCCGACAGCTGGTGAACCAAATCCGTCGTCAATTCCTTCTTGACCATGAACGGGCTGTTGTAAAGCATCACCGGGAGGGAACTCGCATCGGCGATGCGCGTATAGAATTCAACAACTTCGTTGTCATCGACGCCGACATAGATGGGCGGCAACACCATCACGCCGTCGCAGCCGGCCCGTTGCGCCGCTCGCGTATGGGCCAGCACGTCCTCCGTGCGCGTCGCCGCCGGGCAGGCCAACACGGGCACGCGTCCCGCCGCCGCTTCCACCGCGAGAGCGAAAACCCTGGCACGTTCGACGTCGTTCATCAGGAAGAACTCGCCCGTGCTGCCGGCGGCGATCACCCCGTGGCATCCGGCCTCGATGGTGTCCGAAAAGACCTGGCGGCATCCCGCATCGTCGATCTCGCCATTCGCGCCGAATGTGGTGACGTTGACGGCGAACGAGCCGTGCCAGTCGACCTGAACCTTCGCCATCGTCGCCTCCCGTCGCTTCGCGTCGCTCTCGAACAAAGCCTGGCGCCTCGAGATAATGATGACATCGCCACGGATTGTCCATCGGAGGGAAGTTCGAATCCGCCTCGGCTCGTCCCGGGGCGCGCCGGGTTCCGGGACGGCGCGCCGGGCGGTTCGACCGGCGCCGCGACGATTCCCCGAAAGGATTTCAGCCTCCAAGGCTGGCGATTACGACGGACTCCCGGCGAGGAAGGCGGCCAGCGGTTCGCGCCATTTCCGCCACGCGGTTCGGGGCGCCGCGTGGCCGTGTTCGCTGTCGATCTCGTGATAGTGGGCGGTGACGCCGGCGCTCTCGAAGGCGGCCAGCGCCGGGGCCGCGAGCTTTGGCGGGAACAGCGTGTCGGTGCGGGCGAGCACGTAGAGCACCGGGGCACGGATTTCGCCCAGGCGGGGCGTGATGTCGTGGCCGATGAGCGGCTTGCGCAGCGCCATCAAGGAATTGAGGTCGAACTCGGCCGCCCATGCGCGTGCCTGGTCGTCGAGCGCGCGCTCGGCCGCCGCCCGGTCGCCGAGTTCATCGACCAGCGCTTCGTCGGCGCCGTAGCCGCGAAGCGTCTCCAGGCGGATCTCGACCAACAGGTCGCGGATGCCGCCCGCCTCCTCGTTGCCGTAATAGTGCCCGCCGTTCCAGCCCGGGCAGGTGGCGAAGCGGGCTTCCATCTCGCGCAACAGGTCGGGCGATCCCCGGCCCTTGAAGCCACTGGCGACGACGACGAGGCGTGCCATCCGGTCCGCGAAGTCGGCGCCCCATTGCAGGGTCAGATAGCCGCCATAGGAATAGCCGACGATGGCGTGCAGCCGGCCGACGCCGAGGTCGTCCAGCATCAGGACCTGCGCCCGGACCATGTCGGCGAGCGAGAGGTCGGGGAAGTCCGGGCCGTAGGGGCGGCTGGTGGCGGGATCGAGGCTGCGCGGGCCGGTACTGCCGTGGGCCGAGCCCGGCATGTTGGCGCAGACGATGAACCAGCGCTCCGTATCCAGCGTCTTGCCCGGGCCGATCAAGCCGTCCCACCAGGTGCCGGCCTTTTGGCTGCTGGTGTAGCCGTGGCAAACCAGGATGGCGTTGTCGCCCGCCGTCGAGAGCGTGCCGTAGGTCTCGTAGGCGAGTGTCATCTCGGCCAGGCCGCCGCCGCGGGCCAGGGCGAAATCGGGAGAGGTAAAGGTACCGGCGGTCGTGTTCGTCATCGTTCAGGCTCCAGTGAAGGCGTCGAGGCCGTCACGCAGCAGGGCGTTGAACGCGGCCGGCACCTCGACGCTCGAGAAGTGGCGCTGGCCCTCGATCACGTGCAGCTCGGAGCCCTGGATTCCGTCACGGATCTCCTCCGCCCGTTCGGGCGGCGTCGCGGGATCGGCGCCGGCGGCGATGATCCGTGTCGGTGCCTGGATTCGATGCAGCGAGCCCCGGTAGTCGAGGTCGGCCACGGCCGAGGTGGCGCCGAGGTAGCCGGCGACGGGGGTTCGAACGAAGACCTCGCGAACGGCCTCATAGTCCGCGCCTCCGGTGTCGACATAGGCGTCGGTGAACCAGAGCCGCCTGGTCATCTCCCAAACCGGGTCCATGCCGCCCTGGCGCACCACCGCCTGGCGTTCCGCCACCCACTCGCGGTACCAGGGCGTCGACTGCGAGGTCGTGTTGCAGAGGCCAAGGGAGGCAATCCGTTCGGGGTGGTGGATGGCGAGCCCCTGGCCGATCATCCCACCGGTCGAGATGCCGACCCAATGCACCCTGTCCAGGCCCAGGGCATCCATCAGGCCGACCGCGTCTTCGACGAACTGGGCGAGCGTATAGGCGCCCTCCGGCGCGTCGGTGTCGCCATGGCCCCGCCAGTCGTAGCGCAGCAGTCGGTATCGGTCGCCGAGCGCCGGCACCTGATGGTCCCAGATCCGGTGGCTGGTGCCCATGGCATGCGCCATCATCACCACCGGGCCATCGGCCGCCCCGTCCCAGCGATAGGCGACGTCGATATCGCCGACGCCGATTTTCTCGATCCCCATGACCCCTCGCTCCGGCGCGTGGCAATCGCTAAGGTCGGCGCGCCGACGGGACGTTAGGAGAAAGGGGCGGCGGTGACAATTCGACGGATCGACGCGGGCGAGATCCAGATGGCCCATGAGTTCACCGGGCCCGAGACCGCGCCCGTGGTTTGCCTCAACCACTGTTTCGGCGCCGGCCTCGACTATTGGCGGCCGCACCTGCCGGCCTTCGCGGGCTTTCGCGTGCTGCGCTGGGACACCCGGGGCCACGGCGGAAGCGATGCGCCGCCCGGGCCCTACACGCTCGAGACGCTGGCGGCCGACGTCGCCGGCCTGCTGGACGCGCTTTGTATCGACCGCGTCCACTTCTGCGGCGTTTCCCTCGGCGGGCAGATCGGCCAGACCTTCGCGCTCCGCTGGCCGGAGCGCGTCGCCTCGCTCATGCTCGTCAATACGACCTCCGAATACGACGAGGCGCAGCTCGCGCTCTGGGGCGAGCGGGCCCGACAGGTGCTGGCGGGCGGCATCGAGCCGGTGCACGCGCCCCTGATGTCGCGTTGGTTCACGGACAGGGCGGCGGCGGAGCGGATCCCCGGCTACCTCTACATGGAACGAAAGATCCGCGAGTTCCGGCCCGAGAGCTTCGCCGCCGTGGTCGAGGCGATGCGCGGGCTCCACACCACGCCGCGCCTGCCCGAGATCGCGGCGCCGACCCTCGTCGTCGGCACGCCGGAGGATCCGGGCGCGCCGCGCAAGGTGACGGAGACGATGGCCCGCCTGATCCCGAACGCCCGCCTCGAATGGCTGAGGCCCGCGCGCCACCTCTCGAGCCTGGAGCACCCGGAACGGTTCAACGAGTTGGTTCGCGATTTCCTCCGCGAACAACCCGGATGACCGCGCGAACCGGTGGCGCGGTACCGATATCGAGCCCGGCCGTCATCGCGCGAACAGAACCAACCGGTTCCCCGAGCGGTCGAACTCGAAGCGATAGCCGTCGAGGAAACTCATGCCCAGCAGGGCCTTGCCGCCCATTTGGGCGTCGTCGATGAACGAGACGAGGACCTCGTGCCTAAGCGCCCGGCCGATCGCCACGGCTTGCAGCCGGCCGATTTGCGTCGCCACCTGGCCGCCCGCCGTGTGCGCCATGCCCGGCGACAGCTCCTCCGGCAGGAAGCCCAGCCGGTCGATCCACGAGGCCGGCAGCACCACGCTCGTCGCGCCCGTGTCGACGATCAGCCGCAGGTCGTGCGCCGTGCCGTCGGGCCCCGTCAGCCGGGCCGCCACCACGTGGTGCGACCCCAGGCGCTCGGTTTCCACGACGATGCCACGTGGCACCGTGTCCGGGTCCGGCTTGGCGCCGAGGATGACGATCTTGGCGATGGCGCCGTCGGGTCCATGGCGGATGACGTGATTGTGGCCCGCGAGCAGGGTCCCGACCTCCGCCTCGACGTCATTGCCGCCGGCGACGACCGAAGCTTCGCCCCGGAGGCGGTCGACGCCGACGATGGTGAAGCCGTGTTCCCGCGCCAGGCCGGCGAGGCGTTCGGCCAGGCTCGTCTCGGCGGCGACGGCCGGCCCGGCGAGCAGCGCCAGCCAAAGGGCGATGAAGAGCGCGCGGGTCGGGGCTCGCGTCATCCGGCGATCTGGGTGCGCCGCATGTGCCGGGTGCCGCCCTGGGCGTCGTTGATCGCCAAGTGCAGGCTGCAGCGGTTGTCCCAGAAGGCGATCGAGCCCGCCCGCCAGCGAAAGCGGCAGGTGAATTCGGGCCGCCGGGCGTGCGCATGGAGATAGTCGAGGATCGGGCGGCTCTCCTCCACCGTCATGCCGTCGATCCGGTGGACGTAGACCTCGTTGACGGAGAGGCAATTGCGGCCGGTTTCCGGGTGTGCGCGGACGATTGGATGGATGTGCTCGGTCGGATGCCAGTCGTCGTCCTCCCGCACCTTGGTCGAGCGGGTGGCGTTGACGCCCGCCTTGGGCCCGGCGACGCGGGTATCGTTGTGCACGGCCTTCAAGGTTTCGATCAACGCCTTCATGCCGTCCGAGAGGCTCTCGTAGGCGAGGTACTGGTTGGCGAAGAGCGTGTCGCCGCCGACCTCGGGCACCTCGAGCGCATAGAGGATGGCGCCCATCGGCGGCGTCGCCATCATCGTCGTATCGGCATGCCACTTGCCGCCGGCGACGGTGCGGTCCTCGGGCTCGCGCAGCAGATGGACGATCTCCGGCTCCGCCTGGCCCATGTCATAGTTAGGATGGATGAAGAGTTCGCCGAAGCGCCGCGTGAAGGCCCGGTGGCGCTCGACGTCGAGTTTCTGGTCGCGAAAGAAGATCACCAGATAATCCAGCAACGCCTGGCGGATCTCGGCGATGGTCTCGTCGTCCAGCTCCGCCGCCACGTCGACATCGAAGATCTCGGCCCCAATGGTGCCGCCGAGCGGCTTCACCGAGATCCGCGAATAGCCGCTCGCCTCGCGTGCCTGAAGCATTGCCGGTTCTCCTTGGCATTCCTCGCCTGGGAGGGTATCGCAGCCGGGCCCCGGCGAGAAGACCAAGCTTGAGCCGGAACCAGGATGGGCGATAGGCTTGCCACAATGTTGAGCGAACGAGAAATTGCCAGCCATGGTGACGACGGCCTCGTCATTCCAAAGGGCTTCCGGCTTTCCATTGACGAGGTCCAACGGCTGAGCCGGGCGGTCGATGATGCCGTCCGTGACAATCCCGAGACGCCGGCCGATCACCTCTACAACCTGCACATGGACGCGGCCCCACCCTTCGCCAACAAGGGCAATCCGGCCTTCACCTACTTGGTCCGGAATCCGGAAATCCTCGACCTGGTGGGGCAGTTGATCGGCCCGGACATCATCCTCTGGACGACGCAGCTTTTCTGCAAGCCGCCGGCGGTCGGGCGCGAGCTGCCGTGGCACCAGGATGGGCACTACTGGCCGATCCGCCCGCTTGCGACCTGCACTGCCTGGGTCGCCTTCGACGATACGAACATTGCCAACGGCGCCATGCGTTATATCCCGGGCTCCCACAAGCAGGGCGACTTCGGCCACGGGACCGACCGCGATCCCCGCCGCACTTTGCATCAGGTGATCGACGACGAGAAGATGGACGAGGCGAAGGCCCACTACGTTGAACTCGAAGCCGGACAAATTTCGCTGCACGATATGCACCTCGTGCATGGCTCGGCCGCCAACACGTCTGGCCACCGCCGCGCCGGCATCGCCATCCGCTACATGCCCGCGACCTCGGTGTTCCGCCGCGACCTCGACATGAGCGTCAACAGCCGCCTCGAGTGGACCGACCTGCCGATCACCTTGGTCAGGGGCGAGAACCGGCAAACGGAAAACGATCTGGTGGTCGGCCATCCCGCGAGAGGGAGAGGAAACATGTCTCGGGTACTGAGTGACGAACAGATCGAACGTTAACGCGAGGACGGCTTCGTCGCTCCGGGTCCGGTACTCGACGCCGAGGAGGTTGCCACCTACCGCGCCGGCCTCGAGGCGTTCGAACGGGCGCCCTAACCCACTATCGAATAGCCGCCCCCGTCACCACCGAGGTTCCGTCTTCGATCCCCAGGTACATGCCGTCTCCTTCTTCCTCGCCCCTTGGATCAGCCGGAACAGACGCTCCGGCGTGATCGGCAGTTCCATGATCTCGATTCCGGCCGACCATCGCCGCCGCGCCGGCCAGGGCGAAATCGCCGGCCCGGTGGGAAAATTCCTCGAAGCCCCAGCCTATTCCCTTCGGCGGCGGAGGAATTTCGATGCCGACCAGGAACTCGTCGTCGGCCAGCGCGGTCTCCAGGGCGTCGGCGAAGAAGTCGCGGGCTTGAATCGTCCGTGCCCCGGCCGGCCCCCTGGCGGTCAGCCGCGCGTCGAGAAGGAGCATCATCGTCGGCGGTTCGGCCGCCGGATCGCCATGCGCCAGGCTGCCGCCGTGTTCGCCGAGGAAGGCAATCACCTCCTCGAGGCTCTCGGGCGCGACGTAGTCGAAGGGTGGCGGCTTCATCGGGGGTCGGCCCGGGGCGAGGACGCGGGAGCGAAAGTCTTAATACCAACCCGCAATGAGAGGGACTAATCGCGGATTGTCAGGCGTTCAGATGCCTCGCGGGCTTTTCCTCGCACAAGCTCGGTCGCGCGGTCGCGCTTGCCGACCCGCGATGAGTTGCACGCAACGCAGGTCGGAATTACGGCACGGGCCCCTGGATGTCACCAGACCGCGCCCCGACGAAGTGCTTCGGCAGATGCGCCATGGAGACCAAGTTGCCGATCAGGTTGCGCACCGGTAGCGCTGGCCAGAAGCAGCCGGGCCTGGGGGTGGTCCGACCGGAGGCCGACGCGCTTTCGAGCGCCGCCGCGACGCGCCGCATGTATCCGGGCCCGTGCGGCCAGGCGGCCAGGCCGTCGATCCAGTCCCTCGGGATGCCCGCTTCGCCAACCGTGGCGCCGGCGAGCGCGCCGGCGATCGCGGCCACGGTGTCGGTATCGCCGCCGCAATCCAGGACCTCGCGCACCGTCGCCTCGAAATCTCCCCAATGGGTATGCCAGGCATGGATCGCCACCGGCACCGTGTGGTTGATGAAACCCGTCACCGCCTCGCCGAGGCCGAGGGAGGCGGCGAATTCCGCCACCGAAAGCCCCGCCTCCGCCGCGCTTTCAATCGCCTCGCAAAGCCCCGCCCACTCCACGTCGTCCGGTCCGGCCGACCGCAAGGCCGCATTGAGGGTGTCGACATCGGGGCGGTCGTCGGTGTTCAACGCGGCGACGAGGGCGATGGCGCGCGCGCCGACCAGCGCGCGGGGATCAGTGTGCGTCATCAGCGTGCCGGCCGCGACGAAATCACCGAGACGGTCCGCATCGTCGGCAAAAAAGGCGCCGATCACGGCGCTTCGCATCGCCGGGCCGTTGCCGGCGGAGTGAATCCCGCTGCGCCCGGGGCCGAAACCGAGCCAGAGGCGGAGGACGGCGAGATAGGTGGCGCGGCCGGCCCCGACGGGGAGGCCCGCGAGCCAGCCGCGCAGGCGCCAGGCCAGATCGCGCTCGAAATCGTCGCGCCCGCGTGGCGCGGCCGTCAACGACAGGGCGACCAGGAGCGTGTGGTCCGTGTCGTCGCTGACGAAACCCCGGCCGAGGAGGAACCGATGGCGCCACCGGCCCTGGCGCAGGCGGGCGAGCTGTCCGCGCGTCAGGCCCTCGAACGGCAGGCCCAGGGCATCGCCGACCGCGGTGCCGAGGATCAGGCCTCGAAAACGCTCCTCGCGGGTCAGGGGGCGCATCTTCCTCCGGCCGGCCGCCGCCGGGTCTGTTCATTCGGCCATGGGGACTCTATATAGCGCTTCGAAGCGCATCAATTCGGACCACCCATGACCACTCTCGCCGACCATATCGCGCGACGGCGCACCTTCGCGATCATTTCGCATCCCGACGCGGGCAAGACCACGCTGACGGAGAAGCTGCTGCTGTTCGGCGGCGCGATCCAGCTTTCGGGCGCGGTAAAGGCGCGGGGCAACGCGCGCCGTACCCGCTCGGACTGGATGAAGGTCGAGGCGGAGCGGGGGATTTCCGTCGCCTCCTCGGTCATGACCTATGACTACGGAGGTTGTACCTTCAATCTTCTGGACACCCCCGGCCACGAGGATTTCAGCGAGGACACCTACCGCACTCTTTCCGCCGTCGACAGCGCCGTCATGGTGATCGACGCGGCCAAGGGGATCGAAGCCCAGACCCGCAAGCTGTTCGAGATTTGCCGGTTGCGTGACGTCCCCATCATCACCTTCATCAACAAACTCGACCGCGAGAGCCGCGATCCCTTCGAGCTGCTGGAGGAGATCGAGGAAACCCTGGCGCTCGACGTGACGCCCGCCAGCTGGCCGATCGGCATGGGGCGGCGTTTTCACGGCTGCTATGACGTACTCGGCGACCGGTTGCTGTTGATGAAGAAGGGCGGGCCGGCCGGCGCCCTCGACGAGAATCCGGACGAGGTGCGCGGTTGCGAGGGGCTGGACGATCCCGCGCTGGATGAATTGCTGCCGCGCGATGCGGCCGCCCAGCTCAGGGACGAGCTCGAGACGGCGGTCGGCCTCTGCCCGCCCTTGGATATCCAGTCCTACCGCGAGGGCCATCTGAGCCCGGTTTTCTTCGGCTCGGCGATCAACAACTTCGGCGTCCGCGAGTTGCTGCGGGGGCTGGTGCAACTGGCGCCACCGCCCGGCGGACGGACCGCCTGCATTCGCGAGGTGGCGCCGGAGGAAGAGAAAGTCTCCGGCTTCGTCTTCAAGATTCAGGCGAATATGGACCCAAAACACCGTGATCGCATTGCCTTTTTCCGGATCACGTCGGGGCATTTTAAGCGTGGCATGAAGCTGCTGGCGGTCCGTAGCGGCAAGACCGTTGCCCTGCACAATCCAATGATGTTCCTGGCCCAGGAGCGGGAGACGGCGGAGGATGCCTGGCCCGGCGACATCATCGGCATCCCCAACCACGGCAACTTGCGGATCGGCGACACGCTGACCGAGGGCGAGAAGATCAACTTCACCGGCGTGCCGAGTTTCGCGCCGGAACTGCTGATGGGCGTTTCGCCGACCGACCCGCTCAGGGCAAAGCATCTGGGCCGCGCGCTCACCCAACTGGCGGAGGAGGGCGTCGCCCGGGCCTTTCGCACCCGGATAGGCTCGAACTGGATTGTCGGCGTGCTGGGCGCGCTGCAGTTCGACGTGCTGGCCGACCGCATCCGCACCGAATACGACGTGCCGGTCCGCTTCAGCCCCGTCGCCCTCGATACCGCGCGCTGGCTGGAGGCGCGCGATCCGGCGATGCTGAAAAAGTTCCTTGATGCCAACAAGGTGGCGATCGCCGACGATCACGACGGAACGCCCGTTTTCCTCGCCCGTAACGCCTGGCATCTCGACAATGCGGCCGAGAAATGGCCCGATATCCGCTTCCTCGAAACCCTGGAAAGCGCGCCGGAGGCGACGGCGCGGTAGGCGGTGGCGGGTGGTGAACCGAGGCAGCCTCGCCGCCGCCATCCCTCGAATGTCCAACGCGCGTATCACATCGGGCGCGTTGCCCCCTCCCTCATTTCCTTGGAATTATCGGGACGCGATTTGGTCTCGGATCGGAGGGAGCCAGGGATGGCGGCGAGGCATATTTTGATCGTGGACGATGATATCGAGATTGGCGAGTCGATCGCCGGGATCGTCGAGGACATGGGATTCGAGGCGACGGCGGTGACTTCCGGCGCCGAATTCCGCGCCGCCTATGATGACCGGACCCCTGACGCCATTGTCATGGATATCGTGATGCTGGGCGAGGACGGGGTCGAGTTGCTCGGCTGGCTCACGGACCGTGATTGTCCGGCACCCGTGGTTCTCGTCAGCGGCTACGATCCGCTCTACCGCCGTTCCGCCCGCCTGTTGGGACAAGCCGGCGGCCTGACCGTCGCCGCGCTGGCGAAACCGTTTCGAACCGGTGATCTGGAAGCCCTGCTCATGCGGTGGCATGCCGGCCCGGCCGGACCGATCATTCGCCCGGTCGCGCTTGCCGAGTGACGATGCATCGAACACGTCGTCGCTCGTTACGACGATAATGAACGTGCGGCGAACGAAGCCGGCGACGCAATACGCCGGCCTGTCGCGGTTCGACGGCGGCAAGCCCGGGAAACTCGCGTATCACATCGGGCGCCTGCCTCAATTCGCACGCAAAATCCGCCGCGCCAGCGCCCAGCGGTGCACTTCCGAGGGGCCGTCGTAGATCCGGAAGGCGCGGATGTCCTTGTAGATCTTCTGCACCACCGTCTCGCCCGTGATCCCCCTGCCGCCCAGGACCTGGACCGAGCGGTCGACGACGCGGCCCAAGGCCTCCGAACAAAGCACCTTGGCCATCGAACTCTCCGTGCCGCCGCGTCCACCCTGGTCCAGCACCCAGGCGGCGTGCCAGATCGCGAGGCGGGAGGCGTGCAGGTCCATGTGATTGTCGGCCAATTGAAAGCCGACGCCCTCGTGCTCGCCGATCGGCTTGCCGAAGGCATGGCGATTGCGGGCATAGTCGACCGCGACATCGTGGGCGCGGCGCGCCTGGCCGAGCCAGCGCATGCAGTGCGTCAGGCGGGCCGGCGCCAGGCGCACCTGGGCGTAGCGGAAGCCCTGGCCGACCTCGCCCAGGATGGCGGATTTCGGCACCCGCACGTCGTGATAGTCGACGATCGAGTGGCCGCCGGTGAGGTTGGTGTCCATCGTCTCCAGCACGCGGACGACCTCGGTGCCCGGCGCGTCGGCCTCGAACAGGAACATGGTGGCGCCGACGTCGCGGCCCGATGCATCCAGCGTCTTGGCCATGACGATCTGGAAGGCCGCCCCCAGCATGCCGGTGATCAGCCACTTCCGCCCGTTGATGACGTAGTCGCCGCCCTCCTCGCGCGCCGTGGTCTTCATCATCGAGGGGTCGGAGCCCGCGCCCCCGTCCGGCTCCGTCATCGAGAAGGCGGAGCGCACCTCGCCGGCCACCAAGGGGCGGAGGAAGCGTTCCTTCTGCGCCTTGTCGGCGATCTCCTCCAACATGTGCATGTTGGCCTCGTCCGGGGCCGAGATGTTCAGGGCGTGGGCGCCGAGCGTCGAATAGCCGGCCTCCTCGAACACCACCGCCTTGCCGACGTGACCCAGACCCAGGCCGCCGAACTCGACCCCGCAATGGGGCGACAGCAGGCCGGCGGCGCGCGCCTTGGCCACGAGGTCGGCGCGGAGTTCGTCCGTCGGCCCATGCTCGTCCTGGCGCGGATCGCCCTCCATCGGCATGATCTCGTCGCGGACGAACGCCGCCGTCCGCTGTTTCAGCTCCTCCAGCTCCGGCGACGGTTCGAAATCGATCATCGGGCGCGCTCCTCGTCTTTTGGCCGGCCTTGATAGCATCGGCGGGGTGGCCGGCGAAAGCGGGGCGCCGCGCGACTTTCCCGCGCGCCCGTCCCGTGCTAAGCCCGGGACCGGACGCCGTCGCCCGGCGGCGTCTCCAAGCCTGGAAAGGTGGCCCCGTGACGCGGCCGTCTGGCTCCACATCTCGTTTCCCCCATCCCGCCCGCGCCCTGGCCGGCGGGCTCGCGCTCCTGGTCGCCCTGCTGCTGGCGGCTGATCCGGTTCGCGCGGCCGAAGAGGTGAAGATCGGCGTCCTCTATCCGTTGAGCGGTTCCTCGGCGGCGGCCGGCAAGGCGGCGCTGGCGGCGGTGGAGGCCGCCGTCGACGTGGCGAACGGTGCCCATTACGGCGAATTGCCGCTGGCGCGGAACGCGGGTCTCGCGGGGCTCGCCAATGCCAAGGTCAGGCTCGTCGTCGCCGACACGGGCGGCGAGCCGGTGCGCGGGCGGAGGGAGGCGGAACGGCTGATCGCGGAAGAGGGCGTGGTGGCCCTCCTCGGCGCCTACCACTCCAGCGTCACGGCGGCGGCGAGCGCGGCGGCGGAGCGGGCCGGCATTCCCTTCCTCACCGGCGAGTCCTCGGCCCCCGGCCTCACCCGGCGCGGCTTCCGCTGGTTTTTCCGCACCGGCCCGCATGACGGCCGCTATTCGAAGGTGATGTTCGACTTCCTGGAGGAATTCGCCAAACGGCGCGGGACCGCGCCGGCCCCCGTCGCCATCCTGCACGAGGATTCCTCCTTCGGCGTCGAGAGCGGCCGGGTGCAGTCGGAACTGGCCCATGAGCGGGGCGTGGAGGAGGCCGCCAAGCTCGCCTACCGGGCCGAGACCACATCCCTCGTCGCCCAGCTCGTCACCGCGATGGGCAGTGGGGCCAAGACCCTGTTGCCGACCGCTTATTCCAAGGACGCGCTGCTGATGATGCGGACCGTGAGCGAGCTTGGCTGGGCGCCCGAGATCGTACTGGCGCAGAACGCGGGCTTCATGGACCCGGCGGTGATGTCGGCGCTCGGCCCGCTGGCCGAGGGCATCATCTCCCTCGCGCCCTTCGCCAGCGACCTGGCCGATCGTCGGGCCTTGATCGAGGAAGTCGACACGCATTATCGCCGGCGCTCCGGCGGCACGGCGATCCACGACCCGCCGATCCGTGGGTTCGTCGGCGCCCTCGTATTGTTGTCGGCGATCGACCGGGCCGGCTCGAGCGAGCCCGAGGCGATCCACCAGGCGCTGCGCGAGACCTTCATTCCCGGCGAGGACCTGCCGATGCCCTGGCGCCACGTTCGCTTCGACCCGGATGGGCAGAACGACGGCGTCACCGCGATCTTGGTGCAGTACCGGGACGGCGCCTACCACACCATTTATCCCTTCGACATGGCGACGCGGGAGGTGCTGTTTCCCTATCCCGCCGGCGGAAGCGAGTGAGGAGAGGCGCGTGAAGCACATTCTGGACGGCATCACGGTCTTGGACTTCACCCAGTTCATCGCCGGCCCGGTGATGACCCGGGCGATGGCCGAGATGGGCGCCGAGGTGATCAAGGTGGAACTCGCCCCCCGGGGCGATTTCGCCCGCCAGATGCCGGTCATGAAGGACGGGCGCAGCGCCTACTATGTGCAACAGAACCAGGCCAAGCGCGGCCTCTGCCTCGACCTCAAGGACCCACGGGCGTTGGAGCTGGTTAGGGGCCTGGTCACGAAGGCCGATGTGCTGGTGGAGAACTTCTCGCCCGGCACGATTGGCCGCCTCGGCCTCGGCTGGGAGGCGGTTCATGCGATCAACCCCCGCCTCATCATGTGCTCGATCTCCGCCTTCGGTCAGGAGGGGCCGCTCGCCGACCAGCCGGGCTTCGACTATATCGCCCAGGCCTATACCGGCGTCACGCACCTGATCGGCGAGCCGGGCGAGGCGCCGCCGGTGACGGGCGTGGCGATCGGCGACGTCGGCGCCGGCATTTCGGCCTTGGCCGCGGTCAACGGCGCGCTCTATCACCGCCTGGCCTCGGGCGGCGAGGGCCAGTATCTCGATATCGCACTGATCGACTTCTATTTCTATTCCCACAGCCTCTCGGTCGAGGTCTGGAGCGCCAGCGGCGGCGCCATCCAGCCGAACCGCTCCGGCTCCCACCACCAGCACGTGGCCCCCGTCGGCGTCTTCAAGGGTAGCGAGGGCTTCCTCTTCATCTGCGCCGTCTCCGACGACATGTGGCAGCGCCTGGTCCGCGCCATGGGCCGGGACGACTTGGCGGACGACCCGCGTTTCGGCGGCCTCGTCCAGCGGCGCGAGAACCTGGAGCCCTTGGCCGAGATCATCGAGGGCTGGATCCAGGCCCAGACGAGCGACCAGGTGGCGCTGGAGAAAATGCAGGCCGAGCGGGTGCCGGTGGCCCCCGTGCTGGACGTCGCGCAAGCCATCCAGACCCCGCACCTGCAACAGCGCGGCACGGTCCGCACCGTGACCGACCCGATCGTCGGCAGCTACCAGATCCCGGGCGTGCCCTTGCGCTTCTCCGCCTTCCCCGAACCGGCGGCCGAGGGCGCCCCCTTCCTCGGCGAACACAACCGCGACGTCCTGACCCGCCACCTTTCCATGCCGGCGGCGGAGATCGATGCCCTTGAGGCGGCGGGCGTCCTGGTATCGGAACCGATGCCGAAGGCCGACGCGGCGGATTGACGCGGCCTCAGAGCGGAATCACCAACAGGGTGTCGATCCGCTTGTTGTCGAAGACGGCGAAGCGTTCGGCGAGGCGGAGTTGGCCGTCCTCGGTGACCAGGCGGTCGAGATAACGCCCGACGCTGAAGAGCATGGCCGACCCATCGCGCATGATGCGGGTCACCTGGTAAGGGGTCTCCGCGCGGATCGCGCCTTCCCCTATCTCGCGCACCAGCGGCGTGGACAGGATGCGTCGGTAGCGGTGCTCTTCGTAGATGTTGGCGTCGCGCAGCGCGGTGATGCGGTCTCGCATCATCGCCCGGCCGCGGCAGTCGATGACGCCCAAGGGCAGGCCCTGGCCGTGGTTTTCGGCCGAGATGATCTTGTAGCCGCCGTTTTCGGTGAAGAAGTCCGGCCATTCCTCGAAGCGGCCCTGGTCCAGGCAGTCCACGTAGCGGGCGTTCAGCGCCTCGATCGCCAGCCGGGCCTCCAGCGCCACTTCCATGCTATTCGCCCATGGCCCGGCGCCAGGCGCGCCAGAAGCCGCGCACCGAGGCTTCCGTCGCCCGGGTCTTCTGGCTTTCATCCCCAGCGCCGCCCATCTCGACGATCGAGGCGGCGCCGCCCGCTCCCTCGATGCCGCGCTGGACGAAGCCGCCGACGGCGCCGTCTTCCAGGCTGATATAGTCGGCGGGGCCGATCAGGTTGGCCTGCTTCAACCGTATTTCGGTCATGGCCGCGTCGTCGTCCTCGAAGCCGAGCACGGTCCACAGCAGCTCCGTCTCGCAACGCCCCTTGGGCAGGATCTGGCGCACGGCGATCGAGTTCTCCACCTGTTGCAGCACGAAATTCGGAAAGACCGTCAGGATCTGCACGTTGATGCCGTCGCCGAACTCGTCGACCGAGTCGAGGAGCGAGGGGTCGGCCAGGTCATAGTCGTCGCGGCTCGCCCTGAGCGTGTCGGAATCATATTCCTCGTTTGCATGGATGGTGCGACGGCGCGAGTAGCTCGCGTGGTTGCCGCCGCAATCGCTGACGATGACGCCGCCTTCGGAGGCCAGGCGCGGCCACTGTCGTTGGCCAGGCAGAGGAATTGCCAGCTCGGGCCCCGGAAGATCCGCGCCTGTTCGCGAGCGTGCACGCCCGAATGGCCGCCCCGCCGAAATCGTTTCCGAGATGCCGCGAACGGCGAGCGATCAGCGTAATCGCGAGGCGCGAAACGCCTTGGCGATCAGCGCGGCGTGACCAGAATCGTCGGTTTCGCGGGGCTCGAGACAGCCGGGATCGCCACGATCGCGCAATGACGAATTTGGCTTCCCCCCAAATTGTCGAATGATTTTCAACCCCTCAAGCCGGCGCGAAGACATCCTCGTGGGTTTTTTCCACGCCCGGCAGGGCGGCGGGCTCGACGATGCCTCGGAAGGCGGCGTCGTTCTGCAGCACGGGCATGACCTCGCGGGCAAACAGGCGCATGTTGGTCTCGGCCTCCTGGTGCGGCATGCCGCCGAAGGAGAATTCCGTCACCAGATGGTCGAGGCCCGAGACGCGGCGCAGCTCGGCGATCTGCTGGATGCAGTCGTCTGGCGTGCCGACGATCTGGATCGAGACATAGAACTCGTTGGCGGACTGCTTGAACGCCTCGTCCTTCATCTTGGCGTAGGTCTTGGCCATCTTTCCGTAGGATTCGTACCCCTTCACCGAAGCGAGATGGCCGTCCGAGAAGTGATAGTGGGCATCGATCGAGTCCCACTTGGCGCCCAGAAAATGCGTGGCGCGCTCCCGCGCCTCGTCGCGACTCTCGGCGCAGGAGACGTTGGTCAGCACGATCGGCGGCCGGGGCTCGTGGCCGACGCTCTGGGCGATCTCGCGGAAGCGGTGAATGTCCTCGGCGCATTTCTCCCACTTGTTCTGCATGATCAGCAGCATGCCGAAGCCCATGCGGGCCATGATCTCGGCGCTTTCGGGGCTGACGGAAGAGGCATAAAACCGCCGCTCCGGGTGCGAGATCGGGCGCGGGCGGATCGAGGTGCTGGGGATCTGGAAAAACTCGCCCTCATGCTCGAAGACCTCGTTGGCGAGTGCCTTGGTCACCACTTCGGCCGCCTCGACGAAGCGGGGCCGGGCTTCGTCCATGGCCACGTTGAAGCCCGCGTACTCGACGCTCGCCGCCCCCCGCCCGAAGCCGAAGAGGCACCGGCCGCCGCACATGATGTCCAGCAGCGCGATCTCCTCCGCCACCCGGACGGGATCGTGCCAGGGCAAGACAATCACCGCCGTGCCGAGCTGGATCCGTTCGGTGCGCCCGGCGTAATAGGCGAGGAGCTGCGCCGGCGCCGGCGACATGGCGTAGCCGGTGAAATGATGTTCGAGGGCGAAGAGGGAATCGAAGCCCAGCGGCTCCACCAGATCGCCCATCGCCAAATGTTCGCCGACGACCGAGGCGTCCGAATGCCCGTCCTTGGACAACATGTTGAGCGCCATCCCGACTTTCATCACTCCATCCTCCCCCGAAATCGATGCGCGTCCCCATCAGGTTAGCCAAGCGCCGCCCCACTGGCAATTTGCCTCGGGCCGGCACATTCCGCCTCGTGTGTCTCATCGGCTAGACTGGCGTCCAGCTTCTCGTTCGATCGGGTATTTACAAGCGGGAGAGATTTATGCGCGGCATCGCCATTACCGGGATCGCCGAGACGGTGCCGACGCGGCGGTCGGAGAAGGGCCTGCACGAGCTGGTGGTGGAGGCCTGCCTCGCCGCCTGCGCCGACGCGGGTATCCGGCCCGAGGAGATCGACGGTATCGTCAGCGACGGCGTGGTGATGCCGACGACCGTGGGCCACGATTATGTCGCCGCGCAGCTGGGGGCGACGCGCGAGTTCGATGCCTCCATCTCCTATGGCGGGGCCGGCACGGCGGCGGCGCCCATGCTGGCGGAGATGGCGATTCACTCCGGCCGGGCGACCAACGTGCTTTGCTATTTCGGTGTCGACTGGGGGACGCGGGCGGGCGGCCCCTATGCCTTCCACGACCTTTATCCGGCCAAGATGGCCTATGAAAAACCCTACGGCTTCAACGCGCAGCCGACCTATTTCGCGCTGTGGGCCCGGCGTTACATGCACGAGCTGGGGCTCGACGAGGAACACTTGGCGGCGCTTGCCGTGGCGCAGCGCGAGAGCGCGCTGCTGAACGGTCGCGGGCAGATCGCCAAGCCCCTGAATCGGGAAGACTATTTTGCGGCTCGGATGATCGCCGATCCGCTCCGCGTCCCCGACTGTTGCCTGATCTCGGATGGCGCGGGCGCTTTCGTCATGACCAGTGCCGAGCGCGCAGAGGACGCGCCGAAGCCGCCGGTCGAGATCATGGGCGTCGGCTACGCGGCCGTGCCGGCCACGGGCGACGACGTCTTCACCCAAGGACCGGACCTGCTGACCTTGCCGGCGGTCCGAGAGGCCGGCGGCAAGGCGCTCCGCGCCGCCGGCATCGAGATCGCCGACGTGGACTTCGCCGAGATCTACGACTGCTTCTCGATCTCCTGCCTGATCCAGATCGAGGACCTCGGCTTCTGCGAAAAGGGCGAGGCGGGACCGATGGCGCTCGCCGGCGAGACGCGGATCGGCGGCCGCTTGCCGGTCAACACCCATGGCGGCCTGCTGAGCTACAGCTACCTGCTGGGTGTCGAGCATGTCATCGAGGCGGTGCGCCAGCTGCGCGGCGAGGCCGGCCGCGCCCAGGTGACGGATGCCGAGATCGGCCTCGTCGGCGGCCTCTCCATGCCGGACTACGGCGTCCTGGTGCTCGGCCGATGAGCAAGGCCCAGGGCGGCCCGCTCTTCCGCCCGTTCTTCGTCGCGGCGCGGGCGGGTTCCCTCGCCTTTCCCTGGTGCGGCGCCTGCGAACGATTTCACTGGTACCCGATGCCCCGCTGTCCGCACTGCCGGGGCGCCGGGATCGAATGGCGCGCCGTGGTCGGCACGGCGAAGGTGTACAGCTGGAGCGTGGTGCGCCACGGCTTCGATGCCGCCTGGGCCGAACGGCTGCCCTATATCGTCGCGTTACTGGAATTCGCCGACGCGCCGGGCGTCCGCCTGATCACCAATCTGGTCGACATCGATCCCGAGGCGGTCGAAATGGGGATGCCTGTGACGCCGATACTTCCGATCGAGGACGGGGATGATCCCCGGGTTCTGTTTCGAGCAATGGGGACAACATGAAGATCACCCGTATCCGGGCCGACGAAGGGGGCGAGTCTCATTTCGACGAGGTGGAAATCGGCTACATCGAGCATCGCGACAACGCCGACTATTCGGAGGTGATCGAGGCGCAAGGCTTCGCGTTTCGCGTGACGGAGGCATTGGGGAAGCGCGATCCGCTTGGGCAATGGCACACCGCGCCGCGCCGGCAATATGTGCTTTGGCTCGTCGGCGAGACCGAGATCGAGGTGAGTGACGGGGAGATGCGCGTCATGCGGCCGGGCGACGTGCTGCTGGTGGAGGACACCCACGGCAAGGGCCACCGCAACCGGCGTCTCACCACCGAGCCCGAGCGCTGGGCCTTCGTCCGCGCGCATGGCAAAAGTTGAGGAGAGCGCCATGGCCGCGAACATGGAAGCGCGCGCGCCGGACGATGCCCGGTTGGCCGAGCTCGAAGAGGAGGTTTTCGCCGACTGGCGCCGAGGCATCGCCCGCGTAGCCGCGCGCGAGAACGTCCACGTCGAGTTCGGCGCCCCGCCGCCGGTCTCGGAAGAGGTCGCGGCCGGCTGGCGCCCCTGGATCGAGACCTGCTTCGAGGCCTTCGGGCCCGCGCGTTCGATGTTCGACTCGAATTTTCCGGCGCGGAAGCGCTGGTGCCGCCACCAGGTCCGCTGGAATGCCTTCAAGCGCCTCGCGGCCGCCGCGTCGGCCGACGAAAAGCGCGACGTCTTCGCGGGCGCGGCGGCGGCGGCTCACGGCATGAACTTCGACGCGGGCCGAGAGGCTGGAGATACTTCTGTATCGTCCCCGGGCGTCCGAACCACCCCCGAGAGTCCGCGTGACATCAGGCAATGCCGAAGGAGTCCTTTTGACCCATTTTTCCCGTCGACGCCCCTCGTAGAGCACGAGATACATCCGCGTTAGAACGCCTCTCGGCTTGAGCGGAGGGTGCATGGCGGAGGTAGACGGTTCGTTCACGACCATGCGAACCCGGGTGGGCACTGTCACTTTGTCCGGCTCCTTCTCACACGGCTCCCTCGGGTCCGGCCGCTTTATGCCCAATTCGGGGTTGACGTTGCGAGCAAGCTGATTGAGTGTCGCCCGCGCGGTCATTCCCTCGAGTTTCGCGGCTCGAACCGTGACGATCGGAGCGCACCGTGAACATGGGACCATGGGCGCGCGGCGGCGGGCGATGTCTTGCTTCACCTTCGCCCCGTCCGGGCGTCGCCTTTCCGCGGGGTGCCAATGTGCGGTTTAGTCTGTCTTTGGAAGATCGGTGATCCGGCGCTCGCCCGACGGATGATCGAAAAGATCGCGCATCGCGGTCCCGACGACGTCCGGGTGAGTCGGGCGCCCAGGGTTCCGGCCATCATGGCGCACTGCCGCCTATCGATCATCGGCATCGATGACGGCGCCCAGCCGATCTGCCGCGCCAACGATAACCTCGTCGCCAATGGCGAGATTTACAACCACGCCGATCTTCGCGCCATTCTCGGAGAGAGCGCCTTTGCGACCGAGAGCGACAGCGAGACGATTCTCCATCTGTACCGTTCGAACGAGCCGCGTTGGATCCAGCGGCTCGACGGCATGTTTGCCTTCGTCCTGGCGACGCCCGAGCGGATCATCGCCGCGCGCGATCCGCTGGGCATCAAGCCGCTGTTCATGGCGCGCATTGGCGATGGCCTAGCGTTCGCCTCGGAGTTGAAGGCGTTCGACGGACTTGGTTTCGACGAAGTCGAGTCGATCGACCCCGGCTCGCTCTTCGACAGTGTCGACGGCCATCGCGAATGGTATCGGCTGCCCCATGGCGCCGCCGACCTAGCACCAGGAGAAGATCCTGAACCGATCTGGCGCGAGCTGCGTCTCATCCTCGAAGCGGCGGTCCGCAAATGGATGGTCGCGGACACCGAGGTTGGCGCGTTCCTGTCCGGCGGCCTCGATTCCTCGGTGATCGCGGCGCTCGCCGCGGATGCCATCGACCGGCCGCTCAAGACCTTCTCGGTCGGCATCCAGGGCAGCCCCGATCTCGCCGCCGCGCGGGTGGTGGCGCGGCATATCGGCTCCAACCACCACGAGTTGGCCTTCGGGCCCGACGATTTGGCCGAGGCGCTGCCTCGCGTGATCTACCATCTGGAAAGCGCGGACGTGGATCTGGTGCGCAGCGCCCTGCCGACCCACTTCGCGAGCGTGTTGGCGCGCCGGCACGTGAAGGCCGTGCTGACTGGCGAGGGCGCGGACGAGCTTTTCGCCGGCTATGACTATCATCACGCCTATGCCCGCAAGCCGCGCGCCCTCGCCGACGAACTGACGCGGGCGCTCGGCACCATGCACAACATCAATCTCCAGCGTGTGGACCGAGTCTCCATGGCACAGGGGCTGGAAGCCCGCACGCCCTTCCTCGATCGGGACCTGATCGCCTTCGCGCAGTCGATCCCGGCGTCCCTGAAGATGCGAATGGTCGCTTCGCGAAGCGAGGAGACGACGGAGAAATGGATCTTGCGCAAGGCTTGCGAGGATCTGCTACCGGCCGACATCCTCTGGCGCAAAAAGGTGCAATTCGATGAAGGCAGCGGTACGGTCGATGCTCTTCGCCAAGCCTTGGTTTCGTATGCCGGAGTGATGGAAGACCGGACTCGCGAAAGCGAGGGCCGAGTTTACGAGGCTCTGTTGCGAGAGCAGTACGAAGATCCCGAATTGATCCTGGCGAATGCCGGCATGTGGACGGCCGACCGCGTCTCGATTTGATCGGCGCTTTGCCGTCAGACCAACGCGAGCTGGTCCATGGGCTGCCGTATGGCGTCCGCGTACGGGCGGGAGAGATAGAACTCCGCCAGGAGATGCCCCTCGCTTTCTTTTCCAGTGGGATCGATGCCGAGTTCCTGAAGCTGTTCGAGCACCCGCGCCTGCTCGTCAGTAGATGCAAAACGCCGTTGCACGAAGGTCATGCCCTCCAGCTTCTCCGTCACGTAGCCTTGTTCTTCCAAGGTTTCCTTGATGGCATCGAACGGAAACAACCGAAGCACGAAGTTCGCGAGCCACGGCGCCTCACCCTTCGTCACCGCCGGCATCAAGCGTTCGAAGCTCTTCTCGGTCACGTAGCCGACGCATCCGGTCGACACCATCAAGTCGTGAGTCGGACCCGATTTCCTTGGACACAGAATTGGTTTAATCGAAGTGTCCAAGGAGGACCGGAACATGACCGACAATTTTGAAAACAAAGTTGCTGTTGATGGGCCTGTGGTAAACGAGGGCGAGCTTGGCTCGTCCACGTTTTCCCCCGGCCAGGTTTCGCCGGCAGGCCCGCTGGGACTTGGCCAGCGGTGGACGGTGACGCGCAAGCGTGAGGTTGCCCTGCGGCTTTTGCGTGGCGAGCCGGTGGAACTTTTGTCGCGGCAGTTGGGCGTGGAGATTTTCCGGCTCGAGCAGTGGCGTGAGAAGGCGATCGCCGGGATCGATGCCTCGCTCAAGGAACGCAAGGGCGATCCGGTAAAGGCGGAACTGGACATCGCCATGAAGCGGATCGGGGAGTTGATCATGCAGGTGGAACTGCTGGAGGCCAAGACGGAGACGTCCGGCCCTTTGGGGCGGCGGAGGTCGCGGCGATGAGTGCCGCCACCTCTCCCGGCACGGGTTTGGCCTACGGCCTCCAGCGGGTCTGTGCGGCCTGGGGTTTTGCCCGTTCCTCGTTCTACGCCATGAAATCCCGGCAGCAGGCCACCGCTGAGCGCCCACCAGCAAAGCGCCGGGGACCGAAGCCCTCGATCTCGGACGAGGCTCTGCTGGTGGCCATCGAGGCCGACCTGGAGGCATCCCCCTGGGAGGGCGAGGGACACCGCAAGGTCTGGGCTCGGCTTCGGGTCTGTCGTGGCATCCGTGTTTCCCGCAAGCGGGTGCTCCGGGTGATGCGCGAGAACAACCTGCTCTCGCCCCATCGCTGCCGCCGCCGTGGCGGAAATCCCCATGTCGGTGAGATCATCACCCATGCCCCCAACCTCATGTGGGGCACGGACGGCGTTCGGGTGTTCACGGTGGACGACGGCTGGGGCTGGATATTCACCGCCATCGAGCATTGGAACGCCGAGTGCGTCGGCTGGCATGTGTGCAAGCGAGGCGACCGCTTCGCCGCCCTTCAGCCGATCTCCATGGGGCTTGCGAGGCTGTATGCCTCGACCTCCGCCGGTGCGGCGCGGGGGCTGGCCTTGCGGATGGATCACGGCTCCCAGTATCTGTCGGACCACTTCACCAACCAGATCAAGTTCTGGGGCATCCAGCCGTCCTACGCCTTCGTCGAACAGCCCCAGACCAACGGCGTCGCCGAGAGGTTCAATCGCACGCTCAAGGAACAGATCATCCATGGCCGCATCTACCGCAACATCGCGGAGCTGCGGAACGCCGTCCGCGGGTTCGTCGAACAGTACAATGCCCAGTGGATCGTGGAGAAGAACGGCTACCTGAGCCCCGCTCAAGCTCGTCAGGCGTGGCACACCGCGATGTCACTCAGGCCCGCCGCATGAGACAAACTTGTGTCCAAGGAACCGGGTGCGATACAGACACCATCAAGTCGGTCGGCGCCAGATCCGCCACCGCCATCGACGGCAATGGTTCGGCTTCGAGATCGATAGCGAACCCCGCGTCCAACAGCCCGGTGTCCTCGGCAAAGCCGATGGCATTCTTGGCTTGATCCAAACCGACGACTTCGATGTCGTCGGTATCGTCGAGGCTGTCGAAAAAGCGCCGATCGTATGCGACGAGTTCCTCCGGCGTGGCATCCGACAGTCCCGGTTGGCCCCAATGATCGTAAAGATCTTCCATCGACATGTCGTGCTTGAGCAGCGCCGCGTTGACACCGTAGGAACACCCGAGATCGAGGACATGAACCGTGTCGTCTCGGTGTCGTCTGAGATGCGAGATGAGATTTTGAAAGATCGGCTTGGCGGCACCGGGGATGCCGTAGTCGAGCTTTCTCAGTTCGCGAAAATAGCCTCTCGGATCCGGCTGGTTGTAGATATGATCCATACTCGCTTTGGCTTCGTTAATGTCTTGATACGCGGCCTCGCTCGTCATCTGTACTCTCCATTGTGTTTCGATCGTATTGCGTCGGCTGGTGGCCGGCTGAACGGAGCCAAACGCGCGCGGCCCCGAACGCCGGCGAGAGAACACGAGCCAAATCGACAACATTTTCGGTTGTCGGTTGACGGTCGCCCCGCTCCCAGGCGGCGACAACCCGCGTTCGCACTTGCATGCGCCGAGCGAGCTGTGATCGCGTCAGCTCCGAACGCATGCGCGCCGTCCTAATTCGATGCGGAAGAAGCTGAACGACGCGCGTCGACGAATCGGCTTGCTTGAACGACATCACTCGATACGCCTTCCTCTGCCGGTCAATCACCAAGCCCACGCCCACTCCGGCGGGTCGAAACAGCATCGCTTCGGCGAGCATCGAGCCGGCAGCGTCTCGTGAACCGTCATTCCCGCAAGTTGAAACGCCGTCCCCGTCGGGATGGACCGGGGGTCGCGATGCCGACCTGGACACCGCGCGCGATCGAGTGCGGGAAATCGAGGGTCACATCATCGCCGACGGCATGTGGCCGGTCATTTACATAGGTTAAGTCCGCGGCGCCTGGCGATCGGGGCCCATCGGCGGTCGCCGGCGGACATCGTCAAAGGAGGTAGCCGGCATCGAAGTCGGCAATGGTGGCCAGGGCGGTGATGTCACGCAGCACGACACGCCCATCGGACATCGAGACCAGACCCTGTCGTTTCAGGCGCCCCAGCGTCCTGTTCACATGGACGACGCTCAATCCAAGGGTGTCGGCCAGTATCTCCTGGGTGAGTGGCGTCCGGTAGCTGTCCTCGCCCGCCAATCCGACCGCCTGGAGCCTCTTGTGCAATTCCAACAGAAAGTGAGCGATGCGCTCGAAAGCGTTTCGGCGCCCGAGCCGCACGATTTGTTCCACGAGCATGGACTCGTAGCGCGCGACGGACCAAGCGAGGGCGGCGGCGAGTCTCGGGTACTCCGAGTACAGCCGCATCATGCGATGTGGCGCGATCGGTACAATGCGGGCGGGTGTAAGCGTCGTCACGGAATAGTCCCGTTCGCCGAAAAAGCTCTCGTTGAAACCAGTGATGTCGCCCGGGAGCACGAAGTTGATAACCTGCCGGCGGCCGTCGGGCAGAAGCGTATAGCGATAGGCCCAGCCGTCCTCGATGACGCGAATGCTGCGGCTTCTACGGCCCGCGGTGATCAGGTCGCTGCCGGCGGCGAACGACTGTGGACGCCCCTGCACGCCTTGAATGGCGGCGATCTCTCGCGTCGACAGCCGTACCGACGTTCACAGTTTTCGGACGAGTCGGCTGGTTGAGGAGTCTTTTGTCACGGTCTCGAACTAGATGTTACCGAAGCGACACGGCGGAGATGACGTGACGGACGGTGGAAAGAGGTACTCTCGCCTCCGACCACGTCCATCGGCGTTCGTCGGGATGCCTTCCGCTCATCCGTCACTTGATGACTCCTCACTGCGATTATCCGCCGCCAAGCCGGGCCTGCCGGCTGACGCGATGAACCACCGCGCCACCGTGGCGTCGATCGCTCACGTTGAGATGAATGGCAAGGCGACGGTGGACAGCGCACTGATGGGCGCGATCACGGACGGAATGCCGCACAAGGCGACAGGTATCGGCGCCACCGTCCATCGCGGTCGCATCATCGACCGCTCATCGTCACTCGCCTGGCGGCGAGTGCAGGCGCTCATGCCAATTTTCGAGTGATACGGCCGAAGCCGCATCCAAGCCAGTTCCAGAACACAAGGTAGAGGCAATCCATCGCGCGGGCAAATTGGCCGAGTAGAACTCGGTGCTATCCACGGTCCCAGCAACGGCGTCTCTCGGTGAAATCGTGAACGACGCATCGGGCGGTTCATCCCATCGTGGGACGTGTCCCCGGACGATGTTCGGCCTCCGAGACGGCGCGGCTACCGGCGCGCGCCGGCGACGGCTACAGTGCGCCCGCGCGTCCATCCGCGCCGGAGAGGGAGGTTGCGATCATGACCACGGTTGGATTCGTCGGCGTCGGCGTGATGGGGGCGCCGATGGCGCGGAACGTGATGAAGGGCGGCCACGCGGTCCGCGCCTACGACCTGAGCGGCCAGGCGCTGGGTGCGATTCAAGCCGACGGCGCGCATGCCGCCGCTTCGCCGGCCGACGCGGCCAAGGGCGCCGACGCGGTGATTACCATGCTGCCGGCGGGCGCCCATGTGAAGCAGGCCGTCTTCGGCGAGGACGGCATCGCCACGGGCATCGAGGCGGGCGCGCTCTATATCGACATGAGCACCATCCTGCCGATGGACACCGACGAGATCGCGGCCGGCTTGGGCGAGAAGGGCATCGCCATGGTCGACGCGCCGGTCGGCCGCACTTCGGTCCATGCCGTCTCGGGCGAATTGCTGATCATGGCCGGCGGCACGGCCGAGGACGTCGCGCGCGCGCGGCCGGTGCTGGAATGCATGGGCTCGGAGGTCGTCCACTGCGGCGCGGTCGGCATGGGCGCGCGGATGAAAATCGTCAACAACTACATGTCCATCGCGCTCAACGTGCTCTCGGCCGAAGCGCTGGTGATGGCGGAGGCGAGCGGCCTCGACGTCGAGGTCGCGCGCGAGGTGATGAACGGCACCACGGCGGGGCGCGGACACTTCTCGACCACCTATCCGAGCCAGGTTCTCGCCGGCAATCTCTAGCCGGGCTTCATGGTCGACCTCGCGGACAAGGACATGGGCCTGGCGCTGGAGTTCGCCGGCCGCCTCGGCGTGCCGGCCGCCGTCGGCGCGCTCGCCCGCCAGACCTACGCCACCGCGCAAGCCCAGGGCCACGGCCGCGACGACTGGACGAGGATCTACCTCACCGTGCGCCGCGCCTTGGAGAAATAGCGGGCGCTGCCCTCATTTGTTCAGGAAGTTGAGCGGCAGGCCCGGACAGTGCCATTGCATTTCGTAGAGGATGCCGAGGCCGCCGGAGGTGATGTAGGCGGTGCGCAGGTCCGGGCCGCTGAAGCAGACGTTGGTCACCATGATGTCGAACTCGGGTACCGGCACGCTCGCGCGCAGGATGCCGTCGCGTGAAATCGCGCTGACGCAGCCGGTGCCGAGCGTGGCGACGACGACGTTGCCTTCGCTATCGAGCGCCAGGGAGTCGAGCTTCTCGTAGCCCTGGAAGCTGAAGTGCAGGCGGCCGGGGAAGAGGGGGTGCGGCGCCGGCCCGAGCCTGCCGGGTGCCTCGACATCCCAGGCCCAAAGCCGGGCGCCGCCCGTCTCCGCCACATAGAGCGCCTTCTCGTCGGCCGAGAGGCCGATGCCGTTCGGGGTGTCGATCGGATAGACGACCTCGTGGATCGAACTTCCGTCGGGCCGGGCGTAATAGACGGCGCCCCGGTCCATCAGCCGGTCGCGCCGCCGCCCGAGATCGGTGAAATAGAAGCCGCCCGTTGCGTCGAAGACGATGTCGTTCGGACCATTGAGCGGCCGGCCGTCGCACGCCGTATAGACCGTCTCGACCGCGCCGGTGGCGAGGTCGACCGCCTGGATGCTGCCACTCGTATAGTCGTCGGGCGGCACGTCGCCGTTGCGCAGGAACGGTCCATCCTCGATCCAGACGAAGCCGCCGTTGTTGCAGATGTAGATCCGCCCGTCGGGGCCCATCGCGGCGCCGTTCGGCCCGCCGCCGCACCGCGCCACCACCTCGTGGCTTCCCTCGGCGGTGATCCGCGTCAAGGTTCCCGCCCTGATCTCGACCAGCAGGACCGAGCCATCGGCCATCGCTATCGGCCCCTCGGGAAATTCCAGCCCCCGGCAAATTTCACGCATCGCATTTCTCCCGCTCGTCGTCGGGCCGATACTACCTCACTCCCGCTCGTGGCGGTCGCCGGTGATGTCGCTGCCGGAGGGGCGGTCCTCGGGTGCCAGCCAGGCCTCGACCCGGTGGCGCTGGATCTTGCCGGCGGTGGAGCGGGGGAAGGCGTCGAGGGCGACGAAGCGGAACTCTTTCGGCCGCTTGTAGCCGGCGAGGTTGGCGCGGCAGATCTGGTCCAAGGCGTCGGCCGTCAGGCTTGCATCGTCGCTGGCGACGAAGGCGGTCGGCACCTCGCCCCAGCGCCGGTCGGCGCGGCGGATGATCACCGCCTCGTCGACCCGGGGGTCGGCCAGCAGCAGCGCCTCGATCTCGGCCGGATAGATGTTCTCGCCGCCGGACTTGATCATGTATTTGGCCCGGTCGACGAAATCCAGGCCGCCGTCGGCGTTGCGGCGCAGTATGTCGCCGGTGTGGAACCAACCGCCGCGAAACTCCGCCGCGTTGACCTCGGGCGCGTTCCAATAGCCGCTGAAGAGGGAGGCGCTCCGGACCGCGACCTCGCCGGGGGCGCCGGGCGCTACCTCGCGATCCTCGGCGTCGACCAGGCGAATCCGGTTCATGATGTCCTGGGTCTTCGTCAGCCGCTCCGGCACCTCGCCCGGCGGGAACCAGTTGGCGGAGGCGAGCGGCAGGCCGTACTCCGTGGACCCGAATGTGTTCCAGAAGGGCGCGCGGAGCAGGCCGCTCGCCCGGCCGATCAGGTGGCGCGGCAGCAGGTCGGCCTGGGCGCCGGCCAAGGTCACGCCCCGGGGGATGATCGGCTCGGCTTCCAGAGCCTCGACCAATTGGTCCAACATGCCGGGGATCAGCACCAGCCACCAGATCGGCTCCTCGCGAATGGCCCGGTGGATTTGGTTGATGTCCGCGCCGTCGATCAGCACCGCCTTGCCGCCGGTACAGAGCGCGCCGATCACCGGACCGGCGGAGGCGACATGGAACATCGGCGTCCAGGCGAGTGCCGTGAGTTCGCCGGTCAGGCCATAGGAGATCCGCGCGACGTTGAGGCGCGCGATCTCGGCCCGGTGGCTGATGACGGCGCCCTTGGGCGCCCCGGTGGTGCCGCTCGTATAGATGATGAGGATGCCGTCCTCGATTCCGACCTCGGCTTCCGGCTCGTCCTCGGGCGCGGCGGCGAGACGGGCTTCGTAATCGTCGCCGAAAGCGATCACCGTCTCGGCGCCGTGCTCGAGGCGGGCGAGCGTCTCGCCATGGCGCTGCAAGACCAGTATCAGGCGCGGCGTCGAGACGGCGATCGAGGCCTCGAGTTCCGCCTCGCCCAGCCGCCAGTTAAATGTCGCCAGGATGACGCCGAGCTTGGCGGCGGCGAACAGCGCCTCGACGTATTCCGCCCGGTTCTCCGAAAGGATCCCGAGCCTGTCGCCCCGCCGGATACCGAGCCGGGCGAGGCCGTGCGCCAGCCGATTGACCCGCCAGTTGAAGGCTTCGTAAGTGAGGCCGCCTTCGGCGTCGACCACCGCGATCCGTTCCGGCGTCCGGGCGACCTGGAGCACGAAAAGGTCGCCGAGCGTGACGCCCGCCGCCCGGGCGCTTTGCCGGTCACATCCTGGACAATCTCGCTCGGCACGGTATCGCCGCTCCCGCTCGCTCGCCGGCCTGGCCGGCCCCGCAACCCTACCGCAAACAATAACCCTCCGCCGGGACGAAGGTGCCCGCGCGGTCTTGAATTGTGAATTGACCTTGGCGGATTCAGATTACAAGCGCACCACTTCCACCAGCGAGAATAAATGCCGACCCCTTTGTTTGTGATCCCGGCGGCGCGCTCCAGCCCTTCGAGCACCGCATGCCGATTGCCCGCCGCCGCCGCCACCGCATATCCCCACCGACGGAGCCAAAAAGACACCCGGCCCCGCGCCGTCGTCACCAGGCCCGGCGACGCCGCGGCCAGGCGCCGGTGCCACGAGCTGATCGCTGGCGAAGTCGGCCGCGGCCGGGCGGCGGACGCGGCGGGCCGAACGGCGACCGGCCACGCGCCTCGATCGACCGCGCGGGGCGGAATCCGCCCGGGAACGGGCGGCTTTTCGACAAGAAATGACGAGTCGGCGGCTGGTTTTAGATAATTCGGGATATATGGAAATAATGTAATAAATTGAATGGCTTATCCCTTTGCTTCCGGTCACACCAGATGTTGATCGGCCTTCTACGTTCCAGGCACGGTTTTCGGACCGTGCCGGGGGATGTGCGGGAGCTTTTGGACTTGAGGAAGTTGGTTTCGAGTGCTGTCAGGCAGACTGGAGGGCCGGTATTCGGCTCCGATTGAGGCGGATCGGAGGGCGGGCGATGGCTGGCGCCCGGCCTGCCGGGATCAGACGTGTTGTCCGACGATGTCGCGGTAGTCGGCGGGTCGCAGGCGCGTGCCGATGCCGAGCAGGGTATCGAAAGCCGTTGCGGTGTGGCGGCGGCGGTTCCAGCGGAACACGAACTCGTCGAGGTAGCGGCGCAGATGGGCGCGGCGCAGGCCATGGAAGGTTCCGAGCGCCCAGCGCTTCAGGTTCGAGAACACACGATGGATCCACGTCAGCACGAGATGGGCGGGCGTTGCACCGACGACCTTGGGCTGGTGGTCGTGGTCGGGCAGGCCGCAATAACCGCTCCAGCCATCGGTAATCACCCGCGCGCCCGGCGCCGAGGTTCCGGCAACGAAGGCACGAAGGCTGCGCGCGGAGAAATCCCCGATCGGCGCCAGCCGGATGCGGCGTGGCTCGCCCTCGGGCGATAGCTCGACCGCGCCGGCAATGCGCATCTTGCCTTGTGGGCTGCGACCTTGCCCGCCTGTGGCCGGGTCTTTTGCGGTGCGGAACGGGAGGGTGGCCTCATCGATCTCGATCAGGTCCTCAAGCAGGCTGCGATCCGGATTGACCATGGCACGGCGCAGCTTGTGCAGCAGGAGCCAGGCACTCTTGTAACTGCCGAGCCCGAGCTGGGCCTGGAGTTGCAGGGCGGAGATACCATTCGAGTGGCTGGTCACGATGTGAACGGCCATGAACCAGGTCTTCAGGGGCAAGTGGCTGCGGTGCATGATCGTGCCTGCGGTCACCGAGGTCTCCTTCCCGCAGGCCGCACATTCCCAGCTCGCCCGGCGCCGCTTCAGTTCCCAGCCCCTGTCATGGCCGCAGGCGGGGCAGACGAAGCCGTCGGGCCAGCGCCTGGCGGCGAGATGCCGGGCACAGGAGGCTTCATCGGGAAAGCGCGCCTCGAAGGCGGCGCGGGACATGGGGCGGTCATATTTCCAGCGGCTGGCCATGACGGAACATTACACGAACATGCTGCCGACGCCCACCAGAAACTCAACATCTCGTCAAACCGGGCTCAAAGGGATAAGCCCTTAAATTGATATATACCCCGACTCCTCAGAGACCCGAAAAAAGCTCTGGCAATCCGGCCGTTGATCGATTCTTCTCGGGGGCATGATTCGCGGTGGATTTCTGAGTGCCAAGGAGCGGGGGCCCCTGAGGGCGGTGATGGGGCACCCGAGCGAGAGCCATGGGGTGGCCCGGCGGGCGAACGCCGTTCTGCTGCTGGATGACGGCCTGAGCTGTGCCGAGGTGGCGCGGGTGCTCTACCTCGACGACGACACGGTGCGGACTTGGTTCAAGCGCTACCGCGCGGGCGGTCTGGATGAATTGACGCTGTTCGACTGGCCCGGCGGGCCGGGCCATCTGAGCCGGGAGCAAGAGGCGGACCTTTCGGCGCATCTGGGCGAACGGCTTTACCGCGACACGGGCGAGGTGGCGGCGCATATCGCGGCGACCTGGGGGGTGATCTACAGCCATTCCGGCTGCATCAAGCTGATGCATCGCCTGGGCTTCGAATACAAGCGCCCGGAAAGCCTGCCGGCCCAGGCCGACGAGGCCGAGCAGGCCGCCTTCATCGAGGCTTATGACAAGTTGCTCAACGGCCTGGAGGCCGACGAGGTGGTCTACTTCGCCGATGCGGTGCACCCGGAATACCAGTCGCGTCCAGTCCATGGCTGGGTCAAAAAAGGCGACAAGGTGGCGCTGAGGCGGACCTCGGGACGCCAGCGCATCAACCTCCACGGCGCGCTCAATCTGGAGAATTTCCACTGCCCCTTGGTCCAGGCCGAGCGGATCAACGCCGCCTCGACCATCGCGCTGTTCGAGAAGCTGGAGGCCGACAACCCCGGAAAGAAGCGGATCTACGTCTTCGCCGACAATGCCCGCTATCACCATGCCCGCCTGGTCCGACAATGGCTGGAGAGGCCGGGTTGCCGCATCAAGCTGATCTTCCAGCCCGCCTACGCCCCCCACCTCAACGCCATCGAGCGATTATGGGGCGTCATGCATCGCGAGGTGACCCACAACAGGTTCTACGCCAACTTCGACCTCTTCACCAAAGCGATCGATCACTTCTTCAAGCAACGCCTGCCACGAGAGTGGACGACTTGGCGCGACACCATAACCGACAATTTCCGTATCATCTCGCACCGGGATTTTCGGGTTCTGGAGTGATCCGAGTATAAATGAAAATTTCGAGTTGACACCGCCAGCGGTGATCTTGTTTCGTCACTTTTCGTGATTCCCGACAGGCGAGACCGCGAACCGCCCTTCCGCCGCCCCCTTCGGCTGACTGATTTGCGGATGAGCGGAATCGATTCCGGGTTACGATGTTGTGGGCCGTCGACCGATTCGACGCTCGATATCGAGTGCGCCCGCGCGGAGCATCCTCCTTGGCCGAGTTTCGCTTTCTTCATGCAGCCGACATCCACCTCGATAGTCCCCTGCGCGGTCTCGCGGGGCAGGAGGGCGGGGCGGCGGAGCGTATACGGTCCGCCCCGCGCGAGGCCTTCGAACGGTTGATCACTTTCGCGATCGACGAGCGCGTCGACTTCATGATCATCGCCGGCGACCTCTATGACGGGGATTGGCGCGATTACCGGACCGGGCTGTTCTTCGCCGCCGCCATGGGCCGGCTGAACGAGGCGGAGATCCCGGTCTACCTGCTGCACGGCAACCACGACGCCCAGAACGAGATCACGCGGCGCCTGGGCTTGCCCGGCAATGTGGAGACATTCGGCGCCCGCCGGCCGGAGACCTTCCTGCACGATTCGCTGCCGGTGGCTCTCCATGGTCAGAGTTTCCGCCAACGCGAGGTGACGGAAAATTTGGCGCTTGCCTATCCCGGCCCCGTGGCCGGCGCTTTCAACATCGGTGTGCTGCACACGGCGCTCGGTGGCATGGGCGGGCACGAGAACTATGCGCCCTGCGCCCTGGGCGATCTGGTGAATAGAGGTTACGACTATTGGGCGCTCGGCCACGTGCACCAGGGCCAGATCCTGCGCGAGCGGCCGCACGTCGCCTTTCCCGGCAATCTTCAGGGCCGCCACATTCGCGAGGCCGGCCCGAAGGGCGCCCTGCTGGTCAGCGTCGAGGACGGCGTGGTCCGGGCGATCGACGCGCCGCGCTTCGACGTCGTCCGCTGGGACCTCGCCACCGTCGATATGTCCGAGGCCGCCGACATGCGCGCGGGCCATGACGCCGTCGGCCGAACACTGGAAAGCGCCGTCATGGAACGGGCGGAGGGACGTCTCCTCGCCTGTCGACTGCGGCTCGAAGGCCGGACGCCGCTGCACGAGCGGCTGTTGGTCTCGGAAGACGACCTGTTGGCCGAGGCACGGGCGTTCGCTCTCGGTCTCGGCGAGGAGGTCGCCTGGGTCGAGAAGGTCGTCGTCGCGACCGAGCCGCCGAGGGACGGCACGGCTCGGGTGGAGGGAATCGAGGATATCCGCGTGATCCTTCGCGAGGTCGCTCCGAAACCCGACGCCGACCTCGTCGACCGCGTGCGATCCGAACTCGGCGAAATGGTGCGCCGCCTGCCCCAGGAGGCCCAGGCCGAGGTGGAAGACGAGATCCTCCGCCTCGCGCTGGAGGACGCGCACGGCGAACTCGTAGGCCGGGTCGCCCCCTATCTCGTCGCCCGCCTGACCGTGGAAGAGGAGGACTAGTCGTTGAGGTTCGGGCGACTCGAGCTCCGGCGTTTCGGCCGCTTTACCGACCGGACGGTCGAATTGCCGGCGGGCGATCTCGATTTACATGTTCTCTTCGGGGCGAACGAGGCGGGGAAGTCAACCACGCTGGCGGCGATCGGCGATCTTCTATTCGGAATGCCGGCCCGTTCCCCCTACAATTTTCTCCATGAATACAAAGATATGCGGCTCGGTGCTCTGCTGGAAGGCGAGGCGGAGAGCGTGAACGTATTGCGCCGAAAGGGAACGGTGAACACGCTTCTGGATAGCGACGAGGCGGTGTTTCCCGGCGGCGAAGCCGCTCTGCGGCCTTATCTGGTGGGCGCCGATCGTGCCTTTTTCGAGCGGATGTTCAGCCTGGATCGCCACCGCTTGGAACAGGGCGGGCGGGAGATACTGGAAGCTAGCGACGACGTCGGCCGGATGCTCTTTGCCGCCGGTACCGGTATCGGCGGACTGCGCGCGCGCCTTGCCGCCCTGGAAGCCGAGGCCGATGGCCTTTGGGGACCGCGCCGGGCCGGTCACCGACGCTTCACCCAGGCCGAGGACAAACTGAAAGATGCCCGCGAGCAATTGCGGGAGGGGACCCTGACCGCCAGACGGTGGATGGAGTTGAAGCGTGATCTCGACATGACCGAGGCCGCCCACGGCGAGGTCCTGGGCGAGTTCGAGACGGCCTCGATCGAGGCGCGCCAGCTCGCGCGGGTCCGTCGGGTTTATCACGACGTGACGCGGAAAAGTGGGCTCCTGGCCGCCATCGAGGCACTTGGCGAGGTGGTCGAGCTGCCAGAGGGTGCCGACGGGAACTACGCCGAGGCCATGCGCGAGTTGGCGGACGCCACGGCGCGCGTCGATACCCTTCGCGCGCAGTTGCAGGATGCGCGCGGCGCCGTCGAGGCGGCGGCATTTGACGGCGCGCTGGTCGCACGGGCGGGCGATGTCGAGCGTCTGTGCGAGCGCCGGATCGAAATTCGCAAGGAGGTCGAGGACCTGCCGAAGCGTCGCGCCGAACTGGCCGTGGCGGAAGTGGCGCTCGGCGCGCATGCCGGCGAACTGGGCTGGCGGGAGACGGACGCGGACGATCTCATCGCTCGCATCGCGCCGCGCGGTGAAGTCGGCGTGCTGCGTTCCCGTTTGGGCCAACGCGGCGAACTGGCGACGAACCTCGCTAACAGGAGGGAGGCGCTGGAGGAAGCCAAAGCCGAGCTGGCGTCTCTCGAGGCACGGCTCGCCGGCATGGCGGAGGCGCGCGACATCTCGCGGCTGGTCAGGGTGGTTCGATCGATCCGCGAGCGTGGCGATCTCGAAGGCGGTCTCGCGCTCGCGCGCCGGAACGCGGCCGAGGCGGGGGAACGGGTGGCGCGGCTTCTCGCCGTGCTGCATCCGGGAGTGGCGGATGTGAACACGCTGGTCGCCATGGCGGTGCCGGCGGCCGCCGCCGTCGCCGCCCATCGCGACAAGGCGGCGGCGTGGGAACGCCGCTCGGGCGAGCTGGCGCGGCGGATCGAGGATATAGACGGCGAGCTCGATACCCTGCGCCCTGCCTACGAACGCACCTTGGGCGAGGAGGCCGTCGTCACCGAGGAAGTTCTGGCGGCGGCGCGGCGGCGGCGAGAGGAACTCTGGCGAACGGTCAGACTCGGCCACGTCGAAGGGGCTTCGGTGCCGGATGAGCTCTGGGCCGCGCACGGCGAGACGCCCGAGACCCTGATCACGGGTTTCGAGGTGGCGGTTCGGGAAGCCGACGCGACGGCGGACCGCCGTTTCGACAAGGCGGAGGCGGCCGGGCGCCTTGCCGAGATAGCGCGCGGGCTGGCGGAGCGGGAGGGACGGGGGGGCCGTCTCCGCGAGCGTGCGAACGAGCTCGCCCGGGAGGGCGAGGCGCTGGAGGCAGCCTGGCGAGATCTCTGGGGCGCGGCGGCTATCGTGCCGTTGGATCCCGAGAGCATGCTCGAGTGGCTACGGCTTCGCGGAGAAATCCTGGAGGCGGTGGAGCGTGGGTTCCAAACCGCGCGGATATCGTCCGATCTCGAGGCCGAGGTGGATGGAGCCGCGGGCGCACTCGCTACCGAGCTCGACGCCCTGAACGTGGATGGCGTCGCGTTGCGCCGCATGGACCTATCCATGCTGCGCGAGCGCGTGGCGGAGGTCGAGCGGGAACATGAGACGACGGCCCGACGGCGGGCGGAGGCGGCGGAGACGGTGGGAGATGCGCGAACGGAATTGGAGCGACGAGAGCGGGAACACGCCCGCGCCACGGCGGCGTGGGAGGAATGGGGAGGCGGATGGTCGGCGGCGCTCGTCGCGCTTGGCTTGGCGGCGGAACTGGAACCGGCGGCGGTCGAGGCCCAACTGGATATCGTGGAACGCATGCGGGAACTCACCGCCCGGATCAACTCTCTCCGCCACGACCGTATCGCCAAGATCGAGCGCGATGCCGACGACCTCGCTCGGGCGGTGGACGAGGTCTCGGCGGAGGTGGCGGCCGATCTCGCCGGCACTCCGAGCGGGGAAGCCGTGCGAGTCTTGGAACAACGCCTCGGCGAGGCGCTCCGTCTGCAAGAGCGCGAACGGAACGCGAACGCCGATGTCGAGCGGCTACGAATACAGATCGCGGAATTGGAACGAGGGCGGGCCACGGCGCAATTGGGGCTGGATCGACTCAAAGCGATTGTATCGGCGAGGGATGTCGACGAACTGAAAGCGGCGATCGAGAGATCCGACACGCTACGCCGTTTGCGGGCGGATCTGGAGGCGACGCTCGCCGTCTTGGAGCGCGAGGGAGACGGCCTCGCCGTGGAAGATCTGGAACGTGAATGCGCCGGCGTCGACATCGACCATGTCGCCGCGCGGGAAGAGACCGTGCGAGCCGGGCTCTCGGAATTGGGGGAACGTTCGAGCGAGGCGAGCGACGCCCGCACGCTCGCCCGGGAAGCCTTCCGTGGCGTCGGTGGCGGCGACGCGGCGGCGCGCGCCGAGGCGCTACGGCAGGAGGCGCTGGCCGAGATGCGCGAGGCGGCCGCCGGCTATGCCCGGGCTCGTACCGCCGCCATCCTGCTGCAATGGTCGATCGACCGCTATCTTCGGGAGAAGCAAACCCCGCTACGCGAGCGCGCGGCCGGCCATTTCGCCACGATCACGGGCGGCGAATTTTCCGGCCTCGACATCGATTATGACGAGCAGGACAGGGCCCGGCTGATCGGTCGCCGCCGCGATGACGAGCGCGTGCCCGTATCGGGAATGAGCACGGCTACGGCGGACCAACTCTACTTGGCGCTGCGCGTCGCCGCGATCGAGGATTATCTCGAGCGGGCGAACCCGCTGCCGTTTGTCGCCGACGACCTCTTCGTCAATTTCGACGACGAGCGGGCCAAGGCCGGCTTCGGCGTTCTGGCGCAACTCGCGGGCGCGACTCAGGTCCTGTTCCTCACCCACCATCGCCATCTGGTCGAGATCGCCCGAGCCGCGCTCGGCGAGGCGGTCCACGTCGTCGACCTGGCGGGCGGGTGAGGCGGACCTACCTCGGGCCAAGCTGGATGCCGGCCAGGTTCTCGTAGAGCTTCACCACCGAGGCGCCGTCCTGTTTGTTGTAGCCGGCGCCCTTCGCCATTTCGTAGACCTGCTGGGCGACGTTGGCGAGGAGGAGGGGAACGCCCAGTTGCTTGGCGAAGGATGTCTCCAGCTCCATGTCCTTGTAGGAAATGTCGACGGTGCCGCCCGGCTCGAAATCGCCCTCCAGGATGCGGGGCGCGCGGGATTCGAAAGCGAAGCTGGTGCCGGTGGAGACGCGGATCACCTCATACATCTTCTTCGGATCCAGGCCGGCCTTGGCACCCATTACCAGGGCCTCGGCGACCGCGACGGTGCCGACCTGGACCAACAGGTTGTTGGCGAGCTTCATGGCCAGGCCCTGACCCACATCGCCGACGTGGAAGAGATTGGCGGCCATCGCCTCGAAGGCGGGGCGGCAATCCTCGAACACCTCCTCCGCGCCGCCCGCGATGATCGAAAGCTCGCCCGCCTCGGCCCGGACGGTGCCGCCGCTGACCGGCGCGTCGAGGAAGCGGACCCCCGTCTCGGCCAATATGTCGTGCATGCGTTTGGCCGCCAGGGGATCGATGGTCGACATGCAGAGGACGGTATTGCCCGCCACCGCGCCCTGGGCGATGCCGTTTTCGCCCAGGATCACCGCCTCGGCCTGGGCCGTGGTCTCGACCATGACGATCGTCTTGGCCGATGCCCGGGCGACCGCTTGCGCGCTGTCGGCCGCCTCGGCGCCGAGGCTCGTCAGGCGGGCGACCTTGGCCGCGTCGAGGTCGAGCACGGTGAGCGCGAAGCCGGCCTTCGCCAGGTTTGCGGCCATGGGTCCGCCCATGGCGCCCAGGCCGATGAAACCGATCTTTTCCGACATCTCGCCTCTCTCCTCTATAATGGCGCCCGGGTTCCTCGACATTGAAGAAACGTGCCCAGGCGGCTATTGATGGCGCCCGATTGTAGCCGAGTGGGCGGGGCGGAGAGGGAATAGATGACGCGAAGCGATATCAGGCGGAGCGGCGGCCTCTACGATCCGACGCTGGAGCACGATAGCTGCGGCGTCGGCTTCGTCGTCAACATCAAGGGCGTGAAGAGCCACGAGATCATCTGCCAGGGCCTGCAAATCCTGGTCAACCTCGACCACCGGGGCGCCGTCGGCGCGGACCCGCTGGCGGGCGACGGCGCCGGCCTGCTGATTCAGTTGCCCGACCGGCTGATGCGGGGCGTGGCCGGAGAAAACGGCATCGATCTCCCGGCCGAGGGCAGCTATGCCGTCGGCATGATCTTCCTACCCCGCGACGAGGCAACGGCGGCGGTCTGCGAGGCCTGCATCGAGGCGGCGGCTCGAGCCGAGGACCAGCCGGTGCTCGGCTGGCGCGACGTGCCGGTGGACAATTCCTGCCTCGGCGAAAGCGTGAAGCGGGACGAGCCCAGGATCCGCCAGGTTTTCATCGCGCGGGGGCCGGAAATCGCCGACCAGGACGCCTTTGAGCGCAAGCTCTACGTCATCCGCAAACAGTCCCACGGCCGAAGCCGCGCGGCCGGGATCGATCCGGAGGTGTTCTACATCGCCACCATGTCGTCGCGTACCATCGCCTACAAGGGCATGGTGCTCTCCGGCAACCTGGAGGTCTACTACCACGACCTGAACGACGAGCGGATGGAAAGCGCGCTGGCGCTGGTACATCAGCGCTTCTCCACCAACACCTTCCCCTCCTGGCGCCTGGCGCAGCCCTTCCGCTTTCTCTGCCACAACGGCGAAATCAACACCGTGCGCGGCAACATCAACTGGATGACGGCGCGCCGCCACACCATGGCCTCCGACGTGCTCGGCGAGGATCTCGACAAGCTGTGGCCGGTGATCGGCGACGGCGCCTCGGATTCCGCGACTTTCGACAACGCGCTGGAGCTGCTGGTGGCGGGCGGCTATTCGCTGGCGCACGCGACCATGATGATGATCCCGGAGGCCTGGTCGAACAATCCGCTGATGGACCCGGCGAGGCGCGCCTTCTACGAATACCACGCCGCCCTGATGGAGCCCTGGGACGGCCCCGCCGCGATCGCCTTCACCGACGGGCGGCAGATCGGCGCGACGCTCGACCGCAACGGCCTGCGCCCGGCGCGCTACGTGGTGGCCGCGAACGACCTGGTGATCATGGCCTCCGAGGACGGCGTGCTGCCGGTGGCCGACGAGGACGTGACCCAGCGCTGGCGCCTGCAGCCGGGCAAGATGTTCCTGATCGACCTGGAAGAAGGCCGCATCATCGGCGACGAAGAGTTGAAGGCCCAGCTCGCCGCCTCGCACCCCTATCAGGAGTGGCTCGACCGCACCCAGATCCAGCTGGAGGACCTGCCGAACGAGATCGGTCCCATGGCGCCCGACCCCGAGACCCTGCTGCACCGCCAGCAGGCCTTCGGCTTTACGCAGGAGGATATCCGCGCCTTCCTCTCGCCGATGGGCCTGACCGGGCAGGATCCGGTCGGAGCCATGGGCCGCGACACCCCGCTCGCCGTGCTGTCGGACCGCCCGAAACTGCTGTTCGACTATTTCAAGCAATGCTTCGCCCAGGTCACCAACCCGCCGATCGACCCGATCCGCGAAGAGCTGGTGATGTCGCTGGTGTCGCTGATCGGCCCCAGGCCGAACCTGCTGGACCAGGGGGATGCCGGCACCAAGAAGCGGCTCGAGGTGCGCCAGCCGATCATCACCAACCTGGACCTGGAGCGGATCCGCCAGATCGAGAACCACGTCGACCACGGCTTCCGCACCTATACCCTCCACATCACCTATCCGGCCGAGAACGGCGCGGCGGGCATGGCCTCGGCGATGGACGACCTGTTCGAGCGGGCGACCAGCGTCGTGGAACGGGGCTACAACATCCTGATCCTCTCCGATCGCGGCGTCGATGCGGACAACATCCCGATCCCCTCCCTGCTGGCGACCGCCGGCATCCACCACCACCTGATCCGCGAGGGGCTGCGGACCTCCGTCGGCCTGGTGGTGGAGACCGGGGAAGCGCGCCGGGTGCACGATTTCTGCCTGCTGGCGGGCTACGGCGCGGAGGCGATCAACCCTTATCTCGCCTTCGACACGCTTTCGGAAATGCGCGCCACCCTGCCGGAGAAGATCGCCGAACAGGAACTGCACCAGCGCTACGTCAAGGCGGTGGACAAGGGCGTCCTCAAGGTCATGTCGAAGATGGGAATCTCCACCTATCAATCTTACTGCGGGGCGCAGATCTTCGATGCGGTGGGTCTTTCCGACGATTTCCTCGAGCGTTACTTCACCTGGACGCGTTGCGCGATCGGCGGTATCGGCATCGGCGAGGTGGCCCATGAGGCGGTCCGCCGCCACGCCATCGCCTATGGCGGCGTACTCTCCTACCGCAACGCCCTCGACGTCGGCGGCGACCTCGCCTACCGCCTGAACGGCGAGCAGCACGCCTGGACGCCGGAGACGGTGGCGCTCCTGCAGCATGCCGCGCGTTCGGGCGATCAGGCCAAGTTCCGCGCATTCACCCGGCGGATGAACGACCAGGACAAGAAGATCCGCAATCTTCGCGCCCTTTTCGAATTCGAGTATCCCGATACCCCCGTGCCGCTGGAGGAGGTCGAGCCCGCGGCCGAGATCGTCAAGCGTTTCTCGACCGGCGCCATGAGCTTCGGCTCGATTTCCTGGGAGGCGCACACCACGTTGGCGATCGCCATGAATCGCCTGGGCGGCCGTTCCAACAGTGGCGAGGGCGGCGAGGAGGCGATCCGCTACCGACCGCTTCCCGGCGGCGATTCCATGCGCTCGGCGATCAAGCAGGTGGCCTCCGGACGCTTCGGCGTCACGATCGAATACCTGGTCAACGCCACCGACCTGCAGATCAAGATGGCCCAGGGCGCCAAGCCCGGCGAGGGCGGCCAGCTGCCGGGCCACAAGGTCGACGAAGTGATCGCCCGGGTGCGCCATTCGACGCCCGGCGTCGGGTTGATCTCGCCGCCGCCGCACCACGACATCTATTCGATTGAGGATTTGAAGCAGCTGATCCACGACCTGAAGAACGCCAATCCCGCCGCCCGGGTCAGCGTCAAGCTGGTCTCGGAGATCGGCGTCGGCACGGTGGCGGCGGGCGTCGCCAAGGCGCGTGCCGACCACGTCACCATTTCGGGCTTCGAGGGCGGCACCGGCGCCAGCCCGATCACCTCGATCCAGCATGCGGGCAGCCCCTGGGAGATAGGTCTGGCGGAGACGCACGAGACCCTGGTGCGCAACCAGCTGCGCGGCCGCATCGCGGTGCAGGTCGACGGCGGCTTCCGCACCGGGCGCGATATCGTGGTCGGCGCCCTGCTGGGCGCCGACGAGTTCGGTATCGCCACGGCGGCGCTGGTCTCGGCCGGCTGCATCATGATGCGCAAATGCCACTTGAACACCTGCCCGGTGGGGGTGGCGACGCAGGACCCGGAACTGCGCAAGCTCTTCACCGGCGAGCCCGAGCACGTCATCAACTTCATGCTGTTCATCGCCCAGGAAGCCCGCGAGCTGATGGCCGAGCTGGGCTTCCGCAGCTTCAACGAGATGATCGGCCGGCGCGACCGCTTGCGGACCAAGCCGGCGATCGAGCATTGGAAGGCCCGGGGCCTCGACCTCTCGCGGATCTTGTACCGGGTCGAGGCGGCGCCGGGCGTGGCGACCCATCAATGCGAGCCGCAGGACCACGGGCTGGAGCATGCGCTCGACAACCAGCTGATCGAGGCGGCCCAGCCGGCGATCCAGCACGGCGAGAAAGTGCGGCTCGAGCTGCCGATCAACAACACCAACCGTACCGTGGGCACCATGCTGTCGGGGCGGATCGCGGAAGCGCGCGGCCACGAGGGTCTGCCCGACGACACCGTGCATGTGAAGTTCAAGGGCAGCGCCGGGCAAAGCTTCGGCGCCTTCCTGGCGCATGGCGTGACCTTGGAACTCGAGGGCGGGACCAACGATTATGTGGGCAAGGGCCTCTCGGGCGGGCGGATCATCGTCTATCCGCCCAAGGCCGGCAACTACGCGCCGGAGAAGAACATCGTCGTCGGCAACACCGTGCTCTACGGCGCGATCGAGGGCGAGGTCTACTTCCGGGGCGTGGCGGGTGAGCGCTTCGCGGTGCGGAATTCGGGCGTCCGCGCGGTGGTCGAGGGCGTGGGCGACCATGGCTGCGAATACATGACCGGCGGCGTCGTCGTCGTGCTCGGTTCCACCGGGCGGAACTTCGCCGCCGGGATGAGCGGCGGCATCGCCTATGTGCTGGACGAGGAGGGCGGCTTCGAGGCGCGCTGCAACCTCGCCATGGTCGAACTGGAGCCGATCGCCGACGAGGACGAAGCACTGGAGGCCTATGAGCACCAGCGCGGCGACCTGGAAGCGCACGGCCTGGTCGACATCAGCCACGACATGACCCGCTATGACGCCCAGCGTCTGCGCGAGATGATCGAACGGCACGCCGAATACACCGGCAGCCGCCGGGCCGAGCAGATCCTGGAGAACTGGGACGTCTATCTGCCGAAGTTCGTGAAGGTCATGCCAGTCGACTACCGCCGGGCGCTGCAGGAAATGCAGGCGACCAGCCGCGCGGTGGAGCGGACCGGGATCAGCGTCGCGGTCGGCGATTAGAGCCGCGTCGGGAAAAAGATTGCGAAGAGAGCGACGGGCGACATGGGCAAGGTCACGGGATTCATGGAGATCAAGCGGCGCGACCGCTCCTACGCGCCGGTCGCCGACCGGGTGCGCCACTACCGTGAATTCTCCCTGGAGTTGAGCGAGGAAGAGACGCGCCAGCAGGGTGCGCGTTGCATGGACTGCGGCATCCCCTACTGCCACACCGGCTGTCCGGTGAACAACCTCATCCCCGACTGGAACGACCTGGTCTATCGCGGCAACTGGCGCGACGCGCTCGATGTGTTGCACTCGACCAACAATTTCCCGGAATTCACCGGCCGGGTCTGCCCGGCGCCCTGCGAGGCGGCCTGTACCTTGAACATCACCGAGCAACCGGTGACGATCAAGACGATCGAGTGCGCCATCGTCGACCGCGGCTGGCGCGAGGGCTGGATCATGCCGCGGATCGCCAAGCGGCGGAGCGGCAAGCGGGTCGCCGTGGTCGGCTCTGGACCCGCCGGCTTGGCCGCGGCGCAGCAGCTGATCCGCGCCGGCCACGCGGTGACGATCTACGAGAAGAACGCCAAGCTCGGCGGCCTGTTGCGCTACGGCATCCCCGACTTCAAGCTGGAGAAGCGCTTCATCGACCGCCGCATGGCGCAAATGCGGGCCGAGGGGGTCGAGTTCCGCTCCAACACCAACGTCGGCGTCGACATCACGGTCGAGGAGATGTTGGAGATCTATGATGCGATCGTGCTGGCCGGCGGCTCCGAAGCGCCCCGCGACATGCCCGTCACGGGCCGCGACCAGGCCGACGGCGTGCACTTCGCCATGCGCTTCCTGGTGCAGCAGAACCGCCGGGTTTCCGGCGAGGCGATGGGCGACAACCAGCCGCTGCTCGCCGGCGGCAAGCATGTCGTCGTGATCGGCGGCGGCGATACCGGTTCCGACTGCGTCGGCACCTCGACCCGCCAAGGGGCGGCCTCGGTCACCCAGCTCGAGATCATGCCGAAGCCGCCGGAACGGGAAGAGAAGGCGCTCACCTGGCCGCATTGGCCGATGAAGCTCAGGACCTCGACCTCGCACCAGGAGGGCTGCGGGCGCGACTGGTCGGTCTCCACCAAGGCGGTCCGCCACGAGGACGGCCGAGTGGTGGCGCTGGAGCTGGTCCGTGTCGATTGGCGGGCGGGCGAAGACGGCCGCATGGCGATGCGCGAGATCCCCGACAGCTCGTTCGAGTTGAAGGCCGATCTGGTGCTGCTGGCGATGGGCTTCCTGCACCCGGTGCACGAGGGGATGATCGAGGCGCTCGGCCTCGAGCTCGACGCCCAGGGCAACGTCGAGGCCGATACCGAGGATTACCGGACCAGCCGCGACAAGGTCTTCGCCGCCGGCGACATGCGGCGCGGCCAGTCCCTCGTCGTCTGGGCGATTCAGGAAGGCCGGCGCTGCGCCCGCGCGGTCGACGTCTCTTTGATGGGATCCAGCAGCTTGCCGGGGTGAGCGCGAGATGAACGTAGCCGTCCAAGCGAACCAGGCCACGGATCGGGACATCGAACACTTCGACGTGCTGATCGTCGGCGCCGGTATCTCGGGGATCGACGCGGCCCACCATCTGCAACAACATTTTCCCGACAAGAGTTTTGTCCTGTTGGAGAACCAGGAGAGCTTCGGCGGCACCTGGCTCACCCACAAGTATCCCGGCATCCGCTCCGACAGCGACCTCTACACTTTCGGCTATGGCTGGAAGCCCTGGTCGAGCGCGCCGATCGCCACGGCCGGGGAGATCCTCGCCTATCTCGACGAAGTCCTCGATGACGAGGATATCCGCCGCCATATCCGCTTCCGGCGCGAGGTGGTACGCGCCCGCTGGGGAAGCGCGGAAAAACGCTGGACGCTCGACGTCAGGCGCGCTGATACGGACCGGACGCACCGCTTCACCTGCAATTTCCTCTGGATGTGCCAGGGTTATTTCCGTCATTCGGAGGGTTACACGCCCGAGTTTCCGGGCGCGGAGCGCTTTCAGGGCCATCGGCTCGGGCGCGACGGCGGCCACCGTGGTGCCGGCGATGGCCGAGGACTGTGCCCACGTCACCATGCTGCAACGCTCGCCGACTTATTTCTTCGCGGCGGCGAACCGGGCCGAGATCGCCGATACCTTGCGCGAGCTGGAGGTGCCGGAGGAGTGGGTGCACGAGATCACCCGGCGCAAGATTCTGCGCGAACAGAGCATCGTCACCCGCCGTTCCTTCGAGGATTCCGAGGCGCTTCGGGCCGAACTGATCGCCGGTGCCCGGGCCTATCTGGGCGAGGATTTCGACATCGATCCCCACTTCACGCCGAGCTATCGGCCCTGGCGCCAGCGTCTGGCCTTCCTCCCCGACGGCGATCTCTTCCGCGCGATCCGGTCCGGCAGGGCCTCCGTGGTGACCGACCATATCGAGTGTTTCACGGATAAGGGCATACTGTTGAAATCGGGCAAGGAGCTGGCGGCCGACATCATCGTCACCGCGACCGGATTCAATCTCTCGCCCCTGGGGGACATTGATATCGCCATCGACGAAGAACCGTTGAATTTCGCCGAATGCTGGGGCCTCCGGGGCATTCTGTTCTCGGGCGTGCCCAACATGGCCTGGGTCTTCGGCTATCTCCGGGCGAGCTGGACCTTGCGCGCGGATCTGATCTCGGTTTTCGTCTGCCGGCTCTTGAACCACATGGCCGCGAAGGGCGTCGAGGTCGTCACGCCGGAACTCCGCGAGGAAGACCGCGACATGCCGGCCTTACCCTGGGTCGATCCGGAGAACTTCAACGCCGGCTACCTGTCGCGGAAGCTCCACCTGATGCCGAAGCGGGGTGACCGGGCGCCCTGGACCTTCAGCCAGGACTACATGATCGAGAAAGACGAGATCCCCGCCGCCGACCTCGACGACGGCACCCTGGTCTATCGCTAGCCGATCCCGACGACGGCCAACGCGGCGGCTGGACCGGCGCCGAACCAAGTTCCCCGCTGGCGGCGGCGCAAGGCGGTCGCCAACTAGGTGGCCTTGCCGCCCTATCTCGCCTTTGCGTTGTTGCCCTTCTACATCCTCTTCATCACCTCGCTGAAGTCGCGCCAGGAGATCGCCAACCTCGGCAACTCGCCCTTCTGGACGAGCGGGATCGCGACAGAGAACTATACCTACCTCGCCACCCACACCGGCTATTTCGAGCACTGGATGATTAATACGCTGATCGTCACCGTGGTCTCGACCATAATCTCGGTCGCGGTCGTTTGGACCCTCGGGACGACACCGTGTTCGATTTGTGGTCGTGGACCGATTCTACGATGACGCCGCCTCGCTTTTCGTCAGGGCCCATGACGCCTTCCGTGCATGGATCGGACGCCAAGGCCCGGGGGCGGTTCGGCAAACCGGACTTCCGCTAACTCGCCGACGAGGACGTCTACATCTGCCCCGACGGCGAGCGTCTCACGTACCGTTTCACGCGAGAGGAAGGAGGCCGCGTTTTACGGCGCTATTGGACCCGGGCTTGTGAAGCCTGCGCTCGAGGATCAGTGCGCGACGGGCCCGGCGCGCCGTATCCGCCGATGAGAACACGAGGCCGTGCCGGAGGCCGTCCAGCGGCGGCTCGACGAAATCCCCCAAGCCATGTATCGGCGGCGCGAGACGGTCGAGCACCCGTTCGGCACCATGAAGTCCCGGATGGGCGCGGCGCACTTCCCGATGAAGCGACTGGACAACGTCCGCACCGAAGTGGCGCCGAGAGTGCTCGCCTACACCATGACGTGGGTCATGAACATCATCGCCATCCGCCCCCCGATGGCGGCGATCCGGGCCTGAGAAGCCGAACCCGCCAATTTTGCTCGCCTATCGCGGTCAAAACGATCGCAGCGGCCATCTGGGCAATCGGAGGCGCCTCCGGACGGGGATTGCGGAGAACTCGCCGATATCCTCGGCGCACGGCTGGTCGAGGCCTTCGCCCGAAGATCCGCGAGCGTTTCCGCACACTCAAGCGCGACCATGACGGTGACAGTGACCCGCTATTTGATCGGCGACAAATTCATTGCAATGCCATACGCTTCCTATATAATTGGTATCCTAACTATTACTATACGGACAATCAGTGTGCCGGATAGCTTGCGTGACAGCGTTGGCGAGCATGTCGGGGAGATGGCCAGGCTCTGGCGGCTCAACATGGCGCGCCGGTTGCAGACCCATGGGTTGAGCTTTCCGCAGTGGGCGGTGCTCCGCACGCTCGCGGGCCGAGGCGACGGCATGGTGCAGCGGGACCTGGCGGACGCCATCGGGGTTGACGGTTCGACCCTCGTCGGAATCCTCGATCGCCTCGCCAAGGCGGAACTGGTCGAACGGCGGGAGAATGCCCAGGACCGCCGCTTCAAGCGCGTGCACCTTGGCCCCCCGGCCCACGCGTTGCTGCCGGAGCTGGAGACGATCCATCTCGGTCTTCGCCAGGAACTCTACGCGGACATTCCCGAAGACGATCTCGAGGTCTGCCTGCGCGTGCTGAGCCGGGCCGTGGCGCGCGCGCGCGTATCCGGGGAGCCGAGCACATGAACGACCAGAGCCCGGCCAAACGGCGGAGCGACGCCGATCCGTCGACGACCGGCGCCCCACCGCCGCCGGCCCCGCGCCGCCGCCGGCGAGTACCGCCCTTTCTGATCCCGCTGCTCACGGTCCTTCTGCTGATGATCGTGGTGGCGGTGTGGGGCGGGCGCTGGTACCTGCATCAGCTCGATTTCGTCGAAGAGACCAATGCCCGGATCGATGCCGACCTGACGGCGATCGCCAGCCGGGTTTCCGGCTGGGTGACGGCGATGCCGGTGGGGGAGGGGGACGCCGTCGCTTCGGGCGCGGTGCTGGCCCAGGTGGACGACCGCCAGGCTCTTCTGCGCCGAAACGAACTGGAGGCCGAGCACCGCGCCGTATTGGCGCAACGCGACCGGGTCGCGGCCCGCATCGCCATGGTCGACGGCCAGACCGAAAGCCGCCTCGCGAGCGAGCGGGCGCGCCTGACCGCGGCCAAGGCGCTGGGCGAGTCGCTGGAGCTCGAGTTGCGCTATGCCCGCGACGAGTTCGCCCGCGCCGAGGCGCTGGCCAAGCGCGGCGTGATCCCGGCCCGCCAGCTGGACGAGACCCGTACCGCCTACCTCCGGGCCGAGCAGGCGCGGCTTCGCGCCCGGGCCCAGGTGGCGAGCGCCGACGCCGACCTCGCCGAGGCCCGCTCCGCCCGGGGCGAAATCGCGGTGCTGAACGCGGAACTGGTCCGCCTGGAGCACGAGGCCGACAAGCTCGCCAACCAGGCCTCCCGCCAGGCGTTGGAAATCGAGGATCATGCGATCAAGAGCCCCTTGGACGGCGTAGTCAGCCGTACCTTCGCCTCCGTTGGCCAATACGTCACCGCCGGCCAGCGCATCGCATTGCTGCACGATCCCTCCGATGTCTGGGTCGAGGCACTGATCAAGGAGACGGTGATCCGCCGCGTCCACCCGGGCCAACCAGTCGAGGTGCACGTCGACGCCTATCCCGACCGCGTCTTCGACGGTCGCGTCACCAAGGTCGGCCACGCCGCGACCAGCCAGTTCACCCTGCTGCCGACGCCCAACCCCAGCGGCAACTTCACCAAGATCACCCAGCGCCTGCCGGTGCGCATCGCCGTGGCGCAGGACCACGGCCTGCTGAAGCCCGGCATGATGGTCGAGATCTCCGTTGACACCCGAGAGCGCTAGCCCCGACGACCGCGCCCGAGCCTTCCTGCGCGAGCGTCGCTGGTTCGCCACCATCACCGTCAACCTGGCGATGATCTCCTCGATCATGTCGTCGACCATGACCAACGTGGCGCTGCCCGACATCATGGGCGCGCACGGCGTCGGCCAGGACATCGCCCACTGGCTCTCGACCGGCTTCATCAGCGCCCAGACCGTCTGCATGCTGGTGGCGGTCTGGATGGTGGCGCGGATCGGACCCCGCTACACCTACATGACGGCGATCGTGGTCTTCGTCGCCGCCTCCTTCATCGGCCTCTACGGCACCAACATCGAGACCTTGATCTTCTCCCGCTTGCTGCAGGGCGCCGCCGCCGGGATGCTGCAGCCACTGACGCTCACCATCGTCTTCGCCGCCTTCCCGCCCGACCAGCGGGGCAAGGCGATGGGGATCTTCGCCATGGGCGTGGTGGTCGGGCCGGCGCTCGGCCCCTTCTTCGGCGGCATCATCATCGACCAGTTGGGCTGGCCCTATGTCTTCGTGGGCGCCGTGCCGCTGCTGATCCTGGGCGGCGCGCTGGCGGTCTCGACCCTGCCGCTGAAGATCCCCGACCTGGCGTCCCGGCGCTTCAACTGGCTCAGCTTCGCGCTGGTGACGCTGGCGGTGTCGATGTTCCTGATGTCGCTTTCCAACGGTCGGCGGATGGGCTGGAACAGCGAGGAGATCGTCCTCGGCTTCGTCACCGCCGCGCTTGCCGCCTGCGCCTTCATCCTCTGGGAGATGGTGACCAAGAGGCCGATGCTGCAGATTCGCCTCTTCGCCAATCCGCGTTTCGCGCTCGCCTCCGTGGTCGGCTTCATATTCGGCGCCGGCATGTTCTCGTCCATGTACCTGCTGCCGCTCTATGCCCGCACGGTGCAAGATTTCACGCCGACCAAGACGGGCCTGATCCTGATTCCAGCGGGCCTGATCCTGCTCTTCATCTTCCCCGTGGCCGGCCGCGTCGCCCAGCATACGGCCCGGGCGCCGGTGTTTGCGGGCCTCGCGCTCTTCGGCGGCTCGATGCTGCTGCTGCACGATGCCGACGCCAACACGTCCCTGCTGTTTTTCATCGCCGTCACCGTGGTCGGCCGGGCCGGGCTGGGCTTCGTCATGCCGAGTATCAACCTGCACGCGCTGCAATCGCTCCCGTCCGAGCTCGTCGCCTATGGCGCCGGCACCTTCACCTTCGTCCGCATGCTGGGCGCCTCCATGGGCACCAACGCGGTGGCGATCTATCTCGACCGCCAGACCGACATCCATGTCGAGTGGTTGAAGGCGACACAGACGGCGGGCAACCCGATGACCGCCGACTTCATGCTGAAGATGGAGGAATACCTGGCGCAGTATGGTCTCAAGGGCATCGAACACTCCGCGGGCGCGATGGCGCACCTGCGGCGGGTGATGGACTGGCAGGCCAACGTCTCGGCCCACCAGGACGCCTTCATCGCCGTCGGGCTGATCTTCGCCGTCGGCCTGATTCCAGCCTTGTTCCTGCGGACCGGCGGCGAGACGGCGCAGGTCCGGCCGGCGCCGCCCAAAGCCTCGGCCGTCCGCGCCTGAGAGGCTGAAAATCTCTCGCTGTCGTCCACTAAATTCGTTGTGACGAGCCTGCCCAGCCACTTCTTGCCCCGGGGGCGCCCTTTCCTCCGAGGCGAGGGGCGCGGACTTATACCAACCGGCAATGAGCCGAACCCATTGCCGGTTGTTCGGCGTTCAAACGCCACGCGGGCTTTTCCTCGCATAAGCTCGGGCGCGCGGTCGCGCTTGCCGACCTGCGCTGAGTTGCACTCAACGCAGGTCGGTATTACCGCAATCATCGCCGCCAACATGGTCGGGCACGCCCGGCTCATGGAAGCCGACGAACGGGCAACGATCGCGCGGCAAAAGGTAAATCGAACAGAAATGTTCTTCCACGGAGAGCAAGATATTGGCTCTTAGTGTCTGGCCCGAAAAGAGTTGAGTGATTTCAGTCAGTTGTGATTCACTGTTTGTATTTAGCAACCAGGGAGACACAACATGTGGACCAAAATCACTCGCCCGAAGTATGAACGCGACCTGCTGCGCTACGCAAGCGACCTGACGGATGGAGAATGGAAGGTGCTGGAGCCGTTGCTGCCTCGCGCCAAAGCGCTGGGACGGCCTCGGACGACGGCATTGCGCGAGGTGGTGAACGCGATCCTCTACCTACTGCGTAGCGGCTGTCCATGGCGCATGCTGCCCCGGGACTTCCCGCCACGCTCGACGGTGCAGCGCTACTTTTATCTCTGGCGGGACGACGGCACCTGGTCCGAGGTCAACCGGCAACTGCTGGTCGCGGCGCGCGAGGCCGAGGGCCGCGCGGCCGGCCCGTCGGCCGGTATCATCGACAGTCAGAGCGTAAAAACCACGGAAAGCGGCGGTATCCGGGGCTTCGACGCCGGAAAGAAAGTCAAGGGCCGCAAGCGTCACATCCTCACCGACACCGGCGGCCTGCTGGTCGCGGTCGTGGTCCACGGCGCCGAGATCCAGGACCGCGACGGCGCGCCGGCGGTGTTCGCCGCCATCCCCCGCCACTTTCCCCGCCTGCGCCACGTCTTCGCCGACGGCGCCTATGCCGGGCCCAAGCTCGAGGGCGCACTGAAGCGGATCGGCCGCTGGTCGCTGGAGATCGTCAACCGTCCCGCGGGCGTGAAGGGCTTCCAACTCCTGCCCCGCCGATGGGTCGTCGAGCGCACGCTCGCCTGGCTCAATCGAAACCGGCGGCTGGCCAAGGACTTCGAGACGGCCATCGAGACCGCCGAGGCCTGGATCTTCCTCGCCAGCATCCAACTCCTCACGCGCCGTCTCGCAAGAGCCTGAAAACACTCGATTCATTTCGAGTCGGACTCTTACGTCCAATCTCGTGGAAATCATGGGGGATCGAGGATTCAGTTGGGGAAAAGCAATCCGCAAACTAACCAGTCTAGAAACGTAAACCATCAGGACGCACAACGACGCCAGAACAGAAGCTCATGGCTTGACAGCTACGAGTGAACCATGAAGGGTCGCTGGAGGCGAGCGGACAATACGTTGTGGCAACTTTGACGGCAATTGAGCTTGGAGAATCCGGGTGGCGAAAACAACAGGAGAGCCTAAAAATCACGAAACACCGTGGGTCGTCGCCAAATACTGGTTAACGATTGCTTCGGTGATTGCCATACTCTTGGTTCAAGCGATTTTGTTCTTTGATGGCGTCGTCAGTAACGGCCAGTGTACGTTCGCGCAATTCATCACTTTCGAATGCAACAGGTGGGACGCGGCCTTCAAACCGTGGAAGTGATCAGCCCTGTCAGAGGGAATCCATGCCCGCATGGCATGAAGCCGCACGGCGGTTATTGGCTAGGACTCCCATAGGCGCCCATGTCCGCTCGACGAGGCCTCTCCCCGGGATTGCCGACCTGGCGCCGCTCGGAGGCGTCAGACCGCTCCGCGCGCCCAGAAAAGATCGCGCCAAGGGGGGCTTTCCGACAGGCACATGCTTTCCGTCACGCTTATCCCCACGGCCAGGAGCGCTTGTCTTCGACGCCGTGATGGTCGTCGCGCCGGGCGTTTCACCCCGCTCAGCGATGAATCCGCGATTGATTTTTGGCCTCCGAGGCCCGGTTTCGCGCCGTCGCCTCGACGTCGACGCGGCCGGTGGCATCCAGGACGCATGCATAGTCGCGTGCCGCGCGCTCGGCCGAGACATGGCCCTGATCGAGGTCGGACTGCACTCGAGCGATGTCGCGGGCGAAGGCGTCGCCGTAGCCGCCACCGCCGGCCTCTTGCATCACCACGGCATCGCCGGGCGAGAGGACCAGCCGGCCCTTGCCGTCGATCTCTTCGCCGTTCACCAAATAGCGCCGGGCGGCCCCATCGCCACCGCCGGCGAAGCCGCGGGCGGGGAACTCGGTCCGCTGGCCCATCAGCGCTAATTCCAGCAGATGACCGGTATCGTTGCGCAACACCGTTTCCTGGCCGCTGCCGCCGCGCCAGGTGCCGGGGCCGCCTGAATCGGTCAGGATCTCCCGCCGCTCGACCGTCATGGAGGTGAGGTTCTCCCAGATCTCCGTCGGTACGACGGTCATGTTGGAGGGCGCCGGCGTCACCGCGCGGCCGTCGATGCCGGCAAGCGCGCCGAAGCCTCCGGCGAGGAAAAAGAGGCTGGAGATCTCCTCGCCGTCGCGGTGGTGCCCTTGGACGCTGAAGACGTTCATCATCGAGACGTCGGCCTGTACCCGGGCAGGCAGCGCGGGTGACAACGCACCCATCAGCAGCGGCACGATGAAGTGGCCGACCGAATGGCGCCCGCCCGTCGGCCAGGGCGGCTGGACGTTGAGGATGCAGCTCCCGGGCGCGGTGACGGCGATGTTGCGTACCGCGCCCTCGTTGTTGGGCAAGGTCGGGATCGTCAGGCATTTGACGACGTAGTAGCTCTGCGCCCGGGTGTAGCAGAAGGGTACGTTGATCGAGGCGCGCACCGGGCCGTCGGTGCCGGTGAAGTCGATGGCGATGTCGGGGCCGGCGACCTCGACCCGGGCGGCGAGGCCGATCGGCGCCTCGCGTCCCTCGATTTTAATCGCGTTCTCGTAGACGCCGTCGGGGATCGTGGCGATCTCCTCGCGCATCGCGCTTGCCGCGTGGTCGTTGATGGCATCGGAAAGCGCGCTCAATTCGTCGAGGCCATATTCGTCCATGAATTCCAGGAGCGCCCTGCCGCCGACCTCGTTGCAGCTGACGTTGGCCATGATGTCGCCGATCACCTGCTCCGGCACCCGGACGTTCATGCGCACGACGTCGAGCAGCAGCCCGTTCATCACGCCTTTCTCGGCGAGTTTGCAGACCGGGAAGCGGAGCCCTTCCTGGTAGACCTCGGTACAGGTCGACGACATGCCGGCGCCGCCGATATCGGGCAGGTGGGTGACGCTCATGGTGTAGCCGACCAGCCGCTCGCCCCGGAACACCGGGCGCATCACGTTGATGTCGAAGAGGTGGCCGGTGCCCATCCAGGGATCGTTGGTCATGACGATGTCGCCGGGCGACAGCGTCTCGGCCGGGCAGTCGCGGAGCATGTGGGCCAGCGTCTGGGGCGCCGTCCCGGTAAACGACGGCACGCTGTAGTTCCCCTGGGCGATCATCCGCCCACGGTGATCGAACAGGATGCAGGAGAGGTCATAGCCCTCGCGCACGTTGACCGAGAAGGAGGTGCGCACCAACGACAGCACCACCTCGTCGGCGATCGAGACCAGGCGGTCCCAGAGGATCTTCAGGCTGATCGGATCGAAGCGTTGCATGACCGGTGCCTCCCTATTCTCCCGCCAGTTCGGCGATAAGGTTGCCGTAGGCGTCGACGGTCGCCCGCTCACCCGGGCCGAGGACGCTGGTCGACTCGTCCTCCTGGATCAGCGCCGGCCCATCGACAATCGCGCCGGCCTCCAGCGCGTAGCGATCCAGTACCGGGCAGTCGACATAGGCTTCCGCCTCCGGATCGTAGGCCCGCGCCCGCGCCAGCTCGGCTTCCGCGCCGCGCGGCGGATGCGGCGGGCGGTAGCCGCGCGCCAGGTCCGGCCGGGGGCCGCGCGCCTCGATCTTCCAGTTGACGATCTCGACCTCGTTGTCGAGGAAGCTGGTGGCGAAGACCGCCTCGTAGCTCGCCTGGAAAAGGGCGGCGAGTTGGGCGACGACATCCACGTCGTCCCGTCCCTCGGGCAGTTCCACCTCCACCTCGTAGCCCTGGCCGACATAGCGCATGTCGAGCCTGCGGGTGAGCGCGATTTCGCCCGACGCGACGCCGGCGGCGCTCAGCTGCGCGCGCGCCTGGCCCAGCAAGGGCGCAAACCCCTCGGCCAGCTCCGCCGGCCCGACGCGGGCGAGCCGCGCGCGGTGGGAACGCAGGCTGGCGAAGGTGAGCGGTGTCGCCAGCAGGCCGATCGCCGACATGACGCCGGCGCCAGCCGGGAATATCACCTTGGGGATGCGGAGCTTGCGGGCGATGCGGAGCGCGTGCATGGGGCCGGAACCGCCGAAGGCGACCATGGCGCTGCGCCGGTAGTCGAAGCCGATCTCGGAAGCGTGCTCCCGAAAGGCGCGGGCTACATCCTCGTTGATCACCTCGTGGATGCCCCAGGCGGCCCGCGTGGTGGTGACGTCCAAGGGCCCGCCGACCTCGGTCTCGAGCGCCACTCCGGCCGCGCTCGTGTCGAGCGCCATGCGGCCGCCGAGGAATTGTTCCGGCACCAGGTAGCCGAGCGCCAGGTCGGCGTCGGTCAATGTCGCGCTTTTCCCGCCCCGGCCGTAGCAGGCCGGGCCCGGGTCGGCGCCGGCGCTTCGGGGGCCGACGGCCAGCAGGCGGCGCTCGTCGACGGAAGCGATGGAGCCGCCGCCGGCGCCGATCTCGATCATGTCGATCACGGGGATGCGGAGCGGCAGGCCGCTGCCGGCCTTGAAGTCGTGCTCGCGCGCGACCTCCAGCTCGTACTTGCGCAAGGGCGCGCCCTCGCGGATGAGCGCCCCCTTGGCCGTGGTGCCACCCATGTCGAAGGAGAGCAGTTCGGGCTCCCCCAGCATCTCGCCCAACAGCGCAGCCATCAAGGCGCCCGCGGCCGGCCCGCTCTCGATCAGGCGCACGGGGAAGCGGCGCGCGGTCTCCGCCGTCACCGTGCCGCCGCTCGAGGTCATGATGAGGAAGCGGCCGGCGAAACCCAGCGCCGCCAGTCCTTCTTCCAGGTGGCCGAGATAGAGGTTGGTGAGGGGCTGGACATAGGCGTTGATCGTGGTCGTCGACCAGCGCTCGTACTCCCGCATGAAGGGCAGCACGTCGGAAGACGTGGTGACGAAGAGGCCGGGGAAAGCGGCTTGGACGGCATCCCGCGCGGCGGCCTCGTGGGTATCGTCGGAGTAGCTGTGGAGGAAGCAGATCGCCAGCGCCTCGATCCCCTCGCCCTCCACCAATTCGCGCGCGGCGACGACGGCGGTATCCGGGTCGAGCGGCCGCATCACCTCGCCGTCGTAGCCGAGCCGTTCCGCCACCTCGCGGCGCAAGCTGCGCGGAACCACCGGTTCGGCGAAGACCAGGCGGAGATCGAAGAGGTCGTAGCGCCGCTCCATCGCGATATCGAGGACGTCGCGGAACCCCTCGCTCACCAGCATGCCGGTCTTGGCGCCCTTGCGCTCGATCACCGCGTTGGTGACCAGAGTAGTGCCGTGGATGACGCTTTCCAGCTGGGCGATGTCGACTCCGTCGCGGGCCAACATCACCTGCAGGCCCTCCAGCACCGCTTCGGCCGGATCGCGCGGCGTCGTCAGCTGCTTGTAGACGGTGAGCCGACCGCTTTCGTCGTGCAGCAGGGCGAAGTCGGTGAAGGTGCCGCCGATGTCGACGCCGAGGCGATATCCCATGGCTCGTCTCCCCTACGCCCGTAGTGCCCGTTCGAAGGCGGCGATGGCCCGCGCGACGCCCTCGGGCGCAATATCGTGGTGGGTGCAGCAACGGACGCGCCGGGGCCCGTAGGGCATCACCAGCACCTCGTCCTCGGCAATGGCCGCCGCCAACGTCGCGGCGTCGAGGCCGTCTCGGTCGATATCGATCATCACGATGTTGCTCTCGACCGCCGCCGGATCGACAGCTAGTCCGTCGAGCGCCGCCAATCCTTCGGCCAATACCTGAGCGTTGGCGTGGTCGTCAGCCAGGCGTTCGATCATGCTTTCGAGCGCGACGATGCCGGCCGCGGCCGGAATACCCGCCGGACGCCAACCGCCACCAAACATCTGACGGACGCGGGTCGCTTCCTCGATCGCCTCGACGCTCCCGACGAGCATGGCGCCCAAGGGAGCGCCGAGCGCCTTGTTCAGATTGAAGGCCACCGTCGTGGCCGTCGCCGCCAGTTCCGCACCCGTCCGGCCCAGGGCGACCGCCGCATTGAACAGGCGGGCGCCGTCCAAATGCACCGGGATGCCATGACGTTTGGCGACCTCGGCAATCCCCTGCATCTCCTGAAAAGGCATCACCCGGCCGCCGGAGCCGACGTGGGTATTCTCCACCAATACCATGGCGGAGCGCGAGCGAAGCGCGTCGCCCAACTGGATCGCGGCCTCGACCGACGCCGCTTCCAACCGGCCCTCGACCAGGCGCGGCATGGCGCCGGAGAGGCTCGCGGCGGCGGCGGCCTCGGAGGTCAGAACATGGCTCGAAGGCTCGGTAATGAAGTTTTCGCCCGGGCGGCAATGCAGGTGGATGGCGATCTGGTTGGCCATCATGCAGGTGGGGCAGAAGAGCGCGTCGTCCTTACCGACCGTATCGGCCGCCAAGCGTTCCAGGCGGGCGACGGTCGGATCCTCGCGGAGGTCGAAGCCTGGCGGCACCTCGGCTGCCCGGACCATGGCGTCCACCATCGCCCGTGTCGGACGGGCGACGATGTCGCTTCGAAGGTCGACCGACATGGGCTCAGGAACGGAGCACTTGGCCTGCCCGCGCATCCTGCACCGCGCCGTCGGCCCAGGTGACCTCGCCGTTGACCACCGTCATCTCGACGCCCTGGGACGGCATCACCATCCGCTTGCCACCTCCCGGCAGGTCGTGGCGCCTGACCCCCCGATTGCCCGAACCGATGGTCTCGGCATCGAACACGGTGACGTCGGCCGCCATGCCCGTTGCCAAGCGGCCGCGGTTCGCGATGCCGAAGAAGTCGGCGGGGTCAGAGGTCATGCGGCGCACGCCCTCTTCCAGGGTCATGATCTCCCGCTCGCGCACCCAGGTACCCAGCGTATAGGTCGGGTAGCCGGCGTCGCACATCATGTCGACATGGGCGCCCGCGTCGCCGAGCCCGATCAGCACGTCCCGATTGGCCAGGATCTCCTTCACCCGGTCGACCCGCGTATTGTAGGAGGACATGGTGAACTCGCACTGGAGGTCGTCGGCCAAGGTCACGTCGAGGAAGGCGTCGACCCCGTCCTTGCCCTGGGCCTCGGCGATTTTGGTGACGCTCAGGCCTTCGAACTTCTTGAGATCGGGATTGCGCGCCTCGTGCAGCACGATGCGGTTCCAGTCGCCGAAGGCCAGCGGGTTCTTCAGGTCCTCGCGGAAGGCGTCGCGGAAGGCGGTGTCGCCATAGACGGCGCGCTGCGCCTCCTTGGAGGTGTCGGAGAAGACCCGCTTCCAGGCCGGGAAGCCGGCGAAGGAGAAGGGGCTCCGCATGTCGATCTCGCGGGTGAGCGGCAGGGGCGAGGTCTGCGGTCGCGCGCCCTTGGCGATCTGCGGGGCCGCCAGCGCCAGCGTGTTGCGCACGGCTTCCGATATATCGTCGCGATCGAAGAGGGCGATAAAGGTCACCGGCCGGCCGCTCTGCTCCAGCAACAGGTCCAGGGTCTCGCACTGCTCTTCCTCCAGCACGGCGACCTGGCGGGTGAGCGCGATCTCGATCGCCCCCTTGCCGCATTCCTTCAGCACGTTGGCGTAGGCCGTGAGCTCTTCCGGGCTGGCGTTGCGGCAGGCGAGCGGCCGGCCGCCGAAGCCCAGATGCTGGTTCAGGATGGTGCTGGAGAAGCCGAAGGCGCCGGCCGCCATGGCCTCGTGCAGCAGGGCCTTGATCTTCGCCGTCTCCTCCGGCGTCGCCGAGCGCTCCATCGACTCTTCCCCCATGACGTAGTGGCGGAACGGCGTCAGCGGCGCCAGGAAGCCCAGGTTGAGGGCGCTTCCGCGCGCCTCGGCCGCATTGAGATATTCGGGAAAGCTTTCCCAATCCCAAGTGATGCCCTGTTCCAGCACGTCGAAGGGGATGGCCTCGACGTTGACGAGGTCGCGCATGGCGATCTCGCGCGCGCCCGGCAGGCAGGGCGCGATGCCGACGCCGCAGTTGCCCATCACCACGCTGGTTACCCCGTGCCAGGCCGACGGCGTCACCTCGCCGTCCCAGCAGATCTGCGCGTCATAGTGCGTGTGCGGATCGATGAAGCCCGGGGAGACGATCAGGTCGCTGGCGTCGATCACCCGGTCGGCCGCGCCCTCGACGTCGCCGACTGCGGCGATCAGCCCGTCCTTGATCGCCACGTCGCCGCGCCGGCGTGCCGCGCCCGTACCGTCGATGAGGGTCCCGTTCTTGATGATGAGGTCATCCGCCATCGTCCATTCCTTCCCGCCGAGGTGCCAGCGCGAACCGGCGACGGAAGCATGCTAGCCGATGGGGCGGCGATGGCAAATCCGTCCCGCCACGCGAGGGCTTCACCGGCAACCTCGGCACCGTTACCATGTCCGGCCATGCAAAAGATTGGATTTGGCTTTCTCGATCGTCCATCCGTTTCGGAGCAGCTTCGCCTGGCCGCCAAGGCGGAGGATCTCGGCTACGATTCCCTTTGGGTGACGGAAACTCGCCTCGCCCGGGACGCGATATCGGTGCTGGGCGCCATGGCGGCGACGACGCGGCGTATTCGCCTCGGCAGCGGGATCGTCAATACCTGGACCCGGGGCCCGGCGTTGATGGCGATGAGTTTTGCCACCCTCGACAACCTGGCGCCCGGTCGCATGAACCTGGGCCTCGGCGCCTATTGGGACCCGCTGGCCTGGAAGCAGGGGATCGAGCGGGCCAAGCCCCTTACCCAAATGCGGGAATACATCAAGGTCTTGCGCCGCCTGCTGAGCCTGGAAGAGGGAGTGAGCTTCGAGGGTGAACTGGTCAAGGTTCGCGACCTCACGCTCGACCTCGGCCATGGCGATCCCCGGGTGGCGCCCGAGGTCGGGATCTACATCGGTGCCACTGGGCCCCGTATGATGGAGCTGACCGGCGAGATCGCCGACGGCGCGCTGATCAACGGCATACTGCCACCGTCCTACACGCGCACGTCGCTCGAGCACATCGCCCGGGGCGCCGAGTGCGCCGGGCGCCGGCTCGAGGACGTGGAGAAACTTCAGCTCGTCAACATCTCCATGCACGAGGACGCGGAGACGGCGCGCTTCGACGCGAAGCGCCTGGTGACCCAGTACCTCGGCCAGCAGCCGCACTTCGCCAAGGCGCTCGCCTACCCAGACGACCGGCTCGCCGAAATCAAGGCGGTGATGGGTGGTTGGCCGCCCCGCCCCGGAGGCATCGAGGACGCCATGTCCCTGGTCGACGATGCCACGGTCGACGACGTGATCGCGCATGGCACGCCGGAACAATGCCTCGCCAGCGCCCAGCGATGGCTCGACGAAGGCCTGGATCAGATCATCCTCATTCCCTTGAGCCGGAATTACGACCAGATCCTCGAGGTCTTCGCGCCATGAGCGGGCTGGCGGCGGCGGTGGAAGCGCGGCTGGCACTCGCCGGCGATCTCTTTGAGACCATTCGAAGCGAGACGGTCGACGTCGAGGGCGTGACGCGCCCCGCCTGGAGCGAGGCGGACCAGAAAGCGGCGAATAGCATCTCGCGGGTGGCGGCGGAGCTGGGACTGGAGGTGCTCTACGACCTCGCCGGCAATCTCTATTGCACGCTTCCGGGCCGGGATCGGAGCGCGTCAAGGATACTTACCGGATCACATCTGGATTCCGTTCCGACCGGCGGCCATTACGATGGCCTCGCCGGCGTCGTCGCCGGGATCACGGCCCAGGCCGCCTTTCGCGATGCCGGTATCGAGCCCGAGCGTGACATTACGACCATGGGCATTCGCGGCGAGGAAAGTGTCTGGTACGGCATCGCCTATGTCGGCAGCCGCCTCGCGGTCGGAACCCTGCCGGTCGACCAGCTGGACAGCTTACGTCGGGGCGACAGCGGCCGGACCTTGGCGGAACACATGACCGGGGTCGGTGTCGACCCGGCGGCGTTGCGGGGACGGGCGGGGCCCGAGATCACGTCGGGGAATACGCACGCCTTCCTCGAGCTGCATATCGAGCAGGGCCCGGTGCTGGTCGGCGAGGGACTGCCGGTCGGCATTCCGACGCGGATACGCGGTAACGTCCGCTTCCCCTATGCCCGCTGCCTCGGCGGTTACGACCACTCGGGCGCGGCGCCCCGCGGCTATCGCCGCGACGCCCTGCTGGCGACCGTCGAATTGGTGCGCGAGCTGGACCGCTTCTGGATCGAGGCCGAGGAGGCGGGCGTGCCGGATACGGTCTTCACCGTCGGCAAGCTTTTCACCGACGTGGCGCACCACGCCATGACGAAAGTTCCGGGACGATGCGACTTCACGCTGAATTTCGGTGGCACGACACAAGATTTTCTGGATGAAAGCCGTGCGCGGACCCATGCGCTGGCCGAGCGGCTGGCCGAGGAACGCCGCGTCCGCTTCGAACTCGGCGAGTGCGTCGGCTCCGATCCGACGCCGCTCGACCCCGGACTGCGCCAGGCGCTCGTCGCCGCCGCCGACACGCTGGGAATTTCTCGCCGCGAATTCGCGACCGTGGGGCACGACGCCTCGATCTTCGCCCGCGCGGGAATTCCCTCGGCCATGGTCCTGGTTCGCAACGACCGCGGCAGCCACAATCCGGACGAGGCGATGGACTTGGCGGATTTCGGCGAAGGCACAAAGGTACTGGCCCAGACCATTCACGCTCTCGCGGGATGAGGCGGGCCGCAAGCGGGGAGCGGAGGACATGCTCGAACTGGTCGTGCAAGGCGATCTGGTCCTGCCGGACCGGATCCTGAAGCAGGGATACCTCGGTGTATCCGAGGGGCGGATCGTCGCCGTCGGGCAGGAGGAACCGCCCGAGGCGCGCGAGACGATTCTGGCCACCGGCAAGCTGGTCTTCCCCGGCTTCGTCGACGGCCAGGTCCATGCCGGCAGCGCGGAGGGGATCGACGGCCTGGCCGACGCGACGACGGCCGCCGCCGCCGGCGGCGTCACCACGATCGTCGACATGCCCTTCGACGATCCGCTGCCGGTAAACACGGTCGAGCTGCTGGAGGCGAAGCGCCGGGCGATCGAGCGCCTGGCCGTTGTCGATGTCGCGCTCTACGCCACCGCGCGGAAGGGGCACGGCGTCGAGGGAATCCTCGAACTGGCCGAGGCCGGCGCCTGCGCCTTCAAGGTCTCGACCTACGAATACCACCCCGTCCGCTTTCCCGGCTACGACACCGGCGAGCTGCTGGAGCTGTTTCCGGTGATCCGGGAGACCGGGCTCTCCGTCGCCTTCCACAACGAAGATCCCTACGTCGTCCAACGCCTGACGGATCAGCTGGCCACCGAGCGGCGCAACACACCCGAGAGCCACGGCGCCAGCCGACCACCGGTCGCCGAGTTGATCGCCAACGTCGCCGTGTTCGAGATCGCCCGGGTCACCGGCGTCCGCTGCCATATCGTGCACAGCTCGCTCGCGCGCGGCTTCGATCACGTGCGACGCTACCGCGAGGAAGGGGTTCGGGTGAGCGCCGAGACCTGCGTGCAGTATCTCACCTTCGACGAGGACGACGTGCTGCGCCAGGGTGCGCGGCTGAAACAGAACCCACCCATTCGCCCGGCGGCGGAGCACGCGGCGCTCTGGGAAAAGGTGATCGCGGACGAGGTCGATTTCGTCTCCTCCGATCATGTGGCCTGGCCGATGTCGCGAAAATCGGACCCGGACTTCCACAAGAACGGCTCCGGCGTCCCGGGCTTGGAGACGCTGTTCCATGCCCTCTACACCGGCATGGTGGGGAAACGCGGCCTGGCGCCGAGCCGGGTTGCCGCCCTGTTGGCCGAGCGCCCGGCGCGGCACTTCGGCCTCTATCCCCGCAAGGGCGCGCTGATCCCGGGGGCCGACGCCGATATCGTTGTCGTCGATCCCAACCCGTGGACCTTCGATGCCGAAAGCATGGCCTCGAAGGTGAAATGGAGCCCCTACGACGGCATGACCTTCGCCGCCCGCGTCGAGGCGACCTATCTTCGCGGCAAGGCGGTCTACGCCGGCGGCTGGGTGACGGGGCCGGCGGGCGGCGGCGCCTTCGTCCCGCCCGTGGGGGCCACTTGAATCCGCCGTGGACTCGGGCCAAGCTGTTCGATCTCGCGCCGCCGTTCTGGCCTTGGGTCGGCAATCTCCTCGTATCGCCTTGGCGAATCGCGGGTTGGGCGTAGCGCGTGCAAACCTGGGAGGGGAGCGAAATGAGGATCACCGCGAGTGGACTGGGCGCCGGAATTGCCGCCCTCGGAATTGCCCTGTTGACGAGCCAGTCGAGCTTGGCGGCCGAGAAATTGGTCGTCGCCGCCGATGTCGGCTATGCGCCGCACGTCATGGCCAAGCCCGCCGGCGGCTATGAAGGCTACAACGTCGACATGATTATCGAGATCGCGCGGCGCATGGGCCGCGAGTATGAAATCGTCGATCAGGAATGGTCGGGCATCTTCGCCGGCCTGAACGCCAAGAAGTATGATTTCATCATCGCGCCCACGACCGTGACACCGGAGCGGGCGGAGAAGATGCTGTTCATGGAAGGTTATCTCGACAGCGAGATCGTCTTCCTGGTCAAGAAGGAGGCGTCCGAGGTTACCAAGCTCGAAGACCTGAAGGGCAAGGTTCTGTCGGTCAACAAGGGCAATATCTACGACAAATGGGCGACCGAACGGGCCGAGAAATACGGCTGGACGCTGCAGCGCTTCGGCAAGAATGCCGATGCCATCCAGGCGGTGCTGTCGGGCCGGGCCTTTGCCAACATCGCCAGCGGCAGCTCGTCGGGCTGGGCGGCGAAGCAGAACCCCTTGTTGAAGACCTCTCTCGTGGTCAATACGGGCCGCGTGTTCTCGGCGCCTTTCCGCCTCGAGGACGTGGCGCTCCGCAACCAGATCGAGGAGGTCGTCGAATGCATGAAGCTCGACGGCTTCTTCTCCAAGCTGCACGAGAAGTGGTTCTCGGCCCCGGCCCAGGCGGGATCGTCCATGGTCAGCGTCGAGGCCGGTTACGGGGCCCCCGGCGTGAAGGGGCATGTCGGCAGCTTCCATCGGCCGAAATGTGGCTGAGGCGCCGCGCCGCGCCCGGATAACGGGCGCGGCGCCCTGCGTGCCATGACGGAAGGTGAACCGATCCTCGACGCCAAGGGGATCTACAAGAGCTTCGGTACACTCGAGGCCCTGAAGGGCGTCGACTTGGCGGTCCAACGCCAGGAGCTGGTCTTCATCATCGGCCCGTCCGGCTCCGGCAAAAGTACGCTGCTGCGCTGCTGCAACCGCCTGGAGGAGCCGACGGCCGGCAGCGTTATGGTCGACGGCGTCGACATCCTGGCCGCTCGCGTCGACATCAACGACGTGCGCCGCCGGATCGGCATGGTGTTCCAGTCCTTCAACCTCTATCCCCACATGACGGCGCTCGGCAACGTGACCCTGGCGCTGAGGCGGGTGCTGAAGCTGTCGCGCGACGAGGCCGAGGCCCGCGGCCAGGCGGCGCTCGCCGGCGTCGGGCTGGCGGAAAAGGCTCCTTCGTTTCCCAACGAGCTCTCCGGCGGTCAGCAGCAACGCGTGGCGATCGCCCGCGCCCTGGCACTGGAGCCGAAGATCATGCTGTTCGACGAGCCGACCAGCGCGCTCGACCCGGAGCTCGTCGGCAGCGTGCTGAGCGTGATGCGGCGCATGCGCGAATCCGGCATGACGATGGTCGTCGTCAGCCATGAAATGCGCTTCGCCCGGGAGGCGGCCGACCGCGTGCTCTTCATGGACGAGGGCGAGGTGGTAGAGGAAGGCAGCCCGGCGCGCATCTTCGAGGCGCCCGAGCGCAACCGCACGCGGGAATTCCTGGCCCGTGTCAGCGGGAATTGAACGGGGCGCTCAAGCGGCGCGGTGAGCATGGATCGCATCATCGATAATTTCTTCGATCTGGAGGTGATGGCGAAATATCTGCCCTCGATCATCGACGGATTTTTCGTCACCATTCACTTGGCGATCCTGGTGGTGATCACCGGCCTGGTGTTCGGACTGGTGCTGGCCGTCGTCCGCGCCTTTCAGGTGCGCGCCCTGAACTGGCTGATCATCCTGCTGGTCGACGTCTTCCGCGCCCTGCCGCCCATCGTCATCATGATCATCTTCTATTTCGCCCTGCCTTTCGTCGGCATCCAAATGTCGGGCTTCGTCGTCGCCTGGCTGACGTTGAGCATGGTCCTGGCGTCCTTCGCCGAGGAAATCTATTGGGCCGGCATCCTCTCCGTCGATCGCGGCCAATGGGAGGCCGCGCGTTCGACCGGCCTGAGCTTCTTCCAGACCCTGCGCGACGTCGTGCTGCCGCAGGCGATCCGCCTGACCATCCCGCCGCTCACCAACCGGACCATCGTCATCACCAAGAGCACCGCCATCGCCTCGGTGGTGGCGGTGCAGGAAATCCTCGGCGAGGCGCTCGCGGCACAGGGTTTCGCCGCCAACACCACGCCGCTCACCATGGCGGCGATCGGCTATCTGCTGATCTTCCTGCCGCTCGTGGTGCTGAGCCGCTGGGTCGAAACTCGCTTCGCCTGGAAGCGCTGAGGCGGTCGCGATGGAACAGCTGGTCCAGAACTTCTTCAACATCGACATTCTTATCAAGGTCCACCCCTTGCTGTTGCAGGGTCTCTGGATGACGGTGCGGCTTTGCCTCGTCGTGGTGCCGCTCGGCGTCGCTGGCGGCCTCGTCGTCGCGATCGTCTATAGCTTCCACGTTCGCTGGTTGAACTGGCTGCTGATCGCCTATGTCGACTTCTTCCGCTCCTTCCCGCCGCTCGTGCTGCTGATCCTGGTGTTCTACGGGCTGCCTTTCATCGGGGTGGAGGTGCCGAACTTCGTTGCCGTGCTGATCGCCTTTCTTCTCAATACCTCGAGCTACTATGGCGAGATCTTCCGCGCCGGGATCGAGAGCGTGAGTCGGGGCCAGTGGGAGGCCGCGCGCTCGACCGGCCTCGGCGCGTTGCGGACCATGATTTATGTGATCCTGCCGCAGGCGGTGCGCAACGTTGCCCCCGACCTCACCTCCAACACCCTCGAGGTCATCAAGTTCACCGCGCTCGCCAGCGTCGTGGCCCTGCCCGAGCTGCTGCGCATGGGCCGCGTGTCCCAGGGCATCACCTATAATCCGACGCCGCTGATCGTCGTGGCGCTGATCTATCTGGCGATGCTGTGGCCGTTGGTGCGGCTGTTGAGCCGCATGGAACGGCGCATGATCGCGAAGCGCTGAAGAGGTTGAGAATCAATCGATGAGGAGAGCCGCCCCAAAGTCGTCATTGCGAGCGAGCGAAGCGAGCGTGGCAATCCAGACGGCCTTCATGACGGGCGAGGGCGTCGGGAGCTTCGGGCGACGGCTGGATCGCCACGGGGCTTTGCCCCTCGCGATGACGGCGGGGGTGCCAAGCCACCACCGCGCCGAGGGCCGCCGAATGATTTGCAGGCGCTGACGGGGGGAGGGAAAGACATGGCGGGCGAACCTGAAACGCCGATCCGCTTCGGCGTCAACTACCTGCCCCACGCTCCCCGGGAAACGCTTCGCTGGGCCGAGGTCGCCGAGGACGTCGGCTTCGACATCGTCGGCATCGCCGATTCCCAGTCGCTCTACCGCGACGTCTACATGTGCTTGGCGCTCTGCGCCGAACATACGACGCGGGTCCGACTGGGTCCCAGGGTGATCAACCCGCTGACTCGCCATCCGGCGGTCGCGTCCGGCGCGGCGGCGACCTTGGAGGAGATGGCGCCGGGCCGGACCATGCTGGGTATCGGCACCGGCGACAGCGCGGTGCTGAACCTGGGCCTGGCGCCCTCGACCCGGGCGCGGCTGCGGAGCTATGTCCAGACCGTTCGCGAACTGCTCGAGCTCGGCGAGTCCGAGTGGCAAGGCCGCCCCGTGCGGCTGACCTGGCGGCCCGGCAAGGTGCCGATCTATCTCGCGGCCTCGGGCCCCAAGATGCTGCACCTGGCGGGCGAGATCGCCGACGGCGTCGTCATCAATACCGGGCTGACGCCCGACATCGTGCGCGATTCCATCGCCCGGGTCCGCGCCGGCGCCAAGGCGGCCGGGCGTTCGCCGGACGAGATCGACATGTGGTGGCTGCCGCTCACCAACATCCGCGGTGATCGCCGCGAGGCGATCGACGAGATTGCCATGACGCTGGCCTCGGCCGGCTCGCATCTGAGCCGGTTCACCACCGAGGGGAAGCACATTCCCTCGGCCTTGCATGAACGGATCGTCGCCCTCGGCCAGCGCTACCGGGCCGACCAGCACGACATGCCGGACAGCGCCAACCGTGAACTCATTCACGAACTCGGCCTTACCGACTACCTGGCCGAACGTTTCGCCGTCGCCGGCACGGTGGAGGATTGCGTGGCCAAACTGAGCGCGGCGATAGAGGCGGGTGCGCGGCAGTTCTGGATGAGCATACACTTCGACGACAAGATCCGCTTTCTTCGTCAATGGGCGGCCGTGATGGCGGCCTTTCGCTGACCAAACCCGAGGAGCAGGACCCATGACTTATGCCGACCAAGCCGATACCCCCGAGGCCGAGGAACTTCCCTGGCAGTGGCGGGAGCAGCGCTGGCGCGGGATTGTCGACAAGGTGCGGGCCGGTCGCTCGCTGAAACCGAACGCCTGGAAGGACGGCGCCCGCTGCGCCGTTGCGCTCTCCTTCGATTCGGACCACGAGTCCTCGACGCTCCGCTTCGGACAGACCTCGCCCGGCAAGCTCAGCCAGGGTGAATATGGCTCCCGCGTGGCGATCCCGCGCATCCGCGCGATTTTGGCCAAGAACGACATCCACGCGAGCTTCTTCGTCCCCGCCGTGGTCGCCAAGCTGCACCCCGAGGAACAGCGCGCCCTTGCCGACGAGGGTCACGAGATCGGTATCCACGGCTGGATCCACGAGTTCAACGGCACCCTGCCGCCGGACGACGAGCGCGACCTGCAACTCCGTGCCGCCGACGTACTGGAGGAAGTCTCGGGCCAGCGCCCGGTCGGCATCCGCACGCCGTCCTGGGATTTCAGCCAGCACACCCTGACCATCAGCCGGGAGATGGGGTTGCTCTACGACAGCTCCCTCATGGCCGACGACGACCCCTACGAGATCGTCGAGGACGGCGAGGCCACCGGCATGGTCGAGCTGCCCGTCGAATGGATCAAGGACGACGCGGTCTATTTCGCGATGGACAGGGGCACCACACTCCGTCCCCACACGGCACCCTCGGCGGTGCTGGAGATCTTCCAGTCCGAGTTCGACGGCGCCTATGCCGACGGCGGCCTGTTCCTATTGACCATGCACCCCCACGTCATCGGCCACCGCTCCCGCCTCACCATCCTCGAACGCCTGATCGAACATATGAAGCACCACGAGGGGGTCTGGTTCGCGACCCATCGGGAGGTAGCGGAATTCTGCCTCGCGGAAGGCGGGGGCTGACGCCACGGCCGGCCGCGCCGTCGCCGCCTTCGAGGCGATGCGCGGCGTGAAGATCGAGCGGCCGCTCAATTCTGGCCGAGCGATTTCGAGAAGGATTTGGCGAGCTTGGGGTCCAGCGCCCGCAGCTTCGCGATGTACCTGGCCTTGACCGCGGCCTCGACGGCCGAGAAGTCGAGGCCTCGCCGCGTCAACTCGCCGCCGAAGCTGGCACTGCCGCTGGCGCCCTCCCCACCGGCCGTGTCCCCGCGCCGTCGCGCGACCGCGGCGCGGTGGAGTCAGCGATCCGCGACGCACGGCCCAAGCGCGCCGTCGCCTCATCCCAGATGCGGCGCCAGTAGTCCCATCACTTCATCGGTGGTGCGCACGTCCGCCGTCAGTTGCATGACGTTGATCAGGGTGGCGTTGTGTTCGGCGTCGGTACGGGTCGCCATGGCGTCGGAAACCATGATCGGCAGGAAGCCGAGCGCGGCGGCGTCGCGGGCGCTCGATTCGCAGCAGGCGTTGGTGAGGGTGCCGGTGATGACGATGGTGTCGCGGCCCCGGGCGCGGAGCTGGTCCTCGATATCGGAGGAACCCTGGATGAAGGCGCTCGGCCGGTTCTTGACGATCTTCAGGTCCCCGGCCTCGACGGCCATGTCGGGATGGATCTCGTGGCCATGGGCGCCAACCGCCGAATCGGCGATTATGCGGTCGCGATATTCGGGCGTCCCGAAAGACTCGTAGATCCAGTGGGTGTAGTCCTCGGGGAAGGTCGATTGCGTCCAGGCAACGATGCCGCCGGCTTCGCGGACGGCCTCTGCCAGGCGGTTGATGTTGGGGATGATCGACCGGGTCATCGGGATCTCCAGCGGCGAGAGTCCCTCTTCCACCCAGGCGTTCTGCATGTCGACGACGATCAGCGCCAGGCGCGATGGCTCGAGCGCCTGGACCGCGTGGCGCCTGCCGCGCAGGCGGATACAGGAGTCGATAACTTCTTGGGGAATGTCGATTTTGTGCATCACCGTTCCTTCCCATCGGCCGCGAAAATCGAAAGGGCGGGGCCCCAAGACCCCGCCCTCCCAGTAAAACCTTACCCTCGGAACTACTTCCAATCGGGGAAGGGATAGATCACGTCCTTCGCCGCCACGTTGAAGGGATAGATCGACTGATAGGCGCCATCGTGCACCTGGGTCATCACCGTGCTGACCAGGTTGTTCTGGCCGTCGGCCCCGAACTTGACGCCCTTCCAGGGCATCGGTATGTCGGTCCCGGGCATGTCGGTGGCGCGCAGCGCATCGCGGATCTTGGTCGGGTCGGTGGAACCGGCCCGGTTGATCGCCTCGATCAGGATCCACGCGCCGACGAAACTGCGGATCGGCTCGTAGATATCGCCACCGCGACGCTTGCGGTAGAGCTCGTTCACCTTCTTCAGCACGGGGATCTTCTCGACCATGTCGACCGAGAAGGGCGAGCGCGAGATGATGCCGTTGGCTCCCGTGCCCATGGTCTCGATGAACGAGTTGTCGGAGAAGCCGGCGTTCTGGGCGATGATGAGCTTGGGTGAATAGTTCAGCTCCTTCGCCGTCCGCATGAACAACAGCGCGTCCGTCGTATAAGAGGTCGGCATGAAGACGTCGGCGTTGGCCGCCTTCAGCTTCTGAATCTCGCCCACGAGCGAGGTCGTCTTGGAGCGGTAGGCGATCTTCAACTTGACCTCCATGCCGAATTCCTTGGCGAGCTCCACCTGTACCCGGGCGCTGTCGACGCCGAACTGGGTGTCCTCGTGCATGATCGCGATGCTCTTCAGTTCGATGCCCTTCTTCTTGGCATAGTCGCGCATGAATTCGAACATGGTCCGGGTGTAGTGGCCGTCGTGCGGGCCGGCCCGGAAGAACCACTCGAAGCCCCGCGTTATCAGCTTGGGCGAGGAGGATTCACCGGTGAGGTAGGGGATCTGCATCCGCTCCGCGACGTTGCTGGCGGCGGCCGTGACGCTGGAATGATAGGCGCCGTAGAGTGCGTGGACCTTCTCCTGGGTGATCAGTCGCTCGGCCTCGGCCCGGCCGATCTCGGGCTTGCCCTGGTGGTCGGCGACGATGAACTTCACCTTGGCGCCGCCCAGGTTCGGCAGGCCCTCGGTGCGGGCCAGCAGCAGTTCCAGATCGTGCTTGTTGTTGACGATGTCGCGCGCGACCTCGGCGGCGGCCAGCACGTCGTTGCCGGCCTTCGCCACCGCGCCGGTCAGGGGATAGAGCACCCCGATACGGACTTCCTTGGGCTGGGCCGCAAGTTCGCCCGCCTGTCCCATCACGCCGAGCGAGAACAGGCCGCCCGCCGCGATACTCAAGAATTTCATCACTCTCATGGTCGTCTCCCTCTGTCTTGTCCGGCCCTCGGGCCGAGTGGTGGAGACGCGTACTGCGACAAAAACGTCCGCCGGGCAACGCGTCATCCGACAAAGTCGGGCCGCCCGCGCGGGACCACTGGAAGCGCGGTCACACCGGTCGGCGTCCACTTCGATGGGTAAAGTGTAGCGGCTTGGCGCCGCTTAGGCGAGCCATGGCGCGTTCGGAGGTTCGCGCCGGCCGGCGCGGCGATGCGGCTCACGCCAATTTTGCCGCGTTTTCTGGTTCATCGGGCGGAAACGCCGCCATCTCGTCTTCCCCGGCGGCGTCACGCTTGTGCGTGCGTGGCGGGCCATGCGTCCGTTCGGCGCGAATTCCATGACCGTGACATGGCGTCCGGCGCGGCCCGACGCCCCGGGCGTTCGCGACCGCGCGAGGGCTCCGCTCGCCCCGCCGCCGGGGACCGGGTGCGGGTTCGCCGCCTTCGTTCGAACGCCATTCGATGGTGGTCGGGTGTAGGCCTCGTGTGGGCCTGGGCGCGGCCTAGGGCGGCCTGGTTATCCGCTCCCGCCCGCCGCGCGGCGCGCGGCGGGGCCGTTCTATACAGATAGTTCCGCAAAAGGATTTTCGAGCCTGAGCGGGCGTCCATCGCATCCGTCACTACGGCCTCTTCGCCAACTCCAACCGCGCCGCCAACATTCAGCGCCCCCGTGAACTGATCGGTGTGCCGCGAGGCTCCAGCACCAGCGAGGACGAGGATGGCGACGCTCCCGAGGAACAACGCCACGGCGTCCGGCCCTGTCCCTGAGTCGGACCCGATTTCCTTGGACACAGAATTGGCTTAATCGAAGTGTCCAAGGAGGACCGGAACATGGCCGATAATTTTGAGAAGAAAGTTGCTGTTGATGGGCCTGTGGTAAATGCGGGCGAGCTTGGCTCGTCCACGTTTTCCCCAGGCCAGGCTTTGCCGGCGGGCCCGCTGGGACTTGGCCAGCGATGGACGGTGGCGCGCAAGCGTGAGGTCGTTCCGCGGCTTTTGCGTGACGAGCCGGTGCAACTTCTGTCGCGCCAGTTGGGCGTAGAGATCTTCCGGCTCGAGCAGTGGCGTGAGAAAGCGATCGGCGGGATCGACGCCTCGCTCAAGCAACGCAAGGGCGATCCGGTGCAGGCGGAACTGGATAGCGCCATGAAGCGGATCGGAGAGTTGACCATGCAGGTGGAACTGCTGGAGGCCAAGACGGAGACCTTCGGCCCTTTGGGGCGGCGGAGGTCGCGGCGATGAGTGCCGCCACCTCGCCCGGCACGGGTCTGGCCTACGGCCCGCGGCGGGTCTGCGCCGCCTGGGGCATGGCCCGCTCCTCGTTCTACGCCATGACCTCCGGCCAGCACGCCGAGCAGCCGCCGGCAAAGCGTCGGGGACCGAAGCCCGCGATCTCGGACCAGGCGCTGCTGGTGGCGATCGAAGCCGACCTGGAGGCATCGCCCTGGGAGGGCGAGGGCTACCGCAAGGTCTGGGCTCGGCTTCGGGTCTGTCGCGACATCCGGGTTGCCCGCAAGCGGGTGCTCCGCCTGATGCGCGAGAACAATCTGCTCTCGCCCCATCGCTGCCGCCGCCGTGGCGGCAATCCCCATGACGGTGAGATCATCACTCATGCCCCGAACCTCATGTGGGGCACCGATGGCGTTCGGGTGTTCACGGTGGACGACGGCTGGGGCTGGATCTTCACCGCCGTCGAGCATTGGAACGCCGAGTGTGTCGGCTGGCATGTCTGCAAGCGCGGCGACCGCTTCGCCGCCCTGCAGCCGATCTCCATGGGGCTTGCCGGGCTGTATGGCTCGACCGCGGCCGGCGCGGCTCGGGGGCTGGCCTTGCGGATGGATCACGGCTCCCAGTATCTGTCGGACCACTTCACCAACCAGATCAAGTTCTGGGGCATCCAGCCGTCCTACGCCTTCGTCGCCGAGCCCCAGACCAACGGCGTCGCCGAGCGGTTCAATCGCACGCTGAAGGAACAGATCATCCATGGTCGCATCTACCGCAACATCGCGGAGCTGCGGGACGCCGTCCGCGACTTCGTCGAACTCTACAATGCCCAGTGGATCGTCGAAAAGAACGGCTACCTGAGCCCCGCTCAAGCTCGTCAGGCGTGGCACGCCGCGATCTCAATCAGGCCCGCCGCGTGAGACAAACTTGTGTCCAAGGAACCGGGTGCGCTACATCGAGAGCTTTATTGAACAGACTTGTGACGTCTCCGAACTGGAGATGCTCAGGAAATTCTACCGATCCGAAATCACGCTCGTTCTGATAGATATAAGAATTGGCAATCTGTCGGTGCCGAGCTACCAGGCCGGCGCCGAGAACGCCAAGTATAGGAGATTGAGTTACGAGGAAAGGGCGAGGCAGGCCGAGGCGAGATTACGGGAATTGAACGATCCTCGAAATCCAAAGCCGCTGGCGCAACCAGGGGCGGAAAATCGGGAAAGGATCGAGGCTCGCAATCCGAAGGCGCCGGCGCCCCCAGGGGCGGAGCATCGGGAATCGGACGATCCTTGGATACTGTAAGGCGCTGGCGCGCCTAATGCCGTTCAAGAAGGTTCAACGCCCGCCTGAATCAGAGCCTCCGGGAATATACCAACAGAGTTGGATGGAGCGGGAGAGTTCCACCCGCCAGGAACGAAAGTCGAAGTTTGCCATCTTTGAAGAGAGAGTGCGGAAAGCACAATCCGGGCGCGACGTCGTGGGTGTAGACGAGGCGTACGAACGCGGCTCGCGCACGAGGCGTATAGGGATGGCCGAAAAGAGCAAGCGGATTTATGAACAGAAAGCCGGCGACGCCGAGAACGAGCGACGAAACTACAAACGGCTCGCCGCGGAGCTTGAGGAGAACAAGCGAATTTACGGACAGTATCGTTGCCAGGCCGGCCGCGGCACCCCCAAGCGCCCGGAGTGACGGAACAATAAAAACCGTCCCACGTCGGCGGAAAGATCGATCGAGCCGCCTTGGAGACGGCCATTGAAGGTGTTGGCGCGGCCCAGACCGCCGCGACAAGCGCGGGGTATTCCGGGAACGAGACAGTTACCGATTTCTCGATCTCGTGCCGGCTTTCCCCTGGTCTTCGCCCATGGCACCGATGGCGCGGGTGGTGGTTTTGGGCGAGGCGCTTCATGTGAAGCGGCGCGGCGTCCGGCGAATGGAGACACTCCACGAGGGTGCGGACCGCCGGGTCTATTTCGAGCCGCTGGCCGAGGCCCGCGGGCGGGCGGGGCCTGCCGGGCCTACCGCCCGATGGGGAACCACGTTCATCTGATCCTGGTGGCGGCGGTCGCGCCTCGCGGCGGTGCCGGCGGCCGGCGCGCCGAAGCGGTGGGAATGACACCGCGCGCCGGTACCCCGCGTTCGGTCGGCTTTCCCGGACCGTGGCCATGGACAAGCGCGCGACCCCTTGCCTATGATCGCCCTATGTCCTGTCCTGGTGCATATCCGACTGGGGGGTGGTCCCCTGGCGGATCGCCGCCGATCGCGCGCGTCTAATCATGACCTTCGAGATCATCCTGCAAACCGTGATCAGTGGCCTGTTGCTGGGCTTCATCTATGCCCTCGTCGCGGCGGGGCTGAGCCTGATCTTCGGCCTGATGGAGATCGTCAACTTCGCCCACGGCGAATTCCTCATGCTGGCGATGTATGCCGCCTTCTGGTGCTACGTCGCCTTCGGCATGGATCCGCTGTTCTCGCTGCCGGCGGTGATCGTGATGCTGTTCATCTTGGGCGTCGCGACCCACTACGGCATCATCCGCCATATCCTGCACGCGCCGATGCTGGTGCAGATCACGGCGACCTTCGGCCTCTCGATCTTCCTGCGCAGCCTGGCGCAGTTCCTCTGGACGGCCGACTTCCGCATGATCCATGATCCGATCGTCAGCGGCCGGCTGGAGATCTTGGGTTTGTACCTCGGCGTGCCGCAGATGGTGGCGGCGCTCGGCTGCGTGCTGGCCTTCGGCGCGCTTTACCTCTTCATCAACCACACCGAGACCGGTGTCGCGCTCGAGGCGACGGCGCAGGACCGCGAGGCGGCCTCCGTCATGGGCATCCACACCCAGCGGATGTACGCCCTCGGCTGGGGCGTCGGCGCCTCCTGCGTCGCGGTCGCGGGCGTGCTGCTCACCAGCTATTACCCGGTCGAGCCCGAGAGCGGCCTGTTGTTCGCGCTGATCGCCTACGTGACCGTGGCGATGGGCGGCTTTGGCAGCTTGCTCGGCGCGCTGGTCGCCGGACTGCTGGTCGGCCTGGTGGAGTCGGTCGGCGGCCTGTTGTTCCAGCCGGCCTATAAATACGCCATCGTCTTCGGCATGTATCTCCTGATCGTGCTGACCCGGCCGGCCGGCCTCTTCGGGAAGTTCTAGACCATGATCCGGTCGCTGAGTGTCCGCCCCATCCCCGTCATCGCGAGCGAGCAAGGCGCGCGAGGTCGGAGACGCTTTTCACGCGGTCCCGGATCGCCACGCTTCGCTCGCGAAGACGTGGAGCCGATCGCGATTCCATCCGATGGGGAGGCGTTCTGATGGCAGAGACGACGATCTCCAGCCGGGCGATCGGCATGCAAGACAGCGGTGAGCTGGACGCGGCGCGCGCCGAGCCGCTGCGCCCGCCGCTCGACTGGCGCCAGTTTGCGGCGCTCACCGTCGTCGGCCTCTTCGTCCTGCTTTATCCCCACGTCCTGTTCGAGCCCTACCAGCGCCACATCCTGGTGATGGTCTTCATCTACGGCTTGATGGCCCAGGGCTGGAACTTGCTCGCCGGCTATTGCGGCCAGATCTCGCTCGGCCAGGCGATCTTCTTCGGCATCGGCGCCTACAGCGCCTCCTACTTCTACGCCAACCACGGCATCACGCCCTGGATCGGCATGGGGGTGGGGATGGTGATCTCGGTCGTCGTGGCTCTGCTGATGGGATTGCCGACCTTCCGGCTGCGCGGCCACTATTTCGCCATCGCCACCCTGGTGATCGGCGAGATCTGCCGCACCATCGCGCTGAATTGGGAGCATATCGGCGGGGCCACGGGAATCTGGATTCCGATCGATCGCGAAAGCCCCTGGTACAGCTTCCAGTTCCACGACAACAAGCTGCCGAACTACTACATCGCGCTCGCCTTCCTGGTCGCCGCCACGGCGCTGATCGCCTGGCTGAATCGCTCGAAGGCCGGTCTCTATTTCCGCGCCATCCGCGAGGATCCGGACGCGGCCAGAAGCCTCGGAGTCAACCTCACCCGCTACAAGCTGCTGGCGATCATGCTTTCGGCCGCCTTCACCTCGATCGCCGGCACCCAGTTCGCCCAGTACGTCCTGGTGATCGACCCGGAGACCGTGTTCCCGCTGCTGCTTTCGATCCTGGTGGTGTTGATGACGATGCTGGGCGGGCTCGGCACGCTCTGGGGGCCGATCATCGGCGCGGCGATCCTGTTCCCGATTTCGGAGCTGACCCGGGCCTACCTCGGCGGCACCGGCGGGGCCGAGGACCTGATGATCTACGGTATTATGATCATCGCCATTTCGCTGCTCTATCCCCAGGGGCTGATCGGCCTGGTGCGCCGGATCCTGCACGGAAAATCCGATGCTTGAAGTGAGCGCCCTCACCAAACACTTCGGCGGCCTGGTGGCGAACGACGCCGTCGACTTCTCCGTCGGTCCGGGCGAGATCCTCGGCGTTATCGGCCCGAACGGCGCCGGCAAGTCGACGCTGTTCGAGTTGATCAGCGGCTTCCTGCAGCCCGACTCGGGCGATATCCGGCTCGACGGCAACTCGCTGCTGCGCCTGCGGAGCGACCAGATCAACCATCTCGGCATCTCGCGGACCTTCCAGAAGCTGAAGCCGTTTCAGAAGATGAGCGTCGAGGAGAACGTGATGGTCGGCGTGATGCAGCACACCGCCGACATGCGCCGCGCCCGCGGCAGCGCGCTCGAAGCGCTCGACTTCGTCGGCCTGCTCGACAAGCGCCGCGCCTATGCCAACGTGCTCTCCACCGGCCAGCGTAAGCGGCTGGAGATGGCCCGCGCCATGGCGACCCGGCCGCGCTATCTGCTGCTGGACGAGGTCACCGGTGGGGTCGACCAGCGAAGTATTCCCGGCCTGATCGACCTGGTCCGACGCCTGCGCGAGGAAGGCGTCACCATCATCTTGATCGAACACAACATGCAGGTCTTGATGAGCCTGGCCGACCGGGTGCTGGCGCTGCATCTCGGCGCCAAGATCGCCGAGGGCACGCCGGACGAGATCCAGGGAAATCCTCGCGTGATCGAATCCTATCTAGGCGCCGCCTATGCTTAGCGTCACCGATCTCGAGGTCAGCTACGGCGATTTCCAGGTGATCTGGGGCGTCAGCCTGGAGGTGCGCGAGGGCGAGATCGTCAGCGTGCTCGGCCCCAACGGCGCCGGCAAGAGCACGGTGCTGAACTCGATCTCCGGCTTGCGCCCGAACCAGGCCGGCCGCATCGAGTTCAAGGGCGAGCGGATCGACGGCCTGCCGCCGCAACAGATCGTGCGGCGCCGCCTCTCCCACATCATGGAACGCCGGCGGGTGTTTCCCTACATGTCGGTGCGCAAGAACCTCTGGCTCGGCGGCTACAACCCGACGGCGCGCGCCCAGCGGACGGAGACGCTGGCCTACGTGTACGAACTCTTTCCCCGCCTCGAGGAGCGGGCCGACCAGATGGCCCATTCGTTGAGCGGCGGGGAGCAGCAGATGCTGGCCTTGGGGCGCGGCCTGATGAGCAAGCCAGAACTGCTGCTGGTCGACGAGCCGTTGCTGGGCCTGGCGCCGGCCGTCGCCCAGCACACCATGGATGTGCTCAAGCGGATCAACGCGGCCGGCGTCGCCATCCTCTTCATCGAGCAGAACGTGCAGACCGCCCTCGGCCTGGCGCATCGCGGCTACGTGCTGGAGAGCGGCCGGCTGGTGCTGGAAGGCACGGCCGAGGAACTGCTGGCGAGCGATGAGGTAAAGCGGATTTTCCTCGGCGGTTGACGGCTGCCCTTTCGGCGGGAAAGGCGTTTAGGTCTCCGTTATCGCGAGGCGCGGAGCGCCGCGGCGAACCAGGGCCGCGTGAACGGCGTCAACGATCTCGCATGTGATAGGGGCCACCTGGATCGCCACGCTCGCTTCGCTCACTCGCGATGACGAGTGCGGTGTGGCCACCTGATGGCTCAGTGCTCGCCGTCGACCGCGGCGGGGACCTCGCGGTAGAAGCAGCTGAGGTAACCCTTGCCGCAGACCGGGTGCTCGGGCACGGTTTCGAAGACCACGGTATCGTCGTCGCAATCGACCAGGACGCGGGAAATGCGGACGAACTTGCCGTCCTCCTCCCCCATCCGCCAGACCCGCCCGAGGGTGCGGCGATAGAGCGTCAACAGGCCATCCTCGCAGCTTTGCCGCCACGCTTCCTGGTCCATGAAGCCCACCATCAGCACCTCGCGGGTATAGGCATGCTGCACCACGCAGGGCACCAGGCCGCCCATCTTGTCGAAGTCGAGGGGGATGGGCTCGAAGCTCCGGCCCGGGGCCGTGGTCGTCGCGTCGGTCATCTCTTGTCCTTCCCTCACGCGTCCTGAAGCGTGTTTTTGTGGATCCGGCCGGCCTTGGCGACCAGGCGCATGCGCTCGGCCTCGGCCAGGCTCCAGATGTCGGCGAGCGGATCGCCGTCGAAGACCACGACGTCGGCCAGGGCGCCGGCCTCCAGGCGGCCGAGGTCCGGGTAGCCCAAAAATTCGGCCGCCGTCGAGGTGGCGGCGACGATCGCCTGCATCTCCGTCATGCCGAGGTAGTCGACCATGTAGCCGAGCTCGACCAGGTTCTCGCCGGTGAGCAAGCGGTGCGATTGGTCCGTCCCCATGGCGATTTTGACGCCCCGGCTGACTGCCTCCTTGAAGAGCGGGATCTGAGCTTCGAGGCCGGGCATGATGCGGGCCTCCTTGCCGCCCTCGTCGGCCAGCTCCTGGCCCGCCCAGTCCGCGTCATGCCGGCGCCGCTTGTGGCCTTCCGGGATCAGCGCCAGGGTCGGGATCCACCAGGTGCTGTGGCCGAGCATGGTGTCGATGCATTCCTCGTCCAGGAACCAGCCGTGCTCGATCGAGCGGGCGCCGGCGGCAAGCGCGTTCTTGATCCCCCGCAGGCCTTCGGCATGGACCGCCACGTAGGTGCCCTTGGCCTCGGCTTCGGCGACGGCGGTGGCGATCTCCTCGACGCTGAACTGGACCTCGTCGTAATCGTCGGTGAGGGAGGTGACGCCGCCGGTGGTGCAGACCTTGAGGAAATCGGCGCCCCGCATCAGGAACTCGCGGCAGACCCGGCGCATGCCGTCGACGCCGTCGGCGATGTTGTTGGGCAGCCAGACCCGCTTGGGCACCGGGAAGCCGGCCGGGACGAAGACGTCGCCGTGCCCGCCGCTCTGGCTGATCATGCCGATCGCGACCTGCAGGCGCGGACCCGGCACGATCTCGTCGGCGATCGCCTGGCGGAATCCGGCGTCGGCCCCGCCGGTATCGCGCGCCGTGGTGACGCCGCAATCGAGCGTCGCCTTCATCAACTGTTGAGAGCGGAAGATGTTGTAGGTCGGATGGTTCTTCAGATGCGAGCCATAATCGCGCGCCCGGTAGGCGCAATGCAGGTGGCAATCGACAAACCCGGGGAGGATCGTGCCGCCCCGGGCATCGATGATATCGCTGCCCGCGGGCAGCGCCACCGCGCTTGCCGGCCCGGCGGCCACGATTCGCTCTCCCTCGATCACCACGACGCCGTCGGCGACCGGGTCCCGGCCGCTTCCATCGAACAACGTGCCGCCGACGACCGCCCAAGTCATGCCCCCTTTCTCCCCTTCGCCGTCATGCGTATTTCATCGCTTCCTCGGCGAAACGCTTCGCCATCGTGGCGGGGCGCCGCGCCCGCAGGATGGCGCGGCCTATGATGGCATAGCGCCGGCACCCGTCGGCGGCGGCGAAAGCTTCGTCGATGCCGCCGCCGAGCGCGCCGATACCCGGCAGGAACACCCAGGGCGCCTCGACGTGGCGGCGGACCATTCGGACCTGGCGGCGAATATTTTTCGGATCGTTGGCCGGCACGATTACATGGTCGACGCCGACGCTCGTCGCCTCCTCCAGGATGCGCGACAGGGCGCCGTCATGGACGAAGCCGCCGTGGCGGGCGCGATACTCGGGATAGGGCAGCTCGCCGCCGACCAGCGGCGTCATGCCGCGGGCCATCGTCCGCCGCGCGAACTGGCGCACCGCCTCGCGGCCGGCGAGCGGGAACAGTACCAGCCCGTCGGCGCCCGCGTCGCGGCAGACCTTGGTGAAGCCGTCCGACATCGAGGGGATGTCGGTTCCCGCCTTCTGGTGGTCGTAAAGCACGGGCAGATCGGAGATCTCGCGCACCACGGCGATCGCGCGCGAGAGGCCATGGCGGAGCGCCACCACCGCGCCGAGCTTGTAGCCGACGACGCCCTCGACCGGCGCCGTCGCCTCGACGATCCGGCGCATGCGGTCCAGGTCGTCGACGTCGAGGGCGGGGATGATGCCCGCGCCGGCGGCGATCAACGGCTTGGATTTCGCCATGGCCCAGCCGGCCGTCAGTCGCCGGCCGCGCGGCGCTCGGCGATGACGCGGCGCGCGCTCGGCTTGATCTCGCCCATGTCCATGGAGACGTCGATCACGGTCACGCTGTGGGTCAGCGCGCCGACGGAGATGATGTCGACCCCGGTCGCGGCGATTCCGACGATGGTCTCCTCGGTGATGCCGCCGGACGCCTCGGTCGGCACCCGGCCGTCGATGATGGCAAGCCCCGCCTTCATGTCGGGAAGCGTCATATTGTCGAACATGATGATGTCCGCGCCGGCCTCGAGCGCCTCGCGGACCTGATCGAGGGATTCGCATTCGACCTCGATCTTGAAGGTGTGTTGGGCGCGATCCTTCAGAATATGCACCGCCGCCGTCAGACCACCCGCCGCCTTGATGTGGTTGTCCTTGACCAGGATCGCGTTCTGCAGGCCGAAGATGTGGTTGTGGGCGCCGCCGATCCGGACGGCGTATTTCTGCAGCAGGCGAATTCCGGGAACGCCCTTGCGGGTGTCGGTGATGCGGGTGCCGTAGGGCCGCACCAGTTCGACGTAGCGCCGGGTCTTGGTGGCGATGCCGCTCATGTACTGGATCCAGTCCAGCGCCACCCGTTCGATCGAGAACAGCACCCAGGCCTTGGTGCGGACCTGCATCAGCACGTCGCCCGGCGCCACCTGGTCGCCGTCGCGGACCCGCCATTCGATCTCGGCCTCGCTATCCAGCATGCGGACGGTCTCGTCGGCCATCAGCAGGCCACAGGCGATGCCGGCCTCCTTGACGTAGATCTGCGCTTCGCCGGGCTGGCTATCGTCGACCAGGAAACCACCGGTGGTGTCGCCCGGATAGAGCTCCTCCTCCAGCGCCCGCTGGATCGCGGGACGAACCAGGAAGCGGTTCAGCTGCATGTCATGACCCTTCCCTCGCTCTCAACGAAACGGCGCCAAGGCCAGGGTGGCGCCGGCGCGCAGGTGGTCGTATTCGGTCATCCGCGCCGGCCCGAAGATCTGGATGCCGCGCGCCTTCATCGCCTCGAACTCGTCATGGTCGCGGGGACCGACCGCGGCCTCCACCGCCATGCCCCGGGCGAGCGCCGCATCCATCACGCCTTCCATCGCCGCCAGCAGCGCGGGATCGTCCCAGCCGCCGGGCGTGCCCATGTCGGCCGCCAGATCGCCCGGGCCGAAGACGATGGCATCGACCCCCGCGACCGCCATCATCGCCTCGACGTTTCGCACGCCCTCGGCCGACTCGATCTTGAGGATGATCTGCACCGCCTCGTTCGCCGCCGCACGGTAGCTGGCGGAATCCTCGATCCAATAGCTGGCGCCCGGCCCATGCGCCAGGGCGCGCACGCCGATGGGCTGATATTTGGCGAACCGGACCAGGTCCTCGACCTGTTCGACGCTCTCGGCGTGACAAAGGCAGAAGCCGAGCGCGCCCGCGTCCAGCAGACGGCAGACGTCCGCGCGATCGACGACGGGGATGGTCACGATCGGCGTCAGTCCGTTGTCGCGCGCCATCACGAGGAACATCGTCAGCGTCTCGGGGTCGTGAAAAATATGCTCGGTCTCGACGAACAAAATGTCGAAGCCGAGCTGGGCGACGATCTTCGCCACCGAGGGTCGCAGGCTCTCGAAGACGTTGAAGGCCAGCGCCGCGCCGCCGTTCGCCAGTTTCTCCTTCGCGGGATTGCGGATCTGGGACTCGCCTGGGGTCATGGTTTTCTCTCCCTCGTGGCCGGGTATTGCATGGAGGATACGTCAAGGAACGCGAGGGAGCGAGGGGACGGTTTTGGCGTCAAGTCGGCATGGCCTTACCCTGTTGCCCACGCTACCGATGAGACCATCACGCCAATATAGGCGGCCACTCGCCGATATAGGGCGAAAAACCTTATTATATCGGATGCTTAGCCGGAACTCGGGAGTGGCAGTCCAAATCGGCAACCTTGACGTCTGAAATTTGGTTTACCTCGATTTTTCAAAGGTTTGTCGGATAATCAAAGCGCCATGGCAAGACCTACTCCCCAACTGATCGAACCGGTGCGCCCAGAGAGCTATCCCTCGACGACGGCGGACCTCATCGCGGAGATTTTCGGCGCCTCGGTCTCTCTCGGTAATCGTCTGCATCCGCGGACGGCGCCAGTACCCGGAGCCCGCGAAGGCGGGCCGTCCAGCACATCGTCGAGCACGACCTCCGGATCGCGCCGCCGGATATCGCCGTGGCCGCCGCCCGCCGGGTCGACGCAGGCGCTTGGGTCCGTGGGAGAGGCCCCGGCGCGGGTTTCCAAAGGAATCGGCTCACAGTTAATATTACGAGTTATTGATATTCTTGACTATCTCGCGCCTTCCGCGCTTCCATGTCCGGGCTGATCGGGGAGGGTCTGGACGCGAGCATTTGCCGGCGGAATTCATGACGCTTTCCGAACTATCGCGCGCCGCCCTCCGATCGCTGCTTCTCGCCGCGCCCCTCGTGGTGCTGGCTTGGCCGTCCCCGGCGCGGGCCCTGGAACGAACGTTCAAGGCGACCGAGGACACCTGGGTCTCGCAGGCGACCACGTCGACAAATTACGGCACCGACAAAACGATGCGCTTCGGGCGCGACGCGAACGGCGACAATCAATACGCCTATGTGAAGTTCGACGTGTCCAGTCTGGTCGACGTCATCGTCGAATGGGTGCGGCTAGAGTTTTATGTCACCGCGCTCGCCAACCCGGGGATGTCCCGGGCTCTGTTGAAAAGCTGAAGTAGGCGTCGTCCGCCTGGAGCCGCTAGGCTCTGGGTGCTGATTCCATCAAGGAGAACGACGCCATGACCAAGACTACACGCAACGACCGTTCCTCGGAACCATCCTGTCGGCTCTTGCCATCGATGCCGGAGGCCTTCGACGATCCGCGCATGAGCGTCGATCGCTTCTGCCTTTTGGCGGGCCTCGAGTCTTTGAACGAGATGATGTCGGCGGACGCGGAAGCCTTGTGCGGTTCGCGCCACGCCGGCTCGGGCGAGCGCAAGGGCCATCGATGGGGCACGACCCGGAGCGAGATCGCCTACCACGGCGGCAAAGTGAAGGTCGAGCGCCCTCGGGTGGGGGACTTCGCGGGTCGGGAGATGAGCCTGCCGAGTTGGGAGCTGCTGTCGGAACCCGAACTCTTGCAAGCCTGGGCGATGAATCTGATGGTGATCAACGTCTCGACCCGCAAGTATGCCCGCGCGGTGCGCCTGCCGGACGATGCGGGCGGCGATCTGCCGGCGGCATCGGGTGACGCAACCTCGAAGTCGGCGGTCTCGCGCCGTTTCGTGGCGTTGACGCGAAGCAAGCTGAAGGCCTGGCTGGCGAGCCCGCTCGACGATCTCGATCTCGTGGTGCTCCAGATCGACGGGCTCCATGTCGGCGATCACCTGATGGTGGCGGCGATCGGCATCGACACCGGCGGCGCGAAGCACGTGCTGGGCCTGGCCGAGGGCGCGACGGAGAACGCGGCCACGGTGCAAGCCATGCTCGACAACCTGATCGAGCGCGGTCTCGATCCCGAACGGCCTCGGCTCTACATCGTCGACGGCGCCAAGGCGCTCTCGAAGGCGATCCGGCGGACCTTCGGGCGGGCGGCGGCCCTCCAGCGCTGCCAGGTGCACAAGGGGCGCAACATCACGGACCGGCTGGACGAGAGCCTCCATGCCGGCGTCAGGAAGGTCTTGCGGCAGGCCTGGCAGCAGGACGACGCGGCCAAGGCCGAACGGCTCTTGCGCAACCTCGCCCGCCGTCTGGAGCATGACGCACCCGGCGTCTCGGGCTCGATCCTGGAGGGCCTGGACGAGATCCTGACCGTGATCCGGCTCGGCCTCCCGCCGCAACTTCGACGCTCGCCGGCTTGCACCAACGCCATCGAGAACGCGATCGGCACCGTCCGGACGGTGCAGCGGAACGTCAAGCGCTGGCGCAACGCCGAGATGGCGCTGCGTTGGACCGCCGCCGGCCTCTTGGAGGCGCAAAAGACCTTCCGCCGCCTCAAGGCCCACCGCCAGCTCCCCATCCTCGACGCCGCCCCGCGGGAGGCGGTGAGAAAGGCCGGAGCAAAGTCCGTCATTGAAGACATCGAGGTGGCCGCGTAGCCTCTCGATCAGACGATGCCTATCTCGCACTTTTCAACATTGGGTGGGACATCGCCGCCAACCCGAACGGTATCGAGCATCGCATTCGCGAAACCACGGATTCCTGGCAAGAGCTGACGCTGACCGACAAAAATCGCCCTGCAACCGGTGTTACAATCGAGGATAATCATAACGAAATAACCGCGACGGGGCCTTGGATTCAATATTCCAATGAAAAGGGGGACAATACGAGCCTGCACGGCGCCGTGCAGGATTGGATCGATCGAACCGGGAGGAACGAAGGTCTCAGGCTGGGCGTCGCCAACAGCCAGAACACGCAGTTCGTCGATCTCGCTACCCGGGAACATTCCACGCCGTCCTTCCAGCCGAGGCTGGTGGTGCAGTATCGGCCGGCGTTTCCAGCCGACCTGAGACCGGTCGTCACGGGCCTGTCGGATTCGCTCGTCGTCGTGAACCAGAGCTTTACCTTAGAGTCCGACTCGAAATGAATCGAGTGTTTTCAGTCTCTTGCGAGACGGCGCGTGAGGAGTTGGATGCTGGCGAGGAAGATCCAGGCCTCGGCGGTCTCGATGGCCGTCTCGAAGTCCTTGGCCAGCCGCCGGTTTCGATTGAGCCAGGCGAGCGTGCGCTCGACGACCCATCGGCGGGGCAGGAGTTGGAAGCCCTTCACGCCCGCGGGACGGTTGACGATCTCCAGCGACCAGCGGCCGATCCGCTTCAGTGCGCCCTCGAGCTTGGGCCCGGCATAGGCGCCGTCGGCGAAGACGTGGCGCAGGCGGGGAAAGTGGCGGGGGATGGCGGCGAACACCGCCGGCGCGCCGTCGCGGTCCTGGATGTCGGCGCCGTGGACCACGACCGCGACCAGCAGGCCGCCGGTGTCGGTGAGGATGTGACGCTTGCGGCCCTTGACTTTCTTTCCGGCGTCGAAGCCCCGGATACCGCCGCTTTCCGTGGTTTTTACGCTCTGACTGTCGATGATACCGGCCGACGGGCCGGCCGCGCGGCCCTCGGCCTCGCGCGCCGCGACCAGCAGTTGCCGGTTGACCTCGGACCAGGTGCCGTCGTCCCGCCAGAGATAAAAGTAGCGCTGCACCGTCGAGCGTGGCGGGAAGTCCCGGGGCAGCATGCGCCATGGACAGCCGCTACGCAGTAGGTAGAGGATCGCGTTCACCACCTCGCGCAATGCCGTCGTCCGAGGCCGTCCCAGCGCTTTGGCGCGAGGCAGCAACGGCTCCAGCACCTTCCATTCTCCATCCGTCAGGTCGCTTGCGTAGCGCAGCAGGTCGCGTTCATACTTCGGGCGAGTGATTTGGTCCACATGTTGTGTCTCCCTGGTTGCTAAATACAAACAGTGAATCACAACTGACTGAAATCACTCAACTCTTTTCGGGCCAGACACTTAGACATACGCGTCGAAAACGAGGGAGGCTGGACCTCCACGCCGACGACGATACGCTACTACAGGTCCGCGAACCCGACGATCAGTTCCGCCGATCAACCGATCGGTACCGATTCGGTATCCGCGCTCCAACCGGGTGCCTCGGCGAACCTGCAGGCCACCACGTCCGTCGCCGCTCCCGGCATCTACTGGATCGGCGCCTGCGTCGACGTCGTGGATTACGAAACCGATACCGCCGACAATTGCAGTTCGGGTGTTCAGATCACGGTCGATCCCGACCAGCCGCCCACGGTGTCGGCCGACTTTCCCTCCGGCTCCTACGCCGCCGCCCAGTCGGTCGCGCTCACCTGCCAGGACGATGTGGCCTGTCTCGCCGTCTACTACACGACGGATGGCTCCACGCCCGACCCCGCGACCTCGCCGGCATACACCGCGCCGGTAGCTATCGGCGAGGGGACGACGACACTGAAGTTCATCGCCACCGACACCGTCAACGGCGGCGACCCCGTCAACACGAGCACTATCGGCACGAGAACCTACCTGGTCGATACCACCGGGCCGGCCCTCGCCATCACCAATCCACCGAGCGCCGCGACGGTGAAGCAGATCCAGACGATCAACGGCACGGCGGGGGATGTCGGAGGCGTCGGCGTCGCCAACGTGCGCGTGCGGATCCGCGACACCGGGACGGGAAACTACCTGGAGGCCGACGGCGCCGGATTCGACAGTCCGATGGCCTGGCTGGCGGCGAGCGATCTCGGTGGTGGAACCTGGAGCACATGGAAAGTCGGCGGCTTAATCGGTCCCTGGACCCAGAACGTCGTCTACTCCATCACGGCGGAGGCGACGGACGCCTTGGGCAACCCCGCGACAAGCACGAACATGGTTCTGTTCTTCGACGGCGATCCCAAGTTCACGGAACTGAGCCTGACGGTGGCGCCCACCGGCATCGGTTTCGGCGGCGCGACAGGGGCCTCGATGAAGCTGACGGTGCCGGGCGAGACCGACAGATTCCTCGGCGGCAACGAGATCTACCTGGACGTCACCTCGCCGCCGCCGAGCGGCGCGACCACGACCATCGGCCCCTTCGTCACCGGCCAGACCGGCCTCGTCACCGTGAACAATCTCGGGGCCGAGGGCAACGGCTATCTGCCGGGGGGCGACGATCTGCTGTTCGATCAGGCGGGGCTTGGACGTTCCGGGCGCGCTTCAACGACACAAGCATCCCGGCGGCGAAGATCAACCCGACGCTCCGGCCCTCGGACTCGGGCTCCGCCGGCCTGCTGGTCGGTACCACGGCGGGCTATGCGGTGATCGTGCAGGGCCGCATAGCCGGCGACGAGGGCCGGTCCAGCCACAACAAGACGACCAACCGGATCTACCGCACCCTGCTGGCGCGGGGCTTCCAGGACCAGAACATCTTCTACTACAACCACGACCCCGGCCAGGACGCCAACGGCGACGGCATCGCGGACGCCAATCAAGCCGGCGTGGGCGTCGCCGCGGCACCGACGAAGACCCGGGTGCGCGACGCAATCCGGGGTCTGGCGGCGGCGGTGAACGCAAATCCGGCGCCAATCTACATGATGTTCGCCGACCACGGATCCAGCTTCCCGAAATTCCTGCTGAACGACTTCTCCCAAACCATTACGCCGGCGGAACTGGACGGCTGGCTGGACACGCTGGAAGCGGGCCTGAACGCCGAGGCCCTGGCGGAGCCCCCCGTCGTGGTGGTGGGCACCTGCTATTCCGGCGGCTTCATCCCACGATTATCGGCGCCCGGCCGGCTGATCGTGGCCAGCGCGGCGGCGGACGAGGAAAGCTACAAGGGAGCGGTGGAAGAGGACGGCATCAGGGTCGGTGAGTACTTCCTCGAGGAGTTCTTCCAGGAACTGGGCCGGGGCGCCAACTTCGCCTCCGCCTTCGAGCGGGCGACCGTCAAGACCGAGACCTATACACGGACCGGCGGCGGCTCGGGCGACGACAACCGCTTTCTCGACGATTCCCAACAACACCCGCTGCTGGACGACGACGGCGACGGCGAGGGCAGCAACACCCTGGACGCCGGCGGCGGCGACGGCGCGTTGGCGGCATCCCTGGTGCTGGGCGCGGGACCGGACTACGACACCAATTCGGCGGCCAATCCGGCGGACATCGTCAGCGTCAGCGAGACGATGTTCCTGGCCCACGGCACAAATACCGCCGAACTCCAGCTCCGGGCCAACGACTCGTTCCAGGTCGACCACGCCTTCATCGAGGTGCGCGAGCCGAGCCGGGTCCTGAGTCCGAGTGGCGGCACGGTGCAGCTCAACACCCTGTTCCTGAAGGACCTCATGAGCTATTCGCAGAGCGACGATCTATTCAAGTTGGTCTATGGCGGACAGGCATCCTCGCCGGGCGACTTCTCGACGCCGGGCAAGTACGAGGTCTTCTACTACGTGCAGGACGTGGAGACCGACGACCTGTCGCCGGCCCGCCGGTCGCTTGTTTACAAGAACAAGGGCACCAACGGCGTGCCGAGCTCATTTAGCCTGCGGTCCGTGACTCCGGCCCAGGGCGGTTCGGGCAACGGCGCCGTCACCAAGACCGTGACCGTGCTGGACTGGACGAACTCGTCCGATCCCGACGGCTTCACCTACACCCTGGAGATCGCGGACGACGTCAATTTCAACGCCTCCTCGACCTTCACCTTCATCAGCGATCCCGCGAGCGGCACCACCACCACCGGACTCGGCATCTATCGCCAGGAGGAGCTGCGGAACAGCCGGGCGGCGGTGGACGGTTCGGCCCGGCTCGGCGATGGACGGATCTATTACTGGCGGGTCCTGGCGATCGACGACTTCGGCGCCGTCAGGCCCAGCAACCAAGTCTGGAGCTTCACTACCAACAACAACAATGCGCCTTTCGGCATCCTCAAGGGAATCATGCTCGCGGACCACGACTTCAGCCGACTGGCCGGCAGCGTCCGGGGCCGGGTCAACGCCTTCGACGAGACCGTGACGGCGGAAATCAATGGCGAATACGTGATCGTGATGGAGCCCGGCACGGCGCAACTGATCGGCCGCAAGGCGGGATTTCTCGCCCGCGTGCACGCGGGCGTCCTGGTGCCGGCCAGTACGGCCGACAATCCCTTCGTCGAGTTGAACATGCGCCTCCTGACGGTGAACGGAGACGCCGACGACGACGGTATGCCCAACGACTGGGAAACGGCGAACGGCCTCGATCCCGAGGACGACGGCGATGCCGCCGGTGACGGCGACGGCGACGGCGACGGTCTCACGAACCTGGAGGAGTTTCTGGCGGGCAGCGATCCCAACCTGGCGCTGGACAGTGATGGCGACGGCATTCCCGACCACGAGGAAGTCGCACTCGGCAGCGATCCCCGCGTGCCGGACAGCGACGGCGACGGTCTCGACGACGGCGACGAGGTCGCCCAGGGCCGCAATCCGCTGATCAACGAGGCCGCCGCCATCCTTCCCGTCCTCAAGATTCTGCTCGACGATGGCCCGTGAACCAGAGCATGAGGCGGGCGGTGACAGAGAAAACGGGTCAAACCACGACCTTCACCGCGACGACCCTTTCGTCCGGGTTTGGACGGAGCGGAAAATTCCGCCCCGCCGAACGAGCGCGCGCGGCCCGGGCCAGATGACCCCGAAAGGCCGCCCGTGTAAGCTCTCCCCCGGCAAGACAGGCGGGGAGGGGAGTCATGAAAGACCTGGTGCGGCTGGAGTTGATCCGGGAATCGTTGATCGCGGTCGTGAACGAGATGCGGGCGAACGTCATCCATTCGTCCTATTCCTCGGTGCTCTACGAGGGGCACGATTTCTCCTGCGCGTTGATCACCGCCGATGGGCGCCAGATCGCCCAATCGCTGGACGACCATCCGATCCATATCTTCGCCGTGCCCTATTCCACGGTGGAGGTGGCGCGCGCCTTCGCCGGCGACATCCACGAGGGCGACATCTTCCTCCATAACGACCCCTATACCGGCGGCACCCACCTGAACGACATCTTGATGCTGTTCCCGGTCTTCCACGACGGCCGGCCGGCGATCTTCACCGCCGTCCGCTGTCATTGGGGCGACGTCGGCGGCATGACCCCCGGGAGCCTCTCCGGCCAGGTGACCGAGATCATCCAGGAAGGCATCCGCATCACGCCGACGCGGATTTGCCACCAGGGCAAGATGAACGAGGCTTTTCTCGAGCTGATGTTCAACAACATGCGCACCAAGGCCGAGCGGATGGGAGACTTCAACACCATGCTCGGCACCACGCGAAAGGCGGCGGAGCATATCGAACGGTTGTTCGCCCGCTTCGGCGGGGCCGGGCTACTCGACGGCATCGAAGAGCTGATTGGGCGGGCGGAGGCCCAGATGCGGACCCGTATCGCCGAGCTTCCCGACGGCGAACACTTCGCCGAAGGCTATATCGAGAGCACCGGCCCGACGCCGGAGCCGCTCTATGCCCGCCTGAAGCTGATCATAGAAGGCGAGGAGATCACCGCCGACTTCACCGGCTCCTCGCCCCAGACGGCGGGACCGACAAACATCGGTCCCTCGATGGCGATCAACTCGCTCGGCACCATCGTCAAATCCTTCCTCGATCCCACGACGCCGATCAACCACGGCTCCTTCGCCCCTCTCACCGTGATCGCGCCCGAGGGCAGCTTCACCAACGCCCGCTACCCCGCCCCCTGCGGCGCCATGGCCGAGGTCAAGCACCTGCTGGACGCGCTGATCGCCGGCGCGCTCGGCGAAGCGGTGCCGGAGATGAAGATCGGCGACCACAAGGGCGGTGCCAACCACACCTATATCTCCGGCCCGGAGCCGACGGGCGAGGGCATCTATCTCCTCTATGAATGGCCGGCCGGCGGCACCGGCGGCACCGAGGGCATCGACGGCAACCACGCCATGCGTTTCTACACCGAGGGCGACTTCAGCTCGCTGCATTCCTGCGAAGTGGTGGAGAGCCGCTTCCCCCTCAGGATCGACCGCAGCGAGCTGCGCGAAGGCTCCTGCGGCGACGGCCGCTTCCGGGGCGGCCTCGGCATGCGGCGCGAGGTGCGGCTGACGGGCGAGACCGCCGTCCTCTCCGTGGTCTCCGAGAAGAACGTAATCCCGCCCTACGGCACCGATGGCGGCGGCAACGGCGCCGGCAACCGCTTCACCGTGATCCGCGACGGCGAGGTGCTGGAGCCCTCGCCGGTCCCGGGCAAGATCTCGGGCTTCAAGCTGCAACCGGGCGATGTGGTGCGCGAAGAGTCTTCCGGCGGCGGCGGCTTCGGCGATCCGCTGAACCGCGATTCCGGCCGTGTCGCCCGCGACCTCCGCCTGGGCTATTTCGATGCCCATCAGGCCGAGGCGCGCTATGGCGTCGTGCTGGACCAGGCGGGCGAGATCGACGCCGGGAAGACCGAGGCCAGGCGGGCCGAGCTGCGCGCGGCCCGGGTGCATCTGACCTTGGAGGCCGCCAACGACGACGTCTTCGCGGGCCCCCGCAGGCAGTACCGCCTGCCGGCGGCGATCGCCCGGCGCCTCGGCGTCGCCGAGGGCGGGATGATCGAGCTGCGCGTCGCGCATGGCCCGGGCCTGCGCGGCTGGGTCGAGATCGACGCGGGCGCCGAGACCGACCACATCTCCCTCGGCCCCGCGGGCATGGCGATGCTGAAGGCCTCCCCCGGCGATTCCGTCGAGGTCCGCGGCGTCGGCCGTTCCCCCGTCGTCTAACGGAAGATCCCATGTCCGAACGCCAGCTTCTGATCGGCATTGATGTCGGCGGCACCTTCACCGACGTGTTGTGTTACGAGCCCCTGAGCCAGGTCCTGCTGCCGGCCAAGGTGCCCTCCATTCCCGGCGGCCAGTGGCGCGGCGTGCTGGACGCGCTCGACGTCCTCGGCATCGACAAGGCCGACATCTCAGCCTTCGTCCACGGCACCACCATCGCCACCAACGCGCTGCTCGAGCGCAAGGGCGCCAAGACCGGCATGGTGACGACCGAGGGCTTCCGCGACGTGATCGAGATCGGCCGCACCCGGCGCCTCGTCGGCGGCCTCTTCGACATCAAGTTCGTCCGCGCCGCCCCCATCGCCGAGCGCGACGTCCGCATGGAGGTGCCGGAGCGCACGCTGACCGACGGCACCATCGAGCGGGATATCGCCGGCCACGACTTCGCCGACATCGTCGCCCACTTCCGTGCCCGGGGCGTGGAGAGCATCGCCGTCTGTTTCCTCAACGCCTATGTCGACGATCGCACGGAACGGCGCGCGGCCGCGGCGCTGGCCGAGGCGATGCCGGAGATCCCGATCACCACCTCCGCCGTCGTCGTGCGCGAGCGGGGCGAATACGAGCGTTTCTCGACCGCCGTGCTGAACGCCTATCTGACCCCGGTGATGACCGGCTATCTCGACACGCTGACGGGCGAGCTGGCGGGAGCCGGCGTCATGGCCCCGGTCAACATCATGGGCTCCAACGGCGGCGCCATGACGCTTCCCCGCGCCGCCGGCTTCGTCGCCGGCACCTTCCTCTCCGGCCCCGTCGGCGGGGTGAACGGCGCGCTCCGCATCGCCGAGCTGGCCGATATCGACGACTGCATCACCTTCGACATGGGCGGGACCAGCACCGATGTCGCCCTGATATACGGCCGCCAGCCCCGGATCAGCCACGCCAACCAGGTGGACGCCTTCCCCCTCCAGGTCCCGCAACTGGATATCCACACCATCGGCGCCGGCGGCGGCTCGATTCTCTGGGCCCAGTCGGACGGCACGCTGGAGGTCGGTCCCCGAAGCGCCGGCGCGGTGCCGGGCCCGGCCTGCTACGGTCGCGGCGGCGAGGCGGCGACGATCTCGGATGCCAACCTGTTGATGGGCCGCCTGCCGACCGACCGGGCCTTGAGCGGCGGGCTGATGCTGGACGGCGCGGCGGCGGAGCGCGCCATGCACGCCGTGCTCGCCGCCCTCCCGGGCGCCGGCGTCGGCGCCGATCCGGTGCGGCTGGCCGACGGCGTGCTCAGGATCGCGGTGGCCAAGATGGCGGGCGCGGTGCGCGAGGTCTCGGTCCATCGCGGCTTCGATCCGCGCGACTTCACCATTATCGGCTTCGGCGGCGCCGGGCCGATGCATGTGATGCTGGTGGCCGACGAGCTGGCGATGGGCCGCGCCATCGTGCCGCGCTTTCCGGGCCACCTCTCGGCGTTGGGCCAGCTGCTGGCGGACCACCGCCACGACTTCGTGCGCGCCTGGGGCGGGCGGCTCGGCGACCTCGCCGTTGCCGACCTGACCGCGCACCTGGCCGAGCTTCGGGCCGAGGGCGACCGGCTGCTCGCCGCCGAGGGCATCGGCGCGGACCGGGTCCGCCACCAGGGAAGCGTCGACATGCGCTATGCCGGCCAGTCCTTCACGCTTCCCGTGCCCTGGGACGAGGCGAGCACGGAATGGGCGCCGCTCCGCCAGGCCTTCGATGCCCGCCACGGCGAAACCTTCGGCTATGCCGACAGCGAGAACGAGGTGGAGATCGTCAATCTGCGGCTGGTCTCCCTCGGCCGGGTCGAAAAAATCGAACTCGCCTTCCATGCCGAGCCCTCCGGCGAGACGATCCGCGAGCACCGTCCGGTCTGGTTCGACGACGCCTGGACCGACTGCCCGATCCATGACCGCGACCGCCTGGCCGCCGGCGCGGCCTTCGACGGCCCGGCCATCGTCGAGGAGGCGGGCGGCACCACCGTGGTCCCGCCCGGCTGGCGGGTCACGGTGCATGCCTCGGGCGCCCTCGACTGCCGCCGGGAGTAGCCCGAGTTTGACACCATGGCCACGGCCTCGGCGAGCGGCCGGCCCAGGTCGACCCGGCAACGACGCCGAGACCATGGTCACGAAATGGGTTCATTTAAATTTTCGGCCGCGCGGATACATTCTCAAGCCTTTCCCTCGCGTCCGTGGCCGGCCGCGCCGCACCGGGAAAGTTGAATTCCCCCTTTTTGCGGAGGGACGTCCGTAGCTGTCGGCAAAATCCCCGTCGAGGAGACATGGCCGTCTAGGGGAGTTGTAGCCAATTCCTAACTCTAACTGTCACTAAATTATCGATCCCTGCCTATTCCTCTATCGGCTCGACGGCGACGATTTTACGAATTTTCGCGTCAATCGTGAAGCGCACCTTCTGGCCCGCCTCGAGCCCATGCAAGATCTCGACCGGTACGACGGCGTAGCTCATCACCATCGGCGCCATAAAATTCGGTATTGCCTCATGGTCGAGGACGATGCGGCTCTCGCGTGGCTCGACTGAAATGATGACGCCGACACCCTGGTGGAGCTCTCTTGCCCCTTTGGCTGGACGGGTATGCGCATGTACCGCTGGCGCACTACCTTTGCCGACCACGAGCCGGCCATGCATGCCCATCTTTTCGTGAGTCTCGACGTGACAATGGAACGCCAGGGTGATGTCCCGGTCGGGGGCGACGAAGCGGGCGGTGCGCATCCCGGGGCCGGTAAATTCGAGCGCGAACATCGGATCGAGCCCCGGGATCATCAGCGCGTGTCTGACCGCGTCCGTGTTCTCGAACACGATCTCGACCTCCTGGTAACGCTCGACGTTGATTTCGCGTGGCGAAAACCCGAACACCGTGCCAGACCGCGCTTGCCGGCGGCCGCCCCGAATCGTGACTCGTTGGAACCCGCGCGGCGCGTCGCAGGCTCCGGCGAGGGGCCGATGACCGGCCAGGGGATCGTGTGGCGGCGAAGATCCCGCCAGCCGATCGCGCACTGGATACTCCGGAAGCGCGATGGCGAGTTCCACCTCGGACCAGCCGTAATCATAGTCCTGGCGTGAGGTATGGAAGATTTCGGGGTCGAACACGGGAACCTCGCAACGATAGTAGGCCGGGTCGAAGAAGCGTTCCAGGCTGGTTGCCACTTTCGGCAAGCCCGACGCCGTATCACGGAAGCCGTCGTAGACGATGACGTTGAGATCGCCGCCCGGATTGATGCCATTCGTGGTCGTGGCGCGTTCGGTGTGATCGTGCATCAGCCACACGCCGGGTCCCGAGGCATATCTTTCGTCCGCGCCCGGCCTGAGCTCGAGATCGACGCGCTGGGCCGCGCCGATGGAGACGACGTCGCGGCTGATCCGCGCCCCGTCCGGCACGGCGTAGCCGTCGAGATGGGTGACTATGGGGTGGTGGCCGTGAGTGTGCAGATTGATCGTGCGTTCGCCGGCGTTGAGCACGCGCAGCTTAATGCGCTCGCCGGCCGCCACGTCGATCGGCGTATCGCGCAGCGTATGCGGGAACGAGCGGCCGTTGAGCATGAACAGATTGGCCTCGCGTCGGGTCGTGTCGTAGTCGCGATGCATGCGCTTTTCGATGTCGCGCGGATCGGCGACGGCCGCCGGGATGCGGTGCAGCCGCTCGTCGATGTCGGTGTAGACGAGCGAGTATTCGCGGTCGTAGCGCTCGGCGGTCGCCTTGGCGAGTTCGGCGATGCGGCCGGCCCCCGGGACGAGGTGCGGGAAATGATTGTCGGGCCGGTTGGGCTCGATGATCAGCATGCCGACCAGGCCCCTCTCGACATGGACGTCGGGTTGCACGTGGCAATGATACCAGTGGGTACCCGGGTTCTTGGCGACGAATTCGTAAGTGAACGCCTCGCCCGGCTTGACCGCCGGCTGGGTGATGTCGGGCACGCCGTCCGAAGCATTCGGATGGATCGTGCCGTGCAGGTGAATGGTATGTGGGAAGTAATGCGTATTCTCAAGGGTCACCCGTACGCGGTCGCCTTCCTCGACGCGAAGGGTCGGGCTCGGTGCGCGGGCGATCGGCGTCATGCCCTGGCCGACCGGCGCGAATACCCAGAACGGCACCTGGCCGCCCGGGTAGACTTCCTGGGTGATCTCGATGACCTCGAGGCGGATATGCACCTCATCGGGGTCGCCGTCGCCGTCGAGGTCGCGACCGACCGTGACCGCGCCTTTGGACATGCCTGCGATCGGGGAGGGAGGTGCCGTTTCCACCGCAAGCGCGAGTTGCGCCGACGTCAGTCCGACGCAAAGACCAAGTGCGGCCGGAATGTGGGCGAAACGACCCACCCTTACCTCCACAACCTAAGTGTCTGGCCCGAAAAGAGTTGAGTGATTTCAGTCAGTTGTGATTCACTGTTTGTATTTAGCAACCAGGGAGACACAACATGTGGACCAAAATCACTCGCCCGAAGTATGAACGCGACCTGCTGCGCTACGCAAGCGACCTGACGGATGGAGAATGGAAGGTGCTGGAGCCGTTGCTGCCTCGCGCCAAAGCGCTGGGACGGCCTCGGACGACGGCATTGCGCGAGGTGGTGAACGCGATCCTCTACCTACTGCGTAGCGGCTGTCCATGGCGCATGCTGCCCCGGGACTTCCCGCCACGCTCGACGGTGCAGCGCTACTTTTATCTCTGGCGGGACGACGGCACCTGGTCCGAGGTCAACCGGCAACTGCTGGTCGCGGCGCGCGAGGCCGAGGGCCGCGCGGCCGGCCCGTCGGCCGGTATCATCGACAGTCAGAGCGTAAAAACCACGGAAAGCGGCGGTATCCGGGGCTTCGACGCCGGAAAGAAAGTCAAGGGCCGCAAGCGTCACATCCTCACCGACACCGGCGGCCTGCTGGTCGCGGTCGTGGTCCACGGCGCCGACATCCAGGACCGCGACGGCGCGCCGGCGGTGTTCGCCGCCATCCCCCGCCACTTTCCCCGCCTGCGCCACGTCTTCGCCGACGGCGCCTATGCCGGGCCCAAGCTCGAGGGCGCACTGAAGCGGATCGGCCGCTGGTCGCTGGAGATCGTCAACCGTCCCGCGGGCGTGAAGGGCTTCCAACTCCTGCCCCGCCGATGGGTCGTCGAGCGCACGCTCGCCTGGCTCAATCGAAACCGGCGGCTGGCCAAGGACTTCGAGACGGCCATCGAGACCGCCGAGGCCTGGATCTTCCTCGCCAGCATCCAACTCCTCACGCGCCGTCTCGCAAGAGCCTGAAAACACTCGATTCATTTCGAGTCGGACTCTGAGTGGCAACCAGTCTGGAAAGAACCGTGCAAGAGCGCCGATGACTTGCCGACCAGCTTCCAGCCTCGGTGGCCGGCTCGTCGCTACTTCATATACTTCTGATGCAGGATGTCGGCCGCCTCGGCGTGGCCCAGCGCGGCGGTCGCCTTGGCCACCGAGCGGGCATGATCGTAAGCGCCCTGCGGCTTTTCGTGGTTGTGCTTGGCGCCGGCCAGCATCATCTTCGCATCGTCGATCAGGGAATGAACGAGCGCGTGCTGCGCCTTCGACATCTTATCCTTCATGCCCTTCATGTCGGCGGTGACCTTGTCGATCGCGGACTGCGCGGCGTTGAAGCGATTGGGACAATCAAACGCCTGAACGCCGGTCGACAGCGGCAACGCCACCGCCGCCGCGACGGCGATGAGAACCAACTTCAAATTTTTCATCACATCCTCCCATGAATCGGGAAATACCCGATCGTCCTCTTGGCCACGACAATAGCGCGGGAGACGCGTCGTCATGAATCCGCATTTAGATCGGGACGGCGGAGAAAATGGGTCATCCTCAGAAAAACAGCATAGCCTAATGTTTAGGTGAATATCGGGGCAACAACAGACAAGCCCCGAGAAAGCGGTCATACGCCATGGGGCCGGGCTTGCTCGATGGTCTGGGCCGCCTCGAGCGCGCCACGCCGAGCCGAGCAAAGTTGGATGACCCCCTTTTTGTGACCTCTTTTTGGTACCAGTGCGCGAGCCGGTTGACATCATCGCGGGCGAGGCGAGGCCATCCCGGACGGCGTTATCGGCATCGACGACACGGCACGGCATTGAGGTCGCGTGGGCCGCCACGCGCCGCGCGCGATGACGAGGAGCTAATCGCGTTTCCTCCAGATGCGACGACGCTCTAAAGTATCGCGCCTACCGCGCGCCCTTCCAGGGAGACACCCATGTTGATCTACGACGCCATCGCCCGAATCCTCGAAGCCGAGGGGGTGGAATACCTCTGCTGCTATCCGACCACGCCCTTGATCGAATCCGCCGCCTCGATCGGCATCCAGCCGGTGATCTGCCGGCAGGAACGGGTCGGCGTCGGCATCGCCGACGGCTTCGCGCGGGTCTCCAACGGCAAGCCGCCCGCCGTTTTCGCCATGCAGTACGGACCGGGGGCGGAGAACGCCTATCCCGGCATCGCCACGGCCTATTCGGATTCTACGCCCATGCTGCTCCTCCCGCTCGGCCATAACCGTGCCCAGGACGGGGTCTTCCCCCTCTACAGCGCGCCGCGCGGGTATGAATCCATGACCAAATCGGTGGAACAGATCTCGGTGCCGGAGCGAACCGTGCCGGCGATGCGCCGCGCGCTTTCCCGCCTCAAGACCGGCCGCCCGGGCCCGGTGATGGTGGAGCTGCCGCAGGACGTTGGCGCCCAGGAGATCGACGACGCCGAGATCGACGCCTACCAGCCGGTGCGCGCCACCCGCAGCCAAGGCGATCCGGCCGACATCGACGCCGCGACCCGGGCGCTGCTCGCCGCCCAACGGCCGCTTCTGGTGGCCGGCGCCGGCGTGCTCTACGCCAAGGCGACGGCCGAACTGGCGGCGCTGGCCGAGGCGCTGGAAATTCCGGTGATGACGACGATGGAGGGCAAGAGCGCGATCTCGGAGCGCCACCATCCGCTGTCCGTCGGCAGCGGCCACGGCGTGATGAACGGCACCACCCGCCACTTCCTGGCTGAAGCCGACCTGGTGCTGGCCGTCGGCACCAGTCTGACGCGCCACGGCATGGTGACGCCGATCCCGGCGGGCAAGACCATCATCCATGTCACCAACGACGCCATCGACCTCAACAAGGGTTACGCCGCCGACCACCCGATCCTGGGCGACGCCAAACTTGTGCTGCGACAGTTCATCGATTGCGCCCAGGATTTGCTGAGCGCCGGCCCGGCCCGCCAGGCGCGCGATACGGCGGGCGAGATCGCCAAGGTGCACGAGGCCTGGCTCGCCGAATGGATGGGCAAGCTCACCTCGGACGAAGTGCCGATCAATCCCTACCGGGTGATCTGGGAGTTGATGCGGAACGTGCCGCCATCGGAGGCCATCGTCACCCATGATGCCGGCAACCCGCGCTACGAGATCATGCCGTTCTACGAGACGGACGGGCCCAGGACCTATCTCGGCTGGGGCAAGTCGCACCAGCTCGGCACCGGCCTCGGCCTCACCATCGGGGCCAAGCTGGCGGCACCCGACAAGTTCTGCGTCAACATCATGGGCGACGCCGCCTTCGGCATGACCGGACTCGATTTCGAGACCTCCGTGCGGATGAACCTGCCGATCTGCACCGTCGTCTTGAAGAACTCGACCATGGCGGTGGAGGTCACCCACATGGCCCGCAGCCACCAGCGCTACCGCACCCGCGACGTCGGCGGCGACTATGCCGATATCGCCCGCGCGCTCGGCGGCTGGGCGGAGCGGGTGGCGGATCCGGCCGACGTTGGCCCCGCCTTCCTGCGCGCGCGCCAGGCGACGGAGAACGGCCAGGCGGCGCTGCTGGAATTCATCACGAGCGAGGAACAGGCGATCTCCAACCTCCGGCCGTTTGGTTGAGGAGGCTTGCCGGCGACCGCCGACATGTTATCAATCACGCAACGATATCCGCCGAGGGAGGATCCCCGATGAAATATCTCCACACCATGGTGCGCGTCACCGATCTCGATCGGACACTCGGTTTCTATTGCGGCTTGCTGGGCATGGTCGAGGTGCGCCGCACCGAGAGCGAGAAGGGCCGCTATACCAACATCTTCCTCGCCGCCGCCGAGGACGAGCAGGCCGCGCGCGAGGCCAAGGCGCCGCTCTTGGAGCTCACCTACAACTGGGACCCGGAGGACTATGGCGAGGGCCGAAACTTCGGCCACCTGGCCTTCGAGGTCGATGACATCTACGACACCTGCCAGAAACTCCAGGACGGCGGCGTCACCATCAACCGGCCGCCGCGCGACGGCTACATGGCTTTCGTCCGCTCTCCCGACAACGTCTCGGTGGAGCTGTTGCAGAAGGGCGGCCCGCGCGACGCGGCCGAACCCTGGGCTTCGATGGAAAACACCGGCAAGTGGTAGAGTGAGGCCCACATGACGACGTTCGTGTTGATCCACGGCGCCTATCAGGGCGGCTGGATCTGGAGTCCAGTCGCGGCGCGGCTCATGGATGCCGGCCACCGCGTGTTGACGCCGAGTCTCGACGGCTGCGCCGAACGGGCCGGCGCGATCCGTCCCGGCATCACCACCGAAAGCCATGCCGAAGAGGTTGCCCGGCTGCTGTTCATGGAGGACCTGGACGACGTGGTCCTGGCCGGCACCTCCAGCGGTGGCATGGTGATGGCCAAGGTGGCGGAGACGGTGCCCGAGCGCGTCTCGCGGCTGGTCTTCGCCGACGCGCTGGCGCTGAGGCATGGCGAGAGGATCGCCGATATCGTGTCCCGCGCCGCGGCGATCACCACGGAGATCGCCCGCGGCCCCGACCGCGCCGACGCCGAGGGCCGGCTGTTCAAGGACCTGGAGCCCGAATTGCGTGCCTGGACCGTGGACCGGATCACGCTCCATCCCATCGGCTGCTTCACCGAGCCCGTGGTCCTGGAAAAGTTCTGGGAGATACCCTGGGAGGCTTCCGTGCTCTATTGCCGCCAGGCCCAGAACCCGGGCGAGCCCCATCAACGGCGCTGCGCCGAGACCTTGGGCGCCCGCTGGCACGAACTCGACACGGGCCATTATCCGATGTTGAGCACGCCGGACGAGTTGACCGGGATCATCTTGAACGGGTGAGGGAGCCTCAGCCCCCGAGCCAGTCCCCGATCGCGGCGAGGCCGGCGGCCTTCACTTCCGAGGGCGCACCCGAGTATTCGAAGGAGCTCCGGGCGAGGTCGGCGAGTGCGTGATCGTCGAGGCCCATCTCCTCGCGGGCGAGCGTGAACTCGTCGACCAGGTCGGGGCCGAAGAGCAGGGGATCGTCGCTGCCGAGGTCGCAGGGGATGCCCAGCTCCAACAAGCGCGGCAGGGCGTGGGCGGCGACGTCCGGGAAGACGTTCAGCAACAGGTTCGAGGACGGGCAGACGTCGAGGTAGACGCCGGCCTCGCCCAGGCGATTCAGCAGCGCTTCGTCCTCTATCGCCAGAACGCCGTGCATTATGCGGTCGGCGCCGAGATGGTCGAGGGCATCGCGGACCGAGGCGGGCCCGCCATCGGGCCAGGGCGCGATTTCGCCCGCGTGCGGCGCCGACAGCAGGCCCGTGTCGTCGAGGGCGATACGGAAGGCCTCGGCGAAGGGTTCGGGCGGGAAGCCCTCCTCGTTGCCGTGCAGGCCGAAGGCGACGATTCCGGCGTGGCGCCCGGTGAGGGAGGCCATGCCGCTCTCGATCCCATGGCGGTCGCGTTTAACCAATTCGGCGGTGATCCGGGCCCGCTCCAGGGCCTGCTCGACGGGCTGCGATCGGTCGACGGCGGAGAGGTAGCCGATGCCGACACCGGTCGCGCGACCCGCCGCTTGCGCCGCCTCGAGCGCGAACTCCCAGCCCTCTTCCTGGCTGGCGAAGAGTGGCGGCCGCCTGTCCGGGCCCGGCACCATGAAGCGTTCGGCATCGAAAGCGGGTTCGATCCACCAGGCGCCGTGCGCCGCCGCGTCCTCCGCCACCTCCCGGACCAGGCGGGCGAGATCGTCGCGGGTGACGAGACAGCGGCAGGCGGCGAAATAGGTTTCGACGAAACCGTCGAAATTGTCGAACCGCTGGCCACGCGTATCGGGCGGAACGGGAACGTCGTAGCGTTGGCAGAGTTCTTCCAGCGTTTCTCGCCGCATCGCGCCTTCGAGGTGGATATGGAGATGCGCTTTCGGCAGGGCGCGGAGGTCGCGGGCCCCGGTCATCGCTCCAGCCTCACGCGAGGAAAGGGTCGAGGCGATCGAAGGCCTCGACCAGGCGGTCTCGGCTCTGAGCATAGCAGAGGCGGATGAAACCCTCGCTCTTTGGCCCGAAGGCGGACCCCGGCGCGAGCCCGACCTTGCTCTCCCGCACCACCCGGGTGCACCAGTCCAGGCTGTCCGTCATGCCGTCGACGGCGAAGAATCCGTAGAAGGCGCCTTCCGGTTCCGCCAGCCGAATCCGGGGGTGGGCGCGCAGGCGATCGATGGTGATCCGGCGAAGTTCGCCATAGCGGCGCACCAGATCGGCGACGAAGGGCTCGCCGTCCCGGATCGCGGTGATGCCGGCCACCTGGCTGAATTCGGCCGGGCAGGAATAGTGGAATTCGATACACTTCTCCAGGATCGGCCCCAGGCTCGGCGGCGCCACCAGCCAGCCGAGCCGCCAGCCGGTCATGCACCAGGACTTGGAGAAGCTGTTGATGGCGATCATCCTGTCCTCGGGCTCTGCGAGGTCGACGAAAGAGGGCGCGGCGCGGCCGCCGTCATAGATCAGGCGGGCATAGACCTCGTCCGCGATCAGCCAAATCCCGCGCTCGCGGCAGAACTCCAGGATTTGGCGCTGTATCTCGCGTGTCGCGACCCAGCCGGTCGGGTTGGAGGGCGAATTCACCATGATCGCCCGGGTCCGCCCGTCGACCCGGTCGAACAGCTCGTCCATGTCGAGCCGCCAGCCCTGGTTGCCGAGGCGAAGGCCGACGAAGCGCGGCTCGCCGCTCATCAGCCGCACGGTCTGGATCAGGTTGGGCCAGATCGGCCCGACCACGACGACGTTGTCGCCCGGGTTGGTCAGCACCTGCTGTACCAGGTTGACCCCGCTCATGCCGGAAGCGGTGACGCTGACCCGCTCGAAATCGATCGGCCGGCCGTGCAGGTCGGTCATGTAGTCGGCAATCGTCTGGCGCAGCTCGTCGATGCCGCGATTCTCGGTATAGAAAGTGCGTCCGGCGGTCAGCGCCTCGGCGGCGGCGCGGTTGATGAACTCGGGTGTCGGCTGGTCCGGCTCGCCGTACCACAGCGCGATGATGCCCTCGATCCCCATCGCCGCGTTGGCGACATCGCGGATCTTGGACGAGGTCAGCGCCTCCACCTCGGCCCGTGCGCCGACGGGTCCCGAGTCTTTCAAATCGATGTTCATCGCCATGCCTCACCTCGCTGCCAGCGGGCGCTATCCCCCTTGGTTAACCGATTGTCAAGACCCGGCCCGCAAACTCCGGCTCGCCAGCAAGAGTGAAGGCCCCATGACCATCTTCTCGCACCTTCTTTCCATCATCAGCTACGGCGTACTCGCCACCATCTTCGCCCTGGTCCTGCCGACCATGGTGCCCGATGTCGGCGTGACCACGGGCTAAATCGCGGGCGGCGGTTTCTTCCTCGCGTTGGTATTGTTGCATGAAATCATCTCCCGCCGTCGCCAGTCCGGAGACATCGACGAGACGATCCGCCAGGCCTGGAGCGCCCATGCGATCGACATCGAGGCGCTAAGGAGCGGCCAGAATGAGCTGGTCGGCGAACTGACCGAGGCCCGCCGGACGATCGATGAACTCGAGGAGCGGGTCGAGCACGGCGCCGGGCATGCGATGATCGCCGAGATGCGGGTGTTGCAGGACCAACTGGGCCAGCTCGCGGGGGTCCGGGGCGGCGCGCGCCAGGCCGGCATGACCGCCAGGGCGGCTGGCGCGGCGGTCGGCGGTGGCGGACGGACGCCTCTCCGCGTCGTGCCGACGGCGCCGGCGGAGAGCTCGGGCGACATCCTCGACACCATTCGCTCCGCGCTCGGCGACAATCGCATCGATCTTTACCTGCAGCCGATCGTCAGCCTGCCGCAGCGCAAGATCCGCTTCCACGAGGCCTATTCCCGCCTGCGCACGCCCACTGGCGAGGTGGTCATGCCGGACGACTATCTGGAGGCCGCCCGCGAGGCCGGGCTGATCAGCACCATCGACAATCTTCTGTTGTTTCGCTGCGTGCAGGTCGCCCGCAAGATCAAGCAGCGCAAGCGCGGCGGGCCGCTCTTCATCAACGTCTCTTCCCACACGCTGGCCGACGACGATTTCATCACCGAGTTCGTGCTCTACCTCGAGGGCAATTCCGACCTCGCCGACCGCTTGGTGTTCGAATTATCGCAGTCCGATTTGCTGCGCCACCAAGACCGGGTCCAGGTTTGTCTCGACCGCCTGGCGAAACTCGGCTTCCGTTTCTCGATGGACCAGGTCCACGACCTGAATATCGACTTCGACTCGCTGCCGCGACAGCACGTGAAGTTCGTCAAGGTCTCCTCCGATCTCCTGCTGGGAGATGGACGCGAGGGCGGCGCCGTCCTGCACCCGGCCGACTTCAAGGAGGCGCTCCGGCGCAACAGCGTCGACCTCATCGCCGACCGCATCGAGGACGAGCGCGAAGTGGTCGAGCTTCTGGACTATGAACTCGATTTCGGCCAGGGCTACCTCTTCGGCGAACCGAGACCGGCGCGCGAGGACTGATCCGGCGCGCTCCTGCCGTAGAAGCGGCGGCGGTCGGCGGCGGTGAAAACGACGTCGTCGCGTTCCATGAAACTTAAGGCTCAATTCGTGAAACGTATGCATTTATGATAGAATGCTCGGAATGTCAGGAGGTTGGGTCATGGACGGCAAGGGTTTCCAGGTGTGGCTTTCGGCGGCGCGCGGGCTGACGCGCGTGCAGCGGCACGAGGCGCTCGCGGTGCTGTCGGGCCGGAGCGAAGGCGAGGCATCGAAGGCCGCGATCGAGCTTGGTGTGGACGAGGCCCGGCGCTGTCCGCACTGCGCGAGCGAAGGGGCGGTTTCGCGCGGTATGGCGCGGGGTCTGCGGCGCTACCAGTGCAAGGGCTGCGGCAGGACCTTCAACGCGCTGACCGGTACGCCGCTGTCGGGCCTGCACCACAAGGAACGCTGGCTGTCGTTCGGGGCGTCGCTGGCGGAGGGGGAGACGGTGAAGGCCTCGGCGGCGCGCTGCGACGTGGCGGTGAGCACGGCGTTCCGCTGGCGTCACCGGTTTCTGGCGGCGGCGCGGAGCGATTCGGAGGTGCTCAAGGGGATCGTGGAAGCGGACGAGACCTACGTCCTGGAGAGCCGGAAGGGCGCGCGCGGGCTGGGACGCAAGGCACGGCGGCGGGGCGGCAAGGCGAAGAAGCGCGGCCTCTCGCGCGAGCAGGTGCCGGTTCTCATGGCGGCGGACCGGAGCGGGACGACGGTGAGCGCGGTGCTGCCCAGGGTCGACGCGGCGGCGCTCACGGCTGCTCTCGACCCGGTGGTCGCGAAGGACGCCCTGCTGGTCTCCGACGGTGGCGCGAGCTATCCACCTTGCGCCGCCGCGCTCGGGGTGAGCCACGAAGCACTCAACCGCTCGATGGGGGAACGGGTTCGGGGCGATCTGCATGTGCAGACGGTGAACAGCCGCCACAGCCGGTTGAAGGACTTGCTGCGTCCCCGCCGCGGCAGCGCCACCCGCTATCTGGACAACTACCTGAGCTGGTTCCACCTCGTCGGCCTCGCCCCCGGCGCCAATGACCGAGCCTGCCTCGCCGCCGCCGTAACAAGGTGACGCATACATTTCACGAATTGAGCCAAACTTAATACCGAGATCAGGCGCGATGGCCCCTGGGCGACCGGCGTCACTTGGTGGGCCGAGCGGTAGCCGGCGAAGATGTTGAGGGTCCCGGGCGCCAGCGCGATGGCGGCGACGTCGGGGTCCTCGCCCCGGAGAAACCGGGCGACGCCTTTGCGGTTGGCATCGTCGGCGGCGCGGAGATTGCGGCGGTATTCGAACAGACCGCCGGCGCCAGCGGCGCGCAGCAACAGGGTCACGGTGAACTCGGCCCGGTCAAAGTGCCAGCCGAGGCCGTCGCCGGGGCCGTAGCTCATGGCGTTGAGGCAGGCCAGCGGGTCGGCCATGGGATAGAGCGCCGGCTGGTCAAAGAGCGCGGCGAGGAACGTCGGAAGGCCCGGCCATCGATAGACCCGGTCCAGCACGCCACCGCGCAGCTGATCGCCCGCGAGCGTCCAGTTGGAGGAGCGGAGCGTCTTCGCCGTCGCCGCCCCGCCGTTCTCCTCGTCGGAGAAATAGATGTTGTGCTCCGCCAGGTGATGGTGGGCGCATCGGGCCAGGCCCGCCTCGATCTCGGCCACGGCCCGGGAAATCGCCTCTTCGTGGAGGAAGCCGTCGAGGTTGAAGCTGCCGGCCGCCGCCAGCTCGGCGCGCCCCCGCGCCAGCAGATCCACCCAATTTGGATCGTCGGGCCGGTCGAGCGGATAGCGGGCCGTATCGACCAGCGTCTCGACGCCCGCCCCGGTCATGGCGCTATTCCGCCGCCCGGCGTCCACCCTTGGCCGCGACGTGCTGGTTGAAGCGCGGCATCACCTCCTCGGCCAGCCGCCGCATGGAACCTCGCCAGAGCGCCGGCCGGTCCCAGTCGTGCCCGACCATGAGCAGGGTGCCGAAATCGCCCAGGTCCTCGTGCATCGCCACCAGCTTTTCCAAGACCGTGTCGGGCGAGCCCCAGGTGATCATCGAGCGGGCAATCGTCTCGACCGTCGCCGCTTCGTCGCTCATCGCCTCGTCGGGCTTGAGGAAGCGCAGCACGCCGCGCCGGGTGTAGAGGGCGCGGAAATAGCCGAAGTAGAAGTGCGGCGCGGTGTCCGGGTCGGCCAGATAATCGTCGGCCTCGCCGTCGCTCTCCGTCACCAGGATCGAGCGGGCGATACGCCAGACGGACCGATCCGCGACGCCGCCCGCCTCGGCGACGCCAGCGGCATAGGCGTCCCAGTGACTGGCGATATAGCGCGGCTGCACGAAGTTGGCCGAGACCGGCCACCAGCCGCGGGTCCCGGCCAGCCGCGCGCTGGCGGAATTGGGCGTCACGACGGAGAGGAGAATCGGCGGGTGCGGCCGTTGTTTGGGCTTCAGCATCTGGCCGATACCGAGACCGTCGAAGACGAAATCCTCGATTGTGATCGGCCAGTATTTGCCCGCGATGTCGTAGGGCGCGTCCTGGCGCCAGATTTCGCATATGGTGTCGATCGACTCCCGCATCATTTCATCGCGGACCTCGCGGTCGTGCAGGCCCATCAGCTCGAAATCGCTGCCCAAGCCGCCGGGCCCGATCCCCATCAGGTAGCGCCCGCCCGAGAGATGGTCGAGCATCGCCACCTGCGCCGCCACCACGGCCGGGTGCATCTGCGGCAGGTTGAGGACGCCGGTCGCGAATTTGATTTGCCTGGTCGCGTGGGCGAGGCTGGCGAAGAACATCAGGGGCGAGGAGATCGGCTCGGCGGTCGAGGTGAAATGCTCGCCGCACCAGGCCTCGGAGAAGCCCAGCCGGTCGGCCAGGATCACCGCCTGGCGGTCCTCCTCCAACACCTTGCCCAGGTCGCGCCCCGGGGGGTGCACCGGCATCATGAACATCCCCAACTCGATCGTCATCGCGTTTGCTCTCCTGTATTTACCGGGTCGCCGCCGCCGGCTCATCATGGCGAATGCCCGGCGGGGACGCCATGCCTTCAGAATTCGAAGACGCGGCCCGGCAGCCAGGTCGCCAAGGCCGGCAGGAGCGCCAGCAGGGCGATGCCAACGAGCTGCGCCAGTACGATCGGCACGATCCCCCGGTAGATGTCGGCGAGCGTCACCCCCGGCGGCGCGGCACCCTTGAGGAAAAACAGCGCGAAGCCGAAGGGTGGCGTCAGGAAGGAGGTCTGCAGCGTCAGCGCGACAAGTGTCGCCATCCAGAGCATGGCCACCTTGCCCTCGCCGACGTGGACCGAGAAGTCGAGCCCGTCGAGGACCGGCACGACAAGCGGCAGGGTGATCACCGTGATCTCGATCCAGTCGATGAAGAAGCCGAGGACGAAAATGATTCCGAGGATCAGCACCAGCGTGCCCCAGGCGCCGATGTCGAGGTCGGCGAGCGCCTCGCCGATCACGGCGTCGCCGCCGAAGTAGCGGAAGGGGTAGGAGAAGACCACGGCCGCCATGATGATGAAGAAGACCATCGCCACCATCGAGAGCGTGGTTTCCGCCACTTCGCGGAAGAGCCGCCAGGAAAAGCGGCGGTTCACCACCATCAACAACAGGCCGCCCGCCGCCCCCACCGCGCCGGCTTGCGGCGGCGTCGCCCAGCCGAAAATGATGCTGCCCAACACCAGGGCGACCAGCCCGGCCGGCAGTACCAGTCCGCGGGTGAGGAAAGCCAGCCACTGGCCCGTGCTCCGGGGCAACGCATCCTGTTCGACCCCGTGGTCGGGTGGGTCCAGCAGGCCGGCCGTCAGGTAGTAGGTCAGATAGAGGCCGACCAGCACGGCGCCCGGCAGCAACGTCGCCATGAAGATGTGACCGATCGAGACGCCGAACTGGCCAGCCAGGAAGAACAGCATCACCGCCGGCGGCAGGATGATTCCCAGAGTACCGGCCGCCGCGACGGAGCCGGCCGCGAGGCTCGGCCGGTAGCCCTCGGCCAGCATGGTCGGCAACGCGATCAGCGCGAGCGTCACCACCGAGGCGCCGACCAGTCCCGCCGCCGGCGCCAATACCAGGCCCAGCAACGTCACCGCCACGGCGAGCCCGGCCGGCACCCGGCGCAGCAGCAGGCGGAGGCACAGCAGCAGGTCGCGGGCGATGCCGCTCTTCTCCAATGCCACGCCCATGAACAGCAGCATCACCACCGCTGGATAGATCAGGCTGTGGCTGATCGTGCCGTAAATACGGAGCGGCACGTTGAACAGCGCGATCACCGGCATCTCGCCGAGCGCGATGCCGATCAGCGAAAAGGCGATACCGAGCCCGGCCAGCAGCACCGCCACCGGCAGGCCGGAGAAGAGCAACACGGCGAGCGCCGCCAGCATCGCCACGGGCAATATCTCGACCATGGCCGCGCGCTATTTCCCGGAACCGCCGTCGGGCGCCGGCCCGCCGGTGCCGCGAAACAAAAACCGGAGGTTGCGGATCGCCGCCGACGTCGCCGCGAGCAGAAAGAGGCCGACGCCGAAGGCGAGCGCGCCCTTGATCAGCCAGCGCCAGGGCCGCCCGTAGGCGAGCGCCGAACGCTCGCCGTCCCGGTAGGCGTCGGCCGCGTACTCGGTGCCGGCGACGATGACGATCAGCGCGAAGGGCAGGATGAAGACGACGTAGCCAACGAGCTCGATCACCGCCTTGGTAGCGGGCCGCAGGCGGTCGCGCAGAATATCGACGCGGACGTGGGCGTCGCGCAGGTAGGCATGGCCGAGAGAGAGCAGCACCAGGAAGGTGAAGGCCTCCCACTCGATCGCCTGCAGGAAGGCTGAGGGGGCATTGAACAGCTTGCGCATGACGATTTCGTAGCCGCGAACGCCGATCAACAGCGGCAGCAGGATCACCGCGGCGGCGATGCCGACGAAGGCCACCATGCGCTCGATCGATCTCATGTCCCGCTTTCGCTCCCGCCGGCCGAGGCCCGATACTAACCCCACCCGCGGGCGAGAGGCGTCCTACCCGCTCTGGCTCGGCCCCTCCGGTTCGTGCCAGTATCCCGCAATCCGTCGAGCGCTCGCCGCGTCGATACGGTATTGGCAACCTGGAGAAGCGCCGCGCCATGGCCGACCCGATGCTCGATCGACGCCAATGCCACCGCGCGGGGTCGTCATGAGCGAAGACGCCCGCGTCCTCGACGGCATCCGGGTGCTGGATGTCGCGACCTGGATCGCCGGCCCGGCGGCGGCGACGGTCATGTCCGATTTCGGCGCCGAGGTGATCAAGATCGAGGCGCTTTCGGGCGATCCCTATCGCGGTCTGGTCGACTTGCCGGGCCTTCCGAAGGGCGAGGACAACTACGCCTGGATCGTCGCCTCGCGGAACAAGCGCTCGCTCGCGCTCGATTTGGCGAGCGCCGGGGGGCAGGAGATCCTGCACCGCTTGATCGCCAAGACGGACGTCTTCGGCACCAACTTCCCCTTTCCGGTGCGCGAGCGCCTGGGCATCCGGCACGAGGACCTGGCGCCCTTGAACGAGCGGTTGATCTACGCCTCGCTCACCGCTTACGGCGAAAAGGGGGCGGAGGCCGACCGGCCGGGCTTCGATTCCACGGCCTGGTGGGCACGCACCGGCATGATGGACATGGTCCGCGACACCGAGGAGACCACGCCCACCCGCTCGATCCCCGGCATGGGCGATCATCCGACGGCGACGGCGCTCTTCGGCGCGATCATGACCGCGCTCTATCGCCGCGAGCGGACCGGCAAGGGTGGCCATGTCGCCACCTCCCTGCTGCAGAACGGGCTCTGGTCCAACGCCATCTTCGCCCAGGCGGCGCTGGTCGGCTGCGAGGTCAAGCACCGGCCGCCGCGCGACGCCACGGAGAACGCGCTCGCCAACCACTATCGCTGCCGGGACGGGCGCTGGTTCATCCTGGCGATGCCGGGACAGGCCCATCTCTGGTCCAACTTCTGCGAGGCGATCGAGCGGCCGGAACTCGAGCACGACCCCCGCTACGCCACCCGCGAGGACCGCTACCGCAATGGCGCGGAACTCAGGGTTCTGATGGACGAGATCTGCGCCGGCATGGACAGCGCGACACTGTTCCCGAGGTTGCGCGAGAAACGCATTCCCCACGGCGTCGTCGCCAAGACGGCCGAGGTGGTGGATAATCTCCAAGCTCGCGATTCGGGTGCATTGGTGCCGCTGGCCGATCCGAATTCGAAGGCGGAGTGGTTGATCTCCAGCCCCATCACGCTCAACGAGGAGGCAAAAGTGCCCGCCGGCCCCGCGCCCGACATCGGCCAGCACGGCGCGGAAGTGCTGGCGGAGCTGGGGTATGGCGCGGACGCAATCGAGTCACTTCGCGAGGGCGGCGTCATCGGCTGACCGCGCGGGCTTTTGCGCCACCCCACAAATCATGCTCATGTGGCGGCGGAGACGTGAGTTACGGAGTTTTCGCGTGTCGGCATTTTGGCGCGCCCAGATTGGTTGCGGGGCCATCCTCGCCGTCTGGCTGATGGGGCTGCCCGGCCTCGTCGCCGGCGAGGACCGGCGGTCCTCACCTTCATGAACGATAACGACGTTTATACCGGCACCGACGGCGACTATTCGAACGGGCTGCAGACGACCTACCTGTCGCGCCTGGTGCCCGAGGCGAACGATCTCGAGAAGGGAACGCACCCCGCCCGCTGGGTGGCGGAGAAGCTGCCGATCCTCGACAAGGATCACCTGCGCTGGGGCCTCGGCCTCGGCCACGCCATCTACACGCCCGGCAACGTGTTCACGCCTTTCCGGGTCACTAACGATCGGCCCTATGCCGGCTGGCTGTATCTCGGCCTCTCGCTCGTCGGCTACGACGGGCCAGAGGACGGCAACGATGGCAGCCGCCTGGGCGGGAATGGCGACGTGATGGAGAGTCTGAGCCTCGACCTCGGCGTCGTCGGCCCGCTGGCCCAGGGGGAGCGGGTACAAAACGACTGGCACACTCTGATCGGCGATCCGGAGACCAACGGCTGGCGCCACCAGCTCGGCAACGAGCCGGGGATCAACCTCGCCTATCAGCGGCTCTGGCGGTTCAGCTTCATGGACTTGCCCTTCCCCGGCCTGGAGGCCGACACCATGCCGCGCATGGGCGGCGCCATCGGCAACATCGCGACGCAGCTCACCGGCGGCGTCAGTTTCCGGGTCGGCCGCAATCTTGCCCAGGATTTCGGCCCGCCGCGGATCGGCGCCAACATGCCGGGCCGCAATTTTTTCAGCCTCGGCGACGGCATCGGCTGGTATCTCTTCGCCGATGCCGAGGGCCGGGTCGTGTTCCGCGATATTTTCCTCGATGGCAACAGCTTCGGCGGCGGCCATTCGCTGCACAAACATCCCTTCGTCGCCGAGGCCCGCTTCGGCGCGGCGCTGACCTGGAAATGGCTCCGCCTGAGCTTCGCCCACATCTATCAATCGCCGCAGTTCGAAGGCGGCCCCTCGCACCGCTACGGCGCGATCACAATTTCCTTCAGCGTTCCTTTCTGAGGAAGGCGCGAACCAGTTCACGAGCGCCGACGGTCGGCGCCAAGCGGCCGACGGCGACCTCGGCCTCGACGCGTTGCCGCTCGCCGTCGATGGCGCTGGTATCCGTCAGCCGCTCGAGCAGCTCGGCCTCGACTTCGCGCCAGAGCCAGAAACGAGCCTGCTCGGCGCGCCGCGCGGCCAGCGCGCCGGACTCCGCCAGCCGGTCGCGGTGGCGTTCGACCGTGTCGGCCACGGCGTCGATGCCGCGCCCCCGAAGCGCCGAGATCATCAGGGTCTCGGGCGCCCAGGCGGGATGCTTGGCCCGTTGCAGGCCGAGGGCGGCCCGGTAGTCGGCGACGGCATGACGCGCCGCGCCCTCGAGCGCGCCGTCGGCCTTGGTGACGACGACGATGTCGGCCAGCTCCATGACGCCGCGCTTGATGCCCTGCAATTCGTCCCCGCCGCCGGGCGAGACCAGCAGCAGGAAGCAGTCGACCATTTCGTCCACGGCGAACTCGGACTGGCCGACGCCGACGGTCTCCACCAGCACCCGATCGAAGCCCGCCGCCTCCGCCAGCAGCATCGCCTCGCGGGTCCGCCGGGCGACGCCGCCCGGGCTTCCGGCGGCGGGGGTCGGCCGGATGAAGGCGTTGGAATCCCGGCTCAATGCCGGCATCCGGGTTTTGTCGCCCAGGATCGAGCCCCCGGTGCGAGCCGAACTCGGGTCGATCGCCAATACGGCGACCTTGTGTCCCCGGCCCGTCAGGTGGCGGCCGTACGTTTCGATGAAGGTCGACTTGCCGACGCCCGGCGCGCCGGAGATGCCGAGGCGCAGCGCGCCGCCGGTCCGCCCGATCACCCGGGCCAGCAGGGCCTCCGTCTCTTCGCGGTGATCGGCCCGGGTCGATTCGGCCAGCGTGATCGCCCGCGCCAGCGCCCGGCGGTCGCCGGCGGTCAGCCGGTCGGCCAGGTCGGTGGGGGGATCGTCGGCCGCGCTCATGGCCCGGCAAGATACCCGAGCGGCGGCGGTGGCGCAGCGGAATTCGCCTATACTGCCGGTGGAACGGAGTTTGGAGAGGGACGACATGGCGACTGTAGCGGGGTCTAGTGGCGAGATTCATTACGATGTCCACGATCTGACGCCGCCCTGGCGGCCGGCACCGGCGACGATCGTCTTCCACCATGGCGTCGGCACCACCGGCGGGATCTGGAGCGACTGGCTACCCGTCCTGGCCGGCCGTTACCGCCTGGTGACCTACGACCTGCCGGGCTTCGGCCGCTCGCCCGCGCCGGGGCCGGATTATCGCTGGACCTTGGACGGGATGATGGCGGACCTGCTGGCGGTGGCCGACGCGGCCGGGCTCGAACGCTTCCATCTCGTCGGCGAATCGGCCGGCGGCACGGTGGCCCTCACCACCGCCGTCGAGGCGCCCGGGCGGCTCCTCAGCGTCACCGGCATCTCCTGCGCCCACCGGGGCAGCGCGATCCAGCGGGTGGCCGAATGGTGGGACCGGATCCCTGGCCGCGACGTCTCCGATTGGTCGGCGGAGATGATGCGGCTCCGCTTCCACGACGGCCGGGTTCCCGATGACGTGCTCGCCTGGTTCAAGGCCGAGCAGGACGCGGGCGATGCCCGCGCGGTGCTGGGGATCGCCGAGATGCTGGTCGCCGCCGACCTTTCGCCGCGCCTGGGCGAGATCGCGCTTCCCGTGCTCCTGCTGGCCCCCGACGGCAGCCCCTTCGTCGCCCCGCCGATCGCCGCCGAACTGCATTCCCTGGTACCCGGCGCCGAACTGCGGATTTTCCCCCACGCCCGCCATGGCCTGGCGTGTTCCCATGGCAAGGCCTGCGCCGAGACCCTATATGACTTCCTGACCCGTCGTGCCGAGGCGGCCTGATCCTTCAGAGTCCGTCCGGAGACTTTATGTAGGATTACAGAGTTTTCGGAGCATGAGTCGAATGGACGCGAGCTTGATGAAGGCGAGCGCGTTGCGGTTGAGGTTCTCCCAGTCCTTGGCCAGTCGGCGGCAGCGGTTGAGCCAGGCGATGGTGCGTTCGACCACCCAACGCCTGGGCTGGACGACGAAGCCCTTCACCCGATCGGATCGCTTGACGATCTCGGTCTCGAGATCGGGCAGGATGCCGGCCAGGGCGCGGTGAAAGACCGGCCCCTGATAGGCGCTGTCGGCGAACAATTTCCCGAGAAAGGGAAACAGACCGAACAAGGTCGCCAGCAGCGCGAGACCGCCGTCGCGATCCTGAACGTTGGCGGCGGTGACGATGCCGTGCAGCAGCAAGCCTTGCGTATCGACCAGAACATGCCGCTTCTTGCCCTTGATCAGCTTGCCGGCATCGAAGCCGTGGCTGTCGATGCGAGCCCCCCTTTTTCAGCGCTTTTCACACTCTGAGTGTCGATGATGCAGGCCGTGGGGCTGGCTTCGCGCGCGGCTTTCTCGCGGCACTTGAGGTAGAGCGCATGATGGATGCGATCCAGCGTGCCGTCCCAGTTCCACAGGCCGAGGTAATCATGCACGGTGCTTCTGGGCGGCAAATCCTTGGGCAGCGCGCGCCACTGGCAGCCGGTGCTCAGAATGTACATCACGCCGTTGATCACCTCGCGGATAGCGACGCGCCGTTTGCCGCCGCCGGGCTTGCCCGGCGGGATCAGCGGCTCGATATGCGCCCATTCCGCATCGGTCAGGTCGCTCGGATAACGCAGTTTGTCGCGGTTGTAGCGCGGGCGGTTGTCGGCAGTCCACATGGGGCACCTCAAGAGTAAATTCACCACCCCAGAGAATCACAGCTGATTCAGCTCTTCAAGAGGGGGCGCCGGATAACCGATTCATCCGACTCATAAAGTCCCCGGACGGACACTCAGCCCGAGGACGAACCCAGATGATCATCACCGGCATCAACCACCTGGCCTTCATCACCGACGACATGGAGAAGACCATCCGCTATTACCGCGATCTTCTGGGCATGACCTTGGAGGCGGGCGTCGGCCACGACGGCTACCGGCACTATTTCTTCCGCGCGGGCAATACCCAGATCGCCTTCTTCGAATACGACGGCGCCAGCCCCATGCGGCTCAAGCATCATGGCGCGAAGACCGGCCTGCCGCTCGGTTTCGACCATCTCTCCTTCCAGGTGGAGAGCCGCGAGGACCTCTTCGCGCTGAAGGATCGGCTGGAGGCGGCTGGCTTCGAGGTCTCGGGCGCGGTCGATCACGGTACCATCTGGTCGATCTATTTCTTCGATCCCAACAACATCCCCCTGGAGGCGAGCTGGACCCTGGTCGACGTTGTCCGGCCTCCCGCCATGGCCGAAACCGATCCCATGGCCATCGTCGCGGAAGGCGCCGAGCCGCGGCCCGGCCACTGGCCGGAGCCGACGTCGAAAACGCCCCCCTCCGAGATGCTGGCGCATGCCGGCAACGGCCATCCGATGCGCGAGGCCCTCCTCGCGGAAGGCCGCGGCCACCTGACCCCCGATGCCGAGGCGGTCCTGGGCCGCGCCCGGGCGGCGGAGTAACGCCGAGCGAGATAATTGGCGACTCCGGCCGCCGTCAGGCGCCGTGCAGGGCCGCTTTCGCCAGCATCACGTGGACACCCTTGTTGACGTTGACCATCTGCGTGATGCGAAGGTCGGCGGCGAGGCTGCAAAGGGTATAGGCGTCCTCGCGGCTCAGGTTCGCGCGCTCCTGGATCAGCTGGATCATGTCGCGAAGCGCTTGGCGGGCGGCGGTATCGAGATCTTCGTGGAAGTCCATGGTGATGTAGTGGGTCGGCGTCTCGGCCCGGGGCAGGGGATAGGAAAGATCCGGGCGGCGGATCAATTCGAAGGTGCCGGTGAGCGCGGTTTCGATCGCGCTGACGCAGACCTCGCCGTCGCCCTGCACCGCGTGGCCGTCACCGGCGGAAAAAAGGGCGCCCGGGACGTGCACCGGCAGATAGAGCGTTGTCCCGGGGATCAGTTCCTTGTTGTCCATGTTGCCGCCGTGGCGGCGCGGGATGATCGAGGTGACGCGGCCCCAGGCGGCCGGCGGCGCCACGCCCATCACGCCGAAGAAGGGGCGGAGCGGCAGGTCGACGCCCCATGGCAGCTTGCCGACGTTCGCCTCGGCGTCGAGCGGGATGTGCAGCAGGCGTTCCTCGGGAAACTCGTCCGGCAAGGCGCCCGAGAGCGGCCGGACCACATTCCAGCCCCAATCGGTGCGGAGCCGCACATCCAGGATTCGCACCTCCAACATTTCGCCAGGTTCGGCGCCCCGGATCGAGACGGGCCCCGTCAAGATATGGCCCGGCATCGCCGGCGCGCGCTCGGCGTGCAGCTGGCGCTGTTCGGGCGGCACCTGGAAGCCCTCGTCCGGCGTCACCTCCGGCGCGCCGGAGATGGTGTGGAGGGTCACCCTGTCGCCCGATTCGATCTCCAGGATCGGCGGCAGGGCGGCATCGAAGATGCCCCAATGGACGTTCTCGGGTGTCGCCTGGATATCGTGTTCGGCTGCCATGCGTCTCTTCCTTCCGGGTTCAAAGGCCGCGGCCGGGTGCCGCCAGCACCAGATCGAAGCGCGCGCTGACGGCATCCGCCTCGATATCGTCCGCCGGGGCGACCCGGGCCTCCAACAGGCCGCGACGGTCGGCCTCGACCGACATGAAGAGGCCGTCGCCCAGGTTGCGGGGATTGCCCGCGAGATACATCTGCGTCGTCAGCGGTCGCACCTTCGCCCCGGCGACCTGGAAATGGATGTGCGGCGCCCGGCCCTGGTAGGGCACCGGCGTCACGGTGCGAAAGCGATAGCGGCCATCCGCGTCGGCGACCGTTCGGCCGAGGCCGCGAAAATAGGGGTCGGGTTCGCCGCGCCGCTCGCCCGGATGATGGTAGCGGCCGAGCGCGTCGGCCTGCCAGATGTGCAGGGTGGCGCCCCGGACCGGCCGGCCCTCGGGGTCCAGCACGCGGCCCAGGACATGGCAAACCTGGCCGTAGGCCTCGCGCGGTTGGCCCTGGACGGCGACCAGGTCCCAGTCGACGTCGCCGGACCAGTCGACCGGCACGAAGGGGCCGGCACCCTGCGGCGGCGTGGCCGTCAGGGGCCCCTTGGCGATGCTGGCGCCCGCGGAAAGCGCGAGTGCCGAGGCGCCGCCGATAACGGCGCGTCGCGTGGGGTAGTGGTGGATCGTCATCTTCGTCTCCCTTCCGCGGCCCCGTCCGATCATGTGGTCACGCCAACTCCCCCGTCCAGCCCCTATTTCAAGGGCGAAAAGGGTGCGGGCATCGGGATCATAATCGATTGCCGGCCCGGGCGGGAACGAGGGTCTATAGTGAAGCCCTGTCGCAACGGGAGAGCATGCCATGAGCCAGGCGGAGAAGGTCGCGCGGTTCCGCGCGCTGCACGAGGCGGAGGGCGCCTTCGTCATCCCCAATCCCTGGGACGCGGGCAGCGCCAAGATCATGGAGGGTTGCGGCTTCCAGGCGCTGGCCACCACCAGCGCCGGGATCGCCTACGGCCTCGGCCGGGTCGACGGCCGGGCGATGGTCAGCCGGGCGGAGGCGTTGGCCAACGCCGCGCAGATTATCGAGGCGAGCACGCTTCCCGTCTCGGCCGACCTGGAGAACGCCTTCGCCGACGATCCCGAGGGCGTGGCGGAAACCATGCTGATGGCCCAGGACATCGGCCTTGCAGGCGCCAGCGTCGAGGACGCGACCCCGGACCCGAGCGAGCCGATCTACGGCTTCAACATCGCCGTCGCCCGCGTCGCGGCGGCGGCGGAAACGCTGGCGAAGGCACCCGGCGACTTCGTGCTGACGGCCCGCGCCGAGAACTTTCTCCACGGCCGGCCGGATCTGGACGACACCATCCGCCGCCTGCAAGCCTACGAGGCGGCGGGCGCCGACGTGCTTTATGCGCCGGGGTTGCCGAGCCTGGAGGCGGTGGAGCGGGTCTGCGCGTCCGTCGCCAAGCCGGTGAACGTGATCCTCGCCGGTCCCTTGCGCCACCACTCCGTCACCGAGCTGGCGGCGGCCGGCGCGAAGCGGATCAGTATCGGCTCCGGCCTCGCCCGCGCCACGCTCGGCCTGGCGCTCCGCGCGAGCCGCGAGATGGCCGAGGGCGGCAGCTTCTCCTGGCTCGAGGGCACCCCCGGCTTCGACGAGCTGAACGCCTTCATGGACCAGCCGGAGGAGTGAGAGGCTGAAAATCTTTGGGCATTGTCCAGGAAAGTCCGGGTGACGAGCCTCCCCGGCCGCCGGGGCCGAGCATGATCGCGAGGGCGAGGCGGAGCATGGTGGCAGGGCCGAATGTCGGCGCTTGGCTACACCCGAGCGTGACCGGCGGCTTCGGCCGGCGGGGTCCGTGCCCCGGATGGCCGACATGGCGCCACTCGCCGCCGCGCGGGTTCGCCCGACTGCGCCACGCCGAGCGGGCGTGTGGTGGTACGGGGCACTCCGACACGTTCGTGCTCTCCGCCACGGTTATCCCCTTGGCCCGGAGTGCAAACCCTTCACCGCCGTGATGGCGGCTTCGCCCATGGCCGGCCAATGGCGGCGTTTCCCGGCGAAATCTTGGACGCCGCGCCGGGCGGTTCAAGCGGCTTCGCGACGGCTCCCCGAAAGATGTCCGGCCTCCGAGACGTCGCGGCGAGACGTCGAGGCTTGCGAGGCTCGGGCAATTGCCGCACGCTCGTTGCCACGCATCGAGCAAGCGGGGCCTGAGCGATGAGAGCCAAGAGCCGAATTCATTCCTTCCATCCCGAAAGCTATGGCGACGTGAAGAGCGCGGTGCGCGCGCTGCTGCATGCCTCGGGGGGCGAGGCGCGGGCGGCGGAGCGCTGCCGGGTCTCGAAATCGACGCTCTCGGAATACGGCAACCCGGGCCATCCCGACCGCCACATGCCGGTGGACGTGGTCGAGGCGCTGGAGGGGGCGGCGGCGGAAATGCCGGTGACCGGCCATCTGGCCGCCGCGCACGACTGTCTGCTGCTGCAATTGCCCGATGGCGACGCCGAGACCGAGTGGATCGCGCACCTGACCAACATCGGCAAGGAGGCGGGCGACGTCTTCAACCGGGCGGGCGAGTTCCTGGCCGACGACGGCGACATAGATGCCGTGGAAGCGCCGGTGCTGATGCGCGAGCTGGACGAGCTGCTGGCCGCGGTCGCCGCCATGCGCGCCGCCGTCCGCCAGCGGATGCCGGTCGCCGATTAGCGCATTTAGTTTGGCTCAATTCGTGAATTGTATGCGTCACCTTGTTACGGCGGCGGCGAGGCAGGCTCGGTCATTGGCGCCGGGGGCGAGGCCGACGAGGTGGAACCAGCTCAGGTAGTTGTCCAGATAGCGGGTGGCGATGCCGCGGCGGGGACGCAGGAAGTCCTTCAACCGGCTGTGGCGGCTGTTCACCGTCTGCACATGCAGATCGCCCCGAACCCGTTCCCCCATCGAGCGGTTGAGTGCTTCGTGGCTCACCCCGAGCGCGGCGGCGCAAGGTGGATAGCTCGCGCCACCGTCCGAGACCAGCAGGGCGTCCTTCGCGACCACCGGGTCGAGAGCAGCCGTGAGCGCCGCCGCGTCGACCCTGGGCAGCACCGCGCTCACCGTCGTCCCGCTCCGGTCCGCCGCCGTGCCTTGCGTCCCAGCCCGCGCGCGCCCTTCCGGCTCTCCAGGACGTAGGTCTCGTCCGCTTCCACGATCCCCTTGAGCACCTCCGAATCGCTCCGCGCCGCCGCCAGAAACCGGTGACGCCAGCGGAACGCCGTGCTCACCGCCACGTCGCAGCGCGCCGCCGAGGCCTTCACCGTCTCCCCCTCCGCCAGCGACGCCCCGAACGACAGCCAGCGTTCCTTGTGGTGCAGGCCCGACAGCGGCGTACCGGTCAGCGCGTTGAAGGTCCTGCCGCAGCCCTTGCACTGGTAGCGCCGCAGACCCCGCGCCATACCGCGCGAAACCGCCCCTTCGCTCGCGCAGTGCGGACAGCGCCGGGCCTCGTCCACACCAAGCTCGATCGCGGCCTTCGATGCCTCGCCTTCGCTCCGGCCCGACAGCACCGCGAGCGCCTCGTGCCGCTGCACGCGCGTCAGCCCGCGCGCCGCCGAAAGCCACACCCGGAAACCCTTGCCGTCCATGACCCAACCTCCTGACATTCCGAGCATTCTATCACAAATGCATACGTTTCACAAATTAAGCCTTTAGTTTTCGTTCAAGCGGAACGCCGGGGGAGCGGGTGGCCCGGCCAATCCCAAAAACTCTAGCTGGGTTCCGCGCCCTTCAGCCGCACTTCGACGCCGGCGCGCTCCTCCTGCGGCAAGAGCACCTTCGAGGTGTCCTCGCCGCCCCAGCCGCGCGCCATGGCTTCTTGCAGATCGGCCTCACAAAGCGCCACCATCTCCATCGGCACGCCGACCTCGGCGGCGAGCGCGCTGGCGAGGCCCAGGTCCTTGGCGCCGAGCGCGAGGGCGAAGCGGGCCTCAAACTCCCCTTGCAGCCAGGTCTCGCGCAGGCGGACCTTGAGGTTGCTCATGCGGCCGAGCGCGCCTTGGGTGAAGACGTCGACCAGGACGTCGGCGCCGACGCCGGACTTGACGCCGGTGGTCCAGCATTCGGCCAAGATGCGATCGAGGCTGAAGGCGGCGGCGTTGTGCAGGATCTTGCAAACGCAGCCGCTTCCCACGGCACCGGTCTCGATGATCCGCTCGGCGATCGTCTCCAGGTAGGGCTGCGCCCGGGCGATCGCCGCCGCCTCGCCGCCGAACATCACCAGCAGGTCGCGGACGCGGGCGCCCTCGACCCCGCCGCTGACTGGGGCGTCGACCATGGCGATGCCCTTTTCGGCCAGCGCCGCCTGCGCCCGGCGGGCGAGCGCGGGGGCGTTGGAGGTGTGGTCGATCAGCAGCCCGCCGGCCCGCGCGCTTTCCAACAGGCCCGCGTCGCCCAGCACCACCGCCTCCATCTCCGGCGGGCCCGGCAGGCAGGCGTGGATGACCTCGCAGGCGGCGTTGTCAGTCTATTCGTTCAAGGCGAAAAAGAATATCGACGTCGTACTCGTTGCCGGCATAGGTGGAGGTCTGATGGACGGCCATGACGTTAAAGGTCTTCTCGAACCGGTCCCCCTCGATCCTGTCGTTTAGATCGAGGTTGATGGCATGCCAATTTGCGTCCGGCTCAATGCCGAGGCTGCCCCGCATGATCTCGCCGGCAGCCGTAATCTCGAGCCAGGCGGTAAAGCTACCCGAGCTGATGGTGCTTGCCGAAGGGGTGCCGTCGACGATCGAAATTATCCGTTCGATCCGGCCGAGATGGCCGGCGCCGTCACTGTTCGCATCGATGAAGAGACGCCAACGTCCGTCCAAACCCTTGGCCGGATCCGGTTGCTTCGGCGCCTTCAGCGCTGCCTGCCTGGCCGCCGCTGCCGCGCGCTCCGCATCGCTTGTGGACTTACTTCCCTGGTTTGAACTTCTGGCGACGGCCTGAGCTAATTCGAACCCTGCCAAAGCCCTTATTTCTGGAGAGTTGGAGATCGCCACATATGATTTTTTGAACAAATCCTTGACCATGGCTACGATTTGGTCAGACATGTTGGATCTGACTGGAAAAAATTCAGGAATATTTACGCCTTGACCTTTGATAGTGTCTACCCAAACCAGCTGGCCGTTCGAATCCGTCAGAGTCCATTCGAGTACGACGGCAAGAATACTCTCCCCGAACGTGCTGAAGCCAATCGTTCGTTCGATCGCTACCGGTTTGGGCAAAAGCGTTGCATCGACGTCAACTGGCGCGGAAGCAGATACATTTTCTTTCGCAACAGTCACCTCGGAAAAGAGTTGCCGCGACATGGCTTCCGCATGATCAGATAACACGACACCAAGCAGCATCGTGTACGGTCTTAATTTACTTTGCGTCTGGGCAGCGCGTAGTTCGTCGGTTAAACGAAGTTCCACCGATAGAGGTATCTTGTCGGCGACCGGGTATCTCACAGGGATATTAGTCGGCGCTTCATAAGTGGGGGTGGCGCATCCGGTCAAAAACCAAACAAGAAAAATTCCCATCAACGTAACACAGCTTTGGTTTCGAAATTTCTTTCATGATGCTCATCTCTTGATCCCCAACTCAAATTGGAAGCGAGTAAGAGAACGGTCCTGAAGTCTCATGGTGTCAACCGAGAGGGAAAAGGATTCAGTGCTTTCGCCACTGTCTTTCGGCAACTCGAAGTAAACGAAGCCCTCTGCCCTGCCACCCGGAGAAATCGTCTTTCCCCCCAACTCTTTGACGGTCATATTGTGTTTGATTACTGTGACATCCGAGGTCATTTTTGCACCGGCGATCACGAGTAACGGTGATATGAAAGGTAACGGTAATATGTAGCCAGTAAGCGATACTGCTATGCCGACTCCTTCCGAGCCCGCGAGCTGACCGCGAGATAGTTTGTCGCTGAGGATGTGCGTATTCACCAGCACGAAATCTTCTTTCGATATTACAAAACTTGATGAGGTTCCCCTATTCTCAGCGACCACAAACAGCGCAAGAATGCTCGAATCAAGAAGGGAGACTCCGAAATACTTTTCGCTTTCAGTTTCATCTACTATCGGGTGGACGGCTAAGGATAATTCGTTCTTGGTCTGCGAATTCGAATATTGTTCAATTTGCTCTGCCTTGTATTCAGGCAACTCCATTGTCGTGCATCCAAACGACAAGAACGATATCGCGCCGACGCACGCCAAATCACGCAGCAGGTTAATTCTGACTGACTTGGCGAGGCCCATCCCTCGAAAGATAAACGTCGCACACGAAACAAGTATTTCGTGTTGAACAGCCTCGCAATGACCGTGGTACAATTCATGACGGGAGCACCAAGGGCTATCATTTGCCGGACGGTCCAATTTTAATTCCTCCCTGAGCTCCTTTATTGCGCCGTCAAAGAATTCTTTTACAGCAGGCCTAATTATCCGACCTTCCCCAGAGAGCCCCCAAAATCAGGGAAATTATACCACAGTTCCACTGCCAAGAGAACTGTTCGGAAACCATGTTGTCGGTAACACGGATACAGTTTACGATTTCCGTCCTCTCCTCGGTTCCTTGACGCAGCCTATCGGCGTCGACTACCCGCTGACGCGCCCTTTCGCGGGCGGCCCCGGGGGCGCGGTTCGAGACGGCGGTCAATTTCCGCTACCCGGCTTCCTCCTTCGGCAGCCGCACTTCGACGCCGGCCCGCTCCTCCTGCAGCAGGAGCACCTTCGAGGTGTCCTCGCCGCCCCAGCCGCGCGCCATGGCTTCTTTCAGATCGGCCTCACAAAGCGCCACCATCTCCATCGGCACGCCGACCTCGGCGGCGAGCGCGCTGGCGAGGCCCAGGTCCTTGGCGCCGAGCGCGAGGGCGAAGCGGGCCTCGAACTCCCCTTGCAGCCAGGTCTCGCGCAGGCGGACCTTGAGGTTGCTCATGCGGCCGAGCGCGCCTTGGGTGAAGACGTCGACCAGGACGTCGGCGCCGACGCCGGACTTGACGCCGGTGGTCCAGCATTCGGCCAAGATGCGATCGAGGCTGAAGGCGGCGGCGTTGTGCAAGATCTTGGCGACGCAGCCGCTCCCCACGGCACCGGTCTCGATGATCCGCTCGGCGATCGCCTCCAGGTAGGGTCGCGCCCGGGCGATCGCCGCCGCCTCGCCGCCGACCATCACCAGCAGGTCGCGGACGCGGGCGCCCTCGACCCCGCCGCTGACTGGGGCGTCGACCATGGCGATGCCCTTTTCGGCCAGCGCCGCCTGCGCCCGGCGGGCGAGCGCGGGGGCGTTGGAGGTGTGGTCGATCAGCAGCCCGCCGGCCCGCGCGCTTTCCAACAGGCCCGCGTCGCCCAGCACCACCGCCTCCATCTCCGGCGGGCCCGGCAGGCAGGCGTGGATGACCTCGCAGGCGGCGGCGACCTCGGCGATCGTCCCGGCCCGGCCGGCGCCCGCCGCGACCAGGCTCTCGCCCGCGCCGGCCCGGGCATCGTGGATCACCAACGGGTGGCCGGCGGCCAGCAGCTGGTGGGCGATGGGCGTGCCGATGTTGCCGGTGCCGATGAAGCCGATGGGCATGGAGCCCTCCTCAAAGGTCGTAGAGACGGATGGTGTTGTCCCAGAGGATCTTGCGCTTGGCCTGTTCGTTCAGGTCCAGATCCAGGAACAGGTTCATTGCTTCCGGATACTTGGCGTCGCCGTGGGGATAGTCGGTCGTGGTGACCAGGCAGTCGTCGCCGCAGTCCTGAATCACATGGGAGACGAACTCCTCGTTGCATTCGACGGCGCAGAAGCCCTGGCGGGCGAAATATTCCGACGGCTTCAGCGGCAGATAGTCGAGTTCGCCGTAGGGTTGGCGCCATTCGTAATGATCGTCCATGCGGTCGAGCCAGAACGGCAGCCAGCCACAGTTGCCTTCGAGGAAGGCCATGCGCAGTTTGGGGAAGCGTTCCATCACGCCGCCCATGATGACGTCCATGGCCGCCAGCATCTGCTCCAGCGGGTGGGTCGCGATATGGGCGAGGCCCATCAGCTTGAAGCGGTTGTCACCCGCCGCCCGCATCCGGCTGCCGGTGGTTTCGTGGAACCCGACGGCGATGTTGAGGTCCTGACAGGTGGCCCACAGGGGATCGTAGTCGGCATGATGCCAGGGCCGATCGTTGAAGATGTTGGGGCGGAGGAAGATCGCCTTCATGCCCAGCTTCTCGACCGCGCGCTTGGTCTCCTCGACCGCCGTCTCCACATCGTGCGGCGAGACGGCGGCGGCGCCGAACAGGCGCTTGGGATCGGCGGCCTGGATATAGTCGTGGAGCCAGTCGTTGTAGGCCCGGCAGACGGCGGCGGCGAAGCGGGCATCCATCCGCTCGAAGGCGATCGCGTACATGCCGGCGGTCGGATAAAGCACGGCCAGGTCCAGCCCCTCCTTGTCCATCGCGATCACCTGGCTCTGGGGGTCGAAGTCGCGGGCGATCGACTCCGCGTAGCGGGTCGCCATCGCGGTCTCTTCCGCGTCGGTCAACGCCGGCCAGTCGCCGCCGGGCGTGGTCGCCATCACCTCGCCCTCGACCACGGTGCGGATGTCCCAGCGCCGCTCGTCGAGCCGCCGGGGCGCGCGGTCGCGGAACTCTTCGTCGATGTAGCGATCCCAGAGATCCACGGGCTCCATCACGTGCATCTCGGCGTCTATGATTTGGTATCCCTGCTTGGCCATGGCGCGTTGCTCCCTCTCCGCTGTTCAAGGTCTCGCCGGATTGTCCCCGCCCCGCCGCGAGGAGTCCAATCGCGCGGCGAATAGGGTATGATCGCCGTTATCGGAAAACGACGGAACGGAGGATTAGAAAAATGGCCATTCGCAAGCGTATCGGAGTGATGATCCCCTCCACCAACACCAGTTGCGAGGCGGACTTCCAGATGGTGGCGCCCGGCGACGTCACCATCCATGGCCAGCGGATGTGGCTGACCAACGACGCCCGCGGCGATAGCGCCATGGAGCGGATGAACGCCGACATCGAGAGCGGCGCCCGTCATCTCGCGACCGCGAAGGTCGACGTCGTCGCCTACGGCTGCACCACCGGCAGCTTCTTCAAGGGCCCCGGCTGGGACCGCGAGATGATCGAGCTGATCGAGCGCGAGGCCGGCGTCCCGGCCGTCGCCACCAGCCCTTCGGCGGTCGAGGCGCTGCGCCACTTCGGCGCCAAGAAGATTTCCATTGCCAGCCCCTACCCGGCCTGGAACAACGAGAAGTTGGAAGAATACATGGTGGCCGCGGGCTTCGAGGTCTTGAACGTGGACGGCGAGCCGACCGCCGCCGCTTCGGGTGCCCAAGGGATCAACGACCAGGACCCCGAAAGCGTCGTCGAGTTTGCCGAGAAGGCCTGCCGCGACGAGGCCGACGTGCTGTTCTGCTCCTGCACCGCGTGGCGGGCGATGGAGGCCGTGGAAGAGTTGGAGAAGCGTACCGGCAAGCCGGTCGTCACCTCGAACCAGGCGACCGTCTGGGCGGCCTTCCGCGCCATCGGCATGGACGCCCCGATCAAGGGCTACGGCAGCCTGCTGGCGGACCGGGAGACGCGAAGGGCGGCGTGAGGAGCGGGCGCTCCGAGGCTCGACATCATTTGGCGAAGCGTCGCGGCGGCGAGCGGCGCAATGTGGGCTATCCGAGGTATGGTCCCCGTCGAGCGGACATCGCCGCGAATGGAATTCCTAGCCAGCAGGCAACTCTACCGAGGCTAGAGCACATCTAGAGGTTGCGGCGGCGGTAGGAGCCACTAGGAGTGTCCGCGACCCGACCGCGCAGCCAGGCGACGTCGGCCGCTCGGGCACCGAAGCGTTCGGGGTCGTAGTCGGCGGCAAGGAAGCGCGGCGTCTCGTCGGCGATCATGTCGGCGATATTGTGGCCGGCCGCGGCCGAGATCGTGACCCCGTACGAGTTCATGCCCGTGGCGACATAGAGGCCGTCGATCGCCGCGATGCGACCTATCAAGGGATGGCCGTCTGGAGTAAAGCTTTCGGGACCGTTGACGAACCGCTTGATCGGGGCGTCCTCGAGCGTCGGGAACAGTTCCGCCGCCTTCTCGAAGTAGGGAGCAAACTTGTCCCAGTTCGGCTCCAGGAGCGTAAAGGCGAAGGGATCGGGCAAGGCATCCCGTTCCAGGGTGAGCGCCGCCTCGTCAAAGCAACCGAACAGGAAATCGCCGACTTCCTCGCGCCCGTAAATAAGGTCCGCGGGCGAGACGAATGACGGCGTCTCGCGCGGCAAGCGGACACCGGGCTCGGCGATGACGTAAAAATGCTCGCAACCCCATTGTGCCAAGGCAATGTCGAGCGGGGCCAGCAGCGCGCGCGACCACAGGCCCGTACAGACCACGACGACATCCGCCGGCAACTGCCCCTCGCTCGTCCGCACGGCCTCGATGCGGCCGTGTCCAGCCTCGATGCCATCGACACGGCAGTCCTCGATGATATTGACGCCAAGCCGGCGGGCGGCCCGAGCATAGGCGGCTGTCAGATCGGCTGGATTGAGTCGCCCGGACCGTCCGTTGAGCCAAGCCCCGGCTAGATGTCCTGGGCTCAGCAGTGGGTGCAGTTCGGCGGCCTCCTCGGGCCCCAACATGCGTGAATCGAATTGGCGCGCCGAAGCCTCCTCAGCCTGCGCTCGAAGCCGTGCCAGCACGGCATCGTCGCGTGCCAGAAACAGCCGCCCCGTGCGCAACCAGCCCGTCGCCTGTTCGCCCTCGCGATGCAGCTGGTCCAAAACGTCGAACATGTAGAGCACCGCATCATCGCGGTCTCCACCCGGCTTCCATGTGATGTTGCCGGCCGAGTGCCATGTCGTGCCGGCTCCCAGGCTCTCCTTCTCGACAAGCGTTACCGAGCCGAGTTGGCGGAGCGCCAAGTGCCAGGCGACGGCGCAGCCGACGGCCCCGCCACCGATGACAATGATCCGTCTATCCATGCCGTCACCTACTCTGATGGGTCCGGCAGCTTCTCATACTCCATCAGCATTTGCGCCACCCACCGCGGATCCTCGAATTTCGTTGCCACCAGTGCCAGCAGCGCCACTCGATGGTGAGCCTCGTCATCGGCGTCGTGTTCCGGCAGGACGAGACGCATTTCGCCGTCCTTGGCGATGATCAGTGCCGCCTCCTCTTGTGTTCCGGCAGGACGAGACGCATTTCGCCGTCCTTGGCGATGATCAGTGCCGCCTCCTCTTGCCCAATGACCAAGTCCTCATCGCCGTTTCCCATGCCGCCCCCGCGCCTCCCCGCCCCAGCTTCCGCCGACTTTCCGGTTACGAGGGTAGAGTACCCGTTGAGCGGACATGGCCGCCACGCCCGGAGCTAGCCGAGAGTCCCCGTCAAAGAGAACCCGACTTATTGCAATATGCGATCCGTGTAAGATAGGTCCATCGGATTAAATTATACACCTTCCATGATCATCACGGACGCCGCAGGGATTGCCTGCCAGGTTGATCGGATTTCAGAATACGTAGCGCTATATTACCAGTTCTTCGCTCCCGTTCCCGGCCGTTCGCCGGAGGATGAGGCTTGAAGCCCTAAACTTCATGGACCGAATTCCAGTCGGGTATAGAGAACCCCAACGTCCACCGGCTCGGCCACGTCTCGAGTTGTCTCTATCAATGCGCGTCGCGTCTACGGCCGGGAACGTACCTCGGGCGGCGACCTGCTGGCATAGTGGCGGCGGACGTTGATGGAAGCGACTTTCATCGCCCCGCCGAGGAAGCGGTGGAAGATCCGCGCGGTTGCCTGATTGAGCGCGATTACAGCAGCCTTGACCCCGCCGTCCGCCGCGGCCACTTCCTCGCCGTAGCTTTCGACCGCCAGCAGGCGTTCGTCGGCGATCCGCACCAGCACCAGTTCCAGTTCGACGAAGGCGCGCGGCGGGCCGCCGCCGACCAGCCGCTCAAGCCGCTTGGCCTTGCCGCTCAACCGGTAGTCGGCGTGGACGCGCATCTCCGGCGTCACGACCGAACGGGCGAAACCGCCTCGACGCAGATATGCCACCATCTGGTCCTGCTGAGTCGGACCCGATTTCCTTGGACACAGAATTGGCTTAATCGAAGTGTCCAAGGAGGACCGGAACATGGCCGATAATTTTGAGAAGAAAGTTGCTGTTGATGGGCCTGTGGTAAATGCGGGCGAGCTTGGCTCGTCCACGTTTTCCCCAGGCCAGGCTTTGCCGGCAGGCCCGCTGGGACTTGGCCAGCGATGGACGGTGGCGCGCAAGCGTGAGGTCGTTCCGCGGCTTTTGCGTGACGAGCCGGTGCAACTTCTGTCGCGCCAGTTGGGCGTAGAGATCTTCCGGCTCGAGCAGTGGCGTGAGAAAGCGATCGGCGGGATCGACGCCTCGCTCAAGCAACGCAAGGGCGATCCGGTGCAGGCGGAACTGGATAGCGCCATGAAGCGGATCGGAGAGTTGACCATGCAGGTGGAACTGCTGGAGGCCAAGACGGAGACCTTCGGCCCTTTGGGGCGGCGGAGGTCGCGGCGATGAGTGCCGCCACCTCGCCCGGCACGGGTCTGGCCTACGGCCTGCGGCGGGTCTGCGCCGCCTGGGGCATGGCCCGCTCCTCGTTCTACGCCATGACCTCCGGCCAGCACGCCGAGCAGCCGCCGGCAAAGCGTCGGGGACCGAAGCCCGCGATCTCGAACCAGGCGCTGCTGGTGGCGATCGAAGCCGACCTGGAGGCATCGCCCTGGGAGGGCGAGGGCTACCGCAAGGTCTGGGCTCGGCTTCGGGTCTGTCGCGACATCCGGGTTGCCCGCAAGCGGGTGCTCCGCCTGATGCGCGAGAACAATCTGCTCTCGCCCCATCGCTGCCGCCGCCGTGGCGGCAATCCCCATGACGGTGAGATCATCACTCATGCCCCGAACCTCATGTGGGGCACCGATGGCGTTCGGGTGTTCACGGTGGACGACGGCTGGGGCTGGATCTTCACCGCCGTCGAGCATTGGAACGCCGAGTGTGTCGGCTGGCATGTCTGCAAGCGCGGCGACCGCTTCGCCGCCCTGCAGCCGATCTCCATGGGGCTTGCCGGGCTGTATGGCTCGACCGCGGCCGGCGCGGCTCGGGGGCTGGCCTTGCGGATGGATCACGGCTCCCAGTATCTGTCGGACCACTTCACCAACCAGATCAAGTTCTGGGGCATCCAGCCGTCCTACGCCTTCGTCGCCGAGCCCCAGACCAACGGCGTCGCCGAGCGGTTCAATCGCACGCTGAAGGAACAGATCATCCATGGTCGCATCTACCGCAACATCGCGGAGCTGCGGGACGCCGTCCGCGACTTCGTCGAACTCTACAATGCCCAGTGGATCGTCGAAAAGAACGGCTACCTGAGCCCCGCTCAAGCTCGTCAGGCGTGGCACGCCGCGATCTCAATCAGGCCCGCCGCGTGAGACAAACTTGTGTCCAAGGAACCGGGTGCGCTACACTAGGCCGCAATGGTTAATATCCCCTTGGCGGCAGGCAATTGCGCGCGGTGCCCATTTGGAGGCGATGCGGGCTTCGGGTCTGAAGATTGAAAGATCCGAAGCGGCATTCGTTCTTCAACCGGTTGCGGCGACCAGCGATCCGAACGACGTCGGCCCCGTCGATTTCGTGATCTATTGCATATTGCTCTGGGATACCGAAGCCGCTGGTGCGATCCGCCGCGATCTGATCGGACCCCACACGGCGGGGATGCCCACGCGGACCGGCGTCGGTCCCGAGACCGTGCCGAGCGATATCTTGGGACAGGACTGGACCGCCCCCCTGTAGTGACACGGAATTTCAGGTGACAGTTCTTCCGACGGAGGGACTGATGTTGGAACGCAACGACGGCGATACAGCCGAGAGTTCAAGTTGGAATCGATCGAGCGGCTGGAGTCTGGCACCATTCTTAACAAGGGAGCGTTAGGCACGACGTGTGCGGAAGGAGAAAATGGCTCGGTTTTCTCCGTTTAGCGGCTCCTGATGTTACGGGGTTTCCCGGGGGTGGTCCGGACATCCCGCTTCGGAAAGCCGTCGTTGGCCGATGACCGGATGTGGCCGTGCCTCGGCACCATTTGTCGTCATGCTCCACCTCGCCCTCGCGTTCATACGCCGCGCGGCCGGCCGGGCTCGGCCGATATCACCCGCCGAGGACAAGGGGATTCCGCGGATTCGCGCCGCCATCCCGCCGGTCACGAAGCCTCGATTGGGGCGCTTCACGCCAGCGACGGCGCGCCGGACCAGGATGCAATCACCTCGTTCGTAAGCGCGTTCCCACGAACCGGGCGGTGTCGCCATGGCGTCTCCGGCGCCAATCGCGTCTCCGCGCCACCGTCTTCGGCGCGCGCCGTGGGCAAAAATCAGCCGGAGAGGCCCGTCTCTCGGAATTTACCGGGCAACGCCGAGTGATCTCCGGCCCCTCAGCCCAAACACCCCATCACCGCGTCGATCAGGCGCTGGGCGTAGAGGCTGGCGCCCGGCCCCGGCGCCAGCCGGTTGGGCGTGAAGCCGAAGGCCAGGCGGCGGTCGGGGTCGGCGAAGCCGAGCGCGCCGCCGATGCCGGTGTGGCCGAAACTCGCCGGATTGCCGCTGAAGGGCGCATAGGCGTTCGACAGGCGAAAGCCGCGCGCAATCCGGCAGTCGAGGCCCAGAGCGTCGACATGGGCCCAGCGCTCCTGGACCGCGATTTGGGCCGTCTCGCGGCTCAGGATCCCACCGCCCTCGCCGCCGAGGTCGTCGCCGAGGCGGGCGAAGAGCCGGGCGACATCCCGCGCGGTGCCGTGGCAATTGAACGACGGCATGACGGCGGCGCGACAGCGCTCCGAGTTGAAATCCTCGCCGCCCGGGCCGTAGCCCAGGGGGGCCCAGAAGCGGCCCATCATCGTCTCGGGATCGGCGATCGAGGTGGTCAGCGGATCGCCCGGCGTCGCCACCACCTGGGCACAGCGCGCCCGTTGCGCCTCGTCCAGGCCGAAGCCGAGGTCGAGCCCGAGCGGGCCGGCGATATCCTCGGCCACGGCGGTGGCGACATCGCGGCCGTCGATGCGGCGGAAGATCTCGCCGACCAGGTGGCCGTAGGTGAAGGTGTGGTAGCAGCCCCCGACGCCCGGCGCCTCAATCGGGCTCGCGGCCTCGATCGCGCGCACCATCGCCGGCCACTCGAAGACCGCGCCCGGCGGCGCGCCTGGGGCGCCGGGGATGCCAGCCTGGTGCGAGAGCACATGATCGACCGTCGTCGCTTCCTTGCCGGCTTGGGCGTATTCCGGCCAGTGGTCGGCGACCAAGTCGTCCAGCGCCACCCGGCCCTGGTCCAGCAGGCGCAACAGTGGCAGGGCCGAGACCGGCTTGCCGACGGAGAAGATGCAGACCAGCGTGTCGGCCTCCCAGGGCAGGACGCGCGCCGCGTCCCGGTGCCCGCCCCGGAGGTCGACCACCAATTCGCCCTCGTGCACGACGGCGACGGCCTCGCCGATTTCCGCCGGGTCGGCCAGGTTCTCCGCCAGCGCATCCGCCACCGGCTCGAAGCCGGGCGCGGCGTGGCCCGAGACGGTACTCATCACGAGATCGTCACGCCACTATCGACCCGCATGATCTGGCCCGTCGTCACCGTGCTTTCGTCGGAGGCGAGATAGACCGCCATGTTGGCGATGTGCACCGGTTGGCCCGGGCCGAGCAGATGGCTCGCCGCCATGGCGCGGATTTCATCGCTGAAGGGGCCCGTGCCCTCGTATTGCGCCCGCGCCCGTTCGGTCAAGGTCAGCGAGGGCGCGATCGCGTTCACTCGGATCTTGTGGGGCGCGTATTCGACCGCCATGGAGCGGGTCATCGCCGCCACCGCGCCCTTGGCGCCGGTGTAGCAGTCGCGCCCGGCGAGCCCCATCAGCGCGAGGTTCGAGGTCATGTTGATGACCGAGCCGCCGCCCGCCTCGATGATTTTCGGGATGCCGTATTTCGAACAGAGGAACATCGAGAAGACGTCGACGGTCATGCAGCGCCAGAACTCCGAATCGTCGACCTCGGTCACCGGCCCGTCCGCCGCCGTCGAGCCGCCGACGTTGTTGTGCAGCACGTGGAGCGCGCCGTGGCGTTCCTTCGCCGTCGACATCGCCTCCCGGACGCTCTCGTGCTTGGTCACGTCGACATGGAGGAAGAAGGCATCGCCACCCGGCCCGGCCGCCGCCGTCGCCAGCCGCGCCGTCTCCTCGCCGCCGTCATCGTCGATGTCGGCGATGCAGACCCTGGCCCCTTCTTCCGCGAAGCGAAGGGCGGTCGCCCGTCCGATACCCTTGGCCGCGCCCGAAATGAAGGCGACCTTTCCATCCATCCTGCCCATCCCACGACCTCCCGCGCATGTCTCGCCCGCCGATGCGCGGGCCCGACATCTTAGCGCGCGATCGGCCGGGCTGGGGAGCGGGGCGGCCGGACTTTTGTCGCCTGGTGTTATTCCGCCGCCGCTTGGCGCGAATACGGCCGGTCGCCCGCGATCAGGACGCGGCGCATGTGGCGGCGCTGGCCCGTGTAGTCGTCGATGGCCTTGTGCTGGGTGCAGCGGTTGTCCCAGAGCGCGACGGCGCCGGGCGTCCAGCGGAAGCGGCAGGTGAACTCCGGGCGCTGGTAGTGGCGGAAGAGATAGTCGAGGAGCGGCCGGCTTTCGGCTTCCGTCATGCCCTCGAAATGGATGGTCACGGCCTCGTTGATGAAGAGCAGGTCGCGTCCGGTTTCGGGGTGGGTGCGAACCGCCGGGTGGGTGAACCAGCTTGGCCCCTCGGCGCCGTGCTTGTCGTCCGCGCTTTGCAGGACCGCCATGGCGCCGAGCCGGTCGCGGTCGTAATAGCCGGTCGCCCGGTCGTTGTGGACCGCCCCGAGCCCCGCCAGCAGGCGGCGAAGACCGGGAGAGAGACCCTCGTAGGCGAGGTACATGTTGGCGAAGAGGGTGTCGCCGCCGATCTCGGGAACCTCGAGGGCATACAGCATGGCGCCCAGGGTCGGCTGCTCGACATAGCTGATGTCGGAATGCCAGGTGCCGCCGAAGTTGCTCTTGTCCTCCGGCTGCTTGACGATCTCGATCACGCTCGCGTGGCCCTCCACCGGCACCAGATAGGGATGCACGAAGAGCGGCCCGATGCGCTCCGCGAAGGCGGCCTGGTCCTCCACCGAGAGCTCCTGGTCGCGGAAAAACAGCACCAGGTGGTCGAGCCAGGCACGGTGGATCTCGGCGAAGGTCTCGTCGTCGAGTTTCGCCAGATCGACGCGCCGCACCTCCGCGCCGAGCGCGCCCGAGATCGGCTCGATCTCGATTCTCCGATATTCCATGGTCTCGTCCTCCCGCGTTCCGTCCGAGGATAGCGCGAGTCGCCCGCGCGGGCTATGTAGCGGCCTGACCGCCACGCCATGAGGGATCGCCCGCGTCCATGATCGATATCGAAGGCCGCACAATCGCCGACACCGTCGGCGAGACGGTCCGCCGCCACGGACCCAACCCCTTCCTCCTGCTGTCCGAAGACCAGGATCGGCCCTACCATCCGACGGGCCGCACGATCACCTACGAGCAAGCCGGCGACGCCATTTCCAGCCATGCGGCGGCGCTTCGCCGGGCCGGTTACGGGCACGGTCACAGAATCGCCTTTCTGCTGGCCAACCGGCCGGAGATGATGCTGTTGAAACTCGCCTGCGCCGAGGTGGGCGTATCCTGGGTGCCGATCAATCCCGCTTACCGGGCGGCGGAGATGGCCTATGTGCTGCAAGACAGCGGCGCCGATCTGGTGGTCGCGGCGAACGACCAGCTCTTGCTGGCCGACGCGGCGATCGAGGTGGCGGGAGGCGCCATCCGGCGGCTGGAGTTCGCCGAGGGCGGCCTCGAATTTCCACCGCCCGACCGGCCCGCGCCGATTCCCGGGCCGGTCGGGCCGGGAAGCGAGGCGAGCCTGCTCTATACCTCCGGCACCACGGGGCGGCCCAAGGGCTGTGTTCTGGGCCATGCCTACGAGCTGGAGGTTGGTGCCTGGTACGCGACGCGCGGCGGGCGCCTCGCCTTCGCCGATGGCGGTGGCGAGCGGATCTACAACCCCCTGCCGTTGTTTCACGTCAACGCCGGCATCTGCTCCTTTTACGGCATGCTGCTGACCGGTAACGCCCAGGTCGTCACCGACCGCTTCAGCCGGCGCAACTGGTGGCGCGAGATCCGCGAGAGCGGGGCCACCGGCATCCACTATCTCGGCATCGTCATCCCCGTGCTGATGAACGAGCCGCCGGGCCCGTTGGACCGCGACCATGGCGTCCGCTTCGGCGTCGGCGCCGGCGTCGAGCCGACGCTGCATGCCGCGTTCGAGGAACGTTTCGGCTTCCCGCTGGTCGAGCTTTGGGGGATGACGGAAATGTGCCGCGTGCTGGCCGATTGCCACGAGCCGCGCGCCGTTCACACCCGCGCCATGGGACGGCCAGGGCCGGGCCTCGAAGTTCGCGTCGTCGACCAGGACGACCGGGACGTGGCCGTGGGCGATGCGGGCGAGATGGTACTCCGCCACTCGGCCGAGACGCCGAGGCGCGGTGCCTTTTCCGGGTATCTGAACCTGCGGCAAGCGACGGAGGAGGCTTGGCGCGGCGGCTGGTTCCACACCGGCGATACCGTCACCCGAGACGAGAGCGGCATGCTCTATTTCGTCGATCGCAAGAAGAACATCATACGCCGCTCCGGCGAGAACATCGCGGCCGCCGAGGTCGAGGCCGTGCTACAGGCCCACGACCATGTGGGCCAGGTCGCCGTATTGGCGATCGAGGACGAGCTGCGCGAGGAAGAGGTGATGGCCTGCATCGTGACCCGCGATGTTCCGGCCGACGCGGCGACGGCCCGTGCCCTCTTCGACCACTGCTTCGCCGAACTCGCCTATTACAAGGCGCCCGGCTGGATCGTCTTCGTCGATGAAATTCCGCTCACGGGGACGCAGAAGATCCAGAAGCACATGATCTTGGCCGAGGGCGAGGATCCGCGCATCGCCCCCGGCGCGCACGACCTGCGTGACTTGAAGCGGCGCTGAGCGTTATCGTCGCCCGACCATTGCATCGGGAGGAACCATCATGGCCGGATTTACCGCGCGTTGCCTTTGCGGCGACATCACCCTCGAAAGCACGAGCGACCCCAGCTTTCAGGCCAACTGTCATTGCGATGACTGCCGCCGCGCCGGCGGCGGCGTCTATGCGAGCCTGGTGATGGTGCCCGCCGAGGCGTTGAGCGTCACCTTGGGCACGCCCGCCAGCTTCAGCCACGAAAGCGATCGCGGCTCGACCATGACCAAGTATTTCTGCGCCAAGTGCGGCTCGCAGATGTTCGGCGCCAACAGCGGCACGCCGGAACGCCGCGCCGTCCGCGTCGGCGTGATCGACGATGCCAGCTGGTTCAAGCCCATGGCCAATGTCTTCGCCAAGCGGAAGCTGCCATCGACGATCATGGACGAAGATGCCAAGGCCTTCGACGAGATGCCGAGTTAGACGGAAAACCGCCGATCCGACCGGCCGCCGTCAGGCGCGGGGCAGGTCGTAGCCGATCTCGCGATATGCGAAGACGACGGGCTTGCCCTCCCTGCTCGCCTGAGCCTTCGTATAAGTGACGCGGTCGACCTGCCGCGCCGTATCGTCGATAAGTTGAATGTGAGAGGCCTTGGCGTTGGGCAGGGCCAAGGCGATGTCCCGCCCGATGTTGAAAAGGGCGAGGTAGGCATCGTGTGATTTCGAGGCTACGCGGCCTCGTCGATGTCTTCAATGGCGGCCTTTCGTTTTGCCTTCTCGACGGCGTCACGCAAGGCGGCGTCGAGGACGGGGAGTTGCCTGTAGGCCTTGAGGCGGCGGAAGGTTTTCTTGGCCTCCAGAAGGCCGGCGGCGGTCCAGCGCAGCGCCATCTCGGCGTTGCGCCAGCGCTTGACGTTGCGTTGCACGGTCCTGACCGTGCCCAGCGCGTTCTCGATCGCGTTGGTGCAGGCCAGCGCGCGGCGGAGTTCCGGGGGCAGGCCGAGGCGGATGACGGTGAGGATCTCGTCGAGGCCCTCCAGGATGGTGGCGGAGACGCCGGGCGCATCGTGTTCCAGGCGGCGGGCGAGATTGCGCAAGAGCCGCTCGGCCTTGTCCGCGTCGCCCTGGTCCCAGGCCTGGCGCAAGGCCTTGCGGACGCCCGCGTGCAGGCTCTCGTCCAGCCGGTCTGTGATGTTGCGCCCCTTGTGCACCTGGCAACGCTGGATCAGCGCCGCATGCCCGAAGCTCCGCCGGATCGCCTTGGAGAGCGCCTTGGCGCCGTCGACGATGTAGAGCCGGGGGCGCTCGGGATCGAGGCCGCGATCGATCAGGTTGTCGAGCAGGGCTTGCACCGTGGCCGTGTTCTCCGTCGCGCCCTCGGCCAGGCCCAGCACGTGCTTCTCGCCGCCCGCGTCGATACCGATCGCCGCCACCATCACGTGATCGCCGACATGAAGCCCGTCGATCTGGACGACCAGAAGATCCAGTTCCTCCAGCCGGCTCGCCAGCCAAGCCTTCAGCTTCGAGCGCGTCAGGGCCACGAAGCGGCGCGAGACCGCCGACTTCGAACTCCCGTCCCCCGCCGCCGACGGCAGATCGCCGCCCGCGTCCGCCGGCAGACGCACCGCGCGGCCATACTTGCGGGTCGAGACGTTCATCACCATCAGGTTCATCGCCCAGGCGTGCAGCAGCTCGGGATCCGACATCAGCTCGAAGCTCGGCAAACTCAGCTCCCCGCCGCCCGGCTCGCGCACCCGGGGGCGCTCGAGCTTCACCCTCGCCCCCTGGAAGGCCAGCTCGCTCGTGGTCGTGCCCCAGCGATGGCCCCGGCGCTCGGCCGTGCGGGCATGACGCGGGCCGCACACGGCCTCCGCGTCCGCCGCCAGCATCTCGGCCAGCGCCTCGATGCCGGCCAGAAGGCAGAAGCGATCGACGCTCACGCGAAGATCCTTGTAGGCATCCGATAGCGGCGGCACCGGCATCGGCAATGGATGTTCCAGGGCTTTGGAGGAAGGCGCGTTCCGTGTAGTCTCGCTCATGGCGTCGTTCTCCTAATCGGATTAAGCACCCAGAGCCTAACGGCTCCAGGCGAACGACGCCTACCCCAACTTTTCAACATGACTCGGGACATCCCCCAGGGCCAGGGGCGAGATCGGTTGTATTCGCTTGGCCTCGCCCGGCGCGATCGAGCCGCTCAGCGCGATGGTGGACCCGTCGTGGTCCTTCAGTGTCCAGCCTTTGATCGATACCTTCTTCGCCGTCAGATTTGCGATCGAAATCCACTCGCCGTCCCGTTCCCGGCCCTTTGGATTGACCATGGCGGCGGCGATGAAGACGTCCAGATCGTCGGCGAAGGTGAGGTCCCTCGGCCGTGTATTGTCCCGGACGATGTCGGTGGGTCCGTTGACCTCCCGGCGCTCGGGAAACTCGTGAACATTGGCGCCGTCGCGTGCTTCGTCGCTCGGCGTGAAGAAGAGGGGATTTCGCTCCGGCAGGACGGCGGGAAAAACAAGACCGGTCAGCGCCTCGATCTCGGCGATCGAGACCTGATAGGTCTGATTGTTGAATGTCCACCGCCCGCGCATGTCGCTCAGGGCCTCGTTGTCCTGCGGCACGAGGAACGCCCGCACCTCCATCTTCTTCTTATTGTTCATGAAGAACACCACCTTGAAGAAGGCGGATGGCACGTAGGCGGGGTCGCGACCGACCGGCCGGATCGCGCGCATGTAGTCGGCGAACACGGGCCCGGAAAAGACGCTGATCTTGTCGTCCTGGTCGAGCTTCAGATCCTTGACCCAGTCCTCGAGCGCCACCCATTCGTCACGGTTGAAGTTCTTGTGCTGCAAGGCCGCGTTCGAGTAGTAGAAGGTCTCGTCCGAGGCGCGCAGGGCGTCGCGGCGGCTGTCGCCCCACGCCGTGGACGCGCGTCTGGCGAGATGACCTCGGTCCCATGGGTTGTTAGCGTAGTAGTCGTTGTTGAGCTGATGTTCGTCGCCGATACGGCTGTCGGTGTCCCAATCGCCCGAACCGTCGACTGTCTTCAACTTTTTTTGGTCGATGTTGAGCGCGGCGAAAAGCGCGGTGCGGTACCCCCGATGCATAACCACGGAGTAATTGATGTAGTCCGCGTAAATACCTTCCCGCAGCTCGGTATCCCGGCGCAGCACATGTCCCTCCAGGCTTGGACGGAAGCGGGGCATCTCGACGGCAACGGAGAGAAAATTCGGATCATATCCAGGCATTGTCCGGTTCCCTTTGAGTTCGACACTATGGATGCGGATATTGTAGCGGTTTAATTACGGCAATTCGATGATTTTTTGAGATTCACCCCCGCCGCTTGGCGGCAAAGCGGCGCACATCGCGGCGAACACGCGTCACCTACAACCTCGCGGGCGCGCGCCTCGTCGCCACGACGCTCTGGGCCAACGACTTCACGGGCGCCGACCTCACCGACACGGACTTCACCGGCGCCGGCATTTCCGAAGTCAGCTTCGAGGGTTCTCGTCTCTGCCGGACGAAACTGCCGGGGGGAATCGACAATTCGGGTTGCCGAAGGCGGCCGGCCCCTGGCGAAGCCGTGCCGGGGAGGTTATTTTACAAAACGGATTTGATCACCTGATGGAAGGAACAGTCAGATGGACGACACAACCCGCGTGGAACTCGAAGCCGCCGCCTTCCGCCGCCTGGTCGGCCACCTGCGCGAGCGTACCGACGTGCAGAACATCGACCTGATGAACCTGGCGGGATTCTGCCGCAACTGCCTCTCCAACTGGTACCAGGACGCGGCGGGCGAGCAGGGCATCGAACTCTCCAAGGACCAGAGCCGCGAGATCGTCTACGGCATGCCCTATGGCGAGTGGCGCGAGAAGCACCAGACCGAGGCGACGCCCGAGCAGAAGGCCGCGTTCGAGACCACCCACAAGCACTGAGGAGGGTTTTGCCAGGTCCCGGGGGCACCGCCACTCGTGGCGGTAGCGGGCGTTTCGCCGGCTTGCGCGTCGCCCGACCTCGCCCTATTGTCCGCCCGCCTTCCCACGACACCAGCACCGAACAAGAGCAGTCATGAAATTTTCCGGCACCGATACCTATATCGCGACCGACGACCTGATGGTCGCCGTCAACGCCTCGATCGCGCTCGAACGCCCGCTCCTGGTCAAGGGCGAGCCCGGCACCGGCAAGACGATCCTGGCACACGAGATCGCCAAGGCACTCGACAGGTCGCTTATCCAATGGCACGTGAAATCCACCACCAAGGCGCAGCAGGGCCTCTACGAATACGACGCGGTTTCCAGGCTTCGTGATTCGCAACTCGGCGACGAACGCGTGCACGACATCTCCAACTACATCATCCGCGGCAAGCTTTGGGAGGCCTTCATCGCCGACGAGGCGGTGGTACTGCTGATCGACGAGGTCGACAAGGCGGACATCGAATTCCCGAACGACATGTTGCTGGAACTCGACCGCATGGAGTTCCACGTCTACGAGACGCGCGAGGAGATCAAGGCCATCCACCGGCCGATCGTCATCATCACCTCCAACAACGAGAAGGAGCTGCCGGACGCCTTCCTGCGCCGCTGCTTCTTCCACTACATCCGCTTCCCCGAGCGCGAGACGATGGTGGAAATCATCGACGTGCATCACCCCTCGATCCAGAAGGACCTGGTGCGCGAGGCGCTGAATGTCTTCTACGAGATCCGCGAGGTGCCGGGGCTGAAGAAGAAGCCGTCGACCTCGGAGCTGCTGGACTGGCTGAAGCTGCTGATGGTCGACGACATCTCGCCCGAGGTGCTCAGGACCAAGGATCCGAAGAAACTGATCCCGCCCTTGCACGGCGCGCTGCTGAAGAACGAGCAGGACGTCCACCTCTTCGAGCGGCTGGCCTTCCTCGCGCGCCGCGAGGGTTCGGGCAACTAGCATGGGCCGTCGCATGTGACGGCATTCCTGGCGATAGCCGGGAGACAGGACCGGAGGAAACCGGATGCTGGTCAACTTCTTCTACGAGCTGAAGAAGGGCAAGGTGCCCGTCAGCCTGAAGGAATACCTGACCCTGATGGAGGCCATGAAGGCCGGCGTCCCGGAATACAGCGTCAATAATTTCTACTACCTCGCCCGTGCCACCCTGGTGAAGGACGAGCGCAACCTCGACAAGTTCGACCAGGTCTTCGGCCAGGTCTTCAAGGGGTTGGAGCCCGACGAGGACGCGGTCGGCGTGGAGATCCCCGAGGAGTGGCTGCGCAAGCTCACCGAACTGTTCCTGACCGACGAGGAGAGGTCGCAGATCGAGGCCCTGGGCGGCTGGGAAAAGATCATGGAGGAATTCAAGAAACGCCTCCAGGAGCAGGAGGGCCACCACCAGGGCGGCAACAAGTGGATCGGCACTGGCGGCACTTCGCCCTTCGGCGCCTACGGCTACAATCCCGAAGGCATACGGATCGGCCAGGAAGGCTCGCGCAACCGCCGCGCGGTCAAGGTCTGGGACAAGCGGGAGTTCCGTAATTTCGACGATTCCGTCGTCCTCGGCACCCGCAATATCAAGGTGGCCTTGCGTCGCCTGCGCCGTTTCGCTCGCGAGGGCTCGCCCGACGAACTCGACCTCGACGGCACCATCAAATCGACCGCCAACAATGGCGGCTATATCGATATCCAGATGCGGCCGGAACGGCGAAACGCCATCAAGGTGCTGTTGCTGTTGGACGCCGGCGGCTCGATGGACGACCACATCCGCACCTGCGAGGAACTGTTCTCGGCCGCCCGGGCCGAGTTCAAGCACCTGGAATACTATTATTTCCACAATTGCCTTTATGAACGCGTGTGGAAGGACAACCGGCGGCGCCATTCCGAGGTGATCCCGACTTGGCAGATGCTGCACACCTACGGGCCGGACTGGAAGCTGGTCTTCGTCGGCGACGCGACCATGAGCCCCTACGAGGTGGTCTATCCCGGCGGCAGTGTCGAGCACTGGAACGAAGAGCCGGGCCAGGTCTGGATGACCCGCATGCTCGACCACTTCAAGCACTCGATCTGGCTGAACCCGGTGCCGGAACGCCACTGGCGCTACACGCCCAGCCTCGAGATGCTGGAGCAGATCATGGGCAACCGGATGTTTCCCCTGACGTTGGCCGGCCTCGACCGGGGCATGCGCGAACTCAACCGCTGAAGCGGTTTTCGATCGAGCTTGACCACCCGCTCCCCCGTCAACGCCGCTCGTCGATCGGCGCGAGGAAATCCTGGATCGCCGACAGCGCCTCGGCTTCCTCGAGGCGCGGCGCGTGGCCCTGCCGCGCGATCGTCAGGTTTTGCAGGTCCGGCTTTCGTTCCGCCATCTCGGCGAGCGTGGCGCGGCTCAGGATCTCGGAAAGTTCGCCCCGGATCGCCAGGGTCGGCACGGCTTCGAGCGCCAGAAACTGGTCCCAGAAGACGAGCGCGCCGTCCTTCGCGAGGGCCGCCAAGCCATCGAGGATGGCGGGGTCGTAATCGGCCCTGGGGGTGCCATCCGCGTCCGGGCGGTAGCGTCGCGCGGCCTCGGCGTCCCAGTCGGCCTGGTCGAAATCGGGAAAACTCGCGCCCTGGGTCTCGCGCAGCAGGCGCGCGGCCTCTTTCGGCGCGCCCGGGTCGGCGACCCGCAACAGGCCATCGCGCAGGTCCGCGAGCGCCCGGCCGGCGATCACCGGGCCGATATCGTTCAGCACCACGGCGGCGAGCGCCGTCGGCCGCGTGGCGCCCAGCCCCATCGCCAGGATGCCGCCCAGCGAGGTGCCGAGAACCGCGACACGGTGACATCCGGCGAGCGTCAGCAGGTGGCCGATATCGTTCAGATAAACGTCGTTCGCATAGTTGACCGCCTTGCCGTCCCGGGCGGAACGGCCGCGGCCGCGAAGATCGAGCGCCAGCACGCGCCGCTCCACCGAAAGCGCCAGGGCGAGTTCGTGAAAATCGGCGCTGTTGCGGGTGAGGCCCGGCAGGCAGAGTACCGGCGTCGCGCGCCCGCCCGCATCGCCATAGTCGCGGAAGAACAGGCGGAGGCCGTCCTGGGCGCTGAACTCCCGCGCCCGATAGCCCGCGTCCGCCATCAGCCGAGTCCGACGATCTCGGGCAGGGGGCGGAGCGAATCCACCTCGGCGCGGGGCGTTCCCGGCAGGCGCTCGGCCGCCTGGCCGAAGCGGTTGACCCAGACCACCTGGAAGCCGTAGGCGGCGGCGCCGTGCGCGTCCCAGGCGTTGGACGACTGGAAGGCGACGCCGGCGCCATCGACCCCCAGCCGTTGGCCGACCTGCGCATAGACCGCGGGCGTCGGCTTATAGATGCGCAAATCGTCGACCGAGATCACCGCGTCGAGCAGGTCGGTCAAGTTCGAGCCCTCGACCGCCGCCGCCAGCATCGCGGGCGAGCCGTTCGACAGCACCGCCGTCTTCATCCCCGCCGCCTTCAGCCGGCCCAGCACCTCCGGCACCTCCGGATAGCAGTCGAGCTTCATGTAGAGATCGAGCAAGCGACCCCTGAGTTCCGCGTCGTCGATCCCCAAGCTCGCCATGGCGAAATCCAGGCCGTCCTGGGTGATTTGCCAGAAGTCGACATAGTCGCCCATCAGGCTGCGGAGCCAGGTGTATTGCAGCTGCTTCTGTCGCCAGATGTCGGCCAGTGGTTGCCACTTGTCCCCTAGCTCCGCCTGGCAATGCCCCGCCGCCGCCGCGACGTCGAACAGCGTGCCGTAGGCATCGAACACGCAAGCGCCGATTCCCTCCAGACGAACGTCGGACATGGTCGCCGTCTCCCTCGCAAGGCCCCCCGGCCGGGGCCGAGACTAGACGAGGCATCGCCGGCGGCCAACAGCGGCATCGTTCTGTCGAGAACATTTCGAATTGACCGCTTTATGTACCATATGAATTGACCGCTTCTGTTGTGGTTGTTGGGCCTGTGGATAAGTGGGGAACCCGCCGTGGCGGGTTGTCCACTTATCCACAGGCCGGGCGCGCGTCGAAGCGGTTCACGCGGCCGCTCTGCTGTTCTTGGTTTCGTCGAGGACGGTGCCGTCGGCCTGATATCGGGCCAGCCGGCGGGGGCCGTGGAAGACCGCCAGGGTGCCGCCGGAGTATTCGTGGACCCGCACCGATGCCTTGACGTAATGGCGGCGGTGGCGATCCTCCGGGATCTGCAGCACCAGCCGCTTGTAGCGCACCGTGTTGTCGTTGCCGACGATCCGGTCCTCCTGGATGCACAGGATGTCGTCGAGCGATCCGGTGAAGGGGACAAAGGCCGAGCCCTCGGCTTCGGCCGGCACCGCGAAACGGGCGTTGTGGCGGGGCAGATAAATCTCGCGCAGGAACGCGTTGGCCTCGGCCATCGTGGTGATGGCGGCCAAGCGCAGTTCCTGCGGCAGGCGATTCTGCAATGTCGCGAACATGCGCTCCGAGCGCCCCCGGGCCTCGGGGGAGTAGGCCGCCGATGCCCAGCTGGCCCAGGGCTCGGCCCACCTGGGTCGGGTTGTTCTTGTCCACCTTGCCGCCGGCCTCGGGCGTGTGCCAGTAGTGCGAGGCCCGGTCGGCGTAGAGCGAGCAGAACAGCCCCCGGACCTCGATCACCTCGCCCAGGGCCCGGAAGCTGCTCATGGTCCCCTCTTCGTCGACGAAGAAGGCCGAGTAGATCTCGCTGGTTGCGTCATCCATGGTGACGATCAGGTCCCACCACTGCCCGGGAACCCATTGGTGGGTCGAGCCGTCCTGGTGCAGCATCATGGCGGGCAGGGCGCGGCGCGGCCGCTTGCGCCGGTGCGCGCCTCGCCGCGGTGCCGGACGTTTGCGCCCGTGGGCCTGGAGCGTCAGGCGGACCCAGTTGTAGCTCCGCGTGAAGCCGTGCTCATCGAGCAGCTTCTCGTGGAAGTGCTTGGCCGTGAAGTCCCAGTAGCGCGTGTCGAACAACTCCAGAACCTCCATCACCGTGTCCACCGGCACCCGGTGCCCCGAGACCTTGCCCAGCCGGCGGTCATACAGACCCTCCGCGCCTTCCGCCTCAAAGCGACCCCGCCAGCGCCGGAACGTTCGCTCGCTCATCCCCAGGATCGACGCCGCCTCCGCCTGGCTCAGTCGCCGCCGCTTCGCGCGCTCCAGAATCTCCTCGAACTTCATCTGCCGTAGTCCTTGCAACACCTCGGCCCGCTTCATCGCCGCCCTCCTCGAAGGCGACGTTCTAAACCGGACAGATCACATGGTACCTACGGCGGTCATATCGTGTGTTAGCGACACCAACAGCGGCATCGTTCTGGTTCATTTGGGGGGACTCGGCTAACATGAACCGAGAGCAGGCGAAGGAGACACGATGATGGCGAAGGTCCTCACCGCCGAGGCCATCGAGCGCTACGGCCGCGACGGCTTCTGCGACCCCATTCCGATTTTGAACCACGATGAGGCCGCCGCCGCGCGGGCCTCGCTCGAAGCCTTCGAGGCCGAAAACGGCGGCCCCCTCAAGGGTGGGCATCGCTTCAAGAGCCACCTGCTGTTCAAGTGGCTTTCGGATCTCACGCGCGACGCCCGCGTGCTGGACCCGGTGGAGGACCTGATCGGCCCCGACCTGCTGCTCTGGTCGACCGACTGGTTCGTCAAGGAGGCGAACTCGGGCCAGTACGTCTCCTGGCACCAGGACAGCGGCTATTGGGGGCTGGAGACGCGGCGGCTGGTCAGCGTCTGGCTGGCGCTATCGCCGGCGACGATTACCAGCGGCTGCATGCGCATCATGCCCGGCAGCCAGGAATGGCCGGACATGGCGCATGTCGAGACCTACGCCGACGACAACATGCTGACCCGGGGCCAGACCATCCAGGGCCTGGACGAGGCGGCGGCGGTCGACCTCGAGGTGGCGATGGGCTGGGGCGCGCTCTTCAACTACCGCATGGTGCATTCCTCGCCGCCCAATCGCAGCGCCGACCGGCGGATCGGCATCGTGCTGCGCTATATCCCGCCCGAGACGCGCCAGACCAAGGCCGACTGGGACTGCGCCGCATTGGTGCGTGGCGAGGACCGCCACGGCAACTTCGAGCACGAACCGTTCCCGGCCCGCGACCTCGATCCGGCCGCGGTCGCGTTTCACGAAATGGCCCAGGAGCGCCGCCGGCAGATCTACTACCAGGGCACCGAGTGGAACGAGTTCCGCACCTGATGCCGATCGGCGCGCCCGTTTGGCGGGGTGGGCTTGCGGGGCGGCTCGGCGACGGACCCGCCGGTTCCCGCCGTCGAGCCCATGGTGGCCACGTTGCCCGGGCAATTCCTCCGCCCTGGGTTCGACGGCGGGATGTGGCGGGTGGCGTGGTTCGGGGGCGGGGCAATAGTTCGATAGTCGAGAGTCGACCCCTAATTCCGTACCCCCATGCAACATGCGAGACCCGACCCCCAACCCGACCAGTGGCACCGGCTCGTTCCCGGCCACAAATGGGCGGCCGTTTTCTTCCGCGGGACGTGGAGAGCGTGGCAACGCGCGTCGTTGCATACGAGAGTGAGCCGCAGGCACGCGATCAGACGACGGTCATAGGCGAACTACCGATGCTGTGTATCAATGCAATCTGAGCGAATAAGTGAAAAGTGGTAATTAAATGAGGCTGCACATTTGTTGGTGCGCGTTACGAAGCCATATAAAAATCCGTCAAAGAATGTTGCGATAGCGATAACAGTCGAATCGGATGTTGTTGCTACTGAGTTCACTTCGGCGGTTGTGGTCGAGTTTCTGATTGTCATCGTCGTTTCATAAAATATCTGGATCCCATTACTCTTCATCGAGCTTGAGTTCGCGCCTTCAAACCGCGATCCATCAATTACTACCTCTGACTGGGCACTTGCTTGTAATCCATTAACGACGCCCGAGACGCCGCCACCATTGGCGACCGCATCAACATTTCTCATGTACACTCTTGTCGCCCCGCGTAGGAAAATTGCAGTATTATTCTTGATGCCGCCGGACGCGCTAATTGATAAGCCGATTAGTCGGACATTGTCGCTTATGGAAACGCCACGGGATCGTATGCCTCCTGCGCCAAAATTGATAATGGTTAAATGCGCCAACTCCGACGCTTCATCCATAACGACAAAGCTGACGTCTACGGCACCCTTGAGTATAGTGTAGCCGGGTCCCGCCCCGCCGACTTTCACGTAACTGGTTATCGATAGTGGCTGGAAACCACAGTCATAGATACCGGGCTCTACGTATATCGAGTACGGCCTGCTAGCAGAGTTATCGACAATACTGGCTAAAGCTTCTCTTAATTCGATGCAGTTATATGCCTCCGTTGGTCCCACGGGACTTACGACAATGCTGGTTAGGTAGACGGCATCTGATGAAAGCTTACCTGCCGTTACCGCACCGTCTCGGATCTTGTTCGCCGTCACCGCGTTGTCCCTCAGCCGGCCGTTGGTGATGGCCCGGAGGGCGATATCCGTCGTGCCGACGCATTGGGCGCATTGCACGTCGGTCGCAAACTGTGCGAGCGCCCGTGGCGCGGCCAGCCCCAGAGCCAGGGTCAATGCCACCGACGATACCGTCATGTCGATCCGGTTCATCGTTCTCGCTCCCCTGCTCGCGCAATCGCCGTCTCTGTATCGAGAGCCCCAGCCATATTTAACAAGGCTCAATTCGTGAAACGTATGCATTTGTGATAGAATGCCCGGAATGTCAGGAGGTTGGGTCATGGACGGCAAGGGTTTCCAGGTGTGGCTTTCGGCGGCGCGCGGGCTGACGCGCGTGCAGCGGCACGAGGCGCTCGCGGTGCTGTCGGGCCGGAGCGAAGGCGAGGCATCGAAGGCCGCGATCGAGCTTGGTGTGGACGAGGCCCGGCGCTGTCCGCACTGCGCGAGCGAAGGGGCGGTTTCGCGCGGTATGGCGCGGGGTCTGCGGCGCTACCAGTGCAAGGGCTGCGGCAGGACCTTCAACGCGCTGACCGGTACGCCGCTGTCGGGCCTGCACCACAAGGAACGCTGGCTGTCGTTCGGGGCGTCGCTGGCGGAGGGGGAGACGGTGAAGGCCTCGGCGGCGCGCTGCGACGTGGCGGTGAGCACGGCGTTCCGCTGGCGTCACCGGTTTCTGGCGGCGGCGCGGAGCGATTCGGAGGTGCTCAAGGGGATCGTGGAAGCGGACGAGACCTACGTCCTGGAGAGCCGGAAGGGCGCGCGCGGGCTGGGACGCAAGGCACGGCGGCGGGGCGGCAAGGCGAAGAAGCGCGGCCTCTCGCGCGAGCAGGTGCCGGTTCTCATGGCGGCGGACCGGAGCGGGACGACGGTGAGCGCGGTGCTGCCCAGGGTCGACGCGGCGGCGCTCACGGCTGCTCTCGACCCGGTGGTCGCGAAGGACGCCCTGCTGGTCTCCGACGGTGGCGCGAGCTATCCACCTTGCGCCGCCGCGCTCGGGGTGAGCCACGAAGCACTCAACCGCTCGATGGGGGAACGGGTTCGGGGCGATCTGCATGTGCAGACGGTGAACAGCCGCCACAGCCGGTTGAAGGACTTCCTGCGTCCCCGCCGCGGCATCGCCACCCGCTATCTGGACAACTACCTGAGCTGGTTCCACCTCGTCGGCCTCGCCCCCGGCGCCAATGACCGAGCCTGCCTCGCCGCCGCCGTAACAAGGTGACGCATACAATTCACGAATTGAGCCTTTAACAAAGGGTTTATCCCTTTGAGCCCGGTTTGACGAGATGTTGAGTTTCTGGTGGGCGTCGGCAGCATGTTCGTGTAATGTTCCGTCATGGCCAGCCGCTGGAAATATGACCGCCCCATGTCCCGCGCCGCCTTCGAGGCGCGCTTTCCCGATGAAGCCTCCTGTGCCCGGCATCTCGCCGCCAGGCGCTGGCCCGACGGCTTCGTCTGCCCCGCCTGCGGCCATGACAGGGGCTGGGAACTGAAGCGGCGCCGGGCGAGCTGGGAATGTGCGGCCTGCGGGAAGGAGACCTCGGTGACCGCAGGCACGATCATGCACCGCAGCCACTTGCCCCTGAAGACCTGGTTCATGGCCGTTCACATCGTGACCAGCCACTCGAATGGTATCTCCGCCCTGCAACTCCAGGCCCAGCTCGGGCTCGGCAGTTACAAGAGTGCCTGGCTCCTGCTGCACAAGCTGCGCCGTGCCATGGTCAATCCGGATCGCAGCCTGCTTGAGGACCTGATCGAGATCGATGAGGCCACCCTCCCGTTCCGCACCGCAAAAGACCCGGCCACAGGCGGGCAAGGTCGCAGCCCACAAGGCAAGATGCGCATTGCCGGCGCGGTCGAGCTATCGCCCGAGGGCGAGCCACGCCGCATCCGGCTGGCGCCGATCGGGGATTTCTCCGCGCGCAGCCTTCGTGCCTTCGTTGCCGGAACCTCGGCGCCGGGCGCGCGGGTGATTACCGATGGCTGGAGCGGTTATTGCGGCCTGCCCGACCACGACCACCAGCCCAAGGTCGTCGGTGCAACGCCCGCCCATCTCGTGCTGACGTGGATCCATCGTGTGTTCTCGAACCTGAAGCGCTGGGCGCTCGGAACCTTCCATGGCCTGCGCCGCGCCCATCTGCGCCGCTACCTCGACGAGTTCGTGTTCCGCTGGAACCGCCGCCGCCACACCGCAACGGCTTTCGATACCCTGCTCGGCATCGGCACGCGCCTGCGACCCGCCGACTACCGCGACATCGTCGGACAACACGTCTGATCCCGGCAGGCCGGGCGCCAGCCATCGCCCGCCCTCCGATCCGCCTCAATCGGAGCCGAATACCGGCCCTCCAGTCTGCCTGACAGCACTCGAAACCAACTTCCTCAAGTCCAAAAGCTCCCGCACATCCCCCGGCACGGTCCGAAAACCGTGCCTGGAACGTAGAAGGCCGATCAACATCTGGTGTGACCGGAAGCAAAGGGATAAGCCATTTTAACAATTCGATCCACGTCTGCCCCCGTTCGGGGACGACCGCGGAAATGGAAAAGGGTCCATTCATCTTTTCGGGGCGAGCCCCGCCCGAGGGGAATCGACGGCACGGAGGGCGCGATATCAGGCGGGCGTCCGGGCCGGAAAAGATGAATGTCGCCTTTTTTGTCCGCTTTATTTCCGGCCACAGGCGGCATGCCGTCGCCGCCGCGGCGAAACCGCGCTATTCCTCGGTCTCCAGGATCATGAAGTCGTGGGAAGAGGCCCCGAATTCAAGATTCAAGACCCCTCTTGCGCGTGACCCGCCTCAGGCGCGACCCCCAAGCGGGATGGTGAACGAGGAGACCATACTTCAGTACATCCAGAACCACGCACCCAATTCTACCGGCGTCAGCCGGAAGTGGTTCAATTCTCGATCGTAGGTCTAATTCGCAAGTAATACCCACGGTCGTGTCCAAAGTGTTTTCAAATTGCTCGAAACCTGTGACGCCGGCCAATAGTCGACAGCGACATCCGTGAAGCCATCGTCGCAAGTACTGAAGTTGTTTCCTGCCCGCCTGCTCCTGACGGTAACAGCATCCCTACCCATCGTAGTATCCGGCACCCAAAGCTCTACGGGATTATCCCCCGCAGACGAACCGGCGGTGAAGGCGACATTATAGAGCCCAAACAACACAGGCGACACAAAACTGTCCGGTTAGAAATACGTGGACCCGGTACAATTTGCACCTGTATAGTACAGAAATTGATTGGACAGGAATATTTCTTGATAATCGTCGCTCGGCTCATCGTTACTGTTGTCCTTAAAGGTCATAGTCAGGTGGAAGGTATTGCCACCTATCGTGACTAAAAGGACCGGATTTGAGCCCCCAAAGCCGGCGAGCGGGCCAATCAACGCACCGAGGTTATCTTCCATTGTGAAGCCACCGCCGCCGGCCGCAAACGACAGCTTGGCGGCCGTGATGGTGCCGTCGGCGATATCGGCGTTTACGATCGTGCCGTCGAAGATAGTCCCCGAGGTCACGGCGTCGGCGGCGATGTCGGCGTTGGCGATGGTCCCGTCGGCGATCTTGGTCGAGGTCACCGCGCCGTCGGCGATGTCGGCGGTGGCGATCGTCCCGTCGGCGATCTGAGTGTCTGGCCCGAAAAGAGTTGAGTGATTTCAGTCAGTTGTGATTCACTGTTTGTATTTAGCAACCAGGGAGACACAACATGTGGACCAAAATCACTCGCCCGAAGTATGAACGCGACCTGCTGCGCTACGCAAGCGACCTGACGGATGGAGAATGGAAGGTGCTGGAGCCGTTGCTGCCTCGCGCCAAAGCGCTGGGACGGCCTCGGACGACGGCATTGCGCGAGGTGGTGAACGCGATCCTCTACCTACTGCGTAGCGGCTGTCCATGGCGCATGCTGCCCCGGGACTTCCCGCCACGCTCGACGGTGCAGCGCTACTTTTATCTCTGGCGGGACGACGGCACCTGGTCCGAGGTCAACCGGCAACTGCTGGTCGCGGCGCGCGAGGCCGAGGGCCGCGCGGCCGGCCCGTCGGCCGGTATCATCGACAGTCAGAGCGTAAAAACCACGGAAAGCGGCGGTATCCGGGGCTTCGACGCCGGAAAGAAAGTCAAGGGCCGCAAGCGTCACATCCTCACCGACACCGGCGGCCTGCTGGTCGCGGTCGTGGTCCACGGCGCCGAGATCCAGGACCGCGACGGCGCGCCGGCGGTGTTCGCCGCCATCCCCCGCCACTTTCCCCGCCTGCGCCACGTCTTCGCCGACGGCGCCTATGCCGGGCCCAAGCTCGAGGGCGCACTGAAGCGGATCGGCCGCTGGTCGCTGGAGATCGTCAACCGTCCCGCGGGCGTGAAGGGCTTCCAACTCCTGCCCCGCCGATGGGTCGTCGAGCGCACGCTCGCCTGGCTCAATCGAAACCGGCGGCTGGCCAAGGACTTCGAGACGGCCATCGAGACCGCCGAGGCCTGGATCTTCCTCGCCAGCATCCAACTCCTCACGCGCCGTCTCGCAAGAGACTGAAAACACTCGATTCATTTCGAGTCGGACTCTTAGCGGATCCGACCGCGTTGGCGGCGAGCCTGCCGTTGGTCACCGCGCCGGGTGCTATTTTCGCCGTCGTCACCGCGCCCTCCCGGATTTTGTTCGTCGCGACGGCGCCGTTGGCCAGGCGGCCCTCCACCACCGCGCCGAGCGCGATCTTGGGCGTCGTGACGGCTCTGTTCGCGATCCGGCCTTCCCGCACCGCGCCGGGCGCAATCTTCCTGTTGGTGACCGCCCCGTCGGCAATTCGGGCTTCGCGCACCGCGCCGAACGCAATTTTCCTGTTGGTGACCGCCCGGTCGGCAATTCGGCCTTCGCGCACGGCCCCGAAGGCGATATCGCCGGTCCCGACGCATTGGGCTCATTGCACGTCGGTCGCAAACTGTGCGAGCGCCCGTGGCGCGGCCAGCCCCAGAGCCAGGGTCAATGCCACCGCTAATACCGTCAAGTCGATCCTGTTCATCGTTCTCGCTCCCCTGCTCGCGTAATCGCCGTCTCCGTATCGAGAGCCCCAACCGTAATCGAAAATTCGATCCATGTCTGCCCCCGTTCGGGGACGACCGGGCCGCGCCGATGCCTGGCTCGAGCCGGTGCCGCGAATCAATCCTGTGCTCCCAAGACCTCCGTTCACTTTTTCAACAAACCCAATGTTACGGTTTTCGCCCGAGATCCTGTGAGCCCCGCCCCGCCGTCGAACCCAGGGTGGAGGGACCGCCCGGGCCGAGGCGGTCGTCGACGACGCGCGCGACTCGCGCGCCCGACCAAGCCCGGGAGGGTTTCCATCGCGCCGTCTCGAGCCCGGCCGGGTTGCCGCCCGGGCCGCGACAGCGAGGCTGATTTGCAAGGCTTGCCGACGCGCGGGATTGGACGGATGATCCCCGCGACCAGACGACGTGGCGGGGAGGGAATACATGACCACCAGTAACCGGGAAGCCTTGTTTGGTGTGCTTCGCAACGAAGCCTTGATGATCCGGCGCGGGCTGTGGCGCGCTTTTCACAACGGCGGTTCCGGCCATGTCGGGGGCTCGTCCTCGGCGGCCGACCTGTTGTCGGCGCTCTATTTCCACCATCTGAGGCTCCGCCCCGAGGAGCCCGAGTGGGATGGGCGCGACCGTTTCGTGCTCTCGAAGGGGCATGCCAACGGCGGCCTCGTCGCGACGCTCGCCCGGGCCGGATTCTTTCCCGAGGACGATCTCGATACCTTCTACGGCTTCGAATCCCTGCTTGGCATGCATCCCGACATCAAATGCCCGGGCGTCGTGATGAGCAGGGGCGGCCTCGGCCATGGGCTCTCGGTCGGTCTCGGCATGGCGCTCGGCGCCAGGCTCCAGGGCAAGGACTTCCGCACCGTGGTGATGGTCGGCGACGGCGAGTTGCAGGAAGGCTCCAATTGGGAGGCGGCGATGCACGCCGCGCAGTTGAAGCTTTCCGAGCTGACGGCAATCGTCGACTACAACAAGGTGCAGCAGAGCGGGCATGTGAGCGACTTCGTGGGGCTGGAGCCGCTGGCCGACAAGTGGCGCGCCTTCGGCTGGGAGGTGCGCGAGATCGACGGCCACGACATGGAGGGAATCGTCGACGCGCTGGACGCCTTGCCCTTCGCCGCTGACAAGCCTTCGCTGCTGATTGCCCACACGGTTAAGGGCAAGGGCGTCGGCTTTGCCGAGGACACCTACACCTGGCACATGAACATGGTCACCGACCAGGTCTATGCCGAGGCGCTGGCCGAACTGGGAGAGCCGGCGTGAGCGCCCCGGAGGAAGCCCATCAGAACCAATCCCGCCTCGCCTTCGGACTGGCGGTGAGCGAACTCGCCGACGCGGACGAGCGCGTGGTGGCGATCTCCGCCGATACCCTCGACCTGATCGGGATTCGCGAGATGAAGGCGCGTCATCCGACGCGCGTGATAGAGGCCGGCATCGCCGAGCAGAACGCCATGGGCGTTGCCTCCGGCCTCGCCACCACCGGCATGCGGCCTTTCGTCTGCGGCTATGCCCCCTTCATCACCGCCCGCTCGATGGAGCAGCTCAGGAACGATGTCGCCTATGCCAACCAGCGCGTAGTGATCGGCGCCGCGGCGAGCGGTGTCGTGCTGGGCGTTTCCGGCGGCACCCACCATGCCCTGGAGGACTTGGCGATCCTCAGGAGTTTTCCAGGCATGACGGTGATCGTGCCGGCCGACGCCAACCAGGCCTGGCATGCCGCCTTGGCGACGAGGGAGATCGACGGGCCGGTCTATATCCGCCTGGGCGGCCGGATGGTGGAGCCGCCGGTCACGCCTCCCGAAGGTCCCTTCCGCGTTGGCTGGGCCGAAGAACTGCGCGCCGGCACCGATGTCACGGTGATCGCCTGTGGCGCCCTGGTGGCGCCGGCGCTGGAGGCGGCGGAGAGCTTGGCGGCCGAGGGGATCTCCGCCCGGATTCTCAACATGCATACGATCAAGCCGCTCGACCGCGAGGCGGTGCTGGCGGCGGCCGAGACGGGCGCCATCGTCACGGCCGAAGAGCACCATCTGACCGGCGGCCTCGGCGGCGCGGTGGCGGAGCTGCTGGCCACGACGCGGCCAACGCCCATGCGCTTCGTCGGCATGCCGGACGAATTCGCCGTCGTCGGGCCGACCGATAGGGTGCGGGAGAAGTACGGCATGAGCGCTGAAGCGGTTTGTACCGCCTGCCGCGAACTCTTGTCCTGACCCGCCTCGGGCCCGTTGTGCCGGACCCCGCCAGCGATTAAGAAGCGTCCATGACGAACCGCGTCGCCATCGCGCTCGCGCAGTGCAATCCGACCGTCGGCGACGTCGCCGGCAATGCAGAGATCGTGCGCGCCGTCCGCGCCGAATACGCCGGCCGCGCCGACCTCGTGGTCTTTTCCGAACTGATGCTGTCGGGCTATCCGCCGGAAGACCTGGTGTTGAAGCCCGCCTTCCAGGACGAGCTGGAGGCGGCCGCCCTGGCGCTGGCGGCGGAGACGGCGGACGGCGGCCCGGCCCTGCTGCTGCCCACCCCTTGGCGGGTCGGGGATAAGCTGCACAACGCGGTTCTGCTGCTGGACGCGGGCGAGGTCCAGGCGGTGCGCGCTAAGTGCGATCTGCCCAATTACAACGTCTTCGACGAGAAGCGAGTCTTCCAGCCCGGCGAGCTGCCGGGGCCGGTCAATTTCCGGGGCGTGCGCATCGGCGTGCCGATCTGCGAGGACATCTGGACCGGAGACGTGCTGGAGTGCCTGGTCGAGACCGGGGCGGAACTGATTCTGATTCCGAACGGCTCTCCCTTCGACCGGATGAAGCCGGATATCCGCCTCAACCTGGTGATCGGCCACATCGCCACCTTCGGCCTGCCGATCGCCTACTTGAACCAAGTCGGCGGCCAGGATGAGCTGGTGTTCGACGGCGGCTCCTTCGTCATCAACCCGGGCGGCGAGCTGGCGGTGCAACTGCCCAACTTCGAAGCGACCAGCGAGCTCACGCTGTGGAACCGGGAGGCCGGCGGCTGGCGCTGCGAGGTCGCCCGCCGCGCGGCGCCGGAGGAAGAGCTGGCGGCGATCTACCAGGCCATGACCCTGGGCTTGCGGGACTACGTCGACAAGAACCGCTTTCCCGGTGTCATCATCGGACTTTCGGGCGGCATCGATTCCGCCTTGAGCGCCGCCGTCGCGGTCGACGCGCTGGGGCCCGAGCGGGTCTGGTGCGTGATGATGCCCTCCGTCTTCACTAGCGAGGAAAGCCTGGGCGACGCGGCCGAATGCGCCCGCCTGCTGGGCGTGCGACTCGACGACGTCTCGATCGCGCCGGCGGTACTGGCCTTCGAGGAGACACTGGCGCCGGTCTTCGCCGGCCGCGCGCGCGACGTCACGGAAGAGAACATCCAGTCGCGCAGCCGAGCCATCACGCTGATGGCGCTCTCCAACAAGTTCGGCCACATGGTGCTGACCACCGGCAACAAGTCGGAGATGAGCGTCGGCTACGCCACCATCTACGGCGACATGGCGGGCGGCTATTCGGTCCTGAAGGACGTTTACAAGACCACGGTGTTCGACCTTTCGGCCTGGCGCAACCAGTCGCGATTTCCGGGCATGCTGGGCCCCGAGGGCCGCGTGATCCCGGAGAACATTCTGGTGAAGCCGCCCTCGGCCGAACTGCGCCCCGACCAGAAGGACGAGGACTCGCTCCCCCCCTACGAGGTGCTGGACGATATTCTGGAGAGCCTGGTCGAGCGCGAACTGGCCTTCGAGGAGATTCTGGAACGCGGCCACCCGGCCGCGACCGTGAAGCGGATCGAGCATCTGCTCTACGTCGCCGAATACAAGCGCCGCCAAGCCCCGCTCGGCGTCAAGATCACCGAGCGCGCCTTCGGCCGAGACCGCCGCTATCCGATCACCAACGGCTTCCGCGACGCGCGCTGACGGCGGTGGTCCGGCGTAGGTCTCGCCGCGCACCGTCCCGGACGGCGTGAACGGTGTTGGCAATGGTGTATGGCATCAAAGCCGCCTGGATCGCCACCCTCGCTTCGCTCGCGATGACGATTTTGCGTTCGTCGAGCTTGAAGCCCGGTTCTCGGTGTCCGGCTTCGGGGGCCTCTCGAGTCGGACCCTCGGATCTTCAACAGACCGTCGCGAACCGCTCCTTGATCACCGCCAGCACCTCGTCTCCGTCGCGGCGCCACCAGTTGCGCTCCGAGAAGATTTCGACCTCGTGGTGGCCGGTCCAGCCGGCGGCCTCCATCAGGCCTCGGAAGGCGGGGAGGTCGATGGCGCCGTCGCCCATCATGCCGCGGTCGAGCCTCAAATCCCGGGTGTCGTGCAGCCAGTCGTTGATGTGATAGGCGGCGATGCGCGGCGCGGCGCGGGCGATCTCGCGCGCCAGGTTCGGATCCCACCACAGGTGATAGACGTCGATCGCCAGGCCCAGCTCCGGGCCGGCGGCGATCTCGTCCATCCAGTCGTTGGCTTCTTCCAGGCTGACCAGGACGGAGCGCGAGGCGCAGATCATCGGGTGCAGCGGCTCGACCGCCAGGGTCATGCCGGCCGCCTTGGCGTCGGGCAACAGGGCGACGAGGGCGTCCTTGGCCCGTGCCTTGGCGCCGGCGAGATCGGTGTCGCCTTCGTCCAGGCCGCCGGCGACGAAGACGATTGCCCTGGCGCCGATCGCGGCCGCCTCCTCGATCACCCGGCGGTTGTCGTCGAGGCGCTCTTGCCAGAGCGCCTTGTCGCGGGTCGCCTGCAGTCCGGCGATGCAGAATCCGGTCACCGTCATGGCGTGATCGGCAAGCATCCGGGCGCCCTCCGCCACGCCCAGCTCGGCGAGCTTGTCGCGCCAGACGGCGATGCCGTGGATGTCGTGGCGCGAGAGGCCCTCGATCGCTTGTTTAAGGGTCCATTGCTCGCGCAGAGTCACCTGGTTGATCGAAAGTTTGTCGACGTCGGGCATGAGCAATTCCCCTTGTTCAATATGTCGCGCGGCCGCCCGAGATATCGAAGGCCATGCCGGTGGTGAAGCTGCACTCGGGGCCGCAAATGAAGGCGACCATGGCGGCGATCTCCTCGACGGTGCAGAGGCGGCCGAAGGGCATGCGATCGCGGATCGCCTGGATGTAGTCGGCATCCATCTCGGCCAAGAGATCGGTTTCCGCCATCGCGGGAGTCACGCAATTGACCAGGATGCCGTCGTCGACCAGGCCCTGGGCCAGCGCCTTGGTGAGGCCGATAACGCCGGCCTTGGCGGCGGAATAGGCGACGGCGTTGGGGTTGCCCTCCTTGCCGGCGATCGAGGAGATGGCGACGATGCGGCCCCGCCCGCGCGCCCGCATGTGCGGAATGACGGCGCGGGCCGAGAGGAAGACGCCCGTCAGGTCGACGCCGATCACCCGGTTCCATTCCTCGAGGCTGTAGTCCCAGGCGGGCTTGGTCGGGCCGTTGACGCCAGCGTTCGCGACCAGGATGTCGACGGCGCCGAGGGCGGCGAGACTCTCGGCGAGCGCCGCTTCGATGGACGCCTCGTCGGCGACGTCGCAGGCGCCCATGTGCGCCGCGCCCGGCGGCGGATCGGCCGTCGGGTCGAGGTCCCAGACCGAGACCCGGGCGCCATCCGCCGCCAGCCGTTCGGTGATCGCCCGGCCGATGCCGCGCGCCCCGCCGGTGACGATCGCTCCCTGTCCCTCCAGTCCCGCCATGGGGCCTCCGCTCGATCCGGCGGTTGACGCGCCGCGTTCGGACGAGCATAGCATCGCGGGCGAGCGGGGAGCCAAGGGAGCGGGGGGAGCGGACATGAACAGCGAATTCCACGTCGCCGTCGGCGACAAGGCGACATTCTCCAAGACCGTCGCCGAATGCGACGTCTACAATTTCGCCGGCCTCACCGGCGATTTCTCGCCCAATCACGTGAACGAGGAGTACATGGCCCGCTCCAGTTACGGCCGGCGCATGGCGCATGGCGCGCTGATGGTGGGCTTCATGTCGACCGCCTCGACCTTGGCGATCGAGAAATGCCGGAGCGACGCACACGAGACTCCGGTCTCCCTCGGCTACGACCGGATCCGTTTCCTGGCGCCGGTGTTCCTGGGCGATACCATCACCGTCGTCTACGAGGTGAGCGAAATCGACGTCGAGCGCCGCCGCTCCACCGCCAAAATCGAAGTCACCAACCAGGGGGGCGAGCTGGTCGCGGTCGGCGCGCATATCCTGAAGTGGGTGGCGAACGGCTGAGGGCGAGGGCGAGATGAGGCGCAGCAAGTTCACCGACGGGGAGGCTCTCGCGGCGCTGGTCCCGGACGCGGCGACCTTGGCGATGAGCGGGGCCGGCGGCGGGCTGGTGGAGCCGGACGCCGTGCTGGCGGCAATCGAGGCGCGTTTCCTCGAAACCGGCCATCCCCGCGACCTCACCGTGATCCACGCCCTCGGCATCGGTGATCGTGACGCGCGTGGCGTCAATCGCCTGGCGCACGAGGGCATGGTGCGAAAGGTGATCGGCGGCCACTGGGTCTGGTCGCCCGAGATGCAGCGCCTGGCGCGGGAGAACCGGATCGAGGCCTATGTGCTGCCGGGCGGCGTGATCAGCCAGCTGATGCGCGAGACGGGGGCCGGCAGGCCGGGCCTCTTGAGCCACGTCGGGCTCGGCACCTTCGTCGATCCACGCCTCGACGGCGGGCGGATGAACGAGGCGGCCAAGGACGAGCTGGTCGAGGTGGTCGAGTTCGATGGCCGGGAATTGCTGCGCTACAAGCCCATACCCGTCGACATCGCGGTGATCCGCGGCAGCTTCGCCGACGTCGACGGCAACCTCTCCATGGACCAGGAAGGCGCCAACCTCGATGTCTGGGCGATCGCGCTCGCCGCCCACAACAGCGGCGGCAAGGTGCTGGCGCAGGCGCGGACGGCGGTCGCGCCGGGGGCGATGCCGGCCCGCTCGGTCCGAGTACCGGGCGCCATGGTCGACGCGGTGCTGATCGAGCCGGCCCAGGCGCAAAGCTATGCCGAGGTCTACGACCCCTCCCTCTCCGGCGAGCGCCAGGGCGTGGTCCCGGCGGACGCCGTGCGGGATTATTCGATCCGCCAGGTGGTGGCGCGCCGCGCGGCCGACGAATTGCGCGACGACGCGGTGATCAACTTCGGCTTCGGCATTCCCGACGGCGTGGCCAAGATCGTGGCCGCGAAGGGCGAGGTCGGGCACTATTACCAGACGATCGAACACGGGACGTACGGTGGTGCCCTCTTGGACGGAACGCTTTTCGGCTATGCCAGGAACGCCAGCGCCATGCTGGATTCGCCCTCACAGTTCGACTTCTACGGCGGCGGCGGCCTCGATATCGCCTTTCTCGGCATGGGGGAGCTGGACGGGAGCGGCAATGTCAACGTCTCCAAGCTCGACGGCACCACGGTCGGTCCCGGCGGTTTCATCGACATCGCCCAGAACGCGAAAAAGGTCGTCTTCTGCGGCACCTTCGAGACCAAGGGCGCGCGCCTGACACCGGGCGACGGTGTCCTTCGCATCGATGCGCCCGGCCAGATCGCCAAGCTGGTGGACGCGGTCGCGCAGATCACCTTCTCGGGTGATCGCGCCCGGGCCACGGGCCAGGAGGTGGTCTACGTCACCGAGCGCGCGGTATTCCGCCTGACCGGCGGCGGCGTGGCGCTGACCGAAGTGGCGCCCGGCGTCAATCTCGAGGCCGACGTGCTGCGGCGCATGGGCTTCCAGCCGTTGGTCGAGGGGCCGGCGGTGATGAAGGCCGACTATTTCCACGCCTGAGGGGGAGGGAGAAGAACCATGGCACCCGTCCGACTTGCGGTAATCGGCGCCGGCGTCATCGGCCGCCGCCACATCGATCTGATCGGCGCTTCCCGGAGCTGCGTATTGGCGGCGATCGTCGACTCCGATCCCCGCGCGCGCGAGTTGGCCGAGGCGGTGGGCGTGCCGTGGCGCGAGACGGCGGAAGCGATGTTCGAGACCGACCGGCCCGAGGGCGTGATCGTCGCCACGCCCACCGGCAACCATCTGGAGATGGGTCTCCTTTGTGTCGAGGCGCGGGTGGCGACGCTGATGGAGAAACCCGTCGCCGCGACGGTGGAGGAGGCACGGATCCTGATCGAGGCGGCGGAGGCGGCGGACGTGCCGGTCGCCGTCGGCCAGCACCGTCGCTTCAATCCGACGATCGAGCGCACCCGCGAGATCGTGCGATCGGGGGAACTCGGGCGCCTGGTAGCCTTTCACGTCTTCTGGCTGGCCCTGAAGCATGCCGAATATTTCGACGTCGACTGGCACGTCCAGGCCGGCGGCGGGCCCGTGCTGACGAACTTGATCCACGATATCGACTGCCTGCGATGGATCGCCGGCGAGGTCGAGGAGGTGAGCGCGCACACGAGTTCCCAGACGCGCGGGCATGCCGTCGAGGACACGGCGGCGATGGCCTTGCGTCTCGCCGGCGGCGCCATCGGCACCATCATCCTTTCCGATGCGACGCCATCGCCCTGGTCCTACGAGATGACCATGCGCGAGAACGCGGATTTCTATCAGGTCGAGGAGAACAGCTTCCATTTCATGGGCAGCGACGCCTCCCTTGCCGTGCCGGAAATGCGGCTTTGGCGCTACCAGGGCGCCAACACGTCGGGCTGGCAGCATCCGCTGGCGAGCGAGACTAGGCCGCATATGCCGGGTTATGCCTACGGCCTGCAGATCGAGCATTTCGCGCGCGTCGCGCGCGGCGAGGAGGCGCCTCGCACCAGCGCGCGCGACGGCGCCGCGACGCTGGCCGCGACCTTGGCCGTGCATGAGGCGGCGCGGCGGGGCAGAAGCGTGCAACCGCTAGAAATTTGACCTCTCGGACGTTTGGGCTCGACCCGGGGCGGCGGGCTAGTTTAACATAATCCGGCGGGGACGATGCCGGGGGCGTGTCGGTTCGCGAAACCGGTATCGGCGGTTTGGGAGGAGCGTTGATGCACAGCCATGTCTTGCCGCTTCTGGCGGCGTTTTGGCTCGCCATTGGGCCGGCCTCCGTTGCGTGGGGCGCCGAAAAAAAGAATGGCGAGGCGGGCGAGGTCGCGTCCCTCGTCTGCGTCGAGGCGGGATCGGGCGGTTTTCACTGGACGGGGGACGAGGCCGAGTTGGAGAAACTGGCCAACTCGCGCTACCTGGTGAAAATGGTCTCCAAGACCGAACGCACGGTGACTTTCGGCGAGCGGGAGTGGACACTTCGCTGCTTCGACGGCGGCGAGGGCATGACGCTTTGCCGTCGCGGCTATGAGACCTGGGCCTTCAAGGGCGACAAGAGCTTCACCTTCTCATACATCCACGGCGGCGTGGTCGGCGGCAGCTCGAACATTTTCGTCAGCTACGGCGAGTGCGAGAAGCCCTGACATCGCCCGCCCGCCGGGCCTCGTCCGCCTCGGCGCCGGGGCCGAGAGGCTGGCCATGGCTGAATTCGACGGCGTTGCCGTCGGGATCGCACACGCCGCAATAGTAGCCGACGGGGTAGGGCTCCTCGCGGGGCGGCCAGACGAGAATGCCGGCGGCCTCGGCCCGGGCGGCGATCTTGTCCACCGCCCGGCGAGTGTCGAGGGCGAAACCAAGATGGCTGAAATCCCGCGCCGGGAGCGTGCGCTCCGGCCCGCCCGAGATCAGCACGAAGATGAACTCATTTTCCCGGCCCGGCTCGGCGAGCCAGGCGACCTCGACGCCGGCGTTGTTGCGTTCGTGCACCACGGCCATGGCGCAGAAATCCCGATAGAAGGCGAGGCTCCGAGCGAAATCATGGGCGTGAAGGGCGATATGGGTGAGGGTCGGTCCCATCGGCGGGTCCTCAGGCGGCGGCACGGGGGCTGACGAGGCGGCGCGGCGCCGCCCGGTCGCCCGAGCCCCGGGTTGGCGCCCTCGGCAGGGCGAAGCCCTGGAAGTAGGACGCCTCGATGATCACCTTGAACTTCCAAATGAGGCCGCCGGCGATGGCGGTCGTACCGCCCAGGGCCAGCGGCACCAGCGCACCCGTGCCGTCGCCGACCCACGCGGCGAGGCCGAAGAACAGCAGCGGGCAGGCGTGGCCCATGACCATCACGGTGCCGGTCACGGCCTCGATCTCGCGCCGGGCCAAGGGCGGAATCCCGTGCGCCGCCGCCGTCGAACGATAGCCGAACCAGAGGCCGGCGTTGGCGAGCGTCAATACGATGCCCGTGAAGGCCAGCCAGTCGACAGGGGCGGCGCTCGCCGCCTGGCCCCAGGCGACGGCCAGGATGGCGAGCAGGCCCAGGCCTTCTAGCAGGCCGGTCGCCATCAACATCCAGGGCATCAGCGGGGCGCGCCAGGCCGGAATGCCGCGCGCGCGATAAAGAATTTGCGCCTGACAAACGAGGAAGCCAAAGGCGCCCAGACCCACGAGGGCATGGAAGAGCGCGTTCGGCCAGATCAGGTCCAACAAAATTGCAGGCATGATGAGGGCGACACAGTATGTCTCTCGCGTCATCCATGACGTGCCGGGGCGCAGCATCACGTTCATGAAGCGGGCCTTCCTGTGGATCTTCAGGAAGACGAAGAACAGACCGACGGCCATGATCGCGCCGGCGAGCGCGAAGAGACCGCCGAGCGCCCGGTCGGAAAAGCCGATGATCATGTGCGCCAGCCAGGCGATGAACGCGAAACCGGAGGCGAGGCCTCCCAGGCCGAAATTCATTGCCGCCTTGAAGTCCCAATAGTGCTGCCGCTTGCCGACCAGCGGATTCTCCGGATCGGAGAGCGGTTCGTCGTCCAGGTCCTCGCTCCGTGCCTCGTGGCCCGGCATGCTGCCCCGCACCTCGTAGAGGTACTTGATCTGCGGGTCGGTGCCGAGTTCCTCGTGCATCTGGAAAAAAGCGTTTTCGGAGGCGAGGCGGGAGACGTTGCTGGCGGGGTCCGCGAAATCGCCGAAGTGGATGGCGTCGGCGATGCAGGCGGCCGCGCAGGCGGGCGTGACCTCCATGTCGACGCCGGGCGTCAGGCCGCGATCCTCGGCCTCGTCGATCCGCTCCACGCAGAAGGTGCATTTGCTGGCGACGCCCAGCCGCTCGTCGTGGTAGGTCGCGCGCTCCAGCGTCGTCGGCTCGCCGTAGAAATATTCCTTCTCGGCGGTGATCGTGCGGGCCTGATAGGGGCAGGCGACGGCGCAATAGCCACAGCCGATGCAGGCCTCGTAGTCCATCGTCACCAGGCCGTCCTCGCGCTGCGCCGTGGCGCCCGAGGGGCAGACCGGGACGCAGGGCGGCTCGGCGCAGTGCTGGCAGCCGACCACCATGAAGAGGCGCTCGACGTTTGGATAAGTGCCCTGCTCGATGTCGATCACGCTTCGCCACTGCACGCCGGGCGCGGTCGCGTTGGTCTGTTTGCAGGCGGCCGTGCAGGTGTGGCACCCAACGCAGCGGTTGAGGTCCACGACCATCCCGTAGCGGCTCATCGGCGGCCTCCGTTGTCGTTACGTGTTGGCGCTTGCACGGTGTCTTAAAGCAGCGCGCGGGCGATGTCTTCCCACTCTTCCGCCAGGCTCGCGGCGCATGCAGGCCGTCCGGCGCGACGATACCAGTACCGGGCGTTGGAAAGATCACCCTCGACCCGGTGCAGGTAGGCGTGCACCCAGGCACCGGTAGTGTCCTTCTGGCTCTGGGCGAGGCCGTGGGCCGTGTCCCACGCCCCCTTGGCGTCTTGCCACAGCGCCTCGAGCGCCGGCGAAAGGCCGCCGGGCGGCGCCGCGTCCGTGGTCGATTGCTTGAAGCTCTCGAAATCCATCGCCTCGCCTTCCTGCCCTCGTTCCAGTCCTATCGATGATAGCGCAATTCGCGCTGGACCGAGGCCTCTCCGGCGCGCCACACTCTCTTTATCCGTCCGGCGTATTCCACGCATCCGGACCAAGTACAAAGTCCCAGGGGGATTCCATGCGCGCAGAACTCATTCTCGCCATCGCCACGGCCGCGATGCTGGCCGCCGCGCCGCTTTCCGCGGCCGAGGTCAGCCCGGCCGTCGTCTTCGACATGGGCGGCAAGTTCGACAAGTCCTTCAACGAAGGTGTGTGGAACGGCATGGAACGGTTCCGCAAGGAGACCGGCGTCGAGTACCGCGAGTTCGAGGTCACGAACGAGACCCAGCGCGAGCAAGCGCTGCGGCGCATGGCGCAGCGCGGTGCCGATCCGGTGCTCGGCATCGGCTTCGCCCAGGCGCCGGCGCTGGAGAAGGTCGCCAAGGAGTTTCCGAAGACGCGCTTCGCCATTATCGACATGGTGGTCGACCTGCCAAATGTGCAGTCGATCGTCTTCAAGGAGCACGAGGGCTCCTTCCTGGTCGGCGCGCTCGCCGCCGCGACCTCCAAGAGCGGCAAGGTCGGCTTCATCGGCGGCATGGACATCCCCCTTATCCGACGCTTCGCCTGCGGTTACGAGCAGGGCGTCAAGCACCAGAACCCGAAGGCCGAGGTGCTGCAGAACATGACCGGTACGACGCCCGCGGCCTGGAACAACCCGACCAGGGGAGGTGAGTTGGCGCGCAGCCAGTTCGACCGGGGCGCCGACGTCGTTTATGCGGCGGCCGGCGGTACCGGCGTCGGCGTGCTGCAGGCGGCGAAGGACGCCGGCAAGCTGGCGATCGGCGTCGACAGCAACCAGAACTACATTCACCCCGGCACCATCCTCACCTCGATGCTGAAGCGGGTGGACGTCGCCGCCTACAACGTCTTCAAGTCGGCGCTCGCCGGCAACTGGAAGCCCGGGATCCAGGTCCTGGGCCTGGCGGAAGGGGGCGTGGGCTGGTCTCTCGACGAGCACAACGCCAAGCTGGTTGGGTACGACATGCGGGCGGCGATGAAGGAGCTTCGCGCCGATATCATCGCCGGCAAGATCAAGGTCCACGACTACATGTCGGACAACAGCTGCGACTACTGACCCGGCGGAGGCCCGGAGCGGGCGAGCCTTGAGCCTGGAGGCGCCGAGCGCGCCGGCGCCGGCGATCGAACTGGTCGGCATCGACAAGCGTTTCGGCGCGGTCCACGCCAACCGCGACGTTTCGCTCCGCGTCGCGGCCGGGACGATCCACGGCATCGTCGGCGAGAACGGCGCCGGCAAGTCGACCCTGATGAACATCCTGCACGGTTTCTACCAGGCCGACGCGGGCGAGATCCGGGTCGATGGCCACGCGATTCAGGTCCGCTCGTCGGAGGACGCGATCGCGGCCGGGATCGACATGGTGCACCAGCACTTCATGCTGGTGTCGACCTTCACCGTCCTGGAGAATCTGGTGCTGGGCGCGACGGGAGGCCCGCGGCTGACCCCGGCGCTCGCCCGCGCCCGGCGGGAACTCGGTCGCCTGGCGCGGGAATTCGGCCTGGAGGTCGATCCCGACGCCATCGTCGGCGATCTGCCGGTGGGGCTGCGCCAGCGGGTCGAGATCCTGAAGGCGCTCTATCGCGGCGCCCGCATCCTGATCCTGGACGAGCCGACGAGCGTGTTGACGCCGAACGAGACCGAGCAGCTCTTCCGCATTCTCCGCGCGCTCAAGGAGCGTGGCGTCACGGTCATCCTGATCACCCATAAACTGCGCGAGATCATGGCCATCACCGACACGGTCTCGGTCATGCGCCAGGGCGAGATGGTGGCCCAACGGATCACGGCGGAGACCGACCGGGAGAGCCTGGCCGAGCTGATGGTCGGCCGCAAGGTGCCGCTCGGGCTTGAGAAACGGCCGGCGCGGCCGGGGGAGGTGGCGCTCGCCGTGCGGGGACTGGTGGTCGTCGACGAACTGGGCGTGACCCGGGTGGACGATATTTCCCTCGAGGTCCGGGCCGGCGAGATCGTCGCCATCGCCGGTGTCTCCGGCAACGGGCAGAGCGAGCTGATGGCGGCGCTCGCGGGCATGCGGCCGTTCCAGGCCGGCGAGGTGACGGTCCATGGGACAAGGTTGCGCGCGTGGGCGCCGGACGATCCCGCGGGCCTGCGGGCGCTCGGCGTGGCGCACGTGCCAGAGGACCGTCAGGGCGACGGCGTGGTCGCGAGCTTCTCCGCCGCCGAAAGCTTCATCCTCGGCTATCACGACGATCCCGCCTACAACGGGCCGGTCCTGATCGACCGGCGGGCGATCCTCGCCGATTGCCGCGAGAAGATGGCGAAATACGACGTGCGGCCGGCCGACCCGGACCTCGCCACCGCCAGCTTTTCGGGCGGCAATCAACAGAAGCTGGTCATCGCCCGCGAGCTGGAGCGCGCGCCCTCGGTTTTGCTGGTCGGCCAGCCGACGCGCGGCGTCGACATCGGCGCGATCGAATTCATCCACCGCAACCTCGTCGCCATGCGCGACGCGGGGGCGGCGGTCCTGCTGGTTTCGGTCGAACTCGACGAGATCATGGCGCTCGGCGATCGCATCGTGGTGATGTTCGAGGGCCGAATCGTCGGCGAGGTGGCGGGGGAGGGGGCGGACGAGCGGACGCTCGGCCTGTTGATGGCGAACGCCGCCGGCCGGGACGGCGAGGCGGCGTCGGGCGATGGCTGAGCGCGCGAGGGCGCCCGACTGGGTCGGCTACGCGCTGGTGCCGCTCGTCAACCTGGCGTTGGCCTTGCTGGTCTCGGGCGCCATCGTGGTGGCGATCGGCGAAGACCCGGTCGACGCCGTGGGGGTCCTGGTGCATGGCGCCTTCGGCTTCGACGAGGCGATCGGCTACACCCTCTATTACACCACCAACATCATCTTCACCGCGCTCGCCGTGGCGGTGGCCTTTCACGCCGGACTTTTCAACATCGGCGGCGAGGGGCAAGCCTATATCGGAGGGCTCGGCGTCGGCCTCGCGCTCCTGGCCTTCGACGCCCATCTGCCGTTCCCGATTCTGCTGTTGATCTCGATCCTCGCGAGCGCGTTGTTTGGTGCCGCCTGGGCCTATATTCCCGGCTACCTGCAGGCTAGGCGCGGCAGCCATGTCGTCATCACCACCATAATGTTCAACTTCATCGCCTTCGCGGTGATGAACTACCTGCTGGTCAACATTCTGATCAAACCGGGGCAGATGAGCCCCGAGAGCCGGGAGTTGGCCGAGGTCGCCTGGCTGCCCTTCGCCCACGAGATCCTCGGCTGGTTCGGGGTAGAGGCGACGCGCTCGCCCTTGAACCTGTCGCTGCTCTGGGCACTGGTCTGCTGCCTTCTGGTATGGCTGCTGATCTGGCGCACGCGCTGGGGCTATGCCATCCGCGTCGTCGGCGGCAACGAGCCGGCGGCGGTCTATGCGGGAATCAATCCGGCCCGGGTCGTGATCGCCACCATGTGCGTCTCCGGCGCGCTCGCCGGCTTTGTCGGCCTCAACGAGATCATGGGGGTACAGCACCGTCTGTTGCTGAACTTCACCGCCGGATACGGCTTCGTCGGCATCGCCGCCGCGCTGATGGGGCGCAACCACCCGATCGGCATCGTGTTCACCAGTCTGCTGTTCGGCGCCCTCTACCAGGGGGGCGCCGAGCTCGCCTTCGAGATGCCGCGCGTCACGCGCGAGCTGGTGGTGGTGATCCAGGGCCTGGTGATCCTGTTTTCGGGCGCGCTCGAACATATGCTGCGCCCCCGGATCGAGGCGTTGTTCCGCCGCCGCGCGATCTCGGCGGAGGGGTGAGGCATGGATGAGTGGTTCCTGCTCGCCGTGCTGACGCTGGACGCGACGCTCCGCGTGGCGACGCCGCTGATCCTGTGCGCCATGGCGGGGCTGATCTCCGAGCGTTCCGGCATCATCGACATCAGCCTCGAGGGCAAGATGCTGGGCGCGGCCTTCGCGGCTGGGGCGGTGGCCCACGTCTCGGGCAGCGAGTGGGTCGGGCTGCTGGTGGCGATGGGCACCGGAGCGATGCTGGCGCTGCTTCACGGCTTCGCCTGCATCACCCACAACGGCAGCCAGGTGGTGAGCGGTGTCGCGATCAATATCTTGATGTCGGGGCTGACCGTGACGCTCGGCATCGCCTGGTTCGCCCAGGGCGGCCAGACTCCGGGGCTGGTGGAGGCGGAGCGGTTTCGTCCGCTGATCTGGCCGGGTGTCGAGGCGATGGGCGGAGTCCCCATCCTCGGCACGATCTATGTCGAGCTGGTGAGCGGCCACAACATTCTGGTCTATGCCGCCCTGGCGCTGGTGCCGGCGACCTGGTGGCTGATCTATCGGACGCGGTTCGGGCTCCGTCTCCGCGCGGTCGGCGAAAACCCCGAGGCGGTGGACACCGCCGGCATCTCCGTTACCTGGCTGCGCTACCGCGCCGTGCTGCTGGCGGGCCTCCTCTCCGCGATCGCCGGCGCCTATCTCTCCACGGCGCAGAACGGTGCCTTCGTGCGCGAGATGACGGCGGGACAGGGCTATATCGCGCTCGCCGCCATGATCTTCGGCAAGTGGCGGCCGTTTCCGGCCTTGGGTGCCTGCTTGCTGTTCGGCTTCCTCGACGCGGTCGCAATTCGTTTGCAGGGCGTGGAACTGCCCATGATCGGCGAGATTCCGGTACAGTTCATCCAAGCCCTGCCTTATGTCCTGACGGTGGTGCTATTGGCGGGGTTCATGGGACGAGCGATCGCGCCCAAGGCCATCGGCGTGCCGTATGTGAAGGAACGATGAGTAAGCAATTGCAAGATCTGATTCGGCGGGCCGGCGAAGCGCGGGAGAAGGCGCATGCGCCTTATTCGGGCTTCAAGGTCGGCGCCGTCATACGGAGCGCCGAGGGGGGCGTCTTTGCCGGTTGCAATGTGGAGAACGCCTCCTATCCCCAGGGCTGGTGCGCCGAGACCTCGGCGATCGCCGCAATGATCGGCGCCGGACATCATGCCGTCGCCGAGGTCGTGGTGACCGGTGGCGGCACGCGACTCTGTACCCCCTGTGGCGGCTGCCGGCAAAAACTGGCGGAATTCGCCGGACCCGAGACCCCGGTTCATGTCTGCGGACCGGAGGGTCTGCGGCGCAGCTTCACCCTCGGCGAGTTGATGCCGCACGCCTTCGACAGGGACAGCCTGGATTGAGCGTCGAGGCCGCCGTCGCGGCGATCCAGGCCCGGACGCCAGGCGCCGCGCCGCGTGTCGGCCTGATCCTCGGCACCGGCCTGGATTCGCTGGCGGCGGAGATCGAGGGGGCGGTCGAAATCGATTACGCCGATATACCCTATTTTCCCCGACCTTCGGTCGACGGCCATGCCGGGCGGCTGGCCCTCGGGCGCCTGGGCGGGCAACCGGTGGCCTGCATGCGCGGACGCGCGCATCTCTACGAAGGCGGCCCGGTCGACGCCATGGCCGTGCCGGTACGCACCTTGGCGGCACTTGGCTGCGAGACGCTGATCTTGACCAATGCCGCGGGCGGCATCGCCGAGGGCATGTCGCCGGGCGACCTGATGGTGATCGGCGACCACATCAACTTCGCCGGCCGCAACCCCCTGGTCGGACCCAATGACGAGGCCATCGGGCCCCGCTTTCCCGACATGACGGAGGCCTATGCGCCCGAACTGCGCCAAGCCCTGCATCGCGCGGCGGCGGGGGAGGGGATCCGGCTCCATGAGGGCGTTTACCTGTGGTGTCTCGGTCCCAGCTTCGAGACGCCAGCGGAGATTCGGGCCGTCGCCCGCCTGGGCGCCGACGCGGTCGGCATGTCGACGGTGCCGGAGTGTCTGCTGGCGCGCCACGCCGGCCTGAAGGTCGCGGCGGTCTCCACCATCACCAATCTCGCCGCCGGTCTCTCCGGCGAGGCGATCGATCACGCTGGCACGCTCGCCGTCGGCGGTCGAGCGGCGGGCGATCTCACGCGGCTGCTGAAACGCTTTCTCGCGGACCTGGACCCGTGACCCTGCCGCAGGAGATCATCCGCCGCAAACGCGACGGGCATGGGCTGGCGAGGGCGGAAATCGAGGCGATCGTTCGGGGTATCACCGAGGGTACGCTCGCCGATGCCCAGGTCGGCGCCTTCGCCATGGCCGCCTGGCTCAACGGTCTGAACGCGGCCGAGACGGTCTCGTTGACGCGGGCGATGACCGCTTCCGGCCGGCGGCTCGAATGGGCGGGCCTCGGCCTCGACGGACCCGTTCTCGACAAGCATTCGACCGGCGGGGTCGGCGACAAGGTGAGTCTGATCCTGGCGCCACTATTGGCCGCTTGCGGCGCCTATGTGCCGATGATCTCCGGCCGCGGCCTCGGCCACACCGGCGGTACCCTCGACAAGCTGGAGGCGATCCCCGGATATGACGTGGGACCGGATCTCGACCGTTTCCGCCGCGTCGTGGCGGGGGCGGGGGCCGCGATCATCGGCCAGACCGCCGACCTGGCACCGGCCGACCGGCGGCTCTATGCCTTGCGCGACGTGACGGCGACGGTGGAAAGCGTGCCGCTGATCACCGCCTCGATCCTTTCGAAGAAATTGGCGGCGGGACTCGACGGGCTGGTGATGGACGTCAAGGTCGGCAACGGCGCCTTCGCCGACAGCCTCGACATGGGCCGCGAACTCGCTCGATCCATCGCCGAGGTGGCGGCCGGCGCCGGCCTGCCCGCGGTGGCGCATCTGACCGACATGAACCAGGTGCTGGGCACCAGTGCCGGCAACGCGGTCGAGGTGGCGGAGAGCATCGATTTCCTGACCGGAACCGCGCGCGATGCGCGCCTGGAGACGGTGACCCTGGCGCTCGGCGCCGAAATTCTGGTCCTGGGTGGACTGGCGCCCGACGAGACGGCGGCTCGAGAAATCTTGGAGGCCGCCTTGGATTCGGGCGAGGCGGCGGAGCGCTTTCAGACCATGGTACATGCGCTCGGCGGCCCCGCCGACCTGCTGCAACGGCCCGGCGCGCACCTGCCCCGCGCCCCGGTCCGGTGTCCGGTACCGGCACCCGCCAGCGGTTACGTCAGCGCGGTCGAGACGCGCGAGGTTGGTCTTCTGGTCGTTGAGCTTGGCGGTGGCCGGCGGCGACCCGACGATGTCGTCGATCCCCGTGTCGGCCTGACCGACGTTCTGCCGATCGGAGCCCCGATCGCCGCCGGCGAGGCGATCGCGATGGTCCATGCGGCGGACCAGACGTCGGCCGAGGCCGCCGCCAGCCGGTTTGCGGCGCTGGTGGAGGTCGCCGACGTGGCACCCGACCCCACGCCGGTGCTGGTCGAGAGGATCGGGCCATGACCGGCCATGAGATCTTCGGGTTTCCGGCCGACGGCCGGCCGGACGGCGCAATGTTGGCGGCCTATGGCCGCGACGGCTATCTCCATTTCCGCCGTGCCGTCGACGCGACCGCCCGCCGTGCGCTGATCGACCGCTCCGCGGCGCTGATCGATGGATTCGATGCCGACGACACTCGGCGAAGCGTGTTCCGCGCCAGCGGCAATCAGGGCACGCCGGCGACCTGATCGTCCTCCACTGCCTCCTGCCGCATCTGAGCGGCCCCAACCGCATGCCGGTCTCCCGCGCCGCATATGCCCTCCACCTGATCGACGCCGAGGCGGCGTGGAGCGAGGATAACTGGCTCGGGCGCGCCGCCGGAATGCCGCTTCGGGGGTCTTGAAGTCAAAAAGGAGGCCGCCCGATCGGGCGGCCTCCATCACCGTCGCGTCCGATGAGGATCAGACGCTGTAGTACATCGCGAACTCGATCGGGTGCGGGGTATGCTCAAAGGCATAGACCTCTTCCCACTTCAGCTCCAGGTAGCCGTCGATCAGGTGGTCGGTGAAGACGCCGCCCTTCTTCAGGAAGTCGCGGTCGGCGTCCAGGCATTCGAGTGCCTCGCGGAGCGATCCGCACACCGTCGGCACGTCGGCCAGTTCCTCGGGCGGCAGGTCGTAGAGGTTCTTGTCCATCGGATCGCCCGGATGGATGCGGTTCTCGATTCCATCGAGGCCGGCCATCAGCATCGCCGCGAACGCCAGATAGGGATTGGCGCCGGCATCGGGAAAACGGACTTCGACGCGTTTGCCGTTCGGGCCGGGCGCGAAGGGGATGCGGCACGAGGCCGAACGGTTGCGGGCCGAATAGGCCAAGAGCACCGGCGCCTCGTAGCCCGGGATCAGCCGCTTGTAGGAGTTGGTCAGCGGATTGGAGAGGGCGTTGAGCGCCTTGGCGTGCTGGATGATGCCGCCGATGTAGTAGAGCGCCGTGTCCGAAAGATCGGCATAGCCCGAGCCCGCGAAGAGCGGCGAGCCGTCCTTCCAGATCGACTGGTGCGTATGCATGCCCGAGCCGTTGTCCTCCATCACCGGCTTCGGCATGAAGGTCGCCGTCTTGCCGTAGGAGTGGGCGACGTTGTGTACGACGTACTTGTAGATCTGCATATTGTCGGCGGTGCGCAGCAGGGTGTCGAAGACGATGCCGAGCTCGTGCTGGCTGGGCGCCACTTCGTGGTGGTGCTTTTCGGTGTTGAGACCCATCTCGCGCATGACGGAGATCATCTCCGCGCGGATGTCCGAGCCGGCGTCGACCGGCGGCACCGGGAAGTAACCGCCCTTGATCGGCGGCCGGTGGCCGGTGTTGCCGCCCTCGAACTCGGCGCCCGAATTGTAGGGACCCTCGGAGTCGTCGATCTTGTAGAAGGTGTTGTGCATCGAGACGTCGAAACGGACGTCGTCGAAGACGAAGAATTCGGCCTCGGGGCCGAAGTAGGCGGTATCGCCCGCGCCGCTGCTCTGAAGATAGGCCTCGGCCCGGCGGGCGGCTGAGCGGGGACAGCGCGCGTAGGCCTCGTGCGTCGAGGGCTCCAGTACGTCGCAGAACAGCACCAGCGAGGATTGGGCCGAGAAGGGATCCATGACGGCGGTGGCGGGATCCGGCATCAGGGTCATGTCGCTCTCGTTGATCGCCTTCCAGCCAGCAATGGACGAGCCGTCGAACATGATGCCGTCCGAGAAGGTATCCTCATCGACCACCATGGCGTCGATGGCGAGATGCTGCCACTTGCCGCGCGGGTCGGTGAAACGCAGGTCGATGAACTTGACGTCCTGCTCCTTGATCTGGCTCAGAACTGAATTGGCGTCGGACATTGTCTGTTTTACCTCCACGAAAAACGGGTTCGATTGGCCGGGGAAACGAATCTCCCCGGGGCTTGGAGTCGAAGCGGCCTCAGATGGCGTCGGTGCCTCGCTCGCCTGTTCTGATGCGAATGGCGTCCTCGATGCCGGTGATGAAGATCTTGCCGTCGCCGATCCGTCCCGTATGCGCGGCCCGCTGGATCGCCTCGACGGCGCCTTCCGCCAGGTGATCCTCGATCACCAGCTCCAGTTTGACCTTGGGCAGGAAGTCGACCACGTACTCGGCGCCCCGGTAGAGTTCCGTGTGGCCCTTCTGTCGGCCAAAGCCCTTCGCCTCGGTGACCGTGATGCCCTGAAGCCCGATCTCGTGCAGGGCCTCCTTCACTTCGTCCAATTTGAAGGGTTTTATGATCGCCTCGATTTTTTTCATCACCTCTGACTTCGTTGCTGTCGTTCACATCGTCGTTGCGTGCCGCAACCCCGGTCGTCTTCCCGTCGACCTCGGTCCGTCACCGTCGCGGACGTTACAATGCAGGCGGCGTGCCAACCGGGAAAGTCGAGCAAGGCATTGAATCCAGGAGGTTTTTTCCGTCCGCTTGAAATTCCGGCCGACTCCGTCGCCAAAAATTTAGGCAACATGCCCATGAATTAAGCGAGAAGCTCCCGAATGCGCCGGCAGGCCTCGCGGATGTTCCCCAGCGAGTTTGCGTAGGAAAAGCGGAGATAGCCCTCGCCATGGGCGCCGAAGCTGGTGCCGGAAATCACCGCGACTCCGGCCTCGTTCAGCAGGCGCTCCTGCAATTCGTCCGAGGTGATGGCGGTGCCGGTGATGTTGGGGAAGGCGTAGAAGGCACCGCCCGGGCGGACGCAGCGGAAGCCGGGGATGGCGTTCAACTCCTCGACGATCGCGAGGCGGCGCTCGTCGAAGGCCTCGACCATGGCGTCGGACGCGTCCTGCGGACCCTCCAGCGCGGCGATGCCGGCGAATTGGGTCGGTGCGTTGACGCAGGAATGGTCGTTGACGCAAAGCCGGGTGGCCTGTTCGACCAGGCCGGCCGGCCAGACGGCGTAGCCCAGCCGCCAGCCGGTCATGGCGTAGGTCTTCGACCAGCCGTCGAGCAGGATCAGCCGGTCGCGGAGCGATTCGTATTCGAGGAGGCTCACGTGCGGCTGGTTGTCGTAGACCATGCGGCTGTATATCTCGTCCGACAGCACGACCGCTTGCGGGTGGGCCTCGAGGCCGGCGACGAGCTTATCGAGTTCCGGCTTCTGGATCACGCCGCCGGTGGGATTGGCCGGACTATTGATGATGATGAGGCGCGTCTTGTCGTTGACGCGCGCCAATACCTCCTCGGCGTCGAAGGAATATCCCGTATCCTCGTGCAGCGCGATCGGCACCGGCGTCGCGCCGGAGAAATTGATCGCGGACTCGTAAATGGGGAAGCCCGGATTGGGATACATGATTTCCGTCCCGGGCTCGCCCAGCATCATGCAGGCATAGAACATGGTCGGCTTGCCGCCGGGCTGCACCACCACATGGTCCGGGTCGATCTCGACACCGCGATACTTGGCGATGTCAGCGGCGACGGCCTGGCGCAGCTCGGGGATGCCGTTCGCCGGCGTATAGCCGTGATGACCGTCCCTCAGCGCCTGGATCGCCGCCTCGACGATATGGTCGGGGGTTTTGAAATCGGGCTGGCCGATGCCGAGGTTGATGATCGAGCGCCCCTCGGCGGCAAGCTTGTTGGCCCGGGCGAGAACCTCGAAAGCGGTTTCGGTGCCGAGATGGGTCATTCGCTGGGCGAGCTGTATCATGGTCCACCTCGTGTGCGATTGGCGCGCGAACGGGCCCGTGGTCGGAGGCGGGACCGGCGGACCGGGGCCGCCGACACCCGACGGATCGTTTGTATAATAGCTAGTTCTCAGCGTGTTGCGGGCATTTTTCCAATTCGGCGCCGAGACCGAGTCGGCTCACGAGCCGAGCTTCCTGAGCTCCGCCTTGGCGGCGAGATAGGCGGGGAGGGTCGTGAGGCCGCTGCCCAGCGCGGCGCGGAAATGCGCCAGGGCCCGGGCACTGTCGCCCTCGAGCAGGGCGTTCTGGCCGAGGAAGTAGTTGCCTTAGTGTCTGGCCCGAAAAGAGTTGAGTGATTTCAGTCAGTTGTGATTCACTGTTTGTATTTAGCAACCAGGGAGACACAACATGTGGACCAAAATCACTCGCCCGAAGTATGAACGCGACCTGCTGCGCTACGCAAGCGACCTGACGGATGGAGAATGGAAGGTGCTGGAGCCGTTGCTGCCTCGCGCCAAAGCGCTGGGACGGCCTCGGACGACGGCATTGCGCGAGGTGGTGAACGCGATCCTCTACCTACTGCGTAGCGGCTGTCCATGGCGCATGCTGCCCCGGGACTTCCCGCCACGCTCGACGGTGCAGCGCTACTTTTATCTCTGGCGGGACGACGGCACCTGGTCCGAGGTCAACCGGCAACTGCTGGTCGCGGCGCGCGAGGCCGAGGGCCGCGCGGCCGGCCCGTCGGCCGGTATCATCGACAGTCAGAGCGTAAAAACCACGGAAAGCGGCGGTATCCGGGGCTTCGACGCCGGAAAGAAAGTCAAGGGCCGCAAGCGTCACATCCTCACCGACACCGGCGGCCTGCTGGTCGCGGTCGTGGTCCACGGCGCCGAGATCCAGGACCGCGACGGCGCGCCGGCGGTGTTCGCCGCCATCCCCCGCCACTTTCCCCGCCTGCGCCACGTCTTCGCCGACGGCGCCTATGCCGGGCCCAAGCTCGAGGGCGCACTGAAGCGGATCGGCCGCTGGTCGCTGGAGATCGTCAACCGTCCCGCGGGCGTGAAGGGCTTCCAACTCCTGCCCCGCCGATGGGTCGTCGAGCGCACGCTCGCCTGGCTCAATCGAAACCGGCGGCTGGCCAAGGACTTCGAGACGGCCATCGAGACCGCCGAGGCCTGGATCTTCCTCGCCAGCATCCAACTCCTCACGCGCCGTCTCGCAAGAGCCTGAAAACACTCGATTCATTTCGAGTCGGACTCTTAGCACCGCTGGCGCGCGCGCATGGTGGTATCGCCGTGCTCCGCCTGGGCCAATACGCGTCCCTCGCCGCCGCTGCCCAGATAGAGGGCCAGGATCGCCTCCGGCCAGCCGCCCTTGTCGGACACCCGTCGCGCGGCGGCGGCGAGCCGCTTGCGCCCGCCTACGCCCGAGCGCTTCTCCGACAGGTAGAGCCACAACATCAGGTCGACATTGTCGGGCTCCTGCCGGAGCGCCTTGGCGAAATCGGGGATCGCCGCCGCGTGAAGTCCGGTGCGGAAGCGTGCCATCGCCCGCCCGCTGAGCGCGGCCACGTTGCGCCGGTCGTGCCCCAGCGCCTGGTCGAAGTCCTTGATCGCGCGCCGGTCGTCGCCCAGCACGGCGAAGGCGAGGCCACGGGTCGTGAAATTGCGCGGGTCCTCTCCGCCCGAGGCGATGGCCTTGTTCAGGCTGCGAATGGCGCCCCGATGATCGCCGGCGCGTACCCTGAGATGGCCCCGGATGCGATGCGCCACCGCGTTCGACGGGTCGCTCTTTAGGATTGGCGCCAGGTCCGGTTTCGCGGCCGCCAGGTCGCCCATGCGCTCATGGGCGAGCGCGCGGGCGACGCGGGACTCGCCGTCCTCGGGGTTGGCCTCCACCACGGTATCGAGGTCGCGGACCGCCGCCGCGTCCCGGCCGGCCGCGATCAGTAGCTTGGCGCGGACCGCGAAGCCGGCGATATAGTCGGGCCGAAGCGCCAGCAGCCTGTCCAGGTCGGCCATCGCGTCCTGGTTGTTGCCCACGTCCAGCAGCAGATTGGCGCGGTTCAAAAAGGCGTTCGCAAATTTTGGATCGCTCGCGATCGCCTGGGAAAAGTCGGTGTAGGCACCTTCCTTGTCGCCTTGGGCGGCCAGCAGCATGCCGCGATAATTGAAAGCGTCCGCCCGGCCGGGGGCCATGCGGACCACTTTCTCCAGGCCGGCGCTCGCCCGCGCGTTTTCACCCACCCGCTGATAGACCACCGCGCGGCCGAAATAGCTGTCGGCGAGGTCAGGCCGGGCGGCGATCGACGCGGTGTAGTCGTCGATGGCGTACTGGTAGTAGCCGAGACGGGCATATGATTCAGCGCGGCCGTGGTGGGCCGCCGCGAAGTCCGGCTTCAGTTTCAGGGCCAGCGAGAAGTCGCGGGCCGCATCGTCGTCACGCGCCAGATCCTGACGTGCCAGCGCGCGGTTGAAATAGGCGCTGATGAGGCGCGGCGACAGCTCGATCGCCCGGCTATAGTCGTCGATCGCGTCCGCCGTCCGGCCCAGCCCGCGCAATGCAATGCCCCGGTTCACCAGGGAGACGGCGCGGTTGGCCTCGTTCAGCTCTTCCGCCTCGATCGCCCGGGTGCAGGCGGTGATCCGATCGTTGGCCTCCGTGGTATCGTGGCAAAGTCTCGCATCGTCGACCGCCGACTGCGCCATCGCCATCGAAGACAACATCGTCACCATCAACGTATATGCGTGGATTTGCCGCATCCCCAAATCTCCCCATCGCACTTAACGCTACCTGAGCATTCGTGTCGGAACCACTTTGCGTAACAGTATGGGCGAAGCGGGCCGAGGGGGCAACGCCAGCGAAAAAACCTATCCGCGACGCGGCGTTAGGGTCACACTCTCGGGCCTCGCGGGAACCGCGTTTCAGGTCTGCTCGGCGGGAACATTGGAGGGCTTTTCCGGACGCATTACACCAATCGCCCTGAATGGCGACGCCTCGCCCGCCCCGCTCCCTCGCCCAGCCACCCTTGAATGGCATATTCCGGGTGGTTGGGGCTTTTGTCGCCTGGTAATTTTTGCTCTAAGAGCGTTTGTCGCGTGGCTGCAACGAGGGCCCGGGCAACGGCGTTCGAGTGCCGGGCCCGGATCGGTCGAGGAGGGGCGATGAAGCAGGCGAACGACATCCTCTCGGGCTATGGCACGACCGTGTTCGAGGTCATGTCGCGCCTCGCGGTGGAGCACGGCACCATCAACCTCGGCCAGGGTTTTCCCGACGAGGAGGGGCCGGAGAGCATGAAGCGGGTCGCCGACGAGGCGACGCGGAATTTTTCCAACCAGTACCCACCGATGATGGGCATTCCGGAACTGCGCCAGGCCGTGGCCCGGCACGAGGCGCGCTTCCACCGGCTGGAGGTCGACTGGCAACGCCAGGTCATGGTGACCTCGGGCGCCACCGAGGCGCTGGCGGCGAGCCTGCTGGCGCTGATCAATCCGGGCGACGAGGTGGTGTTGCTGGAGCCGCTCTACGACAGCTACCTGCCGATGGTGCGGCGCGCGGGCGGGGTGGCGAAGCTGGTACGCCTTTCGCCGCCCGACTGGCGCCTGCCGGCGGCGGAACTGGCCGCCGCCTTTTCGGAGCGGACCAAGCTGCTGCTGCTGAACAACCCGATGAACCCGACCGGCAAGGTCTATACCGGGGATGAACTGGCCGTGATCGCCGATTTGTTGCGGCGCCACGACGCCTATGCGATCTGCGACGAAGTGTACGAACACCTGATACTCGACGACCTGCCGCATATCCCGCTGATCACGCTTCCCGGCATGGCCGAGCGGTGCGTGCGCATCGGCTCCGCCGGCAAGACCTTTTCCATGACCGGCTGGAAGGTCGGCTACGTCACCGCCGCGCCCGAGGTCCTGAGCGTGATCGCCAAGGCACACCAGTTTCTGGTCTTCACCACCCCGCCCAACCTGCAGCGCGCCGTCGCCCACGGCCTCGACAACGAGGTGGACTGGTACACCGGGCTCGCTGGCCAGCTGCGCGCCAAGCGCGATTTTCTACGCGACCGGCTGGGTGGCATCGGCTTCGAGGTGCTGGATTGCCAGTCGACCTATTTCATGAACGTCGATTTTCGCCCCTTGGGCTTCAACGGCGGCGATGTCGACTTCTGTCGCCACCTGACGATCGAGGCCGGCGTCACCGTCGTACCGGTGAGCGCGCTCTATTCCGACCAGGGCGTCGAGCACCTGATCCGCTTCTGTTTCTGCAAGCGCGACGAGGTGTTGCATGCCGCGGTGGAGCGGCTGGAGGCCCACTTCACGACTTCTTGACACCACCCCTCCAACCGCCTTTCGTGTTTGACGTTGCCGCCCGGGCTTTCTTGGCCGACAATTCAGGGGATATACTTCTTGCGAGTGGGCGAGGCCGGTCCGCGACGCCATGAGCGATGGAGGCATGAGGGTATGAAGTTTCGTCCCTATGGAATTTTCGGGCGTGTCGTGCCGCTGGCACTGGCGGCGGCTCTGCTGCTTCCGTTGTCACCCGTGGGGATGTCCCGGGCTCTGTTGAAAAGCTGAAGTAGGCGTCGTCCGCCTGGAGCCGCTAGGCTCTGGGTGCTGATTCCATCAAGGAGAACGACGCCATGACCAAGACTACACGCAACGACCGTTCCTCGGAACCATCCTGTCGGCTCTTGCCATCGATGCCGGAGGCCTTCGACGATCCGCGCATGAGCGTCGATCGCTTCTGCCTTTTGGCGGGCCTCGAGTCTTTGAACGAGATGATGTCGGCGGACGCGGAAGCCTTGTGCGGTTCGCGCCACGCCGGCTCGGGCGAGCGCAAGGGCCATCGATGGGGCACGACCCGGAGCGAGATCGCCTACCACGGCGGCAAAGTGAAGGTCGAGCGCCCTCGGGTGGGGGACTTCGCGGGTCGGGAGATGAGCCTGCCGAGTTGGGAGCTGCTGTCGGAACCCGAACTCTTGCAAGCCTGGGCGATGAATCTGATGGTGATCAACGTCTCGACCCGCAAGTATGCCCGCGCGGTGCGCCTGCCGGACGATGCGGGCGGCGATCTGCCTCGAAGTCGGCGGTCTCGCGCCGTTTCGTGGCGTTGACGCGAAGCAAGCTGAAGGCCTGGCTGGCGAGCCCGCTCGACGATCTCGATCTCGTGGTGCTCCAGATCGACGGGCTCCATGTCGGCGATCACCTGATGGTGGCGGCGATCGGCATCGACACCGGCGGCGCGAAGCACGTGCTGGGCCTGGCCGAGGGCGCGACGGAGAACGCGGCCACGGTGCAAGCCATGCTCGACAACCTGATCGAGCGCGGTCTCGATCCCGAACGGCCTCGGCTCTACATCGTCGACGGCGCCAAGGCGCTCTCGAAGGCGATCCGGCGGACCTTCGGGCGGGCGGCGGCCCTCCAGCGCTGCCAGGTGCACAAGGGGCGCAACATCACGGACCGGCTGGACGAGAGCCTCCATGCCGGCGTCAGGAAGGTCTTGCGGCAGGCCTGGCAGCAGGACGACGCGGCCAAGGCCGAACGGCTCTTGCGCAACCTCGCCCGCCGTCTGGAGCATGACGCACCCGGCGTCTCGGGCTCGATCCTGGAGGGCCTGGACGAGATCCTGACCGTGATCCGGCTCGGCCTCCCGCCGCAACTTCGACGCTCGCTGGCTTGCACCAACGCCATCGAGAACGCGATCGGCACCGTCCGGACGGTGCAGCGGAACGTCAAGCGCTGGCGCAACGCCGAGATGGCGCTGCGTTGGACCGCCGCCGGCCTCTTGGAGGCGCAAAAGACCTTCCGCCGCCTCAAGGCCCACCGCCAGCTCCCCATCCTCGACGCCGCCCCGCGGGAGGCGGTGAGAAAGGCCGGCGCAAAGTCCGTCATTGAAGACATCGAGGTGGCCGCGTAGCCTCTCGATCAGACGATGCCTATCTCGCACTTTTCAACATTGGGTGGGACATCGCCTCACCTGCGCCAGCCTCGGCGCAGGAGAAAATCGGCGCGGTGAACTATGTCCGGGTCTGGGCCTATGGCGGGCGGGGCGGCAGGTGGAAGGATCTCTTCACCCGCGATGGCGTCTATGTGCAACAGGGTGTGCGCACGGTGTCGAACGGAGCGGCCCATATCCGGTTCGTCGACGGCACGGATCTCCGCGTCGGTTCGGACTCCGAAGTGTTGCTGGACGAGTTCGTCTACGACACGTCGGGCGGGGCCGGGGCCTTTACGGCCAACATGTCCAAGGGCGTGCTGCGGCTGGTGACCGGCAAACTCTCCGGGCCGTCGTTCAAGGTCCGAACGCCGACGGCGCTGATCGGGGTGCGGGGTACCGATTTCATCGTCGCCGTTCTGGCCAGCGGCTTGACCGTGGTCAGGGTCCTCTTGGGCGTGGTCGAAATCACGCCGGCGGCGGGCGGCGATGCCTCGACCGTCAGCGCCGGTGCCACCGGCACGGTCGCCCCGGGCGCCACCCTGGTCACCGTCATCAATGATGTTCAACCGACCGAGGAAGAAATTGACGACAGTGCGCACCTGCAGGGCGAGCCCGGCCAGGACGCCAACGACGCCAGCGGCGGAGGCGGCCACGCCAACTAGGGCCAGGGTCAATTGGGGCCGGCGCCGGCTCCGCGGGCCCGAGCCCGCCGTATCTTGACGGCTCCGGGCGAAACGCGTACATGCGAGCCTTCCCAGGCGGGTGTAGCTCAGTTGGTTAGAGCGCCAGATTGTGGATCTGGAGGTCGCCGGTTCGATCCCGGTCACTCGCCCCACTTTATCCTTTTGAAATTGTTGGGGAAATGGGCGTCGGTCAACGGATGTTGATCAGGAACGAAAGATGAAACTGTTCAATTTTTGGAGTTGAACGTTCAACTTTTGACGAACGGCGGTTGCGGTTTCGTTCCCGCGCGGCATTCAGGATTTGCATCCTCGGCCGAGGAAACGCGACGTGAAAAGGCGGCGGGATCGCCGGGAGGCGCTTGGCCAGGATCTCGCGGGTGTCCCAGCTCGGGGTCTGCTGACCGCTCGACCAGCCCTGCATGGTGCGCACGCCCATGCCGAGAAGCGCGGCCAGCGGCGCCTTCCAGCGCGGGCCGTACAGCACCTCGCCGGCCTTGACGACTCGCTGGCGCATCAGGCGATCACCAGGAGGCCGTCGACATCGTCGACGACGCGGACCTCCAGGCCAAGCAAGCATCCTCCGCCATCCGCCATCGTTGTTGATGCCCCTTGAATACGAACGAGCCCCCCGGTTTCCCGAGGGGGCTCGAAACGGTCGTATGCGTCCAGCGTCTAGTCGTAGTTGATGTCGGTGCCGAGGACCTTGCGGGCGTTTTGCACATACGCCTCGCCGTCGAAACCGACTTCCTTGGCACGGGCGTACCAGCCCTCGTAGACCACGTCTGTGTTCTTCGGCACCATCATGCGCGCGATCTCGGACTCCTTGGCCACCGTGAACTTCACGCCCTTCTCCTGCAGGCCCGCGATGCAATGGCGGGTGTGGGAGTAGTAGTTGGAGAACATGTGCTCCTGCATGTCATGCATGGCCTCGCGGATCTTGGCTTGCAGATCGGCCGGGATCTTTTCCCAGACCTGATTGTTCACGAGGACCGCCCAACCCGTCTGCGGCGCGATCCGCCAGTTGTAGACGTTCTTCGCGATCCGCCAGAACTCCTGGCGGTAGCCGTAGCAGGTCGAGGTCGTCAGCGCATCGATCACGCCGCGCTGCAGGCCCGCCATCACCTCGGCCGCGGCCATTGGCGTCGGCTTGGCGCCGATGGCATTCATCAATATCGCCGTCTCGCGATTGTGCACCCGGATCTTCAAGCCCTTGAAATCCTCGACCTTGTCGAGCTTCTTCTTCGACCAGACCAGCTGGTTGGTCCACAGACCCTCGGCCAGCACGGTGGCGTTCCACTTTTCTTTCCAGATCGCGGCCAAGTCCGCGCCGTAGAAGGCGTCGAAGATGAACTTGTATTCCATCGCGTTGTTGATGAGGCCCGGCAGATTGGAAAGCCCCATCCTGGGCTCCTGTCCGCTCAGATAGGGGTGGATCGCGCTGACGAGATCAACCCGGCCATCGCGAACCGCGGGCGCCAACTGGGTGCCCCCTACCAGGGAATCGTTGACGGTGATCTTCACCCGGCCGTTGGTGGCTTTCTCGATACGCGCCGGAATGTCCTTGATCGCCGTGTCGAAAGTGGTTCCAGGCACGGCCAGCGTCGCCAGCGTGAGATCAAACTCCGCCGCGTTCGCCGTTGCCATCATGCCCGCGCCGAGCGCCAAGCCGAGAGCGCCGGTCAATAACTTGTTCATAGGTGTCCCCTCCCAGGTCGTGGTGGATTGCCGCAGGTTGCGGCGAGTGAGGCGATGAACTTATTATTGCCGCGCCACATTGGCAACCGCGCCGAATACGGCTGTCGCTAACACACGATATGACCGCCGTAGGTACCATGTGATCTGTCCGGTTTAGAACGTCGCCTTCGAGGAGGGCGGCGATGAAGCGGGCCGAGGTGTTGCAAGGACTACGGCAGATGAAGTTCGAGGAGATTCTGGATCGCGCGAAGCGGCGGCGACTGAGCCAGGCGGAGGCGGCGTCGATCCTGGGGATGAGCGAGCGAACGTTCCGGCGCTGGCGGGGTCGCTTTGAGGCGGAAGGCGCGGAGGGTCTGTATGACCGCCGGCTGGGCAAGGTCTCGGGGCACCGGGTGCCGGTGGACACGGTGATGGAGGTTCTGGAGTTGTTCGACACGCGCTACTGGGACTTCACGGCCAAGCACTTCCACGAGAAGCTGCTCGATGAGCACGGCTTCACGCGGAGCTACAACTGGGTCCGCCTGACGCTCCAGGCCCACGGGCGCAAACGTCCGGCACCGCGGCGAGGCGCGCACCGGCGCAAGCGGCCGCGCCGCGCCCTGCCCGCCATGATGCTGCACCAGGACGGCTCGACCCACCAATGGGTTCCCGGGCAGTGGTGGGACCTGATCGTCACCATGGATGACGCAACCAGCGAGATCTACTCGGCCTTCTTCGTCGACGAAGAGGGGACCATGAGCAGCTTCCGGGCCCTGGGCGAGGTGATCGAGGTCCGGGGGCTGTTCTGCTCGCTCTACGCCGACCGGGCCTCGCACTACTGGCACACGCCCGAGGCCGGCGGCAAGGTGGACAAGAACAACCCGACCCAGGTGGGCCGAGCCCTGGGCCAGCTGGGCATCGAACTGATCCCGGCCTACTCCCCCGAGGCCCGGGGGCGCTCGGAGCGCATGTTCGCGACATTGCAGAATCGCCTGCCGCAGGAACTGCGCTTGGCCGCCATCACCACGATGGCCGAGGCCAACGCGTTCCTGCGCGAGATTTATCTGCCCCGCCACAACGCCCGTTTCGCGGTGCCGGCCGAAGCCGAGGGCTCGGCCTTTGTCCCCTTCACCGGATCGCTCGACGACATCCTGTGCATCCAGGAGGACCGGATCGTCGGCAACGACAACACGGTGCGCTACAAGCGGCTGGTGCTGCAGATCCCGGAGGATCGCCACCGCCGCCATTACGTCAAGGCATCGGTGCGGGTCCACGAATACTCCGGCGGCACCCTGGCGGTCTTCCACGGCCCGCGCCGGCTGGCCCGATATCAGGCCGACGGCACCGTCCTCGACGAAACCAAGAACAGCAGAGCGGCCGCGTGAACCGCTTCGACGCGCGCCCGGCCTGTGGATAAGTGGACAACCCGCCACGGCGGGTTCCCCACTTATCCACAGGCCCAACAACCACAACAGAAGCGGTCAATTCATATGGTACATAAAGCGGTCAATTCGAAATGTTCTCGACACCGCGCCGAATACGGCGGTCGGCCTGACCATTGCGCCCCGACTGTCGGGGCGCTTCGTTCGAGAGCGCGGGACCAGGGGAAGGGATTGGGGACGTGAGCGTGGGCGAGCAGTTGATAGATGGTGATTCCGCCGCGGGCGGAACGGATTCCGGCGACCGTTTCATCTTGGTTTCGATCATCGACAAGATCTCGGGCGCGACCGCCGCGCTCAGCACCATCGCGCTCTTGGTCATGGTGGCGATCATCGTCTACGAGGTGATCTCGCGTTACGTCTTCAACGAGCCGACCTTCTGGGTGACGGAGATCGCCACCTATCTGCTGTTGGGCCTCACCTATGCGGCGCTGTCGCAGGCGCAGCGCGAGGGCAGCCATATCCAGGTGGAGCTTGTTGTCGGCTGGGTGAAGCCCGAGACGCGCAAGACGCTCGAACTCGTCTCGGGCTGGGTCGGACTGCTGTTCCTGATAATCATTGCCTGGCAGATGGTCGCCTTCGTCTATTCCGAATACGTCAACGACATGCGGGACTGGGGCCTGCTGTCGACGCCGCAGTGGATTCCCGAGACGCCGGTGGCCATCGGCATCATCTCCTTCGCCCTGGCGATCCTGGCCGATCAGTTCCGCATGCGCCCGCCCCGCAACCAGCTGGCGCGCTGGATCGGGCCGGCGGCGATCGTCATCGCCGTGATCGTGCTGCTCGTGCTGGGACCGAAGCCGCCCAAGATCGGCGACACCCGGCTGGATTGGAGCACGCTCACGCTCATCATCGCCTTTGGCGTCGCCGTGCTGGCCTGGAGCGGCGTCCGCATCGCGCTCATGGTCGGGGCGACCTGCATCGGCCTCGCGGTAATCTTCATCTGGGCCAAGGGGCTTACCCTGCTGCCGATCGGCATCCTGCTGATCGTCGCCATGCTGGCGACCTTGCTGATGGGCGTGCGCATCGCCATGGCTCTGGGCGTCATCGGCATGTTCGGCCTGTTCTTCCTGCTGCCAAATCCGCAGCTTTCGCTGATGGCGGAGCGGGCGTGGAACAGCCTCAATTCCTTCACGCTGACGGCGGTGCCGATGTTCGTGCTGATGGGCGGGCTGCTGCTGCGCTCGGGCGTGACGACGGAACTGTTCGATGCCCTGCTGCGCTGGATGGGCCGCCTGCCCGGCGGCATCGCGCACGCGAGCGTCGGCGCCTGCGGCGTCTTCGCCGCCGTCTCCGGCTCCAGCCTCGCGACCGCCGCCACCATGGGCACGGTCGCTTGTCCCGAGATGATCCGCCGCGGCTATAGCGCGCGTCTCACCTACGGCATCGTCGCGGCGGGCGGCACACTGGGCATTCTCATTCCGCCCTCGATCGCGATGATCATCTACGGCACCACCGTCGGTGCGCCGATCACCGTGCTGTTCATCGCCGGTATCATCCCCGGGATGATCTTGATGCTCTCGCTCATGGGGGGCGTCTTCGTCTGGGCGGTGCTGGTCGAGGGCGCGGCGCCGAGGGGCGAAAGCTACACCTGGGGGGAGAAGTTCAAGTCGCTGCTGGGCGTGCTGCCCTTCCTGGTGCTGATCATCGCCGTGCTCGGCTCGCTCTATGCCGGTGTCGCGACGCCGACGGAGGCGGGCGCGCTCGGCGCCGTCGTGGCCCTGCTGCTCTGCCTGCAACGCCGCAAACTGAGCTGGAGCATCCTCTACGAGACGGCGCTCGAGACGGTGAAGGTTACCTCGATGCTGCTCTTCATCGTGGTCGGCGCCTCGATCCTGAGCTGGGTGTTCGACTACCTGCGGCTACCCCGAACCATGGTTTCGGTGGTCGAGGCGGCCGAACTCGCGCCCTGGATCGTCATGGCGATCATTGCCCTCATCTACATCGTGCTGGGCATGTTCATCGATCCGATCTCGATGATGCTGATGACGCTCCCCGTCACCTTCCCGATCGTGCAGGCGCTCGGCTTCGATGCGATCTGGTTCGGCATCGCGCTGGTGATGATGATCGAAGTCGGGCTGATAACGCCACCCGTGGGAATCATATTGTTCGTGCTTCGGGGGATAAGCGGCGACGTCGCGTTGAAGGAAATCGTCTACGGCGTGCTGCCCTTTGTCGGCATTATCATCCTCAACGTGATCCTAATCTACTTCTTCCCCGAGATCGTCAGCTGGCTGCCGAACCAGATGGAAGACGGCTAGCCGTCGAGGCTGGCCTCGCGCCGTAGAACGAAGATCGGGTCGTCGGGATCGCGGCGGAGCTGTGCCCAGTCGGGTTTCAGCGGTGGGACCTCGTTGGTGAAGATCCGTGTCGCCTCGAAGACGACGATCCGGTGCGCGACCCGCCAGACGCTGTTCCGCCGTTCGAAGCGGTCGGCGTAGCGGCCCATGGCCGAGAGCTGTACCGTTCCGTTCTCGACCGTGCCGTAGGCTCGGCGTCCCTCGGCGTCGAGCGTGTGCGCAGTCATGAAGTAGGTCTCGACGATGGCGACGTCGTCACCCGCGAACTCGATCAGCGACTGGCCGAGAAAGTGCATGACCTGCGGCAGCGACCCGGTGCGCGTACTGGCGAATTCGATGAAGCCGTCGATATAGCCCTTGTAATCACCGTGGTCGTCGTAGGCGTCGACGTGATAGGTCGCGCGCACGCCGTCCCAGTCGGCGCGGTCCACGCCGCGCGCGTAACGGGCCATGCAATCGCGAATTTCCTCGCGGTCGATCAGGCGTTGCAGTGTCGTTTCCATGGGGTGCCTCGGACTGGTTTGTGTGTTGGGGCTCCAAACCTAGCCTGATTCGCCGATCGCCGCCTCCAGGTCCGCGATCAAATCCGCCGGATCCTCGATGCCGACGGAGAGACGAAGCAGGTCCGAGGGCACCGGCGTGTCCGGACCCTCGATCGAGGCGCGGTGCTCGATCAGGCTCTCGACGCCGCCCAAGGACGTGGCGCGCTTCCAGAGCTCGACGTCGGCCGCCGTCTGAATCGCCGCCGCCTCGCCGCCCGCCATGCGGATCGAGAGCATGCCGCCGAAGCCCCCGGTCATCTGGCGCCGGGCGATCTCGTGGCCGGGATGTTCTTGCAGGCCGGGGTAGAGGACATCGCTCACGGCGGGGTGGCCCTGGAAATGGCGGGCAATGGCTAGCGCGCCGGCGCAAGCGGCGCCGACGCGCAGGTGCAGCGTGCGCATGCCGCGGAGCAGCAGCCAGGCCTCGAACGAGCCGAGGATGGCGCCGCCGTCGTGGCGCTGGCGGCGCAGGCCGGCCCAGGCCTCGTCGAGCTCCCGCGTCACCAGGGCGCCGGCGACGATGTCGCCGTGGCCGTTCAGGTACTTGGTCGCCGAATGCATGACGATGTCGGCGCCGAGGCCGAGCGGCTGGCTCAGGGCCGGGGTCGCCACGGTGCCGTCGACAGCCAGGCGGGCACCGGCCGCGTGGGCGATTTCCGCCGCCTTCGCCATGTCGATGACGTGCCACATCGGGTTGGCGGGGTTTTCGATCCAGACCAGCCGCGTCTCGCCTGGGCGTACCGCGGCCGCGAGCGCATCGCCGTCCCAGGTCGCCACGAACTCGACGTCGAGGCCCCAGGGGATCGCGTGCTCCAGCAGCCAGCTGCGCAGGCCCCAGTACATCACCTCCTGCGCGACGACGTGATCGCCGGGACGGAGGCCCTGGAACACCGCCGTCGCCGCCGCCATGCCGGAGGAGAACAGCATCGCCTCGGCCCCGCCTTCCAGATCGACCAAGAGCGCCTCGGCCTGCTGGTACGTCGGGTTGTCGTCGCGGCCGTAGCCGTAGCCGGAGCGGTACTGGTTATCGGGGTCGCGGATAAAGGTCGAGGAGAGGTGCAGCGGAGGGGAGACGGCCCGGGTCCGCTCGTCGACCCAGCCGAGCGCCTGGGCCGTCCGCGTCCGGGGCTTCCAGCCGTCCTCCCCCACCATCGCCGTCAGCCCGCGGCCTGGGCGGTCTGGCGGAACGGCACCTTCTTCTCTTCCTCGCCCATATCGCCGACGCGGCGCCACTCCTTGCCGATATCTCGGCCGCGCCGCACGGCCGGGCGGGCTTCGATTGCTTCGAACCAACGCAACAGGTGCGGGAAGTCGCCGATGGTTTGGCCCTGGCGCTCGCCGCCGCCCATCGGTTCATGATCGACGATCGCCGGCATCCGGTTGTTCGGCGCGATCTTCGGAAAATCGGGCTCGAACTGGTCGCCCTTGCCGATGTTGATCGGCTTGACCGCGTAGGCGACATCCAGCTCTTCCAGCAGGATGGTCACCTTCCAGCCGTTGGGGGTCGGCCAGTAGTAGACGTCTATCGATTGACCCATGGAATTCCTCCCCGGAGCGTGGCGGCTGGGCCCCTCAGCCCGACAGTAACTTTTCCTTCAGCAGCTGGTTTACAAGCTGCGGATTGGCCTTGCCCTGGCTCGCCTTCATCACCTGGCCGACGAACCAGCCGACCAGCTTGTCCTTGCCGCCCTGGATCTCGGCGACCTTGTCGGGGTTGCCGTCGATGATGGCGTCGACCATCGCCTCGATCTCGGATGTGTCGGAGACTTGGATGAGTCCTTCCCGCTCGACGATCACGCCGGCGTCCTCGCCGCTTTGGAACATGGTCTCGAAGACCTGCTTGGCGATGCGGACCGAGATCGTGCCGTCGGCCAAAAGGTCGAGCAGGCCGCCCAGGCGCTCCGCCGTCACGGGACTGTCGGCGACCTCCAGGCCGGCTCGGTTCAGCTGGCCGAAAAAATCACCCATCACCCAGTTGGCCGCCGTCTTCGCGTCGCGCCCCCCGGCGGCGGCCTCGAAGTAGTCGGCGATCTCCTTTTCCGCCACCAGCACGCCGGCGTCATAGTCGGAGAGGCCCAGTTCGGCTATGTAGCGGGCTCGCTTGGCATCGGGGAGTTCCGGCAGCTCGGCGCGAACGCGCTCGATCATCGCCTCCTCCAGCACCAGCGGCAGCAGGTCGGGATCGGGGAAGTAGCGGTAGTCGTGCGCCTCCTCCTTGCTCCGCATCTCGTGCGTGACGCCCTGGTCGATGTCGAACAGGCGGGTCTCCTGCGCCACCTCGCCGCCATCCTCGATCAGGTCGATTTGGCGGCGGCATTCATACTGGATCGCCAGCTGGACGAAGCGGACCGAGTTCAAATTCTTGGTCTCGGTCCGGGTGCCGAGTTCCGCGCCCGGCCGGCGGACCGAGACGTTGACGTCGGCCCGCATGCTACCTTCCTGCATGTTGCCATCGCAGGTGCCGAGGTAGCGCAGGATGGCGCGGACCTTCCGCAAGTACGCGCCGGCTTCCTCGGCCGAGCGCATGTCCGGCTTGGAAACGATCTCCATCAAGGCGATGCCGGCGCGGTTGAGGTCGACATAGGTCAGGCTCGGGTGCTGGTCGTGAAGGCTCTTGCCCGCGTCCTGCTCCAAGTGCAGCCGCTCGATGCCAATCGAACGCACGCGGCCGTCGGCCAGTTCGACCCGCACCTCGCCCTCGCCGACGACCGGGTTCTTGTATTGCGAAATCTGGTAGCCGGCGGGCAGATCGGGATAGAAATAATTCTTGCGGTCGAAGATCGAGGTGCGGTTGATCTCGGCCTCGAGACCGAGGCCGGTCTTGACCGCCTGCTCGACGCAGACCCGATTGATCACCGGCAGCATGCCGGGCATCGCCGCGTCCACCAGGCTCACCTGGCTGTTTGGCGGCGCGCCGAAGGAGGTATCGGCGCCCGAGAAGAGCTTCGAGGCCGAGGCCACCTGGGCATGGATCTCAAGGCCGATGACCACTTCCCAAGGGCCGCTCGCGCCCTCGACCAGATCGGGGTTGGTCTCGCTCATGCCCGCCTCCGCCACCAGGGCTCGGGCCTGGCATCGAAGCCGGCCGCCCGTTCGATTGCGCCGGCGACGCGGAACATGGTTTCCTCGTCGAAGGCGCGCGCCATTACCTGCAGGCCGAGCGGCAGACCCTCGGACGCCAGACCGGCCGGGACCGAGATCCCTGGGATGCCCGAAAGATCACCCGGCACGGTGAAGACGTCGTTCAGATACATCTGAATCGGATCGTCGCTCTTGGCGCCGATGGCGAAGGCCGCCTCCGGCGCGGTCGGCGTGAGGATCGCGTCGACACCTTTGAAGACCTGTTCGAAATCGTCGCGGATCAGGCGCCGGACCCGCTGCGCTTTCAGATAGTAGGCGTCGTAATAGCCGGCCGAGAGCACGTAGGTGCCGATCAGCACCCGCCGGCGCACCTCGGGGCCGAAGCCGGCGCCGCGGGTCGCGGCATACATCTCGTTGATGTCGCCGCCCTCGACGCGGAGGCCGAAGCGCACGCCGTCGTAGCGCGCGAGGTTCGACGATGCCTCGGCCGGAGCCACGATGTAGTAGGTCGGCAAGGCGTATTTGGTGTGGGGCAGGGTGATGTCGACGATCTCCGCGCCCGCCTCCCTCAGCCAGTCGGCGCCCCGGGACCAGAGGGCCTCGACCGAATCCGGCATGCCGTCGACCCGGTACTCCTTGGGAATGCCGATTTTGATGCCCTTGAGGTCGCCACCGATCGCCGCCGCGAAATCGGGAACGGGCACGTCGGCCGAGGTCGAGTCCTTCGGATCATGCCCGCTCATCGCGCGCAGCAGAATGGCCGCGTCGGTGACGCTCCTGGCCAACGGCCCCGGATGGTCGAGGGAGGAGGAAAATGCCACCACCCCCCAGCGCGAACAGCGCCCGTAGGTCGGTTTGCAACCGACGATGCCGGTGAGGGAGGCCGGCTGGCGGATCGAGCCGCCGGTATCCGTGCCGGTGGCGCCCAAGGCGAGGCTCGCCGCGACCGCCGCCGCCGAGCCACCGGAGGAGCCGCCGGGCGACAGCGCCCGGTTGTCGCCCTCGGCGCGCCAAGGGTTCACCACCGGGCCGAAGGCGCTGTTTTCGCTGGAGGAGCCCATGGCGAACTCGTCCATGTTGGTCTTGCCGACCATCACCGCGCCCTCGGCGAAGAGGTTGGCGGTCACCGTGCTCTCGTAGGTCGGCACGAAGCCCCGCAGGATGCGGCTCGCCGTCGTCGTCTCGATGCCTCGGGTGCAGAAGAGGTCCTTGATCGCCAGCGGAATTCCTTCCAGCAGGCCGCCTTCACCCCTGGCGATGCGCGCATCGGCCGCCGCCGCCATTTCCGTCGCCACCTCCGGCGTCTTCAACGTGAAGGCGTTCAAATCGTCGGCCTGGTCGACCACCGCCAGGCAATCGGCCGTCAGCTCGGCCGAGGAAATCTCCCGCCCGTCCAGCAGCCGGCGCGCCTCGGCGATGGCGAGGCCGGCGAGTTCGCCGCCGCTCATTCCACCACCTTCGGCACGGCGAAGAAGTCGCCGTGGCGCTCGGGTGCGTTGGCCAGCACGTCGTCTGACTGGCCGCCGTCGTTCACCACGTCCTCGCGGGGGCGGAGTTCGGCGTGGATGACGCTCGCCAAGGGCGGCACGTTCTCGGTGTCGACCTCGTGCAGCTGCTCGATCCAGGCGAGGATGTTGGAGAGCTCGCCCGCAAGCCCCTCCAGCTCCTCCTCGCCGACGCCGATCCGCGCCAGATGCGCGATGCGGCGAACGGTGGCCTTGTCGACCGACATGTGCGACGTTCCCTTCGTCATGGGATGCGAGTTTCACGCCATTCAGCGATCCGGCGGCGCCGGGCGCGCGCGGTCCCGAATAACGGGCGTGAAGGCGCGCGGAACCTATCACCGGCCATGCTGCTAGACAAGACGGCGGACCTCGCCGGAGCGCTTCGATCCGGGGTCCGGCTGCTCGGCCTCGACGTCGGCGCCAAGACCGTCGGGCTCGCCATTTCCGACCCGGCCCGCCGCGTCGCCTCGCCCTTGGAGACCCTTGCCCGGGGCAAGTTTCGCGATCTCGCGGCGAAGCTCCTGGCCATCGCCGACGAGCGCGGCGTCGGCGGCCTGGTGCTCGGCTGGCCCGTCAACATGGACGGCACCGAAGGCTCGCGCTGCCAGGCGACGCGGCAGTTCGCCCAGAACCTGCTGGCGCTGCGCGACCTGCCGATCGCGCTTTGGGACGAGCGGATGAGCACGCAGGCGGTCCAACGCATGCTGATCGACGAGATGGACACCACCCGCCAGCGCCGCGCCGAACTGGTGGACAAGCTCGCCGCCGCCTACATCCTGCAAGGCGCGCTGGACTATCTCTCGTTCCTGACCGGCGACGCCTGAATGCCGTCCTCGGTTCTGACCCTGGCGCCGATCTTCCTGGTCATCGCGCTCGGCTGGGCGCTGCGTTGGCGGCGCTTTCCCGGTGGCGAATTCTGGCCGATCCTGGATCGCCTGGTCTATTACGTCGTCTTCCCGGCGCTGCTGATCCGCACGCTGGCCCGCGCCGACCTCGCCGACCTCGACGTCCTGCCCATGGCGGGCGCGATATTCGGCCTGTTCGCCCTGCAGATCGGCATCTGCCTGCTGCTCGGCAAGCTACTGAGGCTTCCCGGACCAGCCTTGAGCTCTCTCCTCCAGGGGGCGATCCGGATGAACACCTATGCGGGCTTCGCCGTCTCCGGAGGGCTTTACGGCGCCGTGGGCGTCACGCTGTTCTCCGTCGTCACCGCCATCGCGGTGCCGACGGCGAACGTCATCTCGGTCGCGGCCCTCGCCGTCTTCGCCCGGGGCCGCCGGCCGAGCGTCTTCTCCATCTCGCGCGGCATCGCCACCAATCCGCTGATCGTCTCGGTGCTGGCGGGCGTCGCGCTCAACCTCGCCGGCGTCGGCCTGTCCTGGCCGGCGGCGCCGGTGCTGGACATCCTGGGTGACGCGGCCCTGCCGCTGGCGTTGCTGGCCGTCGGCGCCGGCATAGATCTCGCCTCCTCCCGGTCGATCGGTGCCCCGGCGCTCGCCGCCACCGGCCTGAAGCTCGCCCTGGCGCCCGCGTGCATGCTGCTGTTGACCCACCTCATCGGCATCGAGGGCGTGACGCGGGCGAGCCTGATCGTCTACGCCTGCCTGCCGTCCTCGCCGGCCGCCTACATCCTGGCCCGCCAGTTGGGCGGCGACGGCGAAATGATGGCGGCGATCATCGCGCTCTCCACCCTCGTGGCCATCCTCTCGATGCCGCTCTGGTTCGCGGCCCTGCTCTGATCAGGCAAGCGGCGCGGGGCCGGGGCCACCGACATGGCGCGCGACCTCCCCGTGAAACCAGGTCAGGATCGGCTCGAAGCCGCCGAAGAGGACGTGCTCGTTGGCGCCGGAGGCGAGCGTGCGCTGGATCCGTTCGCCCATCGCCACGTCCTCGGCGCCGGTGTCGATCACATAGTGGAAGTTCTTCTCGAAGTATCGTCGGGCCTTGGCGTTCCGGGGCGCCTCCGGCGTCAGCATGTCGAAGTCCCAGTAGCTTCCGTCGATGGCGTTGGAATCGGGGAAAACCCTATAGAAAGCAACGTGATCGCCGTGGAAGTTGATGGCGAGGTTGGGGAAGATCGCGTAGGAGACCACGGCGTGGTCCAGCAGGTTCCACGTCGCTTCCGGTTGATTTTCCAGCTCGCCGATCGAGCGCTTGGCGGCGACCATGCGGTAGTGCGGGCCGAGCGCCTCGAAGTGCACCAGGTTGGGTGCCATCAGGTGGCGCAGCGTCGCGGCATGGGTGAAGGAGGCGTGATAGAACTCGAGGAAGGTGTCGTAGAGCAGCTTCCAATTCATCGCCGCCGGAATGCGGGTCACTTGGAAGGGGTGGTAGCCCTCGAAACCGTAACTCGCCAATTCCTCGCTCAAGGGCGTGCCCAGGTAGCTGTCGAGGTCGAGGTCGGCGTCCGGTGTCGGCAGTACCCAGATCATGCCAAAGCGTTCCGCCACGCCGAGCGATACCAGGCCGCGGGTCGCCTTGTCGAACTCGGGAAAGCCAAACTCTCCCGGGATCGTCTCCAGCGCCCCGTCGTGGCCATAGCTCCAGTTGTGATAGGGGCAGACGAACTGGCGCTCGCATTGCCCGCGCCCCGCCTCGACTAGCAGGGTGCCGCGATGGCGGCAGGCGTTGATGAAGGCCCGCAAGCCCCCGTCGGCCTGACGCACCACGAGGATCGGCACGCCGCAATCGTCGTTGGCGAGGAACGCACCTGGCCCGGCTAGCTGGGCGGAGAGCCCGACGACGATCGGCAGTTCGTTGAAAAGCCTCTGTTTTTCCGCCGCGAACTGGTCCGGGTCCAGATAGTCGGAGACCGGATTTGCCATGACGGGCGGGTCGACCTGGGTCTGGTTGCGACCCCGCCAGTCGAGCAGCCGGCGGGCGATGGCGACCTGTGTTTCGTGCCGCACGGGCGATCTCCTCGGGCGGCGTTGCGCCGCGATTCCGTATTTTTTCACACCGATGCGGCTTCGGGGAAATGAAGACGCCCGGCTGGAGCGAGGCGGTGCGACGAGAAGCCGACGTGCGTTCAGGGGTTCGTCCTTGGATCGCCAGGCTCGGCGCCGTCCAGTTCCCCGGTGACGAAGGCGAAGGCCTCGTCGATCGAATCCGTTCGGAACACCAAGTTCTCGTCCCCCGCCGAAATGGTCCCGTGGCGCACCAGGGCGTCGAAATCCACCACCTCCCGCCAGTAACGCGTTCCGAACAGCACGATCGGCAGCCGTTTTCGGATCTTGCCGGTCTGGATCAGGGTCAACAGTTCGAACAGCTCGTCCAGCGTGCCGAAGCCGCCGGGAAACACGATAATCGCCTTGGCCATGTAGCTGAACCAGAATTTCCGCATGAAGAAATAGTGGAAACGGAAGGCGAGATCCGGCGTCAGGTAGGGATTCTCGAACTCCGCCACGGGGATCGAGATCTCGAGCCCGATACTGCGCCCGCCGGCATCGTCCGCGCCCCGGTTCGCCGCCTCCATGATCCCCGGACCGCCACCGGTGCAGACGACGTAATGCCGCCCGTCGGCGAGGTCCTGGGACCAGTGCGTCAGGCGGCGGGCGAGTGCCCGCGCCGCGGCATAGTATTCGGCCATCGCCACGGCTTCCTCGGCGCGCGCGAGGTCGCCGTTGCCGGCCCGGGCCTCGGCCAGCGCCTCGGCGGCTCGTTCGGGCTCGGGCGTGCGTGCGGAGCCCATGAAGACGATCGTGGCGTCCACCTCATGCTGGCGGAAACGCTGCAGCGGCTCCAGATACTCGGCCAGAATCCTGAGGCCGCGCGCCTCGCGGCCGTCCATGAACTCGGGCCGGCGATAGGCCGGCGGTCGTGGCGTGGCGGCCATGGTGTCGTCCTCGGTTGCGTCTGGGTGCCCAGGGGCGGGCTCAATTCACCGGACCCTTGGGCGCGTCCTCGAGCGTCGCCCCGATGGGCGCCGGCGCCAGGTCCCATTCCGCCTGGGCCGCCTGGCGGGCGATCAGGTCGATCAGGCCCCAAAGATGATCGTTGCCGAGGGAAAAGGAAAGTTTTTCCCCCTGATCGAGGGTGAAGGAGAGGGCAAGGCGGTCTTTCGGTTGCGGCGTGATCGAGAGCGTGTTCACCAGCCGGGGGCCGTCGGCCATCGCGGGATGGACCTGGCCGGTTTGGTAGGCTTGGCCGAAGTCCGCCTGTTGTACCGCCGCCTCGCGGGTGAATTCAGCCACCTTCGCTTGCGTCGCCGGGTCGGGAATGTCGCCCCGCACCAGGCGGGTCGCGACCTGGTCGACGAGCTTCAGCATGCCGCGCGTCAGCCGCCGGGTCAGCAGGATCTGGATCTCCGTGCCGTCGGGAAAACCGCCGCGCAGCAGCAGCCGGTCTTCCCGCGGCTGGAAGGTGACGGAGAACTGCAGCTGTTTCGCGCCAGCCGGTTCAAGGGACATTCCTCAGCCCGCGGCCCCGGACCGGGCCTCGCCCCGCTTCGCGCGAGCCGGGCCCCGGGCTTTGCGGGTCGATTTGGCCTTCGTGGCGGCGCCATTGGCCCGTTTGGGCGTTTTCCCGGCCCTGGCCCCGCCCGGCGCCCGGCGCCCGAGGATCGCCGCCAAGTAGCCACCGGTGTGGCTCCCGGGCGCGACGGCCACCGCCTCCGGCGTGCCCTCGGCGACGATCCGGCCGCCGCCGTCGCCGCCCTCGGGGCCGAGGTCGAGGATCCAGTCGGCGGTCTTGATCACCTCCAGATTATGCTCGATCACCACCACGGTATTGCCGGACTCGACCAGCGCTTGCAGCACTTCCAGCAGTTTGCGCACGTCCTCGAAATGCAGGCCGGTCGTCGGCTCGTCGAGAATATAGAGGGTGCGCCCGGTGGCTCGCTTCGACAGCTCCTTGGCCAGTTTCACCCGCTGCGCCTCGCCGCCCGAAAGTGTCGTCGCCTGCTGGCCGACATGGATATAGCCCAGGCCCACCCGCTGCAACGTCACCAGCTTGTCGCGCACCGTCGGCACGGCGCGGAAGAACTCGGCGCCTTCGTCCACCGTCATGTCCAGCACATCGGCGATCGACTTGCCGCGGAAGGCGATCTCCAGCGTCTCGCGGTTGTAGCGCCGGCCCTGGCAGACGTCGCAGGTGACGTAGACGTCGGGCAGGAAGTGCATCTCGATCTTGATCAGGCCGTCGCCCTTGCACGCCTCGCACCGCCCGCCCTTGACGTTGAAGGAGAAGCGGCCGGGCTTGTAGCCGCGCAAGCTCGCCTCGGGCAAGCCGGCGAACCAGTCGCGGATCGGCGTGAAGGCGCCGGTATAGGTCGCGGGGTTGGAGCGGGGCGTGCGGCCGATCGGCGACTGGTCGATGTCGATCACTTTGTCGAGATGATGCAGCCCCTCGATGGTCTCGAAGCCGCCGGGCGCGTCCCGGGCGCCGTTCAGGAAACGGGCGAGCGCCTTGTAGAGCGTCTCGATGATAAGGGTCGACTTGCCGCTGCCGGAGACGCCGGTGACGCAGACGAAGGCGCCCAGCGGGATGGTCGCGTCGACATTGTCGAGATTGTTGGCGCGTGCGCCGCGCACGGTCAGCGTCTGGCGGGCATGGCCCTTGCGGCGCTGTTTGGGGAGCGGAATCTGCCGTAGTCCGACTAGGTACTGTCCCGTCAGGCTCGCTGGCTGGGCCATGATCTCCGCCGCCGTGCCGGTAGCGACGACTTCCCCGCCGTGCTGGCCGGCGGCGGGGCCCATGTCGATGACGTAATCGGCGGCGCGGATCGCCTCCTCGTCATGCTCGACGACGATAACGGTATTGCCGAGATCGCGCAGCTCCACCAGTGTTTGCAGCAAACGGGCGTTATCGCGTTGATGCAGGCCGATCGAGGGCTCGTCCAGCACGTAGAGCACGCCCGTCAGGCCCGAGCCGATCTGCGAGGCGAGGCGGATGCGCTGGCTCTCTCCGCCCGAGAGCGTGCCCGAATGGCGCGAGAGGGTGAGGTACTCGAGGCCCACGTTGACGAGAAATCCCAGGCGGTCGTTGATCTCCTTCAGGATGCGCCCGGCGATCTCCGTCCGTTTGGCGTCGAGCTTGCCGTCGAGCGCGCGGAACCAGTCGCGCGCGCCGAGGATCGACAGGGCGGAAATCTCGCCGATATGCCGGCCGTCGATCTTCACCGACAACGCCTCCGGCTTCAGCCGGCTGCCGCCGCAGGCGGCGCAGGCGGTGACCCCCTGATAGCGCTCCAGCTCCTCGCGCAGCCAGGCGCTGTCGGTCTCGTGCCAGCGCCGTTGCAGGTTCGGGATCACGCCCTCGAAGGGCCGCTCGGTCTTGTAGGCGCGCAGTCCATCGTCGTAGCGCATGGTGACCGGCTCGTCGCCGGAGCCGAAGAGGATCGCTTGCCGCGCCTTCTCCGGCAGTTCGCGCCAGGACTCGGTCATGGAGATCTTGTAGTGCCGGGCGAGGCTGTCGAGGGTCTGCATGTAGTAGGGCGAGGTCGACTTGGCCCAGGGCGCGATCGCCCCCTTGCGGAGCGTTTTGTCGGCGTCCGGCACCACTAGGTCGGCCTCGAAATAAGCCTCGTGGCCCAGTCCGTCGCAGGCCGAGCAGGCGCCGAAGGGATTGTTGAAGGAGAAGAGGCGCGGCTCGATCTCGTCGATGGTGAAGCCGGAGACGGGGCAGGCGAAGCGGGCGGAGAAGATCACCCGCTCGCCGGTGTCCGCATCCTCGGCGATGGTGATGCCGTCGGCGAGGCCCAGCGCCGTCTCCAGGCTGTCGGCCAAACGGGCCTCCAGGTCGGGCCGCAGCACCACCCGGTCGACCACCACGTCGATTTCGTGCTTGCGCTTCTTGTCCAGCGCCGGAGCGTCTTCCAGAAGATGGAAGGCGCCGTCGATCTTGGCCCGCTGGAAACCGCGCTTCATCAGGTCGGCGATCTCCTTGCGGTATTCGCCCTTGCGCCCGCGCACCATCGGCGCCAGCAGGTAGAGGCGCGTCCCCTCCGCCATCGCCATCAGCCGGTCGACCATCTGGCTCACCGTCTGGCTTTCGATCGGCAGGCCGGTCGCCGGCGAATAGGGAATGCCGACCCGGGCCCACAGCAAGCGCATGTAGTCGTGGACCTCCGTCACCGTGCCGACGGTGGAGCGGGGATTGCGGCTGGTTGTCTTCTGCTCGATCGAGATGGCGGGCGAGAGGCCCTCGATATGGTCGACGTCGGGCTTCTGCATCAATTCCAGGAACTGGCGCGCATAGGCCGACAGGCTCTCGACATAGCGGCGCTGGCCCTCGGCGTAGATGGTGTCGAAGGCGAGCGAGGACTTGCCGCTTCCCGACAGGCCGGTGATCACCACCAGATGGTCGCGCGGGATGTCGACATCGACGCCCTTCAGGTTGTGCTCGCGCGCGCCGCGAACCGAAATGTGTTTTTGCATGCCCGCCGTACCATCATGCGACGGTCGCCGTCGACGACCGCCGTGCCAAAAGATCGAAATAGGCCGCGCGGCCTGCCGTCCCACCTCGACGTGCCCGCGAACCATTCCATAGCAGCTATTGCCGGCTGGCGGGAAGGGCAAGGGAGGGCCTATTATGGGCATGAGCGAATCGGCCGGGCGGGCGGCGCGGGACCGGAAAACAGATCGCGCTACAGACCGGACAACCCTGGGGGAGAGCATGGCGGGCAGCGTCAACAAGGTGATTTTGGTGGGCAATCTCGGGCGCGACCCGGAGGTGCGCAACACCCAGAACGGCGACCCGATCGTGCATTTGAACATGGCGACCTCGGAGAACTGGAAGGACCGCCAGAGCGGCGAGCGGCGCGAGCGCACGGAATGGCACCGCGTGGTGATTTTCAACGAGAATCTCGGCCGCATCGCCCAGCAATACCTGCGCAAGGGCTCCAAGATCTATATCGAGGGCCAATTACAGACCCGCAAATGGACCGACCAATCCGGCCAGGAGCGCTATACGACCGAGATCGTGCTCCAGCGCTACCGGGGCGAGATGACCATGCTGGATACGCGCGGCGGCGGCGAGGGCGGCTTTGGCGGCGGCGGCCAAGACAATTTCGGTGGTGGCGGTGGCCAGGGCGGTGGCGAGGACGACTACGGCGGTGGTGGTGGTGGCGGCCAGGGCGGCGGTGGCCAGCAGGGCGGCGGCGGCGGTCAGGGTGGCGGCCAGGGTGGCGGTGGCGACCTGGACGACGAGATACCGTTCTAGGTCAGCCGCGAGCGGCGGAATCGGCCTGGGGAGCTTCTCCGCCCCATCGTCTCCAGCCCGGACACGCCATCGATATCGAACGCGCGCCCAGGCTGGGGCAAATCGCCTTACTTCACCAAGATCGTATAGGTATACGAAGACCCATCCGGGCTTCCGAGGTCTTCGGGATCGCTCAACAGCGCCAAGGTCGGGCGGTAGAGGCCCGGCTTGTCGCCGGCGGTGAATTGCAGCAGGGCAACCGCGCCGCCGAAGATGTCGCCGAACTTCGAATGATAGGCCGCCGACGGGCGCGAGAGATCCTGGGCGCCGTGGAAGCGGAGGCTTCGGATCGACATGCCGCCGGCGCCGGCCGGCGCCCGGCCGATGACGCCGCCGATGATCTTGTCCGCCTTGGGGTCGAGGCGGCCGTCTCCGTTGGCGTCCCGCAGGATCAGTCCGCCGTTGTAGCGGGCGAGCGCGGCGGGCATCTGGAAGCCGGAGAGCTGGATTTCGCGGACCGAGACGACGCCGACACCGAGGATGCCGGTCGTGAACCTGTCCATCTCGGCCGGTGGAACCCCCTTGGCGGCGGCGAACAGCATGACCGGCAACGGCAGGGTGCCGGGGGCGATGCCGACGGTCTGGCCCGGTTTCACGACCTGCCAATCGTGCGCGCGCCGGCCGTCGGGGAAGTTGTTGGGGTGGATTTGCGGCACCGGCTCGTCGATGAAGTCGACCGTGGCGTGCCCGGACCGCGTGATCCGGCCGGCGGAATCGAGGAAGCGGACCGCGACCGCGCCCGAGGCGCCCGTGTTGCGGAAGGCGCTTTGCAAAAGGCCCACATGGAACAGCTTGATGCCGCGTTGGCGCACGGGGTCGCCCTTGGCCCCGGGGGCGGGCGAGAGAAGCGTCGGCGCTGGCAGGCCCGCGGGCTTGGTCGGCGTCAGGACATAGGTGTTTTCGTTGCCGCCCTGGTCGACCGTGTAGCCGACCGCCTTGCCGTGGAGGCCCTGCTGCGCCGCGCCGGTCATCGCCATGAAGCTGTCCTGCGACAGCGGCACCTCGGCGATCCGCTCGAAACCGGCCACCAGCTCGACCTCGACCCGGCCGCCCGGTGCCACGCCATGGCCGACCACGTTCGGGTCCATGAACTCGATGCCGCGAGCCGTCGCCGATTGCAACAGGACGCTGACCCCGACCGGCGCCCCCCGGACCAGACCCGCCGCCGACACCGGCGAGTTCACGATGTGGGCGACGATGTCCTCGGCGGCGGCGGGAACGGCGAACGCGATGGCGACGATAACGGTTACGACGCGAAACATGTATTTGATTTCCCTATCCATGACATCGCCGATCATCGGGGCGATAACGACCGTCCGCAAGATACCGGTGGCGCTGGCCCGGCGGTCACGGCCCCGCCCGCCACCGGGCGCGGGCGTGATCCAGTCCCACCAGCGCCAGCCCCGCGACGAGACCCCAGAACGCCGCGCCGATGCCGAAGGCCGTGATTCCGGAGGCGGTAACGGCGAAGGTGGCGCCGGCCGCGAAGCGGTCGCCTTCGCTTGCTAGGCTGGTGGCGAGCGCGCCGACCAGCGGCCCGGCCAGCGCCACGCCGGCGATGGTGACGATCAGCGCCTGCGGAAAGCTGGTGAAGAGGACTACGAGCGAAGCGCCGAAGAGCGCGAGCAGCACATAGCCCGCAGCATAGATCGGGCCGGCGAGCCAGCGCTTGTCCTTGTCCGGATGGCAGTCGGGGCCGGTGCAGATCGAGGCGGTGATCGCCGCTAAGTTGGTGGCGTGCGCGCCGGCGGGTGCCGTGATCAGCGAGAGCAAGCCGGTTACCGCAAGGATCGGGCGGGAGGGCACCGGATAGTCGGCGGCCCGCAGGACAGCGAAGCCCGGCAGGTTCTGCGAGGCAATGGTAACGAGATAGAGCGGCAGGCCGAGGCCGATCAACACGGCCGGATCGAAGCGTGGCCTCACGACGTCGAAAGAGGAGACGCGGAACCCCTCCATCGGATCGGTCAGGCCCAGCATGTGGGCGAGAATGACGCCCAGGCCCAACGTCGCCAGCACTGCCCAGGCCGGGGAAAACAAACAGGCGACGACGAAGAGCGCGAGCAGCGGCAGCACCAGGGCCGGCACGCCCGTCACATGATCGAAGATCGCGACGACGAAGCCGAACAACACGCCCGCGAGCATGGCGGAGGCGACGGCTGTCGGAATCCGCTCGATCATCCGGGCCAGTGGCCGGAACGCCGCCGTCAGCACCATCAGCACCGCCGCCAACACGAACGCACCCACCGCCGCTTCGAAATCGATGCCGCTCGTCGTGGCGATCAGCGCCGCTCCCGGCGTCGACCAGGCCGTCACGATCGGCAGCCGGTGGCGGATGGAGAGAATCGCGGTCGAGAGGGCGATGGCGAGACAGAGCCCGGCAACCCAGGACGTGGTCTGCGCCCGTGTCGCCCCGACCGCGTCCGCCGCCGCCAGCACGACGGCGACCGAACCGCCGAAGCCGACCAGCACCGCCACCAGGGCGGAAATCACGAGGGAGGCGCGCATGTCGTCGTTCCAATGCCAAACTGCCGAGCCACTCGCTGCCCGCGTAACCGATCCGCGCCCGAAAGGAAACGCGCCGAGGGCGACCTTGCCGTCCTTCGAGGATGTCGATCTCGGCGACGAAACCCGGGGGCGAGTGTCGCGGTCGGGTGGGCGCCACTGGTGAAGGTCGAGATAACGGTGCGGGCCAGGATGCTCGGTTATCTCTTAACGGGCGCGCGTGCCTCGCAATTCGGTCTTCGACGCGTTCTTCCGCAAGGACAATTGGTCGACGGCGCGGGAGGTATGACAAGCCGGCGATGTCGACGTCGGAAGGAGTTCGCGCGCGTCGAAAACCGTGGCCGGCGCCGACTGAGTCGAATAGCGGCTTTGGGTCGAAGCGTGGCCTACTCGGCCTTGTGGCACCGTTCCTTGAAGTCGGCCCTTGTGGCCATTCGGGCGAACATTTTTGGGCGATTATCCCCTAGCGTCATGTTCCGACGCGAGCTATGATGCGGACTCGCGTGAGGGGCGGGGCAGAACTGTCAGATTGCTGAGCGGAGCGCTGCTGGGACGTTTCTTTTTGGCTCAATTCGTGAATTGTATGCGGCACCTTGTTACGGCGGCGGCGAGGCAGGCTCGGTCATTGGCGCCGGGGGCGAGGCCGACGAGGTGGAGCCAGCTCAGGTAGTTGTCCAGATAGCGGGTGGCGATGCCGCGGCGGGGACGCAGGAAGTCCTTCAACCGGCTGTGGCGGCTGTTCACCGTCTGCACATGCAGATCGCCCCGAACCCGTTCCCCCATCGAGCGGTTGAGTGCTTCGTGGCTCACCCCGAGCGCGGCGGCGCAAGGTGGATAGCTCGCGCCACCGTCGGAGACCAGCAGGGCGTCCTTCGCGACCACCGGGTCGAGAGCAGCCGTGAGCGCCGCCGCGTCGACCCTGGGCAGCACCGCGCTCACCGTCGTCCCGCTCCGGTCCGCCGCCATGAGAACCGGCACCTGCTCGCGCGAGAGGCCGCGCTTCTTCGCCTTGCCGCCCCGCCGCCGTGCCTTGCGTCCCAGCCCGCGCGCGCCCTTCCGGCTCTCCAGGACGTAGGTCTCGTCCGCTTCCACGATCCCCTTGAGCACCTCCGAATCGCTCCGCGCCGCCGCCAGAAACCGGTGACGCCAGCGGAACGCCGTGCTCACCGCCACGTCGCAGCGCGCCGCCGAGGCCTTCACCGTCTCCCCCTCCGCCAGCGACGCCCCGAACGACAGCCAGCGTTCCTTGTGGTGCAGGCCCGACAGCGGCGTACCGGTCAGCGCGTTGAAGGTCCTGCCGCAGCCCTTGCACTGGTAGCGCCGCAGACCCCGCGCCATACCGCGCGAAACCGCCCCTTCGCTCGCGCAGTGCGGACAGCGCCGGGCCTCGTCCACACCAAGCTCGATCGCGGCCTTCGATGCCTCGCCTTCGCTCCGGCCCGACAGCACCGCGAGCGCCTCGTGCCGCTGCACGCGCGTCAGCCCGCGCGCCGCCGAAAGCCACACCTGGAAACCCTTGCCGTCCATGACCCAACCTCCTGACGTTCCGAGCATTCTATCACAAATGCATACGTTTCACGAATTGAGCCTTCTTTTTTGGGCTGGGGGTGTGGTCGCAACCGCTCTCGGCATCCGCTTTATTAATGCGATCCTTAATGCCCTTGGCATCCGCTTTATTAATGCGATCCTTAATGCCCTTGATCTATATCTGCATCTTGTCTCACGCGGCGGGCCTGATTGAGATCGCGGCGTGCCACGCCTGACGAGCCGATGCGCTGGGCGGCGATCCTTAATGCCCTTGATCTATCCGGCGCTGGCGTCCCGCATCCCAAATGATGGCGGTGCCTTCAGAAACATGGGTTGAGGCTTTGCGGTTTGGTGTAGCATTTTTCATCTCCCTCGCATTTTGTGGGGGTGTATATCTGTGGCGAGGTGGGGGTGATATCTCATCTGGCGTGGCGTGAAGATCACCAAAAGCAGACTAATGCCCCTGATTCCGGCCACTCTCTCCGTGATTTGCATTTAACACTCAAAGAATTGCGTAACTGGGGCGTAACCAAATTGCCGCCGAGGATTGTTGACGTCCCCGAGAAAATACTTGAGGGCGATTCAGCCGAGCCAGAGTCCACAGCTATTCAGCGACCGGGTCCGACTCAGATATCCGAAGACGCCAAATAAGTGATTTGTTTAAAGAAGACTTTAATAACACCCTGCGAATGAACAGAGAATACACCATTAGTGCAAGCGAGGGTGGCGCCCATAAGATATCGGCAAAGGTATGTATGAATTTCGCAGAGAACTCTATATTCCTGTGTTTCTTTCTGCCATATTCCCGCGAAGCATACAGTCTAGCTGTGCATCTTTCTGGCCAATATGGGCAAATGATGGGCGAAATGCGGGGCAAAATAGAGGTAGAAGGAGGGGGCCCAGGAGAATCATCGGCTGTTGCCTCATCCGGTTTGTTGTTTACAGGCCGAGTGTATATTTACCATGAGTCCAATTTAAGTGATATTGAGCGAGGTAATATTTCTTCGGCGTTTCTAAATGAAGGAGCTAGTGTAATTTTCCGGGGGTCGCATTATTTCGCCAGCAGAATGGTATCTGCAAATGAGCATGAGATTGAGGGCGATGGCGCGCGGTAAATATCTCAGCCTTGAAGAGGCCAGGAAACTCGGCCGACTGGATCAGTTCGCGGCCGAACACCCAGCCGATGGGGACATGGGAGTATTCGATGACATCCTCGGGCGGATGGTCAAAAAGCCATCACCAGCACGTCGAACATCAACTCCGGGTCTTTCCGAAGATTGTGACGAAACTCGAATTCCCCGAGGTACTTATCGAGATGTTTCCGACTGACATGGACATGCGTCGAGCGGATCGACCGCTTGAAGATCGACCAATAGCCTTCGAGCGAATTGGTGTAGTGAATGCCTTGGCGCCATTGCTCGGCGCTATGGTTGACCGAGCCATGCTCGTAGCCCGCTTTGGGAAGCTTGTTGTAGGACTTCAGTTCGTCCGTGCTGATGGTCGAGCCTTGGGCGACGTTTTCCTTAATGTGCGGCTCAAGCGTATCCCGCTGGACGTCTGGCACCACGCGGGTCATGACGTCGCCGCCACGCTCCAGCATCCCGAAAACGATGGTCTTGTTTTCGCCCATCCGACCGCGCTTGCCGCCCTTGCGCCGGCCGCCAATCACGGTTTCATCGACTTCGACATGACCTCCAAGCATCGGATCGCCGTCAACGTCGGCCATGTACTTGCGGATTTCATGGCCCATGCGCCACGCGGCCTTGTAGGTCACGCCGATTTGCCGCTGGATTTCCTTCGCCGATACGCCGTGCCGCGTCGTGGTGAACAGGAAAATGGCATAGAACCATTTTTGCAGGGGAGTCCGGCTCTTCTGAAACGGCGTTCCGACCTTCGGCGAAATCTGATGCGAGCAGTAGGAGCACTGGTAAACGGGGCGTTTTTTGATGCGGCTGTAACGGCCGTTGCGACCACAGGAAGGGCAATCGAACGTCTCGCCATAGCGGAGGCGCATAACATGCTCAAGGCATGCGTCGTCGTCTGGAAAGCGTTTCATGAAGTCGTAAACGGTAGGGACTTTGGGCATCTCATGTCTCCTAACCCCTTTAATATAGGTAGTTTCATGACATGATAAAAGGGGATAATCACCCATTTTTGCCATACCACTATCACAAACAAAGGAGCCTTCTCTTCGTTTTTTCGGACACAATCCACGGAACATTTGACTGCTTTTAAAAAAATTTATAATCTTTCATGTCATGTAACAAGTGTGTGAGGTGGTACCAATAGTCACCGTTCTCTGGATCATACTGGATCGCTTTACGGTAAGTTGAAACCGCCTCTTCCTGCTCTTTATTATTATTATTATGGAGCCTCGCTCGGTAGGCCCAAAGACCAGCGTCATCGAAATCATAAACTAATGCGTCACGAATGTCTGGAAGAATCTTATTATCTTCGCCAAGACGATGGTATACAAACGCTCGCGCACGTAAGAATCGAGGGTTCAATCGATCGAGGATGACTGCTCGATATAGGTCCCGCAATGCCTGTTCAAAGTTCTTTCGTTTACGGTGAATCTGGCTGCGGTAAGACAGTGCGTACGGATCGTCTGGATCAAACTCGATGACGGCCTCCATGTCGTCGAGTGCCGCATCCAAATTGTCCATCTAAGCATGGGTTTTCGCACGCTCCATCCGATACGAGACGCCGGACGCCGTTGATATGGCCCTGTTTACGGACTTCAAGGCCTTGTCTAGCTGTCCGTCGAACCGGAGATGGCTTGCGATGACATAGTCGCGGTAACCGGTGACCCACAAAAATCGATCAGGTTCATCGACCTGATCCAACGTCATCTTGGCAAAAGCATCGATCGCCGCCCGGCTGCCACCCCATTTCGGTTCCAGCCGGTGAATGATCAAGCCTCTGATCATAACGCTGTTCGGGAACGTCTTGAGAGCTTGTTTGATCCAGGCGGTGATATCTCGAAGCCGGCCTTGAGTACTCTTCAATTTGATCAACGCGGCATATCCGGCAGGCAAGCGGGGGTTCAGGATAATAGCGAGATTCAGATCGTTATCAGCGGCGGTGAGATAAGGGGCCATTCTGGCAAAGCGTTCACGGCGCGTTTCACGGGTCCATAGGTCGCCACGGATAGTATGCGCCAGGTGAAGACGATGAACTCCACGTGCCAGAAGCGCGGCGTAGGAATTCGGGAACGCCTTGTTCCATTCATTTAGGGAATCGATGATGGCCGGATGGCTGTTTTAAAGGATTGATATGGGTTGGTGGCAATGGACTCTTTTATTTGCCCCGCTTCGAACGCATTCTGTCGAGCCCGCAGCATCGTCTCCAGCTTGGAAAAGTCCGACAACTTGAGGGTGTCGAGAATCTGCAAGGGTCCGAGGGGCTCGAACTCGCCGCCTCGGGCTGGTGACCAGAAGACAGAGAGTGCAACGACAGTGGTGAAGGCGCAAGCTCTTACAGATCCAAATTCCATAACGAAATATGCCATTATTAATTTATGATCGCAAGCTCGCGCCTGACGATCTCCCGATCTGTGCTTCAAGAAGTTCCGTGCTCTAGCCGATCCGCGCCCGAAAGAAAACCTGGCGATGTCGTCGACCGCCTACTTCTTGCACCCGTCCGCGTCATCGCTGAATTCGCAGATCGCGTCTTTCAGGCGGCCGAAGCCCGCGCTCAGCGACTTCACGTCGGCGCCCGCGCGTATCTGCCGTCCCTTCAGGAATTCGGCGATGGCCTGGCCGGTGTTCTGCGCCGCCGCGACATCGGCGTCTTCACGGGAAACTCTGAGGAGGATCCAGGTCTGGTCGCGATATTCTTTTTCGCAACCGGGCTTCATCAAGCGGCCGACTTTGGTGCAAATGACGAAGGGGGGCGTGCCCGCCGCGGCCATCCAGGGCGCGTCCTCGCTACGTTCTCGTGGCGGATGACGGCGTAGTAGCCCTCCCGCAGCGGCGCGCGGTGGACCTTGGACAGCTTGCTCGGCGAATCGAAGGTCATCTTGAAGGCCAATTCCACGTCGTTCTTGTTGGTGGCGATGATGGTTTGGCCCAGTTGGTTGAGGACCCCCAGAATGGGTGAGCTCGGCGGATAGGCGGTACCGCCGATCGACGCCAGGTTCGACAGCAGTTCCTTCGCGCGGGCGACCTCGGCGTCGTCGAATTCGATCACGGCCAGGCGCAGTTCCAGCTGCCCCTTGTCGTATTTGATCGGACCGTGAATCGGGATGTTGACGTTGTTCAGCAGCTGCCCCGTCTCCCGAATGTCCTCGTTGTAGAACACCACCCGGCCGAAATCGTATTGCGAGGCGCCGTCGGCGGGCACGATGGTCTCGCCACTGGGCGTCTTCACGCTCGCGAGGATGGCGATCTCGCCGCGCGTCGCCGGGTCCTGACCCTGGATCGCGCCGTCGCCACCGATGCCGTCACGGCAGGGCGCGGCGTTTCGGTTGGTCTTGTCGAAGAATAGGCCGAAAAGGCCTTCGCGAAAATCGCAGATGAAGGCCGACATGATCGTGATCGAAATATTGTCGCCCTTGTCGATGACCGCGCCTGTGCCCTGGAGAGTCGCGTTGTCGAAATAGATTTGGCCGTTCGGGCGGATCGAATCCACCGCCGGCGCGGGCGCCGGATGGCTCGACAGGCGATTGAGGCCTTCGTTGATGCTCTGCGCGCAGCCACCGAGACCGAGCAGCAGAGCCAGGGCCGGACCCATGCGTTTCATTACCGAACTTCCCATTCAGCCGTTATGCCCGCGCCCGCCCGCGCCGGGTTGCGCTCGGAGAGCGATGGCGGGCGGGTTCTCCACGCGTACGACATTTGAAGTTTAACCGGTCCGCGTCATGCCGTCGCGAAACCATCATGAAATATTCGTGAAATCGACCGGAACGACCGAGCGTGCGACGGGCCGGGACCCGGCGTGCCAACGACGAGACTTTCGCGGCGCTTGGCTCCAACCCCGGCGGCATGGCACAACTGGCGTCGCGCGAACCAGTGGTTGCAACAACGGGAAACGAGAGAGCCACGAGAGAGCCATGGAGATCATTCCCACCGGCGCGGCGGTCGGCGCGGAAATTCGCGGGGTCGATCTCGCGACATCGCTGGCGGCGGAGACGTTCGACGCGATCGAAGGGGCCTTCGACGAACACGGCGTCGTCTTCTTCCGCGAGCAGCGGATCACACTCGCCCAGCAGGTGACCTTCACGCGCCACTTCGGCGAAATCGCCTTCAACGTTTTCGGCGAACGCTGGAGCGTGCCCGGCGCGCCCGAGATCGTCGTGGTCTCCAATGTCACCGAAAACGGCGAGCCGGTCGGCATCCGCCGCGCGGGCGAGCGCTGGCACTCCGACATGTCCTATACGGCGACGCCGCCGCGCGGCACCATGCTGCACGCGATCGAGGTGCTGCTGAGTTGAGGTCCTCGCCAAAACTTCGTCGTTGTCTGATTCTCATTGCGGATCCTAGGGTTCGCAGCGCTTTGCTTCCTTTCGGATCCGGTGACGGGTAAAAGATATGACTGTCTTGTCGCAATAGTGTCGTTGCTTGAAGCTGTTTTTCGTGCAGCCGGATACGAAGCTCCGTGCCGCTTGGACGTATTCGCAGCTGTGCCGCCGCGCCAGGGCGACCATGAGCCTGTAGTTGATATTTCCGTTGTCCGGCGCGAGGCGCAACGCCTCCCGGTAACTCGGCACGGCCTCGGCATGGCGTTTCTTGGCGTCGAGCCAATGGCCCTGGGTGTGCCAGAGATTGGCATCCGTTGGTGCGTAGGTCAGTGCCAGGGCGATATCGGCCAGAGCATTTTCCCTGCGTTGGAGCTGCCACAGAAAGGAGGCACGTTCCACCAGTAGTTTGGGATGGTGGGCCTTCATCCCGACCGCCCTGTCGTAGTGTATGAGCGCCAGATCGAACATCTCGCGCTTCCGGTAAATCCAGGCGAGTTGCCACGTCGCGGAGAAGTCGCGTGGTACGTAGTGCAGGAAGGTCTTCGCGTCTTTTGTCGCCGCCTCGTAATCCCCAAGTGCCGTGTTGATGTAGGACCGCTCCAACCGATACCAGCCGGCGCCCGCGACCGAGACCGCCTTGTCGATGTGCGCGAGGGCCTCTTTCGCTCGCCCGGCGAAGCGATAAGCGCGGGCGATGACGTAGTCCTTATAGCCCTTTACCCATTGGAATCTAGGGCTGTTACCGGTCTGCTCGATGGTCAACGAGGCGAACCGGTTGATCGCCCCCATGCTGCCTCCCCAGTTCGGCTCCAGGGCTTGGAAGGCGGCGAAACGCAAAGCCTCGCTATGCGGCAGCAACTCCAAGCCCTGGTTGAACCAGCGTCCGGCCGAGGCCATCGTACCGTTCATTCGCGCGATTTCGACGAGGCCGGTATAGGCGCCGATGCTCTTCGGTTCGATGACGATGGCGCGGTTGAAGTCCGCTTGCGCCCGCCGGAAGTGCGTCGCCATCTGCTCGAATTTCTGGCGGGGCGTGTCCTTGGCCCAGGCGCCGCCGCGCGCCTGGGTGCCGAGATAGAAATGGTGCCAGCCCCGCGCGATCAGCGCGAACGGCGAAGCGGGGTGAGCATCGACCCAGTGATCAAGCTGACGGGTGATCTCGCGTTCGTGCGCTTCGAAGATACCGTACATGAACCGCACGCGGAATTCGTCGGCGTTCGCTTCGTCGGCGAAATACTCGTCCTGACGGGCGCGGAAAACGTTCTCCAAACTGCCGAAGTCGCCTTCCTTCAACATGGTGAGAAGACCAAGCAGAACGGTGTTTCGCTGTCCGTTGGATGGTAATGCAAAGACCATCAGGACGGTGGCGAGCATGGCGACGGCGAGCCGGCGTCGGAGCTTGAAACCTTGAGAGTCCATCGGACCATTTGGCAATTTCAGCGGACAAAATTCAAATGACTTATTAATTCGTGTGGTCGGGCAACCGTGCCGCGGGACAGCTTCGCTACTGGTCATCTTGCTGCTGTCATGGCAAGAGTATTCTCTCAGGATAAACGCGAGGGCTGGAGAGCGGAGAGCCATGGACATCATCCCTACCGGCGCGGCGGTCGGCGCGGAGATCCGGTGCGTCGATCTGGCCGCGCCGATCGAGGCCGAAAAGCTGGATAAAATCGAGCGAGCCTTCGACCAGCATGGCGTCGTCTTCTTCCGCGACCAGACCATTACGCCCGCCCAGCAGGTGGCCTTCACGCGCCACTTCGGCGAGATCGCCTTCAACGTCTTCGGCGAACGCTGGAGCGTGCCCGGCGCGCCCGAGATCGTCGTGGTCTCCAATGTCACCGAAAACGGCGAGCCGGTCGGCATCCGCCGCGCGGGCGAGCGCTGGCACTCCGACATGTCCTATACGGCGACGCCGCCGCGAGGCACCATGCTGCACGCGATCGAGGTGCCGGAACTGGACGGCCTTGGCCTCGGCGACACGATGTTCGCCAACGCGGCGCTCGCCTGGGAGGCGCTGCCCGAGGCGATGCAACGCCGGCTCGACGGCCGCATCGGCATCTTCGATTTCCTCGGCCGCAAGCGCGACCTGGAGGTGACGGAGGACGAAATCCGCCGCCATCCGCCGGTCAATCACCCGATCGTCCGCCGCCATCCCCGCACCGGGCGGAAGAGCCTCTACATCATGCGCGACGACTGCACCGGGATAGAGGGCATCGACGAGGCCGAGGCCCGGGCGCTGGTCGAGGCGCTGGCCGACCACATCACCCGGCCCGAGTTCATCTACCGCCACCGCTGGCGGACGGGCGACGTCTTGATGTGGGACAACTGCACGGTGCAGCACAAGGCGGTCATCGACTACGACCTGCCGTACCGCCGGTTGATGCACCGCACCACCATGGGGGCGGCGGCGGCGATGTGAGGCGCGCGCGCGGCCCCGAGGTGGCCCGAGGGGATGGCAAGCGCGCGGATCGGCGGCCGACGCGGCGACGAGTGGGCGGGTAATGCGCGAGCTTCTCGACACCAAGGTTCCCCTCGCCCTGCCGACGATGGTGGCGATCCAGGCCTTCGGCACCATGTGCGGTTTCGCCGGCGCGGTCGTCGCCGTCCGGGCCTCGGCCGAGCTGGGCGTGAAGGCGACGAACATCGGCATCTACACCGCCGTGCTCTACGCCGTCGCCATGGCCTCGGGGCTCGGTGCCGGCGGCGTGCTGGGCCGCTTCGGCGTCATCCGGACCTGCCAGGCCTGCCTTCTGGCGGCGGCGATGGGTCTGCTGCTGGCGGCGGCGGCGCCCTGGTGGCCGGTGGTGCTGGCCGCCGCCATGGTGATCGGCGCGGCGATGGGGCCGTTGAACCCGGCGGGCTCGCAAATTCTGGCCCGCCATTCGCCGCCCTACTGGCAACCCCTGGTCTTCTCCATCAAACAGACCGGCACGCCGATGGGCGGCATGCTGGCCGGCCTGCTGCTGCCGCCGCTGATGGCGCTTTATGACTGGCGGATCGCGCTCGCGGCGTTCGCGGTGATCCCGGTTCTGACCCTGGTGGGCCTGCAGCGGCTTCGCGCCGGGCTGGACGACGACAGGGATCCGAGCTACCGCATCGATCTCGCCGGCATCACGGAAGCGCTCCGCGTGGTCGTGGCCAGCCGGCCGCTGGCGATCCTGGCGGCGGCGGGCTTGCTCTACACCTTCGTGCAGATGGCCATACTGGCCTTCATGGTGATCTACCTGGCGGCGGAGAACGGCCTCTCGACCGAGTTCGCCGGCGCCGTATTCGCCATCATCCATGGTTCCGCGATTCCCGCCCGCGTCGTCTGGGGCGCCATCGCCGGCCGGGTCGCCAGCTGCTGGGTGCTGCTGGGGCTGATCGGCCTGATGATGGCGGGCGGCATCGCCGCGATGGGCTTCTTCACCCCCGCCTGGCCGTTCTGGCTGACCGCGCTGGTGGCCGTCGTGCTGGGCGCCAGCACGAATGGCGTGCTGGGCCTGCTGCTGGCGGAATTCGCCCGGCTGGCGCCGCCGGGCGCAATCGGCGCGGCCACCGGCGGCGGGCAGTTCTTCCTTTTCCTCGGTGTCGTCGCCGGCCCGCCGGTCTTCGGCCTCGTGGTCGAACATGGCGGCGGCTACGCCAACGCCTTCCACCTCATCGCGGCGCTCGCCTTCCTGGCCGGTGCCTGTCTGCTGGCGACGCGCCGCCATGGCCGGTGCGGGCCGGCAATTCCGGCCGAGTGATCCCCCGGCCCCCCGCCTCGGGCACCGGTGCCGGGCGGCCCTGGGGAAAAGGGTGACCGCGCCGGTAATAATTGTTTCCCGCTGTTAACGAAGAAAAAGTTTATTGTCTTAAATCTTCGATCACCTGATGAAACGGCCTCGCACGGAGGCCGGGCCTCATCGAGGCGGACAACCGGGAGGGAAGAGTGACATGCGGGTACTTCTGATCGAAGACGACGCGGCCATGGCGAAGATGGTCGAACTGATGCTCGTGCGCGAGGGGTACGAGGTGGTGACGACGGAATTGGGCGAGGAGGGGATCGAACTGGCGCGCGATTTCGATTTCGATATCGCCGTTCTCGACCTCGACCTGCCCGACCTCCCCGGCAACGAGGTTCTCCAACGGCTGAGGGCCGACGGCGTCGACACGCCGACCCTGGTGCTCTCGGGGCGCGCCGACGCGGACGCCCGGGTGCACATGCTCCGCCATGGCGCCGACGACTACCTGTCCAAGCCCTTCGATCGGCGCGAACTGGTGGCGCGCTTGAAGGCGGTTCTGCGCCGCGCGAAACGCCGTCCCCCCTCGCTCGTGCATGTCGGCGCCATGACGGTGGATCTGGACGGCCAGGTTGCCCGGGTGGGGACGCTTGAAATCCCGCTCACCGGCAAGGAATTCGCGATGCTCGAGCTGCTGGCGCGGCGCAAGGGCTCGACCGTCGCCAAGGAGGCCTTCCTGGTCCATCTCTACGCCGACATGGACGTGCCGGGGATCAAGATCATCGACGTGTTCATCTGCAAGCTCAGGAAGAAACTGGCGGAAATTCCGGAGATCGGCTGCGAAATCGACACGGTCTGGAGCCGGGGCTACCTGCTCCGCGAAGCGGAACCGATCGCGCGGGCGGCCTGAGACGGCGCGCGCCGCCGGCCCTCGAGGCCGGCGGCCATGACCTCGATCTCCGGGGCCTGATTCCGCGCCGAGGGGGCTTGCGCCTATTTTTGCCGCGTTTTCGGCCTTGTCGGGCGGAAACGCCGTCATCTCGTCGTCGCCGGCGGCGTCGAGGTGGCGCGTGCGTGGCGGGCCAAGTGCCCGTTGGACGTGACTACCATGACCGTGACATGGCATCCGGCGCGGCCCGGCGCAAGACGGCGGCGGCGGCGCCGGAGCGGCGCCCCGGGGGAACCGCCCGGCGCGCGGAAAGTCGCGGATTTCCACGCTTTATCCGCGCCCGCTAACCGCGCCCCGCGTCGCCCCGCCCTGGCGCGGTAGCGGGCCCGGCGGGGCGATTGCGGGGCCGGCGTCCCGGGCGTTCGCGACCCCGGAATGGGTCCCCTCGCCCGGCAATCGGGTCCCGGGGGCGGGCTTGCGGCGTTCGCTCGGACCCGGTTCGGTGTTGGCTTTCCCATGGCCTGGGGGCGGCCTGGGGGCGGCCTGGGCGCGGCCTGGGGCGGCCTGGTTACCCGCTCCCGCCCGCCCCGCCGCAGCGCGCGAGGTGGGGCCGGCGCGGGACCGGCCAGTGGTGAAATGACGTCACGGCGACACCAAACGATGATCGGTTCCGGTGCCGGCCCTTCGATTTCCCGCCGGCCCCCGCGCCCGCTCCCGCCCGCCCCGCCCGTCGACGCCAGAACGGCTTGCCGGTTTCGCGGCTTCGTCGGGAAGGTGAAATCCCGATATCCCTCGGCAAGCGGTCGTCCATCTCCCTCGAATCGAGGCGTTGGCGCGAGCGTTCGCGCCAGGCGCCGATCGGGTGAAACAATACCGGGATACCGGCCAGGGGGCCCCGGCATGGCGAGGCGGACGACGTTTTCACCGACATTTCCGAGTCTCCCATGATCCCACCCCGCCGGTCTGGCCCGGTTATCGGTGAAAATGATGGGTCATGGGCTTGTCCGCAAAGCATGATTTCTCCGGCCTGACCGAGTTGAATTGCGGCTGGGGGAGGTCGCTCAATGGGCCGCGGGCGTTCGAGGCGGCGGCCCGCCACGAGAGCTTCATCAGGGCGGCGGAGGAACTCTGCGTCACGCAGGGCGCCGTCAGCCATCAGGTGAAGGGGTTGGTGGCGGAACTGGGGGTGAAATTCTTCGACCCGAGCCGAAACGCCTGGTGATCACGGCGGCCGGGCGCGACTATCTGGAGGTCGTGGTGGATGCCCTGGACCGTATCGCGGCCGGTACCGACCGCTTGTTGCAGCGCCGGAGCGCCCGCGAGGATATCGATATCGCCGTGCGCCATGGCGACGGCACGGACCCGGGCCTTCATGTCACCCGTCTCTACGCGGAGGAGCCGCTAGCCCGTACTCCCGCGGAAGCCGCGCGGTTTCGGTCTGGAACAATTCGAACGCCGCATCGGTGAACACGTCATGCTTGATCCCGTCGAGCAGCCGCTTCTCGGCCAGATTCTGGTCTACCCGGAACCGGCTGGCCTGTCGACGAACCGGCGGAGGAGATGGCCTGCTGGCGGGTTGGACACGGAGATGGCAGACTTTCCCAATACTTGCCCAAGGGAAAGCAGATGTCCGCCAAGCTCCTCTCGCCCTTCGTTCTTCGCGGCGTCACCTTGCCCAACCGGATGGTCGTCTCGCCGATGCAGATGTACATGACCGGACCGGACGGACGTTACACCGACTGGCACATGGTCCATCTGGGGAAGTACGCCATCGCACGTTTTGGCACCGTCTTCACGGAGGTGTTATGCGTGGAACCGCGCGGCCGTAGCACCTATTCCGACGCTGGCATCTGGTCCGACGATCATATCCCGCCCTTGAAGCGCGTCGCCGACTTCATCCGGGCACAGGGCTCGGTGCCCGCCGCGCAGATCGGGCATTGCGGGCCCAAGGCGTCGCGCCAGCGCCCCTTCGAGGGGTTGCAGCCGCTCGGCCCCACGGATAACGCGCGCGGCGAGCCGCCGTGGCAAGCGGTAAGCGCCACCAGGGAGGCCTCGGCGCCGGGCTATCAGACTCCACATGCCCTGACCATTCCCGAAATCGAAGCGCTTGTGGCGGCCTTCGGCGAGGCCGCGCGACGCTGCGACGAGGCCGGTTTCGATGTGCTCGACGTGCACGCGGCGCACGGCTATCTCATCCATTCCTTTCTTTCGCCGATCGGCAACAGGCGCACCGATGCCTATGGCGAGGACCGCGCCGGGCGCAACCGGTTTGCGCTCGAGATCGCCGAAGCGCTGCGCCGTAATTGGCCGGAGGAGAAGCCGATCCTGTTCCGTCTCTCCTGTATCGATCGGGTGGAAGGCGGGCTAGAGATCGAAGATACGGTGGCGTTGGCCCGAGAACTGCGGTCGCGCGGCATCGATGCCATCGACTGCTCGTCGGGCGGCATCAAGGGCCCGAATTCGCTCTTCAGCCTTGCCGCCAAGGGGCCGCCCTCACCGGGTTTCCAGGTTCCGCTGGCCCATGCGGTCAGGCAAGGCACCGATATGCCGACCATGGCGGTCGGTATGATCGTGGACCCGCACCATGCCGAAAAGATCTTGCGGGACGGAAAGGCGGATCTCATCGCCATCGCTCGCGAGGCGCTCTTCAATCCGCACTGGGCCCTGCATGCGGCCCACGTGCTCAGCGAGGAGCCGACCTTCGATGCTTGGCCACCCAACATGGGCTGGTGGCTGGAGGTTCGCCAACGCATGTCGGCATCAAGCGACCCGAAGGACTGGCGGATCGGTCCAGCGGCCGCAAACGCGCCCAGACGAGCGAGCGACTGAGGCCGTGGTTACATCCGCGCCGTGTGCCCTCGGACATCGTGGACTCCTCCATCCCAAATGATCAGGTGTCCACGAAACCGGGGCAAGCTCATACTTTCTCAGCAGCCTCGGCTACCAATCGCCTAATTCCAACCCGCAATGAGAGGGACTAATCGCGGGTTGTCTGGCGTTCAGACGCCACGCGGGCTTTTCCTCGCATAAGCTCGGGCGCGCGGTCGCGCTTGCCGACCCGCGATGAGTTGCACTCAACGCAGGTCGGTATGAGGCCGTGGTCACATCCGCGCCGTGTGCCCTCGGACATCGTGGACTCCTCCATCCCAAATGATCAGGTGTCCACGAAACCGGAGCAAGCTCACTCCCGTGCGAACCAGGCCGCGGCTTTTGCCAGTATCTCCCGCTCCTGACGAAGTCGCCGGTTCTCACGCCGGAGCCGTTTCAACTCCTCGTGTTCCCGGCCCGTCAGGATTTCGGTGCGGCGGCCCTCCGCCAAATCGGTGGCGGCCACCCAGTTGCGGATCGATTGTGCCGTCGGCTCGAACTCACGGCTCAGCTCCTCGGGCGTGCGGCCGGCCCGGACCAGTTCGACAAGCTGGGCGCGGAACGCATGCGGATACGGTGCTCGTTTGCGGGACATCGTGGACTCCTCCATCCCAAATGATCAGGTGTCCACGAAACCGGGGCAAGCTCAGCGAAGCGCTGCGCGAGGCGATGGCGCGCGGCAGGGGCGAGGACGACCGCACCAGCACCTCCACCTTGCGGGAAGAGCGCGCCGGCGTCGTGCCGCGCTTGCCGGAGTAACGGTTCCCCGACGGCGGCGCCGGATTACGCGATCAGCTTGCCAGCGGCAATGTTGACAACGACAGGCCGGGACCTATCCTGTTTCGCCGCCTCCCGCCACGCTTCGCGGAAAACGCCGATATCGAGGGAACTTTGTCATGGCACTGCACTTCACGCGCGAGGAATTCGATCATCGACAAAGACGTGCCCGCGACGAGATGACGGACGCGGGGCTCGACGGACTGCTGATTTTCCGACAGGAGAGCATGTATTACCTGACCGGCTACGACACCTCGGGCTTCTCGATGTTCCAGGCCATGTACCTCGGCGCCGACGGCGCCCTGGCGCTGGTCACCCGCTCCGCCGACAGGCGCCAGGCGCGGGCGACGTCGGTCATCGAGGACGTGCGTATCTGGAACGACAGCGAGGCGGCCAACCCGGCCGAGGACGTGCGCGACATGCTGGAAAGCCATGGCTGCCGGGGCAAGCGCCTTGGCGTCGAGTACCATGCCTATGGACTCACCGGGCAGCGGAGCAGGCTGGTCGATGCGACGCTGGGCGGTTTCTGCGATCTCGTCGATGCCTCCGACCTGGTTCGCCTCCTGCGGCTGGTAAAAAGCCCGGCCGAGCTCGAATACGTGCGTCGTGCCGGCGCGCTCACCGACCGGGCGCTCGCGGTCGCCAACAAAGCGACGGTGCCGGGCGCGTCGATCGGTGCCATTTACGGTGAGATGTTGAACACCATGTTGCGGGGCGGCGGCGACGTTCCTTGCGGGCGCTGGCCCATGGGCGGTGGCGAGGAGGCGCTCTTGGTCCGCTACCACACCGGTCACGGCCAGGTCGCGGACGACGACCAGGTTACCTTCGAGTTCGCGGGGGCTTACCGCCACTACCACACGGCCCTGATGCGCGTGGTCCTGACCGGCCAGGCCGATCCCCGCCACGAGGACATGTTCAAGGTCTGCCGCGACGCGCTCGCGGCCTGCCAAGAGGCGCTCGTGCCGGGAGCCACCGTGGGCGAGGTCTTCGACATCCACGTCCGCGTCTTGACCAAGGCGGGCCACGGCGACCACTTGCTCAACGCCTGCGGCTACACCATGGGCGCGACCTACCCGCCGACCTGGATGGACTGGCCGATGTTCTACACCGGCAATCCGCAGGTTGTCGCGCCGGGCATGGTCTTCTTCTTGCACATGATCCTGGTGGACAGCGAGGCCGGTCTCGCCATGTCCCTCGGCGAGACCGGCCTCGTCACCGAAGCGGGCTTCGAGCCCGTCTGCCACGCGCCTTGGGACCTCGTGGTCAATTAGGAGCGGCCCCCGCTCCCCCCGCGGCGCCGAGGCCATGGCCACGGCGGGAAGTGCGGGCTAAGATCGAAGCGGAAATCCTTCTTCTCCGTCATCGGATTCACTCCACGGCGATTCCGTCGTCGCCGCTCCCGGCCGGGGTGCCACCGAAGTAGCCGTCGCGGTGGAACATGCCGGTCGGCGCGGCCATCTCGCCACGCCGTCGCGCCGTCGCCGCCATATCCAACGAAACGCCGTCGGAGGCGAGAACCACGCCGTAGTCGTCGTGTGCGCTCTCGACCGAGATGAAACCATCCAAAACGTCGTCCAGGACGCTTTGCGCGGGCCGATCCGCCGGCGGACCCCAGCCCCCTCCACCGGGGGAAATGATTCGGATCAGGTCGCCCTTTTTCAATCGGTTGCCGTCGCTCATGCCCTTGAGTTCACGGGCCTCCGGCGAATCGGGGTTGACGAGGATGCGCCCGGGCCTGCCCGCCTGCCCGCCGTTGACGCCGAAGGCAGGATGCTTGCTGCTGTCGAGCCGGAGGCCGAGCGTGGCGTCGTCGGCGAGGACGCGAACATCGCGAATGATGCCGCAACCGCCGCGCCAACGTCCGGGGCCGCCGGAATCGGCGTGGATGCGAAAGGCCTCGATCTCGACGCCGAATTCCATCTCGGCGAATTCCAAGGGATAGTTCTTCTGCGCCACGTAATAGACCGCGTCGATCCCGTCGGCGTAGGTGCGGGCGCCGAAGCCGACGCCGAGCCCTTCAATGCAGAGGTCGACACGTCCACTGGCGCGGTCCTGGCTACGCAGGTAGTAGAGCACATAGACGCTGGAGGCGGCCGAGGCATCGCCCCTGGTCGCCTTGGCAATGGCCCCGAAGAGGGCGGTGTTGACCCGGATCATGGTGTGCGTCCGGAGGCCGATCGGCGCCGGCTCCTTCGGCGCGACGATGCTGCCGGGCCGGGTGATGATCTCGTCGATGGCGCTCTCGAAACCGGCGTTCATCCGGATATTCGGATCGTGCATGGTGAAATAGAGTCCACACATGTATTTCGGAACGCTGTCGTCCATGATGAAGTTGATCGGGCCCTCGGCCTGGTCGTCGCTTTCGGTGAAATCGAGGCTGACCTTGCCGTCCGTTTTGGCGAGGGTGACGTGCACGGAATAGCTCTCGTCCGTCACCGCGTCCGAATCGATGAAATCGCGGAATCCGAAGGCGCCGTCGGGCACCCGCCGCTCGATCTCGGCGCGGAGCGCCCGTTCCGATTGCGAGAGCATGAATTCGAAGGCGTCCGTCACCGCCCTCGGGCCGAAGCGCTCAATCGCCTCCTCAAGGCGCCGCTTGCCGAGGTGGCAGGCCGACATCAGTGCCTTCAAATCGCCGCGCATCATGTCGGGGAAGCGGGAATTCCGGGTGAAGATGCGAAACACCTCTTCGTTCAGGACGCCGGCCGCCATCACCTTGACCGGTGGGATCAGGACGCCCTCCTGAAAGGTGCTGGTCGCCTGGGGGCTGATGCTGCCCGGCACCATGCCGCCGATGTCCCAGAGATGTCCCCAGGCCTCCGCGAAGGCGAAGAGTTCGCCGTCGTGGAAGATCGGCGCCACGAAGACCATGTCGGGCAGATGCGAGACGCCGCCGCCGGTGCCGTAGGCGTCGTTGTAGATGTAGAGATCGCCGTCCGCCATCGTCTGGCTCGGGTAATGCGCGAATACGCCCTCGACCAGATTGCCGGAGAGGGTCAGGCTGGTGCTGACGACGAGCTTGCCGTCGCGGTTCAGGAAGGCGGTGAAGAAATCCTTTTTCTCGCGGATGAACGGGCTCATCGCGGTGCGGTCGATCAAGGCCTCCATCTCCTCGCGGGCCGCCCTGAGGGTGCCGTTGATCAACTCCAGCGTGACCGTGTCGGTCGTTGCCTCGAGGCTCATGGCCGGCCTCCCTTCTCGGTTAAAACAATATTGCCGCCCCGATCGACCTCGCCCTTCTGTCCGGGCAGGATCAGGGTCGTGGTATCGAGCTGATCGACAATTCCCGGCCCCGAGATCACATGGCCGGCACGGAGCGCCTCGCGCCGGTAGGTCGGCACCCGCCTTGGGGTGTCCTCCTCGAAGACGACCAGACGCTCGCCGTCGGCCGGCGCGGCGCCGCCCGGCGCCGCCCGCTCGAGGAGAGGTATCGCGACCTCGTCCATAATGCCGGTGGCGGTGACCCTGAGATTGACGATCTCGACCGGCGCCTCCGGATCGGCGAAGGTGTAGAGCTGTTGGTGCAGACGGTGAAAGTCGGCGACGAGGCCGTCGACGCTGGCGGCCGAGATTTCCTCGGCCACCCAGGGAACGGTGATCTCGACACCCTGGCGCGCGTATCGAAGGTCGGCCGAGCGCTCATAGCGCCGTCGCTCGACAGCCACCTCTTCGGCCTCCAACCGCGCCTCCGCCTCCCGAAGCAGCGCCTCGAAGGTCTCCGCCAAGGCGACAAGATCATAGTCCGGGGCGCGCTGAAGGCGGGTTCTGACGAAGTCGTGCCGCAGGTCCGCGGCCAGCAGGCCGATGGCGCAGAGGATCCCGGGATGGCGCGGGATCAGGGTTCGGGGCGCACCGAGAAGCCGGGCCAAGGCGCCGCCGTGCATCGGCCCGGCGCCGCCGAAGGCGCAGAGCGTGAAGGCGCGGGGATCGTAACCCTTCTCGATGGACACCGCCTTCAAGGCGCCGACCATGTTGTTGTCGACGATGGCGAGAATGCCGCGCGCCGCGGCGACGGCGCCGATGCCGAGCCGCCGGGCGACGTGGCGCAGAATCGCGCGTTCGGCCAGCGCCGGGTCGATCGCCACTTCGCCGTCGAGCAGATGCGGCGGAATGCGGCCGAGCAGCAGATTGGCGTCGGTTACCGTCGGCCGCTCGCCGCCCTTGCCATAGCAGGCCGGACCCGGATCGGCGCCGGCGCTTTCGGGCCCGACGAGCAGGCCGCCCTGCTCGGTGACCGAGGCGATGCTGCCCCCGCCGGCACCGATGGTGTGGATGTCGACGATCGGAATCGACAAGGGAAAGGGGCCGATCTCGCCGTCCTTGGAAATGTTGGGCATACCGTCCCGGATCAGGCAGACATCGGTACTGGTGCCGCCCATGTCGATCGTCATCAGATCCTGATGGCCGGCCAGCTCGGCGACGCGGGCCGCGCCCCGGACGCCGGCGGCGGGCCCCGACAGCGCCATGTGGATCGACTGCCGGGCGGCCTGTTCCGGCGAGAAAATGCCGCCGTTTGATTTCATCACCCTGAGCGGCGCCTTGATGCCGCGCGCCTCCAGTCCCGCCCCCAGCTTGCCGACATAGCGTCCGACCAACGGCTGCACGGACGCGTTCAGGGCGGTCGCCATGCCGCGTTCGTACTCTCGAAACACCGGCAGGATCTCGCTCGACAGCGCGATCTCGACCCCGGGCAGCTCTTCGGCGAGGATCTCGCCGGCCCGACGTTCGTTGGCCGGATTGGCATAGCTGTGCAGGAACAGGACCGCGACCGCCTCGACGCCGAGGGCCGCCAGGCGACGGGCGGCCGCGCGGCAGGCCTCTTCCGATAGCGCGGTCGTCACCGTGCCGTCCAGGCGGGTCCGCTCCGGCACCTCCTGGATCAGTCGGGGCGGCACCGGGCGTTTCGGCTTGACCCAGGCATAGATGTTGGCCTTGCGGGGCACCTCGGCGCGGCCGATCTCGAGCACGTATTTGAAACCGTCGCTGACCAGCATGCCGGTCTTCGCGCCCTTGTTCTCGAGGATGGCGTTGGTGGCGACGGTCGAGCCGTGAAACAGCAGGGCGATCTCGGACGGCGAAACGCCGGTCCGCCGCAGGATCTTGTCGATGCCGGCGAAGAACCCGAGCGAGGGGTCGTCGGGCACCGACGCCTCCTTGGCCGTAACCAGGGATCCCGAAGCCGGATCGACCAGGACGACGTCGGTGAAGGTGCCGCCGACATCGAGCGCCAGGACATGTCCGGTTGCCGTCATCGTGGGACCCGTTTCATGCCCGGCGTTACCGCGCGCGCCAGATTGAAGGCGCCGGTGACGTTGGCGTCGAAAATCTCGCGCCACTCGTCGCCGCCGACCTCCTCGATCGGTTTGGCGCTCTGGCCGCGCACGCCGCCGGCGGAATGGACGACGACATCGACTCGGCGATTTGGCGATGCCGCCTCGATCTCCCCTACCGTGGCCGCGAAGGCGTGCACGATGCCGCGTCCGATGCCACGCACCGCGCCCGTTACAAGCACCGTCTCTGCCTCGAAGCCGATCTCCACCAGTTCCTCCCTCGGCGCCGGTCGTCCGCGTCAGGACACGCGCAAGCCGGCGAGTTCCGGATAGTCGCGAACGATGTCTCGAAACGAGGCGCGGACTTCGCCGCCGTCGCCGGCCAGGTCGCCGGCCTCCAGTAGGGCCATGGCCTCGAAGAGGCGCGTCTTGATGAAGAAACGCCAATGCACCGGCAGGCTCGCCAGCACTTCCGTCAGGGCATCGTAATTGGCGCGCGTCCAGAGACTCTCATAGGCCTCCCGCTCCGGTCCGAAGTGATAGAAGCCATCCGGCGCCCCCTCTCGCATCTCGGCACGCCTCATTGCCGACCCCTCGGCGTCGATGCCGCCGTTGGCCAGGACGACGCCATAGTCGCGCTCGGCCCGTTCCGGCGAGACGAAGCCGCGCCGCACGTCCACCAGCACCGCCTCGGCCGGCCGCTCCCAGGGATGGCCCCAGCCGCCGGCGCCCCCACTGGCGATGCGGATGACATCGCCCGGACCCACGGTCAGAATATCGGTGTTGCCGAGGTTGACCTCGTGGTTGCCGCCGGGATTGAGCAGAAAGGTCGATCGCCCGCCGGCGCGACCGCCAAGGATGCCCCACGAGGTGAAGCGCGTGCGGTCGCGGTTGCGCGCCGTGATCCGCGTGTTCGGCGCGAAGACCTTGAATTCGAGCTCGGTCGCCAGGCCGCCCCGGTGACGGCCCGGACCGCCCGAATCGCGGGCCAGGCCATAGCGGATGATCCGGATCGGCACCTCGGCCTCGTTGATCTCGACCGGGGTGTTCTTCAGGAACGAGGAATTCGCGCCCGAGCCGTCGCTGCCGTCCTCGTCGGGATTGCCCCCGGCGCCGCCCGAGATCGGGTCGATCGAGGCGACGACGCGACGGCCGGTGCGGTTGTCGGTGGTGTTGACGTTCATGATCGGCCCGCCGCTCGCCGGGCCGGCGGGCAGACGATCGGGCACGGCTTGGCTGAAGGCGCCGAAGATCACGCCCTGCAGGCGGGTGCAGGTGAGCGATCGCATGCCGACCGCGGCCGGGAAGGTGGGGTTGACCACCGTGCCCTCGGGCAGGATCGAGTGACAGAGCCGGGTGATGCCCGAGTTCAGCAGCATCGTCGGGTCGAGCGAATAGAGCACATAGACCAGCCCCACCATCATGAGTATGTGACGCGGGTCGCCGCCGGTCGGCATGTTGATCGAGCTTTCGAGCTGCGGGTCGGAACCGGTAAAATCGAAGGTGATCTCGTCGCCGTCGATGGTCACGTTGAGGGCGAGTCGGCAGGGATGACCGCCGACGGAATCCTCGTCGATATAGTCGGAGAAGAAATACTCTCCGTCGGGCAGGCTTAGGACCAGGGCGCGGGCCTGCCGCTCGGCGTAGTCCATCAGCTCGTAAATGCCCTGGCGAAAGGTCTCGACGCCGAACTTGGCGATCATCTCGCGGACCTTGCGCTCGCCGGTGTGCATGGCCGCGATCTGCGCCTTGAGGTCGCCCCAGTTCTGATCCGGTACCCGGACGTTGGTCGCCATGATATCGACGATCTGCTGGTTGAATTCGCCCCGGTCGTAAAGCTTCATCGGCGGAATTCGAATGCCTTCCTGATGCACCTCGGTGAGCGTGCGCGACAGGCTCGCCGGCACGGCGCCGCCGACATCGGTGTTGTGAATATGACCGACCGCGAAGCAGACGATCTCGCCCTCGTGGAAGACCGGCTTCCAGAGATGCAGGTCCGGGGAATGGGTGCAGACGAAGCCGCTATATGGGTCGTTCGTCATGCAGATGTCGCCATCCTCGTAGCCCCCGATGGCCTCGATCACGGGGCCGTAGTTGAGGCCGACGAACCAGGTCGCGCCGAGTTCCGTCGGCGTCGCGAAGGTGAAGCCGTCCGGGGTCGTGAGCGCGGTGGTGAAATCCTCGGTTTCCTTGACGAAGGTCGAATGGGCGGTGCGATAGAGCGTGTAGGCCATACTCTCGGCCGCGGCGCGGCAGTGATTGGCCAGGATCTCCAGGGTGACGTTGTCGATTGCCATGCCTCAGGCTCCCGAGGTCAAGATGAGATTGCCATAGTCGTCGATCCGGCCGGCAAATCCATCCAGAATGCAGGTCGTGCAGTCGTCCTGCTGGATCACCGCCGGCCCCTCGAGGCGCTGTCCGGCCAGCAGTGTCCGACGATCGAAGAGCGGTGCCGGCCGTGCCTGTCCATCATGGAAGATTTCCAGCATCGCCAGCGGTTCCGGCGGTGCCTGGCTCCGCGCCAGCTTCTTGAAAACGGGCTTCACCACCTCGCCGACGATGACGAGACGTAGATTGATCGCCTGTACCGCCGCGTCGGGGTCGGCGTAGTCGTAAACCCGCCGGTGTTCGTCATGAAAGGCGCGGGCCATCGCGGCCGTGTCGCCGACGGCGGCGGCCTCCTCGCCGATATGCGTCTCGATTTCGAAGGACTGTCCCCGGTAGCGCATATCGGCGGAATGGACGAGGCGGTGGGGTCCATCGAAATCCTGCTCCCCCTGGAGCCAGCCGAGCGCCTCTCGCCTAAGTTCGGCGAAGCCGTCGCGGATCGCCGCCGCCGCGGGAGCCGCATCGAGATCGAGATAGACGGTTCTGATGAAGTCGTTCTTGACGTCCGCGATCAATCCGCCAAAGGCGCTCAACACGCCGGGCGTGACCGGTACGACGACCTGGCGCATGCCCATTTCACGCGCCAGGAAACAGGCGAGCATGGGGCCGGCGCCACCGAACGCCTGCAGGGTGAAGTCGCGCGGATCGATGCCGTGGCGCGAGACCAGCTTGGAGATCTCGAGGAACATGCCCGAGACGGCGACGCGCACGATTGCCTCGGCCGCCTCGCGGCGCGCCAATCCGAGCTCTTCGGCGATGTCGTCGATCGCCCGCCGGGCGAGATCGCCGTGCATCCGAACGGCGCTGTATCCGAGATCGGCCTGGCCCAGAAATCCCAGGACGGCGAAGGCGTCGGTCAGCGTCGCGCGCGTGCCGCCGAGGCCGTAGCAGGCGGGTCCCGGATCGGAGCCGGCGCTCTCCGGCCCGACCTTGAGCACGCCCTGGGAATCGAGGTGCGCGATCGAGCCGCCGCCCTCGCCGATTGAGCTGACGGACACCGTCGGAATGTAGATCGGAAACTCGCCGACGACTTCGCCGACGCCGTACTGCGCCTCGCCGCCCCGGATGAAGGCGACATCGGCGCTGGTGCCGCCGACGTCGAAGCTCATGGTCTCGGGCGTTTCGGTCATGCGGGCGATGTAGCTGGCGCCGATGACGCCGGCCGCGGTACCGGAGAGCAGCATCTGCGCGCACTGCCCCTTGGCGAGCTCGGCGCTCATGATGCCGCCGTTCGATTTCGTGATCATCGGCTCGGCCGGAACGCCTGACTCGCGCAGCGAGCGCTGCAAGGATCCGATGTACCGACTCACTCTCGGTTGCGCGTAGCCGGCCACCACGGCCGTCACGGTGCGTTCGTATTCACGGATCACGGGCCAGACCTCGCTGGCGCAGACCACCGCCAGTTCCGGTGCCTCCCGGGCCAGGATGTCGCGAACCGCCCGTTCGTGGATGGGATTACGGTAAGCGTGCAGCAGGGCGACAACGACGCCTTCGCCGCCGACCGCGCGGACGCCGTCGAGCGCCGCCATGACGCTGGCCTCGTCGAGCGGCAGATCGACCGTGCCGTCGGCCAAGACGCGCTCGCTGACGGGAAAGACCTTCTCCCGCCCGACCAGGGGCGCCGGCCGGCGCGAGAAGAGATCGTAAGGGTCCGGCATCTTGAGACGGGCGAGTTCGAGCACGTCCTCGAAGTTCTCCGTCGTGAAAAGACAAAGATTGATGCCCTTGCGCTGGAGCACCGTGTTGACGCCGACAGTGGTGCCGTGGGTCAAATGAACGATGTCGCCGGCCTCGACCCCGTGACGCTCGGCTAACTGCTCCAGCCCCAGGATGACCTCCCGGCCCGGATCCTCGGGCGTCGACAGGACCTTCAATGTGTGGAGCGAATTCGTCGCCTCGGAAAAGACGCAAAAATCCGTGAACGTACCGCCGATGTCGACACCGAGACGATAGCTCATCGGACCCTCTCCGCCGTCTTGTTCACGAGTGCGCCCGTCGATGGTGGCCCGGCCATCGGCGTGCCGCCCAGCCGCTCGGTGATACGCGCCGCCGACGTCCGCAGCGTGGCGATGATCACCTCGCGCGATTGCAGAAAACGGAAGGTGACGGTGGCGATGTTGAGCGCCGCCACCACCTGTCCCGCCGGCCCGAAGATCGGCACCGCCGCGCCCGAGGCGCCCGGCACGCGTTCCTCCAGGTTCACCGAGTAACCCTGGCGGCGGATCTCTCCGAGACGCTTGCGAAACGCCTTGCGGGTGGCGAGCGTATGTTCGGTTAAGACCGTCATCCGGGTTCGAGAGAGATAGTCGTCGACGATCTCGCTCGGCGAATACGCCATCATCGCCTGACCCAAGGCTGAGCAGTAGGTCGGCAACATCGTCGTCTCGCCGAGGTCGTAACGAACCGCCTGCGGGCTGACGAGGTGGAGCAATATTCGCGTTTGATACTCGGCATCGAGCACGCCCAGGACAGGTGTCTCTCGAAGCGCATCACGGAGGTCCACCATGACGGGCCGCGAGATCCGCGACAGCAACGACACCGTGCCGCCGATCCAGCCGATCCGGCTTTCGCGAAAGACCGGGTTCAGACAATAGCCGCCGCCAGCCTCGCGCCCGAGGTAGCCGCGCGCCTCCAGCGTGCGGAGCAGCATCAGCGCGCTGCTCTTCGGCAGGCTCAGATGGCGGCACGTCTCGCTCAGCGTCAAGCTCTCGGCGTGCAGCGCCATAAGCTCGAGAATGTCCAGGGCGCGTTCCGCCGATTTCACCGAATCGTTCATATATGTGAACCGTATTCAAAAGGCTGAATTCAAGCATCGACCATCGTCGCCGTGCCAGTCAACCCTGTTCCCGAGTTTGGAGCCCTCGCCACGCCGTCGCGCGCGGGCGCGGGGTCATGGCACATCCCGAAAATTCGCTCCCATCCCCCGAAAAAGCTCTATATCTTCAGGTTTTCGGGCACCGGGTTGACGCGACGTAGCCAACGGAAGACATCGGCGGGCGATTTCTGCCCGCCGGCCAACAGCAGCGTCTCGCCCGAGGTCCAACCGGCCTCGTCGGAGCACAGATAAACCGGCCGCTTTATCGGGAAGAACGGGCGATGTGCCCTCGGCCTGTCGACACGGGCGCGATTTATGCGGGAGTTCCATGAAGTCGAGGCGCGATCGGCACGCTGCTCCTCGGTTGCCAGATGACGCGCCACCAGTTGGGTGTCGATCAGCGACGGCGCGATGGCATTGATGCGAATATTGTGCCGGCCGAGTTCCATGGCCAAGGTCGACGTCAGGTAGATCAGGGCGGCCTTGGCCGAGCCGTAGAGGCCTTCGCCGGGGGCCGGGAAGGTGCCGTCGATCGAGACGATGTTCAAGACGGCGCCGCCGCCCCGCGCCGCCATCACCCGGGCGACGCTTTGCACTATGAAGAAGGGCACCATCACGTTCAGCCGATAGAGCGCATCGAAAATTTCCGGCGTCGCCTCCTCCAGCGGACCGATCCCGCCCTCGACGTTGCTACCGCCACCGGCGTTGTTGACCAGCACGTCGATGCCGCCCATCGCCTCGTTGGCCTTGTCGATCAGCGCCAAGCCCTCGTCCAGCTTGCCCATGTCGGCCGGGAAGACCCAGGCTTCGCGGCCGAGCGCCCTGATTTCCCCGGCGACCGCCTCCAGCTCGGATTCGGTGCGCGAGGACAGCACCACGTCGGCGCCCTGGCCCGCGAACGCAAGTGCCGTCGCCCGCCCGATGCCACGGCCCGAGCCGGTGACGACGGTCTTCTTGCCCTCGTAGGAAAACATCGGCCCGTTCATCTCGAGTCAGAGTGGCGCCGTCGCCGTCGCGTCGAGGCGACCGATGCGCTCGACGATCACCGGAGCGATCATGGTTCCAGCCGCGATCGGGCCGTTCCGCGTTGTGGTTTCGACTTTCATGGCTTCCTCCCCGCCCTTGCGTCGTCGGGTTTCGCCAGGGCCTCGACGGCGGCCCGAAAACGCACGGCGGACGCCTCGGCATCGCCGACGGCCTCGACGATGGACGTATCGGCCGCGACGAGTTTGGGAAGCACCTCGCTGAAGAGCCGCCGCCGGGTCTCGGAACGCACGGAGAGTGGCACCGAATAGAGTGTTCGGGCGAGCAGGGTGGTGGTCTCGTCGTCACAAGCCGCCTCCCAGGCCTCGCGTTCGGGGCCGAAGTGGAAGAGACGACCGTTCTCGCGCCGGACGTTGCGGCCTCGAATTCGCGCGGTCGCGCTCTCATCGACGCGGCCGTCGCGAACGACGACGCCGTAATCGCGTTCCGCCGCCTCGACACCGACGAGGCCGCGGGCGACGTCGGCCCGCACCGCATCCGGTTCACGCCTCAGTGGTTCGCCATAACCGCCGCCGCCCGGCGTCAATATGGTGATCCGATCGCCGCGCTGGAGATCGAGGACGTCGATCTTGCCGAGATCGCGTTCCCCCTCGCGTCCCCGGTTCAGGATGGTACGGGCGGGCGCCCCCGCATGGCCGCCGCGAAGGCCCCAGGGGCGAAAGCGAAAGCGTTCCATTCCGCGACCCAACACCTGCACGCCGTCACGCAAGATCTCGAAGGTCAGTTCCAGACCGACGCCGCCGCGCCATTCGCCGGGACCGGCGGAATCGCTCCTGAGCCCATAGTGCCGGATGATCGCGCCCGCCGAAGCCTCTACCGTCTCGATCGGGTTGTTGGAGAGGTTGGAGATGGAGCTGTCGCGACCATCGACGCCGTCATGGCCCCGGCCTCCCCCCATGCCGCCCATCATCGGCTCCACCACGATCACGTTCTGGCGGCCGGTGGCGCCATCGCGCTCGGCCAGGACGACGGGAATGACGATGCCGCCCGTGCTGGCCTGGATCAGCCGTGGAACGGCGCGGGCCAGCGCGCCCTGGACCACGTCGTTGAGGCGGATCGCGGTGGCGTGGCGAACGCCGACGGCGCCGGGGAATTCGGGATTGACGATGCTGCCCTTGGGCGTGGTGGCGGTGATGGATTGGAAGACGCCGTAATTCAACGGCACGGTGGGGTCTTGCGTATAGATGAACTTGAGCAGATGCAAGGTCAGCCAGGCGTGCCGCTTGCCGGCGGTCGGGATGTTGAAGGAGGACATCACCTGCGGATCGGTGCCGGTGAAATCGAGGTGCACGGCGCCGTCCTCGACGGTCATCTTCAGGCGGATGCGCAGCGGCACCGGCGTCACCAGATCGTCGTCGAGATAGTCCCAGAACTCGTAGACACCGTCGGGTAACTGGCGCAACACGGCCCGCGCCTTGAGGGCGGTATATTCGATCAGGTCCTCTTGCGTCCGCAAAAACGTATCGAGGCCGTGTTGCTCGATGATCTCGCCGACGCGGCGCTGGCCGACGGTCTGGGCCGCGAACATCGCCTGCAGATCGCCGACGTTCTCTTCCGGCGTGCGGCAATTGGCGCGGAACATGCGCAGGAATCCGTCGTCCCATTTGCCCCCTCGCCGACATTTGGTCGGCGGGATCAACAGGCCCTCCTGGTAGAGTTCGTGGTTGGAGGGCGATATGGAGCACGGCACCTTGCCGCCGACATCGGCGGAATGCAGAAACGACCAGCCATAACAGACGATTTCGGAATTGTGATAATAAGGCGCGACGATGTGCAGGTCCGGCGTATGCGTGGCAAGACCCTCGGATTCGTAAGGGTGGTTCGTGATGATGATATCGCCCGGCTCCAACTCGCCGACGGCCCGGATAGAGGGCATGCAGTCCAGATCGACGAAGCCGGAAACGCCGATCGCTTCGGGATAGGCGAAGAACTTGCCGGCGCGGTCGACCAGGGCGGTGGAGAAGTCGGCGGTTTCCTTGACATAGAGCGTGCGCCCGGCGCGCATCAGCGTGAAGGCCATCTCGTCGGCGATCGATTGAACCTTGTTCGACATGATCTCGAGCGTCACGGAGTCGAGTTTCATCGTCTTATTCCCTCTCGATCGTGATGTTGCCATGGCCGTCCACCGTGCCGCGCCAACCCGGCAGAATCCAGATCGTCGTGTCCTCTTGCTCGACGAGCGCCGGTCCGGCGAGCGCGTGAGTCGCCGCCAGATCGACCCGGCGATAGACGTCGGCCGTCACCCAGGCACCGTCATGGAAGACGTCGCGCCGTCGAATTGCGCGCGCCGCGCCCGAAGCGGCTTCGAGGGTGGGCAAGCCGATCGGTGGCACCTTGCCGACGACCCGAGTGCGTAGCGCCGTCACCTCGATGCGGGCGTCTTCGTCGCGGAAACCATAGACCGCTTCGTGGGCGCGGTGGAACAGCTCGCCAAGACCGCCGGCATCCAGCCGCCGGCGCGGATCGTCGGGCAAATCGACGCTGAGTTCATAAGCTTGGCCTGCATAGCGCATATCCCCGGTCCAGCTCAACGTGGTCGCGCCGACGAGGTCGCCCTCCTCGGAAATCCAGTCCCTCGCTTCCGCTTCCATCGCGTCGAGCGCCTCGCGCATCGCCGCGATGGTCGCGCCGCCGTCGTCGAGCTCCGATCGCACCATGCGCAAAAAATCGCGGCGGATGTCGGTCATGACGGCGCCGAGCGCGCACAGCGTTCCCGGCGAGGGTGCGATTCTGATGGTCGACGATCGGATCTCCGCCGCCAGCATGTTGGCCTGGGTCGGACCGGCGCCACCATAGGCGATCAGCGTGTACTCGCGTGGGTCCAGGCCGCGTTGCGCGAAAGCCTTGTAGAGTTCGGTCGCCATCTTCGCCGTCGCCACCCTGAGCGCCGATTCCGCGGCGCGCGCTGCCCGATCCTCGCCGTCGAGGCCGATTCGGCCGGCGACGGCATCGAGCGCCCTCACCGCCGCCTCGCGATCGAGTGTCATGCGGCCGCCCAGAAAGGCCTCGGATCGGAGATGGCCGGTGACGAGATAGCAATCCGTGATCGTCGCCCGCACGCCGCCCCGGCCATAGCAGGCGGGGCCGGGCTCGGCGCCGGCGCTTTCCGGGCCGACCTTGAGGAGACCTTGCGAATCGACCCATACGATCGAGCCCCCACCGGCGCCGATGGCGGTGATGTCGACGACGGGCAGGATCAGCGGAAAGTCCCCGACCGTGGTGCGGGTGGTGTATTCCGGCTCGCCCGCTTGGCTGACCGCCATGTCGCAGCTGGTGCCGCCCATGTCGACGGTCACGATTCTTTCCGGGCCGGCCTCGCCGGAGAGCCTGGCCGCGGCGACGACACCGGTGGCCGGGCCGGACAGAACGGTGTCGATAGGCCGGTTACGCGCGCTTTCGAGGCTCAGGGTGCCACCGTTGGAGGCGGTGATGTACAGCGGCGCGGCGACGCCCATGGCATCGAGGCGTTCGCGAAGCCGGCCCAGGTATCGGCCCACCAAGGGATGAATATAGGCGTTCAGCGCCGCGACCAGGGCGCGCTCGTATTCGCGGATCTCCGGCCAGAGCGTGGCCGAGCGGGTGATCAAGACGTCCGGCAGGGCCGCCTCCAGGGCGTGGCCCACCTCGTCCTCTAGACTGGCGTCGACATAGGCGTTGAGGAACATGATCGCCACCGCGTCGACCTCGTGGCGGTGCAACTCGGCCGCCAATTCCTCCACCTCCCCGGGACTGGGCCGCGACTCGACCGTGCCGTCGGCCAGCATCCGCGCGCCTACCTCGAAGACGAGATCGCGCGGCACCAGCGGCTCCTCCTTGGGCACCGAGAGGTCGTACGAACTCGGCATGCGCGAGCGGCCGATCTCGAAGACGTCGCGGTTGCCGGTGGAGACGACCAGCGCCAGCTTGGCTCCTTGGCGCTGAATGATGGTGTTGAGGCCGAGCGTGGTTCCATGCACGAGGAGGCCGATATCGCCCGGGGCGACGCCGGCGCGATCCATGATGCCGGCGAGGCCCCGCACCACCGCGTCGGCCGGATCGGACGGTCGGCTCGGCTCCTTGTAGAACGTCAGCGAACCAGATTTCGGGTCGACCAGCACCAGGTCGGTGAAGGTGCCGCCGACATCGACGCCGATGCGGCATTTCCGCGATGACGCGCTCGACGATGACGCAGTCGACCGCTCAGTCATTGCGAAGCGTGGTGGAATGGCGCGCGCTCTAGGTCGGGAAGACATTCCGGCCAGCCTCGAACACCTGTTCGCCGGCACGGCCCCGGCCCCGGTCATGAACGAAGACCGGCTCTTCTCGGCCGCCCGCCATCAATTCGTGGGCGTGATAGCCGCGCAAGAAATCGCGGGCGCCGCCGACATTGCCCGCGCCGGTTTCGCCCCCGAACGGGTTTGATGTGCCGAGCGTGCGTCGAATTCGACAAACCTCGACCGCCTGACGCCGTCCGGCCGTCGCTTTCTCGCTCACCATTCCCTCTAGCGCTTCCTCGCCGAATATCGACACCAGCCTCGCCGTCCGGGCCAAGGGGGGCCGGTCACGGATCCTCGATTTCGATGTGTGCAGCATAGAATATCCCCCGCCCTCCAGCAAGGCCGGTCGATCCGCCGCGCATCCCCTCCCTTGTCGAAACCCGGGGCGCTGTTGGATCGGAACGGCGACGGACGCCGACGTTCAACCCTCGGCGAAGGCCGGCGAGGGGTGGTTGGCTGGCGGATCGAAGTGGTGGTGGCGCGGCGCCCGCTTGACAACACCCTGGGGACACCGAAAACTAAGGTCTGTGGTTCCTCTCCGTGAACGGCGACCGCGCAGCGGGCTAGCGATCACTTCAAGGAAGGTGTTGCGGCCGTTCTCGACGTGCGCACATGAAGCTATACGTGACCGCCAACGTCCACAACATCTGGTACGGGCACAACCTGATAATGGAACGCGAAGCACAACACACTCGACCTTTGCTCGAAGCTCGGGGCCTAAAGACACATTTCTTTACACGCAAAGGAATTGTCAAGGCCGTGAATGACGTCAACTTCGAGGTGATGCACGGGGAAACTCTGGGTCTGGTCGGGGAATCGGGGTCGGGTAAGACCATAACCGTCATGTCGATCCTGGGGCTGCTACCGAGGGGGGCCCGCATCTTGAGTGGCGAAATCCTCTTCGAGGGCGAAGACCTCGCGACAAAGACAGAGAAGGAGATGGAAGCCGTACGGGGCAAAAGGATAGGGCTCATCTTGCAGAATTCCATGGCCGCCATGGACCCGGTATTCACGATTGGAACACAGGTCGCGGAGTCGCTCGTGGTCCACAAGAAGATGTCGTGGAAAGAGGGCCTCCGAGGCGCCATCGACCTCCTGCGCAGGGTCAAGATCGGGGCGCCCGAGTTGCGGATCAAGAACTTCCCGCATGAACTCAGCGGGGGCATGCGACAGCGCGCCGCCAGCGCGGCCGCGTTCGGCCCCATGCCCACCCTGCTCATCGCCGATGAGCCGACCACCGCGCTGGACGTGACGACGCAGCGGCAGTATTTGGAGCTCCTCAAGGAGCTTCAAGCGCAAACGGGTTTCGCCATCATTTTCATCACCCACGACATGAGTATCGTGGGCAGCCTGTGCGATCGGATTGCGGTATTCTATGGCGGTCTGGTGGTGGAGATGGGCCCCAAGGAAAAGATCTTCTCTCAGCCCTCTCACCCCTACACCAAGGCGTTGCTGGGTGCGATCCCCGTTCTGGGAGATAAAGTCGAACGCCTCCAGAGTGTCGAGGGGGAGCCACCCGACCCCGGCAGCTTGCCGCCGGGCTGTCCCTTTTCTCCACGCTGCGATGCCGCGATGGACAAATGTCGCGAAGGCGACCCGCCCCCGGTGTTTCGCTTGCCGGACGCGCGCAGCGTCCGATGCTGGCTACGAGAGGACGATCATGTCTGAGCCCCGCTTGGAAGTACGTGGACTGACGAAGCACTTCCCCATCACCAGCGGGATTTTCAGAGGAAACGTCATCGGCCATGTGCAGGCCGTCGACGACGTCAGTTTTGCCATCGACGCCGGCGAAACCCTCAGCCTGGTGGGAGAGTCCGGCTGTGGCAAGACGACCATGGCGAATCTGATCCTCTTGCTCCATCCGCCGACCGATGGGGGCATCTTCTTCAGGAACAAGTCGCTGGCCGGGCTGTCGAGTCGTGAACGGCGGGAGTATGCCCGCCACGTACAGGTTGTCTTCCAGGACCCTTACGGTGCGCTGAACCCCCGCATGCGGATTGGCAACATCGTCGGCGAACCCATGGAGATTCATGGCTACGGCCGCCAGGAGAGACGCACCTTGATACGGGAAGCCCTGAAGGCGGTGGATCTGCCCGATGGCAGTGAAAGAAAGTTTCCCCACGAATTCAGCGGCGGTCAACGTCAGCGCATCGGTATCGCGCGGGCGCTCACCCTGGAGCCGGAGCTGATCGTTCTCGACGAGCCCGTATCGAATCTCGACGTCTCCATTCGGTCGCAGATCCTGAACCTCCTGAAGGATCTTCAGGACGAGAGGGGGATTGCCTATTTGCTGATCAGCCATGACATGGCGTCGGTTGAATACATGAGCCACCGGATCGGCGTGATGTACCTGGGGCGATTGGTGGAGATGGGACCAGCCGAGGACGTCACCACGAGTCCGCTTCACCCCTACACCGCGACGCTCGTGGCGGCCGCCACGCCACCAGGGCGCACACCTCCCTGGCGGTTACCCATTCTCGGCGAAGTCCCCAGCCCCCTCGAGTTGCCCCGGGGATGTGCGTTCCATAACCGCTGCCCCCACGCCATGCCTGTATGCCGCGAGGCCAGACCCGCGTTCACCGAGGTGGAGCCTCGGCGGTGGGTGGCGTGCCATCTCTATCCCGATCTGATTCACGCCATCGACAAAGGCCAAACCTACCCGGCACCGCCGGAAGAGCCTGTCCATGCGGGCTAGCTAGGGGATGGCCGCGACTACAATTGCCGCCTCGTGGGGTCGAGACGGTCCCGCAGCCAATCGCCGGTGAGGTTGGCGGACATCACCAGCAAGGTGATGGCGAGGCCGGGGATGACGGGGAACCACCAGGTCAGGTAGATGTAGAGTTGCGAGTCCCGCAGCATCGAGCCCCACGACGGCATGGGCCGGGGCACGCCCAGGCCCAGGAAGCTGAGCGATGCCTCCACGATGACCGCCAGACCCACCTCCAGGGTCGCCAGCACCAGCAGCGTATTGGTGATGTTCGGGAAGATGTGCTTCATCATGATACGGGTTCGGCTGGAGCCAGCGGCCAAGGCCAGGCGCACGAAGTCCATCTCGACCAGCTTCAGCACCTCGCCGCGCAAGACACGGGCAAAGCCCATCCAGCGCAGGAGGCCGATGACCAGAATGACGTTGGTAATGCTGGATCCCAGAAGCGAGACCGCCGTCAACGCCACCATCAGATAGGGCAGGGCCAAGAACATGTCGGTGAAGCGCATGAGAATTCGGTCGACCCAGCCGCGGAAGACGCCACTGACCAAACCGATCAGGGTGCCGACCGTCCCGGCGAGAAGAACGGAGAGCACGCCGATCTTGACCGAGGTCTGGGCCCCGTAAATCAGGCGGCTCAGGATATCCCGCCCCTGATTATCGGTCCCGAGCAGGTGTTCCGAGAGGTCAGGCGCCTTGAGGATGTTCATCGGGTCGGTTGTAATGGGACTGTAGGGTGCAATCAGAGGTGCGAAGACGGCGCAAATGAAGGCAATGGCGAGGAATGTCAGCGAGAAGAGGGGGGCGCCTCGAAACACGCCGCGCAGATTCCCAATCAGGCGCGAAAGTCCGTTCGTCGTGCCATCGGGCTCGCGCGGGACCGGCTCGGCAACGGCGTCTTTCAACATCACCACGACGCCTCCATGCGACTACGCCAGCCGTATGCGCGGGTCGAGCCAGGCATACATGACGTCGACCATGATGTTGATGAAGACGATGAAGCCCGCCGCGAAGAGAATCACCGTCTGGGTCGTGGGATAGTCTCGCAGAATCAATGAGTCGACCAGCAACCGCCCGATGCCCGGCCAGGAGAAGATGGTCTCGGTGACCACGGCGCCGGAGATGAGGGCGGCGAAGTTGACGAAAAACAGGGTGAACACGGGAATGGACGCGTTCTTGAAGGCGTGTTTCCAGATCACCATCCGCGTGGGCAGTCCCTTGGCCCGGACCAGTTTGATGTAATCCGACTCCAGGACTTCAAGCATCGTGGAGCGGACGATGCGCATATGAGACGCCACCAGGAAAAACCCGAGGCTGACGGCGGGCATGATGATGCCCTTCCAGCCCAGGCGGTCGATGCCCCCGGCGCTGGGGAGCCACCCGAGTTGGACGCTGAACAGCAAGATGAGCAGCAGCCCGACCCAGAAAACGGGCATCGACTGGCCCGTGATCGCCACCAACTTTCCCACCCGATCGAAGAGCGAATCCGGCCTGGAGGCCGAAATCGCACCGATGACGACACCGAATACGACCGCTAGGATCATCGCGGCACTGGTCAGTTGGAGGGTCGCGGGAATCCGTTCCCACACGACCTCGAGCGTGGGCCGCTTATCCCAGGCCAGGGCGTTGCCTAAATCGCCCTGCATCAGTTTTTTATTGAATATCAAATACTGATGAAACAGGGGCTTGTCGAAGCCATAGGCCTTGGTCAGGTTGTTGATATCCGCTTGTGACGCTTCGGGCGGGAGCATGTACTCGATCGGATTGCCCCCGCCCAAGCGCAGGATAAAGAACACCGCCAAGGTGATCAGCCACAGGGTGATCACCCCCTCGACGATGCGCTTGAGGATATAACGGCCCAAGGCCTACTCCGAAATCATACCAACCGAGGAAAGTCCCGGCCGGTCCGCCTCCCCTGACCGACCCCCCCGTGAGTATCACTCACGGGGGGCCGGACCGGTCTAGGAACGCCATTCGTGGCGGTCGGTGTTACGTGGGCCGGAGGCCTCACTTCTTCTGCAACACGAGATCGTAGTGCTTGAAGTGGGGTGAATACTCGACCGTGGGATGAGACAGCACCCGGTCCGAATACGCATTGACCAGCGTCATGCCATAGAGCGGGAAGGTCTCCTCCAAGCCCAGCACTTCGTCTTCCAAAGCCGCCAGTTTCCGCTTCATCGCCTCCGGTTCAAACGTGGCGTTGACATCGTAAAAGAGGTCCTCCACCTTTTGGTTGTAGATCCCCGTGTATCCACTGGTCGAATGGTAGAAGCCCACCACCACGCCGGCATGGTCCTGGCGGCCCCAAGTCTGAAGGTTCACCGGAACCATGGAGAAGATGCCGGCACGGAAGCCACGAATGAAGTCCGAGGGGTCGTGCTCCTTCCAGGTCATCTTGACACCCAGCTTGTCCCAGCTACTGGCGATGAAGTCCGCAGCTTCCGGGATTCCGGGACGTCCGGCGAACTGGCCGAAATGCCCCTCCATCGTGAAGCCGTCGGCGTAGCCCGCCTCCTTCATCAGCCGCTTGGCTTCCTTTAGGTCGAAGGGGCTCGCATTTTGAACCGTCTCCGCTCGCGCGCCAAAGGAACCGGCATGGTAGATCGAGCCGATCGGATTGGAGAGCCCGAAGTGCGGCCCGGCGGAGAGCGAGCGCTTGTCGATGGCCAGGTTCAGCGCCCGCCTCACCCGCTTGTCGAGCGTCGGATGATCGTTGCAGACCTTGGAGACTTTCCACTGTGGAACGTCCACGCCGCCCTGGTCCTTCCGGCCGGCGGGCTTGACGGCCTCGCGTTTCTGGATGGGGCAACCAAAGGTCAACACCAGCATGCCGTTGGCTTTATAGGTCTGGGTCCACTCGGTCCCCTTCCCCGGGTTCACGCCGCGCACGCCGTCCTCGGAGCGGGGAAGGGCCTTGGCCAGGGCCCAGGGGAGGTTATAGACGATATCCGCCTGCCCACTCTTGAGCAGGGCGAAGCGGGCCGCGGGGTCCTTGACCGCCAGGAACTCCATGATCTTGGCCTGGGGCTTGTGCCAGTGCGGATAGTCGGCCCAGAAGTCGTCCCGCCGCTCGAACACGATTCGGTTGCCGGAATCCCACAGCTTGATTTTGTAAGGTCCGCCACCGGCGGCGTCCTTGAGATATGCTTTCGGGCCTTTGAGGAGCCGCTTGGGGTTGCCGTACCAATAGATGTGGTAGCCGTTGCCGCCTAGGCTCCACATGAAGGTCGGCTTGGGGCCCTTGGTTTTGACGAAGACCTCGGTCGGGCTGATCACCTTGATGGACTCGACGAAATCCTTGGCGTTGGCGCCGTTCCACAGCGGCGCCTCATAACCGTACTTCCCCACGAATTTTCCCATGAAGCCTTCGAGGTTCAGCTTCACGGCTTCGGCGTCCGCCGCGCTGCCGTCCGCGAACGTGGCCTTGGGGTTGAGCTTGAAGGTCAGGCCCTCCTCGGTATGGTCGACCGACGTAGCCCATGCGGCCACGAGGTCGCCGTTGGGATCCTGCATCATGAGGCGAAGGTTGAAATAGTCGCCCAGGAAGCTCGTGGCGGAGAGGCTCCAGGGGTTCAGGTCGCTGGCCCCCCAGCTATCCATGACGATTGTCAGCTTGTCGACCGACTCCGGGACGCCATCGACACCCATCTTGGGATAGGCATCGGGCCAGGCTTTCTGTTGCGCCCTCGCCTGTTCCCCATGGCCCAATGCGGCCAAGAGCAACCCAGCCACGGCAACAATTGCCAAAAATTTGATTTTGAGTAGTCCGCGCACCATTGTCCGCCCCCGCTTGCCGTACATTTGGCATTCCAATGCAGGCCCCCGTTCGGGTACGAGTTGCCATGGATGGCACCGCTTCTCCCGAGGTTTTTAGGGCTACAGCTTAGAGAGCGGCAGTTGGAAATGTCAAGCCTTCGCGCCGCCGCCTTCACGGCGTCGCCGGTCGATTTCGGCTTTGGCGCGCTCGACCGCCCGGCTCACCAGACGCGGAATCAGGGCGCGCCTGTAGGCGGCGCTACCCCGCACATCGTCCATGGGCCGGGCCGCCCGGTCGAGCAGCCGGCACGCCTCGGCCAGAATATCCCGGCTCAGGACGGACCCGCGCAGCACCGACTCCGCCTGGCGGGAACGCACCGGGGTCGATCCGCAAGAGCCGAGCGCGAGCCCGATCGCGCGACATCGCGCACCCTCCATCGCCACCATGAGCGCGACCGAAAGGGTCGCGAAATCGCCCTCGGCGCGGGCGAACTTTTCATAGACGCCGATGGAACCGGTGGGCGCCGGGGGGAGATGTATCCGGGCGACCAATTCGCCCGGCTCCAGGGCGGTGGTCAGAAAATCCACGAAGAATTCGCCCGCCCCTATGCGCCGCCGCCCGTCGCGCGAGGCGATTTCGATCTCCGCGCCCAGCGCGGCCAAGGCACCGGGATAGTCCGCCATCGGATCGGCGTGGCAGATCGATCCGCCAATGGTACCCCTCGAGCGAATCGCCGGATGGCCGATTCCGCCCGCCGCCTCGCGTAGGACGGCGTGACCGCCGGTCAGGCGGCCCTCCCGAGAGATCGACCGGTGGGTCGCCATCGCACCGATGGCGATGGCGCCGTCGCCGTCACGGAAAATCCCCTCGAGCGCCGCGATCCGGCGCAAGCTGATCACCGCGGACGGACGCGCGATACCGGTATTCATGGCGGCGACCAGCGTTTGGCCGCCGGCCAGGCAGACGGCATCCGGATCGTCCGCCAGCAGGCGAACGGCGTCTTCGATCGTATCGGGGGCGTGATAGGCGATTGCCGTCACGATCGCACCATGTCAATCATTCGGATGCGACGTCGGGCACGGTGAAACGCGGGCCATTTTTGCCTCCGGTAGAGGGCTCTGAATGGCGGCTATTGAGCCGGAATAGCTATTCGCCTCGACGACGACGGGATCGGAATCGAAGGCGTTGAATTCACCGACCAGCGCATCGCTGAAATAGATCGATGGATCGCGCCGGGTCTCGATCGCCTTGGTCGCGAGCAGGAATTCTTGCCAGGCCGCCATTTCACCGGCACTGATTGCGCCCCATTTTTTGATCGGCGCGGAATCGATCCCGTGCCCTTGCAGCCGCACTTTCAAGGCCGCGAGTTCCCGGCGAAAGGCGCGCTCGGGATCGTTGCTCGTGCCCGGCGCGGAATCGGGATAGCGGTCCCACATCAGACGTATCGCCCCCTCCGGGTTGGTCGCCGCGAAGATGGTCGCCTTGGCGATCGCCCGGCCCATCGCGCCGAACGCCGCCGAGTGGCTTTCGAGGGTGTACTCCAGCGCCAGGAAACTCGATGTCGGGGTCAACTCGTCGATCATCGGCGCCGGCAGCAAGCGCATCGCAATCCCCTCGCCCGCCATGAAGCCGGCGAACACGTCGAGCTGCCAGACTGCCTGGACGGTGCCGTCGCGCACCGGTTCGGCCATCGCGGGAGCATCGAGCGGACTGCCCGACAGGGATACGAAGGTGACATCCCTCGCGGGATCGACGCCGGCGCCGATCAGCGCGGCGTTTGCGAATTGCCGCAGTTCCGGGTCGTCATAATGCAGTCCGATCGCGGTGCCGCGCAGATCGGCCAGGGTCTGAATCGGGCTGTCCACCGGCACCGAAAATGAACGGTTCTGGTTGCGCACGAAGGCGTAGAAGGGGATGAGCGGTGTCCCCTGGTCCCGCGCGAGCAGCGTGAAGACGATGTTGACGAAGGTGCAGTCGCCCTGGCCGGCGATGACCCCCTCCACGGCATCCTTCGGCGAATCCGCGATGACGACGGAGAAGTCGAGTCCCTCCGCCGCCGCGTACCCCAGCGCATCGGCCAGCCAGACCGGGGCAAAGTTGGTCGTCGGATGGGGAACCGGCGCGAGAACGGTCAGGGGTCCGAGGTTCGGCATGATCTCGACAACTCCAATTCAGGGGCGACCCACATGGTCATGGCTCGGCATCTTTTTGGTCGAGCAGGCCACGCAGCACCCGCTCGGCGGTGATGGGAAGCCGGCGGACGCGGACCTCGGTCGCCGAATCGACGGCGTTGGCGAGCGCCGCGGCGACGCCGATCATGGGCGGCTCGCCGATCCCCTTCACGCCGAAGGGATGGCTCGGCTCCGGATTCTCGATGATGATCGGGTGGATGGCGTCGGGAAGGTCGATCGTGCCTGGAATCTTGTAGTCCATGAAGGAAGGGTTGGCGAGGCGCCCGCCGTCCCAGACGAGCTCTTCCATGAGGGCGAAGCCGAGGCCCTGGGCGACACCACCTTGAATCTGACCTTCGACCGCCGCCCGGTTGACCGCCCGCCCGACGTCATGCGCCGACCAGGCTTCGATGACCTCGACCTTTCCGGTCACCAGATCGACCTCGGTCTCGACGACCTGGGCACCGAAGACGTAGGTGCCGATATGGTCGAGGGACATGAAACCCTTGGTCACCGCCTGTTTCGGATCGACCTCGCCCGCCTCGAACACGAACGAGCCGCGAGCGATCATTGGGCCACCGCCGTGAAAATGCGCGCGCTTGGATATCTCCTCGAAGCTCACCGCCTTGCCCGGCACCCCGCGAATGGCGACGGCGCCGCCGGGGATCACCTCGAGATCGGCCTCGGCGCATTCGAACAGCTCCGCCGCATGGCGGAACATTTGCCGCTCGAGGTCCCGCGCCGCCTCGGCCACCGCGCGCCCGAGCATATAGGTGACCCGGCTGGCATTGGTCCCCGAGTTGAAGGGGGCCGCGTCCGTGTCGGCCTCGACCACGTTGACCGCGGCGACCGGCACGCCCAGCGCGGCGGCGCACATCTGGGCGATCGCCGTATCCGAGCCCTGACCGATGTCGACCGCGCCCGTCGCGACGGTGAGCGTGCCGTCCTCCAGCATGCGGATCACCACGGCCGTCGACATATAGGCGCAGATATAGACCACGCTGGAGACGCCGAGCCCGCGCCGCTTGTCCGCGGCGGGCCGAGCGGCGAGCCGCGCCCGCCGCTGGTCCCAATCGCATTCGTCGCGGACCCGTTGCAGGCATTCGACGAGAGACGCGGAGCCGATCGCGTGCCCGCCGATCCACCTGTCGCCGGCACGTATCGCGTTCTTCAGCCGTATATCGATCGGGTCCAGGCCGAGCTTCGTCGCCAGTTCATCGATCTGCGACTCGCCCGCGAAGGTCGCCTGCACATTGCCGACGCCCCGGAAGGCGCCGGCGCGGAGCTTGTTGGTGTAGACCACCTTGCCGGCGAAGCGGATGTTGTCCACGCGATAGGGACCCCGCAGGAAATACAGCGCCATCATCATCGCGGCCGGGCTGTCGTCGGCATAGGCGCCGCCGTCCATGAGCACCTCGCCCTCGCGAACAACGATGCGGCCGTCCCCCTTGGCCCCGGTCTTGAGGCGAATTCGGGCCGGATGGCGCGAGCGCATCATCGCCATGTCGTCCTCCCGCCCCAGGACCAGCTTGACCGGGCGTCCCGCCTTGCGCGCGAGCAATGCCGCGATCAACTGGACGCCGGGCTCGGACTTGCCGCCGAAACCACCACCGACGTAGGGGCTGATGGCGCGAACCATCGCGTGCGGAATATCGAGTGCTTCCGCGACGCAGGCCTGGACGCGGAAAACGCTTTGGGTCGACGACCACACGGCCACCCGACCGCGCGCGTCGACCTTGGCGAGGGCGGCCACCGGTTCGAGATAGGCGTGATATTGGGCCTGGGTCTCATATACGTTCTCGACCACCACATCGCATGCGGCCCAAGCGCCGTCGGGGTCGCCGGCCGTGATCTCGGCGAGCGAGAACGCGTTTCCCGACGAAATGGCCGGAAAGGATTTCTCGTAGTCCTCGTAATTCCCGTGCACCAGTTCCGCGCCGGCGTCCAGCGCCGCCTCGACATCCAGGACCGCCGGCAATTCCTCGTATTCGACGGCGATCAGGGCCGCGGCTTCCAGTGCGCTTCGCCGGTCCTCGGCGGCGACGGCCGCGACCGCCTCGCCGACATAGCGGACCGAATCGATGGCGAGCGCGGTCTCGTCGCGCACCATCAGCCCGAAACGCCGTCGCGGGATATCGGCGCCGGTGACCACGGCCCGGACGCCCGGAACGGCGACGGCCGCGTCGATATCGTAGGAGAGAATTCGCGCATGGGGGTACGGGCTGGTCGAAACCGCGCCATGCAGCATGCGCGGCAACACGAGATCGCCCGTGAAATCCGCGCTCCCGGCCGCCTTGGCCGTGGCCTCGAGCCGGGGCAGGCTGTCCCCCAGCACCGCCGGCGCGCCGATCATGGCGCGCCATCCCCGATCCCGCGCGCGGCGGCCAGCATGACCGCGTCGACGATCTTCACGTAACCCGAGCAGCGGCACAGATGACCCGATAGATGCTCGCGGATCTCGTCGCGGCTCGGCCGTGCCTTCCCGTGCAAGAGGCCGCTCGCCGCGATCACCATGCCCGGCGTGCAATAGCCGCATTGCACCGCGCCAGCGTTGACAAAGGCCTCGGCCACGCGGCGCGACACCGCGTCGTTCGACGCGCCCTCGATGGTGATGATCGCACGATCCGTCATGTCGGCCGCGAGCGCGAGGCAGGCACGGATCGGCTCACCGTCGCAAAGCACGGTGCACGCACCGCAAACGCCCTGATTGCAACCGGGCTTGGCACCGGTCAGATGCAGATCCTCCCGCAATACCTCGAGCAGCGTTCTGGGCGGCGCCAGGCAAACGGACCGCGCTTCCCGATTTACCGTCAAGACGGACGGCATCGGATCACCCCACCTCTCCGGCGACCTCCGGCACGACCGGCCGATCGAGCGAAGCCGGCGCCATTATCGGCCTCACTCCGCCGCCTGGCCGATGGGGGTTTCGATCAAGTCCGCCCGCGTGCCGCCGTGTCGCGCGATCCAATCGGCGATGGCGGCCTCGAGGCTCGCCTCGCTCACTCTCTCGCCGGCCTCGTTCATCCGGGCGCGGATGTCGGAAAGCAGGTTGTAGCGCAGGGACGCCGGCATTCTCATCGCCGCTTGCGCGAGCTCGGCGCGAATCGCCGGAGGCCAGATGCGGTCGTGTTCCTCGCGTTCGGGGCCGAATTCGAACGCCGCCGGGGCGGTTCGCTCGGCACGCATCTCGTCTCGCCGTGCCTCCGTGGCCTCGGCGTCGATGCCATCGGCGCTGAAAATGACGCCGTAGTCCCGCGCCGCCTTGTCGCGCGACAACAGGCCGGAACAAATATCGCGCCAAATCCTTTCCCCTTCGCGCGTCAGCGGATCGCCGTAGCCGCCGCCGGCCGGCGTCACCATCCGCAAAACGTCGCGATGGCCGAGCGTGATCACCTTGATCTTGCCCAGATTCTCTTCGCCGGGGCCGTCCGGATTGCGCCAGGCACTGCCGCGGGTGCCCGGCCGGCCTCCCTTCGTGCCCCAGGGCCGCAGGACGTAGCGGTCGAGCCCGCGCACGGTGAAGGTCACCTCGACATCGGTATTCTCGACGTCGATGACCACGGCCGCGCCGCCCCTGTGATAGCCCGCCGCGATCGTGTCTTCCATGAGGCGGTACTGGCGCACGATCAGGGGCGTCTCGATCTCGACGTTCTCGACCGGGGTCGAGCGCAGGAAGCCGAACGGCCCGTCGACGCCATCGACGCCGTCACCGTTGCGGCGCGCGCCCGAGCCGCCGATCATCGGCTGCACCACGGCGGCGCGGTCGAGGCCGCTCTCCGGATCTTTATACGCGCACAACATGATGCCGCCCTGGCCCGCCCCGGCGGTCACCGGCCCGCCGTCCAGGGCTTGATTGAGGCAACCGAGCACCGCGTCGTAGACCCGCATCACCGTGACCCAGCGATTGCCCATCGCGGCCGGGAAGTCGCAATTCAGGATCGAGCCGCGTGGCGCGATGGTGCGCATGGGGCGCACGACACCGCCATTGAGCGCGATATCCGGCGACATCGTGTTGACGTAATTGATCATCGCCAGGGCGAGGAAGGGGTGGGAACCCTCGCCGGTGATGAAGTTCAGCGCCGCGGGTATCTGGGGGTCGCTGCCGGTGAAATCGAGCAGGATTTCATCGCCCTCGACGACCAGGCGGGCATTGATGAAGACGGTGCCGCTCGGGTCCCAGACACCTTCGAGGTAGTCGGAGAAGCGATATTCGCCGTCGGGTATCGCCGCCAGGACGCGCCGCGACTTCATCTCCGCATAGTCCATCGTATCGCGGATGCCGCCTTCGACCTCGACGAGGCCGTGCTTGTCGCAAAGCTCGTGCAGATGCCGCTCCATGGTCTTGAGCGCGGCGATCATGGCCTGCAGGTCGCCCCAGTTCTGTTCCGGGATGCGGCAGTTGTCCCACAACACGTCGAGCAGTTCCTGGTTCAACACATCGCCCCGGAAGATGTGGGCGGCGCGCAGGCGGATGCCTTCCTGGAACACGTCCGAACTGGTCGGTGAAATGCTGCCGGGCACGGCGCCGCCGATATCGGACGAATGGATGAAGGCCCAGGCAAAGGCGATGATCCGTCCATCCTCGAAGATCGGCCGCAGCAGATGGATATCCATCGTATGGGTGCACATGCCGTCGCTGCCGAAGGGGTCGTTGCAGATCACGACGTCGCCCAGGGCGAAATTCTCCAACCCCATCGCCTCGATGCCCCCCTTCAGAGACAAGCCGATGAAGCTCGTCACGCCGGACATGAAGGGATAGGCGAAAAACTCACCCTCCGGCGTCGCCAGCCCCACCTGGTAGTCCTGCGTCATCTTGACGAAGGTGGTGTGCGCCGTGCGGTAGGCGATCTGCGAGGCCTCCTCGACGATGGCCGCGAAGCGGTTCGTCATCACCTCGGTGCGAACGGGGTCCATGTCATTCCTCCCTCGTGAGCGTGAGATCGCCGAATTGGCCGGTCTCGGCCCCATAGGACGCCGGCACCAAGATCGTCGCGTCGCCTTGCTCGACTATAGCCGGTCCGGCAATACGATGCCCGGGTCCGAGCGCGTCGCGCCGGTACACCGGCACATCGTCGTGCCAGACCCCCTGAAGCCGCAAGCGCCGATTTTCCAGCCACGCGTCCTCGATTCCGCCCTTCGGCGCCTCGAGCGGCGTGGGCTCGGGTTTCGTCATCCGACTTACCACCCGGGTTCGAAGCTGCTGAAATTCGATTGGCGCCTGCGCGTCGGCATGACTGTAGAGCCGCAGATGCTCGGCGTGAAAGGCCTCGGCGATGCCGGCCATGTCGGCGCGTGCGACGAGCGCCGGGTCCAGCGCCACGTCGACCTGGAAGGATTGCCCCAGGTAATGCATCTCGGCGTAATAGTCGACGTCGGTGCCCGATAGCCAACGGGGATCGGCCTGCTCCGCCAGCCACGTCCGCGCCTCGCCCGCGAGTTCCTCGAAGATATCGCGCAACCCCGCGCCGTCCAATGTCAGCCCATGGACCGTGCGAACCGCGTCGTGCATCAAATCCGACACCAGCCCGCCAAAAGCGCAGAACACCGACGGCGTGCGCGGCACCATGACCCGCTCGATGCCGATCTCCTCCGCCAACAGCGGGCCATGCACCGCGCCCGCCCCGCCATAGAGGACGAGCGTCAGCTCGCGCGGGCTGACGCCGAGCTTGGCGAGGAAGGGCAGCACCCGGGTCAGCATGTTGGAGGTGCCCACGGTAATGCAGCTTTCCGCCGCGCTGACCACATCGACGCCCATGGCCGCCGCGATCGGCGCCATGGCCCGCTCGGCCAGATCGCGCCGCAATGCCATGCGGCCGCCGAGGAAATAGTCGGGATTGACGTAGCCACAGACCAGATAGGCGTCCGTCAAGGTCGGCGCCTCGCCACCGTGGCCGTAGCAGGCGGGGCCGGGCCTGGCACCGGCGCTCTGCGGGCCGACCTTGAGCACGGGGCCGTCCATCCGGCCGATGGAACCACCGCCGGCGCCGATCGCCTCGATCGCGGTCACTGGCATCATCAGGGGAAACTCGCCCACCTCGGCCTGGGTCGATACCTGGACTTGCCCGTCGCGAATGAGCGACATGTCCGTGCTGGTGCCGCCCATGTCCATGGTCAGGAGATCGGGCATCTCCAGCAGGTCGCCGACGAACTGCGCCGCGGTGACGCCGGCCGCCGGCCCCGAGAGAAGCGTGTGCACGGGGTGGCGATAGGCGGCCTCGCAGGCCATGACGCCGCCGTTCGACTTGGTGATGAACAGGCGGGCACCCGGTAGTTTTTCTCTCAGGTAGGTTTCGATCTCGCCGATATAATCGGCGATAATCTTCTTCACATAGCCGTTGAGTACCGCGACGACGGCGCGTTCGTATTCGTTCTGCTGCGGCCAGATTTCGCTGGAGAGGGTCACGGCGAGGCCATTGCCCCGGGTGGCGACGACCTCGCGCGCGGCGATCTCGTGCGCCGGGTTGCGGTAGCTGTGCAGAAAGCAGATGGCGAGCGCCTCGGCCCCGGCGGCACTCGCCCGGGCGGCGGCGGCGGCGACCTCGTCCGCCGGCAGCGCCCGCTCGACGGCGCCATCGGACAACAGGCGCTCGTCGATCTCGAAGACGTGCTCGCGCGCCACCAGCGGTGTCGTTCGGCGGTTGAACATGTCGATCGGCTTATCCAGCCGGAGCCGCTGGATGTTCAACAGATCGCCGAACCCCTTGGTGACGAAAAGCGCCATGGGCGGGCCCGAGCGTTCGATCACCGCGTTGGTGGAGACGGTCGTGCCGTGGACCAGGAGGATTTCCTCGTCGGGCGCTATTCCTTCGGTCTCGATGATCTCGTCCAGGCCGGTACGCACGGCGTCGGCGAAGGTCGGCGGCGTGGACGGCACCTTGAAGCTGGTGATGTTGGTGTAGCCTTGCGCCGAGTCGCGCCAGACCGCGAAGTCGGTGAAGGTGCCGCCGATATCGATCCCGATCCTGATCATCCCGCCCTCGTCCGTTCCACCGCTCGGCGGCGGCGCCCCTCGTCGCGCGCCGCAGTGTCCATGGTGAATGTCGTGGCGGTATCCTGGCACGCCGCGCGCGGGGAACGCAAATTTCGGCTTTCATCAGGCAGCCGTCCTTCCGGCACGGGCACTCGATGCCGGCGAACCGCGGCAGGCCGGTCAAAGGGCGGACGAACGCGTCGCGCGCCATGAATCGATCGGCTGCTTCCGCAATGTCGCGACGCCGCTTTCAACGCTCGAGGAAAATCCTGGGCGGGTCCGCGTGGCGGCCCGGGCGCAAATCGCTATCAGCGGGGCTCTGTCATGGACAGCTGGCCCGGGACGCGGCGTTGTCTCCACCAAATAACGCAAGGGGGTAGACGCGCCGGCGCGGTGGCGGGCAGACTGTTCTCGGTTCGGATGATATGATCGAGGATTGGCAAGGCGGTCCGCGCAAATTGCGATTGAAGAAGATGCGCGAGGCGGCAAAAGAGGAGGGAATTGAGATGCAATCGAGGATTTCTCGGCGTCGGCTGTTACGGGGCACGGCGTTCACGGCTGCTGCGGGGGCCGCTTTTTTCGGGCCCTGGAAGCACAACCGAGTTTATGCGACCGGGTCCGACAAGCCGATCAAAATCGGCTTGACGCATTCCGGTAGTGGCTTCCTGGCCGCCTCCGGCGCGGCGGAAAAACGCGGCACGATCAAGGCCATCGAGGAAGCCAATGCCAAGGGCGGCGTTACTCGGCCGCAAGATCGAATACGTGTGGCTGGATACCGAGTCGACGCCGGCCACCGCGTCGCGCGTGGCCGAACGAATGATTACCCGTGACGAAGTCGCTTTCGTCGTCGGCGCCTTGTTGTCCGGGTCGGCCAACGCAATCTCGCAGGTCTGCCAGAAATACGGTTGCGTGTACTTCAATACCAACTCGAGTTCGCCCACCGAGTCGGGAAAGAATTGCCACCGCGTGAAGTTTGTATGGGATGGCAGCGGGGCGAACTTTGCCCGCGCCACCGCCGCCAGCGCCGTCGAATCTTTCGGCAAAAAGTGGCTATTGCTGACCAACGATATCGTGTGGGGCCACAATACCTCGAAGGCGACGCGCCAGCTCCTCGATGGTCTGGGCGCCGAAGTTGTCGAGGAAATCATGATTCCGGTCGGGACGCGCGACTACTCGCCCGTGCTGCTGAAGGTGCAGCAGGCCAAACCGCAAGTGGTCGCGACCGCCATCGGCGGCGACGACTATAAGGCGCTGCGCGAGCAGGTCACGGAGATGGGCCTGGACAGCCGGGCCGCCTGGATCAGCAATCAGGTTGACTGGCCAGACCTTTACCGAGCCGGTCCCGACGCCGCGTTCGGCGTGTTCGGCGCGAGCTGGTACCACTATCTCGATTTGCCGGGCGTCGCCGAATTCGTCGCGGACTACAAGAAGCGCTGGGGCAACACCGAAATCGGTGTTCCCGGCAACGTCTACTACAACGGCTATATGGGCATGCGTGAATTGATCCGCGCGATCGAGCGGGTCGACAGCACCAACAACATCAAGGTGATCAAGACGCTCGAAGGACACAAGATGCCCGCGGCCGAGCGCATGCAGCATCACGATGCCTGGATCGACCCGAATACCCACCACGTGCAGCAAACCATCTATCTGGCGACGCGAAACGACAAGCCGAGGGACGACACGGACAGGCTCAAGATCGTCACGGCGATCGATCCCAAGGAGCTGATGGATCCGGGCGAGTCGGCCTGTCATTTGGAATCCTACGCGGACACCCCAACGTACGAGATGTGACCTGTTTCGCCGGATCGTCGCCGGGTCCTGGGATTCTCTTTCGGGACCCGGCGCTCCGTCTCCGGGCGATCATCGGACGGCCGTTGTCGAAGGATACCGCGCATATTTCCGATGCATGCCGGAATCGATGCGCGTGTAATCGACGGGGCCAGGCCACGACGCGATGATGGAGCTTATTTCCACGATCTTGCCGCACTTGCTCAACGGCTTGGTTCTGGGGCTGCTGTTTGCGCTCGTCGCCCTCGGATTCATGTTGATCATCGGCGTCATGGAAGTGATCAACCTCGCCCATGGCTCGTTCTTCGCCTTGGGCGCATACGCGGCCCTGGTGCTCATCACGCCCGAGGGCGGTCTCGACTTTCCGTTTCTCGACGCCTATTTCGACCTGCCGGCGATTCCGCGCTACATCGTCGCGCTGATCGTCGCGCCCGTCGTCGTCGGTTGCGTCGGCATGGGCCTCGAGCTGTGCATGAGGCCGACCTACGGCAAGGACCCGCTGTACGGCCTGATGCTGACCTTCGGCGCCGCGTTGGTCATCGAGGAAATCATCCGGGCGACGTGGGGTTCGGCCGATTTCTACCTGCCCGTCCCACGCGAAATCAGGGGCGGGATTCTATTCGGCGAGCTGATTTATTCGACCTATCGAATCTACGCCACGATCTTCGCGATCGTCATGATCGCCTTGCTTTGGCTCTTCATAGAGCGCAGCCGCTACGGCGCGGTGATCAAGGCGGGTGCCTTCGATAGCGAGATGGTGCAGGCGCTCGGCATCAACCTGCGTCTGCTCAGACTCTTCGTCTTCGGTCTGGGCACGGCGCTGGCGGCGATCGCGGGCATCGTGATGGCGCCGCTCTGGGGTCTGCGACCGAATGTCGGCGTCGACGCGGTCATTCCGGCCTTCGTCGTCGTTGCCTTGGGCGGCGTGGGCAGCTTCTGGGGCCCTATCATGGCCGGCCTCCTGATCGGCCTGGCGGTCGGCTTTACCGGCGCGTTCCTCACCGACTGGTCGCTGCTGTCGATGTATCTTCTGGTCTTTGCCGTCCTGACCTTCCGAGGCCGCGGTCTGCTCGGCAAGGCCACCCTGCTGGAGAAGTGAGTCGACATGAACGTGCTCGAACAGGCGCGGCGCTGGGTAACCGTCCCGATGCTGATCTCGTTCGCCCTGTTCGGCACCTTGCCGCTTTGGATCGAGCCGATCGGTCTATACGGCTATCTCGGTCTCGAGGTGCTGATCTGGATCATCTTCGCCCTCGGCTTCAATCTTCTGCTGGGCTACACCGGTCTGCCCTCCTTCGGCCACGGTGCCTTTCTCGGCATTGGCGGCTACGCCATGGGCTGGGTGCAATTCAATATTTTTCCCCAGATCTGGCTCGCCTTGCTGGGCTCGATCTTCTTCGCCGTGATCTTCGGCGCCGTCGTGGCCTTGTTCATCTCGCACCGGCGCGGCATCTATTATGCCTTGCTGACGATCGCCGCCGGCCAGACGCTCTTCTTTATCGCCGGTAAGTGGACCAGCATAACCGGCGGCGAGGACGGCATGCTCGATATTGCTCGTCTCGGGGCGGACTTCGGCTTCGTATCGTTTTCACTACAGGGAAATATCGAACTCTATTACTTCGTCTTCGGTGTGTTCGTCGCAATGGTGATCGTGCTTTGGCGCGTCGTCCATTCACCCTTCGGCAAGGTCATCAAGGCGATCAAGCAGAATGAAATGCGGGTTGCCTTCCTGGGATACAACGTGTTTCTCTACAAATGGACATCGTTCACCATCTCTTGCGCCATAGCGGGTCTGGCCGGGGGCTTGTTCGCGATGGCGCAACAGAGCGCCTATGTGCAGGTCATGTCGCTGCAGTGGTCGAGTATCGTCGTGCTGATGACGCTGATCGGCGGCGGCATGGTGAGTTTCTGGGGACCGGTAATCGGAACGGTTGTCTTCTTTCTGGCCCGCGATATCCTTGGCGCCTACACCGATACATGGCTGTTGTGGTATGGCCTGATGTTCGTCGTGCTGGTCATGTTCAAGCCCGAAGGTATCGCCGGCATCTGGCAGGATCTGGTGAAGCGGCATGGCGTGGCGGGCCGGAACGCCACGACACATGCGCTGGCCTTCCTGTTCGGGAAGCCGTGATGGCGCTGTTCGAGGCCCATCACCTGCACAAGCGTTTCGGCGACCAGGTCGTCCTGGAAGAAATCAATCTCCGCTTTGAGGAGAACCAGCTCAGCGGCATCATGGGGCCCAATGGGGCGGGCAAAACGACCTGCTTCAACGTGCTGACCGGACGCCATAAGCCGGATCGCGGCACGGTCATCTTCGATGGCGAGGACATCACGGGCATGGCCCCTCGGCGTATCGCCCGCAAGGGGATCTCGCGCTCGTTCCAGACGATCAGCGTCTTCGACGAATACACGGTACTGGATTACGTGCTGCTTGCCGTTCCCGAGCTGCAATCGCGCGGATTTCAAATGTTTCACGAGGCCAGCCAGAATGCCGAGATCATGGCCAAGGCAAGCGCGGCGGTTGCCCGCGTGGGTCTGAGCGGCAAGGAAACCATGCCCGCGAGCGCCCTCGGCTATGGCGAGCGGCGGGCCCTGGAAATCGGCATTGCGCTCGCCAGTGAACCCAAGTTGCTGTTCCTCGACGAACCGACCGCCGGGCTCGGCATCGAAGCCGTGGCCCAGCTGGCGGACATGATCGGGCGGATCAAGCAATACACGACGATCGTCATCATCGAGCACAACATGCCGTTTCTGTTCGATCTCGCCGACACGATCTTCGTCATCCATTGGGGACAGGTCGTGGCCACCGGTACGCCGGCGGATCTGCGGCGTAACAAGTGGGTGCGGGCGTCCAACCTGGGTAAGCTGGCATGATCCTCGAAGTCCGCGCGATATCCAGCTTTTATGGCGAAGCCCAGGTCTTGTTCGACGTCTCGCTGTCCGTTGGCCGCGGTGAAGTGGTGGCCTTGCTCGGCGCCAGTGGCGCGGGCAAGACCACGACGATCCGCTCCATTCTCGGGCTGACACGGGCGCGCGTGGGCACCATCGTGTTCGAGGAAGAAGACATCACCCGGAAGCCGACACACGAAATCGCGCGCAAGGGCATCGCGTGGGTGCCCGACGACCGGCGTGTCTTTCCCATGTTGACGGTCATGCGCAACTTGGCGATCGCCAAGAAGACGACGCGTTTCCGCTCCTGGAGTTACGACGACGTCTTCCAGATCTTCACGGCGCTTGAATATCTGCTCGAGCGTGAGTGCGAAAATCTTTCCGGAGGCGAGATGCAGATGGTGGCGATCGCCCGCGCCCTCCTGGGTTCCCCCGGGTTGGTGTTGTTCGATGAACCGACGCAAGGCCTGGCCCCGATGATCGCACAGCAGGTCATGGGCACCATCCAGCATCTGCGGCGCGAAGGGATCTCGGTACTGCTGGTGGAGCAGAACGCCCAGACGGCCCTTGAGGTCGCCGATCGGGTTTACGTGATGGATCTCGGAAAAATCGTCCATGAGGGCCCGGCGGCGGCGCTCCTCGAGGACGACGGCCACCGCCGAACATTATTGGGAATGTAGCCGATGCCCGCGGACGGTCCCATCCTCGTCGTTGACGATATCTCCAAGGTCTACAAACGGGGCTTCCTCAAGAGGCGGAAGACGTTTTCGCTGTGGGCGAATTTCGCTTTCGACCAATGCGGCATCGTGGGTGTTCTGGGACCGAACGGCGAGATCCGGAAGTAACAAGACGACCCTGTTCGAGATCTTGGCCGGAAGTAACCGGCCGGACGGGGGACGGGTGTTGTGTCGCGGACAGGATATTCACCGGGTGAAGTACAGGGAGAGGGATCGAGTCGCCATTCACTATCATCAGTCCCATCAGGTGCGCCGTTTCAAGCGGACCCGACCCAGCTTCATGCTGGAGCCCGCCAAGTCCACCTATCCCATCATTCATCTGTTCGACGAGCCGCAATTCAACACCCAGGACGGTTACATCGGATTCATGTTGGATTTCTTCCGCAAATTGCGTGAAGAGGGACGGCTTGTTTTTATCAGCATTCATCCCAGGGAACCCTTCCATTTGGAAATCCTGCGAGAAATCTGTGAGTGCTACATATTCGTCCTGGATGGCGGCCTGCACCATGCACCCGATTTTCAATCGATGCTGCGCAATGCCGAGGCCCGGCGCTATCTCGGTAGCCTGGCCGAGCCTTTCGTTTGATCGCCCGGTGCCGACTATTCGGCCTTCTCCGGCACCTCGTTTACAGTATGTGAATTGCGGGGCCGGTTACCGGTTTCTTGATTCCCCGGCGGTTTCCACCCAGCCTTTTTCCATGGCACGGATGGCGCGAGTGGCGGTTCCGGGCAAGGCGCATCATGCGGCGCGGCGTCCGGCGGATGGAGACCTTCTTCGGCGAGGCGGACGACCAAGCCCCCGTCTCGAATCCGCGACCGGCCGACGCCCACGGCCCGGCCGCCCGCGAAAGAAACCGCTGGGAGACAACAGGGCGGCATGGTCGAGATAGCCGGCAACGGTCCTCGGAATTGGCGCGGAACCATGCAAGACGCAAGGCTTGATCCCATTTCTCGTGGACGGATCGAACGGCGGACCGTCACCGCCACGGAGGGCATCGCCTGGCCCAGGGCGGATCCACGACCGGCCGGGGCTTCGCGGCAACATCGCCAAAGGCTAATAAAATTCACCCGATTCCCCCGCATGTGACGGCGAGCCAAGACGGAAATGCGATTTTAACGCCTATATCCCAAGAATTCGGTAGGATACCCCGCATTGGCCATCTCGTTCGATTGTGACGCGCCGCCCGAGCGTGGAGCCCAAGCGAGATAACCAGGACACCATCGAGTCGCCCATCGAAGAGCCTGAAGAAATGGATCTCCCCACTCCGAAGGAAGATGGAACGCTCGCCGAAAGCGAACGGCGCGAGCGTGATCATCGCCGAGAAGCATCCCTGCTTGGCCGCGCATTTGGGCAGGCTGGGATCCGGGCCTGGTTCTGGGCGGCGAATACACGACGAACGCGCTACCTTCCTTCTCCCGGCGGCGCGGTGGAGCCTTTAGGTGACGCCGCCGGAGAAACGACTTTTCATGAGGACAGACTTCTTCAAGTCCAACATCCCGATGACCGAGAGCGGGTTGGCTTGGCGTGGAGCCATGCCCATGAAAGTCATGAGCCTTACGAAATTGACTACCGGGTCATCAACGAACAGGGAATAGTCCGCCACCAGCATGAAACCGCCACGCCTGAATTTGATGAAAACGGCTGCTATCTCGGGCATGTCGGCGTTACCCAAGATATCACCAATCAAAAAACGGTGGAATCCGCCCTACAACAGAACTCTCATCTACTTAACGAAGCCGAACGTATAGCCAGCCTTGGTCACTGGCAATTTGACGATGACGGTGAGCGGATGATCCACTGCTCTGAACAAGTTTCCACAATATTCGGCGTGTCTATGAATGAGTTTCTGCTTCGCTCGCAGTCACATAGTTCATTTTTACAACTGGTCCATGAGGATGATAGGTCATTTGTCGATGACGCGATTCGGTCTTTCTATCGACGATTTAAAATGGACCCGGAGGCGACGGCGCCACTGGAATTGGAGTATCGGATTTTGCGGCCGGATGGGGAGGTCCGGTATGTTCGGGAGCGTGCGGGGTCGGTTGCAAATGAAAGCGGCCAAGTTTCCCGATCAGTCGGAACGATCCAGTACATCACCGAAGTGTTGAGGGTGGAGAGGGAGGTTCGGATCCGAGACGCTCAGCTTCGAAGAAAATTCCCCGATTGAAATCGTATTGAAGGATACGGAAGGACGGATAATCGCGATCAGTCAAAATGTTGGTGAAGCACTGGGATACACCACGGAGCAAATGCTTGGCGGCAGTACTAAGGATTTTCTACCTTCACATATCGCCAATGTTTATATGGAGGCCGACAAACAAGTCGTCGAGACGGGGAAGTATTTTCAGGAAGAGGTTCTCGAAGAGATCGACGGAAAAGTTCGTTATTCGTTAAGCCAGAAGTTTCCGATGCGAGACGAGCAAGGCAGAATAAGCGGCATCTGTAGTCTGACAACCGATATAACCGAAATAAAGGAAGCTGAAGCTCGTTTAGCTCAAACGCAAAAGATGGAGGCCTTGGGCCAGTTGACCGGCGGTGTCGCGCATGACTTCAACAATCTTTTGGCGGTTATACAGGGTAATGCCGAGCTGATCTCCATGCGGGTCGAAGGCGACGATGACTTGATCCAAGCCATCCTCCGCGCCTCCTCGAGAGGCTCGGAGTTGACGCAAAGGCTTCTCTCCTTCTCGCGCCGCCAACCGCTGCGCCCGCAAGCCGTCGATTTGGCGGCACTGGCGCGTGGACTTATGCCGATGCTGGAGCGAACGCTTGGCGAAACCGTCGAAGTGGAAACCATCGCAACAGGCAACCTCGCGCATGCCATGGTGGACGCCGGGCAAATGGAGAACGCATTATTGAACTTGGCGTTGAACGCCCGCGACGCCATGCCGGATGGCGGCAAGTTGACGGTCGGGTGCCGGAATGCCCGGTTGGACGAGGCCTATATGGCGCGAAACCCGGAAGCGGTGGCGGGACACTACGCCGTCCTGGCAGTGAGCGATACGGGAACGGGAATGCCGGTAGAGGTTCAGGCCCATGCCTTTGAGCCCTTTTTCACCACCAAGGAGGTTGGTCAAGGCAGCGGACTTGGATTGTCGATGGTTTACGGCTTTGTCAAGCAATCGGGCGGGTATGTCATCATCGACAGCGAAGAAGGACAGGGTACGACCGTGAAGCTCTACCTGCCGCGAGCCGAGGAACTCTCTCCGCCCACGGAGGACGGACAACTTGCCCATATTCCCCAGTCGCGGGGCGAGATGATCCTGGTGGTCGAGGACGACGACGATGTCCGCGCCCTGACGGCGCGGTTATTGATGGACCTGGGTTATCGCGTGATCCAGGCTAGCGAGGCGGCGTCGGCCGAGCGAGCGCTGGCCGGCGAAGCTTTGGTGGACTTGGTGCTCTCCGATGTCGTCCTGCCGGGCGGTACCAACGGATTTGACTTTGCCAAGCACGTCGGCGCGATCTATCCCAATTTAAAGATCATCTTCATGTCTGGTTATTCATCGGAGGCTGTCAAGCCTAGCGGCGTTCTTTCTCCCGGGAGTGTAATACTCAACAAACCTTTCCGCAGGTACGAACTGGCCAAGGCGCTTCGGCGGGCGCTTGATTGAACATCCCCCAATTGGTCTCATCGACGCCACGAGTTTATTCAAGCGATTCCGGGGGCGGTTACCGATTTCTTGATCAACTGGCGGTTTCCGCCTAGCCTTTTTCCATGGCGCGGATGGGGCGAGTGGTGGTTCCGGGCGAGACGCATCATGCGGCGCGGCGCGGCGTCCGGCGGATGGAGAGCTTCTTCGGGGAGGCGGACGACCAAGCCCATCTCGAGCCGCGGGCCGAGGCCCGCGCGCGAACGGGCGTCGCCTGCCGGGCCTACTGTCCGATGCCGAACCACCTGCATCCGATTCCCGTCGAGCGCGCGCGCCCATCTCGCGGGCCGGGGCGATCCGTTGTGCGCGGCGGCGGCGATGTTGGAACGGGCGGAGCGATGGGGGGCCGAACCTGGCCAGCGTTGCTGGCGGCGGCGGACGACGAGGCGGCGCCGGCGCGCTTCCGGAGCCACGCGGGCACGGGCCGCCCGCTCGGCGACGCGACCATCCTCGTCCTTCTCGAAGCCGAGACCGGCCGACGCTTGCGGCCCGGCCGCCCGCGAAAGACCGAAACGGAGCGCGGCACGGCAACGTAGTCGGCGAAAACCAGTAACTGTCCCAGGAATTGGCAGGAATTGCGTCCATCACGAAGGAATGAAACTGAGTAGACCCGGTCGACGGGACCATCAACCGATCGTTCGGTAGTGGCAGGCGGCGAGTTGGTCGGGAACGACGCAGCGTCTCATCTCCCCAAGCACCGTGACTCCGGCACATCAGCGAGGTAGCATCTCATCTCTCTAATGCGGAGGCGGAAGTAAGCGATGTCTCGGCTCCCAGAAATATTGATCTCCGGCGAGATCGCGCGGTTGATCCCGGTGATTGCGGACAGCCGGAAGGAACAGCGGGTAACCTCCGTATTTCTCGCGACTCTGTCGGCGGTCCCCAGCTTCGCCCAATCTTTATTTGCGACGATAGGGCAACGGATGGGGCGACGCTCGGTCATTGACACCTATACGGAGACAGTTCTGCGAGGTGATGAAAAGGGCAGGGATCGACCCGACGGGCTCGTTATCATTACCAGCGGCTCCAAGACTTGGTTGGCGCTCATAGAAGCAAAGATCGGACACGCCGGCCTCAATTCAGAGCAAGTGCAGCGCTACCTCCAGCTTGCGCGTGATAACGGCGTGGATGCTGTCATCACGATTTCCAACCAATTCGTTGCGCGGCCTGACCACAACCCGGTGAATGTTCCGAAGACCCTCACCAGGAGAGCGTCGCTACATCACTGGTCATGGGCATTTGTACTGACGGAAGCCATTCTCCAGCAGCAGCGGGGAATCGTCACCGACCCCGAACAGGCCTTCGTGCTCAGAGAGTTCATTCGTTTCCTTTCCCACGAGTCGGTGGGCGTGATTGGCTTCGATCAAATGCCGGCGGAGTGGCGGTCGCTCAATGCGCTCGTGAAGAGTGGCGGGTCCATCCGGCGTAGGGCACCTGAGGTCGAGGAGGTTGTTGGTGCGTGGCATCAGGAGACGAGGGACCGCGCTCTCCGCATGAGTCGACATCTTGCATCCAGCTGCGATCTCAGGTTGCCGAGGAGCCACGTTAGAGACCAGATGCAGCGGATGAAAGACGACTGTACGACGTTGGCGGCCAAGGATACGTTGGCCGCCGAGTACATAATTCCAAATGCCGCCGCTCCCCTCGGTGTCACAGTTGACCTGAAGGCGCAGACCATTCGTGTCGGCATGGAGGTCGAAGCGCCGCAGGACCGGCAGCGGGCCGTCCCCCGTGTTAATTGGTTGCTACGGCAGCTGAGGAACGTCGAAGTCGACGGTCTTTTTATCCGCATGATTTAGCCGACCAGAGCGTCAGACCTCGTCTGCAACCTGGGCGATCTTCAGGGCGACGTACGAGCGGTCCTTGAAGGCGTGAATCAGCTTCCGAGGGCCTTCGAGGTTTTTCTTCTGCGACAAGACGGACGACGATTTGCCGGGCGCAAGACGTTCATCGAAGACTTGGAACACGCCGTGCCTGATTTTTATGATCAAGTCGGCCAGCACCTTGAGCAATGGCGTCCTAAGCCACCAAAACCGGTGAGAGAGGTAGCGGCGGAAGAGGAGTCCGATAGGCCCTCAACCGAGCAACAGACGCCACCCGACCCGGCGGTCCCTGTTCCGGTTTTCAACCCAACGCCTCCAGCGCTTCAGGGGAACCAACACACCGATCTGCTCGATATTCCGGGTTTCCTGAAGCGATAGAACGGCCCACGTCATCAAGGGTGGCATTGAGCGTCGAGCCTTAAAGAAGGGGTCAGGTCTTGAATCTTGAATTTGCCCGTTCCATGACCCCACCAAATGAAAGCGTGAGGCCAGATCTTCTTTTTCGCGCTCGGCCTCCCCGAGCTCGCGTCATGTCGGATCTCCGAGGTCATCGGGGCATGGGAAGCGCCGACCAATTCAAGATTCAAGACCTGACTCCTAAGTCTTCCGGCGCCTCACCCGCGCGATTCGAGGTAGCGGAGAACGTCGGCGCTCGCAACCACGTCGCCGAAGGTGCGGTGGATGTCGAACAGGGTCACGTGATGGGAGAGGGGAAGGCGGTCGAAGACCGCTTCCTCCGGCACGATGACCCGGTAATTATGCGCGGCGGCGTCGGTGACCGTGTTGCGCACGCAGTTGCTGGTGGAGCCGCCGGTCACGATGACGGTGTCGATCCCGGAATCGGTCAGGTAGGCCTGCAGGGGGGTTCCGAAGAAAGCACTCGATTTCTTCTTCGTGATCACGATCTCGTCCGCGCGCGGCGTGATCTCGTCGACAATTCGGCTGCCGTGGGTCCCTTCGATGAAGATGTAGTCGCTCGGCGGCGGGCAAAGCTTCCGCGTGAAGCCGCCGCCTTCGCCGCGCGCCAGGTCGAGGGCGAAGCGGGTATAGATCACGGGCACGCCCGCCGCGCGGGCGGTCTCGATATGGGCGCGGATGTGGTCGAGGGATTGCCAGCCGGCCTGGCCGCAGCTCAACGGGTATGTCTCGGGGTCGTTGGCGTCGCGCTCGCCGACCATGTAGTTCTGCGCGTCGATCACCAACACGGCCGGCCGTTCCCCGAAGCCGCCCAGGCGCGCCCAGCCGCCCCGCGCGATGGTCTCGCGATCCTCGTCGCCAAGATACTTGTCCCAGGCCGCCATTTCCGCAGGCTGCGCCGAAACCCCCCGCGAAGCAAGCCAATGCGGGCAATTCCGGCGCCGACCCCGCCGGGGGATTCGCGCTGGTGTTCCGTGACAATCATGGTGCCGGCGGAGGGATTCGAACCCCCGACCTGAGGTTTACAAAACCCCTGCTCTGCCAACTGAGCTACACCGGCATGGGCGATTTCGTCTTCCCTAGCCGATTTCGCCGTCCCGTCCAAGCGGGTCGTGTCGGTTAAACCGTGTGCGAGGGCGCGCGCCGGGCCCTGTTGCGCGCCCGCGTCACGAGGCCGGGCGCTTGGTGACGTTCTTGCGCTCCATCCGCATCTGGCTGCCGTGCGCCTGGACGCAGCTGTTCCCGCCGGGCATCCGCTCGATCAGGGTCCAACTGCCCCGGCGCGAGGCGAAGAGTTTCATCTCGTTGCCGTTCTCCAGCCGCGCCACCGCGACCCGTGTTTCGGCGAAGGCGCGATCGAGATAGAGCGTCAGCTTCTCGTGGCCGAGGCAGTTGCCCGCGTCCATTTCCATCGCCGGCGCGGGGCTCGCCGCCAAGGCCAGCGCCGCCGCCGCGCCCGCCAGTGTCTTCATCCAGCCCGTCATCTCCGATACCTCATGCCCACGACCCCGGGGAGGGGGCGGGGCCGCCGCCCACGGGCGGTGTTCCCCAGCTGTTCACCAGTGTCGGTCACCAGGTGGGTCGGGCGAAAACACTTGCAATCAAATGGGCGTGAATTTTTCGTGACGAATTCGGCTCCGCCGCGCGTGTCGCCTCACCACAGCCGAGTGCTGGCGATCCGCGCGCCTTCCGCCAGCGCCGACAGCTTGGCCCAGACCACCTCGGGATGGCATTCGAAGCTGGTGGCGAAACTGGCGAAGCCGCAGTCGGCGCCGGCGATGACATTCTCGCGCCCGACCACGGACGCGAAACGTTCGATCCGGTCGGCGATGAGCTCCGGGTGCTCCAACAAAACGGAGCTGTTGGTGATGACGCCCGGCACCAGCGACTTGTTCTCGGGCAGGTCGATCTCGCCCCAGAGCCGCCATTCGTGCTCGTGGCGGGGGTTGGCCGCCTCGAAGGAATAGGCGCCCGCCTTGATCCGGGTCATGATGTCGATGAAGTGCCTCAGTTCCATGTCGTGCACGCGCGGACCCATGTTGATCGCGAAGCAGGTGTGGTAGCGGACCTTCTCCTCCGGGATGCCGCGCAGCGCGTGGTTCAGGGCCTCGACCCGGCGTTCGGCCCAGGCGCGGCAGTCGGCGACCGAGAGCTCCGGGTGCAGCACGTAGTAGGTGGCGAGCAGGGGATCGTCGATCTGCAGCAGAAAGCCCGCCTCGACGATGGCGAGATACTCCTCCCGCAGCGCCTCGGCGATCGCCGTCAGATAGTCCTCGTCCCGCTCGTAAAACTCGTTCGACTGCCAGTCCTCGACGTTGGCTGGGGAGATCGCGGGGATGAAGGCATCCTCGCGGGCCACGCCTTCCAGCGCCCGATCGAGACGCGCGATATCGGCCTGGATCGCCGCCTGGCCCTGGTAGGCGATCGGCCCGGTACAGACCCAGCGGGTCGGGCCGACGTCGCCCGCCGTCCCCGGCAGTTTCGCCGCCCATTCGTAAAAGCCGGGGAAGGCTTTCGCCTCGCGGCTCTGGCCCCAGTAGCTGCCACCGGCGGGATTCGATTGCGGTTCGAAGCCTTGCAGGCGCTCGTTGATGTAGGGGATGAAGCCAATGCGGCCCATCTCGCCGTCGGCGACGACGTCGATGCCAGCGCGTTCCTGGTTGCGGACCATCTCGGCCACGGCGCTCTCGACCCGGGCCTCGAAGGCCTCGGCGTCGATCGTGCGCCCGGCGAGCTTGTCGCGGATCATCTCGACGAGATCGGCCGGCCGGGGCAGGCTGCCGACATGCGTGGTCAGGATACGGTCGGTACTGCGTTTCATGGCTGGCCTCCCCGCGCGTGGTTCCGCGGGCGCCATCATAGCATCGCGCTCGCCGGGGTAGAGTCTCAGCCCGCCTTCAGCCGTTTGGCGGCGTCGAGGGCGAAATAGGTCAGGATGCCGTCGGCGCCCGCCCGCTTGAAGCAGAGCAGCGCTTCCAGGATCACCCGGTCGCCGTCCAGCCAGCCGCGCTGAACCGCCCCCATCAACATCGCGTATTCGCCGCTCACCTGATAGGCGAAGGTCGGCACGCCGAAGCTCTCCTTCACCCGGCGCAGGACGTCGAGATAGGGCATGCCGGGCTTGACCATGACCATGTCCGCGCCCTCGTCGAGGTCGAGGGCGATTTCACGCAACGCCTCGTCGGTGTTGGCCGGGTCCATCTGGTAGGTCTTCTTGTCGGCGGTGCCGAGATTGGCGGACGAGCCGATGGCGTCGCGGAAGGGCCCATAGAAGCCGGAGGCGTATTTCGCCGCGTAGCTCATGATGCGGACGTCGTCGCGGCCCGCCGCGTCGAGCGCGTCGCGGATGGCGCCCACGCGGCCGTCCATCATGTCCGATGGCGCGATGATGTCGGCGCCGGCCGCCGCCTGGACCAGGGATTGCTGGACCAGGATTTCGACGCTCTCGTCGTTGGCGACATAGCCGTCGTGGATGACGCCGTCGTGGCCGTGATCGGTGAAGGGATCGAGCGCGGCATCGCACAGCACGCCGATCCCGGGCACCTGGGCCTTGATCGCCGCCGCCGCGCGGCAGACCAGGTTGTCGGCCTGAAGCGCATGGGAACCGCGCGCGTCCTTCAGCGCCTGGTCGATCTGGGGAAAGATCGCCACCACCGGGATGCCGGCCTCGTGCGCGTTCGCCGCCGCCTCGACGATATGGTGCAGGCCGAGGCGGTCGACGCCCGGCATCGAGTCGACCGGGGTGCGGCTGTCGTCGCCGTCCTGGATGAAGAGCGGCCAGATGAAGTCGGCGGCGGCGAGGCTGTTTTCCGCCACCAGGCGACGGGTCCAGGCGTCGCGCCGATTGCGCCGCATCCGCCGGCGCGGGTACTGGCCGTGGGCGCGGGGCCCCGTGGCGTCGGCCGGGTCGCCTTCCGGCGCCTCGCGGGGCATGCGAATGGGGTCGGCCATGCTCTCGTCTCCTCGGCTGCTCCGGAGGCGAGTTTAGGGCCGGCGGGCTTCACAGACAATAAACCGCCGCATGACATGAGCGTCGCGCGCGGGCGGGCGCGTTGACAGCCGGGCGAGGGCGCGCGTATCACCACGGCCGAAGCCGGAGGCGGACGTCCATGGATTTCGAGCTTTCCGAGGAACAACGGGCCTTCCAGGACGTGGCGCGCGCTTTCGCCGAGGCGGAGATGGCGCCCAACGCCGCCCAATGGGACGAGGAGTGCATCTTCCCGGTGGAAACGCTGCGCCGGGCCGCCGCCCTCGGCTTCGGCGGCATCTACCTGGCCGACGACGTCGGCGGCTCGGGCCTCGGGCGGCTGGACGCCACCGTGATCTTCGAGGAGCTGGCGGCCGGCTGCACCTCGACGGCGGCCTATATCTCGATCCATAACATGGCCGCCTGGATGATCGACGCCCATGGCGGCGCGGCGCAGCGCAAGCGCTGGCTGCCGGAGCTCTCCGCCATGCGGAGCTTCGCCAGCTATTGCCTGACGGAACCGGGCGCCGGTTCCGACGCGGCGAGCCTGCAAACCCGCGCGGTCCGGGATGGCGACGACTATGTCGTGAACGGCGCCAAGGCTTTCATCTCGGGCGCCGGCGTCTCCGACGTCTATGTCACCATGGTGCGCACCGGGGGCGCGGGCGCGGACGGCATCAGCTGCCTGGTGGTGGAGAAGGACACGCCGGGCCTGTCCTTCGGCGCCCAGGAGAAGAAGCTCGGTTGGCGCAGCCAACCGACGGCGATGGTGAACTTCGAGGATTGCCGCGTGCCGCTAGCGAACCGCATCGGCGAAGAGGGCGATGGGTTCAAAATAGCCATGCGGGGCCTGGACGGCGGGCGGCTGAACATTGCCGCCTGTTCCCTGGGCGCCGCGCGCGCCTCCCTCGACGCGGCGCGCGAGCACATGGGCCAGCGCAAGCAGTTCGGCCGCGAGCTCGACAAGTTCCAGGCGCTGCAATTCCGGGTCGCCGACATGGTCACCGACCTGGAGGCGGCCCGCGTCTTCCTGCGCCAGGCGGCCGACAAGGTCGACGCCGGGACGACCGACGCCACGCTCCACGCGGCGATGGCCAAGCGCTTCGCCACCGATGCCGGCTTCGAGATCGTCAACCAGGCACTGCAGCTTCACGGCGGCTACGGCTATCTGCGGGACTACCCCATCGAGCGCTTCCTGCGCGATGTCCGCGTGCACCAGATCCTGGAGGGAACCAACGAGATCATGCGGCTGATCATCGCCCGCGAGGTGCTGGGCCGGTGAGCGGGGATATCCTGTTCGAGCGCAAGGGCGCGCTCCTGGTCGCCACGCTCAACCGGCCGAAGGCGCTGAACGCCCTGACCCTCGACATGGCGCGCGCGATGGACGGGGCGCTGGTCGCGGCGGCGGCCGACGAGGCCTGCCGGGCGGTGCTGGTCAAGGGCGAGGGGGATCGCGCCTTCTGCGCCGGCGGCGACATCCAGCGAATTTACGACGCCGGGCGGGCCGGCGACTCCTACCCGCGTGATTTCTTCCACGACGAATACCGGATGAACGCCCGCATCCGCCACTTCGCCAAGCCCTATATCGCGTTGATGGACGGCATCGTCATGGGCGGCGGCGTCGGCCTCTCCCTGCACGGCGGGCTCCGGGTGGTGACGGAACGGTTGATGCTGGCGATGCCGGAGACGGGGATCGGCCTCTTTCCCGATGTCGGCGGCGGCCATGCGTTGCCGCGTCTGCCGGGGGAGGCGGGGATGTTCGTGGCGCTGACCGGCGCCAGGATCGGCCATGGCGACGCATTGGCGCTCGGGATCGGCGATTTCCACGTGCCGAGCGAACGGCTGGACGAGCTGGAAGACGCCTTGGCGGGCGATGCGCCGGCGGACCTGGCGGCGGCGCGGGCCGTCGTCGGCGGATTCGCCGAGGATCCGGGCCGGGGCCGGCTGGACGATGCGCGGGCCGATATCGACCGCCTCTTCGCCGGCGACACGGTCGAGGCCATCGTCGCCGCCCTGGAGGCCGACGGCGGCGAATGGGCGGCCAGGCAGCGTGACGTCATCGCGACCAAATCGCCGACCAGCCTGAAGATCGCCTTCCGTCAGCTGCGCGAGGGCGCGCGGCTCGATTTCAACGAGGTAATGCGAATGGAGTTCCGCATGGCGCTCGCCTGCATGAAGGGCCACGACGTCTACGAGGGCGTGCGCGCCGTGGTGATCGACAAGGACCAGGCGCCCGCATGGTCGCCGGCGCGACTGGACCAGGTCGGGGTGGCCGACGTCGCCCGCTATTTCGAGACGCCGCCGCCGGGCGGCGATCTGGTGCTGCCGGGCGACCCGGCGGGGAAGACTTGAGGAGAGGGCAATCATGACCAAGATCGGTTTCATCGGTGTCGGTAACATGGGCGGGCCGATGGCGCGCAACCTGGTCCAGGCAGGCCACGAGGTGGCGGCCTTCGACCTCGACGAGGAGAAACTGAACCTCGCGGTTCAAAGCGGCGCCAGGCGCGCGGGCTCGATTTCCGACGCCGTGGCGGGCGCCGAGGCCGTGGTCACCATGCTGCCGGCGGGCCAGCACGTCCGCGCCGTCTACACCGGCGACGACGGGGTCATCGCCTCGGTGGCCGAGGGCACGCTGCTGATCGATTCCTCCACCATCGACGTCGACAGCTCCCGGGCCGCGCATGCCGCGGCCGAGGCGGCGGGCTACGCCATGATCGATGCGCCCGTCTCGGGCGGCGTCGGCGGGGCGGAGGCCGGCACGCTCACCTTCATGTGCGGCGGCGCGGGCGCCGGCCAAGTCGCCAAGATCTGCAACAACATGATCCTCGGCGCGGCGATGATCGTCACCGGCGAGGCCTTCTCGCTCGCCGAGCGGCTGGGCCTCGACGCGCAGTCGCTGTTCGACATCGTCGCCACCGCCTCGGGCCAGACCTGGGCCCTGACCAGCTACTGCCCGGTGCCGGGACCGGTGCCGACCTCGCCCGCCAACCGGGACTACCGGCCGGGCTTCACGGTTGAGATGATGGCGAAGGACTTGCGGCTCGCGCAGGACGCGGCGCAGGGCGCCAAGCTGGCGACGCCCATTGGCGCCGCCGCGCTCGCCACCTATTCTCTCTTCGAGAACGCGGGCAACGCCCAGATGGACTTCTCCGGCATCATCAAGATGATCCAGGGCCAGGGCTGAGCGCGCTTCCGGGGCTCCAGTGGCGCGGGCTCGCTGGCCTCGTTCGCCGCGCGCCTGCTATAAACCGAGCGATGTTCACGGGCCGCGGGCGTGGCGCGGAGGAGGGGCGATGCTCAGCTATCAGATCACGGAATACGGCAAGCCGCTGGAGGCGCTCGAACGGGCCACGCCGGCGCCCTTGGGCGACGAGGTGCTGCTCGCGATCACGGCGAGCGGCGTCTGCCACTCGGACCTGCATCTCTGGGAAGGCTTTTTCGATCTGGGCGGCGGGCGCAAGGCCGACATTACCCGGGGCCGCCAGCTTCCCTTCACGCTCGGCCACGAGATCGTCGGCGAGGTCGAGGCCGTGGGCGAGAACGTCACCGACGTCAAGCCCGGCGACCGGCGGATCGCCTATCCCTGGATCGGTTGCCACGACTGCCCGATCTGCGCGCGCGGCGACGAACATATCTGCCCCAAGCCCGCGCAACTGGGCGTCCACGTCGACGGCGGCTACGCCAGCCACGTGACGGTGCCGCATTCGCGCTATCTCTACGACTATGGCGGCGTCCCGACCGAGCTCGCCTGCACCTATGCCTGTTCCGGCATCACCGCCTTCGGCGCCCTCAACAAGATCCGCGATCTGGCCACCGGCAACCATTTGCTGATCGTCGGCGCCGGCGGGGTCGGCTTCGCCGGCCTGATGATCGCGCAGGCGATGATGGAGACCGAAATCATCGTCGCCGACATCGACGACGCGAAGCTGGAGGCGGCGAAGGCCGCCGGCGCCACCCACGTCGTGAACCCGAAGGAGGACGGCGCGCGCAAGCAGGTGATGGCGCTGACCGGCGGCGGGGCCGCGGCGGTCGTGGACTTCGTCGGCTCCGGTCCGTCTTCGCAATTTGGCATGTCGTGCCTCGCGGCCAACGCCACGATGGTCGTCGTCGGGCTTTTCGGCGGCTCCTTCGACATGTCGGTGGCGATGCTGCCCCTGAAGAACATCTCCCTGCGCGGCTCCATCACCGGCAGCCCGGCGGAGATGGCCGAGCTGATGGACCTGGTCAAGTCCGGCAAGGTCAAGCCGCTCCCCGTCGCCGCGCGCCGCCTGGGCGAGGTGCGGGAGACGCTCGAGGACCTGCACGCCGGCCGCATCGTCGGCCGCGTGGTCCTGGTGCCCTGAGGGCGGAGCGATGGCCAACGATGACGACGGCAAGGGCAACGGCAACGGCAAGCTCGAATGGGAGGATGCGGAGGAGGCGAGCTACTCCGCCTTCCAGACCCTCCGCGCGATCGTGCTTTTCTTGATTGTCGCCGCCATGATCGCCGCCGCCATCGGCCTCTTATCGACCGCGCCCTGGATGCGCGTCAGTTTCGACTGCTCGATCTTCTGCGTGATCGAGCTGGATATCCGGGAGTTTTTCTCCTAGCGCGTGTCCCGGGAGTCGTTGAAGATCAAGGCGCCCGGAAGGGATGCGGCGGTCGTCTCGTCGCAGCTCGGACCGATCCGTCCGGCGAGGCGATCGGGGCAGGCTGCCACGATGTCCTCCAGGGTCGCCACCGCATCGATCCGGGTCCTGTGCACGCAGACCGCGCCGTCGGGTCCCCATGCCGCTTCGAACACGAGCTCGGGCAGGGGATCGGGCTTCTGGATGCCGATGCCGTCGTAGATGTTGATCAGGGTACCGTTGCGGGTATGGGGCCGCCCGTCGCCGCAATAGTCGGCGCGGACCATAAGCACGCAGGCGCGAAAGTGATCGAGCAAGGGCCTGCCGTCCGGGCTCTCGCGCCAGGGCTGGTAGCCCATGTGGACGCACTTGGCCAGCGCGCCGCCGGTGCAGGTGAAGCTGATCCGGCTCTCCGACGGCCCGTAATCGCCTTCGGTGGAAATCCGGCCCTCGATCGGGAACGCGAGACGCAGGCCCTCGGGCCCGGGATCGCAAAACTCGCGCATTCGTCCCGTCGCGCCGTCCTTGACCAGCAGGTGGTAGAGCCAGCGTCGCTCGCGCGTGTCCTTGGGGTCGAGCGTGGCGGCGTCGATTCGAACCTCGATTATCCGGCCAGCCTCATCGCCGATGGTCAATTCGGCGCCGATCAAGCGATCGCCGGTCAGAACGCGGCCGTCCGACAAAACCACCTTCAGACCGGCGCCGACGACCTGGATCTCGCTGACGTCGGGTGCCGTCGAGGGCGCGCCGGCGGCAGGGCCGGCAAGGCAGAGACAGGCGACGGCGGCGATGATGGATAATGTTCGGCGGCTGGAATTCGCCATGGCGGCCTCCCTTGATCAGGTGCGGCGGCGGCCGGAGCGTCTGGCGCGCGTCCCGGCCGCCTCTTGTCGGATGAGGCCGGGCCTCGGCATTAGCGGGCCCAGGGCAAGGTGACCTTCAAGATCGTGACCGCGCCGGCGTCGAAGGCCGAGAGGGTCTGCGCGCCGGTCTCCCCTAGCCCGGATTTCTCAAACCCCTTGATGCATCGAGGCGGGGAATCGCGGAAAACGGCGATTCGCCAATCGCTTACCGCAATTCCGGAGAGGCCCCGATGCAAACAGAGTGTAGCCCAACATTGTTCGAATTTGAACCGGTTGAACGGCACAAGGTTGTGGCCGGGTTCGATGGCGGAATCATCACATCGGATGCCGGAGGGTTGCTGTTGGGGCGGCTGGATCGCGGCCTCGGGCTGATCCGTCGGATGGCCAGCTGTTTCACCGACCGGCGCGACCCACGACTGCTCGAGCACACGGTCGAGACCCTGGTCGGCCAGCGCGTGTTCGCCCTCGCGCTCGGCTATGAAGACCTGAACGACCACGATGAGCTTCGTCACGACCCGCTGTTCCATGTGCTGGCCGGCAAGAGCACGCTCAACCGGCTGGAGCACAGGCCGAGGCGCGAGGCCGGGAAGTATCACAAGATCGATTACGATGCGCCGAGCCTGGAAGCATTGTTCGTGGACATCTTCCTCGATGGCCACAAGCGAGCGCCGAAGGAGATCGTGCTCGACCTCGACGCCACCGACGACACGATCCACGGCGAGCAAGAAGGTCGGTTCTTCCATGGCTACTACGACAGCTATTGCTACCTGCCGCTCTACATCTTCTGCGGCCGGTTCCTGCTCGGCGCCAAGCTGCGCCCCGCCAACATCGACGGGGCCGCCGGCGCGGTCGACGAGGTCGCCCGGATCGTCGCCCGCATCCGGGCCCGCTGGCCGAAGGTGCGGATCGTGCTGCGCGGCGATTCGGGCTTCTGCCGCGAGGAGCTGATGGCGTGGTGCGAGGCCGAGGGTGTCGCTTACCTGTTCGGCCTGGCGCCCAACGCGCGCCTGAAGGCGGTGCTGGCGCCCGAGGCCTGGGAGGCAGCGCGGTTGTGCCGAACCACCGGCAAGGCGGCTCGGCTGTTCAGGGATTTCGCCTACCAGACAGAGACCTCCTGGAGCCGACCGCGGCGGGTTGTGGGCAAGGCCGAGCACCTGCCCGACGGTGCCAATCCGCGTTTCGTGGTGACCAACCTGGGCAGGGAAAAGATCGACGCCCGCGGCCTCTACGAAGATCTCTATTGCGCCCGCGGCGAGATGGAAAACCGCATCAAGGAATGCCAGCTCGACCTGTTCGCCGACCGCACGTCGTCGGCGACCATGCAGGCCAACCAACTGCGCCTGTGGTTCGCGTCGATCGCTTACGTGCTGCTCAGCGAGTTGCGCCGGATCGCGCTCCGCCACACCCAGTTTGCCGATGCCACCCGCGGCACCATCCGGCTGAAGCTGTTGAAGATCGGTGCCCTGGTCCGTCGTAGCGTCCGGCGGATCAAGTTCGCCATGGCCTCGGGCTTTCCCTGGCAGACCGAGTTCGCACTCGCCTACCTCTATCTGCAACGCGCCTTCCCGCGATAGCCGAGCCCGACCGGCCGCGCCCGATTCAAGCGCCGGCGCCGCGCCACGTTCCCGCACGCGCGCGGCTACGCCCATGACGCGACGTAATCTTCCGAAGACTCGTCATACGATCAACCCCGGCCCAGACTGTCTCAACGCCACACAAATGCTGCCACAACCCGGCTCATCAGCTCCACTTGACACACCGCCAAGATGGGTTTGAGAAATCCGGGCTAGGCGCTCCCCGCCTTCCGGTACGATCGCCCGCCGCTCGCCGAGCGATGTCGAGGGAGGTTGGCTCGCGTAGCCCCACGTCGAACGACCTTGCTGCGAGCGGCCGTTCACATCGACGCCGTTCACATCGACGCCGTTCATATCGACGCCGTTGATATCGACGCCGTTGACATCGACGCCGTTGGCGATCAGGTTGCCGTGGCCGGCCGATACCGGATCGTTGGTGGCCGAACCGGCGAGGGCGGGCGAGGCCATCGCGCCGGCGAGGGCCAGGGCGGTGATGGTATTCTTCAGCGTGAACATTGGTTTTTCCCCTTCTCTCTTCGCGGCGGCCGGGTTGGGCTGAAAGGCTCGTTCGTTCGCCGCGAATCCGGATATTGTGCACCGGTGTTTCAGAACGATCTCGCTTCCAGGGCGGTGTTGTTTCGATTGTTTCAGGTCGGCGCCGGGGCGCTAATGCTGATTGTTCCGTGTCGGGGAGAACACGGTAGGGACTGCCCGGGACGAGTTTTCGTCTGTGAAGACGGCGAAAAGGATGCGCGTCGGCTTTGACGGCTCGATCTTCTGCGTGATCGAGCAGGATATCCCGGAGCATTTCTCGTAGCGCTTCGCCCGGGCCCCTTGCGCCGGGTCGGCCAGGGTCGCCCGGGCCGGTGCCTCAGAGCAGCCGGCCGATCGACATGCCGCCGCAGACGAAGAGGGCCTGGCCGGTGACGAATCCGGTGCTCTCGTCCAGCAAAAAGCTCGCCGCGTGGGCGATGTCGGCCGGCTGGCCGACGCGGCCGACGGGAATCGTCGCCATGAGTTGCTGGTGCTGGGGGCTGCCGGGCGGGTTGGCGGCGCGCAGCATCACCGTGTCGATCGGCCCCGGCGCGATCGAGTTCGAGGTGATGCCGTCGGCGCCCAGCTCTAGCGCCCAGCTCCGCGCCATGGTCGCGATGGCGGCCTTGGAGGCGCCGTAGGCCGTGACCTTGGCCATGCCCTGGGCGGCCCGGCTGGCGATCGAGACGATGCGGCCGAACCGCGCCTCCCGCATGCCCGGCACCAGGGCCTGGGTGCACTGGATCGCGGTCCGGGTATTGATCCGGATCACCCGGTCGAAGTCCGCCAGGTCGATCTTGTCGATCCCGGCGGCGTGGAAGATGCCGACGTTGTTGACGAGCCGCGTCACCGGCCCCTCGGCGACCAGCGCCGAAAGTGCCTCGGCCGTCAGCGCCTCGTCGCCGAGGTCGACCTCGACGAAGCGTCCGGCCTCCGGGTTTTCGGGTTCCACGAGATCGAACTGGATCACCTCGTAGCCGTCCTCGACCAGCCGCTCGCAGATCGCCCGCCCGATGTTGCGCGACCCACCCGTCACCAGAGCCCGTTCCGCCATCTCGTCCCCTCCCGTTACCTGGACCTCGATGGCGCCATCTTAGCGCGGATTTGGTTCAGATCGCCTGGTTGAGGCGGGGTTTCCAGAACGGGCGGAAGAGTTCGATCTTGGGGCAGCGGTCCATCACCACCTTGAGGCCGGCGGCCTCCGCCAGCGCCGCCGCCTCGTCGTTTCGAACGCCGATCTGCATCCAGAGCACCTTGGCGCCAACCTCGATCGCCTCCTCGGCCACCTCGTAGGCCGCCCGCGAGGTGCGGAAGACCTGCACCATGTCGATCGGGCGGTCGATCGAGGCGAGGGATTCCCTGCATTCAAGGCCCCGGATCTCGACGCCGGCCTCGCGCGGGTTGACCGGGATCATGTCGTAGCCGGTCTCGTGCAGCACGCGGAGCACGCCGTAGCTGAACTTGGTCGGATCGGAACTGGCGCCGGCCATGGCGATGGTCTTCACCGATTTCAAAATGTCGGCGAGGTATTCTTCCGTATAGGGTTCGTCGTGGTTCATCGCCGAGTCTACTAGCAGTTTGTCGAGCTTAGGCCGATAGAGGTCAATATGCGCAAGAAACGCAATGATTTTGACGGGAAATTATAACAAACATACGAACCATGCGCTTTGTGTGAAATATTATTGCCGATTTTGCTTAAGTCCGACAGGCTCCTAGGGGGCAATGCCGGGCTTCAGCTCGTCGGCGCGCAGCGGGCTGGCAAAGGGGTTGCGGTACAGCTTGTCGTGGCTCTCGACGCCGATCGCCAGGGTGACGTCGGTGAGCGGCAGGGCAACGCACAGCAGCACGTAGCCGTCGTTCAGCTGGCGGCCGTTCAGGGCCACGCCCGCGCTCTGATCGATTTCGCCCGAAAGCAGCCTGGCGGCACAGGAGATGCAGCCGCCGTAACGGCAGCCATAGGGGAGGTCGACGCCGTGTTCCTCCAGCGCGTCGAGCAACGGTTCGCCGGCGACGACCCGGTAGGTCGCGCCGTCGCGGTTGGCCAGGGTGACGGTGAGCGCCATGGCGCGCTAGACCCAGATGTCCGAGGTGCAGTCGCCGCCCGGATAGCGGGTCTCGTGGCAGCGGGCGGGGCCGTTCGGCTCCTTGCCGAAGTCGACGAAGAAATCTTCGTTGATCGTCATGCCGCCCAACTCCGTGTCGCAATCCACCATGACCATGCAGCCGCCGTTGGTGCGGATCTCGGGGTAGAACTGATTGTCCCAGGTGGAGAACAGCGATGTCGTCACATAGAGCCGCTTGCCGTCCAGCGACAGTTGAATCATCTGCGGGCCGCCGGTGATCCTGCGTCCGTTCGCCTCCGGCGCCTTGTTCAACAGTCCGCCCATCCAGACCTGTCCGGTGAATTTCGGCCTCGAGGGATCGGTGATGTCGTACTGGCGGATGTCGCCGTGCAGCCAGTTGCAGAAATAGAGAAAACGGTCGTCCATCGAGATCAGGATGACGCTGATCACGCCCGGCAACGGAATCGGCCATTCGGGGTGGCGTTCGTTTTCGACGTCGATGATCTTCTCCCAGATCCACTCACCGTCGCGCTTGCACCAGTGGATGATGTTGGACGAGAGCGCGGCGCCGCAGAAGCCGTGGTCGGAATCGGGATCGTGGAGGAAGCGGACTTCCAGCGGCACCAGGCCGTCCTCGCCCAAATAGAAGGTGTTCTCGACCCGCTTCTCCTCGAAGTTCCAGAAGTGCAGCTCGCGGCCGTATTTCAGGTGGCCCACTTCCTCCAAGTCGAAGCCGGGCATGAAGGTGTTGGGCGCGGCCCATTCGCTGGAGACCATGACGTTGTGGCGCGGCTGGTACCAGAAGTCGTAGTTGAACTTCATCCCGCCCAGGTCGTTCTCCCAGCGGCCGACGATTTCGAAGTCCTCGTTGACGTGGAGAAAGCCACCGGGTGCCTCGCCCCTGGCGTCGCCCAGCATCGAGATGATGATGTCGGAGCCGAGGCAATGCACCGTGTGCGGGGCCGAGAGATCGGTCTTGGCCTTGATCTCGTCGCCCGAAATCACCTTGTGGAGGCTCGGGTTCCTGGGGTCGGTGGCGCAATCGACGATGTGCAGGTTCGAACTTCTCACGCCGGGCACGATCAGATAGCGCCGCTCCTTCGTCGCGTCGCCGTGGCAGGAGGAGCAGGCGTTCCAGCCCATGTGGTGCAATTCGTCGCCGATCCCCGGCATCTCCAGCCGCCCGATCACCTGGCTGTAGGTCGGGCTTTCGGGATCGGCGTCGATGGTGGCGAGATAGTCGGGCTTCTGGATCCCGGTGCCGATATAGAGGGCGACGGTATAGAGCAGCTTCTCCCTCGGCGCCTTCATCGCTTCCGCCGGCGAGGCATAGCCCGGCCCGCAACAGACCTTCTCGCAACTCTCCGCCATGGTTTCATACCCTCCCCATGTCATCGCCCCACTAGCCCGGATTTCTCAAACCCATCTTGGCGGTGTGTCAAGTGGAGCTGATGAGCCGGGTTGTGGCAGCATTTGTGTGGCGTTGAGACAGTCTGGGCCGGGGTTGATCGTATGACGAGTCTTCGGAAGATTACGTCGCGTCATGGGCGTAGCCGCGCGCGTGCGGGAACGTGGCGCGGCGCCGGCGCTTGAATCGGGCGCGGCCGGTCGGGCTCGGCTATCGCGGGAAGGCGCGTTGCAGATAGAGGTAGGCGAGTGCGAACTCGGTCTGCCAGGGAAAGCCCGAGGCCATGGCGAACTTGATCCGCCGGACGCTACGACGGACCAGGGCACCGATCTTCAACAGCTTCAGCCGGATGGTGCCGCGGGTGGCATCGGCAAACTGGGTGTGGCGGAGCGCGATCCGGCGCAACTCGCTGAGCAGCACGTAAGCGATCGACGCGAACCACAGGCGCAGTTGGTTGGCCTGCATGGTCGCCGACGACGTGCGGTCGGCGAACAGGTCGAGCTGGCATTCCTTGATGCGGTTTTCCATCTCGCCGCGGGCGCAATAGAGATCTTCGTAGAGGCCGCGGGCGTCGATCTTTTCCCTGCCCAGGTTGGTCACCACGAAACGCGGATTGGCACCGTCGGGCAGGTGCTCGGCCTTGCCCACAACCCGCCGCGGTCGGCTCCAGGAGGTCTCTGTCTGGTAGGCGAAATCCCTGAACAGCCGAGCCGCCTTGCCGGTGGTTCGGCACAACCGCGCTGCCTCCCAGGCCTCGGGCGCCAGCACCGCCTTCAGGCGCGCGTTGGGCGCCAGGCCGAACAGGTAAGCGACACCCTCGGCCTCGCACCACGCCATCAGCTCCTCGCGGCAGAAGCCCGAATCGCCGCGCAGCACGATCCGCACCTTCGGCCAGCGGGCCCGGATGCGGGCGACGATCCGGGCGACCTCGTCGACCGCGCCGGCGGCCCCGTCGATGTTGGCGGGGCGCAGCTTGGCGCCGAGCAGGAACCGGCCGCAGAAGATGTAGAGCGGCAGGTAGCAATAGCTGTCGTAGTAGCCATGGAAGAACCGACCTTCTTGCTCGCCGTGGATCGTGTCGTCGGTGGCGTCGAGGTCGAGCACGATCTCCTTCGGCGCTCGCTTGTGGCCATCGAGGAAGATGTCCACGAACAATGCTTCCAGGCTCGGCGCATCGTAATCGATCTTGTGATACTTCCCGGCCTCGCGCCTCGGCCTGTGCTCCAGCCGGTTGAGCGTGCTCTTGCCGGCCAGCACATGGAACAGCGGGTCGTGACGAAGCTCATCGTGGTCGTTCAGGTCTTCATAGCCGAGCGCGAGGGCGAACACGCGCTGGCCGACCAGGGTCTCGACCGTGTGCTCGAGCAGTCGTGGGTCGCGCCGGTCGGTGAAACAGCTGGCCATCCGACGGATCAGCCCGAGGCCGCGATCCAGCCGCCCCAACAGCAACCCTCCGGCATCCGATGTGATGATTCCGCCATCGAACCCGGCCACAACCTTGTGCCGTTCAACCGGTTCAAATTCGAACAATGTTGGGCTACACTCTGTTTGCATCGGGGCCTCTCCGGAATTGCGGTAAGCGATTGGCGAATCGCCATTTTCCGCGATTCCCCGCCTCGATGCATCAAGGGGTTTGAGAAATCCAGGCTAGCCATTATATAGGCCGGTCGTGTATCATTGTGTAGAACAAATGTCTGAAAAGTGAGAAATTATGCATCTCGACCGCCTCATTACCATACTAGAGGCCGTGGCCGTGGCCGGCCGGCCGGTTTCGACGCCGGAGTTGCAGCGGGCCACGGGACTTCCCCGGCCGACCTGCTATCGGCTGCTGCGGACCCTGGCTGCGCACCGCCTGCTGGAGGACGTGGAGGGCAGTGCCCGCTACCTGATCGGCGAGCGGCTGGCCCGCATCGCCCTGCTGGGTCAATCCGACAGCGATGTTCGCCATGCCGCCGCGCCGGCCATGCGGGAGACGGCGATCGGCTTCGGCGAGGCGGTGTTCCTGTCGCGGTTTCGCGATTCCGGCGTCGAGATCATCCATGTCGAGACTCCGGCCGATCCGGCCCGGGCCTATATCCACCCGGGCCTCGGCTTCCGCCCGATGCATGCGTGCTCCTGTTCCAAGGCGATCGCCGCCTTTGCCGACGACGATTTCCGCGAGGCGATCTTCGATGGCCCCCTCAAGGCCTATACCCTGCACACCAAGATCGGCCGCGCGGAACTGGTGGCCGAGTTCGAGGCGATCCGCGGGCAGGGCTGGGCCGAATGCGTCGAGGAGATCGAGATGGGCGTTTCCTCCGTCGCCGCCCCCATCCGCATCGGCGACATCGGCGCCACCTTCAGTCTCGGCGCCACCGGCCCCATCCGCCGCTTCGGCGAAAAGCGCCGCAGGGAAGTCGGCGAGGAACTGCTGCGCCTCTCGGCCAAGGTCGGCGCCGCGATCCGTCTTCGGGAGTCAGGCGAGGCTCGAGCGATGCGGCTTGCCCGAGGCGGGCGGCGGATGTAGCGTCCGGTCGAATTGAGCCTGGGAGACGGAGCCGGGACGATGCAACTGATGGAGCAACGCCGGGAACTGGCCTGTGCGCTCAGATGGGCGGCGCGGCTGGATCTGCACGAGGGCGTGGACAACCACTTCTCCCTCGCCGTGCCGGACGAGGACGGCCGGATGCGGGGCAACCCATTCCTGATTAATCCTTACGGCTATCACTGGTCGGAGATCGATGCCTCCTCCCTCGTGCTGTGCGACGACGAGGGCAAGGTGCTCGAAGGCGACAACTGGGTCGAGGCGACGGCCTTCTTCATCCACAGCCGGGTGCATATTGGCGCGCCGAGCGCGGTTGCCGTGCTGCACACCCACATGCCCCATGCGACCGCGCTGACCTTGCTGGAGGGCGGGCGGCTGGAGATGTGCGAGCAGAACGCCCTCTCCTTCGACGACCGAATTGCCTACGACGACGATTACGACGGGCTAGCGTTGGATTGCGACGAGGGCGACCGCCTGGCGCGCAAGATCGGCAACAAGAACGTCGTCTTCATGGCCAACCACGGCATCATGGTGGCCGGTGCTTCCGTGGCGGAGGCTTTCAACGACCTCTATTACCTGGAGCGCGCGGCGATGTTCCAGGTGCTGGCGAAGTCCACGGGCGGCAAGCTGAAGATGATTTCGGACAGGGTGCGCGAGCAGGTCAAGGAGCAGTATGCCGAGGAGCGCGCCAAGGTCGCCGAGCGTCACTTCACCGCGCTGCGGCGCATTCTCGACCGCGAGGCGCCGGAGTATCGGAATTGAGACACGGGCGGTCGTGATCGAGGCCAGCCGGGGCTCGAATGCTCGACGACTCGCGCCGGCGCCGCGACCGACCACCCGGGTTCGGCGGCGGCGCGCGCCGAAAGCCTTCCCGGCCGGCGGTGTGCCCGGAGAGCGCATGGAGCCGAAAAAACTTCATCGGCTCCCGATCGCGCGATGAATACTCCCTTCTATGGTTGGGTCGTGGTGGGTGGCGCGTTTCTCGTGTTGTTCCTCACCTACGGCGTGCAGTATTCCTTTGGCGTTTTCGTCGCGGCCATGGTGGACGATTTGGGCTGGCAGCGGGCCAGTCTGGGCGGCGCGTTCTCTTTATATAGCGTCATCTATACCGGTTTCAGCCTGCTCAGCGGGCGGCTCACGGATTCGCTGGGGCCCCGGCGGGTCATCGGTCTCGGCGGCGTGCTGCTGGGGCTCGGCATCATGGCCACCAGCCAGATCTCGGCGCAGTGGCAGCTTTATCTCTGCTACGGCATCGTCGCCGCCCTCGGCATGAGCACAGCCTACATTCCCTGCAACATGACCGTGGTCCGGTGGTTTCATCGCAAACGGGGAATCGCTCTGGGGATCGCGTCATGCGGCGCCAGCTGCGGCATCCTCGTTGTGCCGGTGCTGGCCTCGTTCATCATCGTCCATGCGGACTGGCGCGTCGGATTGCTCACGCTCGGCGCCGGCCAGCTCGTTCTGATCAATATCGTCGCCCGCTTCATGGTGCGCAATCCCGAACAGATCGGGCTGCGGCCCGACGGCGGGGCGGGCGGTCCCCACGCCGACCCGGCACCGGACGCGGCGAGCGGCTGGACCTTGCGCGAGGCGAGGGCGACGCCGACGTTCTGGATATTGATGCTGGCGTTCGCCATCGCGCTCCTGACGATCACGGTTCCCTTCGTGCATGTCCCCGTTTTCGCGGCCGATATCGGCTTGTCCGCCATGGGCGGCGCATTGGCGGTCTCCATCACGGGCATGTTCGCGCTGGCCGGCAGCGTCGCGCTCGGGGCGCTCTCCGACCGTGTCGGCTGGAAGCCGGCGCTAGTGCTCGGTCTTTGCGCGCAGGTCGTGGCATTTCTGATCTTTCTCGCGACCGAAACTTCGACCCTGCTCTACATCGGGGCCGCGACGTTCGGCTTCTTCTACGGCGGGATCGCTTCCCTGTTTCCGGCTCTGGTGGGCGACCTGTACGGACGCGCGCATGCGGGCGCGATCGGGGGGTTCGTTTTCGGCGCCGCCGGTATCCTCGGTGCGTGGGGTCCGGCGATCGCCGGCTACCTCCGCGATGTCGAGGGCGACTACCGGCTCGCCTTCACCTTGTGCGCGCTCACGGCGGTTTGCGGATTGCTGCTCTTTCTGCTTCTTCCCCGACCGCGACGTCGATAGCGCGAGCGGCAAGACGATTCTGGCGACGAGCATCGCCCGGGGGAACGCCCTCTCCCTCGACGAGCCCATGCGGCCGGAAACGGCGGCGGTCCGGCGAATATCGGCTTACACTGGTCGTTTCACGGACCAGGAGGGACGCCGCCATGATCATCGCCGCCGACAACATCGACAGGCTGCTGGCCGTCGAGATGCGCCGTCGAGGCATTCCGCGCGGCTTCAAGTGGCGCATCTTCGAGATCGCCCGGCGGTGGCAGGGCGAGCCGCTGTGCCTGGCCGCGGCCCGGCCGCTGATCGACGCGCCCATGCGCGTCGCCCTCGTCACCGGAGCCTGGGTGCCGGAGCAGATGCCGCTCGGCGAAAGCGACGGACCCTACGGCAGCGTGATCCTGGCCCGGGCGTTGGCCCGGATCGGCCACGCCGTGACGATCTACACGGACCGCGAGACCGCGCCGCCGATCGAGTTCCTGGCCGATTATCTCGGCGCCGGGATCGCGGTCGAGGCGGTCGGACGCGACGATGACGGCGCCAATTCCCGGATCGCCGAGGGGAGTGACGTCTTCATCGCCGTCGAGCGCTTGGGCCGCAACGTCAACGGCAACCTCTACAGCATGAACGCATACCCACTCTCCGAGCATCAGCATGCCTTCGACGACTGCGTCGATACGATGCGGGCCGCCGTCAAACCGGCCATTTCGGTCACCGACGGCGGTAACGAGATCGGCTACGGCGTCATTCGCGAAGCCCTGATAGAAGCCCTGCCGGAACTCAACCTCGCCGACAAGACGGCGTGCGGCGGCGGCATCGTCTCGGCCACCGAATGCGATGTGCTGGTCGTTTCGAATTCATCCAACCTCGGCGCCTATGGCGTCGTCGCCGGACTGGCGCTGCTGAGGGGGGATGCGACGCTATGCCATGAGCCGGCGGAAGAGCTGGCCTTGCATCACGTCGGTGTCGGCCTCGGTCTGATCGACGGCGGCGGTGGCGGCGCGGTCGCCGCTTGCGACGGTATTCCCGCCGAGGCCAGCGCCGCGGTCGTGCATCTCGTCCAGAACATCGTCGCGCAAGCTCTCGAGGCGCCACGCGAGCGCCCCTTCTGAGTCCTATCCGACGTCGGCTTCGCGAACCCGGGCGACGCCGTTTCCCTTCGGCGCGAGTACGGCAATGTTCGGCTGGAACCGTTCATTGTCGAATGCGAAAGGAATGTCGGGAACCGATTCCGATCGGCGATGAGCGCGACCCATTGCCGATCGGCAAGCACGACCGCGCGTCGCTTGCCTCGCGACCCAGCTCGCGGCGCCCGCACTTGAACTCCGCGACTCTCAAAGTCATCCGCCGTCGGCAACAGGCCGGCGGCGCCGAGCGCCAGGGGATCGACCTCCGGCAACACGCCCTTGGCCTTAGTAGCTGGTGATCACGGGCATGGAGAAGCGCTGGGCGAAGTCGGCCACCGCATGGCTGTCGAGCGGGTCCATGGTATCGAGGCCGACAAGCACAGACGGCGTGGCCACTCGGCCGCCGTCAGCCACGCCGTCTGTGCTTGTCGGCTTGGCGGCGAGGGAGATCGGCAGGTCGATGTGCACGGGACCCGGGCGCGGATCCGTCGCCAGGGCCACCGCCTTGTCGGCCTGCACCGCCGCGCGCCCGACGCCGAGCCTGAAGCTCGCCTTGGTGATGGGGCGGAAGAGCTCCCGGTGGTCGAAGACCTGATGGCTGTAGGTCAGCGCCTCTTCCTCGTCGACGCAGCCGGTCCGCACGATCAGCGGTACCCGGTCCTGCCAGGCGTTCACCGTGACGTTCACCGCGTTGGCGGCACCTGGCCCGATGGTCGCCAGCAGGATGGCGGGGGCGCCGGTCACGTGGTGGGTGCCCTCGGCCATGAAGCCAGCGGCGTTCTCGTGCTTGGCCAGGTGGAACGCGATGCCGGCCGCCCGCAGGGCGTTCATCATGGTCAGCACTTCGCTGCCGGGGATGCCGAAGGCGTGCCGGCAGCCGGCCTCGTACAGACGGCGGGCGATGGCGTCCGCCGCCGTGGTCTCGTCACTCATGGAGGCTCACCGGTCTCGGGGCTCAGCCGTCGAGGCCGTCGCGGATGGCCTTATCGAGGATTTCGAGACCGCTGTCGATCTCCGCCGTGGTGGCGGTGAGCGGCGGGGCGAAGCGCATGGTGCTTTGGAAGTCGGCGCGCACCGTGTGCAGCACCAAGCCGAGTTCGAGGGCGCGGCGCTGGATGCCCGCGGCGAGGTCGCGATTGGGCTCCCGGCTCTCTCGATCCTTCACGAACTCCACGCCGATCAGCAAGCCGCGACCGCGAATGTCGCCGATGCATTCGTGGCGCTGTTGCAGGTCGCGCAGGCCCGCCATGAAATGGTCGCCCAGGACGACCGCGCGGGCCGCCAGGTCCTCCTCGCGCAGGATCCGCATCACCGCGACGCCGACGGCGGCGGGCAACGGGTCCGAGAGATGCGAGGTGTAGAAGAGGAAGTCCTTGTCGACGCAAGCCTGCTCGATCTCGTCGCTGGCGATGGTGGCGGAGAGGGGAATGCCGTTGCCGAGCGTCTTGGAGAGCGACAGCAGGTCCGGCGGCGTCTCGTCGTGTTCGAAGGCGAAATTGCGGCCGGTGCGTCCGAGGCCGGTCTGCGCTTCGTCCAGGATCAGCAGCATGCCGCGTTGCCCGGCCATTTCCTTCAGCTTGGCGACATAGCCGTCCGGCGGCACGATAACCCCGCCCGAACTCTGGATCGGTTCGGCGATCACGGCGGCCGGCGCCCCGGTGGACTGGGCGTTGTACATGTCGAAGCCCACCTCCAGGCAGGTCATGTCGCAGGCGTCCCGGCAGTGCCGGATGGGGCAGCGATAGCAGTTGGGGTTCGGCAGTTGCGTCACGCCCGGCGTCGTCGGCCCATGGCCGTGCCGACCGCCGTTCATCGTCACCGCCTGGGCACCGCCGGTCTGGCCGTGCCAGGAGCCGGCGAGCGCCAGTACTTCGAAGCCACCCGTTGCCGTCTTGGCGATCCTGAGGGCGGCCTCGTTGCTCTCGCCCCCGGTCGAAAGGAACATCATGCGGGTGAGGTTGTCGGGCAGCACGGCCGCCAGTTCCTCCGCCAGACGGGCGACGGCGGGCGACATCACGCCGCTGAAAAGATGCAGGACGTCGCGGCAGCTCTCTTCGATCGCCTCGATGATCGCCGGGTGATTGTGCCCGAGCGTGGCGCACATCTGGCCCGAGCAGAAATCCAGGATGGCCCGGCCGTCCTCGTCGTAGACATAGCTGCCGGAGGCGCGGACGCCGAGGTAGGGCGCGAAGCTGGTGCCGTAGCGGAAGATGTGGCGCTCCACCAAGCCCTTGAGTTCGGCCGCTTCGCTGGAAGTAATCTGGTTCATGACGCCTCGTCCCCGATTGCCGCCGGCAGCATCGCCGAAAGCCGGTGGGGACGGAAGGAAATTCGGCGTTGTGCTAGGTTCGCCGCTCGACGGGAAGAATGGCGAACGAATGGAGGGGGTACCGGGGGGATGGACGCGGAGCAACTGCACCACGACGCGCTCCTGATCGACGGGTTGATCATTTCCAAGTGGAGCCGGTCGGTGTTCGAGGACATGGCGAAGGGCGGCGTCGACGTCGCCAACTGTACCTGCGGCGTCTGGGAGGGTTTCCGCGACACCATGGGCAATATCGCCCGCTGGAAGGCCTGGATCGACGAAAACGACGACATTCTGCGTCCCGTGAAGACGGTGGGGGACATCGCCGCCGCCAAGGCGGAGGGCCGCGTCGGCATCATCCTCGGCTGGCAGAACACCAGCGCGATCGAGGATAGAATCGAATATCTCGGCCTCTTCCACGAATTGGGCGTTCGGGTCGTCCAGCTCACCTACAACACGCAGAACCTGGTCGGCAGCGGCTGCTGGGAGGGCCGCGACGGCGGGCTCTCGGATTTCGGGCGCGACGTCATCGACGAGATGAACCGTCTCGGCATCCTGATCGACCTCAGCCATGTCGGCCCGCTGACCAGCGAGCAGGCGATTGCCCACTCGAAGGTCCCGGTCGCCTACACCCATTGCTGTCCGAGCGGGCTTCGCGAGCATCCCCGCAACAAGACGGACGAGGAACTCCGCCGCATCGTGGAAGCCGGCGGCTTCGTCGGCGTCGCCACCTATCCCCCCTTCCTGCCCAAGGGCGCCGACAGCACGGTCGACGACTGCGTCGATGCGTTCGACTACGTCATCGATTTGGTGGGCGAGGACCGCGTCGGCATCGGCACCGATTTCACCCAGGACCAGGGACCGGACTTCTTCGAATGGCTCCGCAGCGACAAGGGCGATGGCCGCTCGCTCGCGCCCAACATGACGACCCACGTCACCATGCCGATCGGCTTCGAGACCCTCGCCGACTATCCCAATCTCACCGCCGCCATGCTGCGCCGGGGCTGGAACGAGGACCGCGTGCGCAAGATACTGGGGGAGAACTGGCTGCGGTTCCTGGGCGGCGTCTGGCGCGGCTGACCGGCGCCACGGGTCCGGGAGGCGTTATCCGAAGCGCGGGATGTGCGCCGGGAGGTGCAAGGTGCTGGCCGATCAGCCAACCGTCGATGAACTGCGGCGCGAAATCGACCGCCTCGGGCGGCGGGTCGCGGAGCTCGAGCGAGAGAACGAGGTGCTTCGCGAGCGGAACGAGGAACGCTTCGATGCCGTGCCGCGCGATGCATTCGACAGCATTCGCGATGGCGTCGCCCTTTACGATGCCGGCGACCGTCTGGTTTTCTTCAATGACCGATACGTCGAACTCTACGAATTGATCGCGGACCGGATCGTGGCCGGCACGACGTTCGAGGCGCTCGGCGTCGCCGCGATCGAGCTTGGTTTGTTTCCGGGAGATGGCGACAGTCAACGCGTCCGGTTCGAACGGCGCGCCGCCAACCGGGAGATCCGGCGGGGCGTGATCGACATCGAATGCGCCGGCGGCGTCTGGCGGCGGATATCGGAACGCCGCACGAGCGATGGCGGCATGGTTTCTGTGCATTCCGACATTACCGAAGAAATGGAACGCGAACGCGCCATTCGCGAGCATCGCGACAAGCTCCGGCTGCTGACCGACAGCCTGCCGGCGGTCGTCGGCTATCTCGACGCCGACCGGCGCCACCAGCTGTTCAATCGCACGGGCCGCGAATGGTTCGACCTCGATGGGGCGCAAGACTCGCGCGATCTCGACATCGCGCCGCCGCTGGGCGCTGCCGGCGGGCACCCGCTCCATGACCGCCTGCGGGCGGCGTTCGCCGGCGAGACGATCGTCTTCGAGGAGACCATGTCGTTTCCCGACGGCGAGACCCGCGACGTCGAAGTCTCCTACGTGCCGGATCGCGCCGACGATGGCTCGGTCCGGGGTATCTTCTCGCTCGCGGCGAACATCACGGAGCGCAACCGGGTTGCCGCGGCGTTGCGCGAAAACGAGCGACGCTTCAGGGACTTCGCCCTGGCCACTTCGGACTGGCTGTGGGAGGCGGACGCGAATTTCCGCATCACCTGGGGAGCGACGGCTTCCCGGATTCGGACGGCGATGGCGAGGCGGATTTCGTTGGCAAGGCGCCTTGGGAGCTCCGCGAATCCGGGGCCGACGGGCGCGCGGCGTGGGAGCGGGCGCGAGGGGCGCTGGCCCCCGATATTGCGGTTCGCAATATCCGTCATCGAATCGATACGGAAGCTGGCGCGGAACGGTTTTGGAACTCCAGCTGCATCGGTCTCTTCGACGACGACGGCCGGCTCGTCGGCGTGCGTGGCAGTACCTCGGACGTCACGCTGGAGGAAAGGGCGCGCCGGCGGGCAATCCAGGCCGAGACACGGCTACGCGATGCTCTCGAGGCCCTGCCGGTCGGCTTCCTCTGGTTCGATGCCGACGACCGGCTGGTCATGCGCAATCAAGAGGCGATAAACGGCGCCGGCAACGAACGCATCGCGGTCTCCCTCGGCGCGAGCTTCGAAAGCCTCGTCCGAGCCAGCATCGCCAGCGGCGATCTCCCCGACGGGCGCGAGGACGTGGAAGCCTTCGTGGCCGATCGCATGGCCGCGCACCGCGATCCCGATCGCCCGCTCGAGATCCGTCTGATCGGCGACCGCTGGGCGCGGGTTCGCGAACAACGCATGGCCGATGGCAGCACGATCGTGATCCGGGTCGACATCACCGACTTGAAACACCACCAGCGCGCCCTGGTGGAGGCCAAGCAGGCCGCCGACCGGGCCAGCTCGGCGAAGTCGCGCTTCCTCGCCGCCGCGAGCCACGACTTGCACCAGCCGCTCCAGGCCTTGACGCTGATGCTCGACATGCTCGCGAGCCATATCGAGGGCGGGGAGGCGGGCGAATTGGTGACCGACGCCCACGATACGCTTCGGGTCATGACGACGCTGCTGAATGGGCTGCTCGACATCTCCAAGCTCGACGCCGGCCTGGTATTGCCGGTGCCCGAGCCATTTCGCATCGGCGACATCGTCGAGCGTCTGGCGCGGCGCCACCGCGCGCAGGCGGTCGCCAACGGTATTTCGCTGCGCGTGGTCGGATCCGACGCCGTCGTCTGGAGCGACGCGGCCCTGCTGGAGCGGATCGTCGGCAATCTGCTGGCGAATGCGCTCCGCTATGCGCTCGACGGCCGGGTCGTGATGGGCTGCCGCCGACTTGCGGGGGCGGTCCGCCTCGAGGTCTGGGACACGGGAATCGGCATTCCCGCCGAGGAATTGGGCAAGATCTTTCGCGAGTTCCACCAGATCGGCAGCCCGGACCGCAGCGTGACGCGCGGCCTCGGTCTCGGCTTGGCGATCGTCGACCGTCTCTCGCGGCTGCTCGACCTCCGTGTGTACGTGCGCTCGACGGTAGGGCGCGGCTCGGTCTTCTCGCTCGAAATTCCACTCTCGGAAAGCGTCGTACCGATACCGGAGCCGTTGCCCGCGATCGAGGTCGACAGCGGCCGGTTGGCGGGGTTGAAGGTGCTGTTGATCGAGGACGATGTCGAGGTGCGTCGGGTGATGACCCGGGCGCTCGAGGTTCTCGGTGTCGGGATTTGGGCGGCGGAAGGGCGTGAGGAGGCGCTTCGCGCCATCGCCTCCGATGATCTTGGGCGGCCGGACCTCATCATCGCCGACTTTCGCCTCGCGGCGGGCGAGCGGGGCACGCGACTGGTCTCCGAGATCCGCTATCGGCTTCGACACCCGGTCGCCGCCTCCATCATCACGGGGGACACCACGTCCGGTCCCTTGCGCGAAATTCACGTCAGCGGCTGCCGCCCCCTGTACAAGCCGGTGGGCATGGCGACCCTGAAGGGGATTTTGGGGCAGGCCCTGGCACTGAGGGACGGCGAGGCGGTGCCGGAAATGTCGGACGAATAGATACATTTAGTATTGTAACGAGCCATGATGTATTGTAGCCTTCTCGCGCGTCGGGGATATCACGCGCCACGGCTCCAGAATTCGGGCCACGGGTGAAACGTCGGACCGCCGGTCATATTTGCGCTTCGTCCGTGGCCGGGCGACGGAACATTCGCGGAAAGGGGCGAGGTAGACCTGGCATCGTCAACCGGTCATTCGAGGAAAAGATGGCGAGACATTATCCGTTTTATCGAAAATGCCCCGATGGTTGTTTCATCGAGATCCACCATTCGGAGAGGGGCTGGGCTTGAGCCCCCGGATCACGGAGAAGGCGCGGCGACTGGTGGCCGAACGTGCATTGGCGATGTCGGCCGGAAGCGGCGAGAGGGACGGCGACACGCCGGCCGAGGCCGCCGTCGAGGCGGCGCTGGCGGCCGTGCGCCGGCGCAATCAGAGCCTGCGCGCCGCCGGGCGCAATCCCAGGGCACGCATCGATCAAGGCGACGCCGACCCCGCGCCGACGCCCGAACAAGCGGGCACGCGACAGCTACGCCGAGGTCGAGACGCTGACCCACGACGTCCATGGCAACCCGGTGCGCGCGGTCGCCAAGCGCAATCTCACCGCCTCGCCCCTGGATCGTTATCTGAAGCGCGGCCGGATCGAACGGGGGGCCTGGGAGGCCGGCGAACGGCTGCGCCGGCAATGGCGGGCCTCGGGCCTCGAGCGGAACATGACCACGAATTACGAAGGGGTTCGGATCGGTGGTGGCGACCCGGCCTGGCAGATGCCGGCGAGCGAGCGTCAGGCCCACGCCCGCCAGGCGGTGCGCGCGGCGCTCAGGAACGTCGGCAAGCTGGCGGCCGGCGTGCTGGTCGACCTGATCGTCCACGAACTGACGGCCCGCGATATCGGGCATCGCGCCGGGAGGCGCGGCAAATACGCCGAGGTCGCCGGCATGGAGCGTATCCAGATGGCGCTCGCCGCGCTGGCGCATTGCTACGGTATTTCCATCGGCGAGGGGCCGACGAAAGACCGCTAGCGTGGTGGATTTGAAGTTCCTCCGAGTATCGGGGCAGGCACCGCGAGGAACTTCAAATCCGTAAACCACGCTAGAATCATGATTCTGCCAGTGTCTTGATCGAATCGGAAGTTCGTTCGGCGCACGCCATCAATGCCCCGAACTTCCGATTCGGGACACTAGCCCGAAAAGCCGGCGCCGGGTCGAGGTATCAGTTCTTTTTGTATCGTGGTTTCGTTCCGCATCGACGCTGTCGGCGCTATTCGGGCATGATCCGCGAGGCGAGCAGGGCGGCCTGCGTCCGATTTTTCAGGCCGAGTTTGCGCATGACGGCCGCGATGTGCCCCCTGACGGTATATTCCGTGATGTCCAGGTCCCCGGCGATTTCGTTGGTCGTGCGTCCCGAGCCGAGGCGCATGAAGACATCGCGCTGGCGACGGGTCAGGCGATCCAGGTGCCGGCGGACGTCGTCGGCCTCGTCGGTCGATTCCGTTCCGCCCGTCTCGTCGACGTCTCCGGTCAGGTCCGCGGGAAGGTAGATATCGCCGGAAAGCACGGTCTGGATCGCCCCCAGCGTCTCGTCCGCGTCGCCCGTCTTGGCGATGTAGCCGACGGCGCCCAATTCGATGGCGCGCGTGGCGGAGCGCCGGTCGTCGACCATCGACAGGACCACGACCGGCGTCGCGCCCGCGGCCTGGATCAACGCCGCGAGGCCGTCGAAGGCGTCGCGGTCCGGCATCAGCAGGTCGAGAACGATCAGGTCGAGGTCCGGATTCTCGGCCAGCCGCGCCAACGCGTCGCCGAAACTCGATGCCTCCAGCATCGTGACGTCGACATCGAGGCCGCGCAGAAGGTGGCGCATTCCGGTGCGCGAGACCCAATGATCATCGGCCACCAGAATGGTCAGCGAGGAAGAGGGAACCTCGGGCGGGGCTGTGTTGGGGTCTTCGTTGTTCGACACGGCGCGCGACGCTCCTTCCCAACCTCCCCGTCTGCTACTATTCCATAATATGGCGCCGAGGCAAGCTGGAGTCTTTCGGGACTGGTCCCGGCCGCCCGCTCCCCCGACGTTTCGGATCAAACTCGATCCGCGCTGATATGGCGCCGAGACGAGCTGGCCTTTCATCCCTCGTCGAGGGAGCCGTGCCTCCCCGCCCCGGCGGCGAAGCGCGCCGCGCCGGGGGCGGCCTCGAGGCGCTTGGCCCGCGCGGCGAGGTCTGTTTCCGCCGCCAGTGCCTCGCCGAGCGGCAGATCCAGGCCGCCGTATGTCGCGCGACGGTCCGAGAGCATGGCGATTTCGGGAAACTCGGCGATCCGGGCGGCCAAGGCGAGCGCTTCCGGCAGCGCCTCGCCGGCCGGGACCAGCCTGTTGGCGAGACCGATCTCCAGCGCCTCGCGCGCGTCGACCGCGCGTCCGGTCAACATGAGGTCGAGCGCGCGGGAAAGGCCGATCAGGCGCGGCAGACGGACGCTCGTGCCATCGCTCATCGGCACGCCCCAGCGGCGCGAAAAGACGCCGAAGACGGCGGTCTCGTCGGCCACGCGCAAATCGCAGCGAAGCGCCAGGCCAAGGCCGCCCGCGCAGGCGTGCTCGGCGATCGCCGCGATCACCGGCTTCGCCAGCAGGGGGCCGGTCGGCCCATCCGGTCCCGTCGCCCAGGCCTCGTAGCCGCCGCCGGCCATTTCCTTGAGGTCGGCGCCGGCGCAGAAGACCCCTTGCGCGCCCGTCAGCACGCAGACCTTGGCCAGGTCGTCGGCCTCGAAGGCGCGGAAGGCGCGGCCGAGCGCCGCCGCCGTCGCGTTGTCCAGCGCGTTTCGGGCCCAAGGGCGGTCGATCGTCAGGATCGTCGTGGTGGCCCGTCGGTCGAGCCGCAGGCCCACCGCCTCCCCATCGGCCATCATCCTCGTCCTCCATGGTGATTTGTCGCCATCGGCTGGGAGGCTATCATCGAACCCGTCAACTCTCGCGTCCATTCGGGGAAGGTCATGGCCGAACGGCGAATCGGAATCATCGTGAATGGCGCCACCGGACGGATGGGCACCAACCAGCATTTGGCGCGTTCGATCCTGGCGATCCGCGAGGCTGGCGGGCTGGCGCTCGCGAACGGCGACATGGTGATGCCGGAGCCGGTTCTCGTCGGCCGGAGCGCGGCGAGGCTCCGCGCTCTCGCCGCGAAGTGCCGCGTCGATTCCTGGACGACGGACTTGGACGCGGCGCTTTCCGACGACGCCAATACGGTCTTTTTCGACACCGGCGCCACCCTGGCTCGCCGCGATAGCGTCGGCCGGGCGATCGACGCCGGCAAGCACGTCAATTGCGAGAAGCCGGCGGCGGCCACGCTGGCCCAGGCGGTCGATCTCGCGCGCCGGGCCCGGGCGGCCGGCATCCGCCATGGCGTGGTGCAGGACAAGCTCTACCTTCCCGGGCCCCTCAAACTGGCGATGCTGAAGCGGGACGGCTTCTTCGGCCGCGTCCTTTCCGTTCGGATCGAGTTCGGCTACTGGGTTTTCGAGGGCGACCTGCATCCCGGGCAACGCCCGGCCTGGAACTACCGCCGGGCGGCGGGCGGCGGTATCATCCTCGACATGTTGAGCCATTGGCGCTACGTGCTGGACAACCTCGCGGCCCCGGTGAAGTCCGTCTGCTGCCTCGGCGCGATCCACCTGCCGGAGCGCTGGGACGAGGCGGGCGAGGCCTATGCGACCACGGCGGACGATGCGGCCTATGCCACCATCGAGCTGGAGGGGGGCGCCATCGCCCAGGCGAATTCGAGCTGGTGCACGCGCGTGCGGCGCGACGACCTCGTGACCTTTCACATCGACGGCACGGCGGGTTCGGCGGTTGCCGGGACGACGGACTGCTGGATACAGCCCCGTGTCGCCACGCCCCGGCCGGTTTGGAATCCGGACGAGCCGCGCCAGCATGATTTCCGCGCCGACTGGCAACGCCTGCCCGACACCGGCCGGGCGCCGAACGCCTTCCGCGCGCAGTGGGAAGGCTTCCTCCGCCATGTCGCCGAGAATGCCCCTTGGGCCCACGGCCTCGAGGAAGGGGCGAAAGGCGTGCAGTTCGCCGAGTGTGCCCTCGAAAGCTGGAGCGAGCGGCGCTTCGTCGATATTCCCGCCCTGGAGGTTTGAAGCGGCCCGCCGCGCCCGGGTCCGGTTCCGGACAGTGAGTGAGAGAACGAATGAGCAAAACCATTACCGCGGCGCTACTTCTGATCGGCAACGAGATTCTCTCCGGCCGGGTTCGCGACGAGAATCTGCCCTTCCTCGCCGAACGGTTGAACGAGATCGGCGTGCAACTTCGCGAATGCCGCGTCGTGCGCGACGTGGAGGCGGAGATCGTCGAGGCCGTGAACACGCTCCGCGCCAGCCATGACTACGTCTTCACCACCGGCGGCATCGGGCCGACGCACGACGATATCACCGCCGACAGCATGGCCCGCGCCTTTGGCGTCGCCATCGACTATCACCCCGAGGCGCGAGCCAGGCTGGAGGCGCACTATGCCCGGACCGGGGCCGAGCTGAACGAAGCACGCCTGCGCATGGCGCGCGTGCCCGAGGGCGGCACCCTGGTGGACAATCCGATCAGCACCGCGCCGGGGTTCCGTGTCGAGAACGTCTTCGTGCTGGCCGGCGTGCCCGTGGTGATGAGGGCGATGTTCGAGAGCCTGAGTCACCAACTCGATGGTGGCGCGCCGGTCCGCTCCCTGGCGATCGCCGTGCATCTCTCCGAAGGCATGATGGCGGCCAGCCTGGGGGAGCTGCAATCGCGCTACCCCGGCATCGATATCGGCTCCTACCCCTTCTATCGCGGCGGCAAGGTCGGCACATCGATCGTATCGCGCGGCACCGACGAGACGGCCCTCGCCGCGCTGGGCGGGGAGTTGCGGGAGCTGATGCGCGAACTCGGCGGCGAGCCGATCGATGAGGCGAACGATCCGGCGTGACGACGAGTTCCCCGCCATCGCCGCCCCCCGGCGTCTCGCCCTACCGGCGGACCCCTGAATTCACCGCCGGGAACACGCCCGCCGCGTTGCTCGGCGACCACGCCACCAAGGCGGACACCTGGGGGCGGATCGTCGTTCTGGCGGGCGAAGTCGCTTACGAGACCGCCGCCATCGGCGGCGCCACCATGCTCGATCCCGCGACGCCGGGCGTGATCGAACCAGGGGTCGTGCATCGGGTGACGCCGTCGCCCGGCGCCCGCTTCTACGTCGAATTTCTGCGCTGAGGCGTCACGAGACGGGCCGGCGGAACGAGGTCGTGGCCCGCGGCGGCGGCAGGGCCAGACAATCGATTCGCTTTGATTTCAGGGCCTGGCAGGCGCGCTCGGCATGGGCGCGCTTCAGCCCCACCAGTCGCGCGCGGTAGAGCCGCTTGCCATCGACCACGGGCGCGACGACGCTGCCCTGCCGGCGCAGCAGATCCCCGATGGCATCGCCGGCGCGAAGCGCCTGGCGGCGGGCCGCGTGGAAATTTCGGTAGGCGCCGACCTGCACCGCCCAATGGCCGATAACGACGGCCGATCGGCGGGCCGGCTTGCCCCCGTCGTCCGGCTTGACCACCCGGACCGGCTTCGCGCTGGGGACCGGGGGCGACGACCGGTGGGGCGGCGGTAGGATCTTGGCCGCCCGGTCGAAGCCCTGATCCAGCAGGCGGCGCATCTCGCGGTCGCGCCGCGCCGCCGATTTGCCGCCATAGACGACGCCGATCAGCCGGCGCCCTTTCCGCTCGGCCGAGGCGACCAGATTGAAGCCGGCCGCATGGATGTAGCCGGTCTTGATGCCGTCCGCGCCGGCGTAATCCACCAGCAATTTGTTGTGGTTCTCGTGGCGGCGCCCGTCGAAATCGAAACTTTGCCGGCTGAAGTAATGATAGTAGCGCGGGTGATTGCGCAGCATGGCGAGCGCCAAGCGCGACATGTCGCGCGCGGTGCTTTGCTGGCCCGAATGGGGCAGGCCAGAGGCATTCCGGAAGGTCGTGCGGGTCATGCCGAGGCGGTGCGCCGTCACCGTCATGTGCCTGGCGAAGCCCTTCTCGGTTCGCGAAATCCGCTCGGCGAGAGCGGTGGCGACGTCGTTCGCCGACTTCGTCGCCAGCGCCAGGATCGCCTGTTCCACCGTGATCGACTGGCCGACGCGCAGGCCCAGCTTCGAGGCGGGTTGGCGCGCCGCCCGGCGCGAGAATTTCACCTTGTCGGTGAGTTTCAGCCGGCCCGCCCGGAGCTGATCGAAGACGACGTGGAGGGTCATGATCTTGGCGAGGGACGCGGGATAGCGTGGCGAGTCGGCATTTCGCGCGTGCAGGACCCGCCCGGTTTCAACATCGATCACGATCGCGGCGTATTTCGCCCGCCCGGCGGCGCCGTCGGCCATGCACAGCCCAGCCGACATCACCAAGGCGAAAGCGAGGACCATGCGTCGCACGGGGCCTGCCGGATTGAACGCCTGGGTTGACCACACTCGAAGCATTTGCTTCTACGCCTCTGAATTTCCAGGCGAATCGGAGAATATATTAAGGACTTCGCGCGAGACTTGTCCACCGGAGCGACCTGGTCCGGCGCACGCGCGGGACCAGGTTCCGGAAACGATCGCGGCGCGGCGCGCTGTTCCCCCTTTCAAAGCGCCGATGGATCGCCGATATTAGGAGCTGTCGGGCGGTGCCCGACGGTTCCCTGGATGAGGCCATGCGAGACGACAGGAACAACCAGGACGACGGTACCGGCACCGGCGTCGTCACCAGCACCAAGACGCGGACGAAGAAGCCGTCCATGTACAAGGTGCTGTTGTTGAACGACGACTACACGCCGATGGAGTTCGTCGTCCTCGTCCTCGAGCGGTTCTTCCACAAGAACCGCGAGGAGGCGACGGAGATCATGTTGCACGTCCACCGCCGGGGGGTCGGGATCTGCGGCGTCTACACCTATGACGTGGCCGAAACCAAGGTTGTTCAAGTGATCGACTTCGCCCGCCGCCAGCAGCATCCCCTTCAGTGCACCATGGAGAAGGATTGATGCCTTCCTTCGCCTCCGAGCTAGAGCAGAGCCTTCATCGCGCGCTTCGTTACGCCAACGAACGCCAGCATGAGTATGCGACCCTCGAGCACTTGCTGCTCGCCCTGGTCGACGATGCCGACGCGCTGGCCGTGCTGCGCGCCTGCAACGTCAAGGCCGACGAGCTGCGCGAGCAGCTGGTCGGCTACCTGGAGGCGGAGCTGACCAGCCTCGTCGTCGACGAGGAAGAGGACGCCAAGCCCACGACCGGCTTCCAGCGCGTGATTCAACGCGCCGTCTATCATGTGCAGTCCTCGGGCCGGGACGAAGTGACCGGGGCCAACGTCCTGGTGGCGATCTTCGCCGAGCGGGAGAGTCATGCCGTCTACTTCCTGCATGAGCAGAAGATGACCCGGCTCGATGCCGTTTCCTACATCTCCCATGGCATCGCCAAGTCGCCCGGCATGGAGGAGAACCGGCCGGCGCGCGGCGCGGGCGATGATGACAGCGGAGAGAGCGAGGAGGAGGGCGGCCAGAAGGCGGAGCCGGGCGAGGCGCTTGACGCCTATTGCGTCAACCTGAACGAGAAGGCCCGCGGCGGCCGGATCGACCCCCTGATCGGGCGCGAACTGGAACTCGAGCGGACGATCCAGATCCTCTGCCGCCGGCAGAAGAACAACCCGCTCTATGTCGGCGATCCGGGCGTCGGCAAGACCGCGATCGCCGAGGGGCTGGCGCGCCGCATCGTGCTGGGCGAGGTGCCGGAAGTGCTGGCGGACGCCACGATCTTCGCCCTCGACATGGGCTCGCTGCTGGCCGGTACCCGCTACCGGGGCGACTTCGAGGAACGGCTGAAGGGGGTGATGGATGAGCTGGAGAACTACGACGGCGCCATCCTCTTCATCGACGAGATCCACACGGTGATTGGCGCCGGCGCCACCTCGGGCGGCGCCATGGATGCGTCCAACATGCTGAAGCCGGCGTTGCAGAACGGCGGCATCCGCTGCATGGGCTCGACCACCTACAAGGAGTTCCGGAACTATTTCGAGAAGGACCGGGCGCTCCTCAGGCGGTTCCAGAAGATCGACGTTCACGAACCCTCGATTTCGGACGCGATCAAGATCCTGAAGGGCCTGAAACCATATTACGAAGACTATCACCGCATCCGTTACACCAACGAGGCGGTGAAGGCGGCGGTCGAGCTGTCGTCGAAATATATCCACGACCGCAAGCTACCGGACAAGGCGATTGACGTGATCGACGAGGTGGGCGCGGCGCAGATGCTGGTGCCGGAGGCCCGGCGGCGCAAGACCATCGGCGTCAAGGAGGTCGAGAGCATCGTCGCGAAGATCGCCCGCATCCCGCCGAAGAACGTCTCCAAGAGCGATACCGAAAGCCTGCGCAACCTGGAGGGCGAGCTGAAGCAGGTCGTCTACGGCCAGGACGAGGCGATCGATTCGCTGGCGGCGGCGGTGAAGATGTCGCGCGCCGGCCTGCGCGAGCCCGAAAAGCCGATCGGCAGCTATCTCTTCTCCGGCCCCACCGGCGTCGGCAAGACCGAGGTCGCCCGACAGCTCGCCCGGATCATGGGCATGGAGCTGGTGCGCTTCGACATGTCGGAATACATGGAGCGCCACTCCATCAGCCGGTTGATCGGCGCGCCGCCGGGCTACGTCGGCTTCGACCAGGGCGGCATGCTGACCGACGCGATCGACAAGAACCCGCACTCGGTCCTGCTGCTCGACGAAATCGAGAAGGCCCATCCAGACCTCTTCAACGTGCTGCTGCAGATCATGGATTACGGCAAGCTGACCGATCACAACGGCAAGCAGGTCGACTTCCGCAACGTCATGTTGATCATGACCACCAACGCCGGCGCCACCGAGATGAGCAAGATGGCCATGGGCTTCGGCCGCGAGGTGCGGGAGGGCGAGGACGACGAAGCCATCAAGCGGATGTTCACGCCCGAATTCCGCAACCGGTTGGACGCGGTGGTCAGTTTCTCCTCGCTGCCGCCCGAGGTGATCAACAAGGTCGTGGTCAAGTTCGTCGACGAGCTGGAAGCCCAACTCGCCGATCGCAACGTCCGCTTCGAATTGAGCGAGGCCGCGGCCCAGTGGCTCGCCGACAAAGGCTACGACCGGCTTTATGGCGCCCGTCCGCTGGCCCGCGTGATCCAGGATAGCATCAAGAAGCCGCTGGCGGAGGAGTTGCTGTTCGGTCGTCTGGTGAAGGGCGGCGTCGTCCATATCGACGCCAAGGGCGGCGAGCTGGTGTTCGACATCATCGAGGCGAAGCGGCCCGCCCGCAAGAAAAAGGGCGGCGCCCCCTCCGACGACGAGGCGGAACGGATCCCCGAGCCCGTGGAATAGACCCCGGCGCTCAGCAGATCGAGCAGTTCTCGCGGGTCGAAGCGACGATATCCGTCATCTGGCTGTATTGGATCGCGCCCGGCACGTAGGTGTCGCCGATGAACATCGCCGGCGTGCCGCGGATGCCCATGGTCTGGCCCAGTTGCAGGTTGCGCTGGATCACCGCCTGGACGGCGGGCGCCTCCATGTCCGCCCGCAGCTTCGCGATGTCGAGACCCGCCTTCTCCGCCAGGCTGAGCACCGCGCGCTCGGAGAGGCGGCCCTGGCTGCCCATCATCAGGTCGTGGAACGCCGCGTATTTGCCTTGCGCCCGGCTGGCGAAGGCGGCGCGCGCGGCGAATTCGGAGACGGGCCCCAAGATCGGGTATTCTTTGTAGACGAAACGGACATCCTCGGTCTCGGCGCGCAGTTTCTTGACCGCCGCGTGGATGCGTTTGCAATAGCCGCACTGGTAATCGAAGAACTCGACCACGGGGATACGACCGTCGGGGTTGTCGACGAAGTCGTCGGCCAAGGCGAAGAGCGCCGCCTTGTTTTCCTTCAGGAGGCGCGACTGGGCGACCTTCTCCTCCGCCTCGCGGCGCTTCTCGAGCACGTTGGCGGCCTCGACCAGCACTTCGGGATTGGCGATCAGGTAATCGTGAATCATCTTCTCGATGGCGGTTTTCTGCTGGGGCGTGAAGGCCTGCTGGGCCGATGCCGGCAGCGCCAGCATCAGGACCATGACGGCCGTGGCCAATGCCTTGCCCGCTAGATCGCGTCTCATCATCTTTATTCCGCCTTCGGCTTGGATACGCCCCCACCCGGCAAGAGAAATGCGGCATGCCGCCGCCGAACGCAAGAGCCGGGACATCACGACTGGATCATCGCGCGCGAACCCGCGCGATCGCCTGGTTCCAGCCTTGGACCAACCGATCGCGCCGCGCCTCGGCCATGGCCGGCTCGAAGCGCGTTTGCAGCCGCCAGCCGCCGCCGAGCGATTCGAGCGAGGGGTGCAACCCCGCGCCCACGCCGGCGAGATAAGCGGCGCCCAGCGCCGTCGTCTCGTGCACCGCCGGGCGCTCCACCACGGTATCGGTGATGTCGGCGAGGAAATGCATCAGCCAGTCGTTCGCCACCATGCCGCCGTCGACGCGGATCGCCGTCGCCGCCGTGCCCATGTCCGCCGCCATCGCCCGCAGCAGGTCACGGGTCTGGTAGCCGACCGCTTCCAGCGCCGCCCGGACGATTTCGGCCCGCCCGCTGTCGCGCGTGAGGCCGGTGAGCGCGCCGCGCGCCGCCGCGTCCCAGTGGGGCGCGCCCAGGCCGGTGAAGGCCGGGACCAGGTAGACCCCGCCCGTATCCTCGATTCCCGCGGCCAGCGCCTCGCTCTCGCCCGCGCTTCCGATCAACCCGAGCCCGTCGCGGAGCCACTGCACGGCCGCGCCGGCGACGAAGATCGAGCCTTCGAGCGCATAGGTCACCCGCCCGTCGAGCCGGTAGGCGAGGGTGGTGAGCAGCCGGTTCTCGGACGCCACGGCGCGATCGCCGGTGTTGGCCAGCACGAAGCAGCCGGTGCCATAGGTGCTCTTCACCATGCCGGGCGCGAAGCAGGCCTCGCCGATCGTGGCCGCGTGCTGATCCCCGGCGATGCCGGTGATCGGGATTGGGCGGCCGAAATGCGTGGCCTCCGAAAGGCCAAATTCGCCGGCGCAGTCGCGCACCTCCGGCAGCAGCGCGGCGGGAATATCCAGCAGTTCCAACAGTTCCGCGTCCCAGCACTGGCGGTGGATATCGAACAGCAGGGTGCGGCTGGCGTTGGTGGCGTCGGTCGCGTGCACCCGCCCCCCGGTCAGCCGCCACAACAGCCAACTGTCGATCGTCCCGAAGGCGAGTTCGCCGGCCCGGGCCCGCTCGCGCCCGCCCTCGATATGCTCGAGCAGCCAGGCAAGCTTGGTGCCGGAGAAATAGGGATCCAGCAGCAGGCCGGTCCGCGCCCGGAACAGCGTCTCGTGGCCGGCCTGGCGCAGGCGTTCGCAGTGCTCGGAGGTGCGGCGGTCCTGCCAGACGATGGCGTTCGCCAGCGGATGGCCGCTCTCGCGCTCCCAGAGCACCGTGGTCTCGCGCTGGTTGGTGATGCCGATGGCGGCGATGGCGCCGTCGGCCAGGCCCGCGGCCTCGATCGCCTCGCGGCCGACGGCGAGGGTATCGCGCCAGATCACTTCGGCGTCATGCTCGACCCAACCCGGCCGGGGAAAAATCTGCGGCAGTTCGCGCCGTGCCGTCGACAGTGGCGCGCCGTCGGCGTCGAAGACCATGGCCCGTGACGAGGTCGTGCCCTGGTCGATCGCCAGAACGTGGCCCGCGCTCCCCATCCCGATTTCGCTCCGCCTCAGCGCTGCTTGCCGCCGTCCTTGCGTCCGCTCTCGTGCTTCGCCACGTCGGCGATGTCGCTTGCCCTGAGGTAGCTGGGCGTGCCTTTCGCGAGACCTTTCATCGCGCGGCGCGCCTGGCCGCCCGCCTCGCGCCAGCGTTTCAGCAGCGCATAGCGCTCGGCCGTCGCCAGGGCCGCCCGCGGCTCTTCGCCGATCATGCCGTAAGCCGAGGCGAGCCAGCGCCAGATCGAGGGATTGTCGGGCTCGCGCCGGCGGGCCAGCTCGAGGTTGTCGATCGCCGACCGCGCGGCCTCGGGGTCCTGCGTTTCGACCTGGGCCTGGGCCAGGCCGAGGCGCAGCAGCGTGCTGTCCGGCCGCCGCTTCACCGCTTCCGCATAGGCCCGCATGCCGTCGGCCACCTTGCCCGATTCGACCAGGATCTGGCCCTTGAGTTCGCGGAAATAGGGATCGTCGGGATAGTCGCGGATCAGCGCCTCGGTCATCGCCACCGCGTCCGCCGACGACTTGTGGCGGTACGTGGCAATCGCCCGGGCATAGCGCGCGCTGAGGCTGGAATTGCTTTTCGGGTAGCGCCGCAGGGTGACGGCATGGCTTTCGATGAAGGCATGCAGCTTGGCCCTGAGGCGGGCATGCCGCGCCAGGCGCCCGGGCGGGTCGACCCGGCCCGACAGCTTCGAACGTTCGACGTGGGTGCGGAGCGACTGCGCCCGGTCCTGGCTCAGCGGATGGGTCCGGACATAGGGGTCCTGGCTCGCCGCCACCAACAGCTCCTGGTCGCCGAGCTTCTGGATGAATTGCAACAAGCCCCGGCTCGAATTCCCGGTCCGCTCCAGGATCTTGATCGCGGCCTGATCCGCCGCGCTCTCCTGGGTTCGGGTGTAGCGCAGCAAGAGGGACTGGCCGATGGTGGGAGCGCCGGCGATCACGGCGCCGGCGCCCTTTCCGCCCCCGGCCGCCGCCGCCACGCCGCCCAGCACCATGGCCAGAATGGTCGCCGCCGTCGCGTCGCGCAACGCCTCGTGGGTGCGGGCCAGGTGGCCGCCCGAGATATGGCCCGTTTCGTGCGCGATGATGCCGATCAGCTGGTTCGGCGTCTCCGTCGCCATCAGCAGTCCGGAGTGGAAAAAGATCCGCTGGCCGCCGGCGACGAAGGCGTTGAGGGAGGAATCGTCGACCAGATGGATGCGGACCTGGGAGGGGTCGAGGCCCGCGGCCCGAAAGATTGGCGTCGCGTAGGCGCGAATGGTAGTTTCCACCTCCTCATCCCGGATGAGAGAGAGTTTTCTCGCCTCGACGGTGCTCGAGATCACGGCCGAAGCGAGCGTCAAAACCGTTACCAGACGTCGGAGTGTGATGAGCACGCGTCAATCTCCAGGCCCCGTCCGTGAAGGTAGGAGCGCCGATCGGACAGGTCAATGCGTCCTCGTGGCCGTGGCGGCTTGTTTGCTGCTGGCCGGCTGCGACAAACGCCCGCCGGTCGGCCAGATCGGCGCCGTCGAAGGCTTCATCGGCGGTGCCGCGGTGGAGGAGCCGCACGCCGCCGTGGTCGCGCGCGATGTGCTCTCGGCCGGCGGCACCGCAAGTGACGCGGTGATTGCCGCCTACTTCACCATGACCGTGACCTACCCCGCCGGCATCGGCGGGGGCGGGGCCTGCGTGGTCTACGACGCGGCCAGCAACGAGGCCCAGGGGATCGAGTTCCTGCCGCGCCCGCCCGCCGGAGGCGGAGCGGTGGCGGTGCCGGGCGCGCCGCGCGGGTTGGCGATGCTTCATGCGCGCTACGGCCGGCTGGGTTGGGGCGCGCTGGTGGCGCCGGCCGAGCGGATGGCGCGCTTCGGCCACAACGTCTCGCGCGCCTTCGCCCGCAGGCTCGAGGCCTTGGAAGGCGACGTTTCGCGCGAGCCGGAGTTCCGCCGCCTGTTCGAGAGCGGCGGGCGCGGCATGATCCGCGAGGGTGATCCCTGGACCCAGGTGGAACTCGCCAGCATGCTGACCCAGATTCGCGCCAAGGGAGCCGGCGACTTCCATGGCGGCACCGCGGGACGGATCTTCATCGAAGGGGCCAACGCCGCCGGCGGCAAGCTGACGATCGCCGATCTTCGTGCCTATCGCGCCAACTGGGTGGAAACCCGGAGGGTCGAGTTCGGCGACGAGACCGGCCATTTCCTGCCCTCGAAGCCGGCGGGACTCGGCGTGCTCCACGACGTGACCATGGCGCTCCGCCCGGATGGGGCCCGCGCCTCGGCCGACGCGCGCGCCGCCGCGATCGCCGGGGGCTGGGGCGCCGGCGGTGGCGTGGCTCCGCAGGCGCAAAGCGGCGAGGTCGCGGTCGCCGCCGGGGCCGAGGATGGTTCCCTCGCCGCCTGCGTCTTCACCATGGGCCGTGCCTTCGGCACCCGCCGCGTCGCGCGCGGCACCGGTACCCTCGTCGCGCCGGCCCTGGGATGGGAGAGCGCCCGCCTCTCGCCGCTGATCGTGGTCAACGCGAACATCAACCAGGGCTACCTGGCGATCGCGGGGTCCGGTCCGGCGGGCCCGGCTGCGGTGGCCCAGGTGACCCTTGACCTGCTGGAAGAGAACAACACGCTGGCGGACGCGGTGGCGGCTGCCCGCGGGTTGCGCGCGGGGCCTGGCGCCGAGATCCTGCGGGAGGCGCGGGACGGCGTGGCGCCCGCGACCGGCCCGCGGCCCGCTGAGAGGCTCGGGCGGGTGCAGGCGATCTGGTGTCCAGGCGGCCTCGTCCGCTCGGCCGAGACCTGCCGTTTCGCGTCCGATCCGCGCGGCTTCGGCTTGGCGCTCGGCGCGGCGCTTTGAGGGGCGGAGCCATGAAGGTCGGCGGCCGGGCGATGATCCCCCCCTTCATCGTCATGGACGTGATGAAGGCCGCCGCCGACCGGCGGGCGGAAGGCGGCGACGTGCTGCACATGGAGGTGGGCCAGCCCTCGACCTCGGCGCCCCGGGGCGTGATCGAGGCGGCGAAGCGCGCCCTGGACGGCGATGTGCTCGGCTATACCCTCGCCCTCGGCATCGATCCGCTGCGCGCCGCCATTGCCGGGCATTACCGCGACTATTACGGCCTGGAGGCGCCGGCGGAGCGGATCGCGGTGACGACGGGCTCGTCCGCCGCCTTCCTGTTGAGCTTCCTCGCCGCCTTCGATGCCGGCGACAGGGTGGCGATCCTCAGGCCCGGCTATCCCTGCTACCGCAACATCCTCGGCGCGCTGGGCATCGAGGCGGTCGACGTGCCGGTCGGGCCGGAAACCCGCTATCAGCCGACGCTCGATGCGCTGGAGGCGGCCGGCGGCGCGGACCTCGACGGCCTGCTGATCGCCAGCCCCGCGAACCCCACCGGGTCGATGCTCGCGGACCATGAGCTGGATGCGATCCTAGGCTACTGCCGGGAGCGGTCGATCCGCTACATCTCGGACGAGATCTACCACGGCATTACCTATGGCGGCCGGGCGCCGAGCGCGCTCGACTTCGACGCCGAGGCGGTGGTGATCAACAGCTTCTCGAAATACTTCTCAATGACCGGCTGGCGGCTCGGCTGGACGGTGCTGCCGGAGGACCTGGTCCGCCCCTTCGAGCGGCTGTCGCAGAACCTCTTCATCTCGGCCCCGACCTTGGCCCAGCACGCCGCCGTCGCCGCCTTCGAGTGCCACGAGGAACTGCGGGCCAACGTCGCCCGCTATGCGGCCAACCGCGAGCTTCTATTGGAGCGCCTGCCGAAAATCGGTTTCGAGAAGCTGGCCCCGGTCGACGGCGCCTTTTACATTTATGCCGACGTCCGCTGGATCACCAACGACGCCGGCGCTTTCTGCCGCGACATGCTGGAGGCGACCGGCGTCGCCGCCACCCCCGGCGACGACTTCGACCCCGTCGACGGCCACGCCCACGTCCGCTTCTCGTTCGCTGGCGCAGCCGAGGAAATGGCGGAGGCGACGGATCGATTGGCGCGCTGGCTGGGGTGAGGCGGCGGTCCCCCGGCCCGCAAACGGAACAAAGCGAGCCCGACGATGTATCTGCCCGAGATGTACCGCATTGATCGAATTGACGTCGTGCACGCACTAGTGCGCGAGCGGCCCTTCGCGAGCCTGGTGACGTCCGGCGACGAGGGTCTCGTCGTCGATCACCTGCCGCTGCTGCTGGACCCGCTGCCGGCGCCGAACGGCGTGTTGCGCGGCCATGTCGCCAAGGCCAATCCGCTCTGGCGGACCTGCGACGTCTCGAGGGATGTCGTCGCCGTTTTCAACGGACCGCAGGCCTATGTGTCACCGTCGTGGTATCCCTCGAAGAAGGAACATGGCAAGGTCGTACCGACCTGGGACTACGCCGTGGTTCATGCCCATGGGACCATTCGATTCACCGAGGATCCGGTCTGGCTGCGCGACCTGCTCGACGCGTTGACGGCGAGCCAGGAAGACCATCGTCCCGTCCCCTGGGGGCCCGGCGACGCGCCGGACGACTTCATCGACGGCATGTTGAAGGCGATCGTCGGACTGGAAATCACCGTCTCCCGGCTGGAAGGCAAGGCGAAGACGAGCCAGAACCGGAACGAGGCGGACCGGCGCGGCGCCAGCCGGGGCCTGGCGCTCGAGCCCGGGACGGACGCGGCCGAGATCGCCGAGCTCGTGGGCGAGGGGCTCGATTGAATCGGGTTTGGCATTGGGGAGAGGGATCATGAAGGCGGCGCTGCTGGAGGCCATCGGCAAACTCACCATCATCGAGACCGAGGCGCCCCGCCTCGACGATCCGCGCGATCTGCTGATCGAGGTCGGCGCCACCGGGATCTGCGGCTCCGAGGTGCATGCCTTCAAGGGCACGCACCCGTTCCGCAAGCCGCCCTCGATCATGGGGCACGAACTCGCCGGCCGGGTCTTGGAAGTTGGCGCGTCGGTCGACGGCTTCACCCCGGGCGAGCGTGTCGCGGTCCTGCCGTACCGTACCTGCGGCCGGTGCCGCTGGTGCCGCGCGGGCGATTCGCAGGTCTGCCCCGAGCGCATGGTGATGGGCGTGCCCGGCTGGCCGGGCGGCTTCGGTCAGGTCGTCGCCGTGCCCGCCCAGGGCGCCTATCGCCTGCCCGACCACCTGTCCTACGTCGACGGCGCGCTGGTCGAGACCATCGCCGTCGGCGTGCGCTCGGTCGCCCGCTCGGGCCTGGCCAAGGGCGAGAGCGCGGCGATCATCGGCACCGGGCCGATCGGCTTGGCCGTGGCGGCGGCGGCCCGGCAAGCGGGCGCCGAGAAAATCATCTGCGTTGACCGCCAGCCGCACTGCCTGGAGGTCGCCCGGCGCGACCTGGGCGCGAGCGACGTGGTGCTGGCGGACGGACGGCCCGTGGCCGACGAAATCCGGGCACTCACGGGCGGCGAGGGCGCCGACGTCGTCTTCATGACCGTCGGCGTGCCGAGCCTGCTGGAGGACGCGCTTCTGGCCGTGGCCCGGCACGGCCGCATCGTTCTGGTGGCGATCTTCGATGGCCCGTTGACGCTCGATTCACACGCCGTCGGCGGGGCCGAGATCTCGCTCGTCGGCACCTCGGGCTACAGCCCGCGCGACTACGAGGCGGCGCTGGCGCTGATTTCCGGCGGCACCGTGCGGGCCGGCGCCATGGTCAGCCACGTCCTGCCGCTGGAGCAGATCCAACGCGGCTTCGATCTGGCCGACACCAAGGCCGAGGCGGCGATCAAGGTGATGCTGGAGTTATAGGTCGTCTTCGGCCTTCGCCGGGGGGCCTGGCCAGCCCGCTCCCCCGGCCCCCCGGCCCAACCACCCGTCGAGTGTACCCTTGGGGTGGTTGGGCCGGGGGAGCGGGCTGGCCAGGCGAGTCGACATTCATGTCGACCGGTATCAGAACCTCTCCACCCACGGCCGGACTTCGATCTCCCAGGTCCAGGAGCTGCGGTCCTGGCTCAAGAGCCCCCAATAGGTCCGCGCGATGTCGTCGGGGTCCAGCATGCTGTCGGGGTTGTCGGGCGTGTCGACCCGTTCGGGACGAAGCGGATTGCGGATGCCGCCGTCGATCACGAAATGTCCGATGTGGACGCCCTTGGGATGCAACTCGCGCGCCAGGCTCTGGGCCAGGCCGCGCAGGCCGAACTTGCCCATGGCGAAGGCGGCGGAGCGGGGATAGCCCTTGACGCTGGCCGAGGCCCCGGTGAAGAGGATGGCGCCGTGGCCCGCCGGGACCATTCGCTTGGCGGCCTGCTGCGCCACCAGAAAACCGCCATAGGCGCTGATCAGGAGGGCTTGCTTGAAGGCGGCCGGGTCGACATCGACGAAATCGCCGTGCGCCCGCGCGCTCGGGTTGTAGATGACGACGTCGGGCGCCTCGCCCTCCAGCGCGGCGAAGAGGCCGGCGACATCGTCCTCGGAGGTCGCGTCGCAGGTGCGCGCGCCGGCCCCCGTCTCGGCCGCCAGCGCCTCCATCGTCCCGGTGCTCCTGGCGGCGAGCGAAACGCGCAGCCCCTCGGCGCTGAAGAGCCGGGCGAGCGAGGCCGACAGCCCCGGCCCGACGCCGACGATGAGGGCGTGTTTGTAACTTGGTTTCATGGCGTGTCCTTCCTCTCCATCCTCAACTCGGTGTCATCGCGAGGTGCGAAGCGCCGTGGCGATCCAGGGCCGCGTGAATGGCCCCGGTGTCATCGCGTGACCTGGAGGCCGCCTGGATCGCCACGCTTCGCTCGCGATGACGGTGATTGGTGATGCCACTGGCTGGTATCCTCAACAGGGCGCATCGCCGCGCGATTCCAGGGCGATGCCTTCATTTATCAGCGCCTCGATCTCGCCCGCGTCGTAGCCGGCCTCCGCCAGCACCGCGCGGGTCGCCGCGCCGAAGAGCGGCGGCTTGGTCCTCACGGCGCCGGGCGTGCGGCCGAACTTGATCGGCAGTCCGGTGCCCCGGTAGCCATCGAGGCCGACGGTCATCTCGCGCGCCGCCGTATGCGCGTGCTCCATCACCTGGGGGATCGTCAGCACCGCGCCCGCCGGAGCCCCGCGCGCGGACAGGCGGCGCGACAGGTCCTCCGCCTCGTGTCCCGCCAGCAGGTCGATGAGCCGGGCGTTCAGCGCCTCGCGGTTCACCACCCGGTCGGGGTTGTGGAGGAAGCGGTCGTCCCCGGCCAGTTCCGGCGCCCCCAGCTCGTCGGCCAGCAGGCGGAACTGCCGGTCGTTGCCGATGCCGAGGAAGATCCGGCCCTTCGCGGTCGGATACTGGTCGTAGGGGGAAATATTGGGGTGCGAGTTGCCGGTGAGGCGGGGCTCCTCGCCGCTCATAAAATAGTTGGCGGCGTGCGGGTGCATCAGCGCCACGCCGGTATCGAACAGGCAGGCATCGACGCGTTGCCCTTTTCCGCTGCGCCGCCGTTCCTCCGCCGCCATCAGCAAGCCGATCGCGGCATAGAGCCCGGTGCTGAGGTCGACCAAGGGCGTGCCGATCCGGATCGGCCCGCTCTCGGGCGAGCCGTTGACCGAGATGTTGCCGGCCAGCGCCTGGGCCACCGCGTCGTAGCCGGGAAAGCCGCCGAACGGCCCCTCGGCGCCGAAGCCGGTGATCGAGCAGTAGATCAGGCGGGGAAAGCGTTTCGCCAGCACCTCTTCATAGCCCAAGCCCCAGCGCGCCATGGTGCCCGGCTTGAAGTTCTCGATCAGCACGTCCGCGCCCTCCAGCAGACGCAGCAGCACGGCCTTGCCCGCGTCCTGGCGCAGGTCCAGCGCGACCGCCCGCTTGTTGCGGTTGACGCCGGCGAAATAGGCGGAGAGCCCATCCTTGAACGGCGGGCCCCAGTCACGCACCTCGTCGCCCTGCGGCGGCTCGATCTTGATCACCTCGGCCCCGTTGTCGGCCAGGATCTGCGTGCAGTAGGGCCCCCCCAGCACGCGGGAGAGGTCGATCACGCGGAAGCCGGCGAGCGCGCCGGTAGGGGGAGAGTCGCTCATGGTGGAGTCCTTGCTGCGTTCCGCCGAGCCGGATCATAGGGGGACGGGGCGGGGATGCAATGCGGGGCGAAGGCGCGTCAGCGACGCCCGTCGGGACGGTTGAGGAAACTGTCGTACAGCCTGAACGCCACGATGATGATGGTCAAGGCGCCAAGGAGCCACGGAGTGCCGGCATCGGCCTTGCGAATGATGGTAATGAGCGGCTCGCTGACGACGAGGACGTCGAGCGATCCCACCGCGGGCAGCAAAACCGCCAGCGGCAGGAGGAACGAGATCTTGCGTCGATAATAGTTCTCCGGATTGCGAGAGAGCACTATGGCGGTCACCACGGCGAAGACGGCCAAGAGGACGGCCGCGACGAGCCGGGTATTGCCGTCGGGCATGTACCACAGCGCCACGGCGAGCAGGACGGCAATCATCCCGATGTCGATGGAAATGATGGTCCAGTCCTTGTACCAGGGCGTTTGCGGTGGTGCCGGCGGAGTCTCGGCCTTCGCATCGTGCGGAGCTTCCGTCCCCGTGCTGCTTATGGAGACGGTGTTGTTGTCGCCGTCGATGATGCTGACTTGAGAATGGCTCCCGGTCGCGATGGAAAATTGCTTATCCCGCATGTCTGGCTCTCCGAACCTGGAAGCGGCTCGGCGCACGCCTTCCAGCAGTTCGCCGACGCTATGGGGGCGATCGCCGTCTTCGGGAAGGAATTCGTAGTCGAGGCCGTGAAGCTGCTCCAGCTTCAAGAGATGCTCGTAGCCGACATCCGCGTCGGGCTGGTCGGGCAATGGCACGCGCGCGACCGGGTTCACCTCCGGGTTCTGGCGGTGAATGTGCTCCAGGTGGTCGAGGACGATGTTGAGGGCCGAGCGGCGGGAGCCTCCGGGGCCGGCGACCTCGATTTCCAGGCGGCGGTGCTCACCGTGGGCACGAACGAGGACCCGGCAGCGGGCGGCGTCGAATACCGCTCCAGTGCGCCAGCGGATGGGCGGGTCGGCGAGCAGTTCGTGGGCGTGGACGATCAGGCTGGTGACCAGGCGGCGAGGCAGAAAATCGTAGCGGTAGCGGAAACGGAGTGAGTCCTCGGGCCACCAGGCGAGGTTGGGTGCGTTCGGCGACATCGCCTCGGGGATCAGATAGTGGCCTCGGGCATGCGGCAGTTCGAAATAGAGTCCGATTTCCTCGTCCGTCATCATGTCGAGGATGAATTCGTGCCACGCCTCGGGGTAGGCGGCCGGGTCGAGCCAGTCGTTCAGTTGCCCCGCCTCGAACTCACCCGCCTGATCGCGCAGCACCGTCGGCTCGTTCAGGATGGTGTAGATCGCGGTGGTCAGCCAATTGGGGTCGAGCAGGGTGATCCGCCGCATCGAGGCGGGCGCGCCTTCTTCCAGCCCGTGCGCGACGACGGTGCCGAGGTCATGCAGCAGGCGTAGCAGCGCCCGTTGCTCGTCTGGGTCGGTGATCGCCTCCGCCGGCTCTTCGGCCTCCAGGCAAAGGCCTTCGAAGCGGCCGAACTCCAGGACGCTGTCCCCTCGCGCCCGGCCCGTAACCGTCTCCTTGACGCGCAGCCAGCTCGTCGGCATCCGGTCGCGGACGTGGCTCAAACGCGGATCGTCGGCGATGACGCTGGCAATGGTCTCGCGGAGCGCCTGGATCGAATTTTTAGCCCACGCGCCCGGGTCGCAAGAGGTGCGCAAGAAGCCGACGATATTCGGGTACTCGGCCTTCAGCTCGTCCTCCGCCAGTTGCAAAGCCGCCTTGCCCTCGTCGGACTTGTTGATGACGACGATCACCGGGGAGTCCCCGCCGCGATTGCGGATGTTGCGCAGCCAGTCGTGTACTGGCGGATCGTCCTCGCGCCGGTCTTCCAGGACCAGGAGATAGAGGCTGCGTTCGGTCAGGAAATAGCGGTGGGTGCCGCGCATGACCTCCTGACCGCCGAAGTCCCAGACGTTCAGCACCGTCTCCGACTCCGCCGGGGTCCAGTGCGCGACGTCGATCTTCTCGTGGATCGCCGCGCCGGGCGTCTTCTTCTCGGCCGGATCGCGCGGCTTGTTCTCGACCAGATAGCGCACCAGCGAGGTCTTGCCGACAGCTTCGTTGCCGACCACCAGCAGTTTGGCTTCGTTGAGCGCTTCAAGCGTACCCCGCCCCTCGGCGTCCCGGTAACGGCGATAGGCGGCGAGGATCGCCCGGGCGTCCCACGACTCCATGACTTCGGAGGGCAGCACCTTTTCCAGGCCGGGATTGTTGCGAAGGTCGAGCCGATCCAGGGGTGTGGCCGGGTCGGCGTCGCAATGTCTATCCAGTAGATGGCGTATCCCCGTCTCCTCGATATCGTTGTCCCCGAGATTTAGCGAGGTGAGGTTTGTCAGACTTGCGATGGCGCGGGCGCCGTCGTCGCCGATGCCAAAGGAAAGCAGTGCCAGGCGTCGGAGCGAGCTCAGCTCTCCGACGATGCCGAGCCGTGCCGCGAGGCTGTCCCGATCACCCGAGAGCTTGACGATGCGGCCCTGGAACCCGCCCGCGCGGTGCCAGTGGCGAAGACCGTCGTCAGGCCAAGCGCCAGAGCCGAGGAACAGTTTCTCCCACGCTTCCGCTCGTGCCTGGGCGAGGAGGGCGTCGAGGCCGTCGGTGTCGACGGTGATGATCTCCGGTTCCGCCGGCATGGGGCGGTCTCCCAGGCCCCCCGCGCGGGACGCGCGGCAAAAAAATTCGCGAATGAGATTAGCGGGACCGCAACCCGCCGGCAAACCGCCCGAGGCGCGCCCGCCGATCCACCCGCGCGCGCCGGGCCGCCCGCCCGCTCAGCCCCGCCGCCAGGCCCGCGCCAGCTCGTCGACGTTCGCCTGGAGTGCCTCGACCTCCGCGTCCTCGGGGTCCAAGTTCTCCGGGCCCCATTCCATGTATTCCTCGTGCTCTTCGTGCTCGGGGTCGTCGAGGGCGGCGAGGAAGTCCGCGTAGCCCCAGGGGCCGCCGACGTCCTCCGGCGGGCAGGCGCCGGCCGCCGCCAGCAGGCGGGGGTAGGCGTGGCGGGGGTCCCCGGGCTTCCACGCGCCGAGCCTTACCGTATGCTCCCAGCCGTCGCCGAAATCGTAGAGATATCGAAAGGATTTCGCGCCGCTCGCCACCAGCAGCCGATCGAGCCGGTAGCGGCTCGCGTCCGGCATGTCGTCGTCCTCCCAGTCGGGATCGACGAGCCCGTAGTCCACCCCGCCGATGGTGATCGACCAAAGATGGCTGTCGGTCCAGCCCATCGCCGACTGCAACACCTGGTGCAGCCGGTCGAGGCGGATCTCCGCCCGCACCTCCAGCCGCCGCGTCACCTTGGGCACGACATGGCGGAGCGTCACGTTCATTCGCAGGATCTCGCTCATCCCGGAAGCATATCCCCCACGCCCGCCCGCGCAACGGCGAGCCGCGCCAGTCCTCGCCCTCCAGTCCACGGAAATGGGGACATGCTGATTTTCGTCGTCAAACCGCCGCCGGAACCCTGTTTTTGCAAAACGGATTTCGCGCGCCCCGGCGCATCCCGGCGATCGCCGACATGGGCGCCCCTATGTCCGGCACGCCGTCCCGGGTACCATGGACACCGGATGAGATTGTTTGGGGGTGGCGAGAGTCCGGTGAGCGAGACGCGGAGAACGCTGGACCGGATCGCCGTGCTGGCGCCGCGTCGCCCGGGGCGAACTCGTCGTCGGCCGCTCCGATGCCACGCGCGATGTTTTCTTCATCACCCGGGGCCGGGTGCGGGCGACCAGCTATTCCCTCTCCGGCAAGGAAGTGAGCTACCGGGACCTCGCCGCCGGCGAGATCGTCGGGGAGTTTTCCGCCATTGACGGGGCCCCGCGCTCGGCCGACGTCATCGCGCTGGACGACACGCTGATCGCGATCCTGTCGCGGGATCTGTTCTGGCGGCTGCTGGAAGATCATCGGGACGTCGCGGCGGCCACGCTCATATCGCTGACCGGCCAGCTCCGCGCCCTGACCGATCGCATCTTCGAATTCTCGACCCTGGCGGTGAACAATCGCATCCATGCCGAGCTGCTGCGACTGGCCCGGTTGGACGAAGGCGCCGACAACGTCGCGACGCTGCGCCCGGCCCCCACCCACGCCGAACTCGCCAGCCGGATCAGCACCCACCGCGAGGCGGTGACGCGCGAGCTCAACCGCCTCGCCCGCGCCGGTCTCATCGCGCGCGAGGGCAACGCCTTGCGGATCAACGATGTCGGCGAACTCTCGCGCCTGGTCGAGCAGGTCCTCGGCGAGCAGCCCTGATCCCGAACGCCACGCGGGCTTTTCCCCGCTATTGCTCGCCCGCGCCCGCCACCGATCCTCGCGAACCGACCGGTTAATTTTTCTTTAACCATGTGGGAAAGCCCACAGCGGTCCTCTCCGGGCGCGCCGATACTGGCTCGCATGGAAAGCCTGAAATCAGGCGGCGAGAGCGGCGAACACAGGGAGGGATGCCCCCCTCGGTCCGCCAGGGAAGGAGAGGAAAGATGTACGATAATTACGAAGCGCCGAACAAAATTGGTTCCGCCGACGTCTACACCGCGTGGATCTTCGCGGGTGTCGTGCTGCTGCTGCTGATCGCCGGATCGATTTCCTGATGGGTGGCGCGGGCGGCCTCGCGCGGGCGCCGGAAGCGCGCCGGCCCGCGCGAACCGGTCCCGGCCGTCACTGGATCCCGCCCGTCGTGGCGGCCCTCCACGAGCCCGTGTCGCCCCGGCCTCGTGGCACGAGACGTCGGTCCCGTCGCCGGGGCCATATGCCACCGCTCGCCCGGCGGCTCCAGCCGGCTCTCCCGCCCGAAGAGGGGCGCCTGGCGGCGACCTGGCGGGCGGCCTCGAACCGGCTCTGGACGCCGCCACCGGCATCCGGGTCACGCGCGAGAAGCTGAAGATCACCATCCCGAGCGCGGTGATGACCCCCTTCGCCGGCGCGCTCTACATGCAGTACCAGCAGTTCATCGCGCCCGACACGGTGGGCGGCATCGGCATCTCGCCGCGGATCGTCTTCGCCGTGGTCGCCGGCGGTATCTTCGTCATGCTCGGCCCGACCGTCGGCGCCATCATCACCCTGCTGCTGGCGGAGACGCTCCGCGTCACCATCATCTCCAACTTCGGCACCGCGGCCATCGGCATCGACAACACGATCCACGGCCTGCCGCTGGTCCTCTTCATCATTTTCCTGCCCAAGGGGATCCTCGGCGGTCTCCTCGAGTGGTGGGGCCGGCGGGGCGAGCCGGGCGACGGCGACCAGGCGGCCGGACGTCCCGCGCCCCAGGGGGGAGATGACTGATCCAACCGAGGACGAGTGGAACCCGTCGTCGGTTGTCGTGCGTTCAGACGCCACGCGGGCTTTTCCTCGGCTTTGCTCGGGCGCCCACTCAACCCTCCTCGGCCAGGGCTTCGGCCAGTTCCGGCATCAGGCTGGCGACGTCCAATAGCCGAGCCCACGTGGGCCGCACGGTGAGGCGCGCCATGCGCGGTCTGGCTTGGCGCATGCGGGCGAGCCAGATCTCGGCCGCGCGGGCGCCGTAATAATGGTGTGCCGCCTCGACGTATTCCGGAACGATGCCGTCCATCACCTCGATTGCGACCGAACCCCGGACCCGCAGGCAGCGGTAGGGCGGCGTGTCGCCGTCGATGGTGAGCGCCACCTCCGGTCGGCGGCGGATGGCGGCGACCTTGGGCGCGTCCGCCCGCGAGGCGAGGATGAGGGCGCCGCCGGTCCAGCGAAACCAGATCGGCAGGACGCGCGGGCCGCCGTCCCGACCGCAATAGGCCAGGCGGGCCGGAATGCGGGAGGCCAGCAGCGCCCGGGCGAGAGGCGTCGCCAGGACCTCGGCCGGGTCGTCTTTCGCCGTCATCGTTCGCGCCCTTCCAATTCGTCTCCCGGTCAGGGATTGGCGCGGCCCGTGACCTCGCGGTAGGCCTCGCCGCCGCGATAGAGTTCGAGGCGGGCCTGGAGATCCGCCAGCCGGACCCCGGCGTTGTTTTCGCCGCCGCTCTCGAAAGCCTCGATCGCCCGCTTCTGTTCGCGCACGGCGTCGTCGAAACGGCCGGCCTCCGAATAGGCGGCGGCCAGCGTGTCGATGTAGGGCGAAATTGGCCGCAGCGCGACGGCACGGGTCGCGAACTCGATCGCCCGCTCGCCGTTCCGCGCCCGAGGGTCGTCGGCGGTGGCGAAATGCCAGCCGAGCCTGTTGTTGGCCTCGGCGCTGCCCTCGGCGATGAGAATTGCCTCCCGAATGTCGGCATCGGCGTCCTCGTGCCGGTCGCCGCGCCGGTGCGCCATGCTGCGATCGATGAAGGCGGCGATGAATTTCGAGCGAAAGCGGATGGCCTTCTCGTAATCGCCGAGCGCGCTTTCATGCCGTCCGATCTTCACCTGCGTGTTGGCCCGCTTGTTGAAGGCCTCCGACATGTTGGGCTGGATCTTGATCGCGACGTCGAAGTCGCGGATCGCGCGCTCGTATTTTCCCAGCTGATAATAGACGCTGCCTCGCGCGACATAGGCGTTCGGGTTTCGGCTATGGAATTGGATGGCCTCGCCGAAGTCGCGCCGGGCCCTGTCCCAGTCCTTCATCACGAAGCTGGCGACGCCGCGCAGGTAGTACACCGAGGCCCGGCCTTCCTCGTCGAGCGTGTCCACCTCGAGCAGCCAGCCGCAGGCCTTGATCGCCTCCTCGGGCGCGGTCACCGCGTTCGCGCAGGTATGCGCCATCTTCCCGAAGTCACTCTGGGCGGTGGCGAGCCCGGGGGCGAGGAGAAGGGCGAAATACAGGACCAGGGCGCGCGTCACGTCGATGTAACCTCTCAATCGGTACCGAACGACCGCGCCATTCTATTTGCCTCCCGGGGATCGCGCCACTAATTGGTGCATGGACCGGGACGGTCCGAATTCATGCCGGCTCGACGACTTCGCCATTACATGTTTGATTGGATGCGGCGGAACGAGCCGCCGGCGCGGACCGCGTCAACGGGGAAGAAGGAAGGGGCGATTATATGAAGGTCTTGGGACTTTCGGGCAGCCTGCGCAAGGGCTCGTTCAACACGGCGACGCTGCGGGCGGCGGTGGAATTGGCGCCCGAGGGGATGAGCATCGAAATCGCGGATCTATCGGCGATCCCGCTCTATGACGGCGACGTCGAGGCGGCGGGAATGCCCGAGTCGGTTGTGGCTCTGAAGGGCGCCATCGCCCGAGCCGATGCGTTATTGATCTCTACGCCGGAGTACAACTATTCAATCTCTGGCGTGATGAAGAACACGATCGACTGGGCCTCGCGTCCGCCGGAGCAGCCCTTCGACGGCAAACCCATCGCGATTCTGGGCGCCAGCCCCGGGCGGCTCGGCACCGCGCGGGCGCAATATCACCTGCGCCAGGTCTTCGTCTTCCTGAACGGGCGGATCCTCAACAGGCCCGAGGTGATGATCGGCGGGGCCGCCCAGGCCTTCGACGACCAGGGCCGGCTGACGGACGAGACCGCCCGCGAGCTGATCGGCCAGCAGCTGGCCGCCCTTCGCGACTGGGCGGCGACGCTCGCCGGCTGACGGGCGGCGCGAGGAGCCATGGACTTTTCGATCGCCCTGCCGACGCCGGCGGAGGCCTGGCGCATCGTCGCCCGGGCGGAGGAACTGGGATTTCGCGGCGCCTGGTTCTACGACACCCAGATGCTTTGCGCCGACGTCTTTGTCGCCATGGCGGCGGCGGCGATGCACACCAGCCGTATCCGGCTGGGCACCGGCGTCCTGGTGCCCAGCAACCGCATCGCGCCGGTGGCGGCGGGCGCCTTCGCCAGCCTCAACCAACTGGCGCCGGGACGGATAGACTTCGGCGTCGGCACCGGCTTCACGGCCAGGCGGACCATGGGTCTCGGCGCCATGAAGCTCGCCGACATGGCGGAATACGTCCGGATCGTCCAGGGGCTGCTGGCCGATGAGACGATCACCTGGTCGTTCGAGGAGAAGCAGCGGAAGATCCGCTTCCTCGATCCCGAACTGGGCCTGGTCAATACGATGGAGCCGGTGCCGCTCCACGTCTCGGCCTTCGGTCCCCGCTCGCGGGCGCTGACGGCGGAGCTGGGGGCCGGTTGGCGCAACTATTACCGGGACATCGAGACGGCGGAAAGCGGCATCGAGGCGATGCGAGGCGCCTGGGCGGAGTCCGGCCGGCCGGCGGACCAATTGCGCACGACCATCTTCTCCCTCGGCTGCGTCTTGGGGGCGGGCGAGGGGCCGGACCACGCCAGGGCGCTGAAGGAGGCGGGGCCGCTCGCGGCCGTCACGCTACACCGCGCGATCGAGGGCGGCGTGGATCTGGCGCATCTGCCGGAAGAGCTGCGCGCGCTCGTCGCCTCCTACGGCCAACTCTATGAAAGCTACGAGCCGGCTGATGCTCGCTACCTCACCCTCCACAAGGGTCACCTGATGTATGTGCGCGAGGATGAAGCACGCTATGTGACGCCGGAACTGATCGCCCAGCGCACGCTCACCGGTTCGGTGGACCAGCTCGGCGAGAAGATCCGCCGCCTCGACTCCATGGGATACGACGAACTGGCGATCCAACTGGTTCCCGGCGGCGAGGGGGCGATCGACGATTGGGCCCGGGTGCGCGACGTGCTTTGAGGGTGGATCGAGGCTAATTCGAACCCAGAACGCCATGGCCGCCGGATGGCGCCGAGGCGGTGGGCTCGAACGGGGCGTCAATCGTCGGAGGTGCAGCGGCGGAGCGCGCGCCGCTCGGCTTCGGGGAGATCGTTCAGGCGCAGCCAAAGCGTGATTCCGCCGCCCGACAAAAGTTTTTCATGGTCCCTTGTCGATGGGCGGCCGAGGGCGCGCGAGACCTCGTCCTCCAGGATCAGGCGCGGCGCGATCGCGGGTATCGCCGCCGCCTCCAGGGCATCGGCGATCTCCGCCACGCGCCGGTCGTGATCGCGGCGGGCCGCGTGATGGAACAGCCAATAGAGGTAGGACTGCCGGGCGGAGAGCAGGCGCGAGGCCGGCCATGTGAGGGTGGCGCTGGTTTGTTGGTTCAGCGGAAAGCCGCTCCAGGCCTCCCGCGTCACGCGATAGAGCCGGAGGATCGCGCCCATGCGCCGCACGGTCGCCGCGTCGCCCCGCCCATAATGCAGCGGGAAGCCGACGGGGAGGATGAGGTCGGCCCCGGTCCAATAGGCCATCAGATGGTTGAGTTCGGGATTGAGCGTCGCCACGTCCTCCACGCCCCGGCGTGTTTCCAGGCAGGCGACGACGTCCCTCAGGTCCTCGAGCCGCTTCGGCAACGCGCCATCCCGCGCGGCAACGGCGCGAATGTGCCCGTCCACGCGCGCGAGCGATAAAGCCGTGTAGGCGAAGGGGATCGATGCCACCATTATTCCCGCCACCAGCGGCCGCGCCATCGCCCCGGCCAGGCGGCGAAGCATGGGCGCGCCCGCCCGGCGGCCGGCCAGCGCCGCGACCACCAGGACCGCGAGCCAGAGCCCGCTCTCGATCCGCTGGTGGAACTGGGTCATCTGATAGAACTGGACCCCATGCCATTCGGCGCCCGCGAACGCGGCCAGCGTCGCCGCCAGTACCGGGAGGGCGAGCAGAAACGGCGTTGAACGGCGCCGACGCCCGAGGAAGGGAAGGAAGACGGCCATTGCCGCCAGGGTCAACCCGGCTCGGACCAGGAAGCCCGCGTACCAGCGGTCCAGTTCCAGAATGTGGAAACCGCCCTCGCCCCGCCAGAGCGGACCGATCCCGCCCCGGTCGAGGGCCGCGTCGTCGACGCCCGCGCCGAGCAAGGCGAAGACGGCAAGCGTCAGGGCGATGCCATGGATGAAGACGACATTGTCGCGGATCCATCGCCCGAGCGGCGCGCCGGCGTTTCTGGGCGGCGAGGTCGAGGCCAGCCGCGCGAACCAATGGAGGATGGCAAAGGCGACGATGGCGAAAGCGAGGGCGAAGGCCCAGATGTCGCCCCCCGCCAGCGCCAGCAGTCCGAGGAACAGGATTGCCTTGGCCTCCGCCGGTAGAGCGCCGTCGCGCGCGACTCGGGCCGCGACGACCAGGATGGCGGCGAAGAGCCCGTTACTCCAGGCGTAGGTCGAGAGCCGGGCCATCCGGCCACCGGGCCAGATCGCGGGGTCGGTCGTGTTGGCGAGGTCGGCGAACAGGCTGACCGCCGCCTGGAGGGTGGGGCAGGTGGCGAAGATCGAGACGATGGCAAGCCGTCCGGCCAGTCCCGGGGTGTGTGGGAAGGCGAGGCTCAGGGCGCGGTAGAGCACCAGGTGGGAGAGCAGCAACAGGGCGAACCAGAGGCCGGCATGGGCGGCGGGCGCGCCATCCGTCGCCAGCACCAGCCGGCCGACGGCGTATTGGAGCGGATTCCTCGGCACCGTCCAGCGGCCCTCGCCGGCGAAGAGATCATCGTTCGATCCCCTCTCGGCGATGCGCTTGGCCCGCAGCGCATAGAAATAGAAATCCTCGGGGTGGGCGAAGTTGGGGGTGCCGTGGAAGACGAAGAATGTCGCTTCAACGCCATCGTTGGGTCCCCGCTCCGTCAGTGCGTCGCGATAGGACTGAAGCCCGCCATGGAGCAGAACCGGCGAGAGCGCCAGCGCCAGCACGGCCGGCACGACCAGACGTCGCCACCAGGACCTTCCGCGCGCGCCACCCATCATGGGGGGACGTTATACCAAACGGCGTTGTGCGGACCTCATCGCCGTTCGCGCGGCGCCCTTGCCACCACGGGGCCGAAGCCGAGGATCAGCCGTCCAACAGTAGCTTGATCACGGGAATGATCGCGCCCGCCTCGTTGACGGTGGGGTCCCGGCCAAGGGCGACTTCCTTGCCGTCGTCGGCGCCGTCGCTGTCCGTATCACCGATATCCGTGCCGAGCGCGAATTCCTTTGCGTTGGTCAAGCCGTCGCCGTCGACATCTCCGCCCCCATCCGAGGGATCGAGCGGATCGAGGCCGTTCGCGACTTCGACGTCGTCGGGAATGCCGTCCCCGTCGCGATCGAACCGTGGCGGGTTCGGCTGAGTGAAGGTCGTTCCCAGCGTCGCCGTCGACAACGAATAGTCGACCAGTTCGGTGGACTGCTTCTCGCGCGTGATGACGACGTAATAGAGCCCGGCGGGTGCCTGGGTCGAGGGCGTGGAGAACCGCATCGTATCCGAGTTGACCAGACCGGAAACGAGGCCGCCGACGATTTGCGAACCGGCGTCCAACAGGATGACGCCGACGTGATCCTTGGCCCCGGAGACAAGGGAGAAGTCCAGGGTGATATCCAGGCTGGTATTTCCCTGATACCGAAGGGCGTACCAATCGAAAACGAAATTACCGCCCGTCGTGCCGGTGTTGGTGTTGATGACGAACGCGCTCGTGTCGAGGAAGCCCATCGCGCCGGTCACGCGCAAGTTGGTCTGGTAGACGATCGGTTGCGCTTCGTCGGGAGTGGTGTTCGGCTCCACTTCGCCGAGCGTCACCAGGGGAAGCGAGCCGCCACCGCACCGTCGCGCCGCGCCGGCCCAGCCCGGCGCGCCGGGATCGATGTTCGAATCCGAACAAGAACTTCGAAACGATACGGTGTTCGCCGGCCCGCGCGCGCCGCTGATCGACAGCCCGCCGAGGTTCGCCGACGAGACATAGTTCAACTCCCCGGAACCACCGTCACCGCCGTCGTGACAGACACCCTGACTGGTATTGAAGGTCTGGCCACCGTCGAGGGATATCGAGCCTCCGGCGACAAGGCCGCCGCTCGATACCAGCCTGAGACGTCCGCCGTCGCCGCCGGGATTTCCGATATTGAAACCGCAACCGGCGGGCGCGCAGGATTGGCTGGTACCGTTGCCGCCGCCGAGATCGATCATGCCGGGAACGGAGATGCTCGATGCGAAGATGTCGAGGTTGCCTCCGTCCTCGCCGTTACCCGTCTCCTGGGTCGCGTCGTCGCCTTCGATGGAATTGGCGGGAACGATGCCGGGGCTGCCTGAGATATCGACCTCTCCGGCGACCGTTACGGCGCCGGCGGCGTTCAGGATCAGCGATGGTCCCTTGGCGGCCACGGTATCGAGGGTCGCCGGCTCGATTTCGATGCGGCCGCTCGCGCCGACGGCGACGTTTCCGGCGTTCAAGGTGTAGTTGCGCCCCCGCCGCAAAGTCAGAATACCGTCGATCTGGATAACGTCGCCCGGGCCGAGGATCAGGTCGTCTCCGAGCGTGGTGCTCGTGCCTTGCGGTAGCGCGAGGGAACCCGAAAGGACGAAATTCGAGACCGTCGTAATCGTCTGAATGTTCTTGTTGTCGACGACGGTGATCTCGATTCTGGCCGGGGGCAGGGGTTGCGAGACGGTGGTCGTCAGGATGCCGTTCGCCACTGCGCCCAGATCGACGGTCGGAGTGCCGCCGAAGGCGGCGACCTCGACGCTCCTCACGCCCGTGCCCGCGTCTCTTGCCGCGATGGCGATCTGCAAGGGTTGTTCCAAACTCACGACGGATCCACCGGTCGGCGACTTGAGCGCGACGACCGGGCCACGCTGGTCGGCGGAACCGCCGATCAAATCGGAAATCGAACCGTATGCGAAGGGCGCGTAGATCGATGTCGATGTGGCCACGGGGCTCAGGTTTCCATCGGTGTCGATCGCGCCGCCATGCATCCGGATTTCGCCCGCGTCGAGGGCGACGCTTCCCTGGGCGCCCGGGGATCCGTCGGAAAAACCGCCGCTGCCACCCCCGCCTCCGTTAGTGACGATGTCGGCGCCGCCGAGGTCGAGAAGACTGGCGACGAGATCCAGCCGTCCTCCCCCCCCGCCGCCGCAGCCGGAGCTGCTGCCGTCGCTGAATACGAGAGAGCCGCCGCCGCCGCCATCGAGGTTGATTCGTCCCGCGACCGCGATGCTGTCCGCGTCGATTTCGAGCGCGCCGCCGTTCGTCGCATAGCAACTGCGACAGGTCGCCGAGGCGAGGGCGCGGCTTCCCCTCTTGCCGAGCAAGGTGATATCGCCCCGTATATCCACGGCTCCACTTGCGGTGATGGCCACGTTGGGCGCATCCGCGTACTGGCAATCGGACTGACTGAAGGTGATGCCGCCTTGGGCGGTCACCGTCAGGCTGGTGACGCCGAGCGCGAGGTCGTCGAAGGGACCCAGTGTCAGTACGCCGTCGATCACCAGGATTCCACAGGAGAGATTGGGACAGACCGCTTGTAGATCCGCGATATCGCCACCCGAGAAGACCGTCTGGGCACGGGTGGTCGCCGTCCAGGCGATCAACGTCGAGGCGATGGTCAGCGCCGTCGCGAAGATCGCTCCGCGACGGCCCGAAGTCGGGCTTGGCCAACGCACCGGCGCGCATCGCGACACGGCATGGGAACGATCCGAGAAATCGCGGTCGGCCGACGACGTCGAGATATCGTGCATCCTTTCCCTTCCAGGAAGTGTAGCGTGACGCCTTTCCCTCGGTACCGCCGGTCGCGGCGAGCCGGCTCTATCTCCCGTAATTCGATCGGGCGTCGCGTGGACAACGGGCCTTTATGAACCGCCAGCCAGGGTATCCTGGCACCACGTCCCACCGGTGTCGAAAATGCTACTCCGAGGTCCTTTTTGCGTCAAACGGGACGGGGCTTTTATTCGGCGCTACTCCGCCGCCGGCGCCTCGGTTGACGCCGCCCGAGCCATCGGATTACCGACCCATTGCGTGGCGGGCGGGATTGGGGGAGCATTTTCACGCTCCGGAGCGTTAAGCCAAGGGTCCGTCGGTCGAGGCGGAACGGCAATGCGCCTCGGCGAGGAGGAAGAGCCATGCCCGAACCGTTGCTCATCGAGGTCGCCATCAACGGTTGGATGACGAAAGAGGATAATCCGCGGACGCCAATCTCGCCGGCCGAGGTGATCGCCTCGGTCACCGCCTGCTTCGAGGCAGGCGCTCAGATCATTCATGCCCATGCCGGTGACGCCTTCGTCGGCGACGTCCACCGCCACCAGAGCGAGCTCTATATCGAGGCCTTCGGGCCGCTCCAGAAGGCCTATCCGGATGCGATCCTGTATCCGACACTGCCGGGCGGCGGGGCGGACATCACCATGGACGACCGTTACGCCCATATCCGCGAACTGCTGGATGCCGGGCTGCTGAAGATGGCGCCGATCGATCCGGGCAGCATGAACTGGGGCCTTCGGGACGAGAGCGGCGCGCCCAAGCCGGGCGCGCCGATATACCAGAACTCCCTGGACGACGTGGCCTACTCCTTGGCTTTCTGTTGCCGGCACGAGCTTATCAGTACGCTCTCGATCTTCGAGCCCGGCTTTCTGCAACTGGTTCTGGCGCATCGGCGGGCGGGCACCTTGCCGAAATCCACGGTGGTGAAGCTGGAGTTTTCCGCCGGGCCCTTGATCTTCGGATTGCCGATCTCCGAACACAGTCTCGACGCCTATCTCGCCATGCTGGAGGGAAGTGGCATCCCTTGGATGGTCAACCTGCGCCAGGGGGACTTGATGGATGGCTTCGGCCGCATCGCCATCGCGCGCGGCGGTCACGTCCGGGTCGGCATCGAGGATTATGGCGGGCCGCGCACGCCGACGAACGAGGACCTCGTGGCCGAAATCGCCAGCCTCGGCCAGGAACTCGGCCGCCTGCCGGCGACGCACGGCGAGATCGGGCGCCTGTTGACCATCGCCTGAATTCGGACCTCCGGTCCGTTCACTCCGCCGCCGCGATCTCCTGCTCCCGGTTCTGGAAGGCCCAGGGGCCGACGTAGCCGCCGGACCAGTCGGGCGGGATTTCGCAGGGGCGCGGGTCGTGGCTGGAGACGCGGGCGGGCTGGCCGCGAACGATTCTGCCGTCCCGAGGGCTGGGGATCGGTTGCGAGCAATAGGGGAAGCTGTCGGCGGAGCTGTAGACGTTCAGCATCAGGGGCCGCATGCGGGCCGAGCGGTTGGCCTTGGAGCCGTGGATCACCCGGCAGCTCAGCAGTACCAGCGATCCCGCCGAGCCGGTGAGCGCGGTCATGTCGTCTTCCCAGCCAGGCGGCAGGTCCGCCTCCGGAATTCGCAGGACCCAGTTCCGCGCCGCGTCGTACATCGAATAGAGCTCGCCCTTGTGGCTGCCTCGGATCGCCAGCAGCGGGCCCTGTTCCGGGCCGCAATCCTCCAGCAGCACGCCGATGGTGACGGGGCTGTAGTCGGTATGCGGCCAGGCCTGGATGTCCTGGTGCCAGTCGAAGCGCTGGCCGCCCTCCGGCCATTTGAAGTTGAGCTTGGAGTGGTAGAACTTCACGTCCGGGCCGCAGACGTCGGCGGCGACGTCGCCCGAGGGCGACTCGGCGACGAAGGCCCAGAAGTCGGGATGATGCGCCACCGGGCTGTTCAAGCGCCGCAGCCTTGGCGTTTCCGCCGAATGCCCCTCCTCCAGGACGAAACGGCCGTCGTTCTCGCTCACCTCGCGGCTCTTCTCGACCATCTCTTCCATCGCGGCGTTGAGCCGGCGGATCCACTCGTCGGAAATCACGCCTTCGACGACGCAGCAACCCTCCTCGACGAACTGTTCGCGCGTGGCCTCGCCCATGGTTCGGGCCGGGTGTTTCAGCACGTCCTCGATCAGCATGGCGGATCACCTCGCTTGGATCATTTCGGCGGTCGGATAGCATAAGGGGGAAGTGGCGACCAATCCATGCGTCGGAAGGGGGAGAACGGGAAATGACGGCATTCGATTTCCAGGCCTGGATCGCGGAAAACGCGGCCTCGCTGCGCCCGCCGGTCGGCAACAAGGCGCTCTTTCCCGGCGCCGAGATGACAGTGATGGTGTTGGGAGGGCCCAACGCGCGGACCGATTTCCACGACGATCCGGTCGAGGAATTCTTCCATCAGCTGAAGGGCGATATGGTGTTGAAGCTGCACCGGGACGGCGGCTTCGAGGACGTGGTGATCCGCGAGGGCGAGGTCTTTCTGCTGGCGCCCCATGTACGCCACTCGCCACAGCGGCCGATGGCCGGCTCCGTCGGTCTGGTGGTCGAGTCGCCGCGCCCGCCCGGCGCGCTCGATGGCTTCGAATGGTTCTGCTTCGCCTGCGGCTGCCTGCTGCACCGCGTCGAGAGCCGCGTCGACGATATCGTAGCGGACCTGCCGCCGCTCTTCGCCGTCTTCCACTGCGACCGCGCGGCGCGGACCTGCGAGGGTTGCGGCGCGCTGCATCCGGGCCAGCGCCCGCCCGACGGCTGGGTCACGCTCTGAGAGTCCGACTCGAAATGAATCGCGTGTTTTCAGGCTCTTGCGAGACGGCGCGTGAGGAGTTGGATGCTGGCGAGGAAGATCCAGGCCTCGGCGGTCTCGATGGCCGTCTCGAAGTCCTTGGCCAGCCGCCGGTTTCGATTGAGCCAGGCGAGCGTGCGCTCGACGACCCATCGGCGGGGCAGGAGTTGGAAGCCCTTCACGCCCGCGGGACGGTTGACGATCTCCAGCGACCAGCGGCCGATCCGCTTCAGTGCGCCCTCGAGCTTGGGCCCGGCATAGGCGCCGTCGGCGAAGACGTGGCGCAGGCGGGGAAAGTGGCGGGGGATGGCGGCGAACACCGCCGGCGCGCCGTCGCGGTCCTGGATCTCGGCGCCGTGGACCACGACCGCGACCAGCAGGCCGCCGGTGTCGGTGAGGATGTGACGCTTGCGGCCCTTGACTTTCTTTCCGGCGTCGAAGCCCCGGATACCGCCGCTTTCCGTGGTTTTTACGCTCTGACTGTCGATGATACCGGCCGACGGGCCGGCCGCGCGGCCCTCGGCCTCGCGCGCCGCGACCAGCAGTTGCCGGTTGACCTCGGACCAGGTGCCGTCGTCCCGCCAGAGATAAAAGTAGCGCTGCACCGTCGAGCGTGGCGGGAAGTCCCGGGGCAGCATGCGCCATGGACAGCCGCTACGCAGTAGGTAGAGGATCGCGTTCACCACCTCGCGCAATGCCGTCGTCCGAGGCCGTCCCAGCGCTTTGGCGCGAGGCAGCAACGGCTCCAGCACCTTCCATTCTCCATCCGTCAGGTCGCTTGCGTAGCGCAGCAGGTCGCGTTCATACTTCGGGCGAGTGATTTTGGTCCACATGTTGTGTCTCCCTGGTTGCTAAATACAAACAGTGAATCACAACTGACTGAAATCACTCAACTCTTTTCGGGCCAGACACTGAGTACGGTTTGTCTGGCGTTCAGACGCCACGCGGGCTTTTCCTCGTATTAACTCGGGCGCGCGGTCGCGCTTGCCGAGTGGCGACGAGTTGACCGAATCGCCACTTGGTATCACTCCGACAGCTCGCACCACACCGGCGTGTGGTCGGAGGGCCGTTCGCGCCCGCGCGGGCGCTTGTCGATGCCGGTCTCGAGCAGGCGGTCGGCGGCCTCCGGGCTCAACAGCAGGTGGTCGATCCTGAGGCCGTGGTCCTTCTGCCAGGCGCCCGCCTGATAGTCCCAATAGCTGTAGGCGATCTCGCCTGGATGCTGGGCGCGAAAGGCCTCGGTTAGGCCGAGGTTGAGCAGCGCGTTGAAGCGCGACCGGCTCTCCGGGCGGAGCAGCGCGTCATCGGCGAAACCGATCGGGTCCCAGCAGTCCTGGTCCAGCGGACAGACGTTATAGTCGCCGCCGAGAACGACACTTTCTTCCATAACTAAAAGAACTTGCGCTCGATTCTTCAGGCGATCCATCCAGTCGAGTTTGTAGCCGAATTTCTCGCTGTCGGTCGGATTACCGTTCGGCAGATAGATCGCCGCGACCCGGACGCGGTCGACCGTGGCCTCGAGATAGCGGGCTTGTTCGTCGCCTTCGTCGCCCGGCAACCCGATCAGCGGGTCCTCGATCGGCCGTTTGGAGAGGATGGCGACCCCGTTGTAGCTCTTCTGGCCGTGGGCCAGCACGTTGTAGCCGAGATCCTCGATCTCCTCGGCCGGGAAACCTTGGTCCTGGACCTTGATTTCCTGCAACAGCGCCACGTCCGGCGCCGTCTCTCCGAGCCACTCCAGCACGCGGGGCAGCCGCGCCTTGATCGAGTTCACGTTCCAGGTGGCGATCCGCATGGGCGCGCGGCCTTCGAGATCCGCGCCGGCCGTCAGGCGGCCAGCCGGGCGAGCGCCGCGTCGACATGGGCGCCGACGATGTTGCCGACCTTGTCGAGTTGCGTCTCGAAGAAATGTCCCGCGCCCCGGATCGTCTGGTAGTCGATGGTGATGCCGCGCTGCTGCGAGAGCCGTTGGTGCAGCTTGTCGACCTCGTCCAGCGGCACCAGTTCGTCGGACGTGCCGTGCAGGATCAGGCCCGAGGAGGGGCAGGGCGCCAGGAAGGAGAAATCGAAGATGTTGGACGGCGGCGAGATCGAGATAAAGCCGCTGATTTCGGGCCGCCGCATCAGCAGCTGCATCGAGATCCAGGAACCGAAGGAATAGCCAATGATCCAGCAGCCCTTGGAATTGGGGTTGGTACTCTGCAACCAATCTAGGGCCGAGGCCGCGTCCGATAATTCGCCGCCGCCGCCGTCGTAGCTCCCCTGGCTGCGCCCGACGCCCCTGAAATTGAAGCGCAGCGCCGTGAAACCGCGGTCGACGAAGGTCTGATAGACATTGTAGACGACCTTGTTGTTCATCGTGCCGCCGTACTGCGGGTGGGGGTGCAACGCCAGCGCGATGGGCGCGTTGCGTGCTTCCTGCTGGTGGTAGCGGCCCTCCAGCCGACCCGCGGGTCCCGTGAAAATGACCTCTGGCATGTCTGCGTCTCTTCAAATCCCGTTGTCAAATCCCGTCGCGTGATTGCCCTGGCCCCGACGCGCCGTCGCGTCGGCCCGGGACCGCTGATCTAGGACGCCGGACCCGTTATGGCAATACTTGACCGGCGGAGTCGGGTAAACTATCTACCAGTCGAGAGGATTGCCCGGAAATCGGCGCGTTCGATCGCCTTTGTAACCTAGCATGCCAGGTGGCGCCATGTGGAAAACACTCAAGGACGATATTGCCGCGTGCATGGCGCGCGATCCGGCCGCGACGTCCCGCGTCGAGGTCGTGCTGACCTATCCGGGCTTTCATGCGGTCATGATCTTTCGCCTGGCACATTGGCTGTGGGGCAAGCGATGGCGTCTGACGGCGCGTCTGGTGTCCTATTTCGCCCGCATGATCACGGGCATCGAAATCCATCCCGCGGCCCGGATCGGCAGGGGTTTCTTCATCGATCACGGCCTGGGCGTCGTCATCGGCGAGACCAGCGAGATCGGCGACGACGTGACGCTCTATCACGACGTCACCCTGGGCGGCATCGCGCCCTCGATCGATTCCGAGAGGCAGCGCAGCGTGAAACGCCACCCGACGCTGCGCGACGGTGTCATCGTCGGCTCCGGCGCGCAGATCCTGGGGCCCATCACCATCGGTCATTGTGCCCGCGTCGGCGCCAACTCGGTCGTGCTGGCCGACGTGCCGGAGGGCGTCACCGTGGTCGGCATCCCGGCCAGGCGGGCGGGCGGCCCCCGGGCGTCGGTGGAAGACGCCGAGCGCTTCGAGGCCTATGGCACCCGCGCCGACATGCGCGATCCGGTGCAGCACATGACCGAGGCCTTGATGGACAGGGTGCAGACGCTTTCGATGCGGATCGAGGAACTGGAACGCCGTCTGGGCGACGATCGCCTAACGGCCTGGTCGCCGAGGCTGGCGGAACTCGGTGAGGAGGAGACCCCGCGCGAGGACTGAAGGCCGGGAAACGGCCGGCCCGCGCGGCGGCGACATTGGGGGAGAGGGAAGTCGTGAAACTGTCGACGCGCGCGAGATACGCGGTAATGGCGGCCGTCGAGCTGGCCGGGCGGGAGCGCGACGCGCCGCTCGCCCTGGCGGAAATCGCCGCGCGGCAGGAAATTTCGCTGTCGTATCTGGAACAGCTCTTCGGTCGGCTACGCCGGGCCGGCGTGGTCCGCAGCGTCCGCGGCCCGGGCGGGGGCTATGCGCTTTCCCGCCGGGCCGAGGCGATCAGCGTCGCCGACGTGATCCATGCCGTCGAGGAACCGGCGCGGATGACCCGCTGCGCGCCCGAGCGGGGCGAGAGGGGCTGCCTCTCGCGAGGCCGGCAATGCGGCACTCACGACCTTTGGGAGGCCTTGGGCCTGCAGGTCGAGCTTTTCCTGTGTTCGGTCAGCCTGGCCGACGTCGCCCAGGGCCGGCTTTCGCCTTGTGACCGGCGCCCGGCGGTGGAAAGAATGCCCGCCCCGGATTTCGACGCCGCCGTCGGCGCCGCCGGCGGCGATTGAGACGAGGAATATCGGACCGTGAACAGCCAGCAGGTCTATTTGGACTACAACGCCACCGCCCGGATCCGCCCGGAGGTGATCGACATCGTCGCCCGGGTGATGTCGGAGGTCGGCAACGCCTCCTCCGTGCATGAGCCCGGACGCAAGGCCCGCGTTCTGGTCGAGGACGCGCGCGCCGCCGTCGCCGCCCTGGTCGGGGCGAAGGCGGACAACGTCATCTTCACCGGGGGCGGGACGGAGGCGGACAATCTGGCCCTGAAGGGCGTCGGCGACAGGCGGCTGATGGTCTCGGCGGTGGAGCACGGCGCGGTGCTGGCGCCGGCCATGCTGCGCGACGCCGGCGCGGTGATCCTGCCCGTCGACGGCGATGGGCTGGTGCGGGCCGAGACGCTGGAAGCGGCGCTCGCCGCCGCCGACAAGCCGGCCCTGGTCTCCGTCATGCTGGCCAACAACGAGACCGGCGTAATCGAGCCGGTGGCGGAACTGGCCGAGATCGCCCATCGCCATGGCGCCCTGGTGCATTGCGACGGCGTGCAGGCCGCCGGCAAGATCCCGGTCGACATCAACGCCCTCGGCGTCGACATGATGAGCCTCTCCGCGCACAAGATCGGTGGGCCGCAGGGGATCGGCGTCCTGGTGCTGCGCGAGGACATGACCATCGAGGCGGAGATCGTGGGCGGCGGTCAGGAGCGGGGCCGGCGTTCCGGCACCGAGAATGTCGCGGGCGCGGCCGGATACGGCCGGGCGGCCGAACTGGCGCTCCAGGGCCTGGAACGCCACGCCGCCCTCGCCACCCTGCGCGACGACATGGAGCGCCGGCTGGGCGAAATCGCGCACCAGAGGCGCGTCTTCGGCGAACGCGTCCCCCGGCTGCCCAACACCTCCTGCGTCTCGATGCCGGGGGTGCGTTCCGACGTGCAGGTGATGGCCTTCGATCTGGCCGGCGTGGCGATCAGCGCCGGCGCGGCCTGTTCTTCGGGCAAGGTCGCGGCCAGCCACGTGCTGGAGGCCATGGGAATCGACGAGGACGCGGCGACGTGCGCCATCCGGGTCAGCCTCGGCTGGGCCAGCCGGGCGGCCGACGTCGACCGCTTCGTCGATGTCTGGCGCGAGATCCACGCTCGCCGGGACGCCACCGCCGACGCCGCCTGAGACGACCATCAATCGATTTTGGAGAGGGAAGCCGGCCATGGCCAAGATGGTCTTCGTCAGCGCCGACGGCGCGACACGCAAGGAGGTCGATGCCGACATCGGCATGACGGTGCTGGAGATCGCGCATCTGAACGGCATCGACATCGAGGGGGCGTGCGAGGGCTGCATGGCCTGCTCGACCTGCCATGTGATCGTCGAGCCGGAATACTACGACCGCCTGGAAGAGCCGAGCGAGGACGAGATCGACATGCTGGACCTCGCCTTCGGCCTCACCAAGACTTCCCGCCTCGGCTGCCAGATCGAGATCTCGGAAGACCTTGACGGCCTCGCCGTCCGACTGCCGGCCCAGACCCGCAACATGCTACTGACCTGAGGGCGCGGACATGAGCGAGGGCGATGGCTTCTTCGAGCGGCTGAAGGCAAGCTGCGCCGATGATTGGCGGGCCTATGTCGAGCATCCCTTCGTCCGGGGGCTCGGCGCGGGCGACCTGCCCGAGGCGGCCTTCCGCCACTACCTGGCGCAGGACTATCTCTTCTTGATCCATTTCGCCCGTGCCTATGCGCTGGCGGTCTACAAGTCCGAGACGCTCGCCGACATGCGGGCGGCGGCCGACATCGTCAAGGGGCTGCTCGACGTCGAGATGGGCCTGCATGTCAAGTACTGCGCCGGCTGGGGGCTGAGCGAGGCGGAGATGGAGGCGCTGCCGGAGGCCCGCGCGACGATGGCCTACACCCGCTTCGTGCTCGACCGCGGCATGGCGGGCGACATCCTCGACCTCTACGTGGCGCTCGCCCCCTGCGTCGTCGGCTACGGCGAGATCGGCCGAGCGCTCGCCTCGGGCGGCGGCCTCGACGGCAATCCCTATGCCGAGTGGATCGAGATGTATGCCGGCGGCGAATACGGCGAGGTGATGGAGGGCGCCATCCAACAGTTGGAACGCCTCGCCGGGGCCCGTGGGACCGAAGGGCGCTTTCCCGCGCTGGCCCATACCTTCCGCCAGGCGACGCGGCTGGAGGCCGCCTTCTGGGACATGGGGCTCAAGCTCGAGGACTGAGGGGAGAGGGGGCCATGAAATTCGGCAATGTTCGCACCCTCCCGCGCGAGGTCGCCGACTGCGGCTGGTACAACCTCTTGCCGCCGCCGCCACCCGCCCGCGTCGTCGCCGGCGAGGAGGCGGCGGAATGGGCGATCGTCGGCGCCGGGGTCTGCGGCCTGGCCGCCGCCCGCCGTCTGGCCGAGCATTACCCGGACAAGCGCATCCTGCTGTTGGAGGCGACGCGGGTTGGCCTCGGCGCCTCGGGCCGCAACTCGGGCTTCGTGCTCAATTACAGCCCGCACGGCGTCGGCAGCGGCGCGGACCATGATTTCGAACGGCGCTATGCCAAGGTGCTCACCGCCGGGGTCGACGAACTGCGCCGCCTCGTCGCCGAACACCAGATCCAGTGCGACTGGAGCGAGTGGGGCCGCCTCTATGTCTCGGCCGGCGCCGACGGCGACCATCATCTGGCCGACGTGCGCGCCGCCCACCGCCGAATCGGCGCGGAGATCCGCGACTATGACGCCGACGCGCTCCGTCGCCTCACGGGATCGGACTTCTACACCTCCGGGCTCTGGGCGGCGGGCAACGCCATCGTGCAGCCGGCGGCGATGGTGCGCGGCCTGGCGGCGACCCTGCCGGCGAACGTGGAGCCGCGCGAGGAAACGCTGGTGACGGCGATTCATCGGCGGGGCGACGGCTTCCAGCTGGTCTGCGATTCAGGCGAGGTGCGGGCCGACCGCCTGATCCTGGCTGGCGGTTGCTACACGGGCGGGCTCGGCGGTTTCCGTGGTCGCGCGCTCGCGATCGCCACCTACGGCTCCATGACCCGGGCGCTCGGCCCGGAGGAGCGGGCCGCGCACTTCCCCGAGGCGGACGAACTGGGCCTGCTGCCGGCCTCGCACAACGGCTCCACGGTGCGGTTGACGCGCGACGGCCGCCTGCTGATCCGCAATTCCTTCCGCTATTCGCCCGCCCGCGACATGGACCCCGCCGTGCCGGCCGAGGCGCGCGAGAACCACCGCCAGGCGCTCCGCGCCCGCTGGCCGGCCCTGGCCGAGCTCGAGTTCGAGCACACCTGGGGCGGCAACATTGCCTACACCCGCAACCAGGGCGCCCTCTTCGGCAAGTTGGCCGAGGGCGTGTGGGGCGTGGTCGCGGGCGACGCCGGCCCCGTCGCGCGCGGCTCCATCACCGGCAAGCTCTTGGCCGACTACATCGCGGGCGCGACGAGCGACCTGCTGACGACGCAGCTCTCCCTCGCGAAGGCCGGCTGGCTACCGCCCGACCCGCTCCTCGGCTTCGCCGTCGACCGCCGCTTGGCGGCAATTCGGCGGGCCGGCGCGGGCGAACTTTAGGCGTCTTCCGGCGGCGCGATATTAGGGATGCCTTCCATCAGGGAGGCCGGCACGGTCTCGATCAGCTCGTCGACGGTGAACATGCCGTCGTCGGTGTATTTGTAGATCGAGCGCGCCTCCTCGCCGAATTGGTAGGTGTGGATCAGCGACTTCTCGGCGTGGAACAGCTGGCCGTTCACGTCGCCGCTGTCTTCCGTGCAGAGATAGACCACCATGGGCGCCACGTATTCCGGCCCGGGCATCGCCATGCGGGAGTCGTACTGCGCCTGGCTCAACAGGCCACTCTCCAGGCGGCGCTTCCAGTTGGCGATCACCGCGTCGTTCACCGTCATGCGCGTCGCCGCCATCGGGCACATGGCGTTGGCGGTGATGCCGTAGCGCCCGCACTCGCGCGTGATGGTGCGCGTCAGGCCGATGATGCCGGCCTTGGCGGCGGCGTAGTTGCACTGGCCGACGGAGCCCTTGAAGGCATCGGAGGAGAAGTTGACGATGCGGCCGTAGCGCTCCGTCCGCATCACCTTGATGGCGTGGTGGCACATGTTCCAGTGCCCCTTGAGGTGGACGTTGACGACCTCGTCGAAGTCCTCCTCGGTCATGTTCCAGATCATCCGCTCGCGCAGCATGCCGGCGACGTTCACCAGGAAATCGATTTGGCCGAAATTCTCGACGCACTCCGCCACCATGCGCCCGGCGTCGGCGTAGTCGGTGACCGAGCTGGTGTTGGCGTGCGCCTTGCCGCCCGCCGCCCGGATCTCCGAGACCACGGCATCGGCCGGCGCCTCGTCGGTCGCCTCGCCGCCCCGCCCGACGCCCGGATCATTGACGACGACGCTCGCGCCCTCGCTCGCTAGGAGCAGCGCCACCTCGCGCCCGATCCCCCGTCCCGCGCCAGTCACGATGCCGGCCCTGCCTTCCATGTTCATGGTGTTTCCTTCCCGTTGTCGCCGCATGGCCGTTGATAGCAGATTTGGCCGCGAATATGGCAACACCCGACGGCGGGATCGCGGCCGGTCCTGGGAAACACGATGGTCGGCGGGCCGTACATCAGGGAAATATTGTCCTGAAGATGCACCCGAGTTAGATTGTCGTGCACGATCCGATCTCGTCTGGCGGCCATCGGCCATGCCGACCCCGCCTCCGTTGGAAGAAGAGCCCGCGACATGCCGGACTACAATCAATTCCAAATCATTCTGGACGTCCCCGCCAAGAGCCCGGAACTCAACTTCGGCCAGTTCGGAAATGCCTTCAGAGATATCATCGAGGGCAGCGAGCCGCGCTTCTCGATTGGAATTTTCGGTGGCTGGGGGGCCGGCAAGACCACCCTGATGACGGCCATTCGAGACAGGCTGGATCCCGCCAAATGCGTTGCGGTCGATTTCAGCGCCTGGCGATACGAGAAGGAAGAGCACCTGATCATCCCCCTGTTGGACGTCGTCAGGAACTCGCTCAACCAGTGGGCGGAAACGCAACGAAGTCAGAAAATAAAGAAGGTGGTACGCAAGACGGCATCGGTGATCGGCGGCGTGACCGAATCCATCCTGCGCGGCATCACGATAAAGGGTGGAATTCCGAAACTCCTCGACCTTTCTTTCGACGCGAACAAGACCTTGACGGCGGCAAGGGAATGGACCGAAGAGGAGGCGCGGCGGCTGGCGCCGCGCTCGTTCTATTTTGCCAGCTTCGAATCCCTGAAAGACTGTTTCGCCGAGTTTCATAAAGCTTCGGGCGGCGCGCGGATCGTCGTCTTCATCGATGATCTGGACCGGTGCCTGCCCGAAAGCGCCCTCGAAGTTCTGGAATCGATGAAACTCTTTTTCGACTTCGACGGTTTCGTGTTCGTCGTCGGTCTCGACCAGCAGGTCGTCGAATGGTGCATCGACAACCGCTATGCCGAATACCAAGTGCTCGACACCGACGACGGATTTCGAATTCGGGGCGCCGACTACATCAAAAAGATTTTTCAGGTTCCCTTCACCTTGCCCCCGGTCGCACAGGTCGAAGCCGAAACCCTGTTGAACGCGGTCATCGAGAACGTGGCGCTGCACGAGGACCAGATCGACGATCTGCGAATTCGGCTTCGCCCGCATCTCGAATTTCTTTTGGAGAACGGCAGCACTAATCTGCGCGATATCAAGCGGTTCTTGAATTCCTACACCTTGATCATGAAAGTGCATGCGGGCCTCGACCCGGATGTCGTCGTCGCTCTCCAGACCTTGGCTTTCACGCCGGATTGGCGGGAGGCGTTCGACGCCATAAGGGTTTATGGCGATGAGCTGATGGTGGAAATCGGGAAATGGCTTATCCCTTTGCTTCCGGTCACACCAGATGTTGATCGGCCTTCTACGTTCCAGGCACGGTTTTCGGACCGTGCCGGGGGATGTGCGGGAGCTTTTGGACTTGAGGAAGTTGGTTTCGAGTGCTGTCAGGCAGACTGGAGGGCCGGTATTCGGCTCCGATTGAGGCGGATCGGAGGGCGGGCGATGGCTGGCGCCCGGCCTGCCGGGATCAGACGTGTTGTCCGACGATGTCGCGGTAGTCGGCGGGTCGCAGGCGCGTGCCGATGCCGAGCAGGGTATCGAAAGCCGTTGCGGTGTGGCGGCGGCGGTTCCAGCGGAACACGAACTCGTCGAGGTAGCGGCGCAGATGGGCGCGGCGCAGGCCATGGAAGGTTCCGAGCGCCCAGCGCTTCAGGTTCGAGAACACACGATGGATCCACGTCAGCACGAGATGGGCGGGCGTTGCACCGACGACCTTGGGCTGGTGGTCGTGGTCGGGCAGGCCGCAATAACCGCTCCAGCCATCGGTAATCACCCGCGCGCCCGGCGCCGAGGTTCCGGCAACGAAGGCACGAAGGCTGCGCGCGGAGAAATCCCCGATCGGCGCCAGCCGGATGCGGCGTGGCTCGCCCTCGGGCGATAGCTCGACCGCGCCGGCAATGCGCATCTTGCCTTGTGGGCTGCGACCTTGCCCGCCTGTGGCCGGGTCTTTTGCGGTGCGGAACGGGAGGGTGGCCTCATCGATCTCGATCAGGTCCTCAAGCAGGCTGCGATCCGGATTGACCATGGCACGGCGCAGCTTGTGCAGCAGGAGCCAGGCACTCTTGTAACTGCCGAGCCCGAGCTGGGCCTGGAGTTGCAGGGCGGAGATACCATTCGAGTGGCTGGTCACGATGTGAACGGCCATGAACCAGGTCTTCAGGGGCAAGTGGCTGCGGTGCATGATCGTGCCTGCGGTCACCGAGGTCTCCTTCCCGCAGGCCGCACATTCCCAGCGCCCGGCGCCGCTTCAGTTCCCAGCCCCTGTCATGGCCGCAGGCGGGGCAGACGAAGCCGTCGGGCCAGCGCCTGGCGGCGAGATGCCGGGCACAGGAGGCTTCATCGGGAAAGCGCGCCTCGAAGGCGGCGCGGGACATGGGGCGGTCATATTTCCAGCGGCTGGCCATGACGGAACATTACACGAACATGCTGCCGACGCCCACCAGAAACTCAACATCTCGTCAAACCGGGCTCAAAGGGATAAGCCCTATCGGGAATATGATCGGTGGAAACGACCACTGCATCGGCGAAATCGCCCCTGAACTCGGCTCGATCCCCTTGAGCTTCGAAAGATATCTGCAACCCGGCGCGCCGGGACAGGTCTTGCTGACCACGAACGATCTCGCCATGTACATCAACCTCGCCACTTCGGCGACGGCCGCCGACGTCGACGGTGCCTCCGGCTACAGTTTTCAATATCTGGATCTGTTGCGAAACGTGGCCAAGGCGCGTCGCGCGGCTTCGGAGGCGCGAACCTCGTTGAGCTATGAGAGACTCTTCGAACGGCTGCAGGTCACACGGGACAATATTCGTTCGATTTATTCGATGGCACAGGAAATGCCCGGGTTCGGGGGCCAACAGCTTGCTGTACACGATCGAGGATCTCGGTAATCGCGTCGATCAAATTATGCAGGACACGACGAATAGAATAAACGCGCCGACACAGGCGCCGAACGCGACTCCGGATGCCGATGTCGTCGAAAGGGTCGGCGACATCGGGGATTCGCTCACAGACATCTCTCAGGGCATACGCCAGATAAAGGCCAGGGGAAACCTGGGCAGAAAATAGCCCCCAAGCCAGGGCAACGGTCGGATCGCGCGCCCACCGTCTACCGCCCGAGCTCCCCGACGAAGGCGATGATCTCGGCCGCCGCCTCTTCCGGCATCTCTTCCGGGATGAAATGGCCGCAGGGCAGCGCCTTGCCCTCGACGCGTTCCGCCCGAGCGCCCCAGGTCTCCAGCAGGCTCGCGCTTCCGCCGGTCTGCCAGCCGGGGCGCTTGGCCATTTCGCCGGCCCACAGCACGAGCATGGGTGCCGCGATTCTACGCCCCCGGTCGACCTCGTCGTGTTCGAGGTCGAGCACGATGCCGCGATAATCCATGCAGGTGGCGCGGATGCAGGCGGGGTCTTCGAAGCAGCGGTGGTATTCGGCGCGCGCATCCTCGGTGATGGCGCCTTCGACGTGGGTCCAGGTGTCGAGCAGGAAATCGAGGTAGAGCGCGGCCGAATTGCCGATCAGCGTCTCGGGAATGGGTGCCGGCTGGCGCATCAGGTTCCAGTGGAACCAGGAATAGGCGAGGTCGGCGTCCATGGCTTCGAACGCGGCTTGGCTGGCGTTGACGTCGATGTTGGTGTAGCTCAGCACCGCTTGCGGCGTGTCGAGCGCCATGCGGTGGGCCACGCGGGCGCCGCGATCATGGCCGACGACGTGGAAGGCCTCGTGGCCCAAGTGGCGCATCGCCCGCACCTGGTCGTCCGCCGTCTGGCGCTTGCAATAGACGGTGTAGTCGCCGTCGGCGGCGGGCGGCTTGTCGCTGTCGCCATAGCCGCGCAGGTCGGTGGCGACGACGTGGAAATGTTCGGCCAGCAGCGGCGCCAGCTTGTGCCATTCCACCAGGCACTGGGGATAGCCGTGCAACAGCAGCATCGGCGCGCCGTTCGGGTTGCCGCCGTGGCGGCAATTGATCTCGATCCCGTTTACCTCGATCCGCTCGGCCGTGAAGCCCTCGAACATGCTCCCCTCCCCATTCCTTGGGTTCCACGCGGAATTGTGACAGCGTGGCCGCGCTGGCGCCAGTCGGGCTGAAGCGGGGGCGGGGCGGCGATGTCGATGGCGATGCGGATCTTCATCGTGCTCTCCGCCGCCTATGTGGCGAGCCAGTTCTACCGCGTCGCCAATGCCGTGATCGCGCCCGAGCTGATGGCCGATCTCTCGCTCTCGGCCAAGGCGATGGGGGTGATGACCGGCGCCTTCTTCCTGGGCTTCGCCGTGGCGCAGATCCCGGTGGGCGTGCTGCTCGACCGCTTCGGGCCCCGGCGGACCATGTCGGCGCTGTTTTTGCTGGCCGCGCTCGGCTCCGCCGGCTTTGCCTTGGGCCAAGATCAGATGAGCGTCACGCTCGCCCGCGCCGCGATCGGCGTCGGCTGCGCGGCCGGGCTGATGGGCTCTCTCGTCGCCATCGCCCGCTGGTTCCCGGCCGAACGCTTCGCCTTTCTCTCCTCGCTGCTCTTCGCCTTGGGTGGCGCCGGTACCCTCCTCGGCACCACGCCGCTCGCCTGGTTCTCCGAGTGGATCGGCTGGCGCGGCTCCTTCTGGGCCATGGCGGGCCTGACCGCGCTCGCCGCCCTGCTGCTCTTCGCCGTGGTCCGCGACCATCCGCCCGGCGCCGCCGAAGACCAAGCACCCGAGAGCTGGGGCGAGGTCGCCCGGGGTCTCGCGCGGGTACTCGGCAACCGCGAACTCTGGCTCGTCTCCGCCATCCAGTTCACCGGCTATGCCACCCTGCTGGCGGTGATCGGCCTCTGGGCCGGGCGCTACTTCGCCGACGTCCACGGCTTCGACGTGGCTCGGCGCGGCCACGCGCTGATGGCGCTGAACCTCGCCTCGCTCATGGGCGTCATGGGCTATGGCCGGCTGGACGCCCATGTGGCGAGCCGCAAGCGGCTGATCATCGGCGCGGCGCTCCTCACCGCCGCCATCCTGGGGGTGCTGGCGCTCTGGCCGGCGCCGAGCCTCGTCGCCGCCATGGTCCTGCTGCTGCTCTTCGCGGGCGCCGGCAGCTCCGTCATGCTGCTCCACGCCCATGCCCGCGCCGTGCTGCCCGACCATCTGGTGGGGCGCGGCCTGACCTTGCAGAACCTGGCCGTCTTTCTCGGCGTCTTCGGCTCGCAGGCGGTGACCGGCGTCATCGTCGGCGCTTTCGACACGGGCGCCGACGGCGCCACGACGGAAGCCGCGCACCGCGCGGTCTTCGCCGCGCTCGCCGTCTCCCTCGTGGTCTCGGCCGCGATCTTCAGTCGCGCCAAGGACGCGCGTTAGGCGAGGCCGCAGTCCCGCCGCACCAACTCCTTGTACAGCCCGCGGATGCGGTGGAAGATCGGCCCCGGCTTGCCCTCGCCGATTTGCCGACCGTCGATCTCGACCACCGGGGTCTGCGCGCCGAAGGTGCCAGTGACGAAGGCCTCGTCGGCGCCGTAGGTATCCACGAGCGAATAGTTGCGTTCGAAGACCGGAATGTCGTCGGCGCGGCAGATCTCGATGACCTTGGCCCGCGTGATGCCGTTCAGGCAATAGTCGCCGGTCGAGGTCCAGACCTCGCCCTTGCGGACGATGAAGAAGTTGACCGAGTTGCAGGTCGAGACGAAGCCGTGCGGGTCCAGCATCAGGCCCTCGTCACAGCCGGCCTTGATCGCCTGGATCATCGCCAGAATACAATTGAGCTTGGAGTGCGAGTTGAGCTTCGGGTCCTGGGTGTCCGGCAGGCCCCGGTGCTGGTGCACGGTGAAGAGCGTGAGACCCTTTTCGATCACCACCTCGCTCGCCTGCTTGAACTCGGGGATGATGACGATCGTCGGTCCCCAGATCGAGAAGCGCGGATCCTGGAACGGCGTCTTCTTTGGCCCGCGCGTCACCATCAGGCGGACATGCGCGCCGTCGGTCATGCCGTTCGCCGCCATCGTCTCGTCCAGCGCGGCGGCCATCTCGGCCTTGCTCATGGTGATATCCATGTCGATCGCCTTGGCGCCCTCGAACAGGCGATTCAAGTGATCGTCGAGGAAGGCGAAGCGGCCGCCGTGCAGGCGCAGCCCCTCCCACACCCCGTCGCCCAGCATGAAGCCGCTGTCGAAGACCGAGACCTTGGCCTCGTCGCGGTGCACCAGCTCGCCGTTCAGCCAGATCTTGATGTCGGCGTTGCGGGGGTCGGCCTCGGCCTCGTGGGTCGTGGCGAGGGGGGCGTTCTCGTTAGTCATGGTCGGACTCCAGGGGTGTTCATGGTCAGAAGTCCCGGCCGCCCCGCTCCCCCGGCCCAACCACCCCGAGGGTACACTCCATGGGTAGTTGGGCCGGGGGAGCGGGGCGGCCGGGGGCGCCATCATTCATGATGGCCAATTCTAGTCGCGGCCGACGCGCATGCGCCGCTCGAGATAGGCGCCGTAGCGCGAGAGGCTGAAGACGAAGACGAAATAGATGAGGGCGATGAAGACGTAGACCTCGACATAGGCATGGGTCCATTTGTCGGTCCCGAAGGCGGCATTGCCCGAGGCGAGTACCTCGAAGAGGCCGATGATGATGACGATCGAGGTGTCCTTGAAGGTGATGACGAACTGGCTGATGGTCGGCGGCAGCGCGTTGCGGAAGGCCTGCGGCAGCATGATCAGCCATACCTGCCGCCAGTAGCCGAGGCCGAGGGATTCCGCCGCCTCGTACTGGCCGGCGGGAATCGCCTGCAGGCCGCCGCGAATGATCTCCGCCTGGTAGCAGGCGAAGAAGAAGGCGAAGGCGCCGATGATGCGGTAGAGCTTGTCGCCCTGCAGCCAGTGCGGCTGCACGAAGGGCACGATGAGCGCCGCGGTAAACAGGATGGTGAGCAAGGGGAAGGAGCGGGTCAGGTCGATCGAGAAGGCGGCGAGCCAGCGGATCACCGGCAGCCTCGAACGCCGAGCCAGCGCCAGCAGGATCGAGAGCGGCATGCCGATGATCGAGACCGAGGCGAAGATGAAGAGCGTGAGAGCCAGGCCGCCCCACTGCTCGGTGCCGACCTCGCGCAGGCCGAGGATTCCGCCGCTCATCAGGATATAGAAGCTGGCGAAGCCGACGACCCAGACGGTCGAGAGGCGCAAGGGCGTCCAGAAGGCCGGAATGCACGAGAGCACGGCGACCAGGATGATGATGACGCAGGCCGTGGTCGAGCGCCAATGCTCCTCATAAGGATAGAGGCCGAAGAGGATCAGCCGGTGGCGCGCGTCGATCACCGCCCAGCAGGCGCCGACACCGGGCTCGCCGCAGGCCTCCGAGGCGGCCTCGCGCCAGATGGCGTCGACGAAGAGCCAATTGACCAGGTCCGGGCCGAACCAGACGACGATGGCGATGCCCAGCACCGTGATCGCGATGTCGAGGGGGCCGGCGAAGAGGCGGGTGCGGAGCCAGCCGAGCCAGCCTCGTCCACCCGCCACCGATTGCGCCTCGGCCGACATCATTCGAACCCCTTCAGCGCCAGGCGCCGGTTGGCCAGGTTCAGCAGGGCTCGAGATCGTGTAATTGATCACCAGGAACAGCATCATCATGATGAACAGCAGCTCGATTGTCTGGCCGCTCTGATTGATCGAGGTCGAGGTGATCATGAAGAGATCGCTAAAGCCAATGGCGATGCCGATCGTCGTCGCCTTCATCAGGAAGACGAACTGATTGCCGAGCGGCGGCAGGATCGCCCGGAGCGCCAAGGGCATGCGGACCTTCCAATAGACCGCGAAGGGCCGCAGGCCGATCGCTTCCGCCGCCTCCAGCTGCCCGCGCGGGACGGAGAGGAAGCCGCCGCGCACGATTTCGGCGATGTAGGCGCTGCCGAAGACGATGATGGCGATGGCGATGGCGGCGAACTCGGGCGTGATCCGCAGACCGCCCCGGTAGTTGAAGCCCTTGAGGTAGGGGATGTCGATGATCGGCGCTCCCTCGGGCGTCAGCGCCGGCGTCAGGGCGAGCGCGAGGATGCAAACAGCCGCCACCGCGCCCCAGCCGACCCGGATGGGCGAGAGAAGCGCCGAGCGCCCCGCCAGCCACCGCGCCAGGAAAAGCGTGGCGACGACGAGGCCGGCCCAGAGCAGCACGCCCCAGGTCGGCACGTTCAGTCCCGGAACATAGAGGCCGCGCGAAGACAGGAAGATCATGTCGAAGAGATCGAAGGCGCGGCGCGGCGCCGGCAGATGGGTCACCACCGCATACCAGAAGAAGCCCTGCAGGATCAGCGGCACATTGCGGAAGATCTCGACATAGACCGTGGCGAAGGCGGTGAGGATCAGGTTGTTCGACAGGCGCGCGACGCCGACCAGGGTGCCGATCACCGTCGCCACGGCGATGCAGATCAGGCCCAGCATCAAGGTATTGAGGAAGCCGATCAGCAGCAGCCACCAGTAGGGGTCGTCGATGGTGTAGTCGAGCAGCGAGAAGGAGATGTCCCAGCCCGTCGAGTAGAATAAAAAATCGAAGCCGGTGGCGATCCCCTGATCGACCAGATTGCGCCTGGCGGTCACCATGGAGGAGCCGACGGCGAGCAGCACGATCGCCAGGACCGCGCCTTGCAGCAGGCGTCCGCGAAACTTCTCGTCGCGCAGCAGGTGGATCATCGGCGCGGGTGGACGGCCCCCGAGGGGACCGTCCACGCCAGGCTCAATCCAGGATCAGCGGATAGAGCACGCCGCCCTTGTTGTAGAGGGCGTTGATGCCGCGATCGAGCTTGTAGGGCGAAGCCTTGCCCAGGTTGCGATCGTACATCTGCGCGTAGTTGCCCATCGCCTTGATCACGTTGTAGGCCCAGGAATCGTCGAGCCCCAGGCGCTTGCCGATCCCGGGCGTCGCGCCCAGCAGGCGGCCGATGGTCGAGTTCGGTGGATTGGCCTTCATCTGGTCGACGTTTTCCGAGGTGATGCCGTTCAGCTCCGCCAGCATCAGCGAAGAGAACAGCCAATTGAGAATATCGACCCAGCCATCGTCGCCCTGGCGCATCGCCGCCGATTCCGGCTCCATCGCCAAAACGTCCGGCAGGATCACGTGCCGGGAGGCGTCCTTCGAGCCCTTGGAACGGGTCACCGCCAGGTTCGGGCCCCAGCCGACGAAGGCGTCGCAGCGCTTGGCGAAATAGGCGCTGCGCAACTCCTCGGTCTTCTCGTAGGTGACGAACTCGTGCTTGACCTTGAGGGAGGCCAGATAGTTGGCCGCCAGCCGTTCGGTGCTGGTGCCGCCGGCGACGCAGATGGTGGCGCCTTCAAGGCCGCGCGCGTCCTTCAAGCCCAGCTCCTTGTGCACCATGATTTGCGTGGCGCCCAGGAGGTAGGGCCGGGAGAACTGCAGGCCGAGCTCGGTATCGCGTCCCATGGTCCAGCCGGTGGCCTTGATGATGACGTCGACGTCGCCCGACTGGATCGAGGGGAAGCGCTGCGCCCAGCTCAGGGGCACGATCTTCAGCTTGTCGGCGGTGCCGAAGATGGCGATGGCGAGCGCGCGGCAGAAGTCGATGTCGAGGCCCTTCCAGTTGCCCTTGTCGTTGACCTCGGCGAAACCGAGGAAGCTGCCGTTGTGGCCGGTGCAGAGCAGCGAGCCCCGCGCCTTCACGGCGTCGAGCGTCTTGCTGCGGGCGAGCACGTCGCCGGAAGCGACGCCGCTGGCCAGCAGGGCGAGCGCGCCGAGGGCGCCCATTGCGAAGGGGATTATATACCGGAGTCACAATTTCCTCTTGCGCCCCACCCCAAGCCGTGTTACAACGGAGTCACAATTCAGGGAGGCAGAGACATGGCAAGCAAGGCACCGGGGAAGGCTCACCGCAAGGGTATCTCACTGATCGAGATCACCGCCATGTTCCCGACCGATGAGGCTGCGGAGAAGTGGATTGCGGCCCAGCGCTGGCCCGATGGTCCGACCTGCCCGCACTGCGGCTCCCTGAACGTCCAAGCTGGCATCAAGCACCGCTCCATGACGCACCGTTGCCGGGGCTGCCCGAATCGGCCCATGTTCTCCCTGAAGACCGGCACCGTCATGCACCGCACCCAGCTCGGCTACCGGGAGTGGGCCATCGCCATCTACCTGCTGGCAACCAACCTCAAGGGCGTGTCGAGCATGAAGCTGCATCGTGACCTGAACATCACGCAGAAGTCGGCGTGGTATCTGGCCCACAGGCTCCGCGAAGGGTGGAAGGCCGACAATGGCGGCATGTTCACCGGCCCCGTAGAGGCCGATGAGACGTACATCGGCGGCAAGCGCAAGAACATGCCCAAGGCGAAGCGCCCGAAGCTGACGGGGCGCGGCGCAGTCGGCAAGACTGCCGTCGTAGGCGTGAAGGATCGGGCCACCAATCGCGTCGTGGCCCGATCAGTGCCGGCCACCGACAAGCCGACCCTCCAAGGCTTCGTTGCCCAGCACGCGGCCCCTGACGCCAAGGTGTTCACCGACGATGCCAGCGCCTACGAAGGGCTGCCCTTCGACCACGAGGCGGTTTGCCATTCCGCCGGTGAGTACGTTCGCGGGATGGCGCACACCAACGGGGTCGAGTCTTTCTGGTCCATGTTGAAGCGGGGCTACCACGGCACCTTCCACCACTTCAGCGAAAAGCACCTTGATCGGTATGTCGGCGAGTTCGCTGGCCGGCACAATGATCGGGAAGCCGATACCATCAACATCATGGGCGGGGTGGTGAAGGGCTTGGAAGGGAAGCACCTGCCGTATCGGGACTTGATCGCGTAGGGGCGGGGTCATGTCTGCTCCGGCTACCAACCGGCTCTATTTCGGCGATTGCCTTGATGTCATGCGTGAGGATATCACCGACGAGTCAGTCGACCTGATCTATCTCGACCCACCATTCAACTCTAAGCGGCTCTACAACGCCTTCATCGGCGGTGCTCAATGGGTGGCGTTCGATGATACGTGGAGCTGGCATGAGGCTGTTGATGACTTCCACGAGGTGGCGTCCGATACTCGTCCAGCTGATGCAATTGAAGGGTTGCGTCGGATACTGGGTGAGAACTCTCAACTGGCCTATCTGTCCTACATGGCAAACCGGCTTCGCGAATGCCACCGTGTGCTAAAGGGTTCTGGCTCAATATATCTCCATTGCGATCCCACCATGAGTCACTACCTTAAGGTGGTTATGGATGCAGTTTTCGGAGTTGAGAATTTCAAGAACGAACTCGTTTGGAAAAGAACTGGCGCCCATAGTGACGTATCGCAAGGAGCCCGCCATATGGGGCGCATTCACGACACAATATTGAGGTTTTCAAAAGGCACGTCACCGACATGGAACATTGTTTATGTTCCATACGACCAACAATACATTAATTCGGCGTATCGCAATACAGACGAGGCAGGGCGTCGTTACCAAACCCAACCCCTACACGCCGCAAAGCCTGGTGGTGATACTCGTTACGAATGGCGAGGAAAACTCCCTCCAGCCGGACGCTATTGGGCTTACTCGAAAGAAAACATGGATCGCTTAGAGGCGGAAGGGCGGATTGCGTATAGTCGCACAGGGACGCCTCGCTACAAGATTTATCTTGACGAAATGCAAGGAAAGGCACTGCAAGACATTTGGGATGATATCCCCCCAGTACATGTGAATCTCAAAGAACGCTTAGGTTACCCTACACAGAAACCGACGGCGCTAGTGGAACGCATCATCCGGTCCAGTTCTAACGAGGGCGACCTTGTGTTAGACCCCTTCTGTGGTTGTGGAACTACCGTCCATGCCGCACAGAACCTTAATAGGAATTGGATCGGGATCGACATTTGCGTAAACGCTTGCAAGGTGATCGAAGAACGCCTGCGGGGCCACTTCGACAGCCTATGGGATGATGTAGAATTTATAGGGCTGCCGAAGACACGCGATGACGCTAAGACGCTAGCTGACCTCGACAAATTCCGCTTTGAGCGGTGGGCCGCCTCGCTTGTGGACGGCATGGAAGCAAACAAACGCCAGCGCGGCGACAAAGGTATAGACGGGCGCGGACGGTTCCCCATCCGCAAGGGCCAGTTCATTGATGTCGTCTCGCAGGTGAAGGGCGGCGGCACCAGCCCTGGCGACGTTCAGGCGTTCAATGGCGCCCGCCAACAAGCCGAGGCTGACTTGGGCGTGTTTACATGTTTTGACGAACGTGTGACGACTAACATGCGCAATGCGGCCGCCAGCGCGGGCCGTTTCATGGAAGTGCCGACGATTCAGATTTACACCATCGAAGATTTCTTCGAGGGACGAAAACCGGAAATGCCGCGTGCGGCATAGGGAGGCGACGATGACCAAGGACAAGCCCGAAGTGCGGGTGCGGCCCGCGACCTACCAGCCAAGCAAGGCGGAGCTAGAGGAAGACGTAAGCATCGACACGACGCCCGAAGAGCTTGCGCGGGTGGCGCTTCAGCCTATGACGGTCAAGACCATCGGAGAGGATGAGTGAGACGGCCGGATTGTGACTCCGGTATATAATCCCCATTGCGAAACGGATCATTTGTTTTAACCCTCCCAAAAATTCGCGCCGCCGCACCGCCGCCGCCCGCCGAGTATGGCACCGCCGGGGGAGGGGGCCAGCGTGCTCTCTGCGGCCGGAAAACATTCGAAGATTCGTCGCGGCACGGGTCGAAGCACCCGGCGCGGCGACCCCCCGATCACCGAGGGACGCGGCTTTTCGCCAGCCACGGGCGAGGCGGCTATCACGGCGGCGAAGAGGTTGCTTTGGGGCGAGCGAATGCCCGTGGCCGAAAGAACCGGCGTGCCGGAACGCACCCGCGCCGCGCCGTTCCCGCTGACCATGACGTGGTCGGCCGGGCTCGCGCGGTCGGTGATGCGGACTTGGTTGGCAAGAATGCGCGGTTCGCGACACCGCCGGACTTGGTGGCCTCGTCGGATGGGCTGATCAGGGGGTGAGAGGGTAGGAAAGTGGTCTCGGGCGCTGCTTGCCTCGGCGGCTACATCCGACCATCCTCGACGATCACCGCTGGCCCTGGCCGGTATTCACAATTCGGGGAGCAGATTTCATGAGCCGATTGGAGGCCGTCGGCGTCAACGCGCCGCAGATTGAATATTGGAACGGTCCCGCCGGCGAGAAATGGGCCCGGCTCGCAGATACGCAAGACCGCATGCTGGGGGTTCTGGGCTTCGCCGCCATGGACGCCTGCGACATTCGGTCGGGGCACTCGGTGCTGGATGTCGGATGCGGCAGCGGCACGACGACCATCGAGCTGGCGCGCCGGGCCGGCGATGTGGGGCGCGTGCTCGGCATCGATATCTCGACCCCGATGCTCGATGTCGCTCGTGCGCGGCTGGCCTCGCTCGACGTCGCCATTGTGGCCTTCGAAAACAAGGACGTCGCGGTTTATGGGTTTGAAAAGGCTCAATTCGTGAAACGTATGCATTTGTGATAGAATGCTCGGAACGTCAGGAGGTTGGGTCATGGACGGCAAGGGTTTCCAGGTGTGGCTTTCGGCGGCGCGCGGGCTGACGCGCGTGCAGCGGCACGAGGCGCTCGCGGTGCTGTCGGGCCGGAGCGAAGGCGAGGCATCGAAGGCCGCGATCGAGCTTGGTGTGGACGAGGCCCGGCGCTGTCCGCACTGCGCGAGCGAAGGGGCGGTTTCGCGCGGTATGGCGCGGGGTCTGCGGCGCTACCAGTGCAAGGGCTGCGGCAGGACCTTCAACGCGCTGACCGGTACGCCGCTGTCGGGCCTGCACCACAAGGAACGCTGGCTGTCGTTCGGGGCGTCGCTGGCGGAGGGGGAGACGGTGAAGGCCTCGGCGGCGCGCTGCGACGTGGCGGTGAGCACGGCGTTCCGCTGGCGTCACCGGTTTCTGGCGGCGGCGCGGAGCGATTCGGAGGTGCTCAAGGGGATCGTGGAAGCGGACGAGACCTACGTCCTGGAGAGCCGGAAGGGCGCGCGCGGGCTGGGACGCAAGGCACGGCGGCGGGGCGGCAAGGCGAAGAAGCGCGGCCTCTCGCGCGAGCAGGTGCCGGTTCTCATGGCGGCGGACCGGAGCGGGACGACGGTGAGCGCGGTGCTGCCCAGGGTCGACGCGGCGGCGCTCACGGCTGCTCTCGACCCGGTGGTCGCGAAGGACGCCCTGCTGGTCTCCGACGGTGGCGCGAGCTATCCACCTTGCGCCGCCGCGCTCGGGGTGAGCCACGAAGCACTCAACCGCTCGATGGGGGAACGGGTTCGGGGCGATCTGCATGTGCAGACGGTGAACAGCCGCCACAGCCGGTTGAAGGACTTGCTGCGTCCCCGCCGCGGCATCGCCACCCGCTATCTGGACAACTACCTGAGCTGGTTCCACCTCGTCGGCCTCGCCCCCGGCGCCAATGACCGAGCCTGCCTCGCCGCCGCCGTAACAAGGTGACGCATACAATTCACGAATTGAGCCTTTGAAAAAGAGGCGTTTGATCGGGTTTTTTCGCGCTTTGGCGTCATGTTCTTCATCGATCCGATCAGTGCGTTTTCCAACATTCGCAAGAGCATGGCGTCAAGGGGGCGTCGGGCGTTTGTCTGCTGGCGGACGGCGGCCGAGAACCAGTGGATAGAAGTTCCCCTGCGTGTCGTGCTCCGGAATGTGGCCGCGCCGCCGCCCACGGACCCGGAGGCGCCCGGCCCCATGGCATTCGCCGATCCCGATCGGGTGCGTGATATCCTGTCCGGAGCCGGGTTTTCGAACATCGACATAGAGGCGCATGAAACGATGATCCCGATCGCGCGCGACGTCCCGGAATCGGTCCAGAAGTTACTGGAGGTGAGACCGGTATCCCGTCTGTTGCGCGACGTCCCGGACGACGCCTTGGCGCGAATTCGACACGATCTCGGCGATGCCATTTCCGAATGTCGGACGGACGACGGCGTGATGATGGGCGGCTCGACCTGGATTGTGAGCGCGACGTCTTCATGAAACATCTCCCGACGAACCGGGGCGATCTCCGACCCGCATTCGATCGACGTCGAATGCCGGGGGGTGTTTCCTCCAACCCGACTTGAACGTCCACAGGCCCTCGTCCAATGTGGCGCCCCGTCGGCCGTCCATGCGCGATCGCGCCGTCATGTCCATGACACGTTGCCGGCCCCTCGCAAGGAAGCGACATATGGCCGGACGTTTTTGCGTGAAGCGCGAGGCCGCCCATCTCCCGGCGATTTGGACCTATTTCGCCACATGCGCGTTGTTGGCCGCGACCATGCTGATTTGGCCTTTCTGGCCCGCCACGCGGCGGACCCGATCATTCCGTCCTACGAAAGTATATTCAGCAACCCGTCGAACGTGGGCGCGCCACTCGGCGGTTTCGGGACGACGGCGAAGGGTCTCCGGTCTTTCAGCGGCCCTTCCAATTCGGCTTGCGCTTTTCGGAAAAGGCCAGCGGACCCTCGATATAGTCCTCGCTGGCCGCCATTTCGGCCACGGCCGGATAGAGCTCGGAATAGGACTGGGCCAGCGTGTCCATGTCGAGGCCTCGGCCGACCGCCTGCTTGGAGGCGCGGATCGACATCGGCGAACATTCGAGGATCAGGCCGGCCCAGCGCCTGGCCTCCTCGAGCGCGCCGCCCTCGGGCGCGAGCGCGGTGACGAAGCCGAGTTCAAAGCCCTCCGCCGCCGGCACGTGGCGGCCGGTCAGGATCATGCCCATCGCCTTCTTCAGCGGGATCTGGCGCGGCAGCCGGGCGAGGCCGCCGCCGCGCGCCGCGAGGCCGACGCGGGGCTCCGGCAGCGCGAAACGCGCGTTCTCCGCCGCGACGATGATGTCGCAGGCGAGCGCCAGTTCGAAGCCGCCGCCCATCGCCACGCCGTTCACGGCCGCGATCATCGGTTTGATCAGATCGAAGCGCTTGGTGAAGCCGCCGAAGCCGGTGTCGGGCCGCGTCATGTCGCCGCCCTCGGCCTGAAAGCGGAGGTCGTTACCGGCGCAGAAGGCGCGATTCCCCGCGCCGGTGATGATGCCGATCCAAAGGTCCGGGTCCGCCTCGAATTCGTCGAAGACCTCGGTCAGCTCGAAATCCGCGGGCGGGTGCAGGGCGTTCATCCGCTCGGGCCGATCGAGGGTGACGGTCATCAGGTGTCCGTCGCGTTCGACGGTGCAGAATTCATGGCTGGACACCGGTGGCTCTCCTCGGTTGGAATGTCCCCTTGCGGCGGGACTCGGGCGCAGCATGGCGCCTGCGGCCGACGCGGGCAAGACGGGGAGCGGGGAGAGGAAGATGAGCCAAGAGGCATTGCGTCGCGACTTTGTGGGCTATGGCGCCAATCCGCCCGACCCCAAATGGCCGGGCGGCGCCAGGCTCGCCCTCAATTTCGTCATCAACTACGAAGAGGGCTCGGAACACTCGGTGCCTGAGGGCGATGGCCGCACGGAAGCCAACCTGACGGAATCGCCGACCTCGCCGGTGCCGCTGGGCGAGCGCGACCTCGGTGCCGAATCCATGTTCGAATACGGCAGTCGGGTAGGTTTCTGGCGGCTGATGCGGCTCTTCGCCCAGCACGATTTTCCCCTCACCGTCTTCGGCTGTGCCCTGGCCCTCGAACGCAATCCGGACGCCGCGCGCGCGATCGCGGAGGCCGGACACGACCTTTGCTGCCACGGCTGGCGTTGGGTGGAGCATTACCGCCTTTCGGAAGAGGAGGAACGCCGCCACATCCAGATGGCGATCGAGTCGCTGCGGCGGACCGTCGGCGCGCGGCCGGAGGGCTGGTACTGCCGCTACGGGCCCAGCGTCAACACGCGTAGACTCCTGGTTGAGGAAGGTGGGTTTCTTTACGATTCAGATGCCTACAATGATGAGCTGCCATACTGGACGATTATCGCAGAGCACCCACACCTGATCGTGCCCTATACATTAACGAACAACGATACGAAATTCATTCGGGGCTTCATGGGCACGGGTGATGATTTCTTCGCCTGGCTCAGGGACGCCTTCGATCTGCTGCGCGAGGAGGGGGCGAGCGCGCCGAAGATGATGTCGGTCGGGCTGCACATGCGGCTGGCGGGACATCCGGCCCGGGCCCGGGGCCTGCAGCGCTTCCTGGATTACGTCGCCGGTTTCGACGATGTCTGGATTTGCCGCCGTATCGATATCGCCCGCCATTGGGCGACGACGCATCCGCCGGCCTGAAGCCCGACGCCCCGGCGCCGTGATCCGGCCGCGGATGAACCCGATGGACGTCGCATGACGCCAGATAGGATTGGCATGGCGCGACGTCATGTGCTATCCGGGTGGCGGTCGTTGACGATATAGAGATTCGTTCCATGTGCGAGACGAGGCACGGTGCATGGGTTCCGTGCGGAGCGCCCGGGGCTTCCGGCGCCAAGGCGTCATCCCCGCGGGCGCGGTTCCACGAAACGGCAAACCGTCGGAAACGGCGGGGCGCAAAGCCACCGGCCGACCTTCCTCCGGACACGGGACGGATGGAAGACGGCGGCGGGGCTACCGAACGGAGGCGATGATGCGACGACGATTCCCAATCTCACACTCCTCCCCGGGCCTTTTGCCGCGACCGCCGGCACCGCCGCGCGACGAGGCGCGCGGCGACGGCCGGTATTGGTAACCTCGACGCGAGAAGGGAAGTTTTCCCATCATGCAATCCGGCACGAAAATTCTCGTATTCGCCTCGCAAAAGGGTGGCTCGGGCAAGACCACGCTCTCCGGTCACATCGCGATACAAGCTGAGCGGTCCGGCGTCGGCCCCGTCGCGGTGATCGATACCGATCCCCAGCGCAGCCTTGCCCAGTGGCGCTACGAGCGGGAGGACACCGCGCTCGTCCTCAAGGTGAGCGACGTCGACAACATCGCCACCGATATCGAGGAATTGAAGCGGTTGGGCATCGCGTTCATCGTGATCGACACGCCGCCGGCCGCCACCTCGGCGATCGGCGAGGTGGTTCGGCACGCCGACCTCGTGGTCATTCCGACTCGGCCGAGCCCGCATGATCTTCGCGCCGTCGGCGCCACCATCGATATCGTCGAATCGCATCGCCGGCCGATGATCTTCGTCCTGAACAGCGCCGCCGTCCGGGCGAAGATCACCGCCGAGGCCGCCATGGCGCTCTCCCAGCACGGCACCGTGGCGCCGACGATCATCCACAACCGGGTCGATTTCGCTGCCAGCATGACCGACGGCCGCACCGTGATGGAGGTCTCGGAAGGCTCGAAGTCGGCTCAGGAAGTGGCCATGCTCTGGGACTACATCGCCACCCGGATAGAGCGGATGGAGGAAATGGGGGCGCCGCCGGTCGACCCGGCAAGCGCGCCCGCCGCGCGCTCGGAACTCGCCGCGCCCCCGGAACCCGTCGTGGCGCCGGAACCCGTCGTGGCGCCGGAACCGGCCGCCGCGCCGACCCCGCCACCGGCGGCGCCCGAAGCGGCGCCGGTCATGGCCCAGGCTTCGGCCGAACCCGAACCTGAACGCGAAGACATGAGCTCGGCGCCGCCGAGCCCGATATTCCAGCCGCAGCGGCCGGTGTCCGAGGAGGTGTCGGAGGCCGCCCCGACCGAGACCGAGACGGAGGCCGAGATCGAGACGGAAGCCGCCCCGACCGAGACGGAGGCCGAGATCGAGACGGAGATCGAGGCCGAGACCGCGCCAGTGCCGCCGTCCGCGCCCGCCGAACTGCGGCGCGAGCCCACGCCGACGGCGGAGCAGTTCTTCGCCAAGCGGCGCATGGTCCGGACACCGACCTTCTTCGGTCCCGACCGGCGGCGCAAGGACGAAGGCGTCAAGGGCGTGGTCGAACGTCGCGCGCCGTCCTTCGGCAAGCGGAATACGTGAGGTCGATCGTGAAGTCGCCGTTCGACACCACGCGGGAAGTGGAGCGCAGTTGATGGCAAAGGGTGCCGCGTCTTTGAATTTCGGCTTGATAGAGCGCCGTATAAAGCCGAGGGGCGAACCCACGGTGCCGCCGTTGACGGCGGAAGAGCAGAGCGATTTCGAAGCTCGCGCCCGGGCCATCGAGGAGATGCCCGCGCCGTCTACGCCACCTCCGGCGGTGGAGGGCGATGGCGAGACGACACCCTCGGACCCACTTTCCGCCGAGTTGATTACCGCCGGCCGGCATGCCTACAAGGCCGAACGACAGCGTCGCGCCGCTCTCGGCGCCGGTTCCGGTTACGATCTGACGCGCCCGGAACTGCGCGTCGAGAGTCCACGTTCCCGGCAAACGGAGATGCCTGGCTGGCGGGCCGAAACTCGGGCCCCCGCTTCGACCGCCCCTGTCCCGGTACCCGACCTCCCCGGCGTTTCGCCGTCGCCGCCAATCGATCCGACGGGTCCGCCGATGACGCCGATGGCACGCGACATCGCGGGCCTGCCGGATATTGCCGGGGCTCTTCGCCGCAGGGCCCTGACGCTCCGCTTGTTGCCCGATCAGCACGGCCTGCTGGCCGAGGTCTGCCGGGGCTACGGCTGTTCCTTCCAGAGTCTCGTCGTCGGCTCGCTCGAGGCCTATCTCGACGAGCTCGAGCGCGGTGGGGCACCCAGTTCCGTCCTTGCGCCTTCGGTCGCGAGCGCCGCCGACTATCTGGGCCGCGTCGGCGAGATTCCGGCCGGCGGAGGCGATGCGGCGAACGCCCACTATTTCGAGCTGGCGGAAGGCTGGCGGGTTGCCGTCTGGCGCGACGATTCCAGTCCGAGCGACGATTCGGCCGAGGAATACGTGCCAGCGGAAGCGCTCGGTGCCGCCGCGCGCGATATGCGGGTGTCCGCCCTCCTCGGCGAAGCCGCGGACGGCCTGGGCGACACCATGCTGCGGTCCATGGCCGACACCGTCGATCCAAAGATCCGCCGCCTGGCGCTCACGATCCGCCTCGACGAAGACTTGCACCGGCGTCTCCAGGCCGCGCGGCTACGCCTCTCGCGCACCGGCCAGGCGATCCTCATCGAGGCGATCGACGCCCACTTGGCGCGCCATTGAGTGTCCCGCTCGCGCCGAGCACGCCTGGACGCGCCCGCGCAATGAACGACGATCTCGAAACTGGACTGGCGGAAATGGGGTTGGTCGTGCTCGGCGCGTTCGCGCCGGCGCCTGGCGACGAGGTGCCGTCGCTGCCCGGCTCCCTTCGCTGCCGGACACTGGTCCTGGTCGGCAACGCCGGGCCGGCGATGTGGCGCGCCTATGTCGCCCAGGGCGGCCCCGAGGCGGCCGGTCTCGATTCCTGGTGCGAAGCGGGGCTCGCGCCGCTCGCCGCGCGGCTCGGCGCCGTCGCGCATTTTCCGTGGGCCCGTCCCCATCGTCCATTCCAGCGCTGGCTGCGCCGCGCCGGCGGGAGCTTCAGCTCGCCGATCGGCATCGATATTCACCCGGAATACGGCCTCTGGTGGGGGTTGCGGGGGGCGCTGTCCTTTCGCCGGGACCTCGCACCGCCGCCAGCGCTCGCGGCGGGCGCCGGCCCGTGCGAGAATTGCGCCGACCAGCCCTGCCTCGCCGGCTGTCCGGTCGATGCCTTCGGCGGGAACGGCTATGACGTGGCCTCCTGTGCCGCGCATCTGGCGGGACCCCGGGGCGAGGACTGCATGAGGTTCGCCTGCCGGGCCCGGCGTGCCTGTCCGGTCGGCACCGCTTACCGCCACGAGCCGGAACAGGCCGCCTTCCACATGTCGGCCTTCCTCGCCGCGCGCCACGCCGGGGGCTAACGCGTATTTCCCGCCGTGCCCACGGTCCAACCACCCGGGGAATGTACCCCGGGGGTGGTTGGGCCGGAGGAGCGGGGTGGCCGGGGGCGCCATCATTTATGATGTCCGAGGTCCCTTTCCGCCCGCGCTCCCGAGCCTTAGAGTCCGTCCGGAGACTTTATGTAGGATTACAGAGTTTTCGGAGCATGAGTCGAATGGACGCGAGCTTGATGAAGGCGAGCGCGTTGCGGTTGAGGTTCTCCCAGTCCTTGGCCAGTCGGCGGCAGCGGTTGAGCCAGGCGATGGTGCGTTCGACCACCCAACGCCTGGGCTGGACGACGAAGCCCTTCACCCGATCGGATCGCTTGACGATCTCGGTCTCGAGATCGGGCAGGATGCCGGCCAGGGCGCGGTGAAAGACCGGCCCCTGATAGGCGCTGTCGGCGAACAATTTCCCGAGAAAGGGAAACAGACCGAACAAGGTCGCCAGCAGCGCGAGACCGCCGTCGCGATCCTGAACGTTGGCGGCGGTGACGATGCCGTGCAGCAGCAAGCCTTGCGTATCGACCAGAACATGCCGCTTCTTGCCCTTGATCAGCTTGCCGGCATCGAAGCCGTGGCTGTCGATGCGAGCCCCCCTTTTTCAGCGCTTTTCACACTCTGAGTGTCGATGATGCAGGCCGTGGGGCTGGCTTCGCGCGCGGCTTTCTCGCGGCACTTGAGGTAGAGCGCATGATGGATGCGATCCAGCGTGCCGTCCCAGTTCCACAGGCCGAGGTAATCATGCACGGTGCTTCTGGGCGGCAAATCCTTGGGCAGCGCGCGCCACTGGCAGCCGGTGCTCAGAATGTACATCACGCCGTTGATCACCTCGCGGATAGCGACGCGCCGTTTGCCGCCGCCGGGCTTGCCCGGCGGGATCAGCGGCTCGATATGCGCCCATTCCGCATCGGTCAGGTCGCTCGGATAACGCAGTTTGTCGCGGTTGTAGCGCGGGCGGTTGTCGGCAGTCCACATGGGGCACCTCAAGAGTAAATTCACCACCCCAGAGAATCACAGTTGATTCAGCTCTTCAAGAGGGGGCGCCGGATAACCGATTCATCCGACTCATAAAGTCCCCGGACGGACACTTTAGCGGTTGTCCAAGGAGGACCGGAACATGGCCGATAATTTTGAGAAGAAAGTTGCTGTTGATGGGCCTGTGGTAAATGCGGGCGAGCTTGGCTCGTCCACGTTTTCCCCAGGCCAGGCTTTGCCGGCAGGCCCGCTGGGACTTGGCCAGCGATGGACGGTGGCGCGCAAGCGTGAGGTCGTTCTGCGGCTTTTGCGTGACGAGCCGGTGCAACTTCTGTCGCGCCAGTTGGGCGTAGAGATCTTCCGGCTCGAGCAGTGGCGTGAGAAAGCGATCGGCGGGATCGACGCCTCGCTCAAGCGACGCAAGGGCGATCCGGTGCAGGCGGAACTGGATAGCGCCATGAAGCGGATCGGAGAGTTGACCATGCAGGTGGAACTGCTGGAGGCCAAGACGGAGACCTTCGGCCCTTTGGGGCGGCGGAGGTCGCGGCGATGAGTGCCGCCACCTCGCCCGGCACGGGTCTGGCCTACGGCCTGCGGCGGGTCTGCGCCGCCTGGGGCATGGCCCGCTCCTCGTTCTACGCCATGACCTCCGGCCAGCACGCCGAGCAGCCGCCGGCAAAGCGTCGGGGACCAAAGCCCGCGATCTCGGACCAGGCGCTGCTGGTGGCGATCGAAGCCGACCTGGAGGCATCGCCCTGGGAGGGCGAGGGCTACCGCAAGGTCTGGGCTCGGCTTCGGGTCTGTCGCGACATCCGGGTTGCCCGCAAGCGGGTGCTCCGCCTGATGCGCGAGAACAATCTGCTCTCGCCCCATCGCTGCCGCCGCCGTGGCGGCAATCCCCATGACGGTGAGATCATCACTCATGCCCCGAACCTCATGTGGGGCACCGATGGCGTTCGGGTGTTCACGGTGGACGACGGCTGGGGCTGGATCTTCACCGCCGTCGAGCATTGGAACGCCGAGTGTGTCGGCTGGCATGTCTGCAAGCGCGGCGACCGCTTCGCCGCCCTGCAGCCGATCTCCATGGGGCTTGCCGGGCTGTATGGCTCGACCGCGGCCGGCGCGGCTCGGGGGCTGGCCTTGCGGATGGATCACGGCTCCCAGTATCTGTCGGACCACTTCACCAACCAGATCAAGTTCTGGGGCATCCAGCCGTCCTACGCCTTCGTGCCCCAGACCAACGGCGTCGCCGAGCGGTTCAATCGCACGCTGAAGGAACAGATCATCCATGGTCGCATCTACCGCAACATCGCGGAGCTGCGGGACGCCGTCCGCGACTTCGTCGAACTCTACAATGCCCAGTGGATCGTCGAAAAGAACGGCTACCTGAGCCCCGCTCAAGCTCGTCAGGCGTGGCACGCCGCGATCTCAATCAGGCCCGCCGCGTGACAAACTTGTGTCCAAGGAACCGGGTGCGCTACACGCGTGAGGAGTTGGATGCTGTTTTCAGGCTCTTGCGAGACGGCGCGTGAGGAGTTGGATGCTGGCGAGGAAGATCCAGGCCTCGGCGGTCTCGATGGCCGTCTCGAAGTCCTTGGCCAGCCGCCGGTTTCGATTGAGCCAGGCGAGCGTGCGCTCGACGACCCATCGGCGGGGCAGGAGTTGGAAGCCCTTCACGCCCGCGGGACGGTTGACGATCTCCAGCGACCAGCGGCCGATCCGCTTCAGTGCGCCCTCGAGCTTGGGCCCGGCATAGGCGCCGTCGGCGAAGACGTGGCGCAGGCGGGGAAAGTGGCGGGGGATGGCGGCGAACACCGCCGGCGCGCCGTCGCGGTCCTGGATCTCGGCGCCGTGGACCACGACCGCGACCAGCAGGCCGCCGGTGTCGGTGAGGATGTGACGCTTGCGGCCCTTGACTTTCTTTCCGGCGTCGAAGCCCCGGATACCGCCGCTTTCCGTGGTTTTTACGCTCTGACTGTCGATGATACCGGCCGACGGGCCGGCCGCGCGGCCCTCGGCCTCGCGCGCCGCGACCAGCAGTTGCCGGTTGACCTCGGACCAGGTGCCGTCGTCCCGCCAGAGATAAAAGTAGCGCTGCACCGTCGAGCGTGGCGGGAAGTCCCGGGGCAGCATGCGCCATGGACAGCCGCTACGCAGTAGGTAGAGGATCGCGTTCACCACCTCGCGCAATGCCGTCGTCCGAGGCCGTCCCAGCGCTTTGGCGCGAGGCAGCAACGGCTCCAGCACCTTCCATTCTCCATCCGTCAGGTCGCTTGCGTAGCGCAGCAGGTCGCGTTCATACTTCGGGCGAGTGATTTTGGTCCACATGTTGTGTCTCCCTGGTTGCTAAATACAAACAGTGAATCACAACTGACTGAAATCACTCAACTCTTTTCGGGCCAGACACTAAGGCGTCCCAAAGCGGCGCCTTCCATCCATCGTCGCCCGCCAGGATGACCTCCTGGGGCGCGCCCAGGTCGGTGAAGATCCGCCGCGTGGTGTCGACGATGATCTCGCGCATCTCGCTCATGGCCGGGGCGCTCACCGGCCCTGGAAGTTCGGAATCCGCCGCTCCGACATCGCGGCGACGCCCTCGCGGAAGTCCTCCGTCTCGCGCAGGCGGTTCTGGATCGAGAGTTCGTGGTCGGTCGCGGCCTTGACCGCGTCGGCCAGGCCCTGGCGCATGGTCGCCCGGGTCTCCATCACGCCCAAGGGCGAACAGTGGGTGATCTCGCGCGCCAGTTCGATCGCCGTCTCGCGCAGCTCGCCCAGTGGCACCAGTTTGTCGGCGAGGCCCATCTGGTAGGCCTCCTCGCCCTTGATCCGACAGCTCGTATAAAACATCATCGCCGCCTTGGTCTGGCCGATCACGCGCGGCAATGTCGCGGTCAGGCCGAACCCGGGGTGGAAACCGAGGCGGGTGAAGTTGGCGGAAAAGCGCGATTCCGGGCAGGCGACGCGGAAATCCGGCACCAGTGCCAGGCCGAGGCCGCCGCCGACCGCGGCGCCCTGAATCGCGCCCACGACGGGCTTTTTGCAGCGGAAGAGGCGTACCGCCTCGACGTAGAGGTGGTTCGCGTCGCGATCCGCCTTGACCTTCTTGTCGTCCGAACCATCGCCGAAGTTGGCGCCGGCGCAGAAGGCCTTGCCCTCGGCGCAGAGCACGATGGCGCGGCAATCGTCGCGTTCGTCCATGGCCTCGAAGGTGTCGGCGAGCCCGCGGATCAGCGCCATGTCGAAGAAATTGAAGGGCGGCCGCTTGATCTCGACCACGGCGATCAGGTCCCGAAGGGTGACGTCGAGGTCCGTGTAATCGCTCAGTCCGGCCATGGTTTCCTCCCAATCTCTCTGCCCGTCGTCGGATTGGGGCCTTGGTAGCACGAACAATATTCGAATGGCGATTCGACTAATCGGCCCGCGCCAGGCGGTTTCGGGCCGCCGCCTTGGCCCGGTAGAGCGCCTGATCGGCGGACTTCAACACCTCTTCCGCGCTGTCGCCGTCGGACCCGCGCTCGGCGAGGCCGATGGAAACGGTAACCGAGAGCCGGTCCGAGACGCACTTGCGCTTGGCGTTGCCCTTGCCCTCCTTGGGAGGTTTGGCTGGGCGATCCGCGTCGCGCATCTGGAAGATGGCCGCCGCGACCGCCTCGCGGACCGCTTCCAGGGGCGCCATCGCGCGCTCCGCGTCGCGCCCGGGGAAGAGGATGGTGAACTCCTCGCCGCCATACCGGTAGGCGCGACCGCCGCCGCCGACCGTCGCCAGTCGGCTCGCCACCAGGCGCAGGACCTGGTCGCCGACGTCGTGGCCATGGGTGTCGTTGAAGGCCTTGAAATGGTCGACGTCGACCATCGCCACCGCATAGCGCCGCCCGGCCTTGGCCAACGCCGCCTCCAGCGCGCGGCGGCCGGGAAGCGAGGTCAGCTCGTCGACGAAGGCGAGGCGGTGGCTTTCCCTCACCAGGGCGAGGCCCACGCAGGCGAGCGCGGTACTCGCCGCCAAGTCGCGGAGGAAGGGATCCGCCACCAAGTACAGCCCGGCGCCGGTGGCGAGCAGCGCGCCGATTAGACCCGCGTCGAGCGCGGAGGCCGTGAGCGAGAACCGGCCGACGAGCGCCGTCAGCGCCAGCGGCAGGGCGATGAGGGCCGGTTGCGGCAGGTGGGTCCACAGATCGGCCTCGCGCGGCAGCGGGCGGGCATGTAGCCAGGCATCGGCCATGGCCGCGACCTGCGGCGTCGCCGCCCAGACCAGCAGGACGACCAGCGCCACCTGAAACGCGAGCAGCCCGGATTTGACCAGGCCGGAAGGCGTCAGGACACCGCGTTCGCGGGCCAGCGCGAAGAGCGCTAGGTCGAGAGGCAGCAGCAGCGCGACGGCTGGATAGAGGATGCGGCCATACGCGTCGCGCCCGGGTGCTTCGGGCAACAGGCTATCGATCGCCAGATGGCCGAGCGCCAGGGCGAGGAGGACCAGAACCTGGTTGAACCGTCCCAGCCAAAGCGCATGCAGGCCCGCGCCGATCGCGATCGCTAGCGGCAGGAAGTCGGGGATCGTCTCGATCGCGAAAAGGCCGCCCGCGCCGCCATACGCGATCGCGCCCGCCAACGCCAGCAGGGCGAGCGTCGGCCAGAGCGCGCGCCAAGCCTCCCGTGCCGTCGGCCCCATGGTGCTCCGCCGCTCTTCGCCATGTTCGTCGAATCACCGCCGATGATACGATGGCCCGGCGCCCGAACAAGGTATTGGGAGAGGAGTTCATCATGTTGCTCGCGCATACGACGTCGCCGCCTTCGGCGGAGGGCACGATCAGCCGGGCGTTCGCGGATTACGCCCTGGCCCTCGACGGCCGGGCATTGCCGGAAGAGGTGCGGCGCAAGGCGGCTCTCGCGGCGGCCCGGCTCGCCGGGCTTTCCCACGCGGCGACGGTCGACGCGCTGGGATTCGCCGGCAATCTCGGCGCCGGCCTGAACGCCTGGCCCTGGAGCGGCGGCACCGAAATCTACTTCCATGCCGGCAACGCGGCGCGTGGCGAGGCCCTGGTGGACGACCTCGCCGCGCTCGACGATATCCGCCCGTTGACGGCCGAACTCGGCGTTTGAGCCGCTTGCATCCGGGGGACCGGATCGCTATAACCCGCGGGCCGTCGATGGCCGGGCATGAGCGTCAGTGCGCTCGTGGCTGGTGTCGCGGCGTTTTCCGTCGAGGAGTTGCGCGATGCCGAAGCTCAAGACCAAGAGCAGTGTCAAGAAACGCTTTCGCCTGACCGCCAGCGGCAAGATCCGCCGGCCGCAGGCGAAGAAGCAGCACGGCATGATCAAGCGCACCACCAAACAGATCCGGAACCTGCGCGGCAGCGTCATCATGGCAGACAGCGACGCCAAGTTCGTGCGGAAGTTCATGCCTTACGGGTGAGGAGCGGAGCATGGCTCGCGTCAAGAGGGGTGTCACCACGCACGCCCGCCACAGGAAGGTCATCGCGGCCGCCAAGGGCTATCGGGGCCGGCGCAAGAATACCTTTCGCGTCGCCAACCAGGCGGTGGAAAAGGCGGCGCAATATGCCTATCGCGACCGGCGCAACCGCAAGCGCGACTTCCGCGCCCTGTGGATCCAGCGGATCAACGCGGCGAGCCGGCTCTCGGGCATGCCCTACGGTCGATTTATGAACGGCCTCAAGGTCGCCGGCGTCGAGGTCGACCGCAAGGTCCTGGCCGATCTCGCGGTCCATGATTTGGCGGCTTTCGAGACCCTGGTCGGGCGGGCCAAGGCGGCGCTGGAGAGCGCTGGCTGAAATCCCGCCTACGCGGAGCCCCCGCGAAGGCGCCGAACCACACCTTAGTAGTCGCAGGCGAGGGGGCGCCCCGAGGGCAGCCCCCTTCGTTTTTTCATGTCGAGTGGGACGATGCAGCAGGATATCGACACCCTGGAGAGGGAACTGAGCGAGGCGGTCGCCGCCGCCGGGGACAAGGATGCGCTCGAGCGGATCCGGGTCCAGGCGCTCGGCCGGCGCGGCCGGGTGACGGAACTCTTGAAGGGCCTGGGCGCGATGGCGCCCGAGGAACGGCGCGAGGCCGGGCAGGCACTGAACGCGGTCAAGGGCCGTCTCGGCGAGGCGATCGAGGCCCGGCGCGAGGCGCTGGAGAGCAGGGAAATCGCCGATCGCCTGAGCCGCGAGAGCCTGGACGTGACCCTACCCGTCCGCCCCGAGCCCGAGGGCCGCATCCATCCCGTGAGCCAGGTGATGGAGGAGGTCTTCCAGATCTGCGCCGACATGGGCCTGGCGATCGCCGAGGGACCGGATATCGAGGACGACTTCCACAATTTCACCGCCCTCAACATCCCGCCGGAACACCCGGCGCGGCAGATGCACGACACCTTCTACCTGCAACGCGGCGCCGGGGACGCGGAGGCGATGCTGCTCCGCACGCATACTTCTCCGGTCCAGATTCGCACCATGCGGGCGGGCCCGCCGCCCTATCGGATCGTGGTCCCGGGACGGACCTACCGGTGCGATTCCGACCTGACGCACACGCCGATGTTCCACCAGCTCGAAGGCCTGGTGATCGACGAGGAGACCCACATGGGCCACCTCAAGGGCACGCTGGAGGCCTTCTGCAAGGCCTTCTTCGAAGTGGACGAGGTGAAGATGCGCTTCCGGCCGAGCCATTTCCCCTTCACCGAACCCTCGGCCGAGGTCGACATCGGCTGCAGCCGCGAGGGCGGCCGGCTGCTAATCGGAGAGGGCGACGACTGGATGGAGATCCTGGGCTGCGGCATGGTGCACCCGAAGGTCCTGGAGGCCTGCGGCGTCGACAGCGAACGCTACCAGGGCTTTGCCTGGGGCATGGGGATCGACCGGCTGGCGATGCTGAAATACGGCATCCCGGACCTGCGCGCCTTCTTCGATTGCGACCTTCGCTGGCTCCGTCACTACGGTTTCGTGCCGCTCGACATGCCAACGCTGGCGGGAGGGCTCAGCCGATGAAGTTCACGCTCTCCTGGCTCCGCGATCACTTGGAAACGGACGCGACGCTTGACGAGGTGGTCGAGAAGCTGACCGCCATCGGCCTCGAGGTCGAGGCGGTGAGCGATCCAGCCGCCGAGCTTTCAGCTTTCGTCGTCGGCCATGTGGTCGAGGCGCGCCAGCACCCGAACGCCGACCGGCTCAGGGTCTGCGTGGTCGACATCGGTGGCGAACAGGTCCAGGTGATCTGTGGCGCGCCCAATGCCCGGACCGGCATGAAGGGCGTCTTCGCGCCAGCCGGAACGCATATCCCGGGTACCGGGCTCGATCTCAAGAAGGGCAAGATCCGCGGCGAAGAGTCGAACGGCATGCTCTGTTCGGAGCGCGAGCTGGGGCTGAGCGACGAACACGAAGGCATCATCGAACTGGATGGGGACGCCGACATCGGCGCGCCCTTCGCCGCGATCGCCGGCCTCGACGATCCGATGATCGAGATCGCGATCACGCCCAACCGGCAGGATTGTCTCGGCGTTCACGGCATCGCCCGCGACCTGGCGGCGGCGGGTCTCGGTACCTTGAAGCCCTTCGCGGCCGAGCGGATCGAAGGTGGCTACGCGAGCCCCGTCGGCGTGCATCTCGACTTCACGCCCGAGACGGCGGACGCCTGTCCCTGCTTCGCCGCCCGCTACTTCCGGGGCGTAACCAACGGCCCGAGCCCGGAATGGATGCAGCGACGGTTGCGCGCAATCGGACTCCGGCCCATCTCGGCCCTGGTCGACATCACCAATTACGTGACCTTTGACATCGGCCGGCCCCTGCACGTCTTTGATGCCGACGGCGTCGAGGGCGACATCCACGTCCGCCTGTCCTGGTCGGGGGAGACGCTGCTGGCGCTCGACGGCAAGGAATACACCCTCGATGACGCGATCACCGTGGTCGCCGACGAGGCCCGGGCGGAGGGTCTGGGCGGCGTCATGGGTGGCGAGGAGAGCGGCTGCACCGCCGACACGAAGAACGTCATCCTGGAAGTGGCGCTATTCGATCCGATCCGTACCGCCACCACCGGGCGCAAGCTGGGAATCGAGAGCGATGCCCGCTACCGCTTCGAGCGCGGGCTCGATCCCGAAATGGTGCTGCCCGGCGTCGATTACGCGACGCGGCTGATCCGCGATCTCTGCGGGGGCGAGGCGAGCCACGTCGTCGTCGCCGGATCGCCCGAGGTGCCCCGGATCGAGGTCTCCTTCCGGCCGGAGAGGACGGGCAAGCTCACCGGTCTCGATGTCGACGCGGGGCGGCAGCGGGAGATTCTGGCCGCGCTGGGCTTCGATGTGGCGCGGGGCGAGGGTGCCTGGCGCGTGACGGCGCCCAGCTGGCGGTGCGATGTCGGCGGCGAGACCGACTTGATCGAGGAGATCGCCCGCATCGTCGGCTTCGATTCCATCCCCTCGGTGCCGCTGCCGCGCGAGAACGGCGTCGCCCGGCCGTCGCTGACGGCGGCGCAGCTCCGGGTGCCCCGGGCCAAGCGGACGCTCGCCGGGCGCGGTTTGGTCGAATGCGTCACCTGGTCGTTCCTGCCGCGCCGGCAGGCGACGCTTTTCGGCGCGGGCAACGAGCCGCTGTTGCTGGAGAACCCGATTTCCTCCGAACTCGACGCCATGCGGCCCTCGCTGCTGGCCAATCTGCTGGCGGCGACCGGCCGCAACATGGCGCGTGGTTTCGAGGACGTGGCCATCTTCGAGGTTGGCGGCCAGTTCCACGACACGACGCCGAAGGGCGAGCTTTCGATGGCGAGCGGCGTACGCCGGGGCCGGACCCACGGGCGGCACTGGTCGGGCGAGGGGCGGGCCGTCGACGCGCTGGATGCCAAGGCCGATGCGCTGGCGGTGCTCGCCGGTCTCGGCGCCCCCGTCGAGTCGCTCCAGGTGACGCGCGAGGCGCCGGCCTGGTACCACCCGGGCCGCTCGGCGGCGCTGAAGCTCGGGCCGCGACGCACGCTGGCCTACTTCGGCGAGCTGCACCCCGGCGTGCTGGCCGAACTGGACGTCGAGGGACCGGCGGTGGCCTTCGAGGTCTTCCTCGACGCGGCGCCCCCGTCAAAGGCCGGGCGCTCGCGCGGTCGCGCCGCGCTCGACGCCTCGGATCTGCCGGTGGTGTCGCGCGATTTCGCTTTCCTGGTCGACGAAGGCGTCGAGGCCGGGCAAATCATGAATGCCGCGCGGAAGGCGGAAAAGGCGCTTCTCGAAGGGGTCGAGGTCTTCGATGTCTATGCCGGCAAGGGGGTCGAAGAAGGCAAGAAGTCGGTGGCGATCTCCGTCCGCCTGCGGCCCCGAGAGCGGACATTGACGGACGCGGAGATCGACGAGGCCGGGGCCCGCATCGTCGCCGCCGTCGAAAAGGCGACGGGCGCGAGCCTGCGCGGCTGACGGAAGGGGCCGGGACGCCCTGGAGCCGGCGAACCGAGGGGAGGGGGGAGCAAATGGAAGCGGATTATGTCGTCGTCGGCGCCGGCTCGGCCGGCTGTGTCGTCGCCAGCCGACTGAGCGAGGATGGCGCGAGCGTCGTCCTGCTGGAGGCGGGTCCGCCCGACCACCACCCGATGATTCACATTCCCGCCGGCGTCCTGAGCCTGCTCCAACATCCGAAATTGAACTGGAACTACGCGACCGAGCCGGAGGCGAGCAGCGGCGACCGACCGCTTCACTGGCCGCGCGGCAAGACACTGGGGGGCTCCAGTTCGATCAACGGCATGCTCTACGTGCGCGGCAACCCGGCCGACTACGATGGCTGGGCCCAGCGCGGCTGCCGGGGCTGGAGCTACGAGGAAGTGCTGCCCTTCTTCCGCAAGTCCGAGAGTTACCGGGGCGGGGGCGACGACGAGATCCGGGGCCGTGACGGCCCGATGACGGTCGAGGATTACCGCACGATCCTGCCGCTCACCCACCGCTTCGTCGAGGCGGCGCGGCAGGCGGGCTTTCCCTTCACCCCCGATTACAACGGCCGCGACCAGGAAGGCGTGGCCTATTCTCAGATGTCCAGGCGCCACCGCTTCCGCGCCTCGACCGCGCGCTCGTTCCTGGCCGAGGCGCGAGGGCGGCCAAATCTGGAAATCATCGCCGAGGCGCAGGCCACCGGTCTCCGCTTCGATGGACGGCGTTGCATCGGCGTCGGCTATCGGCGCCATGGGGCGCGGGCGGAGGCGAGGGCCCGGCGCGAGGTGATCGTCTCCGGTGGCTCGATCAATTCACCGCATCTGTTGCAGATTTCAGGCGTCGGACCGGCGGCGCATTTGCGGGAACTTGGGGTCGACGTGGTGCTCGACGCGCCGGGCGTCGGCGCAAATTTAAGCGATCATTTCGGCGTCCGCGTCTCGCACCGGGTGACGGATCTCGAGTCGATCAACCAGCTCTCGCGCGGCACGCGTCTCGTCTCGCAGGTTGCGCGATACGTCGCGCGGGGCGACGGCGCGCTCACGTTCGGCGTGACCAGCGCAATGGTCTTCTGCCGGAGCCGCGAGGGGCTGACCAGTCCGGACCTGCAACTGTTGTTCACGCCGGCGAGCTACGACCTCGGCCGCTTCGGCGCGCTGGAGCGGGAGAACGGCATGACCGTCGCGGTCTGTCCGGTGCGCCCGACGAGCCGGGGCACCATCATGGCCAAGAGCGCCGATCCCTTCGAGGCGCCCGCGATCCGTCCCAACTATTTTTCCGACGAAGACGACCTGCGGGTGCTGCGCGCCGGCTTCGACTTCACCCGCGACATCTTCGCGGCTCCGGCGCTCGCCCGCCACAGTGGCGGTGAAACGGAACCGGGCGCCGACGTTCGAGGAGAGGAAGACTTCGTCGCCTTCGCCCGGGCCAGGGGGACGCCGCTCTACCACCCCGTCGGTACCTGCCGGATGGGCGAGGATCCGGGCGCGGTCGTCGACTCGCGCCTTCGGGTCCATGGGCTCGAGGGCTTGCGCGTGATCGACGCCTCGGTCATGCCGGAGGTCACGACCGGCAACACCAACGCGCCGACGATCATGATCGGCGAAAGGGGCGCGGCCATGATCCGCGAGGATGGCGCCGCCTGATCCCGGACCCATGTGGACGTGGAACCGGGCATGTCCGAAGATGGAGGCTGGCACCCTTCGGGAGACGGAAGCGATGGAAGCGCTGGGCAAACCTTACTTGCTGTTTCTGGGCGATGCGCATGATCAGTTGGCGGCGAAGACCGCGAACGGCATCGCCGATTGGCGCCCGGAGTGGTGCGTTGGACAATTCCGTCTGCCGGGCTGCGTCGCCGACGTGGGGCTCGAGGACGTGACGATCGAGGAGGCGCGGGCACGCGGCGCCGAGACCATGGTGTTGGGGGTCGTGAATTCCGGTGGCTTCATGCCGGAGAGTTGGACCGCCAGCCTGACGGAGGCGCTCAGCCGTGGCATGGATTTGGCGAGCGGCATGCACGCCCGGCTCGAGGACTTTCCCGAGGTCGCCGAGGCGGCGCGGACCCACGGTCGCCGCCTCGTCGATATCCGTCATTCGGATCAGAAATTCTCCACCGGCAAGGGCAAGCGGCGGAGCGGCAAGCGCCTGCTGACCGTCGGCACCGATTGTTCCTGCGGCAAGAAATACACCGCGCTTGCGCTGGAGAAGGCGATGCGCGCGCGGGGGCTGGACGCCGACTTTCGAGCCACCGGGCAGACCGGGGTGTTGATCGCCGAGCGGGGCGTGGCGATCGACGCGGTGATCGCCGATTTCATCTCGGGCGCCGCCGAATGGCTGACGCCGGAGAACGAGCCCCGACATTGGGACGTGGTGGAGGGGCAGGGCTCGCTCTTCCACCCCGCCTTCGCCGGCGTGACGCTCGGTCTGCTGCACGGCGCCCAGGCGGACGCCCTGGTACTCTGCCACGAACCGACGCGCACCCATGTGCGGGGGCTGCCGCATTCACCGATGCCCGATCTCGGCGAGGCGATCGAGGTCTACGTCCGGAGCGGCCGGCTGACCAACCCCGACTGCCGGATGGTCGGAATCTCGGTCAACACGGCGGCGCTGGACGAAGCGGAGGCGCGGGACTATCTGGGCGATCTCGGCCAGCGTCATGGCCTGCCGGCGACGGATTCCCTGCGCTTTGGCGTTGAAACCATCGTCGACGCGCTTGGTTGAGGCGCGGGGGCGATGATCCGGCTCGACGTTCGCCCGGAGGTCTGGCCGCTCGCCGGTGAATTCCGGATCTCGCGCGACGCGAAGACGGAGACCCGCGTCGTTGTCGTCGAAATCGCCGATTCCGCGGGTGGCGCCCGAGGCTGGGGCGAATGCGTGCCCTATCCCCGCTATGGCGAAAGCACCGCCTCGGTGGTCGCCCAGATAGAGGAGGTTCGCGCCGAATTGGAGGACGGTCTCGATCGCGCGGCGCTGCAAACGCGGATGCCGGCGGGGGCGGCACGCAACGCGGTCGATTGCGCGCTCTGGGACCTGGAGGCCAAGCGATCCGGCCGCCGGGCTTGGGAATTGGCCGGTCTGCCGGCACCGGAGGGTCTGGTCTCCGCCTTCACGCTCGGCCTCGACAGGCCGGAGGCGATGGCCCGCCAAGCCGCCGGACTGAAGGATTTGCCCGTGCTGAAGCTGAAACTCGACGGCGGCGACGACATTGATCGTGTGCGCGCCATTCGGGAGGTGGCGCCGGGGCCCAGGCTGATCGTCGATGCCAACGAGGCTTGGCGGCCCGACCAGGTGGAAGCGCTTTCCGTCGCATTGGCCGAGTTGGATGTTTCACTGATCGAACAGCCGCTCGCCCAGGGCGCGGACGATGCCCTGGCCGGGATCGACCATCCGGTGCCGATTTGCGCCGACGAATCCTGCCATACCGTGGCCGATCTGGACCTGCTGGCCGGCCGCTACGACGTGGTCAACGTCAAGCTCGACAAGACGGGCGGTCTGACCGGCGCGCTGGCGCTCGGCCGCGCCGCGCGCGAGGCCGGCCTCGACGTGATGGTCGGTTGCATGATCGGGACCTCGCTCGCGATGGCGCCCGCGATGGTGGCGGCGATCGGCGCCGGTTGGGTGGATCTCGATGGTCCGCTGCTCATGGCGCGAGACCGGGAACCGCCCATCGAAACCCGGGCGAGCCTCATGAGTCCGCCGCAAGTGGAACTCTGGGGTTAACTGAATATTAGGAAATCTAGGCAAGAATAGCGTGATGGACATCACTTGCCATTTTCGGGGTGCGTAAGTATATTCAACTTGGTCGATTGGCAGCCGTGGCTTGATCGGAGAATGTCGGCCAAACTGTGAAACGCAACCAGACGAGTGTTGTACTGCTGCTAGGTATGGTTACTCAAGGAGGATCCTCCATGTTGGGATTCATTACGAAGACTCAGTCGAGCGCCTATGCTCTGAAGCGTAAGATCGCCAAGTACATGTCGGACGAGTCCGGCGCTACCGCGATCGAATACGGCCTGATCGCCGCCGGAATCGCCGTCGCCATCATCGCGGCGGTGTTCGCCATCGGCGACGAGCTGAACAACTTCTTCACGGCGGTGCAGACGAAGCTGGCGAACAACTACAGCTAAGTCGCACAAGTGTAACCGGTGGCGGATGCCACCGCGCCGTCGACGCACTCGTGCTGTCGGCGGCGGGATTAACGGGGGCGCGCCGGTCACGGCGCGCCCCCGTGCCGTTTCGCGCCCGCGCGGGTCCGGCCGCGTGATGGCCCGGCGCGGGGATGAGGCGATGAGGAAGAGGTTGAGGCGGTGACGGGCGGGGAAATGATCGAATGGCTTGTCCTTGTTCCCTATCCGCTGGCGCTGACCTGGGCGATGTGTAGCGACCTCGCGCGGTTGCGCATTCCCAATGCCGTGCCGATCATTCTCGTCGTCGCTTTCCTCGTCGCGGCGGTGGCGCGCGCGGTTCCCTTCGATGTCATCGCGCTGCAGTTGGGTCTGGGGGCGGCGGCGTTCGTTATCGGCTTCATTCCCTTCCTGCTCGGCGCGATGGGTGGCGGTGATACCAAGCTGATCGCCGCCATCGTTCCCTGGATCGACCCGCAGGCCCTGCCCGGGTTTCTGATCTGGGTTGCCATGATGGGCGGCGTATTGGCGGTGCTGGTCTTGCTCTTCCGGCGTCTGCCATATGCGGGCCTGCCGCGTTTCGAGAGGTTTTACGATGAACTCGATCGTGGAGAGACGGACGGCCCAGATGAGGCGTGCAGCCCCGGAAAACCGCGAATTGTGCTCCCCTACGGCGTGGCGATCGGGTGTGCCGGATTGATCACACTTCCAAATTTATCGCTAATCGCCAACTGATCGACTGAATTTGAGAGAGAATTTCTCGCCGAGTTTTTGTAGAGTCTGGTGAAATCAATCGATCCTCAAGTAACTTGATGTATCTTAAGGGTGAATTCTTGAGTGTTGACGGAGAATCTACATTGGCAGCATAATCCTGACAGCGCGTCGCGAAGACCTTTCGCATGATGCGCTGGATGGGTCGCTCGGGGGATAGTCGTCGTGAATGTAGCCCGCATCGTCCTGATCGTCGTAGCGCTCGCCGCAGCGGGTCTGACCGTATTTCTCATACGGGGTTATCTCTCCGGCCAGCAGGACCAGTCTTCCCAGCCCTCGACGCCGACGATCGCCTCGATCGACGTGTTGGTGGCCGAGCGCGACCTACCGGCCGGCACCATCCTCAACCCGGAGGTTTTTCGTTGGCAGCCGTGGCCGAAGAAGGCGGTCAACGAGCACTATATCCAGCGGGTTCAGGGGAAGGATCCCATCAAGGATCTGACGGGCGCGGCGGTCAAGCGCATCATCACCGCGGGCGATCCGATCATTCGGCAAAAGCTGGTCTCGCCCGATACGCCTGGCTTCCTGGCGGGCGTGCTCGCGCCGGGCACGCGGGCGATCAGTATTTCGATCGATGCGCCCGACGCGGCGTCGGGGTTCATATTGCCGGGGAACCTCGTTGATCTCGTGCTGACGCAACAGCAGAAGGTGACGCTGACCAGCGGGGCTGCGGCGACCCGGACCGTCAGCGAGACCATCATGGAGAACCTGCTGATCCTCGCCATCGACCAAAGTGTCGACGACAGCGGCGGGCAGGCACGCATCGGCAAGACCGTGACGGTCGGCGTCACGCCGAAAGAGGCGGAGACGATCACGGTCGCTAAACGCATGGGCACCCTGTCGCTGTTGCTCCGAAGTTTGACCGAGCCGGAGGCGGAGGTCGCGGCCGATGGCACGAAAAAGCCGCCGCGGAAGCGCGACGTGCCTTATACGCAAAACACCGAGGTCAGCAAATTCTTCGCGCTCGAAAAGTCGATCCGGCCCCGCTATATGGTGGCGACCCGGGATATCCAGGCCGGTTCCCTGTTGCGCGACCTCGACATGGGGTGGCGCGTGCTGGAGGCGGGCGAGGACCTCGCCGACTACATCCAGTCCGGAACCCCCTTGGACCCGCTGCGTGGCGCCTACATAAAGACCGGCGTGAGAAAGGGCGCGCCGCTCCGGGACTCGAACCTGATCCGACCCCGTGAACACGGCTTCATTATCGCCGCCATGTCGCCGGGCATGCGGGCGGTGAGCATCAACATCAGCCATATCACCGCAGTATCGGGTTACATCTCGCCGGGCGATCACGTCGACATCATGTTGACCCAGACGGTTACCGGTGGCGGTGCCGACAGCGGCATCGCCCAGTTGGCGACTCGGAAGTTCACCGAAACGATATTCTATAATATGCGCCTCCTGGCGATCGAACGTCGGGTCGATCAAGCGACGGGCCGGCCCGCGGCTGGCGGCACGGCGACACTTGAGGTGACGCCGAGGCAGGCCGAGGAGCTGGCCTTGGCCCAAACCATGGGGCAAATGTCGCTGGTACTGCGCTCGGTACCCATCTCGGATGCGCAGGAAGCGGATTTCCGCCTGCCGGAAGGGCAACGTCTGCCCTATACGACCGACATCTCGTTCAGCCGAGGCTTGGTCAATCTCCTGGTTTTCGGTACCAAATCCGAGCCGGAACTGATCCGTGCCCGCCAGTCGCGGGCCGGGCCGGGCGCCGGCGTTTCCCTGGGACCGCGTCGTATCAACCGGGCGCGACCTCAACGCCCGGCCACGGGGAGCCGCGCCAAATCGGGGTTGCAAGGGAGCCTGCCGCCAATCGGTGCCGGACCGCGACCGACGGGCAAGCCGCCGGGAATTGACGAGGTGCTGCCGCCCGAGCCGAAACAGCAGACGCCCGCGGACCCAAGGGAGAAAGACCTCGCCGAAGGTCCCACGGTGCCGATCGAACCGGCGTCGCTCATCGAAGATAAAGGTCCATCTCAGATCCGGGTCTACCGTGGTGGTGGACTGTCCACGGTACAAGTCGAGTAGGCCCATGATGTTGTCAAAAACACTCCGTGATCTCGCCGCCGTCCTGGTTTTAGCGGCCGCGACGACGCTACCGGCAACGCTCGCGCAAAGCGCCGACGGCGTGCAACTCAGCCCGATCGACCTGGAAAACGTGGCGCACGGCCAGTCGATCACCATCGGCTCCGGCAAGGCGCGCATCATCCGCTTGCAATTTGATGTTCGCGATGTCCTCGTCGCCAATCCGGCGGTCGCCGATGTCATCGTCAAGACGCCTCGGACCATCTATATCCTCGGCAACGAGGTGGGCGGGACGAACGCCTTCTTCTTCGACGGCGACGGCAACGAAATTGCCCGCCTGGAAATCCGCGTGCAGATCGATACCGTCGGCATCACGGACGCGATCCGCTCGTTGATGCCCCACGTCAATGTGAAAGTCACCGCCGTCGCCAATGACGTCTTCCTGACCGGGAACGTGCGCTCGGCGCGACTTTCGGAAAATATTCAGCAGATCGTCATGCGGTATATCGGCGGAGATCGGGTCGTCAGCTTGATGTCCATCGAGGAAGACCAGCAGGTGTTGCTCCAGGTGCGCATCGCGGAGGTCAGTCGGGGCGCGCTAAAGGACGTCGGCATCAACTTTCAGGCCGTCACCGGCGCGGGCAATGTGGCATTGGCGGTTGCCACGGTCGGCGGTTCGGTCGGCTTCCTTCAGGCCGCCGCCAACCTGACCAGTGGCGATACGAGCATCACCGGTATCCTGAACGCGTTGGAGAACAAGGGCCTCGTCAAGACCCTCGCCGAGCCGAACCTGACCGCCATGTCGGGCGAGAACGCGAACTTCCTGGCGGGTGGCGACATTCCCTTTCCGGTGGCGCAGGGCGACAATGCGATCGGGGTTGTCTTCCGCAGCTTCGGCATCGGCCTGAATTTCACCCCCTCGGTGCTCGATTCCAGACGCATTTCGCTCCGCCTGTCGACGGAGGTGAGCGCGCCGGATGCCGCCACGACGGTCGGCCCCTTCACCGGTTTCAGTATCCGGCGGGCGGAGACCACGGTGGAGGTGCCCTCGGGCAGCAGCATCGTGATCGCCGGCTTGCTGCAGGAATCCCTGGCGGCCGACATTCAGGGTCTGCCCTGGGCCAAGAATATTCCGATCCTCGGTGCGTTGTTCCGCAACAATACGATCAATCGGACCGAACGGGAATTGATGGTCGCGGTAACTGCATATCTGGTGAAGCCGGTAGAGCGCACCCAGATCCGTTATCCGACGGACACCATCGCCGCCCCCACGGATACCGAAATCTTCCTGCTCGGTCGTCTTGTAGCGCACCCGGTTCCTTGGACACAAGTTTGTCTCACGCGGCGGGCCTGATTGAGATCGCGGCGTGCCACGCCTGACGAGCTTGAGCGGGGCTCAGGTAGCCGTTCTTTTCGACGATCCACTGGGCATTGTAGAGTTCGACGAAGTCGCGGACGGCGTCCCGCAGCTCCGCGATGTTGCGGTAGATGCGACCATGGATGATCTGTTCCTTCAGCGTGCGATTGAACCGCTCGGCGACGCCGTTGGTCTGGGGCTCGGCGACGAAGGCGTAGGACGGCTGGATGCCCCAGAACTTGATCTGGTTGGTGAAGTGGTCCGACAGATACTGGGAGCCGTGATCCATCCGCAAGGCCAGCCCCCGAGCCGCGCCGGCCGCGGTCGAGCCATACAGCCCGGCAAGCCCCATGGAGATCGGCTGCAGGGCGGCGAAGCGGTCGCCGCGCTTGCAGACATGCCAGCCGACACACTCGGCGTTCCAATGCTCGACGGCGGTGAAGATCCAGCCCCAGCCGTCGTCCACCGTGAACACCCGAACGCCATCGGTGCCCCACATGAGGTTCGGGGCATGAGTGATGATCTCACCGTCATGGGGATTGCCGCCACGGCGGCGGCAGCGATGGGGCGAGAGCAGATTGTTCTCGCGCATCAGGCGGAGCACCCGCTTGCGGGCAACCCGGATATCGCGACAGACCCGAAGCCGAGCCCAGACCTTGCGGTAGCCCTCGCCCTCCCAGGGCGATGCCTCCAGGTCGGCTTCGATCGCCACCAGCAGCGCCTGGTCCGAGATCGCGGGCTTCGGTCCCCGACGCTTTGCCGGCGGCTGCTCGGCGTGCTGGCCGGAGGTCATGGCGTAGAACGAGGAGCGGGCCATGCCCCAGGCGGCGCAGACCCGCCGCAGGCCGTAGGCCAGACCCGTGCCGGGCGAGGTGGCGGCACTCATCGCCGCGACCTCCGCCGCCCCAAAGGGCCGAAGGTCTCCGTCTTGGCCTCCAGCAGTTCCACCTGCATGGTCAACTCTCCGATCCGCTTCATGGCGCTATCCAGTTCCGCCTGCACCGGATCGCCCTTGCGTTGCTTGAGCGAGGCGTCGATCCCGCCGATCGCTTTCTCACGCCACTGCTCGAGCCGGAAGATCTCTACGCCCAACTGGCGCGACAGAAGTTGCACCGGCTCGTCACGCAAAAGCCGCGGAACGACCTCACGCTTGCGCGCCACCGTCCATCGCTGGCCAAGTCCCAGCGGGCCTGCCGGCAAAGCCTGGCCTGGGGAAAACGTGGACGAGCCAAGCTCGCCCGCATTTACCACAGGCCCATCAACAGCAACTTTCTTCTCAAAATTATCGGCCATGTTCCGGTCCTCCTTGGACACTTCGATTAAGCCAATTCTGTGTCCAAGGAAACCGGGTCCGACTCACCGACAACTCCTGGGCATTTTCGCGAGACGGCATTAGGTGGGGACGGGACATGAAAATTCTCGTCGTCGACGCAGACCATCTATTCGCCCGTCTTTTGAAAACCAAGCTTGAGCGCTGGGGCCACAGCGTGGTGGTCGAGACCGACGGGAGCATCGCTTTCGAACGGGTCCGCAAGGAGCCGTTTCGCATGGTGATTCTGGATTGGGACCTCGAAGGGATCAACGGTCCGGCGCTTTGCAACAAGATCCGGCGCTTGCGGCGTCCACGTTACACCTACATCATCTTTTATACGGCTTATGCCGAGAAGCAGAATCTGCTCGCCGGGCTCGAGGCGGGGGCGGACGCCTATCTGACCAAGCCCCTGAACACCGTCGAGCTTCGGCTCCGGATGAAGAATGGCAAACGACTGCTGAACCTCGAGGACGAACTCCGCGAAGGCGTCGGCCGCGACGGTACCACCGGCATCGTCAATCGGGCCAGCTTCGACCAGTTCTACCGGATCATCCTTTCCGACGCCGTTCGCACCGGATCCCAGGGCGCGCTGCTCTACGTCACCGTGCACAATTATCATGAAATCTATGCGCGAGAGGGCTTCACCCCGGCGCAGAACATGATGATCGAAATCTCCCGCGTCCTCTCCATTGCCATCCGGCAAAGCGATTTGGTGGCCCGGGTCGAGGAAGACGAGTTCTGCGCCTTGTTGCAGAACACCTACTGGGACAAGTGCGAGCCGTTCGCCTCCCGCATCCACGACGAACTCTCGGTCCTCGAGGTTTTCGCCGAAGACGTCGCGATCCGGCCCGAGTTCTCCGTCTCCCTGGTGAACTATCCGATCGAGGGCATGAACTCGGACGAGATCCTGACCCGCGCGGAACGCCAGCCGTTCCGCGAAATCGCCCGCGCGTCGTAACGCGGCACCGGACGCCGGCCCGACTTCGGGATGGAAACCTGGGTCCGCGCCGATGGGCCGGATCTGAAAGGCTGGGCGACGGCGGTCCATGGCTGGCGCGACGCCCGCGACCCCCCATCCCGTCTACGCGCTTGGCGCGGCCGACGCGCGGAACGAATTGCCGCGCCGTTTCGCCGAAGCCGTCAAGGGCTGACGGGCGCGTTACCGTTTGCCCTCGATCGCCACCTCGATCAGGCGTGGGCCGCCGGCCCGGAATGCCTCGCGGACCGCGTCGGCGATTTCGTTCGGATCGGCGATCCGCTGGCCCGCGACACCCATGCCCGCCGCCATTTCGGGAAAACCCAGTTCCGGCAAGGTCAGGTTCATGTGGGGGTAGCCCTGATTCGACAGCGCATCGAAACGCTGGCGGTACGTGTCGAGATTGTGCTTCAGCACCCGGTATTCCCCATTGGCCAGGATCACGAAGACGATATCGAGTTCCAGGTGCGCCGCCGTCCAGAGCGCCTGGATCGAATACATCGCCGAGCCGTCGCCGGAGATGGTCAATACCGGACGGTCCGGCATGGCCAGCTTGACGCCCAGCGCGCCCGCCAGGCCTTGGCCGATACCGCCGCCCCGCCCGCTGAAGTAGTCGCCGAAGCCGCGGAAGGTGAAGGCCTGGGCGAGATCCAGGTTGGCGGTGATGGATTCGTCCACCACCACGATGTCCTCTGGCGCGCCGCGGGCGAGTTCCGCCATGGCGCGGGCCATCGAGATGGGCGAGCGGTCCCAGGCTCGCTTCAGGCGGCCCTCGTAGCCGGCTTTTTCCTCCATCGTTCGTGCCGCCAGCGCCTCGTTCCGGGTGGCGGCGACCGCGCGCTGGCCGTCGTCGGCCCCCAGCTCCAGGGCCTCCGCCAGGGCCGCGAGGCCCAGCGCCAGATCGCCCACCATGCCGGCCGCGAGCGGGAAGTTGTAGGCGAGTCGGGCGGGCGAGGTCTCCATCTGGATCAACCGCGCGCCCTCGGGGAAGGAGCTTCCCGGCGCGTACCAGACTTCCTCGAGGAAGGGTCCCCCCAGGAGAAGCACGACGTCGCACTCGGCCAAGGCCTTGCGCACGCCGGCCGCGTCGAAGCCGAGGGGTCCCCGGGCGTTGGGATGATCGGTCGGGAAGGCGGCGTGGTGGCGCAACCCCTCGTGCCAGACGCCGGCGCCCACCGCCTCCGCGACGCGCCGGGCCGCCTCGACGGCGCCGGCCCGGGCGACGTCGTCGCCGACCACGATCGCCGGCTGGCGGGCTGCCAGCAAGGCCCGGGCGGATTCCTCGATTCCTTCCGGCGAGGGAGCGGAAACGCGGCGAAGCGGGCCGGCCACGCTCGTTCCGACCTCGGTTTCGCCCGCCAGCACGTTGATCGGCAGGGCCAGGAAGACCGGGCCCATGGGCGGATCGCAAGCGATTTTCAGCGCGCGGCGCACCATCGGCGCCAGATCGTCCGTGCGCTCGACCTGGGCGCTCCATTTGGTGACCGGGGCCGCGATCGCCGCCAGGTCGTGGCTCAGCACCGGTTCGCGGAGCAGCATCCGGGTGTCCTGCTGGCCCGCCGTCACCAGGACGGGGGAATTCGCCTTCAAGGCGCCGTAGATCATGCCGAGGGCGTTGCCGAGGCCGGGGGCCACATGCAGGTTGACCGCCGTCGGTTTGCCCGTCGCCTGGGCATGGAAGCTGGCCGCGCCCATCGCCACGCTCTCTTGCAGGACCGTGACATAGCGCATCGCCGGATAGTTGGGCAGGGCGTCCAGAAGCGGGCTCTCCGTCGTCCCCGGGTTACCGAAGATGTGGTCGATTCCGTGCGCCAATAGGCTTTCCATCAAAATCTGCCGGCCGTGCTTCGCCATGTCGTTGCCTCCCGTCGTCGCTGGCGGGCCGGATCATAGACTGGGAAACGCACGGTCGTCAGGATTTACGGAGTCTCGTCTGGGCCCCTGTTCCAGGCGGCGTTTTCCGAGAACAGTAGCCGCGGCTTCGCGCGCGGCGGCGCCGCGCGCCGTCTCGCTGAATCTCCAATCGATACGGGGACGGCGAACTCGACGAGCTGGATTACCTGTTGCAGTCCGGCTCTGACCGGGTCGGCGCGATCGACTTCCAGCGCTCGCCCGCCGAATACCTGTCTCGCGGCGGTGGCGTGTCGCCGTTCGAGGACCTTCTGGATGTGGCCGACCGGGTGGAGGCTGGAACGCCGCTTTCACCGGAATTGGAACTCGCCGTCCATCACGGAAGTTCGATCGGCGGCGCCCGCCTACGACATCTGCCCGCGGTCGCGAACCGGCGGAGAAGCCAGCCAAGCGATGCTGATCAACGGTGAAAACAGATTGCGCACGATTGCCAACTGCCTTGCCGCCGCCCGCCGGTTCGGCTTGTCCGAGGCAGCTGCATCCGAACTGATCGAGCGTCAAATCGAGACGATCCGCGCGGCGTGGGGGAGCGTCGTCGACGAAGCCGAATTGACGTCCGCGGAGGCGGCCGCGCTCTGGCGACGACAGTTGCTCAATCCCTTCGCTTTCGAGGCGGCGCCGGCCCGGTTGACCCGTTTTGACCGGGGTGATTTGCTCTGAATATCCGGGCCTCGGGGTCGGTGGGACGCGTTTCCGCTGGCCTTCACCGCGCAAGCGATGGCACGGGCGCGCGGCCTGCTGCAATCCGCCATCGGAATGGTCACGGTATCGATGGGCCTATTCGTGATCGACCGGTCTTTTTCGGCCGTCCTCGGCGCGTGGGACGAACCGCAAGCGTTCCCGGGAAGTCGCGGCTCGCCAGCGGCCGAAATCGATCCTCGGAGATATTCGGACGCCGGAGCCCTACTTCGTCGGGACGAATTCCTCGCCCACCTTGGGGTCTTGCCCTAGGGCCTGTGGACATTCATTTTAGTGCGAGGCGACAGCCGGCGAGGTGTATCATCGCGGCAAAGCTCGTGTCGGTTTTTTCGTATCTCGTGGCGATGCGCCGGAACTGCTTGAGATCGCAGAAGAAATTCTCGACGAGGTGGCGCCATTTGTACATCGCGAAGTCGCACGGGATAGAGCGCACCCGATCGGCCTTGGGTGGAATGACGGCCATGGCGCCTCGGCTGTCCAGTTCGGCGCGGATCCAGTCGATGTCGAAGGCCTTGTCGGCCAGCAGGGCCTCGAAGTCGATACCCTCGATCAACGGAGCAACGCCGATGCTGTCGTGGCGTTGGCCGGGAAGCAGCAGGAAGCGCGTCAGGTTGCCGAGCGCATCGACGAGCGCGACGATTTTCGTCGTCAGCCCGCCTCGCGATCGGCCGATGGCCTGATTTTGAGTCCCCCCCTTGCGCCGGTGCCATGCTGGTGGACCCGGACGATGGTGCCGTCGATGATGGCGTATTCGAAGTCCGGGTCGGGGGACAACAGCTTGAATAGACTCTCGAATACGCCTTTCTCCGCCCATCGTCGGAAGCGTCGGTAGACCGAGTTCCAGAGCCCGAACCTCGGCCCCAGGTCGCGCCATGGCGCGCCGGTGCGCGCAATCCAGAACACCGCTTCCAGAAACAACCGATTGTTCGCCGTCCGACCAGGGTCACCGACCTTCCCCGGCAGATGCGGCGCAACCCTCTCGAATTGCTCGTCGCTCAAGATACTTCGATCCATGGCCCATCTCCCTTTTGGGACCTTGAATCAGAATTTCTCCGTCGTGGGAATCCCCCACAATCAAATGAATGTCCACAGACCCTAGCCGGCGTCAAAAAATTCCGGCGTCCAGGCCGGCGGCCATCAGGGTGCCGACTTCCTCGACCTGTTCGACGAAGAATTCCCGCCATTCGCCCCGACAGAGGACCGGCTCGTTCACCGCGCGCCATCTGAGCCCGGTGATGATGGTCTCGACGCCGCGCCTGGTGCCGGTACCGTCGTGGCCGGCGCGGATATAGAGGGCGTAGGGCAGGCCCTGCTTTTCCTCCAGGACGGAATAATAGGTTCGGTCGAAGAAATCCTTCAGCGCGCCGCTCATGTAACCCAGATTCTCGGTGGTCCCGAGGATGATGGCGTCGGCCGCCAGCACATCCTCGGGTCCCGCCTCGAACGGTGTCTTGACGGCCACGTCGACGCCGGAGATATCCGGGTGGCGCGCGCCACGCGCCGCCGCGTCGCGCAGGCGGACGGTGTTCGCCGACGGTCCGTGCGCGACGATCAGCAGGCGGCGCGCGCTCACCGCTCGCCTCGATCCGGCCGGCCTACTTGATCGGCGAGAAGGGCGCCGGGATCAGGATCCGGCTCTTCTGGCTCTTGATCCAGGGCCGTACCTGGGCCACGTAGCCGAGCCACTGTTTGTTCTTGAACAACTTGGTGCGCCGCCGGGCCCGGTCGTTCAGATCCTTGTAGCCCCACATGTGGATCAGCAGGTTGAGATCGCCGATATCGGTGGTGAAGTAGCCGACCATGTTGCCCAGGATCTCCTTCTGGACCTCCATGCCCTCGGCCTCGTAGAGCGACAGCATCTTCGGCAGCATGCCGACTTCGATCTCGTAAATCCGTTCCTCGACGATCATCGCCGCGCCTCCTCCCAGGTTGATATGCGGGCGCAGTCTAAATCATTTTCGGCGTTCACCGCACCGCCTGGCCTGCCCGCTCCCCCGACGGCGCCCAGCGGCCACGCCGCCGGGTCAATCGAAGCCGAGCAGGACGCGGGGCAGCCACAGCGCCAGATCCGGGAACCAGATGATCAGGCCGAGGACGGCGAAGTGCAGCACGATGAAGGGGATAACCCCGGTGTACATGTCGACGAGCCTGATCTCCGGCGGGGCGATCGAGCGGAGATAGAAGATGGCGCCGGCCATCGGCGGGGTCAGCAGGCTGGTCTGCATCATGATCAGCAGCGCGATCGCGAACCAGATCTTGTCGAAGCCGAAGCCGACCATCAGCGGAATCGCGAAGGGCACGATGATCAACATGATGGTGATGAGATCGAGGATGAAGCCGGCGACGAAGACGATGACGAGGATCGTCCAGAGCGTGCCCCAGGCACCGAGGCCGAGGCCGCCCATCAGCGTCTCCAGCTGCACCAGGCCGCCCGCGGCGACGAAGACGCCGCCGAACATGGTGCCGCCGACGATGATGGTCAGGATCATCGCCGTGATGGTGATGGTTTTCACCATCGCCTCTTTCAGCACCCGGTGGCTATAGTTGCCGTAGATGACGGTCAGGATCAGGCTTCCGGCGGCGCCCACGGCCGCGGCCTCCGTCGGCACGGCGATGCCGAGGATGATGGAGCCGAGGACGCCGGCGATCAGCGCCAGCGGCGGCAGGAAGGCGATGAGCGTGATCCGGAGCTTTTCGAGGAAGGGCGGGTCGTCCGCCGTCGGCGGCAGGCGCGGCCCGGCCGAGGGTTGCAGCGTGCAACGGAAGAGGATGTAGACGATGTAGAGCCCGGCCAGGATCAGACCGGGGAGCAGCATCGCCGTAAAGAGTTCGCCGATGCCGAGGTCGGCGACGGTCGCCAGGATCACTACCAGCACCGAGGGCGGGATGATCGAGCCGAGCGAGCCGCCAGCGCAGATCGTGCCGGCGATCAGCCCCCGGTCGTAGCCGTGGCGCATCATCACCGGGATCGCCAGCATGCCGACTACCGTCTCCGTCGCGCCGACGACGCCGCTGGAGGCGGCGAAGACGACGCACATCAGGATCGTGCCGATGGCGAGCCCGCCCGGCAGCCTGCGGGTCCAGAGGTGGATCGCCTCGAACAGCTTGTTGGCGATGCCCGAGCGTTCCAGCATCGCGCCCATGAAGATGAAAAGAGGGGCGGCGGCCAGGATGTGGGAGGACGAGATGTCCTGCACCTTGTGGGCATACATGTAGACCGCCGGTTCGCCCAGCACGAAGATGCCGAAGACGAAGGCGACGCCCATCAAGCCGAAGGCGACCGGTACGCCCATGAAGATCACGACGAACATCGCCGGGAACATCCAAAGCGCCAACCCGCCGCTCATGCCTCCCTCGCCTCGCAATTGCGGCCGAGGACGACGCGGGCGGCCTTCGCGATCTCGGCCAGAATCTGCAGGCTGAAGACCACGAAGCCGAAAGCGACCACGGCGCGGAGCGGCCAGATCACCGGGTTCCAGCCGCTCTCGCCCGAGACCTCGCCGATTGAGAACGCAGTCCAGGCGGTATCCAGCAGCCGCCAGGTGAGCCACCAGATCACCGGCAGCACGAGGCCCGCCATCGCCACCAGGTCGACCGCCCTCTTCACCCGCCGAGGGAAGCGGGCATAGAGAAAATCGATGCGGATGTGGGCATCCTCGCGAAGCACATAGGCGACGCCCAGGGCGAAGTGCGACCCGGTCATCATGTAGGCGAGCTCATAGGCCCAGAAGGTCGGCAGGTTGAAGAAGAAACGGGCCAGCACCTCCCAGACCATGACGGCGAAGAGAGGCAGCACGAGACAGGCGCCGCCGAGGCCGACGGCGCCCGTCAGGCGATCCATCAGGCGCACCAGTGCCATAACTCTGTTCTAAGTCCTTGGTCGCGAGGGTCTCGGCGGGTATTACCAATCGACGGAAGTCCTGGCCGGCCCGCACCCCCGGCCCAACCACCCGTGGAGTGTACCCTTGGGTTGGTTGGGCGGGGGGTGCGGGCCGGCCAGGCGAGTCGACATTATGTCGACTGGCACAAGAGGTGGGGATCATCAGCCAAGAGGGGAGCGAAGTCATGGAAATTCTACGCATTGCCGGTCATGCCCGGGGCCGCAACCGCTGCGTCGCGCACGGTGGCCTGGTTTTCGCGGTGGCGACGGCGAATCACGCCGGCCCCGACCTCAAGGCTCAGACGACGGCGGCGCTGGCGCATATCGAGGAGAGCCTGATCGAGGCCGGCAGCGACAAGACCAAGCTGCTGCAGGCCACCGTCTACGTCGCCGACATCAGCCGAAAGGGCGAGATGGACGAGGTCTGGTGCGAGTGGATCGGCCCCGACAACTGGCCGCAGCGGGCCTGCATCGGCGTCGACCTGGCGCCGAACGACCTGGTGGAGATCGTCGTCGTCGCCGCGCGTTGAGTTCAGCCGCCCGCCCGGGCATTCAATACCCGGATGGCCGCCGCCGCCGCGCCGTAGCCGGAGTCGATGTTGACCACCACGACGCCGGGCGCGCAGCTGGCGAGCGCCGAGGCGAGCGCGGTTTCGCCGCCGCGCGCGGCGCCGTAGCCGGTGGACGTCGGCACCGCGATCACCACGCCAGGCACGAGGCCGCCCAGCACGCTGAAGAGGGCGCCGTCCATGCCTGCGGCGACGATCAGCACCGGATAGCGGCGGAGTTCGTCGAGCCGTGCCTCCAGCCGCCAGAGGCCGGCGACGCCGATGTCGGAGATGGTGGTACTGGCGACGCCGTGGAAGGCCAGCGTGCGCGCCGCCTCGCCCGCGATGGCGAGGTCGGAGGTGCCGGCGGTCACCACGGCCAGCGCCGGCGGCCCCTCGGGCGCAGACCAGGGGCCGAGGATGGCGGTCCGGGAGAGGGGATCGAAGTCGAGGCCGGCGGCGGCCGGACCCAGGGATTCGAAGGTTTCCGCATCGATCCGGGTCACCAGCAGCGCGCCGCCGCGCGCCCGCGAGGCATCGATCAGAGCGCTGATCTGGGCCGGCGACTTGCCCTCGGCCAGCACGGCCTCGGCGATGCCGATCCGGCGCCCACGGGCGAAGTCGAAGGTCAGGCCCGCCTCGGTGCCGTCACCGGCCATCTTTGTCGGCCCCGATGAAGGCGCTGCCGCGCCGGTAGGCCTCGTAGCTCGGCACCGTGCCGGCCAGCGCCTCGATCCGTTGGCGAAGCGCCACGCCCGCCGGGCCGGTGGCGCGCTCCAGGCTCGCCGAGTCGAGTTCGATCCGGATCCCGTCGCGGAGGATGCGGCAGCGCGCGGTCGCCGGCTGCAGCGATTCCTCCAGCAGCCTTTCGACGCCGTGCACCGTCGCCAGCCGCCCGGCGGTGACCCGCGTCCCGGTCTCCAATCTGCTGGAGAGGCAGGGCGCGGCCGGCAGCTCGGCGATATCGTCCAGGCCCAGCCGCCGCGCGATGGCGCGGACCGTGGCCTTGTCGATGCCGGCCTCCACGAAGGGGTGGCGTACGGCTTGCTCTTTGGCGGCGATCAGGCCCGGGCGATAATCCCCGAGGTCGTCGGTGTTGGTGCCCGACGCGATCGTGTCGCCGGTCCGGGCGCGAATCGTGCCGTAGAGATTGGTCTTGCAGAAGAAGCAGCGGTTCACCGGATTGGCGAGATAGTCGGGATCGTGAAATTCGCCCGCGTCGATCACCTGGAGCCGCCAGCCGAAGTGAGTTGCGTGGCGGCGGACGCGCGACGTCGCCTCGGGTGGCACGGCGGGAGAAGTGGCGTGATAGACCGTGGCGCGGCCGGCCGCCGCCCGGTGGGCGACATGGGCGAGCGTCAGGCTGTCGACCCCGCCGCTGACGGCGAGGGCCATCGGCGCCGTCCCGCCAAGCACCGCTTCCAATCGATCGAGCGCCGTTATCTCAGTCATCCTCGTCCTCCAGCGCCGCTCGCTCCGCCCCGCGCCGGGCGTGGGTGCGTTCGCCGTGCCCATCGTCGCGGCCCGCGACCGCGTCGATATCCGCCTTGGCGCTTCGGCCGGCGGCACCGCGTTCGACGATCTTAACCGGGATGGGCCCCTCGGCGTCGTGGATTCGTCGCGGCAGGATCACGCGGTTTTCCAGCCGCCAGCGGAGGCCGATGGTCGTCGTTTCGAGGAAACAGGTCTCGGTCACGCTTTCGCGGGCCGCGGGCGCGGCCAGGATTTGGACCGAGGTGGCGAGCCGTCCCTTCTTGGCCAGCGTCGCCGTCTGGCGCACGTCCAGCACGCCCGGCAGCGCGCGCAGGCGGTCGAGTCCGACCGCGAGATCCTCCGCCGTCTGGTCGTCGACCTCGAAGCAGATGACGGCGACGGTATCGTCCCCGTCCAGCGCCTCGCCCGCGCCGAAGGCGACGGCCCGCAACACGTTGGAGAGGCCGGGCAGCGTCCGGGTACCGAAGCCGGTGCCCTCCGCCAGCAAGGTCGTGGCGTCTCGCGGGCGCGGCGCGGGCGCCAGATGGCGCAGGATCGCCGCGCCCGTCGGCGTCACCCGTTCCCCGCCGATACCGTCGTCGATGACCTCGAGGCCACGCAGCAGCTTGGCCGTCGCCGGTGCCGGGACGAGCAGGGGACCATGCGCCGTCCGCACCCGGCCGCCGCCGAGCGGAAGCGGGGAGAGCGACCAGCTCCCGGCGCCGAGCGCCTCGATCAGCCAGGCGGCGCCCGTGATGTCGGCGACCGAATCCCAATCGGCGATCTCGTGGAAGTGCACCCGGTCGATCTCGACGCCGTGCACCTCGGCCTCCGCCTCGGCCAGCAGGGTAAAGATGGCGATCGCCCGCGCCCGGACCTCGGGCGCCAGGTCGGCCGCCCGCAGCCGGGCGCGGATCTCGGCGAAGTGGCCGCTCGGGCGCGACTTGCCGTCCGCCGGCGGGGTGATGGCGACGCGCGACCCGGTCAGCGTGCCGTCGCCATGGGGCGTGAGGGCGACGGCCCAATCCCGGGGCAGGCCGGCGGCGCGCATGGCCTCGAAGCAGCCTTCGGCGAGATCGGGCCGCATGTCCAGCAGCGCGGCGAGGAACATGTCGCCGCTGGCGCCGCCGAGCGCGTCGAGCTGGATGTGGTCGATCGCAGTCAAGTTATCGCTCCGTTCCGCCTCAGCCGGCCGCGAACTTTTGCCGCATCTGCCCCATGCCCTTCAGCCAGCGGTCGTGGTCGCCGGTTTTCATAGCCATGTAGTCGGCGACCTTGGGGTGGGGCAGGATGAGGAAGTCTTCCCGCTCCATGGTCTCGATGACGCACGCGGCCAGTTCGTCGGGCTCGACGACGCCGTCGAGGCTGGCGACCTCGGCGTCCGGCCCGTTCAGCATCGGGGTGCGCACGGCTTGCGGGCAGAGCACGGAGACCCTGATGCCCTGGTCGCCGTGGGCAATGGAGAGGTATTCGGCGAAGGCGACGGCGGCGTGCTTGGTGACGGTATAGGTGGCCGACAGCATGTGGCTCAGCAGGCCGGCGGCGGACGCGGTGTTGACCAGGTAACCGCCGCCGCGCGCGATCATGCCCGGGATTACCGCGCGGGCGGCGTAGACGTGGCCCATGACGTGGACGTTCCAGTTTCGCGCCCAGTCGGCATCGGACGAGTCTTCGTCGCCGAGCGTCAAAATGCCGGCGTTCGAACAGAAAACGTCGATCGGGCCGAACTCGGCCTCGGTCAGCCGGACCAGTTCGGCGATATTGCTTTCCTTGGTGACGTCAGTTGCCACCACGAGGCCGCCGATTTCGCCTGCGAGCGCCTCCAACGGTTCGGCGTGAAGGTCGGCCAGCGCCACGCCCTCGGCGCCTTCCGCCTTGAAGCGGCGTGCCAACGCCTGGCCGATGCCGCCCGCCGCCCCGGTCACCACCACGACCTTGCCGTCGATCTTCATGCGTCTTTCCCTCAAACCTTTTCGTATTTGCCGCGCATCCGCCGCATGCCGCCGAGCCAGCGGTCGTAGTCGCTGGTCTTGCGCCGCATGTAGTCCAGCACCTGGGGGTGCGGCAGAATCAGGAACGCCTCCCGGTCCATGGTCTCCACCACGCAGTCGGCCAGCTCCTCCGGCTCGATCATGCCGTCGACGCTGGCGACGCCGGCCTCGCGCCCCTGGGTCATGGCGGTCCTGACCGCCTGGGGGCAGAGCACGGAAACCTTGATGCCGTCGTTCCCGTGCGCGATCGAGAGGTATTCGGCGAAGGCGAAGGCGGCGTGCTTGGTGACGGAATAGGTGGCCGAATGGATGTGGGTCAGCAGGCCGGCGGCCGACGCCGTGTTGACCAGATAGCCGCCGCCCCGCGCGATCATGCCGGGGATCACGGCGCGGGCGGCGTATACATGCGCCATCACGTGGATGTCCCAGTTGGCCGCCCAGTCCGCGTCGGGCGCGTCCGCGTCGCCCATCCGCGCGATGCCGGCGTTGGAACAGAAGATGTCGATCGGCCCGATCTCGGCCTGCGCGCGCGCGACCAGATTGGCGATGTCGCTTTCCCGCGAGACGTCCGCCGGCACGGCGATGCCGCCGACTTCGGCGGCGACCTCGGCCAGGGGACCTTCCTTCAGGTCGGCGAGCGCCAGCCCCGCCGCTCCCTCGGCCTTGAAGCGCCGCGCCAACGCCCGGCCGATCCCGCTCGCCGCACCCGTGACGACCGCGACCTTGCCCTCGATCCGCATCGTCGAAATCTCCCGCAATCACATGCGACAATCTAACCCAATCGCCGCGCCGGGGAAGGGGCGGGCCTCTAGTTCGCGCGTCGCACGGTCTGTTGGCTGACGTTGAACAGGCGGGCGATCTCACTCACCGGCCGCCCCTCCTGGTCGCGCATGCGGCAAACCTCAACCTTCTGATTCGGTGAGAGGGCCGGCGGACGGCCGCCGACTCGGCCGCGTCGTCGGGCGGCGGCGAGGCCTTCCCGGGTGCGCTCGACGATCCGCTCCCGCTCGAACTCGGCGATCGAGCCGAAGACATGGAAGGCCAGGCGCCCGGCCGAAGTCGTCGTGTCGATCCTCTCCGCGAGCGAACGGAAATCGGCGCCCTGTCGGCGGATCGTCTCGATGGTGTCGATCAGGTCCTTGAGGGAACGCGCGAGGCGGTCATACTTGGTGACGACGACCGCATAGCCCGGCCGTAGCTGGTCGAGAAGCCTGTCAAGTTCCGGCCGATGAGCGCCTTTGCTACCGACCTTCTCTTCGAAAATTCGCTTGGCGCCTGCATCGGCGAGCGCGTCGACCTGTGCATCGAGGCTTTGACCAAGGGTCGAGACGCGGGCGTATCCGAAGATCATGTGCCCAGCGTACCAAAACGTGACCGAACATCGAACGGTTTTGGTTGGGGTTCATGAAAGATAAGAATGACAGTTTTCCTAGAGGTCGGCCGTCTCCCGAAAACCACCCAGACTGTGTGAAAACTCCTCGGGAGGGATTCCGGGGGCCCATGACGATGTTATGATTCGCCATGGCACACATTCCTGGCATTGACCGCTCGCAGGTACTGCTCCTGCCGGAGGCGGTGGACGACTATGTGGGAGCGGACCACCCGGTCCGTTTCATCGACGCCTTCGTTGACGGCCTTGACTTGGCCGCCGCCGGCTTCGAGCGGGTGGGCCCCAAGGCGACGGGCGGCGATGTCCCGCCCGATGTTGAAAAGGGCGAGGTAGGCATCGTGTGATTTCGAGGCTACGCGGCCTCGTCGATGTCTTCAATGGCGGCCTTTCGTTTTGCCTTCTCGACGGCGTCACGCAAGGCGGCGTGGAGGACGGGGAGTTGCCTGTAGGCCTTGAGGCGGCGGAAGGTTTTCTTGGCCTCCAGAAGGCCGGCGGCGGTCCAGCGCAGCGCCATCTCGGCGTTGCGCCAGCGCTTGACGTTGCGTTGCACGGTCCTGACCGTGCCCAGCGCGTTCTCGATCGCGTTGGTGCAGGCCAGCGCGCGGCGGAGTTCCGGGGGCAGGCCGAGGCGGATGACGGTGAGGATCTCGTCGAGGCCCTCCAGGATGGTGGCGGAGACGCCGGGCGCATCGTGTTCCAGGCGGCGGGCGAGATTGCGCAAGAGCCGCTCGGCCTTGTCCGCGTCGCCCTGGTCCCAGGCCTGGCGCAAGGCCTTGCGGACGCCCGCGTGCAGGCTCTCGTCCAGCCGGTCTGTGATGTTGCGCCCCTTGTGCACCTGGCAACGCTGGATCAGCGCCGCATGCCCGAAGCTCCGCCGGATCGCCTTGGAGAGCGCCTTGGCGCCGTCGACGATGTAGAGCCGGGGGCGCTCGGGATCGAGGCCGCGATCGATCAGGTTGTCGAGCAGGGCTTGCACCGTGGCCGTGTTCTCCGTCGCGCCCTCGGCCAGGCCCAGCACGTGCTTCTCGCCGCCCGCGTCGATACCGATCGCCGCCACCATCACGTGATCGCCGACATGAAGCCCGTCGATCTGGACGACCAGAAGATCCAGTTCCTCCAGCCGGCTCGCCAGCCAAGCCTTCAGCTTCGAGCGCGTCAGGGCCACGAAGCGGCGCGAGACCGCCGACTTCGAACTCCCGTCCCCCGCCGCCGACGGCAGATCGCCGCCCGCGTCCGCCGGCAGACGCACCGCGCGGCCATACTTGCGGGTCGAGACGTTCATCACCATCAGGTTCATCGCCCAGGCGTGCAGCAGCTCGGGATCCGACATCAGCTCGAAGCTCGGCAAACTCAGCTCCCCGCCGCCCGGCTCGCGCACCCGGGGGCGCTCGAGCTTCACCCTCGCCCCCTGGAAGGCCAGCTCGCTCGTGGTCGTGCCCCAGCGATGGCCCCGGCGCTCGGCCGTGCGGGCATGACGCGGGCCGCACACGGCCTCCGCGTCCGCCGCCAGCATCTCGGCCAGCGCCTCGATGCCGGCCAGAAGGCAGAAGCGATCGACGCTCACGCGAAGATCCTTGTAGGCATCCGATAGCGGCGGCACCGGCATCGGCAATGGATGTTCCAGGGCTTTGGAGGAAGGCGCGTTCCGTGTAGTCTCGCTCATGGCGTCGTTCTCCTAATCGGATTAAGCACCCGGAGTGTCAACGGCGGCCGGAATATGGGCCAGGGCGGCGGCGTAACAATGTACCAGTGGCTCGGTGGCAGCTTGTCCACGTAGTCCATAGGAGGGACCCGCGCGCGGGGCGACGTGCCTTTCAATGGGCAATCGGCGGCCCGCGCGTGGGAGGTTCCTGTGGACCCACGTGGGCAAGCGGGGGAGGAAGCGAGATTATTGGGAAGGGTGTCGTCGTCGCGATCGGCTCTGCTTGAGCCGGTAGCTTTCTGCGTTCATCTCCAGGATATGGACATGGTGGGTGATCCGGTCGAGCAGCGCGCCGGTGAGGCGTTCGCTGGCGAAGACGGAGGTCCATTCCTGGAAGGGCAAGTTTGAGGTGACGATGGTGGCGCCGCGCTCGTAGCGCTGGCTGAAGATCTCGAACAGCAGCTCACTCCCGGTCTGCGACAGCGGGACGTATCCGAGCTCGTCGACGATCAGGAGATTGACCTTGGCGAGCTGGGCCTGGAGGCGGAGCAGCCTCTTCTCGTCGCGGGCCTCCATCAGCTCATGCACCAGCTGGGAAGCGGTGGTGAAGCGGACGCTCAGGCCCTTCTGGCAGGCGGCCAGTCCGAGGGCGAGCGCGATGTGGGTTTTGCCGACACCGGAGGGGCCGAGCAGGATCACGTTCTCCCGCCGCGCGACGTACTCGCCCCGGGCCAGGTCCAGCACCAGCATCTTGTTGAGTTCCGGCACGGCCTTGAAGTCGAAGCTCTCGAGCTGTTTGACGATGGGGAACCTGGCTTGCTTGATGCGCCGCTCGACCAACCGGCGCTCTCGGTCGATCAGCTCCAGCTCGGTCAGCCGGGCGAGATAGCCGACATGGTCGACGCCGTCGCCGGCCGCGATCCGCGCCTGCTTGTCGTACTCGCGCAGGACGGTCGGCAGCTTCAGGCTCTTCAGTTGGTGATCGAGCAGGAGGCGTGGGGCTTCAGCCATGTCCGGCGCCTCCCGCCAGCAAGGTTGCGTAATCGGCGATCCGTGTCGCGGCGACAAAGGGCTGGGGGAGGTGAGGATAGCGAGAGAAGTCCAGGTGGGCCGGTCGCCTCTCGATCCGGGCCAGGAGCAGATGCTTGACGGCATCGAAGCCGACCAGGCGCCGCTTCACCGCCTCGCGCACCGCCACCCTCACCTGGCTCTCGGGGAAGTCCTCCAACAGGCGCAGCACCTGGATGTACTCCCGCTTGCCGCGATGGCCGAAGCGGGCTTCGAGGAGATGGCGCAGCTCGTCGAAGGCGGGATCCAGCTTCCACCCCAGCAGCGGGGCCGCTTGATCCAGGGCACCCGGCTTCTTCTCCAGCAAAGACAGATAGTGCAGCGGGTCGTAGACCACGTCGCCACGCACATAGGAGCGGGGATGACGGGCGATGATCTCGGCGCCGAGAGTGATCTCGACCCGGTCGACATAGCCCTTGACCATCACGTCCTTGTAGGCGTGGACCGTCGGCGCCGAGTAATCCACCAGCCGGTAGCGCACCAAGGCCATCGAGGAGACCTGCCCGGGATGTTGCTCACAAGCCTCGAAGGGGACGGCCGGTAGATCGCGCAAAGCCTCGAGGTCGGCCAGCAGCGCCGTTGCCTTCTCGCCTTCCTCCAGGGCGTCGAGACGCGCCAGGCAACCCGCCATCAGCTGTTCGTTCAGGGCGTCCAGGTCCCGCACCTTTGGGATCGGCACGAAGAACTTGCGCCGCGCCGTCTTCACCAGCGCCTCGACCTTCCCTTTGTCGTTGCCCTTGCCGGGCCGGCCGAAGCGGTCGCGGAACAGATAGTGCGACTGCAGATGCGAGAAGGCCTGGGTGCGGCGGCGCTCGCCGTCGCCCATGATCCGCGCCACCGCCAGCGTCGTGTTGTCGTACAGGATCGATCGAGGGATCCCGCCGAAGAAGGCGAAGGCGCTGACGTGCCCGTCCAGGAAAGCCTCCGTCGTCTCCCGCAGGTAGGCCTTCACGAACCAGGCGTTCGAATGGGGCAAGATAAAGCAGAAGAAGTGGACCTTCTCCCGCTTGCCACGCAGATCGACCACCGCTTGGCCAAAGTCTGCCTGGGCATGGCCCGGCGGGTGATGCAGCGGCACGAAGGCTTCGCGTGTCGACTGCCGCTGAGCGCGGACGTAGTCCTTCACGATGGTGTAGCCGCCGGTGAAGCCGTGCTCGTCCCGAAGCCGCTCGAAGATCCGTTGTGCCGTGTGCCGCTGCTTGCGCGGCACATCCCGGTCCGCCGACAGGATCGCGTCGATGACCGCCGTGAACTCTTCCAGCTTCGGCCGTCTCACCGGCATCGTCCGCCGATACCCCGGCGGCGCCGAGTAGCTCAGCATCTTCTTCACCGTCCGGCGGTCGATGCCAAACCGCCGCGCCGCCTCACGGTGGCTCAGCCCCTCATCGACAACTGCCAGCCGAACCTGCGCATACAACTCCACGCCATACATCTCCTGCCCCCCGTCGCTAACAACAGGGGACGATCACTGGCGCATCTTCGCGCCGCCGCAACCGGACTACCCGGCCGCCTCGCGTGGAGCATTTTTGCAGCGCCGCCTACAACCCGGAGCCTAACGGCTCCAGGCGAACGACGCCTACCTCAACTTTTCAACATGACTCGGGACATCCCCCGGTGGCCGGCGGCTGACGGTGCAAGGCAAGAGCAAGGTCCGGGACACATTCGTTACCGTCTATGCCAACCGCGCGGCCTGTAGGGATTGCGGGCTAATTTCGCGCTGCACTAAAAGTACATTCCGAAAGGTCACGCGATACGAGAACGAAGCCATTCTAGAGCGCATGGCGGCGCGGCTGGCGGCACGACCGGGCATCGTCGACGAGCGCCGGGAGAGCGTCGAGCATCCTTTCGGCTCGATAAAGCAATGGATGGGCCAAGGTGCCTTCCTGATGCGCCGGCTGGAGAACGTGCGCGGCGAATTCTCTCTGACCGCGCTCGCCTACAACATCCGTCGAGCGATCAATCTGGTGGGCGTGCCCGCCCTGATCGATGCGGCGAGGGCCTGAGAAGGCGCCTCCGCACTCAAAACCGCCCCTGAACCGCTCCCCGAGAGGTCCCGAGCCCCTTCGGGATCGCCTCCGAGCGCCAAATCGGCAAATCGTGCGCAATCACCGCGAATACGGGCGAACTCCGATCCCGGCCGAGCCGCCGCCCGAGTTTTCACACAGTCTGCGCCGTTTTTGGATGGCGCGAAAATTATGGGGTTGCGGTATTGAGCTTTCTGCCGCGCCTTCACCCACACTTCGAATAGCCGCAGCTGGTGCAGAGGTCACAGTTCTCCTGCACGATCAGGCCCGGCTGGCCGCAGCGGGGGCAGCCGCGGCCGCGGCCGCGTGCCTCGCCGACCGGGAGCGCCACCACCGCCGTCGACGTGTTGGGCGCCGCCGCCTTGGGGTCGGGCAGGAAGCCGATGGCGATCATGTGGGTCTCGATCACCTCGCCGATCGCCGCGAGGAGGGAGGGGACGTAGCGCCCGCCCATCCAGTGGCCGCCGCGCGGGTCGAACACGGCCTTCAACTCCTCGACCACGAATGAGACGTCGCCGCCCCGGCGGAACACGGCGGAAATCATCCGCGTCAAGGCGACCGTCCAGGCGTAATGCTCCATGTTCTTGGAGTTGATGAAGACCTCGAAGGGCCGGCGGCGGCCGTCCTGCACGATGTCGTTGATGGTGATGTAGATGGCGTGGTCGCTTTCCGGCCAGGCGATCTTGTAGGTGTTGCCGGGAAGCGCCTCCGGCCGGTCGAGCGGCTGGGTCATGTAGACGACCCCGCCCGCATCGAAAGGATCGCGCGGCTTGGCCGCCGGCGCCGCCAGCGGCAGCTCCGCCTGGCTGGGCGCCGCCCCGTCCTCGTGGGGCGCGGCCTCCAGTACCGCGCCGGTGACGTCGTTCGGCCGATAGGTGGTGCAACCCTTGCACCCGCCATCGTAGGCGAGGCGGTAGACCTCGCGGAACGCCTCGAAAGAGATGTCGGCCGGGCAGTTGATGGTCTTGGAGATCGAGGTGTCGATAAATTTCTGCGCCGCCGCCTGCATGGCGACGTGATCGGCGGGCGCCAGGCGCTGGGCGTCGACGAAATAGTCGGGGAGCGCGGCCGCCTCGCCGAAGCGGGCACGGTAGAGCCGGTAGGCGTGATCGCTCACCTGTTCCTCCCGCCGCTCGCCGTCGGGAAGCAGGACATGGCGGGTGTAGGTGAAGCTGAAGACCGGCTCGATCCCGCTGGAGATGTTGTCGGCCAGGATCGAGATCGTGCCGGTCGGCGCGATCGAGGTGAGCGTGGCGTTGCGGATGCCGTGTTCCGCGATGAGCGCCCGGGTCTCCTCGTCCAGCGCCTGGACGTTGGGGGAGGCGAGGAAGTCTTCCGCCACATAGGCGGGGAAGGGGCCCTTCTCGGCCGCGAGGCGCGCGCTCGCCCGGTAGGCGGCGCGGCGGATGCGGTCCAACCAGTTCTCCGTCAGCTCGATGCCCCGAGCCGAACCGTAGCGCGCCCGGCAGAAGATCAGCGCGTCCGCCAGTCCGGTAACGCCGAGGCCGATGCGCCGCTTGGCCACCGCCTCGGCCCGCTGTTCGGGCAAGGGAAATTCCGAGACATCGACCACGTTGTCCATCATCCGGACGGCGGTATCCACCACCGCCTCCAGCGCGCCCTCGGGAATCTCCGCCTCGGCCTCGAAGGGTTCCGCCACCTGGCTCGCCAGGTTGATCGAGGCCAGCAAGCAGGCGCCATAGGGCGGCAGCGGCTGTTCGCCGCAGGGGTTGGTCGCGGCGATGGTCTCGCAATAGGCGAGGTTGTTGCGCCGGTTGACCCGGTCGATGAAGATCACGCCCGGTTCGGCGTAGGCGTAGGTCGCCCGCATGATGCGGTCCCAGAGCTCGCGGGCCCGCACCGTCTTGTAGGTCCGGCCATCGAATTCGAGATCCCAGCCCTCGTCCATGGCGATGGCTTCCATGAAGCCATCGGTGACCAGGACCGAGAGGTTGAACATGCGCAGCCGGCCCGCGTCTCGCTTGGCCTCGATGAAGGCCTCGATATCCGGGTGGTCGCAGCGCATGGTAGCCATCATCGCGCCCCTGCGGTGGCCGGCGCTCATGATGGTGCGGCACATGGCGTCCCAGACATCCATGAAGGTGAGGGGGCCGGAGGCGTCGGCGCCGACGCCCTTGACCGGCGCGCCCTTGGGCCGGAGCGTCGAAAAGTCGTAGCCGATGCCGCCGCCCTGCTGCATGGTGAGCGCGGCTTCCTTCAAATGCTCGAAGATCCCCGTCATGTCGTCCGGGATCGCGCCCATGACGAAGCAGTTGAACAGGGTCACGCGGCGATCGGTGCCAGCGCCGGCCAGGATGCGGCCGGCCGGTAGCAGCTTGAAGTCGGCCATCGCCCGGGCGAAGCGGTCTTCCCAGAGTTCGGGCTCCGTCTCCACGACCGCGAGCGCGCGGGCGACGCGCCGCCAACTGTCCTCTATCGCGTTGTCGATCGGCGTGCCGTCCGCGCCCTTGAAGCGGTACTTCATGTCCCAGATCTGCTGCGAAATTGGCGAGACGGTGGGCATGGCGAGGGAGCTCCAATGGGGTGGCGGGGCACCGAGCGGCTGCCGGAATTGGCGAAAGGCCGCCGCGCGCGGGCACGACGAACCACTTTAGGGCGCGATCGTGGCTTGGTCAATGTTCTTGTTTCGTACTGTAATCCGTGCCATCAAATATGGAATGTAAGGTTCTGATTCGACGTAAATATTTACATTGATACTCGGATCACTCCAGAACCCGAAAATCCCGGTGCGAGATGATACGGAAATTGTCGGTTATGGTGTCGCGCCAAGTCGTCCACTCTCGTGGCAGGCGTTGCTTGAAGAAGTGATCGATCGCTTTGGTGAAGAGGTCGAAGTTGGCGTAGAACCTGTTGTGGGTCACCTCGCGATGCATGACGCCCCATAATCGCTCGATGGCGTTGAGGTGGGGGGCGTAGGCGGGCTGGAAGATCAGCTTGATGCGGCAACCCGGCCTCTCCAGCCATTGTCGGACCAGGCGGGCATGGTGATAGCGGGCATTGTCGGCGAAGACGTAGATCCGCTTCTTTCCGGGGTTGTCGGCCTCCAGCTTCTCGAACAGCGCGATGGTCGAGGCGGCGTTGATCCGCTCGGCCTGGACCAAGGGGCAGTGGAAATTCTCCAGATTGAGCGCGCCGTGGAGGTTGATGCGCTGGCGTCCCGAGGTCCGCCTCAGCGCCACCTTGTCGCCTTTTTTGACCCAGCCATGGACTGGACGCGACTGGTATTCCGGGTGCACCGCATCGGCGAAGTAGACCACCTCGTCGGCCTCCAGGCCGTTGAGCAACTTGTCATAAGCCTCGATGAAGGCGGCCTGCTCGGCCTCGTCGGCCTGGGCCGGCAGGCTTTCCGGGCGCTTGTATTCGAAGCCCAGGCGATGCATCAGCTTGATGCAGCCGGAATGGCTGTAGATCACCCCCCAGGTCGCCGCGATATGCGCCGCCACCTCGCCCGTGTCGCGGTAAAGCCGTTCGCCCAGATGCGCCGAAAGGTCCGCCTCTTGCTCCCGGCTCAGATGGCCCGGCCCGCCGGGCCAGTCGAACAGCGTCAATTCATCCAGACCGCCCGCGCGGTAGCGCTTGAACCAAGTCCGCACCGTGTCGTCGTCGAGGTAGAGCACCCGCGCCACCTCGGCACAGCTCAGGCCGTCATCCAGCAGCAGAACGGCGTTCGCCCGCCGGGCCACCCCATGGCTCTCGCTCGGGTGCCCCATCACCGCCCTCAGGGCCCCCCGCTCCTTGGCACTCAGAAATCCACCGCGAATCATGCCCCCGAGAAGAATCGATCAACGGCCGGATTGCCAGAGCTTTTTTCGGGTCTCTGAGGAGTCGGGGTATATCCCCATAATCCACATGGCCCAGCATCGCCGGCTCGGCGGACGGACCCGATTCATCCACGGCTTGTCCGAAAGTTATCAACGAGGTTATCCACCGAACTCCGCGCGGCCCTCCGCCACCAGGCGGGCGGTGGCCTCCTCGATGCTCGCCTCCAGCGCCGCCATGAAGGCGCGCCGATCGAGGCCTGGCGGGATCGGCGACTGATATTCGAGAACGATCCGTCCCGGCCGGCGGAGGAAGCTACGGCGCGGCCAATAAAGCCCGGAGTTGAGGGCGACCGGCACGACGGCGAGGTCGAGGCCCCGGTAGAGGGCGACGACCCCCGGCTGGTAGGGCAACTGGTCGACGCCCGCGTCCGGCGCGGCGCGGGTGCCCTGGGGGAAGATGATGATGGGGCGTCCCTCGGCGCCGGCCCGCCTCGCCGTCTCGATCATCCGGCGGAGCGCCGCGGGCCCGCCCCGGCGGTCGACCGGGATCATCCGCGATTTTCGGCAATAGGCGCCGTAGAGCGGGATCGCCAGCAACTCCTGCTTCATCACCACGGCCGGGTCGTCGACGATCAGGTGCCAGATCAGCGTGTCCCAGGCCGACTGGTGCTTGGCGGCAATCAGGTGGCCGCCTTCCGGCCGATTCGCCCCGCCCCGGATTTCGACCTCGATGCCGGCGAGGCGCCGCATCAGCCAGACCATGTGCCGAGCCCAGCGGCGCTGCCCCGAAACGGTCACCCGATGGGACATCCAGAGGCCGGGCACATAGGCCAGCACCATCACCGTGGTCCAGAGGTAAAAGGCCAGGTTGAAGGCGACGGAACGGACAATGATCATGCGCCCGGTCCCTCGCCCTATCCTTCCGCCGTCTCGGCGCCGGCGAGTCGCACGGTCACCAATGCCAAGAGATATTTGTTGAATTCATCCGCCAGCAGTCGCGCGGTCCCGGAATGGCGCCACCAACTCCGCAGCCGCACTGCGTCGAGGAAGACCGGGTGGGCGACGATCTCGAAATCCGGCATGCGATTGCGGAAATACAGCAGGCCGCGCGGCATGTGGTAGTTGGCCGTCACCAGCCGGAGGCTTCGGAAACCCGCGTCGCGCATCCAGATCGCGGTTTCGACGGCGTTCCCCTTGGTGTCGCGCGCTTCGTGGCCGAGCGCCACGCAACAGGCGAAGGTTTCGGCCTTGGCGCTACTCCGTTGGCGCAGATCGGCGAGGCCGGTGCCACGGTCGACACCGGATATCAGCATCCGATTCGCCCGGCCCGTCTCCAACAGATCGAGCCCCTCGGAGATGCGGAAGGTGCCACCGGTCAACACCACGATCGCGTCGGTATTTCGTCCATCGTCCACTGGGTCCGCCGGCAGGCCCGAGATGAATTGCAGGAAACCGCCGAGCCAGAGCACCACCAGCGCGCTCAGCCAGAGGAGGATGCGCCGGGTCGTCGACGTCCGACCCCTTCCCCGCGCCATCAGGGCATCCGCCCGAGCGCCCCGAGCACGGTAAGGCGCGCCGTTAGATAGGCGATTGCCGTGCTGGCGACGGGTACCAGCACCAGCACCATCATGGTCGTCGCGCTGATCGAGAGCTGATCCAGCAGCGGGGCCTGCAGCCGCGCCACCATCCGGCTGAGCGCGTAGAGCGTCAGCGCCGCGAGCGCCAGGCCCAAGAGGCCGCCCTTGAGGCCCATCCACATGGCGTGATTCTGGAACTGTCGTGCGATATAGGCATCCCGCGCGCCCATGACGTGCAGCAGGCTGACGATCGCGTGATGCACCGAAAGCATGGCCCGGACGGCGAAGATGACCACGGCGGCCAGCGCGCCCGCGATCAAGACCACCGTCGCGGCGGCGACGAATTGGACTCCGCGCGCGAGGCGGATCAACTGGGCCACCCAGACCTTGTGATCGTCCAGCCGCGCGCCGGGCACCGCCTGACCCAGGCGGCGGGCGAGATAGGTGAAGTCGAGCCGGTGGCCCACGTCCAGTTCCACGTCGATCAGGCGGGGGATGGGCAGGTCGCTGACCGGATTGTCCGGCCCGAACCAAGGGGCCAGCAGGCGCGCGTGCTCCTCATCGTCCAGCGCCCGGGCGCCGCGCACGCCGGCGGTACCCCTCAGCACGTCGAGCGTTTTCGCCACGCGGGCCTCGAGGTCGGCGCCCCGGCCGGCCGGAACCTCGACCGTCACATGACCCTCCAGCCCCGATTTCCAGCCGCGCACCCCCGAATCGAGTGCCAGCCCGCCCGAAATGGCCAGGGTGGCGAGGAAGGCCATGACCGCGACCACCCAGGGGAGGAAACGCCCGGCCCCCGTGTCGTCGGGGATGAGGCGGTAGGCCGCGTTCATCCGCTGGCCTCCGCCGCGCCACGCGACCCATCGTCGCCTAAGGTCAGGGTGCCATCCTCCAGATGCAGGCGCGGGTGGTCGAAGGGGGAGATCAGCGGCTGGTTGTGGGTGGCGACGACGATCGTCGTGCCGATCCGGTGCAACTCTTCAAAAAGCCGGATCAGCCGGTTGCCGATGGCGTCGTCGACGTTGCCGGTCGGCTCGTCGGCGACGATCAGGCTCGGCTGCGCCACCACGGCGCGGCAGATCGCGACGCGCTGCTGCTCGCCACCCGAGAGCGTCGTCGGCGAGGCGGCCAGCCGGTCGCCGAGGCCGACCCATTCCAACATCTCGGTGGCGTGGCCGTGGATCCGCGATTCCGCCTGGCCCGAGATCCTGAGCGGAAGGGCCACGTTCTCCAGCACGCTCAGGTGGTCGAGCAGGCGAAAGTCCTGGAATACCACGCCGATGCGGCGGCGCATCTCCGGCAACTCGCGGCGCGAGACCTTGGAAATGTCGCCACCGAAGAGGGAGATCGCGCCCCGGCTCGGCTTAAGCGCCAAATACATCATCTTCAGGAGCGTCGACTTGCCGGCACCGCTCGGACCGGTCAGGAAATGGAACGAGCCCGATTCCAGATGAAACGAGATGTCGTGCAACACCTCCGGTCCCTTACCGTAGCGCAGGCCGACGTTCTCGAAGCGAATCAAGCGACCGAAACCCCTTGGATGGAAAACGGCCGCGAGGATGCCATGGGCTTGTCGCGGCGTCCAAAACTTTCGTCATTTTGACGGGTCCGGTGGCGCTTCCGTTGCTTGATTGGTAACCAACTCGGCCCTATAAGCACTCGACTGGCTCCAGTCCGATGAGGGCGGACGGGATGATATTGACGTGCCCCGAATGTAATACGCGATATCTGGCGGATGCCAGCGCCATCGGCGTGGGCGGCCGACGGGTGCGTTGCACCAAGTGCGCCCATGAGTGGCGTCAGACGCCGGACCTGCCCGGGGACGCGGCGCTCGAGCCGGAGGCGGCCGATGACGCTCGCTTTCCGGCCGAAACGGCGCCGCCGCCGATATTGCCCCGGTCGGGGAGGATACGCCCGTTGCCGCGCGGCTCCAACCTGCCGGCGCTGACCAACAAGTCCTCCTCCGGGCGGTACTGGGCTGGCTGGGCGGTACTGGTGCTGGTGCTCGCCGCCGGTACCGCCTCGGCCGTCGTCTGGCGCGAGGCCGTGGTCACTCATTGGCCGCCGGCCGGCCGGCTCTATGACCTGGTCTCCCTGCCGGTGTCGCCGCCCGAGGTCTTCGCCTTCGACATCCGCGACGTCGCGTCCAAGATCGCCTTCGAGGCGGGTCAGCGGGTCCTCAAGGTGAGCGGTCAGGTGATCAATATTGGGGCGGAGGCGAAATCGGTGCCGCGGCTCCGCGTCACGATTGTCGATGACGCCAACCGCACGCTCCACGACTGGACCGTGGCGATGCCGACCAAGGCGCTCGGCCCCGGCGAATCGACCCCGTTTACCACCCGGCTCCCCAATCCGCCGGAGAACGTGAAGCGGATTTCGGTTACTTTCGAGGCCTGAAGGCGTGTTCGCCGCGCCGGAGCGAGGGGGAAACGATGGCCGGCAAACCCGAGATCGAGATCATGTTTTCCGCCGCCGAGATAGAAGCACGGGTCGAGACGCTCGCCGACGACATCGCGGCGCGGCTCGGCCCCGCGCCAATGATCGTCGCCGTCCTCAAAGGTAGTTTCGTCTTCACCGCCGACCTGTTGCGCGCGCTGCATTACCGCGATTGCCACCCGAAGATCGATTTCCTCTCCCTCTCGAGCTACGGCGACAAGACCGAGAGTTTCGGCGAAGTCGCGGTGCATCGCGATATCACTGACGATCCGAGCGGCCAGTCGGTCCTGCTGGTGGACGACATCCTGGAGAGTGGGCGCACGCTCGCCTTCGCCAAGCAACTCTTGCTGGGGCGCGGCGCGGCGAGCGTCGACATCTGCGTCCTACTGGACAAGCCGGGCAAGCGCAAGGTGGCGATCGAGGCCGATCACGTGGGTTTCGAGTGTGCCGACCGCTTTGTCGTCGGCTACGGCCTCGACCATGCCCACCTGTATCGGGAGTTACCCTATATTGGTTCCATCACGCTCGAATGAGGAACGGGTGATGGCGCGGATATTGTTGGCGGAAGACGATAAAGGCGTACGTGGCTTCGTGCATCGCGCGCTCGAAGTGTATGGCCACGAGGTAACGGCGGTTTCCGATGGCGCGCTCGCGCTGGAGGCGTTGGCGGCGGCGGAAGGCGTTGGCTACGACCTGCTGCTGACCGATATCGTCATGCCGGTGATGGACGGGATCGCGCTGGCGCTCCAGGTCAGCCGCGACTATCCGGGGCTCAGGGTTCTGATGATGAGCGGTTATACCGAGGAACGCCGTCGCGCCCACAATCTGGATCAGATCATTCACGACGTGGTGGCCAAGCCCTTCTCGATGGAGGAGATCGTCCGGGCGGTCGACCGCGCGCTCGAGAACGGAACGGAGTGAGCGTCATGGCGGATATCGGCTTCGATGATTTTCTCAAGGTGGATGTCCGCGTCGGCACCATCCGCCGGGTGGAGCCCTATCCGGAGGCGCGCCATCCGGCCTACAAGATCCATGTCGACTTCGGGCCCGAAATCGGCGAGCGCAAGACCAGCGCGCAGATCACCAGGCATTACAACATCGACGCCCTGATCGGCCGCCAGGTGGCCGCCGTGGTGAACTTTCCGCCGAAGCAGATCGGCAAGTTCATGTCCGAGATCCTGGTGCTAGGCTTCCCCGATTCGGAGGGCGAGGTCGTGCTCCTCGTCCCGGACAAAGCCGTGCCCGATGGCGGCCGCATGTTTTGAGGCGTCGAAGACTTCCGGCGCGCGCGATGACGATTATCGTCGTCCCATGGACTTGATTAACCGATCCGGCCGCATGGTTGCGCCAGCCCAGATAAGGAGGAATGGCGGCCGTGCCGTAAAGAAGGACGCGACAGACGGGCAACGCCCGCGGTGTTCAAGCCGATACCTACCGGCAAATGGTCGAAGACATGCCGATGGCGGTCATGTTGTGCGATCTCGAGGATTTCACGATCTATTATGCCAACAAGTCCTCGATCAATGCCTTGCGGGAGATCGAACAGGTTCTGCCGGTCAAGGCCGATGCGATCGTCGGCCAATCCATCGACATTTTCCACACGAACCCCGAACACCAGCGCCAGCGAGCTGGAAGGTGAACTGGCTCGGTTCCTGAAAGCCCTCGGCGGCTAGCGACGCCGGGGTTTCGCGACGGCCGCTATTCCGAAAAAGACTTCAAGCCGCCGGCGTCAACGCCTGCTTGATCGCGCGGTGGTAAAGCCCAAGTGCGGGCTCGTTGCGGCCGAATGTGACATGGGACTGGGCGGCGGTATGGAAGCTGCGCTGGATACCCTCGCCGACGGGGAAGTCCTCGTTCCGCACCACGTCCATCAACAATCGCATGTTGTTGTCCCAGTGCCGGCGCGCGCTGTCGGTGCTCGTCGGCTCGGGGGTATAGAGGGAGATGTACATCCGGCTCGCGTCGGGGCCGCCCATCGGCTCGATCCGCCAGGACTCCAGGTGGTCGCCCTGGACGATGAAGACGGTGTTGGGGAACAGCACGTAGATGATCGCCGTGTGGCGAATGACGTCCCACTCGTCTTCCGGCTGCTTGCGCATGTCGTCGAAGCTCGGCCGGACGTAGATGACGCGCAGGTTGCGGCCGTAGCCGTCGCAGGTGGCGACGTTGGACTGGATGACGCCGGTCAGCGTGTCCTTGTGCAGCACGTTCAGGTGGTAAGTCTCGAGGAAGGTGTCGATCACCAGTTTCCAGTTCATCTTCTGCTCGAGCGTGCGGGTCTCGTAGTGATGGTAGCCGGCGAGGTCGTAGGCGGAGAGTTCGGCCTCCAGCTCCGTCGTCAGGTGTCCCGATATGTCGATTTCGGCGCCGGGGTTCGGCACCACCCAGACCATGCCATCCTTCTCGACGAGCGGCAGGGGCGTCAGGCCGTGGGTCGTCCGGTCGACCTCGGCGAAGCCCATCTGGTGAGGGATCGCGGCCAGCCGGCCGTCGCGCCCGTAGCTCCAGCCGTGATAGGGGCAGGAGAAGGACTTGCCGCATTCGCCGCGCCCTTGCAGCAACATGGCGCCACGGTGGCGGCAGACGTTCAGGAAGGCGCTGAGTTGGCCGTCGTCGTCGCGCACGATCAGGATTGGCACGCCGTCGAAGACCTCCGCGCGGAAACTGCCCGGTTCCGGGAACTCGCGGGAGAGCCCCATGAAGAGCGGACCGCCGCGGAAGAAGGATTTGCGCTCGGCGGCGAATTTCTCCGGGCAGGTGTAGCCCGCGACTGGGTTCAAATAGACCTCGTCGGCCAGCGCCGTGGTGCGGCTGTCGAGGTAACCGCAGATCTTCCGCGCCTGGGTGATTTGCTCTTGTCGATGCATCTTTTGATCCTCAAGCGTAGGGGACGGCCACCCGCCCGATCTTCTCGCGGGCGATGATCATCTTCTGAATCTGCTCCGTTCCGTCGCCGATTTGAAGCCCCATCACGTCCCTGAGCCGCTGCTCGTGCGGCAGGTCGGTACTGTAGCCGTAGTGGCCGTGGGTCAAAAGGCAGCGATGGATCACTTGGAAGGCGAGTTGCGGGCACCACCATTTGCACATCGCCGCCTGCGACGTGTGCGGCAGGTCCTGGTCTCTGAGCCAAAGCGTCTGGTAGCAGAGCAGTCGCGCCGCCGTCATCTGCGTCTCCGCGATCGCCAGCGGCTCGGTCACGCCCTGGAACTTGGCGATCGGCATGCCGAAGGCCTCGCGCTCGGTGATGTAGGTCCAGGTTTCCTCCAGCGAGGCGAAGGCGGCGGCCAGGCATTGCAGTCCGATGATGGCACGGCTGTAGTCGAAACCGTTCATGGTCTGGCGGAAGCCGTCGCCCTCGCCACCCAGCATCCGTTCCGGCGTCACCTCGACGTCGTCGAAGAAAATGGAGCCGCGGCCGACGGCCCGGGTGCCGACATCGTCGAAGGTGGTGACCGAGACGCCGGGGGCGTCCATTGGCACGACGAAGGCGGTGACGCCCCTCGCGCGTTCCTCGACCTCGCCGGTCCTGGCCATGACGACGATCTCACGGGCCTGATTGGCAAGCGAGATCGAGGTCTTCTCGCCGTTGAGCCGCCAGGCATTGCCGTCGCGGCGGGCCTTGAGGATCAGGCCGGCGGCGTCCGAACCGCCCCTCGGCTCGGTCAGGCCGATCGCGATCAGGCTCTCGCCCCTGCACATCGGCGCCAGGACCTCGCGCGCCAACTCCGGCCTAGCGTGGCGCGAGATCATGGAGCCCAGCAGCGAGCCGTTCAGCACCGCATAGCAGACCGAATGGTCGGCGCGGCCGATTTCCTCGGCGACGATGCCCGTCGTCGTCCTGTCGAGACCGAGGCCACCGTATTCCTCCGGCACGTCGACCCCGATGAGGCCCAAGGCCCCCATCTCGCGCGTCAGCTCCTCGCCGATCCGCCCCGCCTGCTCGCGTGCCTTGTAGCCCGGCGCCAGGCGGTCGGCGGCGAAGCGGCGCGCGGTCTCGCGAATCGCATTTTGTTCGTCGCTGAAGGCAAAATCCATCGAGCGCGCTCCGGTTGTTGTCAATTCGCACGAGTTTCCATTGCCCCTACTATGACATGTGGCGGCGGAAGTCAGGCGGTCGTTTTTCGCCCAAGGCGGCCACGCCTTCCCTCGATTCGTCGGTGTCGTAATAGAGCCTCAGCGCCTGGAAGCCCAGGCCGCCGATGCCGCGGATGCTTTCCGTGTCCGCGTTGAAGGAGCGTTTGGCGATGGCGATCGCGGTGGGGCTGCGCCGCACCAGCTCGGCGCACCAGGCCTCGACCTCCCCGTCCAGCTCCTCGTCGGCCACCACCTTGTTGCAGAGGCCCATTTCGCAGGCCTCGCGGGCACCGTAGCGGCGGCACATGTACCACATCTCGCGGGCCCGTTTCTCACCGATAACGCGGGCGAGGTAGGCGGTGCCGAAGCCGGGGTCGACGGAGCCCATTTTCGGTCCCACCTGGCCGAAGATCGCCGTTTCGGAGGCGATCGTCATGTCGCAGAGCGTTGCCAGCACGTTGCCGCCGCCGATCGAATAGCCGCGCACCTTGGCGATCACCGGCTTGGGCACGTCGCGGATGACGCCATGGAGTTCGGCGACCGGCATGCCGACGTCGCCGCGCGCGTCGTTGTCGCCATACTGCCCCTCGTGGTCCGACTGGTCGCCGCCGGTGCAGAAAGCCTTCTCGCCGGCACCGGTCAGTACGATAACGCCGACCTCGCGGTCCCAACCGGCACGCATGAAGGCGTCCAGCAGCTCGACCACCGTCTTGGGCCGAAAGGCGTTGTAAACTTCTGGACGATTAATCGTTATTGTCACGACGCCGGCCTTGCAGTCATAGAGGATGTCATCGTAGGTCATGGCTACTTTCCGCTGTTTTCTGTTAGGGTGTGGAGTTCGATTTGAATTCTAACGAACGGTCGATAGAATTCCCACGCGCATTCGGTTCCGCTCCTCGGGAGTCTCCATGGCCAGCCTCGACCGTACCGAAACGACCAAGTCCGAGGTCAGCCGCCAGCGCATCCTGGATGCCGCCGCGAAGACGTTCCGCGACAAGGGCTACGTCGCCACCCGGCTGCAGGATATCGCCGAGGCCGCCGGCCTGCGTGCCGGCAGCATCTACTATCACTTCGCCTCCAAGGAACAGATCCTGGAGGCGGTCTTCGATATCGGCACCACGCGGCTGCGCCAGTCGGTGAGCGACGCGGTCGCCCTGCTGCCGGCGACGGCGAGCCACCGCGACCAGATCTTCGCCGCGGCGCGGACCCATCTCTCGACCCTGCTGGCGCAGGGCGATTACACCTCGGCCAATATTCGAAACTTCGGCCAGATTCCCGAGGAGATCCAGATCCGCCACCGCGAGGCGCGCCAGCACTATGAACAGGACTGGCGCGACCTGTTCGAGGCGGCCCGGGCAGCCGGCGAGGTCCGCGTCGACGCCGATTTGCGGGTGATCCGGCTGTTCCTTCTGGGTGGCCTCAATTGGGCGATCGAGTGGTACCGGGACGAGGGGCCGGCGACTATCGACCAGATCGCCGAGAGCTGCTGCCGGGGCCTGTTCGACGGGATCGCCGACTGAGCGAGCGCGAGGCTGGCCGATGCGACGGCCCGCGACGAGGCATCCCGAGACGGCGATCGAGGTCACCCGGCTCGGCCGTGACCTCGCGGCCGCGGTGAGCGGTGTCGATCTTTCCGCGCCGCTCTCGGATGGCGTGATCGCGGCGATGCGCGGCGCCGCTTTGCCGGGCTACCCGATCAAGGGTCCCAGATCCTCCCGAGCGATCTGGCGTACTTGCCGCCGGTCATGCCCCTGGCTTCCCGCAACGCCGGATGGGGTCGAATGCGTCGCGCCTCCGCGACCGCCGCCCGAACGTCTCTACGTGATCGATGCGGCGGGCAGGGTCGCCTTCAAGACCGTCGCCGGCTCCCCCGGCTTCGACCCCGAGGCCCTGGGCCGAGGCGGTCGAGCGGTTGGTGGGCGAGGGCGCCCGGGCGGCGGAGTAGGGGCAACGGACCCTTTCGGGTTTGGTCCGCCGGGCCTCAGAACGTGAACAACGGCCGGTCGGGTTCCATCCCCATCAAGACCTGGCCGACGGTTTCGAAGTGCGCGGCATGGCCCTGGATCTGCTGGGAGAGGGCGTGAATGTCCCGGAAGCGGCGCTCGAACGGCTGGGCGGAGAAGATGGCCAGCGCCCCCGCCGCGAGATAGAGCTCGCTCGCGCTTTTCCGCGATTGCTGGATCGCCCAAGTCGTGGCCAGGCGGAGGCGCGCTTCCTGGTCGCGGGAAAAACGCTCCTCGGTCCGCGCGTGGTCCCAGAGTTCCGAGAGCGTCGCGTGAAGCAAGGCCCGCGCCGAGGCGAGGCGCGCTTCCGCCTTGCCGACGGTGGCCTGCACGACATTGTTGGCGCCCCGCGTCCGGCTGGCGCCGCGCGGCACCGTGTCGCGCATGGAGGCGACGAAGGCCTCCAGCATGGCCCGCCCGATGCCGAGCGCGACGCTGGCGAAGCCCGTGGCGTAAAGATTGCTCTGCGAGAAGACGTAGAGGCGTCCGGAAACCCGGCGCGGCTGCCCCCGGTCGCGGCGCACCACGCGCGCTTCGGGCACGAAGAGGTCGTCGACCTCGAAGCTGTCGCTCCCCGTTCCCTTCAGGCCGATGACGTGCCAGGTATCCAGGATCCGAACCTGCTCGCGGGGGAATATCAGGGTGAAGACGGCGGGCTTGCCGGCCTCGGTCGTCCGCTTCTCCCCCGCGCCGTCGACGATCGGAACGTGCGCGCCGAGCCAGGTTGCGTGGCGGCTGCCGCTGGCGAAATCGAACCGGCCGGCGAGGCGGTATCCGCCCTCGACGGCGCGCGCCTCGTTCGGCCCCGGGCCCCAGGCGACGGTCGTACCCGGCCCATCGAAGATTTCGCGGGCGACGTCCGGCTCCAGATAGGCGGCGAGCAGGGCGCAGACGTTGTTCTGGCCGAGGCACCAGCCGACGCTGGCGTCATGCCGGCCGACTTCTTCCAGGATGCGGGCGAAATCGGGCGGCGCCAGCTCCGCGCCGCCATACTCGCGCGGCAGGACCAGACGGAAGAAATCCTCCTCGACCAGGGTCGAGAAGAGGTGCTCCGGCAGCTCGCGAAGGCCCTCGATCTCTCCGGCCGCCGCCGCGATCGCCGGCCCCAGGGCGCGTGCCCGCTCCAGATGGGCGGCGCCGCGCGCCGCCTGGTCCCGATCATGTTCCATGGCTTCGTCCCAAAGTCGTCGCCGGAGGGTAGCGGGCCCCGCCGGGAGCGCCAAGCTCCGGGTACGTCAAGTATGACATCGCCATCAAATTGCCCCCTCCCACGGTAGGGGCAAGCGTATCCGTCGGGGTCATATCTGGTCGAGCCAGCGCGCCTTGTTGTTTACCGCTTGACGTAGTGCCTCGACGCGGAACCCCGACCGCCGGGACCGGGGTTCCTAGAGCAGACGCACGGGTCTTTCCCCCTTCGTTGGAACTCCGGCAATTCGGCCACGGTAGGGTACCCAAGCCCATACCGAAGGGCGGAAAGGGCGGAGGTGTGTCCTCGGCTCAAAGGCAAAAATTTGGCCGAGCCACGAAAGCAAAAGCCCCGCGACCGGGCCGGGGCTTCCTCGAAATGGTGCGTGCTTGCGGTTCGGTTCACACTCGTTTCATAGCTTCTACACCACCTCGACGACGGTTCGGCGCCCCGTAGCCGCCAGAGCTTCACTGAGGCGGGCGAGTTTGGTTGGATGATAGGGGTTCATGATGCGCTGGGCTTCACGGTTGTCGACGCCCAGGGCGCGCGACAGGTCGGCAATGCTCATCCCGCTGTTTCGCAGGCTCATGTAAAGCGCCGCCTTCATGGCAATCGACGTATCGGGGACCACAATCGTTTCAGTCTTGCGGGCCTTGGACGGCGCTGGCATGGCCTCGCGGTATTTCATGCGGAAGGAAAGGACTGAGTTGAGCAAGTCGATGGCCTCGGCCTCGGCCTCCGCCATATCGGCTCCATCGGTGGCGGCTTCTGGAAAGTCACGGAACGTCACGAGGACGCGGTCGTCCTCGCCGGTTTCGAACATGGCTGGGTATGCGATCTTCATGTCAGTTCGTCCTTCGAGAGTCCGAGATCGTTGAGCATCCTGTTCAGCAGCCCCGCACCGATCTCTTTCTTCGGATCCTTGATGACCGTGAAGCGCGACCCGTAGTAGAGCCGACCGTGGCTCCCCTTGCCGGGCCTGCCGTCGTAGACGACGCTGACGCCGGCGGTCCGACCGTGCTTTCTGAGGAGTCTCAGTAACTCGCTGCCCTTCATGGATAAGATATAGGGCAAAAACGTCCTATGTCAATCCTCGCCCAGAGGCATCTCCGCCTCGCGCGCCGGCGAACCGGCGGCCCTCGCCGCGTCGTAGGGAGTCGGCGTTTTCTCGAACTCGGCGCCGATCATCGGGCCGAAGCGGACGTTGCGTTCGCCGTCGAAGCGCATCATCCGCATCTGCTCGACCGGATGGAAGTCGGTCGGGCTGGTGTCGACCGCCATGCTGGGCATTGGCATCGGGACCTTGACCTGCTTCGGATTCTCGGCTTGCTTCTTCCCCCGCCGCTCCCCCGGAGGCGGCATGCTCAAGATCACTCATCGACGCCCAATGCCGTCGTATTGACTGCTTCTCGGGCTATCGGACGACCTTGGCCCGACATGTAATCCGTGGCAATTCGACCTCGCCTCCCCGCGGCTGGCCGGACGGCACGCCACCGTCGACGGACGGGACGGCGAAGCGCGCGCGGCCGCATGGCGCATTGGGCATGCGGCGTCAATGGTCGGTTACGAAACAGTCACGAACGCCATGGATCTCGATTCCCCGACGACGCATCCAGCCTCAGGCAATCAGGCCCAGCGACTTCAGGCTCGCGTGGCGGCCGTGGCCGACGATCACGTGGTCGTGGACCACGATGTCCATCGCCTTGGCCGCCTCGACCACTTGGTTCGTCATTTCGATGTCGGCGCGGCTCGGCGTTGGGTCGCCGGAGGGGTGGTTGTGCACCAGGATCATCGCCGTCGCGCCCAATTCCAGCGCCCGCTTGACCACCTCGCGCGGATAGACCGGGGTATGATCGACGGTGCCGCGCTGCTGCACCTCGTCGGCGATCAGGTGATTGCGGCGATCGAGGTAGAGGACGCGGAAGCTCTCCGATCGCTCGTGTCCCATGGCGATCTGTAGATAGTCCTCGAGCGCGTTCCAGGAACCGAGGGTGGAGCCCTGGATTCGCCCCTTGGCCAGGCGCCGCGCGCCGGCGTCGACCGCCTTCAGGATCGCCGCCGCCCCGTCGCCGACGCCGGCGACGCGCTTCAGTCGTTCCGTCGGCGCGCTCACCACGCCCGCGAAGTCGCCGAACTCGGCCAGCAGGCGTTTGGCCAGTGGCTTGACGTCGCTTCGGGGGTTGGCGCCGAAGAGCAGGAGCTCCAGCAGTTCGTAATCGGGGAGCGCATCGGGTTCGGCCGCGAGAAAGCGTTCCCGCAGTCTTTGCCGGTGGCCGTGATAATGCGGTTTCTCGGCCATTGGCGGGCTCAGTCGAAGGGGGGTTGATGCTTTCCGGTGGGCGAGGTGGTGAAAATTTCGACACCTTCCTCGGTGACACCGACGCTGTGTTCGAACTGTGCCGAGAGGGAGCGGTCCTTGGTCACCGCCGTCCAGCCGTCGCGCAGAATCTTCACCTGGAATTTGCCGAGGTTGATCATCGGCTCGACGGTGAAGAACATCCCCGCCTTGAGGATGATGCCGCTCCGTGCCTCGCCGTAGTGCAGGACGTTCGGCGCGTCGTGGAACACGCGGCCCAGGCCGTGGCCGCAGAAATCCCGGACCACGGAATAGCGCCGCGCCTCGGCGTAGCTCTGTATCGCGTGGCCGACGTCGCCGAGTTGGGCGCCGGGTTCGATCAGGGCAATCCCCCGCATCATCGATTCATAGGTCGCCTCGACCAGCTTGCGCGCCTTCAAGGGCACGTTGCCGACCAGGAACATCCGGCTGGTGTCGCCGTGCCAGCCTTCGAGGATCACAGTGATGTCGATATTGATGATATCGCCGCTTTTCAGCACCCGGTCGCCGGGTATTCCGTGGCAGACGACGTGGTTGATCGAGGTGCAGATCGACTTCGGGAAGCCACGATAGTTGAGTGGCGCCGGAATCGCGCCATGATCCAGGATATACTCGTGGCAGATGCGATCGAGTTCACCCGTCGACGCCCCCGGCGCGACGTGCGGAATGATCATGTCGAGCACTTCCGCCGCGAGCCGGCCGGCTCGCCGCATTGCCTCGAATTCCTCCGCGCCGTGCAACTTGATCAAACCGGTGTTGCGCTCCGGCGCGGCGCTCGCCGCGACATAGGTCATGCCTCGTGTTCCTCGCCTTCAGATACCGATAACGAGGTGGGAGGCAAGCTCGATCCCCGCCACGCTCATCATACAGGAATAACATAAGGCCTCAACGCCGCCCCGGCGTGCCTCGGCGAAGCTCCGCGCGTACTGCGGGTCGATGTCGCCCGCGAGCGCGAAGCGCCGGCAGTCGTCGCGTTGGACCAGGTAGAACATCACCGCCCGGCCGCCGTTCGCGACGACGTCCATCAACTCGACGAGGTGCTTGGCGCCGCGCTTGGTGATCGAATCCGGAAACTCGGCCAGCCCCTCTGCGCGGCGAAGATGTACATTCTTGACCTCGACATGGGCGGGTGGCCTATCACCGCCCTCCAGCAGGATGTCGATCCGGCTGTTGCGGCCGTAACGGACCTCGCGGCGGAGCTGAGCATAGCCGGCCAACGCCGGCACGCGGCCGTCCCGGATCGCCTCGGCGGCGACGGCGTTCGGGTGGGCGGTGTTGATGCCGACCAGCGTGCCGTCGGCGCGGATCAGCTCCCAGGTATGGCGGAACTTGCGGGCGGGGTTGCGCGCGGGCGAGAGCCAGACCTCCGAGCCGGGCTCGGTCAGTCCCAGCATCGCGCCGGGGTTGGCGCAATGCGCCGTCACCGTCTCGCCGTCCGCCAGTTCGACATCGGCGAGGAAGCGCTTGTAGCGGCGGACCAGTCGGCCCGGGATCAGGGGGTCGGGGAAGCGCACCGCTGGCCGCTAGAAGAGCGTGTAGATGAAGGGGGCGACCGCCGAGCCCTCGGCGAAAACGATCAGGCCTCCGAGAAGCAGCGTCATGACGACGATGGGCAGCAGCCAGTATTTCTTGCGCGTCCGCATGAACGCCCAGAACTCGAGCAGGAATCTCATGGGCCACCTTCACTCCGCGTCGCGGGCCGGTTTCGCGCTGGTTTAGCGCCAGAAACCGTTCTTGCCAAGCGTCTCGGCCACGGCCCCGGCGATCAGCGCCTGGCCATGGGCGTTCGGATGCCCGTCGCCATCGCCGAAATAGGGTTGGGTTCCGGCATCGCGAAGGACCGGCAGCAGATCGAGATGGGCGATGTCGCTTTCGGCCAGGAAGGCGGTTATCTCGATCTTGAGGCGCCGCTCCGTCGCCGCGAGTTTTTCCAGATCGACATGCGCGGCTGGATCGGCGACGCGGGGATGAAAGACACTTTCCTTGGTCGGGATCAGCAGGACCAGAAAACGCGCGCCGGCGCCAGCCACTCGTTCCGCCATGACCTGGACGGCCTGTTTGGTCACGTCGACGCCGGCGCGGATGCGGGGGTCCGAATCGTCGAGCGTGCGGAAGCGGTAGGGGGCGGTCAGGATCGTGCGCCATGCCGCGTCCTCGTGCGCGGAGGCGAAGGCCCGCTTTTCGCCCCGAAGCGCCGCCTCGGCCCGGGCGAACTCGCGCGAGAGCAGGGCGTCGCCGGTCTCGTCCGAGGCCTCGAGGGCGCGGACCAGGTTGCGAATCAGGCCGTAGACGCGGCTCGTCGAGGTGAACCAGCGCAGAAGCGCGTTCTTCGACTTGGGCGCGCGACCTCGCCGGAAGAGCCGGATCATCTCGTTTTGCAGCGGCGCCGCCGCTTCCAGCCGGTGGATCTCGGCCAGCCGCTCGGCGCCGATCGCGGCCCAGTTCGACGCGTTTCGTCGCCAGGGCGAAATCGTCGTGGAAATCATTGCCAAAATAGAGCGAGAAGATCACCACCTCGGGCGAGAGGGTCAGCGCCTCCTCCAGATGCACGCGGTTGTGCACGGCGCCGTAGCCGCCGAGGGCCATGTTGTAGATCGGGCGGGCGAGGCGGGCCGCGAGGACGGCGGGCCAGGCCTCATCCGGCGTCACGCCGGTGCCGTAGGTCTGCGAATCGCCCAAGGCGACGATCGACGCCTCGGTAAGGGCTCGCGGGTTGCGGAAGCCGCGCGCATCGATGCCGGGGTAGGCCGGGTTGCCCCGATGTCCCACCCGCGCGTCGTCGATCCTGCGGGGGATTTTCGGTCGCGTCCGGTCCTCGATCACCGGTACCACGAGGCTCGCGAGTTGCAGGACTCCCTCGAAGGCCAGGAGTGCCGCCAGCACCAGGCCCAGGTTTCGGAGGCCCGCCCAAAGCCTCCGGAAGGCTCCGTTCCCGCTCAGCCGAGGGCCTCCCGGATGCGCTCGGCGAGGTCGCCGACCCGCGCCATGTCGCCCTCCTGGAAAGCCCAGTTCATCATCGCTCGATCGTCCGCGGCCCGCGGGAAGATGTGGATGTGGAAGTGGAAGACGCTTTGTCCCGCCGCCGGGCCGTTCGCCTGGACCAGATTGATGCCGTCCGGCGACAGCGCCGCGTCGACCGCGCCCGCCACCCGTTTGGCGGCGGCGATACAGGCGGCGAGGTCCGCGTCCTCGGTCGCGAACAGATTCTCCGCGTGCGCCTTGGTGATCACTAGGCAGTGTCCGTCGTTGTAGGGATTGATGTCCATGAAGGACAACGCGCGGTCGTCCTCCCAGAGCTTGAAACAGGGAATCTCGCCCGCGACGATTTTGCAGAAAATGCAGTCGTCCCGATGGGTCGTCATGGGAAGCCTCCTCGATCTCTCCGACGCCCGCGTCGGCCCGACAAGAAGTGTTTGGGAATTGGCCCACCACTCGCGTAGTCTAGCGTAACAGAGGTACGGGAATTTGCTCGAAGCCTGGATCTGGATTCTGTTCGCGAGTCTCGTCGCCGCGCCGATCCTCGCCGCCGCGATCCTGGGCTTGTTGGGCCGACGCATCGGTGCCCGACGGGAGGCGATCGCCGAATGGCGCAGGCGGGGCATGCCCCAGCGCCCGCCCGCCACCATGCGCGACCTCGCCCGGATCGCCGAGTTCGACCGCCGTTACCGCCGCTGCTTCATCCTGACGCTGGCCGGCTGGGCGGCGGGGGGAGTGCTGGTCGCCATTTCCCTGCCGGTGAGTGGGATCGCCCTCGCCGTCCTGACGCAGATCTATGCCCGACGCGCCCATCTGCGCTGTCCCGAATGCAACGTCTCGCCCCGGCTGCTAGGGTTGAAATGGGGTCGGGGCTGCCCGGGCTGCGGCGTCAAGCTGAGGCCCTGACGTTCTCCAATCTTCGTAGCGCCAAGGCCAGCAGGAGCGCGAAGCCGCTCGCCACCAGGAAGAGGCCGCTCGCCCGGGACCATGCGCCGGCATCGCCCACCAGCAGCGCCAGGATCGGCGGGCCCAACAGGCTGCCGCATTGGGCCGCCTGCATGACGATCCCGTTGCTGGCGGCGACGTCTCCGGCGCTCGGCGCGTGGCGGACGGCGCCGGTGAGGGCGGCGGCGGGCGTCATCCCCGCCAGCATGCTGTAGAGGATGGCGGCCAGGATCTTGACCCCGTCGGGAAGGGGGCTTGCGAAGATGACGATGCCGGCGGCGAGGGAGGCGAGGGCCGAGAAGGCGATCAGCCGCCAGCTCGCCACGCCGCGCCTCAGCAGCCAGGTGCCGCCGAGATTGCCGAGTATATTGGCCATCACCACGAGCGCGGTGAGCAGCGCCGCGAACTCGGCGCCGTGGCCTTGGCGCTCGATCAACATGGTCGGCAGCCAGGCCATGATGGCGAACCATTGCAGACTGTAGAGGGCGAAGGAGAGGCCGAGCAGCCAGGGCCCCGGCAGGCGCAGAACGCGGAGGATCGCCGCGGCCTCGCGTGCCGGGGCCGCCAGCGCGCCCGCCGGCCAGCGCGCCGGTGTCGTCAGTGCCCAAAACAGCGCCCCGTAACCGAGCGCCAGGGCCGCGTTCGCCAACCAGAGGCCGCGCCAACCGACCGCGCCCAGCAGTACCGGCGCCACCAGCAGCATGAACGAGAAGCCCGCCGGCATATAGGTGCTCCAAAGTCCGACGGCGAGGTTGCGCTCGGCCGGTAGCGTCGCCCGAACGATCTGCGCGGGCGCCGCGACGACGAGGGAGACGAAGCCCAGGCTTTCGATCAGGCGGGCGAGGAAGAGCACCCCCGCCCCCTCGGCGATCGCGCCCAGCGCGCCGCCGAGGCCCATCGCGAAAAGCGCGGCGGCGATGGCGCGGCGCGGCCCGATCCGATCGGCGGCGAAACCGAAGGCGATGGCGAGGCAGGCGGCCACCAGGTTCAGCAGCGAGGCGAGCCAGCCGCCGCTCACCATCGTGAGCTCGAGCGCGTCGCGGAGCGCCGGCAACGCCGGCGGTACCTTGCCGAACTGGAAGGCGGCGATCAGCCCCGCGCCGATGGCGAGCCATACGATGTCCCAGCGGGTCTTGGCGGCCGGCTCCGGCGGGCTCACGCCTCGCTCGCTCCAGGGCGCGGCGGGCGCCGCTCGGCGAAGGCCACCAGGCCGACAACGGTCTCCCGGATCACCGCTTCCAGGGCGTCATCGTCGACCACGCGACCGACGAGGCCCATGCGCTCCGCTGCCTCCGCCTCCAGCTCGCCGACCAGCGCCAACAGCGAACGAAGCGTCGCCGCGTCGAGCGTCAGGCGCGCCCAGGCAGCTTCGCGTGCGACGATCAGGCCAGGGTGGTCGCTCATCGCATGGACTTCCGTTCCCCGTTGCAAGCCATTAGCCTTACCGAAATCGACTGGTCGGGCGCAACCGATGGGTGGGGGAGGGACGGTCGACATGGCGGGACTCGGCGATATTCTGCCCCCGAAGCGGATCGAGGCGACGCGCGAGGCCGGCTGGTGGCGCGATCGAACGGGTCTCGACTATCTGGCCGACGCCGTGGCCCGGCGCCCCGATGCCCCCGCCATCGTCGCCTACGAGAGCGAGGCGGACCGCGTCCACCGGTTGAGCTACGGCGACGTCGACGGACTGTCGCGGCGGTTCGCCCTGACGCTTCTGGACCTCGGCGTCGGCCCGGGCGACGTCGTCTCGCTGCAACTGCCGAACTGGTGGCAGTTCACCGTCATGCATCTCGCCTGTCTTCGCGTCGGCGCCATCACCAATCCCCTGATGCCCATTTTCCGCGAGGCGCAGCTTCGTTTCATGCTGGGCCTCGCCGAGACCAGGCTGGTGGTGGCGCCCGCCCGCTTCAATCGCTTCGAATATGCGCCGATGGTCGAGGGGCTACGCGGCGACCTGCCGGCGCTCGCCCATGCCTTCTTCATCGGCGGCGAGGGCGAGACGTCCTTCGAGGCGCGCTTCGTCGCGCCGGAGCGCGAAACGGACGCTGACGCCGAGGCCCGCCTCGTCGGACTCGCGCGCGGGCCCAACGAGGTGACGGAAATCATCTACACCTCCGGCACCACGGGCGAGCCCAAGGGCGCAATGCACACCGCCAATACCCTGTATGGCCACTTCTACGCCCTGAACGACCACTTCGGGCTCGATGGGCGGGACGTCTTCTACATGCCCTCGCCCATGGCGCATCAGACCGGCTTCCACTTCGGCATGGGCCATCCCCTGATGCTGGCCACGACGGCGATCCTGCAGGACAAGTGGAACCCGGAAACCGCGGCCCGGATCATCGCCGCCGAAAAGCCGACCTTCACCCTCGCCGCGACACCGTTCCTGAACGACCTCTGTCGGGTCGCGGAAGAGGGCGAGCGGAATCTCTCCTCGCTCCGCTACTTCGCCTGCGGCGGCGCCCCGGTGCCGCCGGCGCTGGTCGAACGGGCCCGGGAGACGATGGGCCTGGCCGTGTTGCCGATCTGGGGCATGACGGAATGCGCCGCCGGCACGGTCTGTCGGCCCGGGGACCCGGACGAGAAGATCGTCGGCAGCGACGGGCGCGCCGTCGACTGTTGCGAGGTCCGCGTGGTGGACAGGGCGGGTGATCCCGTCGATCCGAGTGTCGAGGGCGAGCTTCAGGTGCGGGGTGCTTCGCTGTTCGTCGGTTATCTGAAGCGGCCCGATCTGCACGCCACCGACGCCGAGGGCTGGTTCGATACCGGCGACCGGGCGCGCACGGACGCGGACGGCTATATCCGCATCACCGGGCGCTCCAAGGACATCATCCTGCGCGGCGGAGAGAACGTGCCCGTGGTGGAGGTCGAGGCCATGCTCTTCGGCCACCCGGCGATCGAGGATGTCGCCATTGTCGCCATGCCGGACCCCAGGCTCGGCGAGCGGGGCTGCGCCTACGTCACCTTGAACGCGGGCCGGAGTTTGGACCTCGCCCACGTTGCCGCCTATTTGACCGGCGCGGGCATGACGCGGCAATACCTGCCGGAACGGCTTGAGATCCTGGATGAATTTCCCCGCACGCCGAGCGGTAAAATTCAGAAATTCGTGCTACGAGAGTGGGCGAGCCGGTTGGCGCCGATGGAAGGGGAGGGGTGAGGCGATGGGCGACGACGTGACCGCGCGGCTGGCCGCGTTGGAGGCGAAGGTCCGGGAACTCGACGATATCGAGCAGCTTCGCCGGTTGCGCAACGAATACCACCAGGCGATCAACGAGGGGTATTACGACCGGATCCCCCTCATGTGGACCGAGGACGGCAGCCTCGACTTCAGCTATATCGGCCAGACCCAGGGCCGCGAGAAGATCACCAAGTTCTTCGCCGCGACGCCCAAGGTGTTGCCCTTCATCAAGCAGTTCATCCACAACCACGTGGTCGATATCGACGGCGATCGCGGCAAGGGCTACAGCTACATGGAGGCCCGGACCATAAACAACGGCAAGGCATTCGTCGTCGCCGGGCGCTACGACGACGAATATGTCCGGGTCGACGGGGCGTGGAAATTCCGCCACATGAAGTTCGATGCCTACTTCACCGTGCCGTTCGACGAGGGCTGGGCGCAGGACGAGGTCTTGAAGATGGCGCGCCGCGAGGAGAAGTAGGAGCCCGGCCATGGCCAAGCCGCGCGAGGAATCGGCGTGGCGCGCGAGGAACGGGCGCGCCGGAGTAGCAATGTGACCGATAGCCAAGCCGATCTGCTGAAAAGCCGCCGCTTTCTGCCACTTTTCGTAACGCAGTTTCTGGGTGCGTTCAACGACAACGTGTTCAAGAACGCCCTCATCATCCTGGTGACCTTCCGCGGCGCCGAGGCGATGGGCCTGGACGTGGCGATGATGGTGGCGCTCGCCGCCGGTATCTTCATCCTACCCTTTTTCCTCTTCTCGGCGACCGCCGGCCAGCTCGCCGACAAGTATGAGAAGTCCCGGCTGATCCAGATCATCAAGTTCGCCGAGATCGCCATCATGGGGCTGGCGGTCTTCGGCCTGTTCCGGGGCGATATTTGGATACTGATCGCCGTGCTGTTCCTGATGGGGACGCAATCGGCCTTCTTCGGCCCGCTGAAATACGCGATCCTGCCGGACCATGTGGAGCGCGACCATCTGCTGGCCGCCAATGGCCTGATCGAGGCCGCGACCTTCATCGCGATCCTGATCGGCACCATCGCCGGCGGCGTGCTGATCCTGCTCCCCGAGGGCGCGCTCTACGTCTCGCTGCTGATAATCGCGCTGGCGATCCTGGGCTTCGCCGCCAGCCTCTCGATTCTCCGGGCCGGCCCCGCGATCCCCGACCTCGCGATCAACGCCAACTTCCCGGCCGAGATCGGCAACATCATCGGCCATGCCCACACCCGGCGCGAGGTCTTCCTCTCGATCCTCGGCATCTCCTGGTTCTGGCTGGTGGGCGCGGTCTACCTGGCGGAGCTGCCGGCCTACGCCAAGGAAGTGGTCGGCGCCGACGAGCATGTCGTCACCCTTTTCCTGGCGACCTTCGCGATCGGCATCGCCGTTGGCTCCGTGCTCTGCAACCGGGCGCTTCGCGACGACATCAGCGCCAAGTTCGTGCCGGTGGGCGCCATCGCCATGACCGTCTTCGCCCTCGACCTGGTTTGGGCAAGCGAGGGAATGACCGGCCAGGCAGGGGCCGGCCTGATGGGTGTCGGCGACTTCGCCGCCACCTTCTCCGGCATCCGGGTCCTGGTCGACCTCTTCTTGATGGCGGTGGCGGGCGGCTTCTACACCGTGCCGCTCTACGCCATCCTGCAGGCCGCCAGCACGACCGAGCACCGGGCCCGCAACATCGCCGCCAACAACATCCTGAACGCGCTCTTCATGGTGGTGGGCGCCGGCGGGACGATCGGGCTGATCGCCGCCGGCGCCACGATTCCGGACATCTTCCTCTATATCGCGCTGTTGAACGCCGTCGTTGCCGCCTATATCTGCAAGCTGCTGCCGCGCGAGGTGGTGAATGCGGTGGCCCGCTGGATCTTCGGCCTGCTCTACGGTGTCGAGGTTCGCGGCGAGTCCAATTTCCGCGCCGCCGGCGACAAGGTCGTCATCGTCGCCAACCACACCAGCTACCTGGATGGCGCGTTGCTCTGCGCCTATCTGCCTCGCACGCCGACCTTCGCCATCAACTCCCACGTGGCGCGGAAGTGGTGGGCCAAGCCGGCCTTCCTGCTGTTCGAGCTGCTGCCGCTGGACCCGACCAACCCGATGGCGGCGAAGACCCTGATCGGCGCGGTGAAGGCGGGCAAGCGGTGCCTGATTTTTCCCGAGGGCCGCATCACCACCACCGGCGCGCTGATGAAGGTCTACGAGGGTCCCGGCACCATCGCCGATCTGGCGGGGGCCAAGGTCCTCCCGATCCGGATCGAGGGCGCGCAATATACCCCCTTCTCCAAGCTGGGGGACAAACTGCGGCTTCGCTGGTTTCCGCGCATCACCATTACGCTGCTGGAACCTCGCGTTCTGGAAGTGCCGGCCGAGATCAAGGGCCGCGCGCGCCGCCACGAACTGGGCGAACAGCTCTACGACATCATGGCCTCGATGATGTTCCTGACGGCGGACGTGGACGCCACGCTGTTCAAGGCATTGACCGACGCAAGGGCCGTGCATGGCGGACGCAAGACGGTGCTGGAAGATGTCGAGCGCACCCCCATCACCTACAACCGCTTGATCCTGGGCTCGCTGGTGCTGGGGCGACCGCTCGCCCGGCGGAGCAAGGTCGGCGAATACGTCGCCCTGATGCTGCCGAACACGAACGGCGCCGCGGTCACCTTCTTCGCGCTGCAGGCCTATAAGCGAATTCCGGCGATGTTGAACTACATGGCGGGCGTCGACAACGTGCGCTCGGCCTGCCGCTCCGTCCGGGCCGAGACGGTGCTGACCTCGCGCCGCTTCATCGAGCTGGCGGGCCTGGAGGATCTGGTGGCGGGCCTGGAGGCCGACGTGGCGGTGGTCTATCTGGAAGACCTTCGCGGCGAGATCACCTTCCTCGACAAGCTCATCGGCCTGGCGCTTCGCCCCATCGCCCGCTTCACGGCCGGGCGACTCTCCGAGAAGGCGGCGGCGACGGATCCCGCCGTGGTCCTCTTCACCTCGGGTTCCGAAGGCGCGCCCAAGGGCGTCGTCTTGAGCCACCGGAACCTGCGCGCGAACCATCACCAGCTCTCGGCCCGGGTCGACTTCAACCCCTCCGACCGGGTCTTCAACGCCCTGCCGCTGTTCCACTCCTTCGGTCTTTCGAGCGGGCTGCTGCTGCCGCTGCTCTCGGGTGTCGAGGTCTTTCTCTATCCCTCGCCGCTGCACTATCGCATCGTGCCGGAACTGTTCTACGACACCGACGCGTCGATCCTCTTCGGCACCGACACCTTCCTCGCCGGCTATGCCCGCGCCGCCCATACCTACGACTTCTTCAACCTGCGCTACGTCTTTGCCGGCGCCGAGAAGGTGCGGGAGGAGACCCGGCGGGTCTGGGCCGAGAAGTTCGGCAAGCGGATTCTAGAGGGCTACGGCGCCACCGAGTGCGCGCCGGTGATCTCCACCAACACGGCGATGCACTACCGCGCCGGCACCGTCGGCCGCCTGCTGCCGGAGATCAAGGGAGAGCTGGAGCCGGTGCCGGGCATCGAGCTCGGCGGCCGGCTCTTCGTCTCCGGCCCCAACGTCATGCTCGGCTATCTGCGCGAGGGCGGCTTCGGGCGGATCGACGCGCCGCCCGACGGCTGGTACGACACCGGAGACATCGTCGAGGTCGACGACGACGGCTTCATCACCATCGCCGGGCGGGCCAAGCGCTTCGCCAAGATCGGCGGCGAGATGGTCTCGCTGACCCAGGTGGAGGATCGGGCGGTGGAACTTTGGCCCGATGTCCGCTCCGCCGCCGTCTCGCTCCCCGATCCGCGCCGGGGCGAGCGGATCGTCCTGCTGACCGAGCGGATGGACGGCGAGAGGAGCGATATCCAGCGCCACATGCAGGCCAAGGGCGACGCCGAGATCGCCATCCCGCGCACCTTGGTGAAGCTGGCGGAGATGCCGCTGCTCGGTACCGGCAAGGTCGATTATGTCGCCGCCACCACGCTCGCCGGCGCCGCGCCGCCGGGCGCGGATTGACTTTTGGCGCCCACCCGGAAAGCATCGCCGCCGTTGCTCGGGACGTGAAGCGAATCAAGGCGATCCGCTTCACGTCCCCCAAGAGGTCATCAGCGTGGTAGCGGCCATGTCCGTCCATATCGGCGTCGATGTCGGTGGAACCTTCACCGATATCGCCATCAGCGTGCCGGAGGAGAACCGTCTCGTCCTGCACAAAATCCCCTCGACGCCGGAGGAGCCCGACCGCGCGATCGTCGATGGCGTCTCGGCCGCATTGGCGGAGAACGGCATCGACGCCGCCGACGTCGTGTTACTGGCGCATGGCACCACGGTCGGCACCAACGCGCTGATCCAGCGCCAGGTCGGCAAGGTCGCGCTCGTGACCGGCACCGGCTTCCGCGACCTGTTGGAGATCGGCCGCCAGACCCGGCCCAAGGTCTACGACATGCACAGCGACTTCCCCGACCCCCTGGTGCCGCGCAAGCTGCGCCTTGAGGTGGGGGAGCGGACGCGGGCCGACGGCGTCGTCCACCGCCCGCTCGACGAAGCGGACGTGCGCGCGGCCGGGGAGTGGCTCCGCGCCGAGGGGGCCGACTGCGTCGTCGTCTGCTTTCTCCATTCCCACCTCCATCCCGCCAACGAGGCCCGCGCGGCGGAAATCCTGCGCGAGGTGATGGGAAACCAGATCCGGGTGATCACCTCCTCCGAGGTCTATCCGGAGTTCCGCGAATTCGAGCGTTTCTCGACCGCGGTGCTGAACGGCGCCCTGCTCACGGTGATGGACGACTATCTCGACCGCTTCACCCGCGCGGTCGAGGGCCTCGGTATCGCCATCGAACCGACGGTCAGCCAGAGCGCGGGCGGCCTGATGTCGGTCTCCATGACCAGGGAGTTCCCGATCCGATCCGCCCTCTCCGGTCCCGCGGCCGGTGTCATCGGCGCGGCGCAAAGGGCCGCGCTCGCCGGTTTCGGCGACGTCATCACCCTCGACGTCGGTGGCACCAGCGCCGATGTCAGCCTGCTCTCCGGCGGCGAGGCGGCGCTAGTCGCGAGCCGCCGGCTCGCCGGATATCCGCTTCGCCTGCCGACGCTCGACGTCAACGCGGTCGGCGCCGGCGGCGGTTCGATCGCCTGGATCGACCGCGACGGCCTGCTGAAGGTGGGACCCGGCAGCGCCGGGGCCGATCCGGGCCCGGCCTGCTATGGCCGGGGCGGCGAGGCGGCGACGGTGACGGATGCCAACGTGTTGCTCGGCCGCCTGCCGGGCGAATCGCTCCTGGACGGCCGGATGGCGATCCGGCGCGAACTGGCGGAAGCGGCCGTCGACAAGCTGGCCTCGGCCCTCGGGCTCGAGCGAATGGAGACCGCGCACGGCATTGTCCGCGTGGCCTCCGCCGTCATCGTCAAGGCGATCCGCACCATCTCGATCGAGCGCGGCCACGACCCGACCGGTTTCGCCCTCTTCGCCTTCGGCGGCGCCGGGCCGCTGCATGCCGACGACGTCGCGGCCGAGATGGGCATCACCCGCGTGGTGGTGCCGCCCAACCCCGGCATCCTCTGCGCCGAGGGGCTGCTCGGCTCCGACCTCGCGGCCGACTTCGTGCGCTTCGATCTCACCCGCTTCGATGCGGGCCTGCTCGACGTCATGCGCGCCCGTATCGGCGAGCTGCAATCCCAGGTCGACGCCTGGGCCCGGCGCGAACGGGTGGCCGAGGCGGATCTGGCCGCCGCCTGGGCCGCCGACATGCGCTACGTCGGACAGAACTTCGAGCTTTCGGTGCCGTTCGAGGCCCGGGGCTTCGCGCCCACCAGCGTCATGCGCCTGGCCGCCGACTTCCATGCCGCGCACGAGCGGGCTTACGGCTTTGCCCAGGACGACGAGCCGATGGAGCTGGTGAGCCTGCGCGTGAGGGCCACGGGAAGGCGCGAGAAGCCGGCGCTGCCCGAACTCGCGAGCGGCCTCGCGCCGGGCCGGCCGAGCGGCGAGCGGGAGGTGATGTTCGATGGCGGCGCCTGGGCGCGCGCCGCCGTCTGGCGCCGCGACGCGCTGGTCCGCGACCAGGTGGTCGAGGGCCCGGCGGTGGTCGAACAGATGGACAGCACGATCCCGCTTTTTCCCGGCGACCGCGCCCGGGTCGATGCCTGGGGCAGCCTGGTGATCGAGCGGGCAGGCTGAGAGGGCGCGTTGAGCGGCGGCGAGATCGCGGCACTGACGCCCGAGGGGCCGGGCCACCAGTTCGTCTTTTATGGCGATGCCTGCTCGGGCGTGCCGGCGGCCCCCCACGAGGCGAGCTTCGCCGCCACCAACGCGGTTCTCCGGCGCCTGTCGCCGGGGCCGGAGTTCATCGTCTTCGCCGGCGACGAGATCGTCGGCCTGACGGCGGACGAGGCCGCGCTTCGCGCCCAGTGGCGCCATTGGCTCGACGTCGAGATGGCCTGGCTGGACCGCGACGCGACCCCGCTCTATCACGCGACCTCCAACCACGCGACCTGGGACGCGATGAGCGAGCGGGTCTTCGCCGAGACGCTGGCGCACCTGCCCCGGAACGGCCCGCCGGGCCAGGAGGGGCTCTCCTTTTTCGTCCGCCGGGGCGACCTTCTCATGGTCTTCGCCAACACCTGCTGGTCGGGCCTGGGCGGCGAGGGCCACGTGGAATGCGAGTGGCTGGCCGCGACGCTCCAGCGTCACGCCGACGCCCGCCACAAACTCGTCGTCGGCCACCACCCGGTCTGGCCCGTCAACGGCTTTTCCGGCGCCCGCCAGCGGGAAATCGCGCCGGAGCACGGGCGTCCGTTCTGGCGGGTCTTGGTGGAAAACGGCGTCCTCGCCTATCTCTGCGGCCATATCCTGGCCTTCGACGTCCAGGTCCACGACGGCGTGCTGCAGCTGCTCTCGGCCGGCGCCGGCACCGCGCACCGGATGCCCGAGGGCGCCGAATATCTGCACTGCGTCCAGGCCGCGCTCGACGACGACGGCCTCCGCTACCAGGTCCTCGACCAGGCGGGCCGGGCGCGCGAAGGCCTTTCCTGGCCGCCCCGCCTCGCCCCGAGCGGGGAATGGCGGCGACTCGATCCCGGCGGCCCGCCGGCGGTCGCGACGCCATTGACCGCCTGGCGCCTGCGGGGAACGACGGCGGCGGGCGCCGCCGGCCCGGCCGAAACCCTGCTTTCCGCCTGGTCGCCGGGCCCGGCGCTGGCGCCCTTGTGGATCGGCCTCGCCGGCCCGGGCCGGCGCCTCCCGGCCGTCCTGGCGCCCGAGCCGGGGCGCAGCCCGCACTACTGGCTCGGTCCCGAACTCGCGGCGGGCGCGCCCTTCGACCTGCAACTCGCCCTGCATGCCGAGATGGGCCCGGGCGGCATCATGTGGCGCGCCGGCGACGGCGCGCCCTGGTCCTCGCTCGCCGCCGCCTCCCCCTGGGGCGCGGAACGCCTCGGGCCGCTCGACCGCTGGGCGATCGGCCACGGCCAGGCGGGCCCCGGCGACCGCCCGTTCCGGGGCGAGGGGCTGTCGATATCGATGTTCCAGGCTTTGGGCTGACCGGGCTCACATCCACCGACGAAAGTCCGCGGCCGGCCCGCTCCCCCGGCCCAACCACCCGTGGAGTGTACCCTTGGGGTGGTTGGGCCGGGGGAGCGGGGCGGCGAGGGAAGCGCCATTCGGCCCGCCTCAGAGCGCCGCCCCCGCCGCGTCGGTCACGGGGACCGTCACCGCGCGGGTGGTGCCGAAGCTGAACAGCACCGCGGAATGGCGCCCGGCGGCGCCCGCGACGACGATCTGCAATTCCTCCGGCTCCGAGAGGATGCGGGAGCCTTGGCGCCAGTCCTCGCCGATGAAGCGGTCCGAGATCCGTAGCGCCATGGCCTGGCCTTGCGGCTCCGAGATGTGGTGGCCGGGGATGATGGCGTGCTCCAGCAGGAACTGTTGGGTGTTGCGCCGGGTGAAGCCGTCGCGGGCGATGATCTCCGCGTGCTCCGGGCCCAGGACCAGCATGATCTCGCCGCCGAGATAGCAGTTGTTGGCCCCCGTCACGGCAAGCGAGCCGGCGATGGTCAACAGCACTTCTTCCGCGCATCCGCCGAAATGGTCGTTGACGTTGTGCGGCCCCTCGACGCCGGCCAGCGTCACCGCGCTTTTCTCCGCCTCGATGCCGCGGCCGGCGTGGAACGGGCCCCAGGGATTGTCGGCCTCGTTCTCGGCGAAACAGAAGGCGTATTTCGCCGGCGCGCCCTGGGTCGAGCGGTCGAGCACGCCGGGCGTGGCCCCGCCGATGTTGAGCAGCACGAAGCGCATGGCCCGGCCCAGCGCGGCGTTGGCGAGCCGGCCCTGGCCCATGGCGTTGTAGCTGTCGTTGAGGCCCGCCGATTCGGCAATCGGCCCGTTGACCAGGGTCAGCACGGTGCAGGGATGCGTCGTCGTCTGCAACGCCTTCAGGTTCAGGGGCGCGGCGCCCAGCGCCCGGCAGGCGGCCAGCAGGACCGGGAACTGCGCCGGCTCCAGCCCCGCCATCACCGCGTTGGCCGCGACCTTGTCCACCGTGGCGCGGCCGAGCTTGGGTTCGACCAGGCTCAACACGTCCTCGCCCTCCCAGTTCCCGAGCATGACCTCGACCCGCGCGGCCGTCGGCGGCACCACCGGCAGCCCGTCGGTCCAGCCGCGCCGGTAGAGCAGCGCGTTGACCGCCTCCAGAGATTCGGGCGCGTTGAAGCTCGGCGCGGCGTCGGGGGCGTTGAAGTTGCCCTCGAAGAGGGAGTGATAGCGCATCCGGCCCCGGGCCTCGGGCTCGCGCTCCTTGTGCCTGGCCTGGAGCGCGCCCGCCTCCAGCGTCCAGCCCTCGACGATTTCCGCCAGCGCTTGCCCCGCGATCTCGCCCACCTCGTCTTCCGAGCGCCTGGCCATGGGGTGGGGCAGGATGACTAGCGGCAGGCCCGGCACGCCCAGGATCTCCGACTCCGCCTTGCCCAGGCCATGGAATTCGTCCGTGGTCAGGACGACGGTCGGGATGCCGTGTTCCCGTTCGAGCTTTATGGCGTCATGGATACACCACGACGTGCAGGAGCCTCAATCCGCCAGCGCGGCGACCACTACGTCGCACTGCTCGAGGAATCCGCTCGTGAAAGGCGCGGGCTTGCTCGCCTCCTTCGAAAACCGCGCGAATGCCAGCCCGTCGTACCTGGCCGCCAGCAGCCCGCCGATCTTCTCGACGACGGTGTCGGCGTTCTTCTTCGAGTTGTTGACCAGCCCCACCCGTCATGCCGGCGGCGAGCCCGGCGAGCGCCGTCAACGGCGCCTCCTTGTGGGTGAACTCCCCGCGCGGGTTCATCAGCTGCATGGGCCGGCTCCTCGGGTGGTGGCTCGGGCGGCCGGCATTACAGCGGAAGCGGGGGAGGGGGGCAAGGGGTGAAGAACAAACCCCCAGGACGAGCCCGGGGGTTCAGAACCGGCGGATGACCTTGGGACGCCGAGCCCACACAAAGGGTCGATTTGCTTGCGAAAAGCGACCGCCTCTCGATTTGCTACACACACTTATATGACATAACATATGAAATAAAGCAAGAAGGAAATGTGCCATGGCGCTCATTTTTGGCTTCGATATCGGTACGACATCCATCGGCTTCGCGGTCCTCGATCATGACCCGGCAAGGTCGATCGGGAGCATCAAGGCGCTCGGCGTTCGGATATTTCCCGAGGCGCGCGATCCCGATGGCACGCCGTTGAACCAGCAACGCCGGCAGAAGCGGATGGCGCGCCGGCAATTGCGTCGGCGCCGGGCGCGTCGGCGCGCGTTGGGCGCGATGCTCCACGAGGCGGGGCTGCTGCCGAGGATGGGTGGCGAAACGTGGAAGGAGCTGATGCAAACCGACCCTACGGACTGCGTCGCCGGGGGCTGGACGAGGCGCTGAGCCTGCATGAGTGCGGGCGCGTTTTCTATCACTTGTCGAAGCGCCGCCACTTCCTGGGGCGTGAACTCGGCGAGGACGGGCGGGAACAGGAGGAAGAGGCGGACCGTGCCGTCGAAGAGGATGCGGACGAGAAGGCGGCGCGGGCCGACCGACGGTCGACCCTCCAGGCGCTAAAGAACGAGGACAAGACGCTCGGCGCCTGGTTGGCGGAGTTCGGGCCGCATGAACGTAAGAGCGGCGTTCATGCACACCGTTCCGTGGTGCGGGCGGAGTTCGAGAAGTTGTGGGTGGCACAAGCCGAGCACCATCCGGGCGCTTTGACCGATGGGCTGAAGCAGGGCCTCGAGGACGCGATATTCTTTCAGCGCCCGGTCTTCTGGCGCAAGAACACTCTCGGCGAGTGCCGTTTCATGCCGGGAGAGGCGCTCTGCCCGAAAGGGGCCTGGCTATCGCAACAACGCCGCATGCTGGAAAAGCTCAACAATCTCGCCGTCGCCGGCGGCAACGCCAGGCCCCTCGACGCGGATGAGCGAGCGGCCATCCTGGGGCGTTTGCAGATCCAGGCGACGATGAGCTGGGGCGGTGTCCGCGACGCCTTGAAGCCGTTGTTCAAGGCGCGGGGCGAGCCGGGTGGTCAACGGCGCTTGAAATTCAACCTGGAGCTAGGCGGCGAAAGGCTTTTGCTGGGAAATGCCTTGGAGGCTCGCCTGGCCGCTATCTTCGGCGAGGTCTGGGCGGTCCACCCTCACAAGGCCGAAATTCGCGATGCGGTCCACCGGGAGCTATGGGCGGCCGACTACGGCGAGATCGGGAACCAGCGCGTCGTCATTCTGCGGGCCGAGGACCGTAAGGTCCGGCGAGCGGAGGCGGTGCGGCGCTTCGTCGACGCGTATGGCATCGGCGCGGCGCAGGCGGCGAAGCTGGAGGTCCTGTCGCTGCCGACCGGTTGGGAACCCTATTCAGTCACCGCCCTGCGCGCCTTCATGCCGCACCTCGAGGCCGGCACGCCCTTCGGCGCACTGGTGAACGGCCCCGACTGGGAGGCTTGGCGGGCGGAGACGTTCCCCGCGCGCGACCAGCCGACGGGCGAAATTCTCGACCGGCTACCGAGTCCGGCCGACAGGGAGGAGAGCGAGCGGCTCGCGGCGCTCCGCAACCCCACGGTCGTCAGGGCGCAGAACGAGCTGCGCAAGGTCGTGAACAATCTGATCTCCGTCCACGGCAAACCGGATGTGATCCGGATCGAACTCACGCGCGAGGTCGGCAGTTCGAAACGCCAGCGGGATGAGCGGAAGAACGGCATTCGCAAGCACGAATTGCGCCGCAAGGCCGCCGCCAGGGATCTCGAATCCAAGGGCATCGCCGAACCGTCCCACGATGCGGTCGAAAAGTGGCTGCTGTGGCAGGAGTGCGGCGAACGCTGTCCCTACACCGGCGATCACATCGGCTTCGACGCACTTTTCCGCGAGAACCTGTTCGAGGTCGAACACATCTGGCCCAGATCGCGCTCCTTCGACGACAGCTTCGGCAACAAGACCCTCTGCCGCCGGGATATCAACCTCGCGAAGGGCAACCGCACGCCCTTCGAGTATCTCGGTCACCAGGAGGAGGAATGGGCGGCGGTGCGCTCGCGTCCGGAGGCGATGAGCGCCGCCAGAGGCAAGGCCGGCATGAGCCGGGGCAAGGTAAGGAAATTCCTGGCCGATAGCATGCCGGACGACTTCGCGAACCGGCAGATGACCGATACGGGCTATGCCGCCCGCCAGGCCGTCGGGCTGTTGAAACGCCTGTGGCCCGATGTCGGGCCGGAGGCACCGGTCAACGTCCAGGCCGTGACCGGCCGCGTCACCGCGCAGCTGCGCAGGCTCTGGGGCCTCAACAATATTCTGGCCGTCGACGGCGAGAAGACTCGGGCCGATCATCGCCATCACGCCATTGATGCCCTGACGGTCGCCTGCGCGCACCCGGGCATGACGCAGCGCCTGTCGAACTATTGGCGGCAACGCGAAGATCCGGGCGCCACCAAGCCCGAACTGGCGCCACCATGGCCGACGATCCGCGCGGACGCGGAGTCGGCCATGGATAGTATTATTGTTTCCCACCGCGTGCGGAAGAAGGTCTCGGGGCCGCTACACAAGGAGACGGTCTATGGCGACGCGGGCGCGGACTTCACCACCCAGAGCGGGACCTACCGCCAGTACGTGACGCGGAAACCGGTCGGGAGCCTGTCGAAATCGGAGCTCGCGAGCGACCCTGAAACGGACGGCGAGGGCATTCGGGATTCAGTCGTCCGGCGGGTATTGAGAGAATGGGTCGAAACACATGGTGGCGATCCCAAGAAGGCGTTTCCCCCGTATCCCACCCTGGGCGAAAACGGACCCGAAATTTGTAAGGTTCGCCTCCTGGTCAAGCAGCAGAGCCGCCTGATGGCACCTCTTGCGACGGGAAGCGCCGACCTCGGCGCCAACCACCACATCGCGATCTACCGGCAACCAGACGGCCGCATCGCATTCGACGTGGTCAGCCTGTTCGAGGCGGCGCGCCGCCTCTCCCGGCGCGAGCCCGTGGTCTGCGGGGCACGGGACGACGGCGCCGAGTTCGTCATGTCGCTCGCGGCAGGCGAGGCGCTGCATATTCCGAGAGGCAAATTGAGTGGCCTTTGGATCGTCACGGGCGTTTGGGCGAACGGCCAGATCGTTGTCGAACAGGCGAACGACGCGACCCATCAGACGACGACCTGTAGCGCACCCGGTTCCTTGGACACAAGTTTGTCTCACGCGGCGGGCCTGATTGAGATCGCGGCGTGCCACGCCTGACGAGCTTGAGCGGGGCTCAGGTAGCCGTTCTTTTCGATGATCCACTGGGCATTGTAGAGTTCGACGAAGTCGCGGACGGCGTCCCGCAGCTCCGCGATGTTGCGGTAGATGCGACCATGGATGATCTGTTCCTTCAGCGTGCGATTGAACCGCTCGGCGACGCCGTTGGTCTGGGGCTCGGCGACGAAGGCGTAGGACGGCTGGATGCCCCAGAACTTGATCTGGTTGGTGAAGTGGTCCGACAGATACTGGGAGCCGTGATCCATCCGCAAGGCCAGCCCCCGAGCCGCGCCGGCCGCGGTCGAGCCATACAGCCCGGCAAGCCCCATGGAGATCGGCTGCAGGGCGGCGAAGCGGTCGCCGCGCTTGCAGACATGCCAGCCGACACACTCGGCGTTCCAATGCTCGACGGCGGTGAAGATCCAGCCCCAGCCGTCGTCCACCGTGAACACCCGAACGCCATCGGTGCCCCACATGAGGTTCGGGGCATGAGTGATGATCTCACCGTCATGGGGATTGCCGCCACGGCGGCGGCAGCGATGGGGCGAGAGCAGATTGTTCTCGCGCATCAGGCGGAGCACCCGCTTGCGGGCAACCCGGATGTCGCGACAGACCCGAAGCCGAGCCCAGACCTTGCGGTAGCCCTCGCCCTCCCAGGGCGATGCCTCCAGGTCGGCTTCGATCGCCACCAGCAGCGCCTGGTCCGAGATCGCGGGCTTCGGTCCCCGACGCTTTGCCGGCGGCTGCTCGGCGTGCTGGCCGGAGGTCATGGCGTGGAACGAGGAGCGGGCCATGCCCCAGGCGGCGCAGACCCGCCGCGGGCCGTAGGCCAGACCCGTGCCGGGCGAGGTGGCGGCACTCATCGCCGCGACCTCCGCCGCCCCAAAGGGCCGAAGGTCTCCGTCTTGGCCTCCAGCAGTTCCACCTGCATGGTCAACTCTCCGATCCGCTTCATGGCGCTATCCAGTTCCGCCTGCACCGGATCGCCCTTGCGTCGCTTGAGCGAGGCGTCGATCCCGCCGATCGCTTTCTCACGCCACTGCTCGAGCCGGAAGATCTCTACGCCCAACTGGCGCGACAGAAGTTGCACCGGCTCGTCACGCAAAAGCCGCGGAACGACCTCACGCTTGCGCGCCACCGTCCATCGCTGGCCAAGTCCCAGCGGGCCTGCCGGCAAAGCCTGGCCTGGGGAAAACGTGGACGAGCCAAGCTCGCCCGCATTTACCACAGGCCCATCAACAGCAACTTTCTTCTCAAAATTATCGGCCATGTTCCGGTCCTCCTTGGACACTTCGATTAAGCCAATTCTGTGTCCAAGGAAATCGGGTCCAACTCACATCAGACGACGACCCGCCCAGCGCCCGGGCCGTTGATTCGGGACGGTGCCGCGAAAGTCTCCATCGACCCGATAGGTCGGGTGCGAACGGCCAACGATTAGGAGCGGCTTTCGATGATCCGCAAGACCGTCGAATTCGCGACCGGAGGCACACGGCTTTCGGTCGAGCATCGCCAGCTCGTGATCGAGCGCCCCGACATGCCCAAGGCGAGCCTGCCGATCGAGGACCTGGGCGTGGTCATCGTCGACGATGGGCGCGCCACCTACACGCAGGCGGTATTTCTGGAACTGCTGGAAGCGGGGGCCACGGTCATGGTGACCGGGCGGGATCATCTGCCGGCCGGATTGATGCTGCCGCTCGATGCCCATCACGTCCAGACGGCGCGCCATCGCGCCCAGGTAACGGCCAGTGAGCCGTTGAAGAAGCGGACGTGGCAGGCGTTGGTAAGCGCGAAGATCCGCCAGCAGGCCGTGGTGCTGGAGCACTTCACTGGCGAGAGCGCGGGGTTGGTTCCGATGTCGAGGCGCGTGCGCTCCGGCGATCCGGACAATCTGGAGGCCCAGGCGGCACAGCGTTACTGGCCGCGCCTCTTCGGGCCGGATTTCCGCCGCGATCGGGAGGCGGAGGGCGTCAACGCGCTACTCAACTACGGCTATGCGGTGGTGCGCGCGGCGACGGCGCGAGCCGTGGTCGCCGCCGGTCTGATTCCCTCGCTCGGCGTCTTTCACCACAACCGGTCCAATCCGTTCTGCCTGGCCGACGACCTGTTGGAACCCTACCGGCCTTTCGTGGATTGGCGGTTCCGGCTGATGCTGCGGGAGTTCGGAGGGGAGGCGCCCGGCCTCGGCACGCGGGAAACGCGCGGCGCCTTGCTCTCCCTCTTCAACGAGACCGTCGTCGCCGGTGGGCGGCGCACGCCGCTACTGCTGGCACTGCACGCGAGCGCGGCTTCCCTTTGTCGTGCCTTGACCGGTGGGGAGAGAGACCTCGCCTTGCCGGAAGGGCTCCCGGTATCGCCCGACCTTCTCGCCGAAGCCGAGGCGGGTTGATGGCTCATGCCCGGCCGATACCTCAGATAGCGTGGGGATGGCGAAGCATGTGGGTGATCGCGATGTTCGATCTGCCGACCGACACGCCGAACGCACGCCGGGCCTACGCGCGATTCCGCAAAGACCTGCTGAACGACGGTTTCACGATGATGCAGTACTCCATCTATTCACGCCATTGCGCCTCGATCGAAAATGGCGAGGTCCACATGACGCGCATCGGCCGCGTGGTGCCGGCCGAAGGCGAGGTTCGGCTTTTGATGATGACGGACAAACAGTTCAGTCGAATCAAGGTCTATGCGGGAAAAAAGCGCCAGCCAACCCCAGCCATGCCCGCTCAACTGGAATTTTTCTGAGCCATGAAACGCCAAAACCCCCGCGATTTCAATAGTCTATCGCGGGGGTAGTGTAGCAAATCGAGAGACGGGTGCAATCCGCAGCTGCTCTTCGGGGCTTGGCCCCTGGTCTTGCAGTGTAGCAAATCGAGAGACGGGCGCAATCCGCAGCGCATCGCCGACGAGGGCATCAGGGCTCGCAGTGTAGCAAATCGAGAGACGGGCGCAATCCGCAGCGGGGCTGCGTCCGCGCCGTTGGCGATCGTCAGTGTAGCAAATCGAGAGACGGGCGCAATCCGCAGCGCCGCCCGCCCCATCCGGCTCGACAATATTAGTGTAGCAAATCGAGAGACGGGCGCAATCCGCAGCAAGCTACTGCCTGATCATTCTATTTTAGCAAGTGTAGCAAATCGAGAGACGGGCGCAATCCGCAGCAAGTGGAAGGGCCAGGAGGTCCGGTCCGAGAGTGTAGCAAATCGAGAGACGGGCGCAATCCGCAGCCCCGCACCGGGGGTGGGCGTCATACGGCTAAGTGTAGCAAATCGAGAGACGGGCGCAATCCGCAGCCATCGACGTCTCGCGCCATTCAAGCGAAGTAGTGTAGCAAATCGAGAGACGGGCGCAATCCGCAGCGCCCGCTACGTGCCCTTCGCCGAGGTCGAGAGTGTAGCAAATCGAGAGACGGGCGCAATCCGCAGCACCTCGTAAGGTGCGGAGTTGGAACAAGGGGTCGTGTCTTGCATTTTGCATTGTCCCGACCTCGGCGTTTGCGACGCCCTCGGCCGGTCGAGCCGGGAAGCCGACGCCGGGGGCGACGTCACCGTCTTCTCCCACGACACGCTCGGCCGCCCGATCCGGCGCGCCGATCCGGACGGCGCCGCGACCCGGCATCACGGCGTGGTTCGTGACGGCTCGCGGCGCCCGTCGCCTCGATCTCGCCCGCTTCCGGCCCGATGGCGGCGGTCGACCCGGTCACCCCCGAGCAAACCGCCACTGGGCGCTCGGAACCGTTCCGCTTGCCCTGGCGAGGCCGGGGCCGCGCCGATGCCGCTTCGCCACGACCATCCGCCTAGCCCCAGTACCGTCCCGTGGCGCCGAGAACCACGGTGATCAGGCCAAGCACAAGGTTGACGGTGACGATTTGCCGAATTCGATTGAGCTGAGCGCCCGCGCCCGGCACATCGCCAGATTCAAGCAGACGCTTGAATTTGGCCCAAGGCGCGAACCAGAGATGTAGAAACAGCAGGACCATGGCGATGCCCGTGGCTTGCATTAAATGGATATGCAAGCCGACCGCCGCAAAGCCACCGAGCCCGAATAGTACCATGGCATACCCGGACAGCAGCAGAGCCGCGATCGCGGCCCATACCCACGCGAAGAACCGCCGCAGAGTCCTCCGCCAGAGGCCGAGCCGGATCGGCGCTTCGAGTTCGCCCGCCGAAGGCCTGAGCGCCATATGCGCAAAGAACATGCCGCCAACCCAGACCACCGCGGCCAGAATGTGCACCGCTGTCCAAACCAACATCCCCACCGCCCTCTCTTTGCCGACCTTCCGTGGAAGGCCTCCCAACACATGGCAATGGTACTTCCATTCCACCGCTAATCGCCACCAATCGCCTAAGCGGCCATGTCCACCCGACGGCGGCTATGCCACCAGCAACCGCCGTGGATTGGATGCAGGTCCGGAATCGCCTCGGGATGTCGGATGTTCACCCAGCTCCGGGCGTTCCATCAGGGAATGCTGTTTTTCCGGGACTGACCCCAAGGCGGTCATTCGTTCTTAGAGACCGGCCTGCTCGAATTTCGAGTGGGATCCGCGCCAAGGGAATTGGGCCTCGCATCCGATTTTGTCGCAGAGGCACCCTCGTTTATGGGCAGGCCGGCCTCAGTCAATTGCTTCGCCAGCCGCTCGTTTGCCTTCGCATCCCCTGGAAATCCCGCAGCCTTCAGAGCATCGCTAACCGTCAGGTTCGGAGATTGCTGGAGCAGCGCGGTGACTGCCTTCGAGGCCGCAGCAGCATCGCCCATTCCAAAATAAGTGGCGACTTGAACGATGCGGCATCCGGTGTATCCGGGAGTCTTAGTTAAGGCAGTGAGTCGGACCCGATTTCCTTGGACACAGAATTGGCTTAATCGAAGTGTCCAAGGAGGACCGGAACATGGCCGATAATTTTGAGAAGAAAGTTGCTGTTGATGGGCCTGTGGTAAATGCGGGCGAGCTTGGCTCGTCCACGTTTTCCCCAGGCCAGGCTTTGCCGGCAGGCCCGCTGGGACTTGGCCAGCGATGGACGGTGGCGCGCAAGCGTGAGGTCGTTCCGCGGCTTTTGCGTGACGAGCCGGTGCAACTTCTGTCGCGCCAGTTGGGCGTAGAGATCTTCCGGCTCGAGCAGTGGCGTGAGAAAGCGATCGGCGGGATCGACGCCTCGCTCAAGCAACGCAAGGGCGATCCGGTGCAGGCGGAACTGGATAGCGCCATGAAGCGGATCGGAGAGTTGACCATGCAGGTGGAACTGCTGGAGGCCAAGACGGAGACCTTCGGCCCTTTGGGGCGGCGGAGGTCGCGGCGATGAGTGCCGCCACCTCGCCCGGCACGGGTCTGGCCTACGGCCTGCGGCGGGTCTGCGCCGCCTGGGGCATGGCCCGCTCCTCGTTCTACGCCATGACCTCCGGCCAGCACGCCGAGCAGCCGCCGGCAAAGCGTCGGGGACCGAAGCCCGCGATCTCGGACCAGGCGCTGCTGGTGGCGATCGAAGCCGACCTGGAGGCATCGCCCTGGGAGGGCGAGGGCTACCGCAAGGTCTGGGCTCGGCTTCGGGTCTGTCGCGACATCCGGGTTGCCCGCAAGCGGGTGCTCCGCCTGATGCGCGAGAACAATCTGCTCTCGCCCCATCGCTGCCGCCGCCGTGGCGGCAATCCCCATGACGGTGAGATCATCACTCATGCCCCGAACCTCATGTGGGGCACCGATGGCGTTCGGGTGTTCACGGTGGACGACGGCTGGGGCTGGATCTTCACCGCCGTCGAGCATTGGAACGCCGAGTGTGTCGGCTGGCATGTCTGCAAGCGCGGCGACCGCTTCGCCGCCCTGCAGCCGATCTCCATGGGGCTTGCCGGGCTGTATGGCTCGACCGCGGCCGGCGCGGCTCGGGGGCTGGCCTTGCGGATGGATCACGGCTCCCAGTATCTGTCGGACCACTTCACCAACCAGATCAAGTTCTGGGGCATCCAGCCGTCCTACGCCTTCGTCGCCGAGCCCCAGACCAACGGCGTCGCCGAGCGGTTCAATCGCACGCTGAAGGAACAGATCATCCATGGTCGCATCTACCGCAACATCGCGGAGCTGCGGGACGCCGTCCGCGACTTCGTCGAACTCTACAATGCCCAGTGGATCGTCGAAAAGAACGGCTACCTGAGCCCCGCTCAAGCTCGTCAGGCGTGGCACGCCGCGATCTCAATCAGGCCCGCCGCGTGAGACAAACTTGTGTCCAAGGAACCGGGTGCGCTACAGTCTTAGTAAGGCAGTCATACATATGGGCGTTGACCTCGTCATAAATGCCTTGCCCCCACAGCGCTCGACCCAAAGCAGCATCATAATAGCTGGGTCGCGAAGGGTTCAAAGCGACCGCATGACGGGCGTGAGCAACTGCCTGATCGAATTCACCAACACTTGCCAGCGCCCGGCCCAAAAAGAGAAGGTTGTCTGCGTCTCCTGGACCAAGTTCGACGGATCGTCTCGCTGCCAGCAACGCGCCTTTCGCATCTCCATCCCAAGACTTAAGAATACCGAGTGCTTGATAAGCGGTGGCCAGCGTCGGGTCCAATTCGATCGCTTTTTCGACTTTCCCGATCGCATCTTTGAGATTGGATAGATCGAGACCATCAATCCATTTGAAAGCTATGGCAATCCCTTCGACCCAGCCGAGGTAGAGCCATGCAGGCGCATAATTGGGATCAAGTTCGACCGCGCGCAGCAGATCTTTGCGAGCTAGCCGCGAGTCTTCAGGGTTGAGCCGGTGCTTTCGTGCCAAGCCCCGGAGCGCAAGCTCATAAACGTCAAGGGTGCTCGGTGAGCGCCGCAATATCGCGGTTTTTTCGGTCTCGCGTATCTCTTAAAATAGGGTCCCAACGATTTTCTCGACGATAACGTCCTGGGTCTAAAAAAATCGACGCGGCAGCGCTATCAAAGTGCTCAGCCCAGACGTGATTGCCGGATTTTAAATCTATCAACTGAGCGGTGATCCGTAGTTGTTCGCCGACACGGCGAACACTGCCTTCAAGGATATAATGCACGTCAAGTTTGCTGGTGATCTCCGTGGCGCTCAGGCCCTTGTCCTTGAAGGCAAAGGATGCCGTGCGCGGCATCACAGTGAGCTCGGAATTGCGGGCAAGTTGGGTGATGATATCTTCCGCAATGCCGTCGGCTAGAAAACGCTGTTCCTCTTCATTGCTGAAAGTGTTGAGTGGCATTACGGCGACTGAAGGTCTGTCGGGTAATCGGAATTTTTCGCGATCTCTTACGGTGATGCTTGACACAATCCACCAAGAACCGGCGCCCACAAGAAAAAGGAGAATGGCCGCCGCAACGACGCCCAAACGCCATCGATTCACAGTCGGCGTTGGCTTAATAGACCGACCTTTGGGTAAACTATCTTCAGGGCTTACCCGATAGACCGCCAACGGTTCAGCGAGGTTCTTGACCTGCAGCTCGCGAGGTCTTCGTAGCCAAAAGGGAGTTGCTTACGGACCTGGTCGAATACGGGGCGAGAAATGCAGACTTCGGCGGGTCCGGCGAGCGACTCCAGCCGGGCCGCAACGTTGACCCCGTTACCGAGAAGATTATCGCCGTCGATAATGACATCGCCCAGGTTGACGCCGATGCGGAAGAGCATTCGGCGATGCTCGGGTATGTCGCCATCGCGATTATTGACGTCCTGTTGAATGGCAACAGCGCAGCGCACCGCCTCCACGGCGCTACCAAACTCGGCGACTACGCTGTCGCCAGCACCTCCGAAGACCCTGCCATGATGGCTGGCAACGAGCGCGTATATGGCTTCCCTGTGAACTCGAAGCTCTTTGATCGCAGCTTCCTCATCCGCCTCTACAAGACGGCTGTAACCGACAACGTCGGCGACCAGGATAGCGGCGAGGCGGCGCTCCATGCCTATTCCCCCTCGGCAAGGAGTTTATACGCTAAAGGGCCCGAAATCCAGATGGGGGATGTCCCGAGTCATGTTGAAAAGTTGGGGTAGGCGTCGTTCGCCTGGAGCCGTTAGGCTCTGGGTGCTTAATCCGATTAGGAGAACGACGCCATGAGCAAGACTACACGGAACGCGCCTTCCTCCAAAGCCCTGGAACATCCATTGCCGATGCCGGTGCCGCCGCTATCGGATGCCTACAAGGATCTTCGCGTGAGCGTCGATCGCTTCTGCCTTCTGGCCGGCATCGAGGCGCTGGCCGAGATGCTGGCGGCGGACGCGGAGGCCGTGTGCGGCCCGCGTCATGCCCGCACGGCCGAGCGCCGGGGCCATCGCTGGGGCACGACCACGAGCGAGCTGGCCTTCCAGGGGGCGAGGGTGAAGCTCGAGCGCCCCCGGGTGCGCGAGCCGGGCGGCGGGGAGCTGAGTTTGCCGAGCTTCGAGCTGATGTCGGATCCCGAGCTGCTGCACGCCTGGGCGATGAACCTGATGGTGATGAACGTCTCGACCCGCAAGTATGGCCGCGCGGTGCGTCTGCCGGCGGACGCGGGCGGCGATCTGCCGTCGGCGGCGGGGGACGGGAGTTCGAAGTCGGCGGTCTCGCGCCGCTTCGTGGCCCTGACGCGCTCGAAGCTGAAGGCTTGGCTGGCGAGCCGGCTGGAGGAACTGGATCTTCTGGTCGTCCAGATCGACGGGCTTCATGTCGGCGATCACGTGATGGTGGCGGCGATCGGTATCGACGCGGGCGGCGAGAAGCACGTGCTGGGCCTGGCCGAGGGCGCGACGGAGAACACGGCCACGGTGCAAGCCCTGCTCGACAACCTGATCGATCGCGGCCTCGATCCCGAGCGCCCCCGGCTCTACATCGTCGACGGCGCCAAGGCGCTCTCCAAGGCGATCCGGCGGAGCTTCGGGCATGCGGCGCTGATCCAGCGTTGCCAGGTGCACAAGGGGCGCAACATCACAGACCGGCTGGACGAGAGCCTGCACGCGGGCGTCCGCAAGGCCTTGCGCCAGGCCTGGGACCAGGGCGACGCGGACAAGGCCGAGCGGCTCTTGCGCAATCTCGCCCGCCGCCTGGAACACGATGCGCCCGGCGTCTCCGCCACCATCCTGGAGGGCCTCGACGAGATCCTCACCGTCATCCGCCTCGGCCTGCCCCCGGAACTCCGCCGCGCGCTGGCCTGCACCAACGCGATCGAGAACGCGCTGGGCACGGTCAGGACCGTGCAACGCAACGTCAAGCGCTGGCGCAACGCCGAGATGGCGCTGCGCTGGACCGCCGCCGGCCTTCTGGAGGCCAAGAAAACCTTCCGCCGCCTCAAGGCCTACAGGCAACTCCCCGTCCTCCACGCCGCCTTGCGTGACGCCGTCGAGAAGGCAAAACGAAAGGCCGCCATTGAAGACATCGACGAGGCCGCGTAGCCTCGAAATCACACGATGCCTACCTCGCCCTTTTCAACATCGGGCGGGACATCGCCATCCAGATGCCCTGAAGGGAACAGAATGTCTCCTTCTGGCTACGAATCGCCTAAGTGGCCATGTCCGTCTGTCAACGGCGGCCGGAATATGGGCCAGGGCGGCGGCGTAACAATGTACCAGTGGCTCGGTGGCAGCTTGTCCACGTAGTCCATAGGAGGGACCCGCGCGCGGGGCGACGTGCCTTTCAATTGGGCAATCGGCGGCCCGCGCGTGGGAGGTTCCTGTGGACCCACGTGGGCAAGCGGGGGAGGAAGCGAGATTATTGGGAAGGGTGTCGTCGTCGCGATCGGCTCTGCTTGAGCCGGTAGCTTTCTGCGTTCATCTCCAGGATATGGACATGGTGGGTGATCCGGTCGAGCAGCGCGCCGGTGAGGCGTTCGCTGGCGAAGACGGAGGTCCATTCCTGGAAGGGCAAGTTTGAGGTGACGATGGTGGCGCCGCGCTCGTAGCGCTGGCTGAAGATCTCGAACAGCAGCTCACTCCCGGTCTGCGACAGCGGGACGTATCCGAGCTCGTCGACGATCAGGAGATTGACCTTGGCGAGCTGGGCCTGGAGGCGGAGCAGCCTCTTCTCGTCGCGGGCCTCCATCAGCTCATGCACCAGCTGGGAAGCGGTGGTGAAGCGGACGCTCAGGCCCTTCTGGCAGGCGGCCAGTCCGAGGGCGAGCGCGATGTGGGTTTTGCCGACACCGGAGGGGCCGAGCAGGATCACGTTCTCCCGCCGCGCGACGTACTCGCCCCGGGCCAGGTCCAGCACCAGCATCTTGTTGAGTTCCGGCACGGCCTTGAAGTCGAAGCTCTCGAGCTGTTTGACGATGGGGAACCTGGCGGGGATGTCCCGGGCTCTGTTGAAAAGCTGAAGTAGGCGTCGTCCGCCTGGAGCCGCTAGGCTCTGGGTGCTGATTCCATCAAGGAGAACGACGCCATGACCAAGACTACACGCAACGACCGTTCCTCGGAACCATCCTGTCGGCTCTTGCCATCGATGCCGGAGGCCTTCGACGATCCGCGCATGAGCGTCGATCGCTTCTGCCTTTTGGCGGGCCTCGAGTCTTTGAACGAGATGATCTCGGCGGACGCGGAAGCCTTGTGCGGTTCGCGCCACGCCGGCTCGGGCGAGCGCAAGGGCCATCGATGGGGCACGACCCGGAGCGAGATCGCCTACCACGGCGGCAAAGTGAAGGTCGAGCGCCCTCGGGTGGGGGACTTCGCGGGTCGGGAGATGAGCCTGCCGAGTTGGGAGCTGCTGTCGGAACCCGAACTCTTGCAAGCCTGGGCGATGAATCTGATGGTGATCAACGTCTCGACCCGCAAGTATGCCCGCGCGGTGCGCCTGCCGGACGATGCGGGCGGCGATCTGCCGGCGGCATCGGGTGACGCAACCTCGAAGTCGGCGGTCTCGCGCCGTTTCGTGGCGTTGACGCGAAGCAAGCTGAAGGCCTGGCTGGCGAGCCCGCTCGACGATCTCGATCTCGTGGTGCTCCAGATCGACGGGCTCCATGTCGGCGATCACCTGATGGTGGCGGCGATCGGCATCGACACCGGCGGCGCGAAGCACGTGCTGGGCCTGGCCGAGGGCGCGACGGAGAACGCGGCCACGGTGCAAGCCATGCTCGACAACCTGATCGAGCGCGGTCTCGATCCCGAACGGCCTCGGCTCTACATCGTCGACGGCGCCAAGGCGCTCTCGAAGGCGATCCGGCGGACCTTCGGGCGGGCGGCGGCCCTCCAGCGCCGCCAGGTGCACAAGGGGCGCAACATCACGGACCGGCTGGACGAGAGCCTCCATGCCGGCGTCAGGAAGGTCTTGCGGCAGGCCTGGCAGCAGGACGACGCGGCCAAGGCCGAACGGCTCTTGCGCAACCTCGCCCGCCGTCTGGAGCATGACGCACCCGGCGTCTCGGGCTCGATCCTGGAGGGCCTGGACGAGATCCTGACCGTGATCCGGCTCGGCCTCCCGCCGCAACTTCGACACTCGCTGGCTTGCACCAACGCCATCGAGAACGCGATCGGCACCGTCCGGACGGTGCAGCGGAACGTCAAGCGCTGGCGCAACGCCGAGATGGCGCTGCGTTGGACCGCCGCCGGCCCCTTGGAGGCGCAAAAGACCTTCCGCCGCCTCAAGGCCCACCGCCAGCTCCCCATCCTCGACGCCGCCCTGCGGGAGGCGGTGAGAAAGGCCGGAGCAAAGTCCGTCATTGAAGACATCGAGGTGGCCGCGTAGCCTCTCGATCAGACGATGCCTATCTCGCACTTTTCAACATTGGGCGGGACATCACCAACCTGGCTTGCTTGATGCGCCGCTCGACCAACCGGCGCTCTCGGTCGATCAGCTCCAGCTCGGTCAGCCGGGCGAGATAGCCGACATGGTCGACGCCGTCGCCGGCCGCGATCCGCGCCTGCTTGTCGTACTCGCGCAGGACGGTCGGCAGCTTCAGGCTCTTCAGTTGGTGATCGAGCAGGAGGCGTGGGGCTTCAGCCATGTCCGGCGCCTCCCGCCAGCAAGGTTGCGTAATCGGCGATCCGTGTCGCGGCGACAAAGGGCTGGGGGAGGTGAGGATAGCGAGAGAAGTCCAGGTGGGCCGGTCGCCTCTCGATCCGGGCCAGGAGCAGATGCTTGACGGCATCGAAGCCGACCAGGCGCCGCTTCACCGCCTCGCGCACCGCCACCCTCACCTGGCTCTCGGGGAAGTCCTCCAACAGGCGCAGCACCTGGATGTACTCCCGCTTGCCGCGATGGCCGAAGCGGGCTTCGAGGAGATGGCGCAGCTCGTCGAAGGCGGGATCCAGCTTCCACCCCAGCAGCGGGGCCGCTTGATCCAGGGCACCCGGCTTCTTCTCCAGCAAAGACAGATAGTGCAGCGGGTCGTAGACCACGTCGCCACGCACATAGGAGCGGGGATGACGGGCGATGATCTCGGCGCCGAGAGTGATCTCGACCCGGTCGACATAGCCCTTGACCATCACGTCCTTGTAGGCGTGGACCGTCGGCGCCGAGTAATCCACCAGCCGGTAGCGCACCAAGGCCATCGAGGAGACCTGCCCGGGATGTTGCTCACAAGCCTCGAAGGGGACGGCCGGTAGATCGCGCAAAGCCTCGAGGTCGGCCAGCAGCGCCGTTGCCTTCTCGCCTTCCTCCAGGGCGTCGAGACGCGCCAGGCAACCCGCCATCAGCTGTTCGTTCAGGGCGTCCAGGTCCCGCACCTTTGGGATCGGCACGAAGAACTTGCGCCGCGCCGTCTTCACCAGCGCCTCGACCTTCCCTTTGTCGTTGCCCTTGCCGGGCCGGCCGAAGCGGTCGCGGAACAGATAGTGCGACTGCAGATGCGAGAAGGCCTGGGTGCGGCGGCGCTCGCCGTCGCCCATGATCCGCGCCACCGCCAGCGTCGTGTTGTCGTACAGGATCGATCGAGGGATCCCGCCGAAGAAGGCGAAGGCGCTGACGTGCCCGTCCAGGAAAGCCTCCGTCGTCTCCCGCAGGTAGGCCTTCACGAACCAGGCGTTCGAATGGGGCAAGATAAAGCAGAAGAAGTGGACCTTCTCCCGCTTGCCACGCAGATCGACCACCGCTTGGCCAAAGTCTGCCTGGGCATGGCCCGGCGGGTGATGCAGCGGCACGAAGGCTTCGCGTGTCGACTGCCGCTGAGCGCGGACGTAGTCCTTCACGATGGTGTAGCCGCCGGTGAAGCCGTGCTCGTCCCGAAGCCGCTCGAAGATCCGTTGTGCCGTGTGCCGCTGCTTGCGCGGCACATCCCGGTCCGCCGACAGGATCGCGTCGATGACCGCCGTGAACTCTTCCAGCTTCGGCCGTCTCACCGGCATCGTCCGCCGATACCCCGGCGGCGCCGAGTAGCTCAGCATCTTCTTCACCGTCCGGCGGTCGATGCCAAACCGCCGCGCCGCCTCACGGTGGCTCAGCCCCTCATCGACAACTGCCAGCCGAACCTGCGCATACAACTCCACGCCATACATCTCCTGCCCCCCGTCGCTAACAACAGGGGACGATCACTGGCGCATCTTCGCGCCGCCGCAACCGGACTACCCGGCCGCCTCGCGTGGAGCATTTTTGCAGCGCCGCCTACATGACCGTCCGTCGGCGACCATGCCACCAGCTTCGGACATGAACCGAAGACGACGGACCCAGTAACCCCAGATGATCGGATTTGCCGGGAATATCCGTTGATCAGGCTGCCGAACAAGGGGTCGCGTCTTGCATTTTGTCTTGCCCCGACCTCGGCGTTTTTGACGCCCTCGGCCGGTCGAGCCGGGAAACCGGCGCCGGGGGCGACGCCGCCGCCTTGTCCCACGACACGCTCGGCCGCCCGATCCGGCGCGCCGATCCGGACGGTGCCGCGACCCGGCGCCACGGCGTGGTTCGTGACGGCTCGCGGCGCCCGTCGCCGCGATCTCGCCCGCTTCCGGCCCGATGGCGGCGGTCGATCCGGTCACCCCCGGGCAAACCGCCACCGGGGGCTCGGAACCGTTCCGCTTGCCCTGGCGAGGCCGGGGCCGCGCCGATGCCGCTTCGCCACGACCATCCGCCTTGCTTCCGGGGACGCCGGCTCCCTCGGCCCCGACTCCGGTGAAGCCGTCCGAACGGTCGCCGTCGTGGCGCCATCGGGGCGGCGGGGGGCGAGGGGCGACGCCCGGTCCCCGGGCCGCCGCCGCCCGGGACCCGCGGGGCGCGCCGCCCCGGGCGGGACCCGGCGGCCGGCCGGGCGCGAGGCCGCGCGAGGCCGCGTTCGGGCGACGTCCAGACCACGCCAAGTCTACCCCAGGCCTACCCCAGGCCTACCCCAGGCCTACCCCAGGCCTACCCCAGGCCTACCCCAGGCCTACCCCAGGCCTACCCCAGGCCTACCCCGGGCCCACGCCAGGGCGACGCCGGCGCGCGCGGGGAAGCGGCGCGCAAGCCTCCCGCCGGCCGCCCACGGCGCGCCGCGCGGACCCGCCGGAGCGTCGCGGCGGCCCGCGTCGTCGGCGCCCGCGCCGGCCCTCCCGGCCCCCGGCCGGCGCCCGGCGGCCCGCGGCCGGGCGGGCTCGGCGGCGCGGACAAAGCGCGGAAATCCACGGCTTCGCGCCCCGAGGACCGCCCCCCGGCGGCGCCTCGCCGGCGCGCGCGCCGCCGCCTTGCGCCGGGCCTCGGCGGACGCCATATCATAGACATGGAATTCTCGCCCAACGAGCGCGCGGCGCGGCACGCTCGCACCCTCCCGGTGGCCTCCCGCTGCCCTCCCGGTGCCGTGAATCGGCGGGGTTTTCGATGATTCCGGCCGAAAACGCGGCATTTGGCGGCCTCCTCCCCCGCGCGGCCCCGGCGCCCGGCGCCCTTGACAGGCTCGGGGTCCCGGGCGATCTCTCCCCCGAGACGTCGGGCGGGCGTTCCGGCGCGGTACGGCCCCGCCACATCCGAGAGCCCCGGCACATCCGAGCAACGCGACCCACGACAACGGAGACCACCCCATGGCCGATCTCGAACTCACCGTCGACGGCGCCGTCGCCACCCTCACCATGAACCGCCCCGAGGCGCGCAATGCCCTCTCGATGGAGATGCGCGCGCTAATGGACGAGGCCTTCCACCAGGTCGAATTCGACGACGCCATCCGCTGCGTGGTGCTGACCGGGGCCGGCGATCACTTCATGGCCGGCGGCGACGTCAAGAACATGCACGCCTACCTGGCCGAGAACGACGGGCCCGAGGTGCAAGGCTATTTCCTCCACCGGATCCACGATTTGCATGCCATGTGCTTCTCCATGCGCCGCATGCCGAAGCCGGTTCTGGCCAAGGTGCGGGGTGCCGCGGCCGGCGCCGGGGTCTCCTTCGCCGCCGCGTGTGATCTGGTGATCAGCGCCGAGAGCGCCTTCTACACGCTGGCCTACTGCCACATCGGTACCACGCCCGACGGCTCGGCCAGCTTCCACCTGCCGCGCGCCATCGGCCTCAAGCGCTCGATGGAGATGATGCTGCTGGGGGACCGCCATACGGCGCAAGCGATGGCCGACATCGGGCTGGTGAACTTCGTCGTTGGCGACGACGAGCTGGACGCCAAGTGCGACTAGCTGGCGGCCCGCCTCGCCGCCGGGCCGACGCACGTCTACGGCCAGGGCAAGCGGCTGATGTACCGCAGCCTGGAGAACGAGTTCGAGGCCCAGCTGCAGATGGAGGCGGAGTGCTTCGCCGATTGCGCCGCCCGCGACGATTACCGCGAGGGCGTCGCCGCCTTCGTCGAGAAGCGCGGCGCGAACTTCACGGGGACGTAGCCCGGCCGGCCGTGTCGCGCCGGGCATCGCGCGCGAGGGCCGAAATGCCGTAGACTCGCGCCGAACGGGTTTGTAGGGGACGGGGCGCGGCGGCATGAAGGCACTCGTTACCGGCGGCGCGGGCCGCGCCGGCCGGGTCGCCCCGCGCGCGGCACCGGCCAGGACGCGGCGCGGATGAGATCGCGGCGCGTGGAAGGCGTTCGCGCCGCTGGCGACGAGGGGCGGCGGGGGGCCGTGGGGTCGGCGCGATGAACGCGGCGTTTCCTCGCGGGATTTCACGCCTGGGAATGGCGCGGGCCGTTTCGATGATGCTCGCGTCGGCCTTCGCCGTCGCCTTGGCCTATCATCTGATTTTCGATCTGCTCTATGTCCACGGGATCGATTCGATCGAGGTCGAGATCGAGGGCGAGAACGCCCATGTGGTCGAGAACTCGCTGATCACGAGCTACCTATTCATAAATCCGTCCAGAACCTATGTTCACCCGGTCCGCGAAGACAGTAAAATGCACGTCGACGTCGGCCGGATCGGCGAGCATGTGATTGGCTATCGGATCTCCGGAATCATCGAGAGCCTCAATCTCTATCTGCCGAAGGGGTGGAAGACCAGCCTGCGGCGCCTGCGGATAACGATCGCCGGGCAAACCCGCGAATACTCGGCCGGCGAGATCGATGAATTCCCGCGCCAGGAAAAGCGGTGGCATTACGCCGACCGGGAAACGGTCGAGGATGTCGTGCGGATCGATCGCTCGGTATTTAAAAACGCTCCCGGACTGTTGTTCGGCCACGTCGTCAATCCGGTGCGCGAGCGCGTGTTCTGGACGGTCGCCCTGTCGAGCGCGGCGCTGGTGTCCCTGCTGGCCGTCCTGGTCGTCTGTCTCTCGCGGATAGGGTTTTTCGCCGTCCTCGCGACGGCGCCGGGACCGGCCGGCGATGCGCCGGGGGAGACGCCGCGCCGGGTGGGGTGGGTATGCCTGACCGGCGCGATCGTCGTCGCGCTGGCGCTCGTGGTGGTCTACTTGCTGCAACCCCATCCCTTCACGCGCGACGACAACTACGCCCAATTCCTGCCCGTGATCCAGATCGGTTGCGAAGCCCTGGGAAACGGCGTTTGGCCCGATTTCAACGTCTATCAGTTTCGTGGCAGCCCAATTTTCAGCCTGGGCACCTACGCGATCTCCTATCCCGGGATGATCCTGTCTTGCGCCGCATCGAGCCTGGCCTTCGGCGGCCTAGACTTCACCATCGAGATATTCGCGGTTTTTCATTTGATCGCCGGTTATTTCGCCGCCTTCGCCTGGGCGCGATACCAGGGGGTGGACTCGCGCGTCTGCGCGGGTTTGGCCATATCCCTGACCCTGTCCGGCTTCTTCTTCATGGCGGGCCGCAGTTGGTATTACATGCTGCCGGTCGCGCTCTGGCTGCCCATTCTGCTGCTGTTGGCCGAAATGTTCATTCGCGGCCGGCCGGGCTGGAAGTGGGCGATCGCGACGGGCCTTGCGATCGCCCTGTTCTTTCATTCCGGCAATGCGCAGATGTGGTTCTACTGCGTGGCGACCTGGGCGGTATTGCTACTCTTCGCGTTCCCCAACCGGCCCATTCGCCTCGTGGACCTGCTCATGCTCGCGGGCGCCGGTCTCATCGCCTTGGGCGGCATTCTTCCCTTGCTGACCAGTCAGGCGGCGCAGATCGACGGACTGGACCGGACGGGCGGACTGGGCATCGGGATATTTCCGCGCGTTTGGGCGCTCTTCGTGCCGGGGGCGCTGTTCGACGGTCCCGATCTCCTGCTCGGACAGAACGAAAGGCATGTCGAAACCTACTTCAGCGGCGGCGTGTTCACCTTCCTCGGTTGCCTGGGGCTGCTGTTTCTCGTCGGCAGGCTCGCCCGGGCCAAACTGGACCGGCCGTATGTATTGGCCAACCGATACATTATCGTCGGCGGCGTCTTGCTGCTGCTGGCGGGCGGCGATTCCGGTATTTTATGGGAGCTGATGGCGCGGCTCCCGGCGTTCGAATATTTCAACTACCCGTTCAAGTTCTTGCCGCTCTTGTCCTTTTGCCTGGGCATCGGCGGCGTGGGGGTGCTCGGCGCGATGACGTCCATGGCGAGCGAGCGGCGGGGACGTTCCATCGTCGGGCTCTGTGCCTCCCTGTCGGTCGTCCTGACGCTGGCGAACCTGTTCCTCACCACGCGGAGCTTTTTCGACTTCGAGGCGGGCCTCTATCCGGAATTGCCGAAGAAAATCAGTGCGATCGTCGCGGCGGGGCCGGACTCCGGCGGGCGGCTTCCCCCGAGGGTCGTCGTCTTCGCGCCCTGGCGCGCGAAGGGCGAGCGTTACGTCACCAGTCTTCCGCTGGACTTATCGTCCCGTTTCAAGATTCCGAACCTGGGAGGCTACGATCCCCTGATCGAGGATCGCCTCGACGATCGCGAATTGCTGGACAACGTATGGAGCTGGGGGGCGGGGAAAGCGCGGGAACTGGGCGTGCGCTGGCTGATCGTGTACCGGCCGAACGTTCTCGATTTTCGCGGCCGCCTCGAGCAGAACTTCCTGACCTATCCCATCACGCCGGAGCGGATGATCGGGGAGGCGAGCATCGCGGCCGCTCTCGGGCGAACGACGATTTACGACCTGGGCGAGGCGAGGCCTTACGCATTTTTTCCCGAGGACGAGGCCCGGCCCGCGACGGTCGCGCTGTCGGAGGGGCTGGTTCTCGCCTCCTTCGAGGCCGCGTCGGCGCCGCGTCCCTTGATCTTGAATTTCCAATACCGCAAGGGAACGCGCGTCGAATCCTCGCGCGGTGACTTGGAGGCGACGCCCGATGCGCTCGGCCGGATAGCCGTCATGGTCCCCGAGGGGGTCGACGGCGTGCGATTGGGTCACCGGGGAGGCGGGTGGCGCGGCCTCTGGGGCGCGGTCTTGGCGCTGATCTTGGGAGTCTGCTGCGTCTTCCTCGCCGCGCGAGTGGGGAAGCGGCGCGGAAATAGACCTCGCGAGGCGCCCGCCCCTGGGTGAGCGGGCGGCCCCCGACTCCCGCCTCTCGCCGTTTGCCGGCCCGGGTCGAGCTTTGGCGGGGTTTGGTATATGTCTAGCGCCCTATTCGAAGAGGAGCGTTGGCGGCGATGTCGGTGATCGAGAGCGGGCTTGATACCCGGTCCGAGGCGTTTCGGGAGAACCAGAACCATTGGCGCGCGCGCGTGGCGCAACTGCGCGAGGCCGTCGGCCGGGTGAAGCAGGGCGGCGGGGAGCGGTCGCGCAAGCGCCATCTGGGTCGCGGCAAGCTGCTGCCGCGCAATCGGATCCGCGCCCTGGTCGATCCGGGCGGGCCGTTCCTGGAGCTTTCGCAGCTCGCCGCCAACGGCGTCTACGAGGACGATATCGCCAGCGCCGGCGTCATCACCGGGATCGGCCGGGTCTCGGGGCGGGAATGCGTGATCGTCGCCAACGACGCGACAGTCAAGGGCGGCACCTATTATGCGCTGACGGTAAAGAAACACCTGCGCGCCCAGGAAGTGGCGATGCAGAATAACCTGCCCTGCCTCTATCTGGTAGACAGCGGAGGCGCCAACCTGCCCGAATGGCCCGACGTCTTTCCCGACCGCGATCACTTCGGGCGGATCTTCTACAACCAAGCCAACATGTCGGCCCAGGGCATCCCGCAGATCGCCGTCGTGATGGGCAGCTGCACGGCCGGCGGTGCCTATGTGCCGGCGATGTCGGACGACGCCATCATCGTCCGCCGCCAGGGGACGATCTTCCTGGGCGGTCCGCCGCTGGTGAAGGCGGCGACGGGCGAGGTGGTCTCGGCGGAAGACCTGGGGGGCGCCGACGTGCATAGCCGCATCTCCGGCGTCACCGACCATTACGCGGTGGACGACAACCATGGGCTGGCCATCGCGCGCCGCATCGTGGCCAACCTCAACCGCCCGAAGCGCCACGACCTCGAGGTGGCGCCGCCCGAGGCGCCGGCCCACGATCCGGACGAGATCCTGGGCATCCTGCCGCGCGACGTGCGCCAACCCTATGACGTCCGCGAGGTAATCGCCCGCATCGTCGACGCCAGCCGCCTCGACGAGTTCAAGCGGCTCTATGGCGAAACGCTGGTGTGCGGCTTCGCTCGGATCTGGGGCTATCCCGTCGGCATCCTCGCCAACAACGGAATTCTGTTTTCGGAATCGGCCCTGAAGGGCGCGCATTTCATCGAACTTTGCAGCCAGCGGCGCATCCCCTTGATCTTCCTGCAGAACATCTCCGGCTTCATGGTCGGCCGGAAGTACGAGTCGGGCGGCATCGCCAAGGATGGCGCCAAGCTCGTCACCGCCGTTTCCACCACGGCGGTACCCAAGTTCACGCTGATCATCGGCGGCTCCTACGGCGCCGGAAACTACGGCATGTGCGGGCGGGCCTACGGTCCGCGATTTCTCTGGATGTGGCCGAGCGCGAGCGTCGCCGTCATGGGACCGGAGCAGGCGGCCGGCGTGCTCGCCACCGTGCACCGCGCCAATATCGAGCGCGCCGGCGAGACCTGGAGCGAGGACGAGGAGGCCGCCTTCAAGCAGCCAGTCATCGACCAGTATCGGGCCCAGTCCGACCCCTATTTCGCCACCGCCCGGATATGGGACGACGGCCTGGTCGATCCGGCCTCCACCCGCGATGTGCTCGGCCTCGGGATCTCGGCATCGCTCAACGCGCCCATTCCGGACACCAAGTTCGGCGTCTTCAGGATGTAAGGCCCTAAATGTTTGATAAAATCCTGATCGCCAACCGGGGCGAGATCGCCTGCCGGGTCGCCCGCACGGCGCGCCGGCTGGGCATCCGCGTGGTCGCCGTGCATTCCGATATCGAGGCGGGCGCGGCCCATGTCGCCGCCGCCGACGAAGCCATCGCCATCGGGCCGGCGCCGGTGGCGGAAAGCTACCTCCAGGCGGAGCGGATCATCGAAGCGGCGCTTTCGACCGGCGCGAGCGCGATCCATCCGGGCTACGGCTTCCTCTCGGAGAACGCCGGCTTCGCCCGGGCCTGCGCCGAGGCGGGCCTCGTCTTCATCGGCCCGCCGGCGGACGCGATTTCCGCCATGGGCGAGAAGGACGGGGCCAAGCGGGCGATGCAGGCGGCGGGCGTGCCGATCGTGCCGGGCTATCACGGCGAGGATCAGGACGACGTCCTGCTGGCGAGCGAGGCGGCGGCGATTGGCTATCCGCTGCTGATCAAGGCGGTGGCGGGCGGCGGTGGCAAGGGCATGCGCGTCGTCGAGGGCGAGGACCGCTGGGTCGCCTTGCTGAAGGGCGCGCGCCGCGAGGCGAAATCGGCCTTCGGCGACGACCGCGTGCTGCTCGAGCGCTATCTCCAGCGCCCACGCCATATCGAGATCCAGGTCTTCGCCGACGGTCATGGCAACGCCGTCCACCTGTTCGAACGCGACTGCTCCCTCCAGCGCCGCCACCAGAAGGTGATCGAGGAAGCGCCCGCGCCGGGCATGACCGAGGCGCTTCGCGCCGCCATGGGCGAGGCGGCGGTGACGGCGGCCGCGGCGATTGGCTACGTCGGCGCCGGCACGGTCGAGTTCATCGCCGATGTGAGCGACGGGCTACGTGAGGATGGCTTCTTCTTCATGGAAATGAATACCCGCCTCCAGGTCGAGCACCCGGTGACCGAGATGATCACCGGCCAGGACCTGGTGGAATGGCAGCTCCGCGTTGCCGCCGGCGAGGCCTTGCCGCTCGGCCAGGACGAGATCTTGCTCAGGGGCCACGCGGTCGAGGCGCGGATCTACGCCGAGGATCCCCGGCGCAAGTTCTTCCCCTCCTCGGGTCCGCTCCGCCGCCTGGCACTGCCCAAGGACGACGCGCACGTCCGCGTCGACACCGGGGTGGCCGAGGGTGACGAGGTCACGATCTTCTACGACCCCATGATCGCCAAGCTGATCGCCTGGGACGAGACCCGCGACGGCGCGCTCCGCCATTTGCGGCGCGGGCTGGAGGCGACGCGGATCGCGGGCGTCGCCAACAACGTCGAGTTCCTCCGCGCCATCGCCGGCGACGCGGCTTTCCTCGCCGCCGACCTCGACACCGGCTACATCGAGCGCCGTCTGGACGTCCTGCTGCCGCCGTTCGACGGCGTGGAGGACGAGGTGCTGGCGGCGGTGGCCGTCGACCTGCTGCTTCGCCGGAGGGAGGCGGCGGCGCGGGACGCCGCCGCCGGCGGCGACCCTTTTTCACCTTGGGCCGGCCTCGACGGCTGGCGGCTGAACGACGAGGGCCGCGACGAGGTGATCCTGCGAGTTGGCGAGGCGGAGACGCGGATCGACGTTGCCCTCCACGGCGACGATCGTTTCGGCCTGACACTGCCCGCCGGCCCAGCCGAGGTGACGGGCCGGCGCGATGGCGACCACGGCGTCGACCTCGCCATCGACGGACGGGCCTTCCGCGCCGAGGTGGTATGGCACGGGAACGAGGCGACGGTGCTCTTCGAGGGCAAGTCGCGCCGCCTCGCCCGGCACGATCCGATGGCGCTGGGCGCGGTCGAGATCGATCATGTGGGCGGCGTCAACGCGCCGCTGCCGGGCAAAATCATCCAGGTCATGGTGGCGCCGGGGGAGGCCGTCGCGAAGGGTGAGGCGCTGATGATCCTGGAGGCGATGAAGATGGAACACACCATCCTAGCTCCGGGCGACGGCGTGGTCGAACGGGTCAATGTCGAGGCCGGCCAGCAGGTCGAGGAGGGGATCGAGCTGCTGGCCTTCGAGGCGCAAGAGGAGTGAGCGGCTGAAATGTTTTCGGTGTTGTCCGGAAAATTCCGAGCGCCGGGCCTTCCCGGCCGCTTTTTTGTCCACGGCCGATGACATCGGTCGAGCCCGGCAACCGCGCGACACGCGGTCGCGAGAACCAAGCGGAATATGGCGGGCAATTGACCCTAAGCGGAAACTCACGATGCCGCGTCGATCTGGATACTCCCTCTCGCCGTAGGGGTGATTCGTCCGCATCCGTCGTCCTGCCTTCCGGTGGCGGGGCGCCGCTCGGTGAGGATGGTGGCCAAGACTCGCTTGAGGCGACAACGGGTGGGACGGTGTGACACGGCGTCTCGTCGATTTCGCGGTGCCGACTCGAAGCGCCCGTCGACGAGAGGAATCGGAACGTGGTAGGAGCTGTCTCCGTGATCGAAGCGTCGGATACAGGTAAGCTCCCGCCGATGCAGCTGGCTTTTAGCGTGCCACGGTCACTGCCGTCTGTTCGTAGAAGGGTGATTAGACGTGATGAAGCAAAATACGCTCCAAGGAGCATCCTTCTTCCTGGGCGTCTTTCTGGTGACCGGCGGCACGCTCGCCCTGCAAATCGTGCAGACCCGCATCCTCTCGGTGATGACTTGGTACTATACCCCGACTCCTCAGAGACCCGAAAAAAGCTCTGGCAATCCGGCCGTTGATCGATTCTTCTCGGGGGCATGATTCGCGGTGGATTTCTGAGTGCCAAGGAGCGGGGGGCCCTGAGGGCGGTGATGGGGCACCCGAGCGAGAGCCATGGGGTGGCCCGGCGGGCGAACGCCGTTCTGCTGCTGGATGACGGCCTGAGCTGTGCCGAGGTGGCGCGGGTGCTCTACCTCGACGACGACACGGTGCGGACTTGGTTCAAGCGCTACCGCGCGGGCGGTCTGGATGAATTGACGCTGTTCGACTGGCCCGGCGGGCCGGGCCATCTGAGCCGGGAGCAAGAGGCGGACCTTTCGGCGCATCTGGGCGAACGGCTTTACCGCGACACGGGCGAGGTGGCGGCGCATATCGCGGCGACCTGGGGGGTGATCTACAGCCATTCCGGCTGCATCAAGCTGATGCATCGCCTGGGCTTCGAATACAAGCGCCCGGAAAGCCTGCCGGCCCAGGCCGACGAGGCCGAGCAGGCCGCCTTCATCGAGGCTTATGACAAGTTGCTCAACGGCCTGGAGGCCGACGAGGTGGTCTACTTCGCCGATGCGGTGCACCCGGAATACCAGTCGCGTCCAGTCCATGGCTGGGTCAAAAAAGGCGACAAGGTGGCGCTGAGGCGGACCTCGGGACGCCAGCGCATCAACCTCCACGGCGCGCTCAATCTGGAGAATTTCCACTGCCCCTTGGTCCAGGCCGAGCGGATCAACGCCGCCTCGACCATCGCGCTGTTCGAGAAGCTGGAGGCCGACAACCCCGGAAAGAAGCGGATCTACGTCTTCGCCGACAATGCCCGCTATCACCATGCCCGCCTGGTCCGACAATGGCTGGAGAGGCCGGGTTGCCGCATCAAGCTGATCTTCCAGCCCGCCTACGCCCCCCACCTCAACGCCATCGAGCGATTATGGGGCGTCATGCATCGCGAGGTGACCCACAACAGGTTCTACGCCAACTTCGACCTCTTCACCAAAGCGATCGATCACTTCTTCAAGCAACGCCTGCCACGAGAGTGGACGACTTGGCGCGACACCATAACCGACAATTTCCGTATCATCTCGCACCGGGATTTTCGGGTTCTGGAGTGATCCGAGTATACTTGGCGTTCCTGTCGATCGGAATTGCCATGCTGGGCCTGGCCAGTGGGGGCCTATGGGTATATCGAAAGGCTCAATTTGTGAAACGTATGCATTTGTGATAGAATGCTCGGAACGTCAGGAGGTTGGGTCATGGACGGCAAGGGTTTCCAGGTGTGGCTTTCGGCGGCGCGCGGGCTGACGCGCGTGCAGCGGCACGAGGCGCTCGCGGTGCTGTCGGGCCGGAGCGAAGGCGAGGCATCGAAGGCCGCGATCGAGCTTGGTGTGGACGAGGCCCGGCGCTGTCCGCACTGCGCGAGCGAAGGGGCGGTTTCGCGCGGTATGGCGCGGGGTCTGCGGCGCTACCAGTGCAAGGGCTGCGGCAGGACCTTCAACGCGCTGACCGGTACGCCGCTGTCGGGCCTGCACCACAAGGAACGCTGGCTGTCGTTCGGGGCGTCGCTGGCGGAGGGGGAGACGGTGAAGGCCTCGGCGGCGCGCTGCGACGTGGCGGTGAGCACGGCGTTCCGCTGGCGTCACCGGTTTCTGGCGGCGGCGCGGAGCGATTCGGAGGTGCTCAAGGGGATCGTGGAAGCGGACGAGACCTACGTCCTGGAGAGCCGGAAGGGCGCGCGCGGGCTGGGACGCAAGGCACGGCGGCGGGGCGGCAAGGCGAAGAAGCGCGGCCTCTCGCGCGAGCAGGTGCCGGTTCTCATGGCGGCGGACCGGAGCGGGACGACGGTGAGCGCGGTGCTGCCCAGGGTCGACGCGGCGGCGCTCACGGCTGCTCTCGACCCGGTGGTCGCGAAGGACGCCCTGCTGGTCTCCGACGGTGGCGCGAGCTATCCACCTTGCGCCGCCGCGCTCGGGGTGAGCCACGAAGCACTCAACCGCTCGATGGGGGAACGGGTTCGGGGCGATCTGCATGTGCAGACGGTGAACAGCCGCCACAGCCGGTTGAAGGACTTCCTGCGTCCCCGCCGCGGCATCGCCACCCGCTATCTGGACAACTACCTGAGCTGGTTCCACCTCGTCGGCCTCGCCCCCGGCGCCAATGACCGAGCCTGCCTCGCCGCCGCCGTAACAAGGTGACGCATACATTTCACGAAGTGAGCCTATCGAAATCGGCCGTCGCCCGACCAGCGGCAGTTCGCGCGGGACATTGTCTTCTTCAGTCTCGCTTTCGCCGTCAGCGTGGTTGGCGCCGCCCGACTTGAGACGCTGGTGAACCCGCTCGCGGATTCGAACGTCTGGGCAATCTTCAGTTGGATCGCGCTGATCATCTGTCTCACGGTTCCCTTCTTTTTCTCCGGCGTCCTGGTCAGTCTGTTCCTCACCCGTAGCCCGTACCGCGTCGGCTGGGTCTACGGCATCGACATGGCCGGTGCCGCGTTCGGTTGCTTCGCGGCACTGCTCGTCCTCGATTTGGCGGGCGGGCCGACGGCGCTGATATGGATTGCCCTAGCCGTCGCCGTTTCGTCGCTTCTCTTCGCCCATTATCGTGGTGGAGTGGAAACGTCGTTCGACGGTCCCCGAGGTTCGTTTTTCCACGTCCCCATCATCACAACACTCGCCATCGCCGCCGTTCTCGGACTCATAACCCAGGGAAAAATGACGATTAGAGTTGGTTATCCCTCGGGCACCTCGGAGGCTGATCGCGGGGAAATTCTGTTTGAGGGTTGGAACTCGTTCTCAGGGGTGGCGTTGTTCGAGGCGTGGAAGGGACCACCCCTACTCTGGGGCGTCGGTCAGTCGTTCGAATTGGAAAAAGACGTAACACAACGCATTACAATAATCGACGGCACCGCGGGTACCTACGGTTATGCCTTCTCCGGCGATTGGTCCGAGCTGTCGTTTCTCGACTACGACGTCTCGAACCTCGCCTATCAGCTGCCCGGATTGACCGACGGCGCGGTCATCGGCGCCGGCGCCGGTCGCGATCTTCTCTCCGCCAAGCGGTTCGGGCTGCGCAACGTGGTTGGAATCGAGCTCAATCCGCTCATTGCCGAGATACTGACGGAGCGCCGCGATTCTGCCGGCTCCAGCGATTTTGCAAGCTTCAGCAATATCGACCGGATCGAGGGCGTGAGGATCGAAGTCGACGAAGCGCGAAGCTGGCTGGCGCGAACCCAAGAGCGATTCGATATCATTCAAATGAGCCTGATCGACACCTGGGCCGCCACGGGCGCCGGCGCCTATGTGCTGTCGGAGAACCGACTCTATACGCGCGAGGCCTGGACCATCTTCCTCGGGCGATTGCGTGAATCGGGTGTGCTAACAGTGAGCCGCTTGTATTACCCGAACTCGGCCGATCATACCGTGCGCCTGACGACTTTGGCGATGGCGGCACTCTGGGCCGTGGGCGTGCGTTCGCCGGCCGAGCATATCTTCTTGGCCACCAGCACGCCGCCCTTTTCGTCGGCGTCGGCACTTCGAAATCGGGTCGCGACCCTTGTGGTGGCGCGCCGGCCACTGGAACCCGCCGCCATCACGGCGTTGGAAGAGGCCTGCGCGCGTTTCGGCTTTCAAGTGTTGATGTCGCCGACCGCTCCTCCGTCGGACCCGAACCTCCGCTTGATGATCGGGTCGGAGACGCCGTTGGAGTTGGACAGGGCCGTCGCGAAGCTGCTGCCAGTGGATGTCTCGCCACCGACCGATCGTCGCCCCTTCTTCTTCAACCAACTCCCCGTCTTCAAGCTGGCGACCTTGGTAAATCTCAAGAACCAGAAGAACCTGAACCGGGACCAGTACGGCAACCTGATTGCCTTCGCGACCTTCTATCTGCTGCTGGCGATCTCCCTCGTCATGGTCGTGGTCATGATCTTGGTCCCGGCTTGGTCGGCCACGCGGAAGGTCGCGCCGAGACTGGTGTTTGGCGGGACGAGCTATTTTCTTCTCATCGGGACGGGTTTCATGTTCGTCGAGATCGGCTTTTTGCAGCTCTGGAGCGTGTTCCTGGGCCACCCCGTCTATTCGCTTTCGATCGTGCTGTTCTCACTCATTCTGTCCACCGCCGCCGGTAGTTTTTGCGTTGACCGCTATCCGCTTCACGGTCCGAAAGCGTTTTTCGCCGTCTTTCTGCTGTTGAGCGGGTATCTCTTTTCGATGTCCTTTTGGCTACCCGATCTCTTGCTCGAATACGAACATCTGACCCTGATCTGGCGGGCCACTATCTGTATCGTCGCGATCGCACCATCGGGATTCGTAATGGGATTCGCGCTGCCCACCGGAATGTCGTTGGTTGCCGCCAAGGACATGCGACCGACGCCCTGGTTCTGGGGCATCAACGGCGCCGCGGCGGTCGTGGCGTCGACGGTCTCGATCGGCTTGAGCCTAACCTTCGGCATCTATGCGACGCTTGCCTGTGGTGCGGCCTGTTATCTCGCGCTCGGCGCCAGCGCCGTGGTGATTGGCTTCCGGCGCGAAGGCGCCATGGACGTCGGCAATTTCGAGCATGCCACTTGACGTGGCGATTTACTTGGTGATGGCAACTGTTTGGAGACGGACGTTGGGAGATCGTAGTTATCGTCCCTCCTTCTCGGCCGCTGTTTGTAGTTATGTCGGCGAATCGGCTGAAGATCGTGCATTCACTTGTCGAAGAAGCAGCCATGTAAGTTTACGACACTTTACATTAGCGCGATCTACATTTCCGAAATTGGCTCTAGCCCCTGCCGTGGGGGCCATGTCCGCAAGATGAGTACTCTACCTCTGAAACCGGAAAGTCGGCGTAAGCCGGGGCGGGGAAGCGCGGAGGCGGCGCCGATCGTCGCCCCGGTTTCCATTGGACCCGGGCGCGCATATTTGCTAGGGCTTGCGGCCCGGGCCTCGCGCTGGCCGCGCGAAACTCGTTAAAACCATTGTAATTCAATCGGTTGAAGGGATCTTCCGAGATGGAAGTCTCATTCTACAACACCGCGACGCAACGCCGCGACGCCTTCGCGCCGCTGGAGCCGGACCATGTCCGCCTCTATGTCTGCGGGCCGACGGTCTACGACTTCGCCCATATCGGCAACGCCCGCCCGGTGGTGGTGTTCGACACCCTGGTGCGCTTCCTGCGCCGGCGCCACGCCCGCGTCACCTACGTCCGCAACATCACCGACGTCGACGACAAGATCAACGTCCGGGCGGCGGAGGAGGGGGTCGATATCTCGGAGGTGACGAGCCGCACCACCCGAGCCTACCACGAGGACATGGCGGCGCTGAACGCGCTGCCGCCCGACGTCGAGCCCCGGGCCACGGCGCACATCCCCGAGATGATCGCGCTGATAGAGACCCTGATCGAAAAAGGCCATGCCTATGCGGCCGAGGGCCATGTGCTCTTCGCCGTGCCGTCGTGGGACGATTATGGCGCCTTCTCCCGCCGGAGCCCCAAGGAGCTGATCGCCGGCGCCCGGATCGATGTCGCCCCCTACAAGCGCGATGCCATGGATTTCGTCCTGTGGAAGCCGTCCGACGAAACCCAGCCCGGCTGGGACAGTCCCTGGGGACGCGGCCGGCCGGGCTGGCATATCGAATGCTCGGCCATGTCCAAGCGCTATCTCGGCATCACCTTCGATATCCACGGCGGTGGCCTGGACCTGATCTTCCCGCACCACCAGAACGAGGTGGCGCAGAGCCACTGCGCCCACGACGGCGCCCCGCTGGCGCGGCTCTGGATGCACAACGGCTACGTCGTGGTCGGGGCCGAGAAGATGTCGAAGTCGCTCGGCAACTTCTTCACCGTCCGCGACCTGCTGGGCGAGTTCCCGGGGGAGGCGATCCGTCTCGCCCTGCTGGCGGCGCATTACCGCCAGCCGCTGGACTTCACTAGGGAAGGCACCGCCCAGGCCAAGCAGACGCTCGACCGCTGGTACCGGGCGGCGGGCACGGCGCCGGTCGCCGAGCGGGTGCCGGAAAGCGTCTGGGCGGCACTCGGCGACGATCTCAACTCGCCGATGGCGATCCGCGAACTGCACGCGCTGGCCGATCGGGCGATCGGCGGCGACGAGGGCGCCGCCGGTGAACTCAAGGCCGGCGCCGCGCTGCTGGGCGTGTTGGCGGGAGAGGCCGAGGACTGGTTCCGGGGCGGCGGCGAGGACGGCGACGCGGGCGAAATCGAGGCGCGGATCGAGGCGCGGCGCGCGGCGCGCGCGGCGCGCGACTTCGCCGAGGCGGACCGGATTCGCGACGAGCTGGCGGCCGACGGCATCCAGTTGGAAGACGGGCCCGAGGGCACCACCTGGCGGTGGGCGTGAAGCACGGCCAGGGAACGCGTCTATCTCTTCGACACCACGCTGCGTGACGGGGCGCAAACCTCGGGCGTCAGCTTCTCGGTCGAGGACAAGCGGCGCATCGCGGAAGCGCTCGACCGGCGCGGCGTCGATTACGTCGAGGGTGGCTGGCCCGGTGAATGCCCTCGACAATGCCATCCGTAAGGACTTCGGCCGCCATGCCGGCTACCTCGCCGACCTCGGGCTGGTCGACTACAAGGTCCGTATCCTGGATGGCGGCACCGAGGCCGTCACCCGGGTGCTGGTCGAAAGCGCGGATGGGGAGGGGGAGCGCTGGTTCACCGTCGGCGTCTCGGCCAACATCGTCGATGCCTCCTTCCAGGTGCTGATGGACAGCATCGTCTACAAGCTCTACCGCGACGGCGCGCCGCCGTCGACCTGACGAGTATCATTCAGACATAGTCGCCCACCGGTTGGATATGCCGCTCGGCCGGCATGCGCACGGTCGCGCGCTTCAAAAGCCGGTTCGAAGTCACGTCGAACGGGTCTCGGCGGTGCAGCATCACCGCGTTGTCCCAGACCACGAGATCGCCCATCCGCCACTCGTGGGCATGGACGAAGGCGGGTTGAACGGCGTGGTCCGCGAGTTCCGCCAGCAGCGCCTCGCCCTCGGCCGGCGCCAACCCTTCGATGCCGAGAGCCGTCGTCGGATCGAGATAGAGCGCGCGCCGCCCGGTCTTGGGATGGACGTGTACCAGGGGATGGCGCACTTCCGGAGCCATCGCGCGGATCTCTTCCTCGCTCGGCTGCTCGCCCTCGTAGGTCGAGACCCGCTTGGCATAGCTGTAGACGACCTTCAGGCCCTCGATGTGGGCTCGCGTCGCCGCCGGCAGGGCTTCGTGCGCGAGGTAGAGGCTGGCGAAATAGGTCGGCGTTCCCTCCGGCGGGATTTCCACGCCGTAGAGGAAGGACCCGGTGGCGGGGGAGGGCATGTAGGACTGGTCCGAATGCCAGTCAATCTCGCCGCTCCCGAGGCCGCCGAGCGGCCGGCCGTCGCCGCCGAGCAGGTTCGTGATGTAGGTGATTTCCGGACATTGGCGGCTCGCCCAATCGTCGCGAACGATGTGGTCGGGCTCGCCGAACCGCTTGGCGAAGGCGAGCAGCGTCGGCTCGTTCAGCAACTGGCCGCGCAGGATCAGCAGGCCGTGGCGGTCCAGGCCGCCGCGCAGCCGTTCGACCACGTCGTCGTCGACGGCTTGGTCGAGCGGAGGTCCCTCGACCGCGGCCGCGAAGCTACCTTCAATCGGTTCGATCCGCCAGGTCATTCCCGTCCATCCTTCCTCGTCCACGCCATTCTATCGATCGGAGCCGGGGGGATGGCAAGCACCGACGGCGCCCGATATGAAATCGCGCGCCGCCGCATTCGCCTTGATTCGGCGAAGATCAGCTGTTGTAGGAAGTCGTGAAGGTCGTTCGGATGTGGTTGAACAGCCCTTCGAGCGCGTCGCCCATCTCGAACACCGCGATCATGATCAGCAGACCGACGCCGGCGAGCAGCAGGCCGTATTCGACCGCCGACACACCCGACTCGTCGCGAAGCAGTTTGGTCCATCTGAGTCGGACACGTCCGGCGTACCTCGAAACCGAGGTCAATACATCCGACATTGGGGGTTCCCCCGACTGGTGGACCAGGACCTTAATCAGCAGCAGCATCGCCGACCCGGGTCGAAGACCATTGTCCCCGCCCGCGGTTCATCGTTTTTGTCACGGCCGGTCATTGCCGCGCCGGCCGATTGTCGAGCCGCCGCGAAACGTAAATAGCGACGAGCCGACACCGAAAACATAATGTGAGGACGAATATCGGCAAGTCAATAGCCGATCACAATGCGAAGTATTGTTACTGAATATTTGCATTACTCCAAGTATTTTAGGTAAATTTTCAAGTGTTTGTCCACAAGATAGGCGAGCGATGGTTAATAGAAGCCCGGCTGCCCCGCCTTTTTCGGGAGCGGCGCCCGATTTCGTCCGTCGAACCCTGGACGGTCAATCCGCCCCGCCATCGTGGACCGGTTCGCCGTAGCCCCCGCCACCGCAGGATTCCACGAGGATGCGGTCGCCGCGGCCGATACGGACGTTGGCCTTGCCGGGAAGCTCCGCCTCGCGGCCGTCGGCGTAATGCACCGCGACCCTGAAGGTCGCGCCCGCCTCGCCGCCTAAGTGTCCGTCCGGGGACTTTATGAGTCGGATGAATCGGTTATCCGGCGCCCCCTCTTGAAGAGCTGAATCAGCTGTGATTCTCTGGGGTGGTGAATTTGCTCTTGAGGTGCCCCATGTGGACTGCCGACAACCGCCCGCGCTACAACCGCGACAAACTGCGTTATCCGAGCGACCTGACCGATGCGGAATGGGCGCATATCGAGCCGCTGATCCCGCTGGGCAAGCCCGGCGGCGGCAAACGGCGCGTCGCTATCCGCGAGGTGATCAACGGCGTGATGTACATTCTGAGCACCGGCTGCCAGTGGCGCGCGCTGCCCAAGGATTTGCCGCCCAGAAGCACCGTGCATGATTACCTCGGCCTGTGGAACTGGGACGGCACGCTGGATCGCATCCATCATGCGCTCTACCTCAAGTGCCGCGAGAAAGCCGCGCGCGAAGCCAGCCCCACGGCCTGCATCATCGACACTCAGAGTGTGAAAAGCGCTGAAAAAGGGGGGCTCGCATCGACAGCCACGGCTTCGATGCCGGCAAGCTGATCAAGGGCAAGAAGCGGCATGTTCTGGTCGATACGCAAGGCTTGCTGCTGCACGGCATCGTCACCGCCGCCGACGTTCAGGATCGCGACGGCGGTCTCGCGCTGCTGGCGACCTTGTTCGGTCTGTTTCCCTTTCTCGGGAAATTGTTCGCCGACAGCGCCTATCAGGGGCCGGTCTTTCACCGCGCCCTGGCCGGCATCCTGCCCGATCTCGAGACCGAGATCGTCAAGCGATCCGATCGGGTGAAGGGCTTCGTCGTCCAGCCCAGGCGTTGGGTGGTCGAACGCACCATCGCCTGGCTCAACCGCTGCCGCCGACTGGCCAAGGACTGGGAGAACCTCAACCGCAACGCGCTCGCCTTCATCAAACTCGCGTCCATTCGACTCATGCTCCGAAAACTCTGTAATCCTACATAAAGTCTCCGGACGGACTCTAAGAAGCCGTAGGGCGGCACGACGCGGCGCTCGAACACGGTGGTCACGGTCATCTCCGGTGCCAGCATGCGATATTCGCGCACCAGCCCGTCTCCGCCCCGGTGGCGGCCCGCGCCGCCGGAGCCCGCGCGTACCGCCTGCCGTTCGACCCGTATCGGGTATTCGGCCTCGACGATTTCGGCCGGCGTGTTGGCGGTGTTGACGAGATGAACGCGGACGCAGGGCATGCCGTCGCGCTCCGCTCGCGCGCCCTCGCCGCCGCCGTGCAGTTCGAAGAACACCCGGTAGCGCCCGTCCTCGCCGCGCCCGCCGATGATGACGCCGCCCGCCGTCGTCGGGCCACCGGCGCCGAGCCTTTCGGGCAGAGTGGTCTCGAAGGCGCGCATGATGGCGTCGACGATCCGTTGGGAGGTTTCGTGATTGCCGCCGACCACGGGCGTGTCGGGTCCGGGATCGAGCAGGGAGCCCGGCCGGGTCACGATGCGAAGCGGGCGGTAGCAGCCGCCGTTGGGCTGGATCTCGGGGCCGGCGATGGCCTTGATGGCATAGAACACGGCCGCCGAAGCGACATAGGGCGTCGTGTTCAGATAATTGTCGACCTTGTCGTCGCAACGGGCGAAGTCGAAATGGGCCTCGTCGCCGGCAATCGTGATATCGACCCGGACGCCCGCCGGCCCGCCATCGGCCCCGCCGTCATCGATGAAATCCTCGCCCTGGTAATGGCCGTCGGGCAGGCTGGCGATCGCCTCGCGCATGGCGGCTTCCGAAAGGTCGTGCAGGCGGGCCACCGCCGCCATCACGACGCCGCCGCCATGTTCGGCCGCCAGCTCCAGCAGGCGTTTCTCGGCCGCCCGGGTGCCGGCGACCTGGGCCAGGATGTCGCCTTCGCGTTCCTCCGGCGCCCGGACGTTGGCGAGCAGGAAATCGAGCTTCTCCCGGTCCGGTCCCTCGGCGGTGAAGAGGCGCAAGGGAGGAATTCGCAATCCCTCCTGGCAGGCGTCTCGCGCCTCGGCGAAATAGCTGCCGGGCATGGCGCCTCCGATGTCCGGCCAATGGGCGAGGCTGACCGCGAAAGCGAAGAGCCGATCGCCCAGGAAGATCGGCCGGATCGCCTTCACGTCGGGCAGGTGGTTGCCGCCGACTTCCGGCAGGTTCAGGAACCAGACGTCGCCGGGCTCGAGGCGTTCCGGCCCGACGAGCCCGAGGAAGGCCTTCACCGTTTGCGCCATGACGCCCAGGTGGATGGGGATGTCGTGGCCCTGGGCGATCAGCTCGCCCGCATGGTCGGGTCAGGGCCGAGGACATGTCGCCTGCCTCGCGCAAGAGCGGCGAACGGGCCGAGCGCATGACGGTGAGCGTGATCTCCTCCGCCACCGCGGTCAGGCCGTGGCGGATCACCTCCACCGTGAAGGGATCGATGTTCATCGGGTGACCTCCGCCATGAAGAGATTGCCTCGGCCGTCGGGCCGGCAGCGCCAGCCGGGGGGGGGGGGGGGGGGGGACGACGATGGTCGAGACGGCATCCCCGACGATGGCGGGCCCCGCGACGTCGACCTCGCGAACCAGCCCCTCGCGCTCGAAACGCGGGGTCCGCGTCGGTGCGTCGGCCGTGAACCAGCAGGTGCCATGGGCGCGGGCGATGTTCCGGGTGCCGCCGTCGTGCACCGGGGTGTCGATCTCGGAGGGCAGGGAAACCTGCACCCGGATGCCCTGGACGATCCACTCCTCGTCCGTGGCGAAGCCGTAGAGGGCGTCGTGGGCATGGTGGAAGTCCGCCTCCAGGCGGGTGGCGGCGGCCGGGGCCGAGAAGGGGACTTCGACCGTATAGTTCTGTGCCACATACCGCATGAGGGCGATGTTCTCGGTGACGATCCGCTCCGAGAGGCCGCACGCCTCGAGCGGCTGGCGGAGTGGCGCGATCAGTTCCTCCCGGATCGCCTCGAAGCGGGCGGCGTCCCAGCCGTCCCGCGTCATCCTGACCGTCCGCTGCTGGCTGTGGCTGACGTCGGCGATCAGGCAGCCGAGGGCCGAGAAACCGCTGGAGACCTCGGGCACGATCACCTCCGACACGCCGAACTCGCGGGCCAGGCCGGCGGCATGCATCGGCCCGGCGCCGCCGAAGGCCAGGAGCGTGGCCCGCCGCCCGTCGATCCCGCGTTCCACCGTTACCCGGCGGAGCGCGCGCGCCATCGTCGCGTTGGCAACCCTGAGCACGCCGAGCGCGCAGGCGACTACATTCACGCCGAGGGCACCGGCCAACGGTTCGAGCGCCCGGCGCGCGAGGTCCGGGTCGAGGTGGATGGCGTCACCGAGTCGCCGCTCGGAATCGAGATAGCCCAGAACCAGGTTGGCGTCGGTCACCGTCGGCTCGCTACCACCCTGGCCGTAGCAGGCGGGTCCCGGGTCGGCGCCCGCGCTCTCCGGCCCGACGGAAAGGCCCCCCGCGCCAAGGCTGACGATCGAGCCGCCGCCGGCGCCGATCGAATGCACGTTCACCATCGGCTGGCGAAGCGGCCGGCCGGCGATGGCGCGGTCGTCGCTGACCTCCGCCCGGCCGTCCCGGATCAGGCAGACGTCGGTCGTGGTGCCGCCCATGTCGAAACTCAGCACCAATTGGCGTTCCAACCGCCGGCCGGCGCGGGCCGCCGCCGCGACGCCGGCGGCGGGACCGGAGAGCGCCATGACCAGCGGGCGCTCGCGGACCGCGTGGGGCGAGGCCATGCCACCCGCCGAGTGGAAGATATGCAGTCTCTCGCCCAGCGGCACCTCGCGCTCCAACTCCGCCAGATAGTCGACGGTGATCGGCATGACGGCGGCGTTGAGCGCGGTGGCCGCCGTCCGCTCGAACTCGCGCGCCTCCGGATTGACCCGGTGGGAGAGGGAGACGTGGCCGGCGATCTCCGCCAGTCTTTCGCCGATGCGGATCTCGTGCGCCGGGTTGGCGTAGCTGTGGAGGAGGGAGACGGCGACGGCGGCGGCGCCGCTGGCCCCGGCCGCGTCGACGGCCTGGGCAATGGCCTCGTCCTCGAGGGGCACGAGGACCTCGCCCCGGTGGTCGAGCCGTTCCCTGACGGGAAAGCGGCGCGCGGCGGGTACGATGGCGGGTAGCTTCGGCGGCACGTCGAGGCGATAGAGTTCCCGCCGACTCTGCCGCCCGATGTCGAGGGTGTCGGTGAAGCCTTCCGTCTGGATCAGCGCCACCGGCGGCAACTTGTCCTCGACGATGGCGTTGGTGACCCGCGTGGTCCCGTGGATCAGGTCGCCGACGTGCTCCAACGCCAGGCCGACGGCCGCCAGCGCCTCCCGGATCGCGGTGACCGGCGCCTCCGGCCGGCTCGGTACCTTGGCGCTCCGGAGCGCCCCGCTCGACGAGTCCAGGGCCACCACGTCCGTGAAGGTCCCGCCGATATCGATGCCGACCCGCCAGGTCGCGGCCATGCGCGCCTCTCCTCTCGCGATCCCGGCCGGACCCTAGCAGGATTCGGCGGCCGCGAAGAAGCGAGGGCGCGGATCAGACGTCCAGGTCGATCTCGCGGCCGAGAGCGGGGTCGTCGGGGTGGTGGCGGTGGTCGTCGTCGGGGCGGCGGCGCTCTTTCCGCTCGCCGTCCTCGCGGCTGGGCTGGACGGTGTCCACCTGGTCGACCACGCGGGGACGCTCCCTCGGGCGGACCCGCGCGATATCGGGTATGCGGAAAATTCCTTCCAACATCGGACCGTCCTTCCCTTGCGGTTCGGAGGGTACGCGCGCCGACGGGATTGCCGGCCATTACTCCCCATGACTTTAAGACGCGGTGGTTAACGCCCCGTTAAAACACGACAACAACCGGTTACCCGCTTATTCCGCCGCCACCGGCATGGCGCCCTCGGCGCGGATGCCGGCCTGGTCGAGCGCGGCGCGCAGCCGCGCCAATTCGGCCTCGGAGAGTTTCATCAGCGGTGGGCGGACGATCGCCTTCTCCATCCGGCCCAGCATCACCAGGCATTCCTTCATGCGATTGTGCATGTCCAGGAACGGCGGTGCGTAGAAAGCCTGCGCCAGGGGATAGATCCGCTCGTTGACCGCCTGGGCGCGGGCCAAATCCTTGGCCTGGACGGCTTCGAACAGCGCCACCTGCAAATCGGCGATGACGCTGCCGGCGCCCGACAGCAGGCCCCTCGCCCCCATCACGAGGCTGCTCATCAGCCAGGAGCTGTGCGTGGTCAGCACGCTCACCGGGCGGGGGAGGTTTTGCAGCGTGCGGATGTGGCGCTCGTGCAGCATGGGGTCGTTCGACCAGTCCTTGATGGCGACGATTTGCGGCACCGTCTCCACCATCGAAAGCAGCGTGGGAAGCGGATAGCCGAGCCCGCCGGAGGCCGGATACTGGAAGACGATGATCGGCAAATCGCTGGCCGACGCGATCTCGGAGAAATGCGCGATCGCCATCTCGGGCCGGAGCTGGCCACCCATGATCATGGAGTTGGGCGGGAAGACCAGCAGCGCCGAGGCGCCGCCATCCTTGGCCATGCGCGCGAGCCGCGCCGCCGCCATGGAGCCGTCGGCGTAGATCCCGTTGACGATCGGGTGCGCATCGCCGACCTCGTCCATGGTGAAGTCGAGGATGCGGCGCTGTTCCTCGAATGTGCAGGCATGCGCTTCCGAGGCGTGCGCGTTGACGGTGATGGCGCCGATCCCGCGCGTCGCCCCGACATGGGCGAGATGCCGGCGCGAGGGCGCCTCGTCGATTTGCCGGTCCTCGTCGAACGCCAGCAGCGTCGCCGGAATGACCCCCTTCGCCTCGAATGCCCGCCTGGCCATCGTCGTCTCCCTCGCTTCGTCCCGTCGGACCAAGCATAGCAAAGCCTCGCGCGCGGCGCACTTGCTCCGCCGCGCCCCGCCACGGCCCATCCTCATGGCCGACATTTACGTCACGATCGAAGATCGAGCGCGGCCGGCTTGCCGCGATAACTGGTCCGATGACGCTGGTCTGTTCAACGACGCCCGGCGCAACTGTCCTCGGACCGGTCATTTCAGGGCGAAAACCTTTACGCTCGCGGCAAACTCGTTGACGTCGACGTCCCCGAGACTTTCGCCGCCCGCCGGCCCACAACACGCCGCCGTCGCCCCTTCCCCGAGATCCAGATCGGGGGCCTCGTTCGTGCGATAGACATTCAGGTCGGCACCGGTGTCGATGATTTCCACCGCCTCGAAGCCGGCGGCGCGCAGCAGCCGATCGTATTCCGCGATTTCCAGGGCACCGGCGATGCAGCCGGTGTAAGCCTCCACGCTCCGGGCCAGCTCGGCCGGCAGTGCCTTCTTGAGCGCGATGTCGCTCACCGCCAGCCGACCGCCCGGCTTCAGGATCCGGTGGATCTCCCTGAAAGCGGCTAGCTTGTCCGGGACCAGGACGAGGACGCAGTTCGAGATGACGCAGTCGACGCTGTCGTCGTCCAGAGGCATGTCCTCGATTTCGGCGACGTGAAAGGCGACGTTGGCGAGGCTGGCTTGGCGGGCATTCCGTTCCGCTAGTTCGATCATGTCGGCGGTCATGTCGATCCCGGTAGCCCGGCCCGTCGGCCCGACCTTGCGGGCCGCCAGGAAAACGTCGAGGCCACCGCCGCTGCCGAGGTCAACCACCGTCTCGCCATCGCGCAAGCTGGCCATCGCGGTGGGGTTGCCGCAGCCGAGGCCCATGTTGGCCTCGGCCGGGATGCTGGCGAGGTCGGCCTCGGAGTAGCCAAAGGCCGTCGCGATGGCGCGGGCCTGGTCGTCCTCGCGGCCGAGGCCGCCGCGGGCGATTTCACCATAGCGCTCGCTGACGATCGTCTTGATGTTCGCCGCCACTCGTTCGGTCTCCGTTTACGTCCCGGCCGGCGCGCCGGAGCCTGGGCCCCGGCCGCAAACCGGCGTTCGTCGGATGGTCGCCAGCTTCGAGCCTCAGAGTAGCGGTTCGGGTCCCCGGCGGCAATTTCGATGCCGTTGCATGTCGGCCCTCGGCTTGCCGATTGTCGCCGTTCTCGGCGAAAAGGGAACGGCCAGCGCCGCCAGCCGATGCGCGCGGCGCACTTGCCCCGCCGCGTCGGCGGCGCCAACATGGGGCCACGCCGGGTCCTCGCCCGGACCCAAGCGGAAATAGAGGCGGCGATGCATTTCGGCATGTTCATGGAGTTCGGCTTTCGCGACGGCGGCGGGGCCGAGCGCGCCTTCCAGGAGGGCTTCGACCTCGTGGCCTCGGGGGAGGCCTGGGGCCTCGATTGCGCCTGGCTCTCCGAATTTCATTTCACGCCGGATCGTTCGGTCCTGTCCTCGCCCATTGTCACCGCCACGGCGATCGCCGCGCGCACCAAACGCATGCGGGTCGGCCTCGCGGTCTATGTCCTGCCGTTGGCCGGCACGCCGCTCCGTATCGCGGAAGAGGTGGCGACCCTCGACCAGATCAGCGGGGGGCGCTTCGACTTCGGCATCGGGCGCAGCGGTTTCCTCCGCTCCTACCGCAGCTACGGCGTCGACTACGAGGAAAGCCAGGACCGATTCGACGAGGCGTTGGAGGTCCTTCGTCTCGCCTGGGCCGGTGGTAAATTCAGCTACGAGGGCCGGTACTACCAGGTCGAGGACGCCGAAGTGGTGCCGACGCCGGTGCAGCGCCCGCACCCGCCGTTGCGCATGGCGGCAAGTTCGGCGGGCACCTTCGAGAAGGTGGCGCGCCAGGGCCTGCCGATCTTCGTCGGTCTGCGGGGCGACGGCCTCTCGATCCTGGCGGAGAGCCTGGACCGCTACCGCGCGGCCTGGAAGGAGAGCGGTCACGCGGGCGAGGGCTCCATCTATCTCCGCGTGCCGGCCTATGTCGGCGCCGACGAGCGTGCCGGCTACGACGAGCCCAAGGCCTGCATCGAGCATTATTTCGAGCGCCAGGCCCGGCTGCTGTTGGCGCAGGGCGCCAACAAGGGCGCCGGCGACGGCGGGCGCGAGCGAGTGGCGAAGGCGCTTGCCGCCCTCGACTACGACGACATCCGCGCCTCCCGCGTCGCCTTCGGCTCGTCGGCCGAAGTCACCGACTGTTTCCGCGAATGGCGGGAGGTGCTGGGCATCGACGGTCTGGTCCTGGAGTTGAACGCCGGCGGCCTGCTGACGGAAGAGCAGGTGAAGGCCAGCCTGCACCGCCTCTGCCACGAGGTGATGCCGGCCTTCCGCTAGGCGGCGACACGCGCGGGTGTATAGGTTGCGCGACGTCGACGCTGGGTCGGAGGATCACGATGTCGAAAGCTGGTGGCGGATGTCTATGCGGAGCGATGCGTTATGCGGTCGGGTCCGAGCCCACGAAGGTCACGATCTGTCACTGCAAGTTCTGCCAACGCGCGACCGGGAGCGCTTTTCTGGTCGAACCGATCTTCGCGCAGTCCGATTTCAAGCTCACCAACGGCGAGGCAAGGGTCTATGAGCACAGATCGGAGGGCAGCGGCAAACGGGTCCATATTCATTTTTGCGATGTCTGCGGCACGAAGCTGTTTCTGACCTTCGAGCGCTTTGTCGATATCGTCGGGGTCTATGGCGGGACATTCGACGACCCGAACTGGTTCAGCCTAATTCCCGAGAAGACCAAGCCAATTTTCCTGGGCGTCGCCCGGAAGGGAAGCGTCGTTTTGCCTGGTATCGATTCCTATTTCGAACATGCGACCTCCAACGACGGAACGCCGATCGAGCCGCGGATCTTCGACGAACCAACGATTATCGGGCTGGAAAATATGGACGGCGCCGAGCCGCGGGCGTGATCCCGATCGGTCCTTGAATGCGCGGGTCGAGGATCGGGCGCGCGGCGGCCCTGGCATTCGCCGAGGCCGGCGCCCTCGAGCCGGACCGAGGCCGAGGTCGCCAAGCAGGCGACGGAGATCCGCGATGGCGGGGATAAGGTCCGCGCGGTGATTTGCGGCGTCACCTGCAGGTGACCGCCGGCTGATTGGCCATCGGCGGAAAGCGGGGTTAAACTCCGCCGACGAATTCGAACGCGCCCGGCGCGTGATGACACGGAAGGGAAACAAATATGCCGATCAATGGGATGGATCATTACAACGTGGCCTGCGCCGACCTGGATACGTCGCGCAAGTTCTACAAGAGCGTGCTCGGCATGGAGGAGGGCTCGCGTCCGCCGTTCGACACGCCGGGCGCCTGGTTCTATGCGGGCGGCCATCCGATCGTGCATCTCTCGCCCCGCAAGGCGCGGCCGAGCAAGACCACCGGCCGGTTCGATCACATCGCCCTTTTCGCCGCCGACCTGCCTGGCGTGCTCAGCCGGCTGAAGCGCCGGAAGGTCAAGCATGCGGTTCGCGTGATTCCGGAGCTCGAGGGCAATATCGCCTCCGGCGGCCGCCAGGTTTTTCTCTGGGATCCGGACGGCGTGAAGATCGAGCTCAATTTCAAGGCCGACGAGCGGATCCCGCGCGGCACCAAACTCGCCGACCGCGTCCCCTGAGGCGACCGGCGTCGCGAACCATCCCGGACCGTCGCGCGACGGAAGACCGGCCGACCTCCGTGTCGGCTGGAGGCGCTTCGACGGCCGAGCGAGGCTTCCGAGGCCGGCATCGTTGGTGACGGCGAGGGTCGGCTCCATTACGATCCCAATGGCGCCGGCGAGTGCCATGCGGTGATCGTGGCCATCGGAGGCGATCAGCCGATGCCCGGCGATATCTTGTTCGCCCGAGGCATGTCGCCGGCGGCCGGCGGCGGGGGAAAAGCGTGGACGAGACCCAGATGAGCAAGGCGGCGCGCCGACGCTGGCTGGGTCCTGTTCTGAAACCGGTAAAGCCGGTCTACCGCGAAGTTGCCTTCATGAGCCTCTTCGTCAACTGCATGGCGCTGGCCACGCCCATCTTCGTGCTGCAGGTCTACGACCGGGTGGTGTTCTATGCCGGCCTCGGCACGTTGAAGGGGCTGGTGGTCGGCATGATCTTCGTGCTCGCCTTCGACCTGATCTTGCGCCAGAGCCGGGCGCGGATGTTGCAGAAGGCGGCGCTCAGGATCGATGCGGTGGTCGGTCGCAAGCTGTTCGAGAAGCTGATGAGCCTGCCGCTCGCCGAACTCGAACGGCGGCCGAGCGCCTTCTGGCAGGCGCTTTTTTGCGACCTCGAGGTCGTGCGCAACACGCTTTCGGGCTCTTCCGCCGTGCTCGTGATCGATCTGCCCTTCGCCGCGTTGTTCCTGTTGTTGGTCTTCATCATCGCCGAGCCGGTGGCCTGGGTGATGGCCGCGGCACTGCCGATTTTCCTGCTGCTGGCGTTTCGCTCCGGCCAAGTGCTGAACAAGGCGAGCGCCGAGGAACGCCAGGCCGCCTTCCAGCGCGAGCGGCTGATCGGCGAGGTGGTGGCCGGGCGCTCGACGGTGAAGGCGCTGGCGCTGGACGACTGGTTGCGCCCCCGCTGAGAGCGCCAGCACGCCAGCACCATCGAACGCAGTCTCGAGCGCGGTAGCCATACCGACGGCTACGTCAACATCGCCGCTGTCGCCACCGTCGGCACCACCGTCGCGGTCACCACCTTCGGCGCCATCGCCATCGTCGACCAGCAGCTCACCATCGGCTCGCTGATCGCCGCCAACATCCTGGTCGGCCGCATCGCCGCGCCGTTCAACCAGCTGGTCTCCTCCTGGCGCGGCTATGCCGCCTTCCGGCAGGCGATCGAGCGGCTGGGCGAGGTCTTCGCGCTGCCGAGCGAAGCGCGCCGGGCGCGGGTGGAGATGGAGCGGCCCCGGGGCGAGCTGGCGCTCGACAACGTGACCTTCACCTATGCGGGCGGCGAGACGCCGGCACTTGACGGCCTCCGCGCGCAGATCAAGCCGCCGGGGATGTTGGGCGTGGTGGGGGCGAACGGCGGTGGCAAGACGACGTTGCTGAAGGTACTGCAGGGGCTCTATCCACCGGACTCGGGCCGGGTGCTGCTGGACGGCGCCGACCTCTCGCAGTTTTCGCGGCCCGAAATCGCCGGCTGGATCGGCTATGTACTGCAGGAGAGCGTCCTCTTCGACGGCTCCATCCGCGACAACCTGCTGGCCGGCGCGCCGGAGGCGAGCGACGCGGAGCTGCTGAGGGCGGCGGAACTCGTGGGTCTGCACCGCCGCGTCATCGACCTTCCCGAGGGTTACGGCACCGACGTCGGCGAGGGCGGCATGCGGCTCGCGGGCGGCATCCGCCAGCGGATCGCGATCGCCCGGGCGTTGATCAAGGATCCGCCCGTGGTGCTGATGGATGAGCCGTCGAGCAACCTCGACCGCGAGGGCGAGGAGGAACTCACCCGGGCGCTCTCGACGCTGGCGGGCGACCACATGGTGGTGGTGGTGACGCACTCTCCCTCGCTGCTGGCGGCGTGCCGCGTCGTCGTGGTGCTCGACCGCGGCCGCATCGCCCGCGTCGCCCCGCCGCGCGAGGCGGTGCCGGAACTGGTCGGCGGGCCGGGCGGTCCCGTCCGCATGGGGACGGCGACATGAGCGAGCTCGACGGCATGGTCGACAAACACCCGCTGCCGACCTGGCGGTGGGCGGCCTGGATCGTCATCGCCCTGATCGCGGCCGCGGTCGTTTGGGCCCATTTCACCCAGCTCGAAGAGGTGGCGATCGCCGATGGGGAGATCGTGCCAGTCGGCCAGATCAAGGTCATTCAGCACCTGGAGGGCGGAATCGTCGAGGCGATCGACGTCATGGACGGCGACACGGTCCAGGCCGGTGATCAACTGGTCCGCCTCGACCTCGCCGTGAACCGGATCAATCGGGAGGAACTGCAGGTCCGCCTCGACGGCCTGGTGCTGGCCCGTGCCCGCCTGAATGGCGAGGTGAACGGCGCCGAGCCGGTGTTCCCGGCCGAGGAGCGGCGGCGGCGGCCCGAACTCTTGCGGCGCGAGCGCGAACAGTTCGAGTCCGGCCGACGCGAACAGCAGAGCGTCTTGGGCGTGCTCGCGCAGAGGATTCGCCAGCGCCAGCTCGACATCCGGGAACTCGAGACCAACCGCAAGGCGGTGACGGTCGACCTCGGCTTCAGCCGCGAGCGCTTCGAGATGTCCCGGGGGCTCTTGAAGAAGGGCCTCACCTCGCGGATGGAACACGTGCAGTTACCCGCGAGGTCGAGGCCCTGCGGAAGAAGCTGGAGGCGCTCAAGTCGTCCATTCCCCGGGGCCGCTCGGCGCTCGCGGAGGCACGGCAACGGGAGAAGGAGATCAGCCGTAAGTTCAAGCGCCAGGCGAGCGACGAGATCCGCGACGTCGAGGGCGAGATCGCCCGCGTCTCCGAACTGATGGTGGCGGCGACGGCCCAGGCGAAGCGGACACGGATCACCAGCCCGATCGACGGCATCGTCAAGAACCTGCGTTATCACACCATCGGCGGCGTGGTCAGGCCGGGCGAGCCGATCATGGAGATCGTGCCGACGCACGAAAGGCTGGTGGTGGAGGCGAAGCTCAACCCCATCGACCGGGGCCATGTCGTGGAAGGCCAGCGGGTCGTGGTCAAGGTCACATCCTATGATTTCGTCCGCTACGGCGGTCTGGAGGGCAAGGTGACGCACATCGCCACCGACGCCAATTCCGATCCCGACGGCCAGCCCTACTTCCGCCTCCTCGCCGAGACGGACAGGGCCTATCTGGGCGAGGAGGTCGGCTCGCTCCCCATCATCGCGGGCATGCGGGCGAGCGTCGACATTCACACCGGCTCCAAGTCCGTCATCGAATATCTGCTGAAACCGGTGTTGAAGCTGAAGCACGAGGCGTTCCGGGAACGGTGACACGGATCCATGGCGACTCCGCCCCGACCCCCGCCGATCTGGCCGCCCAATCGACATAGGGCGGATCGAGTTCGATTGAGCTATAAGGTTGCCCTTCATCACCGGTGAGGCGCGAGACGGCGGTGGCCGACGAGATATCCTACGACGCATCCCCCCTCGACGTGCGCGACGAAATCGTTCGGGCGCATCGGCGCGCCTGGGCGCGGCTCGCCGAGCCCGGTACTTGGTGGGACGGCGCCGCGCGCGTGGCGATCGCCGCGGAAGCGCGCCAGGCGCGGGCCTGCGGGCTTTGCCGGCGGCGGAAGTCCGCGATTTCGCCCGCGGCCGAGAGCGGAAACCACGAATGCCTGGGCGACCTGGCGATGCCGCTGGTTGAGGTCGTCCACCGGGTCACGACGGACGCCAGCCGTCTGACGCGGCGTTGGTACGAGGGCGTGATCGCCGCTGGGGTCGGGGAAGGCGAGTACGTCGAGACGGTCGCCATCATCGCCACGGTGACCGCCGTCGACAGCTTCGCCGAAGCCCTCGACATGCCGCCCCATCCCTTGCCGGAAGCACGCCCCGGCCAGCCGACGCGGATACGACCCGCCGGCGCGCGGGGCGACCTCGCCTGAGTGCCGACCGTGGCGCCGGAAGACGTGACCCCGGCCGAGGGCGACCTTTACGAGGGGCTCGGCGGCGCCAACATCCACCGCGCGCTGAGCCTGGTGCCGGCGGAGGTGGGCGCCTTCTTCGATCTCGATTCGATCCACTATCTGCCCGACGCGGTGTTGCGCGACTTCGGCACGGAATACCGCGAGCTGACCCACGCCCAGATCGAGCTGCTGGCCGCCCGCGTCTCCGCCATCAATCAGTGCTTCTACTGAACCACCAGCCATGCGGTGCTGCTCCGGGGGAGCGGCCAACATCGGGACGAGGATTACGGACTGGACGGCATCGTCGGCGGCGATGGCGAGGCGAGCGGCGTCGACCACGCGGCGGCCCTGATCGATTTCGCGGAAGCCTATTTCGAGGGCGGCGGGCGTCTCGCCGAGGCGCGGGCCAGGATCGTCGCCGGGCTCGGCGCGGAGGCCGCGATCGATGCCGCCGGTGTCGTCGCCATCTTCAACGCGGTGGTGCGGATCGCCGACGCCACCGGCATACCGCTGGAGGCCTACAAGGCCGAGTTGTCGGCGGAGCTGCGCGCCAACCTGGGGATCGACGGCTTCCCCTCGGCCAAACCGACCCCGGCCGGCGCGGCCGCGAGGGAGCGAGACGCATGAGGCTGGTGCAATTCAAGGGGACCGGCGGCGAGCGCCATGTCGCCATGACCGGGGAGGATGGCAAACCGGCGCCGGGCGAGACCGGCGTGCGGCCCGAATGGTTCTACAAGGGGGATGGCGAGTGCGTCGTGCCGCCGGAGGCGGGCCTGGCGTCGCCCGAGTTCGCGCTCGAGGTCGGGGTTCGCGCGCTCTAGGCGCGGCGCGGGTTCGATCCAGGGCGCCACGGCCGAAAGAATCCAGGAGACCGGCAAATGACCAGCGACAATACGCTGACCATCGACGAGCGGCGGCTTTGGGACACCGTCATGCGCTCGGGCGAGATCGGGCCGGGGCGGGACCAGGGGCTGCGCCGGCTGGCGCTCGACGCCTCCGATGGCGAGATGCGCGACCTCTTCGTCGCCTGGTGCGAGGCGGCGGGCCTCGCCGTCACGGTCGACGCCATGGGCAGCATTTTCGCCCGCCGGGCGGGGCGCGAGAACGATCTGCCGCCGATCGTGATCGGCAGTCACCTCGACACGCAATATACCGGCGGCAAGTTCGACGGCATCCTGGGCGTGCTCGGCGGCCTCGAAGTGCTCAGGACCTGGAACGACCGGGGGATCGAGACTCGCCGTCCACTCGAGGTGGTCGACTGGTCGAACGAGGAGGGCGCGCGCTTCAACCCGCCGATGATGGCCTCGGCCGTGTTCGCCGGCATCCAGACGCTCGCGTGGGGGCTGGCGCGCACGGATCTCGACGGGGTGAGCTTCGCCGACGCGCTGGCGGAAATCGGCTATGCGGGCGAGGCCCCGGTCGGCGGACGCGAGATCGATTCGTATTTCGAACTCCATATCGAACAGGGCCCGCTGCTGGAGGCGGCGGGCGTGCCGGTCGGCGTGGTCACGGGCGGCTTTGCCACCCGCGGCATGCGGATCCGCATCACGGGCGAGACCGCGCACACCGGGCCGACGCCGATGGACAAGCGGAAGAACGCGCTGGTGGGGGCGGGCTACGTGATCGCCGCGGTGAACGACATCGGCTGGGCCCACCACGCGGCCGGCGCCAAGGCGACCTCCAGCCAGATCGAGATCTGGCCCAACGCCACCGGCATCCTGCCGGAACACGCCATGCTGACGGTCGACTTCCGCCACCCCGAACAGGCCGGCGCCGAACGGATGCGCGAAGAGGTCCTGGCCGCGCTCGACGCCTCGGCCGTCAAGGGCAACGTCGAAATCGAGGTCGCCGAGACCTGGCGCTTCGGCGACGAGATCTTCGACGCCGACTGCACCGAGCGGGTCCGCCAGGCGGCCCGCGACCTCGCGATTCCCTTCATGGAAATGCAGAGCCAGGCGGGCCACGACGCCTACAACATGACCCGCGTCTGCCCGACGGCCCTGATCTTCTGCCCCTGCGAGGACGGCATCACCCACAACGAGGCCGAAAACGTCACGCTGGAGGACGCCGCGCCGAGCGTGAACGTGCTCCTGCACGCGGTGCTGAGCCGCGCCGAGAGATAGCCGAGATCCTTTTCCAAGAAAGACGACCGGGCCTGTCTCGCGCCGCCGGGCACTACCAACCGGCAATGAGTGGAACCCGTTGCCGGTTGGTAGTGCGTTCGGATGCCACGCGGGCTTTTCCTCGGCTTTGCCCGGGCGCGCGGTCGCGCTTGCCGGGCGACGACGGGTCGAACTCATGATCGCTCGGTATAAGGACACATCAGCGTCGGGCCGCCGGCCCTCGCTTGGCAAGCATCACCGCGATCATGGCGCCGGCCAGCGCGGCGAGGAGGTGCTTGATCGAGTGGCCGCTGATCGCCTGGCCGAGGGCGGCGTGGATCTGATGGTCGAGATTTTCCGCGATGAAGGCCAGCAGGTAGCAGCCGGCGGCCGCGGCGAGCCATTTGCCTTGGCTGCGGCGGGCGGGAAACAGGATCAGCACGGCGACGAGGAGGAGGGCGGGCAGGATCTGCACCGCGAGATAGATCCACAGGTTGCCCCGGCCCGCCGCCTCGGTCAGGGACCAGATCGTGGTCAGCGCCACGCCGAAAACGAGCGCGTTCGGCAGCAGCCACCTGGCGACGGCGACGCTGGTGCGGTCCATGACGATGCCGGTGAAGAGCGCCATGAAGGCGATCGCCATGGCGAGGCGGTCCCAGTAGAGCGTCGCCGTGGTCGGGTTGGCGTGATAATAGGCCGAGCCGAAGGCGACCAGGATCAGGCCGAGGAAGAAGACCTGCCAGGGGCGCCGTTCGGCCGCGCTCTCGAACAGGCGCCACGAGCGCCGCCCGAAGACGACGGGCAGGCCGACGAGGCCCGCGATCTCGAAACCGACGTTGGAGAAGATGTCGCCGAAGCGCGCCAGGCCCCAGATCACCCGCGTATCGGCGAAGGCGTGATAGGAGAGCGGCTGGGCGAAGGGCGGTGCCACCAGCAGGAAGATGACGGCGAAGCCGGCGATTCCGACCAGGATCTGGCCCCGCCGCCTGGGCGGGAGGGCGCGGGCCCGGTCGAGCACGCTCATCCCCGGCCGAGCCCCATCTGCGCCAGCATGGCGCGCGCCAGCGGGCTTTCCGCCTCGCCCATCGAGGCGGTGATGGTGAAGTGGTCCTTACCCTCGGGCTCTAGGTAGGTGACGGCCAGGCCCGCTTCGCGGCAGAGCGCGGCATAGTCGCGCGACATGGCGATCCAGCTTTCCGTCTCGGCCCCGCCGACGGCGACGATCACCGGATGGTCGCCCTGGGGCGGGTTGGCCATCGGGTTGACGGCCGCCACGTCCCCGGGCGCCAGGCGGATATCGTCGTTCACCGAGATGTGCGGCACCGGTTCCACGTCATGCACGCCGGTGATCGGCGCCGCCCCCTTGATCAGGCCAGGGGGTAGGCCTTCCGCCGCCCAATCATGCGCCATCGCCATCGCCGTGATGTGGCCGCCGGCGGAGCTGCCGGAGAGGAAAATCCTGCCCGCATCGCCGTTGAACTGGCCGACGTTGGCGTGCGTCCAGGCGATGGCGCGCCGGGTCTGGGCCAGCAGTTCGGCCAGCGTCACGTCGGGGCAGAGGTCGTAGTTCGGCAGCACGACGCAGGCGCCCGCTCCCAGGAACGGCTCGGCGACGAAGGCGATGTCGGCCTTGTCGCCACCCCGCCAGTAGCCGCCGTGGAAATAGACCTGCACCGGCGCGCCCGGCGCCGAGGCTGGAAATATGTCGAGGGTCTCCTTCGGCCCGGGGCCGAAGCGGATATCGGGCTCGCAGGCGAAGCGCGCCCGCGTCCCTCGCGAGTCGCTGGCCCGGCCGGCGATCTTCGCCTCGTGATCCGGCACCGCGACCCGGGGGTTGTACTGCCGCTCCCGCTCCGCCGCCGGATAGTCCAATGCCGTCATCTTCGTCCCTCCCTCGTCCGTGATGGCCCGGGTCGGTGCAATCTAGCAGCGCCACGCCGGGGCGGAAACGCCGTCCGCCTCGAAGCGCGCGCCGAGATCGGCGATATCCCGCGTCTGGTGGAAACTTCCCCGGCTTCGGCGCATGCGGTTTCATGGCATTGCGATGGCGCCACGGGGCCGCCTATAGTCTTCGAATGAGCGTCGAGCCGCCGTCGGATATCGCGAAGCGGAAGGGGCCGATCCGCGACCTGGCCGCGCGGCTCTCGCCCCGGCATGCCGCGCTTGTCATCATCGATATCCAGAACGACTTCTGCGCTTCCGAGGGGGTCTTCGGCGGGCAGGGATACGACGTCTCCCGCATGCCCGCGATGGCGGAGAACAATCGGCGGCTGCTGGAGGCCGCGCGCCGGGCGGGCGTGCTGATCGTCTTCGTGCGGGCCTGCTATGACGAGGTGGCGCTCGGTAAGCCGCTGGCGGAACAGTTCCACAAGCGTGAATTCACCGACAGCATGTGCCTGTCGGGCAGCTGGGGCATCGAGTGGTACGGCGGTATCGAGCCCGGCGAGGCGGCGAACGAGGTGGTGGTGACCAAGCACCATTTCAGTGCCTTTTGGGACACCGATCTGGATCTCTATTTGCGCGGCAACGGCATCGAGACCGTGGTCTGCACGGGCGTGGTGACGAGCGGCTGCGTCGAGTCGACCGCGCGCGACGCCTTCTTTCGCGACTACGCCGTCGTCGTCGCCGAGGACTGCGTCGCCGATCCGCAGGCCGATCGCCACCGGGCGTCGTTGAGCAAGCTGGCCCAGACCTTCGGCTCGGTCGTGTCCTCGGGCGAGGTCGCCCGGATCTGGGCCGGCGAGGCCACAAACCTGCCGGCCGCCTGGAGCGAGGCCGGTAAACGCGCCCTCCTGGCCGAGAGCGAGGCGAGCCCGCTGTCGCCGCCGCACACTGCCCTGCTCTCGCTCGGCCTCGCCGAAGGGACGCGGGAGGCCGCCGCGCTCGGGCGGCTGGACGGGGCGGCGCGGCGCGCCGGCCTGTTGCGCATCGATGCCGTCACCGAGTGCCCGCCGGCGGCTCGATCGGCGGTGTCGATACGGGCGGCGGCATCGGACGGGCCGAACGGCGCGCCGCTGTCGGAGGGCGCGGTACGCATCGTCAAGCATCGCGCCTCGGCCTTCGCCGACACCAGTCTCGGGCATCTGCTGCGCGCGAACGACATCCGCGCGCTGGTCGTCGCGGGCAGCGAAATGCACGTCGATGTCGACGCGACGGCCAGGGACGGACACATGCGCGACTATCACGTCGTCGTCGCGGCTGATTGCGTCGCCCCGGCGGCGGCGGGCGAGGGGCACCTGCACGCGGCGTCGCTGGAAACGCTGGCGCGCCATTTCGGCCGGGTCATGACCTCGAAGGCGATTCTGTCGCGCTGGAGCGGCTGAGCGGCGCGGGAGGGGGGTGGCCATCGCCGCCGCCGTTCTCTCGGTTTCGCAATTGCGCTATCAGGGGCGGGGGAAATCGAGGGAGGAAACAGGGCCATGGTGGAGATCGACGAGGCGGCGCTGCGCCGGCACATCGGCGCCAAGATGACGGCGGAGGACGTGGCCACCGCCTATCCCTTGCGGGCGCTGGCGGCGGCGCTGGGTCGCGACGAGCCGGCGCCGGGGGAGGGGAGCGAAGTCCCGCCCGGCTGGCACGGCCTCTTTTTTCTCTCGACCGAAGGCCCGGAAAGCCTGGGGCCCGACGGCCTGGCGGTCGGGGCCGGCGTCCTGCCGCCGATGCCCTTTCCCCGCCGCATGTTCGCCGGCGAGCGGCTGCGCTTCCACAAGCCGATCCGGGTCGGCGACAGGCTGACGCGGGAGACCGAGCTGCTGGACATCAGAATCAAACAGGGCCGTACCGGCACCCTCGGCTTCACCACCCAGATCCACAGGTACTTCGGGCCCGACGGCCTCTGTATCGAAGAGGAGCGCGATGGCGTCTTCCGCGAGGAGGTGCCGGCGGGCGCCGGCAACCCATCCACCAGGCGCGATGAGCCGCCGGCCGACCTGCCGTGGCGGCGCGAGGTCACCATGGACACGGTGACGCTCTTCCGCTTCTCGGCGCTGACCTTCAACGGCCACCGCATCCACTACGACCGCACCTATGCGATGGAGGTCGAGGGCTATCCGGGCCTGGTGGCGCATGGGCCGCTCGCCTCGACCCTGCTGCACGACTTCGCCCGCGATCATAATCCGGGCCGGAGCTTCGCCGGCTTTCACATGCGGGCCCGCGCGCCGCTCTTCGACGTGGCGCCCTTCACGCTCCAGGGCCGGCCGAACGAGGCCGGCGACGGCTGCGACCTCTGGGCGGTGACGCCCGAGGGCACGGTGGCGATGAGCGCGGGCGTGAACTTCGCCTAGGCGGGCGGTCGCGTCAGCCGCTCGTAGGCGACGATCCAGGCGGCGAGCAGGAGGAGCGCGCCGGCCTGGTGCGACACGCCGAGGGCCACGGGCACCATCATCACCAGCGTCGCGACGCCGAGGGCGAATTGCGCCGCCAATGCCGCCAGCAGCCAGAAACCAGCCGCGCGCGTCCGCCCGCCCCGAGCGATACAGCGCAGCCCGAAGAGGGCGACCAGCAGGCTCGCCGCGACAGCGCCTAGGCGGTGGTCGAACTGAACCGTGGTCGCGTTCTCGAAGGCGTTCAGCCACCAGGGATCGAGGTGCAGCAGCTCGGTCGGGAACCAGACACCGTTCATGGTCGGGAAGGTGTTGTAATGCCGCCCGGCATCGAGGCCCGCGACGAGGGCGCCCGAGAACGCCTGCAGCAGAACCGCCCCGCCGGCGATCAAGCCGAGAAAACTCGGCCCACGCCGCGTCGAGGCCGCCTCCAGACCAACGGCAAGCCAACAAAGGCCTACGAAAATCAGCAACGCCAGACTCAGATGGACTGCCAGGCGGTACTGGCTGACGTCGGGGTCGTCGACCAGACCGCTCTTCACCATCCACCAGCCGACCAGCCCCTGCAGGCCGCCCAGGAGGAAGATGGCGCCGAGCTTGCACGCGAGGGCGGGCGCGAGCCGCCGGCGGGCGAGGAACCAGCCGAAGGGCAGCAGGAAGGCGAGGCCGATCCCCCGGCCGAGCAGGCGGTGGGCGTATTCGAACCAGAAGATCGTCTTGAACTCGGCCAGGCTCATCCCCCGGTTGATCTGCTGGTATTCGGGAAAGGCTTGATATTGCTGGAAGACCTCGCGCCAGGCGGGCTCGCCCAAAGGCGGGATGACGCCCATCAGCGGGCGCCAGTCGACCATCGAGAGGCCCGATTGGGTGAGCCGGGTGGCGCCCCCCAGCACGACCATGGCGAAGACCAGCGCCGCGACGCCCAGGAGCCAGAGGGCGACCGCGCGGTTCGAAGCCACCGTCGAACTCGAATCTGAAGACAGGCTCATAAAATGTTATAAATAAAAGGGGATCGGCGATGGCCGATCCCCTTGTTGGTCGGAGCGGCGGGACTCGAACCCACGACCTCTAGCTCCCCATGCTAGCGCGCTACCAGGCTGCGCCACGCTCCGTCGATCGCCCCTTCGGGCGGCAGGCCCGCAATATAGTGGTCCCGCCCCCGGCGGGCAACGCCGTCAACCCGCCGCGCGCAACATTCTGGCGATGCCGGTCAGTTCGGTCAGCAGCATGGTCAGCCGCTCCCGTGCCTCGGCGTCGAGACCGTCCTCGCCCGTCTCTTCCCCCGGCAGGCCGACCGGGCGGCTTTCGCTGGCCGCCGAGATCAACTCGCGACCGCCGTGCGCCTTCAGGAGCTTCTGCACGCCCTTGATCGTATAGCCCTCGGTATAGAGGAAGTGCTGGATCGCCCGCAGCAGCTCGACATCCTCCGGCCGGTAATAGCGCCGCCCGCCGCCCCGTTTCAGGGGCCGGATCTGATTGAATTTGCTCTCCCAGAAGCGCAGCACGTGCTGCGGCACCTCCAGTTCGCCGGCGACCTCCGAGATGGTGCGGAAGGCCGTTGCTGATTTTCCGCCGCGCCTGGCGCCCACCACTGGATTGACGTCCGCCATCCGGGTTCGCTCAGCCCCCCGGGCTCAGCGACCGGTCGACCTGGTCCTTGAGCACATGGCTCGGTCGGAACACCAGCACCCGCCGGGGCGAAATAGGCACTTCCTCGCCGGTTTTCGGGTTGCGTCCCATGCGCCCGCCCTTGTGGCGGACCACGAAACTACCGAAGGACGAGATCTTGACCGTGTCGCCGGTGACCAGGCTGCCGACGATTTCACCCAACACGGCCTCCACCAGTTGCGCCGATTCGTTTCGCGAAAGCCCGACTTCCTGGTAGACCGCCTCGCTCAGATGCGCGCGCGTGACCGTGTTCCCCTGCATGCCGACATCCCCATCCAGCCCGCGACGGAGGGTAAAGCGCATGCGGAAATGCGTCAATGTTCAAAGGGATAAAAACGCCCGTTGAAGTGGCCTCGGAGCCGTTTTGGCCCTACCAGCGGGCGAGTGCCGCGCCCCAGGTGAAGCCACCGCCCATCGCTTCCATGAGGACCAGGTCGCCTTCCCGGATGCGCCCGTCGCGCACCGCCTCGTCGAGCGCGAGCGGAACCGAAGCGGCCGACGTATTGCCGTGATGGTCCACGGTCAGGACGATTTTGTCCAAGGAGAGGCCGAGTTTTCGAGCCGTGCTGTCGATGATCCGCTTGTTCGCCTGGTGCGGCACCAGCCAGTCGATGTCCTCGGCCGAAAGGCCGTTTGCATCCAGGGTCTCGTCTACTACCTTCGCGAGATTGGATACGGCATGGCGGAACACTTCCCGTCCCTTCATGCGGAGATAGCCGGTGGTTCGGGTGGAGGACGGGCCGCCGTCGACATAGAGCGAATCGTGATGGCGCCCGTCGGCGTGGAGATGGGTCGAGAGGACGCCCCGTTCGACCGCCGCGCCGTTGCTTTTCACGCCCTCCAGCACCAGAGCTCCGGCGCCGTCGCCGAACAGCACGCAGGTGCCGCGATCCTCCCAGTCGAGAATCCGGCTGAAGGTCTCGGCGCCGATCACCAGCACGCGTTTCGACTGGCCGGCTTTCAGGAAGTTGTCGGCGACCGCGAGCGCGTAGATGAAGCCGGAACAGACCGCTTGCACGTCGAAGGCCGCCCCTTGCGTCATGCCGAGGCGCGCCTGCACCACCGTCGCCGTCGCGGGAAACGTCTGGTCGGGGGTCGAGGTCGCGAGCACGATCAGGTCGATGTCGCCCGCGCCCATCCCGGCCGCCTCCAGCGCCCGGTTGGCCGCGAGGCAGGCCAGATCGGAGGTCATCTCGCCCTCGGCTGCGATATGGCGCTGGCGGATTCCGGTTCGCTCGACGATCCACTCGTCGCTGGTATCGACGCTCCGCGCCAACTCTTCGTTACTGACCGCGCGCGCCGGCAAATACGAGCCACAACCCCGGATCACGCTTCGAAGTACGCCCATGCTCAACTCGCCGCCGCTTGCGCCGGCGGCTCGCGCATGCCGCCGAACCGCCGATAATCCTCGATGATGCGATCCGTCAGCCGGTCCCGCGCCATGTCCACCGCAACGCCGATGGCGGCGGCGAAACCCGTCTCGTCGGCGCCGCCGTGGCTTTTGACGCTGATGCCGTTGAGGCCCAGAAAAACGCCGCCGTTGTGCGAGCGGGGGTCGAGCCGCTCGCGCATCGCGCCCAGCCCCGGCTTGGCCAGCAGATAGCCGAGGCGCGAGAGGAGCGATTGCCTGAAAGCGCGTTTCAGGTGGTGGGTATAGAGCTTGGCGCTACCTTCCGCGGTCTTGAGCGCGACGTTGCCGGTGAAGCCGTCCGTGACCACCACGTCGGTGGTTCCCTTGAAGATGTCGTCGCCTTCGATGAAACCATGGAATTCCAAGGGGAGATCCGTGCTCTTCAGCATCTGGGCGGCGAGGCGGACGGTGTCGTTGCCCTTGAGCTCCTCCTCGCCGACGTTCAGCAGGCCGACCGTGGGCCGGGACTGGCCGAGTACGGTGCGGGCGAAGGCGGCGCCCATGACGGCGAACTGCACCAGGTTGTTGGCATCGCAATCGATGTTGGCGCCGAGGTCGAGGACGACCGATTCACCCCTGAGCGTCGGAAAAACGCCCGCGATCGCCGGCCGATCGATACCGGGAAGCGGTCTGAGCACGACCTTCGAGATCGCCATCAGGGCGCCCGTGTTGCCGCCCGAGACGCCACCACTCGCCTCGCCGGCCGAGACCGCGTCGACCGCCAGGCGCATGCTGGTGTCGCGGCCGCGCCGCAGCGCCTGGCTGGGCTTTTCATCGGCGCTCACCTGCGCCGGCGCGTGACGAACTTCGGCGACGGCCGCGAGTGCGGGAATGTCCACCAGGGGCTTGTTCAACCGCGCCTCGTCGCCGAACAGCAGGAAGCGGACGTCGGGGAGCCGTTCGCTCGCCAGCCGAGCGCCGCCCAGCACGCACCTGGGCGCATGATCGCCGCCCATGGCGTCCAGCGCGATGACGATGGAGGATGACAACCCGGCTGGCCCCGGTCGACGCGCGTGGCGCTAGGCGCCCGTTGCCTCGAGAACCTCGCGGTCGCCGTAGTGGCCGCACTTCGCGCACACGTGATGCGGACGCTTCAACTCACCGCAATTGCTGCATTCATGGCGCGCCGCCGCCGTCAGCGCATCATGGCTGCGCCGATTGTTGCGCCGGGACGGTGTCACCTTCTTCTTTGGAACGGCCATCCTATCCAACCTTCATCTCTGGGCCGGGCGGTCCCCATGGACCGCGCCGACGTGTTTCGTTTCATTCCCTTGCCCGCAGGCGCTCCAGCGCCGCGAACGGATGGGCGCGCTTCGGCGCCGGATCCTCGTCCCGTCCCGCCTCCGACACCTCCACGTCGGCGGCCCGAGGGTACGGATCAATCAGCGTCGCCAGATGCTGGGCCACGGCCTCGCCCAGATCGAAGTGGCCATCGACCACGTCCTCGGGCGGATCCTCGTCCGACATCTCGAACACGATTTCCCCGGCGTCCTCCGTCGCATCCGTCGCGGCGAAGTCCACGCTGAAGGTCTCGGAGATAGCCGTGGCCACCGGCTCCAGGGTGACGACGCACAACTGTATCACATCGGCCTCGAATGTCACCTCGGCGCGGACCCGGCCCTCGTCAACCAGCGTCAGCGTGGCGTCGCCGCGCAATCGTTCTAGGCTTTCGAGGTCGAAGCGTCGGGCGAGCGCCGCCCGCTCCTCCGCCGTTGCCTCGAAGTCGATCCGGCTGCCGTCGATCCCGGCGAAATCGGCTAAAACCCGGCGGCTGAATTCCACCGTTTCGCCGTCAATGTGGCTCAATGCGACCACGTCGGCCCTCGTAGGTTCTCGGTCGGTCATGCGGGACAGTTCCGGCCACCACCGGCGCGCGGAACATAGGGGCGAGGTCGCGGGAGGTCAACGATCCTCTGGCTTTTGGGATGGCGGCGGTTCCATGGCCAATTCACCCCGCATCAGCGAATAGATTGATTGGCCCTCGAGTCCCCGAAGCACCCCGCGCACGTGGGCCGCGAGGGCGTCGACCTTGTCCTCGGCGGTGGTGGCGGAGCGATAGATGTTTCGCCTCAATGCCGCCTGCAAGGCGCCCTCGGGCCCGGCCAGGGCCTCCTCGTAGGCTCGCGCCCGGCCGTAGAAGGCGCTGATCATCTGTTTGATCCGCCGCCCGATGGAGTGATCGCCGACACCCATTTCGCGCAAGGACCGGTCCACGTCGGCGAACATCAGATCGAAGAGATCCTGCGCCAACTCCCGCGTCGTCTCGCCGTCCGCCTTCAGGCGATGTAACAGCAGGACCATATGCAGGGTCAGCGCATCGAAGCGACCGTCGAGCGTGTCCGGTATCTCCAGCTCGCGGAACAGTTCCGGGCGGCGCGATCGCGCCATGACGACCGCGTATAGCGCTTCCACCACGCGGCGTCGTCGTCGCCGTCCCCCGTCAAACAGGGCCAGGGCCATTCCCCCTTCCTCCATCTCGGCCGTCCCGCTCGTGCCCATCGTTGACAGCACCGAACTGCGCTGGCATAGCTGGTGAGCAGGCCCTTCGGGGCGGAATTATAGGTCGGATGGGGTGTCGTCAACCGACGAAACGCCGCCGGGCGGCGCCAGGGAATCGATGAAGCGAACTACCGGACGCGTGGTGTCATGGCGGCGTGGCTCCGTTCGCTTTGCCACGCTCGCCCTGATGGTGGGGCTCGCCGCCTGTGCGCCGCGCGAAAACCGCAGCGGTTTTCTCCTCGACGAGGACCAAGTCGGCGAGATCCGCGCCGGCGTGCACGATCGCGATTCGATCGCCCAGCTCTTGGGCTCGCCGACCAGCATCGCGACCTTCGAGGACCGGACCTGGTACTACATCTCCCGGCGCACGGAAAAGCTCGCCTTCCTCGATGCCAAGACGCTCGACCAGCAGGTCGTCGCGGTGCATTTCGACGAGGCGGGCGTCGTCCGCGAGGTCAAGCGCTATGCGATGGAGGACGGCCGCGTCATCGATCCGGTGAGCCGCAAGACGGCGACGCGCGGGCGCGAACTCGGTTTCGTCGAGCAGATCTTTGGCAACCTCGGCCGCTTCAACAATGCCGACCCGGTTCTCGACTTCTGAGAGGTTGAAAATCAATCGATGCAGCGACGACGCGCAACGTCGTCATTGCGAGCGAGCGGAGCGAGCGTCGCGGTGACGATGGGGCTCATGGGCAAACCAATATGAGACGTCGTCAAATTTTGAGCGACAGCGAGCCGGCGCCGCCGCCGGCGAGGCGCAGGAGCGCGGTCTGCAACGCGTTGATCCGCGCCTGGTCCGCCGGCGAGATCTTTAATCTGGCGAGAGCCGCCAGCGGATCAACCTCCGGCACGCCGGTCAGCCGGTCGTGGATTTTGCGCACCTTGCGCATCGCATCCTCGATCACGAAGCCCGCGTCCCGCGCCGCCTGGGCGCTGTCGAGATTCAGGCCGTCGAACAGGCCGAGGGCGAAGACCTGGTGGCGGTCCTCGGCTTCCAAGTCTTCGCCGATCGCCGAACCGCCGTCGAAGATCGTCGCCGCCGGAAGGCCCAGGGGGGCGAGGGCATCGCGCCCCTCGGGCCCCGCGCGAAGTTCGATCAGCGAGCCCTCGGCCGCCTCGATCCTGAGCCGCATCCCATCGACGTCGCTCTCGTAGCGGGCCTTGCCGGCCTGGCCGAGGAGGCTGTTGATCTTGAGGGAGAGGTAGGTGAAGGAATCGCCGTCCTCGATCGTCACCTTGCGGAAGCCGCCACCGTCGACCGCGATCTCGAAGCTCTGTCCGGCGCGCGCGCTGGTCAGGTCGGTGATCTCGCTCGGTGGCGCGATCGGCAGCCCCGTGGTCGGCAGGCCGAGACGGGTGACGATGGAGGTGGCCGTCGCGTTGTAGGCGATGGCGCCCGCCGAATGGGCGAAGCCGCCGCCGAACTGATGCGACCAGATCGTTGTTCCCGTGGAATCGAGTTTCCCCGCGAAGCCGTCGACGGCGCCGACGAGGCCGCCGGCCGCCAGCGCGCTGGTGGTGGTGCCGGCGAGGTAGATCTCGTCGCCCCCCGCGTCCGACATCACCGTGAGGCCGAGGAGGGGATCGTCGCCCGTGCCGCCGTAATAGCTCAGCCAGTCGATCGCGGCGTTGGCGCCCGAGTCGATCAGGCGGGTGACGAAGCCGTCGGTCCCGCCGGAATGGGCCTGGGCGACGGTGCCGCCGAGGGCCGTGCCGTCGCTGTGGCCGGCGACATAGACGGCGCCGCCGTCGCCGAGCGCGAGGCCGGTGACCGCGCCGGTGCCAAGCGCGCCGAGGTCGACTTCGTATATCGGCGTCTGGCTGGCGTCGGAGTCCGCGTATTTCCTCAGCACCGCCTGGCTGCCGACTTCGGCCGCGACCAGGACGTCGCCCGCGGCATCGATCGTGATGGCGGTCGCGCGATCCCGGCCCGTGCCGCCGAACTGCTTGACCCAGAGACTGTTGCCGTCGGCGTCCAGCTTGCGGAGATAGGCATCCGAGCCGCCCGCGTGGGTGATGCTGTCGTCGAGGGCCGAGCGGGTTTCGCCGGCGATGAAGACCTCGCCCGAGGTGTTCACCGCGAGGGCGAGGGCCGAATCGTCCGCGACCGGCCCGGTTTGCCGGGTCCAGAGTTCGAGTCCGTTGGAATCGAAATTGGTGACGAAGGAATCCAGTCCGCCGCCGACGGCGGTCTCGGTCAGCAGGCCCCGGACCTGGCCGGCGATGACGACGTTGTCGCTGCCGTCGATGGCGATGGCCGTGCCGGCGGCCAACTCGGTGGATCCCAGCAGGCGGGACCAGAGCAAGGTGCCCGCGGCGTCGTATTTTCGGAGGTAGGCGTCCGGAGTCGATTGATTGACCTGATTTTCCAGATCCCCGGCCGAGGTGCCGACGACATAGACGTTGCCGTCGCTGTCGACGGCGACGCCCTGGGCGCCATCCGCCTGGTCGGTGGCGATTCCCGTCAGGAAGCCTTCGCTCGGCGCCGCCGCGCCGAGGTCGTCGAGCTTGCGGAGGAATCCGTCGCTACCGTCGCCGCCGCCGACCGTGCCGGCCAGCAGCAATCCGGGCGTCTGCGTGCCTGGGTCGGGTACGAATGTCACGATTTCGGCGCTGCTCATCAGCATGCGGAAGCCGTAGGCCGACTCGTGGAAACGTTCGACGGTGAGGCGTGTCAGGGCTCCCGCCGCTTCCAGTTGCGCGTTGATATGGTCGGTGACGTTGTCGACGTTCAGCGTGCCCGAGACGCCGGAGAGGTCGATCGCCACATTCTGTGTTCCGGTCGAGGTCTCAAGCTTGATGGTGAAGGTCTCGGTGCCGGCGAGGTCGGGAATTGCATCCGCGCGGGCCGAGGTCAACACCGCGCCGATGTGCGCGGGCAGCGTCTTTTCGATTGGCTTCGGCATTGCCGTGGCCGTCTCGACACTGCTCCGCTCGACCCCCGCCAGCACGGTGATATCGGGAAGCGCGAGCTGGCCGGCGAAGCCGCGGATCTCTTCGAGGTAACTCTGGAAACGCCGGTCGAGAAGGGGACGAAGGCTGTCGGCACGCGCCCCGGTCTCGGCATATTGCGCCAGCTCGCGCAGCCGCGAGAGACCGCGCCAGAGCGCGAACAGCTCGCCCGTCCCTTCCTGGTCGCCACCGGCGAGGCCTCGTTCCGCTTCCAGTTTCGGTTCGGCCGAGAACAGCCGCTCGAGCTGGCGGTCGGTCGGCGCCGCGTCGGGGATTTGCCAGGGCGGAATGACGGCCGGACCCTCGCGTGTCGCCCGGTCGATCCCCTGGGCGCGCAGGGCGCCGATCAGGACGCTCCGCTCCAGCGCCGCGCCGCTCGCGTAGTAACTGGAGAGCGTCCTGAAGTCGAAGCCGATCAGTTGGGGAGCGCCTGGAATGATCATCGTCTCGGATTCCCTCGGCCGCGTATATCACGGCCTTTGGGAGCCATTCTCGTCCCTCCGTGTTAACGGTGCGTGAACGTGGCCGATCGGCGAGCGGGGAATTTACCCGATCTTAACGCTGAATCCCCAAAGTCGCGGAAATGACGCGGTTGAGGCGATCTCGCGGGATGGCGTGGTGACAATGGTGACGGCTTGGTCGGATGAAGGCGTGGCGGCTCATGATGCGCGGAGCCCCAGGGCGAGGGACAAGATTACCTCGGTCGACGGAATCGCCCTGGTAGCGGAACGCTGGCGATCGTCCGGCCAACGCGTGGTCTTGGCCCATGGCGTCTTCGATCTTCTGCACATGGGCCATGTCCGCCACCTGGAAGGGGCCAAGGCCGAGGGCGACCTGCTGGTCGTGACGCTCACGGCGGACCGCCACGTCAACAAGGGGCCAGGCCGGCCGGTCTTTCCCGAACTGCTGCGGGCCGAAATGGTCGCCGCCCTCGAATGCGTCGACTATGTCGCCATTTCCAATTGGTCCAGCGCGGAGGGCGTGCTGCGGCTGATCCGGCCGAGCGTCTACGTCAAGGGGCAGGACTATGCCTGCGAGGGCGAGGATGTCACCGGCAACATTCGGGCTGAGCGCGAGTTGGTCGAAAGTCTCGATGGCCGCCTGGTCTTCACCGACGACATCACCTTCTCCTCTTCCTCCCCGATCAACCGCCATCTGGATGTCCACGGCTCCGAACTCGCCGGTTATCTCGCGCGGCTCCGCGACCGCGATCTGCTGGGCGAGATCATGGCCAGGTTCGAGGCGATCCAGGATAAGCGCGTGCTGTTCGTCGGCGAGGCGATCATCGACGAATACCAATACGCCGTGCCAATGGGGAAGTCGGCCAAGGAGAATATCATCGCCACCCGCTACGAGGGACGCGAAGCTTTCGCCGGCGGCGTCATCGCGGCGGCAAACCATGTCGCCGACTTCGTCGCCGAGGTCGAGATCATCACCATCATCGGCGAGGAGGATCCCTACGACGACCTGATCCTCGAGACCGTGAAACCCAACGTGAAGGTGCATTTCCTGCGCCGGTCGGGCAAGCCGACGACGCGGAAGTGCCGCTTCGTCGATCCCGGTCACACCCGCAAGCTGTTCGAGGTCTACCACTTCGACGAAACGCTGCTGGGCGTGGAGGAAGAAGACCAGCTCTGCCAGCAACTCCGGGAGCGGTCGTCCTGGGCCGATGTCGTGGTGGTGAACGATTTCGGCCATGGCATGATGACGCCGCGCGCGATCCAGACGGCGGAGAAGGTGGCGCCGTTCCTCGCCGTCAACGCCCAGACCAACTCCGCCAACCACGGCTACAATCCGATCACCCGCTACAGGCGGGCCGACTATGTTTGCATCGACGCGCCGGAGGCGCGCCTGGCGCTTCGCGATCGCTTTCGTGATCTGGGCGAACTGATCCAGGGTCCACTGCGCGAGCAGGTCGCCTGCGACCATATCGCCGTCACCCACGGCCAGAACGGTTGCCACACCTTCTCGATGGACGCCGGCCTCGGCCGGGTGCCGGCCTTCACCCGCAAGGTCGTCGATACCGTCGGCGCGGGCGACGCCTTCCTGAGCGTTACCGCGCCACTGGTCGCCGCCGGTCTGGACATGGAACTGGTTGGTATCGTCGGCAACGCCGTCGGCGCCATGAAGGTGGGCATCGTCGGCCACCGGGAAAGCGTCGAACGGGTGCCCCTTTTGAAATTCCTGACCGCCCTCCTGAAGTGAACGGTTCCTGGAGGAACTCCGATGAACGAGACGAAGCGTTTCACCCGTGTCCTGGTCACCGGCGGAGCCGGCTATGTCGGCAGCCGGCTGGTGCCGAAGTTGCTGGAGGCCGGTCACGGGGTCACGGTGTTGGACCTTTTCATCTACGGTGAAGCGGTGTTCGACGACTTGCCCGACCGGACGGGACTGACGCTCGTGCGCGGCGACCTCAGGGACGCCGGCGCGGTGGCCCTGGCGCTCGACGGCTGCGACGCCGTGATCCATCTGGCCTGCATCTCGAACGATCCGAGTTTCGAGCTCGATCCCGATCTCGGCCGCTCGATCAACTTCGACGCCTTTCGTCCGCTGGTGCGCGCCGCCAAGGTTGTCGGAGTGCGTCGTTTCATCTACGCCTCTTCCTCCTCGGTTTACGGCATCAAGGACGATGCGGAAGTGACGGAGGAGCTGGCGCTGGAGCCACTCACCGACTATTCGAAATACAAGGCGATGTGCGAGGAGGTGCTGGAGCAGGAGCGCGAGCCGGGCTTTGTCACCCTGACGCTGCGCCCCGCCAAGGTCTGCGGTTACTCGCCCCGTCTGCGCCTCGATCTCACGGTCAACATCCTGACCAACCACGCAATCAACAATGGCCGCATCACCGTCTTCGGCGGGGCCCAGAAACGCCCCAACATCAACATCGAGGACATGACCGACCTCTACGTGCGGTGCCTCGAATATCCCGACGACATGATCGATGGCCGGGTCTTCAACGCGGGCTATGATAACCATCGGGTGAGCCAGCTGGCCGAGATCGTCCGCGACGCCGTCGGCCAGCCGGTCGAAATCGTGACCACGCCGAGCGACGATCACCGTTCCTACCATGTCTCCTCGGCCCGGATCGGCCGGGACCTGGGATTCGTGCCGCGCCACACGATCGAGGATGCCGTGGTCGGCCTCGCCCGGGCCTTCGCCACCGGCCGGGTGGCGGGCGCCATGACCGACGATCGATATTACAACGTCAAACGCATGCAGGCCTTGGGCCTCGGCTGACGGGCCGCGCTCAGCGGCGGACCGCCTCCAGCCGAGTTGCCGGCATCTTCGTCGCCACATCGCCCACGTGATAATCGTGGCAGCTGGTGCAGGCATTCCCCGCCGCCGCCGGAGCGTGACACTTGGCGCACACGGCCTGATCTATCGGCTTGAAACTCGACTCGAACACGCGCGGGTCGCGGCCCTTGGAGGCCGTGCCGGGCGTGCCGCCGGTTTTGAGCTGGTGGCACTTGGCGCAAGCGTCCGAGCCGCCGACCATCTGGAAGTGCGGTGCGTGGACGAAGCGGGTGAAGTTCTGTACCCCCGGCCGGCTCTGCTTGCCGATCCAGTTCATGCCCGCCGTTCCGTCCGCCATGGCGTCGATGCTGTGGCACTTGGCGCATTTCCCCGGCGATTCCTTGCCGACCAGCGTCTCGAATATATCGCGTGGGGCCGTCGCGGCGGTGCTTCGGCCCCCCAAGGTCATCCAGGCGCGCAGAAACGGATCAGCGTGTCCGGCCGGTCGATACCAGATCGCGAAGCCGTCGACATACCAGCCGCCGAGGTCGCTCCAGTTTTCCGGCGTCGGCCCGGTCACGACGGTGGCGATGGCCGGCGCCTCGGTCGGTTTCACGGCTCCGTTCGGCGGGGCGCCGCCGGAGCCGCCGTCGCTCGACAGGATGTCGCCGTCGCCGTCGCTTGATCCGCCCAGGATATCGGTGGCCTCGGGTTTCGAGGCGTCACCACCCAGGATGTCACCCGACTCCGAGTTCGAACCGTCGGTGCCGAGGATGTCGCCCGACTCCGCGTTCGAACCGTCGCCACCGAGGATATCGTCCGAAGCGCCGCTCGAACCGTCGCCATCGAGGATGTCGCCGGAATCCCTCGACGCGCCGTCGCCTCCGCCGTCGTTGCCTGGCGCCAGTGACGGTGCCTCCTCGGGAATCGAAACCGGCGTGCCGGCGTGGTGGCGCGCGATCTCGTCCCCCAGATTGGTGAACCAGTCGCGCTGGGCGCGGCGCGCGATATCGATGGAAAGTCCGCCCAGCAGCTCGCGGCGCGCCCCGGCGTCGACCGTACTGCCGAGGTGGCGGCCGAGCACGGTGTAGGCGGCGCTGCAAAAATGCTCCACGCGAGGCGGCCGGGTAGTCCGGTTGCGGCGGCGCGAAGATGCGCCAGTGATCGTCCCCTGTTGTTAGCGACGGGGGGCAGGAGATGTATGGCGTGGAGTTGTATGCGCAGGTTCGGCTGGCAGTTGTCGATGAGGGGCTGAGCCACCGTGAGGCGGCGCGGCGGTTTGGCATCGACCGCCGGACGGTGAAGAAGATGCTGAGCTACTCGGCGCCGCCGGGGTATCGGCGGACGATGCCGGTGAGACGGCCGAAGCTGGAAGAGTTCACGGCGGTCATCGACGCGATCCTGTCGGCGGACCGGGATGTGCCGCGCAAGCAGCGGCACACGGCACAACGGATCTTCGAGCGGCTTCGGGACGAGCACGGCTTCACCGGCGGCTACACCATCGTGAAGGACTACGTCCGCGCTCAGCGGCAGTCGACACGCGAAGCCTTCGTGCCGCTGCATCACCCGCCGGGCCATGCCCAGGCAGACTTTGGCCAAGCGGTGGTCGATCTGCGTGGCAAGCGGGAGAAGGTCCACTTCTTCTGCTTTATCTTGCCCCATTCGAACGCCTGGTTCGTGAAGGCCTACCTGCGGGAGACGACGGAGGCTTTCCTGGACGGGCACGTCAGCGCCTTCGCCTTCTTCGGCGGGATCCCTCGATCGATCCTGTACGACAACACGACGCTGGCGGTGGCGCGGATCATGGGCGACGGCGAGCGCCGCCGCACCCAGGCCTTCTCGCATCTGCAGTCGCACTATCTGTTCCGCGACCGCTTCGGCCGGCCCGGCAAGGGCAACGACAAAGGGAAGGTCGAGGCGCTGGTGAAGACGGCGCGGCGCAAGTTCTTCGTGCCGATCCCAAAGGTGCGGGACCTGGACGCCCTGAACGAACAGCTGATGGCGGGTTGCCTGGCGCGTCTCGACGCCCTGGAGGAAGGCGAGAAGGCAACGGCGCTGCTGGCCGACCTCGAGGCTTTGCGCGATCTACCGGCCGTCCCCTTCGAGGCTTGTGAGCAACATCCCGGGCAGGTCTCCTCGATGGCCTTGGTGCGCTACCGGCTGGTGGATTACTCGGCGCCGACGGTCCACGCCTACAAGGACGTGATGGTCAAGGGCTATGTCGACCGGGTCGAGATCACTCTCGGCGCCGAGATCATCGCCCGTCATCCCCGCTCCTATGTGCGTGGCGACGTGGTCTACGACCCGCTGCACTATCTGTCTTTGCTGGAGAAGAAGCCGGGTGCCCTGGATCAAGCGGCCCCGCTGCTGGGGTGGAAGCTGGATCCCGCCTTCGACGAGCTGCGCCATCTCCTCGAAGCCCGCTTCGGCCATCGCGGCAAGCGGGAGTACATCCAGGTGCTGCGCCTGTTGGAGGACTTCCCCGAGAGCCAGGTGAGGGTGGCGGTGCGCGAGGCGGTGAAGCGGCGCCTGGTCGGCTTCGATGCCGTCAAGCATCTGCTCCTGGCCCGGATCGAGAGGCGACCGGCCCACCTGGACTTCTCTCGCTATCCTCACCTCCCCCAGCCCTTTGTCGCCGCGACACGGATCGCCGATTACGCAACCTTGCTGGCGGGAGGCGCCGGACATGGCTGAAGCCCCACGCCTCCTGCTCGATCACCAACTGAAGAGCCTGAAGCTGCCGACCGTCCTGCGCGAGTACGACAAGCAGGCGCGGATCGCGGCCGGCGACGGCGTCGACCATGTCGGCTATCTCGCCCGGCTGACCGAGCTGGAGCTGATCGACCGAGAGCGCCGGTTGGTCGAGCGGCGCATCAAGCAAGCCAGGTTCCCCATCGTCAAACAGCTCGAGAGCTTCGACTTCAAGGCCGTGCCGGAACTCAACAAGATGCTGGTGCTGGACCTGGCCCGGGGCGAGTACGTCGCGCGGCGGGAGAACGTGATCCTGCTCGGCCCCTCCGGTGTCGGCAAAACCCACATCGCGCTCGCCCTCGGACTGGCCGCCTGCCAGAAGGGCCTGAGCGTCCGCTTCACCACCGCTTCCCAGCTGGTGCATGAGCTGATGGAGGCCCGCGACGAGAAGAGGCTGCTCCGCCTCCAGGCCCAGCTCGCCAAGGTCAATCTCCTGATCGTCGACGAGCTCGGATACGTCCCGCTGTCGCAGACCGGGAGTGAGCTGCTGTTCGAGATCTTCAGCCAGCGCTACGAGCGCGGCGCCACCATCGTCACCTCAAACTTGCCCTTCCAGGAATGGACCTCCGTCTTCGCCAGCGAACGCCTCACCGGCGCGCTGCTCGACCGGATCACCCACCATGTCCATATCCTGGAGATGAACGCAGAAAGCTACCGGCTCAAGCAGAGCCGATCGCGACGACGACACCCTTCCCAATAATCTCGCTTCCTCCCCCGCTTGCCCACGTGGGTCCACAGGAACCTCCCACGCGCGGGCCGCCGATTGCCCAATTGAAAGGCACGTCGCCCCGCGCGCGGGTCCCTCCTATGGACTACGTGGACAAGCTGCCACCGAGCCACTGGTACATTGTTACGCCGCCGCCCTGGCCCATATTCCGGCCGCCGTTGACACGGGGCATCGGCGACGTTGCCGGAGACGACGAGGGCGCGGGGGCGATGGCGTCGGGCGTCGGAGTCCGTGACCTCATCGGCGGAGCCCACTAAACTGCGCCCGCCGCCGGCCCGACCGGCGGCGAGGTCAAGAGGTAAGGGGGCGTGGGTGGGATGGCGGATACCTTCGATTTCGTGATTGTCGGGGCGGGCTCGGCCGGCTGTATTCTGGCGAACCGCCTGTCGGCGGACGGCAAGCACCGGGTCTGCCTACTGGAGGCGGGTCCGCGCGACTGGAATCCCTTCATCCATATCCCAGCCGGCTTCATCAAGTTGCTGACCAACCCCAGCGTCAACTGGCTCTATGCGGCCGAGCCGAGCCATTGGACCGGTGGTCGGTCGATCGACGTGCCACGCGGCAAGACGCTGGGTGGTTCCTCCTCGATCAACGGCCAGATCTACAATCGCGGTCAGCGGATGGATTTCGACACCTGGTCGCAGCGCGGCAACCGGGGCTGGGGCTATGCCGACGTGCTGCCCTATTTCAAGCGTTGCGAACGGCGCATCGGCGGCGGCGCCGCGGACGAATTCCGCGGCCGCGAGGGCAACCTGGCGGTTTCCGACCTGAACTACAGCCATCCGCTGTGCGAAGAGTTCATCCGGGGTGCCGAGTCGATCGGCGTTCCCCGCAATCCCGACTACAACGGCCGGCGCCAGGAAGGCATCTCCTACGTCCAGCGCACGCATGAGGGCCGGCGGCGGATGAGCTCGGCGCGCGCCTTTCTCGGCCCGGCGAAATCGCGCCCCAACCTCACCGTGCTGACCGGCGTCCACGCGACCCGGCTGCTCCTGGAAGGCAAGCGGGCCGTCGGGGTCGAATACGCCAAGGGCGGGCGGGGCGGCCCGCTGGTCCAGGTCCGCGCGGCCCGCGAGGTCATCGTCAGCGGCGGCGCCATCAACTCGCCGCAGCTGCTGCAGCTTTCCGGCATCGGGCCGGCCGGCCTCCTGGGCGATCTCGGCGTCGGGCTTCGCCACGAACTCGCCGGCGTCGGCGAGAATCTGCGCGATCATTATGCGCCCTGCTTCAGCATGCGGGTGAAGGGCGCGGAGACGATCAACGAGCGCGGCCGGGGCGTCAAACTGGCGGGCGAGATCGTCAAGTACCTGATCGGCGCCAAGAGCATCGTCAACCTCAGCCCCTCCATGGTCTACGGCTTTTGGCATTCGGACGAGGCGGCGCGGAGCAACGACCTGCAGTTCATCTTCACGCCCGCCAGCTACAAAGCGGGCGTGCACGGCATGCTGGACGAGCACCCGGGCTTCACCACCGCCTGCTGGCAGCACCGGCCGCTGTCGAAGGGCTGGGTCCGGGCACGCTCGGCCGATCCCTTCGAGAAGCCGATGATCCAACCCAACTATCTCGACCACGAGGAGGATCGCCGCATTACCGTCCTGGCGATGCGCTTCGCCCGCAAGCTGATGCACACGGAGGCGATGAAACCCTATCTCGACGGCGAGGCGTATCCGGGCGAAGAGGCGCAGAGCGACGAGGAACTGCTGGAAGCCGCCCGCCACTACGGCTCCACCACTTTCCACGTGATGGGAAGCTGCCGCATGGGACCGGCGACGGACGGAAGCGCCGTGGTCGACGACGAACTCCGCGTCCACGGCATGGAGGCCTTGCGCGTGATCGACGCCTCGATCATGCCGGTCATGCTGTCGGCCAACCTCAACGCCGCCACGATGATGATCGCCGAAAAGGGCTCCGATCTGATCCTCGGTAAACCGCCGCTGGAGCCGATCATCGTCGCGGATTGAAGAGGCCCATCCCGACGCATTTGATTTCGCGACCAAATGACCGGAGAATCCACCACTGGAGAATCCCGGCGCCCGTTATAAGCCGTCGCAATCGGAAAGCAGCACAGTGGAACGCGATTCCCTATCCCATCTCGCCCGCATCAAGCTCTTGTCGGTGCTCGATGGCGACACCCTGCGCAACCTTGAGCAGCGCTGTCGCTGGCGCCGCGTCGCGGCCAAGGACATCATCGTCGACAGCGAGGACGACCGGGGCCACGACGTCTATTTCGTCGCCGAGGGTCGCGTCAGGATTGTCAACTTCTCGCCGGCGGGCCGCGAGATCGCCTTCGCCAACGTCCGCGAAGGCGGCTATTTCGGCGAGCTGGCGGCGCTGACCGATCGGCCGAGGATCGCGAGCGTGGTCGCCGTCACCGATTGCCGCATCGCCTCGCTGGCGTCGTCGGTCTTCCGCCAGCTGCTGCTGGACCATCCGGAATTGGGCATCGAGGTGATCCGACAGTTGGGCGAAATCGTGCAGCAGTGCGACCAGCGGATCATGGACCTCTCCACCCTGAGCGCGGTGCAGCGCGTCCATGTCGAGTTGTTGAATCTGGCCGAGCCGGACGAGAAGAACCCGGAACAGTGGATCATCCGCCCACTCGCCACCCATTCGGTGATCGCCAGCCACGCCAGCACCACGCGCGAAACCGTGGCCCGGACCATGACCGCGCTTTCCGCCGCCGGCATCGTCGAGCGCAAGGGCAGGTTACTTCACATATACGACCACGAAAGGCTCTCGGAGCTGGTCGAGAGCGGTGCCGCCCAGATGCTCGCGGCCAGGTGAGGCGACCGCTGGGCCGGCCCCGGTTGGTTCAGGCGAGCGGCTTCGGCGCCAGGTCGCCGATCGAGGCGGCCAGCGGGTCGTCGGTTTCGATCTCGCGCCGACCTTTCTCGGGCACCGGGGTGTCGTACGCATAGCCGGGATCGGCCTGCTGGCGGCGCCAGATCTCGCGCATCTCCCGCCAGGCGCCAAGCAACGTGCGCGGCGCCGGCATGTCATCGGCCACCGCCTGATGCAGCTTCGCCAGGTTGTAGCAAGGGACGCCCGCGTACATGTGGTGCTCCAGGTGCCAGTTCATCCGCCAATAGAGGAACTCGGAGATCGGATCGAGGGTGATGGTGCGTACGCACTTGCGGAAATCGTCGACCTCGCTTTCGAGGCCGCAGTGCATCGGCACGCCGACGAAATAACGCAGCCAGCCGGCGATGAAGATCGAGAAAGTGAGGACTAGCGGCAGCGGCCAGAGCTGGAACGATATGGCGACCAGGATCACCGCCAGATGGAAGGCCAGGGTGATCCTGGAGAGCAGGATCGGCTTCGCCCGGGCCTCGGGACAGCCGTCATAGAGCGCTTTCAGCCATTCGCCCCGCTCGGAGGGCTCATAGCGCCCGAAGGCCGTCGCGATGACGGCGCGGACCGTCGGGATCAGACCCTGGGATTCGTACCCGCCGGTGACGTTGAAGGTGAAGAGCTGCAGCAGATAGAGCGGCGCCAGAGAGGGCACCTTCGGCAGCACCACCTCCCGGTCGGCCCGGGGATGCAGCGTGTAGCGGTGGTGATGGGTGTGGTGCATGGAATACTCATGGTAGTTCCGCAAGCCGAGAATGCCGAAGACGACCGCGAAGAAACGGTTCAGCCACTTGGTGCGGAACACTGTGCCGTGGCTGAGTTCGTGCATGGCGATACCCGTGAGGAAGCTCGCCACGGTGCCGTGCAGGAAGAGCGCGATCAGGCCGGCCACCCACATCCCCTGGCCCAAGAGGAGATAGGTGAGCGTACCGGTGCAGGCGAAAAGCGCCAGATGCCCGACGGCCTGGAAGGCGCCCTGTAGATCGCTCCTGCGGCTCAAGGCGCGGAGCGTCGCGGGCGCGATCGGGCAGCGGTACCAATTCACGCGATAGCTCTTGCGGATTTCCGCGGGGGGTTCGATGGCGAGGCTCATGCGAGGGTCTCCGCGGGCGCGGTGGATGGACAACGCGGGACGAATGATGGCCAAAAGTGATATATCCGGTGGTGGACTGTCAACGTCGGCCGGGGCACGGCCAAAGAGGAGAAGGAAAGATGGCAAACACGGACGGTTGGAAATTTCTGCATGACCAGGGTGAGAACGCCGAGTGGGCACCGGGCCTTCGCACGATCATGGACTACCGCGACCTTGGCACCAAGGGGGCGACCAACGGCCAGTTCGTGGCCCACCTCATTCGCCGCAACGACAGCGAGGAGCAGGACGCGGTCGCCGAGTGGCACGTCCACGACTGCGACTTCCAGTTCGTCTACGTGCTGAAGGGCTGGGCCAAGTTCGAATTCGAGGGCGAGGGCGTGCGCACGATGCGCGCGGGCGACTGCATCAACCAGCGCCCCGGCATCCCGCACCGCGAGATCGAACTGTCGGACGACTACGAAGTGCTGGAAATCGTCTCGCCGGCGGATTTCGGCACCCGTCTGGTCGACGGTCCGGCCTGAACCCGACGCGTCGAGCTGCCGCGCGGCGGGCGTGCGCGTAACAAGCCGGCTGTTCCGGTGGAAACGGCACCGGTGAACGTTATGGAGAACAATGATGGCGATCAAGGTCGTTGAACTGCATCACCATGGCATCCGGATCGGCACCGAGAGCGACGACGTCGGTCGCGCCCGGGCCTTCTATGAAGGCGTGCTCGGATTGGAAAGCGATGAGGGGCGCCCCGATATCAAGGGAATTCCGGGGCTGTGGATGTACGTCGGCGAGGGCGACAATACGACCCAATTGCACCTCATGGGCGCGGTCGGACGATCGCCGGCCGCGCGCGACGACGACCAGGACCCGACTCGGCCCCACGTGGCCTTGGCGGTGGAGGACATCAACGAGGCCAAGGCCGAACTCGAGGCGCGGGGCGTCAAGCATTGGAGCATTGGCGGCCTGGTCGGCGAGAATTCCGACTAGGTGTTCGTTGAAGATCCTTTCGGCAATGTCATCGAGCTGCACCAGATCGGCACCTGCCGCTGCAATCGCATCGCGCTCGATCGCGCATAGGCCGGACGACGCACGATGTGAGCGGCCCGAGGCCGCCTCGATGTCGGAATCGGCGTTTGCTATTCCGCCGCCTGGGCGAATTCGTCCGATCGGTCGATCGACCCGCCCGCGTCGCAAGCGTGCAGGCGCGGCAACACCGTCTCGGCGAACAGCCTGAGGTTCCGCTCGGCTTCGTCCGCCGGCATGCCGGCATAGGAGAAAGCGTCGACGAAGGCGCAGGCGTCGACGCGATTCCGGATCGCCAGGATTTTTTCGTGCACCACGTCCGGCGTGCCCCAGACCTGGAGGTTGAGGAAGAAGTCGACGAAGGTCTGCTTGCCCGACTTCTGGATCCGGTCGGCCATCTTGCCGTACCACTCGTAGCCCTTGGTGGTCTTCATGTGGTCGGAGGCGAACTGATAGTGATCCAGCACCGTCTGGTAATAGCCGCCGATATATTCGACCGCCATTTCGTGGGCGCGGTCCTCGCTCTCGTCCACGAAGGTCCAGCCGAAGGCGATCGGCTGCGGCGCCGGGCGGCCCTGCACCTCGAGAAAGACCTCGCCGTAGCGCTCCAGCTCCGCCGCCACGTCGTCCCAGGGCTTCTGCGGAATGATCAGCAGGCCGATCCCGAGCTCGGCCATGATGCGGGAGCTTTCGGGTGAGACGGCGCTGGCGTAGGTTCGGCCCCGGAAGGTTTTGCTCGGTGCCGGCCGGATGTCGGCGCGCGGCTGGCTGATGAATTCGCCCTCGTATTCGCAGTAGCCTTGTTCCAGGCTGGGCAGGATCATGGCCGCGTACTCCACGAACCGCTCGCGCGATTCCCCCATGTCGACGCGGTAGCCCTCGAACTCGACCTTGCCGGCGCCGCGCCCCAGGCCGAGGATCATCCGCCCACCGGAAATCGTATCCAGCATGGAGATCTTCTCCGCCACCCACATGGGGTCGTGCCAGGGCAGTACCAGGACGGAAGAGCCGAGGCGGATCTCGTCCGCCCCGCCATGTAGGTCAGGAACTGGGTGACGTCGGGGCAGCAGATGTAATCGGTGAAGTGATGTTCGATGCCGAAGATGGAATCGAAGCCCAGCGGCTCCACCAGATCGGCGAGCTTCAGCTCGTTCGCATAGACCTCCGAATCGGGGATCCGGCGCCCCGGGTTCTGGAAGTTCATCGCCACGCCGACATGCATGCCCGCTCTCACGAATGATTGCTGGATTTCGCGGCGCACTCTTGCAAAGCGCCCCCGCGAACGCAAGCGGCGTGGGATCGGCGATCAGTCCTCGGCCGCCAGCGGCACGAGGCCGTTGCGAGTAATTCTGAGGCCATGCGCCTCGCAGTCCCAGGTCGCCTCATTCCGGCCCTCGGCGCGGAGTTCGACCTTGCGGATCTTGGTGAGCGAGGTGCGCGGCAGGTCGTCGCGGAACTCGACGAAACGCGGTACCATGAAATAGGGCATCTCATCGATGCAAAAGCGGAGCAGTGCCTCTTCCGTAAGGTCGCGCCCCGGTTTCAGCACCACGACCAGCTTGACTTCGTCCTCCTGCAATTCCGACGGCACGGCGATCGCCGCCGATTCCGCCACCGCCTCGTGGGTGTTGACGATGCGCTCGACCTCGAAGGAGGAAATATTCTCGCCCCGCCGGCGGATCGAGTCCGTCAAACGGTCGAGGAAGAAGAACCAGCCGTCGGCGTCGGCCATGCCCTGATCGCCGGTGTGGAACCAGAGGTTGCGCATCGCCTCCAAGCTCTTTTCCGGCTATTTATAAGGCTCAATTCGTGAAACGTATGCATTTGTGATAGAATGCCCGGAATGTCAGGAGGTTGGGTCATGGACGGCAAGGGTTTCCAGGTGTGGCTTTCGGCGGCGCGCGGGCTGACGCGCGTGCAGCGGCACGAGGCGCTCGCGGTGCTGTCGGGCCGGAGCGAAGGCGAGGCATCGAAGGCCGCGATCGAGCTTGGTGTGGACGAGGCCCGGCGCTGTCCGCACTGCGCGAGCGAAGGGGCGGTTTCGCGCGGTATGGCGCGGGGTCTGCGGCGCTACCAGTGCAAGGGCTGCGGCAGGACCTTCAACGCGCTGACCGGTACGCCGCTGTCGGGCCTGCACCACAAGGAACGCTGGCTGTCGTTCGGGGCGTCGCTGGCGGAGGGGGAGACGGTGAAGGCCTCGGCGGCGCGCTGCGACGTGGCGGTGAGCACGGCGTTCCGCTGGCGTCACCGGTTTCTGGCGGCGGCGCGGAGCGATTCGGAGGTGCTCAAGGGGATCGTGGAAGCGGACGAGACCTACGTCCTGGAGAGCCGGAAGGGCGCGCGCGGGCTGGGACGCAAGGCACGGCGGCGGGGCGGCAAGGCGAAGAAGCGCGGCCTCTCGCGCGAGCAGGTGCCGGTTCTCATGGCGGCGGACCGGAGCGGGACGACGGTGAGCGCGGTGCTGCCCAGGGTCGACGCGGCGGCGCTCACGGCTGCTCTCGACCCGGTGGTCGCGAAGGACGCCCTGCTGGTCTCCGACGGTGGCGCGAGCTATCCACCTTGCGCCGCCGCGCTCGGGGTGAGCCACGAAGCACTCAACCGCTCGATGGGGGAACGGGTTCGGGGCGATCTGCATGTGCAGACGGTGAACAGCCGCCACAGCCGGTTGAAGGACTTCCTGCGTCCCCGCCGCGGCATCGCCACCCGCTATCTGGACAACTACCTGAGCTGGTTCCACCTCGTCGGCCTCGCCCCCGGCGCCAATGACCGAGCCTGCCTCGCCGCCGCCGTAACAAGGTGACGCATACAATTCACGAATTGAGCCTTTATAATAGCCGGTGAGCAGCATGCCCGGGCGCTTCGGGCGAACGACGATCTCGCCGGCGACGCCGGGCGGGCAGGGGTTGTCGTTCTCGTCGTGGATCTCGATCTCGTAGAAGCGGCCGGCCTTGCCGAAGGAGCCGGTCGGGCTCGCCCCCCGGCTGGCTGGCGGCGACGACATTGGCCTCGGTCGAGCCGTAGGCCTCGATGAAGACGAGGCCGAAGCGCTTCTCGAACGCCGCCTGGAACTCCGCCGGTATCGGCACGGCGTAAATGCCGCGCAGGGGATTGTCGGCGTCGTCCTCGCGTTCGGGTTCGGCGTTCAACATGTGGCAGATCCCGCCGACCGCCACGGTAATGGTGCAGCCGAAGGCGCGGATATCGGGCCAGAAGGCGGCGACGGAGAAGCGCTGGCGCATGATCATCCGCGCATCGACCAGCATGGCCGCCATCAACACGAATTTGCCCGCGACGTGGAAGAAGGGGAGGAAGTTGTAGGCGACGTCATCGCCCCGGATATCGACGATCTCGGCGACGGTGACGCCGAAGGCCCATTCGAAGTGGTGCTCGATGATGACGCCCTTCGAGGGGCCCGTCGTGCCGGAGGTGAACATGATGCAGGCGACGTCGGTGTGGGCGACCTCGACTTGTGGTGGGCCGTCCTCGCAGGCGAGCAGATCCGCGAGCGCCACCTCGCCCGGCAGCCTGGGCGGGTTCTCGCCCATCGTCGGATTGACGACATGGCGGGTGAGGTCGGGGCAGCTTTCCGTCACCTCGGCCACCACCTTGGCGAATTCGTCGTCGAGCACGATCGCGACCGCGCCCGCCGTGACCAGCACGTGGCGCAACAGCTCCCCCTTGTAGGCGATGTTCACCGGGATCTCGATCGCGCCGAGCTTGGCGATGGCGAACCAGACGTCGATATACTCGGGCGAGCTCTGCATGATCACCGCCACCCGGTCGCCCTTTTTGATGCCGAGGCCGGCGAGCCCGGCGGCGATGCGGTCGGCCCGCGCGTTCATCTGGGCGTAGGTGTGGTCGTGCCCGTCGTAGTGCATGAAGGGGTGGTCGGGCGTCGCTGCCGCCTTTGCCTCCAGGATCCGGTGGATAATCCAGGCCTCGTCCGCGATCAACGCCGCGTGGTCCATGTTGTCCTCCCTGGTCGCCGGTGGCGAGGCCGATATGATCCAGCCCGCGCGTAAATCGTCAATGGGGAGAAGGCGGCGATGCTCGCGGTGCCGGCGAGGCGCCGCTTCGGGCCCATCAGGTTGGAGTTCTGGCCGGCGGAAAGGCGTCAGTCTAATCGTATGAATTTGATCATATTTTCGACGTAACCTATCCTATTGAGACAGGAGGTCGATATCATGACGATGATCCGAAAAACCATCTCCATTCCAGACGCCATGGAAGACTGGGTCAAGGCCCAGATCGCCAGTGGACGCTACGGCAACGACAGCGAGTATTTCCGCGACCTCATCCGGCGCGACCAGGATCGGCGGCGGGCCGAAGCCGGGCTTCGCGCCGTTCTCGATGCCGCCGAGGCCGGTGGCGTTAGCGAAAGGAGCGTTCTGGACATCATGGATGATGTTGAGCGGAAACTGGGCGCCGATGGCCGACTACCTTCTGACGCCTGATGCCGATGCCGACCTCGCCGCTATCTACGAATACTCGATTCTGAATTTCGGATTGGCGCGCGCACGGTCCTACGTCCTCGGCCTTCACCATGCTTTCGGACTCCTTGGTGAGTTTCCACGCTTGGGACGCGACTTCAGTCGCGTCAAGCCCAATTGCCGGCGTCACGATTACGCCAGTCACTCGATCTACTATCGTCTCGAAGACGACGGTGTCCTGATCCTGCGCGTCTTGCATGAATCCCAGGACCCGTTGAGGCACCTTTGAGGCAATGCCTCATCGCGAAGAACACACAAGACTTCGCCCTCCACTATCAGGAGAAGGGCGACGTGCGCCGCCAACACGCTCCGGGGCTTCATACCGCTCGACGCCCAGCTCGCTCGCGCGCTGGCAATTTGGTCACGCTGTGGTACAGCGCTTGCACGCGCGGGGGCGGTTGGGCCTTGACGTCGAAGGCCAGTTCGATCCGCATGGCCATCTCGGGCGAGAGCGAGGATTTCTCGTTGACGAGGTCGGACAGTGTCGCGGCGCGGACACCCAGGATCTTGGCGGCCTTGGCGATGGAGAGCGTGAGTTCCTCCAGGATCTCCACGAGTATGAATTCGCGGGGGTATACTGGCACCATGCCTATCGCGAGCTTTTCCTCGGCCATTGGTGATAGTCCTTCAAGTTCAGGTCTTCGATCGTCCCGTCAACGATTTTGAACGTCAGGCGCCAATTGCCCGAAACGGAAATCGACCAATTCCCGATGCCGAATCGAAACGATATCCATCTCAATTCTTTACGGTGACACCGTATGGGCATCAAGCTCGGGTGAGGGCTGCCCGACGCCGGTTGTTGCTATCCCATGCCCCGTGCTAAGCCGCCTCTTATGACCATCGCCTACGACCCCCGCGATCCCGCGATCCTGCACGATCCCTTCGCCGTCTACCGGCACCTGCAAGACGCGGACCCGGTGCATTGGTGCGCGCCGCTCAGGGGCTGGGTGGTGACGCGCTACGAGGATTGCAAGATGTAGCGCACCCGGTTCCTTGGACACAAGTTTGTCTCACGCGGCGGGCCTGATTGAGATCGCGGCGTGCCACGCCTGACGAGCTTGAGCGGGGCTCAGGTAGCCGTTCTTTTCGACGATCCACTGGGCATTGTAGAGTTCGACGAAGTCGCGGACGGCGTCCCGCAGCTCCGCGATGTTACGGTAGATGCGACCATGGATGATCTGTTCCTTCAGCGTGCGATTGAACCGCTCGGCGACGCCGTTGGTCTGGGGCTCGGCGACGAAGGCGTAGGACGCCTGGATGCCCCAGAACTTGATCTGGTTGGTGAAGTGGTCCGACAGATACTGGGAGCCGTGATCCATCCGCAAGGCCAGCCCCCGAGCCGCGCCGGCCGCGGTCGAGCCATACAGCCCGGCAAGCCCCATGGAGATCGGCTGCAGGGCGGCGAAGCGGTCGCCGCGCTTGCAGACATGCCAGCCGACACACTCGGCGTTCCAATGCTCGACGGCGGTGAAGATCCAGCCCCAGCCGTCGTCCACCGTGAACACCCGAACGCCATCGGTGCCCCACATGAGGTTCGGGGCATGAGTGATGATCTCACCGTCATGGGGATTGCCGCCACGGCGGCCGCAGCGATGGGGCGAGAGCAGATTGTTCTCGCGCATCAGGCGGAGCACCCGCTTGCGGGCAACCCGGATATCGCGACAGACCCGAAGCCGAGCCCAGACCTTGCGGTAGCCCTCGCCCTCCCAGGGCGATGCCTCCAGGTCGGCTTCGATCGCCACCAGCAGCGCCTGGTCCGAGATCGCGGGCTTTGGTCCCCGACGCTTTGCCGGCGGCTGCTCGGCGTGCTGGCCGGAGGTCATGGCGTAGAACGAGGAGCGGGCCATGCCCCAGGCGGCGCAGACCCGCCGCAGGCCGTAGGCCAGACCCGTGCCGGGCGAGGTGGCGGCACTCATCGCCGCGACCTCCGCCGCCCCAAAGGGCCGAAGGTCTCCGTCTTGGCCTCCAGCAGTTCCACCTGCATGGTCAACTCTCCGATCCGCTTCATGGCGCTATCCAGTTCCGCCTGCACCGGATCGCCCTTGCGTTGCTTGAGCGAGGCGTCGATCCCGCCGATCGCTTTCTCACGCCACTGCTCGAGCCGGAAGATCTCTACGCCCAACTGGCGCGACAGAAGTTGCACCGGCTCGTCACGCAAAAGCCGCAGAACGACCTCACGCTTGCGCGCCACCGTCCATCGCTGGCCAAGTCCCAGCGGGCCTGCCGGCGAAACCTGGCCCGGGGAAAACGTGGACGAGCCAAGCTCGCCCTCGTTTACCACAGGCCCATCAACAGCAACTTTGTTCTCAAAATTGTCGGTCATGTTCCGGTCCTCCTTGGACACTTCGATTAAGCCAATTCTGTGTCCAAGGAAATCGGGTCCGACTCACGAGGATTGCAAGACGGTGCTGACCGATCCCCGCTTTTCGGCCGACCGGTTGAGCCCCTTCGTCGAGCAACTGCCGGCCGCGGAGCGGGCCCGGGTGCAAAACCTGGAAGCCTCGATCTCCCGCTGGTCGGTCTTCATCGATCCGCCGTCGCATACCCGGCTCCGCAAGCTTTTGGCGCCGGGCTTCACCTCGCGCGCGCTGGTGCGCATGGAAAAACGGGTCGGCGAGATCGTCGAGGATCTGTTGGATCAGGCGGCGAGCGGCCGCGAGATGGATTTCATCGCCGACTTCGCCTATCCCCTGCCGGCCTCGGTCGTCATGGTGATGCTGGGGGTGCCGCTCGGGGATCTCGATCGCTTCAAGCTCTGGTCGGACGATCTGGCGCTCTTCGTCGGCAGTGCCCAGGCGACGGCCGACAAGTACGCCCGGGCGGAGCGGGCGACGGCGGAGATGAACGCCTACTTCGCCGATCTGATCCGCGCCCGGCGCGCCGAACCGGAGGACGACCTGATCAGCGAGCTGTTGGCGGGCGAGGGGGCAGGGAAGCACCTGGACGAGGCCGAGATCGCCGCCAGCTGCATGTTCCTGCTCTTCGCCGGGCACGAGACCACGACGAACCTGTTGGGCAGCGCGCTCTGGCACCTGACGCAAAACCCCGGGCAGCTGGCGCGCTTGATCGCCGAGCCGTCGCTGGCGGAACACTGCGTCGAGGAGGTGCTTCGCTACGATGGCCCGATCAACGCGATGGTCCGGATCGCGACCGAGCCGGTCGAGATCGCCGGCCGGACCATCGCGCCGGGGGCCAGGGTTTTCGCCATGCTGAACGCCGCCAACCGCGACCCCCGCGCCTTTGACGATGCCGACGTCTTCGACATCTCGCGGCGGCCCAACCGACAGATGGCCTTCGGCCATGGCATCCACTTCTGCCTGGGCGCCCCCCTGGCCCGGCTCGAGGGGCGGATCGCGCTCCGGCGCGTGGTCGCCCGGCTGGAGGACATCGAATGCCCGCCGGAGGGGCCGCGCCGCGTCGACAGCCTGGTCCTGCGCGGCCTCGCCTCGCTTCCCATACAATACCGCCCGCGCGGCTGAGCGCCGGCGGACCGCTTCGGAGTATCTCCGTCCATGAGTACCGACGTCATCGCCACGGCGCCCGGCCGGCTCGCCGCGGCCCTCGGCCAGGGCCGCTTCGCCATCACCGCCGAGACCACGCCGCCTTTGAGCGCCGATCCCATGCGGGTGGTGGAGCGGACGGCGCCCTTGGCCGGCCTGGTGGAGGCGGTGAACGTCACCGACGGCGCCGGTGCCCGGGCCCATCTTGCCTCCAGCGCGGCGGCCTATTTCATGGGCCGGGAAAACGACATCGAGGCGGTGTTGCAGTTCACCACGCGCGACCGCAACACGCTGGCGCTGGAGCGCGACCTGATCGGCGCCACCGCCTTCGGCATTCCCAATATCCTCTGCCTCTCGGGCGATCCGGTGCACATCGGCGATGCACCCGACGCCAAGGCGGTAAACGACCTGGACAGCACCGGACTGGTCGGGCTCGCGGCCGCGATGCGCGACGAGGGCAAGCTGCCGTCGGGCCGCGAGATCACGCCGCCGCCCGCCTATCTGGTGGGCGCGGCCGACGCGCCCCTGGACCCGGAACCAGACTGGCGGCCCACCAGCCTCGCCGGCAAGGTGGCGGCCGGCGCCAGCTTCGTGCAGACCCAGTTCTGCTTCGATCTCGAACTCCTGGCGCGCTATCTGGCGCGGCTGAGCGAGGGGGGTCTGCTGCCCGGCCTCAAGGTCGTCGTCGGCATCGCCGCGCTGACTTCGGCCCGCCAGGGCGCCTGGATGCGCGACAACCTGTTCGGCGCCATCATCCCCGACGAGGTCCTGAAGCGTTTGGAGGACGCCGACGACGCGCGGGCCGAGGGCCGCAAGGTCGCCGGCGAGCTGATGCACCGGCTGAAGGCGATGGACGGCGTCGCTGGTGCGCACCTGATGGGCCCGGGGGCGGAAGCGCAGATCGCCCAGGCGATTGAAGAGTGCGGGATTCGTTGAGACAAGGGATTCCTTGACGGCTTGGTGGGAATTGCGGACTACGAGGGAGCCCAGACCCGCCCTTGCATCTCATGGTGACCACTTTGCCCGGGTCCAGGGCCTTGTCAACGACGCGCGAAGCGCGCCGGGCTTCGCCCGGTCGTAGATCATTGACAAGGCCCTGGACCCGGGCGATTCCTCCACCATGAGATGCAAGGGCAAAACCAAGCGCTTCTCGTTTCAAGGAGAGTGGTGGGGATGCTGAAGGAGGAGCCGAGACCATGACCAGCGCACCGTTGACGGGCATTCCCTTCCTCGACGAGGCGACGGTCGAACGCCACCTCGAACTCGACGCCCTGATCGGCGCCATGGAACGCGCCTTCATCGACTTCTCCGCCGGCAAGGTGATTCAGCCGGTGCGCAACCTGATCCCGGTGGAACCGCACGGCGGCTTCTTCGGCATCATGCCAGCGATCGGCGAGGCGATGGGCATCAAGCTCGTCACCTTCTATCCCGGTAACGCGGCGCACGGCCTGCCGACGCATCTGGGCCTGATCCTGCTGTTCCGGCCCGAGACCGGCGAGGCCGAGGTAATGATGGACGGCCGCCTGATTACCGAGATGCGCACCGCCGCGGGCTCCGCCGCCGCCGCCAAGGCGCTGGCGTCCGCCGGCTCGGGCGTCCTCGCCATCCTGCGAAGCGGCGTCCAGGCCCGCGCCCACAGCCAGATGATGCCCCGCGTTCACGACTTCGCCGAAATCCGCCTCTGGGGCCGCACGGCCGAAAACGCGCGCGCCTGCGCCGAGGACATCGGCGCGACCTGGTGCGGGGGCGCTGAGGCCGCCGTCCGCGGCGCCGACGTCGTCGTCTGCACCACCGCCGCCCGCGAGTCGATCTTCGACGGGGCCTGGCTGAAGGACGCCGCCTTCGTCAGTTCGGTCGGCTGGAACACCACGGCGGGACGCGAACTCGACGACGCCACCATGTCCCACCCGGTGATCGTCGAGAGCCGCGAGGCCGCCCTCGACCAGTCCGGCAACGTGCTGGTCGCGGGCGCCGAGGTTTATGCCGAACTCGGCGAGGCCGCCCTCGACCAGTCCGGCAACGTGCTGGTCGCGGGCGCCGAGGTTTATGCCGAACTCGGCGAAATCCTCGCCGGCACCAAGCCCGCGCCGGCGGGCCAAACCTGCGTCTTCGATTCAATCGGCATCGCCGCCATGGACATGGCGGCGGCGAAGCTGGTGTTGGACGAATGGCGGGGGATTGAGGGGCCAAACGGGATTTGTAAGTTGGCTTGACGACGAAGAAATTTGGAAAATAGTAGAATTAAAATAGTTTAGTATACTGATAAAATATCTATAATTTGAGAGATATACCCCGACTCCTCAGAGACCCGAAAAAAGCTCTGGCAAATCGATTCTTCTCGGGGGCATGATTCGTGGATTTCTGAGTGCCAAGGAGCGGGGGGCCCTGAGGGCTGATGGGGCACCCGAGCGAAGCCATGGGGTGGCCCGGCGGGCGAACGCCGTTCTGCTGCTGGATGACGGCGTGAGCTGTGCCGAGGTGGCGCGGGTGCTCTACCTCGACGACGACACGGTGCGGACTTGGTTCAAGCGCTACCGCCGGGCGGTCTGGAGGTATCTGATTTCGCTGGGGCTGCGGATTGGGTCTCTCGGGGCAGATTTTGTGGGTTTGAGGCGCTGACGGCCTAGATTCTCGCCGATTTGAGTCCAAGACAAGATGGGACGCCAGCGCATGGCGCGCTCAATCGGATTCTAGGCCGAGGGATTCGATGGATAGGCCGACAACCCCGGAAAGAAGCGGATACGTGCTCTCGCCTTCCGACAATTTGCCGCATCGCTGAAAGACGCCACCGATGATCGATGTGCCAACTTCGTCTTCACCAAAGCTGATCACTTCTTCAAGCCGCCTGCCAAGGGGACGACTCGCGGCTTTCGTATCCTCGAGGGATTTTCGGGTTCGAACTCAAATGTTACTAGCAACGTAACTGCCCAGGTATCTGATTTCGCTGGGGCTGCGGATTGGGTCTCTCGGGGCAGATTTTGTGGGTTTGAGGCGCTGACGGCCTAGATTTCGTTTGACAAGAGATGGTGGGTCGATTCTAAGGATTCGATGGATAGGTATGCTCTCGCCTTTTTGTCGAAAGACGACCTGATCGATGTGGTGCTGGCCCAAGGGTCGCGGCTCGCCGAGCGAACTCCGGCTTGGCGAACTCGAGCGCCAGCTTGGCCTGAACAGCACGAACAGCGGCAAGCCGCCGTCCAGCGATGGATTGAACAAACCGCCGGCGGGGAAGAAGAAGCGACGCACCGGGAGCCTTCGCGGAAAATCGGATCGCAAGCCGGGCGGGCAGAAGGGCCACGAGGGCGAGACCCTGCGCCAAGTCGCCGATCCCGACGCCAGCGTCGATCATTATCCCGAGACGTGCCGGCGGTGTGGTTCGGGATTGACGCCGGATATGACCACCGGCCACGGCGCCCGTCAGGTTTTCGACCTGCCCGAGCCCCGGCCCCTGGTGGTCACGGAGCATCGGGCGCATCGCTGCCGTTGCGGGCATTGCGGCACGCAAACTCGGGCTTCCTTTCCCGACGGCGTCACCGGCCCGGTTCAGTACGGCGGTCGGATCGGAGCCATGGTGGTCTACCTGTCGCACTACCAGCTCCTGCCCGAGGACCGCCTGGCCGCATTGATGAAGGATCTGTTCGGGGCCGGGCTGTCTGCGGCGAGCATCGCGCGGATGGGCCGAAACAGCGCCGAGTCCGTGCAAGGCGTCGTCGGGACGATCCGCGAGCTGGTGAAATCGGCGCCGGTCAAGCACATGGACGAGACCGGGTTCCGGGTCGCCGGGCGGGGTCAATGGTTGCACGTCGCGTCCACGGCGCTGTTGACCTTCTACCGGGTTTCGCCCCGGCGCGGCAGCCTGCTCGGCGGCGTCGGCGGCATCGTCGTCCACGACCACTGGAAGCCGTACTTCACGATGGAGGGGGTGCGGCACGCGCTGTGCAACGCCCATCACCTGCGCGAGTTGCAAGCCCTGGTCGAGATCGAGAAGGAGGACTGGGCGGGCAAGATGCAGAGACTATTGCGCCGCGCCTGCCACGCGGTAAATCTCGCCCGGGAGCGGGGAGTGGCGCTGAAACCAAGCCTCGTCAGCCGCTTCCGACGATGTTGGGACGCCATCACGGCCGAGGGCATCGCCTTTCACGAGGCCCAACCTCCTCTCGCGCCCAAACCGGTCGAGGGCAAGGCCAGGCGCCGGGGACGCAAGCCGCGCCGCGTCGGCCACAACCTTCTCCGGCGCCTTCAGGCTCGCAAGGAAGATGCGCTACGCTTCCTCACCAATTTCGCCGTGCCGTTCACCAACAATCAGGCCGAGCAGGACGGGCGCATGATGAAGGTCAAGCAGAAAATCTCCGGCGGCTTCCGCAGCCAGAAAGGCGCCGAAGACTTTGCCACCGTCCGCGGCTTCATCTCGACCGCCAGAAAACAGGGCTGGAACATCATCCAGGCGCTCATGGAAAATCCCGAAACCCTGATCGCACGTCTCCACGCCGCCTGAAAGGCGGCCACGTACCTGGGCAGTTACCTAGCAACTAGAAACTTTCACTCCTATCCGCTTTATGTGAGTCCTCGGCATGTCGTCAGGGGATGGGCGGACAAGGGGGACGTAATGGTCAAATCATTCATTTCCGCGGGATTGGCGTTCGGTGTCGCCACCGGTCTCTTCGTTTCGGGCGCAAACGCGCTGTCGAGTTGCCAGGACCTGCCCGATCATGCCGCCTTGAAGGTTGCTCTCGACGCGGCTGGCCCGGTAGCGCCATGGCGACGGAAACCAGCGGTCTCGACTTCGACATGTGGGCGACGCTGGTCAATCGTGACGGGATCGTCTGCGCCGTTGCCTTTTCGGGCGCGGACCGCGGGTCGCAGTGGCCCGGTAGCCGGGCGATTTCGGCCCAGAAGGCGAACACCGCGAATGCCTTCAGCTTGAATGGGCTGTCGCTCTCCACCGCCAACTTGTTCTCGGCCGTGCAGCCCGGTGGCAGTTTGTTCGGCCTGCAATTTTCCAATCCGGTGGACGTCGAAGCGGCGTACAAGGGGCCGTCGGCCGGGTGCGCTACAGCCAACTACGGGCAGGCCAACGATCCGCTGGTCGGCGAAAAGGTCGGGGGTGTAAACGTTTTCGGCGGCGGTCTCGCCCTTTATGACGACAGGGCCGTCATCGGCGCCGTCGGCCTCAGCGGCGATACCTCCTGCGCCGATCACATGATCGCCTGGCGAGTCCGCGCCAACCTCGGCCTCGACAATTTGGCGGCCGCGGGTGCGGGCGGGATCAGTGGCGACCCGCTTCGCCCGGACAACATCATCTATGATATCGTGGCCAATCCCGATGGCGGGACCGGCATCAGCGCCGGTGGCTTCGGGCATTCGACCTGCATCAACACGGGCGACGAGACAGCACTGCCGGCCGTCAACTGAGGACCGGCGAGCATCGGCCGCATCCAACGGCCGACGGAGAGCCCCCGCTCGTCGGGGGCTCTTTTTTTTGGATGATGCAAGGGCGGATACGCAGCGAAGAGATTTCCGATCGAAGGCCTTCGAACCTCGCGTTCGCGCGCGGCCCCACGCCTTGAATACTCGTGCCCAGGCATGGCGGGCGTATCGCCAAAACCGCCGGCGACCGCCTGCTGCTGGCGTTCCCCGGTGCCATGGATGCGGTCCGCCGTATGGTGGTGGTGGCAAAGGAGATGGCGATGCGCGGACGCGACGTCGCGCCTGAGATCGAGGTGTGCTTCCGCTTCGCCGTCAACATTGCCTCGCGGATCGATTATTTTTTGGCGGCGGGGGGGGATTGCTGGAATGATTTTCGTCGATTCCGGGAGGGCGTAGCCTCGGCTGAACGACGCCGCGTCAGATCACCGGGCCGTGCCGCATCGCCATCTCCTCCGCATCGAGCGGCTGGACGCGCCAGCGTTTCGTCCATTCGAAGCGGGGCGGCCGGTTGTGGAGTTTCGCGCCTTCTAGGACGAAGCCCTCGTAGCCGTTGCTCGCCACCTCGTTGCACTTCTCGACATAGACCGGGAAGCCGCCGATGTAGGGCATGAAGACGCGCGGGCGGCCGGGGATGTTGGCGCCGACGTACCACGATGAGCAGGTGGAGCGGAGCGAGAGCGCCGCCACCTCGTTCACATGCTCGATCCAGGCGTTTTCGTCCGCCAGGGTGGGTTCGATCGTTTCGGCGCCGATCGCGCGCATATGGGCGATGAGATCGCAGATCCAGTCGACGTGCTGCTCGATCGCCTGGATCAAGCTGGCCAGCACCGAGGGGCTGCCGGGCCCGGTTATCATGAAGAAGTTGGGAAAGCCGACCGAGGAAAGGCCGAGGTAGGTTCGGGGACCGGCCTCCCACTTCCGCTTCAAGGTCAGGCCGTCGCGCCCGGTGATGCGGATCTTTTCGAAGGCCCCGGTCATGGCGGCGAAGCCGGTGGCGCAGATGACGACATCGAATTCGTAGGCCTGACCGGCGGCGACGAGGCCGTCCGCCGTGAAGCGTTCGATCCCGCTTTCCGAGATGTCGACCAGATGTACGTGGTCGCGATTGTAGGTCTCGTAATAGCCGCTATCGACACAAAGTCGCTTGCAGCCGAAGACGTTATCTGGGGAGAGCAGGTCGGCGACGGCGGGATCGTCGAGCTTCTCGCGGATCTTGGCCCGGGCGAATTCGGCCAGCGTCTCGTTGGCCTCGGCGTTGTAGAGCAGGTCGCCGAAGGCGCCAAGCGTCGGCAGGCCGCCCCGGGCCCAGAACGCTTCATACTGCCGCTCCCGCTCTTCGGCCGGGACACCGAGGGCGGGACGGAGGTCGAAGGGAAAGTCGTAGCCGGTCGGGCGCGAGCGCGAGCGTGCCCGGAGCGCCGGATAGTTGGCCTTCACCTCGGCCTCTTCGTCCGGGTCCAGGGCTGTGTTCCAGGCCGGCACGGAATAGTTGGGCGTGCGCTGGAAGACCGTCAGCTCGGCCGCCGCCTCGGCGATGATCGGGATCGACTGGATCGCGGAGGAGCCGGTGCCGATGACGCCGACGCGAAGACCGGTGAAGTCGTCGCCCTCGTGCGGCCATTGGCCGGTGTGATGGATCGGCCCGCGAAAGTCCGCCATCCCCGGAATATCGGGCAGGTTGGCGGCGGAGAGACAGCCGACGGCGGTGATCAGGAATTGCGCGGTCACCCGGTCGCCCCGGTCGGTCTCGACCGTCCAGCACTTGGCCGCCTCGTCGAAGGTGGCGGCGGTGACGCTGGTCTCGAAGCGGATGTCGGGGCGGAGATCGAAACGGTCGGCGACGTGGTTGGCGTAGTCGAGGATTTCCGCCTGCGGCGCGTAACGCTCCGACCAGTGCCATTCCTGTTCCAGCTCTTCGGAGAAGGAGTAGGAATACTGCAGGCTCTCGATATCGCAGCGCGCGCCCGGATAGCGGTTCCAGTACCAGGTGCCGCCGACGCCGCCGCCGCTCTCGTAGACCCGCGCCGCCAGCCCCATCCGGCGCAGGCAGTGCAGCATATAGAGGCCAGCGAACCCGGCACCCACCACCACGGCGTCGAAGGCGACGTCGACTTCGGCCCTTCTGGCCCGCCGGGACGCGGGTTTTTCGGCCATGCCACTCGCTCCCCAGGGCGGTGTTACGGGTCAGTCGACCGAAACATGCGCCAAGCCGGCCGGCCCTGACAAGGGGTCGGCCGGCCGATTGGGGGAAGCGGGATTACGTGGTCTCGTCTTCGGTCACCGCCAGTGGCTTGACGACGAGGCTCGATGTATCGCTCTCCTCCGTCTCCTCATCCAGCAGCAGGGCGGCGACGAGGTTGGGATCGACCGTCGAAGTCGTCGTGGTTTCCAGCGGGGCCACCTCGACCGTCGCGGTCGTCGTGGTTTCCGGCGGGGTCGCCTCGACCGTGGCGTTGGATAGGGTCGGGCCGGCCTCCGCGCCCGTCTCCGCGCCGTCGCCCTCGCTCTCGCCTCCGGCCAGGGGAATTGTCATGCCGGTGGTGACTTCCTCGGCTTCGGGCTCGGGCTCGGGCACGACGAACAGTTCGCTCGCGTCCAGGCCGCGCGCGATGCGGGAGACGATCTGGCCGAAACGCATGTCGCCCGTCTCGGCGCCCATGGCGCGGTAGCTTTCCATCATCGCCCGGGCCTGGTGGCCCGGTGGCTTCGCGCCGCGGCCGCGCGTGGCCAGCGGCTGATCGGCGGCATCCGTGATGTCGACGATGACGCTCGGCTCGGTATCGGTGTTTCCACCCGTGGTCTTGCCCGGCTGGGGCCGCTCCGGTGCCTGCTGGCGCCCGAGCGCAAGTGGCGTTGGATAGGGTCGGGCCGGCCTCCGCGCCCGTCTCCGCGCCGTCGCCCTCGCTCTCGCCTCCGGCCAGGGGAATTGTCATGCCGGTGGTGACTTCCTCGGCTTCGGGCTCGGGCTCGGGCACGACGAACAGTTCGCTCGCGTCCAGGCCGCGCGCGATGCGGGAGACGATCTGGCCGAAACGCATGTCGCCCGTCTCGGCGCCCATGGCGCGGTAGCTTTCCATCATCGCCCGGGCCTGGTGGCCCGGTGGCTTCGCGCCGCGGCCGCGCGTGGCCAGCGGCTGATCGGCGGCATCCGTGATGTCGACGATGACGCTCGGCTCGGTATCGGTGTTTCCACCCGTGGTCTTGCCCGGCTGGGGCCGCTCCGGTGCCTGCTGGCGCCCGAGCGCATGTGCATTCTGGGCGTGACCCGCCACTCCCTCGATCTTCATTGAAATGCTCCCGTTCCCTTGATTCGGCGAGGAACCACGCATGAACCGTGCCAGACGAAGGCGCGGTAATTCGCGCCCCGCGGGGTGCCAGGGCGGCAATAATTGCCCTCGAGACCTCCCGGCCGGCAATAATCGCCGGCTCCGGTAGGCAAAATCAGCCGGGTGCGGCTGTCGGCGGCCGGCCGCGCATCAACATGATCAGCGCCAGCACGCCCAGCGAGGTCAGCGTATAGAGCCCGAAGGCGTTGATGTAGCCGATCATCAGTGCCTGGCGCTGGATCTCGCCGCTGACCGCCGCGAGGCCGCGTACCGAGTCCACGTTCCAGGCGCCGAGCAGGCCGGGATAGGACAGCACCTCGTTGAAGGGGGAGATCCGCTCCGAGAGTTCCGCATAGTTGATGTTCGAGGTGCGGATCACCGTCGTCACGCTCAAGGAGATGAAGATCGAGCTGCCGAGATTCCTCAACAGGTGATAGACGGCGGAACATTCCGCCAGGTCTTCCGAACGGACCCGGGCGAAGGTCGCCACGGTCAGCGGCACCCAGATGAGGCCGACGCAGATCCCCTGGATGAAGCTGTTGATGGCGACGTCGACGACGGTGACGTTGACGTCGAAGCTGGCCATGTAGAGGCCGGAGATCGCCTGGCCGATGAAGCCGATGCCCATGCCGATGCGCGGGTCCAGCTTGCCGACCCACATGGCCAGGAAGAAACCGATCGTGGCGCCGGCGCCGCGCGCCGCCAGCAGAATTCCGATGATCGAATCCGGGTAGCCCATCAGCTTCTGCAGCATCGGCGGCAACAGGATGATCGGCGTGAAGTTCAGCATGCCGTAGACCAGCACCAGGATCAGGCCCAGCGTGTAGTTCCAGTTGAGCAGCAGGCGCGGATTAAGGAAGGGCTGCTTCGCGGTCAGGCTGTGGACCACGAAGACGTGGAAGAAGATCACCGCGAGACAGGCCTCGATCAGGATCTCGGCCGAGTTGAACCAGTCGTGCCGCTCGCCCCGGTCGAGCATCAGCTGAAGGCAGACGAGACCCATCGAGAGCGAGAGGAAGCCGGTCCAGTCGAGCCGGGTACCCGGGCGCTTCGGGCGTTCGGGGATCATCAGAACCAGCATCACGACGGCGAGCGCGCCGATCGGCGCCAGCATGAAGAAGGCCCAGCGCCAGTTGTAGAGCTCCGCCAGGTAGCCGCCCAAGGTCGGGCCGATGATCGGGCCGATCACCACGCCCATGCCGAAAACCGAGGTGGCGAGGCGATGCTGGTGGCGGGGGAAGGTGTCGAGCACGATCGCCTGGCCGAGCGGGATCAGCGGCGCCCCCGTCGCCCCCTGGGCGATGCGGTAGAGCACGAGCGGCAACAACCCCTGGGCCAGGCCGCAGGCCATGGTCGAGAGCGTGAAAAGGGCCAGCCCGACGATCATCACCCGGCGGCGGCCGAACTTGGCCTCCAGCCAGCCGGTCATCGGCGTCACCACGGCGGTCGCCAGGATGTTGAAGGTGACGACCCAGGCGATCTGGTCCTGGGTCGCGGACATCGAGCCCTGCATCTGCGGCAAGATCACCGAGACCACCAGCACCGTCGTCGAATAGAGCGTCGTCGCCAGCGTCACCGTGAACAGGATCAGCCATTTGCGGATCGCTCCGATCTCGGCGCCTCGGCCTTCGGCGATCGTCATTGGTGGGCGTGGATCCGGATCACTCGCCGTCGTCGGCCAGCGGCGGCACCCGGGCATGCCAGTCCGTCGCGTCCTGATACGCGGCGCCGAGGGCGAACAGCATCGCCTCGGCGAAGGGCCGCCCCACCAGCTGGAAGGCGACCGCAAGGCCCGCCGCGAAGCCCGCCGGCACGCTCAGCGCCGGCAGGCCCAGGAAGTTCATCGGCCGGGTAAAACCGGTCAGCTTCAACAACAGCGCGGGCAGCGCCTGGCCGGCGCCAACGTCGCTCTCCTGGATCGTCGGCGCCGGCACCCCCACCGTCGGCAGATGCAGGGCGTCGCACTTATCCAGCACGCCCGTGACGAACTCGGCCAGATAGCGCCCGCGGGCGTTCAGCGCCTCGATATAGTGGGTCGCCGGGACATGCAGGCCGAGCCGCATGCGCCGGGCCACGAGGTCCGAATAGTCGTCCGGCCGCTCGCGCAGCCAGGCACGGTGGCGCACCGCCGCCTCGGCGCGGGAGACCAGATTGGCCAGATGGCTCAATTCCGGCTGGTCGGGGATCTCGACCTCGACCAGCTCCGCGCCCAGGTCGCGGTAGACCGCCAGGCTGGCCGCCATCGCCCCGGCCACGGCATCGTCGACCTCCAAGCCGCCATGGTCGCGCGGCACGCCAATCCTGAGGCCCGCCACCTCGCGCCCGCGGGCCGCCACGTAGTCCGGTACCGGCCGGTCGCTGGTGGTGGGGTCGGCGGGGTCGGCGCCGGCGATGATGCCGGTCATCAGCGCGCAATCGGCGACCGTGCGGGTCAAGGGGCCGAAACAGTCGCTCGAAAAGGAGAGCGGCATGCCGCCATGGCGGCTGATCCGCCCCGGCGTCGGCTTCAGCCCGGCGAGACCGCAGAGTGCCGCGGGTATCCGGACCGAACCGCCCGTGTCGGAGCCCAGCGCACCCCAGACGAGGCGCGCCGCCACCGCCGAGCCCGAGCCCGAGGAAGAGCCGCCCGTGATGCGATCGGGCTTCCAGGGATTGCGGCAATCGCCGAAATGGACGTTGTGGCCAGTGGGGCTGTTTGCGAACTCCGACATGTTGAGCGTGCCGAGCGTGACGGCGCCCGCCGCCTCCAGGCGTTGCAGCACGCTCGAGGTATAGGTCGGGCGAAACCCGCGCCGGAACTCGCTGCCGCAGGTCGAGACGTTGCCGGCGCGATAGAACATGTCCTTGTGCGCCAGCGGCACGCCGGCGAGCGGTCCGGCCGTCTAGCCGCTTGCAATCCGGCGATCGATCTCCCGCGCGCGCCAACGCCGTCTCCGGCTCGAAGGAAATGAAACAGTTGAGGCGAGGTTGCAGCCGCTCGACCCGCCGGACGGCGACCCGCGTCGCCTCTTCGGACGAGCCCTCGCGCCCACCGATCGCCTCGGCCAGCCGGGTCAGGTCCCAGCGCCTGATCTCGTCACTCACGGCCCTGTCACCTTCTCTCGCCGCCGGCAAATTTGAGATCAAGACCGTCGCGTTTCCCGCTTCAAATATCCGCGTAGCAATGCGTCTCGGCGGCACCTCCTGGATGCGTCACCGCGCCCCTGCTGGCGGGGCCGACGGTCTGGGCGTATTTCCAGATCGCGCCTGACTGGTAGTCGGTCTCGCGCGGCGTCCAGGCGGCGCGGCGCGACGCCATCTCCTGGTCCGAGATCTTGACGTCGATGGTGCCGGCCCCGGCGTCGATGCGGATGGTGTCGCCGTCCTTCAGCAAGCCGATCGGGCCGCCTTCGGCCGCCTCCGGCCCGACATGGCCGATGCAGAAGCCGCGCGTGCCGCCCGAGAAGCGGCCGTCGGTGATCAGCGCCACTTTTTCGCCCATGCCCTGGCCGTAGATCGCCGCCGTGGTCGCCAGCATCTCGCGCATGCCAGGGCCGCCCTTGGGCCCTTCGTAGCGGATGATGATGATGTCGCCTTCCTCGTACTTGCGCGCGCGGACGGCCTCGAAGGCCGCTTCCTCGCTGTCGAAGCAGAGCGCCGCGCCGGTGAAACTCAGCCGCTCCATGCCGGCCACCTTCACGATGGCGCCATCCGGCGCCAGATTGCCCTTGAGGCCGACGACGCCGCCGGTGGCGGTGATCGCGCGGCTGACCGGATAGACCACGTCCTGGTCTTCCGGGAACACCACGTCGGTCAGGTTTTCGGCGATGGTCCTGCCGGTGACCGTCAGGCAGTCGCCGTTCAGGTGGCCGCTATCCAGCAGCGCCTTCATCAGCACCGGGATACCGCCGATGTCGTAGAGGTCCTTGGCGACATACTTGCCGCCCGGCTTCAGGTCGGCGATGTAGGGCGTCTCCTTGAAGATGCGGCAGACCTCCTCCATGTCGAAGTCGATGCCGGCCTCGTGCGCGATCGCCGGCAAGTGCAGGCCGGCGTTGGTCGAACCGCCGGACGCGGCGACGACGACGGCGGCATTGGTGAGCGATTCCCGCGTGATGATGTCGCGCGGGCGGATCCCCTGAGCCAGCAGCTGCATCACCTGTTCGCCCGAGGCGACGGCGAAGGAATCGCGGCTTTCATAGGAGGCGGGCGGTCCGCCGGAGCCCGGCAGCGCGATTCCCATCGCCTCCGACACGGTCGCCATGGTGTTGGCGGTGAACTGGCCGCCGCACGAGCCCGCCGACGGGCAGGCAACGGTCTCCAGTTCGTGCAGGTCTTCCTCGGTCCAGTTGCCGGCGGCGACCTGGCCGACGCCCTCGAAGACGTCGACCACGGTGACGTCCTTGCCGCGGAACCTGCCGGGCAGGATGGAGCCGCCATAGAGGAAGATCGCCGGCACGTTGAGGCGCGCCATCGCCATCATGATGCCGGGCAGCGACTTGTCGCAGCCCGCGATGCCGATCATCGCGTCGTAGCAGTGGCCGCGCATGGTGAGTTCGGTCGAATCCGCGATGACCTCGCGGCTGACGAGGGACGACTTCATGCCCTGGTGCCCCATGGCGATGCCGTCGGTGACGGTGATGGTGGTGAACTCGCGCGGGCTGCCGTGGGCGTTCCTGACACCTTGCTTCGCCGACTGCGCCTGGCGGCCGAGCGCGATGTTGCAGGGCGCGGCCTCGTTCCAGGTGGAGACCACGCCGACGAGGGGCTGGTGGATCTCCTTCTCGGTCATGTCCATGGCGTAATAGTAGGAGCGCGCCGGCGCCCGCTCGAAGCCCTCGGTGACGTGACGGCTGGGCAGCTTGGATTTGTCGAAGGTCTTGGTGTCCATGGCCCTGGCTTTCCCTCGCGGAAGATGTACGCTTTCCGGCCCCTCATAACACAAAGCCGCTTCGGGGGTGAAAGGGATCGGGGCGCCGCGCGGGGCGCCGGCCGGCGCGCCCACCACGCCGCGATTCGATCGTCTCCCGCCACCCGAAACATCGTCGACCTGGAATTCGCGAAGATGTCCCCTCGTCGTCCGTCAGGTCCAGAGTCCCCGTCGAGCGGACATGGCCTTCACGACCGCTCCTAACCAGAACTTCCGTTCAGCTATCGCTATTACAATTTTGAAGTCCACGTGTTGCCATGCTTGGTCTCACCCTTTAAGAAGCAATGGTCGATTGAGGTAAAATGCTTCTATAGGTAATTGATAGGGCAGATACGCCTACTGCGAACGCAACGAATACTAATATCTGATTGACTAACATGACGGCGAGAATTTGTGGCCACATTTCGACTGGGCCAAAAAGATTTTCGCTCACTGAAATCAGTGATCCAACGGGTAACTCAGTCAGAAAAATCAGCAAAACCAACCGCCAGCCATTGCCTTGAGTAAAATCCCAACATTCGACGAATGACATACGGCGATCGACGGCAGTGGCAGGCAACAACAGAGCGAAGCGTGCCCAAACGAATGCAGCACAGATATTTAAAAGTGAAGCAAGAATAAAGAAATTTATGATGAATGCACCGAAGAGGCCAACGAGACTAACTAAGAGAAAAATCGCGCTAATGCCGCAAAGTATTAGGACGAAGCGCGTTTGGCGCCGGGTCCGGCGAAATACAGATCGTGTGGTCGGAATCTCTTCTGGCACCAGATAATGACGGTGCCACGCGACACAGAATGTCACCCACAGGGCGAGTGTGGTTAAAATATAGACTGCCGTGACCGCCAACACACCGATGTTTAAATTGGCCTCGGAATAAGTCAAAATGGAGCCTTCTTCCGCGCCAGGTACACCGGCGAAATCCACAACAGCCATTGAAGCCAGTATTGCCTCAAAGACTGCAAGTATGATAATCGCCGGGACGGCCAGCTTAAGAAAGGTTCGGATCTCGCTCAAAACAAAACCGTAGGCACCCGAAAATGTAGATAACGCGGGCAATTTTCCTCGCTTCCTATCGACCAACATGCGCTCGTAATGGCGTATCCGCATATCGGCATCAGGATAGCCCGCCGGTATCGTCCTCAGCTCTTTTAGGGCAACCTCGATTTCTTCCGGAGATGCTAACTCGATATAACCGTGCCGCTCCAGAATCGCCAAAATCTCGTCTTCATTCATCGCAGCCACCCTACTTGGCAATTTCGTGCCAACTAGACGCCTTCTGGGGGCTCAACGCACATTTCTGTTACTTCTGGTGCTTCGGCCTTCCCCTCGACGGCGAGTATACCACGTTTGACGTAGACACTAAACGGAGGCCGGTGACATCCGATCTAGGTTGGCCCCGATCCATCGGCATCTCCTGATGGAGTGCCTGGGCGGGCGTGCGGTCGCGCGGACCGACGCCGGTGTCGCTCGAAAGGTTGGCCGCGACGGCAAAAGATGCTCAGGCCGCGAGCAACGGGACCACGCGCCCCGCCAGCAGCTCGATCGTGCGCAGCACCAGGCGCTGGTCCATGCCGAGCCACTGCACCCGGGCGATCAGTCGGGTGGCGCCCGTCGCCTCGGCCAGCGCCGCCAGTTCCGCCGCGCAATCCTCGGGCGAGCCGATGACGACCCGGCCTTCCAGCAGTTCGCCCAGATCCAGCTGCGCCTTGCCGGCACCCACCACCTTGGTGAAGAGGCCCCAGTCGCCGAAGATCTTGTAGCTCGCCTCCAGGAAGGGGGCGGCTTCGCGGATCGCGGTTTCGCGGTCGGGGCCGACGACGATGTTGCGCAAGACCGGGAAGTCGGCCGGGAAAGGCTTGCCCGCCGCCTCCAAGGCGGAGCGATAGAGGGCCGCCTGCTCGACGATGGTCGCTTGCGTCAGGTGCGAGGAGGCGACCCAGCTGTCGCCCAATTCCGGTTCCGAGAGGGCCGCGGCGCGTTCCACGGCCGCGGCCACGCTGCCGCCGAACCAGAAGGGCGGGCGCGGCCGCCGCGCCGGTTTCAGCGCCAGGCTGGCCCCGACCAGCCGATGGTTCCGTCCCTCGAAGTCGACCGCCGCCTCGGTCCACAGGCGGCGGATGATCTCGTGGCCTTCCAGAAAACGGCCCAGGCGGCGGCGGTGATCGAGACCGAGAATGGTCGACTCGTCCTCCTGCCATCCGGGCGCGATGCCCAGCGTCATCCGTCCGCTGCTGGCGACATCGAGGAAGGCCGCCTGCTCCGCCACGTGCAGGGGGTGCAGCAGCGGCAGAAGCAGCATGCAGGTGGCGAGGCCCATGCCGTCGGCCTCCGGCGCCAGGCGGGCGAGCGTCTCCGAGGGCGGAAACCAGGCGGCCGGGCCATAGGAGAGGTGATGGCCGATGGCGATGCCGTCGTAGCCGAGTTCGCGCGCCAGCCGCACCTGTTCGACATGCTCGGCCAGCGCCCGGGCGAGATCGGCGCCCGGCGGGTGTTCGGGATTGATGAAGAGCGTGAGCTTCATGCGCCCTCGATTTCAGGCTGCGTCGTCGATTCGGGCCAGCGCCTCGGCCAGCTTGTCCCGCTTGCCCGCCGCCTCGCTTCGACGCTCGCGCTCGGCCTCGACCACGTGGTCGGGCGCGCGGCTGGTGAACTTCTCGTTGGCGAGCTTGGCGTCGAGCTTGCCGATCCAACTCTCGACATCGTCGATCTCGCCCCTGAGGCGGGTCCGCTCGCCCTCGATATCGATGGCGTCGGTCAGCGGCAGCATCGCCGTCGCCTCGTCGAGGACGAACTGCACGGCGCCCTTGGGCGCCTCGCCCTCCAGTACCCGGGCATCCTCGAGCCGCGCCAGGCGCAAGATCACCTGCCGGTGGGTATCGAGACGGGCCGCGCTCTCCGCGTTGGCGCCCCTCAGCAGGAAGGGCAGGCGGGTCGCCGGCGGTACTCGCATCTCGGACCTGAGCGAGCGGGTCTCCGAGACCAGGCGGATCACCCAGTCCATCTCCGCTCCGATGTCGGCGTCCCGCGGTTCGGGCGCGTAGTCGGGCCAGGGATTGCGCAACAGCATGCTCTCCCGCGTCGCCAGGCGGCCCCAGAGTTCCTCCGTGATGAAGGGCATGAAGGGGTGCAGCAGGATCAGGATCTGGTCCAGCGCCCAGGCCGCCGTCGCCCGCGCCTCGGCCGCGCGCGCGACGTCGCCGCCGCCGAGCGGCAGCTTGATGAACTCCAGATACCAGTCGCAGTAGGTGTGCCAGACGAAGTGGTAGATCGCGTCCGCCGCCTCGTTATAGCGGTAGCCGTCGAGCGCGCGTTCCACGGCCGCCTTGGCGCCCGCCACCTCGCCGACGATCCAGCGGTTGACCACGCCCTCGACCTTTGCCGGATCGAAACCGGCGGGCAGCGCGCACTCGTTCATCTCGACGAAGCGGGCGGCGTTCCAGAGCTTGGTCGCGAAGTTGCGGTAGCCCTCGATCCGGCCGGTCGACAGCTTCACGTCGCGGCCCTGGGCGGCAAGCGCGGCGAGGGTGAAGCGCATCGCGTCGGCGCCGAATTCGTCGATCAACACCAGGGGATCCATCACGTTCCCCTTCGACTTCGACATCTTCTGGCCGCGCTCGTCACGCACCAGCGCGTGGATGTAGACCGTGTCGAACGGCACCTCGTCCATGAAATGCAGGCCCATCATCATCATGCGGGCGACCCAGAAGAAAATGATATCGAAGCCTGTGACCAGCAGATTGGTCGGGTAGTGGCGCGCCAGTTCGGGCGTCCGCTCCGGCCAGCCGAGGGTGGAAAAGGGCCAAAGCGCGCTGGAGAACCAGGTGTCGAGCACGTCGGGATCGCGGTTCAGCTCGACCGGGTGCCCGTAGTGGGCGTCGGCCGCCGCTTGCGCCTCGGCCTCCGTCGGCTCAACGAAGATCTCGCCGTCGGGGCCGTACCAGGCCGGGATCTGGTGGCCCCACCAGAGCTGGCGGGAGACGCACCAGGGCTGGATGTTGCGCATCCATTCGAAATAGGTGCGGTCCCAGTTGGCGGGCACGAACTTGGTGCGCCCCTCCTCCACCGCCAGAATCGCCGGCTTGGCCAGCGTCCCGGCGTCGACATACCACTGTTCGGTCAGCCACGGCTCGATCGGCACGCCGCCCCTATCGCCGTAGGGCACCTTGTGGGCGTGCGGCTCGATCTTCTCCAGGTAGCCGCCAGCTTCCAGATCCTCGACCACGCGGTTCCGCGCCTCGAAGCGGTCGAGGCCCCTGTAGGCCTCCGGCACCTGATCGTTCAACCGCGCGTCGGCATCCAGGATGTTGATCATCTCCAGGTCGTGCCGGCGGCCGACCTCGAAGTCGTTGAAGTCGTGCGCTGGCGTCATCTTGACGGCACCCGAGCCCTGTTCGGGATCGGCGTATTCGTCGGCCACGATGCGCAGGCGACGGCCCACGAGCGGCAGTATGGCGTGTTTGCCGACGAGATCGGCGTAGCGTTCATCGTCGGGATGCACAGCGACGCCGGTGTCGCCCAGCATGGTCTCCGGCCGGGTCGTCGCCACCGTGATGTGGCGGCCTTCCTCGCCCTCGATCGGATAGCGGAAATGCCAGAGCTTGCCGTCGACGTCGGTCGGTTGCACCTCGAGGTCCGAGATCGCGGTCCTCAGCTTCGGGTCCCAGTTGACCAGGCGCTGGTCCTTGTAGATCAGGCCCTGTTTGTAGAGATCGACGAAGACCTTGCGCACCGCGGCACTCAAGCCGTCGTCCATGGTGAAGCGCTCGCGGCTCCAGTCGCAGGAGGCACCCAGGCGGTGCAGCTGGCCGATGATGGTGTCGCCGCTCTCCGCCTTCCACTCCCAGACCTTGTCCACGAAGGCCTCTCGGCCGAGTTCGGCGCGGCTGGTGCCGTCGGTCTCCAGCATCCGCTCGACCACCATCTGGGTGGCGATGCCGGCATGGTCGGTGCCAGGCTGCCACAGCACGTCGCGCCCGCGCATCCGCTCGAGCCGCACGGTGATGTCCTGCAACGTGTTGTTGAGGGCGTGGCCCATGTGCAGGCTGCCGGTGACGTTGGGCGGTGGGATGACGATGGTAAAGGGCGCGCCGTCGGGGCGCTCGCCCCGGGCGAAACCGCCATCCTTCATCCAGGCCTCGAAGATCGGGCCTTCCACCGCGTTCGGATCGTACGTCTTGTCCAGCATCTCCGAACCCTTCCGCCTCGTGGCGGGCGCCCGCGCGCCCGCTTGCCGTCGCGCCGCTTATAGCGGGGCAAGGGGGAGGGCCGTCAATCCTCCTCGGTGTGGCCGGAAATTCGATTGATCTCCCGCTCGACCAGTCGCTGGGTCAGGTTCGGCAGGTTTTCGTCCAGCCACTCCTTCAGCATCGGCCGGATCAGTTCCTTGACCAACTCCTCCAGCGTCTTGGCGCCGGAACCCATATGCACGCCGCGCGCGTCCGCCACGGTGTTCGCCAGACTCGAGAGCGCGTCGGCCGTCAGGCCGGCGGGGGGATCGGAAACGATGGTCGCGACCGCCTCCGCCAACACGACGTCGACGTCCGGTTCGGGCTCGGGAGCCGGTTCGGGCTCTGGCTCTGACTCCTCCTCCGTCGCCAACTCGGGCTCGGGCTCGGGCTCGGGTTCCGGCTCGCGTTCCGGCTCCGGTTCCGCGATCTCCGCCGCGGGCTCGTCCACGACGACGACGTTGGTGAGTACCAGGACATCGCCGCCATCTCCGGCCGGTGGGTCGGCGCCCACCGATGACTCCTCGCCCTCGTCCGAGATGATCCGGCGAATGGACGCCAGGATCTCCTCCATTGTCGGTTCTTCGTCGGTCTTGGGGTCGCTCATGGGCGGAACCGGCTCTCGAGAATAGTGACTACCACGCGGGAGACGCTACGCGATGATGGTTAACAAGACCAGAACGGTGGTCAACGGTCGCGAACCGGCCCGAAGGGCGACGCTATTCGCTGATCTCCCAGCCCCAATATTTGTCGCGGACCTGGTTGTAATGAACGGTCGGGTCGTAGGGCGTCACGGGCACGTTGAGGTGCGCGACCGACAATCGGCCGATCGCGGAGTAGAGCGTGAAGCCGGCGATGTATTCAGTCCTCTCGGCTTCGACCAGGGAGACCCGGGCGTCGAGCAGTTCCTGCTCGGCATCGAGCACGTCGAGCGTGGTGCGGCTGCCGACGGCGGCCTCCTGACGCACGCCTTCGAGCGCGATCTCGTTGGCGCGTACCTCCTGCTGACGGGCGGCGATATTGGAGCGCGCGGTGCTGAGGTTCTCCCAGGACTGCGACACCGTCTCGATTGCGCGGCGGCGCGCCCGTTCGACCTCGATGCGGCGCTGGTTCCTGAGTTCCTTGGCCTGGCGCACGCGCGCATGCACCGCGCCCGCCTGGTAGATCGGCACCGTGACCCGCGCCAAGAGCGAGACCGAGTGGGTGTTCGAGTCCTCGATACTGGTCTCGTGGCCGCCGGAAAGCGAGGCGTTCAGTGTGGCGTTGGGCAATATCTCGCCGAAGGCGACGCGTACGGCTTCGCGGGCCGAGTTTTGCGAATGTCCGGCACCTTCGAGGTCCGGATTCTCGGCCAACGTGACGGCGACGGCGTTTTCCAGGCTCGCGGGAAGTTCGGGGAGCGGTGGCGCGGCCTCCAGGTCGCCCGGCTTGGTGCCGATCACCCGCTCGTAGGCGGCATCGGCGACGGCGAGGCTCCCCTCGGCCGAAATGCGTTCGGCAACGGCACGGGCGAGACGGGCTTCCGCCTGGGCAACATCGGTGCGCGTCACCTCGCCGACGTCGAAGCGATCGCGGGTCGCCTCCAGCTGGCGTTGCAGAACTTGTTCATTGTTGAGATTGAGTTCCACCCGGGCCCGGTCGCGCAGTATGTCCATATAGGCGGTGACGGCCGCCAGCAGCACCGCCTGCTCGGCGGAGCGCAGGCGCGAGCGGTTGGCCAGGACTTCGTTTTCGGCCTGCGCGGTCGAGGCGATGGTGCGGCCGCCACGATAGAGTGGCTGTACGACCGAAAGCGTGCCGTTTGCCTGGCGTAGTTTTTGAGCATCGGATCTCGACCCGTCGGTACGTTTATAGCCGCCCTGTGCGTCGATCTCGACGGTTGGCCGCCAGCCCCCGAGGGCCTGGGGCACGCCTTCGTCGGTGCCGCGCAGCTCCGCCCTCAGGACGCCGAGGTCGGGATTGTTCAGATAGGCGTTGGCCAACGCTTCGGAGAGGTTGTCCGCCGCCCGTCCCGGCCATGCCGCGCCCAGGCCGATCACCGTGGCCGCCGCCAGGACCGCGACGCGTCCTTCCCGTGCTAATCTCATTCCTCTCCCTCGCGACTTTGCCGGGTCATGGCGCCGACATCACGATGCGAACCTAGTGCAGCCCGCGAGCACGGGCAAACGATGCGATCGGCGGCTTTCCGGCGCGCTCAGAACTGGAACGTCGCCATGGCCTCCAGGCCCGGCAGCACCGGGACCTGGGCATTGAAGAGTTCGGTGTGCGAAACGACACCTTCGCGTCGGCGATAGAGGTACGCGCGACCCACTTCGCCGACCCGCTCGACCAGCACCATGCGGCCGCCTTCCGCCAGTTGCTCGGCCAGCACATCGGGAGCGCGCTCGCACGCGCCGTTGACGACGATGGCGTCGTAGGGCCCCTGGTCGGAACACCCCTCGCCGAGGACGCCCTCGACCACGGCGGCGTTGTCAACGCCCGTCTCGCCCAGTGCCCGATTGGCCCAGGCGGCGAGTTCCGCGTCGCATTCCAGGGCGACGACGGCACTCGCCAGCCGCGCGATGATCGCGGTCGAGTAACCGCTGGCGCAGCCGATGTCGAGCACCGCGTCCTCCGGCCCGATCGCCGCCGCCTGCAGCAGGCGGGCCAGTACCACCGGGGCCAGCAGATGGCGCCCGGGGGCAATCCGCAGGTCATCGTCGACATAGGCGACCGCGCGCAGCGCCCTCGGCACGTAGGGCTCGCGCGCCACCTCGAGGAAGGCCGCCAAGATGCCCTCGTCGGTGACGTTGTTGGGCAGGATCTGCCCGTCGACCATGGCTTTTCGCCGACTGCCGCTCGCTTCCACGCCCGCTCCCTCCGCCCCGAAGGCCGTGGGCTCGTTATAGGGCGCGAGGGCGCCCGACACAACGCCCCGATCGCGTTGACCGGCGGGCCGACAGGGCTTAAGTAGGCCCGGTTCCGGCCGAACCTCGGCCGAGCCCACGGCGCGGTGGGAGAGTGGTTATCCAGCGGATTGCAAATCCGTGTACACCGGTTCGAATCCGGTCCGCGCCTCCAATGCCTTAGCGAATCCGGCCTCGCCCGTTTTACAGGCCGTTTTACAGTTTTGTTCACGAACTGCTCCTGTTCAGCCGTGCCACGGCGGCCAGGGCCAGCTTGTAGGTGCGCGCGCCGTAGTGCTCCAAAATGGCCTCGACGCTCTTGAAGGCGTGACCGGTAATGGTGGCGATCTCCTGTGGCGGCGCTCCGGTTCGGCTCGGATTTGGGGGTCGTTTGGGGCGTCGGGTATCGCTATTCCCAGAACCGGCTGAACCAGAGATTCGAGGTTTCCTTCTCGCCCGACGGGCGCCGCCTCGACGTGTTCAACGGCTTCGTCCAAGCGGACTGGGCCATCGTGCCGGATATATTGCGTGGCTCCATCGGCACGAAACTGGAACACGACAACCTGTCCGGGTTCGTGATGTATGATTTTATACCATTGATTTAATTGATAATTTATATGTTTTCATTTCTCCCGTAAGCGGAACGCAAGCGAATTCAATCAAACTCCAGCGCTTGCGGGCGCATCTCTGACGTAGCTCCCGCCCGCCCCTCAAGAAGACACCTCGGCGGCCCACCGGGGGGTGCGGAAGCAGGCCGGGATCGAGGGGGTGCGAATTCACGACCCGAGGCATTCTTGTGCATCGAATTCTTCTAGGTCACTATTATTATTGAATTTCTTTGTCTCCAGTATCGTTCCGTCATCATATAGTCACCGGATTCGATCTAAATCCTGACGGGACATGTCGCGCCAGGCGCCGACATCTCCCGCTATTCTCGAATCGCATCCCAAAGTTCGGTACTTCCGTGAAGCTGCCCCATAGGCGAGTGAGACCGGTCCGCCGCGGCCACCCTGCAGCTTCAAACTCCAGACAGTCCCGCAACCGGTCGGTTTCGAGGGCGCCGTACAGTAGGCCTGCCGGCGACTTGAATTCGGCCGACCCTCACAACCTGTTGATTCCGGCGACTCGGCGGGCGTCGTCTGCCTGTGGCGAAGCCGATATCGAAATCACCTCGCCGGTCTTGGGGTTGCGGCCGGTACGGGCCGGCCGAGTCCTGGCGGTGAATGTTCCGAAGCCCGCGATCCGGACCTCCTCTCCATTTGCCAGGGCCTCGCCGATCACCGCGAAGATGCTGTCGACCACGTCCCTTGCGGCCGCCTTGTTCAGGACGGTCCGGGCGGCCAGACGATCGGCCATTTCCGCCTTGTTCATCTATTCTCCTCCCCGACGCCGTGGTACCGCCCTGCTATTCACGGCCGGTGCATGGCCCGGTTCTTGCAGCCAATTACCACGAATTGTCGTCGGCCTCGCTGCCCGCCGACCGAAGTCAACTGTCCCTTCATTGCCAATGACCGGTCAGTGCGCGCCGCAGCAGCGCTTGTACTTCCGGCCGGAACCGCATGGACAGGGTTCGTTGCGGCCCACCTTGCGACCGAATGCCGTCGGCTCCTCTCGACCGAACCGGACATGGGGCTGGGCAACACTACTTCCGCGTTTCCCGATTTGCCGGGATTTGGTCCAGGCGTTCAGACTGCGCACGAATTCCGGGATCAACCCCGGCGCCATCCGGACGAGTTCGTCCTCTGCCTCTTCCGTCAACTCCGACCGGCCGTAATAGAAATCGTTCAGGGCAACGATCATGCTGATCGACGCCGACGCCTCCTCGTCGTCGCTCAGCGCGATCTCCTCCCACGCATCCGGACGCAACCGCATGGCCCGTTCGAAGCCGTCGATCCACGGTTCCCACAAGGTTTCGCCGCCGTTGGGGTCGATTTCCAGGACCGGTGCGTAATCCTCCGGATGTTCCGCCAGCTCCCGGGCGATCCGGTTGTAATGCTCCATCACCGCGGCGATCGTCGCCTCGGCCTCGGCGACATCCGCGAACTCGTATTCTCCGCCCCAGACCTCCGGCAGCCATTCGGAGGGCAGGATCATGTCCGGGCAGACGATCAGGGCGGCGACATAGCCGTCCAGCGCCGCGATCGTCATGCCGTCCCGTTCGGCGGGTATAGCGTTCAGAAGATCATGCAGCCGGTCGAGTTCCGCGTCCGTATCGCTCATGGCCCGGCAGTTATCCGCACTGCATCACGCGGGTCAAGGACGCTTCCTGCAGCGGTGTCGATGGCTGCGAAAAAGCGCGCGTATTTGGCGAAGTCGGCGCATGAGTGCGGTGACGATGTAGCCGCCGGGTTGGTGGGTGTCCGTGCGCAGGCCATGACGGCGGTCCTTCGGACGGGCTGCTACGCGGCCGGGCGCTACAGCCACCCGCGCTCGCGGAAGGCGGAGAGATCGACGCCGGGCGGCGCATACCAGCCGCCCGATGCGTAGCGGGCGCCGAGCGCGAACGCGGCCTCCTTGTTGCCGTAGGGAATCGGCAAAGGCGTGCCGGCTGGCGCTTCCGCGCGGGCGCCAGCGGATGGTGCCGCGCCCTCCGCCGCGTCGCCCGGTTTGCGCCTCCGCTGTGCTCTTGCCCGGGCCGCCTTCCCCTTCGCCGTCTGGTCGCGCGACTTGTGCGCCGATGCCCTGCGGCCCGTTGCGGGCTTCGCCGGCCTGTTCGCATCGATCCATTTGGACATCGCGGTCGAGCAGGCCCTGGCCTCGTCGGGAACGGTGATGTCCCTCTCCCGCGCGATTGCCTCGGCATACGAGACCTGGGCCGCACTCGGTGGCCGGGTCCCCGCCGCCCCGTTGCGTTCCGCGCTCCCCGTTGTGCGTTCCGGTGCGTGCAGTTCCAGAAACGCCCGGCAGACCGCCGCTGATTTGGTGTAGCCCTTGGGCGGGTCGATGCCCTTGCGCCGGGCGATCGAGACGGCAAAACGTTTCATCGCCGCCGTCGGCGGGCGATCCTTGCCGCTGTAGCCGCCTGAAGCGTCCCCGAGCGCAACCGCTGCTCCGCCGGCGGCGCCCTCACCCAAATTGCCGATGATGCGCCGGGCGGCATCACATATGGCGTCGATCGCCACCGTCATCTCCTGCTTGCCGAGCACAACGTCGTCCAGCAGGCACTCCAGCTCCGCCGTCACGCCCGGATCGACCAGGGCCGGATCGGCGCGCTCCAGAACCCCGAACAGCGCCAGCCCCCGGTCGCTCGGCACGATTTTCTTCTCCCGCACCGTCAGGAAGCCCTGCTTCTTGAGCCCCGCGATGATCTCACCGCGCGTCGCCGGCGTGCCGATCCCCTTGGCCTCCTTGAGGCGCTCCCGAAGAGCCTCGTCCTCCACGAAACGCGAGGCGTTCTGCATCGCCTCGATCAGCGTGCCCTCCTTGTAGCGCGGCGGCGGCCGGGTCTCCTTGTCCTCGATCTCCGGGTCGTGCAGCCGTGCGGTCTCCCCGTCGCGCAGCACCGGCAGCGCCTGCGCCTCCTCGCCCTTCTCCTCGGCCGGCCGCCAATCGGGAAAGGCTTCGCGCCAGCCGGCCTCGATCGGCTAGCGGCCCGCCGCGCGGAACGCGAAGCCGCGGACATCCAGCGTCACCGTTGTCTGCCGGTAGCGGTAATCGGGCATGACCGATGCCAGATAGGACCGCGCAATCGCGTCGAACAGTTTCTTCTCGTCGACCGACAGGCGCGGCCAGATCTCGCCCAGATCGTCGATCGTGTTGACGTTCGGGATCACCGCGTGATGGCTCGCGCCCTCGAGGCCCTTGTCGTGGAAGCTGCCGTTGCGTCCCTTGCGGATCACCGGCTGCGACGGCACGGGGACGGCGGCGTAGGCTTTGCCTGCCCGCAGTCCGGCGACGATCTTCGGCGCGTCGGCGATCGCGCTCTCCGGCAGGTAGCGCACCTCGGCACGCGGATAGGTGAGGATCTTCTTGCCCACGCCGTCATAGAGCTCCTGCGCCACCTCCAGGGTCCTGGAAGCGGACCAGCCGAAGCGGGCACTGCACAGCTTCTGCAGCGAGGGCAGGTCGTGAAGCCTCGGCGGGCGCTGGCGCTTGTCCTCCACCCGCACGCCGAGCGGACCCGCGAAGTCCCGCGCCGCCTTCACAACCGCCTCGGCATCTTCGCGCTTCAGGATGCGGTCCTTCGGCGCATGCCGCATCCGGAATGCACCGCCCCCGGCATGGGCGGCGGCCGCGACCTCGAAGTAGGGGACCGGAACGAAGTCGCGGATCTCCAGCTCGCGCTTGCACGCGATCGCAAGCGTCGGCGTCTTCACCCGCCCCACCCCGATCACGCCCTGCGCGCCACGGCCGAGCGTGACCGTCGCGGTGCGGGTCAGCGACAGGTTGTAGATCTGGTCGGCCTGACGGCGCGCGACGGCGGCGGCGTAGAGACGGGCATGCTCGGCGTTGGGCCGGGCGCGGTCGAAGGCCTCGCGAATGGTCTTCGGGTCCTGCGCGGTGAACATCACCCGCATCACCTCGCCGTGGTAGCCGCAATGCTCCAGGATCTCCTGCCCGATGAGCTGTCCCTCGCGGTCGCAGTCGGTGGCGAGCCACACGCGTTTCGCGGTGCGCAGAGCGGCCCGGATCGCCTTCAGCTTCGCGGCCTTGTTGCCGCCCGTGGCCGGCTTGGTGCCGTAAAGGCCCTCGGGCTTCAGCAGCTCCGTCGACCAGCGCTTCCAGGCCGGGTTCGCGTCCTCCGGCTCGCACAGGTCGAGCAGATGGCCTTCCGCGGGGAGGACGGCGCCGTAGCGGGACCCGACGGCGGCGCGGACGTCCTTCGCCTGGCTGGACTTCTCGGTGATGACGATCTGGTCGGTCATGACGGGCCGCTCGGCATCAATCCACGTCAATCGTCAGGGCGAACATAATATGAACATCGCGATGCCGCAACCGGGCCGCCGCCCTTTCCGTCCGACAGGCAGCGATCCGCTCCCGGCGGAATGGCACACCCCGATGTCGTGCAGGAGCGCGGAGGAGGGCATACCTCGATGAGGGCGTGCCGTGCCTGAGGGTTCCGCCACTCTACCGCGTCGGCAAACGCGGCGGCGGCGCGGAGCGAGCGGCGCAGGTTGCGGGCCTTGGCGTCGTAGCGGCCTTGACAGGCGCGCTGCATGTATTCGCCGGAGAGGAGAGCGAGTGCTACGTTCGGCGCAAGGGTCGTCGGGCCGGCGGTGGAGGGCGCGGGCGCTCGTGTCGAGCAGGCACGGCAGCGCGCTGCGACCATCGCCACCCGCGTCGAGGCGGGCGAGAACCCAATCCCCGCACCCATGGGGTCGGAGCTGCCGCGGGGGCCGCCGGTGGCCGAGCCGGCGGCACGGTATCTGGAAGAGCACGTCGCGGTCCGCTGCGAGCCGGGTACGGCAGCGCGGTGCCGCCCGATGTATCGACAACGGGCTGTCGGGAGCAATGACGACCGGGCTGGCTGTTTGCAAGTTGCCATACCTTCGGGAGACCGGCCTCCCGGCCCGTAGGGGCCGGGGACAACGGCGAGGCGAAGTGGATGGCGCGTAGTTTTGCATGACCCTTGAGACCAGGCACATCGTGCAGCCGTACCGGTCGGTCAGGCGTCGGCTCGTTCCGGTCGAGGCGCTTTCGACGCGGAACGCGTCGGTGGCGAAGGAACGGGCGCTGAGGTTCTTCGAGACGGGCCACTGCGCCGGGATGGATGCCTACTCTGTGACGAGCGATCACGATGCGGGGGAGTACGGCGAGCCGGTGTTTCACGCGCGCCTCGGTCGGGTACCGGAGTACGAGGCTTGAGGCCGAAGGCGTGATGCGGAACCACTTGTGCCCGCCATTCCGCTTCTTCGGTGAGATCTCGGGCAACCACGCACCCGCCCCGCCGGCATCCGAGTGACGCGCCCAGGGCGTGGGCCGGCCAACCCCGATCCTGCTTATCCCTGAAAGTCATCCAGCGATGAGCATGGTCGGGTGGACATGGACGGACTTTGCCCGGAGCGCCGGATATGGAGACGGCTCACCGCAGCAGGGACACGTCTTGAGGCCAGGAAAGTCGACCCAGGACACCATACCGTCCGTTCGGAAGGCCGCCCACATCCGTCGCTGACCGCGGCGTGTCTATTGTTCCAGGAAGCTGCGCAGCGCGCGTGCCCGGGATGGGTGTTTCAGCTTCTGAAGCGCCTTGGCCTCGATCTGGCGGATGCGCTCGCGCGTGACGGAGAACTGCTGGCCGACCTGCTCGAGGGTGTGGTCGCTCTTCGTGCCGATGCCGAAGCGCATCCGCAGGATGCGCTCCTCCCGCGGCGTCATGCTCCCCAGAACGCGGCTCACGGCATCGCGCAGATCGGACTGGATCGCCGCGTCCAGAGGCTGGACCGCGTCCTCGTCCTCGATCAGGTCGCCGAGATGGCCGCCCTCCTCCTCGCCGATCGGCGTCTCCAGGCTGATGGGCTCCCGCGCAACCTTCATCGTCTGGCGCACCTTGTGAAGCGGCATGCGCAGGCGCTCCGAAAGCTCCTCCGGGGTCGGCTTGCGCCCGAGCTCCTGTCCCATCTGCCAGGACAGCCGCCTCAGTCTGGTGGTCACCTTGACCATGTGCACCGGAACGCGGATCGTCGGCGCCGTGTCGGCAATTGCGCGGGTGATCGACTGGCGGATCCACCAGGTCGCATAGGTCGATAACTTGAAGCCCCGGCGGTAGTCGAACTTGTCCACGCCCTTCAGCAGCCCGACATTGCCCTCCTGGATCAGGTCCAGGAACTTGAGGCCCCGGTTCCGGTACCTCTTGGCGATCGAGACCACGAGCCGCAGGTTGGCCTCGACCATCTTCTCCTTGGCCTGACCGGCCTCGCGCTGCCCCCTCAGGACTGCACTGGCGATCCGCTTGAGCTCGACCGGCTCCAGGCCCGTGTCCCGGGCCAGCGCCAGGATGTCCTCGCGAAGCGCGACAACCTCGGGACGCTTCTCCCTGGCGAGCGTCTTCCAGCCTTCGCCGCGCAGCCGTCCGACCCGCGACAGCCAGGCCGATTCAAGCTCGCGGCCCTCATGGTGCGTGAGGAACGCGTCCCGAGCGACGCCGCAATCGGCGGCCAGGCGCAAAAGCGCGCCTTCGATACGCCCCAGGCGGCGGTTCAGGTTGCGGAGCTCGTCCACGAGCGTGTCGATGCAGGCATCGGTGAAATGAAGGCGCTGCATCGACACCGCGAGATCGCGGTTCAGCTCCCGGCAGCGTCTGGTCTGCCACGCCGTCAGCGTCCGGTTCTTGCGGGCCGGCTCGATGCGCTGCGCCTGGAGTCGCTGGAGCTTCGCATAAGCCACCGCGATCGCATCGAAGGTCTCCATGACTCGGGGAAAGACCGCCGCCTCCATGGCCGAGAGCAACGGCTTGTCCTCGTCGGGTTCGTCGTCGCTTTCGCTGGCACCCTTCGCCGCTCGCGCGTCTGCACGCCCATTCCGAGGTCCCGGGTCATCGCTCTCGTCGCCCGCCGCCACCGGGGCGCTGCCGTGGGTGGCCTCGATGTCGATCGCCTCGCGCAGCGCCATCGAGCCCGCACGGATCGCGTCGCGCCAGGCGAGCACGGCGCGCATGGTCAGCGGACTCTCGCGGAGACCGTCGAGCATGGTCCGCCGCCCCGCCTCGATGCGCTTGGCGAGCGCGACCTCGCCCTCCCGGGTGAGAAGCGTCGTGCGTCCCATCTCCCGCAGGTACATTCCCACCGGATCGCCGGGAAGCCCGATATCGTCAGCGCCAGGCCTGGGTGCAGCGCCGGCCGAAGCCGCTTCCGGACGCCCTTCCTCGGTGTCGGTCTCCGATTCCTCGCCCTCGGTGACGGCGATGCCCAGCTCGGACAGCAGCGTCATCGTGTCTTCGATCCGATCGGCGCTGGTCTCGCCGGGCGGCAGTGCTCTGTTCAGCTCGTCATGGGTGACGTAGCCGCGCTCCCGGCCGCGGGCGATCATCTTGGCAACCGGTGAGGCCGAAAGATCCAGGATCGGCCCGTCGGCCGTCTCCTCGTCTCCCTCGGCTGTGCTGCTCCGTTCAATCGGCTTCGCCAGCATTCGACCCACCTCATGGCTACGCCGTCGCGACAATGACCCGGCCGCGCCCCCGCCTGGGCAGACAGTCACCCCGAAAGATTGCTAGCCTGCCTTGCTCGACGAGGCACCGGACAGTACCGGCAATCAAGGCTGCAGTCCCCTCCGTCCTGTCCAATGCCGACCTTGACGGGAGCCGCACGGCGAACGGCCGTTCGCCGATGCGTCGCAGATGGACGTGCGCAGAGCGGTGAGCTTGCGGCGCCGCTCCCCGGTCGACGTGTTCCTGGACATCGGCGCGACAGATCTCATCCGCGGTCACAACCGTGCCGGCCCCGATCGACGCTGGCATACTTGTCCCCTTCCCGGCACGGCGAATCCAGGTCACGAAGCACGACTCCAACCCACCGACCGCGCTCTGCCAGACCGCGCGTTCAGCCCGCATCGGAGCGCGCGCCGTCGATGGCGGCCAGGAACGGCGCCGCGAACTGCTCGAGCTTGGCCGCGCCGACGCCGTTGACCTCGGCGAACTCCTCTTTCGTGCGCGGCCGCCGGCGCGCCATGTCGATCAGCGTGCGGTCCGGAAACACGATGTAGGCCGGAACTCCCCGTTCCTTCGCCAGTCGCAGCCGCAGCGCCTTGAGCACATCGAGCAGGGCCGTCTGGTCGCCGCTCAGCGGGTGCTCGGGCTCCTTGCCGCGCGTCTCCCGCGACGGCGCCGACGGCCGTGCCGCCACCGTCTCCTCACGGTAGCGGAACGCCCCCTTGCCCCGCAGCAGGTCCCGGCCCTTGTCCGTGATCCCGAGCCCGCCGTAGCCCGCGATGTCGAGACGCAGGAACCCGGTCGCCACCATCTGGCGGATCAGCGAGCGCCACTCGTTCTTGCCCCGACCTGCGCCCGTCCCGAAGGTCGGCAGCCGGCCATGGCCGAAGCGCACGATCTTCTCGGTCTCTGTCCCGCGCAGGATGTCGATCACATGCGCAGCGCCAAAGCGCTCGCCGGAGCGCTGGACCGTCGACAGGATCTTCTGCGCGTCCTCGGTCCCGTCGACACGCTCGGACGGGTCAAGGCAGCAGTCGCAGTTACCGCAAGCGCCGGTCCGCTCGCCGAAATAGTCGAGCAGCGCCACCCGCCGGCAGGCCGGCGCCTCGCAATAGCCCAGAAGCGCGTCGAGCCGCTTGTGCTCCCGGCGCTTGCGCTCGGCGCCCGCGTCCTCCTCCTCGATGAATTGCCGCCGCATCCTGATGTCGGCGAGACCGTAGAGCATGTGCGCCTCGGCGGGCGCGCCGTCGCGCCCGGCCCGGCCGATCTCCTGGTAGTAGGCCTCGACGCTGCCCGGCAGGTCGGTGTGGAAGACGTAGCGCACGTCCGCCTTGTCGATCCCCATGCCGAAGGCGATGGTGGCGACAATGACCACGCCGGGATCGGTCATGAAGATGTTCTGGTGCGCCTCCCGCTCCTCCTTCTCCATCCCTGCGTGATACGGGAGCGCCCGAACGCCCTCCGCCGCCAGCATGGCGGCGGTCTCTGGACCCTGCTGACGAAAGTGGAGACGTCCTGCGATAGGATTTTGATCGCAGGAGGTGCAAATGTCGAAGCAGAATGGGAACAAGGGCCGGCGGTTTGATCGGGCCTTCAAGGAAGATGGACCCTGCTGACGAAAGTGGAGACGTCCTGCGATAGGATTTTGATCGCGGGAGGTGCAAATGTCGAAGCAGAATGGGAACAAGGGCCGGCGGTTTGATCGGGCCTTCAAGGAAGAAGCCGTCCGTCTTTTACAGACGAGCGGGCGCAGGCAGCGGCAGATGGCAGGAGATCTTGGGATCAGCGTCAGCGCGCTCGGCCGCTGGGTCACGATTGCGTGCGGAGGATTTGCTTTCCGGTCCGCATGAGGATGCAGCGAAGGAGATTACCCGCCGACGCCGAGAGCGTGATCTGGCCCGTCAGGAACGTGATCTGCTAAAAAAAGCGCTGGCCTTCTTCGCCGGGGAAAGTCGATGAGGTTCCGGTTCATCGACGCGGAGAGGGCCGGGTTGGCGATGCCGAAATTCGGCCTGTGCAGACTGCTGCAGGTCAGCGTCTCAGGCTTCCACGCTTGGCGCAATCGCGGCCCAAGCCAGCGACAGCTCGATGACATGGTTCTACTCGCCCATGTCCGGGCAGCCTTTCGGCGCAGCCGCGAGAGCTACGGTGCAGAGCGGGTCCATCACGAGCTTGCCGAGAATGGGATCGAGGTTGGACGCCATGGGGTGGCTCGGCTGATGCGGGGAAATGGGTTGTCTCCAAAACGGAAACAGAAGTTCAAAAAGACGACGGACAGCCAGCACAACAAGGCCGTCGCATTGAACCTTCTCGACCAGAACTTCTCCGCCGAGGCAGCCAACGAGAAATGGGCTGCCGACATCAGCTATATCTGGACGGCACAGGGCTGGCTGTACCTGGCCGTCATGCTCGACCTCTACTCCCGGCGCGTCATCGGCTGGGCCGTGTGCGCTCGCATGACCAGCGACCTGCCGCTCAGGGCGCTTAACCGTGCTATCGGGCTGCGCCAACCTGGCGCCGGTGTGATCCACCATAGCGATCGGGGAAGCCAGGGCGAGTTCAATCGGTCGTGGCAATTCGCCGGCGTCCGGCTCGCCCGGCGCCGGCCATTTCGACAAGAACGACGCCCGGCGCCGAGTTGGCGCGCCGGCACACCGTCTCGAGGGTCCGAATTGCGCGGTGACGAGACGCGGGATGGGCGCGCCGAAGGCGACCTCTCGATCGCCGTTGATTTCGGCGGAACCTTCACCGATGTCGTCGGCTGGGATGGCCACGGCTTCCATGTAGCCAAGGTGGCGACCCGGCCCGAGCGACCCGCCGACGGCGTGGCCGAGGGCATCGACCTCCAGCCGGGCGCGGTCGTCCGTTTCGTCCACAGCACGACCGAAACTTCACGCAAATGCCGCCTTGGAGACCGGATCAACGCCGTCATGAGCGCCGTCGGCTACGACTTCTTGTGCGCCGGCTCTTTGCCGCCGTTCCGCTCGCCCTCATTGCGACGTCGGAGCCCAAAGCGGCTTCTTGACAGGCGACCATCGAACGCCTTTCGAAAGCGGCGAAATTGAACGTCGGCGGCCGTCCTCGCCGGGGCTACGGGATCGATCAACCCAGGGCGATCGGGGCTGGATAGATGCTCTCCCAATCCACCGATTCCTGATAGGCGTGCGCCGCCTGGAGGAGCAGGTCCTCCCGGTGGAAGGGCGCTACGAGCTGCAGGCCGACCGGCATCCGCTTCGCGCCGGCGCAGGGGATGCTGAGCGCCGGGAAGCCGGTGAAGTTGAAGGGGCCGGTATTGTGAATGATGACGCCGATGTCATCGCCGCGCTCGCCGCCGAACAGGGTACGGTCGATCGCCTCGACATAGTCTTGCGGCTCCTCGTAGCGGTGGGAGCGCACGATCACCGTCGGCATCGCGAGGACATCGACCTCCGCGAAGGCACCGAGATACTGCCGCACGATCGCCGGGCGGACGTTCTGCGCCTTGGCGTAAAGCCGGCCGTTGTAGCGCCGCTGGGCGTAGCTTCCGGTGAGCAGCATCGCCTTGAAGTTGAGGGGCAGCTCGTGGCTGTGGCTGCGCTTGGCGCGGCCGAACGCCGCCATGAGGGAGGCGGGGTAGAACGACTTCGCGAACGCCCCGCCGAGATTGGTGTCATAGCCGAGCTTGGCGCCTTCGAAATACAGCGGCAGGATGGCGAGCGAGGCATTGCCATGCGCCGCCACGGAGACCGGCCGCAATTCCGCGCCGGCCTGTTCGAGCACCGCGAGCGCCTCCCGCACCGTCTCGTCGACTTCCGGCTCGCCGCCCTCGGCCCCGAAGCCCTGGTCGAGAACGCCGATCCTGAGGCCGTCGACGCCGCGCCCGAGAGCGCTCGAATAGTCGGGCGGGGTGATCGGGACGTCGGCCTGGCGCGGGTCGTAGCCGTCGCGCCCGACGACGCACTGCAGCACCTGGGCGAGGTCCTCGACGCTGCGGGTCAGCGGGCCGACGTAGTCGATGGTCGGCTCGAGCCCGACGACGCCGGTATGGGGGATGAGGCCGTGCGTCGCCATCAATCCGAGGCAGCCGCACCAGGCGGCGGGGATGCGGACCGAGCCGCCCTGATCGCCGCCGAAGGCGATGTCGATCTGCCCGGCCGTCACCGCCGCCCCGGAGCCGCTCGACGAGCCGCCGGTGACGTAGTCGTGATCGTGAGGGTTGAGGGGGCGGCCGAAATCGCCGACGCCGTTGAAGCCCGGGCCGCCGAAGGAGAAGTCCTCCATGTTCATCTTGCCGACGATGGTCGCGCCCGCGGCCAGAAGCCGGGTCACGATGGTGGCGTCGAACTCCGGGATGTAGCCGTCCATGAAGTGCGACCCGAGGGTGAGGGGAACGCCGGCGACCGCGGTATGGTCCTTCAGGCCGATGTTCTTTCCGCTCAAGGGGCCGTCCGCCGCCCCCTCCACCCGGCAGCGACGGATGAAGGCGTTCAGGGGATCCTCCGCCGCGCCGGGCCGGTAGCCCGGGTCGCGGCGCAGATGCTCGAGCGGCGGCCGCTCCTCCTCGATCCGCAGCTCCTGAAATTCCTCCAGGGCCTCCACGTGCTCGTTCAGGCGGACCCGAAACAGGCGCGCCTCGGTCCCGGTGAGGCGGATTCCCAGTTCCGCCGCGAGGGCGATGACGTCGTCGTCGTCGAGACGTTGAAACGGCATGGCTCTTTCCCCTTTTTTTGCATCGCGCCCTCCGCCGCCTTGAATATCGCGGCTACTCGGGGCTCACGGCGACGGGTGCTTGCGGTGCCAATCGGTGTGGTGCTGGTAGGCGTGGCCGGCCCGCAGCAGCAGCGCCTCGGTGAAGTCCCGCCCGATGAGCTGGAAACCGAGCGGAAGGCCGGCCGCGTCGAAGCCGCAGGGCAACGACAGGGTCGGACTGCCGGACATGTCGTATGGCGCGGCGTAGCGGGTGAGCTTGAACAGCCCGTCCTCTTCGTCGACCAGCGAGCGGAAGGCCTCGAGGCTCGGGGTCGGGCCGAAATAGGGCGGTGCCATGAGCATGTCGACCCGCCGCAGAACCCGCGCCAGCGTGCCGCGCCAGTGGTTACGGCAGATATTCGCGCGACCGACGTCGAGACTCGTGGCGGCGATACCGGAATCGATGAACGCCCTGAGGTCCGGCCCGTATTCGCCCGCCCGGGACGGATAGGTCGCCTCGTGGGCCACGGCGGTTTCGGCCGCGCAGAGCACCGCCCAATGGGCGATGATGTCGTGCGTGTCCGGAACCGTGACCTCGACGACCTCGGCGCCGGCGCGCTTCAGAACCGCGAGCGCCGCCCCGAGCGCCGCCGCCACCTCGGGGTCGACGCCATCGGTGCAATAGCTCTCGTCCCAGCCGATCCGCAGGCCCTCGGCCCCTTGCGCGAGCTCGGCCAAATAGTCCGGGACCGGCGCCAGCGCCGTGTGGTGGTCGTCCTCGTCCGAACCGGCGATGACCGCGAGGATGGCGGCGGCGTCCTCCGCCGTGCGGGTCATCGGCCCCAGATGGTCGAGGGTGTCGGAGAGCATGAACACCCCGTGTCGGCTGACCAGTCCCCAGGTCGGCTTGAGCCCGGTCAGGCCGCAGGCCAGGCACGGATAGCGTATGGAGCCGCCGGTATCCGAGCCGAGCGAGCCATAGCAGAGACCGGCGGCGGTGGCGGCACCGGAGCCGCTCGAGGAGGCGCCCGCCCAGTGCCCCGCGCCCCACGGGTTGAGCGGGCTCACGACGTCCGGGTGGTGGAAGGCAAAGGCCCCTTCGGTCAGTTCGAGCTTGCCGAGGATCACCGCGCCCGCCGATCGAAGGCGGGCCACCGCGGTCGCGTCGTAGTCCGGAATGTAATCGTTCAGCAGCGGCATGCCGGCCCGGGTGCGTACACCCCGGGTCCGGCAAAGGTCCTTCACCGCGATCGGGACGCCATGCAGGGGGCCCTTGACGTCGCCGGCGGCGATCTCGGCATCGGCCGCCGCGGCCGCGGAAATCGCCTGGTCCGCCGTCAGGACGGAAAAGGCGTGGAGCCGCGAATCGAGGCCGTCGATGCGCTCGAGCAGCGCCCCTGTCACCTCCCGGGAACTGATCTCGCCCTGGTGGATCCGCCGGGAGACCTCCATCAGGCTCTGGTAGTGCAGCGGGGTGGTCGCCACGGCGTTCTCCTTGCGCTCGCCGACCCGGCCGGGCCGCTTGCGGTCGCTGAATTTGTGATCTCGCGAACGACATACTAGTGCAGGTCAGCGGAAATGGCGACGCCATTTCTCAAGCTACCAATGGTTTGCCTTGATAAGTCCATCGAAAGGGTTTTGCCAGGGTTCGGTTGAAATATTCGATGAAGGCTTCGATCCTCGCCTTGAGCTCCTCGGTCGAGCGGAAGTTGCCGCGACGGATGACCTTGCGGACCAGGATCGAGAACCAGATCTCGATCTGATTGAGCCATGACGCGTGGCGCGGCGTGAAGTGGAAACGGATGCGATGGCCGGTGTCGCGCAGGAAGGCCTCGCGCGTCGCCATCGAGCGCAGCACGCCGCTTTTGCCCTTCTCCCCGAGATCGCCGTCGAGGCCACTGTGATCGGCAACCCATCTGACCACGCTTTCGGAAAGGTGGATGTTCAGGTTGTCGGTGACGATGTCCCATTCGGTCTCGTCCGCCGCGCCGGCGATCAGCCGATCGAGGAAGCGGGCGAAGTCGTCTTCGGTGCGTCTCGCCCCGATGATACCGCACACTTGGCCGGTGGCGACATCGAAACCGGCGATCAGGGTCTGGGTACCATGGCGGATGTACTCGTATTCCCGTCGTTCGACCAGGCCCGGCTTGAGCGCCAGCGCCGGGGCTGCGCGCTCGAGCGCCTGGATGCCGGTCATCTCGTCGACCGAGACGGTGCGAACCCCGTCGTCCGCTCGTTGCCGCGCACCGGCGTAGGTCGCGCAGATGTCGGCGCACTTGTCATCGAACCGCTCATCCGGCTTGGACGTCAGCCAATACCGGATGCGATGCGGCTTCAACGCCGACTCTTTTAAAAAAGCGCCCCACCGAGCGTTGCGAGATGCTGTCCACGATGCCGCGTCGCATCGCCTCGTCGGCGACCTCCTGCTGCGACCACTGGGTGATCGGCCGGTCGCTGGCCGACGGCGGCTCGCAGGCGATGGCGATGATGGCGCAGATCTGCTCGGCGCCGAACTTGGCCGGCGCGCCGCTCTTCGGCGCATCCGACAGGCGCGCCGCGACCGCGACCCCAGGCGCGCTCGACAGCCAACGCTTGTGCCATCGGCGCACCGTCTTCGGCCACACCCCGAGACGGCGCGCGATCTCGCGCACGCCGACGCCGTCATCGCAATGCAGGATCATGCGCGCGCGCAACGCCATCTGCTGCGGCGTGGTATGGCCGCGCATGAGACCTTCCAGGGCGCGGCGCTCCTTGTCGCCAAGCACGATCGGGACGGCGGACAAGTGAGCCATCGGACCACTCCATGGTTGCCAAGGACATCCGATGGATAAGACTTTTGGACCCGGAAAACCACAATATATCGTGGGCCAACCACATTTCGCACACAAATCCTGGGAAGCGTGACAAATCCGACCCATCCTTCAAGCGCCAGTGGAGTCGCCTCTTCCACTGTGCTGCACTAGCATGAGGGATTCCGTGGCGTACGACTCATAAGCTCGCCTTCGGGCGGAAACCGGGAGATCAACGATGCCAAAATTCCAGCGGTTCACAATCGGCCTGCTGTTGGGTCTCGTGTTGCTCGTCGCTCACCCTTGGACCGTCCAGGCGGCCGAGAAAAAGACCCTCATCGTGGCCATCGAAGCGAACATGCCGGGCTTCGACGGCCACGTCATCTGCTCGTACGCGCTCTATCGCGAGATCATCACGATGTACGAGCCGCTCGTGACCACCGACCTCACCGACGCCGACGCCATTCCCCCGAAGCTCGTGCCCGCGCTCGCCGAGCGCTGGGAAACCTCGGCGGATGCGACGGAAGTCACCTTCCACATTCGCAAGGGGGTCAAGTTCCACGATGGCACCGAAGTGGACGCCAACGTGGTCGATTGGAACTTCCGGCGGGTCTGGCGCAAGAGCGAAGGCGAGGAAGCAGCCCACTACTATGCGGCCGCGGCTGGACCGGCCAGCTTCTGGGCCGATTCCGTCAAAGACGTTAAAGTCGTCGATAAACACACGATCAAGGTGTTCCTGAAGCATCCCTTCCCCGAGTTCGTCCGCCAGCTCTACGCCACGACCTGCGGCAGCTTCTTCGTGGTCAGCCCGGCCGCGGTGAAGAAACACGGCCAGGAGGGCCTGGCCAAGAACCCGATCGGCACCGGTCCGTTCAAGTTCGTGGAGTGGGTGCCCGGCGATCGCATCGTGGTCGAGCGCTTCGACGGCTACTGGGGCAAGGCGGCCAAGGTGGATCGTATCGTGTTCCGCGAGTTCACCAACATGGCGGCGATGGTCGCCGGCTTCCGCCGGGGCGAGCTGGACATTATCCCGGCCGTGCCGCCAGACAACATCGCCCTGCTGCGCGAGGACGGCTTCAAGGTCGCCACCAACCTGGTGCCAAACATGATCTACTTCGTGCTCAACCTGAAGGACCCGGTCCTCAAGGACATCCGGGTGCGCAAGGCGATGGCGATGGCCATCGACAAGGAGACCCTGGCGAAGAAGCTGCTGACCGGCGCGGCGGAGGCGGCCCACAGCATCGTCTCCCCGGGCTCGCCCCCCTACGACCCCGGGTTCCGCAGCCTGCCGCATGATCTGGAGAAGGCAAAGGCCCTGATGCGGGAAGCGGGATACGGCCCCGACAAGCGGGTGACCATGCACATGCCGAACCCCGCCTCGGGCTCGGGGACGATCGCCCCGGTGCCGATCGCGCTCGCCTTCCAGTCGAACCTTTCCAAGATCTTCATCGATCTCAAGGTCGAGACCCTGGAGTGGTACGGCTTCATCAGTCTGCTCAGCAGGGGCCTCCAGCCCGACGCGCAGATCCTGCCGATGCCGTGGGGCATGAGCACCGGCTTCTGGGTGCGCCAGATCCTGCACAGCAAGAAGCAGCCCTTCAGCAACTACGGGTGGTACGAAAACCCCGAGGTCGATCGACTGCTGGATGAAGCCACCAGCACGCCGGATCTGGCGAAATCGAAGGCGCTGTTCGCGCGGATCAACCAGATCGTCGTCAACGAAGACGTGGCGGTGATCCCGGCCCTCATCGACCTCTCGCCCACCGCCTATCAGCCCTACGTCAAGAACTTCGTCCTGCCGCACGAGAATTGGTTCGTCCTGCACGAGGTCGACATCGTGAAATAGCCCGAGCACGCGGGCTGAACCCCGCCGGGGCGCGTGCCCCGGCGGGGCCATCGGAGACACCATGGGCAGGTATGTACTCAGGCGAAGCTTGGCGATCATCCCGGTGCTGGTCGGTGTCACCCTGCTCGTGTTCGGCGCCATCCACGCCCTGCCGGGCAGCAAGGTCCTGTCCATCGTCGGTTTCCAGGTGAGCCCCGAGATGGTGGCCCGGGTCGAAAGTTACTATGGCCTGGACCAGCCGCTGCACGTCCAGTACGCGCGGTACATGGGGCACCTGTTGAGCGGCGACCTCGGGTACTCGATTTCCCGGAAATCCACGGTCGGAAGCGTGCTGGCGCCCGCCATCGCCAACACCGCGATCCTCGCCGGGGCCGGGCTCGTCCTGGCCGCCCTGGCGGGGATTGCCGGCGGCTTCACGGCCGCCTTCCACGCCGGCTCTCCCATCGACCGGATCGTCACCTCCCTGATGTTGACCGTCGGCACGGCGCCGCCCTTCTGGCTGGCCCTGGTCCTCATTCTCGTGCTCTCCGTCCAGCTTGAGCTCTTCCCCGCGACCGGGATGTACTCGCCGCGTGGGGAGCGGGATGTCCTCGACTTCCTGCACCACCTCGTGCTTCCCGCGGTGGCGGTCGCGGCCCAGCCGGCCGCAATCATCGCCAAGGTGGCGCGCGGCGCGATGCTCGAGGTCCGGGGCGCGGAGTTCGTCACCGCCGCGCGGGCCAAGGGGCTGCCCCGCTTGCGGGTCTTCTCCGGCCACGTGCTGCGCAACGTCCTCTCGCCCATCGTCACGATCACCGGGCTTCAGCTTGGCTACCTGGTCGGCGGGGTGATCTTCGTGGGGTGGTCTTCGGCTGGCCCGGCATCGGCTTCCAGCTGTTCCAGGGCGTGCTGGCGCGCGACATCACGCTGACGATGGGGGCGATCCTGGTGATCGCCTTCGTCTTCGTCATCGTCAATTTCCTCGCCGACCTGGTCAATGCGCTGCTCGACCCGAGACTCGAGGTGTAATAGCGATGGTCGCGCGTTCACCGGCCGGACCGGCGCCGCGCCGCGCGATGGCGCGACGGCAGGCTCGCGATATTGCTGCGCCGCGACAAGCTGGCCGCGGCCTGCCTCGCCTTCGTCCTCCTTGTGGTCCTGGTCTCGATCCTCGCGCCCTGGATCAGCCCCTATCATCCCGCCGAGAACGATCTCGACATGCGTTATGCCGGCGTCGGAACCCCCGGGCACTGGCTGGGCACCGACGGCTTGGGACGCGACGTGTTGAGCCGGCTGCTATGGGGCGGCCGCACATCGCTGCTGATCGGTTTTCTCCCGGTGCTCATCGCCACCCTGGCGAGCGTCGCCCTTGGCATGATCGCGGGATATTTCGGGGGCCTGGTGGACGACGTGATCATGCGCTGCCTGGACGTTCTCTTCGCCTTCCCGATGGTACTGCTGGCCCTGTTGCTGGTCGGCGTCCTCGGGGCCGGGATCGGAAGCGTGGTGATCGCGCTCACGGTGGTCATCGTGCCCTACATCAGCCGGGTGGTTCGGACCGCGGTCCTCTCGGAACTGGAGATGGACTACGTGCTGGCGGCCCGGGCGGCCGGAGCCGGCAGCTTCGAGCTGCTGGCGCGCGAGCTGCTGCCCAACGTCGTGCCGCCGGTGCTGGCCTATACCACGGTGCTGGTCGGCATCGTGATCGTCGTCGGCGCGGGACTGAGCTACCTCGGGCTCGGAGTACAACCGCCGGCCGCCGATTGGGGTCTCATGGTGGCGGAAGGACAGCAGGTGCTGCGCGAGGCACCGCACGTGACCATCGTTCCGGGGCTGATGATCGTGGTCCTGGCGGTCGTCTTCAACCTGCTGGGCGACGGGCTTCGGGACCTCCTCGACCCCCGGCTGCGGACCTAGGCGGAGAGCGTGATGGAGACGAGCGAGCCACTGGTGGAGGTCAGGGACCTCTCGACGCGCTTTTCCTCCGATGGCCGGGAGGTGCGGGCGGCCGAAGGCGTGAACCTGCGGATCGCTTCGGGGCAAAGCGTCGGTATCGTCGGCGAGTCCGGATCGGGCAAGACCGTGACCGCGCGATCCATTATGCGGCTGATCGAACCTCCTGGGCAAATCGTCGGCGGTGAGATCCGCTTGCGCGGTCGCGACCTGCTGACGGCGTCGGAGCGCGAGATGTGTCACATCCGGGGCAACCGGATCGCGATGATCTTCCAGGACCCGGTGGCATCATTAAATCCGATGTCGACGGTCGGGAAGCAGATGATCGAGGGCACGCGCTGGCACTTGAAGCTGTCGAAGGCCCAAGCCCGGGAGCGGGCGGAACGGTTTCTCGGCGACGCTCAGGTGCCCTCTCCCCAGGGAATCATGAGCGCTTACCCCCACCAGCTGAGCGGCGGCATGTGCCAGCGGGCCGCGATCGCCATGGCGCTCAGCTGCGAGCCCGACCTCATTATCGGCGACGAGCCCACGAGCGCGCTCGACGCCACGATCCAGGGCCAGATCCTGGCCCTCCTGCGCGAGGTCCGCCAGCGCTTCGGAACCGCGATCCTCCTGATCTCTCACGACCTCGCGGTGATTGCCCGGGTCTGCGAGTACACGGTCGTCATGTACGCGGGGCAGGTGGTCGAAGAGGGCTTCACCAGCGTGGTGCTGACGACGCCGAAACACCCCTACACCCAGGGCCTGATCGGCTGTATCCCCAAGATCGAGCATCGTGGCCGTCTGCCGGCCGCGATCGAGGGAGAGCCGCCCCGGGCGGACCAGCCGGTTTCCGGCTGCGCCTTTGCGCCGCGATGCCCCAAGGTGATGGCGGCATGCACCGAGCCGCCGCCGCCCTGGCGGGAGGTGGCCGCCGATCACTTCACCCGCTGCGTGCTGGCGGGCTAGCGGCCGGGTCCCGGCATGGCGGCACTGGTTGAAGTTCGGCAGCTGACCAAGGTCTTTCCCGCGCGCGAGCGAAACCTCTGGGGCAGCCGCGGGCGGCCGTTGCGCGCAGTCGATGGACTCGATCTCGCCATCGGCGCGGGCGAGACTCTGGGACTGGTCGGGGAGTCGGGGTGTGGCAAAAGCACGGCCGCCCGACTGCTCACCCGGCTCATGCAACCGACCTCGGGCGACATCCTCTTCGAGGGACGTTCGATCACCCACCTCCGGGGAGAGCGGCTGCGGCAGCTGCGCGAACACGTCCAGATCGTCTTTCAGGACCCCTACGGCTCGCTCAACCCCCGCAAGTCCGTCGCCCAGTGCATCTCGCTGCCCCTGCGGGCGCACGGCCACGCGGGCGGCGGCGCCCTGCGCGCGCGGGTCGCGGAGCTGCTGGAGCTGGTCGGCCTCGACAGTGGCTTCGCCGAGCGCTATCCCCATCAGCTGAGCGGCGGTCAGCGACAGCGGGTATGCATCGCCCGCGCACTGGCGCTCCATCCGAAGTTCCTCATCCTGGACGAGCCGGTCTCTGCCCTCGACGTCTCCGTCCAGGCCCAGATCCTCAACCTGCTCAAGCGGCTGCAGCAAGATCTAGGGCTCAGCTATCTTTTCATCAGTCACGACATCAACGTGGTCGGGATGATCAGCGACACCATCGCCGTCATGTATCTGGGGAAGATCGTGGAGATAGGCAGGACCGAGCTCGTCTTCGACAATCCCCTGCACCCCTATACCAGGGCGTTGCTTTCCGCGAGGCTACTCGAGCAGGGCGAGGAGAAGGAGGTGCTTATTCTGGGCGACGCGCCCGATCCCTCGAACCCGCCCCCCGCCTGCGCCTTCCACCCGCGCTGCCCGGCGGTATTCGAGCCGTGCGATGCGCGGGTCCCGAACCTGCTGCCCCATGGCGAGGCTCGCTCCGTCGCCTGCTTCCTGCACGAGACCCCGCCCTCGCGCAGTCCGGTGAGTTGAAAACGTCGGCGGAGTACGGAGCGGATGGAACTGGATCTTCGCTTCGCGGTGGATATCGGCGGAACGTTTACCGATCTTGCCATCGCCTTACCGGACGGGACCTCGCGGCTTTACAAGAGCGCGTCGACGCCGACGGACCCGGTCGCGGCCGTACTGGGGGTGTTCGACGGGGCGGCGGCGGATCTCGGCCTGGAGGCCCGCGCGCTGCTGTCGCGGGGGGCGCTGTTGATCCACGGGACCACGGCCAGCACAAATGTGGTGATTACCGGCGCGGCGGCGCGGACCGCTTTTCTCACCACCGCGGGCCATCCGGACATCCTGCTGTTCCGGGAGGGCGGGCGGGCCGACCCGTTCGATTTCGCGACGCCGTTCCCGCCGCCCTACGTGCCGCGGCGCCTGACCTTCGAGGTGCCGGGACGGATCGACGCCTCCGGCGCGGTGCTGGCGCCATTGGACGAGGACGCGGTCGCCGGGATCATCTCCGGGCTCGACGCCCTCGAGGTCGAGGCGGTGGGCGTCTGTCTGCTCTGGTCGGTCGTCAACCCGGCGCACGAATTGCGCATCGCCCAGCTGCTCGACACCCTGCGAGCGGACCTGCCCTATTCGCTCTCGCACCGGCTAAACCCAATTCTGCGTGAATACCGGCGCGCGTCGTCGACCTGCATCGACGCCTCGCTGAAACCGCTGATGGCCGACTATCTGGGTGGCCTGGAGCAGCGTCTTCGGGCGGCGGGCTTCACCGGCGAACTGGTGGTCGGCACTTCCCAGGGCGGCGTCATGGCGGCGAAAGAGGTCGCCTTCGCACCGATCCATGCGCTGAATTCCGGCCCCGCGATGGCACCGATCGCCGGCCGGCATTACGCGGCGGCCGAGGGCGAGCCAGCCGACGTGATCGTGGTCGATTGCGGCGGCACCACGTTCGACGTCAGCCTGATCCGGGACGGCTGGATCGGCCGCACCACCGAGAACTGGATCGGCCCGCCCTATCTCGGACACATGACCGGCTTTCCTTCCGTCGTGTCAATGGCGGAGCAAAAAGGGACCACCGTGGCGGTGTAAGAAGGGACCACTTGGCGGCTGCGGGCTTGTCCCCTAGTCCATGGGAGGGCCCCGGGTGCGACGCGGCGTGCCCTCAACAGGCCGACGCGGCGGCGCGCGCGGGAGGGACCTGTGGGCCCACGGGGTCAAGCGTGGGTTGGGTGGTCGGTTCAGTTCGCCGTCGGGGTTTGACGCCTGCGGCTCTGGTTGAGCCTGTAGCTCTCGCCATTCATCTCGAGGATGTTGACGTGGTGGGTGAGGCGGTCGAGGAGAGCGCCGGTGAGGCGCTCGGAGCCGAACACCTCGGTCCATTCGTCGAAGGGCAGATTGGTGGTGACCAGGGTCGAGCCCCGCTCGTAGCGTTGGCTGAACACCTCGAACAACAGCTCGGCGCCGGTCTTCGACAGCGGCACGAAGCCGAGTTCGTCGACGATCAGAAGCTTGTAGGTGGCGAGCTTCTTCTGGAACCTCAGCAGCTGCTTGTCATCGCGGGCCTCGATGAGCTCGTGGACCAGTGCGGCGGCGGTGATGAAGCCGACCGAGAGGCCCTTCTGGCAGGCCGCCAAGCCGAGACCGAGGGCGATGTGGGTCTTGCCGGTGCCGCTGTTGCCGAGCGCGATGAGGTTCTCGCGGCGCTCGATGTACTCGCAGCGGGCCAGCTCCAGGACCAGCGCCTTGTTGAGCGAGGGGATGACCTTGAAGTCGAAGCTGTCGAGGCTCTTGACCACGGGGAAGCGCGCCGCCTTGATGCGCCGCTCGACCATGCGGCGCTCGCGGTCGATCAGCTCGAGCTCGGCGAGTCTCAACAGGTAGCGGACGTGATCGACGCCTTCCGAGGCGCACTGCCGGGCGATCTTGTCGTACTCGCGCAGGAAGGTCGGCAGCTTCAGCGTCTTGAGGTGGTGGGCGAGCAGCACTTGCGGTGTGTCGGTCATGCGCCGAGCCCCGACAGCAGGCTCATGTACGACTTGGCGGACGTCATCGCGACCCGGGCGCGCGGCAGATACGGATAGACGTCGAGGTTGAGCCTGGGCGGCCGCCGCTCGATGCGGCACAGTACCAGGTGCTTCACCGCATCAAAGCCGATTGCGCCGAGCCGCAGGGCGTCGCCGACCGCACCCTCGACCTCCTCGAGCCGGAAGGTCTCCAGTAGACGGAGCACCTGGACGTACTCGCGCTTGCCTGCCTTGCCCATACGAGCTTCGAGGAGCCGCCGCAGAGTGATGAAGGCCTCGGGCAGGTCCCAGCCCGCCAATGGCGCGGCCTGGTCGAGGGCGCCGATCTTCTGCTCGATCAAGGGCAGGTAATGCAGCGGGTCGAAGATCAGGTCCTCGCTGTCGTAGGACCGGCGGTGCCGGGCGATCACCTCGGCCCCGCAGCTGATCACCACCTCATCGACGTAGCCCCGGATGAGCACCTCACGGTGGCCGTAGGCCACGGGCACGGAATAGTCGTTGCTGCGGTAACGCACCAGCGACAGCGAACTCGCCCGTCCAGGGCGCTTATCGCAGGCATCATAGGGAGCAGGCGGCAATGGCAAGAGAACTTGACGATCCCGCTCGAGACGCTCGCCGATGGTCTCCTTGTGGCCCCGCAGCCGCGCCGCCTGGCGCCGGCGGCACTGTTCGGCGAGAGCATCGTTGAGGGCCGCGAAGCTCTCGGCACGCGGGACGGGGACCAGGAAGTTCCGCCGGATGAAGCCGACCAGTCCCTCGACCTTGCCCTTGTCGTTGCCCTTGCCCGGCCGGCCGAACCTGTCCTCGAACAGATAGTGGGACTGAAGCTCCGTGAAGACGCGCGTTCGCTGCCGCTTCCCATCGCCCAGGATCCGGGCAACCGCCAGCTTGGTGTTGTCGTACAGGATGGATCGGGGGACGCCGCCGAAGAAGGCAAACGCCGCGTTGTGGCCATCGCAGAATGCTTCGGTCGTCTCCGCCGGATAGGCCGCAACAAAGCAACCATCACTGTGGGGAAGGTCGAAGGCAAGGAAGTGGATCTTCCGTAACGCGCCGCCGATCACCGCCATCGCTTCGCCGAAGTCCGCCTGGGCGTGACCGGGGGAATGGGAGAGTGGCACGAACACCTCACGCGACCGAAGCCCCTGCTCACGAACGTAGTCCTTCACGATGGTGTAGCCGCCCGTGAAACCGTACTCGTCCCGGAGGCGGTCGAAGATGCGCTTCGCAGTGTGCCGTTGCTTGTGGTGGCTGGTCCGATCGTCTTCCAGAATCCGATCGATGATCCCCGTGAACGGACCCAGCTTCGGCCGCCGTGGCGGCTTGCCGCGGCGATACCCCGGCGGCACCGAGAACGACAGCATCTTGCGTACCGTCTTGCGGTCCAGCCCGAACACCCGCGAGGCCTCGCGGGTGCTCATTCCCTCGACACGACACGCCCGCCGAACCCGTGCGTACAACTCCACCCGATACATCCCCCCCGCCTTCCAGTCAGAGCAACCCTGACAGAAGGCTATACGCGGTCCCATTTTGGTCCGCCGCAGCCGGATCGACCGGCCGCTTCAGTGGGGGATTATTGCGCCGCCGTTCTCACCGTCGCGGTGACCAGCATCGGTGCCGGTGGCGGCAGTATCGCCCGGGTCGATTCCGCCGGTCTGTTGCATGTCGGCCCGGATAGCGCCGGCGCCGAGCCGGGGCCCGCCTGTTATGGAAGGGGCGGTCGCGAGCCCACCCTGACCGATGCCGCGGTGGTGCTCGGCTATCTCGAGCCGGACTCCTTCCTCGGAGGCTCGGCAAGGCTCGATGCCGGCTTGGCACGGGACGCGGTCGAACGGGCGATCGCCGGCCCGCTTGCGCTCGGCCTCGAGGCGGCCGCCGCTGCGGTACTGATCCTCGCCGGTGAAACCATGGTTCGGGCGATCGAGGCGGTCACCATCGACCAGGGGATCGATCCACGCGGCGCTAGGCTGGTGGCCGGCGGCGGCGCGGCGGGGTTGACCGCCGTCGCGATCGGCCGGCGGCTCGGCTTGGCGGCGGTGATCTTTCCCGACGCCGGCGCGGTCCTGAGCGCGGTGGGCGGCCTCCTCTCCGACCTGGTCCGGGAGTTTCGCGAGATCCACGTGACCGATAGCGACGCCTTCGATCTGGCCGGTGTGAACACCGTTTTGCGCCGGCTGGAAGCACGGGCGGCCGCATTCCGCGCGCCGGACGGCCTCGCCGCCTCGCCGCCGCGCCTCACCCGGTTCGCCGAGGCGCTCTATCGCAAGCAAATCTGGGAAGTCGACGTGCCGCTGCCGTCCGAGCGGTTCGACGGCCCGGCCGATGTCGCGGCGATCGGCGAGGCGATGCACCGCGAGCACCGGGCGCTCTTCGGCTATGCCGACCCGAGCGCCGTGGTCGAGGTCGTCGCCTGGCGTCTGCGGGTCGAGCGCGGCTTTCAGGAGCATGACCTCGGCATCGTCGATTCCGGCGCGAGCGGGGCGGGCCGCGGAAAGCGCCGATCGGTCTACTTTCCAGATGTCGGGTTGGTCGACGTACCAGCCTATCGGCTCGCCGAGCTGGCGGAAGGTCGCGCGGTCACTGGTCCGGCGATGGTCGAGACGCCGTATACCGCGATCGTCCTCCAGCCCGCTTGCGCGGCACGGCGGACCGCCGCCGGCGCGCTGGTTGTCGACCTGTAGGGGACTTTCGGAGGATCGTGCATGACGGATGCGACGCGGGGGAAGGATTTCGACGGGGTCGATCTCGCGCTCTTTCAGTGCCGGCTCAGGGGCATCGTCGACAAGATGCAGAACACGCTGTTCCGCACCGGTCGCTCGGGCGTGCTCAACACCGGGCACGACTTTTCCTGCTGTATCGTGACCCAGGCGGGGGAACTGCTCGCGGTCGGCGAGAGCCTGCCGATCCACGTCACGTCCGGGCCGGACCTGATGGCCCGCACGATGTCCCGGTTTCATCCCGTGCTCCGCCGGGGCGACGCCTTCCTGCACAACTCGCCCTACCACGGCAACTCCCATCCGGCGACCACGCGATCCTTGTGCCGGTGATCGACGACGACGGCCGGCACCGCTTCACCCTGATGGCCAAGGCGCACCAGGCCGACTGCGGCAACGCCCTGCCGACCACCTATTCGGTCGCGGCCCGAGACGTCTACGAGGAAGGGGCGCTGATCTTCCCGGCCACCCGGGTGCAGCGGGACTATCGCGACGAGGGCGACATCATCCGGATGTGCGAAATGCGCATCCGCATTCCCGAGCAGTGGCGCGGCGACTATCTCGCCATGCTCGGCGCCGCCCGGATCGGCGAGCGCGAGTTGCTTGCGCTCGGCGGCGAGCAGGGGTGGGACCGCCTGGACGAACTGGCGGGGCAGTGGTTCGACTACAGTGAAAACCGGATGTCCGAGGCTCTCGGCGCGATGCCGAGCGGCGATGGCGGCGCCCGATCGGTGCACGATCCCTTCCCCGGCGCACCCGACGGCGTCGCGATCACGGCCCGCGTCCGGCTCGACGCCGAAGAAGCGCGGATCACCGTCGATCTCCGCGACAATCCGGACTGCCTGCCCTGCGGCTTGAACCTGAGCGAGGCCTGCGCCCGGACCGCCGCCTATCTCGGCGTCTTCAACAGCCTGGCCGGCAACCCTCCGCCAAACGCCGGCAGCTTCCGGCGGATCGACGTGCGGCTCCGCGAGAACTGCGTCGTCGGCATTCCGAGCCATCCGACGAGCTGCTCGGCCGCGACCACCAACCTCGCCGACCGGGTGACCAATGCGGTCCAGCGGGCGATCGCCGCGCTCGGCGGGGCGGCCGGCATGGCGGAAGCGGCGTTCCTGATCCCGCCGTCCGACGGGGTGATATCGGGCCGGGATCCCAGGACCGGTGGCACGCCGTTCGTCAACCAGTTGATCCGCGGCCTGGCCGGCGGCCCGGCCGGGCACTTGGGCGACGGCTGGCTCACCTTCGGCCACCCGGGCAGCGCGGGCCTCTGCCGTTGGGACAGCGTCGAGATCGACGAGCTGATGCACCCGATACTGATCCACGAGGTGCGCCTGGTCGCCGCCGACGGCGGGCCCGGCCGCCACCGGGGGGCGCCTGGCAGGAGGGTCGAATTCGGCCCGCTCGGCTGCGACCTTTCGGTGATGTACGCCCATGACGGCGGCGTTTCCCCGCCCAGGGGGATCCGGGGCGGCCTCGCCGGCGGCGGTTCGGCGCAGTATCGCCGCCGCGCCTCGGGCGAGCTGGAGACCGCGCCGGCCTGGGGACGGGTCGATCTCGGCGACGGCGACACCATCGTCTCGGTCTCCGGCGGCGGCGGCGGCTACGGGCCGCCGGAGGAGCGGACGCCGGAGCGCGTCGTGGCGGACGTCTCGGAGGGCTGGGTCACGGCCGAGGCGGCCGAGCAGATCTACGGCGGGATCTTCGATTCGGATGGCGACATCGACTGGACGGCGACCCGACGGCGGCGGGCGCCTGGGTGAGGTGCGGCTACACCGGCGGCGTCCGTTGATACCAGTCGTGCGCCTGCTCGTAGGCATGGGCCGTCCGAAGCACGGTGGCGTCGTCACCGGCCCGACCGTGCAACATCAGGCCGACCGGCAGCCCGTCCCCGGTGAAGCCGCAAGGCACCGAGCAGGCCGGCTCGCCGGTGGCGTTGGCGACGGCGGTAAAGGCCGCCACCTTGTTCATGATCGAGATCGGGCGGCCCCGCACGATCACATCCCTCGCGCCGTGAGCGATTGCGGGCGTCGGGCCGGCCGGCGTCGCCAGAATATCGATATTCTCGAACAACCGGCGAAAGGCCGCGCGCACCCGGGCGCGCACCTGCTGCGCCTGCAGATAGTCCGTCGCCAGATAGAGCGACGAGGCTTGCAGCAGGTCCAACAGGTCCGCGCCATAGTCGCCGGGCCTCTCGCGAACCCATTTGCGGTGGTAGTGGGCGGCTTCCGCCCAAGCGATGACGAAAGTGCAGTCCATCGCCAGCTCCGCCTCGGGGATGTCGATTTCGACCAGCCGCGCGCCCAGCGTCTCCAGCGCGGCGATCGCTTGGCGCACCGAAGCGCGAACTCCGGCATCGATGCCGGCGAAGAAGAACCGGCGCGGCACGCCGATCCGCAGCCCCTCGATGCCCGATTTGAGGCCGCGCGAGAAGTTCGCGACTCTGCCCGGGAGGCTCGACGGGTCGACTGGATCGTGCCCGGCGATGGCCTGCAACACGATCGCCGCGTCCTCGACCGAGCGGGTCATCGGGCCGCCGTGGTCGAACGACCAGCTTTCGGGAAAGATGCCGGTCCGAGGCACCAGGCCGTAGGTCGGCTTGTGGCCAAAAATGCCACACATGTGGGCCGGGATGCGGATCGACCCGCCGGTGTCGCTGCCGAGGCTGGCGAAACATTGCCGGCTCGCCACCGCGGCGGCGGAGCCGCCCGACGAGCCGCCCGGAATATGGCCGATCCGCCACGGATTGTGACAGGTGCCGAAGAACGGGTTGTCGGTGCTGACCCCGCACGCCCATTCGTGCAGGTTGGCCTTGCCGACCAGCACCGCGCCCGCCCGCTTCAGGCGGGCGGTGGTCGTCGCATCCCGCTTCGGCACGTGATCTTCCAGGATGCGCGAGCCCGCCGTGGTGCGGATGCCCTTGGTCGCATAAAGGTCCTTCAGGGACACCGGAATGCCGTGCAGGGGCCCCAGGTAATCCCCCCTGGCGATCTCGCGCTCCGCCACCCGCGCCCGCCGCATGGCGTGATCGGCGGTCACGGTGATGAAGGCGTTGAGCGCCGGTTGCAGCCGTTCGATCCGCGCGAGGCAGGCCTGCGTCAGCTCGACCGGCGAGAGCTTCCGCGCCTTGATCAGCCGGGCCGCCCGCGCCAGGGTCAGCCCGGCGAGTTCCCCGTCGCTCATCGCTCGATCTCCAACGGGCGCAGGAAATCGAACTCGAAGCCCGCCGTGTCGACCGCGTTCAACCGCTCGATCCGGGCGCGAAACTCCGGCAACGTCTCGGCCAGCGCACGAGCGCGGCGGCGCTCCATCGCCAAGTCCGCCCAGGCCGACAACGCCTGGACGGTACTCGTCTTGATCGCCTGGTCCGCGGGCATCGTTCGTCCTCCTCGGTTTCGGCCGACCCGGCGCCGCTGGGTCTATGGCGCGTCCGCCGCGCCCTGTTCCGCCATCTCGCGGGCCCGATAGCATGAAACTTCCCGGCCCTGCCCGTGGCGCTCTGTCGGCGGATAGGCTTCGACGCAACGTGGCTCGGACCAGGAGCAGCGCTGATGCAGGTGACAGCCGCGCGGCAGGTTGATCGGGCTGGGGATCTCGCCTTCCAGGGTGAAGCGGGTCAATTCCCGGTTCGGGTCCGGGTACAACACCGACGACAGCAGCGCCCGGCTGTAGGGGTGGAGCGGTTGCTCGAAGATCGCCTCGGTCTCGCCGGTCTCGACGATCCGGCCGAGATACATGATCGCCACTCGGTCGCAGACCCGGCGCACGGCGGTCAAATCGTGGCTGATGAACAGATAGGCGAGGCCGAACTCCTCGCGCAAATCGGACAGCAGGTCCAGCACCTCGGCCCGAACCGAGACGTCGAGGGCCGAGGTCGGCTCGTCGAGCACGACCAGCCGCGGACCGGTGATCAGTGCCCTGGCGATGCCGATCCGCTGCTGCTGTCCGGCGCTGAACTGGTGCGGGTAGCGGTTGATGGCGTCGGCGTCGAGGCGGACCATTCGCAGCATCTCGGCGACCCGGTCGCGGCGCTCGGCGGGCGCCATGGCGCCGGCGAGCTTCAACGGCTCCTCTATGATGGTGCCGATCCGCATCCGCGGGCTGAGCGAATCGAATGGCTCCTGAAACACCATCTGCATCCGGGGACGGATCGCGCGCAGGGCGCGCTGCTCCATGGCGACGATGTCGACGCCGTCGAAGCGGATGGTGCCGGACGTCGGCTCGATCAGCCGCAGCACGCAGCGGCCGGTGGTGGTCTTGCCGGAGCCGCTTTCGCCGACCAGGGCGAGTGCCTCGCCGGGGTTGATCTCGAAGGAGATGTCATTCACCGCCTGGACCGAGCGGCGTCGATCCATGGGAAAGTGTTTGACGAGCCCGCCGACCGCCAGGAGGGGCGCCACGCTCACGCCGCCACCTCGCCCCGCGCCAGCTCGTGGCGCCGCAGGCAGCGCACCAGATGGTCGGGCGCCTGGGCCTCCAATGCCGGTTCCGTCTCGCAACATGCCGGCTGGACAAGGGCGCATCGCCCAGCGTAGGCGCAGCCATGCGCCGCCGGCATCAGCGGCGCCGTCTCGCGGGTCTCGGCACGGCCTGCGTCGCGGGCCGCCGCCGCGGCGCGCAGCAGTTGGTTGCCGTAGGGGTGTATCGGTTGGCGGAAGAAGCTCTCCACCGAGGCCTGTTCGACGATACGGCCGGCATACATGACGGCCACCTGCTGGCAATAATGGGCAACCACGCCGAGATCGCGGGAGACCAGCAAGGCCGCGACCTCGCGTTTGCGTACCAGTTCGGCGATCAGATCCAGGATCTGGCGCGAAATCGTGACGTCCAGGCCGGCCGTCGGCTCGTCGACCAGCAGGACCTTGGAATTGTGCGCCAGCGCCATGGCGATGATCACCCGCTGGCACATGCCGCCGCTTAACTCGTGGGGGTAGGAAGCGACCCGCAACGTCGGGTCGGGGATGCCGACCGCGCGGAGCAGATCGACCGAGCGTTCGATCGCCTCCTTTCGCGAGACCTTGGCGTGCGCCCGGATGACGTTGACCATCTGCTGGCCGATGGTGATCAGCGGATTCAGGTGCTTGCGCGGCTCGGGCGTGGTCATTGCGATCTCGCGGCCCCGAATCTTCTCCAGGTCGCGTTCGCGCAGCCCGAGCAGGTTCTCGCCTTGAAATCGAATGGCGCCGCTATCGACCGAGAACGGGGCTTCGAGCAGGCCGAGAATGGCACGGACCAGGACCGTCTTTCCGGAACCGGACTCGCCGACCACGCCGATCGTCTCGCCCGGCGCGATGGTGAGCGAAATGCCGTTCAGGATGGCGAGGCTCCCGCGATCGGCTCGGTATGAAACGCGCACATCCTCGACTTCCAGCAACGCCGCCACCGTTCACCTCTTCTTCGTCGGGTCGAGAAAATCCTTCAGTCCATCGCCAACCAGGGCATAACCGAGGATCGTGACGCCGAGCGCGATGCCCGGGAACAGCGCCGTCCACCACTGCCCGGTCATCATGTTGGGTGCGCCGATCGCGATCATCGAGCCCCATTCCGGCGTCGGCACCGGCACCCCGGCGCCGACGAAGCTGAGCCCCGAGGTCAGCAGTATGGAGAAGCCGATGGTGGGGGAGATATTCGCGATCGGCAGCGTGAGGGCATTGGGCAAGACGTGGACGAAGGCGATCCGCCATTCCGAATTGCCGGCGCAGCGCGCCGCCTCGACGAAGGGCCGCTCGCGCACTTGCAGCACGGCGCCCCGCGTGATCCTGAGGAAATACGGGATATTCAAGAACGCCAGCGCCGCGATGACGTTGATGGCGCCTGGTCCGCGAAAGCCGACCAGGGCCAGCGCGAAGATGAACACGGGAAACGCCTGGATGATGTCGGAGCCCCGCATGATGCCTTCGCTGACGTAGCGCGGAAGGCCCTTGCCGCCGCCGAAGAACCCCGATATCACGCCGAGCAGGACGCCGCCGGCGAAGGCGATCGCCGTCGACACGAGCGCGATCGTGAGGTCGATCCGAGGGGCCGCGATGACGCGTGAAAAAATGTCCATGTTGGAGACATCGGTCCCCATCGGATGGCTCCACGACGGCGGCTGCAAGGTGTCGCCGGGCAGCGCCGTTTCCGTTGGATAGGGCCCAATATGAGGCCCCAACAGGGCAAGAAACAGGCTGACCGCGACGATTGTCAGCCCGGCCATGAACGATGGCCGCTGGCGCGCAAAGCGCGCGAACTCCTGGAAGGCACTGACCTCGGCGATCGTCGCGACGCGGCCGGGTGCGATTGCCATCGGATCTGGGGACGGTCTCGCCTGTTCCACCATCGCCTGCCTACTTGATCCGCGGATCGACGACGAAATAAGCCAGGTCGACCAACAGGAACACCATCATCGTGAAGACCGCAGACAGCAGCACGACGCCCTGCAGCGCGGCGTAATCGGCGTTGACCACGGACTGCACCGCATACTGGCCGAGACCGCCCCAGGCGAACACCGTCTCGACCAGAACGGCCCCCCCCAACAGGAACCAGGTCAGGATGCCGGTGACGGTGATCACCGGCGGCATGGCGTTGCGCAGGGCATAACGCCACTGCATCAGGCGCGACAGTCCCGAGGCGCGGGCGAAGGTGACGAAATCGGAGCCGAGCATGTCCTCCATCGCCGATCGGGCGTTCTTCAGAACCAGCGGCATGTAGATGAAGACCAGCGTGACGACCGGCAACAGCAGATGGGCCGAGGAAGAGAACAGGGCCTCCCAGTTCCCGGTCAGGAGGGAATCGAGGAAATACATGCCGGTGATGGTTTCCGGCTCCGAGACCATCAAATCAATCCGGCCGATCGGGCCCGGCAGGAGTCCGAGCGTGTAGAAGAACACGAATATGGCGATCAGGGCGAACCAGAAATCAGGCAGCGCGCCGGCCAGCATGCCGTAGAGGAAGACGATGCGATTGATTATGCCGGTATTGCGGATCGCGGTGTAGACGCCGAGCGGAACGCCGATCAGCACGGAGAAGACGACGGCCAGCAGGATCAGCTCCATGGTCGCCGGCAGGCGCTGGCGAATATCCGCCATGACCGGTTGGGAAGTGCGAAGCGACAGCCCGAAATCGCCCTGCGCGACGCGCTCGATGTATTTCACATATTGAACGTAGACGGGTTGATCGAGGCCCAGCTGGCGGCGGACCTCGGCGACGCGCTCCATCGTGGCGAACGGGCCGGTATAGAGGAAGGTCGGCTCGCCCGGCATCAGGCGGACCAGGAAGAACACGATCAGGGACACCAACAGCAGCTGCACCGGCAGCAGCAACAACCGGCGAGAGGTGTATTTCACGAAGCGCATCCGCCGACCTCAATGAACGGTCATGGAGCTTGCAAAACCGGGCGGGACCGGCCGGGCGGGCAAGCGGGCCCGCCCCGCGCGGCGCTATTTATTATTTATAGAGACGGTCGTAGTGGATGTTGTTGTCTGGATACCAGGAGATGCCCTTCCACTCCTTTTTCAAGGCCTCGCGCCAGCCGGGGTTGACCAGGAAGATCCACGGCACCGTCTCGGCCACCCGCTCCTGAATGCGCATGTCCATCTTGAGCCGTTCCGGGCCGAAATCGGTCACGAACATCTTTTCCGTGAGCTGGTTCAACTCCGGATCGTCGTTCAGGACCGCGTCCATCACGTTGACCTCCGGATGGGTCAGATAGACCCAGGCGGTATAGCCGGTGTCGGCGATCCACGGCCATTGGAAGTTGTCGCAATGGGCCATCTGCTTGCGGCTGAACTTGGTGTCGGAATAGACCGCCGACGGCAGGCCCTGAAGCTGCACGCGGATGCCGATCTTCTCGAAATTGCTCTTGATCAGCGTGCAGGCCTCCTCCATCTCCGAGATCGCCTTGTCGTAGGAGATGGTCATGTCGAAGCCATCCGGATAGCCGGCCGCCGCCAGCATCTCCTTCGCCTTCGTCAGATCTTCCTTGTAGGGCCAGAACTCGTCGGTCGCGTTCGGATAGATCTGCGGCGTGATGGTCTTGATCAGCTGGCCGCCACCGAAATAGACCTTCTTGTGGATATCCTGGTAGGGCACCGCGTAGGCCAGCGCCCGCCGCACGTCCACCTTGGCCATGATCTTGTTGGTCTGCACCATGCCGAAGTAGGGGATGAAGTTTCCCGGGTGGAAGGCGACCTGCAGGCTCGGATCCTTCGCGACCTCGCGATATTCGCGCTGGCGCAGGCGCATCGCGTAGTCGACCTGGCCACGCTTGATCAACGCCAGCCGGGTCGCGGAATCCGGCACGATCTTGGCGATGACCTTGGCGATCGCCGGCCGGGGCTTGTAGTTCGGATTGCGAACCAGGATCAGTTCCTGGCCCGGAATGTGCTTCTGCAGATGATAGGGCCCGAAGCCGGCGGTATGGCTCTTCAGCCATTCCTTGGCCCAGGGATCGTCGGTCGACGCGTGCTTCTTCGCTTCCACCGAATCGAATACGCCACCGTAATAGTTCATGGCGAGCAGCTGCAGGAACAACGGGTTCTTGGCCGTGATCTTGAACTGAACCGTATGGGGATCGGGACAGGTCACGTCGCCGACCGTCTCGATCAACAGTACCTTGGTGAAGAAGAACTTGACCGCCTTCATCTCGAAGCCGCGTTCCCAGCTCCAGCGATGATCCTCGCAGGTCATTTTGTTTCCGGCGAAACTGACGATGTCCTTGCGCAACTTGAAGCGCCAGATCGTACCGTTCTCGGATTCTTCCCAGCTCTCGGCCCAACGTCCGGTGACCTGTTTCTCGCCTTCCTGATTGACGCCGGCGCCGCAGGTATTGTGCTCGGGATACCACACGGACACGTACTGCATGAGATCACCGCCGTACGTGTTGTACATGATGTTCTCGGTTTCCATGGTGAAGGCGATCTCGTCGACCGCCGGCGGGCTTGCCGCGTAGGCCGCGATCAGGGTCAGGTCCTGATCCGACGGCGGCGGCGCCATGCAATCCATGGTTTGCGCGGAAACCGAATTGGTACCGAGCGATAATACGCAGGCGGCGGCAAAAGCGCCGGCGAATCCAATTCGCAATATCGATCTCATGAGCTCTTTCCCCTCATTTCCTCATTTTGGTTCAATTCCAACGGTCGGCGCCCTACGCGAATGTCGAGCGGAGCAAATGTCGCCGAGTCGATGATGGGCACCACCAACGCTCGACAGCTGGTCGACCATGGGCATGATGTTGGTCACGCGTTTGGTCGATCATGATCGATGACGGGAATCTAGTCAAGCGCACCTCGCCGGAGTGTCGATAACACGTGATATGGCCGGTCAATGGTAACTGCACAGGTAGCCGATGGCCGAGCGGCTGGATAGGACGGACGGGCAGATTTTTAGGTTTGATGGACTGAATGCCTAGGTTTTGATTGACAAGCAGGGGTGATGCGATTCAAGAATCCAATGAATCGTGAAGCCCTTGCCCTCTTGTCGAAAGACGAACTGATCGATTTGGTGCTGTCTCTGGCGGCACGGCTCGACCAACTCGAGCGCCGGCTCGGCCTGAACAGCACCAACAGCGGCAAGCCGCCGTCCAGCGATGGACTGAGCAAGCCGCCGGCGGGGAAGCAGAAGCGGCGGCGCACCGGGAGCCTGCGCGAGAAGTCGGGCCGCAAGCCGGGCGGGCAGAAGGGCCACGAGGGCGAGACCCCGCGCCAAGTCGCCGAACCCGACGCGATTACCGATCATTATCCCGAGACCTGCCCGAACCGTGGTTCGGGATTGACGCCGGAGATGTCCACCGGCCATGGCGCCCGCCAGGTTTTCGATCTGCCCGAGCCCCGGCCCCTGGTGGTCATGGAGCATCGGGCGCATCGTTGCCGTTGCGGGCGATGTGGCAGGCAAACCAGGGCCGCCTTTCCCGCTGGCGTCACCGGCCCGGTGCGGTATGGCGCGCGGATCGGGGCCATGGTGGTCTACCTGTCGCACGACCAGCTCTTGCCCGAAGATCGTCTGGCCGAGTTGATGGCGGATCTGTTCGCCGTCGCCCTGGTTCCGGCGACCGTCGCGCGGATGGGCCGAAGCCGCGCCCGGCGCTTCGAAGGCGTCGTCGAGGTGATCCGCGACTTGGTGAAATCGGCGCCGGTCAAGCACATGGACGAGACCGGCTTGCGGGTCGGCGGGCGGACCCAATGGCTGCACGTCGCCTCGAGTGCCGGGCTGACCTTCCACCGGGTCTCGGCCGGGCGCGGCAGCCTGCTCGATGGCGTCGCCCGTCGTGCACGACCACGGGAAGCCGTACTTCACGATGCAAGGCGTGGACCATGCGCTGTGCAACGCCCATCACCTTCGAGAGTTGCAAGCCCTGATCGAGATCGAGAAGGAAGGCTGGGCGCGCAAGATGCAAAGGCTGCTCCGCCGTGCCTGCCACGCGGCAAACCTCGCCCGGGAGCGGGGCGTGGCGCTGCAACCGAGCCTCGTCGAAGGCTTCCGACGATGGTGGGACGCCATCACGGCCGAGGGCATCCGCTTTCACGAGGCCCAGCCCCCGCTCGGCCCCGCACCGGCCGAGGGCCAGGCCAAGCGCCGGGGACGCAAGCCGCGCCGTACCGGCCACAACCTTCTCCTACGTCTTCAGGCGCGCAAGGAAGACGCGCCACGCTTCCTCGCCAACCTCGCCGTGCCCTTCACCAACAATTGTGGCGCACCCGGTTCCTTGGACACAAGTTTGTCTCACGCGGCGGGCCTGATTGAGATCGCGGCGTGCCACGCCTGACGAGCTTGAGCGGGGCTCAGGTAGCCGTTCTTTTCGACGATCCACTGGGCATTGTAGAGTTCGACGAAGTCGCGGACGGCGTCCCGCAGCTCCGCGATGTTGCGGTAGATGCGACCATGGATGATCTGTTCCTTCAGCGTGCGATTGAACCGCTCGGCGACGCCGTTGGTCTGGGGCTCGGCGACGAAGGCGTAGGACGGCTGGATGCCCCAGAACTTGATCTGGTTGGTGAAGTGGTCCGACAGATACTGGGAGCCGTGATCCATCCGCAAGGCCAGCCCCCGAGCCGCGCCGGCCGCGGTCGAGCCATACAGCCCGGCAAGCCCCATGGAGATCGGCTGCAGGGCGGCGAAGCGGTCGCCGCGCTTGCAGACATGCCAGCCGACACACTCGGCGTTCCAATGCTCGACGGCGGTGAAGATCCAGCCCCAGCCGTCGTCCACCGTGAACACCCGAACGCCATCGGTGCCCCACATGAGGTTCGGGGCATGAGTGATGATCTCACCGTCATGGGGATTGCCGCCACGGCGGCGGCAGCGATGGGGCGAGAGCAGATTGTTCTCGCGCATCAGGCGGAGCACCCGCTTGCGGGCAACCCGGATGTCGCGACAGACCCGAAGCCGAGCCCAGACCTTGCGGTAGCCCTCGCCCTCCCAGGGCGATGCCTCCAGGTCGGCTTCGATCGCCACCAGCAGCGCCTGGTCCGAGATCGCGGGCTTCGGTCCCCGACGCTTTGCCGGCGGCTGCTCGGCGTGCTGGCCGGAGGTCATGGCGTAGAACGAGGAGCGGGCCATGCCCCAGGCGGCGCAGACCCGCCGCAGGCCGTAGGCCAGACCCGTGCCGGGCGAGGTGGCGGCACTCATCGCCGCGACCTCCGCCGCCCCAAAGGGCCGAAGGTCTCCGTCTTGGCCTCCAGCAGTTCCACCTGCATGGTCAACTCTCCGATCCGCTTCATGGCGCTATCCAGTTCCGCCTGCACCGGATCGCCCTTGCGTTGCTTGAGCGAGGCGTCGATCCCGCCGATCGCTTTCTCACGCCACTGCTCGAGCCGGAAGATCTCTACGCCCAACTGGCGCGACAGAAGTTGCACCGGCTCGTCACGCAAAAGCCGCGGAACGACCTCACGCTTGCGCGCCACCGTCCATCGCTGGCCAAGTCCCAGCGGGCCTGCCGGCAAAGCCTGGCCTGGGGAAAACGTGGACGAGCCAAGCTCGCCCGCATTTACCACAGGCCCATCAACAGCAACTTTCTTCTCAAAATTATCGGCCATGTTCCGGTCCTCCTTGGACACTTCGATTAAGCCAATTCTGTGTCCAAGGAAATCGGGTCCGACTCACCTTCACCAACAATCTAATCGACATTTTCAAAAATCTAGGTCCATCATAAATTATATCTGTACTATCAATTGGTTATAGATATACGAGTTTCCATGTCTCCGGTCTAAAAATTGTGTCAACCCCCAGTCAACACAATGGTAATTCCGTCGACATGGCCCCAGCGGGAGGCCCCGACCATGAAGCAGCTCGGCAAGAGGTTCCTTGAGGAATACGTGCCGAACCACTGCAAGCCGAGCACCGCCTACGAGTACGGCCGCTCGGTGAAGTTCTTCATCAACCCCCGGATCGGCGCGCGCAAGGTGAAGGACATCAAGCGCAGCGACATCGCCGAGCTGCATCACGCGCTGCGAGAGACCCCCTACCAGGCCAACCGGACGCTCGGAGTGCTCTCCAAGATGTTCTCCTTGGCAGAGATATGGGGCTTCCGTGCCGACGGCTCGAACCCGTGTCTGCACGTCAAGCGCTACAAGGAAGAGAAGCGGGAACGCTTCCTGAGCGCCGAGGAATTCGCGTGTCTCGGGCGGGTTCTTGACGAAATCCTCCGGGACGGCTCGGAGACCCGCCCTGCGGTGGCGGCGATCCGGCTGCTGATGCTGACCGGCTGCCGCAAGTCTGAAATCCTCACCCTGCGCTGGGACGACGTCGACCGCACGGCGGGCGAGTTCCGGCTCAGGAACGGGAAGCGGGGCCCGCGCATGGTGCCGCTGACGACGCCGGCTCTGAAGGTGCTTGACGGCATCGAACGGGTCGAGGGCAATCCCTGGGTCATTCGGAGCAAGAAGCCCGGCGCCTGCCTGCCGGATCTCACCTACTATTGGAACCGCATCCAGGTGCATGCCGGACTGGACGGCGTGCGCGTCCATGATCTCCGACACTCCCACGCCTCCCGCGCGCTCGCGCTCGGCGAGAGCCTGACCATGATCGGCCGGATCCTCGGGCACTCCAGGGTCGGCACCACCGCCCGCTATGCCCATCTCGTGCACGACGCCGAGAAGGCCGCCGCCGCCCGCACCGGCGACAGCATCGGCGCCCACCTGGCGCCGCAAGACGCCGAGGCGGCGTAAGCGATGGCGGTACTGCAATACAGGACGCTCTCCAACCGCACCGTCGCGACGCTGAGCGTCGAGCGCGACACGGTGTTCTGGGATCGCGAGCTCACCGGCTTCGGCGTCCGCGTCCAGCCCTCCGGCGTCAAGGCTTTCCTCGTCAACTACCGCACCGGCGACGGCGGCCGCAGGGCGCCCAACAAGCGGGTCGTCATCGGCCGTTACGGCAGGATATCAGTGGAGCAGGCCAGGCGCGAGGCCCACAAGGTCCTGGGCGAGGTCGCGAGCGGCGGCGATCCGGCAGGCGAGCGCGCCCAGGCCCGCGCCATGCCCACCCTGCAACAGGCCTTCGAGGACTACATGAAGGCCAACCCCAACCTGGCGCCGACCACGGTCGAGATCTACCGCACCGACTTCAGGCTTCGTCTCGGGAGCCTGCGCACGCGCCCGCTCGACAGCATCGCCCGCCGCGACGTGGAGGAGCTGTTCAACCGCATCAGCGAGGAGTGCGGCTGGTCGCTGACCAACCGCTCGGTGAAGCTGCTGCGCTCGATCTACCGCCGCTTCTGCATCGACATCGAGGGCTTGCGCAACCCGGTGGAGCTGTGGTTCGCCGGCGGCGGCAAGTACCATCCCAAGAGACGGCGCAGGATTTCCTCGCCGGTCGAGGTGCTGCCGTGCTGGCGGGCCGGCATCGAGGCCGAGGTGCCGACGCCGGCCGCCCGCGACGCGCTGTGGTTCGGGCTCTACACCGGCATGCGCATCGGCGAGGTGCTCACCCTGCGCTGGGAGCGCGTGGACATGGCGAAGCGCCTGTTCCGGGTCGACGAGACCAAGACCGGGGTCCCGCTCGAGCTGCCCATCACCCGGCAGCTCGCCGCGATACTGGAGCGCCGCCGGTCGGAGAACGGCGAGGCGTCGGACGGCTGGGTCTTCCCCTCCCGCATCAGCCGCTCGGGCCGCGTTGCGGACTTGTCTCATATGTATGAGGCGATCAGCCGGACCGGCGGCGAGAAGTTCTGGTTCCACGGATTGCGCAACTGCTTCATCACGGTTGCCGAGCGCGATCTTCTCCTGCCGCTGTCGCTGACCAAGCGGCTGGTCAATCATGCCCGGCCGAGCGACGTCACCGAGGGCTACGCGGCGGACTGGACCATCGCGCAGTTGCGCGAGCCCGCTCAGTGCATCGCCGACCGGATCGAGGCGCTGATGATGACCCGGCCGGAGCCCGCGTCGCCGGCGGCTTAGCCTCCCGCCGGCGCGCCACGCCCGGCATCCCTCGAAGCCTTCCGATCTCCATGGGACCGGGGCGTCCCACCGGCGCCCGGCCGTCCGCGTCCCGCCGCAATCGGTTTGCTGCGCCGCGCGGGCGCGCCTGAACGCCGGCGAGAGCGAGAGGCTGGCCGGGAGCAGGGCGGCGGTGCGCGTCCAGGGAGAGGGCGCCGCCGCCGTTTCCACTGACCAGGCGGCTGGTGAACCACGCTCCGCCCAACGACGTGACCGAGGGCTATGCGGCCGACTGGACCATCGGGCAATTGCGCGAGCCGGCCCGGCGCATCGCGGACCGCATCGAGGCGCTCATGGACCGGACGCCCCCGACATGAGGCCGGCGCGGGCTCGTCTCTCGCGGCTGCCGACCAAACCCTGTTAGCCTGCCAGAGACGCTTCTATCGGCTCACAGACTCGATATAGTTCCTCATCATCTGAAGGTCGCAGGTTCAAATCCTGCCCCTGCAACCATAATTTCCCCGTTATCTCACAAGGATAGCGGGGATTTCCATTTTAGGAGCAACTGCCCAGTTTCCTCTAGGTACCATACCGGTACCGCTTTGTTGTAAACCCAAGACAACTCCTGGACACTGTTGGTATGACCGCACCGCCCGCCTTCTCGACCATCCCGACAAGCTCCGGGATCCGCGGCAGCGTCCGCGTTGCAGAGCTGGCAGACAGCTAACCGTCTGTCGTTGCCCCCAACTGACCATCTCACGTATCCATCCGTAGGTCGTCGAGAAACTCGGACGCTGGCTCGACGCCCGTCACAAGGAGATGATCGCGGGCGCGCGTGCAGGCCACGTAGAGCAGGTGACGCTCGGTGCTGTAGGTGTCCTCCAGGTCGGCTTCGTCAGCGACGTTCTCGATGCGCGACTGCAGCGGCAGGACCTCGTCGTCGCAGGCCATGATCGACACAGCACGGTACTCCAGCCCCTTGGCGAGATGCATCGTGCCGATCACCACCCTGTCCGACGCCCCCTCCGAGCGCTCGTTCAATACGTTCGAATTCAGCTCGGCCAGGAGGACCGCTCCCTGTGCCCTCGATAATTCGGCCTCGGATCGGACGAACACGGCGATCTCATGCGGCGCGAAGCCCTCCTGCCGGAGCGCGGTGAGCCAAGCGGCGATGGCAGCGGCCTCCTCGTCGGGCGAATCAAGAACCCTGATGCTGGGCTCAGGCCCATTGAAGGCGGAGACGGTGCCGCCGCGCCGCTCTGTGATGCCATCCACGTCGGCGAGCTCCGGTGGCAGCAAGCGATCCGCCTGCCGTCGGATCTGATGGGAGGTCCGGTAGTTGATGCGCAAGGTGTGCGAGCGCCCACGCACGTCGACGCCCAGTGCGCGCCAAGAGAAAGGCGTGCGAAAGATGCGTTGGCCGAGATCGCCGGCGAAGAACAGGCTGTCAGGGCAGCCGCCGCCGATGGCAGCAAGAAAGCGCAGCTCCGCCACGCCGATGTCCTGGGCCTCGTCGATGACGCAAAACTCGAACGGCGGATGCGCTGCCTCAACGACATGCTGCTCCAGGCGCCGGAACATGCGGGGCTCCGTGAGAAGCCCTCTCTCATCGAGGCCATCGCGCACCTTGGCGAAGATCGACCAGAGCACCGCGCGCTGCGCTTCTGCCAATCTGGTCTTGCGACCCAGCCGCATCACGTCGCGATAGTCCTCCCAGCTGTCCAGCTGCCACGCGTCGACTACCCTGCTCCATTCGGTCCAGAGAAAATGCTGACTGAAAGCGTGCTCTCCGACTTCAGCGGCTGCCCGGTCGATCATCGCCCAGAGCTGGCCTTCGGTGGCCAAGGTGGACTCCGCGAAGTTGGCCTCATACAGCCGCTGACCGATGCCGCTCATTGAATGCACCTCGAGGCGCTCGGCGATCATCGGCTGGTTGTGGATCAGGCGCCCGAGCCTCACGCGCAGCGCGTTCGCGAGCGTGTCCGAGAAGGTGGCGAGGAGGACCCGCGCATCAGGATGTGCGCGGGCGAGGTGAACGGCGCGGTGAAGCGCGACGATCGTCTTGCCGGTGCCGGCCGATCCCGAGACACGGGCCGGGCCGCTGTATTCGCTCTCCACGAGCCGGCGCTGCGCCGGATGCAGGAAAACGGTCCACTGTCAACGGCGGAGTAAAACCCGGCCATGTGGCGGAGCAAAAGTGGGCCACTTTGGTTCGGTGAGGAGCTTGTCCCCGTAGTCCACGGGAGGGACCCACGCGCGGCGTGGACTGCCCCTCAGCAGGCAAAGGCCGCGGCGCGCGTGGGAGGGGCCTGTGGGCCCACGGGGGCAAGCGGATGCCGCTCAGGCGCTTTTTGCGGGTTTCTGTTTTCTTCGGCTCTGCTTGAGGCGGAAGCTTTCGCCGTTCATTTCCAGGATATGGACGTGGTGGGTCAGGCGGTCCAGCAACGCCCCCGTCAGGCGTTCTGAGCCGAAAACCTCCGTCCACTCGTCGAATGGCAGGTTGGAGGTCACCAGGATCGAGCCACGCTCGTAGCGCTGGCTGAACACCTCGAACAGCAACTCGGCGCCGGTCTTGGAGAGCGGCACGAAACCCAGCTCGTCGATGATGAGGAGCTTGAGGTTGGCGAGCTTCTTCTGGAACCTCAGCAGCTGTCTGTCATCGCGCGCCTCCATGAGCTCGTGGACCAGGGCGGCGGCGGTGGTAAAGCCGACCGACAGGCCCTTCTGGCAGGCGGCAAGGCCGAGGCCGAGCGCAATGTGACTCTTGCCGGTGCCGGAATTGCCCAGAGCGATCACATTCTCCCGGCGCTCGATGTACTCGCATCGTGCCAGCTCGAGGACCAGCGCCTTGTTGAGCGAGGCGATCGCTTTGAAGTCAAAGCTGTCCAAGCTCTTGACGGTCGGGAACTTCGCTTGCCTGATTCGCCGCTCGACCATGCGGCGCTCGCGGTCGATCAGTTCCAGCTCGGCCAGGCGGAGCAGGTAGCGCACGTGGTCGGCGCCCTCGCTGGCACACTGGCGAGCCAGCTTGTCGTACTCCCTGAGGAAGGTCGGCAGCTTGAGGGCCTTCAGGTGATGGGCCAGCAACACCTGCGGCGTGTCGCTCACGGCGCCGCTCCGCCCAGCAGGCTCATGTAGCTGGCGGCGGATGTGGTGGTCACCTGGGCCCGCGGCAGATAGGGATAAACGTTCAAGTCGAGCCGGGGGGGTCGACGCTCGACGCGACACAGCACCAGGTGCTTGACCGCATCATAGCCGATGGCGCCTAACCGCGGGGCATCGCGGATGGCACCGTGCACCTCCTCAAGGGCAAAGGTCTCCAGAAGACGGAGCACTTGCACGTACTCCCGCTTGCCGGCCTTGCCCATGCGGGCTTCAAGCAAGCGGCGCAGGTTGGCGTACGCCTCGGGCAGCTTCCAACCGGCCAGCGGGGCGGCTTGATCGAGGGCACCGATCTTCCGCTCCCGCAAGGCCAGATAGTGGATCGGCTCGAAGATCAGGTCCTCTCGTTCGTAAGAGCGTGGGTGCCGGGCGATGACCTCGGCGGCGCAGCCGATGACCACCTCGTGCACGTAGCCACGGACCCAGACCTCTTGGTGACCGTAGGCGACGGGCACCGAGTAGTCGTTGCCCCGATAGCGCACCAGGGAGAGCGAATTGACCCGCGTGCCCTCCTTGTCGCAGGCCTCGAAAGGCGCCGGCGGCAATTCCATCAGCTTCTCCCGGTCGCATCCGAACCGCTCGCCGATGGTCTCGCGATGGCCGCGCAAGACGTCGCTTTCCCGTCTCCGACATTGATGTTCCAGGTGAGCGTTGAAGGCGTCCCAGCTCGCAAACCGGGGGATGGGAACCATGAAGTTCCGGCGGGCGTAACCGACCAGCCCCTCCACCTTGCCCTTATCATTGCCCTTGCCGGGGCGGCCATATCGATCCTGGAACAGATAATGGGATTGAAGCCCGCTGAACGCTCGCGTTCGTTGCCGCGTGCCGTCCGGCAGGATGCGCGACACCAGGCACTTGTCATTGTCGTGGAGAATCGATTGGGGAATGCCGCCGAAGAAGGCGAAGGCCCCGTTGTGGCCGTCCAGCCAGGCCTCCGTCGCCGCCGCCGGGTAGGCCGCAACGAAGCAGGCATCGCCGTGGGGAAGGTCCATGGCGAAAAAATGCGCCCGCCGCTTGACGCCGGCGATGATCGCATCCGCCTCGCCAAAGTCCGCCTGGGCGTGACCCGGAGGGTGCGCCAGCGGCACGAACATCTCACGCTGGCGACGGCGCCGTTCCCGGACGTAATCCTTGACGATGGTCTGTTTGCCCGCAAAGCCATGCTCGTCGCGAAGACGCTCGAATATCCGCTTCGCCGTGTGGCGCTGCTTGCAGTGAACCGTTCGGTCCTCTTCCAGAATACGGTCAATGATATCCCTGAAGGGGTCCAGCTTCGGGCGCTTCGGTGGCTGGCGGCGGCGGTAGCCAGGCGGCTCCGAGTGCCCGAGCATCTTCCTCACCGTCTCTCGCGCTATGCCAAACCGACTCGCCGCCTCTCGCTGACTCAGCCCATCAACATGGCACGCCAGCCGAACGCGTAGATAAAGGTCCACGGTATACATCCTCCCACCTTCCATCCCGAAAAGGATCGAAGGCTACAGGTGGCAGAGTTTTACTCCGCCCGCAGCCGGGCAAATCCCGCCGCTTCCGTGGTCTAATTTGTCACCGCCGCACACACTCCGCCGACCGGTTCCTCGCCGCGCGGCGGGCGGCCTGATGCTGGCCTTGGAACGGGCGTCGGCGGGCTTCCTCGCGCCATCGGAAGTGGACCTTCACCACGCTTTCCTGCGCGACGGTCACGCGATCCGGCCCGTGGCGGACCCGGACCGGCTGGACCGGCTGCGCCTGGCGGTCGCGACCCTGGCCGCCGCCCACCTGAAGCGACCTGTTCCGCAAGACCCGGGCCGCTTCCTGAACGGGATCCACCACGAGGTCGGACCGGGCGAACTCAATGCCTTCAAGCTCGCCATCATCGAGGGGCTGCAAACTGACCCGGAGATCCGGCGCGACTATTTCGAACTGGCCCGTCCCGCCCTCGAAACCCTGGTCGGCAACGAGCTGGCGATGCAGCGCCGGCTGAACCTCTCGGTGCAGTTGCCGGGGGACGATGGCGCGCTGCTGCCGGTGCACGCCGACGTCTGGAACGACGATTCACCCTTCGAGGTGGTGGTCTGGCTGCCGCTCGTGGACTGTCACCGGACCAAGAGCATGTATCTGCTGCCGCCCCAGGCCGCGCGCCACCACGAGGCCGGCTTTGAACGCTTCCAGGGCGCCAGCACGGGTGATCTGTTCGAGGCGATCCGCGAGGACGTGATCTGGCTGGACGTGCCCTACGGCACCGCGCTGCTGTTCAGCCAGAACCTGATGCACGGCAACATCGTCAACGCCGAGGCGGAAACCCGTTGGTCGATGAACTGCCGCTTCAAGAGCTTGTTCTCGCCCTATGCCGGCAAGCGGCTGGGCGAATTCTTCGAGCCGATCACCATCCGCGCCGCCAGCCGCCTCGGCATGGAGCACCGGATGCCGGGAGGGTTCGATGACTGAGGCCCAAGGTGACGTCGCGACGACGGCGCCTCGGCGGAACCGGCGCTGCCACCGGGGGTATATCGCCTCCAGGACGGTGCGCGGGCAGCTCTGGCCGCAGCACGTGCAGAACCTGGTGGTGCGCGACCACGCTCGCCGGAACGGCCTGGACTTCCTGTTGAGCGCCACCGAATACGCCATGGACGGCTGTTACATGACCCTGGAGACGGTGCTGGACGAAGTGGACCGGGTCGAGGGGGTCATCCTGTTCAGCGTTTTCATGCTGCCCCGCCGCGCCGAGCGGCGCTGGCGGATCTACGAGCGGGTCCTCGGCGCGGGCGCGGATCTGCACGGCGCGCTCGAGGGTATCGTGGTGCGCGACGAGGACGACGTACGGCGGCTGGAAGACATTCTGCTGCTGGACGGCCTGACGTCCGATATGACGGTGGGCGCGCGGCAATGAGCTACGTTGATTTCGTCGGCTGCCTCCATACGGCAACCTCGCGAGACTACCTGGAGCGCGTGGTGGCGCACGACAAGGCGGCCTGCGCCGAGGTGGCGGTCCATTACGGAGAGGACTATTGGGACGGCGACCGTCGTCACGGCTATGGCGGTTACCGCTACGACGGCCGCTGGCGCCGGGTGGCCGAAGCCATGGCGGCGCACTACGGCTTGGCGCCGGGCGTCCGAATTCTCGACGTCGGCTGCGGCAAGGGATTTTTGCTTTACGAATTCACCCAGGTGTTGGAGGGCGCGGACGTCGCCGGCATCGACCTCTCCGACTACGCTATCCGCAACGCGAAGCCGGAGCTCCGAGAGACCCTGCGGCGGGGCTCGGCCACGGCATTGCCCTGGCCGGATGACAGCTTCGATTTCGTATATTCGATCAATACCTTGCACAATCTTCATAATTTCGAGGTTCATGCCGCGCTCGGCGAAATGCAGCGGGTCGGGCGAGGGCCGAAGCACGTGACGATGGAATCCTACCGCGACGAGAGGGAGAAGGTGAATCTGTTGTACTGGCAACTCACCTGTCGGGCTTTCCTCAAGCCCGAGGAGTGGGAGTTCGCCTTCGCGCAAGCCGGCTACGACGGCGACTATGGCTGCATATATTTCGAGTGAGCGAAGGGGAGAACCGCCCATGACGGCCCGGACCCAGGAGGCCCAGTACGAGGATTGCCTGCGCGTCGCCGACGAGGCGGGCATCGCCCGCCTTGGCGTCATGAGCAACCAGGTCTGGCACGAGGATCCCAAACGCCTCGCCTTCGTCATGGCCCGCTATAAGTTCGTGGCCAAGATGCTTTCGGGAATGGACCGGGTGCTGGAGGTCGGTTGCGCCGATGCTTTCGCCACCCGAATTGTGCAGCAGGAGGTGGGGCGGGTCACCGCGATCGACCTCGACCCCGTGTTCATCGCCGATGCCCGCGAACGCCGCCACCCCGACTGGCCGCTGGAGCTGGCGGTGCACGACATGCTCTCCGGCCCCCATGGCGGCGGCTTCGATGCCGCCTACAGCCTCGATGCCCGCGAACGCCGCCACCCCGACTGGCCGCTGGAGCTGGCGGTGCACGACATGCTCTCCGGCCCCCATGGCGGCGGCTTCGATGCCGCCTACAGCCTCGACGTGCTGGAGCACATTCCGGCGGAAGCCGAGGATCGCTTCCTCGCCAATCTCGTCGCCTCGCTTCACGCCGACGGCGTCGCGATCATCGGCATGCCCTCGCTCGCCAGCCAGGTCCACGCCTCGCCCCAAAGCATCGCCGGCCACGTCAACTGCAAGGACGGCCCGGCCCTGAAGACCGTGCTGGCGCGGCATTTCCGCCAGGTCTTCGTCTTCTCGATGAACGACGAGGTGGTCCACACCGGCTACTGGCCGATGGCGCACTACTATCTCGGGCTCTGCTGCGGGCCGCGCCCGGCATGACGGGGCCGCGCCGGGTCCTGATCGTCGTCGGCGATTCCTGGATCGGGCGCGGCGTCGAAGCGCACTTCCGTGCCGCCGGCATCGAGACCGTGGCGACGACGCGGCGGCCCGGTGCCGGACGGCCCTTCCTCGATCTCGCGACCTTCGATCCCGAGAGCGACTCGCTGCACGACGTCGACGCGGCGATCCTCGCCGCAGCCGTCGCGCGGCTCGGCGACTGCGCCGCCGATCCGCACACTTCGGCGCGCGCCAACGTGGCCGGCACGCTGCGGCTCGCCCGCCATCTCGCCGCCCGGGGGCGCCCATGTCGTGCTGCTCTCGACCGACAAGGTGTTCGACGGCCGCCTGCCGCGCCGGTTGAGGGAGGCGGGCGTTTGCCCGCGTACCGAATATGGCCGGCAGAAGGCCCTGGCCGAGGCCGGCGTCCGCGCCCTGGGCGCCACGGGGGCGGTGCTGCGCCTGAGCAAGGTGCTCGACCCCGACAACGCCTTGATCGCGGGCTGGATCGAGCGTCTGGCCCGGGCGGCGGCCGTCGAAGCGTTCCACGACATGTATCTGGCGCCGGTCTCCCGCGATCTCGTCGCGCGCCTGCTGGAGGGAATTGTCCGGGCGCGCGGCGCCGGCATCTACCAGGCGAGCGGCGCGGGGGACGTGAGCTATGCCGATCTGGCCCTGAGGATCGCCGGCCGCCTTGGCGCCGACGCTGATCTGGTCCACCTCCTCGCCGCCGATCCCCGGGCGCATCCCGCCGAGGCCAGGCCTCCGCACAGCACCCTCGACATGTCGCGCGAGGCGGGCGAGTTCGGGCTCTTGCCACCGAGCGTCGACGAGACGGTCGAAGGCCTGCTCCGCTCCGCTGCATAGGCTCCGCGACTGACCTATAATGCCGCCCGGGCGGCGCCGGAGCGCGCGGGACAAGACGGGCGCGCGAGATTTCATGGGCAATTGGGTCAATGAGCCGGTGACCGGGCGGACGGCCGTCACCGCCATCATCGCCGGCTTGGCGGCCTATGTCGCGATTTTCGCGCTGCCCGTGGTCGCCGCGCGGCTCGGCTTTCCGGGCGTGCTGGATCACCAGGAAGCGGTGACGCTCTACATCCGGGGCCTAATTGCCGAGGATATCTCCCGTCTCTACGCGACGCCGGACCCGTTCGACGCGGCGGAGATCTATACCCCGCTCTACTACCTCTTCGTTCGCCTCTGGGACGTTGTAGCCGACTGGTCGCTGCTCCAGGGTCGCGCCGGTTCCTGGGCATTGGTGGCGCTCTCGGCCCTCGCCGTCGCCACGGTCGGGCGCCGGGTCTTCCGGGTCCGGGGGGCGAGCTTGCTCGGACTCGGCTTTGCGGTGTGCATTTCGCTGCTGCACGGCTGGATCGATCTGGCGCGGGTCGAGGCCTTGCTGCTGTTCGCCGTCGTCGCCTTCGTCGTGCTCGCCGCCTGGCCGGGGGAGGGGTGGGCGAAGCTGGTGGCCCTCGTCCTGCTGGCCGTCGCCGCCTTCTTCGTCAAGCAGACGGCGGGGGCGCTGGTGGGCGTTCTGTTCCTGCTCGGCTTCGCCAACCGGCGCTACTTCGCCGCCGCCGGGGCCGCCCTGCTGGGGCTCGGCCTAGCCAACCTGGCGGCGGCCTGGTTCTTCGGCCAGGCCTATGCCGAGTGGATCCTGCACGTACCGGGCGCCCACCGCTTCGAGCTGGGAATCGCCCCCGGCGTGCATCTGGGCGTGATGCTGCAGGCGCCGATCCTGCTGGTCGGACCCGTGGCGCTCGCCTGGCTGGCGGCGGGCCGCGACGAGACGGCCGGGCGGGCCACGGCCGCGCTGCTGCTCGGTTATCTGGTGGCCCTGGCGATGGCCGTACTGTCGGCCGGCAAGGCGGGCGGCCTCGCCGCCAACTTCGCCCTGCCCATCGTCTTCGCCGGCCTGCTCGGCGCCATTCCCGTCGCCGCCTGTCTGTGGGGCGCGGCGGACAGGGGGGTGTCGCTCGCCGCGCTCGCCGTTCTGGCGGCGATCTGCGTGTCGATCGGCAACGTTGAAATTGGGGGGCTGCGCAACCTCTGGAGGCCGACGGCGGTGGATCGGGCCGCTTATCGGGCGCTCGAGAGGGTGATGACGGAAGCGGACGGGCCTACCTGGAGCATGACCTGGGGGCATTTCGATCGCCGCCTCGAAGGCGGCCGGGCGCTGCCGCCGATCCAGCAGCTTTGCCAGTTCCACCGCCACTGCCCGCCGGCGTGGGCGGGGGGCGAGGACAAGGACTGGGCGCTCCGCTTCTACGGCGAGTTGATTCGCCGGCGCCGCTTCGCGGCGATCGCGCTGTCGCCCCGGATGATGCCGGTGGAACTGGTGCCGCTGCTGGAGGCCGGCTACACTCGCTGCCCGGCGGTCGAGCCGCTGACGATGAGCCGCCGGCTGCGGCGGCGCACGCTCTGGCCGGAGGAGATCTGGCTGCGCGACGCCACTTGGTGCGCGGAGATTGAGGCCCGCCTGCGCGTCCGGCCCCCTGCTTGAACCGACGTGGCTTTCAGTTAGGCTCGCGCGAGAGGAGGAACGAACATGGCCAATATCCTGGATCCGACGACGGTGGCGGAGGGCGTCGGCGCCTCCTATCCCGACGCCTTCAAGGCACCGAGCGCGGGGCGCCGCGTCCGCCGTCTGACCGACCCGCTCGGCCTGATTAATTTCGCCGTCAATATCGTCACCCTCGATCCCGGCGCGGCCTCGTCGCAACGCCACTGGCACACCAAGCAGGACGAATTCGTCTATATGCTCGAGGGCGAGGCGACGCTGGTCACCGATGCCGGCGCGGAGATCCTCGGCCCCGGCATGACGGCGGGCTTCCCCGCCGCCGACGGCGACGGCCACCAGCTGGTGAACAACACGGACGCGCCCGCGGTCTTTCTGGTCGTGGGCGACCGTTCGCCGGGCGACGAGTGCCACTACCCCGATATCGACCTGCACATGAAGGTCGGCCAGGGGGCCGCCGGCTTTTCCCGGAAAAACGGCGAGCCCTACTGAGGGCGCCGTCGCCCGGGTCAACGTGGATGGCGGAGCAACGGGTCGTCGCGACCGGGCCGCGGTTTCCCGAGGGGCCAATCGCGCTGCCGAACGGCAAATCCCGCTGGCGCGACCGTGACCGGGGCAGCATCTATTACGCCCGCGCCGACGGCGGCGCCGTCACCGAGGTGGTGCACCCGATCGAGGACCCGAACGGCGTCGGCCTCTCGGCCGACGAGCGCTTCCTCTATGTCGCGGAGACCCCTGCTGGCCTGCGTCGACGATTTCCGCTTTTTCGATTCGCTGGCGCTCGACTCGGCCGGCAACGTCTGCGTCGGCACGATCCTGAAGGGCGGCATCACCGTGATCGCGCCCGAGGGCGGCATCACCGAGTTCGTGGAAACGCCCCTGGACGACCTCGCCACCAACATCTGCTTCGGCGGCCCGGACCTGCGCACCGCCTACATCACGCTCTCCTCGACCGGCAGGTTGGTGGCGATGGAGTGGCCCCGGCCGGGCCTGCCGCTCAACGATTTGAACCGCTGATGGCGCGATTGCCGTCCCGGGCACCCAGGGCGTATCATCGGCGCGGCGAATAACCAGGGGAGTAAGGCGATGTTCGAGCTGGCGCGATTCATCGAGGACTGCAAGCGGTCCGTGGCCGAGGACGACAGCCACAAGGCCGTGCGAGAGGTCGTGGCTCGCGCCGTCTCCGAGCCCGGCGCCGTGCTCGCGGGCCTGGGCGAGCCGGAGAAGGCCGGCGTGGCCAAGATCCACGCCGACGACGACCTCACCATCATCAACGTGGTCTGGGGACCCGGCATGACCATCATGCCGCACAATCACGAGATGTGGGCGGTGATCGGCGTCTATACCGGGCGCGAGGACAACATCTACTGGCGCCGCCTGGCGGAGCGCGACGACGGCCTGATAGAGGCGGCGGGCGCCCGCTCGCTGGGCCCGGAAGACTGCGCCCCCTTTGGCCGCGACATCATCCACTCGGTGACCAACCCGCTGCCGCGACTGACCGGCGCCATCCACGTTTATGGCGGCCAGTTCTTCGACGTGCCCCGCAGCGAATGGGATCACGCCACCCTGCTGGAGGGCGCCTACGACGTCGAGAAGAACATGCGCCTCTTCGATGATTCCAACGCCCGCCAGAACGCCGCCTGAGGGGCGCGTCGATGGCCGGGATCCTGAGCACGGAAGACGTCGCCGCCTACCGGCGTGACGGCTTCCTGAAGCCGCGCTACCGCCTGCCCGAGGACACGCGCGCGCGGCTGCGCGAGATGACCGACCGCTTGATCGAGCGGAATGGACACCTGGAACCGGATGAGCCGATGGCCTCGCCCCATGTGCCGGGATCGGGCCTCCAGGGCCTGGAATCGGAGCCGGGGTGGCGCGATGTCGCGACCCATGGGGATATCCTCGACATGGTCTCGGAGTTGATCGGCGCGGATCTCGTGCTCTGGGGTTCGACGCTCTTCCACAAGCCGGCCGGCACGGGCCGGATCGTGCCCTGGCACCGCGACGGGCGTTACTGGCCGATCAAGCCGTTGGCGACCACTTCCGTTTGGATCGCGGTGGAGGACGCGACCCGCGAGAACGGCTGCCTGCGCGTTCTCCGGGGTTCGCACCGGGCCGGCGAGATCGGCGAGCATTATCGCGACGACGGCGAGGGCGTCATCATTCCGGAAACGCTGCGCCCCGATCAGTACGACGAGGCCGACGCGGTCGACCTCGAGTTGAAGGCGGGCGAGATGGCGATCTTCGACATCTATTCGGCCCACGGCTCCCTCGCCAACGGAAGCGATGCGCGGCGGGTCGGTTACGCGTTGCGTTTCATGCCGGCCAGTTGCCATTACGACCACCACGACGTGCCCATAGCGGATTCGCGAGGGGCGGCGCATCACACCCGCCCGCTGATCCTGGCGAGGGGCGAGGACCGGAGCGGCGGGCGCAACGACTTCACCATCGGCCATCCGACGGCGGCTTGATCGCTCAGCGTTTCTCGATGTTCCAGAAGACGGGCACGGGCGAGGCGACGAAGCCCCCGAGGTTGCCGCGGTAAGCGATGGGGCGGCGGAATTCGCCCAAGGGAACATGGGTCACCAGCTCGTGCGCCCCCGCCTGGACGCGGTGGGCGATGTCGATCCGGGCCTGGGCCTCGGCCGTGGTGGCGTAGCTCCGGCGCAAGCGCTCCAGCGCCTCGTCGCAGGGCCAGCCGAACCAGGCGCCATCGGCGCAGCCGGTCCAAAGGCCGATGTTGGTTTCCGGATCGGCGATGTTGGCCGCGCTCCAGAGCGTGTGAAAGAGATTCCACCCCCCCTGGGCCGCTGGCGCGCGGCTGGCGCGTTTGGCGACGAAGTGGTCCCAGTCGGTCTCCACGACCTCGACCGTGGCGCCGGCCCGGGTCAGCAACAGCCGGGTGACGTCGCCGAGGCGCGCGAGGTCGGGAATGCCCGCCGGCCGCAGCAGCACCAGCGGCTCGCCCTTGTAACCGGCGGCTCGAAGCAGCTGCTTCGCGGCGCTGAGGTCGTGGTTCAGCACCGCGTCGCCGCCGACGTCCGTCGCCAACGGCGTGTCGCAGCCGAAGAGGGCGGCGCAGTTTCGGTAGAAGCTCGGATGGTCGCCGACGAGGGCACGCATGTAACGGGCCTGGTCGACCAGGAGCTGCAATGCCCGGCGAGCCCGAATGTCGTCGAAGGGGGGTTGCAGGTGGTTGATCCGGAGCCAGGCCTGGTGGCCGACCGGCTCCGTCGCCAGCAGGAAGATGTTCCGCTTCGCCGCTTTCGCGAGACGGTCCAGCATCGAAAAGGGCACGCCGGCGATCATGTCGTGGCGGCCCTCCAGCAGGGCATTCAGGGCCGCATCCTGGTCCGGCACGCGGTGCCATTCGAGCCGGTCGACCAGAACCCGCTTGCCGCCGGCGGTGCCGCTTGGCGCCTCCTCGCGGGCGATATAGGCTGGATTGCGGCGATAGCGGGCGGTGAGGGAGGGCGGACCGCCCGCGGCCTCGGCGATGAAGGGACCGGAGCCGATGGGTGCTTTCAGTTCGGTCGAGGGATCCAGCTCGGCCTGGCGACGGGGCAGGATGAAGGGCACCGGCGCGTTGCTCTTGGCGAGCGCGGAGAGCAACAGGGGATAAGGCTCGCGCAGCGCGATCCGGAAGCGGCGCTGGTCCAGCGCCTTCATCTCCGCCACGCGGTCCGTGATCGCCTGGCCGATGGCGTCGCGCGCCGACCAGCGGATCAGCGAGACGACGCAATCGGTCGCCGTGACCTCGGCGCCGTCGTGGAAGCGTAGCCCCTCGCGGAGTTGGAACGTGTAGGTGAGCTGGTCCTCGCTCACCGTCCAGCTTTCGACCATCTGCGGCTGGATCCGGTGCGCCGCGTCGCGCCCCAGCAGGGTATCGAAAACCAGGAAGCCGTGATCCCGGCTGATGTAGGAGCCGCTCCAGAACGGGTCGGGGGTGTCGAGGCGCGCGTGGACCTGGGCGCGCAGCACGCTCTCGGCGTGCGCGGGGCCGGTGAGGGCCAGCAGGCCGGCAAGAAGGATGTGGGCCAAGGGGAAGGACACTTCGATCGCCTCGCGGGGCAGGCACTGGAACATCGTTCCACCGCCGGAAAACAAAGAATCGCCGACGGCGCGAATTGCAACTTGCACCGGCTGGCCGCTTACGGCAATGGTCGCGTTCGAGAGGCGTGGCGCCAGGCTTGGGAGTACCATGGCGATGGGCCGAGAACTTCCAGCCGGGGTCGACGCGGCGGCGATCGCGGCGTTTCGTCGCGACGGCGCCGTCTGTCTTCGCCGGTGTTTCGAGACCTCCTGGATCGAGGCCTTGCGCCGGGCGGTGGAGGCCGACAAGGCCGCGCCCGGCCCGATGGTCCGCCACAACACGCCCGATGGCGAACCGGGCGAATTCTTCGTCGATTTCCAGCTCTGGCGGCGCTGGCCCGATTGCCGCCGCTTCGTCGAGGAAAGCCCGGCGGCGGCGATCGCGGCGGCGATGCTGGGGGCTAGGCGGATCGCCTTCTATCACGACCACCTGCTGGTGAAGGAGCCCCGGACCGAGGCACCGACCCCCTGGCATCACGACCAGCCCTATTATCCGGTCGACGGCGAAATGATCGGCTCGATCTGGCTGCCGCTCGATCCCGTGGCGCGCGAAGTCGGGGTCGAGTACATCGCCGGTTCGCACCGCTGGGGGCGGCGCTTCCGGCCGCGCTATTTCAACACCGACAACACGGCGCTGGTCGCGGGCGACGATGGGTTCGAGGATATGCCCGACTTCGATGCCGAGCGCGGGGCGCACCGGATCCTTTCCTGGGACATGGCGCCGGGCGACTGCATCTTCTTCCATGCGCTGACCGTCCACGGGGCGCCCGGCAACCGTTCCACCTCGCGCCGCCGCCGCGCCTATGCGACCCGCTGGCTGGGCGAGGATACCCGCTACGCGAGCCGGCCCGGCCGCGTCTCGCCGCCGATCGAAGGTCATGGGCTGAGCCCCGGCGACCCCATGACCTGCGCGTTGTTTCCCGAAGTCTGGGCGGAAACGGGTGAAGGGAGGGAGGGATGAGCCTTCGCGACGCGGAACTCGACGCCGTCGCGCGTCCGATCGAACGGGCGCGGGGCCTTCCCAACGGCTGCTACACCGACGAGGCGGTGTTCGCGCGGGAGCGCGAGCGGATTTTTGCCCGGACCTGGTCGGCGATCGGCTTCGGCCAGGACGTCCCGTGCGCCGGCGACGCCAAGCCGGTCGACTTTCTCGGCATGCCGCTGGTGATGGTGAGGGACGGGGCTGGCGAGATCCGGGTTTTCCACAATATCTGCCGCCACCGGGGCATGGTGCTGGTGGCGGAGGCCGGAAATGTCGGCCGCGTGGTCCGCTGCCCCTACCACGCGTGGTGCTATGGCCTGGACGGCGCGCTTCGTTCGACCCCCAACGTCGGTGGGCCGGGGGTGCACGAGCATGCGGCGATCCAGCCGGCGGAGCTCGCGTTGAAGACGGTCCGTGGCCATGTCTGGCGCGACGTGGTCTTCGTCGACCTCTCCGGCCAGGCGCCCGCCTTCGAGGATCATGCCGCCCCGCTGATCGAACGGTGGCGCGAGTTCGACTCCCCGCTCTTCGCCGGTGGCGCCGACTCGGTCATGAGCCTCGAGATCGCCGCCAACTGGAAGCTGCTGATCGACAACACCTGCGAGGCCTATCACCTGCCCTCGATCCATCCGGGCCTCAACAGCTATTCCAGGCTCGAGGACCATTACGGGATCATGGAGCCGGGGCTCTTCTCGGGCCAGGGCACCACGGCCTACGGTCCCGGCCTCGACGGCGTCGGCCGGGGCTTCGAGAATTTCGGCGGCCTTTCGGAACGCTGGGCGGGGGCGGCGGAATACATCGCCCTCTATCCCAACGTGCAGTTCGGCGTCCATCGCGACCACGCCTTCGTCCTGCTGTTGGAGCCGCGCGGCCCCGAATACACCGTCGAGCGGGTGGCCCTCTATTTCGCCAGCGAGGAGATGCGGGGGCCGGCCCATGCCGGGATGCGCCGCGCGTTGCTGGACCTCTGGCGCGGCGTCTTCCTGGAGGATCTGGGCGTGGTCGAGGGCATGCAGCGCGGGCGCCATGGCACCGCCTTCGACGGCGGGCGCTTCTCCCCGGCGCTGGAGGGGCCGACGCACAATTTCCATCGCTGGGTGGCCGAGCGCCTGGCGGCGCGTTGACGGCCCGCCGCCGCCGGGTCACCCTTGGGGGCACGGGCGGCGGAAAGAGGCGAGGGCACATGGGCGAGGCGGACACCCAGCAACTGGCGGAGATGCTGCACCGCGCCCGCCGGGTCGTCGTCTTCACCGGCGCCGGGATCAGCACGGAATCGGGCATTCCCGATTTCCGCAGTCCCGGAGGGCTCTGGAGCAAATACCGGCCGATCGAGTTCCAGGACTTCATGGCGTCGGAGGAGATGCGCCGCGAGGCCTGGCGGCGCAAGTTCGCCATGGACGACACGATGCGCCAGGCCGCGCCCAACCGGGGCCACCGGGCCGTCGCCCAACTGGCGAGCCGCGGCAAGGTCACCAGCGTCATCACCCAGAACATCGACGGGCTGCACCAGGCCTCCGGCGTGCCGGACGAACAGGTGATCGAGCTGCACGGCAACACCACCTATGCCCGCTGCCTCGATTGCCACGAACGCTATGAGCTGGCGCCCATCAAGGATGCCTTCCAGAAGGACGAGACGCTGCCCGAATGCGAGAAGTGCGACGGCATCGTCAAAACCGCGACCATCTCCTTCGGCCAGGCGATGCCCGAGGTGGAAATGGCCCGTGCCCAGGAGGCATCGGTCGGCTGCGACCTGCTGCTTTCCATCGGCTCCTCCCTCGTGGTCTATCCCGCCGCCGGCTTCCCCATCATGGCCAAGCGCGGCGGCGCCGGCCTGGTCATCCTCAACCGCGAGCCCACCGACCTCGACGCCATCGCCGACCTGGTCATCAACGCCGAGATCGGCGATACGCTGGGAAGCGTGGTGGGAAACAACTGAAAATCCGACCCATCGCCCGATCGGCTTCGCTGAATGTTCGAGTTCAAGGCTTGTCGACGCGGATAATCGAGGATCAAGAAAATTTCTCGCACATGAACCACTTGCTCTGGCCGTCGTGAAGATTTTTTCCCGTCATGACGGCATCCTTGGGATAATACAGCGCGTCCCCGGGTTCGAGAACGAATTCCCGGTCTTGGATGGTGAACGCCATCTTTCCGGAAATTCCGATAAATAAAATATACCAAGGATGTGTGTGCGTGCCCTTTCTCCATCCCTTTGATTTGCCGTCGCGCCGACATTCGAGGTAGCCAAGCGCCTTCCATTGCTCGCTTATCAGGTCCGTATTCAAGGGAAGTTGGTATTTACCCTTGACGAGATGTGGTTCGACGCCTTCTCCAATACCGGCGACGAGGGTGCGGGATGAGAATGCGACAACCAACATGAAGAGCACCAAGCATCCTATTGATTTTTTCATTTCAGTATTTCTCCGAACCGACATTTCCGATATGAATGAGGGTGGCCGCCATCAGAATAGCCAACCAGGCCCGTGGGAGCAATTTCGGGGTTGGCGGGCGTGAGCGGAACGCTCGGCTCCGCTCTCGGATCAGGGCCGAGGGCCCGCGTCACCGGATCATGCGAAAGCCGCTCGGCATCGCTTTTATTGCCCTGGATATATCGGGAGGCTCAATACCCCAGCGCGCGCCGCGTGAAGAAGAGGCCGAAGCCCCCCAGCAGCACGTAGGTGTAGAGCGAATAGAGTAGGCCGGCGGCGAAAGCGTCGGGGGCGGCGGTCTGGCCGGCCAGCAGGGCGACGAGGGCGGCTTCCCGGGTGCCGAAGCCGCCCAGGGTGATGGGCAGCAGGCCGGCGAAGATGGCGAGCGGCATCGCCGTCGCGATGGTTGCGATGTCGAGGGGCGCGCCGACGCCGGCGAAGAGAACGCTCACCAGGATCATGGTCAGCGACCAGTGCAGCATCGTCGCCAGCACGGCGCCCAAAAGGTGCCGCGGCGAGCGGCGGAGCGCCAGCAGGCCGCTGGCCACGCGTTTTGCCGCCGGCTTCAGGCGGCCGGGAAGGGGCGCGCGGTCGGAAAAGGCCGCCGTCGCGAGCAGGCAGGCGACCAGGAACAGCAGCACCAGCGCCGTCGCCGCCAACTCCGCCCGCCCGCTCGAGAGGCCCGCGACGCTGGCGATGATGGCCAGCATGGCGACGTCCAGCAGCCGCTCGCCCACCATCAGGCCGACGAGGGTGGCGGTGTCGGCGAGATCGCGGAGCGCGACCACGCGAAACCCCTCGCCGAGCCGCCCGGGCGAGACCACGCTCAGCGGGTGAACGCCGAGGACGACGCAGATCGCCCGACGCCAGCCCGGGTCGAGACCGTGGCTTCGCAGGATCAGGCGCAGGCGAAGGCCCACGATTAGCGGCAGGCACGCGGTGATCAGACCGGCCAGGACCAGGTGGAGGAGGCCGAGATTGGCGAAGGCCCGGCCGAGCGCGCCGAGATCGACGACATGGGCGAGCCAGGCGAGGATGCCGCCCGCCGTCAGCACCAACAGCAGACCCCTGTTGCGGACCTTGGCCGAGGCCCAGCCGCTGATTTCGGGGAAGCCGCCCGGCGGTTTGGCCTCGCCGCCGTCGTCGCCGCTAGTCCGCATGTCTCACCATGCCCATGGTCTCGGACGTCGCCCCGTTCCCCGGCTCCCGGCCCAATACATCCACCGCGCGGAGCCGAAATTCTTTCGGAATGCCCAAGTTTACGATAGTGATATTATCCTATTGACGGACACTTGACTCGCCACCACGCTTCTCAAATGAGTCGTCATGCTAACCACGGCCCCGGCGTCGGCCGAAACCGACCATCGCGGGGTTGCGATTCTAGCGGGTGGGGATCATAGGGGAGAAGGAAATGTGGTTGCAAATCAGGCGGATAGGCGAGGGGCCGGGCCCTGGCGAGGTGTTGGTCGCGGTTACTACACACGACGGTTGTGAAGAACAGGTGATCGTTCATATATCGGCCATTATCGATGGGGCTATCGAGGTGGGTCGGCCCCTTCATCAAGAAAACGGCGATTCGCTGGTGGAGTTGCCGCGTGAGGCGATGTCTGGCCGGTGGCGGGTGTGGGTTCCAACAACCAATGTTGCCGCTGCATGATTCTTACGGATCGCGAGATCAGAATAGCCATCGACCAAGGGCTGATCGGGCTTGATCCGGCTCCAGAGCCCGATGCCTATAGCTCGACATCCGTAGACTTAACTTTGCACGGGACATTACGGCAATATCGTGCGACAGATGAAGCCGGTATATCAATAGACCCCAACAGCAGAAACTACAATTATAGCAGTGTTGTGGATATATTAACGGAGCCTGTCGAGGTAAACTCCACGTATGGTCTAGTGCCGAACAAGCTAATATTGGGATGGACCCAACAAGTCCTAGATCTACCAATCCAGTCACGAGTTGCGGCGAGAGTCGAGGGGAAAAGCTCTTTGGCCCGACTTGGCTTGGGGGTTCATATTACAGCCTCCACCATTCACGGGGGATTTGTTGGCCCAATTCAGTTGGAGATGATAAATCATGGCCCAGCAACAATTATTCTCACTCCTGGCATGCGTATATGCCAGCTTATTTTCGAGGCCACGTTAGGCACGCCAGAGAAAGGTTATTCGGGGATGTTCCAGAACCAAAAGGCAAGATAATCCAAGGCCCGGTTTAATCTTCCTTCGCATCGATTTATCGATGCCGACGTCAACCTCCGGACCGGGCTCGCGGGCCTGGGCGCGCAAAATCATGACGGCTCGCCACGTCCCTCGGGCGGCGGCGGGATGGCGTCGACCGGGTCCTCCAGCTGGACTTCCTCGATCCGGTTGGCGCGCAGGTTGATCCGCCCGCTGGAGGTGGTGATCTCGCGCACGTCCTTCTCCGCCTGCTCGAAGTGCCTGCGCAGGCTGTCGACCCGCTTGTCGAGGCGGCCGACATCCTCCATCAGCTTCAGCACCTCGGTCTGGATCAGGCCCGCCTGCTCGCGCATCCGGGCATCCTTCAGCACCGCGCGCACGGTGTTGAGGGTCGCCATCAGCGTGGTCGGCGAGACGATCCAGACCCGCTGGCGGTAGGAAAGCTCGACCGTCTCGGGGAAATTGGCGTGCAGCTCGGCATAGACGGCCTCGGCGGGGAGGAACATCAACGCCGATTCCGCCGTCTCGCCGGGAACGATGTAGCGCGTGGCGATGTCGGCGATGTGCTTCCCGATTGCCGCGCGAAACTCTCGCTGGGCACGGATCTTCTCGGCCTCGTCGCCAGCGGCGCGAAGGGCATGGTAGCTCTCCAGTGGGAACTTGGAATCGATGGCGATCGGCCCCGGGGGGTGCGGCAGGCGGATCAGGCAGTCGGCCCGCTGCCCGTTGGAGAGCGTGTGCTGGAAGGCGCGAGCGCTGGGCGGCAGGATCGCCGAGACCAGGTCGTTCAGCTGCACCTCGCCGAAAGCGCCCCGCGCCTGCTTGTTGTCGAGGATGTCCTGCAATCCCACGACCTGGCCCGCGAGGTCGGTGATGTTGCGTTGCGCCTGGTCGATCACCTCCAGATGCTTGGTCAGCTGCCCGAGCGTCCGCGCCGTCCGCGTCGCCGACTGCTCCAGCCCGTCGCCGAGCCGTTTGGTGACGCCGTCCAGCCGCTCGTTGATCGCGCGCGTGAGCTCGGAGCGCTCGCTGGTCGACTGCTCGGCCAGCTGGCTCACCCGGCCGGCCAGCTCCCGTTGCGCCTGCAGCAGGGCCTCCGTGCTCTCGCGCACGCGGTCCAGCTCCGGGCCGCGCGCGGGGGGCGGGCGGCGCAGTTGCAGCCAGGCGAGCACCGCCCCGACCGCGACGACGGCCACGAGAATCAGCCAGATACCGACGTCCACCGGGCACCTCGCGCGCGCTCGATTCGGGCCCCGAGCCTAACATGCGGGGCCTGCCTTGACGCCTTTCCGGCGAGCGATTAGGTAACCCGCACGCCTTAATTTCCGCCCGAGGATGCGCCGTTCCATGAGTCGCCTGCCCCTGATCATCGCGCCGGACCCGCGACTGAAGGCCATTTCGGAGCCGGTCGGGGGAATCGATGACACCTTGAGCCGGCTGATCGACGGGATGCTCAAGACCATGTACGAGGCCCCCGGTATTGGGCTTTCGGCGATCCAGGTGGGCGTGGCGAAACGGCTGATCGTCTTCGATGTCGCGCGCATGGACGAGGATCCGGCCCCGCACGTGCTGATCAATCCGGAGATCGTGCGGTATTCCGAGGAGGGCGCGCTCTACAACGAGGGTTGTCTGTCATTCCCCGAACATTTCGTCGAGATCGAGCGGCCGGAGAATTGCACCGTCGCCTATGTCGACCGCGAGGGCGAGAAGCGAACATTGGAGGCGGACGGCATCCTCGCCCGCTGCGTCCAGCACGAATACGACCACCTGGACGGGATTCTCTTCGTCGACCATCTCTCGGCGCTGAAGCGCAACATCATCCTGCGCAAGCTGGTGAAGACGCGCAAACAGAAGGCCCCGGCCTGAGGCCGGTTCCCGGGCAGGGGCGATGAGGCCACTCGCGCTCGCCTTCATGGGAACGCCGGACTTCGCGGTGCCGACACTGGAGGCGCTCGTCGCCGCTGGCCATGAAATCCGCCGGGTCTACACACGGCCGCCGCGCCGCGCCGGTCGTGGCAACAAGGCCCGGCCCTCGCCGGTCGCCCGCGCGGCGGCGGCGCATGGCCTGGAGGTGGTCCATCCGACGAGCCTGAAGGACGATGGGACGCGGGCGGCCTTCGCGGCCCTGGAACTCGACGCGGCGGTGGTGGTGGCCTACGGCCTGATCCTGCCGCCGGCGTTCCTCGCCGCGCCACGCCTCGGTTGCATCAACCTGCATGCCTCCCTGCTGCCGCGCTGGCGCGGGGCGGCGCCCATCCAGCGGGCGATCATGGCGGGCGATGGCGAGACCGGTCTCACCACCATGGCCGTCGACGAGGGATTGGATACCGGTCCCATGCTGCTGTTCGAGCGGATGGCGATCGGACCGCTGATGACGGCGGGGGAACTGCACGACCGCCTGGCGGCGGCGGGCGGGCCGCTGATGGCCAGGACGCTCGACGAACTCGATTCCGGCAGCCTCGCGGCCACCCCGCAGCCGGACGAGGGCGTCATCTATGCCCACAAGATCGACAAGGCGGAGGCCCGCATCGACTGGACGCTTCCGGCCGGCGCGCTGGCGGCCCGCGTCCGGGGCCTCTCTCCCTTCCCGGGCGCCTGGTTCGACTACGAGGGCGAGCGGATAAAGCTGCTGCTGGCGGAGGTGGCGGCGGGTGACGGGGCGCCGGGCATGGTTCTGGACGCGGGCCCCACGATTGCCTGCGGCGAGGCCGCGCTCCGTCCGCTCCGCCTGCAACGGGCGGGCAAGGCGCCACTCGACGCCGAGGCCTTCCTGCGCGGCCTGCCGCTCCCGCCGGGCGCGCGGCTCGGTTGAGGCCATGGCGCGCTACCGCCTCACCATCGAATATGACGGCCGCGGCTATGTCGGCTGGCAGCGCCAGACCAACGGTCCCTCGATCCAGGCGGCGCTGGAGGCGGCCTTGGCGCCGCTCGCCGATGCGCCGCCGGTGGTGTACGGCGCGGGGCGCACCGATGCGGGCGTCCATGCCCTCGGCCAGGTCGCCCACGTCGACCTGGAGCCGGCCCGCCCGACGGAGGCCATCCGCGATGCCGCCAACTTCCACCTGAAGCCGGCGCGGATCGCCGTGCTGGAGGTGGTGGAGATGACGGACGACTTCCACGCCCGCTTCTCCGCCACCGAACGGCGCTATCTCTACCGCATCCTCAACCGGCGCCCGCCGCCCACTTTCGACGAGGGCCGGGTCTGGCACGTGGCCCCGCCGCTCGATGCCGACGCCATGGCCGGCGCGGCTGGAGCACTGGTCGGCCGGCATGACTTCACGACCTTCCGCGCCGCCGAATGCCAGGCGAAATCGCCGGTCAAGACGCTCGACCGGCTGGAGGTATCGCGGCGCGGCCAGGAGATCGAGATCGCCGCCACCGCCCGTTCCTTCCTCCACCACCAGGTCCGCTCCCTCGTCGGCAGCCTGAAGCGGGTGGGCGAGGGGGCCTGGAGCGCGGCCGATATCCGGGCGGCGCTGGAGGCTCGGGACCGCGCCGCCTGCGGCCCCGTGGCGCCGGCCCTGGGGCTCTATCTGCTGGGCGTGACATACGACGCCGACGCGGTCAGGCGATGAAGACTGAGAATTTGTAGATCAGCAGGTTGAGGACGAGTTCGAACGCCGTGATGCCTATCGCCACGGCGGCGGCGCAGCCCAAGCCGACCCGAGCGACGCGGAAGCTGTAGTAGAGCAAGACGAAGGAGAACACGATCGTCAGGACGTAGGTCATGCCGTCCGCCGGATCTCGAAGATGGGCGAGGATCGAGACCGGCAGCATGAAGGCGGTGCTGACCACGCTGCCCCAGTTCCAGACGATGATGTATTGGACATAGGTCGCGGTCAGATTCAGCAGTTTCGTGATCCAGACCATCACCACGACGAAGACGATCCAGCCGATCAGTCCAAAGATGAGGGTGACGATGAAGTCGCCATCGGTGGAAAGCCGCTCGATCTCGTCGCCTTGGTCCGCGTCGCCGCCCAAGAGGTATTTCGGCATCGTGATCGCGAAGGCGATCGGAATGGCGATGAAGGAATGCCAGAAGCCTTCGATGCTCACATTGAAGTGGCGAAGCGCTCCGGGATCGAGCAGGGCGATACGCCAGGCGCCGTAGATCGAACTCTTGATTTCGTTCCAGCTCGGCATGTCAGGCGAAATAGCTTTCGAGGATTCGGGCGTAGATCCGCGCCAGCCCCTCGACGTCGCTGGCCGCGACCTGTTCGTCGACCTTGTGCATGGTCTGGCTGATCAGGCCGAACTCGGCGACCGGGCAATGGTTCTTGATGAAGCGGGCATCCGAGGTGCCGCCGGTGGTCGAGAGCTCGGGGCTGAGCCCCGTCTCCGCATGAATCGCCGCCGCCAGCAGGTCGGTGAAGTCCCCGGGCGCGGTCAGGAACGGCTCGCCGCTCACCTGGATCTCCAATTCGAAAGGTTCGGCGACGGCTTCGCACTGTTCGCGGATCCACGCCGACAGGCTGGCGCCCGAATGGCTGGTGTTGAAGCGGATGTTGAGCCGGGCCCGTGCCTCGCCCGGAATGACGTTGGTCGCCGGATTGTCGACCTCGATCCCCGTCACCTCCAGGTTGGTCGCCTGGAAATGCTCGCTCTCGTCCAGGAAGCGGCGCTCCTGCAATCGCTCCAGCAGCCCGGTGAGGCGGGGCAGCGGGTTGTCCGCCAGGTGGGGATAGGCGACGTGGCCACTCGCGCCCCGCGCCGTGATCCAGGCGTTCAGGCTGCCGCGCCGGCCGTTCTTGATCATCTCGCCCAGGCGGGTCGGATTGGTCGGCTCGCCCACCAGGCAGTGGTCCAGGCGTTGATCGTTGGCGGCCAGCCAGTCGAGCATCCGGACCGTCCCGTTCACCGCCGGGCCTTCCTCGTCCCCGGTGATCAGCAGGCTGATGGAACCCCCGAGCGCGGGACCGCGCGCCTCGATCAGGCCGGCGGCGGCCGAGACGAAGGCGGCGATCGCCCCCTTCATGTCGGCGGCCCCTCGGCCCCGGAGCATGCCGTCGACCACCTCGCCGGCGAAGGGCGGCACCGACCAGTCGCCCGGGTCACCCGTCGGCACCACGTCCGTGTGGCCGGCGAAACAGAAGTTGGGGGCGTTTTCGCCATGGCGGGCGTAAAGGTTGTCGACCTCGCCGAAGGGCAGGCGGTGACAGGTGAAGCCGAGGCCGGTCAGTACCTCTTCCAACAGGTCCAGCGCGCCGCCCTCGATCGGGGTCACGCTCTCGCAGCGGATCAGGTCGCCGGCGAGGCGCAGTGGGTCGCTCGGCTGGGTCTCCGTCATCGCCACGTCGTCGCCAAGGCGCGTCAGTCGCGCAGCAGTTCGTTGATCGAGGTCTTGGCCCGGGTACCGGCGTCCACCGTCTTGACGATCACCGCGCAATAGAGGTTCGGGCCGGGCGAGCCGTCGGGCAGCGTGCCGCCCGGCAAGGTGCCGGGGACGACGACCGAATAGGCCGGCACGCGGCCCTGGTGCACTTCGCCCGTGTGGCGGTCGACGATGCGGGTCGAGGCGCCGATATAGACGCCCATCGAGAGCACCGAGCCCTCCTCGACGATGACCCCCTCGGCGACTTCCGAGCGGGCGCCGATGAAGCAGTTGTCCTCGATGATCACGGGATCGGCCTGCAGCGGCTCCAGCACGCCGGCGATGCCGGAACCGCCCGAGATATGGCAGTTCTCGCCGACCTGGGCGCAGCTGCCGACGGTGGCCCAGGTATCGATCATGGTGCCCGCGCCGACCCGTGCGCCGAGGTTGACGAAGCAGGGCATCAGCACCGCGCCGGGTGCTATGTGGGCGGAGCGGCGGACGACGCAGTTCGGCACCGCGCGGAAGCCGGCCTCGCGAAAACGGTTCTCGCCCCAGCCCTCGAACTTGGAGGCGATCTTGTCGAACCAGGGCGTGTTCTCGCCGGGCCCGCCCGGCACCGGCGCCATGTCGTATATCCGGAAGGAGAGCAGCACGGCCTTCTTCAGCCACTGGTTGACGTGCCAGCCCTGGTCGCGCTTTTCGGCGACGCGCAAATCGCCGCTGTCCATGCCGTCGAGCGCCGCCTCTATGGCGTCACGGACCTGGCCGCCCGTGGCCGTGGAAATGGCATCGCGCTTTTCCCAGGCGTCGTCGATCGTGGTTTCGAGCGTGGCGGCGTCCATCGTCGGTCCTCCTGGAAAATATCGGCGCCCGAACTTAGCGAGGGCGGGCGTGCTGTCAACCGGCCGTGACGGCTCGGGCCCGGACCACGGCGGCGAGCCATTGGCCCAGGTCCTCGATGACGTGGTGGATGTGTTCGCCCGCCGTGCCGTCGCGCGACCAGGCATGGGGGTTGGGCACCAGGACCGTGGTCATGCCGAGCGCCGCCGCCGGTTCCAGGTTGCGGGGGATGTCCTCGAACATCGCCGCGCGCTCGGGCTCGATGCCGTGGCGGGCCAGCAGCTTTTCGTAGGGCTCGCGCCTCGGCTTCGGCTGGTAGTCGCTTTCGATTATGTCGAACAGATCCTCGAAATGGTGCCGGATGCCGAGGTGGCGGGTGACCCGGTCGGCATGGCCGCTGGAGGCGTTCGTGAAGATGAACTTGCGCCCCGGTAGGCTGTCCAACGCCTCGGCCAGGGTCGGGTCCGGCGGGATCGGCGAGAGGTCGATGTCGTGCACATAGTCGAGGAACGGCCCCGGCGCCATGCCGTGAACCCGCATCATGCCGTTGAGGGTGGTGCCGTGCTCGTGGAAGAAGGACTTCTGTACCCGCTTCGCCTCGACCGGATCGAGGCCGAGGAACTCGGCCACGAACTCCCCCATCTTCTGGTCGATCTGGGCGAAGAGGTCGTGGGCGGCCGAATAGAGCGTGTTGTCGAGATCGAAGATCCAATACTCGACGTGATCGAGGGTGGGGGCGGTGTCGGTCATGCGCCGCAATCTGCCGTTCCGGGCGCCACCGCGCAAGGGCTTCTGGCCGCCACGAAGGGCCAGGGCGCGATGGGGGCCGTCGGCGCGAAGCTCGTGCGAAGCGAAAGCATGCCGGCATCCCCCCGGCGATGGCCCAGGTGGGGAACGATGACCGGGCCGTCGGAATCGAAGAGGGCCGGCAGCGAGGCCCGCGCCGGCGCCGGCACGGGGGAGGGCGGGAGCCGGGGCGGAGGCGTGCCCAGCGCGCCCAGGCGGAGCGGGCGCGCGACGCCGGCGACGTCCACCAGGAAGCGGTCCCAGCGGTAGCGGCCGTCGGCCGGAACCGTGACGGGGCCGGCCAGGGTCCGGGCGCGATGCTCCCGGCAGACCAGCAGGCGACCGTGCCAGGGCAGTATGCGGCAGCCCGCCAGCGTGCGCCCGCGCGCGAGGTCGCCGGTGGAAATCGCGGTGTCCAGGCGCCCGACGGGTTTTCGACCGGTCGCGTAGTCGCCGCCACCGACCATATGGGTGATCCGGGCGAGGAGGTCGCGGCGCGCCGCTTCGGGAAGGGCGGCGAAGCGGGGAAGATCGAGCAGGCAATACCCGGCGGGGGACGGCGAGACGACGCGCGCGGCGGCCTCGGCCACCGCTCCCTCGGCCGACTGGCGGGCCTCGGCCCGGTCCGCCGCCCGGACCAGCGCCGCCGCTCTGTCCTCGGGCCCCAGGCGCTGGCGCAGGCGGACCCGCTCGAAGCGCCGGTCGGCGTTGCTCGGATCCTCCAGCCAGTCGTGGCCCCGCGTGGCGAGATAGGCCCTGAGCGCCGCCCGGTTGGCGCCGAGCAGCGGACGCAGCAGGCGGACCCCGTCGACGATCCGGCGCGCCGGCATGCCGGCCTCGCCCGGCCCCTCGGCCCGGGCCCGGCGCATCAGGTGGGTTTCCGCCTGGTCGTCCCCCTGGTGCGCCAGCAGGAGGTGGAGGACGCCATGCGACCGGCACCATTGCGTCAACAATTCCAGGCGGACCCGTCGCGCCCAGGCCTGCAGCCCGCCGGGGGGCGCTTCGACCCCGGGACGGAGGATCCGATGGGCGAGGCCCAGGTCCGCCATCCAGACGCCGACCCGCCTTGCCTCCGCCGCCGATTCCGACCGCAGGCCGTGGTCGACGGTAAGCGCGGCCACCCGGCCTCCCCGCGCCCGCGCCCAGCCGGCGGCGAGATCGGCGAGGGCGCGGCTGTCGCCGCCGCCCGAGACGGCGACGGCGATCAACGGCTGGGCCTCGAAAGGGCCGAGCCGGTCCATCGCCGTCCCGAACCAGGCGGCATCGACGCTCGGAGGGGGATCGTTCGCCGGCACCGGTGGCGCGGCGATCAGCCGCACTTGTTGACCCGCATTTCCCGCACGGTTCGGGGACGCAGACGCCGTTCGCTCTTTTTCAGCCGGCCCAACAACTCGCTGTAGATCCCACAGGCCTCGTCGGTCTGGCCGAGACGGGCCAGGGAGAGACCGAGCTTCAGCAGCGTGTCGTTGGCCTTGGAACTGTCGGGAAAGCGTTGGTAGCCGTCGAAATAGACCCGCGCGGCCTCCTGATAGGCCTTGCGCAGATAGAGCGTGTCGCCCAGCCAATAGTTGGACAGCGGCGTCAGCTCATGCACGGGATGGGCCGCCATGAAGGCCCGGAAGGCCTGTTCGGCGGCTTCGAACCGGGACGTGCGCAGCAGGCCCTGGGCGTAGCGGTACTGCTGGCGGGGCGTGCCCTCGGGCAGCACGACGCCGGTCGGCGCCACGGGCGCCGGTCGCGCGCTGGCCGTGCTCGTCGTATTCTCCTGGGGGTGGGCGGCCGCCGCCGGCGTCCCTCCGCCGGGCGTCCCGCCGCCCGAGACGATGACGGAGCCGTCGCTCGCCGTCGCGCTCGTCGGGGCGGCGGCCAGGGCGCCGGCGCCGAATTCCGCCAGTCGACGTTCCAGCTCGCGCAGGCGACCGTCCAGGGTGCCGACTAGGCGTTCGTGGCGGGTCTCCAGTTGGCGGACGCGGTGCTCGCTCTCCTCCAGCCGGCCGGTGATCGCCCGGAGCTGCTGCTCGATCGAGGTGATCCTCAACTCGGCTCCGGTGGCGCGGTTGGCCGTGTCCTGTCCGCCACCCGCCTGGGGCGCCGGCGGATCGCCCCGGTAGACCTGGCGTTCGAGGTCCTGGATCTTCCGCTCCAGCTGCTGGATCTTGCGCGTGAGGGAGCGCGTGCTGCCGGCTTGCGCGGCGGCCTCGGCCACGATCACCAGCGCCGCGATCGCGGCCAGCATCCCGCCGAGCCACATCCGGGCTCGGGCTTGGCCGCCCGTCATGCTCGAACCTCGTCCCTGCATCGGTGAAGCTTACGCACCGAAATGCGGCGGAATTGGGGTCCCGCCGCCGCGCGCCTCCGGGGCAAATGACGGCGCCCGAACGCCGGCCGCCGAAGCGGCCGAACGCCGGACATCATCGGGCCGCTGAAACGCGATCAGTTGACGAGCATTTGACCGCGCCGGTTCTGCGACCAGCAGCCCTCGTTCGAGCCGCCGCAGACCGGGCGCTCCTTGCCGTAGGAGATCGTGCCGAGACGGCTATCGTCGACGCCGAGGGCGATCAGGAAGTTGCGGGCCGAGGTGGCGCGCCGCTCGCCGAGGCCGAGGTTGTACTCGCGCGTGCCGCGCTCGTCGCAGTGGCCCTCGACCGTAACCGTCACGCTCGGGTATTGGTTCAGCCATTGGGCCCAGAGCTTGATCGTCGCCTGGGCTTCCGGCTTCAGGTCCGACCTGTCGAAGTCGAAGAACACCAAGCTGCCGACGTTGAGATCCAGGTCTTCCTGCGAACCGGGCGTCGGGCCTTCCTGGACGGCCTTCTGGTTGCTCTGTTGCACCTGGCCGCCGGTGCTGGTGCTACCGCCGCCGCCGGTCGAGCCCGAGTCGGTGCTGCTCTCGGGGTTTGAGGTGCAGGCCGCCAAGGCGAGCGCGCCGAAAAGGCAGAGGGCCTTCAAGCCGATGTCACGAAACCGCATCTAACCAGCTCCTTTCTGGGAACAGTGTGCAAACGCCACCAGTCGAACTTCGAAGCACCAGCGACCCTTCACCCGTAGGAATAAACGCCGGCCTGCCGAGGTGCAACCGGCAATATCGGCCCGAGCACCGCAACGGCCCCGTTTCACCGATATATTATCGTTAACCACCTAGTTTTGTTCGCCGAAAACACTATCGATCCGGCGCGCTCAGTGGCGATGTCCCGCCCAATGTTGAAAAGTGCGAGATAGGCATCGTCTGATCGAGAGGCTACGCGGCCACCTCGATGTCTTCAATGACGGACTTTGCTCCGGCCTTTCTCACCGCCTCCCGCAGGGCGGCGTCGAGGATGGGGAGCTGGCGGTGGGCCTTGAGGCGGCGGAAGGTCTTTTGCGCCTCCAAGAGGCCGGCGGCGGTCCAACGCAGCGCCATCTCGGCGTTGCGCCAGCGCTTGACGTTCCGCTGCACCGTCCGGACGGTGCCGATCGCGTTCTCGATGGCGTTGGTGCAAGCCAGCGAGTGTCGAAGTTGCGGCGGGAGGCCGAGCCGGATCACGGTCAGGATCTCGTCCAGGCCCTCCAGGATCGAGCCCGAGACGCCGGGTGCGTCATGCTCCAGACGGCGGGCGAGGTTGCGCAAGAGCCGTTCGGCCTTGGCCGCGTCGTCCTGCTGCCAGGCCTGCCGCAAGACCTTCCTGACGCCGGCATGGAGGCTCTCGTCCAGCCGGTCCGTGATGTTGCGCCCCTTGTGCACCTGGCAGCGCTGGAGGGCCGCCGCCCGCCCGAAGGTCCGCCGGATCGCCTTCGAGAGCGCCTTGGCGCCGTCGACGATGTAGAGCCGAGGCCGTTCGGGATCGAGACCGCGCTCGATCAGGTTGTCGAGCATGGCTTGCACCGTGGCCGCGTTCTCCGTCGCGCCCTCGGCCAGGCCCAGCACGTGCTTCGCGCCGCCGGTGTCGATGCCGATCGCCGCCACCATCAGGTGATCGCCGACATGGAGCCCGTCGATCTGGAGCACCACGAGATCGAGATCGTCGAGCGGGCTCGCCAGCCAGGCCTTCAGCTTGCTTCGCGTCAACGCCACGAAACGGCGCGAGACCGCCGACTTCGAGGTTGCGTCACCCGATGCCGCCGGCAGATCGCCGCCCGCATCGTCCGGCAGGCGCACCGCGCGGGCATACTTGCGGGTCGAGACGTTGATCACCATCAGATTCATCGCCCAGGCTTGCAAGAGTTCGGGTTCCGACAGCAGCTCCCAACTCGGCAGGCTCATCTCCCGACCCGCGAAGTCCCCCACCCGAGGGCGCTCGACCTTCACTTTGCCGCCGTGGTAGGCGATCTCGCTCCGGGTCGTGCCCCATCGATGGCCCTTGCGCTCGCCCGAGCCGGCGTGGCGCGAACCGCACAAGGCTTCCGCGTCCGCCGACATCATCTCGTTCAAAGACTCGAGGCCCGCCAAAAGGCAGAAGCGATCGACGCTCATGCGCGGATCGTCGAAGGCCTCCGGCATCGATGGCAAGAGCCGACAGGATGGTTCCGAGGAACGGTCGTTGCGTGTAGTCTTGGTCATGGCGTCGTTCTCCTTGATGGAATCAGCACCCAGAGCCTAGCGGCTCCAGGCGGACGACGCCTACTTCAGCTTTTCAACAGAGCCCGGGACATCCCCCGCTCAGTTCAAGGGCGCCAGTGGCGACCACGCCGGATCGGAGGCATCCGTCGGCGTGATGATCTCGCGTTCGTTGTAACCGGTGAGGTCGATCGAGCGCAACCGAACCCGTCCGGCCACGGTGTCCGACTTGTTTCGCTGCTGGCGGAAGAACATGAGCACGCGGCCGTTGGGCGACCAGGTGGGCGCCTCGTCGAGGAAACTGGTGGTCAACAATCTCTCGCCGCTGCCGTCGGGGTGCATGACGCCGATGTGGAACTGGCCCTTGCTAAACTTGGTGAAGGCGATCAGGTCGCCGCGCGGCGACCACACCGGCGTGGCGTAGCGCCCCTTGCCGAAGCTGATACGGCGCTGATCCGAGCCGTCGGCGTTCATGACGTAGAGCTGCTGCGTGCCGCCGCGATCGGAATTGAACACGATTTGTCGCGAATCGGGCGAAAAGCACGGCGAGGTGTCGATCGCCGGGTCCCGTGTCAGGCGGCGGATCACCCGGGTGCGGAGGTCCATGGTGTAGATCTCGGAGTTGCCGCCTTGCGCCATGCTCATGATGACCCGGTCTCCCTCGGGGGAGAAACGCGGGGCGTAGGTCATGCCGGGGAAATCGCCCAGGACTTCCTGGCGGCCGGTGTCGATGTTGTAGATATAGACTCGGGGCTTGTCGCGATAATAGGAGAGGTAGGTAATCTCCTGCCGGCTCGGCGAGAAGCGGGGGGTCAGCACCAGATAGCTGCCGTCGGTCAGGTAACTGTTGTTGTCGCCGTCCTGGTCCATGATCGCCAGTCGCTTCTCGCGCCGGTCGGGCGGGCCTTTCTCCGCGACATAGACGATCCGGGTGTCGAAGTAGCCCGCCTCGCCGGTCAGGCGTTTGTAGATCGCGTCCGAGATGATGTGGGCGATGCGCCGCCAGTTGGCGGGCGTCGTCTCGTAGCCTATGCCTTCCATCTGCTCCGAGGCGAAGACGTCCCAAAGGCGGAACTCGACGCGCAACAGGCCGTCGGCCTTGCGATCGATCTTGCCGGTAACCAGGGCCTGGGCATTGATCACCCGCCACTGGGCGAAGTTGGGCTGCGCCAGCATGTCCTCGGGTTTCTCGAGGAAGGCCTTGCGGTCGATCGCCTTGAACAGGCCGGAGCGCTCCAGGTTATCGCTGATGACCCGCGACATGTCGCGGCCGACCTGGCGGGTTTCCTCGCCGCCGCCGTGGAAGTAGGGAATCGCGACGGGCAGCGGGTCGACGTTGCCGCCCGTGACGCGAATGTTCAGGCCTTGTGCCATGGGCGCGACGGCGCCGGTCGAGACGAGGAGCAAAAGCAGCAGAACTCCTGGAACGAAGCGCATCGGAATTCCCTTCATCGATGACTCTCCCTTAACGTGCGAGCATTTCCCGGGGATCGAAGCTGAGCGTGATGTCCCGCCACCGGTCGAACTTCTCGACGGGCAGGTTGCGAAGCGGCGAACATTTGAGGACGGCGCGCCGGGCGGAATCGACGGCGGCGCGGTAAAAGCCGCCGCGCGAGCGCAACGCGTATCCATCGAGAATTTCCGGCGCGCGCGCGAGCGAGCCGTCGCGGTTGAGCTGGATTCGGATCTGGACCACCAGCTTGGCGGCGTCGCGGGCGCCGGCCGGTATCGTCCAGCAGCGCTCGATCTGCCATTTGATGGCATCGATCTCCCGCATCGTCATGCGCTGGTCCAGCGGCGTCGCCTGGCCTCGGGCAAGAGGCGATTTCGACGCCTCCGGACGGCCCTTGGGCGCCTTCGCCCGCTCGGCCCGCCGGCTCGTCTCCGGTTCGTCCTCCCGGCTCTTGTCCAGTAGGGCGGCGACCCGGCTCATGGTCCGCTTGAAGTCCTTCTTGGGCCGCTCCCTGGGCTTGGGCTTCGGCACCGGCGCACGCGCCACCGCCTGGCCCTCGATCGGTTTGGGTGGTGGCGTCGCCGGCTTCGCTTCCGGTGGCTTCGCCGCCTCGACCGGGGCCGGCCTGGCTTCCGGCGGCGATGGCGGCGCCGGTTTCACTTCCCGGGGCCTTGCCGACGGCGCGGGGAGCGGTTTCGGCGGCGGCGGCGCTGGTTTGGCCTCCACCGGCGGCGCGGGTGCCGCCGGGACGGGGAGCGGCTTCGGCGGCGACGGTTTGGCTTCCAGCGGCGGCGCGGGCGCCGCCGGGACGGCGAGCGCGACCTTGATTTCCGGCGGTGGCGGCGGCGCGGTGGCCGGTCGCGGCGCTTCCACCTGTTCGGCTTCCTTGGCCGCTTCCGGGACGGTCTCCGAGAGGTCCCGGGGCTTGGCCTCGTCGATGGCTTGCAGTTCGGGGAGCTGAGGCGTCGTCACGTCGGCGATCTCCACCAGCTCGACCACGATGGATTCCTCCGCCGGCGGCGGAAGTTCCTTGAGGTGCGGCAGGCCGTAGACGGTGACCACGACCAGGCTCGCATGGAGCGCCAGGGATATGACGAGGGTGAAACGCACGGTGCTGGCTCACTTTTCCTTCGCGGTCTCCGTGGTCCTGGTGGGTTTCCCCCCGCGTTCCCCACGCAGTGACGTGGTGACCAGCGCCACGCGCCGGAAGCCGGCGGCGTTCAGCGTCCCCATCACCCGCATCACCGCGCCGTAGTCAATCGTCCGGTCGCCGCGAACGAAGATCCGGCCCTGGTCGCCCCGGGCGCCGACGATCGCCGTCAGCTTCGGAACCAGTTCATCGAGCGGAATGGCGGCATCCTGCAGATAGATCTGGCCCTTGGCGTCGATCGAGACGGTGAGCGGTTCCTCCGAGCCGGGGATCGCCTTGGCCGCCGTCTCCGGCAGGTCGACCGAGACGCCGACGGTCAACAGCGGCGCCGTGATCATGAAGACCACCAGCAGCACCAGCATAACGTCGACGAAGGGCGTGACGTTGATCTCCGACATCGGCGGGTAGCTTCGCCGCCGCGTCAGGTGGCCGCCGTTGTTCCCCCGCATCGCCATCAGCCGGCCCGCTCCTCGAGCTGACGGGAGAGAATGGCGTTGAACTCGCCGGCGAAACCCTCGAGGCGGTTGGCGAAGCGGCCGAGGTCGCTCGAGAACTTGTTGTAGGCGATCACCGCCGGGATCGCGGCGACCAGGCCCAGCGCGGTGGCGAAGAGCGCCTCGGCGATGCCGGGCGCCACCACCGCCAGATTGGTGTCCTTGGAAATGGCGATTGCCTGGAAACTGTTCATGATGCCCCACACCGTGCCGAAGAGACCGAGGAAGGGCGCGGTCGAGCCGACCGTGGCGAGGAAGCCGAGATAGCGCTCCAGCCGGTCCATCTCGCGCCCGAGCGTCACCTGCATCACCTGGGCGATCCGCTCGCGGATGCCGGCGCGGAGCATGTTGTCCTCGCTCAGGCCCCGCGCGGTGGAACGCCGCCACTCTCGCATCGCGGCGGTGAAGAGGATCTCCATCGGGTGTTCCGGTGCGCCCCCGATCTTGTCGTAGAGCTCTTCCAAGCTGCCGCCCGACCAAAAGGAATCCTCGAATTCGTCCGCCTGGGCGCGCAGGCGCCGGAGCCTCAGGATCTTCTCGAAGATGATGGCCCAGCACCAGATCGAGGCGACGAAGAGCATCACGATGACGATCTTCACGATGATGTCGGCCTTGAGAAACAGGCCCCAGAGGGACATGTCGACATCGGCCACGGAACCGGCGAGAAGGGTGGCGTCGACCGCGAGGATTTGCATGCTTCAGCTTTCCGTTCTGGTGGGGGCGAGGACGCGGACGACGTCCGGGGGAATGCGCCGTGGCCGGCCGTTCGCGCCGACGCAGGCGAGCGTGACCCGGGCCCGGACCAGGGGGGCGCCGTCGCGCAGCACGTTCTGCTCCATCTCCATGCGCGCGCCGGCGAGGCGGTGCAGCCGGGTCTCGACGCAGAGTTCATCGTCGAGCCTGGCGGGCGCCAGGTAATCGACCTCGCAGCGCCGGACCTGGAAGGCCAGGCCGTCGCCCGCCAGCAGCGCCGCCTGGTCGATGCCGGCCAGGCGCACCAGATCACTCCGGGCGCGCTCGATGAAGCGCAGGTAATTGGCGTAGTAGACGATGCCGGCCGCGTCCGTGTCTTCCCAGTAGACGCTGAGGGGGAAGCGGTGTGTCCGAGTCTCCGCCATCAGGCCGCCCCGTCCGTATCGAGAAGGTCGAGCTGGTCGCGCGCGGGCGCCGACTTGGGCGGCGTCAGCCCCAGGTGGTCGTAGGCGGCCGGGGTCGCGATGCGGCCGCGCGGCGTGCGGTGCACCAGGCCCTGCTGCACCAGGAAGGGCTCGATGATCTCCTCGATCGCGTCACGCGGCTCGGAAAGCGCGGCGGCGATGGTCTCGACGCCGACCGGGCCGCCGCCGAAGGTCTCGGCGATGCAGCCGAGATAGCGCCGGTCCATGGCGTCGAGGCCGCGCGCGTCGACCGCCAGGCGGTTCAAGGCGCCATCGGCCTTCACAGCGTCGATTTTGCCGGCGTTCGCCACCTCGGCGAAATCGCGCACCCGGCGCAGCAGCCGGACGGCGACGCGCGGCGTGCCCCGGCTCCGCTTGGCGATCTCCAGCGCGCCGTCCGGCGCCAGCTCCATGCCGAGGAGGTCGGCGCCACGGCGCACGATCAGCACCATTTCGTCGACGGCATAGAAGTTCAGGCGGATCGGAATGCCGAAGCGCTCGCGCAAGGGCGACGTCATCAGGCCCGAGCGCGTGGTCGCCCCCACCAGGGTGAAGGGCGGCAGGTCGATGCGCACGCTCCGGGCCGCCGGCCCCTCGCCGATCATCAGGTCGAGCTGGAAATCCTCCATCGCGGGATAGAGGATCTCCTCGACCGCCGGGTTCAGCCGGTGGATCTCGTCGATGAAGAAGACGTCGCGCTCCTGCAGGTGGGTCAGAATCGCCGCCAGGTCGCCCGCCTTGGCGATCACCGGGCCCGAGGTGGCGCGGAAGCCGACGCCGAGTTCGCGCGCGACGATCTGCGACAGCGTCGTCTTGCCGAGGCCGGGGGGGCCGTGAAACAGCACGTGGTCCAGGGCCTCGCCCCGCCGCCGCGCCGCCTCGATATAGACCGCGAGATTGCGCCGTTCCTCGGCCTGGCCGACGAAATCGGCGAGACTTTGCGGCCGGATGCCGATCTCGCCGACGTCGAGCTCGCCGGCCGTGGCGCCGACGAGACGCTGGGCGCCGTCCTCGCTCATGACGACAGTTCCTTGAGGCCTTCGCGGATCAGGCTTTCGAGCTGGGCCGCGTCACCCAGCCCGACGCTGGCCCGGCGGACGGCGCCCGCCGCGTCGGCCGGCCGGTAGCCGAGGTTGATCAGCGCCGAGACGGCGTCGCTCTCGACGCTCGCCGGCGCCGCGCCGCCCTCGTGGACCATCACGGCCGGGCCGAGCGCGAGGCCGGCGACCTTGTCCTTCAACTCGGTGACCAGCCGCTGGGCCAGGCGGCGGCCGACGCCGGGCGCGCGGGTCAGCATCGCCTTCTCCTCCTGGGCGATCGCCTGGCCGAGTTCGCCCGGCGGCAAGGTCGAGAGTATGGCGAGCGCGAGCCTGGCGCCGACTCCCTGCACGCTTTGCAGCAGGGTGAACCACTCGCGCTCGGCCGTCTCCAGGAAGCCGTAGAGGTGGATGTGGTCCTCGCGCACGTGGGTCTCGATATGGAGCGTCGCCTCGCCGTCGGCCGGCAGCTGGGTGAGCGTCCGGCTGGAACAGAAGACGAGATAGCCGACGCCGCCGACGTCGATGATCACGCGGTCGGCCTCCATGGGGCCGATCCGGCCGGTGAGGCGGGCGATCATGAGCCGCTCCCGGCGACCGCGTCGGCCACGCGGTTCTCGGTGGCGCGGAGATGGGCGTGGCAGATGGCGACGGCCAGCGCGTCGGCCGCGTCCGCGTCCAGCGCCGGCGCGCCCGTCCGCGCGACGCCCGGCAGCAGAATCCGGACCATGGCCTGGATCTGCGCCTTCTCGGCGTGACCGACGCCGACCACGGATTTCTTGATCAGGTTCGGCGTGTATTCCGCCACCCGGAGGCCGGCCGTCGCCGCCGCCAGCAGGACCACGCCCCGTGCTTGGCCCAGCTTCAGGGTCGAGCCCGGGTTCTTGTTGACGAAGGTCTCCTCCACCGCCGCCTCGCCCGGCGCGTGGCCGGCGATCACCTCGCCCAAGGCCTCGTAGAGGTCGCGCAGCCGCTCCGCCAGGGACTGGTCCGCCTTCACCGTGACGCGGCCGTGGGCGACATGGACCAGGCGGTTGCCATCGGCCTCGATCACGCCCCAGCCGGTCCGCCGCAGGCCCGGGTCCAGTCCGATGATGCGCATGCCATCCCCGCTCACGCGTTCAAGGCCGCCATGACGTCGTCGGAGACGTCGAAGTTGGCCGCGACGCGCTGCACGTCGTCGTTGTCGTCGAGGCCTTCCAGCAGCCGGAAGAGGGTCTCGGCGTTTTCCTCGTCCAGGGGAATCGTAATCTGGGGCCGCCAGGAGAGGGCGGCGCCGCGCGGCTCGCCGAAGCGCGCTTCCAGGCTTTCGCGCACGGCATGCAGGTCATCCGGCGCGCAGATGATCTCGTGGCCGTCCTCGGAACTCTCGACATCGTCGGCGCCGGCCTCGACGGCCGCCTCGAAGACCTCGTCGCCCGTGCCCGCCTCGGGCGCCAGCTGGATGGCGCCCACCCGGTCGAAGAGATGGGAGACGCTTCCCGTCTCGCCCAGATGCCCGGCGTGGCGGGTGAAGAGGGCGCGGACCTCGGAGGCGGTGCGGTTGCGGTTGTCGGTCAGCGCCTCGACGATGAGGCCGACGCCACCCGGCCCGAAGCCCTCGTAGCGGATCTCATCGAAATCGTCGCCCTCGCCGCTCGCCGTCGCCCGCTTGATCGCGCGGTCGATGTTGTCGCGCGGCATGTTGGCGCCGCGCGCGGCCTGGATGGCGGCCCGCAGCCTGGGGTTCGTCTCGGGGTCCGGCTGGCCCGAGCGCGCGGCGACGTTGATCTCGCGGATCAGCTTGGTGAAGATCTTGGCGCGCTTGGCGTCCTGCGCGCCCTTGCGGTACATGATGTTTTTGAATTGTGAATGGCCGGCCATGGGCTCGCGCTACCTTCATCGGAACGGTGGTCAGGGGTACGTCGCGCCGCCCAGCGCGCGGTCGCGTGGCGTTCCGTGCAACTATACGAGTCGGACGAGATTCATACCAGATATGGTGCCGTCACGCCCCGGAAGCACTAACTCCTCGCCACGCTTTCGTCTATTCATCCTTTGTGGCGAGATTGAGGCGCGGGCGGGCGCAGGCGCCCAAATCGAACGCGTTTCGGAACGCCCCGACGGCGGTTGGCGTCGCATCGCCGCCCAGGGCGTTTGACGCCCGCCACCATTCGTGCTGCCGTGCCGGCCACGGGGACGCGGCAGACGGGGAGTTTGGCCGGTGGCGAGCCATGACTATGATCTCTTCGTCATCGGCGGCGGCTCCGGCGGTGTCCGGGCGGCGCGGATTTCGGGCGGGCACGGCGCCCGGGTCGCCTGCGCCGAGGAATATCGCTATGGTGGCACCTGCGTCATCCGGGGCTGCATTCCGAAGAAGCTGCTGATCTATGCCGCCCACTTCCGCCACGACATCGAGGACGCGGCCAGCTATGGCTGGACGATTCCAGAGCCGAGCTTCGACTGGCCGGCGCTGATCGCCGCCAAGGACAAGGAGATCGACCGGCTGAACGGGATCTACGAGCGCCTGTTGGCGGGCGCCGACGTCACCGCCTACCACGCTCGCGCCACCTTGCTCGACCGCCACACGGTCGCGGTGGGCGGCGACCAGGTGACGGCGGACAAGATCCTGGTCGCTTGCGGCGGCAGTCCGACCCTGCCGCCGATTCCGGGGATAGAGCACGCGATCACCTCCAACGAGGCGCTGGAGCTCGAGCGCCTGCCCGAACGGGTGGTGATCGTCGGCGGTGGCTATATCGCCGTCGAGTTCGCCAACATTTTCCACGGCCTCGGCGCGCGCGTGACGGAGCTTTACCGGGGCGAGCAGATCCTGCGCGGCTTCGACGACGATATCCGCCACGCGCTCGCCGAGGAGATCGGCAAGCAGGGGATCGACCTCCGCGTCGGCACCAACGTCACGGCAATCGAGAAGGCGGCGGACGGCCTCCGACTCACCCTCACCGATGGGAGCGAGCTCGCCTGCGACGAGGTCATGTACGCCACCGGACGCCACCCCAACACCGCCGGCTTGGGCCTCGAGGAGGCCGGCGTGACATTGGCCAGGAACGGCGCCGTCGAGGTCGACGAATGGAGCCGCGCCAGCGCCGACAACATCTTCGCCATCGGCGACGTCACCGACCGCATCAACCTGACGCCGGTCGCGATCATGGAAGGTCATGCCTTCGCCGACACGGAGTTCGGCGGTCGGCCCCGCAAGCCGGACCACCGCTACGTCGCCTCCGCCGTCTTCAGCCAGCCGCCGATCGGCACCGTCGGCCTCACCGAGGCCGAGGCCCGCGAACGCCATGGGCCGGTCGATATCTACCGCGCCCGCTTCCGGCCGTTGAAACACACGCTCACCGGGCGGGAGGAGACGACGCTGGTGAAGCTGATCGTCGAGCCGGCGGGCGACCGCGTGATCGGCGTGCACATGATGGGGGCGGACGCACCGGAAATCGTGCAGCTGGCGGGCGTCGCGCTCAAATGCGGCGCGACCAAGGCCCAGTTCGACGCCACCGTCGGCATCCATCCGACAGCGGCCGAGGAGTTCGTCACCCTCCGCGAGAAGGTCGCGCCGGAACAGGCTGCCGCGGCGGAGTAAATCCGTCGTCGATACGCCTTTGCATCCCGCCGCGGCTGCGCGTATAAACGGCGCCTCATTTTTCGCACGAGGACAAGAGAGATGGCCGCGAATTGGAGTTTGAATGGCTGGCGCGACAAGCCCGTACTGCAATTTCCCGACTATCCGGACGAGGCCGCGCTGAACGCGACCGTCGACAAGATCCGGAGCTTTCCGCCGCTGGTCTTCGCCGGCGAGGCGTTGGAGCTCAGGCGCAAACTCGCCGATGTTTGCGAGGGCCGCGCCTTCCTGCTGCAGGGTGGCGACTGCGCCGAGAGCTTCGCCGAGTTCCACCCCGACAACATCCGCGATACCTTCGCGGTGCTGATGCAGATGGCCGTGATCTTGACCTATGGCGGCTCGCTCCCGGTGGTGAAGGCGGGCCGCATGGCCGGCCAGTTCGCCAAGCCGCGCTCGGCCCCCTTCGAGACCCAAGACGGGCTCGAATTGCCGATCTACCGGGGCGACATCATCAATGGCATCGAGTTCTCGCCAGCCGAGCGGATCCCCGACCCCGACCGGCTGCTGCAGGCCTACAGCCAGGCCGCCGCGACCCTCAACCTGATCCGCGCCTTCGCCAAGGGCGGTTTCGCCGACCTGCACGCCGTGCACGGCTGGAACCTGGACTTCGTGGAGGGCACGGAGGCCGCCGCCCGCTACCGCGACATGGCGGACCGGATCACCGAGGTGCTCGCCTTCATGGAGGCCTGCGGGATTACCGGCGACAGGATCCCGGAAGTGCGCGAGACCGACTTCTACACCTGCCACGAGGCGCTGCATCTCCCCTACGAGGAGGCGCTGACGCGCGCGGACACCATCACCGGCAGCGGCGGCTGGTTCGCCACCTCGGCCCACATGGTCTGGATCGGCGACCGCACGCGCCAGTTGGACGGCGGCCATGTCGAATTCTGCCGCGGCATCGAGAACCCGATCGGCATGAAGGCCGGGCCGAGCCTGGAGGCCGACGAGCTCGTCCGGCTGGCGAACGTCCTCAACCCGGAGAACGACCCGGGCCGCCTGACGGTGATCTGCCGCATGGGGGCCGATCAGGTGGCGGAAAAGCTGCCGCCGCTGATCCGCGCCGCCGAGCGCGAGGGGCTGAAGGTCGTCTGGTCGTGCGATCCGATGCACGGCAACATCGAGAAGGCCTCAAACGGCTACAAGACCCGCTCGTTCGACCGGATCCTGCGGGAGGTCCGGGGCTTCTTCGCCGCGCACCAGGCGGAAGGCACGCACGCGGGGGGCATCCATGTCGAGATGACCGGCAAGGACGTGACCGAGTGCGTCGGCGGCGCCCAGCTGATCGGCGAGGATCAGCTCTCCTCGCGCTACCACACCCATTGCGATCCGCGGCTCAATGCGTCCCAAAGCCTGGAGCTCGCCTTCCTGGTGGCCGAGACCCTGAAGCAGCAGCGCCAGCAATCGACGCTCCGTCACGCCGCCGAGTAGGGGCGGGCGCCGGTCGAAGAGAGTAGGGGCGATGGATCTCGAGAACGACATTTCGCGTCGCGTCGATCACTACTTCAAGCGCACCAAGGAAATCGTCGGCGCCAACGGCGACGTCGAGGTCACCTACGCGGTCTTCATGCGCCGCCCGGTGATCTTCACGCCCAAGCTGATGGTCGATTGGATCGACGAGGTCGCGGCGGCGCGCGGCATCGCCATCGACGTCCGCCTCTGCCACGACGAGGGCGACTGGGTCGGCGCCGGCGAGCCGCTGGTCTACCTGACCGGCCCGCTGGTCCATCTCGTCGACCTGGAGACGATCTATCTGCAGAAGCTGGGACCCGCCTGCGTCGCCGCCTACAACGCCTATGTCATGTGCCGCGACCTGCCGGAGGCCGCCTTCCTCGCCATGGACGCGCGCCACTGCGCCGGGACCGAGATGGCGGAGATGATGGCCTATGCGGCGAGCGTCGGCGGCGACGCGGCGACGCGCGAGAACGGCGCGAAGGGTTTCATCGGCTGCGCCTCCGACTTCACCGCGCATTACTTCGGCACGCCCGGTGGCATGGGGACGATGCCGCACGCCCTCATCGGCTATGCCGGCACCACGGTGCGGGCGGCGGAGATGTTCGTCGAGACTTACCCCGACGATCCGCTGACCGTGCTGGTCGACTATTTTGGCCGCGAGGTTTCCGACAGCCTCGCGGTCTGCCAGCGCTTTCCCGAGATAGCGGGCGCGGGCCGCATTTCGGTCCGTCTCGACACCCACGGCGGCCGCTTCCTCGAAGGCCTCGACCCGCCCAAGTCCTATGCCGTCCTGGAGCGGAGCGCGCCCAAGGCCGTGCGCCAGTACCGCACCGAGAACGAACTGCGCTGGCTGGTCGGCACCGGCGTCTCGGCCGCCGCGATCTACCACATGCGCGCGAGCCTCGACGGCGCCGGCTTCGGCCGGGTGAAGATCGTCGTCAGCTCCGGCTTCAATGCCGCCAAGTGCCGCGTCATGGGCGCCGTGAAGGCGCCGATCGACGTGGTGGGCACCGGCTCCTACCTGCCGGAGAACTGGCGCGAGACCTATGCGACGGCGGATATCGTCGCCTATGGCGGCCGGCCGAGCGTGAAGGTCGGGCGGGAGTTCCTGCTGACGCGGCTGGCGGAGGGGCGGTAGCGGACTGGACGCGAGGGCGTGGCGAGGTTCGCGCGCGCCGGTTTTGAAAGCCGCCGATTGTCGCCGTCGACCCGCGACCCTCGGCCGAGAGTTCGCTCGCGGGGGGAAACCCCGGGCTCTCCCAATCCGTCATTGACATTCAACCTTCAAACCCCGGCGCATTCGGGTTGCGAGGGATCGGCATGCCACGTCGCGCCCCATCGCGAGAACGACAATGCTGGCGGGACGCCTCCACCCGTCCAGCGCCGAAACGGCCGGGCGCGGGGGCGCGGGGGCGCGGAAACGGAAGCTTTCATCGCTCGTTGCCGCAAACTATCATGTTGCTTCATGGCGCGGAGAGGCGGGGGGCCTCCCGCCGGTCCGGAGGAGATGGAGATGAAAAAGTTCAGTGCGCCGATATTAGCGATGGCGTTGCTGGCGGGCCTCGGCACCGCGATGTCCGAGGCGCTGGCGCAGGCGACCAACGTGCAATGCGCCCAATGCGTCGGGACCGGCGATATCGCCTTTGGGGCCGTGCGCGAAGGCCGAATTGCCGACGGGGCGGTCACCAACAGGAAGATTGCGCTCGGCGCGGTGCGGGAAGGCCGGATCGCGAACAAGGCCGTCACGACGCCCAAGATCGCGCTCGGCGCGGTGGTGGAGGGCCGCCTGGCCAACGGCGCCGTCGCCACGAATAAAATCCGGAACGGCGCGGTGACGACGGCGAAAATCGCGACGGGCGCGTTGACGGAGGAGAAATTCGAACAGGACTTCTTCGACAGTTTGCTGGAATATGCGTCCGGAAGGCGCCTCGTGTTCGCGACCAGCCTGACGTTCACGGGCGACCTGGTAACGGAGGCGGCGAACTTGGGGCTAACGGCCATCGACGGCATCGATGCCGGCGACCGAATTTGTCAACACCTCGCCGATACCAATCTCAACCCGCCGGTACTCGGCACCTTCCGCGCCTGGTTGTCGGACAGCAGCGTGGATGCCAGGGATCGGCTGAACAACGCCGTCGATTATCACCGCTTCGATGGCGTGGAGGTTTCCTATTCGAAGACGGACCTGATAACCAACGTGCCGCTTCTCATGCCGCTCAGAATCGACGAGTTGGGACAAAACATCTCCACGACGATCCGCGTGTGGACCAACACGAACGGCGATGGCATAAGCTTGAACACGTCCTGCAACAACTGGACCAGTGCATCCTCGGGCGTGGATGGTTGGGAGGGGCAATCGACATCGACCGCGGGCTGGACCGCTCTTGTCAATGGCGATACCGGTTGCAGCATCCTCCACCGGTTGTACTGTTTTCAGCAGTAGCTGCGCTTCGACATTCGACCCATGTCGCCCGACGGCGGGGCGTTGGGCGAGAGGGAGGAAGCGCGCCGGCTGGCATAATACCGACCTGCGTTGCGTGCAACTCATCGCGGGTCGGCAAGCGCGACCGCGCGCCCGAGCAAAGCCGAGGAAAAGCCCGCGTGGCGTCTGAACGCCAGACAACCCGCAATGAGTACCACCCATCGCGGGTTGGTAGCAAGGAGATCGAACTCGACCCCAAGCGGTCGGCGGCGAGTTCCCGGGCGCCATTCGCGAAGCGATCCCGAAGCGTCATGGCGTGGCGGATGACGGGTTCGAGGCCTGGCCGTCCCTATCGGCCGCCGCCGCCATGGCCGGGGTGCAACACGCGGCAGGCCCGCAGCACCAGCCGCGCCGCATACTCCGTGTGCGCCTTGTCGAGATATTGCAGAACACACTCGCCGACGGCGCGGGAACTTATCCCGTCGTCGCCGGCCGGCCGCCGCGCCGGGCGGGGCGGGAATCGCGGTACCTCGGTGATGGGGTGCGGCGGCGGCGGCGTGCCCAAGGGCAGGCACTCATCCTCGCGGGGATGATAGTAGGTTCCCTCGGGGCAGGAGTCCTCCGGTGGCTCGGTCGAGCGTTGCGCCAGCGCCGGCGATAGGCACAAGACGGTCGCGGCGAGCATGAGCACCGGCGCGCCAGTGGCGCGAACCCCATACGGCTTGCGCCGGACGCACCGCCGCTCCGCGGCCGATGTCGTCACGGCCGCGCGCCCGGACCTCGCCTCATGGGAAAATGCCGCCGCACTTGGCCGTGCCGTTATTGCTGAATTCGACGGTGCTGCCGCCGCAGGTGACGCTGCCGGTCAGCGTGACGTCGTTGCGAATGCCCAGTACGGAATTCGCAAATACGTTGATGTTTCCCGTGATCGTGTTGGTTCGCGAGCGGAAGCTCGACAGAGCGGTAACGCCGATATTCCCGGTAATGGTCGCACCCGCGCGGATATCGACATAGCCACCGTTGAATGCCGAAACCGCCAAGCGTGTCCGATTAAAAGCATCAATGCCGGTCGCCGTGATCGTGTTGCCGCTTCCTTGGATCCTCGCGAAAGAATTCATCTCGACATCGATTCCGGCCCATCCGGTATTGACGATGGTGTTGCTTCCATTGAGGCGGAGCACGGCGTTGCGGTATCCCGCTATGGTAGCGCCAAAATCAATTCCGGTTCCGTTGCCGTCAAACGCGTTGCCGACCAGCCGCGAGACGGAACCACGCGTCACGATGACGCCATAGCCCTCCGGATGGTTGGTGATCGTATTGTTCTCCAGAATCACCTCGGACACGCCGAAGGCCCCGACGCCGCCCTGGAAGCTGTCGTTGGTGGGTGAGCTACCGGAGATCGTGTTGCCGTTGAGGTAGGCCCGGGACGAGCCGAACACCTGAACACCGTACTCGGTATTGTTCGTGACGGTCGAATCCCAAAGGTCGAGCGAGGAATTGGAGCCGACCTCGACACCGTGTTCGGCATTTCCCGTGATCGTGCAGGGCGCCGAATCGCCGAAGGCCGTTCGGCCGATAATGGCAAAACCGCCGCCATAGAGCTGGACGCCCTCGTCGCCGTTGCCGCTGATCGTACTGTTCGTGATCCTGACCCAGCCACTGGCAAAGACCCCGCCGGACGTATTGTTCCGGATCGTCGAATTATCAATTAGCACCCTGGAGTTGCTACTGACGAATACTCCGTTGCTACCATGACCCTCGATGACCGAATTGGTGATTACCGCCTCGCTGTTGCTCATGGTCACGCCACTGGTCTCGCCGTCGCGAATGGTCAAATTGTCGATCACCGTCGCGCCGGCGTCGTTCAGGACCAGCGGGCTGTCGTCGATCGGGTCCAGGGGCGCGGTGGCCTCTGGCTGGCCGACGATGACGCTCGCCGCGGGACTGACCCCTTGGAGGGTCACGCCGCTTTGCGTGATGACGACGTTCTCGTTGCAGGTGCCGGTGATGTTGATCGTCACCGGCTGGCCCGGGAAGCTCGCGTCCAGGGCCGCGTTGATGCTGCCGCCGGCGCCGCAATCGACGTTCATGACCGCCGGCAGGGCCAGCTTGTCGACCGAGACCGAACCGGGCGCCAGGTCGGCGCCGGTGATCGTGCCGTTCTTGATGTCGATGCCGCGGACCGAATTATCGATAATTCGGCCGCTGCCGACGGATGATGGCGCCAGGTCGACGGCGGTAATCGTGCCGTCCCGGATATCGATGCCTTCTATGGTGCCGTCCCGGATGTCGATGCCCTTGATCGAGTTATCGACGATGCGGCCGGTGCCAACGGAATTCGGCGCGAGATCGACCCCGGTGATGGAGCCGTCCTGGATATCCAGGCCGGCAATCGTTCCGTTCTGGATATCCACGCCGGCGATCGTTCCGTTCTGGATATCGATGCTTTCTATGGTGCCGTCCCGGATGTCGACGCTCTTGATCGAGTTATCGAGGATGCGGCCGGTGCCGACCGAATTCGGCGCGAGATCGACCCCGGTGATGGTGCCGTCCCGGATATCCACGCCGCGAATGCCGTTGTCCTTGAGATGGCCCGAGCCGATCGATCCGGGCGCCAAGTTATTTCCCGTCAGCGCGCCGATCGCAAGGTCCGCTCCAGTGAGCGTTCCGTCCCTGATATCGGAACTCCGAATCGAGTTGTCGATGATACGACCCGTGCCGATCGACGACGGCGCCAGATCGGCCCCCGTGATCGTGCCGTCCATGATGTCCACGCTGCGGATCGAATTGTCGACGATGTCGCTGGAGTCCACCATCTGCGCCACGGCCTGCGCGGAGAACGACATAAGCATCGCAAGAAGTACGGTAATTCGAGACATATCAAAAACATCCTTTTCTCGCGGGCGGGGGGCGAGTCCAGTTGAATGTTTATGTTAGAGTAAAGTTATGAAAGTCCGCAGTCAACTTTTTGTCATCGCCGGACGGTTTCCGGGAGCAGTTTACCTATTGTCGGCCCCCTCCACTTCGGGGCCGGCGGCATTCGCGCGGCGAGCCCCTGGGACCAGCTCTCGGGCCCGGACATCCTCGGCGGCGCGGCCTTCCGCGACGGCCCGCGCGAGGCGGCGGGCGTGGCGCGTTCGGAAGTGCCGCGCCGCGCGCGGATGCTATGGTGCGCTTGGCCTGTGGGCGCGCTTGGCGATCTTCGCCATATCCAAGGTTGCATTGAGGAACCCACCGAAATGTCCGATCCGAACCCGCCTCTCGCTTCGCGGCGCATGGAAGCCGTGCGCGCGGCGTCCGGCGCCTTCTGGGACTTCCTCGTTGGCCAGGAGTACGAGCGGCGGCGGGCCGGCCCGGGTGTCATCGACATGTCGCTCGGCGATCCGCACGAGATGCCGCCGGCCGGCTTCGTCGACGCGCTGAAGACCTGGGCGGAGCCCAAATCGGTCGATTGGTTCGCCTACAAGGTCAGCGAGCCCGAGGCCCGGGCGGCGGTCGCGCGCTCGCTCATCGCTTGGCGCGGCCTGCCCTTCGAGTCCGAGGACATCGCCATGACCACCGGCGCCTTCGGGGCGATCGCCGTGGCGCTCTCGGCGACCGTCGATCCGGGCGACGAGGTGATCCTCAACCTGCCGCCCTGGTTCAATTACGAGCCGATGATCGTAAACCTCGGCGCCGAGCCGGTGAAGGTCCGGGTGCGGGAGGCGGACTTCGATCTCGACCTGGCGGCGATCGATGCGGCGATCACGCCCAACACCCGCATGGTCATCGTCAACACGCCCAACAATCCGACCGGGCGGATCTATCCGCCCGCGACGCTCCAGGGCCTCGCCGATATTCTGACGGCGGCCTCGACGCGAAACGGGCGGACCATCTACCTCCTGGCCGACGAGCCATACAGCCGCCTGATCTTCGAGGGGAAAAGCTTCCCCAGCCCCAGCGCCTATTACGCCAATACGATGATCTCCTACAGCTACGGCAAGGTCCTGCTGACCCCGGGTCAGCGGATCGGCTTCCTCGCGCTCGCGCCCGACATGCCGGCGCGCGAGGCGATGCGGGAAAGCATCGTGCTCGCCCAGCTCGCGGGCGGCTTCCTCTTTCCCAATGCCTTGCTGCAACACGCGATCGCGGACCTGGACAAACTCAGCATCGACCTCTCCGCCTTGCAGGAGAAGCGCGATGTCTTATACGCCGGCCTCCGCTCCGCCGGCTACGAGGTGCACCGGCCCGAGGCCACCTTCTATCTGCTGCCGAAGTCGCCACTGCCCGACGACGAGGCCTTCTGTGCCCGGCTGGCGGACCGGGGCCTCCTCGTCCTCCCCGGCCGCGTCCGCCAGGCCCCCGGCCGTTTCCGCATCACCTTTACCGCCAGCATGGCGATGATCGAGGCCGCCCTGCCGATCCTCGCCAAAGTGATGGCGGAGGCGCGGCGTGAAGCGTCGTGAATTCGAACGGTCGATGGAAACGCGAGCGTAATACCGACCCGCGATGAGTTGCACGCAACGCAGGTCGGTATTAGAGTCCGACTCGAAATGAATCGAGTGTTTTCAGGCTCTTGCGAGACGGCGCGTGAGGAGTTGGATGCTGGCGAGGAAGATCCAGGCCTCGGCGGTCTCGATGGCCGTCTCGAAGTCCTTGGCCAGCCGCCGGTTTCGATTGAGCCAGGCGAGCGTGCGCTCGACGACCCATCGGCGGGGCAGGAGTTGGAAGCCCTTCACGCCCGCGGGACGGTTGACGATCTCCAGCGACCAGCGGCCGATCCGCTTCAGTGCGCCCTCGAGCTTGGGCCCGGCATAGGCGCCGTCGGCGAAGACGTGGCGCAGGCGGGGAAAGTGGCGGGGGATGGCGGCGAACACCGCCGGCGCGCCGTCGCGGTCCTGGATCTCGGCGCCGTGGACCACGACCGCGACCAGCAGGCCGCCGGTGTCGGTGAGGATGTGACGCTTGCGGCCCTTGACTTTCTTTCCGGCGTCGAAGCCCCGGATACCGCCGCTTTCCGTGGTTTTTACGCTCTGACTGTCGATGATACCGGCCGACGGGCCGGCCGCGCGGCCCTCGGCCTCGCGCGCCGCGACCAGCAGTTGCCGGTTGACCTCGGACCAGGTGCCGTCGTCCCGCCAGAGATAAAAGTAGCGCTGCACCGTCGAGCGTGGCGGGAAGTCCCGGGGCAGCATGCGCCATGGACAGCCGCTACGCAGTAGGTAGAGGATCGCGTTCACCACCTCGCGCAATGCCGTCGTCCGAGGCCGTCCCAGCGCTTTGGCGCGAGGCAGCAACGGCTCCAGCACCTTCCATTCTCCATCCGTCAGGTCGCTTGCGTAGCGCAGCAGGTCGCGTTCATACTTCGGGCGAGTGATTTTGGTCCACATGTTGTGTCTCCCTGGTTGCTAAATACAAACAGTGAATCACAACTGACTGAAATCACTCAACTCTTTTCGGGCCAGACACTTAGGCCTCAGCCGCGCCGCGCCGCTTCGACACCAGCGCGGCGGCGCCGGAGATTTCGCCCAGCTTCTCGCCGGCAAGCACGCGACGCTGAAGCTCCGGCTCGCCGGCTTGCAGGCCGAGCGCCCAGTCTGTCTCCGCGTCGGCTTCCTCCGGCGGCAGCACCAGCACTCCGGAGACATCGGCGATCACCACGTCACCCGGCCGTACCACGACGCCGCCGCAGGAGACCGGCACGTTGAAGGCGCCGCCGATGTCGTACAGGCGGCAGGTGATCGGCGACGGTCCCCGGCACCAGACCGGAAACTCGTGCTGTTCCAGTTCGGGCAGGTCGGTGCAATAGCCGTCAATCACCGCGGCCACGCAGCCGGCCGCCTTCAGCGCCGCGGCGATGGCGCCGCCGAGGCAGGCATGGCGGCGGTCGCCGAGCCGGTCGATGCAAAGCACGTCGCCCGGCCGCAGGTGCGAGACGATGTAGTGAAAGAGCGTGGTGTCGGCACCAGGCAGCGCCAGCGTCACCGCCGTGCCGGCGACTCGGCGCGGCGACAGCACGCCTTGGATCGCCGGGTCCATGAACCCCATTAGCCGGCGATGACCGACGGTCGCGGTTTCGACCGTGGCGTATCTGGCGATCTTCTCCGACGCCACCCTGGGCGGCATCTCGTTGACGACGTAGCTCATGGCGGCTCCGTTGAACTGGCATTTTCCCGATGACCGTCGATCCTGGCCTTCAGAGTACATATTCGGGCTCTCGAAGGCATCAACGGACTGGCCGATGCCATCCATGGCCGATGCCATTGTACCAACCCGCAATGAGAGGGACTGATCGCGGGTTGTCTGGCGTTCAGACGCCACGCGGGCTTTTCCTCGCATAAGCTCGGGCGCGCGGTCGCGCTTGCCGACCCGCGATGAGTTGCACGCAACGCAGGCCGGTATTAGGCGATAGTTTGCCGTCACGATCGTCTTCCCTATCCGCCGGCCCCTTGCCGGCGGTTCGTTGTTGTCTTCGTTGCTCCCCGTGGCGGCGTCGCGTTCCTGGTTCTCATGGTTTCGGTTGCGGCCGGTGAGGCGCGCGCGCCCCGCCCATCGGGATCAAGACCAGGTCGCCGGCCGGCCGCGTGCCGGCCCGGCGCGGGTCCCTGGCGTGCCTTTCATGTCGAACCTCGCGGCATGGTGGTGTCGCGCCGCGACGCCGAAGCTCCCGTCCCCCGGCGACCGCGGCGCGCCGGCGCGTATCGGCCTGTTTCAGGGTCGCCGGCGCGGCCATCGCCGACAAACCGGCCGACGTCGCCGGGTCCCCAATAGCGGGACCGGACCGGGCCGTGCTTCCTCCCCGCGGTCGCGCCGGGGGAGGGGACCGATTTTCCCCCACCCGCCCGGCTCGCCGCGCTAGGCCTACACCAGGCCTATACCAGGCCTACACCAGGCCTACACCAGGCCTACGTCGGGCCAACGGCGAAATGGGTGCGAAAGAGCCGCGGACCCCGCCTCTCGGCCCCCGGGGGCGCGCCGCGCGGCCCCCCCCCTCGCGGCCTCGCCGGCGCCGACCCCGGGGGCCCGGAAATCGTCCCTCCCGGCCCACCGCCGCCGGGCGGGCCGGCGCCGCCGGGTGGAATTTCCGGCGACGACGAAGCGCTGAAATCCGCGGGCTTCCGCGCCGCGTGGCGCTTCCCGCCGCCGCCCCTTCGACGCGCCGGCCGCCGCCTTGCGCCGGGTCGCGCCGGACGCCATGTCATCACCATGGACGTCTCTCCAGGTCGGCCCGTGGCCCGTCGCGCCCCCGCCGCCCCGACACCGCCCCGAAGCCGTCCCGAAGCCGCGGAGGCGGGCGAATCGGCGAGGTTTTGGATGATCGGTCTCGAAAACGCGGCCTTTGGCGGCATGCCCTCTTGGCGGACCCCAGCGCGCGGCGCCCGTTGGCAGCCTCGCCGTCGCCGGGACCCGGGACCCGGGCCCGATCCGATCTCCCTTTCCGCTCGCCTGTCCGCGCTCTACGCGCGGCTCGACCCGACCGCGGCCGCCGGTTCCACGATCGCGAGGGCTCGGCGCAACACGTCCACGCCGCCGCCCCGCGCGTTCTCGCTCAAATAACGGCGCCAGGCGCGGGCCCGGGGGCGGTGGTTGTAGAGGCCGAGCATGTGGCGGGTGATGGCGTGGAGGGGGGTGCCCCCGGCGAGCTGCCTCTCGATATAGGGCAGCATGGCGGCGACCACGTCGGCGCGGCCGGGAATCGGTGTCGTATCGCCCCAGAATCGGGCGTCGGCTTCGGCCAGCGGGTAGGGGTCGGTGTAGGCGGCGCGGCCGAGCATGACGCCGTCCGAGGCCGCGAGATGCGGGCCCGCGTCCTCGAAGCCGGCGATGCCGCCGTTGACGACGATCTCGAGGTCGGGCCGCGCGCGCTTCAGGCCGTGGGGGAAATCGTATTTGAGCGGCGGAACCTCGCGGTTGTCCTTGGGGCTGAGGCCGGCCAGCACGGCGATGCGGGAATGGACGATGAAGGTGCGGCAGCCGGCCGCCGCCACGATCTCGACGAAGTGGTGGAAATCCTCGCGGCTCTCCCGGCCGTCGATGCCGATGCGGCATTTGACGCTGACGGGGAGGCCCGAGGCACGCGCCATGGCGGCCACGCAGGCGGCCACGGTCTCGGGCTCCGCCATCAGGCAGGCGCCGAAGCGGCCCGACCGCACGCGGTCGCTCGGGCAGCCGACGTTGAGGTTGAGGCCGTCGTAGCCCCATTGGGCGCCGATCTCCGCCGCGATTCCCAGCCGCCCGGGCTCCGCGCCGCCCAGTTGCAGGACCAGGGGATGCTCGGCGGCGTCGAAATCCAGCAGGCGCGCTCGCTCGCCCCGGATCACCGCCTCCGCCGTCAGCATCTCGGTGAAGAGCAGGGCGCGGCGGGTGAGGCGGCGATGGAAATAGCGGCAGTGCCGATCCGTCCAGTCCATCATCGGCGCGACCGCGAAGCGATGGTCGAGGGTGCTCACTCCGCCGTCTCCGCCGCCGGGACCCGCGAGCGGCGCGCCCGCTCGCTCGCGCTCTTCAGCTGGCCGCAGGCGGCCATGATGTCGCGCCCCCTGGGTTGGCGGACCGGGGCCGAATAGCCGGCGTTGTTGACGATTGCCGCGAAACGCCGGATGGCGTTGTTGGAGGCGCACTCGAACTCCGAGCCCGGCCAGGGGTTGAAGGGGATCAAATTCACCTTGGCAGGGATGCCCTTCAACAGCCGGGCGAGGGCGTGCGCGTCGGCGGGGGAATCGTTCACCTCCTTCAGCATCACGTACTCGAATGTGATGCGCCGCGCGTTGTTGCCGGCCGGATAGTCGCGACACGCCCGTAGCAACTCGGCGATCGGATACTTGCGGTTGATCGGCACCAGGCGATCGCGGACCTCGTCGGTGACGGCATGCAGCGATACGGCGAGGTTTACCGCCAGTTCGCGGCCGACCCGCTCGATCATCGGCACCACGCCGGCCGTCGAAAGCGTAATCCGGCGGCGGGAGAGCGCGATCCCCTCCGGGTCCATGACGATTCGGAGGGCCTTGGCCACGTTGTCGTAATTATAAAGCGGCTCCCCCATCCCCATCATCACGACGTTGGAGAGCAGGCGCGCGTCCTTGGGCGAGGGCCATTCGCCCAGATGATCGCGGGCGAGCAGGAACTGGCCGACGATTTCGCCCGCGCCGAGGTTCCTGACCAGACGCTGAGTCCCGGTGTGGCAGAAGGCGCAGGTGAGCGTGCAGCCCACCTGGCTGGAGATGCAGAGCGAGCCGCGATCCTCGTCGGGGATATGGACCGCCTCGGCTTCATTGCCGTCGCCGAAGGAGAGCAGCCACTTCCGCGTGCCGTCCTCGGACAGCTGGTCGCGGGCGACGCCGGGCCGCGAGATGCGAAAGACCTCCGCCATGGCCGTCCGCATCTGCTTCGAGATCGTGGTCATCTCGGCAAGGTCGCGGGCGCCCCGGTAATAGAGCCAATGCCAGAGCTGGCCCGCCCGCATGCGCCGCTGGCGCTCGGGCACGCCGAGGCGGGACAGCGCGTCGGCCAGCTCCCCCCGGTCGAGGCCGACCAAATCCAGCCGCGCGTCCGCCGGCGGGGCGACCGTCTCGTGCGGCGCGGTGCGGGCCATGATGAGCGGACCTATTTTCCGGGGCAGGCCTTGGAGATGGACCTGTGGGCCGCCGTGAAGCCCGCGAGCGAATAGGTGTCCGTGGTCTTGGTGCCGCGCTTGGAGGTGCCCTTGATCACCAGGCGCGCGCCCTTGCGCATCGCCGTCACGATCTCGCGGTCCACCTCCCGGGTCTCGGCCCAGGCGGTCTCGCCATGGGCGAAGAGATCGTAGCTCTTCTTGCCGTCGATGGAGACTTCGACCGCCTGGCCCTCCTTCAAGGGATAGCCCATGCGGAAGCTGATCTCGTCGCGCGCCTTGTCGACGGTGCGATGGGTGATGAACAGCCAGATCGGGTCGCGCTTCGCGCCCGATGGTTTGCTGCCCGTCGGCTGGCTCGCCATGTAGCAGGAGCGGTCCTTGTCCTGTTCGAGTTTGTAGGCGGACCACTTCTTGTAACTGCCGATCTCGCTCGGCGATTGCGCGAGCGCGGCGGCGGGGAGGACCACGGCGGCGAGCGCCGTTATGCAAAGACAACGAATCATGGAACGTAACATAGTCCGCGAAGTCGGCGATTTGAAGGCGGGGGATGCGGCAAATTCGCCCTCAAGACCCCGATTTCGAGTCGGAACGGAACTTTTGTGCCCCCTGGACGTGGGGAGCGAGCGGTTCGACCGGACCGAGTGTCGAGACCGGTCGGCGCGCGAAACGGCCGAGGTTGAGCACCCGGTCGTACATGACGATGGCGCCGGCGGTCGCCACGTTGATGCAGAAGGCGGTCGGAATCTTGACGATGTCGTGACAGCGGGCCGCCAGCTCCGGCGAGAGCGAGCCTTTCTCCGGCCCCAGGACATAGGCGGCACGCATCGGATGGCGGAAGCTCGGCAATTCCACCGCCTCGTCCAGCAGTTCGATCCCGACCAGGCGGCAATCCTCCGGCAGGCGGAGCGCGTCGACGTCGGCGAATACATGGAGCGGAAGGTGCAGCGGCGCGCGGGAGGTGTCGGAACGGGCCTGGCGGCGGGGGTATTCGGCGGCGATGGTGAAGAGGAAACTGGCGCCAAAGGCGTGCGCCGTGCGAAACAGGTTGCCGGCGTTCATCGGCTTGCTCAGCCGCTCGACGCCGACGGCGAAATAACCCCGTTGACCGTTGGACGGACTCACTTGGCTCTTGCCTTCGGTTACCGCTGTCACGGCCGAGACTACCCGAGGATGGGCCCATGGTTAAGCCGACATCGTACCCGGCCGTCGCGATCGAAGTAACGCGCGGCGACCTGATCGAAAGCCGCCACGCGGTCGATGCCGTCGTCGTCGATGCCGAGGGCGCCATCCTCGCCCGCTTCGGCGAGCCGGGGGACGCGGTCTATCCCCGCTCCGCCATCAAGCCGCTCCAGGCCCTCCCGCTCGTCGAGACCGGCGCGGCGGCGGCCTTCGGCCTGGGCGATCGGGAAATCGCGCTCGCCTGCGCCAGCCATCTCGGCGAGCCGTATCATGTCGAGACCGTGCTGGCCTGGCTCGTCCGCCTGGGCCTCTCGGAGGACGACCTCGCTTGCGGCGCCCATTGGCCCGCCACGCCCCACGCGCTGGAGGCGATGGCGGGCACGGTCCCGGGCGCGGCGCACAACAACTGCTCCGGCAAGCACGCTGGCATGCTGAGCCATGCGGTTCACCTGGGCGATTCCCCCGAGGGCTACCTCGATCCCGGCCACCCCGCCCAGCGGCGCATCCTGACGGCCGTCACCGAGATGGCCGGGATGGCGGGGGCCAGTCCGCCCCTCGGCATCGACGGCTGCTCGGCGCCCAATCCGGCGCTGCCCTTGGCGGCCATGGCCGGCGCCTTCGCCCGCTTGGCCCGGCCCGACGCGCTGGCGCCCGACCGCGCCGCCGCTTGCCGGCGGATTTGTCGGGCCATGTGGTCGGCCCCCGAGATGGTGCGAGGCCACCAGTCCGCCAATACCACCATGCTCCAGGTCCTCGCCGGCCGCGTCGTCGCCAAGACCGGCGCCGAGGGCGTTTATCTGGCCGGCATCGTCGAGACGGGTCTCGGCATCGCCGTCAAGGCCCACGACGGCGCCTCCCGCGCGGCCGAACTCGCGGTCCTCTCGCTGCTCGGCCGCTTCGGCGCGATTTCGCCCGCGGACGAGGCGGCGCTCGGCCCCCACCTCGATCCGCCGATTCTCAACGTTGTCGGTCGCGAGGTCGGGCGCGTTCGCGCCGCCGTCCCCGCCAGGGCCGACGCATTCTAGTTCAGAACTGTTTCCCGGGCCGTCGCCGCCGCAGCACTTCGCCGGCCCGGCGGCCCGTCGGCTGGCCGTCGCCGAGCGTCGTCTCGCCGTTGACCAACACGTGGACCATGCCGGTGGCAAGCTGGTTGGGCTCGAAGGTCGTGGCGGTCTCGCCGAAGCTTTCCGGGTCGAAGACGGCGATGTCGGCGCGCATGCCGGGGCGCAGTTCGCCCCGGTCGGCGAGGCCGAGTCGTGCCGCCGGCCGGCTGCTCAGGCGGTGAATGGCGTCCTCGGGTGTCAGTGCCCGGCGCTCGCGGACCATGAAGCGATAGAACCAGGCCGCCCAGGTGTAGGCGCCGTGGAACGACGCACGACCGAGCAGTCCGTCGGGGGCGAGCGCGGTGGCATCCGAGCCCGGCATGGAGAGGGGGTGGGCGAAGACCAGCTCCTGTTCCTCCTCCTCGTAGCAGTTGATGATGGCCATCAGGCGGGAGAGGTCGTCGAGGGAGGCGCCGAGCAGATCGAAGGCGGCATCGAAGGGGTCCTGGCCCTGTTCGGCGGCGATCTCGGCCAGGCTCCGGCGGCCGAATTCGGGGCGGATGGGATTGTCCAGCAACATGATGCGGTTCCAGTCGCCGCCGGCACTCAGGATACTTCGATGCGTCTTCATGCGCTCTCGTTCGTGCGAGTCGCCTAGGGCGCGCGCGATGCCGTCGCGGTCCCGCGAGAGCACGTCCGGTGGGATCATGGTGTGGAGGTAGGTGAGGCCGAAGCGTCGCGTGTGCATGTCGAAGGCGACGTCCTGGCCCGCCGCCCGCGCCGCGTCGACCAGGGCCAGGCAGCGTTCGCCCTCTTCTCGGCCGCTTCTGGGCAAGAGGTGGGAGATCTGCAATTTGACGTCCGCCGCCATGCCGGTTCTGAGCGCCTCCGACACCGCGGTCGCGGCGCCGGCGTCGCGCCGACGCGTGTGCGTCGCATAGAGGGCGCCCGCCTCGGCGGTCGTGCGGGCGAGCGCGGTAATCTCTTCTTCCGGCGCGCCGATTTCGGCGCCGTATTCGAGGCCGGTGGAATAGCCCCACGCCCCCTCGGCGAGGCCTTCTTCCAGCAGCCGCGTCATCGCGCCCAACTCGTCCGCCGTCGCCGGGCGGTCCGCAAGGCCGACGACGCTCAATCTCAACTGGCCGTTCGGCACCAGGCTCAGCACGTTCACCGCCGGGCCCGCCGCCGCCAGGCGGTCGAGGTATTCGCCGGGGCTCGACCAGTCGAGCGGCACCGCGTCGCTTACCCCGTAGATCGCGGTGCGGGCCAGGCCGGCATCGCGGAGCGGGAAGCAGCCGAAGCCGCAGTTGCCGACGACCTCCGTCGTAACCCCTTGGTGGATCGAACTGCGGGCGCGCGGGTCGACCAGCAAGGTGTAGTCGGAGTGGCTGTGTATATCGATGAAGCCGGGGGCAACTGTCATCCCCGTCGCATCGATCACCTCCGCCTCGCCCCGCCATTCGGGCTCGATGGCCAGGATCCGGCCCTTGCCGATCACCACGTCGGCCCGGCGTGGCGGTGCCCCGGTGCCGTCGACGACGGTGCCGCCGGAAATGACGGTCTCGGGCGTCATTCCGCGGCCGCCCGGCTCCGCAGCCGGCGGGTCTCGTCGAGGTCGAGCATCGCGCGCGTCTCGTCGATGGCCACGCCGTAAACCTCGCGCGCCACCGCCGCCGAGACCCGGCCCTCCAGCACATCTTCCAGGACCAACTCGGGCTCGCGCGCCCGCGGATCGCCGTAGCCGCCGCCGCCGGCCGAGACCAGCCGCGCCACGTCGCCTTGGCGCGCGATATAGCTTTGCATCGGCATCGTCGGCAGCGCGCTTTCGCCACCGCCTTTCCGGAAGAACGTGTTGGCGGAGGCACCGCCCGGCCCGCCGCCGGCGATGCCGTAGGGCGGGTGGTCGCGCCGGTCGGTGCGAAGCGTAAACTCCGATTTCTCGCCCAGGAACTCGAACTCCCGGCCCGCCGCCAGGCCGCCCCGACGGCGTCCGGCCCCGCCGCTGTCGGCCACCAGGCCATATCGCGTCACTTTGAGCGGCATCTCGTTCTCGACCAGTTCGACCGGATAGTTGGAGAGGTTGGCGGCCGGGTTGGAAACGCCGTCGAGACCGTCCAGCGTCGCCCGTGCCCCCCAGGTGCTGACCAACACCTCGGTCAGCACGTATTGCCGGCCCTCGTGCGTGCCGCCGACGGAGAAGAGCGTCGGCCCGCCCTCGCCGCCGGCCACGACGCGTTCGGGCACGACCTCGGCCAAGGCCCCTATGATGGCGTCGAAGATCCGGTAACCGATGACGCCGCGCGCGCCGCAGGCGGCGGGCGGCGAGGGGTTGACGATCGTGCCCTCGGGCGCCCGCACGGTGACGGGGCGCATGTAGCCTTCCGCGTTCGGGATATCTTCCTCGCCCAGGCAGCGGATGGCGCAGAACGTGGCCGAGCGCGACATCGCGATCGGGCAGTTGATGGCGGCGTCGATCTGCGGAGAGGTGCCGTTGAAATCGACCGTGACCTCGTCGCCCGAAACGGTGACGGTGACGGCGATCGCCAGTGGCTCGGGCGCTTCGCCCACGCCGTCGATCCAATCGGTGAAGCCGTATTCGCCGTCGGGGATCGTGGCTATGGCCGCTCGCATGCGCCGCTCCGCCTCGTCCTGGAGCGCCTCGAGATAGATCTTCAGCCGCCCCGCTCCATAACGCCGGTGAAGGTCCACCAGCCCCTTTTCCGCCGCCCGGCAGGCCGCGATCTGGGCGCGAATGTCGCCCAGCACCTGGCCCGGAAGCCGGGTATTGCGGTCGATAATGTGGAACAGCGTTTCGTTGGGCCGGCCCTCTTCATAGAGCTTCAATAGTGGCAGGCGCAGCCCCTCCTGGTGGATGTCGGTCGCGTGCAGGGCGACGGAGCCCGGCGCGATGCCGCCGACGTCGCAGTGGTGCGCCATGGTCGCCGCGTAGCCATGCAGCGTCTCGTCGACGAAGATCGGCTAGATGATGTAGATGTCGGGGAGGTGCTGGCCGCCCGAGCCATAGGGATCGTTGGCGATGAAAACGTCGCCGGGGCGAGCGCCCGCCGCGTGCTTCTCGCGAATGATGTCCATGATGAAGGGAAAGGCGCCGAGCTGCACCGCCAAGGTCAGGCCCTGGGCGACGATCCGCCCGTCGGCGTCGCAGAGGGCGGTCGAATAGTCCATCGTGTCGCGGACCACCGGCGAGACGGCGCTCCGCATCACGATCAGCGCCATCTCGTCGGCGATCGAGGCGAGCGCGTTGCGCACGACCTCGAAGGTGATGGGGTCGGTGTTGGGGGTCATGGGCCCTCCGAAATTTCGATGTCTATATTGCCGGCCGCATCCAGCGAAGCGCGGCAGCCGGGGGGTATGACGCAGGTGGCGTCCGGCTCCTCGACGATCAACGGACCCGCCTGGGGACCGGCGGCGAGCATGTCGCGCCCGCCGAGGGGGGTGTCGCGCAAGCCCGCCTCGGGGCCGAAATAGACCTCCCGGTTTCCCGTGCGCCCGCCCTCGCCCGCCGACGGGCGGGCCGGCGTGCCGCCGATCGGAAGGCGGGCGACGAGCTTCAGGTTCACCAGCTCGATCGGTTCTTCCTCCGAGCGGTAGCCGTAAGTGCGCTCGTGCTCGGCGGCGAAGTCCTCGTGCATCGAAGCGAGTTCCGGCGGGCCGGCGGCGACCGGCACCGGCAGCTCGTAGGCCTGGCCCCGGTAACGCAGTTCCGCCGCCCGCTCGATTTCGACGCCGCCGCCGGCGATGACCTGGCGCGCCAGCGCTTCCATCTCGCCATAGGCCGCCTCGATTCCCTCCGTCGTCGGAGTCTCCCAGCGGCCGAGCACGGTGCGGACCAGCTCGTGCTCCAGGTCCGAGAACAGCAAGCCGACGGCGCTGAAGACGCCCGGCGCCGGCGGCACCAGCACCCGGGTCATCCGCAGCGCGCGGGCCACTTCCGCCGCGACCACGGGTCCGTTGCCGCCGAAGGCGACAAGGGTGAAGTCGCGCGGATCGCGCCCCCGGTAGGTGGAGACGGCCTTCACCGCGCGGGTCATCGTCGCGCAGGCGAGGCCGAGCACGCCGTGCGCCGCGTCCCTGACCGTCATCCCCAGAGGGCCGGCCACCCGGCGCTCGAAGGCGGCGATTGCCGGCGCCGCATCGAGGCGGATGGCCCCGCCGGCGATCGCCACGGGGTTGATGTAGCCGAGGGCGACGAGCGCATCGGTGAGCGTCGGATCCTCCCCGCCGAGGCCGTAGCAGATCGGCCCCGGGCTGGCGCCGGCGCTTTCCGGCCCGACGGTGACCCGCCCGCCTTGATTGACGCGGATCAGGCTGCCGCCGCCGGCGCCGATCTCGGAGACGTCTATGAAAGGCAGCTTCACCGGATAGCCGCCGCCCTTGACCAGCTTGGCCGAGAGGTTGATGCCGGCGCCGACTTCGTACTCCGTGGTCTTGGCGACCCGGCCTTCCTCGATAATCGCGGCCTTCGCCGTGGTGCCGCCCATGTCGAAGGAGATGACGTTGTCGTGGCCGGCGGCCCGCGCGACGCGGGCGCAGGCGATGACCCCCGCCGCGGGCCCCGATTCCAGCAGATAGGCGGGCTTGCGCCGGGCCGCATCGACCGTCATCACCCCGCCGTTCGAGAGCATGATGTGTACCCCGCCGTCGACGCCTTGGCCCCGAAGCCGGTCTTCGAGCGAGGTCATGTAGCGCTCGACAACCGGGCCGACATAGGCGTTGACCACCGCCGTGCTGGTCCGTTCGTATTCGCGGATCTCCGGCAGGATCTCGGAGGAGCGGCAGACGAAGACCTCGTTGCCGAGAGCTTGGCGTAGCGCCGCCACGACCCGTTCCTCGTGTTCGGGATTGGCGTAGCTGTGGATCAGCGAGACCGCGACGCTTTCGATGCCGGCGCCGCCAAGCCGGTCGGCGACCCGGGCAACGTCGTCCTCGTCGAGCGGTTCCCACTCCGCGCCGCTCGGCCCGAGCCTGCCGCCGACCTCCAGTCGCAGGCGCCTCGCCACCAGTGGCGGGGGCTTGCGGTATTGCAGATCATAGAGCACGGGAATGCGCAGCCGACGCATCTCCAACACGTCGCGGAAGCCGCGCGTCGTCACCAGCGCGGTCCTTGCGCCCTTCTGCTCCAGAACAGTATTAGTCGCGACCGTCGTCGCGTGCACCAGGTCACCGACGTCCTCTGGCCGGCGGCCCGCGCGTGCCAGCGCCAGATCGATCCCCTCCAGGATGCCGCGGCTGTAGTCGTCGGGGGTGGAGAGGACCTTCAGCCGCTCCATGCCACCATCTGGCGCGCTAAGCACGACATCGGTGAAGGTGCCGCCAATGTCGATCCCAAGCCTCACACCCGCCACGTCCGCCGCCCCTCGGATTCGCCTCGAACTCCGTCGGCGAGGATTGTAGCAGCTGGATTACCCCGATCCAGGCGGGGGCGACAGGGTGGGGCGATAACGTGTAGAAACCGCTCACGGGCGGCGTACTTGCGGCCCTTGGAATGTTCCTGCAGGAGGGAGGTGGCATGAAGGCCGTACTTTGCAAGGCGTTTGGGCCGCCGGAGAGCCTGGTGCTGGAGGAGGTGCCTTCCCTCGTGGCGGGGCCGGGCCAGGTGCGGGTGCGGGCGCACGCCGCCGGGGTCAATTTTCCCGATACCCTCATCATCGAGGGCAAGTATCAATACAAGCCCGACTTCCCCTTCTCGCCGGGCGGGGAGGTGGCGGGCGAGGTGATCGACGTTGGCCAGGGCGTCACGGGCTTCGCGTCGGGCGACCGGGTGATGGCCGGCTCTCTCCACGGCGCTTTCGCCGAGGAGATCGTCGCCGACGCGAAGCGGGTGATGCGAATTCCGGACGAGCTGGATTTCCTCACCGCCTCCTCCATGTCCTTGACCTACGGGACCTCGGCCTATGCGCTGATCAAGCGCGCTGGCTTGCAACCCGGTGAAACGCTGCTGGTGCACGGGGCCGCCGGTGGCGTCGGCCTGACGGCGGTCGAGATCGGCAAGGCCATGGGCGCGCGCGTCATCGCCACCGCCGGCACGGAGGAGAAGCTGCAAGCCGCCCGAGACCATGGCGCCGACGAGGCGATCAACTACCGCGACGGCGAGTTCCGCGAGGCGGTGAAGGAGATGACCGGCGGCAAGGGCGCCGACGTCATCTACGATCCCGTCGGCGGCGACGTGTTCGACCAATCACTGCGCTGCATCAACTGGGGCGGACGGCTGCTGGTGATCGGCTTCGCCTCGGGCCGCATTCCTTCCGCGCCCGCCAACCTGGCGCTGCTGAAGGGCTGTTCCATCGTCGGCGTTTTCTGGGGCAGCTACATCGAGCGCGATCCCGAGGGCAACGCCGCCGACTTCGAGCAAATCTTCCAGTGGTGGCGCGAGGGCAAGCTGAAGCCCCATATCTCCCATACCTTCCCGCTCGCCCAGGCCTCCGACGCGCTCTATGCGCTTCTGGAGCGCAAGGTGATCGGCAAGGCGGTACTTAAAATCGTTGACTGAGAAGCAGGACGCGGGCGCCACCTCCCGGGCGGTTCGCCGCCAGTACGAGGAACTGCCCTATCCCGCCCGCGACCCGGCGGACGAGGCCAGGCGCCTCGTCACCGGCTCGCCGAGCCACCTGCTGGAAATCGAGCATTTCGTCTTCGCCGGCAGGCGCGCCGGGCCGATCCGCGCCCTGGTGGCGGGCGGCGGCACCGGTGATGGCGCTATCATGTTGGCCCAGCACCTGGCCGAGCGGGGAGAAGGCGAGGTGGTCTACCTCGACATCTCTGGCCCCAGCCTCGAGACCGCCAAGGCCAGGGCCGAGGCGCGTGGCCTCGCCAACATCACCTTCCACCTGGGTTCCCTGCTGGCCATCGACATGCTCGATCTCGGCCGCTTCGACTACATCGACTGTTGCGGCGTACTGCACCACTTGGCCGACCCGGCCGAGGGCTTGCTGGCGCTGGCCGAAGCTCTGAGGGATGACGGCGGCATGGGCCTGATGCTCTACGGTGCCCTCGGCCGCACCGGCGTCTACCCGATGCAGCGCGCGATCCGGCGACTGGCTGGCGCCGGCGACCTCGCGGCGGGCCTGGACGTCGCCAAGGTCGTACTGGACGAGCTGCCCGCGACCAACTGGTTCGCCCGCAACAGGGGCCTCGCCGACCACCTGGAAGGCGGTGACGCCGGCCTCGCCGATCTGCTGCTGCATGCCCAGGACCGCGCCTATACGGTGCCGGACGTCGCGGCCTTGGTGGAACGCGCTCGCTTGCGCATCACCGGCTTCGTCCCCGCCGCCGGCTACGACCCGCTGGTCTACTTGAAGGACAACGCCTTGCGCGCCCGCGTCGGCGAGCTCGACGAACTCGACCGCTCGGCGCTGGGCGAGGAACTCGCCGGCAACCTCAAGACCCACGTCTTCTACGTCGTGAAGGCGGCCAACACGGCGGGCGGCCGCGCCGATCCATCGAACCACGCCCTCACGCCCATCGGCCGCGACCAGGACCTCACGCAACTCGCCCGCGGCCTGGCGCAATCGCCCCGCCTGAAGGTCGACCTCGACGGCATCGAAGCCCACTTCGAGCTTCCCGGCGGCGCCGACCGGCTCTTGAGGCTGATGGACGGCGAGCGGAGCACGGGCGAACTGCTCCACGCGCTACGCGCCGCCAACCCTCGGCTCTCGGAGGAAGCCGCGGAGGCGCTGTTTCGACGCGTCTTCGACGCGCTGCATCCCCTCAACATGATCTTGCTGGCGGGGCCGGAGGCGCCCGGCCGCTGAATTGTCGGCACTCACCCTGGCCGCGGCTGCGGATGCCCGGGGACGGCGGGAGTCAAAGCGGAGATCCGCCGACAACCGCTTGCACCTTCGGGACGTTTATGTATAAGTGCGCGCCCTGAGGCGTCCGGCCGTTGGCGAGAGTTCCGCCAGGCCCCGATAGACGCGTCCGATCGGCCGATTCCAGGCTCATGCGACACCAGGAGAACGAGAGCGCATGCCGAGTTACGAAAGCGTGTTGATCGCGCGCCAGGACATTTCCGCCCAGCAGGTGGAGGGGCTTTCCGAAGCCCTGAAGACCATCGTCACCGAGAACGGCGGCACGGTAGCCAAATATGAATATTGGGGTCTTCGCAACCTGGCATACCGGATCAAGAAGAACCGCAAGGGGCACTACGTCCTGATGCATTTGGATGCGCCGGCCGAGGCGATCGCGGAATACGAACGCAACATGCGGATCAACGAGGACGTGATCCGCTACATGACCATTCGCATCGACGAGACGGACGAGGCGCCCTCGGTCATGATGCAGACCAGGGCCGCCCGCGACGGCCAGCGGCGCGACCGAGGTCGGGATCGCGACCGGGGCGAGCGCGGCGACCGTGATCGGGGCGAGCGCGAGCCGCGTCGCGATCCCGACGCGGTTCAGAGCTAGGCGGGAAGCGGGAGAAGACTCATGGCACAGGATATCAAGATCAGCCAGATGCCGCTTCGCCGGCCCTTCCATCGCCGGCGCAAGACCTGCCCCTTCAGCGGCCCCAACGCCCAGGTGATCGACTACAAGGACGTGAAGATGATGCAGCGGTTCGTCTCGGAGCGCGGCAAGATCGTCCCCAGCCGCATCACCGCCGTTTCGGCCAAGCGGCAGCGCGAACTTTCCCGGGCGATCAAGCGGGCCCGCCAGCTCGCCCTGTTACCCTTCGTCGGACAATAGCCGGCCGGACGGTCCCCACGAGGACCTGGTCGACAGGGACGCGCGGCCGATGACCGTTTGGCTGCCGCTCTCGGTTTTGGCCGGGCTCGCGAGCGCGCTATTGACCGCGAGCCTCGGCGTCTCCGTCATGCTGGCGCTCGCCGTCTCGCCCTTCGCCTCGATGCCGCTGTTTCTGGCGGGCCTCGGCCTCGGACTGACGCCGGTCGCTGTTGCCGTGCTCGTCGGCACGCTCGCCACCGGGCTCCTCGGCTCCTTCGAATTGGGCATCGCCTTTCTATTACAGCACGCCTTGCCGGCGATTCTAATTACCCGCCTTGCGCTGCTTTCGCGGACCATGCCGTCGGGCGACGTCCAGTGGTATCCGGTGGGCGGCCTGGTGCTGTGGCTGATGGGCATCGCGGCGGGGGTGTTTCTCGCCATTTGGACGTTTCTGGCCCTGACCGGCGAGGGGCTCGGCCATGTCTTGGAAGCGGCCTTGCGGCAGATGCTGGAGACCGCCGAGCAGCCGATGGCGCCGGAACTGGAAGCCATGCTGGTGTCCAGGCTCGTCTACATTCCCGGGCTGGCGGCGGTCTCCGTCATGCTTCAGGTGATGCTGAACGGCGGGCTCGCGCAGCGGATCCTATCGCGGACGGGCCGGGCGCTCCGCCCCTCGCCGCGGCTCGACCAGCTCGTGCTGCCGCACTGGCTCGCCATTCTCTTCCTCGCCGCGATCTTCACCGCCGGCTTTCTGGAGCCGCTCAGAATTCCGGGCTTGACGCTTGCTTTCATTCTCGGCCTCGCGTATTTCCTCCTCGGCCTCGCGGTCGTGCATGTGTTCTACCGCTCGCGACCGGCCGCGCCCTTCGGGCTCGTCGGCTTCTATGTGATGTTGGCCGTGATGATGATGATCATCTTTCCGGTGGTGCTGGGTTTGGTGGCCGTCGGATTGGCGGAACAGTTTTTGGGCTTGCGCGCCCGGATGGGCTGGAGCGGGCCTTAGTTGTCCTGTCCGCCCAAGCTAAAGTGCGAGGAGAAGAGAGATGGAAATCATCCTGCTGGAGCGGGTCGAGAAACTCGGGCAGATGGGCGACATCGTCACGGTGAAGAACGGCTTTGCCCGTAATTACCTGCTGCCGACGGGGCGCGCGCTTCGCGCCACCAAGGCCAACATCGGGCGCTTCGAGACCGGACGGGTGGAACTGGAGGCCGGCAACCTCGAGCGGCGGACGGAAGCCGAGTCCGTTAGCATGCGGATGGACGGTGTCAAGATCGTCCTCGTCCGCCAGGCGAGCGATATGGGCCAGCTCTATGGTTCCGTCAGCGCCCGTGACATCGTCGAAGGCCTGATCGAGGCCGGCTACAACCTCGAACGGCGCCAAGTCGTGCTCGACCGGCCGATCAAGGCCTTGGGCCTGCACCCCGTCCGCGTCATGCTGCACCCCGAGGTCGCGATCACGGTCGAGGCCAACGTCGCGCGCAGCCTCGAAGAGGCGGAGCGGCAGGAGGCCGGCTTCTTCTTCGACGATCCCGACGAGGAGGAGATCGACGAGTTGGAGCGCAAGGCCGAGGCGCTGTTCGACGCGCCGATGGCCGACGACGGCGCCGAGGAAACGGTCGCGGAGGCTGGTGATGCCGGTGACGCGGGTGACGCGGCCGTCGATGACGAAGCCGCCGGCGAGGACGAGGCCGAGACTCCGGCCTGAGCGATGCGCGCACGCCGGCTTTTCCGCCACGAGACGGTATATCCAGGCATCGATATCGACCGCGCCTTCGCCAGTCGTACCGTGCCGCCGGCCCGGTGACGGACGTGATCGCCGGCGTTGTTGGCGGACGCCCCGATCTGGGCGACTACTTCCGCGGTCCCCCGGCGGTGATCGCCGCCGCCCGCGCCGAACTCGTCCGCCTCGGCTTGGCATCCGAGGGCATCCACGCCAAACGCTTCATCCCCACGGTATAGTCATGCCGGTGCTCAAATTCCGAGGCGCGCGGCGATGGCGTCGGCGGCGAGACGGGCGTCGCGGCCCACGCCCCAGAGGATGCCGGAGCCGCGCCGGCGGAGCCAGTTCTGGCCGACGAAGTGAAGGGCCCCCTCGGGCGCGCGGTCGGGCGGTGCCCGGGGAAAGCCGAATGTGTCGAGCGGCGCGCCCTCGATCCAGGAGAAGTCGAAGGCATGGCCCGTGGCCCAGAGGATGGTCGTGATGCCCGCCGCCCGGAGGTCCAGGGCTTCGGGCGCCTCGGGTGGCACGAAGTCCGCCGGTGGGCCGCCCGTCAGTTCCTCGGCCGTCGCGGGCGGCGCCGAGATGCCGGCGTCGGCCATATGGGCATCGAATTTGGCCATGATGTCGGCGGCGAAGGCGTCGGCGAAGGCCATGTTCTCGGCGAGGTCCGGGTCCAGGACGAGCCGCTCCGGCTCCGCCCGCCCGACCGCGCGGCCGATCAACCCGACTCCGTCCCGGGCGAGGTCGTGCAGGCTCAGCACGTGGCCGCCGCCGGCTCCGCTCAGCATCGGATCGCCCCGGAAGCGGTCGCGCTGGTGCTCCAGCATCGCCGGCGTGCGGTCGAGGTAGCCCATGTCGCGCTGCCAGGCGATTGAATCGCGTCCCCGGTAGCGCCGCGGCAGCCGCCCCGGCCGGCCGAGCGAAAGCCAGGTCCGCCGCCCGGCCCGGTTCAGCTCCTCGGCGATCTGGGTCCCGCTCTGGCCCGAGCCGACCACCAGCGCGGCCCCCGCTGGCAGTGCCGCCGGGTTGCGGTAACGATCGGCGTCGAGCTGGTATATCCGGCCGGCGAGGCCCGCCGCCCAAGCCGGCCGGCGGGTCCGCTGATAGCCGCCGGATGCCACGACCAAATTGCGGGCCTCGATCGCGCCCGCGTCGGTCTCCAGCAGATAACTCCCGCCCCGGAAGCGGGTCCGGCGGACGGTCACGCCCTCGCGTACCGGGGCGCCGAAGCGGGTGGCCCAGTCTTCGAGATAGCGGACGAAATCCGCGCGGGCCATGAAACTGTCGGGATCGGGTCCGGCATATTCGGCGCCCGGCAGGCGAATGCTCCAATTGGGTGTCACCAGGTGAAAACCGTCCCAGCGGGCCGAGCGCCAAGCCTCGCCCACCCGGCCACGCTCCACCACCAGGTGCGCGACGCCCAACTCGACCAGGCACCGACTGGTGGAGAGGCCGGCCGTGCCGGCGCCGATCACCACCGCGTCGAACCGCTCCGCCATCGAGGATCGGGCGCCGTCAGACGTCGGCCGGCTTCAAAACCGAGATTTCGAAGGGACTGAACTTGGGATCGATATACTGCAGGCTCTTCCAGACAAAGCCGGTGATGGGATCAACCCAGTATTTGTTCTCGAAATCCCAGTCCTCGACCGCGATCCGGTTTTCTTCCACCACCAGAAGGAGCTCGTAGGTGAGGTCGGCGATGGTCACATTCTGGCGCTCGACCGGCCGGTATCGGGACTCGACCACGCGGCCGTAGCGCTCGGAATTGTCGAAATCCATGATCCGCTTGGCCGTGGCGCCGGCGGTGGTCCGATGCAAGCCATCGACCACCGGATCGCGGCCGAGGGGACGAGTCTCGCGGATATTCTCCGGCAGGCCGACCGTGCGGACCAGGCGTCCGCCGCGCGTCGCGATGATGGTGCGGTCGGCGGAGATCCAGTGCAGTTCCGCCCCCCTGATGTTGGCGAGCACCATGATGGCCGTGCGCTTGCCGCCGTTGTTCACGCCAATCATCGCATAAGGCTGTTGCTCGATCTGCGCGCGGGTGATCGGCAGGCCCATCCCGCCGCCGAAAAAATGGTTGTAATAGTCCTTGAGTGGGCCGAACTGGGAGTCGTCGTAGCCGGTATCGCAGCCCGCCAGCAGGCTGGCGCCGGGGAATGCCAAAAATCGCCGCCTGGTATGGAGCCGCATCTCTCGCCAGATCCCCGAGTCGTCCGCGCCGCCGGCTCAGGCGGCGGTGTCGAGGTGGGCGAGAAGCACCTCCGCGCGGGCCCGCTTGGCGGCGTCCGCGTCGCGCTGGATGATTCTGAGGAGCGCGTCGCGGGCCGCCATTTCGCCGCGCTCCGCCATCTCGAAGGCCATGTCGTCGCGGCGGTCGTAGTAGCTGTTGTCGAAGGGGATGATCCTCGGCTCGAGCGCCCGCCAGTAATACTGGCCTTCCGTCGATTCCCAGCCCTCGTAAGTCTCCTCCCAGGTGTACATGTCGGCATACGTCTTGAGCTCGCGCTCGGCGATCACCTGGCTCGCCGGCTGGTAACGGGCATCGAAGGAGAGGCGGATCTCCTTGGTGCGGTTCGGCAGCGCCTGATGCACCGTGGTGTCGGAGAAGATCAGCACGTCGCCGGCCTCGAAGTCGCCACTGACCCAGGTGCCGGGGATCGGACCGACGAGGCTCATGCCGCCGGCCCCGGCGCCGACCTCGAAATCCAGCACACCCGCCTTGTGGCTGCCCGCGGCCACGGCGAGCGCGCCCTTCTCGCGCGGACAGTCACCCAACGGTACCCACATCGCATGGTTGGTGGCGCCCCCGATATGCACCTTGTCCTGGTGCATGCGGGTGGTGAAATCGAAGTTCTCGCGGGAGGGGAAAATATTTCTCAACACGAACATCGGATGAGTTAGCGCGGGTTCCGAGAAGATCCGATCGAAGAGGGCGGTGACGTCTGGGTGAATGCGAAGGCGGTGCAGCGCCTCGTCCTTCCACATCGGCTCGTAGACGCGGAGGAAATCCGGCTCCGGGTCCTTGCAGGCCGCCGACATCCGGGCGATGCCGTCCGCCACCGGCCGGTCGGGGGCGAGCCAGCCACCCCTGGCCGCCAGATCCAGTATGCGGGCGCGAACCGCCATCACGTCGCGGGCCGGCAGCACGCCCCGGAGAAAGAGATAGCCGTCGTCGGCGAGCCGCGCGGCCAACGCGGGGCCGTCCTCCGCCAGCTCGGTTGAATCTATGAAGGTTCCAATCTCGGTCATGGGGTCGTCTCCGCTTGGGCGTTCGTTCGGCGCAACATAGCAGACCGGCACCGTCAGTCGTAGCCGAAGAGCCACTCCGTCGGTCCCTCGTTCACGTTCACCACCGTGTGGCGCGCGCGGGCGGGAATGAAGACCTCCATGCCCGGGCCGACGGTCCGCGTCTCGCCCTCGACCTCCAGTTCCAGTCGGCCCTCGACCACCACCAGCAGCTCGTTCTCGGCATGGACGAAATCGCGCCAGCGCTGGCCCGGCGGGTCCACCATGTGGTGGCAGGAATAGCCGCGCGCGCGCCAGTCGGCGGCGACCGCTTGCCGGTCGATGTTTCGCGCTTCGGTCATTCGATAGCCTCGACCCGGATGGCGTCGCCGTCGGCGACGCTCGGCCAACAAGCCGACGTCGTCGAGGCTCGTGGCCCAGACGTTGCCGGGGCTGGCGAGCCTCGGCTCGTCTCCATGGCTCACCGGCGTCGGGCCGAAGCAGATGGCGATGCAGTTGCCGGCGAGCCAGAAGGCGATCTCGCCCAATTCCAGCACGGTGCGGGCGTCCTCTTCGCCCTCCAGGTCCAGGGTCGTCTGGAAATAGACCTCGTCGCCCCACGTGCTGGCCCGCGATTCGACCGGCAAGGCCTCCCAGATGGCGTCGGCCGTCGGCGTCGCCAGCAACTCGGCCCTCAGCACCACGTCGCCGATCAGCATCCGTACCTGTCGCATGCTTCTCCCCCCTCTCTCGGACACCGCGCTAAAGATCGACCCCGCGCCTGGCATAGGCCTTGGCCCATTTTTCCCCATGCGCGCGATCGAAAACGAACCCCGCCTCGGCAGGTACCCAGTGCCAGCTGCCGCGGTTGACCTCCCAGTCCAGCTGCCCCGGCCCCCAGCCGGCATAGCCGAGGGTCAGCAGGTGACGCGCCGGCCCCCGATCCTTGGCGAGATCGTGCAGCGGCGCGCCCGACACCGTCGCGGCGAGACCGTTCGAAAGCCTGACCGTGCCGTCGGTCGCGTAGCCGTCGTCGTGCACCACCACCAGCCGGCGGAGGTCGACCGGGCCACCGAAGTGCAGCTCGACCTCTCGGCGGTAGGCCTCCCCCTTGTCGTCGCGATCGCCCAGCAGCGCCCACAGCGGCACCTTGCCGTTGACCGCCTTCGGCTTGTTGATGATGACGCCGAAGGCGCCTTGCTCGTCGTGGCGGATCACCAGGATGACGCTTTGGCGGAAGCGGCCGTCGGGCATGTCTTCGTCGGCCACCAGCAGTTCGCCCGCGCGGCCGCGGAATTGCCCCGCCGTGCCGCCCGAGAGATGAAACATGTAGGCCGCGACCGCGACGACGGCCAGCAGCGCCCCGACCGCGCCTAGCCCCGGTCGGGGCAGGCGCCTCTTGCCTTCCTCCGCCATGCAAGCCTCTCTCTCACCTGTGGCGCCATGATGCCAGAGGGGGCCGGGCGAAGAAAGCCGTGGCCGGCTCTCGACGGGCGCGAAAAATCATCTAGATTGCGAGCCGCGCCCGCTCCGGCGCGCCACTCCGGGATGTTGCATGGTCCGCCTGACCGACCTCGAGCGCCATGGCGAGGCGCTGGAACATTTCTCGCGGGAGAGCCTGTGGGCCCTCTTCGACGGCAGTCGCGCGCGGCTCAACATCGCGCACGAGTGCCTGGACCGGCACCGGGGCAAGGGACTCTCGATCCGGATCGCGGGCAAGGACCGGGCCGACGAGACGATTACCCTCGACGACCTCGCCGACGAGGCCGGCCGCTTCGCCAACTGGCTGGCGGGCCAGGGCATCCGGCCTGGCGAGCGGGTGGCGATCATGCTGGAGCCGGGCCGCGCCTTCTATATGAGCCTGCTCGGCACCATGAAGGCGGGCGCGGTGGCGGTGCCGCTCTTCACCCTCTTCGGCGCCGATGCGTTGGCCGCCCGTCTCGACGACTGCACGCCCCGGCTGTTGCTGATCGAGCCGGACCTGGCGGCGCGCGCGGCGGGCCGGGGGGATCTGCTGGTTGTACCGGCCGACGGCGCCTTCCTGGCCGACGTCGCGGCACAAGAATGCGACTTCGCCTGGTGGACCGGCGCCCGCGACATGGCGATGTTCCAATACACCTCGGGCACCACGCGGGCGCTGCCCGAGGCGGTGCGCCATGCCCACCAGGCCGTCGTGACGGTGGCGGTGGCCGCGCTCTATGCGACCGGCGTCAGGCCCGGCGAGGTTTTCGCCTGCCCGTCTTCGCCGGCCTGGGGCCACGGACTCTGGCACGGAACGCTCGGACCGCTCGGGCTGGGCGCGTCCTTGAGCGCCTGGGCCGGCCCCTTCGACGCGGAGCGCTATCTGGAGGTGCTGGAAGCGCACGGCGTGGAAAACCTGTCGGCGGCGGCGACGCACTACCGGATGATGCGGACCTCGGGCCGGGCGGGGGATCACCGCTACGCAATTCGGAAACTCTCCTTCACCGGCGAACCGATCGACGTCGCCTCGGCCGAGTTCGCCGAGGCGACGTTCGGGGTGCCGGTCTGCTCCATGTACGGCACGACGGAGGTGGGCGTGATCCTCGGCAACTATCCGGGCGCCGACGATATCGAGACGCGCGCCGGCTCTCTCGGCAAGCCGATGCCGGGGATGGATGTCCAAGTCAGGGACCGCGAGGGGCGGGAATGCCCGCCTGGCGAAGTGGGCGAGATCATGGTTCGCCGGCGCGATGCCTGGATCCCGACCAAGGATCGCGGCCACACGGACGCGGACGGCTATTTCTATCACGACGGTCGGGCCGACGACGTCATCATCTCCGCCGGCTGGACCATCAGCGCGATCGAGGTGGAGGACGCGCTGCTGAAGCATTCCTCGGTGCGCGAGGCCGCCTGCATCGGTGTCGCCGACGAGGCGCGCGGGCAGGTGGTCAAGGCCTTCATCGTCAGCGAGCGGGTGGGGAATCGCGAGTTCGCGCGGGAGCTTCGCGACCTGGTGCGCGATCGACTGGGCCGCTTTCAGTTCCCCCGCATCATCGCCTTCACGGCCGAACTGCCGAAGACCGAGGCCGGCAAGGTCAACCGCTCGGTTCTGCGCGCCCGCGAGGCGGGCGGCGGGCACCCGGCGAAGATCCACAAATTGGAGGACGGCCATGGCCGAGACCTATGAACGCCGCTTTCCCAGGATCACCGAAGAGGCATTGGAGGCGCTGCGCCAGCGGATCGGCCGACCCATCGGCGACACGCTGGAGCCCTGGTGCCACGAGGCGACGCGGGACGCGATCCGCCACTACGCCCACGGCATCGGCGACGACAACCCGCTGTGGTGCGATCCCGCCTACGCCAAGGGCACGCGCTTCGGCGACCTGATCGCGCCACCGAGCTTCCTCTTCGCGCTTTCCCGCATCATCAGCGGTTATGTCGGCGGCCTGCCGGGGGTGCATGCGATGTGGGCCGGCGCGGAGTTCACCTGGCACGCTCCCATCCCGCGCAACACCGAGGTCGAAACCGAGGCCAGGCTGAAGGACCTGATCGAGCACGAGACCCGCTTCGCCGGCCGCGCGGTGCGGCAGGTCTACCACGTCGACTTCAAGGACACCTCGGGCCGCCTGCTGGCGGAGGGCGACAGCTGGTGCTTCCGCACCGACCGCGACCAGGCCCGAGAGGAAGGCACCAAATATTCCGAGCTGAAATCCAAGCCACCGCACGTCTATACCGAGGCGGAACTGGAGGAGATCTTCCGCCACTATGCCGACGCCGAGGTTCGGGGCGCCGAACCACGCTTCATCGAGGACGTGAAGGTCGGCGACAAGCTTCCCATCATGGTCAAGGGACCGATGACGGTGACGGGCTTCATCGCCTATGCCCAGGGCTGGGGCGGGCTCTATATCCGCGCCCACAGGCTCGCCTGGCGCCAGGTGGTCCGCCACGCCGGCCTCGGCATCGCCAACAAATACGGAATTCCCGACTGCCCCGAGCGGGTCCACTGGGAGAGCGAGTTCGCCCAGGAGGTGGGGGCGCCCGCCGCCTACGACTACGGACCCGAGCGCTGTTCCTGGCTCACCCACCAGCTGACCGACTGGATGGGAGACGACGGGTTTCTGCGTCACCACCGAAGCGAAATCCGCCGCCACAATCCCGAGGGCGATACCCTGTTCATTTCGGGCGAGGTGGTGGAGACGCTGGAGGACGAGGGCCATCCGGCGGTCCGCGTCCGCCAAGAGGCGCTGAACCAGGACGGCGAACTCTCCGCCAAGGCCACGGGTCTCGTCCGCCTCCCGTCGCGAGGCTGAATCGGCGCCCTTCCAGTCCTATTCTCCCTCAACCAACCTTGGGCAGGACCTCGTGCTTCAGCAGCGCCATCGACTGGTGCCAGGCATCGCGCGGTTCCCACTCGTGGCCCATTGCCAGCAGGGTGCCGAAATCGCCGATCTCCCCCACCAGGTCGTTCAGCTTCTGCGTGACCTGATCGACGCTGCCGACGATGAAGACGTTGTCCACCAGGTAATCGATGGTGACGTCGCCGTCGGCCATCTCCGGGTCGTTCTTCAAGAGGCCGAGCATGCCGACCTTGGGCAGCAGGCGGAGGAAATAGTCCCGGAAGTCGCGCGCGATCACGCCGTCCAGCGCCTGGGCCCGCGCCTCGGCTTCGCTTTCGGCCACGAAGATCTCGCGCGCCACCCGCCAGTCGGCACGGTTCGCCGCGCGCCCGCCCTCCGTCGCGCCGGCCTCTATCGCCTCCCAGTGGGTCTTCAGCAGCACGGGCGGGATCAGGTTGATCGACATCGGGATCCAGCCCCGGCGCCCGGCCATGGCGAGGGTAGAGGAATGGGGCGAAACGCCGGCGACGCCGATCGGTGGGTGCGGTCGCTGGTAGGGCCGGATATGGGCGCGGAGGCCGATGTCCTCCTCCGTCTCGGGGATGGTGAAGGACCACCAGGGACTTTCATAGAGACCCGGCTTCGGATCGTCCCAGAGCTGGAGGACGGTATCGATCGAGGCGCGCGTGTAGGCGGCGTTGTCCACCGTCGCCTCGTCCCCCCAGTAGCCGAAGACACGCATGTCGCCGGGGAAGGAGCCGGTGCCGATTCCCCAGTTGAAGCGTCCCTCGGCCATGTGGTCGAGCTGGGCGATCCGGTGCGCCAGCGAGAAGGGATTGTGGTTCGGCATGCAGCTGACCCCGGTGCCGAGCCGGATGGTTTTCGTTAATCCCAACGCCTGGGCGATGAACAGCTCGGGCGAGGGGATGTTCTCCCATTCCGAGGTGAAGTGCTCGCCGATCCAGGCTTCCGCGTAGCCGAGTTGGTCCAGGGCCACGATCTGCGCCAGGTCCGCCTTCAGCGTGGCGGTAAAATCGGCGCCCGGCGGATGCAGCGGCATGGTGAAGAATCCGACGTCCATGATCTCGCCTCCTTGCCCGCAGGATAGCAGAGTGGCGGTCAGGGGTTCACCATTCATACTCGGGTCCTGGCAGGAAGCGGAAGCGTTCCATCGCGTCGTCGCGAAGCGTGAAGCCGAGGCCCGGGCGGTCCGGCGCGTGGACGTACCCATCGCGGATGTCGAAATCCTCCTTGAAGAGTTCGTTCAGCATCGGCATGTAGCCCTGGCTCACCTCCAGGATGTGGCAGTTGGGGGTCGCCATGGCGAGGTGGATGGAGGCGGCGAACAACACGGCGTTGCCCCAGGCGTGCGGGGCGACGCGTATGCCCTGGGCCGAGGCCATGGCGGCGATCCGCCGGATCTCGGTGAAGCCGCCGGCGCGCGCGATGTCGGGCTGCGCGATGTCCATCGCCTGGTGGTCGAGCAGACTTTGGAAATCGAAGCGGGTGAACTCCCGCTCGCCCGTCGCGATCGGAATGTTCACGGCGTCGCGCACCCGGCGGAGGCCCGGGTGGTCGTCGGGCGAGACCGGCTCCTCGAACCAGGCGATGTCGTGCTCCTCCACGGCGCCCGCCACGCGGATCGCGGTCGCGACGTCGAGGCTGCCGTGCGCGTCGATCATCAGCTCGACATCGGGCCCGATGCCGCGCCGGGCGGCGGCGATCCGCGTCCGCGCATTGTCGACCGAAAAACCATCGCGGCCGACAACGCGCATCTTCACCGCCGAATAGCCCTTGGCGGCATAGCCGCCGAGCTCGGCCTCCGCCTCCTCGCCCGGCGCCCAGCCGCCGCTGGCGTAGGCGCGGATAGAGTCTCGCGCCGCCCCCAGCGCCTGATAGACCGGCACCCCCCAGGCCCGCGCCTTCAGATCCCAGAGGGCGATGTCGAGGCCGCTGATCGCCTCGCACGTGACGCCGCGCCGGCGACTGTCGACCGGCTGGCTGACACCGGTCGCCAACGCGGGCGTCGCCCGCGAGCCCGAATACATCTTTTCATGGAGGCGCTCGGTATAGATCGGGTCCTCGCCCAGCAGTTCAGGGCCGAGGTCGTGCTCGACAATCGCTTGCACCACGGCGGGATTGCCGAGCGCCGCGCCCATCCCGACGAGGCCGTTGTCGGCCTCGACCTCCAGCAGCACCGCATGGGTCTTCACCTTCATGCCGAGGTCGGTGCGGTGGCGGTTTTCCGGCGGCACGGGCGCCGACATGGGGATGGCGCGGACGGCGGAAATCTTCATGGCTGGAGCCTCCGGGGGCGTGTCGACGTGTCGACCAACAGCCTATAGCCAAACCGGGCCGAAAAGGAATTGGCGGCGAATTCGTGCGAAGTCGACCGATCATGTTCGAACATGTCACCTTGACGGCAGATGAAGGGCGCCCTCGCGGCGCGGCAACTTCTGAGGGGGCGACCCAAGGCAATAGAGGGGTGGCGGGTCATGAAAATGGCGACAGTCTCGGCAAGTGCCACCGCTTTGTTCGTTTTTGCGTCCGTTTCCCAACATTCCGCCTCCGCCGCGCCCCAGGCGCTGGCCCTGATCGACAGCGCGGACGCGGTGACGCTCGAATGTCATGACGGGACCCGCGCCGCGACGCTCACCGCCTTCTGCCTGCAACAAGAACGTTCGATGCCGGCCAGGGGCCATGCCCACGGCTTCGGCGCGACCGATCGGGCACGGCTCATCGGCCTGCGCGCCGACGGGACGCGCGTCACGCTCGATGCCTCGCGGGAGCTTAGCCCGCAAAGCGAGCGGCGCCAGCTGGCGGTGCGCATCGCCATGCCGGCGGAATGGATGAAGGCGCTCGGCCTCGAGTTCGGTAACCATCGAGATCGACCAGGACGTCACCCTGCTGCCGAAGGCGGTGGCGGACGATCCCCGGCCAATGACCGAATTCGTGGTGCTGGAGCCGATGGGCATCGACACCATGGTCTTCTTCACCATCGGCGACACGGAAATCTGCGCCCGCTCGGAGCCGACGTCGGTCGGCCACGTCGGCGAGACCATGACCTTCACCGTCAACATGGACAAGATGCACCTGATCGACCCCGCGAGCGACGCGGTGGTCTGAGGCCGGGATCCGGTACCGCCAAAGTCCGATATCCCGGTCGATGCCGGCATCGATTTTCTTGTAGGTGGCGCCTGCCTTGCCGCCGACACCGCCTTGTTCGTGCGTCCGGGCCACGCGAGCGGCAGGCCTCGATGGTGGCGCGCCTCGATGTTGCCGTCGAGGGCTTGGATAACTATGCTCCTGGCCGCGACCGAGGATCGACTGGGCAATGTCGGCACCAATGAATTCGGGACTACCCGGAGCATGACGATCGGAACGACTTGCAAGGATCGTCCGACAAGGATCGCGGCCTTTCGCCGTTTTGTCGTTGCCGCACTGGCGCCGGTTACCATCGTGTTGGCGATGCTGCAAACCGCCCCTCCAGCACGGTCGCAAGACGATGACGATGTTTTGCTGGGGCTCTTGCCGGTCATAGCGGTTGCCGCGAAACGGGCGAACCTCGGCGCCACCTCCTTGCCGCCCCTGAAGTTATTGACCATCGGAGGACAAAACCTCGATCCCGCTGGCACGTTTGGGGTCCGCTTCTTCGATCGTCGAGGTTTCGACGTCGAGGTCCCGACGATCGAAGTCGGCGCGACGTCCCTCACGGTCGCGGTGCCGCCATTCTTCAATTCTACGACGGGCGTGTTTTCCGGCGGCACCGTCGACGTACAGGTGGTCCAGACCATTGGTGGCGCGACCCGAGGAATCGATGTGATACCCGGCTTTCGGATCAAGGCTCTGGAGCGGCCGAGTGCGACACCCGGATTCGTGGCGATCGCGGTATTGGAGGCGCTGGCGGTCTTCGCACCAGATATTCGGGCTACCTTGAGCACCCTTGAAGGACCCGAGGCGGCCGATGTGCTGATCGCGCTCGACGCTTACGAAACCAAGGTCGACGCGCTCCGAATTGCCGTCATCACGGTCATACAAAGTCCAGGACAGACGGTGACGATCGGCGGATTCGACGGAACGGCGCTCGTGGTGGACCATGCAAGCCTTGTCGTTCTCGATCGTTTGATGGCCAACTTTCTGACCACTTTTCTGCCCAATTCGCCGGGAAAGTGTACGAATGACCCGACACTGACGCAGTTGCTGACATCGACTGGTAGCTTGTCGGCGCAGCGAGGAAATGCCCGGACCTTTTATGGCGCCTGTCTCGATACGGGAATCACCACGGCGGTGGAAACGCTGACCAATCTGACCAAGGCGGTCGGAACGGGCCTGTTGGGGCTCTCCGCGATCTGTGTGATTTCCACTGCTGGCGTTTGCGGGGTTCCCGCCGCCGTCGTCGGCTTGGTCGGCGGTGTGCTGATCATTCAGAGCAATGCCATCGCCGCTCAGCTCCTCATGGTCAAGAAGATGGTTTCCACGGAGCTGACGAAGGCGGAAAGCAAGACGCTCCGGCAGTCCCTGATCGGCCTGCAGGAGCGGATCTACATGCCGTTCGTCAACCTCGGCCTCAATCGGTTCCAGAAGGGAAGCGGTTTGGTCCGCTCGCTTCTGTTACGCTTCAAGGACTCTCAGGTCGACACCACGACCTTCACCGCCAGCGCGGACATCGACGCAATTTTCGTCACGCCGGGTGAAATGGCGGTCACCCCGTCGGGTGGATTGAATGCCGCCGGCACGGAGGGCGGACCGTTCACGCCATCCTCTCGGAGTTACACCGTGACGAATTCCGGCGGTCAAGACATTGCCGTTGCGGTTTACAAGACGGCCGGCTGGCTCAGCTTGTCGACCACGGGCTTCGCTCTCGCCGCCGGCGCGAGCACCGGTGTCCAGGTCGCCATCAACAGCAATGCGGCGTCGCTGAACCCGGCAAGCTATTCCGATACGGTAAATTTCACCAACACCACCAACGGTGCCGGTAATACCTCTCGCGCCGCGTCGCTCATGGTCGAGGCGGCCACTCTGGATTGGGTATTCAACGCCAACTACACCGCCGATGGAATCGATTTCGCTTGCAGTTCCATTGCCTTCGCCCTGCCGGCGGCGGGCGGCAGCGCAAACTTCGCCTATGATGTCGCGAATGTCACCGTAACGGTCGACGTACCGGGCCTTTCATTTTCCGTCGGTGGATTCGGAAATTTGAACGTATTCGACACGACCTGTATCGGCACCGGCGGGGGCGGCAGCGCGATCGCGGAAACCGCCACGTCGTATTCGACGAATGGGACGATATCGGGCAGCGGCACCTGTACCGATTCCTTCGGCAGTTTCCCGGTCACGGTGACGGGCGGCTATTCCGCGAGCGCCGCCAAATGAGGTTGCGTGCCCGGCCGGCGACGCCGCCGGGCGAGGAACCACAGCATGGCGACGAACAGGGGCGGCCAGAGTTGCAGGCTGGTCGCCGCCGCGAACATCCAGAAGGCCGGTACGGCGATGAAGGCGAGCATGGCGAGCCAGCGTTCGCCCGCAAGCCAGCCGTCCGCGCGCGCGGCGAGGCCGAGGTAAAGCAGGCCCACGGCCAGGATCGCCATGTCGTAGAATTGCAGGTAGGGCGTCGAGAAGGGGATGGCGAGGACCAGGCCCGCCGCCTTCACCTCGAAGCGCGCCGAGGAGCGCCAAAGCCAGGCGACGAAGATGGCCGAGGCGACGAGGCCGGCCATGTGGACACCGTCGGCGACCGCTTGCGGGAGGCCCCAAAGCTTGGCCTGTGCGTAGGCCGTGGGCACGCTGAAGTAGAGCGTGCCCGGGTCGGTCAGCAGCCAGCGCATGAAGGGGAAGCTCTTGGGATAGGCGAGCCAGGGCTCGGGCCCGAAGGCGGCGATGCTCGCCAGACAGAAGGCGCTCGTGCCGACGACGGCCCACAGGACCACCCGCCAATGGCCGCCGGCGATCAATGCCACCGGGATCAGCATGCCGAGGCTCGGTTTGTAGGTCAACAGACCGAGGCAGAGCCCGGCCAGCCATGGCCGATCCCGCGCGAAGGCGAGGCCGCCCGCCAGCAACGCCGCCGTCAGGCAACCGTTCTGGCCGGAGAAGATCGAGAGCCCCACGGCCGGGTAGAGCAGCACCAGCACGGGCGTCCAGGGATGGGGGGCAATCCGCCAGGCGGCGAGCAGCAGCAGGGCGAGAGTCACGGCCAGCCAAGCCGTCAAGGCCATGCCATAGGGCATCGCCGCCAGCGGCCAGACGAAGAACAGGGCGCCTGGCGGATAGGACCAGCCATGGCGCCAGTTTTCGACCGGCGCGATTTCGGACTCCACCTCGAACAGTTTGACGGGATCGTAAGCCAGTTCCGGCTCGCCCCGGAGCGTCACGGCACTCACGGAGTAATACTGGGTGAAGTCGACCCCGATCGGATTGCCGGCGCGAGACGTTGCCGGTGCCGGTGAGCGTGTAGTAGCCGCCCAGCAGCAGAAATGCGATCCCCAGCTGCACCAGCAGGATCGCCATGACGCGGGGGATGCCGCGAACGGGCGGGGAGTTCAGCGCGCCAGCTCCGCCAGGCCGCCGGAGCCGAAGATGCGGGCCGCGTTGCGGAAGGCGATGTCCTCCGCGAGGTCGCGCGGCAGCCGGTTCAGCCAGTCACGGTGCTCCATCACCAGTCCCTCGTAGGAGTCCCAGCGGCCGTTCACGTAGGTGTCGGTACCGATCATCACGCGCTTTCGGTGTTTTTCCAGCAGGGCCCGCCATTCGGGCGAAATCGTGCCGCCCGGCGCCACCTCGCCGGCGCGGAAGGAGAGCTCCGTCACCACGCTCGGATTGCGCGCCAGCGTGCGCTCGACGATCTCCGGCGGATCGCTCATGCCCGCATGGGCCCAGAGGGTCTCGACCTGGGGTTCGTAGCCCAGAATGCGCTCCACCGCCTCCCAGCCCGAATGGATATGCAGGTGAAGGCCGTGTTTCATGGCCAGCGCGACGACGCCCCGGACCACCTCGCTCTCGGCCGCCGCGGCTTCGAACAAATGGAATTCGCCGATGCCGACGTAGCCGCCCTGGTCCAGCCGCGCCGAGAGGTAGGCGAGCATGCCCTCGTCCCGGTACCAGTTGCCGGAGCCGACATCGCGGCGATAGGGCCTGAGCACGGGGACAAAGCGGCTGGGCGCCGCCGCCGCGAGCTTCAGGGTCCCCTCGTCGGGCGCCGAGGAGACCAGCGCGCGCGGCACGCCGGCCCGCTCCATCTTGCCCAAGATGCCCGGCGCGTCCAGCACCGCCCAGGCGGAGGCGCTGTAATGCATGTGGCTGTCGAAAATCGGCAGCGGCTCCTCGGCCCGCGCGCCATGCCCCGCCAGGAAGACGAGGGCGAACACAAGGTGGCGAAGCAGCGGCGGCATGGCGCGGCCTCAGTCGATCAGCGCCTGATTCACGAGGACGCGAAGTTCGCGGCGGATCGGGTAGGTCGAGGAGGGGATCAGCTGCGTCAAGAAGATCACCTGCATCTCCTCCACGGGGTCGATCCAGAAGGCCGTGCTGGCGAGCCCGCCCCAATTGTATTCGCCGGCGCTGGTCATCACCTGGGCCTTCGCCGGATCGATCACCACGGCCATGGCGAGGCCGAAGCCGATTCCTTCGTAGCTGGTCTCGGAGAAGACCGGTTGGCCCATGTCGGCCAGGTCTCCGGCCAAGTGGTTGCAGGTCATGAATTCGACCGTCCTGCGGCCGAGCACGCGGTAGCCCGAAAGCTCGCCCTTGTTGGCCAGCATCTGGCAGAAGGCGTCGTAATCGGCGAGCGTCGAGACCAGCCCGCCGCCACCGGAAAACAGCACGGCCGGCTTGGTGTAGCGCCGGCCGCCGTCGTCGTCGTAGAGCGTGGTCTTACCGTCCGCCGTCGGCTGGTAGCAGGCGGCGAAGCGTCCCTCCGTGCCCTCGACCAGGCTGAAGCCGGTCTCCGTCATGCCGAGGGGCTCGAAGATCCGCGCCCGAAGCACGGCGTCGAGCGGGGCGCCCGCCAGCACCTCGACCAGCCGTCCCAGCACGTCGATCGCGACGCTGTAGTTCCACTCGGCCCCCGGTTGTGCCACCAGCGGAACCTGGCCCAGCCGGTCGACCATCTCCTCGAGGGTCATGGGCCCCTCGGAGCGGGAGAAGTCGATGCCGAGTTCGACGTAGCGCGCGCCCACCGCCGGCGGCGCCGAATGGCAGTAGATCAGGCCAGAGGTGTGGGTCAGCAGATGGCGGACGGTGATCGGTCCCGCCGCCGGCGCCAGTTCCAGCGCGCCCTCGCTGCCGACGTGCACCTTCATGTCGGCGAAGGCCGGAATGAACTTCGCGACCGGATCGTCCAGTTGAAAGCGGCCCTCTTCATAGAGGCTCATCAGGCAGACGGCGACGATCGGCTTGGTCATCGAATAGATGCGGAAGACGGTGTCGGTCTCGAGCGGACGTTCCGTCGCCGCGGCGGCCAGACCCGCCGTCTCGACATGGGCGAGCTGGCCGCGCCGGGCCACGGCGACCAGCGCCCCCACCAGCCGGCCATCCTCGACATAACCGTCGAGCCAGGTGCCGATCCGCACCAGGCGTTCCGACGACAATCCCACCGTTTCCGGCTTCACCACGTCACGCATCATGCCAACTTGTCGCCGTGAAGAATGTGCAGCAGGCGGTAGATGGCGGAGAGCTGTCCGCCCGTCGCCCCGTGGCCGCCCAGGGCCGCCTCCGAAAGATCCTCGTCCAGGAGTATCTCCAACGGCACTGGCGCCATCGCCTCCACCAGCACGACCCAATCGGCGACCTCGTCCGGGGCGTCGCGGAGCGCCTTCTCCTCGGTCTCGACCCGGCTCGCGGACTCGTCCGCGCGCAGCAGGTGGGCGCCGACCACCGCCGGCCCGGTGACCAGCTCGGGAAGGATTGTATCGCTCAACGCCGCCGCGAGGCCGGTTCCGGCGCCGATCCCGGGCGAGAGGCGGACCGTCAACAGGTAGCCGCCCGTGCCCTTGCCGTGACTCGACGCGATACGGCAGAGCGTCCGGTTCGAATTGCGGAAGGCGCCGAGGGTGGATTTGGTCCAGGGCGTCGGATCGTTCAGCCGCTCGAGGTAGGCGGGCGAGGTCAGGGTGTCGGGCGCCCGCGTCTCGTACATGTTGAAATATTCCGGCCCGTCCCAGTGCGCCCGGTAGCGCCGGCCCCGGTGGAATCCGTCGATGCCCACCCGTTCCGGCATATGCTCGAAGCCATGCCAGTGGTTGTAGTCGCCGTCGTCGCCGACGATGTCGTGCCAGAACACCATCGCGCCATCGCCCAACAGCGCCATTTCACGTCCCTCCCTCGGTGCGCCGCCGCGTCATGATTTCTCCCATTGCATCGGTCCGCCGTCCTTCGATTGCCATGCCGGCTCCTTGGTCAGGGCGTTGCGAATTTCGACGAGCTTGTCGCGTATGTCCAAGACCGCCGCAAGGGCACCGAAGGTGAGCGCCGCGCCGGCGAGGCCCAGGACCCCGCCCAGAACGGCGCGCACGATCCGCATGGTGGGATCGGCGATGGTGAGCTGCTCCATGCCGGTCTGGGCGAAATAGGTATCGAGATTACCGGCAAAGCCCACCAGGACCCCGAACGCCACCATGGCGATGGTGCCGAGAACGATGAACACCCGAAGCAGAAAGACGAGCAGCGACATCATGATGACAATTCCTTGCCTGTGATCCCCACCTGTGGACCCATCCTATGCGGCTCCCGCCCCGGGGGCGAGCCCCTCGGCGCGGCCAGCCGGACCGGCCTTGTCCGTCGGGCGAATCTATGGGAGATGAAGACGCGGGCGTTGAACCCGCCCGGACCCGGCCCGGGGGCGATTGGCCACGTGACCGGTCGACAAGCGCGAGTGTGGAGCCATGACCCGCTATTCTGCCTGGAGCCTCTTCAAGAACGGTTTGAGCGGCCAGCGGGGTTGGCGGCGCGCCTGGCGCGATCCCGAGCCCAAGTCGCGCTATAGCGTGATTATCGTCGGCGGCGGGGGCCATGGCCTGGCAACCGCCTACTACCTCGCCAAGGAACACGGCATCACCGATGTCGCGGTGCTGGAGAAGGGCTGGCTCGGCGGCGGAAATACCGGGCGCAACACCACCATCATCCGCTCCAACTATCTCCTGGACGGCAACAGCCACTTCTACGAGAAGTCGATGAAGCTCTGGGAGGGGTTGAGTCAGGACCTGAACTTCAACGTCATGTTCTCGCAGCGGGGCGTCTTGAACCTGGCGCATTCCGACGGACAAATGGACGCCTTTGCTCGCCGCGGCAACGTGATGCGGCTGAACGGCATCGATGCCGAGCTGATGGCGCGCGACGAGATCCGGGCCGAGATCCCCTACCTCAACTTCTCCGAGTCCGCCCGTTTTCCGATCAAGGGCGGCCTGATGCAGCGGCGCGGCGGCACGGCGCGCCACGACGCCGTCGCCTGGGGGTTCGCCCGCGCCGCCGACGGCCGGGGCGTCGACCTGATCCAGAATTGCGAGGTGGTCGCGGTCCGCCGGGAGGGCGACAGGGTCCTCGGCGTCGAGACCACGCGGGGCTTCATCGGCTGCGACAAAATCGGCTTCACCGTCGCCGGCAACACGGGCCGCCTGGCCGAGATGGCGGGCTTCCGTCTGCCGATCGAAAGCCATGTCTTGCAGGCCTTCGTCTCGGAAGGCCTGAAGCCGACCATCGATCACGTCGTGACCTATGGCGCCGGCCATTTCTACGTCAGCCAGTCCGACAAGGGAGGTCTGGTCTTCGGCGGCGACCTGGATCTCTACAATTCATACGCCCAGCGCGGCAATCTGCCGATGGTGGAGCACGTGGTGACCGCCGGTCTCGCCATGGTGCCGCACCTCTCGCGGCTGAGAATCGTGCGGGGCTGGGGTGGCGTCATGGACATGAGCATGGACGGCAGTCCGATCATCTCCAAATCACACCTGGAGAACCTCTACCTCAACTGCGGTTGGTGTTACGGCGGCTTCAAGGCGACACCGGGCTCCGGCTGGGTCTTCGCCCACACCATCGCCACCGGCAAGCCGCACGAGCTCAACTCGGCGATGACCCTCGACCGCTTCGAGACCGGTCGGCTCCTGGACGAGAAGGGCGGCGGGCCCTTCCCCTGGGTGCATTAGGAGGCGGGCGCGATGATCCGGATCGATTGCCCCCATTGCGGCCCTCGGAGCCACGACGAATTCACCTATGCGGGCGATGCCACCAAGCACCGCCCGGAGATCGGCGCCCCGGTCGATGCGGAGGCCTGGCACGAATTCCTGCACTTGCGCGACAACCCGCGCGGGCCGCACCTCGAATTTTGGCACCACGCCCATGGCTGCCGCGCCTTCGTCAAGGTCTTGCGCGATACCCATAGCCACGAAGTGCTGGCGACGGGCCTTCCGGCGGACGAGCCGACGGCGGGCGTGGCGTGATGGCCGGCTACCGCCTCGGCCAGGGCGGCCTCGTCGATCGCGGCCGGCGGCTCGGCTTCCGCTTCGACGAGGCGCGCCTCGAGGGCCTTGCCGGCGACACGCTGGCCTCCGCCCTGTTGGCGAACGGCGTGCACCTGGTTGGGCGCGGTTTCAAATATCACCGTCCGCGCGGCGTCCTGACGGCCGGCTCCGCCGAGCCGAACGCGCTGGTCGAACTGCGTACCGGCGCCCGGCGGGAGCCCAACACCCGCGCCACCATGATCGAGCTTTACGACGGCCTCGTCGCGGCGAGCCAGAACCGTTGGCCCAACCTGCGCCACGATGTCCTCTCGGTGAACGACCTGCTATCGCGGTTCCTCCCCGCCGGCTTCTATTACAAGACCTTCATGTGGCCGCCCAAGGCCTGGCTGACCTACGAGAAATTCATCCGCCGCGCCGCCGGCCTCGGCAGCGCCGCTGAAGAACCGGACCCCGACCGCTACGAGCGGATGAACGTCCATTGCGACGTGCTGGTGATTGGCGGGGGCGCCGCCGGCTTGGCGGCGGCGGAAGCGGCGGGTCGCGGCCGTGAGCGCGTCATTCTGCTCGACGAAGGCGACCGCCTGGGCGGTTCGCTGCTGGGCGAGCGGACGGAGATCGACGGAACCCCGGCCCTCTCCTGGATCGATGGCATGGTCGAGACCTTGGCCCGGCGACCGGAGACCCGGATCCTGACCCGTACCACCGCCTTCGGCGTCTATGACGACAATCTCGTCGGCGCGATCGAGCGGGTTTCCGATCATCTGGCCGTTCCGCCACCGCACATGCCGCGCCAGCGCTATTGGCGGATCCGGGCCGGCCGGGTGATTTGCGCCGCTGGCGCGCTCGAACGTCCGCTGGTGTTCGCCAACAACGACCGGCCGGGAATCATGCTGGCTTCCGCCGTCCGGTCCTACGTCAACCGGTACGCCGTCGCGCCGGGGCGCCGCGCCGTCGTGTTCGCCAACAACGACGACGGCTACCGCACGGCGCTCGACCTCTGCGCGGCGGGGATCGCCGTCGCCGCCGTGGTCGATGCGCGCGCGGAGGACGGCGAGTGGCGCGCCTGCGCGCGCGACGAGGGAATCGAGGTGCTTCCGGGTCGGGTGGTGAGAAAGGCCTTTGGCGGGCGCCACGTCCGGGGAGTCGAGGTGGCGGCGATGTCGGGCGGCGGCGGAAGGCGGATCGCCTGCGATCTCCTGGCGGTCTCGGGCGGGCTCGATCCCGCGCTACATCTGCTGAGCCATGCGGGCGCCGTCGCGGAATACGACGCGGAGATCGCCGCGCTTCGGCCCGGAGCGGGCGCGCGGGGCGATATCGCCGCCGTCGGCGCCGCCAACGGCACCTTCGATCTCGCCGCCGCCCTCCGGGAGGCCGCAAGCGACATCGGAATCGAGACCGGGGAGGCGGCGACATGCCCGCCGCTCGCCCTCTGGCGGGTGCCGGGCGCCAAGGGCAAGGCCTTTGTCGACCCGCAGAACGACGTCACCGCCGACGATATCGCCTTGGCGCACCGGGAAGGCTACGTCTCCGTCGAGCACCTGAAGCGCTATACCACGCTCGGCATGGGAACCGATCAGGGCAAGCTCGGCAACGTCAACGGTCTGGCGCTGCTGGCCGAGGCGCGGGGTGCGCAAATTGGCGAGGTCGGCACGACGACCTATCGCCCGCCTTATGTCCCCGTGGCCTTCGGCGCGATCGTGGGGCGCGACGTCGGCCACCACGAGGCCCCGTTGCGCCGTTGCGCCATGCACGACTGGCATGCGGCAAACGGCGCCGTCTTCGTCGAGGCCGGCGCCTGGCTTCGCCCGCAGTATTACCTGGATCCGGGCCAGCGGGACACGACGGAAAACATGGACCGCGCCATCACGCGCGAGGTGGTGGAGACGCGGTCGGGCGTTGGCCTGGTCGACGTCTCGACCCTCGGCAAGATCGACATCCAGGGTAGCGACGCGGCGGAATTTTTGAACCGCCTCTACACCAACGGCTGGAAGGGGTTGGAGGTCGGCCGCGCGCGCTACGGCCTGATGCTGCGCGAGGACGGCCTGGTCTGGGACGACGGAACCACCTCGCGCCTGGACGAGCACCACTATTTGATGACCACGACCACGACCAACGCCGGTGCGGTCATGGCTCATCTCGAATACTACCTCCAGATCGTCTGGCCGGACTTGGGCGTGAAGGCGGTCTCGGTGACGGAGCAGTGGGCGGCGATGGCGCTGGTCGGGCCGAAGGCGCGCGACGTGCTGGCGGCGGTGACGCCCGGGCTCGACGTTTCCAACGAGGCCTTCCCTTTCATGGGGGTCCGCTTCGCGGACGTCGCGGGTACGCGCGCGCGGATCTTCCGCATCAGCTTCTCGGGCGAGCTCTCCTATGAGATCAACGTGGGCGCCGACCACGGCGAAGCGGTCTGGGAGGCGATCGTCGCGGCCGGCGCCGGGCACGGCCTGCGCCCCTACGGCACCGAAGCCATGGGCATCATGCGGATCGAGAAGGGCCACGTCGCCGGTGGCGAATTGAATGGCCAGACGACGGCCGAGGATCTCGGCCTCGGCCGGATGCAAAGCCGCCGCAAGGACTATATCGGCCTCGCCATGGTGGACCGCGAAGGGCTCGCCGACGTCATGCGGCCGCGCTTCGTCGGTCTGGTACCGGTCGATGGCAAGACCCGGATCCGCGCCGGCGCGCATCTGGTGGAGGATCCGGACCGGCCGCCGCCGGTGCCGAGGCTCGGCCACGTCTCCTCTTCCGCCTATCTGAGCCCCACCGTCGGCCATCCGATCGCCCTCGGCTTGGTCGCGGGCGGGCGGGAACGGCTGGGCGAGGAGGTCTGGGCGGTGAGCCCGGTACACGGCCAGCGGGTCAAGGTGCGGCTCGCCGATCCCGTTTTTTACGATCCGGACGGAGGACGCCAGCGTGGCTGAAGCGGAACGGCGCTCCCCACTCGGCGCGGCGCGCAAGCCGGGCCACCACGGCGGCGAGGTGACGCGCACCCCGGGCCTGGTGCTGAGCGAGCGGCGCCCCTTGTCGATGGTGCAGGTCGAAAGCGACGCCGCCGGCGCGGAAGAGGTCATCGACAGTGTCGCCCGGACAATCGGCCTTGCCCCGCCGGCGGCGCCCAACAGCATGGCCGGCGACGACATCCTGGCGATCCACTGGATCGGCCCGAACCGTTGGCTGGCGGTCGAGTCCGCGGCGCGCGACTTGGAGAGCCTGCTTCGCGATGCCCTCGCGGACACGGAAGCGGCCGTCGTCGACCTTTCGCACGGCCGCGCGGCGATCCGCCTTGCCGGCCGCATGGCCCGCGAGGTGCTCGCCAAGGGTGCCGGGCTCGATTTCCACCCCAAGGTCTTCGGTCCCAAGGTCTCGGCCCAGACCGTGCTCTTCCATGTCTCGGTCCTGATCGCCTGCCTGGACGACCGCCCCGCCTTCGAGATCCATGGTCCCCGGGGTTTCGCCCGCTCCTTGTGGGAAAGCCTCGCCGACGCGTGCGCCGAATACGGCTACCAAGTGCTCTGATTTTCGAGGCCGGTCGGGCCGAACCGGATATACTCCACGTCATGCCTCCGCTGTGTTTTCAAGGCACGCCGGGACGCAACCGCGGACGTCGGCGGGCTCGGTTTCCGTTATCGGCGCTCGGCGTATTGGCGACGCTTTCCGCCGCTCCGTCGCCCGCATCGGCGCATGTGTCGGAGCGGGCGCTGGTATTGATTCTACCCACGGACCTTTACATCGCGTTCGGGGTCGCCGCCGTCGTCGTCACGGTGGCCCTGACCGCGCTGGTGCCAAGCGCGACTTTCGGAAGGTTCGTGCGATTCTTGCCGAAAGGTCGGGCCGCCCCTATCGGCGGCGCGGCCCCGAAGGTTGTCAGCACGCTGAGCTTTGCCCTGTTGCTTGCCTTGATCGTCCTCGGCATCGTCGGGCCGCGCGACCCGCTGGAAAACCTGCTGCCGCTGGTCTTGCTCACGGTCTGGTGGATCTGCTTTCCCGTGGCCCAGGCCCTGTTCGGCGACCTCTGGGCCTGGATCAACCCGTGGACCGGGCCCCTGGCGCTGGTCACTGGCGGTAGGCATCCGTTCCATCCGCCGGCGTGCCTCGGTGCCTGGCCGGCGGCCGTGACCTATGTCCTGGCCGGCATCTACGCCTTGGTCGATATCGCGCCCGACGATCCGGAGCGGCTGGCGATCGTGGCTGCGGGATATTGGTTCTTCACCTTCGTCATGTGCCTCGCGTTCGGCGAGACATGGCTGCGGCGCGGCGAAGGTTTCACGGTCTTTTTCGGGCTGATAGCGAGAATTTCGCCCCTCGCCTGGCGCCCATTCCGTATCGGTTTTGCGGGCCGGGCCATCATCGAGGCGCCCGTCCCGCACGGGTCGCTCGCGGTGCTCTCGCTTGCCGCCCTGGGCATCGGGTCGTTCGACGGCCTGAACGAGACCTTCTGGTGGTTGGGCCGGATCGGCGTGAACCCGCTCGAGTTCCCGGGCCGTTCGGCCGTCGTCTGGGCGAACGGGGCTGGAATCTTGGGCGCGGTCGTCCTGATCAACCTGGTGTTCGCGATCTGCGTCTGGACCGGGTTTCGCATGATCGGGCGGCCCGGCCATTTCGGACCGCTCGTTCGCAAGCTCGCGCTGGCGATCCTGCCGATCACGATCGGCTTCCACGTTGCCCATTACCTGACTTCGGCGCTGGTCAATCTGCAATACGTTCTCGCCGCTCTGGACGATCCGCTCGAGACCGGCGCGTCGCTGCTGAGCCTCGGCGACTTTCACGTCACGACCAGCTTCTTCAATCAGCTGCACACGGTTCAGGCCATCTGGTTCGCCCAGGCCGCGGCGATCGTCCTCGCGCACATGCTGGCGGTCATCCTATCCCATGCCATCGCGCTCGGGGAATTCCACTCGCATCGCATGGCCATCGTTTCCCAGGCGCCGGTGGCGGCGTTCATGGTACTCTATACGCTGTTCGGCCTCTGGCTGCTCGCCTCGCCGGTGGCCATGTAATACCAACCGACAGAATTAATCAGACTTTTGCCCAGGCTCGTCTGGTGATCGATGCGAGCTGTTCCGGCATGGCGACGAGATCGTTCCAGGCCTTGCAGCAGGCCTCGACGATGTCGTCGTAGTCGTCATGGATTCGGAGTGCGAGATTGTTCTTTCGCAGGTATTCCCAGATGTTCTCGATCGGGTTGAGTTCTGGTGCATAGGGCGGCAAGCGGATCAAGGTGATGTTGTCCGGCACGTCGAGCGCCGAGCTGATGTGCCAGCCGGCGCCGTCGATCACCAGAGCGCAATGGGCACCCGCGGTGACGGCGCCGCTGATGACTTGGAGATGCAGGTTCATCGCCTCGGTGTTGGCGTGGGGCATCACCAGGGCCGCGCCGACGGCGCGTTCGGGGCAGGCGGCTCCGAAGATGTAGGCCCACTCGTAGCGGGTATCGCGGGCCCCTCGCGGGCGCGAGCCGATGCGGGCCCAGATCCGTGTCAATGTGCCCTTTTGCCCTACTCTCGCCTCATCCTGGAACCAGATCTCCAGGGGTTTGCCTCGGGCCTCGGCGGGTAGTGCCTCGGTCACGATCTCGGTGAAGTTTTTTTGAAAGCCGTCTGCGCCGCCTCGTCGGCTTTCGGGTGTTGGGCGCGCACCGTGAGGCGGGTGAACTTCCGCTGGTTCAAGATCCGGCCCATTTGGCGCTCGGAAAGCTCGACATCGAAGCGAGACTTGACCTGTTCGCAAAGGTCGACACAGCGCCACCGCACCACGCCGTGAACAGCCACATCCGGCCCCGCCTCCACCACGGCCGACAACGCCGCCAGATGAGCCGCCGACAGCCGGGCGCGTCGCCCCGAACGCGGTCGATCGCGAAGCCCCGCGATGCCCTCGGCGTTGTAGAGGCACACCCAGTCCCGGAGTGTCTGGCGCTGAACGCATCCGGTTCGCGCGGCCTCGGCCCGGCTGCGACCATCGAGAACCTCGGCAAGCGCCAGAAGGCGCCAAGAGACACGGCTGTCCTTACTGCGGCGCGCCTCGAGCCGCATCTCGTCCGAAGACAAATCGTTCCGCGTAATTGCCAATATCATCTGGATTCTCCTACCCGAATCAATCGGTTGAGAGAATCACATCCATGAACAAAACGCCAATTCTCAAACGAGTCTCAAATTCCGACGGCTGGTATAAGTGGTGATTCGGATGGCGTCGTCGACATGCTTGGGTGAATTCGTCACTATCCATGTAGATCGAGTCGGCGCGGACCCGCCGAGATATCCATTATCCACAAGGGGGAGACGAGAGGGATGGCTTCGAAGACGAGAATGGTGAAACCGGTCGACCGTCGCACTGTTCTTTCCGGGATGGGCGCCGCCGCGGCGGTTGCGACCATGCCAGGGTTCACGCGCTACGCGCAGGCCCAGAGTTCCAGGCCCGTCCGGGTCGGCTTCCAGGTGCACCGCACGGGGATCGGAGCGGCCTACGGGCGCTGGTACGACCGCACCACGAACGCGGCGGTCAAGGTGATCAACGCGGCGGGCGGCATCAACGGGCGTCCGGTCGAGATCGTGGCCGAGGACGACGGCACCGATCCGAAGCGCGGCGCCGAAGTGGTCGAGAAGTTTGCCACGGCGCACGAGGTCGACGTCGCCTTCGGCACGCTGTTCAGCCACGTCGTCATCGGCTCCGCGCCGCGTGCCGGCGAGCTAAAGCTGCCCTATTTCGTGGTTTCCGAGGGACACCATGTCGCGAGCGGCATGTTGAACCGCTACACCCTGCAACCGGGCATCACCGACGTGAAGAGCCAGGTGCAGGCCATGGCGCCCTTCGTCGCCGGCAACCTGGGCAAGAAGGTGACCATGATCTTCCCCGACTTCGCCTTCGGGCACGATCATCGCGATTTCTTCTCGGCGGCGATGGCCAAGCAGGGTGGCGAGGTGTTGGCCAAGATCGCCATCCCGCCGACGGAAACCTCCTTCACCAAGTATTTCCCGCGGATTCCCCGAGACACGGAGGTCCTCTATCACGTGATGGTCGGCCCCGCCATCCTGACATTCGTGAAGGAGTTGGGCGAGTTCTTCGGCTCCTCCAGGCCAGGGATCTTCGGCTTCATCGATTCGCTCGAGGCCGTGGATCTCGCGACGCCCGGGCTCGAGTTCCTCGACGGCACCTACTTCTGGGAAGGCAATCCGCGCTACGCGCAGGCGAACCAGACGGAACACGACAAGTTCTACCGCCAGGCGGTCGGGGTGGACCAAAACGGCGCCTCGGTCGGCGATCCGAAGGACGTCTCCACCTATTCCCACATGTTCGGCTGCTGGGAGACTCTCCATGTCATCAAGGCGGGGATGGAGGCGGCCGGCTACCGGGGCCCGGCGGACCGGGCGAAGCTGATCGAGGCCATCGAGGCCATGAGCGGCATGCCCGAAAGCCGCGAGCATCCCCAGGGTGCCAAGCGGTTCAACGGCAAGACGCACCAGACCTTCGGCCACCAGTACATCAGCCGCGTCGAGAAAGGCCGGCTGGTGCTGCAACACAGGACCTCGATCGAGGACACGCTTTATCCAGACGAAGTGGACTATACGACTCGTCCCCTGTGAGGCGGGTGATCTCGGCGGTCGGTAGGGTTTTCCGACCCGGCTCCCGGTTGGTCGTCGCCAGATGGAATTCGGTCCCCACCTGATCCTCGCCGCCCTCGAAGGCCTGGTCCAGGCGTCGGTGCTGACGCTTACCGCGCTGGGCCTGTCGCTGGTGTTCGGGGTGATGCGAGTGGTCAACGTCGCGCATGGCGAGTTCTTCATGCTGGGGGCGGTGTTCGCCCATGTCGTCGCCGGCTGGCTCGGCGCGAACGCGGCCGTCGGCTTCGTCGCGGCACTGATCGTCGCGCCGCTGCTTGTCGGCACGCTCGCCGTCGCCTTCGACCGGGCGGTCCTTCGGCGCCTCGACTACGATCCCGAACGCACGATTGTCGCGACCATCGGGCTGCTCTATCTCGTCCAGCAGGTCACGCTCATGAGCTTCGGCCCCGAGGCGCGGCCGGTGACGGCGCCCTTCAGCCACCGTCTCGCCATTCCGTGGTTCGAGATGACGGAATGCGGCTTCGAATTCTATTATCCCTGGGGCTTGTCGACGACCTCCTACAAGCTGTTCATCGTCCTCGCGGCGCTCGTCGCGAGTCTCGGCGTCTGGCTGCTGATGTCTCGCGGCAAGCTGGGACTGATTCTGCGGGCGACGCAGCTCGACAACGAGATGGCGCGAGCCTTCGCCATTCCCGTCGACAAGGTCTATGCGTTCGTATTCGGCCTTGGGGCGGCGCTCGCGGCGCTGGGGGCGGTGCTCGTCGTGCCGATACGGCAGGCCCACTATCTGATGGGCGGCGATCCCCTTCTGCTCTCTTTCATCGTCGTGATCATCGGCGGCTTCGGCTCGCTTCGCGGGACCGTCTGGGCCGCGCTGCTGATCGGGATGAGCGACGGCATCATCTCGGTCTTCTTCTCCCCGACGCTCGCCAAGATCCTGGCGACGCTTCTGGTCGCCTTCGTCCTAATTTACCGCCCCTCCGGCCTCTTCGGGGGCAAGCCGGCATGAGCCGCTCGCTCTCGCTCCACCTGGGTCTGATCGCCGTCCTGTTTCTGGCGCAGTATCTGCTGCCCGCCTATCACCAAGGCAATCTGGCCCGGATCATGGTGCTGGCCGTCTATGCCATGGGCTACAATGTCCTGTTCGGCTACACGGGCCTGCTCTCTCTCGGCCACGCGATGTTCTTCGCCGCCGGCATGTACGGGATGGGGCTGCCGGTCCATCTCTGGGGCCTGCCGATCGGGGCCGCCTTCGCCCTGGGGATCGTGGCGGCGGCGCTGCTTTCCGTCGTCGTCGCCTTTCTGGCGCTCAGAACGGTCGGCGTGGCATTCATGATCGTGACCCTGATGTTCAGCCAGGCGGTCTTCCTCGCCATTCTCTATTTCAGTCCCATCACCCGGGGCGACGAGGGCTTCGTCATTCCCCAACCGCTGCGCCAAGTCCTGGGGGTCGACCTCTCGGACCCGACCAATCGGTATCTGGCGGCGTTCGTCCTGTTTTCCGCCTGCCTGCTGGGCGTGCTCTGGCTCGTGCACTCGCGTCCGGGGCGCGTCCTGGTCGCAATCCGCGAAAACGAGGAACGCGCCGGCATGCTCGGCTACGACGTTTGGGCACACAAGTTCGGGGCCGTCGTCGCCTCGGGCACGGTGGCGGGCGCCTCCGGCGCCGCCTACGGCGCGCTCTTCGGCAGCGTCGGCGCCAGCTTCGCCGAGGTGCCGTTTTCCATTGCCGCGCTGCTCTACGTCCTGCTGGGTGGACCGGGCACCGTGATCGGTCCCTTCGTCGGCACCTTCTTCATGTTCTATCTCAGAGACCTGTCGGGCGCCGTCACGGACGCGCACATGTTGGTGGCGGGCGCGGCCCTGATCCTGCTGACGCTGTTCGCGCGACGCGGCATCATGGGTCTGGTCCGCGAGCGGTGGGCGAGATGGCTGCCGTGACCCTGCTCCGGACCGAGGGACTCGGCCGCGACTTCGGCGGCCTGCGGGCCGTCAAATCGGTCGATCTCGCGGTGAGCGAGGGCGAGGTCCGGGCGCTCATCGGTCCGAATGGCGCCGGCAAAACCACGTTGGTGTCGATGATCTGCGGTCGCGTCCCCGCCAGCGGTGGCCGCATCCATTTCTCCGGCCGCGACGTCACGGATCTGCCGGCCCACAAGCGGATCCAGATGGGAATGGCCTATACCTTCCAAATCACGTCGATTTTCACCAACCTGACGGTCCATGAGAACGTCGTGCTCGCCGTTCAGCGCAATGTCGGCGCCGACGTCCTGGAAGACCGCGTCGGCGAGACCCTCGGGCGGGTCGGGCTCGGGGATCGGGCCGATCAGGTCGCGGGAGACCTTTCCCACGGGCATCAACGATTGTTGGAGATCGCCATGGGTCTCGGGCAGGATCCGCGTCTCCTGATCCTCGACGAGCCGACGCAGGGCCTCGCCGAGGGCGAGGTCCGGGACTTCATCGCATTGATCGAGCGGGTCGGTCCGGGCAGGACCGTTCTGCTGATAGAGCACAATATCGACGTCGTCATGGCGTTGGCGGACCGCATAACGGTGTTGAATTTCGGCGAGGTGATCGCCGAGGGCACACCCTCGGAGATTCGCGATAACCGGGCCGTGCAGGCGGCATATCTGGGCGGGTGATGTTGGAGGTCCGCGACATAAACGCCGGCTACGGCAAGGTCCAGGTGCTGCGCGACCTGTCGGTGGCGGTCGGCCGGGGCGAGATCCTGTGCCTTCTCGGCCGCAACGGCGCGGGCAAGACCACGTTAATGAAGACCATTATGGGCCTCTGTGACGTCTATTCGGGCGCGATCTTCCTCGACGGCGAGGAAATAGGCCACCTCCCCGCGCATCGCGTGCCACGTCTGGGCGTCGGCTATATTCCCCAAGGTCGGCGGCTATTCGGCGAATTGACGGTCGCGGAGAACCTCCGGATCGGACTGATGGCGCGTGACCGGGGCCGGGAGGAGCTGGACCGTGCACTCGACCTGTTCCCGCGTCTGCGCGAACGCCTGCATCAGAGGGCCGAGACCCTTTCCGGCGGCGAACAGCAGATGCTGGCGACGGCCCGGGCACTGTGCCTTGGGCCGGAGGTGATGCTTCTCGACGAGCCGACGGAAGGTTTGCAGCCGTCGATGATTTCGCTGATCCGCGCCGCGATTCTGGCGCTGAAGCGGCGGGGTGTGGCGGTACTGCTGGTCGAACAGCGGGTCGAGGCCGTGCTGGAAATCGCCGACCGGGTCATCTTCATGGAGAACGGACGGATCGCGCTGGAGGCGACGCCCGCCGCCCTCCAGGCGGACGAGAGCCTCGTGCATCGCTTCGTCGGTGTTTAACAGCCCGCGCTTCCGACCATGCCCATGGCCGCCGCGGCCATCCGCCGATGATCGACGTCAAGACGATCGGCGCCGGCGGCCCGCGAGGCCACCTGCTTCAGACGATGGCGTGCTCGCGCGTGATGATGAAGTCGACGCCCTCGTCGGGGATGAAGTTGGGCTCGTCCTCGCGGGTCTTGGCATAGGCTTCCGATGCCGCGGACGCGCGCATGGCGGCCGTGTCGTCGAACCAGGTGACGGCCAGGCCGTCGTAGCACGGCGCGCGGCCGGCCTCGTAGGCACCCGATCGGACGTGGCTCTGGACGTAGCGGCGGATCTGGGAGATCCCGGCGGCGAGCGGTCCGTGCACTTCGCGCCAGTAGCGTTGGAAATCCGCGATGGCCATGCCGGGACGGCGCTTCACGAATTCGATGTTCTTGACCGCGCCGTCGGGGATCTCGCCATCGACGATGACGTGTTCGTCCAGCAGCATCAGGACCATGGTCGAGCGGTCGATGAAGCGGGCCTCGTCCTCTTCCAGGTCGCGGTATTCTTGCGTGCCCGCCAGGTGCTTGAGCGCCCCCGGGTCGTCGAACCAGAGTTCGGCGACACCGTCATGGGCCAGCTCGCCCTTGGCGTAGCCGGCGAGCAGCGGGTGGCTTTGCACGTAGCGGCGGATGCCCGGGACGCGGCGGACCACCTCGGCGTGGCGGGTCAGCCAATAGTCCTGGAACGGCTCCAGCTCCATGCCGGCCTTGCGCTTGAAGCAGACGGCGACCTTCAGCATCGATTTGCACCCCCGGTTCAATACCCGATCGCGCAGCCGTCCTTGCGGGGCTCGGAGCCGGCGGCGAGCGTGCCGTTCTCCCAATCGATCGAGATGATCTGGCCACCGCCCCATGGCATGTCGGGCCGACCGACCTCGTGGCCCTTGGCGGCGAGCCCCTCCATGACGTCGTCGCCGAGGCCGAGCTCGACGCCGACCTGGCCCCCAATGTGGAAGACGCGGGGACAGTCGAGCGCTTCCTGCGGGTCCATGCCCCAGTGGATCATGTTGGCCAGTACGTGAGCGTGGCCGACCGGCTGATAGTCGCCGCCCATGACGCCGTAGCTGTGCGCCACCCGGCCGTCCTTCATGGACATGCCGGGGATGATGGTGTGCTTCGGCCGCTTGCGGGGCGCGACGCAGTTTGGATGCCCGGGCTCGACGCGAAAGCCGCAGCCCCGGTTTTGCAGCATGACGCCGCTTTCCGGCCCCGCCTGGCAGGAACCGAAATTGAAATAGAGCGAGTTGATGAAGGAGCAGGTATTGCGGTCCTTGTCCACGACCGTCAGGTAGATCGTGTCGCGGTAGACCGGCGCGTCGTCGAGCGGCAGGGCGGCCATCGCGCGCTCGGGCGAGATCTCGGCCCGCATGCGGTCCGCGAACTCGGCCGAGAGCATATCGCCCACCGGCACCTGGGCGTAGCGCTGGTCGGCCACGTGTTGGTCGCGGGCTTGGTAGGCGATGCGGGAGGCCTCGACCTCCAGGTGCAGCCGCTCCACCCCCACGGGGTCGAGGCTCGCCAGATCGTAGCCCTCGAGGATGTTCAGCATCATCAGCGCCGTGATGCCCTGGCCGTTCGGCGGGATCTGGAAGACATCGTGGCCGTGGTAGTTCGTCGAGATGGGCGTAACGTATTCGGCCGACTGTTCGGCGAAGTCGTCGAGTTCGTGTTTGCCGCCCTTCGATTTCATGTAGTTCACCAGGTCCTCTGCGACCCAGCCGTCGTAAAAGCCGTCACGGCCCTTGGCGGCGATCTCCTTCAAGGTGCGGGCGAGCTTCGGCAGGCGCATCCGCTCGCCCACCCGGGGAGCGCGGCCGTCGATCAGATACTGCTCGGCGCTCGACGGCTCGGCCGCCAGGCGGTGGGCGTTCCGCGCCCAGTCGAGGGCGACGCGCGGCGTGATCGCCCAGCCTTCCTCGGCATATTTGATCGCCGGTTGCAGCGCCTTGTCGAGGCCGATGGTGCCGTGGTCGGCCAGCAGCCGCTCCCAGGCGTCGATCGCGCCCGGCACGGTGACGGCATCCAGCAGGTGGTCCGCCGTCAGCCCCTTCGGCGCCCACCCCGAGCCGTTCAGTCCCGTCACCTCGCCTTCGCCACCCTTGACGTGATGCCCTGATCCAGCAGGTGGTCCGCCGTCAGCCCCTTCGGCGCCCACCCCGAGCCGTTCAGTCCCGTCACCTCGCCTTCGCCACCCTTGGTAGAGGGCGAAGCAGTCGCCGCCGATCCCGGTCGATTCCGGTTCCACCACACACTGCACGGCGCAGGCGGTGACCGCCGCGTCCATGGCGTTGCCGCCCTGGCGGAGCACGTCGATCGCCGCCAGGGTCGAGAGCGGGTGGGAGGTCGCCGCCATGCCGTCGGTGGCATGGACGGTGGAACGGCCAGGGAAGTGCAAATCACGCATGGGTCGGGCCTTGTCACCGGTATTGGATGGGCACCGACTATAGGGCGCGAGCCGAATTGTTACCAGACGATGAAAAAGAGACCGGCGTCGGGCGCGGGGCTGGCCCGTGAATTCGGCGCTGGTGACCGGCGGCGGCGAGGCGCATCTCTTTCGTCGTGTTGTCATCGCTCAGGAGTTGATCCGATGTCGTTTCCGCGGGCCGCCGAAGGCTCCGATTCCACCCTTGCCGGGATCGCCAATCTGGCGGTCGCCACCCTGCTGTTCGGCTCCATGGAGGCGCTGGTCAAGTGGCTGAGCACCGACTATTCGGTCTGGCAGCTGATCTTCGCCCGTGCCGCTTTCGGCATGCTGCCGCTCGCCTGGGTGATCCACCGCGCGGGCGGTTTCGCGGTGCTCCGCACCAGCCGACCCGGCGTCCACGTGACCCGGGCGCTCATTGGTATCGTGACGACGGCGCTCTTCTTCCTCGCCTATGCCCATATGCCGCTCGCCGACGCGATCGCCATCGGCTTCACCGGGCCGCTGTTCCTGACCGTGCTGTCGGTGCCGTTGCTGGGAGAGACGGTGGGGCCCCGGCGTTGGGCGGCCCTCGGCGTGGGTTTTCTCGGCGTGCTGCTGATCGCGCGCCCCGGCGGCGACGCCTTCGGCTGGCTGGCGCTGCTGCCACTCTTCGGCGCGCTCGGCTATGCCCTCGCGGTGATCTGCGTCCGGCGGATGAGCCGGACCGAAAGCAACGCGGCGATCGTCTTCTATCACACGGCGGCCTGTGCCCTCGTCTCCTCCGTGGCGCTTCCCTTCGTCTGGGTGACGCCCGACCTCGTGGGCTGGATCGGCCTGGTGGCGGTCGGAGTCATCGGCGGCACGGCGCAGATGTTCATGACCCAGGCGTTTCGGCTGACGCCGGCCGCCGTGGTAGCCCCTTTCGACTACAGCCGGATCATCCTGGCGATCGGCTTCGGCGTCGTGCTGTTCGCCGACATGCCGGACAGCTGGACGCTGACCGGCGCCGGCGTGGTGATCGCCTGCGGCCTTTATATCCTGCACCGCGAGGCGGTGCGCCGGGCCGGTCGGTCGACGGTGCCGGCGGCGGGGGCCGTGGCCAAGCCCGCGCGGGCCTGATTTCGGGTCGCGGCCCGCGTGCCCCGGGGGCCGGGCTTCGATTGGCGCCGCCCCCGGCCGCTGGTGTAATCTCGCCCCGAGCGATTGGCGTGGGGAGGGACGAGCGCATGACGGCATCCGGCGGGATCGGCGGCTTTCGGGTCGAACCGGGCGAACTGGGCTTTCTGGGTCAGGGTCTGAAGCGGCCGGAATGCGTGCTCTGCACGGCGAACGGCGATACCTACGTCTCCAACTTCGAGGGCGGCGTCACCCGGCTCCCGGCCTCGGGCGGGCAGCACGACATCGTGGATGGATCCCATCCCATCGGCACCAACGGCTTCGCCATCACGGCCGAGGGCGACTTCCTCTGCGCCAACCTCCACCCGGACGGCGGTGGCGGTGCCTGGCGGGTACGCCGCGACGGTAGTTCCGAGCCGTTCCTGGTGGAGATCGACGGCCGGCCGTTGCCGCCCGCCAACTTCGTCGGCGTCGACAAGGCGGGCCGGGTCTGGATCACCGTCTCCACATGGCGCGAGCCGCGCCAGCTCGCCTACCGGCCCGACGTCGCCGACGGCTTCATCATTCTGGTCGATCGCCGAGGGTCGCGCATCGTGCTCGACGACTGCGGCTATACCAACGAGGCGATCGTCGATCCCTCGGGCGAGTGGCTCTACGTCAACGAAACCATGGGCCGGCGGACCCGGCGCCACCGGATCGCCGAGGACGGCTCCCTCGGGCCGCGCGAGACGGTGACGGAATATGGCGATGGCGTCTATCCCGACGGTCTCGCCCTCGACGAGGCGGGCGGGGTCTGGATGACCAGCGTGATCTCCAACCGGGTGATCCACGTCGCGCCCGACGGCGCCCAGACCGTGGTGATCGAGGAGAACGACCCCGAGACCTTGGCCGAGACGGAGATAGCCTACCGCGACGGCACCCTCTCGGCCGAGCACATGGCCAAGGTCGATGCCGAGATCGTGCGTTCCGTCAGCTCGATCGCCTTCGGGGGAGCCGAACGGCGCACAGTCTATCTAGGCAATCTCCTGGATGATCGCATCTACACCTTCCGCGCGCCCATCGCCGGCGCCGCCCCCTCGCACTGGAGCTTCGCCTGGTGAGGTAATCGAGAGGCGGGCCCTCGGGGGTGTGAAAATCTTTCGGCCGCCGGCCCGAGGAAAAGGCAGGTCAATTCGCCGCGGAGCCGGAACCGGCGCCCCGTCCCCGCGTCGCCTCCAGAGAGCCACGCTCGCGACGCTCACCGGCAATGACGATATCGGGTTGCGCCGAAGTGTCGTTGCCCGGACCGGCGTCAGCCGACGTGGACGTCGATCGGCGCGTTCGGTACGATGTCACGGGTCCTCTCGCGAAGGCTCTTGCCGAATACCTTCTGGTCGGGCGTCATGGTCAGCACCGAGAGACCGGCGCGCACCTTGCGCTTCAACTCGCCCGCGCCCCGAATGCGGGCCATGTTGCGCATCACGTAGCCGGGGCGGAGATAGAAGCTCTTGTAGCACTTGACCAACATCTCGCGCAGTTCCTGGCGGGTGAAGTTCTCCTCCCAGACCGGCAGATCGTAACCCTGTTTGGGATCGGTCGCGAAGGCGCGCCAGACGTCTTCCTTGATGATCCCGCTCTCCAGCCCGTTCATGTAGATCTCGGTTCCGGGGTAGGGGCAGAAGATGGTGAAGTGGACGTAGTTGGGATCCAGTTCGCGGGCGAGGCGCATGGAATCCTGGATGTCCTCGGCCGTCTCGGTCTGCTGGCCGATGATGAAGTAGGCCAGCACCTCCATGCCGGTGTTCTTCGTCGCCTGCACGGCGGCCTTGACCTTCTCGACGTTGGTGTTCTTGCGGATCACCTTCATCATCCGGTCGTTGCCGCACTCGACCCCGTAGTGGATCCGGTCGCAGCCGGCCTCCGCCATGTGGTTCAGCAGGTCCTGGTTGACCGTGTTCACATGCGCGCGGACGTCCCAGCGGAAATCCAACTTGCGCTTGATGATTTCGTCGCAGAGTTCGTGCACCCGGTCTTTTCGCACCGTGAAGGTGTCGTCATAGATGAAGGCTTCCCGGATGCCGAGGCGCAGGCATTCCTCCATCTCGTCCGCCACATGTTGCGGCGAGCGCCAGCGGAAGCCCGACAGGACCGGCGAGAACGGCCGGTCGCAGAAGGTGCAGCGGAAGGGGCAGCCCCGGCTGGTGAACATCGTGGTGATGGTGTTGTCGCGCCCCAAGAGCGAGGTGTACATATTGACGTCGAGCAGGTGGCGCGCCGGCAGACCGAGCGAATCCAGGTCGGCGGTGGAGGGCGCGATGCCCTTGTTGACGACCTCGCCCCCGCCGTTGGCGTAAACCAAACCCGGCAGATCGGTGATCGGGTGGGAGGCATCGAAGGTATCGAGGAATTCCTTGAAGGCAATCTCGCCCTCGCCCTGGATCAGATAGTCGACCTCGGGGAGCGCGATCGTCTCGTCGGGGAAGAGATGGACGTGTGGGCCGCCCAACACGATCTTGGCCTCGGGCGCCACCTTGCGGATGACCCGGCAGGTGAGGATCACGTCGATCAGCGTGAATGTCATCGCGGTGATGCCGCAGACGTCAAAATCGCAACCCCGGACCACCTGCTCCAGCTCCTCGTAGGTCCAGCCCGGCGGCTGGGAATCCAGCACCTGGACCTGGTGGTTTGAGTGGGTCTCCAGGTAGCCGGCCAGGCTGAGGATGCCGAGCGGCGGGTTGAAGCCGCGATGCTTTTCGACGATCGCGGGATTCTTGCCGATCAGCTCGTTGAAGCGCGGCGGGTTGATCAGGAGGACATTGGCCATGTTTCACTCACTCGTCTCGACTATCGGAAAATTGCTCGACGGATGTTCGAAACCCCCGCCCGGCCGTGGTTCTTCCCAACGACTCACGACCTGACGATCATATCGTTCGGAACTCCGGATGGCAAAGTGGCAGCCGTCACACTACGATCGTGGATCATAGGAAGCCATTGGTAAAAATAGGATTTCCAAGCGATTATCCTGTCTGGGTCGGAATCCTGGCCAGGATCGGAGAACCGCGTTGCGAACACTCGTTACCGGGGGGGGCGGGCTATTTTGGAGAACTGCTCTCCCAGCAGCTTCTCGCCAAGGGCCACGAGGTCCGCGTTCTCGATCTGAATCTGCCCGACCTTGGCGATGTCGAGGCTGTTTGCGCCGATATCCGGGATTTCGACGCCGTCCTGGACGCCTGCCGAGGTATCGATGCCGTCTTTCACAACGTCGCCCAAGTGCCGCTCGCCAAGGATCGTGGACAGTTCTGGTCGGTCAACCGCGACGGGACGCGGATCCTGCTCGACGCGGCACGCCAGGCCGGCGTCGGAAAGGTCGTCTATACCTCGTCCAGCGCGGTGTTCGGCATCCCCGAGGCAGTCCCGGTCACCATTGATACCCGGCCGAACCCGGGCGAGGACTACAGACGGGCGAAGCTGGCCGGCGAAGACCTTTGCCGGGCCGCCAACGCGGGGGGTCTGGACGTCTCGATCATCCGTCCGCGCACGATCCTTGGCCATGGCAGGCTTGGGATCATGCAGATACTGTTCGACTGGGTCGCGACGGGCCGTGACGTGCCGGTCTTCGACGGCGGCCACAGCACCTACCAGTTCGTCCACGCCGACGATCTGGCGGCGCGAACTCGGTTATGAGCCGGACATCGTGCTCCGCGAAGGCATGCGCCAAAGCGTCGCCTGGTGCCTCGGGCAGGGAATTGAAATATAGGAATTTGCCCTTCAGCGCTTTCGCGCCAACACCTCGATCGGCCTGTCGGTGCGCGGCGCTTCCGCCCGCATCACGCGCTCGTAGCCGTGCCCGAGAAAATATTCGACGACGCGATCGTGCATGCTCCGGTCGAAATGATCGTGTGCGTCCTGGACCAGCAGCACCTCGGCGCGCCGGGCCACGACACCTTCCGTCAGGTCGGTGATCTGGGCGTCGAAAAAGGAAATCCCATGGTCGAACCAGAGCGGCAGGCGCGTCGGCGGCGCCTGGTCGAAGTCGGCATAGATGAAGCCATAGGAGGTCAAGGCGATGAACGAGCCGCCGCGCGCGCGGACGAGTTCGCGAATTCGGACAAGGTCGCGGGCCGCCGCTTGGCGGACCAGTACGCCTCGGTAGGCGCTCTCTCGGATCCGGGCATCTCCGTTGCCGACGCCCGAGAGCGAAGGGCGCGAGAAGTGCTGCGCCAGATTGACGTCGATCGAAACCAGCAGGGCGATGGGTGGCACGAAGACCAGAAGCGCGAGGACCGCCGCCGCTTTCGCCAGGCGCTCCAGCGCGCGGCGTGGGAGGGCGCGCCGCTCGCGCCAGCGGACGAGGCCCTCGCATTCCATCGCTAGGCGATAGAGCAGCACCGCTAGCAGGGGAATGCCTTGCAGCCGAGTCTGTTCGGAGAGCCCTGAAGTTTGTACAACGATGATCGGCACGCCCGCGATCAGCACCAGGGCGAGCAGGCTCGATCTCTGTCGGCCCGGCGGCGCGCGCGATAGCACCACCACCACCAATGCGGCGATCGAGAGCCAGAAGCGCCAGTCCGCCGCCACGTGGGCGACGAACGCGGGCGTCAGCGCCAGCCTGGAATGGTGCGGTGCCTGACCGTAGTTGAACCAATAGAGAAAGTCCCCTTGGGTCTGGAAGATGGCCGCCACAAGCGCGAGGAGCACGGCCACCGGCACGAGGTAGGACAGTCCCACTTGGCGCCAGCTCGCCATGCCCGAGAGCCAAAGGTAGAGCGCCAACAGCGGGACGGACAGCAACAGGTCCTGCTTGCTCAAAATAGCCAGCGCCGTCAACAGCGCCAGCGCCAGCATGAAGCGGGGTGAGGCGGCGGTTGCGTCGAGACGTCGGAGCAGCAACAGGCAAAGGACGTCGAAGAAGAAGTAGGCGACGAAACTGTACCCGGGATTGCCGAGGATGCCGTTCAAGGACATCACCATGAAGCCCGAGACCACGAGCGCCAGAGGCCGGCCGAATGACTCGCGGGCCAGCGGATAGGTCATCATCGCGACGATCGCCGCCAAGGCGCCCGGGTGGGCCGGCATCGAGAGGGCCGTGGCGCCGAAGATCAGGATCGACAGCGCTTGCATGTAGAAGGCGGCGAGTCCGCCGGGGACGTAGAAATCGCGGAACGGAACCTGGCCCTCGGCGATACGGAACCCGCCCTCGAAAACGATCGCCATGTCGCGGAAGAAGCTGGTGCCGTAGAAGAGCGAGAAGGTGATGGCGACGCCCAGCAGGCCGGCGGCGAGGGTGAAGGGCAACTCCCGGGCCGGCGGGGACGCGGGGGCCTCGTCGCTCATTGCATCTCAGCCGAGGCTTTTGTGGTAGGCGAAGGAGGCGTTGATACGGCCGAGAATATTGGCGCTGGCGGTCGTCGCCTCGCCGTCCGCGCCGAGGTCGGCCGGATAGACGCCCCGGAGCGGCGCGATATCGATCAACGGCAACCCTGCTCGCTCGCTCATGCATCTCTCCCGAACAAGGCGCCGAGAGTAGTCGATTCACCCCGTCGACTGAACCGGATGTCAGTGGATTTCGTCTTTAGACGCCTCGCCCTCGAGTTGCCGGATCGCGTCCATGATCCGCATTCCGACCTCCCAGCCTTCGACGTCGCCCCTCTCGAAGAGCAGGTCCGCCCGAGCGGACGCCTCGCTGGCGGCGTACTTCCCGTGCCGTTTCAGCATTATGGCGGCGGAGCGGTAGATTTCGAAATTGCTGAGCATGGAGCCTGCATAACACCTTTGCGGTGGCGGCGCGCGCGCCGTCTCGAATTCATGACCTCCGGGCACGCGGTTTCGGCATGGAGGGGACGTCGCGCCCGGTTGGTTCCCGTGAGTGTCCCGGGACGGAGGGAGCCTTGGGCCCTGGCGCAAACGCCGTGTCACTCCGCCCGGCGATCTCGGAGCCACCGGCCAATCAGATGATAGGCGGCCATGGCGAACACGACACCCAGGGCATTGGCCACGATATCGGCCACTTCCGGGTATCGCCCCGGCACCAAAGCCTGAGCGCCCTCGAGCAGCGCCCCCAGCGCGATGATCGGAAGCGCCAGACGCCACCAGCCTCCCGACCCGGCGAAGGCATGCGCGGCGACGAGCGCCAGCGCGAAGTACGTCGTGACGTGCAGGAGCTTGTCCGAAACGCCAAAGGTCGGCGGGGTGGTTTCAGCCGGTAGCAGCGAGAGCACCGTCACGCCGATCGCGATGACGACAAACAGAACTCGCGGCCAAACGGTCATGTGCACTCTCCGGGAAGAGGGCGAGATCGACGCGGTACGGGATGGCCGAAGTGGCCGATCCAGATTGGTGCCAATAGCGCACACCGGAAACATTCTCCACCCCCCTCGGCCGAGAACTCTCGGGCCGCCCCGGCCACGCGCGCATACTCGTCCGCCACCGGCGCCGGCCCGGGCTTGGGTTGGCCAGCGCCGCCGAAAAACCGGTCGAATGAGCGCGGGATTCGAGAATCGCTCGCGTCTCTGGATGCTGTCCGATCGAGGGATTGTCGAGAACATTTCGAATTGACCGCTTTATGTATACTCGGATCACTCCAGAACCCGAAAATCCCGGTGCGAGATGATACGGAAATTGTCGGTTATGGTGTCGCGCCAAGTCGTCCACTCTCGTGGCAGGCGTTGCTTGAAGAAGTGATCGATCGCTTTGGTGAAGAGGTCGAAGTTGGCGTAGAACCTGTTGTGGGTCACCTCGCGATGCATGACGCCCCATAATCGCTCGATGGCGTTGAGGTGGGGGGCGTAGGCGGGCTGGAAGATCAGCTTGATGCGGCAACCCGGCCTCTCCAGCCATTGTCGGACCAGGCGGGCATGGTGATAGCGGGCATTGTCGGCGAAGACGTAGATCCGCTTCTTTCCGGGGTTGTCGGCCTCCAGCTTCTCGAACAGCGCGATGGTCGAGGCGGCGTTGATCCGCTCGGCCTGGACCAAGGGGCAGTGGAAATTCTCCAGATTGAGCGCGCCGTGGAGGTTGATGCGCTGGCGTCCCGAGGTCCGCCTCAGCGCCACCTTGTCGCCTTTTTTGACCCAGCCATGGACTGGACGCGACTGGTATTCCGGGTGCACCGCATCGGCGAAGTAGACCACCTCGTCGGCCTCCAGGCCGTTGAGCAACTTGTCATAAGCCTCGATGAAGGCGGCCTGCTCGGCCTCGTCGGCCTGGGCCGGCAGGCTTTCCGGGCGCTTGTATTCGAAGCCCAGGCGATGCATCAGCTTGATGCAGCCGGAATGGCTGTAGATCACCCCCCAGGTCGCCGCGATATGCGCCGCCACCTCGCCCGTGTCGCGGTAAAGCCGTTCGCCCAGATGCGCCGAAAGGTCCGCCTCTTGCTCCCGGCTCAGATGGCCCGGCCCGCCGGGCCAGTCGAACAGCGTCAATTCATCCAGACCGCCCGCGCGGTAGCGCTTGAACCAAGTCCGCACCGTGTCGTCGTCGAGGTAGAGCACCCGCGCCACCTCGGCACAGCTCAGGCCGTCATCCAGCAGCAGAACGGCGTTCGCCCGCCGGGCCACCCCATGGCTCTCGCTCGGGTGCCCCATCACCGCCCTCAGGGCCCCCCGCTCCTTGGCACTCAGAAATCCACCGCGAATCATGCCCCCGAGAAGAATCGATCAACGGCCGGATTGCCAGAGCTTTTTTCGGGTCTCTGAGGAGTCGGGGTATACCATATGAATTGACCGCTTCTGTTGTGGTTGTTGGGCCTGTGGATAAGTGGGGAACCCGCCGTGGCGGGTTGTCCACTTATCCACAGGCCGGGCGCGCGTCGAAGCGGTTCACGCGGCCGCTCTGCTGTTCTTGGTTTCGTCGAGGACGGTGCCGTCGGCCTGATATCGGGCCAGCCGGCGGGGGCCGTGGAAGACCGCCAGGGTGCCGCCGGAGTATTCGTGGACCCGCACCGATGCCTTGACGTAATGGCGGCGGTGGCGATCCTCCGGGATCTGCAGCACCAGCCGCTTGTAGCGCACCGTGTTGTCGTTGCCGACGATCCGGTCCTCCTGGATGCACAGGATGTCGTCGAGCGATCCGGTGAAGGGGACAAAGGCCGAGCCCTCGGCTTCGGCCGGCACCGCGAAACGGGCGTTGTGGCGGGGCAGATAAATCTCGCGCAGGAACGCGTTGGCCTCGGCCATCGTGGTGATGGCGGCCAAGCGCAGTTCCTGCGGCAGGCGATTCTGCAATGTCGCGAACATGCGCTCCGAGCGCCCCCGGGCCTCGGGGGAGTAGGCCGGGATCAGTTCGATGCCCAGCTGGCCCAGGGCTCGGCCCACCTGGGTCGGGTTGTTCTTGTCCACCTTGCCGCCGGCCTCGGGCGTGTGCCAGTAGTGCGAGGCCCGGTCGGCGTAGAGCGAGCAGAACAGCCCCCGGACCTCGATCACCTCGCCCAGGGCCCGGAAGCTGCTCATGGTCCCCTCTTCGTCGACGAAGAAGGCCGAGTAGATCTCGCTGGTTGCGTCATCCATGGTGACGATCAGGTCCCACCACTGCCCGGGAACCCATTGGTGGGTCGAGCCGTCCTGGTGCAGCATCATGGCGGGCAGGGCGCGGCGCGGCCGCTTGCGCCGGTGCGCGCCTCGCCGCGGTGCCGGACGTTTGCGCCCGTGGGCCTGGAGCGTCAGGCGGACCCAGTTGTAGCTCCGCGTGAAGCCGTGCTCATCGAGCAGCTTCTCGTGGAAGTGCTTGGCCGTGAAGTCCCAGTAGCGCGTGTCGAACAACTCCAGAACCTCCATCACCGTGTCCACCGGCACCCGGTGCCCCGAGACCTTGCCCAGCCGGCGGTCATACAGACCCTCCGCGCCTTCCGCCTCAAAGCGACCCCGCCAGCGCCGGAACGTTCGCTCGCTCATCCCCAGGATCGACGCCGCCTCCGCCTGGCTCAGTCGCCGCCGCTTCGCGCGATCCAGAATCTCCTCGAACTTCATCTGCCGTAGTCCTTGCAACACCTCGGCCCGCTTCATCGCCGCCCTCCTCGAAGGCGACGTTCTAAACCGGACAGATCACATGGTACCTACGGCGGTCATATCGTGTGTTAGCGACACTGTCCGATCGAGGGATTGGCCAAAGGCGTCGTATGCCTCTACACTCGCCGCCTTCTCAACGGGGTGTCCCGCGTACGTGGGACTGAGAGGTCGAGACATTCCGGCGCCCGCCGGCCGTCCTGGACCAACCCGTGGAACCTGATCCGGATCATGCCGGCGGAGGGATTGAGACGTTTGGTCGGACCATCTTTCCAGCACGAGCAAACACCCTTCGCCCCATCCTCGAATGGAGCGAACCCATGCGCAGACTTTTTCTTGTTCTCGGCCTGATCGCCACGGCGTTCGGCGGTCTGGCGTCCGAGGCCCCGGCCCGGACGCTCACCGTCTACACCTATGATTCCTTCGTTTCCAAATGGGGCCCGGGGCCGAGGATCAAGGCGGCATTCGAGACGCAGTGCGACTGCACGCTCAAGCTGGTCGGGCTCGACGACGCCGTCAGCATCCTCGGCCGCCTGCGCCTGGAAGGCGGGCATTCCAAGGCGGATATTGCGCTCGGCCTCGACAGCTCGATGATCCAGGAGGCGCGCGAGACGGACTTCTTCGCGCCGCACGGCCTCGATCTTTCCGGCCTCGCCATGCCCGTCGGCTGGACGGACCCCGTCTTCGCGCCGTTCGATTATGGCTATTTCGCCTTCATCTATGATTCCGACAAGCTCGCCTCGCCGCCCAAAAGCTTGAAACAGCTGGCGGCGGCCAAGGAGGGGCCGAGCGTTATCGTGCAAGACCCGCGCACCAGTTCGCCGGGCCTGGGGCTGATGTTGTGGATGAAGAAGATTCACGGGGCGGGGGCGGGTGCCGCCTGGAGCCGGATGGCGCCACGCATCGTCACCGTCACCAAGGGGTGGAGCGAGGCCTACGGCCTTTTCCTCAAGGGCGAGGCGGACATGGTGCTGAGCTATACGACCTCGCCCGCCTATCACATGATCGCCGAGGGCAAGCACAACTACCGCGCCGCCCGGTTCGCCGACGGCCACTACATGCAGATCGAGGCGGCGGCCAAGCTGAAGGGCGCCAAGGAGCCGGAGCTGGCCGATCAATTCCTCCGGTTCATGATTTCGCCGAGCTTCCAAAACATCATCCCGACCGGCAACTGGATGTATCCGGTGGCGGACATCGGCGAGGCGCTGCCGGACGCCTTCGCCGAGCTCGTGCCCGTCGAGACGCCGCTGCTGCACACGCCGGCGGAAATCGCCCGAAACCGCAAGACCTGGACGGCGGAGTGGCGCGAGGCCTTGAGCAAGTGAGGGCCGGCGCCGCTGGCGGGGCCTCGGCGTTGCCGTGGCTCCCCGGCGGCATCGCCTTCGCCGCGATTGCCCTGTTGATCGTCCTGCCGTTGGCTGCGCTCGCCTCGGCCGCGCCGCTTGTCGATATCCTCGATACTCTGCGCGATCCATATATCCGTCACGTCGCCGTCTTCAGCCTCTGGCAGGCGGCGCTCTCGACGGCGCTTTCGATCGCCCTGGCGATTCCCGTCGCCCGGGCCCTGGCCCGGCGCCCGCGCCTGCCGGGCATCCAATTCCTGCTCCGGCTTTTCAACCTGGCCCTGGTGGCGCCGGCGATGATCGCCATCCTCGGCATCGCCGAGGTCCACGGCCGAAGCGGTTGGGCGAACGAGCTGCTGGGTCTCGCCGGCTTCGAGGCTGGGCATTATCTCTATGGTCTGCCGGGGATCCTGCTGGCGCACGTCTTCTTCAACATGCCGTTGGCGACGCGCGTCTTCCTGCGCGCGATCGAGAGCGTGCCGCCCGAGAACTGGCGGTTGGCGAGCCAGCTCGGCATAGGACCGGGTGCAATTTTCCGGCTGATCGACGGGCCGGCGGTGGCCCGTGTTCTGCCTGGCGTCGCGGGCGCGATATTCATGCTCTGCTTCACCAGCTTCGCCGCCGTGCTCACTTTGGGCGGCGGGCCGAGGGCGACGACCATCGAGGTCGCGATCTACCAGGCGCTGCGCTTGGAATTCGACATCGCCCGCGCGGTGGCGCTCGCCGGCGTGCAGATCACCGCCTGCCTCGCATTCGGCGCGGTGCTCCTGGCCCTGGGCGCCGGCGGCGGGGCGTTTTCGGCGACGGAGCGACGATATTGCCCGCGACCGGATATCGACCGCCGGGCCACGCGGATTACCGACGCGCTCGCGCTCGCCGTTGTCGTGGCGCCGCTCGGCGCGGTCCTCGTCGCAGGCCTGAACGGTGCCTGGTTCGCGGTTTTCGAGGACGCGACACTCTGGCGGGCGGCGGCGCGCAGCCTTTTCGTCGCGGTTCTCGCGGGTGGCCTCGCCCTCGCGCTCGGCCTGGGATTGCTGCATGGTGGCCGCGCGCTGCGCGCGGGCCACGGGCGGTACAAGCTTGCCGGCGCCTTGGAGCTGACTGGCGCGCTGCCCCTGATCACGCCGCCGCTGATGCTGGGAAGTGGTCTGTTCCTCCTGCTGAGGCCCCATGCGGACGTGCTCTCCCTCGCCCTGGTGCTGACGATTGCGGTCAATGCCCTGATGGGACTGCCGTTCGTGTTGCGGGTGCTGGCACCGGCGGTGGCGCGGGCCGACGGGGAATCACGCCGCCTTTGTCTCGCGCTCGGCATCCATGGCTTTAACCGGTTTCGCCTGGTCGACTGGCCATTGATCCGCGACGCGGCCGGGCTGGCGTTCGCCATCGCCGCGACGCTCGCGGCCGGCGACGTCGGTGTCATCGCGCTCTTCGGCAGCCAGGACACGGAGACCCTGCCGCTGCTGCTCTACCGCCGCATGGGCGCCTATCAAATGGAGGCTGCCGCCGTTACCGCGGTAGCCTTGGCGCTGCTCTGTCTCGCGCTCTTCTGGGCGATCGAGAGAACCGTCGGCGGGCGGCGGCAATGATCGAAATCGACAGCCTCCGTTTCGCCTACGACGAAATGGCGATGTGCTTCTCGCTTCGCGTCGAGCGGGGCGCCTGCGTGGCGGTGATCGGCCCGAGCGGCGGCGGCAAGTCGACACTGCTCGCCCTGATTGGCGGCTTCGAGACTCCGCTTGGCGGCCGCGTTCTGATCGATGGCGTCGATCAGGGCGGCTTGCCGCCGGATCGGCGGCCCGTGACGACCCTCTTCCAGGAGCACAATCTCTTCGGCCACCTGAACGTCGGGAAGAACATTGGCCTGGCGCTCGATCCGGGCCTGCGGCTGAACGCCGGGCATCGGCGCGAGATCGGCGAGGCATTGGAGCGGGTCGGTCTCGCCGGGCTAGAGCGGCGGCTTCCGGCGGAGCTGTCGGGTGGCCAGCGCCAGCGCGTCGTCCTGGCCCGCACGCTGGCTGGACGCAAGCCGGTGTTGCTGCTGGACGAGCCATTCAGCGCTCTCGATCCGCCCTTGCGCCGTGCGATGCTGGACCTGGTGGACGAGATCCGCGCCGATCGGGGGCTGACGATCGTGATGGTCAGCCACCAGCCGGACGACGCCCAACGGATCGCCGAGCGTGTCGCCTACATCGAGAGCGGTCGTGTTGTCGGCGCTTGGGATGGCGCTATGCTGTTCGGCGACAATCCGCCGGCGGAAGTCGCGGCCTTTCTGCACCGCCCGGCCGGGGCGTGAGACGGCACGGACCGCCGACCGCGGTATCGATCGCAGCGAGGCCGCGCATGAGCGACGAAGAAGTCGAGGCCAACCGCCGACGCTGGGATGAGATGGTGGCGGTCAACCTGACGTCCGATCTTTACAACTTGGACGCTTTCAAGCGGGGCGAGCGGCCGGGCCTGCACCCCTTTGAATGGGCCTGGATCGGCGATGTCGTCGGGCGGCGAATTCTCCATCTTCAGTGTCACTTCGGCCTCGACTCATTGGCGCTCGCCCGCGCCGGGGCCCGGGTGACCGGGCTCGACTTCTCGGGCAATGCCATTCGGGCCGCGCGTGAGTTGGCCGCGGAACTCGGATTGGAGGCGAGCTTCGTCGAGGGCGAGGTTTACGACGCGCCCATCCTGATCACCGGCAGCTTCGATCTCGTCTACGTCACCTGGGGCACGATCTGTTGTCTGCCGGACATCGCGGGCTGGGCCCGCATCGTCGCTGGCTTTCTCAAAGCCGGCGGGTGCCTGTTCTTCGCCGACGCGCATCCCTTCGCGTTGACCCTCGACGACGAGGATCCGACGGCGCCACCGCTCAAGCTTCGCTATCCATATTTCCACAAGCCTGCGCCCCTGGTGTTCGACGAAGCCGCCCCCTATGGCGACAAGACCGGACGGCTGGAGAACGCCCGGAACTACGAGTGGACGCATGGCGTTCTGGAGGTTGCCGACGTCCTGATCCGCGCCGGCCTGACGATCGAGCGGCTGGAGGAGCACGAGTTCTGCGCCTGGGGCCTCTTCCCCTTCATGACGCGCGACGAGGACGGGCTCTGGCGCTTGCCGGTCGACCATCCGCGCATACCTCTCAGCTATTCGATTCTGGCGCGCCGGCCGGAAATCTAATGACCATTTGGCGCGATGGGTCCCGGTCTGCTAGATTTAACGTAACTCGACGCACGGGAGATACGAACCATGGCCGAGACCACCTTCGATACCGACACCGGGAAGCATGACGCGCCGCCCGCCACGCCGATCGTCGCGGCCCCGGTTTTCGTCTGGCCGCCGAGGCCGCTGGCCATGTTGAAGTTCTTCGTCGCCATGCCCGGCTATTTCCTGCCCTTGAACATCCTCTACATGGGGCTGGCGGTGGTGACCTGGTTCCTGCTGACGCCGGAACTGGCGGCCATGAAGACCTTCCAGTGGGATTGGATCGCCGTCGTCTACGGCCGCAATCTGGGCCTGGTCTTCCTGGTCTTCGGCGGCCTGCATCTGCGTTTCTATACGCTGAAGGCTCAGGGTCGGAGCTTTATGCTGAACCGGCGAGAGCCGGTGGCCGAACATCGCCGCTTCCTCTTCCGCAACCAGGTGCGGGAGAACATGTTCTGGACCGCCGGCAGCGCCGTCGTCGTCTGGTCGGCCTACGAGGTCGTGACGCTCTGGGCCTTCGCCAACGGCTATATCCCGATGCTGAGCTGGGAGGCGCATCCGATCTATTTCGTGGTGCTGTTCTGCGCCATTCCGATGATCCGCGACGCCCACTTCTACTTCGTGCATCGCCTGCTGCATTATCCCATGTTCTACAAGCGGTTCCACGCGCTGCACCACAAGAACGTCGATATCGGCCCCTGGTCCGGCATGTCGATGCACCCGGTGGAGCACGTGCTCTACTTCAGCGGCGTGTTGCTGCACTGGGTCGCGCTGTCGCACCCGCTGCATGCGATCTTCCACCTGCAGCAGACCGGCCTGGCGCCGGCCTTGGGCCATGTCGGCTACCACAAGCTGCTCCATAAGGGCGAGAAGGAGGTCGGAATCGGCCAGCGCTACTTCCACCATCTCCATCATCGCTATTTCGAATGCAACTACGGCGGCGACGGCGGCGTACCGCTCGACAAGTGGTTCGGTACCTGGCACGACGGTACGCCGGAAAGCCACGAGATCATGCGGGGCCGGCGCAAGGAAGCCCATGGCGCCGACGCGGGCGCCGCCTAGAGATGAGTGATCTGATCGGGCTGCTGCCCTAGGGACTGTTCGCAGAAGGCGCGGACCTCGGTCTCGGCGCCCGCCGCCTCGCCGTGCGCGGTGCCGCCCATATGCATGCGGTGCCCGTCTCGCCAAATCGACCAGCGGTAGGCGGTGGCGCCCTGAAAACTGGACCAGCGTTCGATGTAGGCCTCGATCATGACGCGATGATGCGCCGAACTCGGGACGTCGCGCAATGGACCCGGAACCGTGCTATGCCGTGCCGGTGCAATCGAGTGGACCGGGGGTTGGGCGCGGACATGGCGACGGCGAAACAGCGGCTGGTCGAGATCATCGCCGAGAAATCCTTGAGCGTGGGCGGCGCCACGAAGCTGGTCTCGGGTCGGATCAGTACCTTCTATTTCGACATGAAGCCGACGCTCTTCGATCCCGAGGGCGCGAGCCTCATGGCCGACCTCGTATTGGATCGCCTGGGTGCGGAGCGGCCCGATTTCGTCGGCGGTCTGGAGATGGGGGCGGTGCCCGTCGTCGCGGCCGTCTGCGTGCGTAGCCACACGGGCGAGGGCGCCGACGTCGGCGGCTTTTTCGTCCGCAAGCAGGCGAAGGATCATGGCACCAGGCGGCTGGTCGAGGGCGTGCCGGAAGGGGCGCTGCGGGGCAAACGCGTGGTGCTGCTGGAGGACGTGACGACCACCGCCGGCTCCGTCATGCGCGCCGTCGAGGCGGCCCGGGCGGAGGGCGCGATGATCGACCTGGTTGTCACCGTCGTCGACCGGCTGGAGGGCGCGCGGGAAAACCTCGCGGCCGAGGGCCTGGGCCTGCGGGCGGTGCTGACCGCCGACGATTTCCGTGTCAAGGCGGGCTGAGGGAACGATGGCGCGATGGTCATGCGGCCTCGGTTGGGGGGCACTCGCCATGCTCATGCTCCTCCCAGCCGCCTGTGGCGACATGGACTTCCTGAACCATCGCCCGGGCGTGCAACGGGTCGAGCCGGCGCCGGCGCCCCGCGCGGCCGAGACGCGCCCACCCGCCCGGATCACGCCAGTGCCCCGAAGGACGGCGACTCCCGCGCCTCGGCGGGAAACGCGGCCCGCCATCCCCCGGCGGGCGCCACCGGCGCCGCTTCCGCCTCCGCAAACCGTCGGGATCCCGGTGGACTCGCATGAAGAGTTTGCTCCGGGCGGTCCCCGCGTGCTCGCCGGCAATGCCACCAGCGTCGCCGTCGGCCCGGTCGACGGGATTGGCGACCAGGACGCGCGGGCGCGGGCGGTGGCGCATTGCAGAAGCGAAGGCCGCCGCGCCGTGCTGCCCCGGATGAGCGGGGAGGAAATCGTGGTCTATCAGTGCGCGCGCTGAACGGAGTCGTGTAGACTGACGCTCGGGTCTCCAACGAGAAAAGGAGAGGGCCCATGGCGATCATCCGACTGGACGACGTGCCCAAGCAGGACTTTCCGAACGGCGCCACCTACCAGACGCTGGTGGGCGACGCGGATGGCTCGACGCCCGTCCGCATCGGCGTACAGGTCTCGGAGCCGGGCTATTCCACCGGTACCCACTCGCACCCCTATCTCGAAGTCGTGACCGTCATCGAAGGCGAAGGCGAGGCCTGGGTCGAGGGACGGGAGGGCGTCACCGCCATCGGCCCGGGCACCACGATGGTGCTGCCGGCGGGCGTCAAGCACGGCTTCCGCGTCACCGGCGATCGGCGGCTCAAGACCTACGGCGTGCACGCCTCTCCCCACCGCATCGTCGAGCGGGACGCCGACGGGGAGTGATGTCGGTTCTCGAACCAGTCCGTCGAGCGCGGCTGGCGCGGGTACCAGGTCCGCCGCTCGCGCGGCTTTCTTCGAGCGATCGTCCTTCAGGCGGAAGCGGGGCGAGGCATCCAGGAAATAGCGCATGTGGACGCTGACCGTGTCGTCGTCGGTCAGCACGACGCCATGGGCCGGCGGCTCGTGCGTGCCGATCATCTCGCCGTCCGGCCCGAGGTTGAGGCCCACCTGATGATTGGTCCCCGGTCAACACCATGAAGGCCGCGTCGCCCTGGGCGCGGACGACGTCCTCGGTCATGGCCCGGAGCCTCTCGCTCGGCTCCAGCGCGCAGAACGGTTCTCCCTCTGGAACCAGGTGGGTGTCGGTAACATGGATGAATTTCATCGTCGTCGTCTCCGGGCGAGGCGGTGGCGGACGATCCGGCGTCTGTCTCGCGCCTCACGCTGCCGCGTGGGCGCGCCGGGGCAGCCTGATCAGAAGAAGGAGCGGTAGCACGCCGGCGGCCGCGATCGTATAGAGATAGAAGGCGTTGATGTAGCCGATCATCGCCGCCTGGCGGCGAATCTCGCCGGAGAGCGCGGTGAGCTCGCCGACGTTGTCGACGCCCCAGCCGCCGGCCTGGGCACCGTAGCGGAAGAACTCGTTGTAGAGGGAGACCTGCTCGGTAAAGCCGGCGTAGCTCGTCGCCGTGGTCCTGACCACCAGCGCGACGCAGATCGAGATGAAGACGGAACTGCCGAGATTGCGCAGCAGATGGAAGAGGACCGAGCCCTCGGCGAAGTCCTTGGTCGGCAGGGTGGAGAAGGCGATGATAGTCATCGGCACGTAGATCAAGCCGACGCCGAAGCCCTGCAGCGTGTTGGTCCAGAAGACGCTCCAGGGCGTCAGGTTGATGTCGAGGCTGGCCATGGCGAGACCGGCCAAGACATGGCAACCAAAACCGAGCGCGACAGTGAGTCGGGGATTGAAGTTGGTCAGCTGCACCACGATCATGAAGGAGAGCCAGTTGCCGATGCCGCGGGACGACAGCAGCAAGCCGATGTTCGATTCCGGAAAGCCGCGCAGGTTCTGCAACAGCGGCGGAAACAGCACAGTCGGCACCAGGAACAGCATACCGAAGGCGAAGGCCAGCGCCACGCCGATGACGAAGTTGCGGTCGAGGAACAGGCGCAGGTTGATGAAGGGGTTGGACGCGGTCAGGCTGTGGACGATGAAGAGATAGAAGGCGGTCAGCGCCACGACCGCCTCGCAGACGATCTCCACCGACTCGAACCAGTCCTGGCTTTGCCCGCGGTCCAACATCAGTTGGAAGGCGCCGATGGCGATGATCAGGGAGAGAAAGCCGGTCCAGTCGAGCGGTGTGGATGGGGCGCGTCGTCCCTCGGTGATGTAGAGGAAGCACCCCGCCCAGGCCGCCACGCCGAAGGGTGTGATCAGGTAGAAGGCCCAGCGCCAATCCAACTCCTCGCCGACATGGCCGCCGAAGACCGGGCCGATGAAGGTTCCGGTCACAGAGACCAGGCCCCAGCACATGGTGGCGAGGGCGTGTCGGTGGCGGGGGAAGACGTCGAGAATAATGGCCTGCGCCAGCGGCATCGTCGGCGCGCCGAAGGCGCCCTGCGCGATCCGATAGAGGATCAGCTCCGGCAGGCTGTCGGCGGTGCCACAGAGCAGGGTCGATATGGTGAAGCCGGCAATGGCGCCCATCATCAGCTTGCGCCGGCCGAGGCGCCCGGCGAGCCAGCCGGTGGTCGGTGTCGCCACCGCCGTCGCCACGATGTTGAAGGTGACGATCCAGGCGATCTGGTCCTGCGTCGCCGAGAGACTGCCCTGGATCTGCGGCAGCACCACGTTGGCGATCGTGAGCGTCATGCCGTAGATCAGCGTGCCGAGCGAGATCGACACCAGGATCATCACCTGATGGAACCGAGAGAGTGACTCGGATTCGCTTCGCTCGAGGCTCATGGGTCGGTTCGCGGATTTGCCCGGATCGGCGCGCCACGCCTATCGTGGCCGCCGGCCGGGGCACGGTAGCCCGGCCGGCGGCATAGAGCGAGGACGAGATCATGCGCATTCTCATAACCGGCGGCAGCCGGGGCATCGGCGGCGGCATCGCCAGGCGTCTGGCGCGCGAGCGCAAGGGCGAGGCGCTGCAAATCGCGCTTTGTGAGCGCGACGAGATGGAGACGCTCACCTCGATGACGTCGGAGCTGGAGGCGCTCGGCGCCGAGGTCCTGCCCTTGATCGGCGATCTGGGCGAGGTGGCGACGGCCGCTCGCCTGGTCGGTACCGCGGCCGAGACTTTCGGCGGGCTCGACGGCCTCGTCTCCAACGCGGGGATCAGCCGCCCGGCGCCCATGGCGGAAATGGCGGTCGAGACCTGGGACGAGATGATGAAAGTCAACCTGCGCGCCACCTGGCTACTGGCCAAGGCGGCCCATCCGGCTCTGAAGGAGAGCCGGGGTTCGATCGTCGCGACCGCATCGAGCGCCGGCCACATGCCTTACCGCGGCCTCGGCGCCTATTCCACCACCAAGGCGGCGCTCATCATGCTGGTCCGCCAGTTGGCGCAGGAGTGGGCCCCGGACGGCATCCGGGTGAACGCCCTATCGCCGGGCGCGGTGCACACGCCGCTCTCCGCCCGCGTCTATGCCGACAACCAGATGAAGGCGGCGCGCGAGGCGCTCGTGCCGCTCGGCCACATCGCCGACCCGACCGACGACATGGCCGGCGTCGTCGCCTTCCTGCTGAGCCCGGCGGCCAAATACCTGACCGGCCAGAGCCTCTTGGCCGACGGCGGCCTGACGCACTCCATCTTCAACCACATGCCCGGTCAGTCGATGGCGGAGGATTGAAGGGGTTCGGAGGCCGAAATCCTATCGGGGTATCGTCGCGCGGCACCTCTCTATCCGATGCGGCGTTTCGAATGGAACCCTCGTGGCGAGAATTGTCGCGGCGTGCATGTGCAAACTCGGGAGATTACGACTCATGCCGATGGCGAAAGTTGAAGGCGGCGATATCCATTACACATGCACCGGAAGCGGTCGCCCCGTGGTGATGCTTCTCCCGCAAAGTAGGGGTCCGCTCGGCGTGGAGCCGTTTATCGATAGGCTGGCGGAGACCTTCACGGTCATTCGTTACGACCAGCGTGGTACCGGCCGTAGTTCGCCCGCGCCGACGTCGGACGCGATGACCATGGCCGGACGCGCGGCGGAGGTGGTCGGCTTGCTGGACGCAATGGAACTTGCGAGCGTGCATCTCTGCTGTCATTCGACCGGTTGCGGTATCGGGCTGGCGGCGGTGTCGGGCAACCCGGACCGGGCCGAGGGATTGGTTCTGGTCTCGCCTTGGACACACGCGGATGCGCATCTGACGACGATGCAACGGCTGCGTATCGCCGCGGCACGTAGTCTCGACCCCCACCACTACGCATTTTTCAACGCGAGTCTGCTGTTTCCGCCGGAGTATCGACGCACGCACGAAGCGGGTTTCGCGCGCATGGCGGCGGAAGCGGGATCCGCGCCCCAGGACGCCGAACGGATCGCTAATCGATTGAACGCAATTCTGTCGTTCGATACCCGCCCCCTGACCCCGGCCATCGCGCATCCCACGCTTATCGTGACTTCCGAGGACGACCAGTTGATGCCGGCTTGGTTCGGCCGCGAGATGGCGCGGAACATGACCGGTTCCAGGCTCGTCGAACTGACGGGCGGGGGGCACATGCTTCCCGAGACGCGGAGTGGCGAACTCGCGGCTCTGGTTTCCGAGTTTCTCGGCCACCTGGAGGCGCCAGATATCGGCGAGGTGCCCGGAGCGGCCCAATAGGCGTTCACGATGTGCACTTGCGCCCCGGACAGCGCTGGAAGATCCGCGGCTTCTCGGGGCTTCTTCGGCCGCGCCCCATAGTCGCCGTGCGGCGCGTCGCGCTCGGCGACGGCGGGGCGGAGGCCTTGGGCCTCGATCCTGACTTCGATCTCGCCCGGCGGCACGACGTGCGAGACGAGGCCGATGCGGTGCGCCGTGGCCGCGTCGATGGCATCACCGCTTGAGTCGGACCCGATTTCCTTGGACACAGAATTGGCTTAATCGAAGTGTCCAAGGAGGACCGGAACATGGCCGATAATTTTGAGAAGAAAGTTGCTGTTGATGGGCCTGTGGTAAATGCGGGCGAGCTTGGCTCGTCCACGTTTTCCCCAGGCCAGGCTTTGCCGGCAGGCCCGCTGGGACTTGGCCAGCGATGGACGGTGGCGCGCAAGCGTGAGGTCGTTCCGCGGCTTTTGCGTGACGAGCCGGTGCAACTTCTGTCGCGCCAGTTGGGCGTAGAGATCTTCCGGCTCGAGCAGTGGCGTGAGAAAGCGATCGGCGGGATCGACGCCTCGCTCAAGCAACGCAAGGGCGATCCGGTGCAGGCGGAACTGGATAGCGCCATGAAGCGGATCGGAGAGTTGACCATGCAGGTGGAACTGCTGGAGGCCAAGACGGAGACCTTCGGCCCTTTGGGGCGGCGGAGGTCGCGGCGATGAGTGCCGCCACCTCGCCCGGCACGGGTCTGGCCTACGGCCTGCGGCGGGTCTGCGCCGCCTGGGGCATGGCCCGCTCCTCGTTCTACGCCATGACCTCCGGCCAGCACGCCGAGCAGCCGCCGGCAAAGCGTCGGGGACCGAAGCCCGCGATCTCGGACCAGGCGCTGCTGGTGGCGATCGAAGCCGACCTGGAGGCATCGCCCTGGGAGGGCGAGGGCTACCGCAAGGTCTGGGCTCGGCTTCGGGTCTGTCGCGACATCCGGGTTGCCCGCAAGCGGGTGCTCCGCCTGATGCGCGAGAACAATCTGCTCTCGCCCCATCGCTGCCGCCGCCGTGGCGGCAATCCCCATGACGGTGAGATCATCACTCATGCCCCGAACCTCATGTGGGGCACCGATGGCGTTCGGGTGTTCACGGTGGACGACGGCTGGGGCTGGATCTTCACCGCCGTCGAGCATTGGAACGCCGAGTGTGTCGGCTGGCATGTCTGCAAGCGCGGCGACCGCTTCGCCGCCCTGCAGCCGATCTCCATGGGGCTTGCCGGGCTGTATGGCTCGACCGCGGCCGGCGCGGCTCGGGGGCTGGCCTTGCGGATGGATCACGGCTCCCAGTATCTGTCGGACCACTTCACCAACCAGATCAAGTTCTGGGGCATCCAGCCGTCCTACGCCTTCGTCGCCGAGCCCCAGACCAACGGCGTCGCCGAGCGGTTCAATCGCACGCTGAAGGAACAGATCATCCATGGTCGCATCTACCGCAACATCGCGGAGCTGCGGGACGCCGTCCGCGACTTCGTCGAACTCTACAATGCCCAGTGGATCATCGAAAAGAACGGCTACCTGAGCCCCGCTCAAGCTCGTCAGGCGTGGCACGCCGCGATCTCAATCAGGCCCGCCGCGTGAGACAAACTGTCGAGAACATTTCGAATTGACCGCTTTATGTACCATATGAATTGACCGCTTCTGTTGTGGTTGTTGGGCCTGTGGATAAGTGGGGAACCCGCCGTGGCGGGTTGTCCACTTATCCACAGGCCGGGCGCGCGTCGAAGCGGTTCACGCGGCCGCTCTGCTGTTCTTGGTTTCGTCGAGGACGGTGCCGTCGGCCTGATATCGGGCCAGCCGGCGGGGGCCGTGGAAGACCGCCAGGGTGCCGCCGGAGTATTCGTGGACCCGCACCGATGCCTTGACGTAATGGCGGCGGTGGCGATCCTCCGGGATCTGCAGCACCAGCCGCTTGTAGCGCACCGTGTTGTCGTTGCCGACGATCCGGTCCTCCTGGATGCACAGGATGTCGTCGAGCGATCCGGTGAAGGGGACAAAGGCCGAGCCCTCGGCTTCGGCCGGCACCGCGAAACGGGCGTTGTGGCGGGGCAGATAAATCTCGCGCAGGAACGCGTTGGCCTCGGCCATCGTGGTGATGGCGGCCAAGCGCAGTTCCTGCGGCAGGCGATTCTGCAATGTCGCGAACATGCGCTCCGAGCGCCCCCGGGCCTCGGGGGAGTAGGCCGGGATCAGTTCGATGCCCAGCTGGCCCAGGGCTCGGCCCACCTGGGTCGGGTTGTTCTTGTCCACCTTGCCGCCGGCCTCGGGCGTGTGCCAGTAGTGCGAGGCCCGGTCGGCGTAGAGCGAGCAGAACAGCCCCCGGACCTCGATCACCTCGCCCAGGGCCCGGAAGCTGCTCATGGTCCCCTCTTCGTCGACGAAGAAGGCCGAGTAGATCTCGCTGGTTGCGTCATCCATGGTGACGATCAGGTCCCACCACTGCCCGGGAACCCATTGGTGGGTCGAGCCGTCCTGGTGCAGCATCATGGCGGGCAGGGCGCGGCGCGGCCGCTTGCGCCGGTGCGCGCCTCGCCGCGGTGCCGGACGTTTGCGCCCGTGGGCCTGGAGCGTCAGGCGGACCCAGTTGTAGCTCCGCGTGAAGCCGTGCTCATCGAGCAGCTTCTCGTGGAAGTGCTTGGCCGTGAAGTCCCAGTAGCGCGTGTCGAACAACTCCAGAACCTCCATCACCGTGTCCACCGGCACCCGGTGCCCCGAGACCTTGCCCAGCCGGCGGTCATACAGACCCTCCGCGCCTTCCGCCTCAAAGCGACCCCGCCAGCGCCGGAACGTTCGCTCGCTCATCCCCAGGATCGACGCCGCCTCCGCCTGGCTCAGTCGCCGCCGCTTCGCGCGCTCCAGAATCTCCTCGAACTTCATCTGCCGTAGTCCTTGCAACACCTCGGCCCGCTTCATCGCCGCCCTCCTCGAAGGCGACGTTCTAAACCGGACAGATCACATGGTACCTACGGCGGTCATATCGTGTGTTAGCGACAGCCGCGTGAGACAAACTTGTGTCCAAGGAACCGGGTGCGCTACAATGGCATCACCGCTCAACAGGAACTGCTTGGCGTGTTCGAGCCCCAGGCGGTAGACCCACAGCATCGTCGTCGGCGTGCCGTGGAGGCGCGATGGGGCGTAGCCGATGAAGGCGTCCTCGGCCATGTAGAGCAGGTCGCAGCAGAGCATGAGGTCGGTGGCACCGCCGATCGCCCAGCCGTGGATCTGCCCCATCACCGGCTTGGGGCACTCCCAGATCTTCATGAAGCGCCGCACGTTGTGCCCCATCGACTGGTAGTCCCGGACCGGGTCCCAGGCGCCCTCGCGCGGCTCGGGCGCCGGCGCGTCGTAGGGGGAGGGGGTCCCGCCCGCCTCGCGCCAGGCGTCGAGGTCGTAGCCGCTGGTGAGCGTCCGGCCGGCGCCGCGTAGCACGATGGCGCGGACGGCGGCCGTGGCCGTCGCCCGGTCGATGCCCTCGGCGACGCCTTGGATCATCTCCTCGGTGAGCGTGTTCATCCGCTCCGGCCGATTCAGGGTCAGGATCGCGATGTCGCCCTGTTTCTCTTACAGCACCTGAGGCTCGCTCATCGGCGGGATCCTTTCGTGAAGGCGACGGCGGTCAAACTCAGGCCCGGGCGAGGCGGCGTGTTCCGCGGAGTGCCACGAGCGCGTTGCCGACCAGTGCCGTTAGCACGATGCCACCGCCCAGCAGTGCCAGCGGGGTCGGCGCCTCGTGGATAACCAGCCAGACCCAGAGCGGGCCCAGCACGGTTTCGCCCAAGGTCAGCAAGCCGACCTCGGCCGCCGGAAGGTAGCGGGGGCCGAGCGTCAGCAATGCGATCGCCGGCGCGATCACGGCGAAGCCCATCACCAACACCCATGCCATCTGCGAAGTTTGGACTGCGAAGGGTTCGGCGAAGGCCAGGGCGCCCGCGGCGAAGAACAGGCCGGAGAGCGCCATCGCCGGCACCATGTTGATCGCCCGTCTGTGGCGGATAATGGTGAACTTGGCGCCGAGCAGGAGAGAGGCGAGCAAGGCCAGGGAGTCGCCGAAGATCGTCCCCTGGCCCAGCCCCTCCCAGACGATCAGGCCGATGCCGAAAATTGCGACCGTGATCGCGCACCAGATCCGGGCCGGTACGTGCTCCTTGAGCAGCAGGCGCGAGAGGATTGCGGCGAAGAGTGGGGCGGTCGCCAGCATCACCAGCGCGTTGGCGACCTTGGTGTTCTGGATCGCGCCCAGAAACATGATGGTGTTGACAGAGAATATGGCGGCCAGCACCACCCCGGTCCAGCCGATGGCGCGAAACACCTCGACCGTGCGCCCGCGATAAAACGCGGCGAGGATCAGCGTCACGCCGATCGACTGAAAGACGCCGCGCCAGACCGCCAGAGTCCAGACGTCCATGTCGGCCAAGCGGATCAGCAAGGTGTCCGGGCTGATCAGCAGGATGCCGAGCGAGGTGATGAGCAGCCCCTTGGCACGGTCGTTGAGCGGCGGCATGGCGTGGTTCCCGGGCGCCCTCGGGCACGACGCCGAGGCGCGGCGACGATAGGGGATTGGGAGGGGCGGCGAAAGCCGGATTTAGCCGTGCTACGCTTTACTTCGAGGAGGAACGTCCATGAGTGCCAACGAGGCGAGCGCAAGGGTCCTGGCCCATGTCGACGAGGATCGGTTGCTGGCGCTGGAGTGCGCCCTGATCCGCATCCCGAGCACGACCTTCGAGGAAGGCGAGATCGCCGACTACGTCGCCACCTATATGGCGGACCTCGGCCTGGAGGTCGAGATGATGCAGGTCGCCAACCCCAAGGCGACGGGGAGCTTCACCCGCCAGCCCGTCGGCCGCCTGGCGGGCACCGGCGGCGGGCCGAGCCTGATGCTGAACGGCCACATGGATCCGGGCATCGAGATGTCCGGCTGGTCGGTCGATCCCTACGGCGCCAAGTTCGAGGACGGCTGGATCTGGGGTATGGGCGCGCATGATGACAAGGGCGGCATCGCGGCGATGGTGACGGCCCTTGAGGCCGTGATGAAGGCTGGCGTCCAGTTGAAGGGCGATGTGCTGGTCTGTCCCGTGGTCGCCCACAAGCACGGCGGCGCCGGCACCCGGGCCCTGGTCGAGGCCGGCATCCTCGCCGATTGCTGCATCAACCTGGAGCATTCCGCCAACACCATCGCCACGGCCTGCGTCGGTATCCAGATCGCTCTTATCCGCACCCGGGCGCCCGACCTCTTCTTCCGCTACAACGAGGCGGCGCGGGCCGCCTACATGAACCCGGTCGAACAGCAGGCCGAAGTCGTGCGCCGCCTGGGGCCGAGCCTATCACCGATTCCGGAAGGCGGCTGGCTGACCTTCGCGCCCCATCCCGACCTGCCGGGCTTCCCGATGCACTGCATCGACATCATCCACAAGGAACACTATTTCCACCCCAACCACACCGGCCTCTCGACGCGGGAGTGCGAGTTGGAGTTCCAACTGCGCACCGTGCCTGGCCAGACGGTGGAGAGCATTCGGGCCGACTTGCAACGCCTGCTCGCGGCAATCGCCGACGACCATCCGGCCTTCGAGGCCGAGGTGGTGATCCCGGCGCCGGGCCAGGAGGAGATCTGGAACCTGGATCCGATGCTCATCGACAAGGCCCACCCCATGGTGGTTGCCCTGGCGGAGGGGCATGCGCTGGCCTCGGGCGAGGCACCCGAGATCAGCGGCGGTGGCCGGATCGGCAACGTCGGCGACGGCAATATCCTGGCCGCGCACGGCGTCGCCAGCCTGCAATACGGCCCCGGCGACATCCGCATCTACGACGAATGGCCGACTCCCGACGAACGCGTCCGCCTCTCCGACCTCCTCATCGCCTCGAAGGCCATCGCCCACGCGATTCCGAAGATCTGCGGGTGAGGCGGGTTTGGCTGGGTTAATTCCAGCCGGCGACGAGTGGAACTCATCGCCGGTTCTCGATCGTTCAAGCACCACGCGGGCTTGTTGTCGCCATTGCTCGGGACGCCCGGTCGCGTTTGCCGAACGACCGCCGAATTTCGGTCCGTTCCCGTGCCCGTGCCCGTGCCGACGCCGGTGAAGGTGTCGGGCCCTATCAATGCAGGATCGAATTGATGACGCCGATTAATGCCGCCGCCTCGTTCACGGTCGGATCGCGACCCTGCATGACCTCGGCAAAGTCGTCGAGGCCGTCTCCGTCACTGTCCGAATTCAGCGGGTTGCTGCCAATTCCCAGTTCCGCGATGTCGCCGAGGCCGTCGGCATCCGAATCCTGCTCCGGGGGATAGGGGCCCCTGGCGATCGCCCCCGTCGACTGCACGACCTCTCCGACGGTGACGGTGAACGGGTTATTGTTGGTGATCGCGACCTCGATTGGCGCGCCACCGGTGAATCGGTTGAAGAAGGTCGCCTCGTCAATACCGAAACGGAACAGCAGGCCTTCGCCCGGCTGATTGCCCAGTACGTCGTCCCCGTCATCGATGAACTGCTCGAGGAAATTTGTCAGGACGACCCGACTCCCTTGTCCCGGGATCAACTCCATACTGAAGTCGCCCAGCGCATGGAACGGCATGTAGTTGCCTTGCGCGTCCCGGTTCACTTGGATGTTGAGCTCGTCGAAGGGCACGAAGAAGCCGAACGCCGGGGTGTTGCCGGGGTCTCCCAGCATGGCGAAGGCCGTGGAATTGGTGAGCGTCAGCGTCTCGAAGTTGGACGAGACGGACGAACGCGCGCTGGGCGCGACGCTAGTGCCGGATTGTTTGGCCTTGCGGTAATCGCCGTGATTGCCCACGAACAAGATAAACTGCTCCTTGGACGGGTCCGCCGAGGCCGCGATGGCCTGCTTCACCTGTTGCATCGCCCGCGCGAGGCCATCGAAGCTGCCGGGAAAGTCCCAGCCACCGGTTCCGGCCAAGGGATTGTTTGGATCGGGGGCGCCGCCCACGGTATGGACCGTGGTGTTCGTCTGACCGGTGAAGGCCTTCTCGATCGCATCCCTGTCCGCCACGTCGTTTACTTGTTGGGTCTTTCCCTGGGCGTCGAGAACGGGGCTCGCCGTCGTCCTGCTGCGCCGAAGCTTCGAATCGGGCTTGCCGACATAGACGACGATATGGCGGCTGCGCACGTTGCCGTTCGCCGTCACCGGCTCCAGCGAGAAACTCGACAGGGCAAGCCCGCCGCCGGTGGTCGGCGTCTCGTTGTAGGTGGGGCCAGCCTGAAAGCGCGTGGCCACCCCGCCGTTGTGTACGGTCTGACCCGTCCGGCCCGTCCCGGGTCTCAATCCCTGTGCGGCACCCTCGTGGTAGCCGCCGTAATGTGCCGGCTGGTTCGCCGTCGTTCCCGCGGCGGTCGCCGTGTTCGCCGTGTTGAAGTGGGATGATGCGACGAATTCACCCCCAAAGCACTGCGCAAAGATCAACAGACGTTGCGTCGTGCTTGGAACCGCCGAATTGATCAATCGCGAGAGCTGTCGGTCGGATATGAAGCGCCGACTGTTGCTGTCGTACCTGACGAGGCCGGTCTGACTTTCCGTCGCCTGCGTCTGTGCCCGAATGGCCGTGAGGGAAAAGAATAGCGGAACCATCAGAAGCACCGCGCCGATCAATCGGCATGCAGAGGTGGTCGACATTTGGCCTCCCGTCCGGATTTTCGGATGACGGCCGATCACCACCGTGCAACCAGGATCATACCATCGCCGATTGCTTCAGCCGACATACTCCGAATGACCGCTTGTTCGGGCCATTAAGAGTAGTCCCGCCGATCGATGACTGTAAACCGGTGCCGTCGGCGGAGGCTCGAACTGGAAAGCCCTCCGAACACGCCTTATTGCGCTTGCTGGGCCAGGAAGGCGAAATCGCAGCCCTGGTCGGCTTGCAGGACCTGTTCATGGTAGAGGCGGGCGTAGCCGCGCGGCGGCGCGGCGGCGGGGGCCGGCGCTTCGGCCTTGCGCCGCGCGAGTTCCGCTTTGTCGACCAGCAGGTCGAGGCGCTTTTCGGCGACGCTCAGGTGGATCCGGTCGCCGTCGCGTACCAGGGCCAACGGGCCGCCCGCGGCCGCGTCCGGGGTCACGTGCAGCACGATGGTGCCGAAGGCCGTGCCGCTCATCCGCGCGTCCGAGATCCTGACCATGTCCTTGACGCCGGCCCGCGCCAGCTTTTTCGGGATTGGCAGATAGCCGGCCTCGGGCATCGCGGCCGGGCTTTTGGGGCCGGCGTTCCGCAACACCAGAAAATCGTCGGCCGTCACGTCCAACTCGGGATCGTCGATCCGGGCGGAGAGATCTTCGAGCGAACCGAAGACCACGGCGCGGCCTTCCCGCTCGAACAAGTCGGAATCGGCGGCCGAGCGCTTCAGGATCGCGCCACCGGGCGCGAGAGTGCCGAACAGCGCGACGAGGCCGCCCACCGGCTCGAATGGTTCTTCGAAGGCACGGACGATTTCCCGGTCGACCCAGGCCTCTTCATCGCGCGCCAGGCGATCGCCCAAGGTTTCGCCCGCGGCCGTCGGGCACTCGAGGTTCAAGAGCGGCTTCAGCTCGCGCAATACCGCACCGAGCCCGCCGGCGGCGTGGAAGTCCTCCATGTAGTGGCTGCCCGACGGCTTCAGGTTGACCAGCACCGGGGTCTCGTCCGAGAGCCGGTTCATCCGCTCCAGACTGATCTCGATCCCGCGCCGGCCGGCAATCGCCGCCAAATGGATGATGCCGTTGGTCGAGCCGCCGAGCGCCAGCATGACCCGGAGCGCGTTCTCGACCGAGGCCTCGGTTATGAGTTCGGAAGGTCTGGGCCCGCCGTTCGCCAGCGCCATCGCTCTCGCACCGCTCTCCTCCGCCGCGCGCAGACGGTCGGCGTGGACCGCGGGGATGGCCGCCGTGCCGGGAAGCGCCATCCCCAAGGTCTCGGTGATGCAGGCCATGGTGCTGGCGGTGCCCATCACCGCACAGGTGCCGGCGGTGGTCGCGAGATCCATTTCGATTTCGCGGATCTCCGCCGAGTCGATGCGGCCGCCCCGGAACTCGGCCCAGTAGCGGCGGCAATCGGTGCAGGCGCCGAGCCGGTCGTCCTTGTAGCGGCTGGTCATCATCGGGCCGACCAGCAGGTAGATCGCCGGCACGTCGGCCGACGCCGCCCCCATCAGCTGCGCTGGCGTCGTCTTGTCGCAGCCGCTGATCAGCACCACTGCGTCCATCGGCTGGGCCCGGATCATCTCTTCCGTGTCCATCGACATCAGGTTGCGGAACATCAGGCTGGTGGGATTGAGGTAGGTCTCGCCGAGCGAAATGGTCGGAAAGACCAGCGGCAGGCCGCCCGAGGCCAGCACGCCGCGCTTCACCGCCTCGATCAGCTCCGGCACCTGGCGGTGGCAGTTGTTGAAGCCGCTGGTCGTATCGGTGATGCCGATGACGGGGCGGGCCAGCATCTCGCGGCTGTAGCCCATCGAGCTGGCGAAGGAGCGGCGAAGATAGATAGAGAAGTCGGGGTCGCCATAATTGGTGAGCCCACCCTTCAGCCCCTTGGGTTCGTCCGTCGCCATTTCGCCGCCTCCGATGTTGTGGCAATCCTCGTCTCGACTATATTCGCCGTCGTCCGAATAACCAGTCCCGGAGAGGGGGTCTTTCATGCGTGTTGGCGTCGAGGTGGGAGGCACCTTCACCGATCTCGTCGCGATCGACGGCGAGACGGTGATCGTGGCCAAGGTGGCGAGCACGCCGGCGCGGCCCGACCAGGGCGCGCTGGCGGCGCTGGAAGCCGCGGCGATCATGCTCGCGGGCGTCGAGGATCTGGTGCACGGCTCCACCGTGGCGACCAAGGCGATTCTTGAGCGCAAGGGCGCCCCGACCGCCTTCATCACCACGGCGGGTTTCCGCGATATTCTGGCGCTGCAACGCCACAGCCGGCGCAACATCTACGATCTCGCCTACGCCAAGCCGGCGCCGGTGGTCCGCCGCCGCGACTGCCACGAGATCGACGAGCGCATCGGCCCCGATGGCGAGGTCGTCGTCGCCCTGGACGATGCGGTGGCGGACGCGCGGCTGCGCGAGATACTGGCCGGCGGGAACTACCGCGCGGTCGCGGTCTGTTTCCTGAACGCCTACGCCAACCCGGCGCACGAGGCGCGGGTGGCCGAGATGATCGGGCGAATTGATCCGAGCCTCGCCGTCACCTGCTCCCACGACGTGACGCGGGAATTTCGCGAGTACGAGCGTGCCTCGACCACGACGCTTGCCGCCTATGTGCAGCCGGTGATCGATAGCTACCTCTCCCGCTTCGAGGCGAGCTTGGGCGAGCGCGACTTCGCAGGCCGCTTCAGCGTCATGCAGTCGAACGGCGGCCGGCTGCCGGCGGCGGCGATGGGGCGGAATGCCATCACCTCGCTGTTCTCCGGTCTGGCGGCGGGGGTGATCGGCGCCGTGCGTCAGGCGGGACTTTCCAGCTTCCGCGATCTCATCACCCTCGATATGGGCGGGACCAGCACGGACGTCTGCCTGGTGGCCGACGGCATGCCGGCGATTTCCGGCGAGACCGAGGTCGACGGCCTGCCGATCCGCACGCCCGTGCTGGACATTGTCACCGTGGGGGCCGGCGGCGGCTCGATCATCTGGGTCGACGATGGCGGCATGCTGCGTGCCGGCCCGCGCTCGGCCGGCGCCGACCCGGGCCCGGCCTGCTACGGCAAGGGTGGTGGACAGGCGACCGTGACCGACGCCCACCTCGCGCGCGGCACCATTCGCGCCCACGCCCGCCTCGGCGGCCACATGACGCGCGATGCCGGTGCGTCCGAAGCGGCGCTCCGGACGTTGGCTGATCGCTTCGGGCGTGGGATCGAGGAGATTGCGGCGGATGCAATCCGGGTGGCCGACGCCAACATCGTCCGCGCGATCCAGCTGGTCTCGACCGAACGTGGGCGCGATCCGCGCGACTATGCGCTGGTGTCCTTCGGTGGCGCCGGGCCGCTGCATGCCGCGGCGGTGGCGCGCGAACTCGACATCGCCACCGTGGTGGTGCCGCCCAACGCCGGCGTGCTCTCGGCCTATGGCCTGCTCGCGTCGGATTACGTCACCTACGAGACCCGGACTCGGCGGATCGAAGTCGACGACGCGGCGGCCGACGCCGTGCGCGAGGTCTTCGCCGAACTCGGCCAGGTGGCGAGCGACCGTTTCCAGGCCCTGGGTGTCAAGGGCGAGGTGACGCGCACCCATACCTTGGACATGCGCTACGTCGGCCAGGCCTTCGAGGTCACGGTGCCGCTCGGCGTGGGGGAACTGGTGTCGCTCGACGAAGCCTCCCTGATGGCGCGCTTCGATGCCGCCCATCACCGTGTCTTCGAGTTCGGCGGCTCGGGCGGCCTGGCGCGGGCCGAGATCGTCTCCTTCCGGCTCGGCTCCGCCGTCTCGCCCGGCGCGCTCCCGGCTCTGAAGGAAGCGGCGGAGGCCGGCATTCCGACCGAGATCGAGGTCTTCGATGCCGGCGCCCGCGTGACGACGGCGCGTTGGCGGAGGGCGGCGCTCCCCAGGGGTGATTGGCTCGACGGTCCGATGCTGATCGAGGATGTCACCAGCACGATCCTGGTGCCGGCCGGCTGGCGGGCCCAGGTCGATGCGTGTGATAACCTCGTCATGAAACGGCGATAGGGGGCGACCATGCGTGTCGATCCGGTCGATCAAGCGGTGATCAGCCAGGCGCTGGTGGCGGCGGCACGGGAGATGGGGGTGAAGCTGGTGCGCTCCGCCTATTCCCCAGTGGTACGCGAGGCGAACGACTGTTCCGCCGCGCTGCTGGACCGACGCGGCAATGTCGTTGCCCAGGCGGAGCTGATCCCGATGCAGCTCGGCCCCATCGGCACCACCTTCCGGCCCTGCGCCGAGATCACGCCGCCCGAGGAGTTGGAGGAGGGCGACTTCTACATCAACAACGACCCCTATCACGGCGGCCAGCACATCCCCGACGTCTTTCTCTTCTCGCCGATCTTCCATCGGGGCGCGCTGGTCGGCTTCGGCGCCACCGTGTCGCACCATCTGGACTTGGGCGGCGGCGCCCCCGGCCTCAATCCCGAAGCGACCGACGTGCACCAGGAAGGCATCATCTTCCCGCCCAGCCGCTACAACTTGGCGCGCGATTGGAACGGCGGCCCGCTGGAGCGCCTGATCCGCGCCAACATCCGGGTGCCGGAACAGACCATCGGCGACTTCAACGCCCAGTTCGCCGCCAACGGCATGGGGGCGAAGCGGGTCCAGGAACTCTGCGACCGTTTCGACGCGGAGACGGTGATGGCGGCGATGGACCAGCTCTTGGACTATTCCGAGCGCCGCATGCGCCAGGCGATTTCCGAAGCGCCCGACGGCGTCTACCGGGGCGAGGGCGCGCTCGACGACGACGGCGTCTCGGACCAGCCGCTTCCCGTTCGCGCCACGGTGACGATTGCCGGCGACGAGGTCCAAATCGATTTCACCGGCACCTCCGACCAGGTCCGTACCAACATCAATTGCCCTTATGCCTCCACCATCGCGGCGGCGCTCAGCTGCGTGAAGTCGGTGCTGACTAGTCCCGACATCCCCTTCAACGAGGGCTCGAAGCGGCCCATCAAAGTGAGCGCGCCCTATGGCTCCCTGCTGAACCCGAAGCCGCCGGCGCCGGTCCGCGCCCGCATGCTGTCTGGCTACCGCGCCTTCAACGCGGTGATGAAGGCGCTGGCCCAGGCTGTGCCGGAGCATGTGATCGCCGCCGGCTTCGACACCACGGAGGTCGCCTGCCTCTCCCACTTCGGGGCCGAGGGCTACCGGATCTACCTGGAGATCCTCGGCGGCGGCTACGGCGCCAGCACGGCGCGCGACGGCTGTGACGCGGTCGACAGCCCGCTTTCCAACTGCTCCAACGTGCCCATCGAGGCGATGGACATGGAGTACCCCTTCTTCCGGGTCGAGGAATATTCCCTGCGCGAAGGCTCGGGCGGGGCCGGCCGCCAGCGGGGCGGCATGGGTTTCTGCCGCAAATACCGCGTCATCGCCGACGAGGTCGAGTTCGCCACCTATTCCGACCGCTTCCGCATCGCGCCCGAAGGCCTCTTCGGCGGCGCGCCGGGCCAGACGGCGCGCACCTATGTCGAGCGGGGAGCGGAGGTGATCGAACTCGCCTCCAAGCAGAGCTTCAAACTGATACGCGACGATCTGCTGGTCCTGCTGACCGGCGGCGGCGCGGGCTACGGCCCGGCGGTGGAACGGAGCGAGCCGGACCTTGGCCGCGACCGCGAGGACGGGCTATTGATGCAGGCGGTCGAGTAGGCCAAGTGCTTACCGTCGTCAAGACCCGGTCGGGAAGGACAACATTTATGATGGCCGGCACGAGAGACGATATCGGAGAGGACATCCATGCGTGAGTTCGACGTCATCGTGGTGGGCGCGGGGTTTTCCGGGCTTTATCTGTTGTATCGCCTGCGCAAGTTGGGCTTCACCGCCCGCGCGCTGGAGGCCGCCGGCGACGTCGGCGGCACCTGGTGGTGGAACCGCTATCCGGGTGCGCGCTGCGATGTCGAGAGCATGCAGTACTCCTACTCTTTCTCCGAGGAGCTGCAGCAGGAGTGGCGGTGGAGCGAGCTGTTCTCCGCCCAGCCGGAGATCCTGGACTACGCGCGCCACGTCGCCGACCGCTTCGATATCCGCCGAGACATCCAGTTCGACACCACGGTGGCGGCGGCGCGTTTCGACGAGAACGCCAATCGCTGGCGGATCGAGACCGAGGGCGGCGAGGTCTTCTCCGCCCGCCACTGCATCATGGCGACGGGCTGCCTCTCGACCGCCCGGGTGCCTGATTTCCCGGGGCTGGAGAGCTACCAGGGCCCGACCTATCACACCGGCTACTGGCCGCACCAGGGCGTCGACTTCACCGGCAAGCACGTCGGCATCGTCGGCACTGGTTCTTCCGCCATCCAGGCGATCCCGGTCATCGCCGAGGAGGCCGGGCACGTCACGGTCTTCCAGCGCACGCCCAACTATTCGATCCCCTCGCGCAACGGCCCGATGACGGAGGCATACGCGCGTTTCTGGAAGGACGGCTACGCCGAACGCCGGGCCGAGGCGCGGAGGACGCGAAACGGCGTGCTAGCCCGTCTGAACCCGGTCTCCGCCATGGACTCCTCCGAGGCCGAGCGCGAGGCGGTCTACGTCGAGCGCTGGCGCGAGGGCGGAACCTACTTCATGGCCTCCTTCGGCGACCTGGCGACCAACCAGGCCTCGAACGACACGGCGGCCGAGTTCGTGCGCGAGAGGATCCGCGAGACGGTGACGGATCCTGAGGTCGCGGAACTGCTGGCGGCCAAGGACTATCCGATCGGCACCAAGCGCATCTGCGTCGATACCGATTATTTCGAGACCTTCAACCGCGACAACGTCACCCTGGTCGATGTGAGCGAGACACCGATCGGGGCGATCACGCCCGAGGGCCTGGTCACCGGCGGCGAGGCCTACACGTTCGATGCCATCGTCTTCGCCACTGGTTTCGACGCCATGACCGGTACCCTCGATGGAATAGACATTCGGGGCCGCGAGGGCCGGAGGCTCACCGAGAAATGGGAGGCGGGCCCGCACACCTACCTCGGCCTGATGAGCGAGGGCTTCCCCAACCTCTACATGATCACCGGCCCGGGCAGTCCTTCGGTGCTCTCCAACATGATGGTCTCGATCGAGCAGCACGTGGACTGGGTAACGGACGCCATCGCCCATCTCGGTTCCCGGGGTCTGGAGACCATGGAGCCGAGCCTGGAAGCCGAGGACGCCTGGGTCGTCCACAACAACGAGGTCGCCCACCAGACGCTCTATCCCAAGGCCGCGTCCTGGTACATGGGCGCCAACATCCCCGGCAAGCCGCGCATCTTCCTTCCCTACATCGGCGGCGTCGGCGCCTACCGCGAACGCTGCGACGAAATGGCGGCAAAGGGGTATGAGGGCTTCGTGTTGGGCGGAGCCGAAGAGGAGCGGCGCAAGGCGAGTTGAGCGATCTCGCCAATCGCTTCGGCCGCGACGCCGAGGCCCAGGGTAGGCTGAGAAACGCGGGCCGCTATCCGAGCATCGCCACGTCGCCCACCACGCGAACCCGGGCGCGGACCGCGTTTCCCGGCAGGTAGGAGAGCGGCAGGCTTTCGACGTCCACGACCTTCAAGCTCGTCGGGTCGGCACCGGCCGCCACGGCGCGTTTCCGTGCCATGCGTTCGGCATGTCCCAGAAGCTCGTCGCGCGCCATGCCTTGAAATATATGGTCGACCTCGCCGGAAATCTGCGCCATCGCGGCGCCCACGGCATTGGCCACCGCGTGATGGGGCACCCGGACCACCTCGGAGATTCCGTCCATTCGTTCGGGCACCAACATGGCTCCGCCACCGACGGCGAGCAGCGGCAAGGCGGCGGCATCGGTCTTCATCCGGTCGACCGCTTCAAAGAGCATGTCGTGGGCACGCGCCATCGCCGCCTCGATCAAGGCGGCGTCGAGATCGGCGAGGCGTCCGCGATCACCGATGTCGAGACATCCCGCCGCGACCGCGATATCGGTCATGGTGAGGCTGTGGCCGCCGAACACCAGTGCCTCCTCGCGCAAGCGATGGCCGACGCTGCGCGGGCCGATTTCCAGGGGGGCCGGCACAACCAACGTGCCGCCGCCAAGCCCGATCGACAGCAGGTCCGGCATCCGGAACAGGGTACGCACACCGCCGATGGTGACGACGTTGTTGGCTTCGCGCGGGTAGCCGGCCTTGAGGCATCCGACGTCACTGCTCGTTCCGCCGACATCGACGACCATCGCCTCGTCCAAGCCGGCCAGGAGCGCCGCGCCGCGCATGCTGTTCGTTGGCCCGGAGGCAAAGCTGAAGACCGGTTGATCCCGCGCCGTTGCCGCATCGACGACGGTGCCGTCGTTCTGGGTGATGAAGAGCGGGGCGGCGATACCGCTCTCGGCGATGGCGGCTTCGAAGGCGGCGATCGTGTGATGCGAAAGGTCCACCAGGGCGGCATTCAACAGCGAGGCATTCTCGCGCTCCAGCAAGCCGATCCGCCCCAAGGTGCTGGAGAGCGTGACATGCAGATCGGGATGCGCGTCCCGCAGGATCACCGCCGCGCGCTCCTCGCATTCAGCGGTCAGGGGCGAGAACACGGCACTGACGGCCGCGGCGGTGACGCCCTGCGCCTTCATCGCCCGGCCGGCCTCGGCGACGGCGCCCTCGTCCATCGGCACGATTGGCCGGCCGTCATACTCGTGGCCGCCGGCCACGAGATAACGCCCGCCGTCCGCGATTTCGGCGAGGTCGGACGGCCAGTCGACCATGGGAGGCAAGGTCGCGCTCGCCGGCAGACAGATCCTCAGCGCCGCCGCCCGGTTGAGATCGCGCCGTTGGACCACGGCGTTGACGAAGTGCGTGGTGCCAATCATCACCGCCGCCGCATCCGCGAGGCCGCCCTCGCTCGCCGCGCGCAAATCGCGAAGTGCCCCGCGGATGCCGCTGGTGACATCGGCCGTCGTCTCCGTCTTCACGGCGGCCAGCACCGCGCCTGCCTCGACCAGCACCGCATCCGTATTGGTGCCGCCGACATCGACGCCGATACGCTTCATGGGCCCGGCGCCTCGAAGACGGAGCAGTAATCCAGATCGAAGCCGAAGGCGCGGGGGCCGACGAAGTCCAAGCCGCGCTCGCTCATGAAAACGGACGGTCCCGGCAGGGCCAATACCGTTACCCGCTGGCCGTAACGGATGACCTCGGTGCCGATGCCGTCGCCGCCGACACTGTCGACGACACAGATCAGGTCCGGCGTCATGACCACCGGCCGGTCGCCCAGATAGCCGACCGAGAATTCGTTTTGAAAATGAACCGTGAAGGTCCGGCCGGCATCATCGTCCAGACCGTCGATCCGCGCTCTTCCGCGAAGAAAACCCTCGGTGGCCCGGCGGTCAACATCGATCACCTTGCCCGAGAACAGTCGGCGCCCCTCGCCCGCGTCCAGGATGGCCTGGACCGGGTCCAGGTGATCCCGACGCGCCCGAGCGACCGCCTCGCCCAGCCGGATGGCCTGTGTCGTGGTGTGTAGAATGCCGTGCCGCTTCACTTCGGCTCCGGTGCGGGGAGCCAACATATAGACCCATAGGGGTCCAAGAAATCCTCCAAACCCACCTTAAGCCCCGGAAAACCGGGGATTTTTCTTTCCTTATGTGCTTGCCTGTTCAGTTCGGTTCCTGTAAGTTCCCCACATAGAACGTGGGGAAAAGCGAGGGGCAGATGGCAAGACTCACGGTGGCCAAGGTCAAGAAAATCTCCGACCCGGGCATGTACGGGGACGGTGGAACCCTCTATCTCCGGGTGGCGCCGGGCGGGTCGAAGTCCTGGATCCAGAGACTCGCCATCGACGGCAAGCGCTGCGACGTCGGTCTGGGCGGCTGGCCGCTGGTCTCCCTGGACGAAGCGCGCGAAGCCGCGTTCGCCAATCGGAAGCTCGCGCGAGCCGGCGGCGATCCGCTTGCCGCGAAGCGCCGGGCCAAGACGCCGCGCTTCCGGCTGGCTGCAAAGCGGACCTACGAGGCGAACCGGCCGCGCTGGCGTAGCGAGAAAGTCGCTAAGAAATGGTGGCAGGCGATGGAGAAGCACGCCTTCCCGATCCTCGGCGATATGCGGGTTGATCGGATCGGCCGCGAGGACGTGCTGCGCGTGCTCACGCCTCTATGGACCAGCCGCCCGGAGCAGGCGCGGAAGGTGCGGCAGTCGATCCGCTCGACACTGAGCTGGGCGCAGGCTTCTGGGCTTGTCGAGGTCAACGTGGCTGGCGATGCCGTCAGCGGCGCGTTGCCCGCGCAACCGGCCGTGAAGGAACATCTTAGAGCCCTCCCCTATCGGCAGGTCGGGGCGGCGCTCGAAACCGTCGAGGCGTCCGCCTCGTCCCTGTCGGCGAAACTGGCTTTCCGCTTCACGGTGCTAACGGCCGCACGGTCGGGGGAGGTCCGCGGCGCAACGTGGAACGAAATCGACATCGACGCTGCGACATGGACGATCCCGGCAAACCGCATGAAGGCCGGCGCGGAGCATCGTGTCCCGCTTTCCGACGCGGCGCTGGCGGTGCTGGAACAAGCGCGCCAGTTGCGCGACAGGGCAGGTTTGCTTTTCCCCTCCCCCTCGCGGGCCGGTCGACCGCTGAGCGATATGACTTTGGGCAAGTTGCTCCGGACGGTCGGGCTTGCGAGCATGACAACCGTTCACGGCCTCAGAAGTTCATTCAGAGACTGGTGCGCCGACACCGGCAAACCCCGCGACATCGCCGAGGCGGCGCTGGCGCACACCGTGGGCGGTGTCGAGGGGGCGTATTTCCGATCCGACCTGTACGAGCGGCGGCGACGGTTGATGGATCAATGGGCCGCGTATTTGACCGGCGATGACGCCAAGGTGGTCAAGCTCCGTGGATGAAGCCCGCCGCGCCGCGTGGAAGGCCGCGATTGCCAAACGACGACGGGACGAAGATGTCCCGGCCGAGGAGCATTACGCATTGCTGCTGCCGGGCATGTTGGGAGTGAAGGGCCCCGAGGAGGAGGCCCTTCTTTTTCTACGCTATTGGCTCCACGGGCGGAACATTGACGCGCTCCCCTGGCTCGGTTCGGCGATCGCCCACCATTGGTTTTGGCTGCGCGAATGGGATCAAAGCTGGGGGCGCCTTAATCGGGCTGAGAAAGCGCTCCACGACTATATCGCGGCCGATGACTATGACCATTGGACTGCGCTGAACGAGATCGCGGTTCGCCTTCACGAGAAACACGAGATCTTCCCTGATGCCTTGGCAGATTGGGCCGCTGACGTTCACCGTCGCCTTCGCGATGGGACGTTCAAACCGCCTGCAAAAAAACCCGCGCACAAGGGCGGACCACCCTACGCCCAGGAAGACCGCAATGGGGTTTATTTCGAAGCCGACAGCTGGCTCAAACACTACGGTATGAGCAAATCTGAAGGCCGGGTTCATGTGATCGCCGAATACATCGGCGACGACGAGTCGGTCATTCGCAAAGGGCTCACGCGGTGGCGCAAAGGCGATTGGCGCCGGGCGCCGTGGCCATAGGCTGAGAAGCTATCCGCCGATAGCGTCTTTGGGGCGTGACGGGACTCCGCGACATCCTCCGGGAACACGACCGGAGGATACGCCATGACCGACAGCGACCGCTTGCTCCACCGTGCTGAAGTCGAGGAGCGAACCGGCCTCAGCCGCAGCGCAATATATAGGCTCATGCGTGAAGAAAAATTCCCGGCGCCCATCAGGATCGGGTCGCGCGCCGTGCGATGGTCGCAATCGGAACTCAACGAATTCATCGCCGCCCGCCCACGCGCCACGGGCGAAGCGGCGGCGGCCTAAAAGGCGGAACGGGCGGCTCGATAACGAGCCGCCCGCCGTTGCGTTGGAAGCTTTGCGCTAGAACGCCAGTCGATGCAGACCGGCATTCTAGCGATTAGCCCCTGGGACGCAACGGCTTTCAGCGGGGACCAGGGAGGGTTCTCAGACCCGCAGCCGAGGCTAAGCCGGCAGGAGAAGACCGGGGGGCACCCGGGATTTGATCGGCGGCGGCGAAGACCGGCGAGAGCGCCAGCGGCCAGTTGGCGAAGCACTTCGAGGTTGCGACCGATGGCAAAGGCCCTACGGCCGGTGCGCAACCCGCCCGTGGCGACGGCTCGGCTCCGACGAGGCACGCCCTGGCGTAAAGCCCAACCTTCTGATGTACGTCGTTTTTGTCGTGTATCAGAGGGAAAGGGACCGGTGCGCCCGAGCTCTGACTCTCACCAACAAGGCGATAGGAAAATGGTAGCGACGCCGAGACAGAGACGAGCGGTCGCGGCGCTGATCGCGAGAACGGCAGAGCCTGCCACATTCGACGAAGCGAATCGGCTGATCCGCGACCTAAAGCGCGAACAGCAGTCTTTTCCGGCGCTTGTGGAAAAAATCCTGGCCGCTGATCATGCCGGCGACGCTGACCGCTTGGGCCGCCTTCTCGCGCGCGCCAAGCGTCGGGTGAGGCATGGCGACTGGTTGCCGCTGCTCCAGCGGCTAGAGATACATCCTCGGCGCGCACAGAGATTGATCGCGCACGCTGCGAGCCCGCGACACAGCAGGAAGGGGTAACGATGACCGAAGAACCGACAGACGAGGCCCTCGCCAGCGTCAACGACCGCGCACAGGCGCTGGTTGATCAGCTCTACGAGGTGCTTGGCGAAGTGTGCGACGGGGAGACAAGCTTTCTTTCTGTCTCGCAAATTGTGCTGGCGCGCTCTGGCCTCGACCCGCAGCAGGTGCTGAACGTCCTGACAAGTCTGATACAGCATAATCTTTGCGGCGACCAGCCGATCCGGTTGACGATCGTTCCCGTCGCCGACGAGCAACCGTCGCCCCGCCCCACCACACACTGAGGAGATCTGAACCATGACTGACCAACCTAAGCCGATCACAATCGAGCTGGGCGGACAGGCGCTCGCTGACCTGGAGGCGATCCGGCCTCTCCTTCAAGCCAAGTGGGATCGCGTACCCGAGCCCGCGGCCAAGGTGACGAATGCCCACATTCTAGCCCACGCGCTGGAGATGTTGCGCGCGGATATCGAGGCGAGCGAGGCGGCCAGGCTCGCGAACGTGACGCCCGAGGGCACGGCGTAGGGCTAGGGATCCCTATGGTGTCCTCGAAGGGCCAGCCGCAGGCCGTCACGGGGTCTCTTGCGTGCAACTGAGAGCGTTCCAGCGGCGGTTTTTGGCTGGCGCGCTCGCGCCCGGCGTGAGCACGGCCGCGCTGAGTTTGCCGCGAGGAAATGGAAAATCCTGGCTCGCCGGTTTCATCGTCGCGCGCATCCTCGATCCGAGTGACGCGCTGTTCCGACCGGGGACCGAATCCGTATTGTGCGCCGCAAATGTTGAGCAAGCGAGAATTGTTCACCGATTTGCTCGCGAGGTCTTAGAGCCGACCGGCGAGTATCGTTTCCTCGACAGCGTTTCGCGGATCGGGATTGTCCACAAGCAAACGAACACACGGCTACGGGTCATATCGTCCAGCGGAAAATCCGCAATGGGACTCGTCCAAACGCCATGGGCAATTTGCGATGAACCCGGAAGCTGGGAGGTCAACGGCGGGCTGTTAATGTGGGACGCACTGACAACCGCCCGCGGCAAGCCTGGAAGCCCGCTCAAAATCCTTCTGATCGGCACCCTGGCGCCGGCCACGGCCGGCTGGTGGCACGATCTGATTGAGGATGGCACTCAAGGGTCCACCTTCGTCCAGGCCCTTCGCGGCGACCCGTCCAAGTGGGACCAATGGCCGGAAATCAGGCGGTGCAATCCGCTCGTTGCGGCGTTCGCGGACAGCCGCGGAGTGCTCAAAGAGGAACGCGAACAAGCCCGGCGTGACAGCCGGCTCAAAGCCCGCTTTCTCTCCTATCGGTTGAACATCCCTACAGCCGACGAGTCGACGATGTTAATGACCGTCGACGACTTCAACACGGCTTGCGCTCGCGACGTGCCGCCCCCGGATGGCCGGCCAATCGTCGGGATCGATCTTGGCGGCGGCCGGGCTTGGTCCGCGGCCGTCGCCTTGTGGTCGAGCGGCCGATGCGAGGCGCTGGCAGTCGCGCCGGGGCTCCCCTCGATAGAGGCTCAGGAGACCCGCGATCGGGTCCCCAAAGCAACCTATCAGCGTTTAGTCGATGCGGGGCTGCTGCACGTCGCCAAGGGCTTGCGGGTCCCCCCGGTGACGCAATTGCTGGACGCGGTGCGGGCCGCATGGGGACCACCCGACCACATTATCTGCGACCGCTTTCGTCTGGCCGAATTGCTGGACCACGCTCGGGGTATCCAGGTGATCCCTCGCGTTACCCGCTGGAGCGAGGCATCCGAGGATATTAGAACCGTGCGTAAGCTGTTCCTGGACGGGCCGGTGGTCCCCACCATGGCGTGCCGTCCCCTGCTCATAGCGAGCTTGTCAGTGGCGGCTGTAAAAAACGACGATGCGGGATCGATGCGGCTTGTGAAAATGGACGGCCACAATAATACCGCCCGCGACGACGTCGCTGCGGCGCTTACCCTTGGGGCGGGATCGCTTGGCCGCTACCTCGCCAAGCCGCGCGGCCGGGGCGCCTACCTGGGCCTCGTCTCGTGAGCCGCAATCATGTCACCCGGCTGCATCCTCGCCGCTGGGCTCGGGTGCGCCGCGCCGTGCTCGACCGGGACGGCTGGCGATGCCGGAAATGTGGCAAGGCGGGAAGGCTAGAATGCGACCACGTCACGCCGATGCAACGCGAATCGGGCGGCGATCCCTACGACATGGAGAACCTACAAATTTTGTGCGTCGGTTGCCACGTGTTGAAAACAGCGGAGGAAAACAGGCGCCCGGTTTCCAAAGAGCAGCGCGAGTGGCAAGCGCTTGTAAGGCGGTCCAATATATACTAGCTTATGCGGTGCGGATCGGGCGCGCCGGTCCCGCCTTCGATACTGAAGAGATAGAGCGCGAGATTGTGCTGTCTTCTTCAACGTATCGAGGGACTCGAAATGACGCCACTGCATCGCCTCCAGCTCAAGCAGTCCGAAACTCGCCAGTCGCTAAATTCGCTCCTTGCGCTTGACGAGCTTTCCGACGAACAGCGCGCCTCCATGGGCGAGCTGACCGCCACCATGCAGCAGCTTGAGGTCGAGATCCGCGCTGCAATCGTGAGCGAGGTCGACCCGACCGCGACCGCGACCGAGGGCGACGCGGCGGCGCGCGAGATGCGCTCCCTGATCGCGGGCGCCAGCATCGGCGGGATCTTCGAAGCGACCCTGGAACACCGGGCGACCGAGGGGCAAACGGCCGAGCTGCAACAGCACCTCCGCCTGTCCGCGAATCAGGTTCCCCTGGCGCTGCTCATGGAAGAACGGGCGGTGACGCCGGCCCCGAGCAACGTGGCGCAGATCCAAGCCGAGATTATCCCGGCCGTCTTCCCGGCAAGCGTCGCGGCTTTCCTGGGGGTCGACATGCCGACAGTTGCCACGGGCGAGGCCGTCTATCCGGTCCTGTCCACCAGCGCCACGGTGCACACTCCGGCGGAGAACGCGGCGGCGGCCGAGACCACGGGCGCCTTCACGGCGGACGTCCTGAGCCCGTCCCGGCTCCAGGCGAGCTTCTTCTATTCGCGAGAGGACCGGGCGCGCTTCGCCGGCATGGACTCGGCGCTGCGCCAGAACCTCGGCGACGCGCTTTCCGACAAGCTCGACCAGCAAATCCTCGTCGGCACGAATGGATTGCTCACCGGGTCAGTCCTGGCCGATCACAATGTGTCGGCGACCACCACCTACGCGCTCTATCGCAGCACGCACGCCTATGGCCGCGTCGATGGGAAATACGCCAACGCGGTGGGCGATATCCGCATCGTCATGGGCTCGGCGACCTACGCCCACGCGGCGGCGCAATTCCGCAGCGACAATGCCGGCGACCGGGCTGCAATCGAGGACCTCATGAGCGTAACGGGCGGCGTAAGGGTCAGCGCCCATATCCCGGCCGTCGCCGGCAACAAGCAGAACAGCGTGGTCCGGTTGGGCATGCGCCGCGACGCGGTTTGTCCAATCTGGGAAGGCGTGACGCTGATCCCGGACGAGATCACCAAGGCCGGCACCGGGCAAATCGTCGTGACGGCGGTAATGCTGCACGCGATCAAGGTCCTGCGGTCGTCGGGCTTCTTCAAGCAACAGTCCCAGCATGCTTAATCATGGCGAGCATCCTGCTTTCCGGGCCCGCGGGCGCGGCTAAATCCGCGCTCGCCCGACGCCTTCTAGCGGAGTCTCCCGAGCTCGCGGCCATCGCTGATTTCCAAGCGGTTTACGCGGCGATCACGGGCGATCTTCGGGGGCCGGACGGGCGCTATCCGCTTCGAGACGAACGGCTTTTGCCGCTCACCGAATACATCAGGCGGGCGATTATTACCGGGGCCGCCAACCGCGATATCAGCGTCATCGCCACGAATTCGGACGGCGACCCGGCACGACGTCAATTCCTGCTTCAGCAGCTTGGATTGGGCGCCCGCGAGCGCATCGTGGACCCTGGGCGGGCCATCGTCGCGGCGAGGCTTTCGGACCCCGAAACCGGGGATCTATCGAGCGAGTGCGATTCAGCGATATCGCGCTGGTACGGGAGGCTTTGATGGACGAGCTGCGATGCTCAATCGAAATCCGAGAGGACGAGGGCCGGCAGTCGCCAGGCCGGATCGTCGGAACCTTGCTCACCTATGGCAAGCGCGCCCGCGATCGCGCGGAAGTGTTTGAGGCCGGCGCGCTGCACTGGCCGGGTGACGGGATCATCTTGAACGAACAGCACAATCGGCAAGCGCCGATCATGCGCTTTGTGCCGGCGCTCGCGGGTGACGAGCTGCGAATCGATGCGCCGCTCCCAGACACGCAACGGGGCCGTGACGCGGCGACGATGATCCGCAACGGCACCTTCACCGGGCTTTCCATCGAATTCCGCTCCGAGGCCGAAGGTCGGGCCAGCGGCGTGCGGATGATCCGCAAGGGCTACCTGGGCGGCGCCGCGCTGGTCGACAGCGGCTCGCACGTGACGACGGTCGAGGTCCGGGGCAAGACGCCCGGACGCCGGGTGCGCCTATGCCTGTAACCCTCACACAAGCCGAGCTGTCCGGGGCGCTTCGGCTCGGCGATTCGACCGAGGAAACCGCCGAGGCGACCCGGCTGCTGTCCTACGCCACGGCGGCCGTCGCCCGGCACCTTGGCGATGCCTACGAGGCCGCGCCGGAGGCCGTTGTCAATGAAGCGGCGATCCGCCTTGCCGGATATCTGTTCGACCAGCCGAACGCGGGCCGGGGCATGATGTATGCCGATGCCCTGCGCAGCTCGGGCGCGGCGATGATCTTGTTGCCCTTCCGGGTGATTCGCGCCGGCTCGACAGGCGATGCCGTTGCGGCGGCTTCGCGGCTACAGCCGAGGGGCAGCGTGGATAATCCGGTGATCGGGATCGATTGGGTGCCGCAGGGGCTCCAAATCACGTTTGCCGATGGAACCGTGGTCGTTCGGGATGGCGGCGTTCTCCGCTGGGGCGCGTAGCGATGCCGACCCTCGACCGCCGAATCATCGTCCGGCGCATCGTCTCCGACTTCAACGATTTCGGAGAGCTGGAGAAAGTGACAACGGACTGGCCGTCCTGGGCGACCCGCCTGGACGCGACTTTGCTAGACGCGGCGCAGGCCGGCGGGCAGCTCGACACCGCGGCCCGGACTTACATCGTCCGCTGGCGCCGGGAGATCGCCGAGGCGACCGCGAGCCAAATCTTCGTGCTCGAAGGCGACGCGACCCTCAATGCCACCAACATCGTTGAACAGGCCAGGGAGCGCGACGCTCGCAGGCGCTTCCTTCGGATCGAATGCGAAGGCGAGGTGACTTCATGAGGTGGCCCTGGCAGGCGCGAGAGACGCGCGCGGACAGCAGCTATACTGACGCGCTCGTTCAGGCGATTACCGCCAACGCGGGCGGGCAGACCACGGCTTTCCCGACCGCTACGGCGGCGCTGGAGGCGGCGGCGGGGGTCGTGGGGCGTGCCTTCGCATCGTGCGAGGTGCGGGCCCCGGATGCCATGCGGGACGCCCTGGGGCCGGCTTGCCTGTCCATGATTGGCCGTTCCCTGATCCGGCGTGGCGAAATCTTGTTCCTGATCAGGGTCGACGGCGGGCGGGTAAAGCTGTGGCCGGCGGCGAGCCACGATATCACGGGCGGGCCAGACCCCGACTCATGGACCTATCGCCTGACCGTGGGTGGACCTGAGCGGACCCTGACCTATCCAAGCGTCCCCGCGGCCGGCGTGATCCACCTTCAATATGCCCGAGACCCCGAGCATCCTTGGCGCGGCCACGGGCCGCTCCAGGTGGCGAGGCTTGGCGGCCGGCTCAGCTCCGAAACCGTGGCCGCCCTGGCCGACGAATCGAGCGGCCCGCGCGGTTCCCTGCTTCCATTGCCGATGCCTGGCGATGATCCGACGATCGAATTGCTCAAGGTCGATCTCAAAAAGCTCAAGGGTCAACTGGCCACGGTTGAAACTCAGCAATCGATGGCGCCCGGCGCGGCAGGCGCCAACGACGGCTGGATTTCCCGGCGGATCGGTGCCGAGCCCCCGACCGCGTTGGTGCAGCTCCATGAAATCGCCACCCGCGAGGTCCTGGCCGCGTGCGGCGTTCCGCCGGTTCTGTTCAGCAGCAACCCGAACGGGACGGCTGGCCGAGAAGCGTGGCGCCAACTTCTGTTTGCGACCGTCGCACCGCTGGGACGGCTTGTGCTCGGCGAGGTGGCGGCGAAGCTGGAGGCCGACGTCGCGCTCGATTGGGACGAACTGCGGGCCAGTGACATCGCCTCCCGAGCAAGGGCATTTCAATCGATGGTCGGCGCTGGCATGGACCCGGGCAAGGCGGCGGGCCTTGCCGGGTTGATGGTCGAGGCCGATTAGAGTTCCGGCCGGGTTTCCCACCCGTTCCGGCCGGATAGGGCGCGGCCCGGTTTCCCCCGATTCCGGGCCGCACTCGCGTCCGGCGGCACACGAAGGGGGGGGCCGCAAAATGCGGCCCCCCCCCCCCCGGCGGGTCGCTGCGTAATCAGCTACCGCCCTCGCGCGACCTTTTTTCATCTATGGCGTCGTCCGAGGTTGTAGTACTCGTCTTTGTGAAATCGTTAACCAACAAAAAATCAATGACCTGCTCCATGGTCATCTCAGAATGCCTGAACATGCAGTCCCGCACTTTGTCCCGCTGAACGATTCCCCCCCCCTCTCCTCGTCGACCAGCTCCACCTCCTGGACGATCACGGTGACCGTCTTCATTTTCTCGTTCTCCATCTTACCCTCCGATGTGTGTGTGAAGAATTGCCCGCTCCCACGCGGCAGTCAGCGTCCCGAGGGCTGGGCATTTACGTAAAGACGCACTGCGCAACCACGACCACGAGAAGGACCGCGATTATGAAGAACAGGAGATACTGTATTCCGCTGGCCATCTTCTACGTCAGTCGCTTGCCTCGGGCACGGCCCGAGGGTTCATCGTGGGAGTCGTTCCGGGCCGCTCCGGTGGTCATGTCAACCACCGCCTTGGCGAGCTGGTTGAGATCGCGCGGTCGCTTCGGCATGAAGCGCCTCCCTTTTTGGTCCATGGTCACTCTACCCACGGGCCGCGGGCATGTCACTGTGAACACCAGGGAACGAACCGGGGCGGCATCGTGAACGGCGGCTCGATTCCAAACTGAGCCACTACCCAAGCGGCGTGTGCCTTCGCCGCCCGTTCTGTCAACTACTCTTTATAAGTCCTAAATAAAATAGCATGACTCCATAATGAGAATGGGGGATGCCAAGTTGGCACCCCTCTTTTTTTAGGGGCTTATCAAGAAAGCTTGACAGAGCTGGATTGCAACAACCACGTGAGGCGAATATGACTATCCCTTCTCATAACATTCGTTCAGAGCGTCAACCATCCGGCGTACATCAGCAAGATCATCCTGAGAAATGTCGCGATTCTCGTTTGCGTGAACCATCCGGCGTACATCAGCAAGATCATCCTGAGAAATGTCGCGATTCTCCAAGAGTCTCGACAGCGTCGTCGACAAGCTCGATTAGCATCCGGGAAAAATCCCTTCCTCCCCCAGCTAGGCGATCATCACATTGACGAAGAGATTTGGCGAGCAGTTCAAGAAGCCGCTGAACGGCTGTTCGGGGGACAGAACTCGCAATAGAGCCCTCGCGGAAAACCATGAGATTCCTCCTTCGCCACGGGCGGGGTGCCTGGGCCAGCTGGTGGTTGCTGCGGGACCTTGTCAAGCTTTTTTTGTAAGCCCCTTTTTTAACCGGTTTGGCGTAGGGTATAACGTGGGGAAACTGAGATTTGATTTACTAAAAATAACATATATTCAATGATTTAAAATCCTGATACGAGTCCGGTGCGGTGAACCAGCTCGCGCGAGTGACGCCGAGGCCGCGATGGCGCTGCCCAAGGGCACGGCGGGCTAGGGGACCCCTGTGGCGGGCTGCGTGGGGGGTGCGAGTGCCGTGGGGGGAGGACTTGGATGCAACTTAAACCCTTCCAAACCAGGTTTTTGAAGGGCGCGCTTGCGCCCGAGATCAGCACGGCGGCGCTTTCGCTCCCACGCGGAAATGGAAAATCCTGGCTCACCGGCCACGTCGTCTCGCGCATCCTGGATCCGAACGACGAGCTTTTCCGACTTGGGACCGAATCGGTTCTCTGCGCAAGCAATGTCGAGCAAGCTCGGATCGTTTTCCGATTTGCTCGCGAAGCCCTGGAGGCGACCGGCGAATACAGATTCCTCGACTCGGTTTCGAGGATCGGCATCACACACAAGGCGACAAATACAAGGCTACGGGTCATATCGAGCAGCGGAAAATCCGCAATGGGATTAGTCAACACGCCATGGGCAATATGCGATGAACCAGGGAGCTGGGAGGTCAACGGTGGGTTGTTAATGTGGGACGCACTTACAACTGCAAGAGGTAAACCCGGAAGCCCGCTAAAAATCCTTCTCATTGGCACATTGGCGCCGGCCGTCTCGGGATGGTGGCCCGATCTAATCGAGGACGGGACGCGGGGCAGCACCTTCGTCCAGGCGCTTCGCGGCAACCCCGAGCGATGGGATTCGTGGCCGGAAATCAGGCGGTGCAATCCGCTCGTCTCGGCGTTCGCGGACAGCCGCGCGGTGCTCAAAGAAGAACGCGAACAAGCCCGGCGAGACAGCCGGCTCAAAGCTCGATTTCTCAGCTATCGGTTGAACATACCGACAGCCGACGAGTCGACGATGTTAATGTCCGTCGACGATTTCAACACGGCTTGTGCTCGCGACGTGCCGCCCCCGGATGGCCGGCCAATAGTCGGGATTGACTTAGGCGGCGGCCGAGCTTGGTCTGGAGCCGTCGCCCTGTTTGCAAATGGGCGCTGTGAGGCACTCGCGGTGGCGCCTGGCGTGCCCTCGATAGAGACTCAGGAAAAGCGAGATCGGGTCCCGAAGGCAACCTATCAGCGTTTAGTCGATGCGGGGCTGCTGCACGTCGCCAAGGGCTTGCGGGTCCCACCGGTGACGCAATTGCTGGACGCGGTGCGGGCCGCATGGGGACCACCCGACCACCTCATAGCTGACCGGTTCCGCCTCCCGGAATTGTTGGACAGTGCGCGGGGTATCCAGGTGATCCCCCGCGTCACGAGGTGGTCCGAATCCTCGGAAGATATTCGCGCCGTGCGTAAGCTGTTCCTGGACGGGCCGGTGGTCCCAACCGTGGCTTGCCGGCCGCTGCTCATAGCGAGCTTGTCAGTGGCGGCTGTAAAAAACGACGATGCGGGATCGATGCGGCTCGTGAAAATGGACGGCCACAATAACACCGCCCGAGATGACGTCGCGGCGGCGCTTACCCTGGCGGCGGGATCGCTAGCGCGTTACCTCGCCAAGCCACGCGGCCGGGGCGCCTACCTGGGGCTGGTCGGGTGAGCCGTCATCATGTCTCCCGGGTGCATGCCCGGCGCTGGGCTCGGGTGCGCCGCGCCGTGCTCGATCGGGACGGCTGGCGGTGCCGGAAATGTGGCAAGGCGGGCCGGCTCGAAGCCGACCACATTATCCCGGACGCTGGCCTCGATCCCTTCGACATGCAGAACCTCCAGGCGCTTTGCAGAGGGTGTCACATTCAAAAGACGGCGGCGGAGAATAAGCGCCCTGTTTCCCAAGAGCAGCGAGAGTGGCAAGCGCTTGTAAGGCGGAGCAATCTATACTAGATTGGCGGTGCGGATCGGGCTCGCCGGTCCCACTCGATACTGATGAGATAGACGAGAGATCGTGCTTTCTTCTTCAACGTATCGAGGGACCCGCAATGACACCGCTTCAACGCCTCCAGCTTCGCCAGTCTGAAACCCGCCAGTCGCTCAATACCCTCCTTGCGCTCGACGAGCTTTCCGACGAGCAGCGCGCCGAAATGGCGACTCTCACCACTTCCATGCAGAACATCGAAATCGAGACAAGGGGGGCCATCGTCGCCGAGAGCGAGCCGACCATCACGCCCACCGACGACGGCGATGCCGAGGGCCGCGAGCTGCGCTCCCTGCGCGAGCGCATCACCTTCGGCGAGTACGCCGGCGCGGCGCTGCAAATGCGCGGCGCGACCGGCGCCGAGGGCGAATACAACGACGCCATCGGCATTCCGGCGAATCGTTTCCCGCTCGAAATGCTGGCGCCTCCCCTCGAAACTCGCGAGACCACGAACGTCGACGCGGGGGCGGCTCAGCAATCGTGGCTGGATCGCTTGTTCGCGACTTCCTCGGCGGCGCGCGTCGGCGTGTCGTTCCGGTCGGTCGGGACCGGGATCGCGGCTTATCCCGTCACCACGGCCGGCGGCGCGGGCGTCCAGCGCGGGCGCTCCGAAGCGGTGGCGGCGGCGACCTGGACAATCGGCGTTACGGAATTGAAGCCGACCCGCAACGCCATTCACGCGATCTTCTCCAGGGAGGACGATCTGCGGCTCCCGGGGCTGGAGGAGGCCATTACGAGGGACCTCCGGGCCGGACTCATGGAGGCGGTTGATCTGGCGGTCTTCCAGGGCGATTCGACCGCGACCGGCACGACGGCCGATATCACCGGTTTGCAGACTGCCGCAAACGTGGTCGAAAAGACGATCACCCAAGCCGCCAAGGTCAAGGGCCCTGATACTCTGCAAGCGCTGGTCGAGCTGATCGACGGGAAGCACGCCGAGGGCGCCAGCGATCTTCGGATCGTCGCCAGCGTCGGCGCGAACACGCTGTGGATGACCACGGTTGCCAACTCCGCCGCCGAGAACCAGACCATCGCTCAATTCTTGATGGCGAGCGGCATGAGCTGGGGCGTCCGAGGGGATGTCAGCGCCGTCACCACGGCCAACGCCTTCGGCGCCTTCGTCGGGCGCGGCCGTGGCATCGACGGGGCCGGCGTCGCGCCCGTATGGGACAGTGGCGAATTGATCAGAGATCCATACACGTCGGCTGCCAAGGGCGAGGTCGTGCTGACCCTCAACTATTTCTGGAACTTCGGCCTCCCCCGGCCGGCCAACTTCGCCCGCTTGAAGTTTGTCGCGTAGGGCGATGCCATGGAGACGCGGGCATACTGGCCCGCCGAGCTGGAAATTCGTGCTCGGGGGCGGCGTCTAGGCGGGCGGTTCCGCTACTCGCAAGGCGCCGGGGATAAAATGGCGACGGTTTCCGACCGTGGCCGGACCCGGAAAGAGCGCATTGCCGGCGACGCTTTCGGCTGGCAGCTCCGGGCGTTCCAGCAGGTTCAGACCGAGTACGCCGCCATCGCGAACAAGGCTTTGGAGCGTGCGCGCGCCGAGCTGCTACGGCAGGAATTGGAGCGGCGGAACGTCCATGTTCTGAGCGGGCATTCGTTCGACAAGCCGCTTGGCGACATGAAGTCCGGCACCGCGAAGATCACCAGCACCAACGAGGCAATCGAGTTTGAGGTGGATCTTCCCGCCGACGATGAGATGCCGAGCTACATGCGCGACACGGTTGCCATGATCCGGGCCGGCCTTGTCGGCGGCGTCTCCCCGGGGTTCCGGGTCCCGCCTCGCGACGTCGTGCCGGATGCCGAGGGCCTCGAGCCCGAGCCGGGCAATTCGGCCGTCCAGGTGCGCGTGATCCGACAGGCGGTGCTCTACGAGCTGTCTTTGGTCACCCGGCCTGCCTACACCGAAACCGACGTCGATTTGCGGGCGGCAGACTTCCCCGCGCCGGCCGTGCGGAGGGTGCGCCGATGCCTGTAACCCTCACACAAGCCGAGCTATCCGGGGCGCTTCGACTCGGCGATTCGACCGAGGAAAACGCCGAGGCCACGCGGCTGCTGTCCTACGCCACGGCGGCCGTCGCCCGGCACCTTGGCGATGCCTTCGACGATGCCCCGGACGCGGTCGTCGATGAAGCTATTATTCGTCTTAGCGCATATATGTTCGACCAGCCCAACGCCGGCCGGGGGACGATGTACGCGGACGCGCTGCGCAGCTCGGGCGCGGCGATGATCCTCTTGCCCTATCGGATTCACCGGGCCGGCAGCGTTGCCGAGGCGGGCGCGTAGCGATGTCCGGGCTCGACAGGCGAATCACCGTCCGGCGCTCCGTCTCCGATTTCAACATTTACGGCGAGCCCGAGACCATCGTGACCGATTGGCCGTCCTGGGCTACTCGGCTGGACGCCAGCTTGTTAGACGCGGCGCAGGCCGGCGGGCAGCTCGACACCGCCTCCCGGACTTACATCATCCGCTGGCGCCGGGAGATCGCCGAGGCGACCGCGAGCCAAATCTTCGTGCTCGAAGGCGACGCGACCCTCAATGCCACCAACATTGTTGAACAAGTCCGGGAGCGGGACGCTCGCAGGCGCTTCCTTCGGATCGAATGCGAAGGAGAGGTGACGTCATGAGGTGGCCCTGGCAGGCGCGAGAGACGCGCGCGGGCAGCGGCTATACCTCCGCCTTGATCGAGGTCCTGGCCGGGCAGGCGAGCGGCGCGGCGATCACCTCGACCGCTTCAAGCGCGTTGGAGGCCGCCACGGGCGTCGTGGGGCGCGCGTTCGCGGCGGCCCAGGTCGAAGCGCCGGATGCGATGCGGGGCGCCTTGAGCCCTGCTTGCATGGCGCTGATCGGGCGTTCCCTGATCCGGCGTGGCGAAATCGTGTTTGTTATCGTGGTGGTCGACGGCAAAGTGAAGCTCCTGCCGGCGAGTAGCCACGATGTTTACGGCGGCGCGGACCCGGACCAATGGGTTTACCGGGTGACGGCGTCCGGCCCGGGCGAGCTGCACACCTTCAACGATTTGCCGGCGTCCGGGGTGGTTCATATCGCCTATGCGGTCGATCCCGAAACGCCCTGGCGCGGCGTGGGCCCCCTTCAAGTCGCGCGGATGGCCGGAAGGCTTTCGGCTGAAACCGCTGCTGCCCTGGCCGACGAGTCGAGCGGCCCGCGTGGTTCCCTGCTTCCATTGCCGGTGCCCGGCGATGATCCGACGATCGAATTGCTCAAGGGCGATCTTAAAAAGCTCAAGGGTCAACTGGCCACGGTTGAAACTCAGCAATCGATGGCGCCAGGCGCGGCCGGCACCAACGATGGCTGGATCGCCCGGAGAATCGGTGCCGATCCCCCGGCCGCGCTTGTCCAGCTCCATGAGATCGCCACCCGCGAGGTCCTGGCCGCGTGTGGCGTTCCGCCGGTTTTGTTTTCTTCGAATCCGAACGGGACGGCTGGCCGGGAGGCGTGGCGCCAGCTTTTGTTTGCGACCGTCGCACCGTTGGGCCGGCTTGTGGTCGCCGAGCTGGCCGCGAAACTTGAGGCCGACGTCGCGCTCGATTGGGACGAGCTGAGAGCAAGCGACGTCGCCTCCAGAGCAAGGGCGTTTCAAAGCATGGTCTCTGCCGGCATGGACCCGGGCAAGGCGGCGGGCCTCAGCGGGTTGATGGCCGAGGCCGATTAGAGTTCCGGCCGGGTTTCCCACCCGTTCCGGCCGGATTAGGGTGCGGCCCGGTTTCCCCCGATTCCGGGCCGCACTCGCGTCCGGCGGCACACGAAGGGGGGGGGGCCGCAAAATGCGGCCCCCCCCCTTCGTCTCGGCAGCTAGCGCACCAAAATGAAGGGGTGCCAACTTGGCCCCCCCCCATAACCAATTACGCCCGCAAAGTGAGGACGAAGTTGTTTTCGCCGATCGCGAGCTAGATCACCCTCAGTAACTCATAGTGAGTAAATGCCACAATGGACAAGATCATACCTGCAAAGAAACACAAAATGGATGCGACAATAAAGACTAGAGCGCTAATGTGACAGCGTTTGTGTTTTCCCTCTGGTAAATTACTAATACTCACCTGGAAATAGATGTATTGAGTAAAATACCCGAACACGATTGCAACTGCGGAAAAAATACACCGAAGATGAATACTGAAAGCGCCCAGAGAATTAGAGCTGTATCAAGAGTTGAGTTTGTTTCTGGACTGGACCAAACACTTCCTGCAAAAGCCAACAACGCTACTGCGGCACCCCCGTTTATCAAAGTTGCCGATCTCAGAACATCTCGTGCAAAATCAATAGCCCCTCGAAGCTGCTCCGTACTGAGATTATGCGCCGCTCGGCGGTCCAATTCGTCCATCGCTGACCTCCCAGAACCTGATGAACAATTCGTATGTCCTGGGGCTTCTTAGTACGATTGGCGGTGTGGGGCGAATCGGCCCGGGTATTCCCGTTATCCACGTATGGCAAATCGTGGGGAAACTAAGACCTTCTTGAGACAATATTCCATTATATCAATAACTTAAAACCCCGATACGAGTCCGGTGCGGGAGCCATGCAGATCGCGGCCGTGGAGCCGACCTCGGTCGTGATCCTGCGGCTGATCCGCTCGACCCAGCGGGTGTCGACGGCCTGCGCTATCACCACGTCGTTGTCGCGGATATCCGAGAGCGCGAAGGGCGCGCAGGGCAGGTCCGCCACCGCGAAGCTGGTCATTTGCAGTTCCGGATAGGCGCGCCCCATGCCATCGGCGTCGACCACCGAATAGCCGGTGAGCGCCGCGACCATTATCGGCTGCACGCCGTTTCCACCGCCGATTTCCGAACTCATGACGGCATCGAAGGGGCGGCCGAGAAACGCTTCCATCGCGCGGACGGGCCGCAACGCATGATAGGCGTCCGGTAGGCGTTCCTGAGCGACCAGCGGCGCGCCCATCGTCGAAACCACCGCCACCAGTGCATCGTCGGCGAGTGCATGGGGGTCGATCAGGGTCACCGAATGCCCCCGGCGGTAGAGCAGCTTGGCGTTCATCAGCTTGTAATAGGGATCCCCGCCACCGCCGGTGCCCAGAATCCACGCGCCCAGCGCAAGCGCTTCCACGTCCTCCTCGCGCAGCGGGCGAGGCTGGTTCGGTGTCGCGTTCATCATCCACCAACATACCTCATGTCACCGCCATGGCCCCAAGTCCGGAGGGCCACGATGGATTTCGGTTGACGTTGGCTGCTACGCGACTTGTGATCGAGCGGCGGCGTATTTCCAGGACATGAGTCCGCCGATGAGGCGGACAACTTTATCCGGCCAATCGGATCGCAAGTGCAATTCCAATTGAACGGATTCCCGTCACCCGCCCAGTTGCCATGAGCCGTCCGGTTGACGGCAGGCCCGGCCGTACACTCGCTCGCGTCTGCCACCGACATCGGCGGTGGTGTTATACTCCCGACAATAGGAGCCGTCCTCGCGTTGATACGTGTCGGTCGGGGTAAGTCGATATTGCTTGTCCCTGTTGGGTGAATTCCAGGTAATCACCTGGCCATCACGCGCATGCTCAAGGGCTTGGCCCACGCAGTTTTGGTCTTGCCGGTCCATCGATTGGCCGATGCTGCCGCCGACGATGGCCCCGATGATCGTGCCGCCGATGATCGCCACGGTACGCGTGTTGCCGTGTCCGACTTGCGCGCCGACGACGCCTCCCGTGGCGCCGCCAAGCACCGTGCCGATCAGCGCGCCGTTGCAGCCGCCCCGGCTGAGATCGAAGGGCACTCTATACCCATCGCTTCCCCTCGCGTGTTTGTGACGGTAGCCGTGTGCCGGGGCCCACGGTGGAGGTCCGCCCTTGGAGCTGTATTTGATCTTCACGCCCTTATGTGTCTCTTTATATACTCGGATCACTCCAGAACCCGAAAATCCCGGTGCGAGATGATACGGAAATTGTCGGTTATGGTGTCGCGCCAAGTCGTCCACTCTCGTGGCAGGCGTTGCTTGAAGAAGTGATCGATCGCTTTGGTGAAGAGGTCGAAGTTGGCGTAGAACCTGTTGTGGGTCACCTCACGATGCATGACGCCCCATAATCGCTCGATGGCGTTGAGGTGGGGGGCGTAGGCGGGCTGGAAGATCAGCTTGATGCGGCAACCCGGCCTCTCCAGCCATTGTCGGACCAGGCGGGCATGGTGATAGCGGGCATTGTCGGCGAAGACGTAGATCCGCTTCTTTCCGGGGTTGTCGGCCTCCAGCTTCTCGAACAGCGCGATGGTCGAGGCGGCGTTGATCCGCTCGGCCTGGACCAAGGGGCAGTGGAAATTCTCCAGATTGAGCGCGCCGTGGAGGTTGATGCGCTGGCGTCCCGAGGTCCGCCTCAGCGCCACCTTGTCGCCTTTTTTGACCCAGCCATGGACTGGACGCGACTGGTATTCCGGGTGCACCGCATCGGCGAAGTAGACCACCTCGTCGGCCTCCAGGCCGTTGAGCAACTTGTCATAAGCCTCGATGAAGGCGGCCTGCTCGGCCTCGTCGGCCTGGGCCGGCAGGCTTTCCGGGCGCTTGTATTCGAAGCCCAGGCGATGCATCAGCTTGATGCAGCCGGAATGGCTGTAGATCACCCCCCAGGTCGCCGCGATATGCGCCGCCACCTCGCCCGTGTCGCGGTAAAGCCGTTCGCCCAGATGCGCCGAAAGGTCCGCCTCTTGCTCCCGGCTCAGATGGCCCGGCCCGCCGGGCGAGTCGAACAGCGTCAATTCATCCAGACCGCCCGCGCGGTAGCGCTTGAACCAAGTCCGCACCGTGTCGTCGTCGAGGTAGAGCACCCGCGCCACCTCGGCACAGCTCAGGCCGTCATCCAGCAGCAGAACGGCGTTCGCCCGCCGGGCCACCCCATGGCTCTCGCTCGGGTGCCCCATCACCGCCCTCAGGGCCCCCCGCTCCTTGGCACTCAGAAATCCACCGCGAATCATGCCCCCGAGAAGAATCGATCAACGGCCGGATTGCCAGAGCTTTTTTCGGGTCTCTGAGGAGTCGGGGTATATTCATATTTATACGTAGAGTGCCCTCCCGATGACTTCACTTTCATCTTCGTCTTGTGGCCATGCCCGTGCTTATACTTGCGCTTATGTTTGTCTTTTCCCTTCGCCGTCGCGTGTTTCGGCGAAAAGACGCCGGAATCGAAGCCGAGTTGGATTGGTGTCCCCATGAAGGCCAGAGCCACCACGCCGATGGAAACGCCCAGGGTCAGTTTTCGTATCAACATCGAAAAATACCTCGTTCACGGTTCAAGGATGCCGGTGTCCGCCGGAGCGGCGAGGATCGTCCCCGATCATAGCACGCGTAGCTTGGACGAGCCTCGGTTTTTGCCTAATCCAGACACTTCCTTCGCCACCTTGGGTAAGGATGTTTCCGCACGCGTGGCCGCCCCCGCCCCGTCGAAACTCTCGACGGCGCGGAACGCCCGACAAGCGGCGATGAGTTCCACGCCTTGCCGCTTGGCATAACAGGCCACGTGCTCCGTCCTCGGCCATCAATACGGGTTGTCCATATACCGCATCGCCGCGGCCCACGTTTCCGAGGCGCGGCCGAGGGCTTCGAGGTCCACGTTGTGATGGCGCGCGAGGGCCTGGATGGCCGTCTGATGACCGCCGCCAGGTCGTGCCGGCAGAGTGCCGAGTCCCCACCATTCCGCCCCGGTGATCGGGCCTTCCTTTGCGTCGAGCAGAGCTTTCGCCTCCCGGACTTCGCCGAGCCGATCCTTGATGTGGAGGTGCCGTTGCTGTGATCCCATCTGAGTCGGACCCGATTTCCTTGGACACAGAATTGGCTTAATCGAAGTGTCCAAGGAGGACCGGAACATGGCCGATAATTTTGAGAAGAAAGTTGCTGTTGATGGGCCTGTGGTAAATGCGGGCGAGCTTGGCTCGTCCACGTTTTCCCCAGGCCAGGCTTTGCCGGCAGGCCCGCTGGGACTTGGCCAGCGATGGACGGTGGCGCGCAAGCGTGAGGTCGTTCCGCGGCTTTTGCGTGACGAGCCGGTGCAACTTCTGTCGCGCCAGTTGGGCGTAGAGATCTTCCGGCTTGAGCAGTGGCGTGAGAAAGCGATCGGCGGGATCGACGCCTCGCTCAAGCAACGCAAGGGCGATCCGGTGCAGGCGGAACTGGATAGCGCCATGAAGCGGATCGGAGAGTTGACCATGCAGGTGGAACTGCTGGAGGCCAAGACGGAGACCTTCGGCCCTTTGGGGCGGCGGAGGTCGCGGCGATGAGTGCCGCCACCTCGCCCGGCACGGGTCTGGCCTACGGCCTGCGGCGGGTCTGCGCCGCCTGGGGCATGGCCCGCTCCTCGTTCTACGCCATGACCTCCGGCCAGCACGCCGAGCAGCCGCCGGCAAAGCGTCGGGGACCGAAGCCCGCGATCTCGGACCAGGCGCTGCTGGTGGCGATCGAAGCCGACCTGGAGGCATCGCCCTGGGAGGGCGAGGGCTACCGCAAGGTCTGGGCTCGGCTTCGGGTCTGTCGCGACATCCGGGTTGCCCGCAAGCGGGTGCTCCGCCTGATGCGCGAGAACAATCTGCTCTCGCCCCATCGCTGCCGCCGCCGTGGCGGCAATCCCCATGACGGTGAGATCATCACTCATGCCCCGAACCTCATGTGGGGCACCGATGGCGTTCGGGTGTTCACGGTGGACGACGGCTGGGGCTGGATCTTCACCGCCGTCGAGCATTGGAACGCCGAGTGTGTCGGCTGGCATGTCTGCAAGCGCGGCGACCGCTTCGCCGCCCTGCAGCCGATCTCCATGGGGCTTGCCGGGCTGTATGGCTCGACCGCGGCCGGCGCGGCTCGGGGGCTGGCCTTGCGGATGGATCACGGCTCCCAGTATCTGTCGGACCACTTCACCAACCAGATCAAGTTCTGGGGCATCCAGCCGTCCTACGCCTTCGTCGCCGAGCCCCAGACCAACGGCGTCGCCGAGCGGTTCAATCGCACGCTGAAGGAACAGATCATCCATGGTCGCATCTACCGCAACATCGCGGAGCTGCGGGACGCCGTCCGCGACTTCGTCGAACTCTACAATGCCCAGTGGATCGTCGAAAAGAACGGCTACCTGAGCCCCGCTCAAGCTCGTCAGGCGTGGCACGCCGCGATCTCACTCAGGCCCGCCGCGTGAGACAAACTTGTGTCCAAGGAACCGGGTGCGCTACATTGCTGTGATCCCATCGGCCTGGTTGTCCAGGTGTCCTGCACCATGTAGCAGGTGGCGCGCATCTTGCCGTCCGGTAGATCCTTGTCCCAGGGTGCATCGAACCAGACGACGATGCCGCCCATCTGGCCACGCTCGGGGCCAACGCGGATGAACATGCCGAGGTGGCCACGCTCGGCGCTGTACACTTCCGTGCCGATGGGAACGGGATTGCCGGTGGCGGCGTCGATAAGGTTGAGGTTGTCGTCGAACTTCAAGGCCATCGCGTTCTCCTTCCAAGCACCGCAACGCTCGCGGTACTTGCCGACCACGTGGCCACCGCGGCTTTTTGCGCGTCAAGTCCGTCGCTTGTCGCGCTTGTTTTCACACTCTCGCCACCGTCCGGCGCTACACTACTCCGCCATTTACCGTCGGGTACCACTACATGGTTAACCATCCCTGTACCCCTCGAGGGACGGATTTCCCGACGTGCCGGCGCTTATCTGTCCCACCGGTGATAGCGATGGGGGGGATGTCCCGGGCTCTGTTGAAAAGCTGAAGTAGGCGTCGTCCGCCTGGAGCCGCTAGGCTCTGGGTGCTGATTCCATCAAGGAGAACGACGCCATGACCAAGACTACACGCAACGACCGTTCCTCGGAACCATCCTGTCGGCTCTTGCCATCGATGCCGGAGGCCTTCGACGATCTGCGCATGAGCGTCGATCGCTTCTGCCTTTTGGCGGGCCTCGAGTCTTTGAACGAGATGATGTCGGCGGACGCGGAAGCCTTGTGCGGTTCGCGCCACGCCGGCTCGGGCGAGCGCAAGGGCCATCGATGGGGCACGACCCGGAGCGAGATCGCCTACCACGGCGGCAAAGTGAAGGTCGAGCGCCCTCGGGTGGGGGACTTCGCGGGTCGGGAGATGAGCCTGCCGAGTTGGGAGCTGCTGTCGGAACCCGAACTCTTGCAAGCCTGGGCGATGAATCTGATGGTGATCAACGTCTCGACCCGCAAGTATGCCCGCGCGGTGCGCCTGCCGGACGATGCGGGCGGCGATCTGCCGGCGGCATCGGGTGACGCAACCTCGAAGTCGGCGGTCTCGCGCCGTTTCGTGGCGTTGACGCGAAGCAAGCTGAAGGCCTGGCTGGCGAGCCCGCTCGACGATCTCGATCTCGTGGTGCTCCAGATCGACGGGCTCCATGTCGGCGATCACCTGATGGTGGCGGCGATCGGCATCGACACCGGCGGCGCGAAGCACGTGCTGGGCCTGGCCGAGGGCGCGACGGAGAACGCGGCCACGGTGCAAGCCATGCTCGACAACCTGATCGAGCGCGGTCTCGATCCCGAACGGCCTCGGCTCTACATCGTCGACGGCGCCAAGGCGCTCTCGAAGGCGATCCGGCGGACCTTCGGGCGGGCGGCGGCCCTCCAGCGCTGCCAGGTGCACAAGGGGCGCAACATCACGGACCGGCTGGACGAGAGCCTCCATGCCGGCGTCAGGAAGGTCTTGCGGCAGGCCTGGCAGCAGGACGACGCGGCCAAGGCCGAACGGCTCTTGCGCAACCTCGCCCGCCGTCTGGAGCATGACGCACCCGGCGTCTCGGGCTCGATCCTGGAGGGCCTGGACGAGATCCTGACCGTGATCCGGCTCGGCCTCCCGCCGCAACTTCGACGCTCGCTGGCTTGCACCAACGCCATCGAGAACGCGATCGGCACCGTCCGGACGGTGCAGCGGAACGTCAAGCGCTGGCGCAACGCCGAGATGGCGCTGCGTTGGACCGCCGCCGGCCTCTTGGAGGCGCAAAAGACCTTCCGCCGCCTCAAGGCCTACCGCCAGCTCCCCATCCTCGACGCCGCCCTGCGGGAGGCGGTGAGAAAGGCCGGAGCAAAGTCCGTCATTGAAGACATCGAGGTGGCCGCGTAGCCTCTCGATCAGACGATGCCTATCTCGCACTTTTCAACATTGGGTGGGACATCACCAGCGATGGGCGGTTTTCGGGATGCCGGTGATCCCTCGGCCGGTAAATACATAGGCTCAATTCGTGAAATGTATGCGTCACCTTGTTACGGCGGCGGCGAGGCAGGCTCGGTCATTGGCGCCGGGGGCGAGGCCGACGAGGTGGAACCAGCTCAGGTAGTTGTCCAGATAGCGGGTGGCGATGCCGCGGCGGGGACGCAGCAAGTCCTTCAACCGGCTGTGGCGGCTGTTCACCGTCTGCACATGCAGATCGCCCCGAACCCGTTCCCCCATCGAGCGGTTGAGTGCTTCGTGGCTCACCCCGAGCGCGGCGGCGCAAGGTGGATAGCTCGCGCCACCGTCGGAGACCAGCAGGGCGTCCTTCGCGACCACCGGGTCGAGAGCAGCCGTGAGCGCCGCCGCGTCGACCCTGGGCAGCACCGCGCTCACCGTCGTCCCGCTCCGGTCCGCCGCCATGAGAACCGGCACCTGCTCGCGCGAGAGGCCGCGCTTCTTCGCCTTGCCGCCCCGCCGCCGTGCCTTGCGTCCCAGCCCGCGCGCGCCCTTCCGGCTCTCCAGGACGTAGGTCTCGTCCGCTTCCACGATCCCCTTGAGCACCTCCGAATCGCTCCGCGCCGCCGCCAGAAACCGGTGACGCCAGCGGAACGCCGTGCTCACCGCCACGTCGCAGCGCGCCGCCGAGGCCTTCACCGTCTCCCCCTCCGCCAGCGACGCCCCGAACGACAGCCAGCGTTCCTTGTGGTGCAGGCCCGACAGCGGCGTACCGGTCAGCGCGTTGAAGGTCCTGCCGCAGCCCTTGCACTGGTAGCGCCGCAGACCCCGCGCCATACCGCGCGAAACCGCCCCTTCGCTCGCGCAGTGCGGACAGCGCCGGGCCTCGTCCACACCAAGCTCGATCGCGGCCTTCGATGCCTCGCCTTCGCTCCGGCCCGACAGCACCGCGAGCGCCTCGTGCCGCTGCACGCGCGTCAGCCCGCGCGCCGCCGAAAGCCACACCTGGAAACCCTTGCCGTCCATGACCCAACCTCCTGACGTTCCGGGCATTCTATCACAAATGCATACGTTTCACGAATTGAGCCAATACATAAGCATTCGGTGGGCGATTCAACCCCATGGCGGGAACTTCATGGCCCAGCGGGACATGTTGGCAACGGTTGGCACCTGTCAGGCAAGCATGTCCTTCCGGCGCCGTTACTTACGATGAGACACCGGATGCAATCGTCGAATGCGAAGTTTTTAACGGAATATATTCGTCTGACGATCATAAGGCGGCCCGCGTACGCCATGGTCGCCAACGAGTGCGAGAACGGCGCGGCCGGTTCGATGCCGAGGCGGGGATAGCGGTTATGGGCGCGCCCGTGGACTAATGCGGGCGCCGCATGCGCCAGGCGATCCGGGAGGACCGAGGCATCGGTTCAGGCGGTTTCCGCTCGATTTTCGGTTTCGTCCTGCTCGCTGGCGGGTGGATCGATCAAAAGGTCGATATCGACCGGGTCTCTCAATTCCGTTGGCATGTGCGTTTCGGCATAGTCCCGCCAGACCCGAGAGCGGAGGAAGAGATCGAAGATCTCGGCGTCGATTTCCTCGCTGTCGCGCATTCTGGCCATGATCGTCAGAGCCTCGCTCAGGGTCTTGCCGCGCTTGTAAGGCCGGTCGCCCGCCGTCAGCGCCTCGAAAGTGTCGGCGATCACCAGCATGCGAGAGGGGATCGACATTTGTTCGCCCGTGAGGCCCCTGGGATAGCCGGTGCCGTTCATTTTCTCGTGGTGCTCGCCGGCGATCTCCGTCACCCGGGCGAGTTCGGCGGGGAAGGGCAATTCTTGCAGCATCTCGATGGAGACCTCGACGTGGCGATTGATGATCCGGCGCTTCGCCGGAGTCAGCGTGCCGATCCGGATCGACAGGTTGGCGACCTCGTCCTCGCTCAGAAGCGGGCGCGTGATGCCCTCGTGATCGCGCCAGGCGTGGGCGGCAATTCCCTCGACCCGCTTCAGCATCTTGTCGGTCATGGAGGTCTCGCCCCGGTTGGCGCGGATGAGGAAGGCCAGGTCGTCGTCGAGCGCGCCGATCCGCTCATACATTTCGGCCCGCAGCCGCTCCGCCTGATCGGGGCGGCGAATGATGTGCTTCAGACAATCGATCTCGACCTCGCGCTTGACGATCTCGAAGCGGGCGAGGATCTCGTGGATCCGGTCGTGCACGGTCTCCAGCCGGGTGGCCTTGTCGACCACGTGTTCCGGCGTCGCGACCTTGCCGCAATCGTGTAGCCAGGCGGCGATGGCGAGTTCCTCCAGGCCGTCCTCGTCCAGTTCGAAGTCCGCGAAGGGGCCGTCATCGCTAACGCAGGCGGCGCGCGCGAGGAGGTCGTAGATCACCGGCACGCGCTGGCAATGGGCGCCGGTATAGGGCGACTTGGCGTTGATCGCGGCGATCATCATCCGGACCAGGGCACGGTAAAACTCGCGTTGCTCGGCCTTGCGGCGATGCGCGCGCAGGGTGCTTCGGGCGCTTGCGGCCAGCGCCGTCACGCGCTCGCGCGCGGCATCGTCGAAGCGCCGGTACCCGACGTCGCTCGCCTCCCTGTAGACGGACAGCACGGCGATCGTTTCGCCAGCGTCGTTGGAGATCGGAATCGCGAGGGCCGAGGTCACTTGCGAGCCAAGGCTCGCCAGGAAGTCCGTGGTCCGATCGAAGGGCGCGAGCGCGTTATGCTCGTCGAGGTGGATTATCCGACCTTCGAGCGCCGCGTGGCAGGCGAGATCGGCCTTGCCGGTCTCGGGGCACTCCAGCGATCGGGCGGGGAAGGGGCTCGGCGCCGCGTCGTCGCCATAGGCGATGCCGACCCGCGCGAGGCGCAGGAGGTGCGGGCGGGCCGCCGCGTCCTCGATCAGGTGGATGACGCCGGCCTCGGCGTTCGCCTGGCGCATGGCGCCCAGCAACAGCCATTGCCAGGACGCATCGACCGTCGACGCGTCGGCGATCTCGCGAATATAGTTGGCGAAGCTCTCCGGTGGCGACTCGCTCTCTACCTCCTGGGTCTGGGCCGTCGCCTGCTCGGTGCGCAGATAGGTGACGTTGGCATCGATCGATGATGTCATGACGTTTTGTCTCCTCGCCGAACCCGCACCGTTCGCTCGATGTTCGTCCGGCGCGTCATCGGGCCATCTCCGCGCTTGCGCCGTCCCGGACATCGGCGATTTCCGTTACAATCATCTCCGGGTGTCGCGACCGCGTGTCCGCGCTCCGCGCCGCGTCGTCGATCAGTCGCGAGACCGGCGCGTAGATCGAGGGCACCAACACCCGGCCACCGCCGACATGGGACTGGCGAATGCCGTGGCTTACCCGCGCCCGCTCGGCGCCACCCAGCCCCGCGATCATGTCTTTCGTCGCCCAGATAGCGCCGCCCGGCGCCAGGTCCGAAAGCGCTCGGGCGTGAGTGAGCGTGTCGCCCAGCACCGAGAATTCGAAGTTGGTGGGCGAATGCATGCAGCCGAACCACTCCTGCCCCTCGGCGAGGCCCAAACCCAGCGCCAACTCGCCGACGCCGCCGTGTCGCCCGCTCCATTCCCGGCTGATCTGGTGCATGGTTTCGCGCAACTTGACCGCGCACTCGAGCGCGTTCATGACGTAATTGCAGTCGGGCTGCGGGAAGAAGTAGTAGACTAGGCCATCGCTCAGGTGCTTCCCGTGGGTGCCGTAATAGAGGCGGAACACTGCCTCCATGGCATGCCAGACGTCGTTCACCAGGGCGAAGTAGTCCTCGGGCGCCATCATGACGCGCAGTTCTTCGGTATTCTCCAGTTCGGCGACCAGCACCGCCAAGTGTGTCAGCGACGGCAAGCGTTGCTTCAACAGGTCGCGGATGACCGGTTCGCGTCTGGCTAGCAGGTCGAGCAGGGAGTCGGCCTCGTCCTCGGCCGGCACAAAGGCGAACAGCACGCCCTCGCGGAAGAAGGTGGCATGCAGATCATAGACGACCGGATCGCCGAGTTCGCCGCACAGTTCCGCCGTGACGCGGACCACATGGCGCTTGCCGACGGAAGGCGTCTCGCGGTGCAGGCGAACCAGCAATTCGGCGTTGTCGGTGCCGATGTGGGGCGCGAGGGCGGCAAGCGCCTCCGCCGGCACCCGGTTTCGCGCCACGCCAATATGGAGGCGCAAGGCCTCCAGCCAGTCCTCATCGCTCGGCGGCTCGTGCGCTTCCAGCAGCAGGCGAAAGACGTTGCGCGCCTCGATTTCGGCCTCGAGCCCCTGGCGGCGGTGGAAAATCTCCAGCGCCGCCTGGTGATTCCACCATTCGAGCTCGAAATTGTTGTTCACCATGTAGGCCGGATGCGGCAGGTCGTCGATGGAGAGCCGTAGCGGGCGGCCCGGCTGCACGACCCGCGCGGGGCCGGGCGAGCGCCGAACCACCGCCTCGATCGTCGGCACCTCGCCCGTGTCGTTGGTGGCTTCGCGCTCGAGCGGAATCATGCTCGCCTCGTCGTCCTCGTCGACGGCGAACCGTTCGGCGATCTCCGACATCGAAATCCCTTGTTTTTTGAAGACCTGGATCTGCTCGATCCGCTCTATCGTGTTGTCGTCGAAATAGCCGATCCGCCTGGCGCCGCCGCTCGCCGGGCCGGCGAGGCCGACGATGGGGCGGGGCAAAATTCCGAGCGCGATATAGTTGTTGAGCGTGGCGCGGCTGATCCCGGTCAGTTCCAGGACCTCGTGACTGGTCAGCATCGCGCCGGCCCCGAAGCGGAGAAAAAAGCGGGTGAACCGTTCGTCTCCCCTTCGCCCCTGTCGGGGAGGAGGGAGGAGAGGGAGGAAATCCCCGATCCTTGGATGGAAACGGCGGGATCCGGGAGGAAAGACCGCGCCCCATCCGGGCGAAGGGTTGACGGACAACTACACATCGGTTCACCCGTTACTATGGACAATATGGTAGTCTAATTGTTTGGACTGTGTAAATAGATACTCAATGATGTTGTTATTTGGGCAGTCTATTTGTATATTTATGCAACAGTCTATTCATCTGCAGAGTCTTCGATCTCTCGAAGATGTCGATGTATTGGAAAAATACAACTAAAACAGATGATTAGGGGCCTTTCGTGGACCTCTCGTCTGTACGGGGGCAAGATCAGGATCCTCAACTATCTAATATAGTTCATTATATTTACACAATAATATGCCACACTTCTGTCAATCTCCAGCGGACTTGTACCTTAATTTGTCCATTTAGACAAATTTTTGCATTAGACTGTATATTGTGCATGGTCGACTCATCGAGCCCAACATGTGGCGGTAGGGCTGAGCCAATTTGCCGTCATTGACATCGACCCGAAGGTCGTGGTCCATAGCGCTTGGCGTATTCGGTCGATCTTTGCCATGGCATTGGGCGGCGCTGTCGACTCGCACAAGCCCGGGCCGACGCTCGGCGCTGGACGAATTCCCCCGGCTGTCGTCCCGCCTTTGATTAAAGCGGGCACGAGCGTTCACATGAGTCGGGCGAGGGAGAGCCCCGCCTGAAAGCGAGAGAGCCGCGCCGAGGATGGACGAGAACGAAACCCAGGTGGACGAGGGCGAGGCTCCCGGCCTGATCCCGACCCAGGTGATCGCGCCGCCGGCCAAGGCGCGCCTGCTCTCGCGGCTGCGCAACTACCTCTTCGCCGGGATCATCGTCACCGTGCCGATCGCGATCACGGTCTACTTGACCGTGATCATCGTCGAATTCGTCGATGACCAGATCGTGCCGCTGATCCCGCCGATCTACAATCCGGAGACCTATCTCCCCTTCTCCATTCCCGGCCTCGGCATACTGGTCGTCTTGCTGGTATTGATTTTTGTCGGCTTCGTCGCGGCCAACTTCTTCGGCCGCGCCCTGATCAGGACCGGCGAGCGGGTCATCGACCGCATGCCGATCGTGAGAACCGTCTACAACGCCTTGAAACAGATCGCGGAGACGGTGCTTCGGCAGTCCTCCAACGCCTTCCGCCAGGTGGTGCTGGTCGAATATCCGAGGAAAGGCGTCTGGGCGTTGGCCTTCCTTACCAGCGAGGCCGAGGGCGAAGTCCGACGCCTGGTCGACAGGGAGTTGATCAGCGTCTTCCTGCCGACGACGCCCAACCCGACCTCGGGTTTCCTGCTCCTGGTCCCGAAGGAGGACCTGATAATGCTGGACATGACGGTGGAGGAGGCGGCCAAGATGATCATCTCGGCAGGCGTGGTGATTCCGCCCGATCCGGCCGAATTCGACGTCGAATTACCGGTCCAGCTCTCGAGCCTCTTCGCCGAACGCAACCCCGAGGGCGGGCACGAGAAGGATGAGCCGGCGCGGCGGGCGAAAGAGTCTCAGCCCGATCCCAGGTAGGCGATCGCCGCGTCGCGCTCGAAGAGATAGAGCAGCACGCGGAGCGCCTCGCCCCGTTCGCTGGCGAGTTTCGGGTCCGTTTCCATGATTAGCCGGGCATCGTCGCGGGCCATCGCCATCAGGTCCTGATGGAAGGCGATGTCGGCGAGCTTGAAGGTCGGCAGGCCGCTCTGCCGGGTGCCGAGGATCTCGCCGGCGCCGCGCAGGCGCAAATCTTCCTCCGCGATGCGGAAGCCGTCGTCGCTCTCCCGCATGATGGCGATCCGGGCCCTGGCGGTATCGCCCAGCAGCTCGGCATAAAGCAACACGCAGGTGCCCGGCCGCTCCCCCCGGCCGACCCGGCCCCTGAGCTGGTGCATCTGCGCCAGACCGAAGCGCTCGGCGTGTTCCAGCACCATGATCGTCGCTTCCGGCACATCGACGCCGACTTCGATCACCGTGGTCGCCACCAGCACGTCGATCTCGCCGGCGCGAAAGGCCTCCATCACCCGGTCCTTCTCCGCCCCGCGCATCCGGCCATGCACCAGGCCGACCCCGTCGCCCAGCACGGCCTCCAGGGCGGCGTGGCGTTCCTCGGCCGCCGCCACGTCCAGCGCCTCGGATTCCGCGACCAGCGGGCAAACCCAATAGACCCTGTCGCCCCGCGCCCGCGCCCGCCCGAGGCCCTGGATCGCTTCGTCGAGTCGCGCGAGCGGCACGGCGCGCGTGTCGATCGGCGCCCGGCCGGGCGGCTTCTCGTCCAGCCGCGAGGATTCCATGTCGCCATAGGCCGTCATGGTGAGGGTGCGCGGGATCGGCGTCGCGGTCATCACCAGGACATCGACGTTGGTGCCCTTCTCGCCCAGCAGCAGGCGCTGATGAACACCGAAACGGTGCTGCTCGTCGATCACCGCGAGGCCGAGATCGCGAAAGGCGACGTCGTCTTGAAACAGGGCATGGGTGCCGATGGCGATTTTCGTCGACCCGCTGGCGAGGCGGCCGAGCGTCTCCTGGCGCGCCTTGCCCTTGTCTCGGCCGGTCAGCAGCTCGGCCCGAAGCTCCATCCTGGCCAGCAGGGGCGCGATGGTGGCGTGGTGTTGGCGTGCCAGGATCTCCGTCGGCGCCATGATCGCCGCTTGCGCGCCCGCTTCGACGGCGTTCAGCATCGCCCCCAACGCGACCACGGTCTTGCCGCTGCCGACATCGCCCTGCAGCAGGCGCAACATCCGGTCGGGGCCGCGCATGTCGGCGAGAATTTCGTGAATGGAACGCTCCTGCGCTCCGGTCAGGGCATAGGGCAGGGCCTCGCGCATCCGCTGGACCAGATGGCCGTCGCCCCCGAGCGCGCGGCCCTTGCGGCGGAGCGCGGCGGCGCGGACCAGCATCAGGGCCAGCTGGTTCGCCAGCAGCTCGTCATAGGCCAGGCGCTGGCGGGGCGTCGCCTCCGGCGCCAGCGCGGCGATGTCCTCGGGCGCGTGGGCTTGCAGCAGGGCGTCGCGCCAGTCGGGCCAGCCGCGTCGTGCCTTGATCCCGGGCTCCAGCCATTCCGGCAATTCCGGCGCCGCCGCCAGCGCGCCCTGGACGGCGCGGCTCAGGGGCCGCGGCGTCAGACCGGCGGTCGAGCCGTGGACCGGCTCCACCAACGGCATGTCGGCCATCTCGTCGGGCGCCACGATATGGTCGGGGTGGACCATCTGCGGCGCGCCTTGGAACATCCCTATCGTGCCGCTGACGACGCGGGTCTGGCCCACGGGCAGGGCGCGGGCGAGGTAATCGCCCTTGGCGCGGAAGAAGACCAGCGTGATGAAGCCGCTCTCGTCGCGGCAGAGCACCCGATGGGGCAGGCGGGGGTTGCGGCTCGGCTGGTGCTCGACCACCTCGACCGTGAGCGTGGCGAGCGCGCCGTCGCGCGCCTCGGCGACGGCCGGACGGTAGCGTCGGTCGATGATGCCGCGCGGCAGGTGCCAGCAGAGGTCCACCAGCCGCGGACCCGCGGCCGTTTCGATGAGTTTGCCGATCCGCTGACCCACGCCCTTCAGCGAGATGACCGGCCTGAACAGCGGAAACAGGATATCGGGGCGCATGGCTGCCCGTTTCGCGGCAAAAAATCCGGCGGATCCGGCCGGCCCGAAGCTGACAGCCCGCCCATCGAAGGCTATACCCCGTTCATGCCACGGAGGGAAGGATGGCCGAGGACTTGGAGTTGTGGCGACGGCGCCTGAAGTACCGCAGCAAGCATCGCGGCACGAAGGAGCTCGACCTGCTCTTGGGCGTGTTCGCCGAACGGCGGCTCGACGTGATGAGCGCGCGCGAACTGGACTTGTACGAGGCGATCCTGGATGCCGACGAGGTCGACATCTATGCCTGGCTCGTCGGGCGCGAAGAGGTGCCCCCCGTTCACGACAACGACGTGATGCGGCGCCTGCTGGCCTTCGACTTTCCGAGCGCGCTGCGATGACGCCGCTGCTCGACGAGGTGTCGGCGGCGAGTGGCCGCCTCACCGTCTCGGGCGCGCCGGAAGGCGTGGACGCGCGTTTCCTGGCGGGTCTGGCGCGGCGCCTGGAGACGGGCGCGGTGCACGTCGCCCGCGACGAGGGGCGGATGGCGGCACTTGCCGAGGCGGTCCGTTTCTTCGACCCGGAAGTCGAGGTCTGGCGATTTCCCGCCTGGGATTGTCTGCCCTATGACCGCGCCTCGCCCAATGGCGAAGTGGGCGCCCGGCGCGCCGACATGCTTTCCCGCCTGGCGGAGACGGGAGAGGGGGCGGTCCGTCCCCGTCTCCTGGTCACCACGGTCAGCGCGGCGCTGCAGCGCGTGCCGGCGCGCGCCAGCTTCGCCGGGACGGTCTTCGCCGGGCGGATCGGCGGCCATGTCTCGCTTGAGGCGTTGAATGAATTCCTGGCGCGAAACGGCTACGCGCGCACCGGCACGGTGATGGAGCCCGGCGAATACGCCCAGCGCGGCGGCTTGATGGATATCTTCCCGCCGGGCGGCGAGGCGCCGATGCGGCTCGACTTCTTCGGCGACGAGCTGGAGAGCATCCGCCTCTTCGACGCCCTGACTCAGCGGACCACGGGCAACGCGGCGGCCTTCCGGCTGGGCCCCGTTTCCGAGGTGACGCTCGACCAGACCTCGATCGACCGGTTCCGCGCCGGCTACCGCCAGGCCTTCGGCGCGGTGACGGGCGATGACCCGCTCTATCACGGGGTCAGCGCCGGTCGCCGCCACGTCGGCATGGAACATTGGCTGCCGCTCTTCCACGGAGCGCTCGAGAGCGTCTTCGATTATCTGCCGGGCGCGCGGATCTCCCTCGATCCGCTCGCCGAGGAGGCGGTCGCCGCCCGCCTGGGCCAAGTCCGGGAACATTTCGAGGCGCGGCGCGATTACATCGCCGCGCGTGGTGAAGAGGCGCCACCCTACAATCCCTTGCCGCCGGAGGCGCTCTATCTCGCCCAGGGGGAGTGGGACGCGCTGTCGACGGAACGCGCGGCCCTGGCGCTCACCCCCTTCCAGGTACCGCCGGCCGATGACGTGGCCGACCTCGGGGGCAGGCGGGGCCGCGACTTCGCCGCCGAGCGGGCGCACGACGGACTGGATGTTTTCACGGCCCTGGGCGACCATCTGCGCGTCCATGTGCTCGCCGGGCGCCGCGTCGCCATCGCCGCCTTCTCGCAAGGCTCCGCCGATCGGCTGTCGACGTTGCTGGCGGATCAAGACATCGGCCCGGTGCCGGTGGTGAGCGATCTCGCGGCGATGACCGAATTGCCTCGAGCCAAGCCGGCGCTCGTCGTCCTGCCCTTGGAACATGGCTTCGAGACCGAGGATCTGGTCGTCGTCGGCGAACAGGACATTCTCGGCGACCGCATGGTCCGGGCCGGCCGCCGCTCGCGCCGGGCGGAGGAGTTCCTCTCCAGCGCGGCGGAACTGGCGACCGGCGACCTGGTGGTTCACGCGGAACACGGCATCGGCCGCTACGAAGGGCTGGTCACCATCGACGTCGGCGCCGCGCCGCACGATTGCCTGCACTTGACCTACGAGGGGGGCGACAAGCTCTATCTGCCGGTGGTCAATATCGAGGTGCTCTCGCGCTACGGCTCGGAGGACGCGGACGCAAACCTCGATCGGCTCGGCGGGGCCGCCTGGCAGGCGCGCAAGGCCCGCCTGAAGGCCCGCCTCAAGGATATGGCGGAGGCGCTCATCAAGGTGGCGGCGGCGCGCGCGCTGAAGACCGCTCCGAAGATCTGCATCGACGATCCGCTCTACGCCACCTTCTGCGCCCGCTTCCCTTTCGAGGAGACGGAAGACCAGCTGAACGCCATCGAGGACGTGATGGTCGACCTGGAGGCGGGACGCCCGATGGACCGGCTGGTCTGTGGGGACGTCGGCTTCGGCAAGACCGAAGTGGCGCTACGCAGTGCTTTCGCCACCGTGATGGCGGGCGGACAGGTCGCCGTGGTGACGCCGACCACGCTGCTGGCCCGGCAGCACTACGCGACCTTCGAGGAACGCTTCCGCGATCTGCCCGTCATCATCCGCCAGCTGTCGCGTCTGGTCTCGAACAAGGACGCCGCGGACGTCAGGGCGGGGTTGGAAAGCGGCCGGGCCGACATCGTCATCGGCACGCACGCGCTCTTGGGCAAGCGGATCGAGTTCAACGACCTGAAACTCCTCATCGTCGACGAGGAGCAGCACTTCGGCGTCAAACACAAGGAACGGCTGAAACAACTGCGCGAGGACGTCCACGTCCTGACGCTGACCGCGACGCCGATTCCGCGCACGCTGCAGTTGGCGATGAGCGGGGTGAAGGAGTTGAGCCTGATCGCCACGCCGCCGGTCGACCGCTTGGCGGTCCGCACCTTCGTGCTGCCCTTCGACCCCGTGATTGTGCGCGAGGCGATTCTGCGCGAGCATTATCGAGGCGGCCAGGCCTTCTACGTCTGCCCTCGCATCCAGGATATCCCCGGGATCGTCGCGTTCCTGCGCGACCAGGTGCCGGAGGTGAAGTTCGTCGTCGCCCATGGCCGGCTGCCGGGCGGCGAACTGGAAGACGTCATGGAGGCCTTCTACGACGGCGCCTTCGACGTTCTTGTCTCGACCACGATCATCGAATCCGGGCTCGACATCCCGAACGCCAATACCTTGATTGTCCATCGCGCCGACATGTTCGGCCTCGCCCAGCTCTACCAGCTCAGGGGCCGAATCGGCCGGGCGAAGAAGCGGGCCTATTCCTATTTCACCCTGCCACCCAGGCACGCGCCCACCGCCAACGCCGAAAAGCGGTTGAAGGTGCTGCAGGCGCTCGACACGCTCGGCGCCGGCTTCAGCCTCGCGAGCCACGACCTCGATATCCGGGGCGCCGGCAATTTGCTGGGCGAGGAGCAATCCGGCCACATCAAGGAGGTCGGCCTCGAGCTCTACCAGCAGATGCTGGAGGAGGCGGTGGCCCACGCCCGCGACAACGAGGGCATGGAGGACGTGGGGGAGGGCGACTGGTCGCCGCAGATCAGCATCGGCATGGCGGTGTTGATCCCCGAGAACTACGTCGCCGACCTCGATCTCCGCCTCGGCCTCTACCGGCGTCTGGGCCGGTTGCGCGAGTCGGCGGAGATCGATGCCTTCGCCGCCGAGCTGGTCGACCGTTTCGGCCCCTTGCCGGAGGAGGTCTCCCACCTGATCGAGGTCGTGGAGATGAAGCGGCTCTGTCGCGAGGCCAATATCGAAAAACTGGAGGCGGGACCGGGTGGCGTCACCGTTTGCTTCCGCGACGACTATTTCGCCAACGTCGCCGCCTTGGTGGCCTTTATCGATTCACAGGCCGGCACCGCAAAGCTGCGCCCCGACCATCGCCTGGTCTTCCGCCGACAGTGGGAGACGGCGGATGCGCGGCTTCGGGGCGCGCGCGATCTGCTGGTCCGCCTCGCGGGCGTGGCTCAGTCGTCGGCGGCCGCGCCCTCGGCGGCGTGAGCGGGCGCGCGGACCTCGCCCATCGCCAGATCGAACATGTTGACCAGCACGGCGGGTTCCTGCGCGCCAGAGACGGCGTACTTGCCCGCGACGATGAAGCACGGAACACCGGTGACGCCGATACGCCTCGCGGTCTGCTCCTCCTGGCGAACCCGATCGCCGTCCGCGCCGCCCGAAAGCCGGCCGGCCACGAGTTCCCTGTCCATGCCGGCCGCGTCCGCCGCCTCCAGCAGAACCGCCGGCTCGCCGATGTTTTCGCCCTTGAGGAAATAGCGCTGGAACAGGTCTTCCACCAGGACATCCTGTACGTCCAATTCGCCGGCCCAGCGGATCAGGCGATGGGAATCGAAGGTGTTCGGCTGCGAACGGATCGCCTCGAAGTCGAAGGGAATGGCCTCGCCGCTACCAGCGTCGCGCACCCGGTCGTAGATCTGGCCGGCCCGGTCGCGACCGCCGAACTTCAGCGCCAGATAGCGCGCGCGGTCCATGCCGTCCGCCGGCAGGTCCGGGTTCAACTGGAAGGGACGCCAGTCGATTCTGAACGCATAGTTCGGGCGGGCTGTCATGGCCCGCTCCAGACGACGCTTGCCGATGTAACACCAGGGGCAAACGGTATCCGAGACGACGTCTATCACGATCATGGCAGCGACCTTAGCGCGCGCATGGCCGCCCGTTAAGGGGTGGCGGTCCGATATCGCGGAACTTTTACGACCTCTCGCCTCGGGCGTTTAGGGTTTGGTCCCGGCTACCTTCTCCCCCGGCCCAAGCATCCGCCGATGGCGCCCCGGGTGGTGGAGAGGGTGGCCAGGTGGCTGGGATCGAACTCGATCCGCTAGCTTCCGAGCCCGCGCCGGGCGCGGCGCAACAGGGTGTCGGGGTCGTCGCCGCCGACCCGCTCCACGCAAGCGACCGAGAGGTGGGCGTCGACCGGCAATTCGACATCCGGCAGCGCATAGGTCGAGGAGTTGACCACGCCGCAAAGCCGGCTGGTGACGACGCGCGCATCGGCGAGCGGGGTATCCGGCATGACGATCACGAAGCAGTCGCCCCGGTGGCGCGCCGCCAGGTCCTCGGCCCGGACCAGGTTGCCGATCAACCCGCCTACCTGGCGCAGCAGCTGGTCGCCCGCCGCGTAGCCGAGGGAACCGTTGGCCCACGCGAGCGTATCCAGCCGCATATAGGCGAGCGAGAGCGGCCGGTCGGCGGCTACCGCGGCGTCCAGTTGCGCGCCGAGATGGGCTTTCATGAAGCCGCGCGTGAACAGGCCGGTCAGGTTGTCGGAGGTGACGGAGTGCCGCACTTCCCGGTAGATCTCCTGCATGGAGAGGCGGTAGCACAACTGGCGTACCTGGTTGAGGACCTGGAAGGCGATCTCCCGCGGCTCGGCGCCCGCATCCAGCACGTCGTTGACGCCGGCGGCGTAGGCGTCGGCCTTGAAAATCTCGTCGCCCTCCGCCGCCACGGCCAGGATCGGCAGGTTGTAGAACCGGGCGTTGCCCCGGAGGGAGTGGACCAGGTCCAACCATTCGCGCCCGCCGTCGAGGGCATAGGCGACGATGGCGTCGAAGCTGTCGCGTTCGAGGCGCCGGACCGCCTCCTGCCATCCCGGGACCAGGGCCAGCGCCGCGTCGCGCCCGAGTGTCGCATGCAGGTCGGCGACGTTGATGTCGTTTTCCGCGATGACCATGACACGGGCATCCGTGATGGTGTTCGGCGGCGGCGTGGCCGAGGGGCATTGCACCCCATAGCTCCGCGTCGTCTCCGCGCGGCGATTGAGTTCTTCCCGCATCGTCGCCAGCCGGGTCAGGCCGCGCAGCCGGGTCAGGAGCTCGATTTCGGAGAAGGCGGGCGAGAGATATTCCGCCAGGCCGCCCCCGGCCGGCGTCTGGTCCCGCGCGTCCGCGTCGGTGATGTAAAGCACCGGCAGCGGCTCCTCGTCCTCCGCTCGGGGCAGGGGCGTCGTCGTCCGCGCCACAATGGCGATGTCGGCGCGAGCGGTCCGGCCGAGATCCGCCGCCTCGTCGGCATTATGCGCGAAGTGACTGGCATAGCCGTGCGCGTCGAGTTGGGCGCCGATCGACGCATAGTCTTCTTCGGAGGCGACGACGAGAACGCGCGCGGCAACGGGCATCGGATGACTCCTCGCGAATTTGGCGTTCATCTTCCCGCGGGAACCTTAAGGATGTGTTTGCGCCTCGGCCCTTGACCGGCGAAGGCTTCGGCTGAAATGGTCGGAGCGACGGGTCCGGTTTGGCGAGGGAGCAAGAGGAACGTGCAGAGCGGAACGGGAGAGCTTTCGGGCAAGGTCGCAATGGTCACCGGGGCCTCCACCGGGTTGGGAGAGCATCTGGCGCGGACGCTCGCCGCCGCCGGCGCCACGGTCGCCATCACCGCCCGCCGGCGCGAGCGCCTCGACGAGCTCGCGCGTCGGATCGAAGCGACGGGCGGCACGGCGTTGCCGGTGGTCATGGACGTCGCGGATCCCGCGTCGATCGAGGCCGGCGTGGCGCGGACGGTGGCGGTCCACGGCCGGATCGACGTGCTGCTCAACAACGCCGGCATCGCCGTCACCAAGCGGGCAATCGACTGTACGGTAGAGGATTACGACTCTATGATGGACACCAACCTGAAGGGCGCCTTCTTTGCCGCCCAGGCCGTGGCCCGCACAATGATCGAGCGGGGCGAGGGCGGACGGATCATTAACATGTCCTCGCTCCTGGCACTGAAGGTGCTGCCGCAACTCTCGCTCTACGCCATCTCCAAGGCGGGAATTGCGCAGATGACCAAGGCGCTGGCGCTGGAATGGATTCGCCACGAGATCAAGGTCAACGCCATTTGCCCGGGCTACATAGAGACCGAAATGAACCGCGCCAATTGGGAAACCGACGGCGGCAAGTCGCTCATCCGTCGTTTCCCCGCGCGCCGCCTCGGCAAGCCCGCGGACCTCGACGGCCTGATCCTGCTGCTGGCCTCGCCACGTTCCGACTTCATGACCGGCTCGGTTATCCCGATCGACGAGGCGCAATCCCTCACGTGATTCGAGGAGCAATGGCGATGCCGCAAACCACGAAAATCGAGAATGCTGCCTGGGCGGTGGTTTGGGATGCGGACGCCGGGCGTCAGGTCTACGCTCGGGATATCGACATCGTCTTCACCGGCGACGCGATTGTCCACGTCGGCCCGGGGCACGAGGGGGCGACCGACAGGGTGATCGACGGCCGCGAGCGGCTGGTGATGCCCGGGCTGATCAACCTGCACAGCCATCCCCAGACCGAGCCCGCCTACAAGGGCATCCGCGAAGAGCACGGCGTGCCGGCGCAGTACATGACCGGCCTCTACGAACGCTCGCTCGCCTTCCGGCTGGATGAAGACGGGCGGCGGGCGGGGGCCGAACTCTCGTATGCGGATCTTCTCGCCTCGGGCGTTACCACGCTGGTCGAGCTGTCGGCGCCGATGGAAGGCTGGCTCGACCTGTTGGCCGATAGCGGGCTCCGCGCCGTGGTCGGGCCGGGCTTCCAGTCCGCGCGCTGGCGGCTGGAGAACGCCTGGGAGCTGCTGTTCGAGTGGGACGAGGCGGCCGGCCGGCGGGGCCTGGAGGCCGCGCTCGCCCTCATCGAGGAAGCCGAGCGCCATCCCTCGGGCCGGCTCTCCGGCATCGTCTTTCCGGCCCAGATCGAGACCTGCGACGAGGCGCTGTTCCGCGACGCCTTCGCCAGCGCGGAAGAGAGCGGGCGCCCCTTCACCACCCATATCTCGCAGAGCGTGGTCGAGTTCAATGAGATCGTCCGCCGCCACGGCAAGACCCCGGTCCAGTTCGCCGCCGACCTCGGCATCCTGGCGCCACGCTCGATCCTCGGCCACTGCATGTTCATCGACCAGCACTCCTCGCTCCACTGGCACGGCCGGCGCGATCTGGCGCTGCTGGCCGAGAGCGGCGCCACGGTGGCGCATTGCCCCTCGCCTTTCGCCCGTTATGGCGAGACGCTGGAGGATATCGGTGCCTACCGCCGGGCCGGCGTCGCCCTCGGGCTCGGCACCGACGTCGCGCCGCATAATCTCTTGGAGGAGATGCGCCTGGCCCTGATCCTGAGCCACGTGGCGAGCAAGGACATCCACGCCTCCGCCACCGGCGATCTGATCGAGATGGCGACCGTCGGCGGGGCACGGGCGCTCGGGCGCGACGACCTCGGTCGTCTCGCCGCCGGGGCCAAGGCGGATATCGTTCTGGTCGATCTCGCCCATCCGGCAATGCGGCCGGTCCGCGATCCGCTGAAGAGCTTGATTTATCACGCCGCCGATCGTGCCGTGCGCGACGTCTTCGTCGACGGACACCAGGTCGTGGCGGCGGGACGCGTGCTGGGCCTCGACCCAGAGGACGCCGCCTTCCGCCTGGAGGCGGCGCAGGCCCGCATGATCGAAAAGGTGCCGGAACTCGACTACGCCCGCCGCCGGGCCGAGCAGATCGCGCCCTTCAGCCTCCCGCTTTTGGGCGAGGACTGATCAGCCGTAGCCCGTCGTGACCTCGACCATGATGCCGTCGGGATCGCGCATGTAGACGCTGCCCTTGGCTTCGCTGCCGTGGATCGAATGTTCGACCCCCTGGGCCTTCAGGCTCCGGACGATCTCCTGGTACTTCTCCGTCGTGGCCTTGAGGGCGACATGATGCATGTGTCAATGGCGGAGCAAAAAGGGACCACCGTGGCGGTGTAAGAAGGGACCACTTGGCGGCTGCGGGCTTGTCCCCTAGTCCATGGGAGGGCCCCGGGTGCGACGCGGCGTGCCCTCAACAGGCCGACGCGGCGGCGCGCGCGGGAGGGACCTGTGGGCCCACGGGGTCAAGCGTGGGTTGGGTGGTCGGTTCAGTTCGCCGTCGGGGTTTGACGCCTGCGGCTCTGGTTGAGCCTGTAGCTGTCACCGTTCATCTCGAGGATGTTGACGTGGTGGGTGAGGCGGTCGAGGAGAGCGCCGGTGAGGCGCTCGGAGCCGAACACCTCGGTCCATTCGTCGAAGGGCAGATTGGTGGTGACCAGGGTCGAGCCCCGCTCGTAGCGTTGGCTGAACACCTCGAACAACAGCTCGGCGCCGGTCTTCGACAGCGGCACGAAGCCGAGTTCGTCGACGATCAGAAGCTTGTAGCTGGCGAGCTTCTTCTGGAACCTCAGCAGCTGCTTGTCATCGCGGGCCTCGATGAGCTCGTGGACCAGTGCGGCGGCGGTGATGAAGCCGACCGAGAGGCCCTTCTGGCAGGCCGCCAAGCCGAGACCGAGGGCGATGTGGGTCTTGCCGGTGCCGCTGTTGCCGAGCGCGATGAGGTTCTCGCGGCGCTCGATGTACTCGCAGCGGGCCAGCTCCAGGACCAGCGCCTTGTTGAGCGAGGGGATGACCTTGAAGTCGAAGCTGTCGAGGCTCTTGACCACGGGGAAGCGCGCCGCCTTGATGCGCCGCTCGACCATGCGGCGCTCGCGGTCGATCAGCTCGAGCTCGGCGAGTCTCAACAGGTAGCGGACGTGATCGACGCCTTCCGAGGCGCACTGCCGGGCGATCTTGTCGTACTCGCGCAGGAAGGTCGGCAGCTTCAGCGTCTTGAGGTGGTGGGCGAGCAGCACTTGCGGTGTGTCGGTCATGCGCCGAGCCCCGACAGCAGGCTCATGTACGACTTGGCGGACGTCATCGCGACCCGGGCGCGCGGCAGATACGGATAGACGTCGAGGTTGAGCCTGGGCGGCCGCCGCTCGATGCGGCACAGTACCAGGTGCTTCACCGCATCAAAGCCGATTGCGCCGAGCCGCAGGGCGTCGCCGACCGCACCCTCGACCTCCTCGAGCCGGAAGGTCTCCAGTAGACGGAGCACCTGGACGTACTCGCGCTTGCCTGCCTTGCCCATACGAGCTTCGAGGAGCCGCCGCAGAGTGATGAAGGCCTCGGGCAGGTCCCAGCCCGCCAATGGCGCGGCCTGGTCGAGGGCGCCGATCTTCTGCTCGATCAAGGGCAGGTAATGCAGCGGGTCGAAGATCAGGTCCTCGCTGTCGTAGGACCGGCGGTGCCGGGCGATCACCTCGGCCCCGCAGCTGATCACCACCTCATCGACGTAGCCCCGGATGAGCACCTCACGGTGGCCGTAGGCCACGGGCACGGAATAGTCGTTGCTGCGGTAACGCACCAGCGACAGCGAACTCGCCCGTCCAGGGCGCTTATCGCAGGCATCATAGGGAGCAGGCGGCAATGGCAAGAGAACTTGACGATCCCGCTCGAGACGCTCGCCGATGGTCTCCTTGTGGCCCCGCAGCCGCGCCGCCTGGCGCCGGCGGCACTGTTCGGCGAGAGCATCGTTGAGGGCCGCGAAGCTCTCGGCACGCGGGACGGGGACCAGGAAGTTCCGCCGGATGAAGCCGACCAGTCCCTCGACCTTGCCCTTGTCGTTGCCCTTGCCCGGCCGGCCGAACCTGTCCTCGAACAGATAGTGGGACTGAAGCTCCGTGAAGACGCGCGTTCGCTGCCGCTTCCCATCGCCCAGGATCCGGGCAACCGCCAGCTTGGTGTTGTCGTACAGGATGGATCGGGGGACGCCGCCGAAGAAGGCAAACGCCGCGTTGTGGCCATCGCAGAATGCTTCGGTCGTCTCCGCCGGATAGGCCGCAACAAAGCAACCATCACTGTGGGGAAGGTCGAAGGCAAGGAAGTGGATCTTCCGTAACGCGCCGCCGATCACCGCCATCGCTTCGCCGAAGTCCGCCTGGGCGTGACCGGGGGAATGGGAGAGTGGCACGAACACCTCACGCGACCGAAGCCCCTGCTCACGAACGTAGTCCTTCACGATGGTGTAGCCGCCCGTGAAACCGTACTCGTCCCGGAGGCGGTCGAAGATGCGCTTCGCAGTGTGCCGTTGCTTGTGGTGGCTGGTCCGATCGTCTTCCAGAATCCGATCGATGATCCCCGTGAACGGACCCAGCTTCGGCCGCCGTGGCGGCTTGCCGCGGCGATACCCCGGCGGCACCGAGAACGACAGCATCTTGCGTACCGTCTTGCGGTCCAGCCCGAACACCCGCGAGGCCTCGCGGGTGCTCATTCCCTCGACACGACACGCCCGCCGAACCCGTGCGTACAACTCCACCCGATACATCCCCCCCGCCTTCCAGTCAGAGCAACCCTGACAGAAGGCTATACGCGGTCCCATTTTGGTCCGCCGCAGCCGGATCGACCGGCCGCTTCAGTGGGGGATTATTGCGCCGCCGTTCTCATGCATGCTGCCGACGCCGCGCACGGTGCGGTCCGGGCCGTGCTTGGGAAAGTCGAAGAAGGCCAACAGGTTGCCGCCGCCCATGTCGAGGAAGATGTGGGTCGAGGATGGCTCGTCCCGGTTCGGGACCACCTTGGTCAGCCGCATCATCAGCACATCCGTGTAGAAGGCGATGGTCGCCTCGATATCGGAACAGATCAGTGCCAGATGGTCGACTCCGCCCGTGGCGACGGGCTCGGCGGCGGGGGCGGCATCGTCCATGAAGCGGCGGCGTAGCGCCTCGCGCTTCTCTTCAACGGTATCGGTGGTTTCGGCGACAACGCTCATTGTCGGTTCCTCCGTCTGGATTCGGGACATCATGCCACGGGCGCGGCCAGAATGCGCGAAATCTCGTCCGCCTCGTAACGCGCGAGGGCGGTACCGTCCTGGTCCGCGACGCGACGCCCCGCCAGCGCCCGGCCGATGATCGCCGCCGGCCGGCCCGGTGCCTCGAGCGCGGCGCGCGCCGACTCGGCGAGCTCGGTCGGGAATGCGGCAAGCAGGGCGCCCGAGGCCAGCGTGCCCCAGGGATCGGCGCCGAGGCGGCGGCAAATCTCCACCCCCGGCTCGAACCAGGGAACCGCCTCGCGGTCGATCGCCAAGGCGAGGGCGGAGGCCTCCGCCATCTCGTGCAGGCCGGCGGAAAGTCCGCCCTCGGTCGGATCGTGCAACGCCGTCGCGCCGAGTTCGGTCGCCGCCAGAGCCGCCTCGACCACGGAGATGCCCGGATCGTCGCAGGCGCGAAGGGCGCCCGCCAGCGTTTCCGGCGGAAGACCGCGGAGACGGTCCGCCGCCTCCGCCGCCAGCACCGCCGCGCCCTCGACCGGCGCCATGCCGACCTGGAGCAGCACGTCGCCTTCGCGCATGCCGCCGGTGGCGACGAAGCGGCCGTCCGCCCGCCAGCCCAGCATCTGGCCGACGACGACGGGTTGGGTGACCGCTTCGGTCACCTCCGTATGGCCGCCGACGAGAATGATGTCCATCTCATCTAGGGCCGCGCCCATGTCGGCGAAAAGCGCTTCGACCTCCGCTTCGCCGGTGCCGGCCGGCAAGAGAACGACGGCGAGGAACCATTGCGGCCTGGCGCCCATCACCGCGATGTCGTTGGCGTTGATCCGGACGGCGTGCGCGCCGACCTTGCTGCCGGTGAGCGTGATCGGATCGGTGCCCACGATCAGCGCGCCGCCGGCGATGTCGATGACGGCCGCGTCCTCGCCGATTTTCGGCCCAAGCTTGACCGCGCCGTCGGGCCGCGCGTGGGCGCTCAGCAATCGGGCGAGCAGGGCGGCGGGCAGCTTGCCGGGGGCGAGGGGCTCAACCATGGGCGCCCCGCGCGTGGCCGTCGGGTCCGCGTTTCCATCCCAGCCGGTCGGGCAGAATCCGGAGCGCGCTCAGGAAGTCGCCCCGGTTGACCTGAATCCATTGCAACCAGCGCCGGCCGGTCATCGTCAGCTCGGTGCGGCCGTGCAGGATGCGGTGATTGTCGAAGATCGCGACGTCACCAGGTTGCAGGGTACGAAGCAACATGCGGTCCGGTTCTTCCGCCAGTTCCAGCAGGCGCTTGAGGCCCCGGTAATAGACCTTCACATCCTCGGGCGGGATGGCCAAGGGGGCCGCGACTCGATCGTTGATGCGGATGCCCGCCAGTTCGCCGAAGGCGTCGAGGGCAATGACGGGAAAGGCTGCTTGCAGATCGACGTCGTCGGCGAAGTGACGGCGGAAGGGTTGGCGGTTGCGGGCGAGCGTGGCGAAACCTTCCGGCTCCTCGGCGCGGAGGATTTCGGCCAGCTCGAAGCCGTCCATGAAGGTCGAGGCACCGGCGCCGGCGGGATCGGTCTCGATGCAGTGGAACAGCAGGATGCCCGGGGGCGAGGCGAGGTAGGGCTCGTCGGTGTGGGGCCTCAGCGCGATCGCCCGGTTGGCGACGCTCTGTTTCGTCTCGTCGATGACGAGGTCCTGTACCCGGCCGAAGTTGCTCTCCCGCAAGGGGCCGATCTTTCGGGCGAAGGGCTCCAGCCGCCCACCCTCGGCCGGCGCGCCGGTCAGCAGGCGGAGGCCCAGGTCGCGCACGGTGGCGAGCATGTTCAGGAAGGCGGCGGGATCGCCGTCGACCTCCGGGAAATCCATCGTCGGCGGGTCCCGGCGCAGCGCGTGGTCCCAGAGACGCGGGCGAAAGCCGCGCGCCCGCCGGGCCGCCTCGTCATAGGCGTGCGCCCGCAGCCAGTCGGCGGCGAAGACGCTCTCGTGACCGTCCGACCAGCGTATGCGCAGCGCGCCGTCCTCGTCGCGCCCGGTCTCGGGCGTGCCGCAGGCCTCGCAACGGCAATTGTCCCGAAGCCAGATGTCGTGGAAGCACGAGCTGGTGCCGTCCGCCCATGCCAGGGTCACGGACGACGCCTCGCGCGCCCCGATGCGAAGAGCATTGGCGTTTCTCATTTCGATATCCTTTCGCTCGCGCGATGTTCGCCAAGCGCGCGGGCGGGCGCAATCACGGATTTCAGATCCGACCAATGATCGCGTGCCAAACCAGGCGCAGTGGCGCGAGGGCACCGGCCCGCTCGGCATCAAGGGCGAAGGGATTATCTCCCGCCTTGGCGAGGGCCCGGCGATGGGCACGGGCGAGGGCGGCCGGCAGCAGCGAGGCCCGCGCCGCCGCCGGCACGCGGGGCGCTAGGGTTCGCGCCTCGTCCAGTCGGTCGAGCGCCCGGGCGGCCACCTGGCCGACGACCATGGCGAGCGCGGGCGAAAAGCGGCCCTCGACGACGTCGCGCCGGGCGACGCCGACGGCGGCGAGCTCGTCGGCCGGCAGCATCACGCGGCCCGATCGGGCGTGAAACGGCACCGCGCGCAGCAGGCCGATCAGGCCCCAGCCAAGGCCGACCCGCCGTGCCGCCCGCGGGAAAGAGTCGTCCGCGAGGCCCGAGACCTCCGCCAACGCGGCATTCAACCGCCCCGCCGTCGCCGCCGCATAGGCTTCCAGCGCCGCCATGTCGGCGGGGCCGGCCTCGTCCAGGTCGGCGGCGCGGCCGTCGATCAGGGCCTGGCATGTCCCGGGCGAGAGGCTGGCCCCGGCGATTGCCGGGGCCAGGGCCTGGACCACCGGATGGGCGCGGGGGCGGCCGTCGACGATCTCTCCGATCGCGTCGCGCCACCATTGCAGGCGGATCTCGCCCAGCATGGTCTCGCTGGCGATCTCGCGGATCTTCGCCAGTTCCAGGTTGAAGGCCAGAAGGGCGAAGAGGGCGGGTCGCGTTTCGGCGGGGGCGAGCAGGGCGGCGAGCCAGTGTTCGCGGTCATGGCGGCGGGCCTGGCCGGCGCAGTAGGCGATAGCATCGTCGGCGGGCGCCGGCACGGCTTCAATCCACCGGCAGTAGCGCCGCCGCCACCCGCCGTTCCTCCAGCAGCAGGACATTGTAGGTCCGGCAGGCGGCACCCGTGTCCATCGCGTCGACGACGATGCCCCAGGACTTGATCTCACGGCGGAGCGCCGCGTCGATCCGGACCATGGAGGCGCCGGTGCCGATCAGCAGCAACTCGACGGGGGGCCCGGTCTCGCGAAGCGCCGAGAGGCTTTCGGCCTCGATCGTCGGCGGGGCCGCGAGCGGCCAGGCGAGCGTCGTATCGGGCAGGACCAGGACCGCGCCCTCGTGCCGCGTGCCGGCGATGCGGAAGCCGCCGCCGCCATAGGCCTGGATCACCTGGCGGTCGGCGCGCGCGCGGGGGGTAATGTCCATTGCCCGCCTGGTCCTAGTCGGGCGCCTTGGCCTCCTCGACCGCGCGGGATCGCTGTTTTTCGAGGCCGAGGGTCATGAGTAGGGGCGCGGCGACGAAGACCGAGGAATAGGTGCCGATCAGCACGCCCCAGATCATCGCCGAGATGAAGCCCCGGATCACCTCGCCGCCGAAGAAGAAGAGGGCGAGCAGGGCCAACAGGGTGGTGAGCGAGGTCATGGTGGTGCGGGAAATCGTGTCGTTGATCGCCCGGTTCAGCACTTCGACCAGTGGGATCGACTGGTAGCGGCGCAGGTTCTCCCGCACCCGGTCGTAGACCACGACGGTGTCGTTGATCGAATAGCCGACGATGGTCAGCAGCGCGGCGATCGTCGAGAGGTTGAATTCCAGCTGGGTCACGGCGAAGAAGCCGATGGAGAGCAGCACGTCGTGCACCAGGGCGATCACGGCGCCGAGGCCGAAGTGCCACTCGAAGCGGAACCAGATGTAGAGCAGCATCAAGACGACGGCGAGGACCATGGCGATGGCGCCGGCCTCGATAAGTTCGCCGCTGACCTTGGGACCGACGAACTCGACCCGGCGATAGTCGACGCCGTCGCCGAGCACGGCCCGGACCTTCTTCACCGCCTCGTTCTGCGCCTCCGCGTCGCCCGGCTGGCGCTCGATGCGGATCAGCACGTCGTTCGCCTGGCCGAACTCCTGCAAGGAGACCTCGCCCAGGCCCAGATCGCCGAGCATGCCGCGCAGCTTGCCGAGATCGGCCGGGCCATCGGTGCGCACCTCGATTAGGATGCCGCCGCGAAAATCGATGCCGAAATTCAGGCCCGGCACGAAGGCGACGACGATGGAGAGCAGCGCCAGCGCCAGCGAGGCCGGCACGGCGAAACGCCGCCAGTCCATGAAGGGAAGCTTGGTGTTGCTCGGAACGAGCCGTATGCCACGAAACGCCATGACCATCCCCCTAGATTGGCAAGGTCCGCGGCCGGGCGCGGCGCAGCCAGAGGACCAGCATCATCCGGGTCAGGAACACCGCGGTGAAGACCGAGGTGACGATCCCGATGGCGAGTGTCACGGCAAAGCCCTTAACCGGACCGGAGCCCATGGCGAAGAGGATCGCGGCGGCGACGAAGGTGGTGATGTTGGCGTCGAGAATAGTGCCGATGGCCCGGCGGTAGCCGGCCTCCATGGCGTTGAAGGGCGTCTTGCCGGTGCGGACTTCCTCGCGGATGCGCTCGAACACCAGCACGTTGGCGTCTACCGCCATGCCGATGGTGAGCACGATACCGGCAATGCCGGGGAGGGTGAGCGTCGCCCCGAGTGCCGAAAGGGCGCCGACGATCAGAAACATGTTCAGGACCAGGGCGACATCGGTGGCGATGCCGAAGGTACCGTAGGCCACGACCATGAAGATCATCACCAGGACAAAGCCGATGATGCTGGCGATCTTGCCGGCGGCGATCGAGTCGGCGCCGAGCGCCGGGCCCACCGTGCGTTCCTCCAAAAAACTGACAGGAGCGGCGAGCGCGCCGGCGCGCAGCAGCACCGCGAGATCGTTGACCTCCTGGTAGGTGAAGTTGCCGGAGATCTGACCGGTGCCGCCCAGGATTGGTTCGCGGATCACCGGCGCGCTGACCACCTTGTTGTCGAGCACGATCGCGAAGGGTCGGTTGACGTTGTCCTGCGTGGCCTTGCCGAATTTCTTGGCGCCGGCGGAATCGAAGCGGAAGCTGACGACGGGCTCGCCCGTGCGACCGTCGGTGGTCGGCTGGGCGTCGACCAGGCGTTCACCGCTGACCATCACCCGCTTGCGGACGACGAAATAGTCGGCCGCTTCGCCGTCGGGTCCGCGCTCGTCTGATTCCAGCAGTTCCGAACCCGGCGGGGTCCGCCCGCCCGCGCGTATGCCGGCGGCGCTGGTGCTGACATCGACCAGACGGAAGGCCATCTTCGCGGTCTTCTGGATGATGCTCTTGACCCGCTCGGAATCCTGCAGGCCCGGAACCTGGATGAGGATCCGGTCCGATCCCTGACGTTGGATTGTCGGCTCGCGCGTGCCGAGCTGGTCGATCCGTCGGCGGATGACTTCTATGACTTGATCGAGCGCCGAACTCTTGCGCTCCTGGACCGCCGCCTCGGTCAGCCGGACCTCGATGCCGCTCTCGCCGACGGTTTGGATTTGCAGATCGAGGCCGCCGCCGAGGCCGGTCAGCGGATTGAAGCTGACCGGCGCGGCCAGGCCCTTGATCAGTTCCAACGCCCTGTCGAATTCCTCGGGCTTGCGGATCTGAACGGAGGTGTAGTCGCGATGGGCGCCCAGGCCCCGATAGCCGACCCGGGCCTCGCGAAATTCCGCGCGAATCTCATCCTCGATGCTCTCCATCCGGTCGGCGATGACCGCGTCGACATCCACTTCCAGCAGCAGATGCAGGCCGCCCTGGAGGTCGAGGCCGAGGTTGATCTGGTTGCGCGGCAACCACTCGGGGATTTCCAGCGCCGTCTCCTCGGCGACGAAGTTCGGCGCGGTGAAGCCAATGCCCGCCAGGCAGGCCAGCAGGACCAGAATGATTTTCCAGCGGGCGAAGTAGAGCATCGTCGCCGTCGCCGTCGCCGTCGCCTATTTCTTCTGGCCGAAGCTGAAGATCGACTTCTTCAGGCTGCCCTGGGCGGTCGCGCCGTCGCCCGCCTTCGCCTCGTCCTCGTTGTCCGCCTTGGCCGGAGTTGCCGCGCCGGCGGGAGACGAACGGCTCAAGACCTCGGTGACGGAGCCCCGGGAGACGCGGACACGGACGTTGTCGGCGATCTCGACCTGGACGTAGGTCTCGTCCACGAGCTTGGTCACCTTGCCCAAGATGCCGCCCGAGGTCAGAACCTGGTCGTTCCGCTTCAGGTTCGCCACCAGTTCGCGGTGGTCCTTGGCCTTGCGCTGCTGCGGGCGGATCAGGAAGAACCAGAAGATGACGAAGATGAACAGCAGCGGCATCATCTGGAGCATGAAACCGCCGCCAAAGCCGCCATCGGCCGCCTGCGCGTACGCCGTGGATATGAACATGTCGGCCTCTCCCTATGGTGCCCGGAGCGGCGGGACTATAGCGACCCGCCCGGCATTTGCAAACAAAGGCTTAGTGGGCGCGTTCCGCACCGCTCGCGCCGGAAATCCCGGCCCCCCGGCCGGTTGACCAAGGCAAAGTCTATGATAGGTTCCGCGCGCCTCGAAAGGTGATGTCCCGCCCAATGTTGAAAAGTGCGAGATAGGCATCGTCTGATCGAGAGGCTACGCGGCCACCTCGATGTCTTCAATGACGGACTTTGCTCCGGCCTTTCTCACCGCCTCCCGCAGGGCGGCGTCGAGGATGGGGAGCTGGCGGTGGGCCTTGAGGCGGCGGAAGGTCTTTTGCGCCTCCAAGAGGCCGGCGGCGGTCCAACGCAGCGCCATCTCGGCGTTGCGCCAGCGCTTGACGTTCCGCTGCACCGTCCGGACGGTGCCGATCGCGTTCTCGATGGCGTTGGTGCAAGCCAGCGAGTGTCGAAGTTGCGGCGGGAGGCCGAGCCGGATCACGGTCAGGATCTCGTCCAGGCCCTCCAGGATCGAGCCCGAGACGCCGGGTGCGTCATGCTCCAGACGGCGGGCGAGGTTGCGCAAGAGCCGTTCGGCCTTGGCCGCGTCGTCCTGCTGCCAGGCCTGCCGCAAGACCTTCCTGACGCCGGCATGGAGGCTCTCGTCCAGCCGGTCCGTGATGTTGCGCCCCTTGTGCACCTGGCAGCGCTGGAGGGCCGCCGCCCGCCCGAAGGTCCGCCGGATCGCCTTCGAGAGCGCCTTGGCGCCGTCGACGATGTAGAGCCGAGGCCGTTCGGGATCGAGACCGCGCTCGATCAGGTTGTCGAGCATGGCTTGCACCGTGGCCGCGTTCTCCGTCGCGCCCTCGGCCAGGCCCAGCACGTGCTTCGCGCCGCCGGTGTCGATGCCGATCGCCGCCACCATCAGGTGATCGCCGACATGGAGCCCGTCGATCTGGAGCACCACGAGATCGAGATCGTCGAGCGGGCTCGCCAGCCAGGCCTTCAGCTTGCTTCGCGTCAACGCCACGAAACGGCGCGAGACCGCCGACTTCGAGGTTGCGTCACCCGATGCCGCCGGCAGATCGCCGCCCGCATCGTCCGGCAGGCGCACCGCGCGGGCATACTTGCGGGTCGAGACGTTGATCACCATCAGATTCATCGCCCAGGCTTGCAAGAGTTCGGGTTCCGACAGCAGCTCCCAACTCGGCAGGCTCATCTCCCGACCCGCGAAGTCCCCCACCCGAGGGCGCTCGACCTTCACTTTGCCGCCGTGGTAGGCGATCTCGCTCCGGGTCGTGCCCCATCGATGGCCCTTGCGCTCGCCCGAGCCGGCGTGGCGCGAACCGCACAAGGCTTCCGCGTCCGCCGACATCATCTCGTTCAAAGACTCGAGGCCCGCCAAAAGGCAGAAGCGATCGACGCTCATGCGCGGATCGTCGAAGGCCTCCGGCATCGATGGCAAGAGCCGACAGGATGGTTCCGAGGAACGGTCGTTGCGTGTAGTCTTGGTCATGGCGTCGTTCTCCTTGATGGAATCAGCACCCAGAGCCTAGCGGCTCCAGGCGGACGACGCCTACTTCAGCTTTTCAACAGAGCCCGGGACATCCCCCTCGAAACAGCGGAAACCGGTATCCCCCATGTCGGAAATTCAGGCGGAAATTCAAGCCCTTCTGGAACGCGTGGCGGGTGCGCTGGAGCGCCTCGCGCCGCCGCCGGCGCGTAACGCCGATCTCAATGCCGCCGATGCCTTCATCTGGAATAGCGACGGCGACGTGCTGGAGCCGGTCGAACGGGTCAACCGGATCGAGATCGATCTCTTGAAGGGGATCGAGCGCAACCGCGACATCCTCCTGGAAAACACGCGCCGTTTCGCCGACGCGCTGCCGGCCAACAACGCGCTGCTTTGGGGCGCGCGCGGCATGGGCAAGAGCAGCCTGGTCAAGGCGGCGCATGCGACGGTCGCGCTGGAACATCCCGGCATCCTGAAGCTGGTCGAGATCCACCGCGAGGATATCCCCTCGCTCCCGCGTCTGTTGAGGTTGCTCAGGGGCGCGAGGCTCCGTTGTCTCCTGTTCTGCGACGATCTTTCCTTCGATCACGACGACACCACCTACAAGTCGCTGAAGGCGGTGCTGGAGGGCGGGATCGAGGGCCGTCCCGAGAACGTGATCTTCTACGCCACCTCCAACCGGCGCCACCTGATGCCGCGCGACATGATGGAGAACGAGCGTTCGACCTCGATCAGCCCGTCGGAAGCCGTCGAGGAGAAGGTCTCGCTCTCGGACCGCTTCGGCCTCTGGCTCGGCTTCCACAACTGCAGTCAGGACGAGTTTTTCCAAATGGTCCGCGCCTACAGCGACCACCACGGGATCGAGATCCCGGGCGAGGAGCTGAAGGCGGAAGCGATCGAATGGTCGATGACGCGCGGCGGGCGCAACGGCCGCGTAGCCTGGCAGTTCATCCAGGACCTGGCCGGCCGCCGGGGCGTGCGCCTGGAAATCTAAATTCGGCCGCCACCAATGGCGACCCGCCCGGGGGAGCGGGGTGGTCGGAACGACCAACGCCCGGCCCGAGACGAACCTTCGCGCGCCTGGCCATGTATTTCATCGGATTGACGGCGGATTTTCCGCGCCTGAGCTCGAAGTGAAGTTGCGTCCGATCGACATCGCCGGTCCGCCCGACACGGGCGACCAGCTGGCCGCGACGGACCCTGTCGCCGGTTCGAACCGTGATCCGGCTGGCGTGCGCATAGGCGGTCATCCAGTCCTCGGCGTGGCGGATCAGCAGCAGGTTGCCGAAGCAGCGCAGCTCGTTGCCCACATAGGCGACGACGCCGTTCTCCGCCGAGCGCACCGCCGTGCCGAGCCCGGCGGCGATGTTGATCCCGTCGTTGTAGAGTCCGCCCGGCTTCGCCCCGTAGCGTGAGATCACCCGGCCCCGGACCGGCCAGGCGAAGCGCGCGCCGGCCCGTCTCGGCGGGCGGGTGACGGCGGCACGCTTGACGGCCGGTGCCCGCCGCCTGGGCTTCGCGGTCGGGATCGGCGGGCCACCCGCGACCCTGGTGGCCGGCGGCGGGCGTGCCGGCGCCTTGGTCGTGGCGGGGCGTCGGGTCGTGGCCGGACGCTGAATCGTGGCGGGCAGGACCAGCTGGCGGCCGATGACGATGGTGTATGGCGCCCTCAGACGGTTGACTGCGACCAGGTGGCCGGGGCTGACGTCGTAGGCCCGCGCGAGTCCCGAAATCGTGTCGCCGGCGACGACGCGATGGCGGCGCGGCGGCGGTAGGAGAAGGGTCCGGCCGATCGCGAGGCGGTAGGGGGCCGAAAGCGCGTTGGCGTCCAACAGATCGCGGAGCGGCAGTCCATAGCGCCGGGCAATCCGGTACACCGAGTCGCCCCTGCGCGCGACATAGCGGGGCCCCGGCCAGGTCTGGATCGGCTTGGCGCCGGGCACGGGGGGAATTGCGCGCGGCTCGGCCGGCGCTTGAAAGACGGTGGCGGTCTGGGGCTTGGCGGTCCGGTCGATCAGAGGCGCCGGCTCATTGCTGGCGCAGGCGGCGGCCATGAGCGGGACGGCGGCGGCAAGCGCCACCGAAAGCTTGGAAACCCGCGCCGATCCCGGACGAATCATGAGTGAATCATAACCGAATAGGCCCCGATGGCGAGCCCCACGGTCCTATTCCGACCGCGCGATCCCCGCGACCATGGGGACGAAGCGGACCGGCAGCAGCGTCTCCTGCACGAACTCGTCGTCGACCCGGCGGACGCGGACGACCTCCTGGTGGCCGTGCCCGCCGATGGGGGCGACCAGTATGCCGTGATCGCCGAGCTGGGCCAGCAGTGTCTCGGGGATCGACTCGGGCGCCGCCGTCACCATGATCCGGTCGAAGGGGGCTTGTTCGGGCCAGCCGGCATGGCCGTCGCCGTGGCGCGTGGTGATGTTGTGGAGGCCCAAGGCCTGAAAGCGTTCTTCCGCCTCGCGCAGGAGCGATCGGTAGCGCTCCACCGTGTAGACCCGACGGCAGAGCTGGGCCAGCACGGCCGCCTGGTAGCCGGAGCCGGTGCCGATCTCCAGCACCTTCATCCGCTCGCCGAGTTCCAGGGCCGCGGTCATGAAGGCGATGACATAGGGCTGGCTTATGGTCTGGCCCTGGCCGATGGGAAGCGCCATGTTGTCGTAGGCCCGGTCCAGGAAGGCGTCGGGGATGAAGGCCTCGCGCGGCACCCGCTCCAGCGCCGAGAGCACGCGCGTGTTGGTGATGCCCTCCCGGCGGAGGGCCATGATCAGCGCGATCTTGTCTTCCTCGACACTCACCCGAAGGCGGCCCCGAGCGCCTTCATCGCGCGCCGATCCGTGAGGTCGAGCTGCAACGGCGTCACCGCGATGGCGCCCCGTTGGGTGACGGCCAGATCGGTGCCCTGCCTCGGCCGGCCCTCCTGGCGGCGGAAGCCGATCCAATGGTAGGCGTTGCCCCGCGGATCGACACGGGAATCGATCAGCAGGTCCTTGACGTCGCGCCGTCCCTGGCGGCAGAGCTCGACGCCGGTGACCCGGGCATGCGGTACGTCGGGGAAGTTGACGTTCATCAAGACTTCGGGCGGCCAGCCGGCGGCGACCAGCTTGGTGATCACCCCGGGGGCATGGTGCTCCGCCGTCGACCATTTCGGCGGATGCGGCGCCAGCAGGCATTGGCTCAGCGCGATCGACGGCACGTTCAACAGTGCCCCCTCCATCGCGGCCGCGATGGTGCCGGAATAGGTCACGTCCTCGGCCAAGTTGGCGCCCCGGTTGATGCCCGAGAGCACGAGGTCCGGAGGCCGATCGGCCAGGATCTCGTGCAGCGCCATCAACACGCAGTCCGTCGGCGTGCCACGCACGGCGAAGCGCCGGCGCGACTGCTCGCGCACGCGCAGCGGCTCCGTCAGGGTGAGCGAGTGGGACGCGCCGCTCTGCTCCGTCTCGGGTGCCACCACCCAGACGTCTTTCGACAGCCCTTTCGCCACCTTCTCCAGCACCTTCAGGCCGGGGGCGTGGATGCCGTCGTCGTTGGTGACCAGGATGCGTGCCCGGGCCAGGTCGGGGATGGGGTTATCAGCCATCGATCTCGATCCTCGTCCGGCCGCCCATGTAAGGGTGGAGCGCCTCCGGCAGAGCGACGGAGCCGTCGGCCTCCTGGAAATTTTCCAGCACGGCGACCATCGCCCGGCCGACGGCGAGAGCGGAGCCGTTCAGGCTGTGGACGTGGCGGGTGCCCTTGCCCTCGGCCGGGCGGAAGCGGGCATCCATGCGCCGCGCCTGATAGTCGCCGCAGTTCGAGCAGCTCGAGATCTCCCGGTAGAGCTTCTGGCCCGGCAGCCAGACCTCGATGTCGTAGGTCTTGCGCGCCCCCGCCCCCATGTCACCGCTGGAGAGCACCATCACCCGGTAGGGCAGTTCCAGGCGTTGCAGCACCGTCTCGGCGCAGGCGGTCATCCGCTCGTGCTCGTCGTTCGAACGCTCGGGCGTGGTGAGGGAGACCAGTTCGACCTTGGTGAACTGGTGCTGGCGGATCATGCCGCGCGTATCCTTGCCGGCCGCACCCGCCTCGGAGCGGAAGCAGGGTGTGTAGGCGGTGAAGCGAAGCGGCAGTTCCGCCTCCTCCAGGATACGCTCGCGGACGAGATTGGTGAGCGGCATCTCCGCCGTCGGGATCAGGTAGAAGCCGTCCGTGGTCTGGAACAGGTCCTCCGCGAACTTCGGCAGGTTGCCGGTGCCGTAGGCGGTGTGCTCGCGCACCAGAAGGGGCGGGCTCACCTCGGTGTAACCGAACTCCTCGGTGTGGAGATCGAGCATGAACTGGGCCAGCGCCCGTTCCAAACGCGCCAGCCGGCCGCTCAGCACCACGAAGCGGGCGCCCGACAGCTTGGAAGCGGCCTCGAAGTCCATTTCGCCGAACGCCTCGCCCAAGTCGAAATGCTGACGGGCCTCGTAGTCGAAGTCGCGTCGCGCGCCGTGGGCGCGGAGTTCGACGTTGTCCTCCTCGTCCTCGCCGATCGGCACGTCGTCGGCCGGCAAATTGGGGAGTCCGACCAGCAGCTCGCGCATCCGCTCATCGGCGGCGCGCACGGCGTCCTCGTCGTCGGCGATGGTCTGCTTGAGGCCCGTGACTTCCCGGATAAGGGCGTCCGCGTCCTCGCCTTGCGCCTTGGCCCGGCCGATCAGCTTGGAGGCCTCGTTGCGCCGCGCCTGGCCGTCCTGCATCCGGGTCGTCGCCTGGCGTCGCTCGGCGTCGATTTCGGCCAGCGCGTCGGCGAGCGGGGCGAGGCCCCGCTTGGCGAGGCCCGCGTCGAAGGCCTCCGGATTCTCGCGTATCCAACGTATATCGAACATCTCGCCTGGTCCCGCCCGAGGGGCCCTCGCCGAGGGCTCGCGACTTATACTGAGGGGTCCCGCGCCCGTCCACCTCGGGCGAGTTCCAGGAACCGCGCGGCATCCCGAAAGGCCGTGCCGCGGCGCCGGCGCCGGGCTTCCGCTTCCTCGTCCCGTCCCCAGAGCTCGGCTTGGTGCGTTTCGTCGACCTCCGCCGCCGTCCAGGCCACCTCGGCATCGATTCGGCCCGAGGCGAGGGCCAGGGCGATGGCGATGGAACCCGAAAGAGTGGTGAATTCGTGCAGCGCCGTGACCTCCATGTCGTCGAGCGCCTCGACCAGCAGGCGAAGGCGGTGGAGCGTCTCGGGCGCCTGGGTCAGCGGCATGATGCCGGCGGTCGCCAGCAATTCGATCCCGTGCGAGTCGAGAAGCCACTCGCGGATTGGAATCCAACGCGCCGCTTGGGCCTGGACCAGGGCCGGCGGCTCGTCCGCCAGATAACTGATCATGTCCGTCTCGCCATAGACGGCGATGGTGTCGATCGCGCGATCGCGATCCAGCCCGACCCGGTCAATCGCCGTGTTGGCGAGTGTCAGCATCGGCATCGAGGCGGGATCGATCTCATCGCCTTGGGCCCGCCATTCCTTGGCCACGGCCTCTGCGAGCGCGAGCGTCGGCAGGCGTAGCGCGGCGCGCAGTGGCGTGCGCACCGGCCGGCCGTCGAGAGCGATTTCGTGGCCGCCACCGTCGAGCGTCCGGACGGCCACGGCCTCGTGAAACCGCTTCAAGGGCCCCCCGCCAGCCAGTCGTCGATCAGGCCCCCCAGGCTCGCGACATCCTCCGCGACCGCGCGCGCGCCGGAGTCGATCAGCTCGGCCGGCTCGTGTGCGCCCCAGGCGACGCCGATCGCGGCGACGCCGGCGTTGCGCGCCATCTCCATGTCGAAGGTGGCATCCCCGATCATCAGCGCCGCCGTCGGCGCCACCCCGCCCTCGGCCAGCGCCGTCTCCAGCATCGCCGGATGCGGCTTTCCCGGATGCAAGTCGCCGGTCTGGAGGGTGACGAAGCGATCCTCGATGCGATTGTGGGCCAGGATCGGCCCTAGCGAGCGGCGCGCGCGTCCGGTGCAGACGCCGAGCAGGGTCCCGCCCCCGTCCAGCGCCGCCAGCAAGTCCACCAGCCCATCGAAGGCGCGGGGAATCACCCCCGGCTCGGCTACCAGACGCTGGTATATTCGGCGGTATGTCGCGGCGACGTCGCGTGGGTCGGGGCCGCCCGCCGGCAGCAACACTTCGATGCCGTGCTCCAGCGCCATGCCGACGATGCGGCCGGTCCGCGTCGCCGACGGCGCCTCCAGGTCGTGATCACGGAAGGCGGCGGCCATGGTCCGAGCGATCAGCGGCTGGCTGTCGACCAGGGTGCCGTCGCAGTCAAAGACGATCAGCGCCAAGGGTGCTTCCCTTTCGGGGCGGCCGATGGCCAATTTTCACGATTTCCGGGGGCGGTACGCCTGGGCGTCACCCCTCAGTGGGGACGTTCGCCGGTGATAGTGGCCCGGTGCATCTCACGCCGAAAGCCGGCGTAGTCGGTGAGGGCATGGTGCTGGACGCAGCGGTTGTCCCAAAACGCGACCGAGCCCCGCTCCCAACGAAAGCGGCAGGTGAAGATCTCCCCCGAGGCATGCCGATAGAGATATTCCAGCAGGGGCTGGCTTTCCTCCACGCTCATATTTTCGAAGCGCTCGGTAAAGGAACGGTTGACGAACAGGCACTTGCGTCCGGTTTCGGGGTGGGTGCGGACCACCGGGTGCAACGCCCGTTCCTCCGCCTTCTCGTCGGGCCGTACATTCATCGACCGCGTATACCCGGTGGTGTCCTGAGCCGCGCGACCGTTGACGCCATACGTACGCGCCGCGCTGTGGACCGCCTTGAGGTCATCCAGCATGTCGCGCATACCCTCCGACAGGGTCTCGTAAGCCATGTATTGATTGGCGAACAACGTGTCGCCGCCGCGCGGCGGCACCTCCACGGCATACAGCACCGAGCCCAGCGCCGGGCGTTCCTGATAGGTGACATCGGAATGCCATTCGCCGCCGAAGTTGGCGCCTGCGGCGTCGGGCAACCTGACGACCCGAATAATCTCGGGATAGTCCGGCATGCCCACCGCGAAATCGTGAATATCCATATCTCCGAACCGGCGGGAAAACGCAATTTGCTGTTCCGTGGTGATCTCTTGATCGCGGAAAAAAATCACCAAGTTCTCCAGCAAGGCGTCGCGAATTTCCTTCACGACCTCGTCGCTCAAGGTTTCGGCGAGGTTCACGCCGTCGATCGTGGCACCCAAGGCGCCGGAAACCGGCGTCACGCCGATATGTTCATAGTTCATGATCTCGCTCCCGAAACGGAACTTGAGGATGACCCTGCCCTCATTGTAGCGGATCTCCGGCATGCGGCAAAGCGAGTTGCCGGTAAGCGGCGCTCGAGGCTTCGAGACCATTGGCCCTACTGCATTCGAATTCAGTCGTACGCCAGCCCGGGAAGGAACAGGACCAGATCCGGGAACACCGAGATCAGGATGATGACGATGACATAGGTCAGGAGGAAAGGCAGCACCGCGAGCGAAATTCGATCGATCCCGAGATTGGTCAATCGGGCGGCGACGAACAGGTTGGCACCGACCGGCGGAGTCAGAAAGCCAATTTCGCAGGCAATTACCATCAGAATTCCGAATACGATCGGGTCGATTCCGACCGACGTCGCGATCGGCAGCATCAATGGCGTCAACAGGATGATCTGGGCGATCGATTCCAGGAACATCCCGGTGATGATTAAGATTACCGAGATCACCATCATCAGGACGAAGCTGCTTTCGGTGAAATCGCCCAAGAACTCGCCGATCAACGCCGGGACGTCCATCAGGCTCATGAGCTCGCCGAAGGCCTTGGCCGGCCCGACGATGATGAGCACCGCGCCCGAGATCATGGCCGTCGTCCTCAGACAGTCCCGAACGTCTTTCAGGGTCAATTCACGGTGAATGAAAAACCCAACCAGGAAGGCATAGACGACCGCGACGGAGGCCGCTTCGGTCGGCGTGAAGGCGCCGGAATAAATCCCTCCCAGGATCAGCACGGGCGCGCCGATGGCCCACTTGCCGTCCCAGGTGGCGGCGCCGACCCGCCGCCAGGCGAATTCGTCCTGGGCGCCGCCGTAGCCGCGTCGCTTGGCGATTATCCAGGTGCAGAACATCAGCAGCGCGCTGGCGACGATGCCGGGGAGGATGCCGGCAAGGAACAGTCTCGGGATCGAGTTGTCCGAAACGATGCCGAAGATGATCATCAGGTTCGAAGGCGGTATCAGGCTGCCGAGCGCGCCGCCCGAAGCCGCGATGGCGCCGCCGAAGGCGGGGTCGTAGCGCTCGCGGATCATCGCGGGAATCATCACCGCGCCGATCGCCGCGGTGGTCGCCGGTCCCGAGCCCGACAGCGCCGCGAAGAAGGTACAGCCCAGCACTGCGACCAGACCCAGGCTGCCCGTGTAGTTGCCGATCATCGATTGCGCGATCGAGACGATCCGGAGCGCGAGGCCGCCGCGTTCCATCAGCGAGCCCGCGAAGACGAAGAGCGGTACCGTCAGCAAGGGAAACGGCTCGACCCCGGTATACATCGCCTGGGCCAGGGCGACGAAGGGAATGTCGATCAGGAAATAGCCGACGATGGTGCCGATCGCCACCGCGATCGGGATCGGCACCCCGAAGGCGATGGCGCCGACTAGAACGGCGAACATGATCCAGACTTCATTCATGGATCGTCAATTCGCCCTCCGGCGCCTCCAGAATCGAATCGCCGAAGCGGAACCACCGATAATAGATCTGGATCAACCGGGCCGTCATCAGGCAGAAGCCGACCGCCAGGCATAGATAGGGCCATTTCTGGGCAATGCCGAGGGCGGGTGAATCGAAAGGCCGCACCCACATCGAATAGTCCAGCAGGATGCTCTGCCAAGTCAGGAAAATGGCGAACACGAACCAGACCAGATCGCTCAATATCGTCATGACGAGGCGGAACGTGCCGGGAAACAGATTGATCAGGTTCATCACCCGGATATGCGCGCGCTCCCTGACCGCCCAAGAGGTGGAGAGATACACGGACCACAGCATGGCGTAGACCGCGATCTCGTCCGACCACGAGACCGGCGCATGGAAGACATAGCGCATCACCACTTGGAAGAAGACGAGCCCGGTCATCACCACGATGCAGGCGCCGGCGATCACTTCCTCGGTGCGTCGCTCCAGAAATGGCCAGATGCGCGCGAACATCGACATGTTGAACGGCTCAATCAGTGACTATCGGTTGGGCCGGGGAGGGCGGGACGCCCCGCCCGAAGGCTGGTGTCCCGCCGCGCCTCGTTCAGCCGCTCACTTGGCCTCGGCCTTGATCGCCTCGATCAGCTTGACGTAGGCGACACCCCGCTTCTCGGCGAAGGCCGCGTGGACCCTGGCCGCGGCCGCGATGAACGGCGTTTTGTCGGGGCTGGTGAACTTGACGCCCGCTTTCTTCAGCTTGCTCACATACTGGCTTTCGGCGTTCAAGGCGTGTCTTCGGGCGGCGTCGGTGGCGATCTCGACCGCCAGGTCGAAGGACTCCATCTGCGCGGCGGTGAGCTTCTTCATGAACTTGTCGCTTACGCCGAATACCGGTGTCAGGGCGAAATGTCCGGTATAGGCAATGTGCTTGGCGACTTCATAGAACTTCTGCGTGTAAATGCCGTCGATAGGCAGGTCGCCGCCGTCGACCGTGCCGGTCTGGACCGCCGTCAAGGTCTCGGACCACGCCAGAGGTATCGGATCCGATCCGAAGGCCTTGTAGGTGTCGACCATCACCACGTTCTTCGGCACGCGATACTTCAGGGGCTTGAAATCCTCGATGCTGTTGATCGCTTGCTTGGTGTTGTAGAGGTGGCGGAAGACCACATAGGGGATCTTTACCATGTGGACGCCGGCGTCCTTCGGCATATCGCCCCATATCATCTGCCCGACGGGACCGTCGATGACCCGGATGGCGTGCTCGTAGCTCTGGAACATGTAGGGCAACACCAGCAAATCGATCTTGGGATAGAAGGGACCCGCGTTGTTTTGCGCGATCATGGTTCCGTCCAGGGTGCCGAGTTGGAGCTTCTTGAACATGTCTTGTTCACCGCCCATCTTGAAGCAGCAATGAACCTTGACCTTCACCGTGCCACCGGTGAAGTTAGAAAATCGCTCCGCGAATGTGTTCATAAAGGTGCCGTAGGGATGCGCGTCACTCGTCGCGTAGCCGATGTTCATCAGGGTTTTCGATGACGCCGGACTCAGCCCCGACGCCACTCCAAAGGTGAACGCAACGGCCACGATGCCTAGCCTGAGCATGCCGATCATATCCAATCCTCCCTTGCGTATTCGACCTGGGCCCGCTTTTTCGAGTCCAGATTTTCCCAAACGCCAAAAAACAATAGCACTATCGGGCATCGGAGCGCGAATTCGGCCCCGTCACCGTCTGCATTGCCGATGGCGGCGTTTCCGTCGGCTATTCACAGCGCCTCGTCGTTTTCCTCGCCGGTGCGGATGCGGACCGCCCGGGTGGCGTCGTAGACGAAGATCTTGCCGTCGCCGATCTGGCCGGTGTGGGCGGCCGCCTGGTCGACGCGGCCATCCTCGACCACGACCTCGATCTTGATCTTCGGCAGGAAACTCACGACATATTCGGCGCCGCGATAGATCTCGGTATGGCCGCCCTGGCGGCCATAGCCCTTGACCTCGCTCACCGTCATGCCGTGGACGCCGACCTCGGTCAGCGCGTCGCGGACCTGGTCGAGCTTGTGCGGCTTGATCACCGCCATCACGAACTTCATGCTCCCGCTCCCTTCTCAGCCGGGGTCTTTCGCCAGGTGGTTACTTCGGTAATTCCCGGCCACCCCGCCGCCCCGGTCCAACTACCCGGTGGAGTGTACCCTCTCGTGTCTGGTTTCAAGATCCGGTCACCATAGTTTTCGTTGCTGGCGAAGCGGCGTCGAATTTGTACGATCCCCGGGGCGGGAGACACGGCCCGTTTCGCGACGGTCGATCAAGCTCCGATGCGCCGATCGGGAAATGCGCCGAGAAAGAAAACATTCGGGAACGAAATCATGGACTTCTACCACGACGGCATGCGCGAACTTCAGGACCGCTGGGAGGGGCGCGAGGTGCCCGACCGCCTGGCCGAGAACCGCCGGCGGACGGCGTTCAACGACGAGGACCGGCAATTCATCGAGACCTCGCCCTTCTTCTTCCTCTCGACCGCGAGCGAGGAGAGCGTCGACTGCTCTTTCAAGGGGGGCGATCCCGGTTTCGTCCGGGTGGTCGGCGACAACCGGATCGCCTGGCCGGACTACGACGGCAACCGGATGTACCGGAGCCTCGGCAACATCCTGCGCAATTCCCGGGTCGGGCTGCTGTTCATCCGCTTCGATGGCGCGCTCTTCAACAACGCCATGCGGCTGCGGGTCAACGGCCGGGCGGAGATCGACGAGTCGGCCGGCGCCATCGCCGGCCTCCCCGGCGCCAAGCGGCTGATCCGGGTGACGGCGGAGCACATCTTTACCAACTGCCCACGCTACATCCCGAAGCTGGCGGTGGAGGAGACTTCGGTCCATATCCCCCGCGAGGGCCACGAGCCGCCCGATCCCGCCTGGAAATCGATGCCCTTCGTCAAGGACATCTTCGAACGGGAAGGCTGAACCCTCATGCCCCCCTCGCCGCCTGGATCGCGCGCCAGACCTTTTCCGGCGTCGCCGGCATGTCCAGATGTTCGACGCCATGGGGCGCGAGCGCGTCCAGCACCGCGTTCATGATGGTCTGGGAGGCGCCGATGCAGCCCGCCTGGCCGGCGCCCTTGACCCCCAAGGGATTGATCGCCGTCGGCGTCGGCTCGAAATGTACCTCCAGGTCCGGCAGGTCCATGGCACGGGGCACGACGTAGTCCATGAAACTGGCGCTCAACAGCTGGGCCGAGTCGGCATCGTAGGCGATCCGTTCCCACATTGCCTGGCCGATGCCCTGGGCCAAGCCGCCCTGGACCTGGCCGGTCGCGAGGCGGGGATCGATCAGGCGGCCGTAATCGTCCACCGCGAGATAGCGTTCGAGGCCGACATGGCCGGTCTCGGAATCGATCTCGACCTCGGCGACCTGGCAGCCGTTGGGAAAGGTGAAGCGGTCCTCGTCGTTGTGGACGAAGCTGTCGAGGCCGAGGTTGCCGTCGCCGTCCGCGCCCAGCATCTCGCGCGCCGCCGCCGCCACCTCGTCGAGGCCGACCCGCCGCGCGCCCGCGTGGAAGGCACCGTCGGTGAAACTCACCTCCGCCTCGCCCGCCTGCAACAGACTGGCGGCGACGCCCCGGCCCTTCCCGATCACCGCCTCGGCCGCCATCACCAGGGCGGTGCCGCCCATGTGCATGGACCGGGCGCCGCCGTGGCCGTGTCCCTCGCGGACCAGGGAAGTGTCGGCCTGCACCAGGCGGAAACGATCCTCGGCCAGGCCCAAACGGTCGGCGGCGATCCGGGGATAGGTGGTCTCGTGGCCCTGGCCGATGCCGTCGGTGCCAATGCGGATTTCGACCGTCCCGTCCTCGATGAAGCGGAGTTCCGCCCCCTCGCCGGGCGCGCCGCGCGAGGTTTCGAGAAAGCACGCGACGCCCATGCCACGCAATCGCCCGGCCTCGGCGGAACGCCGCCGGCGCGCCTCGAAGCCGTCCCGGTCCGCCGCCCGGACGGCGGCCTCGATGACGTCGGTGAAGCGGCCACAGTCGATCTCGAAGCCCAGCGCGCCGACATGGGGAAAATGTCGGATCGCGTTCTTCAGCCTGAGTTCGACCGGATCGCGTCCCGTTTGCCGCGCCGCGATGTCGATCAGCCGCTCGATCAGGAAGTTGGCCTCGGGCTTGCCGGCGCCCCGGTAGGCATCGATCGGCGTGGTGTTGGTGAAGACGCCCCGGCTCTCCATGTGCACGGCGGGAATGGCATAGATGCCGCCCATCGCCGTCGAGGACGAGTTGGTCGACATGCCGGGCCCGTTGCCCGACAGATAGGCGCCGAGGTTGGCGACGAGGCTGGCGTGAAGCGCCAGGAAATTGCCGTCGGCGTCGAGGGCGAGGCGCGCCGTCGTTCGAATGTCGCGGCCGTGGGCGGCGCCGAGGAACTCGTCGACCCGCTCCGCCACCCAGCGCACCGGCCGGCCGTGGCGGCGCGCGGCGAAAAGAATCAGGACGAATTCCGGATAGAGAAAGTTCTTGAGGCCGAAGCCGGCGCCGACGTCGGGCGCGCGGACCACCAGGCGTTCGGGCGCGATTTTGAAAATGTCCGCGACGAGCTGTCGGTGGATGCCGTGGACCCCCTGCGCGGTGGCGGTCAAGGTCATGACGTCCGTGCCCGCGTCGTATTCGGCGATCGCCGCGCGCGGCTCGATCGGCGCGGCGACTACGCGGTGGTTGTCGACCTCGGCCTCCACGACATGCGCGGCGCCCGCCATTGCCGCCGCGACGGCTTGCGGGTCGCCCAGTTCCAGGTAATGGGACAAATTCCCCGGCGCCTCCGACCAAAGCACGGGCGCGCCCTCGGCCATCGCGTCGAGGGGATCGACCAGCGCCGGCAGTTCCTCGTAATCGACCTCGATCAGTTCCAGCGCATCGAGCGCCGCCTCGCGGCTTTCGGCCACCACGAAGGCGACCGGGTCGCCGACATGACGCACCCGGCCCCGGGCCAGCGCCGGGCGCGGCGGCACGTTGACGGGCGCCGGCTTGCGGAAGGCGACGTGGCAGGGCAGCTCGCCGATTTCCTCGGCGGCGAGGTCGGCCTCGGTATGGACGGCGACGACGCCCGCGACCGCCCGCGCCTCGGCGGTATCGATCGAGCGGATCTCGGCATGGGCGTGGTGCGAGCGCAGCACGACGGCGGTCAGGGCCCCCGCAATCGCGATGTCGTCGGTAAAGACGCCGCGCCCCGCGAGGAAGCGCGGATCCTCGCGCCGGGGCACGGACCGACCGAGACTTGAATCACTCATGGGCCAGGTTCCTCCACCACGAAGGCCTCGGCAAGCCAGTGGTCGCTGTTGCGAGTCCCGGGCTGGCCGGGGGCGCCATCATTCATGATCGCCAGTACTAACATCGCCCACGCTCCGCCGCCATGGCGATATCATGGCGTGCCCATGCACGGAGGTTGCCCATGTCCCTCAACTCGCCCGAAATCATCGTCGTCGGCGCCGGTCTCGGCGGTTTGGCCGCGACCCTGGCGCTCGCCAGGGCCGGTTTCCGCGTCACGGTGCTGGAGCAGGCGGCGGAACTCGGCAAGGTCGGGGCCGGGGTACAGATCAGCGCCAACGGTGCCCGGGTGCTGCACCATCTGGGGCTCGCGGACGCGCTGGCCGAGGTCGCCTTCACGCCGGAACGGGGCGAGGTCCGCCATTGGAAGAGCGGCGAGACCCTGAGCACCCGGCCCCTCGGCCAGGCGAGCCTGGAGCGTTTCGGCTTCCCCTACTACCACCTGCACCGGGCCGACTTTCATGGCGTGCTGGTCGACGCCGTGCGCCGGGCCGCGCCCGATTCGATCCGCCTCGGCGCCAAGGTGGTGGGGCTCGAGACGGTGGGCGGGCGCGTGGCGGTTCGGACCGAGTCCGGCCAGGACGTCGCCGGCGACGTGGTGGTCGGCGCCGACGGCATCCATTCCACCATCCGCGAGGCGGTGCATGGACGCCTGGCGGCGCGCTTCACGGGTTGCGTCGCCTGGCGGGCGACCGTGCCGACCCGCGACCTGCCCGAGGACCTTGTCCGCCCCGTCGCCTCCAACTGGATCGGGGTCGGCGGGCATTTCGTGCATTATTACCTGCGCCGGGGGGCGCTGGTGAACTGCGTCGGCGTCATGGAACGGGACGCCTGGCACGAGGAATCCTGGTCCGCGGTGGGCGAGCGGGCCGAGTTCCTGCGCGTTTTCGACGGCTGGCACGCGGACATCCAGACGCTGATCCACGCCGCGCGACGCTGTTTTCGCTGGGGCCTCTTCGATCGCGATCCGCTGCCGGCCTGGAGCGATGGCCCGGTGACGCTGCTGGGCGACGCCTGCCACGCGATGCTGCCCTTCATGGCCCAGGGCGCGGTGATGGCGCTGGAGGACGCCCATACCCTCGCCGCCTGCCTCGAAGCCGATGGCGACGATCCGCCGCGCGCGCTCAAACGCTACGAGATGCTGCGCCTGGAGCGGACGGCGACGGTGCAGGCCATGTCGCGCGACAACATCTCCTTCTTCCACGACGCCGAACGCGGCGACATCGCCGAGCGCCTGGACCGCCACCGCGAGGCCCACCTCTGGCTCTATGGCTTCGATGTGACGGCGCAGGATTTCGGGCCTTGAGAGGGTGCGCCGCCGCCTCGACGCTTCCCCGGACTTTGGCTAGGATCGGCGCCCCCGAGTTTGGAATGCCGGTCGCCGAATGAGTACCCCCCCCCCCGCCGGATCCGCCCAAAACCTTCGACAAGCGCGGCATGCTGTTCGCCGTGATCTCGATCGGCTGCGCTGCGCTGAGCTTCATTTACATCGACTTGGCGGTCGCCCTGGTGCCGGTCGCGGTGCTGATCTCCTTTGCCGGACTGTGGCGGGTCATTCGGGGTTACCGGGGCGCCAATGCGCCGATGGCGATCGTCGCCGCGACGATCACCGCCGCCGTGGTCTACTCCGCCGTGCAGGATTTCGGCGGCGCCATCCTGAACGGCGAATGCACCGAGGCGCCCGGCGCCAAGGGCGACGGCCACGCCTGCCGAGACCTCTATCCAGGTTCTCGTTAATGAGAAGCCCGCGCGTTCAAACGCCACGCGGGCTTTTCCTCGCATAAGCTCGGGGGCGCGGTCGCGTTCGCCGAATTGCGATGAGTAATGCTCATCGCAATTCGGTATCAGCGCCGGCGCGGCTTGCGGAACGCCTTGTGGCAGGCGCCGCAGGCCTTGCCGACGGCATCGACCGCCGCGCCAATTCGGGCACCTTCTCCACCCCTCGTCGCCTCGGCCAGCCTGATCGACGCCATCTCCAGGGCCTTCGACATCGCGGCGAACCGATCCCACTCGGACCAGATTTCGGGCTTGGAACGGGTGTGGTCGGAGGTATCCCGCTGGAACAGGTCGACGACCAGGATGGAGAGCGCGCGGACCGCTTCGCCATGCGCCTTCCGGTCCGCCGCCTCCAGCGTGATGTCGCCCTTCTTCTCGGCCGCCAGGAGGCCCATGTGGATGCTCATGGCCTGCATCGTCGAGGTGCGGAAGCGGAGGCCGAACTTGGCCACGTCCTCCCGGTGGCCATGGCCCACATGCGCCTCGCCCCGGTTCGCCGCCAGCACGGCGAGCACGACGACCACCGCCAGGACGAGCGATGCGAAGGTCTTCATGATGCCGGCCTCAGCCGGACTTGCCGCCGTCCCGCATATCGTCCCATAGCCGTTGGGTTTCCTCGGAATTGCGGAGCAGCAGGGCAACATCGGCGTCCATCGCCGCGGTGGCGTGGAGCAGCGCGTTGGCCGCGGTATTCACCGCCTCCTTGACCATGGCGGCGGCCGGCATTGGCATCTCCGCCGCGCGGGCCGCCAGCGCCTGGGCGGCCGGCACGGCGCCCCCCGCCGGCGCCACCTCGTCGACCAGGCCCCATTCCAACGCCTGGGCCGCCTCCATGCGTTCGCACAGGATGGCGATCCGCTTGGCCCGGGCCGGCCCGACCAGGGCGACCAGACGCGGAATGGTCTGCCATTGCAGATTGACCCCCAGCTTGACCTCGGGGACGTAGAAATAGGCGTCTTCCGCCATGACCCGCCAGTCGAGCGCCAGGGGCAGGGCGACACCGCCGCCAACGGCGAGACCATCGATCGCCGCAACGGTGATCTGCGGCATTTCCTCCCAGGCGCGGCACATGTGCCGGCCGAGATGGCTGCGCCGCCGCTCCGCCAGCAGGCCGCCCGTCTCCGGCGCCTCCTTGACGTCGGCACCGGCGGAAAACGCCCGTTTTGTTCCGGTCAGCACCACGGCGCGGATCTCGTCATCCCGGTGGAAACCCAGCGCCACCTCGGTCAGTTCCTCGGTCAGCCTCGCGTCGAAGGCATTCAGCCGCTCGCCCCTATCGAAACACACGGTGGCGACCGCGCCCTCGCGGGCGATGGTGATGTTGTTCCAGCTCATGGCGGCACCTCCTCATCCGTTGTCGGGTCCGGTCATCGTTTAGCACCGTAGAGGGTGCTTTGCGCGCCCATGTAGTCTGCCCAGGCGAACCAGTAGCTGAGGTGACCGGGCGCGCGGGGCAGCCGCTCGCCCTTCGGGCCCTCCAGAAAGTCCTCGGTAACGGTCCAGATGCCGCCCGGACCCTTCGGGCGGTCCTGGGCCTCGCCGGCGCTGAATTCGGCCTCGCCCCGGTAGTAGGCGCGGACGGTCCGCTTCGCGCCATCGCCGATCAGCACCACGCGCCTGTCGCCGACCGCATCGTTGATCACCGCTCCACCTTCGAAAACGTCGAGCGGCCAGGCTCTGGCCGCGCCCACCTCGCGCATGGCAAAGACCCGGTCCTTGCGTTTCAGGCGGCTCTCGTCGGCGACGGCGACGGGGAACATGAGATCGGGGCTGTCGAAATAGTCCCGGTAGACGACGCCGGAGCGGTAGTCGCGCTCGTGCCCCGTTTCGAGCGAGAGGACGGTGGTAGCGGGGTGGCGCGCCTTCCAGTCGGACCAGGTCGTGGTCAGCACCGGTCGGATTTTCAGCTTGATTCCACTGCCGCGGAAAGGGCCGTTCACCGGCTCGCCCGTGAACTGGTTCCAGAGGCTGAAGGTGGTGCGGTCGAACATCAGCTTGTTGGAACGATAGAGGAAGCCCGAGGAGCCGAAGACCAACGACGGGGCATGGCCCTCCAGCTTGGTCTCGAACAGGATGCCGGCGCCGCAGAGCGTGCAGTAGGCGAGCGCCACCGGCACGCCGCCGATCGTGTCGTTGAACATCTCGTGCCAGCCCATGACGCGGAGTGGATAGGCCCGGTGGTCGCCGTTGATCGCAATGCCGAAGACGAGGTCGTCGTCCAGCAGGTACCCCGCCTCGGCGGCGGGAATCATCTTCGGATCGTCGAGCGAGGGGATGCCGTCAAAGCGCACCCCGCCCCAGGTGAGCTCTTCCAGCCGGATCTCCATCTTGTCGGGGTCCGAGCGCTCGCCCCCGAGCAGCACCCGGAAGGCCCGGTCGATCCGCTCGAACATGGCGAGCTTCAGCACTCGGTAGCTCGCGTGCGGTCGCGCCTCCGGGTGGCCCTGCTGCCAGAGCATGGCCTGATGCCAGCCCTCGACCTTCGCGCCCGTCAGCGCCTCGAAGAGGGCCAGATAGTCGGGCCCGAGATCCTCGCGAAAGCGCATCGCCAGGATCACCGTGGCGACGACGTCCGCCTCGCCCCGCCGTTGCAAGACGTCGATCGCCGCGCGGGCCTCGTCCGGCGCGCCGAAGGCCAAGGCCCGGCTCGCCACTGCCACGGGGTCCGCCAACCCCCGCATGTCGACGGGCATTTGGGCGTGAACGGTCGAGGCGCACGCCAAGCCGAATAGCAACGGTACCAGTATATTGCGCACAACCGACCTCCCGCTTACCGCCATCGACGGCGAAGACATGGTCCCACGGATGGCACCGGCGCGCATCGTGACCATGGTCGATCGCTCTGGCATGAAGCCAAGGCGACGAGGCCCGGCGAGTCGTGGCTCATCCGGATCCCGGCTTCGGCCATCCAGGATCGAGGAACTTCTGGATCTCCAGGAGATGCCCGTCGGGATCCCGGAGGAAGCAGTTGTGGATGTTGAAGCGGGAATCGAAGGCAGGCGCCTTCTCGAAGACGACGCCCTTGGCAAGGAGCCGCGCGTGCCAACCGTCGACGTCGTCGGTGACCAGGGTGACGGTGATGCCGTCCGGCGAGACCAGGCGGCCCTCGCGCGGGTGGCAGATGCCGAGAAAGGCCTCCCCCGCCACCCGGTAGATGCGGCACTCGCCCTCGTCGAAGGCGAGGGCGAGGCCGAGCGTCTCTTCATAGAAGACGCGGCTCGCCTCGGGGTCCTCCGTGTAGAGGAAGGTGACGAACTGGTCGAACATGGGCCCTCTCTCCGTTAGGGTCCGAGCGTAGCAAAATTAGGCTGCGCTGGAAGAGCGACGGGATGGCGGGGGACAAGGGGATCGGCGAGCGCGTGGCGCGGGTCGAGGACGTGCGGTTTCTCAGGGGCCGAAGCAGCTTCACCGACGACCTGGTCGCGGAGGGCGAGGTCCATGCGGTTTTCGTCCGCTCGCCCCACGCGCATGCCCGGATCGTGGCGATCGACGCCGATGACGCGCGGGCGGCGCCGGGAGTGCTGCTCGTGGTGACGGCCGGCGATATCGCCGAGGAAATCCCGAATGCGATCCCCTCCCTTTCCAACGCGCCGCCCTTCGACGTCGCCCGCGGGCCGGACGGCCCGGCCGCGGAGGCGGACCAGTATCCCCTTGCCCGCGACGTCGCGCGCTATCTGGGCGAGCCCGTCGCCTGCGTCGTCGCCGACAGCCTGGAGGCGGCGGCCGACGCGGCGGAGCTGGTCGCGATTGACTATGAGCTACTCACCCCGGTGATCGATATGGGCCAGGCACTCGCCGAGGGCGCGCCCAAGGTCTGGGACGACAAGCCCGACAACCTCTCCTTCTTCCAGGAACGGGGCGACGCGGCGGCGACGGATGCGGCCTTCGCCGAGGCGGCCCATGTCGCCAGGATCGAGCTGGTGAACAACCGGGTCGCCATCGCCTTCATGGAGCCGCGCGCCGCGCTGGCCGAATATGACGAGGGCGGGGGGCGCTGGACGCTTCGCTGCGGCTGCCAGTCGGCCCATGGCATGCGGGACGGCATCGCCGGGCTGATGGGGATCGAGACGCATCGGCTGCGCGTTGTGGTGCCCGACATGGGCGGCGGCTTCGGCGCGCGCAATCCGGTCTATCCCGAGTATCCCGTGCTGCTGGTCGCCGCCAGGCGCCTGGGCCGGGCGGTCAAGTGGCGCGCGGAACGGAGCGAATCTTTCCTGACCGACTACCAGGCGCGGGACCATCTGCTGCGCGGCGAACTGGCGCTCGACGCCGAGGGGCGGTTCACCGCGCTTCGCGCCGGCATCGACTGGCGCCATGGCGCCTATCTCGGCGGCCGCAATATCTGGGTGATGGTCGCCTATCTGGCCCCGACATTGGGTGGGCCCTACCGCATTCCCTTGGGCCACATCGCCATGCGCGGGGTCTTTTCCAACACGGCGCCGCACGCCGCCTACCGGGGCGTCGGCCGGGTGGAAAGCAACTATCTGATGGAGAGACTGGTCGACGCGGCGGCGCGGGCGAGCGGGATCGACCGGGTGGAACTTCGCCGCCGCAACATCGTCGCGCAGGCCGAAATGCCCTGGGAGACGCCGGGCGGCGCCGTCTACGAATTCGCCATCAACCTGGAGCGCGCGGTCGAGCTGGCCGACTGGCCCGGTTTCAAAGCCCGGCGCGAGGCGGCGGCGTCCGGCGGCGTCCGAAAGGGCATCGGCCTCGCCCTCTATGTCGAGAACGACGGCGGCGTGCCGGGCGAGTTCGCCGAAATCGTCGCCAACGGCGACGGCACCGTCACCGCGCTGGTCGGCACCCAGGACTTCGGCATGGGCCACGCGACCATGTATGCCCAGGTTCTCTCCGACCGGCTGGGCATCGATTTCGCGGCGATAAACGTCGTCTTCGGCGATACCGACCGGGTGGCGCGCGGCGCGGGTTCGCACGGCTCGCGTTCCGCCCGGATCGGCGGCGGCGCGGTCGTCGGCGGAGCGGAAAAGATGGTGGCGCTCGGCCGTGAACTCGCCTCGGAGATGCTGGAGGTCTCGGCCAGCGACATCGAATACCGCGACGGCCGCTTTACCGTCGCCGGCACCGACCGGACGGTCCCGCTCGCCGAGGTCGCGGGCTTCGCCGCCGGGCGCGGCGAGCGGCTGGCCGGCGCCATAGATTTCGTCACCGAGCGGCAGACCCATTCCAACGGCTGCCATGTCTCGGAGGTGAGCGTCGATCCCGCGACCGGCAGGGTGACAATCGACCGCCACTCGGTGGTGGCCGACGTCGGCCGGGCGATCAATCCGATGATCGTCGACGGCCAGATCCACGGGGGCGCCGCCCAGGGCCTGGGCCAGGCCCTGCTGGAGGAGGTGGTCTACGATCCCGAGACCGGCCAGATGCCGAGCGGCAGCTTCATGGACTATCCTCTGCCCCGCGCCGACGACCTGCCCGCGCTGGCCGTGGCCTTGAACGAGCAGCCGGAGACCGACAATCCATTGGGCGTGAAGGGGGCGGGCGAAAGCGCCACGACGGGAGCGCCCGGCGCATTGATGAACGCGATCCGCGACGCGCTCGGAGCCCAGGCCGGGCCCCTCGACATGCCGGCGACGCCGGAGCGGGTCTGGCGGGCGCTCCAGGGGGAATAATACCGGCGAGCGGACGAAGTGACTCTTCAACGGCATACAAACGCCATTGTCATCGCGCTGGCGCGAAGCCCCTTGGCGGTCCAGCGTTGATGCAAGCTTGTCGACGTGGTCGGATGGCATCGAGATCCACTGGATCGCCACGCTCGCTTCGCTCGTTGGCAATGACGACATTGGGGCGGCTCCCTCATCGATTGAATTTCAACCTCTCAGTCGAATTCGCCGTCTCGATTTCGCCCGCCGGGAATCGGGAAAAGTGACAAAACAAGCCCGCCGTCCGCGACGTCGACCCGAAACTTTTATTGATGTCAATATATTGTATAATTTCCATATATTCAGAATTATCAAAAACGAACCACCGACTCGTCATTTCTTGTCGAAATGCCGCCCGTAGCGAGGCGGATTCCGCCACGCGCGGGCGCTCGTGGCGCGTGGCCGGTCGCCCTTCGGCTCGCCGCGCACGGCCCGGGGGACGCGCGACGACGACAAGGAACCGACGCCGAGGGCCCGCCGGATGGGGAAGACGATCGTGACCGCGAACCATTGCCTAATGGATGATCCCACTACGCGTCGGATCGCACATCACCAGAATATGAGTTTCCGCTTTCAGGTGACTCCGGTCATGGAGGCTATCGCCGGGTTTGTCCGGGTGTGACCCATTTTCGCCGCCGCCGGTATATTAGCCCTTCGGGCGCGAGTAGAACGGTACTCGCCGAATAGTCGCGGTGCTGACGTTGAAAATGTGCGCGATTTCGCCGATGGGCCGACCCTCCTGGTCCCGCGGGCGACCGAGCTCGAACTTCCGCTCGATGGCTAGCACCAGCGGTCGCCCACCCACGCGCCCGCGTTCGTGTGCGGCCGCGAGTCTTTACCCTGGTTCGTTCACCTATCCGCTCGCGCTCGAGCTCGGCGATCGAGCCGAAGACATGGAAGATCAATCACCCCGCCGGCATCGTCGTATCGGTGGCTTCGGCCAGCGAGCGGAAGGCAGCCTCTCGGGCGCGTGTCGTCTCGACAATGTCGATCAAATGCTCGAGCGAGCGTGCCCGCCGATCGAATTTCGTGACGACGACCAGGTCGTCCGGGCGGCGTTGGTCGAGCATATGGACGCATGGCGTACTTGCAATCCCGGTACCCGACGAATGTCGACGGGCACCTCTGTGACGAACGACCCCGCCATCGGCGGGGTATTTTCGTGCTCGCGGGTGAAAAGAAGACCCGCCCGCACGCTGATGCGCTCGGGCGGGGGAGGCGGCGCGTCGCCGAGGCCACGCGCCGCCAAGGTCGAGGATGGTGGCCTCGTCCGTATTCTACTGTTCGAAGCAATAGAAGTAGTTGGAGAAAACCGGAACCGATCGATTTTCAGCACTATCGTGTTCGCAGGTAGCGACCGATTCATTGTCCGTCCAAAACCTGTCAGTTGCGGCGGGTTCGCCCGTCGCTCCGTAATCGCTTGCGGAGTTCGACGTCCAATCAACGCACGTGTCGGCGCCCGCGATAAACTTGCCGTCCGGGCCGACGGCGGTGCAGACTCGGAGATAGGGCTCCCCCACAGGTGGAGCTACTGGATTGCCGTCGGCTCCGATCAATATGGGCGCCCGCAGCGTGCCGTCCGTCAGGTCTTGCCAACTCGACGCGATAAGTGTCCCATCGGTCAAGGCATAACCCAATGGCGGTCGCGTAAACGTCGACTCGGGATCGTTGTCGGCATTACTGGCCAGCCAGGCTTTCCAGTTGCCACCTAACCCCGCAGTGGTGTCGGCTGCCAATTGGCAGTCGTCACTTGCCCAATCCTCACCGACACGGAAATAATAATCAGCACCGTTAGTTCGGTCCGAACGCAGAAATACCCGCTTCCTCAGCCCCCAGGAGATTGCCAGGTCGTTCATCGAGAAACAGTCCCACTGGCCCTCGATGTTGCGCGCGAAATCACCGCTCGGACAATTCAGCTCGGCAAGCGTGTCGACACCGGCCACGCCCTGCGGCCCTTGGGGACCCGCCACGCCCTGTGGCCCTTGGGGACCGCTCGCGCCGGCGTCGCCGGTTGCGCCGGTCAATCCTTGGGGACCCACCGCGCCATCGGTACCCGCGACGCCCGGTAGCCCTTGGGGACCGGCCACGCCATCGGCACCCGCGATGCCCGGCAGCCCTTGGGGACCGGCCACGCCATCGGCACCCGCCACGCCCGTCAGTCCGATGGGACCCCGCGGGCCCGCCGCGCCGTCGGCACCGGCCAGGCCGTCGGCACCGGCCAGGCCCCGCGGCCCTTGGGGACCCACCGCGCCATCGGTACCCGCGACGCCCGGTAGCCCTTGGGGACCGGCCACGCCATCGGCACCCGCCACGCCCGGCAGTCCGATGGGACCCCGCGGGCCCGCCGCGCCGTCGGCACCGGCCACGCCGTCGGCACCGGCCAGGCCCCGCGGCCCTTGGGGACCCACCGCGCCGTCGGCACCGGCCACGCCGTCGGCACCGGCCAGGCCCCGCGGCCCTTGGGGACCTACCGCACCGTCGGCACCCGCGACGCCCGTCAATCCGATGGGCCCCCGCGGGCCCACCGCGCCAACGGCACCCGTGGCACCCGTCGCTCCGATGGGACCCTGGGGACCCTCGATGAGTTGAATGTTGTCGAGACCGATCTCGACGTCCCAAACTCGTTGCTCCAGTGCCCCGATTTTGCCACGCGCGACGTCGTCGTGACCGGTGACGTGTCCGGCGAACGCCGGCCCCGCATGCAACGCGGCCGCCGCCGCGATGACGATCGCCAAGGCCGTCGTGGCGCCGAGGACTCTGCTTTCCAACGTATTCATCGAACTTCTCCTTCTGGTGAAAATCTGCCAACGGGCGTTCCATCGTTGAATGGTCGTGCCCACGAACTCGCTCTGTTGGGCTCACTGTCGTCGGGCTCGAGGGGGGATAGAAGTTACTGACGGTCAGGTAACGGTCAGGACTCGGGCGTGGCGGTTTGATCGGCAAAATGTAAGGATCGTTTACGCTTGCTCTCGAACGTGGGTAAATCGGCCGTTTCGCGCCGAGTCCCAGAGTTTTTTCGATGGCTATTGACGCCCCCGACGGCGCGGCACGCGGCGAAGCGGTGCAAGCCGCCTCGCCCGAGGCCGTGGTGTCGCAATTGGAAAAAATCCTGGCCGACCCGGTCTTCGGGCGGGCGCGGCGCATGACGCGCTTCCTGCGTTTCATCGTCGGAGCCGATTTGGCCAACAGAACCCAGGAGCTGAAGGAATATACCCTCGCGCTGGAGGTCTACGACCGGGACGAGGATTTCGACCCGACGACCAGTTCCCTCATCCGCGTCGAGGCGATGCGATTGCGCGAGCGGCTGGAGCGCTACTACTGGGAGAACGGCGGCGACGACGCCATCGTCATCGAAATCGCCAAGGGCAGCTACATCCCGACCTATCGGCGCAACGATGGTTTCGCCGAGCGGGCACGCGATGAGCAGGCGGGCGATGATCTGGAGGGCGAGGGGGGCGCCGAGGGCACGGGTGAGATTTTCTCGTCGGCCACGCCGCTGGCACTACCCGAAAAGCCGTCGATCGCCGTGCTGGCTTTCGAAAACATGTCCGGCGATCTCGAACAGGATTATTTCGCCGACGGCATCGCCGAGGACGTGATCACCGCGCTATCGCGCTTCCGCTCGCTCTTCGTTATCGCCCGCAATTCCACCTTCACCTACAAGGGTCAAGCCGTCGATAGCACCCAGGTCGCCCGTGAGCTGGGCGTGCGTTACATCGTTGAAGGCAGCGTGCGCAAGGCGGGCAATCGGGTGCGTATCACCGCGCAGTTGATCGATGCGGCCAGCGGCAACCACCTATGGGCGGATCGCTTCGACGGCAGTCTGGATGATGTCTTCGACCTGCAGGACCGGATCACCGAGCAGATCGTGGTCGCGGTCGAACCGGAGATCGAAGCACACGAGCGCGAACGCGCCCGACGCAAGCCACCGGAAAGCCTCGATGCCTGGGAGCTTGTGCAACGCGGCCTGTCGCATTACTTTCGCGCCAACAAGACCGATCGCACCGAGGCCATACGCCTATTCCGGGAAGCGGTCGCACTGGACCCGGAATTCGCGACGGCCGATGCTCACCTCGCTGTTACGCTCCTGGTCTCGGTGGTGTCGGGCTACGCCGATGAGGATACGGCCAAAGCCGTTGCGTCAGCGCGAGCGGCGGCCGAACAAGCAGTATCACTCGATCCCAACGAGTCGCTCGCCCATGTCGCCTTCGGGCGGTTGCATATCTGTAGCGCACCCGGTTCCTTGGACACAAGTTTGTCTCACGCGGCGGGCCTGATTGAGATCGCGGCGTGCCACGCCTGACGAGCTTGAGCGGGGCTCAGGTAGCCGTTCTTTTCGACGATCCACTGGGCATTGTAGAGTTCGACGAAGTCGCGGACGGCGTCCCGCAGCTCCGCGATGTTGCGGTAGATGCGACCATGGATGATCTGTTCCTTCAGCGTGCGATTGAACCGCTCGGCGACGCCGTTGGTCTGGGGCTCGGCGACGAAGGCGTAGGACGGCTGGATGCCCCAGAACTTGATCTGGTTGGTGAAGTGGTCCGACAGATACTGGGAGCCGTGATCCATCCGCAAGGCCAGCCCCCGAGCCGCGCCGGCCGCGGTCGAGCCATACAGCCCGGCAAGCCCCATGGAGATCGGCTGCAGGGCGGCGAAGCGGTCGCCGCGCTTGCAGACATGCCAGCCGACACACTCGGCGTTCCAATGCTCGACGGCGGTGAAGATCCAGCCCCAGCCGTCGTCCACCGTGAACACCCGAACGCCATCGGTGCCCCACATGAGGTTCGGGGCATGAGTGATGATCTCACCGTCATGGGGATTGCCGCCACGGCGGCGGCAGCGATGGGGCGAGAGCAGATTGTTCTCGCGCATCAGGCGGAGCACCCGCTTGCGGGCAACCCGGATGTCGCGACAGACCCGAAGCCGAGCCCAGACCTTGCGGTAGCCCTCGCCCTCCCAGGGCGATGCCTCCAGGTCGGCTTCGATCGCCACCAGCAGCGCCTGGTCCGAGATCGCGGGCTTCGGTCCCCGACGCTTTGCCGGCGGCTGCTCGGCGTGCTGGCCGGAGGTCATGGCGTAGAACGAGGAGCGGGCCATGCCCCAGGCGGCGCAGACCCGCCGCAGGCCGTAGGCCAGACCCGTGCCGGGCGAGGTGGCGGCACTCATCGCCGCGACCTCCGCCGCCCCAAAGGGCCGAAGGTCTCCGTCTTGGCCTCCAGCAGTTCCACCTGCATGGTCAACTCTCCGATCCGCTTCATGGCGCTATCCAGTTCCGCCTGCACCGGATCGCCCTTGCGTCGCTTGAGCGAGGCGTCGATCCCGCCGATCGCTTTCTCACGCCACTGCTCGAGCCGGAAGATCTCTACGCCCAACTGGCGCGACAGAAGTTGCACCGGCTCGTCACGCAAAAGCCGCGGAACGACCTCACGCTTGCGCGCCACCGTCCATCGCTGGCCAAGTCCCAGCGGGCCTGCCGGCAAAGCCTGGCCTGGGGAAAACGTGGACGAGCCAAGCTCGCCCGCATTTACCACAGGCCCATCAACAGCAACTTTCTTCTCAAAATTATCGGCCATGTTCCGGTCCTCCTTGGACACTTCGATTAAGCCAATTCTGTGTCCAAGGAAACCGGGTCCGACTCAGGGCGGTTGCATATCTTCGCCGGTGAGATCGAAATGGCAATTGGCGAAATGCAGACTTCGATTGCAATCAATCCCAACCTCGCCTGGGGTCACTATGGCCTCGGCCTTGCCTACGATTATGGCGCTGGCCAGGCAGAGCTTGCCCTGCCGCATTACGATACAGCACTTCGGCTCAGCCCGCGCGATCCTATGCGCTGGCGGACACTCATGGGCAAAGGTTCGGCGCTACGCGCTCTCGGCCGCCACGATGAGGCCATTGCACATTGCCGGCAGGCCTGTCAGCTCCCCGACTCCGGCTTCTTGCCCCAGATGCATCTCGCCGCGGCAGTGGTGGAAGCTGGACAAATGGACGAGGCGCGGGCGGCGGTCGCAAAAGCTATGGAGATCCAACCGGCGCTTTCGATCAGCTTCCTCCGCAGCCATTACGTTAGCATGCACGAAACATATTCAAAGGACTTGTTCGATAGTCTGCACAAGGCCGGCCTGCCGGAAGGCGAACCGGTCGATGCGGCGGAACGAGGCGACGAAGGTGCCTTCGCGGCAGCCGATGGGCACAAGGCCGGCCCCGATGAACACCTGACCGTCTCGGACAAGCCCTCCATCGCCGTGCTGCCGTTCGACAACATGTCGGACGATCCCGAGCAGGAACATTTCGCCGACGGCATCGTCGAGGACGTGATTACTGCCCTCTCACGGTTCCACTCGCTGTTCGTGATCGCCCGCAACTCGACCTTCACCTACAAGGGAAGTTCCGTCGACATCGCCCAGATTGCCAGCGACCTGGGCGTCAGATACGTCGTCGAGGGCAGCGTCCGCAAGGTGGGCAATCGGGTGCGTATCACCGCGCAGTTGATCGACGCCACCACTGGCAACCACCTATGGGCCGAGCGTTTCGATGGCGCGCTGGGCGACGTCTTCGACCTGCAGGACCGGATCACCGAGCAGATCGTGATCGCGGTCGAGCCGGAGATCGGCGCACGCGAGCGCGAGCGCGCGCGGCACAAGGCGCCGAAAAACCTCGATGCCTGGGATCGTTTTCAACACGGCCGATCCCGTTCGTATCACCACGACAGGACCAGTACCGAACAGGCCATAAGCCTTTTCCAGCAAGCGGTGGCGCTGGATTCAGGCTTTGCGGCGGCCCATGCCAACCTCGCTTATTGTCTCTTCATATCGGCGCAATTCGGCTACTCGGAGCATTCGGCGCGAGATGTGGAATCGGCGCGAGCGGCGGCCGAACTCACGGTAGCTCTCGACCCCGACGAACCGCTGGCGCATTACGTCTTGGGGCGGCTTCATATTTTTGCCGGCGAGATCGAAATGGCGGTCGGTGATATGCAGACCACGATTGCGATCAATCCAAACTTTCCCCTTGGTCATTTCGGTCTCGGCTTCGCTCACTACTGGGGCCTTGGCCAGGCGGAGCAAGGGCTGCCACATTTCGATGCGGCACTTCGGCTCAGCCCCCGTGACCCTTTGCACTGGTTGCCGGTAAGCATCAAAGGTTCGGCGCTACGATTTCTCGGCCGCCTCGATGAAGCTATTGCGCATTGCCGGCAGGCCTGTCGATTCCCCAACGGCGGCTTCTTGCCCCACATGCACCTCGCCGCGGCATTGGCGGAAGCTGGGCAAAAAGACGATGCGCGGGCGGCGGTCAATAAAGCCGTTGGGCTCGAACCGGCGCTTTCGATCGACTTCATTCGTGGCCGTTACATCGGCATCCACGAAACAGTATAGAAATCCTTGCTCGACAGCCTGCGCAAGGCGGGCCTGCCGGAAGGCGGACTGCCCGACAGCGATCAGCAGGTCGATGCAGGCGCCCGCGCGGCGCCCGTGTCAACGGGGACAGTTTCCTCGCCGCCGGCGTTGCCCGAAAAGCCGTCGGTCGCCGTGCTGGCTTTCGACAACTTCTCCGATGCCCCGGAACAGGAATTCTTCGCCGATGGGATCACCGAGGACATCATCACGGCGCTCTCGAAGTTCAAGGGCCTCTTCGTCATCGCACGGAACTCGAGCTTCACCTACAAGGGCTCGGGCACGGACGTGATGCGTGTCGCAAGAGAACTCGGCGTTCGATACGTCGTCGAAGGCAGCGTCCGCAAAGCCGCGAACAAGGTCCGCGTTACGGCACAGTTGGTCGATGGCGCGACTGGAAACCATGTCTGGGCCGATCGCTACGACCACGAGTCCGACGATATTTTCGCCCTTCAGGACGAAATAACCGAAGAGATCGTCAGCCGCCTCGACACCGAGGTTCGAAGCAGCGAAATGGACCGTGCCCGGCGCAAGCCGCCCGCGAACCTGGATGCCTGGGAGCTCTATCAACGTGGCCTATGGCACCGCTACAAGTTGACGAAGGAGGACAACGAGGAGGCGCGAAACCTGTTCCGCAAGGCGGTCGAACGCGATGCGGCGTTCGCGTTGGCCCATGCGGGTATCGCGCGCACCTGCTGCGCGGAGATAAACGAGGAATTCGGCGATACGTCGGCGGGATGGCTCGAAAAAGGGCTCGCGGCCGGCGAAAAGGCCGTCGATTTGGACGACAACGACAGCTACACGCATTATGCGCTGGGCCGGATCCTCGTCTTGGCGGGCCAGGGCAAGCGCGCGATCGCCGAATTGGAAAAATCCATCGCCCTCAATTCGAGTAACGCCCAGGGCTACCTCAGTCTCGGACATGCCCTGCTTTGGTACGGCAGGGCGGCGGAAGCGATTCCCAGGCTGGATATGGCCATGCGCCTGAGCCCGTACGATCCGGTACTCTGGGCCATGCAATCCATCAGGGCGACGGCTTGCATCCAGCTCGAGAATTACGACGAGGCGGCGACATGGGCGCAAATCGCCGTCAACACGAACCCGGAATAAATGTGGGCCCATCTCAATCTCGCGGTCGCTCTCGCGGGACAGGAGCGACCGGACGAGGCCCGGGTCGCCATCGAAGCGGCGCGCCGTCTGAAACCCGATCTATCGCTGTCCGTATTCGGGCGTCTTTTGCCGCACTTCCATCCGGAATACCTCGAGCGCTATAACAACGCCCTTCGCAAATTGGATCTGCCGCCCGGCGGCCCAAGTGACGGCGCCGAACGGATTGACGAGGTCGCGCCCGCGGCGCAGGCGCCGAAGGTCGAAGGCGGCGCGGGCGAACCCGAGGAGCGTCCGACCGTATCGGACGAGCCCTCCATTGCCGTGCTGCCGTTCGACAACATGTCGGACGACGCGGAGCAGGAATATTTCGCCGATGGCATCGCCGAGGACATCATCACGGCGCTCTCGAAGATATCCCAGATGCGCGTCATAGCGCGCAATTCGACCTTTTCCTACAAGGGTCGAGAGCTCGATCCGCGCCAAATCGCCGGGGAGTTGAGTGTTCGCTATGTTCTGAAAGGAAGCATTCGCAGCGGCGGAAGTCGACTGCGCATCACCACCCAGATGATCGACGCTAGCGACGGCCGCCACATATGGGCCGACCGTTTCGACCGTACCATTGACGACATTTTTGATATTCAGGACGAGATTACCAAGGAAATCGTCACCGCGCTTCGGGTCAAGCTCACGGATGGCGAAGAAGCACGCGTTTTGGCGCGAGGTACCAACGATATCGAGGCTTGGCAGCTCTGTGTCCGCGCCACGGAACTATTCTTGCGTTTCAATTCCACCGATTATCTGGCGGCGCGGGAACTGGCGGAGAAGGCCGTGGCGTGTGATCCGAACTACGCTTATGCCTGGGCAACCCTCGGTTTCACGCATTGGTGGGACGGTCGGTTGGGTTATACTGGCGATTCGGATGCCAAGTTTGCCCGCGCCAATGAATGTGCCGAACGCGCCGTGGCACTTGATGACACCGTGTCCTGGGCAATCGGCCTCGGCACCATGGTGGCCGGTAGCCTGGGTCGTCACGATGACGGTGTCGCCATGGGGCGGCGTGGTTTCGAACTTAATCCGGGCAACGCGGACGCCCGCGCCTTCCTTGCGGTCGCGCTTGTCCGCGCGGGTATTTATCACGAGGCGGTGGATCATTATCGTGCCGCCATGGCGCTCAACCCGTTTATCCCAATTGGTATCGCAATGGCCTTGTCCGCTCGTTGAGCGTGCTCGGTGAGTTCGACGAGGAGTTGGCGATCTCGGATGAAATCTTGAGCACTGACCCCGACTTCTTACAAGCGTGGCTCCAAAAGGCATACATATTGGCTCAATTCGTGAAACGTATGCATTTGTGATAGAATGCCCGGAACGTCAGGAGGTTGGGTCATGGACGGCAAGGGTTTCCAGGTGTGGCTTTCGGCGGCGCGCGGGCTGACGCGCGTGCAGCGGCACGAGGCGCTCGCGGTGCTGTCGGGCCGGAGCGAAGGCGAGGCATCGAAGGCCGCGATCGAGCTTGGTGTGGACGAGGCCCGGCGCTGTCCGCACTGCGCGAGCGAAGGGGCGGTTTCGCGCGGTATGGCGCGGGGTCTGCGGCGCTACCAGTGCAAGGGCTGCGGCAGGACCTTCAACGCGCTGACCGGTACGCCGCTGTCGGGCCTGCACCACAAGGAACGCTGGCTGTCGTTCGGGGCGTCGCTGGCGGAGGGGGAGACGGTGAAGGCCTCGGCGGCGCGCTGCGACGTGGCGGTGAGCACGGCGTTCCGCTGGCGTCACCGGTTTCTGGCGGCGGCGCGGAGCGATTCGGAGGTGCTCAAGGGGATCGTGGAAGCGGACGAGACCTACGTCCTGGAGAGCCGGAAGGGCGCGCGCGGGCTGGGACGCAAGGCACGGCGGCGGGGCGGCAAGGCGAAGAAGCGCGGCCTCTCGCGCGAGCAGGTGCCGGTTCTCATGGCGGCGGACCGGAGCGGGACGACGGTGAGCGCGGTGCTGCCCAGGGTCGACGCGGCGGCGCTCACGGCTGCTCTCGACCCGGTGGTCGCGAAGGACGCCCTGCTGGTCTCCGACGGTGGCGCGAGCTATCCACCTTGCGCCGCCGCGCTCGGGGTGAGCCACGAAGCACTCAACCGCTCGATGGGGGAACGGGTTCGGGGCGATCTGCATGTGCAGACGGTGAACAGCCGCCACAGCCGGTTGAAGGACTTCCTGCGTCCCCGCCGCGGCATCGCCACCCGCTATCTGGACAACTACCTGAGCTGGTTCCACCTCGTCGGCCTCGCCCCCGGCGCCAATGACCGAGCCTGCCTCGCCGCCGCCGTAACAAGGTGACGCATACAATTCACGAATTGAGCCTACATATTTGGCCAGATTGGGCGATCGGGCGACGCGGAGAAGGCCATCAGAGAGGTTCGCCGGCTCGCCCCTAGCTTGCGCCTCGATCATGTGCCTGGCCTGCTGCTGATCAAAGACGCGATCGACATGCAGCGTTTTCTTGATAGCCTCCGCAAGGCCGGGTTGCCGGAATGACATAAGATACCGTGTTGCACCTCGTAGCCGCTGGGGCGGCAATATCAGGGTCATCACGGGTGGCGGCGGCGAGCCGGCTCTTGCCGGAGAGACGGGCGAGTTCCGTTTCCAGCCAGGGGCGCATGTCGTCGAGGATCGGCCGACTCTTCTCCCGCCGCGCGCGGCGGCGGTCCTCGCTCGCTCGCCCCCGGATCCGAGTCAGGAGGCAGTCCAAACCACGCTTCCTCACGGCACCAGCCTGTTCAAGCGACTAGCCGTGCCGGCGGCGTCGCGCGTCAGTTCGCCCGTCTGTCCCGAATTGCCCTGCCTCGGCGAGATTTCGGCGACGGTGCCTCGTCGCGAGGCGCCAGGGCCGCTCGCCGGGTGGTGGCGTAGAGGCGGAGTTCGGCCACGCGCCGGACCTGGCTCCCATCCCTCGCCGGCGCGAAGCGCATGACCATCGAGGTATTGCCGACCAGGCGGTGGAGGGCCTGGGCCAGCGCCACGCCCTCGAGCCGGGTGGCGTAGAGCGGGCGGTCGAGATCGCCCTTGATGGCGAACTTGAAGTCAGCCTCCGCCGCGATGGCGCGCAGCACCTCTTCGAGCGTGGCGCCGGGCGCCGTGAGCGTAAGCCTGCCGTCGTTGAGACCGACGGCGATCGCCTCCGTGGCGGGAGTGGTCTTTGTGGCGGCGGCGGGCCCGGCGGCCAAAGCCGGCACGGCGACAAGCGTAAATGCCAGAATCCCGATGGCCGTCATCAGCAAGGCCACCATCGCGGACTTTTGCCGTTCGCGTTCCCTGAATTAGCGCTGATTTGTGCCACCCAAGTGGTAGAGGAGGCTGTCTTGAATTCCGTTGCCACGTGCTTGCGAGTTTCCGAGCATGACCGCCTCCTGCTTTGTCACGATCAATGTCACTCGGTTCGGGCGGTGATAGAAGTTACTAACGGTCAGGTCGCTGGCGTAATTTCTCCGTCATTTGGTTGCAAAATGAGCTTGCCGGAGACGGGCGCGCCGGTTCCGCGTCAGGCGACGCTATTGGCGATGGGGAAACCCGAGCGCCCATGATCGCCGCCAGCTAGGCCCAGAGGGACGACCGACCGTCCCGTTTTCAGAAGTTGGCGGCATTTCCGGAGTGGGAGACTTCCGCGGGCAAGGGGGGCACGGAAACCACCGTTATTGAACGTAGAGCTTGGCCACCGAATGCCCGAAAATCGTGTGGAGATCCCACGGCCCCGACGGCGAATCTTGGCTAAAGCACGACTCGGCCCCTCGGGCTCGGTTCGTCGGCTTTCACCAGCTTCGGACATTTCGCATCGTGCCGAGATGTTCCCATGCTCTCGATCGCCGGCGCGGATGACACTATTCCCAAGACCGTCGGATCCTGGGGCGCCCCCGACGTCTTGGAAGGGGGAAAACCGCGAAAAACCGCCCGCGGACGCACACGAAATCCGACGGTTCGCCAAGGGAAACGTCGGATTCCACGATCGGGACACCGGGCTTGCGTACGCGGTCGCGACGACCGTGCGGGCCGAGAGGTCAATTCAAAGGCTCGCCGGTATAATACCAATCGCCATGAACAACCGCGCCCCCGCGACCGGATACACATTTCCGATCGGCGGTGATCCCGGTCACTGGCGGACGAGGCGACGGGCGCCCATATACAATTCGGGACGAAAAACCGCTTGTTTTTCGTTAACCCGCTTGCAACCACCCGGACGTAGAGTGATCGCCATGGCCTTCACGTATGTCATCGAGGAACCCTCACGCCTCGCGCCCGCGACCGAATGGCGCCGTTTCCTGTGCTTCGTCAACCGACTGCCGCAGGACGACGAAGGTGTCCGGATGGCACGCCGTATCGCCGAGCGTCATATCGCCGAAATCACGCCGCCGGACTTCTTGCGCGAGTCGAGGTGAGAACGGCCGATATTCCACCCTCGGGCGGCGCCTACGCGATCGAGTTCCGTCTCCCGACGCCTCTCGCAATCACGCTCGCCGGACGGGACCGAGGTCCCCTGCCGGCCGGCCGCTATGTCTATTGCGGCGGCGCGCGCGGCCCGGGCGGCCTTCGCGCCCGCCTCGGCCGTCATCTGTCCGGCCCGAGGCGTCGCCATTGGCATGTCGATCAGTTGACCACGGCCACGCCGGTCGTCGACTGGTGGGTGGAGGTCGGCGGCCACGAGTGCGAACTGGTGCGCCGCCTCGCCACGGCGGCGGATGCCGACTATCCGATCCCGGGCTTTGGCGCCAGCGACTGCCGCCAGTGTCGGGCGCATCTTCTGCGCCTCGGCACCGGCGGCACGCTGGCCATGCGGCTGAAGCGGGATTGACGTCGCCATCTCACCGCGTCAGGTCGAGCGGCGGCTCCCGCCAGGTCGACACTCGGCTCCGCCGCCGGTGACGCTCGACCCGGGTGTGGCGGCGATCGACGCGGGTCTGGTGCCGCGAGGGGGCGGACGACACCCGGCGATGGCCCCGGGTGTCGCGCACGCGCGCGTCGGAACGGCGATGGCGCCGACCGTCATGCGCGTTATTTCCGCCGTGGCGGCCACGCGTCCGGACACCATGATCGCGGTGGGAGTTCCGACCGCGCCAATGACCCGGCCGATAGCCGCCACGACCATGGCCAAAGTAGCGGGAGCGATGGCGATGGCCCCAACGGTAGGGGCGATGGCGATAGCCCCAACGGTGGGGGCGAACGTGGCGGTGAACGTGGCGCGGCGCACTGTAGCCGATATTGCCGAAGACGATGCAGATCGGATCGTCGCAAACCGAAATCGCACCGCGAATGCTGTTGTTCCCATGGCCCGCCTGGGCCTGTGTGGCGAAGCTCGATGTCATCACCAGCGCCAGTATCGCGAAGATGAAGGACTTGGGTGTCAACGTCATGTTCCGTCTCCTTGGCTCGGGGCCCCAGGGGACCCGGTGTTGATGGCGCCGAGAATGAGCGACGGCGCCTGAACCCGGCCTGAGGGTCCCATTCATTTTCGGTTCATCGAGTTCACGATTTCGCGCGCGCGGCGTCCGGCAAGTCACGGCGGGCACCGGTTTGGCGGCCGCGCGGCGCATGTTATAGCGAGCGGCGATGAGTTCGACTCATCGCCGCTCGGCAAGCGCGACCGCGCGCCCGAGCTAAAGCCGAGGAAAAGCCCGCGTGGCGTTTGAACGCCCGACAACCGGCAATGAGTTCCCCTCATTGTCGGTTGGTATTATAGGTCGGGCGCATTCGATCGGAGTTCGGGCGCGAGGGGGGAAACCATGCGAAATCCGCGGCGCGCGCGAATCGTCGGCGGTTCGTTGGCAACGCTCGCCGCGCTGCCCGCGACGGCCCTTCCCGCCGCCGCCCAGGACGCCGGGATGAACGGCGCCGACACCGCCTGGATCCTGACCTCGACGGCGCTGGTTCTGTTCATGACGCTTCCGGGCCTGGCGCTGTTCTATGGCGGCCTGGTTCGGGCGAACAACGTGCTCTCGGTGCTGATGCACTGTTTCTCGATCGCCTGCGTCGCCTCCATCCTGTGGCTGATCGTGGTCTACAGCCTCGCTTTCGATGCGGGAGATGGCGGCTGGAACGCCGTCATCGGCGGCCTCGACCGGATGTTTCTCGCGGGGGTCGGCAAGGAAACGCTCGTCGGCACGATCCCCGAATCGCTTTTCTTCATGTTCCAGATGACCTTCGCGATCATCACGCCGGCGCTGATCGTCGGCGCCTATCCCGAACGGATCAAATTCTCCGCCGTCATGCTGTTCAGCGCGATCTGGCTGATCGTCGTCTATGCGCCGGCCGCGCACTGGATCTGGGGCGGTGGCTGGCTGGCGGACCTGGGCGTCATGGACTTCGCCGGCGGCCTCGTGGTTCACGTCACCGCCGGCGTCTCGGCCCTGGTCTTGGCGGTCGTGCTCGGCGGCCGGCGCGGCTTCCCGAATGAGTTGCGCCCGCCGCACAACCCCGGCTTGACCATGATGGGCGCCGCCATGCTTTGGGTCGGCTGGTTCGGCTTCAATGCCGGCAGCGCCGTCGCCGCAAACGGCGATGCCGCGATGGCGATGACCGTGACGCACATCTCGGCCGCCGCCGGCGCCATGTCGTGGGCGGCCGCCGAATGGGTTCGTTTCGGCAAGCCGAGCCTGATCGGCATCGCCACCGGCATGGTGGCGGGCCTGGCGACCATCACGCCGGCCTCCGGCTTCGTCGGTCCGGTTGGCGCGCTGGTCATCGGCATCGTCGCCGGCCTGGTCTGCCAATATGCGGTCGGCCTGGTGAAGCAGCGGTTCAAAATCGACGATTCGCTGGACGTCTTCGCGGTCCACGGCATCGGCGGCGCGCTCGGCACGGTGTTGACGGCCTTCTTCGGCGCCGAGGCACTGGGCGGATTCGGCCTCGCCAACGGCGCCATGGGCCCGCAGCTCGGCGTTCAGGTGCTGGGCGTCGCGGCGGTCGCGATCTGGTCCGGCGCCGCCACCTGGCTGATCCTGGCCCTGGTGTCCAGGGTCGTGGGCTTGCGCGTCGGCCAGGACGAGGAAATCGAGGGCCTCGATATCGTCGCCCACGGCGAGCGCGGCTATGATCTCTAGGGACAGACCTCGTAAATGATGACGCCCCCCGCCACCCCGCTCCTCCGTGGCATTGATGGCGTGCGCCGAACGAACTTCCGATTCGAAAAGGACACTAGCAGAATGAACGTGGTAAAAGTCCGCTAGTGTCCCGAATCGGAAGTTCGTGGCATTGATGGCGTGCGCCGAACGAACTTCCGATTCGAAAAGGACACTAGCAGAATCATGATTCTAGCGTGGTTTACGGATTTGAAGTTTCTCTCGGTGCCTGCCCCGATACTCGGAGGAACTTCAAATCCACCACGCTAGGGGATGATAACGCGCCCGCCGCTGGCGACCAGTGTCTGGCCGGTGGTGAAGCGGGAGGCGTCCGACAGCAGGAACATCACCGCGTCGACGATCTCGTCCGCCTGGCCGAGGCGGGCGAGGGGCGTCGCGGCCACCATTTCCTCGCGCCGGGCCGGATCCATGCCCTGGATCATCTCCGTCTCGATCAGCCCCGGCGCCACGCAGTTGATGCGGACGTCGGGCGCCAGCAGGCCGGAGATGTTGCGGGTGAAGGCGACGACGGCGGCCTTGGCGGTGGCGTAGGCCACCATGCGCGGGCGCGGGCGGAGGCCGGCGATCGAGGCGATGGTGACGATCCGCCCCCAGCGGCTCGCCATCATGCCCGTCTTCACCGCCATCACCGGGTGATAGACGCCGTCGAGGTCGACCCGCATCACCTCCGCCCAGGTCTCGGCATCCGGTCCATCGGGGCCTTCCGGCGGCGCTGGTCACCAGCAGGTCCACCGGACCGAACGTGGCCTCGATGGTCGCCACCATTTCGCCGACCACGCCCGCGTCGCCCACGTCTCCGCGCGCCGCCGTCGCCCGCCCACCGGCGCGCTCGATTTCGGCGACCAGCGCCTCGGCCGCCGCCGTGTCGTGGGCATAGTTGACCGCGATCCCGGCGCCGGCCGCGGCCAGCATCACCGCCGTCGCCCGTCCGATCCCGCGCCCGCCGCCGGTGAGAGAGCATGGCTCCAATTCCCCTCTGGCATCCCGCTCGTGCTTTTGATATAAGCCGCTTCCGCGCGAGGCGCGAACGACTGATCCCCGGTAGCTCAGTTGGTAGAGCAAGCGGCTGTTAACCGCTTTGTCGCTGGTTCGAGTCCGGCCCGGGGAGCCAATTTCGAGAAAGGCCGTCGGAGTCGCCTCCGGCGGCCTTTCGTTCGATTGACGCCAGGGAGGATGGGATGGCCCGGGACAAGGTCGAGTTCGACGCCGAAGTCGGCGAGTCGTTTCTGCGTTACGCCAGGATGGTGGCGGGGCGGGGCTATATCCACAACACGCTCGGCAACATGGCGGTCCGGGTCGCCCATCCGGGTTTCGCGCATGGGCTCGCCTACACCAAGCACGCCGAGGTCAGCCTGGAGGAGATGGGACTGGAGAATATCGTCGTCACCGATATTCCGACCTCCGAGATCCTTTACGGCGAGCGCATGACCAGCGTCGGCCACAACCTCAACCGCGAGATCCTGCGGCTCCGCCCCGATATCGACGCGGTGATCCACGTGCATGACGATGCGACCATCGGCTTTTTCGCCTCCGGCGCCTTCGCCGAGGTCGGCGTGGTCAGCCTCGACTTCCCCTTCATTCACGGCAAGCCGGCCCATTACCTGCCGGCCGACGTCGACGTCGAGAGCGATACCCGCTCCGTGCACAATTTCATTGGCGAGACCAACTGCCTGGTTCTCTTGGGCCATGGCGTCACCACGCTGGGGCGCACGATCTCGGAGGCCTATCACCGGCTGAACGCCTTCACCTCGGAAGTCCGGCGCAACATCATCGCCGAACAGCTGGCGGCGGCGAAGGGAAGCCAAGTGCAATACCGCGACCAGGCGGAGATCGAGAAAATGTACCGCCTGGCCGACGCGGTGATCTATCCCGACCGGGCCGAAGACGTGATGACCGAGGCCCGCGAGGGCGCGTCCCCAGCGTAGAGCGCGGTCGAGAGGTATTTGAGGCCGGTATCGCACATCACCGTCACGATTGTGGCGCGGGGGCCGAGCCTCGAGCCCAGCCGGATGGCGGCGGCGAGGTTGGCCCCGGTGGAGGTGCCGGCGAAGATTCCCTCCTGGACCGCCAGGCGGCGGGCCGTTCGCATCGCCTCGTCGCTCGACACCGCCGCGACGTCGTCGACCGCTTGCGGGTCCCAGAGCGGCACGACGAAGCCGGCGCCGATACCCTCGATTCGATGGACCCCCGTCGGGCCGCCCGAGAGCACGGCCGACTCGGCCGGCTCCACGGCGAGGCAGTGGATCGCCGGGTTCCGTCGGTGGAGCGCTTCCGAGGTGCCGCGCACCGAGGCCGCCGTGCCGGCGCTTTGCACGAAGGCGTCGATGCGGCCTTCCGTCTGGTGCCAGATCTCCTCCCCCATTTGGTGATAGGCGGGGAGCTGGTCGGCGTTTTCGAGCTGGTTGGCCCAGAACCCGCCGGTCCGCGCCGTGATCCGGCGGGCGGTCTCGACCATCTCGCGGGTCAGCGCCGCGCTCATGCCGCCCTCGATGCTGGGAACGATCGTCAGCTCCGCGCCGAGGGCCGCCATGTGATCGCGCTTCTCCAGGCTGAAGGCGTCCGAGGTGACGATGGAAAGCGCATGGCCCTTGACGGCCGCGACCAGGGCCAGGGACACGCCGGTGCTGCCGCCGGTATATTCGATCACGTGGCCGCCATCGCCCAGGCGGCCGTCCCGCTCCGCCGCCTCGACCATCGCGAGCGCCATGCGATCCTTCATGCTGCCGCTCGGATTCTCCGCCTCCATCTTGAGCAGAATCCGCGCACCGCCTTCGGGCACCATCCGGTTCAGCTCGACCAGCGAGGTATCGCCGATACGCTCCAGGATGGAGGAGGGGAGTTTCGTCGTGCTCATCGTCATGCCGCCTCGCGTTTCGATGGGGTTTGGGTGGTGGTGACGGGTTGCCGGCCGCTCTTCCCCGGCGGATTGGCGAGGAAGATGGCGCCGAGGACGAACAGGAGTCCGATCAGTAGGCTTGCCGTCACGGCCTCGCCGAGCAGCAGGACGGCCAGGAACATCGCCGAGATCGGATTCAAGGTCAGGTAGATGACGGTTCTGGTGGGCGGGAGCCAGCGGAGCGCCCAGGTGAAGAGCGTGAACTGCGGCGCGCCTCCGACGGTTCCGAGAAAGAGCACCGCCAGCCAGCCGTTCGTGGTGAGCCGGGGCATGCCGGCCGTGGCGCCGCCGGCCAGCCATAGGGGAAGCAGTGCCAGAACGCCGAAGATCATCGCCAGCACGGTGACGAACATCGGGCCGTGCCGGCCGAAGGTCGCTCGCCCGAAGACGGAATAGAGGGCGGCGCACGCCGCGCCGAAGAGCATCAGCCCGTCGCCGAACAGATAGTCGCCCCCGTCCGCCGCGAGCGCCTCGGGACCGAAGACGACGAGGATGCCGGCGAAGGCCAGGGAGACGCCGATGGTCTTGGCGCGGGTCAAGCGCTCGTGGCCGAAGATGGCGGCGATGATCAGGGTCTGAATCGGGATCGTGGCCAGGCTGATCGCGCCTCGGGCCGCGGTCGTGTATTGCAGCGAAGCGCTGAACGCCCAGGGAAAGAGGCCGAAGAACAAGGCCCCGAGGGCGGCGATTTTCCCGATCTCGGCCCAGCCGATCCAGCGCTTCGGCCAGATGAAGGGAAGCATCGGCGCGAGGCAAATCACGGCGATGACGTAGCGGCGGAAGGCCAGCGTCACCGGGTCGATTTCACCGACGACCAGACGGGTCGCGACCACGGAGGCGCCAGCGCTCGTGGCCGCCGCCGCGGCCGCCAGGTTCGCCAGGGCAAGCTTGCTCATGGTGTCGTTCCCATGGTCCGCGACATGACTTTCCCGCGTGTCACTTTCAATATGGAAGTGACACGTAGCACCGTGACTTCCAAGATGCAAGTCACTCCGATAGAATGGCCTCGATCAAACCGACGGCGGAACCCGGCCATGACCGAACTACCGATCCCGAAAGACCATGCCTTCCGCTCGGATTGTTCGATCGCGCGGACGCTGGAACTCTTGGGCGACAAATGGACCTTGCTCATCGCCCGCGACATGCTGTGGCACGGCAAGCATACGTTCCGGGCGCTTCAGGACAGCGATGAACGGATTCCGACCAATATCCTGGCGGACCGGCTGCGCCGCCTGATGCGATGGGGCCTGGTGCGTCGAGAGCCCTATCAGAGCCGCCCCGTCCGTTACGCCTACCACCTGACCGAGGCCGGCCGCGCGCTGGAGCCGGCGCTTCTGCAAATCATGCAGTGGGGCCATCGCCATCTGGAGGGCGGCCTGTTCGATCCGACCCACCCAGGGGAGGGCTAGCGCGGCTCAAGTTTGATCCGAATCGCCGGGACAAGCCCTGAAAGACTCTAGTCCTTCGAAACCATCTCCGTCGCGTAGCCCGGGTCGACGGCGACGTCGAGGACGAGGAGGCCGCCGGCGGCGACTGCGTCGACGGCCTTCGCCAGTGCGTTCGCCAGGGCGCCCGCGTCGCGGACCGTCTCGGGAGCTTGGGCGCCCAATGATCGGGCGAGGCCCGGGATGTCGACCGGCGGCTCGTCCAGGCGCTGGCCGATCCAGCGGTTTTGCACCGGGCGGCCACGGGCGAGGGCGACGCGTTCCTGGTGCAGTTCGTCGTTGAAGTAGGAGCCGTTGTTGGCGACGACGACGAGCAGGGGGATCTCGTAGTGCGCGGCGGTCCACAGCGCCGTGGCCGACATCAGAAAATCCCCGTCGCCCAGCACGGCGATCGGCAGCCGGCCGCTCCCCCGCAAGGCCAAGGCCGCGCCCACCGCCATGCCGGGACCGGAGCCGAGTCCGGCGCCGCCGTCGTAGCCGAAAAACGCCAGCGGGTGATCGAAGCGGCAGTAGGCCCCCGGCCAGCCCAGCGGCAGACGGATCAAGCTCCGCTCCCGCTCCCCCGTCGCCGCCTCGAGTCCGCGGGCCAGGATCTCGAGGTTGATCGGGCCCGAAGCGGGGATGTCGGTCGGTGGCGGCGCGGTCCGCGACTCGTCCGCCGGCGCGCCGGCGCCCAGGACTTCGTTCAGCGCGGCGACCGCGGTGTCGGGGTCGGCGCCGAGATCGATGTCGAGCGCCGCCGGTGCCTGGTGGTCGTAGCTCCAGCCGTTGGCGAGCCGCTCGTCGAGCGAGGCGCCGATCACCGTCGCGCCCACGGCCTCGTCCACCCAAACCTGGCCCAGCGTGCCGCCGAGGTCGATCCAGTCGAGGGAGAGGATGACGTCGGCGCTCCCGATCAGTTCCCTGGCCGCCTCGTCGAGGAAGAAGACCGGCGGCCGCGCGTGCAGGGGGTGGGCCGTCGGGAAGGCCGCCGAGGCCTTCTGATCGGTCAGCACATTCGCGCCCAAATTTTCGGCCAGCGCGATTCGGGCCCGCCAATGGTCCATGTCGCGGGAGACGCGGCCGGCCAGAATCAGCGGTGCCTTCGCCCCCCGAAGGGCCCGCGCGGCCGCCCGCGCCGCGTCCCGCGCTGGTTCCGCCACCGGTGCCGGGCGGTGGCGGGCGAGGTCGGGAAAGCGCGGCGCCTGGTCCAGCGCTGCTTCCTGCAAGCCCACGTCGAAGCAGAGATAGACCGGCGCCCGGGGCGCCTCGTTGGCGAGCTTCGAGGCCCGGGCCATGGCGTCGACGGCGGCCTGGGCGCTTGCCGGCTGTTCGTCCCATTTGACGTAGGCGCGCACGAGTGCCCCCTGGTCGCGCGCGGTGTGGATCCAGTCGATCCAGGGCCGCCGCCTGGCCGCGTCGACCGGCCCGGTGGCGCCCAGCACCAGGACCGGCTGGCGGTCGCACCAGGCGTTGAAGATCGCCATGGTGGCATGCATCAGGCCGACGTTGGCATGCACGGCGGCGGCCATGGCCCGGTCGCGCACCTTGGCATAGCCGTGCGCGATGGCGACGGCATGTTCCTCGTGCAGGCAGACCAGCATGCCGGGCGCCTGGTTGCCGAGATGGTTCACCAGGCTGTCGTGCAGACCCCGGTAGCTGGAGCCGGGGACGAGGGCGACATATTCGATTTCGAGCCGCCGGAGCATCTCGGCGATCGCATCGCTTGTCCAGCCGAGCGCCTGGGTGTTGGCCGGGACCGGGCGTTCCCGTTCCGGGTGGGTCACTTTATCGTCTGTCATGACACGCTCGTCGTTGCCGGCGGGAGGAGGGGGTCGGGCGCGCGATCAGATGCCCAACAGTTCGGCCGTGGTCAGAATGCGGTAAACCTGCTTGATCCGCGTCTCGGCGATTTGGATGTCGTCGCGGGGCGGGTTGAACTGGGCCAGCACGACCTGTCCGCCGGCGCGCCGTAGCAAGCGCTTCACGAAGCAGGGACCCGGTTCACCGTCGGCGCCGTGCAGCTCGACGATGACGTCGGTGCCGGCACGGGCCGGCAGGTGCGGATTGACGTAGACCAGGTCGCCCGGATCGTAGCGCGGCGCCATCGAATCGCCCGAGACGTAGACCGCGAAAATGCCGCTCGCCGCCGCGACGCCCGGTGGGCGGCGCACGCGATCGATTACCTCGCCGTTGAAGGCGAACTCGCCGCCGTCGCCGCCGACGGCGGTGCCGTGGACCTCGACGTCGCGCGGCATGGCGCGCGACGTGATCGCCTGGCCCACGGGCGTGGCGCGCTGGGGATCGGCGATCCCCCCCTCCGCCGCCGCGCCACCGCCCGCCCCGGCCGCCGTTTGCTCGAGTTCGCCGCCGGGCACCTCGCCGAAATGGCCCGGCCGCAAGCGGGGATCGGCCAAGCCCGGCTGGCCTTCGCCGGTCAGGAGCCAGACCCAGCTGACGCCGAGGTGCGCCGCATAGCGCCGGGCCGCCGCCTCGCCGAAGTTGCGGGTACCGGACTCGTGCGCCCGATAGGTGACCTCGGGAATTTCCAGAACCCGGGCGAATTCGGCGGCGGAGTCGTACTCCAGGCTGCGCGCCCACCTCAGTCGTGCCGGTTTGTCGACCATGTGCTTGTTCCGTTTTCGCCAAGGGCGGCCAGGAGACGCGTTTCATCGCGTGATACGAATTGTAGCGCAAAAAAGACCATTTGTCCGTTGCTTTTTGTAATGAACCATGCCGCGACGGCCGGTTCGTTTCGGACCGGTTCCGTCGGCGGTGGCGCTGTGCCATTCTGGCCGCCGATTCGAGCCCCCGGGAACGCCCGCGATGTCGCCCAAAGTGAAGACCGCCTTGAAGCTCATCCTCGTCTGCCTGTTGGTCGGGATGGTCATGAGCTGGCTGAGCATCGACGTGCTGGACTATCTGCGTTCCCTCGGCAAGGCGGCGCATTACGTCGTGGAGAACGCCTCGGGCGTCTTCAAGGCCGGGACGGAATGGATTTTGCTGGGCGCCATCGTCGTGGTGCCCATCTTCCTCGCGCGCCTGCTCTTCCGCCGCGCCAAGCGCCGCGCGCCCGAAACCCCGCCATCTCCGCCGCCTCCGTCCCGGCGGCCGGGGAAGAAGGCGTGATCCTCGCGCGCCGGATAGCGTCGGTCGGGGCGGGCCCTGGAATTTCGCGCGTCGCGCCGGACCGTTCGTTCGCTATCGCTTCGCCCCCGGCGCTTTTATAGTGCGCGGGCTTCGGAGGGCGGCATGAACGGCATGCTGAAATTTGGCCTGTTGGGGGCGGGGGTCTATGTCGGCGTCGTCGGCGCGATGTATTTGATCCAGCGCTCCATGATGTATCACCCGGTGGGCGACCTTCCGGCGCCGGCCGCCGTCGGCCTCGGTGACATGGAGGCGGTGGCGCTTCGGACCCAGGACGGGCTGGACCTCGTCGCCTGGTACCGCCCCCCGGTCGAGCCGGGCATGGCGGAATTGGTCTATTTCCACGGCAATGCCGGCAACATCTCCTGGCGGGCGGAGCGGGCGCGCCGTTTCCTCGATGCCGGCTTCGGCTTGCTGCTGGTGAGCTACCGGGGTTACGGCGACAATCCGGGTAAACCGACGGAGGAGGGCCTCTATGCCGACGGCCGCGCCGCGCTGGCCTTCCTCGCCGGACGCGAGGTTCCGGGTTCGCGCGTCGGCCTCGTCGGAGAATCCCTCGGCACCGGCGTCGCGGTGGCCATGGCCAGCGAACACGAGGTGGGCGCGGTGGTTCTGGAAAGCCCCTACACCTCGACCGCCGACGTCGGCCAGCGCGCCTATCCGATCATTCCGGTGAAATGGTTGATGAAGGACCGCTTCGATTCACTTTCCCGCATCGAGGGGATCGGCGCGCCCCTGCTGGTGATCCACGGCGAGGCGGACCGCGTGATCCCGGTCGATTTCGGCCGTCGGCTCTTCGCGGCGGCGCCGGAGCCGAAGAAGGGTATCTTCCTGCCGGGGGCCGGCCACGGCAACCTTGACGACTTCGGCGCCGCCGAAAGCGTGATCCAGTTCCTGCGGGAAGTTCTGGCCCCGCCCAAGGGCGTCAGGTCGACCGGCTCGTGATTTCCGTCAGCGCCTCGGGCGTATCCACGTCGACGAAGATGGCGTCGTCCTCCATCGCCACTTCCACTAGTTCGTCCTCGTGCGCGCCGATCAGGTGGCGGGCGCCGACGTCGCCCGCGACCTCGCGCATCTCCTCGAACAGGTGGCGGGCGAAGAGCACCGGATTGCCGCGTTTGCCGCCGCGCGTGGGCACGCAGACGGCGCGGCCCTCCAGCGGGTTGAAGGCCGCGATCAGCCGGTCGATGTGGTCGGCGGTGACGCGCGGCATGTCGCCCAGCAGGACGACCACGCCGTCGATCCCGTCGCCGAGCGCTTCGAGCCCGGCGCGAAGCGATTGGCTCAACCCTTCGGCATAATCGGGACTGTGGGCGAAACGGACGTCGCGGTCCGCCAGGCAAGCCCGGACCAGCTCCGGCTCGTGCCCGGTGACGACGACGACGGCGCCGGCCTGCGAGGCGAGCGCGGCATCGGCCGCGCGGGCCACCATCGGAACCCCCTCGATCTCCGCCAGCAGTTTGTTTCGACGGCCCATGCGGCGCGATTGACCGGCGGCGAGCACCAGGGCGGAGATGCGGGGCGCGCGCGCGGGCTCGACCGCGCCCGAGCCGGCGCGGGGTTGCGGCCGGCTGGCGATCTCCATCAGCAGGCCGCCCGTGCCCATCGCCTTGATGTCGTCGGGCGTCACCGGAACGCCCGCCACCAGGCGCTCCAACACCCAGTCGAAGCCGTTCAGTTTCGGCGAGCGCGCGCAGCCCGGCAGCCCGATGATGGCGACGTCGCCCTTGTGGCCCAGCAGCAGCAGGTTGCCCGGGTCGACCGGCATGCCGAAATGGTCGATCGTGCCGCCCGCCGCCTCGATGCCCGACGGGATCTCGTCGCGCCGATCGGTGATCGCGGAAGCGCCGAATATCAGCACCGGATCGGCGCCCGCGTCGAGCGCGGCCTCGATCTCCCGGCCGATGGCGTCCCGCTCGTGCGCGCAGCGCGCTTCATGCGCGATCCGGCTCGAGAGCTCGTCCAGGCGGCTCGCCAGCACCTCGCGGGTCTTGTCGAGGACGCTGTCCTTGGTCGTCGCCAACCGCGTCATGATCAGGGCCGCCCGGCGCGGTTTCAGCGGCGCGACGGCGACCGGGGGTCCGGCCTCGCCGGCCACGTCCAGCGCCGCCGCCACCCCGGCCCGGGGCGCGGCGAAGGGAATGATCTTGATGGTCGCCAGCATCTGTCCCTCGCACACCCGGTGATGGGCGGGCAGGGTGGCGACGGTGATGGCCTCGTCGATTCCATTCAGCCGGTCGATCCGCGCGGAATCGAGCCTGAGCACGCCGTCGTATTCGGAAATCAGGTTGGCGCGGCCGGTGAACGCCGCCTGGCGGCGGACGCCTTCGCCGGCGAGCGTGCCCGCGATCGCCTCCGCCGCCTCGTCCTCGGCCATGTCGTCGGCCTCCAGGCGGGCGGCGATCACGCTCTCGACCCCCGCCGCCCGGAGCGCCTCGATGTCGCCCGTCGACAGCACCCGCCCCTTTTTCATGCGCAGGCCAGGGACGGACTGGGCGTGCGCCAGGATGGCGCCGGCGGCGTCCGCCACGGGCAGGGGGCCGAAATACATCAGTCCAGCTTCCGCCGGAGCGTCTCGGTGATCTCGCCCATGATCGATACGGCGATCTCCGCCGGCGACTTGGCGCCGATATCGAGGCCGATGGGACCGTGGATGCGGGCGAGCGTGGCGTCGTCCAGGCCTTCCGCCGCCAGCCGTTCCTTGCGCTTGGCGTGGGTTCGGGTGGAGCCGAGGGAGCCGATGTAGAAGGCGGCGGAGCGGAGCGCCACGAGCAGCGCGGGGTCGTCGAGCTTGGGGTCGTGCGTCAGCGTCACCACCGCCGTCCGGCCGTCGGGCGCCAGCGCCTCCATGGCTTCGTCGGGCCAGTCGTGGCCGAGCGCAATGCCGGGAAAACGCTCCTCGCTGGCGAAGGCGCCGCGCGGATCGACCACGGTGACGTCGTAGCCGGCCAGCGCGCCCATGCGGGAAAGCGGCTGGGCGATGTGCACCGCGCCGCAGATGATCATGCGGAGCGGCGGGTTGTTGACGTTGAGGAAGTGACGCTTGCCACCGTGCTCGATGATCCGGCTCTTGTCGGCCCGGGCCGCCGCCTCGGCCGCCTCGCGCACCGCGCCGTCACCGCCCGCCTCGCCCGGATAGAGCAGTTCGCCGCCGCCGTCCTCGAGGTCGGTCACCAGCACCACCGGTCGCTTGGCCGCCCGGTCCGCGAGCAGCTTGTCCAGTAGATCGGCCCTCATTCGACCGGCTCCACGAAGACCTCGACCGTGCCGCCGCAGGCGAGTCCGACCTCCCAGGCCATCTCGTCGGTGACACCGTAGGTCAGCATCCTGGTTCCGCCCTGGTCGATGACCTGGCGCGCCTCGTGCACCACCGCGCCCTCGATGCAGCCGCCGGAGACGGAGCCGACGAAGTTGCCGTCCTGGGTGATCGCCAGCTGGCTGCCGACCGGGCGGGGCGAAGAGCCCCAGGTGGAGACCACGGTCGCCAGCGCCACGCCCTTGCCGTCGGCCTTCCAGGCCGCGGCCTGCTCCAATACTTTTTCGTCGTCCCTCAACGCGTCCATCTCGGTCTCGTTCCTTCGTCAGGCCAGCCGTGCTTCGCCCATGGCGGCGCGGTGTTCCACCTTGCGGTCCGGCGGCCGGCCCAGGGCCGCCGCCAGATCGGTCAGGCTTTCGAGGTTGTGGACGGTGCGGAAGTCGTCCACGTGGGGCAGCATCGCGCGTACCCCTCTCGATTTTGGTTGGAATCCCTCGTAGCGCAAGAGGGGGTTCAGCCAGATCAACCGCCGGCAGGATTTGTGCAGCCGCTCCATCTCGCCCTGGATGCCCTGGCCGGCGTCGCGGTCGAGGCCGTCGGAGATCACCAGCACGATCGCCCCCTGGCCCAGCACCCGGCGCGACCACCGGGCGTTGAAGTCGCCGATGCAGGCCCCGATCCGCGTGCCTCCCGACCAGTCGTCGACCGCCTCGGCGACCCGATCGAGCGCCACGTCGACGTCTTTCTGGCGCAAATGCCGGGTGATGTTGGTGAGGCGCGTTCCGAATACGAACGTATGCACGCGGTCCCTATCGTTGGTTATCGCGTGCATGAAGTGCAGGAACATGCGTGAATAACGGCTCATGGAGCCGGAAATGTCGCAAATCACCACCAGCGGCGGGTGGCGGCGGAGCCGGCGTCGGCGGCGGATCGGAATGGCGGCCGGATCGCGCAGTGCCGCCCGCAGGGTGCCGCGCATGTCGATCCTTTGGCCCCTGGGATCGGGCTTGAAGCGGCGCGTCGGCACATCGACGATGGGCAGACGCAGGCGGGCGATCGCCGTCTTGGCGGTTGCCAGTTCCTCGGCGCTCATCGCCTCGAAGTCCATCGTCTGCAAGACTTCGCGGTCCGAGAAGGTGAGGGTCGCGTCGAACTCCAACTCTTCCGGCGCGTCGTCGCTTTCCGGGCCGTCGCGGTTCGGCAGCAGGGCTTCGGCGACGCGTCGGTTCAACTCGTCGGCTTTGTCCCGCTCGCTCTCGACCTCGACGCTCGGCAGCAGCATCGAGACCATTCGCTCGAGGATCCGGGGGTTGCGCCAGAAGACGTGGAAGGCCTGGTCGAAGATTTCGCGGTGATCGCGCCGGCTGACGAAGACGCTGAAGAGGGTCCAGTAGAAATCGTCGCGCCGGCGGACGCCCACGACATCGAGCGCGCGGACCGCCTCGATCACCCGGCCGGGACCGACCGGGATGCCGGCGGCGCGCAGCACGCGGGCAAAATGCATGACGTTTTCGGCGATGTGCCCGCTCTCGCCGCTTCCAGGCGATGCCGGCCCGCTCATGACACGTTCAACAGTTCCAGGTTGATATCCTGCAGGATCCGGGCCGCTTCGCTGCCCTGGATCTTCTGGATATCGTCCTGGTATTTCAGCAGCACGCCGAGGGTCTCGTCGATCGTCTCCGGGTCCAGCGCCAGTCGGTCGAGGAAGGAAAGCGCCGTCGCCCAGTCGATCGTCTCCGCCACGCCCGGCAGCTTGAAGAGGTCCTCGGTCCGGAGCGCCTGGACGAAGGCCACCACCTGACGCGCGAGCGCCTCGGGCGTCCCCGGTGCCTTGCGGGCGACGATTTCCAGCTCCCGGGCGGCGTTCGGATAGTCGACCCAGTGATAGAGGCAGCGGCGCTTGAGGGCGTCGTGGATCTCGCGCGTCCGGTTCGAGGTGATGACGACGATCGGGGGCGCGTCGGCTGCCATGGTGCCGATCTCGGGGATGGTGATCTGGAAGTCCGACAGCAACTCCAGCAGGAAGGCCTCGAACGGCTCGTCGGTGCGGTCGAGTTCGTCGATCAGCAGCACCGGCGGGCCCGCCGCGTCGCTTTCGAGGGCTTGCAGCAGGGGGCGTTTGATCAGGAAATCCGCATTGAAGACGTCGCGGCCCAGCCGCGCCCGGTCCACGTCGCCCGCTGCTTCGGCGAGGCGGATCTCGATCATCTGGCGGGAATAGTTCCACTCATAGACCGCCGAGGCGACGTCGAGCCCCTCGTAACACTGCAGGTGCACGAGGCGGCGGCCGAGGGTTTGGGCCAGGACCTTGGCGATTTCCGTCTTGCCGACGCCCGCCTCGCCCTCGAGGAAGATCGGCCGGCCCATGGAGAGCGAGAGGAACAACGTCGTCGCCAAACTGCGGTCGGCGATATAGTCGCCCGCCGCCAGCAGGGCCGCCATCTGGTCGATGTCGGCGGGCGGGCCCGGTGTCGGGCTCGAATTGGCGGCGCGCTCGCTCATGCGCGGAATCCTCGTTTCCGTTCACACAAAGAAATGTCCGGGGAGGCGAACCTCCCCGGACATGAGGCACATCGGCGCCGGGGTCAAGGGCGCCGCAATTCCCTTCAGCTGCCGGCCGCCGCCACGGCGCGCTTGGCCATCACGCCGACGAGGTGGGCGCGGTATTCGGCGCTGCCGTGGATGTCGCTGTTGAGGCCGTCGGCCGAAATCGAGATCCCGTCCAGCGCGCCGGCGGAGAAGTTGCCCGCAAGCGCGCTTTCCATGTCGGCGACGCGGAAGACGCTGGGCCCGGCGCCGGTGACCGCGACGCGGATGCCGCCGTTGCCCCGGCCCACGAAGACGCCGACCATGGCGAAGCGCGAGGCGGGCTGCGGGAACTTGGCGTAACCGGCCGATTCCGGCACCGGGAAGGCGACGGAAGTGATGATCTCGCCCTCGTCCAGCGCCGTCTCGAACAGCGCCTGGAAGAAATCGTCGGCAGGAATCGCGCGGCGGTTGGTGTTGACCGTGGCGCCGAGACCGACGATGGCGGCGGGATAGTCGGCGGCCGGGTCGGCGTTGGCGATCGAGCCGCCGAGCGTGCCCATGTTGCGGACCTGCGGGTCGCCGATCAGCGCGGCGAGGCTCGCCAGCGCCGGAATGGCGCCCCGGACGGCGTCCGAGCCGGCGACGTCGGCATGCCGGGCCGCCGCGCCGATGGTGACCGCGCCGCCGGCCGACTCGATATTCGCGAGCGCCGCGATGCCGCCGATGTCGACCACGTCGGACGGGCTGGCGAGACGCTGCTTCAGCGTCGGCAGCAGGGTCTGGCCGCCGGCCATCAGGGTGCCATCATCGGCCCCGGCCAACATGCTCTCCGCCTCGGCCAGGCTCGACGGGCGGTGGTAGTTGAAGTTGTACATGTCTTCCGCTCCTTGAAATTTGGTCGCTGGCCGATCTCAGCCGGCGTTCGCCGCGCGCCAGACCTTCTCGGCCGTCGCGGGCATGTCCATGTGGGAGATGCCGAGAGCATCGGTCACCGCGTTCATCACCGCCGCCGGCGAGCCGATGGCGCCGGCCTCGCCGCAGCCCTTGACGCCCAGCGGGTTGTGCGGGCAGGGCGTGACGTTGGTGGCGACGTCGAAGGAGGGCAGGTCGCCCGCCCTCGGCATGCGGTAGTCCATGTAGGAGCCGGTCAGCATCTGCCCGTTGGAGTCGTAGACCACGCCCTCGCAGAGCGCCTGGCCGACTCCCTGGGCGATGCCGCCGTGGACCTGTCCGTCGACGATCATCGGATTGATGATGTTGCCGAAGTCGTCGACCGCGGTGAACTTGACGATCTCGACCTCGCCGGTATCGGGGTCGATCTCCACCTCGCAGAGATGGCAGCCCGCCGGATAGGTGAAGTTGGACGGATCGTAGAAGGCGTTCTCGTCCAGGCCTGGCTCCAGTTCGTCCAGCGGGTAGTTTGCCGGCACGTAGGCGGCGAAGGCGATTTCCGCCATGCCCATCGTCTTGTCGGTGCCGGCGACGGTGAAGGTGCCGCCGTCATACTCGATGTCCTCGAGCGAGGCCTCCATGATATGGGCGGCGATTTTGCGGCCCTTCTCGACGATCTTGTCGCAGGCCTTGGTGATCGCGCTGCCGCCGACGGCGAGGCTGCGCGAGCCGTAGGTACCCATGCCGAAGGGCACGCTCGCCGTGTCGCCGTGGATGACCTCGACGTTTTCCAAGGCTATGCCGAGGCGGTCGGAGACGATCTGCGCGAAGGTCGTCTCGTGCCCCTGGCCGTGGCTGTGCGAGCCGGTGAAGACCAGCACGTTGCCGGTCGGGTTGAATCGTACCTGCGCGCTCTCCCACTGGCCGACGCCGGCGCCGAGGGAGGCGACGACCTGGCTGGGCGCCAGGCCACAGGCCTCGATATAGTTGGAGAAGCCGATGCCGCGCAATTTGCCGCGCGCCGCCGCCTCCGACTTTCGGCCCGGGAAGCCGGCGTAATCCGCCATCCCCAGCGCCTTGTCGAGCGCCGCCTCGTAGTCGCCCGAATCGTATTGCAGCGCCACCGGCGTCTGATAGGGAAACTCGTCCGGCCCGATGAGGTTGCGCCGCCTGAGTTCCGCCGGGTCGACGCCGGTCTCGCGCGCCGCCGCCTCGACCAGCCGCTCGACGACGAAGGTCGCCTCCGGCCGGCCGGCGCCCCGGTAGGCATCGACACACACGCTGTTCGTGAACGCCGCGCGGACGTTCACGTGGATCGCCGGGGTCTTGTACTGGCCCGCCATCAGCGTGCCGTAGAGCCAGGTCGGCACGGCCGTCGAGAAGGTCGAGAGATAGGCCCCCATGTTGGCGATGGTGTCGACCCGCATGGCCAGGAAGTTGCCGTCGGCGTCCAGCGCCAGCTCGGCGTGGGTGACATGGTCGCGGCCGTGCGCGTCGGTCAGGAAGGCCTCCGAGCGATCCGACGTCCACTTCACCGGGCGACGGACCCGTTTCGAGGCCCAGGTCAGGATCACCTCCTCGTTGTAGATGAAGACCTTGGAGCCGAAGCCGCCGCCGACATCGGGTGTCACGACTCGCAACTTGTGCTCCGGCGCCAGGCCGTGGAAGGCGGAAAGCACCAGCCGATGCACGTGCGGGGCCTGCGACGTGACGTAGAGCGTGTGCGCGTCGCTGCCGGAATCATAGACCCCGAGGGAAGCGCGCGGCTCCATCGCGTTCGGCGCCAAGCGGTTGTTGACGATGTCGAGCTTTGTTACGTGCGCGGCGCTCGCGAAGGCCGCCTCGACCGCCGCCCCGTCGCCGAGTTCCCAGTCGTAGCAGAGGTTGCCCGGCGCCTCGTCGTGCAGTTGCGTGGCACCTGCGTCGAGGGTCGTCGCCAGGTCGATGCTGGCCGGCAGGACGCCGTAGTCGACCTCGATTATTTCCGCCGCGTCCTTCGCCTGGTCCGCCGTCTCGGCGATCACCACGGCCACCGGATCGCCGACATAGCGGACCTTGCCGGTGGCCAGCACCGGATGGGGCGGGTTCTTGTGCGGCTCGCCGTCCTTGCCGGTGATGACCCAGCCGCAGATCAGGCCGCCGACCTCCTCCGGCGTCGCTTCCGCGCCGGTGAAGATGGCGACGACGCCCGGGCATGCCGAGGCGGCGGCGCTGTCTATACGATCGATCGTGGCATGCGCGTGGGGCGAGCGCAGGAAATAGGCATACGTCTGGCCATGCTGGTCGATGTCGTCGGTGTAGCGTCCCTTGCCGATCAGAAAACGGCCGTCTTCCTTTCGGGTCACGGCCGCGCCGATTCCGGTCTCCGCCGTCATGTTCGTGCCTCCCTAATGCTTGTGTCCGCCGGGTCGCCATTGGAGCCGGGCGTCGTGCCCGGCGGGGCGTCAGCCGGCGGTCGCCACCTGGCGGATCGCCTTGACGATGTTGTGGTAGCCGGTGCAGCGGCAGAGGTTGCCCTCCAGCTCGCGGCGGATCGTCGCCTCGTCGGCGCCCGGATGGCGCTCGAGCAAGTCGATGGCGCTCATCACCATGCCCGGCGTGCAGAAGCCGCACTGCAGGCCGTGGTTGTCCATGAAGGCCTGCTGCATGGGATGCAGCACATCGCCGTCGGCGATGCCCTCGATCGTGGTGACGTCCGAGCCCGAGGCCTGCGCCGCCAGCACGGTGCAGGACTTCACCGAGCGGCCGTCCATATGGACGACGCAGGCGCCGCACTGGCTGGTGTCGCAGCCGACATGGGTGCCGGTCAGGCGCAGATGGTCGCGAAGCAGCTGCACCAGCAGGGTGCGGTCCTCGACTTCGCGCGTGACGGCGTCGCCGTTCACGGTCAACGATACGGTCGCCATCGTGTCCTCCCAAATTACGTAAACGCGTTTGTTTTCAGGAAACTGGTCGAGCCCCCACCCGCCTCGGCGGCCTCGCCCCTCCCTCGTGGAAACGAGTGTTCCGCGTTCGGGGGCGGAGGTCAAGCGCGGATGAAACATCGGGAGGGGCGATTTCCCATTTCGTCGTCGCGAAGCGCGAAACGCCGTGGCGACCCGGTTTCGTGCGATTAAAGTCGACGCTCTTGAGCGACAAAATTCCCGACCCAACCCTGGTCGGCCCTGCCGATCAGAACTCCGGTGTCTGGCCGACGGAGAGATTTATGTTCAAATCGGCCGCTTCCGGCCCGCGACCTTCAAGATTGCGAATCTGCCCGCCGCCGCGCCCGCTCGATGAGGGCGTCGCGGCGCGCGAGACTTTGCCAATGGCCACGTCTCTCCGAAATCATAGAACTGGGCCACGGCCCGCGCGCCGTCGGGAAGGGTTACCCAGGGCTGTTTCGAGGCCGTGAAGATGTGGATGTCCGGCGTGATCGCATCCGGTTCGTCGAGGGTGCCGACGCGGAGGAAGCGGACATCGCGTGCGACCTCGGGCAATCGCAAGTAGTGGCTCCAGAGCGCGATGCGGCAGGTGGGGCAGCGGTGCACCTCCTGGCCCCCGCCACTCGGTGTCTCCAGCATGACCGCTTCGGTCCGGCCCTGGAGAACCTCGACTTGGCCGGCTTCGACCATGGCGTTGAGGGCGAAGGCCGCGCCGGTCTGGCGTTGACAGTCCCGGCAGTGGCAGCAGTGCGTAAACATCGGCGCCATGGTCAGGCGATAGCGAACCACGCCGCAGGCACATCCCCCCTCGAGGTTCCATTCGCCGTCGGTCATCGCGCTTCTCCCTCGTTGATCCGCCCCAAATCCTCAACTCCCCACCTGCACCGAACTCAAGGAATAACGGGTCGAAATCTCGGGACGGTTTACCAATTTCAGTCGTGATTGTGTAAATATATCAAGAACGTGCTTGGGTCGGGTGTTGAATGTTGCATTGGGCTTCCGATCGCCAACCGCCGCGTCTTCCCACACCCCGCCGCCATGTCGAATAATGGAGCCGAAAACGAGCCGAGCGCGTTAACGTATTGAATTAATGTCAAGATCACTGGAGCGGAATTTAGCGAAGCGAATCTCTAATCCCCGTTTTTGCAAAACGGATAACACTCTTTCGCGGCTCCGCCCGCGCCGAACCCGCGCCTCCGTCGCCCTCAGCTTCCCACCTGCACCGAACCCGCGAGGCCGCGGAGCGCGGCCATCACGCTGGGCGCCACGGCGCGGCTGGTGCTGGGGTTGGTGGCCGACGGGCGGTTGCGGCTGATCAGTTCCAATTCGAACGCCTCGGACCGCACCGCCACGTGGTGCACCGCGCCCTGGATCTCGGCGTCGGCCCAGATCTCGACCTCCGTCTCGTCGAAGCCGAGGCCGGCGAGGCTCAAGGCGACGGCCACGTTGAAGTGGCGGGGGAAGGCGGCGGCGGCTTGGCGCGCGCTGCCTTCGAAGACTTTTACCGCCGCCTCCAAGGGTTCGGACAAATCGAAGCCGCGCTCCTGGATATAGCTTTCGTGGGCGAGGGAGTGGGGCAGCATGCGGCTGGTGAGCTTGACCGAATGCAGGCCGCACTCCCGGGCCCCGCGAATGCCGTCGAGGCCCGGGAGGGCGCCCGTAGCCAGCTTCAACAGCCCGCCGTGGCGTTCCGCGAGATCGAGGATCTCCGGGTTGGCGGCGATCGCGCCGACGCTGACCGGGATCAGCGTCTTGCCGGCTTCGAGCGCGGCCCGGGCGATCTCGGGCAGCGCCTCGCCCGTGGCGCATTCCACCACGACGTCGACCAGGCCCGGCAGCTCGGGCACGGCGACCACCTCGGGCATGGTCGCGAGTTCGCCGGCGTTGGCCCGCGCCTTCGCGAGGTCGCGGGCGGAGATCGCCACCAGCCGGACGCCGGGTATATCGCCCGCGTCCAGACGGCGGGCGAGTTCGCGGCCGACGGTGCCGAAACCGGCGAGGCCGATCCGCAAGCCATCCTCGCTCATGGCGCGTTCCCTTGGCCGACGGGGAGGCGGAGCTGTTCGGCCAGCTCCGAGAGGTCCGGCGCCTCGCCCAGGCCGTCGACCGCCGCGGCGAGGTGGCTCGCCCGCATCGAATCCGCGACCCCCGCGACCAGGCCCTCGAACTTGGCCCGGGCGTCGACCGGCGCCATCGGCGCTTCGGGATAGCCCCGCGCGATATCGTTGCGGCGGGCGAGGCGGCGGCCATCGGTGGTCTCGATTTCGATCTCGCTGGCGTAGAAATCAGGGAACAGGGCCTCCAGCTCGCCATCGTCGGCCTCGACCTCGATCCGGCCCGAAAGCGCGGCGATGGCGTCGTCGCCCTCCCGCGCGTCGACGAAGATGTCGACGACGTCCAGCCGGCCCCGCGCCAGCGCCACCGCCAGGACATATTGGGCGCAATGGCTCTTCAGCGGATTGTCGTCGACGCAGTGGATACCGGAGCGGGGGAAGCGGAAGAGCAGGCGCCGCACGTCGCCCGCCTCCAAGCGCTCCTCGGCCTTGAGCGCCAGCAGGCCGTCGAGCGAGGGGTGCAGGAAGGCGACGCAGGGGTAGGGCTTGATCGCCAGCTCCGTGACGCCCTCCCAGGTCTGGCCGATATTCCGGTTCAGCAGTTCCGGCCGGGGATCGCGGCTGAAGGCCCGGTAGACCGTGTGGCCATGGTCGAACACGGCGGTCGGCCCGCCGAAGCCCTGGCCCGCCAGCAGCGCGGCGGTGACGCCGTTTCTCGCCGCCATGCCCATCTGGAAGGGCCGCGCGTTCTCGCTCGAATCGCTCTCCCAGGCCATCAGGCCGGAGGCCTGGCAGGCGGCGAGGCCGAGCGCGCGGACCACCGCCTCCGCCTCCAGGCCCAGCAGATTGGCGGCCGCGGCGCAGGCGCCGAAGACGCCGCAGACGGCGGAGGGATGGAAGCCGAGGGCATATTGCTCGGCCGGCCCCAGCGCCATGGAAACCCGGAATTCCACCTCGCAGCCGAGCGCGACGGCGGCGAGGAAACGGGGACCGTCGGCGCCAGTCCGCTCCCCCATCGCCAGCGCCGTCGGCACCTGCACCGCGATGGGGTGCAGGATCGCCGCGGGGTGGTGCGGCTCGAAATCGCAGGCATAGCCCATGGTGCCGTTGGCCAGCGCCGCCTGGGTCACGCCGACGCGGAAACCATGGCCGACGATGCTCGCCTCCGGCGGGCCACCCTGGTCGGCGGCGAAGGCCGAGATCAAACGGCCGGTGCTATAGGCCGGGTTGGCGGCGGCCAGCAACGCGCCGGCGCCGTCGAGCGTCAGCTCGCGGACGCGGGCGAGCACCGCCTCCGGCAAGCCGCCGGGGCCCATCTCGGCGATGAAACGGGCGAGAAGCTCGGTCTCCGGGGCGCCGCTCATAACGACAGCCCGCCGTCGACCTGGATCACCTGGCCGGTGAGGTAGCCGGCCTCGGGCGTCAGCAGATAGACGATCAACGATGCCACCTCGTCGGGAAGGCCCGGGCGGCCGAGGGGGATGCGGCTCGCCGCCGCGTCATGGCCGCCGGGGCGTAGCGCGCTGTGGGTACCGGCCTCCTTGCGGATGTAGCCGGGCGAGACGGTGTTCACGGTAATTCCCCTTGCCGCCAGTTGATAGGCCAGCGCCTTGCCGAGCGCCTCCTGTCCGGCCTTGGCGGCGGCCGAACCGGCGAAGATGTCGCCATCGAGCTTGAAGACATGGGCGACGAACGAGCTGACGGTGACGATGCGGCCCGCCGGCGACTCTTCGATCAGCGGCAGGGCGGCGCTCGCCAGGCGGAAGAAGCCGCCGGTGATCGCCTGCAGGGAGCGCTCCAGCCCGGCGTTGTCCAGTTCGCCGAAGCCGGCCCGATGCGCGAAGCCCGCGTTCGCCACCAGGCAGTCGAGGCGGCCGAAGGCCTCGCGCGTCTCCCGCGCCAGGCGCAGTCCGGTATCGGGGCTTTCCATGTCGCCGAGGCTCACCACGGCTTGGCTGCCCTTCTCGCGTACGGCGTCGGCGGTACGCTCCGCGCCCTCCCGGTTGGAGCGCGTGTGGATGAAGAGCGAGACGCCGGGTCCCGCCACGCGCCGGCAGACGGCGGCGCCGATGCCGCTCGCCGCTCCGGTCACCATGATCACCCGTTCCATCGCGGGGCCTCGTACATCCACCGGCCGCCGGACCGGCGGTTCCGCCCCTCGCGACGGCGCTGGGGGGCCGCGAGACCGTCTGGACCGCCACGCTCGCTCATGCTCGCTCGCAATGGCGAATTTGTTCCGGCGCCTTTCACCGATCCACCTCCAACACCTCAGAACTCCTCGAACCGCGGCGGGCGAAGGCCCGAATGGAACCAGGAAACGAAGCCGTGGATGGAGAAGGTGGCGAGACCCGTGGCCTCGGAGATGGCGCGGGCATGGGGCACCATGTTGGTGCATTCCAGCAAAATCGCGCCGACGTCCGGGTTCTCTCCCACCAGGCGTTCCGCGCCCTCGATCAGGTCGCGCTTGGCCAGCTCGACGTCCATTTCCATCTCGTCGCCGATGATGACGCGGGCGAACTCGGCCCCTCCATCGACGCCGGCGACCGGGGTGCCCTCCGGCACGCCGGCCGCCGCCAGATGTTCGCCCGTGAGGGATTCGGCCGAGATCGTCAGGATGCCGACCCGCCTGCCGGGCGGCAGCAGGGCCTGGATCGCTGGCGCCTGCATCAGCGAGGAGGTCGCGACCGGCACGGCGCATCTCGCCGCCAGCTCCGCCTGGAACAGCGAGAGGAAGCCACAGGTCGTGGTGATGCCGTCGCAGCCGTCCCGCGCCAGCTCGTCCGCGGCGGCAACGAAATCCTCCAACAGGCCCTCGGCCCGTTCCATCACCACCCGTTTGGGCGTGGCGCCGCGCACCACGCGGAAGCGGACCGGGAAGCGCCAGCTTTCGGCGTTCCCCATGTCGCCGGGGATGCGGGGGAAGCGGCTCTCCAACATCAAGATGCCGACGCTGGCGCCGTAGACCGTCTTGCCGCCCCGCGCGAGGCGACGGCGGGTCGTGGAAAGGGAATGGCTGTCGTTCATGCGATCCACTCGCTCACCGGGGCGCGGGCTTCCTGCAGCGGCTGGCTGACGATATCGACGAGCGTCGGCTCGCCCGCCTCCAGCGCTCGGGAAAGCGCGCCCTTCAATTCGCCGGGCTCGGTGACCCGGAAGCTCTTGATTCCATAGGCCTCGGCCACCTTGGCATGGTCCGTGGTGGTAAAATCGACGGAATAATAGCGTTCCTCGAAGCCCGTTTTCTGGCCGGCCTTGATCCAGCCGTAAACGCCGTTCGAAAAGACGATCATGGTGATCGGCACCCGGCAGCGGGCGACGCTCTCCAGTTCGCCCACGGTGAAGCCGAAGGAGCCGTCGCCCATGATCGAAACGCACTTGGCGCCGGGCCGGCCGATCTGCGCGCCCATCGCGGCGGCCAGGGAATAGCCGAGCGCGCCGTGCGCCCGGTTCGAGAAGAAGTGCCGCCCCGTCTCCAGCAGACGGTAGTAGGCGGTGAAATAGGGACAGGGCGTGCCGGGATCGGCGACCACGACGGCGTCTTTCGGCAGCAGCTCCTGCAAGGTCGCGACCACGCGCTCCGGGCGGATGGGGGTCTCCTTGCTCCGGGCGAGTTCGGCGAAGGCGGCGAACTTCTCTCCCCGCGCCTCGAGCACGGCGCGCCGGCCCCGTTTGCGGATGGGCGCGGCATCGCGGCGCGCCTTGACCTCCTCGACCAGGGCCTCGACCGCCAGGCGGGCGTCGCCGACGATGCCGACTTCCGTCCGGTAGTTGGCGCCGATCACCGCGTCGTCGCTGTCGATATGCACGATCCGGGTGCCCGGCGCCGGATAGCGCCAGCGCTCCGTCGTCACCGAGCCCGCGCGGCAGCCGATGAAGAGGATCATGTCCGCCGCCTCGACCATGGCGCGGGTCGCCATGGTGCCGCCGTTGGAGCCGACGGCGCCGACCGCCAGCGGGTGCGTATCCGAGATCACCCCCCGGCCGCTGACCGTGCTGGCGACCGGCGCCTCCAGCAGGATGGCGAGTTTCAGCACCGCCGCCTCGGCGCCCGAGATGACCGGCCCGCCGCCACAGATGATCAATGGTTCCCGGGCTTGCAAAAGGGCGATCGCGGCGGCCTCGATGCTGGCTGGATCGGGCGCGACGCGGTCGTTGGGGTAGCTGCCGTAGCGTTCCTCCGACCAGACCGTATCCGCGTCGACGGTGCCGCGCTGCACGTCGTAGGGCAGACCGATGTGGGCGGCGCCCGGCCGGCCGCTGGTCATGCGGCGGAAGGCGGTGCGGATCGTCTCCGGGATCTGGCCGGCGGTGTCGAGCATCCGGTTCCATTTGGTGAGCGGGCGGAAGAGCGCTTCCTGGTCCAGTTCCGTCAACGCGAAGTGGCCGCGCGCCGAGACCGAGATGTCGCTGGTGAAGGCGAGAATGGGAATCGAGGATTCGTTCGCCTCCACCACGCCCGGCAGGATGTAGGTGGCGCCGCCGCCGCTCGGCCCCTCGCAGACACCGACCTTGCCGGTGACGCGGGCATAGCCGTCGGCCATGTAGGCGGCCGAACGCTCGTCGCGGCAGAGGATATGCTCCATCCCGTGATCGAGCCGGTAGAGCGCGTCGTAGAGCGGCAGCGTGGTGTCGCCGCAGAGGCCGAAGATATGGCGCACGCCATGGCCTTGCAGCATTCGGACGAAGGCTTCCGCGCCGCTCATCTGATTGCCGACGGAATCATTCAACGCATCGTCTCCCTCGTCGCGTTTCCACGAAAACGCCAGCATAGGGCCCGGCGGGCGCGCATGCTAGGTTCGCCGGCGGAGGTAAACATGCAATTGACGGCCGAAGATCAGGCACTGCTGGACGGCGCCAGGGGCGAGGCGGCGCGGCGCGCGATGGCCGATCTCGTCCGCCTGGGGGAGGCCTACGACGCCGCCGACATGGTCGATATCGGCTACGCCCATATCCATTCGGGCATGGCGCTCTATAAGGGCGACGTCGAGTTGATGACGGGGCTGGCCGATTCCGGCGCCCGGGTCGTGGTGCCGTCGAGCGCCAATATCGCCAATGCCGACATGGTGGATTGGGAGAAGACCGGTGCGCCCGAAAGCCTCGCCCGCCTGCAAAACCGCGCGGCCGACGCGCACCGGACGATGGGCAGCGCCGGCGCCTTCACCTGCACTCCCTATTGGGCTGGGCACTGGCCGACCTGGAACACCCACATGGTCTCGATCGAGTCGACGGTGACCATCTTCTGCAACTCGGTCCTGGGCGCGCGTTCGAACCGCGACGGCTTCTTCGCCACATATGCGGCGATGACCGGGCGCTATCCGCGCTTCGGCTATCACCTGGACGCGAATCGGCGGGGCACGCATCTGGTTAGAAACGAGGCGGAGCTGGCCTCGATCACCGACTGGAGCTGCCTCGGCTTTCATGTCGGCGGCCTGGTCGGTGGTGGCGTCCCGGTCTTCGAGCCGCCGGCCCGGCGCCCGACGTTGGACGAACTGGACGCGCTCGGCGCCGCGCTCGCCACCTCGGGCGGGGTCTCGATGTTCATCCTGCCGGGCCTGACGCCGCCCTACGGCGATGTCGCCTCGGCCTTCGACGGCGCCGCGCCGGATGTGCTGGTGGCGGACGACGACGATGTCGGCGCGGTCTACGAGCGGTTCTCCACGGGCGCGGAAACCGCGATCGACCTGGTGCATGTCGGCTGCCCGCATGCATCCATGGAGGAGATGCGGCTCTATGCCGGACTACTCGCGAACCGCCGCGTTCACGCGGATGTCGAACTCTGGGTGACGACCAGCCGCACGGTGCGGCGGATGGCGGAAGAGGCGGGGCTGATCGAGACCATGGAGAGTGCCGGCGCCAAGGTGATCTCCGACACCTGCCCGATGAGCTGTCACTTCGCCCGCACGGTCTCGCCCGACCCGGCGCTGGGCGTGGTGCCGCCGCCGATGCGGTCTATCGTGGTCGACAGCGCCAAACAGGCGAAGTACGTCCGCGACATGATCCGCTGCGATACGCTGCTGACCAGCGCCGAGGGCGCGATCGCCAGCGCCGTCGCCGGCCGCTTCGTCGCCAGGGACGCCGTTCGATGAGCGAGGTCGCGGCCCGGGTCGTGGTCCCCGGCCGGGCGCGGGGGCCGGCGCTGATCTCGGCCGAGCCAGTCTCCTTCCTGGGCGACGTCGACATCCGCTCGGGCCGCATCGTCGGCGATTTGCCGAGCGTGATGAACGCTTCCCTCGCGGGCAAGATCCTGTTCTTTCCCGCCTCCATGGGCTCTGCCGGCGCCTGGCGCTTCATCTACCAGCTGCACGTCCATGGCACCCACCCGCTGGCCCTGGTGCCCCTGTCGCTCCCCGACCCCTCGCTCGTGCAGGGGGCGATGCTCGCCGGTATCCCGGTATTGACCGAGCCGGCGGCGGCGCCCGAGACTTGGCTCCGCAACGGCGACATGGTCGAGGTCGACGGCGAGGCGGGCGTCATCCGCCGGCTGGGCGAGGGGGCATGATGCACGGGCACGAGACGCGACCGATCTGGATGGAGTTCGACGGCGACAGGCTCGCCCGCAACTACGCCCGCATCCTGGAGCTGTCGGGACTGGCGGGGAAGGTGATCGCCTCGCTGAAGGGCGACGCCTATGGCCACGACACGGTCGAGGTGGCCAGGCGCCTGGCCGGGCTCGACGTCTACATGCTCTCGACGGGATCGATGGCGGAGGCGCTGGCGATCAAGGCCGCCGGGGTCGAGACGCCGATCCTGATCTTCGGCGGCGCGCTTAGCCAGGGCATTCCCGACCTCGTCCGCGCCGGACTGATCCCGACGGTGATGGACATGACGCAGGCCCGGGCGGCGGCCGGGGCCGGGGTCGACGACGCGCCGGTCTTCGTCAAGGTCGACGCCGGGCTGAACCGCTTGGGCGTCCCGCTGGCCGAGGCGCTGAGCCTGATCCGCGAGGTCGCGGCCCTGCCGGGGATTCGTCTCGCCGGCGTTTACACCCACCTCGCCTTCGCCGACGCGGCGGGGCGGGAGTGGGCGCGCGAGCATCTGGCCGAGTTCGACGGCCTGCTCGCCGCCATGAGCCAGGCGGGCGTCCGGGTCGAGACCACCCAGGCGCTCGCCAGCGCGGGGCTGGCGGCGGGTCTGGGAAGCGCCGCCGACGCGGTCTGTCCCGGCCATATTCTTTACGGCATGGCGCCCTCCGATCCGGACGTCGCCGACATGACGGGTTTCGAGCCCGTGCTGACGGCGCTCCGGGGACGGCTGATCCACATCGCGGAACATCCCCTGGAGACGAGCGATCGCCGGGGTGGCTTCCTCTCCCGGGCCGAGGGCCGGCCGACCCGGGTCGGGGTCGTGCCCTTCGGGCTCGCCGACGGCAACCGCCCGCCGGCGCGTGGCGAGGGCGCGAGTGTCCTGGTCGGCGGACGGCGGGCGCCGATCGTCGCGGTTTCGCTCGAACACTTGACGATCGACCTCTCGGACCACCCCGAAGCCGCCTTAGGCCACGTCGTCACCATCATCGGCGGCGACGGCGAGGCGTCGATATCGGCGGCCGAGGTCGCGGGGTGGTGGCGCGCGCGCGAGATCGACGTCATCATGTCGCTCTCCGGCCGCCTGCCGCGTCACTACGTTTCCCCCTGATTTCGGAGTTCCCCATGTCTCATCGCGTCGGCGTCGATATCGGCGGCACCTTCACCGATTTCGCCCTCTTCGACCCCGACGGTGGGCGAATGGCGGTGCATAAACTGCTGACGACACCGGGCGATCCCTCGGTCGCGGTGCTGGAGGGGATCGAGATCCTGCTGGCGCTCGCCGGCGTCGCGCTCGCCGATGTCGAGCTGGTGGCGCACGGCACCACATTGGTCACCAATTCGGTCATCGAGCGCAAGGGCGCCGTCACCGGCATGCTGGTGACGCAAGGGTTCCGCGACATCCTGGATATGGGGCTGGAGCAGCGCTACGACCTTTTCGACCTGCGCCTGGTCTTCCCCGATCCCCTGGTGCCGCGCCGCCTGCGCCACGAAGTGGTCGAGCGGATGCGTTACGACGGCGCTGTCGACATCGACCTGGATCTCGACAGCGCGCGCGCCGGTGCCCGCGCCCTGGCGGAGTCGGGCGAGGATGTCGTTGCGCTCGCGGTCTGCTTCCTCCACAGCTACGCCAACCCGGTGCACGAGCTGGCGGTGAAGGAGATGCTGGCGGCCGAATTCCCCGGGTTCCAGGTCTCCATCAGCTCGGAAATCTTCGCCAACATGCGAGAATACGAGCGCTGGACCACGACGACGATGAACGCCTACACCCAGCCGATGTTCGACCGCTACCTGGCGCGGCTGGAGACGGGCTTGGGGGAGCGCGGCTTCGCCGGCCGGCTCGCCATCATGACCTCTTCCGGCAATTCCTTGAGCCCCGACGCCGCCCGGCGCTTTCCCGTTCGCTCGCTCGAAAGCGGTCCGGCGGCGGGCGCCCTGATGTCGGCGCACCACGGCCGCGCCCTCGGCCTGCCGAACCTCTTGTCCTTCGACATGGGCGGGACCACGGCCAAGGGGGCGCTGGTGAAGGGGGGCGAGCCGCTCAAGATGTACGATATGGAAGTCGCCCGGGTGCACGAGTTTAAGCGCGGCAGCGGCCTGCCGGTGAAGATCCCGGTGATCGACATGATCGAGATCGGCGCCGGCGGCGGCTCGATCGCCGAGGTCGACGAGCGCGGTGTCATCCGCGTCGGCCCGATGAGCGCGGGCGCCGAACCGGGCCCCGCCTGCTATGGCCAGGGCGGCGAGCGGGCGACCTTGACCGACGCCAACCTGTTGCTCGGCTATCTCGATCCGGGGTTTTTCCTGGGCGGCGAATTCGCCCTCGATGTCGACGCCGCCGATGGGGTGCTGAACGCCGACGTGGCGGCTCCCCTCTCGCTCGACGCCGCGCGGGCGGCCTGGGGCGTGCACGAGGTGATCAACGAGGACGTCGCCCGCGCCTTCCGCATCCATGCCTCCGAGCGTGGCTTCGACTACCGCTCGTCCTCGATGGTGGCCTTCGGCGGATCGGGGCCAGTGCACGCGCTGGCGATCGCCCGCAAGCTGCGCATCCCTCGCGTCGTCTTCCCGATCGGCGCCGGCGTGATGTCGGCGCTGGGCCTGCTGGTGAGCCCGCTCGGCTTCGAGATCGCCCGCTCGCGCCGGCTCTTCCTCGAGGATCTGGACGCCGCCGCCTTCGCCGATAATTTTTCCTCCCTGGAGGCCGAGGCATGCGGCTTTCTCGACCGTGCCGGCGTACCCGAGGAGGCGGTGACGGTAATCCGCCGCATCGACATGCGCTATCAGGGCCAGGGCTACGAGATCGAAGTGACGCTGCCGGCGGGCGAGACCCCGGGCGAGGTCTTCGCCGGCCTGGAGGAACTGTTCCGCGCCCGCTATGCCGAGGTCTTCGCCGAAACCTTCCTGGAGGAGCCGCTGGAGATCGTCACCTGGAAGGTCGAGGCCAAGGGGCCGGAGGCCGACCTGGAAGGCGCCCATCGCCTGGAGGGCACGGGCGAGGCGGCGGACGGCGACGCGGCCTCGGCGGCCAAGGGCGCCAGGCGGGCCTATTTCGGCGACGGCTTCGTCGACTGCACGGTCTACGACCGCTATCTGCTGGGCCCGGGCGCGGAGATCGTCGGCCCCGCCATGGTCGAGGAGCGGGAAAGTACCTGCGTCATCGGTCCGGGCGACCGGGCGCTAGTCGACGATCGCCTCAACCTGATCGCGGAACTGGTTGTCGGTTGACGGGGCGGCCATGGGGTTCTCACGGGGCATCGTCCGCGCGCCCGGCGGTGAACTCCAGTCCGCCCTCGCCACCGCGAACCTCGGACCGGTCGACATCGACCGCGCGGCCCGCTAGCACGCGGGCTACGTCGCCGCGCTCCGCGACCGCGGCGTCGAGGTCACGGAACTCCCCGCGTTGCCCGGCTTTCCCGACGCGACCTTCGTCGAGGATGTGGCGGTGCTCGCCGGCGGTCTCGCGGTTCCGTGCCGTCCGGGCACGCCGACGCGGCTCGGCGAAGTGGCGCACATCGAGGCGGCGCTCGGAGAGCATTTTCCCGAGGCGGCTGGAATCGAAGCGCCCGGACATCTGGATGGGGGCGATGTGCTGGCGGTCGGCGGCCACCACCTGATCGGCCTCTCCGCCCGTACCGACGAGGCCGGGGCCGAACAGCTTCTGGGCCATCTCGCCCGCCACGGCTTCACCGGCGAACTCGTGGGTTTCGCGGGCATGTTGCACTTGAAGACGGGCGTCGCCTGGCTCGGCGGCGAGGACCTGCTGGTGGCGCCGGCGCTCGACCACCTGCCGGCCTTCGCGCCCTATCGCCGCCACGTCACCCCGGCCGACGAGACCCGCGCCGCCAATTCGCTCGTCGTCAACGATGCGGTGCTGATGCCGGCCGGCTACCCGGGCGCCGTGGCGCTGGTGCGGGCGACGGGCCGGCGGGTCGTCGAGATCGATGTGAGCGAGTTCGAAAAGCTCGACGGCGGCCTCAGCTGCCTGTCGCTCCGCTTTCGCGCGTGACGATCTCGGCCGGGCCCCGGCGAAGCGTGATCGAGACCACTTCGCCCCGGGTGAAGAAGCGCACCGGCACCCGCGCGACGCCGCAGCCCGCGTGGGTGTAGCCGAGCATGTCGCCCCGCCGCCAGGAGCCCTGCGCGAGCGCGCGGTTGGCATGGAGCGCGGTGACGACCGGAATGCCGCCGGGCAGACACACCTGGCCCCAATGGGTGTGGCCGCAGAGGTAGAGATCGTGCCCGGCCGCCGCCGCCGTATCCGCGACCTCGGGCGTATGGACCAGCACCAGGGAAAAGCCTTCCTGGCGGCGGGCGAGGAGTTCGCCGGCCGCCTCGGTATAATAGCGGTGCGGATCGTCGATGCCGACGATGCGCAGGCGTTCGCCGTCGCGGGCCAGGTCCAGCGTCTCGTTGGCGAGGACCCGGACTCCCAAGTCGTGCAGCAGATCGGCGACGGCCAGGTCGTCGTGGTTGCCGAGGGTGGCGAGCACGCCGTCGGCGGGCGCCACCGCGCCCAGGATGCGCTTGTATGCCGTCTCGATCCGGGGACGCGACCAAGGATGGAAGGTCACGTAGTCGCCGGTCATCACCATGAGGTCGGGGGTCAGTCCCTCGATGATTGCGACGATCGCCGTATCGATGCCATCGAGCGTGTCCGGGTGCGGGTCCGAGAGGTGGAGGATCGAATAACCCTGGAAGGCCGCCGGCAGGGTCGGCAGGGAGATCGTCAGCGCGCGATGGCGAAGGTTCCGCGCCCGGCGCGTGCCCGGCCCCCACAGGCCGAGCAGCTTCAACGCCCGGTTGATATGTTTGCCGGCGCCCCGGCTCAACGGCGCCAGCCGCGGCGGTCGTGGCCCCTTGGGCGTGGAATCGAGGCGTTGCCCCTCGATCTGGCGCCGCCGTTCACGCCAGGCGCTCATGCGCCTCAACCGTCGGCGAGGATCGCGTAGGCCTCAATCTCGACCAGCATCTCGGGCCGGATCAGCTTGGAGACCTCGACCATGGTCGCCGCCGGGCGGGTGGTGGCGAAGATCTCCTCGTGGGCCCGGGTGAAGCCGGCGGGGTCCGAGATGTCGGTGACGTAGACGACGACGCGCACCACGTCGGCCATCGTCGCCCCGCCGTCGGCGAGCACGCGGGCGATCTTGTCGTAGGTGGCGCGGGTCTGTTGGTAGAGGTCGGCGCCGACGACATGGCCGTCCTTGTCCGCCGAGGTGGTGCCGGAGACGTGGATGTGCGGGCCCATGCGTACCGCGCGGGCATAACCGCCAATCACTTCCGTCCCGTCCAATATCTCGCGCCGTTCCATTTTTCGCTCCCTCGCATCTCGAAATCGCCACCATCATGGGCAAGAGAAGCGCGGTTTGCTAGCTTGCGCCGCGAACAGGGTAACGGGAGGAGAACGCCATGGATTTGGGATTGAAGGGCAAGCGGGCGCTGGTGACCGGCGGCACGCGCGGGATCGGGCGGGCGATCGTCGAGACCTTGGCCGGCGAGAGGGCGGATGTCGCCTTCTGCGCCCGCGACGCGGCGGCGGTCGAAATGGCGGTGAGTGAACTTTCGGCCGGCGGGACGCGCATCGCCGGCCGTGCCGTCGACGTCACCGATTTCGCCGGCCTGAAATCCTGGATCGACGATACCGCGGCCGAATTCGGCGGTCTCGACATCGTGGTGGCGAACGTCAGCGCGATGTCGGGCACGCCGGGGATCGAGGGCTGGCGACGCGGCTTCGAGGTCGACGTGCTCGCCACCGTGCAGACGGTGGAGGCGGCGCTGCCGCACCTGGAAAAATCCGACGCGGCCTCGATCACCATGATCGCCACCACCGCCGCGCTGGAGGCCTTCGGCGGTGTGCGGCCCTACAACTCGGTGAAGGCGGCGGTGATCAATTACGCCTCGAATCTGGCGAGCGCGCTCGCCGGCCAGGGCATCCGCTGCAACACCGTCTCGCCCGGCACCGTCTTCTTCGAGGGTGGCGTGTGGGACACGCGCAAGCGCGAGGCGCCGGAGATCTTCCAGATGGCGCTCGGCCGCAATCCGACCGGCCGGATGGGCACGCCCCAGGAGATCGCCAACGCGGTCGCCTACGTCTGCTCGCCCGCCGCCTCCTTCACCACCGGCGTCAACCTGGTGGTCGACGGCGGCTTGACGCAGCGGGTGCAGTATTGAGGGGTCCGGCCTGGAGGATTTCCACCCCCGCCTCGCCACCGAGAAACACGCGTTCCGCCATGCCGGTGAAAAGCCCGTGCTCGACGACGCCGGCAAGCGCGGAGAGGCGCTTGGCGAGTGCCAGCGGCTCCTCGATACGGCCGAAGGCACAGTCGAGGATCCAGTGACCCTCGTCGGTGACGAAGGGGGCGCCATCGTCCCCCTCCCGCAAGGTCGCGAGGGCGCCGAGCGAGGCGATTTTCTCGGCGAGCGGCTCCCTGGCCATCGGAATGATTTCGACCGGCAGGGGAAAGGCGCCCAAGGTGTCCACCTGCTTGCCGGCATCGGCGATGATGACGAAGCGGACCGCGGACTGGGCGACGATCTTCTCGCGCAGCAGCGCGCCGCCGCCGCCCTTGATCAGGTTCAAGGCCGGGTCCGTCTCGTCCGCGCCGTCGACGCAGAGATCCAGCGCCGGCGTCTCGTCGAGCGTGGTGAGCCGAATCCCGAGTTCGCGGCAGAGCGCCGCCGTCCGGTCGGATGTCGGAACGCCAACAATATCGAGGCCGGCGGCGGCGAGCGCGCGGAGGAAGAATTCCGCCGTCGAGCCGGTGCCGAGGCCGAGCCGCATGCCGTCCACGACCAGCGCCAGCGCCGCCTCGGCCGCCCTGGACTTGGCCGCGTCGCTCATGCGCCCCTCTCCGTCGCCAGGGAATCGAGATAACCGAGGACCGCCGCCTGGATCCTCCCCATCGCCTTATAGGCCCGGGTCGGCTCCGGCATGGTGCGGGCGGCGGCGGCGAGCGTGCCCGCCGCTTCCGGCAGGCGGGCGAGACGGGCGAGCGGCCAGCGATGCACGGCGATGGTGAAGAGGATCGCGTCGCTCGCCGGAAACCGGGTCAAGGTCTGCCGCTCGACCCGCAGCCAGATCTTCTCGCCCGCGTTCTCCGCCGTCAGGTCGGGATCGGGGGGACGCTTTCGATTGCCTTTCGGCAGGTAGAGCGAGGCATCGTCCACCGGCGACCAGTTGAGCCGCCAGACCGGCCGCTCGACCTTCATGGAATCGAAAAACCGGGTGACCGGGCGGGCCAGCTTCTCCTCGAAACCGGGGACCGGGGCGTGGATCAGGTCCAGCGCCTGGCCCTTCTTCTCGGCGAGGCGCCAGCGGGTCGGGAAGCAGACGCTGGCGGCGGTGAGGCGCCAGACCTCGCCGTCGTGCTGCATCAGGCAGACGTCCTCCCGCGCGATCCGCCCCGCGACGTCGATCGCCGGACGCTCCGGGTCGGCGAGATCCCAAGCTTCGTCGAAGGCGGCGATCACCAGCCTGTCGTCCGCCAAGCGGTAGCGCTCGGGATGCCTCTCCGCCAGGTGCTCGGCGATGGCGCCCAGCGCCTCCCTCGCGCCCGTCTCGGCGCCCGGCAGGGTGAACACCATCTCTTTGGGTGGCGCGGCGAGCAGGCGGCGCTTTTCCGCCAGCTCCGCCTCCCACTGGTCGTCGACCTCCAACCACTCGTCGGCCCTGAGCGACATCAGGCCCATGCTCATCCGATAGGGCGCCTCGAAGGGCGTGTAGAGGGCCTCGGCCGCGGTCACGCCGGGTCCTCGTCGTCCTCGATGCGATGGCGCATGATGGTCGGTAGCTGGGTGAGCGAGAACAATATGGTCAGCGGCATGATGCCGAAGACCTTGAAATTGACCCAGGCGTCGGTCGAAAAGTTCCGCCAGACGATCTCGTTCAGCGCGGCGAGCACGAGAAAGAACAGCCCCCAGCGAAGCGTCAGCACCCGCCAGCCTTCGTCCCCCATCGCAAATCCCTGATCCAGCAGGGATTTCAGGAAGGATTTCCCGGCTGCCAGGCCGCCGAGCAGGATCAGGCCGAAAAGCACGTTGACGATGGTCGGCTTCAGCTTGATGAAAAGTTCGTCCTGCAGCACCAGCGTCAAGCCACCGAAGACCAGGACGAAGGCGCCGGTGACCAGCGCCAGCATGGGGAGTTTCCGCGCCAGCGTGTAGGTCGCCACCAGGGAGACCACGAGGGCGGCCATGAAGGCGCCGGTGGCCCAGAAGATTCCGGCGCGGTTGTTGGCGACGAAGAATACGACCAGGGGGCCGACTTCGAACGCGAGCTTGAGCCAGGGGTTGAGGCCCGCGGGCTTGGCCGGGGCGGCGGCTTTCTCGCCATCGCATCCGGCCTCAGGTGGGGGTTGCGTCACCGGTCTGGCCCTCCGGGTTGGCGAAGGGGGGATAGTTGGCGATACCTTGGACCGCGCGGTGATGGTCGAGGGACCAGTGCACGCTCGGAAAGGCGACGTCGTCCCAGGGGATCTCGTCCCAGGCATAGAGCGCCACCTCCTCGCTTTCCGGCCCGGCGGCGAACTCCGGCCGCTCGATTTTCGCCCGGTAGATGAGCTGGACCTGGGAAATTCGCGGAATGCTGTAGACCGCCAGCAGGCTGTCGATGGCGATGTCGGCGCAGGCCTCTTCGTCGGCCTCCCGACGCGCGCCGGCCTCGGCGCTTTCACCTTCCTCGAGGTAGCCCGCCGGAATGGTCCAGTAGCCGGCGCGCGGTTCGATCGCCCGGCGGCAGAGCAGGTAGCGATCCTCGTGCGTCACCACGGCGCCGACCACGATCTTCGGGTTGACATAATGTATCCAGCCACATTCGCCGCAGACGTGGCGTTCCCGGTTGTCGCCGTCGGGCACGCGCGGCATGAAGCGGTAGTCGTGAATCGGGCCGTTGTTCATCACCGCCAATCTGGCATTCGACACGGCCGAGGTCCAGACGCCCGGATGACAGCCACCGGGCCGGCGCGCTATACCGGCCGACCGGCCGCGTGGTGGAATTGGTAGACACAGCAGACTTAAAATCTGCCCCGCGCAAGCGGTTCCCGGTTCGAGTCCGGGCGCGGCCACCATATTTGTCAAGGACGTATGCCTCTTTGTGATCTCGGGCGCGGGAGCGAGCCGGCGGCCGAGACCCGTTTTGGGCCCGTTTCGGGCCGGTGGTGGCAGTACGGCGGACCGATGGTGGTCGATGATCGGGATGCGGCGTCCGGCAACCGTCGGCGCGGCACCGCGAGGAGCTTGGCCCACTTGTCCATGCCGGCGTCGCTCTTGGCGAGGTTGCACCCGAGGTGGGCGATCTGGAGGTTGAGGGTGTCGCGGGACATGGGGAGCAGCCGGGTCTCCGCCATGTTCCCTCTTCCCCCAGGGCCGCCGTCGGGCGATGCTGGCGCCGGGAAAAGGAACGGGGAGGGGACGGCGATGACCATGAACGGCGGCGCGCGCGGCGGCGGACGTGGCCGATAAGGCCGCGGCCGAGGGCCGCTGGCGCGGCCTGTTGCACGGCGAGGTTTTCGTCGATCGGGCCGAAAACGCGGCATTTGGCGGTCCGCTTCCTTTTCCCGAGGCCGCGCCCGCCGCCGGGTTTCCGCTCCATTCGGAGATGATCGGGCCGCCGATCGCCAAGGCGTCCCGGTGACGTTCCCCGGCGTCAATTTGTCCCCCCGCCCGGCCGCCCGTCGCCAAACTCGATGGTTATCGAAAGGGGATTACAAAGAAACGTTGACGCCGAGCAGGGAATCCGCATGATGGACGGATGTGGAGGAAGGTCTACACGCATCCCATCTTTGCCCTGGTTGGTGCAGTTACGACTGTGGTTGGCGTACCCGCAACCATATTCGGGGTCCCCGGCATGATAGACGGCTGGGGAGTATGGCAAGAATGGCAGCAGGCAGCCCCGTGGTGGTTCGGCTTTATCTCGGGCGTTGGGGCTACCATGCTCACGCTCTGGGCGCTTCATGTGTTCGGCCCGACTATGGTGACAGTCTACAAATGGGTTGTCGCGTTCATAAAAGACCCATTCAGATACATTTTGGTTAGTAGGGCCTATCGCGCCCCAGGTAATGGCATCCATATCGCCAAGCTAATCGAGAAGACTCGCAGCGTCGAAACAGCAAGGGATATCTTCGATATTTTCGACGGAAGTCCGGGGAAAGAGAGGGGTGAGTACGCATATTCTTCATATGCTCAAGCACTCACGCGTTTTGGTTGTATGGCAGAAGCGACAGGTGTGCTCATGACTCTAGATGAGCAAGGCATCCCAGACATCGATATAGCAGATGCTAAGGACAAATTTTTCTATCCGCAAGAGGATAAAGGTAGATGAGAGTTACCGTTATTTACACGCTGAGCGGGCTACAGCGGGAAAACAGGAAACGGGGCTACCCCCGAGAAGTTGGCGGAAGCGCGGAGAACTTTTGGACCATGAAGGCTCGAAATTTCCTACAGTATCCGAAGGAAGCGGAATCCGATGACCGCTAACATGGCCGAATGGAGGGCCAGCTATGACGGACGATGAAATGGCTGCCGAAAAGCTGGCCACGATGGACGATCTCAGCGCGGCCAACGCCCGCCTAGAATGTCTGAAGGGGCGGCTGGAGCGGCATTCATCCTTGATAGGGCAGGTGGTCGCAGTTTTCGAAAAGGCGCTTTCGGGTCGCCCATCAACGTCCTACGCCCTTGAACTTCCAGACCTTCATCAGTGGCCGGACGCTGCCGAGGTAAAGCGGGGCGTCCATGAATTCGAAGACACCGAGAGGCGCATATCTCTGCTGAGAGGCCGGATGCGCACCTGGGGGGCCGTGTAATGACCTACAGACCCAAGCTCGATCCGAAAGTGGACCTCGCTGGCGCGACCCCGGAGACGCTAGCGCGAGCGCTGTTTCGCCGCACGGAGCCGTTACGCCCCGGAACCCGACGAAAGCCCGTTGTCAGCGACGAGGTCGCGGTAGAGAAGGTTACGACCGACGAGCCGGGCGACGGTATCGTGCATCTGGGCAAGCGTTCCTGAGTCGCGGACGTTATGCTTACCAGCAAACTCGGAGACGTAACGTTGCAGATGTTTCGGGCTTATCTTATGGAAGGTTCCCTTGTGGGCGCGCTTCAACATCGACCAGAAGGATTCTATGCCGTTGGTGTGCGCCATCCCGTCAACGTACTCGGAGACCGAGTGCTTGACGCTTTCATGCGGGTTGGGGATGCCCTCGTAAGCCGCTGCGTCGTCGGTGTAAACCACGGCGTCAGGCTCGGCATTCTTGGCCACAAAGTCTTGCAGGGTATCCTTGTCGGTGTCCTTGATTACGCGGGCGTTGACCTTGTTCGTCGCCCGGTCCTTCGCGCCAACCACCGCCGTCATGTCCACAGGGCCACGCCCGGTGGCTTTGGCCCGTTGGGCGTTCGACTTGTTTTTGCGCTTTCCGCCGAAATAACTTTCGTCAAACTCGACCGGACCATCGAACGGGCCTTCGCCTTCCCCGCCCCAGGCTTCCCGAATGCGCTGCATCATGAACCACGCCGTCGGCTGCGAAACGCCGATGTCACGCTTCAGTTTCATGGACGAGACCGACTTGAGCGAGGTCAGGCACAGGTAAATGGCAATCGCCCATTTCCGCATCGGGATTTTCGATGCCTGCATGGCGGTTCCCGTCTTCACCGAGAAGTAGGAGCGGCAATCGGTGCACCAATAGGGCATATACTTGTGAGAGGCTTCGCAGGTACGGACCGAGCCGCATTTGGAGCAATGGCGGCCGTCCGGCCAAATCACGCTCTCGAACCATGCCGTAGCCGCTTCCTCGGTCGGGAACATATCCATCAACTGAACGATGGTCAGTCCCTCGCGGTGTGCTTTTCCTGGGGCTTTCTTCGACATTTCATAACTCCCATCCACACTTCGAATATAGGGGCTGGATTAGATAATGTCAACGTTTCTTTGTAATCCCCTATCGAAAGGCCAACACACCGTGCCCGCCCCCGTGATTTCGCTTTTGCTCCGAGCGGGTTTCGGCGATGATGCGCACGGCAAACAGGAGCGCGGCGGAAATGAGCGAGATCACGTCATCGGAAGCGGCGGAGATGCGAGCGGCGGTCGAGCGCCACATCTTCCGCTATGGGCAGAAATTCGCACCCTATCTCGGCGTCCGCGCGTCGGGGAGCTACGTCTACGACGAGACCGGCAGGGCCATCCTCGATTTCTGCTCGGGCCAGATGTGCGCCACGCTCGGCCACAACCACCCGGCGGTGGTCGAGGCGATCGAGCAGAGCTGCCGCGACGTCCTGCACCTCTTCAGCGGCGTGATGAGCCCGGCGGTCGCCCGTCTGGCCGAGGCGCTGGCGGAGATCCTGCCGGACGAGCTCTCGCGCATGATGTTCCTCTCGACCGGAGGCGAGAGCAACGAGGCCGCGCTCCGCATGGCGAAGACGGCCACCGGCGGGTGGGAAGTGTTGGCGCTGGCCGGGTCCTGGCACGGTCAGACCGGCGGGGCGCAGGCGGTGACCATGAACGGCGGTCGGGTCGGTCACGGCCCGACGACGCCGGGCGTCACCTTGTTGCCCAATCCGAACTGCTACCGCTGTCCGATCCGCCACTGTCGCGACGCCTGCGACATGACCTGCCTCGAGGTCGGTTTCGAGTTGTACGATGCACAGTCGACCGGTGCGCCGGCCGCGGTGATCGCCGAGGCGATCCAGGGTTCCGCCGGCATCATCGTGCCGCCGGACGGCTATCTCGCGCGCCTGAAGGCGCTCGCCGGCGAGCGCGGGATGCTGGTGATCCTGGACGAGGCGCAGACCGCCCTCGGCCGCACCGGCACCACCTTCGCCTACGAGCACGATTCCGCGCCACCGGACGTGCTCGCGTTCTCGAAGACGCTGGGGAACGGCCTGCCGATCTCGGCCACCATCACCAGCGACGAGATCGAGCAGGCCTGCGTCGACAAGGACTTCCTCTTCTACACCTCGCATCTCTCGGACCCGTTGCCGGCCGCCGCCGGCCTCGCCGTGCTCAGGATCCTGCGCGAGGAGAACCTGGCGGAGCGGGCGGCCGAGATCGGCGACTATTTCATGGCCGGCTTGCGCGACCTGCAACAGCGCCATGAGTGCATCGGCGACGTGCGCGGGCGAGGCCTCCTGATCGGCCTGGAGTTGGTGGCCGACCGCGAGAGCCGCCTCGCCGATCGCCCGTTCGCCGCGCGCGTCCAACGCCGCGCGCTCGAACTCGGCCTGGTGATGCACGCCGTCCGCGCCGGAGCCCAGAGCACCATGCGCATCGCTCCGCCCCTCACCGTCACCGAGGCCGAGATCGATAGCGGCCTCGAGATCCTCGACGAGGCGATCCGCGACGGCCTCGACGGCTGACGCCGGCGGCGTACGAAGCCATCGATCAACCCGGCGGCAAGACGGCGCCGGCCGGGCAGCGCCATGCGTCGGTCTCCAGGATCGCCAAGGCGTGGGAAGAGGGCCCTAATACCGACCTGCGTTGCGTACAACTCATCGCGGGTCGGCAAGCGCGACCGCGCGCCCGAGCAAAGCCGAGGAAAAGCCCGCGTGGCGTCCGGACGCCAGACAACCCGAGATGAGTCCCTCCCATTGCGGGTTGATCTAAGGCGCGGGTACGAGTGCCCCCCGACGGCCGACCCCCACGGATCAAGCGCAAGCCACGGTTCCTCGCGTTGTATCAACGTCGAATGTCGATCGAATTCGCCGTCGGATGCCCATTGTGCTACCAATATCCTCGGCCATGGGGAGTGATCGGGAAGAGTACGATTGGCATGAACAAGACGATGGAAAACGTGCTTTTCATTACCGCGGACCAATGGCGGGGTGAATGCCTCTCCGCCCTCGGACATCCGATCCTGAAGACGCCGCATCTGGACGGGCTGGCGGCCCAAGGTACCTTGTTTCACCGCCATTATTCCCAGTCGACACCCTGTGGACCGGCGCGCGCCAGCCTCTATACGGGCCTCTATCAGCATAATCATCGCATGGTGACGAACGGAACGCCGCTGGACGACCGCCACGCCAATATCGCCCGCGAGGCGCGCAAGGCCGGCCATGACCCTTCCCTTTTTGGCCATACCGATATCAGCGCGGACCCGCGGGGTCGGGACGCGGACGATCCCGAACTCATGACCCGATCCGGACTGTTGCCGGGGATGACGCCGGTGGTCCGCATGGACTCCAACTACCGGCCGTGGATCGAGGCGCTGCGGCAACGGGGATATGAGGTCGATGACGATCCACGATCACTTTTTCGACCCAACCGGGAGGGTGTCGACCCGAGCCGAGGCCGCACTTTCGCGCCGACGTGGTACCGGGCGGAAGACAGCGGCGCGGCCTTTTTGACCGACGAGGCATTGGCCTATATATCGGCCCGCGAAGCGACGCCCTGGTTCGCCCACATCTCCTATCATTCTCCCCATCCTCCTTTTGTCGTGCCGGAACCCTATCATGCTCTCTACGATGCCGGCGAAGTGCCGCTCCCGATGCGTCTGGAGAGCGCGGAGGAAGAGGCCAAGCAGCATCCTTGGGCCCGCTTTTATCTCTCGAACCAACTAGACGCGCCTTACACCCATGGCGCCTCGCTTATGGAATATCTTAACCTCGGGGAACACGAAATCCGCCAGATCAGGGCGACCTACTACGCCATGATGACGGAGATAGACAGCCAAGTCGGACGACTGATCGCACAGCTGAAAGAGAGTGGGGCCTGGGAACGTACTCTTATCGTTTTTACCTCGGACCACGGCGAGCAGCTGGGCGATCATTGGATGATGTCAAAGTTCAGCTACTACGAACAGACATACTATATCCCGTTGATCATACGAGATCCGCGCGCCACAAGCGATCCGAGGCGTGGCGGGACTATCGACGCCTTCAGCGAGAATATCGATGTCATGCCGACGATTCTGGAGTGGCTTGGCCTTGAGGTTCCCGCTGCCTGCGACGGCTCCTCGTTGCTGCCCTTCTGCCAGTATGGCGAGACCCAGGATTGGCGAACGGAGGCACATGCGGCATTCGATTTTCGCCATTTTCCAGGACTTGACGGCGGCGAATCGCTAGGATTGGCGCCTGATCAATGTAACGCTAATCTGATCTGGGATAGGCGATATAAATACGTTCACTTTACCGGTCTGCCACCACTGTTTTTCGATCTGGAGGCGGATCCTCACGAATTTCACAACCTCGCCGACGATCCCGACCATCACGGGTTGGTGCTGGAATATGCGCAAAAAATGCTGAGCTGGCGCTTGAACCATGACGAAAGGACCCTCGCCAACACACGCCTCGGGCCAGGCGGCATGGTTGAGCAGCGCCCGACACAGCGGCGAAAAAGTAATGGAGGCGCAGGATAGAATCCCCATGGCGCGAGTCGATGAACGAGCTTTCAATTAAAACAGAATTGCCGGTAATACCGACCTGCGTTGCGTGCAACCCATCGCGGGTCGGCAAGCGCGACCGCGCGCCCGAGCTTATGCGAGGAAAAGCCCGCATGGCGTTTGAACGCCGAACAACCGGCAACGGGTTCCCCTCATTGTCGGTTGGTATAAGGTCTCATCCCGTTGCTTCCGGTGACCCGATATCTTGATGACATTGGCGGTTCGCCATGGCCTAGACAAACGATACATCGGTCGCGATGACGGAATCGCCGTTGACTTCGGCAACGACGGTGTAGCCGGCCGTGGCGGTCTCCGGGTCATAGAGCAGATGGGTGCCGTCGAAGATCACCGCGGCACCCGATCCGACCCCCGAATTCGTGCCGTCATAGGGCGAACCGATGGTTACAAAGCCCGCCGTCGCATCGAAATTTGGCGCATTCAACGCAAACCGATCCTCACCGGAGACGAAACCATTCACCGAGTCCGTATCCAGGCCGCTGCTCGCCACGGTCCGGTTCGTGGCAATTACCGTCCCATGCGACAAATCAATGTAGAAGAAGGCGTCGGCACCGCTCTTGCCCCGAAGCTGGTCCGCCCCGGCGATGTCCCGCCCAATGTTGAAAAGTGCGAGATAGGCATCGTCTGATCGAGAGGCTACGCGGCCACCTCGATGTCTTCAATGACGGACTTTGCTCCGGCCTTTCTCACCGCCTCCCGCAGGGCGGCGTCGAGGATGGGGAGCTGGCGGTAGGCCTTGAGGCGGCGGAAGGTCTTTTGCGCCTCCAAGGGGCCGGCGGCGGTCCAACGCAGCGCCATCTCGGCGTTGCGCCAGCGCTTGACGTTCCGCTGCACCGTCCGGACGGTGCCGATCGCGTTCTCGATGGCGTTGGTGCAAGCCAGCGAGTGTCGAAGTTGCGGCGGGAGGCCGAGCCGGATCACGGTCAGGATCTCGTCCAGGCCCTCCAGGATCGAGCCCGAGACGCCGGGTGCGTCATGCTCCAGACGGCGGGCGAGGTTGCGCAAGAGCCGTTCGGCCTTGGCCGCGTCGTCCTGCTGCCAGGCCTGCCGCAAGACCTTCCTGACGCCGGCATGGAGGCTCTCGTCCAGCCGGTCCGTGATGTTGCGCCCCTTGTGCACCTGGCAGCGCTGGAGGGCCGCCGCCCGCCCGAAGGTCCGCCGGATCGCCTTCGAGAGCGCCTTGGCGCCGTCGACGATGTAGAGCCGAGGCCGTTCGGGATCGAGACCGCGCTCGATCAGGTTGTCGAGCATGGCTTGCACCGTGGCCGCGTTCTCCGTCGCGCCCTCGGCCAGGCCCAGCACGTGCTTCGCGCCGCCGGTGTCGATGCCGATCGCCGCCACCATCAGGTGATCGCCGACATGGAGCCCGTCGATCTGGAGCACCACGAGATCGAGATCGTCGAGCGGGCTCGCCAGCCAGGCCTTCAGCTTGCTTCGCGTCAACGCCACGAAACGGCGCGAGACCGCCGACTTCGAGGTTGCGTCACCCGATGCCGCCGGCAGATCGCCGCCCGCATCGTCCGGCAGGCGCACCGCGCGGGCATACTTGCGGGTCGAGACGTTGATCACCATCAGATTCATCGCCCAGGCTTGCAAGAGTTCGGGTTCCGACAGCAGCTCCCAACTCGGCAGGCTCATCTCCCGACCCGCGAAGTCCCCCACCCGAGGGCGCTCGACCTTCACTTTGCCGCCGTGGTAGGCGATCTCGCTCCGGGTCGTGCCCCATCGATGGCCCTTGCGCTCGCCCGAGCCGGCGTGGCGCGAACCGCACAAGGCTTCCGCGTCCGCCGACATCATCTCGTTCAAAGACTCGAGGCCCGCCAAAAGGCAGAAGCGATCGACGCTCATGCGCGGATCGTCGAAGGCCTCCGGCATCGATGGCAAGAGCCGACAGGATGGTTCCGAGGAACGGTCGTTGCGTGTAGTCTTGGTCATGGCGTCGTTCTCCTTGATGGAATCAGCACCCAGAGCCTAGCGGCTCCAGGCGGACGACGCCTACTTCAGCTTTTCAACAGAGCCCGGGACATCCCCTCCGCCCCCGGGCCCCCCCACCAAGGTATCGGCACCCGCACCGCCCAGCAGAGTGTCGTCGCCGCCATCGCCGACCACGTAATCGTCACCCGCAACGCCGGCGATGGTCTCGGCGGAACCGGTTCCAACAATCACGTCCCCGGCAATACCACCCGTCAAATCAGTATTCAAAGTGAAGACGCCACCATCGGACAGTTCGAGCGTCTCGACGGCGGTCCGCGTGCTCGGGATCGCCCCAAACAGATATGCCTGACCAACGTCATTCCCATCGGTGTCGTCGCCCCTGGCGCCGACGAGGAAGTTGTCACCGTCCAAGGCGACGGAGGTGCCGAATTCGTCCATGTCCGTGGGTGTCGGATCATTGAACGTGCGCAGGAGGTCCCCGGTGATCGCGTCGAACAGATGCGCCTGCCCGACATTGTCCCCAACGCTGCCATCCGATATTTCGCCGATGAGGACGTTGTCGCCGTCGATGGCAACGGAAAAACCAAAACCATCGGAACCAATGGCGGGGTTTGGCTCATTGAAGGTGTGCAATAAATTGCCGGTGGCCGCATCGAACAGATGCGCCTGGCCGTTGTTCTGCCCGCTGGTATCGTCACCTTGCTCGCCGATGAGGACGTAGTCGCCGTCAAGGGCTACCGCTGAACCGAATTGATCCGTGGTTGTGGGCGTCGGGTCGTCGAAGGTCAGCAGAAGGTTGCCCGTGACGATGTCAAACAGATGTGCCCTGCCACCAATTCCGGTGGTGCCGTCAATATCGCCGATGAGGACGTTGTCACCATCGATGGCAACGGAGGCGCCGAAGCCGGTGCTGTTTGCCGGCGCGTTGAAGGTACGCAATAAATTGCCGGTGGCCGCATCGAACAGATGCGCGTCGGACTGACGCGCGCCGATGAGGACGTTGTCGCCGTCAAGGGCCACGGAGGAGCCAAATTGGGCACGGAACGTCGGCGTTGGGGCGTTGAATGTGTGCAGGAGATTGCCAGTGCCGGCGCTGAACAGATGCGCCTGCCCGGCGTTGGTTTCTCCGGTATCGTCACCCCACGCGCCGACGAGGACGTTGTCACCATCGATGGCAACGGAGTAGCCGAAGAAGTCAAAGGCCCTAGGCGTCGGGTCGTCGAAGGTCCGCAGGAGATTCCCGGAGAGGGCGTCGAATAAATGCGCCTGTCCGGTGACCGCCCCCCCGGTATTGTGGGTCCATGCGCCGACGAGGACGTTATCGCCATCGATGGATACGGATCGGCCAAATCCATCAAAGGTCGTGATCGTCGGATCTGAAAATATTTCTCTCAACCCGGTGGTATTTTCCAATCCAATTGCCACAACCCGATCGCCACCGCCGAGGTCTAATATGAGGGACGACCCATCGCGAGAGAATTCTATGTCGGTAATAGACGATATGTTCCGAAGTACCAATCGATCCGTTATCGAGGCGCCCGTATCATCGGTTTCGATGACGGTATCGACACCATCGCCGGCAAAAAAGTGATAGCTGTCGGCACCGCCGCCGCCGATCAAGGTATCGGAGCCAAACCCACCAACCAGCGTGTCGTTACCTCCAAGCCCTCGCAGAACGTCGTCGCCGGCGCCCCCGATCAGCAGATCGTCCTCCGTGCCGGCCTCCAGCGTGTCGGCTCCGGCGGCGCCAATCAGCGTATCGTCGTCCGCCCCGCCCCGGATCAAGTTCGCGCCGGCGCCGCCGGTCAGCAGATCGTCGCCGCCCGCTCCCCGCAGGGTGTCGTCTCCCGCACCCCCCGTAATGACGTTTGCGCCACTGTCACCTTCCAGGCGGTCCGCCTGCGCGCCGCCGATGAGGTTCTCGATCCCCATCAAGCTGTCGCCGGCCGCGTCGCCACCCGAGGCCGTGCCGAGCCACAGACGGACGTCGACAGCGCCGGACGAACCGGCGTAACTCGCCGTGTCCGTCTCGCCGCCGCCGTTCAGCACGTCGGCCCCGGCGGCGCCGATCAGCGTATCGTCGTCCTTCCCGCCCCGGATCAAGTTCGCGCCGGCGCCGCCGGTGAGCAGATCGTCGCCGCCCGCTCCCCGCAGCGTGTCGTCTCCAGCACCCCCCCTAATGATGTTCGCCCCGGCGTCACCCTCCAGGCGGTCCGTGTGCGCCTGCCGACGAGTTTCTCGATCCCCGTCAAGCTATCGCCGGCCGCGTCGCCGCCGGCGCCCGCGCCGAGATGCAAGCGTACGTCGACGCCCGCCGACGAGGCCGCGTAACTCGCCACGTCCACGCCGGGGCCGCCGTTCAGCACGTCCGGGCGGGCGCCGCCCACCAGCGTGTCGTCGCCCGCATTGCCTAGAAGGCTATCCGCGCCGCCACCGCCGCTCAGCAGATCGTCGCCCAGATCGCCGCGCAGGGTATCCGCGCCCGTGCCGCCGGTGAGCTCGTTCGCGCCGGCGTCGCCGTCCAGGCGGTCCCTGTGTGCGCTGCCCACGAGGTTCTCGATGTTCGTCAAGCTATCGCCGGCCGCATGGCCTCCCGAGGCCGTGCCGAGATGCAAACGCACGTCGACACCGGCGGACGAGGCCGCGAAGCTCGCGAAATCCGTGCCGAAGCCGCCATTCACCACGTCCGCGCCCGCGCCGCCCGCCAGCGTGTCGTCGCCCGCGTTGCCGGTCAGGCTGTCCGGGCCGGCGCCGCCGATCAGCAGGTCGTCGCCGCCCGCTCCCCGCAGGGTGTCCGCGCCCGCGCCGCCGCTGATCCGGTTCGCGCCGCCGTCGCCGTCCAGACGGTCGGCGAACGCGCTACCCTCCAGGTTCTCGATCCCCGTCAAGCTGTCGCCGGCCGCGTCGCCACCCGAGGCCGTGCCGGCCCCCAGACGGACGTCGATGTCGACGGCGGCGGACGAGGCCGCATAACTCGCCAGGTCCGTGCCGGCGCCGCCGTTCAGCATATCCGCGCCCACGCCGCCCACCAGGGTGTCGTCGCCAGCGTTGCCGGTCAGGCTGTCCGGGCCGGAGCCGCCGATCAGTAGGTCGTCGCCCAGAGCGCCGCGCAGGGTATCCGCGCGCGCGCCGCCGCTGATCACGTTCGCGCCGCCGTCGCCGTCCAGGCGGTCGGCGCGCGCGCCGCCCTCCAGGTTCTCGATCCCCGTCAAGCTGTCGCCGGCCGCGTCGCCGCCCGAGGCCGTGCCGGCCCCCAGACGGACGTCGACGGCGGCGGACGAGGCCGCATAACTCGCCAGGTCCGTGCCGGCGCCGCCGTTCAGCACATCCGCGCGCCCGCCGCCGACCAGCGTGTCGTCGCCCGCGTTGCCTAGCAGGCTATCCGGGCCGGCGCCGCCGATCAGCAGGTCGTCGCCCAGAGCGCCGCGCAGCGTATCCGCGCCCGCCCGGCCGCTGATCACGTTCGCGCCGCCGTCGCCGTCCAGGCGGTCGGCGTGCGCGCCGCCCTCCAGGTTCTCGATGTTCGTCAAGCTGTCGCCGGCCGCGTCGCCACCCGTGGCCGCGCCGGCCCCCAGACGGACGTCGACACCGGCGGACGAGGCCGCATAACTCGCCAGGTCCGTGCCGCCGCCGCCGTTCAGCACATCCGCGCCCGCGCCGCCGATCAGCGTGTCGTCGTCCGCCCCGCCCCGGATCAGGTTCGCGCCGGCGCCGCCGATGAGCAGATCGTCGCCGTTCGATCCCCGCAGCGTGTCGTTTCCAGCACCCCCCGTAATGACGTTCGCGCCGCTGTCGCCTTCCAGGCGGTCCGTATGGGCGCCGCCGACGAGGTTCTCGATCCCCGTCAAGCTATCGCCGGCCGCGTCGCCACCGGCACCCGTGCCGAGATGCAAACGTACGTCGACGCCCGCCGACGAGGCCGCGTAACTCGCCACGTCCACGCCGGGGCCGCCGTTCAGCACGTCCGGGCGGGCGCCGCCCACCAGCGTGTCGTCGCCCGCATTGCCTAGAAGGCTATCCGCGCCGCCACCGCCGCTCAGCAGATCGTCGCCCAGATCGCCGCGCAGGGTATCCGCGCCCGTGCCGCCGGTGAGCTCGTTCGCGCCGGCGTCGCCGTCCAGGCGGTCGGCAAACGCGCCGCCCTCCAGGTTCTCGATGTTCGTCAAGCTATCGCCGGCCGCGTCGCCACCCGAGGCCGTGCCGGCCCCCAGACGGACATCGACACCGGCGGACGAGGCCGCGTAGCTCGCCAGGTCCCCGCCGACGCCGCCGTTCAGCAGATCCGCGCCCGCGCCGCCCACCAGCGTGTCGTCGCCCGCGTTGCCGAACAGCCAGTCGTTGCCGACACCACCCAGAATGGAATCGTTGCCCCCAAACCCCTTGAGGGTGTCGTTCCCGCCGAGGCCACCGAGGGTAGGGGATGTCCCGAGTCATGTTGAAAAGTTGGGGTAGGCGTCGTTCGCCTGGAGCCGTTAGGCTCTGGGTGCTTAATCCGATTAGGAGAACGACGCCATGAGCGAGACTACACGGAACGCGCCTTCCTCCAAAGCCCTGGAACATCCATTGCCGATGCCGGTGCCGCCGCTATCGGATGCCTACAAGGATCTTCGCGTGAGCGTCGATCGCTTCTGCCTTCTGGCCGGCATCGAGGCGCTGGCCGAGATGCTGGCGGCGGACGCGGAGGCCGTGTGCGGCCCGCGTCATGCCCGCACGGCCGAGCGCCGGGGCCATCGCTGGGGCACGACCACGAGCGAGCTGGCCTTCCAGGGGGCGAGGGTGAAGCTCGAGCGCCCCCGGGTGCGCGAGCCGGGCGGCGGGGAGCTGAGTTTGCCGAGCTTCGAGCTGATGTCGGATCCCGAGCTGCTGCACGCCTGGGCGATGAACCTGATGGTGATGAACGTCTCGACCCGCAAGTATGGCCGCGCGGTGCGTCTGCCGGCGGACGCGGGCGGCGATCTGCCGTCGGCGGCGGGGGACGGGAGTTCGAAGTCGGCGGTCTCGCGCCGCTTCGTGGCCCTGACGCGCTCGAAGCTGAAGGCTTGGCTGGCGAGCCGGCTGGAGGAACTGGATCTTCTGGTCGTCCAGATCGACGGGCTTCATGTCGGCGATCACGTGATGGTGGCGGCGATCGGTATCGACGCGGGCGGCGAGAAGCACGTGCTGGGCCTGGCCGAGGGCGCGACGGAGAACACGGCCACGGTGCAAGCCCTGCTCGACAACCTGATCGATCGCGGCCTCGATCCCGAGCGCCCCCGGCTCTACATCGTCGACGGCGCCAAGGCGCTCTCCAAGGCGATCCGGCGGAGCTTCGGGCATGCGGCGCTGATCCAGCGTTGCCAGGTGCACAAGGGGCGCAACATCACAGACCGGCTGGACGAGAGCCTGCACGCGGGCGTCCGCAAGGCCTTGCGCCAGGCCTGGGACCAGGGCGACGCGGACAAGGCCGAGCGGCTCTTGCGCAATCTCGCCCGCCGCCTGGAACACGATGCGCCCGGCGTCTCCGCCACCATCCTGGAGGGCCTCGACGAGATCCTCACCGTCATCCGCCTCGGCCTGCCCCCGGAACTCCGCCGCGCGCTGGCCTGCACCAACGCGATCGAGAACGCGCTGGGCACGGTCAGGACCGTGCAACGCAACGTCAAGCGCTGGCGCAACGCCGAGATGGCGCTGCGCTGGACCGCCGCCGGCCTTCTGGAGGCCAAGAAAACCTTCCGCCGCCTCAAGGCCTACAGGCAACTCCCCGTCCTCCACGCCGCCTTGCGTGACGCCGTCGAGAAGGCAAAACGAAAGGCCGCCATTGAAGACATCGACGAGGCCGCGTAGCCTCGAAATCACACGATGCCTACCTCGCCCTTTTCAACATCGGGCGGGACATCGCCCCGAGGGTATCGTTTCCCGAGGTGCCGAGAATCGTGTCGTCGCCCGAGCTTCCCGTAATGGCTAATCCAGACATCGAGAGCCTCGCCTCGCAACCACCTATCTATCGATCATAGCCGATATCGGCATGAGCCTCGCATCACGTCGAGGCGCGGCCATGGAGATGCGTGATCATGCCGTCGTGCTCAATGCTAAGTGTATATATGGGGGAAGCTGAATATTTGTAAAGGGATAACCGTCGGTGGCGGTGAGCTTTCCAGGCATGGGGACTCTACCGCTCTTCGATCAAACGAAGGACACATCGGTGGACGCGACGGGGTCGCCGTCGACCTGGGCGACAACCGTGTAGCCCGGGGCGGCGACGTCGGGGTCGTAGAGCAAATGCGTGCCGTCGAAGATCAATGCGGATCCCGAGGATAGGGTCGAGTTGGTTCCGTCGTAGGGCTGCGCGATGGTTTCAAAGGCGGCCAGGGCGTCGTAGTTCGATGAATCGAGTGCGAAACCGTCCAAGCCGGATACAAAGTCCGTTACCCGATCCGTATTCAGGCCGCTCGCCACCACCGTTTCGTTCGCGGTGACGACCGTTCCGTCGGAAAGGTCAATGTAGAAAAATGTATCCTCGCCGCCATTTCCGGTCAGGCTATCGTTGCCCACGCCGCCCACCAGCGTGTCGTCGTCCGCGCCGCCTAGAAGGCTATCCGCGCCGCCGCCGCCGGTCAGCAGATCGTCGCCCTGATACCCACGCAAGGTATCCGAGCTCGTGCCGCCGGTGATCTCGTTCGCGCCGGCGTCGCCGTCCAGGCGGTCGGCAAAGGCGCTGCCCTCCAGGTTCTCGATGTTCATCAAGCTATCGCCGGCCGCATGGCCACCCGAGGCCGTGCCGAGATGCAAACGCACGTCGACACCGGCGGACGAGGTCGCGAAGCTCGCGAAATCCGTGCCGAAGCCGCCATTCACCACATCCGCGCCCGGGCCGCCGACCAGCGTGTCGTCGCCCGCGTTGCCGATCAGGCTGTCCGCGCCGGAGCCGCCGAAGAGCAGGTCGTCGCCCAGAGCGCCGTGAAGCGTATCCGCGCCCGCCCGGCCGATGATCCGGTTCGCGCCGCCATCGCCGTCCAGACGGTCGGCAAAGGCGCTGCCCTCCAGGTTCTCGATGTTCGTCAAGCTATCGCCGGCCGCATCGCCACCCGCGGCCGTGCCGGCCCCCAGACGGACGTCGACACCGGCGGGCGACGCGGCATAATTCGCCAGGTCGGTGCCGGAGCCGCCATTCAGCACATCCTTGCCCATGCCGCCCTCCAGCGTGTCGTCGCCCAGATTGCCGATCAGGCTGTCCCGGCCGGAGCCGCCGATGAGCAGGTCGTCGCCCAGAGCGCCGCGCAGGGTATCCGGGCCCCCGCGGCCGTTGATCTGGTTGGCGCCGCCGTCGCCGTCCAGACGATCGGCGGGCGCGCCGCCCTCCAGGTTCTCGATGCCCGTCAAGGTATCGCCAGTCGCGTCACCACCCGTGGCCGTGCCGGCCCCCAAACGGACATCCACGCCGGCCGACGAGGTCGCATAACTTGCCAGGTCCGTGCCGGAGCCGCCGTCGATGAAATCATTGCCCTCTAATCCTCGGAGAGTGTCCGAACCCTTGCCGCCATGGATTTCGTTTGCCCCGGAGTCACCTTCGAGCAGATCTCGACCTCGGCTGCCCTCGAGGTTCTCGATGCCCGTAAGTGTGTCGCCACTCGCATCGCCACCCCTGCCCGTGCCGGGCCCCAAACGGACATCGACACCGGCGGACGAGGTCGCATAACTCGCCAGGTCCGTGCCGGAGCCGCCATTCAGCACATTCGCGCCCGCGCCGCCCACCAGCGTGTCGTCGTACGCGCTGCCCTCGAGATGCTCGATCCCCGTCAAGGTGTCGCCGGTCGCATCGCCACCCGAGCCCGTGCCGACCCCCAGACGGACGTCGACACCGGCGGACGAGGTCGCATAGCTCGCCAGGTCCCCGCCTTGGCCGCCGTTCAGCAGGTCCGCGCCCGCACCGCCCACCAGCGTGTCGTCGCCCAGATTGCCGATCAGGCTGTCCGGGCCGGAGCCGCCGATGAGCAGGTCGTTGCCCAGACCTCCATGCAGGGTATCCGCGCCCGCGCCGCCGTCGAGCCGGTTCGCGAAATCATCACCGTCCAGGCGGTCGGCAAAGGCGCTGCCTTCCAGGCTCTCGCTTTTCGTCAAGCTATCGCCGGCCGCATCGCCACCCGCGGCCGTGCCGGCCCCCAGGCGGACGTCGACACCGGCGGGCGAGGTTGCATAACTCGCCAGGTCCCCGCCCGCGCCGCCGGTAAGGTAGTCCGCGCCGGCGCCGCCCACCAGCGTGTCGTTGAAGTCCTCCTCATCCTCTTCGCGCTCTCGGTTCTCTAATATTGTTCCCGTCACGAAGCGGACGCCGCTCAAAAGGTGGTCCGCGCCCGCGCGCCCGATCAGCAGATCGTCCTCATTGCCGCCCTCCAGCGTGTCGGCCCCGGCGCCGCCGATCAGCGTATCGTCGCCGCGGTGTCCCTTCAGCCCGTCGTTCCCCGCGCCACCCGTAATGATGTTCGCGCCGTTGGAGCCCTCCAGGCTATCCCTGTGTGCGCTGCCGATGAGGTTCTGGATCCCCGTCAAGCTATCGCCCGCCGCGTCGCCGTCGGCGCCCGTGCCCGCCCAAAGACGTACGTCGACGCCGGCCGACGAGTCCGCGTAGCTCGCCGTGTCCGTCCCGCCGCCGCCGATCAGCAGATCGTCCTCCGTGCCGCCCTCCAGCGTGTCGGCCCCGGCGCCGCCGATCAGCGTATCGTCGTCCGCCCCGCCCCGGATCAAGTTCGCGCCGGCGCCGCCGGTCAGCAGGTCGTCGCCGTTCGATCCCCGCAGGGTGTCGTTTCCCGCACCTCCGGTAATGACGTTCGCGCCGCTGTCGCCTTCCAGGCGGTCCGCGTGGGCGCTGCCGATGAGGTTCTCGATCCCCGTCAAGCTGTCGCCGGCCGCATCGCCGCCCGAGGCCGTGCCGCGCCACAGACGGATATCAATGCCCGCGGACGAGCCGGCGTAGCTCGCCGTGTCCGTTTCGCTGCCGCCCTCCAGCACGTCGGCCCCGGCGCCGCCGATCATCGTATCGTCGTCCGCCCCGCCCCGGATCAGGTTCGCGCCGGCGCCGCCGGTGAGCAGGTCGTCGCCGTTCGATCCCCGCAGCGTGTCGTTTCCAGCACCTCCCGTAATGACGTTCGCGCCGCTGTCGCCTTCCAGGCGGTCCGTATGGGCGCTGCCGATGAGGTTCTCGATCCCCGTCAAGCTGTCGCCGGCCGCATCGCCGCCCGAGGCCGTGCCGCGCCACAGACGGATATCGATACCGGCGGACGAGGCCGCGTAACTCGCCAGGTCCGTGCCCGAGCCGCCATTCAAGACGTCGCCGCCCACGCCGCCCACCAGCGTGTCGTCGCCCGCATTGCCGATCAGGCTGTCCGCGCCGGAGCCGCCGATCAGCAGGTCGTCGCCGCTCGCTCCCCGCAGCGTGTCCGCGCCCGCGCCGCCGATCAGCGTATCGTCGCCAGCGTTGCCGGTCAGGCTGTCCGGGCCGGAGCCGCCGATCAGAAGCGTGCTCATGGCCCCGAGGCTCCCGAAGCCCCCAAAGCCGATGAATCATGGGTCGATGCGGAGTCGGTGGCGCCGGTGCCCGGTACCGTGCCCACCGGGTCCGATCCCCCTCGGCGGCGCCCGTTCGCCCCGCCATCGGGCCGCGCCGCGCCTTTCCGCAAGAAGAAATCGAACATGCTTCCAATCTCCATGAGACGGAGCCGTCAATAGATCATTGCATCGGCTCTTCTATAATACAGTACAAGTAAAGTGGCGTGCTCCTGCAAGTGTGCTTTCATCAAGCGACAGCGCATGGAAGGATGGCTTGGCCGCATGCCATCGGAGCGCGGCGCGTAACGACGCCATGATGACGCCAGGACGATTTGGCTGTTCGCGCCCCGTGCCAATCCGGAATCCCCGTTTCGGGCCAATTCGGGCTCTTTCGCGACAGGTTTTGACACCCGATGAGCCGCCTCCGACACCCACCGCTCACCCGCCCCGAGAGGTATATTTGCCATTATGCGGAATTCCAGGGAGTGTTAACGATTTCTAGCCTGCACTGGACCCTCACTCCACCCGACGCTTGGTTCGAAATTCGGTAACTGTCCCCGGATTAGGATTAGCGGTAACTGTCCCCGGATTATCCCATTTTTTTGTATCTGCTTAGCACCGTAGCCAAACCTAAGCCCGTAGCCGGCCGACGATCATCTCGTTGTCACACCCTTTTAGCGCATTGCCGCAGAAAACCAGGTAATCGTCCGGCGCGACGCCGAGGGGGAAATACACCAGCCCGAACTGGAACCATCTCCCGGACCATGCATCCTTTTCGTAGGAAGCGACTTCGGCGAAGTTCCTACCACCCTTGCCACTCCAGATGTGAGCCCTGTTGTCTTTCAGGGTAACACTCGGCTCCACTGTCGTGGAGAACGTAAACCAACCGTCCTCATTGATCGCCCCGTGCCAAATCGGTCCCGGCAATTCCGCGACGAACTCGCGCTTGCCGGTCAGCCGGTCCCACCGCACAATGAATGCACGTTCCGTCGGGCTGTCCATGCCCCAGTACACCGCGTCCCGCGCAAACAGAAGGCAAGTCGCCCGCCATGATTGGTCGCCAGAGCCCACGAGTCTTAACGTCTCGAAGTCACCTTCGCTTTGCAAGATGCGGCACTCGCGTCCGTAGTCGCCGGTCGCGACCCAAAGCGAGTCGGCAAAGGGATCGTACTGCACGAGGTGAATATGCCGTATCGCGTGACGCGGAAACTCATGGGCATTGCGCACCTGCCCGTCTTTCGAAACGGCCAGCAACCTGACGATGTCCCTCTCGGCGTTGGAGAAGTTTTCGGCGATGTAGACGCAGTCGTTCGACGGAGCCGTGGCACCAAATCGCATCGGTCGAGACCCCACTCTCACACGCCCGCACTCGTGCCAGGCGCCACCCTCGCCGTCGGCGCGGAAGATGCGTTTGTTGGCAATCGCCAGCTGCCAGCCCGCTGAAGTCGTGACAAGATGCGAAATTCCAAGACGCAACAGACGTTCCAGCGGACGAAAACGCGATAACGCATTTTGCAACCCAGGCAAATCGAGTCGACCGACGACCTGTGGGCTGCCGTCTAGTTTGGGCCATTTGTAGAGCCGGGTCCCCCGTCGACTGTAGAGGATGCCTGAGTGGAAGCATAACGGGTAGTGCCTATTGTGAGTCGCGACAATTTCGAGTGTCGGGTGATTCATTCACCTAACTTCTCTGCGACGTAGCAGTGCATGGCCGAGCGGACACTGTATGTCTGGACTTTCATGCCCGCCGTCGCGAGGCAGGAGTCCACTTCCGCCTTAGAGTCCGACTCGAAATGAATCGAGTGTTTTCAGGCTCTTGCGAGACGGCGCGTGAGGAGTTGGATGCTGGCGAGGAAGATCCAGGCCTCGGCGGTCTCGATGGCCGTCTCGAAGTCCTTGGCCAGCCGCCGGTTTCGATTGAGCCAGGCGAGCGTGCGCTCGACGACCCATCGGCGGGGCAGGAGTTGGAAGCCCTTCACGCCCGCGGGACGGTTGACGATCTCCAGCGACCAGCGGCCGATCCGCTTCAGTGCGCCCTCGAGCTTGGGCCCGGCATAGGCGCCGTCGGCGAAGACGTGGCGCAGGCGGGGAAAGTGGCGGGGGATGGCGGCGAACACCGCCGGCGCGCCGTCGCGGTCCTGGATCTCGGCGCCGTGGACCACGACCGCGACCAGCAGGCCGCCGGTGTCGGTGAGGATGTGACGCTTGCGGCCCTTGACTTTCTTTCCGGCGTCGAAGCCCCGGATACCGCCGCTTTCCGTGGTTTTTACGCTCTGACTGTCGATGATACCGGCCGACGGGCCGGCCGCGCGGCCCTCGGCCTCGCGCGCCGCGACCAGCAGTTGCCGGTTGACCTCGGACCAGGTGCCGTCGTCCCGCCAGAGATAAAAGTAGCGCTGCACCGTCGAGCGTGGCGGGAAGTCCCGGGGCAGCATGCGCCATGGACAGCCGCTACGCAGTAGGTAGAGGATCGCGTTCACCACCTCGCGCAATGCCGTCGTCCGAGGCCGTCCCAGCGCTTTGGCGCGAGGCAGCAACGGCTCCAGCACCTTCCATTCTCCATCCGTCAGGTCGCTTGCGTAGCGCAGCAGGTCGCGTTCATACTTCGGGCGAGTGATTTTGGTCCACATGTTGTGTCTCCCTGGTTGCTAAATACAAACAGTGAATCACAACTGACTGAAATCACTCAACTCTTTTCGGGCCAGACACTTAGTCACGAGGGTTACCGTGTCTTTCATGAAATAGTTCTCGAAGAGTGCATCGAGCTTGTCCTTTGGCACTGGACCGCCGCCGACACGGCCGCGCACTAGCTTGTATATAGGCCGGGCCACGCCGTTGACGAAGCATCGCCCAGCAACGCCCGAGCGGCGAAGCGCCCGCATGGCGCCGCCGAGGACGCCGTACATGAAGGCGTAGTAACCATAACGGTTCAACAGGCGCAAATAGAGCCGCCCGCCGGGTTTCAGAATGCGGCAGAGCTCGGCGATCGCCTGGCGAGGATCGGGCGTGTGATGAACGACACCGGTTGAGATCACCCAGTCGGCAATATTGTCGAAAAGGGGCAAGTTGAGGCCGTTGGCGCGTAATCTCGGAACATCGACGTGCTGGGCAAGCATGTCGAGTGCTACCCGGCTAAGGTCGACCGCGATTACGTTACAGCCCGCCTCATGCAGAGCGACAGTAATTCGGCCCGGTCCGCAACCCACGTCGAAACCGATAGACTCGACGGGTAATGTTGGAATGAACTCGCGCAATTCCGCCTCTACCGACAGAAGGCGGCTCTCGCGGTCGGTCCAGTCAACCGTATCGAACGGAAACACTTCGTAGTGCTCCTGTGACGACTTGGTCTCCTCGTTGCCGACGAAATCGACGAAGTTCCCCTCGCGACAATAGCGTATTCCGGTCGCCGGCACGGTGAACGCGCCGTCCTCCAGTACAACTTGATCCCGAGACACTGGATCTCGAATCAGCGGCGCAATATCCACAATACTCAGCATATCGTTTGCCAATGCGAATGCAATGGGTCGGTGGGGCCCGGCAACACCGATCCGCGACCGCTTCGGCGCCAAGCCGCTGACCAGCCACCGCACCTCGTTCTCCCGCCGTCGTTCCGGGCGCACAAATCAAATTGAAGATACTGATCCACGACGCCGTCAACCTTGAACGGAACGATAAAAAGATCGCCCACGCCGAGGAACATCAAAGCCAACTTCTTCCAGACAAGTTCCAAGTCCTTGTCCCAGATAAGCTCAAACATCACGGATATTATATTTCGACTCTGCTGTCAAGGGAACTCCATTCTTCCAGGGTATTTTATCGGGCCGTTTTAGTTAGACCGCCAATTTAACCCCGATTCTCCATAATGGTCGCCACCCTTTCCGGCGGAGTGACGGGTCAGGTCTTGAATGTTGAATTTTCTCGGGCCGTCACCGCGCAATGTCGAGATCGCTTCGTAACCAAGGGGTCACCCATTAGGCGATAGCTTGCGGTCCCAATCATCTTCCCTCTCCGCCGGCCCGATTGCCACCGGTGTCACTTCCTTGCCTTGGTCCTCCGCCGCGGCGTCGCCTTCCATGCTTCTCGTGGTTTCTGTTGCGGCCGGTCGGGCGCGCGCCCCTCGCCCATCGGGATCAAACCCACCTCTCCCCTCGGCCCCTTGCCGGCCCGGCGATGGTCCCTGGCGTCTCGCGAGGCCCCGGAGAACCTCTCGTGCCCGCCGTCTCCAATTCGGTTGCATCGCACCATGTGGCTCCCCCGGAGGGATATGACCGGGGGTCCAACCCCTCGCCGGCCGCCGGCACGGGCGCGCCGCGCCCGCCATCGCGCCGCCGCCACCACGGGTGATGTCACGGCGAGGCCTTTCCGCGTCCGCGCGGCGGATCGCCCGTCGGCGGTGTTGCGCCCCGTCGAACGAAATCCGCCGGGCGAAACGCCGGCCCCACCCCGCGCGATGCCCCGGGCGGGAGCGGAAAATCGGGCCGGCGCGAGGCCGGGGTCGGGCCATGTCCAGACCAACACCAAGCCTACCCGAGGCCTACCCGAGGCCTACCTCAAATGGCGCGCGGACGGGCCCCGAAATCGATCCCCCGACCCCCGCCGGCGGCTCGCCCCGGACCCGGCGCGCGCGCCGCCCCGTCCGAGCCCCGCCCGGCGCCTGGCTCCGCGCCTCCGGGCGCGTCCGCCGGCGCGGACAAAGGGCTGAATCCGACGAGTTTTCGCGCCCCGCGACGGGTCTCCGGCGCACCCGGCCGCGGCCTGCGCTCCCGCCTTGCGCCAGGCCACGCCGGGTGCCATGTCATGGTCAGGGAATTCGCGCCGGGCGGGCATGCCGCGCGGCCCGATCGCGCCCCGCCGATGGCGCCGGGGCGCGGGAAATGACGAGGTTTTCACCGACGAGGCTTGAAAACACGGCAAAAGTAGGCCTGCCCCCCGACGCGGAACACGGCCTCGGCGCCCGGGCCGCCGCTCTCGACGGCCGCCCGCGAGCGGGCGGCCAATGATCGTCGTGGCCGGAAAGACGGGGTGGAAGGGATTGGGGACCTCGCGGGGAACGACGGCGGCCACCATTCCACTGGCGCCCCGGCGCCCCCTGGTGTAAAAGCGGCGCCGCCGACCCCATCCCGGCCGGGTCCGAAACGCATAGATCGGCGAACAGGTCATGATCGAAGTCATCACCGTGATCCATCTGATCCTGGCGGTACTGATCGTCGCGCTGGTGTTGATGCAGCGCAGCGAGGGCGGGGCGCTCGGGATCGGCGGCAGTGGCAACTTCGGCGGATTGGTCAGCGGCCGGGCCGCCGGCAACTTCCTCACCAAGGCGACGGCGGGGCTGGCGGCCGGCTTCATGGCGACCTCGATTCTGCTGACGATCCTGGCCGGCGCCACGGGCGAGCGGCGATCGATCTCCGGCGATATCGTGGGTGGCGCCGCGAATCAGGAAGAACCGGCGAGCGGGCCGCGGGTTCCGAAGAGCGAGTAGCTTGGTGAAACGGGCCGAAATCCGGCATTCCGCGTGGGCGGTTTCGGTTTTGCTTGGGCCCGGCCGCCTGGACCTTTATGATCGAGGTCCATGACGCGGTTCATATTCATCACTGGCGGCGTGGTCTCTTCACTGGGTAAGGGCTTGGCGACGGCGGCACTGGGCGCCTTGCTGCAGGCGCGCGGCCATACGGTCCGCCTGCGCAAGCTCGACCCCTACCTCAACGTCGACCCGGGAACCATGAGCCCGATCCAGCACGGCGAGGTCTACGTCACCGACGACGGCGCCGAGACCGACCTCGACCTCGGCCATTACGAGCGGTTCACCGGCGTCGCCTGCAATCGGGGCGACAACATCACCACCGGGCGGATCTACCAGCAGATCCTGAAGCGCGAGCGGCGCGGCGACTATTTGGGCGGCACGGTGCAGGTGATCCCGCACGTGACCGACGCGATCAAGCAGTTCGTCCTCTCCGATACCGGCGACGTCGATTTCCTCCTCTGCGAGATCGGCGGCACCGTCGGCGACATCGAGAGCCTGCCCTTCCTGGAGGCGATCCGCCAGATCGGCAACGAGCTGGGGCGTGAACGGGTGCTCTTCATCCACGTGACGCTGGTGCCCTACATCGCGGCCGCGGGCGAGCTGAAGACCAAGCCGACGCAGCACTCGGTGAAGGAGCTGCGCTCGATCGGCATCCAGCCGGACGTGCTGCTCTGCCGCGCCGACCGCGAGGTGCCGGAAGCGGAGCGGCGCAAGATCGCGCTCTTCTGCAACGTGCCGGCGGAAGCTGTGGTGCAGGCGCTCGACGCCCGCTCGATCTACGAGGTGCCACTCAGCTATCACGCCGAGGGGCTGGACACCCAGGTGTTGAAACGCTTCGGCCTCGCCGACGAGACCCCGGACCTCTCGCGCTGGGAAGAGATCTGCGCCAAGGTGCTGGCGCCGGAGGGCGAGGTGAAGATCGCCATCGTCGGCAAATACACCGACCTGAAGGATGCCTACAAGTCGCTCGCCGAGGCGTTGACCCACGGTGGCATCGCCAACAACGTCGGCGTCGGCGTGGAATGGATCGACAGCGAGGTCTTCGAGACGGACGAGGCGATCCATCACCTCGATGGCGTCAGCGGCATCCTGGTGCCCGGCGGCTTCGGCGAACGGGGCTCGGAGGGCAAAATTCACTCCATCACCTTTGCGCGGGAACGCGAGGTACCCTTTCTCGGCATCTGCTTCGGCATGCAGATGGCGGTAATCGAGGTGGCGCGGAACCTGGGGGGCCTGCCGAGCGCCAGCTCGTCCGAGTTCGGGCCCTGCCAGGACAGCGTCGTCGGCCTGCTGACCGAATGGACGCGCGGCAACGAGACCGAGCGGCGCGAGGAGGGCGGCGACCTCGGCGGCACCATGCGGCTCGGCCGATACGAATGCCGGATCGCGCCCGAGAGCCGGGTCGCCCGCATCTATGGCGATTCCGTGATCCAGGAACGCCACCGCCATCGCTACGAGGTCAACGTCAACTACCGCCAGCGGCTGGAGACGGCGGGCCTCAGGTTCTCCGGCCTCTCGCCCGACGGCGTGCTGCCCGAGATCGTCGAACTCGACGAGCATCCCTGGTTCATAGGTGTCCAGTTCCACCCCGAACTGAAGTCCAAGCCGTTCGATCCCCACCCGCTGTTCGCGGCCTTCATCGAGGCCGCGGTCGCCCATTCCCGACTGGTTTGAAGCCGGAGCGCGCCTTCGACGCCACCACCGAGCCCATCGGACACGAGGTACCGGCATGACCGCCATCGTCAACATTCGCGCCCGCGAGATCCTGGACAGTCGCGGCAACCCGACCGTCGAGGTCGATGTGCTGCTGGAGAGCGGCGCCTTCGGGCGGGCGGGCGTGCCATCCGGCGCCTCCACCGGCGCGCACGAGGCGGTCGAGCGGCGCGACGGCGGCGCGCGCTATGGCGGCAAGGGGGTACGGGGCGCCGTCGAGGCGGTGAACGGCGAGCTTTACGATGCGCTCGCCGGCCTCGACGCGAGCGACCAGGTCGCCCTCGACCGGGCCATGATCGAACTCGACGGCACGGCCGACAAGTCGCGCCTCGGCGCCAACGCGATCCTCGGCCTCAGCCTCGCCGCGGCCAAGGCGTCGGCGGAGGCCTCGGGCCTGCCGCTCTATCGCTATGTCGGCGGCGTGAATGCCTGCGTGCTGCCGGTGCCGATGATGAATATCCTCAATGGTGGCGCGCACGCCGACAACCCGATCGATATCCAGGAATTCATGATCATGCCGGTGGCGGCGGAAAGTTTCTCCGAGGCGCTGCGCCAGGGCGCGGAAGTCTTCCACGCGCTCCGCGCCCGCCTGAAGGCGGCTGGCCACAACACCAACGTCGGCGACGAGGGCGGCTTCGCCCCGGCGCTGTCCGGCACGCGCGAGGCGCTGGATTTCGTCATGGCGGCGATCGGCGAGACGGGCCTGGAAGCGGGAAGCGACGTCGTGCTGGCGCTCGACTCGGCGGCGACGGAGTTCCATGCCGACGGGCGCTACGTGCTGGCGGGGGAGGGGAAGGAACTCGAGCCTGGCGCCATGGTCGAATATTACCAAGACCTGGTTCAGGCCTATCCCATCCGCTCGATCGAGGACGGCATGGCGGAGGACGACTGGGAGGGCTGGGCCCAACTGACGGCGGCGATCGGGGGCGAGGTGCAGCTGGTCGGCGACGACCTTTTCGTCACCAATCCCGGGCGCCTCGCCGACGGCATCGCCCGGGGCGTCGCCAACGCGATTCTGGTCAAGGTCAACCAGATCGGCACGCTGACCGAAACGCTGGAGGCGGTGGAGGCCGCGCATCGCGCCGCCTACCGGGCGGTGATGTCGCACCGTTCCGGCGAAACGGAAGACGCGACCATCGCCGACCTCGCCGTCGCCACCAATTGCGGACAAATCAAGACCGGTTCGCTCGCCCGCTCGGACCGCCTGGCCAAGTACAATCAGCTGCTCCGGATCGAGGAAATGCTGGGCGACCAGGCCCGCTATGCGGGTCGGGCCGCGCTGGGTCGCTGATCGGATCGTCGGGGTCGGGGGAGGGCATATTACGAATTTTCGCTTGATCCACCCGGGCGGAACGTGATTCCCTGACGAATCATGGAGTTCTGGTTCGCCATAAGACGACGCGGTCGGGCGCTCATACCCCCCACGCTGCTGTTGCTGATCGCCACCTATTTCGCCTACCACGCAATTCAGGGACAACGTGGCCTGATCGCCTATGCGCGCCTCTCGCTGAAGGTCGAGCGCGCCGAAGTCGAATTGCGAACCGTCGCGGCCGAGAAACGGGCGAGCGAGGCCCGGGTGGCCCTGCTGCATCCAGATCATGTCGAACCCGACATGCTGGACGAGCAGACCCGGCGGATCCTCGGCCTCGCGCACCCGAACGAGGTGTTGATCTATCTCGATTGAGGCCCAGGGCGGAAATTTCACGATTCCGCGAGATTTTTTGATCGGCCTGGGCAAAAGGATGCCGCTTCGCCGTTAAGTGCTTGGCCGCGCGGGTGGATTCGCAATGGTTGGCGGGACGATGAATTCTCTTATTTAACCGACGATCGGTTAATCTCAATAATCCGTTGAAATTACGACGTTTTCCCTGCTTGATTTAACCACGCCGAGAAGGGATGATATCTCATCTGACGCGCTGGTCATTCCCCGGTTGCTCGGCCGGGAAGCATCGATACCAGGGTGTCGCGACGCCATCGGCGGCGTGGATCTTCGGAGGGGTGATGGCCAGGACCCGGCGAAAACGCAAACTCGACGAACCCAGACCGGTCCCCGCGACCGAGGAACTGCTGAAATATTACCATGACATGTTGCTGATCCGCCGCTTCGAGGAGAAGGCGGGACAGCTTTACGGCATGGGCCTGATCGGTGGTTTCTGCCATCTCTATATCGGTCAGGAAGCCGTCGTCGTCGGCATGCAGGCGGTGATCGGCGAAGGCGATGCGGTCATCACCAGCTACCGCGATCATGGCCACATGCTGGCCTGCGCCATGGCGCCCAAGGGCGTGATGGCGGAACTCACCGGCCGGATCGGCGGCTATTCCAAGGGCAAGGGCGGCTCGATGCACATGTTCAGCCGGGAAGAGAGCTTCTTCGGCGGGCACGGCATCGTCGGAGCGCAGGTGCCGCTCGGGACGGGGATCGCCTTCGGCCTCAAGTACCGCCAGACCGACCGGGTCTGCCTCACCTATTTTGGCGACGGTTCGGCCAACCAGGGCCAAGTCTACGAATCTTTCAACATGGCTGAACTGTGGAAGCTCCCCGTCGTCTACATCATCGAAAACAACCAGTACGCCATGGGCACCTCTGTTCAGCGCTCCTCCGCGCAAACGGAATTGTCCCGGCGCGGCGAAAGCTTCGGCATCCCGGGCCAGCAGGTGGACGGCATGGACGTGCTCGCGGTGAAGGCGGCGGGCGAGGAGGCGGTGGCCTGGGCGCGTAGCGGCCGAGGCCCCTTCATCCTGGAGATGAAGACCTATCGTTACCGCGGCCATTCCATGTCCGATCCGGCCAAGTATCGCACCAAGGAAGAGGTGCAGAGGGTGCGCAGCGAGCGTGACCCGATCGACCGCATGCGGGAATTCCTGGTGGCCGGCGCGCATTCCGACGAGGTGTTGTTGAAGGGCATCGACCGCGACATTAAGAAGGTCGTCACCGAAGCGGCCGAGTTCGCCCAGAATAGTCCCGAGCCGGCGGTGGATGAACTCTACACCGACGTCCTGCTCGAGGCCTGATCGCGCCGACGCGCCGGGCCGGAAGTAAAGACGAGCCATGCCGATCACGATAACCATGCCGGCGCTTTCGCCCACCATGACCGAGGGCACGCTCGCGCGCTGGCTGGTCGGCGAGGGCGATGTCGTCACCAGCGGCGACATCCTGGCGGAGATCGAGACCGACAAGGCGACGATGGAGGTCGAGGCGATCGACGACGGCGTCGTCGGCAAACTGCTGGTGGCGGAAGGCAGCGAGGGCGTAGCGGTCAACGCGCCGATCCTGGTGCTGCTGGCGGAGGGCGAGACGGCGGGCGAAATCGTACTGCCGCAATCGGCGCCCGCGCCCGCGCCGAGCGCGCCCAAACCGGTGGCGGCGATCGCGCCGATCGTGGCCGCGCCCGTTGCCCTGGCGCCGCTGGAATTCGACGTGCCCGAGGGTACCGAGATGGTCTCCATGACGGTACGCGAGGCGCTCCGCGACGCCATGGCGGAGGAGATGCGTGGCGATCCCGACGTCTTCCTGATGGGCGAGGAAGTCGCTGAATACCAGGGTGCCTACAAGGTCAGCCAGGGGTTGCTGGAGGAATTCGGCAACGCCCGGGTGATCGACACGCCGATCACCGAGCACGGCTTCACCGGGCTCGGCGTCGGCGCCGCCTTCAGCGGCCTGAAGCCGATCGTCGAGTTCATGACCTTCAACTTCGCCATGCAGGCGATGGATCAGATCATCAATTCGGCGGCCAAGACGCTCTACATGTCGGGCGGGCAGATGGGTGCCTCGATCGTCTTTCGCGGCCCCAACGGCGCCGCCGCCCGGGTCGCGGCGCAGCATTCGCAGTGCTACGCCTCCTGGTACGCGCACTGCCCGGGCCTGAAGGTCATCGCGCCCTATTCGGCCGCCGACGCCAAGGGGTTGCTGAAGTCGGCGATCCGTGATCCCAATCCGGTGGTCGTGCTGGAAAACGAGATCCTTTATGGTCGCAGATTCGAAGTCCCGTTGCTCGACGATCACGTGGTGCCAATCGGCCGCGCCCGGATTGTCCGGCCGGGTGGCGACGTGACCATCGTCGCCTTCTCGATCTGCGTCGCGTACGCGCTGGAGGCGGCGGAACTGCTGGTGGCCGACGGGATCGACGCCGAGGTGATCGACCTCCGCTCGCTTCGCCCGCTCGACGTCGAGACCATCTCGGCCTCGATTCACAAGACCAACCGCTGCGTCAGCGTCGAGGAGGGCTGGCCGTCCTGCGGCATCGGCGCCGAGATCGCCGCCCAGGTGATGGAGCACGCCTTCGACGACCTCGATGCGCCGGTGGCCCGGGTTTGCGGCGAGGACGTGCCGCTGCCCTACGCCGCCAACCTGGAGCGTCTGGCTCTACCCGATCCGGAAAAGGTCGTCGCCGCGGCCCGTCGGGTCTGCTACCGCTAACAAGATCGCGCGGCGCGAACGGCCGCGCACGGGGAGAACTGCCATGTCGATTACCATCACCATGCCGGCCCTGTCTCCGACCATGACCGAAGGAACGCTCGCCAAATGGATGGTCAAGGAGGGCGACAGCGTCGCCTCCGGCGACATCATCGCCGAGATCGAAACCGACAAAGCCACCATGGAGGTCGAGGCGATCGACGAGGGCACGGTGGCGCAAATCCTGATCCCGGAAGGGACCGAGGGCGTCGCGGTCAACACGCCGATCGCGATCGTGCTGGAAGAAGGCGAGGACGCCGGCGCGATTCCCGCCGCGCCGGCCCCCGTGGCAACTCCCGCCGCGGCGCCTGCCCCGGCGGCCACGCCGGCGCCGGCGCCGAGCGCCAGCGGCGGTAACGGCAAGGCGCCCCCAGCCCCGGTTACCGCGTCGGGCGAACGGGTGAAGGCGAGCCCTCTGGCGCGCCGAATGGCGGCACAGGCGGGTCTGGATCTGACAGTGATTTCCGGCTCCGGCCCCGGCGGGCGCATCGTCAAGGTGGATATCGAGGCCGCCATGACGCCTCGGCTTGCCTCCGCGCCCGCCGTCGCGGCGGCCACCGCAGCCGCGGCCGGTCCGCACGAACCGGCCTTCACGCTCGAACCGTTGAGCCAGATGCGCAAGACCATCGCGCGGCGCTTGAGTGAATCGAAACAGACCGTACCGCACTTCTACCTGACCGTGGACTGCGAGTTGGACGCGCTGCTGGCCTTGCGCAAATCGCTCAACGACAAGGCCGATGGCGCCTACCGGCTTTCCGTCAACGACCTGGTAATCAAGGCGGTGGCCGTCGCGCTGAAGCGGGTGCCGGCGGCCAACGCCTCCTACGGCGAGGAGGGCTTGAAGCTCTATCACTCGGCCGATATCTCAGTCGCGGTGGCGACGGAGCGCGGCCTGATCACGCCGGTGATCCGGAATGCCGGCGAGAAGGGGTTGGAGACCATCTCGGGCGAGATGAAGGCGCTGGCGGCCAAGGCCCAGGAAGGCAAGTTGATGCCGGAGGACTATCTCGGCGGCACCTTCTCGATCTCCAACCTCGGCATGTATGGCGTGAAGCAGTTCGAGGCGGTGATCAACCCGCCGCAGGCCTGCATCCTTGCCGTCGGGGCCGGCGAAGAGCGCCCGGTGGTAAAGGACGGCGCGTTGGCCGTCGCCACGGTGATGAGCGTGACGCTGTCGGTCGACCACCGCGCGGTCGACGGCGCCATCGGTGCGGAATATCTCGCCGCCGTCAAACGCCTGATCGAGGATCCGGTGACCATGCTCCTCTAATGCCGGCCGTCACGGATGACGGCTCCCCCCGGCCGTCCCGCTCCCCCGGCCCAGCCACCCCCCAGGGCACCCCAAGGGTACGCTCCACGGGTGGTTGGGCCGGGGGAGCGGGGCGGCCCGGACTTCTGATAGCCGATACTCGGAGAGCCCGTAGCCATGACCAAACAGAGTTTCGACGTTGCCGTGGTCGGCGGCGGTCCGGGCGGCTATGTCGCCGCCATCCGCGCGGCGCAGCTGGGCCTGACGGCCTGCGTCGTCGAGCGGGAGCATCTGGGCGGCATCTGCCTCAACTGGGGCTGCATCCCCACCAAGGCATTGCTCCGCACGTCCGAGCTCTATCACCTGATGCGGCGTGCGGACGAGTTCGGTCTATCCGCCGACAATATCGGCTTCGACATCGCCAAGGTGGTCAAGCGCAGCCGTAAGGTCGCGGGACAACTGAACGCCGGCGTCAAACACCTCCTGCGCAAGAACAAGGTCACGGTGATAGACGGCCATGGCCGGCTGGCGGGCAAGGGGCGCCTGGCGGTCGAGAAGGACGGCAAGGCCATCGCGGACATCGAGGCCAGGTACATCATCCTCGCCACCGGCGCGCGGGCCCGCGAGCTTCCGGGTCTCGAGGCCGATGGCGAGCTGGTCTGGACCTACAAGGAGGCAATGGTGCCCGACGTCATGCCGGGTTCCCTCCTGGTCGTCGGCACGGGCGCCATCGGCATCGAATTCGCGAGCTTCTACCGCGCGCTGGGCGCCGAGGTGACGGTGGTCGAGGTTCTCGACCGGATTCTGCCGGTGGAGGACGAGGAGATTTCGACCTTCGCCCGCCAGGCCTTCGAGAAGCAGGGGATGAAGATCCACACCTCCACCCAGGTGAGCGACCTCGCCAAGGCGCGTGGCAAGGTGACGGCCTCGCTCGACTTCGGCGACGGGAAAAGCGACACGCTCACCGTCGACCGGGTGATCCTAGCCGTGGGCATCGTCGGCAACGTCGAGGACTTGGGCCTGGAGAACACGAAGGTGAAGGTCGACGGCGCCCACGTCGTCACCGATGAATGGTCGGCGACGGGGGAGCCCGGCGTCCACGCCATCGGCGACGTCGCGGGCCCGCCGTGGCTTGCCCACAAGGCCAGTCACGAAGGCGTCATCTGTGTCGAACGGATCGCGGGGGTCGAAGGCCTCCACCCGCTCAATACCGGCAATATTCCGGGCTGTACCTATTGCCAGCCGCAGGTGGCGAGCATCGGGCTCGGCGAGGCGGCGGCCAAGGCGGCGGGCCACGAGGTCAAGGTCGGCCGTTTCCCCTTCGCCGGCAACGGCAAGGCGATCGCGCTCGGCGAGGCGGACGGCATGGTGAAGACGGTTTTCGACGCGAAGACCGGCGAATTGCTGGGCGCGCACATGGTGGGTGCGGAAGTGACCGAGCTGATTCAGGGCTACGCCGTTGCCCGAACCCTGGAATCGACGGAGGCGGAATTGATGCACACCGTCTTCCCGCACCCGACGCTATCGGAGATGATGCACGAATCCGTGCTTGACGCCTACGGCCGGGCAATCCATTTCTAAGCCAAGACTGGCCAAGAAAGCATAAGCGGCGAAGAGACGATGACCGCGATGATCGAGGACGGCTCGGCCCCGCGCCACCCGGAGAAGCTGCATCGGCCGGACAACCCCAGTCCGCGCAAGCCGCACTGGATTCGGGTCAAGGCGCCGACCTCGCCGGTTTATGGCGAGACGCGTCGCATCGTGCGCGAGCACGGCCTGCACACGGTCTGCGAGGAGGCGGCTTGCCCCAACATCGGTGAATGTTGGGCCCGGCGCCACGCCACGATGATGATCATGGGCGACACCTGCACCCGGGCTTGCGCCTTCTGCAACGTCAAGACCGGCAAGCCGGGCCTGCTTGATTCAGGAGAACCGGCCCGTGTCGGCGACGCGGTCGCCAAGCTGGGCCTCGCCCATGTCGTCGTCACCTCGGTCGACCGCGACGATCTGGCCGACGGTGGCGCGGGCCACTTCGCGGCGGTGATCCGGGCAATCCGCGCATCTTCGCCCGGCACCACGATAGAAGTCCTGACGCCCGACTTCCTCGGCAAGCCCGGCGCGCTCGAAGTGGTGATCGAGGCCGCGCCCGACGTCTTCAACCACAACCTCGAAACCGTGCCCCGCCTTTACCCCACGGTAAGGCCCGGCGCGCGATACTTCGCCTCGCTGCAATTGCTGGCCCAGGCCAAGACGCTGTTACCCGGTCTCTTCACCAAGTCGGGCCTGATGGTGGGCCTGGGGGAGGAGCGGGTGGAGATACACCAGGTGATGGACGATCTGCGCGCTGCCGATGTCGACTTCCTAACCATCGGGCAATACCTGCAGCCGACGCCGAAACACCATGCGATCGCCCGCTTCGTCGAGCCGGCGGAGTTCGACAATTTCGCCACAATGGCGCGGGGCAAGGGCTTCCACATGGTCTCGGCCTCGCCGCTGACGCGATCCTCCTATCATGCCGATGCCGATTTCGCCGAGCTGCGCGAAAGCCGCGCCGCGCACTTGGGAAGCGGGTAGGGCGCGTCGATGCCGACACATGCCGAAGTCAGGACGCTGCCCTACCGGCGGGACCAGCTGTTCGATCTGGTCGCCGATATCGACAGCTACCCCGAGTTCCTGCCCTGGTGCGTCGGTTGCCGGACCACCAAGCGCGAGGGCAACGTCATCTGGGGCGATCTGATGGTGGGCTTCAAGGTCTTCCGCGAGACCTTCACCTCCAAGGTGACCCTGGAGCGCCCCGGCCGGATCCACGTCGCCTATCTCGACGGACCGTTCCGCTATCTCGACAACCACTGGGTCTTCATCCCCAGCGAGGACGGCCGCTCGACCACGATTGATTTCTACGTCGACTTCGAGTTCAAGTCGCGCGCCCTCCAATTGGTCGCCCGCGCCGCCTTCTCGGAGGCGGTCAAGCGCATGGTCCGCGCCTTCGAATTGCGCGCGGCGGAGGTATATGGCGCCCCGGACCGCCTCGCCGTGGCGCCGATGCCGGCGGGGGATTGAGCGCGCGCTTCGCGGTCATGGCGCCGAATCATATCTCCAATCCCGCCAGCACGGCCAGGACCGCCAGCAGGTTGTTCGTCGCATGCGCCAGGATCGGGACCCAGAGGTTCTCCAGGTGCTCGTAGACGATGGCGAAGAGGGTGAAGAGCACGAAGAGGGCCGGCATCGCCGCGACGTCGAGGTGAATGGCGGCATGCAGCGCGCCGGCGATAGCCGCGCTGGATAGTATCCCGAGGCGGGTGCGCAGCCAGCCATAGAGCGCGCCCCGGAACATCAACTCCTCCCAAAGCGGGGCGATGAGGACGCCGAAGAAGACGAAGGCGGCGATCAACAGCGCATCATCTTTAGCGCCAGCCAGCAAAATTTCGACCAACGGGTTCCTCGGCTGGCCGAGCAGGGCGTGGAACACCAGGGTCAGGCCGACCGACAGCGTGACGCCGACCACGACGATGAGCGCGCCGGCGCCGAGCGCCCAGCGATCGAGCCGCAAAAGTCCGAACCAGGGATCGCCCCGGACCTCGAAGCGCGCCATGTAGAAATAGCCCCAGGCGAGCAGCAGAAGCATGGGCGGCAACAGGACGATGAGGATGAAGGACCCGCCATCCGACATCTCGATGCCGTTGAACCTGACGAGAACGAAGGCCCAGGCGCCGCTGAGGATCTGGATCAGCAGGCCGCCCAGCAGCAGGAAGAGGACGTGTTTGCCCGGAACCTGGAACATCGCCGTCCGGCCTCAGTCCGTGGCGATCGCGTCGAGCAGCATGGCGAGCGCCGTCATCACCGTCGCCTCGCGGATGGCGCGCCGGCCGAGGTCGCCGTAGGTCTCGCGCCGGTAAACCTCGTCCCCCTCGCCACGCCGGGCGAGCGCGAGATGCACGAGGCCGACCGGCTTCTCGGCCGTACCGCCGCCGGGACCGGCGATGCCGGTGACCGCCACGGCGAGATCGGCCGAGGAAGCGCGGATGGCGCCCGCCGCCATGGCGCGGGCGGCCTCCTCGCTGACGGCGCCCACTGTCTCCAGCGTTCCCCGACCAACCCCCAACACATGGCGCTTGGCCTCGTTCGAATAGGTGACGAAAGCCCGATCGACCACGGCGGAGGAGCCGGCGATGTCGGTCAGCGCGGCCACGATTAGGCCGCCGGTGCAGGATTCCACCGTGGCGATCGTCAACTCCCGTGCCCTGGCCGCCTCGATAACTTTGGCGGCGCGCGACTCGATCTCCGCTGTCGCCATCTCTCAGTCCTCCAACAGCCAAGCGAGCAGGAGGACACCCGCCGCCGAATAGAGCGCGGCAAAAAGATCGTCGACCATGGCGCCGAGGCCGCCCTTGACGTTCTTGTCGGCCCAGCGCGCGGGCCAGGGCTTGAGGATATCGGCGATGCGGAACAGGACGAAACCGGCGCCGTAGAGGCCGATGTCGAGGCCGGCCGGAATCACGGTGAGCCAGATGCCGGCCACCTCGTCGACCACGATATCGCCCGGATCCTCGCGGCCGAGTGCCTCGATATAGATATTACCGGCCCACCAGCCGGCGAGCGTGACCAAGACGGTCGCGGCGGCGAGTGCCAAGGGTCCGCCGGCCCACATGATTCCCCAGGCGAAGGGCAGGGCGGCGAGCGAGCCCCAGGTTCCGGGTGCCGTCGCCATCAGGCCGACGCCGAACCAAGTGGCGATCAGGCAGGCCGGATGGCGCAGGGGGAGGGGGGGCGTGCGGAACGCCATCTCAGCCCGGCAGTCGCACGGTGGCGGTGGCCTGGGCGGCGATCCCCTCGCGCCGGCCGAGGAAGCCGAGCTTCTCCGTCGTAGTCGCCTTGATGCTGACTCGGCTTGGATCGATTTGCAGGATCTCGGCGACACGGGCGCGCATTGCCTCGCGGTGGGGTCCGACCTTGGGCCGCTCGGCGATCAGGGTGACGTCGACGTGGCCGATCTCGCCGCCCCTCATCCGGGTCAGCGCCGCCGCGTGGGCGAGGAAGCGGTCGGACGAGGCGCCCCGCCATTCCGGATCGCTCGGCGGGAAGTGCTGGCCGATGTCGCCGGCGCCGATCGCACCCAGGATCGCATCGGTAATCGCGTGCAAGCCCACGTCGGCGTCGGAATGGCCCAGCAGGCCCTTCTCGTGCGGCACGGCGATGCCGCAGAGCATGACGCCGTCGCCCTCGGTGAAGCGGTGAACGTCGAAGCCATTGCCGACTCGGACGTCGCCGCCGGCGGCCGCCATGAGCGCGCGGGCGCGTGCCATGTCCTCCTCCGTCGTGACCTTGAAGTTGCTTTCGGGCGCCGGGACCACGGCGACGCTCAGGCCCTCGGCCTCGGCGACCTGGGCATCGTCGGTGAAGTCGCTCCCCGCCCTTGCCCGGTGCGCGGCCAGGATCTCGGCGAAGCGGAAGCCCTGCGGCGTCTGGGTCCGCCACAGGCCATCGCGCGGGAGGGTGTCTTGCACCAAGCCGTCCGCCACCCGTTTAAGGCTGTCGGCCAGCGGTATCGCCGGCACCGCGCCCGGGTGTTGGTCCAGCGCGTCCATCACGGCGGAAATCGTCGACGCCTCGACGAAGGGGCGCGCCGCGTCGTGAATCAACACCGTCTCGGGCGCGATTTCGACCAGGCTCTCGAGGCCGAGGCGGACAGAGTCCTGCCGGCTCGTCCCGCCCACGACCGGCGCCATCACGGCCAGGCCGTCGAGAGCCGCGTCGTGCGCCGCCCTGTCGTCCGCGTGGATCACCACGCGGACGCGGTCGATCATCGGGTGATCGTGGAATGCCGCGACCGTCAGGCGCAGCATCGGCTGGCCGGCGATGGTCTGGTATTGTTTGGGTCCGAGGCCGCCGAGGCGGGTGCCCCGGCCGGCGGCGACCACCAGCGCGATGGTGCCGCCCCGTTGCATTGGTTCGCTTTCAACCGTCACCCGCAGCCCCTTCGATTTCGGATCGCAGCATTACCGATTTTCGTGGTCCGGGCCAACCGGGGCGCAACATCGTGACGACAAGCCTTGACTCGGGCCGGGGGGATCAGTACATCCCAGCGACCTAGCCAGGGGGTGTAGCTCAGTCCGGTTAGAGCGCTGGCCTGTCACGCCAGAGGTCGCGAGTTCGAGTCTCGTCACTCCCGCCATTTTCCTTCCCTACAATTGTCCGGGCGTCCGCCGTGGCTGGCCGGGGCCCGAGCCCCGATCAACCTTCGCCGTTGACCCGTCGCGTCCGCCCATGGCCTCATGACGAGGGTCCAAGAGGGAGCGCGGGGCGATGTCGGCACCCAATCCGGCGAAGGCGATCGGCATTCGGATGGTGCTGATCGGACTCGGCTTCGGCATCTACAACTATCTTAAGCCGAGCGAACGGGACACCCTTAAGAAACAGGGCGTTTCGGCGGTCGCCATGATCGTCGACAAGGAGACGACGACGTACCAAACGGGGTCTCAGCGATCCGAGTCCGAGAAGAATGTTCTGAAGTACACCTTTCCCACCGAGACTGGCCAGTTGATTGCCGCCGAGAAGAGCGTAACTTTCGAAACGCTACGATTAATCCAGGTCGGCAGCTCGAACTTCGCGGTCCTGTACCTGCCCTCGGATCCCTCGCGGCATATGTCACGCGCGGATCTCCGTACCCCGGTTCCCCGGCAACTGCTGGTCGCCGGCGGTATTATCGCTCTCTATGTCATCGGCCTACTGCTGCTGGCCTGGTATCTCGGCCGTCGCTCCCGGCCCCTGTCGTTCGGCGGAAGACTGACGCTTTCCCTCGGTGTCGTCGCCATGCTGGCCGGAACCACGGGCGGTTTCTTAATTTATCGCGACGCCGCATTCCTGAACGAGTTCGACGCCGGTGGTACTCGGGTGGACGCCGCCGTAAAGGGCTGGGGGAGGAGGCTCGTCGACAATGTCTGGATCCACTGCTTCGACTACTATTTCACCGACCCGGAGGGCTTCACCCACCAAGGCGTGGCCGAAGTAAGTCGCGAAATGTACGAGGCCGCCGAGGCGACCGGCAAGGCGCGCATTCCCATCGTCTACCTCCCCGAAAATCCCGACAGGCATCTGACGCTTCCAAAGCTGGCGGACCGATCCCCGCTTCACATTCTGATTGCCTTTGCCGCCCTCGCCGTCGTCGGCTTCTGCGCGCTGGCCGTGGGTCTGATCCGTAGATAGAACGTTCGATCGCGCGCCGGAACCGCAAGGCCGCGCCGGGGTTGCGCAACGGCGGCTTCCGGTCGTCGCGGGGATGTCCCGGGCTCTGTTGAAAAGCTGAAGTAGGCGCAAGGCCGCGCCGGGGTTGCGCAACGGCGGCTTCCGGTCGTCGCGGGGATGTCCCGGGCTCTGTTGAAAAGCTGAAGTAGGCGTCGTCCGCCTGGAGCCGCTAGGCTCTGGGTGCTGATTCCATCAAGGAGAACGACGCCATGACCAAGACTACACGCAACGACCGTTCCTCGGAACCATCCTGTCGGCTCTTGCCATCGATGCCGGAGGCCTTCGACGATCCGCGCATGAGCGTCGATCGCTTCTGCCTTTTGGCGGGCCTCGAGTCTTTGAACGAGATGATGTCGGCGGACGCGGAAGCCTTGTGCGGTTCGCGCCACGCCGGCTCGGGCGAGCGCAAGGGCCATCGATGGGGCACGACCCGGAGCGAGATCGCCTACCACGGCGGCAAAGTGAAGGTCGAGCGCCCTCGGGTGGGGGACTTCGCGGGTCGGGAGATGAGCCTGCCGAGTTGGGAGCTGCTGTCGGAACCCGAACTCTTGCAAGCCTGGGCGATGAATCTGATGGTGATCAACGTCTCGACCCGCAAGTATGCCCGCGCGGTGCGCCTGCCGGACGATGCGGGCGGCGATCTGCCGGCGGCATCGGGTGACGCAACCTCGAAGTCGGCGGTCTCGCGCCGTTTCGTGGCGTTGACGCGAAGCAAGCTGAAGGCCTGGCTGGCGAGCCCGCTCGACGATCTCGATCTCGTGGTGCTCCAGATCGACGGGCTCCATGTCGGCGATCACCTGATGGTGGCGGCGATCGGCATCGACACCGGCGGCGCGAAGCACGTGCTGGGCCTGGCCGAGGGCGCGACGGAGAACGCGGCCACGGTGCAAGCCATGCTCGACAACCTGATCGAGCGCGGTCTCGATCCCGAACGGCCTCGGCTCTACATCGTCGACGGCGCCAAGGCGCTCTCGAAGGCGATCCGGCGGACCTTCGGGCGGGCGGCGGCCCTCCAGCGCTGCCAGGTGCACAAGGGGCGCAACATCACGGACCGGCTGGACGAGAGCCTCCATGCCGGCGTCAGGAAGGTCTTGCGGCAGGCCTGGCAGCAGGACGACGCGGCCAAGGCCGAACGGCTCTTGCGCAACCTCGCCCGCCGTCTGGAGCATGACGCACCCGGCGTCTCGGGCTCGATCCTGGAGGGCCTGGACGAGATCCTGACCGTGATCCGGCTCGGCCTCCCGCCGCAACTTCGACACTCGCTGGCTTGCACCAACGCCATCGAGAACGCGATCGGCACCGTCCGGACGGTGCAGCGGAACGTCAAGCGCTGGCGCAACGCCGAGATGGCGCTGCGTTGGACCGCCGCCGGCCTCTTGGAGGCGCAAAAGACCTTCCGCCGCCTCAAGGCCCACCGCCAGCTCCCCATCCTCGACGCCGCCCTGCGGGAGGCGGTGAGAAAGGCCGGAGCAAAGTCCGTCATTGAAGACATCGAGGTGGCCGCGTAGCCTCTCGATCAGACGATGCCTATCTCGCACTTTTCGTAACTGCCCAGGTATCTGATTTCGCTGGGGCTGCGGATTGGGTCTCTCGGGGCAGATTTTGTGGGTTTGAGGCGCTGACGGCCTAGATTTCGTTTGACAAGAGATGGTGGGTCGATTCTAAGGATTCGATGGATAGGTATGCTCTCGCCTTTTTGTCGAAAGACGACCTGATCGATGTGGTGCTGGCCCAAGGGTCGCGGCTCGCCGAGCTCGAACTCCGGCTTGGCGAACTCGAGCGCCAGCTTGGCCTGAACAGCACGTACAGCGGCAAGCCGCCGTCCAGCGATGGATTGAACAAACCGCCGGCGGGGAAGAAGAAGCGACGCACCGGGAGCCTTCGCGGAAAATCGGATCGCAAGCCGGGCGGGCAGAAGGGCCACGAGGGCGAGACCCTGCGCCAAGTCGCCGATCCCGACGCCAGCGTCGATCATTATCCCGAGACGTGCCGGCGGTGTGGTTCGGGATTGACGCCGGATATGACCACCGGCCACGGCGCCCGTCAGGTTTTCGACCTGCCCGAGCCCCGGCCCCTGGTGGTCACGGAGCATCGGGCGCATCGCTGCCGTTGCGGGCATTGCGGCACGCAAACTCGGGCTTCCTTTCCCGACGGCGTCACCGGCCCGGTTCAGTACGGCGGTCGGATCGGAGCCATGGTGGTCTACCTGTCGCACTACCAGCTCCTGCCCGAGGACCGCCTGGCCGCATTGATGAAGGATCTGTTCGGGGCCGGGCTGTCTGCGGCGAGCATCGCGCGGATGGGCCGAAACAGCGCCGAGTCCGTGCAAGGCGTCGTCGGGACGATCCGCGAGCTGGTGAAATCGGCGCCGGTCAAGCACATGGACGAGACCGGGTTCCGGGTCGCCGGGCGGGGTCAATGGTTGCACGTCGCGTCCACGGCGCTGTTGACCTTCTACCGGGTTTCGCCCCGGCGCGGCAGCCTGCTCGGCGGCGTCGGCGGCATCGTCGTCCACGACCACTGGAAGCCGTACTTCACGATGGAGGGGGTGCGGCACGCGCTGTGCAACGCCCATCACCTGCGCGAGTTGCAAGCCCTGGTCGAGATCGAGAAGGAGGACTGGGCGGGCAAGATGCAGAGACTATTGCGCCGCGCCTGCCACGCGGTAAATCTCGCCCGGGAGCGGGGAGTGGCGCTGAAACCAAGCCTCGTCAGCCGCTTCCGACGATGTTGGGACGCCATCACGGCCGAGGGCATCGCCTTTCACGAGGCCCAACCTCCTCTCGCGCCCAAACCGGTCGAGGGCAAGGCCAGGCGCCGGGGACGCAAGCCGCGCCGCGTCGGCCACAACCTTCTCCGGCGCCTTCAGGCTCGCAAGGAAGATGCGCTACGCTTCCTCACCAATTTCGCCGTGCCGTTCACCAACAATCAGGCCGAGCAGGACGGGCGCATGATGAAGGTCAAGCAGAAAATCTCCGGCGGCTTCCGCAGCCAGAAAGGCGCCGAAGACTTTGCCACCGTCCGCGGCTTCATCTCGACCGCCAGAAAACAGGGCTGGAACATCATCCAGGCGCTCATGGAAAATCCCGAAACCCTGATCGCACGTCTCCACGCCGCCTGAAAGGCGGCCACGTACCTGGGCAGTTACCACTTTTCAACATTGGGCGGGACATCACCGTCGTCGCTGGTGGCCCGGCGATCCTTGCGGGCGTTTCCATTACCGGCTATAGGATGACCGCGTTCAGGCTGCGGGGACTCGCAAGGATCGAAGGGCGTCGTCGCGGGTCCGCGCGGCGGCGGTTGGGAAGGGAAAGTATGTCCGGCCTGCTGAGGGAATACCTGCCGATTTTGATGTTCTTCGGCGTAGCCGTGGCGATGGCGATCGGCATGATCGTCGCCTCCCTGATCATGGCGCGCCAGCATCCCGACGCGGAAAAACTCTCGCCCTACGAATGCGGCTTCGAGGCCTTCGGCGATGCGCGCCGCCAGTTTGACGTCCGCTTCTACCTCGTCGCGATTCTCTTCATCATCTTCGACCTCGAAGTCGCCTTCCTCTTCCCCTGGGCGGTGGCCTTCGGTGGCCTCGGCTGGTTCGGCTTTTGGTCGATGATGATTTTCCTCGGCATCCTCACCATCGGCTTCGTCTACGAATGGCGGAAGGGAGCGCTCGAATGGGAATGACCGACAGCCCCACGTCCCCCCCCGACATCGGCGGTGATCAGGACGCCCTTTTTCGTTCGATCGCGGACGAATTGAACGAGAAGGGCTTCCTCGTCGCCCAAGCGGACAAGCTGGTGAACTGGGCCAGGACCGGCTCGCTCTGGCCGATGACTTTCGGGCTCGCCTGCTGCGCGGTGGAGATGATCCACGCCTATATGCCGCGCTACGACCTCGACCGGTTCGGCGTGGTGCCGCGCGCGAGCCCGCGTCAGTCGGACGTGATGATCGTCGCCGGCACGCTGACCAACAAGATGGCGCCGGCGCTGCGCAAGGTCTACGACCAGATGGCCGAGCCGCGCTACGTGATCTCGATGGGCAGCTGCGCCAACGGCGGCGGCTACTATCACTATTCCTATTCCGTCGTCCGGGGCTGCGACCGGATCGTGCCGGTCGACATTTACGTCCCTGGCTGTCCCCCCACGGCGGAGGCGCTGGTTTACGGCATTCTGCAATTGCAGAAGAAGATCCGCCGAACTGGCACCTTCCTCAGGTAACGCGCGGACAAGCGGCATTTCCCCATGATGGTTGATGAACAGGCCCTGGCGGATCTTGGCGCGCATGTCGAACGCGCGCTCGCCGGCGAGGTGAGCAGCACGGAAATCCGGCTGGGCGAGTTGATGGTGGCGGCACGCGCGGAACAGATTGTGAAGGTGCTGACGTTCCTCCGCGACGACGCGCTTTGCCAGTTCAAGATCCTGATCGACATCTGTGGCGTCGACTATCCCGAGCGGGCCGAGCGATTTGACGTCGTCTACAACTTGTTGAGCCTGCGTCTCAATCAGCGCATCCGAGTCAAGGTGAAGGTGGACGAGGAGGGCGTGGTGCCGAGCGCCACGGCGGTCTACAACGCGGCCAACTGGTTCGAGCGCGAGGCCTGGGACCTCTACGGCATCCTTTTCGCCGATCACCCGGACCTCCGCCGGCTTTTGACGGACTACGGTTTCGAGGGCCATCCGCTCAGAAAGGACTTCCCACTGACCGGCTATGTCGAGATGCGCTACGACGACGAGCAGAAGCGCGTGGTCTACGAGCCGGTGAAGCTGACGCAGGAATTCCGGAGTTTCGATTTCTTGAGCCCCTGGGAGGGTGCCGAATACATCCTTCCCGGCGACGAAAAGGCCGAGGAAAAAACCTGATGGCCGAAGTCGAAATCAAAAACATGACGATGAACTTCGGCCCACAACACCCTGCCGCGCATGGTGTTTTGCGGCTGGTGCTGGAGCTGGACGGCGAGGTCGTCGAGCGCGCCGATCCCCATATCGGGCTTCTCCATCGCGGCACCGAGAAGTTGATCGAATACAAGACCTACCTCCAGGCCGTGCCCTATTTCGACCGCCTCGATTACGTGGCGCCGATGAACCAGGAGCATGCCTATGCGCTGGCGGTCGAGAAACTGTTGGGCGTGGAGGTGCCGCCCCGCGGCCAGGTGATCCGGGTGCTGTTCGCCGAGGTGTCGCGCCTGCTGAATCATCTGCTGAACATCACCACCCAGGCGATCGATGTCGGCGCCATCACGCCGGCGCTCTGGGGCTTCGAGGAACGCGAGTTGTTGATGGAGTTCTACGAGCGGGTCTCGGGGGCGCGGCTGCATGCCGCCTATTTTCGCCCCGGTGGCGTGCACCAGGACCTGCCGGCGGGCCTCGCCGAGGACATCCATCGCTATGCCGGGAACTTCGGGACTTTCCTCGATGACATCGAGAGCCTGCTGACCGAGAATCGCATCTTCCGCCAGCGCAACGTCGACATCGGCGCCGTCTCGGCCGAGGACGCGATGGACTGGGGCTTCACCGGCGTGATGCTGCGCGGCTGCGGCGTGCCGTGGGACCTGCGTAAGTCGCAGCCCTACGACGGCTACGAGCAGTACGATTTCGACATTCCCGTCGGCAAGAACGGCGACTGCTTCGATCGTTACCTCTGCCGGATCGAGGAGATGCGCCAGTCCTGCCGCATCATCCAGCAGGCAATCGACAATATGCCGGATGGCCCCGTGTCCACCGACGACCGCAAGATCGTGCCGCCGAAGCGGGGCGAGATGAAGCAGTCGATGGAAGCGCTGATCCATCACTTCAAGCTTTATACCGAGGGCTATCACGTGCCGGCGGGCGAGACCTATACGGCGGTCGAGGCTCCGAAGGGTGAATTCGGGGTCTATCTGGTCTCCGACGGCACCAACATGCCGCACCGCTGCAAGATCCGCGCGCCCGGCTATCCCCACCTGCAGGCGCTGGATTTCCTCAGCCGCGGCCATCTCTTGGCCGACGTGGTGGCGCTGATCGGCAGTCTCGACATCGTCTTCGGGGAGATCGACCGATGACGGCGGCCGGGGGAACTGGCGTCGAACAGCCGAGCGAATTTGCCTTTACCGAGGAATATCGGGCGCGGGCCCAAGAGATCGTCGGACGCTATCCGGTGGGCCGCCAAGCGAGCGCGGTTCTGCCGCTGCTGGACCTGGCACAGCGCCAGCACGGTGGTTGGCTGCCGCGTGCCGCGATGGACCACGTCGCCGGGGTGCTGGAGATGCCGCGCATTCGCGTCTACGAGGTCGCGACCTTCTATACCATGTACAACCTGAACCCCGTCGGCCGTTACCGGGTCCAGGTCTGCACCACCACGCCCTGCTGGCTGCGCGGCTCCGACGACGTGGTGGCGGCCTGCCGGAACAAACTCGGCGTCGATTTCGGCGAAACCACCGAGGACGGACTCTTCACGCTGCAGGAGGTGGAGTGCCTCGGCGCTTGCGTCAACGCGCCGATGATCCTGATCAACGACGATTATTACGAGGACCTTGATGCCGGGGGTACCGAGGCGATCCTCGACGCCCTCGCCAGGGGAGAGACGCCAGCACCCGGCCCGCAGAACGGTCGGCACACGTCGGAGCCGGAAGGCGGTCCGACGACGCTCGAGGCTTTCCAAGGGTAAGGACCAATGCTGAGCGATTCCAACCGCATCTTCACCAACCTCTACGGCTTCCAGGACTGGGGGCTGGAGGGCGCCAAAGCGCGCGGCGATTGGGACGGTATCAAGGCCCTGATGGAGAAAGGCCAGGACGAGATCGTCCACGAGGTGAAGGCCTCGGGCTTGCGCGGTCGCGGCGGCGCCGGTTTTCCGACCGGCCTCAAAATGTCCTTCATGCCGAAGGAGAGCGACGGCCGGCCATCCTATCTCGTGGTCAACGCCGACGAGGGCGAGCCCGGCACCTGCAAGGACCGCGACATCATGCGCCACGACCCGCACAAACTGGTCGAGGGATGCCTGCTGGCGGGCTACGCGATACGCGCCGTCGCCGCCTACATCTATATCCGGGGCGAGTTCCACCACGAGGGCAACAATCTCGAAGCCGCGATCCAGCAGGCCTATGACGCCAGCCTGATCGGCAAAAACGCCTGCGGCTCGGGCTATGATTTCGACGTCTATCTGCACCGGGGCGCCGGCGCTTACATCTGTGGCGAGGAGACGGCGCTGATCGAAAGCCTCGAGGGCAAGAAGGGTCAGCCGCGCCTGAAGCCGCCGTTCCCGGCCGGCGTCGGCGTTTGGGGCTGTCCGACCACGGTGAACAACGTCGAGAGCATTGCCGTCATCCCGACGATCCTCCGGCGCGGCGCGGAGTGGTTCGCCGGCCTTGGGCGGGAGAACAACACTGGGACCAAGATCTTCTGCATCTCCGGCCATGTCGAACGGCCGTGCAACGTGGAAGAAGAGATGGGCGTGCCCATGCGCGAGCTGATCGAAAAGCACGCGGGCGGTGTACGCGGCGGCTGGGACAATCTCCAGGCGGTCATTCCCGGCGGCGCCTCGGTGCCGATCCTGCCGAAGAGCATCTGCGACAACCAGTTGATGGACTTCGATAGCTTGCGCGACGTGAAGTCCGGCCTCGGCACGGCGGCGGTCATCGTGATGGACAAATCGGCAGACGTGGTCCGCGCCATTGCGCGGCTCTCGAAGTTCTACAAACACGAATCCTGCGGTCAGTGCACGCCGTGCCGCGAAGGCACCGGCTGGATGTGGCGGGTCATGGAACGCCTGGTTCGAGGCGAAGCCGAGATCGGCGAGATCGACATGCTGCTGGACGTCACCTACCAGGTCGAGGGACACACGATCTGCGCCCTGGGAGATGCCGCCGCCTGGCCCATCCAGGGCCTGATCCGTCATTTCCGGCCCGAACTCGAGGCCCGCATCCTCGAGCGCAAGCAGGCCACCGCCGACGCCGCCGATTGAGGGAACGCCCATGCCAACGCTCACCATCGACGGACAGGAAATCACGGTTCCGCCCGGCAGCACGATAATGCAGGCCTGCGAGGCGGCTGGCGCCGAGGTGCCGCGCTTCTGCTACCACGACCGCCTGTCGATCGCCGGCAACTGCCGCATGTGCCTGGTGGAAATGGAGCGTTCGCCGAAGCCCGTGGCGTCCTGCGCCATGCCGGCGGGCGACAACATGGTGATCAGCACCAACACGCCGCTCGTGAAGAAGGCGCGCCAGGGGGTGATGGAGTTCCTGCTGATCAATCATCCGCTCGATTGCCCGATCTGCGACCAGGGCGGCGAATGCGATTTGCAGGACCAGGCCATGGCCTACGGCTACGACCGCAGCCGCTATGAAGAAAACAAGCGCGCGGTCGAGGACAAGTATCTGGGCCCGCTGGTCAAGACCATCATGACCCGCTGCATCCACTGCACCCGATGCGTCCGCTTCATCACCGAAATCGCCGGCATCGAGGAATTGGGGGCGACGGGGCGCGGCGAGGACATGGAGATCGGCACCTATGTCGAGGCCGCGCTCTCGAGCGAACTTTCCGGCAACATCGTCGACCTCTGCCCGGTGGGCGCGCTCACCTCGAAGCCCTATGCCTTCGCTGCGCGGCCATGGGAATTGCGCAAGACGGAATCGATCGACGTTCACGACGCCGTCGGCTCGAACATCCGGGTCGATTGCCGTGGCCGCGAGGTGATGCGAGTGCTTCCCCGGCTGCACGAAGACGTCAACGAGGAATGGATCTCCGACAAGACCCGCCATGCCGTGGACGGCCTCGGCCGGCAACGGATAGACCGGCCCTATGTCCGCTTCGGCGACCGGCTGCGTCCCGCCACCTGGGGGGAGGCCTTCCGTGCCGCGACCCAGCGCCTGGCGGACCGCCCCGGCGAGAAAATGGCGGCGATCGTCGGCGACATGGTCGATGCCGAAGCGATGACGGCGCTCAAGGACCTGATGGATGCCTGCGGTTGCCCGAACGTCGATTGCCGCCAGGACGGCGCCAAGATCGGCGGCGGGGCGAGCGCGGGCTGGCGTTTCAACACCACCATCGCCGGGATCGAGGACGCCGACGCGCTGCTGCTGGTCGGCACCAACCCGCGCTGGGAAGCGTCGCTGCTCAACGCGCGGATCCGCAAGCGCTGGCTGCAAGGCGGCTTCAGGGTCGGGCTGATCGGCGAAGCCGTGGACCTCACCTACGATTACCAGCACATCGGGACGAGCCCGGACGATCTGGCGGTGGTAGCCGACGGCGGCCATCCCTTTGCCCAGGTGCTGAAGTCGGCGGAACGGCCGATGGTGATCGTCGGCATGGGCGCGCTGACCCGGCCGGATGGCGAGGCGGTCCTGGACCGGGTTCGGGGATTGGCCGAAAGCTGCGGCATGGTCCGGGATGATTGGAACGGATTCAACGTGCTGCACGGCGCCGCCGGCAGGGTCGCCGGCCTCGAACTCGGCCTGGTGCCGGGGGCAAGTGGACGCGACGTCGAGGGCATCCTCGCCGGCGTCGAAGCGGGCGAGATCGAGGTGGTCTGGCTCCTGGGCGCCGACGAGATCGATACCAGCCGGTTGGAGAAGGCCACGGTGATCTATCAGGGCCACCACGGCGACGCGGGTGCCCATGTCGCCGACGTGGTCCTGCCGGGGGCGGCCTATACCGAGAAGGACGGTACCTGGGTCAACACCGAGGGCCGGGTACAGCTCGGCCGGCGCGCCGCCTTCCCACCCGGCGAGGCGCGTGAGGATTGGGCGATTATCCGCGCGCTCTCGGAGGCGCTCGGTAAAACGCTTCCCTATGACGACCTGGCACAATTGCGCGCCCGGATGTTGGAGCTCGCGCCGGGCTTGGCCGAACTCGATGTCGCGCGGCCGGGTGAGTGGGGCGTTTTCGGCCAGGCCGGCGAGATGAGCGGGCGGCCCTTCGCCAACCCCGTCGCGGACTTCTACCTCACGAACCCGATCTGCCGCGCCTCCACGGTCATGGCGGAATGCAGTGCCATGTTCGTGGCCGGAGAGGAGGCGACGGGCACCGATGGTTGAGTTCTGGGCCGGCTACCTGCTGCCGGCGATCATCATTTTGCTGCAGATCCTGGCGATCGTGGTGCCGCTGCTGGTCGCGGTGGCGTTCATGACCTACGCCGAGCGCAAGATCATGGCGGCGATGCAGCTCAGGATGGGGCCGAACGTGGTCGGCCCCTTCGGCCTGCTGCAGCCGATGGCCGACGGCATCAAGCTGATGTTCAAGGAGACGATCTTCCCGACCGGCGCCAACAAGGTCGTCTTCCTCCTGGCGCCGATGATCACCTTCGTCCTCGGCATGGTCGCCTGGGCGGTGATCCCCTTTGGCGAGGGCATCGTGTTGGCCGACATCAACGTCGGCATCCTCTACCTCTTCGCGATCTCGTCGCTGGGCGTCTACGGCATCATCATGGCCGGCTGGGCCTCGAATTCGAAGTACCCCTTCCTGGGCGCGCTACGCTCGGCGGCGCAGATGGTGAGCTACGAGGTCTCGATCGGTTTCGTCATCATCACCGTGCTGCTCTGCGTCGGCTCGCTGAACCTCTCGGATATCGTGGAGTCCCAGCGCGGCGGGATAATCGGCGGCTGGTACTGGCTGCCGCTGTTCCCGATGTTCGTGATTTTCTTTATCTCGGCGCTGGCCGAGACCAACCGCCATCCCTTCGACCTGCCGGAGGCGGAGGCGGAGCTGGTCGCCGGCTATCAGGTCGAATATTCGTCGATGACATTCGCGATGTTCTTTCTCGGCGAATACGCCAACATGATCTTGATGAGCGGGATGACCGCGATCCTGTTCCTGGGCGGCTGGCTGCCGCCGATCGACATTGCGCCCTTCAACTGGATTCCGGGGCCGATCTGGTTCTTGGGCAAGATCGCCTTTCTGCTCTTCGTCTTCGTCTGGTTGCGCGCCACCCTGCCGCGCTATCGCTACGACCAGCTGATGCGGCTCGGCTGGAAGGTATTTCTGCCGTTCTCGCTCTTCTGGGTGGCGGTGACGGCGGGCTTCCTGATGGCCACCGGATTGGCGCCGGCGCCATGAGGACACGCAATTCGTTCCAACTCACGCGCCACGGGAGGCATGTTCATGAGCCTGATCAACCAAGGTACCAAGGCGCTGCTCCTGGGTGAGATCCTGAAGGGCATGGGTCTCACCTTCCGCTACATGTTCCGCAAGCGCGCGACGGTGAACTACCCTTATGAGAAAGGGCCCTTGAGCCCGCGGTTCCGGGGCGAACACGCGCTTCGGCGCTATCCCAACGGGGAAGAGCGCTGCATCGCTTGCAAGCTCTGCGAGGCGATCTGCCCAGCGCAGGCGATCACCATCGAAGCGGAGCCACGCGACGACGGCAGCCGGCGGACGACCCGCTACGACATCGACATGACGAAATGCATCTACTGCGGCTTCTGCGAGGAGGCCTGCCCAGTGGACGCGATCGTCGAGGGGCCGAATTTCGAGTTCGCCACGGAAACCCGGGAAGAGCTGTTCTACGACAAGGAGCGCCTGCTTCGGAACGGGGAGCGGTGGGAAAACGAGATCGGCCAGAATATCGCCCTGGACGCACCCTACCGGTGACCGCCAAGGCGAGGGGAAAGGTGAGGATGAAGCGGATAGCCAGGGTCCGGGCCCGGGCGAGAGTGGAAGGGAGTCGCGCATGATCATCGCCGGCATTACCTTCTATGCGCTCGCCGCCGTGGCCGTCGCCGCCGGATTCATGGTGATCTCGGCCCGCAACCCGGTGCACTCGGTCCTGTTCCTGATCCTGACCTTCTTCACCGCCGCCGGTCTGTTCGTCTTGATGGGGGCGGAGTTCCTGGCGATGATCCTGATCGTCGTCTATGTCGGTGCCGTCGCGGTGCTGTTCCTCTTCGTCGTCATGATGCTGGACGTCGATTTCGTGCAGTTGCGTGAAGGTTTCTTGCAGTATTTGCCTGTCGGCGGCGTCATAGGCTTGGTGATGCTGGTGGAGCTGGTGCTGATCCTCGGCACCGCCATCGGCGGCCCGGAGGTGAGCGCGGGCAAGTCCGGCGTGCCGATTCCGGCGGCGGACCAGGTTTCCAACACCAAGGCACTCGGCCAGGTGATCTACACCCAATATGTCTACGTCTTCCAGGCGGCTGGCATGCTGTTGTTGATCGCCATGGTGGGGGCGATCGTGCTGACGCTCCGTCGGCGGGTGGGCGTGCGCAAGCAGTCGATCGCCGCCCAGGTGTCGCGCCCGCGCGAAGCTTCGGTCGAACTCAAAAAGGTCCAGCCGGGGCAGGGGGTCTGAGACGATGAGCATGGCCTTCTTCGACATCGGCCTCGGCCACTATCTGACCGTCGCGGCGATCCTGTTCACGCTTGGGATCTTCGGCATCTTCCTCAATCGCAAGAACGTCATCATCATTCTGATGTCGATCGAGCTGATGCTACTCGCGGTCAACATCAACTTCGTCGCCTTTTCGACCCACATGGGCGATCTCGTCGGCCAGGTTTTCGCCATGTTCGTGCTGACCGTGGCGGCGGGCGAGGCGGCGATCGGCTTGGCGATCCTGGTGGTTTACTTCCGCAATCGCGGCTCGATCGAGGTCGAGGACATCAACCTGATGAAGGGCTGAGGGCGGTCATGTATCTCCTCATCGTCTTCCTGCCGCTCCTGGCCTCGGTGGTGGCCGGCTTCGGCGGCCGCGCCATCGGCGACCGGGGCGCCCAATGGGTGACTTGCGGCGCCGTGGGTCTGGCGGCACTGCTCTCGATCTTCGCCTTCTGGGACGTGGCGATTCAGGGCAACGTCGCCAAGGTGGAAATCTTCACATGGATCGACAGCGGAACCTTCGAGGTCGACTGGGCGATCCGGGTCGATCAGCTGACGGCGGTGATGCTGGTGGTGGTGAACGTCATCTCGGCGCTCGTCCATATCTATTCCGTCGGATACATGAACCACGATCCCCACATCCCGCGCTTCATGAGCTATTTGTCGCTCTTCACCTTCGCCATGCTGATGCTGGTGACGGCCGATAATTTCCTTCAGCTGTTCATGGGCTGGGAGGGCGTGGGCCTGGCCTCCTATCTGCTGATCGGCTTCTGGTACGAGCGGCCCTCGGCCAACGCCGCCGCCATCAAGGCCTTCCTGGTCAACCGGATCGGCGATTTCGGCTTCGCCCTCGGCATCATGGCCATATTCATGGTCTTCGGCTCGGTCGATTTCGACACCGTCTTCGCCGCCTCGTCCGAACAGCAGGGCAAGACGCTCGATTTCCTAGGCTTCGAGCTCGACGTGATGACGATGATCTGTGTCCTGCTCTTCATCGGCGCGATGGGCAAGTCGGCGCAGGTGCCGCTCCATACCTGGCTGCCGGACGCGATGGAGGCCCCGACGCCGGTAAGCGCCCTCATCCACGCCGCGACCATGGTGACGGCGGGTGTCTTCATGGTCGCGCGCACGTCGCCGATGTTCGAGTTCTCGACCACCGCGCTCGTGATCGTCACCGTGATCGGCGCCTTCACGGCCTTCTTCGCCGCGACCATCGGCCTGGTGCAGAACGACATCAAGCGGGTCGTCGCCTACAGCACGTGCAGCCAGCTCGGATACATGTTCTTCGCCTGCGGCGTCGGCGCCTATCCCGCGGCGATCTTCCACCTCTTCACCCATGCCTTCTTCAAGGCGCTACTGTTCCTGGGCTCGGGCTCGGTGATCCACGCGCTCGGCGACGAGCAGGACATGCGAAAGATGGGCGGCCTGCGCAAAATCATGCCCTGGACCTACTGGACCATGTGGATGGGCACCGTCTCGCTCGCCGGCATCCCGCTCTTCGCCGGCTACTATTCCAAGGACATGATCCTGGAGAGCGCCTTCGCCAAGGCCACGGGCGCCGGTGAGTTCGCCTATTATCTGGGTATCGCCGCCGCGCTGATGACCGCCTTCTACTCCTGCCGGTTGATGTTCATGACCTTCCATGGCGAGCCCCGGGCCGAGAAGGAGGCGATGGACCACGCCCACGAAAGCCCGCCGGTGATCCTGATCCCGCTGGTAATTCTGGCAATTGGCGCCGTCGGCGCCGGCATGGCCTTCAGCTACTTCTTCGTCGGCGACGGCCATTTGGAGTTCTGGGGCAAGTCGATCCTGATGCTGGGCGAGCCCAACATCGTCCAGGCGGCCCATCACGTGCCCTCCTGGGTCAAGGCGCTGCCTCTGGTCGCCGCGTTCGCCGGCATTCTCGGCGCGGCTTTCGTCTATCTCTGGACCCGCGGCATTCCGGAACGATTCACAAACTTCAACCGGGAGGCCTACCTCTTCCTGCTGAACAAGTGGTATTTCGACGAGGCGTTCGACCTGCTGCTGGTCCGCTCGTCGAAGTGGCTGGGCCTCAAGCTCTGGAAGATCGGCGACGGGCGTATCATCGACGGTCTCGGACCCGACGGAATCTCGGCGACGGTGGTCAGACTGGCCCGGCGCGCGGCGGCGCTGCAATCGGGCTTCGTCTACCACTATGCCTTCGCCATGCTGCTCGGCGTCGCGAGCTTCGTCACCTGGTACTTCCTGACGGCCTGGGGAGGTTGAGCCCGATGTCCAGCTGGCCACTCCTCTCCATCGTCGTCTTCCTGCCTCTGGCGGGCGTCCTCTTCATCATGGTCGCCTGCCAGTCCAAGGACCAGGAAATCGCCGACCGCAACAGTCGCAACGCGGCCTTGCTGGCCTCTTGCGGCACGTTCCTCGTCTCGCTGCTGATCTGGGCCAACTTCGACAATTCGACCGCCGCCTTCCAGTTCGAAGAACGCCACGAATGGCTGGCGCCCGGCATCAGTTATCGCCTCGGCATCGACGGCATTTCAATGCTGTTCATCGTACTGAGCGCGCTGCTGACGCCGATCTGCATCCTCGCCAGCTGGGACACGATTCGGACCCGGGTACCGGAATTCATGATCGCCTTCCTCGTCCTCGAGACGATGATGAACGGCGTCTTCGCCAGTCTGGACTTCGTCCTGTTCTACCTGTTCTTCGAGGGCGGCCTCATTCCGATGTTCCTGATCATCGGCATTTGGGGCGGGCCGAGGCGGATCTACTCCACCTTCAAGTTCTTCCTCTATACGCTCCTGGGCTCGATGCTGCTGCTGCTGGCGCTCGCCTACATGTATATCACCGTCGGCACCACCGACGTTCCGACCTTGATGGAGCACGAGTTCGCCGCCGAGGCGCAGACATGGCTGTGGCTCGCCTTCTTCGCCTCCTTCGCGGTGAAGCTGCCGATGTGGCCGGTGCACACCTGGCTGCCCGACGCCCATGTGGAGGCGCCGACCGCCGGATCCGTGGTCTTGGCCGGCGTATTGTTGAAGATGGGCGGCTATGGCCTGCTTCGCTTTTCGATCCCGATGCTGCCGCTCGCCAGCGAATATTTCATCCCCCTGGTCTTCGCGCTATCGATCGTCGCGGTGATCTACACCTCGCTGGTGGCGTTGATGCAGGAGGACATGAAGAAGCTGATCGCCTATTCCTCCGTCGCGCACATGGGCTTCGTCACGGTGGGAATCTTCAGCTTCACGACCCAGGGGCTCGAGGGCGGCATTGTGCAAATGCTGAGCCATGGCATCGTCTCGGCCGCCTTGTTCCTGTGCGTGGGCGTCGTCTACGACCGCATCCACAGCCGCATGATCGACGACTATGGCGGCCTGGTGAACCGGATGCCGAAATACGCCTTCGTTTTTGGCGTCTTCATGCTGGCCTCCATCGGCTTGCCGGGGACCAGCGGCTTTGTCGGCGAGTTCCTTGTCCTCGTGGGCGCGTTCCAGGCCTCCACCTGGGTTGCGGCGCTGACCTCGATCGGCATGATCCTCGGGGCGGCTTACATGCTCTGGCTCTACCGCCGGGTCATTTTTGGCACGCTGGAGAAGGAAAACCTGAAGGCAATTCTGGATCTCGGCCCGCGCGAGGTGGTGATCTTCGCGCCGCTAGTGGTGATCGCCATCTTCATGGGCGTCTATCCGGCACCCTTCCTCGATGTGATGCACGTCTCGGTCGCCAACCTGTTGGAGCACTACGAGGGCGCGCTGAAGGCGGCCGAACTCGCCGGCGAGACGGCGACCCGGCTGGCGGCGAATTAGAAGGCGCGCCATGGCACCCGAGACCCACCTCTACGCCGCCGCGACGCCGGAAATCTTCCTGGCGGTCTCCGCCATGGGCCTGTTGATGCTCGGCGTCTTCCGGGGCGACGGCGCCACCAGGCTCGTTGCCTGGCTCGCCGTGGCGGCGATGGCGATCGCCTTCGTTCTCGTCTGGACCATGCCAGAAGAGCGGATCGTCACCTTTTCCGGCGGCTTCGTCGTCGACGATTTTTCCAACTTCGCCAAGCTGTTGATCCTGCTGGCCGCGGCGGTCGGCCTGATCATGTCGATGTCCTATATCCGCAACGAGCGGATGGAGCGCTTCGAGTTCCCCATCCTGATCCTGTTGGCGACTCTCGGCATGATGATGATGGTCTCGGCCAACGACCTGATCTCGCTTTACATGGGGCTCGAAATCCAGAGTCTCTCGCTCTACGTCGTCGCCGCCATCAAGCGCGATTCTCACCGCTCGAGCGAGGCCGGCCTCAAGTATTTTGTCCTCGGCGCGCTCTCCTCCGGCATGCTGCTCTACGGCTGCTCGATGATCTACGGTTTCTCCGGCAGCACCAACTTTCAGGCGATCGCGGTCCACGTGAGCGCGACGGGCGGCGCCTCGGTTGGCCTCATCGTCGGGATTGCCTTCCTCACCGCCGGCCTCGCCTTCAAGGTCTCCGCCGTGCCCTTCCACATGTGGACGCCGGACGTCTACGAGGGGGCGCCGACGCCGATCACCGCCTTTTTCGCCGTGGCGCCGAAGATCGCCGCGATCGTATTGTTCATCCGCGCCATGGTCGTCCCTTTCGCCGAGGCGACGGCGGACTGGCAGCAGATCGTTGTCTTCATCTCGCTGCTGTCGATGGTGCTCGGCGCCTTTGCCGCGATCTGGCAGACCAACATCAAGCGGCTGATGGCCTACAGCTCGATCGGCCATATCGGCTTCGCGCTCATGGGCCTCGCCGCCGGCACGGCGGACGGGGTGCGCGCGACATTGGTCTACATGGCGATCTACCTGTTCATGAATGTCGGCACGTTCGCCTGCATCCTCTGCATGCGCCGGCGCGATGGCATGGTGGAGGGAATCAACGACCTCGCGGGCCTCGATCGCAACGACCGGCCGATGGCGCTGGCACTGATGATCTTCATGTTTTCGATGGCGGGCGTACCCCCGGCAGCCGGATTCTTCGGCAAGTTCTACGTCTTCATGGCGGCGGTTCAGGCGGAACTCTACCTGCTGGCAATCGTCGGCGTGCTGTCGAGCGTCGTGGCCGCTGTCTATTACTTGCGGATCATCAAAATCATGTATTTCGACGACCCGGCGGAACCGTTCTTGAAACCGATCGGCCCGGAAATGAAGGTAATTCTGACGGTGTCCAGCCTCTTCATCGTCTTGTTCGTCGTCTATCCGGCGCCGCTCCTGGAAGGCGCCCAGGCCGCCGCCGCCGCGCTGATGCCTTGATCGGGCGCTCGCGTCCCGGATGACCGGGCTTCCCGACTTCTTTCGCCACCACGCGCACGATGCCCTCGTCAGCACGAACGACGAGGCACGCCGCCTGGCCGAGGCGGGCGCGCCGGAAGGCACCCTGGTGACCGCCCGGCGGCAATCCGGTGGGCGGGGACGGCGCGGCCGCGACTGGCATTCGCCCGAAGGGAACCTCTATGCCTCCTTCCTGCTGCTGCCCAAATGCCCGCCGATGGAGGCGGCATTACTCTCTTTTGTCGCCGCCCTGGCGGTGATCGGCGCCCTCGACCGCTGGCTCGATGCGGCCGACGCGCAACTGATCTGGCCCAACGATGTCCATGTCGGGGGCGCCAAGATCTCCGGCATTCTGCTGGAGACGGTGCCGCGCGGGGAGGAGATGGCGCTCGTCGTCGGCATCGGAATCAATATCCGCCACCACCCCGATCTGGTCGAACGACGGACCACCTCGCTGCATGCGCTCGGCAAGAGCGGCGCGACGCCGGACACCGTCCTGGTCGACATGGCGTCGGGCCTGTTGCTTTGGTATGAACGCTGGCGGCGGGAAGGTTTTGCACCGATCCGCGAGGCTTGGCTGGCGCGCGCGCGGGGCGTCGGGCAGCCTATCGTCGCGCGGTTCGGCGGCGCCGAGATTCCTGGCGTCTTTGGTGACCTGGACGGGACGGGCGCGCTGGTTCTGATTCCGCCGTGCGGCGCGCCACGACGCATTACCGCGGGCGAAGTCCATTTCGAGGAAGCAAGAGGTCCGATGCTGCTCGCGATTAACGCCAACAATACCAACACCAAGTTCTCCGTCTATGACGGCGAGCGAGCGGTCGGCGAGTGGCGCCAGCGCACCTCGGCCCACCGTACCGGTGACGAGCATGCGGTCTGGCTGCACCAGCTCATGGCCATGGAAGGGATCGAGCCCGCGTCGATCGACGGCGCGATCATCGCGACGGCGGTACCCCAGGCCCTGTTCAATATCCGCCGGCTTTGCACCCGCTACCTCAATTGCGAGCCCATCGTCATCGGCGAGGAAGGCTGCGAGCTCGGCATCGAAGTCCGTGCCACACCCCCGGTCGGTGCCGACCGCATCGCCAATACGGTCGGTGCCGGCGTGCTGTTTCCCAAGCAAGCCATGATCGTCGTCGACTTCGGCACCGCGACTACCTTCGACGTCGTGGACGAGGCGGGCAACTATCGCGGCGGCGTCATCGCCCCCGGAGTGAACCTCAGTCTGGAAGCGCTCCATAACGCGACCGCCCTGTTGCCGCGCGTCGTGGTCGAGAAGCCCGACCAGGTGATCGGTACCAACACGGTCGACTGTATGCACTCGGGTGTCTTCTGGGGCTATGTCGGGTTGATCGAGGGCATCGTCTCCCGGGTCAAGGTCGAATTCGGCGAACCGATGGGCGTGGTCTCGACCGGAGGCTTGGCACCATTGTTCGAAGGCGTGACCGAGGTTTTCGAACATGTCGCCGCCGACATCACCATGCGGGGCCTGGTGGAGATCTACCGTCGGAGCACCCATGACTGAGGCCGCGGCGTTCGACGGGTGGGCGCCGTCCGATCTGCTGTTTCTGCCATTGGGCGGGGCGGGCGAAATCGGCATGAACTTGAATCTCTACGGTCATGCCGGCAAGTGGCTGATGGTCGACCTCGGCATCACCTTCGCCGACGAGACGACGCCCGGGATCGATCTGATCACGCCGGACCCGTCCTTCATCGCCGAGCGGCGCGACGATCTCCTGGGCCTGGTGCTGACCCATGCGCACGAGGATCACCTGGGCGCCGTTCCTTTTCTCTGGCCGCGCCTGCGCTGCCCGGTCTTTGCCACGCCTTTCACCGCCACCGTGCTTCGCCGCAAGCTTCGCGAACACGACCTGGAGGATGAGGTTCCCGTCCATATCGTGCCGCTCGGCGGCGAGGTCTCTCTCCCCCCTTTCGAGATCTCCTTCCTCGCCATCACCCACTCGATCCTGGAGCCGAACGCACTCGCCATCCGAACGCCGGCGGGTACGGTGCTGCACACCGGCGACTGGAAACTCGACCCCGATCCCCTGGTCATGGACCCGACCGACGAGGCGACATTCCGCGCCGTCGGCGACGAGGGCGTCGTCGCCATGGTCTGCGATTCCACTAACGCGCTGGTCGAGGGCACCTCCGGCTCCGAGGCGGGGGTGCGCGAACGGCTGATCGATCTCGTGGCGGGCCGCGAGGGCCGCGTGGCGATCACCACCTTTGCTTCCAACGTCGCCCGCATCAAGACGATGGCGGAGGTTGCCCGGGTCAACGGCCGCCACCTAATCGTCGTTGGCCGTTCGCTTTGGCGGATGATAGAGGCCGCGCGCGAAACCGGTTACATGGACGATCTCGGTCCCGTACTGGACGATCGGGAAGGGGGCTACTTGCCGCCCGAGAAGATTCTCTACCTCTGCACCGGCTGCCAGGGCGAACCGAGGGGGGCGATGGCCAGGATCGCGTCCGGCTCGCACCCCGAGGTCGTGCTGGAAGCCGGCGACACGGTCGTGTTCTCATCGCGCATCATTCCCGGCAACGAGCGGGCGATCGGCCGCATGCACAACCAACTGGCGGAAGCGGGCATCGAGGTCATCTCGGAGCACGACGCCGACGTCCACGTCTCTGGCCACCCCTGCCGGGAGGAGCTGGCGGCGATGTATCGATGGGTCCGCCCCCGGATCGCCGTGCCCGTGCATGGCGAGATGCGCCATATGCGGGCGCACGCCGGACTGGCGCGAAACCTGCAAGTGCCGCATGCCGTCGTCGCCAGCAACGGACAGATCCTGAAGCTCGATCCCGCGTCGCCCGAAATCGTCGGCGAGGTCCAGAGCGGCCGCCTGCTGGTGGACGGCAGCCAGCTTGTCTCGGAGGCGGACGGCGCCGTCCGCGACCGCCGCCGCCTGATGTTCAACGGCAATATCGTCGCGACCCTGGTACTGGACAACGAGGGCGAGCTGTTGGCGGACCCGGCCATCGTCCTCCAGGGGCTGCCCGGTTGCGGCAAGGATGGCGACCTGCCCGGCTTGGTTGAACATGCGATCGAAACCGCGATCGAACGGTTGGGACGGGGCGCCCTGCGCCATGACGACCGTATCGAGGAAGCGGCCCGGGTCGCGGCCCGGCGTGTCGTCAAATCGTTCTGCGGGAAACGACCGGTGACGGAGATCCGCGTCCTGCGGCTCGAGGATTGAAGGAGAGGATGGGATGATCGGACGGCTCAATCACGTGGCGATCGTGGTCCCGGACCTGAGCGCCGCGAGCGCGGTCTATCGCGATACCCTCGGCGCCAGCGTTTCCGCGCCCTCGGCTTTGCCGGATCACGGCGTTACCACGGTATTCGTCGAATTGGAAAACACCAAGATCGAGCTGCTGGAACCCTTGGGCGAGACGTCCCCGGTCGCCGCCTTCCTGGCCCGCAATCCGGCCGGTGGCATGCATCACGTCTGTTACGAGGTCGACGACCTCATCGCCGCCCGCGAGCGGTTGGCGGGCGAAGGCGCGCGCGTCATCGGCGACGGCGAGCCCCGGACCGGTGCCCATGGCAAGCCGGTTCTGTTCCTCCATCCCAAGGACTTCTGACGGCGGTCTGAACCGCCCCGGACCGGTGCCCATGGCAAGCCGGTTCTGTTCCTCCATCCCAAGGACTTCTGCGGTACTCTCGTCGAATTGGAACAGGTCTGAACCGGAGAGGCGGAGCAAGAGCCCGTGGGTGTCGCGAGCGGACTTCTGGTCTATGCCCTGATATGGGGCATCGTCTTCTTCATGGCACTGCCCATCGGCGTGCGCACGGCGGAGGAGGCGGGCGAGGCGTTGGAACCGGGCCAAGCGGAGAGCGCTCCCGTCCGTCCCTTGCTCTGGCTGAAGGCCGGCATCACGACGATCGTCGCCGGCGTTCTTTGGGGCGTGTTCTATGTGGTCCAGGAATACGACCTACTGGGATTTCGGGATTTCGTCGCACGGTAGGCGTGGTTATTCCAATGCTAAAGCGGCTCGAGTTTGATCCACACCGCCCAGCGGACCGAACCTGAATTGCCTTGAGTGAGCCGCCGATTCGTCCGATTCGTCGGCAAAATGCCATGAAAGCGTGGTTTTGCACGCTATTTCCGGAGATTTGGAAATTCGCTTATAGTTCCGTTAACCATTTGAATTCAGAACGATTATTGACTGCTCGACCGGACTCTGCTTGGCCTCTTGCTTGTCAACCCACGCTCTCAATCGCATAATTACATTGCTTTCGAGGTGTTGTTCTCCAAAGCACGCTTGAAGGCGTTTCCTCCCAAAATTTGGGCCGCGCGAAGATCGCGCGGCCCCTTTTTGGTTTGTAAATAGTGAACTTTGCTCACGAAATCTTCAAGATTTGAATGCAGCCTTCTCGGCATGATCCCGAGACCGTCGATACTCATGGCGATACTATTGCCGCTCCTTGCCGCGACGGCGGACGCGCACGAGGTATCGCATGCCGTCCTCGATCGTCGCACCTGCGCGCGCATCGTGGTCCACGTGGCGGAGCCGGACGTCATATTTCGCCCCGGTGTCGACGTGCGCGGCCGGCCAGTCGTGCCGGCGGAGGGCTCCGGTGGGCTCCGAATCGAAACGCCAACCCGTATTGAATTCGAATTGCTGCTGCCGCTCCCCATCTCCGGTCCGGATAATCGGCGATCCAGGCTGTTCGGGCGGCGTCGAAATTGGCCAATTCGTCGCCGACGTGCCGATCCAGTCCGGCCGCGCCTCGAGGCCGATTTGGGCCGAGTGACCTTCGACATCACGAGCGGGGAACTCCGATACGACGGTCAGCCGCTCTACATTGCAACCGATAGTGAACTGCTGGAAAATTGTCGCCGTCTTCTGAAAGCTCGAAGCTCCGAGGATCTTCACAGTGAAGGGCATCAATAGAGCGCAACTGCCGTAGAATAGTATCGATTCGCATTGCTTCGGAATTCACCCGAGGGAAAACCGATGCCCGAGACCAGCGTCGTCGATCGAAACGCCGAACGCATTTCCTACTTGGCGAAGGCCTTTTCGAGCGGAACCCGCGTCCGCATCCTCCAACTGCTGTCGAACGGCTCCTGGCGGGTCAATGAAATCGCCGATGCGTTGGACGTTACCTATGCCGTCGCCTCGCAGCAGGTGGTCGCGCTCCGCCGGCTGGGCGTGATCGCCGAAAACCGCGAGAGCCTGCATTCGCGCTATGGCATCGCCGACCACCGGGTCCGCTTGCTGCTCTGCGCCTTCGCGTATCTTTACGATGGAGAGGCTCGGGACGCCGCGCTGGAGACGTAGCCCGGTTTGGCCGCCACACGGACCCCCCTTATACTGGCGGCGAGACGCGACGGGGCGCCATCGCCGCCCCGGGCGTTACGACGAGAGGCCATCCATGGCAACCATGATCGGGACCGAGGCGGCGTCGCGCGCCAGCCAGGACGACCTCGCCTGCCTGTTGGCGCTGGAGCGGAAGGTGCTTTGGCTGTCGAGCTGGATCATTCATCACGCCAACCATGTCCGGCCCAGCCGCGATGGCCTCAAGGTCGGCGGCCATCAGGCCTCGTCGGCCAGTCTGTCGACGCTGATGACGGCGCTCTATTTCCACATTCTCAAGCCCGAGGACCGGGTCGCGGTGAAGCCGCACGCGAGTCCGGCCTTTCACGCCATCCAGTATCTTCTTGGCCGGCAGAGCCGAGAGAAGCTCGAAAACTTCCGCGCCCTCGGCGGCGCGCAGTCTTATCCTTCAAGGACCAAGGATTCCGACGAAGTCGACTTCTCCACCGGCTCCGTCGGTCTCGGTGTCGCCATGACCGCCTTCGCCAGCCTGGTGCAGGACTATGTCTCGATGAAGGGCCTGCTGAGCGAGGGAACGCCGACCGGGCGCATGGTGGCGCTGATGGGCGACGCGGAACTCGACGAGGGCAACATCTTCGAAGCGCTGCTGGAGGGCTGGAAGCACGATATCCGCAATACCTGGTGGGTCGTCGACTACAATCGGCAGAGTCTCGATTCGGTGATTTCCGACCGCCTCTTCGCCCGGGTCGACGATATCTTCCGCACCACCGGCTGGCGAGTTATCACGCTGAAGTACGGCAAGCAGCTCGAGAGCGCCTTCCTCGCCGAGGATGGTGATCAACTTCGCCAATGGATCGACGATTGCCCGAATTCGCTTTATTCGGCGCTGACCTACAAGGGAGGCGCCGGTTGGCGCGAGCATCTGACCCGCGACCTGGGCGATATCCGGGGCATCCGTCGTCTGCTCGACGCACACGATGACGCGAGCCTGCATGGGCTGATGACCAATCTCGCCGGCCAGGACATGGAAAGCGTCCTGGAGGCCTTCGAGACCACCGAGGGCGACGCGCCGACCTGCTTCATCGCCTATACGATCAAGGGTCACGGCCTCCCCTTCGCCGGCCACAAGGACAATCACGCCGGCCTGATGAACCCCGATCAGATGGCGGACTTCCGTACGGACATGGGGATCGCGGATGGCCAGGAGTGGGACGCGTTCACCGGCCTCGACGTCTCGGCCGACGAACTCCGGGCCTTCATCGGCCGCGCGCCCTTCAATTCCGACCGCTCGCGGGTTCGGTCCGCCCCCCGGATCGCCATACCGGATCGCCTGCCGCTGGCGGTGGCCGAGGAGGCGTCGACCCAGGAAGCCTTCGGCCGCATCCTCTACGATATCGCCGCCCAACAGGGAGAATTCGCCGATCGCCTCGTGACGACCTCGCCGGACGTCACCGTCTCGACCAACCTTGGCGGTTGGGTCAACCGGCGTGGCATCTTCGATCGCCACCGCCGCGAGGATGTTTTCCGCGAGGAGAAGGTAGTCTCCGCCCAACGCTGGCAGATGGGGCAGAACGGCCAGCACATCGAACTCGGCATCGCCGAGAACAATCTCTTCTTGTTGTTGGCCGCCCTCGGCCTCTCCAGCGAACTGTTCGGCGCTCGCCTGCTCCCCATCGGCACGCTTTACGATCCGTTCGTGAAGCGCGGCCTTGACGCCCTCAACTACGCCAGTTACCAGGATGCCCGCTTCATGGTGGTGGCGACGCCATCCGGCATCACGCTGGCGCCCGAAGGCGGCGCGCATCAGTCGATCGTGACGCCCCTCATCGGCATGGGTCAGGACAAGCTCGCCGCGTTCGAGCCGGCACTCGCCGACGAACTGGCCGTGATCATGCGATGGGGCTTCGAACACATGCAGGCGGAGGATGGCGGTTCGGTCTACCTCCGCCTCTCGACACGCTCCCTGAAGCAGCCCGAGCGCGAGATGACGCCCGAACTCGAAGCCGAAATCCTGGCTGGTGCCTATTGGCGCGTGCCCCCTTCGGAGGGCTCGGAACTGGCGATCGTCTACATGGGGGCCGTGGCGGCGGAAGCCGAGGCGGCGCACGCCCAGATCCTGGAGGACATTCCGGGCGCCGGCCTGCTGGCGGTAACCTCGGCTGATTTCGCCTACGCCGAATGGAACCGGGCCTGGCGCCGCCGCGCGGGTGGCGAACGGGCGGCCCGCAGCCATATCGGCCGGCTGTTGGACCCATTGGCGCCCGACGCGGCCCTGGTCACCGTGATCGATGGCCATCCCTCGGTCCTCTCATGGCTCGGCTCCGCCTCGAGGCGGCGGGTCTTCAGCCTGGGTGTCGAGAGCTTTGGCCAGTCCGGCGATATTCTCGACCTCTATCGCATCCACGGCATCGACGAGGCGGCGATCCTCGATGCCTGCGCCGCGGCCTGCCTCAGCCGCGAGGGCCGCGATGTCGTCATCTGACGCCCTCGACACGGTCGTCTTCGACATGGGCGGCGTTCTGGTCGATTGGGATCCCCGCAACCTCTACGCCAAGCTCTTCGACGACGAAGCCGAGATGGAACATTTTCTAGCGACGGTCACGACCCAGGATTGGAACGAAAAGCACGACGAGGGACAAAGTTTCGCCGACGGCATCGCCGATCTCGTCGCGGCCCATCCCCATCGCCGCGCGCTCATCGAGGCTTACTTCGAGCGTTGGTCGGAAATGATCCGGGGCCAGATCGACCACACGGTGGCTATCCTGAAACAGCTCGAGGCGCGGGGCGTGCGGCTCTACGTGCTCTCGAATTGGTCGGCGGAGACCTGGCGGCACGCCGAGCGGTTGTTCGAATGGCTGGAGCTTTTCGACGGACTGGTGATTTCCGGTTTCGAGGGGACACGCAAGCCCCGGCCGGAGATCTTTCGGCGTCTGATCGGCCGCCACGGCATCGAACCCGGCCGCGCCATTTTCATCGACGATGTGCCGGCCAACGTCGCGGGCGCGCGACGGGCCGGCCTTCGGGCCCATCATTTCCAGGGCGGCGAAGGTTTGGCGGCGACGCTTCGGGGGCATGGGCTTCTCTAGCGCCCTGGTGTAAAAGACCGCCGGCGGCGCCGGAGTTGCGCGCGCGAAGACTCGGATGATGACGCGATGTCGACCTACACCATATCGCGACGGCTGCAAATCGACGCTGGCCACCGCGTGATGACGCATGGCTCGAAATGCCGGCACCTGCATGGCCATCGCTTCGTCATCGAGGCGGTCTGCGTGGCGGGCGAGGGCGAATTGCACCGGGACGGCGAGCAGAGCGACATGGTGATCGACTTCGGCTTTCTCGCCGAGGAGCTCGCCCGCCTGGTCGAAGGCCCTTGTGACCACGGGTTCATCGCCGGGATCGACGACCGCGAACTGCTGGCCATGTTCACCCCGGAAGGGGACGATTTCGAGGCCTGGCATGCACGGATCCGCGATCGGGTCGTCCACGACGGCCATTGCGAGACGACGGAAACCCGCCTCGCCACCAAGCTTTACGTCATGGCGGCCCAGCCGACGGCGGAACGGCTGGCGGCCCATTGGTTCGACCGGCTGGCGGGTGGCGTGGAGGCACGGAGCCTGGGCGTCGCCCGTCTCGTCCGAGTCCGGGTCTGGGAAACCCCCAACTCCATGGCCGAGTACGCCGCGTGATCCGCGTCGTCGAGATCTTCGGCCCGACCGTCCAGGGGGAGGGGCCGCTCATCGGACGGCCGACCGTGTTTGTTCGTACCGGCGGCTGCGATTATCGCTGCCGGTGGTGCGACACGCTCTACGCTGTCCTTCCCGAACGCGCGGGCGAATGGCGGACGATGACGCCGGAAGGGATCATCGACGAGGTCTTCGCGCTTTCCGGCGGCGTGCCGATCGTGGTCAGCCTCTCCGGCGGCAATCCGGCGATGCAGAAGCTCGCCCCCCTGCTCGCGATTGGCCACGAGCGGGGGCTTGAGTTCTCGCTGGAGACCCAAGGCTCGCTGCCGCGTGACTGGTTCGCGGCCCTCGACTGGCTGTTCCTGAGCCCCAAGCCGCCCTCGTCCGGCGAGACACCCGATTGGGATATGTTTCAGCGATGCCTCGATCAGGCGCGTGGTGCCGAGATCTCCCTCAAGGTGACCGTATTCGACGAGGCGGACTACGACTTCGCCCGGGGGCTCGCGGACCGGCACGGCGATCTGCCTCTCTACCTGCAGGTCGGCAATCCCTCTTTTCCCGAGGAAGACTCACCCGCGCCCGAGGATCTGCCGGATGAACTGATGGCCCGGTACCGCTGGCTGGTCGAGAAACTGGCCGCCGACCGCTGGTATCGGCCGACCGTTTTGCCGCAGCTCCACGTGCTCGCCTGGGGCAACAAACGGGGACATTGAGAAGCCACCCGGCCATCTCGTCAATTGCGCTGGTCTTCGAAAATCCAGGTGTGCTATAGAGTGCCGCCCCGCGCGGGCCGAGGTTCTCGTGAAGGGGTATCGGCGGGCGTGGCGGAACTGGTAGACGCGCCAGGTTTAGGTCCTGGTGGCTTCGGTCGTGGGGGTTCGAGTCCCTCCGCCCGCACCACCGATCCGATCCCGCCGCGTCAAGGGCGGCGAGGGCCATCGATTCTTCGTCGACGATGTTTTCGTAATAATGACTGGCAAAAAGTTCGGGTGCGCGCGATGCAGGTGACGGAGACCCAGTCCGACGGGCTGAAGCACGCTTTCCAGGTCGTGATTCCGGCGGACACGCTGGAAGACAAGATGACCTCGAAGCTGACGGAGTTATCCAAACAGGTCGCGGTGCCGGGGTTCCGCCCGGGAAAGGCGCCGGTCGGGTTGCTGCGCAAGACCTACGGCAAGCGGGTAATGGGCGAAATCCTGGAGGAGACGGTGAACGAGACCGCTTCCAAGACGCTTGAAGACCAGGAAATTCGCCCAGCCATGCAGCCCAGAATCGAGATCACCAGTTTCGAGGAGGGCGGCGACCTCGAATTCACCATGGAAATCGAGGCGATGCCGGTGATCAAACCGAAGGACTTCGGCTCGATCGAGTTGGAGCGCTTGCAGGTCGAGGTGGACGATGAGGAGATCGACGAACGCGTCCAGGGGATCGCCGACAACCTGAAGTCCTTCATCGATGTCGCCGAGGGCGAGGCGGCCGGCGAGGGTGATGCCGTGGTGATCGCTTTCGTCGGCCGGGTCGGCGGCGAGGAATTCGAGGGCGGCGCGGCCGATGACTTCCAGCTGGAACTCGGCTCCGGTCGTTTCATCCCCGGTTTCGAGGAGCAGCTGGTGGGCGCCAAGGTGGGCGAGGAAAAGTCGGTCGAGGTGACCTTCCCCGAGGCCTATCCCGAGGCAAACCTCGCCGGCAAGCCGGCCCTGTTCGACTGTACGGTGAAGGCGGTCAAGGTCGCGCTCCCCGTTGCGATCGACGATGCGCTCGCCGAGCAGCTCGGGATCGAGAACCTGGAAGAACTCAAGACCAACGTCCGCCGCCAGATCGAGGGCGAGTTCGCGCAGCATTCCCGCGCGCGGCTGAAGCGAAGCCTGTTGGATCATTTGGCGGAAAACCACGATTTCGAGGTGCCACCGGGGATGGTCGAGATGGAGTTCGATTCGATCTGGCAGCAACTGGAGCGGGAACTCGAGGGCCAGCAGAAGACGCTCGCCGACCTGGACGATCCCGAGGACGAGGTCCGCGCGGAATACAACCGGATCGCCGAGCGCCGGGTTCGCCTGGGCCTGCTGCTCTCGGAGGTGGGAACCGAGAACGGCATCGACGTCTCCCAGGAGGAGGTCAACCGGGCGATCATGCAGCGGGCGCGCTCCATGCCGGGACAAGAGACCCAGGTCTTCCAGTTCTTCCAGAACAATTCGGATGCGCAGGCGAGCCTCCGCGCGCCGATCTTGGAGGACAAGGTCTGCGACTATATTTTGGAGCTCGCCCAGGTGAGCGACAAGCCCGTCTCGAAAGACGAACTGCTGGCCGATCCGGACGCCGGGGAAGGCGAGGGGGCCGAGTCCGCGACGGGCGACGAGACCGAGACCTAGCCGGCGCGACCACCACGGCCGAGAGAAACTCGAGACGAGGAAAGGTATCCAAGGAATGAGCGAGCGCGACACACGTATGAATTTGCTGGTGCCCATGGTGGTGGAGCAGACCAACCGGGGCGAACGCGCCTACGACATCTATTCCCGCCTGCTCAAGGAACGGATCGTCTTCATCGTCGGTCCGATCGACGACAACGTCGCCAGCCTCGTGACCGCCCAGCTATTGTTCCTCGAGGCCGAAAACCCGGAGAAGGACGTCGCTCTCTACATCAATTCACCGGGTGGCATCGTCACTTCGGGCCTCGCGATCTACGACACCATGCAATACGTCCGCCCCGATATTTCCACCCTCTGCATTGGCCAGGCGGCCTCCATGGGCTCGCTGCTGCTGGCCGCCGGGGCCGCCGGTAAGCGCCACAGTCTGCCGAACGCCCGCGTCATGGTCCATCAGCCCTCTGGCGGCTTCCAGGGTCAGGCGACGGACATCGAAATCCACGCCCGCGAGATCCTCGAATTGCGTGAGCGGTTGAACCAGATTTACGCGCGCCACACCGGTCAGAAAATGGAAAAGATAGAGCGCTCGTTGGAGCGCGATACCTTCATGACCGCCGAGGCGGCGAAGGACTATGGTTTGATCGATGAAGTCGTGGAAAACCGCCCCGTCGAGGCCGGCGGAGAGGCGGCGAAAGCGGCTTCGGACGGCGGCGAAGAGGAGGCTTGAACCAAGACAACGGCACCGGTTGACCGGACCTCCTTTACGGAATATTGACCGGTGGACGTCATAGTTGGGCGTGTTGTAGTGTGTTTTTGAGATTCGACCTCCGTGTTGGCATCGCTTCGGCGCGATACGCTGGCGCGGGGCCCAGCCCGCCACGGGCTCGGCCGCGCAATGCGAAGTCGAGGACTCGGATCGTGCCGGCGCAATTCCGCGTCCGGCGCGGGACTGTGGGGTATCCATGACCACCAAGCTTAGTGGCGGCGATTCGAAGAACACCCTCTACTGTTCCTTCTGCGGCAAAAGCCAACATGAAGTCCGCAAGCTGATCGCCGGTCCGACCGTGTTTATCTGCGACGAGTGCGTCGAGCTCTGCATGGACATCATCCGCGAGGAGAGCAAGAGCTCGCTGGTGAAGTCGCGCGAGGGCGTGCCGACGCCGGCGGAGATCTGCCAGGTGCTCGACGACTATGTCATCGGCCAAGCCCATGCCAAGCGCGTGCTCTCCGTCGCCGTCCATAACCATTACAAGCGCCTGGGGCACGGTACCAAGAACAACGACATCGAGATCCAGAAGTCCAATATCCTGCTGGTCGGCCCGACGGGTTGCGGCAAGACCCTGTTGGCCCAGACACTGGCGCGCATCATCGACGTGCCCTTCACGATGGCCGACGCGACGACGCTGACCGAGGCCGGCTATGTCGGCGAGGATGTTGAGAACATCATCCTGAAGCTGCTGCAGGCCGCCGATTACAACGTCGAGCGGGCCCAGCGCGGCATCGTCTATATCGACGAGGTCGACAAGATCAGCCGCAAGTCCGACAACCCCTCGATCACCCGCGACGTCTCGGGCGAGGGCGTGCAGCAGGCGCTCCTGAAGATCATGGAAGGCACGGTGGCGAGCGTGCCGCCGCAGGGCGGTCGCAAGCATCCGCAGCAGGAATTCCTCCAGGTGGACACCACCAACATTCTCTTCGTCTGCGGCGGCGCCTTTTCCGGGTTGGAGCGGATCATTTCGGCCCGCGGCAAGGGCACCTCGATCGGCTTCGGCGCCGATGTCGAAAACCCCGACATGCGCCAGACCGGCGAGATCCTGAAAGGCGTTGAGCCCGAGGACCTTTTGAAATTCGGCTTGATCCCGGAATTTGTCGGCCGCCTGCCCGTGGTCGCGACGCTGACCGATCTCGACGAGGCCTCGCTCGTGGAGATCCTGACCATACCAAAGAACGCGCTCGTGAAGCAATACCAGCGCCTCTTCGAGATGGAGGACACGAAGCTCGCCTTCTCGGAGGACGCGCTGGGCGCCATCTCCCGCAAGGCCATCGCCCGCAAGACCGGCGCGCGTGGCCTGCGCTCGATCATGGAGGGCATTCTGCTCGAGACCATGTTCGAACTCCCTTCGCTCGAGGGGGTCGAGGAGGTGGTGATCAACGGCGAGGTGGTCGAGGGCCGCGCGCAACCGCTCTACGCCTATGCCCAATCCCGCGAGGACGTTGGCAGCAGCGCCTCTTGAATTCAGGCGGCGGCCGCGGCCTTGACCTCCATGCCGGCCGACGCCACTTGACGGCTGGCGCCGCGATTGGCGCCTATCCCTGGGTCCCTCGGGACCACGCCAACCGTGCGGAGTGTTGGATAGATCATGCTCGAAGGTTCTGAATATCCGCTTTATCCGGTTCTGCCGTTACGCGACATCGTCGTCTTTCCGCACATGATCGTGCCGCTCTTCGTCGGGCGCGAGAAGTCGGTGAACGCGCTCGAAAGCGTCATGAAGGACGACAAGCAGATCTTGCTGGTGACGCAGAAGAACGCGGCCGACGACGATCCGGGCCCCGGTGAAATTTACGAGGTGGGCACCATCGCCTCGGTGCTGCAGTTGCTGAAGCTGCCCGACGGTACCGTGAAGGTTCTGGTGGAGGGCGGCACCCGGGCGACGATCCAGGGCTACACCGACAATCCGAACTATTTCGAGGCCCGGGCGCGGCTGCTCGACGACGAAACAGCCGAGGATGAGGACCTGGAGGCGCTGACCCGTTCGGTCATTTCCCAGTTCGAGCAGTACGTGAAGCTGAATCGAAAGATCCCGCCGGAGGTGCTGGTTTCGGTCAACCAGATCGAGGATCCGAGCAAGCTCGCCGATACCGTGGTCTCGCACTTGGCCCTGAAGATTCCCGACAAGCAGGAACTGCTGGAGATCCAGAGCGCCCAGGAACGGTTGGAGCGGGTCTATTCCCTGATGGAGTCGGAAATCGGCGTCATGCAGGTCGAGCGCAAGATCCGCAGCCGGGTCAAGCGCCAGATGGAGAAGACCCAGCGCGAGTACTACCTGAACGAACAGCTGAAGGCGATCCAGAAGGAATTGGGGGAGGGCGACGACGGTCGTGACGAACTCCAGGAGCTGGAAGAGAAGATCGCGGAAACGAAGCTGACGAAGGAGGCGCGCGAGAAGGCCATCGCCGAGCTGAAAAAGCTCAAGAACATGAGCCCGATGTCGGCCGAGGCGACGGTGGTACGCAACTACCTGGACTGGCTGCTGACCATCCCCTGGAGCGACCGCTCGCGGGTCAAGAAAAACATCACCCAGGCACACAAGATCCTGGATCAGGACCATTACGGCCTGGACAAGGTGAAGGAGCGGATCCTCGAATATCTCGCGGTTCAGCAGCGCACCAACAAGGTGAAGGGCCCGATTCTGTGCCTGGTGGGGCCTCCGGGCGTTGGCAAGACCTCCCTCGGAAAATCCATCGCGCGGGCGACGGGCCGAGAATTCGTTCGCATGTCCCTGGGTGGCGTGCGCGACGAGGCGGAGATCCGGGGCCATCGGCGAACCTATATCGGCTCCATGCCCGGCAAGGTTATCCAGGGCATGAAGAAGGCGAAGAAGTCCAATCCTCTTTTCCTGCTGGACGAGGTGGACAAGATGGGCGCCGACTTCCGGGGCGACCCCGCGTCGGCATTGCTGGAGGTGCTGGATCCGGAACAGAACCATACCTTCAACGACCACTACCTCGAGGTCGACTACGACCTCTCGGACGTGATGTTCCTCACCACGGCCAACACGCTCCGGATGCCTCAGCCGCTGATGGACCGAATGGAGATCATCCGCCTCGCCGGCTACACCGAGGACGAAAAGGTGGAAATCGCCAAGCGCCACCTGATCCCGAAGCAGATCGAGGCGCATGGGCTCCGCAAGCGCGAATGGAAGATATCGGAAGGTGCGCTGAAAGATCTGATCCGCTATTACACGCGCGAAGCGGGCGTCCGGAACCTTGAGCGCGAGATCGCCGGTCTTGCCCGCAAGGCCGTGCGCGACATCGTGCAAAAGAAGCGCAAGTCGATCACCCTCACGCGCCGTAATCTGGAACGCTATGCCGGCGTGCGCCGCTTCCGCTTCGGCGAGATCGAAACGGAGGATCTGGTGGGGGTCGTCACTGGTCTCGCATGGACCGAAGTCGGGGGCGAGCTGTTGATGATCGAATCGCTGGTCCTGCCGGGCAAGGGCACTATCCGCTACACCGGTAAGCTCGGCGACGTGATGCAGGAATCGATCCAGGCCGCGACGAGTTTCGTGCGCGCCCGCGCGCTTTCCTTCGGCATCAAGTCCTCGGGCTTCCTGAAGCGGGAAATCCACGTCCATGTACCCGAGGGCGCGACGCCCAAGGACGGCCCGTCGGCCGGCGTCGCCATGTGTACCTCGATCGTTTCGGTGCTGACTGGGATCCCGATCCGCCGTGATATCGCCATGACCGGCGAGATAACGCTTCGCGGCCGGGTACTGCCGATCGGCGGCCTGAAAGAGAAGCTCCTGGCGGCGCTTCGCGGCGGGTTGACGACGGTGCTGATCCCGATCGACAACGAGAAGGACCTGGCCGAGATCCCCGACAACGTCAAGAAGGGGCTGAAAATCATCCCCGTCACCACGGTCGACGAGGTTATCGAGCACGCGCTCACCGTGCGGCCCGTGCCGATCGAAATCGACGAAGATGCGATCGCGGTCGAGGGAATCGGCGACGGCGAGGGCGAAGTGGAAAACGTCGTCACCCATTAGAACGGATCGACTTGACGCTCCACCGCCGACGGTACTTCGAATCCGGCGCCGCGACGAAGTTCAAGCGCGGCGCGGGTCTTATCGTGACGGTCGTCACGAGGCCCAGCAGAAGCAAGGGAAAAGTGAAGGTAGCGTTGTTTTCCCTTTGACCCGGACGCCGTGCGATGCCTACACTCGCATCGGCGCGCGACAGCGAGCGTCGGGAATTTTCAGCAATCAGCAGGGGGCGACTGTGAACAAAAACGACTTGGTTGCGGCGGTGTCGGCCAGTGCCGAACTCAGCAAATCGGATGCGCAACGGGCTGTGGATGCGGTATTCGATCAAATCGGTGTCGCCTTGCAGGGGAGCGAGGAAGTGCGGATCGTGGGCTTCGGCGCCTTTTCCGTGGCGACACGCAAGGCGAGTTCGGGACGCAATCCCCGCACGGGCGAACCGATTCAAATTCCAGCTTCCCGGCAGCCCAAGTTCAAGGCGGGGAAGGCGCTGAAGGAATCCGTCAATTAGATAATTTTAGTATAGGGCGGCCTTGCCACCCCGCGCGAAGCCGGTCCCTGGGACCGGCTTCTTTCGTTGGTGCAAGGCCGATTGCATTGCCGCCCCGCCTCCTGCATCTTGATCCCGACGGGCGGTTAGCTCAGATGGCGAGAGCATCCGGTTTACACCCGGAAGGTCGGAGGTTCGAGTCCTCTACCGCCCACCACCCATCGGGGGGGTCCGACCCGGAGACTCCATGATCCCAAACGCCAAGCCGAACCTCGAGACCGTCCGGGTCGGCTTCGCCCGAATGAGGGCGGCCCGCTTGACCGTGGGCCGCGCCGCGCCGGCGGGCGAGGCCGGGCGCGCCCGCTCCCGCCCGGTTCATGACGCTGGCTCCGGGCGCAAGGCGAGGACATGAGTTCCGACGGCATGGCCGAATATATGCGCGGTGACTATGTCGCCGCCCGGCGTATCTGGCGTCGCCTGGCTGACCGACACGAGGCCTTCGCGCAATTCAATCTCGCGGTCCTCTACGAGACGGGGCAGGGTGTCGCGGTGGATTCCACCCGCGCGCTCGATTGGTATCGCCGCGCCGCCGAGCAAGGCTACGTCGATGCGCAGACCGCGCTCGGCCGGCTTTATGCCGATGGCGACCGGGTCGAGCAAGACGAGGACCAGGCCGTTCATTGGCTGCGGACCGCCGCCGACGCGGGCGATCCCCGAGCCCAGATCAAACTCGGCTCCATGCTGTTCAGTGGACGCGGCATGCCCGAGGATTCGGTCGAGGCGGTCATGTGGTTCCGCGAGGCCGCCGATCAGGGCGACGCCAACGCCCAGTTCAATCTTGGCCTGTTACATGAGCGGGGCGACGGGGTCTCGCCGGACTTGGCGGAGGCGGTGAAATGGTTTCACCTGGCCGCCGAACAGGGCCATGACGGAGCCGAGGTGCATCTGGCCGAGTGCCTCGCCGATGGCGAGGGAATTGCGGCGGATGCGAGCGAAGCCCTGAGGCTCTTCCACAGGGCGGCCGACGCCGGCAATTCGGACGCCAAGAATGCGCTGGGACTGCGTCTGATCCTCGGTACCGACGGCCGCGAGGACCCGGCCGAGGCGGCCGCCTATTTCCACGAGGCGGCGGAGGCGGGCCACGTCACCGCGCAATACAATTTGGCCTTGATGTACGAGACCGGCGACGGCGTTACCCAAAACGACGCCGAGGCCATGAAATGGTACGGCCTGTCGGCGAAACAGGGCGAAATCAGCGCGCTCACCAACCTTGCCTGCATGCATTTGAACGCCCTGGGCGAGTCGCCGGACCCGGGGACCGCGCTCGCCATGCTGCGCGAGGCCTCGGAGGCCGGCGGCGCGCCGGCGCAACAGCTTCTCGGTCAGGCGCTGGAGCATGGCCACGGAACGGCCACCGATGTCGGGGAAGCGGCCAAATGGTATCGCCGGGCCGCGGAACAAGGGCATCTCGAAGCCGAATTCAATCTTGGCCATGCGCTCGAACATGGACAAGGCGTGAGGGCCGATCAGACGGCCGCGGCGAGCTGGTACCGTTCCGCGGCACTCTGCGGCCATGCCGGTGCCCAGAACAACCTGGCCCTGATGTATTTCCAGGAGCGCGGCGTCGCCCACGATCCCGGCAGGGCCCGGGCCTGGTTCCGCGTGGCCGCGCCCGCCAGCCCATGGGCCTGGTTCAACCTGGGGGAACTGGCCGCTCGCTGGAACGCCGGCAGCGCCGAGTGGCAGGAGGCGGCGCGCTGCTACCGCAACGCCGCCAGCGCCGGCCATCCGAGGGCCAGTTTCGCGCTCGCGGAGTTGCTCGGCAAAGGCCGTGGCGTTCGCCGAGACCCCGTGATGGCGCTCGCCTATTACGATTTGGCGGCCGAAGGGGGCGTGGCGGCGGCGGTGGCCAGGGGCGATAACCTGGCCGCGCGCCTGTCGTCCGGGCAGGTGGCGGCGGCGAAGGATCTCGCGGCCCGGGGCGACGCGGCGATGCCCTGCGCGTGCCCGGGGGGTCCCGGCGGGATCTCCCTTCTCGGGTGGCTCTGGGATTTGTGGCTCGACCTCGTCCGAAAACCGTTGACCGAACGCGGCGATCCCGTGCTGGCGGACCGTTACTGGCTTCCCAGGGCGCTGGCGGGTGACGTCGAGGCCCAGGTCCGGCTCGGCCGCCTCCATGGCGAGGGTCGCTTTGGCGCGGGCGACGAGGCGATGGCCGCGCGCCTCTTTCACCTGGCGGCGCAATCGGGCCATGCCGAGGCCTACTATCGCCTTGGGCTGATGTGGCGCGACGGCCGTGCGCTACCGAGCGACTCGGTGATGGCGGCGGAATGCTTTGCCCAAGCGGTGGCGGCGGGACACGCGGCGGCGCATGCCGCGCTCGCCGAACTCTGTCTCGCGGGCGACGGCGTGCCCCACGACGAGGCCGCGGCCCGACGACTGCACGAGCGGGCCGCCAAGGCCGGCGATGCCGACGGGCAATATGGCCTGGGTTGCCTGGCGGCGGCGGAGGGCGACCTTCGGGCGCGCGACTGGTTCGAACGGGCGGCGAAACAGGGACACCCACGGGCGCAACTGACCCTCGCCCGAATTCATGCCGAGGGCGCGGGCGTTCGCCAAAACACCGGCAAGGCGGTCGCCTGGTACCGGGAAGCGGCGGAACGGGGCGTGCCCGAGGCCTTCCACGAACTCGGCGAAATCCATCTGCACGGCGTGGGCGTGCGTCAAGACCTGCGCCTGGCCCATATGTTCCACGACCTCGCCGCCCACGCATGGGAGGACCTCGACGAGGCGCTGGCGGAGGCCGCCCTCGACCGCCGCGACCGCATCGCCCTCGAGCTCGATCCCGAATGGCTCGCCGAGGCCCGGCGTATAGCCGAGGAGTGGATCGAGGCGCGGGAATGGTGATGCGGCGTGATCGCCCGTCGGGCCTCGCCAACGCGATCTCGCCTTCCCGTCCCGGCCGCAATCCGATCGTGAACGAAGCCGCGCTCATTGTCGGGCTAATCAACATTCTCTCCGGCGCCGACCCATGAGAGCCGCTACGCGGCTCAGACCAGGAACAGGCCGCCGTTCACGTGGATCGTCTGGCCGGTGACATAGGCGCCTTCGGGGCGGCAGAGATGACGGATCATGCCGGTGATTTCGGCCACCTGACCCTGACGGCGCATCGGGATCTTGTCGTCCATGCCGGGCGGTCGGGCGCCGGCCGTCGCGGGGCGCGCCGTGTCGATCGAACCGGGAGCCACGCAGTTCACTCGGATATTTTCGGCGGCGAACTCCATCGCCAGTGCATGGGTGAGGCCGACGAGGCCGGCCTTGGAGGCGCAGACATGCGCGCGGCCCGCCGTCCCGATGTGGGCCGAGACGCCGCCGAGCGTCACGATCGAGCCGCCGCCTGCATTCCGCATGTGAGGAATGCAGGCCCGCGCGGTGAGGAAGGCGCCGTCGAGCGGCACGGACAGAATTTCGTGCCAGTCGGCGAGGGTGATTTCCAGAAAGGGCTGCTGGCGGCGGAAAGCGGCATTCGAGATCAGGATATCGATGCCGCCATAAGCCTTGACCGTCGCCTCGACCATGGCCGCCACCACGGCCTCGTCGGTAATGTCGCCGACATGCGCCATGGCGCGCCCACCCGCCGCCTCGATCTCGCCGACGACGCCGGCCGCCGCTTCGCCGTCCATTCGCGCGTTGACCACCACGGCGGCGCCATCCTCGGCCAGCGCCAGGGCGACGCCCCGGCCGATGTTGCGCGCGCCGCCGGTGACGATCGCCACCTTGCCCGCCAGGGGTGAGTTTTTTGGACCCGCCATGGTGATGTCCTCCCTTTCCATGCTCGCGTCGCAGGATAGTATGCAGCCCCCCTGGAGACGAGAGGCGATGCGGCGGATTCGACTGCACATCAAGAACAATCGCGCCGGCGAGGAGATCTTTCGCACCACGCCCGCGCGTCTCGATGCCGCACTGGCCCGCCGGCCGGAGGCGGCCGCCTTGATCGAGCCGATCATCGACTGGGACCTCGACAACTTCGACCGCTCCATGGGCACGGCCGACGCGCTCCTCGCCTGGGATCTGCCGACGGCGGACTTGCGGGCACGGGCACCGAACCTGAAGTGGATTCACGTGATCGGAGCCGGAGTCGACCACCTTGCGCCACTCGACTGGCTGCCGGCGGGGGTGACGCTCACCAACAACAGCGGCGTGCATGGCGAGAAGTTCGGCGACTATGCCCGGATGGCGATGCTGATGCTCTGGACCCGGATGCCGCGCTTCGCCAGCGCGCAGGCCCGCCGACGGTGGGATCCGGTCTTCACCGGGCCGATCGCCGGGGGTCGAGCGACGATCGTCGGCGTCGGCAAAATGGGGGGCGTCCTCGCGGCGGAGGCCAAGCGCCTCGGCATGACCGTCGTCGGTGTCCGTCGCGGCGGCCGTCCCGCCCGAAATGTCGACGTCATGCACCCGCCCAACCGCCTGTGCGCGGCGCTCGGCGGCGCCGATATCGTCGCCGTCGCCACGCCACTGACGCCCGCGACGGACAGGCTGATCGGCGCCCGGGAATTCTGGGCGATGAAGCCGGGCGCGGGTTTCCTGAACGTCGGGCGCGGGCCTGTGGTCGATACCACCGCCCTGTTGGCCGCCCTGGAGAGCGAGCATCTTTCGGGGGCGATCCTCGACGTCTTCGAATCCGAACCGCCGCCCCGCGCTTCGCCCCTATGGCGGGCGCCCAACTTGATGATGACGCCCCACGTCTCGGCCGACGATCTGGACTCTTATGCGCCCCGGACCCTGGATCTCGTGCTGGAGAACGCGATCCGCCTGGCCCGGGGGCGCCGGTTGCGGAACCGCGTGGACCCCAAGGCCGGCTTTTGATGGCGGCCGGTCGCCACTCGGGCGCCCTGATCCTGGCCCCGTTCCTGATCTATGTGACGATCGACTAATTCTTCCGCGTCAACAACGCGATGATCGCGCCGGCTCTGGCGGACGAATTCGGGCTTGATCCCTCCGACCTCGGCTTCGTCACCGGCGCGTTCTTCGCCGCCTTCGCGCTTTCGCAATGGCTCAATTCGTGAATTGTATGCGTCACCTTGTTACGGCGGCGGCGAGGCAGGCTCGGTCATTGGCGCCGGGGGCGAGGCCGACGAGGTGGAACCAGCTCAGGTAGTTGTCCAGATAGCGGGTGGCGATGCCGCGGCGGGGACGCAGGAAGTCCTTCAACCGGCTGTGGCGGCTGTTCACCGTCTGCACATGCAGATCGCCCCGAACCCGTTCCCCCATCGAGCGGTTGAGTGCTTCGTGGCTCACCCCGAGCGCGGCGGCGCAAGGTGGATAGCTCGCGCCACCGTCGGAGACCAGCAGGGCGTCCTTCGCGACCACCGGGTCGAGAGCAGCCGTGAGCGCCGCCGCGTCGACCCTGGGCAGCACCGCGCTCACCGTCGTCCCGCTCCGGTCCGCCGCCATGAGAACCGGCACCTGCTCGCGCGAGAGGCCGCGCTTCTTCGCCTTGCCGCCCCGCCGCCGTGCCTTGCGTCCCAGCCCGCGCGCGCCCTTCCGGCTCTCCAGGACGTAGGTCTCGTCCGCTTCCACGATCCCCTTGAGCACCTCCGAATCGCTCCGCGCCGCCGCCAGAAACCGGTGACGCCAGCGGAACGCCGTGCTCACCGCCACGTCGCAGCGCGCCGCCGAGGCCTTCACCGTCTCCCCCTCCGCCAGCGACGCCCCGAACGACAGCCAGCGTTCCTTGTGGTGCAGGCCCGACAGCGGCGTACCGGTCAGCGCGTTGAAGGTCCTGCCGCAGCCCTTGCACTGGTAGCGCCGCAGACCCCGCGCCATACCGCGCGAAACCGCCCCTTCGCTCGCGCAGTGCGGACAGCGCCGGGCCTCGTCCACACCAAGCTCGATCGCGGCCTTCGATGCCTCGCCTTCGCTCCGGCCCGACAGCACCGCGAGCGCCTCGTGCCGCTGCACGCGCGTCAGCCCGCGCGCCGCCGAAAGCCACACCTGGAAACCCTTGCCGTCCATGACCCAACCTCCTGACGTTCCGGGCATTCTATCACAAATGCATACGTTTCACGAATTGAGCCTAAGCAAAATCATCGACGATGAAATCTTGCTTGAACTTTTCGACTACTGGCTGTCGAAACGTCAAGGGCGCGATATGCCGTCCATGGCCGACATCGACGTCATGGAAATCTCGGAATTGCTGCCCAGCCTGTTGTTGGTGGATATCGAAGGCGATGGGACCGACTACCGGTTGCGCATGGTGGGCGCCACGCTGACCGCTGCGCTCGGTTTCGACAGCCGGGGCAAGCTCCTGGGCGACGTTCTCCCCGACGGCACCTACAAGGAATACGTCGACGGCCTTTATAGGGAGCTGGTGGCCGAGCGTTGCGGCTTGTTCAGCGAATGCGAACATGGCGATGCCGTACGCAAGTGGCACACCACGGTACGCCTCCTCCTGCCGCTTTCCGACGATGGGGAAAGCGTCAGCCCGGCAATGGTTGGCCAAGTCTACGAAACCGAGAACGAAGGCGAGGTCATCACCATCCTGGACGAGCAGGGCGAGTTCGCCGAGAATATCCGTATCCTGCTACGCTGAACCACCGCCGGGCGCCGCCGCGAAATCATAGAAGCTGCCCTCGAAGCCCGCGCCGCGGGCCCGTTCGAAGGCTGCGTTGCGTTCCCTTTTCCGCTTGATCAGACCCACGACCTCGGCCCGCGCCGCCTCGGGGACCGCGGTCCGGCCACTGCCGACGCGCTCGATGATATCGCGATAGTGGCGATCGGCCTGGAGCCCCGTGTCCGCGCCGGTCGTCAGGCTGTTGGTGCCGATCGCATAGCGATAGCATGCCCCCGTCGCCACGACGTAGCGCGCGACGCGCGCCCTCAATTCCAGGTTCATGACCATGTCTTCGGCGAAGCGCAGGTCCTCCGCCCAGCCGCCACCCAGAAGATCACGCCGGGCCATGAAGAAGATTGGGAAATTCGCGCCGACGATATCTCGCCAATCGAGTTCGCCACCGGGTGCCGAAGCGATCGGAGAGCGGACGGCGCGCCCGTCCCCGAGGGTGGCCTCAAGCCGCGCCGCGGCCGCGCCCTCTAGCCGCGCAGGAGCCAGCAGCGCCGTAACATAGCCGGGGGCAAGCGCGTCGTCGGCGTCCAGCGGAGCGACGAACGGCGCGCCGGCAAGCGCGAGAGCCCGGTTTCGCGCCGCCGAGGGACCGGAGCGCAGCGGACCCGGCGGCGCCTGGGCCAAGCGGTCGTCGCGAAGGCCCGCGGCCGCGAGCCGGGCGAGATAGTCGACGCCGTCGTCGGGCGCCAGCACGACCTCTACCGTCGCGCCCTCCTGCGCCAGGGCGCTCTCGACCGCGCGGGCGAGCGTCCCTTCCGCCCGGTGGCACGGGATCACGATGGCGATATCGGCCGTCACGGCCCAGGCTCACCTCGGGCGCGATCCCTCGACGGTGACCCGGTGCATTTCGCGGCGCTGGCCCTGGTAGTCGTTCAGAGCGTAATGCTGAGCGCAGCGGTTGTCCCACATCACCAGCGTGCCCTTTTCCCAGCGGATGCGGCACGTGAACTCCGGGCGCACCGCATGCTCGTAGAGAAACTCCAGCAATGGCCTGCTCTCCGCCTCCGTCATCTCGTCAAACCGCTTGGTGAAGTGGCGGTTGACGTAGAGGCAGCGGCGGCCCGTCTCGTTGTGGGTGCGGATCACGGGGTGGCGGTTCTCGACCTCCTCCGTCGTCTCCTCTTCCTTTAGTTCGGTCGAGCGGTCGCTGTTGGCCTTGGCCTTGTTCTCGGGCCGGCTCAGAATCGCGTCGCTGTGGATCGCCGACATCTCGGCGAGCATGTCGCGCATGCCCTCGGAGAGCGTCTCGTGGGCGAGATATTGATTGGCGAACATGGTGTCGCCGCCGTGTGTCGGCACGTCGAGGGCGTAAAGGAGGGAGTCGAGCGCTGGACGTTCCAGGAAACTGACGTCCGTATGCCAGCCGCCGCCAATGTTTCCCGCGTCCTCCGGCTCCTTCAGGATGGGCAGGATCTCGGGATGGCCGTCGAGCGGGCGGTAATGGGGGTGAATGTTGAGCGGACCGAAGCGGCGGCCAAAATCCTTGTGCCGCTCCGGCGTCAACTTCTGATCGCGAAAGCAGATCACCAGATGCTCGTTGAGCGCGGCGCGGACGCCCTCGAATAGCGCGTCATCCATCGGTTCGCCCAAATCGATACCGCCGATCTCCGCGCCGAGCGCGCCGGCCATGGGCGTCACCTCGATGTGGCTGTTGCGCATGTTCCGTCTCCCATATCTCGTCGTCGTCGAGGTTGGCTCAAAGCGCGTGCTCGCGCAAAATATCGAGGAACCAGTCGGGCTCCGTCATCGCAATGTTGTGGATGACTTCACGGCGGATCGCCACCCAATCGTCGTCGGCCGCCGCGGCCTCGTGGTAGAGATCGAAGTAGGGGGAAGCGTAAAGCCCGGTCCGGATATAGATCTTGCGCGCCACGCCGCGCCAGGCGCCGGTCAGCCGGATCGGCTGCGTCATGGTGGCGAAGGGATGGGGCGTCATCTGGCGGTCGACCCACGCCCCGATGGCGCCGGTCGGGCCAAAGACGTGGGCCGGCGGCGCGGGCACGCCGACGCCGTCGGCCGGGCGATCCATCGCCAGAGTGGCGCCCGGTACCCGGGTTCGGATGACCATCGCCGACTCGCCATCCTCCGGCATGATCGCATCGAGGTAGACCAGCGCGGACAGGCGCTCGGCCAGCACGTCGGCGACGCCGGTGATCGGCATGCCGCCATAGGAATGGCCGACAAGCACCACCTCGTCGAGTTCCTCCGTCTCGATCAGATTGCGGACATCGGCGATGTGGGTGTCGAGGTCGACGTCGGCGTTCAACAAGTGGCTGCGGTCGCCGAGACCGGTGAGCGAGGGGGCGAAGACCCGGTGGCCATCGCGCCGCAGCGGCTCGGCGACGTCGCGCCAGCACCAGCCGCCGTGAAAGGCGCCGTGGATGAGAATAATGTTGGCCATGATGGGCGTCTCCTGGAATCGGCTATCGCGGTTCGCGCTCGAGGATTGCGGTGAGACAGCCAATCCCGCCCGCCGCCTTGGAGAGTTCCGCCATCTCGACCGTAACGCATTCGATGCCGTGGTTCTCGAGAAAGCGGCGATCCGCGTCGTGGCCGGCGGCCATCAGAATTCGGCGCGGGCCGAGAGTGACGAAATTAAAGGCGATCTGTTGCGACTGGCTGGCCTCCTCGGGCAGGAATATCACCTCGGTGCCGCGCGTGCGAAGCGCCTCGATCGCCGCATGGGGCGTGCGGCGCGGCCAGGCGACGGCGAGGTCGCCATCGACGATTCGCAGCAGACCCATCAGGTGCATGGTGCCGAACGGCATGTCGACGACGATCGCCTCGACGCCGATATCGTCGAGCGCCCGGGCAACCTGATCGGCACCCGCCTGGTTGGTCCTCAGTCCCCGGCCGATCAGCGCCGTTTCCGCGTCGATCCAGGCTGCGTCGGCGCCTTCGAAGGTGGCGGTACCGACCAGGGTCCGAAGGATCGGCACGCCCAGCACGCCCAACCGGCGGGCGACCCAACGCTCCTCGCCGGCCCGCACGATCGAGGCGGGCCGGGCCAGGATCGCACCCTCCGGCGTCACGAAGACGAGGTCCGCGCAGAACATCTGGTTAGGGGCGGGAACGACATCCGGCGCCACCTCGTGCACGGTAACGCCTTGTCGTCGGTAGGCCTCGGCGATGGCGTCGTGCTGGGAGCGCGCGAGATCGAGATCGAGGGGCGCCAGCATCTGCGACGCGTTCGGATCGCCGTGCGAAAGCGCCAGTTCCCCACCGGGCCGATGCAGCAGCACGGCGCCGAGCCGTGTCCACTCGCTTCCGACCGCATGACCGGCCCAGAGCGTCCCGATTTCTTGCCCATGCGTCGCGGTGCGGGGAGACCAGCCCTCGCCACCGTAGGCCGCGGCGCCGAAGGTGGTGTCCGTCCTCTCGTTCATGCGTCTGTTTAACCTCTTCCGGCCGGCGGCGCGAGGTAGGATGCCGCGTCGTCGAGGGGGACGGCACGGCGTGAACCGACGGCCCGGCCACGTGGCCCGGATCGCGGACGCGGTCTTGGTGATGCGTGATCTCGCCGCCCGCGGCGGATGACGGCTTAACCGGCGCGCATCTCCGCGAGCCCTCGGGCGAGCGCGCAGAATTCTTCGATCGATAAGGTTTCGGCTCGTCGCGTCGGCTCGATCCCGGCGGCGCTCAACAGGGACTCGCTGTCCGGCATCACCGCCTTCAAGCTCGCGCGCAGCATCTTGCGCCGTTGGCCGAAGGCCGCGCGCGCCACCTCTTCCAGTTCCTTCCGGGGCGCGGGCGCCAGGGGCTGGTCGCGCGGGACCAGTCGCACGACCGTCGAGGTGACCTTGGGCGGTGGGGTGAAGGCGCGGGCCGGCACGTCGAAGAGTGCCCGCGCTTCCGCCCGCCACTGGCACGCCACCGCCAGCCGGCCATAGGCCTTGCCGCCCGGCGCGGCGACGATCCTGGTCGCCACTTCCTTCTGCACCATCACGGTCAGATGGCGAAAACGGGCTCCCCTCGCCAACCAGCCGAGGATCAGGGGGGTGGCGATGTTGTAGGGAAGATTGGCGACCACACAGGCCTCCGGGCCCAGTATTTCGTCGATGTCGATCGACAGCGCGTCGCCCTCGATCAGGATCAGGCGGGCCGGGTCCGCATCGCGGAGCGGAGTCAGTGCCTCGATACAGCGGGGATCGCGTTCGATCGCGACGACGCACCGGGCGCCCGCCGCCAGCAGAGCCCGCGTCAGGCCACCTGGCCCGGGGCCGGCCTCGAGCACGTCCAGGTCGCTCAAGGGACCGGCCGCGCGGGCGATCTTGGTGGTGAGATTGCCGTCCAGGAGGAAGTGCTGGCCCAGCCCCCGTCTGGCCGAAAGCCCATGATCGCGGATGACCTCGCGGAGCGGCGGTGGCGCCGGCCGGCTCACGCCCCGGATCCCCGTCGGCGCCGGGCGGCGATCTCGCCAGCCATGCGGATCGCCTGGATCAGGCTCGCCGCGCTGGCGCGGCCCTGGCCGGCGATATCCAGCGCCGTGCCGTGGTCAGGCGATGTGCGCACGATGTCGAGGCCCAATGTGACATTCACCCCGTTCGAGAAATCCAGAGTCTTGAGCGGTATCAGCGCCTGGTCGTGGTACATGCAGATCGCCGCGTCGTAGCCCGCCCGCGCGCCTTCGTGGAACATGGCATCCGGCACCAGGGGACCCGTGACCGCCAGTCCCTCGGACCGTAACGCCTCGATCGCGGGCATGATGATCTCGATCTCTTCACGCCCGAGGGCGCCCGCCTCGCCCGCATGCGGGTTCAGGCCGGCGATGGCGAGACGGGGACGCTCGATGGCGAAATCGGCCCGGAGCGCCGCCCACGTGACGCGCGCCGCATGCAGGATGGCGGCGATCGACAGTTGGTCGATGGCCTCGCGAAGCGGCAGATGGATGGTAACCGGCACCACCTTCAACATTGGCGCCGCCAGCATCATCACCGGTACCGCGGCACCGCCCGACAGCGCGCCGAGATAGTCGGTGTGGCCTTGATGGGGAAACCCGGCCTCATACAGCGTCGATTTCTGAATCGGATTGGTGACGATGCCGCCGGCCGACCCGGCGCGCGCCAGTGCCACCGATCGTTCGATGGCGGCGAGGATCGCGGTGGCATTGCGAGGATCGGACCGGCCCGGCGCCGCCCGGACCGGAAGCGGGTTCGCCAGGACGGGAAGCGCCGTCGAGTAGCAGTCAATGGCCTCCCCGGCATCGCTGATCGCTCGGACGGGAACGTCGAGCTTCAAGTCCCGGCCGATCGCGCGCAGCCGGGCCGGATCGTCGATGGCGAAGAAGGGGGGAAGGGCGTGGCGTTCGTGCTCGAGCCAAGCCCGCAGGGTGATCTCGCCGCCGATGCCGGCGGGCTCGCCCATCGTGACGGCGAGGGGCGGCGGGGCCACCGGTACGCTGGTCACCGATACTCCACCAGCGCATCCCGCCTGAGATCGCGGATGAAGCGCTGCGAGAGCTTGTGCAGCTTCCGGCGGCCGAGCGCGGCCATCACGTTCTCGCGTCCCGGCAGTTCCGTCACCTGGCGCTCGCGTTCGCAGACCATCAACAACATCAGCGAGTCGCCGAGGTCGATCGGCGCGCTGAGCCGGCCGTCGGGCAGTTGGCCAACCGCTTGGCGGATCGCTTCCGAGAGCTGCCCGATCGCCAGCTTGCCCAGGTCGGTCTCGCTGACGCCTTCGTGACTCTTCGCCGCCCCGGCGATGTCGTCGCAACCCTCGGTCGTGGCGCGAAGATTCTCGGCCAGTCGGCGCGCCGCCGCGCCTCCGCCGTCGGGCACGTTGATGCTCACTTCCCTGAGGCGCAGTCGGGCAGCCTTCGGATCCGGCATCAAGAAACGGCGCTGCCCGTGCAGCATGATGATGTAGTAGCCGCCCAAGGTCCGGATCGGCTCGCTATGTCCTTTGGACTCCAACGTCTGGATGGCCCGCGCCAACTCGTCGGCCAGCTGGTCCGCCTTGATCCATCCGATGCGCCCACCTTCGTTCGCCGTGGCGCCCCGGGAGTACTGTCTGGCGATGGCGCCGAAGGTGGCGCCACCGTCAATTTGGGTTGCGAGGTCGCGCGCGAGGCGCTGGATTTCGGCTTCTTCCGCCGCCGAGGCCACCGGCAGAAAGATCTCCGAAATCAGGAATTCCGGCTTGCCGATATCGGCTTCCAGGCGCTCCAGTTCCTCGTCGATCTCGTCGTCGGAAACGGGTGCCACGCGGTGGCGGAGAAATTTGCCCCAGGCGATTTCCGCGCGAACCTGCTGCATCAGTGAGTCGCGATCGAAGCCGTTGGCGCGCAGGAAGTCGTCGAAGCCCCCCTCCGGCACGTTGTTCTGCGCCTCCAGCCGGCGGACGGCGCGCGCCATGTCGCGGTCGTTGACGTCGAGATTCACTCGGACCGCCGCCTGTAGGCGAAGTTTTTCGTCGATCAGGATGTCTAGCGCCTTCGGGCGCAGCCGCTGCCGGCCTTCGGCCGAATCGGGCGCTTCCGTCGAACGGATGATCAGTTCGACCCGGCGTTCGAGATCGAAACCGGAGATCACCTCGTCGTTGACGATCGCGGCGATCCGCTGGATCTCCTGCGCGCCGACGGGTATCGAGGCGAAGGGAAAGAGGAGGAGTATCGCCAGGACGGCGAAGCTGGTGTGTTGTCGCGTCATCGGTCCCTTGCGCCCATGTGTCGGCCGCCGGCCCACCGCCTCCACTCGGCGGGTCGAGCGAGAATACTCTCTCGACAGTCCGTATAGAAGCCCACGCGCGTCAATGCCAGTCGTTGCGCCGCGTGGGCTCTTCTCTTACGCCGGCCCGGGGGTAAGATGACGCCATGCCGTCGCCGGCACGGGTCGTTCGGCGGATGCCAAAGGGTCTGGAGGTGACAAGCAATGAGGATTTCGTTCAGCGAGCTGAGACAGGTCAAGCGGGGCGTGATCGTCGTCCTGGCGGAGGAGGGGGGCACGTTGCTCGCCAACGGCGGCGCGTTGGACGCCAGCCTGGATGGCGCGATTTCCCGCGCGGTCGCGGCCGTTGCCTTCAAGGGGGGCAAGGCGAGCTGGCTCGAGGTGCCGGCGCCGAGTGACGCCGTCGGCCGGGTTCTGGTCGCCGGTATCGGCAAACAGGCCGAGGTCGGCGACTTGGCCCTCGAAGCGGTCGGCGGTGGCGCGGTCGGCCGATTGGCGACGAGCGGCGAGAAGGCGCTGGCGATCCTGGCCGAGGACCTCGCCGGTTCGTCCCTGGGCTTGGCCGAGGTCGCGGCCCGGATCGGCTATGGCGCCCGTCTCGGGAGTTACCGCTTCGACAAATACCGCACGACCCGAAAAGCGAGCGAGAAGCCGTCGCTCGAACGGGTCGCTGTCGGGGTCAAGGGTCCGGCGGCGGCCAGACGCGCCTTCGCGCCGCTCGACGCCATCGCCAACGGCGTCTTCCTCACCCGCGACCTGGTGTCGGAGCCGGCGAACGTCCTCTATCCAGAAAGCTTCGCCGCCGAATGCCGCAAGTTGGTGAAGCACGGCCTCAAGGTCGAGGTACTGGACGAGGCCCGGATGGCCAAGCTCGGCATGGGCGCGCTGTTGGGTGTCGGCCAGGGCAGCGCCCGCGACAGCCGCCTGGTGGTCATGCGCTGGAACGGCGCGGGTGTGCGCCAACGGCCGGTCGCCTTCGTCGGAAAGGGCGTCTGCTTCGATACCGGCGGCATCTCCATCAAGCCCGCGGGCGGCATGGAACAGATGAAGTGGGACATGGGCGGCGCCGGCACCGTCACCGGCCTGATGCGGGCGCTCGCCGGCCGCAAGGCCAAGGTCAACGCCGTCGGCGTCATCGGCCTAGTGGAGAACATGCCCTCCGGCACCGCGCAGCGCCCAGGCGACATCGTCACTTCGATGTCGGGCCAGACGATCGAGGTGATCAACACGGATGCGGAAGGCCGCCTGGTCCTGGCCGACGCCCTCTGGTACGTGAAGGAGCGCTTCAAGCCTCGCTTCATGGTCGATCTCGCAACCCTCACCGGCGCCATGATCATCGCCCTCGGCCACGAATACGCCGGCCTTTTCGCCAATGACGATGAACTCGCCGAGCAGCTGACAGCGGCCGGCGAGGCCGAGGCGGAAGGCATCTGGCGCCTGCCGATCGGCGAGGCCTACGACAAGCAAATCAACTCCGACATCGCCGACATGCAGAACGTCGGCGGTCGGCCCGCGGGCAGCATCACCGCGGCCCAGTTTCTCAAGCGCTTCGTCGACGAGGTGCCTTGGGCCCATCTCGACATCGCCGGGGTCGCCTGGTCCTCGAAGGGCAAGCCGACGGTGCCGAAGGGCGGGACCGGCTGGGGCGTTCGAGCCCTCGACCGCCTGGTCCGCGACCACTACGAGGGCAAATGACCGAGATCGGCTTCTACCACCTGCAGCGCGCGCCGCTGGAACGGGTGCTTCCGAGGCTTCTGGAGACGATTCTCGAACGGGGGCACCGCGCGGTCCTGCTGGCCGGTTCACAAGAGCGGGTGGCCGCGCTCGATACCATCCTCTGGACCTACGATCCGGGGGCTTGGCTGCCGCACGCCGCCGCCGGCGCCGGTAGCGCCGAACGGCAGCCGATCTATCTGACCGCGTCGGAGGAGAACCCGAACGCGGCGGATGTCCTGGTCTCGCTCGACGGGATGGCTCCGGCCTTCATCGCCGACTTCGCCCGCGCGGTCGACATCTTCGAGGGCCGTGACGAGGCCGCCGTCCAGGCGGCCAGGGGGCGATGGCGGGACTATCGCGAGGCGGGACACCGGCTCGCCTACTGGCGGCAGCGCGAGGACGGCGCCTGGGAGAAAATGGCCGAAGCCGGGGAAGAGGAGGGCCGGAACCAAGCCTGAAAGGGTTCAGAGGTCGCGGTCCGAAAAGACCAGCAGTCCCGCCTCGCGGATCGCCGTGCTCGGATAGGCGCTTTGGCGCATCGCATCGAGCGAGAAACGCGGCTCCAGTTCGCGGAGTTTCTCCAGGGCGCTTCTCGCCTTGTCGCGCTCGCCGAGTTTCAGATAGAGCGGCACGAGATAACGCCGTGGCGCCCGGTAGTTCGGCGCCATCGCGATGGCGATCTCCGCCGCGGCCGCGGCCTCCCTGAGTTTGCCAGACTGCAGCGCCGTGACGCCGCTCAAAAAATGCAATGTGTAGAGATTAGGGCGCCTGCCCGGATCGATCGAGCCCCTTGCGGGCCAGCCGATAGCCTTCGTCGTGACGACCGAGATAGGATTTGGCGCGACCGAGAAAGGCATGCCCCAGCGGGTGCGAGGGGTTGTATTTCAGGCTTTGCTCCGCCAGCTCGTGACCGGCCTCGTAACGCCGGCAGAGGAAACTGTGAACATAGGAGATCAGCGCCAGCACCGTGGCGTTGTGCGGGTCCAGTTCGAAGGCGTGACGCGCCAGCGCCTCCGCCTCCTCCATGACGGCTGGCCCGTCGATGCCGGGGGCTTCACCGAAGACGAAGGTTCGCGCATAGGCACGCCAGGCCAGATAGACGCCTTTGGGTTCATGGCGGAAGGCGTCGGCGAGCAGCGCGTCGGCGCGAAAAACCTCGTCCATCTCGATGCGAAACATGGCGTGAACCGCGTCATGCGCGCTTGCGAAGGCGGTCGCCGAATCATGGGAGTGGCCGAGGCGCCGCAGATGGATGCCGGCCACCTCGATCGACTGGTTGACGAGAATCTGAAGTTCGGGCGAGTCGTGGACCGAGCCTTCATTCAACCGGATGCTCTGCGAACCCGACCAGACCCGAGACGCGTTCTCACCCGCGAGGATTCGAACGTTCAGGCATACCTCATGGGGGAACCGCCGCGCCTCGACCCGATCTGTATTCCGTTCGGGCCGCTCGGCGTGTCTGTCAATTCGATGCCCCAATGCTCAATCAGGCCCTGCGTGATCCTGTCGCCGACAAATTGGGAGAGGAAGGCGCCGCCGTCGCCGCTGTCGAAGACCGGAGGCAGAAGGCGGAGCCAGGGCTGGCCCGACAAAGAGACGGAGGGCCGAGCCATGGCCGATGGTTCCGCCTCGGCCGCCAGATTCTTCGCCTTGATGTTCGCGAGACGAAACTCGAAGCCCAGACGCTGATTGCGGACCCAGCTCTCGAACTCCGCGTCGCCGATATCGATGTCCTCGAGCAGGACGGGCTGTTCGCTCAGAGTCGAGAGCGCGGCCAGGTCCGCGCCGTCGAGATCGACATGCAGACGCTCGGGGTCCAAGGCGACGATCCGACGGTCGCTCCGCAGGCAATCGCGTTGAGGACCGAAGGCACGGCGAATCTCGCTCAGGGCCTGCCGAAGGCTTGCGCCGCCCTGTTTTGGTGGACGATCGCTCCAAAGCTTGTCTTGAAGCCAGGCGCGCGAACGCCGCCTCTCTGGCGAAACCGCCAAAAGGGCCAAAAGTCCGCACGCCTTGCGACCACGCGGCGACAAATCCTCGCCGGTGGCCGACAGGACGCGAAACGGCCCGACCAGGTCGATCCAAATATCCGCCTTGTTCTCGATATCGGCCATCGCCCGGCAAGTTCCCGCTCGAGTATTGGAACCATACCAAATCGAGGCTCAAATCCGAACTTTTCCGCTCCCGCATCGGGATGGTCGGGCGAACGCGGCCGAGACAACCGGCCAAGCCGTTGAATTTCCGGAATATATCGAGGCTCTGGAAGATCCTCGGCAAGGCGAGACGGTACGCCTATTCCGACGATCGACGTTTCTTGCGGACCTCCACCGCGTAATCGCCCAGGCGCTTTCTGGTTTTCATTCGATGCACCACCGTGGCCTCGAAGCGCTCCCATTGCTCCATTTCCAGCGAGACCAGTCCGCCGTGCACGGCCGGCTGGCCGTTCATGACGTGGTTGAGCACCGCTTTCGGCACCGGCTGGACCTGCAAGAACGGTTGGATGCCTCGGAACACGATGGGACTGTCGATCTTTCGCAGTCTGATATTGGTGAAAAGGGGCCCGAACCAGCGATCCGTCTCGATGATTCCCTCAAGCACCGAGAAGTCGGTGCGCCATGACAGGTTGGCCGGTCCCCGCACCAGGGCACAGATGTCCGGCTCCGTCGCCGCGACTACGCCGGTCCAAACCTGCAGAATGTCGTGCTCCACGCCCCGTGTCAGAAATGGCGGGGCGTAGCCCCGGCAGGCCTCCGGTGCCGCGTCGTCGAACTCATTGGAAAAGCCCGGATATTGAATGGCTTCGGCCAGCGGATACCACGTCTGTCCCTCGTCGAGGCTCCACTGCGTCTCGCATCCGTCCCATAGCAGCCAAAGGTCCACCGGGAGATAGACGTACCAGCCGAACGACGAGGCGGCCCGTAGCGGTTCACAGTAGCGGAACCCATCCGTCGGGAGCGTCCCGTTCGCCGATTGCGACGCCAGCCTCGGTGGGAAGCCGCCCTGTATCAATTGGTAAAATGTGATCAAGTTGAGTCGGACCCGATTTCCTTGGACACAGAATTGGCTTAATCGAAGTGTCCAAGGAGGACCGGAACATGGCCGATAATTTTGAGAAGAAAGTTGCTGTTGATGGGCCTGTGGTAAATGCGGGCGAGCTTGGCTCGTCCACGTTTTCCCCAGGCCAGGCTTTGCCGGCAGGCCCGCTGGGACTTGGCCAGCGATGGACGGTGGCGCGCAAGCGTGAGGTCGTTCCGCGGCTTTTGCGTGACGAGCCGGTGCAACTTCTGTCGCGCCAGTTGGGCGTAGAGATCTTCCGGCTCGAGCAGTGGCGTGAGAAAGCGATCGGCGGGATCGACGCCTCGCTCAAGCAACGCAAGGGCGATCCGGTGCAGGCGGAACTGGATAGCGCCATGAAGCGGATCGGAGAGTTGACCATGCAGGTGGAACTGCTGGAGGCCAAGACGGAGACCTTCGGCCCTTTGGGGCGGCGGAGGTCGCGGCGATGAGTGCCGCCACCTCGCCCGGCACGGGTCTGGCCTACGGCCTGCGGCGGGTCTGCGCCGCCTGGGGCATGGCCCGCTCCTCGTTCTACGCCATGACCTCCGGCCAGCACGCCGAGCAGCCGCCGGCAAAGCGTCGGGGACCGAAGCCCGCGATCTCGGACCAGGCGCTGCTGGTGGCGATCGAAGCCGACCTGGAGGCATCGCCCTGGGAGGGCGAGGGCTACCGCAAGGTCTGGGCTCGGCTTCGGGTCTGTCGCGACATCCGGGTTGCCCGCAAGCGGGTGCTCCGCCTGATGCGCGAGAACAATCTGCTCTCGCCCCATCGCTGCCGCCGCCGTGGCGGCAATCCCCATGACGGTGAGATCATCACTCATGCCCCGAACCTCATGTGGGGCACCGATGGCGTTCGGGTGTTCACGGTGGACGACGGCTGGGGCTGGATCTTCACCGCCGTCGAGCATTGGAACGCCGAGTGTGTCGGCTGGCATGTCTGCAAGCGCGGCGACCGCTTCGCCGCCCTGCAGCCGATCTCCATGGGGCTTGCCGGGCTGTATGGCTCGACCGCGGCCGGCGCGGCTCGGGGGCTGGCCTTGCGGATGGATCACGGCTCCCAGTATCTGTCGGACCACTTCACCAACCAGATCAAGTTCTGGGGCATCCAGCCGTCCTACGCCTTCGTCGCCGAGCCCCAGACCAACGGCGTCGCCGAGCGGTTCAATCGCACGCTGAAGGAACAGATCATCCATGGTCGCATCTACCGCAACATCGCGGAGCTGCGGGACGCCGTCCGCGACTTCGTCGAACTCTACAATGCCCAGTGGATCGTCGAAAAGAACGGCTACCTGAGCCCCGCTCAAGCTCGTCAGGCGTGGCACGCCGCGATCTCAATCAGGCCCGCCGCGTGAGACAAACTTGTGTCCAAGGAACCGGGTGCGCTACAGAGCCTTTTTTCACCACGAAGACCCCCGACAAGGGCACCGGGCTCGATCTCTCCATGGTCTATGGCTTCGTTCATCAGTCGGGGGGCGCGATCACCGTCCGCTCGGAACCAGGGGACGGCACCGGCTTCGAGCTCTACCTTCCGCGCGCCGGCGAGACGCCGGAAGCGGTGGATCATGTGGTATGCCCGCTCCCGGCGGGCGAACGCGAGCGGTCGACCAATCGGACCCGGACGATCCTCGTGGTCGAGGATGACGAAGGCCTGCGCCAGTTGGTCCGCCTGGTCCTGGACGATCGCGGCTATCGCGTCCTCGATGCCGGCAGCGGCCCGGACGCCCTCTCGATACTGGCCGGGGACCACGATGTCGATCTGCTGTTGACCGACGTGATCCTGCCGGGCGGGCTCAGCGGCCCGGAGATCGCCCGCGTCGTCCGCCAACTAAAGCCGGATATTCCGGTGATCTTCATGTCCGGCTATACGGCCGATACGCTGCGGCGCCACGACACGGCCGGCGGCGCGATCCTGATCCACAAGCCTTTCGACCCCGAGTCGCTCGCGCGGCGGATCGATGAAATGCTGGAATAGTCCGGAACGGCAAAGGGGAGGGGAGAATGGCGACGGCCTTCGACATGACGGGCGCGCGGGTGGCGATCACCGGGGCGGCCGGCGGAATCGGGAGTGCCACGGCGCGCCTGCTGGCGGAGATGGGCGCGGCCGTCCATCTCGCGGACCTGGAGGGGCGATGTCCCGCCCGATGTTGAAAAGGGCGAGGTAGGCATCGTGTGATTTCGAGGCTACGCGGCCTCGTCGATGTCTTCAATGGCGGCCTTTCGTTTTGCCTTCTCGACGGCGTCACGCAAGGCGGCGTGGAGGACGGGGAGTTGCCTGTAGGCCTTGAGGCGGCGGAAGGTTTTCTTGGCCTCCAGAAGGCCGGCGGCGGTCCAGCGCAGCGCCATCTCGGCGTTGCGCCAGCGCTTGACGTTGCGTTGCACGGTCCTGACCGTGCCCAGCGCGTTCTCGATCGCGTTGGTGCAGGCCAGCGCGCGGCGGAGTTCCGGGGGCAGGCCGAGGCGGATGACGGTGAGGATCTCGTCGAGGCCCTCCAGGATGGTGGCGGAGACGCCGGGCGCATCGTGTTCCAGGCGGCGGGCGAGATTGCGCAAGAGCCGCTCGGCCTTGTCCGCGTCGCCCTGGTCCCAGGCCTGGCGCAAGGCCTTGCGGACGCCCGCGTGCAGGCTCTCGTCCAGCCGGTCTGTGATGTTGCGCCCCTTGTGCACCTGGCAACGCTGGATCAGCGCCGCATGCCCGAAGCTCCGCCGGATCGCCTTGGAGAGCGCCTTGGCGCCGTCGACGATGTAGAGCCGGGGGCGCTCGGGATCGAGGCCGCGATCGATCAGGTTGTCGAGCAGGGCTTGCACCGTGGCCGTGTTCTCCGTCGCGCCCTCGGCCAGGCCCAGCACGTGCTTCTCGCCGCCCGCGTCGATACCGATCGCCGCCACCATCACGTGATCGCCGACATGAAGCCCGTCGATCTGGACGACCAGAAGATCCAGTTCCTCCAGCCGGCTCGCCAGCCAAGCCTTCAGCTTCGAGCGCGTCAGGGCCACGAAGCGGCGCGAGACCGCCGACTTCGAACTCCCGTCCCCCGCCGCCGACGGCAGATCGCCGCCCGCGTCCGCCGGCAGACGCACCGCGCGGCCATACTTGCGGGTCGAGACGTTCATCACCATCAGGTTCATCGCCCAGGCGTGCAGCAGCTCGGGATCCGACATCAGCTCGAAGCTCGGCAAACTCAGCTCCCCGCCGCCCGGCTCGCGCACCCGGGGGCGCTCGAGCTTCACCCTCGCCCCCTGGAAGGCCAGCTCGCTCGTGGTCGTGCCCCAGCGATGGCCCCGGCGCTCGGCCGTGCGGGCATGACGCGGGCCGCACACGGCCTCCGCGTCCGCCGCCAGCATCTCGGCCAGCGCCTCGATGCCGGCCAGAAGGCAGAAGCGATCGACGCTCACGCGAAGATCCTTGTAGGCATCCGATAGCGGCGGCACCGGCATCGGCAATGGATGTTCCAGGGCTTTGGAGGAAGGCGCGTTCCGTGTAGTCTTGCTCATGGCGTCGTTCTCCTAATCGGATTAAGCACCCAGAGCCTAACGGCTCCAGGCGAACGACACCTACCTCAACTTTTCAACATGACTCGGGACATCCCCCCTGGAGGCGCCCGAGCCGTTGGCCGAGTTCCTGCGCGGCAGGGGGGGCGAGGCGGCGGCGCGCGCGCTGGACGTCACCGAGCGCGCCGCCGTCGAGGCCTGGGCGGCGGAATGCGGCGAGATCGACGCCGTGGTCGACTGCGCCGCGATTTGTCCCTTCGACGACTGGAACGACGAGGGCTGGGACGAGGTCACGGCGACGGTCTTCAACGTCAACCTGCAAGGGCCGATCAACGTCGTCCGCGCATTCTGGTCGGGCATGGCGGCGCGCGGCGGTGGGCGTTTCGCGCTGGTCGGCTCCATCGCCGGCAAGATCGGCGGCGTTCGCGCGGCGCCGCACTACGTCATGGCCAAGGGCGGGATCCATGGCTTCGTCCGCTGGGGCGCCAAGCGGGGCGCGCCGCATGGCATCCTGGTGAACGCCGTGGCCCCGGGGCCCGTGGCGACGCCCATGACCCAGGGGGAGCCGTTCGACGAAAACACCTTCCCGCTTCGCCGCATGGCCAGCGCGGAAGAACTGGCCGCCCCGCTCGCCTTCCTGGTCTCGCCGGGCGCGAGCTATGTTTCCGGCGCGGTGCTGGACGTCAACGGCGCCATGCATTTCAGTTGACTCGGAGCGGTCGGGGTTCCATGCATTTCGATACCAAGATCGCGATCGTCGTGCGCGACGACCTGGCGGCGTGGCAAAAGCTCAACGTCACCGCCTTCCTGACGACCGGCGTCACCGGCCAGGTGCCGGACCTGCTGGGCGAGGTCTACGAAGACGCCGCCGGCAACAGCTACAACCGGCTCTGCATCCAGGCGATCATCGTGTTGACGACGGACGCGGCGGGCATGCGCAAGATCTACGAGCGCGCGATGGGGCGGGGCGTGAAACTCTCGCTCTACATCGAGGAGATGTTCGAGACCGGCCATGACGAAGCCAAAAGGGCGACGGTCAAGGCACGGCGACCCGAAGAGATGAGCATCGTCGGCCTGGCGCTGCGCGAGGAGCGCAGAATCGTCGACAAGATCACCAAGGGCGCCCGGATGTATGGCTGATGGCGCCGTTCCGCTTCGCGACGGGACGCATAACAGTCATCCGCGCCTGTCGCGGATTCATAAAAAGTGACGAAACAAAACGGCTTTCAGCACTGTCGAATCGATTCCCTTTTTGTAATCAATAATTTTCTGTATTTCCATATGTGAGGTATTCGTAAAAACTAGCCACGGACTCGTCATTTCCCGTCGTATACCAACGACCATTCGCTTCGATCTCGCCGCCCACCCAGCGAAAGCAGAGGTCGCCGGCGCCGGGCGTCGGCGCCTTGGCGCGCGGGCCGCCGGGCGCGTCGCGGGCATGGCCGTTCATCCGATGCGCGCCGACGATCAGGCCGACGACGGGCATGCGCCCCTCCCGCCACGCCTCCAGCCTGATCACCCGGGCGCCAAGCACGCGGCCATGGAAGGCGAGCGTCGCCTCCACATCGGCGACCGTGATGGCGACGTGGTCGAAGCCGACGACGGGTACGGGTGCGTCGTCAGCCGTGCTTCTCGAGATGGCCGAGCAGCGCCGCGTTGAAGGCCTCGGCCTGTTCGATGTTCGGCAGGTGCGCGCTTTCGGGCAGGATCACCAGCTCGGAGCCGGCGACGCCCTCGTGGATCTGCCGCGCCTTGGCGACGGGTGTTCCCGGATCGTCCTCGCCGACGATGACCGTGGTCGGCGTTCGGATGTTCGCCAAGCCCGGGACCAGATCCATGTCCCTGATCGCCATGGAGCAGGCCTGGAAGCCGATCACCGGGGTCGAGAGGATCATCGCCCGGACCTTGGCGACGTCGTCCGGCATCCGCGCCTGGCCGGGCGGCGTGAACCAGCGGTCGATGGTGCCGTCGACCACGGCCGCCATGCCGCCAATCTCGACCGTGTCGATCCGCTCCTGCCACGCCGCCGCCCCGCCGTCCATCGAGGCGGCGGTATCGCAAAGCGCCAGGCTGACGAGGCGGTCGCCGGCGTTGGCGCCGAGCCACTGGCCGACCATGCCGCCCTTGGAAAGCCCGCAGAAGCGCGCCTTGTCGAGGCCGCATTCGTCCATCAGCGCCACGGCGTCCCGGCCCAGCATCTCGATCGAATAGGGCCCATGCGGCGCCGCCGACTTGCCGTGCCCCCGGCTGTCGTAGCGCACCACCCGGTAGCCGGCCCCGGTGAGGGCGTCCATCTGTGGGTCCCACATCGTGAGATTGGAGGCGAGCGAATTGGAGAGCAGGAGCGGCGCCCCATCCTCCGGCCCGTCGATGCGGTAGTGAATGCTGGTCCCGTTGATCTCGGCCCGCGCCATGGTCTCGTCCTCCCCTCGGTCGTTGCCCAGGGTGGAGCTTGCCCGCTGGCGGGGAGGGGGGCAAGGGGCGTGGACCTCCCGGCGGGGCCATCGCTCGAAGCCGGTCGGAAAATCCGTTTTGCAAAAAAGCGTATTTTGATCGGAGCAATATGTGAATATATCCAGATATTGTAGGTGTCGGGCAAGTTATGTTTATATCTTGAAGCGAGATCGGTCGCCCGGCGCGAGACCGTTCCGGCGAGTGCCCCGGGCGTCCCGGGTCGATATGCAGTATAATCATGCGAACCATGCTATCATTTACGGCATGTGCCAGTCTGGAGGACACCCGGATGGATGACGGCGAGATGATCGAACAGGCGCCGGAGTTGGCGGAATCCGTCGTCGACTACCTGGGCGGCGAATTTGGCAAGGCGGGCAAGGACATTGCCGCGAAGGCGATCGGCGCCGGCAAGGACAAGCTGCTCAGCTGGCTGAAGGCGAAATTCGCCGGCGGCGCGCGCGAGGCCATCGTGGCCGACTTCGAGGCCGAGCCGGCCAACCCGGGCGCGGCCAAGATGTTGAAGACGGCGATCGAGACGCGGTTGGAAGAAGACGCGGCGCTGATCCCCGAGCTGCGAGACCTGTTGAAGGAGCTGGGTGTCGCGGCGGGAACCAGCCAAACCATCAATCAGATCGGCGACGGCAACCAGTCCGCCCAGGTCTCCGGCGACGGCAACACCGTGAACATGAGCCGTCGTGACTGAGGAAAAGCCATCATCTCAGTCCGTGGACGTCGCGGGCTCCCATAATCTCATCGTCCAGTTCATCGGTGACGGCAACAAGATCACGGTGGGCGAACCCCATCTCTGCCTTACCCGCTACGAGACGCGCCGGCTGGCAGCCGATGCCGGGCAGGGGGAGGAGGACACCCTCCTGTTGAGTGCCTATGGCGCCAGCATACCGATGCTGGGGCGCGAGGAGACGCTGAAGAGCCTCTGGTCCTGGATGGAGGACGGCCGGCCGATCTCCGTCAAGGCACTAATCGGCAGTGCCGGGCGCGGCAAGACGCGGCTGGCGTTGGAGCTGGCGGACGCCGCCGCCGGGAAGGGCTGGCGGGCCGGCTTCGTCACCGCCCACGAGCTGGCCCGCTTTCAAGGTCAGCAGAACCTGGCGGCCTGGGGCTGGAACGCGCCGACCCTGGTGATCGTCGACTACGCGGCGCGCGACGTGGATCGCATCCGCGACTGGCTGGCGGAGCTTTCCGACCACCGGAACTTGACCGACGCGGAGGCCGCGCGCGGCAAGCCGTTTCGCCTGCTGCTGCTGGAACGCCAGGCGGGCCCGACGGGTGGCTGGTGGGCGGACCTGTTCGGTCGGGCCGACGGAGAGGGCAGGGCGGTACGCCGCCTGCTCGACGGCGAGGGGCCGGTGGAACTGCCGGAGATCGCAACCCCCGAACGCCGCCGCGAAATCCTGGCCGCGACCCTGGCCCGCGCCGGCTCCGACCTCGTGCCGCCGCAGGCCGGGCTAAACCCCGACTTCGACCGCAAGCTGGCCGAACTCACCTGGGGCGGCGAGCCGCTCTTTCTGATGATGGCGGCCCTGACGGCGGCGCGGGCGAATTTCGAGCATGTCCTGGCGCTCGCCCGCGACGATCTCGCCTTCGAGATCGCGGAGCGGGAACTGACCCGCATCGAAGGCATCGCCGGCGCACGCGGGCTGCCGGCACCTTTCGCCCGTCACATGGCCGCCGCCGCGACCTTGTGCCAGGTCCTGGGCCGGGCTTCGGCGCATGCGGTCATCGACGGAGAGAAACGGGCGCTCGGACGCGAGGGGGCCGGCGACGCGGCCACGGTTTTCGAGACCCTCCGGCGGGCGCTGCCGGACCCGGCGGCGGAAGCGGTTTCCCCCATTCTGCCCGACGTCGTCGGCGAGGCGGCAATGCTGCGTGTCTGGGACGGACATCGGGGTCGCGACGGCGCGGCCGCCGCGCTCCGCCTCGTCGCCGTCTCGCGCGCGGCCGTCGTCGCTGGCGTGGTGCGCACCTGCCAGGATTTCGCCATTCACGGACACGAAGCGCCGCTCCTGTGGCTCGACGCGCTCGGTGACCAGGCGACGCCCGAACTGCCGACGCTGCTCGAACTGCTGGACGCGATACCCCTGGAAACGCTGTCGATGCGGGAGACGGACCTTCGACTGAACGAAGTCGCCAATACGGCCCTTCTCGCGCGCGTCGCGACGGACGACAGCGAGATAAATCGTTCGATGCTGGCCATCAGTTACAACAATCTCTCGGTCCGTCTGGGCTCGCTCGGGCGTCGGGAAGAGGCGCTGGCGGCGGTGGCGGAGGCGGTGGCGATCCGTCGCGATCTGGCCACGGCGCGCCCGGACGCCTTCCGGCCCGATCTGGCGATGTCGCTCAACAACCTGTCGGCCCGTCTGAGTTCGCTCGGGCGTCGGGAAGAGGCGCTGGCGGCGGTGGCGGAGGCGGTGGCGCTGTATCGCGATCTGGCCACGGCGCGCCCGGACGCCTTCCGGCCCGATCTGGCCGGGGCGCTCAACAACCTGTCGGGCGATCTGAGTTCGCTCAGTCGTCGGGAAGAGGCGCTGGCGGCGGTGGAGGAGGCGGTGGCGATCCGTCGCGATCTGGCCGCGGCGCGCCCGGACGCCTTCCGGCCCGATCTGGCGATGTCGCTCAACAACATGTCGAACCGTCTGAGTTCGCTCGGTCGTCGGGAAGAGGCGCTGGCGGCGGTGGAGGAGGCGGTGGCGATCCGTCGCGATCTGGCCGCGGCGCGCCCGGACGCCTTCCGGCCCGATCTGGCCGCGGCGCTCAACAACCTGTCGGTCCATTTGACCGGTCTCGCTCGTCCGGAGGAAGCGCAGTCCGCGACACTGGAGTCCGTGGTGATCTACCGCGAGCTGGCGGCGGAGTATCCGGACGCATTTCGGCCTGACCTTGCAATGTCCCTGCTCAACCTGGCGATTGACATGATCGAAGCACGAAACATGGAGGAAGCGCTAACCCACGCCGAAGAGGCAGGCGCGATATATCGCGACATGGCCGAGCGCCATCCGGATGCTTTTGGCGAGGATCTCGCCAGGGCGGAAAGTCTGTTGGCGCACATTCGGGGCGAGATCGGCGCTGGATGAGCCAAGGGGCTGTATAGCCAACGATGGCGGGCGCCCGCCCAAATTCGTCATTGCGAGTGAGCGGAGCGAGCGTGGCAATACAGTGGGCCCTCATGGCGGGCGAGGGCGTCGGGAGCTTCGGGCGACGGCTGGATCGCCGCGGGGCTTCGCCCCTCGCGATGACGGCCGGGGCGCGCGACAGGCGAGCAAAATCGGACAATACCGACTGATTTACAGGCTCCGAGCGTTGGGGAGGCTGACCGCGCGCTCAGCCCCGCCGCAGATCCAGCCTGTAGGTGATCTGTCCCTCCGCCACGCCGTTGCCCTGGCCGTCGGTCACGTGCACCCGGACGATCGAGAGGCTGCCGCCACGGCGCAGAATCGTACCCTCCGCGCGCAAGCTGCCGTCGCGGCCGGGGCTGAGGAAATTCACCGTGACGGCAACCGTGGTGCCGCGGGTTTCCGCCTCGGCGGCGTTGGTGGCCCAGGCGGTGGCCGTGGCGGCGATGTCGACCAGGCCGGCGAGAGCGCCGCCGTGGACGCGGTCGGCGCCGTTCATGTGGTGCGGCAGGATCGCCATCTCGACGACGGCGCGATCGGGCACCGCCTCGACCAGGCGGGCGTCCATCATTTCGCCGTAGGGGCCGCGCACGACGACGTCGCGGAGACGGTCGACGACATCGTCGCGGAGCGGGGCGGCGGCCTCACTCATCGGCCTTCACCGCCCGCCATTCGGCCTCCATGGCGTCGAGGCCAGCCTCGGCGATGTCGGCGCCGGCCTCGGCGAAGCGGGCCTCGACGGAGCGGAAGCGGCGCTCGAACTTGCGGTTGGCGCGGCGCAGCGCCTCCTCGGGGTCGAGGTCCAGGTGGCGGGCCAGGTTGACGACGGAGAACAAAAGATCGCCGAATTCCTCCAGGCGGCGGTCGGGATTCCCTTCCTGGTCGACTTCGGCGAACTCGGCGCATTCCTCGGCGATCTTTTCGAGGATCGGCGGCGCCTCGGCCCAGTCGAAGCCGACCCGGGCGGCGCGGCCTTGCAGCTTGAGGGCGCGCATCAGGGCGGGGAGGGCGAGGGCGACGCCGTCGAGTACGCTCGGCCGCCGGCCCTGGCGGGCCGCCAGGCGGGCGCGTTCCCCGGCCCTGTAGGTCTTCCCAGGCCTTGGTCTGCCCCGCGGCACCCTCGATCGCCAGCTCGCCGAAGACATGGGGATGGCGGGCGACCATCTTGTCGGAGATCGTCGCCACCACGTCGGCGAAGGCGAAGTCGCCCGCCTCGTCGGCCATCTGGGCATGGAAGACCACCTGCAACAGCAGATCGCCCAATTCACCCCGCAGCCCCTCCATGTCGCCGTGCGCGATCGCCTCGGCGACCTCGTGCTCCTCCTCGATGGTGTAGGGCGCGATGGAGGCGAAATCCTGCTCGATGTCCCAGGGGCAGCCGCCGACCGGCGCTCGCAGGCGGCGCATGATTTCCAGCAGGCGGGCGATGTCGCCGGGGGCGGGGTCGGGTTGCGTGTCCGTCATGGCCGCGCATCATATGGCGCGCGCGGGCCGGCGCAACCGAAGCTGCGCGGATCGGCCGGGCTGTATGGAAATATCGCATAAGATATATTATGACAAATTTAGGCAATATCCAGAATGCCAGCCCCGCCAAGGTGTTGGCGGGCTTTGCCGACTGTCCAGGCAAAAGAATTCCCGATTCCGCCGAAGCACTGTACAACGCCCAACGGTTTTTCTCGACAGCATGGCTGGACAGCGCATGACCGATCACGCCCGCGCGCCGGCGCACGGCTCGAACCGCTTCGGCCGCGCGCTGCTGGACGAATTTCTGCTCGATCCCGCGCTCACCCATTTCAATCACGGCGCCTTCGGCGCGGTGCCGCGCGCCGTCGCCCGCGCCGCCCAGCGTTATCGCCGCGAGATGGAGCGCGACCCGACCCACTTCATGGAGACGCGGTTCCGCCCGCTGCTGCGCCGCGCGGCCGAGGCGCTGGCCAAGCTCACGGGCGCCGATGCGGACGGCATCGCCTGCGTCGAGAACGCGACCCAGGGCGTGAACGCGGTCCTGCGCGGGCTGGATTTCAAAGCCGGCGATGAAATCGTCATCACCAGCCATACCTACAACGCGGTGCGCAACGCGGCGCGATATGTCGCCGGCCGTGCCGACGCCAGGGTGATCGAAGTCCCGCTGCCGCCGCCGATTACCGAGGCGAGCCGGGTCGTGGAGACAATATCGGCCGCGTTCGGCCCGAAAACCCGTCTCGTCATCCTCGATCACGTCACCTCGCCCAGCGCCGTCGTCTTGCCGGTTGTCGAGCTGGTGGCCCGGGCCAAGGCCGCGGGCGCCCTGGTCCTGGTCGACGGCGCCCATGCGCCCGGCATGATCCCGATCGACGTCCCCGCGCTCGGCGCCGAGTGGTATACCGGCAACTGCCACAAATGGCTGCTGGCGCCGCGTGGCGCCGGCTTCCTCTGGTCCGCGCCCGAGGTCCGTGCATGCACGCATCCATTGGTCATTTCTCATGGATTTAAAGGTGGTTACGCCGAAGAATTCGACCGGATCGGCACCCGCGACGCCGCCGCCCAGCACGCCGTGCCGGCGGCCCTGCGCTATCGGGAACGTCTGGGCGGCGAAGCGGTGATCCGGGCCTACAATCACGATCTGGCGCTGGCGGCGAGCCGCCTGCTGATCGACCACGTCGGCTGCGAACCGGCGACTTCCGAAGATTTCGTCGGCGCCATGCGCACCCTCGCCCTCCCCCGCCGCTTCGGCGCGGGCGAGGAGAGAGCCCGGGAGCTGCACGCGCGACTGCGCGCCGAACACGCCATCCAGATCCCGGTCCGTTTCTGGGGCGGTCGCCTCTGGCTCCGGCTATCGGCGCAGATCTACAACGAGTTGGAGGATTTCGCTCGCCTCGCCGAGGCGCTGGAAGCCCCATAGCGGCGTGGACCGCCCTCCCCTGCCCTGGAGCCATGTCCGCTCACGCGGAATCGTCGGGGTGGCGGGTGGTCGAGGCCGATCTCGAATTCTCCTAATCCGCCAGCCAACGGCGCAGCTCGGCGTTCACCTCGTCCGGCTTCTCCATGGTCGAGAGGTGGCCGCAGTCCGCCACCACGGCCAGACGGGCATGAGGCAGCGCCGCCGCCATTTCCTCGTGCGCCGCGACCGGCGTCGCCACATCCTCGCGGCCGCAGAGCACGAGTGTCGGGCACGTGATCGCGCCCAGGCCCGGCCGGCTGTCCGGCCGGCCGAGGATGGCGCGCTGCTGGCGGAGGAAGCCATCGCGTCCGACGTCGTTTGCCATGATCCTCACATCGCGTAGCAGCTCGGGGTCGCGCGCGCTCTCGGGGTGGAGGAAGCTACGCATCAAGCGGTCGGTGACGCCGAAAAAGCGCCCCTTCTCGGCCAGGCGGATCTGGTCCTCGCGCACCCGCCGGCGGGCGGGCGGATCGGGCGCGGCGCTGGTGTCGAGGAGTGCCAGGCGGATAACCCGCGCCGCGGCCCGGCGCATGATTTCCAAGGCGACCTAGCCGCCGAACGAAAGGCCGGCGAGGGCGAAGCGCTCGGGCGCGCGGTCCAGGATCGCCTCGGCAATGGCCGGCATCGAGTCATGCTCGCGCTACGCCGTGGCCACGGCCGGGTCGGCGAGATCGTCGAGCGCGGAGATCTGGTCGCGCCACAGCAGCTCGGTACAGAGCAATCCGGGTATCAGCAGCAGGGGCTGGCGTGCACTCAATTCGAACTCCGATGTGCTCGCGCGGTGCGGATCTATTTGACTTCGACCGACCGACGTACTATCTCGCGGTTACGCGCATGGGCCTATTCGGTTCGTGACGCGCCGACGAGCCCAACGACAAAAGCCCAACGACAGACAACGAATCGTCATCTCAATTTATGTCATTCTCCGAACTCGGACTCAGTGAGTCCGTCCTGCAAGCCGTCGACGATGCTGGCTACCAGGAACCAACGCCGATCCAGGCCCAGGCCATCCCGCACGTGCTGCGCGGCGTCGACGTGCTGGGCTGTGCCCAGACCGGTACCGGCAAGACGGCGAGCTTCACCCTGCCGATGATCGATATGCTTTCGCGCGGCCGGGCCAAGGCGCGAATGCCGCGCTCCCTGATCCTGGAGCCGACGCGCGAACTCGCGACCCAGGTGGCCGAGAACTTCGAGACTTACGGCAAGAACCACCGCCTCTCCATGGCCTTGTTGATCGGCGGCGTCAGCTTCGTGGACCAGAACCGCAAGATCGATCGCGGCGTCGACGTGCTGATCGCCACGCCGGGCCGCCTGCTCGACCATTTCGAGCGGGGAGGCCTGTTGATGCGTGGCGTCGAAATTCTGGTGATCGACGAATCCGATCGCATGCTCGACATGGGCTTCATTCCCGACGTCGAGCGGATCGCCAGCCTGGTCAACCCCAACCGGCAGACGCTGTTCTTCTCCGCCACCATGCCGCCGGAGATTCGGCGACTGGCCGATATGTTTCTGAAAGATCCCGAGGAGATCGCGGTGGCGCCCCCCGCCTCGCCGGCCGAGACCGTCGAGCAGAGCCTCTCGATCGTGCGGGCGGGCGACAAGGGTGCCGCGCTGCGCGCGCTCGTGCGCGGCCAGCCGGTCAAGAACGCGCTCATTTTCTGCAACCGCAAGCGTGACGTCGACATCGTCGCCAAGTCGCTCGTCCAGCACGGCTTCGATGCGGCGGCGCTCCACGGCGACATGACCCAGAGCCACCGCACCCAGACGCTCGAGCGCTTCAGGAACGAAGAGTTGAGACTGTTGGTCTGTAGCGACGTCGCGGCGCGGGGCCTCGACATCGTCGGCCTCAGCCACGTCTTCCTGTTCGATCTGCCCTACCACCCGGAAGACTACGTGCACCGGATCGGCCGCACCGGCCGGGCCGGCATGCGCGGCCGCTCCTTCAGTTTCGCCACGCCCGAGGACAGCAAGTACCTGGCCGCGATCGAGGGCCTGATCGGGCGTGAGATTCCACGCTTCGAAATCGAGGGGATCGGGGCCGAGATGGCCGAGGGCGATGGCCGGGCCCGCCGTCGTGGACGCTCCCGCCCCGAGCGAGAGGCCCCGTCGGAGGGACGCGGGGGTGCCAGAGGCGGCCGGACCAAGCGTGACGGCAAGGCGAAAGAGGCGGCGCCCGAGGCCAAGCCCAAGGCCAAAATCGAGGCACCGTCCCGGCGCCGCCAAGGCCGGGGCGACGGGCCGACGGAAGCGGGCATGGGCGAGCACATGCCCGCCTTCCTGATGCGTCCCGCGCGGCCCAAGGCCAAGGACTGACTAAAGCTTTTCTGGTCTGGGCCCGGCCACCGTCTCCCCCATGCTAGGATTGACCCACTGGGCCATCGGGGGGACGGGAGATGCAGACCATTTTCGTGCTGGTGAAATGTGAGCTCGGCGCCACCTACGACGTCGCGAGCCAAGCCGTGGAAACGGTCGAGAGCATTTCCGAGGTCCATTCCATTTCTGGCCAATACGACCTGATGATGAAGTGCTTCCTCTCGGAGGAGCGGGACATCGGCCGCTTCGTCACCGAGGAGGTGCAGACCTTGGCGGGAATCAAGGACACCTTCACCATGATTGCCTTCAAGACCTTCGCCTGAGGAGATGGCCATGAACACGAGCCCGCCGAGCGGCGCCAACGTCGATGTCGCCTCCGCCCTGGCCGAGGCGGGGGCCCGTTACATCGAAACCAACCCGGAAAGCCGCCGCCTGAACGAGGCAAACGCCGCCGCCATGCCCGGCGGCAACACGCGGACGACGCTGCATTACGACCCATTCCCCCTGACCCTCGTCGAGGGCCGGGGTGCCCGCGTGAAGGATGCGGACGGGCATGAATACATCGACGTGCTGGGCGAATACACCGCCGGCCTCTACGGACATTCGAATCCCGTGATCCTGGCCGCGGTCAAGGCGGCGCTCGACGGCGGCATCGTGCTAGGCGGTCCCAACCCGAAGGAGGGCGCGCTGGCCCGCGCCGTGGTCGACCGCTTTCCCGGAATCGAGCGGGTGCGCTTCACCAATTCCGGCACCGAGGCCAACCTGATGGCGATCTCCATCGCCCGGGTGGTGACGGGGCGGTCCACCATCATGGCGATGTTCGGCGGTTATCACGGCGGGGTGTTCTTCTTCGCCAACCCCGATCTTCCCATCAACGCCCCCTTCCCCCACGTCATCGGCCGTTACAACGACATCGATGGCTGCAGGGCGCTGATCGCCGAGAACGCGGCCGACCTCGCGGCCGTGATCCTGGAGCCGATGCTGGGAAGTGGCGGCTGCATTCCGGCAACGCCCGAGTTCCTCGCCATGCTCCGCGAGGAGACGCGCAAGGCGGGAACGATACTGATCTTCGACGAGGTGATGACCTCGCGGCTCGGTCCGGGCGGCCTGCAGGGCGAGCGGGGGATGACGCCGGACCTCACCTCGCTCGGCAAATACCTCGGCGGCGGCATGACCTTCGGCGCCTTCGGCGGCCGGGCCGACATCATGGAGCGTTTCGATCCCCGCCGCGCCGATGCGATGCCGCATTCCGGCACCTTCAACAACAACATCATGACCATGAGCGCGGGCCTCGCCGGCCTGGAGCAGATCTATCCCCCGGAGCTGGCGGCTCCCTTCAACGCCCGGGGCGACGACCTGCGCGAGCGCTTGAACGCATGTGCCCGCGCGCGCGGGCTGGCGGTGCAGTTCAAGGGCCTGGGTTCCATGTTTACCGTGCATTTCCGGGATGGCGAGATCAACGACTACGCCGACGTCCAGGCCGGACGGAACGAGCTGCGCCCCCTCTTCCAGCTGGATATGATCGAGCGCGGCATCTACATCGGCCAGCGCGGAATGTTCAACCTGATGCTGCCCTTGAGCGACGAGGATTTCGACGCGGTCGAGGCCGCGGTCGACGAGTTCCTCGCCAGCCGGGGGAGTTTGCTGCTGGGCTGAGCGACGAAGCGACGCCGTCGGCCTCGCCCCGGAGTTATGGGCCGAGCAGGGAGTTGCATCGCCAGGGCGGTATATTTGCGTATCCAACACGGTAGTTGCCCCGACCTTCGCGAAAATGGTCGCGGCACCCGTCCTCATCCCCGGGACGAATGGGACCCGGCACGGCGTTCCCCGGCCATATTCGCGCCGCGCGCGCCGTCGGCTTTCCTTCGATCGGCCAGGGGTCCCGACCCGGGTGAAACAGTCGAAAAAAGGCCCCGCTCTCCGCGACGAACCGCGTCGAGCGAGGCCTCGAGTGTAGCCTCGACCCACCCCTCACGGGTCGAAACGGCTCCGAGGGCTGGCGCCGGAAATTTGAGGCCACGGCCCGCCAGCCTCGACGGGGGTTTAGGGCCTCCCGCTTGGAGCCATATGGACTCTAAACCAAAATCGCACCGACTCCAGCTTTTTTCGCCGCGACCTCCAGGATAGTGGCAAGGACGCAACGCAATCTCTTGATCTTTAGGAAAAACTCCCGAATATTCAGTCATCGAATCATAAATACTTGACACCCAAGTAAACTCTTTGAAAAAATACTCAAGCCTTTCAAATAATGGTTAGATTTCGAAATGGATGAGTTCGTGGAACGTGACGATCGGGACGAGGTGATGCGCATGGCGGCGGAAATCGTCGCCGCCTACCTCAGTTTCAACGCCGTGCCGGCCGCCGAGATTCCGGATTTGATCCAGACGGTGCACCGCGCCCTGTTCGACGTCCGGGACGGTGAACAACCGACCATGCGCGCCGATGTGCCCAAGCCGGCGGTGCCGATCCGCAAATCCATTCAGGACGACTTTTTGATCTGCCTCGAAGACGGCAAAAAGCTGAAGATGCTGAAACGTTACCTCAGAACAAAGTTCAATCTGACGCCGGAGGAGTATCGGGTGAAGTGGGGCTTGCCCGCCGACTATCCCATGGTGGCGCCGAATTATTCGCGCCAGCGCTCCAGCTTCGCCAAAAACATCGGCCTCGGCCGCCGCCGAGAGGATCGCTGAGGTTGATTTCCCCGATACGACCAAAAGGTCGGAACAATCGACGAGAGTCAGGCGAGCCGCCATTGATGGCAAGTGGTGTCAGACCTTGATTCCCGACCGCCGGGGGGCTCGGCCTCGGGTGTTTTAGATCGCATTACCCAGCGCAATTTGTCGGCCGCGGTGCGCGACAACAGATCCTGGCTCGCATCGGCGGGGCCGACGATGGTGACCTCCGTTCCGCTCGCCTGATCGATGGCGACGACTCGGACCGCGTTTCCCAATCGATAAAATTCGATCAGGACGACGTCGCGGCCGATGGTCCGCCCGCGTCGCACGTCAGGCGGCGCGCGCCGGATCGTATCGGTGCCAGACTTCGCATAGCGCCCCGACCAGCCGGTCCATCAGAACGTCGTCGTGGCGGGGCGAAGGCGTGAAGCGCAATCGCTCGGTGCCGCGAGGTACGGTCGGATAATTGATGGGTTGCACATAAATCCGATGCTCCGCCATCAAGGCATCCGAGATCCGGTTGCAGCGGACCGGATCGCCGACCAGGACGGGCACGATGTGGCTTTCGGACGGCATCACCGGCAGGCCCGCGACACCGAGCTGGCCCTTGAGGCGCCGAGCGCGTTCCTGGTGCGCCGCGCGCAGCTCGCCCGCCTGCTTCACGTGGCGCACGCTGGCGAGCGCGCCCGCCGCCAGGACGGGCGCCAGCGAGGTGGTGAAGATGAAGCCCGGCGCGAAGCCCCGGATCGCGTCCACCAGGGGGCAGGAGGCGGCGATATAGCCGCCCATCACGCCGAAAGCCTTGGCGGGGGTGCCCTCGATCACATCGACCCGGTGCATCACGCCCTCGAGTTCGGCGATGCCGGCGCCGCGTGCGCCATAGAGCCCGACGGCGTGGACTTCGTCCAGATAGGTGAGCGCGCCGTGCCGCTCGGCGACATCCAGAATTTCGGAGATCGGCGCGATATCGCCATCCATCGAATAGACGCTTTCGAAGGCGACGATCTTGGGCGTCTCCAGGGGCGTCTCGGCGAGCATCCGGTCCAGCTGCGCCACGTCGTTGTGAGGCCAAATTCGCTTCTCGCCCGGGCCATGACGGATACCCTCGATCATGGAGGCGTGATTCAGCGCGTCCGAGAACACCACGGCGCCCGGCAGCAGGGCCTGTAGCGTCGAGAGCGTTGCCTCGTTCGCGACGTAGCCCGAGGTGAACAGCAGAGCCGCCGGCTTTTGGTGAAGGTCGGCGAGCTCGTCCTCCAGCAGCACGTGATGGTGTGTCGTGCCCGATATGTTACGGGTGCCGCCGGAGCCGGCGCCCGAGTAGTCGAGCGCGGCGTGCATCGCGGCAATGACCTCCGGGTGCTGGCCCATCGCCAGATAGTCGTTCGAACACCACACGACGACGTCTTCCGTGCCATCGGGGCCGTGGTGGGCCGCGTGGGGAAAATCGCCCGCCCGTCGGCTCAGGTCGGCGAAATGGCGATAGCGTCCCTCGCGATGGAGTTCGGCGAGACGCGCCTCGAAGATTTCGTCGTGATTCATGGCTCCCCTCGCCCTTCCCTACCCCTTCGCCTGGACAACATCAATTCTCCTCGCCGGTGGCGCCCACCGCTTCGACGATCTGTATCGATACCGTATCGCCGTTGACGACAATTTCGCCCCGGGCGATCAGCCTCTCGTTGGCGTAGATCCAAGCGTAGTCGTCGACCCGGGCATCGAGCTCGATCACGGCGCCCCGGCCCATTCTCAATAGCTGTTGAATCGGCATTACCGCCGTCCCGATCACCACCGAGATTTCGAGATCGACGGATTGGAGAGCCCTTGCCTGGGTCACGGTCGCCCCGGACGGTTTGTTGATCGGCGTCCTTCCCTTATCGCCCCGCCTTGGTTAGAGAACAGTAAACGGTCCGCGCCGACTGGCCAAGTCACGAGCCCGTGGGTGGCTGGACGCGGGGGGGCGGGCCGGTTTCAATGCTTGCCGGGACAGGAAGGCCTCAATCGGGACGCGCGGCATGACGGAATGGCGAATCAGCGACGCGGCCGTCGACTACGAGGCGGCGGTGGCGGCGATGGAGGCCCGGGTGGCGGCGATCCTCGAGGGAAGCGCCGGCGACCTGGTCTGGCTGTTGGAGCACCCACCTCTCTACACGGCGGGCACCAGCGCCCGCGCCGAGGACCTGTTGGCCCCTCGCTTCCCCGTGCACCGGAGCGGTCGCGGCGGGCAATATACCTATCACGGCCCGGGCCAACGCGTGGCTTATGTGATGCGCGACCTCCGCACACACGGACGCGATCTCCGCGCCTACGTTTGCGCGCTCGAGCAGTGGGTGATCGATACACTCTGGCGGTTCCACGTCCGGGCCGAGCGACGGGCCGGGCGCGTCGGCGTCTGGATCGGCCAGGGCGGCGGGCGCGAGGCGAAGATCGCCGCCGTCGGCGTCCGCGTGAGGCACTGGATCAGCTATCACGGGATTTCCCTCAACGTCGATCCCGACCTAGCGCACTACGACGGCATCGTGCCCTGCGGCATCGCCGAACACGGCGTCACCTCGCTGGTGGAACTCGGCATCCCCGTCTCCATCGCCGAGGTCGACGTCGAACTGATGGCGACCTGGTCCGCCAACTTTCCGGAGTTCGAACAACGAGGAAAAGGATAAAAATTTTCGGCGCGGCCTTGATCACCCGCTCCTCCAGCGACTCCGCGCGGGTGAAAAATACGTCAGACGTCCGGGGCCTGATCGAAACCCTTGCCGCCACGCCAGAACGCCGGGTAGCGCTCGATTCCGTCGACGCGGGCCGCCGGCGGCCCTTGCCACAGGCGGTGGCCAGTGCGTCGAGCGCGGCCGGGGGACCAGCCGCCAGTACCTCGACCGTGGCGTCGTCGAATCTATTTCGGACCCAGCCGTCGAGCCCCAGGGCGCGCGCGGTCTCGACCGTCCAGGCGCGAAACCAGACGCCCTGGACGCGACCGCGAATAACCAGGCGTAGCGCCGGCAGGCCTTCGGCGGCGGCGGGCATGACGGGGTTATTCGACGGCGAATTCGAGGATGATGTCGTCGGCGGCGAGGCTTTCGCCGGCGACGACGCGGACTTCGGCCACCTCGCCGTCGCGCTCCGCCGTCAGCACGTTTTCCATCTTCATCGCCTCGATCACGGCGAGCGGCTGGCCGGCCTTGACCTCCTCGCCAGGGGCGACGTGGATCGCCACCACCAGGCCGGCCATCGGAGAGAGGACCAGATTCGAAAGATCGGGCGGCGCCTTCTCCGGCATCAGGGCCGCCAGTTCGGCCGCGCGGGCATTCAAGTACCGGCCGGCGACGACGTGTCCGCCATGGGAAAGGGTCATGTGGTTGCCGGTGGCCGCCACCCGCACGGCTACCGGGCGGCCAGCCACGGTCCCCTCGAAGAGATCATCGCCTGGGCGCCACCGCCCGGTGACGACCATGTCGACGCCATCGAAGGCCACGAGCCACCCGTCGCCTTGGAGGCCGACCGTCACCGGAGTCGCCACCCGGTCCAGCAACACCACGCGTTCCTCCCCGCCCGGGCGCGGCCAGAGGCCGGAACCCCCGAGGGCGCGGTCGCGGACTTCCAGGCCAGCGCCGACGATGGCGGCGACGGCGATCAGGGCATTCCTCGCCTCGCCCCGGGGCGGCGCCGGCGCGAAGGCGTCGCCGAAGCTTTCGGCGATGAAACCCGTGCTCAAGCGGCCTTCGCGGAAGCGTTCGCTCGCCATGATGGCGGCCAGGAAGTCGACGTTGTGGCGGATCCCGGAAATTCTATAGGCATCCAGCGCCGCGCTCATGCGGTCGATCGCCTGGCCGCGGTCGACCCCGTGGGTCACGAGTTTTGCTATCATCGGATCGTAGAACATGGTGATCTCGGAGCCCTCGACCACGCCGGTGTCGACCCGGACGTGCGCGTTCTCCTCGGGGGGGCGGCAGCGGCTGAGTCTCCCGACCGAGGGGATGAAGCCGCGCGCCGGATCCTCGGCATAGATCCGGGCCTCGATCGCCCAGCCCTGGAAGCGGACGTCGTCCTGGGCGAGGCTCAGCGGCTCGCCGGCCGCGATGCGGATCATCTCCTCCACGAGATCGATGCCCAGCGTCATTTCCGTCACCGGATGCTCGACCTGGAGGCGGGTGTTCATCTCGAGGAAGTAGAAGTTGCGGTCGCGGTCGACGATGAACTCCACCGTGCCGGCGGACGCGTAATCGACGGCCTCGGCCAGCGCGACGGCCTGCGCGCCCATGGCGGCGCGGGTCGCCTCGTCGAGGAACGGGCTCGGCGCCTCCTCGACCACCTTCTGGTGGCGGCGCTGGATCGAACATTCCCGCTCGCCCAGGTGAATGCAGTTGCCCTTGCCGTCGCCCAGCACCTGGATTTCGATGTGGCGCGGGTGCTCGATGTATTTCTCGACGAAGACCCGGTCGTCACCGAAGCTGGAGCGGGCCTCGTTCCGGGCGGAGGCGAGGCCGTCGCGGACTTCGGCGGCGTCGCGGGCGACCCGCATGCCCTTGCCGCCGCCGCCCGCCGTCGCCTTCAGCATCACCGGCAGGCCAATCCGTGTCGCGATGGCAACGGCCTCCTCGGGATCGTCGACCGCCTCCGCGTGGCCGGGCACCACGTCGACGCCCGCGGCCGCCGCCAAGCGCTTGCTTTCGATCTTGTCGCCCATCGCCCGAATCGCGTGGTTCGAGGGACCGATGAAGGTGATGTCGCGGGCGGCGAGCGCGTCCGCGAAGCCGGCATTTTCCGCCAGGAAGCCGAAGCCGGGATGGACCGCCTCTGCCCCGGTCTCGAGGCAGGCCCGAACGATGGCATCGATGTTCAGATAGCTCTCGGCCGAGGGGGCGGCGCCGATGGCGACCGCCTCGTCGGCCATTCGCACGTGCAACGCGTCCGCGTCCGCCGCGGAATAGACCGCGACGGTGGCGATCCCCATCCGGCGCGCGGTCTTGATGATCCGGCAGGCGATCTCGCCCCGGTTGGCGATCAGGATCTTGGAGAACATGGAGGCTTCTGCCCTCAAAGCGGGATGTTGTCGTGTTTCTTGGCCGGGTTTTCCAACCGCTTGCCCTTCAGCATGGCGAAGGCACGGGCGATCCGTCGGCGGCTATTGCGTGGCATGATGACGTCGTCGACGTAGCCCCGGTGGCCGGCGATGAAGGGGTTGGCGAACTTCTCGCGGTATTCCGCCTCGCGGGCCGCCATCTTCTCTCCATCGCCCAGTTCCGCGCGGAAAATGATCTCCACCGCGCCCTTCGGCCCCATCACCGCGATTTCGGCCGAGGGCCAGGCGAAGTTGACGTCGCCGCGCAAATGCTTGGAGCTCATGACGTCGTAGGCGCCACCATAGGCCTTGCGGGTGATCAGCGTGACCTTGGGCACCGTCGCCTCGGCATAGGCGAAAAGCAGTTTGGCCCCATGCTTGATGATACCGCCGTATTCCTGCGCCGTGCCGGGGAGGAAGCCCGGCACGTCGACCAGCGTCAGGATCGGGATCTCGAAACAGTCGCAAAATCGAACGAAGCGGCCGGCCTTGCGGGCGCTGTCGATATCGAGGCAACCGGCCAGTACCAGGGGTTGGTTGGCGACGATGCCGATCGTTTCGCCGGCCAGGCGGGCGAGGCCGATGGTGATGTTGCCGGCGAAATCGGGCTGCAGCTCGTAGTAGTCGCCCTCGTCGACGATCTTTCCGATCAGCTCCTTGATGTCGTAGGGCTTGTTGGGATTGTCGGGCACGAGGGTGTCGAGCGAATCCTCGACCCGGGTCACGGGATCCTCGGTCGGCCGGACCGGCGCCCGTTCGCGGTTGGAAAGGGGGAGAAAATCGATCAGACGGCGGGTTTCCAGCAGCGCCTCGACGTCGTTTTCGAAGGCCATGTCGGCGACGCCGGAGATTTTGGCGTGGGTGAGGGCGCCGCCAAGCTCCTCGTGCGTGACGGTCTCCTGGGTGACCGTCTTGACCACGTCCGGGCCGGTCACGAACATGTAGGACGAGTCCTTCACCATGAAGATGAAGTCGGTCATGGCCGGGGAATAAACCGCTCCGCCGGCGCACGGCCCCATGACGAGCGAGATCTGCGGTACCACGCCCGAGGCCAGCACGTTGCGCTGGAAGACCTCGGCGTAACCAGCGAGCGAGGCCACGCCTTCCTGGATGCGGGCGCCGCCGGAATCGTTGAGCCCGATGACCGGCGCGCCGACTTTCATCGCCTGGTCCATGATCTTGCAGATTTTTTCCGCGTGCGCCTCCGAGAGCGAACCGCCGAAGACGGTGAAATCCTGGCTGAAGACGAAGACCAGGCGGCCGTTGACGGTGCCCCAGCCGGTGACCACGCCGTCACCGGGCACCGTCGAGTCCGCGAGGCCAAAATCGTGGCTGCGGTGTTCGACGAACATGTCGTATTCCTCGAACGAGCCCTCGTCGAGCAGGACATCGAGACGTTCCCGCGCCGTGAGCTTGCCCTTGGCGTGCTGCGTCTCTATCCGTCGCATGCCACCGCCGAGCCGGGCTTGCGCCCGTTTTTCCTCCAGCAATTCGATGATGTCCCGCATTCACGCCTCCCCGGGGCTCGTGCCGATATGCCTCTTAGCATGCTTCCGCGCGGGGGTGGGAGTGGCCAACGCCCGCCAAGCGGCTATGGTCGCGGTGACGGCGAACGAGGGATGGCCTCCGTGGCGATACCGGTTCATGTGATCACCGGCTTTCTCGGCAGCGGCAAGACGACGCTGCTCGCCGCCCTGCTGCGCGATTCCGCATTCCGCGACACGGCCGTGATCGTCAACGAATTCGGCGAGATCGCCCTGGACCACCATCTGCTGGAGGCGAGCGAGGAGGAAATCGTGGCGCTGCCGGGCGGCTGCCTCTGCTGCGAGGTGCGGGGCGATTTGGTGGTGACCTTGTGCGACCTGCTGGCCAGGCGGCGGCGGGGCGAGATTTCACCCTTCCGCCGCGTGGTGGTGGAGACGACGGGCCTGGCCGAGCCAGCGCCGATCCTGCACGCCCTGATGACCGACCCGTCGCTGGCCGAGGAGATCGAGATCGCCGGCATCCTGGCCACGGTTGATGCGGCGAACGGTCGGGCGACGCTAGAGCGGCACGCGGAGAGCCGCCGCCAGGTCGCGCTCGCCGATACCCTGGTGCTGACCAAGGGCGACCTGGCGCCGACGGCGCTGCCGGACTTGCGCGAGCGGCTCCGTGCCCTCAACGCCTCGGCCGAAATGGTGGAGGCGGTCGCCGGCGACATCGATGCCGCCCGCCTTCTGGCCCCCGTCGCCGACCACCACCCACCGTCGGGGCATCACGCTCACCACCACCATGGCGGCGGCATCGAGACGATCTCATTGGTCCGGGAGGAGCCGATCCCGGCGGCGCTGTTGAGCCTGTTCCTGGAGACATTGAGCGAAAACTGCGGCCGCGACCTGTTGCGCTTCAAGGGTATCCTCGACATCCGCGAGAGTCCGGACCGGCCAGCCGTGATCCACGGCGTCCAGCACGTCCTCCATCCGCTGACTTGGCTCGATTCCTGGCCGGACGCGGACCGCCGGAGCCGCCTGGTGTTCATTACGCAGGGCGTGCCAGGGAACTGGATCGCCCTGTTGCTCGACATGCTGGGAGAAGAGGTCGCGACGTTGGAAGCAACCGGTGCCGCCCAGTAGACGACGCTTTTCGCGCCTTCCCGATAGGGGTCGGAAAGGTTTTCCCCTCCCCTCCCTCCGAACCGCACGTTCGGTTTTCCCGCCTATGCCTCTCCAGTCGGTGGTTTCCTCATCGGGGGCGTCTCGCGTTCCGTCGCCCCGTACGAAGGGAGCGACAGGCGCCTGGGGTTTTTCACGGGCTGCGTTCCTCTCCGTCCTTGGCGAATTCCGCCGTCACCTCGATCTCGATTCTGAATTCGGGGCGCATCAGGGCCGAAACCTCGACCCAGGTGGCGGCCGGCGGCGCGGCGGCGGCGTAGATCTCCGCCCGGGCCGGCAGGGCGGCGCGGAAGGCCTGGATGTCGGTGACGTAGATCCGCTCGCGGACGACGTCGGCGAGGTCGAGACCGTGCGCCGCGAGCGCCGTCTCGATGTCGGCGTAGATGATCCGGAGCTGGGCTTCCATGTCGCCCGGCGCGGCGGCGCGGCCCTCGGCGTCGAGGGCACAGGCGCCGGAGAGATGCAGCATCCCCTCCGTTCGGACGGCGAAGGCGAAGCCGAGACTCTTCTCGTGCTCGCGGTGATGAAAGACTTGATGATCGCGCGCCATGGCGCCCTCCCCGGTTTCAAACCCGCCCGAGATCCTCGGGATTGTTGATCGCCCGGGCGGCTCGGAAGGCCGGGCGCGCGCGCGTGCGTTCGAGATAGGCGAGAAGGGCGTCGTCGAGCGCGACCTCGTAACGCTCCGCGATGCCGAGCGTCGAGGTAAGCGCGATGTCGGCGCCGGTGAAGCGTTCGCCCATGAGGTAGCGCCGGCCGTCGTCCAGATGGCTCACGACCGTGGCGGCCTGACGGTGGAAATAGTCGCGGGCCACCTCCACGGCGGCCGGCGCCGCGCCGTAGATCTCCGTCAGGTCATGGTGGCGGCGCATCACGTAGAGCGAGGTGGCATCCAGTTCCATCGCCGTGAAGAAACACCATTCGTCGTAGGCCGCCCGCTCGCGCGCCTCCACCGGGACCAGGCCCGTCGCCGGATCGCCGTAGGTGGTGGCCAAATAGGTGAGAATCGCGAGGCTTTCGCTGAGCGTCAGGTCGCCGTCCTGCAGGACCGGGAGCTTCTGGCGCGGATTGATGGCGGTGAATTCTTCCGTCTTGGTCTCGCCCGTGCGCGGCAGGATCGCACGGGTCTCGTAGTCGAGGCCGACCTCGGCCGCCGCCCAATGTGCCCGGATGGTCCGGCTGGTGCCGATACCCCAGATCGTTCGTCGTGTCCCGGCCATCATCGCCTCCCCAAAGCGGGCCTATTCTGCCGCGTCCCGGGGCGTGCCGCCAGCCGCCTGGACTTCGCCCGATGCCTCGACGACAATTCCGGCGGGGAGGAAGCGCCATGTTCGATCTCATCATCAGGGGGGACCGGGTCGTCACGCCGAACGGCGTGCAGGCGGCCGATGTCGCCGTCGCGGGCGGAACCATTCAGGCCATCACCGCGCCAGGCGCCTTTGGCGACGATGCCGCCGGCCGCGTCGTCGACGCCACGGGCAAAATCGTCATGCCGGGCGGCATCGACCCGCACGTCCACTGCGCCTGGCACATCCCGGCGCTGGAGGAAGGCGGCGAGCCGACAATGAGCGGCTCGCCCAGCCTGGTGAGCCGCGCGGCGCTCCACGGCGGCACCACGACGATGATCGACTTCGCCTTCTGGGAGCCCGGCGAATCCGTGCAACAGACCTTCGAACGGCGTGATCGCGACTGGGCCGGCCAGTGCCACTGCGACTATGCCTACCATCTGATGCTGCGGGCCGATCCGCCACCCGAGCTCCTGCCCCAGATCGGCGAGGCGATCCAGGCCGGCAACCCGACGGTGAAGATCTTCACCACCGACATCACCCCCAGCCGGCGCGGCCGCATGGTCGACTTCGGCGACATCTGGGAAGTCTTCAAGGTGCTCTCGGCCGAGGGCGGGCTCGGCGTCATCCACGCCGAGGACAACGACATCGTCATGCACATGTACGACAAGCTGTTCCGAGAGCAGCGCACCAGCTTCCACAACTTGTCCGAGGTGCACAACGCGCTCTCGGAGGACCTGTCGTTCCGCCGGGTCATCCGCCTGGCCGAGAACATCCCCGGCACCGCGCTCTACATGATGCACGTCAGCGCCGCGACCGGCGTGGCGGCGATCTCGGAAGCCCGCGCGAAGGGCTTGCCGATCTACGGCGAGACCTTGCACCAGTACATGATGTTCACGGAAGAGGACTACAAACGCGAGAACGGCCAGATGTACCACACCTACCCCTCGCTGAAGTCCAAGGCGGACCAGGCGGCGCTCTGGGACGGCGCGCGGGACGGCAACATTCATGTCGTCGCCACCGACGAGGTCTGCTGCTCGCTCTCGGTCAAGACGCAAGGCTCCCGCGTCGACGACACCAGCGGCGGCAACTCGGGCGTCGAGCCCCGGGTCGCGGTGATGTACACCGAGATGGTGACCAACCGAGGCTATACGGTGGAGCGTTTCGTCGATCTGGTTTCCTCCAACGCCGCCCGCGTCATGGGGCTATACCCCCGCAAGGGCGCGCTGGCGGCGGGCGCCGACGCCGACATCACCGTGCTCGATCCCGCGCTCCGCCGCACCGTGCGCAAGGAAGACCTGCACGAAAGCGACTATACCCCCTGGGAGGGCCACGAGGTCACCGCCTGGCCCAGCCTGACGGTGCTGCGCGGCAAAATCATGGTCGAGGACGGCGCGTTTCACGCCGTCGAGGGCGACGGGCAATATCTCAAGCGCAAGATTCCGATCGAAATCCTGGAGGGCTCGGCGATATAGGCGCGGAACTCAGACGGCGCCCACCGCATCCACTTCCTCGTCGGTCGGGAAGCGGCCAGTCTGCTTTTTGGAGTATTTCAACTCGCCGTCGACATGGATGTCGAAGATGCCGGCGCGTCCCTTCACCAGTTCGACCTCGGCGCCGAGCTTCGCCTCCAGTCGCTCCCTCGCACGGAGGGCTCTGGGCAGGTAGTTTCAAGGCGCGCAGTATTCGATCCGGACTTTCATGGGCGGGCTCCTCCGTTGGTGTCGCCACCAAGGTGCCGTCCTTGGGGACCGTTGTAAAGCGTCGCGCCCTCTGAGTGTCTGGCCCGAAAAGAGTTGAGTGATTTCAGTCAGTTGTGATTCACTGTTTGTATTTAGCAACCAGGGAGACACAACATGTGGACCAAAATCACTCGCCCGAAGTATGAACGCGACCTGCTGCGCTACGCAAGCGACCTGACGGATGGAGAATGGAAGGTGCTGGAGCCGTTGCTGCCTCGCGCCAAAGCGCTGGGACGGCCTCGGACGACGGCATTGCGCGAGGTGGTGAACGCGATCCCCTACCTACTGCGTAGCGGCTGTCCATGGCGCATGCTGCCCCGGGACTTCCCGCCACGCTCGACGGTGCAGCGCTACTTTTATCTCTGGCGGGACGACGGCACCTGGTCCGAGGTCAACCGGCAACTGCTGGTCGCGGCGCGCGAGGCCGAGGGCCGCGCGGCCGGCCCGTCGGCCGGTATCATCGACAGTCAGAGCGTAAAAACCACGGAAAGCGGCGGTATCCGGGGCTTCGACGCCGGAAAGAAAGTCAAGGGCCGCAAGCGTCACATCCTCACCGACACCGGCGGCCTGCTGGTCGCGGTCGTGGTCCACGGCGCCGAGATCCAGGACCGCGACGGCGCGCCGGCGGTGTTCGCCGCCATCCCCCGCCACTTTCCCCGCCTGCGCCACGTCTTCGCCGACGGCGCCTATGCCGGGCCCAAGCTCGAGGGCGCACTGAAGCGGATCGGCCGCTGGTCGCTGGAGATCGTCAACCGTCCCGCGGGCGTGAAGGGCTTCCAACTCCTGCCCCGCCGATGGGTCGTCGAGCGCACGCTCGCCTGGCTCAATCGAAACCGGCGGCTGGCCAAGGACTTCGAGACGGCCATCGAGACCGCCGAGGCCTGGATCTTCCTCGCCAGCATCCAACTCCTCACGCGCCGTCTCGCAAGAGCCTGAAAACACTCGATTCATTTCGAGTCGGACTCTGAAAGGATCGGCCGATGGGGGGGGCGAGCGCACCATGAGCCCGGAGGAATACGACAGGAACGTCCTCGCCGCCTATCAGGGCGAGGCTTACGGCGAGGCGCTGTTCGAAGCGCTCGCGGTGGACGCCGGGGACCCAGAAGTCGCCCACAAGTGGCGCGTGCTCGCCCGCCTGGAGACCGAAACCAAGGAGCGGCTGATCCCGCTTGTTCGTCGGATCGCCGGCGACGATGGCCTGGCGCCCCTGCGCACGCGAGAGGCGGTGTCGGAGGCCGCTGACCGGCGCGGCCTTTCCTGGGCCAAAAACATGGCGATTCATGGGGCCCGCGCGCCAGGCCTGAAAGACACCTTCGAAGCCATGCTGGCGGTCGCGCCCGATGGCGACCGGGCCGCGATAGAGGGCCTTCTCGACCACTCGCTCGGTTTTTTCGCGGCCGTCGAGCGGGAAATCGCGGGCGAGACGGACGGCCTCGCGCCGGTCATCGACATCCTGGAGCGGCCTCCCGTCGCACCCTAGGTTTCGATCACCAAGCCGTCATAGGCGGGCTCCACGCCCCGGGGAAGCGTGTCGCGCAGCGTGGCGTAGTCCATCTCCCAGGTCATGTGGGTGAGATAGGCTTTCTTCGGCCGAACCCGTGCGATCCACTCCAAGGTCAGGTCGAGATGGGCGTGTGTCGGGTGCGGCTTGGGGCGAAGCGCGTCGACGATCCAGACCTCGACGCCCGCCAAGGCCTCGAACGCTTCCTCATCCAATGCATTCAGATCCGTCGAGTAAGCAATCGAACCAAACGAAACCCGAGCGTTGTCATCCAACCATGCCCCTGGCGGAAGGGAGTGACGTCGACCCCCGCCACCCGGAAGGGCGCGAGATCGATTTCATGTCCCTCGCAAATTGCCGGATAGCCCGGCTGGGAGGCGAAAATATAGCCGAAGCGCTGTTTCAGGATGCCCAATGTTTCGCCATCGGCGTAGATCGGAACACGCTCTTTTTGCATCATTGCAAAGGCGCGCAATTCATCTATTCCGTGCGTGTGATCGGCGTGTTCGTGGGTGTAGAGCACCGCGTCGAGCCGCCGGATGTCGTTATTGAGGCATTGGACGCGGAGGTCGGGCGAGGTGTCGATCAAAAGCGCCGCATCGCCGCTTTCGACCAGGATGGAGGCTCGCATCCGGCGATTCCGGGGCTCTTTCCGGTCACAGACGCCCCAAACTCCGCCGATTCTCGGCACCCCGCCCGAAGTACCGCAGCCGAGGATCGTGGCGCGCACCGCCGGCGCCTCAGTCCCGGGCCAAAGGCGCTGCCTTGGCGAACAGGCGGTGGAAGTTTTCCGTCGTCAACCGCGCCACGTCGCCCGCGCCCAGACCCAGGAGGGCGGCGAGCGCGTTCGCGGTGTGGGCGACGAAGGCTGGCTCGCACCGCTTGCCGCGCATCGGCACCGGGGCGAGAAAGGGCGAATCCGTCTCGACCAGGATCCGCTCCCGGGGCGTCGCCTTGGCGATCGCCCTCAGCTGGTCCGCCGTCTTGAAGGTGAGAATGCCGGAAAAGGAAAGGTAGAAGCCGACATCGAGGGCGGCCTCGGCCAGCGCCGGGCCGGAGGAAAAACAGTGCATGACGCCTGGAAAAGCACCTTTTTTCATCTCGGCGCGCAGGATTTCCGCCATTTCCGCGTCGGCCGCACGGCTGTGGACGATCAGCGGCAGGCCGGTCTCGCGCGCCGCCTCGATGTGCTTCAGGAATTGGACCGTTTGCACGTCCCTGGGGCTTTTGTCGTAGTGGAAGTCGAGCCCGCACTCGCCGATACCGACGACTTTCGGGTGGGCCGAGCGGCGGACGAGATCGCTCGTCTCCAGCTCCGGCTCACGCGCCGCGTCGTGGGGGTGGAGGCCGACGGAACACCAGATGTTGTCCCGCCGCTCGGCCAAGGCCAGGACGCGCGGGAATTCGTCGACCCGTGTGCAGATCGTCACCATGCCACCGACGCCCGCCGCCTCGGCCCGGGCCAGCACCTCGTCGAATTCATCGTCAAGCCCCTTGACGTCGAGGTGGCAGTGGCTGTCGATCAGCATCGCGCGGTCTCTTCGTCCGGCGGGCTCAAGCGCGGGAAGACGCCTTGCGGCTTGGGCAATTCTCGGCCCGGGTCAAGGCGGTCGGCGGAATCGTGGATGCAGGCGAAACCGCGATGTTCCGGTCCCTCCGGCACCGCCAGCTGATCGAGGATTCGCCCCGCCCCCTCCGGCACCGTCGGCTGGGCGAGGATGGCCAGGCGGCGGATGGTTTCCGCCAGCACGTAAAGCACGGTCGCCATTCGGGGGGGATCGGTCTTCCGGAGCCCCCACGGCGCTTCCGCGTCGACATAGCGGTTGGCCTCGCCGATCACGCGCCATGTCTCCGCAAGCATATCATGTATGTCGAGGCTTCTGATAATCGAGTTTCGCGCAGTTTCCAATACCGATGCAGCCGCCGCCAGCAGCGCCTCGTCGCGTACCTCGAGCGGTCCCGGCGCCGGCACCCGGCCATCGCAGTTGCGGTTGATCATGGAGAGCACGCGCTGCGCGAGGTTGCCGAAATCGTTGGCGAGGTCGGAGTTGATGCGGCGGACCATGGCGTCGGGCGAATAGCTGCCGTCTTGGCCGAAGCGGACTTCCGCCATGAAGAAGTAACGAACCTGATCGACGCCAAAACCCTCGACCAGATCAAAGGGATCGATGACGTTGCCGACCGATTTCGACATTTTCTCGCCCTTGACGTTGAGGAAGCCGTGGGCAAACACGCGACGCGGCACCTCGACGCCCGCCGACATCAGGAAGGCCGGCCAGTATATAGCGTGAAAACGTACGATGTCCTTGCCGATAACATGTATGTCGCATGGCCATGCCGGCGTCTCGGACGTACGGCGGTCGTAATCCTCGGCTGGAAAACCGGTTGCCGTCAGGTAATTGGTGAGCGCGTCGACCCAGACGTACATGACATGGGCCGGGTCGTCCGGCACCGGCACGCCCCAGCTGAAGGTGGTACGGCTGATCGACAGGTCGCGGAGCCCGGACCTCACGAAGCTCATGACCTCGTTGCGGCGCGATTCGGGCTGGATGAAGTCGGGATGGGCCTCGTAATGGGCCAAAAGCCGGTCTTGATAAGCCGACAGGCGGAAGAAGTAGCTCGGTTCCTCGAGCCACTCGACGGGCGAGCCCTGGGGCGAGAGCTTGGCGCCGCCCTCGACCTCGATCAGTTCCTCCTCGGCGTAATAGGCCTCGTCGCGGACCGAATACCAGCCGGCATAGCTGTCGAGATAGATGTCGCCCGCCGCCGCCATCCGCCGCCACAGCTCCCGCACCGAGGCATGGTGGCGCGGCTCGGTCGTGCGGATGAAATCGTTGTTAGAGGCGTTCAGCACCTCCGCCATACGGCTGAATTCGGGCGTGATGCGGTCGGCGAGCTCGGCCGGTTCGATGCCCTCGGCCCGCGCCGTCTGCTCCATCTTGATGCCGTGCTCGTCGGTGCCGGTCAGGAAGAAGACATCAAGGCCATCGAGTCGCATAAACCGAGCAATCACATCAGTCGCAATCAGCTCATACGCGTGACCGATATGGGGCGGTCCGTTCGGATAGCTTATCGCCGTGGTGATGTAAAAGGACTCCTGCCCACTCATGGCCGCCACCGTCCCAGATTTCGGTTGCCCACTCAGCCGCGAACCGTGTCCGCAACCGCCAGGAAGGCCGCCAGAACCACCTGTTTGCGATCCAGGCTCGCCGTATCCGCGCGCCGGGCGAGGCGCGCCACCTTGTCCCACAGGTCGAGCCAGCGATCAAGGCCGGCCCGGGGCAGCAGACGCTGGGCGAGCGCAGCCTCCCCGGCCACCACTTCGGCCTCGGGACGGCCGGCGGCGGCACGAATGGAGCGGTTGATCCAAAGTCCGAGCAAATCCAACCAAACCTCAAACTCCGCTTGTCTTTCCCGTCTAGCAAGACGGTCACTCAAGGCGTGGAGACGGGGGATATCGAGACGGGGCGCCGGTTCCAACAAGGCCAACATGTCGCGATAGACGTCGAGGCCTCCGGCCGCCACCAGGTCTTGCGCCCGTCCGGGACTGCCATCGGCGAGGCAGGCGATCGCCCGGTGGTCCGCCGCGTCGAGACCCGGATGGCGCGTCGTGAGCAGGTCCTGGAGTCTCGTTTCCTCCAGCGGTCGCAGCACCAGGTGGCGACAGCGCGAACGGATGGTGGGAATGACCTGAGTTGGCGCACCGGCCGTCAGCAGCAGCAGCGCGCCCGCCGGGGGTTCCTCCAGAATTTTTAGAAGTGCGTTGGCGGCGGCCTCGTTCATGGTGTCGGCGCCGTCGACGATGGCGATCCGCCAGCCGGACTCTCCCGCCGTCAGGCGAAAGAAACGGACGATCGAGCGTACCTGATCGATCCGGATAAAGGCCGAGGGACGTCCAGTCTGCTCGCTTAGCTCACGTTCGATAGTGACGAGATCGACGTGCGCACTCGCTTCCACCCGCCGGAACACCGGATTGTCCGGTGCCACGTGGAGGCTGGTCGGCGCCTCGGCGAAGAGGCCGGCGTCGCCGCCCCCCGCCAGCATGAAACGGGCAAAACGATAAGCGAGCGTCGCCTTGCCGATGCCGGCCGGCCCCGTGATCAGCCAGCCGGGCGCCAGCCGGCCGCCGGCGGCCGCGTCCAGCAGCGCCGCCTCGGCCGCCCCATGGCCCACCAAGTCGACGGTATGGCGGGGGTGGAAAGTGTCGTCCTCCCGTTGCTCCACTACCGGTCCCGTCCCGCTCACTCGGCGCCGACGCCGAGGACCATGTGGGCGAGCGCGCCCCAGAGCCGGCCGAGAGGCCCGCGCCGTTCCACGTCGCGGGCCGCCAGCAGCGGTTTCTCGATCGGCGCGGCCCCCTCGGCCTCGACCCGGAGCGTGGCGATCCGCGTCCCTTTTCGAATCGGCGCGGGCACCGGCCCGTCGTAGCCGATGGTCACCTTCATCCCCTTGCGCGCCTTGCGCGGGACGGTCACGGTCAGAGGGCCGTCCAGTACCAGTGGCACGCTATCGGCGGTGCCGAGCCAGACGGCGGCCTTCCCCACCTCCTCGCCGATGGAGAAGAGCTCGTAGTTGGCGAACCGGCGGAAGGCCCAGCCCAGGAGACGCGAGCTCTCCCGGCTACGCTGGTTGACGCTCTGGAGGCCGTTCAGCACCAAGATCAGACGACGGCCCTTGCGCATCGCCGAGGCGACCAAGCCGTAACCCGAGGCCTCGGTGTGGCCGGTCTTCAGCCCGTCGGCGCCCAGGTTGTCGTAGAGCAGCGGATTGCGGTTCCCCTGGCGAATCTTGTTGTAGGTGAACTCCTTGACCTTGAAGAGCTTGTAATACCCGGGGAATTCCACGATCAAGCGCTTCGAGAGCCGCGCGAGATCCCAGGCGCTCATCACGTGTTCGGGGTCGGGCCAGCCGCTGGCGTTGCGGAAGTAGCTGTTCTCGAGACCGATCTTGGCGGCCACCACGTTCATCTCGTCGGCGAAGGCCACTTCGCTCCCCGCCAGCCCCTCGGCCAGCACGATGCAGGCATCGTTGCCGGACTGGATGATCACGCCCTTGAGCAGATCCTCGACCCGGACCCGCTTGCCGACCTCGACGAACATCTTGGCGCCACCCATTTTCCAGGCCTTTTTCGAGACCTCGAAGGTGTCGTCGAGGCCGAGCCCCTGCTCCTTCAGCGCACGGAAGACCATGTAGACGGTCATGAGTTTGGACATCGAGGCGGGCGGCATCGGCGTCTCGGCGTCCTTCTCCAGCAGCACCGCCCCGGTCTCGGAATCGATCAGCAACGCATGGCGCGCGGGGGTTTCGATCGCCTGAGCCGAAGCCCCCCAAAACATGACCAACAGGCCGGCGACGGCGGTCGCGATCCGACCCTGCATCCCCCCCGGTGTTCGTGTATCGTTCATGGTGGCGATCCTGCGCTGATCCGGCCGTTTCGGTCAACCCGGCAATTCGAAGCCGCGCGAAAATCGCACCGCTTGGTTTCCGCCGTGTTCGAACACCCAGACAGCCGACGGGAATGCCCTATTCGTCACCCCGGCAGGCCGGGCAGGTAGGTATTGCCGTCGAAGCGCAGGACCTCCGTTCGGTTCGTCGCCCGGTCCACGTAGCTGCAATGGATCCAACCGGCCGTTGGATCTCGTGCGTCCCAGTGCTCCAGAATGAGTTGATCGAAATTCAACTCGGCCTCGATCCACTTGGCGAGGTCGAGGTTGGGAACGCTCGGCACTTCGAAGTCGGCGGCCTGCCCCTTCGCGTGCTGGCTGGTCGTGCTGGAGCCGATTGCCTGGCAGAGCGCGACGCAGCGGTACCAGGAGGATGGGGAGAAAGGCACGCCGTAATGGTCGCGGACCGGCTGGAGTATATTGAGCGCCACATCACGAAGGTATTGGATTTCGTTATCGGATGGCATGTTGTCGATGCCTCGACGAACGGCGGTCTGCGACTTGAGCGCCTCGGCCAGGGAGAAGTTCGCGGAAAGCTTCATGTTTGGCTGCCTCAATCGACGATGATGCGCGCGTCGGTCAGGCCCTTGGCGATGACCGAGTTCAGGATCCGGTCGGCGCGTTCGACCGTGTCGACCGGGCCGACGCGGACGCGAAAGAATTCACGCTCTCTCACCCACACGGCGGCGATCTTGGTCCGGCCCAGATGGGCGAGCCGGGCGCGGAGGCGAATGGCGTTGTCGTATTTGATGAAGGAGCCCGCCTGGATGAAGATCCGGCTGGGCTTGATGGCGGCGACGGTGACGACGCGCGGCGGCGCGGCGGTGCCCGAGCCGCCCCGGCGGCGCGGCGGGGCCGCGGCCAGGCGCGCGCCGGTGCGCCGCGAGGCCGCGGCCAGCGGCTTCTTGGCCGTGCCGGGTGGCGGTGCCAGGCGTTCGGACGTGACCCCCTTTTTCGGCAGTGCCGGCAACGCCTTGCGCTCCGCTTCGCTGGCATGCGGCCTGGCGGCGACCTGGCCCCCGCCCGCGTCCTCGACCTGCACGCGGACCTTGGCCGTGCCGGCGCCCTGAAAGCCCAACAACTGCGCGGCTCGGCGCGAGACGTCGATGATGCGGCCATGCGCGAAGGGACCGCGGTCGTTGACCCTGAGCATGATCGAGCGGCCGTTCGAAAGATTGGTGACGCGCACGTTGGTCGGCAGTGGCAGGGTCTTGTGGGCCGCCGTCAGCGCGTTCATATCGTAGATCTCGCCGTTGGCGGTCTTGCGACCGTCGAAGGCCTCGCCATACCACGACGCGATGCCGGTCGCGTCATAGTCGGGGTGGCGTTTGGGGTAATACCACACGCCTTTGATCTGATAGGGCTTACCGACCTTGATCTTGTCGCGATCGATCGGCGACGGCTGGCCGCTGGCGGTCGTTTCGCCCGCCTGACCGATCTTTTTCGCCACATGGAGGGCGAGCTGCGTCTCGGCACACCCCGCCAGCTGCAATGCCAGGAATGCCAAACCCAGGGGGTACCAGACTCGCGTCCGACACATGATTTCGTGTCCGTGCACTGCGACTCGCCAGGATGTGGTAATCTACCGCGAGAACGGTGCTTGAACAAGCTTGGTTGTCATTCGCCGTTTTCCGCTTATTTCGCCCCGATGGCGTCGGAGAGACGTCCCACCGCCATTGCGAAATAATGCGACCGGTTCCACTTTAGAATGATCCGGTAGTTCTGGTAGATCAGGAAGGCGGGCCCCGAACCATCCTTGGACGGAATGATGACGGAGGCCTTCAGCGCCCGTGTCGGCAAGGGCCCGCCGTCGACGTTCTGGACACCCAACTTCGCCCATTCGGGAACGGTACGGCGGACTTTCAGGCCTGCCTTGGCCCTGTCGAAGCCCTTGGGCAGCCGAATCCGGCGGCCCCATGTCTGGTCGCCCTTCCATCCGGAGCGCGCCAGATAGTTGGCCGCCGAGGCGAAGACGTCGGGGAGTGTGGTCCAGATATCCCGCCTGCCGTCGCCGTCGAAGTCGCGGGCGTAGGCGCGAAAGCTCGAGGGCATGAACTGGCTTTGGCCCATCGCGCCGGCCCAGGAGCCGACCATTTCGTCGACCCCGATGTGGCCCTCGTCCAGGATCTTCAGCGCCTGCAACAATTCGCCTCGGAAATAGGCGCTACGCCTGCCGTCGTGGGCGAGCGTGGCGAGCGCGGGGATCACCGGAAAGCCTCCGGTGACCCGGCCAAAATCCGATTCGATCCCCCAGAGCGCCACGATGAAGCGCGATTGCACGCCGAATTTCCTCAAAACCTCGTCGAGCAGGACTCGATGCTTGGCGAACCGAGCGCGGCCGGCATCGATGCGCGATTTCGATACCACCCGGGTGATGTACTGATCGAAGGTCAGGGTGAATTCCGGCTGTTTGCGGTCGAGCTCGATCACGCGACCGATAGGTTCCACCCCCCGCAGCGCGGCATCCAGGGTCTCGGCCTTGACGCCTTTCCCCAGCGCCTCGGCGCGGAGCGCCTTCAGCCAGGAATCGAAGCTTTCCGCGCCGGCGCCCGGCGCGACGGCCAGGCCGGCGGCGAACAACAGGGCCGCGCGGAGAAGACGGCTCATCGCGTATAGCCGATGACGCCGTCGAGCTCGGCATCCGCCAGGTCCGCGCCGGCGAAATCGGCGCCGGTCATGTCGGCCTTGCTCAAATTCGCGCCCTTGAGGCTGGCGCCGGCGAGCTGCGCCCTGCGGAGGTCGGCGCCCGTCAGGTTCGCGCCTTCCAGGTCGGCGCCCTTGAGGTTTGCTTTGTCGAGCTTGGCGCCGACAAGCCTGGCGCCGCCCAGCTCGGCGCCCCGAAGCGTCGCCTTGCCGAGGTCCGCGCCGGTGAGATCGGCGCCCCGCAGGTCCGCGCCCGCGAGCGACGCCTTGCGCAGATCGGCTCCGGCGAGCTTGGCCCCCGCCAAGTCCGCGCCCTTCAGGAAGGCGCGGTTCAGGTTGGCGCCGGCGAGGTTCGCGCCCTTCAGTTTCGCCCCCTCGAGATAGCTGTTGTGGAGGTCGACGCCGATCAGCTCGCAGCCTTCGCACGACTTGTCGTGCTTGAGCGCCCGCAGCGAAATCGAATCCTGCGCCGCCACGGTCCCGGCCGACACCGCCAGCGCGACCGCGCCCGCCAGCCAAAATTTCGCCGTCATTCCCGTCGCCTCCTCGACCTCGCCGCCCGGGCCTATCGCCGCCTTTTTTCGTCTTCGCCGAATTCCAGTTCGAAGCCCTCGTCGCAATAGGCATTGCCGTCGCGATGCCACCTGACCGGCGAGGTCTTGCGCGCGAAGAATGCCGCCGACGTCACCGAGACGCAGATGCAGGACTTCAACTGGCAGGAAAGCGCCATGTCCAGCTTGCCCTCGACCCCGACGTTCGCCTTATCGCCGGCGCACGCGGCGAGCCCCGGACCCAGAATCGCCGCCCACAAGATCCACCGCATGCCCGCGCTCCCGACCCAAACCCGCCACCCCTGGTTAAGCGGCCGGGCGCGACGGGGCAAGGGGAATGTTGAAAGGACGGCACGCGCGGCACGCCATCATGCTTCGGTCACGTGGCGCCAGACCGTCACCAGCTGCTCCCGGCCGCGAATGGTGGCGGCGGGCATTTCATGAAAGTCGGCGAGCAGCGCCGGGCCCTCCCCGCCTCCGGCCTCGATCCGGGCCATGAGTGCGCCATCGACGACAAAAAGGCAGAGTTACAGGTAATTGGGGAGTTGCAGGTTGAATTGCGGCGTCGGCGTCGTGGCAAAAATGGAGCCCGGGGCCATAGGAAGATTAAGTCAACACCACGACGTCCAGCGTCGGAAAGACCACCGACCATCTCAGGCCCGAGAGACCGAAACGGCCGAACAGGAAGGGCAGGCCGCCCAGGTCGGCGAAGCCCGCGATCAGAAGGACATGGATCTCCGCGTATTCCGGGCGCGCCGTCGCCAGTGCCCAACGAGCAACACCGCCAAGACGGCGAAGCGGGCATGGAGAATGCAATCGAGGCCGCCCCGCTCATCTTCGCGAAAGGCGGCGCGCAATCTCTCCCGTCGCACTCCGTCCACGGCCGTTCCGTCGTCTTTCACGGTGGCCTTCCCCCCTCCCCTCCGCTTTGCTATCCATGCCCGGCGACGTCCGGCGATAAGGATGGGTGGCAGAGTGGTCGAATGCACCGGTCTTGAAAACCGGCGGGAGTTCGCGCTCCCCGTGGGTTCGAATCCCACCCCATCCGCCACCATCCCTTCCCTGATGTTCCCGCAAATACCTACTAAACCACTGGAAACTAAGGTTTTTATGTTTCCACGTTGTGTTGCTTGTGCCCGCAGAATGCCGTATATTCCCGCCTATCGTGATGGGCAAAATGATGGGCAAGGGATATGGCGCTCACGGCAGCAAAGGCGAAAGCACTCTCCGAATCGGGCATGCACAACGACGGGCGCGGCCTGTATCTGCGCATCGCGAAGGGCGGCTCGAAAGGCTGGATCTTGCGGATCGTGATTGACGGGCGACGGCGAGACATCGGGCTCGGCGGCTATTCGGCCGTCTCGCTCGCCAAGGCTCGTCAGCTTGCGGACGCGCACAGGCTGGCGGTCGCGGAGGGGCGCGACCCCCTGGCCGAAAAGCGCCGGGCGAAGATGCCGACCTTCGCCGAGGCGGCGGAAAGGGTGCATGCCCTAAATCTCGGCCGCTGGCGGAACGGCAAGCATACAGCGCAATGGATCAACACCCTGCGCACCTATGCCTTCCCGACCATCGGCAAGATGCCCCTCGACCGTATCGAGCGGCGGGACGTGCTGGGGATTCTGACGCCGATCTGGGCCGCGAAACCGGAAACCGCCCGGCGCGTTCGCCAGCGTATCCGCGCCGTCCTGAAATGGGGGCAGGCTCATGGCTATGTCGGGGGCAACGTCGCGGGCGAAGCGATCGACGGCGCGCTTCCGCCCATGCCGCGCGTCAAGGCACATTTCCGCGCCCTGCCCTATGTCGAGATCCCAGGCGCACTGGAAACGATAGACGCCTCGCCTGCGGGGCTGGCGGCGAGGGCCTGCATGCGGTTCCTGATCCTGACCGCCGCGCGGTCGGGCGAAGCGCGCGGCGCTCGCTGGAGCGAGGTCGACATGGAAGGCCGCGAGTGGCGCATCCCGGCGGAGCGCATGAAAGGCGGCGTCGAGCACCGCGTCCCTTTGAGCGATGCGGCCGTGGCCGCGCTGCATGAAGCCGCGCCACTACGGGGCGATGATGACCTGATCTTCCCGTCGCCTCGCAAGCACGGCCGTCCATTGAGCGACATGGCTTTGACTAAGACCTTGCGCGATTGTGGGCTCGCCGACCGGGCGACGGTCCACGGCTTCCGAAGCGCATTCAGGGACTGGGCAGCCGAGCGCACCAATGCACCTCGTGCCATCATGGAAAGGTCGCTCGCGCATGCGGTCGCGGATGCTGTCGAGGCCGCCTATGCGCGGTCCGACCTGTTCGAGCGCCGTCGCGCGCTGATGGAGGAATGGGCGCGGTTCGTGACCGGGACCGCCGGGGCCGAGGTGATTCAACTTCATGCCTGAGCCGTCGATCCCGGAGATATTGCGGACCAGCTTTTCGGCCCTGCCGGACCCGCCCTATTTCGGGTTGAACTGGCCGGAGGATGCCGAGGAACAGGCGCGCTGCATCCGGCTGCTGCGAGACATGGTGAGCAACAAGGCGCTGCCCTTCCCGGAGCGCGCCTGGGCCTTCGACAAACTGGAGCTCATAGCCCGCGAGGATGTCTACGGATGGGGCTTGCGGGGCAAGGCTCGGGAGGCGATTCGAGATTTCACCGCGGCCGCTTTTGTGGGACAGACGCCCCCGCCCAAGCGAGGCAAAGGTCAGAGGGTGACGGACAATCGATTGCGCGATGTCCTGATCGTCCGCGCGGTCGCGTGGCTGGTCTTCGGCCGTGAATATGGCGAAGCCGACGCCATCGAGACCGTGCGGCAAGCGCTGCCCCGCGCGGGAGGCGGAAATCTCACGACCGAGCGCATCAAGGACGTGCTCGCCGAGCGTGGCCCGATAGAGAAATATCGGAATCAATTGGCGGCATTTGATTCCGCTTAGAGTTCGCGGGAATCCTTGGCATCCTCCGGGCAGATCAACGGAGGATGCCCCATGACCGACCATTTGATGCGCCGCGAGGAAGTCGAAGCCCGCTGCGGCATCGCCCGCAGCACCATTTATCGTCTGATGCGCTGCGGCGAATTCCCTGAGCCCATCCGGGTCGGCCCCCGCGCCGTTCGTTGGCCAAATTCCGAAATTGAAAAATGGCTGTCTGGCCGCCCGCGCGCGCGCGGTGAAGCGGCGGCGGCATAGGGAGAAACGGAAAGGGCGGCCCCGATAGGCCGCCCCTGTTGCGCTGGACGCTTCGCGACCACAACGCCGATCTAGCTATCGCGCATTGTGGGCGACTTTGCACCTGGGGCGCAACAGAATTCTCGCGGGAACCAGGGAGGGTTCTCAGACCCGCAGCCGAGGCTAAGCCGGCAGGAGAAGACCGGGGGGCACCCGGGATTTGATCGGCGGCGGCGGAGACCGGCGAGAGCGCTGACGGCCAGTCAGCGAAGCGCTCCGAGGTATGCGGCGACGGCAGGCCCACATGGGCCGCGCGCAACCCGCCCGTGGCGACGGTCCGGCTCCGGTCGAGGCGTGCTGCGGCGAAAAGCCCAACCTTCTGATATACGTCGTTTTTGTCGTATATCAGAAGGAAGGGACTGTTGCGCCCGGACTCCGATCCCCACCAATCGAGGCGATAGGAAATGGAAGCCACAGCACGTCAAAAGCGAGCGAGCGCGGCGCTGATCGCCAAGGTGGCAGAGCCGATCACCTCCACCGAGGCGAGCAGACTGGTTCGTGACCTGAAGCACGAACAGCAGTCTTTTCCGGCGCTAGTGGAAAAAATCCTGGGCGCTGACCGCGCAGGCGACGCTGACCGTTTGGGCCGCCTCCTCGCGCGCGCCAAGGGCCGGGTGGGGCATGGCGCTTGGCTCGCGACGCTCCGGCAGCTAGGTATAAACGCTCGGCGCGCTCAGCGCTTGGTGCACGCTGCGAGCCCACGACACAGCAGGAAGTTGAAACGATGACCGACGAAATGACAGGCGAGGCCCTCGCCAGCGTCAACGACCGCGCACAGGCGCTGCCTTGGCTTCAGCGGTAGCCTGGCGAGCGGCGTGAGACAAAAGCCAATACAGTTATTCCCCCTCTTGGGGGGCCTTGCTTCCCCCTCTATCCTTGACACCCTTGGCAGCGTACAACCTATGTGCCGATGCGCCGATCCGACTGGTGGTCGTGCGCAATGGACGGCGAGAGGTCGCCGCCGGATACCACCAAACATTAGGAGTATATGATGAGCGACGAAACCGCACGCGCTATGGAAGCTCTAAAAAAGACGCTGGAAGATGTCGCCATAGGCGGCGATGGGGTGAACGCAACCGAGCGGATGCGCGCTGCGCTATGCTTGGCCGCCTTGGACCCCTTAGACCAAAGGAAACTCGCCATACTCAACAAATTGCACCGTATCGTCAATGGCCACAGCGTATCGGGTTGACCCGGCTACCGAATGCGCTTGGGGGCGGGTGCCGTTGTGGGGCGTATCGAACTCCATGAAGGGGCTTAGGCGATAACCGACACGACGATTCCGGAGCTGTTCACAGTCGATTTCCTGATGAATGGCGAATGGCTGAGGGGGCTTGTCCGGCAGACCCAAAAGATGCTCGACAGCACCGAGGACGAGAGCATGCGGCAAGCGTTCAAAGCGCACATCAAATACATCAACGCGCCCCTACAGCGCCGCAGCTTGCGCGAGGAGCTTGAGGAGGACGGATGGACGATCCAGATCGTCCGGGCTACCGAGGGCAGCGCCTAGCCCCGTGGGGACCCCTGACAATCCCGGGCGAGGGGTGCCTACTGCCGTACGGGGAGGTCTTCTGTGCAACTAAGACCCTTCCAAACCAAGTTTCTGAAGGCTGCGCTGGCGCCCGGCGTCAGCACGGCGGCGCTGAGTTTGCCTCGAGGAAATGGAAAATCCTGGCTCGCCGGTGTAATCGTCGCGCGCATCCTGGATCCGAACGACGAGCTTTTCCGACCGGGGACCGAATCCGTATTGTGCGCCGCAAATGTTGAGCAAGCTCGGATTGTTCACCGATTTGCTCGCGAGGTCTTAGAACCGACCGGCGAGTATCGTTTCCTCGACAGCGTTTCGCGGATCGGGATTGTCCACAAGCAAACAAATACGCGCCTTCGGGTGATCAGCTCGTCGGGAAAAAGCGCAATGGGTTTGGTCGGCACGCCGTGGGCGATATGCGATGAACCAGGAAGCTGGGAGGTAAACGGCGGGCTGTTAATGTGGGACGCACTGACAACCGCCCGCGGCAAGCCTTTTAGCCCGCTCAAAATCCTTCTGATCGGCACCCTGGCGCCGGCCACGGCCGGCTGGTGGCACGATCTGATTGAGGATGGCACTCAAGGGTCCACCTTCGTCATGGCGCTTCGTGGCGACCCTTCCAAGTGGGATCGCTGGCCGGAGATCAGGCGGTGCAATCCGCTCGTTGCGGCGTTCGCGGACAGCCGCGCGGTGCTCAAAGAGGAACGCGAACAGGCCCGGCGCGACAGCCGGCTCAAAGCCCGCTTCCTCAGCTATCGCCTAAACGTCCCGACACTGGACGAGTCGACGATGTTACTGTCCGTCGACGATTTCAACACGGCTTGTGCTCGCGACGTGCCGCCCCCGGATGGCCGGCCAATCGTCGGGATCGATCTTGGCGGCGGCCGGGCTTGGTCCGCGGCCGTCGCCTTGTGGTCGAGCGTCCGATGCGAGGCGCTGGCAGTCGCGCCAGGCCTTCCGTCCATCGATGCCCAGGAAAAGCGAGATCGGGTCCCGAAGGCAACCTATCAGCGTTTAGTCGATGCGGGGCTGCTGCACGTCGCCAAGGGCTTGCGGGTCCCCCCGGTGACGCAATTGCTGGACGCGGTGCGGGCCGCATGGGGACCACCCGACCACATTATCTGCGACCGCTTTCGTCTGGCCGAATTGCTGGACCACGCTCGGGGTATCCAGGTGATCCCTCGCGTTACCCGCTGGAGCGAGGCATCCGAGGATATTAGAACCGTGCGTAAGCTGTTCCTGGACGGGCCGGTGGTCCCCACCATGGCGTGCCGTCCCCTGCTCATAGCGAGCTTGTCAGTGGCGGCTGTAAAAAACGACGATGCGGGATCGATGCGGCTTGTGAAAATGGACGGCCACAATAATACCGCCCGCGACGACGTCGCTGCGGCGCTTACCCTTGGGGCGGGATCGCTTGGCCGCTACCTCGCCAAGCCGCGCGGCCGGGGCGCCTACCTGGGCCTCGTCTCGTGAGCCGCAATCATGTCACCCGGCTGCATCCTCGCCGCTGGGCTCGGGTGCGCCGCGCCGTGCTCGACCGGGACGGCTGGCGATGCCGGAAATGTGGCAAGGCGGGAAGGCTAGAATGCGACCACGTCACGCCGATGCAACGCGAATCGGGCGGCGATCCCTACGACATGGAGAACCTACAAATTTTGTGCGTCGGTTGCCACGTGTTGAAAACGGCGGAGGAAAACAGGCGCCCGGTTTCTAAAGAGCAGCGCGAGTGGCAGGCGCTTGTAAGGCGGTCCAATATATACTAGCTTATGCGGTGCGGATCGGGCGCGCCGGTCTGCCTTCGATACTGATGAGATAGAGCAAGAGATCGTGCTTTCTTCTTCACCGTATCGAGGGACCAGAAATGACACCGCTCCAACGCCTCCAGCTTAAGCAGTCTGAGACTCGCCAGTCGCTCAATGTGTTGCTGGCGCTGGACGAGCTTACCGACGAACAGCGCGCCGAAATGACGACGCTCACCACTTCCATGCAGAACCTGGAGGTCGAGACTCGGGCGGCAATCGTCGCCGAGGGCGACCCGGTCATCACGCCCAACGACGGCGACGATGCCGAGGGCCGCGAGCTACGCGCGCTTCGCGAGCGTGTCAGCTTCGGCGAGTACGCCGGCGCGGCGCTGCAAATGCGCGGCGCGACCGGCGCCGAGGGCGAATACAACGACGCCATCGGCATTCCGGCGAATCGTTTCCCGCTCGAAATGCTGGCGCCTCCCCTCGAAACTCGCGAGACCACGAACGTCGACGCGGGGGCGGCTCAGCAATCGTGGCTGGATCGCTTGTTCGCGACTTCCTCGGCGGCGCGCGTCGGCGTGTCGTTCCGGTCGGTCGGGACCGGGATCGCGGCTTATCCCGTCACCACGGCCGGCGGCGCGGGCGTCCAGCGCGGGCGCTCCGAAGCGGTGGCGGCGGCGACCTGGACAATCGGCGTTACGGAATTGAAGCCGACCCGCAACGCCATTCACGCGATCTTCTCCAGGGAGGACGATCTGCGGCTCCCGGGGCTGGAGGAGGCCATTACGAGGGACCTCCGGGCCGGACTCATGGAGGCGGTTGATCTGGCGGTCTTCCAGGGCGATTCGACCGCGACCGGCACGACGGCCGATATCACCGGTTTGCAGACTGCCGCAAACGTGGTCGAAAAGACGATCACCCAAGCCGCCAAGGTCAAGGGCCCTGATACTCTGCAAGCGCTGGTCGAGCTGATCGACGGGAAGCACGCCGAGGGCGCCAGCGATCTTCGGATCGTCGCCAGCGTCGGCGCGAACACGCTGTGGATGACCACGGTTGCCAACTCCGCCGCCGAGAACCAGACCATCGCTCAATTCTTGATGGCGAGCGGCATGAGCTGGGGCGTCCGAGGGGATGTCAGCGCCGTCACCACGGCCAACGCCTTCGGCGCCTTCGTCGGGCGCGGCCGCGGCATCGACGGAGCCGGCGTCGCGCCCGTATGGGACAGTGGCGAATTGATCAGAGATCCATACACGTCGGCGTCCAAAGGCGAGGTCGTTTTGACCCTCAACTATTTCTGGAATTTCGGACTCCCACGGCCGGCCAACTTCGCCCGCATCAAGTTTGTCGCGTAGGGCGATGCCATGGAGACGCGGGCATTCTGGCCCGCCGAGCTCGAAATCCGGGCTGGGGGGCGGCGTCTAGGCGGGAGGTTCCGCTACTCGCAAGGCGCGGGGGATAAAATGGCGACGGTTTCCGACCGTGGCCGGACCCGGAAAGAGCGCATTGCCGGCGACGCTTTCGGCTGGCAAATCCGGGCGTTCCAGCAGGTTCAAACCGAGTACGCCGCCATCGCGAACAAGGCTTTGGAGCGCGCGCGCGCCGAGCTGCTACGGCAGGAAATGGAGCGGCGGAACGTCCATGTCCTGAGCGGGCATTCGTTTGACAGGCCCCTTGGCGACATGCGCAGCGGCAGCGCGACGATCAGCAGCACCAACGAGGCAATCGAGTTTGAGGTGGATCTTCCCGCCGAGGACGAGATGCCGGGCTACATGGCTGACACCGTGCGGATGATCCGGGCCGGCCTGGTCGGCGGCGTCTCCCCGGGGTTCAAGGTTCCGCCTCGCGACGTCGTGCCGGATGCCGAGGGCCTTGAACCCGAGCCCGGCAACTCGGCCGTCCAGGTGCGCGTGATCCGGCAAGCGGTGCTCTACGAGCTGAGCCTCGTCACGCGGCCGGCTTACTCCGAAACCGACGTCGATTTGCGGGCGGCCGACTTCCCCGCGCCGGCCGTGCGGAGGGTGCGCCGATGGCTGTAACCCTGACGCAAGCCGAGCTATCCGGGGCGCTCCGGCTCGGCGACTCGGCCGAGGAAACCGCCGAGGCCTCGAGGTTGCTGTCCTACGCCACGGTGGCCGTCTCCCGGCACCTGAGCGATGCCTTCGACGACGCCCCGGATGCGGTGGTCAACGAGGCGGTAATCCGTCTTAGCGGATATTTGTTCGACCAGCCGAACGCCGGCCGGGCGTTGATGTACTCGGATGCGCTGCGCAGCTCGGGCGCGGCGATGATTTTGCTGCCCTATCGGGTGATTCGCGCCGGCTCGACAGGCGATGCCGTTGCGGCGGCTTCGCGGCTACAGCCGAGGGGCAGCGCGGATAATCCGATTGTCGGGATCAATTGGGTGCCGCAGGGGCTCCAAATCACGTTCGCCGATGGAACCGTGGTCGTTCGGGATGGCGGCGTTCTCCGCTGGGGGGCGTAGCTGATGCTGGTGCTCGACCGCCGAATCATCGTCCGGCGCATCGTCGCGGACTTCAACAATTTCGGAGAGGCGGAAAATGTGACAACGGATTGGCCGGTCTGGGCGACCCGCCTGGACGCGAGCTTGCTAGACGCGGCGCAGGCCGGCGGGCAGCTCGACACCGCCGCCCGGACCTATGTGGTCCGTTGGCGCCGGGAGATCGCCGAGGCGACCGCGAGCCAAATCTTCGTGATCGAGGGAACGGCGACTCTTTCCGCCACCAACATCGTTGAACAGGCCCGGGAGCGGGACGCTCGCAGGCGCTTCCTTCGCATCGAATGCGAAGGCGAGGTGACTTCATGAAGTGGCCATGGCAGCGCGAGGAGCGCGCGGACAGCAGCTATACCTCCGCCTTGATCGAGGTCCTGGCCGGGCAGGCGAGCGGGCAGGCGATCACCTCGACCGCTTCAAGCGCGTTGGAGGCCGCCACGGGCGTCGTGGGGCGCGCGTTCGCGGCGGCCCAGGTCGAAGCCCCGGATGCCATGCGGGACGCCCTGAGCCCCGCTTGCATGACGCTGATCGGGCGTTCCCTGATTCGCCGAGGCGAAATCGTGTTTGTTATCGTGGTGGTCGACGGCAAAGTGAAGCTCCTGCCGGCGAGCTCCCACGATGTTTACGGCGGCGCCGACCCGGACCAATGGACCTACCGGGTGACGGCGACCGGCCCGGGCGAGCTAATCACCTTCACCGATCTACCGGCGTCCGGGGTGGTTCATCTCACCTATGCGACCGATCCCGAAACGCCCTGGCGCGGCGTGGGCCCCCTTCAAGTCGCGCGGATGGCCGGAAGGCTTTCGGCTGAAACCGCTGCCGCCCTGGCGGACGAATCGAGCGGCCCGCGCGGCTCCCTGCTTCCATTGCCGGTGCCGGGCGATGATCCGACGATCGAATTGCTCAAGGGCGATCTTAAAAAGCTCAAGGGGCAACTGGCCACGGTTGAAACTCAGCAATCGATGGCGCCAGGCGCGGCCGGCGCCAACGATGGCTGGATCGCCCGGCGAATCGGCGCCGATCCCCCGGCCGCGTTGGTGGCGTTGCATGAGATCGCCACCCGCGAGGTCCTGGCCGCGTGTGGCGTTCCGCCGGTTTTGTTCAGCAGCAACCCGAACGGAACCGCCGGCCGAGAAGCGTGGCGTCAGCTTTTGTTTGCGACCGTGGCGCCTCTCGGCAGGCTGGTGGTCGCGGAGCTGGCGGCGAAGCTGGAGGGCGATATCGCGCTGGAGTGGGACGAACTGCGGGCCTCCGACATCGCCGGCCGGGCGAGGGCATTTCAAAGCATGGTCGGTGCCGGCATGGACCCGGGCAAGGCGGCGGGCCTCAGCGGGTTGATGGTCGACGCTGCATAGAATTCGGCCAGCGCGGGGGGAAGTGATGCTCACCCCTCGTCGGCTGGATAGAGCGGCCCGGTTTCCCCCGATTCCGGGCCGCTTCTATTTTCGCCTCCCCTAACGGCGATTCTCGCGGCCTTCGTCGTGCATAGAATGGGGCTTACAAAGAAAGCTTGACGGAGCGGAATTACAACAGCCACATGAGCGAGAGGCACTTGGCCGCTACATCAACGAGTTCTCTGGGCGACATAATGACCGCCCTGCTGACACGATCGACCAAACGCAATCGGTCGTTGCCGGGATGGTCGGGAAGAGGTTGCGCTATAGCGGGCTGAAATCCGGCCATTGACGGACGTTGACTGCCAGGATAGAGTTCCGGGGTAACGTGTGTCTAATATCTGACAACGCCGCAAAGGCGGAGATCCACGGGAGCTAAGACAATGAATGCGAGCAAGGAAGGTACGCTCCATTCGCTTCTATTTGAAGAAGGAAGGGAGCTTGTAAACATCAAGTTTTTCCCCGGGACGGACCGTGGGCTGACAGCAAACCACCTAAGTGACGCAGCAGCAGATGCAATTCGCTCCGTGTTGTCTAGGGAAATGTCTCATAATCCGCCCACCACCGGACAGAGAAAGGTACAACTCGAGGATTTTAACCCCTCCGGGTAAAGCAGGATTCGCATATAAATCGACACCAGGCCCAAGAATCTTCTTGGGCCTGATTTTAAAATATTAGGAACATGTTGAAAAAGATCATCGACGGCACATCAAATATCGATTCCATGCCAATCGAGGTGTCTGACGTGGTCAACATCATCACCGAGAACGGGCATCAAGGTAATATTATCCTTGTGCCGGAGAATACGGACCCAAAACAATTACTTGGCGTTTATTATCAGTACACTACACGGGCGAAAGTGTATGGCGAACCCCACTTCACAACCCTGATAATTTTTAGTTGCAATGTTAGCGTTGAATGGCAGAGGGTCATTTGTTGTAAGGAACTGGTGCATATTTGTGAGAAAAAGTTCGAGCAAACCAACACTCAAGAGGAGGTGCTGGGTTTGCTCGAAGGGTTGCTGGGGCCTCGTTCGACGGAAAATTATGGCATTGCTGACCTTATGGCCGGCAACGACAGACTCGCGGTATACCAAGCGCTAGGATTTCTTTTTCCTGAGGCGGCACGGGTGCAAGCCGTAGAAGCCATAAATAGTGGATCAAAAACAGCATCTGATATAGCAAAATGGACCTGTTTACCTTTGCTTCTGGTTGAACTAGCCCTCCTCCCGGACTGGCCCGATCTTTTTGAAAAGATTTCGAGCAAATAGGAGATTCAATCAATGATCGATAATCCAGCGCGTAGATTTGCGCTGCAGGATCTTGTCTAGCTTTCTTTATAAGTCCCCATAGAATTCGGCCGGCGCGGCTGAGGTCGGCGAGATTTGCCCTGGCGGCACACGAAGGGGGGGGCCGCAAAATGCGGCCCCCCCCCTGTACTCTGACCCGGTGGCCGATGATGGGCAAAATGATGGGCAAGCCCTACCTGGCATCCTGAAACGCAAGGCTGACGAAGGTTAGCGGCGATTCGTGGGCGGACACCCCATCCGCCAGCCCGGCCGGGCTGGCGCTCGATCGTACGATACCTCCGCTCGCCGGAAAGCCGCTCCGAGGTCGCTCGCCATCACCTCGACGTCGGCGCGAAAAGCGGCGCTCAATCGTATGATACCTCGGCCCGACGGAATGCCGCCCCGAGGTCGTCCGCCATCGCCTCGACGTCGGCGCAGACGGCGTAGCGGAGCCAGGACGCGAAGTTTACGCCGACGACGCCGGTCTCCTCGATCATCGCCAGGTTGAAGTCCTCCGCGCCGGCGATTTCGCGTCCGAAGGCATGTGTCGGCGTCTCCCAAAGGGTATAGAAGCCGGCGCGGGGCCGGATCGCCAGGCGCATGCCGCAATCGGTCAACAGGCGCGAGAGCACCTTCAGGCGGCGCCGATAGGTTGCGCGGTATTCGGCGATTCCGGCCTGGTCTTCCTCCAGCGCGGCGACGACGCCCGCCGCCATCGGCGCCACCAGGCCGGCGTCGGTCTTGCCCTTCACTTCGGCGATGTCGGCGATGAAATCGGGGGAGCCGACCAACGCCCCCACATGCCAACCGGTGCCGTTGCCGATCAGCTTGGCGGCGGTGTAGGCCTCGGCCCAGGAGAGTTCGGGGTGGTCGGGCGCGATCTGGGCCAGCGCCACGCTCTCCTCGCCGTGGGCGAGGCAGATATAGGCGGCATCGTTGAAGAGGCGGATATCGTTCGCCGCGCAATGACGGCAAAGTGCCTCCAACCACTCGGCCGTCGCGATCTGGCCCGAGGGGTTGTGGGGGTAGTTCATCATCACGAGGCCGGCGCTCGCCGGCACGTCGTCGGCCGCGAAGCGGAAGGCGTTGGCGGTGACGAGCGGCATTGCCGCGTGGGCGACCTCGGGGTGGTAGGCGCACCAGTCGGCCGGGATCGGATAGCCGGGCCGGGTCGTGGTCAGCACCTCGAGCGGCCGGGCGGCGCAGCCGCAGGCCAGTGGCAAGAGCCCCAGGATCGGCTTGATGCCCGGGATCGGCAGGTAGGCGACCTCGCCGGCGGGCGGTTCACCGGGCAGGTGGGCGGCGACGAAGCGGCGGGCGAAATCGGGCACCGCCGGCGTGGCGTTGTATTGATAGGCGTGCATCGCCTCCTCGTCGCTCATCACGGCCTCGGCCGCCGCGCGGCGCGCGCTCATGAGCGCGGGGCCCCTCGGCTCCCCGATCGAAAGGTCGAGGAGCCGCATCCCCTTGCCCTCCGCCTCGGCGCGGCGGGCGCGGATCGTTTGGAAGACCTTGGCGCCACCCGCCGGCAGTCTCGATCGTCGCATCTCGCCCCTCCCTCGCCGCTTGCGGCGGGCGGCATGGTACCCGACGGCACGGCGAGCGCTATACTCTCCGCTCCCATCACCGCCAAGGGAGACGCCCCGATGCCTACGCTCGCCCCCAACATGGCCGCAACCGTCCGCTTCATCACCCGCGCGCCGGGCATGAATTTGCCGCCCGACGTGCTGGACGCGGCCCGGAGGTGCCTGGTCGACTGGTGCGGCGTGGCGATCGGCGCGCGCGGGGAAGTGGCGCAGACCGCGACCCGCCGCGTCGTCGCGGGCTGGGGCGGCCAAGGCCGGGGGCGGATGCTGCTCGGCGGCCGGATGGCGCCGGCGCCGGCGGCCCTGGTCAACGGCACCATGGCCCACTGCCTGGATTACGACGACACCCACGTCGGCGCGGTGGCGCATATGAGCGGACCGACCTGGGCCGCGGCGCTGGCGCTGGGCACCCACCTCGGGCGCGACGAAACACGGATTCTGCAGGCCTTCGTCGCCGGCTTCGAGACGGGAGCGCGGATCGGTTGGGGCATCGGCGATGCGTTGAACCGTCGGGGCTGGCATTCGACCGGCGTCTTCGGCTGCCTGGGCGCGGCGGCGGCGGCGGCGGTGCTGCTGGAACTGGACGAAGAAACAACCGCCAACGCGCTCGGCGCGGCGGCGACGCAGACCGGCGGCATCACCGCCTCCTTCGGCACCATGTCGAAGCCGTTCCACGCCGGCAAGGCGGCTTTCAACGGAATCCTGGCGGCCGAGCTGGCGGCCGAGGGCTTCGTCGCCAACCCGGATCTACTGGAGGCCGAGGGCGGCATGGTCGCGGCCATGGTGCAGGACGCCGCCCTGGCAATCCGCGAACCCGATTTCGACGAGGGCTGGGAGATCCTGCGCAACACCTTCAAGCCCTATGCCTCCTGCCTGCTGACCCATCCGGTGATCGACGCGGCCCGGCGCCTCGCCGGCGAGGTCGAGGCGCGCGCCGTCGAGGCGATCGCCGTCGACGTCAACCCGGCCTGCGGCCTGCTCGCTGGCAAGCCGGCGCCGACCACGCCGCTCGAGGGCAAGTTCTCCACGGCCTATTGCGCGGCACTCGGCCTCACCGGGCACCTGGCGACGGAAAGCGACTTTTCCGAGGGCAACCTTAAACAGGCGCGGATCCGCGATCTGATCGCCAAAACGGAACTCCGCGTCGCCGAGACACGCGACATGCGATCCGCCCGCGTTACCGTGTGTTTCGCCGACGGCGGCGAGGCGGTCGAGGAGACCGAACTCGCCCTCGGCAATCCCGGCAATCCGATGAGTTGGGACGATCTCCGGGTAAAGTTCGACTCGCTGGTCCGGCCGACTCTCGCCGAGCGCACGGACGAGCTCTTCGATTGCCTCGCCAGCTTCGACCGCCCGGGTTCGGCGGCGCGCCTCGACGGGTTGGTGGCCGGGCAGTAGGATTTTCGCCAGGCGGACCGTATCGCCTTCAAAACCGCGCTGGAGGCGAGCAAGGTCCGCTCCCCGACGAAGACACGGCCGCGCGCGAAAGCAAGGCTTCCGCCCCCGTGCACCAGCTCGCCCCGGGCCTCGATCAACTCGCCCTCCCGGGCCGAGGCGATGAATTCGCTGTTGAGGGAGACGGTGACGAGCTGTTCCTCCCATTCCCGCTTGGCGGCAACGATCATCGCCAGGTCGATCATGGTCATCATCAGCCCACCATGGACGATGGCGTGGCGGTTGCAGTGGCGCGCCTCGGCCCGGACGATGAAATGGTGGGTCCCGTCCTCCAATTCGCGCCAGTGGAAGGGGCCGGACCGATTCTCGAAGGGATCGATCGGGTCGTAAATCGTATAACCCGGAAGCGGCGCCACGTCGCCGCTCATCCGAGGAGCTGCCAGGCGGCCGCCATCTCGCGGAGCTTGTACTTTTGGATCTTGCCGGAGGGCGTTCTCGGCATCTCGGCGATCACCTCCAGCCGTTCGGGCAGATACTGCTTGGCCAGCCGGCCTTCCAGGAGATATTCGACCATGGCCTCGAAGGTGAGATTGGCGCCCGGCTTCACGGTAACGATGGCACAGCCGCGCTCGCCCAGCCGTTCATCCGGCATGGCGACGACCTGCGCGTCGACGATTCCGGGGTGGCGGTAGAGCAGTTCCTCCACCTCGACGACGGGGATGTTCTCGCCGCCCCGGATGATGATGTCCTTGGAGCGACCGCTGATGCGGATATAGCCGTCCTCGTCGAGGATCGCCCGGTCGCCGGTATCGAACCAGCCGTCCGGGTCGATGTCGTTGAGTTCCGGCTTCCTCATATAGCCGACGAAGTTGGCCGCGCCCCGCGACAGCAGCTCGCCCTCGGTCCCGGGCGCGCGGTCGCGGCCGTCGTCGTCCACCACGCGGACCTCCATCCCCCTGATGCAGCGCCCGTCGGTCTGGAAAATCTTTTCCGGTGGATCATCCAGGCGGACCGACGTCACCAGGCCGTTCTCCGTCATTCCCCAGCCCGACACGACGCGGGCGCCGAGGCGTTCCGTCGCCCTTTTCACCAGGACGCGGGGGATCGGCGCGCCGGCCGAGGCGAAGCGCTCCAGACTGGAGAGGTCGTACTGGCCGAGCGTCTGGAGACCCGAGAGGTCGGCCAGGAACGGCGTGGCCCCCATGGTGAAGGTGACGCCCTCGTCCTGGATCAGCCGGGCGGCGATTTCCGGCTCCCAGATGTCCTGCAAGACGGTGCGCCCGCCGAGGATCACCGGCATCATCACGCCATAGAGGAAGCCGGTCTGGTGGGCGATCGGCGAGGCCATCAGCACCACTTCCTCAGCTCCCAGCTCCACCGCCTCGATCACCGGCAGGATGTTGCCGTAGAGCGTGTTGGAGGTGTGCAGCGCGCCCTTGGGCGCGCCGGTCGTGCCCGAGGTGTATTGCAGTTGGATCACGTCGTCGGCGGCGGGCCGGCGCGCGCCGAGGATCGCGCCCGCCTCCGCCCCGTCCTCGTGGCGGGACTCCAGCAGCTTGCTCTCGAAACTTTCCTCCCCCTCCCCGCCGACGATCAAGACATGTTCGAGATCGGGAAGCGCCGGCTTCAAGCCCCGAAGCATGGCCGCGTGGTCGAAGCCGCGAAAGACGCCCGGACCAACCACGACCCTGCTCTCGGCGAAGCGCAGCATGTATTCGAGCTCGCGCTCGCGGAAGATTGGCATCAGGTTGTTGATGATGGCGCCAATCCGGCAGCAGGCGACGATCATCGCGGCAATCTGCCACCAGTTTGGCAGCTGGCAGGAGACCACGTCGCCCTTGCCGACACCGAGTTCGACCAGGCCGAGCGCGATGCGCCGGGTGATACGGTCGAACTGGCGGTAGGAAAACGAGGTCCGGCGCCCGGTGATCGAATTGTTGTCCGTGATCACCAGCTTGTCGCGATGACGGGCCAGACCGGCCGCCAGATCGTCGATCAGAAGGCGGTCGGGCCAGAGGCCCGCCTGCTTCATCTCGGCGATCCGTTCCGCGCTCAGGACATGTCCCAATTCGGGTGGCATCACTCCCACCCCTCTTCGGCCCAAGCCGGCCGTCGCTTGGCCTGGAAGGCGGCCATGCCCTCGCGCGCCTCGGCCCGGCGCAGCAGGCGTACCAGGCTCTCCGCCGCGTCGTCCAGGACCCGGCCTTCCTCGTGGCGGGCGCAGTCCAGCACCAGACGTTTCACTTCGGCGAGGGCGCCCGGTTCGCAACGCAACACGTCGGCGACCACGCCATCGGCCGCGGCCAGCAGGGCCGTCTCGCCCTCGACCACCCGGCCCACCAATCCCGCCTCGGCCGCCGCCCGGCCGTCGATCACCCCGCCGGTGAGCGCGATCTCCCGGGCGCGCCCCTCGCCGATCCGGCGGACGACGAAGGGAATGATCTGGGAGGGAATGAAGCCGTAGCGCGGCTCCGGCATGCCGAAGGTGGCGCCGGCGTCGGCGATGACGACGTCGGCACAGCAGGCGATGCCGAAGCCACCGCCGACGGCGAGGCCCTCGACCAGGGCGATCACGGTCTGCGGCAAGCGGTCGAGCGCCGCCAGCACGTCGCCCAGGTAGCGATAGGGACCGATCAACGGATCGGCCTGTCCGGCCGGTGGTGGCGGCGGCATCTCGGTCATGAGGCCGATGTCGCCGCCAGCGGAGAAATTACCGCCGGCGCCCCGGACCACCAGCACGCGGGCCGTCGGGTTTCGCCCGACGCGGCGGACGGCGTCACCCATCTCCTCCATCATGGCGTGGGTCAGCGCGTTCCGCCGCTCGGGCCGATTCAGCGTCAGCTCGAGGACGGCGCCCGTTGCCGTCATGGCGAGACAATCATAATCGGGATAGCCCTGGCTCACCGCCGCCCCCTCGCCGCATCGCGCGCCATCATATTCATTGGCACCGCCGTGGCGAGCCCCTTGGCGGCAAAAACGGCGGGCCGACATGCGCCGGGGCGCGTATACTCGGGCCCGGCCGGCCCTTGGAATGGCCGCAGCGTATCGCGCCATGGGGAGCCGCCATGCCATCGCCACGCCTCGGCATCGTCTACGACTTTCGCAATCCCGAGAGTTCGGGCATTCCCAACCCCGAATTCCATGCCGCCATCATCGACCAGGTCGCCTGGCTCTATGGCTTGGGATTGGAACAGGTCTGGTTCACCGAACATCACTTCGTCGAGGACGGCTACCTCCCGTCCTGGGTGCCGGTGGCGGGGGCCATGGCGGCCAGAACCAAGCGCATCCGTTTCTCGACCGACATCTGCCTGCTGCCGTTACACAATCCGGTGTGGCTGGCGGAAGACCTCGCCCTGCTCGACAACCTCTCGAACGGCCGGGTCGAGATCGGCATCGGCATGGGCTATGCGCCACATGAGTTTCGCGGCTTCGGCTTTCCCCTCCCCCAGCGCGTCAGCCGCACCGAGGAGGGGTTGGAGGTCTTGCGGCGTTGTTTCTCGGGCGAGCGATTCAGTTTCGAGGGCAAACGCTACCGCTTCGAGAATGTGGTGATCCGCCCGGGTTACGTACAGGACGGCGGCCCGCCGCCGTGGCTCGCCGCGATGAGCGAGGCGGGCGCCCGGTGCGCGGCGAAGTTCCAGGCCCACCTGCTGCCCCAGGGACCCCGCGCCGAGGTGCTGGACCCCTGGCGGACCGAAGTGCGGGCGGCCGGGCGCGATCCCGGTCACCACCGCGTCGGCGTCATCCGCCCCTGCCTCGTCTCCGACGATCCGGAGCGCGACTGGCCGGCGATCCGCGAGGCGGAGCGTTACCGGATGGAGCTCTATATCCAGTTCCACCGGGAGGGCGGGCGCGGCGACGGCCTCGGCCGCTACCGGGACGAGGCGCGGATCCCGCAAACCTGGATCATCGGCGACGTGGCGCATTGCGCGCGCTAACTCAGCCGTTTCATCCGCGAATTCGGCCTCACCGACGTGGTCGGCTGGGCCGTGCCGCCGGGCTTCCACCCCGAGGCCATGAACGCCAGCCTGGAAGCCTATGTCACCAAGGTGGTGCCGAGGGTGCGGGAATTGCTGGCCGATGAGGAGGTGGTGGCATGAAGGCGATTCTCATCCACGAGCACGGCGGGCCCGAGGTGTTGCGTCACGAGGAGGTGGCGCCCCCGGAAATCGGTCCGGGCGAGCTGCTGATCCGCCTGGAGGCGGCGGGCGTCAACCGCTTCGACACCAACGCGCGGGCCGGCGTCGTGCCCTATGCGGCGGTGCGTTTCCCCCATGTCCTGGGCGTCGAGGGCGCCGGGACCGTCGTCGAGGTCGGCGGCGAGGTCGAGAGTTTTCGCCCGTGCGACCGGGTCGTGCCCGTGCTGACCGTGTCGAGCGGGAGCTGCCAGCGACCGGTCTGCCTCTGCGCCCAGGGCCACGACAACATCTGCGCCGATTTCGACAAGCTCGGCCTCACGGTCTGGGGCACCTACGCCGAATATGTCAAGGTCAACCGGCACGGCGCCGTGGCGCTCCCCGATGCGCTCTCCTTCGAGGACGCGGCCACCGCCCTGGTGGCGAGTGCCACGGCCTGGGAGCTTAGCCAACGGTGCGCCATCACGCCGGGCGAGACGGTGCTGGTCAACGCCGCGGGTGGCGCGGTCGGCGGCGCCGGGGTGCAGATCGCCAAGCTCGCCGGTGCCCGCGTCATCGCCAGTGCCGGCTCCGACGCCAAGCTGGAACGGGCGGCCGAGCTTGGCGCCGACGCCGGCGTCAACTACGAGAGCGGTGATCTCCTGGCCGAGGTGCTGCGGCTGACAGACGGGCGCGGCGTCGACGCGGTGCTGGAGACCGTCGGCGGGGATGTTTTGCGCCAGAGCGTGGAGGCGCTCGCCCCGAACGGCCGTCTGGCGACGGCCGGATCGATCGGCCGGGCCAAGGTCGAGCTCGATATCTACCGGCTGCTGCGCAAACAGGTCTGGCTTACCGGCACGCATTTCGCGCCCCGCCACGCGATCCGAGATGTCCTCGCGCTGCTTGGCCAGGGCAAGCTGAAGCCGGTACTGGCCGAACGTCTGCCGCTCGCCGAAGCGCGCGCGGCGCATGAATTGCTGGAGAGTCGCGCCTTCTTCGGCAACATCGTGCTGGCGATGGATTGACGCTCGTCTCGGACGGTACATAGGCTCCGGGCAAGATGGCGGACGGGGAGGACGGGGAAGATGCAACTCGACGGCAAGGTGGCCGTGGTGACGGGCGCGGCCCGGGGACTGGGTCGGGCCTATGTGGAGGCGCTGGCGGCCGAGGGCACGTCGGAATTCATGGGCGAGAAGCACGACCGCGCCGTCGAAATCATCGCCTCCGGCCAGAACATCATGGTCGACGGCGGCACGGTCTGTCTTTGAAGAACGACGGTCGATTGCGAATGCCGGCCCTTCCCCATCGGCCAAGGCATTGCCGTCGAGGACTCCTCTGGCTACTCTTCGTTGGCTGGAACCGACAGCGCCGTGGGGAGGGGGAGCCGTGGAAAGTTACGAGATTAGAACCAGCATCGAAATCGCCGCCCCGGCGGCCGCGGTGTGGGCCGTGCTCATCGATGTCGCCGGCTGGGCTGAGTGGAACCCCTATCTCGTGCGCATCGAGGGCGAGCCCGTGGTCGGCCAGGTAGTCCAGGTGAACGCGGCGTTCCCGGATGGGACGACCGCCGCGTTCAGCCCGGATGTCGATATCGTCCGGCCGGGCGAGCGGCTCTCGTGGAAGGGCGGCGCGAACCGCGCCGAGATGCAGGGCGAGCACATATTCGAGATCGAAGCGACGTCGGGTGGCGGCGCCACCTTCATCCACCGGGAGGTCTTCACCGGGACCTTGGCCCAAGAAAAGTACGACAAAGACCACGAGATCATGACCGAGGCGTTCCACTTGATGAACCAGGGCCTCAAACGGCGCCTCGAAGGCAGCTAGAGTATGGGCACGTAGTCGAAATCATCGCCACCGGCCAGACCTTGCGACGCAACTTCAACACGGAAGATCTGATCGGCGCCATCCTCTATCTCGCGGGCGACGCCAGCCGCTTCGTCACCGGCCAGACTATCATGGTCGGCGGCGGCACGGTCCATCTCCAAGGCGAGGCGCCGATGTCGCCCCTTTGAATTGGCGTCTTATACCGGTGAGCCTTTGAACCGATCTCTCGGTTCACACAGTCGTCATCGCCACGGAGCTTCGCCCCTCGCGATGACGGTCGTGTTTGTGAGCCAGCGACGAGTCGGTTCGTCTGCTCGCCGGTATTAGTTCTTTAATATCGTCTTCCGTGCCGTCAAACGGCGCGTTGGGGGGGACGGGGAGGATCGAGAAATGAGCGGGATTTCGGGTGGTTGTCTGTGAGTCGGACCCGATTTCCTTGGACACAGAATTGGCTTAATCGAAGTGTCCAAGGAGGACCGGAACATGGCCGATAATTTTGAGAAGAAAGTTGCTGTTGATGGGCCTGTGGTAAATGCGGGCGAGCTTGGCTCGTCCACGTTTTCCCCAGGCCAGGCTTTGCCGGCAGGCCCGCTGGGACTTGGCCAGCGATGGACGGTGGCGCGCAAGCGTGAGGTCGTTCCGCGGCTTTTGCGTGACGAGCCGGTGCAACTTCTGTCGCGCCAGTTGGGCGTAGAGATCTTCCGGCTCGAGCAGTGGCGTGAGAAAGCGATCGGCGGGATCGACGCCTCGCTCAAGCAACGCAAGGGCGATCCGGTGCAGGCGGAACTGGATAGCGCCATGAAGCGGATCGGAGAGTTGACCATGCAGGTGGAACTGCTGGAGGCCAAGACGGAGACCTTCGGCCCTTTGGGGCGGCGGAGGTCGCGGCGATGAGTGCCGCCACCTCGCCCGGCACGGGTCTGGCCTACGGCCTGCGGCGGGTCTGCGCCGCCTGGGGCATGGCCCGCTCCTCGTTCCACGCCATGACCTCCGGCCAGCACGCCGAGCAGCCGCCGGCAAAGCGTCGGGGACCGAAGCCCGCGATCTCGGACCAGGCGCTGCTGGTGGCGATCGAAGCCGACCTGGAGGCATCGCCCTGGGAGGGCGAGGGCTACCGCAAGGTCTGGGCTCGGCTTCGGGTCTGTCGCGACATCCGGGTTGCCCGCAAGCGGGTGCTCCGCCTGATGCGCGAGAACAATCTGCTCTCGCCCCATCGCTGCCGCCGCCGTGGCGGCAATCCCCATGACGGTGAGATCATCACTCATGCCCCGAACCTCATGTGGGGCACCGATGGCGTTCGGGTGTTCACGGTGGACGACGGCTGGGGCTGGATCTTCACCGCCGTCGAGCATTGGAACGCCGAGTGTGTCGGCTGGCATGTCTGCAAGCGCGGCGACCGCTTCGCCGCCCTGCAGCCGATCTCCATGGGGCTTGCCGGGCTGTATGGCTCGACCGCGGCCGGCGCGGCTCGGGGGCTGGCCTTGCGGATGGATCACGGCTCCCAGTATCTGTCGGACCACTTCACCAACCAGATCAAGTTCTGGGGCATCCAGCCGTCCTACGCCTTCGTCGCCGAGCCCCAGACCAACGGCGTCGCCGAGCGGTTCAATCGCACGCTGAAGGAACAGATCATCCATGGTCGCATCTACCGCAACATCGCGGAGCTGCGGGACGCCGTCCGCGACTTCGTCGAACTCTACAATGCCCAGTGGATCATCGAAAAGAACGGCTACCTGAGCCCCGCTCAAGCTCGTCAGGCGTGGCACGCCGCGATCTCAATCAGGCCCGCCGCGTGAGACAAACTTGTGTCCAAGGAACCGGGTGCGCTACCGGGTGGTTGTCTGTGTGGCGCGGTGCGCTAATCGAGCGCCGCGGAACCCACCATGGTGGCGGTTTGTCACTGCACCGACTGCCAGAAACAGAGCGGGGGCGCCTATTTCGTCAACGTCGGTGTGCCCAACGAGTCGATCGCGATGGCCGGCGATACCCTGACGCGCTACGACGTCGTCGGCGCCTCGGACCAGACGGTCTCGCGCTACTTCTGCAACCGTTGCGGCTGGCCGCTGACCACGGTACCGGAGGCTTTCGGCGGCCTCGCCGTGATCAAGGCCGGCATGCTCGACGACAGTTCCTGGGTCGAGCCCGGCATTCAGATCTGGTGCGATTCGGCACGGTCCTGGGGCGTGCTGGCCGACGGCCTCCAGAAGGCGCCGCGGAATCCCTGACGGCGGTCGAGGACGGGATCAGGAGAAGGCGAAGCCCTCGTAGCCGGCTTCGACGACCTCCTCGCATTTACGGCAATATTCGGGGAATCCGCCGATATAGGGCAGGAAGACCCGCGGCTTGCCCTCGACGTTGGCGCCGACGTACCAGCTGTCGGTGGTCGCCTTCAGGCCGACGGCGCCGGCTTCCTGCACGTGGTTCCACCAGGCCGCCTCGGCCTCCGCCGTGGCCTCGATGGCGGCGTGATTTCCGGCCATCGTGTGATCGATGCAGTCGGCGATCCATTCGACGTGTTGCTCGATGGTGGGGATCATGTTCGTAAAGACCGATGGGCTTCCGGGGCCGGTAACGGTGAAGAGATTGGGATATCCGACCATGGCCAGCCCCAGGTAGCTGCTGGGACCATTCGCCCAACGCTCGCGCAGCAGGGCGCCGTCGCGACCGAGGATCTCGATATTGGCGAGGGTACCGGTTATCGCATCGAAGCCGGTGGCGATGACGATCGCATCGACCTCGTATTCGCCCTCGCTCGTGGCGATGGTGTCGCCGACGATCTCTTCGATGGGCTGTTCCCCGACATCGATCAAGGTGACGTTGTCGCGGTTGTAGGTCGCGTAGTAATCGGTGTCGACGCAAAGCCGCTTGCCGCCGATGATATTCTCGGGGCAAAGTCTTTCCGCTACTTCTGGATCCTCGACGATCTCGCGGATCTTGTCGCGAACGAAGTTCGCCGCCGTATCGTTCCCTTCCCTGGTCAGCATCAGGTCGCCGAAGGCGCCCATGAAGGTCAGCCCTCCTTCCCGCCAGCGCCGCTCGTATGCGGCGCGGTATTCCTCCGGCGTCGCGTCCAGCACCGAACCGGGATTGAAAACGGCGTGTATCCCGGGCCCGGTCAGTTTCGCCTCGGCCCGGAACCGCGCGTAATTGGCCTTGATCTCCTTGGACTTTTCGGCGCCCAGCGGCGCGTTGCGGGCCGGAATGGAGTAGTTCGGCGTCCGCTGAAAGACGAACAGTGCCCGGGCTTCTTGCGCGAGGATCGGGATCGCCTGTATCCCGGACGAGCCCGTGCCGATGACGGCGATCCGTTGTCCCGTGAAGTCGATGCTCTCGCGCGGCCATAAGCCGGTGTGGTAGGTCTCTCCGGCAAACCCTTCCAGGCCTTTGATCTTCGGCCAGTTCGGCACGGAGAGACAGCCCGTGGCCATGACGCAAAAGCGCGCGACGGTCTCTTCGCCATCCTCCGATTCCAAGGTCCACGAGGAGGCCGCTTCCCCATAACGCGCCGAAACGATGCGCGTGTCGAACGCGATATCTCGTTTGAGGTCGTAGCGCTCGGCGACGTGCTCGGCATAGCGGAGGATCTCCAGTTGCGTGGCATGACGCTCGCTCCAGTCCCACTCTTGCTGCAAGGCATCGTCGAACTGATAGGAGTACTGGATGCTTTCGATATCGCAGCGGGCGCCGGGATAACGATTCCAATACCAGGTACCGCCAACATCGTGCCCCGCCTCGAACACGCGCGCGGAGAGGCCCAGACGGCCCGCGCGATGCAGCATGTACATCCCCGCGAACCCGGCACCGACGACGGCAACATCGTATTCCGCCCCGACCATGATGACCCTTCTCCCTGTCCCCGATCGCGGGAGGATTCTATCCAGCCGCGTCGGCCATCACAATCGGCGGCGTTTTCTCTCCTTCAAGAAGAAGGGGCCGCTCCGATGAGCGGCCCCCTGGTACGCGTTGGTTGCGGGGTGGCTTACATCATGCCGCCCATGCCGCCCATGCCGCCCATGTCGGGCATCGCCGGGGCGGCGGCCTTGTCGTCCGGCTTCTCCGCCACCATGGCCTCGGTGGTGATCAGCAGGCCGGCGACACTGGCCGCGTCCTGCAGCGCCGTGCGCACGACCTTGGTCGGGTCGACGATCCCGGCCTTGAACATGTCCACATACTCTTCCTTCTGCGCGTCGAAGCCGCGGTTCTCGTCGTCGGCCTCGTGCAGCTTGCCCGCGACCACCGCGCCATCGTGGCCCGAGTTCTCGGCGATCTGGCGCAGCGGCGCCTCCAGCGAACGGCGCACGATGTCGATGCCGACACGCTGGTCGTCGTTCGCCGTCCGGAGACGCTTCAAGGCCCGGGTCGCATACAAGAGCGCCACGCCGCCACCCACGACGATGCCCTCCTCGACCGCCGCCCGGGTCGAGTTCAGCGCGTCGTCGACGCGGTCCTTGCGCTCCTTCACCTCGATCTCGGTCGCACCGCCGACCTTGATCACCGCAACACCGCCGGCGAGTTTCGCCAACCGCTCCTGCAGCTTCTCGCGGTCGTAATCGGACGAGGTCTCCTCGGTCTGCGCCCGGATCTGGCCACAGCGCGCCTCCACGTCGGCCTTCTTGCCGCCGCCGCCGATGATCGTCGTGTCGTCCTTGGTCATCGAGACCCGCTTGGCCTGGCCCAGCATGTCCACCGAGACGTTCTCCAGCTTGATGCCGAGATCCTCCGAGACCACCTGGCCACCGGTCAGGATCGCGATGTCCTCCAGCATCGCCTTGCGGCGATCGCCGAAGCCCGGCGCCTTCACCGCCGCCACCTTCAGGCCGCCGCGCAGCTTGTTGACCACCAAGGTGGCCAGCGCCTCGCCCTCGATGTCCTCGGCCACGATGATCAGCGGCTTGCCCGACTGCGCCACCGTCTCCAGAACCGGCAGCATCGCCTGCAGGCTCGAAAGCTTCGCCTCGTGCAGCAGGATGTAGGGGCTCTCCAGCTCCGCCACCATCTTGTCGGCGTTGGTGATGAAGTAGGGCGAGAGGTAGCCCCGGTCGAACTGCATGCCCTCGACCACCTCCAGCTCGGTCTCCAGGCCCTTGGCCTCCTCGACCGTGATCACGCCTTCCTTGCCGACCTTGCCCATGGCCTTGGAGATCATCTCGCCGATCTCCATCTCGCCGTTGGCCGAAATCGCGCCGACCTGCTTCACCTCGGCCTCGGTCGAAATGGTCTTGGAACGCTTCTGCAAGTCGCCAACCACCGCGTCCACCGCCAGGTTGACGCCGCGCCTGAGATCCATCGGGTTCATGCCCGCGGCCACCGCCTTCAGGCCCTCGCGCACGATCGACTGCGCCAGCAGGGTCGCCGTCGTCGTGCCGTCGCCGGCGACGTCGTTGGTCTTGGAGGCCACCTCGCGCACCATCTGCGCGCCCATGTTCTCGAACTTGTCGGCGAGCTCGATCTCCTTGGCGACCGTCACGCCGTCCTTGGTGATGCGCGGCGCGCCGAACGACTTGTCCAGGATAACGTTGCGGCCCTTCGGCCCCAGCGTCACCCGCACCGCATCGGCCAGAATGTCGACCCCGCGCATCATCCGCGAGCGGGCATCGGTATCAAACTTGACTTCTTTCGCAGCCATCTCTCGTCCCTCCTAGTCGATCACGCCCATGACGTCGGACTCTTTCATGATAATGAGTTCCTCGCCATCGATCTTGACCTCGGTGCCCGACCATTTGCCGAACAGCACGGTGTCGCCCGCCTTGACGTCCAAGGGCTGGATGCGGCCGTCCTCGCCGCGCGCGCCGGAGCCGGCCGAGACGACCTCGCCCTCCATTGGCTTTTCCTGGGCGGTGTCGGGGATGATGATGCCGCCGGCCGTGCGTTCCTCGCCTTCGATCCGGCGGACCAGGACTCGGTCCTGTAGGGGCTTGATACCCATGGATTTTCCTCCACTATTGACCATTGATCGCCAGCTGGGTAGCTGGCACTCCTCGAATGTGAGTGCCAGCGATATATCGCCGAAGACAATATCTGTCAAGGGGTCTTGGAAAGCTAGGTAACGCCCTCGAGTTGTTTACATTTTCCGGCTGCGTCCGGCGGTCTCGAAATGGCAATGGCGACCGTCGGAACGGCAGCGGTCGGGAAAACCCGTACTCAACCCGGCATTTCCGTCCCGCCCGCCCAGGCCCGTTCCCCCGCCCATTTGCGCCACCGGCCGAGGTCGGCTTCGGAGAGCTGGACCTGGAGATGGAGACCATCCCCCCTCGCCACGTTCTCCACGACCCGTCCGTGGGCGTGCAGCCAGGCGATGGCGGCGCCGTCCTCCGGCGTCAGGCGGATCTCGACCAGCCGGCGGGCCGGTGCCAGGACCTCGTCGAGGCGAGCCAGCAGCTCCTCGCGTCCCTCCCCGCTCAAGGCCGAGATCGCGACCCGGTCGGCCCGTTCGCCATTGACCTGCATCAGCTCCGCCCGGGCCTCGGCGTCCAGCAGATCGATCTTGTTCCAGACCTCGAGCAGCGGCGGCCCGTCCTCGCCCAACACGCCGAGTTCGTCCAGTACCGTCTCGACGTCCTCGCGCTGCGCCTCGCGGTCGGGGTGCGACACGTCGCGGACATGGAGGATCAGGCTGGCCTCGCGCACCTCTTCCAACGTGGCGCGGAAGGCGACGACCAACTGGGTCGGCAGATCGGAGATGAAGCCGACGGTGTCCGAGAGCAGTATTCGGCCCGCCCTCGGCAGATCGATGCCCCGAAGGGTCGTGTCCAGAGTGGCGAAGAGCTGGTCCTCGGCAAAGGCCTTTGCCGCGGTCAGGCGGTTGAAGAGGGTGGATTTTCCGGCGTTTGTATAGCCGACGAGGGCAACCACGGGGTGCGGCGCCTGGCGGCGGCGGCGGCGCTGCAATTCGCGGGTGCGCCGCACATCGTCCAACCGCTTGCGGATCGACTGGATCCGCCGGTCGAGCATTCGCCGGTCCGCTTCCAGCTGGGTCTCGCCCGGCCCGCCGACGGCGCCGAGGCCGCCGCGCTGGCGCTCGAGATGCGTCCAGGTGCGGACGAGCCGGCCGCGCTGATAGCTGAGTTGCGCCAGTTCGACCTGCAGCCGGCCCTCGCGGCTTCGCGCCCGGGCGGCGAAGATCTCAAGGATCAGACCGGTGCGGTCGATGACCTTGCAGTTCCAGGCCTTTTCCAGGTTGCGCTGTTGCACCGGGCCGAGCGGCGCGTCGACCACGACCAATTCGATCTCCAGGTCGCGCACGGCGTCGCCCAGGGCCTCGACCTTGCCGGCGCCGAGCAGCGTCCTGGCGCGGGCCCGCGGCAAGGCCACCACCTCGCCATGGACGACCTCCAAATCGATCGCCTCGGCGAGGCCGACCACCTCCTCCAGCATCGCGTCGGCCGTGCGCTGGCCGGCCCGGTCGCGCGCGGTGTCGGGATGGACGACGAGACAGCGGCCACTGGCGCCCGGCCCCGCCTCGCCCGCTGTCGCCTCCGGGCTCACGCCGAGGCGGTCTCCTCCTCCGACTGCGCCGGGTCGTAAAGCTGCACGGGCGCCGCCGGCATCACCGTCGAGATCGCGTGCTTGTAGACCAGCTGGATATGGGCATCGCGCTTCAGCAGCACGCAGAAGTTGTCGAAGCCGCTGATCGCGCCTTGCAACTTCACGCCATTCACCAGAAACACGGTGACAGGGGTGCGGTTCTTGCGGACGTGATTGAGGAATACGTCCTGTACGTTTTGCGAACGTTCTGACATCGCTGGAGCGAACCCTTTGTTTGTTGTTGCGCCGTTCTTCCTTGCCACGTCGGGGGAGAAGACCCCGATACACGAGGGAAATGATGCAACCCGTTACCGGCAACCCCGCGTCTCCGGTCGCTGGCATCGCGCCACGACCCAAACATGGTTGGCGAAGCTCATAAAAGCAAGCTTCGTGTCTAAGTGTCTGGCCCGAAAAGAGTTGAGTGATTTCAGTCAGTTGTGATTCACTGTTTGTATTTAGCAACCAGGGAGACACAACATGTGGACCAAAATCACTCGCCCGAAGTATGAACGCGACCTGCTGCGCTACGCAAGCGACCTGACGGATGGAGAATGGAAGGTGCTGGAGCCGTTGCTGCCTCGCGCCAAAGCGCTGGGACGGCCTCGGACGACGGCATTGCGCGAGGTGGTGAACGCGATCCTCTACCTACTGCGTAGCGGCTGTCCATGGCGCATGCTGCCCCGGGACTTCCCGCCACGCTCGACGGTGCAGCGCTACTTTTATCTCTGGCGGGACGACGGCACCTGGTCCGAGGTCAACCGGCAACTGCTGGTCGCGGCGCGCGAGGCCGAGGGCCGCGCGGCCGGCCCGTCGGCCGGTATCATCGACAGTCAGAGCGTAAAAACCACGGAAAGCGGCGGTATCCGGGGCTTCGACGCCGGAAAGAAAGTCAAGGGCCGCAAGCGTCACATCCTCACCGACACCGGCGGCCTGCTGGTCGCGGTCGTGGTCCACGGCGCCGAGATCCAGGACCGCGACGGCGCGCCGGCGGTGTTCGCCGCCATCCCCCGCCACTTTCCCCGCCTGCGCCACGTCTTCGCCGACGGCGCCTATGCCGGGCCCAAGCTCGAGGGCGCACTGAAGCGGATCGGCCGCTGGTCGCTGGAGATCGTCAACCGTCCCGCGGGCGTGAAGGGCTTCCAACTCCTGCCCCGCCGATGGGTCGTCGAGCGCACGCTCGCCTGGCTCAATCGAAACCGGCGGCTGGCCAAGGACTTCGAGACGGCCATCGAGACCGCCGAGGCCTGGATCTTCCTCGCCAGCATCCAACTCCTCACGCGCCGTCTCGCAAGAGCCTGAAAACACTCGATTCATTTCGAGTCGGACTCTCAGGGGCGGCCGGCGACATGGTCGTCGTAGAGGCGGCGAAGCGCTAGCGATACGGTGCCGGCGCGACCGTTGCCGAGCACGGTATCGTCGATTTTGGAGACCGGCAGGATGAAACAGGTCGTGCTGGTGATGAAGGCCTCGCGGGCCCCTTTGGCCTCTTCCAAGGTGAAGGCCCGCTCCTCGACCGGAATTCCGGCCGCCCGGGCCAGCTCGATCAGGCGTTGGCGCGTGATTCCAGCGAGAATTCGCTCGTCGGGGCCCCGGGTCACCAGCCCGCCCTCGGCGGTGACGATCCAGGCATTGGTCGAGCCGCCTTCGGTCACGCCGCCCTCCCGGTCGATCATCCAGGCTTCATAGGCACCCGTCTCGCGGGCGCGCTGCTTGGCGAGCACATTGGCGATGAGCGCGATCGATTTGATGTCGCAACGCTCCCAGCGGAAGTCCGCCATGCTGGCGACGCCGACGCCCGCCTCCGTCACCGCCAGGGCGGGGGCGGACGCGCGCCTGGACGTCATCACCAGGCTCGGCCGGGGCGAGCGAGCGGGAAAGGGGTGGTCGCGCCTGGCCGTGCCGCGGGTCGCCTGGATATAGACGATGCCGTCCCGCACGCCGTTCCGCCGCGCCGTTTCCCGGGCCACGAAATCGAGCGCCGCTTGGCCGGCGGGGGGCGAAATTTCCAGCGCGGCGAGCGACGTCTCCAACCGTTCCAGGTGCCGTCCACCGTCCACCAGCCGTCCGCCCGAGACCCAGATGACCTCGTAGGCGCCGTCGGCGAATTGATAGCCCCGGTCCTCGACATGGACGCGCGCCTCGCGGTGCGCCACATAGCGCCCGTTGACATGGGCAATCCGGCTCATTGCCTCCTCCCTCGCGGCCAAGCCGCCTCGAAGCTCAGAAGAAGTCGATCCCGACCGAGAACATCTTCTCGACCTGGCGGACCCGGTCGGCGAGCGCGAACATGATCACCCGGTCGCCGCTCTTGATCACGGTGTCGCCGCGCGGAATGATGATCTCGCCCTCGCGCACCACGGCGCCGACGATCACGCCCGAGGGCACGCGGGCCTCGGCCAGAGGTTGGCCGACCATGGGCGAGGTCTCCAACGCCTCGGCCTCCAGGATCTCCGCCATCCCGTCGCGAAGCGTATAGACGCCGCGTATGCGCCCCCTGCGGACATGGCGCAGGATCGAGGAAACGGTCGTCGCCCTCGGATTGACCGCGGCATCGATGCCGAGGGAGGCGATCAGCGAGCCGTAGCTCGCGTTGTTGATCAGGGTCACCACCCGTTCCGCGCCCTGGCGCTTGGCCAGCAGGGAGGAGAGGATGTTGACCTGGTCGTCGTCGGTCACCGCGACCACGGTCTCCGTGCTTTCGACGTTGGCCTCGCTCAGGATCTCGCGGTCCAGCGCGTCGCCATTGATTACCACGGCCCGCTCCAGCCGGTCGGCGACCAGGCGGGCGCGGTCGGGGTTGCGCTCGATGATGTTCACGCGCACGCCGCCCGCCTCCCCCTCGATCAGGGTCGCGAGATAAAGGCCGATGTTGCCGCCGCCGATGATGATCATGCGCCGCGCTTCCTGCTCTTCGTGGCCGAAGAGCGCCATCGCGCGCACCAGGTGGTTGCTGTCGGCGACGAAATAGATCTCGTCACCCGCCAGCATCTGGTCATCGCCCGTCGGCACCACCATTTCGTCGCCCCGGACGATGGCGACGACGACGATATTGAGGTCGGGAAAAAGTTCCGTCAGCTGGCGCATCGGCGTGTCGATGACCGGGCAGTCCTCGCCGACGAAGACGCCGACGACCTGTACCGCGCCTTCCGCGAAGGGGATGGTATCGAAAGCACCCGGGACGTGCAGCCGGCGCACCACCGCCTGGGCCACCTCGATCTCGGGCGAGATGATGACGTCGATCGGCATGTGGTCCCGGCTGAAGAGGTCGCGCCAGACGGGGTTCAGGTAACTCTGGGCGCGAACCCGCGCGATCTTCGTCGGCACGTTGAAGAGCGAGTGGGCGACCTGACAGGCCACCATGTTCACCTCGTCGGCGTAGGTCACCGCGATGAGCATGTCGGCATCGGCGATGCCCGCTCGCTCCAAGACATCAGGATGGGAGGCAAAGCCAAGCATTCCCTGTACTTCCAGGGTTTCATTCACCCTCTGTATCAAAACCGGATCCCGGTCCACGACGGTAATATCGTTCTGTTCATCCGCCAGTTGGCGGGCGATCGCGAAGCCGACCTGACCGGCCCCGCAAATGACGATCTTCATGCCTCGGCGGCGGCGAGCGCGGGCTGGCCGGCGCCGGCCCCGCTCCCACCGACGGCGCCGCCGTCACCATGGCCGTTGGAGCCGTTGGCGCCGCCGTTGCGGTGATGCACCCCCAGCGCCTTCAGCTTGCGGTGCAGCGCCGAGCGCTCCATGCCGACGAACTCGGCGGTGCGGGAGATGTTGCCACCGAAGCGATTGACCTGGGCCATGAGGTATTGGCGCTCGAAGACCTCGCGCGCGTTCCGAAGCGAAAGCGACATGACCTCCTCGTTGTTGGAGGGCAGCAACGAGGAGGGCGTCGGCATTCGAACGTCCCTGGGCAAAATTTCCGCCCGAATCACATCACCATGCTCGATCGAGTTCATGATCAGCACCTGCTCGAGGATATTGCGCAGCTGACGCACGTTTCCGGGCCAGGCGTAACTCTGGAGCGCGACCAGGGCCTCGTCGCTGATCGTCCGGGGCGGTAAGCCGAGCATCTCGGCCGAGCGGCCCATGAAATACTCGACCAGCAGGGGGATATCCTCCGCGCGGGCCTCCAACGCCGGGACCTCCACGGGCACCACGTTGAGGCGATGGTAAAGATCCTCGCGGAAACGCCGCGCCTCGATCTCGGCGCGAAGGTCGCGGGAGGTGGCGCTGACGACGCGCACGTCGACCTCGACCTTTTCGCCGCCGCCGACCCGTTCGAAGCTCTGATCGACCAGGCAGCGCAGGATCTTGCCCTGGGTTTCGTAGGGCATGTCGGCGACCTCGTCGAGGAAGAGGGTGCCGCCGTGCGCCTGCTCCAACAGGCCCACGCGGGCGGGACCGTCCCCGCCGCCGCCGACCTCGGCGCCGAACAGCTCGTATTCAACCCGATCGGGCGACAGCATCGCCGCGTTCAGCACCACGAAGGGGCCCTCGGCGCGGTCCGACAATGCGTGCAGGTGGCGGGCGACGACCTCCTTGCCCGAGCCCGCCGGACCCGTGATCATCACCCGGCTGCCGGTTTGGGCGACCTTCTGGATCGCCCCGCGTACCCCGCTGATCAGCGAACTCTCGCCGATGATCTCGGTCTCGCGCACCGCCTTGCCGCGCAATTCCCGGTTCTCCCGCTCCAGTCGCGCCGCCCGCATCGCCCGCTCGACGATCAACAACAACTTATCGGCTTCGAACGGTTTCTCGATATAGTCGTAGGCACCACGCTTGATCGCGGATACGGCGGCCTCGATGTTGCCGTGGCCGGAAATCATCACCACCGGGACCTCGCCATGCTCTCGCTTCATGAAGTCGAGCAGCTCGAAGCCATCGTGCTCGCTGCCTTGCAGCCAGATGTCGAGGATCACCAGCGACGGGCGTCGCGCTGCCACGGCGGCGAAGAAACCCTCGCTGTTTCCCGCTGTTCGGGTATCAAAATCCTCGTCTCGCAGAATGTCCGAGAGGATTTCGCGGATGTCGACTTCATCGTCGACGATCAGAATGTCACGAGCCATGTCCCACCCCGTCTGTTCTCGCCTGTCCGTCGTGTGTATCGGTGTCTTGGTCTTGATTGTCGTTATGATTTCGCGCGGAACGATTGCGCGGTAAGACGACGCGAACCACCGCGCCGCCGCCCTCCCGGTCTTCCAAGGCCAGTTGGCCGCCATGGTCCTCGACGATCTTTCGCGTGATCGCCAGGCCCAGGCCGGTGCCGTCCTTGCGTGTCGTCACATAGGGCTCGGTCAGTCGCTCCCGTTCCTCGGCGGGCAGTCCCCGGCCGTTGTCGGCGACCTCGAGCGTCAAACTCTCGTCATCCGCGCGGAGGACGACCTCGATCCGCCCGGGGCAAAGTCCCTCGTCGCGGCCCTCGATCGCCTCGGCGGCGTTCTTCAGCAGATTTGTCAATACCTGGCGGATTTGCCGTGCGTCGCAGTCGATTTCGCTCGCGTCGTCGGCCAGCGCGAGCGCGAACTCGATCCGCGGCCAGGCGACATCCTGGGTGAAGACCGCCTGGCGCAGCAGTTCCGATAGATCCTCGCGCCGGATCACCGGCGCCGGCATGCGCGCGAAGGCCGAGAATTCGTCGACCATCCGGCCGATGTCGCCGACATGCCGGATGATGGTATCGGTGCAACGGGCGAAGACCTCGTCGTCGCCGTCGATCCGCTCGCCATATTTTCGCTTCAGCCGTTCCGCCGACAGCTGGATCGGCGTCAACGGGTTCTTGATTTCATGCGCGATGCGTCGCGCCACGTCGGCCCACGCGGCGGTACGCTGCGCGGTGACGAGGGCGCTGATGTCGTCGAAGGTGATGATGAAACCACCATGGTCTCGTGCCGGCGCCCGGTCGGAGTCCACTCGGACATAAAGAATGCGACGCCTTCCATTTCTAGTCAATGTAATCTGACGCTCGATTGCCCGGTCCGGCCGCGACCCGGCTTCCTCCAGCAAGGCCGCGATTTCCGGCGCGATCTCGTCCAGCCGCCGGCCGACCATCGACTCGAGACCGGTCTCCAGCAACTCGGCGGCGGAGCGGTTCGGCAGATTGATCCGGCCGTCCCGGTCGGTGCCGATGACGCCGGCGGAAACGCCGCTCAAAACCGCCTCGGTGAAACGCCGGCGGCGGTCGAGCACCTGGTTGACTTCGACCAGGTCCTCGCGCTGCGAGGCCAGTTGGCGGGTCATGCGGTTGAAGGCCCGGCTGAGGGTGCCGATCTCGTCGTCGAGACCGGTGGTCGGCACCTGGGCGGTGAGATCGCCGTCCCTGACTCGTTCCGTCGCCACCACGAGCCCGCCGATGGGGCGCACGATCGCGGTGGCGAAATGCAGTCCCAGCCACACCGCGACCACGAGCAGCAACAGGGCGACGACGATGAAGATCAGCACCGAGGTCAACTGGATATCGGAGCGCATGCCCTCCAGGGTCTCGTATTCCGAGACCACATTGCGTGTTCGTTCAGCGTGCCCGAGCACGACGGGGTCGACGAAACGGCCGACGTAGAGGAAGGCGTCGATGAAGCGGTCCAGGCGCACGAGGGCGTAGACACTGTCCTCCCCCTCCTTCCCAAGGACCAGAACCTCGCCTTCCTTGGCGCGGTCGATCACGCTCAGCGGAACCTGATCGAAGGCGGCGGCGAGCGACAGGGAGGTTCGCGCGATCACCCGACCGGAAGAATCGAACACCGTCGCCTCGCTCAACGAGCGAATCGCGGTCTGGGTCTGGAGGAAGGAATTGAACAGGCGTGGACGCCGGGCCATGTCCGGTGCCAGACGGTTGAGGTCGTTCGCCATCGCCAGCACATCGGCCCGGATCACGTTGCGGTGCTCCGCGACATAGGCATCGGCCACGGCGAGGCTCTCGCTGACCGCCATGCGCACCCGCTCGCTGAACCAGGTCTGCAGGCCGAGATGGAACAGCAGGGCCGAAAAGACCACGGTGACGATGGCGGGCGCCACCGCGACGACACTGAAAAGCGCCACCAGGCGGACATGGAGACGCGAGCCGGCGGAGCCGCTTCGCCGTTCGACCCAGAGCCGCGTCAGCTGCCGGGCGATCAGCGCCGCCAGCAGCAGCAGCAGCACGAGATCGACGATCAACAAGCCCAAGACGACATTCGGGTTGGGCCCCTGGGGCCCGACGCCGGTCCAGGCCGCATAGGTGGCTATGCCCGCGGCGCCCGCCGCGACCGCGAGCAACATGGCCAACTTGCCGGCCAGCCGCGTGCGCCGGGTCCAGGCGGAAACGCGCCGCGCCAGGCGCGATTTCCCACCACGCGCGGGCGGCGCCAAGTCGTCGGTGAGGCTATCCGTGCTGGTGCTGGTCACGTCCGTCGTTCCGGTCCCTCGAGCAAGGCTCGAGACTGCGACCCTGAGGGCACAGTCTGTTGCAGAATCGCCTCACTTGAATCCGCGAACGATTGAAATGTCAAGTTCCTTGATTTTTTTTCTGAGCGTGTTGCGGTTTATTCCCAGCAAATCGGCCGCCTTTAGCTGGTTGCCGCGCGTGGCAATCAGGCAATGTTCTAGGCTCAATTCGTGAAACGTATGCATTTGTGATAGAATGCCCGGAATGTCAGGAGGTTGGGTCATGGACGGCAAGGGTTTCCAGGTGTGGCTTTCGGCGGCGCGCGGGCTGACGCGCGTGCAGCGGCACGAGGCGCTCGCGGTGCTGTCGGGCCGGAGCGAAGGCGAGGCATCGAAGGCCGCGATCGAGCTTGGTGTGGACGAGGCCCGGCGCTGTCCGCACTGCGCGAGCGAAGGGGCGGTTTCGCGCGGTATGGCGCGGGGTCTGCGGCGCTACCAGTGCAAGGGCTGCGGCAGGACCTTCAACGCGCTGACCGGTACGCCGCTGTCGGGCCTGCACCACAAGGAACGCTGGCTGTCGTTCGGGGCGTCGCTGGCGGAGGGGGAGACGGTGAAGGCCTCGGCGGCGCGCTGCGACGTGGCGGTGAGCACGGCGTTCCGCTGGCGTCACCGGTTTCTGGCGGCGGCGCGGAGCGATTCGGAGGTGCTCAAGGGGATCGTGGAAGCGGACGAGACCTACGTCCTGGAGAGCCGGAAGGGCGCGCGCGGGCTGGGACGCAAGGCACGGCGGCGGGGCGGCAAGGCGAAGAAGCGCGGCCTCTCGCGCGAGCAGGTGCCGGTTCTCATGGCGGCGGACCGGAGCGGGACGACGGTGAGCGCGGTGCTGCCCAGGGTCGACGCGGCGGCGCTCACGGCTGCTCTCGACCCGGTGGTCGCGAAGGACGCCCTGCTGGTCTCCGACGGTGGCGCGAGCTATCCACCTTGCGCCGCCGCGCTCGGGGTGAGCCACGAAGCACTCAACCGCTCGATGGGGGAACGGGTTCGGGGCGATCTGCATGTGCAGACGGTGAACAGCCGCCACAGCCGGTTGAAGGACTTCCTGCGTCCCCGCCGCGGCATCGCCACCCGCTATCTGGACAACTACCTGAGCTGGTTCCACCTCGTCGGCCTCGCCCCCGGCGCCAATGACCGAGCCTGCCTCGCCGCCGCCGTAACAAGGTGACGCATACAATTCACGAATTGAGCCATGTTCTATTAAAGGCCGTTCGACTTCGCGGAGCACGCGCTGGTGCAGTCCGTGGGGAGGCAGGGCACCGCCATGGGCGTCGAAGTATCGCTTGAGATGCCAGTCGATCGCGGCGCCGATGCTGTCACCGGCGGGCGAATCGGCCACCGCCGTCGCGGCGGGCGCGCTGGCGAATTCCCGCTCGATCACGTCGACGTCGATCTCCTCCTCGGCATAAAGCGCGGCCAGCCGCCGGATCAGGTTCTCGAGCTCGCGCACGTTCCCGGGCCAGGGGTGGCTGGCGAGTCGTTCCATGGCCCGCCGGCTCAATCGTTTGCGGGGCAGACCTTCCTCGACGGCGCGGTCGAGAAACTCGCGCGCGAGGTCCCCGACGTCGTCGCGCCGCTCGCGCAACGGCGGCAGGCGGATCGGCACCACGTTCAGCCGATAGAACAGGTCCTCGCGGAATAGTCCCTGGTTGATCTGTTGGCGGAGGTCGCGATTGGTCGCGGCGACGATACGCACGTCCGTCCTCAATGCCCGGTTGCCGCCGACGGTGGTGAACTCGCCCTGTTGCAACACCCGAAGCAGCCGGGTTTGCGCTTCCGCCGGCATGTCGCCGATCTCGTCGAGGAAGAGGGTGCCGCCATCGGCCTGCTCGAAACGGCCGGTACCCCGCGTCGTCGCCCCCGTGAAGGCGCCGCGCTCATGACCGAAGAGTTCGCTCTCGATCAGCTCCCGGGGGATCGCGGCCATGTTCAGGGCGATGAATGGGCCCTGGCGGCGCTTTCCGTAGTCGTGCAGCGCGCGTGCGACCAGTTCCTTGCCGGTGCCGGACTCACCCGTCAGCATGACCGTCAGATCGGTCTGCATCAGCCTCGCCAGGGTTCGGTAGATGTCCTGCATCGCCGGCGAACGGCCGATGATCGGCAGCGCCTCTCCCGCCTCGGGTTCCGCCACGTGGCCGACCCCGCGCGTGCTTTCCTCGAGGGCGCGACGGACCACGTCGGCGAGTTCGCCCAGGTCGAAGGGCTTCGGTAGGTATTCGTAGGCGCCCCGTTCGTTGGCCCGGATCGCGGTCAGCAGCGTGCTCTGCGCGCTCATCACGATGATCGGCAGGTGCGGACGGAGCTGCTTGATCCGCGGCATCAGGTCGAGGCCGCTTTCATCCGGCATCACCACGTCGGTGATCACCAGGTCGCCCTCCCCGTTCGCCACCCAGCGCCAGAGCGTCGCCGCGTTGCCGGTGACCCGCACCTCGTAGCCGGCCCGTGCGAGCGCCTGGTTCAGGACCATGCGCATCGCCCGGTCGTCGGCGGCGACCAGGATCGTGCCGGCGCTCATTGCGCGCGCGCGCCCTCGTGCACCGGTAGCAGGACCCGGAACACGGTGTCGCCGGGCACGGATTCGCACGCGATGGTGCCGCCATGGTCATCGATCAGCTTGGCGACCAGTGCGAGGCCGAGACCGGTGCCGGACCGCTTGCTGGTGACGAAGGGGTCGAAGAGATGGGGCAGCAGGTCCTCCGGCACGCCGGTGCCGTTGTCGGCGATCGTCACCTCGAGCGGCAGGCCGTGGCGGGCCCGGCTGCCCGCGACCGCGAGGCGCACGCCGTGGCGGAAGGCGGTGGCGAGCACGATCCGTCCTCCGGGGCTCGAGATCGCCTCGGCGGCGTTCTTGATCAGGTTGAGGAAGATCTGCACCAGCTGGTCGGGGTTGCCATGGACGGGCGGGAGCGAGGGATCGTAACGCTCGACGACGTCGACGTGCATGGCGAAGCCGGTCTCGGCGATCCGTCGCACCCGTTCGAGCACCTCGTGGATGTTCACCGGCTCTCGCGCCACCGCTTCGTCGGAGAAGCTCTCCATCCGGTCGACCAGGGCGCAGACCCGGTCGGTCTCGTCGCAAATCAACTTGGTCAGCACCCTGTCGTCACCCGCGACCGCGTTTTCCAGCAGCTGCGCGGCACCGCGAATACCGCTCAAGGGATTCTTGATCTCATGCGCCAGGACAGCGGCCATGCCGTTCACCACCCGCGCACTCCCCCGGTGGCTCAATTGCCGGTCCATGTGGTTGGTGATCGAGGTTTCCTGCAGGACGATGACGGCGGCGCCCGGCGCCTCGATGATCGGCGCGATGGAGACATTGGCGAGCCGGGCGCCCGTCCGGGGCGAGCCGAGATCGACCTCGTGCTCGGAGACGGTCATCGCCGCCCCCACCGCCTGGCCCAATAGCGGCAGCACCGGGCTGCCGTAGGGCACGAGCGCGTCCAGCGCTTGGCCGATCAAATGACCCCGGCCAGTGTGGAAGAACTGTTCAGCCGCCGGATTGACATCGTGGAGGCGCCTATCGGCCCCCACCACCAGCACCGGGTTCGGCAAGGCCGAGAACACCGCGTCGATGGCGATCGCCGGCTCCGCCGAGGATGGAAGCACCCTTTCCGCCATGGTCTCAGGCCGCCCACCGGTCGAGGTCGCGGTAGATCTCGGCCACCTCGGCCAGCACCCGGCGCGGCGCCTCCTCGCGCATCAGAGCCCGTCGCCGCTCCTCCGCCACGCCCTCGCGAGCGAGATACCAGCCGAGATGCTTACGGGCGACACGGGCGCCGGTCTCGCGTCCGTAATGCTCCAGCATCGCCTCGTAGTGACCCTGGACGATCTCGCGACGGGCCTCGCGGGAGGGTAGCCTGGCGCCCGCTCCGGCGCCCCTCAGGGCCGACGAGACCATGCCGATGAGCCAGGGGCGCCCATAGACGCCCCGGCCGATCATGACCCCGTCCGCGCCGGATTTTGCCAGCATGTCGCGCGCATCGGCGGCGGATTCGATATCACCGTTAGCAATTACAGGTATTTGCACAGCTTTCTTCACCTGCGATATAAAGCAGCGATCGGCCCAGCCCGAGAACCCTTGGTCGCGGGTACGGCCATGCACCGTGATCATGGCGATGCCGATGTCCTCCGCGATCCGGGCGAGCGCCGGCGCGTTGCGGTTATCGAGGTCCCAGCCGGTCCGCATCTTCAACGTCACCGGGATCGAAACCGCCGCCCGGACCGCCTTCAAGATGCGCGCCGCCAGATCCTCGTCCCGCATGATGGCCGATCCGGCGAGCTTGCCCACGACCTTTTTCGCTGGGCATCCCATGTTGATGTCGATGATCTCGGCGCCGAGATCCTGGTTGAGGCGGGCGGCCTCCCCCATGATTTCTGGATCGGCACCGGCAAGCTGGACGATTTGCCGGCCCCCGACGCCATCGTTGCGGAGACGACGGAGGCTCTCCCGGCTGTGGAGCAGAACGCCCCGGCTCGCCACCATCTCCGAGACCACGACGCCGCCGCCGAGGCGCCGCACCAGACGGCGGAAGGGTGCATCGGTCACCCCCGACATCGGTGCCAGGATGACGAGGTCTTCCAGGCGAAGCGGCCCGACGCGAATGGTCATTCTTTGAGCAAACCGTGTTATTGTCGAAATTTTCGGCAAATTAGTCATGAAACGCTCCGAAGGCAAGATCCGAATTGTTCTGGTGAAGGTTCTAGGAGCGAAGCCGCGGCGCCACGAGCCACCAAACGAGCGCGATGATCTGTACGGCGGTGGCGGTGGCGAGGCCGACGCGATGGCCGAGCGGCGCATAACCGCCCGCGATGGCGATGGGGAAGGCCTCGATGATCAGGCCGCTGGCCCATTGCGTCAGGAAGACGGCGACGAAAAGCAAGCCGTTGACGGCGCTCGCGGCCCGCCCGGCCCGATCGGCCGTGAAACCTCCGGCGACGATGGCGAAGCCGGCGATCGGAAAGGCGAAGAGGACCGAGACGGCTACCCAGAGCACCGCCGGCATTGCGCCGCCGCCGAGCGGGATCAGCGCGATCTGCGCCACGATCATGCAGGCGAAGCCGGAAATGGTTGCCCCCACGATTCCGCCGCCCCGGGCGAGGCGGCGTCGCACCCACCAACCGAAGCCCAGGTTGCCGACGAGGACGCCCGCGAACATGGCGAAAAGGACCCAGGCCCTCGCCCCTTCCCCGTAGCCGGCGACATCGCGAAGCCATAGCCCGGCCCAAAGCGTCTGATAGCCGATGCCGACCCCGGCGCCGGCGAAGTCCACGGGCGCGATACGCCAGTAGTGAAAGCTGGTCAGAATCGCGCGAAACTCGGTCAGTTGCCGGCCGAGCGGGGGGATCGCCCGGGCCCCGTCCAACCTGGGCACCCAGAGTTGGAGCAGAATGATCAACACGAGACATATGAATAAGGATCCCGCCATCACGCCGCGCCAACCCGCGAGCGCGAGGACGGTCGCCATCGGCCCCGTCGCCAGCATGCCGCCGACGCCGGTGAGGGCCACATGCAGCGCGGTGATCGGAGCCAGCCGCTCCGGCGGAAACCAGAGGCTGGCCGCCTTGATGCCACCCATCAGGCTCGCCGCCATGCCGATGCCGATCAGGAAGCGGCCGAAGGCCAGGCCCGAGATACCGCTCTCCGTCATATAGACGAGTCCGCCGACGAGGATCGCGCAGTGCAACGTGGTGACCACCGCGCGGGGCCCGAAACGGTCGAGCGCCAGCCCGAGCGGCAATTGAGAAGGCTCAATTCGTGAAACGTATGCATTTGTGATAGAATGCCCGGAATGTCAGGAGGTTGGGTCATGGACGGCAAGGGTTTCCAGGTGTGGCTTTCGGCGGCGCGCGGGCTGACGCGCGTGCAGCGGCACGAGGCGCTCGCGGTGCTGTCGGGCCGGAGCGAAGGCGAGGCATCGAAGGCCGCGATCGAGCTTGGTGTGGACGAGGCCCGGCGCTGTCCGCACTGCGCGAGCGAAGGGGCGGTTTCGCGCGGTATGGCGCGGGGTCTGCGGCGCTACCAGTGCAAGGGCTGCGGCAGGACCTTCAACGCGCTGACCGGTACGCCGCTGTCGGGCCTGCACCACAAGGAACGCTGGCTGTCGTTCGGGGCGTCGCTGGCGGAGGGGGAGACGGTGAAGGCCTCGGCGGCGCGCTGCGACGTGGCGGTGAGCACGGCGTTCCGCTGGCGTCACCGGTTTCTGGCGGCGGCGCGGAGCGATTCGGAGGTGCTCAAGGGGATCGTGGAAGCGGACGAGACCTACGTCCTGGAGAGCCGGAAGGGCGCGCGCGGGCTGGGACGCAAGGCACGGCGGCGGGGCGGCAAGGCGAAGAAGCGCGGCCTCTCGCGCGAGCAGGTGCCGGTTCTCATGGCGGCGGACCGGAGCGGGACGACGGTGAGCGCGGTGCTGCCCAGGGTCGACGCGGCGGCGCTCACGGCTGCTCTCGACCCGGTGGTCGCGAAGGACGCCCTGCTGGTCTCCGACGGTGGCGCGAGCTATCCACCTTGCGCCGCCGCGCTCGGGGTGAGCCACGAAGCACTCAACCGCTCGATGGGGGAACGGGTTCGGGGCGATCTGCATGTGCAGACGGTGAACAGCCGCCACAGCCGGTTGAAGGACTTGCTGCGTCCCCGCCGCGGCATCGCCACCCGCTATCTGGACAACTACCTGAGCTGGTTCCACCTCGTCGGCCTCGCCCCCGGCGCCAATGACCGAGCCTGCCTCGCCGCCGCCGTAACAAGGTGACGCATACAATTCACGAATTGAGCCTTTGCTTAATCTATCAAACACGACGCCAACCCAACTTGCTTACCCACATCCAATTCTTTGCCGCCGAGCCTGGTTCGTCAAGACAAACCATCCAATGTGTCGCTAACACACGATATGACCGCCGTAGGTACCATGTGATCTGTCCGGTTTAGAACGTCGCCTTCGAGGAGGGCGGCGATGAAGCGGGCCGAGGTGTTGCAAGGACTACGGCAGATGAAGTTCGAGGAGATTCTGGAGCGCGCGAAGCGGCGGCGACTGAGCCAGGCGGAGGCGGCGTCGATCCTGGGGATGAGCGAGCGAACGTTCCGGCGCTGGCGGGGTCGCTTTGAGGCGGAAGGCGCGGAGGGTCTGTATGACCGCCGGCTGGGCAAGGTCTCGGGGCACCGGGTGCCGGTGGACACGGTGATGGAGGTTCTGGAGTTGTTCGACACGCGCTACTGGGACTTCACGGCCAAGCACTTCCACGAGAAGCTGCTCGATGAGCACGGCTTCACGCGGAGCTACAACTGGGTCCGCCTGACGCTCCAGGCCCACGGGCGCAAACGTCCGGCACCGCGGCGAGGCGCGCACCGGCGCAAGCGGCCGCGCCGCGCCCTGCCCGCCATGATGCTGCACCAGGACGGCTCGACCCACCAATGGGTTCCCGGGCAGTGGTGGGACCTGATCGTCACCATGGATGACGCAACCAGCGAGATCTACTCGGCCTTCTTCGTCGACGAAGAGGGGACCATGAGCAGCTTCCGGGCCCTGGGCGAGGTGATCGAGGTCCGGGGGCTGTTCTGCTCGCTCTACGCCGACCGGGCCTCGCACTACTGGCACACGCCCGAGGCCGGCGGCAAGGTGGACAAGAACAACCCGACCCAGGTGGGCCGAGCCCTGGGCCAGCTGGGCATCGAACTGATCCCGGCCTACTCCCCCGAGGCCCGGGGGCGCTCGGAGCGCATGTTCGCGACATTGCAGAATCGCCTGCCGCAGGAACTGCGCTTGGCCGCCATCACCACGATGGCCGAGGCCAACGCGTTCCTGCGCGAGATTTATCTGCCCCGCCACAACGCCCGTTTCGCGGTGCCGGCCGAAGCCGAGGGCTCGGCCTTTGTCCCCTTCACCGGATCGCTCGACGACATCCTGTGCATCCAGGAGGACCGGATCGTCGGCAACGACAACACGGTGCGCTACAAGCGGCTGGTGCTGCAGATCCCGGAGGATCGCCACCGCCGCCATTACGTCAAGGCATCGGTGCGGGTCCACGAATACTCCGGCGGCACCCTGGCGGTCTTCCACGGCCCCCGCCGGCTGGCCCGATATCAGGCCGACGGCACCGTCCTCGACGAAACCAAGAACAGCAGAGCGGCCGCGTGAACCGCTTCGACGCGCGCCCGGCCTGTGGATAAGTGGACAACCCGCCACGGCGGGTTCCCCACTTATCCACAGGCCCAACAACCACAACAGAAGCGGTCAATTCATATGGTACATAAAGCGGTCAATTCGAAATGTTCTCGACAGACAAACCATCCAATGGAGCATTCTCCGACTTCCGTCAACTTACCAAATGGAGAGGAACACAGTCACGCGCCTCTTGTCAAAAGAGTGCCAAATCATCCCGCGTGGGCTCTTTGCCCTTGCCATCGAGGCGGGGATTGCGTGATGCTCGACACGCCGATGTCGGAGTCTCCGACGGCCATGCAAACTGACGGATTAATCACGGCCAATGTCAGAAAGCCCGGATCCGCACCGCCGAATCTTCGCGTCCGGCGAGGTCCTGTTCGAGCAGAACGCACCCGGCGATATCGCCTACATCATCGAGAGCGGGCACGTGACCATGACCCGGCGCCGCGAGGGCCGGATGGTGGATATCGCCAGTTTGGGCGTCGGCGAGATCGTCGGCGAAGCCGCCCTGATCGACGACTTTCCCCGCTCGGCTACGGCGACGGCGACGATGGACACCGAAGTTTTCATCGTCGAGCGCGACCTCCTGCGCCAACACCTGGGCGAGGCGGACCCATTGGTCAGCATGCTGGTCCGCGTGCTGATCGACCGGTTGCGCGCCGCGCAACACCGCCTCGTGCCGTTCGAGGAAGATCTAGGCTTTCCGACCTCCGAACGGCGCCGCGCCAGACGGCTGGCGGAACCGGAAATCCTGGCGCTTGGTCGCTTTAAACGAGAACACGAAATAAAACGCGGCATTGCCAGGGGCGAATTCGACGTGACCCTGCAGCCCATCGTCCGGCTGTCGGACAGGACCCTCGCGGGGTTCGAGGCGTTGATGGTCTGGCACCACCCCTCGCTGGGCCGCATCGGCCCCGGCGAGTTCATCGAAATCGCCGAACGCTCGGGCCTGATTCGCGAACTCGACGAACTGGCGCTCCGCGCGGCGATCTCGGCGCTCGGCGAAATGGAACGACAAATCGGCGCCGGGGCGGGGCGGCTGGGCATGAGCGTCAACCTCTCGGGCGCGCATGCGGGCCAGGATGCGACGGTCACCCGCATTCGCGACATTTTCGACGAGACCGCCATGGATCCCCGGAGAATCACGCTCGAAATCACGGAAAGCTGGCTGGTGAGCGACCCCGAGGCCGCGGTCGCGACGCTTCGCGCGCTGAAAGACCTGGGCCTCCGGCTGGCGCTGGACGATTTCGGCACGGGCTATTCGAGCCTCGCCTATTTGAACAGTTTTCCACTGGATTTCCTCAAGGTGGACCGCGGATTCATCAGCGGCCTGCCGGCGGACACCGGCGGCGCGCGCATCACCGAGGCCATCGTCCGCCTGGCCCAGACCTTCGGCCTCGCCGCAGTCGCGGAGGGGATCGACGATCCCCGCCAGCTGGAGGCGCTCGGCCGCATGGGCTGCGCCCTGGGTCAGGGATTTCTGTTCTCGCGTCCCTTGCCGTTGAGCGATGCCATCCGGTATGCCGCGCGCGACGGCATCGCCGGTGGCGCGGTTGGCGCGGCAACGGCGCGCGAATAATGGAACCCGCCCGCCCCGGCCGCCTGCGGCATGGCAACACGGGAAGCGATCAAAAAGTGTTTTCCGTCATCGACATTCGTTTGTATTTTCGGCTAAATTGCCCCCTGGAGGCCTTTGTTCGGAGGTTCTGGTCATCCGCCCGGCGGGCAAGGTGACGCGTGGGAGAGCACATGTTCGAGAAGCTGAAAAAACTCGACCACATCCTGCAGACGACGCCCGAGGAACGGCGTCGCGACTCGCGGGAGGAACTCGAGGGGGCGCTGGTCGTCCTCGATGGCGACGCCTACAGCCTGAGGGATTGGAGCGCGTACGGCTTCTGCGTCGCCGAATATACCGCCAGCCGCAAACCGGGCGACCGGATCGAGATGTATTTCTCGATCCCGATTGCGGACCGGACACTGGAATTCAAGTGCCGCACGGTGATCGCCCGCTATGACGCCGAAAAGCGCGAGTTGGGCGGGATGTTCTCGAATCTGGACGACGATATGCAGGACATCATAGACGAGCACTTCAACGTCTTCTCGGCCAAGCGATACGGGAAAGACCTGATGAAGGGCCTATCGGCCAAATTGGGACGCGGCGACGAGTAGCTCCTCGCCGACCGGCGAGACGTGGTTTTTTTGGTAGGCCTGCTGGTGGCCTGGCGGTGGCTTTTGGTGGCCTATCCGAGAAGCAGCAGCAAGATTCCCCCGACGATCAGGAGGATCCCCGCGACCTCCTTGGTGTTCGTGTTCTCCTTAAAAAAGAGCAACGAAACGATGAAAGTGAAGACCAACTCGATCTGGCCGAGCGCCCGGACATAGGCCACGTTCTGCAAGGTCATCGCCGTGAACCAGCAGGCCGAGGCGATCATGCCGGTGATGCCGACCCAAATCGCCACCCTCCAGGCGGCCAACAACCGTGACAGTTCGCCGGCTTCCCTCACCCGCATGTAGATCCCCATCACCAGGGTCTGGAGCATCAGCACGCAGGCGAGCGTCACCGCGGCGCGCATCACGACCTCGCCCCCCTCCAGCGCCAGCGCGGCCCCCCGATAGGCAATTCCCGAAAGGCCGAATAGGGCGCCGGAGGCGATACCGATCCAGGCCGCCCGGTCGCGGACGCTGGCCAGAATCGAGTGCGCCTCCAGGTCGCTTCGCGCGATCGTTATTCCGAGAACGCCGAAAAAACTGATCAGGATCGCCAGGCCGGCCGCGACGGTCAGCGGATCGCCCAGGATGATGATGCCGAAGATCGCGGTCTGAACGGTCTCGGTCTTGGAAAACGCCGTGCCCGCCGCGAAGTTCCGCAATGAAAACAGGTGCACGAGCAAGGCGGTGGCGAGGATTTGCATGACCGCGCCGACGACGCCCCAAAAGGCGAAAATCCAGGTGAGACCCGGCCATTCGAAGTCGAGGAACCAGGCCAGCCCGACCATGTAAAGGATCGCGAACGGGAAGGCGTAGGCGAAGCGCGCCATCGTCGCGCCCGAGGTGTTGAGCCGTCCCTTCAGGTGCTTCTGCAACGCGCTGCGGAAATTCTGCATGAACGCCGCGGCGATCGTGATCGGGATCCAGGCTTCCATCGGCCAATCCACCGTCGTTCCGTCGTTGACTTATGCCGGCGGATTGTTAACGCTCAAAAGCAACTGATTTCAAATTAGTTTTTCGCGACCATTCATTAGGTGAGCTTATGGTGAGGCCTGCACTCCCTTCCCTGCGCGCGCTTCAGGCCCTGGAGGCGACCGCCCGATTGGGTGGCGTGACCCCCGCCGCCCGCGAGCTGTCCGTGACGCAGCCGGCGGTCTCGCAACAGCTTCGACGGCTGGAGGACGAGCTCGGTCTCGCGCTCGTCGACCGCGACGCGGCGGGTTTCGCCCTGACGCCGGTGGCGACGGCCTATGCCGAACGGCTCACCAGGGCCTTCGCCGACATTCGGGCGGCGACGGGGGAACTTCGGCCGGCGGGCGATGGCGAACGGGTCGTCTCGGTGGTCGTGCTGGCGACCTTGGCGCAGCGCTGGCTGATCCCTCGGCTGGCTGGATTCCAGGAGGCGGCGCCGGATATCGAGGTCCGCCTCGTCACCACCTCGCGGCTGGAGGATCTGGCGCGCGCCGACGTCGACCTGGCGATCCGCATGGGCCATGTCGGCGCGGGCGACGGGCGTGCCGACCCGCTGATCGACAACCAGGCCTTTCCGGTCGCCAGTCCGGCGCTGTTGGCGCGCCGGCCCTTCGGCCATCCCCGTGATCTCGCGGCGCATGTCTGGATCCGCGTCACGGCGCCGCCGCGCGACGAGGATTGGCCACGCTGGCTGCGCCTCGCCGGAACGCCCGGGCTCGCGCCCCGCGCCTGGCTCGACTTCGCCAGTTCGGCACAGGCCCTCGAGGCTGCCGTCGCCGGTCTGGGCATCGCCGTCGCCCACACGCCCTTCGTCGTCGACGCCCTGGCCGAGGGGCGTCTCGTGGCGCCGCTCGCCATCCACCTCGACGAAAACGGCCCCTGTCATCTCGTCACCACCCCCGGCCGGGCCGCGCGCGCCGGGGTCGTCCATTTCCGCGACTGGCTGCTGACGCGCGCCGCATTGGACGGCACCATGCAAACCGGTTGCCCCGTGCTATCCTTCGGTCGGGCGGTCGAGCCCGACCGAAGGATGCCGAAATGACCAAATGTTTGAGCGCGGGCGCCATCCGGTAATACCGCGAAGATGGCTATTTCCACCCGATCGACGTGTTGTCGAACGCCGAAGTGGTATCCCGCCACGATCTTGATCCCGAGGTCCTGGCCTTCCACGCCAGGGCGAGCGACGCACTCCGCAGCATTCTCTCTAAGAGTCCGACTCGAAATGAATCGAGTGTTTTCAGGCTCTTGCGAGACGGCGCGTGAGGAGTTGGATGCTGGCGAGGAAGATCCAGGCCTCGGCGGTCTCGATGGCCGTCTCGAAGTCCTTGGCCAGCCGCCGGTTTCGATTGAGCCAGGCGAGCGTGCGCTCGACGACCCATCGGCGGGGCAGGAGTTGGAAGCCCTTCACGCCCGCGGGACGGTTGACGATCTCCAGCGACCAGCGGCCGATCCGCTTCAGTGCGCCCTCGAGCTTGGGCCCGGCATAGGCGCCGTCGGCGAAGACGTGGCGCAGGCGGGGAAAGTGGCGGGGGATGGCGGCGAACACCGCCGGCGCGCCGTCGCGGTCCTGGATCTCGGCGCCGTGGACCACGACCGCGACCAGCAGGCCGCCGGTGTCGGTGAGGATGTGACGCTTGCGGCCCTTGACTTTCTTTCCGGCGTCGAAGCCCCGGATACCGCCGCTTTCCGTGGTTTTTACGCTCTGACTGTCGATGATACCGGCCGACGGGCCGGCCGCGCGGCCCTCGGCCTCGCGCGCCGCGACCAGCAGTTGCCGGTTGACCTCGGACCAGGTGCCGTCGTCCCGCCAGAGATAAAAGTAGCGCTGCACCGTCGAGCGTGGCGGGAAGTCCCGGGGCAGCATGCGCCATGGACAGCCGCTACGCAGTAGGTAGGGGATCGCGTTCACCACCTCGCGCAATGCCGTCGTCCGAGGCCGTCCCAGCGCTTTGGCGCGAGGCAGCAACGGCTCCAGCACCTTCCATTCTCCATCCGTCAGGTCGCTTGCGTAGCGCAGCAGGTCGCGTTCATACTTCGGGCGAGTGATTTTGGTCCACATGTTGTGTCTCCCTGGTTGCTAAATACAAACAGTGAATCACAACTGACTGAAATCACTCAACTCTTTTCGGGCCAGACACTCAGGGCGCCCATCGGACGACGGATCGACTCTAGCGCGTTCGGCGTGCTTGCCATGGCCAGCCGCCGAAGGGGCCGCGAGGCGCGCCGGGACGAACGGCGGGCACCGAATGTCGAGATGTTGCCGGCGCTTCGGCGCGGCCTGCCGCTGGTCGAGCCGCTCGATGAAGAACAGATCCAGCGTATCGATACCGCCTCGATGGCGATCCTGGAGGAGGTCGGCGTCGAGTTTCGCGACGACATCGCACTCGCCGACTGGCGCCGCGCCGGCGCCGAGGTCGACGGACAGCGCGTGCGCCTGGATCGTGGCCTGGTTCGCGAGCTGATCGCCTCGGCTCCCGCCGAGATCACGCTCCATGCCCGTAATCCGAAGCGAAGCGTGCCGCTCGGTGGACCCCACGCCATCTTCGTGCCGATGACCGGCGCGCCCTACCTGCGCGATCTGGCGGACGTGCGCCGGGCACCGACGCTCGACGATCTCGCCATGTTCCACAAGCTGGCGCGGATGTCGCCGGCGCTCCACCCCTCCGTCGTGCCCGCGGCCTCGGTCTACCTGGACCGAGTCGATCGCCGAGGAGAAGGCCCGAGAGCGTGGCGGGGCCGCGGGTGTTGGCCTCCGACGGCGACGCCGAGACCATGGGCACGGCGGGAAATACGGGTTAAACAACTGGGCGGTGGCGATGTGGGATCGCCACCGCCCGTTTCATGCTCGAGGGAGATCGGACGTGGCCATCACAAAGGGTATCAAACAGCTCGTCGCCGAGGCGGAAGCCGAGATCGAGGTCTGGAACATCGATCAGGCCCTGGCCGCGCACGGCGGGGAGGACACCGTTTTCGTCGATATCCGCGACGTGCGCGAGCTCTGGCGGGACGGCACGATCCCGGGCGCGCTGCATGCGCCGCGCGGCATGCTGGAGTTCTGGGTCGATCCCGAAAGCCCCTATGCCCGCGAGATATTCCAAAGCGGCAAGCGCTTCGTCTTCTTCTGCGCCGCCGGCTGGCGCGCGGCGTTGGCGACGAAGACCGTGCGGGACATGGGCCTCGACAACGTCTGCCACTTCGAGGGTGGCTTCGGCGCCTGGAAGGAGGCTGGTGGCAAGGTCGAGCCGCGCGAGCCGAAGCCGCGCGGCTGATGGCGACGCGGGAGCGCCGATACAACTGGGAGGAGACGCCCGGCGCCGCAGCCTTCGCGGCGGAGATGTCGGGGCTCGAATTCCTCGAGGCCTATCGGGATGGCCACATTCCCGCCTGCGGCATGCAGCGCACCCTCGACTACGAGCTCGTCGAGGTCGAGGACGGCCTGGCGGTGTTCCGCGGCCGGGCACGGGATTTCATGCTGAACCCGCTCGGCACGGTGCACGGCGGCTTCGCCGCCTCGATGCTGGATTCCGCCATGGGCTGCGCCGTGCACTCGACCCTGCCGAAGGGGCGGGGCTACACCACGCTCGAGTTCAAGCTGAACCTTGTCCGGCCGTTGCCGACGGAGGTCGCCGAACTCCGGTCCGAGGGCCGCATCATCCATCGCGGCCGCCGCGTTGCCACCGCCCAGGGCAGCATCCTCGACGGTGACGACAAACTCTATGCCCACGGCACGACGGCCTGCCTGATCTTCGAGGTCGACGGCTGAGGGCGACCGCCTACTTGTCGATGTTCTCCTCCAGTATCGGCACGCTCTCGAAACGGCCGGAGATGATCCAGCGGTCCGTCGGCGTCGTGGAGCCGCCCTTGTAGAAGTATTTCAGCGTCGTGTACCAGATGTGATAGCCGGGACCTTCGCGGTCCTTCTCCGCCGTCGCCACCTGATACTGGTCCCAGACATAGTGGTAGACGGTGATCGTATTGCCGGAGGCGGTACCCTCCTTCTTCTCCTTGCGCCGGACCTTGGATTTGATGATCAGCCGTTTGTGCGGATTGACCGACTTGTAGCGCGGGTTCGCCAGCGTCTCCTTGGCGACATCGATATACTTGTCGTCCTCCGGCACCGCCTTCGGCATGCGCACATTCGCGAGCGCGGTGGCCGCCATCTCGCCATAGCTCGCCTTGGCCGCCGTCAGCTTGGCGGCCTGCGCCGCGCGATCGGGCCCGCCCCGTCGCTCCATCGCCGCGTCAAAAGCGGCGGCGGTCTTTACCCGGGCGAGGCCGTCATCCATTTCCTTCAACGTGCTTTGCGGCCGCTCGCCGCCCAGCAGGCGGTTGGCGACATGGCCGGAATCGTTGATGTCCGTGGTGGCGAGGAAATCGGCCTGGCCCATGCTTGTCTCGACCCAGGCGTCGATGGTCTGGGTCGACTGGGCCGCGCTCTTGTCGGCGTCGGCCGGCTTGGCGCCGACCCAGTGCAGGAGGCGGCCCATGACTTTCGAGGAGACGAGCGGCGTCAGCCGTTGATCCGTTGCAGATAGGCCAGATCCTTCTGGCTTTCCGCCTTCACCGTCTTGATCCGCGCGGCATAGGCCTTCACCGCGTCCTCGGTGATCGGATCGCGGAGCGGTTGCGGCACGCGGAATGTCTTTTGCCGCTTATCGATCTCCGCCACGCGCGCGCGGACGTCGCCCAGCTTTTCATGCTGGGCGATTGCCGCGTTTATGCGCTGGTTCAAGCGAGCCTCCATCGCCTTGAAGGTCGCGATGAAGCTTTTGACGTCGGGGTGTTTCGGCGCGCCGAGCGCGGCCGCGGCAGTCCAGGTACGCCCCAACTCGGCCTTGGCCCGGTCGGACTTGGACTTGGACAACAGATCCAGTTCGCTCATGGCGTCCTGGCGTTTCGCGACTTGATCCAGTTCGGCGTTGATCCCCTGCATCAGGGTCGTGACGATATGGGTATTGATGCGGCGGTAGTCCTTCACCGTCGCCCGCCAGACGAGATGTTTCTTGTCCGGCGCCGCATTCAGGGCCTTGGCGATACGGCCGAGGTCCTTGTGGAACCGCATGCCGGTCTTGCGGTCGTTCGGCCGCAAATCGGCGATTTGGCGGTCGATCAGCTTCAGCTCGCGCGCCGCCCGTTCGACGTTCGGATCGGCTGGCCCGCCGCCCGCCGCGGGAGCGGCCTGTTTCGGCGCCGCCGGCTGGGCCGACTTGGCGGGCGCGGGCGCCTGCTTGGCCGGAGCGGCCGCCCGCGCCGCGCCCGGCGTCTTGCCCGCCGCGAGCGCGGTCAACCGGGCCTTCAGTGCCTGGAGGCGAATCTGGGTTTCGATCCAGGAGGGGTGCGACTTGTTCCTCGAGCCGTTGAGGCGGCCCTCCGTCAGCTTCAGAAGCTTGAGCGTCCGTTTGGCGCCGGAGGCACCGGGACGCATGCCCTTGGCCTGGGCTTCGAACCGCGCGATATCGCTCCGCGCGGCCTTGATCGCAGTGTCGGCCGACGCCGTCGACTGGGCGACGACCAGGGTGCCGCGCGCGATCTCGCCGGCGGCCATGGCGGCAACGGGTGGTAGGCAGAAGACCGATGCGAGGACGAAAACGGCAAATCGCGACATGACGGGCATCCCAAAGTTGATCCATGGCGAGCATGCCACGTTCGCTTGTCACCGTTAACCGAGGGGGAGCGGATTTGAAGACTGAATTCCTTCTCCCATATAGTCGAATGAGGCAACGCGGCACGAGGGATCCCCACGCCGATGGCTTGGCGGCACATTGCGCTCATTCTCGGTCTTCTCGCCGTGGCTTGGCTGTCACCGGCCATGGCCGCGACCGACCGCGCCGTCGTTGTCGCCGAACAGGACATCGCCCGCTATTCGGCCGAGTTCTCCAAGCTGGGACCCGGGCGGAACGCCAATGTGCGGCGGCTCCGGAAACTGCTCGAACTGACGCGGAAACGCCTCGACGCGGCGTCCAGCAAGGGGGCGCCCCGTTGGACGAAGACGATGGCGCGCCTGCGCAAGCTGAGGGCGGCGATGGAGGCGCGCGTCGCTGGCAAAAAGCAGCCACCGGCGATGTTCCTCTCGGCGGGCGAACACAAGGTGCAACCGAACGTCAGCAAGGAAATCACGGTGGCGCGCGCGCCGATCCATTTGGGCGCCGACGCGAGCACCAAGGTCGTGGGCGAGGTCGTGCGCGGCGACAAGCCGCTGATCATCGGCAAGCCGCACAAGGGTTGGCACAAGATCGCCCGGGCCGGCGTGGTGGAGGGCTGGGTGCATGAGACGGCCTTCTCGGCGGCCGCCAAGACGCCGCCATTGCCTGGCGACGTGCGCAGGGCCCAGGGTGGCGAGCCCTCGCCCGCCACCAAACCACTATTGGATCTCGCCTACGGCGCCTTCCATGCCCTCGTTATCGGCAACAACGACTACAAGCACCTGCCGAAGCTGAAAACCGCCGTGGCCGACGCCCGCGAGGTGAAACGCGTGCTGTCGGACGATTACGGCTTCGCCGTCACCTTGCTGGAGAACGCCACGCGGTCCGACATCCTCCGCGCCGTCAACAAACTGCGGGCCGACCTCGGCCCGGAGGACAATCTGCTGATCTTTTACGCCGGCCACGGCACGCTCGACCGCGAGAGCGACACCGGCTACTGGCTGCCGATCGATGCCGAGCCGGACAACGACGTCGACTGGATCGCCAACGCCGCGCTGACCCGCCACCTGAAGGCGATGAACGCCAACCATGTGCTGGTGGTGGCCGATTCCTGTTATTCCGGCACCCTCTTTCGCGATGCGGGCGCCGACCTCGCGAAGCGCGGCGCGCGCGAGGCCTGGCTGAAGCGGATGAACGAAAAGCGCTCGCGGACGGCGATCGCATCCGGCGGGCTGGAGCCGGTGGCGGATTCGGGCGGCGGGCGCCACTCGGTCTTCGCCAAGGCCTTCCTCGGCGCGCTGGCCGACAACGACGGCGTGCTCGACGACCAGGAACTCTACCGTCGGATCAGCCGCCCGGTGATCCTGGAGGCCGACCAGACGCCGCGCTTCTCCGACATCCGCAAATCAGGCCACGAGGGCGGCGCCTTCCTCTTCGTGCCGTCGCGCTAATCGGGACCGGCGGGGCCCGGCAGCGCGGCCGAGATCGCCGGGTGGACCAGCATCATCTCGGGGCTGGTCCTGGCGTATTTGGCGAGCGCGCCCCGGACCAGGTCCAGCACCCGGCCCTCGGGTGGCGCGTGGCCATCGGGCGGCGGCGGCAGTTCGGCGACGATCCGGCCCGCCTCGATCCGCATCGCCGCCGCCATCCCCTCCATCACCCGGACCGCCTCGGCGCTCTCGAGGAGCGGCGGCAAAGCCTCGGCCAAGTGCACGATGAGGTCCGGCCAGTGGGCGAACATCCGGTAGTTCCCGGGGATGAAGGCCTGCTCGCCCTCGTCCCTGCCAAAGGCCCCGAGGGCGTCGCGCACGGCGTCCGGCGCGCTTGCGGGATCGACCATCGCCGGCAGATCGGGCACCGGCGCGGGCGGCGTCCAGGACGGGGCCATGGCAGCAGCCGACCCGCCGGGCCGTTCGCCCGACAACAGGCGGGCAAGGCAGCCGGCGAACAGCAGGTTCACCGGGCTCGCCCGCGAGAAGCTGTCACAGATCGTCCGCAAGACCGCGATGTCGTCGGCCGGGAGCATCGCCGCCCCGGCCGGAAACGGCGGCAGTTGGCAAACGTCCAGGTCCCGGGCGATCCGCCAGGCGGCCTCGGGCAGCCGGCCGGAAATGAAGGCCGGCCGCAGCGCGCCCCAGGCCCACTCCAGGACGCCCGGCAGCGAGGCGAACTGCCGTTGCAGCGAGGAGACGTAGGGCACGCCCTTGTAGTGGCGGATTTCCCCGTAGATCACCGCCAGTTCGCCCCTCGCCTCGTCTTCGCCCACGTCACCGAGGACGATGCTCTCGGAACCACGATCAGTCATCGATTTGCCACCCGGGTTCGTGAATTGTCGGAACGTTTCATTGTACCCCGTCAGCATATCTGCTCGAATAGGCGGCGACACCAACTTGCCGCGAGGCTTGAAAGATGGGCCGGAAACTCGGCATCGGCGATGCCTTTCCCGACGTGACCTTGAACCTGGTCGGCGGCGGCGCGCTTTCCCTCCCCGGCGATCTTCGGGGCAACTACAACGTCATCCTGTTCTATCGCGGCCACTGGTGACCCTACTGCCGCCGGCAGTTGGTCGGCTTTTCCCATCTGCTCGATGAATTCAAGGCCCTCGACGCCTCGGTCGTCGCCGCCAGCGTCGATGGCGTCGAGAAGGCGCAAGAGGTCTCGGCCGATGTGGATTTCCCGATCGCTCACGGGGCCACCCGGGCCGATGCCGATGCGCTCGGCTCCTGGTGGGAGGATCGGCGCGGCATCATTCAGCCGTCCGAGTTCTTGCTGGGCGCGGATATGACCGTGCTGGCCTCCAGCTATTCGGACGGCCCGCTCGGCCGGATGGACGCGGCGGACGTGGCGCGCATGATCGAGCTGTACGAGTCGCGCAAGAAGGCCGCCGGCTGATCGTCTAGCGCCCGCGGCGGGCCTCGCGGTGGGTGATGTAGGCGGTCGAGGCAAAGATCACCGCGCCGCCGATCCAGGTCCAGATCGTCGGGATCTCGTCGAAGACGAAAAAGGCCATGACCGCGACCAGGGGCAGGCGGACGAATTCGATCGGCTGGATCTAGGTCACCTCGGCCCGGGCGAAGGCGCGGGTGAAGCAGAGGTGGCCGAGGGTCCCGGCGCCGGCCAGCAGCACGAGCCAGACCCAGGTCTGGCCGCTTGGCCACTGCCAGACGAAGAGCGCCGGGACCAACGAGAGCGCGGATTGCAGCAGCGCCATGTAGGTGACGATCGCCGCCGGCGATTCCGTGCGCGTCAGGCTCTTGACGATCACCGTGGTAACGGCGATCGAAAACGCGTTGACCAGCGCCAGCAGCGCGCCGAGCGAGATCGACTCGACCCCCGGCCGGAGCACCACGACGACACCGACGAAGCCGATGGCAAGCGCGCTGATCCGCCGCGCCCTGACCACCTCGCCCAGCACCAGGGCCGCGCCGACGGTGCCGAAGAGCGGCGCGGTGAAACTCAAGGCCGTCACCTCGGCGAGCGGGATTATGGTCAGCGCCGTGAAACCGGCCACCAAGCCGATGACGTTGATCCCGGCGCGCAAGCCGTAGAGGCCAATGCGTTTGGTCCTCAGCGCCGAGGGGCCATGGCGCAAGAGCCAGGGCAGCATCATCGCCAGGGCCAGGAAGTTGCGGAAGAAAACCACTTCCAAGGGGTCCAGTTCCGCCGTCGAGAGCCGGACACTGCCGCTCATCGTGGCGAAGAAGGCCATCGCCGCCAGCATGTAGAGGGTGGCGGAGAGCGGCGCCGCCCGGGGGGCGGGACGGATCAATCAGGGCCTGCCCGCCGAGACGCCGCCATCCACCATGTAGACACCGCCGGTGCAGAAGGAGCCGTCGTCGGAGCCGAGGAACAGCATCAGCCGCGCGACCTCTTCCGGCTCGCCGTAGCGCTTCAGGGGCGTGCTCGCCGCCATCGGCCGGTTGGAGGCATCGCCGACGGGCATGCCCATCTTGCCCTCGATCGCCGTCATCATCGGGGTGTCGATCGGCGAGGGATTGACCGTGTTGACGCGGATGTCCGAGGCGGCGCCCTCCATGGCCGCGGCCCGCATCAGGCCGATCACGGCATGTTTGGAGGTCGCATAGGCCGACAGGCCGCCGACCGCGCGGATCCCGGCGGTGGAAGAGGTGATGACGATGGCGCCGCCGCCGCGCCGCTCGATCAGCGGCATCACCCGCTTCAGGCCGAGCCAGACGCCCTTGACGTTGACCGCCATGACCTTGTCGTACATCTCGTCCGGATAGTCGACGAGGGGCGTGAAGTCGCCCTCGATGCCGGCGTTCAGCAGCGCGATGTCGACGCCGCCGAAGCGGTCCACGGTGGCCTGGACATAGGCATCGTTCGCCGCCGGATCGGTGACGTCGGCGGCGCAACAGGCTATATTGTCGCCGCCGATATCGGCGACGACGCCGCGTAGCGCTTCCTCGCCCAGGTCGACCACCATGACCTGGGCGCCCTCGGCGACGAAGAGCCGCGCCGCCGCCTTGCCGATGCCGCCGGAGCCGCCGGTGATGATCGCGACCTTGCCGTCGAGCTTGCCCATGGGTTCCCCTCCCCCTCCTCGAATGATGTCCGGCCGCGCGCCTGCTTCAGAGCACGGACGTGTCCGCCGGATGGCCTAGCATGAAGGCGCCGACGGTCTGGAAATGGGTCTGGCGACCCTGCAGTTGCTGCGTCACCGTGTGGAGGTCGCGGAAGCGCCGTTCGAACGGGCTGGAGGCAAAGATCGCCGAGGCGCCGGCCAGGTCGTAGACATCGTCGGCGACGTCCTTGGCCTCGTGGATCGCATGGGTCGTCGCCAGGCGGATGCGCACCCGGTTCCCGATCGTCAGCTCGCCGCTGGCCCGTGCCTCCTCCCAGATGTCCGAGATCTCGCCCAGGACGAAACCTCGCGCCGCCTTCAGACGCACCTCGCCCCGCGCCACGGTGGCCTGAACCACGGCGTTGTCGCGCAGCACGTCCTTGGCCATGCGGGGCCTCTTCTCCATCGCGAGCGCCTTGAAGCCGTCCATCATCCCCCGCGCCAGGCCGAGCGCGGTGCCCGAGAAGCCCGAGGCATAGAGCGACATCTGCGGCCAGACGTAGAGCGGCGAGCGGTAGTGCCACTCCGAGGCGTCGTGGCGGCTCATGGTGTATTCGCGCGCCACGGGGAGGTCGTCGGCCTCATAGGCGTCGCTGCCGGTGCCGCGCAGGCCGATGGTGTCCCAGATCACCCTGAGCGGCAGTTTCTCGGCCGGCACCAGGGCCGTGCGCATCATGCTCTTGCCGCTCCGGTCCCTGATCGGCTCGCCCGCGTCGTCGACCAGAACGCAGTGGACGCCGCGCCAGGTGGCGTGGTGCGCGCCACTGGCGAACGAGCATTTGCCGCTGACCCGGTAGTCCTCGCCATCGGCCCGCATGGTGGCCGGCCCCGGGCCCCAGGCGAGGACGCCACCCGGATCCTCGCCCCAGATCTCGTTCGCGACGTCCGGCGCGACGTAGGCGGCCGACATGGCGCAGCCGTTTCCCTGGCAGAGGCACCAGGCGGTGGAGCCGTCGAGCTTGGCCGCCGCCTCGATCACCTGGAAGAATTCGGGCGGGCTCAACTCCGCCCCGCCGTAGGCCTTGGGCAGCAGCAGGCGGAACATCCGCGCTTCGTGCAGCGCGTCGACCAGGTTCGCCGGCAACGCGCCAATCCGGTCGCCCTCGGCGCCCGAAGTCTCGATTATCGATGCGAGCGCCGCCATACGGGCGAGAAAGATCTCGCCGCTCTCGATTGCCTCGGACGTGTCTTGTTCCGCGATAACCATGCCCCTCCCCCGGATCGAACGGAGGCTAGATTAGCCGGGCTTCGGGATCGGGGGAAGACGATAGGGCAGCGACCTCAGCCTTCGACGCGCGGGCGGCTATAGCTGGTCTGCCAATTGCGCAACGTGGTCACGACCGGAGGCACGCCGTTGGCGTTGAACCAGCTGTCGACGACGAACTCCGCGCCACCGCCGATTTCGGCGATCACCGCGGTCTGGTGATACCAGCGGAAATCCAGGAACACGCCGCGGCTGGCCGGCCGCGCGACGGCGTGAAAGCGCAGCAGGCCGTCCTCGGCCAGCATCGTCAGATAAGTCGTCGTATTGGTGCTCTCGTCGATGCAGTCCTGTTGCGTGCGATCGCCCGCGCTCTTGAAGGCGAGCCCGGGGACATCCTTGTCGGTGCCGATGCGCCCGCCAACGAGGCGCTCCACAAGCGCGATTGCGTTGGAAATGGCCGCTCTTTCGGCCACGGCGCTTTCCGGCCTTGGTTCGAACTGGCGACGAACCACCGCCCATTCGACATCTTCAAATACCAGGGGAGTGCGGAAGGTTCAGTCATAGCCGTGACAGACGGTAAAATTCCGCTGCTCTGGCACGCTTCGGGCTTTTTCCTTGAGGTAATCCCGAGGCTCGGTCAGCCGGGTGCAGCCGCTGGCGAGCAACGCGATCATGATCGCCATCGCCAAGCCCGTTCCGCCGAGTCCCATCATATTCGCCCCTCGAATTCGCCACGCCGTTTGAGTAGCTGAGAATAGCGGCGAACCTAAAGGCCTCCTCTCACGATTTTGGGACCGTTGGTCTCCTATCCGGGCGGATGCGCAAAAATGCCACGGGCTGGTCGATGCCCCCGAGGCGGGCGCTTTCGCGCGCGATGTCATGGCCTTCCAGCAATGGCGCGACCTCGCCCGCCGATGCGACCGCCTCCGAGAGCACGATGTCGCCGCCGGTGCTTTCGCCTTGCAGGCGCGCGGCCATGTTCACGGCGCCGCCGAAATAGTCGAGCCGGTCGTTCAAGGTCACCGCGACGCAGGGGCCGGCATGGATGCCGATCTTGATCTCCAGGTCGTCCTCGGCGACGGCGACGGCGGCGATCGCGTCGAGCGCGGCCGCCACGGCATCGCGGGGCCGGGTGAAGGCGGCCATGACCGCATCGCCGATGGTCTTCACCATGGCCCCGTCGTGGTCGCGGACCGTCGCCGCCAACAAGGCGAAATGGCGCCGGACCATGCGGTAGGCGGTCGCGTCGCCCACCCGTTCATAGAGCGCGGTCGACCCCTTGAGGTCGGTGAACATCAAAACGACCTGCGAAACGTCGGCCTCCTCCCCCGGTGCCAGGCGTTCGGCGGGGAAGAGGTCGCGGAAGCCCTGGAGCGTGGTGACCCGGTGCGCCGTGAGCGCGTCGCCGACCCAGGCGCGGCTCTCGACGATCAGGGTCCGGGGCCGGTCCTCGCCGTTGCGGAAGACCAGATTTCCCGATGGCGCCGCCTCCCCCGGGGCGACGCCGCCCGCCCGGGCGACGACCGCCGGGAAGCCACCGCCTTCGTATTCCATGTCCGTGGCACCGCCGACCTCCAGCGTTCGCAGGCGGTAAGCCCCCGGGGCCAGGCTGCCTTCGAAGGATCGTTCCCCGCCGGGCGGCACGATGATCTGCGCCCTTACGTGCGGCGTCGACATCGGCCCGAAGAGGCAATATTCGCCGTCCGATACCTCGCGCAGGACTGGCGCGGGGCGGAAGGTCAGCTCGACGTTCCGGGCGAAGTCCCGGTCGTAGCCGACGTTGCAGGCCCCGCAATGGGCCGCCCTCGGCAGTTGGTCGAGGCTCGAAACCGTGATCTTGGCCCCCCGGCAACGAGGGCAGAGCAGATCCCATCGCATCTCCAGCAGCCCCTCGCGGACAGACTGCAAGCTTGCCTCGATCAACGGGCGCTCCGCGACATCCCAGCGACGGGCGAGTTCGCGCGGCCGAATCCGCATGAGGTCGACATCCTGGGCCGAGAGGCACCACGCCGAAATCCGCTCGGCGAGGCCGTGGCCGTTGCCGCTCTCCTCCACGCGGCGCACCCCGCCGTCGATGAGGGCGCGCCGTTCGAATGGGCGGTGGTGGCGGGGCGCCGAAGAGGCGCTCCCTCCCCCCGGCGGCCCAGAGCTTCGCCTCCTCGGCCAAGCGCGTGAATTTCTTTTCGGCGGAGGGAAAGAAGCCCGTGGCGAGAAGCGCGGCGCCGATGGGGTTGGCGGCACGGGCGCGCAGCCGGTAGCGGCCGATGCAGCCACCCCCCTCGGCCTCGAGGGAGAGATGGGCGTCGATGGTGCGAAGCGGTCCGCTCTCGAAGACGCGGAGGTGGCGGAACCAGCGATGCTCGATCCACTCGACCGGCACCTCGCGCCAGCGCAGCTCGAAGCCCTTGAAGCGGGCCGAGGCGTGATAGCGGACCGATCCGTCCTGGCGCAAACTCTCGGTGATCTCGTGCTTGGGCAGCCCCGCCGCCTCGTTGAAGCGTTGCGTATCGGCGAGTGCCGGCCAAATCGCCTCGACCGGTCGCTCGAAATGCCAGACGAAGGTGCGCTCGTGTTCCCGGCTCAATTCGCCATGGTCCGCTGGTTGCTCCAGGTCTGAAACCTAGACATCCGAGCACGCCGGGCCGCATGTGGCAACGGAGAATCCGTACCCGAACCGCCCGGTGATATCGGGTGCGGCATCACAAATTCCTGTGTGCGGCGGTGACAAATTAGACCACGGAAGCGGCGGGATTTGCCCGGCTGCGGGCGGAGTAAAACTCTGCCACCTGTAGCCTTCGATCCTTTTCGGGATGGAAGGTGGGAGGATGTATACCGTGGACCTTTATCTACGCGTTCGGCTGGCGTGCCATGTTGATGGGCTGAGTCAGCGAGAGGCGGCGAGTCGGTTTGGCATGGCGCGAGAGACGGTGAGGAAGATGCTCGGGCACTCGGAGCCGCCTGGCTACCGCCGCCGCCAGCCACCGAAGCGCCCGAAGCTGGACCCCTTCAGGGATATCATTGACCGTATTCTGGAAGAGGACCGAACGGTTCACTGCAAGCAGCGCCACACGGCGAAGCGGATATTCGAGCGTCTTCGCGACGAGCATGGCTTTGCGGGCAAACAGACCATCGTCAAGGATTACGTCCGGGAACGGCGCCGTCGCCAGCGTGAGATGTTCGTGCCGCTGGCGCACCCTCCGGGTCACGCTCAGGCGGACTTTGGCGAGGCGGATGCGATCATCGCCGGCGTCAAGCGGCGGGCGCATTTTTTCGCCATGGACCTTCCCCACGGCGATGCCTGCTTCGTTGCGGCCTACCCGGCGGCGGCGACGGAGGCCTGGCTGGACGGCCACAACGGGGCCTTCGCCTTCTTCGGCGGCATTCCCCAATCGATTCTCCACGACAATGACAAGTGCCTGGTGTCGCGCATCCTGCCGGACGGCACGCGGCAACGAACGCGAGCGTTCAGCGGGCTTCAATCCCATTATCTGTTCCAGGATCGATATGGCCGCCCCGGCAAGGGCAATGATAAGGGCAAGGTGGAGGGGCTGGTCGGTTACGCCCGCCGGAACTTCATGGTTCCCATCCCCCGGTTTGCGAGCTGGGACGCCTTCAACGCTCACCTGGAACATCAATGTCGGAGACGGGAAAGCGACGTCTTGCGCGGCCATCGCGAGACCATCGGCGAGCGGTTCGGATGCGACCGGGAGAAGCTGATGGAATTGCCGCCGGCGCCTTTCGAGGCCTGCGACAAGGAGGGCACGCGGGTCAATTCGCTCTCCCTGGTGCGCTATCGGGGCAACGACTACTCGGTGCCCGTCGCCTACGGTCACCAAGAGGTCTGGGTCCGTGGCTACGTGCACGAGGTGGTCATCGGCTGCGCCGCCGAGGTCATCGCCCGGCACCCACGCTCTTACGAACGAGAGGACCTGATCTTCGAGCCGATCCACTATCTGGCCTTGCGGGAGCGGAAGATCGGTGCCCTCGATCAAGCCGCCCCGCTGGCCGGTTGGAAGCTGCCCGAGGCGTACGCCAACCTGCGCCGCTTGCTTGAAGCCCGCATGGGCAAGGCCGGCAAGCGGGAGTACGTGCAAGTGCTCCGTCTTCTGGAGACCTTTGCCCTTGAGGAGGTGCACGGTGCCATCCGCGATGCCCCGCGGTTAGGCGCCATCGGCTATGATGCGGTCAAGCACCTGGTGCTGTGTCGCGTCGAGCGTCGACCCCCCCGGCTCGACTTGAACGTTTATCCCTATCTGCCGCGGGCCCAGGTGACCACCACATCCGCCGCCAGCTACATGAGCCTGCTGGGCGGAGCGGCGCCGTGAGCGACACGCCGCAGGTGTTGCTGGCCCATCACCTGAAGGCCCTCAAGCTGCCGACCTTCCTCAGGGAGTACGACAAGCTGGCTCGCCAGTGTGCCAGCGAGGGCGCCGACCACGTGCGCTACCTGCTCCGCCTGGCCGAGCTGGAACTGATCGACCGCGAGCGCCGCATGGTCGAGCGGCGAATCAGGCAAGCGAAGTTCCCGACCGTCAAGAGCTTGGACAGCTTTGACTTCAAAGCGATCGCCTCGCTCAACAAGGCGCTGGTCCTCGAGCTGGCACGATGCGAGTACATCGAGCGCCGGGAGAATGTGATCGCTCTGGGCAATTCCGGCACCGGCAAGAGTCACATTGCGCTCGGCCTCGGCCTTGCCGCCTGCCAGAAGGGCCTGTCGGTCGGCTTTACCACCGCCGCCGCCCTGGTCCACGAGCTCATGGAGGCGCGCGATGACAGACAGCTGCTGAGGTTCCAGAAGAAGCTCGCCAACCTCAAGCTCCTCATCATCGACGAGCTGGGTTTCGTGCCGCTCTCCAAGACCGGCGCCGAGTTGCTGTTCGAGGTGTTCAGCCAGCGCTACGAGCGTGGCTCGATCCTGGTGACCTCCAACCTGCCATTCGACGAGTGGACGGAGGTTTTCGGCTCAGAACGCCTGACGGGGGCGTTGCTGGACCGCCTGACCCACCACGTCCATATCCTGGAAATGAACGGCGAAAGCTTCCGCCTCAAGCAGAGCCGAAGAAAACAGAAACCCGCAAAAAGCGCCTGAGCGGCATCCGCTTGCCCCCGTGGGCCCACAGGCCCCTCCCACGCGCGCCGCGGCCTTTGCCTGCTGAGGGGCAGTCCACGCCGCGCGTGGGTCCCTCCCGTGGACTACGGGGACAAGCTCCTCACCGAACCAAAGTGGCCCACTTTTGCTCCGCCACATGGCCGGGTTTTACTCCGCCGTTGACAAATCGATCGGACCAAGCATTTCGTCACCGTATTTTGCGATGGGTTATTTGAGTTTACTAACGCCGCTTATGAGTCAAGGTCTTTTGTTCACCCTTACCTAATATTTCGGCAACATCGGGGGTACTTCGCACGTGGATGCGATGAAAATCCGCATGGACCCACGACCGAGCGCGCCGGCGTAACGGCCGCGCGCTCCGCTATGCTCCGCTTCGTTCGCGCGATGATGCTACACCCCGGGCTCGGACTCGGCCGATGCCGTACACCGAAGACAAGGGGATGATGCGCGCTTCACGCCATCGCCATCGATGCCGCGGCTAACCGTGATCCGATCGCGTCCCTCGCCTCGCGGAATAGGGTGCGCCCGGGGCAACAAGTGGCTGGCAGGCTCGTCAAAAGAAATTTTACGGACGGCTCCAAAAGCCTTTCGGGTTCTCAGCGCTTGCGCCGCCACATGCCCCGGCCACGCGCCCGGGCGGACCGCTCGTGGCGGGCATAGGGGGAGGTTTCCGCCGGCTGGGCGACGGCCCACCCGGTATAGACCATGCCTTCGGAGAGATCGTAGCCGCCCGCGCGGCAACGCGCGCGACCGGCCGAGGTGCCGACGGGTGGCTTGAGAAGCTCGCAGATAACGCCGGCGCCGGCGGTCAGGTCCAAAAGGGCCGTCGTCGAGATCCGGCCGCAGTCGATCGTCTTGCCGGCGACGGCGCAGCGCGCGCCCGGTACCGGCGCCTTGATACCGACGAGGTCGACCAGCCGGCCATCCACGCGCAACGTGTCGCCATCGATGATCTCGAATGGTCCAGCCAGGGTCTCGGCCGCCGATCCTCGAGCCACCGAGAAAGCCTGCGCGACGGCCAAAAAGGCGACCGTCTTGAAATTAATCCGCCGTTTCATGGCCTATGATAATAAGTTGTCGGCGCCCGAGGGGACGTAAATACTTCGCGAGGCCCGGCGGGGGACACTTGGCCTCGTCTCCCGGGAATGTTATGTCGCGGCCTCGACGTGGTGGAGAGTTCGATATGCAAACAAGCAAAGTGGCGGAAATCCATGCCTCCGACGAGACGGACCCGGCGCGGCCGAGCCGCGAGGAAGCGCTGAAGGCGGTCGAGACGCTCATACGGTGGGCCGGCGACGATCCGGCGCGCGAGGGGCTGGCGGGCACGCCCGACCGGGTCGTGCGCAGCTACGACGAATTCTTCGCCGGCTACCGGGAGGATCCGGTGCAGATCCTCGAGCGCACCTTCGAGGAGGTCGAGGGCTACGACGAGATGGTCGTGCTGCGCAACATCCGCTTCGAGAGCCACTGCGAACACCACATGGCGCCGATCATCGGCGTGGCGCACATTGGCTATTTGCCGCGCAAGCGCGTCGTCGGCATCTCCAAGCTTGCCCGCATCGTCGAAATTTACGCCAAGCGTTTGCAGATCCAGGAGAAGATGACGGCGCAGATCGCCAATACCATCGACGATGTGCTGCAACCCCAGGGCGTCGGCATCGTCGTCAAGGCGGCGCATCAATGCATGACCACCCGCGGCGTCCACAAACCGGGCGTCGACATGGTGACCAGCCGAATGCTGGGCAGCTTCCGCGAGGACGCCTCCACCCGGCGCGAATTCCTTGCCATCCTGGGCGAAGGCGGCTACCACCACGAATAGGCGGCGGGCGGCGGGCGACCCGTTCCCTCCTCCCCCGTCACCAGCCGTGTCCATCAGGATATTCGGCGACCGCCTCGATTGCGCTCTTCACGGGCGGCGGCTGGCGGCGATCGTCGTCCTGGTCGTATCGGAACCGACGAGCACCGAGCGTCGGCGCCGAGGCCTCCCCGCATGAGGGCTCGACGGCGGCGGGGCCCGCGTGCTACCCAGGGGCAGTTCGGGCCGGGCCGAATTCGGATCGAAGTAAAAACTTATCTTTTTCATTTAGTACTTTGAATTACTGGCAATAATTTACTATCCGATGAAGCGGTGCACGATGACGGCCCCCTTGCGCCCTTCGGGAGCGACGCGATGCGAATGACCGAGTTCTTCATGCCGATCCTGCGGGAGAACCCCGCCGAGGCGCAGATCGTCTCGCATCGGCTGATGCTGAGAGCCGGCATGGTCCGACAGGCCGCCGCCGGGATCTATTCCTGGCTGCCGATGGGCCTGCGCGTGATGGACAACATCGCCGATATCGTGCGCGAGGAGCAGAACGCCACCGGCGCGCAGGAAGTGCTGATGCCGACCATCCAGTCGGCCGACCTCTGGATCGAAAGCGGGCGCTACGAGGACTACGGCAAGGAAATGCTGCGGATCACCGACAGGCACGACCGGCCGATGCTCTACGGTCCGACCAACGAGGAGCTGATCACCGACATCTTCAAGAATTCGGTCCGCACCTACCGCCAACTGCCGCGCAACCTTTACCATATCCAGTGGAAATTCCGCGACGAGGTCCGGCCCCGCTTCGGCGTGATGCGCGGGCGCGAGTTCCTGATGAAGGACAACTATTCCTTCGACCTGGACTTCGCCGGCGCGCGCCATTCCTACAACAAGATGTTCGTCGCCTATCTCCGCACCTTCGCCCGCTTGGGCCTGAAGGCGGTTCCGATGGAGGCGGAATCGGGTCCCATCGGCGGCGACATGAGCCACGAGTTCCTGATCCTGGCGGAGACCGGCGAATCCCAGGTCTACTGCCACCGCGACCTGATCGATTTCGACCCCCGGGAAGAGGGCGTCGACTACGCATCCGACCTGCAAGGCATCGTCGACCGTTGGACCAGCCTCTATGCCGCGACCGACGACCAGCACGACGCCGCCCGCTTCGAGGCCGAGGTGCCGGCCGAGAAACGCGTCGAGGCGCGCGGCATCGAGGTCGGCCACATTTTCTATTTCGGGACCAAATATTCAAAGGCCCTGGGTGCCTTGGTCACCGGCCCGGGCGGCGAGCAGGTACCGGTAGAGATGGGCTCCTACGGCATCGGCGTCAGCCGCCTCGTCGGCGGCATCATCGAGGCGAGCCATGACGACGACGGCATCATCTGGCCCGAAAGCGTGGCGCCTTTCCGCGTCGGTCTGATCAACCTCAAGGCCGGCGACGCGGCCTGCGACCGGCTATGCGAGGAGCTGTACGGCAAGCTCCGCCAGGCGGGCGTCGAGGTGCTCTATGACGACACGGACGAGCGCGCGGGCGGCAAGTTCGCCACCATGGACCTGATCGGCCTGCCCTGGCAGCTGGTGGTCGGTCCGCGCGGCGTCAAGGACGGCACGGTCGAGGTCAAGCGCCGGGGCGACGGCGAACGCGCGACCTCGTCGGCGGAAGATGCGCTGAGCCGCGTCGCGGGCTGAGAGCCCATGTTCGGCCGCTTCGAGTGGATGATGGCGGGGCGCTACCTGCGCGCCCGGCGGACCGAGGGCTTCATTTCCGTCATCGCGGTCTTTTCCTTCTGCGGCATCATGCTGGGCGTCGCGACGCTGATCACCGTCATGAGCGTGATGAACGGCTTCCGGGCCGAGCTCTTGGGCCGGATCCTCGGCATCAACGGTCATTTCGTCGTCCGCGCCTTCGAGGGCAACCTGGTGCCGCATGAAGAGGTGCATGAGCGGGTGAAGGCGCTGCCGGGCGTCGTCTCGTCGGGGCCCGTCATCGAGGGCCAGGTGATGGCGATGGCCAACGGCCGGGCGCGCGGCGCGATGATCCGGGGCACGCGACCCGATCATCTCCGCCAGCGCCCCCTCGTCGCGGCCAAGATCGTCGCCGGCGACCTGGCGAAGTTCCACGGCAACGACGCGCTCGTGGTCGGTGCCCGCCTCGCCCGGGCGCTCGGCGTCGAGGTCGGCGACCGGCTGACCCTGGTGGCGCCGCTGGTGACCTCCACCCCCTTCGGCGGAGTACCGCGCCACAAGGCCTACCGCGTCGTCGCCACCTTCCAGGTGGGCATGTACGAATACGACTCCAGCTACGTCTTCATGCCGCTCGCGGCCTCGCAGATCTTCTTCCGCTCGGGCGACGAGGTCTCGGGCGTCGAGGTCATGGTGAGCGATCCCGACAATGTCGCCGAGCACCGCGCCCGGCTGGTGGAGGCGGTCGGCGATATCGGCCACATCGTCACCTGGCGGCAGGTCAACAAGCACTTCTTCAACGCGCTCCAGGTGGAGCGGAACGTGATGTTCATGATCCTGACGCTCATCATCCTGGTCGCCGCCTTCAACATCGTCTCCAGTCTGATCATGCTGGTGAAGGACAAGGGCAAGCAGATCGCGATTCTGCGCACCATGGGGGCGACGCGCGGCACGATAATGCGGATCTTCCTGCTGGCGGGCGCCTCGATCGGCTTCGTCGGCACCATCGCCGGCTTCGTCCTGGGTTTGGTCTTCTGCCTCAACATCGAAACGATCCGCCGTTTCCTCGAGCGGCTGACGGATACGGAGCTGTTCGCGGCGGAGATCTATTTCCTCTCCCGCCTGCCGGCCAAGGTCGACTCGGTCGAGGTCGCCGCCGCCGTGATCATGGCACTGGTGCTGTCGTTCCTGGCGACGATCTATCCCTCCTGGCGGGCCTCCAGCCTCGATCCCGTCGAAGCGCTCCGGTACGAGTGAGGCGATGGCGGCGGCGGTGCTCGCCCTCCAGGGCATCCACCGCGCCTTCGTGCAGGGCGACAACCGGATCGAGGTCTTGCGGGGCACCGGGCTGGAGGTGGCGGCGGGCGAGATCGTCGCCCTGGTCGGGCCGTCCGGCGCCGGCAAATCGACCCTGCTGCATATCGCCGGCCTGCTGGAGCCGCCCGACGCGGGCGAGATCCGGATCGCCGGCCGCGCCTGCGCCGGTATCGGCGATGCCACCCGCACCCGGATCCGCCGCGAATGCATCGGCTTCGTCTACCAGTACCATCACCTGCTGCCGGAATTTTCCGCGATCGAGAACGTGATGCTGCCGCTTCGCATCGCCGGCCTGGGCAGCGCCGCCGCCCGGCCCCGCGCGGCGGCGCTGCTGGACCGCCTCGGGTTGCGGGAGCGGGCGAGCCACCGTCCCGCCCGGATGTCGGGCGGCGAGCAGCAGCGCGTCGCCATCGCCCGCGCCGTCGCCAACCGCCCGGCCCTGCTGCTGGCGGACGAGCCGACCGGGAACCTCGACCAGGCGACGGCGAACATCGTCTTCGATGAGCTGTTGACGCTCGCCCGCAACCAGGAACTGGGCGCCCTCGTCGCCACCCACAACGACGCCCTCGCCCGTCGCATGGACCGCATCGTCCGCCTGGTCGACGGCCATCTGGTCGAGGGCTGACGGCGGCTGTCGGCGCGGCATCGTGGCCCGGGCGACGGCGGCGCATGACTCCGCGCCGGCGAGATGGGAGACTCTCCCAATTCGAATCGGTCGGGCCGGCCCATGCCACGCGCGGACTTCATCCACCTTCGTGTCCATTCCGCCTATTCCCTCGCCGAGGGGGCGATCCAGATCAAGGATCTGGCCAAGCTCGCCGCCGCCGAGGCGATGCCGGCGGTGGCGCTGACCGATACGGGCAACCTGTTCGGCGCGCTGGAGTTCGCCGAGGCCATGGGCCAGGCGGGCGTGCAGCCGATTACGGGCACGCTTCTGGCGCTGGGGCGGGAGGCGGACGAAAGCCAGCGGAACGGAAGCGGCGCCGGCGCGCATGCCCGCGAGCCCGAACGGCTGATCCTGCTGGCCCGCAACGAGGCGGGCTACCGGAACCTGATCAAGCTTTCCTCCAAGGCATTCCTCGATTCCTCCGGCACGGAGGCGGCCGAGATCCATTTGCGCGATCTCGACGCCGCCGCCGACGGCTTGATCTGCCTCTCGGGCGGGGCCGAGGGACCGATCGGCCGCCTGCTGCTGGACGGGCGGGGCGAGGAGGCCCGCGCGCTTACCGAGCGGCTGGCCGCCCTCTTCCCCGGCTGCCTCTATATCGAGCTGCAGCGCCACGGGCTCGCGGTGGAGCAGCGGTGCGAGGCCGCCTTCCTCGATCTCGCCCACGACCTCGACCTGCCGCTCGTCGCCACCAACGACGTCTATTTCGCGACCCCCGACATGCACGAGGCGCACGACGCGCTGCTCTGCATCGACCAGGGCGTGACCTTGGGCGAGGACGACCGGCGGCGCGTCACGGCGGAGCATTACTTCAAGCCGGCCTCGGAGATGCGGGCGATCTTTTCCGATCTGCCGGAGGCGGTGGACAACACCTTGGTGATTGCGCGGCGCTGCGCCTACCGGGCACCGATCCGCCAGCCCATCCTGCCCCGCTTCGCCACCGAGCCCGAGGGCGAGGCGGACGTCTTGCGCGAGAACGCCATGAGCGGGCTGGAGCAGCGCCTGGCTACGCCGGCGATCCGCGAGGCGATCCAAACGGCGGGCGACGGCGACCTTCTCGCCCCCTACCGCGAAAGGCTGGAGTTCGAGCTCGGCGTCATCACCGAGATGGGCTTCGCGGGCTACTTCCTGATCGTCGCCGACTTCATCCGGTGGGCGAGGAACGAGGGTATTCCGGTCGGCCCCGGGCGCGGCTCGGGCGCCGGCTCGGTCGTCGCCTGGGCGCTCGGCATCACCAACCTGGACCCGCTCCGCTTCGGCCTGCTGTTCGAACGCTTCCTCAACCCCGACCGCGTCTCGATGCCGGACTTCGACATCGACTTCTGCCAGGACCGGCGCGACCGGGTGATCCACTACGTGCAGGAGAAGTACGGCCACGATCAGGTGGCGCAGATCATCACCTTCGGGAAGTTGCAGGCCCGCGCGGTGTTGCGCGACGTCGGCCGCGTGCTCGGCATGCCGTATGGCCAGGTCGACCGGCTCTGCAAGCTGGTGCCGAACAATCCCGCCAACCCCCTCGGCCTGGCCCAGGCCCTGGAGTCGGAGCCCCGGCTGCGCGAGGAGCGGAACAACGATTCGACCGTCGGCCGCCTCATCGACATCGCCATGCGGCTCGAAGGGCTCTACCGCCACGCCTCGACCCACGCGGCGGGCGTGGTGATCGGCGACCGGCCCTTGGAGGAACTGATTCCGCTCTACCGCGATCCGCGCTCCGAGATGCCGGTGACGCAGTTCAACATGAAATGGGTGGAAGCGGCCGGCCTGGTGAAGTTCGATTTCCTCGGCCTGAAGACCCTGACGGTGATCGAGCGCGCGCTCGCCCTGCTCGCCCGGCGGGGGATCGCAATCGACATCGACGCGATCCCGCTCGACGATGGGCCGACCTACGAGATGCTGCGCCGCGCCGAGGCGGTGGGCATCTTCCAGTTTGAAAGCGGCGGCATGCGCGACCTGCTGCGCGAGTCCGACCCCTCCAACATCGAGGACCTGATCGCCCTCGTCGCCCTGTTCCGCCCCGGGCCGATGGAGAACATCCCGAAATACATCGCCTGCAAGCATGGCCGCGAAGCGCCCGAGCACCTGCACGAGACCATCGAGCCCGTGGTCAAGGACACCTACGGCGTCATCATCTACCAGGAACAGGTGATGCAGATCGCCCAGGTCTTCGCCGGCTACACGCTCGGCCAGGCGGACCTGCTGCGCCGCGCCATGGGCAAGAAGATCAAGGCGGAGATGGAGGCCCAGCGCGACGATTTCGTCGAGGGCGCCAAGGCGCGCGGCGTCGATGCGAACCGCGCCTCCTATGTTTTCGACCTGGTGGACAAGTTCGCCGGCTACGGCTTCAACAAGGCCCATTCGGCGGCCTATGCGCTGGTCGCCTACCAGACGGCCTATCTGAAGGCGACCCACCCGGTCGAGTTCCTGGCCGCCTCCATGACGCTCGACACGGGCAACACCGACAAGCTCAACGTCTTCCGCCAGGAGCTGGAACGGATGGGGATCGGGCTGCTGCCGCCCGACATCAACCGCTCCGAGGTCGAGTTCACGGTCGAGGGCTGGGAGGGCGGCGGCGCGGGCCAGGTGCGCTATGCGCTCGCCGCCATCCGAAACGTCGGGCGCGGCGCCATGGCCAGCATCATCGAGGAGCGGCGAAACAACGGCGCCTTCGCCGACCTGTGGGATTTCGCCCGGCGGATCGATCCCAAACAGTTGAACAAGCGGCAGCTGGAGAACCTCGCGCGCGCCGGCGCCTTCGATTGCCTCCTCGCCAACCGGGCCCAGGTGCTGGCCGCCGTCGAACTGCTGCTGCGCTACGCCAACCGCACGGCGGAGGAACGGGAAAGCGCCCAGACCAGCCTGTTCGGCGAGGCGGGCGACGCCGACGAGGTGACGCCGGACCTGCCGCTGGTGGATGATTGGACCCAGACCGACATGCTGGCCGAGGAGTTCGACGCCATCGGCTTCTACCTCTCGGCCCACCCGCTAGACGCCCGCGAGGAGATGCTGCGCCGCGCCCGCGTCGTCACCCACGGCGAAATGCTCGAGCGGATGGCGCGCGGCGGCAACCGCTTCACCCTCGCCGGCACCATCCTGGCCAAGCGGGAGCGCAATTCGGCCCGCGGCAGCCGCTATGCCTTCGTCCAGCTTTCCGATTCGAGCGGCATGTATGAAGTGACCGTGTTCCAGGAAGTGTTGATGGCGAACCGCGACCTGCTGGAGGTCGGCCGTAGTGTCGTGATGGAGGTGGACGCCCGCGACGAGGGCGAGGCCGCCCGCCTCACCGCGCAGTCGATCCGCGACATCGAGCGGGTCGGCGCCGAAACGGGCGGCGACATCCGCATCTTCGTCCGCGACGAAGCGCCGATTCCAAACCTCGGCGAACTCCTTGGCGAGCACCAGGGCGGCCGGGCCCAGGTCCACATCCTGGTCCGCATCGCGCCCCACCGCGAGGTCGAGGTGGCGCTCGACGGCCGCTACGCCATGTCGACGGCGGTACGCGGGGCGCTCAAGTCGGTGCCGGGCGTGGTGGATATCCAGCAATTGTAGGCTGGCTTTCCGCTCGAGAACTCCGATCCGAGAGCACGAGGCAATGTGCTTCTCGACACGGTATTCGTGGACTGTTTTCGGAAATTCCCGCACCCGCACGCTCCTGGGCCACGACGACGTGCGCCCCGACCGCGGGATCGCGGGCCGCCGAAGGGCGAAACAAACGCCGTTTCGGTCCGTTTCGCGTTCCAATTCGACGGCTCTGTTGCTGTATATCAGAAAGATGAATATTTCGAAGTTCGTCAAAACATTGAATTAAGGGGTTTTTCGGGCGTCACGGGCGTCATCGATCCGCATTTTGTTTGGCTCAATTCGTGAAACGTATGCATTTGTGATAGAATGCCCGGAATGTCAGGAGGTTGGGTCATGGACGGCAAGGGTTTCCGGGTGTGGCTTTCGGCGGCGCGCGGGCTGACGCGCGTGCAGCGGCACGAGGCGCTCGCGGTGCTGTCGGGCCGGAGCGAAGGCGAGGCATCGAAGGCCGCGATCGAGCTTGGTGTGGACGAGGCCCGGCGCTGTCCGCACTGCGCGAGCGAAGGGGCGGTTTCGCGCGGTATGGCGCGGGGTCTGCGGCGCTACCAGTGCAAGGGCTGCGGCAGGACCTTCAACGCGCTGACCGGTACGCCGCTGTCGGGCCTGCACCACAAGGAACGCTGGCTGTCGTTCGGGGCGTCGCTGGCGGAGGGGGAGACGGTGAAGGCCTCGGCGGCGCGCTGCGACGTGGCGGTGAGCACGGCGTTCCGCTGGCGTCACCGGTTTCTGGCGGCGGCGCGGAGCGATTCGGAGGTGCTCAAGGGGATCGTGGAAGCGGACGAGACCTACGTCCTGGAGAGCCGGAAGGGCGCGCGCGGGCTGGGACGCAAGGCACGGCGGCGGGGCGGCAAGGCGAAGAAGCGCGGCCTCTCGCGCGAGCAGGTGCCGGTTCTCATGGCGGCGGACCGGAGCGGGACGACGGTGAGCGCGGTGCTGCCCAGGGTCGACGCGGCGGCGCTCACGGCTGCTCTCGACCCGGTGGTCGCGAAGGACGCCCTGCTGGTCTCCGACGGTGGCGCGAGCTATCCACCTTGCGCCGCCGCGCTCGGGGTGAGCCACGAAGCACTCAACCGCTCGATGGGGGAACGGGTTCGGGGCGATCTGCATGTGCAGACGGTGAACAGCCGCCACAGCCGGTTGAAGGACTTCCTGCGTCCCCGCCGCGGCATCGCCACCCGCTATCTGGACAACTACCTGAGCTGGTTCCACCTCGTCGGCCTCGCCCCCGGCGCCAATGACCGAGCCTGCCTCGCCGCCGCCGTAACAAGGTGACGCATACAATTCACGAATTGAGCCTTTTGTTTTGCAAAATCGGCCATTTCGACGACTTATATATATTTTATTATATAATACGTAATATGTTTTTTTATGCGCCCCTGTCTCGGCCTGATTTCGGCGCGACGCTGCAATACGCGCGACTGGATGACAAGGCGGGTTCGATCGCGGGGGAAGATGAATCGAGCGTCGACATCACCGCGATCCGCGCCTTCGGCCGCGTGGCCAAGATCCCCATCCCCGAGGACCATGCCGACTCGACGCGCCGGCACAACGCCGTCGCGGCTCGCCCCGGCGCCGTGCCGGCGCGCCTAAAGGGTCCCGAACCGTCCCGCCGCTCGCGATCGATCGGAAGGGCGTGTCCGGCGGTTCAGCCGGGCACCCCATCCGCGGCATCGTTGAAGCTGAAGCCCATGGTACGGCAGTGGTAGTAGAGCCCGCCGTCCTGCGCCACCAGACGTATCGTCCTGTCGCCGCCACGGTTGTGATGCGAATGCGTCGTCCCGGGCGGGGTCAGCATCACCGCGTCTTCCAGCCAGTCGACCCGCTCGCCATCCAGCACCGAATAGCAATCCTCGCTCTTGACGATCAGCGTAATGGCGACCGAGTTGTGATAGTGCGGCCGTTGATCCTCGCCCACCGCGAGCGACGCCAGCGCGAGCGTGAGCGTCGGCGTGATCCGCCGCCACTCCTGTCCCTCGCTGGAGAACACCACCGCCTTGCCGGTGACGTCCGGCCCCTCGAGGTTCTCCGCCGATTGCAGCCAGCCCGCCAGCTCCTCCGCCGGATAGAGCAGCGCATCGATGGGCGCGTTTCCGGGGAGCGGCGGTTCCGCGTTCTCCAGGGCGAACTGCGGCTCGTTGGTCAGCAGGAACAGCAGCGCATCCGCCTCGGCCGCGACGTGCGTCGTCCGGCCGCCGCCCGGCAGGCAAAAGACGTCGCCCTGGTGCCACGGTATCCGGTCCTCGCCGTGTTCCGTATGCCCGGCGCCGCGCATGACATAATAAATCTCGGCACTGCATTTGAGCTTCGTCATCAGCGAGTCGCCGGCGCGAAGCCGGACATAGCGGACCAGCAGCAACGGCGTCGTCGCCGGGAAATCGAGTTCGAGCCGGTCGCTGATATCCAGCGGGATAAGGCCCGTCCCCGTCGCGGGATCGAGGGCGCGGTCGCGCTCCTCGACGAAAATGTGTCTCGGCACTTCCGGGATTTTGACCTCGAACGCGTTCTCCGGCGCCGAATAGCGGGCTCGCGCGGCATAAATGCCCCGCTGGGCGCTTTCGTCGGGACTCCTCGTCGGTACAACCGTTTCCCGTTGCAACATGGCCCTCTCCTTTCCGTCGGGTCGTGCTTCGGAGCCATACACGCGGCGCGGCCGACCGCCGGCGCGCGCTCCGATCGATGGACAGGATAGCACGCGGCCTCGGCCCGACGACATCACGATTTCAGACGCTTCGGTTCGGGGACGAGAGGCCGTCGCTCGGCCGGTATTGCCCGGGGCGCGTTTCAAGATTTCCTCGGGCGTGGCGGAGGCGACCTCGTAAACCCGGTGACGGGAATGGGCTGGACCCCTGAAGTGACACCGAGGATTAGGGACGGTTACATGCCATGTTGATGGTGTCATCAAGATATTGGGCGACCGGAAGCAACGGGATTGAGCCTTGTCCGAGATATCGAGGTCGGCGTAAACTTCACTCATGGGTCGTCCTCCTTGATCGAACCCGCCGTAGGCGCCAAACCAGGGCGGGTTCCAGGTTGTTGATGAGGGCGACCCTAACTCAATTGCGCCATGTCCCGCTTGATCGGCGATACCACGACGGGCGGCCGGGCCCGGCCGAAATAGGTCGCGCTCGTGATCCTGGCCTTGGGCGTGCACGGGAAAAGGGTCAGGCACCTCTATACGTGTTTTTTGCGCGTCGGCGCGTTTGCAACCCATCAGTAAAGGTGCCTGACCCCTTTGTTCGCGGTTGTCGGGCGTTCAAACGCCACGCAGGCTTTTCCTCGCATAAGCTCGGTCGCGCGGTCGCGCTTGCCGATCGGCGATGAGTCGAGCTCATCGCCGATCGGTATTATACCGGTGAGCCTTTGAATTGACCTCTCGGCTCGCACAGTCGTCATCGCGAGCGGAGCGTGGCGATCCAGTCGGCCTTGACGGTATTGCGTGGCATCGAGGCGGATTGGATCGCCACGGCGCTTCGCCCCTCGCGATGACGGTTGTGTTTGCAAGCCAGTGACGAGTCACTTCGTTTGCTCGCCGGTATTAGGCCCACCCCGGCGCCGCGAGGGAGGGATTGAACCCGCGGTTATTTCGTTTCCGCCACCGCCACTCCGTCCCAGTCGGGATCCGGCGGGTCCTTCATGAAGCCGTCGATGCGGGCCGTGTAGAGGTCGTAAAGGGCTTCGGGGCCAGCCGACGGGCGTCGGCGGCCGCCGAGCGCGCGCCCGGCCAGTCGCGGTTCCGGTAGCAGGCCAGCATGGTCTCATGGCTCTGCCGCATGGCGTGGTAGGCCTCGCTTTGGGCCATGTCCTTGCCGCCCAGAAGGGTGTAGATGCGCTCCGGCCGACGTTTGCCCTTGACGCGTATCCTGTCCAACTCCAGGGTCGCGAAATTGCCCGACGCCCGACTGACGGTCGTTTCACCGACGATGACGCCCACGCCGTAGGCTGCGGTCTGTCCTTCCAGCCGCGAGGCCACATTCACCGTGTCGCCCAGCGCCGTATAGTCGAAACGCTGATCCGAGCCCATGTTGCCGACGACGCAGCGTCCGGTGTCGATGCCGACGCCGATCTGCAGCGCCTGCCAGTCGGCGTCCGACTCCGTCCGCCGGACATTCAGCCTGTCCAGGGCCTCCAGCATGCCGAGCGCCGTCTCGCAGGCGTGGGCGGCGTGATCGGGATCGTCCAGCGGCGCGTTCCAGAAGGCCATGATGCAGTCGCCCATGTATTTGTCGATGGTGCCTCCGTGCGAGAAAACCACTTCCGACAGCGGGGTCAACAGGCTGTTGATCAGGCTGGTGATTTCTTCCGGGCGGTCCTGGAGGCGCTCGGAGATTGCGGTGAAGCCGCGAACATCGCTGAACAGGATGCTCATTTCGCGGACTTCGCCGCCCAGTTTCAGGCCTTCTGGATGCTCGGCCAGCTCGGCCACGAGATCGGGTGAAAGATACTGGCTGAAGGCGCCGTGGACCTGCCGGCGGCGCCGTTCTTCCCGCAGGAAGTTCAGGTAGGCCAACGCCGCGTAGATGGTGAAGCTGGAAATCAGCGTATAGGACACGTCGACCAGCAACTGGCGCTCCGCATAAAGCAGCCAGGAAGCGGCCGACAGCCCGAGGGCGATGGCGCCGCCCAGCAAGAGCGTCCACACGGCGCTCACGAGCGGGATCGTCACGATGATCAGCAGGCTCACCACCGCCGCAAGCCCGATCTCCGCCAACAGCGCGTGGTCGGGTTGCAGCAAATGGCTTCCCGCCATGATGGTCTCGATCAACCGGGCGTGGGCCTCGACCCCGGGCATGTCGGTTCCGAGCGAGGTCGCCTTGATGTCCATCAGGCCGGTGGCGGACGTGCCGATCAGGACCAGCTTGCCGACCAGGCGATCCGGCGGGGTGGTTCCGGCGAGCACGTCCTTGGCCGAGAGGTAGCGCCGAGGATCGTGCGCGGCGTAGTGGACCCACAGCCGGCCGTTGGGATCGGTCGGAATCTGCTTGCCCGCGATCACGATGCCGCGCAAGCCAGCCTCGCTTGAATCGATCACGTAGGTCGTCTGTCCCGTGGCGACCCGCAGCAACTCGAGCGACAGGGTCGGACGGATCGTCTCGCCGACGAGGACCATGGCCGGGATGCGGCGCACGATTCCGTCGTGTCCCGGTTCCAGGGTGAGGAAGCCGAGACCCTGGGCCGCTTCGTCGAGGATCGGAAGGTTGCTCACCAGCCCCTCGAAGCGCGGCAGGAACGGCCGCGGATCGGGGCCCAGTGTGGCGATGCCGGCCTTCGCCACCGGGTCGCGCTGATGCGGCAAGCGATAGGGATATCCGGCCTGTCCGATGACCACTCGGGTCTTGCGGAAGACGTCGGCCAGCAGTGCATCGTTATCCGGCAGGTCGCCCGAGTCCACTTGCTGTCCTTTGCCCAACCCCCGCAGGATCTTGTGCAGGCGGCTCGGCGAGAGGCGGTCGGGTTCGGGAAAAACCATGTCGAAGGCCAAGGCCACGGCGCCGCCCTCGAATATTTTGCGGGCCAGGTCGGCCAACAGGTCGCGCGGCCAGGGCCATTGACCCAGACTCGCCAGCGACTCTTCGTCCAGATCGACGATGACCACCGGATGGGACGTGGCCTTGCGAGGCTGCAAAATCTGGTAGAAATCGAACACCTTGAGCCTGAGGACTTCAACGGGCGCCGGGTCCCAGACACGCAGACCGAGGAAGCCCGCGAGCATGGCCAGACCCAGGAGGCGCGTGCCCCAGTGCCACGAATCGCGGCGACCGAATGCCTGCCGTTTCGGCGGAACAGGATGCCCCGCCCGCGATGGGCCGAAGTTGCTCACGCTCGATCGCTCGGGAGCGGGCTGACCTCAGTTCCCGCCACCACCGCCGTTGCCGCCCCCGTTGCCGCCGGCGTTGCCGCCGCCATTGCCGCCGCCGTTGCCGCTACCGTTGCCGCCGCCGTTGCCGCCCCCGTTGCCGCCCCCGTTGCCGCGCCCGTTGCCGCCGCCGCCGTTGCCGCCGCCACCCCCGTTGCCGCTACCGGTGTTGTCCGGGTGAGACGCCTGCCCGGACGAACTCACGTCTGCCTTGGTGGAGATGGCCTGGCTGAGACCGCGGGTCTCGCCGGTGCTTTTGTCGACCGCCGACGCAGCCGGGTTGGATTTCGTTTCGGCCTGCTTGACGCCGTGAAGCCCGAGCTCCACGGGTTCCGCGGGCTCCACGGGTTCCGCGGGTAACGAAGCCGGCGGCGGAGGCGGAGGAACCTGGTTCGAGCGACCAGCCGGGGCCACGGCCAGAAGTCGGTCCATCTCCTCGACCAGAGCCACGGCCCAACCCGGCGGCGGCCCCGGGGCCGTCATCGATCCAGCAGGCGAAATGGTCGTTGACAGACCTGCCTTCTCCAAGCTCACGACCTGTCCGGTGACACTCGTGAGCGTGGCTTGGCTTGCCGTGCCCAGGCTGATGACGGTGGTACCGTCCGCGGCCATCGCCCCCGTGAGGACCGTGCCGCGGATACCGATCGTCGCGGTCTTCGTTCTGATGGTGTAGGACTCGCTGGCGAGCCTGCCGGAGACGAAGCGGAACACACCCTCGCTCGCGGTCAAGATGAAGCTGCCGGTTTCCTTGTCGGGATCGTACACGAAGCGGTCCAGCGTCAATCGGGACTTGGGCCCCACGGTGAGCTTGGTCGAGTCCAGAAAAACGATCTCCGAGGCGCTCTGCTGGCCGCCGTCTCGATGATCTCGTTCCGATGGACCGTGTCGCTCAACGCCAGGCTGCGGACCGCCTGATCTAGCGTGCCCGTCACGGTCTTCACGACGACCACCGTCGTGCCAACCCTGGCAGCGACCATGGCCGTGCCAACACTGCTCACCAGGACGAGCATCACGGCAGTCCAGACAACAGCGATCGCCGGACCGATCCTCCCTGTGAGGCAGCCTTTGATATCTGGTCTCACGTCCACGCCTCGGGTTACCTGATTACTCGCCGGCTGGCCTCCGGATGTCGGAGGCCGGCCCGCTTCTAGCGGTCGTCCCCAATATTGAAGCCGATCGCCAAGAATTACCAGTGTTCCGTCAATGACGAAGGATTCCCACGTTCTCGATGATGAATGCCTAATGGGTAACCCCATGTTTCGCCTATCTGGAGCTGCTGGCCGAGGTCCGCGGGCGGACCGGCGTCGCCTGCTGGGCCTATTGCCTGATGCCGAACCACGTGCACCTGATCCTGGTGCCGCCGATTGAGCGCCAGCCGGCGACGGCGGCGCGGGGCGAGGGCCGGGCGCCCGCCGACAGTCTTCGCGCCTGCCTGGGCGAGGCGCACCGGCGCGACACGCGAGGATCGGGGTCGCGTCTTGCATGTTGCATGGCGTTGCGGCGTCGGCCGGCCCCGGCCTTGAAGCGTCGAATTCTTGCCCCGATCCCGAGCCAGGCCATCACCCCCACCCCGCCGTCGCGCCTCGGCCGCGCCAGCGGGACACTGAATGACGCCACGGTGACGCCAAAATGATCCGCGCCGCTTCGCCCCCACCGCGATCCGAATATGGCAATTCCTTCATGGGTCGCCCTCCAAACGAGAGCCCGCCGTAGGTCCTGTACCAGGGCGGGCTCGGGGTTGTCGATGAGGGCGACCCTAACTCAATTACGCCATGTCCCCGGAATCCTGTCCCCGGAGTCCGGGCAGACGACACCGCAAAACTCCGGTTCGATTTCTGCAAAATACAAATCAAAATGCAGAAGATTCCCGAAATGCAGATGGGCGCGATCGACCTGCCAGAGAGGCAACCGCCGCCAACCCTTTGTGACGTCGAAAACTTTACGCTTCGCTGATGTTTATTTTGGGGCTGGCATGGTCATTGCGTGTCATCAGACAACGCAGGCTAGCGACCGTGCCGACCGATCGCCAAACCAAGATGGCGGTTGCGCGTCGCGCCAGTCGAGAGGCATGTTTCGGGAGGTCGGAAGATGATCGCAACACCAGCCCCTTGGTCACATGACGACCCGCACAGTGCTCCCGGCGACGAGACGACGCCCGGGTGCCGCCGGGACCGTCTCCGAGTGGCCACCGCTCGCCGAGCCGTTGCCCTGCTCGCCGCGGTTGGCCTGTCGATCTCGCTTTCGGCGGCCCAGGCCAAGGACCCGGTCCGAACCCTCACCTATCAGCTGGCTTGGTTTCACAGCACCGAGTTCGCCGGCTTCTACGTCGCCGATCGGCACGGACACTATGCGAAGGCGGGCTTGGACGTGCGGTTCGTCGAAGCGGGACCCGAGACCGACGTCATCGACGCGGTGGTGGGCGGCGATGCGCAGTTGGGAAGCATCGGCGCGGGGGCCCTGATCGTGGCGCGCTCGAAAGGCCTACCGGTGCGCGCCATAGTCGCCATACAGCGGCGAAGCCCTCTCGTCTTCATCACATTGAAGGAGTCGGGCATCACGCGTCCGCAACAATTCGCCGGCGAATCGATCTTCGTCGTCGAGCAGAGCCGACCCGCCCTGCGGGCGGTTGCATCGAAAGTGGGCTTATCGCCGGACGACTATGATCTGGTCGACGTCCGTCACGAGCAGCAGGATCACGATCATCAGTTGGATTTCGGGCCACTGCTGTCGGGCGAGATCGATGTATGGGTCGGGCTGGTGTTCGACGAGGCATTGGCCATCCAATCGGCCGCCAAGAAGGCCGGATTGAGCGGCGTGTAGGCGGCGCTGCAAAAATGCTCCACGCGAGGCGGCCGGGTAGTCCGGTTGCGGCGGCGCGAAGATGCGCCAGTGATCGTCCCCTGTTGTTAGCGACGGGGGGCAGGAGATGTATGGCGTGGAGTTGTATGCGCAGGTTCGGCTGGCAGTTGTCGATGAGGGGCTGAGCCACCGTGAGGCGGCGCGGCGGTTTGGCATCGACCGCCGGACGGTGAAGAAGATGCTGAGCTACTCGGCGCCGCCGGGGTATCGGCGGACGATGCCGGTGAGACGGCCGAAGCTGGAAGAGTTCACGGCGGTCATCGACGCGATCCTGTCGGCGGACCGGGATGTGCCGCGCAAGCAGCGGCACACGGCACAACGGATCTTCGAGCGGCTTCGGGACGAGCACGGCTTCACCGGCGGCTACACCATCGTGAAGGACTACGTCCGCGCTCAGCGGCAGTCGACACGCGAAGCCTTCGTGCCGCTGCATCACCCGCCGGGCCATGCCCAGGCAGACTTTGGCCAAGCGGTGGTCGATCTGCGTGGCAAGCGGGAGAAGGTCCACTTCTTCTGCTTTATCTTGCCCCATTCGAACGCCTGGTTCGTGAAGGCCTACCTGCGGGAGACGACGGAGGCTTTCCTGGACGGGCACGTCAGCGCCTTCGCCTTCTTCGGCGGGATCCCTCGATCGATCCTGTACGACAACACGACGCTGGCGGTGGCGCGGATCATGGGCGACGGCGAGCGCCGCCGCACCCAGGCCTTCTCGCATCTGCAGTCGCACTATCTGTTCCGCGACCGCTTCGGCCGGCCCGGCAAGGGCAACGACAAAGGGAAGGTCGAGGCGCTGGTGAAGACGGCGCGGCGCAAGTTCTTCGTGCCGATCCCAAAGGTGCGGGACCTGGACGCCCTGAACGAACAGCTGATGGCGGGTTGCCTGGCGCGTCTCGACGCCCTGGAGGAAGGCGAGAAGGCAACGGCGCTGCTGGCCGACCTCGAGGCTTTGCGCGATCTACCGGCCGTCCCCTTCGAGGCTTGTGAGCAACATCCCGGGCAGGTCTCCTCGATGGCCTTGGTGCGCTACCGGCTGGTGGATTACTCGGCGCCGACGGTCCACGCCTACAAGGACGTGATGGTCAAGGGCTATGTCGACCGGGTCGAGATCACTCTCGGCGCCGAGATCATCGCCCGTCATCCCCGCTCCTATGTGCGTGGCGACGTGGTCTACGACCCGCTGCACTATCTGTCTTTGCTGGAGAAGAAGCCGGGTGCCCTGGATCAAGCGGCCCCGCTGCTGGGGTGGAAGCTGGATCCCGCCTTCGACGAGCTGCGCCATCTCCTCGAAGCCCGCTTCGGCCATCGCGGCAAGCGGGAGTACATCCAGGTGCTGCGCCTGTTGGAGGACTTCCCCGAGAGCCAGGTGAGGGTGGCGGTGCGCGAGGCGGTGAAGCGGCGCCTGGTCGGCTTCGATGCCGTCAAGCATCTGCTCCTGGCCCGGATCGAGAGGCGACCGGCCCACCTGGACTTCTCTCGCTATCCTCACCTCCCCCAGCCCTTTGTCGCCGCGACACGGATCGCCGATTACGCAACCTTGCTGGCGGGAGGCGCCGGACATGGCTGAAGCCCCACGCCTCCTGCTCGATCACCAACTGAAGAGCCTGAAGCTGCCGACCGTCCTGCGCGAGTACGACAAGCAGGCGCGGATCGCGGCCGGCGACGGCGTCGACCATGTCGGCTATCTCGCCCGGCTGACCGAGCTGGAGCTGATCGACCGAGAGCGCCGGTTGGTCGAGCGGCGCATCAAGCAAGCCAGGTTCCCCATCGTCAAACAGCTCGAGAGCTTCGACTTCAAGGCCGTGCCGGAACTCAACAAGATGCTGGTGCTGGACCTGGCCCGGGGCGAGTACGTCGCGCGGCGGGAGAACGTGATCCTGCTCGGCCCCTCCGGTGTCGGCAAAACCCACATCGCGCTCGCCCTCGGACTGGCCGCCTGCCAGAAGGGCCTGAGCGTCCGCTTCACCACCGCTTCCCAGCTGGTGCATGAGCTGATGGAGGCCCGCGACGAGAAGAGGCTGCTCCGCCTCCAGGCCCAGCTCGCCAAGGTCAATCTCCTGATCGTCGACGAGCTCGGATACGTCCCGCTGTCGCAGACCGGGAGTGAGCTGCTGTTCGAGATCTTCAGCCAGCGCTACGAGCGCGGCGCCACCATCGTCACCTCAAACTTGCCCTTCCAGGAATGGACCTCCGTCTTCGCCAGCGAACGCCTCACCGGCGCGCTGCTCGACCGGATCACCCACCATGTCCATATCCTGGAGATGAACGCAGAAAGCTACCGGCTCAAGCAGAGCCGATCGCGACGACGACACCCTTCCCAATAATCTCGCTTCCTCCCCCGCTTGCCCACGTGGGTCCACAGGAACCTCCCACGCGCGGGCCGCCGATTGCCCAATTGAAAGGCACGTCGCCCCGCGCGCGGGTCCCTCCTATGGACTACGTGGACAAGCTGCCACCGAGCCACTGGTACATTGTTACGCCGCCGCCCTGGCCCATATTCCGGCCGCCGTTGACACCCGATACTGTTCTTCACCCTGGTCGCCGCCACCTTATCGATCACTACCTTCGCCCTTCAGCTCTCGGGCGTCGGCACGATGTTCTGACGCGGCTGGAGTCTTTCGGGATTGGTCCCCCCGCCCAGCCACGCCCCAGGGCACCCCCCAGGGCACCCCAAGGGTACACGCCACGGGTGGCTGGGCCGGGGGAGCGGGCGGCCTGGCGATTCCGCTTGAACGGAAAATGCGCTCGCCCCTACCCATCGACGCGGGCACGCACCTCGGTTCGGAACCAGTCCATCAGCTCGAAGGACTCTTCGACCTCGGCTCGGACCAGGTTGACGATCATCGTGGTGACGCCCGCCGCGCCGAGTGCGCGGATGTCGTCGGCGATCTGCTCGGCCGGGCCCGTGCAAATGAAGCGCTCCCCGCCGTCGAGCGGGAACGGCGCCGCGTCGAACGGCCAATTGGCGCAATAGCCGCGCGCGATGGTTGCCGGATCGCGGCCCGCCTTTTCGGCCTGGGCCTCCAGCTTCCCGGCCCGGGCCGCGTATTGCGCCACGGTGGCGCAGGGGAAGCTCGGGTTGCCACCGATCGGGTACCAGCCATCGCCCAACTCCGCCGTGCGGCGCAGCGCCCTGGGGCTCTCGCCGCCGATCCAGATCGGGATGGTTCCCTGGGCCGGCTTCGGTTCGAACACGATGTCGGAGAAGGAACCATAGGGGCTCTCATGGTTCGGCGCGTCCGACTGCCAAAGCTCGCGGAAGATGCGGATGTAGTCGTCGGTCACGTCGCCGCGTTCCTCGAAGGCTTCCGCGCCCAGGGCCTCGAACTCCTCCTTCATCCAGCCGGCGCCACAGCCCAGCGTCACGCGGCCTTCCGAAAGATGATCGACGGTCGCCAGGGCCTTGGCCGTGTGCACCGGCGCGCGATGCGGCACCACCATGACCGATGTCAGCAGCCGCGCCTTCTCCGTCACCGCCGCGAGCCAGGCGAGCGCCGTCGGCTGGTCGAGCCAGAGGTTGGGAAAGGTCGGTTTTCCGTCGGCCGCATAGGGATAGACCGGGGCGAAGGATTTGGGGATCACGATGTGATCCGAGACGGTGAGGTACTCGTAGCCGAGCGCCTCGCCCTTTTGCGCCAGCGCCTTGAGGTCGCGCCGGTTGGCCATCGGCCCCCGGGTCGGCATGCTGAAGCCGAATTCCATGTCGTTGGTTCCTTCTCTCTGAGTGGGGGTCAGGCGCCGACGAGGGGGCGGATCTCTTCCGCGAAACGGCTGAGGTCGTCGAGCGTCGCCGACACCGTCGGCTGCTGGAAATTGAACAGCGTGCGGGTCACGCCGATCTCGGCCAGTCCGCCGATGTCGGCCGCGATCACCGCCGCGTCGCCGGTGAAGAGGTGGCGCTCCCCCGCCTCCATGGCGAGGGGCGGCTGGTCGAAAGCCCAATTGGCCCAATAAGCGAGCTCGACCGTCGCCGGATCGCGGCCCTCCTCGCGGCAGAGCTCATGCAGCCGGTTGACGCGTTTGGCGTAACGCCGAAGCGTGTTGCAGGGAAAGCGCGGGTTCGTGCCCACGGGATACCAGCAATCGCCGAGGCGCGCGGTACGCCTGAGCGCCGGCGCGCTTTCGCCGCCGATCCAGAAGGGAATCCGGCCCACCGGTTTCGGCTCGAAGACGAGGTTGGCGACCCTGGCGTGCGCGCCGTCGTAAGCTGGCGCGTCCTGTTCCCACAGGGCGCGGAAGGCCTCGAGGTATTCGTCCGTCACCCGGCCGCGCGCGTCGAAGTCGGGCGCGGCCAGGGCCTCGAACTCCTCCCGCATCCAGCCCGTGCCGACGCCCAGCACCACGCGGCCGCCCGAGAGCACGTCGATGCTCGCGAGCATCTTGGCCGTCTGCACGTGCTGGCGATAGGGGATCACCATGACCGAGGTCAGCAGCTTGGCGCGACTGGTCGCCTGTGCGATCCAGGCCATGAGCGTCAGCTGTTCGAGGCACCCGCCGATGGCCTTGCCGGCCCAGCTGCCGTCGGCCGAATAGGGGTAGGTCGAGGCGATCTCGGTCGGCACCACGATGTGATCGGGAATCGCGATGTAGTCGAAGCCGAGCGCCTCGCCGTGCCGGGCGATCGCCAAAATCGATTCCGGATCCGCTGTCGGACCCCGGGTCGGAATGCCAAAGCCGTATTCCATGTCGCCTCTTCCCTCCGCGTTTCTGGCCGGCGCCATGCTAGAGCAGCATCCGTTCGAGTGGAATCGCTTTCGGTGGTTCAATTGGATGGATAAAGCCGCTCGCGCGCATTACCACGACCGCGGACGTGGGATCGCTTCGTGACGACGCTGGACGAATGAAGGAACAAGACGATGCCGCGATGACCGATCTCGTCCGATAGTGTTGGGTTTGCCGAGGAGACCCGCGCCGCCGTGCGCCACATCCTCCAGACACCCAAGAGTCCGCCGCCGCCGAGCAGCTACCTCACATCCGCCGGGAAGCAAGACGCCCGGGATGAAGCGCCGTCGATCGGCGCGGCACGGGCGGCCTCCACCGGCGGCCGGGTCTTGCCTCGTTCGTATCAGCCGAGCACGCCGTCCGTCTTCAACGTGGCGATCGCGGCGTCGTTCAGCCCCAGCCAATCACCGATCACCTGATCGGTATGCTCGCCCAGCATCGGCGAGGCTTTTATACGCGTGGCCTTGCCGTCCACCCGTACCGGCCAGCCCGGCATCTTGAAGGGACGATGCACCGGGTGGGCCATGGTCTGCATGACACCGCGCTGCTCGAAGGTGACGTCGTCGTTCAATTCATCGGTATCCAGCACGGCCCCGGCGGGGATTCCCGCCTCGCCCACTATCCGCATCGCCTCGTATTTGGTTAGGTCGCGGGTCCAGGCGGCGATCACTTCGTCCACTTCCGATTCATTCTCCAGGCGATCGGCGGGGGTCAGATAGCGCGGGTCGCCGATCAGATCCCCCCGCCCGATCAACGTCAGCAGCCGGTCCCAATGATCTGGGTTCGCCCGGCTCGTCATGACGTAGACGTAATCGTTCGGCCCGCCAGGCGCGCAGGGATAGAGGCCCATGGGCGCATTGGCCACGCCCGGCACCTTGCTGCCGCCCCGTACCGCCGCCTTGCCGGTCAGCCCCTGCGTCGCGAAGTTGATGCGCATGTAGTGCAGAACAGCGTCCTGCATCGCCACCTGGAGCCGGTGGCCCTCTCCGGTCTCGCGCCGCTCATAGAGCGCGCCCAGGATCGTGATCGCCATCAGCATGCCGGTACCGGTATCCCCCAAGGAGATGCCAGGCCGGGTCGGCGGGCCATCCTTATCACCGGTCACGCTGAACGTGCCGCCGCAGGCCTGCGCGATCATGTCGAAGGCGAGGTTCTTCTCGAACGGGCTGCCTTCGCCGAAACCCTTGACCTGGGCATAGATGATGCGTGGGTTGATCGCCTTCGCCTCGTCGTAGGAGAGGCCCAACCGTTCGATCGTGCCGGGGGCGAAGTTCTCCATCATCACGTCCGCCTCGCGGATCATGTCCTTGACCAGGTCGAGACCCTCCGGCGACTTCAGATCGACCGTGACCGATTTCTTGTTGGCGTTGAACACGTGGAAATAATAGGGGTCGTTGTCCGGTTGATTGGGCCGCAGGCGGCGGCCGGGATCCCCCCTTTGCGGATTCTCGATTTTGACCACGTCCGCGCCGAGCCAGGCGAGGGCTTCGGTGCAGGAGGGGCCGGCCTCGAACTGAGTGAAATCGATGACCTTGACGCCTTGCAGGAAGGTGAAGTCGGTCACGTTATCGGACATGGGCGTATCTCCCCTGGGCCGGAATGGCGTGGCGGTTTATCCTGTGCCGAGACTGGCACAGACCATGGACCGACTCCAAGCGCCCGGCGCCCGGTCGCCCGTGGCGCGGCCCCGCCCCTCCCGCCGCGCTCGGACACGAAAGCCCACGACCCATGATGTGAACCGCCCAAATTTCAGGGCATGCCCGCATCGGATCGCGCCGCCTGGCATGCGCGGGCGGCGGGTCCGGGAGCCAGTCCGCGTCGAGCCAGAGCCGCGGGAGGCACCGGCGGCGTTCCTTTTCCGGTCAGTCTTCGTAGTCGTCGCGGGCGTGGTGATCACGCTCGACCGTTTCGAGAAGTGGGAACGCGAGGCCGACGGCAACGCCCATGACGGAGCAAGCGCCCTTGCGCGCGAAGCCGCATTATCGCCGGATTCGGCCCCTGGGGAGATGCCTGGGCGGTCGCCGACGCCATTCTTTAGCTCGCTTCGGCCCGTGCCGCCTGCGTCAACGGCGCCTCACTGCTGTTCGATGGCGCCAACAAGCGTTCCTACACGCGGTTGCCGCGGGAATATTCGCGGTAGCGGTCGAGCCGACGTCTGGATACCTACCAGCAAAGCCGGGGAGCGCCGCCGTCGGTGATGTGACGGCCGTGGTAGAGGTTATCGATACCGGCCCAATAGGCCGCCGCTTCGCACATGGGACAGGGGGGCGAGGAGGAATAGAGCTCGCAGCCGGTGAGGTCCTTGCCCAGGCGCCGGGCGGCGTCGCGGATCGCCTCCATCTCCGCATGCGCGGTTGGGTCGCCCCTGAGGATGACCCGGCTCGGCGCTTGCGCGACGACGCGGCCCTGCTTCACGACGATGGCGCCGTAGCCCCGATCGCCATCGGCCAGCGCCTTTTGCCGCATGGCGAAGGCGCGCTGGATGAAAGCCCGGGGGCCGGGCCGTTCGGGCCGTGGTGGCATCGGCGGGCGTTCGCTCGGCGCGGCGGCCGGAGCGCGGGCGAAGATCGCGGGCAGAACCGCCGCGGCCGAAGCCAGCAGCCTCCGTCTTGCAACGATGCCCTGTTTGCTGGTCAAGATCGGCTTCCCTTGCGCCAACCGGCGACTCCGGGGGATGGAAGCATGACTCGCTCCGCCGGTTCAAATGGCGAGCTTGGCGTCCTCGATCGATTCCAGCAGGTGGCGAAGGGCGATCAGAGGTTCGTGGCCATGGGAACTCGAGGCGGCCCGGCCCGCCAATGCCTCCATGAAGTCTGGCGCGCACAGCAAGGCCAGCACCTTGCTTCGGGTCATCTCGAGCGCCCGGCCCCGCGTCAATTCGCCCTCGGCGCAGAGCCCGATCAGACCGATCGCGCGCTCGGCCGCATCGTCCTCGCCACTCGGAAACCGCGTCAACAATCGGGATTTGGTCAACACTTCGGCACAGAAGCCGTCGAGGGCCCCGTTCAACTTTTCAACCGTCACGTCGGGCAGGCGAGACGCGGCAATGGAATCGGAGAGCGCCGCCAGACGCCGCATCCGCTCGCGCGCTTCGTCCATGGCGACGTCGGTGAAATCGGCCCGATTGACGGGCGAATCGACGATTGCGGTGAGGTATTCGGCATAGCGCTCCTTGGACGGCCCTTCGATGATGCCGCCCTCGATCTCCAGCAACCGTTGGAAGTGGGCGAACGGTCCCTCGCCGCCGGCCAGCAGGCCGGCGATGGCATCCGCGTGCAGCTGGCGGCCGGCGCGGGCGCGAAACGCCTCGGTCATGGCGAGCCCGCCACGGAGCCACCCCTCCGCATCCCGCAAGGAGTCCATCAGCTTCTCCTGCGCCCTTACCTCGCTCGGCAGGTCGCCACCGGCGAGGGGCCGGTGGCCGCGAAGGCTCTGGGCGACGCGGCGGAGCACGGCGTCCCGGCAATAGGGCATTCGCCCGGCGCCGATCCAGCGCCGGAGCGCATCGAGGCCGTCGGGGGCATCGGATCGTTCCCAGCGATCGCCACGCGCCAACGCGATCAAGCAGCGGAGCGCGGTAAACAGATCGGGATGCTCCCCCAGAATATCGGTGAGCGCGCCCGTATCGTCGAGGAAGTCGGCGATCAACTGGTCCAGGAGGGGCGCCGCGTCATCGGGTGCGGCCTCCAGGTAAGTCAGCAGCAGACGGAGCTTCGCGCCGACCGAGTCCATGCCGGCGAGGCGGGCGGCGATCGCCACGTTGAAACAATAAACGGGTTGTCGATCATCGGCCACGCGGTTGGCGAGGTCCGCAAGATCGTCCCCCTCCATCACCGGCATGCGGCCGGATCGGGCATCGCCGCGGATCTGGTGCGCCAGGCGAACTGGCAGAAGGTAGGGGGTGCAAGTCCCCCGGAACGAAGGAGTAACCGAACCACGTTTCTCCGCGAGCCGTGCGTTGGCTCCCGTGAGGGGGCAGGCGAAGCGTCGGTAGCGGCATGGATGGGCAGGGCTATTGAGCACCGTAAAAGCGATGGTCCGGGGTGCCGAGGCTTTCAGATCGGTCGAAGGCAATATCGCAGGCGTCGTTTTGGTGAGATGTCGGCGAGCTCCGCGGTGTCAGAGAACCCATGCACGTTCGCACGCCTTCTGTTGGGACCCTGGGAGGTCTTCAAACTGCCCCGGTTGTCGTAAAGGGGCCGCGTAGGGAATGGAGAAAACCGAAGCCTATGATGAACGGTTTGAAGAAGTCGGATGAGGCCGTACGACCTGTGAGGGCGGCGAACAAGGGAGCGCGAGCTTCTGCGGAGTCGCCGGAGGAAAGGGCCTCAACCAAGGGGAATCCGGATTGCCAAAGCACGCGCCGAACACAGTGTCGGGGAAGCGTGCCACAGGCGGCGGCCCGGATACGGAAAGCTGCAGAGAGAAACCCGAAGGAACGTCTCACTGCGCTCTTCCACCACATTACGCCGGACGCGCTCGGTGCGGCCTACTTCGCATTGAAGAAGGACGCAGCAGCCGGTGTCGACGGCGTTACGTGGGACATGTACGGCGAGGGTCTGGATGAGCGCCTGCTCGACCTGCACCGGCGCCTGCACAGAGGGGGAGCGTACCGGGCGCCGCCGGTTCGGCGGGTAGAGATACCCAAGCCGGACGGGGGGACACGACCGCTCGGGATCGCGGCGCTGGAGGACAAGGTCGTCCAGAAGGCGGTTGTGGATGTGATCCTGACACCGATCTACGAGGTGGTGTTTCTTGGCTTCAGCTACGGGTTCCGACCGGGGCGGGGGGCGCACGATGCGCTCGATGCCCTGGCCTTCGGGATAGAACGGCGCAAGGTCAGCTGGATAGCCGACGCGGATCTACGGGCGTACTTCGACACAATCCCGAGGGATTGGTTGATCATGTTCCTTGAGCACCGCATCGGCGACAGACGGGTCATCCGCCTGATCCAGAAATGGCTGAACGCTGGCGTCATGGACGGTGGATCATGGACAGACGCGGGCATGGGCACGCCGCAGGGGGCAATAGTTTCCCCGGTCTTGGCGAACGTGTTCCTGCACTACGTGCTCGACCTGTGGTTCCACAAGAAATGGCGCCCGAACGTCCCGGATGGCGAAGCGATCATCGTCCGTTACGCCGACGATATCGTTGTCGGGTTCCAACACAAGCGGGATGCGGAGCGGTACTTCCGCGACGTTCGGGAGAGGCTGGCCCGGTTCGGTCTCAGCCTCCACCAGGACAAGACCCGCCTCGTGGAGTTTGGCCGGTTCGCGGATTTGAACCGGCGCCAGCGCGGGGTGGGCAAGCCGGAGACTTTCGACTTTCTGGGCCTCACGCACTATTGCACGACGACCCTGAGAGGACGCTTTCGGCTTGGTCGCAAACCGGTCGCCAAACGGGTCAACAGGACCCTGGCGCGCATCGACGAGGTGCTCCGCAAGCGCTGGCACCACGACATCTGGGAAGTTGGTAGGTGGCTGGGGCGAGTCTGCAATGGCTGGCTCAACTACTTTGCCGTCCCAGGGTCGGGCCGGTTCATCCGTGCGTTCCTCCGCAGGCTGCAACGCCGGTGGATGCGGGCGCTACGCCGCCGGTCCCAGCGAGCCCGATTTAGTTGGAAGCGACTGGAGCGCATGACCGAAATCCTGTGGCCACGCGCCTCCATCCGCCACCCATGGCCGGACCAGCGGTTTGCCGTCAAGCACCCGAGGTAGGAGCCGGATGGTTCAACGACCACGTCCGGATCTGCGCGGGGGGTGCGCAGCAATGCGCATTCCTACCGTAACTCGCAGGACCTGGTCGAAGAGGGCGAAGAGCACCTTCATGCGCTGCTGGACGTCACCCTTCGTTTCCCGGACCTGGGCGCGGGCGGCCCGCTGCACGGCACCCCGCAACAGGTCGCCGGCGTTTTCCAGCCGAGACAGATGTTCGGGAAGATGCAGCAGCTCCGTCGGCGTGATCTTGTGTCGCGCGAGCCAGTCGCCGATCAGCCGGCGTATGCCTTGCCGAGCCCTGAGGCTGTAAACCGCGTCGACGTCGTCGCAGACGGGGCCGAAATCGGCGGCGGCGACATCGCGGCTCGGCGCGACGGACAGGTCGAAGCCTCTCGGGCGTGACACGTAATCCCTCCCTCAACGCACGGGTCTCGGACATTCGTCCACGAGCCCGAAGTCGCAGGTTGAAGCAAGCGCATTAAATTTTGGAAAACGCGGGATCTTCGAATGGCCGTGCTGGACTTGACCGGGTTTGGTCCGAACCTCCCAGCGCCTCGCGCCCGGCCAGGGGCAAGGGTGGCCGGGACCGAACCTGAAAGCGGCTAGCGTGGTGGATTTGAAGTTCCTCCGATTATTGGGGCAGGCTCCGCGAGGAACTTCAAATCCGTAAACCACGCTAGAATCATGATTCCGTTAGTGTCCCTGTCGAATCGGAAGTTCGTTCGGCGCACGCCATTAATGCCACGAACTTCCGATTCGGGACACTAGCCTTCGGTTTCCGGCAGGTAGGGTTGCCGGGCGAGACGGACGGTCAGCTCCTCCGCCCTGGTCGGCGTCATTTTCGCCATGATCGCCGCCATTTTCGACTCCCGCATACGCCCCGTAACCTCCAGCAGGATCTCGATGTCGAGGCGGTCGAGGATTCGAGCCGCGTCCTTCGGCTTCATGGATTCGTAAACCTTGACCAGGCTCTTCAGCTGTTCCTCGCGGAGCGCATCCTGTTTTTCGATCATCGCCTGGATGCTGGCCTCGATCTTCTTGAGGCGGGCGATCTTCTCGTCGATTTGCGCCTCGGTCGCCTTCAGCACGCCCGCGCGCGTCTCCAGCTCGCGTCGATGCATGTCGAGTTTTTGGCGCCGCTGGCCCAACGCCTGCAGCACGGCGACTTCGCTGGGCGAGAGGGTCGCGGGATCGATGCGTTCGGGCGTGTCGGCCGCCTCGGCCTCCGGCTTCGCGGCCTCTGCCTTCCCGGCATCGCTCCTCGTCTCTTCATCCGCCTTTTTCGGGTCGCCCGTCTCCGGCGCCTTCTTCCGCTCCGCCACCTTCTTCTTTTCAGCCACCTGGGCGACGGCCTCGCGCGGACCGATCAGCACCAGGTCTTGCCAGACGTCTCCCAGGCGAAGGAAGCAGACCAGGACCAGGGTGAGGATCAGGATCGGTAACAGGCGCATTCTCTGGATCATCGAGACCTCCCTCAACGCGTCGCGCCAAGCGCGCGGCGGAGTTCGCGTTCGGATTCGGAAGGCGCCTGTCCGGCGCCGGCATCGTGTGTGGCATCCAAGTCGTGGCCCGCGGGCACCAGGGAGAGCCTGGTCGCCATGGCATCCGCCGACTCCGTCATCAATCGAAGCTCGTCCGCCAGCTCCCGCCCACGCGCCAGGCGTTGTTCGAGTTCTGCGCCGAGTCCGTCGCCCGCGCGTCGCAACTCGGCGAGACTGGCCCGCGCCCGTTCGCCCGCATGCTCCATCTCCTCGGCCGCCGCCGCCATTTCACCGCGCGCGGCGCGGAACGCCGACAGACGGCGGCTGAGGCGAACGCAGTAACCGATCGTCACCAGCAGCAGGATGATCATGGCGACGTCGATCCAAAGTCGGGGATCGGTGAGTGGCATTATCGAAGGCGCTCCTCGACGCGGACGGCGATACTCTGACCCATGCGGCCCATGCGCCCCTTCATGAGGGAGATCCCGCCACAGCGGAGATCCACCGGGGAATCCGGCTTTCCGCTCAACATCAAGGTGGTGCCGACCTCCAGCCCCATCACTTGGCGCAACGTCATGGTCTGGTCCTCCAGCACCGCCTCCACGTCCACGCTGGTCTGCCAGAGCTCGGTCGCGAGGTGGCCCTCCCAGATCGAATCACGGCCGAACTTCTCGCCCATGAACATCTGCAGCAGCAACTCGCGGATCGGCTCCAGCGTCGCGTAAGGCAACAGCATTTCGAGCCGCCCGCCGCGATCCTCCATGTCGATCCTGAGCTTGACCAGGACGGCAGCATTGGCCGACTGTGCGATGGTGGCGAAACGCGGGTTGGTCTCCAGCCGGTCGAAAACAAAATTGACCGGGCTCAGCGGCTCGAAGGCGGCGGAAATATCCTCCAGCACGACCTCGACCATGCGGGAGACCAGGTTGATCTCGATCGTGGTATAGGGCCGCCCCTCGATCCGCATCGCGGCGGTGCCCCGCCGACCGCCGAGCAGGACGTCGACGATGGAATAGATCAGCGAGCTGTCCACCGTCAGCAGGCCGTAGTTGTCCCATTCCTCGGCGCGGAATACCGAGAGCATGGCCGGCAGGGGGATCGAGTTCAGATAGTCCCCGAAGCGGATCGAAGTGATGTTGTCGAGCGAGACCTCGACGTTGTCGGACGTGAAGTTGCGGAGCGACGTCGACATCATGCGGATGAGGCGGTCGAACACCACCTCCAGCATCGGCAGGCGTTCGTAGGATACGAGCGAACTGTTGATGATCGCTTGAATGCCGGTGCGGTCGCCGTCCTCGTCGTCGTCGGAATCGAAGCCCAACAGGCTGTCGATCTCGTCTTGGTTCAATACCCGGCCGTTGCCGACGTCGTCGGTGCCCTCGTCCTCGTCGACCATGGCGGCCCATTCGGCCGCCATTTCCCCGTCACCGCCGTCCTCGCCCTCGGTGGCGCCGTCGCCGCCGTCCTCGCCCTCGGTGGCGCCGTCGCCGCCGTCCTCGCCCTCGGTGGCGCCATCGCCATCGCCGGCCATCATGGCTTCCCATTCCGCCGCCACCGCGTCGTCGTCGGGAGCCTCTTCTTCTTCCGCCATTTTCGCTCTCCCGACCGTTACTGGATCAAAATTTCCCTGAACAAGATGTCGTTCACCTTGGGTACGCCGGTGGAGGCATTGAGGCGCATCAACAGCTCCTCCTTCAACATCATCGGCCCGGCGGAGCCGTTCAGATCCTCGATCCTGAGTTCACGGAGGTAGATCTGGAAATTGTCCATGATGCGCGGCAGCACCGCCTGGACCATGGTCATGTCGGTACCTTTGTCGAATTCCAGCGCCAGAGCGATCTTGAGGTAACTGTTGCGCTTACCACCGCTATTGAGATTCACCAGGATTTGCGTCAAGTCGTAGAAGACGAGCTCGGAAGGATCGGTCGGCTTCGACTTGCCCTCGCCATCGTCCTCGCCGGCCGCGGCGCTCGCCCCGATTCTCGATCCCGGCTGAAACAGGAAGAACCAGGCGCCGGCCCCACCGCCACTGCCAAACAGCAGCAGCGCCGGCAAAATATAGAGCAACACCAGCTTCTTGCCGGGCAGCCTCCTTTTGCCTCCCGTGCCCTCCGGGCCTTCCTCGCCCTCGAGGGTTTCGTTGGCGTCGATCATCCGTCTTCGTCCTCCGGCTGGGTTCGGCTAGGAATTTAGGCCTGCTTGGTTAACAACCTCTTTCCGGGACGGGCGCCGCCCATCGGCAACAACGGCCGGGCAAGAATCACCATTTCCGGGACCAGCACGGGAGTGATCACCGGAAAATCGCCGATTTTCCGCGCCGGCGCGGTTGGCACGCCTTCTGCAGAGCGTCTTCCGTCAAACGCACCGGACGCAGAAGGATCCCGGGCCATGATGGAAACCGTCGGTTATGTATCGCTCTCCCGCCAGATGGCGCTTCGGCGCGAAATGGACGTGATCGCCAACAACATCGCCAATAGCGGAACCACGGCGTTCAAGGCGCAGAAGATCCTGTTCTCGGAATATCTGATCGGGCAGCAGGGGACGGCCGACGACATCTCCTACGTGCAGGACCGCGCGGCATACCGCAATTACGCGCCCGGCCCCCTGGCACAAACCGGCGGGAGCCTCGATTTCGCCATCGCCGGCGACGGCTACTTCATCGTCGAGACGCCCGAGGGGGAGCGCTATACCCGAAACGGCCGCTTCGCGCTCAACGAGGCGGGCGAGCTGGCGACGCGAGATGGTCATCGCGTGCTCGACGCCAACAACCGGACAATCTCCTTCGATCCGACCGCCCCCGGCTTCGAGATATCCGGCGACGGCGTCATTTCCAACGCCGAGGGTCCGATCGCCAACATTGGCCTGGTCCGCTTCGCCAACGAGCAGGCGCTGCTGGCTGAGGGCGGTGGGCGGTACCGGAGCGAAGCCTCACCCGAGCCGGTCCAGAGCCGCCGCGTCCTCAGGGGTACGCTTGAGGGTTCCAACGTCCAGCCGGTTCTGGAGATGACGCGGATGATCGAAGTCGCGCGAAGTTACCAGTCGGCACAGACAATGATCCGCGACAGCCATGAGATGCAGCGCCGCATGATCCGCAATCTCGGCCGGGTCCAGTAGCCGCGCCGCCCAAACCACAATGCGTTCGAGGGAGACCCCAACATGAGAAGCCTTTCCATCGCCGCCACCGGCATGCTGTCGCAGCAGCTGAACGTGGAAGTGATCTCCAACAACATCGCCAACATGAACACCACCGGCTTCAAGCGCCAACGGGCCGAATTCCAGGATCTGCTCTATCAGACCCTGCGCCGGACCGGCGCCCAGTCGTCGGACGCCGGAAACATCATCCCGGCGGGCGTACAGATCGGCGTTGGCGTGATGACCGCGGCGGTCTACCGCCAGAGCGATCAGGGCGCGTTGAAGAACACGGAGAACACCTTCGATCTGGCGGTGCAGGGGCGCGGCTATTTCCAAATCGAGATGCCGTCCGGCCAGACCGCCTACACGCGCGCCGGCTCCTTCCAGGTGAGCGCGGACGGCCAGCTCGTCACCAACAACGGTTTCGCCGTGCTGCCGGGGATCACGGTGCCCCAGGACGCGATCGACATCACCATCAACGCCAGCGGCGAGGTCCAGGCGACGATCGACGGGCAGGTCGCCGCGCAGGTGGTCGGCCAGATCGAACTCGACACCTTCTTCAACGACGCTGGCATGGAGGCGTGTGGCGACAACCTTCTCCTCGAGACCGCGGCGTCGGGTAGCGCCAATACCGGCGTTCCGGGCAGCCCCGGAATCGGCACCATCCTGCAAGGCTTCCTCGAGACCGCCAACGTCAACCCCGTCACCGAGATCACCAACCTGATCCAGGCGCAGCGCGCCTACGAGATGAACTCGAAAGTGATCACGACGTCGGACGAGATGATGCGGACCATGAGTACGCTCAGGTAGGAGACGGAATGATGCGCGCTCGACTTTTCCTCGCCATCGCCATGTCGCTGCTTTTGGCGACGCCGGCTCGCTCGGCCCGTCCGGTAGACGAAGGGGGCGTGATCGCCGCGCTGGAGACCGCGCTGGCGCGGGCCGGCGCCGGGGAAAACCTCGAGGTCGAACCGCGGCGCGCCGACCTGGTGCGCAGACTGATGGAGGGCGGACATCGCGATTTCGCCGCCGAAATTCTCGACTACGATCCCACCAAGCACCGGTTCACGGCGCTGGTCCGGCCGGCGGGCGCGAGCGACGGGAACCCGGTCCGCCTGAGCGGCCGGTTCTACGAAATCATCGAACTGCCGGTGCTGCGCCGGCCGGTACCGAAAGGCCGGACGCTGAGCGACGCGGACCTCGACTGGCGGCCCTTCCGGTTGGAAAGGATCGGCGCCGACGTGGTGGAAGACACCACCTCCATCGCCGGCATGACCGCCACCCGCAGGCTGGCCGCCGGCAGGCCGCTACGCGCCCGCGATTTGAGCAGGCCCGTGATGGTCTCCAAGGGCGCCGTGGTCACCATGGTTCTGGACGCGCCGGGAATCAGTCTCGGCGCGCTGGGACGTACGCTCAAAAGCGGCGCCGCCGGCGAAATCATCCCGGTGATGAACCTGCGCAGCAAACGCACGATCGAGGCCCAGGTCACTTCGCCGACCACGGTGCGGATCCCGAACCGGGCTGGCCGAACCATCCGTTGACACCAATACCGAGGAGAAACCTTCGATGATGAAACGTGAAACGTCCAACCGCAATTCCCGCCGCGCCCTCGCCGTCGGCGCCGCGCTCACCGCTCTGCTGCCCGGCTGTAACGTCGTCGACCGGGTTAACGACATCGGCGCGCCCCCCGCGCTCAGCCTTATCGAAAATCCAGTGACGCGGAGCGACTACCGCCCCGTCACCCTGCCCATGCCCCGGCCCGAACCGGCCGTCCGGCAGGCGAATTCCCTGTGGCGGTCCGGCGCCCGGGCCTTCTTCAAGGACCAGCGCGCCGCCCGGATTGGCGACATCCTGACCGTGGACATCACGATCGAGGACGAGGCGAGGATCGACAACGCGACGACCCGTACCCGCGCGGGCTCGGAGGATGCCGACGTCACGGCGCTTCTGGGCTTCGAAGGCACGCTTGCAATGGTTCTGCCCGAGGGCTTTTCGCCGAGCCAGGCCGCCAGTCTGGGCAGCAACTCGAGCCACGCCGGCTCGGGTTCCGTCAATCGCAAGGAAACGATCAAGCTGAAGGTCGCCGCGATCGTCTCGCAGGTGCTGCCGAACGGCAATATGGTCATCACCGGCAGCCAGGAAGTGCGGGTCAATTTCGAAATGCGAATGCTGACCATCACCGGCGTGGTGCGGCCCGAGGACATCAGCGCCGTCAATACCATCAGCCACAGCCAGATCGCCGAGGCCCGCATCGCCTATGGTGGACGCGGCCAAATCACCGACGTGCAGCCGCCCCGTTACGGCCAGCAGCTGTTCGACATCATCTTCCCGCTCTGAGACCGGCGAGCAGATGAAGTGACTCTTCACCGGCGGACGGACACCACCGTCATCGCGAGGGGCGACGCCCCGTGGCGATCCAGGGCCGCGTGAAGACCGCCGAAGACATCGCGGGCCATCGAGGCCGCCTGGATCGCCACGCTTCGCTCGCGATGACGGCCGTGTGGGCCGAGAGGTCAATTCAAAGGCTCGCCGCTCTGAGACCACCGAGTTCCCGGCGTCTCGAACTGTATCGTTTCGCGTCGAGACGTCGGGCTCCTCAGAACCGCCGGTGACAGGGCGGGAAATCGTCGGCCGTCGCGCCGAGCAAGGCGACGACGCGGACGCTGGGCATCACCTCGGCGACCACGAGTTCGGCGGCGTCGAGCAGCCGGCGACCATCGTTGGAGACCCGGGTGACCCGGATACCGTCCCCGACCTTGAGGCCCCTCAAACCATCGAAATAACCGCGCCCGACGACCGTGTTCAGCGGGCGGGTGGTGCGATAGCCCCAACTGTCGAACACCGCGCGCGCCGCCCGGTTGTGGGCGACCAGGGCAATCGTCAGGGGATCGAACCGTGCCGGATCTGGATCGTCGCTCGAACCGCCGCCCGAGGCGTGGAGATCCGATGAAACCGACTGGCTTTCAATAGAGTCGGGAGTGGCGTCGATCATCGCGTCGTTATCCTCGATGTGGCGCCGTCGCCGGCCCACCGGGGAGGGAGCGGGGCGGGGCGGGGAGCGGGCGGACCGGCTTGGCTCCACCTCGTTTGAGGTGGGGAGTTAACGTATCAATACTTTGAGTATATGTCAATACATAATGAGACGATACAGCCTATCGACGGGCGCGACGCCCCGCCGCGCCCGGCCACGAAGAACCCGTGACGAATCGTCTCGATCCGCCGACATGACTGTTGCATGACGATTTTTTTCTTGATTTCTTATTGCACCGCACCATAATAAGGATCCGTTCAACATCACGTTAATGAAGAGTCGGTGTCATGGAAGAGATTCGGACGGGCCGGGGGTGCCGGTGGCCGATGTGGCCGCATGCGTCCCGGCCCAATCACGAGTACTGCGGTACCCGCAAGGTGGCGGGATCGTCCTATTGTGGGCAGCACAAGGCCAAGTCGATTCGCGACTTCGAGACGGAACCGCGCCAGCCTTTCGTACCGAACAAACAGGCGGCCTGAACCGCCTCGTCCGGGTTCTTGGACCGGCTTCCGCGTCGAGCGGGAGCCGGTTTCGCTTGACGGCCCTCGCGACTTGACCGTTCCCAATTCCGGTAAAACCGCCTCGCCGGCCGGGTGTCCGCGCGGCTTGCGCGTTTCGCAGCCTGAACGCCGCCCCGAACGAAGAGAACAGCCCCGCCCGAATTTCGTTCCAGGCCGCCGCCGCTCGCACCTCGTTTGCGCCTCCTGGCGCCGATTGTCGAAATTCCCTCGAAGACAATGCCTTGTCGCGCCTGGACCATCGAGCGTCGCATTGGCTGGCGCCCGCGCCCGGTGGCGGGCTATAAACATCGGATCGAACAGGGGGCAGGCGGGACCGCCCGGGCGCCAATGACCAAATATTCGATCTTTTCCCTGGCGCGGAACGCGGGCCGCCATCACGCCGACTGGCGCGAGGCTTGGCGTAGCCCCGAGCCGAAACCGAGCTACGACGCCCTGATCATCGGCGGCGGCGGACACGGCTTGGCGACGGCTTATTACCTCGCCAAGGAGTACGGCCTCGCCAATATCGCCGTGCTGGAGAAGGGCTGGATCGGCGGCGGCAATACCGGACGCAATACCACCATCATTCGCTCCAACTACCTGGAGGACGCCTCCGGCCGGCTCTACGACCATGCGGTCGATCTCTGGGAGGGCTTGAGTCGGGAATTGAACTTCAACGTCATGTTCTCCCAGCGCGGCGTGATGAACCTGGCCCACAACGAGCACGACGTGCGCGAGCTTCGCCGCCGGGTCCATGCCAACCAGCTGAACGGCGTCGACGCCGAATGGCTCTGGCGGGACGACGTCAAGGCCTTCTGTCCGGTGCTGAATTGTGATCCGGACGCCCGCTATCCGGTGTTGGGCGCGACGCTGCAACGGCGCGGCGGCGTCGCCCGCCACGACGCGGTCGCCTGGGGTTACGCGCGGGGCGCCGACAAACGCGGCGTCGACATCGTGCAGAACTGCGAGGTGACCGGCTTCATCATCCGCAATGGCGAAGTGCGCGGAGTCGAGACCACGCGGGGCGAGATCCGCGCGCCCAAGATCGGCGTCGTCACCGCCGGCCATTCGAGCGTCATGGCGGCGATGGCGGGATTCCGCATGCCGATCGAGAGCCATCCGCTGCAGGCCCTCGTCTCGGAGCCGATCAAGCCGATCCTCGACACGGTGGTGATGTCGAACGCGGTGCACGTCTACGTCAGCCAGTCCGACAAGGGCGAACTGGTAATCGGCGCCGGCGCGGACCTCTACAATTCCTACGCCCAACGCGGCAGCTTCGCGATCATCGAGGAGACGGTTCGCGCGCTGGTCGAGCTTTTCCCCTTCACCAGCCGCCTGTCGATGCTACGGAGTTGGGGCGGCATCGTCGACATCTGCCCCGATGCCAGCCCGATCATCGCCAAGACGCCGGTCAAGGGACTCTATTTCAACTGCGGCTGGGGCACCGGCGGCTTCAAGGCGACGCCGGGCTCGGGCTGGGTCTTCGCCCATACCATCGCCCGCGACGAGCCCCATGCGCTCAACGCCCCCTTCACCATCGAGCGGTTCCACTCCGGCGCCCTCGTCGCCGAACACGGCGCGGCGGCCGTGGCGCATTGAGGGCGGGGCGATGCTGCTGATCACATGCCCCTGGTGCGGCGCGCGGGAAGAGCACGAGTTTTCCTGCGGCGGCGAGGCCCATATCGCGCGGCCGCTGGAAAGCGAGACGCTGGATGACGCGGCCTGGGCCGACTACGTCTTCATGCGCACCAATCCCAAGGGCGTGCAGTACGAGCGCTGGGTTCATGTCGACGGTTGCCGGCGCTGGTTCAACATGGCCCGGAACACGGTGACCCACGAGATCCTGGGCATCTACAAAATGGGCGACCCGAAACCGGAGTTCGACGGTTGAGCGGGCGGCTCGCGAGCGGTGGCGCCATCGACCGGGAACGGGTGCTGCGCTTCCACTTCGACGACCGGGAGTATCTCGGTCATCCAGGCGACACCCTCGCCTCGGCCCTGCTGGCCAACGGCGTCTCCCTCCTCGGCCGCAGCTTCAAGTATCACCGCCCGCGCGGTCTGTTGGCCGCCGGGTCCGAGGAGCCGAACGCGCTGGTGCGCTTGCGCAGCGGCCGGGCGGCGGAACCCAACGTGCGCGCCACGATGGTGGAGCTTTACGACGGCCTGGTGGCGGAGAGCCAGAACCGATGGCCGACGCTGCGTTTCGACGTGGGTGCGATCAACACGGCCCTCGCTCCCCTCTTTCCCGCCGGCTTCTACTACAAGACCTTCATGTGGCCCGGAGCGTTTTGGAAGCACTACGAATGGGTCATCCGCCGTTTCGCCGGCCTCGGCCGGGCACCCGAGCCCGGCGATCCCGACGTTTACGAACACCGCCACGCCCATTGCGACGTGCTGGTCGTCGGCGGTGGCCCCGCCGGGCTCGCCGCCGCCCGCCGCGCGGTCCGGGCCGGTGCCCGGGTGATCCTGGCCGACGAGCGGTCCGATTTCGGCGGCAGCCTGCTGGGCGACGGGCAGGAGATCGACGGCGGCCCCGGCCTCGACTGGGTGGCGCGCGCGCTCGCAGATATCGAGAAGGCCGACGACGGCCTGGCGCTCCGCCGGACAACGGCCATCGGCTATCACGACCACAATTACCTGACCATGCTCGAACGGGTCGGCGACCACCTGCCCCGGCCCGAGTGGGGCCAGCCGCGCCGGCGGTTGTGGAAGGTACGGGCGCGCCAGGTCGTGCTGGCGACCGGCGCGATCGAGCGGCCCCTGGTCTTCGCCCACAACGACCGTCCCGGCGTGATGCTGGCGAGCGCGGTGCAAAGCTACCTCAACCGGCAGGCGGTGAAGGTCGGCGACCGCGTCGTCGTCGCCGCCAACAACGATGGCGCCTATGGCATCGCGGCCCAGCTGAAGGCCGCCGGCGTCGAAGTGCCGGCGCTGGTCGAGATGCGCGAGGAGGTCGGCCCCGCCCAGGCCGATTTGCTGAGCGCGGCGGGAATCGAATTGCTGGTGGGCCGCGCCGTCGTCGGGGTCCACGGCAAGCATGGCGTCAAGAGCGTCGATGTCATGCGGCTCGGCCCGGACGGCACGCGGGTGAGCGGGGCGGCGCGCCGGATCGACTGCGACGCCGTCGCCATGGCGGGCGGCTGGAATCCGACTGTGCATCTGTTCTCGCAGTCGGGCGGTCGGCTCCGCTTCGAGGAGGCCCTGGGCGCCTTCCTGCCCGGCGCGGGCGGACAGCCGGTCGCGGTCGCCGGCGCGGCGGCGGGGACGTGGGAACTCGGTGCCTGCCTCGCCGAGGGCGACGCGGCGGGCCTGGCGGCACTGGCGGCGGCGGGCATCACGCGCAAGGGCCGCATGCCGAAGGCGCCGCGGGTGGCGCCAGCGGTCGAGGGCACGGCTCCCCGCAATCTCTGGCTCGTCCCCACGGCGCCCGGCAAGGCCCAGGGCGCCAAACGCTTCGTCGACCTGCAGAACGATGTCACCGCCGCCGACCTGGAGTTGGCGGCGCGGGAGGGCTATCGCTCGATCGAGCATGTGAAGCGCTACACCACCACGGGCATGGGCACCGACCAGGGCAAGACCTCCAACGTCAACGCGCTGGCGATCGTCGCCGGCACGCTGGGCGAAGAGATCTCGGCCGTCGGCACCACGACCTTCCGCCCGCCCTATACCCCCGCGACCTTCGGCGCCATCGCCGGGCGCCATACGGGGCGCATGCTGGAGCCCGTCCGCCGCACGCCGATGCAGGACTGGCACGAGGCGCGGGGCGCGGTGTTCGAACCGGTCGGGCAATGGCTCCGCCCGCGTTACTATCCGCATGGCGATGAAGACATGAGCGGCGCCGTCAACCGGGAGGTGAAGGCGACGCGCGCCAGCCTCGGCCTGCTGGACGCCACCACCCTCGGCAAGATCGACATCCAGGGGCCCGACGCGGCGGAGTTGCTGAACCGTATCTACACCAACGGCTGGAGAAAACTCGGCGTCGGCCGCTGCCGCTACGGTCTGATGCTGCGCGAAGACGGGATGATCTTCGACGATGGCGTCACGGCGCGGATCGGCGAGAACCATTTCCACATGACCACGACCACGGGCAATGCGGCGGCCGTGCTGTCGTGGCTGGAGAACTGGCTGCAGACCGAATGGCCGGAGTTGAAGGTCTACTGCAATTCGGTGACGGAACAATGGGCCGTCGCCAGTGTCTCCGGACCCAAGGCTCGCGTGCTTATGGCGGAACTGGGCGGCGATTTCGACTTTTCGGCCGTGGCCTTCCCCTTCATGACCTGGCGGGACGGCACGCTTGCCGGTCTGCCGTCGCGGGTATTCCGCGTCAGCTTCACCGGCGAGCTTTCCTACGAGATCAACGTGCCGGCGAGCCTGGGCCCGGCGCTCTGGGAAACCCTTATGCGGGTCGGCGCGCCTTACGGCATCACCCCCTTCGGCACCGAAGCCATGCATGTGCTGCGCGGCGAGGTCGGCTTCATCATCGTCGGCCAGGAGACCGACGGCACGGTGACGCCGATCGACCTCGGCCTCGAGGTGATGGTGAGCCGGGCCAAGGACTTCGTCGGCAAGCGCAGCCTCGCCCGGGCCGACACCGCGCGGGCCGACCGCCGCCAGTTGGTCGGCCTGCTGCCGGAGGATCCGAACATGGTGGTGCCCGAGGGCGCGCAGATCGTCGAGCGGCCGGGCATGCGGCCGCCGGTGCCGATGATCGGCCATGTCACCTCGAGTTATTTCAGCCCCAACCTCGGCCATTCCTTCGCCATGGCCCTGGTGACGCGCGGCGGCGAGCGGCACGGGCAAACGGTCGAGGTCCGCTGGGAAGGCCAGGGCGTCGCGGCCAAACTCTGTCCGCCCAAGTTCCTCGATCTCGATGGGAGCCGGGCCCGTGGTTGAGGCGCATCTCCGTCAAAGCGCGCTCGCCCACCTCGGCTTGGCCGCTCGCGTGGAATCCGACTTGGGCGAGGCCGGCATCGCCATGGCGGAGATGCCGCGCCGCATCCAATTGGCGCTTCGAGGCGACGGCGAAGACATGGCGTTCATCGACGCGGTCCGCGACGTCGTGGACGTCTCCCCTCCCCTTGTCGCCAACACGGTCAATCGCGAGGGCGAGACCGCGATCCTATGGCTCGGCCCCGACGAATGGCTGGTGACGGCGCCGGCCGAGGCCGGGGACCTCGCCGACCGCCTGCGCGCGGCGCTGGCCGAGATGCACCACGCGGTCGCCGACGTCACCGAAAGCCGGGTGATCCTCCGGCTCTCCGGCCTCGCCGCCCGCGACCTGCTGGCGCAAGGCTGCTCCCTCGACTTCCACGCCAGCGTCTTCCAGTCCGGCATGTGCGCCGGCGGCCACCTGGCCTTGGCCCACGTGACGATCCACCAGGTCGCGGACGACCCCGCCTACGAGATCTACGTCCACCGCGGCTTCGCCGACTACCTCTGGCGCTGGTTGGAGACGGCGAGCGAGCCGCATGGCTTCGCCGTGGCCGCCGGCTGACCCGCCGAACCGCTACCCCTCCGCGCGGGCCCACGTCGCCAGCGCCTCCCCACGCGACGCTTCCCCAAGGGATTGCGCGATGCGTTGGCCGACCAGGGCGCCGAATTTGAACATGCGGCCGCCGCAGCCAGTGACGACGACCGCCTTGCCGTGTCGCTCGATGATAAAGCGCTTGTCGGCCGGGTCGGCGTAGCAGGCGCCGGCGCCCCGGATCATCAGGTGGCCTTCGGGGTCCGCGAGGTAGGGGGAAAAGGCCACCGCGATTTGGCCGAGATCTTCGTTCCCCACCTTCAGGGGGGCATCCGGATCGCCCGCGCGCAGGTTCGGCGCGCCGCCGAATTTGAGCCCCGTGCCGTCTACCGGCGGCAGGCAATAGAGGTGCGAGGCGGCCGTGATGAGGAACAGCGCCGGACCCTCGGCCCAGGCGGGGCGAAGCGCCTCCGGCGGCCGGACATAACCGACGACGGAGCGGACCGGTTGCACGCGGGCGGCAAACCCAGGCAGCAGCAGGCCCGTCCAGGCCCCGGCCGCGACGACGATGGCATCGGCGTCGATCTCCGCGCCACCGTCGAGCGCAAGCCGCGCCGGGGCGAGGTCGAGGTGCGCTACCCGGCTGTTCGCCAAGAGCGACACGCCGTTGCGGAAGAGCCAGGCGGCGAGATCGGCGACGATACGGTCCGCGAAGAGAACGCCGGCCCTCTCCGTCAGCAGGCCCCAGGCGTCTCCCGGGAGCGAGAGCGCCGGCGCGAGGCGTTCGATCTCGGACCTGTCCAGCACTTCGAAGGGCGTCTTCGTCGCTTCGAAGGCGCGGCGGGATGCCCGCATCCATTCATGACCGCCCAGGTCGATGGCCAGGACACCGCTCTCCGCGTAGTGGCTGACGGCGAGGTCTTGCCATAGGGCGGCCCAGGCATCGTGCGCCGCGCCGACCATCCGCGTATAGCCCGACTGGTCCCCGTAGTGCGGGCGGATCATTCGGTGCTGGTCGAAGGAGGCGGAGGCCGGGTTCGGGATCGGCCCTTGCTCGACCACCACGACCGCGTGGCCCAATCGGGACACCGCCCAGGCCGTAGCGAGACCGACGATGCCGGCGCCGACGATGCCGACTTTCATGCGGCCACGCGCCCTAAAATCGACGTCCAAACGATGGTATCGATGGGAGCGATCATGGCGGCGGCGGCGCGGGAAGGTCGCCCTCCGCCTGGGTGCTGGCGAAGCCGCCGATGAAGGCTTCCAGCCGGCGCTCGGCGATCGCCTGGCGCAGGCCAGCCATCAGGTCTTGGTAGTAAGTGAGGTTGTGGCGGGTCAGCAGCATGGCGCCCAGGATCTCGCCCGCGCGGACGAGGTGGTGGAGATAGGCGCGGGCATGGTTTCGGCAGGCGGGACAGCCGCAGTCCTCGTCCAGGGGGCGGGGATCCTCGGCGTGGCGGGCGTTCCTGAGGTTGAGGGGACCGCGCCGGGTGAAGGCCTGGGCGGTGCGCCCGGAGCGGGTCGGCAGCACGCAGTCGAACATGTCGATACCTCTGCAAACCGCCTCGACGATATCGCCGGGCTTGCCGACGCCCATCAGGTAGCGCGGACGACCTTCGGGTAGCGACGGCACCGTGGCCTCCAGCGTCGCCAGCATCATCTCTTGCCCCTCCCCCACCGCCAGGCCGCCGACGGCGTAACCATCGAAGCCGATCTCGACCAGACGGGCGGCACTATCGCGCCGCAGTTCGGGATAGATGCTCCCCTGCACGATGCCGAAAAGTCCGTGGCCGGGGCGCCGGACGAAGGCCTCGCGACAGCGCGCCGCCCAGCGCATGGAAAGCTCCATCGAGGCCCGCGCCTCATCCTCGCTCGCCGGCCAGGGGGTACATTCGTCCAGCACCATGGTGATGTCGGCGCCGAGCAGGCGCTGGATCTCCACGCTCCGCTCCGGCGTCAACTGGTGGCGACTTCCGTCGACGTGGGAGCGGAAGGTGACGCCCTCCTCGGTCATCTCGCGCAGCTTGGCGAGTGACATGACCTGGAAGCCGCCCGAATCGGTCAGGATCGGCTTGGTCCAATTCATGAATTCGTGCAGGCCGCCCAGGCGCTCGATCCGCTCCGCCCCCGGGCGCAGCATCAGGTGATAGGTATTGCCCAACAGGATATCGGCGCCCGTCGCCGCCACGTCCTCGGGAGTCATCGCCTTGACCGTCGCGGCGGTGCCGACGGGCATGAAGGCGGGCGTGCGGATCACGCCCCGGCCCGTCTCCAGCCGCCCGCTCCGCGCCCGGCCGTCCCTGGCATCGACGGTGAAGTCGAGTTCGGCCGTCATCGCGCCCGCTCCAACAGGCAGGCATCGCCATAGGAATAGAACCGATAGCCGGCGCGGATCGCATGGCCGTAGGCGGCGCGGATCTTCTTCAGGCCGACGAAAGCGGCAACCAACATGAAGAGGGTCGAGCGCGGCAGATGGAAGTTGGTCATCATCATGTCCGCGATCTTGAAGCGGTAACCCGGGCGGATAAAGAGGTCGGTCCGCCCGTCGAAGGCCGCGACCCGGCCATCGTCGTCCGCCGCCGCCTCGACCAGCCGCAAACTGGTGGAGCCGACCGCGAGGATGCGCCCGCCCGCCGCCCGCGTCGCGTTCAGCCGCCCGGCGACCGCTTCCGACAAAATGCCCCGCTCCGCCATCATCGGGTGCTCGTCGATCTCCTCGACCGTCACCGGCAGGAAAGTCCCGGGGCCGACGTGGAGGGTGAGGCTGGCCGTCTCGATCCCGTGCCGCGCCAACCGCTCCATCAGCGCCGGCGTGAAATGCAGCCCCGCGGTCGGCGCCGCGACGGCGCCGGGCGCCTCCGCGAACATGGTTTGATAGTCCTCGGCGTCGGCGGCATCGGCCGCGCGCCGGCTCCGTATGTAAGGTGGGATCGGCATCGTGCCGACCCGCGCCAAACGCCGGGCGAATTGCGCCTCGGGCAGCTGGAAGTCCAACTCGACGTTCGCGCCTTCACGAGCCAGAACGCGGGCCTCGAAGTCCTGGGCGAAACGGACGGTGTCGCCCGGGCGCAGCCGCCGGGCCGGACGGGCGAAGGCGCGCCAGCGGCCGGGGCCGCTCGCCTCGATCAGAGTGACCTCCACATGGACCTCGCCGCGCGTCCCGAAGAGCTGGGCCGGGATGACCCGGGTGTCGTTCACCACCATCAGATCGCCGGGCCTCAGCAGGTCCGGCAAATCGAAAACGCGCCGGTCGGCCAATTCCTCGCCGACGTGAAGCAATCGCGCGTTTTCGCGTGGTTCCGTCGGGCGGGTGGCGATGCGTTCCACCGGCAGCTCGAAGTCGAATTCCCGAAGCCGCATTGGCCGGCCCGCCCCTCTGGGCGGCTCGGCGCTACTCGACGTCGGCGGCGACCCTGAGGCTGATGATCTTGTCTGGATCACTGACCTCGCCACTGCCGCTGGCGCCCTTCTTGATCTGGTCGACATATTCCATGCCGTCGATCACCTGGCCCCAGATCGTGTACTGGCCGTCGAGGTGCGACGAGGGCGCGAACATGATGAAGAACTGGCTGTCGGCGCTGTCGGGGCTGGCCGCGCGCGCCATCGAAGTGGTGCCGCGCAGATGTTTGGCGGTGTCGGAAAATTCGGCCGCCAGGTTCCGACCCGAGCCGCCGGTGCCGGTACCGGTCGGATCGCCGGTCTGGGCCATGAAGCCGTCGATCACTCGATGGAAAACGATACCGTCGTAGAAATTTTCGCGTGCCAGCTCCTTGATCCGGGCGACGTGGTTCGGCGCCAGATCGGCGCGCAGTTCGATGACGACGCGACCATCCTTCAGCTCGAGATACATGGTGTTTTCCAGTTCGGCGGCCATTACGGCTCCCTTCGGCATGAGGAGTGAGAGAAAAAGAGCGAGGAAGAGATACCGCATGTCGTTTGGAACCTCCGAGTTGCGGGAAACGATCAGTCGGCGGCGCCGGCCTGGGCCGGAACCTTGCCGTGGGCGCGATAGAGTCTGGCCGCGACCTTCGGCGACACGAACTCCTCGATCTTGCCGTCCAGCCGGGCGATCTCCTTCACCAGGCGGGAGGCGATGAACTGGTGACGTTCGCTCGCCATCAGAAAGACGGTCTCGACATCCGGATTCATCCGGCGGTTCATGCCGACCATCTGGAATTCGTAGTCGAAGTCGGAGACGGCGCGGAGGCCCCGGATGATGATGGAAGCGTTGGCCTGCTCGGCCAGCTGCACCAGCAAATTCTCGAAGGGCAGGATTTCGAACGTCGTGCCGTTCAGATCGCCCATGTCGGCGATCTCCGCTTCCACCATCTCGATCCGTTCCTCGAGAGTGAAGAGCGGAGCCTTGTCGCGATTGATCGCGACGCCGATCGCCAGATGGTCGACCAGGCTGGTCGCCCGCTTGATGATGTCGATATGACCGAGGGTGACGGGGTCGAAGGTGCCCGGATAAAGACCAACGCGCCGCTGTGCCAAGACGTCCACCCCTTCTCGAAAGGCTCGCTCAGAGTTCGCGCGGCCGCTTTTTGGACCAGCCTCGCCCACTTGTCCAGTCAGGCGTTCTCATCGGGCGCGGGATCGTCCGAATTCGCGTTGATTACGGACGCCTCGTCGCCGTCCTCCGCCTCCGCGTCCTCGGCAGGGGGCTCGCTCATCCGGGCGACGGAAACCACGCGCTCGTCCTCGGCGGTGTCGAACAACGTCACCCCCTGGGTGTTTCGCGAAGCGATACGAATATCGTCCACCGGGCAGCGGATGATCTGCCCGCCGTCGGTCACCAGCATGATGTGGTCGTCGCCCTGAATCGTGAAGGTCGCCACCACCGGCCCGTTGCGGTCCGAGGTCTCGATATTGATGATCCCCTGCCCGCCCCTGCCGGTGATCCGGTATTCGTACGCGGAGGTGCGTTTGCCGTAACCGTTCTCGGTGATCGAAAGCACGAACTGCTCCGCCGCCGCCAGATCCTCGGCGCCGGCGGCGGCGGCGGGCGGTTCGTCGTCGCCGTTCTCGCCCGCCTCCGCCCGCCGATTGGCGGCGGCCCAGCGAAGATAGGCGTCGCGCGGGCCGGTTTCGATCTCGAAGTGGCGCAGTACCGCCATGGAGATAATCCGATCCTCGCGGCCGAGCTGCATTCCCCTGACACCGACGGAATCGCGTCCCCGGAAGACGCGGACGTCGATCACGGGGAAGCGAATACACTTACCGCCCCGGGCAGAGAGCAGGACGTCGTCCTTCTCCGTGCAGAGGCGCACGTTGACGATCGAATCCCCCTCGTTCAGCTTCATCGCGATCTTGCCGTTCGACGGCACGTTGACGAAGTCGGCCATGTCGTTGCGCCGCACGTAGCCCGACGCGGTCGCGAACATGACATAGAGGTTAAGCCAATCCGCCTCGTCCTCGGGCAACGGCAGTACGGTGTGGATCGTCTCGCCGGGGCTGAGCGGCAGCAGGTTGACCATGGCCTTGCCGCGCGCCTGCGGCGTCGCCTGCGGCAGGCGGTACACCTTCAGGCGATAGACCAGGCCGAGGGAGGAGAAAAACAGCACCGGCGCATGAGTGCTGGCGACGATGACCTTGGAGACGAAGTCCTCGTCCCGCGTCGCCATGCCGGCCCGGCCCTTGCCGCCGCGCCGCTGGGGTCGGTAGGTATCGAGGGGCACGCGCTTGATGTAACCGTTGTGGCTGACGGTCACCACCATCGCCTCGCGACGGATCAGGTCCTCGTCGTCGCTCTCGAACTCCTGCTCCAGGATCTCGGTCCGGCGGGGGGTGGCGAAGGCATCGCGCGCCTCGACCAGTTCATCGTGAACGATGGCGGTCAAGCGCTCCTGGCTCGCCAGGATATCGAGATAGTCGGTGATCTTTTCGCCCAGGCTCGCCAGTTCCTCGCCGATCTCCTCGGCGCCCATCGCCGTCAACCGCTGCAAGCGCAGGTCGAGGATGGCGCGTGCCTGCGTGTCCGAGAGACGGTAGCGACCGTCCACGACGATGTGGGAGGGGTCGTCGATCAGACCGATCATGTCGGCGACCAGGTTCGCGGGCCAGTCGCGCTCCAACAGCCGCGCGCGCGCGCTGGCGGGGTCCGGCGCGGAACGGATCAGCTGGATCACCTCGTCGATGTTGCCGACCGCGATCGCCAGGCCGGCCAGTACGTGAGCCCGCTCGCGCGCGCGGGTCAGCAAGTATTTGATCCGGCGGGTCACCACCTCGAGGCGGAATTCCACGAAGGCGGCGATCAGGGCCTTCAGGTTCATCAGCTCCGGCCGGCCGCCGTTCAGCGCCAGCATGTTCACCCCGAAACTCGTCTGCAGCGGCGTGAAGCGGTAAAGCTGGTTCAAGACCACGTCCGCCATGGCGTCGCGGCGCAGTTCGATCACGATGCGGACGCCGTGCCGGTTGCTCTCGTCGCGGAGATCGGAGATGCCCTCGATCCGCTTCGAGCGGTGCGCCTCGGCGATCTTTTCGACCAAGGTCAGCTTGTTCACCTGGTAGGGGATTTCGGTGACGACGATCGCCTCGCGGTCCTTGCGGATGGTCTCCACATGGGCGCGCGCGCGCATGATCACCGAGCCGCGACCGGTATGAAAGGCGCTGCGGATCCCGGCGCGGCCCAGGATCAGGGCGCCGGTCGGAAAATCCGGTCCCAGCACGTGCCGCATCAGATCCTCGACCGAGACCTGCGGGTTCGCGAGATAGTCGAGGCAGGCGTCGACGATTTCGCCCAGGTTATGCGTGGGAATATTGGTCGCCATGCCGACGGCGATTCCACCGGCCCCGTTTACCAGCAGGTTCGGGAACTCGGCTGGCAGAACCGTGGGTTCCCGGATTGAATCGTCGTAGTTCGATTGGAAGTCGACCGTGTCCTTGTCGATGTCGTTCAGCATCGCCTCGGCCGACTTGGCCATGCGTACCTCGGTGTAACGCATGGCGGCGGCCCGGTCGCCGTCCATGGAGCCGAAGTTGCCCTGGCCGTCGATCAATTCCAGCCGCATGGAGAAGGACTGCGCCATGCGGACCATGGCGTCGTAGATCGCGCTGTCGCCGTGGGGGTGGTAGTTGGCCATCACGTCGCCGACGACGTGAGCCGACTTGTGGTAGGCTTTGTCGGAGCCGAAGCCGTTCGAGTGCATCGAATAGAGGATCCGCCGATGGACCGGTTTCAGCCCGTCGCGAGCATCGGGCAGCGCGCGGCTGACGATCACGCTCATCGCGTAATCGAGATAGGAGCGGCGCATCTCGTCCTCGAGGGCGAGGGGCACCACGTTGGGTTCGCTGGGCGGCGGCGTCGTGGTGTCGTCGGTCAAAACCGATGTCTCGCGATCGATCCGAAGGGGTGCCATATGAGGCGGCGTGGAGGATCGTCCCCACGCCATCTAGCAGCTGAGCGCAGTCGTGAAACTAGCACTTTTCGCGCCCGCGAACAACGCCGGGACCGGCTTCGCAAAAGGCAAAAAAAGAGCGGATTTCCGGGCAGTTCTTGGCTTCTTTTTGACCCTTCCGGCCGACGGCTTGGCGGGCGGCGCGGATTGGGTTAAGCAACGGTCGACTTGGGGGCGAATCGACCTATGGGAAGATAGCGACATGAACAGGTCACTCGCGGCCATTTTCCTGCTCGCGGCGGTCGCGCTGGCGACTCCGGCGGGCGCCCAGCAACCCAAGGTCGGCGACAAGTTCGGCGACTGGTCCTTCAATTGCCGGGCGGTCGGCCAGGACAAGACCGTCTGCGGCCTCTTCCAGATCGTCATGTGGGAGACGGAGAGCGGCAAGTCGCCGATCATGAACCTGACGATCCGCCGTTTCGACGACATCAAGAGCAAAGACCGAAAGACCGTGCTGGCGGCCCTCATGCCGCTGGGCATCTTCCTGCCGGCGGGCGTGGTCGCGCGGATCGACAAGGGCGAACAGTTCGCCCTGGTGCCGCAGGCCTGCACCAAGAACGGCTGCGAGGCGGCGTCGATCCTCGACGCCGCGATGCTCGCGGACATGCGGGCCGGCAAGGAACTCGTCGTCGGCTTCCAGGTCGGTGCCGGAGGCAAGGTGGTGACCGTCTCCGGCTCGCTGACGGGCATCACCAAAGGGTTGGCCGCGCTCAAATGACCACCACCGCGCGCCGGAGTATTCCGCGATGATCCCCCGCTATTCCCGGCCCGAGATGACGGCGCTCTGGGCGCCCGAGGCCAAGTTCCGGATCTGGTTCGAGATCGAGGCGCACGCTTGCGACGCGCAGGCGGACCTCGGCGTCATTCCGCGCGAGGCGGCGGCGGCCGTGTGGGAACGGGGCGGCTTCGAGGTCGCGCGGATCGACGCCATCGAGGCCGAGGTCAAGCACGATGTCATCGCCTTCCTCACCAACCTCGCGGAACACGTCGGGCCGGAGGCCCGCTTCGTCCATCAGGGCATGACCTCCTCGGACGTGCTGGATACCTGCTTCAATCTTCAACTGGTCCGTGCCGCCGACATCCTTCTGGCCGACCTCGACCGCCTGCTGGCGGCGCTGGAGAAGCGGGCCCGCGAACATAAACACACACCCTGCATCGGCCGCAGCCACGCCATCCATGCCGAGCCGACCACCTTCGGCCTGAAGCTCGCCCAGGCGCATGCCGAATTCCAGCGCAACAGGACGCGGCTGGAGGCGGCCAGGGCCGAAGTCGCGACCTGCGCGCTCTCGGGCGCCGTCGGCACCTTCGCCGGCATCGATCCCCGGGTCGAGGCGCATGTGGCGGCCAAGCTGGGCCTGGTGGCGGAGCCGATATCCACCCAGGTGATCCCGCGCGACCGCCACGCGATGTATTTCGCCACGCTCGCGGTCGTCGCCTCCTCGATCGAACGACTGGCGGTCGAGATTCGCCACCTGCAGCGGACCGAGGTGCTGGAAGCGGAAGAATTCTTCTCCGAGGGCCAGAAGGGCTCCAGCGCCATGCCGCACAAGCGCAACCCGGTGCTGACCGAGAACCTGACCGGGCTCGCCCGCATGGTCCGGGCCTATGCCCTCCCCGCGATGGAGAATGTCGCCCTCTGGCACGAGCGCGATATCTCGCACTCCAGCGTCGAGCGGATGATCGGTCCCGACGCCACGGTGACGCTGGATTTCGCCCTCTCCCGCTTGGCCGGCGTAATCGAGCGGCTGGTGGTCTATCCCGAGAACATGGCGGCCAACCTCGAGCGCCTGGGCGGCCTGATCCACAGCCAGGCGGTCCTCCTGGCGCTCACGCAGGCCGGCATGAGCCGCGAGGCGGCCTACGCGCTGGTGCAGAAGAACGCCATGCCGGTCTGGCGCGAGGGCGGAAGTTTCCTCGACCGCCTGAAGGCGGACCCCGAGATCGCGGGCCTGCTCGACCCGGCGGCCCTGAAAGCCTGCTTCGACCTGGCGCCGCACTTGCGGCATGTGGACACGATTTTCGAGCGGGTCTTCGGCGCGTAATTCCGTCGCTTGCGAATTTTTCCTCGGATGCTTAATCGCGCCGGGTCGCAATTCCTTGGAGGATCAATCATGCAACGAACGGCAAAGTGCGCCTGCGGGCGGCTGAGCGTCACCGTCGAGGGCGAGCCTGTGCGCGTCGCCATGTGCAGTTGTAGCTACTGCCAGCGGCGCTCCGGCAGCCCCTTCGGCCTCTCGGCCTAATTTCAGGAGGCGAGCCAACTGATTGCCATCAAGGGCGACTACAAAACCTGGGGCCGCACCTCCCCAGCGCGGTCGTAGGTGCGAGCACATGTTCTGCCCCGAATGCGGCTCGGCGATCTTCTGGCACGGCGAACAGGCGCCCGACATGATCGGCCTCGCCGCCGGCGCCTTCGCCGATCCCGATTTCCCCAAGCCGCACGCCGCCGTATGGATCGGCGGACGCTACAAGTGGGTCGAAATTCCCGACGGCGTGGAGCAGCTGGAAGAGCAGTCGCTCTGAACCGCGCATGTCGTTGCGGACTCGCCGCCGCGAATTGCCGTCGTCGCGACTTGCCGCTACAATTGCCTCTCGAACCGGCTGTTCACCGGGGGTGTGCGTAACTGCCGTGGTTCCCGTCAAACCATTCCAAGCCGCGCTCCGTAACGATATTTGCTCCGGGTCCTCGGTCCGCCATCCCCCGCCATGCGCCGGCGCGCGGCGAGACGGGAGGGAGATATCGTGGCTGAATACGACCTCGTCATTCGTGGCGGCACCATCATCCCCGGCACCGGCGCGCCGCGCCACCGGGCGGATCTGGCGATCAAGGACGGTAGGATCGCCAAGATCAGCGGGCGCTGCCCGGCCGGCGGCGCGGCGGCGATCGACGCCTCGGGCTGCATCGTCGCGCCGGGCGCGATCGACCTGCACACCCACTACGACGCCCAGCTGAACTGGGACCCCTACGCGTCTCCGTCGGGCTGGTTCGGGGTCACCTCGCTCACCATCGGGCAGTGCGGCTTCGGCTTCGCGCCGACCAAGCCCGAGGACCGCGACCTCAACATGCGGATGATGAACCGCATCGAGGCGATCCCGCTGGAATCGATGCGCCAAGGCATGCGCTGGGACTGGGAAACCTTCCCCGAATATCTCGACAGCCTCGACCGGCAGGGCCTGGGGGTCAACGTCGGCGTGCTGTTCCCCTTCTCGCCAATGCGCGGCTACGTCCTCGGCATGATGGAGGCGCGGGAACGCACCAGTGTCACCAAGGCGGAACTCGCCCGGATGAAGGAGCTCTTTCACGAGGCGATGCGGGCCGGCGCCTTCGGCATCTCGGCCGACATGAACATGGAGGACCGGGCGGAGGACGGCGGCTACCTGCCGAGCCATGTGGCCAGCCGCGAGGAATACCTCGGACTGATGGAGGTGCTGGCGGAATACGGCGTCGGACACATCGGCTGGACCATCGGCCAGGGCCACTCGCCGGAGGAAAAGGCGGCCCAGCGCGAGATGCTGAGCGACATGATGCGCGTCAGCGGCCGCCCACTGCACGTCGGCCTCGACGAGGTCGGCCTCGAATGGCAGCGCGAAGCGCGGGCCGAGGGCCTGAACGTCCTGGTACAGCAGACCGTGGGCCCGGGCGAGGCGGAATTCAAGCTCGCGGAATACAACCTCTTCGACTACATGCCGCACTGGGTGCAACCGTTGGTCGGCACGCCCGAAGAGCGCTTCGCCAAGCTCTCCGATCCCTCGATCCGGCCGGGCATGAAGGAAGATGTCGAGCGCTTCCCCAACAACCGCACCGACTGGGAGGAGCTGCGCGTCGTCGAGGCGGCCGACGCGCGCAATTCTCACTTCGAGGGGCAGTGCCTGGCCGACATCGCGCGGGGCCAAAACAAGCACCCGCTCGACGCCTTCCTCGACCTGGCGCTCGATGAAAAGCTGGAGACCGTTTTCAGCCACATCGTCGTCATCGAGGACAAGCTGCAGGATCAGCTGATCCGCAGCCCGCACGCCCACATCTCGGTCTCCGACGGCGGCGCCCACACGCGCTTCCTGACGCTTTGCAACTGGCCGGTTTATTTCCTCACCCATTGGGTCCGGGAGAAGGGAATCATGGGCCTGGAGGAGGCGCACCACAAGATGAGCGCGCTGCCCGCCTGGTTCGCCGATTTCAAGAACCGGGGCACGCTCAGGGTCGGCGACTGGGCCGACATCATGGTCTACGACTACGACGAGCTGGGCTTCCTCTACGACAAGCCGAGATTCGCCGACGATTTCCCGGCCGGCGAGAAACGGCTGATCCAGAAACCGAAGGGCCTGCGCCATACCCTGGTCAACGGCACCGTGACGTTCGAGGGCAACGAATGCACCGGCGCGCTGCCGGGCAAGCTGCTCAGGAGCTACGACATGGTCGATTGAGTCCGCGAGTGTCGTGACCTGGACTCGAGTACCAGGCGGCGATACCGAGTTGCGATGAGCATGGCTCGTCGCAACTCGGCGCGTGTGCCCGCGCTTGTGCGAAAAGCGGCCGGCGTGGCGTTTGAGCGGCGGAAAAGCCGTAAAGAGTTCGGCTCGTCGCCGCTTGGCATGAATCCTTACTCCACCACCGATTTCAGATAGGCGATGACGTCCTTGCGCTGGCTTTCCTTCCTCAGGCCGGCGAAGGCCATCCGGGTTTTCGGCACCAGCTTCTTGGGCTTGGCCAGGTACTTGTCGAGGGTCGCCTCGTCCCAGGTGAGGCCCGAGGCCCGCATGGCCTTGGAATATTTGAAGCCCTCCACGCTCGCCGCCGCCCGGCCCACGATGCCGTAAAGATTGGGTCCTTGCTTCTTCTTCTTGTTTCCAGCCTCGATGGCGTGGCAGGCCTTGCATTTCTTGAAGACCTTTGCGCCCTTGGCGGGATCGCCCTCGGCCTGGGCGGCGCCGGCCCCGAGCGCCAACATGGCCGAGATCATCAAGGTGGGAAGAGTCCGTTTCAACATGTTATCGTCTCCGCTACACGGGCGTCATCCGGGGACACCCGGGAAAAATGCCTCCACCGCACCTTCGACCATAGTGGCCGCCCGGGGTCAATAGCGGCAAATCGCCACTCCCCGCGCCCCGGTCGCGGCGGCGATATGTCACTTGGCACTGGACGTCGCCCAGGCGAATACCGATATGGCTGTTACAGGTGGCGCACGGCGTCACGACTCGCGCCGAGGAGGATGTCGAGGATGCGATGGTGGGTGGTGGCGGGCGTATTCGCCCTGTTGCTCTCGGCCGGGGCGGTTCGGGCGGAATGGGCGACCATCGTCGTGGACCCGGCGAGCGGTCGCATCCTGCAGGCCGAAAACGACCGCGCGCCCCGCTATCCCGCCTCGCTCGCCAAGATGATGACCGCCTATCTGGTGTTGGAAGCGCTCCGGGAAAAACGCCTGACGATCGAACGGAAACTCCCGATCTCCACCGCCGCCGCCAATCAGCGGCCCGTGAAGCTCGGTCTGCGGCGCGGTCGCACGATTATCCTCGCCGCCGCGCTCGACGCGACCATCCTTCGCTCCGCCAACGATGCCGCCGTCGTGCTGGCCGACGCGGTGGCGGGGGACGAAGCGCGTTTCGCCCGGCGGATGACGCGGACCGCGCGCCGCCTCGGCATGCGCGATACCCGCTTCACCAACGCCACGGGCTTGCCCCAGGCCGATCAGGTGACCACCGCCCACGACATGGCGATCCTGGCCCGCGCGCTGATGCGTGATTTTCCCGAGGCGTCCACCCTGTTCTCGCGCACGAGCGCCCGCCACGGCAAGCATCGTTTCTCCACGATCAACGGCTGGCTCGCCAGCTATCCCGGCGCCGACGGGATGAAGACGGGCTTCACCTGCGCCGCCGGCTACAATCTCGTCGCCACCGCCACCCGGGACGACCGGCGGGTCCTCGCGGTCATGCTGGGGGGGACGAGCCCCCGGGCACGGAGCCGGATGGCGCGAGGCCTCGTCGACGCCGCCTTCGCCGCGCCCGCGACGGCCCCCGCGCGCCTCGGGTTTCTCGGAGAGCCGTCCGGCGCCCACGCCATGGCCCCGCCGCCACGAATCCTCTCACGGGCGAAGTGCGCGAACTCGAAGTCGACCACCCGGGGTCCCTTGGAGGCCGGTCCGTTTCCCGGCTGGGGCATATTGTTCGGCGCGCATGGGAGCCGGGAAAAGGCGCTCGGCCATATCCGCGACCGGCGCGCTTTCCTCGGGTCGGTGGCGAAAGAAGGCCGGGCGGCGGTGGTCGCCCAAGCCCGTGCCGGCGTCACCCGTTACAAGGCTCTTCTCGTGGCCTTGAGCAAGGACGCCTCGCTGGCCTCCTGCCGCCGATTGCGGGCAAGTGGCGGCTACTGTCTGAGGCTGGATCCCACCCGTCTCAACAACGCGCGGGCGAGGTGGCGCTGAGGCGGCTTTCGCGGCGGCATCTCGGACTCAGTCGTCCCGGTACACCTTTTCGCGCCGCTCATGGCGTTCCTGCGCTTCGATCGAGAAGGTCGCGATCGGGCGGGCCTCCAGGCGGCGAAGGGTGATTGGCTCGCCGGACTCGTCGCAAAAGCCGTAGGTGCCCTCGTCGATGCGGCGGAGGGCGGAATCAATTTTTGCCACCAGCTTGCGCTGACGGTCGCGCGCCCGTAGTTCGATCGAACGATCGGTTTCCGTCGAGGCACGGTCGGCGATATCCGGCTCGGGCGTGTTGTCGGTCTGCAGGTGAAGGATGGTCTCCTGCGCTTCCTTCAGGATATCTTCCTTCCAGTCCAACAGCTTACGGCGAAAATACTCCCGCTGGCGCGGGTTCATGAAGGCTTCTTTTGCAGTTGGACGGTAATTCGGGGGAAGGGTCACGTCGTTCATGCGAAACTCCCGCGTCTCCAGGTATGCCTACATCGGCGGGCCCTATATATCGACCTCGCCCGAAGGCTTCAAGCTGTCGTTGCTTCTGATTTTCGGTAAGGGAACGCTTGGCTCAAGCGCGTTCCAACTTGGCCAGTTCGACAGCCGCGCGAACCTCGATATCGGCCAGAACCGAGGCGAGGCCGGGGTCCACTTCCTCTTCCCGGCGATCGCGCACCAGACGGGAAAGCCTGTCCAGCTCGGCCCGGCCCAGTCGGCCGTCCAACAGGGCGTGGCGCAGCCGGTCCAACTGATCGAGCAGGTCGTAACCGCGCCGGCGGGCCCGGGCGGCGTTCTCGCCGGCACCCGGCACCTCCTGCAAGGCCAGCAGGGAGTCGATCGCCGCCGCCGGCCCGGCGGAGGCCACGGATCGGCTCGCGGATGCCTCCGTGGGCAGCGCGAAGCTCGCGCCGCCCGCGGGGGCGGGGCCTCGTTTGGCACGCGCCGAGGACGCGGGTCGCGGGCCGTTTGTTCCGTTGATCTTCATCGCCACCTCTTCGGCCTTACATCCGAGAGAGTGCCTTGCCCTGGTTAACGAAGGCTGAACCCCGGCAGCCTCTGTCTTCTCGCCGGCAGAATTTGCCGGCGGCGGCGCGGCCACGGCGGCGCCCCGCGAAACAAAGCATTGATATCGTGAAGCTTTGTCTGGAAAACCTCCTGGCATGAATTTCGCTTGAGGAAGGTGCATCCAAAACGGAGCGGCGCCTAGAATGACGCAACGCACTTTACTCGGCCTCCTCTCGATCTGTCTCGCGATGGCCTTCGTCGCCGGTCAGGCCCTTGCGGCCTCGCGCATCAAGGACATCGCCGACTTCGAAGGCATCCGCGACAACATGCTGATCGGCTACGGCCTCGTCGTGGGCCTCAACGGGACGGGCGACAGCCTCCGCAATGCCCGCTTCACCCGGCAGAGCCTGGAGGCGATGCTGGAGCGGCTGGGCGTGAATACGCGGAACGCCAACGCCAACACCAAGAACGTCGCGGTGGTGATGGTGACCGCGAACCTGCACCCCTTCGCCCGTCAGGGCAGCCGGATCGACACCACGATCTCGACGCTCGGCGATTCCAAGAGCCTGCTGGGAGGCACCCTGCTGGTGACCCCGCTGCTCGGCGCCGACGGCGAGGTTTACGCGGTGGCCCAGGGAACGGTTGCCGTCGGCGGTTTCAGCGCCGGGGGCGATGCCGAGACGGTCGTCAAGGGCGTGCCGACCGGCGGCCGGATTTCCAACGGCGCCATCGTCGAGCGTGAAGTCGGCTTCGAGCTGGCCAAGATGACCTCGATGCTCATCTCGCTCCGCAACCCGGACCTCACCACGTCGAAACGCATGGCCAAGGTGATCAACCAGCGCTTCAAGCGGAAAATTGCCCAAGCGCTCGACCCGGCCACCGTTGCCGTCAACCTTCCGGCCGACGCGGGAGGCAACATGGTCGACCTGATGGCGGATATCGAGCAGCTTCGGGTGGAGCCGGATCAGATGGCCCGCGTGGTGATCGACGGACAGGCCGGCATCATCGTCATGGGCGCCAATGTCCGTGTCGACGAAGTGGCCATCGCCCAGGGCAACCTGACGATCAGGATAACCGAAACACCGCAAGTCTCCCAGCCGAGTCCCTTCTCCAAGACCGGCCGGACCAGGACGGTGCCCCGCACCCAGATCGAGATCGACGAAGCCGGCGACAGGCGCCTGGCCGTGCTGAACCAAGGCGTCAGCCTGCGCGAGCTGGTGGATGGCCTGAACGCTCTTGGCGTCGGACCGCGCGACCTGATCTCGATCCTGCAGAGCATCAAGGCGGCGGGCGACTTGCAAGCCGAAATCATGGTGCAATAGTGATGAACGTTCCGATCTCCACCCTCCCCTCGCCGGCACCGCCCACGGTGGTGGCGGGCGACGTCACCCGGGCCCGCGAAGTGGCCGAGGCCTTCGAAAGCTTCTTCCTATCCCAGGTGTTGAAACACATGTCGAGCGGACTCAAAGTCGATGGTCCCTTCGGCGGCGGCGCCTCGGAGAATACCTACCGCTCCATGCTCAACGATGAATACGCCAACGCCGTGGCGGCACGTGGCGGCGTCGGTATCGCCGACATCATCCACGCGGAGATCTTACGCCTACAGGAGGTGAGCCCATGACCGACATCCGCGATCGCGCCCTGGCGGCGGCGAGCCTGAGCCGACGGCTCGGCGAATTGGTGGCCAAGGAGAACACGCTTTTGAAATCGCGGCGCCCGTCGGCGCTGGCCGCGCTGGGCGATGAAAAACGACGCTTGACCGATGCTTACGAGACCGAGATCCAGGCCCTCAAAAGTGATCCGACGGGCCTGGCGGCGCTGGGGCCCGAACACTTGGCCCGTCTCAGGGCCGCGACCGGATATTTTCAGGATCAGTTGGAGGAACACCGCCGCCTGGTCCAGGCGGCGCGGGTAATAACCGAGAAGATGCTGAACCGGGTGGCCGAACAGGCGGGGCGGCGCGACAGGCCGGTCATGAATTATGGCAGGGACGCGGTGATGGCACCCGCCTTCAAGACGGCGGCGCCGGCGGTCCCGTTGGCCCTCAACCAGGTAATCTAGCCGGCCACGTTTCCCGACATGCCCATGGCCTCGGTCGACCCGGGCCGGATCGATCGCCGAGGAGAAGGCTTAAACGCGTGGCGCGACCCAAGGGTGTTGGTCTTCGGCGCGGCGGGCGACCGCCACGGGGCAACCTCGCGGGCGTCTCCGCGGGCCTTGCCGGAAATGCGGGCTGGCCAGACGCCTCAAAGATCGCGATCGACGGCGACGCCACGTATTTCCCGCAGGCGCGCCGCGCGGTCGAGCAACTCCTCCGGCGGATACTGCCGAACCACCTCGCCCGTGTCGGGATCGAGCCCCTGGTAGACGAAACGGCCAGCCGGTTCGTCATAGGAGATGGAAAGACGCACGCCGTCGCGCGTGGCCACGTCTTCCGCCGCCTCGCGCAACTGCTCGATCTTGCCGACCCGACGATCGTCGGGTTGTTCGTCGGGGCCACCGGTGGCGCCAGTGCCCTCCCGGCTTTCGGGGCGGGTTTCGGGGCGCGCCTCCCCGACTTCCTCCGTCCGGGTACGGCTGAACGACTGGAGCCTGGACGCGGTGGAAAATTCTACACCCTTGTCCATGATCTTCTCTTTCCGTCGCCGGCTTTTTTATCGCCGGCCTGATAAGGCTGGCTAGCCGCGGTGGACCCCGCGCGCCCACGGAGCGACGCGCGAGCTCGGGAGGAGCCTTTCGGCCCCTCCCTCCGCTTGCGACTAGAACAGGCCCAGGATGACCTGTGGGCCGGAGTTCGCGATCGACAGGGCCTGCACGCCCAGCTGCTGCTGGATCTGCAGGGCCTGCAGCTTCGCGCTTTCGGCCGCCAGATCGGCGTCGACGAGCGAGCCCACGCCCGACCTCAAGATGTCGGTGAGCTTGATGTTGAACTCGCTCTGGACTTCGATTCTCTTGGCCACCGAACCCAGCGAGGCGAGCTTGCTGCTGACCGTGCTAATGGCCGAATCGATGACCGTGAGCGCCGAGGATGCGCCGAGCGAAGTGGACAGCGTCAGGCTGGCAATCGACAGCGTGGAGATATCCATCGATTGGGCCGAAACCGCGATCGTGCTGCCATCGACGGTGCTGAGCACGGTGCTGGCGGTCGCGCTCGCCTTGACCAGGTTCGTGCCGTTGAATTCGGCCGACTTGACGATTTCCTCGACCTGAGTGCGTAGTTCGTTGAAATCGTTGTGCAAGGCCGAACGCGAGGTCGAATCGAGACCCGCCTGGTTGGCTTGGACCACTTTCGACTTCATCTCGATCAAGAGATCGGAGACCGAACGGCCGGCCTCGATCGCGACCGAAACCGTCGCATCGCCCGTGGCCAACGCGGTCTGAACCGCGCCCAGGCCAGCGATATCGCCCCGCATGTTCTGGGCGATCGCAAAGGTGGATGCATCGTCTTTCGGGCCGTTGACCCGAAGACCCGTCGTAATCGCGAGCTGGGTCTTCTCCAGATTATTGTTGATTTTGTTCAGGTTCTGCAGAGCGACCATGGCGCCCTGGTTGGTGTTCACGGACAATGTCATATTCTGACATCCTTCTTCTGAAGTCTGTTGAGCGCGTTTCTGCGCCGGGACGCGTTGTGCGACCCGTTCCCGTCGTTGCAACGGACATGCCAGTATTCGATGCTGACAGTTCGAGACCTCAAAGTATTGAAAAGGCCAATACTTGGTGGTTAATTTGACGTTTACTATGAGTGGCCATGGGGGGCAAATAATGCCCGATCGGCAATTGTTACCTCCTCGGCCCGGCAACAATTGCCGGCCGCGCGGCCCCCGACGAGGCTTGGCGGCGACGGCTTCGGTATTGAATTGGCCCCGACTACTCGGCCGCCGCCCGCATTCGCGCGCGGAGGGCGTTGGTCGCCCCCTCGTCGACGCGCGGCGCGGCCGGGCGTTCGTCGATCACCACGCCGTAGGCTTCCGCCGCGTGGTCGGGCGTCACCTTCTCCTCGATCACGTCGTCGAGGACCAGCGCGGGATCGCGCGCCAGCGCATCGCCGTTGCCGCCGCCGCCTGACATCACGTGACGGAAGACGTCGCCCTCGTGCATGTACACCGGCTCGGTCAGGAGGACGGGCAGGCTCTGCTCCACGCCGTCGGCGGCGCGCGCCAGGATGTTGCTCGACGCCGAGCCTTCATGTCCGCCATGAAGCCCATGCGGGCGGTGCTTGCGCTTGTCGGAACGGACGTTCAGCACCGCTTCCTCGGCCAGCAGCCGGTATTCCCGGGTGAGCGACAGGCCGCCCCGGTGGCGGCCGGGGCCGCCGGTATCCGGCATCATGCCGTAACGCTCGATCCGAATTGGGTACTCCGCCTCGATCATTTCGATCGGCACGTTGGTCTGGTTGGCGCCCATGTGCGGCACCCCCTCCTGGCCGTCGTGCGCCAAGCCGGCGCCCCAGGTGCCCATGAAGGTCTCGCAGAAGACGAAGGCCTTGCCGTCCTGGTAGCCGCCGATGGTCGGCAACGTCGCGCCGCCGCTGCCGTCCGCCGTCACCTTGTCGGGCGCCGCCTGCGCCAGCGCGCCAAAGAGGCAGTCGATCATCCGGTAGCCGGTGATGCCGCGCGCGCCGCAAGGACCGGGATGCACCGGATTGACCACGGTGCCGGCGGGCGCGATGACTTGAATCGCCCGGGTGAAGCCATGACAGTTCGGCACGTCCGCGGGCATGACCGAACGTAACGCGGTGTAGGCGCAGGCCTTGGTGAAGGGCAGGGTCGAGTTGATGCCGCCCTTCACCTGCGGCGAGGAACCGGTCCAGTCGACCGTGCATTTGTCGCCGTCGATCGTCACGGCGGCCTTCAGCACGATCTCCTCGCCCGTCTCGCCCAGGCCATCGATATGGTCGACGAAGCGATAGACGCCGTCGGGCAGCTCCGCGATTTCGGCCCGCGCCAGCCGCTCGGCATAATCATGCAGGTGGTCGGCATAGCCCAGCACGGTATCGAGGCCGTAGCGCTCGAAAAGCTCGCACAGCTCGCGCTCGCCGCTGACGCAGGCGGCCATTTGCGCCTGCAGGTCGCCGATCACCTTTTCGGGCGTGCGCACGTTGGTGGCGACGATGTCCCAGACCGCTTGGTTCGGCTTGCCCGCCTCGACGAACTTGATCACAGGCAAGCGCAGGCCTTCCTGGTAGATCTCCACCGCGCCGAGCGCGTTGCTGCCCGGCACGATGCCGCCGACGTCGGAATGGTGCGCCACCGTGGTTGACCAGCCGGCGAGGCGACCCTCCCAAAAGATAGGCTTGACGATGTAGATGTCGGGAAGGTGCTGGCCCTCCGCCGTGTAGGGATCGTTCGAGATGAAGACGTCGCCTTCCTCGATCCGCCCCTCGTATTGGCTAATGATCTTGCGCATGGCGTCGTAGAAGGAGCCGAGGTGCATCGGCGTGCACACACCCTGGGCGAGCGTCAGGCCGTCGGGGTCGCAGATCGCGGTCGAGAAATCGAGTGAGTCGCGGATGATGCCCGAGTACGACGTCCGCATCAGGGTGATGGCGATATCGTCGGCGATGGTGTCGAAGGCGCTCTTCAACACCTCGAGCTGGAAGGGATCGATGTTGGCGGTCATGCGCGCGTCTCTCCTGAACCGTCGCCGACGTCGATGACAATATTGCCATGTTCGTCGAGCCCGGCGCGACAGTCGGGCGGGACGACGGTGGTGCTGTCATATTCCTCGATGATCAGCGGCCCGGCCGTCGGTGCCGCGCCGAGCGCGGCGCGGTCGACGATCGGGGTCTCGATCTCGGGCACGAAGCCGGGCCCGAAATGGACGATGCGGCTGCTGGCGTCCGAGGGCGGCGGGGCCTCCGAAACCGCGATGGCCCCCATGTCATCGACCGGGACCACGCCGACGAGGCGGAGATTGACGATTTCCAGTTCGTAAGCGCCGGCGAACTTTTGGCCGTAGCGCCGCTCGTGTTCGTCCTCGAAGCGGCGGCCGAGCTCGTCCAAGGCCGCCGCGTCGAGCGGGCCGTCGGGCAGCCCCACCGTCAGCTCGAAGGCCTGGCCTCCATAGCGCATGTCGGCCTGGCGCCGGAAGGCCAATCGTTCGTCGGCGAAGCGGGCGCGGATCTCGGCCTCGAGCTCGGCCCAGGCCCGCTCCGCCCGGCCGATGTCGACGGCGCCGACCGTGGCGCGGAAGGCGGTCGAGAGGTTCAGCTCCCGATTGGCGTTCAGCAGGCCGACGGCGCTGAAGACGCCGGCCGCCGCCGGCACGATCAGCTTGGCGATCCTGAGCACGCGGGCGAGATCGACGCCATGGACCGGGCCGTTGCCGCCGAAGGCGATCAGGGAAAAGTCGCGCGGATCGCGCCCTCGGTAGGTCGTCACCGCCTTCACCGCGCGCATCATGTTGGCGTTGGCGACGGTGTGGATGCCGTGCGCGGTCTCCATCAACGCGCGGCCGAGCGGCCCCGCCACCCGTTCGGTGATCGCCCGGCGGGAGCGTTCGGCGTCGATTTCGACGATGCCGCCGGCCAGCGTCGTCTGGCTCAGATAGCCGAGCACGACGTTGGCGTCGGTCACCGTCGGCGCCTCGCCGCCGAGCCCGTAGCAGGCGGGGCCCGGCACCGCGCCGGCGCTTTCCGGGCCGACCTTGATGGCACCCGCCTTGTCCAACCAGACCATGCTGCCGCCGCCGGCGCCCACTTCCGAGATGTCGATCGCCGGCAGCTTCAGGGCATAGCCGCCACCGCCACCCAGCGCGCCGCCGGAGGAGATGCCGCCGCCGACCTCGAACTGGTCGGCGCTCATCAGGCGCCCCTTCTCGATGATCGCCGCCTTGGCCGTGGTGCCGCCCATGTCGAAGGTGATGAGGTCGGGATAGCCGCAGCGCCGGCCGAGCTCGCGGGCGCCGATGACGCCGGCCGCCGGCCCGCATTCGACGATTTGCGCCGGCCGGCCCGCGGCCGTGCCCGCGTCGAGGATGCCGCCGCTCGACTGCATGACCATAAGGCGGCTGGTGAGGCCCGCCTCCGAGAGGTCGGCCACCATGGCATCCAGATATTGCTTCACCGGCGGGCCGACATAGGCGTTGATCACCGTGGTGCTGGTCCGCTCGTACTCGCGAATTTCCGGCAGCACGTCGATGGAAAGCGAGATGAAGACGTCGGGCAAGGCCTCGCGGAGACGCTCGCCGACCCGGCGTTCGTGCTCGGGATTGGCGTAGGCATGGAGAAAGCAGACGGCGACCGCCTCGATCTCCATCCCCTTCAGCCGTTCGATCGCCCGTTCGACGTCCGCCTCGTCGAGGGGCGTGAGCACCTGGCCTCTTGCGTCCAGCCGTTCGGTGATCTCCAGCCGGCGGCGGCGCGGCACCAGCGGCGGCGGCTTGACGTAGAGCGGCTCGTACAGCCTGGGGACCCGGATTCGCCGAAGCTCCAGGATGTCGCGGAAGCCGCGCGTGGTCAGCAGCGCCGTCACCGCGCCCTTCTGTTCCAGGATCGCGTTGGTCGCCACGGTGCAGCCGTGCAGCACCTCGCCGACGCGTGCAGCCGCGAGATCGGCGCACGCCAGCAGTTCCAGCACGCCGGTGACGACGCCGTCGGCGTAGTTGGCCGGCGTCGAGGGCAGCTTGCCCGTCACCAGCCGGCCGGCCTCGTCGATATAGGCGACATCGGTGAAGGTGCCGCCGATGTCGGAGGCCACCCGTTGATCCGCTTGCACGCGCACTGTCCTCCCCGCTCCCGCAATCCGGCGCGATGATACATGAAAGCTCCGCACGCGAGGCCTTTTGACGCGGGCGCGGCGGCTTGGCAGGATGGCGAGGATCGCGAAATCAGGGAGAATGGGCGCATGGCAAGCAATTCGATCGAGATCAAACCGCTGACACCACGGATTGGCGCGGAGATCCACGGCATCGATCTGGCGAACATGGACGAGATGGATTTCGAGGCCGCGCACGACGCCCTGATGCGCCATCAGGTGATCTTCTTCCGCGACCAGAGCATGGACGTCGAGCAGCACAAGGCGGCGGGACGCCGCTTCGGCGAACTGCACATCCACCCGGGCTCTCCTCCGCCGGACGGTCATCCCGAGATTCTGATCATCCACGCCGACGGCAATTCCAAGCGGATCGCCGGCGAGAAGTGGCATTCCGACGTCTCCTGCGACGCGGAGCCGCCGATGGGGAGCATGCTTTATCTCTGGACGGTGCCGGAACAGGGTGGCGGCGACACGCTTTTCGCCTCGCAGTACGCAGCCTACGACGCGCTGTCGGAGCCGATGAAGAACCTGCTCGATCCCATGACCGCGACTCATTCGGGCGAGCACGTCTATCGCGGCCGCTACAATAATCACGGCGTCGACGACCGGGACAAGGTCTATCCCGAGTCGGTGCATCCCGTGATCCGCACCCATCCCGTGACCGGGCGCAAGGGGCTGTACGTCAATTCGACCTTCACCACCCGCATCAACGAGCTGGAAAAAGCGGAGAGCGACGCCCTCCTCGCCTTCCTCTGGGCCCATTCGACCCGGCTCGACTTCCAGTGCCGCTTCCGCTGGGAGCGGAACTCGGTTGCCCTCTGGGACAACCGCTGCGTCCAGCACATGGCGATGTGGGACTATTTCCCCAACGTCCGCTCCGGCCACCGGATCACGATCAAGGGCGATCGCCCCCGCTGAAGCCCGGGCGCGGGGAAAGCGGACGAAAATGGTGGAAAGCGGCCACGGCGCGGCCCGGGCGCTCCGGCGCTACGACGACGCCGAGGCAGCCTTCGAGCGGATAGTGCAAATCCACGACGAGGGCACGCGACGGGTCCGCGAGCGCTTCTTCCGATACGCCGAGGGGGACCGGGATAGTCCCGGCGACATCGGCCATTACCCCTATGTCGGCATCACCATCCGGCCGGCCGACGTCAGCGCCGATTCGCGCGTGCCCTACGGCGTGCTCTCCGACAGCGGCACCTACGGCGCGACGCTCACCAAACCAGAGCTGTTCCGGAACTACTACCTGGAACAGCTCGGCCGCCTGATCGCCAACCACGGCCGGCCCATCGCGGACGGGATCAGCGACCGGCCGATCGCGCTTCCCTTCGCGGTCGAGGACTCAACCGCCGGCGTCACGGCCGAAGACATGAGCGCCCTCCAAGACCTCTTTACTCTCCCCGATCTGGCGATGATCGAGGACTCGGTGGCGAACGGCACCCACGCGCCGCGACCGGGGGAACCGAAACCGCTTTCGCTCTTTTCCGCGGAACGGGTCGACCTCTCGCTGACGCGGCTCCGGCACTATACCGACACGTCGCCAGAGCACTTTCAACGCTTCATCTTGTTTACCAATTACCAACGTTATACTCGGATCACTCCAGAACCCGAAAATCCCGGTGCGAGATGATACGGAAATTGTCGGTTATGGTGTCGCGCCAAGTCGTCCACTCTCGTGGCAGGCGTTGCTTGAAGAAGTGATCGATCGCTTTGGTGAAGAGGTCGAAGTTGGCGTAGAACCTGTTGTGGGTCACCTCACGATGCATGACGCCCCATAATCGCTCGATGGCGTTGAGGTGGGGGGCGTAGGCGGGCTGGAAGATCAGCTTGATGCGGCAACCCGGCCTCTCCAGCCATTGTCGGACCAGGCGGGCATGGTGATAGCGGGCATTGTCGGCGAAGACGTAGATCCGCTTCTTTCCGGGGTTGTCGGCCTCCAGCTTCTCGAACAGCGCGATGGTCGAGGCGGCGTTGATCCGCTCGGCCTGGACCAAGGGGCAGTGGAAATTCTCCAGATTGAGCGCGCCGTGGAGGTTGATGCGCTGGCGTCCCGAGGTCCGCCTCAGCGCCACCTTGTCGCCTTTTTTGACCCAGCCATGGACTGGACGCGACTGGTATTCCGGGTGCACCGCATCGGCGAAGTAGACCACCTCGTCGGCCTCCAGGCCGTTGAGCAACTTGTCATAAGCCTCGATGAAGGCGGCCTGCTCGGCCTCGTCGGCCTGGGCCGGCAGGCTTTCCGGGCGCTTGTATTCGAAGCCCAGGCGATGCATCAGCTTGATGCAGCCGGAATGGCTGTAGATCACCCCCCAGGTCGCCGCGATATGCGCCGCCACCTCGCCCGTGTCGCGGTAAAGCCGTTCGCCCAGATGCGCCGAAAGGTCCGCCTCTTGCTCCCGGCTCAGATGGCCCGGCCCGCCGGGCCAGTCGAACAGCGTCAATTCATCCAGACCGCCCGCGCGGTAGCGCTTGAACCAAGTCCGCACCGTGTCGTCGTCGAGGTAGAGCACCCGCGCCACCTCGGCACAGCTCAGGCCGTCATCCAGCAGCAGAACGGCGTTCGCCCGCCGGGCCACCCCATGGCTCTCGCTCGGGTGCCCCATCACCGCCCTCAGGGGCCCCCGCTCCTTGGCACTCAGAAATCCACCGCGAATCATGCCCCCGAGAAGAATCGATCAACGGCCGGATTGCCAGAGCTTTTTTCGGGTCTCTGAGGAGTCGGGGTATATATCGATGAATTCATTGAATATTCCATTGGAGAACTCGAAGCGAATGAGGATTACGAAGCCTTCGTCGAGCCCGGCGACGTCGTTTCCACCGGCGTCGATGGCGAGGTTCGTGTCACGGGCGAGAGGCCCCGCCATCTTCCCCAAATGCCGGCCTACCACCTGGTCCGCGAGGGGCGCGGCGGGATCACCCTCATCAACATCGGGGTCGGCCCCTCGAACGCCAAGACGATCACCGATCACGTGGCCGTGCTACGCCCGCACTGCTGGCTGATGATCGGCCATTGCGGCGGCCTGAGGCATACCCAGCGCCTGGGCGATTACGTCCTGGCGCACGCCTATGTGCGCGAGGATCACGTCCTGAACCAGGACCTGCCGCCCTGGGTCCCGGTGCCGCCGATCGCCGAGGTGCAGGTGGCCCTGGAGGCCACCGTGGCCGAACTCACCGGCCTCGACGGTCGGGAACTCAAGACCCGGATGCGGACCGGCACGATCTTCACCACGGACGATCGGGATTGGGAGTTTCGCCACCGCGAGCTGGCGGTCCGCTTCAACCAGTCGCGCGCCATCGCCGTCGACATGGAATCGGCCACCATCGCCGCCAACGGCTTTCGCCTTCGCGTGCCCTACGGCACCCTTCTTTGCGTCTCGGACAAGCCGGTGCACGGCGAGCTGAAGCTTCCCGGCATGGCCAGCGCCTTCTACCGGGAAAGCGTGGGACAGCATCTCGCCATCGCGATTCGAACCCTCGACCGCCTGCGCGAGGCCGGCGTCGAAAGCCTGCATTCCCGCAAGCTGCGGAGCTACGACGAGCCCGCCTTTCGCTGAGCGCCATACCCAGCGGCACGCGAAAGCCGTAATCTTCCCCCATGCGCCGGGTCGCCCTCATCGTATTTGCCGTTATCGCCCCGCTGCTGGGCGGCGGGTTGGGTGCCGCGTGGGCCTTTCGGGTCGAACTCGCCCGCCTCGCGATCGACGAAGGACTGACGCGGGCCGGCTTCGAGGGGGCCGCCTACCGAATCGACAGCCTGGAACTCTCCCATGCCCGGGTGAGCGCGATCGACCTCGGAGGGGCCACCGCGGTCGAGGCGATCTCCCTCGACTATGACCTCTCGCGTCCCTGGGCGCCCAGGTTGGGCGAGATCCTGGTCACGGGCCCCCGCATCGACCTGGGGGCGCCCGCGCTCGCGCGCCTGCTCGCGGCGGGCGGCGGTGGCGGCTTCGATCCGGGCCCATTATCCCTCCGCGTCAGGGACGGCGAGATTCGCTGGGAGAGTCCCCTCGGCCCCTTGCGGATCGCCCTCGACGGCCAGGTCCGACGGCACGACGACGGCACCATCCAGGGCACGGTCGACCTGGTCGCCCGAGCCGAAGACGGCCAGGTCGAGGCTAGCGCCAACCTCACGGCGACGCCCGGGGGCGACATTGTGGGCGCGGCGCGACTGGCGGGCGGCTTCCTCGCTTTCGAGCGGGCGCGCGTCGACGGTCTCGCCGGCGAGATCGGTTTCAGCGTCGAGGGCGGCGCGTTGGCGACGCTTCGCGCCGAACTGGCGGAGCTGGCGCTGACGCTGGACGGCACGCGGGTGGCACGCGGCGCGCTCTCCTTGAGCCGGCGGGGAAACATCGTCGTGGCGAGCCTCGAGGGCCGCGCCTTCGGCGCGAGTGGGCGGATCGAAGCCACGGGCATCCCGAACTTCGAGGCTGGCCTGGTGCGCCTGCGGCGGCTCGCATTCGACGGGCTGGCGCCACATGACGCCGCGCTTTGGCGCCATGCCGGGGACTGGGCGCCGACGGCGGGCGAAATCGCCATTTCCATGGTGGGCCACGATCTGAGCCTGGATCTCGCCGCCCTCGCCGCCGCGCCGGCCCTGGCGCTGCCGGCGGTGCTCGCCGACGGCGCCCTTTCGACGGTCGTCGACATCCGGGGCGCGGCATTGCCAAACCTCGCCTCCGATATTTCGGGCGTGGCGAGCCTGGATTTCTCGGCGCCCGCGGGCGAAGTGGAAGCGAGCCTCGCGGTGCCCGCCCTCTTCACGCTCGGCGATATCGACCGGGGCTTGCTGGTCTCGCACGGGCTCGCCGAGACGCTCGGCGACGGTGGCGCGCGCCTCTCGATCGTGCCGGCGCCGGCGCTTCGCCTTTTTCCCGCGCGAGATGCCACGGGCGAGATATCGGGCCTGCGCGTCGCGGGGGGCGCCCGGATCTCCCTCGACCTCGCCGATCGGCTGACGATCAAGGCGACGACGGACCTCGACGGTACCGTCGGTCCGGACGGTTATTCCGGCAGGGTGAGTGCCGCGCCGATGACCGCCGCGCTCGGCGAGATCGAATTCCAGGGCCACCGGGCCCGGAGGCTCGTCTTCGCGGGCGCCGCCGCTTTCGAGGACGGAACGCTCGAAGCCGGCGGCCGGCTCGAGGGCGAATTTTCGCCCCGGCTCGACGCGCTTGCCGGACTCGGCTGGATCAAGGCGAAACTGCCGTTGAAGGCGCGCCTGGCGGGGGGGCGGCTGACGCTCTCGCTCGACGGCGTCGGTGACGTCCGCCTGCCGCCACTCGGCCTGAACCCGGATTTATCGCTCCCCTCCCCGCTCGCGGTGAAGCTCGAAGCGGGCGTGGCGCCGCTGTTGCGCTTCGATACCGCATCCGGCCGTCACCAAGTCGACGTCCGCATCCGGCCCGTGCCCTTCCAGCTCCACCTGGCGGGCGAGGACGCGCCGATGGTGCTGGCGCTGGCGCCCGGGGTGGTCGAGATCGCCCTGGATGGCATGACGAGCAGGATCGCCCTGGCCGACGGCCACCTGACACTCCCCGGCGAGGGACTGCACCTCCGGGGCATCCAGGCCGAAGTGACCAATTTGGCCGAGGCGAGCTTCCGCGTGGGCCAGGTCCAATGGCTGGACGCGCCGGTGTCGCCACCCCGCCTGCTCGCCGTCGGGCGGGCGCGGATCGGCGCGGACGACCTGGGCGTCGGCCTCTCGGTGCTCGACGAAAGCCATCGCCTGCGCTTCGACGCGACGATCCACTATCGCTTCGCCGAGGCGGCGCTCGACGCCGAGATCACCATGCCGCCGCTGACCTTCGCCCCGGACGGCATGCAACCGGGCGAGATCCTCCCCGAACTGGCGGTCTTGAAGGCGGTCGCGGGCCAAATTTCCGGCCAGGCCCGGCTGCAACTCCGGGCGGGCGAAGTGACGGGCACGGCGGCGATCGAGGCTCGTGGCCTCGGCTTCTCGAGCCAGGCGGCGACCGTCGGCGGTCTCGACGCGCGAATCGAACTCTCCCAACTCTGGCCGCCCCGCACGGGCACGCCGCAACGGGTGACGATCGACGCGCTCGTCGCCGGCGTCGAGGCCAGCGCCATTAGCGCCGACCTGTCGCTGGCGGGCGATGCCACCCGCCCCCTGATCGCCAAGGTGACGAACGCACGCGCCGAGACGTCATTTGCCCGCGTCGACCTCGATCCCCTGATCTTCGATCCCGACGCGACGGTGCATGAGCTCACCATCCGGCTGAGCGAGGTCGACCTGGCCAAACTCCTGCAACGTCTGGAGGTCGATGACGTCTCGGGCACCGGCCGGCTTTCGGGGGTGCTTCCCGTCCGGCTTCTGGAAACGGGTTTCGCCGTCACCGGGGGGCGATTGGCGGCGGAGGGACCCGGGGTGATCCGAATCTCGGTGGCGGCCTTGAACCAGGCCCTCGCGGGCACGGCGGAACAGGTCAAGCTGCTGCTCGACGCGCTCGAGGACTTTCGCTATTCCCGGCTGGTCCTGGGGCTGGAAAAACCGCCCGATGGCCGAGGCACCCTGACCCTCTCGATAGAGGGTCGCAATCCCGCCGTGCTCGACGGCCAGCCTTTCGTCGTCAACGTCGATCTCGGCGGCAAGTTCGACCAGTTGCTGGACACCGCGCTCGAGGCCTATCGCTTGTCCGACAGGGCCTTTCGCGCTACCGTCCAATGACCGCGCGCCGCCAAATCGCGCCGGCGCCACGCGGTTTCGATCCTCGGGAGCGATGCATGCCACCACCCTTTCATCATCGCGCCGCCATGATCGTTCCCCTGGTCTTGGGAATGGCGGTCATGGCCTGCTCGCCGACCGTGAAGATCGAAGCGCCCCGGGAACCGATCACCATCAACCTCAACATCAACCTCGAGGCCGAGGTCCGGGTGAAACTGGAAGAGGCCGCGAAGGAAGACATCAACAAGAATCCGAACGTGTTCTGATGCAAACACTTGCAGCAAATCTCCCCTCCCCCGCCGGCCCGGCGCGCCGCCCGTGGCCGGTTTTTCTGCTCGTCCTGGGGCTCCTCCTCGCCGCCGCGCCGGAGCCGGCGGCGGCACAATCGCTGGACCAGTATCGGGCGAACGGCCAGATCGGCGAGCGCTTCGACGGCTACCTCATGGCAACGCGGCAGAACGCCTCGTCCAAAATCCAGAAGACGGTCAGGTCCGTGAACGCCCAGCGGCGCGATATCTACCGCAAGCGGGCGAAACAGCAGGGGGTCCCGACGGCTCAAGTCGGCCGCGTCTACGCCAAGCAGATACTCGGCAAGGCGCCGCGCGGCACCTGGTTCCTGCGGGAGACCGGCAAATGGGCGCAGAAGTAATGGGCCCGATCGGGGATGGTCTGATCGTCGTCGCCAAGCGCGATTGCCCCACCTGTACCCTGATAGAGCCGGTCTATCGCCAGCTGGCCGACGGACCGGCCGACCTCGTGGTCTATAGCCAGGACGATCCCGCCTTTCCCGAGAGCATCGCGGGACCGGTCGACGACCGGGCGCTGGAGGTCTCCTGGCGGCTCAAAATCGAGACGGTCCCGACCTTGATCCGGATGGAGGGCGGGCGCGAAGCGGCGCGCGCCATCGGCTGGCACCGGGGCGAATGGGAAAGCGTCTCGGGCCAGGATGCGCTCGGCGCGGCGCTGCCCGAAGCGCAACCCGGCTGCGGCTCGCGGACCTATGATCCGGGCATGGAGGAGGTCCTGGAGCTTCGCTATGGCGAGGTACCGATGGCCGCGCGCCGAATCGAACTCGGCGGCTACGAAGACCCGGTCGAGAGCGCCTATGAGCGGGGCTGGAGCGACGGCCTGCCGATCGTCCCGCCGACCGAGATCCGGGTGCTGCGGATGCTGAAGGGCACCATGCGGGACCCGAGCGAAGTGATCGGCCGCGTGCCCCCCAACCTCGCCGAATGCACGGTCGAGAAGGTCGCGATCAACGCCGTGATGGCCGGCTGCAAGCCGGAATACATGCCGGTGGCGCTGGCGGCGGTCGAGACGGCGCTGATCCCCGAATTTTGCATGCATGGCCTGCTGTGCACGACCTATTTCTCCGCCCCGATCGTCATCGTCAATGGCCCCATTGCCCAAGCGATCGGCATGAACTCCCGCGAGAACGCACTGGGCCAGGGCAACCGGGCCAACGCCACGATCGGCAGGGCCCTGCAACTGGTGATCCGCAACGTCGGCGGCGGCGTGCCGGGCGGCATCGACCGGGCGACGCTCGGCACCCCGGGCAAATACAGCTTCTGCTTCGCCGAGGACGAATCGAATCCCTGCTGGACGCCCTTGTCGGTCGATCGCGGCTTCGCGCCGGGCACCTCGACCGTGACGCTTTTCGGCGGCGACGGCATCCTCGGCTGTTTCGACCAAGCCTCGCGCACGCCGGAAAGCCTGACCAAATCGCTTGCCACCTCGATGCAGGCGATCGGCCATCCCAAGAAAGCGATGGCGAACGATGCGCTGCTGGTGATCTCGCCCGAGCATCTGAGGACCTATGCGAACGCGGGCTGGAGCCGGCGGGACCTGCTGGCGGCGCTCGACGAAGCCTCGAAGCGCCCCGGCCGCGACTTGGTGCACGGCGCCGGCGGCATGGCCGAGGGCATGCCCGAAAGCGTCGCCGATCAAGACTTGCCCAAGTTTCGCCCCGGCGGCCTCGACATCGTGCGCGCCGGCGGCGAGGCCGGCATGATGTCGGCCATCATCGGCGGCTGGGCCGCGACGGGCGAAAAGGGCAGCCAAATGGTAACCAAGGAGGTGGGCCAATGAGCCAAACGACCATTCTGTTGGATCCGACGGCGGAGACGGCGCCGGCCAAGCGCCAGCGCAAGACGCCGCCGCCATCGCTCGAGGGGCTGACCATCGGCCTCCTGGATATCGGCAAGGCCCGGGGCGGCGAATTCATCGACCGGGTGGAGGAGCTGATGGCGGAGCGCGGCATCCAAGTGCGCCGCTACGCCAAGCCGACCAACACCAAGACCGCGCCGGTCGAGGTGCTGCAGGCGATCACCACGGAGTGCGACCTCGTCGTCGAAGCCTTGAGCGATTGAGGCTCCTGCACGTCGTGCAGTTTGCATGACATTGCGGATCTCGACGGTCGCGGCGTTCCGGGCGGCATGATCGCCACCACCGCCTTCGAGAAGGCGGCGGAGGCGCAGGCCCGCTCGCTGGGTTTCGATCCGGGGATCGTCTACGTACCCCATCCGATTCAGGATCGCACCAACGCGGAAATACGCGCCATTGCCGAGGATGCCTTCGACGGGATCCTCGCCATGATCACCGCGGCTTAGCCAGGCAAGGCGCCGGCCCCTCCCCGCCCGCAACGGCGGTGGAAGGGCGAGGCGTGACCAGAACCATGGACCAACCCTTTCTCGCCACCGTCGTCGGCAGCATGCCGAAGCCCACATGGCTGCAGGAACAGCAGCCCCTGGACGCCGAGGGCAAGCAGGTGCACGGCGCCGGCGCCGATTGGCGGCTGGAAGGCGCGGTGCTGGCCGACGCGCTCGACGACGCGGTCCGCCTGTCGATCCACGATCAGGAACGCGCCGGTATCGACATCGTCTCGGACGGCGAGCAACGACGAAAATCCTACCTCACCCACATCACCCGGGCCCTGGGCGGAGTCGATTACGCGACGCTCGCCAAGAAATGGACCCGCAACAACCGACGCTTGGCCGAGGTCGGCCGTTGCGTCGGGCCGATCCGCCGGCAAGCGCCGATCGTGGTCGACGATTTGGCCTTCGCGCTGGCCGAGGCCAGCCGGCCGGTGAAGGTAACCCTGCCGGGACCAATGACCGTGGTCGACACGCTCGCCGACGAACACTACGGCGGCGACGAGGCCGCCATGGCCATGGCCGTCGCCGACGCGATCAACGAGGAGGCCCGAGAGCTGGATGCCCTGGGCCCGGCGGTCATCCAGTTCGACGAGCCCGTCTTCTCCCGCTATCCCGACAAGGTGGCGGACTGGGGCATCGCCGCCCTCGACCGGGCGCTTGAAGGGCTCCAGGCCCGGACCGCCGTCCACGTCTGCTACAGCTATCCGATGCCGGGCGTGCCGCGCCCCATTGTCGACAGCTATCCGACCATCCTGGCCGCGCTGGAAAATTCCAAGGTCGACGAGCTGGCGCTGGAGTTCGAGGCCTCCCGCCTCGATCCCGAGCTGTTGCGCCTCTGCCCCTCCAAGACCGTGATGTTCGGCTGCATCGACAACGGCATCGACCGGGTCGAGACGCCGGAGGAAGTAGCGGACAAGCTGCTGGCGGCCGCCCGCCACCTGCCGGCCGGGCAGATCCAGGCCGCCCCCGACTGTGGCCTCGTTCCCCTCGACCTCGCCATCGCCCGGGCCAAGCTCAAGACCATGGTCGACGGCGCGCGGCTCGCGCGCGAGAAACTGGGCGGCGCTTCCTAGGCGGTCTTTCTCTGTCCCTGCCCGAAAGCTTCGGCGCCCGCCGCCAAGAAGGCGCGTTCCTCCTCGCTGCTCGACCGGCCCAGCACTTCGTTGCGGTGGGGGAAGCGGCCGAAGCGGGCGACGATGTCGCGGTGGCGGCCCCAGCCCTCGATGCTTCGGACAACGTAGGGCCGCCACTCGTCCGGCGCGCCGTCGCGCATCGCCTCCAGCAGCGCGATGCCGCGGTTCTGCTCCACGACGCTTTCGGCGTGATGGAAGGGGTGGTAAAGCCAGATCCGGGCGACGGGATGTAGCGGCAGGTCGCGCCCCTCGTCGATCACGCGATCGACGATCTCGAAGGAGAGGGCATCGCCGCAATAGGCCTCGGGCGTACCGCGATAGAGATGGCGGGTGAACTGGTCGAGCAGCAGGATCATCGCCAGGGCGCCGTCCGGCGTCTCGCGCCAATGGGCGAATTCGCCGTTCCGCGCCCTGGGCACGAGATCGCCGAAGCGGGCGCGAATCTCCTCGTCGACGGCTTCGCCGCCCCGGTACCACCACTCGCGCCGGTCCGAAGCCCCTTCGGGTGATTCCAGGCCCGGCCCTAGCCAGAATTCCACGATTTCGGCAATCTGTTCACGGCTCATGCTAATATCGTCCGCGTTGTTCGACGGGGCGCATACTACGTTCAACGGAACGCAAGCGGGAGGGCCGCATGCCCACGGCACTGATTACGGGATGTGACTATGGCATCGGTTTTGAATTCGCGCGCCAGTACGCGGGTGACGGCTGGCGGGTGCATGCCATCTGCCTAGACGCGGCGAACGAGGCGAAGCTCGCCGCGCTCTCCATCGACGTTCATTTCCACCGGTTGGACGTCTGCGACGAGGCCGGGCTCGCCGCGCTCGGGGAGGATCTCGGCGAGGAAGCGATCGACGTCTTGATCTCGAACGCGGCGATCTTCGCGCCGGATGGTCCCGGCACCTTGCAGTTGCCGGACATCGACGAATTCACCCGGGTGATGCGGGTAAACGCCGTGGCCCCCATCTATGTCGCCGCCGCCTTCGAGGACCATGTCGCGCGCAGTGAAAAGCGGACAATGGTCTTCCTCGGTACCCGCTCCGGCTCCATCGGCGACAACACCACGGGCGGCCACTATGCCTACCGCTGTAGCAAGGCCGCGCTCAACATGGCGGTGAAGAGCATCTCGATCAATTTCGCCCCGCGCGGCATCGCCGCGGCCGTGCTGCACCCGGGCTCTGTCGCCACCGAAACCCGCAAGGGGGGCCAGATCCCCGTCGCAACGAGCGTCGCCGGCATGCGCGACGTCATCGCCGGCCTGACGCCCGAGATGAGCGGCGGCTTCCTCCGCTACGACGGTGGCACCATCGAGTGGTGAGGTAGTCCCCTACTTCGGCGGATGGCGGGCGACGGCGGCTTCGTCGATTTCGGCGCCCCAGCCGGGGCCGGTCGGCAAGATCAGATGGCCTTTCTCGATAATCGGCGGCACGGTCACCAGTTCGTCCTTCCAGGGCACGTCGTCGATATCGATCTCCATGATCCGAAAATTGGCGAGTGAGGCGCAGAAATGCGCGCTCATCAGGGTCGAGAGGTGGCCATAGAAGTTGTGCGGCGCGCAGTTGACCTCGAAGGCCTCCGCCATGTGGGCGATCTTCAAGGATTCCAAGATCCCGTTCCACGGCACGTCCACGATCGCCACGTCCATCGAATAGTTCTCGAGGAAGGGGCGGAACTCGCGCCGTCCGAAGAGGGATTCGCAGCTGGCGACCGGCGTGGTGATCGAGTTGCGGACGATTGCCAGGGCGCGGGGATCGTGGATGTCCATCTCGACCCACATCAGCCCGTGTTCCTCCAGCGCCCGGGCGACGCGGACATAGCCTTCTGTCTTGAAGTTGAAGTTGAGGTCGAGGAGGAACTCGACGTCCGGCCCCGTGCCCTCGCGAAAGGCCTTCAACTGGGCGTCCATGGCGCGGATGAGGCGCGGGCTCCAGTTCAATTCAGGCCAGCCGTCCGAGCGAGTGAAGCCGGGCATGTACATGAAGGGCGCGCCCTCGTCGAAGAGGAAGATGTTGGTCTTGAGCGCGGTGAAGCCCTGGTCGCGAACATGGGCGCCGAGTTCCCTCACGTCGTCCAGGTTGCGCAGCGGCGCGACGCCCATGGTCGCGGCATGATCGACCCGGTAGGAGCCGCAGTGCGACCAGTATAGCCGCAACCGCTCATTCACCGGCCCGCCCAGCAGCTCGTAGACCGGGATATCAAGCGCGCGGGCCTTGAGGTCCACCAGCGCGTTCTCGATCGCCGCCATCGCCTGCTGGTTGAGGCCGCCGGGCGCCGCGCGGGTCTTGGCGTAGAGCCGGGCCATCAACCGTTCGACGGGGCGCGGATCCTCGCCGGTCAGGCCAGCGGCGAGCGAGTGGATCACCGCCGTCAGGCCCTTGGCGCCATAGCTCTCGTTGTATTCCGACCAGCCGACCAGGCCCTGGTCGGTCTCGATCTTCAGGAACGACAGATTGCGCCAGCCCGCGTCGCAATGCAGGTCTCGTATGCTGGTGATCTTCATGGCTCTCGCTCGCCGCCCTCGCTATCGCGCGCCGAGACTAGCCCGGATCTCTCAAACCCCTTGATGCATCGAGGCGGGGAATCGCGGAAAACGGCGATTCGCCAATCGCTTACCGCAATTCCGGAGAGGCCCCGATGCAAACAGAGTGTAGCCCAACATTGTTCGAATTTGAACCGGTTGAACGGCACAAGGTTGTGGCCGGGTTCGATGGCGGAATCATCACATCGGATGCCGGAGGGTTGCTGTTGGGGCGGCTGGATCGCGGCCTCGGGCTGATCCGTCGGATGGCCAGCTGTTTCACCGACCGGCGCGACCCACGACTGCTCGAGCACACGGTCGAGACCCTGGTCGGCCAGCGCGTGTTCGCCCTCGCGCTCGGCTATGAAGACCTGAACGACCACGATGAGCTTCGTCACGACCCGCTGTTCCATGTGCTGGCCGGCAAGAGCACGCTCAACCGGCTGGAGCACAGGCCGAGGCGCGAGGCCGGGAAGTATCACAAGATCGATTACGATGCGCCGAGCCTGGAAGCATTGTTCGTGGACATCTTCCTCGATGGCCACAAGCGAGCGCCGAAGGAGATCGTGCTCGACCTCGACGCCACCGACGACACGATCCACGGCGAGCAAGAAGGTCGGTTCTTCCATGGCTACTACGACAGCTATTGCTACCTGCCGCTCTACATCTTCTGCGGCCGGTTCCTGCTCGGCGCCAAGCTGCGCCCCGCCAACATCGACGGGGCCGCCGGCGCGGTCGACGAGGTCGCCCGGATCGTCGCCCGCATCCGGGCCCGCTGGCCGAAGGTGCGGATCGTGCTGCGCGGCGATTCGGGCTTCTGCCGCGAGGAGCTGATGGCGTGGTGCGAGGCCGAGGGTGTCGCTTACCTGTTCGGCCTGGCGCCCAACGCGCGCCTGAAGGCGGTGCTGGCGCCCGAGGCCTGGGAGGCAGCGCGGTTGTGCCGAACCACCGGCAAGGCGGCTCGGCTGTTCAGGGATTTCGCCTACCAGACAGAGACCTCCTGGAGCCGACCGCGGCGGGTTGTGGGCAAGGCCGAGCACCTGCCCGACGGTGCCAATCCGCGTTTCGTGGTGACCAACCTGGGCAGGGAAAAGATCGACGCCCGCGGCCTCTACGAAGATCTCTATTGCGCCCGCGGCGAGATGGAAAACCGCATCAAGGAATGCCAGCTCGACCTGTTCGCCGACCGCACGTCGTCGGCGACCATGCAGGCCAACCAACTGCGCCTGTGGTTCGCGTCGATCGCTTACGTGCTGCTCAGCGAGTTGCGCCGGATCGCGCTCCGCCACACCCAGTTTGCCGATGCCACCCGCGGCACCATCCGGCTGAAGCTGTTGAAGATCGGTGCCCTGGTCCGTCGTAGCGTCCGGCGGATCAAGTTCGCCATGGCCTCGGGCTTTCCCTGGCAGACCGAGTTCGCACTCGCCTACCTCTATCTGCAACGCGCCTTCCCGCGATAGCCGAGCCCGACCGGCCGCGCCCGATTCAAGCGCCGGCGCCGCGCCACGTTCCCGCACGCGCGCGGCTACGCCCATGACGCGACGTAATCTTCCGAAGACTCGTCATACGATCAACCCCGGCCCAGACTGTCTCAACGCCACACAAATGCTGCCACAACCCGGCTCATCAGCTCCACTTGACACACCGCCAAGATGGGTTTGAGAAATCCGGGTTAGTGGGCCGGCCGCCGCCTTGGCAAACCCGGCGCCGGCGTCGGACAGCAGGTTGCCGGTGATCTCGCGCACCAGCTTGCGCAGAACCGCGTCGCCATAGTCGGCATAGCTGGCGGCGGGCACGACGAAGGAGTCGGCGCCCGCCAGCACGTCGCGCCGGTAGTAGTAGTCGAGGGTCGGCACCGCGTTCAGGATCGCCAGCCCGTTGACGGTGATGCCGGCGGCAATCGCGTCGTCCCGCGCCGCCCGCATCTTTCGGCCGTTGTTGTTGCGCCCGTCGCCCGAGATGTCGATCACCCGGCGCGAGGCGCCGATCGCCGGGTCGCTCAGCAGCTCGCGGGAGAAATCCAGCGCGGCCGAGATCGAGGTTCCGCCCTCGCGGGTCAGTCGTTCCATGGCGCCGAGGCGCTGGGCGACGGCCGCCGCCTCGCGCGGCCCGCTCACGCGGATCCAGGGCAGCGCCTGCACCTGCGAGCGGTGGCTCGACCACTGCACGACGGTGACCAGGATGGCGCCCCTCTCGCCGCCCCGGATCGCCGTCATCACGCGGGCATCGAGGAAGGCGGCGGCGAGACCCAGGCGCTGCTGATCGAACTCGGCCTCGTCGATCGAATAGGAACAATCGATCGCCAGCACCAGCGCCAGATCGACCGCGCGGGCCGTGGCGAGGCCCGGCCAGAGGCAGAGCGCCAGGAACAAGGTGGCCGAGAGGCGCCGCATTCAGCCCTCCAGGCGCGCGCCGTCGGCGTTGGCCATGGCGCGCACTTCCTCGCCCGCGATCGCCCGGTAGGCGACTCCGTCGCGAAGCGAGGCGACCGTCGCCAGGCCCGCCGCCTGACCGTAGGAGAAACACTGGGCGGTGACGCGAGAGGAGGCGAGCGCCTCGTGCTCGGCCGAAAGGCAACGGCCGGCGGCGATCAGGTTCTCGCCGGCTTCCGGCGCCAGGGCGCCATAGGGCACCTCGTAATAATCGTCGTGCAGCCATTCGAGCTTCGGCCGGTCGCCGACGTGAAGCTCGATCGGCCAGGGGGAGCGGGCGATGCCGTCGTCGCGTTTGCGCCGCCCGGTGACGTCGGCGTTGGCCAGCCGCTCGACGCCCCGGATCGAGCGGCTTTGCCGGATCCCGGCCTGGACGCCGGTATCGTTGACGAAGCTCGCCTCCAGTCCCGGGATGTAGTCCTTGAGGAAGCGGGCATATTCGCGAACCTGAGCGCGGCCGACGAATTCCGCCTCCGTCAGATCCCAGGGATCGGTGGTATCCAGCATGCGCCCCTCCCGTCCGATCAGACGGGTGGCGTTGCAGAGCACTTCGCCGGGGCGCGGGGTCGGGAACAGCCAGATCTTGCCCCGCGGCAGGTCGTAACGGCCGGCCTCGTGCTCGCGCTTCAACATCGCCTGCACGTGCGCGCCCGAAATGGTGTCCGGTCCCCAGAAGTCGAGGAAACGGGCAACATCGACGCCCGCCAGGCGGAAGATCATGGTCGGGTTCTGCACCGTGCCGTCCTGGCCCATGGTGAAGCCGAGGCCGGCCCGGAAGACGACGTCGCCGTCGCCGCTGGCGTCGATCACGCGGCGAGCCCGGACGACGACGCGCCCCGCCTTGCCTTCGACGACCAGCCCCCGGACCGCGCCCTCCGCCAGCACCACGGCGGTAACGAGCGCGTGGTAGAGCACGCGAACCCCGGCATCGATCAGAAACCCTTCCCCCACCTCGCGCCAGACGAGGGGGTCGTGGGTCACCGTCCAGGTGGCGCCGTAGCGCTGCGGCGGGGTGAGGCCGCCCGCCGCCTCGATTCGCGCGCGGAAGCGCTCGGCGAAACCGAACACCGCCTGTTCGGGGCGGTTGATGTTCCGCTCGCTGGAAAAATAGAGGCCGCAGATGGTGCCGGAAAGGCCGGCGACCGCGTTGCCGCCGCAAAAGCCGTATCGTTCGATCAGCAGTACCGAGAGACCGTGGCGTGCCGCCGTCTCCGCCGCCGCGACGCCGGCGGCCCCACCGCCGACCACGCAGACGTCGACCGCCGCCACCTCCGGCAGACCGTGATCCGGCCCGACGACCGCCTTCGCTTGCCACGCCATTACGCACTCCCTCGCCGCTCCGCCCGAGGATAGTTCAGCCTCGCCGCTTCGACGAAGCGGATTTCACGCGGGCGAGGTGCTAAACCCGTGGCCGACGGATTTCGGAGGCGGGGCGAAATGAGGACCGTGTCGACCTTTCCCCATCCGGTCCGCGAAATCCCGCATCTGTGGATCGCTCTCGCCGACGGCTGCCGCCTGGCGGCGCGGCTCTGGCTGCCCGGGGATGCCGAAGACCAGCCGGTACCAGCGATTCTGGAATACATCCCCTACCGCAAGCGAGACGGCACGGCGGTACGCGACCAGCTGACCCACCCCTAACTCGCCGGACAAGGTTATGCCTGCATCCGGGTCGATATGCGGGGCAACGGCGAATCGGTCGGCCTGATGGCGGACGAATATCCGCCCCTGGAACAGGACGACGCGCTGGAGGTGATCGACTGGCTGACCCGCCAGCGCTGGTGCGACGGGCGGGTCGCGATGATGGGGATTTCCCGGGGTGGCTTCAACGCATTGCAGGTGGCCGCCCGGCGGCCGCCGGGCTTGGGCGCCATCGTCACCCTCTGCTCGATCGACGACCGCTACACGGACGACATCCACTACAAGGGCGGCGCGCTGCTGAACGAGAACCTCGGCTGGGGGGCGACGATGCTCTCCTATTCTTCTCGCCCGCCCGATCCGGTGTTGTTCGGCGAAGGCTGGCGCCAGACCTGGCTCCGCCGCCTGGAAAACATGCCGTTCTTTCCAGCTCTCTGGCTCGCGCGCCAACACCGCGACGCCTATTGGCGTCACGGTTCGGTATGCGAGGATTTTTCCGCGATCGAGGCCGCCGTCCTGGCGGTCGGCGGCTGGGGCGATGCCTACCGGAACGCCATTCCGCGCCTGCTCGCCGGGCTGAGCGCGCCGGCACGCGGCATCATCGGTCCCTGGGCACACAAATATCCCCACATCGGCGTGCCGGCGCCGGCCGGCGGTTTCCCGACGGAAGCGCTCCGCTGGTTCGATCGCTGGCTGAAGGGGATCAATACCGGCGTCGAGGCCGATCCCATGCTCCGCGCTTACCAGACGGACGGAGTCCGGCCACGATCGTTCCACGAGCATCGCCCGGGCCGCTGGTATGGCGGACCGATCAGCGCGGCCCGCAAACGCACTTTCCATCTGGGCGACGGCCGCCTCGCCGGCGAGGCGGGGCCGGCGAGGCGCTTCGCCATCGCCTCCCCCCAAACCACGGGATCGCACGGCGGCAAATATTGCGCGATCTGGCTCGGCCCGGACTGGCCGGCCGACCAACGGGTCGACGATGGCCGCTCGCTGTGCTTCGACGGCGACCCCCTGAGCGAGGCCCTGGAGATCCTGGGGGCGCCCAGCGTCGCGCTCGAGGTCGAGGTCGACCGGCCCCAGGCCTTGCTCGTCGCGCGGCTCTGCCACCTCCACCCAGACGGGGCCTCGACCAGAATCACCTACGGCGTCCTCAACCTCTGCCATCGCGACGGTCATGGCGCGCCGCGACCCCTGGAGCCCGGCCGGCGCTACCACGTCACATTTCGGCTGGACGATATCGGCTATACGATCCCGGCCGGCCATCGTCCGCGGCTGGCGCTGTCGACCAGCTACTGGCCGCTTCTCTGGCCGTCGCCCGAGCGCGCCCGCGTGACGTTGCATGCGGCCGCCTCCCGCCTCGAAGTCCCCCTGCGCGACGCGAGCTGGCGCGAGGCGACCCTGCCGCCGGCCGAGGCGGCACCGCCCTTGGCGCAAACTGAATTCCGCGCGCCGTCGCATCGGCGGGAGGTCGGGATCGACCTTGCCGACGGGACGGAGACGATGCATCCCGTCGACGACTTCGGCGCCTACCGCAACGACACCCATGGCCTGATCACCGGCGCCGTCGCGCGGGAGGACTATCGCATTCACCCCGAGGACCCGCTGGACGCGCGGGCCGAAAGCCACTGGACCCAGACCCTGCGGCGGGACGACTGGCGCATCCGCACCGAGGCCCGCGCCACGATGACGGCGGATCGCGAGCATTTCCATTGGCTCAATTCGTGAAACGTATGCATTTGTGATAGAATGCCCGGAACGTCAGGAGGTTGGGTCATGGACGGCAAGGGTTTCCAGGTGTGGCTTTCGGCGGCGCGCGGGCTGACGCGCGTGCAGCGGCACGAGGCGCTCGCGGTGCTGTCGGGCCGGAGCGAAGGCGAGGCATCGAAGGCCGCGATCGAGCTTGGTGTGGACGAGGCCCGGCGCTGTCCGCACTGCGCGAGCGAAGGGGCGGTTTCGCGCGGTATGGCGCGGGGTCTGCGGCGCTACCAGTGCAAGGGCTGCGGCAGGACCTTCAACGCGCTGACCGGTACGCCGCTGTCGGGCCTGCACCACAAGGAACGCTGGCTGTCGTTCGGGGCGTCGCTGGCGGAGGGGGAGACGGTGAAGGCCTCGGCGGCGCGCTGCGACGTGGCGGTGAGCACGGCGTTCCGCTGGCGTCACCGGTTTCTGGCGGCGGCGCGGAGCGATTCGGAGGTGCTCAAGGGGATCGTGGAAGCGGACGAGACCTACGTCCTGGAGAGCCGGAAGGGCGCGCGCGGGCTGGGACGCAAGGCACGGCGGCGGGGCGGCAAGGCGAAGAAGCGCGGCCTCTCGCGCGAGCAGGTGCCGGTTCTCATGGCGGCGGACCGGAGCGGGACGACGGTGAGCGCGGTGCTGCCCAGGGTCGACGCGGCGGCGCTCACGGCTGCTCTCGACCCGGTGGTCGCGAAGGACGCCCTGCTGGTCTCCGACGGTGGCGCGAGCTATCCACCTTGCGCCGCCGCGCTCGGGGTGAGCCACGAAGCACTCAACCGCTCGATGGGGGAACGGGTTCGGGGCGATCTGCATGTGCAGACGGTGAACAGCCGCCACAGCCGGTTGAAGGACTTGCTGCGTCCCCGCCGCGGCATCGCCACCCGCTATCTGGACAACTACCTGAGCTGGTTCCACCTCGTCGGCCTCGCCCCCGGCGCCAATGACCGAGCCTGCCTCGCCGCCGCCGTAACAAGGTGACGCATACAATTCACGAATTGAGCCTTTCCATTTGGAGGGATCGGTGGAAGCCTTCGAGGACGAGGCGTCCGTGCATCGAAAATCCTGGCGGTGGTCAATCCGGCGCGACCTCGTTTGAGCGGATCGAGTTCGATCCGCCCTATGCCGTCCGGTCTTCCGCCGGCTCCTCGTCCCGGGTCCGGCCCAGGACGTAGGGGGAAATTTCGCGAATCATGTTGTCCAGCACGTCGGGTCCTCCGGCGATATAGGCGAGCCCCGCCTCGGCGCTTCGCTGGACGCCCGCCGGATCGCCGAGCAGGGCAAGCAGGGCCTCGCCCAGGTCCTGGGAATTCTCGATGCCGACGGCCGCGCCCGCGTGGATCAACTCGCGCGCCAGGTCCCCGTGGATGTCCATATGCGGACCGCAAATTAGGGCGCCGCCGAGACAGGCCGCTTCCAGCGGATTGTGGCCGTCGCGGTCGACCAGGCTGCCGCCGACGAAGATGATCCGCGCCAGGCGGTAAAAGATCCCCATGTCGCCAGCGGTATCCGCGACGTAAATCTCGCACTCCGCCCGGATCGGCTCCAGGCCGGAGCGCCGCGCCACGGCGAGCTGCTGGCGGCGGTAGTATTCCGCCATCGCCTGGCCTCGGCCGATGTCGAACGGGGCCACGATGGTCAACAGATCGGGAAAATCCTCCCGCGCGCGGATATGCGCCTTGGCGACGGCACCCTCCTCGTCCGGATCGGTGCCGGCGGCGAGCCAGACGGGCCGCGCGCCGATGCTCCCGCGCAACCGCTCCAGGACCCTCTCGTCGGCTGGCAGCGGCGGAGTCGCCGCCCTGAGGTTGCCGACACAAGCCGCGTTTTCCGCGCCAAGCGTCGCCAGCCGCCCGACATCGGGAAAGCTCTGCGCCACGCAGAGGTCGAAGCAGGCCAGCATGCGCCGGATGAGGTTCGGCGCGCGGCGCCAGGCGCGAAAGGAATCCTCCGAGATGCGCGCGTTGATCAGGAGCATCGGAATGCCGAGGGCCCGCGTCGCGGTCACCAGGTTGGGCCAGAACTCCGATTCCACCCAAATCGCGCCGTCGGGATGCCAGTGGTCGAGAAAATTGTTGATCGCGATCGTCTGATCATAGGGGAGATACTGGTGCATCGTGCGTTTGGGGAGCCGTTCCTGGATCAGATTGGCCGAGGTGAGCGTCTCGCTGGTCAGTAGGAGGTCGACGTCCGCGCCGGTACCAAGTATCCCCTCGACCAGTGTCAGAGCCGTCATCGCCTCGCTTTCGCCGGCCGCATGGATCCAGATCAGATGGCCGGACGGCCGAGGCCGCGAGGGATAGCCCTGCCGTTCGCCGAAACGGACGGGATCCGGGTCCTCCTGTTCCATGCGCTTGCGCATCCGGAGATTGACGAAGGGCGCGAGCAGCCGGCCGCTCCAATGTCGTCCCCTACTAGCCCGCATATCCCACCTCGCCCATGGCCTCGGCCGACCTGGACCGGGGCGATCGCCGAAGAAAAGGCCCTAAAGCGTGGCGGGGCCCACGGGTATTGGCCTCGACGCGGCCGCCGGCCGGCCCAGGCCGATGCTTCGGACGTCGCCGAGGGCACGGCGGGAATTGCCGGCTAGGTGCCATAACGCCTCCTCGCTCCACCCGTCGGCGCGGTCCGCGGCGCGGGTGGTCGCCACAATACCGATACCGACGCCCGAGCGCACTCATCAACCGGCGCATCTGGATGGTGGACGTCCTCCAGGTGATGGAATCCCTTGCCGACGGACCACGTCCGCCAGGTAGCCGGAAGCGGGGGAGTGCCGAGCGGGGTTTGCGCGCGCATGGTCGAACCGTCTCGACGTGGCGCGCCCTCAGGCGGCGGCGCGCAGCAGCCGGCCCCGTTCCGCCGCGTACCATTCGGCCAATTCCAGGGCCCGGAGCGGTGTCACGATCAAAAAACCCTGCACCTGATCGCAGCCGTGACGCTCCAGATACTCGAACTCCGTCATGTGCTCGACGCCCTCGGCCACGACGAGCATGCCCATGGCGTGGGCGAGCGTGATGCTGGCCTTGACCGCCGCCGCGTCGCTGGAGCGCGTCAGCATGCCGGAGACGAAGGATTTGTCGATCTTCAACTGATCCGCCGGCAAGGTCGTGGCCAGCGCGAGAGAGGAGTAGCCGGTCCCGAAATCATCGATCGCGATGGAGACGCCCATCTCGCGCAAGGCCGTCATCCGATCGATCCCCGCCTCCAGGTCCTCCAAGGCCGTGGCCTCGGTAATCTCGAGCGCTATGTCGGAGGCGCGGACATCGTAGCGGCGCATCAGTTCCTTGACGTTGTTGACCAAATCGCCGCTCTTGAGCTGAACGGCGGAAACGTTGAGTGCGATCGGCACGTTCTCCAAAACGGTGCCTCGCCACATGCCGGTGGTGCGGAACGCGGCTTCCATCACCCAATTGGAGAGGTCGAGGATCTGCCCCGTCATCTCGGCGAGCGGAATGAATTCGACCGGCGAAATTATCCCCAGTTCCGGGTGCGTCCACCGGCTGAGCGCCTCCACCCCCTTGATCAATTTGGTCGCGATGTCGATCTTCGGCTGGAAGACCAAGTGGATCTGGTCGGTGCCGATCGCCTTCGACAGCTCCCGCTTCAGCAGGTTGTTTCGGAGGATCACTCGATTGAGCTCCTCGTCGAAGAACTGGTACTGCTGGCGGCCGGCGTCCTTGGCCCGGAAGCGGGCGAAGTCGGCCCGTTGCAACAATTCGTCCGGCGAGACGTCTTCGTGGCCGTCAAAGACCACGATCCCGACGCTGGCCCCGCTTTCGATGCGGTGGCCGTCGACGATGAAGGGCTCCACCACCGCGTCGATGATTTTCTCCGCCATCACCGAGGCGGCGGCCTCGCGGTCGAGGTTGGTGGTGATAATCGCGAACTCGTCGCCACCGAGCCTGGCCAGGCTGTCGGTCTTGCGCAGAAACCGGTTCACCCGGGTCGCGAACTGCACCAACAGGCCGTCGCCGATCTTGTGGCCATGGCTGTCGTTGACCAATTTGAAGCGGTCGAGGTCGATCAAGTAGAGCGCCATGGGGCGGCCGGAACGCTCGGCGTTGGCGAGATCTCTCTGCAGCTGCGCGAGGAACAGCGAGCGGTTGGGAATTCCCGTCAGCAGGCCGTGCTGAGCCAGCCAGCGATACTGCTTCTCGCCGTTTTCCGCCCGGACCAAGGCCTGGCGGAGATCGGCATGCATCTTGCGCAGCGTGCGCGCCAGCTCGAGATATTTTCGCGCGTCCTCGGCGATCCCCGCCTTGGCCTGGCGCAGCTCCGTCGCCTGGTCGACCAGCAACCGCCTCTGCTTCAACGTCTCCCAGGCGTAGCGGAGCGAGCGTTCGAGCCGGCTGACGTCGAGCCCCGACTTCACGAGATAATCGGCGGCGCCGACCCGGGTCGCCTCAAGGTCCACCGTACGGTTTTCCTGCCCCGTCAGCAGGATGAAGGCCCTTTCGTGGGTGTCGGCCTGGGTCGCGTCGATCAGCCCGATCCCCGTCCCGCCGCCAAGGAAATGGTCGACCAGATAGATGTCATGCGCGCCGGCGCGGACGGCCTCCAGCGCCTCGTCCCAATCCGCCACCATGTCGAAGCGGAGATCGTCGCCGAAAATCCGCCGCAAGTGCCGGCCGATGATCTCGCGGTCGGTCTCGTCGTCGTCGATTAAGAGCAGGCGTGGCGCGTCGCGGCTGTCGGTCGCGCCGTTTCCACCGCCCGCTTCCCAATTCCACATGCCGCGTCCCGCCGGATACTCCTCGTTGCACGCGACATTACGGCTCGCATCCTTAAGGGAGGGTTACTCTTTCCCGCCAATTCGCGCCGATCAAATGCCTATTCGCCGTCGCTCGCCACCGAATAGCGGAAGTCGCAATGCGTCGCCCCGCCCATGATGGTCTGTTTTCGTTCCAGCTTGATGTCGGCGTTGAAACCCTCGCAGAAGGCGCCGTCGCGATTGCAGGAGAGCAGGTGGCCAATATCGCCCAGACCCAAATCGCGATACATCTCGGCATAGCGGCAGCGAACGACGTTGAAATCGAATCGCTCGGCAGATTCCTCCAGCACGTCGATCCGCAACGCATCCTCCTTCTGCCAGTTGGGCAGCAGCCGGGCGAAGGCGGCGAGGTCCGCCGCTCCCTCTTCCCGCTCGGCGAGGCCCTGGCCGTGCTCGATGGCGTTGCGCCGGATCGCCTTCTCCAGCACCTCGCGCGCGGCCGCCTCGCCGAAGGAGCGGACCATCTCTTCGAATATCGGCTTGATCACGTTCGCTTCGATACGCCGCAGCTGGATGATCGGAAGGTCGTGCATCTCTCGTCTCCATGATCCGCGCCGGCGGGTTCCGGCGATCGCGCACTATAGCGCCCCGCCCCATGGCGCGGGGGGCACCCGAGCGAGTATGCTCCGCTAAGCCAACCACAGACGCCAGTCCCGAGGAAAATCCGACATGAAACGCGTTCTCATCACCGGTGCCGCCGGCGGCATCGGCAGCGGACTCCGCCGGACCCTCGCCGGGGTTTATCCGGCGCTCCGTCTTTCCGATATCCGGCAAATCGCCTCTCCTGGCGCCGACGAGGAATTCGTTACCGCCGATATCGCCGACCTCGCCCGGGTGGAGGCGCTTTGCGAGGGGGTGGACGGGATCATCCACCTGGGCGGCAATTCTGGCGAGGCCTCGTGGGAGCGTATCCTGGAGGCCAACATCATTGGCACCCGGAACGTCTTCGAAGCCGCCCGGCGCCAAGGCGTCAAACGGGTGATCATGGCCACCTCCAACCATGCCGTCGGCTTCTATCGACGCGACGAGACCATCGATCACCGGGTGCCGGTCCGCCCCGACAGCCGATATGGCCTGTCCAAGGCCTTCGGCGAGGCGATCGGCGCGCTCTATGCCGACCGCCATGGTCTCGGCGTCCTCTGCATTCGCATCGGCAACTACGGCGACGCGCCGATCGACAAACGCCGCCTGAGCATTTGGATCAGCCCGAGAGATCTCACACAATTAATTCGAATCGGCCTGGAACATCCTGATATTCATTATGAAATTGTCTATGGCGTGTCCGACAACGCGCGCTCCTGGTACGATAACGCCAATGCCCATCGGCTCGGCTACCGCCCCGAGGACCACTCCGAGCCCCATGCCGAGGAGGTTCTGGCGCGCGAGCCCGCCCACGCCCCGGACCAAATCAGCGAGATCTATCAAGGCGGCACCTCCGTCGTCGACCCCGAACTGTAATCCGGTACCGACGCGAGCACCGGGAGGAATTTCGAGCCTTGGAAGCGACCGAGAAATATGCCGTCGGCCAGCCGGTTCCCAGAACCGAGGATTCGCGCCTACTGACGGGTGGCGGCCGGTTCACGGATGACGTGGGCGCCGAGAACACGGCCGAGGGCCATCTGCTGCGCTCCCCTTTCGCGCATGCGGAACTCCATGATTTGAACCTGGCCGAAGCGTCGGCCGCGCCGGGCGTATTGCTGATTCTCACGGCACGCGACCTGGAAGCGGCCGGCTTCGGCACATTGCAGAACAAGATCCCGCTCGAGGGCCGCGACGGCGGGCCGATGGCGAAACCGCCGCGCCCTTCCCTCGCCATCGACCGGGTGCGCTACCAGGGGGAGCCGATCGCCCTCGTCGTCGCCGAGACGCTGGCCCAGGCGCGCGACGCGGCGGGGCTGATCGAACTCGACGCGACGCCCCTTCCCGCCGTCACCGACGCCCGTGCCGCTGGCGCGACCGAGGCGCCGCGGCTTCACGACACGGTCCCGGAGAATCTCTGCCTCGATTGGGAAAGCGGCGACGTGGCGGCGGTCGACGCCGCCTTCGCCCGCGCGGCCCACGTCGCCAGACTGGAGATCGAGAACAATCGCATCGTCATCAGTCCGATCGAGCCGAGGGCCGCGCTCGCCGAATACGACACGGACAGCGACCGCTTCACGCTGCACGTGGGCTCGCAAGGCGTCTTCGGCCTACGCAACAACATCGCCGGCGACATCCTCAGGATCGATCGGGAGCGGCTTCGCGTTCGAACCTACGACGTCGGCGGCTCCTTCGGCATGAAGTCGGCGCCCTACCCCGAATATGGCCCCTTGCTGCTCGCCGCCCGGCGTTTGGGCCGCCCGGTCCGCTGGCGCGACGATCGCTCCGACAGCTTCCTCGCCGACCAGCACGGCCGGGGCAGCGTGGTCGAGGCCTCGATGGCCTTCGATACCGAGGGCCGGGTGCTCGCCGCCCGGGTGATCGGCCATGCCAACGTCGGCGCCTACGCGAGCCAAACCGGTCCGATGATGACCACCCGCAACATCTTGCGGAACTTTCCCAGTCTCTATCGTCTCCCCCTGTTGCACATCCGAACCTATTGCCGCTTCACCAACACCGGCCCCATCGCGGCCTATCGTGGCGCCGGCCGGCCGGAGAGCAACTATTACGTCGAGCGTCTGATGGACTCGGCGGCGCGCGAGATGGGGGTCGACCGTATCGAACTGCGCCGCCGTAACCTGCTGACGCCCGAGGAGATGCCGCATCCCGCGATTTCCGGCCTGACCTACGATTCGGGCGATTTTCCGGCTGTGCTGGAGGACGCGATGGGGCGCGCCGACTGGGCCGGTTTCGAAGAGCGCCGGCGGGAAGCGGCGGGGCGCGGGATGCTGCGTGGCCTGGGCCTCGAATGTTACCTGGAGGCGACCGGCGCGCCGTCGACCGAAATGGGCGGGATTCGCTTCGACGAGGATGGCGGCGTCACCATTACCAGCGGTACCCAGAACTACGGCCAGGGTCACGCGTCGAGCTTCGCGCAGATCCTCTCGACCAAGCTGGCGATTCCCTTCCACGCCATTTGCCTCGAACAGGGCGATAGCGACGCGCTGCTGGCGGGCGGCGGCACGGGTGGCTCGAAGTCGATGATCACCGGCGGCGGCGCCATCCTGGAGGCCGCCGACATGGTGATCGAGAAGGGCCGGCATCTGGCGGCGCGCGCGCTGGAGGCGGCGGTCGAGGACATCGGCTTCGAGGATGGCGCCTTCCGAATCGTCGGCACCGACCGCGCGATTACCGTGATGGAACTCGCGAAGCGGCTGCGCGCGGGGGACCTGGGCCCCGAGCAGGAGAAGGACGCGCTCGACGCCGCCCTGACGCACGAGCCGGCACCGTCCACCTTCCCGAACGGCTGCCACGTCGCCGAGGTCGAGATCGATCCGGAGACGCGTACCACCCGGGTGGCGAGCTACGTGGTGGTCGATGATTTCGGCGTGTTGATCAACCCGATGCTGGTCCAGGGACAGGTGCATGGCGGCGTCGCCCAGGGCATCGGCCAGGCGTTGATGGAACGCACCTGTTTCGACGACGAAGGTCAGCTGATCAGCGGCTCCTTCATGGATTATGCCCTGCCTCGCGCGGTCGATCTCCCGACCATCCGCTTCCACGAGCATCCGGTGCCGGCGACCAGCAATCCGCTCGGCGTCAAGGGCTGCGGCGAGGTGGGCTGTTCAGGGGCACTGGGCGTGGTAATGAACGCCGTGGTCGATGCCCTCTCCGTCCGGGGGATCCGCCATATCGACATGCCGGCGACGCCCGATCGGGTCTGGGCGGCGCTGCGGGCCGCGTCGGGGGGGGGATTGATGGATAGCGCCCTTTGAAGGCCACCGGCCGCCGGCCGAAGGCTGAACCTCAAGACGCGCGGACGAGTGCCACGGGACGGTCTTTACGTTCGCCGTCGCGGCCCCGCGAGGGGGATTTCGCCGCCCCCCACAGGGCCGTCTTTCGATACAGCTCCTCGACGTCGATCGGCTTGGAAATATAGTCGTCCATCCCCGCCTCCAAGCAGCTTTTCCGGTCGCGGGCCATGGCGTTGGCCGTCATGGCGACGATCGGAATACGGACATCGCCGTGTTCCGCCGCGCGGATCCGTCGGGTGGCCTCCAGCCCATCCATTTCCGGCATCTGCATGTCCATCAAAATCAGGTCGTAGGGGAACCCACCGTGCATTCGCACCGCCTCGACCCCGTTGGCGGCAATGTCGACGCGATGGCCAATTTTCGTGAGCAGCTCCGAGGCGACCATCTGATTGACCTTGTTGTCCTCGACGAGAAGGAGCCGGAGCTCCCGCGGGGACGGCGCGTCCGGGCTAGGCTCGGCCGCCGCCCCCCCCCTCGCCGCCATACCCCTCGATATTCAGGAGCGGGCACATGGCCTCCAGCAAGCTGGTCCGTAGCAGCGGCTTAGCGATCACCGCATCGACGCCGATCCAGGAGGCCGCGTCCCGCCGCGCGCTTTCGGCGGCCGACATCGTCAGGACCAGGGCGCAATCATCGAACCGCCGGTCCGCCCGGATCAACTCCGCGAGTGCCTTACCGTCCTCGTTCACCATCGCATGATCGACGATCACGATGTCGAAGGGATGGCCGTAGAGGAGGCCGAGCGCTTCGTCCATTCCCGTGGCCAACAGCACCTCGGCCGAGAGCGCCCTCATATAGGCGCGCGCCACCTCCCGATTGACCTCGCTCGCATCCACGATCAACACCTGCTTGTCCGTCATCGCGTCGCGCAGGTCCTCGAAGGCGGCATCCCGGAAGAAGGGCCCACGATCCAGCGATACCGTGAACTCGACGGTGCTGCCGATCCCCACACTGCTTCGAAGCGTAATGTCGCCGTCCATCCGGCGCACCAGCTTGCGGCAAATGGCGAGACCGAGGCCGGTGCCGCCGAAGCGGCGCGTCGTCGTATTGTCGGCTTGCACGAACATCTCAAAAAGCGTGTCCCGTCGATCCTCCGCGATGCCGATACCGCTGTCCACGATCCGGAAGCGAAGCCGCGCGGACGCGCTTTCGTCTTCGCCAGCCTCGCCCACGACCTCGATCCGGACCCCACCCCGTTCCGTGAACTTGACGGCGTTAGCGACGAGATTCAGCAAAATCTGGCGCAAGCGCCCTGGATCGCCCTTCAGGCGCAACGGCACCTCGGGGCCGATGAAGCTCGCCAGCTCGAGCTCCTTCTCGTTGGCGCGAACCGCCATCAGTTCGACGACGCTCTCGACCACCGAGACGAGATCGAAATCGATCGTCTCCAGATCTACCCGATCCGCCTCGATTTTGGAGAGGTCGAGAATGTCGTTAAGGATCAACAGCAAGGCATCGCCCGAACGATGGATGGTCTCGACCTGGACTTTCTGCTGGGGGTCGAGGTCGCTGTCCAATAGCACGCTTGCCATTCCCATGACGCCGTTCATCGGCGTTCGGATCTCATGGCTCATGGTCGCGAGGAACTCGCTTTTCGCCTGGTTGGCGATGCGCGCCTTCTCCGCCGCCTCGTGTTCCGCGGCTTCCGCCTGGCGGCGGTGATCCACCTCGTCGCGCAGTTTTACTGGTGCGTTCGCGCACCTTGTCGTGAGTCGGACCCGATTTCCTTGGACACAGAATTGGCTTAATCGAAGTGTCCAAGGAGGACCGGAACATGGCCGATAATTTTGAGAAGAAAGTTGCTGTTGATGGGCCTGTGGTAAATGCGGGCGAGCTTGGCTCGTCCACGTTTTCCCCAGGCCAGGCTTTGCCGGCAGGCCCGCTGGGACTTGGCCAGCGATGGACGGTGGCGCGCAAGCGTGAGGTCGTTCCGCGGCTTTTGCGTGACGAGCCGGTGCAACTTCTGTCGCGCCAGTTGGGCGTAGAGATCTTCCGGCTCGAGCAGTGGCGTGAGAAAGCGATCGGCGGGATCGACGCCTCGCTCAAGCAACGCAAGGGCGATCCGGTGCAGGCGGAACTGGATAGCGCCATGAAGCGGATCGGAGAGTTGACCATGCAGGTGGAACTGCTGGAGGCCAAGACGGAGACCTTCGGCCCTTTGGGGCGGCGGAGGTCGCGGCGATGAGTGCCGCCACCTCGCCCGGCACGGGTCTGGCCTACGGCCTGCGGCGGGTCTGCGCCGCCTGGGGCATGGCCCGCTCCTCGTTCTACGCCATGACCTCCGGCCAGCACGCCGAGCAGCCGCCGGCAAAGCGTCGGGGACCGAAGCCCGCGATCTCGGACCAGGCGCTGCTGGTGGCGATCGAAGCCGACCTGGAGGCATCGCCCTGGGAGGGCGAGGGCTACCGCAAGGTCTGGGCTCGGCTTCGGGTCTGTCGCGACATCCGGGTTGCCCGCAAGCGGGTGCTCCGCCTGATGCGCGAGAACAATCTGCTCTCGCCCCATCGCTGCCGCCGCCGTGGCGGCAATCCCCATGACGGTGAGATCATCACTCATGCCCCGAACCTCATGTGGGGCACCGATGGCGTTCGGGTGTTCACGGTGGACGACGGCTGGGGCTGGATCTTCACCGCCGTCGAGCATTGGAACGCCGAGTGTGTCGGCTGGCATGTCTGCAAGCGCGGCGACCGCTTCGCCGCCCTGCAGCCGATCTCCATGGGGCTTGCCGGGCTGTATGGCTCGACCGCGGCCGGCGCGGCTCGGGGGCTGGCCTTGCGGATGGATCACGGCTCCCAGTATCTGTCGGACCACTTCACCAACCAGATCAAGTTCTGGGGCATCCAGCCGTCCTACGCCTTCGTCGCCGAGCCCCAGACCAACGGCGTCGCCGAGCGGTTCAATCGCACGCTGAAGGAACAGATCATCCATGGTCGCATCTACCGCAACATCGCGGAGCTGCGGGACGCCGTCCGCGACTTCGTCGAACTCTACAATGCCCAGTGGATCATCGAAAAGAACGGCTACCTGAGCCCCGCTCAAGCTCGTCAGGCGTGGCACGCCGCGATCTCAATCAGGCCCGCCGCGTGAGACAAACTTGTGTCCAAGGAACCGGGTGCGCTACACGCGCACCTTGTCGTCGAGCGTCTGATTGGCCCGTTGCAACTCGCGTTCCATCGATTGCCGGGCCAGGGCATTGTCGCGGAAGACACCCAGCGCGCGCGATAGCGCGCCGAATTCGTCCTTGCGGGTCAGGTTGGTCGTCCCCACGTCGAGATCATTCTCCGCGAGTCGGATCAGGCGCGAGCTGATCTCCTCCAGGGGCCTCACGACCACGCGACGCAGCAGAAAAATCATAAGCAGATGATGATCGCCGCCGCCGCGAGCGCGAGGAGGATACGCAATCGCTGATAGCTCGCCAGTTCCGCGAGGCGGGCCGTGACGTCCAGTTTGATTGAATAGGCGCCGATCGCCTCGCCCGGCTCGATCCCCGTGCCACCGCCATGGCAGGCCATGCATTGCGGGTGATCCGCCATCCCCCGTCCCAGCACGACGGGTACGGTCATGCGATAGGTCAGGTCGTCCAGAAAGGCGGTGGCGACGCGCCTGGTCGACATCGCCAGCCGGTCGATGCGATCCGTCGGCGGGACGATATCCCCATGTTTGTTCTCGCGCTGGTAGTCGATGACCTTTCTGGCCATGATGACCCAGAGGCGCATCTTGCCCTGCTCGGTGCTGAATTGATTCAGGGTGCGATCGAGCGCGCTGATCGCCGTATCGCCGTCCTCCGTCCGGTCGCGATACAACATGGCTTGGGTGTGCATGGCCTCGACGAGGCTCAGAGTCCGACTCGAAATGAATCGAGTGTTTTCAGGCTCTTGCGAGACGGCGCGTGAGGAGTTGGATGCTGGCGAGGAAGATCCAGGCCTCGGCGGTCTCGATGGCCGTCTCGAAGTCCTTGGCCAGCCGCCGGTTTCGATTGAGCCAGGCGAGCGTGCGCTCGACGACCCATCGGCGGGGCAGGAGTTGGAAGCCCTTCACGCCCGCGGGACGGTTGACGATCTCCAGCGACCAGCGGCCGATCCGCTTCAGTGCGCCCTCGAGCTTGGGCCCGGCATAGGCGCCGTCGGCGAAGACGTGGCGCAGGCGGGGAAAGTGGCGGGGGATGGCGGCGAACACCGCCGGCGCGCCGTCGCGGTCCTGGATCTCGGCGCCGTGGACCACGACCGCGACCAGCAGGCCGCCGGTGTCGGTGAGGATGTGACGCTTGCGGCCCTTGACTTTCTTTCCGGCGTCGAAGCCCCGGATACCGCCGCTTTCCGTGGTTTTTACGCTCTGACTGTCGATGATACCGGCCGACGGGCCGGCCGCGCGGCCCTCGGCCTCGCGCGCCGCGACCAGCAGTTGCCGGTTGACCTCGGACCAGGTGCCGTCGTCCCGCCAGAGATAAAAGTAGCGCTGCACCGTCGAGCGTGGCGGGAAGTCCCGGGGCAGCATGCGCCATGGACAGCCGCTACGCAGTAGGTAGAGGATCGCGTTCACCACCTCGCGCAATGCCGTCGTCCGAGGCCGTCCCAGCGCTTTGGCGCGAGGCAGCAACGGCTCCAGCACCTTCCATTCTCCATCCGTCAGGTCGCTTGCGTAGCGCAGCAGGTCGCGTTCATACTTCGGGCGAGTGATTTTGGTCCACATGTTGTGTCTCCCTGGTTGCTAAATACAAACAGTGAATCACAACTGACTGCCAGCGCCGAACGCCGGTTTCGATTGAGCCAGGCGGCTGAGCGGGTGCTGCCTCTACATCGACGACCCATCGGCGGGGCAGGAGTTGGAAGCCCTTCACGCCCGCGGGACGGTTGACGATCTCCAGCGACCAGCGGCCGATCCGCTTCAGTGCGCCCTCGAGCTTGGGCCCGGCATAGGCGCCGTCGGCGATCAGGAACGAGCGGGCCTCGGCATCGGCGCCGTTCTGGCGAAGACGCTGGCGCAGGCGGGGAAAGTGGCGGGGGATGGCGGCGAACACCGCCGGCGCGCCGTCGCGGTCCTGGATCTCGGCGCCGTGGACCACGACCGCGACCAGCAGGCCGCCGGTGTCGGTGAGGACTGACGCTTGCGGCCCTTGACTTTCTTTCCGGCGTCGAAGCCCCGGATACCGCCGCTTTCCGTGGTTTTTACGCTCTGACTGTCGATGATACCGGCCGACGGGCCGGCCGCGCGGCCCTCGGCCTCGCGCGCCGCGACCAGCAGTCAGCTGTGCCGGTTGACCTCGGACCAGGTGCCGTCGTCCCGCCAGAGATAAAAGTAGCGCTGCAGCCGTCGAGCGTGGCGGGAAGTCCCGGGGCAGCATGCGCCATGGACAGCCGCTGCGCAGTAGGTAGAGGATCGCGTTCACCACGCCTCGACGCAATGCCGTCGTCCGAGGCGCCCAGCGCTTTGGCCTTCGCGAGGCAGCAGACGGCTCCAGCACCTTCCATCCGAGGCATCCGTCAGCGCTGTCCGCCGAGGGTCTTGGTAGCGGCACGCATCAAGGCCATGACGCCAGCGAGGTTCGCCGTTCTACTTCGGCGCCTTCCGCTTGCGACGTGGAGCCTTAGCCGCTCCATGGGGGCGATTCTCTCGTAAACGATATCGTTGGTGTACCGGCCGTGTCTCTCCGGTTGCTAAATACAAACAGTGAATCACAACTGCGCTGTAAATCGCTCGACTCTTTTCGGCGCCGGCCCGTAGATAGGATTGTGTCATCCAGGCATTTCCTGTTCTCAAGGCATCCGGGCCTTTGAGGTCAAGAATTGTGGCATTCTGAAGCATTGAGCCCAATGCCGTTCTAAGGACGCGCTCGTCTCGTCGAACCGGCCGATTCGCCGGCGATGACCCGTTTGGTCCACCCAGCTTGATGTGTCTCCCGGGATAGTTGAGCATCAAGCAGCCGTGCCCATCAGCAAGGTGACGCAGCACGGTGCTGACGATAGGCAGCGTGATCGGCGCGCACGAAAGCTCAGCATTGTCCGGGCATGTCCTTGGCGACCGCCTTGGCCGTCACGTTCTGGTGCCGCGACCGGACTTGTGTTTGCCACCGGCCCGTCCGCTACTGTTCGATCGAACCGCTTCGCCGAACTCCGCCCGCTCCGCGGTAGTTGAGCATCAAGGCGGCGTGCCCACCGTGACGCTCAGCAAGGTGACCAGCACGGTGCTGACGATCAGCGTGATCTTCCGGCTGATATTGAGCGCCAGGGTCGGCTGCAATCCACTTATGTCGGGTGGTGCTGCCTCTACATTTTAAAAGGTGGCCTATAACAATTCGTTAAGACGATCGCCGTTCGCGGGTGCGCCGTCGGCGAGCCATGGACGGGTGAAGAGCGCGTGCGGTATGAAGTCCCGGCCCCGGATGGCGCCGAGCGGAAAGGAAGCGACATGACCGTGCCCCTGGAAACCGAGATGAAGCTCGGCGTTCAGACCATCCACCGGCGTTCCGAGCCGGCGGAGGGACCCTGGCTGCCGGATCCGGGGTATGCGCGGGAGCTGGTCGAACTGGTCGAAGGGCTGGGCTACGATTCGATGTGGGTCGGCGACCATGTCGCCTTCACCATTCCGATCCTCGATCCGCTGCTGCAGCTGGTGCATGCATCGGCCTATTCGACCAGGCTCTATTTCGGTACCGGTGTCTATCTCGCCCCGCTCCGCCATCCGACGCCCACGGCAAAAATGGTATCGACCATCGATCATTTGACTGGCGGCCGCTTCATTTTCGGGGTCGGGGTCGGCGGGGAATTTCCGAACGAATACGCCGCCTGCGGGGTGCCCGTAAACGAACGGGGCGCGCGCCTCACCGAGATCATCCAGATCCTGCGCAAACTCTGGAGCGGCGAGACGATCACGCACGAAGGCCGATTCTATTCGTTGCCCGAAACCCTGATGTTGCCGGCGCCGCGCCAGGCGGGCGGACCGCCGATCTGGTGCGGCGGGCGCCAGCCGGCGGCGCTGAAGCGCGCGGGCACCCTGGCCGACGGCTACATGAGCTACGTGATCACGCCGGAGATGTATGTCGACGCGCTGTCGCGGATCACCGAAGCGGCGGACGCGGCGGGGCGCGGCGACAAGGTCTTCTCCACCTCGCACCTGCTGTTTGCCCGCATCGACGACAGTTACGAGACGGCGCTGGAAGAGGCGACCCAGACCTTGAGCATGCGCTACGATATGGACTTCCGCCGCGCCGCCCAGCGCTATGCGGCGCTCGGCACGCCGGCGGACGTCGCGGCCAGCATCGACGGCTTCCGTCAAGCGGGCGTCCGTCACGTGGTGATGGATTTCGTCGGCCCCTACGAGGACCGCGACCAGCAGATCCGCCGCTTCGCGCAAGAGGTCCGGCCGCTGCTGGGATGATATCAATCGCCAAGAATGGCTTCGCCGGGGTGGCGGGGCGGCCGGGACTTTTGTCGCTTGGAATGACCCGTGGCGATACGGCCTCACGACCCGGCGGCGGCGCAGTCGACGGGCGTCGCGTGCCAGCCGGCCTCGCGCTTGGACCAGTAGAGCTCGCGGAGCCTCAGAGTGACGGGACCGGGCCCTCCATTGCCTAGTGCCTGTCCGTCGACACGGGTCACCGGCATGATCCCGCCGGCGGTGCTGCAAATGAAGACCTCGTCCGCCCGGCCCAGGTTGTCGGCGGGGACCGCGGAGGCCCGGTGTCGAAGATTGGTTTCGACGCAGAGTTCCCAGACCGTGCGTCGGGTCATGCCATCCAGCACGCCGTCGTCGGGCGTCAGAAGCTCGCCATCGCGGACCAGGAAGATGTTGAAACCGGGTCCCTCCGTCAGATTGCCGTGGCGGTCGACCAGGACGGTCGTGTCGCGGCCCGCGTCGTAGGCGGCGAAGAGCGACATCTGGAAATCCAGCCAGTGGTAGTGCTTGATCGTCGGATCGACGCTTTCGGGTGGGATCCGCCAGATGGAACTGACGGCGATATCGAGCCCCTCCTCCTGCTTCTCCGGACTGGCGATCCAGATATAGGGCAGGCAGAAGACGAAGTATTTGTTTTCACAGAGCCGGATATCCCGGCTGCCGATGGGCGGCCGCCCGCGCGTCATCAGCATCTGCACATAGGCCTCGCGCAGCCCGGTACGGCGCACGCATTCCATCAACACCTCCCGCTGGCCGTCGCGGTCCAACGGCGAGGTCATGCGCAGGCGATCGATATTCCGCTGGAAGCGGTCCAGGTGGTCCTCCAGCCGAAAGAAGCTGCCGCGCCAGACCGAGACCGTGTCCTGGTTGGCGTCCGAGCGGAGGAAGCCTAAATCCAACAGCGAGATCTTGGCCTCTTCGACCGGCACGTATTCGCCCTCGACAAAGGCCACGCCGTTTGGAAGCAACTCGCTCATGGAACCCTCCCCTTTTCGCGCCAGCGGAAAACGCTCTAAACGAAACCCTTGGCGTAACCGGCGACGATGGCGCCGATCGTCGCGTCGTCGAATTCCACACCGAAGCTGATCCCACCCTCGCCGATCCGACGCACGCCGGCGGTTCCCGAAACATCGCTCTCCGGCAGCCGCAGACGGACATGTTCCCCCAAATCGACCCGTATCGAGCCGCCCGAGATCAGGGCGCCCGCCCCGTCGATCGAGACATCCTCGAGCCGGCATTCGTAACTGCCCGCGTCGACCTCGACGACGATCGGTATGTCGACCTCGATACGGACTTGTATGCGCCGCTCGACAGGCACCTTTCCCATCGCTACCTCTTCCTTGGACCGCTCGACCCCGGAGAGATTCCCGAGACGCGCCAGATTCGCCGTCTCCCGCTACCTGCCCGGGGCCACTCCGCCGACGGCCCGGTCCACGATCGGCCGCCAATCCGGCGCGACCCGGCGAAGATCCCTCGACCGGGGCGTCGGCGAATTCCTCTTCGCTCGCCGCGATCGAGTCACCCAGCCACGGCGACGATCATTTCGACTTCGACGGCGATCTGGAACGGCAGCGACCCCATGCCGACGGCCGAGCGCGCGCCACGCCCCACGTCACCGAAGACCTCGACCATCAGGTCGGAGTAACCGTTGATGACCTTGGGGTGCTCGTTGAACTCGGGCACCGCATTGACCATGCCCAGGATCTTGACGACGCGCCGAACCCGGTCGAGGTTACCCAGATCGCGCTGGAGAACGGCCAGCGCGTTGAGGCCGACGAGGCGCGCCGCCTCGTAACCATCCTCGATCGAGAGGTCGCCGCCGACCTTGCCGGTAATGGTGGTGCCATCCATTCGCCTGGGGCCCATGCCGGAAAGAAAGCAGAGGTCGCCATGCCGGACCGACCCCACGTAATTGCCGATCGGCGATGGCGCCTCGGGCAACTCGATCCCCAATTCCCTCAGGCGTGCCTCGATACTCATGCCGTCCCCCCTGGCCCGCGACTCGTTCAAATGGCCGATAGAGATTATACTCGACGACACCATGGATGACGACGGCCCCGATAGCACGCCCCCACCCGAGGCGACGGGCGAGGAGGAACCCGCCAGCCACCTGGCCACTCTCGCCCGGCTGTGGTGGCGCCCGCACCTCTATTTGTTCCTCGTCCTGAACGGCGCGCTTTCACTGATCAACTGGGCGGTTTCGGACTATTGGTGGGGGTTCTGGCCACTCTTCATCACGCTCATCCCCCTTGCCTGCCACTATTTCTTGGTCAAAAGCCTGGATCCGGACCTACGCTGGATCGAGCAGCGCGGCATGTGGATCAAGTCCAAGAGCTACGACATCGACCATATGCGGAAGATCGAGGAATCCTACAGGACCGGAAACATGCCGGGGCGCCACAAGACCGATCACGGCGCCGGGGAGAAAAATCCGGAGGATTGAGCCTCGGGGCCCGTCGTCCTACGTCGGATCCCCATCACCTTCCCCGCCCGGCTCCGGCGGCTCCGGCCAGGCCTCGGGCAGACCGGGATAGATCTTGCAGATGGCCACGACACGAAAGATGTAACGCAGCCATGCCAGCAGGACAGCCACCAGGACGATGGTGTCGAAGATGGCGACATCCATGTACCGCTGCCGGAAATAAAGGTAGATCAGCAGGACGACCGGCAGGCTGATCGTATAGTACGCGGCGATGGTCAACTTCTTCGCGTGCAGCATGGCGGCGGCGATGCAGAGCGTGATCGTATAGATGCCGATCGTCGCCGACAGGGTCGAACCGGTTTCCAGCACGGAGCCGGTCGTGCCGATCGCCATCAACATGCTCGGCACGCCGATGAACAGCACGTAGATGAAGATCTCGCTCTTCGCCTGGCCCCGCGTTAGGCGCGGGACGGGGACGAAGTAAGGCGTCTTCTTTTCGTCCCAAACGTATTTCTTGACGTAGTGATGCCAGTCCACTCAGCCCTGGCCTCCGATGGTCCGCACGGCCGACGGCGTGGCGCGGCCGACGGGTCCGCGCGCCCTCACCCGGATCGCTGCCCTTCCTGGCCGCCGGAATCGCCGCCACCGCTGGTAACGACGCCTACCACCTCCTCGTTGGTCTCCTCGTCCGAACTATCGATCTGGATGCGTTGATCGTCCCGCTCCTCGGGCCAGTCCATGGTCATCAGGCGGAACCTGAGTGCCCTCGGCCCGAACAGTACGACCACCAGCTGCAACCAGACGGCGACGCCGGACGTCAGGGCGATCACCAGCCCGGCAAAGAGGATCGTCTTGATGATCCAGCGATGGCTCAGGCCGACCTGCGAGGCGGAGATTTCGCTCGTTTGCCACGATTCGATGGCGAACTGATAGGCGAAGAAAATCACGATCGCCGTATAGGGAAGCATGCCGATCGTCGTGCCGATAAATTCGATCCAGGCCTGTTTGCGAAATTGCAATTTCTCGCGCACCAGATCGACCCGCACATGGCGGTTGTAGACGGTGCCGAAGCCGAGCACGAGCGCGAAGAGCGCGGTATGGAAGTGCCACTCGAGTTCCTGCATCAGGGTCGATTCGAAAAACCTGCTGACATGCTCCACCAGGAAGATCTGAATCCAGATCAACTTGCGGGCCGTGACGTCGAAAATTGTGACCAAGATCAGCGGAATGATAAGGAAGGAGGCCCAGTTCCCCACGAATGAAACGATATCGCGCAGCAACAGGCTGAGCCGCACCAGCACCGGCAGCGCGCTCTCGGGTCCATAGTCACGTTCGACGGCGGTCATTGCACTGTCCTCCTAAAGACCATAAACCAAGTTGGGCAGCCACAAGGCCACCTGGGGGAAGGCAATCACCATGATCAGGCCCACGAGCTGCAGCGACACGAACGGAATGATGCCGAGATAGATGCTCTCGATCTTGATTTCCTTCGGCGCGATGCCCTTCAGGTAGAAGAGCGCGAAACCGAATGGCGGGGTCAGGAACGAGGTTTGCAGGTTGATCGCGATCAGCACCGTGAACCAGTACACCATCGCCGCCTCCGGCACGTGGTCACCGAACTCCATGTCGACGATCATGCCGGCGAAGACGGGCAGGATGATGAGCGTGATCTCCAGCCAGTCGAGGAAGAAGCCGAGGGCGAAGACGATGCCCATGATCAGGAACAGCAGGCCCCAGGAATCCAGGCCGGCGGCGAAGATCAGCTCCTCCACGATGTCGTCGCCGCCCAGCGAGCGGAAGACATAGGCAAAGCAGGTCGCGCTGATGACGATGAAGAAAATGAAGGAGATCGTCAGGCCGGCGGAGTTGCAGACGGCCTTGATGGTATTCCAGCCGAGCCGGCCGGCGACTAAGGCCAGCAGGCTGGCGCCAAAGGCACCGACCGCGCCCGCCTCGCTCGGCGTCGCCCAGCCGAGCAGGATCGAACTCTTGATGAGCCCGATCAGGAAGACCGGCGGAAAGAAGCTCTTGACCAACAGCTTCGGCATTTCGTTGCGCGGCACGTACAGCAGCTCCGGCGGCAGCGGCGGCGCCACCGAGGGACGAATCGCGGCGATCGTGGTGATGTAGATCAGGTAGATGACCGCGAGGCAGAGACCCGGTACCAGCGCCGACATGAACAGGCTGCCGACCGACACGGCCAGCAGATCGGCCATGATGATCAGCATGATAGAAGGCGGTATGAGGATGCCCAACGTGCCCGACGCCGCGATCACGCCGGTCGCCAGGCCGTGGCTGTAGCGCTGCCGCAGCATCGTCGGCAGCGCCAGCGCGGTCATCATCGTCACCGAGGCGCCGATGATGCCGGTCATCGCGGCGAGGATCGTGCCCATGATGGTGACCGAGAGCGCCAGACCGCCCGGCACGCGCTTCAGCAGCACCTGACAGCAATAGAGCATGTCGTTGGCGATGCCGCTTCGCTCCATCATCACGCCCATGAAGACGAATGTCGGAACGGCGACCAGCACCAAATTCTCCGCCGCCGTGCCCCAAATCCGGGGCACGAAGTTGAAGAACTCGATCAGCGCGAACATGTCCAAGAACCAGCCGAGCATGCCGAACAGGAATGCCAAGCCGCCCAGAATGAAGGCGACCGGATAGCCCGTGAACAGCAGCATCGCCAGGGTGCTGAACATGAAAATCGGGAGGTAATCCTCCACAAAGAACAGCAACGACTCCATGCCACCAATTCCCCCGGTTGTCGTCCGACCATCGTTGCGGCGTTCGCCGTCACGCGCGCCAGAAAATACCTGCAAAAGACCACCCCGACCACCCCCGAGGGAGCGGCCAGCCGGAGATCAGAATACCTTGATCACCACCCCGTCGCACGTCATGCGACCACCCCTCGGACGAGGGGCCCCCACATGTGTGGCGGAGTATTGCCAAGAGATTGGCGAAATCGCAACCTCAAATCTGCGTGAGCGGGACTTTGGACGCCGCGTGCCCGCGCGGCAACACCCTGGCCCTGGGAATTCGTTCTATGATGCGCGGCCTGATTCATCACCCCGGACCGGGACATGAGCGCCATCGCCGAGGACGGCCCCCGCGTCGTCAAGTCACATCGGGAAGAAAACTTTCCCGTCGCCTCGATCCTGCTGCCGGCGGCGCTGCGCCCGCATGTCATGGCGTTCTATCGTTTCGTCCGGCTGGCCGACGACATCGCGGATTCACCCGTTTTGCGGCGCGAGGAAAAGATCGCCCACCTCGAGCAACTGGAATCCGTGCTCCAGGAAGAGGCGGCGGCCGAGGCCTGGTCGCGACCGGGCGAAAAGCTGCGGGAAAGCTTGGCGACGACCGGCGTCGACGACATCTTCGCCCGCCACCTGCTGACCGCCTTCCGGCGCGACGCGGTCAACGATCCCTGCCGGAGCTGGGACGACCTGATCGACTATTGCCGCTATTCGGCGATGCCGGTCGGCCGTTACCTGATGGCGCTCCACGGCGAAGCGGAGGAACCGGGAAGCGCTTCCGACGCGCTCTGCAGCGCGCTGCAGATCCTCAATCACCTGCAGGACTGCTCCACGGATTGGCGCGCGCTCGGCCGTCTCTACGTACCGCTCGACTGGTTGGAAGCCGAGGGTCTGGCCCCCGACGATTTGCTCCGGGCCGGAACCGACGCACGGCTCCGCCGGGTCCTGGATCGGACGCTCGACGGTGTTGACGACCTGTTGATCGAGGCGGCCCCCCTCGCCCGTCGGATGCGCCATCGCCGGCTGGGCCTAGAATCGGCGGTGATCGTCGCCCTCGCCCGCCGGCTCCGCGACCAGCTCCGCCGCCGCGATCCGCTCGCCGAACGGGTCGAACTCGCCACCGGCGCCCGGCTCGCCGCCGGCCTTGCCGGGATCGTCGCCGGCGTGCTGCGCCGATGATCGCGACCGTGCTTCGGGACGGCGCGCGTTGAGGCGAATTCACGTGGTCGGCGCCGGCGTCGCCGGCCTCGCGGCGGCCGAACGGTTGAGCGCCGCCGGCCAAGACGTGGTCTTGCACGATCAAGCGAAGCACGCCGGCGGGCGCTGCCGGTCCTATCGCGACGCCCGGCTGGAGCGCGTGATCGACAACGGCAGCCACCTGATCCTCTCCGGCAACCGCGCGATCCTCGCCCTGATCGAGGCCGCCGGCGCCAGCGATCGAATCCACGAGATCCGGCCGGCCCGCTTTCCGTTTCTCGATCTCGCGTCCGGCGGGCGCTGGGAGCTGGCGCCAGCTGCCACGGCCCTCGGCGCGCTCCTCGGCCGGGGCGCCCTGCCCCCCGGCGTCGGCCTCGGCGGCCTCGCGCTCGACATGATCCGCCTCGCCCGCGCGCGGCCCGGCGATGCCGTCGGCGACGTGCTGGATGTCCGCGCCGCCAGCTACCGCCATCTTTGGGAGCCACTGGCTCTCGCCACCCTCAACGTGGCGGCGGAGACCGGCACCGCCCGGTCGCTCTGGGCGGTGGCCCGCGAGACGCTGCTCAAGGGCGAAGCCGCCTCCCGCCCGGTCCTGGCGCCGATGGGCCTTTCGGATGCGATCGTCGATCCCCTGGTCCGAGAATTGGAAGCGCGCGGCGTCGAGATCCGCTTCGCCAACCGGCTGCGCGAGATCGAAACCGCGGGCGGACTCGCCTCGCGGCTGCGCTTCGCCGACGGGGCCGAGGAAATCAAGGCCAAAGACGCCGTGGTCCTGGCGGTACCCGCGACGGCCGCGAGCGAGCTGCTGGACGCGCCCGGCTTTCCCGACGCCTTCGGCGCGATCATCAACCTCCACTACCGGCTCCCGGACGGAGGCGGCCTCGATCCGGCGCTCCCGTTCCTGGGCCTGCTCGGCGGCCAGGCGGAGTGGCTCTTCCAGCGGGGCGACGTCCTCTCCGTCACCATTTCGGACGCCAACCGCCTTCTCGACCACGACGCCGACGAGCTCGCGGCCAAGGTCTGGCGCGACGTCGCCCTCGCGCTCGGGCAAAAAGCCGCGCCGGTGCCCCCGGCCCGCGTGGTCAAGGAGCGCCGGGCAACGATCGTTCAGACCCCGGCGATGGAAGCCCGCCGGCCCGATCCCCGAACCGGACTGGCCAACCTCGTTCTCGCCGGCGATTGGACGGCGACCGCCCTTCCCGCCACGATCGAGGGCGCGGCGCGATCGGGCCGAAAGGCGGCGGAGATATTGTTGGGGAAACCGGCCTAACCCTCTAGCCGGCTGCCGCGCCAGTAGTCGTCGGGCTCCACGGTCAGGTGGCGGAGGCCGGCGCGGTCCAGCATCAGTTCGCATTCGACGCGGGCCTCTTCCAGCACCTCGCGCTCGTCGATGGTGGCGACCCGGCGGCCCCGCATCAACACCCGGCCGTCGACCACGACGGTATCGACGTCGGCGGCGTTGGCGAAGTGGGCGATGCGGGTCACCGGCATGTTGGGCGGGTAGAGAAGTGGTTTCGCCATGTCGACCAAGGTCAGGTCGGCCCGTTTGCCGACCTCGATCGAGCCGATCTCATCCGCGAGGCCGAGGCCCCGGGCGGCATCGATGGTCACCATCTCCAGCGCCTTGCCGGGCGGCAGCACCAGCGGATCGCGGAAATGGCGGCGGTGGTAGTGCATCGCCTGGGCCATGTGGCGGAACATGTCGTAGCCCCGGTCGGGCGCCGCGCCGTCCGAGCCGATCAGCACCGTCACGCCCGCCTCGATCAGCTCCGGGACTGGGCAGCGGCCCCGGATCGACATCACCGCGCTCGGGTTGTGGACGATCGCGGCGCCGCTCTCGACCACGGCGGCAATGTCCTCGGGCGTGAGGTCGACGGCGTGGCTCAGAGTCCGACTCGAAATGAATCGAGTGTTTTCAGGCTCTTGCGAGACGGCGCGTGAGGAGTTGGATGCTGGCGAGGAAGATCCAGGCCTCGGCGGTCTCGATGGCCGTCTCGAAGTCCTTGGCCAGCCGCCGGTTTCGATTGAGCCAGGCGAGCGTGCGCTCGACGACCCATCGGCGGGGCAGGAGTTGGAAGCCCTTCACGCCCGCGGGACGGTTGACGATCTCCAGCGACCAGCGGCCGATCCGCTTCAGTGCGCCCTCGAGCTTGGGCCCGGCATAGGCGCCGTCGGCGAAGACGTGGCGCAGGCGGGGAAAGTGGCGGGGGATGGCGGCGAACACCGCCGGCGCGCCGTCGCGGTCCTGGATCTCGGCGCCGTGGACCACGACCGCGACCAGCAGGCCGCCGGTGTCGGTGAGGATGTGACGCTTGCGGCCCTTGACTTTCTTTCCGGCGTCGAAGCCCCGGATACCGCCGCTTTCCGTGGTTTTTACGCTCTGACTGTCGATGATACCGGCCGACGGGCCGGCCGCGCGGCCCTCGGCCTCGCGCGCCGCGACCAGCAGTTGCCGGTTGACCTCGGACCAGGTGCCGTCGTCCCGCCAGAGATAAAAGTAGCGCTGCACCGTCGAGCGTGGCGGGAAGTCCCGGGGCAGCATGCGCCATGGACAGCCGCTACGCAGTAGGTAGAGGATCGCGTTCACCACCTCGCGCAATGCCGTCGTCCGAGGCCGTCCCAGCGCTTTGGCGCGAGGCAGCAACGGCTCCAGCACCTTCCATTCTCCATCCGTCAGGTCGCTTGCGTAGCGCAGCAGGTCGCGTTCATACTTCGGGCGAGTGATTTTGGTCCACATGTTGTGTCTCCCTGGTTGCTAAATACAAACAGTGAATCACAACTGACTGAAATCACTCAACTCTTTTCGGGCCAGACACTCATCAGCGACTAGGGCCCCAGAAGCCCGAGATCACGGGCCGCCGTCAAGGTACCGGCGCGGTGGCCGTCCTGGGTCAAGCGCAGGTCGTGGACCCGGCGCAGCGCCAGCACGGCGCCGACCAGGTCCCGGATCTCATCCGCCCCGACCCCGTCGCCCTTGTCCTCGCGCCCGAATACCGGCGTGGCCAGCGCCACGCGAATCCGCCCGTCGCAGCCGCCGTGCCAGGTCTCGATCAGGGCCTCGCTGTTGGCGAGCTGGTCATCCAGACCGACGCCGCGCGCCCGTCCCTCCCCGCTGGTCCAGCGCAGATACTCGCGCGGGAATGGCGGCCGGCCCGGCCCGACGGCGAGCACCCCGCGAATACCGACCTCGCCCACCGCCTCGGCCCAGGCGTCGCCGTTCTCCCGGTCGTCAGTCGCCATGATGTCGGGCCCGCCGCCCATCAACGACAGCCCGCAGGTGACCCCGGCCTTTAGCCGCTCCAGGGCCGAAAGCCTGGCCTCCGCTCGCCAGAATTGTGCGCTGGTCGCCCGGGTGTAGATCCGCTCGCAGGCCTCGAACCAGACGGCGCTCCGGCCGGCGCCCAAGGATTTCACCAGGCCGTGTCCGGCGTGCGCATGGCCGTCGATCAGGCCGGGCAGGACGACCATGTCGCTCGCATCGATGGTCTCGCGCGCCGCGAAGCCGCCGCGTTCGCCGACCCCCACGATCCGGCCGCCGTCGACGGCGACCGCGCCGCTCGCGATCACCCGGCGCGCGGCATCGACGGTGACGATCGTCCCGCCGTCGATCAGTAGATCGACGGCCTCGGGCGCCACGGACCTAGGCGCCCGCCTTCGGCTGCATTTCGCGCGCCCTGCTCTCGATCCCCGGCAGCAGCGAGGCGATCAGGCCCTCGTCGAGATCGGCGGCGACGCCAGGATAGCCCGCCGCCTCGATCATCGGCTTCAGCTTGCCGGCCTTCAACACGCCCAGCGTCCATTCCAGCGGATCTGGAATGATCGCCTTGTCGAAATAGATCCGGTGGTTCTTGTTGCGTGGTCCATAGTGATAGTGCGGCTCCTCGCGAAAGCAGTCGAAGGCCATGATCTCGGTTTCCTCGGCATAGCTGTCGCCGGTGGTGCCGACCAGATCCGAGAGCACGTGGATCGCCAAGCCACCGTCGGCGCCGAGGTCGCGCATCTCCAGGCCGAAGCGGATATTGCCGGCCTCGAAGATGTCGGTGCCTCGATTGTGCTTCACCGTACGCCGGCCCCGGATATAAGCCTCGCGCGCCGTCGCCTCGACCTGATCCAAGACACCGTCGACGGCGGCCTTGTCCAGACCGTCGGCGAGGTTGCCATGACCCGCCCGGCTCAGCATCGGGGACAAATTCTTCCGCATCTGGCGCACCGACCAGCCGACGGGATTACCGTCGACGATCGGGTCCATGCGGCAGACCTTGTGCTCGCCGTCGGGGTCGTAGACGTAGCTTCGCTCGATGTCGCAGCAGTTGAAGCGCAGCAGCGCCACCTCGCGGCCGTCGACCGGCGCCGTCACCTCGATAATGACGCCCTGGTCGGCGTGGCTGTGAATGTTGGCATCCCATTGTTCGTGGCGAATGGCGAAGGCCAGTCCGCCCGCCTCGTAACGCGATTCCTCGATGGTCATGTCCGGTCTCCCTCCAGCTGCCGCCGTGGCGGCGTGGCAATGAATAAAAACACTACCAATTGGACGGCGGGGCAATCAACATGTCGGCGAACGAAGCTTGGATTCATACGAGAACGAGGGGGGAACCATGATCTACGAACTCAGGGTCTATCACTGCGTGCCGGGCCGTCTGCCGGCGCTATTGAAGCGTTTCGATACCATCACGCTCGGCATCTGGGAACGCCACGGCATCAAACAGGCCGGCTTCTGGACGGTCGGCATCGGCGAGAGCAACCAGGACCTCTATTACCTGTTGGCCTGGGAATCGATGGCGGACAGGGATGCGAAATGGGCCGCATTCCAGGCCGATCCCGAATGGATCGAGAAGCGGGCCGGGACCGAAAAGGACGGCGCTATCGTCGCCTCCGTCGCCAACCAGATCCTGCTGCCGACGTCGTTCTCTTCCGTCACCTGAGGCGGCGCAAGTCAATTTCGACCTTCGCCTAAACCCCAGGGGAGCGGGTGGCCCGATTCATCACGACGTGACCTGGCCACCCCGCGCCGCCTGCTTGATCAGGTCCGCGCCGCGCTCGGCGATCATCATGGTCGGCGCGTGGGTGTTGCCGTTGGTCATGGTCGGCATCACCGATGCGTCGATCACCCGAAGATCCCGGAGCCCATGGATCCGTAGCTGGTCGTCGACCACGGCCATGGGATCGTTCCCCATCTTGCAGGTGCCGACCGGGTGAAAGACCGCCGAACCGGTGCTCCGGCAATAGTCGAGCACCTCCTCGTCGCTCTCGACCTCGGAGCCCGGGTGGATCTCGTGGGCGACGTAACCGCGCATCGCATCCGTCGCCATCACCGCGCGGGCGAGGCGGAAGCCGGCGATAGACGCCTGGCGGTCGTATTCGAGCGACAGGTAGTTGCCCGCGATATGGGGCTGTCGGCGGACATCGGGCGAGGTGATGTGCATCGAGCCCTTGCTCTCGGGCCGGGTCTGGTAGATTCCGATGGTGAGGCCCGGCTCGTCGTCGAAATCGCGCAGCACGGGGTCGGTGTAGCTCGCGGGCGCGATGTGGAACTGGATATCGGGTATGTCCAGCTCCGGCCGGCTCTTGAGGAAGGCGGCGATCAGGGCCGTCGGCACGCTCAGCAAGCCCTTGCGGCCGAAGGCGTAGCGGACCGCTTCCTTCATCAGCGGCAGCGGCCGGCGCTTTTCATTCAAGCTCAGCGGCCGGTTGATCCGCCAGCTGGGACGGAACATGAAATGGTCGATGTAGTTCTCGCCGACCCCCGGCAGTTCGTGCGTGGGCGTGATTCCGATGTCGCGTAGTCGCTCGGGATCGCCGATACCGGAGAGTTCCAGCAGCTGCGGCGACTGCACCGTGCCCGCCGCCACGATCAGCTCGCGCCGGGCCCGGGCGATCTTCACGGCACCGCCCCGTTCGTAGACAACCCCCGCCGCGCGGCCCTCCTCCAGCAGCACGCGGAGCGCCATGGCGTTGGTCAGCAGCTCGATGTTGCCGCGCTTCAGGGCGGGCTTCAGAAAGGCGCGATAGGCGCTATGGCGCACGCCATCGCGCTGCGTCACCTGGTAATAGGCGAAACCTTCCTGCCGCTCGCCGTTGTAGTCGGGGTTGGGCGCATAGCCAAGCTCCTCGCCGGCCTTCAACATCGCGTCCATCAGTTCGTAGCGCTCGGAGAACTCGGCGATCGACAGCGGTCCGTCACCGCCCCGATAGTGATCGGGGCCCTCCTTGCGCCGCTCCGTCTTCTTGAAGTAGGGCAGCACCTCCTCGTAGGACCAGCCCAGGTTCCCCATCTGCGCCCAGTCGTCGTAGTCGCGGGCGTTGCCGCGGACGTAGAGCATGCCGTTGATCGAGCTGGAACCGCCGAGCACCTTGCCCCGCGCCAGGAACATCGGCCGGTTGCCGGTATAGGCCTCGGGCGCGATTTCGAAGGCCCAGTTGACGGTCTTGCTGTTGAGCGTGTGAACGAAGCCAACGGGGATGTGGATCCAGGGATTGAGATCCTTGCCGCCCGCCTCCAGCACCAGGATCCGCGCCTCCCGCATCTCGGAGAGGCGCGCCGCCACGACGGAGCCCGCCGAACCGGTGCCGATGATGATGTAATCGAATTCCATGACCTACCTCGCAACCGTACCGCCAACGAATGCTAGTCGCTTCCGCGCCGGCGCGCATCACCAGCCTGTCTATGATAGGTGAGGTCAAACGCGGAGAGGGACGATGGAAGACGAGATCCTGAAGGTTGTCGACGCGCGGGCCGCCGAACGGAACGCGTTCCTGGCCGAACTGGTCCGCGTGCCCTCGGACAATCCGCCGGGCGACTGCGCGCCGCATGGCCGGGCGACCAGGGCGCTGATCGAAGCGCTCGGCTTCGAGGTCGAGAGCCATGACGTTCCCCCCGAACTCTGCCGCGCCCACGGCATGGAGAGCGCCACCAACCTGGTGATGCGCCGCCGCTTCGCGGAGGGTCCGGTGGTGGCCCTCAACGCCCATGGCGACGTGGTGCCTCCGGGCGAGGGTTGGAGCCGCGATCCCTACGGCGGCGAAATCCACGACGGCGAGATGTACGGCCGGGGCGTCGCGGTCTCCAAATCCGACATCGCCACGTACTGTTTCGCCCTCCTCGCCCTCGAGGCCGTCGCCGACCGGATCGGCGGCGCGATCGAGATCCACGTCACCTACGATGAGGAGGCGGGCGGCGAAATCGGGCCCAAATGGCTGCTGGACGAGGGCATCACCAACCCCGACCTGGCGATTTCCGCCGGCTTCTCCCATGCCGTCGTCACCGCCCACAATGGCTGCCTGCATCTGGAGGTCGAGGTGCGCGGCCGCTCGGCGCACGCGGCCGATCCCGCTTCGGGCGTCGACGCCCTGGAAGCGGCGACCGCCGTGCTCTGCGCTCTCTACGCCGAACGAAGGGACTATGTCCAACGGGTCTCCGCCGTCCCCGGCATCGGCCATCCCAATCTCGTCGTCGGCCTGATCGAGGGCGGCATCAACACCAACGTGGTGCCCGACAAGGTCATCCTGCGCCTGGACCGGCGCATGGTGCCGGAGGAGGACGCCGATACCGTCGAGGCCGATTTGAGGCGCTTGATCGCGACGGCCGTCGGGCCGTTCGACGGTGTCGAGGCGTCCGTCCGCCAGGTGATGCTGGCCCGCCCGCTGGAGCCGCTCCCCGGCCGGGAGCGTTTGGTCGAGCCGCTCATCGCCCGCGCCCGCCAGATCCTGGGCACCGAGATCACGACGAGCGGCGTGCCGCTCTACACGGATGCCCGCCACTACGCCGAGCGCGGCATCCCGACGGTGCTCTACGGCGCCGGGCCGAGGAGTTTCCTGGAGGCCAACGCCCACCGGGCCGACGAAAAGCTCTCCCTCGCGGATCTCGACGCCGCAACACGGGTGGTGGCGCTGGCCCTCTCGGACTTGCTGGGCGGCGGTTAGATTCTTTCAGGATTGCTCCAAATCGCCCGGCGGGCGCAGAAACACGCAGAGGATCACCGCCACGAGGTTCAAGCCGGCGGCGACCCCGTAGCTGGCGGCGAAGCCGCCCGTCCAACCAGCCAGGATCCCCGCACCGGCGGGTCCCAACACCTGTCCGACCGCGAACATCAACGTCAGGATGGCGAATCCGGCGGCCGCCTTTTCGGGGCCCAGATAATCACCCGCCGCCGCCGCGACGATCGTGGGCAGGCTCCAGGCCGACAGACCGAACAATACGACCGAGACATAAAGGCCGATCATGCCCGTGCCGGCGGCGACCAACCCATAGGCCACGGCCTGCACGAGCAAAGCCGACAGCATCCCGGCGCGATGGCCCAGGCGATCCGAGATGTTGCCGAACAGCCCGCCCGAAATAATACTGAGGCCACCAACCCCGGCCCACAAAAGCCCGGCCGTGGCCGCCGTCATGGACAGGCCGTCGATCATCGTGGTGACGATGAAGGTGGTGTAGGTCAGGCCGGTCGCGGCGAAGAGCGAATATATGACGCCGAGGTGCAGCAATATCGGCCACATTCGCCTGGCCGCGCGTCCGGCCGCCGACCGGCGGTCGTGGTCGCCGGCGGCCCGCCCATAGGCCGTCAGGCCCATTTCCGCCGGACGGTTCCGCAATACCACCGCCGCCAATAGTGCGAACAGCAGGGCCAGGACGGCGAAGATCAACCAGGTCAGTTGCCAGGGCGCCATGGCGAAACCCGCCGATATCCGTGGCACCAGCAGCCCGGAAAACAGAATCCCGACGCCCGACCCCGCCGTCGCGACGCCCGACCCCCGCGCCCGGTGCGAGGGGTGGAACCAAAACGCCGCGAGCGACATGGCGCCGATGAAGGCGGCGCCACTGCCGAGACCGGTGACGAAATAGCTGAACGACAGAAACAGGTAGCCCCGCCCGAGCGACATCGCGAGCTGGCCCGCCGCGACGAGGGCCAGCCCGCCGGCGCACAGCCGCCTGGATCCCAGTCTCGGGGCCAACCACGGCATTACGGCGACGACGGCCAGGTAACCGGTAAAATAACTCGCGCTCAGGAAGCCCTGCTGGCCATAGTCGAGGCCCAGATCATCGGCCATCGCCGGCAGGAGTATCCCGAAGGCGAACCGCGCCAGGCCAACGGCGCCCAACACGACCAGCATGGCCATCGCGGCGATGACCCAGGCATAGTGAAAGCCTACCAAGCGAATGGAACGATACCCCATGTCCCAGACGCCGCCTCAACTCTCCGCGGCGGCGGGCGAGGCCATCGCCAGCATCCGCATGCCGGCGGCAACGTCCTTGGACGAGAAGGCGGCGCGGTCGACGACGCCGTCCGCCCAGGCACCGAAGCCGGCCATCGCCATCAGGGTCGTCCAGGGCCGCGCTTCGTCGACGGCCGCCGCCAATCGCTCCGCCGTCGTCGTCATGCACCCTCGCCCTCGGCAACGCGAGACAAAATATGCGCGGCGCCACCTTGCGAGCGGCGCCGGCTCGACCTTATCCCCCGTCGACAGGAATAAGAACAGATCAGTTCGGGACTTAAACGGTCAGTCCGTTCGCGGCGTCGCGTGGCAGGGGTTCGCTCGTCGATACCCCGTTCGTCCGACGCCAATGATCCACCAAAATCCTCGCCGGCGTTGCCCACGAGCGCCCAACCGGTCGGCACCGCCGAGGTTTGCTGTATTCTTCAGGTGCAAAGCCTACCCGCCCGGAGTCGCGTGCGTGCCCACAAAGCCCGAAAGTCGTACCGTCCCCGCCCTGCTGGATGAAATGGCCCGCCACCGAGGGGACGCCCCCTTCCTGATCGATGGAACGCGGCGGTGGAGCTACGCCGCCTTCCAAGGCGAGGCGCGGCGTTTCGCCCTGGGGCTCCGGGGCCTGGGCGTCGGCACTGGCGACAAGGTCGCGATCCTGATGGGCAACAAGGCGGAATGGCTGATCGCGGATTTCGCCATCCTGATGCTGGGCGCGGTGATGGTCTCGATCAACACCTGGACCACGCGGCGCGAACTCGCCTATCAACTGAACCATTCCGACACCCGGGTGATGATCACCCAGGCGAGATTTCTCGGCCATGACTATCCGGCGATGGTGCGCGAGATCCGCGAGGGCGGCGAGCCCCTCCCCCTGCTGGAACACGTCGTCGTGTTCGGAGACAAAGCCGCGGAGCAGGACTGGGACGCGGTCATGACGCGGGGCGCCGGGGGCGAGGGGGCGACGGTCGCGGCAAGCGAGGCGGCGATCCGGCCCGACGACGTCGCCTATATCCTCTACACCTCCGGCTCTACCTCCACGCCCAAGGGCGTGCAGCTCGTGCATTCGAAGCTGATCGACAACATGTGGGATATCGGCGAGCGAATGCATATCCGACCCGACGACCGGTTGTGGCTCGCGGTCTCGCTGTTTTGGGGTCTGGGGTGCGAAAACGCGCTCTTTGCCGTGATGACGCATGGCGCCGCCATCGTGCTGCAGGAGAGTTTCGAGGCGGGCGAGGCGTTGCGCCTTATCGAGGCGGAACGCTGCACGCTACTCTACGCGACACCCAACATGGCGAGCGCGCTGCTCGACCATCCCGATCGGGCGCGTCGGGACATCTCCAGCCTGCGCGCCGGCGGCACGATCGGCACGCCGGAACAGATCGCCCAGGTGGCGAACGAGCTCGGCGCGACCGAGGTCTCCAACCTCTACGGCCTGACCGAGTCTTATGGCAACGCCGCGGTCGCCGATGCGCACGACCCGTTGGAGGTCCGCATGACGAGCGTCGGACGCCCGCTTCCGGGCTTCGACCTGATCATCGTCGATCCCGAAACCGGCCAACGGAGGCCGGCGGGCGAGATCGGCGAGATCCGGCTCAAGGGCAACGTCACCCCGGGCTACTTCAAGGACGCGGACAAGAACGCCGAGGCCTTCGACGATCAAGGCTATTTCAAGACCGGTGACCTCGGCTTTCTCGACGCCGATCGCCGGCTGTATTTCCGGGGCCGCATCAAGGAAATGATCAAGACCGGCGGAATCAACGTCGCGCCGCTCGAGGTCGAGGAAATCCTCGCGGAACATCCCGGGATCGAGCAGGTCTTCGTGGTCGGCGTCCCCGATCCCCTGCGCGACGAAATCGTCGTCGCCGTCGTTGTCGGCGCGGCCGAGGAGTCCGCGCTCCGCGATCGCGCGCGCGAGGCGCTCGCCGCCTACAAGCGGCCTCGCGCCTATCGCTTCATCGCCGCGGCCGAATTGCCGCTGACCAGTACCGGCAAGGTCCAGAAGGCGGCGCTGCCGGCCCTCTTCGCCGACGACGTCGCCGAGACCGGCTGAAATGACGCGAGGTCCGCGTGAACTGGTCGAGACCTTCTATTTCGAGGTCTGGAATAAGGCCGACGAAACCCTGGCGCGCGAGATCCTGGCGGAAGACTTCCGCTTTCGCGGCTCCCTCGGCGCGGAGAAGGTCGGGTCCGAAGGTTTCATCGCCTACATGCGCGACGTCCACGGGGCGCTCGCCGACTATCGCTGTATCATCGACGATCTGGTGGTCGGCGACGACCGGGCGGCGGCGCGGATGCGCTTCACGGGCATTCACCAGGGCGATTTCCAAGGTGTCGCCGCCACCGGCCGCCAAGTCACCTGGGCCGGCGCCGCCTTTTTCGGCTTCCGCGAAGGGCAAATCGCCGAGCTCTGGGTGCTGGGCGACCTGCTCGGCCTCAAGCGCCAACTGGAGACATGCTAGAATGTGAGTCTCGGCCGCCATCATTCATGATGGCCGGAGCTGGATTGAGACCGGAGAGGACGAGCGATGGCGAATATCCTGAGCGCGGAAGAAGTCGCCCTTTATCGGGAAGAAGGCCTGGTCGTGCCGGATTACCGGATGCCGCAAAAAATGCTGGCGCGGCTTCGCGATCTGCTCGATCGCTTCCTCGCCGATAATTCGGACGTGCCGCGCGACCAGATGTTCACCCCTCACCTCCGCCGGGGCGCCGCGCAGGAAACGCGCGGCGATACCGCCTGGATGGACTTCGTCCGCCACGAGCCGAGCCTCGCAGCAGCAGAGCCGCTGCACCCGCCAGGGCCTCTCCTAACCCACTGATATACCGATATATTTTTCCATCCTCTGGGAGTTCCGGTAGCACTCGAATTCGCTCTCCGTAAGCACTCTGGAAGCGGATGAATTCCAGCTGCCGCGTACCCCTGCGCGCGCATGTCGCTCGAATCCGTCAGTGCCCGGGTTTTTGGAATTCGGAAATCATACGCCCCCACCGGACGTATTGGTAACGCCGAGCCGTGGAATCCTCCGGCCGGCGACTGAGGCCGGCGCGTGCAACCAACCGCACTCCCCCCTCAGTGGCCGCTTATTACCTTCACCCGTGCGGACCACCACGGTTTGACGGAACGAATCCTCACCACCGCTGCGACAGGTCGTTCCGTTAACTCGACGATCCTGTGTTAGAAACCGCGGCATCTACCCAACCCGGTGGATTCTCGGCAATCCAACGCGACCCGGGCGCTAGGATTGCAACTTCGCGATGCGGTTCTTCCGTGCTGGCATTGTCGTAAAGCCTGGCAATATCGGAACACGCAATAGCCGCCGGGAGGTTCGCCAGTGAGCGGGCAAAGCGCCGCCTCACATCCAGCTCCGGCACATCATGGCCACCCTGCACAACGCGGCTGGCAATTCTGTCCAGCGCCTCGGCGACGGAATTCACAGAGACGTAATGCAACTCCACCCTGTAGCCCGCGGCCCGCGCCTGCTCCATGACGCGAAGCATCGACTTGCCCGCCAACGTGGTTTCCACCACCAGCGTCCGCCGGCCGGCGAGCATGACGCGCCGTTCCCGCGCTGCCTCGCGGCCGGCCGACAGTGTCGCGCTTTCGAGATCGCCCGGTGCGATTCGGCGGGCGATCGCATCGGGGTCGATGACATGGGCCCCGCCAAATCGCCTTGACCGCGTCAATGTAGATTTTCCCGAACCGTTCGGGCCGGCCACGATGTGGAGCGTCGGCATGGCCGCGGGCGCTGGCGGCCGGATCAGGCGCTCTCGCGCACACCCGGCGTGACGATCAGGTCTCCGTCCCTGGTCCGGGCAATGTAGGCCCTGTCCTTGCGGTAACCGTACAGTGTGCCCCCGGCCTCGACCTGGGCAGCCAGGTCGGCCTTGACCCGGTCACGCCACGCAGCCCGCCGAACAGGCTTCACGCGCGTCACTATGTCCCGATCCTTGAGCATGGTTCGGACTCTAGGCCGGAAACGTCCGAATTTCAAGATACCCGCGCCCGGGCCGAACGACGGCACCGCCGGTTCCATCGTCCCGGGCGCGTGTGCCATCGCCGCGAATTCGGCGCGCATCCCGCCGGGTCCTTCGCCGGCGGCACGGCATCCGTATAAGGCCGCGCCCTTCCGGCGCAACGACGTCCTGCTGAACTTCCTGCCGAAGGGTCTCGTCGCCTTTCCCGGCTCCGGCATCACAAACAATTTGATCGACAAGGCGCGCAAGATCGGCACCCGGTCCGCGCTGGATCAGGCGGCGCCGCTCGCCGGATGGGATCTGCCGCCCGCGTGCCAGACCCTGCGCCGCCTGATGGAGGCGCGCTCGCCCAAGGCGGGGCGGCGGGAGTATGTGCAGGTCCTGCGGCGGCTGGAGAGCTTCGGGCTGGAGGATCTCCACGACGCCGTGAAGGACGCCCTGCGCCTGGGCGCCATAGGCTTCGACGCGGTCAAGCATCTGGTGCTGTGCCGGGTCGAGAAGCGCCCGCCGAAGCTCGACCTCGACGTCTACCCGTATCTGCCGAAGGCCGCCGTCGGCAGGACCTCGGCCGCCAGCTACATGTGCCTGCTGTCGGAGGACGCGGCATGACGGGGAGGCCCCACATCCTGCTGGCACACCACCTCAAGACCCTGAAGCTGCCGACCTTCCTGCGGGAATACGAGAAAGTGGCGCGCCAGTGCGCGGCCGAGGGCCTGGATCATGTTCAGTTCCTGGCCCGGCTGGCGCCGCCCTCGTGCACGAGTTAATGGAAGCCCGCGACGAGCGCCGCCCCCTGCGGCTCCAGAAGCAGATGGTCGCCTGCACGCTGCTGATCATCGACGAGTCGGGCTTCGTGCCGCTGAGCAAGACCGGCGCCGAGCTTCTGTTCGAGCTGATCTCGCAGCGCTACGAGCGGGGCGCCACGCTCATCACCTCCAACCTCCCTTTCGACGAATGGACCGAAACCTTCGGCTCCGAGCGCCTGACCGGGGCGCTGCTCGACCATCTCACCCATCACGTCAACATCCTCGAGAGGAACGGCGACAGCTACCGCCTCAGCCAGAGCCGCGCCCGCGGAAAAACCCTTGCACCGCATCACCGAATCCCAATCTCACGCCAAGCTCAGCCCACCAGCCCAGGTGGCAGTCTTTTGCCCCGCCCTTTGGCCGAATCTTCAACCGGCGTTGACACGCAGCTCCATACCCATTGCGCCGTCGCCAACATGGTCCAGAGCAGCGACGGCAATGGAAGGAATTGAGAGTGAATGGGACATGGTGGCATTCGATATTGCCGGTCGGGCCGTGTCTCGGACACACCGGTCCTGTCGTCTTCACGCATGAGGGACGATCCTGTCGTCATGTTGGGAGGGGCGTCGTTCTGAGCCGATCGATTCTGGCAACCGCTTGTCGCGACGGCGGCTCTCCGTCGCGATCCTCCTGCGCGCGGAGAGCGCCATGAAGAGCCCGAGCCTGGCCGGGAGCAGGGCGGCGGATGGATGTCCGGGAGGGCGTCCCCGCCGCTCACAACCACGGACCCACGGGAGACGGCATTATGCAGACAGTCACGGCGCCCGGCGCCAGCGCGCGCACCTTTCTCATCCATATGTTCAGGCGAGGTCTCGACGATAACCGCTATGTCGTGGAGCGGTACAAGTCGACCTTCGACGGCGAGATCGTCCGTTGGCCCTGCAAGGGCAAGTCGAAGACCGGCAAACAACCGCGCCAGGTCATGTCGCTCGGCGCCGTCCAGCGCATGCGGCCGGAGCGGGACGAGATCATCGTGTGCAGCGGCGTGAAGATCACCGGTTCCGGCATCCAGTATTGGGGATCGGCGGCAACGGGCCTGTTCGCGGAGCGCCGGCGCAAGGGGCGCTAAGCGGCTTGCCCCCGGAGATGCCCCGCCGGCCGCAGGCGGGCGGGGCGTCCTTCGCCCGGATTTCAACCGCGGAAGGGGGGAACATGCCATACAAAGACCCCGATAAAGAACGTGCGTGCGGGCGGCGGCGTTATGAACGCATTACCGCCGAACGCCTCTCCCGCGGCATGTGTCCAAGATGCGGAGAGGCCCGGCCCGTGGCGGATCACAGCTTATGCCAGTGTTGCGGCGAGAAGCGGCGCCAGGCCGAGCGCGCAAGGTGCGCGAAGGCCAGGGCAGCCGGCATACTTTACGCTGGCAGAGATGCCGAACGGTGCCGCAGGAGCGCGAGTGACAGGAGCAAGCGGCGCGACCGGGCACGGCGGGAGGCTAGCCTGTGCACGCGTTGCGGAAAGCCACAGCCCGTTGAAGGCGGCACGGTGTGCGAACCCTGCCGCGAGGTGAGGGGTGAAAGCGAGCGGCAACAATATGCCGCGCGGCGTGCAGCTGGCGAGTGCGGCAGATGCGGTGCGCCCGCCCCCGACGGCAGCGCGTGCTGTGAACGGTGCGCCAGGAGCGCGGCCAAACCCGCAAGGAAGAAGGCGAAGAACTATCCTCCATACTGCACCTCATTATTCTCAGCGACGGCAAGCCCGGGCATCGCATGTCGTTTTGAAAGCTCGCGTCTCGATTGTTTCGTCGGCGCGGGGTCGGGAATTTCGAACAGCCAATGGCCTCTATCGGAGCAGGCCCGTCCGCGCAGAAGCCCGACCTTGCACCATCTGTGGACGGTGTCGATCGAAACCCCGAGTTGCTCGGCAGCCTCGCGGGCCGTCAACAGCCCTCGGGCGCGGAGTTGCTGATAGCGGGACTTCGGCATTCGCAGTGAGAACTCCCGTCTCGGCTGTTTGGTCGGCGGGGGGTGAGCGGGGATATCGAACATGTGGATACCCCCGTCGGTGTAGACGTGTCCGCTCAGCAGTCCGACCTTCCGCCATGCGTTGACTGTATCGGTCGAAACCCCGAGTCGCTTGGCCACCTCGCTGGTCGTCAACAACCCACGTTCGCGCAGCCGCTCACGGCGCGTCTTGAGGTCGTAGTTCTGTCGGACCGCCCTTACCAACATCGGGGTAAAGGCGTGCCCCCGTCCGCTTCGGTGTCCACGCTCGTTGAGGATCTCTGCGATCTCGCCATAGGTGTGGTCGTCCAACAGCCTGTCGACCTCGGCAACCACCTCGCCACTGGTCTCGTAGCGCTTACCGATAGGTGGAGCCGGCGTCCAGGTGAGCTGGCGGGTCGCACCGCCGCGCAGACGCACCCCCAGGCTGCACGTAGCCTTGGTGATCGTCACGTCCTCGATCAGCAACCGCGCCATCCGCTTGCGCTCCCGGTGCGGCGTCGCCGGATCGTTCCACAAACGCGGAAAGTCGCTGGCCAGCGCCAGAATCCGTTGCCGTTCCCGTTCGTCCAATCCCTGGCCCGGTTCGGCACGGCCGCGCTCAAGCTCGTGCTGTGCCTCGTCCAGAGCTCGGAGCTTCGCGTTCCACTCCGCCTCCAGCACATCGGCGACCATCCGGTTGTCGGGATGGGCCTGCATGAACCTCTGCCGCGCCAGGTTCGCTTCCTCGCGGGCGCGCTGCACGCGCTGAGCGCGCCACAGATCGGCCTCCCCGGCGCGCGCGGCGAGTTCATCCTGCACCTGCAACGCCAGGTCCAGCGTGAGCGGTGTCATCAGCTCCACCAGCAGTTCGCCGACCGCCCGGTCGATGGCGGCGCCGGAGATGTTCTGACACCCGGTGTCCGCTGTCTCGTACCTTGCACGATCCCCGCACGTGTAGTCGGGATACTTCTCGCCTTTGCGCGTGTGGTAACGCACCCCCATGTTCCGTCCGCACACGCCGCAGATAGCCAGGCCCTGCAGCAGCGCCGGCCCCTCGCGCGGGGGGCCGCGGCGCTGCGCGCCGTAGGATTGCGCATTGTCCCGGAGCTGGCGCTCATTCTCCTCGAACCGCTCCCAGGTGATATAGCCCGGGTGCGCGTCGTGCAGCAGCACCGTCCATTCCTCACGTGCCACGCCTTTCAACTCGACACCGCCGCCGGGACGCCGACGGCAGCGGGTGCGTCCGTAGGCGAAAGCGCCCGCATATCGTGGGTTGTGCAGCACGTTCAGCACCCGCCCGGTCGTCAGCGGCTTCCAATACAGCTCGCCCTTCTGCCATCCGCCGGGAGGACGGTACGGAAACAGCAGATTCTCGTCGAGGAAGTGCTTCATTGTCGCGCGCGCCGCTCCCGTTCGGGTGAAGGTGTCGAACAGCAGCCGCAGGCTGTTTTGCACCTGCGGGTCGGGGTCGAGGACCACTTGGCTGAGCGGGTTGTAGACCAGCCCCACCGGCAGCGGAATCTTCAACGCCCCGCGCTTGGCCGCGTTCAGCACTCCGCCGCGCAGCCGGGCGCGCATCATGTGCAGCTCCGCCTCCGACATAGTCCCCTTGAGGCCGAGCAGGAGCCTGTCGTTGAAGTCGATGGGATCGTAGACGCCATCCTCGTCGAGGATCAGCGTCTCGCTCACGGCGCAGATCTCGAGCAACCGATGCCAGTCGGTGGAATTGCGCGCGAGACGACTGACCTCGAGCCCGAGCACGATCCCCGCCCGTCCCATGCCGACCTCGGCGACCAGGCGCCGGAATCCCTCGCGGTCGACGTCAGCGCCGGAGAGGCCGAGATCGCTATCGATCACGACGATACTCTCGGTCGGCCAGCCCAGCGCCACGGCCCGCTCGCGTAGCGCGTACTGGCGGCGCGTGCTCTCGCCATGGTCGAACACCTGGCGCAGGCTGGACTGACGCACGTACAGGTAGGCATCGCGGCTCAGGTGGTTCGCGGCAATCTTCTGATGGGCGGTGTTCATGCCGACTCCCTCATCATATGGACGTTTAGCATGGCCAACAGAATGTCGATCGCCGGTCCCTCGGTCTCGGCCGGCAGCGGCTCGGATGTACCGCCTCTGCACACGGTAGCCGCCGCGACGGGCAGCTCGGCGAAGGCGTGCAGCCAGGTCGCGACACCGCGCAGCGCCACCACGGCAAGTCCGTGACGGTCGTGGGCGACGCCGGGCTCGACGGCATGACGGCGCATCCGCTCGTAGCCCTGTCCGTAGGCGGAATGCCCCGCCGCGGCGAGCGCGGCGCATGGCGGGTGGCGCATCATCGGCGTTTTTTTCCCCGCGTGAGGCCGCGGTCGATGCTGCGGCGATGGACCGAGATGCCGAAGCGGTCGCGCACGAGCTCGACCAGATCGGCGGCGGTCAGCTCCGGCTGTTCGCGCTTCGCCGCCTGTAGCGCCTCGACCACCTCGTCGCTGAGCTTGTGGGGCCGGCGCGGTCCCGGCCGGTCCGGCAGCAATCCCGGCAGCCCGCCCGCCTTCCAGGCGCGTTGCGCCTGATACCAGGTAGGGCGCGAGACGCCGAAGCTCGCAGCGGCATGGCTCACCGGCACGCCGTCCTCGCGCACGCGGCGCAGCATCTCGTACTTGACCTGGAGCAGATCGCGCGGGTCGAAGAACGCGTTCGACAGGAACAGCTCGTCGCGCACCGTCTCCGCGTTCGGGTTCAGGCAGCCGTGCTCCTTGAGGGCTCGGGTCTTTGCATCGGCGGGACGTCTGGCCATCGCGCGGGCTCCATCGAGAAAGGAATGTAAATCTATTTATGCACCTTCCCGGCGCCGTATCAAGCCCCGTCTTCTCCTCTTTGACCGAAAATAGGCCGATATACCTTACATATAAGCCAATCACCGCCATCTCTCCGGCCGCCGCGATACTCTGCTTTCGCCTTTGATGCGCAAAAATATTCTTACACATGCGGCAAAATCTCCTTGACAGTCTCCGCCCCGCCGTCGCTCTCCCTCCCAGCGCGACCGTCTCCGTCCAGGCTGTCCAGCAATGCCGCCAACGCGAGCAGATCCGAGACACGGAACGCCGACCGGCCCGCCGCCACCCCCACAAACGGATCCACCGCCGCAGCACTGGTAAAAGCCTGACGAATGCTGCGCAGCACCCCGTCATCACCCGTGTAATGGACCCATCCCACACCCTGCACCGACCTGACCTCGACCAGATCGAACTCGCGTCCGTGAAGAGGATGAAACAGGTGCGTCACACGGAAGTTGCGCCCCTCAACGCATCCAAGGGGTGCAGTTGAATCCTGTGTCCAAGAACGCCCGAGGCCGCCGGCGTTACGTCCGGCGCCGGGTGCGAGGGCTTTGCATAGATTGCGCCGCACCGGCCCAGGGCGCGGCCCGGTGCCCGGAGTGCGCCCGCCGCTCGTACCTGCGCTCGGACGAGCATCGCGGTCTGCCGATCCTGCCGCCTCGCTACACGGTCATCGAGATCGCGACGGGCGCTGATCACGGGACATGGGACTCCATGGCCGAAGTGGCGATGTGCCTGGCGTTCGCCCGGTTGTCCCGTGAAGATGTGGAAGTGATTTCCGACGTTTCACCCATGGCGGCCCTGATCGGGTATTGATCGGCGTTCGGCGGGATCGTTCGACAGGCATCGAGGCGGCCGGCCGGAATACACGAAGCGATACCGCTGATGGCTGGCGCCTCGCAAGGCGGCAACCGGGGTGGGCCGGGCGGATCGGGATCGAGGGACCGGCCGGCGGCGGCCTCGCGGCGCTCAACCGCATGGGCTGTAGCCTCGGGGCCGTTTCCTGGCGCCCGGGTGTGTTCGTGCCCGAATACATCGGCCCCGGCCGCATCCTCGAACGCCGGCCATCGGCAGCAACGCACTCAGCGTAAATCACACGTTCCCCTGTATCTGGCACGGGGCGTCCGAACGGTTGTTGCCGTCCCCCGCCCGGCCTCGGCGAATTTGCGCCTTTGCGCCGCCGGCCGGCTCGAACAGCCCAACCCGCCATGTTGAGATTCATGGCCGCCCGGCGCGCGGCTCGGATTCGAACGGGATGCCCGGTCCGCCATCACCGGGGCTGCATGACAGCAGCAGACGGGAAACGTGGGCACCGTTTCCGCACGAACCTGGCCAACCGCGCGACGCGGCACGGAGAGGCCGGGAGCAGCACGGCTGGGGCGATCCGGGCGGTGCGCGGGGGAGCCACTTCCTCCGGTATCGCCGCCACCCTGTTTTACAATCCACGGAGACCCAGATGCTCGATACCCTCACATCGCACCGTGACGCCGACGATTTCAACACTGTGCCCGGCGGTTGGCCAGATCCTGGCGGTTTCCTGCCGGAAGCCCGGACTGGAGCCCGCGAGGCCGCCGCACGCATGAAGGATCTGGCGGAACGCTTCGCCGAGCTGCGGAACGCCATCATGCGCCTGCCCGGCAATCCGTCCCGCGACGAACGCGCCGGGCTCCGCCATCGGCTTCTCCATTTGGAGAACATGCTCATGAGCGCGAGGGGCAGCCTCGACGACGCCGTCATCGCCATCATGGACGCGAACGACGCAGCTACCTGACGACCCACGGGGCGTCTGCCCGCGCTCAGAATCTTTCCGGGCAAAACCGTGCCATGCCACCGAACACTCCGGCCTGCCTCGACCCGCGTCCACGAGAGTTTGAGGAAGGCAAAGAGAAGGGCGACGCGCCCAAGGCGGAGAGAGAGTTTCCGCCAGGCGGTGTCTCAACTCCATCAACCGGAGGCGCCAGATGTTCGATTCCAGACATACCTCGACCGAGTCTAACGACACCCTTTTCAATCCCGGCAGCACACGCGATGCCGACTTCGCCGCACCGCTTCCCGACGCTGGCGCGCTGCTGGCCGCGGTTGGAATGCCGGCCCACGCGATCCGCGAAGTTCTCGCCTCACAGGACCGATCCGGCGCGGACGCCTGAATAGAGAAAGAGGGGGGCTTTCAGAGAGTGAACGGAGAAGGGATCGAGAGAGACCGGTTCCCGTTCGCTAACCCGATGTCATAACCCGGATCATAGGAGATTGATCATGTTCGGACTGAATAACGCCCAGTTGATCGGACGCCTCGGCGCCGACGCCACCATCAGCCACCTCACCAACGGCGGCCGCGTGGCCAACGTCTCGATCGCCACCGATGAAAGCTACCTCGACAAAAACTCGGGGGACAAGGTGGACCGCACCGAGTGGCACCGCATCGTCACCTTCCAGGACGGCCTGGTGGAGATGATGGAGAAGCACGCGAAGAAGGGCCGCCTGGTCTACGTCTCGGGCAAGCTGCAGACCCGCAAGTGGCGCAAGGACGGCGAGGACAGCGACCGGTTCTCGACCGAGATCCTGCTGGTCCCCGGCGGCCAGGGTCCAATTTCTCGACAAGCCGAACGGCAACGGCGCGCCGGCGATGAACGGCGACGCCGTGCCGTCCGCCGAAACCACCGCGACGGTGGATGACAGCGAGATTCCGTTCTAGCGGGCTTCCTCCCTCCCGCATAACTCAGGGCCAGTCCCCGCCAAGTTGGCATGGGGCTGGCCCTTCTTTTTTGGAGTCCGGTTCGAGGCGGGCATGAAGGGGGCGTCCCGCAAAAGGCACGAGAGATTCCCCATGCAACCGTTTCACGCCATCGCTCCCTAAAGAAATCGCGTCCCATGAACGCCACTGAAATTGCCGCCGCGTTAAGCACACGGGCCGAAGACGTCTGCCGCCGCTACCTTCCCCGCGGCCGCAAACAGGGCAGATACTGGACAGTCGGCGACACAAACGGCGCCAAGGGGCGCTCGCTCTTCGTGCGCCTGGCGCCTCCAGGCATACCCGGAAAATGGACCGACGCCGCGACCAACCAGCATGGAGATCTGCTCGATCTCATCCGTCTGCACACCGGCGGAGCATCGCCGCGGCACGCCATGGAGGAGGCCCTCGCATTCCTCTCATTGCCGCGATCCGCTCCAGCCAATGCCGGAGATCACACCTGTGGCTATGACCATGAAGAAGCAGCACGCCGCCTCTGGCACCGCTGCCGGCCCATCGATGGCACCCATGCGGAAGCCTACCTGCATGCCCGCGCCATCGCCCATTGCCGCTTCCCGGCCCTGCGGTTCCATCCCGATCTCATCCATCGCGGGGATGACGGCATCCACCGTCTGCCGGCGCTGGTTGCCGCCGTCACCGGCGATGATGGCGCCGTTTTGGGTGTGCAGCGCACCTGGCACGATCCCAAGCGTCCCGCCAAGGCCCATCTCGCCCGCCCGCGCAAGGCGCTCGGGCGCGTCCACGGCCGGGCCGTGCGCTTCAGCGGATCCGCCTCCGGAGCGACCCTGCTTGCCGGCGAAGGCATCGAAACCGTGCTATCCTGGTTACCGCCGTTCCCGGCATTCATGCCGCGGCGGCTCTATCGGCGGGCAGCCTGGGCGCCTTCGAACCGCCCCAAGACCTCGCCCTGTTGGTCATCGCCCGCGATAAAGACGTGGAGGGCGGGCACGCCGCGAACCGTCTTCAGCACCGCTGTGTGGAACGCGGCATTCCCTCAATCGTGATCGTTCCCGAACACTCTGATTTTAATGACGACCTCATTGCCTTCGGAGAAGAAACCCTCGCGGCCCGGATCGCCCCCTTATTGCAACCACCCAGCCCCGGCAACGATGGAAGAGAGGCGTGGATGAGAGAGAATAATCATCCCGTCATGATGTCTCATTGTCCCACACGTTCTCACTGCGCCAACCCCTCCGGGGTCCTCCACTCCGCTTCGCTCCGTTACGGCGATAGCGCGCAATGCCACGCCGCTGCGCGGCTAGCGCCGGTGGAATACGCGACCGTGGCTCGCTCGCTGCGCTCCCTGCGCCCGCACCACTCGCGCATCCCCCCGGCGCAGGCATTCCGGCCATCGTGGCTCCGCTGCGAGCGCGTGAAACAAAGAGTCATCACGACGGGGCATCCCGCCTCGGAGGATAGCAACATTGCAGTGGAGAGAATCATGCAAGACTTCATCAGCACCGAAACGTCACAGACCGCAATGGCTTGCGAGCAGGCCGCCTTGTTCGGCGCGACCCCTGGTCCCGAAGAGTTCGACAACCGCGAGATCTGGAACGAGGAAGAGGCGCTTGCCGGGATCGAGGAAGCGATCCACATCCTGGCCGGCGCCGTCGCACCGGACGGCACGCAGCTCGCCGACGAACGCGAGAGCCTGCTCTGGGGCTTCGTCAATACGCTGCACGCCCAGGTCCAGCGCCTCGACCGCGGCATCGACAAGATCGCGCCCGAGATGAAAGACCTCGGCCAAGAGCAGGACGGCTCCGAGATCAAGTCCCGGGAACTGGAACTCCTGACCGACCGGGTCCGGAAGCTCGGCGACCGCCGCGACGCCTTCGAGGCCATGCGCGACCTCGCCGCCGAGGGATACCGCGCCGAGACCGGCGATACCTGGCGCCCGCGCAACGGATCGCACAGCAGCCAGACCGGCAAACTCACCTCGGCCGCCATCGACGCCCGCGACTACCTGCGCGCCCGCAAGGACCGCGAGACCTCCGCGCATCTGCCCGAAGGCACCCTGGTCGCCTTCACCGGCGGCAAGGACTTCGACGACGTCACCGCGATCTGGCGCTCCCTGGACGGCATCAAGCTCAAGTACGAGGACATGGTCCTGCTGCACGGCGGCGGACCCGGCGCGGAGAAGATCGCGGCAAGCTGGGCGGAGAAGAACGGCGTCCACCAGGTCGTCTGCAAGCCGAACTGGGATAGAGACGGCAAGGCCGCGCCCTTCCGGCGCAACGACGTCCTGTTGAACTTCCTGCCGAAGGGCCTCGTCGCCTTCCCTGGCTCCGGCATCACGAACAATATGATCGACAAGGCGCGCAAGATCGGCATCCCCGTCCTGCTCGCCGCCGCGTAGCGACACCCTTCAAGGGTCGGCCCCCGCCATCACACGGCGGAGGTCGGCCCCCTTTTTGTGCCGCTTGGTTAGAGCACCGGCCCATGGCGGGGCGCTTCGCGCCGCCGCCAACCGTGCGAGCTTATGCTCGCTGGCGGCTCGCCGTTCTTCGAACGATGCATCGCCGCCTCACGGCACGGCGCTTCGCGCCATCGCCGTACGCGGGCGCTGACGCGCCACGCCATCGCCCAACCATCCCCCACTGCAACTTCATTGTTCGCACCCCTCAAACCACGATGACGGACCCGCCGTTCTCCGAACGCCGCTTCCTTGCTTTGCGAATTCACATGCACCCTCGTTCGGCTCAGAACGGATCACTGCCTTCTTCCGACACCATGGCCCTGGCGGCCTCGGCAACCTTCCTTCCCGGCAACACGCCCTTGTCCAGAAACGTCCGCAGACTGCGCTCCGTGATATCGATGCCGCCCGATTTCAACACCTCATGCATTTGAGCCACCGTCACTCCCTTGGTCTGTTGCTCGACCAGCCGCTTCCGCAAACGGTCCAGCACATCCGTCAGGCTCAGCTTGGGCGGCACCAATTTCGCCAATTCGCCGTCCATGGCATCGAAGTCGATATCCGCTTCGTTGAAGCGTTTCGCCGGCATCGTCCATCTCCCCGCTGTTTCCAGAACCCGTGATCCGGCCCGGATTCTGCCCTTGGCCCGACAGCCGGTCAATTCCACCCTTCGACCGGCCAATTCAAGCGTCCCGCCCCGTTCCAAGGCAGGGCCAAATTCCGCTTGATTCCGATTTTTCGCAGTCTATATCCTCTCGCGAAACATAGAAGATATTGGATCTTCTCACACCTCTGCACTAAAGTGCGCTGGCCCAGGGAGACTGTGGCCGAGTATCGGTCGACGAGGGACGATTTGCTTGGCAAATCCGGGTAACGATCGGACGCTTATGAGGATTTTCGCTCCAGTAGTCATGGACGCCGTCCCGGCCCCGGGCCGGAAGCCGGCGCTTGGCTCCGTGCCGTCGCCGCGGTCATTCTCCCTGCCTTGCGGAGCTCATCGTGGTAGCGACACTCGCCCAGGCGGCGTCTGCCGCGTACTACCTGGAGAGCCAGCGCTCGTTCCGCATCCCAACGAGTATTACACGGCGGGAGAAGAGCCGGACGGAGTGTGGTTCAACCCCAACGGCCTGTTCGGTCTTGTCGACGGCGGCAAGGTCGACAGCAGCGACTTCCACCGGCTGTATCACGGCTTCGCCCCGAACGGCGGAGGCAAGCTAACGCGCAATGCCGGCAGCGAGCGCCGTTCGGCCGGTCTCGACATGACCTTCAGCGCGGACAAGAGCGTCTCGGCCTTGTGGGCCATCGCCGATCCCGAGCTACGTTCAAAGATCGAGGACGCGCATAACGATGCGGCTCGCGTAGCGCTGGAGGAAACAGTGCTGAGGCATTGCGCCTATACCCGTATCCGTAACCGGGACGGCGAGATCGAAGTGCTGCCGGCCGATATCGCGGCAGCGATGTTCCAGCACGGCACCAGCCGGGACAACGACCCCCAGCTTCATACCCACTGCGTGATCTTCAATGCCGCCCGGACACACCGGGACGGCAAGTACCGGGCGCTGCATCAACACCCGGTCTACACCTGGATGAAGGCGGCGGGGGCGGTCTACCGCAATACACTCGCCTGGAGCCTGCAAGAGCGCCTCGGCATCCGCATGGAACAGTACGGCAAGGATGGAGAGTTCACGCGTATCACAGGCATGCCCGAGGACCTGATCGGACACTGGTCGAAGCGCCGGGCGGCGATTATCGAAGCGGCCCGGGAGATGGGCTTTACGGTCGAGGGCAACGCGCCGCGTGCGGCGGCGGCGAACAAGATCACGCGGGCCGGCAAGTCGCCGGACAATGATCCGGAGATTCGCCACCGGCGCTGGCGCGGCGAAGCGGAGGGGTATGTCGAGCGCGAAGTGCTGATTGCCTCGCTATTGGGCAAGTCGGAAGAGATTACCCAAGAGCAGATCCGGGCGCTGACGGAAGTCCTGGAAGACCTGCCGTACCGTCTTACACGCGAGGAAGCGGTATTCCGCCTGCCGGATATCGTCGAGCGGGTGGGCAACGCCACCGCCGGCTTGTTGAACCGGGACGCGGTGGCGACAAGTATCGAACGCGTGCTTCTAAGCCCCGAGGTGGTGCGCCTGACCCGCCCGCCGCGTTCGGCCGAGGGCCGGGCCGACATGGCGCACACGAGGCTGTATTCGACCCGTCACAACCTGCGGATGGAGCAGGAAGTCAGGGATATGGCGGAAGGCATGGCCGCCGATACGGGCCATTCCCTGTCCGCCCAGGCCATCGGGGCAAAGGTGGCGGGGCTGCTGAAGGCGGGTTATCCGCTGAGCGAGGAACAGATCGCGGCGATCCGGACGGTCACCTCATCCGGGGGCCGGGTCGCCATCATCGAGGGAGCGGCGGGCTCGGGCAAGACCACGACGCTGCGGCCCATCGCCGATCTCTACCGCGAACACGGACAGAGCATTATCGCCACGGCCGTGGCCTGGCGCACGGCGGTGGCGCTTGGCAACGACGTCGATGCGCGACCGTTCTGTGTCGACAAGCTGCTGCGCCTTGCCGCGCGGGGCGGCATCGAGATTAACAAGGATACCACCATTATCGTCGATGAAGCGGGGATGCTGTCGACCCGCCAGGCGCATCATATTCTCCAACTCTCCGAGCGCCATGGAGCGAAGATCGTCTTCGCGGGCGACACCCAACAACAGCAACCCGTTGAGGCGGGGCCGGGGCTGAGGCTGATCCGCGATGCGGTTGGCAGCGTGCGGGTGGACCGTATCCGGCGGCAGAAAGCGGACCTGGAGGATATCCTGACCCATGTCCAGGGCGAGACACCCGAGACGGCGCGGCTCCTGGCGAATTCGATGGCGGAGGAGAGGCGCACCCGCATTCTTACGTACTACGAGACCATGAAGGGAAAACTTGTATTTACGCCCTGGCAGGTCGCTGCGTCCGAGGCGCTGCGCGACGGCGATGCGGCATCGGCCATTGCAGCGCATCACCTGCGTGGGCGGTTCCATATCGGGTATGACGAAGAGAAGACGCTGACGGGTCTGGTCGATGACTGGGACCGCTACCAGCGGGCGAACCCCGGCAAATCCAGCGTGGTGCTGGCGCGCACGCGGGCTGAAGTGAGGGCACTGTCTCATCTGATGCGGGAACGCCGGTTCGCCGCACCGCCGGATGGAGAACGGGCCGATACGCACCGGGCCCATGCGGACCGGGTGACGGTGACCGTCAGCAGGGGCACGGAAGACGAGCGGACAACCTCGCCGCTTGAGATCGCGCGCGGAGACCAGCTGCGCATCGGCGCCACGCACTGGGAGAAGCAGCTGTTCAACGGCACCGTGGTCACGGTGGAGGACTTCAAGGTTGAACGAACTGAGGCCGGTACGGAGCCGAGTGTCCTGATATCGGCACGTACCGAGGATGGGCGGCACGTATCGTTCCACCACGACGAGATCCGCGACTGGTACGGCAATATCCGTCTCGATCACGGCTATGCCCTCACCATTACCTCAGCCCAGGGATTGACCGTGGACCGGACGTTCCTGCTGGCCGATGCGAGGCCCGCGCGTGAGACGATCTATCCCGCCGCGACACGCCATCGCGAGAGGCTCGACATCTACGTCAACCGGGCCCCGCTCGCCCTCGATATCGCCGACAGGCGAGCCGACAACGACCGGGAAGTTGCGGTGACGGACACCGAGATCCGGGCGTATCTGGCCGAACGCTGGTCGCGGTCGCAACCGAAGGAGGCGGCGCTCGACTACATGGCCGATGGCGTATGGGAAGACCGCCGGGAGAATGTCCGGGAGGACAAAGCCGATCCTCCGGCGAAACCCGGGAGAGACGGGGAAGCCCGTCCGGCGGCGAACGACAACGCGCTGGCCCGCATCGCGCGGGATGTCCGGCGCACCGCCTTCGGCTGGCGTCATGCCCAGGCGGTGGCTTCCTTCGTAGACGGCCGCAGGCAAGTTCTGGCGGCGTACGACGATCTCCGCGAACGGACCCGCGCAAGGCGATGCCGTGGCGCTCAGCGGGGCTTTCCGGGAAACCCTCACCCGCCATGCCGTGCTGCTGAAACAGGCCGAGATCTTCCGCGCCCGGCCGGACGACTTCGCCTCCCTGCTGGCCCAGCGCGGCGGCATCGGGCGCAAGGACCTCGACGCCTTCGAGGATCTCCATACACGGGCGCGACGCCACCGGCGGGCGGCCACGATGCGGCACGTGCATCGGATCAAGCGGGAGGCGGAACGGGAAGCACAACAACCGAAACCCGAATTGCGGCAAGGGGAGCTGGCGCTGGAGGGCGGCCGCGCCGAAGCGCCCAGGCGCGCCGATACGGTGACGCGGGACACGGCCGGGATGCAGTCTTCGGATCGTGACGCGGCGTCGGCCCAGTACTTCGACACCGTCCCGCCGGTCGAAGCCGAAGATTACCCCTGGGCACATGCCGCGGCCGCGCGGGAGGATGTGCCGCCGCCGGACCAGGATTCCCCCAAGCCGGCCTGGCATGCGCCTTACGAAGCCTTGTGGCGGGACTGGAGCGAACTCCTCGAACGCGTCCGGCAAACCGGGGAGCCGTTATTCTACGCCAAGGGATACGCGGCCATGATCCCGCGCATCCAGGCGCTGGTGGAGAACCCGGATATCCCGGCCGAGACACGGGCGCCGATGATCGAGGCGCTCGAAAATCACCAGCGGGATCTCTCGGCGCGGAAGCATGTCGAGGACTGTCTTGACGCCGCCGAACGGCACATGGCCACGCATGCTTCCCTCCAGCGCGTCGCCGGCAGCCTCGGCGTTCCGATCGTTCAGATATCGGATCACCTGGGTTGGAGACAGGAAGCGGACCGCCTGTTGGCAGCGGCCGAGACCATCCTCGCGGACGGGGAGACGTATGGACCCCATCTCGACAATATGGAAACCGGCAGGGCGCGCATGGAAGGGGAACTGTCACGGCTGCGCCACGTCATCCGGGAGGATGGCGAATATGCCTCCGCAGTCAAGACACCGGAACCGCACAGCGAACCTGCGGATACGCGGGAGAATGTCGAACAACCGGAGCCCGCGACGCCGGCCTGGATGCCGGCCTACGAAGCACTGCGGCGGGACTGGAACAGCCTCATCGAAGACGCCCGGCAAACCGGTACCCCTTCTTTCTACGCCAAGGGCTACATGGACATCATCCCGCGCATCCGGGGATTGACGGAGAACCCGGATATCCCGGCCAAGTCACGGGCGCCCCTGATCCAGGTGCTTGAGAATCACCAGCGCTACCTCTCGACCCGCAAACATATCCTGGACTATCCAGGCGAAGCGGAACGGCACATGGAGGCACGCGCCTCCCTCCAGGATGTTGCGGCGGATCAGGAAATTGAGCTGACCGGGGTTTCGGCCTACCCGGACTGGCGGCAGGAGGCCGAGCGCCTGACGGCGGCGGGCGAGGCCATCCTCTCCGGCAAGGAAACATATGGCGCCCATCTTGACAGGATCGTGGAAGCCAGGACGCTCATGATAGGGCGCTCTCGGCGCTTCGCGAGGCGATCGGGGATGATGACAAGGAGCTGGCCGAACGGCAGGCGCGTGAGCTGCGGCGCCAGCGGTTCCTCCACATGGCCGGTCCCCGGTTCGCATTGGATGACAGCGCCGCGCCGGACCGGGCGCGGGCCATGTCCAGTGGCGGCGCGCCTGTGCAGGCGGCGCTCTCCCGTCTCGGCCCGCCGTCGGCCACCTCGTCGGCGGGCAGGGCTACCATGATCGACTGCGGACCGCGACCTTCGCGCGGGAGGCCCTGGAGCACTCGGGAGAACTGAAGCGGGACTGGAACCGCCTGGTGGAGCGTGCCGCGGAAGAGGGCGTCCATGTCATCTATACGGATGGCTACGACCATCTGCACAAGGAACTCGACACCGTCTCCAAAAATATGCTCCTGGATCGCGGCGTTGAATCGGAGATAAGCGCCGTACTCGCTCAGCTCGGCAAGGTCGTGTCAAACCGCAACTATTTCGACAGCTGCCGCGAATACATGGCGGGCCAGATGAACCGCCGCGAGGCGCTGGCGGCCAAGGCGGCCGAGCGGGGCGTGGCGGTTCCCGGCCATGAGGACTACGACACATGGCGGGACGTGACCGACTTTGCGGTGGGCCGTTGCGAGGGACTCATGGACGACCCGGGCAATTACGGCATCCACCTCGATTGCATCGCGCTCCGAGAAGAGAGCCTCGGCTCGGCGCTCACGCGGGTGCGCGACGTGCTTGAAGACGACGACCGGCACCTCGCGGCAACCCTGGCGGGGCAACGCGAGGGCGAGAGCCTCCGGATGCGCGAGGAGCGCGTCGCCCGTCTGCTCGACGATCCGGAGAAGCTCCGGGAGTTGCGGCAACAGCGCGCCGAGCGCAAGGCCGGGGAGCAGCAGAGCAAGGGCCGGCACATGAGCATGCGAATGTAGGTCGCCGGCCAATCACGGACTTGCGGGCTCTGCTTGCGGACAGGTGGCGCCACCTCCGCGTCGGCTTGAGATGGCCAGGCAATCGCCTTCCGCTCCACGGTTTGGGTGCGCCTGGGCACCTCGGCAATATGCCTCAACCGTATGTGTTAAGGCATCGCGGCGTTCCCATGCCACGATGGGAGCGGAGGCTTATCGCGCCCCCAAGGGCCTGGGTGGTCTTCGAAAGAGCGGCTCACGCTGTCCCATGGCGTCAGAACAGGCGCACGAATCTCAGCTCGCCGTAGAGGCGCTTGTAGTTGTGAAGCTGCGCGTTCGAGGTCCGATCCTCCTTCACCAGCGATATCTGCGGGCTGAACCCCGCCAGGGTGAAGCCGCGATTGTAGGCGTTGAGCCGGAACGAGCGCGTCAGGTCGCGGCGCGGCCCGCTGTCCAGGACGAATGGAGACCAGTCGGCCGGGTAGTCGGTCCAGCGCAGCGTGCCGGCCCCGCCCACGGTGATCCTCCAGCGGGTACTGGTATTCCCCGCCGGCCCAGACCGAGAGGCCGATACCGGATTCGGCCTCGTCCTGCGCCTGATAGGTAAACGGAAGCCGTCCGATGGGGGTGTCGAGCACGATCGTCTGCTCGTCCGACTGGCTGGAGATATTGCTGTCCGGCGCCAGCGCCATGCCGAGGCGCAGGCTCCAGCGCTTTCGCGCCCGCATCTGAGACAGGAACCGGTTGACGTTGAGCACCACCGGCGCCGGCGGCTTGCCGGCCAGCACCTGCTCGAAATGCCGCGTGGCCAGCGTGTCCTCGCCCTTCAGGAAGAAAGCCCAGGCAAGCTCCAGGCGGACGCGGACGAGGCCAGGGTCCGCGATCAGCATGGTGCGTGTCGGTGGCGATGAAAAACCGCGCTTAGATGGTGATTTCAGCGACATCGGGCATCGTGGCGCTGTAGCTGCGTGGTTTGCAGGCGGGAGTTGGCGTTGAACTCTCCGACCACGGCGACCGGCTGAGGATTGATGTTGGGCGTAGCGTCGTCCATGTCATGATCGACAGTCGCCGAGGAACCGTGGAAGACTCCATTCCACGAACCAGTGGCAGCCGTGCTGTTACCTGTAGCCACATCGCTGAACATATCCGTGAGGATATTGCCGGGAGCGGATTTGCCGGGCTCGTTTCCGGCCGTTCTGCCGCTGAAGTCAGCGAGTCCAAGCTTCACTGCCCAGTCATTTTCCTCGCCATGTTGCAGGACAAAGTCGGTGACCATTCCCTCGATGGCGAACTGATTGTTGGCAGGCACGGCACCGCCACCGAAGTTCGCAGTCAATGCGACGTCCGCCGAGAAATGGCCGGAGGTGGCCGCCTTCCTCGAGCAGATGGCGCGCCACGATCTCGGCGACATGCCGTTCGAGGACCGGCTCGCGCTGCTGATTGACCGAGAGATATCCGAACGCCGATCCAGGGCCCTCCAGCGGCGCCTCAAGAAGGCTCAGCTGCGCCACCAGGACGCCTGCTTCGAGGATATCAATCCGAGCCGGCCCCGCGGGCTCGACCGCAGCCTCATGCTCAGCCTCGGCGACTGCGCCTGGGTCCGCAATGCCGCCAATATCCTGATCACCGGCCCGTGCGGCACGGGCAAGAGTTGGATCGCTTGCGCGCTCGCTCACAAAGCCTGCCTTGAAGGCTGCCAGGCCCAGTACCAGCGCGTGCCACGGCTGCTCACCGAGCTGCGGATCGCCCATGGCGAGGGCACCATCCCCAAGCTCTATCGCGACCTCGGACGCATCGAGCTGCTCATCCTCGACGACTGGGGCCTGGCGCCCATCGATACGGCGCGGGCTCGCGACCTCCTCGAGATCCCTCTGACGGCCGCGGGGACGATTATGGCTGCCGGTTGGTTCCGAACGCGCCGATCATGCGGCCGATATCGCCATAGGACGCCTCGAACATTCCGGTCGCCACCCGCGGCACCTTGTCCTCGTCCACATCGTGGAGCCTGCCCGACCAGTTCGGTGATCCCGCAGCCGCCCCGTCCTGTCCGTCGATCGACCAGACGGTGCGCGCCGTGTCGCCGCCGCTCGCTGCGATCGCCCCGTCGGCGGCGATCCCCGCCGACTGCAGCTCGACCGACCACGGCACCTGTTCTCCGTTCGCCACGAACCCGTCCACGGTTCCCGTAACCCTGCCCGGATCGGTGTCGTCCCCGAATTCCACCTCCAGCGTCGCCGAGGCGGTGAATTCGCCCGCCGATGCCTGGCCGATCTGGGGATCGACGACGAACTTGCCGGCGGCCGGACCGCTGTACGTCGCGCTCCCCTGCAATGTCGCGAGATCCACGAAGTCCTGCGCGTCGCCCCCTACACCCCCATGGAAGGCGCCGACGGCGTAGCCGCCGCCGACATCGCGGAGCCACCACCCGAAATAACGGTACTCCGTGTCGGGCTTCAGAACCGTCGCATCCTCCGCCGGCACGAACTTCCAGCCGCCGCCGCCGACCAGCGCGATGCCGCCGGCGTCCCTGATCGAAGACGTGCAGCCGTCGTCCGCCGCCGGCATGCAGACATAGGCGCCCTCGGCGCCGTCGAAGGTGCCGACGATCTCGACCGCGCCGTCCGGGCTCGCCATATGCGTCCGGATCCCCGGCCCGGTCGGGAACGCGGACGAGGCGATCAGCGTCGCATCGGTGGCGGCTACGATCGGCAGGTTACCGTCGGCATCGAGCCCGTTCGCGGTGCCGTACTTGCCCATCTCGCCGCCGAACGGCTGCGAGCCGGGGGCCTCGATGTCGGTGTGGAAGACGATCTCGTCGGCCGCCGTTCCGTCGGCCGCTCTGTAGGCGCCGCCGGTCCAGCCGCCTTCGGTCGACGCACTGCCCTCGACCGCGGCGGTCGTGAGCCCCATGACGGTTGTCGCCGGGGTCCCAGGGATTGTCCCTGTCATCGTCGGGGCCGTGCCGTATTCCACGCTGGCGGCGATCGCGGATATAGGGGCGTCATCGAGGGCGGGGCGGAGTTTCGCGACCTCTTCGGCCATCGCCCTCCGCAGCTCGGTCCGTGCCGTCGCGATGCGCGACCGGGCAGCCACAAGGTTCCCTTCGATCACCGAAATCGTTGTTGCGTACGCGTCCTTCTCCGCAGCGGTGAGAGCGTCGGCATCCGCCACCGCGTCCCTCGCCGCCGCAACCACCGTCTCGGCGGCCGCGATCGGGGCGGCCGCGGCGGTGTCGACCAGCGCGCCCACCGCGGTCCGCGCGCCTTGAATGGCCGCGGCGATCGCCGCCCGCTGCAACGCGGCGGCCGATTGCGGCGTTTCCATCGTGTCCGTCAGACCCGACCCGCCGCCGCCATCGCAGGCGGCGAGCCCGAGCGCCAGCGCGCCGGCGAAGATCGCCATCGTCAGCTTCCCGTGCACAGACATGTCCAACCCTCCCATTGCCAACCGTCGCCGCCGACGCGGCGGCCCGGTGTGCCGGCGCCGAAGAGCCGCCGGCACGGATCGTCCCCCTCACCGCGTGAATATCAGGATCGGGAAACCCACCGTGATCGCCGCGCCGAACACCGCGCCGGCGGCCCAGCGCATTCCCGGCGGGCCGCGCTTCTCCAGGCGCGCCCTGAGTTCGCCCAAATCGTCCCGCGTGGCCATCTTCTCCTCGATCCGAGCCAGGCGTTCCTCGAGATCGGCTGGCCGCTGCACCGCCTCAGAACAGCCGCACGAAGCGCAGCTCGACGAAGGTGCGCTCGTAGTCGTGGAGCTGGGCATTGCTGGTCCGCTGTTCCCGCACCAGCGAGAGCTGCGGGCTGAAGCCTTTCAGGGTGAAGGACCGGTTGTACACCGACAGGCGCAGGTTGCGAAGCAGGTCGCTTCGAGACGAGCCGTCCTCGGTGAAGGGGAACCAGTTGCCCTCGTAGTCCGTCCACCTGAGCGTGCCGCTGCCACCCAGAGTGAAGCCCCAGGGGAGGGACGTCGTGAAGCCGGCCTGCACCCAGCGGCGGCTGTGGCGGTGGGTCTGGCTCTCCGGCTGCTCGCGCCCCCAGCCGACCGCCCCATCGATCCGTAGCGTCGGCGTCGCGACCCACGACGCGCCCACGGAGATATCCGTGACCGGCCCGTCGAGATGCGTGCGCACGTCGTAGCGGCGTTCGTGCCGGGAGGCGCGAACAGTCGCCGTCGTCCGTCGGCTGAAGCGGTGACGGGCCTCGGCGCGCAGGCCGATATCGTAGTGGGAAGGCTCCCCCAACCCCGACCCCGTCCAGTGATGAAGCCCGCTCAGGAGCAGGCTCGCCTCGCTGGCCCGGCCGATCAGCCAGCGCGGACCGACATGCCCGGCGACGGTCATCCGGTCGAACTCGCTCTTCTTGTATTCCCTGCGTGAGAAGTCGCCGCCCGCCCGCAGCCGCCAGCGAGCGGCGAGCGGGTACTGGTATTCTCCACCCGCCCAGGCCGAGATGCCGATGCCGGACGAGGTCAGCTCTTCCTGGTTGCGGCGGAAGGGGAGGCCCTCGATGAATATGATCCGCTCATCCGAACTGGAACCGATATTGCTGTCGGGCGCCAGCGCCATGCCGACGCGCAGGCTCCAGCGCTTGCGCGCCCGGATCTGGACGAGAAACCGGTTGACGTTGAGCGCCACCGCGGCCGGCGGTTTGCCAGCCAGCACCTGCAGGAAGTGACGCCGTGCCAGATCGTCCTCGCCCTTGAGGAAGAAGGCGCGGGCGAGCTCGAGGCGCACGCGCACCAGCCCGGGATTGCGGATCAACATGGTGCGGAAATAGGCGATGGCCTCGCTCAGCAGCGTGTCGCGCGACTTCGCCTCCCGGCCCTTCTTCTGCGAGTGCTCCAGCGCCGCGATACCGGTGAGGAACAGCACGCTGTTCCGATGCCTGGGGTCCTGCACCAGCGGGCGCAGCACGGCGAGCGCCAGGTCGTAGCGCCGCAGCTTCATCAGGGCGCGCGCCTTGGCGATCTCGGTCTTGACCGACTTGCCGACCGTCGACGGCGAGGGGGGCGGGACCTTCTCGGCGACCGACGCCGCCGCGGGGAGGAGCAGGAGCGCGGAGGCCGCAAGCACGCGGAGGAGGGGGCGGATGGACATCGTCTACCACTTTCGAAACGGGATGAAGGGAAAGAAAAAGAGGGTGGCAAAACCTGCCACCCTCTCGAGAACTACGCTTGCTGGCAGGATCAGGGTCTCATATCGAGAACCCGACCTGCCTGACGAGGGTCTCTACTCCGCCCTCGCCCCGAAGGCGCCGGCAACCGAGCCGTTGCTGAAGACGGCGTCGAATTCGCCGACCACGGTGTGCGGCTTGGGAACGATGCTGTCCGTGTCGGGGTCATCGTCATGATCCACAGGCATCACGTCCCCATGGAAGGTGCCGCTGTAAGTACCGTCACCCGTGGTCATCCCGGAGAAGGTGCCGGCGTCTTCGATGCCGCCCTTCATGAGATTGACCGTCCAACTGCCGTTGATCACCTCGTCCGCATCGTTCCGGAGGTCCGACACCGTCCCGCTGATGGTGTCCAGCAGGTTGGCCGCGATGGTTCCCTTGTCGTCGTCATCGGGATCCAGCACCTGACCGAAGATAGCCGTCAGCTCGGCGTCAGCCGTGAAGAGGCCGGAGGTCGCCGATGCGATAGAACTATCGGGATTGTGCACGTTCTTCACAAACACGCCCGTGGCACCGCCCATATACGTCGCGCTGCCAGTGACATCAGCAACGTTACTGACGTCGGTAATAGACGAATCGGCGAAGGTCTCGACCTCGTCATACGACTTGACCGTCCCGTCCGCGTTCTTGGTCCGGGCAAGCCAGAAGCCGTAGTTCAGGTAGTCGTAGTCGGGCTCGTCAGAGGTCGCGTCCATATCGGGAATGAAGACCCAGTTGTCACTCGCGCCACTGACCTTGCCCTTGTCGTCGAACGTGATCGTGCACGGAGCGTCAGTTGCCGTGCACCTGAACGTGCCCTCAGCCCCGTTGTAGGTGCCGTCGTGCAAACCTTCGTCCACATCCATGGTCGGCTCGTCCGGGTTGTCCTGAGAGTAATCGACCGTTGCAGCCGAGATGGAGCGCACAGGCATCATTCTTGTCACGAGGGCCGAGGCGTCGATATCAACAACGTCAAGGGCGTTGGCAGTCTCGTCCTCGCTCATATCTGGCGCTTCGCCGTCGTCTTTCATTACGTCCAGCACCTGAGGCGTGTCACCATCCATATCCCGCCACTTCGCGAACGCCACCGCTCTCGGCGCATCGATGTCGGTGGTGACGACCACGACTTCATCTTCCACGGTGCCGTCGTCCTCATCCGCCTCCATCTCGCGAACGTGCATGGTGGTTTTAGCACCCAAGTCCACGTCCTGCTTCACGAACTCCGGTTGGTCTTCGCCCACCATCGCGGGGTCGGTGATCTTGATCGTCGCCCCCATGTCCTTTTCGCGTGAGATGTCGAGCATATAGGTGTCCTCGTCGACTGCTGCAGTGCCACCGAGACCGGCGTCAACCGGCTCATCACCCATCCCCTGCTTTGCCTCGGCTTCGATTTCCGTCGTTTTGGTCTTCGCCGCTTCGGTCAACGCCATTACAACCATCGGATCAGGCCGGGCTGCCACTATCGTTTCGTAGCCAGTGACCGACGAATTGGCGGTATTGACCAACGACGTCAGGCCGTCCCTCTCCGACTGCGACAAACCCGTGGCCGCAGCAAGAGCACTCTGCGCCTTCTCGACCTCGGCCCTCGCGGCTGCCACGTCCTCTGCAGAGGATTCGTCATTGAGGCCAGCTATGAGAGCATTCGCATCGGCCAGCGCATCCGTCACAGCCGTCCGCTGAGTGGACGCCGTGTTCTGATTGCCGAGTTCCATCGTCAGATCATCGACCATTTTCTGCAAGGCCGCGATCTGGTTCGCCGGAAGGTTTCTCGCACCGTGAATCGCCACTTGTGCCGCTCCCAGCGCGCCGTACGCAGCAGCGGCCTCGGCCGCCGTCGAGCTAGGCGTCAGCAAATCCACCAGTTCCCGCGCGCTAGCAAGCGCCGCTTCGGCGACCATCAACTGCCCGTCCGCCGTCGACCGGAAGTCGTCAATGTCCCCAAGATCCGTATTGGCCATCGAGATCTGTGCGCTCAGCGCAGTCTTCTGCGCCTCCGTCAGCGCGGTTGACCCTGCAATTTCGGCCATAACCGCCGCCACCGCAGCTCTCGCCGCTTCGATATCCGCTCCGGACGAGGTAACTCGGTCCAGACCGCCGACGGCCGTCTGCGCCGTGGAGATCATGGCGTTAATCGCCTCGGTCTCCATGTCCGCGGTCCGCATCATCAGGGCATCCCCGAGACCGTCGGACACACCCATGACCGACGCATGCCGGGAATCGTCCGCCGGCAGAGCCGACGCCGCATCAAGGGCCGCCTGCGCCGCCGCGACCGCAGCTTCCGCCGCCGCCACTTCGTCGTCGGTGGAGGCGTTCGACAAGCCGTCAACCGCCGCCTGCGCCGCCGTCAACGCCTCGTCCACCAAACCCTGCTGGGAGTGGAGTGCGATCTGGTTCTCCGGAATGCTCTCGGCAGTCGCAAGCTGCGCCTGAGCCGCCGCAAGAGCGCTGTAAGCCGCGGCGTTCTCCGTGGGGGTGGATGCGCTACTGACTAACGCCTGCGCAGCCGCAACCGCGCTCCGCGCGGCCGTGAGCTGTTCCAGGGGCGTCAGCGGACCCGGCATCTCTACCGGCGGCGTCACTACCGGCGGCGTCTCCGCTCTGTCGCTGCCGCCGCCGCCGCACGCCGCGAGGCCGAGCGTGAATACGGCCGCGAAGCACAGCGTGATCAATTTTTTTTGTGTAGACATCTTCAAGGCTCTCCTCAAGTATAAATATTAAACTGACTTTCGGCGACACGCGTGCGCCAACATACGCAGAGGTATGATAAATGACGCTATTTCAATAGCTTGATGTCTTCTCTGATCCATTGACCTCGCGCCAAACACGTGCTCCAATGCGCACGTGTTTGATGCCGCTCGCTTCCGTAGTGCTTACGATACCGAAGACGGCGATCGGCAGCGAGAAGCGAACGGGGACCCGATCCGATGCCAAGACGAGCCGAGCTCACAATCTCCAAACGAACCGTCGACCGGCTGGCCGTCGAGGGAAGGGACGCGGTCTTCTGGGATCGCGAACTGGCCGGCTTCGGAGTTCGCGTCTATCCGTCCGGGCGCAAGATCTATGTCGTGCAGAGCCGCGGGCCGGGCGGATCGAAGCGCATTACCCTGGGCCGGCATGGCGAGCTCACCGTCGAGCAGGCGCGCAAACAGGCGGTTGCCGTCATCGACCGCATCAAAAGGGGCGAGAACCCGGTGGCGGCACCGCCGGAGCCCGCGTTCACCGTTGCCGATCTGGCGGAGCGGTACATGGAGGCGCATGTGGCGGTGAACTGTAACGCGCACACCCAGGGGATCTACCGGGGATCGCTCGACAACCACATCCTGCCGGCGCTGGGAAAGATGCCGATCGCTTCGGTGGGCCGGTCCGAAGCGGCGGCGCTGCACTACGAGCTCCGCAACACCCCCCGGGCAGCGAACCGTGCGCTTATGGTGCTGTCCAAGATGTTCTCGTTGGCCGAGGACTGGGGGCTGGCTCCGGCTGGCGGCAACCCCTGCCGTTTCGTGCGCAAGTACAAGGAAGGCAAGCGCGAGCGATTTCTCACGGAGGATGAATACAGGCGGATAGGCTGCGAGCTGTGCGTCCTGGAAGCCGAGGGTCCGTTATCGGCGCGCGCCGCGGCGGCGCTGCGGTTGCTGATGCTGACCGGGTGCCGGCTCAACGAGATTCTAACCCTGCGATGGGACGATGTGGACCGGAAGGCGGGGGAGCTGCGCCTGCGTGACGCCAAGACGGGCGCGCGCATGGTGCCTTTGACCCCCACCGCGATAGACGTTCTGGCAGGGATTGACCGTGTTCCGCGGAGCTCCTGGGTGTTCACCGGGGCCAAACCGGACAGGCGCCTGTCGCAACTCACCACGTACTGGCATCGCGTGCGGGCGTGGGCCGGGGTGGAAGACGTGCGGATCCACGATTTGCGACACTCCTTCGCCAGCAGGGCCCTGGCGCTCGGCGAGAGCCTGACCATGATCGGGCGGCTTCTCGGGCACACCGACGTCGGGAGCACGGCGCGTTACGCGCACCTGGCGCGGGACGCCGAGAAGACCGCGGTGGCCCGGGTGGGCGGCAGCATCGAGGCCGACATCCTGCGGACGGAGAGCGCCGCGCAGAGAGCCAAGGCGTAACAGGCGGATTCGTGGAAAGGGAGCGGAGGCATGGCGAAGCTGCAATACCGGTCGCTGTCGAATCGCGTTGTCGACCGGCTGTCTGTCGAGGGCAAGGACGTCATCTACTGGGATCGGGATCTTCCGGGCTTCGGGGTGAGGGTGTATCGCTCGGGAACCCGGGTCTATCTGGTGCAGGGCCGCGGGCCCGGCGGGTCGAAGCGGATTGCGGTCGGTCGGCACGGGGTGATCTCCGCCGACGAGGCACGGCGGCGGGGGGCGATGTTGCTGACCCGCATCAAGGCGGGGGAGGAGCTGGAGCCTCGGCCGGGCACGGCAGCCGGGCCGACGGTGGGCGAACTCGCGGAAAGATATCTCCGGGAGCATGTGGCGGTGCGCTGCAAGCCGAACACGGCCAGGGGATATCGCCGGGTGATCGCCAAGTACATTTTGCCCACGCTTGGCAAGCTGCCGGCAGCCGCGCTCGGGCGCGAACATGTCGCCGACCTGCACCACCGTCTGCGCATGACGCCCGCCGCGGCGAACGAGGCGGTCGGCGCTCTGTCGCGCATTTTCAATCAGGCGGAAGCGTGGGGGTTGGTCCCGGCGGGTGGCAACCCCTGCCGCTTCGTCACCAAGTACAGGTCGCGCCGGTTTGAGCGCTTCCTGACGGAGGAGGAGTTCCGCCGTCTCGGCCGGGTGCTGGACGAGCTGGAGGCGGAGGAACGGCTTCCGGTGTACGCGGCGGCGGCGCTGCGGTTGCTGATGCTGACCGGGTGCCGATGCAGCGAGATCATGACCCTGAGGTGGGAGGACGTGCATCTCGAGGTGAGCGAGATCCGGCTCCGCGACAGCAAGACCGGTCCGCGCGTGGTTCCGTTGTCGCCGGCGGCGGCGAGGGTTCTGGCAGGCTTGCCGCACGCTGCCGACAATCCCTGGGTGATCGCGGGCCGCAAACCGGGCACGCGGCTGTCGCACATCGCTTACCACTGGTATCGCGTGCGGGACCGCGCCGACCTTGAAGACGTCCGGCTCCACGACCTCCGACACAGCTTCGCCTCACGTGCCCTGGCGCTGGGCGAGAGCCTGCCGATGATCGGCAAGTTGCTGGGGCACACCAAGATCCAGACGACGGCTCGCTATGCCCATCTCGCGCGCGATTCGGTGCAGGAATCGGCGGCCCGGGTTGCCGCCAGCATCGGCGCGGACATACTGCCTTAAAGCTCCGCCAAGGGTATCGATGCGACGGTTCTCCCCTGAGCACCGATTCGGGTACGAGCGGTGATTTAAAAACGGCCGCGCCGGATCGGTCCTCGCCCGGCTTGCGCCTGCCGGCATATCGCCGCATGCCGGGCAATGCGGCGGATTCGACCGGTCCATCCGAACTCGCTTCCGTGTAGCCGGAGAAAGCTGGGATTTTCGGGTTGTGGTGCCGATCAGCCACAACCGCCAACTGATTGACCTGTCGATCGAATTCGGTGCTTGAAATTCGGTGCTTGAAATGATTCAGTAGTTGTGGTTGCGTTCGCCTGCTCGACCCTTCGGGGGATGGGCGCAGGCGACAAGAAGCCGTGGAGGGAGTAGACGACTTGGCAGTCTTCCACCCATGTGGACCGCAGGGGCAACTGGTATCCGAGGATGCTCGTTGCCAAGGCGACCTACGCGGAGGAGCCCTTGTCTGTATCGACACGGCGGAGAAGGTCCGATATGCTTGTCAGCGTGCCGCTTGATGCTGTACATCTGCGGCTGACGCTGTAACCTAGTTGAAGGCCTCGTCTCGAGGCCACCGCTCAACTTTCGAGAGGAGAGCCTGAGTATGAGGGCTCATCCTCATTCCTAAGATATCCACTTACAGAACTGATTTAGATAAAGAAAATCTGGTCCTTTGGAGCCGACAGCAGGATCCGATAGAGCGTGCCGTAAGCAAGCCGAAAGCGGATTGAATCCAACTCCAGCGCATTCGGGGGCACGTTTGTCGTCTGAAACCGCCAGCGTCGGCGTTTTCGGAACACCGGTCGTCCGTTCTCGTAGCAATCCGACGCCAGCATCGAGCCTCATCGGTCCGCTCCAAATTTTGACGGGCGAGGACCGGGTCAGCTAGCCCTCGGTCTAGCCGGTTGCAACCAGCGGTTCGATATCCGAGACGTCGAGCACCGCTCGTGCGTGGTCGAGATCGTATAGCCGCTGCAGGTCCAGCCACGACTCTGCCGTCATGCCCAGCGCCCGCTCCATGCGCAGCGCAGTGTCCGCCGTGATCGCGCGTCGGCACTGGACAATTTCATTGATGTGACGGGCAACTCCCCGGGGGCATCGTCGGAGGGGCGCGAGCCGGCGGCTCGCGAGCCCCACAGCCGACTGATACAGGACACGCGCATGGCCGGGGCGGACGAGGCCCGCATCCGGGACCCGCGGCACTTCCGATCCGTCGGCGCGCCGCGGCCGGCGGCTCCGCCGATCCAACATTCAGGGCGCATCGCGCCGCGCTCATATGACGCGAAGCGCGGATGGGTGGTCGGCAGCGATGCCGTTTGCGCGAATTGGTCTGGTGGCGTTGCAAACCTGAAAAAGCCGCGCGGCACCGGCTGGAGACCGAGCGGCACGAACTGCCCGCCGTTCAAACAGACCAAGCGCTTGACCAAGCCGGGTATCGACCCTAGCATGCCGGCCGAAGCCGGGGTCAGGCTCGATACAGGCCTGCCCCTTCGGAACGAGGCCGGACTAAGGAGTACGCAAGACATGACGCGTCACGTGAAGATCGGCGAGGCGAAGACGCACCTGTCCGCGCTGCTGGCCGAAGTGGAAGCCGGCGAGGATCTCGTCATTTGCCGCGGTCAGACGCCGATCGCCCGCGTCACGGGGATCAATGGCGGACAGGACCATGCCGCGCTGTGCGCGACCCTGCGCCGGGAACGGTCCAGGCAGCAGGCCGTGACGACGTCCGAGATCCTGTCCTGGCGCCATGAGGGGCACACACGCTGATGGCCTTCGTGCCCGACGCTTCGGTCGCGGCCGCATGGCTGCTGCCGGACGAGGAAGCGGCACTGGCCGATCTGGCGCTCGACCGGCTGGCCGAGGAGACGGCGATGGTTCCGAGCCTGTTCTGGCACGAGCTGCGCAACCTGCTATTGTCGGCCGAACGCCGGGGGCGAATCGACGAACGCCATGCCGACGCTTCCATGGCCCGGATCCGCCGCCTTCCCATCCAAAGTCCGGGCGAGTTGGACGACCATCGCGTCATGGCCCTGGCGCGCGGTCACCGTCTGACAGCCTACGACGCCAGCTATTTGGCTCTCGCGATCCGGGAAGGCTGCCCGCTGGCGAGCCTGGACCGCCAGTTGAACGAGGCGGCCGCGGCCGAAGGCGTGGCGCCGTTCGCATAGCCGGCGCCGCAATTATTCCGGACTTCGGAAAGCGCCTTGCCGGGCTCGCCCCGGACAGCCACGGGTCAGGTTGCCAAATTGCGCCCGGTTTGGGCGTCGGATGGACGATCACATCCCGAGATTGAGATCGATCTGCTTCGGCTCCGCACCGGCCGCAACCCCGCATCGTGTCCCCGACGGCGCACTGTAGTCGAACCCGTGTACCCTGTCGGGAAGCGTCTCGAAACCGGTCCGCAATGTATCATGGACGGGGTTCCGGTCCTCTTTGCCGCGGTTCCAGCATGGACAGCGAAGCTCGGGTTCGCTGGTATTGTCGGAGGTCCGGTCTGGCGGTTTGCGATGATCAATGGCGAAGAGCTCAGGGCGAAACTCGCCAAGGTGGAAGCGCTGTTCCGGGAGGTGTTGATCGGCGTGAAATATTGACCCCCTTGGTGGGGTAATCGGCGTCCAAAATTGACCCCCCTGGTTTTGTGATTTTTAACACACCTCGTTGTTTGGACAGACGAGGTGGGGGAGATGCTGGTAGTGGAAACGATCGCACTGAGTCGGACCCGATTTCCTTGGACACAGAATTGGCTTAATCGAAGTGTCCAAGGAGGACCGGAACATGGCCGATAATTTTGAGAAGAAAGTTGCTGTTGATGGGCCTGTGGTAAATGCGGGCGAGCTTGGCTCGTCCACGTTTTCCCCAGGCCAGGCTTTGCCGGCAGGCCCGCTGGGACTTGGCCAGCGATGGACGGTGGCGCGCAAGCGTGAGGTCGTTCCGCGGCTTTTGCGTGACGAGCCGGTGCAACTTCTGTCGCGCCAGTTGGGCGTAGAGATCTTCCGGCTCGAGCAGTGGCGTGAGAAAGCGATCGGCGGGATCGACGCCTCGCTCAAGCAACGCAAGGGCGATCCGGTGCAGGCGGAACTGGATAGCGCCATGAAGCGGATCGGAGAGTTGACCATGCAGGTGGAACTGCTGGAGGCCAAGACGGAGACCTTCGGCCCTTTGGGGCGGCGGAGGTCGCGGCGATGAGTGCCGCCACCTCGCCCGGCACGGGTCTGGCCTACGTGAGAACGGCGGCGCAATAATCCCCCACTGAAGCGGCCGGTCGATCCGGCTGTGGCGGACCAAAATGGGACCGCGTATAGCCTTCTGTCAGGGTTGCTCTGACTGGAAGGCGGGGGGATGTATCGGGTGGAGATGTACGCGCGGGTCCGGCGGGCGTGTCGTGTCGAGGGGGATGAGCACCCGCGAGGCCTCGCGGGTGTTCGGGCTGGACCGCAAGACGGTACGCAAGATGCTGTCGTTCTCGGTGCCGCCGGGGTATCGCCGCGGCAAGCCGCCACGGCGGCCGAAGCTGGGTCCGTTCACGGGGATCATCGATCGGATTCTGGAAG
>CBDDDJ010000004.1:0-2465933 GCA_965226475.1 Alphaproteobacteria bacterium | reverse complement strand
CCAAGGTGAACGAGTACACGAATTGTTTGTTGCATCGGTTCAGCGCGATGCATGGACTTCCAGGCTGCACAATAGGCGGATGCGAGTGACGATGCACCCCGATGGATCGGATGAACTCAATCCAGAGGACGCGTTGCATCTCGCGGAAGAACCGCTCGTGATCCTCGTCGAGAATCGGAATAGCGACGGTGCATTCCTGTGGCGTGTCGTGACCGAACTCGACAAAACGCTTTTTAAATACTGCCGGCGAAGGCGAGAGCCTATTCGACTCGATAGTGTGGGCGGCAAGGGGGAAATGCCTGACGAGGTCGAACGCCGAATTCAAGCAGTGCCGTACCGTCCGAGATTGGTCGCAGTCATCGACAGCGACCGCAAGTTTCCAAACGATAGCGCAAGCCATGACGCTCGAAGACTGCAACGCATTTGCAACATGCGCAATGTTCCGTGCTGGGTACTGGCCAAGCGCGAAGCCGAGAACTACCTTCCTAGAATTCTCCTCGCGGAGCGGGAAGACGCGGGTGCAGACCATGCCCACCAGGTCGACGCATGGGCCGGACTCAGCGACGACCAAAAGAATTTTTTCGACATGAAGAACGGCCTGTCAGCGGCGCCAAGCGTGGCTGAAACGGAGCTATTTGAGGGGTTGTCGGATGCCGACCTAGCGACCCTCTCCAATGGATTCGGACCAAGTGTATTCGAATGCTGGAGGGCGTGGACGGTGCAGGCGAAGAGTGAATTGATTGCGCGCGGAAAAGAAGATCTCAAGCACGGAATCGATCTGATTCGAGGAGAGGTCTAAATGCCCAACGACACCGGCGGCAGAACCGACGTCCTGCCCGAGGTCATCTTTCTGGGCAAGCTCGTGGAGTACGTTGCGGCCGGGAAAATCCGTGTGCCGAGATTCCAACGCGCCTTTGTGTGGAAGCAGACCGACCTGCATGATCTGCTCGACAGCGTTCTTCGCGGGTTTCCGATCGGCTCGATCCTCATTTGGGACACGGAAATCACGATCGAGAGCGCATCAACAGTCGGACCTATCGAAATCAGCTCTCCACCGGGCGGACAGGTCGGCTACCTTCTTGATGGCCAGCAGCGCGTGTCGACACTTGTGGGCACGTTGCGTCTGACGGACGAGGCGGAACCGATAGTAGACGACGTCAATTGGCGCCTGTACTGCGATCTCGACAGGCGGGAGTTCCTCCCGATACCGCCGGAAAAGGTCGAGTCGCGGCATTTTCCGGTTCGAAGTCTGCTCGACACAGCTGGATTCATCACCGCCTGCCGTCGCATCGAAGAGGGAGCCAATGACCCGAGCGAGGCGCGGCGGTGGCTCATTGAGGCCGACCGTTTGGCGAGTGCGTTTCGAGACTATCAGCTTCCTCTCATACGGATTCGCGAGGCGGATCTTGATAGCGCCGTGACTGTCTTCGCGCGACTCAACCGCAAGGGCCGCAAAATGGCGGCCGACGAGATGGTCTCCGCGCTAACCTATCAGGAAGGGCAGTTCCATCTGGCTAGGAAGCTGGACGAGTTCAAGGACGAGCTTGAAGGCAGGGGATTTGGCGATCTCGATCGCGTCCTCTTGCTCCGGGCCGTGCTGGCGGCCCTCGGTCGAGATATCTATGCAAAGGACTGGGCCGATCTCATGGTCAAACCCGAAGTTCGAGAGATGCTTCCGGATGCCTTCGAATCGGCGGAATCAGGAATCAAGCGTGCACTCGTTTTTCTGAAGGAACTCGGTGTCACGTCTGATCGATTGCTTCCTTATGGACTCCAGCTCGTACTGCTCGGCGAGTTTTTTCGGCTGTGCCCGGAGCCGGAACCCGACGCGCTCGGCTTGCTGTGCCGCTGGTTCTGGGTGACTGCATTTACCGGTTGGTTTGGCGGAGTTAATACCGCGCAGGCGACCCGCGCATTGGCCGAAATTCGCAAGCTTGCCGACGGTACGGGAACAGGGTTCAGCGCTGTCGATCTGGACGCGCCGGCGCGTCCGTTTCCCGAACGCTTCGATGGTCGCAGTGCTCGGGTACGCGCATTTCTGCTCTATCTGGCTTCGCTTCGACCACGCTCGATGCAAAGTTTAGACGACCGTGATCCCGGTCAACTGCTTTCCGATCACGGGACCCGGGCGGTGGGGTACGTGTCGTCTAGTTCGGAGCTCCCCAAGGATCTTCTGAGCAGTCCTGCCAACCGAATGTTCTTCGATAAGTATCAAGTCGGGCAAGCGCTTCTGAGACTCAAGTTGCTGGATGACGACACGTTGAAGGAGGTCCTTCCGTCACACGGGTTTCCGGACGACTCGCTCCCGTGGATTCGGAGCGGCGAATCAACCCGTCTCATTCGGGCACGGCTCGAGACCCTGATTGACGGAGAGCGTGAATTCATGACGGAACACAACGTAATGCTACCTGAGGCGCGCACGGCGGCAAGCATTGCGGACAGCGAAGTGTCCGACGAGGAATGAGGTCTCGCGAATGTCTCCGACTTTCCCACTCGGCTTGAGATTGCCGAACCGCTACTGGGTCAGGCGGGTGGCAGGCATAGTTCAGCCTCCCGTTGGTTGTTGCATCGGGGTACGAAAGCACCTAGGATCCGATTTTAGGTGCATATTCGCGGAAGAAAAATATATATTTCAAAGAATTATAACTACAGGTGTGCAGCATAGAATAGACCGTTCAGCTGGTGGCGTTTCCGGTGCCGGAACCGAAGCGCGCCGACCGGGCGCGATTCCCCTGCTCTTAGACCTGCACGGTGGATTAAGGAAACGGCAAATTAGCCCATTTGAAGCTTTCGTTACCGCTTGGCTCGCTTTCGGGACTAGGTGCAATAATTCCCTAATGTCCCCTAACGCGCCCACTATCCATTGTACAGGAGATTTCCCCAATCTGATACTGAGGAAGGCCATCGTCGAACAATTGAAGACGTGGAAGGCATCGTGAGCACTTCAACCGTCAGCTATTTTGTGGATACGAACTTATTCCTTCAATGCCGCCCATTGGAACAGCTCGACTGGACGCCTTGGAATGGTTTTGAGGAAGTACGTCTGATTGTATGCAGCCCGGTACTGCGAGAGATCAACAACCTCAAGAATAAGGGTAATGATCGTGTTGGAAATCGTGCCCGAGCCACGTCAGCCATGTTTCGGGAGATGCGGAACGACGGGCAGAAGATTATTCTTGACGCAAGTCCTCGCGTCATTCTCTCCGTTGAGCCGCAACACACCTACAGTCGGGACCTCGAAGAGCGTCTGAATTTTCAGGAGAGAGACGATCAGCTGGTGGGTACCCTCTATGAGTTTGCACGAAACCATGAAGGTGCCGATGTACGTTTGCTCAGTCACGATACTAATCCTCTATACACGGCCCAAGGCCTCGATCTATCGTCGGACCTCATACCGGAGAACTGGTTACTGCAGCCCGAGTCGACCGAGATTGAAAAGAAGTTGTCTTCCCTAGAATCCGAAATTGCACGGCTCAAAAAGACCGAACCGTCATTCTGGATCCGTTGCGTGGACCAGTCGAGCACTGAACTTGAGTGCTATTGTGCCTCCTTTACGTGGTTCGAACCGCTTAGCGATGACCAAGTTGATAACTTGATGCAACGCCTGAAAGGACGCTTTCCGTTGGGATCAAAATTTGGCTCACGGGAACCAGTGGAACGTGCTGCGAAACGGCAGACGGTTCTGGATAATCTGTTTGGAAATACCAAGGAGGTATTTGTCCCAGCTACGGAAGAGGAAATCGGGAAGTACCGTGAAGAAGCCTATCCCGAGTGGCTGGACCAGTGTGAACAGATTCTTCGGAACCATCACCGGATGCTTCAACACCAAGCGGCATTGCTGGAGTTCTCATTTCTTGCTGCAAATGTCGGAACTCGCCCAGCGACCGATGCCCTTGTCACGATCGAGGCTCACGGACACTTCCAGATTCAACCACCCTCGACCGACGATGAGGACGACGCGCAGAGTGGCGAAGATGACGAGTTAAGCGATCACAAAGCGGAGGAGCTGCCCCGACCACCGGTCGCTCCAAGCGGTCAATGGCAGCGGATGATCGACGGACAACCAGGAGATGCGCTTCGGGCCCTTGATGCGTTTAGGCGTTCACTATACCAAATGTCGAACATGTGGCACCTTCCGGCACTGAGGCACGATTCCTTGCTACGCGGTTTAGACGTGCCGCCGCCCTCGCGTGATCCCAATGCCTTCTACTACAAACCTCACCGACCATCGTCACCACGATCATCGTTCTCCTTGTGCTGCGATCAATGGCGCCATGACGATGGGGAAGAACCCTTTGACGGCGAGATCCACCTGCCAGTCGACCAAGGCAAGACGGAAGGTGCGCTCTCGTTTCGCATTCAGGCAAGCAATCTGTCGAAGTCCGCATCCAAAGTGGTTCCTGTTCGGATAAAGATCGCCCATGTGAGTGCATTTGAGAGCGCACTGGCGATGGTAGTGAACCTCCTCAAGCGTCCGATTTTCCGAGTGGAATTGTCTTCCGGCGATACCCGTACCAGCGAAAAGTTGCCGAACGAACGCACACCGGGGCACCAAATGGAAACGGAACGACAGTACTCGCGTGTAGACGAACCGCAGGCTCCCATTATGACAGTTACCGGTGATGAATTCTCGGCTGTCGATGTCGAAGCCCCAATACGCGACAGCAATAATTTGGACTTCTGGAGTCTGGGCGACCTATACCAAACTGCCGTCTCCGAACATGAGAAAAGCGGTAGCACCACTGCCGCCCGCGTCTTTGGGCTTCTCTCTGCCATCGTTCAAATCCACTTCAAGCCCGAAGACCGATCGGAGCCCTGCGGCCCTCAGTTCGTCATGAATGGACAGCGAAGCATGATCCCGGCCGATCTTCGGGCGAACAGTCCGCCGTCGTTGCCGAACTCGTGCTCGGCATCCAGAATCCCAGACTCCGGGCGCGACTGGCGGATATCGTCTGGTACAATGATCGAAAGCTTGCGGTCGTCGCGCGTCACGCGATCGATGCATATTGCGAAGCTGTGCAGCTTGTTCTTGACGGTAAGGGAGAATTCTTCAACGAGGACCGGCCGGCGAGCGGCCATGACGGCAGCGGGATGCTGCGCCGCGCATGCCAGATTGCCCACGCAACGGGGTGGAAAGATCCCGAAGCTTCGCGACTGACAACCCTAGTTGGCGCTGTCATCCGGGATGCCGTCAATCGCCAGGATTACCGCGGCTTCGTATGCATCCGCTGAAGACCGCGGGGTATTTCGGGCTGAGTTTGGCGGCGGGGTATTGCCGATGAGGAAGCGCCTGGCGGAGGTCTCGGCCTATGCAGCCTGATCGTGCTGCCGGTTGTCTTGCCAGTTCCACGGAAGGAGTTCGTCGAGCTGGCTCTGCGGCGTCCCGGCGATGCGGCCGAGGACATCGGCGAGCCAGGCCTGCGGATCGACATTGTTGAGCTTGGCGGTGCCGATGAGGGTGTACATCGCGGCCGCCCGCACGCCGCCACGGTCGGAGCCGGCGAACAGCCACGACTTTCTGCCCAAAGCAATCCCTCTGAGCGCGCGCTCGGCGGAGTTGTTGGTCAGGCTGACGAGGCCGAGGCGGCGTCCTGCCGCTCGGCGGGCTGCCCTCATTGCGGCGGCGAGCTGCACAGCGCGACCTACCCACGCAAACCGCATGGCTTGGCGGCGGAGCTGCGCGTCGATGCCCGGCGCTTCAGCTTCTGCTGCGCCGGCTGGCGGCGGAGCGCGGGACGCTCGAAGCCGCATACGATGTCAAACGGCTTTCAATGAGAGCTGGCGCTTCAAGAACAGTTCATAGTCCGGCGCCGGCCGTCCCCGCGGCCCGGTTGCCCCGGTGGGCCAACAGGCACCCCCCACGCGGCTTCGCTCCGCGTAGCGCAGGGCGCTACACGAAGCCGCGTGGGTCCCCCCTGTTGACTACCGGGACAACCTCCGCCGTGCCACTCAGGGGGGGCAATATTGGACGCCGATCGAGGGTCAAACTTCAAAGCCGATTTACAGCCGGCGCGCCGCGATGTTAACGGCGGAGGAATAATGCTCCACGCGGAGCGACCGGACGGTCTGGTCGCGGCGGCGCAACATGCGCCATTCATGGTCCTTTGTCGGTTGCGACGAGGGGCGGGGGATGTACGGCGTGGAGCTCTATGCGGCGGTTCGACTGGCGGTTGTCGACGAGGGTCTGAGTCATCACGAGGCGGGCCGGCGGTTCGGCATCGACCGCCGGACAGTGAAGAAGATGCTGAGCTACTCGGCGCCGCCGGGCTACCGCCGGACGAAGCCGGTCAAGCGGCCCAAGCTGGACGGGTTCACCGGCATCGTCGACGCGATCCTGGAGGCGGACACGGATCCGGACGTGCCGCGCAAGCAGCGTCACACGGCGCAGCGGATATTCGAGCGGCTACGGGACGAGCACGGGTTCACCGGCGGCTATACCATCGTGGGGGACTATGTCCGGGCCCGGCGGCAATCGACACGCGAGGCTTTCGTGCCGCTGCATCACCCGCCGGGCCATGCCCAGGTCGACTTCGGCGAGGCGGTGGTGGAGGTCGGGGGCAGGCGGGAGAAGGTTGCCTTCTTCTGCCTGATCCTGCCCCATTCCAACGTCTGGTTCGTCAAGGCCTATCCGAGGGAGACGACGGAGGCCTTCCTCGACGGCCATGTCAGCGCCTTCGCCTTCCTCGGCGGTCTGCCGCGATCGATCCTCTATGACAACACGACGCTTGCGGTGGCACGGATCCTGGGCGACGGCACGCGTCGGCGCACGCAGGCCTTCACCCACCTGCAATCGCACTACCTGTTCCGCGACCGCTTCGGCCGGCCCGGCAAGGGCAACGACAAGGGCAAGGTCGAGGCCCTGGTGAAGACGGCACGGCGCCGGTTCATGGTGCCGATCCCGAAGGTGCATGACCTGTCGGTCCTGAACGAGCGGCTGCTGGCGCGCTGCCTGGAGCGGCTCGACGCGCTGGAGGCAGGGGGGCAGGCGGCGGCGCTGCTGGCCGACCTCGACGCCCTGCGCGATCTGCCGGCGGTTCCCTTCGAGGCTTGCGAGCATGTGCCGGGCCAGATCTCGTCCACGGCCCTGGTGCGCTACCGGCTGGTGGACTACTCGGCGCCGGCGGCGCACGCCCACAAGAAGGTCATGGTGAAGGGCTATGTCGACCGGGTCGAGAGCGCGCTCGGCGCCGAGATCGTCGCCCGCCATCGGCGCTCCCATGTCCGCGGCGACGTCGTCTACGACCCGCTGCACTATCTGTCGCTGCTGGAGAAGAAGCCGGGCGCCCTGGACCAGGCGGCGCCGCTGCGGGGATGGAAGCTCGACCCGGCCTTCGACCCGCTGCGCCGCCTCCTCGAGGCGCGCTTCGGGCCGCGCGGCAAGCGCGAATACATCCAGGTGCCGCGCCTGCACGAAGACTTCCCGGAACCGCAGGTGGCGGCCGCGGTACGCGACGCGGTGAAGCGACGCCTGATCGGCTTCGACGCGGTCAAGCACCTGTTGCTGGCCCGCATCGAGAGGCGGCCGGCGCATCTCGACCTGTCGCGCTATCCGCACCTGCCCCAGCCCTTCGTCGCCGCCACGCGGAGCGCCGACTACGCCACCCTGCTGGCCGGAGGGGCCGGCCATGGCTGAGGCCCCCCGCATCCTGCTCGAACATCACCTGAAGCGGCTGAAGCTGCCGACCTTCCCGCGGGAATACGAGAAACTGGCGCGCCAGTGCGCGGCCGAGGGCCTGGATCATGTCCAGTTCCTCGCCCGACTGGTGGAACTGGAGCTGATCAACCGCGAGCGCCGCCTCGTCGAGCGGCGTATCAAGCAGGCCGGGTTCCCTGTCGTCAAACAGCTCGAGAGCTTCGACTTCAAGGCGATCCCGGCGCTCAACAAGATGCTGGTGCTGGATCTCGCCCGCGGCGAGTACATCGCGCGCCGCGAGAACGTAATCCTGCTCGGCCCGAGCGGCGTCGGCAAGACGCATGTCGCTCTCGCCCTCGGCCTCGCCGCCTGCCAGAAGGGCCTCGGCGTGCGCTTCGCCACCGCCCCCCACCTGGTCCACGAGCTGATCGAGGCGCGCGACGAGAAAAGGCTGCTCCGCCTCCAGGCCCAGCTCGCCAGGGTCAATCTCCTGATCGTCGACGAGCTCGGCTACGTGCCCCTGTCGCAGACCGGAAGCGAGCTGCTGTTCGACGTCTTCAGCCGGCGCTACGAGAACGGCGCCACCATCGTGACCTCAAACCTGCCCTTCCAGGAATGGACGACGGTGTTCGCCAGCGAGCGCCTCACCGGCGCGCTGCTCGACCGCATCACCCACCATGTCCATATCCTGGAGATGAACGGCGAGAGCGACCGGCTCAAGCAGAGCCGGTCCCGGCGCCAACACCCGTCCGAATAACCCCGCTTGCCCCCGTGGGCCCACAGGCCCCTCCCACGCGCGGGCCGCCGCCAGCCGCGCGGAGGGCGCGTCGCCCCGCGCGCGGGTCCCTCCCATGGACTACGGGGACAAGCTCCCACCCAGCCCGCAGTACATTTTTACGCCGCCGCGCCGGTACATTTTTACGCCGCCGTTGACAGATGCAGGAGAACCTTCTTGCCCTCGAGCGTGAAGCCCCAGGCCGCCAGCACCGGCTCTCGCCTCTGCCCGGCCCGCAGCCGCTCGACGATGCCGTCGACGAAGAGGTAGGCGATCTCGAACTCGCTAAGGTCGCGCTTGGCGAAGCCGAGGTAGTCCGCCCAGAGCCGCTCCCCCATCTCCGAGACCGCCGTGCGCGACAGCAGCAAGCGCCCACTTTCTTCCCTGAAGGCATCTTCGATGTCGCGCACCGAGAGACCGCGCGCCAGCATCTCCACGGCTAAATCCTCCAGGCCCTCGGAATGACCCTTCAGGTGCGCTCGCAGATCCGAACGGAACGGTTCGTCCGTCCCGGCGACCTGCGGCGCCGCATACCTGATCCGCCCCTCGGCCGTCTTCAGATGACCTTCGCGCGAACCGTTCCGGTAACCTCGGCCAGGCTCGGAACCGTGCTCGTAATAGTCCCGGCCCAGGGCGTCGCGCACCTCGGCCTCCAAGCCTTCCTCGATGATCAACCGCGTCGCCAACCGCACCAATTCACTCTTCGCGTCGACCACGCGGGCGCGCCCTTCGATCAGGTCGTTCAAGGCTTCACGCGTGCGCTCGCTTCCGGGTAGTCTCTTCGTCATGGAGGTGCCTCCTGTGCTGGGCTGGCGCGCAGCCATGCCCGGGTGGGAATCGACACCTCGAAGGATGCACCTCCTACCAAATTCCCAGCAAGTCTAGGACTTCACCGAGAAACAATTCCATGACGCGGGCATTGACGACGGGCAGCACCAGGGTAAAGTCCTCGCCGCTTTCGGGGTTCACGACGGTGTAGATATAGGCCCACTGGTAGCCGATCTGCCTGGGGCCCCTCGGGCGTTCGCCCCGTCGCCACCAGCGATGGCAGACCCGACCCTTGTTGCCGACACGGGCCTCGTCCTGGAACCAGAGCTGGACGTGCTTGTCGGGATGGGCCGCCCGCACCGCCTTCAGGCGGGCGCGAAGCCCCCTTTTTTGAAGCTCTCTTCGGCCTCCGGGTCTTTCTTCGGATGGGAAGGGCGTATCTTTTGGCGCGAGAACTTCAGAGCGCGCAACAGCCGGCTCATCGAGGTGAGAGAGTAGGTTTTACCGAACTCGGCCTCCAGCCAGCGGCAAAGATCGGCCCGGATCCAGGCAGAGACACCGTCACGTTCCGGGTCCGGGCCCGCGAGGACGACCGCCGCCAACCCCGCCCGCTCCGCCTCGGTCAGCCGAGGTTTGCGGTGGCCCTTGGGACGATCGTAAAGCCCGGCCAATCCCTCGGCGTTGTAGCGCAACACCGCGTCGCGAAGCGCTTGGCGTTCCATTCCGGCCGCTCGCGCTGCCTCGGCGCGACTCATCCCGTCGAGTGCATTGGCGATCGCATAGGCCCGCGCCGCCGGCCGCCCCCGTGACGTCTGGCGAGCCCAGTCGCGAAGCTCACCAGCCGTCATATCATCACATATCTTGAGAGCAACCATGATCACCTCACAATATCTTGTGGGAAATCAGGGAATCACAATTCAAAGGAAATGGGAAATTCCAAGAGTCACTTCGATCGGCCGGCGGTATAATGAGCCCGCGCGGGCGGTCATGGCTGAGCTCCGGGTCCGGCGCGGCCATACGGCCGACTCCGAGAGCTGGCCCGCCGAGCCGCCGAAACACCGACACGCAGACCCGAGTTCGTCGCATTCCCCCGACCCGTCGAAAAATGGCGGAGATTCCGCCAGCGTCGACGCTCTGCTCGACGACGGCGGAGGCAGGGTGGGCGACGGCCTCGCAATTGCGCCTCCATCTGCCGCTATGTAGGAACTCGCTCATCGTGGTCGCCTTGCAGGGGAATTTGCCCGTGCCCGAATCGCTAGAGCCCTTCCCCTGCAATCGGCGCCAACGGAGCGGATCCGGCAAGAGACCCAGGGAGGCGACTCGTTGGCCGGCTTCTACTCGCAATGGCTAATGCCGGACGAAACCCCCGAGTGTCCGCCCCACGCCTGGGCGTGGCGCGCTTGCCTGTACTGGCAGGAGTCCGCGCACCCCGATCGTTGGCACGAGTTGGCGAAGCAGTTTCCGGAAGCAGCCCGGGAGACGGATTTCATTCGCATCTTCGCTACATCGAAAACGGCGGACGACGGGGATGCTCGACGATCAGGAGCTACCCGCTGGCATGCCCGCTACGGGTCCGATGGCGATACCGCACTTCCCCCACTCGTGGAATTCATGCACAGGGAGCTGGAACGAATCGGCGAGATCAATCCCGACGCGTGCGAGGAGCTGGCCTGCACGGTGATGGCCGGCAAGGCCGCAGACGTTCCGGATTTCACCCCCGAACCCGCTGATTGGTCTCTTTGAGACGACCTGATTACGTAAGGAGATCGGCTTCTGGTCGCCGGACCGCGTTAGCAGGGGGCGTCGCGGTTGCGCGCCAACATTTCCGGCTTAATTGACCGTACTTCGAGCTTTCCAACGACCCTCCGATGCGTAGCAATCGCTCATCTTGGACGAGTCCAGACTGAGATGTAGAGTCGAGGGGACGGGCCGGTGCACATCGGCGCGCCGAGCGCGATGGCGCACGACGGCAACTATTCGGCGGGCCGCACCCTGTCGGCGGCTGTCCATGCCGGGGTGCCGGAGGTGGACGGAATTCTGTTCGCGTCGCGGTTCACCGGCGACGGCTGCGTGGCCGTGTTCGGCCGGGCCTTCGGCAGGCTGAAGGCGCTCGACATCGCCGAGCTTGTCCGCCATGTCGAGTTCCTGGATGCCCTCGACGACTACGGAATCGTGCTGACGGAACCGCCGGGGTCGAGGGGATGACGGGGCAAAGTTTGCGAATTGCAGGACTCGCGCGATTTGGCCGGTTCGCCTGAAATCATGGCACAGGGTGGACTTGTCACCCCCTGCATTGAGTTCAATCCGATGACCGCTTGTACACGAGTTTGGAATCGGCGGAATCAGTCCGATGAGAGGAGAGGATAAAAAGAAATATAATACAGTCGTTTACGATGTTCTGTGCAGCCAATCTATAAGGTGACGTTGCCAAACTGTGTCGGAGATCATGGACGCGCACGCCGTCCAGTCCGGCATGCACCTGGATGCGGTTCCAGTAGTAGGTGAGATCCGGCAGGCAGGCGCCGGGCTTCTTGCTCCGGATGACCCAGGGATTGCCGTCGAGCACCTTCAGAGCCGGCGTCGTCAGCGGCACCATGCACGGGCCCCGCTTGCCGTCGCGGAGCCGGAACTCGCCCGACGTGCGGTCCACGTCGTCCCAGCGCAGGGTGAGGATTTCGGACTTGCGGCAGCCGGTCAGCATCAGCAGCCGGATCGCCGCGATCGCCGGCCGCCACATCCAGCCCCCGGCTTCCGCTTCCCTGAGCGCCGCGCCGACGCTCCGGTACTCCTCGGGGGTCAGGAACCGTTCCCGGGGCTGCTCGCGGTAGTGGCTCACCGCCTTGCAGGGATTGCGGCCCCGGGGCACCACGTCCCAGGTCTCGGCCAGCGAGAACATCTTCGACAGCATCGCGACGACGTGGTTGGCCATCGACGGGGTGTTGCGGAGGCGGTCATGGAGCGCGATGACATCCTTCGAGCGGACGTCCTTCACCGCCATGGTTCCGAGCGCCGGAACGATGTGCCGGTCGATGGCGGTCCGGTACAGCTTCTCGGTCTTCGGCTTGCAATGGACCTTCACATAGGCGCGCATGCACCGCGCGGCGAGATCGGCCACGGTGGGGTCCGGCTCGGGCTCCGGCGGAACCGGATCCAGGCCGCACTTGATGCGGTCGATGATGGTGGCCGCCTCGCGGCGCCTCTTGTCGATCGCCACCCCCGCGCAGGGTCCGAGCGTCACCCGGTGGAGGCCGGCGGGTCCGCGGGACTGGACGACGTAGACCTTGCGTCCGTTGCGCTGGACGCGGACGCCGAAGCCAGCGAGGTCGCGATCCCAGAAGACGGCGTCCTTCTCTTCGACGCGCAGCCGCTCCACCACCCGCTGAGTGATCCTGAGTTCGCTTCGCTTCGGCATCGCTCGCCCCCGGTCCGGTTCCAGAGCCTTCCCAATCCGTCATCAAAGCGGCAGCCTTGCTCCGGCCTTGCGGAACAAGCGCAACACCTCCCGCTGGAGCTCCCAGTTCCAAACGCCACGCGGTCGGCGAGTGAGGAGAAGGGTCCTCGCCAGATTGATATCGGACTTCGGATCCTCGGTCAGGGCATGAAGCGCGAGCCTCGTGAACAACGGCTGGTGGGACAGCACCCAGCGGCGGAGCAGGTTCTCCGCGCGTGCACGGTCGATTGCTACAAGCTCCAGGTAGGCATCGCGCACCAGGTCAACGAGATGGCCCGTCCGCCGCTCTCGTGATGTCGGTTCTGGTCATGCGTCTTGATCCAAGGTCGGTACAGAGATGAATCCGAATAGATCTCGTCGTCTCCTCCGCAAGCACGAGCGCCTGTTCGAGGTGGGTCGTCAGCCGCTCCGCGTGACGCGCGAGCACGCCTTCCTTTCTGAGGATCGCCTCAACATAGGACTCGGTATTCTCGCCTCCGACCACCAGCTTCGGATGCCCGCACGCGTCGATGGGCGCAATCGGTTCGGTGTTCCTGTCGAAGTACCGTGCGAACTGGTTGTGGGTGGTAGGTCCCGGGACCACAATGAGCTCTGGCGCAAGATCCGAAACGACCTCATCTTCGACGCGGCTCCGTTCGGAGTCGGAGCCCGCTGCCAGGTAGTGCTTGGAGCTCCAGATAACTCCGCGCGGATCCCTCGGTTCGTAGTTCGACAGGATCGTCCAAAGAAGCCTGAGTCACGGCGGGATGCGTGACCTGGCGTCGCTGATGTTCCCCTGAACCAGGTCTCGCAGAGTCGGGTGCATGCGTCCGCCGTTCTTCAACACCCAGGCGAGAACCTGCGGCACGTGCAGGTGACGCGCAATCCAGTACGCGAGGCAGCGCCTCGTCGTGTCCAGCGTGTTGGGGTTCTTGGACTGATATCCGCTATCAACCAGCCGCACGAACGCGGGGCCCTCAACTCCTGCCTCCGGGTTCGCGTCCGCGGCATCGCACGCGAGCAGGCCCGCCTCCTGGAACGTGTCGAGCCACCTCTCGATCTTCGGAAAGTCGTCTTCATCCACGATGGGGGGCGATTCGGCAAGCGCCGCCGCCGCCACCGGATCTTACAATGCCCACACGACGCGTTCGACCACGGGATCGTTCGGTCCCGCCGGGAGTTTGCTGATCCCGTTGAGCGCAATCTGTGAACGCGCCTGGAAGGGGTCGCTTCGGATCCGGGCCCACGCCATCATGGTCTGGTTCAGGAGGCGGTGCCCCTCCCGGTCGTAGTACAGAATCGGTCTGACGTTCTTCGCGTGCCAGCTGCCGCGGGACCTGTCCTCGCCTTCGGGTGTGCCGTCGTGGGGCGCGAACGCAAACGCGTTCGCGAACCGCGCGCCCTTGTCCCGCTCCGCGGCAAGAGCATCGACGAGGTAGCTCATCACCGGATCGGCGACGCTGTACCCGACGAAGACGACGGTGAACTCGCGGAAGAGTTCGGTGACGAACCGAGCCGCCCAGCGTTCGGTCAGGTACGCACGTCCGAAGTCGGCTGCGGTGAGCACGAGGTTCGCTCCGCCTTCGTCGGGCACGATGCGTCCGTGCAGGTGCACGAGGCTCGACCAGTTGTACTGCTTTGGCACCGGGAGCTTTGGGGCCGCGTCAACACTGAGGTCCTCTCCTCCAGCTTCGGCAAACCGGTTGTCGAAGTTCGTCGTAACGAGACGGATCCCTCTTTCGGTCATCGACAGGGTGAGCAGCGCCTCATGTATCGGAAGGGGAGCGGTTGCGGGTCTTGAGAGCCGGTCGATGACAGTTCCACGCAGGGCATCTGATCCCAGCCGGTCGCTTCGCTCCAGGAGACCCAACGCCTTGTCGAACTGTGGTCTTCGGCGGCCTCGGTCAGATACATCGCGGTGAAGCGCCTCGCGTTCGACTTCATCGGCCTCGATTCGGTTCGCTTCGTAGACGTGGTCCACGAGCTCCTCGAAGTTGGGGAGATTCGACCCATCCCCGACCGAGACCCCCGCACCGCAGAAGAACACCACCCGACCCTCGTCGACCTCGTTCATGAGGTGGACCGGGATCCTCGGCCCCTCGGGTACGAGTTCAGGCATGGCGAATCCTTGCTTGCTCTTCTCTCATCGTGCTCGTTCCGCGGAGTGGTGTAGCCGGTTCCAGCTCGACGCCAGGCTCGGGCGACCTTGTGGCGCGACCCAGGCAGTCAAAGCGCCTCTAGTATTTCCGCGTCCAGGTTCTTGCAAATCGCTTCAAGAGAATGGTCGTGAGAGGCGCGCTCGATGATTGCCGACAACAACTCCCGCATCAACGTGTCCACCGTCGGCATGAACTCGTGCGCTTCCAGTCCTGCACGCTTGATTTCCTTTCTCGTCTTGGGACTGCTCAACGCTTCGTTCGAGTGAACGATCCTGCTTCTCACTTTGTACAAGCACTGCATATGCTCAAAGGCTTGCCTCGGACTGCATCGATCTCGAAGTAGCTTCGCCGCCCGAAGCGCAAGGCGATACGATAGTTCATTGTTCACGCCGGACAACAGGGCAGCCTCGCAACAGATCGCGTAGTCGAGAATCCGGTCCTCATCGCGTTCCTTCTGGCAGGAGCGATTGAATTGACGCAACAGCAGTTCCAGACTGTCCCACGTCTTGAACTCGTCCCTGCTCATTCTCCCGTAGAGCTTCCTGAATCGCGGTAGGTCCGCGCGATCGAGCACGTATGGATCACGAACCAGCAGTATCCTGTTCCGGGGCAGATGAAAGTCCTCCAGCGGTGATAATCCCCCGCCCAGTTGCCCTTCGGGACCCGTCAGCTGAAGGTATCCCATTGTCCCGACGCCTTCACGCTTCATGAGCCGCAGCGACGTGACAGCACATTGAAGCGCTTTGCGTGCGTGAGTCCGGATCGCTCGCTTCTCGTTCTCATCGTAGCCGCCATCAATGGCTTGCAACTTCGCCACCTGGAGGGCACTGGCGTAATCCCGGATGTCGATCGCCCAATCCAGATTCCCGAGCGTTCTCATTCTTCGGGTCTTCTCTTCGTCGGTGAATTTGACGATGGAGACCCATCCATCCAGCTTGATCGTCCCAACATCTGTCTGGAGGTTGTATATCGGGGCGAGTTCCGGTTCGGAATCTGCTTTCCCGCTCCAATGCGCGATGTATTGATCGAGACAAGCCAAGACCTGGGCCCGGCGAAAAGTCGTTCTCTCGTGCTTCCGAACAAGGTGCCGTATTGGCCGATCGAGGTACATGTGGGTGATGATCGGGCGGAGCTGTTCCAAGCTTGGATTCTTGATTCGAGTGCCCGCATTGTCCGAAAGCCTGAATCCAGACGCGAGTTCTGCCGAGAAGAATGCATCCGCGCACTTCTTCGCGATAGCGTGCGGGAATGCATCATCGTCGCGCCACGGAAGGAATTGCTCAAGTGCCGGGCTGTAACGGGTCGATAGTTCGTAGTCGTTGCCTGAAAACTGATACTCCTGCATCAGCACCTTTTCCGCCCCGTTGTCGACAAATTTCGCATTCGTCACTTCGAGCATGGCCTTCCCATACTCCAAGAAGAGCGTTCTGAACTTCGAAAGCTCTGGTGAATCCGCCATCTCGTTGTCCTTCGGACCCTACGTTTCTCTACTGGTCAATCGCAGCAGCAGGAAGCCTCTTGAGACGGATCGCGCGGGAACGACCTGGCGTCCCTCTTCTTTCCTTGGGTGCCGAAGAATCAGCCGAGACCGGGGGGCTAGGCCTGGAACTGTTCGGCGGCACGCTCTTTGACCTCCGCATCGCTCATTGCGGACAAAGTTGGTAGTTCGCAAGTCAAGCCGACCTGGAGAGTTCTGGCAAGGGTATGGGCAGTGAATCCCGCGCGCGTCATCTGGACTACCCCTCTCTGCCAACCTCACTGAGACACCGGCCCCCCTTGGAATTACTGTAGGGCGGTGGAGGTGAAAACCGATGACCGCAGAGAGAGAATCGATGACATTGCAAGAGATGGACGCTCCGGCCCTGGGGGTCGAGGAGCGTCGCGACGAGGCCCCCGGGGCCGGAGCCAGCCACGCGCGGCCAACGCCGGACCCGGAGGTCGTGGCCAAGCCGAAGAGGCGCAAGTTCACCGCGCGGTATCGACTGCGGATTCTGGAGGAGGCAGAGAGCTGCACGCAGCCCGGCGAGGTGGGCCGGCTGCTTCGCCGCGAGGGTCTGTACAGCTCCCATCTGACGGAATGGCGCGGGGCGCGGCGTGAGGGGTCGCTTCAAGGCCTGACCCCGAGCAAACGCGGTCGGAAGCCCGCCGAGCGCAACCCCCTCTGCGCGAAGGTGCACGAGCTCGAGGCGAAAGTGGCTCGGCTGGAGAAGGAGCCGCACACCGCCCATACGATCCTGGACGTCCAGGGAAAAGTTGCCGGGCTGCTGGGATTCAGCCTCGAACACGGGAAGGACTGCTGATGGCCGTCCAGCCGCTCGCATCGCAGGTCGGCGTGGCGCCGGCGTGCCGAGCGCTGGGGGTGCCACGGGCTTCCTTCCACCGTCGTCAGAGGCCCGCTCCCGGGCATCAGCAGCCCCGTCCCACGCCCGCCCGGGCCCTGCGTGCGTCCGAACGCGCGCACGTCCTCGACGTGCTCGCCAGCCCGCGCTTCGTCGACCGGTCACCGGCCGAGGTCGTCGCGACGCTGCTCGATGAAGGCCGGTATCTGTGCGCCGAGCGCACAATGTACCGGATCCTGGCCGCGAACCAGCCGGTGCGAGAGCGGCGCAATCAGCGCAGTCATCCCTGCTACACCAAGCCCGAGCTGGTGGCCACGGGCCCCAACCAGACCTGGTCCTGGGACATCACCCGGCTCCGGGGGCCCAAACGCTGGACGTCCTTCTACCTCTATGTCTTGCTCGACATCTTCAGCCGCCACGTCGTGGGCTGGATGGTTGCCGATCGGGAGAACGCCGCGCTCGCCGCGACGCTGATCGAGGAAACCTGTCTCAAGCAAGGCATCGAGCCCCAGGTGCTCACCCTGCATTCGGACCGCGGCGCGCCGATGACCAGCAAGTGCACCGCCCAACTCCTCGCCGACCGCGGGGTCACCCGCTCTCTGAGCCGCCCCCAGGTCAGCGACGACAACCCCTTCTCCGAGGCGCAGTTCAAGACCCTGAAGTATCACCCCGGCTTCCCTGGCCGCTTCGAAGACATTACCGCCGCCATCGCCTTCCGCCGGTCGTTCTTCCCCTGGTACAACACCGAGCACCGCCATGCCGGGATCGCGATGCTCACCCCCGATGATGTCCATCATCACCGAGCACCGGATGTGCTGGCTAAGCGCGGACGTACCCTGCAAGCCGCCTGGGCCCTTCACCCCGAACGCTTCGTCCACGGCACCCCGAAACCCGCCCCGCTTCCCGAAGCCGTCTGGATCAACCCACCCGCCACTTCCACAACAGGAGAAACGAGTCAGTAAATAGAAACCGTCGGTGTCTCAAAGTCGTTGACAGCTTCCGCTACCTCGCCTGAGGAAAATGAGCCCGAGCGCTACGTGCTTGTAGTCCGATGGCTCCATGTTGCCGCGGAGCTTGTCCGCAGCTGTCCAAATCTGAGACTCGAACCCCAGATTGGCGCCGTTGTTCTTGGTGAGAACGGCGGTGACAAATTAGTCCACCGAAGCGGCGGGATTTCCCAGCTGCGGGCGGAGTAAAACTCTGCCACCTGTAGCCTTCGATCTTTTTTGAGATGGAAGGCGGGAGGATGTACACCGTGGACCTATATCTGCGCGTTCGGCTGGCCTGCCATGTTGATGGTCTGAGCCAGCGAGAGGCGGCAAGTCGGTTTGGCATTGCGCGCGAGACGGTGAGGAAGATGCCGCGGCATTCGGAACCGCCTGGCTACCGCCGCCGCCAGCCACCGAAGCGCCCGAAGCTGGACCCCTTCAGGGATATCATTGACCGTATTCTGGAAGAGGACCGAACGGTTCACTGCAAGCAGCGCCACACGGCGAAGCGGATATTCGAGCGTCTTCGCGACGAGCATGGCTTTGCGGGCAAACAGACCATCGTCAAGGATTACGTCCGGGAACGGCGCCGTCGCCAGCGTGAGATGTTCGTGCCGCTGGCGCACCCTCCGGGTCACGCTCAGGCGGACTTTGGCGAGGCGGATGCGATCATCGCCGGCGTCAAGCGGCGGGCGCATTTTTTCGCCATGGACCTTCCCCACGGCGATGCCTGCTTCGTTGCGGCCTACCCGGCGGCGGCGACGGAGGCCTGGCTGGACGGCCACAACGGGGCCTTCGCCTTCTTCGGCGGCATTCCCCAATCGATTCTCCACGACAATGACAAGTGCCTGGTGTCGCGCATCCTGCCGGACGGCACGCGGCAACGAACGCGAGCGTTCAGCGGGCTTCAATCCCATTATCTGTTCCAGGATCGATATGGCCGCCCCGGCAAGGGCAATGATAAGGGCAAGGTGGAGGGGCTGGTCGGTTACGCCCGCCGGAACTTCATGGTTCCCATCCCCCGGTTTGCGAGCTGGGACGCCTTCAACGCTCACCTGGAACATCAATGTCGGAGACGGGAAAGCGACGTCTTGCGCGGCCATCGCGAGACCATCGGCGAGCGGTTCGGATGCGACCGGGAGAAGCTGATGGAATTGCCGCCGGCGCCTTTCGAGGCCTGCGACAAGGAGGGCACGCGGGTCAATTCGCTCTCCCTGGTGCGCTATCGGGGCAACGACTACTCGGTGCCCGTCGCCTACGGTCACCAAGAGGTCTGGGTCCGTGGCTACGTGCACGAGGTGGTCATCGGCTGCGGCGCCGGGATCATTGCCCGACACCCCCGTTCCCACGACCGGGAAGATATGGTCTTCGATCCGATCCACTACCTGCCTTTGCTGGAGCACAAGATCGGTGCCCTGGATCAGGCCGCGCCGCTAGCCGGATGGGAACTGCCTGATGCCTTCCCAACCCTGCGCCGTCTCCTGGAGGCGCGCATGGGCAAGGCCGGCAAGCGGGAATACGTCCAGGTCCTTCGGCTTCTGGAGACCTTCGATCTCGAGGTGCTTCACGGCGCGGTGAAGGACGCCCTGCGCCTGGGTGCGATCGGCTACGACGCCGTCAAACACCTTGTGCTGTGCCGTATCGAGCGACGCCCGCCCAAACTCGACCTGGATATCTATCCCTACCTGCCTCGGGCCAACGTGGCGACCACGGCCGCCGCCAGTTATATGAGCTTGTTGGGTGGAGGCGCGTCATGACCGATACGCCGCAAGTGTTGCTGGCCCATCACCTCAAGACCCTGAAACTGCCGACGTTCCTGCGCGAATACGACAAGCTGGCCCGCCAATGCGCCACCGAGGGCGCCGACCATGTGCGGTATCTTGTCCGTCTGACCGAGTTGGAACTGATCGACCGTGAGCGCCGCATGGTCGAGCGGCGGATCAGACAGGCCAGGTTCCCCGCCGTCAAAAGCCTCGACAGCTTCGACTTCAAGGCCATCGCATCGCTCAACAAGATGCTGGTTCTGGAGTTGGCGCGATGCGAATACGTCGAGCGTCGTGAGAATATCATCGCCCTCGGCAACAGCGGAACCGGCAAGACCCATATCGCCCTCGGTCTCGGTCTGGCGGCCTGCCAAAAGGGGCTCTCCGTCGGCTTCCTCACGGCCGCTGCCCTGGTTCATGAACTGATGGAGGCCAGGGATGAAAAACGCCTGTTGCGCCTGCAGAAGCAACTGGCAAAGTATCACCTTCTGATCATCGACGAACTCGGCTTCGTGCCGCTGTCCAAGACCGGCGCCGAGCTGCTGTTCGAGGTGTTCAGCCAGCGCTACGAGCGGGGCTCGATCCTGGTGACCTCCAACTTGCCGTTCGATGAGTGGACGGAGATATTCGGCTCGGAACGCCTGACCGGGGCTTTGCTGGACCGCCTCACCCACCATGTCCATATCCTGGAAATGAACGGCGAGAGCTATCGTCTCAACCAAAGCCAAAAACGGCGGAAATCCCCAAAAATACCTGCTTAACCGCCGGTGCAATGGTTGACCCGGTGGGTCCACAGGAACCTCCCACGCTGCTTCGCTCCGCGTAACGCAAGCGCTACACGAAGCAGCGCGGGTCCCTCCTATGGACTACCGGGACAACCCCCCAACACCGCGTACCGCATAACATTAAGTGGACTAGTTTTGCTCCGCCCGGGTGGACTAATTTTGCTCCACCGTTGACAATTCCGTTGCCATCCAGGAGACTCCGGCCGACCTACGGCATCTTACCGACAGGCACATGCATTCCGTGAACCCCAATCAATTCAATCCTCTGCTCCGGGCTCCGCATGCCCGCCAAGTCTCGGAGCTGATGGACGTGTTTCCCGCGCTGCGTGCCGCCGGGGGCCCACAATTCCTGTCCTTGTGGAAATACCTCGACGCCAGTCCTCAGCGATTCTTTTCCGCGGACGCGTACAAGACTTACCTGGACAGCCTTCAGCAGTTGTATGCATCCCGAAAAGAAGAGTTGTTACGCCTGTTACACGATCAACGCGCCCATCTCGACAACGCCTATCGACATGCAGACGAGATCTGCGGCCAGGACTGGCACGACGCAGAAATTCGCGCTCAGGATGACTATGGCCGGTTGATCTTCATAGATCAGGAACTGCATCCAGCATACTTGCGTCTGACGGAGGCGGTATTCAGGCCCCTGCTTCACATCCCCGCCCATTTTTCCCGACTGAACCGTGAAAAAGGCACCGAGGGTCTCGACCTTCATCAAATCGTGCAGGAGCTAGCCTCCAGGGATTTCGATCTTATTCTGGATCCGTACGACCACTTGATGAGAAACGGTATCGCTCACGGCGGCATCACCTATTCCTCGGACCTCATCCATTACGAAGACAAAAAGGGCAATCGACAACAACTTGATGCTTATGGAATCATACGGCAATTCGACAATCTTCTGGACGTCTGCAATGGGCTCCTGTTAGCCTTCTCGATTTTCATGTTCACTCGGGACGACGAACGCTATGAGTTACCAGCGAACCTGCTTGTCGATGAGCTCAGGGCGGCGACCAGAACGCCCTATTGGGACGTCGTAGGTTGTCTTCCCGTCCCGCACGCCAGTAAATCGCAGTTGGTCGTCCATGTCCGACCGGACACGCTGGACAGGCAGAAAGTGCAGGTCTCATTGTTTCATTCGGCGATCATGCTGGAGAAATTGGCACCAGGCTACGAACGGTACTTTTTCTCATTCCGATCCAAAAAGTGCTGGCCGGGGTTTGCGGCGTTTGATGGACGGAAGTTGGCCACACTGCGCGAGTCGGAATCGCCCCTTGAAGCGTACGGCGATGTCCTCGAGGACAATCTGCTGTTTTTCAAGCCAAGGATTCCGCTTCCAAGAATGCTTGCAAAGCTCGGTTCCCTGTGGCTGTCGTACAAGATTCAAAGGCCATTGGTTGCCGATGACATTCGTCGGAGGCTCGGATGGCCGCAACTGGTTGTCAGGACCTCCGCGATCCACCGCAATGGATGGGGCATTGTGCTCGATGCACGTGTCGTGGTCGGTCGCGAGGCGAGGGACATGGATCAAGACCTGGTACGACGGAACTGCGCGAGAATCATACGCAAATGCGCCAAGTTTGGACGAGCGAAACTTTCCTTTTTTAACATATGCAAGTACTTGCCTCTCGGTTTTTGTAGAATCCACATCTATCGAACGGATCATCGTACGCGCCGATTGTCAAACTTCGGGCTGGCGAACGATTTGGTATGCACGATTCAGGTACAGCGAATCAGGCGAATTCGATCGCCTGACATAATTGGTTCGACAATTGAAACGAAAGGTCGATACAGAATTGCCTGGAACCGACGCTGGTTGGAAGATTCGTTGAACCTGCCGAAGGAGTCGTCTACCCCGTCGCGACCTGATGCCTCGCCGCCTTGAGCGCTTGCGTGTCAAGCGGCCATCCTCAATCGCGGGTCCGGGTTGTTGGGATACGACCTCCAACAAGATATCGGCCGCGATGCTGTCGGCGATCCGTTCCGCCGCCTCGTGGACCGAATCGCGCGCCAGATGAGCGTAGCGCGCCGTCGTCTCGATGTCGCTGTGACCCAGCAATTTGCCGATCATGGGCAAGCCCTCGCCGAGCGCGAGCGCGCGGGAAGCGAACGAGTGGTGGAGGTCGTGAATGCGCACATCGTCGAGTCCGGCGCGTCCCCGGATACGCCGCCAGGGGTGCTGCAGGTCGGTGAGGTGTGAGCCCGGTTTGCGGCCCGCGATCACCCACGGATTGTCCTCATCGCGGGGCAGGGAGGTCAGCAACCGTACGGCGGAGGGCGCAAGCGGGACCGCCCGCCCGCCGGTTTTGGTGTCGGGCAACCTCAGCTCGCCCGCATCGAGATCGACATGCTCCCAGCGCAGTTTCTGGATTTCCGACAGCCGGCAGCCGGTCAGCATCAGGAGACGGATTGCGGCTACCGCCGAGCGGGTCTCCGATCCGTCCCCCAGAATCTCGTCAAGAACCTGGCCAAGCCGGGTGAACTCCTCCGCGCTCAGGAATCGTTCGCGCTTCTCCTCCTTGTAGCGTTTGACGTGCAGGCAGGGGTTTGAGCCGTCCGGACGCAGACCCCACAACTCGGCCAAGTTGAACATTTTTGAAAGCACCCCGAGGGTCCGGTTGGCCTGATAGGGAGTCTCCCGCATGCCATGGTGCAGTTCGGCGATGTCGCTCCGCTGGATCTCCGTCACCTTGCGGGTTCCGATCCTGGGGTCGATAAAGAACTTCACCGAACGCTGGTACTCGTAGGCCGTGCTCGGCTTGCAATGGACCGGGACGTACTCTTCCAAAAACCGCTTACCCAGAACCTTCATCGTTGCCGCCATGCGGCCCTTGTCTCGGAGGGCGGCCGGATCCTTACCGCCCTTGGCGTCCGAGATCAGCGCCATGGCACGCCGCCGTGCGGTCTCCGGCGTCACCGCCCCATGGCGGCCCAGGGTCATGCGACGTAGCCGACCGTTGGCGCGGAATTGGACAACATAGTACTTGCGCCCCGAGGCGCGGACACGCAGGCCGAAACCGGCGATACGGGTGTCCCAAACCATGTATTCGACATCCCCGCTTTTGAGCTTGCCGATCCTTGCATCGGTCAGCTTGATCTTCCTTGCCATGGCTCAGGCCCTCCGCAGGACCGACGAGACGGTATCGACCGCCTCACGGGCCGCCGCATCGGCAAAGTTGGTGAATTTGAGCGTGGTCCCCGGATGATCGTGTCCCAACAACCGGCCTATGGTCAGGACGGTTTCGCCATGCATGAGGGCGATGCTGGCGTAGGTGTGCCTGAGATCGTGCGGCCGGACATCGCGCAGACCGGCTTTGTCAAGTTAACTGGATTCACTCCAAAATCTCGGTAAATTGTCGATGGCCGCTTTACGCAATTTCAATGGCTTAGCCTCGTGGAAAAATGCCGAAAACAGCCTACAATCAGTTAACTTGACAATGCCTCCTCGCCAACCTCGCCGTGCCCTTCACCAACAATCAGGCCGAGCAGGACGTGCGCATGGCGAAGCTCAAGCAGAAAATCTCCGGCGGCTTCCGATCCGAACAAGGGGCGAACGACTTCGCGACCATCCGCGGCTTCATCTCGACCGCCAAAAAACAGGGCAGGAACATCATTCCCGCGCTCATGGAAAATCCCGAAACCCTGATCGCTCGTCTCCGCGACGCTTGATAGGCCCAGACCTACCTGGGCAGTTACGTGAAACGATGTCCGAAATACAGGCGCCCGTGGCTTCCTTTACCTTTTCGAGGTTCGAAGCGCACCGTGACGCCGCGCTCCCGGCCAAGCCTTCTGATGCACTTGATGAACTCGTCACCGGTCATGATAGACGTACATATGTGTACGAAACAAGATTGAATCCGCACCTATTCTCAAGATGCTAACCGCTAACCTTGGCGATCCGGCTTGCGATGCGGTTGGCAGCGGACTTAACGGGATCGCTGGCGAGATGCGCATAGCGAGCGGTGGTCTGGACCTGGGTATGACCCAAGAGCTTGCCGATCATGGGCAAACCTTCGCCGACCAGTAACCCGCCGCTAGCGAAGCTGTGTCTCAAGTCGTGAATCCGCACGTCGTCGAGGTCGGCGCGCGCCCGAATGCGTCGCCAGGGATGTTGCAGGTCGGTAAGATGACTTTCCGGTTTACGTCCCGCGATCACCCAGGGGTTGCCATCTCGCCTGTCGATGCGCTCAAGAACTGCGATCGCCGGATCGCCGAGATACACCACCTTGGCGCCCGTCTTGGTGTCGGGCAGGCGCAACTCACCCGCCCCCAGATCGACATGCTCCCAGAGCAGCTTCTGTATCTCTGATAGACGGCACCCGGTCAGCATCAGCAACCGAACCGCGGCGATGGCTGAGGCCGTCTCCGTACCGTCCACCTCGATCTCTTTCAGGGCTGCGCCCAGACGTTGATACTCGATATCCGATAGAAACCGCTCGCGCTTCTCCTCCCGGAATCGCTTTACATGCCGGCACGGGTTCGTGCCGTCGGGGCGGAGATCCCACAGCTGGGCCAGATTGAACATCTTGGACAAAACCCCGAGCGTACGGTTGGCCTGATAGGGCGTGTCGCGCATATAGTGATGGAGCGCCGCGATATCGCTCCTCTGAATATCAGGCACCCGGCACCTGCCGATCCGGGGATCGATGAACAGCTTGACTGAGCGGCGGTATTCCTCGGCCGTGCTCGGCTTGCAATGGGTGGAGACATATTCCTTCAGGAACCGTTTCCCCAGCGCGATCATGGTCGGCGCGTCGGCATTGCGCCCCGCGGGATTCTTTCCCGCTCTCGCGTCGGTGATGATCTCGGCGGCGCGCACGCGGGCATAGGAGGGGGTAACGGCGCCATGGGGGCCTATGGTCATCTTTATCACCCGGCCGCGATAGCGGGTTTTGACGAGATAGACCTTGCGCCCGGAGGGATGAACACGAACCCCGAAGCCCTTGAGGTCGTCGTCCCAGACAACGCGCTCGCGCTCTTGGCCGACCAGTGCATCGACGGTGCGCTTGGTAATTTTGGCCACAGCGCTTTCCCCTTGCAATCGGATATCAGGCACCTTATAGGTACCTAGAGAGAGCAAGTCAAGGCGCATTGAAGCGCACCCCTGCGCACTCGAAAGGTCCATAAAGCTACGGTTTATCGCACAGAAGCGCACTCCAGCGCATGTATGTCATGACAATAGCCTCAAACTCATAACCTGAAGGTCGTTGGTTCAAATCCAACCCCCGCAACCAATAGAAACCCCCGTAAACATTAGTGTTTTCGGGGGTTTCTTTTATCTGCGGCAAATCTGATTTTGTCAACCGTAAGCGTTCCGAAAGCGGATTCATTATAAATCCAGACATCTTCTGAGTAAGCCTCCGGGGTGGGCCGCCTTCTCGGATTCTCGGATGTTTTTGTTCGGTCACGGGGTGATGAAGGGCCGCAAGGGCTGACGGTGGACCATGATCTCACCGGTTGAGAGTGCGCCGCCAGTACTTCCGCAGGGGTCGGAGCCAGATGTCCTTCTTCGGTTGATCCCGTCTGGTGTGTCGGTCGTATCGGCCCCGTCCCTTGGTGGTTCCGACGAGGGTCCAGCCGGACGCCTTGTACAAGGCGCCGGTGAAGCGCGGGGTCTCGACGAAGGTCTCGATGAGCACGGGCGTGGTGTTGTAGCGCTCGGTCCAGTCGTCGGGCAGTTGCCGGCGGACCAGCGAGAGGATGTGCGAGCCCAGGTTGGGGATCGTGATCCAGGGCAAGATGAGGAACCGCGGATTGTCGATCACGAAGGGGAGGTTCTTCTCGCGCAGTTGAGGCGTCCACCAAGCCCGAGCTGGTGGCCACGGGCCCCAACCAGACCTGGTCCTAGGACATCACCCGGCTCCGGGGGCCCAAACGCTGGACGTCCTTCTACCTCTATGTCTTGCTCGACATCTTCAGCCGCCACGTCGTGGGCTGGATGGTTGCCGATCGGGAGAACGCCGCGCTCGCCGCGACGCTGATCGAGGAAACCTGTCTCAAGCAAGGCATCGAGCCCCAGGTGCTCACCCTGCATTCGGACCGCGGCGCGCCGATGACCAGCAAGTGCACCGCCCAACTCCTCGCCGACCTCGGGGTCACCCGCTCTCTGAGCCGCCCCCAGGTCAGCGACGACAACCCCTTCTCCGAGGCGCAGTTCAAGACCCTGAAGTATCACCCCGGCTTCCCTGGCCGCTTCGAAGACATTACCGCCGCCATCGCCTTCTGCCGGTCGTTCTTCCCCTGGTACAACACCGAGCACCGCCATGCCGGGATCGCGATGCTCACCCCCGATGATGTCCATCATCACCGAGCACCGGATGTGCTGGCTAAGCGCGGACGTACCCTGCAAGCCGCCTGGGCACTTCACCCCGAACGCTTCGTCCACGGCACCCCGAAACCCGCCCCGCTTCCCAAAGCCGTCTGGATCAACCCACCCGCCACTTCCACAACAGGAGAAACGAGTCAGTAAATAGAAACCGTCGGTGTCTCAAAGTCGTTGACAGGTTCCGGTTGATGACTGAGAATGAGCTTTGCAAAAGTGAGAACCTAACCGTTTTATCTCGACCCAACGAATCATAGAAGAGAAGGCAATGAACGCGACCACCCGTCAGCTTGTTGCGCTTCACTGCAGCGTATGGAAGGATCGTCGCATTGTCTTTCTCTACAAGAAACAGCGCTGGCAGATTTTTGAGTCTCTTCGTCCTTGGGATATTCGTGAGGCATTGAAAATTAGCTTAGAAATAATCGAGGAAGCGATTCCAGGTGCCTTGGCAAAGGCGTCTGCACTTGACGACAAGAACTGGCAATCAAACAAGCGCCGCACCAGAAGATATATTGCGGAAAACCAGAACCTGATCTACATCAACAGCCCGCATTTACGAGCGCAGGTAGTGTCTATCGCGGGCTATTACGTTCCCACCAACATTCCGTGGCGCGATGTTCCGGCCATTTTGCGTTTGGCTTGCAAGGCGGCTGAGATCGAATATGGATCACTTGCCACGATCAAATTCTGATAAAGTGCGTGTTTGCGAAGTATATCATTGCCTATTCTAAGCCTACCTCTTCGCAGCGGGTCCTTGTTCCGAGATAGCAGCCTGCCCACCCTGGCCGCGCTTCGGAGCGACCGGCCGCTGCAGGAGATCGCCTCGTATCACCAGGTCCACCCGAACCGGGTCACTGCCTGGAAGCGCCAGGCGATCGAGGGGCACGTTCTTGCCGCGGTGTCGGAAGCCGGATTCGTGCAGACTCTCCATGTACTCGCGCTTCATGCTGGGTCCTTTCGTCTGGCAACGTCGTTCACACCCGTGAGGGCATATGTGAAGCGTCAAGTCGGCGGTGAATAAGGGATAACGTGGAGAGCAGGTCCTCGGCGTCCGCGTGTACCATGTTCCAATTTATCCGAGCCTCATGTGCAGTTGGGTTCCGAAACATGCCAAAGACACCCTTAACCAAATTGAGGAAGCCGCGTTGTTCAGATTTTTGGCTTTCCGTTTGAAGGGGATTAATGGCGAGCATGGGCGGCGAGCCACCCAAGGCTCGGTCGGCTAAGATCGAGCCGTCGTAGGTCAAGCCGGTCTTCTCACGCATCTTCTCCGCAACGCTCTTGGTGGCTTCTAAGACCGCGTGGAAAAAATTATCAGTCAAGAGTTCGGCCTTGCAAAACTTCAGCACGTCGGGATGCACGTCGCGGCGTTTGAGAGATGCTCGCAAGGCATAGGCGCGTTGTTCAGCCTCCGTGAGAGTCTTGGCTTTCTTGACAGAGATAAGCTCTCCATCTTCTTGCACTGACAGACCACAAAACGAAAGTGCACCATTCAGGTTGTGGCGCATGGTTTCAAAGTGGTCTTGCTTGCCCCGATAGCGGGTCGGCTTCATGGCTTTGCGAATGAAGGCTAGGATGGCAGTACGGCTTCGCTTCCGGTTTTGATAATCGACAAAGGCATTATGGATGCGCTTCCACTTGGTCGCCGCGGGATCAACATCGCACAATTGGGCGAGCTGCAAGATATGGCGAATCTCCGATCCAGTTAGTCCTTCGGACGTATCGCCCAGTGCTTTAGCGATGGCTTCCAATTCATCCGCCGCAAAAATTTCCTGTTGCTCTGCCATGGTGGTTTGCCGTTTGAAATTTCTTAGAATGCCTCGACCGGAAAATCTTCATGGGTTAGCCACACAAAGTTGTGATCCGAAATCCTCCCTGCGATGATTTTTTGTTCAGCCGCGCGCAAGTAAATCGGCAACTTGCGTTCTAGTGCTTTGCCAAATTCCTTGTCCGTTTTGTAGTTTGCGCGGTCCATGTCATCAATGACGCCATTTGGGATGGCAAGGGTATACGGATGACTGCGATACCGAATTGGTAGCATCACTTTGTCAATATCCGTCCTTACATTGCGACTGTATTCGAGCTCGACTTTGCGAAACCTCGCCCCTACGCCGCCGCCATCTTCGGGGATGAATTCGACGCCTGCTGCCTCTAATGCGCTCTGAAGGGCCAACAGGTTCTGCTTCATCGGAGTTCGAAAGTTGCTCTCGAACTCCGTCACGGTGGAACGGGCCACCTGAGCGTTCACGGACAATTCGTCCTGGCTCCAATTCAACAAAGCCCTTCCCGCCCTACATTGCGCCGCGTTCAACATTGGATTCTCCGATAATCGATCAGCTGTTGTTAGACCAACAATATGTTGGATGTGGGATGTTTTGTCAAGAGGGAACAGATGAATCTCTACAGTGGGCCCCTTCGGGTGGACAATTTCCGGCGACTGACTTGACCGTTGCGGACCTGCTGCTCCTAACAGTGGATGGAGTGTTATTCGGCGCCGAAATTTGACCCCCCAGAATCAAGGAATCTCAACAGGTTGGCGCGCCGATCAGCTTCGACCCTGCGTGCCGAATAACAGATCAGTGGCCGGAAGAGAGCAAGCCTGCTGCCTTCATCACCGATATCCGCTTCGCCGAGCCATTCATCCAGTTTCGACCAGCGGCGCCGTCCCGAGACATTGCGCACGGCGATGGCCACCGCCTTTTTTTGTCCGACCAGCACGACCAGCCGCTTGCCGCGCGTCACACCGGTGTAGAGCAGGTTCCGCTGGAGCATCGCGTAGTGCTGCGTCAGGACCGGAATAACAACGGCGGGATACTCCGAGCCCTGGCTCTTGTGAATCGTCGCGGCGTATGCCGGAACCAGGGTGTCGAGCTCGCCGAAACCATAGGTGAGCACGCGCCCGTCGAAACGCGCGGTCAGCTCGTCTTCATCGGGATCGACATCGTCGACATAGCCGATGTCGCCGTTATAGACCTCCTTGTCGTAGTCGTTTTCGATCTGCATCACCTTGTCGCCGGGCGCGAAGGTCCAGCCGAAGCGCTCGACCTTGCGCTCGCCGGCGGGATTGAGGGTGGCTTGCAGCTCGATGTTGAGTGAGCGGGCGCCGACGCCGCCGCGGTTCATCGGGCACAGCACCTGGATGTCGCGCACCGGGTCGAGCCCGAAGCGCTTCGGGATGCGCGTCTTCACCAACTCGATGATCATGGGGACCGCGGTTTCCGGATCGTCCGCCCGCACGAAGTAGAAGTCGCTGTCGCCCTCGGGCTTGGAAAGATTGGGAATGGCGCCCCGGTTGATCCCGTGCGCGCTGGTGACGATCCGGCTTCGCGCCGCCTGGCGGAATACCTCGGTCAGCCGCACGACGGGGACCGCGCCGGAGGCAATGATATCGGCCAGCACCTGGCCCGGACCGACCGACGGTAGTTGGTCGATGTCACCGACGATCAACAGAGCAGCTTCGTCGGGGACCGCCATCAGCAATGCCCGCATCAGCATGACATCCACCATCGAGGTCTCGTCGACGACCAGAAGCCCGCAGTCGAGCGGATTGTCGGCGTTGCGCTTGAACCCCCCGCCCCTGGGATCGACCTCAAGCAGCCGGTGGATCGTCATGGCCGCGAACCCGGTGGCCTCCGTCATCCGTTTGGCGGCGCGGCCGGTCGGCGCGCAAAGCAGCAGGGTCACGCCCTTGGCGTCCAGGATGCGCAGGATGGCGTTGACGATGGTCGTCTTGCCCACGCCCGGACCGCCGGTGATGACCATGGCCTTGGAGTTCAGGGCCCGGCGAACCGCATCGGCCTGGCTTTCCGCAAGCGACAAGCCGGTCTTGCCCTCGACCCAGGGCAACGCCCTGCCGGCATCGATGTTCGGCCAGGGCAGCCTGCCGCCCGCGATCTTCTGAAACCGTTCGCCGATCGCCCGTTCGGCCCGGTACAGGCCGCCAAGGAAAATACAGGGGGTTCCGGCAACCGTGTCCGCAACGACCGTTCCCTCGGCCAGTTCGAAGTCCAGAGCGGTTTGAACCAACTCCTTCGGGACTTCCAGCAATTCGACGGCGAGCGGCGCAAGCTCTGCGGCGGGAAGGCCGCAATGGCCGTCGTCCATCGCCTCGGTCAGCGCATGGGAAATCCCCGCGCGAACCCGGATCATCGCCGTCTTTTCGATGCCGAGTTTCATGGCGATCGCGTCGGCGGTCTTGAACCCGATGCCGCGAATGTCGCGGGCAAGGCGGTACGGGTTCTCGGTCATGACCTGAACGGCATCCACGCCGTAGGTCTTGTAGATCCGCACCGCGCGCGCCGTGCCGACGCCATGGCTGTGCAGGAACACCATGATCTCCCGGATGACCTTCTGCTCGGCCCAGGCGTCGGTGATGCGTTTGGCGCGAACCCGGCCGATGCCGGTTACCTCGCGCAGCCGTTCCGGCTCCGCCTCGATGATGTCGAACACCTTCTCACCGAACGCCCTGACCATCTTCCCGGCATAGACCGGCCCGATGCCGCGGATCATGCCGGAGCCGAGGTATTTCTCGATGCCCTCGATCGACGAGGGCTCCGAGGTGCGCATGAAGCGCGCCTTGAACTGCTGACCATGAGTGCGGTCGTTGATCCATTCCCCCGATGCGGTTATCCACTCCCCGGCCGAGACCATGGCGGCGTGGCCGACGACCGTCACGAGATCGCGATGGCCGCGTGCCTTGATGCGCAGAACGCAAAACCCATTATCGGCATTGTGGAACGTCACTCGCTCGACGAGGCCAGCCAGAACCTCCCGGTTCGGCGCTTCCGGTTGCCGCACAGCCGTCCCGCTCACGACGTGCCGAGCAGATTGGCGGTCAACAACTCCTTGATCGGATCGAATTGCCGCGTCCGCTCCAAGGCCGCCGCCGGGTTTTCGAAGGGTGCCTCGTCGTCTTCCATGGCGGCCAGGTCGTTTTCGCGGCGCTCACGCTCTATGCGTGCGAGGTGCACCACTAGCTCTTGCGCCGTAAACATCTGCCTCACCCGAGAAACGAACCGGGGTAGTTCGCGGGCGAATTCGGGATGTTGGGCGGCGGCCTCGGCGAAGTTCAGAAGCTTCTCGGCAACCGCATAGTCAAAGGCCGCCTTGAGACCGTACCGCAGCTTGATAGTCTCAGTGGCAACGCACTGTTCCACCCAGATCTGGTGCAAATTTCCGTTTGTCATCCGAGGCCCCCGCATTGGGTTACATTTCTTGTCGCACCTTTCTCCGGAAGGGCTCACAATTCCGATGCCGCCATCATGAGTCCTGACGGCACTTCCCGTAACCCTTGACCCGCCTTTCAGGCACTCTATCGCCAGTCCGTCTTACGCAGGTTCGTCGTACTTGCTGGTGCGCACCCGGTCATGCCGCCGACGGCTCGGACATAGCTGCCGTCCCCTCTTGGCTAGGCGGGTCCAACTCAATTTCAGAAGACGGGGCCAGCGTTTCTTTCGGCTTCTGATTTTTGTATGCGATGAAGCCCGACGCGCCTTTGCCTTTGGCACGACGCAGTGTGTACCCATGATTGCCGAGTTTGAACTTCGGGTCATTCTCAAAGCCCGCGAGAGCATTGACGATCTTCATCGCCACGGGATCTGGCTTGCTCTTGGCTTGTGAGCCAGCCCCCCGCTCCAGCCACTTTGCGAAGACCTCTTCGGCGAGGTCGTCGCCGACAGATTTCCGAAGCGCGTTCAATTTTCTCACCTGACCTTTGGTGAGTCCGGTCTCATCGATAGCCATTTCCTGAACCTCTCATTTCAAGCCTCTTATACTGTCGCGTGGCCCGGCTGGTGCAACTGATTGCCCCTGTTACACGCCAGCTTGCCGTTTCCCTTTTCACGTCGTTCTACTTGAACCGATGTGCTGGATGTATTCTACCGCCAAACCAAGTTAATCGCCGCCGACGCCGACAACGGAAATTTACAGGCATTGCCTGATGTTCACCGCAGTTGCCCCCACGACGAGTCTTAGCCTCGACGATCATTTCATAAAGCGTCCTGCGGCCACGTTCTTCGTCACGGCCGAGGGCGGCGGCATGGCCGAACACGGGATCCTTGCCGGCGACACCCTGATCGTCGGCCGTTCACGTACGCCAGGCACGGGCTCCATCGTCATCGCGGCACTCGAAGGCGAGTAGACTGCCCGTCCGTTCGCCGCTCTCGATGGCGAGGAGGCCCATGTCTGGGGCGTCGTTGCCGGTTTGGTGCGGAGCCTGCCATGAGCATCTACGGACTAGGGCCTGTGGACATTCATTTGAGTGCGAGGCGACAGCCGGCGAGGTGTATCATCGCGGCAAAGCTCGTGTCGGTTTTTCGTATCTCGTGGCGATGCGCCAAAACTGCTTGAGATCGCAGAAGAAATTCTCGACGAGATGGCGCCATTTGTACATCGCGAAGTCGCACGGGATAGAGCGCACCCGATCGGCCTTGGGTGGAATGACGGCCATGGCGCCTCGGCTGTCCAGTTCGGCGCGGATCCAGTCGATGTCGAAGGCCTTGTCGGCCAGCAGGGCCTCGAAGTCGATACCCTCGATCAACGGCGCAACGCCGATGCTGTCGTGGCGTTGGCCGGGAAGCAGCAGGAAGCGCGTCAGGTTGCCGAGCGCATCGACGAGCGCGACGAATTTCGTCGTCAGCCCGCCTCGCGATCGGCCGATGGCCTGATTTTGAGTCCCCCCTTGCGCCGGTGCCATGCTGGTGGACCCGGACGATGGTGCCGTCGATGATGGCGTATTCGAAGTCCGGGTCGGGGGACAACAGCTTGAATAGGCTCTCGAATACGCCTTTCTCCGCCCATCGTCGGAAGCGTCGGTAGACCGAGTTCCAGAGCCCGAACCTCGGCCCCAGGTCGCGCCATGGCGCGCCGGTGCGCGCAATCCAGAACACCGCTTCCAGAAACAACCGATTGTTCGCCGTCCGACCAGGGTCACCGACCTTCCCCGGCAGATGCGGCGCAACCCTCTCGAATTGCTCGTCGCTCAAGATACTTCGATCCATGGCCCATCTCCCTTTTGGGACCTTGAATCAGAATTTCTCCGTCGTGGGAATCCCCCACGATCAAATGAATGTCCACAGACCCTAGCCGATTGTAATAACTTCTTCGTTTCCTGCAAGTGGGTCTTCCGGCCAGCCCTCGAAGGCCGTCCCGCCGTCGTCCTGTCGTCGAACGACGGCTGCATCGTCGGGCGCAGCGACGAGGCGAAGGCGCTCGGCGTCAAGATGGCCCAGCCGGCGTTCCAGGCAAAAGACCTCATCGACCGGCACAGCATCGCGGTCATCAGCGGAAACCTCCCGTTCTATACCGACATGAGCAACCGGGTGATGCAGGTCTTCGGGGAACTGGTCCCAGCGGTGGAGAAATACTCGATCGACGAATGTTTTCTCGATCTCACGGGAATACCGGAAGACTTCATGGCATTCTGCCAGGACCTGAAACGCACCGTGTGGCAATGGACCGGGCTGCAGATCAGCATCGGCATTGCCGAGACCAAGACCCTTGCCAAGATTGCCAACCGCCTCGCGAAGACCTCCGCCAAAACGGACGGTGATCTCGATCTCACCGGTGAGCGCTGCCGCGACTGGGCGCTGGCGTCAACTGAAGTCGGCGATATCTGGGGGATCGGCAGGCAGTACGCCCAAAAACTCAACCGTAACGGTGTTATGACGGCCCTCGATCTGACGAGCCGTCCCGATGGCTGGATCCGCAAGGAGATCGGCGTCGGCGGGCTGAAGACGATGCGGGAATTGCGCGGCGAGGACTGTATAGGCTTCGATGACATGCCCCAGCCCAAGCAGACGAGGATGGCGTCGCGGTCCTTCGGCACGGAAGTGCGCGACTACGATGAGTTGGCCAATGCGATCACCATGTTCGCGACCGATGCGGCGCGCTCCATTCGCACGGCCAATCTCGTCGCCTCGTCGACGAGCGTGTTCATCGAGACCAACCGTTTCGGCAAGAGCCCGCACCATGCTCCGTCCCGCTCGGGGGCGCTGTCGCCCGCGACCAATAACACGAAGCATGTCGTGCGAGCCGCGCTGGCCGCTCTGAAGCACATCTACCGCGAGGGGCTGGCGTACAAGCGCGCCGGGGTGATGCTGCTCGACCTCGTAGAAGCCGGCCGGGCGCCAATCTCGCTATTCGATACGCAGGATCCAAGGGACGACAAGCTGATCGAAGCGTTCGATGCCATCAACGACCGGCTGGGGCCGGGAGCGATCCAATTCGGCCCAGCGGCGCAGGCCGCGGCCTGGCGATCGAGCAGCGCCTTCCGCTCGCCCTTCTACACAACCCGTTGGGAAGACATCCCGAAGGTTAAAACCTGAGCCTCGGCAGACCCGGGCGTCGATCCGGGCAGCGGTCCACAAGCAGAAAGTTACACTACGGGCGCGCTGCCCCCGCGAGAACCTGGCGCGCCCGCGAGAGAATGAGGCCGGGGCCTTTGGGGCGGCGGGGACGAGAGCGAGAGAACGGCTCTCGCCGCCCCGCCGGGAGCCCTCGATTGACCCATTCGAAGACGGCGGCGATCGGGACGGCGATCGCGGTAATCGCGGCGCTGTTTCTGACCGGTTGCATGTCAGGCGATAATGGGGTGAAACGGATTGCCGGCGCGGGGGCTCGGCGGCATCGCCGGGGACATGCACGGATCCGGCCGGAAGCGATAAGCCCGGGATCGCGGCCACGGTGGCGGGAACCATGGCGGGGTTGTTTCCCGGCAGCGGGATCGGCGCCTCACTCGACAAGCTGTATGCGGCCCGCACACGGCAAGCGGCGCTGGAGACCTCTCCAATCGGGGTGCCCTCGCGCTGGCGCAATCCCAATACCGGCAACGCAGGGGCGATTACGCCGACCCGCACCTACAGATCGCCCGGCGGAATCTACCGCAGGGAATAACAGTTCACCGTGACCGCCGGCGGGCGCACCGGGCAAGCCCACGGCAGCGCCTGCCGCCATCCCGATGGCTCGTGGCGGGTATCGAACCAGCACCGCGCCCGCCCATGGCGGCCTGCCCGGCGCTGGAACGGCGGCGATCGATTCAACTGTCCTTGTGCGGTCCAGCCGTTCCGGCTCCATCCGGTTCCGTTACGCCGGCGAGAGCCAGAGCTTGAGCCGAAGGCGGGCGAGGGCGGATGCCGGAGAGGGTGTCCCCGCCCGGTTCCGCATTCACGCAATCCCGGAGACCGATATGCACGACCCCGAAAGCGAAATCCGCGACATCCCGCTGTCCCAACTTGAACTCTCGCCCGCCAATGTGCGCAAGACGCCGGCCGATGCTTCGGCCTTCACCGAGCTCAAGGCCTCGATCGCAGCCCACGGGCTGCTGGAGAACCTGATTGCCCGCGCCATGGAACCCGGTCCGGATGGCCCCGGGCGCTACGCGGTGATCGCCGGTGGGCGGCGGCTTGCCGCGATGCAGGCGCTGGCCGCCGAGGGCGCGCTGGAAGAGGACCACCCCGTGCCCTGCCGGATGATCGAGGATATCGTGGCGGCCGAAGAAGTTTTGCTGGCCGAGAACAGTGTCCGCGCCGCCATGCACCCGGCCGATCAGGTCGAGGCGTTCCGCCGCCTGGCCGATGCGGGCAGCACGGCGGCCGCCATCGCGGCGCGCTTCGGGGTCTCGGAGCGCACCGTGGAGAAGCGGCTGCGGCTCGGCAACGCCGCACCGGTGCTGCTCGAGGCCTACCGGGCGGGCGAGACCGATCTGGAAACGTTGATGGCCTTCGCCGTCACCACGGATCAGGCGCGCCAGAGCGCGGTCTGGGAGACGGTCAGCCAGCAGGGCTACCGGCCCGGCGCCTGGCAGATCAAGCGCCTGCTGACCGAGGACCGGGTTCCGGCCACCTCCGCCATCGCGCGTTTCGTCGGCCTCGAGGCTTACGAGGCGGCGGGCGGCAGGATCGACCGCGACCTGTTCGCCGAGGAGGACGAGCGGGGGATCTGGTTTGACGATCCCGATCTCTTGAACAAGCTCGCCATGGATAGCCTCCAGGTCGCGGCGAGGGAACTGGAGACGCGCTGGAAATGGGCCGAGGCGCGGCTCGACGTGGACTGGAGCGCCACCGCCGCCTTCGGGCGGGTACGCCCGCAACCGGCCGAGCCGACGGACGAGGAGAAGGGCGAGATCGAACGCTTGAGGACCCGCAACAGCGAACACGCCAACATGGACGACGACGGCTGGACTGTCAATGGCGGAGCAAAAAGGGACCACCGTGGCGGTGTAAGAAGGGACCACTTGGCGGCTGCGGGCTTGTCCCCTAGGGTCTGTGGACATTCATTTGATTGTGGGGGATTCCCACGACGGAGAAATTCTGATTCAAGGTCCCAAAAGGGAGATGGGCCATGGATCGAAGTATCTTGAGCGACGAGCAATTCGAGAGGGTTGCGCCGCATCTGCCGGGGAAGGTCGGTGACCCTGGTCGGACGGCGAACAATCGGTTGTTTCTGGAAGCGGTGTTCTGGATTGCGCGCACCGGCGCGCCATGGCGCGACCTGGGGCCGAGGTTCGGGCTCTGGAACTCGGTCTACCGACGCTTCCGACGATGGGCGGAGAAAGGCGTATTCGAGAGTCTATTCAAGCTGTTGTCCCCCGACCCGGACTTCGAATACGCCATCATCGACGGCACCATCGTCCGGGTCCACCAGCATGGCACCGGCGCAAGGGGGGGACTCAAAATCAGGCCATCGGCCGATCGCGAGGCGGGCTGACGACGAAAATCGTCGCGCTCGTCGATGCGCTCGGCAACCTGACGCGCTTCCTGCTGCTTCCCGGCCAACGCCACGACAGCATCGGCGTTGCTCCGTTGATCGAGGGTATCGACTTCGAGGCCCTGCTGGCCGACAAGGCCTTCGACATCGACTGGATCCGCGCCGAACTGGACAGCCGAGGCGCCATGGCCGTCATTCCACCCAAGGCCGATCGGGTGCGCTCTATCCCGTGCGACTTCGCGATGTACAAATGGCGCCATCTCGTCGAGAATTTCTTCTGCGATCTCAAGCAGTTTCGGCGCATCGCCACGAGATACGAAAAAACCGACACGAGCTTTGCCGCGATGATACACCTCGCCGGCTGTCGCCTCGCACTAAAATGAATGTCCACAGGCCCTAGTCCATGGGAGGGCCCCGGGTGCGACGCGGCGTGCCCTCAACAGGCCGACGCGGCGGCGCGCGCGGGAGGGACCTGTGGGCCCACGGGGTCAAGCGTGGGTTGGGTGGTCGGTTCAGTTCGCCGTCGGGGTTTGACGCCTGCGGCTCTGGTTGAGCCTGTAGCTCTCGCCATTCATCTCGAGGATGTTGACGTGGTGGGTGAGGCGGTCGAGGAGAGCGCCGGTGAGGCGCTCGGAGCCGAACACCTCGGTCCATTCGTCGAAGGGCAGATTGGTGGTGACCAGGGTCGAGCCCCGCTCGTAGCGTTGGCTGAACACCTCGAACAACAGCTCGGCGCCGGTCTTCGACAGCGGCACGAAGCCGAGTTCGTCGACGATCAGAAGCTTGTAGGTGGCGAGCTTCTTCTGGAACCTCAGCAGCTGCTTGTCATCGCGGGCCTCGATGAGCTCGTGGACCAGTGCGGCGGCGGTGATGAAGCCGACCGAGAGGCCCTTCTGGCAGGCCGCCAAGCCGAGACCGAGGGCGATGTGGGTCTTGCCGGTGCCGCTGTTGCCGAGCGCGATGAGGTTCTCGCGGCGCTCGATGTACTCGCAGCGGGCCAGCTCCAGGACCAGCGCCTTGTTGAGCGAGGGGATGACCTTGAAGTCGAAGCTGTCGAGGCTCTTGACCACGGGGAAGCGCGCCGCCTTGATGCGCCGCTCGACCATGCGGCGCTCGCGGTCGATCAGCTCGAGCTCGGCGAGTCTCAACAGGTAGCGGACGTGATCGACGCCTTCCGAGGCGCACTGCCGGGCGATCTTGTCGTACTCGCGCAGGAAGGTCGGCAGCTTCAGCGTCTTGAGGTGGTGGGCGAGCAGCACTTGCGGTGTGTCGGTCATGCGCCGAGCCCCGACAGCAGGCTCATGTACGACTTGGCGGACGTCATCGCGACCCGGGCGCGCGGCAGATACGGATAGACGTCGAGGTTGAGCCTGGGCGGCCGCCGCTCGATGCGGCACAGTACCAGGTGCTTCACCGCATCAAAGCCGATTGCGCCGAGCCGCAGGGCGTCGCCGACCGCACCCTCGACCTCCTCGAGCCGGAAGGTCTCCAGTAGACGGAGCACCTGGACGTACTCGCGCTTGCCTGCCTTGCCCATACGAGCTTCGAGGAGCCGCCGCAGAGTGATGAAGGCCTCGGGCAGGTCCCAGCCCGCCAATGGCGCGGCCTGGTCGAGGGCGCCGATCTTCTGCTCGATCAAGGGCAGGTAATGCAGCGGGTCGAAGATCAGGTCCTCGCTGTCGTAGGACCGGCGGTGCCGGGCGATCACCTCGGCCCCGCAGCTGATCACCACCTCATCGACGTAGCCCCGGATGAGCACCTCACGGTGGCCGTAGGCCACGGGCACGGAATAGTCGTTGCTGCGGTAACGCACCAGCGACAGCGAACTCGCCCGTCCAGGGCGCTTATCGCAGGCATCATAGGGAGCAGGCGGCAATGGCAAGAGAACTTGACGATCCCGCTCGAGACGCTCGCCGATGGTCTCCTTGTGGCCCCGCAGCCGCGCCGCCTGGCGCCGGCGGCACTGTTCGGCGAGAGCATCGTTGAGGGCCGCGAAGCTCTCGGCACGCGGGACGGGGACCAGGAAGTTCCGCCGGATGAAGCCGACCAGTCCCTCGACCTTGCCCTTGTCGTTGCCCTTGCCCGGCCGGCCGAACCTGTCCTCGAACAGATAGTGGGACTGAAGCTCCGTGAAGACGCGCGTTCGCTGCCGCTTCCCATCGCCCAGGATCCGGGCAACCGCCAGCTTGGTGTTGTCGTACAGGATGGATCGGGGGACGCCGCCGAAGAAGGCAAACGCCGCGTTGTGGCCATCGCAGAATGCTTCGGTCGTCTCCGCCGGATAGGCCGCAACAAAGCAACCATCACTGTGGGGAAGGTCGAAGGCAAGGAAGTGGATCTTCCGTAACGCGCCGCCGATCACCGCCATCGCTTCGCCGAAGTCCGCCTGGGCGTGACCGGGGGAATGGGAGAGTGGCACGAACACCTCACGCGACCGAAGCCCCTGCTCACGAACGTAGTCCTTCACGATGGTGTAGCCGCCCGTGAAACCGTACTCGTCCCGGAGGCGGTCGAAGATGCGCTTCGCAGTGTGCCGTTGCTTGTGGTGGCTGGTCCGATCGTCTTCCAGAATCCGATCGATGATCCCCGTGAACGGACCCAGCTTCGGCCGCCGTGGCGGCTTGCCGCGGCGATACCCCGGCGGCACCGAGAACGACAGCATCTTGCGTACCGTCTTGCGGTCCAGCCCGAACACCCGCGAGGCCTCGCGGGTGCTCATTCCCTCGACACGACACGCCCGCCGAACCCGTGCGTACAACTCCACCCGATACATCCCCCCCGCCTTCCAGTCAGAGCAACCCTGACAGAAGGCTATACGCGGTCCCATTTTGGTCCGCCGCAGCCGGATCGACCGGCCGCTTCAGTGGGGGATTATTGCGCCGCCGTTCTCACCTCGGCCCGCTTCATCGCCGCCCTCCTCGAAGGCGACGTTCTAAACCGGACAGATCACATGGTACCTACGGCGGTCATATCGTGTGTTAGCGACATACCGCCTAGCAAGAATGGGATAAGCGTGCTATTGTGAGCGTGGTCGGGCGGAACATTCCGCTCTTGGTATGGAAGAGGATAAGCCCATGAAAACGCCTGCATTTTTATCTCCATATGTTGATGGAAATTCTGCGACACGTCTCTTTCAAGGGTTAGCGGTGGGTGTGGTCGGCACCTTGGTCATCGGCTTCTCTTGGGGCGGATGGCTTCTCGGTAGCACTGCCGCTGAAAACACCGAAATGGCGGCCAAAACAGCAATGGTCCAGGCTCTGGCCCCGATTTGCGCCGCAAAATTCGTGGAGGCGGCCAGTGCCGAAAATGGTATGGTCGCTGAATTCGCCGCGGTCGGCTCGTGGCAACGCGACAGCCATCTGATGGAAGCCGGCTGGGCAACTTTCCCCGGCGGGGCGAAGCCGGACAACAATGTGGCCGAGGCCTGTGCCGAATTGCTCAACACGGCCCTCAAAATCAAATAGGCCGATCACTCAGCGAGATACGTTTGGTGCAGAAGCTGGTGTCAGGTGAAGTCCGCCTGTGTGATGTGGGACGGCTCACGCCTCCATGCCGATCAAGCACGGCGCGCGATTGGCAAAGCGCTCCAGGAACTTCTCCCGCGTCAGCTTCAAACCCATGATCTCGCCCGTCTCCATGTCGACCCAATACAGTTGAAACACCCTTTTCGCCGTATCCACGACGACGATCGTTTTGTTAGTTTTCATCTCGGACCCTCCGGTTTGCCTGTGAAAAGTTCACTCTTCCAACTTGGCACTTTGGACCCATCCAGGAAAAGTGGAGGCGCCCTACACCGTTTGGATTGCTTCCGCCTCGAATTTGGCGGTGCTTGTGAAGTCCAGCGTCGAGTGCCGACGGACTGGATTATAGAACCCATCGATGTATCCGGCCATGGCAGTTTCAGCTTGGCTTCTTGACATGAACACAGTCCTCCAGATCAGTTCTGACTTGATGGTTTTGAAGAAGGTCTCGACGACGGCGTTATCATAGCAATTTCCCTTACCGCTCATTGAGGCGAGGAAACCGAGTTCACCGAGGCGCGCCTGGTATGCGTCTGAGCAGTACTGGGCGGGTTCAACCGGTCGTCGCAACACGTTCAGTTTGACTGGCCTGCAAGCACTGGTCCAGAGCTTCGGCGGGAGTTCTCCATCCGAGGGTCTTGCGGGGCCGTGTATTGAGCGCGTCAGCAACAACTGCGAGTACGTCCGGACTGTGTGCGCTCAGATCGGTTCCTTTCGGGAAGTACTGTCGAAGCAGTCCATTGGTTTTCGCGTTCGTTCCGCGTTGCCAAGGGCTGTGCGGTTCGCAGAAGTAGACGGGAAGGCCGGTTGCGATCCGCAGATCCGCATGCCTGGCCATCTCTGCTCCCTGGTCCCAGGTCAGCGAGCGGCGAAGCTGCGCTGGCAATGTCGTGATCGTCCGGGCGATGGCATCGCGAACCGCTTCAGCCCCATGACCGGCAAGCGCAGGCCCGTTCTTTACGCGCGGGACGGTGCCGTGGCCTTCCATTCGGGGAAGATGCAGCAGCATTGTGAACCGCGTGGTGCGTTCCACCAGAGTGCCGATCGCCGATCTGCCCAAGCCGATGATCAGGTCACCTTCCCAGTGTCCGGGTACGGCCCGATCAGCTGCTTCCGCCGATCGTTCACTGATCATGATCTCAGGCGTGACGAAGGATTTGCCCCGCCGGCGGCTACGTGCCCGAGGCACGCGCAGTGCCCTTCCCGTGCGAAGGCAGGCGGTCAGCTCACGACGGAGTGCGCCGCGGCCCTGTACGTAGAGCGCCTGATAGATCGCCTCATGACTGATCCGCATGGCTTGATCCTCGGGCCCGTCCCCAGGATAGTCGATCCGAAGACGGTGCGCGATCTGCTCAGGACTCCAGGCCCTGGCCCATCGCCTGTGCTGCCGCGGCCCATGCCGACGACCGTTCCAGACGACGCGTGGCCCCTCGATCACCGTTCCATCCGGTGCCGAGATCCGACCCGCAAGCCGATCCTGCACATAGCGCCGCAGCGCCTCATTCGTTGCAAGCTTGGCTGGCTTCGGCCTTTTGGCGGATCGATCAGCATGCCACTGCGCCGTCGTTGCTCGGTAGTCCAGGCCACCGCTTCGGGTCGCCGCGTTGCGCCGCACCTCGCGGGAGATCGTCGACGGTGCTCGCTCCAGCCGGCAAGCAATATGACGTATGCCTCTTCCCTGGACGCGCAGAAGAGCAATCTCCTCACGTTCCTCGAAAGACAGGTAACGTCCTGACAGCGGCTTGGCCGATTGCGATAAATGTGATGGTGGCATGCCGCCCGACCTCCGGAACCACCTCGAGCCTACCGGAGGGGATACACCGGCATCTCGGGCCGCGTCCTCGCTCGAACGCCCCGTCGCAATCGCTGCCCAGAACCGAACAAGCTCTTCACGCCGTGCCGAGTCCGGTCGACCTGGCGAATGCAACTTGCTCCGTCCAGACCAATCCGACCGCCGTCTGCGTACCGTCATAGTAACCTCCCATGCCAGAGTGTTGCGATGACCGATTGAACTCGCCTTGCACACCGCGGTCGGAATGGTGGATCAGCCCCATGGGCAACCGGCGGCTGCGGATCGCCATCTTCAGCGCATCTTCGCACAGGACGCTCTTCAGCCGCTCGGCCATCGACCAGCCGACGATCTCCATCGTGGCCAGATCCTTGACGGCGGCGAGGTAGAGCCAGCCTTCGTCAGTTGTGATGCAGGAGATGTCAGCGAGCCAGACCGCATCGGGCGTAGCGGCTTCGAAGTTGCGGTCGAGCAGATTGGGCGCGATCGCATGGGAGTGGCGGCTGTCGGTGGTGATCGGCGCCCGCCGCCTGCCTCGCGGCGGACGAATGCCGTTCTCTCGCATGAGCTTGGCGACCGTGCGCTTCGAGGTGCGAAAGCCGCGGGCCTTCAACTCGGCATGGATCCGAGGCGCGCCGTGGCACCTCTTGCTCTGCTCGAAGATCTCCCGGATCTCTGACCCGAGCCTGTCACGCCGGGCAGCGCGTTCAGCTCTCTTTGGGGCCGCCCGCCGCCGGGTGTGGAACCAGCTGTGAGCAACCCCCAGGACCCGGCACATGAACCGGATGGCGTGCTCTGAAGCATGGGCGGCGATGAAAGCGTGCTTCGTCTTCATGTCTTCGCCGCCCATTGAGCGAAAAAAGCCGAGGCTTTGCGTAGAACCTCAACCACCTCCGTCAGCCGCTTGTTATCCCGGCGAAGCCGCACCAGTTCAGCGGCCTCGGCTTTCTGCGCCGCGGTCGCCGCGGCCGAGCCCGCGGCCTCAAGCTCGAGCCGCCAGGTCTTCAACTGCGTTGGCGTGACGCCGAGCTCGGCAGCCACACTGCTATGCGTCGCACCCGGCTGCGACAGCCAGGCAACCGACCGTTCCTTGTATTCCGGCGAAAATCGCCGCCTCGTCTGCTTTGTCATCTCGTCCCTCCAGGTCGGTATTTAATTTACCGCCTGGTCCGGGATCCGGGAGCAATGTCAATCGACCAGGGCAGCCGTCATGCGCGCCACCTCGCTGCGCGAGGGCGCGTTCTCCAGACGGCTCATGGTGGGTTGGGAACAGAGATCGCGGCCGCTCTCCGGCGCCCGGCCCACGGCCAGTTTGAAGAGGGGATCGCCGCGCAGGGCGTCGCAGTCGTCGGCATCCTCATATCCGCAGGCGATCGCGAACATGCGGAAGCGAAGCATCGCCGGCAGCGTGTGGACCACCCGCTCCGGGTCGCGCCACTCCCGGATGCAGCCCGCCAGCGCCTCGGCCAGGCCGAGCCGGCGCTCCGCCGCGCGCAGCAGCACCAGCCCGCCGTCCGACTAGATCGACCCGCCCTCGAAATCAGCGGTTACCTTCTTGCGGCTGACGGCTGGAAGATCGAACAGGAGAAGGGTATCTTCGGTCATGGTGGGCGTGGCGCTTTCGTTGCGTCGGTGGAAAGACGCTGGGAAACGAATTTCTACCCGATCACAACGACTTACGCCACGTTCGCTACCACATCCTCTCGCCGTGAAGAATAAAGCGGGCTAGCAGTGTGTCGGACTTTGGGGAGATTTTCGGTTAGAATCTCGCCATGGGCAAATTTATCGACTGCGAGCGGAACCAGGCGTTTCTGCTTCCGCCCGATCTTCGGGACTGGATCCCGGAGGATGATCTGGCGGACTTCGTGATCGAGGCGGTCGAGCGGGTCGAGATGAGCGCCTTCAAGGTCAACCATCGTGGCACCGGCTCGGCGCAGTATCACCCTCGGATGATGCTGGCGCCGTTGATCTATTGCTATGCCAACGGGATCTTCTCGAGCCGGCGGATCGAGCGCGCGACGCACCGCGATATCGGGGTGCGCTTCGTGGCCGCCAATGTCCATCCCGACCATGACACGATCGCGACCTTTCGGCGCGACAACCTGGCGGCGTTTGGCGAGAGTTTCCTGCAGGTTCTGCTGCTGGCCAAGGAGTTGAAGCTTGTCAAGGTCGGGCTTGTCAGCGTCGACGGCAGCAAGTTCGAGGCCTCTGCGAGCAAGCACCGTTCGGTGACTTATGAGCGGGCGGGCGAGCTGATCGACCAGCTCAAGCTGGACATCGCGGATCTGATGGAGCGTGCCGCGGCGGCCGACGGCGAGGGTGAGGACGACCCCCAGGCGCTGCCCAAGGAGATCGCACGCAGGGAGGCCTTGTGCGATCGGCTGGATGCGGCGCGTCGGCGCCTCGAGGCTCGGGCCAAGGCGCGCGCCGAGGCCGAGCGGGCGGACTACGAGGCCAAGGTGGCGGCGCGCGAGACGCGCACCGGCCGGGCCAAGGGCAAGCACCCGAAGCCGCCCGACGAGACGCCGCGCGCCGACGAGCAGAGCAATCTGAGCGATCCGGACAGCCGGCTGATGCGCAAGAGCAAGCAGCACGAGTACCGCCAGGCCTATAACGCTCAAGCCGTGGTGGATGCCGGGGGCTCTCAGCTTATCGTGGGCGCCCGGGTCACCAACTGCGCCAGCGACCGCAATGAGCTGGTGGCGGACATCGCGGCGATCCCGGCCGTTCTCGGCCGGCCCGCGACGGTGCTGGCGGACAATGGCTATGCCAACGGCGACGAGGTCGCGGCGCTTGCCGAGAGTGGTATCGAAGCCCTGGTGTCGACAGCCGCCGAGGGCCGCCGACGGCGCCATGACTTCCGTCCGGCCAAGGCCGAGGCGCCGGTGAAGGAACCCAAGGCCGAATGGCTCCAGGTCATGACGGCGAAACTCGCCAGCGAGGACGGCCGTGCGCTGTACCGGCTGCGCCAGCAGACCGTCGAGCCGGTCTACGGCATCATCAAGGCGGTGCTCGGCTTCACCGGCTTCTCGCTGCGCGGCCTCGACAAGGTGGCCGGCGAGTGGGACTTGGTGGCGCTGGCCTACAACTGCAAGCGCCTGCACAAGCTCAAGCTGGAGATGGCCGTGTGACGGCGCTGTTGGCCCGACAGGCCGATCCAAAAGCCCGGCCACAGCCCAGAAGCCTCGGAGATCCGCCGCCCCATCGCTCCGTCCGAACACATCCTCGCGGTTTCGCCGAACTTCGATCGCGCCTCTGACAGACGACAGCGAAATCACTCAATACCGAAATCCAACGCGCAAGTCCGACACACTGCTAGGTGCAGACGACGGCGCGCCATGCGCATTTGGCGCAAGACTCCGTGCACGATTCCCTGACGCGGGTGTCCGACCGGTTCGAGGCCGCTTTGTTCCGAGACCACCAAGGACCTGCTAGCGCGACATGAAAACGGGGCCACCTCAGCCACGCTGTTAGATTATTGGCACCGCCATCAAGCACCACTGACTATCGGAGGCTTCTAATTGAATGCACCAACACCGGGATAGCGGATCCAACCGCCCTCCCTGCTGGTTCGCGTAGGGTTCTGAAACTCAAGAACCGTGCACGACCACTCTCTTCTGGCACCGATGGGGGTCGAAGGGGCGGGCCAAGCAGCGCACTACCTTAACTTGCAGCGATCGTGTACCATACTGGCCTGACCATAAACCCATTGGTGAACCGCCATGCCCGATACTTCTTCGCTAAAATTTGACCACCTCACAAGTTCCGAGGATGTAATTCAATTGGAGTGTTCCTTTCTAGGCCTCACTACCCAAGCTACACATGGTATTGCTCTCTCCGGTGGTGGCATCCGGTCTGCGGCGTTTTCATTAGGTGTTCTTCAGCGCCTTGCCGAGCAAGACAAGTTTAATCAGTTTCAATATTTGTCTACCGTATCCGGTGGTGGGTATTTGGGTTCGGCGCTCACTTGGTGGTTACACCTATTTTCCACCTATCCAACGGGTGGTACTTCTGCCAATACCTCCTCTTTTGCTTTCCCGTTTAGCACTGACTCTGCTACCACAAATGCCTCCCCCGCTCCGAAACACATAGTCTCCTATTTGCGCTCACATGCAAATTATTTGCTTCCGAGCGAAAGACTTGGTGCTCTTTCCCTTGTCGCGTTAGTCCTGAGAAATGCTGTAGCCTCTTTGACCATTTTTGCTTCTCTGTTCGTTGTTGGACTCATCATTTTTCTATTAGTTTATCATTCTATTTTGGATGTTGCATTTGAGCTCTATAGATCGTTACTTAAAGGCACTTCTCCTTACCCTTCTTTTCTTTCCAATCTTGAACATTGGACACTACTGCCTCTGGCAGTCGTCGCTTTATTTTTATCGTTATTCGTGATATTCTATGCATTAGTGCGTATCCCGTGTTCGTCAAAACTCTCGGCAGCTCGAAGTGCCATATTGACACTATTTGATCTTGTTCCTCGATTGGTAGTGTTTGTTCTTTCTTTTCATGTTGTTGTCTCGTTCGACTTGGCTGCAAGCTTATGTGCGTTCATCGTCACCATTTTCGGCACTTTTTCTGCCGCGGCTTTCATTCCCTTTATTTGGATATTTTTGTTTTCCTCATTCGCCTTGTTTTTTGGTAGCATAGGCTTTTCCCTTTACACTGTATTTTATCAATACCTTCAAGGAAATCGAACTGATGACATGTTGGCAGACCTTCGGTACCGCTCTCGAGTACGGTCGCAGATGGCTTTTGGTCTTGTTTTCTGCATTTGGATCATGGCTCTTTTTGCATCTGCGATCGCGATACTGGCCAGCATACCATTCGACGCTCTACCGCTGTTACTGGCCACGAGCGCGGTCATCCTTGTAGCGGCCAGCGGTTCCGCCTATATCGTTTGGTCGAAGAAATCGGGAGGTATACCAAAGCACGTAGAATACATGCTGACAATATCATTTTGTGTCATTATTCTCGCCTTCTCATTGTTGATATTCAAGTTAATGTATTGGACGATCGGTTACCCACTTGGTGTATGCGATTTGAACGCGAAAGGTTGGGCCTATATTGTGATCTTTGTCACCATAGCGCTTGTCGGTGGGCTCTACGTCAACATAAATTACTTAGGCTTGCATAGAGTGTATCGAGACCGGCTGATAGAATTGTTTCTGCCCGGAAAAGAAAGTGTTGAAGGGATGAGATGGGGTCAAGCAGTTGAGGCCAACCGAACGATGTTGAATGATGTATGTGTAACGAAGGTAGAGGGCGAGGAGCAGGAGGAGAGGCGCTCGGGGCGGTTACCTTACCATATTTTGAATGCTAACGTAGTCCTAGTAAACTCGAAAATTCGGAAATTTAGGGAAAGGGGCGGCGATAACTTTATTTTGTCTCCCCTGTACTGTGGCAGTTCAGCAACGGGTTGGAAGGCAACAAAAGGATACTTGGGGCGATATGATCCAGGCATTAGTTTGGGGACAGCTATGGCGATTTCTGGTGCTGCGGCTAATCCAAATGCTGGGTTCTCAGGGCGAAGCATTACTAGAAACAGGCTGGTATCTTTGGTATTTTCGTTGGCTGGACTAAGGACAGGATATTGGGCCCCTAATCCACAACGGGATATAGAATGGTGGAGACCTCCGCCAAATTTCCTGTTCCCGGAGTTAACATCCGGTGTTGTAGGTGGAAATCTGCACGAGCGGGCGCGGTTTGTAGATTTAACGGACGGGGGCCATTTTGAGAATTTGGGACTGTACGAGTTGATTCGTCGCCGGTTAACACGTATAGTTGTATGTGATGCATCATTCGATCCAAAGTTTCAGTTTGAAAGTTTACGTCGCGCGTTGGACTTGATACGTTTCGACTTTGGAGTAGAGGTTAGATTTGATACACCGGGACTTGGGCTGGGGGACTTGGTGTCCACAAACGAAGGAAGCAGTGCGGACCATGGAAAGGCAGGTTTGGCGCTAGCGGACTATGCAGTGGCAAGAATTATATACCCAAATAAGGTATCAAAGGAAGGCCAGAACCAACACAAAGAAACAAGAGATGGCGAATTAATTTATTTGAAGCCAACCATCACCGAGCGGGTACCCGAGGAACTCAGGATTATGGTAGGCGAATCCAACGCTTTTCCACACGATAGCACAGCGAATCAATTTTTCGGCGAAATGGAGTTCGAAGCCTATCGGCGTCTAGGTTGGACTCTGGCAAGGCGGGCGGTGTGCGAGAAGTTGGGGAGTACGAACAGTTAGCTGAAAGAACGGCTAAAGAATTCTTGGGGGTAATTTCGCATGGGTCGCACAGTCAATTGGAAGATTTCATAGGCTGTGTCGGTTCTGGACGTGCTTGATTCCGTGCCCGGTGACGGGCGGGCACGTTACCCGAAACCGCCTCCACCTTGTCTCCCGGCCCCAAGTCGGGGTGGTTGTCGTCTTCGGTCTCACGGCGGATCGCAATGGCCTGACGGGTTTCCCGATCCTTCGGGCGTCTCAATGGGTTGTGGATTGCTTTGGTTCAGCGGGCAGCTGAGCGATGAACGCGGACCGGGTCATCAAATCGAATGCGGAATTTTTCAATACTGGGACGTGGGCGGGCGGCACATGGCGCCGAAACACCATTTTGGCGCGCGGGGACAAGGCGGATTCAACCGGTCGTCGCAACACGTTCAGTTTGGCTGGCCTGCAAGCACTGGTCCAGAGCTTCGGCGGGAGTTCTCCATCCGAGGGTCTTGCGGGGCCGTGTATTGAGCGCGTCAGCAACAACTGCGAGTACGTCCGGACTGTGTGCGCTCAGATCGGTTCCTTTCGGGAAGTACTGTCGAAGCAGTCCATTGGTTTTCGCGTTCGTTCCGCGTTGCCAAGGGCTGTGCGGTTCGCAGAAGTAGACGGGAAGGCCGGTTGCGATCCGCAGATCCGCATGCCTGGCCATCTCTGCTCCCTGGTCCCAGGTCAGCGAGCGGCGAAGCTGCGCTGGCAATGTCGTGATCGTCCGGGCGATGGCATCGCGAACCGCTTCAGCCCCATGACCGGCAAGCGCAGGCCCGTTCTTCACGCGCGGGACGGTGCCGTGGCCTTCCATTCGGGGAAGATGCAGCAGCATTGTGAACCGCGTGGTGCGTTCCACCAGAGTGCCGATCGCCGATCTGCCCAAGCCGATGATCAGGTCACCTTCCCAGTGTCCGGGTACGGCCCGATCAGCTGCTTCCGCCGATCGTTCACTGATCATGATCTCAGGCGTGACGAAGGATTTGCCCCGCCGGCGGCTACGTGCCCGAGGCACGCGCAGTGCCCTTCCCGTGCGAAGGCAGGCGGTCAGCTCACGACGGAGTGCGCCGCGGCCCTGTACGTAGAGCGCCTGATAGATCGCCTCATGACTGATCCGCATGGCTTGATCCTCGGGCCCTTCCCCAGGATAGTCGATCCGAAGACTGTGCGCGATCTCCTCAGGACTCCAGGCCCTGGCCCATCGCCTGTGCTGCCGCGGCCCATGCCGACGACCGTTCCAGACGACGCGTGGCCCCTCGATCACCGTTCCATCCGGTGCCGAGATCCGACCCGCAAGCCGATCCCGCACATAGCGCCGCAGCGCCTCATTCGTTGCCAGCTTGGCTGGCTTCGGCCTTTTGGCGGATCGATCAGCATGCCACTGCGCCGTCGTTGCTCGGTAGTCCAGGCCACCGCTTCGGGTCGCCGCGTTGCGCCGCACCTCGCGGAAGATCGTCGACGGTGCTCGCTCCAGCCGGCAAGCAATATGACGTATGCCTCTTCCCTGGGCGCGCGGAAGAGCAATCTCCTCACGTTCCTCGAAAGACAGGTGAGTCGGACCCGATTTCCTTGGACACAGAATTGGCTTAATCGAAGTGTCCAAGGAGGACCGGAACATGACCGATAATTTTGAGAAGAAAGTTGCTGTTGATGGGCCTGTGGTAAATGCGGGCGAGCTTGGCTCGTCCACGTTTTCCCCAGGCCAGGCTTTGCCGGCAGGCCCGCTGGGACTTGGCCAGCGATGGACGGTGGCGCGCAAGCGTGAGGTCGTTCTGCGGCTTTTGCGTGACGAGCCGGTGCAACTTCTGTCGCGCCAGTTGGGCGTAGAGATCTTCCGGCTCGAGCAGTGGCGTGAGAAAGCGATCGGCGGGATCGACGCCTCGCTCAAGCAACGCAAGGGCGATCCGGTGCAGGCGGAACTGAATAGCGCCATGAAGCGGATCGGAGAGTTGACCATGCAGGTGGAACTGCTGGAGGCCAAGACGGAGACCTTCGGCCCTTTGGGGCGGCGGAGGTCGCGGCGATGAGTGCCGCCACCTCGCCCGGCACGGGTCTGGACTACGGCCCGCGGCGGGTCTGCGCCGCCTGGGGCATGGCCCGCTCCTCGTTCCACGCCATGACCTCCGGCCAGCACGCCGAGCAGCCGCCGGCAAAGCGTCGGGGACCGAAGCCCGCGATCTCGGACCAGGCGCTGCTGGTGGCGATCGAAGCCGACCTGGAGGCATCGCCCTGGGAGGGCGAGGGCTACCGCAAGGTCTGGGCTCGGCTTCGGGTCTGTCGCGACATCCGGGTTGCCCGCAAGCGGGTGCTCCGCCTGATGCGCGAGAACAATCTGCTCTCGCCCCATCGCTGCCGCCGCCGTGGCGGCAATCCCCATGACGGTGAGATCATCACTCATGCCCCGAACCTCATGTGGGGCACCGATGGCGTTCGGGTGTTCACGGTGGACGACGGCTGGGGCTGGATCTTCACCGCCGTCGAGCATTGGAACGCCGAGTGTGTCGGCTGGCATGTCTGCAAGCGCGGCGACCGCTTCGCCGCCCCGCAGCCGATCTCCATGGGGCTTGCCGGGCTGTATGGCTCGACCGCGGCCGGCGCGGCTCGGGGGCTGGCCTTGCGGATGGATCACGGCTCCCAGTATCTGTCGGACCACTTCACCAACCAGATCAAGTTCTGGGGCATCCAGCCGTCCCACGCCTTCGTCGCCGAGCCCCAGACCAACGGCGTCGCCGAGCGGTTCAATCGCACGCTGAAGGAACAGATCATCCATGGTCGCATCTACCGCAACATCGCGGAGCCGCGGGACGCCGTCCGCGACTTCGTCGAACTCTACAATGCCCAGTGGATCGTCGAAAAGAACGGCTACCTGAGCCCCGCTCAAGCTCGTCAGGCGTGGCACGCCGCGATCTCAATCAGGCCCGCCGCGTGAGACAAACTTGTGTCCAAGGAACCGGGTGCGCTACAGGAGTGCATCCTCGCTGAAGGTTCAGGAACCAGCGCCGGTTGCCGTTGGCGCCAGCAAGGAGGCACCCCGTGGCGAAAAGAGTACCGGCGTCAATGCGCACGCGCGAATCCCTGTCCGACCTGATCGAAGGCCGCTTGTCGTCTGCCGACGGCCGGGCTGCGTTGGTGAAGCTGGCGACACGTCTTATCGTCGAGGAGGCGCTGGAGGCCGAGAGCCGCGACGCCCTCGGCCGCGACTACTACGAGCACGGCGCGTCTCCTGGCCAGGGCTGGCGCAACGGCGTGCGCATGGGCCGTCTGAAGACGGCGGAGGGGCTGGTGGACTATGCGGCGCCGCAGATCGCCGGCCGCGAGGAGCCGTTCCGCTCGGAGATCCGGGAGAACCTGAAGGGCCGCACCCAGGCGCTTGAGGACCTGGCGGTGGAGATGTTGGCGCGCGGCCTGAGCGTGCGCGACATCGAAGACGCGTTCCGCGACGAGAGCGGACGGCTGTTGCTGTCGCGGACGGCGGTCTCGGAGATCGGTGAGCGGCTATGGGCGGACTACCAGGAGTTCGCGACCAGGGACCTGGGCGAGTACGACATCGCCTAATCTGTTTGTCGACGGCATTGCCGAGCGCCTCCGCCCCGGTCAGAAGCGTGAGCCGGTGCTGGTGGCCTGGGGCTTCACGGCGGGCGGCGCCAAGGTCCTGCTGCATCTGATGGCCGGCTCCAAGGAGGACGCGGAGACGGTGAGCGCCTTCTTCCAGGACATGCGCGGGCGCGGCCTCGGCGATCCCTTGCTCGTGGTCTCGGACGGTGCGCCGGGCATCATCAAGGCGATCGAGACCTGCTTCCCGCGATCGGCGCGTCAGCGCTGCCTCGTCCATCGCATGCGCAACCTGGCAACCAAGGTGCCGGAGGACCTCTGGCCCGAATTCAAGGCGCGCGTCACCGCCGCCTACCAGGCCCCGTCTCGTGCCATCGCCCGCGATCTCGCCGCCGGCGTCCTCGCCGATTACGAGGCCGAGCTGCCCAGTGCGACCGCTTGACTTCAAGGACGACTTCGAGGCCTGCATCGCGCACCTGCGCATGCCGATCACCCACCGCCGCGCGATCAGGACCACGAATCTCCTTGAGCGCCTGTTCGTCGAGGAGCGCCGGCGGCTCAAGATCATCCCCAACGCCTTCGGCGAGAAGCCCGTCCTCAAGCTCATGTTCGGCGCCATGATCCGCGCCGCCGAGCGTTGGCGCGCCATCAGGTTCAGGGAGCTCGAGCGTCGTCAGATGCGCGCCGTCAGAGAGGAACTCGACCACGAATAGCTTGTGTAGCGTGAGGTCTGGAAATTTGGCTTCGCCCCGCGCCGGGGTATACCCCGGCGCGGGGCGATCCGTCATTTTGGTTATCCATGAAAGCGTCCAAACAAACATGGAGAACCAGTATGCGGAAAGACCAGGATAGCGCTGTCGAGGCTTTGGTGGAACAATTGATCGAAGGCGGTAGCGAGAACATGGCGACGGTCTTCGCCGGCCTTTTCAATCTCGCCATGCGGATCGAGCGGGAGAGGTTCTTGGGCGCCGGCCACTATGAGCGCACGCCCGAGCGGCGGGGATACGCCAACGGCACCAGACCCAAGAAGATCGACACCCCGGCCGGTACGGTGAGGCTCGAGGTTCCCAAGACCGCCGGTCATGAGGCGCCTTTTTACCCCCAAGCCCTGGAGCGCGGACGGCGCTCCCGCCGCGCTGTCATGCTGGCCGTGGCGGAGATGTATATCAAAGGCGTCTCCACCCGTGACGCCGAGGCGGTGATGCGCGAGTTCGGCCTGGAGAGCCTGTCGTCGAGCCAGGTCAGCCACGCCGCCAAGCTCTTGGATGGGGAGCTGGATGCCTGGCGCAACCGGTCGCTGGGCGAGATCCGCTACCTGCTCCTCGACGCGCGCTATGAGAAAGTCCGAGAGGGTGGCGTGGTGCGCGACGCCGCCGTGCTCTCGGTGATCGGCATCGGCCCCGACCAGCGCCGCCGGGTGCTCGGTGTTTCCTGTGCGCTCTCCGAGGCCGAAGTGCACTGGCGCGCCTTCCTGGAGACCCTGGTTGCCCGTGGCATGCGCGGTGTCGCCTATATCGTTTCCGATGATCATCCAGGCCTCGGCGCCGCGCGCAAGGCCGTCCTCGGCGGCGCCGTCTGGCAACGCTGTCAGTACCATCTGGCTCAAAACGCCATCCATCACGCCCCCAACCTCGCCATCCGAAAGGCCATCGGCAAGGAGCTGCGCCGGGTCTGGAACGCCGCCGACGGCAAGGCCGCCGAGGCCGAGCTGGGCCATCTGGTGGCGGCCTACCGCGACAGCGCCCCCAAGCTCGCCGATTGGCTGGAGACGGCGATCCCCGAAGGCCTCGCCGTCTTCGCCCTGCCCGAGCGCCACCAAAAGCGCATGCGAACCTCGAACCCCATGGAGCGATCCATCCAGCAGGAGATCAAGCGCCGCACCGTAAAGGTCAGGGTCTTTCCCAACGAGGCCTCGCTCGAACGTCTGGTCACCGCCATCCTCGTCGAAATCGACGAGAAATGGGAAACCACCGAAAAACCCTACATCACTTGGAAAGCAGAGGATGACTGATCAACGGCGTTCCGAATTACCACACATCAGGTTGCTCAATCTAAAACTCTGCCACCTGTAGCCTTCGATCCTTTTCGGGATGGAAGGTGGGAGGATGTATACCGTGGACCTTTATTTACGCGTTCGGCTGGCGTGCCATGTTGATGGGCTGAGTCAGCGAGAGGCGGCGAGTCGGTTTGGCATGGCGCGAGAGACGGTGAGGAAGATGCTCGGGCACTCGGAGCCGCCTGGCTACCGCCGCCGCCAGCCACCGAAGCGCCCGAAGCTGGACCCCTTCAGGGATATCATTGACCGTATTCTGGAAGAGGACCGAACGGTTCACTGCAAGCAGCGCCACACGGCGAAGCGGATATTCGAGCGTCTTCGCGACGAGCATGGCTTTGCGGGCAAACAGACCATCGTCAAGGATTACGTCCGGGAACGGCGCCGTCGCCAGCGTGAGATGTTCGTGCCGCTGGCGCACCCTCCGGGTCACGCTCAGGCGGACTTTGGCGAGGCGGATGCGATCATCGCCGGCGTCAAGCGGCGGGCGCATTTTTTCGCCATGGACCTTCCCCACGGCGATGCCTGCTTCGTTGCGGCCTACCCGGCGGCGGCGACGGAGGCCTGGCTGGACGGCCACAACGGGGCCTTCGCCTTCTTCGGCGGCATTCCCCAATCGATTCTCCACGACAATGACAAGTGCCTGGTGTCGCGCATCCTGCCGGACGGCACGCGGCAACGAACGCGAGCGTTCAGCGGGCTTCAATCCCATTATCTGTTCCAGGATCGATATGGCCGCCCCGGCAAGGGCAATGATAAGGGCAAGGTGGAGGGGCTGGTCGGTTACGCCCGCCGGAACTTCATGGTTCCCATCCCCCGGTTTGCGAGCTGGGACGCCTTCAACGCTCACCTGGAACATCAATGTCGGAGACGGGAAAGCGACGTCTTGCGCGGCCATCGCGAGACCATCGGCGAGCGGTTCGGATGCGACCGGGAGAAGCTGATGGAATTGCCGCCGGCGCCTTTCGAGGCCTGCGACAAGGAGGGCACGCGGGTCAATTCGCTCTCCCTGGTGCGCTATCGGGGCAACGACTACTCGGTGCCCGTCGCCTACGGTCACCAAGAGGTCTGGGTCCGTGGCTACGTGCACGAGGTGGTCATCGGCTGCGCCGCCGAGGTCATCGCCCGGCACCCACGCTCTTACGAACGAGAGGACCTGATCTTCGAGCCGATCCACTATCTGGCCTTGCGGGAGCGGAAGATCGGTGCCCTCGATCAAGCCGCCCCGCTGGCCGGTTGGAAGCTGCCCGAGGCGTACGCCAACCTGCGCCGCTTGCTTGAAGCCCGCATGGGCAAGGCCGGCAAGCGGGAGTACGTGCAAGTGCTCCGTCTTCTGGAGACCTTTGCCCTTGAGGAGGTGCACGGTGCCATCCGCGATGCCCCGCGGTTAGGCGCCATCGGCTATGATGCGGTCAAGCACCTGGTGCTGTGTCGCGTCGAGCGTCGACCCCCCCGGCTCGACTTGAACGTTTATCCCTATCTGCCGCGGGCCCAGGTGACCACCACATCCGCCGCCAGCTACATGAGCCTGCTGGGCGGAGCGGCGCCGTGAGCGACACGCCGCAGGTGTTGCTGGCCCATCACCTGAAGGCCCTCAAGCTGCCGACCTTCCTCAGGGAGTACGACAAGCTGGCTCGCCAGTGTGCCAGCGAGGGCGCCGACCACGTGCGCTACCTGCTCCGCCTGGCCGAGCTGGAACTGATCGACCGCGAGCGCCGCATGGTCGAGCGGCGAATCAGGCAAGCGAAGTTCCCGACCGTCAAGAGCTTGGACAGCTTTGACTTCAAAGCGATCGCCTCGCTCAACAAGGCGCTGGTCCTCGAGCTGGCACGATGCGAGTACATCGAGCGCCGGGAGAATGTGATCGCTCTGGGCAATTCCGGCACCGGCAAGAGTCACATTGCGCTCGGCCTCGGCCTTGCCGCCTGCCAGAAGGGCCTGTCGGTCGGCTTTACCACCGCCGCCGCCCTGGTCCACGAGCTCATGGAGGCGCGCGATGACAGACAGCTGCTGAGGTTCCAGAAGAAGCTCGCCAACCTCAAGCTCCTCATCATCGACGAGCTGGGTTTCGTGCCGCTCTCCAAGACCGGCGCCGAGTTGCTGTTCGAGGTGTTCAGCCAGCGCTACGAGCGTGGCTCGATCCTGGTGACCTCCAACCTGCCATTCGACGAGTGGACGGAGGTTTTCGGCTCGGAACGCCTGACGGGGGCGTTGCTGGACCGCCTGACCCACCACGTCCATATCCTGGAAATGAACGGCGAAAGCTTCCGCCTCAAGCAGAGCCGAAGAAAACAGAAACCCGCAAAAAGCGCCTGAGCGGCATCCGCTTGCCCCCGTGGGCCCACAGGCCCCTCCCACGCGCGCCGCGGCCTTTGCCTGCTGAGGGGCAGTCCACGCCGCGCGTGGGTCCCTCCCGTGGACTACGGGGACAAGCTCCTCACCGAACCAAAGTGGCCCACTTTTGCTCCGCCACATGGCCGGGTTTTACTCCGCCGTTGACAGTAGCTAATTTGCATACGATGATTTAGTGACGGGAGGCAACTGTGGATACTCAGGGACGACTCGATTCCCTTCTTCGAGAATTCGACGCGTTGAGTCGGCATTCTGTTGGCTATCCCGGCAATCAGGACTTCGACTACACCGCACTGCTGCCCTTCATGCGATACGCAATCAACAACGTGGGCGACCCTTTCCACGACAGCAACTTCCGCAGCAACACCCACCAGATGGAGCGCGAGGTCATCGGCATCTTCGCTGACTTGATGCATATCTCGCGCGAACAGGTGTGGGGCTACGTCACGTCGGGCGGCACCGAGGGCAATATGTACGGCCTGTACCTGGGGCGGGAACTCTATCCGGACGGCGTGGTCTATTTCTCTCAGGATACTCACTACAGCGTGGTCAAGATTATGAGCGTGCTGAAGGTGCGCAATATTATGATAAGGAGCCAAGACAACGGCGAGATAGATTACGACGACCTCTACGAAACGATTCGCATCAACCGGGACGTGCCTGCAATAATGATGGCGAACATAGGCACGACGATGAAGGGCGCGATAGACGACGTGGGCAAGATCCGTGACATCCTGAACGACCTCGCGGTGACCAGGTCCTACTTACACGCGGACGCTGCCCTGAGCGGCATGATACTGCCGTTCGTGGACGACCCGCAGCCCTACGGGTTCGACGTCGGGTTCGACAGCGTGTCGGTCAGCGGGCACAAGATGGTCGGCTCGCCACTGCCCTGCGGCGTCGCGCTGACCCGGTGCGAATACGTGTCGCGCATCGCGCGCGCCATCGAATACGTGGGCGTGTTGGACACCACACTCACAGGCTCACGCAACGGCCTCACGCCGCTGATGATGTGGTACGCGTTCGAGCAGCAGGGGCTGGACGGCTTCAGGCGCATCGTGAACGGATGCCTTGAGACGGCGGAATACGCGGTTACGCGCTTCAACGACGGCGGCATCCCTGCGTGGCGCAACAAGAACTCGGTCACCGTCGTGTTCCCCAGGCCGCCAGCAGATGTCGTACGCAAGTGGCAGCTCGCGCCCTACGAGGACATCGCGCACCTCATCGCGATGCCGCACGTAACACGCGAGACTATCGACGCCGTGGTGGACGACTGCATGGAGTAACAGCAACACAAGACGACAACGGGGACAATCGCATGACCAGGATCGTAGTAATAGCAAACAACGAGGCAGGCGTTATCGCCGACATCGCCGGAGCATTGGCCGACCGCAACATCAATATCGAAACCATCAGCACGGAGGCACTCGGAGAGAAGGGCGCGATAACGCTCGCCACGGACGACTACGATGGCGCCCTGCGCGCGCTGACGGACGCGGGATTCAAGACGGTATCCGACGACTCGCTAATCCTGAGACTGCACGACGAACCGGGGGCGCTGGCCAAGATAGCAGAGAAGTTCAAGCAGGGCGGCGTGAATATCCAGAGCCTACACATACTGGACCGCCGAAATGGCCACACCACGGTAGCCATATCTGCCGATGACCGCGCCAAAGCGGAGTCGCTGGTGGAGCCGGAGACGGCAGTGTAGGAGGGAAGACACGAGGCGTAACTTATGTTGGCAGTGCAAACGCTCTGATCGGCCCTTGTGCAACAACAGCTAGCCTTCCGACGTTCAAGTCGTTGTAATATATTGATAAATGTCTTTCTTTCAGGCCCACTATGTCAACTTATCCGGCGAACCGTAATCGTATAGTAAGCGGATTCACTCCATGTCCTGACGTCGCATGTCCGCATTTATCTGGCCGGTGTCAACGGCGGCGTAAAAATGTACCGGCGCGGCGGCGTAAAAATGTACTGCGGGCTGGGTGGGAGCTTGTCCCCGTAGTCCATGGGAGGGACCCGCGCGCGGGGCGACGCGCCCTCCGCGCGGCTGGCGGCGGCCCGCGCGTGGGAGGGGCCCGTGGGCCCACGGGGCCAAGCGGGGGGTTATTCGGACGGTTGCCGGCGTCGTGACCGGCTCTGCTTGAGCCGGTAGCTCTCGCCGTTCATCTCCAGGATATGGACATGGTGGGTGATGCGGTCGAGCAGCGCGCCGGTGAGGCGCTCGCTGGCGAACACCGTCGTCCATTCCTGGAAGGGCAGGTTTGAGGTCACGATGGTGGCGCCGTTCTCGTAGCGCCGGCTGAAGACGTCGAACAGCAGCTCGCTTCCGGTCTGCGACAGGGGCACGTAGCCGAGCTCGTCGACGATCAGGAGATTGACCCTGGCGAGCTGGGCCTGGAGGCGGAGCAGCCTTTTCTCGTCGCGCGCCTCGATCAGCTCGTGGACCAGGTGGGGGGCGGTGGCGAAGCGCACGCCGAGGCCCTTCTGGCAGGCGGCGAGGCCGAGGGCGAGAGCGACATGGGTCTTGCCGACGCCGCTCGGGCCGAGCAGGATTACGTTCTCGCGGCGCGCGATGTACTCGCCGCGGGCGAGATCCAGCACCAGCATCTTGTTGAGCGCCGGGATCGCCTTGAAGTCGAAGCTCTCGAGCTGTTTGACGACAGGGAACCCGGCCTGCTTGATACGCCGCTCGACGAGGCGGCGCTCGCGGTCGATCAGCTCCAGTTCCACCAGTCGGGCGAGGAACTGGACATGATCCAGGCCCTCGGCCGCGCACTGGCGCGCCAGTTTCTCGTATTCCCGCAGGAAGGTCGGCAGCTTCAGCCGCTTCAGGTGATGTTCGAGCAGGATGCGGGGGGCCTCAGCCATGGCCGGCCCCTCCGGCCAGCAGGGTGGCGTAGTCGGCGCTCCGCGTGGCGGCGACGAAGGGCTGGGGCAGGTGCGGATAGCGCGACAGGTCGAGATGCGCCGGCCGCCTCTCGATGCGGGCCAGCAACAGGTGCTTGACCGCGTCGAAGCCGATCAGGCGTCGCTTCACCGCGTCGCGTACCGCGGCCGCCACCTGCGGTTCCGGGAAGTCTTCGTGCAGGCGCGGCACCTGGATGTATTCGCGCTTGCCGCGCGGCCCGAAGCGCGCCTCGAGGAGGCGGCGCAGCGTGTCGAAGGCCGGGTCGAGCTTCCATCCCCGCAGCGCCGCCGCCTGGTCCAGGGCGCCCGGCTTCTTCTCCAGCAGCGACAGATAGTGCAGCGGGTCGTAGACGACGTCGCCGCGGACATGGGAGCGCCGATGGCGGGCGACGATCTCGGCGCCGAGCGCGATCTCGACCCGGTCGACATAGCCCTTCACCATGACCTTCTTGTGGGCGTGCGCCGTCGGCGCCGAGTAGTCCACCAGCCGGTAGCGCACCAGGGCCGTGGACGAGATCTGGCCCGGCACATGCTCGCAAGCCTCGAAGGGAACCGCCGGCAGATCGCGCAGGGCGTCGAGGTCGGCCAGCAGCGCCGCCGCCTGCCCCCCTGCCTCCAGCGCGTCGAGCCGCTCAAGGCAGCGCGCCAGCAGCCGCTCGTTCAGGACCGACAGGTCATGCACCTTCGGGATCGGCACCATGAACCGGCGCCGTGCCGTCTTCACCAGGGCCTCGACCTTGCCCTTGTCGTTGCCCTTGCCGGGCCGGCCGAAGCGGTCGCGGAACAGGTAGTGCGATTGCAGGTGGGTGAAGGCCTGCGTGCGCCGACGCGTGCCGTCGCCCAGGATCCGTGCCACCGCAAGCGTCGTGTTGTCATAGAGGATCGATCGCGGCAGACCGCCGAGGAAGGCGAAGGCGCTGACATGGCCGTCGAGGAAGGCCTCCGTCGTCTCCCTCGGATAGGCCGTGACGAACCAGACGTTGGAATGGGGCAGGATCAGGCAGAAGAAGGCAACCTTCTCCCGCCTGCCCCCGACCTCCACCACCGCCTCGCCGAAGTCGACCTGGGCATGGCCCGGCGGGTGATGCAGCGGCACGAAAGCCTCGCGCACAGATTGCCGCCGGGCCCGGACATAGTCCTTCACGATGGTATAGCCGCCGGTGAACCCGTGCTCGTCCCGTAGCCGCTCGAATATCCGCTGCGCCGTGTGACGCTGCTTGCGCGGCACGTCCCGATCCGTGTCCGCCTCCAGGATCGCGTCGACGATGCCGGTGAACCCGTCCAGCTTGGGCCGCTTGACCGGCTTCGTCCGGCGGTAGCCCGGCGGCGCCGAGTAGCTCAGCATCTTCTTCACTGTCCGGCGGTCGATGCCGAACCGCCGGCCCGCCTCGTGATGACTCAGACCCTCGTCGACAACCGCCAGTCGAACCGCCGCATAGAGCTCCACGCCGTACATCCCCCGCCCCTCGTCGCAACCGACAAAGGACCATGAATGGCGCATGTTGCGCCGCCGCGACCAGACCGTCCGGTCGCTCCGCGTGGAGCATTATTCCTCCGCCGTTAACAGTTCGCCGGATAAGTTGACATAGTGGGCCTGAAAGAAAGACATTTATCAATATATTACAACGACTTGAACGTCGGAAGGCTAGCTGTTGTTGCACAAGGGCCGATCAGAGCGTTTGCACTGCCAACATAAGTTACGCCTCGTGTCTTCCCTCCTACACTGCCGTCTCCGGCTCCACCAGCGACTCCGCTTTGGCGCGGTCATCGGCAGATATGGCTACCGTGGTGTGGCCATTTCGGCGGTCCAGTATGTGTAGGCTCTGGATATTCACGCCGCCCTGCTTGAACTTCTCTGCTATCTTGGCCAGCGCCCCCGGTTCGTCGTGCAGTCTCAGGATTAGCGAGTCGTCGGATACCGTCTTGAATCCCGCGTCCGTCAGCGCGCGCAGGGCGCCATCGTAGTCGTCCGTGGCGAGCGTTATCGCGCCCTTCTCTCCGAGTGCCTCCGTGCTGATGGTTTCGATATTGATGTTGCGGTCGGCCAATGCTCCGGCGATGTCGGCGATAACGCCTGCCTCGTTGTTTGCTATTACTACGATCCTGGTCATGCGATTGTCCCCGTTGTCGTCTTGTGTTGCTGTTACTCCATGCAGTCGTCCACCACGGCGTCGATAGTCTCGCGTGTTACGTGCGGCATCGCGATGAGGTGCGCGATGTCCTCGTAGGGCGCGAGCTGCCACTTGCGTACGACATCTGCTGGCGGCCTGGGGAACACGACGGTGACCGAGTTCTTGTTGCGCCACGCAGGGATGCCGCCGTCGTTGAAGCGCGTAACCGCGTATTCCGCCGTCTCAAGGCATCCGTTCACGATGCGCCTGAAGCCGTCCAGCCCCTGCTGCTCGAACGCGTACCACATCATCAGCGGCGTGAGGCCGTTGCGTGAGCCTGTGAGTGTGGTGTCCAACACGCCCACGTATTCGATGGCGCGCGCGATGCGCGACACGTATTCGCACCGGGTCAGCGCGACGCCGCAGGGCAGTGGCGAGCCGACCATCTTGTGCCCGCTGACCGACACGCTGTCGAACCCGACGTCGAACCCGTAGGGCTGCGGGTCGTCCACGAACGGCAGTATCATGCCGCTCAGGGCAGCGTCCGCGTGTAAGTAGGACCTGGTCACCGCGAGGTCGTTCAGGATGTCACGGATCTTGCCCACGTCGTCTATCGCGCCCTTCATCGTCGTGCCTATGTTCGCCATCATTATTGCAGGCACGTCCCGGTTGATGCGAATCGTTTCGTAGAGGTCGTCGTAATCTATCTCGCCGTTGTCTTGGCTCCTTATCATAATATTGCGCACCTTCAGCACGCTCATAATCTTGACCACGCTGTAGTGAGTATCCTGAGAGAAATAGACCACGCCGTCCGGATAGAGTTCCCGCCCCAGGTACAGGCCGTACATATTGCCCTCGGTGCCGCCCGACGTGACGTAGCCCCACACCTGTTCGCGCGAGATATGCATCAAGTCAGCGAAGATGCCGATGACCTCGCGCTCCATCTGGTGGGTGTTGCTGCGGAAGTTGCTGTCGTGGAAAGGGTCGCCCACGTTGTTGATTGCGTATCGCATGAAGGGCAGCAGTGCGGTGTAGTCGAAGTCCTGATTGCCGGGATAGCCAACAGAATGCCGACTCAACGCGTCGAATTCTCGAAGAAGGGAATCGAGTCGTCCCTGAGTATCCACAGTTGCCTCCCGTCACTAAATCATCGTATGCAAATTAGCTACTGTCAACGGCGGAGTACAACCCGGCCATGTGGCGGAGCAAAAGTGGGCCACTTTGGTTCGGTGAGGAGCTTGTCCCCGTAGTCCACGGGAGGGACCCACGCGCGGCGTGGACTGCCCCTCAGCAGGCAAAGGCCGCGGCGCGCGTGGGAGGGGCCTGTGGGCCCACGGGGGCAAGCGGATGCCGCTCAGGCGCTTTTTGCGGGTTTCTGTTTTCTTCGGCTCTGCTTGAGGCGGAAGCTTTCGCCGTTCATTTCCAGGATATGGACGTGGTGGGTCAGGCGGTCCAGCAACGCCCCCGTCAGGCGTTCCGAGCCGAAAACCTCCGTCCACTCGTCGAATGGCAGGTTGGAGGTCACCAGGATCGAGCCACGCTCGTAGCGCTGGCTGAACACCTCGAACAGCAACTCGGCGCCGGTCTTGGAGAGCGGCACGAAACCCAGCTCGTCGATGATGAGGAGCTTGAGGTTGGCGAGCTTCTTCTGGAACCTCAGCAGCTGTCTGTCATCGCGCGCCTCCATGAGCTCGTGGACCAGGGCGGCGGCGGTGGTAAAGCCGACCGACAGGCCCTAAAGCCGACCGACAGGCCCTTCTGGCAGGCGGCAAGGCCGAGGCCGAGCGCAATGTGACTCTTGCCGGTGCCGGAATTGCCCAGAGCGATCACACTTCTCCCGGCGCTCGATGTACTCGCATCGTGCCAGCTCGAGGACCAGCGCCTTGTTGAGCGAGGCGATCGCTTTGAAGTCAAAGCTGTCCAAGCTCTTGACGGTCGGGAACTTCGCTTGCCTGATTCGCCGCTCGACCATGCGGCGCTCGCGGTCGATCAGTTCCAGCTCGGCCAGGCGGAGCAGGTAGCGCACGTGGTCGGCGCCCTCGCTGGCACACTGGCGAGCCAGCTTGTCGTACTCCCTGAGGAAGGTCGGCAGCTTGAGGGCCTTCAGGTGATGGGCCAGCAACACCTGCGGCGTGTCGCTCACGGCGCCGCTCCGCCCAGCAGGCTCATGTAGCTGGCGGCGGATGTGGTGGTCACCTGGGCCCGCGGCAGATAGGGATAAACGTTCAAGTCGAGCCGGGGGGGTCGACGCTCGACGCGACACAGCACCAGGTGCTTGACCGCATCATAGCCGATGGCGCCTAACCGCGGGGCATCGCGGATGGCACCGTGCACCTCCTCAAGGGCAAAGGTCTCCAGAAGACGGAGCACTTGCACGTACTCCCGCTTGCCGGCCTTGCCCATGCGGGCTTCAAGCAAGCGGCGCAGGTTGGCGTACGCCTCGGGCAGCTTCCAACCGGCCAGCGGGGCGGCTTGATCGAGGGCACCGATCTTCCGCTCCCGCAAGGCCAGATAGTGGATCGGCTCGAAGATCAGGTCCTCTCGTTCGTAAGAGCGTGGGTGCCGGGCGATGACCTCGGCGGCGCAGCCGATGACCACCTCGTGCACGTAGCCACGGACCCAGACCTCTTGGTGACCGTAGGCGACGGGCACCGAGTAGTCGTTGCCCCGATAGCGCACCAGGGAGAGCGAATTGACCCGCGTGCCCTCCTTGTCGCAGGCCTCGAAAGGCGCCGGCGGCAATTCCATCAGCTTCTCCCGGTCGCATCCGAACCGCTCGCCGATGGTCTCGCGATGGCCGCGCAAGACGTCGCTTTCCCGTCTCCGACATTGATGTTCCAGGTGAGCGTTGAAGGCGTCCCAGCTCGCAAACCGGGGGATGGGAACCATGAAGTTCCGGCGGGCGTAACCGACCAGCCCCTCCACCTTGCCCTTATCATTGCCCTTGCCGGGGCGGCCATATCGATCCTGGAACAGATAATGGGATTGAAGCCCGCTGAACGCTCGCGTTCGTTGCCGCGTGCCGTCCGGCAGGATGCGCGACACCAGGCACTTGTCATTGTCGTGGAGAATCGATTGGGGAATGCCGCCGAAGAAGGCGAAGGCCCCGTTGTGGCCGTCCAGCCAGGCCTCCGTCGCCGCCGCCGGGTAGGCCGCAACGAAGCAGGCATCGCCGTGGGGAAGGTCCATGGCGAAAAAATGCGCCCGCCGCTTGACGCCGGCGATGATCGCATCCGCCTCGCCAAAGTCCGCCTGAGCGTGACCCGGAGGGTGCGCCAGCGGCACGAACATCTCACGCTGGCGACGGCGCCGTTCCCGGACGTAATCCTTGACGATGGTCTGTTTGCCCGCAAAGCCATGCTCGTCGCGAAGACGCTCGAATATCCGCTTCGCCGTGTGGCGCTGCTTGCAGTGAACCGTTCGGTCCTCTTCCAGAATACGGTCAATGATATCCCTGAAGGGGTCCAGCTTCGGGCGCTTCGGTGGCTGGCGGCGGCGGTAGCCAGGCGGCTCCGAGTGCCCGAGCATCTTCCTCACCGTCTCTCGCGCTATGCCAAACCGACTCGCCGCCTCTCGCTGACTCAGCCCATCAACATGGCACGCCAGCCGAACGCGTGGATAAAGGTCCACGGTATACATCCTCCCACCTTCCATCCCGAAAAGGATCGAAGGCTACAGGTGGCAGAGTTTTACTCCGCCCGCAGCCGGGCAAATCCCGCCGCTTCCGTGGTCTAATTTGTCACCACCGCACACAGGCGACGGCAGTTGTTCAGAACAAGACCATGATCATAGACGTCGATTTGGCGTCGTACTTCGACACGGTTCGGCACGATATCCTGCTTGGGAAAGTGGCGGCACGGGTGGAAGACGATCAGGTCCTGAGGTTGCTGAAGCTCATCCTCAAGGCCCGTGGCAAGCGGGGCGTTCCTCAGGGTGGGGTGATTTCACCGTTGCTCAGTAATCTCTACCTCGATGAGGTCGACAAGATGCTGGAACGGGCGAAGGAGGTCACCCGACAGGGAGATACCACTATATCGAGTACGCTCGATACGCCGACGACCTCGTGATCCTGATCGACGGTTACCGCCGGTGGCGGTGGCTGGAGAAAGCTGCGTACACAAGGCTTCTGGAAGAACTGGCCAAGCTCGATGTTGAGCTCAATCGTGACAAGACGCGTCGGGTTGCTCTCGCCAATGGCGAGAGTTTCAGCTTTCTGGGGTTTGAGTTCCGCCGTGTGAAAACGCAGCGGAGCAAGTGGGGGGTCAGGTATGTGCCGACAATGAAGGCGCGCACCAAACTCCTGCGCCGGCTCAAGGAAGTGTTCCGACGTTACCGCTCGCAACCGGTGGAGAGGGTCGTGGACCTGATCAACCCGATCCTGCGTGGACGGGTGAACTATTTTCGCGTAGGGCAGGCGAGCAGACGTTTCAGTCAGGTCAAGGATTGGGTCGAGACGAAGATACGGCGACACCTGATGCAACAGCGCGGACGTCGGGGATATGGCTGGAAGAGGTGGAGTAGGCGGTGGCTCTATGATCGGCTCGGGCTGTTCTCACAGTACCGGGTTGGCTATCTGCCGCAGAAAGCGCTCCCGGTTCATTAGGTCCCATAAACCGTGGGATGAAGGCAACAGGAAAGCGTAGTGCGGGAAAAACGCATGCTGCGTTTGACGAGGCGGGAGCTGGAAACGTGGTCACGGGAGCCGGACTGAGGTCCAGAGCGAAAGCGATGGGACAGCCACCGGACCTTAAAATTCGGCGCGCCAGTTCTCGACCCTACTGATGAGCGGGGAAGGGAAACGGAGTGATGCCAATGCGGTACAAACCACCGCGCCCTTCCTCGACTCTACTCATGGTGGCCGACTTCGGGCTGGGTCCATACGGTCCATACCCAGTATAGGCAGCACATTCTCCATCACGCTGCTGGCCTTGGACTGACCGGGGCGGGCCGTCACCAGACGTTCGCGGCGTTCCTCGACGACATGGATTCGGGTGCGGCGCTCGGGCTATTCTCGGTTTGGAGGAAGGTTATTATGGGATCTCGCCTCGCGGCCAATTTTGCCGCCGATGCGGCCGGCTATGATTTTGACGCCGCGCCCCGGTCGCGATGTCGCTTCACGGCGTGGGCCGCGGTTTTTGCAATGGCGTTCTTCGCCGGCCTCGTCGCTTGGTTCGATTATGATGCCGCCCAAGCGCAGGCACCGGTGGCGATCGAACTGGTGCTCGCGGTGGATACCTCGCTCAGCGTCGATGATGACGAATTCGCACTGCAAATTAAGGGGATCGCCCGGGCCTTCAGGACGCCGGAGATCATCGCGCTGATCGGCCAACGCCAAGGCGTTGCCGTGACGCTCATCCAATGGAGGAGCGAGGTCGATCCGCGCTTTGTGATCCCCTGGCAGCTTTTGCACGAGCCCACCACGATCCTGGCCTTTGCCGATCGGGTGGATCAAACAACGCGAGAGCCGAGCCATGGCTTTACCGCCATGGGCGGTGCGGTCGACTCCCCATCGAGGTGATCGCGAACAACCCCTTCGCCGGTCGGGATTTGAAGATCGATATCTCGGCCGATGGCCGCAACAACACCGGTCCGACGCCGGCTGCCGCTTGGCAGCGGGCCAACACCTTGGGAATCGTGATCAATGGACTGCCGATCCTGATCGACACTTTCAACCTCGATACCTATTTTCGCGAGAACGTTATCACGGGACCCGGCGCCTTCGTGGAAATCGCCACCGATTACGACGACTTCGCGCGCGTCTTCCTACGCAAGCTGCGGCGTGAATTGACCGCGTTCGTCAGTCGCAACGGCCATGCGCCCGACATGCCCTTGTTTGCGTCGCGACAATCGCTGCAATAGGTCCCCGATCATGAGCTGGTCAAGGGCAGGCGGGGCGGCCCTGGGCGCCTGCTACGCCGCGTGTGTTGGCGGCATGTCCTCGAGGCCGTCCGGTCGTCCCTTGGACCGGGGCGGTGTGGCATGGACTGATCGGTCCTGGTCCACCCAGCGTTCGCATTCCGCGGCCTTGGCCGCGAAATCGCCGGTTCCGAACAGGCCGCCTTGTTTCGAATGGTCGGGCCATTTGGCCCATTCGAATGCGAACTCGCCGGGCGATTTCAACAGTTGCACGATTTCGTCGGCCTCGGTTCCACGAAAGCCTTGCTCCGCCGTCGTGAAGTATTTCCGGTTGATTCTCAGGTAGCGCACCGATCCAGGTTGGCTGTCGGCCCCAATCATTACCGACCACGTCGCCGCCGTGGCCTGGCGTGGCTTGTGCAGGCGTACGATCACGTCGCCGCCCCACGAAATCACGAAGCAGCTCCTGTCCCCCGACGCGGGCGCGTCCTCGCGGTCGACGCGCCAGGTCATCGGGATTGCGTCGATTGGGCTGAAAAGGTCCGCCTTATTGGGTTCCGAGCCCGCCACGACCGTCGGCGCGATGATAAGCAGGACTGCCAGGACGATCCACGCTAGCCACATCGGCGCTTGCTCAGCCGACCCAGAACGCCTTTTCGAGGTCATCGAAGTCCGCTGGCGCGCCCTCGAACTTGTTGCGGCCGAGTTCCAGAACGTAGACGTAGTCGGAGATTTTCAGGGCCTGGCGAATCTCCTGGTCGACGATGAGAATTGTTATATTGTCTCTCGAAGTCAGGACCGTGAGCATCTCGTAGACTTCCTCGGCCAGCATCTTCGACAACCCCGACGTCGGTTCATCGATCAACAGCATTTTCGGTTCGGCCATCAGGGTGCGGCCGATCTCGACCATGCGCTGCTGCCCACCCGAAAGCTCTCCGGTTATTTGTTTGCGCTTTTCTTTCAGTATCGGAAAACGCTCGTAGTTTGCCTCGATCTTGGCGCGGACCTGTTTTTTGTCTCGCTTGAACGTCCATCCACCCAACTCCAGGTTCTGTTCCACGGACATGTCCTTGAAGATGCCTGGCTGCTGAGGGATGTAAGCCAGGCCCCTGCGGATGCGATTGTAGGTCGGCACGTCGATGATGCTCTCGCCGTCCAGCAAGATCTCGCCCGCGTTTGGGCGCAGGAACCCGAACACCGCCTTGAGCGCGGTCGACTTGCCGACGCCGTTAGCGCCGAGAATCGCCGTAATTTTGTTCTTGCGGGCCTTTAAACTGAGGTCCTGAAGGATGTTCAGGTCCTTGTAGTAGCCAACGTAGAGGCCGCTGATCTCGAGCATCGTCTGGGGTTCGGCGGTCGCTTCGGTCATTGCTAGGTCCGGCTCCCTTCCCCGGCGTCCATCGCTTCCTCCTCGACTCCCAGATAGGCCTCGATCACGGCGGGGTCGCGCCTGACGTCGTCGGGCACGCCGTCGGCGATCAGGTCGCCGTAGTTGAGCACCAGCAGGCGGCGGCACAGGGTGAAGATCGAGTCCATCTGGTGGCTGATCAGGATGATCGCCGTGCCGGCGTCGTTGACCCGTTCGATGTAGCGGTAGATAACTTTCATGAGCTGAGGATGCACGCCGGCGAAGGGCTCGTCGAGGATGATCACCTCCGGGTCGAGCATCAGCAGGCGGCCGAGCTCGAGCAGCTTCTGCTGGCCGCCTGACAGCGCCCGGGCGTATTCGTTGCGCAGGTGCTCCATGGTCAGGAACTCGAGCACCTCTATCGCCTTCTCTTCGATCTCGGCCCGGCTGTGTCCCCGATCCAAGGCCAGCGCCGGCACGTAGAGGTTTTCTAGGACCGTCATGCGGCGGAACGAACGGGTCACCTGGAAGGTCCGGCCGAGGCCGACGCGCGCCACCTCGTAGGGCTGGAGTTGGTCGATTCTCACACCATTCAGGTAAACCGTTCCGCTGTTCGGCTTTATGGCGCCGTCCAAAACGTTCGTCAGAGTCGTTTTGCCCGCCCCGTTAGGGCCAATGAGGCCGATCAATTCGGGCCCGTCGACCTCGAAGGAAACCTCCTTGAGGGCATGGAGGCCGCCGAAACGCCTACTCAGGTTCTTGACTACGAGATTGATCATGGCGACCCCTCCGCGGTCTCGACTCCCTCCACCCGCTTGGCCACCGTCTCCTTTGCGACGTGGCCGCGCGTGAAACGGTCGATGAACGGCGCGATCAGGCCGTTGCGGGCGAACCGCAGGGTCAGCATCAGCAGAACGCCGAAGACCACCAGGCGCCAGATGGTCATGTCGACCGTGAAGGGGCCGATCTCGAAGGAGTTGCGCAGCAACTCCAGCACGAAGTTGATGAGGATCGCGCCGATCGCCGCGGCGACGACATTCTCGACTCCGCCGATCACCGCCATGGCGACGACTAGGCTCATCTGCAGGATCATCAGATTGTTGGGCGTGATGATGCGGATGTAATGGGCCATCACCGCGCCGGCGGCCGCCGCCATCATCGAGGTGATGACGAACACCAGGATCTTGTAGCGCGTCGTATTGACGCCGAGCGCCGCCGCCGCGTCCTGGTCCTCCCGCAGCGCGCGCACGAACAGGCCGAACTTGGAATTCGCCAGCCAGATCATGATGGCGAGGCAGAGCAGAAGCAGGAAGAGCATCACGAAATAGGGCGGCAGCTTGTCGGTCTTATCGAAATGGCGGCCGAACAGGGTTACGCCGGCATCGAACAGATAGGGCAGCTCGATACCCGCCTGGCCGCGCGTAATCGCGATTTCGGCGCTGATCACGGCGCGCAGGATTTCCGAGAAGCCCAGGGTGAACAAGGCCAGATAAGCCGCGCGCAAGGGCAGCACCAGAAGCCCGATCAGCAGGCCGAATATACCGCCCATGATGGTGCCCAGCGTGATGCCGAGCCAGACCGGCATGGGGGTGATCTGGACGCTGCCGTCCCACACCGCGAGCGCCTTGCGCAAACAGTCCTGGGTCAGTGTCGACGAGGTGACGCCGATCGCGTCGACGATGACCAGATACTGGCCGCCGATGAGAAACTCGGCGCAAAACTCGGTCGGCACCGGGGACAGATAGAAGTAATGGCTGAACAGCGCCGCGGTATAGGCGCCGATGCCCGTGAACCCCATGTGACCGAACGAGAACTGCCCGGCGTAACCAGACAGCATCGACCAGCTCGACGCCAGGATCGCGTAGAAAAAACACGCGATGAGGGTGTGCATGATGTACGGATAGTCGTTCGCGCTATAAACGAACGGAAAAATCGCGAACCCCAGGATCAGGGCCAGCCCCGCCGCTTGCGGTATGCGCTCCCTGGTCAAAATTTACCGTGCGCGCCGCTGGCGAACCGGCGGCCGAAAAGCCCGGTCGGTCGCAGCAATAGCGTGAGTGTGAGGATGATCATGCCGTAGGCGGGGATATAGGAGGCCGCCTTCTGTGCGTCCGGCAGGCAGCCGGTGCCCGCAGCCTCGAACAGGCCGACGATGACCCCGCCGACAAACGCGCCGGGTATGGAGCCGAGGCCGCCGAGGACCAGGATCACGAAGGACCGCAACGCTGGAATGGCACCCACCTGGGGCAGCCAGGAGAACGCCTGCACCAGCATGGCCCCGGCCAGCGCGGCGATCATGCCGCCGAGCGCGAAGGCCAGCATGTTCATTCGGTCGGGGTTGATGCCGGCGATGGCCGCCGCCTCGCGGTCCTGGCTGACGGCGCGCAGCGCCTTGCCAGTCCAGGTGCGGTGCAGGAAGAACATCAGTGCGCCGAACACGATGATGCACATCACCGCCGCTGTGAAGCGGGGGTTGGAGATCGATATGGTATCGAACAGCTCCATGTTCCCGCGGCTGGTCTTGATCAGCCACGGATCTTCCGCCGACGGCAGTCGGATGCGGGGGAAATCGAAGTAACGACCTGCCTTCAACGGGTTGGCGCCGGCCGTGGCCTGGACGAAATACTGCAGCGTGAAGGCCAGCCCGAAGGTCACCAGGATGCCGTATTCGACCGGTCTGTCGGCCTTGCCCTCGTACATCGGGGTCAGGAACATCCTCTCGAACAGCGCGCCGAGCATGAAGGCGGCGAGGCAGGCGATCGAGATGGCGATGACAGGGTTGATGCCGGGCAGCCAGACGCTGGTCAGGAAATAGGTGATCATCCCGCCGATCATGTAGAACTCGCCGTGGGCGAAGCTGACCACGCCCAGGATCGAGAAGATCAGCGTCAGGCCGAGCGCCATGAAGCCGTAAATGATGCCGATGATCAGCCCGTTGACGATCTGCGAGGCGACGAAAGAGCCGTTCGAGACGCAGAAGTTCTCCGGGTCGGCGAAAGAGAAGGCGATCATCAGCACGCCGACCGACGCGAGTGCCGGGAACACCATCATGCGGGTGGTGAGATTGGGCGTGTTCATGCACAACGGCACCAAGCCGAAGGGTCCCGTCGAGGCCCCCAGCATGGCGCCGACGAAAGGCGCGTTCGAGGTATCCAGGTCCCGGCGCAGATAGAAGTGGCGGGTGGCGATGCTCCCGGTCACCGCCCAGAAGATCATCCAGGCAAGCGCCCCCCAGAAGATATATGGAAACTCCACGCTCTACCTCGCCCGCGTCCAGGTCATGGAAAAGATGAAATTATCACGAGGTCCGCCGGCGGCGTTCCGCGAAAAGCGGGCGCCGCCGGCGGGGTCTCATGGGTTAGCAACCCCAGGGGTTGGAAACCCGCTTACTGCCCTACGAAAATCGGCTCGCCGGTCTTATACGCATCCGGCCAGATGATGGGCGCTTCGATGGAGTCTTGGCCCTCTTTCTGATACTGGATCATCGTCATGGCGGGATCGGGCCACTGGTGCCACCATTCGTCACCCTTACCGTCTGCGCTGGGATCCTTCTTGGTCCCATAGGGAAAGTAGATGCGGCCCAGGGTGCCTTCGTGGCTGATGTTCTCCAGCGCCGTGACGATGGCCTCGCCGTCGGTGGTGCCGGCCTCGTTGATGGCCTGGGCGAGAATCGCGATCGAGTCGTAGGCTTCCATCGAATAGCTCTCGATGACGCCCCTTCCGGTCGCGGCCTTATACTTTTCGTTTAAAGCCAGCGCCTTCTCGCTCCACAAGTTCGCCGGCGTGCCGATACGCTGCACGAAGGCGTAGTTGCCGTCCGGCACGTTTTCCCAATAGGCCTTGGACTCGAGCGACACCTGACCGGCCTGGAACGGGATGTCCATGGGCCCCATGCCAGCGTCGGCGGCCTGCTGGGTGAAGTTGTAGCCCGCTTCGCCCGTCGCCAGGACGATGATGTAGTCCGGGTTTTCGGCCTTCATGCGCTCGACGATGCCGGCGTAATCCTGGGTGCCGATATCGACGCTGAAGGTCACCGAATCGACGCCGCCGCTCGCCAGACCCTTGGCGGTCTCCTCGGCGGCCGGAATGCCGTAGTCGGTGTTCTCGGTGAGGAGCGCGACCTTCTTGACGTTCGGAGCCAGAAGCGCCGCCTTCCACAGGGTGGCGGACGCCCAGGAGCTCAAGGGCGCGATGCGGAAGATGTACTTTTGCTTGTCGCCGGTGATCGTGTCGTTCCAGGTCTCGGCGAAGACCACGGGGATTTTGCGGTTGTCGGCGACGTCCTTCGAAGCGACGCCGACCGAGCTGTGATAGCCGCCACCGACCGCGACCACGCCGTCCTGGGTGATCAGCTTCTCCATGATGGCCGACGCCTTTTCGGGCAGGCCTTCGGTATCGGCGATGACCACCTTGATGTCGCAGCCGAGGACTCCGCCGGCGGCGTTGATATCTTCCTCGGCAATCAACATCGCCGCGCGCATGCCCTCGCCGCCGCCGACCGCGCCCGGCGCCGAGAGAGGCGCGAGGCCGCCGATCTTGATGGGGCATTCCGCCGCGTTCGCGACGGTGCCGAAGGCCGCCAGTCCCACGAGGGACGCGGCAGCCAACATTCCGATCTTCTTCATGTGACACTCCCTGATTCAGCTTGACGGTTATCGCCATGCTCATTCTTTTTCAAAATCCTACAATGCCAAATCAACCCGATTTTATCAAGCGGCGCGAATCGCCGAGATTCTATCGCCTCATGACTATATCCTCGCCCCGGGCGCACAGTGACAGCCTTTTGCCGATCTTGCCGTAACGGGTGACAAGCTCTGCCTCCTCGACGCGGGCGAGTTCGCCGATCAGCGTGATGCCGTCTCCAGCGAGGCGCTGCCGCATAGCTGGACCCACTCCCCACAACATCCCGACCGGCTTGTCTGAAAGAAAGGACTTGGCCTCGGCCCGGCCGATCACGGCGAAGCCGCGCGGCTTGTCCAAGTCCGAGGCGATCTTGGCCAAGAACTTGTTATAGCTGAGCCCGATGGACACGGTAATTGCAAGTTCATCTTCCACCCGGCGTGCCAGCGCAGCCAGGGTCGCGGCCGGGCTGGCGCCATGGAGGGACTCCGTGTTCGCGAGGTCCATGAATGCCTCGTCGATGGAGAGCGGCTCCACCAGGGGTGTCAGGCCCAGCATCATCGCGCCGACCTCGCGGCCCACGGCTGTGTACTTCTTCATGTCGGGTTTGATGACGGTGGCGTCGGGACAGGCCTTCAGGGCCTTGAACATTGGCATGGCAGAGCGGACACCGTAGGTGCGGGCGATGTAGCAGCAGGCGGCGACCACGCCACGGTGGCGACCGCCGACGATCACCGGGACATCACGCAGCTCCGGCCGGTCTCGTTTCTCGATGGCAGCGTAGAAGGCGTCGCAGTCGAGATGGGCGATAGCGAGATCATGGAGTTCCTGGTGTCGTGCAACCCGCACCGAGCCGCAGGCCGGGCAAGCCTCGGCGTCAAGGTGCGGCCGGCGGCCGCAGTCGCGGCACAAGGTTTTCACGGAACAATCATAGGACCCGTTTCGGCAGGCGTGAAGATATCCGCACGCTCCCGGACGCTGTAAAGCCAGCGCTGCGCCGGTGGGCGTGCGCGACGGACATGATCGTGGCCGGGATGGATATGATCCCAGGCTCAGCCCGATTGGTCATCGTACATCTTCGCCCGCGGCGTGGCTCCGATTCGCTGCGCCGTCGCCTTCCACAGCGGCCCATGGCCTGCGTCGGGCCCCGCGATCGCGTGTGCAATTTCGTGCAAAACGGTGTCCCGGATCTCCTCCTCGTTGCTCTCCAGGGCATGGCCGCGGCCGATCCGAATCTGGCGGTCACTGAAATCGCAGTCGCCGAGGCGGCTCCGGGATTCGACAAAAGCGAGTGTCCAGCCGGTGAGCCCATGCTCATCCATCAACCGTCTGGCCATCCCCGCGATGCAGTTCAACCGCTCCGGGCCGTTCCTCGCAGCTTGCCCCTCGGCGACACCGAGCAGGCCATAGGGGACGTTCCAGCATGCCTCCCCACAGCGCACTCTCGCTCTCTTCGGGTTGAGTTTGACAATCTCGCCGCGCATCGGGCCGTCGAGACCGAGGAACGCCACTCGATCGCCTAGGCGGTAATATGCTCTCGCCTCGTCGTGTGGAGTGACCATCGTGGTCCGCCTCCCGCCTCCCGTGTCCTTCAATGCCGACTCTGGGACTCTCCAGGTTCGCTCTTCATTGTCGATCACCTTCGCGAAGCGTCGCCGTCCCTGCCGCTGGAGGAGATGCCCGTGGATCGTCACACCGTTATGGGTGAACCGGACGGCCGACCCGATTGAGAGAAGGCGCGGTTCCCGTTCTTTGGCCATTCATACCTCTCCTGAATTCGGGTGGCGTAAGAACTTGGGGTCGTTCTTTATCAAGTCTGGCCAAGTGGCATTCATGTATGGACGCCCCCGGTGTTGCAAGGGGAAAACTGATTTGAATCGGCGGTAGAGCTTGCAGTCATGTATCCGGCCTTTTCGCTGCGGTACGCTGACCGCTGGCCCTGATGGAATCCGAAAGATCGACGCCCAGTCAGACTAACGAGCTTGATTCTCGGACAATGCCCGGGTTTGGCCGATCTCGGGTGGAACCCTGTTTCGCCATCAAATCGTCGTTACCCTCGCAATTTGATCCCGGTTTGCCAGCTGGCTATGCCGGCGTCGGTCGGTAGATACGCTCCTACCTGAGCAGCGCCCAGGCGACAAGGGCTGTGTGTGCGGCGGTGACAAATTAGACCACGGAAGCGGCGGGATTTGCCCGGCTGCGGGCGGAGTAAAACTCTGCCACCTGTAGCCTTCGATCCTTTTCGGGATGGAAGGTGGGAGGATGTATACCGTGGACCTTTATCCACGCGTTCGGCTGGCGTGCCATGTTGATGGGCTGAGTCAGCGAGAGGCGGCGAGTCGGTTTGGCATAGCGCGAGAGACGGTGAGGAAGATGCTCGGGCACTCGGAGCCGCCTGGCTACCGCCGCCGCCAGCCACCGAAGCGCCCGAAGCTGGACCCCTTCAGGGATATCATTGACCGTATTCTGGAAGAGGACCGAACGGTTCACTGCAAGCAGCGCCACACGGCGAAGCGGATATTCGAGCGTCTTCGCGACGAGCATGGCTTTGCGGGCAAACAGACCATCGTCAAGGATTACGTCCGGGAACGGCGCCGTCGCCAGCGTGAGATGTTCGTGCCGCTGGCGCACCCTCCGGGTCACGCTCAGGCGGACTTTGGCGAGGCGGATGCGATCATCGCCGGCGTCAAGCGGCGGGCGCATTTTTTCGCCATGGACCTTCCCCACGGCGATGCCTGCTTCGTTGCGGCCTACCCGGCGGCGGCGACGGAGGCCTGGCTGGACGGCCACAACGGGGCCTTCGCCTTCTTCGGCGGCATTCCCCAATCGATTCTCCACGACAATGACAAGTGCCTGGTGTCGCGCATCCTGCCGGACGGCACGCGGCAACGAACGCGAGCGTTCAGCGGGCTTCAATCCCATTATCTGTTCCAGGATCGATATGGCCGCCCCGGCAAGGGCAATGATAAGGGCAAGGTGGAGGGGCTGGTCGGTTACGCCCGCCGGAACTTCATGGTTCCCATCCCCCGGTTTGCGAGCTGGGACGCCTTCAACGCTCACCTGGAACATCAATGTCGGAGACGGGAAAGCGACGTCTTGCGCGGCCATCGCGAGACCATCGGCGAGCGGTTCGGATGCGACCGGGAGAAGCTGATGGAATTGCCGCCGGCGCCTTTCGAGGCCTGCGACAAGGAGGGCACGCGGGTCAATTCGCTCTCCCTGGTGCGCTATCGGGGCAACGACTACTCGGTGCCCGTCGCCTACGGTCACCAAGAGGTCTGGGTCCGTGGCTACGTGCACGAGGTGGTCATCGGCTGCGCCGCCGAGGTCATCGCCCGGCACCCACGCTCTTACGAACGAGAGGACCTGATCTTCGAGCCGATCCACTATCTGGCCTTGCGGGAGCGGAAGATCGGTGCCCTCGATCAAGCCGCCCCGCTGGCCGGTTGGAAGCTGCCCGAGGCGTACGCCAACCTGCGCCGCTTGCTTGAAGCCCGCATGGGCAAGGCCGGCAAGCGGGAGTACGTGCAAGTGCTCCGTCTTCTGGAGACCTTTGCCCTTGAGGAGGTGCACGGTGCCATCCGCGATGCCCCGCGGTTAGGCGCCATCGGCTATGATGCGGTCAAGCACCTGGTGCTGTGTCGCGTCGAGCGTCGACCCCCCCGGCTCGACTTGAACGTTTATCCCTATCTGCCGCGGGCCCAGGTGACCACCACATCCGCCGCCAGCTACATGAGCCTGCTGGGCGGAGCGGCGCCGTGAGCGACACGCCGCAGGTGTTGCTGGCCCATCACCTGAAGGCCCTCAAGCTGCCGACCTTCCTCAGGGAGTACGACAAGCTGGCTCGCCAGTGTGCCAGCGAGGGCGCCGACCACGTGCGCTACCTGCTCCGCCTGGCCGAGCTGGAACTGATCGACCGCGAGCGCCGCATGGTCGAGCGGCGAATCAGGCAAGCGAAGTTCCCGACCGTCAAGAGCTTGGACAGCTTTGACTTCAAAGCGATCGCCTCGCTCAACAAGGCGCTGGTCCTCGAGCTGGCACGATGCGAGTACATCGAGCGCCGGGAGAATGTGATCGCTCTGGGCAATTCCGGCACCGGCAAGAGTCACATTGCGCTCGGCCTCGGCCTTGCCGCCTGCCAGAAGGGCCTGTCGGTCGGCTTTACCACCGCCGCCGCCCTGGTCCACGAGCTCATGGAGGCGCGCGATGACAGACAGCTGCTGAGGTTCCAGAAGAAGCTCGCCAACCTCAAGCTCCTCATCATCGACGAGCTGGGTTTCGTGCCGCTCTCCAAGACCGGCGCCGAGTTGCTGTTCGAGGTGTTCAGCCAGCGCTACGAGCGTGGCTCGATCCTGGTGACCTCCAACCTGCCATTCGACGAGTGGACGGAGGTTTTCGGCTCAGAACGCCTGACGGGGGCGTTGCTGGACCGCCTGACCCACCACGTCCATATCCTGGAAATGAACGGCGAAAGCTTCCGCCTCAAGCAGAGCCGAAGAAAACAGAAACCCGCAAAAAGCGCCTGAGCGGCATCCGCTTGCCCCCGTGGGCCCACAGGCCCCTCCCACGCGCGCCGCGGCCTTTGCCTGCTGAGGGGCAGTCCACGCCGCGCGTGGGTCCCTCCCGTGGACTACGGGGACAAGCTCCTCACCGAACCAAAGTGGCCCACTTTTGCTCCGCCACATGGCCGGGTTTTACTCCGCCGTTGACAACCGGGACGTCGAGGCCGCCGCCGAGCGCATCGGCGGGGTGATGGTTGGAATCATGAACAAATCGCCCGTTCGGCCGGAATCCATGCCATGAAGGCTGCCGTCTGAAACCGACGGTAGGTGTGCTTCTGGACCGGGAGGAGATCATCGAGACGATCGGATGGTTAGACTACGTAACAAAGGGTTGCGCAGCCGACTGGACCGTGAAGCAGCTTCGCGAACCGACGCAGCGCATCGTCGACGGATCGATACGTTGATGAGTTCGGAGTCGGATGACGCCATTGCGCACGACGCGCCGGTTATATTCTGAGGGGACAGCGGTCACGGCGCTTCCGGCAGTACTCGAAGATTACCCCATCGACATAACGCCTAACGAAGACATCCCGCGTCTCGCCCTCGGCGACGCGCTCGCGATGGGAAAACAGATCAAACACTGGCACTTCTTGACCCTCGACCAACATTAAGAGGCTGGAACCCGACTATAGGGCTCTCCTTCCGCGGCTCCTTGGAGCGGGATCAGGGCGCCACCGACGGACAGGACGTGCGTCGTCGGAGCAACGTCAGGCAAGGTAGGCTTGCAAGGCCGGAATCGTCAATTTCGAAGCCCCTGGAAACCGTAAAGGGACAGCCCGCACGAGACCTGGAGGAAGGCCGCGAACTCGACCGCTGCGGCCTCGAAGACGGTGCACCGGAACAGCGCCCGCTCGCAAGTCGGATCGAGCCGCACCGAACCGTTCACGATCCAAATTGGTAGATGTAAGGAGTCATGATCTAAGTCACAGCGTCGCCAGTGGAGGACTGCTGGTCGGCGAAGGGCTTCCGATGATCGGAAAGCTTCTCGGTAATACCCAAGTTCAGACAACCGAGAGATATGCATATCTTGCCAACGATCCCGTCAAGGCCGTCGCCAACCGCATCGCGAGCAGGATCGCCGAATTTGCGGGTTTATCTGCAGCGCTGCTTAGTGCGTGAGAAGCAGAAGTTTCTCTGCCTGCGAGCAAGGCGCGCTTGGCGGTCTCTTACATTATTTGATCGTTTTCTCGATGAACCCGAGAGTATTGGCGTTCTCGATCAACGTTCGTACTTTAGCGCGATCCAGACCGGATGGAACTTCGGCGTCGATCTCGAGTTTCAGGGTCACCTCGCTGCCGGGAAGGGTCGTGAGTTGCTCGACAACCGCCTCGACGATTTGATGGATATCCTGCGCCAGCCGGTCCAAGGAAATCATGACCGTGCCGATGAACCGGGTCGGTTTCGTTTCGGTTTGCTGGCCGACATCCTCCGCGCCAACGCCATCTTCCGGTGTCTCCGTGCCACCCGAAGAAGGCGAACCGTCGTTTAGGTTTCCAGTAGAGTCCCGCGGCGGCGGGCGGTGCGCTTCGGCGATATCCGGCCTCACAATGAGACTTGCGTTTCCGATGACCACCTGGACGTTCGCCGCGTTATCTATAGCGAGACCTTGGTAGGTTCGAGCCGTCTCGTCCCAGCTTTCGGCGTAGGCGAATGGCCCCGGCAGCATGCCCCCGATGGCCGAGGCGACGGTCCTGACAAGCACCGAGCGGTCCTTCAGCCGCGGCAGGTAGGTATAGCGGTCGAGATATTCCCTGAGATCCTGCAGGGACAGATGGTCCCTACCGTTCCATATGTACCTCTGGAGTTCTCGATCCAGTCTCGCCGGACCGAGGTCGGGCAGAAGACCTTCCTCGTCGACGAGCCTTTTGCTCGCTCGTCCAAGAAGGCCGTCGCGGGCCGGCTACCTTACCCGATGTCCACGCAACATCCGCCTCCGCGCCTTCTTGCGTCGGATATAGAAGGTAGCACCAAGCCTCTTTGAGGCGCGTTCGCACGGTCTCGTTCGCCTCAGCTAGCTTTGCCTTCGCAAGCGCGCTATCGCTTTGGGTCAGGTTGAGACGTTCCGTTTCGCGAACGATCCCGTCCCAGGCCAAGACGCCGCGTATGGCCTCCTTGAGGTTGTCGAGTTGCCGCGTCTCGGCGGCGAGAAACACCAGCACATTACAATAGACGCGGGGCGTGCCTCCCCGTTGCATCAAAATATCTTTGGCCGCCGTCATCGCCTCGGACCCGTCGCGGCCGTTATGGGAATGCGCGATACCGAGCACGATGGCGCGTACTCCGCCCGCTTCGTCGGGCACGTCTGCAGAGCTTCCAGGCGCCACCTGCACGGCGTCGAAGTGGCCGCGGTCACCGAGCCCGTTGATATAGGCCGCCAACAACTTGTCGATCTCCACCAGAACAAGCGCTTCCTCGACCTGTTCGGCCCGGTCGGCGGCGACACGGTTGGGGCTCGCCGACATGGAGTACCAATAGCGGCCGAGATCGCCGTGCATGAACCTGGCCCGGTTGCCGAGCCGCCTCAGCGCGTCGCCGAAGACCGCCGGCTTCTCGCCCGGCTGCACGACGCCCAGATTGATCTGCTTGTCGTCGAGGCCTCTATTCTCTTGCTGGTGCGTCGGGGCCGTGCCCATGAAGATGGCGCGGGCAACCCGCCGGGTCGCGGAGTATCGGTTCAGATTGGGGGCCGACCGATCGATTTTGTAGGGGATCGACTCCGGGCCGTCGACATCGCCAGCGATGATCGATTGCCAACTCACCTCGAGATAGTGAAGCAACTCCGATTCTACGCGCGCCGAACCGACCGCTACGCTCCCCGGCATGATCATCACCGAGGGATCGTTGTTCATCCACAGTTCGTGAATGGCTTGGGCCATCAGCCGCAGCACGCCGCGCGTGCGTTGAAATCGCTCCAGTGAGCCCCAGCCCGTAGAGAGCTGATCGAAGAGTTCCGGATGGATGGAGTAAGCTTTCTCAAGTTTGCGTCGGTAATCTTCATCGGCCGAGCCGCGAGGAAACTCGTTTGCGTTTTCCCGATAGAGCTTGGCAAACTGCTTCAGCGTGTTGTCCCGGTGGTGGAACTTGTCGCCGGGAATGTCCTTGAACAGCCGCCGGCGGACGATTTCGTAGCTCTCTTCCTGCGATGCCGGACGCCAGGACGACTCGACCCGGGAGAAGGTCTGCTTGAGCCTGACCAGCGCCTCCTGTCCGCCTTCTCCGCCGACCTCGATCTGCGAAGCGGGAAGCGCCGCCACGAGTAGCGTTCCGGGGCTGGTCTTGACCGCCTCCGTCAAGGACTGAACGAAGCTCAGATTGGCGTCGAAGGAGCCGGACGGCAGGCCGTCGACCTTGTAGATCTGGCGCAGATACCCGATGCGATCATTCGGTTGGACATTTCCGTGCGAACCGGCCATGTGCCGACGACTGCATAACCGGCTTCAAGAACGGCTTGCAGAAAGGTCGCCCAGCCGGTTGAACTGATCCCTTCTTGCGCAATCTTACTCTGCTTGAAGGCGTAATAGATCGTCGCGGGGTAATCGGGTGAAGACTGCCGCGCCATGTTGGCTATGGCCTTCGACATTCCGTCGAGGAAAAAGGACTCCGCTGCTTCCTTGCCACCATGCCGATAGGGCGTGGCGACAAGTTCCTCTGATTTGGGCGTTGCGAGCACGCTGAACAGGTCCGGATAAACCGGTCGGATCAGAGGTTTCATCCAGAAAAACAGAAATCGGAAAGGTCGGCATAACCGATGTTGTCGTAGTACGGCGGGTCGGTAGAAATGATCGTTTCTTTGGGGAAATAAACTGTCTGTGCGTCGTGTTGGCATTCTATTCCGATTGAGGATGGCGCAAATTTTTCTATCGTCTTTATTACCCAGTTCACGTTGTTCAAGAAGTTGCCGCTTGCTTTGGAAAATGGATTTCCTTCAGCAAAGTCCCAAGTCATGGGAAGAGCTTGCCCAGCAAATGTATTCCTCAACGCCTCCATCTTGGGTGACGAATCCCAAGTGCAGATTGATGAACCTCTATCAGCCGAACGATTTAGCGCAAACGCCAAATACACGCTCACCGCCTCGGCATAGGCTTTGGCGCCGGTGCCGCCGTCGCGTAGTGGGATCGAATCGTTGGAAAGGCCCGCGGCCAACGCATCCCGCTCAATCTCGGCCCGCGCCTCGTGCCGCCGCTACCGTTTGGAGGACATGATCACCCGTCTGGCCTGGGTCGCTCTGCGCACGCCGCCCATGCCCTATCGGCTCCTCAAACTGGCTGAGAATGGTGCGTAATCAAGTTTCCGATTGGAACATGGAGCCGATGACCGGCTTGCAATTGCTGCAGGAAGTGCGCGCCGACGGTGAGCTCAAGGCGATGCGCGGCAATTTCGCGCATTCTACGGAACCGAGGAACAGTGCCGGGCGGCGCTGGCTGCCTGGCGTTGGCCTCAAGGTTTCGTCTGCCCGCGCTGCGGCGGCCGGCGATGCCCTCGGCCCGCGCCAGAGATCTGATCATGGTGGCCAGCCGCCTGGTGGTCCTGAAGGAGCAGGAAATTGCGATCCTGCACGAGATGAAGGTCGCCGACATCACCGAGTTGCAACCCGAAAAGGAGCTTCTGGTCCGTGCCTACCTGGAGCACGGCCGGGCCCTTGAGGAGGTGCCCGGCCAGCTCGCCACCGTCGCCCCGGCGATCAAGCAGGAGCTGCAGCAAGTGCTGGAGCGATTCCGCGCCGCGGCCGGCCACAACGAGCGGGCGCTGCGCGCCGCGCATGAGGTCAATGCGCGTCTGGTCAAGGCCGTCGTCGATGCCGTGAACATGAAACGGGGCGAGGCCGCCACCTATACCAGCACCGGCACCTTGAACAGTCGAGGCGCCGGCGATTCCCGCGGATCGTTGCCGCTCACCGTCGACCAGCGGCTCTAGAATCGCCGCCGAAGAAAGCTCCCGTCATGTCGTTGAACATCGCCCTTCGCACCGCCCTCACCGGCCTTTCGCTGCAACAAAGCGCGCTTCAGGTCACCGCCAACAACATCTCCAACGTCAACACCGAGGGCTTCACGCGAAAGATCGTCGAGACCACCTCGGTCGAGGTCGCCGGGCTGGCCGCCGGCGTGCGCCTGGTCGACGTCACCCGCTATGTCGACGACTTTCTACAGCGCCAATTGCGAGACACCCTGGGGCTGGTCGGCAATTTCGAGATCCAGGACCGGTTCCTGTCGCAGACACAGGACCTGTTCGGCGCCCCGGGCGATCACAACTCGGTCAGCGCGCGCATCACCGACCTGGCGGCCGCCCTGGACAGCCTCGCGCACAAGCCCGAGGGCGCCGCAACTCAGTATGGCGCGGTCAACGCCGCCATACTGATGGCCTCGCAACTGAGCGAGATGGCGCGCGACCTGCAGCGGCTGCGCGCCGAAACCGACAAGGCGATCGCCGACAGCGTCGCGTTCATCAACTCACAGCTCAGCATCATCGCCGACCTGAACACCCAGATCGCGCGCGCCAATAGCCTGTCGCAGCCCGTTGGCGAGTATCTGGACAAGCGCGACGTCGCGCTGAACAAGATCAGCGCCGGGATGGATATCCGCTACTTCGAAAGCGCCAGCGGCGAGATCGTGGTGATCACCCCGGGCGGACGCTCGCTGATCAATGGCGCCGTCCTGACCCAGTTGAGCCACGTCCCGGCAAGCAATCTGACCACCAATTTGAGCTACATCGACCGGTCGATCAGCGGCTTCTACAATCAGGGCGGCATCACCGGAATTTACGTCGGCACGCCGGAATCCGCCGGCGGCAACGACATCACCAACGAGATCACCACCGGCAAGCTCAAGGCGTTTGTGGAGTTGCGCGACGAGACCCTGGCCGGCATGCAATCGCAGCTCGACGAGCTCGCCTACCGGCTGCGGGAGGTGCTCAACGGCGCGCACAACGACGGCGCCGCGTTCCCGCCGCCGTCGGTCCTGACCGGCGGCAAGAACTTTATCGGAACCGATGCGTTGTCCGGGTCCGGGAACTTCCAGATCGCGGTGGTCAACCAGACCACCGGCGCCATCGTCAGCGTCCAGCAGATCGCGGTCACCGGCGCCAACGTGACCGCCATGATCGGCGCCATCAATGCCGCCATGGGCGGCGGCTTTGCCTCGCTCACCTCGAGCGGCGCGCTCCAGCTCGATTCATCGGTGATCGGCGCCAACCTGGGCATCGTCATCGCCGAGAACAACAGCGCCATCAACATCGCCTCCGAGACCCGCGGGTTCTCGCACTTCTTCGGGCTGAACAACCTGCTGGTCGATGCCTCCGCCTATGCCGGCTACGATTCGCAGGTGCAGGGCACCGCCACCACGGCGCTCGGCATCAGCGGCAACCTGGACTTCAGCCTGCCCGGCGGCAGCAGCATAGCGATCGCCATCGCCAGCGGCGACTCGCTGGCGACGATCGCCACCGCAATCAACGGCAACGGGACGCTGACGGCCGCCAATATCAGTGCCCGACTGGTCGCCGACGGCGCCGGCTACCGCCTCAACATCATCGATTCCGGCGGCGACAATTTCTTCCTCTCGGGCACCGGCAACGTGATGAGCACGCTGAGCCTGGTCGCCAACCGGCTCAATAGCGCCAGCACCATGACGGTGCGCAGCGACATCGCCGCCGACCCGCAGCTGATCTCCCGCGGCGATGTTCCCTACGACGCGACGTTGGTGGCGGGCAATATCCGAATCGGCGCCAGCGACGGTTCCGCCGCCAAGCGCATGGCCGACGCCTTCAACCAGAACCAGACCTTCAACCTGGCCGGCGGCCTGCCGCAACTCACCGTTACCGTGGCAAGCTACGCGGCGCAGGTCCTGTCACTGAACGCCAACAAGGCATCGAACGCCGGCATCGAGCTGGAGTTCGGCGCCTCGCTTCGCCAGCAACTTACCGCCCGCGTGGCCTCGGTCAGCGGCGTCAACATGGACGAGGAGCTGGCCAAACTGGTCCTCCTGGAGAACGCCTACGCCGCCACCGCGCGCATCGTGACGGTGACCGGTGAAATGTTCGACACGCTGTTGGCCGCAGTCTGAGGAAGCCCGGATCATGCCTCTTCGCGTCGGAACATTCGCCCAGCACACCTTGCTGACCTCGTTCGCCCTCAACGTGCAGCGCCAACTGTTCGACTCGCAGGTGCAGGTCGGCAGTGGCAAGGTCTCGCAACGCTACTCGGGCGTGGCGCGCAATGCGGCGCGGCTGGTCGACATTCGGAACGCCCGCGAGCAGGTGCAGAATCTGCAACAAAACTTCGCCATGGTGCGCAATCGGCTGGAACTGATGGCGTTCGCCATCGATTCGATTCAGGACATCATGAGCGATTTCAGGATGCAGGTGGTCGGCGCGGTCAGCGGCAACGCCGCACAGATAACCGATCTCGCCTTCCAGGCTCAGAACCTGCTCTTGCAGATCGCCGACATCATGAACACCCGCGACGGCAACCGCTACGTATTCGCCGGGGTGCGCGGCGACGTGGCGCCGGTCGATACCAGCAACCTGGTCGACCCAGCGCACGCGCCGCCCTTCGGCGGCGGCAGCTATCCGTCATCCGAGGACACCACCCGCGCCTACTACAACGGCGGCGGCCTGGCCAGCGAGATCACGGTCAGGCTCGACCTGACCCTCAGCGTCGCCTATGGCGTCACCGCCGACGAGTTGGCCTTCGGGGAGGTCCCACGCAGCCTGAAGCTGGTCGCCACCTCGCAGATGACGCCGACCGTCGAGAAGGAGCGGCTGGTAGAGGGCGCGCGGGTGTTGGAACTCGCCCTCGGCCGCCTCGACGTCATCTACAACCGGATCGCCGGCAACCAGATCCGCATCGAGCAGTTCGACCAGAAGCACACGCTGTTCATCAAGAGCGCCTCGGACCTGGCGGACGAGATCGAGAACGTCGACACCGCCGAAGCGATCACCAAGCTCAACGCCAACCAAATAGCGCTGGAAGGCGCCTTCGCGGTACTGGCCCGGATCCAGGACAGCACGCTTCTGAACTACCTGCGCTAAGCCAGGCCGCGGACTCGTAAGGTTTCGCGGTAGGCGGCCTCGAGCGCCTGGTTTCAACAAAGGCTCCGCGCGCCGCCACCTCACGCGCGGGTGCTGGCGCCGTAGCGGTGGATGTGATGGGGCGTCAGGGCGAGGCCGGGACAGAAGCTGCCGACGATGCGCTCCAGGCGCTCGAATAGCTTCTTGCCGGGCCGGTTGACCTTGGCCAGGCGCGCCCGGGCAGCCTCGGCCATTTTCGCCAGATTTGCCATGTCCACGTTCACCGGGGTCCGGTCGCGCACCACCATGCGCCCGCCGATCATCACATGCGTGACCGAGGAACCGTCCTCCGTATGCACCAACTGGTTGGTGGGGTCGTTGAACGGCACCCAGTTGATGGCGCCCAGGTCGAGGAACACGATGTCGGCCTTGTAGCCGGGCGCGATGCGGCCGATGTTCTTCCAGCCGAGCACCCGGGCGCTGCCCTCGGTGGCCGCGGCGACGATCTCCTCGGTGGTCAGCCACCGGCGCTGGTCGGATCCCTGGACCTTGGAGACCATGGAGGCGAGGCGCATGGCTTCATACATGTTCTGGTTGTCCGAACAGTTGGCCCCGTCGGTACCGATGCCGACGTTGACGCTCCTGTCCAGCATGCCCCGGGCGTCGGCGAGGCCGCTCCCTAGGCGCATGTTGCTTCCCGGGTTGTGGGCCACCGAGGCGCCGTGGTCGCCGAGGCGCCGGCAGTCGTCGTCGTCGAGCCAGACCCCGTGGGCGACGGTGAAATCGGGGCCCAGAAGGCCAATGTCGTCCAAATGCGCGGTCAGGGACATGCCGTAGCGCTTGAGGCCCGAGACCGCCTGTATTTTGGATTCGGCCACATGACTGTGCAGGCCGACGCCGAATTCCCGGGCCAGCTTGGCGCAGCCCTTCATGAAGGCATCCGAGCAGTGCAGCGGGATGGTCGGCGCCACCGCCAGGCGGGTCAGATCGGCGTCGACCGACCCGCCACGTAACGCCTTGCGCATATTGGCGAGGCTGGTGCGGTAGGGCGCCAGGCGCAGCTTCTCCACGTCCTTGCGAAGGCCCGGGGTGAGGGCGTCCATGAGGCCCGGGATGGCCTCGTAGAGGGTCCTGTCGGCGACCATGGGGGCGACGACGGCGCGCATGCCAACCTCGACGTAGGCGCGCCCGGCGGCGTCCAGGCCCTCCGGCGTCGGCGCCGGCATTTCCAGCATCAGGTCGTAGCAGGCGGTGCACCCCTTCGTCACCATCTCGACGGCGCCGATGAGGGTGGTGAGATAGGTATCCTCGAAGATCCGCTGGCCGAAGGACCAGGGACCGGAAGCCAGCAGCAGTTCCAGGGTCCAGCGGTCGCCCATGCCCTTGGCCAGGTTGCCGTGGCCGTGGGTATGGGCGTTGACCAGGCCGGGGTGGAGCAGCATGCCGCGGGCATCGACGACGATGGCGTCGTCGGGCGCCGCCAGGCCGGGGCGTCCGATCTCGGCGATACTGTCGCCGTCGACCAGGATGTCGGCGCGCGGGGCGGCGTGGGCCGGGGCGTCGAGCAGGCGTCCGCCCCGGATGACGGTCTTGCCGTTGGCGTTCATGGCGTTCCCCTAAAGCAGTTTCATGTTGATTGAATTCGCACCGACCCAAACAAAAAGGGGATTATATACTTGACGCCGTGAGCAGCCGGCCAGTTTCCCCGCAAGTGATTCAAATCATGTAGGTTTCTCGGCATTTGGTGGTTGACCAGAGCGGTTGCCCCAATATATGGTGCCTTTGTGCTACGACGCATCGTAGCGGCCATCAACGCGAAGGCCGGACTGTGGAGGTCCGGCCGAGCGCCCCGAAAGGGGATTTGATGGTCTCGTGTAACCCCAGAAGGCGCACGAGACGGTTTCGATGACGCAGTGATCCTACCAAATCCTGCGTACCTGTCAAGTGCGCCCTCCGACATGTGTCGCTAACACACGATATGACCGCCGTAGGTACCATGTGATCTGTCCGGTTTAGAACGTCGCCTTCGAGGAGGGCGGCGATGAAGCGGGCCAAGGTGTTGCAAGGACTACGGCAGATGAAGTTCGAGGAGATTCTGGAGCGCGCGAAGCGGCGGCGACTGAGCCAGTCGGAGGCGGCGTCGATCCTGGGGATGAGCGAGCGAACGTTCCGGCGCTCATATCGCGCTGGCGGGGTCGCTTTGAGGCGGAAGGCGCGGAGGGTCTGTATGACCGCCGGCTGGGCAAGGTCTCGGGGCACCGGGTGCCGGTGGACACGGTGATGGAGGTTCTGGAGTTGTTCGACACGCGCTACTGGGACTTCACGGCCAAGCACTTCCACGAGAAGCTGCTCGATGAGCACGGCTTCACGCGGAGCTACAACTGGGTCCGCCTGACGCTCCAGGCCCACGGGCGCAAACGTCCGGCACCGCGGCGAGGCGCGCACCGGCGCAAGCGGCCGCGCCGCGCCCTGCCCGCCATGATGCTGCACCAGGACGGCTCGACCCACCAATGGGTTCCCGGGCAGTGGTGGGACCTGATCGTCACCATGGATGACGCAACCAGCGAGATCTACTCGGCCTTCTTCGTCGACGAAGAGGGGACCATGAGCAGCTTCCGGGCCCTGGGCGAGGTGATCGAGGTCCGGGGGCTGTTCTGCTCGCTCTACGCCGACCGGGCCTCGCACTACTGGCACACGCCCGAGGCCGGCGGCAAGGTGGACAAGAACAACCCGACCCAGGTGGGCCGAGCCCTGGGCCAGCTGGGCATCGAACTGATCCCGGCCTACTCCCCCGAGGCCCGGGGGCGCTCGGAGCGCATGTTCGCGACATTGCAGAATCGCCTGCCGCAGGAACTGCGCTTGGCCGCCATCACCACGATGGCCGAGGCCAACGCGTTCCTGCGCGAGATTTATCTGCCCCGCCACAACGCCCGTTTCGCGGTGCCGGCCGAAGCCGAGGGCTCGGCCTTTGTCCCCTTCACCGGATCGCTCGACGACATCCTGTGCATCCAGGAGGACCGGATCGTCGGCAACGACAACACGGTGCGCTACAAGCGGCTGGTGCTGCAGATCCCGGAGGATCGCCACCGCCGCCATTACGTCAAGGCATCGGTGCGGGTCCACGAATACTCCGGCGGCACCCTGGCGGTCTTCCACGGCCCGCGCCGGCTGGCCCGATATCAGGCCGACGGCACCGTCCTCGACGAAACCAAGAACAGCAGAGCGGCCGCGTGAACCGCTTCGACGCGCGCCCGGCCTGTGGATAAGTGGACAACCCGCCACGGCGGGTTCCCCACTTATCCACAGGCCCAACAACCACAACAAAAGCGGTCAATTCATATGGTACATAAAGCGGTCAATTCGAAATGTTCTCGACAGTGCGCCCTCCGACAGAGGAGCGCACAAATGCGCCACGCCTATCTTGTCGCCGTCGCGGCGGTTAATCCCTCTTGGCTTCCCCAGACCCTGCCCCTCAGAGAGCAACTCTCCGTCCAGTATGATCGCCTCTGGTTGCGCCCTTACTGGCGGAACGTGACACGCTGGATTCCGCGTGCGCTGATCGGGTTCGGTCTGGTTCTCTAGCGTTCAACATACACCTCGCAGCACCAACTCAGGCGTGGACTCAACCAACAAGAAGGAGATGTATCATGAGTGACAACGCATCTATGACTTTTGAGCCACCACTGGCGTGGACAGTTGAGACTGGTGCCCATGGCCCAGGTCGAGTGTCACTGAAATTTTTCCGTGGAGATTTCCCCCCACAATCAGACGCGGCTCCGTTGCTGTCTTTGGAAATTCCGGCCCTAGACGCTCAGAAGATAGGGAGAGATCTTTTGAAAGTGGCTGATCAGGTATAGACATGGCAAAGCCCTCTCGGCTATAGTGGCCAAGAGAGAGGGCGCTTGCCCTTGTCTTTTCCGCCCCGCGCTGGCTGCAAACCTGCGGGGCGATACTACGTCTAGCCTGCTACCAAGTTTTGATATATCAACCGCTCCCGAGGCCGAACAGCTTTACAATAGCTAACGTAATGGTGGCTGCGAGCCCGGCCCCACCGATAACACCACCGAGCACCCATGCTCTGGTAGCCATATGGGACATATGGGCTTCAATTTTGGCCACCCTTTCCCCAAGGCCACCGCCCCCTCCACTTGGCGGCTCCGTCAGCTTGGGATTCGATTCAGAGAATTGATGAATATTGTCGGCCATGATCAAGGGTCTCTTGGCAATTCAAACCAGTCCCACATATCCTTCTTATGAAAACCATAATGAGAGTCCACTTTAAATACCGCGAAGATTGAATCGCCCTCGGCTGCCATGAGTTTCTTAGTGTCCGTCCGGGGACTTTATGAGTCGGATGAATCGGTTATCCGGCGCCCCCTCTTGAAGAGCTGAATCAACTGTGATTCTCTGGGGTGGTGAATTTACTCTTGAGGTGCCCCATGTGGACTGCCGACAACCGCCCGCGCTACAACCGCGACAAACTGCGTTATCCGAGCGACCTGACCGATGCGGAATGGGCGCATATCGAGCCGCTGATCCCGCCGGGCAAGCCCGGCGGCGGCAAACGGCGCGTCGCTATCCGCGAGGTGATCAACGGCGTGATGTACATTCTGAGCACCGGCTGCCAGTGGCGCGCGCTGCCCAAGGATTTGCCGCCCAGAAGCACCGTGCATGATTACCTCGGCCTGTGGAACTGGGACGGCACGCTGGATCGCATCCATCATGCGCTCTACCTCAAGTGCCGCGAGAAAGCCGCGCGCGAAGCCAGCCCCACGGCCTGCATCATCGACACTCAGAGTGTGAAAAGCGCTGAAAAAGGGGGGCTCGCATCGACAGCCACGGCTTCGATGCCGGCAAGCTGATCAAGGGCAAGAAGCGGCATGTTCTGGTCGATACGCAAGGCTTGCTGCTGCACGGCATCGTCACCGCCGCCAACGTTCAGGATCGCGACGGCGGTCTCGCGCTGCTGGCGACCTTGTTCGGTCTGTTTCCCTTTCTCGGGAAATTGTTCGCCGACAGCGCCTATCAGGGGCCGGTCTTTCACCGCGCCCTGGCCGGCATCCTGCCCGATCTCGAGACCGAGATCGTCAAGCGATCCGATCGGGTGAAGGGCTTCGTCGTCCAGCCCAGGCGTTGGGTGGTCGAACGCACCATCGCCTGGCTCAACCGCTGCCGCCGACTGGCCAAGGACTGGGAGAACCTCAACCGCAACGCGCTCGCCTTCATCAAACTCGCGTCCATTCGACTCATGCTCCGAAAACTCTGTAATCCTACATAAAGTCTCCGGACGGACTCTTAGAAAGAGAGTAACTGCCCAGGTATCTGATTTCGCTGGGGCTGCGGATTGGGTCTCTCGGGGCAGATTTTGTGGGTTTGAGGCGCTGACGGCCTAGATTTCGTTTGACAAGAGATGGTGGGTCGATTCTAAGGATTCGATGGATAGGTATGCTCTCGCCTTTTTGTCGAAAGACGACCTGATCGATGTGGTGCTGGCCCAAGGGTCGCGGCTCGCCGAGCTCGAACTCCGGCTTGGCGAACTCGAGCGCCAGCTTGGCCTGAACAGCACGAACAGCGGCAAGCCGCCGTCCAGCGATGGATTGAACAAACCGCCGGCGGGGAAGAAGAAGCGACGCACCGGGAGCCTTCGCGGAAAATCGGATCGCAAGCCGGGCGGGCAGAAGGGCCACGAGGGCGAGACCCTGCGCCAAGTCGCCGATCCCGACGCCAGCGTCGATCATTATCCCGAGACGTGCCGGCGGTGTGGTTCGGGATTGACGCCGGATATGACCACCGGCCACGGCGCCCGTCAGGTTTTCGACCTGCCCGAGCCCCGGCCCCTGGTGGTCACGGAGCATCGGGCGCATCGCTGCCGTTGCGGGCATTGCGGCACGCAAACTCGGGCTTCCTTTCCCGACGGCGTCACCGGCCCGGTTCAGTACGGCGGTCGGATCGGAGCCATGGTGGTCTACCTGTCGCACTACCAGCTCCTGCCCGAGGACCGCCTGGCCGCATTGATGAAGGATCTGTTCGGGGCCGGGCTGTCTGCGGCGAGCATCGCGCGGATGGGCCGAAACAGCGCCGAGTCCGTGCAAGGCGTCGTCGGGACGATCCGCGAGCTGGTGAAATCGGCGCCGGTCAAGCACATGGACGAGACCGGGTTCCGGGTCGCCGGGCGGGGTCAATGGTTGCACGTCGCGTCCACGGCGCTGTTGACCTTCTACCGGGTTTCGCCCCGGCGCGGCAGCCTGCTCGGCGGCGTCGGCGGCATCGTCGTCCACGACCACTGGAAGCCGTACTTCACGATGGAGGGGGTGCGGCACGCGCTGTGCAACGCCCATCACCTGCGCGAGTTGCAAGCCCTGGTCGAGATCGAGAAGGAGGACTGGGCGGGCAAGATGCAGAGACTATTGCGCCGCGCCTGCCACGCGGTAAATCTCGCCCGGGAGCGGGGAGTGGCGCTGAAACCAAGCCTCGTCAGCCGCTTCCGACGATGTTGGGACGCCATCACGGCCGAGGGCATCGCCTTTCACGAGGCCCAACCTCCTCTCGCGCCCAAACCGGTCGAGGGCAAGGCCAGGCGCCGGGGACGCAAGCCGCGCCGCGTCGGCCACAACCTTCTCCGGCGCCTTCAGGCTCGCAAGGAAGATGCGCTACGCTTCCTCACCAATTTCGCCGTGCCGTTCACCAACAATCAGGCCGAGCAGGACGGGCGCATGATGAAGGTCAAGCAGAAAATCTCCGGCGGCTTCCGCAGCCAGAAAGGCGCCGAAGACTTCGCCACCGTCCGCGGCTTCATCTCGACCGCCAGAAAACAGGGCTGGAACATCATCCCGGCGCTCATGGAAAATCCCGAAACCCTGATCGCACGTCTCCACGCCGCCTGAAAGGCGGCCACGTACCTGGGCAGTTACGAAAGAGATTCTGCTGTTTCATTGGCATCAACCAACCACTGGTGGTCCCATATTTGGAACCAGTTCTCGCCAAACTCCTTTTTCAGGGTTCCGACGATTGGCTCTTCTTTGTCAGCCGTGAGAACTATAAATACAGGCATTACATCCTACATTTATGCAATCAGATCGCGGTACATTAGCCGCTTTCCGACCATCCCGTCAACAACCGATTGCATCTGGTCCAGCGTGTCGCGCTCGCGCACACCGTGGCGGCCCACAAATTCGTCTACGTAGCGTTGCAAATGCTTGGCGCTCATCTTGTGATATACGCCCTTGTGCGCCCTTTTCAGCATTGACCAGAACGACTCGATCCCGTTGGTATGGGCCATGCCGTCAACATACTCGCCAACGCTGTGCCGGACGGTCGCATGGTCGAAGGGCATGCCTCTGTAGGCCGCTGCATCGTCGGTATAGACCGTGGCGCCAGCGAGCGTTGTGGCGATCACGAAGCCTTGTAGCGTCTTGGCGTCGGTCACTTTCACGACCGCAGCCTTGATCTTGTTGGTCTTGCGATCCTTGGCACCGACAACGGCGGTCTTGCCGACTGTGCCCCTGCCAGCCTTGAGCTTCTTACCCTTGTGCTTGTTGCGTTCCTTGCCGCCCATGTAGGTTTCGTCGATTTCAACCGGGCCAGCGAACGGCCAGTCATCATCGTCGTTGTTCGCCCATGCCTTGCTGATGCGCTGTAGCATGAACCATGCGGTCTTTTGCGTGACGTTGATATCACGATGCAATTTCATGCTCGACACGCCCTTGAGGCTTGTCAGGTGGAGATAGATAGCAATTACCCACTTACGCAAGGGAAGGCGGGATTCCTCAAGGACGGTCCCGGTACGAACGCTGAAGCGTTGTTTGCAGTCGGGGCACCAAAAGGTGAACTGGCGCTTGCTGGGCGCGGTCCCGGTTGACCCACAGCGCGGACAGTGGCGTCCGGTCTTACGCCAGCGCTGCTCCCCAAACCAATCGTGCGCGGCTTCCTCAGTAGGGAAAAGATCCATGAGTTGGACCAGCGACATTCCCTCTCTATAGTGCTTGCCAGGTGCTTTGTGAGCCATGATCGCCTCCCTCTCCACCTAATATAGGGAGCCGCATCCATGGCGTCAAGTATATAATCCCCAACAAAAAACGCGCTAGCCAATGGTGGTCTCCTGGTTGGCGGCGGACCACGGGAAGAAGATCCGCTCGATGATCACCACCACCTGGAACAAGACGATGCCCATGATCGACAGCAGGATCAGGGCACCGAAGGCCACCGGCGTCTTGAAGAACGCCGTCGCGGTGACGATCAGGTAGCCCAGCCCCTTGTCGGCGTTGACGAACTCGCCGACCACGGCGCCGACTACGGCCAGCGCGATGGCCACCTTGAGGCCGCTGAAGATGAAGGGCACCGCGTAGGGCAGGCGGATACGGTAGAGCTCCTGCAATTTCGAGGCCTTGAAGGAGCGTCCCAACTCGATCAATTCGGCGGGCACCGACAACAGGCCGACGGCGATGGCGATGACCAGCGGGAAGAAGGTGACCAGGAAGGTGATGACCAGGCGCGGCAGCTCGTTGGCCCCCAGCATCACCACCAGGATCGGCGCCAGGGCCACCTTGGGGATCGACTGGGTAAGGACCAGCAGCGGATAGATGGCGCTGGAGATCACCGGCGAGGAGGTCAAGAATACCGCCAGCGGCAGGCTGATGGCGATGGAGATGATAAAGCCGAGGACCACGGTCTGGAGCGTCGCCAGGCTATGTTCGCCCATGGTGCCGGCGATGGCGACGCTCTCGGTCCAGATGCTGCTGGGTGCCGGCAGCAGGAAGAGGGGTATGTCGAAGATTTCGACCGCCGCCTCCCAGACGATCAGCAGCAGGATGAAGACCCCGATGGGCAGGAAGACGTCCTGCCCCAGGTTGCCGAGCTTCCAGAGGCTAACCTTCGGCGCGTCCGCCGCTTCGGTTGCCGAAGATGAGTTCCCGGATGCGCCGGGTGGAATGCTGGAATTCATGATGCGCCTCGATTTCGAACGTCCTGGGCCTGGGCAGGTCCACGTCGATGATTTCGACGATGCGCCCGGGCCTGGCCGACATGACGACCACGCGATCTGCGAGCAGCACCGCCTCGGTGATGGAATGGGTAACGAACAGGATGGTCTTCGGCTGGTCGGTCCAGATGCGCAGGACCTCGAGCGCCATCTCCTCGCGGGTCAGCGCGTCGAGGGCGCCGAAGGGCTCGTCCATCAGCAGGATGCTGGGGTTGTGGATCAGCGCGCGGCAGATGGCGGCACGCTGCTGCATGCCGCCGGAAAGCTCGCGGGGGTACTTGCCCTCAAACCCGCCCAGCCCCACCAAGGTCAGCAGTTGGCGGGCCTTCTCGGCGCCGTCCGCCTCCTTGCGGTGCAACATCTTGAGCGGGAACAGCACGTTGTCGAGGATCGTCGCCCAGGGTAGCAGCACCGGCATTTGGAAGACGATGCCCGTATCCTGGCGCGGTTCCTCGACCATGGTCCCGTCGATGGCGACGCTGCCCGAGGTCGGCCGGATCAGGCCCGACGCCAGGCGCAGAAGCGTGGACTTGCCGCAGCCAGAAGGGCCGACGATGGTGACGAACTCGTTGTCGCCGATGGTCAGCGAGATGTCCTCGAGGGCGACAACGGCGGCGCCATCGCGAGAGCGGAACACCTTGGACAGACGATCGACCTCGATCATGTCTTTTTCGAAACCGTCCGTCGCGACGCCGGCCGGACCGCCCGGGGACGGTCCGGCACCTTGGTGGCGTCAATTGGATGGCACTTGGCTGGTGTCGATGGCCTGATGGGGGTCCCAATTGGGGTCCAGTTTCTGGGCGGCGGCGATGGATTTGTAAGTGAAGGCCAGCCGGGCGTCGTCGATCTGGCCGAGGCCGGTTGACTTCGAGTGGTCGTTGAAGACGAATTTGACGGTGGCGCGCAGGCTGCCCTGGCAGTCGTCCAGATCCACCACAGGGTTCTTCTTGACGTGCAATTGGCAGGCCTCGAGCTGGTTGTCCCTGGCCCACTTGAAGGAGCGCTGGGTCGCCCTGAGGAATCGCTTCACCAGATCGGGCTTGTCCTGGAGCATCTTCTCGGAGGTGATGATGGAAGCCGAATAGATAGTGAAGCCCACCTTCTCGAAGGGCAGGGCGACGATTTCCTCGCCGGAGCGCATGGCCGCCTTGTTCTGGTAGTATTGGTGCATGGAGTAAAACGGCGCGGCGTCGATGCGCTTAGCGATCAGCATGGCCGCCATGGCCGAGGCGTCGGTGTTGACCCAGATGATCTTGCTGGGATCGGTGCCCGACCTTTCGGCCACCGAGGGAAAATAAAGCTTGTGGCTGTTGCCCGGCGTGATGCTGATCTTCTTGCCCTCGAGTCCCTTGAAGTCGGTGATGCCCGAGCTCTTGAGGACGAACAGCGAATGCGGCGAATGGGTGTAGAGTTGCATGATGGTCTTCACCGGGAGGTCGGTGCGCTGCTTGGCGGTGAGCACGGCGCCGATGTCGGCGACCCCGAAGTCGGCGGCGCCGGCGCCGACCTTGGTCACCGTGTCGCCCGAGCCGTAGCCACGGGTGACGTTGATGTCGATGCCCTCGTCCTCCCAGAAGCCCTTCTGCCAGCCGGCGAAATACATGGCATGCTCGCCGGACGGGATCCAGTCGGTCTGCAAGTGGACTTTATCGAGGGCCGAGGCGGACGTGGTGCCAAGGGCAACACCGGCGACGGCGACGACGGCCGTGCCAAGGCGAAGATACAGGTGTTTCATGGTTTTCCTCCCGTTACGAATTTCTACTTTATGGAAATTAATATTGGCTCAATTGCAGAGAAATGTCACTACCCCATGCCGGTCACGCGCAGAAGTTTCTTGGGTTCGGTGAGCGGTCGTCGCGAGGCGGAGCCGACCAATGGCGCGTTGTGTCATGCGGCCTCCAAATTCTCCACAAGCTTAGAGTCCGTCCGGAGACTTTATGTAGGATTACAGAGTTTTCGGAGCATGAGTCGAATGGACGCGAGCTTGATGAAGGCGAGCGCGTTGCGGTTGAGGTTCTCCCAGTCCTTGGCCAGTCGGCGGCAGCGGTTGAGCCAGGCGATGGTGCGTTCGACCACCCAACGCCTGGGCTGGACGACGAAGCCCTTCACCCGATCGGATCGCTTGACGATCTCGGTCTCGAGATCGGGCAGGATGCCGGCCAGGGCGCGGTGAAAGACCGGCCCCTGATAGGCGCTGTCGGCGAACAATTTCCCGAGAAAGGGAAACAGACCGAACAAGGTCGCCAGCAGCGCGAGACCGCCGTCGCGATCCTGAACGTTGGCGGCGGTGACGATGCCGTGCAGCAGCAAGCCTTGCGTATCGACCAGAACATGCCGCTTCTTGCCCTTGATCAGCTTGCCGGCATCGAAGCCGTGGCTGTCGATGCGAGCCCCCCTTTTTCAGCGCTTTTCACACTCTGAGTGTCGATGATGCAGGCCGTGGGGCTGGCTTCGCGCGCGGCTTTCTCGCGGCACTTGAGGTAGAGCGCATGATGGATGCGATCCAGCGTGCCGTCCCAGTTCCACAGGCCGAGGTAATCATGCACGGTGCTTCTGGGCGGCAAATCCTTGGGCAGCGCGCGCCACTGGCAGCCGGTGCTCAGAATGTACATCACGCCGTTGATCACCTCGCGGATAGCGACGCGCCGTTTGCCGCCGCCGGGCTTGCCCGGCGGGATCAGCGGCTCGATATGCGCCCATTCCGCATCGGTCAGGTCGCTCGGATAACGCAGTTTGTCGCGGTTGTAGCGCGGGCGGTTGTCGGCAGTCCACATGGGGCACCTCAAGAGTAAATTCACCACCCCAGAGAATCACAGCTGATTCAGCTCTTCAAGAGGGGGCGCCGGATAACCGATTCATCCGACTCATAAAGTCCCCGGACGGACACTTAGATTTTGATTTCAAACGAGGCAGATTCCGTCGCGCGCGACGACCACACCTCCCTTGACCACAAGGGTCCGCGGCGGTCGGCTGACCACGGCCTCGGCCAGGGTTTCACCCGGAACGACGACGAAGTCGGCTCGACAGCCGACTTCGAGACCGTAGCCCTTAGCGCCGATGACCGCGGCGCCGCCGAAGGTGGTCATATCCAACGCCGTCTCGAGGTCCGAATCCAGGCGGTAATTGCTCCGGTAGCCGAGCAGCATCGCGCGTTCCAGCATGTCCGCATTCCCATATGGGGCCCACGAATCCCGAATGGTGTCGGAGCCAGAACAAAGCGAGACGCCCGCCTCGCGAAGCGGCTTGATCGGCGGGAAGTCGACATGACCCGGCGCATGGGTCATGATCGAGATCCCGTTGTCGACGAGCCGGCCCGCGAGTTCCTCGAAGTAGGGCTGATCCACCATGCCGAGGCAAAAGGCGTGGCTGACGGTCACCTTTCCCTGTAGGCCGAGGGCGCGCGTCCGATCCGCAATTAGCTCGATGGCGAACCCGCCCAGGGCGCCGGGCTCGTGCAGATGAATGTCGATGCCCACGCCGTGGCAGTCGGCGATGGCGAAGATCCCGTCGATATGGCCGGCCGGGTCGCGTTCGATGACCGATGGGTCGATGCCGCCGACCAAGTCCGCGCCCGCCTTGACCGCCGCTTCCATCCACTAGTGTCCGGTTAAAAATTGAATAAATTCAATTGGTTGGTTATTTGCGAAGCGTTGCATCTGTTTTCGTCTCCCGCAAGTGCTTGATGTATGGGCATTTTCTCGAAGAGGGTCACCGAGAGGATCTGTAACAAAGTGTAGAGTGAGGCGTCCAGGTCGAGGCGCTTCTTGACGATGGCGACGAGGACGTAGACCGAGACGGCAATCCAGATCTGCGTCTTCACCCCGTTCTCCGACGTGCCGTAGAACTGCTTGATCCGAAGATGCTGCTTGATCCACTTGAAGAAGAGTTCCACCTGCCAGCGGCTTTTGTAGAGCGCGCAGATGGTGGCGGCCGGAAGCGAGAAGTTGTTGGTGATGAAGACCAGCGTCTTGCCGGACTCGGGGTCCTTGAAGCGGATGCGCCGCAGAAGTTCGGGGTAATCCTGTCGGGTGTAGAAGCCGTCCAGGGAGATGGTCTGGTCGCAAATGATGCCGGTCGAGCGATCCGTCGGCGCCGAATAGACGCGATGAGCATCGATGTTCGACTTGGCACGCGTGACGAAGAAGGCCCCGGCTTGGTGCAACACATAAAGGCGGGCAAAGTCGACGTAGCCACGATCCACGACGTAGATGGCTCCGGCTTCCGGCAAGAGCATATCGAGGGCATGAACGTCGTGCAGCTTGCCATCCGAGATGTGGATAAACTCCGAATGTTGCCCCGCAGGTCGAGCAGCGTGTGCATCTTCACCGCCGCCTTGGTGGCGCGGAAGTGCGCCCACGGAAAGACCGACAGGCACAGAGCGATGGTCGTCGAGTCCAGGGCGTAGACGGTATTGGTCAGGTCCAACCCCAGTTCTTCGTCGACGTACAGCGTCCTCGCCTGGGTGATGAGCCGCTGGGCCAACGCCGCATGGATACGCCAGTCGCGCCTTTCGTTGGCATCGGCCAGCGTCGAGCGCCGGACCGGCTGGCGGAAGCCCATGTGATAGAGTTTCGATGCGTGGACCGAGAGGCAGGTCTCGATGTCGCGCAGGCTTTCCCGGTAGGTCAGCTGGGCGAAGGCCATGGACCGGTATTGCTCGGCGCAGGAAAGCGTCCGGACCCGGTGATCGCCGCCATACCGGTCGACGATCCGCGTGAAAGTAGTCCATGGCAGGAAGTCCATGAGCTGAGCGAACAGGGTCTTGCCGGTGTTCATGAGCATCTCCTCGGAGAAACTCCGAAAAGTGCTCCATCCAATTCAAATCGACACCATGCATTTTCGCTTCAAACCCCGCAGAAATCCTGGCTCTCAAAGCCAGCACCGCTCAGTTAACCGGACAGTAGTGGCTTCCATCAGTTCCGTGGTGCCTGGCCGCACCAGTGAGTCGGACCCGATTTCCTTGGACACAGAATTGGCTTAATCGAAGTGTCCAAGGAGGACCGGAACATGGCCGATAATTTTGAGAAGAAAGTTGCTGTTGATGGGCCTGTGGTAAATGCGGGCGAGCTTGGCTCGTCCACGTTTTCCCCAGGCCAGGCTTTGCCGGCAGGCCCGCTGGGACTTGGCCAGCGATGGACGGTGGCGCGCAAGCGTGAGGTCGTTCCGCGGCTTTTGCGTGACGAGCCGGTGCAACTTCTGTCGCGCCAGTTGGGCGTAGAGATCTTCCGGCTCGAGCAGTGGCGTGAGAAAGCGATCGGCGGGATCGACGCCTCGCTCAAGCAACGCAAGGGCGATCCGGTGCAGGCGGAACTGGATAGCGCCATGAAGCGGATCGGAGAGTTGACCATGCAGGTGGAACTGCTGGAGGCCAAGACGGAGACCTTCGGCCCTTTGGGGCGGCGGAGGTCGCGGCGATGAGTGCCGCCACCTCGCCCGGCACGGGTCTGGCCTACGGCCTGCGGCGGGTCTGCGCCGCCTGGGGCATGGCCCGCTCCTCGTTCTACGCCATGACCTCCGGCCAGCACGCCGAGCAGCCGCCGGCAAAGCGTCGGGGACCGAAGCCCGCGATCTCGGACCAGGCGCTGCTGGTGGCGATCGAAGCCGACCTGGAGGCATCGCCCTGGGAGGGCGAGGGCTACCGCAAGGTCTGGGCTCGGCTTCGGGTCTGTCGCGACATCCGGGTTGCCCGCAAGCGGGTGCTCCGCCTGATGCGCGAGAACAATCTGCTCTCGCCCCATCGCTGCCGCCGCCGTGGCGGCAATCCCCATGACGGTGAGATCATCACTCATGCCCCGAACCTCATGTGGGGCACCGATGGCGTTCGGGTGTTCACGGTGGACGACGGCTGGGGCTGGATCTTCACCGCCGTCGAGCATTGGAACGCCGAGTGTGTCGGCTGGCATGTCTGCAAGCGCGGCGACCGCTTCGCCGCCCTGCAGCCGATCTCCATGGGGCTTGCCGGGCTGTATGGCTCGACCGCGGCCGGCGCGGCTCGGGGGCTGGCCTTGCGGATGGATCACGGCTCCCAGTATCTGTCGGACCACTTCACCAACCAGATCAAGTTCTGGGGCATCCAGCCGTCCTACGCCTTCGTCGCCGAGCCCCAGACCAACGGCGTCGCCGAGCGGTTCAATCGCACGCTGAAGGAACAGATCATCCATGGTCGCATCTACCGCAACATCGCGGAGCTGCGGGACGCCGTCCGCGACTTCGTCGAACTCTACAATGCCCAGTGGATCGTCGAAAAGAACGGCTACCTGAGCCCCGCTCAAGCTCGTCAGGCGTGGCACGCCGCGATCTCAATCAGGCCCGCCGCGTGAGACAAACTTGTGTCCAAGGAACCGGGTGCGCTACACTTCGAAGCGCACGAACGCCTCCCGAACCATCCTGGCAGCTTCGATGAGACGAAATGGGGCCAGGTGATCGCCTACCTAAGAACCTCGAGCTTCATTACCCAGCAGCAAGAGCATGGTCTTGCAGGAGTGTTCGTTTTGATAAGCCCCGGCTCGCACACACCAATCGGGTTCGACGAGGAGGAATTCGCGAGACTGGGCCGAGGCCTCGCCGTCTCTATCTCCTACTTCCTTGCAAAACGGTTCAACGCGAATGAAGTCTGACCGATTTCGCACGATGCGGAGCCATTTCACACCCCTAACCTTGCCGCCGGGCAGGGTCGTCAGGTGCTGTAGCACCTCCTCGGCAACCCGAGCAACGACGCTCATAGGGGTGAACCGATCATGGTGGTCGCCGGTTCGGATGGGCGACGGTTGTTCACGGAAGTACCAAACTTCTGGATGCAATTCGAGAATAGCGGGAGATGTCGGCGCCTGACGCGACATGTCGCGTCAGGATGTAGATCGAATCCGGTGACTATATGATGACGGAATTCGACAGAAGAAAAATAAATGCAATTATAACAGCAGCCTAGCGCATTATGATGCACAACTGTGGCGCAAGTCGTGGATCCGCACGCCCTCAAGGCCTGCCTGCTTGCGGATGCCCCTGCCCTCGTCGGCGACCGAGACCGCGACATGCATCCCGTCGCGCTCGGCCGCAATCCGGATCGGCGAGGACTCCGGCGCCTGCCGCGCGGCGTTCGCCAGCAGGTTGTTCAGCACCTGCTCGACGCGCTGGCGGTCGGCCATGACGCGCGGCAGGTCCGGCGGCAGGTCGATGGTCACCGTGTGGCGCCCGCCGCCGGAGAGGAAGGTCGTGCGCGCCCGGTCGACCAGCACCGCCACCTCCGAGGGCTCGGGCGAGACCGAGAGCGTGCCGGTGTCGATGCGCCCGGCGTCGAGCAGGTCGTCTGCCGCGACCTGCTGGGCGATCATCGATTTTGCCGAGCCGGGCGGGCCCCAGACCATAGCCGGCTGACGGGCTTCGACGAGAAGGGCGAGGGTCGCGGCGAGCTCGCTCGGGCGGAGCGTGTAGTCCGCGGAAATGGTTGCGGGTTGGGTCATGGACAGGACTCCGGAATGGCGGGGAGGCGGCGCGGGAACCCTCCGGGCGCCCGGCCTTCGCCCCGACCGAGCGCCGCCCCTCTGACTCATGGCGCTGTGGAGCGAGCGGCGGGAAGCGCATGGGGGTCTTGGCGATACGGCAGTCAGCGGGCTTTGGAGACGGCGCCCGAAACAGTGGCGGCGCAGGCAAGGCATCTCCCGGCGCAACGGTCGGCGGATGTGTCGTGGAGGGCTTCGGTGGGCGCGGCGGGCTGCCGGAACTCGCCGGGAAGGTCGGGCTTACGGCGCAGTGAGGGTGTCGCAGCGGTGCTCGAAGCGGCATGCGCTGGCGGCGGGCTCGACCGGCACACCGGTCAGAACCGGCAAAGGCACCCCGGTCGGCGAGAGCTTGTGCCCGATTCGCTCTTCAAGGCAGACATGGCGGCGGTAGAGCGCCGGCTGCAATCGCGCGGCGGTGCGGAGATCGGTGTCCGAGGCCATGATGCAGAACACGCATGACAGTCTCGACATTCTCATCCGGAATGCGGGATGCGGTGATTGGCCCGCGTCCCGGATGACGTCGAAGACCTGGGTCTCCGTCAGGCCGAAGATCGGAAGCGAGTCGGACTAGGAGCGCCCCGCGCGGGAGTTTCGGTGGCTACGCTTCCAGGGGAGCTAACTTGCGCGCGCCGCACTCTCTTCCGCGCGCCTGCCCATGGCGTTCACCAGCCGCCCGCCGAAATGGGAATCGGAATTCAGATCGGCCAGCGACAAACGGTGGGGCCGTCTCGGGGTGGGGTCGCGATCAGGCGTGTTTCGTGGTACTTAAGTTCCATGTATCGCTGGACATACAACATCAAGATGCAAACCCGTGCCGGACACCTGCTGAACCGATGAGGGGTTTGTCGTGTATAGCGAGATGAGTTGGGAAAGTCCTACATCCAAGCAGGATACGGAGAACATCCTTGCAGCCAACCGTCCGACCGTGAAGCCGAAGCACCCGTCGTCCTTTGACCTCTATCGGGATTGGCGTCCATCCTACTCAGGCACTCAAGTACATGGTGAGCTGGACAAGGCTGGAACATTGCGTGTGGCAGGTGCAACGCCTGAATCGACGACGTTGTACACTTCTGGATGCTATTCCGACTCCTATATCATGTACATGGTGAGCTGGACAAGGCTGGAACATTGCGTGTGGCAGGTGCAACGCCTGAATCGACGACGTTGTACACTTCTGGATGCTATTCCGACTCCTATATCATGGTCGGTTTGCCAACACCGTTTGCCAGTATTTCCCTAAAGCAAGGCGGAAAGTGTTGACTACCAACCTAAAACATAGTGCGTCCGCCTCCCTGGCAGGGTACCTCTATCAATGTCGGCTGGCGTTGCTACTTGGTCTACAAATGGCCAAGAAGAAACCCAATGGGCATCTTTCCATTGAACAGTTTGACGATATCGCATTCGAGGACGAGGATCTTTCGCTATGTCTTTTCCAGGCTAAGCATAGTGTGAAGGCGAAATCGATGAGCGACTCGAGTGTAGACGTTTGGAAAACGCTACACATTTGGATCGAGCATTTGGACCAAGGCGTTATTCCGTTTCGGTCTACAAAGTTTGTTTTGATCACCACATCTTCGGCTCCTGTCGGGTCAGCAATGGAACTTCTTCGTCCAGGTGCAAGCCCAGGTGAACGGACAACTTGTATACTGAAACTGCGAAAGATTGCTCAGAGTGGCGACAATGAAAGCACCTTGCCTGCCCGACGCCGATTCTTGTCATTGACCGATGAACAAGCACGAACATTATTAAACCAAATTGAGGTTCTCGACAATCATCCAAATCCAGTGGATGTGATGGAAGATATTGAAGGCGAGTTAATACTGACAGCCCCACGACATACCACGCAGGCGGCCCTAAACCTCGAGGGATGGTGGTTGGGGGTTGTTGCTCGCTGCTTGCTTGATAGTGATAGCCCGGCGATACCCGTTCAACACATTATTATGAAAGACAACGAGATTGGAAGATCATTCGGAGAGGATGCGCTTCCCCTTGATGATCCAGACAAACTAGGCGTGAAGGGATATTCAACGGATGATGAGGCACAACTTTTTGTGAAGCAAATGCGTGTTGTAGGGCTTCCGGACCGAGTCGTGCGACGCGGTGTCCAAGATTACTACCGAGCATACGCGCAGCGCTCAAAGTGGGCTAGAGAAAAGTTTTTGCTAGATACGGGGCTCTCAAAATACGACAAGAGTCTCGAAGACCGTTGCGAAAGAAAGCTAGACGAAGAGCTCACCGTTGGGTCAACAGTTACAGAGACGGAGAAGAAAACATTGGGTTGTAGGCTATGTCTTTGGGTATCACAGCAGTCCTTTCCCCTGAGAAACATTGTCGAAGCGTGGATTACCGCGGGCTCCTACCAAGGGCTAGCCGATAGATTGAGGATAGGATAGCATCCTGACTACAAGGTTATTTTCGAAGGGGATACTGCTGATGACTGCTCTTTAAAACATGGCATCAAAGGCCCGCGGAAGAGGCCAATCTGTTCAACCCTGCATTTCTCGGCTCGTTGGTGTATGAGTTTGTTAAGTCATTTCAAAAAGCTCGGGCAGAAGGCGTCCCGCTTACTTATTGGCTCAATTTGTGAAACGTATGCATTTGTGATAGAATGCCCGGAATGTCAGGAGGTTGGGTCATGGACGGCAAGGGTTTCCAGGTGTGGCTTTCGGCGGCGCGCGGGCTGACGCGCGTGCAGCGGCACGAGGCGCTCGCGGTGCTGTCGGGCCGGAGCGAAGGCGAGGCATCGAAGGCCGCGATCGAGCTTGGTGTGGACGAGGCCCGGCGCTGTCCGCACTGCGCGAGCGAAGGGGCGGTTTCGCGCGGTATGGCGCGGGGTCTGCGGCGCTACCAGTGCAAGGGCTGCGGCAGGACCTTCAACGCGCTGACCGGTACGCCGCTGTCGGGCCTGCACCACAAGGAACGCTGGCTGTCGTTCGGGGCGTCGCTGGCGGAGGGGGAGACGGTGAAGGCCTCGGCGGCGCGCTGCGACGTGGCGGTGAGCACGGCGTTCCGCTGGCGTCACCGGTTTCTGGCGGCGGCGCGGAGCGATTCGGAGGTGCTCAAGGGGATCGTGGAAGCGGACGAGACCTACGTCCTGGAGAGCCGGAAGGGCGCGCGCGGGCTGGGACGCAAGGCACGGCGGCGGGGCGGCAAGGCGAAGAAGCGCGGCCTCTCGCGCGAGCAGGTGCCGGTTCTCATGGCGGCGGACCGGAGCGGGACGACGGTGAGCGCGGTGCTGCCCAGGGTCGACGCGGCGGCGCTCACGGCTGCTCTCGACCCGGTGGTCGCGAAGGACGCCCTGCTGGTCTCCGACGGTGGCGCGAGCTATCCACCTTGCGCCGCCGCGCTCGGGGTGAGCCACGAAGCACTCAACCGCTCGATGGGGGAACGGGTTCGGGGCGATCTGCATGTGCAGACGGTGAACAGCCGCCACAGCCGGTTGAAGGACTTGCTGCGTCCCCGCCGCGGCATCGCCACCCGCTATCTGGACAACTACCTGAGCTGGTTCCACCTCGTCGGCCTCGCCCCCGGCGCCAATGACCGAGCCTGCCTCGCCGCCGCCGTAACAAGGTGACGCATACATTTCACGAATTGAGCCTTCAAGAAAGCCGCCCGGAGTCTTTCAGCGTATCTCGAAGCATGGCTCGAAACCGCGCCGCCGAAGTCCAATGAACGCTATGTCAACGCGGCCGACGCAGGCTTCCCCGAATCCGATGTCGTGATTGACATGTGGACCGTCAATCACCTCCGCGGCAGCATCGAGACGTTGCGCCAATCGCCCGAGAACCGCAAGATGTGGGACCTTCCAGAGGAAGGCTGGGAGGAAGCGCTCTGTAAAGCCCAGGGCCTCGATCCCAAAGTTTACCTCGAAATGATCAAGCGACCGGCGACCGACGAAATGTGATCGGTGATTACCATGCGGTGCCGCTCACTTGTCAAAATTCCGCCATGCGTGGTGTCTGCCTGGACAGGCGAAAAAGGGCCAACCGCGGCGCCTGCCGATGTCCAGTCCGATCCTCGGCCCTTGGCCAGGGGTGAGTCTGGCCGCCATCTCCGTTCGACGGTGGCTCTACCCCCAGCCGCCGAGGCGTCTCGCGCCGCCGGCGCCGCGACGGCGGGCGCGTCGGTATCGAGGGGAAAAAACCGGGACTTCCGACGAAATCGTGGATACTTCGTCGGGCGGTTCCCGCCGGTTCCGCGACGCCTCCCCGATCGTTTTTCAGCCTCCGAGCGGTTCGGACCCGTCCGCGCCCGCCGTCTCGCGCGGAAATCCAAGCGCGAGGCATAGGGCCATGGCGGCCTGCCAGGGCGGGAACAGGACCAGGCCCGTGTCGACGTGGTCGATCAAGGCGAGGAGTGTGCCGAAGAGGCCGCCGACGCCGATGGTGACGCCCCAGAGCGCGGGCGCGCGGAACCAGGGGAAGAGCACGGCCGAGGCCAGGACCAGCAGCAGGGCGCCCACCAGACCCCCGGCAATGCCGCCCACGAGGCTGGCCCAGGACAGGAAGTCGCTCTCCTCCATGGCGTTGAAAACGCGGATGGTCGCCTGTTCCGCGAGCCACCAGGCGCCCACCGTCAAAACCGCGAAAGCGACCACGCGTTCGATCTGGCCGAGGCGGAAATTGAACAGGCAGGCGCCCATCACGACGCCGAAGACCACGCCGACCGAAAGCTCGCGCCAGAGCGGCTCGAGCTGGTAAAGCTGGGACGACAGTATCCCGGTGACGAGGCCGAGCGCCGCCATCCGCCATAGGCGGCGGTCCCGGAAGCGATGCTTCAAATCCATGGTCTGTCCTATGCCGATGCTGTCTTCTCCCGGTACCAGTCCGCGACCTCGCCCGCGCTCGCCCGCCAGACGTTCTCGTAGGCCGCCATCCGGGCGAGCGCTTCGTCCACGTAGCGGATGCGGTGCGCCTGCCCCGAGAGCCAGGGGTGGAGGCCCAAGGTGAAGACGCTGGCGGAAGGGCTCGCCTCCGCGTGCAGATAGTCGAAGGCCTCCACCACGACGTCGCGCCAGCGGGGTGGCGAAACACGGCGGACCGTCATCGCTTGGGTGTCGTCCCATTCCGCCTGGTTGGGCATCGCGATCAGCGGCCGTCCGACCTTCAAGGCATAGGGCTGGTCGTCGTTCGGCCAGTCGGCGACGTAGGAGAGGCCCGCGTCGGCCAGCAGGCCGGGGGTGCGGGGCGTCTGGTTGAAATCCTGGCCGAACCAGCCGGCGGGACGGGTGCCGGCGGTGGCCTCTATCGCGGCCAGCGATCGCTCGATCGCCGCGCGCTCCTCCGCCTCGCTCATGCGGCTGGTGATCATCCGCGTCGCCGAGACGCCGTGGCCGGCGATCTCGAAGCCGCGCTTCACGCATTCCTCGATCAGGCGGGGATAGCGTTCGGCCAGCATGGCGTTGGCCGCGACGGTGGCCTTGACGCCGTGGCGGTCGAGCGCCTCCAAAATACGGAAGACGCCGACCCGGTTGCCGTATTCCCGGTGCGAATAATTGAGGTAGTCGGGAAAGTTGACGCCGAGCGCGCCGCCATAGCGGGGATCGCGCACCGTGCCCTCGGGCGGATCGAGCTCCAGGTATTCGAGGTAGAGATAGACGCAGAAGGCGATGCGGTGCCCTTCCGGCCAGGCCAGCGCCGGTCGCGTCGGCAAGGGCACATAGTCGAAGTGATCGTGGTCGTAGCCGGCGCCCTCGCGGTAGCGGACGGTCTGGCTGGGGTTTCGCTCGCTCATGTCACGACCCTCCCGCCGCCGCCAGCCGGGCTTCCACCTCGGGCAGCGTATTGGCGATGTAGTGGTCGGCGATCTCCTCCCCCGTCGCCCACCAGACGCCGTCGTGGCTCTTGATGTGGGCGAGCGCGCGGTCCAGGTGACGGATCCGGTGCGGCTGGCCGTAGAGGTAGGGGTGCAGCGCGATCGCCATCACCCGCCCGCTTGTCCCGCCCTCCCGATACACGGTGTCGAAGTGATCGATGATCATGCGGGCGAACTCCTCGCCCTCGGTCCAGGAGCGGAATTCGATGGCATCGTTGATATCCATCGAATAGGGCACGGTGATGAGCTTGCCGTTCCTAACTTCGATCGGGAAGGGCTGGTCGTCGTGGTACCAGTCGGCGCAGTATTTGATCCCCGCCTCGGCCACCAGATCCGGCGAGTTCAGGGTCCAGGAGGCAGCCGGCCCGAACCAGCCGGCGAGCTGGCGCCCCGTCGCGCGCCTGAGCGTCTCGACGCAGTCCTCGATCACCTCGCGCTCGTCGTCTTCCGAGAGGCCCCAGAGATAGCGCGTGTTGTAGAGCCCGTGGCAGAGGTAGTCGTAGCGCCTGGCCTCCATCGCCTCGAAGATCTCCGGGTAATGCTCGATGACGGAAAAATTCAACGAGACGGTGCAGCGGATGTCGTGCTTGTCCATCAGCTCGAACATCCGCCAGACGCCGACCCGGTTGCCGTAATCCCTGTGGCCGTAGCCCAGCACGTCGGGGTGCGGCGTCCGGCGCCACGGGTCGCGCACGTTCGAATGCACCGGCAGGTATTCATAGTGCTCGATGTTCGGCAGCACCCAGACGGCGACCCGGGCCCCGCCGGGCCAGGTGATGCGGGGCCGGTCGCCAATCGGCGAATAGGCGATGCGGTCGGGTTCCATGGGCGGAATTCCTCGGATCGGTGACGGACCCGACGATGGTAGTCGGCCCGCGCGGGGCGGGCAACGCGCTGGCGGGCCCCGGTGGCGGGCCCCGGTGGCGGTGGCGGGAAAAAAATCCGCCGCCCCATCCCATTTCGGTGGCGATGATGCTTCAATCCGCGCCGGAACCAGGGCGAGCGGGGAGAGACGGGACATGGGCGCACTCGACGGACAGGTGGTGATCGTCACCGGGGCGAGCCGGGGGATCGGCGCCGGCGCCGCGCGAACCTTGGGCGCGGCGGGCGCCGGGGTGATGCTGGCCGCGCGAAACGGCGAACGGGCGGAAGCGGTCGCGGCCGAGATCCGGGCCGCCGGCGGCCGGGCGGAGGCCGTGGCCTGCGACATCGCGGATTACGGCGCGGTGGACGCGATGGTGGCGGCGACGCGCGCGCAGCTCGGCCCGATCGACGCCCTCGTCAACAATGCCGGCGTGATCGAGCCCATCGGCGCCCCCGGCACGGGCGACCCGGCGGCCTGGGCCCGCAGCATCGAGATCAACCTGGTCGGCGCCTACAATTGCATCCATGCCGTGCTGGGCCAGATGCGGGCGCGCGGCCGGGGTACGATCTTGAACCTCTCCTCCGGCGCCGCGCACCGCCCGCTCGAGGGCTGGAGCGCCTATTGCGCCGGCAAGGCGGGTCTCGCCATGCTGACCGCCTCGCTGGCCCTGGAGGCGGGCGAGGGGATCGTGGTCCTTGGCCTGTCCCCCGGCACCATCGACACCGACATGCAGGTGCAAATCCGCGCTTCCGGCATCAATCGGGTGAGCCAGATCCCGCGCCAAAACCTGGGCCCGGTGGAGAACCCGGCCCGCGCCATCCTCTATCTCCTGACGGCGCATGCGCGCGATCTTTCCGGCCGCGAGGTGGCGCTTTCCGACGCCGACTTCCGCCGTCGCGCCGGCATGGAATAGGGAGCGTGAATAGGGAGCATGGCGGGCGGCGCGACGGCGGGTTAGAATGCCCGCTATGATCTTCTCGCTTCGGAATCTGGCCCTGATGGCCGCCCGCAAACTGGCCCAGGACCCGGACGCGCGGGCCAAGGCGGCGGATCTCGCGCGCAAGGCGGGGCGGGAGGCGGGGCGAATCGCGCGGAGCGACGATCGGGCCCACGCGGCGGGCCAAGCGGTGCGCCGCGCCCGGGAGGGGCTGAGGCGCCGCTTGCGCGGCGACGACGACTAGCGCCATAACCCCACCATCTTCGCCGCGCCTCGCGGCGCACAAGGGAGGGAGAACCCATGGCCGTCGTCGAAACCGAAATTCACAGACGGATCTTCGTCGTCCGGATGAACCGGCCGGAGCGCCTGAACGCGCTCGGCGGCGAGATGCGGACGCTCCTGGCCGAGGCCTGGATCGAATTCCGCGAGAGCCGCGACCTCGAGGTCGCGATCTTCACCGGTACCGGGCGGGGCTTCTGCGCCGGCGAGGACATGAACGAATCGCTCGCCGACGGGGCACCGGGCGGCCGCCGGGCGCCGCGCGAAGACCCCTTCATGACCGGTGCCCTGGAGAAGCCGGTGATCTGCGCGGTGAACGGCTACGCCATGGGCGGCGGCTTCATGCTGGTCGAGCGCACCGACCTCCGCGTCGCCGTCAAGGAAGCGGTCTTCGAGGTCTCGGAGGCCAAGCGCTGGTTGCTCGGCGGCTACAACCACGGCCATATCGCGGCACTGCCCTATCCGATCGCCATGGAGATGGCGCTCGGCTACCGCTTCAGCGCGGAACGTTTCCACCAGATCGGCTTCTTGAACCGCCTGGTCGAGAAGGACGAGCTGATGGCGACCGCGATCGAGATGGCGGAACACCTGCTGACCCTGCCGCCGGCCAGCCGCGTCAACACGGTGCAGATGATGCGCGCCATGCGCCCCGGAGTCGCGCCGGAGATGGATCGGCTGGCCAAGGCACTGCACGAGCACGGCGCCAAGAGCGACCTGATGGAAAGCCGCGCCGCCTTCGCCGAGAAGCGGACGCCGGACTTCAAGGGCTGGGACGACCCCGAGGATCGTTTCGATCCGCCGACGCTGGCCAGCCTCGGCGGCTGATCCGGACCGGCCGCGCCCCGGCGGTGTCGGGTCGCGGCGGATTGCGGCGTTGGATTCCACCGCCGTTCCGCCGATAATCGCCACCGGCGAGCTTTGGGAGACTCGAGGATGAGCGGTGATTTCGTCTGGTATCCGGATCCGGAGGCCGTGGAAGCGAGCAACATGATGGCCTTCATGCGGGCGCACGGCCTCGGGAGCTACCAAGACCTCGTCGCCCGCTCGGACGAAGACCCGGAGTGGTTCTGGAACGCGATCATCGAGACCCTCGGCACGCCCTTCACGAAGCCCTACGACACGGTCCTCGATCTCTCGGGCGGCAAACCCTGGCCCAAATGGTGCCCGGGCGGGGAGACCAACCTCTCCATGGCCTGCATCACGCGGCACCGGGGTACCGGGATCGAAGACCTGCCGGCCGTCATCTGGGAGTCGGAGACGGGCGAGGTTCGGCGATGGAGCTTCCGTGAGCTCGACGCCGAGGTCTGCCGCCTGGCCGAGGGACTGAAATCGCTCGGCCTCGGCCGGGGCGACGCGATCGGCCTCTTCCTGCCGATGAGCCTCGAGGTCGTGGCCGCCTTCTTCGCCATCGCCCATATGGGCGCCGTGGTCGTGCCGCTGTTCAGCGGCTTCGGCGCCGACGCGATCGCCGCGCGCCTGAACGATGCCGAGGCCAAGGCGGTGATCACCGCCGACGGCAGCCGCAGGCACGGCCAGGTGATCGAGATGAAGGCGATCATGGATACCGCCGCCGGACTGGTGGCGACGCTCGACCACGTCGTGGTCGCCGACTATCTGGGCGTCGGCTGGACGGCGAGCGGCGCGCGCGACGTCGCCTGGGCCGAGCTGGTCCGGGACCAGCCGACACGGACCGAGGCGGTGGCGATGCCGGCCGACGATCCAGTGGTGCTGATCTACACGTCGGGCACGTCGGGCAAGCCCAAGGGCACCATCGCCACCCACTGCGGCCTGGCGGTGAAGCCGACCCTCGATTTCCACCTCCATGCCGACGTGAAGCCCGGCGACCGGCTGCTCTGGATCACCGATTTCGGCTGGGCCGTCGGACCGCTGATCAGCGCCGCGGCCACCGCCATGGGCGCGGCCCTGATCCTGGCGGAGGGCGGGCCCGACTATCCCGACCCGGGCCGGATGTGGCGACTCTGCGACGAACACGGCGCCACCCATCTCGGCACCGCGCCGACCTCGATCCGCACGCTGATGCGCCACGGTTCCGAGGCGCCGACAAGCCGCGACCTCTCGAAGCTCCGCGTCATCGTCTCGACCGGGGAGCCGTGGACGGACGAGGCCTGGCACTGGACCTTCGAGCACGTCTGCGCCCGACGGGTGCCGATCATCAACTGGTCGGGCGGCACCGAGATCGGCGGCGGCATCATCGCCGGCAACCTGCTGACCCCGATGAAACCCTGCTCCTTCGCCGGTTCCATCCCCGGCATGGCGGCCGACATCGTGGACGAAAACGGCCAGAGCGTCGGCGCGGGCGAGGTCGGCGAGCTGGTCCTGCGGCTGCCCTCGATGGGTCTCAGCCGGGGCTTGTGGAAGGATCCCGAGCGTTATATCGAAACCTATTGGGAGATGTTCGGCGACCTCTGGCGCCAGGGCGACTGGGCCAGCCGCGACGAGGACGGCATGTGGTATGTGCACGGCCGCTCGGACGACACCATCAAGGTCTCGGGCAAAAGGACCGGGCCGGCGGAGATCGAGGGCCTGCTGATGGCGACGGGGCGGGTCAGCGAAGCGGCCGTCATCGGCTTGCCCGACGACATCAAGGGCCAGGCGATCGGCTGCGTCTGCGTGCCGGCGCCGGGGATCGAGGGCGACCATGCGCTGGCGGCGGACCTGGTCGAGGCGGTGGTCGACGGCATGGGCCGGTCCTTCCGGCCGAGCCGGCTGATCTTCGTCGACGATCTGCCGAAGACCCGTTCGATGAAGATCATGCGCCGCGTGGTCCGCGCCATCGTCATCGGCGATGCGCCCGGCGACCTTTCCTCGCTGTCCAACCCCGAATCCCTGGAGTCGCTCCGCCAGTCGCTCGAAGCCTGATCAGAAACTCGAGTTCGGCTGCTTCAGGAATTCGATCTCCTCGGCCGTGCTCCTCCGGCCCAGCACCTCGTTGCGGTGGGGGAAGCGGCCGAAGCGTTCGATGATCTCATGGTGGCGGAGGGCGAACTCGTATTGCCGATCGCCGTCCGCGTCGCCGCGGAACCGGCCGAAGAGGGCGAGGGCCCGCTCCTGGTCGGCCAGCGTCTCGCCATGCTCGAAGGGCAGGAAGAAGAAGCCCTGTATCGCCCTCGGAAAGGCCTCGTGGAAGAAACCGGCGTCGATCGCCCGCCCGGCGATCCCGCGCGCCGTCTCGTCGCTCGCATGGGCGCGGGAGGAGCCCCGGAAGATGTGACGCGAGAACTGGTCCAGCACAAGAAGCGCCGCGAGCGCGCCGTCCGGCGTTTCCGACCAATGGCGCAGTTCTCCGGCCATCAGCGCCCCGTGGGTCGCGGTGAAACTCTCCGCGATCTCCCGGTCGAAGTCGGCGGGGTCGAGGTTCTCGTCCTTGCCGAACCAACGCGGCCGCGGCTCGCCCCACGCCGCCGAGTCGGGCCGGCCGAACCAGAAGTCGAGCACCTCGTCGATGCTCTTGACGCCGGTCTCGCGCAGCGCGCATTCGCGCGCGTAACCTTCGATCCGGGCGCGCCAGGCCTCGGGGTAGGGCTCGGCCCGCATCGCCTCGCGCTCGACGAGGGAGCTGGTGAGCCGGGCGGTGAAGACCGGCTCGTCACGCTCGACGTGGCGCGCCTCGACCCGGAGCGCGAGGGACGCGCGGCCGAGCCGGTCGACGAAAAACGCGAGGTCGACCCGGTCGCCGGCGCGGACCGGACCGGAGAAATCGAACGTCATGGCGACCATCGGCGAGCCGAAGCCGTGCTCGATGCCGATGCGGTACCAGTTCTGGTCGAGGACGGCCTCCCACCAGTATTGCGAGGCCTCGATCGCGAAATCGACCAGCGCGCTGGTGTAGCCGATCTGCGCCGTATCGGTGTCGCCCCAGTGGACCCGCCGGCGCACCGTCACCGGCACCCGCGCGCGGACGCCGTCGCCCCGAGCCCGATCCCATAACCATGGCATGACCGACTTTTCCATGCGGCGCAGAATAGGGACGGAGTGCCTGTCGATCTACAATCTCACGTAATCGAACTCGATCGGCTGGCCGTCGATGCCGCGCGCCGGCGGGGCGATCCAGGCGGCGAACCTGCCGGGCTCGGTGACGCGTTGCATCAGCGAGCCGACGAAGGCCTGGTCTTCTTCCGTCGGCAGCCAGGCATGCACGTTGGCGTTCCACTCGTCTTCGCCGATGATCCGGCCGTCGGGCGCGACACGCAGGTCGGCGAAGGCACCGATCTGGCGGTGGAAGGCACGGTGCGGCAGGCGCAGCTCGACGTCGATGCCGCGGTCGCGCAAGATCTTGTTCCAGCGCCGGACACCCCGGTCGCAGTCCTTGATGTAGTCGTCGCGCAGCCGCTCGTTAATGGCATTCAAGGCCGATTGCTCGCGGCCGACCAAGGCGTCGCCCTCGCGAACGATCACCGGGTACCGGGCCGCGTTCAGCTGGTGGTCGTCGTCGATCCGAGTCTCCTGATAGCGGCCCTTGATCCCCATCGTGTAGTAGTTGGCCGCGTTGGTCGAAAGCTCCGAGCCGAAGAGGTCGACCGACACCGAGAAGTGGAAGTTGAGGTAGCGCTGCAAGGTCGCCAGGTCGACGGCGCCGTAAGGCCGTACCTCGTCGGTGTCGTGCTCGCGCATCAACTCCGCCGTCCGATGTACGACGCGGCCGACGCCGCTCTCGCCGACGAACATGTGGTGCGCCTCTTCCGTCAGCATGAAACGGCAGGTGCGCGAGAGGGGGTCGAAGCCGCTTTCCGCCAGGCTGGCCAGCTGGTATTTGCCGTCGCGGTCGGTGAAGTAGGTGAACATGAAGAAGGAGAGCCAGTCGGGCGTCTCCTCGTTGAAGGCACCCAGGATGCGGGGGTGGTCCTCGTCGCCCGAGCGGCGCTCGAGCATGGCCTCGGCCTCCTCGCGGCCGTCGCGGCCGAAGTGGGCGTGCAGCAGGTAGACCATGGCCCAGAGGTGGCGGCCCTCTTCCACGTTCACCTGGAAAATGTTGCGCAGATCGTAGAGCGAGGGCGCGGTGTGGCCCAAGTGGCGCTGCTGCTCGACCGAGGCGGGCTCGGTGTCGCCCTGCGTGACGATCAGCCGGCGGAGCGTGCCGCGCAGCTCGCCCGGCACCTCCCGCCAAGCGGGCTTGCCCTTGTCGTCGCCGAAGTTCACCCGGCGGTCTTCCTCGGCCGGGGCCAGGAAAATACCCCAGCGGTATTCCGGCATCAGCACATGGCCGAAGTTGGCCCAGCCGTCGCGCTCGACGCTGATCGCGGTGCGGAGATAGACCTCCTTATCCTGGAACTCATCCGGGCCCATCTCTTGCCACCAGGATTGAAACCCCGGCTGCCAGGCCTCGAGCGCCCGTTGCAGGCGGCGGTTCCCGGACAAATCGACGTTGTTTGGAATTCTCTCCTGGTAGTCGATGCCCATGGCCTCAGGTCCTTTTCATGTCATAGCCGGCCCGCTGGCCGCTGCCGTAGCGGGAGAGCGCGCCCGCCTCGCCGACGGCGTTGGGCCGCTGAAAGATCCAGTTCTGCCAGGCCGACAGGCGGGGGGGAAATCTTCGATTCCATCGTTTCCGGGCCGGGAAAGCGCAGGCTCGCCTCCATTCCCGTCAGCGCATCGGGGGAGAATGCGGCGCGCTCCTCGATGGCGATGCGGACCTCGTCCTCCCAGTCGATGCCATCGGGCGTGAAGGTCACCAGGCCCAGCTCTTCCGCCTCTTCCGCCTCGATGCCGCGACCCATCGCGTCTTCGACGGCGGCGAGGGCCTCCGTGTCGTTGAGAAACCGCGTCACCAGGCGCGAGAGGCCGTTGACGCCCGGAAAACGGCCGAAGTTGGCGCTCGTCGGGCACAGCGTCGCCGGCGGCCGGTTGTCGCCCTCGAAGCTGCCGTCCAGCATGTAGCCGCGATCCGCGGCGAGCACGAGTTCCAGCAGCGTGCCGGTAAAGCAGCTGCCCGGCTCGACCAGCGCGAAGAGGGAGCGGGCGGAAACGTCCAGGCGCTTCAGCACCCGGCCCCAGAAGAGGGTGATCTCGTGGGCGAGCCAATGGTCGGCCTGTCCGGCGAGGAAGGCATCGTGCGCCGAGACGAGGGTGCCGTCGCCCTCGCTACGGATCAGCCAGAGGCCAATCTCCGGCCGGTTGAGGCGGAGGTGCAGGATCGCGTCGTCGAGTTCGCGGGCGAGCGCGAGGGGCCAGAAAGCGACGCCTTGGGCCTGCATCGCCACCGCGTCGGTGGGCGGCGCCTCGGCCGGGCCCTTGACGCGGAATTCGGCGGTGCGGCCCTCGGCGTCGATGGCGATATCGAGGTAGCGGTAGGCGATGCCCGTCTCGGTCTCCGCACGGGCGAGCGGGGTGAGCGTGATGCCCTGGGCGTCGCCGGGCCGGTCGGAACGCGCCGCCGCTTCGGCGATCCGTTCCGCCATCGCCTCGGCGAGCTTGCTCTTGGGCGCCACGACGTCGACCAGGCGCCAGTCGACGGCGCGCTTGCCCCGGATGCCTTCCTCGAGGGTGCAGAAGACGTCGGCCCGGTCGCGCCGGACCCGGCGCTTGTCCACCAAGCGCGTCAGCCCGCCGGTTCCCGGCAGCACCGCCAGCAGCGGCACTTCGGGGAGTGCCACGGAGGTGTTGCCGTCGTCGGCCATGACGATTTCGTCGCAGGCCAGCGCCAGCTCGTAGCCGCCACCCGCCGCCGGGCCGGCGATCTCGCAGATATAGGTCTGGCCGGAGAGGGCGCTCGCCTGCTCGATCCCGTTGCGGGTTTCGTTAGTGAATTTGCAGAAATTCACTTTGTGGGCGTGGTCGGAGCCGGCCAGCATGCGGATGTTGGCGCCAGCGGAGAACACCCGCTCCTTGCCCGAGGCGAGAACCACGACCTTGACCTTGGGATGTTCGAAGCGCAGGCGCTGCACCGCGTCATGCAGTTCGATGTCGACGCCCAGGTCGTAGGTGTTGAGCTTCAGCTCGTAGCCCTCGGCGAGGCCGCCATCCTCCGCCACGTCCATGATCAGCCGGGCGACGGCGCCGTCGACCTCCAGGCGCCAGTGGCGCCAGGAAGCGCGGCTGGTGCGGAAGTCGATCATGCCTATCCTGCCTTCCCGAGAGGGATCATGCAATATATTGCAGTTTCTTCGATATCAACGAATTATATTACCTACTGGACCACCCGCTCCGCCGTCGCCTGGGCGGTGAAGATGGAGCCGTAACCGATCTCGGCCCAATTGGGCGGGACCGGACAGGGCCGGGGGTCGAGATGGGCGATCCGGGCCGGCTGGCCGTGCACGATCTCGCCGGTGTGCGTGGTCGGCGTCGGCGGCGGCATCCAGGCGAAAGCGTCGGCCGAGCTGTAGACGTTCAGTAGCAGCGGCCGCACATGCGCCGAGCGGTTGACGCCACTCCCGTGAATGGTGCGGCAGTTGATCGCCACAAGCATGCCGGCGGGGCCCACCGCCGCGCGCGCCCGGCTCGCGTCCGCGCGCGCCATGTCTTCGTCCGTGATCGAGCCGCGCCAGGCACCGTCCTCGTCGGCGTGAAAGAACACCTCGCCATCGTGGCTGCCCGCGATGCAGACCAGCGGCCCGTCCGCTTCGCCGACGTCGCTCAGATAGACGCCCAGCGTCACCGGGCTGTAGTTGGTGTGCGGCCAGGCGGGGATGTCTTGATGCCATTTCACCACCTCGCCCGGCCCCGGCCATTTGTAGTTGAGCTTCGAGCTGTGGAATTTCACGTCCGGCCCCACCAGGTCGGCGGCGATATCGCCGAGCGGCCCCGGCCCCGCGAAGGCCCAAAGATCGGCATGCTGATCCACCGCCGCCCTGAGCCGGCGGAGATGCGGCTTTTCCGCCGAATGCGCCGGCCCGATATCAAACGCCTCGCTCGAGGCCGAGACCGCGCCGCTATGCGCCACCATCCGCTCCGAGACGGCTTGCAGCCGTTCGAGCCAATCGCCGGCGATCGCCCCCTCGACGGCAACGAAGCCGTCGCGGAAATAGGCTTCACGGTCCGACGGCGCGAGCACCCGCGCGGGCTGGGCGAGAATGTCTTCGGCGCGCATGTCCCCTCCTTGTCCGGTCCTGGCTAAGTATAGCAGTTGGCGGGCCGCCGGACTTCCCCGAGTCGATCAACGGCCCTTCCGAGCGGGACCGAATGACCGACTTGACGAGAAATCCCGGCTAATCGACCAGGTGACGCGCGACGACGTCCTCGTTCCAGTCGAGGCCGAGGCCGGGGGCGTCGGGGATCGCGATCTCGCCGTCCTTTACCTCGTAGGGTCGTTCCAGGATCGGGTCGGCCCAGTCCTGCCATTCGAGCCAATGGGCGGTCTCGGCGACCCGCATCACGTGCGCGCCGACCTCGGGGTAGAGATGGGTGGAGATCGGCACGTTGGCCGCGGCCGCCAGACCCGCCGCGTGAAGCCAGCCGGTGACGCCGCCGATCCGCATGAAATCGGGCATCACCAGGTCGCAGGCGTTCATCGACAGCGCCTTCCACATGTCGCGTGGGCCGTAGAAGTTTTCGCCGATCTGCAAGGGCGTTTTCAGCTCGCCCGCGAGCTTGGCATAGCCGGAGAAATCATCGTAAAGCACCGGCTCCTCGATCCAGGCGATGCCGAGGTCGTCGATCGCATGGCAGCGCCGAAGCGCCTCCGCGAGGTCGAGGCCTTGATTGAAATCCACCATCACGGTGACGTCATTACCGATGGCCTGGCGGACCGCCTCGTGGGTTTCCAGGTCGTCCCGCGCTCGCGCCCGCCCCATGCGGAGCTTGACGCCGGCGAAGCCTCCCTCGGCCAGCAGTTCGACTGCCTCAGCCGCCACCTCTTCCGCCTCGCGGAGCCAGAGGCCGTTCGAGGAATAGGCGCGGACCGGCCCCACCGTGCCGCCGAGGAGGGTGCAGAGCGGCAGGTCCGCCGCCCGGGCCAGCGTGTCCCAGGCGGCCATGTCGAGGCCCGCGGCGGCGATCATCGCCAACCCCTCGTAACCGACGAAGTGCAGCGACTTGCGCGCCGCCCGATAGAACTCGAACGGCGCCACCGAGCGGCCCCTCAGCATATCGCCCAGATCGTCGAGCGCCGGCACCAGATAGCGCATCGCCTTGGGCACGTAAGGCTCGAGGTAGGCCCGACCGGTGATGCCCTCCTCGGTCTCCATGTCGATCAGGATCAGCGGCCAGTCGGACATCGTGGCGATCCGCGCGACCACCGGGCGCTTCAGCTTCAACAGCACGGGCCGGGCGCGGATCGAACGGAGCGTCGGGATCATGGTCGTCATGGGGGCTCTCCCTCGGGCGTTACCGGCGGTATTCTAGATCGAACGTTTACCGTTGAAAATGCATAAGTCGTTGTCGTGGCGGGGATTTTGTCTTTGCCACCGTTATGCCACCAGCTAAAGGGACATCGCATTTATCCATGGGTTCAAGGCTATTGTTCACATAGATCGAACGTTTACCGTTGAAAATGCATAAGTCGTTGTCGTGGCGGGGATTTTGTCTTTGCCACCGTTATGCCACCAGCTAAAGGGACATCATATTTTCCGCGCGTTCAGATGAATAATAAATCTGTCCCCAAAACTATCGAACTAGCCGGACCGGGCGGCGCGCAGGGCGTCGGCCAGCGCCTCGGGGGTGGCGAGGGGAAGGGTGCAGGTCTCGGCCACGCAGACGTAGGCGGCGGCGCGGCCGTCGACCGCGGTCTTGCCGTGGGCCGGGTGGGAGGGGGGCAGGATCGCGCCGGGCGATACCACTTGGAGAATACGGCCCGGCAGGCTGGTGGCATGGACGACGGCGGCGAGGGCCGCGCGGTCGGGCGCGTCGTCGGCGCCGGCGATGACGATCTGGATCGGCCGCAAGGCCGTCTCCAGATTGTTCAGATAGGTGGTGAGGGGGAAGAAATTGCGCCCGAGGTCGCTGGAAAAGGCCTCGAACAGCGCCTCCGCCCGATCGCGGTAGGCGCTCTCCCCGGTCAGGTGCCAGAGCCGGGTCACCACCTCGGCGGCGACGGCGTTGCCGGCGGGCGTGGCGTTGTCGATGCAGTGGCGCTGGCGGGTGATCAGATCGTCGGCATCGTCGGCGGTGAAGAAGTAGCCACCGGCGCCGGAATCCCAGAAATGCCGGTCCAGCACGCCCACCCAGGCCCGGGCGCGGTCCAGATAGCGGGCCTCGCCCGTCGCCTCGTGCACCGCGAGGGCGGCGCGGGCCATGGCCGCGTAATCGTCCAGCATGGCCGGCTGGCGGAGTTTGTCCATCCGGTAGCTGTGCCAGAGGCGGTCGCCCTCGGCCATCCGGTGGGCGACGAAATCGAACGCCAGGACCGCCGCGTCGCGCCATTCAGGCCGGTCGAAGACCTGGGCGGCGGTGACGAAGGCCGAAATCATCAGGCCGTTCCAGTCGGCCAGCACCTTGTCGTCCCAGCCGGGCCAGATTCTCGCGTCCCGCGTCGCCTTCAACACCGCGCGGTCGGCGGCGAGCGCCGCGTCGTCCAGCGCCTCGCCGAGCCCCAGGCGGCGGGAGCGGTTGAGGATGACCTTGCCTTCCCAGTTGCCCCGCGCCGAAACATCGTAGGCGACCTTGAAGGCCTCCGACCGCGGGCCGAGCAGGGTATCGATCTCCTCTTCCCGCCAGACGTAGAATCTGCCCTCCTCGCCCTCCGAATCGGCATCCAGCGTCGCGGCGAAGCCTCCGTCGGGGGCGATCATCTCGCGCAGAACCCACTCTATCGTCTCCTCGACGCGCTGGCGGTAGAGGTCCGCGCCGGTTTCCTGCCAGACCAGGCACAGAATCTCGATCATCTGGGCGTTGTCGTAGAGCATCTTCTCGAAATGCGGCGCCAGCCAGCGGTCGTCGGTCGAATAGCGCGCGAATCCGCCACCCAGATGGTCGTAGATCCCGCCCTCCGACATCTGGTCGAGGGTGGTGACGACGGCCTTGCGATAGCTCTCCTCGCCGCCTCGGAGCCAGGCGCGCCACAGCAGCGTGAAGATCGCCGCTTGCGGAAACTTCGGCGCCCCCCGGATTCCGCCCAGGAAAGGGTCGACCTCGTGCAGCAGATGGGTGGCCGCGTCGTCCAAGAGGCCCGGTTGCAGCGCCACCCGCTCGGCCTTGGGCGCGGCGAGCTGGTGGAGGCCTTCCATCAAGGATCGGGTATTCTGGCTCACCTGGTCGCGCTGGTCGGTCCAGATCTCCGCCATGCGGCGCAAGACCTCGGGAAAGCCCGGCCGGCCGTAGCGCGATTCGGGCGGAAAATACGTCCCGCCCCAGAACGGTTCGCCCCCCGGCGTCAGGAACATGGTGAGCGGCCAGCCGCCCTGCTGGCCCAGCAGCGCCAGGGCGTTCTGGTAGATCGCATCGAGGTCCGGCCGCTCCTCCCGGTCGACCTTGACGTTGACGAAGAGCTGGTTCATCAGCGCGGCGATTTCGTTGTCCTCGAAGCTTTCGTGGGCCATGACGTGGCACCAGTGGCAGGCGGCATAGCCGACGGAGAGCAGGATCGGCTTGTCCATGGCGCGCGCGTCGGCCAGCACCGCCTCGCTCCAAGGCCGCCAGTGGACCGGATTGTCCCGGTGTTGCAGCAAATAGGGACTGGTTTCCTCGCCCAGTTCGTTACCCATGGCGATCACTTTCACGGTTGAGAGGGATGGGTGGCTGCCTCGGTGGTCGTTGCGCGGGCGCACGGCCTCGCATAGGGTGGCGACCCAGCGCCGGGGCAACCTAGCACGGGATCCAGGGGCCATGAAGATCAGCATCGAGATCGACTGCACGCCGGAAGAAGCCCGCGCGGCCCTGGGCCTTCCCGATGTGGGCGCCATGCAGGAGAAGCTCGCCGAGGAGCTGGCGCAACGGATGAGTGCCTTCGTGCGGGCAAGCGATCCCGAGGCGCTGCTGAAGACCTGGATGCCGGCCGGCGGCGCGGAGGGTTGGGAGCGCCTGCAAAAGGCCTTCTTCAGTGGATTTTCGGGCACGGGCACGCCCAAACGGGATTAGGAGGGGCCAAGAACCGTGAACGCCGAGACCAAGGGGCAGTTTTACCGCAGCCACATCTTCTGCTGCACCAACGAGCGCCAGCCGGGCCATCCGCGCGGCTGCTGCATGGAGAAGGATGCGGTCAGGCTTCGCAACTACCTGAAGGCCAAGGCGAAACAGCTCAAGCTCGACGACGTCCGGGTGAACATCGCCGGTTGCCTCGACCGCTGTGAACTCGGCCCGACCATGGTGATCTATCCCGAGGGTACCTGGTACACCTACCGCACGAGCGGGGACCTCGACGAAATCCTGCAAACCCACGTTATCGGCGGCGGCCGGGTCGCGCGGTTGATGCTGGACCTCGACCAGGAAGAGCTCCGCCTCGAACAGATGGGCCAGGCGGCGGAGTAAGCCGCCCGCGCCCCGCGCACCCGCGATGGCCGACGGCGCAACCATCTTCGCGCTGGCCAGCGGCCGAGGCCGCGCCGGCATCGCGGTTCTCCGAATTTCGGGCTCCGAGGCAGGCGCGGCGCTGCGGGCGCTGACCCGCGCCGATCCACCGACACCCCGCCAGGCCAGCCGCCGCCGGCTCGACGATCCGCGCGACGGCGAGGCCCTGGACGAGGCCCTCGTGCTGTGGTTTCCCGGGCCGGGGAGCTACAGCGGCGAGGATCTGGCGGAATTGCACCTGCACGGCGGGCCGGCGGTGGTCGGCGGCGTGCTGGAGGCGCTCGGCCGGCTGCCGGGCCTGCGCCCCGCCGAGCCCGGCGAATTCTCGCGCCGCGCCTTCCTCGCCGGCAAGCTGGACCTGACCGAGGCCGAGGGCCTCGCCGATTTGATCGCCGCCGATACCGCCCGCCAGCGCCGCCAGGCATTGGAACAGATGGCGGGACGGCTCGGCGGGCTTTACGAGGCGTGGCGCGGGCGCCTGCTGCGCCTGTTGGCGGGAATCGAAGCGGAGATAGATTTCGGCGAGGAGGAGGGCGATGTCGGCGAGGGGGTCTGGCCGCGACCGCCGGGGGAGATCGCCGCGCTTTCGGCGGAAATCGGCGCCCATCTCGCCGACGAGGGGCGGGGCGAGCGGCTGCGCGACGGCCTGCGGGTGGCGATCCTCGGTCCACCCAACGCCGGGAAGTCCAGCTTGTTGAACGCGCTCGCCCGGCGCGACGTCGCCATCGTCGCCGAGCAGCCCGGCACCACCCGCGACGTGCTCGAGGTACGGCTCGAGCTCGACGGCTATCCGCTGATTCTGGCCGATACGGCGGGCCTCCGGGCGAGCGACGACCTGGTCGAGGCGGAGGGCGTGCGCCGGGCCCGGGCCCGGGGCGCGGAGGCCGACCTCCGCCTCGTCGTCATCGACACGGCCGCGCCGCCCGCGCCGGATAGCCTGGATCTGGATTTCGCCGCCGACACCCTGGTGCTCGCCAACAAGACCGATCTGGCGCCGCCGCCCGCCCGTTTCTCCGGCCTGGTCCCCTGGCCCCTGTCCCTGCGGACCGGCCGCGGGCTCGACGACGTTCTGGCCGCGCTCGCCCGGGAGGCGTCGCGCCGGCTCGATGGCCAGGGGGCGCCGGTCGTGACCCGGGCCCGCCACCGCAGCGCGCTCGAAGCCTGCCGCCAGGCGCTCGGCCGGGCCAAAGACGCGGGGGCGGCGGAACTATCGGCCGAGGACCTGCGCCTGGCGGCCCGGGCGCTCGGCCGCATCACCGGGCGGGTCGACGTCGAAGATATACTAGATATTGTGTTTTCCGAATTCTGCATTGGCAAATAGGCCACTCGCGCGTCTGCTTCACGTGAAACGCCGCCGCCGCTTTTGACTTCGCATTGTCCGGTCCCTACATTCCCGGCGAACTCGACGGGCACGGCGGATAGCGAACAATGAGCGGCTACGACGTCATCGTCATCGGCGGCGGTCATGCCGGCACGGAAGCGGCGGCGGCCTCGGCGCGGACGGGCGCCCGCACCCTGCTGGCGACCCACCGGCTCGACACCATCGGCGAGATGTCCTGCAATCCGGCGATCGGCGGCCTCGGCAAGGGCCATCTGGCGCGCGAGGTCGACGCCCTCGACGGGCTGATGGGCCGGGTCGCCGACCGGGCCGGGATCCAGTTCCGCCTTTTGAACCGGCGCAAGGGTCCGGCCGTGCGGGGGCCCCGCGCCCAGGCCGACCGCAAGCTCTACCGCCAGGCAATGCAGGCCGCGATCGCCGGGACCGAGGGTCTCGACGTTATGGCGGCGGCCGTGGAGGACCTGATCGTCAAGGGTGGGCGCGTCGCCGGCATCGTTACCGCCGAGGGCGCTCGCATCGCCGCCGGCCGGGTGGTGCTGACCACGGGCACGTTCCTTAGGGGGCTCATTCACCTGGGAGAGGAGTCCTGGCCGGCCGGCCGGGCCGGCGAAGCGCCGGCCATCGGCCTCGCCCGGCGGATTCAGGCGCTGGGCTTTGCCATGGGTCGGCTCAAGACCGGAACGCCGCCCCGCCTAGACGGCCGCACCATCGACTGGGCCGGCCTCGACGCCCAGCCCGGCGACGACGATCCGAGTTTCTTCTCCTTCCTCACCGCCGCCACTACGACGCCACAGGTGAATTGCCACATTACCCACACCGGGCCGCCCGGCCACGCCGTCATTCGCGCCAACCTCGAGCGCTCGCCGATGTATTCGGGGCGGATCGAGTCGACCGGGCCGCGGTACTGTCCGTCCATCGAGGACAAGATCGTCCGCTTCGCCGACCGGGAACGCCACCAGATCTTCCTGGAGCCGGAGGGTCTCGACGACGACACGGTTTATCCGAACGGGATCTCGACCTCGCTGCCGCGCGAGGTCCAGGCGGCCCTGCTGGCGACCATTCCCGGGTTGGAGCGGTCGGAAATCCTGCGCCCCGGTTACGCCATCGAATACGACTATGTCGATCCGCGCGAATTGTCCCCGGGGTTGGAGGCACGGCGCCTGCCGGGGCTTTACCTCGCCGGACAGATCAACGGCACCACCGGCTACGAGGAGGCGGCGGCCCAGGGCCTGATCGCCGGCCTGAACGCCGCGCTCGAGGCGTCGGGCGGCGAGGCCTACCTGCCCGACCGGACCGAGGCCTATCTCGGCGTGATGATCGACGACCTGGTGACGCGCGGCGTGACGGAGCCCTACCGCATGTTCACCAGCCGGGCGGAGTACCGGCTGCGGCTCCGGGCGGACAACGCCGACCGGCGGCTGACCGAGGCCGGCATCGCGCTCGGCTGCGTCGGGCCCGAGCGGCGGGCGGCGTACCGCGCCAAGGCGTCGGCGTTGGCGTCATTGTCCGAACGCCTCGCCGACCTCGACCTCAGCCCCAACGATTGGCGTGCGCGCGGTATCGAGATCAACCTCGACGGCAAACGCCGCACCGCCTTCGAGGTGCTGGCTTATAAGGACGTGACGCTCGCTCGCCTCGCGGCGATCTGGCCGGAACTCGGCGCGGCGCCGGCCGATGTCGCCGCGCAGGTTGAAATCGACGCCCATTATCAGGGCTATTTGGCGCGCCAGGAGGCCGATATCGTCGCTTTCCGCCGGGAAGAGGCATTGAGCCTGGCGGCCGACCTCGATTACGACGCGATCGGCGGCCTCTCGGGCGAGGCGCGGGAGACGTTGAAGCGGCACCGCCCGGCGACGATCGGCGCGGCGGGTCGGATCCCCGGCATCACGCCCGCGGCACTCGCCGCCCTGCTGACCCGGGCGCGCCGCCGCACGGCCCGCGAGGCGGTCTGATCGCCCCGCCGCTCGGACCCGAGGGCTTCGCCCGGACGCTTCCCGTTTCACGTGAAACACGGGCCCGCCTCGCCCTCCACCTGGCGTTGCTGGAAAAGTGGAACCCGGCGATCAACCTCGTCGGCCGCTCGACCCTGGCCGATGCCTGGCGCCGCCATGTACAGGATTCAGCCCAATTGCTGGCCCATGCGCCGGCGGGGGCGACGCGCTGGCTCGATCTTGGCAGCGGCGCCGGCTTTCCGGGTCTCGTGCTGGCGATCCTCGGCGCCGGCGAGGTGCATCTGGTGGAAAGCGACGGCCGCAAGGCGACGTTTCTGGCCGAGGCGGCGCGCCTGACGGAGAGCGCGATCACGCTGCACCGGGGACGGCTGGAACGGCTCGATTCGCTCGAACCCGACGTGATCACGGCGCGGGCCTTCGCGCCCCTGCCGCGATTGCTCGATCTCGTCGAGGCACAAATCAACGAAAAGAGTGTTTTTTTGCTGCTCAAGGGACAAGATATCGACAAAGAATTGACCCAAGCCACAAAATATTGGAAAATGCGGCTCGAGCGTATGCCCAGCCTCAGCGATTCCCACGGCACGGTATTGCGCCTGAGCGAGGTGACCCGTGAACGAAATCCCGATTCGGCCGGCGTCAACGACGCCGATTGACGCCAATACCCACCGCATTATCGCCGTCGCCAACCAGAAAGGTGGCGTCGGCAAGACCACGACCACGATCAACCTCGCGACCGGCCTCGCCTGCGTCGGCAAGCGGGTGCTGATCGTCGATCTCGACCCCCAGGGGAACGCCAGCACCGGCCTCGGCCTGATGCGGGGGGATCGCGGCGGCGGCGCCTATGCCCTGCTGATCGGCCAGGGGGACCTCGGAGGCGTGACGCGGCGGACCCTGGTCCCCGGCCTCGACATCGTGCCCTCCACCGCCGACCTCTCGGGCGCCGAGATCGAGCTGATCGATCTAGAGCATCGCACCCGGCGGTTGGCCCGGGCGCTGGCGGGGGCGCGGTCCGACTACGACTTCGTGATGATCGACTGCCCGCCCTCGCTCGGCCTCCTGACGGTGAACGCCCTGGTGGCGGCCCATTCGGTGATGGTGCCCTTGCAGTGCGAATTTTTCGCGCTCGAGGGGCTCTCCATGCTGCTCGGCACGATCGAGCGGCTGCGCCGCGCGCACAACCCCGCGCTCGAAATTCAGGGCATCGTCCTCACCATGTACGATGGCCGCAACAAGCTCGCCGGCCAGGTCGCGGACGACGTTCGGGGCCATCTGGGCGAAAAGGTCTACGACACCATGATCCCGAGGAACGTCCGCATCTCCGAGGCCCCCAGCCACGGCACGCCGGCGATGTTCTACGACCATCGCTGCGCCGGCAGTATTGCCTACATGCGACTGGCGAGCGAGATGCTGAAACGGGAGGAACAGAGGGTCGCGGCATGATCGACGAACCTCGCAAGCGGGGCCTGGGCCGCGGTCTTTCCGCCCTGCTGGACGACGAGGCGGCGGGGGATCACGCGACCCCGGAGCCGCGAGCCGCCACCACGGGGGTGAACATCGACCGCCTCAAACCCAACCCGCTGCAGCCCCGGCGAAATTTCGCCGAGACCGAGATCGAGAATCTGGCCGAATCGATCCGGGCCAGCGGTATTTTGCAGCCGATCCTCGTCCGCCGCGCGCCCGAGGGCGGCGGCGACTACGAAATAGTCGCCGGCGAACGGCGCTGGCGGGCGGCCCAGCGGGTCCGGCTGCACGAAGTGCCGATCCTGATCCGCGACCTCTCGGACGCGGAGACCCTGGAGCTCGCCCTGGTCGAGAACATCCAGCGCGAGGACCTGACCCCGATCGAGGAGGCGGAGGGCTACCGCCGGCTGATCGACCAGCACGGCCAGACCCGGGACGGCATCGCCGCCATGGTCGGCAAAAGCCGCAGCCATGTCGCCAACACGCTGCGCCTTCTCTCGCTCCCCGACGAGGTCCGCCGTCTGCTGGACCAGGGCCGGCTCAGCCCCGGCCAGGCCCGCCCGCTGATCGGCCTGGAACAGGCCGCGGCGATGGCCGCCAGGGTCGTCGCCAAGGGGATGAGCGCGCGCCAGGTCGAACGCCTGGCCCAGCGAACGAAGAAGGCCGGCGAGGGCGCCCCCGCCGGCACGGGCTGGGCGGAGGAGGCCAAGAGCGCCGATACCCGCGCCCTCGAGCGCCAGCTCGGCGAGCTCCTCGGCCTCGTCGTCGCCATCAACCACAAGGGCGAGGCGGGCGAAATCCACATCCGCTACCGAAGCCTCGAACAACTCGACGACATTTGCCAGCGCCTGGGGCGGGCCCAGGAATAGGTTCCGAGCGTTATTTGGTAGCCGCCGCCGACCATACGACTTTTCTCATCAGGGCGTTCCATCATTGCCGTCCGGCAAGTCCCCATGCTGGCACATGAAGACCATACCGTGTTTGTTCCTACGCGATAGAACCACACATGACCGCGTAAGAGCGATACTAATGACCCTTTCGGGCTCGTGACTGGCGCGCTCTTGCCAAGATGTTTTGGCGCATCGGAGATATTCATGAATTGCATGAGAACCGTCGGCGAGCCTTGTCCGCGCGGCTCGCCGTGCTAGCATCCGGGCCGCGACAGCCGCAGGGGTCCGCGGGCCATGGCCGAGACACTGACCGAACAACTCGCCGTCTTCGTCGTCGAGACGAATTACGACGATCTGCCCGCCGACATCGTCGTCGCGACCAAGCGGCGGATCCTGGATACGCTCGGCTGCGCCTGGGCCGGATCGACGGCGCCGGGTTGCGACGGCGCGCGACAAACTATTCTCGCCGAACAGGCACCAGGCGCGGCCACGATCTGGGCCAGCGGAGAGCGGGTCGCGGCGCGGGGCGCCGCCTTCGTCAATGGCCTGCAAGCCGCCGCGCTCGATTATGATTCGGTCCACGAAAAAGGCTCGGTCCACCCCGACATCGTGACCGTCCCGGCGGCCTGGGCGCTGGCGGAGGAAACCGGGGCGAGCGGCCGGGACTTTCTCGCGGCGGTGGCGCTCGGCACCGAGATCGCCTGCCGTTTCGGCGCGGCGAACGAAGAGAATCGGGGCTGGTTCCACACCTCGACGCACGGCGTCTTCGGCGGGGCGGCGGCCAGCGCCAAGCTGCTGGGCCTCGACGCGGGCGCCATCGCCGACGCCCTCGGCCTCGCCTTCTTCCGGGCCGGCGGCTCGCAACAGGCATTGCTGGACAAAAGACTGGCGAAACGCGCGGCCTCGGGCCTGGCGGCCGAATCGGCCGTCTTCGCGGCCCGGCTGGCCCAGGCCGGGATCGACGGCCCGCGCCGCGCGGTCGAGGGCAAATACAGCTACCACGCGCTCCATGGTCCAGGCGACGGCGAGCAATTGGTCGCGAACCTCGGCGCGCACTGGGAACAGGCGGCGGTCACGATCAAGAACTACCCGAGCTGTACCGCCAACCACGTGCCGAACGACCTGTTGATCGACATCGCCGAAGAGGCCGACCTCGACCCGGGCGAAGTCGAGGCGGTGGAGGTCGCCATCTCGCCCTTCGCCGATGGGCTGGTCGGCGCCGCCTTCCATCCAGCCGACAATCCCCAGGTCGCGGCCCAGTTCTCGATCCACTATTCGGCCGCCAGCGCGCTCCTGCGCCGTCGTCTCGGCATCGCCGAAATTCAGGCCGACGCGGTGCCCGACGGTGGCATCGCCGACTTCATCGCCAAAATCGACATTCGAGTCGAACGCGAGAATGCCGGCAAGTTCGCGCCGGCCGGCGTCGCCGTCGCCACGACCGGCGGCCGGGTGATCGAACGCCGACTGGATTTCGTCCCCGGCACGCCGCAAAACCCCCTTTCCGACGCCCAGGTCCAATCCAAGTTTCGCGACTGCGCGGGCTTCGGCATGACCCCACTTGACACCAATACAGCCGACGCGCTCGCCGCCCGCCTCGGGGCGCTCGACGCGGCCGGCGGCATCGGCGACCTGCTGGCCGACGTCCACGGCTGACCAGGGGAGAGAAACTCAAATGCCGACAACCGGTTACGAGAGGATCGAGGTTCGCTCCGCCTCCGGCGCGCTCGGCGCGGAGATCGGCGGCGTCGATCTTTCCCGCCTACTCGACGACACGACCTTCGCCGAGGTTCGCCGCGCCTTTCTCGACCACCTGGTGGTGTTCTTTCGAGACCAGGACGTCGGCCCGGGCGAGCACCTGGCCTTCACCCAGCGCTTCGGGCCGGTGGAGCCACACCCCCTGGGCTCGCGCCGGGGGCTCGACGCGCACCCCGAAGTCATGGTGCTGGAGAACCGCCCCGGCACGCCGGGTCCCCGCAACGATTTCTGGCATTCCGACATTTCCTTCGCCGAACGGCCGCCCGCGCTTTCCATGCTGCACGCGATCGACGTCACCGAGGGGCCGGCGGACACCATGTTCTGCAATATGTATGTGGCCTACGAGGCGCTTTCGGACGGGCTGCGCGCGGTGCTGGACCGGCAATCGGCGATCCACGACGCCTATCGGCTGGTGAACGAGAAACCCTCCCGCGTGCCGGCGCGGGAGGTACCGCCCGGCGTGCCGCACCCGATGGTCCGCACCCATCCCGAAAGCGGCGGCCGCGCGCTCTACGTCAATCCCTATTTCACCTCCCATATCGACGGCATGAACCGGGGCGAAAGCCGCGCGATCCTCGACTATCTCTACGCCGAGGCGACCCGGCACGAGAACATCTACCGCCACAAATGGCGTCAAGGTGACGTCTTGATGTGGGACAACCGCTGCACCATGCACTACGCGGTCCGCGACTACGGCGAAACCCTGGTCCGCTATCTGCATCGCACCACGGCGGAGGGCGACCGGCCGGTCTAAGTGTCTGGCCCGAAAAGAGTTGAGTGATTTCAGTCAGTTGTGATTCACTGTTTGTATTTAGCAACCAGGGAGACACAACATGTGGACCAAAATCACTCGCCCGAAGTATGAACGCGACCTGCTGCGCTACGCAAGCGACCTGACGGATGGAGAATGGAAGGTGCTGGAGCCGTTGCTGCCTCGCGCCAAAGCGCTGGGACGGCCTCGGACGACGGCATTGCGCGAGGTGGTGAACGCGATCCTCTACCTACTGCGTAGCGGCTGTCCATGGCGCATGCTGCCCCGGGACTTCCCGCCACGCTCGACGGTGCAGCGCTACTTTTATCTCTGGCGGGACGACGGCACCTGGTCCGAGGTCAACCGGCAACTGCTGGTCGCGGCGCGCGAGGCCGAGGGCCGCGCGGCCGGCCCGTCGGCCGGTATCATCGACAGTCAGAGCGTAAAAACCACGGAAAGCGGCGGTATCCGGGGCTTCGACGCCGGAAAGAAAGTCAAGGGCCGCAAGCGTCACATCCTCACCGACACCGGCGGCCTGCTGGTCGCGGTCGTGGTCCACGGCGCCGAGATCCAGGACCGCGACGGCGCGCCGGCGGTGTTCGCCGCCATCCCCCGCCACTTTCCCCGCCTGCGCCACGTCTTCGCCGACGGCGCCTATGCCGGGCCCAAGCTCGAGGGCGCACTGAAGCGGATCGGCCGCTGGTCGCTAGAGATCGTCAACCGTCCCGCGGGCGTGAAGGGCTTCCAACTCCTGCCCCGCCGATGGGTCGTCGAGCGCACGCTCGCCTGGCTCAATCGAAACCGGCGGCTGGCCAAGGACTTCGAGACGGCCATCGAGACCGCCGAGGCCTGGATCTTCCTCGCCAGCATCCAACTCCTCACGGGCCGTCTCGCAAGAGCCTGAAAACACTCGATTCATTTCGAGTCGGACTCTGAGCCGGGCGGGAGGGGAGCCAACCCATGACCGACACCATCAAGGCCGCCGAACTGTTCGTCCGCTGCCTCGAGGCGGAGGGGGTCAAGCACATCTTCGGCGTGCCGGGCGAGGAGAACGCCGATCTGATGATCGCGCTGGAGAGTAGTGATATCCGCTTCATCCTTTGCCGACACGAGCAGGCCGCCGCCTTCATGGCCGACGCCTACGGCCGCCTGACCGGTCGGCCCGGGGTCTGCCTGGCGACGCTCGGGCCCGGCGCCACCAACCTGGTGACGGGCATCGCCGACGCCAACATGGACCGCGCGCCCCTGGTCGCGATCATCGGCCAGGCCTCGACCCGGCGCCTCCACAAGGAAAGCCACCAGAACATGGACGCGGTGGCGATGATGCGGCCGATCACCAAATGGGCGCAGGGAATCGCCAGGGCCGAGACCATCCCCGAGGTGATCCGCAAGCCCTTCCGCATCGCGACGGCGGAGAAACCCGCCGCCACGGTGATCGAACTGCCGGAGGATGTCGCCAAGGTCGCCGTGTCGGGCCGCCCGCTCGGCCAGAGCCGGACGAGGCGCCCGGCCGCCGACCACAAGGCGGTGGCGCGCGCGCTCGAGCTGATCGAGGCGGCGAAACGGCCCGTCGTGCTCGCCGGCAACGGCGCGCTTCGCAAGCAGGCCTCGCGCCAGTTGCGCCGCTTCGCCCGCAAGACCGGCATTCCGGTGGTCAACACCTTCATGGGCAAGGGCGCGCTGTCGCTGGAGGATCCGCTGTCGCTCTTCACCGCCGGCCTGCAGGGCGGCGATCACATCAACCAGCTGTTCGATGCCGCCGACCTCGTCGTCCCGGTCGGCTACGATCTGGTGGAATACGCACCCACGCTCTGGAACCGGGGCGGCGACAAGACGATCGTCCATATCGATTTCGAACCGGCCGAAATCGACAGCGACTATCCGGTCCGGGTCGAGCTGGTTGCCGATGTCGCCGATTCGCTCTGGCAACTGAACGAAGCGATCAATGCCGTCCACGGGGGCCGGCTGCCGCTCTTCGACCCGAACCGCGAGGCGCCGCTGCGCCGGCGGATCCACGCCGACCTGACGGCGGAGGCGGGCAACGAGGCCTTCCCGATGAAACCGCAGCGCATCCTCGCCGAGGTCCGCCAAGCCATCGGACCCGACGATATCGTGCTTTCCGACGTCGGGGCGCACAAGATGTGGGTCGCCCGGCACTACCACTCCATCGAACCCAATACCTGCCTGATCTCGAATGGCTTTTGTTCGATGGGCTTTGCGCTACCAGGGGGCATCGGCGCCAAGATCGCCCGCCCGGAGCGCCGCGTCGTGGCGATCGCCGGCGACGGGGGATTCATGATGAATTTGCAGGACCTGGAGACCGCCCAGCGCCTGGCGATCCCCTTCGTCGCCCTGGTCTGGGTCGACGGCGGCTACGGTCTGATCAAGTGGAAGCAGCAGACCCAGTTCGACGGCCGCCATTCCGAGCTCGACTTCGGCAATCCGGATTTCGAGGCGCTGGCGACGGCCTTCCGCGTCTGGGGCCGCCAGGTGCGCTCCGCGGGCGACTTCGCGGGCGATCTCGCCGAGGCCCTCGCGCAGCCCGGCCCCGCGCTGCTCGCCGTGCCGGTCGACTACGGCGAAAACCTGAAACTGAGCGACCGCCTCGGCAATCTGGACGCGACGATCTGATACCGACCTGCGTTAAGTGCAACTCATCGCGGGTCGGCAAGCGCGGCCGCGCGCCCGAGCTTATGCGAGGAAAAGCCCGCGTGGCGTCTGAACGCCAGACAACCCGCAATGAGTCCCTCTCATCGCCGCTCGGTATGAGGTTCGACCGAAACGACCTTCAGCCTCGAGACTCACCCGCCAGCCCCGCGTAGAACGGGCCCAGGTGGGCTTCGAACTTGCGCCAACCTTCCACGCGCTGACCATAGAGCCGTTGGCGCACCTGCCAGCTACTCGCGGTCCTCACGCTCCGCTCGGTGTTGGAGAAATCCAACACATCGTCCTTCCAATCGAGACGGCAATGCGCGAGCAACTCCCGGCTCGCATGCTCCTGATCACCGATCAAGTTCTCGTAATCAAACTCCAGCATCATCTCCGGCAGCAATGCGCGCCAGTGCGCCATCAGTCGGCGGTAGGTCCGATACCTCCTGCCAATATTGTAAAGATCAAACGAGTATCCATGCTCATCATTGAAATTCTGCATAAAGATCGACACCCCGGTCGCTTCTGGCTGTCGACGACAGTGTACAATTCTAGCATTCGGAAACAATACCGCGATTGCACCAACATATTTGCTATTCGTGGGCATCTTATCCACGACAAACCTAACGGATGGGGAAACTCTATCCAAGTAGTCTAGATAATATCTTTGCACGGCTTGAAGCTGCATACCATCAATATTGCGGAAGCTTTTTGGATAGGGTATTCCTCCCATATCATGAGACAGCTTATCCTCCACCGCAAACGACAGATTCCGTAGCTCGCCCAGCGCATCCACATCATCGTGCGACGCAAGAATTTGTTCCACCAACGTCGTACCGGACCGCGGCATACCGACGATGAAAATAACCCGATCGTCCGAAGAGCCATGCTTGGAAAGCAATCGAATCAAAGATTCGTCGAACGTTTCGATAATGCGATCTACATTTTCGTCGTGAGCATCCGCATCGTAATGGACCCTGGCATTCCGAAGGGACGCCGCTGCGGAAAATTGTTCAAATGCCGCATCGGGCTCCCCTCTTGACTCCAAGACTTTTCCGATGGAATTCAAGACAACACTCCGATTTAGTGTGTCCGAATCGGCACTTTCGAGCCAAGATTCAAGCACTTCAATCTCATCGTCACTAACTCCTTTACTACGGATCAGGCGCTGACATTCCAACAGTACCTTGACCTCTGGATCTGTTATGTCCTTTTGGGCGTTGTCGATGAAATTATCCGCATCAGTGAAGCGCCCCAAATTTTGCAATTCCCTCACAACGCCAATATTCGCTGCGTGATTGTCCCGGGTATTCTGTAGAACCTTCTGATAATAATCGATGGCCTTTCCTCCCTGCCCCGCCTCGGCATAAGTAAGCGCGGCGTTTAGGCGCAGCTTATCGTTATCTGGATTCAATTCCATGGCCCTAGAGATATGATCTAACGCCACATGAAACTCCCCCGTCATCCATAGCAGCCGATTCAGATTATTGTGAGCATCAACGTAATTGGGATCAATTTCTATTGCCCGGTTGTACGCTACGATCGCTTCAGGCCGCCGTCGTGCTTTACCCAAAGCTATAGCCCGATGAAAATGATCCGATGCGACAGTATCATCATTTGAGAGAAGAGCATCAAACTCCGTTAACGCATCTTCGTATCTATCCAATTCTATAAGTGCGTTCGCCAAGTTACGTCGCGCTCTATGATGATCCGGCTGTCGCGATAGTACCGAGGTGAATGCCTGGACAGCCGCATCGCACTCCTTCAACTGAATTTGAGCGATTCCGAGATTATTAAGTGCGTCCAAATGCTGAGGATTGGATTGATCAAATTGACCACCTTCTCGAAATGTCGCGCGGCAATCGAAAAATCCTCACGACGCATCTCAACCAATCCCAGATTGTATTGGGCCTGCGTGTGCGCCGGCGCAAGACGCAGCGCCCGGTTTAGGGCCTTCCTTGCTTCGCGCTCTCTACCACATTCCATCAGCGCGCCCGCCAGGGTACACAGCAAATCGGGGTTACGGCGATCGCTCGACGTCGCTTCGGTGAGATGGCCGACGGCTTCCTCGGGCCGACGGGACTGTAGCGCCACGATGCCCAGGAAATGCAGCGCATTGGGCTCCCGCTTGCGCACGGACAGAACGCGACGACATAGCTCCTCGGCCTCGGCGAATCGACCCGCGTTCAAACAGCGCACCGCTTGAGAAAGAAGCGCCTGAAGCGAGTTGGCGGTCATCTTCGATTCCGTTCCGTTGCCCATTGTTTGCATTCTCATCGCACGACGATCATCACTTTGTTTCGGCATGGCGGATTCCACTCTCGACGACCGCTGTCGGGCATGCGCCCCGTTTATCACAATATTCGAGTCCGATCAGCGGCATGCGGCGGTTCCGGCGTTTCGCACGTGCCGCGACCATTTCATCGTCCCGCCGTAAGCCACCGGGACATCATCCTCGCCGCGCGGCCTGGGCGATGCGCATCAGCGCCCGGGCCGAAATAGCCTCGTCTGGCATGCCGGTTGACTTGCAGTCGAGTTCGGCCGTCATCAGCAACGCCAGCGCCCGGGCCAGCGCGTCGGGCGACCATTGGCGGAGCTGGCCGCGGAAGATCGGCTGCTGCTTGAAGAAGACCGGTGGACGCATGGCCTTCATCGCATTCTCGGCCGACTGGCCGTTCGCCATCAGACTGGCGGCCAGATGCAGGCGGGTGAGGTGTCGGGCGACGGCGCGCAGCACGCCCACGGGCGTTTCACTCGCCTGGAAAGCACGGACCAGCGCCCGGTCGAGGCCGGCCTGCTCGCCGCTCGCCGTCGAGAGAGCGATGTCGTCGAGCAGGATCGGAGCGCCATCGCCGACCGTCGCCGCCACGTCGTCAAGGGTGATGGCGCCCACCTCGTCGCCCTTGTAGAGCACCAGCTTCTCTATTTCCGAGCGGGTCTGGGCCCGGTCGCCGCCAAGCTGGGCGGCGAAATAGGCGAGGGCACCCGGCTCGATCTCGCGGCCCGCCTCGCCCAGGCCCTGGCGGATCACCGTCTCCAGGCCCTGGCCTTCATCCTGGTAGCAGGGGATCGCGGCACCCCTCCCGGCGGCTTCGAACAGCCGGCGGAGCTTGTCGCGGGGGCCGAGGTCGCCCGCCTCCACGATAACGAAGGCCTCCGGCGCCTCCAGGGCCAAAACGCCCACCACCGCATCGGCCACGGACGGCTCCGCGTCGCCCAGCCGCACCACCCGTTTTCCCCCGCCCAGAACCATCGCCGTCGCCTCGTCCAGCAGCCGCGCAGGATCGCCCTTGAGGTCGGCCATGGCGAGGGTGGAGACGGCGAAGGGATCGTCCGGGTCGGCCGCCATCTGGTGCAGCAGCCGCCGCCCGACCTCGCGCACCCGCCCCCCGTCGGGACCGTAGACCAGGACGGCATGCACGGCGGGATCCGGGTTGCGCAGGAACGGCTCGATTTGCCTGGCAGTCAGTTTCACGGCCGGGAGATTCCGCGCCTGTCCTAGATAACGACGTTGACGATACGGTTCGGCACCACGATCACCCGGCGAATCTCCTTGCCGGCGACGGCCCGCGCCACGCCCTCGTCGGCCAGCGCCGCTTCGCGCACCTCGGCCTCCTCGCCGTCGCGGGCGATGTCGATCCGGCCGCGCAGTTTGCCGTTGACCTGCACCGCGATCGTCACCGTGTCCTCGATCAGCAGCGCCGGGTCGGCCAGCGGCCAGGCGGCGTCGACCAGCAAGCCCTCCGCCCCGAGCCGGGACCAGAGCTCCTCCATCAGATGCGGGATCATCGGTCCGGCCACCACGACCAGGGTCTCCAGCGCCTCGCGCAAGGCCCACTCATCGCCCTCGGCCGAGATTTCGAAACCGCCGGCGTGATTGGCCAGCTCGTGCACGCGGGCGACCGCAACGTTGAAGCGGAAGCGTTCGATGTCGTCCGTCATGGCGGCGACCGTCTTGTGGGTCGCGCGGCGCAGCGCCTGTGCCTCGTCCGAAAAGCCCGCCGGCTTCGGCGCGCCGAGCGCGGACAGCCGCGGGATCGCCCCGTTCACCAGCCGCCAGAGACGCTGGGTGAAGCGCCAGGCGCCCTCGACACCGGCGTCCGTCCATTCCAGGTCGCGATCCGGCGGGCTGTCCGACAGCATGAACCAGCGCGCGGTATCGGCCCCGTAGCGCTCTATGATCTCGGCCGGATCGACCACGTTCTTCAGGCTCTTACTCATCTTCTCGGAACGGCCGACGGCGACCGGGCCGCCGTCGTCGAGCCGCCGCCAGCCCTCGCCCTCGCGCGCCACCTCGTTCGGAAACAGCAGGTTGCCGGCCGCATCGCGGAAGGTGGCGTGACAGACCATGCCCTGGGTGAACATGCCGTCGAACGGCTCGTCCACCGCCAGATAGCCGCAGGCCCGCATAGCCCGGGTGTAGAAACGGGAATACAAGAGATGCAGGATGGCATGCTCGACCCCGCCGATGTACTGGTCCACCGGCATCCAGTAGTCGACCGCGTCGCGCGCCACCGGCCCCTCGTCGGCCGGACTGCAGAAGCGGGCGAAATACCAGGAGCTGTCGATGAAGGTATCGAAGGTGTCGGCCTCGCGTTTCGCCGGCGCCCCGCAGGTCGGGCAGGCGACGTCGCGCCAGGTCGGATGACGGTCGAGCGGATTGCCCGGCTGGTCGAAATCCACGTCCTCCGGCAGGACCACCGGCAAGTCCGCGTCCGGCACGCCGACCAGGCCGCAGGCCTCGCAATGGATCACCGGAATCGGGCAGCCCCAGTAGCGCTGGCGCGAGACGCCCCAGTCGCGCAGGCGGTAGGTGACCGTCGCCTGGCCGAAGCCGCCCGCCTCGGCGCGGCGCGCGATCTCCGCCTTGGCGGACTCGATCCCGAGCCCGTCGAGAAATTCCGAATTGATCATCCGCCCGGGGCCGGCATAGGCCTCGGCGCCGATCTCGAAGTCCGCCGGAGCGACCTCGTCGGGCGCCACCACGGGGATGACGTCCAACTCGTACTTGCGGGCGAAGTCCAGGTCGCGCTGGTCGTGGCCCGGACAGCCGAAGATGGCGCCGGTGCCGTATTCCATCAGCACGAAGTTGGCGACGTAGACGGGCAACGCGACGCCGTCGCGGAACGGATGGGCGGCCTCAATACTGGTCCGATGGCCAAGCTTTTCCGCCGTTTCCAACGCGGCCTCGCTGGTCCCGCTGCGCCGGCAGTCCTCGACGAATTCGGCCAGCGCGGAATCCGCCGCCGCCAGCTTCGCGGCCAGCGGATGATCGGGGGAGAGGGCGATGAAGGTGGCGCCGAAGATGGTGTCGTGGCGGGTGGTGAAGACCTCGATCTCGTCGCCGCCGCCCGTGACCGCGAAGCGCAGCCGCGCGCCGGCGGAACGGCCGATCCAGTTGCGCTGCATCAGCCGGACCTTGTCGGGCCAGCGCTCCAAGTCGTCCAGGGCCGAAAGCAATTCCTCCGCCAGCGCGGTGATCTTGAAGAACCACTGGGACAGCTTGCGCCGTTCGACCGGGACGCCGGAGCGCCAGCCGAGCCCGTCGATCACCTGCTCGTTGGCCAACACCGTGTGCTCGACCGGATCCCAGTTGACCCAGCTTTCCTTGCGCTCGACCAGGCCCGCCCGCAAGAAATCCAGGAACATCTTCTGTTCGTGGCGATAGTAGGAGGGATCGCAGGTCGCGAACTCCCGGCTCCAGTCCAGCGACAGCCCCATCGACTTCAGCTGGGCCCGCATGCTGTCGATGTTCTCCCGCGTCCATTTGGCGGGATGCACCTCGTTCTCCAGCGCCGCGTTCTCGGCCGGTAGGCCGAACGCGTCCCAGCCCATGGGATGCAGCACGTTGAAGCCGCGCGCCCGCTTGTAGCGCGCCACCAGGTCGCCCATCGTGTAGTTCCGCACATGGCCCATGTGGATGCGCCCGCTCGGATAGGGGAACATCTCGAGGACGTAGTATTTCTCGCGGCTCGGGTCGGCCTCGGCCCGGAAACTCTGCTTCTCGTCCCAGACCGCCTGCCATTTGGCCTCGGTGGCGCTGGCGCCGTAGCGGGAAGTGTCGATGCTGTCGTTCATGGCTTCGCCCGTGAAGTGGGAGATCGCGCGCCCGCGCGAACGCCGGCCGGCGCGACTATGTGGCGGTGCGGCCCGGCGCGCAAGCCGGCGCCCGGGCGTCATTCGCCCAGCGAACTGATCCGGAGCTGGCGGGCGCGGGTGAGGATCGCGTCCTCGAGGTCCGTCGCCGTGCGGTCGTTGAGCCGGGCGTCGCGCCAGTCCTGGCCGCCCGCCCGGGTCTGGCGGAAAACCGCGACGCGGACGCCATCGGCCCGGAGCTGGCGTTCCAGGATGTAGACGGTGGCCTTGAACCGCTCCTCGGGCGACTCGGGCGGGCTGTACCAGTCGGTGATGATCACGCCGCCGAAGGGATCGGCCGAGGCGAGCGGCATGAAGGACATCGTGTCGAGCGAGGCCCGCCAAAGGTAACTGTTGACGCCGATGCCGACGCCGGTGCCCCCGCGCGCGCCCTTCGCCGCCTCTTCCCGGCTGCCGGTCCCGAAGATCGTGGAGCCGAAGCCGCCACCGCCAAAGAGTGACTCACGAGTCGCCTCCGGCGACGGATCGGAACCGCGGCCGGGCAGCGGCCTGGGATACTGATCCTTGACCTCCACGCCCTCGCACGCCGCCACCAGCAACGCGCCAAGGAGATACGGCGTGATCCGGGCGACTAGGTTTCGTCTTCTCATGGTTTCAACCTCAACCTTGCATAGGCCCCCGCAAAGCGCCACCGCTTGGCGGGGTGGTTCGATATACGCCGAACAAGGTGCGAACAAAAGGCAAAACAACGATGCGACGCCACCGCAAGGCTTCTCGCGCGGCCGCCGCCGCCGACCCGCCCCAAGGGGGGAAGGGGTCGAGCGGAGTGTGACAACCTCGCCACAGTGGGGGATTATCGCTACACTCTCCCCGTCTGAATGCTTGACCACGGCGAGTGCAAACGGCTTTTATGGCATCGCTTGCCGGTTACGCCCCTTGGCGCCCGGGCTTGCAGCAATGTTTGGACTGGTAACACATCTCTTATAGAGGGGAAACCGTATGAAAAGGCTTCTACTCGGCACCTCGGCACTTGTGACCGCCGGTGTCTTGATGTCCGGTCCCGCGGCAGCCGCGGGGCTCGAGGCATCGCTGAATGGCTACATGGAACAATGGTTCGGCGTCAGGTCCGTCGGCAACGACGACACGTCGCCAGGCGTGGCGGGCGGTGCCGACTACACGGCGTTCGACCACAAGTCGGACACGGAAGTGCACTTCAACGCCCGCGCCACCTTGGACAACGGCTTGAAGGTTCAATACACCGTCGAGCTCGAGGGCAACACCTCGGGTGACCAGATCGACGAATCCTACATCACGCTGACCGGCAGCTTCGGCCAGTTCCTGATGGGTTCGGAGAACTCGGCGCACTACAAGATGGGCTACGCGCCGAAGGACTTCGGTATCACGACGATGTCGGGCGATGACAGCCAGTGGATCAACTACGGCATCCTCGGCGCGTACGTTCACAGTAACTTCCGCCAGCCGTTCGGTTCGCCCTGGAACGAAGTCGACCTCTCCTGTAACGACGACAAGCGTCTGACCTACTTCACCCCGCGCTTCTCGGGCTTCCAGTTCGGCGTCTCCTATACGCCCGACTGCGGTGACCAGGACAGCAATGCCATCGACAACGATCTGACGATCTCCAACGTCATTTCGCTTGGCGCCAACTATTCCGGCCAGTTCGACCAGATATCGGTCAAGATCAGCAGCGGCTTGAGCACCGGCGAAGAGCCGACCGGCAACACCGGCAGCGATCCGACCGTGGTCACCTTCGGTGCCCTGTTCGGCTTCGGCGGCTTCAGCCTCGGCGGCTACTACGGCGATACGCTGGACAGCATCGACGCCGCCAGCACGTCGGCGTTCGATGGTGGCACGAAGGCGACGCCGGTTGTGATCAGCAAGGAGAACCGCGGTTACGCCATCGGCCTCGCCTACGAGACGGGCCCGTGGGGCGTCAGCCTGGTGTGGAAGCACGGCGAATCGGAAGGCGTCAAGGCGATTTCCGCGGATGACGAAGTGGACACGATCCACCTCGGTGCCCAGTATAAGCTGGGCCCGGGCGTCGCTCTGAAGGGTACGATCGCTTATGCCGACCTCGATTCCGAGTGGTGCAGTGTGGGTGGCGGCAGTGCTTGCAACGACGACGGCTTCTACGTTGTCGGTGGCATCAAGGTGTCATTCTGATCGAGACGACAAGTCTTGGATGGGAAGGAGCGGCTTCGGCCGCTCCTTCTTTTTTTGGCACTCGCACGTCGCAATCGAACGGCCGATCAGCCTATTGCACCGTCACCGACCCTTGGGGACCGAGCGCCGGCGCGTAATTGGCCGACAGAGATCTCTCTAAATAGGGAAGGACATGGCGGGCATTCTCTGGCTTGCGTCATATCCGAAGTCCGGCAATACTTGGCTCAGGGCTTTCCTGGCCAACCTTTTTGCAAACTCAAACCACGCTTACAACATTAACGAGCTGAAACACTATTCTTTTGGTGAAATGTCGAGCGATCTCTATGAAAATATCGCCGGCAAACCGCTCGATACGCTCACCGATCTCGACATTTATCGGTTGAGACCACAAGTACATCGCTTCATCGCAAGTCGTCGCTCTGAAACCGCGCTCGTCAAGACACACAATGCCATAGCCACCCACGAGGGTGTCCCGGCTATCACGCCCGACGTAACCGAGGGCGCTATCTATATGGTACGGAATCCGCTGGACATCGTGCTTTCCTACGCCGATCATTACGGCGTCGATATCGATGCCGCGATCTCCACGTTGAATTCGGCCGACAGCATCATTCGGCCCTCCGCTTCGACGGTTTTTCAGTATCTCAGCGACTGGAGCAGTCATGTCCAGAGTTGGACCCGCGCGCCGGGACTGCATTGCCATGTCGTCCGCTACGAGGATTTACTGGCTAGGCCAATCGACGGTTTCGGCGATATTGCCCGATACCTCGGGGTAAAGGCGACCCGCGGACATCTACGCCACGCGGTGCGAAACTCGTCCTTCAAGGAACTCAAACGGCAAGAAAAACGCCAGGGCTTCGTCGAGAAGAGCCGCCATGCCGAGGCCTTCTTCCGTAAAGGCAAGGCCAATCAATGGCGCGACGAGCTGAGCCGGGAACAGATCGAACGCATCGTCGAAGCCCACGGCGAGATCATGACCGAGTTCGGATACCTCCCCAGGGATCGATAGTAATGGCGGGCATACTTTGGCTTGCCTCCTATCCCAAATCAGGCAACACTTGGTTGCGAATTTTCCTGGCCAATCTCTTCGACGACTCAAAGTCGGCTTACGACATCAACAAACTCGGGCGCTTTTTCTACGGTGAGATGTCGAGCGATCTGTACGAACGGGTGGCCGGCAAGCCCGTCGCGGAGCTGTCGGATGTCGAGTTGCATCAACTGCGGCCCAGGGTCCACCGCCTGCTGGCAAACCTGCGCGCCGAAACCGTCATGGCGAAGACGCACAATGCCATGGCGATGCAAGGCGGCGTGGCCACGATCACGCCAGACGTGACCGCGGGCGCCATCTATGTGGTTCGCAATCCACTCGACATCGTGCTGTCCTACGCGGACCATTACGGGCTCTCCATCGATTCCGCCATCGAGGCCATGGCATCGCCGGAGAACCATGTCGCGACATCGCGGACGGCGGTCTTCCAGCACCTCGGTGCCTGGGGCGATCATGTCCGAAGCTGGACGCGGGCACCCGGTTTGCATCTCCAGATCGTCCGATACGAGGATCTGGTGAACAAACCGATCGACGCGTTCGGCGACGTCGTCGACTTTGTCGGTGTGAAAGCGACACGCGGCCGCTTGCGCCGGGCGATACGCAATGCGTCCTTCAACGAGATGAAGCGACAGGAGACGCAACATGGCTTCGACGAGAAAAGCCGTCATGCCGCATCTTTCTTCCGTGAAGGCAAAAGCAACCAATGGCGCGAGAAACTGGCGCCCGACCAGGTCGAACGAATGATCGAAGTCCATGGTGAAGTCATGGGCGAGTTCGGCTATCTACCGTGAGGCCACATCGAGATGGGGGGAATCATCTGGCTCGCGTCATACCCCAAGTCGGGCAATACCTGGCTCAGGGTCTTTCTCGCCAATTACCGCGCCGGCGGCGAAGTCCCGGTCAACATCAACATGCTCCGCGAAACCGGCTACAGCGATTCCCGCGCCGCCCTCTACGAACGGGCGAGCGCAACGACACTCGACCAACTCGACGAAGCGCGGCTGCACCGCCTCAGGCCCCACGTCCACCGCTTTCTCGCCGGTCTCGGCGACGAGCCGACCTTGGTCAAGACCCACAATGCCATTATCCGGCTGGACGGTGTCGCGACGATCACGCCCGAGGTGACGACCGGCGCGATCTACATGGTCCGCGATCCCCGCGACGTGGCCGTTTCCGTTTCCCATCATTTCGATCTCTCGGTCGACGACGCGGTGGACATGCTGTGCCGCAACGACTATCGCCTGGCGACAGTCGGGCGTAACGTTTTCTCCTTTCTCGGTGGTTGGCGACGGCACGTGGCGAGTTGGGTCGATGCGCCGGGCCTCAACACGCATGTCGCCCGCTACGAAGACATGCTGGCCAAGCCTCGACCGACCTTCGCCGCCGTGGCGCGATATCTCGGGCTGGAGCCGGACCGGGGGCGCCTGAAACGGGCGATCGGGTTCTCCGCCTTCGATCAGCTTCGCAGCCAGGAAGACAGTCACGGCTTCGTCGAACAAGTCCGCGACACCAGCCGCTTCTTCCGCCAGGGTCGCGCGGGCGGCTGGAAGGACGTACTGTCGGCGGCACAGGAACGATACCTCGTCGACGCGAACGAGGACATGATGAAGCGTTTCGGCTACCTCGGGTGAAAACACGACCATGGGCTCCATTCTCTGGCTCGCCTCCTATCCCAAGTCGGGCAATACTTGGCTCAGGGCCTTCCTGGCGAACTTCCTGACCGGTGCCAAAACACCGTTTCCGATCGACCAACTGTCCGACTTCACGGCGAGCGATCTTCGCGCGGGCTATTTCGAGGAAGTCGCAATGCGGCCCATCGCCGGGATGGACGATGCCGCGCTCCACGCCCTGAGGCCCCGCGTCCATCGCTATCTCGCCGATCTGCGTCCCGACACCACGCTGGTGAAAACCCACAATGCCGTGATCGCCTATGATGGCGTCGCCACGATCACGCCCGAGGTGACGGCGGGCGCCATCTATATCCTGCGCAATCCCCTCGACGTCGTCGTCTCCTATTCCCGTCACATGGCCATGACCATCGACGACGCGGTCGAGGCCATCTGCAGCGCCGACAACCACACCGTCACGGCCAATCGATCGGTCTTCCAAATACTCGGCACCTGGCAGAACCACGTCATGAGCTGGGTTCAGGCTCCGGGCCTCACGATCCATGTCGCGCGCTACGAGGATCTCCTCGCCGAGCCGGAAAAGTCCTTCCGCGCCATCGCCGGCTTCCTCGGATTGAAGCCCACCCGCGCCGAACTGGCGCGCGCCATCAAATTCGCCTCCTTCCGCGAATTGAAAGATCAGGAACGGCGTGGCGGCTTTCGCGAACGCGGCGAGGTCAATCCGTTCTTTTTTCGCGAAGGCCGGATCAACGGTTGGCGAGACGTGTTGCGCCCCGAACAGGTCGACCGCATCGTCGAGGTGAACCGCATCGCGATGGAACGCTTTGGGTATCTACCACTGGTTGAGTGACATCCGTGATCGCTTGAACGGATTGATCCCGGGGCTTGGTTCGACGTCGACGGTTGGCACGCGCGGCAATCAGGTCGCCGTGAACGGGCATCACAACTTAAGCGCCGGAAATGGCGATGCCTCAGCCGGTCCGCCGGCGCGCCATCACATTCATGACGGCCGCGGCCGTCTCCTCGATTGAGCGGCGCGTGACGTCGATCACCGGCCATCCATTCTTGGCGAAAAGCCGGCGGGCATATACCAGTTCCTCCTTTACCGCCGCGATATCGGCGTAATCGGTCCCGGATATCTCGTTGATGGACAGCAGCCGGTTGCGGCGGATCTGCACCAAGCGGTCCGCACTCGCCGTCAGGCCGACCACCAGCGTTTCCCCAAGCTCGGAGAGCGTTTCGGGAAATGGCAGGCTCGGTACCACCGGCACGTTCGCCGCCTTGATGCCACGGTTTGCGAGGTAGATGCAGGTGGGCGTCTTCGAGGTACGGGAAACTCCAACCAGCACGACTTCCGCCTCGCGCAGGTGATCGACGCCATGACCGTCGTCATGCGCCAGGCAATAGTGCATGGCGTCGATACGGTGGAAGTATTCGGCATCCATCACATGCTGGCGGCCCGGTCGCGCGTCGGCCTCGGCGCCCAGGTAGCTGGCCAGCGCCCCCATCACCGGATCCAGCACCGAAACGCTGACGATACGGTGGCGACGGCATTCCTCCTGCAGCATCGCGCGCAACTGCCGATCGACCATGGTGAAGAACACGAGGCCCGGGCTCTCGAGCACGCCCTCGACAACGCGGGCGACCTGTGCCCGGGTGCGGATCATGGTCCACAGATGTTCGACCGGCTCCGCCTCCTCGAACTGCACCAGAGCCGCCTTGGCGACCGCGCTCAAGGTCTCGCCGGTGGCGTCGGAAACCAGATGCAGATGAAACTTGTCCACGATTCCGCCCCGCCGTCTCGACGCCCGCGCCCGAGGATATTTCCGGCACGGATTGGGGATATGCCGGACGCATCCGACTTGCAATCGGATTCATGCTTCTTGCGCGATTTTGCCCCACCGGGTTCCCCACCCGTGCGCGGGCCTGTTCGCGCGAGGGCGAAAAACGGGCACGATCCGAGCCGTCTCGGATTCCCCCCACGTCCATCCACCGCGAGATTCCGGGCACCCGCCCGCCACCACGAGAAAATTCCAAACCATCCACCGGCCGCCAAGAGATCCGTCACGCGCATGCCGCCCGGAATTATTGGGGATGGCGCGGTGAACGACATGGAAATCCCCACTGCCCCCAGCTACAACAACAAACCACAAGATTCCTTTTAATTAATCTAGACTTGTTATGGAGTGGGACATCGCGGGGGAAAGAATCGCGCATGAGCGACCAAACGAGTGAAACGGCAGCGAACGGCGCCAAACCCCTACTTCGCGCGCTCGGCGGCGAGAGCTTGTCACGCCCGCCCTTCTGGTTCATGCGCCAGGCCGGCCGCTATCTGCCGGAATACCGGGCGGTTCGGGCCCGTGCGGGCGGTTTTCTCGATCTCTGCATGGCGCCCGAACTGGCGGCCGAGGTGACATTGCAGCCGATCCGCCGCTTCCAGATGGACGCCGCGATCCTCTTCGCCGACATCCTGCTGATTCCCCACGCTCTCGGCCAGCCGCTCGACTACCGGGAGGGCGAGGGGCCGGTGCTGGCGCCGATCCGCGACGCCAAGGCGCTCGCCGGGCTCGAGCGACGGGGCGCCGAGGACCGCCTGGCGCCGGTGCTGGAGACGGTATCGCGCGTGGCCGGGGCCTTGCCCGACGGGGTCGCGCTGATCGGCTTCGCGGGCGCTCCCTGGACCGTGGCGACCTACATGGTGGAGGGCGGCGGCAGTCCAGATCATCGCCACGCCAAGCGTTGGGCTTATGGCGACCGGCAAGGTTTCGCCGCGCTGATCGAGTTGCTGGTCGAGGCGACGATCGACTATCTCGCCGGTCAGGCGCGCGCTGGCGCGGAGGCGTTGCAACTGTTCGACACCTGGGCCGGCTCGCTGGCGGCGGAGGAATTCGATCGCTGGGTGATCCAGCCGACGGCGCAAATCGTCGCCGGCCTGCGGGCGGGGGGCGTCGAGGCACCGATTATCGGCTTTCCGCGCGGCGCCGGCGCCGGACTGGTCGAGTATGCTGAGCTCACCGGCGTTGATGCGGTGGCCCTCGACCAGGGCGTCTCGCCCAGTTGGGCCCGGCGGGCCCTCGGCAATGGTATTTGCCTGCAAGGAAACCTCGACCCGCAGCTTCTGGTGGTGGGCGGCGAGGCGATGCTGGCGGAAGCCCGGCGCATGCGCGCCACCTTCGGATCCGGGCCGCATGTCTTCAATCTCGGCCATGGCATCGTGCCCGAAGTTCCGCCGGAACATGTCGCGGCCCTCTCCGCCCTGCTCCGGAGCGAAGTGGGCGAGGGACCCGGGTAGTCGCTTGCCGTCAATGGCGCCGGCGCCGGATTTTCGGAGAAAGTCGCCAATCCCCGAACTCGAATTCGCGTGTGATCGAGATCATTGCGGGCCTCGCTCGTCCTGTCCAATCTGGCAACCGGCGCAAAAGGGGATCGAACATGACCGCTGAATTGACCGAAAGAGATCGGGTGCCGCATCCGCTGGAGGCATGGCCGAACAACACGGAAATCGCCGCATCGATACGTCTTGGCCGCCGGCTTCAATCCGAGGCTTGTTGGCCTGCGCTTCGGGGCGTATTCCCGGAGACGGCTCCGAAGTTCGCGCCGGAATCCACGGCGCCGGTGGAAGGAGCGCCGTTGATGTGGGCCATGGCGCGACGTCTCGGCCTGGACGAGCGCAGGCTTTCGCGGGACGATTTCAAAATTCGCCTCGACGAGATGGTGGAACGTTGCCTGGGATGCGGGGAAGTGGAGACTTGCAAAAGGTGGCTTGCCGGCGGAAGGCGACAGGTTGCCTACCGGAGCTTCTGTGAGAACGCATCGGCCTTCGACGATTTGCGACGCGACCGCGTTCCGACATAGATCCACGCGGACAAGCGGCCCGCGCGCATGACGGATCGCACGGTTGCAGACGGGACCGGCTTCCCCCGTCCGCGCGGCGCGCACGATCCATCCGATCATTCGAGACTTGATTCCAAGCTCCGACGCCTGGCGTCGTCGCGTCAAGGACGGTCTCTTTCCATCCCGCCACTTGCAATGGCGCCGCCGCGCGGGCGGGCGAAGCCGGTTTCTTGCTTGACAGTTTCCCGGACCCGGGCAAAGTGGCCACCGCGAGACGAGGGGCGGGCGCCGTGGCGTTCGACGGTGCACCGATCCCTCGAAGCGGCGGTGTTCGGTTTCCGAGAGGTTCCATGGCGCGCACGGCGGTGGTGTTGTTCAATCTGGGCGGTCCGGACAGTCCCGAGGCGGTGCGGCCCTTTCTCCGCAACCTCTTTTCCGATCCGGCGATCCTGGGGATGCCGGGCCCCCTACGCTGGGTTCTCGCCTGGCTGATTTCCACCCAGCGGGCGCCGACGGCCCGGGCGATCTACGCCAAGCTCGGCGGTGCGTCGCCGCTGCTGGCCGAAACCCGGGCACAGGCCGAGGCGCTTGGCCAGGCGCTCGCCGATCTGGGCGAGGTGCGGGTCGAACTCGCCATGCGCTACTGGCACCCGATGAGCGAGGCGGCGGCCGACGCGCTCGGCCGGTGGAAGCCGGACCGGATCGTGCTGTTGCCGCTCTATCCGCAGTTTTCTACCACCACCACGGCCTCCTCGCTGGCGGCGTGGGCGGCCGCGGCCCGGGCCCGGGGCCTCGATGCGCCGATGCACGCCATCTGCTGCTATCCACGACAGGAGGCCCTGGTCGAGGCCCAGGCCGCGCTGATCCGGCGGCTCCTGGACGACAGTTTGGCCGAGGGGCCGACGCGGCTGCTGTTTTCGGCCCATGGCATGCCGGAGAAGGTGGTGCGGGCCGGCGATCCCTATCAATGGCAGGTCGAGCGGACGGCGGAGGCCGTGGCAGCGCGGCTGGACCCGGGGGGCGCGGCCGGGCTCGACTGGCGGATCTGCTATCAGAGCCGGGTCGGGCCGCTCAGGTGGATCGGACCGGCGACGGAGGCGGAGATCCGGCGCGCCGGCGCCGAGGGCCGCGCGCTCGTCGTGGTGCCGATCGCCTTCGTTTCCGAGCATTCCGAGACCCTGGTCGAACTGGATGTCGAATATGGCGAACTGGCCGCGGCGGCCGGGGTGGCGGGCTATCGCCGCGTGCCCGCGCTCGGCACGCAGTCCCATTTCATCGCCGGACTGGCCGATCTGGTTCGCGGTGCCCTGGCGCGGGCGGGCGCCACGCCGGCGAGCGGCGAGGGCCGCCGCCTTTGCCCGGCGGCCTTCACCGGCTGCGCCATGGCGAGGCCGGGCGGATGAGCGCGCTGCTCGGCGAGTTCCATCCCTGGATCAAGGCGCTGCACGTCATCGCCATGATCGCCTGGATGGCGGGCATGTTCTATCTGCCCAGGCTCTACGTCTATCATGTCGACGCCGAGGCGGGCTCCGAGCTTTCGGAAACCCTCAAGGTCATGGAGCGGCGCCTGCTGAGGGCCATCATCAATCCGGCCATGGTTCTGACCTGGGTGTTCGGCGGCCTGCTGCTGGCGACGCCCGGGGTGATCGACTGGAGCGCGGGTTGGATCCACCTGAAGCTGGTCGCCGTCGTCGTGATGAGCACGCTGCACGGTTTCTATTCCCGCTGGCGCAAGGATTTCGCGGCGGACCGCAACCGCCGCTCGGCGCGCTTCTATCGCCTGGCCAACGAGGCGCCGACCGTGCTGATGATCGTGATCGTGATCATGGTGATCGTGCGCCCGTTCTGAGGGCTAGGCTCGTCGGGCGCTACTTCTCGCGAGGAAGCGCGCTTGATCCGAACCGCCCGGCCTGGACCAATCCTGAAAGCCTCGCGCCCCGAGCCGTCCTCAACCCTCTACCAGGAGGCGGAAGCGATAAGGCGAGTCCTCGCCGCCGGTCTGGACCCGGCTTTCGCCGAGGTCGAGCGGGATGATGTCGGTTTCCTCGAAGCGCGCGAGCCGCACGTCGTTGACCACGGTGCCGAGCCGGCTGCCGAGATCGCGCAGGTGCAGGCGGCCGGCGACGAACTCGAGGCTGAACTGCCGGTTCGAAATGCGCTGCTCGTCGGCGTGACGCAACGACAGGCCGTGGGTGCGGTGGCTGGGCGACACGCCGGCGCGGATATGGCCGCCGACCTCGAAGGGAAAGGCGGTGATCGCCACGCCGTCCTCGCCGATCTGGGCGCCGACCTCGGGCGAGTCGGGCAGCAGCCGGACGCGGCGGAAGTCTTCCTCGCCGACGCCGCGGCGGACCTGGCCGTCGACCATCATGTCGTTCGAATTGATCAGCCGTCCGCAGAGGCCGCGCAGAACCTTGAGCGCGAGGGGATTGTCGTCGGGAAACGCCTTGAGGAACGCCTCGCGGGGAATTTCGACCGCGCTGGCCGGGCCGAGGGCGCGCAGCGTCGTGGACCGCGCCTCGCCCCGGATGACGGAGATCTCGCCGAACAGCTCGCCCTCGCCGAGGACGGCGAGGCGGATTTCGGTGGCCTGGCTTTCGCGCACCACCTCCACCGCGCCGGAGCGCAGCAGATAGACGGCGTCGGCCGCGTCCCCCTCGCGGAAGATGATCTGGCCGGCGTCGAAACTCACCTCGCGCATGGCATTTCCATCCCTCGCGGGCGGCCGCCGCCACCCTCTTCGCCGCTCGTTATAGCCGCGAAAGGGTTGCCAAACGGTTTCCAGGCCGCGCCGCCCGGCAGTACCCGGCAGGCCCGGACCAAACCCGAATCCGTCTCGCCGTTGCTCCCGGCCGCTCGCGCGGGCATCATGGCGGGGCATTACGGGACATGGCCGGGAAATGGCCGGGAAGGGGATGCGCGATGACGAACGGCGGTGGCGGCGGCGCCAACCAGCGGGTGGTTTACATGAATGGCGAGATCGTCGCCGAGGCGGATGCCCGGGTCCATGTCAACGACCGCGGTTTCATCTTCGGCGATGCAGTGTTCGACACCGCGCGAACCTTCGCCGGCCAAACTTTCCGCCTGGCCGAACACATCGACCGACTCTACCGTTCGCTCCGCTACGTCGATATCGATCCCGGCCTCTCCAAGGCGGAGATGACCGAGATCTCGGAGGACGTCGTCGCCCGCAACCGCCATCTGCTGGGGCCGGACGAGGATTACTGGATCTTCCAGCGGATCACGCGGGGCTCCAACTTGGCCGACGGGCCGGGCGGGCACGAGGGGCCGACGGTGATCGTGCTCTGCGTGCCGCTGCCGCTGGCGGGCCGGGCGGCGCTCTTCCGCGACGGAATAGAGGTGGCGATCCCGCCGACCCGGCGCACGCCGCCCGAGGCGCTCTCCCCCAACGCCAAGACGCACAACTACCTGAACCTGATCGTCGCCGCCAACGAGGTGAAGGACGCCCACCCCGGCGCCTGGCCGATCCTGCTCGACACCCGGGGTTTTCTGACCGAGGGCAGCGGCTCCAACCTGTTCCTGGTGCGCGACGGCGAGGTGACGACGCCCCGGGCCGAATACGTGCTGCCCGGCATCAGCCGCGAGGTGGCGATGGAACAATGCCGGGCGCTCGAGATTCCGTGCCGCGAGGCGGACCTGACACTGTTCGACGCGGCGATTGCCGACGAGGCCTTCATCACCTCGACCAGTCTTTGCCTCTGTCCGGTGAGCGCCGTCCAGGGCCGCGCGCCGGCCGAGCTGGCGGTCCCCGGCCCCGTGACCCGGCGTTTGCAGGAGGCCTTCGCTCGCGTCGTCGGCCATGATTTCGTCGCCCAATATCTCGCCCACATGGCGTAGTATCGGCCATCATAAATGATGGCGTGCCCGGCCGGCCCGGACTTTCGATCGTAATCACCACGAGCCACCGCACTTAATCCCTTGCTTTTTTCGCGCGGGCGACTAATTATCCAGTAGTGCGTTGTTGAATGTGGCGAAATTCGACCGGTTGCCACCCGGACCGCGCCTTCTTCCATCGGTAACGATCCCTTACCCTCGTCACAACCGGCATGCGACGCCGGGTTATCGCCAACCCGGCTCAACCGTCCCACGCAAGCGGCCGCGACACGGTCTCGCAGCCGGGACGAGCGACATCGGCGGACCGCGATCCCCGGGGCCGGTCCTCGCCGGAGCCGGCGCTCCAAGCCCCTTCCCCCCAAGAAGTAACGTAACGGTTTTCCCAAATGCATCTCCAGGAACTCAAGGCCAAGAACCCCACGGACCTGCTGTCCTACGCGGAGGAGCTCGAAGTCGAGAATGCCAGCTCGCTGCGCCGCCAGGACATGATGTTCGCCATCCTCAAGCAGCTCGCGGAGAAGAACGAGGAGATCACCGGCGGCGGGGTCCTCGAGGTCCTCCAGGACGGCTTCGGTTTCCTCCGCGCGCCCGAATCGAACTACCTGCCCGGGCCCGACGACATCTACGTCTCGCCCTCGCAGATCCGCCGTTTCGCGCTCAGGACCGGCGACACGGTCGACGGCGAGATCCGCGCGCCCAAGGAGGGCGAGCGCTACTTCGCCCTGCTGAAGGTCAACCAGATCAACTTCGAGGACCCCGAGGCGACCCACCACAAGGTGCATTTCGATAACCTGACCCCGCTCTATCCCGACGAGCGGCTGACGCTGGAGCGCTTGGACGTGCCGAGCGAGGATCTCTCGGTCCGCGTCATCGATCTCACGTCGCCGCTCGGCAAGGGCCAGCGCGCGCTGATCGTCTCGCCGCCGCGCACGGGCAAGACGGTGCTGTTGCAGAATATCGCCCACTCGATCAGCCACAACCACCCCGAGGTCTATCTCATCGTCCTGCTGATCGACGAGCGGCCGGAGGAGGTGACCGACATGCAGCGCTCGGTCGACGGCGAGGTCATCAGCTCGACCTTCGACGAGCCGGCGGCGCGCCACGTCCAGGTGACGGAGATGGTGATCGAGAAGGCCAAGCGCCTGGTCGAACACAAGCGCGACGTGGTGATCCTTCTGGATTCGATCACCCGCCTGGCGCGGGCCTACAACACCGTGGTGCCCTCCAGCGGCAAGGTGCTGACCGGCGGCGTCGACGCCAACGCGCTGCAGCGCCCCAAGCGCTTCTTCGGCGCGGCGCGCAACATCGAGGAGGGCGGCTCGCTCACCATCGTCGCCACCGCGCTGATCGATACGGGGAGCCGGATGGACGAGGTGATCTTCGAGGAGTTCAAGGGCACCGGCAATTCCGAGATCATCCTCGACCGCAAGCTCGCCGACAAGCGGACCTTCCCGGCGATGGACATCACCAAGTCCGGCACCCGCAAGGAGGAGCTGCTGGTCGACAAGGGCGTCTTGTCGAAGATGTGGGTGCTGCGGCGGATCTTGAACCCCATGGGCACGGTCGACGCCATCGAATTCCTGGTCGACAAGCTGAAGGCGGCCAAGAGCAACGACGATTTCTTCGATTCGATGAATACCTGATACCGAGGTGCGATGAGCCCGTCTCATCGCGTCTCGGCAAGCGCGACCGCGCGCCGTGTGAGCCCGATTTCCTTGGACACAGAATCATCGCGGAGCTTATGCGAGGTAAAGCTCGCGTGGCGTTTGAACGCCGCGCAAGCGGCAATGAGTTTTACTCATTGCCGCTTGGCATATGGGCGCGCTGGCAAGAAGTCCTTCCGCCGCGCGTCGGTGTACTTGTCACCAATGGGTAACGGCCGAATCCGCCGTGGCGCCGCCGCGAGCGGATCTCGAAGCTTCGGGCGTGGCGCGGTGATGAACCGGGGCGCCTTCGTCGAGGAGATGAGCGCCGCGCAACTGAGCGCCGGCCACGGCCACACCCGCCAGCTGCTCCGCGCCAGCAAGGGCTACGAAGGCGCGGCGATCGAGGGGTTCGTGGATGTTGAATAGGCGGCGTTCGTGGCGGCGGGCCGGACGCAGGCCAGAGTAACGACGAATACCGATCGGCGATGAACTCGCCTCATCGCCGATCGGCAAGCGCGACCGCGCGCCCGAGCTTATGCGAGCAAAAGCCTGCGTGGCATTTGAACGTCCAACAACCGGCAACGGGTTCCGCTCATTGTCGGTTGTTGGAATTCTTTGCTTCGACGAAGACGTGAACTGGGCCTGGGAGAGGTGGAGATCGAGACGCCGCACCGGGCGCGGGCCTTCGGCGCGCGCGCCCGGGACGAGAAATGACGAATATTCGCCGCGTCGGCGCCAAAATCGACAGGGCCCGGCCCCGCCACCGGGCCGGGGCGTGGGTGATGGCGTGGTTCGGGATCGGGTCGGGAATTCGACCCTGCAAGACCGGCCCCCCGACGCAGCGACCTCATGCAAGATGCAACCCCGAATCATGTGTAGATTCTCAGCGGGGCGCATCGCCTTTTCATGTATCATGCTGTGCGTTTGACAACAGAGAACCGGCATTGATGTTTATGGTTTCAGAGGTTGGCGAGCTACGCCGGATTAAGCGCCGTCCCGGGGATGTCCCGGGCTCTGTTGAAAAGCTGAAGTAGGCGTCGTCCGCCTGGAGCCGCTAGGCTCTGGGTGCTGATTCCATCAAGGAGAACGACGCCATGACCAAGACTACACGCAACGACCGTTCCTCGGAACCATCCTGTCGGCTCTTGCCATCGATGCCGGAGGCCTTCGACGATCTGCGCATGAGCGTCGATCGCTTCTGCCTTTTGGCGGGCCTCGAGTCTTTGAACGAGATGATGTCGGCGGACGCGGAAGCCTTGTGCGGTTCGCGCCACGCCCGCTCGGGCGAGCGCAAGGGCCATCGATGGGGCACGACCCGGAGCGAGATCGCCTACCACGGCGGCAAAGTGAAGGTCGAGCGCCCTCGGGTGGGGGACTTCGCGGGTCGGGAGATGAGCCTGCCGAGTTGGGAGCTGCTGTCGGAACCCGAACTCTTGCAAGCCTGGGCGATGAATCTGATGGTGATCAACGTCTCGACCCGCAAGTATGCCCGCGCGGTGCGCCTGCCGGACGATGCGGGCGGCGATCTGCCGGCGGCATCGGGTGACGCAACCTCGAAGTCGGCGGTCTCGCGCCGTTTCGTGGCGTTGACGCGAAGCAAGCTGAAGGCCTGGCTGGCGAGCCCGCTCGACGATCTCGATCTCGTGGTGCTCCAGATCGACGGGCTCCATGTCGGCGATCACCTGATGGTGGCGGCGATCGGCATCGACACCGGCGGCGCGAAGCACGTGCTGGGCCTGGCCGAGGGCGCGACGGAGAACGCGGCCACGGTGCAAGCCATGCTCGACAACCTGATCGAGCGCGGTCTCGATCCCGAACGGCCTCGGCTCTACATCGTCGACGGCGCCAAGGCGCTCTCGAAGGCGATCCGGCGGACCTTCGGGCGGGCGGCGGCCCTCCAGCGCTGCCAGGTGCACAAGGGGCGCAACATCACGGACCGGCTGGACGAGAGCCTCCATGCCGGCGTCAGGAAGGTCTTGCGGCAGGCCTGGCAGCAGGACGACGCGGCCAAGGCCGAACGGCTCTTGCGCAACCTCGCCCGCCGTCTGGAGCATGACGCACCCGGCGTCTCGGGCTCGATCCTGGAGGGCCTGGACGAGATCCTGACCGTGATCCGGCTCGGCCTCCCGCCGCAACTTCGACACTCGCTGGCTTGCACCAACGCCATCGAGAACGCGATCGGCACCGTCCGGACGGTGCAGCGGAACGTCAAGCGCTGGCGCAACGCCGAGATGGCGCTGCGTTGGACCGCCGCCGGCCTCTTGGAGGCGCAAAAGACCTTCCGCCGCCTCAAGGCCCACCGCCAGCTCCCCATCCTCGACGCCGCCCTGCGGGAGGCGGTGAGAAAGGCCGGAGCAAAGTCCGTCATTGAAGACATCGAGGTGGCCGCGTAGCCTCTCGATCAGACGATGCCTATCTCGCACTTTTCAACATTGGGTGGGACATCACCGCCGTCCCAAGAACTGGGAGACACTGGTGATGCGCGGCGTTGTACTTGTGCCAGAGAATCGGCCATGGACTGTCGATGAACGCGATGCCGTTGCAAATGCTATCGACGAGCTGACGACGATCTATCCCTCTGTGCACTTAGCGGAGGATGGATGGCTCAAAAGGCGAACACTAGAATATTGCGCGAAGCGTGCGATTGTCTTGACCTATGATCCGGACCCTCCGAAGTTCAAAGCCATGAGGGGTTGAGCCAGTACAATGAGCGATGAGGCCCGCGGACGCGATCTATTCATTATCAACAATAGCCTCTCAGGCTGGACGGGATTGCGTTACCTGGAGGAATGGACCTCCATCGCCCGGGCGTTCGACATCGCCACCGGCTTTTTTGAGATCGGCGCCCTCCTGGCTCTCGACGGCAAATGGCAGGGCCTAGAGAATATCCGCATACTGATGGGTGCAGACACTACGGCACGAACCAAAAAGGCCCTTTTGGAATCCGTGAGGGCGAGGGCGACCGAGCGTCTCGACGACAGCATGGAGGCGGATAAGGATGCGAATCCATTCCTTCTTGGCGTGCCGGCAGTCCTCGATGCCTTGAAATCAGGGCAGATCGAATGTCGTGCCTACGAACACGACAAATTTCACGCGAAGGCTTACATCACACACGCAAAACTGGAGGTCGTAGGCTCTCAAGCCCTCGTTGGGTCGAGTAATTTCACCAAGCCAGGATTGACTAAGAACATCGAACTAAACGTCCAGATACAGAGTGCTCGCGAGGTAGCACAGCTCCAGGAGTGGTTTGAAGCTCATTGGCTGGAAGCAAGCGACATTACCGAGGACATAGTCGAGACAGTGGCGCGGCATACGCGCCAATTCTTACCTTTCGACGTTTATGCGAAGGCCTTGCAGGAGTTCTTTCGTGGCCACGAGCTGACGGCGACGGAATGGGACGAGACCCGCTCTCGGATGTTCCCTCGGCTCGACCGCTACCAGCAGGAAGCGTATTGGGCCCTAATGAAGATCGCCCGGCAGCATGGCGGAGCGTTCCTTTGCGATGGCGTCGGACTGGGCAAGACCTTCGTCGGTATGATGCTGATCGAGCGCCTGATTTTGCACGAAGGAAAACGTGTCGTGCTATTTGCGCCGAAGGCGGCAAAGGAAGGCGTTTGGGAGCCGCATCTAAGTGTCTGGCCCGAAAAGAGTTGAGTGATTTCAGTCAGTTGTGATTCACTGTTTGTATTTAGCAACCAGGGAGACACAACATGTGGACCAAAATCACTCGCCCGAAGTATGAACGCGACCTGCTGCGCTACGCAAGCGACCTGACGGATGGAGAATGGAAGGTGCTGGAGCCGTTGCTGCCTCGCGCCAAAGCGCTGGGACGGCCTCGGACGACGGCATTGCGCGAGGTGGTGAACGCGATCCTCTACCTACTGCGTAGCGGCTGTCCATGGCGCATGCTGCCCCGGGACTTCCCGCCACGCTCGACGGTGCAGCGCTACTTTTATCTCTGGCGGGACGACGGCACCTGGTCCGAGGTCAACCGGCAACTGCTGGTCGCGGCGCGCGAGGCCGAGGGCCGCGCGGCCGGCCCGTCGGCCGGTATCATCGACAGTCAGAGCGTAAAAACCACGGAAAGCGGCGGTATCCGGGGCTTCGACGCCGGAAAGAAAGTCAAGGGCCGCAAGCGTCACATCCTCACCGACACCGGCGGCCTGCTGGTCGCGGTCGTGGTCCACGGCGCCGAGATCCAGGACCGCGACGGCGCGCCGGCGGTGTTCGCCGCCATCCCCCGCCACTTTCCCCGCCTGCGCCACGTCTTCGCCGACGGCGCCTATGCCGGGCCCAAGCTCGAGGGCGCACTGAAGCGGATCGGCCGCTGGTCGCTGGAGATCGTCAACCGTCCCGCGGGCGTGAAGGGCTTCCAACTCCTGCCCCGCCGATGGGTCGTCGAGCGCACGCTCGCCTGGCTCAATCGAAACCGGCGGCTGGCCAAGGACTTCGAGACGGCCATCGAGACCGCCGAGGCCTGGATCTTCCTCGCCAGCATCCAACTCCTCACGCGCCGTCTCGCAAGAGCCTGAAAACACTCGATTCATTTCGAGTCGGACTCTGAGAGGCGCGATTCCAAGCCACCGCCACGACACCGGCGCCGATCAGCAGGCCACCGCCCGCCCGATTCACCGCGCGTTGCACGGCTGGCCGGCGGATCGCGCGGCGCGCGGCGGCGGGGCCGAGGGCGAAGAGCGTGGCGTTCAAGGCGGCGCGCGCCAGGAAGGTCGCCTCCAGGAGCACCAGCTGCGCCATCAAGGGGGCCTCGGGATCGATGAACTGCGGCAGGAAGGCGACGAAGAAGACGATGCTCTTGGGGTTGAGGGCGGTCACCGCGACGGCATGGAAAAAGATCCGCCGGCCGCTGAACGCCAGTGGCGGCGCCTCGTCCGCCGCGTCCTCGACCGGCGCGCGCCAGAGCTTGATGCCGAGATAGACCAGATAGGCGGCGCCGAACCATTTGAGCACGGTGAAAAGCATCACCGAGGCCGCCAATAGCGCGCCCAGGCCGGCCATGGAGGCGGTCATGGCCGCGAAGTCGCCGAGCGCCACGCCCGCCACCGTGGCGAGCGCCGCGCGCCGGCCATGGCTGACGCCGTGGGCCACGATCAGCAACACCGTCGGCCCCGGAATGGTCAGCAATACCGCCGAGGCGGCGGCGAAGGCAAGCCAGACTTCCAAGGACATGCGACGTCACCTCGCGCAACCGGCAAGGCGAGAAGCATTACCGCGCCGGCGCTACTCCGGCAAATCGCCGATGATGGCCTTGTCGAACTTCACGCCGATCTCGTTGCCGACGACGCGCCGGACCGTGGCGCCCAACTCGCCGTGGTCGTCGATGGCGATGCGGACCTCGTCGCCGACGGCGAGGCCGTGGGCTTCGGCCACCGTGACGCCGGCGCCCGAGCGGGAGATGTTGACGATGACGCAGTCGGCCCCCGCCCGCTGTGGCATCAGGGTGGCGGGGAGGCCAACCGTCTTGCCTGGCTCGGGCCGGGCGGGCCGGCTGGCGATCAGATAGCGGCCGAAGGAGGCCTCCTCATCCGGCCCATGGAGAAACATGAGCCCCATGGTGTAATCGTCGCGGTGGCGGACGTCAGCGACGATCGGCGGGTAGTCGTCCAATTCCAGCTCGACCATCGAACCGACGGTGGCGTCGCGCGCGCCCGACAGCCGCACCCGGGCGCCCCCTGGAGAGATATCTTGGACGGAACAGTCCAGCGCCGCCCCCTCGATCCAGAGCAGGGCCTGGAAATCGACCAGCCAGCGCCGAAGCCGGCGCTCCACGTACGGTCCCTCGCTCATTCGTGCCGTACTCATCGACCTGGACCCTTTCAGGTTTGGTCCTGGCCGCCCGCTCTCCCGGCCAACCCCGGGGTACGATCGGCGGGTGGTTGAACCGGGCGAGCGGGTCGCCGGGCGGTTCGGATCGAACTGGATCCGCTCTAGCCGAAGCATCGCGATTCGGACCGTGCACGGTCGAACGTATCGCGACCGTGGCAGCCGAATCGATTCACTTTAAGACTCTTAAGCATAAATCATGGCGACGAAATTCGCAATCCGACGATGTGGGTCAGAGGTTGCCGTCGCGGCGAAGTCGGGCGATCTCCGCCGCGTCCCGGCCCAGTTCGTCGGCCAGGATCTCGTCCGTGTGCTCGCCAAGGCCCGGCGGGGCGCGATCGCTGATCGCGCCGGCACCGAGCTTGAAGGGCGCGCCGACGAGGGGCCAGGCGCGCCCCGCGCCGTCCCGCCCCTCGATCACCATGTCGTTGGCTCGCGTCTGTCGGTGCTCCATCAGCCGGTCGATGCTCTGGATCGGCGAAACGGCGATGGCGTGGCGCTCCAGCAATTCGGCCCATTCGGCGGCATCGCGGGCGAGGAAATGCACCTCCAGCAGCTCGACCAGCGCGTCCTTGTGTTCAACCCGGCTTTCTTGCCGGCGAAACGCGGATCGGCGGCCAGACCCGGATCCTCGAGCGCGGCGCAGAGACGCGCCCAGGCGCCGTCGTTGGGCGCGCCGACCAGTACATGGCCGTCGCGGCAGCGGAAGGCCTGGTAGGGCGCCAGCCCCTTGGCGCCGGAGCCCTGCTTTTCCGGCGGCTCCCGCCCCCGTAGCCAGGCGACGGCGTGATAGCCGAGTTCCGCGACCAGCGTCTCCAGCGGCGAAGCGCGCACCCAGGTGCCCTGGCCGGTCCGCGTACGCTCGAAATGGGCGGTGGCGATGGCGCCATGGGCGGCAAGCCCCGTCGACATGTCGACGAAGGAGACACCGGTTCTGACCGGCGGGCCGCCCTCGTAACCGGTGACCGACATCGCGCCGCCGAAGGCCTGCGCCATCAGGTCGTAGCCGGGCTTGTCGGCGAGCGGCCCCTCGGTCCCGTAGCCGGAGATCGAGCAGACGATCAAGCGGGAATGGCGGCGGCGAAGCTCTTTGGCATCGAGGCCCAGGCGGCACGCGGTCTTGGGCAGGAAGCTGTGCACCACAACGTCGGGCCGGCCGCCTCGTTCTTCAGATCGAGGGTGATCCCCTGCTTGCCGCGATTGACGCTCGCGTAGTTGCTGCTGATGCCGTTCGCCATCAGGGGCGGCCAGCGACGGTTCTCGTCGCCCTCGGGGCTTTCGATCTTGATGACGTCCGCGCCCAAGTCGGCCAGCAATTGGCAACAAGAGGGCCCCGCCAGAACCCGGCTTGCATCCACCACCCGCAAGTCCTCGAAGGGTCGCGTCGTCTCCTCGCGCTCCATGCCGCGCCTCCGCGCCATTTCCTCGCCGCCGTGCCCGGAATAGGCCCTTTCGGGTCCGGTCCCGGCGCCCGACCCGGCCCAACCTCCCGCCGATGGTACCCCGGGGGAACGAGCCGGGGGAGAGGGTGGCCCGGCCAAAACCCGAAGTGCTCTATAGTGGCGGGATATAGTTCGACCGCTCCGAGCCGCGAGACGCCGACACCTCGGTGTCGTATTCTCATGCCGTCCTCGGGCGCGCCGACGAAAGGGGACGGGCAGGCCGAAGCGAAGGCGAAATCCGCGATGCGCGACCATTCCGAAGATGCGAAGGCGAAATCCTGGGTCCGACTCGAACTCGAGGACAGTCTCGACGAAGAGCTGGAGATGGAGATCGACGATGACCGGTTGGAAAACCTGCTGGGCCGGGTCACGACGCTCGATAGCGCCGGCAGCGTCGATCGGCCCGCGTATTTTCGCCAGCTGCTGCGCCTGCAGACGGAACTCGTAAAGCTGCAGGACTGGGTGATCCGCACCGGCTACAAACTGGTCGTGATTTTCGAGGGACGCGACGCGGCCGGCAAGGGTGGTGTCATCAAGCGGATCACCCAGCGTCTCGACCCGCGCGTCTGTCGCGTCGTGGCCCTGCCCGCGCCGAGCGAACGGGCACAGACCCAGTGGTATTTCCAACGCTACGTCGCGAACCTGCCGGCGGGTGGCGAGATCGTGTTGTTCGACAGGTCCTGGTACAACCGCGCCGGCGTCGAGCGGGTGATGGATTTCGCCATGCCCGAACAGGTCGAGCAATTCTTCCGCGACGTGCCGGAATTCGAGCGGATGCTCGTACGTTCGGGCATCAAGCTGGTCAAATACTGGTTCTCGATCACGGACCAGGAACAGCAGCTTCGCTTCCTGATGCGAATCAACGATCCGATGAAACAGTGGAAGCTCTCGCCGATCGATCTGCAATCCCGGATCCGCTGGGAGGAATACACCAAGGTGAAGGAGGAGATGTTCGATCGCACCAACATCCCCGAGGCCCCCTGGTGGATCGTCGAGGGGAACGACAAGAAGCGGGCGCGGCTGAACTGCATCGACCACCTGCTGGACCAGGTGCCCTACCGCGAGGTGTCGCACGACGATGTCGACCTGCCCGACCGCGTCTTCAATCCCGACTACGAGCGCGCGACGATCCCCGCCAACCTCTACGTGCCCGCCAAGTATTGACCTCCGTCGAGGCTTGGCGGTGGGTGGCCGGGAGTGGGTGGCCGGGAGCAACCCTGAAAGACTCTAGATCGCGAGATCCTTGGTGTTGTAGTCGCGGATCACCCGCTCGAGGGTTTCGTCGCCGTGGGCGAACTCCGCTTCCCGGCCGGCGAAGGGTTGGTAGGCGAAGGGGGTTTCGTCGGGCCGGTCGCGCCGCCGGGCGTCGATCGCGACGGCGATCACGGCGGAGCGCTCGAAGATCCGTTGTTCGTCATAGACCTCGTCGGGCTTCATCTTGAGGGCGCCGCGCTGGCCCAGCACCGAAGCCCGGCGGTGGAAACCGAAGGTGAGCGAGATCCGGATATCGGGCGAGGTGTTGGCGAAGGAGCCGTGCAGCATCTGCCGGTTGACGATCGTGACGTCGCCCGCCGCGCAGATCAACGGCACCGCGTCGGGCAATCGGTCGCCGCCGCCGTTCGCCGCCACCTTGGCCTTGATATCGACGCGGCCCGATTTATGGCTGCCCGGCACCACCCACAGGCCGTTCGCCGCCGTCGTGGGGTAGAGCTGGACCTGGAAGTTGAAGCCGTGGATGCCCTCGTCCCATTCGGGATTGTCCCAATGGGTGACGCCGTCCTGGTGCCAGGCGACGGAGCCGCCGAGGCCCGGCTGCTTGACGAAGATCGCGTCGTTGTAGGGCACGAAGTCGGGTCCGTTGATCGACTGGGCCACGGCCAGCAGCCGGGGGTGGCCATAGAGGCGGAGCCCGGCCGGCATCGACTGGCACATGCCATACATCAGATAGACCACGTCGCGGGGCGCGTCGGCGTCGGGCGCGGGCTCGGTCATCCGGCTCGGGTGCCGGCCACCCAGAAGCCCGGTGCCGCCCCAGGGATCGGAGAGCGGCTTGATGAAGGTGTAGGGCTCGCGCGCGAAGTCGCGGCCGAGCGCGGGGCGACCCCGGGCATCGACCGCCGCTCCGGGCCGGACCGGCGCGCGTTCCAGCATCTCGTTCGCGTCCCGGCGCAGCGCCTCGACCTCGTCCGCGTCGATCACGCCCTCGAAGACATAGAAGCCGTGCCGCCGATAGGCCTCCAGGATCCCGGGATCGAGGCCGCCCTCGCCGCCGAGGCGGATCGGACTGCGATTGCCGACCGCCCGGGCGCGTTCCTCGCCCGCCCGCAGGTAGGCCGACATTTCCGCCGCGTGTTCCGACCGCGTCGGGGCCGGGGAAGAGGTCGCGAGCGCGGTCATCGTGCAACTCCGGCAATATGCGATCGGGGCAAACTATCACCACGCCCCGACGGCGGGCAAACCGGCCGCGACAGGGCGGAGGCCGACAAATGCCGGGTTCCGGGGTCGTTTCGGCGAAAACGTCGTCATTTCCCGCTCCCCGGGGGCGTCGGGGCGGCGCGAGCGCGTCGGCGATGCGCCCGACGCGCTCGCGAATTCCATGGCTATGAGGTGGCGCCCGGCGCGGCGGGTCACGGGGCGGCTAGGGCCGTGAAAACGCCCCGGTTTCCGCGCTTTTTCCGCGTCGGCTATCCCGCCCGGGGTCGCGCGGCCGGGCGGCGGCGCGGCGGGATAGCCGACGCGGGCGGGCCGGCCGCGTCTTCCGTCGACGACCCGGCGGGTCCGGGCGAGCCGCCGCCAGGGGGCCGAGGGGTGGCCCGGGGCCCTCGCCCCCGGCGCCTTTTGCCGTTGGTCTGGCGTAGGCCTGGACGCGACCTGGACGTGGCCCGAAACCGGCAATTCCGGTGACGGTCACTCAATTGACGAAACTTCCGCGATGCGGGGGGCGGGGTCGGGCATGGCCGGTCTTGCCCGCTTCATGGCCCCCGGCGTCCCGCGTCACGCCGCCCGACGGGGCAACGGTCGACGGCGGGCGTTCTTCCACGACGGGGATGACGCCTTTACCGCGATTTGTTTGGCCCCGAGCGCCGAGCCGGCGAGGTCGCTCCCGCATGCGCGCCTTTCCGGCCGTGGCGATGGCGCCACGTCGGCCGCGGGCGAGGGCACGATGGCGCGCGGGACCGGCCGCGCCGCTCGGAACGTATCGGGCGGCCCCAGGCCGGCCCCGGGGCGGCCCCGGGGCGGCGGCGCATTCACCGGGTCCATCGAAGCCCTCGTCGGCCGCCGCATCATGGCGGGTAATATCGACCCGCAATGAATAGAACTCATGGCGGGTTGTCTGGCGTCCGGACGCCACGCGGGCTTTCCCTCGGCTTTGCTCGGGCGCGCGGTCGCGCTTGCCGACCCGCGATGAAGTGCACTCAACGCAGGTCGGTATAAGCCTGGCCGCAAACCAAAGTCGGATGCAGCCGGACCGAAATGAGCCCATGTCACCGTAATTCGGGCCGCCGCCGGGTTGGTCTGGGTATGACCCACTTTCTCCATCGGCGGCCAGCTAGAGACCCTGGTTAGCTCCGTTGGAATGATACGTGGTGGAGAGCGGGGGCTGCTCGTGTAGTCTTCGGGGGCCGGCTAAATCATCAATCGACGGCACAACCCGGGAGGCGAGAATGGCATTCTACATGTGGTCTGGAAGCTATACCACGGACGCAATCAAGGGATTGGTCGATGAGCCACAGAATCGGGAGGCGATGGCCCGCGCGGCCATCGAAGCGGTCGGCGGAAAACTGCACCATTACTTTTTCTGCCTCGGCCAACAGGACATCATCGTGATCATGGAGTGCGACGACGACGTTTCCATGACTGCTCTCTCGATGTTGGTTGGCTCCTTGGGGTCATTCGCCCACGGCGCCACGACGAAGCTGCTCACTTCGGCCGATGCCGTCTCGGCAATGGCCGCCGCCAAGGAGGCTCGGGCCAGATACGCCCCGCCAAGCGGCTGAGGGGCATGGAAAGTCGGCGTCGCGGATACGAGTGAGCTGGGCTTTCAGCTTGGCCTCTCTGGGCCAATGTTCGGCGAAAGCCATGCCGCGGGCGAACTGGCGATTCGGGTGAAGACATCTCTCTTCGTCGCATACCGCCAAAATGTTCGCGACCCGGTAGGCCCTCACGAACGGTCGTATGCGATACGGATCAAAAACCCATGCAAAACAGAGAATTACCGACAGCCGCGCCAGATGGGATATACTCCCGCCACGAGTGACGGAGTTTCGGCTTTCAGGTGACTCCGGTCATGGAGGCCGTCGCCCGGTTCGTCCGGGTATGACCCATTCGTCACATTCGGCTGGTCGTTAGAGCAACCCGCACCACTACGCTAAACTTCCAACCGCGGTTGCCTCCAAGAGAGCTAGGCACGCATGGTGGACAATCGTTGCGTATCGGGAGGACAAGTCATGACAAAACCGAAACTTGTCATCGCGGTGGCAGTACTGGGTCTTTCGCTACTGATTCCGGCGACGGCGGGCGCACAAGAAGCACTTCGGATCGACGGCTCCAGCGGGGTAAAACCACTCGCCAAGGCGCTCGGCAAGGCCTTCGCTGAATCGCGGGGCGGAATGGCGGTCGAAATCGGCAAAGGTCTTGGTACGAAGGCGCGCCTAATGGCGCTGGAGGAAGGCCAAATCGACATCGCGACGGCAAGCCATGGCGCCGATCCGGCGGCGCTTGCCAAACGTGGGATGACCGTGCACACGATCGCAAAGATCGCGGTGGTGTTCGGCGTCAATTCGGGAATCTCGGTGGACAATCTGACCGGCGCGCAAATTTGCGACATATATTCTGGCAAGGTGACAAATTGGAAGACGTTGGGCGGATCAGACCTGGTGATCCAGCCACGCACGCGGCCCGACAAGGAGGTCGATGCCGCGTTAATGCGCGAGGGCATTCCTTGCCTGACGAATCTCAAGATGGCCTCCTGGGTCAAGGTCAACAAGAAGTCGGGTCAGATGGCGAAAGACCTGGCGGCGACCGCCGGGGCGATAGGTATGACGACGACAACCCGAGTTCGTCGCAGCAAGGGAAAGGTCGAGGCGCTCGCCTATGATGGCGTCGCGCCGACGGTCGTCAACGTCGAAGCCGGCACCTACCCGTTCACCCGCGAAGCCTATCTGGTAACCAGGGCCGACCCCTCGGCCAAGGTCAGGGCGTTCCTGGATTTCGTAAAGAGCGCCGAGGGTAGCACGGTACTGAAGGCCAACGATGCGATTCCGCCAAAGTGAAATCACGCTAAGGCGGAAAAGCGGCACACTCGCCACGCCACCTATTCGGCACTGGATCGATATGTGCGACCTGGCGCACACGTGCGCGCCTCTGCTTGAAGCGGCATGTCTGCTTTCGCCATTTCCATGTCTGGAGTTCCCTTAGAGTCCGACTCGAAATGAATCGAGTGTTTTCAGGCTCTTGCGAGACGGCGCGTGAGGAGTTGGATGCTGGCGAGGAAGATCCAGGCCTCGGCGGTCTCGATGGCCGTCTCGAAGTCCTTGGCCAGCCGCCGGTTTCGATTGAGCCAGGCGAGCGTGCGCTCGACGACCCATCGGCGGGGCAGGAGTTGGAAGCCCTTCACGCCCGCGGGACGGTTGACGATCTCCAGCGACCAGCGGCCGATCCGCTTCAGTGCGCCCTCGAGCTTGGGCCCGGCATAGGCGCCGTCGGCGAAGACGTGGCGCAGGCGGGGAAAGTGGCGGGGGATGGCGGCGAACACCGCCGGCGCGCCGTCGCGGTCCTGGATCTCGGCGCCGTGGACCACGACCGCGACCAGCAGGCCGCCGGTGTCGGTGAGGATGTGACGCTTGCGGCCCTTGACTTTCTTTCCGGCGTCGAAGCCCCGGATACCGCCGCTTTCCGTGGTTTTTACGCTCTGACTGTCGATGATACCGGCCGACGGGCCGGCCGCGCGGCCCTCGGCCTCGCGCGCCGCGACCAGCAGTTGCCGGTTGACCTCGGACCAGGTGCCGTCGTCCCGCCAGAGATAAAAGTAGCGCTGCACCGTCGAGCGTGGCGGGAAGTCCCGGGGCAGCATGCGCCATGGACAGCCGCTACGCAGTAGGTAGAGGATCGCGTTCACCACCTCGCGCAATGCCGTCGTCCGAGGCCGTCCCAGCGCTTTGGCGCGAGGCAGCAACGGCTCCAGCACCTTCCATTCTCCATCCGTCAGGTCGCTTGCGTAGCGCAGCAGGTCGCGTTCATACTTCGGGCGAGTGATTTTGGTCCACATGTTGTGTCTCCCTGGTTGCTAAATACAAACAGTGAATCACAACTGACTGAAATCACTCAACTCTTTTCGGGCCAGACACTTAGGATTCCCAGTAATATCAGGGAATACTGAACGGAAGCTGATGACCCATTTGTCGCCTTCCAGAGGCCAAGGCTGCAGTGTTGGGACGGATGTTCGGGCAGATCCTGGCACGCATCGCCCGGCTGCTGGCGCCGCCGGTGCCGGTTGACCCACGCAGCGGTTGGCGTAGAGAGGAAAGCCACGGGAGACGTGTGCCTTGATGACGGCATATTGGCCATGAGCGCGATGAGAGCGCCCTCGGCACCGGTTCGGTAGGTGAGCGGAGCGTTCCGCCCACGCCCGTCAACCTCGCAATTGCCGTCAAGGTCCGAGATAGCTACTCTGATGGCGGGAGCCGACGGCCATCTGGGAATGTTGGTCACGTCAGCTCCTAGCAGGACCAGCTGTTTTGTACACCCTGCCCCGAACCGTAATCGACGGAGCAGTTGATTCCGGGGCTAGGGTATTCGTGAACCAGATCCTATGTAGTGAGACTGAATTATGGATGCCCTTATAACCGATACAACTGTGTTAACTGGTGGTACGCCAGGGCAGGTACTTCGAAACGGAGCGCTCGCCTTGCAGGGTAACACTATCGTCGAGGTGGGGACCTCACGGAATTTGATTGCCCGTTATCCGAACTTCCCCCGAATTGCCCTTCCAAGATGCGCCGTGATCCCGGGGTTCATCAACTCTCATACCCACACCACCCTCACCGTCCTTCGAGGCGGCGTAGAGGATATGGGTCAAAATATCATGGAAGTGGTTTATGGGTACATGATGCCCATCATCCACGCCATGACCGACGGCCAACGCAGAGCCATGGCCTCTTTGGGTTGCCTGGAAGCTATTCGCTCCGGGACAACTACCATCGTAGACCCCATGCTCGCGGTTTCCTCATATGCCGATACCATGGCTGACAGTGGTCTCCGTCTCTACCTTTGTGAGTCAGTCTCGGACGCCAAGGTCACCGAAATCTGGGCTAAGGGCTACCAGTACGACCGGAGTTTGGGCGAGGCTTCCCTCCAGCTGGCCGTTGACCTCATCGACCGCCACCACGACACCTTAAACGGCCGTGTTCGCTGCCTGGTTTCCGCTCACGCCCCCGATAGTTGCTCTCCGTGGATACTCGACGAACTCCGAGAGCTGGCTCGATCTCGCGGACTGGGCCGTACGGTTCACCTTGCTCAGTCGCCGCAGGAAGTCGAGCAGGTGAAGGTCATGACGCGAGGCAGAACATCAGCCCAGTATCTGGATGACCACGGCTGGCTGGATCGGGACGTGTTGGCTGCTCACTGTCATTGGTGCGACTCTTCGGATATTGATATGCTGGGCCGCAAGGGTGTCACTGCGGTGCATTGCGCTGCGTCCAGCTCACGCCGCGGATATCACCGGCTGGCCAAAGTGCCGGCACTGGTCGACGCCGGCGTTAATCTCACTCTGGGCACTGACAATATGTCGGAGGATATGTTCGACGCCATGCGAATTGGCATCGTGGTCAACCGAGGGATGCGGGGCGACGGGTACAATCCTACACCGGCGGAGGTACTTTCGTGGGCAACCGTGAATGGCGCACGTGCTCTAGGGCGGGACGACCTGGGGACTTTGGAGGCGGGTAAGAAGGCGGACCTGTCGGTAATCCGATTAGACCGACCACATCTAACGCCGTTGCTGGATTTGACCTCCAGTCTCGTCCACTATGCTCAAGCCAGCGATGTCGAGTCGGTTATGGTTGACGGTGAGTGGGTGATGCGGGACAGTCAGGTCCTTACCATGGACGAAGACAAGGTCATCCAAGACGCTCAACAGGTTGCCATGGAAGCTTGGCGAAGCCTGCACCAGAGGTCGCCTAGTCTCTCCTTGCCCGTAGACCTCGAACTCTGATTTACCCGACGCGGTATAGCGGTAATCGTCGATAGAGGGCAATGGTCGCCCGGGTCGGCCGCTGGGCGGATGCGGCCGACGAACCGCGAACTCGATCTCTTGGTCGATGCCGTCGGCGTCGCGCATGCCGCCGAAGGAGAACGACCCGGTTTTACCTCATTTGCACAATAGCGATGGCACACCCTAAAGCGTGATTTCAAAAATAATAGCGTAGTTGCGCGCGTGTTCGACGGTTTCCGGTTCCGCATCGGATCCGAGATCCTGATAGATGGTGCCGGTACTGGTTTCGTAATTCACCATCTGTGTCGGGTTGGGATCGGAATTCAGGATCACGAACGTCGCCCCCGGTGGGACCAGAATGTGCCGGTTCAAACAGTGCCAGGTTCCCCGCTTGTAGGAATAGCCCTTGGCCGGATCGATCAGGAAGGCACGGACATCGGCCGGGTCGGGCACGTCCGTCGGATCCTCGGTCTCGGTGGGCGCGGCGACACAGACCACGGCCGGTGGCCCGGACAACTGAATGAAGCTCTGGGTAACGCCCCAATGACGCTCCAGCTCGTTGAAGGTGAAGCCGTCGTGGGGCTGCCAAATCACGTTCACCGTGGTTCGCCCCTCGTATTTGTACACGGTCGGCGCACTGACGCGGTGATCCCCGGGCCGATCCGCCGCATCCCAGAGTTCACCGAAGGGGGCGAAACTCTCTTCGGTCATCGGTTCGATCTTGAGTTGCTGGATGGTCGCCATCGCCACGGTCCTTTCACTGGGTTATGTCACGACGTCCGGGGACGGTAGCACATGTCATTCCCGCCCCGCCCCCTGGCCGCCGATACTCGACGCGCTGCCCGAAGGCGTTCGACCGCTGCTTTCATGATGCGCCGGAACTCCGCGAGCACGGGCCCAGCCATCGGGCGGCCCGTCACCCCTACCGAAGAGAGCGGCGCAAGACCCCGAAAGGCCCTCAGATCCGAGTCGCCACGTAGCCGATCAGCACTTCGCAGGCCCGAGCGAAGTCGTCGATCTCCATCGCCTCGTCCGGATTGTGGCTGTCGTTTCCGTTGCGTATGAATAGCATCGCCGAGGGGATGCCCGCCTCGAGGAAGGCCTGGGTGTCGTGCCCGCCACCGCTCGGCATCTCCTTGAAGGGGATGCCGGTACGGCATGCCGTCGCCGCAAGCCCGGCGCGGATCTCGGGATCCGATATCGCGGGCCTGGTGCCGGTGTTCGGGCCGAGTTCGAACGTCACCCTCCGGCGCGCCTCGATCTCGGGGACGATTTCGGCGACGAGCGCTTCCATCCCATCGAGCGTCGCCCGCGAGATAGCGCGGATATCGAGGCTGAATGCGATCTCGCCCGCTATCCGCATCATGGTCGCCCGCTCCGGGTCGGTGTTGAGGGTGCAAAAGGTCGCGACCATCTGCTCGCCGGCCTCGTCGAGCTCGATCCAACGGCGATCGACGCGGTAGGCAAATTCTATGAATGCCGCTGCCGCATCCTGGCGATAGGCGCGTGGGACACCGCCCGAATGGCCGTATTTTCCGCTGATGCGGGCGTGGCGCCAGCGCGCGGAACCCTGGATGCCGGTTACCACGGCGATCGGCAGGCCCTCCTCGACCAGGACGGGCCCCTGCTCGATGTGCGCCTCGATGAAGACCGCCGTGTTCTCCGGGCTCAGGTGCTTCTCTCCCCGGCGTACGGAATCGGGGTCGAAGCCGCGCTCGGCCATGTGCTCGGCGACGTTCCGGTTCGTGTCCGAGCGTCGGACATTGTCGAGTACCTCCGCCGCCAGCGTTCCGAGAGCGGAGCGGCTGCCGATGAAGGAATAGGGGAACCAAGTCGTTTCCTCGGCGCGGATCGCCATGGCGGCGACGTCCATTTCCGGGGCCACGCCCGCTTTCTTCAGGCCGGCGACCACGGCCAGGCCCGCCAGCACGCCGGCGGCGCCGTCGAAGTTGCCGCCCTGCGGGACCGAGTCCATGTGCGAGCCGAGGATGACTCGCTTTGCGCCCCGGTCGCGTCCGGGCAGCGTGACATAGAGGTTGCCCGCGAAGTCGATCGTCACCTCGAGCCCGAGCTCGCGCGCCGCTTCGGCGATCAGGTCATGCCCGAACTGCTCGCCGTCGCCATAGCTCGCCCGGGTGATGCCGATCCCGTCGAAGGTGTTGGCGCGCAGTGCCTCGAAGAGCCTCGCCGCGAGATCGACGTCCGCCTCGGGTGCGCCGGTCATGGTCATGAATTTACCTCCCGCGATTCTGTTGTCTTTCCATCGTGCCGCCTCACGCGTATCCAAGCCGGGCCGCGCCGAGAGCCGCGGTCGCGGCGGCCTGGCGGGGCTCGATCACGGGGATCGCGATGGCCTCCTGGAGCTGGCCGCGAAAACTTGCCATTCCGGCACAGCCCATAATCACGGTCTCCGCGCAGGTGCACGGTCCGGTGGAGGCGGGTGGTCGGCCTTGCGCACGTCGGAATACCGCAGCGTCTGCTCGGCGGTGACAATAACGGGCCGGCGCATCTTCGAAAATAGCTGCGTCCCGTCCATGATCGCCTTGGCGAACGGCGAGTTGGCGCCGCCATCCCCTACCGGCGCGGTTCAGAGAGTCTCCACGTATCGGATCATCCGCCGGCGGGTCTCGGGATTCGGCGGGCGGCCCCGGGCCGCGCCCATGTTCTCGCGCATGTGGCCGACCCTGGACGTCGCCGGGATAGCACGGGTGACAGCCGGGTGGGAGACTATGAATTCGGGGAAGAACCGAGCCCAGTTGGCGCAATCAAACTCGGCCGCCCATGGGGGCGGCGGATGGCGTTCGAAACGGTCGAACAGGCCACCCCCCTGGAACGGCCGGTTGATGATCACCGCCAGGCGACGCTCGGCGGCGTACGGCGGCAGCCGCGGCTCGGCCCGGCGGTCGAGCATGTTGTACGTGAACTGGACGAAGTCGATCGGCGCCGAGGCCATAATTTTCACCAACTCCTCGTGGCGGCGGCCGTGGGACGTGGTGACGCCGATGTAGCGGATGCGGCCTTCGGCCCTCCAATTCAGCGGGGTTTCCAGGTGCGCCTCCCACGACCACAGGTTATGGACCTGCATCAAATTGAATGGCCCCTGGCCCCACGGGTGCTCGGAGCGCCGCATCTGCTGGACGCCGTACCATTGTAGCGGCGTCCATACCTTGGTCGCGGCGAACAGCCCGTCCTAATTGGGGATACGTTTCAGGCAATAACCGATCACTTCCTCCGATGTGCCGTACATGGGAGACGAATCGATCGTTCCGCCACCGGCCTCGAAGAACGCCCTGAGCACCTGGACGCGGATCTCCCGCGCCGACTTGTCGTCGCCGACATTGAACGTCAGCCACGACCCCATGCCGATGACCGCCAGCCGCTCACCCGTTTTCGGGATCGCCTTGGTCAACGGCGTCGCGGCGGCGGTGGACTTGGAGGGGCGGGCGAACGAGAACATTGCGCCCAAGGTCGCCATGGAGGCTAGGAACGCGCGGCGAGTGACGTGCCGCGTGCGTTGTTTCATTTCCCGTCTCCCCGGTCGCCTCTCCGTTGGCCGACCGCGGGCGGCGCTTACACGGAAAGTATACAAGCCTATATTGCCGCCCACGAAACCGGCCAGCAGCGGAAAATGATGAAGCCGTTTTTGGAGCGGAAGAAGGGGTAGGCCTGGGCGGATGGGCGGCCTCGGGCGACCCGCTTACGGCCAGGGGGCCGGACCTTGTGGGCGGCGGAACGGCCACCTCGATCCTGTCGCCGTCGATCACGCGGGCTGGGCCGTTGACGTCGGCCAGGGCGAGGGTGGCAAGGAGCGTGAGTAGGAGGGCGAGGCGGAGCATGGTGGCGAGTGTACAGAGTGGGCATGGCCACTTGCGATGGCGCCGGTCGGACGAATGTCGGCTTTCGCCCGGATCACGTCCGGTGTACTGCCAGAATTCCCCATAACATTAGGATGTGCTTGACGGAGAATGATGATCGACAGCGAGCTTCGGCGGACTAACCGGTCGCCCCGATTGGTCACGTGGACTCACAACCCGAACGTGCGTAGGTTCCGATGATCGGCCGTCACTCGGGCAGGGAGGCCCATGGCGGAGACGGTCCGCTCTTAGCTTATTCTTCCACGAAACAGTAGGTGCAGATTTTGTTGCCATCCGGATCGCGCAAATATGCAGCGTAGGCGGTAGGCGTGAAGTTACGCGGACCGGGCTCGCCCTCATTGGAGCCACCATTTGCGAGACCCGCTTCATGAAACTTGTGCACTGCATCACGATTTGGCGCGGCAAAGCCGACCGTACCGCCGTTCGCATGAGTGGCCGGTTGGCCATCGGCGGGTCTGGTTACCAAAAACTCGGGTTCGTTGGCTCCGTACATCACCATGTTCTCACCCAGAGGGCCGAGATTCTTTGCACCAAGCGTGCCGAGCACGGCGTCATAGAATTCGGTCGCCTTGCCGAGATCGTTGGTTCCCAGGACGACGTGCGTGAAGATCGCCATTTTCTCCCTCCCTAGTTCAAGCCAGATCAGACCAGAGGTTTGAGAGTATAAACGATTAGGCAGGCGCATGTCGCCTTGTGGCTGAGGCTGTTGAAAAAGTCGGTTTTAGGCCCAAGGCTGGAAATTTCTTGCCCACAGAGCGGTGTCGTGCATCATCAACACGAAGGGACCGGTGGACGCATTCAAAATCCAGTCCAGAGGGCTCGCAGCGCCGTTGAGATGGTCCCTGATGTCATCCTCTCCCTGCAAGATCAAATCGGGTGAATCCTCGCGCCGCCTGACAACCGACTTTTTCAACAGCCTCGGCTAAGAGTGCGCCTGGGGGCCATGTCGTCTCGACGGGCACTATGCCGCCAGCTTTTGACCTCCATCGGGTGCGGGTCAGAATCACGGCAACGATTGTGGCGGCGGCTCACGTCGAGCGGTCGAGGGGTCTCGGCGGGAGGTTGGTCGTCGTGCCGTGGGCACTGGTCCAGTTGGTGAGATCGATGTTGGCGAGCCGGGATGGCTCGACGAAACGATGTGAATGGTCTTCGTTCTCGAAGTTAGCCAACGCGGTTCGATACTTCGACCGGCCACGTCTTGCGCGGGTCGATGTTGGCGAGCCGGGATGGCTCGACGAAACGATGTGAATGGTCTTCGTTCTCGAAGCGCCACTCGAGGTAGCCAACGCGGTTCGATACTTCGACCGGCCACGTCTTGCGCGGGTCGATGAAGGCGGTAGTGGGACACCAGACGATCTCCATGGCGCCAAGCCTCGAGCGGTGGTAGCCATGCAGGTGGCCGCAAGCGACGAAGCGCACCCCGGCGTCCTCGAGACAGTGCAGCAAGCGGGCGCGTGGTTCTGGCGGCACGCAGACTCCCTCCTGTTCGGCGTTTCCCGGATCGGCGAGGAACAACGGCTTGTGCAGAAAGAGGCCGACCGGGCGCCCGCCGGCCTCCCGTAGGGTTCGTTCGAGGAAGTCTTCCTGGGTACGTTCCTCGGCCAGGCCACTCCCCAGCAGCTCGCTGTCGATACCGACGAGCCGCCATTCGCCGAGATCGCGGCAGAAGTGGTCCTTGCCGAATGATCGATCCCATCGCCCGAGCCGCTTGGCGTTTACGGACTGACCGAGGCGCGGACGTTCGCCGGGCTCGCCGATGTCGTGATTGCCCGGCAGCGCCAGCCAATCGCAGCGCAGGCGATCCATTTGGGCGCGGGCGAAGACGAGATCCTCCGGCTCGTCCGGTGCGTTGAAGCAGAGGTCGCCCGTGTGCAGAACGAGATCGGGTCCGAGCGCGTCCATTTCCTCCAGGAAAACGAGCCAATTGTCGTAAAAATAGCCGTGGGTCGGACTGAGGTGCGTGTCGGATACCTGCACCACGCTATGGCTGGACATACTATTCCCCCTGTTCCAGCCTACAACACCTGTTGCGAGGCTCCAGCCTTTTGTCGACTACATACGTCTTGCAGGCATCCCAGCCAGCCGATGATTCGACGGGCCTCGGCGACTAGTTGTGAACCATGAACCGACCTCAGCCTCGGCATCTTCCGAACGGTGAATTTTGGCTAGAAGCCGACTTGACGCCTCGGGCCCGGTTCGTCTGCCTTCACCAGCATCGGACATCCCGCATGCTGGCACGCCCCGAATATGTTCCCGTCCCGGTAGGCGCTCACAGACGGTGGTCTACGTGATGTCACAAAGCCCCAGTCAAATCAAAGCGTTATTCACGGGGATGCAAGACGGATTCCGGTGACGGTGCACTCAATTGACGAAACTTCCGCGATGCGGGGGGGGGGGGGGGGTCGAGCATGGCCCTTCCTGCCCGCTTCGTGGCCCCCGGCGTCCCGCATCGCGCCGCCCGACGGGGCAACGGGCGACGGCGGGCGTTCCTCCACGACGGGGATTACGACATTTTACCGCGATTCCTCGGCCGCGAGCGCCGAGCCGGCGAGGTCGCGCCCGCATGCGCGCATGACCGGCTGCGGCGACGGCGCCACGACGCCCGGGCCCGTCGATCGACGGTTGCCCGACGTGGCCGCCCCGCCGCCGGCGGGCGTGGGAGACGATGGCGCGCGGGACCGGCCGCGCCGCTCGGAGCGTATCGGGCGGCCCCAGGGCGGCCCCGGGGCGGCGCCGCATTCACCGGGTCCATCGAAGCCCTCGTCGGCCGCCGCATCATGGCGGGTGATATCGACCCGCGATGAGTGGAACTCATTGCGGGTTGTCTGGCGTCCGGACGCCACGCGGGCTTTTCCTCGGCTTTGCTCGGGGGCGCGGTCGCGCTTGCTGACCCGAGATGAGTTGCACTCATCGCAGGTCGGTATAAGCCTGGCCGCAAACCAAAGTCCCATGCTGCCGGCGGTCAAGAACGTTCTCTTCGTCGTGCTCTACGCGGTCCTGCTAATCGTCGCCATCCCACCGGCCCCGGCCCGAGCTGCGTTTGCCTCGCCGGAAACGAAACGGCTAGACTCTTTCAAGATTGGTACCGGCCACCCGCTCCCCCGGATCAACCGCCCCATGGGTACGCTCCAAGCGTGGTCCAAGCCGGGGCAGGTCTGGCGCTCGAAACCGCTTCGTCGCGGAGCATGGCTTGGAGGAACCGGGTTCGGCATAATTCGACCCGGCTGCGGGGGGAGGCAAAGATGAAGACGGATAGGTTCGATTTAGCGGTTGCACGGACATTGATCGCGTTTTTGAGTGCCCTGGCACTTGGAATGCTGACCGCGCCGCTGGTAACGGCGCCGGCGCTCGCCGACGACTGCCTGCTCGACACCAGCAATGCCGGCAATGCCGACACCAACATCGATGGCGACCTCGGCGCCGATTCGGGTGGTGACAACAGCCGGCTCGCCTGCGGCAACGGCGCGAGCGCCACCGCGACCAATGCGTTAGCCATCGGCAATACCAGCGAGGCGACGGCCGACAATACGGTCGCGATCGGAATTTTCGCCGATGCGACCGCCATCGACGCGGTGGCCATCGGCAACTCCAGCGAGGCGACTTTCGCGGGCGTGGTCGCACTCGGCCGTACGTCCGATGCGCTCGCGGTCAATGCGGTCGCCATCGGCAACACCAGCGATGCCACCGCCGCCAATGCGGTCGCCATCGGCATCAACAGTGATGCCACCGCCGCCAATACGGTCGCGCTCGGCGTCGGGTCCGACGCGCTCGCGACCGATGCGGTGGCCCTCGGCAACGCCGCACAGGCGACGGCCATCGGCGCGGTCGCAATCGGCCGCACCTCCGACGCATTCGCGGCCAATGCGATCGCCCTCGGCAACACTTCAATGGCGACAGCCGCCAATGCGGTCGCCATCGGCCCCAACGCCATGGCGACAGCCAACAATGCGATCGCGATGGGCATTCTCTCCGTGGCGTCAACCGGCGGCAGCGCGGTCGCCATCGGCACCAGCAGTGGCGCGTCGGCCGCCAATGCGGTCGCGCTCGGCACGCTCTCCCAGGCGACAACCGTCAATTCGGTCGCGCTCGGCGAAAGCGCCGACGCCATCGGCGAGAACGCCATCGCGCTCGGCGAGGACGCGCAGGGCGGCGATGCGGCCGCCGACCGGGGCGCCATCGCCATCGGCAATGACGGGAACGGCGATGGAACCGGCGCGCGGGCGCTGGCGGCGGGCGCGGTGGCCATCGGCGAGGATGCCGCGGCGAGCGGCATCGGCGCATTGGCCTTCGGCAAGATCTCCCAGGCGAGCGCGGATCACACGACCGCCGTGGGCCGACTGGCGCGCGCGCGCGCCCCACGAGCAACGGCCGTCGGTCAAGTTTCCCTGGCCAATGCGAATTTCGCCACCGCCTTGGGCGCGGTCTCCAAGGCGACCGGGGTTTCCGCCACCGCCCTCGGCCATTCCGCGCGCGGGGACGGCCAAGGAGCAACGGCCGTCGGTCAAGCCTCCCTCGCCAGTGCGAATTTCACCACCGCCGTGGGCGCGGTCTCACAGGCGACCGGGCGTTTCGCCACCGCCCTTGGCTACGGCTCCCTGGCGACCGCGATGCGCGCCACCGCCGTGGGCCGGCTTGCCCAGGCGAGTGCCGACGGGGCTTCGGCCTTCGGCGCGAGCGCCGGGGCCCTTCACATCGACGCCACGGCGATCGGCGTCGGGGCGACGACGAGCCGGACCAACCAGATGGTCTTCGGCACCGGCGCCAACACCTACACCGCGCCGGGGATCAATTCCGCGGCCAGCGATGCGGCCCAGACCGGACAGCTGTTCGTGGTGACCAGCGACGCGGCCGGCAATCTGGCGACCAGCGGCACCATGGCGGCGGGCTCGGTGACCGAAGGCGCCATCGCCGAGGGCGTCGTGGGCGCCGACGCCTTGGCCGACGGCGCGGTCACGGCGGCCAAGCTGGGGCTCGCCAACACCGCCTTCGTCGCCGCCGACGGGGCCACCGCCCTGGACGACTGCGACGCGCTGATCGACGCCCTCGCCGACGCGACCGGCTCGGCGGTGGTGGTGCTGGGGCCGGGCACTTACGACTACGGCGCGCGGCGGGTCGTGGTGCCGGCGGACGTCAGCCTGCGGGGCACGGACCGCAAGCGCACCAGGATCACCGGCGACGGCCTCGACGGATTGCTGGTGCTGGGCGACGGCGCGGTGTTGAGCAATCTCAGCGTTGTCCACGGCGGGGCGACGGAAACCGCGATCGCGGTCAGCGTGCCCGCCGGCTCCTGGGGTGTCGAGATCACCGATGCGCGACTGAACGGCGCCATTGCCTTGGATGTCGGTGGCGAGGTGCTGGTCCGCCTGTCGATCCTCGAGGGCGGCGTCGGCAACAAGGGAACGGCCAACATCGTGCATAGCCAGCTTGCGATGACGGAAGCGACCGGCGCCGGCGCATACCGCTGTCTAGGCGCCTATGACGGTTCCTACAGCCCGCTCGACAGCGACTGCGGCTGACCGCGCGCGCGTTATCAAGTCGAGCCGGCCATGTCGAGCGTCGTCGGACGCCCGGCGCGCGCTTCATGTGACGGGCCGGGGCGACGCGCGTGCCGTTATCGCGCATGACGACGACGATCGGCGGCGCTTCGCCGGGGGTCGGCGTCGGCGGATCGAGGGGGCTCGACCGCGCCACCACAAAAAGGCACGCTGTGGGAACCGGCGAGTCGGCCATCCGAGCGACGTCCTCGGCGCCGGCGGCCCCACCACCAAATTGAACAACACTCGAGGTGTGACCATGCGAGCGAGCAGGATCAAGCAGATGTGGCGTGACGGCGAATACGTGACGCTGGGTTGGCTCTCCATATCCCATGGCTTCACGGCCGAGGTGATGGCGCGTCAGGGCTTCGATGCCCTTTGCATCGACTTGCAGCACGGCACCTCGGAAATGAACGACCTCTGGCCCCTGCTACAGGCGGTCTCGCAGACGGACACGGTTCCCTTCGTGCGCGTCGCATGGAACGAGCCGCAGACCATCATGAAGGCGCTGGACCTCGGCGCCTACGGCATCATCGTGCCGCTGGTCAATACGGCCGGGGAAGCGGCCAGGGCGGTGGCGGCGTGCCGCTACCCGCCGGTCGGCATGCGTTCGTCGGGGCCGGTACGCGCCATACACTACGGCGGCGGCGACTACGTGGCCAATGCCAACGACGAAATCGTCGTCATGGCCATGATCGAGACGAAGGAAGGCCTCGCCAACCTCGATGCCATCTGCGCCACGCCCGGACTCGACGCCGTCTACATCGGGCCGGCCGACCTGTCGTTCGCGTTGGGCCTGGAGCCGCGCGGCGACAATCCCGATCCGACCCATCTCGCCACCTGCGACAAGATCCTGAAAACCGCCCACGGGCACGGCATCAAGGCCGTCATGCACTGTGCCAGCGCGGCGTTCGCGGCGGGCGCCGTGAAGCGCGGCTTCGACATGGTGATGCTGACGTCCGATCTCGCGTGCATGGTCGCCGGCGCGCGCCTGCAGCTCGACGCGCTCAAGGCCGAGACCGCCTGAGGACGCGCGGGCGACGGGCCACGCCATTGGCCGAATCACGGCCGGCCGGCGCGTGGCCGTGGGGTCGCCATGGGGTCGCCCATCGGGCAATAGTTCGCGGTCACGATCGTCTTCCCCTTCCGCCGGCCCCCGCCGGCGGTTCCCCGTGGTTTTCGTTGGTCCGCCGCCAGGGCGTCGGTCATTGCGCCGCGACATGGGATAATGTGTCTCGACGCCGGAGAACATCGATGCGGGGGGTTGGGGATGGCGACGCTGATCACGGGGGGCGCCGGATTCATAGGGTTGGAGGTGGCGAGGCAGCTATCGGACGCGGGCGAAACCGATGTGACCGTGTTCAGCCGCGATCCGTCGCCGACGCGCCTGGGGGACCTCGCCGGTCGCGTAAACGCCGTCGCCGGCGACGTCGGCAACTTCTCCCATGTCTTGGATGTGGTCAAGGACACGCGGCCGGAGGTGATCTACCACCTTGGCGCCATGTTGTCCGTGCCATCGGACGCGGATCCGGCCAGCGCGATCCAGACCAACGCCATGGGCACGTTCCACGTGCTGGAGGCGGCGCGACTGTTCGATGTACGCCAGGTGATCTTCTCCAGTTCAATCGGCACTTACGGCTACGACTTCGATGGCGAAGCGCTGACCGATACGACCCTGCAACGCCCGACCCTGTTCTATGGCGCGACGAAAGTGTTCGGCGAACACATGGGCCTGGTCTTCAAGCGCAAATTCGGTCTGGATTTTCGGGGGATCCGCTATCCATCCGTGATCGGGCCGGGGGTCACGACGCCGGGCATGGTGCAATATACCTCCTGGATGATCGAGGAGAGCGCCAAGGGCAATCCGTTTACCGTCTGGACCACGCCCGAGACCCGGGTTCCCGTGATGTATATCACCGAGGCGGCCACCGCCACCGTGCAACTGGCCCGGGCGCCGATCGCGAACATCGAGATGGTCAACTATCTGGTGGATGGCATGAAGCCGACGCCCACGGCCGGCGATATGGCCGACGCGGTACGGGCCAGGCTTCCGAACGCCGAAATCGACTTCGTGCCCGATCCGACGAAACCCATGTTGCATGGCAGATCGCAAACCATCGACGACAGCCGCGCGCGAGAGGAATGGGGCTGGCAACCGACCCACGACCTCTCGCGCATGATCGATGATTTCGTGGCGGGCCTGGGGTTGTAGACAATACCGGGCAAGGCCGAGGAAAAGCCCGCGTGGCGCCTGAACGCACGACAACCGGCAACGGGTTCCACTCATTGGCGGTTGGGATAATACCGATCGGCGATGAGCCCGACTCATCGCCGATCGGCAAGCGTGAGTCGGACCCGATTTCCTTGGACACAGAATTGGCTTAATCGAAGTGTCCAAGGAGGACCGGAACATGGCCGATAATTTTGAGAAGAAAGTTGCTGTTGATGGGCCTGTGGTAAATGCGGGCGAGCTTGGCTCGTCCACGTTTTCCCCAGGCCAGGCTTTGCCGGCAGGCCCGCTGGGACTTGGCCAGCGATGGACGGTGGCGCGCAAGCGTGAGGTCGTTCCGCGGCTTTTGCGTGACGAGCCGGTGCAACTTCTGTCGCGCCAGTTGGGCGTAGAGATCTTCCGGCTCGAGCAGTGGCGTGAGAAAGCGATCGGCGGGATCGACGCCTCGCTCAAGCAACGCAAGGGCGATCCGGTGCAGGCGGAACTGGATAGCGCCATGAAGCGGATCGGAGAGTTGACCATGCAGGTGGAACTGCTGGAGGCCAAGACGGAGACCTTCGGCCCTTTGGGGCGGCGGAGGTCGCGGCGATGAGTGCCGCCACCTCGCCCGGCACGGGTCTGGCCTACGGCCTGCGGCGGGTCTGCGCCGCCTGGGGCATGGCCCGCTCCTCGTTCTACGCCATGACCTCCGGCCAGCACGCCGAGCAGCCGCCGGCAAAGCGTCGGGGACCGAAGCCCGCGATCTCGGACCAGGCGCTGCTGGTGGCGATCGAAGCCGACCTGGAGGCATCGCCCTGGGAGGGCGAGGGCTACCGCAAGGTCTGGGCTCGGCTTCGGGTCTGTCGCGACATCCGGGTTGCCCGCAAGCGGGTGCTCCGCCTGATGCGCGAGAACAATCTGCTCTCGCCCCATCGCTGCCGCCGCCGTGGCGGCAATCCCCATGACGGTGAGATCATCACTCATGCCCCGAACCTCATGTGGGGCACCGATGGCGTTCGGGTGTTCACGGTGGACGACGGCTGGGGCTGGATCTTCACCGCCGTCGAGCATTGGAACGCCGAGTGTGTCGGCTGGCATGTCTGCAAGCGCGGCGACCGCTTCGCCGCCCTGCAGCCGATCTCCATGGGGCTTGCCGGGCTGTATGGCTCGACCGCGGCCGGCGCGGCTCGGGGGCTGGCCTTGCGGATGGATCACGGCTCCCAGTATCTGTCGGACCACTTCACCAACCAGATCAAGTTCTGGGGCATCCAGCCGTCCTACGCCTTCGTCGCCGAGCCCCAGACCAACGGCGTCGCCGAGCGGTTCAATCGCACGCTGAAGGAACAGATCATCCATGGTCGCATCTACCGCAACATCGCGGAGCTGCGGGACGCCGTCCGCGACTTCGTCGAACTCTACAATGCCCAGTGGATCGTCGAAAAGAACGGCTACCTGAGCCCCGCTCAAGCTCGTCAGGCGTGGCACGCCGCGATCTCAATCAGGCCCGCCGCGTGAGACAAACTTGTGTCCAAGGAACCGGGTGCGCTACACCGATCGGCAAGCGCAACCGCGCGCCCGAGCAATAGCGAGGAAAAGCCCGCGTGGCGTCTGAACGCCCGACGACCGGCTATGAGTTCCACTCATTGGCGGTTGGGATAATACCGACCTGCGTTGAGTGCAACTCAACGCGGGTCGGCAAGCGCGACCGCGCGCCCGAGCCTATGCGAGGAAAAGCCCGCGTGGCGCTTGAACGCCACACAATCGGCAATGGGCCCCACTCATCGCGGGTTGGTATCAGCCCGTGACCTCGCGCAGAACATGTCGGCGGTTCGAGGTGTAGGGGCGAACCTCCTTGGGCCAACGGCCAGCCTCCACCGCCTCGGACCAGGCGTCGCTCACCAGCACCTCGGGGCTTTCGATTTCGTAGATCGCGGTATATTTCGGCTCCCCCTCGGCAACGATGGTTTTTCGCTCGCCGCCGATGCTCAAGGCCAGGGGCCGTGCCTCCAGCCGGACGACGGAGATGACGCCCGGTACCTTCAGCAGCATCGGTACGTGCTCCTGGTCGTAGACTTCGTTGAACAGCGCGTCCTTTTCGGGGGCGACATCCATGCTCGCAAAGAAGAAGAACTTGGCCTTGGTTTGCATTGGGAGGCTCCCTTGCGCTTGCCGATGATCGTGGCCACGGGATGAACCTGTCTTCGACGGCACCATGATTGCCGCCGCCGGGCCTCCCGTTTGATGTCATCATCGCCCCTTTCGGTCAAGCCGGAGCGACGGCGCCCGGAAGGACGGCTTGGTCGCATGCCATCGGAACGCGGCGCGTGGCCAGCGCCTTCCATCCCACCCGGGCCGGCGATCCGCCGTCGACGGCTGGCGCCACGCCGGATTGGCCCGCCGGCGGCGGGGCGGTGGTGGCTGTGAACATGCGCGCTCATCGGCCATCTCACCCCTGCAATCAGCAGTCGGGGCAAGCCATCGCCACGCTCCAGGTGCGGGCGAACCGCCCGTGTCATGGCGACCTGCGTTGCGTGCAACTCATCGCGGGTCGGCAAGCGCGACCGCGCGGGCGAGCTAAGCCGAGGAAAAGCCCGCGTGGCGTCCGAACGCCAGACAACCCTCAAGGAGTCCCTCTCATTGCGGGTTAGTATTACTTGGAACTCACGGTGACGGTTACGTTGTCCTCGTAGGTGCCGGCCGAGGCGTTGCCAACTTCGCCGATCTCGACCTCGACGACATGGCGGTTTCCCGCCGCCATGGTGGCGCCCGTCGGACCGGCGATCGTCGTCCTGGCGGCGCCGAGATCGATGGCGGCGGAATCGAGGCGGAGGATATAGGGGATCTCGCTATCGTCGCGGTGGGGCCCGGTCATCACCAGAACGCCGCGATTGTCGGAGCTCATGGTGATGTCGTAGCCGGTATTGGTCCGGATCAGGAGATCGAAGCCGAGTGTCGCGCCCCGCGTCAAATTCGGAAAATTCAGATTCTGCCGCAGGTCGGTCTCGTCGAAGCCGCCGCCGGTATCGACCAGCGAGAGTTCGGTGGTATCCGACACGGCCGCGCGAAAACGGACATTGACCGTGTCGTGCAAGGTCGAGGCCGCCGTCGTTCCCTCGTAGAGGCTGAAGGTGATCGTGTCTTGGTAGATCGCGGAATCGACCACCTGACTGGGATCGATGCTCCAATAGAAGGTCATGTCGGCGTGGCTATTGCCGCCCGCCGGCGCGCTGGCGGCCAGTACGGTGGGGTTGCCGACGGAAAGATCCTCGATCACGTTCGCCGGCGTGCTCCCGGTATAGAGATTGTGCATGACGGCATCGGCGCCCGCCCGCAATTCACGCCCGAAACCACCCCCGTTGCCAGTCGAAGCGGTGACGAAGAAATCGCACCCCGCCGCCCCGCGCTTGCGGACCTGGAACATCACAGCCCGCACGATCTGGCTCGCATCGAACACGTCGTAGCCCGATCCCCGGGAACCGACCCAGGTTTGCTGCCCGAGGCTGCGGAACTGCAAGTCGGTGCAGGCGAGGGCCGGGCCCGCGGCGATCAGAGCGCCGGCCGCCAGCAGCGCCGCGGCGATGCGGCACGGGCGCGGCGCCGATCCGAGCTGTTTGCTTCGCGTGCCCATGGCGCATCCTACTCCACGATGATGGTGCCGACTTCATGGAGGCCCACCGCATCGTCCGGCACCACGACCGTAAAGCCGCCGCCCGCGTCGCGGAAGAGGGTGATTTCATGGCGTCCTGGTCTCAGACCGTCGATCCGGAAGCGGCCCTTGCGGTTGGTGAAGAAGGCGATCGGCTCGGCCTCGGGGTCGTCGCTCCGCCGGGCCTGGCCGGCCACGAGGGACACCGGCTGGCCCGCGCGATCGCGCAGGCTGCCGTCCAGCAAAACCGTCGCCTCCGTGCCGATCTGGATCAGGGTGCCACCGTTGAGCGGCGCCTCGACCAGATAGTTGCTGGCGCCGACGTCGTAGCCGAACGGCAGGTCGGGGGCGGAAATCGCCAGTGAATGGCGGCGGTAGGCGGCGAGGTCATGCATCACCGCCGGGCCAAGCGCGTCGATTCGGGCTCTCGGCCACTCCGAGGAGCCACCGACATCGACCTGCTGGCCGGCGAGATTGGGACGTGGCGCCAGAATCGCGAAGCTGTCGGTTACCGGGCGGCCGAGGCCGAAAGTCCCGTCGGCGAAGACGAGGGCGGTTCCCAGACGGAGGCTGCTGCGCTGATCGCGGTTCTCGCCTAGGGTCCCGTCACGGCGGATGGCGAGATCGTGGCGCGCCGAGAGCTCGGCCCGATAATCGTTGTAGAGCAGACTGCCGCCGATTCCGTGGCTGTCGCGGTCGCGGGTGATGATGGCGCTGCCGTGCAGGTCCTGCGCGGGATGCTCGGCGGGATGTTGCCATTCCAGGTTGCTGACGCCACTCAACGTGTCGTGGGTCGCCTGGAAGAAGTCACGCCGCCCCTCGGGGCGCCATTGCAGGCTCAGGAAGGCGCCGTAGTCGTCGTCGCCGGCGCGGTCGCGGTCGTGCTCGACGCGCAGGCGCAGGGTGACGTCCCGCGTCGGGTTGTAGGAAGCGTCGATCGATTGCCGGTGCGCCATCGCCCCGGAATTGTCATGGGGCAGCGAAACGGAAGCGCCGAGGCCGATATTGATGTCGTCGGAGAGCGCGAAGCTGTGTTGCGCGAACCCCCGCGCGGCGATCGAATTGTCGGCCACCTCCGTTCCGATCGTCGAGAACCGGCGTCCGGTATAGCCGAGGCCAAAGGCGGTGGTCCGGCGTCCGTAGCCGCCGTCGTTGGCGCGCAAGATGTAGCTTGCCTCGGCGGCGACGTCGGGCGTGTCGCCCTCGAACAGGCTGACGGCGCCATCGAGGACCAGATTGCCCAAGGGCGAGGCCCAGACGGCCTCGCCGCCCAATTGCTGCGTGGTCTGGTCGCCCTGGGCGTTGAGACCCAGGGTCAAAACCTTGCTGAAGCCGCGGCGATGAAAGGCGGAAAAGACCGGCCGGAGCGTCTCGTAGTCCAGACCGCCGGGCGTCACCGTCGATGGCACCCCCAGGACATAGGCGTATTCGTCGATTCCGGGCGCCAGCAGGCCACTGTCGAACTGGAAATCGAGGTCGATCACCTGTTCACCCCGGACCGGGTCGATGATTCGGAGCTGGACCAGGTTATCGCCGGTCGAGAGCGGGAAATCGCGGAAATCATAGCGCCCGGCCGGCAGGCGTTGCAGGCTGATCCGCCGACCGTTCAACAACACCTCGACCAACGACTCGCGCTCGAGGTCGAACTGGTGGCGGCCGGAGGGAATCGTGATGCGATAGGGCTGGAGCGTGAACTCGCTGGCGACCGCGACGCCGCCGAGGGCGCGGAAGCGCTGGAAGCCCCGGATCGGATAGCCGATGTCTCCGGCGGCATAGCGGCGCGAGCGCTCGACATCGTCATGGATCAGGCGAAGCCCATCGCGGCGAAACTTCGGGCTGGCGTCTTCGTTGAAGGAACTTTCGCCTTGCAGGACCACGGGGCCGAGGCGCAGCGCCGCGTCGAGGTCGGACAACAGGGGCTGGCGCCGCGCCGCCGCGCCGACATGGACATAGTCGAGCGAGGTTCGCGCATTCAGGAAACCGCTGAAACGGGCGGGCGGTCGGGGGGCGCCGCCGACGGGTCCCCGACCGCCGAAACCTCTCTCCTGGACGGGACGAATGCGGAGCGGGACCGAGATCACCAACCGCAATGACGCGAGGTCGAATACGGCCTCGAGACCGGCCTGGTTCAGCGCATCGATAGCGATGAAGCCCCGCGCGTCGGCGGCCTCGGCGATCTTCGCCAAAACGTCCTCGATCACCCGGTCCCGCAAGGCGGCCACAAGACCGTCCCGTTGAAAGCGGGCGGCATCGGCATCGTCGGTGACGAGCGAGGCTACCTCGCCCGCAACCCGCCCGTCGACCACGACCGGCAGGTCCAGCCGCCGCGCCGGGCCGGCGGCCGAAGGCCCGCTCGAAGAGGGTGTCGGAATCGGCCTGGCTCGGGCGCCGCTGCTGCGATAACGCCGGGTCGATGGAAACGAGCGCGCAGAGGCAGGCCGTCAGGAGGACGAGCGAGACCGCCCCTCGGACAAGCCCGGTGGTCGATGGCATCGGCACGGACCGGCCGGCTAGTGTCCCGAATCGGAAGTTCGCGGCATAGATGGCGGGCGCCGAACGAACTTCCGATTTGACAGGGACACTGGCGGAATCATGATTCTAGCGTGGTTTACGGATTTGAAGCTCCTCACGGTGCCCGCCCCCATCCTCGGAGGAACTTCAAATCCACCACGCTAGCGACGCGTTCCAGTCCGCATGGTGGCGTCGAGCGGTCCCGCCGTCAGGCCGGCCGGCCAGGCAATCGCGAAGTGCCGTTCCCGGCCCGCCTGAACGTTCTGTCCCGATACGCCCTTCAGTTGCTCCAACGTCAGGGTGACGGTCGTCGCGTCGACGGTGGAGGTGAGCGTCAGCTCGAGGTTTCGCATCACCTGGTAGGCCGTCCCAGTGTTGGCGAAGACCAGAAAGACCTGGCGCTCGCCGCCAGCCCCGGTCCGCGCCGTGGCGGTGACGCCGAGACGGCTCTCCGCGCCGGGGGGCGAAATATAAATGGAACCCTCGTAGCGGACCAGAATCCGCAGCTGGTTGGAGGCCGGCTGCTCGTTGTCGAAGTTCACCGGCAGCTGCTCGGCGATGATCCGGTAGCCGAGCTGGCGCGTCGGTGCCGGATCGCCCAGCCATTGGACCCGGACCAATCGCTCTTCGCCCGCCTTCAACACCATCTGGGGAGGAAAGATCACGAACTCCTCGTCGGCATCGCTCAATGTCTCCCTGCCGTCCGTGGCGACGTGCCGGCCCTTGATCTCGACCTGAACGGCAATCGGCCCGTCGCCTTCGTTGCCCACGCGGAAGACCTGCTTCGATCCGGGTCCACTGCCGGAAAACTCCTGGACGAGGGGCGTGAATGTCAGGGCCGCCGCCGGCGCGACGGCGCCCAGAACGAGGGCGGCGGAGGTAAGAAAAATTCTCGAAATTGCCCCGAGGCGCATCATCCCCATATCCACACGACCTCCCCGACGGCGAATCAAATCGATCGACCAATGATGGTCCGGTCTGGCCCCGATTGTCGATGCCGTTCGTTCGATCCGGGGCGAGCGGGCATTCATTGCCGCGATGGCGGGCCTGCAAACGCAAAAAACGCGCCGGCATCAAGCGATGCCGGCGCGGCTGGTATTCGGACCGGGCCGCTTAGGGAACCGCGGTAACCGTGATCACGATGGTGTCCGAGTAGGCGTCCGGCGAAAGCAGGACCGCGGTGCCGTCGTATTTCACGCCGATCGAAATCGCCACGCCCAGACCACCGGTCTTCGCCTTCGTCCCGGCGACGTCGGTATTGTTGCCGGCCGTCAGCGCGACATCCGTCGCCCCGCCGCCGCCAAAGTCGTAGACGATGGTGTAAGTCCAACGTTTCCAGATCGACGGCGCCTTCCATGAAGGCCGGGCCGGAACCGACGCCGATGGCGTTCTGACTGCCGACCTGGACGGTGTAGCCATCGGGATCATTGCACTTCTCGTTGATGGCGCCGACGAGGATGCCCGAGGAATTGTCCACCGTCAGTGTCTGGCCCGAAAAGAGTTGAGTGATTTCAGTCAGTTGTGATTCACTGTTTGTATTTAGCAACCAGGGAGACACAACATGTGGACCAAAATCACTCGCCCGAAGTATGAACGCGACCTGCTGCGCTACGCAAGCGACCTGACGGATGGAGAATGGAAGGTGCTGGAGCCGTTGCTGCCTCGCGCCAAAGCGCTGGGACGGCCTCGGACGACGGCATTGCGCGAGGTGGTGAACGCGATCCTCTACCTACTGCGTAGCGGCTGTCCATGGCGCATGCTGCCCCGGGACTTCCCGCCACGCTCGACGGTGCAGCGCTACTTTTATCTCTGGCGGGACGACGGCACCTGGTCCGAGGTCAACCGGCAACTGCTGGTCGCGGCGCGCGAGGCCGAGGGCCGCGCGGCCGGCCCGTCGGCCGGTATCATCGACAGTCAGAGCGTAAAAACCACGGAAAGCGGCGGTATCCGGGGCTTCGACGCCGGAAAGAAAGTCAAGGGCCGCAAGCGTCACATCCTCACCGACACCGGCGGCCTGCTGGTCGCGGTCGTGGTCCACGGCGCCGAGATCCAGGACCGCGACGGCGCGCCGGCGGTGTTCGCCGCCATCCCCCGCCACTTTCCCCGCCTGCGCCACGTCTTCGCCGACGGCGCCTATGCCGGGCCCAAGCTCGAGGGCGCACTGAAGCGGATCGGCCGCTGGTCGCTGGAGATCGTCAACCGTCCCGCGGGCGTGAAGGGCTTCCAACTCCTGCCCCGCCGATGGGTCGTCGAGCGCACGCTCGCCTGGCTCAATCGAAACCGGCGGCTGGCCAAGGACTTCGAGACGGCCATCGAGACCGCCGAGGCCTGGATCTTCCTCGCCAGCATCCAACTCCTCACGCGCCGTCTCGCAAGAGCCTGAAAACACTCGATTCATTTCGAGTCGGACTCTCAGGCATGGGGAGCGCGCCGATGTCGGAACGGCGGGAAATATCAACGCGAGCCGATCGGCCCCGCCCGGCGCCGACCGGGCTCATCGCCGTCGGCGGCGTCCTCGGCGCGATCGCCGCCGCACGTCTCGGGGTCGGCATCGGCGGCGCATGGATGGGGAACCTCTCGGCGCTCTCGCCCTATCAACTCGGCGTCTGACGAAAAAAGGATCAAGACATGAGAACATTTCTTGCCGCCACCTCGTCGCTCGCGCCGCTTGCGGCTCCCTCCGCCTTCGCGGCCGAGCAAACCGTGAAGTCGAGCATGGGCGATTTCTCGTGCGCTGGCCGTGCCTACATGGTCGAGCAAGCGCGCACCGAGGTCGAAGGCGTTCAAACCGTCGAGGTATCGGCCCGTCGCAAGGACGCGATGGTGACCTTTGACGACACCAAGACCAACGTCCCGGCATTGGCCACCGCCACGGCCGGCACGGGCTTTCCATCCACCCTTATCGAGTGATCACCGATGAATGAAAAACCCACGGCGTTCTTGGTCGCCGCCCTCGTCGTCGCGCCACTCTGCGCGGCATGCATTCTCGGCCCCGTGGTCCTGGGCTCGATGATCGCGGGGCTTTGGGGATGGTTTTCGGGCAATGGCTCTCTTGTCGCGATCGCAGTCATCATCGTGGCTTCCGCCCTCGTGTATGCGCTCGAGCGCCGACGACATCGGGGCGCGGGCGTTCGCGAGAAAGCCGGGCGTGATGGCATCAAAACCAATGAAGGCAATGCCGATGGGCAATAAAAAAGGCTCAATTCGTGAATTGTATGCATCACCTTGTTACGGCGGCGGCGAGGCAGGCTCGGTCATTGGCGCCGGGGGCGAGGCCGACGAGGTGGAACCAGCTCAGGTAGTTGTCCAGATAGCGGGTGGCGATGCCGCGGCGGGGACGCAGGAAGTCCTTCAACCGGCTGTGGCGGCTGTTCACCGTCTGCACATGCAGATCGCCCCGAACCCGTTCCCCCATCGAGCGGTTGAGTGCTTCGTGGCTCACCCCGAGCGCGGCGGCGCAAGGTGGATAGCTCGCGCCACCGTCGGAGACCAGCAGGGCGTCCTTCGCGACCACCGGGTCGAGAGCAGCCGTGAGCGCCGCCGCGTCGACCCTGGGCAGCACCGCGCTCACCGTCGTCCCGCTCCGGTCCGCCGCCATGAGAACCGGCACCTGCTCGCGCGAGAGGCCGCGCTTCTTCGCCTTGCCGCCCCGCCGCCGTGCCTTGCGTCCCAGCCCGCGCGCGCCCTTCCGGCTCTCCAGGACGTAGGTCTCGTCCGCTTCCACGATCCCCTTGAGCACCTCCGAATCGCTCCGCGCCGCCGCCAGAAACCGGTGACGCCAGCGGAACGCCGTGCTCACCGCCACGTCGCAGCGCGCCGCCGAGGCCTTCACCGTCTCCCCCTCCGCCAGCGACGCCCCGAACGACAGCCAGCGTTCCTTGTGGTGCAGGCCCGACAGCGGCGTACCGGTCAGCGCGTTGAAGGTCCTGCCGCAGCCCTTGCACTGGTAGCGCCGCAGACCCCGCGCCATACCGCGCGAAACCGCCCCTTCGCTCGCGCAGTGCGGACAGCGCCGGGCCTCGTCCACACCAAGCTCGATCGCGGCCTTCGATGCCTCGCCTTCGCTCCGGCCCAACAGCACCGCGAGCGCCTCGTGCCGCTGCACGCGCGTCAGCCCGCGCGCCGCCGAAAGCCACACCTGGAAACCCTTGCCGTCCATGACCCAACCTCCTGACGTTCCGGGCATTCTATCACAAATGCATACGTTTCACGAATTGAGCCTAAAAAATTGCTTGGCGTCGGCCTCGTTGGAACGGTGATCGCCGCGCTCTGCTGCTTTACTCCCGTGCTCGTCATCCTGCTCGGCGCAGTCGGTCTCTCGGCCGCGCTCGGGTGGCTGGACTACGTCCTGTTGCCCGCCCTCGCATTCTTCATCGCCCTGACGATTTACGCCGTCTATCGCTACCGCAAGAACATGGCGCCAGCATCCGGGCAAAGCTCGTGAGTTCGCACCGCCGTGACACGGGAACACGAAACGGCCGCCATGACCTTGCCGTTATCGGTGCGGGATCGGCGGGCTTCTCGGCCGCGATCGCCGCGGCCGAGCAGGGTGCGCAGGTCGCGCTGATCGGGCATGGGATGATCGGTGGCACCTGTGTGAACGTCGGCTGCGTGCCCTCCAAGACCATGATCCGCGCCGCCGAAACGGTGCACCAAGGCAAGGCGGCGCGCCGTTTTGCCGGCATTGCCGCGCAGGCCGCCATCAGCGATTGGCGCGCCGTGGTCGCGCAGAAGGACGAACTGGTGACCGAGTTGCGCCAAGCGAAGTATCTCGATCTCCTGCCGGCGTACGACACCGTGACCTATCTGGACGGTCCCGCCCGGTTCACCGGTGACGGTATCGCCATCGATGGCAATGCCGTCGATGCCGACAAGATCATCATCGCCACGGGGTCTCGCCCGGCCGTGCCGACTATTCCGGGCATCGAGGGCGTCCCCTATCTCACGAGCACGACCGCGCTGGAACTCCAAGACTTGCCGAAAACCCTGGCGATCGTCGGTGGTGGCTACATCGGCTGTGAGTTGGCTCAGCTGTTCGCCCGTGCCGGCGTCGCGGTGACGCTTCTCTGCCGCAGCCGTTTGCTTCCCGAAGGCGAGCCCGAAATCAGCGAGGCACTCGCCGGCTTCTTCCGCGACGAGGGGATCACCGTGCTGGCCGGCGTCGCCTACGAAAACATCGCCCGAACCGACAACGGCGCCAGTCTCGTCGTTCGAACCGCCATCGGCGAGCAAACCATCGAGGCCGCGCGCGTTCTCGGCACCGCTGGCCGCATCGCCAATGTCGAAGGACTGGGCCTGGCCGAGGCCGGGATCGCGCTGCCCGAAAACGGCGGCATCCGGGTCGACGATCGCATGCGCACCTCGCGCGCCGGCGTCTACGCCGCCGGTGATGTCACGGGACGGGATCAATTCGTCTACATGGCGGCCCACGGCGCGAAAATCACGGCGGAAAACGCCCTGAACGGCGATGGGCGCCGATATGACAACGCCGCGATGCCCGCCGTCGTCTTCACCGATCCACAGGTGGCGAGCGTCGGCATGACGGAGGCCTCGGCCCGCGCGGCGGGTCTCGATGTTCGTACCTCGCTGTTGCCTCTGGAACATGTCCCACGCGCCCTCGCGGCGCGCGATACCCGCGGCCTGATCAAGCTCGTGGCGGAAGGTGACGGGAAACGTCTGCTGGGGGCGCATATCCTGGCGCCGGAGGGCGCCGACGCCATCCAAACGGCCGCCATCGCGATCAAGACCGGAATGCGCGCGGAGGAATTGGGAGAGATGATCTTTCCCTACTTGACGACCGTGGAGGGGCTCAAGCTCGCGGCTCAGACGTTCGATAAGGACGTGGCCAAGCTTTCCTGCTGCGCGGGATAGCGTTTGAGCGATGGCGAATGAAACCCGGGTGAAGGACATTCTCGATTCCGCCGGCGATTTCCTCGTCACGGGTCTGGTCGGCGAGAACACGCCGCAATTGCAAACCCCGTCGGTCGAGACCTACTGGGCCCTCGCGCGCCGCCGCAACCGGCTACGCTACCCCGATCTCGCGCAACCGACGGCCGAGAAACCTCGATTTCCCGGCCAATGATCCGCGACGGCCGGCATGTCGAAGGCGATGTCAATCACCGCCGCTCGCCGACTGGCGCTGCTTCAGGGCATCGAAGCTCGCCGTCTTGACCGAGGCCTTGACCACCGGCGTCTCCTCCCGGCCGAGCGGGGCCATGTAGGTCTTGCGGCCGAGCGCGGCCTCGAAGTGGGGCGCCAGTTCCTCGGCCTTGGCCGCTTCCCGCGTCGCGACGTCGCGGTGGAAGGACGGCATCACCGTCTCCGCGAAGAGCTTCAGCGATTCGCAGATGTTGCGGTTGGAATTGCGCCCTGCTTGCTGCAGGAAGACCACCTGGTCGACGCCCGCGTCCTGCAGGCCGGCGAGGTGGCGTTCCATGTCCTCGGGCGTGCCGATGCCGGCGCCGTCGTATTCCGAACGGGCCAGCGCCGCCTGGATCAGCCGGTCCGAGGCATCGCCGCGCGCGGCCAGGAACTCCTCCCACATGTTGGAATGGCCGGGGACGAAATCCTCCGCCACCAGCTTCTGCTGCGAATAGCGGAAGAACTCGAAATTGTCCTGGCCCCGGCGGATCGCCTCGGCGCGGTCCTCGTGCATGGAGAAGGCCGAGACCATGGCGATATTGGCGTTGACCGACCAGCCGAGCGGCACGCAGTCCTCGCTTTTGATGATGTCGTAATAGATCTTCGACCAGGTCCGCGCCTCGTCCGGATCGAGAAAGGAGAAGGCCAGAGCCCCGACGCCGTTTTGCGCCGCGACCTTGATGGTGTCGCGGTTGGTACAGGCCATCCAGAGCGGCGGGTGCGGGTCCTGCAACGGTTTCGGCAGCACGTTGCGGCAGGGGAAGGAGAAGCCCTCGCCCTCGTAGCCGGGATAGGGCGTAAGCCGCATCATGTTGCAGATCTGTTCCGCCGCCTCCAGCGCCAAGGCTCGCTTGCGCTTGGCCGGAATGCCGAAGGCGCCCAGTTCCAGCCGCGTTGCCCCCTCGCCGATGCCGAACTCGACCCGGCCGTTCGACAGCAGGTCGAGCGTCGCCAGCCCTTCCGCCGTGCGGGCCGGGTGGTTGTAGGCCGGGATCACCTGGCGGATGCCGTGGCCCAAGCGGATGTTCCTGGTCTTGCCCGCCGCCGTCGCCAGAAAGACCTCGGGGGCCGAGGAGTGGGAGTATTCGTCGAGGAAATGATGCTCCACCTGCCAGGCGAAATCGAAACCGAGTTCGTCGGCCAGCACCACCTGCTCCATCGCCTCGGTGAACAGGCGGTGCTCGTCGCCCTCGTTCCAGGGCCGCGGCAGCTGCAATTCGTAGAAGACACCAAAACGCATGAACGATTCCTCCCCTGGGGCCAAGCATGACTTGGTGGATTATAGTGGCGGCGCCGAGTCAAGGGGAAGGAGGCGGGGCATGATCCGGATCTGGGGGCGGCCCAATTCGATCTGCACCCAGCGCGCGCTCTGGGCGCTGGAGGAGGTGGGCGCCGAATACGAGCTGATCCTGGCCAGCGCGACCATGGGGCCGGGCGGCCACGTCTCCACCGGCGTCGCCCCCTTCGGCATCGTCGACGACGCGGCTTACCGGGCGATGAACCCCAACGGCACGATCCCGACGATCGACGACGATGGCACCGTGCTCTGGGAATCCAACGCGATTCTCTGCTATCTCGCCATGACCCGGGCGCCCGAAGCGCTCTACGGTGGCGATCCCGCGACCCTCGCCCGGGCGCAGGCCTGGATGGCCTGGAGCAACGAGCATCTGGAGCCGCCGCTGCATACCCTGGTGATGGAGCTGGTGCGCCTCGCGCCGGCCGAACGCTCGGCCGACGAGCTGGCCGCGGGACGGGCGGCGATACTGCCCTGGCTCGGAATCCTGGAGCGGCACTTGGGCGTCAACGACCATGTCGCCGGCGAGGCCTTCAGCCTCGGCGACATCACCACCGGCGCGTCCGTGTATCGCTGGCTGGTGTTCGACCTCGACCCGCCGGCGATGCCGTCGATCGCCGCCTGGCAGGCGCGGTTGGCGGAACGCGAGGGCTTCCGCCGTCACGTCCGGCCCCACGAGAATCATATGGCTTGAAAGAGATCCGCCCATGAGCCGTTCGCCGACGAACATTCTCTACATCATGTCCGACGAGCATCAGGCCCAGGCCATGGGTTGCGCCGGGCACGACATCGTCCAAACCCCGAACCTCGATGCGCTCGCCGCGATGGGCACGCGCTTCACCGCCGCCTATACGCCCTCGCCGATCTGCGTGCCGGCCCGCGCCGCCCTCGCCACCGGCCGGCCGGTGCACGAGATCGGCTATTGGTGCAACGCCAGCCCCTATGACGGGCGCCACCAGGGCTGGGGCCACCGCTTGCGGACGGCGGGCCATCCCGTGCGCTCGATCGGCAAGCTGCATTACCGCAGCGAAACGGATCCGACCGGCTTCGATGCCCAGGTGGCGCCGATGCACGTGGTCGATGGTGTCGGCGACGTCCTCGGTGCCGTGCGCGACGAGCTGCCGGTGCGGCAACGGACCAAGGCGCTGACCGAAGGCATCGGCGCGGGCGAGAGCGGCTATACCCGCTACGACCGGCAAATCACCGAGGAAGCCCGCCGCTGGCTCGGCCAGGAGGCGCCGGGACAAACCAAACCCTGGGTGCTCTTCGTCTCCCTGGTCTGCCCGCACTTCCCCCTGATCGCGCCCGAGGAATTCTACGCCCTCTATCCACCGGGCGAGATGCCGGCGCCGCGCGACCGGCCCGACGACGGTATCGCCCGCCATCCCTGGATCGAGGCGCTGGCCGGCTGCCAGATCTATGACCGCTTCTTCACCGAGGAGACGCGGCGGGTCGCCATCGCGGCCTATTACGGCCTTTGTTCCTTCCTCGACGACAACGTGGGCAAGATTTTGGCGGGCCTGGAGGCCTCCGGCCTCGGGGACCGGACCCGGGTGATCTACACCAGCGATCACGGCGACAACCTGGGTGTGCGTGGTCTCTGGGGCAAGTCCAACATGTACGAGGAGGCGGCGGCGGTCCCGCTGATCCTGGCCGGACCCGATGTGCCGGCGGGCCGCGAGGTGGCGACGCCGGCGAGCCTGATCGACCTGCACCCGACCTTCCTTGAAGGCGTCGGGCTTGACGCGGTCGACGCGACACGGCCCGGCCGCTCGCTCTGGGATCTCGCGCGCGAGGGTGACGACGGAGACCGCGTCGCGTTTTCGGAATACCACGCAGCCGGCGCCATCAGCGGTGCCTTCATGATCCGCAAGGGCCGCTTCAAATACATCCACTATGTCGGCTACGCGCCCGAACTCTTCGATCTGAACGCCGACCCCCTGGAGCGCCACGACCTGGCACCGGACCCCGCGCACGCCTCGCTACGGGCGGAGCTGGAGGCCGAACTCCGTGCGCTGTGCGATCCCGAGGCGGTCGACGCCCGCGCCAAGGCCGACCAGGCCGCCATCGTCGAACGCCACGGCGGCCGCGCCGCCGTCGTGGCCCGCGGCAGCTTCGTCGGCACCCCCGCGCCGGGGGAGAAGGCGATCTACGGTTAGAGCCTTTTTCGTTCAAGCGGGTGGTCGGGCTCGATCGGCTCATACCGACCTGCGTTGAGTGCAGCTCATTGCAGGTCGGAAAGCGCGACCGCGCGCCCGAGCTTATGCGAGGAAAAGCCTGCGTGGCGTGTGAACGCAATACAACCTGCTATGAGTCCGACTCATTGCAGGTTGGTATCAGATCACGCCGGCCTGGCGGAACGCCTCGATCTCGCCGTCGCCATAGCCCGCCTCGCGCAAGACCTCGTCCGTGTGCTCGCCCAGATCCGGCGTCGGGCGGGGGATGCGGTCGGGCTCCGGCACCCGGGTCATGTTGACCGCCTGGCCGACGAGGTCGATCTCGCCCAGCCTCGGGTGGTCGGCGGGCCGCGCCATGCGCAAGTGCTTCACCTGGGGATCGGCGAAGACCTGGTCGATCGAATAGATCGGCCCGCAGGGGACGCCCGCCTCGTTCAAAAGGTCGATCCACTCCTGGCTCGACCGCGTGGCGGTGATCTTGCCCAGCGCGTCGTTCAGCTGGTCGCGGTTTTCGAGCCGCGCCGGGCCGGTGGCGTAGGCCGGATCGTCGATCAGATGCTCGGCGCCGATCGCCTTGCAGAAGCGGGCATAGAGGTTGGCGCCCGAGGCGGCGATGTTGATGTGGCCGTCGGCGGTGGGGAAGACGCCGGTGGGGATGCCGGTTGGATGGTTGTTGCCGGCCTGCGGCGCCACTTCGTGGCCCATGGTCCAGCGCGAGGCCTGGAAATCCAGCATCTGGATCATCGCCTCCAGCAGCGAGGTGTGGACCCACTGGCCCTCCCCCGTCACCTCGCGGTCGAGGAGCGCCAGCAGGATCCCCTGGGCCAGGAACATCCCCGCCGTCAGGTCGCAGACCGGGATGCCGACGCGGACCGGGCCCTGGCCGGGAATGCCGGTGATCGACATCAGGCCGCCCATGCCCTGGGCGATCTGGTCGACGCCCGGCCGCTTGCCGTAGGGCCCGTCCTGGCCGAAGCCGGCGATGGAGCCGTAGATGATCCGGGGGTTGACCTTGCGGACCTCGTCGTAATCGACGCCGAGGCGGTATTTGACGGCGCTGCGGTAGTTCTCCACCACCACGTCGGCCGTCTCGGCCAGCTTCATGAAGATGGCGCGGCCTTCCTCGCTCTTGAGGTTGAGAGTCAGGCTGCGTTTGTTGCGGTGCAGGTTCTGGAAGTCGAAGCCGTCGCGCGCGCCGGTCAGCCCGCCCTTGTCCTTGTTGATGTCGGAGGGCGCCTCGATCTTGATCACCGTGGCGCCCCAGTCGGCCAGCTGGCGCACCGCCGTCGGCCCGGCCCGGTGCGCGGTCAGATCCAAAACGGTGAAACGGCTCAAGGGCAGGTTGCGATAGGTCACGGGCGGGGTTCCTTTCGAGTGTCGGGCGCGCGGCCCCTCAGCGATATGCCAGCAGGCAATCCTCGGAGAGTGCCTCCAGCGGCGTGAAGTCGCGGGCGGCGTGGTATTCGGCGCGGGCGAAGGTCTCGCCGCGATTGTCGACGGTCGAGACGTTGATGTAGAGCAGCAGGCGGCGCAAGGGCGTGATATTGACGCTGGAGCCGTGGACCACGGTCATGTTCATGAACAGCAGCGAGCCCGCCGTCGCCTCGATCGCCTCCAGGCCATGGTCGCCGACCAGGCGGCTCATGGTCTCGGGGCTGATGTCGTAGCGGTGGCGGGCGGCGGCCTCGTGGTCGGGGACGGCGTCGTCGATCACCGCTTCCGAGACCATGCCCTCGCGTTGCGAGCCCGGCACCGCCAGCACAGGCGCGTTCACCGCCGTCACGTCATCGAGGAAGACCGCGATCATGATCCCGTGCGGGCGTGGGATGCCGTCGACCCGGTGGTAGGTGCCGTAGTCCTGGTGCCACTCGACGATGGAGCCGCCGGTCTGCTTGATGTTGATCCGGCTCTGGTGGACGAAGACCTTGTTGCCCAAGAGTTGCTCCGCCGGGCCGAGAATGGCCGGATGGCGGGTCAGCGTGGTCAGGCGCTCGTCGAAGAGGTGCATGCCCCAGCAAACATGGGGTTTGCCGTCGCTCTCCCGCGCGACTTCCAGGCCCGGGCGTTCCAGGACCTCGAAGGCGGCGGTCTCCAGCACCTGGCACTCCTCGGGACGGAGCGCGTCCGGCGCCACCGTCCAGCCCTTGGCCTCGTATTCCCCGACCTGTTCCTCGGCGAGCCGCATGGCCTCAGCCCTCGTCCTTCATGCCGGCGATGCCGCGCGCCAGCGCCGTTTGGAAGATGCCGATGTCGTAGAAGTAGGACAGCATGCGGAAGCCGCGCTCCCGCCACTCGCGTCCCTGTTTAGGCGAGCCGACGAGGCCGGCCGCGGTCTTGCCGTGCTTAGCGGCGGCGGCGGCGATGTCGTCGATGCCCGCCTGCAGGTCCGGGTGGTCGAACTGGCCCGGAATGCCGAGCGAGAGCGAGAGGTCGGCATGGCCCAAATGCGCCACGTCGACGCCCGGCACCGCCACGATCTCGTCGACGTTCGCCAGGCCCTTGGCGGTTTCGATCAACACGCAGACCAAGGTGCGTTCATGCGCGGCGGCCTTCGTCTCGGCCATCGTGGCGGAGCCATAGTCGTCATGCGCGCCACCGAACATGGCGCCGCGCTGGCCCTCCAGGGGATAGCGGGTCCAGGAGACCAGCTCGGCCGCCTCCTCGGCGCTCTCCACCATCTGGAACAGCAGCCCCATGGCGCCCAGGTCCAGCAGGCGCGCGGTATACTGGTAGGACTTCCCCGGCGGGCGCACCAGCGGCACCAGACCGAGCCCCCGGCAGAGCGCCAGCTGGGTCTTCATCTCCGTCATGGTGAAGCCCGAATGCTCCATGTCGTAGAAGACGAAGTCGCAGCCGGCGTTCACCAGGATCTGCGGCAGTCCGGGGCTGGCGAACTCGAACACCATGGTGCCGTGGGCATCGCCGCCTTGGGCGAGCGTCTTCTTTACCGGATTGGCGCGCAAAATCTGTCCCTCCCTCGCGTTTGCGGGCGGATCTTGGCCCGGAACCCGCATCCCGGCAAGTCCGGGGGCCAGCCGGTGTGGGAACTGGAGTCATTCAGGATTGGTCAACCGCTCCCCCGGCGATTCGGATCAAACTTGATCCGCTATGGTCTCCCGAACCCGGGCGATCTTCGCCATGGTTCAAAGGCCGCGACGCGGTCGCGAAACCTCGGGACAAGGCCCCTCAATCCGTCGAATACTCCCCGACGCCGGCCATCTCGTAGCCGCCGTCGACGAAGAGGATATGACCGTTGACGTAGCCCGCCGCCTCGCCGGCGAGGAAGACCGCCGCGTCGGCCATTTCCTCGACCGTGCCGTAGCGCTGGGCCGGGATGTGGCGACGGTAGTTGGTGCGGGTGTTCTCGGTGTGGGTGGCGCGGGTCAGCGCGGTGTCCACCGGGCCCGGGCCGATCGCGTTCACCGTGATGCCGGAAGAGGCCAGGTCGCGCGCCGCCTGCTGGGTCAGGCCGATCACCGCCGCCTTGGAGGTGCCGTAGGCCGTGCGCGCCTCGCCCGCCCGGCTGCCGGCGATCGAGGCGATGTTGACGATCCGGCCATAGCCGCGCTTCACCATCTCCGCCGCCGCGGCCTGGGCGCAGTAGAAGCTGGCATGCAAGTTGACCCGCATCACCCGCTCGAACTCCGCCGCCTCGACCTCGAGGAAATGGCCGAAGCTGGCGGTGCCGGCGACATTCGCCAAAATATCGAGCTGGCCGTGCCGCGCCACGGTGTCGGCCACCAGGGCCCGGACCGCCGCCTGGTCGGTGACGTCCATGGCGGTCGCGTCGGCCGTGCCGCCCTTGGCGCGGATCGCCGCCGCCGTCGCCTCCACGCCTTCGCCATTGATGTCGGTGACGGCGAGCACGGCGCCCTCGTCGGCGAAGGCGAGCGCGATTGCCTCCCCGATGCCGCCCGCCGCCCCCGTCACGATCGCCACCCGGTCCTTCAATCGCATGATCCCGCTCCCTCCCCGAGGTTGTCGCCATCAGGATAGGCGGGGCGCGCGCCGAAGCAAGGTGGCGAGGCATCATACCGGCCGGCCGACGACGTGGCTCGTCCCCGCCCCGCGGCCACCAACGTCGTCGCGAGGGCGTGCGCCTCGCGGCGATCCAGGCGCCTCCGATGCCGCGCGAAACCGCCGGCGCCGTTCCGGCCGCCGCGATAGGGGTGGCAAGGGCCGTCCCCCGCCGCCGTCGAACCGCATGTGCGGTTTTCCCATCGGCGCTGCCTCGCGGCAGGCCGGGCCGTATCCAGGGCGCCCGGCCCGGTGGCCGCGAAGAAGGCACCTGAGCCGGTGTCCTCCCTCGACGCCGTTACTCGGCGGTCCCGCATGGAGGTTCCGCGAGCGGTTTCAGCGAGCATGGAAATAGTGATTTTCCGCCGTGGATGCCGATTTCAAGGGATCGACCGTTTCCGTGCGCCTATCGGCGTGTGCAACCCGCGATTCGAAATGTTCGGCTCTCGCTTCAAGCTTTCTTCGGCGCTTCATGGACGGCCTGGGCCAGTTGGAAGGGCTTGACGAGGAGAACGTCGGTGGGGCCGAGGGAGCCGAAGCGGATCACCGCCGCCGCCTCAAAGCCGGTGGTGCTGGACGCGCGGCACCAGAAGGCCGCGCCCGAGGGCCTTCAATGCCGGCTCGTCGTGCTCCGAGAGGACGGGGAAGAGGTCGAGCATGATCCGCCCCGCCTCGGTCTCGCCCCAGAACCAGTCGGCGAGCCGGGCGCTGGAGCCATCGCCCCCCGGTTGCGCCGAGACCGCCTCCAGGTAATAGGCCTTGAGGTCCTCCAGCACCGTCTTCAGCATGGCTGGCGGCGCGAGGTCGGGCCTGGGGCTCGCGGGCACCGCGCCGCCGAGGAAGCCGGCCATGAAGCGGCCGGCGTCGGCCATGTCCAGTTCGCTGGCGCCGACCGTGGACCGCCCGCGCCTGGCGAGGGCCGCGTCGTGCCACGGGCGCAGGCGGCGGATCTCGGCGGCAAGGCGGGCGATGGGCGTGTCCTCTCCCGCCCCATCGGCGGGAAACGGGATCGGGCAGGCCCAGCCCTCGACCATGCCGCCCTCGGGCGCGTCCTCGGGAAAATCCTCCAGCACGGGGCCGGCCTCGGCCTCCAGAAGGCTCAGCGCCGCCAGCAGCACGCGGCGCTGGAAATTCGCGTCATCGGGGGTGCCCAAGGGCCGGCCCAGCTCGAAGGGAACCCAGCGCGCGCGGCGGGCGCATCAACTCGGTGTGCGGGCGGATCAGGCTCACCTGCGTGGTGGCGACCCCTTCGGCCTCGATGGTGTGGGCAAGCCCGCCGACGGCGCGCGTGCAGAAGGGTCAGACCGGTACCAGCAGGGCCGCGTCCACCCGGTCCTGCTTCAGCAGCCCCGCCAAGTGGCGCGCGGTCGGCGCCATCGTCTCGGGCGTCGTCGCGCCCATGAAGGAATAGTGGTGCGCCGCGACGGAGCCGACCAGCCCGTCGGCCGCCAGCTCGCGCAGGCGGGCGAGCGGGAACATCACGTTGTAGTCTTGCTGGAAGCCGGTACGGTCGAAGTTGGTCGAGATGTGGCTGATGATCAGGTCGGCCGGATCGACGTCGCCCGGGATGATCCGGTAGTCGTCGTCGCCGACGTCGAAGGGCCGGTCGCCGCGGACCTGCAAGCCGGCGGTCGAAATCAGCGCCACCCGGCGTTCGCGGAGCGGCGGCCCGCCGACCCAGGGTTTCCCCGCCGGCGTCGCGCAGTCGAGCTTCACGATGTGATGGCGCAAGAACTCGGGGATATCCTCCAGACGGGCCATGCCCGCTTCCTCCCTACGCGGCGAACCGCGAGGCGCCCCGGCGCCGGGCCCGCCGCGAGACGGTCAATTGGTGGTGGTCGAGGTGTTGTTGCCGTCGGACGTGCCCACCGCCACGACGGCGACGAGCCCGATGGCCAGCAGTCCGGCCCACAGCGGCAGCAGGTCGAGGTCGAAAACCGCGCCCGAACTCTCGCCGCCCGTCGCCGTGCCGGTGGTCTGAGCCGGCGCCGGGGCCACCGGTGGCTCCGCCAACGCCGCCATGGGCGCCGTCGCCAGAAGTCCGGCCAGCAGAATCGCGATACCCGTCTTCATGTCGCTCACTCCAATTCCGAACCGGACCCGGGCCGAGACGTAGCATCCGCCTTCCCCCCTCGCAAGGGTCCGCTTCCCGCGCGCGGGCGACGTTCGGGGGCGGGGCGGCGGCGCGAACCTCCCGGCGTCAGCGGCCCTTGAAGACGGGATCGCGTTTCTCGCGGAAACCGGCGCGGCCTTCCTCCCAGTCCTCGCTGGCGAAGACCGCGTCGGTCTGGCTCCGCGCGATGCCGGCGGCCTCGGTCGGGCCCTTGGGGATCACGGCTTGGGTGAAGCGCTTCAAGGTCGCCATGACCAGCGGCGCGTTGGCGGCGAGCTTGGCGGCATAGTCGAGCGCGGCCGCCATCACCTGGTCGGCCGGCACCACCTTGTTGACGAAGCCGACCTCATAGGCGCGCTGGGCGGTCATCTCCTCGCCCACCAGCAGCAGCTCCATCGCGATCTTGTGGGGAATGCGCGCCACCAGGCCGCTGATCAGGCCGCCGGTGAAGCCGAGCTTGGCTTCGGGATAGCTGAACCTGGCGTCTTCCGACATGACGCAGAGGTCGGCCATCTGCACCAGCACCATGGCGCCGCCGACGCACCAGCCGTTGACGGCGGCGATGACCGGCTTGTCGACCGCCACGCCGACGTTGGGCACGAAGGACCAGAGCTCGCCCGGCGCGCGCAAATCGGCGCCGGCGGAAAACACCTTGTCGCCGGCCCCCGTCAGGATCGCCACCCTATCGTCGCTCGCGTTGAAGCGGTGCCAGGCGGCCTTCAGGCCCTCGCCCACCTCGGCGTTCAGCGCGTTGGCCTTGTCGGCCCGGTTGATGGTGATAATGGCGATATTGTCCCGGCTCTCATGGGTGACGATGTCGGACATGGGCGGAAACGGCCTCCGATTGACGAGATGAGGACGTGGGAAACGGCCTATTCGGCGGCTTGCAGCCCCCGGCCGAGGTCGAAGCCGTAGGTACGATCGAGGCCGAGGTCGCGGGCGATTTGCAGGCCCTTCTCCAGGGCTTCGCCTTCATAGGCGTTCAGCGGCTTGCGCAACGGCCCGGCGGGCAGGCCGACGGCGGCCATCAGCGACTTAACCGGAATCGGGTTCACGGCGGAATAGGCGTAGTGCAGCATCGGCAGGTTGCGCAGCCAGGCCTCCCGGAAGGCGAGGGTGTCCTGGTGGCTCTCCCACGGCTTGGAGATCACCGCCATCTCGCGCGGGATGACGTTGCCGGTCATGTTGGCCGTGCCGTGGCCGCCCAGGCTCATCATCGGCACCACCAGGCCGAGGTTGGGCGAACAACAGCACATCAGGCTCAAATCCGGCTCGGCGGCGGCGATCTGGGCCACCTGGGCGGTGCGGGCGGTCGATTCCTTCAACACCAGCACATTGGGGTGCGCGGCGATTTGCAGCACGTCCTCCGCCGTCAGGTCGGTCTGCACGCGGGGCGGATTGTTGTAGATGCCGAGCGGGATGGTCGCGGCGTCGGCGACATCGAGGAAGAAGCGGACGATGTCGGCGTTCGGCGCACAGATATAGGGGGGTGCCGCGATCACAGCGCCGTCGGCGCCCTCGGCGGCGGCCTGGGCCACATATGCAATGGTGGCCTCCGTGGTCGGGCCGGTGCAGCCGTACCACATCTCCATCCCGGGCTTGCGGAACTTCAAGCTCTCGCGCACCACTTGGTGGCGTTCTTCCGGGCTCAGCATCGAGACCTCGCCACTGGACCCCATGATCAGCAGGGCGCTGGTCAGGTTCTCGTCGTGGAACTCGATCAACGTGCGGAAGCCCTCGAAATCGAGGCTGTAATCGGCGTTGAAGGGCGTGATCAGGGCGACGAAGGACCCGGTCAGGCGGCGCTTGGACATGGCTTCGATCTCCTCGAATTCGGCTGGCGCCATATTGCGCCGAAATCATGCCTCGGTATACCGCTCAACCCTTCAACAGCCGCTGCAGCTTGGTCGCCGGATCGGCGACCTGGGCCGGCGTCACGGGCGTGCCACGTTCGATCAGCCGCTGGCCCATGCGGACGTCGCGGCCCTGGTTGAATCCGACGACGCCCGAAAGCCGGCCATGGCGGAAGTAGAAAAGCGCGTGCGGCCCGTCGACCTCGCCCCGGCGGACGATCTCGTCGCCCGCGCGGCAGTCGCCGGCGAGCTGCAGGTTGAGGTCGTACTGGTCGGACCAGAACCAGGGCACGATGGCGTAGTCGACATTTTCGCCGCACATGGCCTTGGCGGCGGCGATCGCCTGTTCCTGGGCGTTCTGCCAGCTTTCCAGCCGGACGGCGCCGAGATGGGGGTTGGTGTGGCGGGTCACGTCGCCGGCGGCATACACATCGGACAGACTGGTCCGCCCGCTCGTGTCGACGACGACGCCGTCGTCGATCAGGGCGCCCGCCGCCTCGGCCAGTTCCACGTTGGCGATAATGCCGATGGCGACGACGACGACGTCGGCCGCCAGCCGTTCGCCGCCCGCCAGCGTCACCCCGCTCACACGGTCCTGGCCTTGGATCGCCTCGACGCTGGCCTCCAGGCGAATCTCGACGCCGTTCGCCCGGTGCAGGTCCGCCAGGCATGCGCCCACCTCGGGCGGGGCGCCGCGCGCCACCAGATGCGGCGCCAACTCCACCACCACCACCTCGAGGCCGAGGCTTCGGGCGCTGGCCGCGATCTCCAGGCCGAGGTAGCCGCCGCCGACCACCACCAGGCGGCGGCCGGGCGCGAGATCGGCGCGGAGCGCCACCGTGTCGTCGAGCGTCCTGAGGTAATGCACGCCCGCCAGCCCGCCGCCGGCGAAGGGCGCGCGGCGGACCCGGGCGCCGGTCGCGAGCAGCAGCTTGTCCCAGCCGAGCCGCTCGCCGGCCTCGGTAACGACCGCGCGGCCCTCGGCGTCGATTGCCGCCACCCGCTCGCCCAGGCGCAGCTCGACGTCGTTCTCGGCGTAGAAATCGTCGGCCAGCAGCCGGGCCGAGGCGTCCTCGGCGGCGCCGGTCAGCAGTTTCTTGGACAACGGCGGGCGCTCGTAGGGCGGCTCCGCCTCCTCGCCGAAGAGGACGATCCGGCCCTCGAAGCCGGCGGCCCGCATCGCCTCGACCGCGCGGCCGCCGGCCTGCCCGGCGCCGACGACGACGAAGGTGGACCCGGCGTTCACGACCCCTCTCCCGCAAGCGGCGGCAAGCCGCGCGACCAGCGTTGCACCAGGTCGAGGCCGAAACCGGTGGGCATCAAGGACGGCGGTCGGTCGTGCACCTCGCCGAGCGCGAAGCGGCGCGCCGCCAGGCGCTTGCCGTAGGCCAGGCAATAGTCCATCGAATACATCGGGAAATTGATCAGCGGCAGCAGTTCGGCGAAGGCCCGCTCCGCCGCCGCCTCGTCGTTCGCTCGCATCAGTTCGTAGATCCGGACCTGGGCATCGACGGTGTCGACCGCGGGGATGGCGCCCTGGCAGCCGGCGCGGAGCGAGTCCACCAGCTCGATCCCGTTCCGCCCGTTGAAGACGGTGAAGACGCCTTGCGTGTCCGCGATCAGCTGCGCGATATAGGTCGCCGGTCCCTCGGCCTTCAGGATCGAAACGTTGGGGTGGTTGCGGTTGAGCGTCGCGAAGCCGGCGTTGGAGAGGCCGATGCCGATATAGTCCGGCGCGTTCTGGATGCCCACGGGCAGGGCCGAACCTTCGGCGACGGCACCATAAAAACGGATGAGTTCGGCCTCGGCGCCACCGGCGGGCGGAGGTTGCAGGGCGATCCAGGCGGCGCCCACGTCGGCCGAGAGGCGCGCGACCTCGCGTTGGCCGGGAATCGAGTTCTCGGTGATGGTGACGGAGAGCGGCACACGCCCGGCGACGTCTTCGGCCACCCATTCGATCAACCGCCGCCGTTCCGCCGTCGACAGCTTGTTGGCCTCGGTGCAGAGGCCGCCGACGGCGATGCCGTGCGCGCCGGCCCGGGTCGCCGCCTCCGTCTGCCGCCGCATGGCCTCGCGGTCCAACTCGCCGTCGGCGCCGAAGAAGGCATAGAGCATCGGGTAGATGCCGTGGAAGCCCCCGGTCCCGGTCATGGTCGGATCGTCCCTCTTTCCGTTATGTCGCCCCGAAGGGCGCCGGCCAGGCACCTTTTAGAACTATAATTCCAGCGGCTGGGGCTCGCCTTCCGGCAGCTCCATCTCGAAGACGTTGAGCGTCATCGCGACCAGGCCGTAGTAGCCCATCACGCCGACCAGCTCCACGACGCCATGCTCGCCCAATCGTTCGACCGCCTGGGCATAGGTCTCGGCGCCGACGCGGTGGCTCGCGTAGTACTCGCTGGCAAGGCTGTAGACCAGCGCCTCGTCCGGATCGGCTATTTCTGGCGTCTCGCGGTTGCGGATGGCCTCGATGATCTCGTCGGCGACGCCAGCCTCGCGGGCGATTTTGGCATGGGCGTACCATTCGTATTGCGCCGTCCAGTGCCGTGCCGTCACCAGGATGGCGAGTTCCGACAAGCGCGGCTCCAACGACGTGTTGAAGCGGCAGAATTCGCCCAGCTTCTGGGCCCGGTCGGCCAAGGTCGGGCTCCTGAGCCAGGCCGGGAACGGCCCGCGAAGCCCGCCGCGCGGCCCCGCCGCGATCTCGTCGGCGACCCGGCCCTGTTCCTCGTTCATGTCTTCGCGGCTGAGATCGCTGACCCGTGCCATGGCTTGTCTCCCCTGCTGGCGTCTCGCCGCCTTGTGTAGCCCGAGCGAGGGATCGGGGGAAGCCACCCCCGCCGGACCCGGAAGTCGGAACCCCATTTCCGGGTGACCGAGGGCGCCATCGACATCATTTACAACTGGAGCACGGGGGCGATGGACGCCCGATGGGGAGTGGACCATGGAGAAGACCGCATACATACTGCTGGGGATTGCCGCCACGGTGGTCGCGATCGCCATCATCTTGGCCCTGCTCGTGGGATTTCCGTTTTCGATCATCGCCGTTCTGCTCGTGGTCGCGGTTGCCTTGCTGTTCTGGAAGGTCCTGCGCGAACGATTGGGCAACAAGGAAGACGACCACTATTCGAACACCGTCGAGCGCTGAGGAGATGGCCATGTTGATGACGACCCAAAACGGCTTCGCGGAGTACGAGATCGCCGAGACGCTCGGCATCGCCCGCGGCAACACCATTCGGGCGCGCCATATCGGCAAGGACATCCCGGCCGGTCTGCGCCAGCTGGTCGGCGGCGAGATCGTCGAATACACCAAGATGCTGGCGGAAGCGCGAGAGCAGGCCCATGACCGCATGGTGGCCGAGGCCCGGGCGCTCGGTGCCGACGGGATCGTGGCCATGCGCTTCACGACCTCGACCGTCATGCAGGGCGCGGCCGAATTGCTGGCCTTCGGCACGGCGGTGAAGTTGACGCGAGGGTAGCAAGAGCACATCTTTCTCATAGGGAACCATTTGACCGGGATTATTTTGTGCCGTGGCGGCGCTGCGATCGCGATGGCGATGTGGGGCATCGGTGAGCGGGCGCAGCGCCGCCACGGCGCAAAAGAACCCGGCCGAAGGTGGCCGCTCGGTGCGTTTTGGGTACGTTGCGACGCTTGTCCGATGTCCCACATCGCGCTGCGCGCCGCGCCTGCCCAAAACGCACCGAGCGGCCATCAAATGATTCCGTATGAGAAAGATGTGCTCTGGCGGGTCGAATGGCCCATCGCTTGCGTTCCGTTTTCGGGAGGGCCGAATGCACACCACCATCGTCGACGTCGACGTCGGCGAGATGGAGATCCTGATGTTTCGGCCCCAGGGCGCCGGACCGCACCCGGGTATCATCGTCTGCCAGCATATTCCCGTCGCCCACGCGGGGCTGGAGACCGATCCCTGGCAAGTCGGCGTCGGCGACCGGCTGTCGGCAATGGGGTATGCGGTGGCGATGCCGTTTCTTTTCCACTGGTGGCCGAGGCAAGAGACGATCGAGGTCAAGCGGGCCGGCTTCCGCGATGATTGGGCCGTGGCCGACCTCGCCGCCACGCGGACGGCGTTGGAGGCGGACGATACGGTCGACGCGGAGCGAATCGGCATCATCGGCCATTGCTGGGGCGGCCGGGTCTCCTGGCTCGGCGCTTGTCACGATTCGAAGCTGAAGTCGGCCATCACCCTCTACGGCGGGCGGATCGAGCTCTCCATGGCCGACGGCGCCACGCCGCCGATTCACTTCGCCGACCGCATTCCCTGCCCGGTGCTCGGTATATTCGGCAACGACGACGCCAACCCCTCGCCCGAGCATGTCGACAACATGGACCGCGTCCTGACTGCGGCCGGAGTGCCGCACGAATTCCACCGCTACGACGGCGCCGGCCACGGCTTCCAGGACGACAGCAACCCCGAGCGCTACCGCGAGGCCCAATCGAACGACGCCTGGGCCAGAATTGAGGCCTTCCTCGCCCGTACTCTCGCGGCCTGACGACGCCCCGTGCTAGGAAGGGCGCCCGGCGGAGGGAGAGCAAAAGCATGAATGACACGATGGCGAGAGGGGCGGCGGCGCTCGATCACCAGGGCATAACCGATTTCGTGGAGGAGGTCTGGGAGCGGGAGATCGTGCCCGAGCTGGAGCGCTATATCCCGATCCCCTGCAAGTCGCCCTTCTTCGATGCCGAGTGGGCGGCGAACGGCTATATCGACCAGGCCGTCGACCAGATCGAGGCCTGGTGCCGGGCGCGGGAGATCGAGGGCCTGAGCGTCGAGGTCGTGCGGCTGGAGGGCCGCACGCCGGTCATTTTCATGGAGATCCCGGGCACCGAACCGCTAGCCGAGGGCGATACCGTCCTGCTCTACGGCCATCTCGACAAGCAGCCGGAGATGACCGGCTGGCGCGACGACCTCGGCCCCTGGATCGCCAAGCGGGAGGGCGACAAGCTCTACGGCCGGGGCGGGGCCGACGACGGCTATTCCGCCTATGCCTCGCTGACGGCGATTCAGGCGGTGCGCGGCTTCGGCGGCGGCCATGCCCGCTGCGTCGTGCTGATCGAGGCCTGCGAGGAAAGCGGCAGCTACGACCTGCCCTATTATATCGACGCGCTCGGCGATCGCATCGGCCGGCCGAGCCTGGTGGTCTGCCTCGATTCGGGCTGCGGCAACTACGACCAGCTCTGGAGCACGACGTCGCTTCGCGGCATGGTCGGCGGCACGCTCGACGTCGAGATCCTGCATGAGGGCGTCCACAGCGGCGATGCGAGCGGCATCGTGCCCTCCAGCTTTCGCATCGCGCGACGCCTGCTCTCGCGATTGGAGCGGGAGGAAACCGGCGAGATCCTGCTGGAAGCAGCCAACGCCCAGATCCCCGAGGCGCGCCGGGCCCAGGCCGGGCTGGCGGCCGAGGCCTTGGGCGAACAGGTCCACGCCAAGTTCCCCTGGGTCGAGGGCGCCCGGCCCATGGGCGGTGATCTCGCCGAGCGGGTGTTGAACCGGACCTGGCGCCCGGCGCTTTCCATCACCGGGGCCGGCGGCCTGCCGGAGGTGGCGATGAGCGGCAACGTGCTGCGTGCCTCGACCACGCTGGTGCTTTCCCTCCGCCTGCCGCCGACGGTGAGCGCGGCGACGATCAAGGCGGCGCTCGACGAGCTGCTGACGCGCGATCCCCCGCATGGCGCCCATGTCTCGCTCGGCCTCGACAAGGCGGCCGACGGCTGGAACGCGCCGCCCTTGGCCGGCTGGCTGGAGGACGCGACCGATGCCGCCAGCCGGGCCTATTTCGGCAAGCCCGCCGTCTACATGGGCGAGGGCGGCTCGATCCCCTTCATGGGCATGCTGGGCGAAAAATTTTCCGAGGCGCAGTTCCTCGTCACCGGCGTGCTGGGCCCGGCTTCGAACGCCCACGGGCCGAACGAATTCCTCCACATCCCCACCGGTAAGCGGATTACCGGCTGCGTCGCCGCCGTGCTGGCCGACCACGCCGTCCGTCCCCGCAACGACTGATGTCGTCGACGACCTGGCCGGCCCGCTCCCCCGGCCCAACCACCCGTGGAGTGTACCCTTGGGGTGGTTGGGCCGGGGGTGCGGGCCGGCCAGGCGAGCGCTTCGGGCATGAAGCGCTCCAACAAGACAAAGGAAGCTCCGAAAGATGCCCAAGACTCCCGATTATTTCGTTGGCAAAACGATTGCGATTACCGGCGGCGCAAGTGGTATCGGTCGCGCAACGGCTTTGATCTTCGCCCGCGAGGGCGCCAACGTCGTCGCCTGCGACATCGACGGCGAGGGCGCCAGGCGGACGGCGCAACAAATCGAGCAGATAGGCGGCAAGGCCCTGGCGCTCACTACCGACGTCAGCGGGCGGGCCGAGGTCGACGACATGGTGGCCCGGGGAATCGCCGAATTCGGCCAGATCGACTTCATGTTCAACTGCGCCGGCTCGGCCTTTCGCCGCGCCAAGTTCCTGGAGATCGACGACGAGCTGATGAAGAAGACCTTCGATTTGAACCTGAACGGCGTCTTCTACGGCATGCAGGCGGTGCTGCCGGGGATGCTGGAGCGCGGCGCGGGCGTCATCGTCAACGTCGCCTCCATGAGCCACAAGCGCGGCGGGCCCGGCGCCTCGGTGCATTACGCCGCCGCCAAGGCTGCCGTGCTGACCATGACGCTCGGCGTCGCGCGGGAATATGCCAAGGACGGCATCCGCTGCCTGTCGATCTCGCCCGGGCCGGTGGCGACGCCGTTCCAGGCCGCCGCCGACACGCCGCCGGAGCTGATGGAGAAATTCCTCGCCGACGTGCCGATGGGCCGCTTCGGCGAAGCGGAAGAGATCGGCGAACTGGTGCTCTTCATGTGTTCGGACGCCTGCGGCTACATGACCGCCGACACGGTCTACGTGAACGGCGGCGGCGGCTGGCGATGAGCGGGCGGCTGGAAGGCAAGGTCGCCGTCGTCACCGGCGGCGCCAGCGGCATGGGCCGGGCAACGGTCGAGCGCTTCTTGGCGGAAGGCGCGGCCGTGGTGATCGGCGACCTGAACACGGACGCGGGCGCGGACACGCTGACCGCGCTGGATGCCGGCGACCGCATCGCCTTCTTGGCCACCGACGTCGCCGTGGAGGCCGACATCGAGGCGCTGGTGGCCCTGGCGACGACACGCTTCGGGCGCATTGACGTCATGTTCAACAACGCCGGCATCGGCGGCGCCTTCGGCCCCATCGGGGAGACCCTGGTCGAGGAGTGGGACTATAGCTTCGCCGTGCTGGTCCGCGGCGTCTTCCTCGGCATGAAGCACGCCGGCAACGCCATGAAGGCCCGGGGCGAGGGCGGGGTGATCCTGTCGACCTCCTCGATCGCGGGGCTCGGCGGCGGCGGCGGCCCGCACGCCTATTCCGCCGCCAAGGCCGCCGTCGCCAACCTGACCCGCGCCGTCGCGGGCGAATTGGCGCACCACCGCATCCGGGTCAACGCCATCGCGCCCGGCGCCATCCGCACGCCCCTCTTCCATTCCGGGCGGGCGGAGAAGATGGAGTCCCTGGCGCGGCCCAAGACGCCGTGGCCCCGGCTCGGCGAGGGCTCGGACATCGCCGGCGCCGCCCTCTACCTCGCCTCCGACGACGGCGAGTTCGCCACCGGCCAGGTCCTGGTGGTGGACGGCGGCATGCTGGCCCTCGGCCCCGACGTCTGGGGCCACGGACCGGACGCGCTCTTCACCCGAAAGGCCGGCGTGAACCACGGCTCCACCGGCGCCGCGGCGGACGTCCGCGAGGTCGAGGAATAGGAAACGCCCCGCCCTCCGGCGGGAGGACGGGGCGCTCCTCGTGGGACCCGGAACGGCTCAGTGCCCGTTCGACATCCGGTTGACCGCGCTGACGATGGCGCGGATCGAGGCCGTCACCGTGTTGGGATGGATGCCGACGCCGTGCGCCTCGCGCCCGTCCTCGTTCGCCATCTTGATGAAGCAGACCGCCTCCACGTCCGAGCCGGAGCCGAGGGCCGCCTGGTGGTAGTCCAGGAAGCGGGCCTCGATGCCGCATTCCCGTTTCAGGGAATCGACGAACGCGTCGATCGGCCCGTTGCCGCTGCCGTGGATCTCGCGCTGCTCGCCGCCGTCGCGGATCGCGCTGGTGCAGTTGATCACCTCGCTGCGGTGGGCATCGGTGTTCAGGCGATAGTCGACCAGCTCGTAGGGCGACTTGGCTTCCAGATAGGTCTCGCGGAAGGTGGTCCAGATCTGGTCCGCCGTGATCTCCAAGCCGGTTTCGTCGGTGATGCCCTGCACCACCTTGGAGAACTCAACCTGCAATTCGCGCGGCAGGTCGATGCCGAAGTCGGTCTGCAGGATGTAGGCGATGCCGCCCTTGCCCGACTGGCTGTTGACCCGGATGATCGCCTCGTAATCACGGCCGACGTCCATCGGATCGATCGGCAGGTAGGGCACTTCCCAGAACTCGGTGTTGGACTTCTCGATCGCCGTCATGCCCTTCTTGATCGCGTCCTGGTGCGAGCCGGAGAAGGCGGTATAGACCAGCTCGCCCGCATAGGGGTGGCGTTCGTGTACGGGAAGCTGGTTGCAGTATTCCGCCACCTCGATCGATTCGTTGATGCGGGTGAAGTCGAGGCCCGGATCGACGCCCTGGCTGAACATGTTCAAGGCGAGCGTCACGAGGTCGACGTTGCCGGTCCGCTCGCCGTTGCCGAAGAGCGTGCCCTCGATCCGGTCGGCGCCGGCCAGCACGCCCAGCTCCGTCGCCGCGACGGCGGTGCCGCGGTCGTTGTGGGGGTGCAGGCTCAGGATGATCTTCTCCCGCTCCTTGAAGTTGTTGCCCATCCACTCGATCTGGTCGGCGTAGTAGTTGGGCGAGGCCATCTCCACCGTCGCCGGCAGGTTGAAGATCATCGGCTCCGCCGCCGTCGGTTGCCAGACGTCCTGCACCGCGTGGCAGACGTCGAGGGCATAGTCGAGTTCGGTGCCGGTGAAGCTCTCGGGCGAATATTCGAAGCGCACCCGGGTGCCGCCCGCCTCCAGCGTCGGCTGCAATTCCTTGCAGATGACGGCGGCGTCGACGGCGATTCCCTTCACGCCCTCGCGGTCCGAGCCGAAGACCACTCGGCGCTGCAAGGCCGAGGTCGAGTTGTAGAGGTGCATGATGACGTTTTTCGCCCCCTCGACGCTTTCGTAGGTGCGGCGGATCAGCTCCTCGCGCGCCTGCGTCAGCACCTGGATGAAGACGTCGTCCGGCACCATGTCCGATTCGATGATATGGCGGACGAAGCCGAAATCCGTATCCGAGGCGGCGGGAAAGCCGACCTCGATCTCCTTGAAGCCGAGCTCGACCAGGTGTTCGAAGAACTTGATCTTCTTGTGGCGGCCCATCGGCTCGACCAGGGCCTGGTTGCCGTCGCGCAGGTCGACGCTGCACCAAACGGGGGATTTCTCGAGCACCCGGGTCGGCCATTGCCGGTTCGGCAGATCGATCGAGGGGAAGGCTCGGTATTTGTGTACGGGCATCTTGGCCATGACGGCTAACTCCTGAAGCCGGCGGGCGGGCAGGCTGGATCGCGCGCCGTCATGGCGCCCGATCGTCGCTTCCGTGGTCCCGGATATCGGGGGTTCATCTGCTCGCCCTTGGATGTTCGCGAGTCGCTCCGGCGAAGAACTTGTTTGGGGAATGTCTTACCGGAAGACCCTGGGGCGCCGCCCGTGGGCGGCGCGACACGACAACAGCTCCCCGGCCCTCCTCAGAGAGCCGGGCCGATAAGTCGGAGGCCGAGCCTCGATCGTGTCGTCTGGGCGGTCATGGGGCGGAACATAACGGGGGGATGGTTAAAGGTCAAATAACGCCACGGCGTTCCGAACGCGTCGCCGACGTGTACCGAATCTCTCCAAACACCACCCTCGACAAGGCGGCGTGCCCCGCGGGCATCGAGCGGCCGAGGCACCCCTGGAATTGGACGTGCTCGACGGCGGCGCTCGGCACGGCGCGGCCAGCCCTGAATCCACCGCTTGCGCCGGGACGGGGGAGCGGGTGGCCCGGCGATTCCGCTTGCAGGGAAAATGCTCTAGATTGCGGCCTCCCGCCCCGGCCGCGCGCCGGCCACATTCGCTGTCGTGAGCGTGCATGGAACGACGACCGCAAGGCGCCAACCCGCTTTTCACCGAAAACCGGATGAAGCTCGGCGTGATGGCGATCAACTGCTCGCACGGCTCGACCCCGACGCTTGCCGACGAGGCCTGGCCGATGCGCTGGGCGGACAACGTCCGGGTCGCGCGAATGATGGACGCGGCGGGGATGGAGGCGCTGCTTCCCGTCGGCCGCTGGAAGGGCTATGGCGGCGAGACCAACTTCAACAACCGCTCCTTCGAGAGCTTCACCTGGGCGGCCGGCATCGCCGCCCAGACCCGCCACCTGGCGGTGTTCTCGACCGTGCACGTGCCGCTCTACCACCCGGTGCAGGCGGCGAAGCAGGTGGCGACCATCGACCACATCTCGGGCGGCCGCTTCGTCCTCAACGTCGTCTGCGGCTGGTTCCGCGACGAGTTCGAGATGTTCGGCGCCGAATGGCGCGGGCACGACCAGCGCTATGCCTATGCCGAGGAGTGGCTGGCCCTGGTCCGCCGCCTGTGGACCGAGGAGGACGCCTTCGACCACGAGGGCCGCTTCTTCCAGGGCAAGGGGCTCTGGAGCCAGCCGAAGCCGGTGCAGGAGCCTTTCCCACCGGTGATGAACGCCGGCTCCTCGCCCGTCGGCCAGCGCTTCAGCGCGGAAAACTGCGACATGAACTTCGTCATGCTGCGCCAGAAGGACGAGGGAAGCGACAGGGCGCAAATCGCCGGCCTCAAGGCCATGGCGGTGGAGGCGGGGCGGAGCTCGCAATGCTGGATCCACGTCTACGTGGTCTGCCGCGAGACGGAGAAGGAGGCGCGGGACTATCTGGACCACTACGTCCGGGAGAAAGGCGACTGGGCCGCCGTCGACAACATGCTTTCGATCTTCGGCGTGCAGTCGGAGACCCTGGAGCCGGAGGTGATGGAGGCCTTCCGCTTCCACTTCATCGCCGGCCACGGCGGCTATCCGCTGGTCGGCACGCCGCAACAGATCGTCGAGCGGATCGACCGCCTCGGCGACATGGGCGTCGACGGCATGCTGATGAGCTGGGTCGACTACGAAAGCGAATGCCGCCAGTGGATCGACCAGGTCATGCCGCTGATGGTCCAGGCCGGACAGCGCAAGGAGTTCAAACTCCCGAACGCTTTATGTTCGACGACATGAAAGCGGCTAACCTTTCACTTATGGAGCAAAGGGAGACACCCAGATGGCGGGACTGTATTTCGAAGAATTCGAGATCGGCCAGGAATTCTACCACGCGATCACCCGCACGGTGACGGAGATGGACAACGTCCTGTTCAGCGCGCTGACCCACAACCCCCAGCCGCTGCACCTGGACGAGGAGTTCGCCAAGGGAACCGAGTTCGGCGCCCGGATCGTCAACAGCCTCTTTACCCTGGGCCTGGTGATCGGCGTCTCGGTCGGCGACACCACGCTCGGCACCACCATCGCCAACCTCGGCATGACCGACGTTCGCTTCATCAATCCGGTGTTCCACGGCGACACCATCCACTCCCTCACCAAGGTGCTGGAAATGCGCGAGAGCAAGTCGCGGCCCGATGCCGGCATCGTCACCTTCGAGCACTTCGGCTTCAACCAGCGCGACGAGGAAGTCGCCTACTGCAAACGCGCCGGCCTCATGCGCAAGAACCCGGCGTAGGTGTCGTAAACGACGGCCTGGCCGGCCGGGACATCAACAAAAGAGGACCCTTCCCCCATGAGCCTACGCAGCATGCTGTTCGTCCCCGGCGACAGTGAACGCAAGATGGGCAAGATCGCCGAGAGCGACGCCGACGCCATCATTCTGGATTTGGAGGATGCCGTCTCCAAGGACCGCACGGCAATCGCCCGCGACATGGTGCGCGAGTTCATGGCCGCGACGCCGGACCGCGCCAAGCGCCAGCTCTGGGTCCGCATCAACCCGCTTGCGACGGATCTGGCCTTGCCGGACCTGGCCGGCATCATGGCGGGCGCGCCCGACGGCATCGTGCTGCCGAAGCCCGACGACGCGGGCGACGCCGTCACCCTCGACCACTACCTCTCGGCGCTGGAGACGCGGGAGGGGCTGGAACTCGGCGCCACCAGGATCCTCGCCGTGGCGACGGAGACGGCGCATACCCTCTTCACCTTGCACAGCTATGTCGGCGCGACCGCGCGGCTCTACGGCATGACCTGGGGGGCGGAGGATCTCTCGGCGGCATTCGGCGCCTTCACCAACCAGGCGCCCGACGGTTCGGGCTACGATGATATCTTCAAGCTCGCCCGCTCGCTCTGCCTGGCGGCCTGCAAGGCGGCGGAAGTGGAACCGGTGGGCTCCGTCTACCCCGATTTCCGCGATTTGGACGGCCTCGCGGCGGAGGCCCGCCACGACCGCCAGTCGGGCTTCACCGGCAAGGTGGCGATCCACCCCGCGCAGGTTCCCATCATCAACCAGGCCTTCACGCCCTCGGCCGAGGAGATCGAGCACGCCCGCCGCGTGATCCAGATTTTCGCCGACAACCCCGGCGCCGGCACGCTGGCCATGGACGGCAAGATGCTCGACATGCCGCACCTGAAACAGGCCCGAACCATCCTGGAAATGGCGAGAATGGCCGAGGAACGGGCGGCCGGGTGAAAGGGGCGCCCCGTCTCCGTCCTCAGCAGTTGCCCGTCATCACCGAGGCGCCGTTCGGGTGCGGGTAGCCGGCGCGGTTTCCATCGCTCAAAAGCCCGCCGCCCGCCGTATTGATGTTGTAGCCCGCGCCGCCTCGAACGCCTCTCGCAATTCCCCCGCGATTCGCCCCACCTCCGCCGCGCTCCGGCCTGGCTTGTAGAGCGTCGAGCCGATGCCGAAGGCTTGCGCGCCCGCCGCCAGGTAGGGGGCGAAGCCGTGGCCGTCGATGCCGCCGACCGGGATGAGGGGGACCTGCGCCGGGAGGACAGCGCGCCAGGCCTTGACGACGGCCGGCGGCAGGGCCTCGGCGGGGAAGAGTTTGAGGGCGTCGGCGCCGTGGCGAAGCGCGGCGAAGGCTTCCGAGGGCGTGGCGACGCCGGGGACGGTGATCAGGCCGGCGGCCTTGGCGGCGGTGACGACGTCTGAATCGAAATGCGGCATGACGGCGAGACGGCCGCCGGCCTCGGCGACGGCGTGAGCGGCGGCGGGGTCGAGGATGGTGCCGGCGCCGACTCGCGCCGACTCGCCGAAGCGGTCGGAGAGAAGGCGGATGCTCTCCAGGGGTTCGGGGGAGTTCAGCGTCACCTCGATAAGAGTAAAACCGGCGCCGACCAGGGCCTCGCCGATGGGAAGCGCCTCTTCCGGCCGCAGCCCCCGGAGGATGGCGATCAGCGGCAGGCCGGCGAGGTGGGGCTGAAGCGCGGTCATGCGGTCTCTCCGATCAATCCCGCCGCGCGGGCGATGGCGTGGAGGCCGGCGGCGGCGATGTCGGCGGGGGCGCGGACGGCCTCGACGCCCCGGTGGGCGAGCGCCGTTTCGTAGCGCGCCGCGAGGTCCGCCGCGCCGACGATGGTGACGGCGGATGCCGCGCCCGCCCGGCCCATCGCCAAGCCCTCCGCCACCTCCTGGCCGATCAGCAGGCCCGAGAGGTAGTCGGCGGTCTGGGTCTCCGCCAGCTCCTCGAAGAGCGCCAGCGTGCGCGTGCCGAACAGGCGGTGCAGCAGGCCGCCGGCGCGGGCCTCGTTCCAGGCATCGTCCAGGCCGCGAAGGAAGGCCTCGGCGTCCTCGGGCCCCTCCGCCATCATGCGGCCGAGGATCGAGTGCCGGCACAGCACGGCGTAGACCTCGCCGGTCATGAAGGTGGCGAAGCCCTGGACCCGGCCGCCCGCCGCGAGCGCGCCGGCGATCTGGGTCTCCTCGCCGCGCATCACGTCCGGCACGCCGCCGGCGCCGCGATCCACCAGGCCGGGGGCGAAGTGGATCGGGCCCATCGCCGCCTTATGCACCGTGAGGGCGGCCGCGATTTCGCCCGCGCCCGCCGGGCAAGCAAGGTACTCGGTCTCCACCCAGCCCTGGCGGCTGGTGATCATGCCGGACGCGACGATGGGGCCTTCGGGCCAGTCGGCGATCGCGGACGTGAGCGCGGCCTCGAACCCGCCGTCCGCGATCGACAGCACGCCTGCCTCGCTCTCGTGCCGCTCGACGATTGCGCCGCCGTCGTCCATCAGGTAGGCCCGCAGGCGCGTCAGGCCCCAGTCGAGCGCAATCAGCACCCTCGGATCTTCCCCTCGGCGCCGGGGTAGTCGTCGATGCCGAGCACGGGTCGGAAGTCGGCGCTGGCCTCGGCCTTGGCCGGCTCCAAGGGCGTGCCGGTGGCGTCGGCCACCCGGTCGATGGCGTTGAACTGGGCGATCACGGCGGCCGCGTCGACCATCGCCGCCGGGCCGAGCGCCGCCATCACGGCGTTCCGCGCGGTTCGGATCGCCACCGCTTCACCCGCCAGCACCGCTTCGGCGAAGCCGACGAGCGCCGCGCCCTCGATTACGCCGCCGTCGCCTCGCCCGCCGTTCACGGCTTCGAGGTCGTAGTCGTCACCACTCGCTTGGCCGCTCTCACGGAGCATCGCCACATGGGAGGTGGTTCAATAGAAGCACTGGTTGAGGGCGGAGACCCGGGCCGCCAGCAGCTCGATCTGGGCCCGGTCGATGGCGCGTTCCAGGGGCGCGCCGTGGCGGATCTTGGGCACGTCCAGGTAATGCGCCTCGCCCAGATCGAAGAAGCCGATCACCTCTTCCGGCACCAGGCTGAGGGCCCGGTGGATGTTGGCGCCGCGCCCGCCGGCATAGAGGTCGGGGTCTTCCGGCGCGACGTCGTCGGGGCCGAGCGTCGGCACCCAGTGCCGTGCCATCCGGGCGCCCGCCGGGCACCGCTCGCTCGGCCGGCCGGCGACGGGCGCCGGCAGGGTCGGTGCCGGGCGGCCGAGGGCCAGGTGGAAGCTGTCCACCATCACCACCGTCACCACCACGCCCGCCAGTTCCACGTAGCACTCGACCGAGAGACCGCCGGCCAGCACGTCCCCGTGCCACGCGCGGGTCTCCCGCCCGGGATCGGCGCGGATGGCGTGGACCGCTTCCACCGCCGGCGGGTCCAGCGCGCCCAGATGCTCATGCTCGCCGGCCACCGCGCGGGGCGAGAGCGCGTCGCGCCGCTTGGCGCAGAGCCCGCAACCCGCCGCCTGGCGCGTCTCCGCCGCGATCGCGACTCGTTCGGCGCCGGTCCACCAGACGCCCGGCGCGGCCAACCGCCCCCAGGCCCGGCGCTGGCTCGCGGTGATGTCGTCGCGGATTGGATAATCGTCCATGTCTTCAGCCTCCCTGGCCCCCGGATCATGTCCCCGGGGGCAGTCTATACCGGTTCCCGTGGACGAGAACCCATTGCGTTCGGAGGCCACGCGGGCTTTATCCCCGGCCTTGACCGCCCGCGCGGTCGCGCTAGAGCATTTCAAATTTGGCCCCGGCCAACCGCTCCCCCGGCCCAACCACCCCAAGGGTACACTCCACGGGTGGTTGGGCCGGGGGAGTGGGTGGCTCGGCGATTCGGATCAAACCTGATCCGCGCTCGCCGAGCCCGGACGGGCCGAACCCATGCCGCGCGCTATCGACATCCCTTCCGAGTTGATGTCTCGCCCCGCCTCGCTACACTCGGATCCACGCAACCGTAAACGACAAGGGAGGGGTCGTCATGGCGGCCATTATCAGTCCGGCGGAACTCAAGGCCCGCCTCGCCGCCGGCGGCGAGCTGGCGATCCTCGACGTGCGCGAGGAGGGCGCCCATTCCCAGGGCCATCCCTTCTATTCCGCCCCCGTCCCCCTCAGCCGGATCGAGCTGATGGTGCTGGACATGGTGCCGCGCAAGGCCACGCCGGTGGTCCTGGTCGACGACGCGACGGGCTTGAGCGAACGGGCCGCCCGGATCCTCGCCGGCTTCGGCTACGCCGACGTCGCCATCCTGGAGGGCGGGGCGCCCGGCTGGGCGGCGGCGGGCCATGAACTGTTCAGTGGCGTCCATGTACCGAGCAAGGCCTTCGGCGAATATGTCGAGCATGAATACGCCACCCCCCACATCGGCGCCGACGCCCTGAAGGCCATGATGGACGGCGGGGAAAACTTCGTCGTCCTCGACAGCCGGCCGGTGGACGAATACCAGGTGATGAACATCCCCGGCGGGATCGACGTGCCGGGGGCGGAACTGGCCTACCGGGTGCGCGACATCGCCCCCGATCCCGAGACCACGGTGGTGGTGAACTGCGCCGGGCGGACCCGCTCCATCATCGGGGCGCAGTCGCTGATCAACGCCGGCATCCCCAACCGGGTCGTGGCGCTGGAGAACGGCACCATGGGCTGGCACCTCGCCGGGTACGAGCTGGAGCATGGCCAGGACCGCTTGTTCGGCCCGCCGACGCCCCAGAGCGCCGCCGGCCGCCAGGCGACGATCGACACGCTGGCCAAGCGTTTCGGGGTCGAAACCATCGATCATGCCGGGCTCGCCCGCTGGCGGGCCGAGGCGGGAACGCGCTCGCTCTACGTCCTCGACGTCCGCGCGGTGGAGGAATACGAGGCGGGGCACCTGGCCGGCTCGGGCCATGCGCCGGGCGGCCAGCTGGTGCAGGAGACGGAGACCTGGGTCGCCACCTTGGGCGCCCGCGTCGTGCTGGTCGACGATGCGCTCGTCCGCGCCTACATGACCGCCAGCTGGCTGATCCAGCTCGGCTGCGGCGAGGTCCGGGTGCTGGAGGCGCCGTTCGAGGGTCGGGCGTTGGAGAGCGGTCCCTGGCCGCGCGCGATCCCCCGAATCGCCGAGGCCGCGCACGAGACCGTCGCCCCGGCCGAACTCGACGCGATGCTCGCCGACGGCGGGGCCGTGGTGGTCGACCTGGCGCAAAGCCCCGGTTACGAGGCCGGCCACGTGCCGGGCGCCTGGTGGGCGGTCCGCGCCCGCTTCGCGAGCAGCTTCCCGAACCTCCCGGGCGACGGCCCGATCGTGCTGACCTCGCCCGATGGCGTCGTCGCCACGCTCGCCGCGCCCGAGGCCTCCGAGCTGACGGGCCGGCCGGTCAAGGTACTGGCGGGCGGGACCGAGGGCTGGCGCGCCGCCGGCCTGGAACTCGAGCAAGGCCTCGCCAACATGGCCGACACGCGGGACGGCACCTGGCTGAAGCCCTATGAGCAGGAGGGCAAGCTGGAAGACCGGATGCGCGCCTACCTCGCCTGGGAGCTGAACCTGGTGGCGCAGATCGGCCGCGACGGCGACCATCGCTTCCGCCGTTTCCCGGCATCGTGATGCCGGCCATCGTGACCGATGGCGCCCCCGGCCGCCCCGCTCCCCCGGCCCAACCACCCGTGACAGGGTACCCTCGGGGTGCCCTGGGGGGTGGTTTTGCCGGGGGAGCGGGGCGGCCGGGCTTTCCGATGATGACGACGACGAAGGGGCGGCGGCCATGATCGGGGGGACGGAGGGGAAACGGGTCGCGGTGGTCGGCGCGGGCCTGGTCGGCCTCGCCACGGCGCTCTATCTGCAGCGCGACGGCCACCGGGTCTCTCTCCACGACAAGGGCGGGCCGGGCGAGGGCGCGTCCTACGGCAACGCCGGGATCATGGCGGTGGGCTCGATCCTGCCCGTCGGCATGCCGGGCCTGGCCTGGAAGGTGCCGGGCATGCTGCGCGATCCGCTCGGGCCGCTGACCGTGCGCTGGTCCTACCTGCTCCAAATCGCGCCCTGGCTGCTGCGGATGCTGAAACACACCGGGCGCGAGGAGGTGACGCGGATCTCGGGCGCGCAGGCGAGCCTCTGCCTACCAGCGATCGAGCATTATCAGCCGCTCCTGGAGGCGGCGGGCGCCACCGGCCTTGTCGTTCGCTCGGGCGCGCTCTACGTCGCGACCACGGAGGCGGAATGGGCCGACTTCGAGTTCGGGATCGAGCTCCGGCGTCGCCACGGAGTCGAAATCGAGCTGTTGGGACGGGACGAACTCCGCCAGATGGTCCCGGCGCTGATGGCCGGGGTCGCGGGCGCCATCTTCGTGCCGGGCGCCGGCCACAGCCTCAACCCGCTGGCGATGAGCCAGGCCCTCTTCTCCCTGTTCCAGAGCCAGGGCGGCAGCTATCACCACGAGGAAGTGGTGGATTTCGACCTCGGCGCCGACGGGCCGACCCACGTGGTGGCGGACGACGGCCGTCACGCCACCGACGCCGTGGTGATCGCCGCCGGCGCCTATTCCCGCCCGCTGGCCAAGCGTCTCGGCGCCACCGTGCCGCTGGATACCGAGCGCGGCTATCACGTGATGCTGCCCGATCCGGGCGTCGACGTGCGCGTGCCGATGCTGTTCAGCGGCCTGGGTTTCGGGGTGACGCCGATGGCGGAGGGCTTGCGCTGCGGCGGCACGGTGGAGTTCGCCGGCGTCCGCGCCGAGCCCAACTACGCCCGCGCCGACGCGATCCTGGCCAAGGCCAAGCGCATCCTGCCGGGCCTCCGGGACACGGGCGCGGACCAGTGGATGGGGCGGCGCCCCTCGATGCCGGATTCGCTCCCCGTGATCTCCCGCTCGCCGAGGTTTTCCAACGTCTACCTCGCCTTCGGCCACGGCCACCTGGGCCTCACGCAGGCCGCCGTCACGGGGCGCATGATCGCCGATATGATGGCCGGCCGCCCTCCGGCGGTGGACCCGGTCCCCTTCCGCGCCGACCGCTTTCGAGGCATTCGAGCCTCGGTCCCGCTCCCCGGTCCCAAGCCTGCAAGAGTCTAGCCTCGACGGGCCGCGCGGCGGGTGGCCGTTTGCGCGTCATCGACGCGTGGCGGGGTGCCGGTGACGACGACGCCGTAGGCCTCGGCCGCGTGGGCGGGCGAGATCTTCTCGTCGGCGACATCGGCCAGGATCGAAGCGGCCGGGCGCTCGAGGGGGTCGCCGTGGCCGCCGCCGCTCGCGAGGCGGATGCGGATCACGTCATCGCGGCGGATGGTGGTGAGGAACTTGGACGGCATCCGTTCGTCCTCGCCGCTCGCCCGGCCGATCACCACGTCGGAGGACTGGCCCTCGGTGCCGCCGTCGAGGCCGTAGGGCGCGATCTTGCGGCGGTCGGAGCGGACCTGGATGATCCCCTCCTTGCCGGTGAAGCGGAGGTGGCGTTCGAGCGCGAGGCCACCGCGCCAGGCGCCGGGGCCGCCGCTATCCGCGATGAAGCCATACCGCTCCACGATCAGCGGCTGCTCGGCCTCGACCATTTCGGCCGGCGTGTTGGCGTAGTTGACGATGATGCCGGTGCAGGCGTCCATGCCGTCGCGCCACGGCCCCCCGCCCCATGAACCGACCAGGAACTCGAGATAGACGAAGGGCTTGCTGTCTTCGTCGTAGCCGCCCAGGCTGACGCCGGCATCGGGCGAATTGCCGCCGGAGGCGGGCACGATCTCGGGCCGGATCTGGGCCAGCGCCCCCATCACCGTATCGGCGATGCGGAAGCCGGCGAGGCCGCGCGCGGCCACCGGCGAGGGCGGCGCGCAATTGACGATCGAGCGTTCGGGCGTCAAGACCTTGATCGGGCGGAAGAAGCCGGCGTTGTTGGGAATGTCGGCATCCATGATCGCGCGCACGCAGGCCCAGGCGGCCGACGCGGTGAAGGGATAGACCGAGTTGATGGCGCCCCTCACCTGCGGCGAGGAGCCCTCGAAATCCAGCGTCATCTCCTCGCCCTGAACCGTGATCTCGACCTTGAAGGTGATCCGGTCGGGGTCGATCCCGTCGTCGTCGATATAGTCGGTGAAGCCGTAAACCCCGTCCGCGAGCTTTGCGACCTCGGCCCGGGTAAAACGCTCGGTATAGTCCAGGAGTTCGGTGCAAAGGGAGACGAAATCCTCGACCCCGTAGCGTTCGATCAGCGCCAGCAGCTGGCGCTCGCCGATCATGCAGGCGGAGACCTCGGAGCGGATATCGCCGATCACCGTCTCCGGCACGCGGACGTTGCGGGCGATGATGCGGAAGACGGTCTCGCACGGCTCGCCGTCCTCATAGAGGCGGATTGGCGGCAGCCGCAGGCCTTCCTGATAGATCTCGGTCGAATCGCTGGCGTTGCCGCCGGCGACCCGGCCGCCGATGTCGGTCTGGTGGGCCAGCGCGGCGGCATAGCCGACGATTCCGTCGCCGAGGAAGATCGGCTTGACGCAAACCACGTCGGGCAAGTGGGTGCTGCCGTCCCAGGGGTCGTTCGTGACGTAGATGTCGCCCGGCCGCATGTCGTCGCCGAAGTGGTTCCGCATCGCCAGGATCGCGTAGGGCATCGCCCCCATGTGGAGCGGCAGGCAGGTGCCCTGCGCGATCAGCCGCCCCTCGCCGTCGAACAGCGCGGTCGAATAGTCGAGCGCCTCCTTGACGACGAAGGAGCGCGCGGTGCGCTGGATGGTCGCCGCCATTTCATCCGCGATGGAAGCGAGCGCGTTCTTCACCACCTCCAGCGTGAAGGGGTCGCGGGCGCGGCCGGCGTGGGGGTCGTCCAGATCGAACTGTTCGGCCATTCTCACTCTCCTCGGGTCTCGGGGTCGACTTCGATCAGAAGCGAGCCCCAATCGGCGGCGCGGGCCCGGCAGCCGGGCGGCACCACGGTGGTGCTGTCGTATTCCTCGACGATGAAGGGACCGTCGCGCCAGTCGGCGGAAATCGCATCGCGGGTGATGATCGCCACCTCGATGCGGCCGACGTCGGGGCCGAAATAGACCGGCCGGCGAAGGCCCTCCTCGCCGGCGATGTCGGAGCGCGGCGTGATGCTGAGCGCCTCCGGCACCCGGGGCGTGTCGGAGCGGCCCCGGGCAACGACCCTGAGGTTCACCAGCTCGACCACCTCGTCGTCGCTCCGGTAGCCGAATGTGCGCTCGTGTTCTTGGGCGAAACTCTCGGCCATCGCCGGGCCCATTTCGCCGTTCGCCGTCGTCACCGGCACGGTGAGCGCGGCGTTTTCGCCCCGGTAGCAGAGGTCGGCGAAGCGATCGAACTCCATGGCGCTCTCGGCGAAACCCTCACCCTCCAGATCGCCGCGCCCCGTCGCCTCCATCGCGCCGAAGGCGTTTGCGAGGTCGCTCGCCTCGGCGCCCTCCAGTCCGACCTTCAAGGTCCGGACATGGTGGTGTTCGGTCTCGGGGAAAAGCAAGCCGAGGGCGCTGAAGACGCCGGCCGCCGGCGGCACGATGATTTCCGAGATGTCGAGGGATCGTGCCAAGGTCACCGCGTGCACCGGCCCGTTGCCACCGAAGGCGGCGAGCGCGAAGAGACGGGGATCGCGCCCGCGCTCGGATGAGACGGCGCGGAGCGCCCTGGCCATGGTGGCGTTCGCCACCTGGTGGATGCCCCAGGCGGCCTCGTCCAGGCCGGCGCCCAGGGGATTGGCGATCTGCTGGCGTATCGCCTCGCGGCCCTTCTCGGCGTTCAACGTCAGCTCGCCGCCGACCAGGCGTTCGGGGTTGACGAAACCCAATGCCACGTTGGCGTCGGTCACCGTCGGCACGTCGCCGCCCTGGTCGTAGCAGACCGGGCCCGGCACGGCGCCGGCGCTGTCCGGTCCGACCACGAGGGAGCCGCCGGCGTCGATCCTGACGTGGCTGCCGCCGCCCGCGCCCACCTCGGCGATGTCGATCGCCGGCACGCCGACGTGATAGCCGCCGCCCTTCAGCAGCCGGGAGGCGACGTTGATTCCGGCGCCGACGTCGAGTTCGCCCACCCGGTCGTAGGCGCCCGCCTCGATGATCGCCGCCTTGGCCGTGGTCCCGCCCATGTCGAAGGTCAGCACGTCCGGCCGGCCGAGCTTGGCCGCCAGTTCCGCCGCCCCGACGACGCCGGCGGCGGGACCGGATTCGATGATGTGGATCGGCCGAATCCGCGCCGCCTCGAGCCCCATGGCGCCGCCGCTCGACTGCATGATCTTCAAGGGCGCGGTGACCTGGAGCGCGTCCAGGGCCTCGCGCAGGCGCCTGAGATACCGGCCCACCACGGGCAGGATATAGGCGTTGACGACCACGGTGCTGGTCCGCTCGTACTCCTTGATCTCCGGCAGGATCTCGCTGGAGATGCAGAGCGGCAGGTCCGGCGCCCGGGCGCGCACCATCTCGGCCAGCCTGGCTTCGTGCGCCCCGTTGGCATAGGCGTTGATCAGGCAGATCGCGACCGCCTCGACGCCGGAGGCGAGCAGCCGGTCGACCGCGTCGGCCGCCGCCGCCTCGTCCAGCTCGCGCACGACCTCGCCCTTGTGGTCGATCCGCTCGGGGATCTCCAGCCGGTCGGCCCGGGCGGCCAACGCCGGCGGTTTCTCCCAACGGAGATCGTAGAGCCGGGGCATGCGCAGGCGCCGGATCTCCAGCACGTCGCGAAAGCCCTCGGTCGTCAGCAGGCCGGTCCGCGCCCCGCGCTTTTCCAGGATCGCGTTGGTGGCGACCGTGGTGCCGTGGATCAGCTCGTCGATTTGCTCCGGCCTGATTCCGCGCGCGTCCAATTCCCGGGCCAGGCCCTCGGCGATGCCCCGGCTGTAATCGTCGGGCGTGGACGGCACCTTGACCGAGAAGACGCCGCCCGCCCCGTCCATCAGCACCACGTCGGTGAAGGTGCCGCCGATATCTATCCCCACCCGTTGTGACATCACACGGCCCCCTTTTTGCGTGTTTCCGCCCGGTGGGCGAGTGAACTGGAATCATCATAGCCGTCCATCAGGTCGAGGTCGCTCGGCTCGCCCCGCTCGGATTTGACCATGGCGGCCTCCAGCCGGCCGCAGACGTCGCCCAGCTCGTCCTCGGTGATGGTCAGCGGCGGCACCAGGCGGATGTTGTTGCGGCTGGTCAGCAGGATCACGCCCTCGCCGACGGCGTTGAAGCGGATCCGCTCCGCCATGGTGAAGTCGGCCTTTTTGCTCTGGCGGTCGGTGACGATATCCAGCATCTGGTAAAGCCCCTTGCCGCGCACGTCGCCGATGAACTCGAAGCGCTGCTTCAGCCGGCCGAGCTTCTCCTCCAGCACCTCGCCCAGCCGGGCGGCCCGGCCCGTGAGATCATCGCGCAACACGATCCGCAACTGTTTGAGCGCGATCGCCGCGGGCAGCGGATCGCTCGAATAGGTCCCGGCCCAGGGCACGCCCGCCTTGCCGCGCGCCGCCTCCGCGATTTCGGGCGTCGTGGTGGCGCCGGTGACGGCCATGCCGGCGCTCATCCCCTTGCCGAAGGTGACGATGTCGGGGACGACGTCGTAGTGCTCGAAGGCCCACATCTTGCCGGTGCGGCCCGGCGCCAGCTGGGCCTCGTCCAGGATCAGCATCGCCCCCCACTCCTCCGCCAGCGCCTTTAGCTTCGACAGGTATTCGGGCGGCGGCACGTTCATGCCGCCCGGCACCTGGATGGTCTCGGCCATGATCGCCGCGACCTGCTTGTTGGAGAGGTGCTCCAGCTGCTCGGCCGAGGCCTCGATGCAGGCGACGCCGCATTCGGGGTATTTGAGGTTGATCGGGCAGCGATAGCAGCTGGGCGCGTAAATCGCGTTACGCGCCGCCGGGATCATCAGCGGCGCCAGGTTGGCCCGCCGCGCCCCGCCGACCGAGGTCAGCGCCTCGACGCCGAGGGTGCCGCCATGCAGCCCCTTCATGAGACTGACCAGCTCGAACTTGCCGCTGACGCCGATCGCCATCCGCATGGCGATCTCGTTCGCCTCCGAGCCGGTGACGGCGAAGTTGGTGACCGACAGCTCGCCCGGCAGGGTCTCGGCCACCAGCTCGGCATATTCCGTGCTCCAGGGATTGGTGTACCAGGAGGCCTGATGCGCCAGCAGCTCGGCCTGGGCCCGCATCTCGTCCACCAGCTCCGGGTGGGCGTGGCCCAGCACCATGCTCATCATGCCGGAGCTCATGTCGTAGTAAGCGTTGCCGTCGACGTCGATCACCTTCACGCCCTCGCCCCGGTCGAAGACGATGCGCGGCTGGTGCCGCCAGCCGAGCACGTGCGCGGCGTCGCGGTCGGCGAGATCCTGGTGGCGTTCGGAAAACCCGAAGCGTTCCTCGAGCGTCGACATGGGCCCCTCCCTCGCTTGTTCGGGGGGAGTATGGCGGATGGCGTGCACGGGGCCAAATGGGGGTGGGCGCCCCCCAACTATCTGAAGCCTGCGGAAGGCAGGGTGAGATGAGGGGACCGTGAACGCATTGACGAAACCAGGGAATGACCGCGATACTCCCTCGCCATGGAGTTGAAGGATATTATCCGGGCCCCGAAGGATGGCATTTCACTCGGCGACTGGAAGCAAGGCCGCATCCGATACACGGATTTCCCGGTGGCGAAGGCGCCTTCCAGGGCGTTCCGGTACGGCCCGGCGTATCGGTGGCGGGTCATTGGCTTCGATGCCTTGGGAGTGCGTTGCAGGGTCCTGGTACTCTTCAACTACACGCGATCCATTTTCCGTGCGACCCTGGGCGTCGAACGGCAAGACGGCTTGGTGCTTATATGCGACCATGAGTATCATGCGACGGAGCCCGGCTGGCACTGTCACGTTTCCAAGGAGGCGGTCGAAGACGTGCCTACTGGCCTGCGTCGATTCCATATCCGAAAGTGGCCGCGACGCCTGGCCGCGAGTCGGCGCGGTAATGTCACCTCCGAGACAGAGGCGTTTGAGAAGGCCATGAGCTTCTATCGGATACACAATGGCCAAGGGCCGGGGATATTCCCGTGAAAGAAGCGCTGTGCAAGGCGTTCTGCGAGGAGCTCCGGGTGACCGAAGTACCCGTCGGTCTGGCCGTTGGGACGGCATTCACTAGGGGCGATGGGGACGCTATCGGCTTCTATGTCGTCAAGGACGTTGGTAACCCTGAGCGTATGTGCATTGAGGACGAAGGCGAGACGGTTCCATATCTCGATGCCTGCGGCGCCGACGTTACCGAAGAGGGCCCGAGGGGCGACGCGTTCGCCGCGCTGCTCGACGAGTATGGCGCGAGTTACGATGCCGACGATAGCACCATCAAGACGGAACTCATGAGTGAGGCGGAACTGCCTGACGCGGCAGTTCGTTTTGTCGCCCTCCTCCTACGGATGCAGGACTTTCTTCTTGTCACGCGGGAGCGGGCGGAAGCGACGTTTCGCAATGATGTGGTCTCGGCGCTGCAGAGCAGGTTTCTGAGTCGTGCTGCTGTTGAGACAGATTATGTGTTCACCGAGGAGCTGAAGAACTATCCGTCGGACGTCGCCTTGGTCGCCGAAGGGGTGCCACCACTCGCTATATTCATAGGTACTTCAGATGTACGCGCCCTTGAGGCAATGCTGTTTTATAACCAGATAACCTTTAAGCACCCCATCGACTGAAAGGTTATGCTGATAATCGACACGACCGGGAGCAAGAGAATTCGAACCCGCACCTTGGATCGCGTCGTAAACGAGATCCCGATTGCGACGTTCAGGGATGAGCCCGACGCAGCGCTGAACAGTATTGAGCGTCAATTTTTAGGCGGTGTGGAAATGGTTCACTAACATTACACCTAAATGAATGGGGACAGTCTCTTTTGAAAATGCAGTCCCCTTTGAACGCAGTCATTCCAGATCTTCTTCGCTCCTCTGTATCTCATTTCGATCGTCAACCTCAATAGAATTCAATAGGTTATCGAACCATGCTATACGCCGACTAATATCGGGGTCCCCCGTCTTCTCTTCCGCATATTTTAAACCCTGAAGAGCGGCGTCATATGCACTATAATCCCCATTCAATTTAACGGCCGCCAACCCCAAAAAGCAATACGAACCGAGAACTCCCTTATTCAGACGATACCTATTTGCTAGCCCGGACGCCAGCTCCTCTGCCTTTCTCAGAAATTCCGGTGACGGTACACCGTACGCATCCGGTGAAGGCCACGGTCCGGGTATTTTTTTGAACTGTCGGCGGGTTGTCGGTCAGGCGGCGACGGCGGGTTCGAGTGCCTGGGCCCAGTTCCAAGGCAGGAGTTCGTCGAGATGGGACGCGGGATGGTCGTTGATCCGGCGCAGCACGTCTTCGAGCCAGGCGCGGGGGTCGATGTCGTTGAGGCGCGCGGTCTCGATCAGGGTGTAGACGGCGGCGGCGCGCTGGCCGCCCCGGTCGGAGCCGGCGAAGGTCCAGTTCCGTCGCCCGAGCGCGACGCCGCGCAAGGCGCGCTCGGCGGCGTTGTTGGAGAGGCAGATGCGTCCGTCGTCGAGGAAGCGCGCGAAGCTCGGCCAGCGCTTCAGCATGTAGTCCATGGCCTTGGCCACGGCGTTGTGGCGGGAGAGCTTGACCCGCTCGGCCCGCATCCACCTTTCCAGCTCGTCGACCAGGGGGCGAATAGCCTCCCGCCGCTCGGCGCGCCGGACATCGGCGGGCTCGCCGTTGATCTCGCGCTCTATTCTGAAGATCTCGTCGATCCGGCGCACCGCCTCGGCCGCCAACGGCGCCTTGACGGCGTCGGCCAGCTCGAAGAACTTCCTCCGCCCGTGCGCCCAACAGGCGGCCTCCGTGATGGGGCCGGGCTGTCTGCCGCTTGCGTAGAGAGCGTTGAAGCCCGCGTAGGCGTCGGCCTGGAGAAGCCCCGACCACTCGGCGAGGTGTCCTTGGGGGTGAGTGCCGCCTCGGTCTCGGGAGTAGAAGAAGAGCGCCGCCGGCGGATCCGTGCCGCCGAAGGGTCGGTCGTCGCGGACATAGGTCCACAAGCGCCCGGTCACTGTTTTCTTTTTGGCCAGCACCGGCACCGTGGTGTCGTCGCCATGCAGCCGCTCGGCGCCGAGCACATGGACCCGGATCGCCTCGTGCAAGGGATGGAGCGTCGCGCAGGCGGCACCGACCCAGTCGGCCAAGGTCGAGACGTCGATCTCGATGCCCTCCGCCGCGAAGGCCCGGCTCTGCCGGTTCAAGGGCAGGTGCATGGCGAACTTGTCGTGCAGGATCGTCGCCAGCAGGCCCGGCCCGGCGCGCCCGCGCGGGATCGCGTGGTGGGGTGCGGGCGGCTGGATGATCTTCTCGCAAGCCCGGCAAGTGAACTTCTCGCGCACGGTCTGCACCACCTTCCAGGAGCGCGGCACCACCTCCAGGGTCTCCGTGATGTCTTCGCCCAGCTTCGCCAGCCCGCCGCCGCAACAGGGACAGGCCTCGGGCGAGGGCAGCACGACACGCTCGCGCGGCAGGTCCGCGGGCAGCGGCGCCCGCTTGGGACGGCGGCGGATGAAGCTCCGGACCGTCGTCTCCTCGTCCCGCTCCGCCGCCTCGGCCCCAGCCTCGTCCTCGGCCGCCGCCGTCTCCAGTTCCTCCAGCTTCAGTTCCAGCTGCTCCAGCAGTTTGGCGCCGCGCTCCGATGATTGCCCGAACCGCTCCCGCCGCAACTTGGCGATCTGTAACTTCAGATGTTCGATCATCGCCTCGGCCTTCGCGAGCGCCGCGCGCAAGGCGGCGATCTCGGAGGCGGTGCTATCGGCGGGCGGCGTCATGGGAGATAGAGAATCAGAACCGCCCCCGCTCCGCCAGGGCGACCGGCACACCCGAGTCGATTTGTCGCGGGCTCAGCCCGCGCGGCCCGGCCGCCAGGTGAGGCGCGGATGACGCCAGTCGATGCCGTCCAGCATGTAGGCCAGCTGCGCCGCCGAGATCGCCACCGACCCCGTCGCCGCGGCGGGCCAGACGAAGCGACCGTGCTCCAGACGCTTGGCATAGAGCGACATCCCCACGCCGTCGTGCCAGAGAATCTTCAAAAGATCGCCCCGACGGCCCCGAAAGACGAAGAGATCGCCAGCGTGCGGATCGCGGTCCAGCGCAACTTGAACCTGCAACGCGAGCGTGTTCATGCCGCGACGCATGTCCGTCACCCCCGACGCCAGCCACACCCGGACGTCGCCGCGAACCGGGATCATCGACCCGCCAACGCCGACAGAACGCGGCCGAGCGCCGCCCCGTCCACGCTCCCGTCCACCACCACGCGCGCGCCGCAGCCGAGTTCGATCGATATCCGCCCCGAGCCGCCCGGCGCCGACGGCTCTCGTTCCCGCGTCTCCGCCACCACCGTCACCGGAACCAAGCCGCCGCCACCGCCCAACAGGCCGTCTCGGTAGAGCTTGCGCCAGGCGAACACCTGGTTCGCGTTCACGTCGTGCCGCCGCGCCACCCGAGAAACCGACGCCCCCGGCACCAGGCTCTCCAAAACGATCCGCCGCTTCTCCGCCAGCGGCCATCGCCGGCGCTGGCGAGCCTCGCCGCGCGCCTCGGGTCCCGAAGGGTCCGCGTCTTCCGACATCGTCATCGTGCCCATCATCAAACTCGTGGGCACAAGGGAAGCGCCCACTTCAGACGAACACAGACTCGGAAATTACCGCGCGACCGACAAGGCGGTACTCACCGGATGCGTACGGTACACCTGATCCAAGGAAGTTTTGTCCCGATTTCAGCTGGTCATCGGATGCCCGAACGTGCCGTTGGCTCCGCCGTCGATGGGCTCGTCGGGGGCCCTTGCCGCTCCTTGTTCCCGGCGGCGCGCTCCAGCCGTTCGAGCACCGCATGCCGATAGGCCGGGCGGCGGACGCGGCGAGCCGATCGGCAACCGGTCACGCGCTTCGATCGCCCGCGCGTGGCGGAATCCGCCTCGGAACGGGCCGCTTTTCGACGGGAAACGACGAGTCGGTGGCTCGTTTGTGATAATTCTTTATATGGCTTATCCCTTTGCTTCCGGTCACACCAGATGTTGATCGGCCTTCTACGTTCCAGGCACGGTTTTCGGACCGTGCCGGGGGATGTGCGGGAGCTTTTGGACTTGGGGAAGTTGGTTTCGAGTGCTGTCAGGCAGACTGGAGGGCCGGTATTCGGCTCCGATTGAGGCGGATCGGAGGGCGGGCGGTGGCTGGCGCCCGGCCTGCCGGGATCAGACGTGTTGTCCGACGATGTCGCGGTAGTCGGCGGGTCGCAGGCGCGTGCCGATGCCGAGCAGGGTATCGAAAGCCGTTGCGGTGTGGCGGCGGCGGTTCCAGCGGAACACGAACTCGTCGAGGTAGCGGCGCAGATGGGCGCGGCGCAGGCCATGGAAGGTTCCGAGCGCCCAGCGCTTCAGGTTCGAGAACACACGATGGATCCACGTCAGCACGAGATGGGCGGGCGTTGCACCGACGACCTTGGGCTGGTGGTCGTGGTCGGGCAGGCCGCAATAACCGCTCCAGCCATCGGTAATCACCCGCGCGCCCGGCGCCGAGGTTCCGGCAACGAAGGCACGAAGGCTGCGCGCGGAGAAATCCCCGATCGGCGCCAGCCGGATGCGGCGTGGCTCGCCCTCGGGCGATAGCTCGACCGCGCCGGCAATGCGCATCTTGCCTTGTGGGCTGCGACCTTGCCCGCCTGTGGCCGGGTCTTTTGCGGTGCGGAACGGGAGGGTGGCCTCATCGATCTCGATCAGGTCCTCAAGCAGGCTGCGATCCGGATTGACCATGGCACGGCGCAGCTTGTGCAGCAGGAGCCAGGCACTCTTGTAACTGCCGAGCCCGAGCTGGGCCTGGAGTTGCAGGGCGGAGATACCATTCGAGTGGCTGGTCACGATGTGAACGGCCATGAACCAGGTCTTCAGGGGCAAGTGGCTGCGGTGCATGATCGTGCCTGCGGTCACCGAGGTCTCCTTCCCGCAGGCCGCACATTCCCAGCTCGCCCGGCGCCGCTTCAGTTCCCAGCCCCTGTCATGGCCGCAGGCGGGGCAGACGAAGCCGTCGGGCCAGCGCCTGGCGGCGAGATGCCGGGCACAGGAGGCTTCATCGGGAAAGCGCGCCTCGAAGGCGGCGCGGGACATGGGGCGGTCATATTTCCAGCGGCTGGCCATGACGGAACATTACACGAACATGCTGCCGACGCCCACCAGAAACTCAACATCTCGTCAAACCGGGCTCAAAGGGATAAGCCCTTTCTTTATATATCGAAATAATATAACATGTGGATATCACTAGTAGCTTCGAGTCGACGCTGCGGACGGCGATCTTGTTTTGTCACTTTTCGTAATTCCCGAAAGGCGAGACCGTCGCGGCGAATTCGAATGTCCGAAGGTAAAGGGGACATGCTGCTTTTTTGCCAAACCCGGCGTCGTTGGCCGGGGATCGCATGGCCAGGCCCCGATCCGCGAAAACCCCTCACGGTTTGGGCGGATACTCGTCCGCGATGTGTTCGGTCGGCTGCGGCGTGGTGGTCATGATGGTCACCCCGTCCGGCGCGTGGAACTGGTGCCAGGCGCCTCGCGGCACGACGGCGAACATGCCCGCCTTCACCTCGAGCCTGTCCTCCGCGCCATCGGGCAGGATCAGCGAGATCGTGGTACTGCCTTTCAGCACCTGCACGATCTCGTCGCCGTTCGGATGACGCTCCCACTGACTGACGCCCGAAAAGCCGCCGGTAAAGATGGCGCCGTCGCGATATTCCGCCACGCGGGCGAAGGTTCCGGCGGTATCGGAGAACCGCGTCCGGTTCTCCAGAAACTTCAGCTTGCCGAGTTCGGCCTCGATGTCGATTGCCCTGGTCATCGTATTTCCCTTGTCTCCTTGCCGTCGCCCGCCGGGTCGAGGCTGGCCGTCCCCCGATCGTTCCCTGGCCGCAGTATACCAGACCCGCGCCGCTTCCCCCGCCAATTCCCGCCCGCGCGCCACCCCCACGCCCCGCCGTCGAGCCCCTGGTGGAGGGATCGCCCAGGCAACATGGCCCCATGGGTTCGACGGCGGGAAGCGGCGGGTTACCCGACGCGACGCAACGGGTGCTCCACGGGCCCGCCCCGCCGACATCGGCCGCATATCACCCCTCGACCACGAAACGAGCCATCACCCCCCCCGTTGCGCTAGAGTTTTTCAGAATTGGTCCCGGCCACCCGCTCCCCCGGCAAAACCACCCCCCAGGGCACACTCCATGGGTAGTTGGGCCGGGGGAGCGGGTGGCCGGGCGATTCGGATCAAACTCGATACGCTATAAACGTGGCCGGCCTCGGTCTCGCGGGCTCGTTCGATTGGTTCGGTTGGCTGCTCGGGGCGCTGCTGGCGCCGGCTGTTAGCCCGGACTTCTCACACTATCCCCGGCCGCCGCGCTATTGGCAACTGCTCGAATTCGGGCTCGAGCGCACACCCACCACCAACTCCGCGCTGAACCATTGGCCGGGCAGGCCGCCGGATGTGAAATTCGCCTCGTTGATGATGCCGACTATCGTGCCGCCGCCCGGCGTCACAAAGAACTTGTCACTGCTCCCGTCGCTCTCGGTGACCGTGATGACGTTCGACGCGCTCAACGCCCAAGTGATCACCTCGGAGCCCCCGGGCTCGATGTCGGCGATGATCCCGGCGTTGCCCGTGACCACCTCTCTGAAGTCCTCGGCGATCAACGTCAAAATCCCCGTGGTCGCGCCGGTGAAGGCAATGCTTCCCTTGAAGAATCCAGCGCTACTGCCGATCCAACCAGGGTTGTCTGGAGGGTTGTGCGTGTTCGAGGCACCCACCCCGGTCTGAACCGAAAACAGACAATAGGTGGTATTCAGCAGGATGGGCGTGGTCGAATTCGCCGCCGACTCCAGCGCGGCGAGACGGCTGGCGTTGTCGTTGATCGCGGCGATCAGGGTGTTGAAATTCGCATTCACCTCGGCCGCCACCGCCGCCGTGCCGGATTGGAAGGTCGTGACATTGCTCGCATCGACCGTGCCCGCCATGGCCATGCCGGGCCCAAGGGCCCCACACACGGCAATCGCCCTGAGCAGCGTCTTCATCTCTGTCCACTCCTTGACAAGTTTACGGCTTTCCGGCCCGCCGGCCCATCTCGACACCCCTCTACTCGTCGTTCCCGCCGAGGATCGAATATATGATGATCTGAACAACGGCGCCCTCGTTGATGTTCGGGTTGCGGCCGCTCGCGATTTCCGCGCCGTCCTCCACGCCGTCATCGTCGGAATCCGCGTCGAAGGGGTCCAATGCTCTCGCGATCTCGAAGTCATTGTCCAGCCCGTCGCCGTCGGCGTCCGCGTCACAGGCATCGCCCATGCCGTCCCGGTCGAGATCGTCTTGGCTCGCGTTCGAGACCGTGGGACAGTTGTCGCTGGCGTCCAGGATGCCGTCATCGTCGGCGTCCGGATCGCCGGCGGCGAACCAGACGTCCTGGTTCCAGAGCATCTGCCCCCATAGACTGGAGGCCGCAGCGACCCCCGGCAGCAATGCCGATGCAAGGACGATCACTAGAATTCGGCGGGACCGTCGATAATTCGGCAACAACATCACAAGCCCAGATTCCGTTGCCTCGCGTGGGACCGAATTCGGCGGCTTCAGGCCACGGCACGCTAGCGGGTACGGTGCGACCTGTCCAGAGTTTGCCCGCGAGCGTCGCTCGACGGCGGCGTTCGCGAGGCGACGCGGGCCACGATTGGCCGTATCGAATCTGAAAGCCGTGCCCGGGTGGCGCGTCGAGCCGCCGGGCCCGGCGAAGCGCCGACCGAGCGCCGCAAGAGCGCCGAGGAGTTTCGCCGCATCGCCGCGCGCCGGTCGGAAGATTATACCGACGCGATGGTCGTCGGTGAAACCATCCACCACGCCAGGGCTTTTTCCGGGCCTGGGCCATGGCCGAATATGGGCCGGCGGGCGCGCGGGCGGTCGCCCCGGCGATCTTCCGGGAAAGCCGTTTGAACGTCGGCGAGGGATACCGCCATCAAACCGGCCTCGCCATATCCATGGTGGCGCTGGATGCGATAGGCCAGTTCCTCGCCCATGGGCCGGCGGGATTCAGAAGCGCCGACGGCGTGCCGTCGCTGCTGGATTTCGTGGCGGATTGGACCGGCGCGGCGCGTTATCTGGGCGATGCCGGCGTGCGGGAACCGGGCGGACCGGCGCCGGTCGCGGTCATTCCCGCCCCCGGCGGAGCGCTTGTCGGCCGCGCTTATGGGAAAACCGTGACCATCCGGTCCTACCTGCCGGGCGCGGGCCTGAGCGATGCGCGCCATGACGCCCTCGCCTCGGCGCCGGCGCCCGAACGGTCGCTGATCCTGGGCGAGGTCGACGATCTCCCGGTGCCCGAGCAGATTGCCTGGATGTTCGAGACGGATCTCCTGTTCGCCGCGGCCGCGGGCGACCCACCGGCCATCGTCGCGGCCGCGGGCGATCCCCATGGCGAACCGGCGCCTGTTTTGCTCGCGACCGAACTGGTCGGCGGAGGTGTCCATGAGCACGGATGAGGAAAAAATCCCGTCGGCGCTCGGGGCGATCGATCGGGCCACGGTGGTTTTACGGTGACGGTGCCCTCGATTCCGAGGTTTCGGTGAAGGCGCGCCCAAATCATGTCCGGCCGCCGCCGTGGGGCGCCGCGTTTCCCGGCACGGCCGAGGCACGCGCCGACGGCGGGCGGGCGGCACCTCCACAGGGAAGACCTTCCTCTATCGATACGCCGTCACTATGACGTCACCAAATATCCACCCGGCGCCCGCGCCGCCGCGGAACATGGAATGTTCGACATTAAACTATCATTTCTATATATTTAATATTACCATTGTATTAATACCAAATCGGCGATTTTGCAAACCGAATTCCGGCGCCGCCAGGGTGGGATCGGAACGTCGCGGAATGTCAATGGCTTGATGGCTTCGTGCATATTCCGGTTGAAATATATACGCACTGGAACACGTCCTATCGGCGCCGCAAGGGCCGTGCTTCGTGGCGATTTCGCGCGCGGACCACCGAAGCCGGGCCCGAACCGCGGGTCCGCGGGTTCGAGCCGGAACGCACGGGGTCGGGAACCCGGCCGCCGCCGGCCGGCTCTTCGGAGAAAGAGGGGAAATGGAGCGGGCGAGGAGAATCGAACTCCCGTCGTAAGCTTGGGAAGCTTCTGCTCTGCCATTGAGCTACGCCCGCGCTCGGGCCTGCATAGCATATCGTGTTTCCCCGTTGGCGATAAGTTTGGGGATTATATACCGGAGTCACAATCCGGTCGTCTCACTCATCCTCTACCGATGGTCTTGACCGTCATAGGCTGAAGCGCCACCCGCGCAAGCTCTTCGGGCGTCGTGTCGATGCTTACGTCTTCCTCTAGCTCCGCCTTGCTTGGCTGGTAGGTCGCGGGCCGCACCCGCACTTCGGGCTTGTCCTTGGTCATCGTCGCCTCCCTATGCCGCACGCGGCATTTCCGGTTTTCGTCCCTCGAAGAAATCTTCGATGGTGTAAATCTGAATCGTCGGCACTTCCATGAAACGGCCCGCGCTGGCGGCCGCATTGCGCATGTTAGTCGTCACACGTTCGTCAAAACATGTAAACACGCCCAAGTCAGCCTCGGCTTGTTGGCGGGCGCCATTGAACGCCTGAACGTCGCCAGGGCTGGTGCCGCCGCCCTTCACCTGCGAGACGACATCAATGAACTGGCCCTTGCGGATGGGGAACCGTCCGCGCCCGTCTATACCTTTGTCGCCGCGCTGGCGTTTGTTTGCTTCCATGCCGTCCACAAGCGAGGCGGCCCACCGCTCAAAGCGGAATTTGTCGAGGTCAGCTAGCGTCTTAGCGTCATCGCGTGTCTTCGGCAGCCCTATAAATTCCACATCATCCCATAGGCTGTCGAAGTGGCCCCGCAGGCGTTCTTCGATCACCTTGCAAGCGTTTACGCAAATGTCGATCCCGATCCAATTCCTATTAAGGTTCTGTGCGGCATGGACGGTAGTTCCACAACCACAGAAGGGGTCTAACACAAGGTCGCCCTCGTTAGAACTGGACCGGATGATGGGTTCCACTAGCGCCGTCGGTTTCTGTGTAGGGTAACCTAAGCGTTCTTTGAGATTCACATGTACTGGGGGGATATCATCCCAAATGTCTTGCAGTGCCTTTCCTTGCATTTCGTCAAGATAAATCTTGTAGCGAGGCGTCCCTGTGCGACTATACGCAATCCGCCCTTCCGCCTCTAAGCGATCCATGTTTTCTTTCGAGTAAGCCCAATAGCGTCCGGCTGGAGGGAGTTTTCCTCGCCATTCGTAACGAGTATCACCACCAGGCTTTGCGGCGTGTAGGGGTTGGGTTTGGTAACGACGCCCTGCCTCGTCTGTATTGCGATACGCCGAATTAATGTATTGTTGGTCGTATGGAACATAAACAATGTTCCATGTCGGTGACGTGCCTTTTGAAAACCTCAATATTGTGTCGTGAATGCGCCCCATATGGCGGGCTCCTTGCGATACGTCACTATGGGCGCCAGTTCTTTTCCAAACGAGTTCGTTCTTGAAATTCTCAACTCCGAAAACTGCATCCATAACCACCTTAAGGTAGTGACTCATGGTGGGATCGCAATGGAGATATATTGAGCCAGAACCCTTTAGCACACGGTGGCATTCGCGAAGCCGGTTTGCCATGTAGGACAGATAGGCCAGTTGAGAGTTCTCACCCAGTATCCGACGCAACCCTTCAATTGCATCAGCTAGACGAGTGTCAATGGCGGAGCAAAAAGGGACCACCGTGGCGGTGTAAGAAGGGACCACTTGGCGGCTGCGGGCTTGTCCCCTAGTCCATGGGAGGGCCCCGGGTGCGACGCGGCGTGCCCTCAACAGGCCGACGCGGCGGCGCGCGCGGGAGGGACCTGTGGGCCCACGGGGTCAAGCGTGGGTTGGGTGGTCGGTTCAGTTCGCCGTCGGGGTTTGACGCCTGCGGCTCTGGTTGAGCCTGTAGCTCTCGCCATTCATCTCGAGGATGTTGACGTGGTGGGTGAGGCGGTCGAGGAGAGCGCCGGTGAGGCGCTCGGAGCCGAACACCTCGGTCCATTCGTCGAAGGGCAGATTGGTGGTGACCAGGGTCGAGCCCCGCTCGTAGCGTTGGCTGAACACCTCGAACAACAGCTCGGCGCCGGTCTTCGACAGCGGCACGAAGCCGAGTTCGTCGACGATCAGAAGCTTGTAGGTGGCGAGCTTCTTCTGGAACCTCAGCAGCTGCTTGTCATCGCGGGCCTCGATGAGCTCGTGGACCAGTGCGGCGGCGGTGATGAAGCCGACCGAGAGGCCCTTCTGGCAGGCCGCCAAGCCGAGACCGAGGGCGATGTGGGTCTTGCCGGTGCCGCTGTTGCCGAGCGCGATGAGGTTCTCGCGGCGCTCGATGTACTCGCAGCGGGCCAGCTCCAGGACCAGCGCCTTGTTGAGCGAGGGGATGACCTTGAAGTCGAAGCTGTCGAGGCTCTTGACCACGGGGAAGCGCGCCGCCTTGATGCGCCGCTCGACCATGCGGCGCTCGCGGTCGATCAGCTCGAGCTCGGCGAGTCTCAACAGGTAGCGGACGTGATCGACGCCTTCCGAGGCGCACTGCCGGGCGATCTTGTCGTACTCGCGCAGGAAGGTCGGCAGCTTCAGCGTCTTGAGGTGGTGGGCGAGCAGCACTTGCGGTGTGTCGGTCATGCGCCGAGCCCCGACAGCAGGCTCATGTACGACTTGGCGGACGTCATCGCGACCCGGGCGCGCGGCAGATACGGATAGACGTCGAGGTTGAGCCTGGGCGGCCGCCGCTCGATGCGGCACAGTACCAGGTGCTTCACCGCATCAAAGCCGATTGCGCCGAGCCGCAGGGCGTCGCCGACCGCACCCTCGACCTCCTCGAGCCGGAAGGTCTCCAGTAGACGGAGCACCTGGACGTACTCGCGCTTGCCTGCCTTGCCCATACGAGCTTCGAGGAGCCGCCGCAGAGTGATGAAGGCCTCGGGCAGGTCCCAGCCCGCCAATGGCGCGGCCTGGTCGAGGGCGCCGATCTTCTGCTCGATCAAGGGCAGGTAATGCAGCGGGTCGAAGATCAGGTCCTCGCTGTCGTAGGACCGGCGGTGCCGGGCGATCACCTCGGCCCCGCAGCTGATCACCACCTCATCGACGTAGCCCCGGATGAGCACCTCACGGTGGCCGTAGGCCACGGGCACGGAATAGTCGTTGCTGCGGTAACGCACCAGCGACAGCGAACTCGCCCGTCCAGGGCGCTTATCGCAGGCATCATAGGGAGCAGGCGGCAATGGCAAGAGAACTTGACGATCCCGCTCGAGACGCTCGCCGATGGTCTCCTTGTGGCCCCGCAGCCGCGCCGCCTGGCGCCGGCGGCACTGTTCGGCGAGAGCATCGTTGAGGGCCGCGAAGCTCTCGGCACGCGGGACGGGGACCAGGAAGTTCCGCCGGATGAAGCCGACCAGTCCCTCGACCTTGCCCTTGTCGTTGCCCTTGCCCGGCCGGCCGAACCTGTCCTCGAACAGATAGTGGGACTGAAGCTCCGTGAAGACGCGCGTTCGCTGCCGCTTCCCATCGCCCAGGATCCGGGCAACCGCCAGCTTGGTGTTGTCGTACAGGATGGATCGGGGGACGCCGCCGAAGAAGGCAAACGCCGCGTTGTGGCCATCGCAGAATGCTTCGGTCGTCTCCGCCGGATAGGCCGCAACAAAGCAACCATCACTGTGGGGAAGGTCGAAGGCAAGGAAGTGGATCTTCCGTAACGCGCCGCCGATCACCGCCATCGCTTCGCCGAAGTCCGCCTGGGCGTGACCGGGGGAATGGGAGAGTGGCACGAACACCTCACGCGACCGAAGCCCCTGCTCACGAACGTAGTCCTTCACGATGGTGTAGCCGCCCGTGAAACCGTACTCGTCCCGGAGGCGGTCGAAGATGCGCTTCGCAGTGTGCCGTTGCTTGTGGTGGCTGGTCCGATCGTCTTCCAGAATCCGATCGATGATCCCCGTGAACGGACCCAGCTTCGGCCGCCGTGGCGGCTTGCCGCGGCGATACCCCGGCGGCACCGAGAACGACAGCATCTTGCGTACCGTCTTGCGGTCCAGCCCGAACACCCGCGAGGCCTCGCGGGTGCTCATTCCCTCGACACGACACGCCCGCCGAACCCGTGCGTACAACTCCACCCGATACATCCCCCCCGCCTTCCAGTCAGAGCAACCCTGACAGAAGGCTATACGCGGTCCCATTTTGGTCCGCCGCAGCCGGATCGACCGGCCGCTTCAGTGGGGGATTATTGCGCCGCCGTTCTCAGACGAGTATCGGACGCCACCTCGTGGAAGTCATCAACAGCCTCATGCCAGCTCCACGTATCATCGAACGCCACCCATTGAGCACCGCCGATGAAGGCGTTGTAGAGCCGCTTAGAGTTGAATGGTGGGTCGAGATAGATCAGGTCGACTGACTCGTCGGTGATATCCTCACGCATGACATCAAGGCAATCGCCGAAATAGAGCCGGTTGGTAGCCGGAGCAGACATGACCCCGCCCCTACGCGATCAAGTCCCGATACGGCAGGTGCTTCCCTTCCAAGCCCTTCACCACCCCGCCCATGATGTTGATGGTATCGGCTTCCCGATCATTGTGCCGGCCAGCGAACTCGCCGACATACCGATCAAGGTGCTTTTCGCTGAAGTGGTGGAAGGTGCCGTGGTAGCCCCGCTTCAACATGGACCAGAAAGACTCGACCCCGTTGGTGTGCGCCATCCCGCGAACGTACTCACCGGCGGAATGGCAAACCGCCTCGTGGTCGAAGGGCAGCCCTTCGTAGGCGCTGGCATCGTCGGTGAACACCTTGGCGTCAGGGGCCGCGTGCTGGGCAACGAAGCCTTGGAGGGTCGGCTTGTCGGTGGCCGGCACTGATCGGGCCACGACGCGATTGGTGGCCCGATCCTTCACGCCTACGACGGCAGTCTTGCCGACTGCGCCGCGCCCCGTCAGCTTCGGGCGCTTCGCCTTGGGCATGTTCTTGCGCTTGCCGCCGATGTACGTCTCATCGGCCTCTACGGGGCCGGTGAACATGCCGCCATTGTCGGCCTTCCACCCTTCGCGGAGCCTGTGGGCCAGATACCACGCCGACTTCTGCGTGATGTTCAGGTCACGATGCAGCTTCATGCTCGACACGCCCTTGAGGTTGGTTGCCAGCAGGTAGATGGCGATGGCCCACTCCCGGTAGCCGAGCTGGGTGCGGTGCATGACGGTGCCGGTCTTCAGGGAGAACATGGGCCGATTCGGGCAGCCCCGGCAACGGTGCGTCATGGAGCGGTGCTTGATGCCAGCTTGGACGTTCAGGGAGCCGCAGTGCGGGCAGGTCGGACCATCGGGCCAGCGCTGGGCCGCAATCCACTTCTCCGCAGCCTCATCGGTCGGGAACATGGCGGTGATCTCGATCAGTGAGATACCCTTGCGGTGAGCCTTCCCCGGTGCCTTGCTTGCCATGTCTCTGCCTCCCTGAATTGTGACTCCGTTGTAACATGGCTTGGGGTGGGGCGCAAGAGGAAATTGTGACTCCGGTATATAATCCCCAAAAGAAGGCCCCCCTTTTTTCCAGCCGTTTGTCCCCAAAGCGGCCAGTCCACGCCGTCGCTGTAACAAACATTGTCGCGGCTCCCTCCAAATAAATCACGGGCCACCTCAATATGAATCACACTCCATTCACCCGTGAATCACACTCCATTCACCCGTGGCAACAACATATTGACACCTACTACCAACATCCCACTATTTGTGTGCATGCCTTAGCCCCCGGCCCAACCACCCCAAGGGTACCCTGTCATGGGTGGTTGGGCCGGGGGAGCGGGTGGCCCGGGCCACCAGGAACACGCCTCCTCAGCCGAGGGTCGGCATGGTGAACTCGGCGCCGGCCCGGATGCCGGTCGGCCAGCGTGTGGTGACGGTCTTGGTCCGGGTATAGAAGCGCACGCCGTCGGGGCCATGCTGGTTCATGTCGCCGAAGGCGGAGCGCTTCCAGCCGCCGAAGCCGTGGAAGGCCAGCGGCTCCGGGACCGGCACGTTGACGCCGACCATGCCGACCTGGACCCGATCGACGAAGTCGCGCGCCGCATCGCCGTCGCGGGTGAAGATGGAGACGCCGTTGCCGTATTCATGCGCGCTCGGCAGCCTCAGCGCCTCCTCGAAATCAGGCGCGCGGACGACGGAGAGGACGGGGCCGAAGATCTCCTCCTTCCAGATCCGCATCTCGTCGCTCACCCGGTCGAAGAGGCAGCCGCCCATGAAGAAGCCCTTCTCGTAGCCCTGAATCGACAGCTTCCGGCCGTCGACCACCAGATCGGCGCCCTCTTCCACGCCGAGGTCGACGTAGCCCTTCACCTTGGCCAGATGCTCGCCCGTCACCAGCGGGCCCATCTCGCTTTCGGGGTCGAGCGAGGGGCCGACCTTCAGGCTTTCGACCCGGGGCCTCAGGCGCTCCATCAGGGCATCCCCCGCCTCGCCCACCGTCACGGCGACGGAGACCGACATGCAGCGCTCGCCGGCCGAGCCGTAGGCGGCGCCCATCAGGGCATCGACGGTCTGCTCCATGTCGGCGTCGGGCATCACAATCAGGTGGTTCTTGGCCCCGCCCATCGCCTGCACCCGCTTTCCGTGGCCGGCGGCCGTCTGATAAATCGATTGCGCGATCGGGGTCGAGCCGACGAAGCTGACGGCGGCGACGCCCGGATCGGTGATCAAGGTCTCGACCGCTTGCCTATCGCCGTTCAGCACGTTGAAGACGCCGTCGGGCAGGCCAGCCTCGCTTAGCAGTTCGGCCAGCATCAGCGGCACCGAGGGGTCCTTCTCCGAGGGCTTGAGGATGAAGCAGTTGCCGCAGGCGAGCGCGATCGGGAACATCCAGAGCGGCACCATGGCGGGGAAGTTGAAGGGCGTGATGCCGACGCAGACGCCGAGGGGCTGGCGCAGCGAATACATGTCGATGCCGCGCCCGACGCCGTTGGAGAATTCGCCCTTGGTCAGGTGCGGGATGCCGAGGCGAACTCCACCACCTCGAGACCCCGGGTGATCGAGCCGGCGGCGTCCGAAACCACCTTGCCGTGCTCGCGGGAGAGCGCCTCGGAGATTTTGTCCATGTCGCGCTCGATCAGCGCCTTGAAGCGGAACATGACGCGCGCCCGGTTGACCGGGGTTTCGTTCGCCCAGGCCGGAAATGCGCGCGCCGCGACCGCGACCGCCTCGCGCGCCTCGTCGGCGCTCGCCAGCGGAACGGAAGCCTCCTCCTCGCCCGTGGAGGCGTTGTAGACCGGGCCGAAGCGGCCGCTGGTGCCGGCGACACGCTCGCCGCCGATATAATGGTGAAGCACGTCCATGGTTTCTGCCCCTCGGCTTTACGGATTGCACCGGCCCCCATCGCCTGCCAGGGCCAAGAAACCACGGAAGGCGGGCGCCCGCAAGGCGCGCCGTCGCGAGGCCGCGCGGCGATTGCCCGCCCCGCGGTTCCTGTTAGGATGCCGGCCGCCGCGCGCCCTTCTGGAGGCTCGAAATCCCGTGCCCTCGCCGCTCACCCGCCTCCTCGCGCCCGACCGACTGGTCGTCTCGGCGCCGTTGGTCAGCCTGATCGGCGTGCCGGTGATCATGGCGACGCGCTATATCTTCATCGCCGACCAGCCGGACTACGTCGCCCGCCGGGTGCCGACGATCTCCAAGACCAGCGCCCTCGAGGTGGCGAGCTATCTCTTCGCGCCGGGGATGACGATCGTCGCGCTCTGCGCCCTCACCGCCTGGTGGCTGTCCTGGCGCATGAACAATGCTCGAATCGCCGCCGCCGAGCCTTCAAGCCTTCGCCCCGGTCTTTGTCGCTGGCTCAACCATTGCTGGCTCTTGGGCGGCGTCGTCGTCTGCCTGAACCTGAGCTTGCTGGCGATCGTGACGCTCAGGGTCAGCAACGAGAGCCACATGGCGTTCTCGATCGTCTTCTTCAACACCCAGGTTCTCGCCTTCATCGCCGACGCTTGGTGCGGCGCCCTGCTGTCGCGGGCCGAGGAACCGAGCGGGCGGGCGTGGTGGCGCCGGCTCGACGACAAGACGATCTTCGCCATGCTGATCGTCCTCGGCTCGGCTTTCTATTTCTTCATGTTCCTGACCAAGGGGCTGGAGACCTTCGGCGACCGGATGCAGCGCCAGTGGGTCTATGTCTTCACCGAGTACATCCTGGTGACCATGTTCCTCTCCTACCCGGCCTTCTACTACCGAAAACTGAAGCGGCACTTCACCCCGCCCGGCTAGCCCTTCTGGCGGTGCAGCAGCCTGAGGCGGAGGGCGTTCAGGCGGATGAAGCCCTGGGCATCGCGCTGGTCGTAGACGCTGTCTTCCTCGAAGGTCACGTGCTCGAGGGAATAGAGACTCTTTGGCGAAGTGCGGCCGACCACGGAGACGCTGCCCTTATAGAGCTTCAAGCGCACCCGGCCGGTCACGTGGCGCTGGCTGAGGTCGATCGCCGCCTGCAGCATCTCGCGCTCGGGCGAGAACCAGAAACCATTGTAGATCAGCTCCGCGTAGCGCGGCATCAGCTCGTCCTTCAGGTGCATGGCGCCCCGGTCCAGCGTGATGCTCTCGATCCCCCGGTGCGCCGCGATCAACACCGTGCCGCCGGGCGTCTCGTAGATGCCGCGGCTCTTCATGCCGACGAAGCGGCCCTCGACCAGGTCCAGCCGGCCGACGCCGTGGGCCCCGCCGATCTCGTTCAACCGGGTCAGCAGCGCCGCCGGCGACAGCGCCTCCCCGTCGACGGCGATCGCATCGCCCGCCTCGAAGTCGATCTCGACGTAGGCCGGCGTCTCCGGCGCGTCCTCGGGCCGGACGGTGCGGGAATAGACGAACTCGCCCGCCTCGGCGGCCGGGTCTTCCAGCGCCTTCCCCTCGGCCGAGATGTGCAACAGGTTGGCGTCGACCGAGAAGGGCGCCTCGCCTTGGCTGTCCTTGGCAATCGGGATCTGGTGTTTTTCGGCGAATTGGATCAGCTCGGCACGGCCCGCCAAGTCCCACTCGCGCCAGGGCGCGACGACGCGGATATCGGGGTTGAGGGCGTAATAAGAAAGCTCGAAGCGGACCTGGTCGTTGCCCTTGCCAGTGGCGCCGTGAGCCACCGCGTCGGCGCCGACCTGGGCGGCGATCTCGATCTGCCGCTTGGCGATCAGCGGGCGGGCGATCGAGGTGCCGAGCAGGTAGCAGCCTTCATAAAGCGCGTTGGCGCGGAACATGGGAAAGACGAAATCGCGCACGAACTCCTCGCGGAGGTCCTCGATGAAGATCTCCTTCACGCCCAGCATCTCCGCCTTGGCGCGGGCCGGCTCCAGTTCCTCGCCCTGGCCGAGATCGGCGGTGAAGGTCACCACCTCCGCCTGGTAGGCGGTCTCGAGCCACTTCAGGATCACCGAGGTGTCGAGCCCGCCGGAATAGGCCAGCACGACCTTCTTCACGTCGCCCGCCATCGCCCTCTCTCCCCCGCCCGGCCGCCGGAACGCGGCGGCGCAGTATAGGGATCGGGGAAGGGGGGGCAAGTGAAGCGCGGCGGTTTCCCTCGTCACGGGATGGTGGCAAGCTGGCACGAGCGTTGCACAGGTGCGGCACGCGGGGGCGGGATGAGCCAGGGAGACAATTTCGACGAGATGGGTCCCCCGGGCGGTCCCGTCCGCGCGCCCTACGCGGAACTCGCGGCCTGGCTCGCGCGGCGGGACCCGCGGGAATTGCGCCGCAAGCAGAAACAGGCCGATACCATCTTCCGCCGTCTCGGCATCACCTTCGCGGTCTATGGCGATGCCGCGGCGGCCGAGCGGCTGATCCCCTTCGACCTCATCCCCCGGATAATTTCGGCCGGCGAGTGGCGCCACCTGGCCCGGGGAATTGAACAGCGGGTGCGGGCCCTCAACGCCTTTCTCGACGACGTCTATCACCGCCAGGAGATCGTGCGCGCCGGCCGGCTGCCGGCGGAACTGCTTTACGCCAACGTGGGGTTCCTGCCGGAAATGATCGGCTTCAACCCGCCGCGCGGCGTCTATGCCCACATCATCGGCACCGACCTCGTGCGCACGGGCGAGAACAGCTTCCACGTCCTGGAAGACAATCTCCGCACGCCGTCGGGTGTCTCCTACCTGTTGGAAAACCGGGAGACGATGATGCGGCTCTTTCCCGAACTCTTCGCCAGCCACCGGATAGCACCCGTCGAGACCTATCCCGAGAACCTGCTGGAAACCCTGATTTCCGTCGCCCCCGTCGGCACGGAGAGCGAGCCGACCGTCGTCGTGTTGTCGCCCGGCATCCACAACTCGGCCTTCTTCGAGCACGCCTTCCTCGCCGACCAGATGGGGGTGGAACTGGTCCTGGGCTCGGACCTCTTCGTCGAGGCGGGCCACCTCTTCATGCGCACGACGGAGGGCGCCAAGCGCGTCGACGTGGTCTATCGGCGGATCGACGATGATTTTCTCGATTCGCTCACCTTTCGGCCCGATTCCATGCTGGGCGTCGCCGGCCTCTTCGATCTCTACCGCGCCGGGCGCGTCACCATCGTCAACGCGCCCGGCACCGGCATCGCCGACGACAAGGCGATCTATTCCTTCGTTCCGGACATCATCGAGTTCTACACCGGCGAGAAACCGATTCTGGCCAACGTGCCGACCTGGCGCTGCGGCGAGGCGGACTCGCTTCGCTACGTCCTCGACAACCTTGAAGACCTGGTGGTGAAGGAGGTGCACGGCTCCGGCGGCTACGGCATGTTGATCGGCCCGAGCGCGGCCAAGCGCGAGATCGCCGCCTTCCGCGCCAAGCTGAAGGCGCGGCCCGCCGCCTATATCGCCCAGCCGACCTTGAGCCTCTCGACCTGTCCGGCCTTCACCCGCGCCGGCATCGCGCCGCGCCATGTCGACCTGCGTCCCTTCGTGCTGATGGGCGATCGGGTACGGATCACGCCCGGCGGCCTCACCCGGGTTGCGTTGAAGAAGGGCTCCCTCGTCGTCAACTCGAGCCAGGGCGGCGGCACCAAGGATACCTGGGTGTTGGAGGACTGAGGCGATGCTGGGACGGACCGCCGCCGGCCTCTATTGGATGGCCCGCTACATGGAGCGGGCGGAGAACCTGGCCCGCCTGGTCGAGGTCGGCTACCGTATCGCCCTGATGCCGAGCGCCGCCACCGGGCACGGCGACGAGTGGCGCTCCACCCTGGTGAGCGCCGCCTGCCTCGACGGCTACCTGGCCAGGCACGAGGCAATCGATCCCGACCGGGTGGTCCATTGGCTGCTGCTCGACTCCGACAATACTTCCTCCGTCCGCGGTTGCCTGGAGAGGGCGCGCAACAACGCGCGCGGCACGCGCACGGCGCTCACGCGCGAGATGTGGGAGGCGCTGAACGCGACCTGGGTCGACTACAGCGCCGTCCGCCCGGCGGAACTGCGGGGCGATCGGCTGCCGAACCTGTTGAACTGGATCCGCGAGCGGAGCCACGCCTTCCGGGGCGCCATGCTGGGTACCATCATCCGCGACGACGGCTACCACTTCAGCCAATTGGGCGCCTTCGTCGAGCGCGCCGACCAGACCGCTCGCATCCTCGACGTCAAGTATCACCTCCTGCTGCCGCGCTTCGAGACCATCGGCGGCGAGGTCGACACCTACCAGTGGGAGACGATCCTGCGCTCGGTCTCCGCCCGGGGGGCCTACCGCTACGTCTACAAGGGCCGCTACCGGGCCTGGAACGTCGCCGAGTTCCTGATCCTGAGCGCGCGCATGCCACGCTCGCTGCGCTTCAGCTACGAGTGGATCACCCGCTCGCTCCGCGACCTGGGCGAGCTTTACCGGGCGCCGGCGCCGGCGCTCGACCAGGCGGTCCGAACCGAGGCCCTGCTGGCGGAAAGCGACATGGACGCGATCTTCCAGGGCGGCCTGCACGAGTTCCTCATCGACTTCATCGCCCGCAACTATCGCCTCTCGGGCGAGATCGCCCGCGACTATCATTTCGACTGATGTCGTCCATCATGAATGATGGCGCGCCCAGCCGGGCCTTACGACAGTAACCAATAGGGGGCGGCATGGACGCCAGCACCATCGAGATCCACCACCGCACCCACTACCGCTACGACCACCCGGTCGACCACGTGGTGCAGCGTCTCCGCTTGACGCCCCGGAATTCGCGTGCCCAGCGGGTGCTCGACTGGGTGATCGAGGCTCCGGGGATCGAGACGGCGGCGAGCTACGTCGACGGCTTCGCCAACATCGTCCATCTGGCGGTCGCGGCCGAGCCGGTGGAGGAGCTGGAGATCGTCGCCCGGGGGCGGGTGGAACGGCTGGAGACGCACGGCGTCGAGGGGCCGGACGGCACCGGCGTGCCGCCCCATGTCTTCCTGCGCGCGACGCCGACGACCGCGGCCGACGCGATCCTGCAAACCTTCGCCCGCCGGGCCGAGGGTGGCGACACCGTCGAGTGCCTGCACCGGCTGATGGCGATGCTGCACGAGCGTGTCGCCTACGTGCCGGGGGCGACGGACGCGGCGACCAGCGCGCGCGAGGCCTTCGCCGCCGGCCACGGGGTCTGCCAGGACCACGCGCACATCTTCATCGCCATGGCCCGCGGCCTCGGCATTCCGGCGCGCTACGTCACCGGCTACCTGCGCCTGGAGGCGGTGGCCGACGAGCCGGCGCATCACGCCTGGGCCGAGGCGCATGTGTCCGAATTGGGCTGGGTCTCCTTCGATCCGGCCAACAACGTCTCGGCCGGCCGGAACTATGTCCGCCTTGCCGTCGGCCTCGACGCGGCGGGCGCCGCGCCGGTCAAGGGCGCCCGCCGGGGCGGCGGCGAGGAAAGCCTCGACGTCGCCGTGCAGGTCGCGCAGATGCAGGCGTGAGGGGGTAGCTGGCATGTCTCGAATGTCGCATTCCAACCCCAATCCCGAACCTCCGCGTCTTTCCGCACCCCGCCGGAGCCTCAAGGGCGGGTCGGACGCGGCGGGTTTCTGGAAATTCGCCAATCGAGCACCATTCGTGCGCGGCTCCGCGAGCTGGCGCCCAACGGCGCCGCCCTGGCCCGCGCGCGGATCCCGGTTTTCCTCGGCCTCGGGAGCTGGCAAGCTGGCCCGGCCGGCCCAACCCCATTCCAGAGGTGCGCCATGAACCAGAGCCTCGACCGACCCCGACTGCCGCTCAGCTCCTTCGCCGTCGCCATCGTCATCACCGGCGCCATTTTCGCCGGCTTCATCTGGCAGGGCACGCGCAGCTTCGAACAGTTCCGCATGCTCAACCGGGCCTCGATCGAGGCGGGCAGTCTGATCGCCGACATCCGCCACTTCGACGAGGTCCTGGCGACCGCGACGGGCATGGCGGTGGAGACCGGCGATATCCAGTGGAAGGAGCGCTACGCGACCTACAACGCACGTCTGAGCGCGAACTTCAAACGCGCCCGCGATCTGGCGACGACTCCGGAAATCAGAGGCCATGCGCGCGACGCGGAGGAGGCGCACGCCCAGGTGCGGCTGATCGAGGGGGACGCCTTCGACCTGGTGGACGGGGATCAGCGCGAACTCGCCCGCGAGGTCTTGGCCAATCCGACCTACATGTCGAACCGGCAGATCTACAACTTCGGGCTGGAGCAGCTGCGCCGCGACCTCACCACCCAGGCCATCGCCAGTATCGCCATGGAGGAGGCCGACTTCGGGCGCAAGAAATGGCTCTTCGCCGTCGGCATCGTCCTGGCGCTCGCGGCCTGGCTGCACATCTTCCGAACCCAGGTCCGCTTCGCCCGCGAGAACGAGGCGCTGCAGGGCGACCTCGAATCGCGGATCGAGGCGCGGACGCGCGAGTTGCGGGGCGGGATCGATCAGCGCCGCCAGGCCGAGGCCGGGGTGCGCCAAAGCCGTCAACTGCTGCGGGGCCTGGCGGACAACCTTCCCGTCTTCGTCAGCTTCAAGGACCTGGAAGGCCGTTTCCAATTCGTCAACAAGGTCTTCGAGGATTGGGTCGGCATCGGCCGCGACGAGGTCATCGGCAAAACCGTGCACGACGTCTATGAGGCCGGGCAGGCGGAGCGGTTCGCCGAACAGGACCGCCGGGTGGCCGAGAACCGGGAAATCATCAGCCGAGAAGCGCGCGTATCCTACCCAGACGGCGTCGTCCGCGACGTCATCGGCACCCGCTTTCCCGTGTTCTCCGGGAGCGGCGAGATGTTCGGGATCGGCACGGTCAATTTCGACGTCACCGACCGCAAGCGGATCGAGCAGGAGGCGTTGGAGCAGAACCGGCTGCTGCAACTGACGCTCGAAAGCATGGGCCAGGGGCTGACGATGTACGATGGCGAGTGGAACCTGGTGATGTCCAACGCCCGCTACCGGGAACATTTCGATCTGCCGGGGGACGTCTTCGAGGGCGACGTCTCCTTCGACGACGTGGTCGGCGCCACCATGCGTCTCGACTATGACGACGAGTGGCGCGAGCGGCTCGCCGTGGTGCGGGACCCCAAGCGGATGACCGACGTCTGGCGGCGCAGCTTCGAGCGGCCGAGCGGCCGGGGCCTCGACTTGCTGTCGCTGCCGATCGAGGGCGGCGGCTTCGTCGTCACCAGTACCGATATCTCCGAGCGCCTGCGCGTGGAGGCCGAGTTGCGCGAGGCCCGCGACCGGGCGGAAACGCTCGCCAAGACCCGGGCCGATTTCGTCGCCGTGGTCAGCCACGAGGTGCGCACGCCCATGAACGGCGTCCTCGGCATGGCCCAGCTGATGCGCGAGATGTCGCTCTCGGCGGAAGCGGCGGAATGCCTGGACGTCATCACCAGCTCCGGCCTTTCCCTGTTGCGGATCGTCGACAACCTCCTGGACATCGCCAAGTTCGACGCCGACCGGCTGGAACTGGAGCGGATCCCCTTCCGCCTGGGCGACGTGATGGACGAGGCGATGCGATTGATGGAGGGCCGTTTTCGGGTGAAGGGCCTAGCCTTTTCCTGCGAAGTCGCCGGCGATCTGCCCGAGATCCTCGTCGGCGATCCCTACCGGCTTCGCCAGATACTGCTGAACCTGATCTCCAATGCCTGCAAATTCACCGACCGGGGCTCGGTCGCCATCGAGGTCGGATCGCGGGTGGAAGCGGAGGACGAGGCGGTGCTGGAGTTCGCCGTCAGCGATACCGGCAAGGGGATCGGCGACGAAGCGCGGGAAAAGCTGTTCTCCCCCTATACGCAGGAAAGCGTCGACGTCGCGCGAAAATACGGCGGCACCGGCCTGGGTCTGGCGATCTGCCGCCGCCTGGTCAGCGTCATGGGCGGCGAGATCACCTTGGAGAGCGAAGTCGGAATCGGCAGCACCTTCCGCTTCGATGCCCGCTTCGGGATCGACCGGGAGGCGTCGTCGGCGGAACTGCCGTGGCGCCGGCTCGACCGGATCGCGGAAACGGTGGGGCCCCTGGCGCCGATGCGGCCGCTTCGCGTCCTGCAGGTCGAGGACAACGTGATCAATCGCCAGGTGGTGAGCCGAATGCTCGCGCGCGCGGGACACACGGTGATCGATGCCATGGACGGCGCGCGGGCGCTGGAACGGCTGTCCGAGGGCGATTTCGACATCGTCCTGATGGACCGCCACATGCCGGAGATGAGCGGCCTGGAGGCGACGGCGGCGATCCGCCGCCTGGCGCCGCCCTTGGGCCGGATTCCGGTCCTCGGCATTACCGCCAGCGCGCTGGAGCTGGAGATCCAGGACTGTCTCGATGCCGGGATGGACGACGTGCTCTCGAAACCGGTCGACGCGCGGACCCTGATCGCCACGATCGAACGCCTGGTCGGACACGGCTCGGTCGGGGGTGTTCGCGACGTCGCGGCGCCGGCCGCCGGCGACGCGGCGCCGGCGGTGCTAGATCTCGCCACGATGCGGGAGATCTTTGGCGAGATCGACGCCGACGCGATCGAGATGTTGACGCTGTTCCACGGCTCGGCGCGCGACGATCTGGCGATCTTCCACCGGGCGTGGGCGGCGGGCGACGACGACGACGCCATGGTTCGGGCCCACACCCTCATCGGCGCGGCGCGGAACGCCAGCGCGGGCGAGCTGGGTGACCTCTTCGCCGCCATCGAGGCGGCGCTGAAATCCGGCGACGGCGCGACGGTGGAGGCCGCAATCGCCGAGATCGAGCCGGTCTGGGCGCGCCTCGAGGACGCCCTCGCGTTGGTGATCGGGGATTAGACTCATCCAGGATTGGTCGCTTGAAAGTCAGTATACGCCGCGCCCGCGAGCCGAATCGTAAAGCCAGGCCAGGGGGCCGGGCGCGACGCCCAGGTGATAGAGCGCGTGGATCCAGAGCCAGCCCGCGACAATGGCCACCGGCCTGCGGCCGGCGAAGCGGCGCGACGAGGTGACCAGCGCCGGGTCCTCGATCATCGCGGTTGGGCCGAGGCGCTCCAGCCGGCGGATGAAGTCGTAATCTTCCATCAGGGCGATCGGGCGGATGCCGCCCGTGGCCGCGTAGGCGGCGCGGCGGACAAAGACTCCGGAATCGCCGTAGTAGATGCCATGCGCGCGGATCCAGGCGTAGAAGCGTTCGAGCCAGCGGGAGAAGTCGTCGTCGCCATCGAATCGGAGACGGAAGTTGCCACCGACCAGCTCCGGCCCGTCGGCCAGCGCCCGGTGAATTGCGCCGCCGCCACCCTTGGGAAAGACGCAGTCGGCATGCAGGAACAGCAGGATTTCGCCCCGCGCCCGCGCCCCGCCCAGGGCCTGCTGCGCGCCCCGGCCCCGGGTGGAGGCGTGGACCACGGCGCCCAAGGCCCGGGCCCGGTCGGGCGAGCCGTCCTCGCTGCCGCCGTCGATTACCAGAATTTCGCCGATCTCCGCCTCGCCGGCGAGGACGGGGAGCAGGCGGGTCAAGTTCGCCGCCTCGTTCAGAACCGGGATCACGACGGAAATCATGCGCCGGCCATCCTCGCTCGGCCCCAGGGGATATATTGCCATCGCGGACGCGCCCGTCCAAGCTTCGGCCGCGCCAGATTGGAGAGCCCACCATGAGCGACAATCGGATCCAGACCACCCACGCCGGCAGCCTGCCGAGGCCGGCGGAACTGGTGCGGCTCTACGCGCGCCGGTCCCACGGCGAACCCATCGACGAGGCGGAACTGGCCCGCGTGGCGGGCGAGGCGACGCGCTGGGTGGTGCCCAAGCAGCTGGAGGCCGGTATCGACCTCGTCAACAACGGCGAGCAGACGCGGGAAGCCTTCTTCCTCTACGTCCAGCGCCGGATGAGCGGCTTCGCGCCCGGTGGCGGTCGGCCACCGCTGGCCGACGTGCGGCGTTACCCGGCCTTCGCCGAGATGCGGGCCCGGCTCACCGGTTCGCTGACGGCGGTCAGCAACTTCGCGACGCCTCGCGTGGTCGAGGACGTGCACTACCTCGACGCCGGCGTGATCGCGGAGGAATGCGCCGAATTTTCGACGGTGCTGGCGGAGAACGGGCTCGACGAGAGCCGGGGATTTCTCGCCGCGCCCTCGCCCGGCATCATCGCCACCGCGATCCGCGACGAGCACTACGGCGACGAGGAGGCCTATCTGGACGCCCTGACGGTGGCGCTTCGCACCGAATACCAGGCCGTGGTCGAGGCCGGCTTCCAGTTGCAACTAGATTGTCCGGACTTGGCGCTCGAACGCCACGTTACCTATGCCGACCGACCGCTGTCCGATTTCCAGGACTTCGTCGCCCGGGTCGTCGACTGCCTCAACCGGGGCCTGGAGGGTATTCCGGCCGAACGCGTGCGCCTGCATGTCTGCTGGGGCAACTACGAGGGGCCGCACGATCTCGACGTGCCGCTCGACGATATTCTGCCCCTCCTGTACGAGGCCCGGGTCGGCGCCCTGGTGCTGCCCTTCGGCAATCCGCGCCACGCGCACGAGTATCGGGTCTTCGAGCGGCTGGAACTTCCCGACCGGATGGACCTGATCGCCGGCGTGATCGACACCACGACCAATTTCGTCGAGCATCCGGAAGTGGTGGCGGACCGGTTGGAGAACCTGGCCCGAGCCATTGGCGGGCCGGAACGGCTGGGCGCGGCGACCGACTGCGGCTTCGACACCTCGGCCGGCTTCGGCCGGGTGGCGGAAGACGTGGTCTGGGCCAAGCTCCGGGCGATGTGCGAGGGCGCGCGCATCGCCGAGAAGCGGCTCTGGGGCTGATCATTCGAGGAGAGACGGCATGAACGAAGCGATACGCGAAATTCTGAGCCCGGCGGAAGTCGAGGCCTACCACCGCGACGGTTTCGTCGTGCCCGAATATCGTTTGGGCGCGGACCGGGTGGCGAAACTGCAGGAGCTGACCCGACACCTGGTGGCCGACAACCCGACGTTATGCGATCGCCACATGGTCGGGCGCCACATCCCCGGCAGCGGAGCGGAGGGGCTGAAGGCCCGGCCCGGCTGGCATGAGTTCGCCACCCATCGCGATATCGTCGACATGATGGCGCGGGTGATGGGTCCCGACGTGATCCTCTGGGGCAGCGGCGTCTTCCACAAGCGCGCGGTGACCGGCAAGGCGACGCCCTGGCACCGCGACAGCGAGCACACGCCGATGAAACCGCCGGCCGGAACCTCGGCCTGGATCTCGGTCTTCGAGAGAACGGTGGAGAATGGCTGTTTGCGGTTTCTCCGGGGCTCCCACCTCGCGCGCCGGAGCGGCAAGCAGGACGTCGTCGACAGCCCGGAACTCTTCCTCTACACCCGCCTGGTGGCGGACGAGGTGGACGAAAGCACGGCCCGGGACGTGGAGCTGGAGCCGGGCCAGCTGGTGCTGTTCGACCTCTTCACCGCCCATGGCGCGGCACCCAACACCAGCGGTCGGGTCCGGGCGGGCTACACGCTCCGCTTCATGCCCTCGACCGGCCACTACGACCACGACGCGGCGGTGCTGCGCGACTTCAAGGGCTACGGCCACGACACCCGGCCGCTGCTGCTGCTTCGTGGCACCGACAAATGCGGCAAGAACGACTTCCAGCGCGGCCACCCCGAACCCGTGGCCTGAGAGTTTGAAAATCAATCGATGATTCGGGGCGAGGCAAAGTCGTCATTGCGAGTGAGTGGAGCGATCGTGCGTCCGAGAGGACGCTTTGTCGGCAAGATGGAAGTCCTTGTCATGTGAAGTCGCATTTTCTCGAATGGGGGCGGACCAGGGTCTAGTTCCCTGCTACCTTCGACTCTCGGGGCCGATACGGACGGCTTCGTCTGACGGGGGCGAGAACAATGAACAGGACGAACGTGGCGATATCGGCGATCGCCTTGCTGACGGCTCTGGGAACCACCTCGTCCGGGGTGCTGGGCCAAGCGGCGATGGACGTGCAGTGCACGAAATGCGTGGACACCACGGACATCCAGCTGCAGGCCGTGACCGGCGGCCGGCTGCGCGACAACTCGGTGAGTACGATAAAGATCCAGGATGGCGCCATCACCGGAAGCAAGCTCGCGCCCGCGGCGGTCACCAACAGCCGGATCGCCGCCGGCGCGGTCAGGGAGGGGCGGATCGCCGACGGCGCGGTCACGAACAGGAAGCTCGCGCCCGGCGCGGTGAGGGAGGGACGGATCGCCGACGGCGCGGTCACCAACAGGAAGCTCGCGCCCGGCGCGGTGAGGGAGGGACGTCTCGCCAACGGCGCGGTCACGGCGGTGAAACTGGCGGCGGAATTGCAGGATATCGTCTTTCCCGCGGCGCATAATTTCCTGGTCTTGCTCTTCGGGGATGACGAGGTGCCTTCCGTCACCACGTCCGCGGTCGGGCGGGGCCATTTCCAATTCGCGGAAGATACCGGTGAGTTACGTTTCCAGCTCTTCGTTAACGACATCGGGCCAATTACCGGCGCGCACATCCATTGTGCGGGGTTCGGAGTGAATGGCGCTGTCGGTGTTACACTTTCGGGGGCCTCGACCACGGCGACCGGGTTACTGAATTCGGGGTTTATCGGCGTCCCCGACAATGGCAACGGATGTGGTTGGGTAGATGTCCAAGACATCCTGGACGACATCCTAGCCGGCGCGGCCTACGTCAACGTGCATACGAACGCAAATGGCGGGGGCGAAATCAGAGGGCAACTCCACTGATTGGCGTCTTGCCGAAACGGGCTCGGCGAATATAGCCGGCTGCATTTGCCCGCCTTGGCCCGATCACCACCGGCATGGCGCGCGCCTACTGGTGGGAGAGCGGGGGATACTTCGGGCCGCGTGGCTATTCGTTGAAACTCCTCAATCGGGCCGGGTCACCGCGCCTTGCCTTATACTGCCGAGCCCATGAACTGAGCTCTGCGATCCATGGATAGTCGCACGGTGATTTTATTCTTCCGGGCTCCGCGACAAGCCTGTTCCAGGCGATGCGGCATGCCTCGATGATGGCTTCGGTGTCGTCGAAGAGGCGGAGCGAGAGGAATCGCTCTCGCAAGTAGAGCCAGATGCGCTCGACGGGGTTCAGCTCCGGGCAGTAGGGCGGCGGCGGGACGAGGGTGACATTGTCGGGGACATCGAGGGCGCGCGGGGTATGCCATCCGGCGCCATCGACGACCATGACGGCGTGGATGTCGGCGGGCGACATCGTGGCTGAGATGTTGCTGGTCCACGGCATCGGCACGGCCCAGGAACGCAAGCAGCAGGTGGCGACCTGTTCGAGCGGGTGGGCCTGCGGCGGGCGCAGATGGAGAGCTTTCCGCACGAATTCTCCGGCGGTCAGCGCCAGCGGATCGGCATCGCCCGCGCCCTGGCTCTCAACCCCAAGGTCATCATCGGCGACGAGCCGGTCTCCGCCCTCGACGTTTCGATCCAGGCCCAGGTGATCAACCTGCTGATGGACCTGCAGCGGGAATTCAACCTCTCCTACCTCTTCATCGCCCACGACCTGGCGGTGGTGGAGCACATCAGCCACCGGATCGCGGTGATGTATCTCGGCCGGATCGTTGAATACACCGACAAGAAGACCCTCTTCACCGATCCCAAGCACCCCTATACGGAAGCCCTGCTGTCGGCGGTGCCGATTCCCGATCCCAGGCTCCGGCGCAAGAAGCTGGTGCTGGAGGGCGACGTGCCGAGCCCGATCAGCCCGCCGCCCGGCTGCCATTTCCACACCCGCTGTCCCTATGCCGAGGAGCGTTGCCGGGTGGGGTCGCCCCCCTTGCGCGAGATCGCGCCGGGCCACACGGTCGCCTGCCATCTGAGGTGAGAAAACCTCGCGCCGAGCGAGCCGATCCGGCCGCCCATGCTCCGACTCGGCGGGCGCGGCCTCAGATCGTGAAGTATTTCGCCTGCGGGTGGTGCAGCACGATGGCCGAGGTCGACTGCTCCGGCTCCAGCTGGTCCTCCTCGCCCATCTCCAGGCCGATCGCCTTGGCGCCCAGCAGGTCCAAGAGGGCGTGCTGGTCGGCGAGGTTGGGGCAGGCCGGGAAGCCGAAGGAATAGCGCGAACCGCGATAGCCCTGGCTCAGCAACTTGTTCCGGTCCCGTGCGTCCTTATGGGCGAAGCCGAGCTCGGTTCGAATGCGGGCGTGGACATATTCCGCCATGGCCTCCGCCATCTCGACGCTGAGCCCGTGGAGGTAGAGATAATCGCGGTAGCGGTCGTCGGCGAACCATTCGGCCGCCACCTCGCTCGCGTGCTTGCCGATGGTCACCGCCTGGAGGCCGACGACGTCGCGTTCGGGCGCCGAGATATCGCGGACGAAGTCGGCCATGCAGAGGCCGCCGGACCGCGTCTGGCGGGGCAGGGAGAAGCGGGCGAGTTCAGAATCGCCGTCTTCCTCGAACAGCACGATATTGTCGCCGTCGCTCGCCGCCGGCCAGAAGCCGTAGACGGCACGGGGATGCAGGATGTCCTCGCTCTCGGAACGCGCGACCATGTCGAGCATAATCGGCTTCACCTCCTGCTCGGCCCACTCGAGATAGTCCTCCAGCCGCCGGCCCTGCTTCCGGTAGCCCCAGTGGAACTGGTAGAGCATCCGCTCGTTGAGGTAGGGCAGCAGCGCCCGTACCCGGGTCTTGTCGATCATCCGGGTGCCGAAGAAGGGCGGCTGCGGCACCACCGCCTCCGCCGCCAGCTCGTCGCGCCTGAGGCGGATCTCGTCCGCCTCCACCGGCCTGAGCGCGGAGGTGCCGTTGGCCACCTTGGCGCCGTTCATGCGCGGGCGGCGGCGGGCGCGCTCCTCGGCCAGATGGTGATCGAACTCGCCGGTGACGATGCGTTGCATCAGGTGCAGGCCGGCGAAGGCGTCCTGGGCGTAGGCGACCCGGCCGTCCTCGCCGTAGGCCTGGCGGCAATCCTCGTCGACATAGCGCCGCGTCAGCGCGGCGCCGCCCAGCAGTACCGGCGTATCGAGCCCCTGGCGCGCCATCTCCTCCAGGTTCTGCCGCATGATCACGGTCGACTTCACCAACAGGCCCGACATGCCGATGGCGTCGGCCTTGTGCTCGGCGGCGGCGGCCAGGATGGCGGCGATCGGCTGCTTGATGCCGAGGTTGATCACGTCGTAGCCGTTGTTGGTGAGGATGATATCGACCAGGTTCTTGCCGATGTCGTGCACGTCGCCCCTGACCGTCGCCAACACAATTTTGCCTTTGCTTTGGCCCGCCGCCCTGTCCATGTGCGGCTCCAGATAGGCGACGGCCTTTTTCATGGTTTCGGCACTCTGCAGCACGAAGGGAAGCTGCATCTGGCCCGAGCCGAACAGCTCGCCCACCACCTTCATGCCGTCCAGCAGAAACTTGTTGATGATGTCGAGCGGGGAATGCAAGCCGAGCGCCTCGTCGAGATCCGCTTCCAGGCCCTGGCGTTCGCCGTCGATGATGCGACGCGCGAGGCGCTCCTCGACCGCGTCGGGAAGCGGCACGGCCTCCACGGGTCCCTCGCGGTCCTGGAACAGGGCGATGTAGGCCTGCAGCGGGTCGTAGCCGTCGCGACGGCGGTCGTGGATCAGGTCCTCGGCGGCCCGCGCCTCGTCCTCGGGGATCGCATGCAGGGGGCGGATCTTGCTCGCGTGCAGGATCGCCCCGGTCATGCCGCGCTTCAGCGCGTGATCGAGAAACACCGAGTTCAGCACGTGGCGGGCGGCGGGCTTCAGGCCGAACGAGATGTTGGAAAGACCGAGGACGATCTGGCACCTCGGCAGCTCCTCCGCGATCCGCTCGATGGCCTCGAGCGTCCAGAGGCCGAGCTTGCGGTCATCCTCGTTGCCGGTGCAGATGGTGAAGGTGAGGGGGTCGAACAGCAGATCCTCGGGTGCCAGGCCATGGCCTTCAACCGCGAAGTCGTAGAGCCGGCGGGCGACCCGGAGCTTGTCCTCGACGCCCTTGGCCATGCCCTCCTCGTCGATGGTGAGCGCGATGACGCCGGCGCCGAACTTGCGCGCCAACTCCAGGCGCCGGGCCGGGGCCTCCTCGCCGTCCTCGAAATTGATCGAGTTGATCAGCGCCTTGCCGCCATAGAGCTTCAGCGCGCCCTCGATCACCGGCAGTTCGGTCGAATCGATCACCAGCGGCGCGTCCACCGCGCCCCTCAGCCGGCTGGCCGCCGCCGTGATGTCGGCCAGCTCGTCGCGGCCGACGAAGGCGGTGCAGAGGTCGAGGGCATGGCTGCCCTCCCGCGTCTGCGCCCGGCCGATGGCGACGCAAGCGTCCCAATCCTCCGCCGCCTGGGCCTCGCGAAAGGCCTTGGAACCGTTGGCGTTGCAGCGTTCGCCGATCGAGAGAAAGGCGTTCTCCTGGGCGTAGGTTACCTGGCCGTAGAGCGAGGCGATCGCCGGCTCCCAAGCGGGCGTACGGGGTGCCGGCACGGGCCGGCCGTCCTGCGGCGCGATTCCACGCAATAGCGCGTCCAGCCGGGCGGTGTGGCCCGAATCGGAGCCGCAGCAGGAGCCGATCATGTTGACCCCGTCCTCGGTGATGAAACGTTCCAGCCAGTCGGCCATCTCGTCCGGCGTCAGGGGATAGCTCGGCTTGCCATCGACCAGTTCCGGCAGGCCGGCGTTCGGCTGCACCGAGATCAGGCCCTGCCAGTTGCGGCCGAGCCAGGCGACATGCTCCGCCATCTCGCGCGGGCCGGTCGCGCAGTTGAGGCCGAAGGAGTCGACGCCGAGGGCGTGAACGATGGTCGCGGCGGCCTGGATGTCGGTGCCGACCAGCAGCGTGCCCGTCGTCTCGACCGTGACCTGGGTCAGGATCGGCAGATCAACCCCCGCCTCGCGAAGCGCGAGACGGGCGCCGTTGACCGCCGCCTTGAGTTGGAGGGGGTCCTGCACGGTTTCGACCAGAAGGCCGTCGACCCCGCCCTCCAGCAGGCCGGCGGACTGGACGTGGTAGGCGGCCTCCAGCTCGTCGTAGCCGACCTGGCCCAGGCTCGGCAGGCGCGTGCCGGGCCCGATGGCGCCGAGCACCCAGCGCGGACGCCCCTCCTTGGCGAAGGATCGGGCGATCTCCACCGCCAGTTCCCCCGCCCGGCGGTTGATTTCACGAGCGCGCTCCGCGAGGTCGAACTCGCCGAGCGTGATCGGCGAACCGCCAAAGCTGTTGGTCTGCACCACGTCGGCGCCGGCGGCGAGATAGCCCCGGTGGATCTCGGTGACGATGTCGGGCCGGGCGAGATTGAGCGCCTCGGTGCAATTCTCGCGGCCGAGGAAGTCCCTCTCGATGTCGAGGTCCAGCGTCTGCACGACGCTGCCGACGGCGCCGTCGCAGAGCAGCACCCGCTCGCGCATCACGCTCAGGATATCACGCATCGTTCATTCTCCGATCGGCGCGCGAGCCGTCGCTCGGTGCCGGGGCGCGGGCGCCGAGGACGCGGCAGATGGCGAAAACGAGGTCCGCGCGATTGAGGGTATAGAAGTGGAATTCGCCGACGCCGGCGCGGCGCAGCTGGCGGCACTGTTCCGCCGCGACGGTGGCGGCGATCAGTTTTCGGCTCTCGGCATCGTCGTCGAGCCCTTCGAAGAGATGCGCGAGCCAGGCCGGCACGGCGGCGCCGCAGCTCGCGGCGAAGCGACGCACGGTGCGGAAGTTGGTCACCGGCAGAATGCCCGGAACGATCGGGACCCAGATGCCGTTGGCCCGGGCCCGCTCGAGGAAGCGCAGGAAGACGTCCGGATCGAAGAAAAACTGCGTGATCGCCCGGTCGGCGCCGGCGTCGATCTTGCGCTTCAGATTCTCCAGGTCGGCTTGGGAAGAGGCCGCGTCGGGATGGATCTCGGGATAGGCGGCGACGGAAATCTCGAAATCCGAGATCCGCTTCAGCCCGGCCACCAGTTCGGCCGCGTCGCCGTAGCCGCCGGGGTGGGGCGCGTATGCGGATACGCCCTCGGGCGGGTCGCCCCTGAGCGCGACGATGTGCCGGACGCCCGCCTCGCGGTAGCCTCGGGCGATCACGTCCACCTCGCTCTTTTCGGCGCCGACGCAGGTGAGATGCGCGGCGACGCCGAGGCCGGTTTCGCGTACCAGGCGCGCGACGGTGCGGTGGGTTCGCTCGCGCGTGGTCCCACCGGCGCCATAGGTCACGGAAACGAATCTCGGTCGGATCGGCGCCAGCCGCTCCACGGCGCGCCAGAGCGCGGCTTCGATCTCGGGCGTCTTGGGCGGAAAGAACTCGAAGGAGACCTCGAGGGGGGCGCCGATCGCCGCCAGGCTCGGCGTATTCGCGCGGTCGGACATCATGCCGTAAGCTTCTCGTCGATCTCGCCGCGGCTCGCGCGGCCCTCCGGCCGGCGGGCGGGCCAGACCTTGACGGTGAGCGGCCGGCCGGCGAGCGCCACGGGCGTGTGAACCTCGAGCCCGGCGCCGAGCAGCCACTGGCCGATGTCGGCATCGTCGAAGCCGAGCCAGCGGTGGCGATGCTCCTGGCGCAGAAATTCCTCGCCATGGCCGGCGAAGTCGACGATGGCGAGGTTCCCGCCGGGTTTCAGTACCCGGGCGGCCTCATCCAGCGAGGCGCGCGGATCATCGAGATAGTGCAGCACCTGGTGCACGACGACGGCATCCTGCGTCGCGCTGGCGAAGGGCAGATTATAGAGGTCGCCGTGGCGGACTTGGCAGTGGCGGATGTTCGCGCCCTCGAGCTTGGCGCGGGCCACGGTGAGCATGTCGTGGCTGAGGTCGATGCCGACTCCCCGGCCGACGAGGGGCGCGAAGATTTCCAGGATCCGCCCGGTGCCGGTGCCGATGTCGAGGAAGTCGCCGATCCCCTGGCCCTCGAAGATCCCCAGCAATACCGCCTCGACCTCGGCTTCGGGCACGTAGAGTCCCCGAATGCGGTCCCAACGATCGGCGTTGGCGCGGAAATAGTCGGCCGCCGCGCGCGCGCGCGCCGCCTTCACGCCCTCAAGTCGTTCCAAGTCGAGGGCCAGGACCGAGTCGTCCTCGGGCAGCAGGTCGATCAGGCTGTGGGCGAGCGACGCGCAACTCCCCTGCTCCGCCAGACGGTAGAAGGCCCAGGTGCCTTCCCGGTGGCGGGTCAGCAGGCCCGCCTCGCAAAGGAGCTTCAGGTGGCGGGAAACGCGCGGCTGGCTCTGGCCCAGGATTTGCGTCAGTTCCGTCACCGTCAGTTCGGCATAGGCGCATATCGCCAACAGCCGGAGCCGCGTGGGCTCCGCCGCAGCTTTCATCCCAGATAGAATACGTTCCATTGCTACAAGTGCCGGTTGGTGTGGTTTCAAGGAATACAGACAGATATAAATATATTTTTATGTCGTTAGCAACGGATTAATGGGGATTAGCGGTGCCTTGGGCTCGAGAGATGCGGAAGGACCACGCCCGCCTCGCGAGGGTTTTAGGATCTAGCCAACCGCAGAGAACTGTGTTAGCTCTTCCTTAGGGAAAGCGTTACACGCTGGGAGGGCGTGGGGCCGGAACGGCCCGAGTTGGAGTGGAAGGGATGCCGGTGACCCACCGACGTCGTGTCGTGGCCCTTGGCCGCGAGATTCCCTGGCGCGTCGTCGCGCCGTGGCGCGTGGCCGTCCTGGGCCTTGCGTTGAGCCTCGCGGCTTGCGCCACGCCGCCGCCGCCGGACGACGGACCCGCCGTCGCCGCCTACAATGAGGCGAACGATCCCCTGGAGCCGATGAACCGGGCGATCTTCGAGATCAATCGGGGCCTCGACGCGGCGATCTTGCGGCCGCTGGCGATCACCTACCGCAAGCTGTTTCCCGACGACATCCGCGACGGCGTGCGCAACATTACCCGCAACCTCGACACGCCGCGCAACTTCATCCACGACGTGCTGCAGGGCGAGCCGGATCGGGCCGGCGAGAGCGCCGCCCGCTTCGCCGTCAACAGTCTCGCGGGCGCGGGCGGCGCCATCGACGTCATGGCGATGGATACCGGCGTCGAGGGCGAGGCCATTGCCTATCACGACGAGGACTTGGGGCAGACCTTCGCCGTGTGGGGCTTCCAGGAGGGGGCCTACCTGATGTTGCCGCTGTTCGGGCCGTCGAACGTGCGCGACGCCGTGGGCAAGATCGGCGACATCTTTCTCGATCCCTTCCGATATGTGATCCCGAACGACGTCGATACCGCCTTCAGCCAGTCGCGCCAATTCGCAAGCGGGATCGATATGCGCAGTCGCCACATCGCATCGCTCGACGAGATCGAGCGGACCTCGATCGACTTCTACGTGACCATCCGCAGCCTCTACCGTCAGCACCGCGCGGCGGAGATCCTGAACGGCGCGCCGGGCCGCTTGGTGCCCGCGCCCGACGTCGCGATCGATTTCGAGGACGAAGACGAAGTGGCGCGGAATCGGGTCTCCAAAGCGACCACAAACTGATTGAGGCGCGACCATGCGGCAATTCCTTGCCTATTTCCTCCCCGTCCTGATGGTTCTGGCCGTCGGCTTCCCACCAAACACGGCGCACGCGATCCCGCCGGGCGAGGCGAGCAAGTTCGTCGGCGACCTGGGCGACAACGCGCTCCGGACCTTGGGCGACAAGTCGCTCGCCCTGGGGCAGCGCCAGCAGCGCCTGCGCGATCTGCTGCGCGAGGGCTTCGCGGTCAAGGGCATCGGCCGGTTCGTGCTCGGCCGCTATTGGCGCGGCGCCAGCGAGGCACAGCGCAAGCGCTACCTGAAGCTGTTCGAGGCCTACCTCCTCTACAGCTACGGCTCGCGGTTCCAGCAGTATTCGGGCGAGACGATCAGGATCGTCGGCGAAAAGGGCGATACCGGCAAGGGCCGTCTGGTCAGCAGCGAGGTCGTGCGCGGCGATGGCTCGACCCTCCGGGTCCAGTGGCGGGTGCGCCAGGCGAAGTCGCGCCTGATGATCGTCGACGTGGTGGTCGAGGGCGTCAGCATGGCGATCACCCAGCGCTCGGAAATGGCCGCGGTCATCCAGCAGAAGCGGGGCAATCTCGATGCGCTGCTGGACGAGATCGAAAGCAAGATCAAGGACCTGAAATAGCGCCCCCGTCCTCGGCCGGCGCGGCATAAACCTCGAACTTTTCCGCATCGTAGGCGAGCGGTTGCACCACGCCGCCCGCCGCGTCGACGACCGCGCGGACCTCGGGCACCGCCAACGCATTCTCGAAGACGCGGGCGAGCCGGGGAACTCGGCCGCGAGATCGATGCCGGCCAGCAGCGCGTTGCGGACCTGGGGCACCAGAAAGCAGTCGGCCGGCGTGATCCGCTCCCCCACCGCGAAGCGGCCGGCGGATCTCTCCAGAATCGTCTCCAGCGCGCCGAACTCCCGGCGGATGAAATGCAGGCGCAGGGGATGCACCGTCGGCGCCGCCTTCACCATGCCCCACTCTCCCATCGCCTGGATGATGAAGGGGATGTTCTGATAGGGCTGGATGTCGGCGGCGACGATGGACATGATGCGCAGCACCTCGGCCCGCGCCCAGGAATCCGCCGGCCAGATCGAGGGACCGTGCTCCGGCCCCAGCCCCGCCTCGACGAAATCGATGATCGCGCCCGACTGGGTGAGCTTGCGCCCGTCGGCGAGCAGCAGGACCGGAATCCGCCCCTCCGCATTGAAGGCGGTGAGATCCGTGGTGCCGAGCCGCTCGGTCTCCGGGTCGCCCACCGGCATGGTGAAGACCAGGATGCCGCGATGATCGGTGGCGAGCCCCGTGCTCACCAGCGCGACCCGGTCTTCGGAGACGCCGCGACAACGGAGGTAGAGCGTGACCCGCATCGAGGCACTGCTCGCCGCGTGGAAGAACAGGCGCATGGGGCGGTTGGCGGCGGTATTGGCGGTCATGATTGTCTCGTCCACAGTCGGTTCCGGGGTGGTGTGTGGCCTCTTTGGCCAACGACGGTGCCTTGTTGTCAACGGTAGGCGCCTTTCCCATATCCTCGTCTCCCGGGCGAGTGTAACCTTCCCCCATGGAGATCACCCACGCCCGCTCGAAGCTGCTGCCACCGGCGTCGGTCCGGAAGTTGGCGGTGCGCTCGGACGGTGCCGGCGCGCGGCGGCTCGCGATCCACTTGGGCCTCCTCGCCGCCGCCGGCACGCTGACCTGGTTGGCATTCGGCACCTGGTGGCTGGTGGCGGCGATGGCCTTGCAAGGCATCGTCCAAGTGGCCTTCTTCGCCGGGCTGCACGAATGCGTGCATCGGACCGTGTTCGTATCGCGCCGGGCGAGCGATCTCGTGGCCTCGGCGATCGGCCTGATCGCGGTGCTGCCGGCGGGGTTTTTCCGCCGCTTCCACTTCGCCCACCACCGCTTCACCCAGGACCCGGTGCTGGATCCGGAGCTGGCGGCGCCCAAGCCGGAGACGCTCGGCGCCTATCTCCGCTACGTTTCCGCCTGGAACTACTGGCGCGACCGGGTGCGCGAACTGTGTCGCCACGCGGCCGGCCGTGTCGACGAGAGTTTCGTGCCGGCGGGCGAGCGGGCGGCGGTCACGTGGGAAGCACGTTGGCATCTGACGGTCTACGCGCTTGCCGCCCTCGCCGTGGCGCTCGGACGGTGGGAGCCGCTCTATCTCTGGTTCTGTCCCGCAATCCTGGGCCAACCCTTCCTCCGCCTCTATCTGCTGGCGGAACATACGGGCTGTGCGCTGGGGCCGGACATGCTGGCCAACACGCGGACGACCTTTACCGCCTGGCCGGTGCGGCTTCTCATGTGGAACATGCCCTACCACGTGGAGCATCACGTCTACCCCGCCGTGCCGTTCCACGCGCTGCCCAGGCTCCACGCCGAGATGGCCGAGCGGCTGATCGAGACCGCACCCGGCTATGGCGCCTTCCACCGCCGCTATCTCGAGGCGCTTCGCGCCCGTTCGGGCGCCCGGTTCACCAGCAAGGAGGCGTCGCCATGACCGCCAGCGGCCGTGTCGACAACACGCGAAATATCCGCAGCCCCCGCGGCACCACGCTCGCCGCCAAGAGTTGGCAGACGGAAGCGCCCTTGCGCATGCTGATGAACAACCTCGATGCCGAGGTCGCGGAGCGGCCGGAGGAGCTGGTGGTCTACGGCGGCATCGGCCGGGCGGCGCGCGACTGGCAATGCTACGACCGCATCGTCGCCTGTTTGCGCGAACTCGGGCCCGAGGAAACCCTGCTGGTACAGTCGGGCAAGCCCGTCGGCGTCTTCCGCACCCACGAGGACGCGCCGCGCGTGCTGATCGCCAACTCCAACCTGGTCGGCGAGTGGGCGACCTGGGACCATTTCCATGAACTGGACCGGGCCGGGCTGATGATGTACGGCCAGATGACCGCCGGCTCTTGGATCTACATCGGCAGCCAGGGGATCATCCAGGGCACCTACGAGACCTTCGTCGAGGCCGGCCGCCAGCACTATGGCGGCGACCTCGCCGGCCGCTGGATCCTGACCGGGGGGCTCGGCGGCATGGGCGGCGCGCAACCCTTGGCCGCGACGATGGCCGGCGCCTCGATCCTCTGCGTCGAATGCCGGGCGGAGCGGATCGAGCGGCGCATCGACAGCGGCTATCTCGACCGCTGGACCGCCGACCTCGAGGAAGCGCTCGGCTGGATCGAGACGGCGGGCACGGCAAGGCAAGCGGTTTCCATAGGCCTCCTCGGCAACGCGGCGGAAATTTTCCCCGAACTGGTGGCGCGCGGCGTCCGCCCCGACATCGTCACCGACCAGACCTCGGCGCACGACCCCTTGAACGGCTACCTGCCGGCGGGCTGGAACATCGCCGAATGGGAAGCGCGGAGCGAAAGCGAACCCGAGACGGTGATCGCCGCCGCGAAGGCCTCGATGGCGACGCAGGTCCGCGCCATGCTGGATTTCCACCGCGCGGGCGTCCCGACCATCGATTACGGCAACAATATCCGCCAGTTCGCGAAGGAGACCGGCGTCGCCAACGCCTTCGATTTCCCCGGCTTCGTGCCCGCCTATATCCGGCCGATGTTCTGCCGCGGCCGGGGACCGTTCCGCTGGGCCGCGCTGTCGGGCGAGGCCTCCGACATCTACAAGACCGACGGCGTGGTGAAGAGCCTGGTGGACGATCCCCACCTGCATCACTGGCTCGACATGGCGCGCGAGCGGATCCGGTTCCAGGGCCTGCCGTCGCGGATCTGCTGGCTCGGCCTGGGCGAGCGGGCCCGGGTCGGCCTCGCCTTCAACCGCATGGTGGCGGCGGGCGAGTTGAAGGCGCCGATCGTGATCGGCCGCGACCATCTCGATTCCGGTTCCGTCGCCAGCCCCAACCGGGAGACCGAGGCGATGCGCGACGGCTCCGACGCGGTGGCCGACTGGCCGCTGCTGAACGCGCTGCTGAACTGCGCCAGCGGCGCCACCTGGGTCTCGATCCACCACGGCGGCGGCGTCGGTATCGGCTATTCGCAGCACGCCGGCATGGTGATCGTCTGCGACGGCAGCCAGGCGGCCGAGCGGCGCCTGGAGCGCGTGCTGACCAACGATCCGGCCTCGGGCGTCATGCGCCATGCCGACGCCGGCTACGAAGACGCCGTCGCCTGCGCCCGCGAGCATGGCCTGAACCTGCCGATGATCGATTGAGAGGAGCAGCCATGGCGTCGTCGCCGACCCATCTGCCGGCAGTCGCGACGGTGGAGGACATCTCGGCGGTCCTGGACCGCGAAGGCGCCGTGGTGGTCGACGACATGCTGGGCCAGGCGCGGCTGGAGGCGCTGAACCGGGAATTCGACGACGTCATCGGGGCGACCGTGCCCGGCATTCGCCATCCGACCTTGGAGGTGATGATCGAGTTCTTCGGCCGCGAGACCATCCGCCTGGACGGCCTGCCCGCCAAGTCGGAGACCTTCACCGAGGTGATGCTGCTGCCCCCGCTGCTGGGCGTCGCGGATCACTACCTCCTGCCGAACTGCATCGACTATCTCTTCAACACCGGGCAGCTGATAGAGATCGGCCCTGGCGAGAGCGCGCAGCGCCTGCACCGCGACGAGGACGCCTGGGCCTTCATGCCCCGGCCGAAGCCGGAGCTGGAAATCGAGGCGATGTTCGCGCTCTCTGATTTCATGGCCGCCAACGGCGCGACTCGGGTCGTTCCCGGCAGCCACCTCTGGCCGCCGGAGCGCGAGCCGGAGCCACACGAGATCCTACAGGCGGAGATGACGGCGGGCTCGGCGCTGGTCTATCTCGGCTCGACCCTGCATGGCGGCGGCGCCAATACCACCGCCTCGACACGCCGGCGCGGCATGTTCGTTGGCTATGTCGTCGGCTGGCTCAGGGCGGAAGAGAACATGTTCCTCACCGTGCCGATCGAACGGGCGCGCGCGCTGCCGCGGCGGGCCCAGGAACTGCTCGGCTACAAGGCCCACCGCGCGATCGGCGTCGTCGACGTCGGCAGTCCGATGAAACTGATGGAGCCGGGTCCGTGAGCAGATCGCCGAAGCGACGGAAGGGCGGGACGGATCCCGAGGCGGCGAAGCAGGTGATCCTCGACTATTGCCTCAAAAAGGGCGCGCTGGTGGCGGGCGTCGCCGACCTCGACGCCATCAACAAAATCGCCCCCGAGAGCCACCGGCCGGCCGCCCCCTCGCTCCGGGCGCCGAGGGCGAGCTGCAGTTCCGGGGTCCCAACCTCTTCCCGGGCTATTTCGACAACGCGGAGGCCAACGCAGTCGCCTTCACCGCCGAGGGCTGGTTCCGCACGGGCGATCTGGCGGTGCTGGACGCGGGCGGCAACATCACGCTCACCGGCCGCGCCAAGGACGTCATCAACCGGGGCGGCGTCAAGTACAACCCGCTCGACATCGAACACCTGCTGGACGCCCACCCGCGCGTCGTCCAGTCCGCCATCGTCCCTGTGCCCGATCCCTTCCTGGGCGAACGCGCCTGCGCCTTCGTCGTGCCGGCGGGCGATGTGGCGCCGAGTTTGGGTGAGTTTTGCGCTTATCTGTTGGCGCAAGGCATCGCCAAGCTGAAGCCGCCGGAGCGGCTGGAGCTGATCGAGGAAATGCCGCTGACGGCGACGCGGAAGATCATCAAGGGGCGGTTGGTGCCCAAGGGCGGCTGAGCCGCGCGCACGTCGAACTCATGGCGGAAGCTTGCCCCCTTGGGTCGTCATCGCGAGCGCGCGTGGCGATCGTGCGTCCGTGAGGACGCTTTGTCGGCAAGGTGGGAGACCTTGTCCTGTGACGTCACATGGCGTTTGGCCGAAGGTGGCCGCGTCTCGCGGATTCACAAAAGTGACAAAACAAGACCCCTGTCGGCGATGTGGAGTCAAATTTTTCATTGAAATCAATTTAGTATTATATATCTGTATATTCGGTATAATCAATAACCAGCCACCAACTCGTCGTTTTCCGTCGAAAGGGCGCGCCTTCCGGGCCGAATTCGGACGCGCGCGGGCGCTCAATGCGCGTGGAGATCGCGAAGTCGAACGGCGGCCGCTCCGCCCGGGTCCAGGGGTCGGAGCCCTCTTGGTACTGCCGTCCCGGCATCCCACCCCCAACCACCGAGTGTCGTCCGACCGGGACCAGGGTCAACGCCCGTACAATCGCGGGCTCGCCACTTCACCCTCGCCGACACGGGCGAAATGGTCACCATGAGTTCGACGGCGGATACCACGAGGCCTGGGGAACTGGGCCCGACGCCTGGCCTCGGAAACTCGCGATAAATATTCACTGTCCCGATTAATGGGGAACGGCTGGAGCTGATCGAGGGAATGCCGCTGACGGCGACGCGGAAAAGCATCAAGGGGCGGTTGGTGGGGCGAGTCGCGGTTTCCGAGGTCTGACGGAGCCGGGCGGATTTTCCGTCGACAAATACGCTTGTCATGCTCAATTAGAACTGCGAACGTTTGAGAGTTCTTAAAGCTCGTCGAACGGTACTGTTGGGTTCTCCACTGCGGGCCGTTTCAATTAGGCTGGCGCCATGGATCCGATTACAGCAATTGGACTGATTGCCGCGGTTTTAGCGATTCTGACATTTTTCGGGTTTCCGACACTTTCCGCTCTCTGGAAACGTCTTCGGCCGGCCCTTTCATCCGCGACCGGTGGTGTCCTGGTAGTCGACCCCTTCGTTGAGGCGCTTCCTGCCTATCTCGCCTGGCTGGAGCCGATGAAGACCCTGCCGATTAACGCGATCGTCGACAGCGGTGGCGGCGCCAAGGTTCTACTGACGGAGGTCTATACGCCGCAACACATAGCTGTCCTGCCGGACTTGTCGGCGCGCGCGGCGGCGCTTACCGCCAAGGAGGCACGAGAGACCGAAGCGAAGGCGGCCGGTGGTTCGATTCAGGAAGCACAGGACGACGAGGCGCAAGAGGCCACGGATGCTGCGCGCGGCGATCCGGCCGAAACCGAGCGAAACCCGGCCGAACCGGGACTGCACGGCAGGGGCGAAGTGTCGACTCGCGCGCCGCCAACCCTCGCCTCGGACGATTTCCTCGACAGGCAGCGCCAGGCAATCATCCTCGGCGATCCTGGTATGGGAAAGTCGACCCTGGCCGCCCACCGTCTGGTGGAAGCACTGGCGATACTCGACGACGACCCCGATGCCCCCTTCCCGATCGTCATCGATATCAAGCAGTACGTCTTCCACTGTGGTGACGTGACCGTCGACTGGCTCGATTTCCCCGAATATGTCGCGAGGCGGGGCGCCACCGCAGGCTGGCGCGTCGCGACGGCGGAGCTCGAGGAGAGGCTGGCCCAGAAACCCAGCTTGGTGATCTTCGATGGTCTCGACGAGGCGATCGATCTGGTGAAGCGCCGTGAGATGGTCGACCGGATCATCGGCTTCGCGAAGACCCATGAGCGAGCAAAAATACTACTCACCAGTCGTATTGCCGGATTTCACGAGAATTCCGAGGATCCACTTCGCGCGGCGGGCTTCCTGGTGGGGCAGTTGCGGCCCCTGAGCCGCGACGGCGTGAAATCGCTGGCGAGTCGGGTGGCGGAACACCTCCCCTCGCTCTCGACACCGGCGAGCGAGGCGCGGGCGATCGAGCGGGTCATGGCGAGTTACGACCAGGTCGAGAGCGTCCGTGACCTCTGTGGCAATCCGTTGCTCTTGACCATGATGACGCCCTTCGCCGCCTCCGAGACCCTGCCGGAATCGCGCGCCAAGCTCTATGACAAGGCGCTGGACAAGCTAGTTTACGGCTGGGAAGAACGGACGGCGGGACCGGGCGACCTGGGCGGGAAGGACCGCGCGGAAATCCACGACATCCTGTCATCCGACGACCGCAAGGAGATGCTGCGCCGCGCCGCCCGTTTCGTTTCCGAGGATGAAGCACGACTGACGGAGAATCTGATATCGGAAACGGACCTTCGCGCCGCCTTCCAGGATTATCTCCTGGAGGTCAAAGGCACGTCCCGCGAGAATATCACTCGGCGTCTGGACGAAGCGATCGAGCTGTTTCGAGGCCGAAACCGGATCCTGGCCGATCAGGGCTCGGGGGAAGGCGGTCGCAGCTTCGGGTTTTTGCACCGGAGTTTTCTCGAGTATCTGACCGCCACGGATCTGGAGAACCGATACATCAAGCGCCCCAACCAGTTCCACGAGGTCGAAGCGCTGTTCCGGGATAAGGCCCTGGTGGAGGTGTGGCGCGAACCCCTTCTTTTGTTGATTGGCTTGCTGCACGGTGAATATGCGAACGACGCGATCGAAGCGGCCTTGCCCGAGGTCGTCGAAGGCCCAGACGATGTCAATCGGCTGATCTTCGCCCTCGCCTGCTTCAACGAACTCGACGAAGGCACGTTGCGCGCGGTGCAAGGCGCCGCGCGTCGCGCCGTCGCGGGGCTATCGACTCTCTGGCGCATTGCGCCGGACGACGACGAGCAGGGCCGTCGGATCTGGGGAGAGGGCGATGCCGCCGCGGATCGCATCCGCCTTTACGAATCGACCCTCGGATCTCGAAAGACATCCTTGCTGAAGGACGCTGCTGAATGGGATTTCGATCTGATTTTCAGTGGCTTTTGGACACCGAGTTTTTCCCATTATCTCGTGCTTGACGTGGATCGTATTTGGCACGCGCCGAACTTCGAGAAGGGCGAGCAAGACCGCCTCTGGTCGGCGCTTCGCGCGCGAGCGATGGATGACGAAAGTGACGTCAGCCGACAGATCGCAATGATGGCGCTGCGCTTATTGCCCGTCGAAAAAACTGAAATCATCGACTTTCTGACGTCGCGGGCTCAACAAGTTGGCGACTTTAGTCCGCGAAGAGCGGCTCTTTGGACTTTGTCGAGAATCGCGCCCGACGATACTCAGGTTCATGACATCCTCTTCGCCCGCGCCGTCGAGGACGAGCACTACAGTCCCAGGAGTGCGGCGCTGCAAGAGCTGGCCCGTATCGCGCCGGAAGAGCCTCGGGTCAGGGAACTCCTCTCCGCCCGCGCCGTCGAGGACGAGCACTACAGTCCCAGGAGTGCGGCGCTGCAAAAGCTGGCCCGTATCGCGCCGGAAGAGCCTCGGGTCAGGGAACTCCTCTCCGCCCGCGCCGTCGAGGACGAGCACTACAGTCCCAGGAGTACGGCGCTGCAAGAGCTGGCCCGTATCGCGCCGGAAGAGCCTCGGGTCAGGGAACTCCTCTCCGCCCGCGCCGTCGAGGACGAGCACTACAGTCCCAGGAGTATGGCGCTGCAAGAGCTGGCCCGTATCGCGCCGGAAGAGCCTCAGGTCCGAGACTTCCTCCGCGCCCGCGCCATCGAGGACGCACATATCGATCCCAGGAGCACGGCGCTGCAAGAGCTGGCCCGCGTCGCGCCGATTGAATTGGAGTCGTTCGTATACAGCCTTCGTGCCGGCGCTGTCGACGACGAAAGCCTTCGTCATCGCGCAGCAGCACTGGAAGTCATCGCAATGCGAGACGATACGGCTCAAGACTTCATTACCCATAGATTATCTGAGGATCCAGCGGTAATCGATCATCTACCCGGTGTCGTAACAATGGCGTTGGTCTCCAAACGAGATATGACGGACCGGCGGCTCGCGAGCCGCGATGTCGATGCGATGGGCCCTTGGCACGAACTTGGCTCCAGCATCGACGAGGGCGTCATCTCCAACGCTTCCAAGAAGCTTGGTTTGAACGGAACCGAAATCCGGGGCCGCTTCGAAGCAATGGTGGAGGACGGCATCCCCTGGCGCCTCGCCTGGGCGATCGACGAAGCGGACAACCTCCCTCACCCCACCTGACGGTCGCGCCCCGCCCAGTTCCGCGCCCGGAGCGCCTTCTTGTCCGGCTTGCCCAAGGGCGTCAGCGGCAGGGCGTCGACCACGTCCAGGCGCTTGGGCGTGTGCACCGGGCCTTTCCGGGCGCGGACGCGGGCGAGGAGGTCGGCTTCGTCGATTTCGCGGCCGTCCTTGGCGACGACGACGGCGGTAACGGCCTCGCCCCACTTCTCGTCGGGGGCGGCGATGACGGCGGCGATGGCGACGGCGGGGTCGGTCATCAGCACGTCCTCGACCTCGCGGGGATAGACGTTGAAGCCGCCGGTGACGATCTTGTCCTTCTTGCGGTCCATGATCGTCAAATAGCCCTCTTCGTCGGCAACCGCGATGTCGCCGGTGTGCAGCCAGCCGCCGGCCAGGGCATCCGCCGCCCCATGATGCCGAGGCCGATGATCGCCGCCGGGTGTGTCATCTGAATTCTCCTCCGTTCGACGCTACTATAGGGCCTGGACCCAGCCAACGAAGTAGAGCCCATGCAGTTGAACGCCCTCTTCCCCACGCGCGATATCGGCGGCGATCCCGCCAAGATCCGCGACTGGGCCCAGGCGGCCGAGGACATGGGATTCGCCTATATCGAGGTGCCCGACCATGTCTTCGGCGCCACCGCGCGCGACGGCTGGAGCCCGCTCTATGACGAGACGGATCCCTTCCACGAGACCTTCACTACCATGGCCTTCCTCGCCGCCGCGACGAAGACCATCCGGATCTCGAGCGGCGTGCTGATCCTGCCGCAACGCCAGACCGGCCTGGTCGCCAAGCAGGCGGCCGAGGTCGACCTGTTGAGCGGGGGGCGTCTCCGTCTCGGCATCGGCGTCGGCTGGAACCATGTCGAGTACGCGGCGCTGCAAACCGAGTGGACGACGCGCGGCGCGCGCCAGGCGGAACAGGTCGACGTGCTGCGGCGCCTGTGGTGCGAGGACCTGGTGACCTACACGGGCCGCTTCCACGAGCTGGAGGAGGTCAACATCGTGCCCCGCCCGGTGCAACGGCCGATTCCGATCTGGTTCGGCGGTTCCTCCGATGCGGTGGTGAAGCGGGCGGCGCGCATCGGCGACGGCTGGATGCCGATCATCGCGCCGGACGAGGCGGACGCCAAGCTCGCGGACCTGCGCGGGCATTTGGAGGCCTTCGGGCGCGATTCCGCCGATTTCGGCCTGGAAGGCTGGCTCCGCATGGACGAGCCGGACCCGCAACGCTGGGCGGCGGCGGCGGACGGCTGGCGCCGTCACGGCGCCGACATGGTCATGCTCTATCCGATGTACCGGATGGCGAGCTTCGAGGAGCAGATCGAAACGCTGCGCCGTTTCAAGGAAGTCGCCGAGGGATGACGCCGCGCCCCAGGGGCTCTAATCGTCGCGCGCCGTATAGTCGCGGAGCACGTCCGGGTCCGGCTCGGCGCCGAGGCCCGGCCCGTCGGGCACCCGGAAGGCGTTGCCGTCGGGGTGGTTCCAGCCCCCGTGGATATAGGCCTCCAGGCGGAGATACATGTGCTCCACCAGAAAGGCGTCCGGCATCGATGCCAGCAGGTGCAGGGTGGCGAGGAAGCCGGGGCCGAAATAGGGCGAGTGCGGCGCCAGGCAGACACCCGCCGCCTGGGCGAGCGTCGCCACCTTGCGCAGCTCGCTGATGCCGCCGACCTTGGTGACGCTCGGCTGCGCGTAGGCGACGGCGCCGGCCGCGAACATCTTGGTGAATTCCCAGGCCGTGCAGGCATTCTCGCCGGCGGCGATTCGAATGCCACTTTTCAGGCCCAGATCGGCGAGCGCGGCGAAGTCCTCCGGCGGAAAGATCGGCTCCTCCAGCCAGAAAAGGTCGAATTCGTAAAACCGCGCCGCCATCTCCACCGCCTCGCGCGGGCTCCAGGGGCAGTTGGTGTCGACCATCAGGGCGAAATCCGGCCCGCCCGCCAGCCTGGCGGCGCGCACCTCCCCCACCGTGGTCTCGTGCAGCTTGACGTGGGCGTAGCCGGCCTCGATCGCGTGGGCCGTGCGTTCGGCCACGAGCTCGGGGTCCTGGTACTTCGGCAGGCTGGCATAGGCGGGGATCGTCTCGGCTGTCCGGCCGCCCAGCAGGACATGGATCGGCTGGCCCGCCGCCTTGCCGGCGATATCCCAAAGCGCGATGTCGACGCCGCCGATGGCGAAGAGCGTCGGGCCGTTGCGGCCCAGGTTGTGGATGCCCCGTTGCAAACGATGTGCGATGCCGGCGATGTCGCGCGCGTCTTCGCCGATCAGCCGGGGCACGACGATACGGTCCAACGCCGCCTTGGTCGCGAAGGCGGCGCCATAGCCGAAGGCATCGCCCCAGCCCGAGATCCCGGCGTCGGTGTCGATCCTGAGCAGCACATAGTCGAGCGTCCGCCCGCCCCGCCAGGTGCCGAAGGCTTCGCTCGCATCGAGCGGGATGCGCACGAGAAGGCTCTCGACGTTCTCGATGCGGATCGGCTTTCCCTCGTTCATCGCCATTCTCCCAACGGAACGTCCCGGTTCACGTCAGTTCCGCCCTCACGATCGCGGCGCCGGCGACCATGGCCTGGATCTTGCCGAGAGCCGAGGCGCGAGAGAGGTACTTGAGGCCGCAGTCGGGGGCGACGATGATGCGTTTCGCCTGGCAATGGGGAAGGGCGCGACGGATCCGCGCCGCCACGGTCTCGGGCGTCGAGAGGTCGAGCACGCCGAGGATGATCTTCTTCCGGGGCAGGGTTTCCAACACCGCGAGATCGAGCCCGGATCGCGCCGTCTCGATCGAGATGGCGTGGGCATGACAGCCGGCGAGTTCCGAGAGGAAGGAATAGCCCTCGGGCCGCTCGTGGATGATCGCGGCATAGCCGAAGCAGATGTGCACCGCCGTCTCGCCCTCGACGCGATCGAGCGCCCGGTTCAGCACCTGGAGGCCGAATTCCCGCGCCTTCTCGGGCCGGGCCTGCAAGTAGGGTTCGTCGATCTGCACCACGTCGGCGCCGGCGGCGAAGAGGTCGCGGATCTCGGCGTTGACCGCATCGGCATAGTCGCCCGCCATCTCCGCCTCGCTGTCGTAGAAGTCGTTCTGCGCCTGCTGGCTCATGGTGAAGGGGCCGGGCACGGTCATTTTGATCCGCCGGTCCGTGTGGCGGCGGAGGAATTTCACGTCCTCGACCTCGATCGGCGCCTTTCGCGCGATTGTGCCGACGACGCGGGGCACCGGATTGGGATGGCCGCTGCGATCGAGCGCGGTGCCCGGGTTGTCGATATCGACGCCATGAAGCGCCGTCGCGAAGCGGTTGGAATAGCTCTCGCGGCGAATTTCCCCGTCGGTGATGATGTCGAGGCCGGCGCGTTCCTGCTCCCGGATCGCCACCAGGGTCGCATCGTCCCGCGCCTCCGCCAGCAGCTCAGGCGCGACGCGCCACAGCTCCCGCGCCCGGGTACGGGGCGGGAACCGCCCGGCGAGCTTCGCCCGGTCGATCAGCCAATCGGGCTGGGCATGGGATCCGACGAGCGAGGTCGGCAAAAGCCTGGATTCGCGCACATTCATTCGTTGATACCTCGCGCTCAGTAAAAAATGCCCGGCGTCGAGCCGCCGTCGATGGCGATCGCCTGGCCGGTGACGGCGCTGGCGTGCGGCGAGGCGAGGAAGAGGACCATGGGCGCGATGTCTTCGGGCTCGACGATGCGGCCGATCGGGAAATCGGCGACGAAGCTCGCCTCGGCCTCTTCCATGCCGACGCCCAGCTGCTTGACCCTGGCTTCCAGGCGGGCCGGATAGCGGTCGGTCTTGGTGAAGGGCGGATGGACCACGTTCACGGTGATGTTTTCGGGCGCGGTATCGTTGGAGAAGTGCTTGGCGAAGTTGGTCAGCGCCGAATTGCCGAGCCCGCTGGTGAGCGTCGCCTTGCCGGCGACCCGCGCCGCCCCGCCGCCGATCAGGATCACCCGGCCGCCGCCGCGGGCCCGGAACCAGGGGAGGGCGGCGCGGCAGCAGCGCATATAGGCCAGCGTCTTGCCGCTCAGCCGCTCCATCAGCTGATCGTCGGTCAAGCTCTCGAACGGCCCGCCGACGGCGGTCGAGGCATTGTTCACCAGCACATCCAGCCCGCCGAAAGCCTCGCCCGTCGCGTCGACGGCGCGGGCGCAGCCCTCGGCGGTGAAGAGGTCGGCCCGGATCGCACAGGCACGCACGCCGAGCGCCTGGATCTCGCTATTCACCCTGGCGAGCGCCGCTTCGTCGCGGCTGACGCTGGCGACGTCGGCACCCTCGCCAGCGAAGGCCAAGGCGATCGCCCGCCCGATGCCCCGGTTGCCGCCGGTGACGACGACGGACTTGCCGTTCAGTGCCAGGTCCATGTGGCGATCCTTCCCGCTAGAACCAGTTCGCCTTGTCGACCACGTTCATCAGCGGCCGGCCGGCGGCGAAGCGGCGGCAGTTCTCCAGGAACACCTGGAAGCGCCGCTCGTCGAGGTGCGGTCCCGCCGCCGCGACGTGCGGCGTGATCAGCATGCCGGGCGCCTCCCAGAGCGGGTGTTCGGCCGGCAGCGGCTCGGTCTCGAAGACGTCGAGCGCGGCGCCGGCGATCGCGCCGTCCCGAAGCGCCCGGTCGAGATCATCCAGGCGCACCGTGGCGCCGCGTCCGATGTTGATGAAGAAGGCGCTTTGCTTCATCAGGGCGAATTTTCCCGAATTGAAGAAGCCCTGGGTCGCCGGGGTCTCGGGCACGGTCAGGACCACGGCGTCGGCGCGCGGCAGCAACTCTTCCAGCGCCTCGGGCCGGTGCAGTTCGGCGAGCCCCGGCGACGGGGTATCCAGCCGCGCATCGACGCCCAGCACGGTCATGGCGAATTCCGCCGAGAGGCGGGCGGTCTCCGCGCCGATGCCGCCGACGCCGACGACCAGCAAGGTCGCCTCCGGCAGGTAGAGGGTGGCGACGCCCTTTTCCCAGCGCCGCTCCCGCTGGCGGGCCCAATAGTCGGGCAGGCCGCGGGCGAAGGCCAGCAGGTAGGCCATCACCTGGGCCGAGATATGATCGTTGTAGATCCCGCGCACGTTGGTGACCTCGACCGGGCTTTCCACCAGGGCCGGGTGATAGAAGCTCGGGTCCGGGCCGGCGCGCGGCGAGGCGAGCCAGCGCAGCTTCGCCGCCTTGGCGAAGAGGTCCGGCGGCAGGAAGCCGAAGGCGGCCTCGACCTCGCCGATAACACCTTCGGCCTCGGCCGACGAGGTCGCGAGGTGCAGCTCGGCCTCCGGCACCTCGGCCCGGAGCCGCGCCGGCCATTCCGTCGTCGCGATCCCGCTCTCGGGAATCGCGGAATCGCTCAACAGCAGCAGTTTGAAGCCCATGTCGTTCCCTTCAGCCGGCCGGCGGTATGGTCAGGCCGATGAGCCTGTCCGCCCGCGCCTCGTCGTCCAGCGTAGCGCAGGCGGTGATCAACGTCTCGAATTGCGCCGCCGGCAGGGGCAGGCTCGGGGCGAGGGGGCGGATGCGGCGCGCCTGCTCGTCGAAATCCCAGATGAATTCTCGCCCCGTCCCCTCGGCCGTGACGCTCCGGCCGTCCATCAGGTGGATGGTGATCCGGGGCCCGAACAGGGTCTGGCGATGCGAGGGCGTGATGGTGACGCGGTGCATCAGCTCCAGCACTTCGCCGGGATCGGCCTCGCCGGTGCCGCGCTGGGGGAACTTGTCCAGGGGGAAGCCGCGCCGCACGACGCCCCAGGCGGCGTAATAGTGTGGGCTGTCGACCGCCGGGCCCCGGCCGCGCGAGGGGAAGGCGGGGCTCGGGTATTCGGTCTCGAGCCAGTTCACCACGCACTCGATTCTCTCGACGTCTTCATAAGCGATGTCGTGTTCGCGGCAGAGCGCCGCCGTCACCTCGACATGGGCGATGTTGAAGCCGGCCGTCGAATAGATCCGGTAGAGGGTTTCGAGGAAGCGCCAATCCTCGCCCAACCCCTCGGTGACGCGCGCCAGATCGGCCCGGTTGTCGGCGGTGAAGCCATAGGCGAGCTGGCCCCGGTTGTTGCCGGCATAGGCGTGATAGAAGCCGGCCTCGCCCTCCAGCACGGTTTCGCCGCCGGGCGCGCCGTGGCGCGCCATCGCCACCGCGAGGAAGGCGTTGCGGACGGCGCCGCCTTCGCGGAGCGAGCGGCCGCCGCTCCTGGCGCCCTCGAGGTTGCCGCTCGCCAGGTTGACGCATTGCGCGATGGCGCCGTGGATTTGCTCGGCGTCGAGCCGCATCAGCTTGGCCGCCGCGATTGCGGCGCCGAAGATGCCGAAGACCGGCCCGGCATGGAAGCCGCGCGCCATCACCGTCGGGATCACGTCGGCCGCCATCCGTTCCATCACTTCGTAGCCGGCGGCGATTCCCGTGATGAACTCGCGGCCCGAGGCCCCGGTGCTCTCGGCCGTCGCCAGCGCCGCCGGGATGATGGCGCAACCGGGATGGGTTAGCATGCGGAAGGTGTCCCACTTGCCGCCGGCGAAGATTGTCTCGGCGTTGACCAGTGCCGCCGCGCTCCGGCTGAGCTTGGCGCCGTCGACCAGCACGGTGCAGGCGCCGCCGCCGCCCGCTTCTTCCTCCCGCATCATCGCCAGGGCCGAACGCGCATCGTCGAAGCGGTGGCCGGCCAGTGCCGAAGCGAGCGCCTGCAAGGTGACGCCCTTGGCCCGATCGACCACGGCCGGCGGCAGATCGCCGTGGGCCAGCCCGGCCACCCAGGCCGCCAGCCTCCTGCTCATCGATGCCACGCCATACCCCCGCTCGATCCCCGCGCAATGGTAGACCGAACGGGCCGACGCTCTCAATCAGCCTATTTCTGCTGGCGCGGGGAGGTCCGGGAGAACGGGTCCTTGCGGAAAGTGGCACAATTCCCCCGTCACGCGGGGAATCCACGGGTAAAACCGGCGAAGTCGCGGGACGTCGGCTCGCCGGACCCGCCGCGGCCCGCTCCACGCCTGTTTACCGCCCTACACGGCCCAGCCGACGGAATGTCGCTGGCCCATCCTCGGCGGGCCGGCCGGCCGGGTTTGATTTGGTGTCAGGCCATCGCCGCTTGCAGGTTCTCGTCCAGCTTCTCCATGAACCGGCCGGTGGTCAGCCACTCCTGGTCGGGGCCGACCAGGATCGCCAGGTCCTTGGTCATGGAACCGTTTTCCACCGTCTCGACGCAGACCCGCTCCAGCGTCTGGGCGAAGGTCGCCACGTCCGGCGTGTCGTCGATGCGGGCGCGGTGCGAAAGGCCCTGGCTCCAGGCGAAGATCGAGGCGATCGGGTTGGTCGAGGTCTCGTTGCCCTGCTGGTGCTGGCGGTAGTGGCGGGTGACGGTGCCGTGCGCCGCCTCCGCCTCGACCGTGGCGCCGTCCGGCGACATCAGCACCGAGGTCATCAGGCCGAGCGAGCCGAAGCCCTGCGCGACCGTATCGGACTGCACGTCGCCGTCGTAGTTCTTACAGGCCCAGACGAAACCGCCGCTCCACTTCATCGCCTGCGCGACCATGTCGTCGATCAGACGGTGCTCGTAGGTGATGCCCGCCGCCTGGAACTTGTCCTTGAACTCGGCCTCGAAGATCTCCTCGAACAGGTCCTTGAAGCGGCCGTCGTAGGCCTTGAGGATCGTATTCTTGGTCGAGAGATAGAGCGGCCACTGGCGGTTCACGCCGTAGTTCATGCAGGCGCGCGCGAAGCCGCGGATCGAGTCGTCCAGGTTGTACATCGTCATGGCGACGCCGCCGCCGGGGAAATCGAAGACCTCCCGCTCGATCACCTCGCCGCCGTCCTCCGGCTCGAACTTGACCGTGAGCTTGCCCTTGCCCGGGACCACGAAGTCGGTGGCGCGGTACTGGTCGCCGAAGGCGTGGCGGCCGATCACCATCGACTGCGTCCAGCCCGGCACCAGGCGGGGGATGTTCGAGCAAATGATCGGCTCGCGAAAGACGGTGCCGCCCAGGATGTTGCGGATCGTGCCGTTGGGCGAGCGCCACATCTGCTTCAGGCCGAACTCCTCGACCCGCTCCTCGTCGGGCGTGATGGTCGCGCACTTTACGCCGACGCCGTATTCCAGGATCGCGTTGGCGCTGTCGACGGTGGCCTGATCGTCAGTGTCGTCGCGATGCTGGATACCGAGGTCGAAATAGACCAGGTCGATATCGAGATAGGGGTGGATCAGCTTGTCCTTGATCATCCGCCAGATGATCCGGGTCATTTCGTCGCCGTCGAGCTCGACGACAGGGGTCGCGACCTTGATCTTGCTCATTTCGTCTCTCTGATGTCTTCGGGAGAAGCGGTGTCCGCGCCGGCCCCGCCGGGCGGCGCAACATATATCACCCGTCCCCGGGAACGCAAAGGCTGGGAGGCGGGCCCGCCGGTCCCATGCCAGGGACGCATCAAAGCTGTTCGGGGCGTGCCGGCACCGAGGGATGGGAGCCTTCGGCCAGGCGCGTGAACAGCGTTTCCAGATCGTCCGTCACTTCGTAGAGCCGGCGGATCGCGCGGTCGGCGAAGCCGGAGCGGATCACATGCTCCAACAGCTCCAGCAGCGGGCGCCAATGATCCCGGTGGTTCATCAGATACAAGGGCTTGTCGTGCAGGCCGAGCTGGCGCCAGGTCAGAATCTCGATCGTCTCGTCGAGCGTGCCGATCCCGCCCGGAAAGGCGACGAAGGCATCCGACAGGGTGAACATGCGGTGCTTTCGCGCGTGCATGGAATCGACCACGACCAGCTCCATGGCTCCGCCATGCGCGATCTCCCGTTCGTTCAGGTGTTCGGGGATGACGCCCACGACCTCGCCGCCCGCCGCCAACGTCGCGTCCGCGATGACCCCCATCATGCCGACGCGGCCACCGCCGAAGACCAACCGGATGCCGCGTTCCGCCAGGCCCACGCCGAAGGCCTCGCCGAGCGCGCGATGGGCTTGTTCCTCGCCCAGGCGAGAGCCACAATAGACGGCGAGGGAGGTGATTTCGGCCATGACGTGCCTGTTCCGAGGGTTGAATTGGGCGTTTCTCGCGCTCTTTCCGCTAATCGTGCCCGCCAGCGCTGGCGAGGCGGATGTCGTGGACGTCAAGGTGACGCAAAGCGCGCCCGGCGTCTATCGTTTCGATGTCACCGTGGCGCATGGCGACACCGGCTGGAAACACTATGCCAACAAGTGGGACGTGGCGGCGCCGGACGGCACCGTGCTCGGCACGCGCGAGTTGCTGCATCCCCACGAGCACGAGCAGCCGTTCACCCGTTCCCTCTCGGGCGTCCGCGTGCCGGCCAGGGTTTCCACGGTGACGCTGCGTGCTCACGATTTCGTGCACGGCCATGGTGGGGCCGAAATTGTGGTACAAATTCCCCGCTAGATCGGTCTTCGAGGGGTTCGCGGTCGGTCGGGCCGAACAAATTGCATGATCGGAGGGAGGTTAGGCGACTGTCGGGAGAGCCGATCATGTGGGAACTTGAATGTGCTTGGGCGATTCCGGGCGAGTTGCGATTGTCATCGCGAAATATCGTCCGCCATGGATCGGTGTGCATGGGTTGTTGCTTCTGAATCGTCGTTTGCATCATCCGGAGGTTCGGTCGAGACCCGTAGGGCGTCGTCGACGGCCAAACTCTTAAGGTAAATGGGGAGATGTGAGATGAAGCGGATAACAGTGGTGTCAATGGCCGTGCTGGTGAGTGCGATACTCGGCTTTACCGGCGTCGCCTTCGCGCAGAAAAAACACGCGCCGAAAGCCGTGTGGGGGGCGATGGTTGGCGGCCTCAACGACATACAGAAGGGGATTATATACCGGAGTCACAATCCGGTCGTCTCACTCATCCTCTACCGATGGTCTTGACCGTCATAGGCTGAAGCGCCACCCGCGCAAGCTCTTCGGGCGTCGTGTCGATGCTTACGTCTTCCTCTAGCTCCGCCTTGCTTGGCTGGTAGGTCGCGGGCCGCACCCGCACTTCGGGCTTGTCCTTGGTCATCGTCGCCTCCCTATGCCGCACGCGGCATTTCCGGTTTTCGTCCCTCGAAGAAATCTTCGATGGTGTAAATCTGAATCGTCGGCACTTCCATGAAACGGCCCGCGCTGGCGGCCGCATTGCGCATGTTAGTCGTCACACGTTCGTCAAAACATGTAAACACGCCCAAGTCAGCCTCGGCTTGTTGGCGGGCGCCATTGAACGCCTGAACGTCGCCAGGGCTGGTGCCGCCGCCCTTCACCTGCGAGACGACATCAATGAACTGGCCCTTGCGGATGGGGAACCGTCCGCGCCCGTCTATACCTTTGTCGCCGCGCTGGCGTTTGTTTGCTTCCATGCCGTCCACAAGCGAGGCGGCCCACCGCTCAAAGCGGAATTTGTCGAGGTCAGCTAGCGTCTTAGCGTCATCGCGTGTCTTCGGCAGCCCTATAAATTCCACATCATCCCATAGGCTGTCGAAGTGGCCCCGCAGGCGTTCTTCGATCACCTTGCAAGCGTTTACGCAAATGTCGATCCCGATCCAATTCCTATTAAGGTTCTGTGCGGCATGGACGGTAGTTCCACAACCACAGAAGGGGTCTAACACAAGGTCGCCCTCGTTAGAACTGGACCGGATGATGGGTTCCACTAGCGCCGTCGGTTTCTGTGTAGGGTAACCTAAGCGTTCTTTGAGATTCACATGTACTGGGGGGATATCATCCCAAATGTCTTGCAGTGCCTTTCCTTGCATTTCGTCAAGATAAATCTTGTAGCGAGGCGTCCCTGTGCGACTATACGCAATCCGCCCTTCCGCCTCTAAGCGATCCATGTTTTCTTTCGAGTAAGCCCAATAGCGTCCGGCTGGAGGGAGTTTTCCTCGCCATTCGTAACGAGTATCACCACCAGGCTTTGCGGCGTGTAGGGGTTGGGTTTGGTAACGACGCCCTGCCTCGTCTGTATTGCGATACGCCGAATTAATGTATTGTTGGTCGTATGGAACATAAACAATGTTCCATGTCGGTGACGTGCCTTTTGAAAACCTCAATATTGTGTCGTGAATGCGCCCCATATGGCGGGCTCCTTGCGATACGTCACTATGGGCGCCAGTTCTTTTCCAAACGAGTTCGTTCTTGAAATTCTCAACTCCGAAAACTGCATCCATAACCACCTTAAGGTAGTGACTCATGGTGGGATCGCAATGGAGATATATTGAGCCAGAACCCTTTAGCACACGGTGGCATTCGCGAAGCCGGTTTGCCATGTAGGACAGATAGGCCAGTTGAGAGTTCTCACCCAGTATCCGACGCAACCCTTCAATTGCATCAGCTAGACGAGTATCGGACGCCACCTCGTGGAAGTCATCAACAGCCTCATGCCAGCTCCACGTATCATCGAACGCCACCCATTGAGCACCGCCGATGAAGGCGTTGTAGAGCCGCTTAGAGTTGAATGGTGGGTCGAGATAGATCAGGTCGACTGACTCGTCGGTGATATCCTCACGCATGACATCAAGGCAATCGCCGAAATAGAGCCGGTTGGTAGCCGGAGCAGACATGACCCCGCCCCTACGCGATCAAGTCCCGATACGGCAGGTGCTTCCCTTCCAAGCCCTTCACCACCCCGCCCATGATGTTGATGGTATCGGCTTCCCGATCATTGTGCCGGCCAGCGAACTCGCCGACATACCGATCAAGGTGCTTTTCGCTGAAGTGGTGGAAGGTGCCGTGGTAGCCCCGCTTCAACATGGACCAGAAAGACTCGACCCCGTTGGTGTGCGCCATCCCGCGAACGTACTCACCGGCGGAATGGCAAACCGCCTCGTGGTCGAAGGGCAGCCCTTCGTAGGCGCTGGCATCGTCGGTGAACACCTTGGCGTCAGGGGCCGCGTGCTGGGCAACGAAGCCTTGGAGGGTCGGCTTGTCGGTGGCCGGCACTGATCGGGCCACGACGCGATTGGTGGCCCGATCCTTCACGCCTACGACGGCAGTCTTGCCGACTGCGCCGCGCCCCGTCAGCTTCGGGCGCTTCGCCTTGGGCATGTTCTTGCGCTTGCCGCCGATGTACGTCTCATCGGCCTCTACGGGCCCGGTGAACATGCCGCCATTGTCGGCCTTCCACCCTTCGCGGAGCCTGTGGGCCAGATACCACGCCGACTTCTGCGTGATGTTCAGGTCACGATGCAGCTTCATGCTCGACACGCCCTTGAGGTTGGTTGCCAGCAGGTAGATGGCGATGGCCCACTCCCGGTAGCCGAGCTGGGTGCGGTGCATGACGGTGCCGGTCTTCAGGGAGAACATGGGCCGATTCGGGCAGCCCCGGCAACGGTGCGTCATGGAGCGGTGCTTGATGCCAGCTTGGACGTTCAGGGAGCCGCAGTGCGGGCAGGTCGGACCATCGGGCCAGCGCTGGGCCGCAATCCACTTCTCCGCAGCCTCATCGGTCGGGAACATGGCGGTGATCTCGATCAGTGAGATACCCTTGCGGTGAGCCTTCCCCGGTGCCTTGCTTGCCATGTCTCTGCCTCCCTGAATTGTGACTCCGTTGTAACACGGCTTGGGGTGGGGCGCAAGAGGAAATTGTGACTCCGGTATATAATCCCCATACAGAACGTCACGGCGGCGATGATGGTTTTCGACATGAAACGGGCGGCTAAAATCGCGGAGGAATAGCAGAAACGTGAAATATATATCTCAAATATCGAGAGACTTCCCGAACCCGTGAGAAAACGTCATGGCAAGGTCGCCGACGCCGCGACCAAGCTGGTCGCGGCGGCTAAAGCCGGCGAGGAACAGGACGTGGCGAACGCACTCAATGGCGTCATGCGGGCCTGCAACGCTTGCCATTACGGAATTCGTGACGCCGAACGACGAAAGAAGATGAAATAGTGGCTTCATAACGATCTTTTCGAAGAAACTTGCTAGGCCGCGGGACCCACGCACGCGCCACCCAATGGTGGTGCGTGCGTTCTATTTCGTTGGTGGTCTCTATCTTTCTTTGTTCGATATCGTCGGCAGCTGTCGGTAACAATACCCTTCGACGCGTAAAATACATTGCTCGTGCGGCCGGCTGCATAAGTTGTTACACCGACAAGAAGGGAAAGGGCAAGCCGTTTGCGGGTGGGCGCGCGCTGAAGACGCCGTTTGGAACTTTTTTTAGCCCGAACATTACCCCGGACAAGGCGACCGGCATTGGAAATTGGAGTGATGAAGATTTCCTACGTGCCTTGCGGCAAGGCGTAAGACCGGACGGATCGCACTACTTTCCGGTATTTCCCTACACATCTTATACAAAGATTCGCAAGCAGGACGCACTGGCCATAAAGGCATATCTGTTTTCATTGCGGCCTGTGACGAGAAAGAACCGGGATCATGACGTAACGCCACCATTCGGATGCCGATGGCCGATGGAATTTTGGCAGCTTTTGTATTTTGACGAAGGCGAATTCGTCGCTGACGACGACCAAGAAGACGATTGGAACCGAGGTGCCTATCTCGTCACCGCCTTGGCCCATTGTGGCGAATGCCACACGCCGCGCAACTTCGCCGGTGCCCTGGACCGGGATCTATGGATGGCCGGCACGGAAGAAGGTCCGGAAAGCGATGCCGCCCCCAACATCACGCCGGCCCATGCCACGGGCATCGGATGGTCGGTGGACCAGCTCGCTTTCTTTCTGAAAACGGGAACCAAGCCGGATTGGGAGACGGCCGAAGGCGTCATGGGCGAAGCGGTGGCGGACGGCTACGCATATGTGTGCGGCGGTGACAAATTAGACCACGGAAGCGGCGGGATTTGCCCGGCTGCGGGCGGAGTAAAACTCTGCCACCTGTAGCCTTCGATCCTTTTCGGGATGGAAGGTGGGAGGATGTATACCGTGGACCTTTATCCACGCGTTCGGCTGGCGTGCCATGTTGATGGGCTGAGTCAGCGAGAGGCGGCGAGTCGGTTTGGCATAGCGCGAGAGACGGTGAGGAAGATGCTCGGGCACTCGGAGCCGCCTGGCTACCGCCGCCGCCAGCCACCGAAGCGCCCGAAGCTGGACCCCTTCAGGGATATCATTGACCGTATTCTGGAAGAGGACCGAACGGTTCACTGCAAGCAGCGCCACACGGCGAAGCGGATATTCGAGCGTCTTCGCGACGAGCATGGCTTTGCGGGCAAACAGACCATCGTCAAGGATTACGTCCGGGAACGGCGCCGTCGCCAGCGTGAGATGTTCGTGCCGCTGGCGCACCCTCCGGGTCACGCTCAGGCGGACTTTGGCGAGGCGGATGCGATCATCGCCGGCGTCAAGCGGCGGGCGCATTTTTTCGCCATGGACCTTCCCCACGGCGATGCCTGCTTCGTTGCGGCCTACCCGGCGGCGGCGACGGAGGCCTGGCTGGACGGCCACAACGGGGCCTTCGCCTTCTTCGGCGGCATTCCCCAATCGATTCTCCACGACAATGACAAGTGCCTGGTGTCGCGCATCCTGCCGGACGGCACGCGGCAACGAACGCGAGCGTTCAGCGGGCTTCAATCCCATTATCTGTTCCAGGATCGATATGGCCGCCCCGGCAAGGGCAATGATAAGGGCAAGGTGGAGGGGCTGGTCGGTTACGCCCGCCGGAACTTCATGGTTCCCATCCCCCGGTTTGCGAGCTGGGACGCCTTCAACGCTCACCTGGAACATCAATGTCGGAGACGGGAAAGCGACGTCTTGCGCGGCCATCGCGAGACCATCGGCGAGCGGTTCGGATGCGACCGGGAGAAGCTGATGGAATTGCCGCCGGCGCCTTTCGAGGCCTGCGACAAGGAGGGCACGCGGGTCAATTCGCTCTCCCTGGTGCGCTATCGGGGCAACGACTACTCGGTGCCCGTCGCCTACGGTCACCAAGAGGTCTGGGTCCGTGGCTACGTGCACGAGGTGGTCATCGGCTGCGCCGCCGAGGTCATCGCCCGGCACCCACGCTCTTACGAACGAGAGGACCTGATCTTCGAGCCGATCCACTATCTGGCCTTGCGGGAGCGGAAGATCGGTGCCCTCGATCAAGCCGCCCCGCTGGCCGGTTGGAAGCTGCCCGAGGCGTACGCCAACCTGCGCCGCTTGCTTGAAGCCCGCATGGGCAAGGCCGGCAAGCGGGAGTACGTGCAAGTGCTCCGTCTTCTGGAGACCTTTGCCCTTGAGGAGGTGCACGGTGCCATCCGCGATGCCCTGCGGTTAGGCGCCATCGGCTATGATGCGGTCAAGCACCTGGTGCTGTGTCGCGTCGAGCGTCGACCCCCCCGGCTCGACTTGAACGTTTATCCCTATCTGCCGCGGGCCCAGGTGACCACCACATCCGCCGCCAGCTACATGAGCCTGCTGGGCGGAGCGGCGCCGTGAGCGACACGCCGCAGGTGTTGCTGGCCCATCACCTGAAGGCCCTCAAGCTGCCGACCTTCCTCAGGGAGTACGACAAGCTGGCTCGCCAGTGTGCCAGCGAGGGCGCCGACCACGTGCGCTACCTGCTCCGCCTGGCCGAGCTGGAACTGATCGACCGCGAGCGCCGCATGGTCGAGCGGCGAATCAGGCAAGCGAAGTTCCCGACCGTCAAGAGCTTGGACAGCTTTGACTTCAAAGCGATCGCCTCGCTCAACAAGGCGCTGGTCCTCGAGCTGGCACGATGCGAGTACATCGAGCGCCGGGAGAATGTGATCGCTCTGGGCAATTCCGGCACCGGCAAGAGTCACATTGCGCTCGGCCTCGGCCTTGCCGCCTGCCAGAAGGGCCTGTCGGTCGGCTTTACCACCGCCGCCGCCCTGGTCCACGAGCTCATGGAGGCGCGCGATGACAGACAGCTGCTGAGGTTCCAGAAGAAGCTCGCCAACCTCAAGCTCCTCATCATCGACGAGCTGGGTTTCGTGCCGCTCTCCAAGACCGGCGCCGAGTTGCTGTTCGAGGTGTTCAGCCAGCGCTACGAGCGTGGCTCGATCCTGGTGACCTCCAACCTGCCATTCGACGAGTGGACGGAGGTTTTCGGCTCAGAACGCCTGACGGGGGCGTTGCTGGACCGCCTGACCCACCACGTCCATATCCTGGAAATGAACGGCGAAAGCTTCCGCCTCAAGCAGAGCCGAAGAAAACAGAAACCCGCAAAAAGCGCCTGAGCGGCATCCGCTTGCCCCCGTGGGCCCACAGGCCCCTCCCACGCGCGCCGCGGCCTTTGCCTGCTGAGGGGCAGTCCACGCCGCGCGTGGGTCCCTCCCGTGGACTACGGGGACAAGCTCCTCACCGAACCAAAGTGGCCCACTTTTGCTCCGCCACATGGCCGGGTTTTACTCCGCCGTTGACAGTCTGCAAGCGCGGCGACCGCTTCGCCGCCCTGCAGCCGATCTCCATGGGGCTTGCCGGGCTGTATGGCTCGACCGCGGCCGGCGCGGCTCGGGGGCTGGCCTTGCGGATGGATCACGGCTCCCAGTATCTGTCGGACCACTTCACCAACCAGATCAAGTTCTGGGGCATCCAGCCGTCCTACGCCTTCGTCGCCGAGCCCCAGACCAACGGCGTCGCCGAGCGGTTCAATCGCACGCTGAAGGAACAGATCATCCATGGTCGCATCTACCGCAACATCGCGGAGCTGCGGGACGCCGTCCGCGACTTCGTCGAACTCTACAATGCCCAGTGGATCGTCGAAAAGAACGGCTACCTGAGCCCCGCTCAAGCTCGTCAGGCGTGGCACGCCGCGATCTCAATCAGGCCCGCCGCGTGAGACAAACTTGTGTCCAAGGAACCGGGTGCGCTACAGCATTCCCTCGCTCGACGGCCCGGCGATGATTGCGGCCGCCGAGGCCGACTATCTGCTGGACGAGGATCTCGTGTTCGGGGTGGCGATCAACGGCGACGTGCGCGCCTATCCGCTCCGCATTATGGGCTGGCACGAGATGTTCAACGACGTCGTCGGCGGGGTGCCGGTAGCGCTCGCCTATTGCACGCTCTGCGGCGCCGGAATCCTTTTCGAGACCAAGCTCGAGGGCCGCTCGCCCGCCTTCGTCTTCGGCTCCTCGGGCTTTCTCTATCGCTCGAACAAGCTGATGTTCGACCGCACCACGTTCAGTCTGTGGAACCAGTTCACGGGCGAGCCGGTGAACGGCCCGCTGAGGGGAAGCGGCATCAGATTGAAGATGCGGCCGGTGCTGATCACCTCGTGGGCCGACTGGCGGGCGCGGCACCCGAAGACCACGGTGCTCTCGCTCGATACGGGCCACGCGCGCGACTATGGCTCGGGCGTCGTCTATCGCGACTATTTCGCCAGCCCCAATCTGATGTTCCCGGTCGTGGTCCAGGACGAGAGCCGGCTGAAGCGCAAGGACTACGTCTTCGGTATGCGCGAGTTCGGCGCTGCCAAGGCCTGGCCGCTCGACGTCTTCGCGGGCGGTGCCGTGATCAACGATCGGGTCGGCGACAAGCCGGTGGTCCTGATCGGCGACGACGCCACGCGCAGCGCGCGGGCCTATTACCGGGGCGAGGCCAGCTTCGCCAAGGCCGACTCGCCCGACCGATTGAGGGGGCCCGGCGGCGTCTGGCGGATCGAGGAGGCGTTCCTGCGAGGCCCGAACGGCGAGCGCCGGGCGCGCGCGCCCGGCCATGTCGCCTATTGGTTCGCCTGGGCCGACTATATGGGGGCGAAAAGCGAGCTCTACGATGCCAAGCAATGACCCCCGCGAAATCGGCTATCCGAAGTGAAATTCCGTCGTCACACCGAATTCGCCGGCTTTGCCCATACAGCTTACCGATGCATTAGGTATATCTAAAGATATCTTCGTGACCCAGCACGAGTCGGTCTTGCGGGCGCAAGCGTGGCCATGCGATGATGCGCGGGCTGCGAGCAACGAGGGCTGTTGCATTTTTCGGCGTTGAGCGGGGATAGCCTCGGCGGAGGGCGTGTGGACCGGTGGCGGCGGATGGCGTACCTATTGTCAGGTTCGAAGGTGTCGAAAAGACCTACGACGGGAAGGTCAACGTCGTAGAGCGTTTGAACCTCGACATTCAACAGGGTGAATTCCTCACCCTTCTCGGCCCCTCCGGTTCGGGCAAGACCACGACGCTGTTGATGCTGGCGGGATTCGAGGCCACGACCGCCGGCGACATCACGCTCCATGACCGATCGTTGAGGACCGTCCCGCCCTTCAGGCGGAACATGGGCATCGTATTTCAGGATTATGCCCTGTTCCCCCACAAGACCGTCATTCAGAATGTCTCCTTTCCGCTGTTGCAACGTCGCCTGTCGAAAGCGACGGTCCGCGAGAAGGCGTTGTCGATATTGCAGATGGTCGAGCTCGAGGGCTTGGAGGATCGCCGCCCCTCCCAGCTCTCGGGCGGCCAGCAACAACGCGTGGCCTTGGCCCGCGCACTCGTGTTCGAGCCGGAGCTCGTGCTGATGGACGAACCGCTGGGTGCGCTCGACAAGAAGCTCCGCGAGCAGATGCAGCTCGAGATCAAGCATTTGCATCAGGCCTTGGGCATGACCGTGGTTTACGTGACCCATGACCAGAGCGAAGCCCTGACGATGTCGGACCGGGTGGCCGTCCTGAACAATGGGGTCATCCAGCAGATCGGCACTCCCCATGAGATTTACGAGAACCCCGCCAACTCGTTCGTGGCGAACTTCATCGGCGAGAACAACAACCTGCAGGGCACCATCGAAAGCCTCGACGGCGAATTTTGCACCGTCCAATTGGCCTCGGGCGCACGCGTCATGGCGCGCGCCATTCGGGCCACGGAGGTCGGTGGTCGCACGACGCTGTCGGTGCGCCCGGAGCGCTTGGCGATCGATCCCGGCGGCGTCGACCACGCGAACCGTCTCACCGGCGAAGTCGTGGAGGTCATCTACTTCGGCGATCACCAGCGGGTGCGCATCGCCTTGGCCGACACGGACGATTTCACCGCCAAGGTGGAGATCAGCCCGTCGAGTCGCGACCTGCAACCCGGGGAGGCGGTGGAGCTCGGCTGGACGCCCGAGCATTGCCGAGCGCTCGATCCGACATGATCACGGCGGTCACCGAGGCTGATCCCCTGGCCGGGATGCGCGGCGGCGAGAGGCTCGAAGGCAAGCTGCGAAAGGCCGACCGGCGGCGTAAGCTCAAGGCCTTCGGCTTGGTCGCACCCCTTTTCGCCTTCATTGTGATCACCTTTGTCCTGCCGATCGTCTCCCTCCTGTTCTACAGCGTCGACGACCCGAAGCTGCCGCGGATACTGCCGCGGACGGCCCAGGCCGTTGCCTCGTGGGATGGCGCGGCCGTGCCCGGCGAGAGGGTCTTTGCCGCGCTGGCCTCCGACCTGGCCGAGGCCTACGAGGCGAAGACGGCGGCGGTGATCGGCATGCGCCTGAACTATGAGATCAGTGGCTTTCGCAGCATGCTCATGCGCTCGGCGCGCCGCGCCCGCCGGCTCGAGGGACCGCGCTTCAAGGAAGCCCTCATCGCCATGGAAGAGCGCTGGGGCGATGTCGCCTACTGGCGCGCCATAAAGGCCTCCAGCGGCCCCTTCACCACGCGGTATCTGCTGGCGGCGATCGACCTCGAGCGGCGGTGGGACGGCAGCGTAGGCTGGGCGCCGCCGGAACGAACGCTTTATATCAACTATCTCATGCGCACCTTCTGGATCAGTTTTTGGGTGATGGCCTATTGCATCGCCATCGGCTACCCGATGGCGTACCTGATCGCGACCTCCCCCAAGCGCCTCTCCAGGTTCCTGCTGATACTCGTCTTGTTGCCGTTCTGGACCTCGCTGCTGGTGCGCACCGCCGCCTGGGTCGTTCTGTTGCAGGCCGAAGGCGTGGTGAACACCATCCTGCTTTTCCTCGGGCTGACCGACGAGCCGGTGGCGCTGATCTTCAATCGGATCGGCGTCTATATCGCCATGGTGCACATCCTGCTGCCGTTCCTGGTGCTGCCGCTCTACGCCGTGATGAGGAATATTCCCACCAGCCACATGCGAGCGGCGGCCTCGCTAGGGGCGCGACCGACGGCGGCGTTCCTCGCCGTCTACCTGCCGCAAACCCTGCCGGGACTTGGTGCCGGTTGCCTCCTCGTCTACGTCTTGTCGCTGGGCTTCTACATCACGCCAGCGCTGATCGGCGGCGCCCGGGATCAGATGCTGAGCTACCTGATCGCCGAGTTTGCCACCAAGACCGGCAATTGGGGCATGTCGAGCGCAATCGCCATTCTGCTGCTGTTGAGCGTCGCCGTGCTCTATCCGATATATCGCGGCCTGGTCGGTCGCGGCGGCATAAGGGTCAGCTGAGGCGAATTATGGCACTGCCGGTCAACGCGACGCGCGGTCAACGCCTCTGGTACGTGGGCTTGCGCGTCGTTTGCGGGCTGGGCTTCGTCTTCTTGCTGGGTCCCATCATCGTCATTGTGCCGATCTCGCTCAGCTCGGGCAGCTTTCTGAGCTATCCGCTGCCCGGGTTCTCGACGCGGTGGTATGAGGCCATCCTCGTCCCCTTCCCCTGGATGTTCGCGCTGGAAAACAGCCTGATCGTGGCCACGGCGACGACCATCATCGCCACCTTCCTCGGCACGCTTGCCGCCGTTGGCCTGTCGGGCGCGAGATTTCCCGGCAAGGCGCTGATCTTCGCGCTGGTGATATCGCCGTTGGCCGTGCCGCTGGTGATTACCGCCTTGGGGCTTTACTTCTTTTTCGCCTGGATCGGCCTCGTGCAGACGCACCTCGGCCTCATCGTCGCCCATGTCGTCTTAGCGGTGCCCTTTGTCGTCATCACGGTCACCGCCACCTTGCAGGGCTTCAACCGGAACCTGGTCCGGGCGGCCGAGAGCCTCGGCGCCTCGCCGCTCGCGGCCTTCTTCCAGGTGACCCTTCCGCTGATTCTTCCAGGCGTGCTGTTCGGCGCCGTCTTCGCCTTCGTGACCTCGTTCGATGAGATCGTGATCGCCCTCTTCGTCACCGGTCCGGGGCAACTCACACTCCCTCGTCAACTTTTCACAGGCTTGCGGGACCAGCTCGATCCCTCCATCGTGGCCATCGCGACCCTGCTCATCGCGGTCTCCGTCGCCCTCTTGGTCGTCGTCGAGCTGCTCCACTGGCGCAGTGAGCGCCTCCTGACCAAGGCGAGTAAATAGGCTTCTCCGAGGCGAGGCGGATCGAGGGCGAGCGGTGTGGCCCGCGGCCCCGCGGGGGAGAGAACATTTGCGTTGCGTATGATGGCGCGAAGCACGAGAATGTGAAATTCGTCGGCTTCGGATCAGGCGCGAGGACAGTTGTGCGCCGAGGAGGAGCGATGTCGGTCAAGGCGTAGTGACGTCGCGGCGTGGCATTGCGGCGCCGGAAATTGGCGGCACCGGAAACTGGCGTTATGAAAATGGCCTGCACTACAGGGAGGGAGAGGAACATGCGGAACTCGTTTTGGGGCATCAAATGCCTAATTGGCGCTGTTGCCGTCTGCGCGATGCTAGCCGGCACGGCGCAAGCTCGGGATTTCACCATCGCCAGCTGGGGTGGCAGCTACCAGGAGGCTCAGCGCAAGTATTACTTCGAGCCGTTCAAGAAAGCCGAGGACATAAAGTATCTCGAAGACACCTATCTCGGCGGTTGGGCCCAATTCCAGGCGATGCAGGAGACCGGCGTCATCCCCTGGGATGTGGTGCAGGTCGAAACCTCCGAGCTGATGCGGGGGTGCGAGGAAGGTATTTTCGTGAGCCTCGACTGGTTGAAAATCGGGCCGAAGTCGGAACTCCTGCCGGACGCGGTCAGCGAGTGCGGCGTCGGCATGCTCGTCTGGTCCGTGATCATCGCCTACAACGGCGATAAGGTGAAGAAGGAGCCGGTGAAGCTCACCGATTTCTGGGACACCAAGACGTGGCCGGGAAAACGCGGCATGCGCAAAGGCCCCAAGCTCAACCTTGAGCTGGCCCTGATGGCCGACGGCGTCGCGCCGAAGGACGTCTATAAGGTGCTGGGCAAGCGCGCGGGCATCTACAGGGCGTTCCGCAAGCTCGACCAGATCAAGCCGCTGGTGCAGTGGTGGGAAGCCGGGGCCCAGGCACCGGAGTGGCTGGCTGCCGGCGACGTCCAGCTGAGCGTCGCCTACAACGGCCGCATCACCAATGCGCAGAAGGAAGGCAAGAACTTGAAGATGATCTGGGACCACACGATCTTCGCGATCGATTCCTGGGCCATCATCAAGGGCGCGCCACAAACCGAGATGGGTTACAAGTTCATCAAGTTCGCCGTGGATCCCGGCCGTCAGGCCGACTTCACCAATGCCTATGCCTATGGCCCGACCAAGGTGGCGGCGGCGAAGCTCATCGCTCCGGCGCAGTTGAAGGAGCTGCCCGCCGGCGACAACCTGAAGACCGGCCTGTTCGGCGGCAGCAAGGAGTCGATGGACTTCTGGGTCGATTTTCAGGAAGAGTTGACCGAGCTTTGGAATGTTTGGGTGGCGAAGAACTAGGCTCAATTCGTGAATTGTATGCGTCACCTTGTTACGGCGGCGGCGAGGCAGGCTCGGTCATTGGCGCCGGGGGCGAGGCCGACGAGGTGGAACCAGCTCAGGTAGTTGTCCAGATAGCGGGTGGCGATGCCGCGGCGGGGACGCAGGAAGTCCTTCAACCGGCTGTGGCGGCTGTTCACCGTCTGCACATGCAGATCGCCCCGAACCCGTTCCCCCATCGAGCGGTTGAGTGCTTCGTGGCTCACCCCGAGCGCGGCGGCGCAAGGTGGATAGCTCGCGCCACCGTCGGAGACCAGCAGGGCGTCCTTCGCGACCACCGGGTCGAGAGCAGCCGTGAGCGCCGCCGCGTCGACCCTGGGCAGCACCGCGCTCACCGTCGTCCCGCTCCGGTCCGCCGCCATGAGAACCGGCACCTGCTCGCGCGAGAGGCCGCGCTTCTTCGCCTTGCCGCCCCGCCGCCGTGCCTTGCGTCCCAGCCCGCGCGCGCCCTTCCGGCTCTCCAGGACGTAGGTCTCGTCCGCTTCCACGATCCCCTTGAGCACCTCCGAATCGCTCCGCGCCGCCGCCAGAAACCGGTGACGCCAGCGGAACGCCGTGCTCACCGCCACGTCGCAGCGCGCCGCCGAGGCCTTCACCGTCTCCCCCTCCGCCAGCGACGCCCCGAACGACAGCCAGCGTTCCTTGTGGTGCAGGCCCGACAGCGGCGTACCGGTCAGCGCGTTGAAGGTCCTGCCGCAGCCCTTGCACTGGTAGCGCCGCAGACCCCGCGCCATACCGCGCGAAACCGCCCCTTCGCTCGCGCAGTGCGGACAGCGCCGGGCCTCGTCCACACCAAGCTCGATCGCGGCCTTCGATGCCTCGCCTTCGCTCCGGCCCGACAGCACCGCGAGCGCCTCGTGCCGCTGCACGCGCGTCAGCCCGCGCGCCGCCGAAAGCCACACCTGGAAACCCTTGCCGTCCATGACCCAACCTCCTGACATTCCGGGCATTCTATCACAAATGCATACGTTTCACGAATTGAGCCAAGAACTTAAGACCAAAAGGGGTAAAGCGGCCATTCCGGCCGCCGCTGGCGGGCGCCGCTCTTAAGCGTTGGCCAGAGCGCGGATCGAATTTCGAGCCATTGTCCGTGGCCTATGTGTCAACGGCGGAGTAAAACCCGGCCATGTGGCGGAGCAAAAGTGGGCCACTTTGGTTCGGTGAGGAGCTTGTCCCCGTAGTCCACGGGAGGGACCCACGCGCGGCGTGGACTGCCCCTCAGCAGGCAAAGGCCGCGGCGCGCGTGGGAGGGGCCTGTGGGCCCACGGGGGCAAGCGGATGCCGCTCAGGCGCTTTTTGCGGGTTTCTGTTTTCTTCGGCTCTGCTTGAGGCGGAAGCTTTCGCCGTTCATTTCCAGGATATGGACGTGGTGGGTCAGGCGGTCCAGCAACGCCCCCGTCAGGCGTTCTGAGCCGAAAACCTCCGTCCACTCGTCGAATGGCAGGTTGGAGGTCACCAGGATCGAGCCACGCTCGTAGCGCTGGCTGAACACCTCGAACAGCAACTCGGCGCCGGTCTTGGAGAGCGGCACGAAACCCAGCTCGTCGATGATGAGGAGCTTGAGGTTGGCGAGCTTCTTCTGGAACCTCAGCAGCTGTCTGTCATCGCGCGCCTCCATGAGCTCGTGGACCAGGGCGGCGGCGGTGGTAAAGCCGACCGACAGGCCCTTCTGGCAGGCGGCAAGGCCGAGGCCGAGCGCAATGTGACTCTTGCCGGTGCCGGAATTGCCCAGAGCGATCACATTCTCCCGGCGCTCGATGTACTCGCATCGTGCCAGCTCGAGGACCAGCGCCTTGTTGAGCGAGGCGATCGCTTTGAAGTCAAAGCTGTCCAAGCTCTTGACGGTCGGGAACTTCGCTTGCCTGATTCGCCGCTCGACCATGCGGCGCTCGCGGTCGATCAGTTCCAGCTCGGCCAGGCGGAGCAGGTAGCGCACGTGGTCGGCGCCCTCGCTGGCACACTGGCGAGCCAGCTTGTCGTACTCCCTGAGGAAGGTCGGCAGCTTGAGGGCCTTCAGGTGATGGGCCAGCAACACCTGCGGCGTGTCGCTCACGGCGCCGCTCCGCCCAGCAGGCTCATGTAGCTGGCGGCGGATGTGGTGGTCACCTGGGCCCGCGGCAGATAGGGATAAACGTTCAAGTCGAGCCGGGGGGGTCGACGCTCGACGCGACACAGCACCAGGTGCTTGACCGCATCATAGCCGATGGCGCCTAACCGCAGGGCATCGCGGATGGCACCGTGCACCTCCTCAAGGGCAAAGGTCTCCAGAAGACGGAGCACTTGCACGTACTCCCGCTTGCCGGCCTTGCCCATGCGGGCTTCAAGCAAGCGGCGCAGGTTGGCGTACGCCTCGGGCAGCTTCCAACCGGCCAGCGGGGCGGCTTGATCGAGGGCACCGATCTTCCGCTCCCGCAAGGCCAGATAGTGGATCGGCTCGAAGATCAGGTCCTCTCGTTCGTAAGAGCGTGGGTGCCGGGCGATGACCTCGGCGGCGCAGCCGATGACCACCTCGTGCACGTAGCCACGGACCCAGACCTCTTGGTGACCGTAGGCGACGGGCACCGAGTAGTCGTTGCCCCGATAGCGCACCAGGGAGAGCGAATTGACCCGCGTGCCCTCCTTGTCGCAGGCCTCGAAAGGCGCCGGCGGCAATTCCATCAGCTTCTCCCGGTCGCATCCGAACCGCTCGCCGATGGTCTCGCGATGGCCGCGCAAGACGTCGCTTTCCCGTCTCCGACATTGATGTTCCAGGTGAGCGTTGAAGGCGTCCCAGCTCGCAAACCGGGGGATGGGAACCATGAAGTTCCGGCGGGCGTAACCGACCAGCCCCTCCACCTTGCCCTTATCATTGCCCTTGCCGGGGCGGCCATATCGATCCTGGAACAGATAATGGGATTGAAGCCCGCTGAACGCTCGCGTTCGTTGCCGCGTGCCGTCCGGCAGGATGCGCGACACCAGGCACTTGTCATTGTCGTGGAGAATCGATTGGGGAATGCCGCCGAAGAAGGCGAAGGCCCCGTTGTGGCCGTCCAGCCAGGCCTCCGTCGCCGCCGCCGGGTAGGCCGCAACGAAGCAGGCATCGCCGTGGGGAAGGTCCATGGCGAAAAAATGCGCCCGCCGCTTGACGCCGGCGATGATCGCATCCGCCTCGCCAAAGTCCGCCTGAGCGTGACCCGGAGGGTGCGCCAGCGGCACGAACATCTCACGCTGGCGACGGCGCCGTTCCCGGACGTAATCCTTGACGATGGTCTGTTTGCCCGCAAAGCCATGCTCGTCGCGAAGACGCTCGAATATCCGCTTCGCCGTGTGGCGCTGCTTGCAGTGAACCGTTCGGTCCTCTTCCAGAATACGGTCAATGATATCCCTGAAGGGGTCCAGCTTCGGGCGCTTCGGTGGCTGGCGGCGGCGGTAGCCAGGCGGCTCCGAGTGCCCGAGCATCTTCCTCACCGTCTCTCGCGCTATGCCAAACCGACTCGCCGCCTCTCGCTGACTCAGCCCATCAACATGGCACGCCAGCCGAACGCGTGGATAAAGGTCCACGGTATACATCCTCCCACCTTCCATCCCGAAAAGGATCGAAGGCTACAGGTGGCAGAGTTTTACTCCGCCCGCAGCCGGGCAAATCCCGCCGCTTCCGTGGTCTAATTTGTCACCGCCGCACACACCTGTCTGGTGCGCTTCGACAACAACCAGTACAGCGTCGCGGCACGCGCGGTGGGGCGACCGGTGGACGTGCGGGCCTATGCCGATCGGATCGCCATCCGCCAGGACGGCGAGATCGTCGCCGAGCATCCCCGCAGCTTCGGGCGCGGCCAGGTCGCCTACGATCCATGGCACTACGTGCCGATCCTGACGAGGAAGCCCGGCGCGCCGCGCAATGGCGCGCCCTTCAAGGGCTGGCAGTTACCCAACGCGCTCGGCCGCCTGCGAACCCGGCTCGCGGGCCACGACGACGGCGACCGGCAGTTCGTCAAGGTGCTGGAGGACGGACTGGAGGCGGTCGAGGCAGCCTGTGCCGAAGCGCTCGACTGAGGCGCCTGCAGCGCCGACGTCGTGCTCAACATCCTCGCCCGGCAGTGCCAGCCGGCACCGCCGGCGACCATCCCGACGCCCGAGGGCCTGCAACTCCGTCACCAGCCGGTTGCCGATTGCCAGCGCTATGACAGCCTGAGAAAGGCCGGTCATGGAGCGTCATGAGGTGCTGGCGATGATGACGGCGCTGAAGCTCGCAGGCATGCGCGCCGCCTACGACGATATCCTCGCCGACGGGCTCAAGCGCCGCCATCCGGTGCAGCAGATCATCGGTACGCTGCTGCAGGTCGAGATCGCCGACAAGCAGGCGCGCTCGATCAAGTACCAGATGGCGTCCGCCAGGCTGCCAACGGCCAAGGAGCTGGCCGACTTCGACTTCGCCGCCTCGCCGGTCAACGAGCCCCTGATCCAGGAGCTCGCCGGCGGCGGCTTCCTGGAGGGCAAGCGCAACATCGTGCTGGTCGGCGGCACCGGCACCGGCAAGACCCATCTCGCCGTCGCAATCGCGCGCTCCTGCATCCGCAAGGGCGCCCGGGGCCGCTGCTACAACGTCGTCGACCTGGTCAACCACCTCGAGGCCGAGCTCCGCGCCGGACGCCAGGGCCGCACCGCGGACCAGCTCGTCCGACGCGACTTCGTCATCCTCGATGAACTCGGCTACCTGCCCTTCGCTCAGGCCGGCGGGCAGCTGCTCTTCCACCTCATGAGCCGGCTCTACGAGCGCACCTCTATCGTCATCACCACCAACCTCGCCTTCGGCGAATGGCCATCCGTCTTCGGCGACCCCAAGATGACCACCGCGCTGCTCGACCGCCTGACCCGCCACTGCGAGATCATCGAGACCGGCAACGAGAGCTGGCGCTTCAAGAGCCGCTCCTGAGCCGCCGCCGGCCGTGCCTGCGGCCCGGTTGCCCCGGTGGGTCAACAGGGACCCCCCCTATTGACTACCGGGACAACCTCCGCCGTGCCGCTCAGGGGGGTCAATTTTGCACGCCGATTGGGGGTCAATATTGAAAGCCGTTTGACAATGGTGGCCGGACTCGCGAGATCAAACGACTTTCCGTTGTCAAGTACCACATGTGACTTCAGCGAATATGCGCACTTTTCGACAGTCGTCGACACGGCCACCTCGAATCCATCCAGCATCTCAATGCGCGCATCGGAGAGGCCGGCGGGGCGAAGTTCTGGTTCCATGCGCTGCGCAACTGCTTCATCACCGTCGCCGACCGCGAGCTCATGCTGCCGACCGGCCTGACCAAGCGGCTGGTCAACCATGCCCCCTCCCAGGACATCACCGAGGGCTACGCCGCCGATTGGACTATGGCGCAATTGCGCGACGCCGCCCAGCGCATCGCCGACAGGATCGATGAGCTGATTCGCGGGACGGGTCCGGCGCATGAAGCCGCACCGCAGACCGCATTCCGCTCGTTTGCGAGTTCCGCCGCATCCTCGTAGCTGGGCCGCTTTGTCAGCCGGGCCAGGCACGCCTTTGCGACCGGCGTGGATCCGTCACACGACGCGGCGCATTGCCAACAACGTTGCGGCCGATACTCTGTGGAAGTGGCTGATGCGTTTCCAGTCGGGTGCAGTGAGCATCATCCCGCCCACTGTCGCGCCGACAGCGATCGAAGAGCCGCCCGATCGCACGCTAGCTCCAGGGTGCCGCTCGCCCTTGATTTCACCACTTCCTTTCATTTCTACGGATTATACGTATATTGAGGCAGGTACCTGTCACCTGAGGAGCCTGCCATGCCCACCGTGAGCGCCCTGGAGTTCCAGCGCGGGTTCGGCCGCTTCCAGCACGAAGCGCAACGCGAGCCGGTGGAGATAACCCGGCATGGGCGCCGCGAGTTCGTGCTCCTGTCCGCGGAGCAGTATGACTGGCTTCGGGCTTCGGCACAGCGCAGCCATCGCACGGACGACGCCGCCGATGTGGCGATCGACGCGGTGGAGCGCGCCGAGATGGATGTGGAGCACAAGCCGCTCGACGACCTGCTGACGTAACTACGGGACCGTGGCGCTTCCCGAACCGAAGCCGGGCCTGGTCGTCCGCTACGACTATCTCTGGACGCACGAGGCCGCCGCCGGCCGCGACCAGGGCAAGACCCGACCCGCCTGTCTGATCGCCGCCACCGATCCGGCGGTTCTTCCGCGCTACGTCGTTCTGCTTCCGATCACCCATACACCGCCCGCCGGCGATACGGTGGGCATCGAAATCCCGGCGCGCGTCAAACAGGCCCTGGCCCTTGACGACGCGCCGAGCTGGGTGATCGTGTCGGAACACAATATCGATGAATGGCCCAATGCCGGGCTGTCTCCGCTGCCCGGCCGGCCGGACGTCTTCACCCACGGCTTCATTCCGCCGGGCCTGTTCGCGCAGGTCAAGGCCGGCTTCCTCGAACTGGCCCGTTCGAAAAAGAGCCGCGCCGTGCGCCGTTGACCGATGGCGTTACAAGGCGCGAGCGGGAGTTTCCGAACCGGAGCGCCGTTCTTCTGCGTATCCGGACGGATCGCGCACCGCCGCGGACCGGCTCGAACGGCTGGCGCAACGAATCGTCTGAACCCGCGATCCGGGAAACGCGCGCCCTCCATGCGCCCCGATACGCAATGCGCCGCGCTCATCGCTTGGGACGCCGCGATCCGCTCCCGTGGCTGGCGAGCGGGCCGCGCCGCCGCCGCGCCATGTTCTCCATGCCGAAACGGGCCCGCGCTTCGTCGAGGCCGGACGGATCGAACGGCCCGCCGTACCAGTCGAGCATCGCCCGGTGCTCCTCGTGCGCCTGATCGAGGATCGCCTCCAGAAAGTCCATGAAGCCGTCCGGCCCGCCGACATCACCCGCGGCCGTTCAATAACGTGACAATGCCGGCTCGACACCCATGGCGACCGCCTGGAGCGTGTCTAACGGCAGCTTGACTTCGCCACCGCGCCCTTGTAAATGGTGGATGAGATATGCAGTCTGTCACGACCGAGCTGTAAAACGTGGCTTAAACGGCCTGGCACCCGCCGCGTCAATACATTTCCATAGATAAGGTTCTCAAATGAGACCACTATTGATAGCGGCATTGGCTTCTGGCGGATTCGCGCTTGCAACAATGTCTTTTGCATGGGCAGGAAAGCCAGTCGTGGGCATAGCTGCTATCCAGACGGCAGCCCACAACATCTCTTGCAAAGGCTGGGATGCTCAATAGGGGACGGGACTGCAACCAAAATCTGACCGAGGGCTTCCGGGTCATGCTCGAAACAGCCATCGTAAAAAGCAACAAAATGGATGTGATGGAGCGGAGACAACTGGGGGGAGTGTTAGCAGAACAAGGACTCGGTCAGGTCGGCCTTACAACCAGCGGGGGTCAAGTTGGCGGACTGACCGGCGTTGATTATCTGATTTACGGTTCGATCACGAGGTTTGGCGCGCGGAAAAGCGGATTTTCCATAAGCGGTGCTAGCGGCATCAGCAGTCTATTAGGCGGGAAGGCCGGGAGGGCTCTTGGCATCGGTCTAGGCACAGGCAGCGTCACAACGGAGATGGCCGTAGATTTGAAGGTAACAGACGTTGCCACAGGCAAGATCATCCTCGCTGATACAGTTAAAGGCGAAGCTAAGCAGGGTGAATCGTTCAGTGTGGCCGGTATCTCAAAAAGTGAAACAGGCGCAGACCCCTTCGCCGATGTTCAAAGGATTGTTGCCGCCAAGATATCCGAAGCTGTTGTCACGACTAAAATTCCCTTCAAAGTCATCAAGGTTCAAGCTGATGGAACACTGATCTTGAACTATGGCAACGTATTCCTCAAAGCGGGTGACGTGCTTACGGCGTTTGAAGTAGGCGAACAATTCATAGACCCGGATACAAATGAAGTCCTGGGGTCCGAGGAATTAGAAATTGGCATGGTCCAGGTTGTCGCGACTCAGTCGCGATTCTCCAAGGCCAGGGTTGTCGGGGAGGATGTCCGTATCGCTGCGGGGAGTATCCTGAAACGGTCCAAGACAGTAGTGGTCAAGGAAAAACCGGCCAAGCGCGAGATGTCTGGTAGCTCCTTTTACGAGCACTCGAAATGACTCAGTGGACGGAGTTGTCACACTAACAGGGTGACCTGTTGCTGATGGCGCAGTTATGTCGCTGGATGCAGAAAACCTCCTATGCCCGATAACCGATTTCCACCCGTGATTATTCAGCGCACGGGTGGAGCGCCGGATGCTCAACCAGGTGCGCCACAGCCTCCGTTATTTTATGCCCTACCCTGTCTCAAATAATCTGACGACGGACACCTCCTGTCTCCCTCGGTCCACGCCAGAGCGTCCGGTTGGCCTGATAGGAGCCTGATAGGTGACAATGGTTGTACTGACTACATGATGCCAATATTACTACCTGGACCGAACGACGTAGATTGTGGCGGCCCTTGAGGACGTGCAGGCTGGAGCGTTCATCGGCGGATTGACCCCCGGATAAACGGCTAAGGTCAGCGGCGAGGATTCGGTCGGCGTCGTCGGCACTCGCCGAATTCGCAGATCACGGAATCGAACCGAAAGTCAACAATAGAGATTCGGCAGGTTGACCCTTGGCGGCACATTTCGACCTCACCCAGAGTCCGTTTCACCTGCTCGCCCTATCGATTCGAGCCAGTCGTGGGAGGTGGTCGACGCCCACGAGGAGGCCCTCGCGGACGGTCGAGCCGATGAGGCTGTGCTTGTGCGGGCTCAGCAGACCGTCTTGACACCCCGAACCCGGCTGAGGCCGAACTATCCTGGTTCCCGGGCGCACCTCCCTCGCAAGCGAGAGAAATCCTTTCGAACCTTGAGGAAAATAACCTCGGCGACGCTGATAGAGCATTGGTGGGCCAGGATACAGAACACCGCGAGCAACCTGACCAACCGCTCGGCGGTTCGCAGCCGCGCCTGTTCGGCCCGGCAACCTGATTTCAGGACCTTGTGGAAGACTTCGATCTTCCAGCGCATGGCGTACCATTGCAGCTTCTCTATGGCGGCAGCGTGCCCGTCGATCGGCAGGTCGGTGATCAGCTTCCAGTCGATGCGGGGGCGTCCGACCGGCTCCTCTGGCTCTCGGGCATGCAACACCGTGAGTATGAGCGCCGGATAGCGCTTCTGTTTGGCGATCGGCGGCCGGATGGTCATGCGGCGGTAGGATATTTCGACCTGCGTGGAGCCGAGTTTGCCCTTGTCGTCACGGACGTCGACCCGGTGCAGCCCCCGGACCTTCTCTTCGGCCATGATCGATGCCACCGCGCTGCTCGACCGCCTGACCCATCATTGCGAGATCATCGAGACCGGCAACGAGAGCTGGCGCTTCAAGAACCGCTCCTGACCGGACGCCGGCCGTGCCTGCGGCCCGGTTGCCCCAGTAGATCAACAGGTACCCCCCGCGCGGCTTCGATCCGCATAGCGCAGGGCGCTACACGAAGCCGCGCGGATCCCCCCATTGACTACCGGGACAACCTCCGCCGTGCCGCTCAGGGGGGTCATCTGTGGACGCCTCCGTTGATGCAAGCATTTCTTTGAACGTCTCGGGGCATGTGGTCAGGTGCGGTCATCTGTCCGGCCTCATGATGCGGCTGGTTTGACGCCGCAGGCCCGTATGGAGATGTGCAGACCGGGTCCAAGATCAATTTTGCGGGCTTGAAAGCCCCTTGACCCACCGCTGGTTTTCCCGATCCCATCTCGATTGACCGTCTATGGACGCCCCCGGTGATGCAAGCATTTCTTCGAACAGCACGGAACATGCGGTCAGGTGCTGTCGTCTATCCGGCCTCATCAGGTGCGGCGGTTCAGTTGCCGCAGGGGCCGTATGGAAGTACGCGCATCAGGTCCAATTCGTTTGCGCGAGCTTAGGAGCCCTACGGTCAAAATCTGGTTTTCCCGACCCGGCCTCGTTGACCTTTGCCCTTACCTGTCCTCCGACCTACCCACATCCCCGACGGCTTCCCGCACTTCGCCGTTCTCTCAGGCGGTGGCGGGAGCCCGGTAGCTCTCCTTCTTCGTCAACAGCGCCCAGACGATGCGCGCCATCCTGTTGGCCAGCGCCAGCGCGACGAGCATCCTCGGCTTGCGCGCCAGCATCCCGGCCAGCCAGGGGTCCGTCGTCACGCCGCGCCGAACCGCCCAGCGGACGACGGTCATCGCGCCCGTGATCAAGAGCCGTCTCAGATCGCGCTGGCCCATCTTCGATATCTTGCCCAGCTTCGGCTTGCCACCCGTCGTGTGCTGGCGCGGCACGAGGCCGAGCCAAGCGGAGAAGTCGCGGCCGCGCCGGAAACTCTCCATCGGCGGTGCGAAGGCCTGGATCGCCATCGCGCTGATCGGTCCGATCCCCGGCACGCTCATCAGGCGGCTCGCCTCCTCATCCTGCCGTGCACTCACGTGGACCTCCCTCTCCAGGCCCGCAATCTTCGCATTGAGGCCGGCGATCTGCTCAAGCAGAAGGCCACCCAGCTCGCGGACCGCTTCCGGCAACCCCGAAGCCGGTCCCTCAAGCGCCGAGGCCAGCCGGCGGACATGAGCCGGCCCCCGCGGGGCAACGACACCGAACTCCGCCAGATGGCCGCGCAGCGCATTGATCGTCTGGGTGCGCTGGCGCACCAGAAGATCGCGCGTCCGGAACAGCATGCCCCGAGCCTGCTGTTCCTCCGTCTTCACAGCCACAAAGCGCATGGTCGGGCGCGACGACGCCTCGCAGATCGCCTCCGCGTCCGACGCATCGTTTTTCTGCCGCTTCACATACGCTTTGACGTAGATCGGCGGGACCAGTCGCACCGCATGGCCGAGCCTGCCGATCTCCCGGCCCCAATGGTGCGCGCCACCGCACGCCTCCATCGCCACCGTGCAGCGTGGCTGCGCAGCCACAAAGTCCAACAGCTTCGCCCGGCTCAGCTTCTTACGGAACGCAACCGACCCGTCCGCCCGCGCACCCTGCACCTGAAAGCTGTTCTTCGCCAGATCGATCCCGATCATGTTAACCTGTTCCATGGACGCCTCCTTCCTCGCTTAGCGTTAACAACACCGCCAACCTGACACATCGCGATGCCGTCGGGAGGGGCGTCCACCCCATCGTTTGCCCTTCGGCCTCGGCGGCCTTGCCGTCGGCGGCGTTCCACACCCGTCCTCCGACCTGCTCACACCTCCGACGTCATTCCGCGAGGTTGCCGCCGTGTCAGGCAGCAGCCGGCGCGAAACCTCGGTAGGTCTCCTTGCGTGTCATGAGCGCCCAGACGATGCGCGCCATCTTGTTGGCCAGCGCCACCGCGACAAGCATTCGCGGCTTGCGCGCCAGCATCCTGGCCAGCCAGGGGTCGTTCGTTTCGCCGCGACGAACCGCCGAGCTGACGACAGCCATGGCACCGATAATCAAGAGGCGCCTGAGGTCGCGCTGGCCCATCTTCGATATCCTGCCCAGCCTTGGCTTGCCGCCGGTCGTGTGTTGTCGCGGCACGAGGCCCAGCCAGGCAGAGAAGTCGCGGCCGCGCCGAAAGCTCTCCATCGGCGGCGCGAAGGCCTGAAGCGCCATCGCGCTGATCGACCCGATCCCCGGGATGGTCATGAGCCGTGCCGCCTGCTCGTCCTGACGCGCGCAGGCGCGGAGCTCCTTTTCCAATCCGCCGATCTTCGCATCGAGGTCAGCGATCTGGCCGAGCAGAACGCCACCCAGCGCGCGGACCGCTCCCGGTAGTCCCGAACCCGGATCCTCGAGTGCCGATGCCAGCCGACCGACATGAGCCACACCCTGCGGAGCAACGACGCCGAACTCCGCCAGATGCCCCCGCGGCGCGACAGGCTCGCGAAACCGAAGCCGGCGGCGTCCTCGCGGCGGACGAGGTCGTCGGACCAGCCATTCTCGCCGAAGCTCAGCAGGACGGCGGGATCGGCGATGCCGGTGCCGTCGTCGGCGATGGTGACGGTGAAGCGCGTTTCGCCGCCAGGCTGGTCGGTAAGCGTGCCGACGGAAATGCGGACCCCGGTGGCGCCGCCGCGGCGTGAATTCTGCAACGTCTCGGTCAGCACGTCGGCGAGCGTCGATGCGTAAATCCTCGTGACGCGCTTCAACGCGTTGTCGTGGATGCGGGCGCGGATCTTCGCCGGCGGCGTTCTGGCAATGTGGTTCATGCAGACATCTCCCCGAAGGATGCGGAAACGGAAACGCCCCGCCGGATGGCGGTCCGGCGGGGCGCATGACGGATCGTGGCGTGCGGTCAGTTGACGGCGGAATGCCCCGGTACGCGGCGCAGGAACTCGGGAATGTCGAGCCCGTCGCCGGCATCGTGGCCGTTCACCGGTCCGGGATGGCGGGCGGCGATATCAGCCGGCTTGGCCGGTTCGGCGGCTCCGGACTCGGGACCGCCCACCCTGGCATCGCTCCCGTGGTCGCCGGCGGCGGAATCGGTCTCCGGAGCAGCCGGCGTGGCATGATCGTTGCCGCTGCCATTGCCGTTGCCGGTGGCACGTTCGGCGGCCCGGCGTTCGGCGACTGCCGGCGCCTCGATGCTCTCGACCACGAAGTTCGTGCGCGGCGGATCGGCGGGCGTCTCCGGGCTCTCCGCATCGGCGGCGGGGCCGGCAACGGGTTCCGGGTCGGGACCGGATGCCTCCGCCGCCGGTTCCGCCGCCGCGGCGTCTTCCGGCTCGTCCTCCACGCGGCCGGTATCGAACGCCGCGAATCCCGGCGGCAGCCAGGCGAGCGCCGCCGCATGGTCGTCGGCATGCAGCCCGAGCGGCGGATCGCCGGCCGCGAAGGCCTCCTCCATTGCCTTTGCGAGGTCTGGTTTCTTGTTCTTCGACCGCGCCGATGCCCAGGCCGGGCTCAACACCGAGCGGGCGATGTCGAGAATCCGGCCCTTGGCGATGCGTGACCACAGCATGTCCGCCGTCGGGCGCACATGCTGCGCGAAGTCGATGTCGAGGCGGGCGACCGTGGCCTCCAGCTCGGGACGCGCCTGGGGCTCGAAGGCGAGCTGGCCCTTCACCGTGCGCGCGACGCAGGCGGCGAACAGCGCCTGCTTCTCGGCCTGGGAGAGCTCACGCATGGCCGCGAAGGACGCACCGTCGTCCTCGATCGCGAGCCAGTCGAAGGCGAGCCCCGATCGGTCTTCGAGCATGGCTTCGCCCGGGCTCCAGGCGGCGAAGTCGGCGTCGTTCATGCGCATGGTCGGCCGGTCGGCGGTCTCGCGGACCGCGATGTCGAGCGCATGCGACTTGTAACCGTCGGTGAAGACGGACCGGCCGAGCTGGAACAGCATGAGATCGAAGGCGGCCTCGAAGTCCCCGGCGAGCTTCGCCTTCACGAGCGCCGTCCGGACCGACCGCAGATCGTCGGCAAGGCCGATGCCGACACCGGCTTCCTTGCGCGCCTCGGCCTCGCGGTCCTTCGGCAGGTTCATGGGCCCGGACATTGCCGGGACGGAGATGCGGCCGGTATCGGTTCCGGTCCCGGCTTCGGCGGTATGGCTGTCGCCGTCATTGCCGTCACCAGATCTGGGACCGGTGTTTCCGGCGGCTTCCGGTTCCTTCGGCATGTCCTCGGGCCGGACCAGGCCAAGGATGACCTGGAGCGTGCCGTCGCGTCCGATGGTGGCGATGCAGCCGGCGATCCCGAAATCCTCGCGCCTGTAGACGGCGCGGGCCTCGATCCCGCCCTCGATCTCGTCGAGGCGTTCCTCGATGGTCTCGGCCTCGCGGACCAGCTCCTCGGTCCAGGCATCGTCGTCGAGCTCCGCGAAGACGCCCTGGCGTGCCTCCAGCTTCTCGATCTCGGCCTGCTCTTCCGGTGTGCGCTCGGCCGGCTCTGGATAGATGCGGCCATAGCGGGCGGTGGTGTTCCAGTCGACCTCGACCATGGCCGTGGCCCACTTCCAGCGGGTCTCGAGCTCGTCCTGGAAGCCGCGCAGCTTCTCCATGGCGAGATTGTTCAGCAGCGCCGGGTCGTCGAACCAGACGGCGCTGTCGTCGTCCTTCGAGAAGAGATCGCGCAGCACCTTGCCGCCCGCGGCCTCATAGGGCTCGACGCCGACGAAGCGCGCGACCGCCGAGGTGCCCGGAATCCGTTCCTCGGTGAGCAACCGTTTCACCTGCCACGCGCTGGGCCGGTAGCCCTGCCCCGCGACCTGTTCCCAGGCGGCCATCTGGCGGGCATGGTCGGGCGTGACGGAGAAGGCCTTCACCACTTCGAGGTCGATCTCGTCGGCGCGGTAGGCGTCGAGCAGGTCCGGCGCGACGTTGCCGAGGCGCAGGCGCTGCTCGACCAGGCGCTCGGCCGTGCCGAAACGCGCCGCGATGGAACCCACGGAGAGGCCGGCGTCGGCCAGCTTCGTGAAGGCGATCACCTGGTCGGCGGGATGCATGGCGATGCGGACGATGTTCTCCGCCAGGGACAGCTCGCCCGCCATATCCGGATTGGCGGCGACCAGGCAGGGCACCGGGTGGTCGGCGTCGATCGTGCCGTCGTCGGCCAATGCCTTCATGGCCGCCAGGCGGCGTCCGCCGGCGACCACGGCCCAGGTGCCGGCATCGGCCGGGCCGTCCATGCGGACGACGAGGTTCTCCAGCAGGCCATGGGTGGCGATGGAGGCCTTCATCTCGGCCTCGGCGATCGGGTCGGCCGGCGTCTTGCGCACGTTCTCGGGCGCAAGCGCCAGCCGGGAGAGCGGAACCTCCCGGATGAGCGGTTCGTGCAGGGGGGCGATGTGATTCATGCGAATCTCCCTCGATATGGGCTGGGAATGGATGGAACGGGTGCGGCGGGACCGGCCCTCTCCGGCCGTCCCGCGCCCCGCCCGGACCCGGCCCGGCTCCGGCTCCTGGCGGGGCTGTTGCGGGGCATGGGCGGCGATGGCGGAACGGCGGCGGCCGTCCCCGGAGGGGTCAGCGGGGGAGCGGCCGGGGGTGGGAGCGATTACCCGGGCCGGATGCCTCGTCGAGGGCTTCGGCCCTGTCGGCGGCCAGATCGAGAACGTCCGCGGCCTTGCGGAGCGCGGCCGCCGCCTCTCGCATGTTGCGGGTGCTCACCGGGATATCGGGAGGCAGATCGAGGTCGGCGGTCCACGATATCCAGAAGGCGAGCCGGGCCAGGGCGTCGAGTGCCTGCCTGAGCGCCTCGGCCGGGGCGCCGTATATCGCCCGGCTCACGACGCAGCCCCCGAAGAGGTTCCGATGTCGATGCGCTCGCCCCAGGGCTCGCGGTTCCAGTCGTCGGGCGGGGCGGACCAGTTGTACCAAATCACGTCGAATGGAGGTGCCGTTTCCGGGTAGCTCGAACACAGCAGGTCGGTGAGGTAGAGGCAGACGCCGGGCCGGATGTCGTGCTCTTCGAGCCAGGCGAAGCCCGGCCGGAAGTCGGTCCCGCCACTTCCCCTGATCGTGATCTCGTCGGGCAGGTCCGAGGCGGCGTATTCGGCGGTGTCCTGCACCGCGGCGTCGACCTGCAGAAGGATGACGCGCTCCGGCTGAAGCTCGCTCGCGATCTCCCGCACCTCGGCCCAGAACTCCGCCAGCGTCCCGGCCGGCAGCGAGCCGGAGGTGTCGACGATGACGGCGATGGTGTCGATGCCCTCCGAGCGGATCGACGGCAAATACAACCCGCTGTCGATGAAGCGCCGGTTGGGCAGGCTCCAGGAATAGTCGCTCTTCGAGGCGTCCGTCATGTAGCGGCGCAGCAGCGTCCGCCAGTCGACGGTGCTCCCATGCGCGCCGCGGGCCGTTTCCTCTACGGCGCCGGGCAGTTTTCCCTGGGCCTTGGCGAGGCTGGCCGCCTGGTGCATGGCCTCGTCCCAGGCCTGCTCTTCGGCGGCAACCTCGGACGGGGATGGGCCTCCGCCGCCCTGCCCGCGATCGGCGGGGGCGTCCATGACCTCGCCGGTGCCGGCAGGATCGCAGCTGGGGGATGCGTTGGCGCCGGGGTTCGTCTCTTGGCCGTCGCCGTCCTGCGGATCGTCATCGCCGGCGCCGTTGTCGGACCCGCCTGAATCATCGTCACCGCCGGAGTCCGGGGATGGTGGTGTGCCGGCAGAATCGGCGCCTGCTGCCCCACCGGCGGACGGCGCATCGTTGTCGCCGTCACCGTCGTCGGGGTCCGGCTCCGGCAGGCGGTCATAGGCCTGCTCGACGCTGATGCCGTCCCAGGCTTCGGCGTCGGATGGCAGGGTGAAACCGGTGTCCCTCAGCAAACCGTGGGTCACCAGCTGGGAAGCACGCTGCCAGCGCTCCGGATCGCGCTCGCCCCGGCGCGTGTGGTGCTTGAGCGCGCACGCCAGGACGACCCGCGCCATGGCGGTCTCGATGACATGGGCTTGCGCTTCGGCGACCCACCGGGGCGAATAGCGGATCTCCCGCCCGTCGCTGGCCACGGTCTCACGGGTTGCATCGGCGCGGATCGGCAGCCTCAAGGCGAGGCTGCCGAAGAAGGGCTGCTCGCGCAGCAATGCAGTCACGCAATCGCTGACGCGCCGCGCGGATTCGCTGTGTACGTGGGCGGCCATCACGCGGCCTTCCGGGCGGGCTCAACCGTGGGCTCGGCGGGGGACCCGAAATACCCCGCGAACTGTTCCATCAGCGCGTCGGCGTCGCGCTTCACGCGGGCGCGCGCGGCCGGATCGAAGGTCCGCGACGGGCGGAGCGAATCCGGCTCGACGCCGGCGATCTTGTCCTTCACCTGCTCGCAGAGGCGTGCCAGCGTGTCGTCGCCGAAGATGTTGAGACGCGGCACCACGTCGACCAGGCCGCGGATGTTCTCGATCATCGAATCCCGGAAGACCAGCGGCTTGCCCTCGTCGTCCTCGCACAACCGCTCGCCGACCCGCTCGACCGCCTCGCCGAGACGCCGGTAGAGGTCGCCCACGGCATCGTGCAGGCGTTCCTCGATCTGGTGCTCGATATCGCGCTTGACCCGGTCGGTGTCGTCCGAGGCGAGCCTGGCCATGAAGTGGTCGGCGTCCGGGACGGGCGTGATGCGGCAGCGGATGCCGAACTTCCCCTGCAACGCTTCCTGCGAGGGATAGTCCTCGATGCGGAACAGCTTGCCGAGGTCGAGCCGGGCCTGGTCGATGTTGTCCTCGTAGTCCTCGATGAAGCGGGCGCGTTCGCGCACCATGCGCTCCCGGAGCCCATCCAGAAGTTCCATGTAGTGCTCGTAGTTGGCGACGGTCAGCAGGCGGCTTCCCTGATCGTCCCACGGAAGCGTCTGCTCGTAATGCGAACTACGTGCCTTGCTCATGGTGGCGGTGAGCGCGGCGAAGGCGGCCTTGGGCAGGAGGCACTTGTTGTAGCGCCCGGCGCTGGCGGAGGCCTCGTGATGGACGGCGACATGGTTGCTCGCCTTGCGGTCGTAGAGCCGGCCCGACCAGGCGCTGATGCGCAGGCTGACCAGCATGGCGTCGTGGGTGAGGTCCATGGTGTCGATCTCCCAAAATGGCGGTGTCACCGGGTGCGGGCGGCGGCCCAGCGGATGAAGGCGGGCGAGCGCTGCAGGTCCGGATCGCGGCGGATGCAGGAGCCGACGAGGAACTCGCCGATCTCGCGGCGCAGGCGCGTCGCGTAGGTGACGATGGCGCCGAGATTGATGTCGTCGGCCATGCGGTAGAGCGAGCCGCAGAGCGCGATCAGCGCGCTGGCGTTCTCCGGCACCACGGCGTTCTCGGGATCGTCGATGACGGCGCGGGGATGGGGCAGCTCGCGCCAGACCTTGAGGAAGGCAGAAAACTCGACCGCGGCAGCCTCGCCCACGGTGCCCCGGAACAGCGCGCGTTCGACGGACGCATCGAGGCCGTTCCGCCGGTTCACGATGTTGGAAACCATCTCCCACGTCCGAGGGCAGCAAAAAGCTTTCTCGCGCGACTGGGGATCGAACAGGTGCAGCATGTCGGGGCGCATCTGGATGTAGAACAGGACCTCGGGCGCGATTCCGTTCGCCGCTCCCCAGGCCAGCCAGTCCTGGGCATCGACCCTGATCTCCAGATGGACGAAGCGGGATGCCAGCGGGGTCGGCATGCGATGCACGACGCCGCGGTCGCTCTCGCGGTTGCCGCAGGCGATCAGCGAGGCGCCCTCGGGCAGTTCGTATTCGCCGACCTTGCGGTCGAGGACCAGCTGATAGAGCGCCGCTTGCACCATCTGCACCGCGGACGGCAGTTCTTCGAGGTTGATGAGCCAGCGGCCCGGATCGTTCGTGGGCGGCAGGAAGGCCGGCGGCGCCCAGCGGGTTCTGTCGGCGCTGTCGCGCCACGGGATGCCACGCAGGTCGACGGGGTCGAGCAGCCGCGCCCGGACATCGACATACTGGCGGCCGGCATCGGCGGCGACCTGCTGGGCGATCATCGATTTTGCAGTGCCGGGCGGTCCCCATACCAGGGTCGGCTGTCGGGCCTCGACCAGGAGTGCGAGGGTGGCGGCGAGCTCGCTGGGGCGCAGCGTGTAGTCGGCGGAGATGGTGTCGGGATCGGTCATCGGCGTGCTCCGGAATGGCTGGACGGCGGCGCGGGCACCCTCCGGGCGCCCGGCCTTCGACCGGCCGGCAGCCGGAACTCCCGCTCCGCCCGGCGTGCAGGCTTGCTTCTGGAGACGTCGGCGATGCCGGATGTGTCGCCCCTCCGGGCCGGGTGGTCTGGCGCGACGGGAGCCGGGAGCCGCTGCCGCTCGATCTGGCGCCGACGAAAGCGAGGCTGAAGGGCCACGGCATCCGGCTGTCGCTTCGCTACGCCTTCTGAGCGATCGGCTTCGGGCGCGGCCTTGACCCTGTCTTCCGTTGGAAAATAGTGTGATTCGGCGGTATCCGGCACGCGGCATGGTGCTTGCGCAAGGCAAGCGGGCGAAGCGGCGCCGGGCGTATCGAGCGCCGCAATGTCGCTGGATCCCGCGTCCGTGCGGAAAGCTGCACGTCTCGGGCAACGGGTCCGTGGCATGGGGGATGGACAGGCCGGCTTGGAAATCTTCGGAACAGACGACATCGAGCGCGCGGTCGGGGAAGCCTCGTACCTGCGGGGTCTGGACTATTTCGTGCGCGGCATGGTCCGTTCGGTCGAGTTCGGCTCGCCCGGCCGGATCCACGGCGAGGTTTCGGGCAGCCGGCCCAAACCTTATGCCGTCGCGGTCAGGTACGAATTCGGGAGCGACGGGACGCTGCTTCCGGTCGAAGGGCACTGCTCCTGCCCGGTCGGCTACAACTGCAAGCACACGGTCGCCGTGCTGCTCGCCGCCCGGCATGTCTCGCCGGGGGCGGACGACGGCGTCGCCGGGACCGCCCGCGAGGGCGCTTCCCGAGACGTCCGCCGCTGGCTAGACGAATGGCCCGGGGCAGTTCCGGCAAGAGCGGACGACCGGCCGGCCGGTGCGCCGGAACCCGGCCGGGACCATCTGTTCTACGTGATCCACCGCGATGCGACGGGCGGCATGCGCATCGACCCCTACCGGGCCTATCTGAAGAAAGACGGCACGATCGGCAGGAATTTCCGGGAATACCGCGAGGGCACGGCGTTCGCGCAGCGCAAGTTCTTGACTTCGGAAGACGCCGCGCTGCTCGGCAGGCTCGGCTATTTCGAGGAGAGCATCTGGCCGCGACATTACGACTGGCCGGACGGCGAGGAGTTGATCGGGCTGGTCCGCGGGATCGTAGAGACCGGGCGGGCGCGGGCCGACGACATCCATGGCATGGCGCTGTCCTGGGCGGGGCCGCGGCGCTGCGAGCTCGCCTGGACGGTCGGCGAGGCCGGCAGGCAGCATGTCGCGGCGCGCGACGAAGCGGGTTCGCCCGTGACGCTGCTGCCCTTCCCGACGCCGTTGTTCGTGGACCCGGAAACCGGCGAGATCGGCGTCGCCGAAACCGGTCTGCCGGCGCGGCTGGCGTCCTGGTTTGCGGCCGCGCCGCCGGTCGAGCACCGGTCGATCCACGCCGTCGCGGCGAAACTGTCCCGGATCGGCCAGCACGCACCGGTGCCGCGGCTTCATCGGGTCGAGGAGCGCAGCGATGTCCGTCCGGAGCCGGTTCTCAAGCTCTTCGGCTGCGAGCACAGGCCGATGCGGCATACCTACGACGGCAGGCGGATCGTGGGGGTGGGCGGCGGCGATGCCCTCGTCTATCCGTGCGCCCGCCTGGAAATCCTCTACTCGGGCGCCGAGGGCCGTCCGCGCGTCGGACGGGGAGACGACATCGCGGCGAAGGGCGATGGGGGCTTTGCCGTCATCCGGCGCGACCGCGCGCGCGAAGCGGGGTTCGGGGAAACGCTGCGGGAAGCGGCGAAGCCTTATGGCCAGGCGGAGCGCGACATGCTGCGCTACGACTACGGCCGGCTGCGCGAACTGCGGGACGCCGATGTCGTGTTTCCGCCGCTCGGCGGCGGGGAGGACGACGGGGCCGGCCTGGGGTTCGTCATTCAGGCGGTTCCGCGGCTGCGGTCCGAGGGCTGGCGCATCGAGGTCGACGAGTCCTGGCCGTTCCGGCTGCACGACGGTCCGGTCGCGTTCTCGACCGCGCTCGAATCCACGGACACGGATTGGTTCTCACTCAGCCTGTCGCTGGAAGCGAACGGCAGGACGTTCGATGTCGCGCCGATCGTGCTCCAGCTGGTGGCGGAGCTGCCGGTCGACGAATGGGGCCGGCTTGAGGAAGGGTTCGATATCGAGAGCCACCTGGCCGGCAGGCTTTTCCACGTGCGGCTCGAGGACGGCTCCTGGCTCGCACTGGACGCTTCGCGCTTCGGGCGCTTCGCCGAAGCGTTTCTGGAAGCGCAGGGGCTGCTCGAATTCCATCGGGCCGATGCGGGCCGCCTGTTCGAGCTGGCGGAGGCTCTGGAAGGCTGCGGCGCGCCCTGGACCGGCGGGCGGGAGATACTCGATCTCGGAGCCCGGCTCCGGGCGCTTGCCGAGACGCCGGAGCAGGCGCCGCCCGACACGCTGCGGGGCGAACTGCGTCCCTACCAGCGCACGGGCTATGGCTGGCTGAGGGCGCTTTCGGAGAGCGGCTTCGGCGGGGTGCTGGCCGACGACATGGGGCTCGGAAAGACCGTGCAGACCCTTGCCCTGCTCGCGCACCGCCATCTGGAGGAGGAGACGTCCCTTCCGAGCCTGCTGGTGGTGCCGACGAGCCTGGTCGGCAACTGGCGGCGCGAGGCCGCGCGCTTCGTGCCCGACCTGAAGGTTCTGGTGCTGCACGGGCCCGACCGGCGGCGGCGCTTCGCGGAAATCCCCGACCATCACCTGGTCGTCACGACCTATCCGCTGCTCAACAGGGACCATGAATTGCTGTTCGGGCACGACTATGACATCGCGGTGCTGGACGAGGCGCAGGCGGTGAAGAACCCGGCGGCGGCCGTCTCGAAACGCATCCGGGAGATCCGCGCGCGCCAGCGCCTGGTGCTGACCGGGACGCCGCTGGAGAACAATCTCCAGGAGATCTGGGCGCTCTACGACTGGCTGGTTCCGGGCCTGCTCGGCAACCGCAAGAGGTTCACCACCGAGTTCCGCACGCCGATCGAGAAGCATGGCGACCGCGCCCGGCAGCGGCTGCTTTCGGCCCGGGTGAAACCGTTCCTGATGCGACGCACCAAGGAGGAGGTCGCGCGCGAGCTGCCGGTAAAGACGGTGATCGACGATCTGGTCCCGCTCGAAGGCGCCCAGGCCGCGCTCTACGAGAGCATCCGGACGGCGATGGACAAGCGGGTCCGCGAGGCGATCGCCGCGCGCGGCCTGGCGGCGTCGCGCATCGCGATCCTCGACGCGCTGCTCAAGCTGCGCCAGGTCTGCTGCGATCCGGGCCTGGTGAAGCTCGACGCCGCCCGCAAGGTCACCGCGAGCGCCAAGCGGGCGCGCCTTCTGGCGCTGCTGGAGGAGTTGGTCGCCGAGGGGCGGAAGGTCTTGGTCTTCTCCCAGTTCGTGGCAATGCTGAAGCTGGTCGAGCGGGACATTGCCGCCCGCGGCTGGGGCTACGCCATGCTGCATGGCCGAACGAAGGACCGCGATGCTCAGGTCGCGGCATTCCAGTCCGGGGACCTGCCGGTGTTCCTGGTGAGCCTGAAGGCCGGCGGCACGGGCCTCAACCTGACCGCGGCCGACACGGTCATCGTCTACGATCCCTGGTGGAACCCGGCGGTGGAGCGCCAGGCCATGGACCGGGCGCACCGGATCGGCCAGGACAAGCCGGTATTCGTGCATCGGCTGATCGCCGAGAATACCGTCGAGGCCGCCATCCAGCGGATGCAGGCGCGCAAGCAGGCCCTGGCCGACGCGCTGTTCGAGGGCACGGGCCGGGGTCCGCTGGGGCTCACGGAAGAGGATATCGATGCGCTGTTCGGGCCGGCATGATCCGGCCCCTTGCCGGCAGCTGGGTGCGGTAGAAGGACGTTGCAGGGAAAGGAGGTCCGGAATGGAACAGACGATCGAACGCCGCTGGCATGAAATCTGGATGGAGCAATGCGAAGCGGCGGAGACGATCCGTCTCCGGTACGGCGTCAAGTCGGCCTTCGATTACGTGGTTGGCGAGAAGCTCCTCAATTTCGCCGAGGCCGCCGCGGAACACGCTGGGTTCGCACAGGCGCTGCCACAATTCGTTTCCAGGGTGCGCGGCATGTTCACGCCCGAGGAAATGGCGACACATCTCCCGCGCGCCGAACGCCGGCGGCGCGAGCTGGAAGAGGCTGCCGCGGACGACGAGGGCATGTCCATTGCCGGTGAAAGGGCCGCAGCGGCGCGCGCGCGGCAGTTCGACCTGGTGAAGGAACTGCTGACCGCTCCGGCGCTCGGGACGTCGTGAAACCCGGCGCCGGCCAGCATCCAGAGTCCTCGAACCGGGAGGTCCTGGCCGGTCTGGTCGAGCGCGTCACCTTCCACAACCTGGAGAACGGCTTCTGCGTCCTGAGGACGAAGGCGCGGGGGCATCGCGACCTGGTGACCGTGGTCGGCCATGCCGCCATGGTGGGACCGGGGGAGTGGATCACCGCCTCGGGCGAGTGGGTCAACGACCGCACCCACGGTCAGCAGTTCAAGGCGCGCTTCATGCGCACCTCCGAGCCGTCCTCGGTCGAGGGCATCGAGAAGTATCTCGGCTCCGGCATGATCCGGGGCATCGGCCCGGTCTATGCCCGCAAGCTGGTCCGGGCGTTCGGCGAGAAGGTTTTCGACGTGATCGAGGCCGAGCCGGAGCGGCTGCGCGAGGTGACCGGCATCGGGAAGGTGCGGGCGAAGAGGATCACCGACGCCTGGACCGAGCAGAAGGTCGTCCGCGAGATCATGGTGTTCCTGCACAGCCACGGCGTCGGCACGGCGCGGGCGGTGCGGATATTCCGGACCTACGGCGCCGATGCCGTGGAGGTCATGACGGAGAACCCCTACCGGGTCGCCCGGGATATCCGCGGCATCGGCTTCGTGACGGCCGACGCGATCGCGATGAAGCTCGGCATCGAGAAGACGGCCATGGTCCGGGTCCGCGCGGGCATCGGCTATGCGCTGACCGAAGCGATGGACGAGGGTCATTGCGGCCTGCCGGAAGAAGAGCTGGGACCGCTCGCGGCCAAACTCCTGGAGGTTCCCGGCGAGCTGATCCGCGCCGCGCTGGACCTGGAGCTGGCCGAAGGCACGGTGGTTGCCGACACGGTGGGGGAGATCCCCTGCATATTCCTCGGCGGCCTGCACCGGGCCCAACGCGCGATTGCCGGGCGTCTTCTGGGGATCGCGGCCGGCAATCTCCCATGGCCCGACATCGACCCGGGCAAGGCCCTGCCCTGGGTGGAGGGCAAGACCGGGCTCGCCCTGGCGCCCGGCCAGGCCGATGCGGTACGCGCGGCGCTCTCCTCGAAGGTCTCCGTCATCACCGGCGGACCGGGCGTCGGCAAGACGACGATCGTCAACTCGATCCTGCGCATCCTGTCCGCCAAGGGCGTCGAAATCCTGTTGTGCGCGCCGACCGGGCGCGCGGCCAAGCGGATGAGCGAGGCCACCGGGTTGGAGGCGAAGACGATCCACCGCCTGCTGGAGGTCGACCCCAGGAATGGCGGGTTCAGGCGCGACGCGCACAACCCGCTCCACTGCGGCCTGCTGGTGATCGACGAGACCTCGATGGTGGACGTCATGCTGATGCGGGCGCTGCTGGCGGCGGTCCCCGACGAAGCCGCGCTGCTGATCGTGGGCGATGTCGACCAGCTGCCCTCGGTGGGGCCGGGCCAGGTGCTGGCCGACATCATCGCCTCCGGCGCGGTGCCGGTGGTGCGGTTGACCGAGGTGTTCCGCCAGGCGGCGCGAAGCCGGATCGTCACCACCGCCCACGGCATCAACCGGGGCGCCATCCCCGACCTCTCCCGGCCGGAGGGTGACAGCGACTTCTACTTCGTCCCGGCCGATGATCCCGAGACGGCAGCGGCCCGGATCGTCGAGCTGGTGAAGACACGTATTCCGCAGCGGTTCGGGTTTCACGCCATGCAGGACATCCAGGTGCTGTCCCCGATGAACCGGGGCGGCGCCGGCGCCCGCTCTCTAAACATCGAACTGCAGGCCGCGCTCAACCCGGCGGGCGAACGGAAGGTCGTAGCGCTTCGGATGGACCTTCGCGCCGGGCGACAAGGTGATGCAGATCGAGAACGACTAAGACAAGGAGGTCTACAACGGCGACATCGGCCTTGTCGCCGATGTGGATCCAGACGCCGGCGAGCTGACCGCGCGCTTCGAGGGCCGCGATCTGGTGTACGGCTTCGGCGAGCTCGACACGCTGGTGCCGGCCTATGCCGCGACCGTCCACAAGAGCCAGGGCTCGGAATATCCGGCCGTGGTCATCCCGGTGCTGACCCAGCACTACGCGATGTTGCGGCGGAACCTCCTCTACACCAGGGTCACGCGCGGCAAGCGGCTGGTGGTGCTGGTGGGCCACAAGAAGGCGGTGGCCATCGCCGTGCGCAACGCCTCGGGACGTCGGCGCTGGTCGAAGCTGGACGAATGGCTGGCCGGCGCCGAGGACCGTCGGGGATACGGAAACGCCGAAGGCGCGCGATCTCCGCAGGGATCGCCGTTGACTGGCGCGATGCCGTACGGATAACTGCGTGGCCGTCGGCTGGCCAAAGCCGGACCTCGACCGACTGCGCCACGGATGGTCATGATATGGAAACCAGGCGATTGCTATACGATGACGGTGCCTCTGCACCCAGCCGGCCTGCTCTCACCAAAATGCAGAGTGGACGCCGGCTTGGGGGCTGGGCGCCAGCCCGACTGGATACTCGATCGCATATGAGGCAAGAAGGTCGTGGAGGTGCACCAAATTGAACATGGATGAATGTCTCCACAGCGAACTCGGATGAGGGAGGCAGATGCTTGCGATCGGATGAGCGATAGCTTATCCGGTTGGAGCAGGAAGTCGCAGGTCGCGCAGCCGCAGACTACCGTGCTTGGGGTTGGCGCCAATCGCGCGCTAGCAGGCGGCGAGGCTGGGCAGGCCGCGGCCTTCGGCGTAGCGCGGGAACAGGAACGCGTCCGGGTCGCGCGCGGCAGGTAGCGCGGCGATGTGCGCCCACGTGGCCGCGCCGAGCGGCACTGCACGCGGACCGGTCTTGCTGTCAATGGCGGAGCAAAAAGGGACCACCGTGGCGGTGTAAGAAGGGACCACTTGGCGGCTGCGGGCTTGTCCCCTAGTCCATGGGAGGGCCCCGGGTGCGACGCGGCGTGCCCTCAACAGGCCGACGCGGCGGCGCGCGCGGGAGGGACCTGTGGGCCCACGGGGTCAAGCGTGGGTTGGGTGGTCGGTTCAGTTCGCCGTCGGGGTTTGACGCCTGCGGCTCTGGTTGAGCCTGTAGCTCTCGCCATTCATCTCGAGGATGTTGACGTGGTGGGTGAGGCGGTCGAGGAGAGCGCCGGTGAGGCGCTCGGAGCCGAACACCTCGGTCCATTCGTCGAAGGGCAGATTGGTGGTGACCAGGGTCGAGCCCCGCTCGTAGCGTTGGCTGAACACCTCGAACAACAGCTCGGCGCCGGTCTTCGACAGCGGCACGAAGCCGAGTTCGTCGACGATCAGAAGCTTGTAGGTGGCGAGCTTCTTCTGGAACCTCAGCAGCTGCTTGTCATCGCGGGCCTCGATGAGCTCGTGGACCAGTGCGGCGGCGGTGATGAAGCCGACCGAGAGGCCCTTCTGGCAGGCCGCCAAGCCGAGACCGAGGGCGATGTGGGTCTTGCCGGTGCCGCTGTTGCCGAGCGCGATGAGGTTCTCGCGGCGCTCGATGTACTCGCAGCGGGCCAGCTCCAGGACCAGCGCCTTGTTGAGCGAGGGGATGACCTTGAAGTCGAAGCTGTCGAGGCTCTTGACCACGGGGAAGCGCGCCGCCTTGATGCGCCGCTCGACCATGCGGCGCTCGCGGTCGATCAGCTCGAGCTCGGCGAGTCTCAACAGGTAGCGGACGTGATCGACGCCTTCCGAGGCGCACTGCCGGGCGATCTTGTCGTACTCGCGCAGGAAGGTCGGCAGCTTCAGCGTCTTGAGGTGGTGGGCGAGCAGCACTTGCGGTGTGTCGGTCATGCGCCGAGCCCCGACAGCAGGCTCATGTACGACTTGGCGGACGTCATCGCGACCCGGGCGCGCGGCAGATACGGATAGACGTCGAGGTTGAGCCTGGGCGGCCGCCGCTCGATGCGGCACAGTACCAGGTGCTTCACCGCATCAAAGCCGATTGCGCCGAGCCGCAGGGCGTCGCCGACCGCACCCTCGACCTCCTCGAGCCGGAAGGTCTCCAGTAGACGGAGCACCTGGACGTACTCGCGCTTGCCTGCCTTGCCCATACGAGCTTCGAGGAGCCGCCGCAGAGTGATGAAGGCCTCGGGCAGGTCCCAGCCCGCCAATGGCGCGGCCTGGTCGAGGGCGCCGATCTTCTGCTCGATCAAGGGCAGGTAATGCAGCGGGTCGAAGATCAGGTCCTCGCTGTCGTAGGACCGGCGGTGCCGGGCGATCACCTCGGCCCCGCAGCTGATCACCACCTCATCGACGTAGCCCCGGATGAGCACCTCACGGTGGCCGTAGGCCACGGGCACGGAATAGTCGTTGCTGCGGTAACGCACCAGCGACAGCGAACTCGCCCGTCCAGGGCGCTTATCGCAGGCATCATAGGGAGCAGGCGGCAATGGCAAGAGAACTTGACGATCCCGCTCGAGACGCTCGCCGATGGTCTCCTTGTGGCCCCGCAGCCGCGCCGCCTGGCGCCGGCGGCACTGTTCGGCGAGAGCATCGTTGAGGGCCGCGAAGCTCTCGGCACGCGGGACGGGGACCAGGAAGTTCCGCCGGATGAAGCCGACCAGTCCCTCGACCTTGCCCTTGTCGTTGCCCTTGCCCGGCCGGCCGAACCTGTCCTCGAACAGATAGTGGGACTGAAGCTCCGTGAAGACGCGCGTTCGCTGCCGCTTCCCATCGCCCAGGATCCGGGCAACCGCCAGCTTGGTGTTGTCGTACAGGATGGATCGGGGGACGCCGCCGAAGAAGGCAAACGCCGCGTTGTGGCCATCGCAGAATGCTTCGGTCGTCTCCGCCGGATAGGCCGCAACAAAGCAACCATCACTGTGGGGAAGGTCGAAGGCAAGGAAGTGGATCTTCCGTAACGCGCCGCCGATCACCGCCATCGCTTCGCCGAAGTCCGCCTGGGCGTGACCGGGGGAATGGGAGAGTGGCACGAACACCTCACGCGACCGAAGCCCCTGCTCACGAACGTAGTCCTTCACGATGGTGTAGCCGCCCGTGAAACCGTACTCGTCCCGGAGGCGGTCGAAGATGCGCTTCGCAGTGTGCCGTTGCTTGTGGTGGCTGGTCCGATCGTCTTCCAGAATCCGATCGATGATCCCCGTGAACGGACCCAGCTTCGGCCGCCGTGGCGGCTTGCCGCGGCGATACCCCGGCGGCACCGAGAACGACAGCATCTTGCGTACCGTCTTGCGGTCCAGCCCGAACACCCGCGAGGCCTCGCGGGTGCTCATTCCCTCGACACGACACGCCCGCCGAACCCGTGCGTACAACTCCACCCGATACATCCCCCCCGCCTTCCAGTCAGAGCAACCCTGACAGAAGGCTATACGCGGTCCCATTTTGGTCCGCCGCAGCCGGATCGACCGGCCGCTTCAGTGGGGGATTATTGCGCCGCCGTTCTCACCCCTCACCTCGTCCGTCCAATGACAAGGCGCGTTCATGGGAACAAACCATGGGGGGGTCAATTTTGGACGCCGATTACCCCCGATAGGGAGTCAATATTCCACGCCGATCAACACCAGAGCACCGCTCCGGCCCCGTCCACCAGACAAATGTGGGTCTGCTTGTCGGAAACATCCAAGCCGACATAGACTTCGCGCATGGGTCATCCTCCTTCTTGAAGCCGCCCAACGGTCTTCAAACCAGAGCGGACTTCGTGGTCTTTGGGAGGGCGACCCTAACTCAATTACGCCATGTCCCCGGTATCCACGAAAACCGTCTTTCTTCTCCTTCTTTCAGCACCCCGCGACAGCTTCCGTGGGCGCGCAACCCTCCAGCTTGAGCTCATTGCTCTTCGGCATCGGCTCGCCACGATGAAGAGAAACTCGTGGCGGCCATAACTAGTCGGTCGTGAAGAATACGGAATTTCAGCTGCATTGAACTATCATCGTAGCTTGGATTGTCAGGCATGCTCTCCAGATGAAGGCGCAAAGAAGCCTGATCCATTTGAGGATGAGACGGAAGTTGTAGCCGGCGGCGGCGAGGATGGGGTTGATGGCGTCACCCTGCTTGAGGTAGAGGCGGTTTCGATCCATGCGGTGACCGTTTTTGAGGTGGCCGATGACCGGCTCGACGGCCGAGCGGCGCTTCATCTGCCGTTTGATGGCCGGCGTGACCCGTCGCTTTTGTTTGGCCGTGAAGACGCGCAATTTATAGACGCCGGGCGCATTGTGGCCTCTGTAACCGGCGTCGGCGAGGATGCGTTTCAGGGTGGCGCCGGTCAGCTCCTCGATCTCTGGGATTACGGTCTCAAGGGTGTGACCGTCGTAGGGCCGCCCCGGCAGGGACTTGGCATGGATGGCAAACTGTCCACCTTTGCAGCGATTGAGCGTGGTGGCTACGGAGACCTTGACGCCGAACTCATAAGGTTTGTGGACCTTGCCTTTACCAATGCATTCCACCTCGGGGGCATGCAAGGCATAGACCTTGGGCCGGGGATCGCGTTTTTGTTGCGTCATGACCCGCTGGCCCAGCCACAGCGGCTGACGGAAGGCATCCCTTAAGGTTTCATCGCCTTCGATCTTGCGCCCGATGTCACCAATGGTGCGCCGCAGGTAGGTCTTGAGTTTCCTAAGCTGACGCCGGGCCCGTTTGTATTGCTTGGCATGAGCGTAGCGTTTATGGGCGATTAGCGCCGTCTTGCCGACCCGCGTGTAGCTCTGGCGCAGCTTGATCCCGGCGGGCCTCGCCTGTTTGACCAGACGTTCGCGGGCCTTGTGTATCAATTTGGCGTCGGTCGGGAAGGCCACGTCCTTCTCCGCCACCGTGGTGTCGACGATGATGCGGGTGAAGTCGGCGGGCTTGGCCGCCTTGGTTTTGACCGCCACCGCCAGGCTTTCCTGCAACAAGGCCGTCAGACGTTCTTCGCCCATGCGTTGCCGCCAGCGGGTCAGGGACGAGCGGTCCAGGGGAAGATGGTGGCAGAAGAACTCCTCACAGCAGAAGTATTGGTAATAGGGGTTCTCCAGCCAGCGCGCGCAAACCTCATCGTCGGAAAGATTGTCGGCGTATTTGAGAATGTGCAGACCCGCCATCAGCCGGGTCGCCAACGGCGGTTGACCAGGTCCGTTGGAATAAACTTCACCCAGCTTTGACGACAGGAAATGCCAATCCATAAGAGAGGCCAAAACCACCTTCGCGTGGCCCATGTCGAGGATCTGATCCAGGCGCGAGCGGAACAAGTCGTGCTGGCCGCTGGTCTCGCGTTCCCTTGGCTTCATGGCGTCCTCCAATCCCAACCGGGACCAGTGAATCACGCCTGAAAGCGAAACGCAATTTGCAAGGTTTTCACGCCATACGCGCCAGTTTCTTGCAAATAAACCAGCGACTCAATCTACAAATATCACATCCAATCAATACGTTGAGAATACTTCACGACCGACTAACTACGGCCGGCGGATCGCCTGCTCTGGGTGCTGCTAGTCGGTTCTTGCCAAACTGGCGCGACACGGTGGTGATCGTGAGGCCCGAAACCGTCATCGGCTGGCATCGAAAAGGCTTCCGGCTGTACTGGACGTGGAAGTCGCGGCGGCGTCGGGCGGACGCCCACCGATCCCGAACGATGTCCGCACCCTGACTAACCGTATGAGCCGCAAAAACCCGCTATGGGGCGCCCCCGGATCCAAGGTGAACTCCTGAAGCTCGGTATAGAGATCTCCGAGGCGACCGTGTCCAAGTATCCGACCCGGTTCCCGAAGCCGCCGTCACAGAAGTGGCGGACATTTCTGGACAACCATTCGAAGGCTCTTGCTTCGATCGATTTCTTCGTCTTGCCGACCGCCACGTTCCGGCTTCTCATGGTCTTCATCGTTTTGCACCACGAACGCAGGCAGAGCGTCCACTTTGGCGTGACGGCACACCCCACGGCAGCATGGGTGGTGGGAATCGCGTCGGTTGTCATCGGCGTGACGGGCCGCTACTGGGCATGATTCACCGAGCTCTTGCGCCAGACCGTGGCGAGCCACGGCTGCTGCGCCCGCGGCCGGCCCCGCGGGCGATAATAGTGGTGTAGTTCCAGAAAGCCCGCGCCGGTGACATAGCCGCGCCACGTTTCAAGATCATGGAAGCAGCCGTAGCGCCCACCGGCCCAGCCTTCCTCGTTGTCGCCCCGCGGGTTCGAGCAGAACAGGACACCACTGGGCTTGAGGGTCGCCGCGAGGTCGCCGAGGACCCGGGCCAGCTGGCTGCTCGGCACGTGGAACAGCGAGGCATTTGCGAAGATCCCGTCGAAGCGGGCGGATGGCAGGTCAAGCGCGAGAAAGTCTTGGTGCAGCACCTCACAATCCGTCTTGGCGCGCGCCATGGCGGCGAGTTCGGCCGATCCGTCCAGGCCTACCGCCTCGTGGCCGAGCGCGGTGAACCGGCGGAGATCCCGGCCGGGCCCGCAGCCTAGATCGAGAATGACTTGGGGCGCCGCGCCGTCGATCGCTTCGAGCAGGGCCGCGATGTTCTGGCTGACGTCATGATCGGCCGTGCCGCGACGGTAAGCCGCTGCCATACGGTCATATTGCGCGATGGTAATGGCCGCAACTTTTTGCGCCTGCACCGCATCTTGCACCGGAGTGGGCTCGCTCATCGCGCGAGAATGCCATCGGAGATCGGCGAGCACCACCGATGTTGCATCACCTCGACCAAAGTGCCCTCCTTGCAGCGTGGCGGCGGATGGGTCGCCTTGTCCATGGTCTCTGGATCGCGCAACCACGGGCCTCCCTGTCCAGCCAGGGGGTCCGTCGTCTTGCCGAGCCGCTGCTTGCCTCCTCGATCTCCAGCAGCAGATCTGCCAGTCCAGTCTCATCGAGAACGAAGACGCGACCCGGCGATCCCGGCTCGTGGGCAAGAGCTTCGAATGAAAGGGTCCGTGCAGTCGAAACCGGCCGAACGGAAGACCGACCCGACCAGAATTCATGCACGGCAAGAACGACCAGCTCAAGGGCGATGATCTCGCGAAGCCGGTGGAAATAGAACGCCTCCGTCTTGCGGTTCACACCACATAGACGCGCTGCCGGTCGTGCTGTCGTGCCGGCACCGAAATGCTCGATCAAACGATCCTGGTCCCTGATAATCTCCAAACGTGGTTGTCTGGAACAGCCACTTTTTCCGTTTCCAGATTCCCTGGGTTATGACGTCAAATGCCCGCTCGTCGCGCATCCATTGGCGATATCTGATGCAATGACTTCGAAAGCCGACTGTAACCGCACGTTAGCCGCTGTCCCACGACCAGGAACCCCGCCCGTGTACGATTCGCCGAAAATCTTGGCTGTGATTCGGGGTGTAGTTTCGACTCCCTTCAACGCAAAGACTCTCCACCTGGCATGCGGATTCATACGCGCTGGTGCACCCGCATATCGCGAGGGTGCCAATCGGCGATTAGCGGCAGAAGGGCCAGACTTGATACCAGGAGTCGCACCGAAAGTGGGATTCACAGCGCGCAAGCTGCGCTCTGTAACGATCCGCCGTCGCAGCGACTAGCCGGGCGGCACTCTGCACCTTCGGTTTGTCCCTCCAGGTGCCCCGCCGATAACCGCCCTGCCCTTCGTGGTAGGCGAGGTAGAGGCGCTGCGCGTCGGTGAGGGGTATGCCGAGCTGACGTCTGGTTCGGTGGTTGTACCAGCCGATGAAGTCCAGGGCATCTTCCATGTCGCCGCGGCTGCGGAACAAACGTCCCCGCTCCGCTTGGTATTCGTTCCAGACCGGATCCTGTGCCTGGGCATAACCCTTGGCAGAAGACGGACGGCCGAGCGGTATGAACCAGAGCCATTGGCGCGGCGGCCGGGCATCGCCCCGGTAACTCGATTCGTGGCGCACGAACGACATCTGCACGTGGATCGGTGTTCCCCAGCGGCTTGCGGACTTCCGGGCATAGTCATACCAGTCGGGGTACTGCCGGAACACCTCGCAGATATCCGCTTGTCGTGTCGGCGGCGATGCGGTGCCACAACCAGCGAGCGGTATCAATGCGGCCAACAACATGGCCGCGGCCGGTTTTAGGGAAACGCAGATCCCTGTCCGCAAATCGGACAGTCGGAAAGACAAGCGCACTGGCTGCTGCATGCGGTCCTCTTACTGATTTACCCCGCCTCAAATTCTTCATCGGGGCCATGGCGATCGCCCACACCGGCCAATCACAACATTCTATATTGGTGACGCGTGCATTGAGGTGCATCACAAACTTCCGCTAGCTGACATGAGGCCCGATCATGTCCCGGCACGTGGTGTAAGAGCGTCGCGCTCTACGCGGCTCCCGGCGGGTAGGGCCGGGACGTTCAGGTTGCCACGGCGGGCAGCGTGATGGGGACACCATCGCTCAGCGGAGCGATGGATTCCAGCGTCATGTATCTCCTTGACACGGCCCACTCGTCGTTCTGCTCGAGAAGGATGGCGCCGACGAGCCGTGTGATGGCGGCTTCGTTGGGAAAGATACCGACGACGTTGGTGCGGCGCTTGACCTCGGCATGGAGCCGTTCGATCGGGTTTGTGGAGTGCAATTTCTGGCGGTGCTCCCTGGGGAAGGTCATGTAGGCCAGGACGTCGTTCTCGGCTTCGTCCATGAGAACGGCCAGCTTGGGCACCTTGGGCCTGAGCTGGTCGGCGACCTGACGCCACTGGGCCTTCGCGCTGTCGGCGTCCTCCTGGGCGAAGGCGGTGGCGACGAAGGCGGAGACGACGCGCCGGCCCTGGCGGCCGGCATGGGCCAGCAGGTTGCGGGCGAAGTGCACCCTGCAGCGCTGTCATGTGGCGCCGAGGTGTGTGCGGCGGTGACAAATTAGACCACGGAAGCGGCGGGATTTGCCCGGCTGCGGGCGGAGTAAAACTCTGCCACCTGTAGCCTTCGATCCTTTTCGGGATGGAAGGTGGGAGGATGTATACCGTGGACCTTTATCCACGCGTTCGGCTGGCGTGCCATGTTGATGGGCTGAGTCAGCGAGAGGCGGCGAGTCGGTTTGGCATGGCGCGAGAGACGGTGAGGAAGATGCTCGGGCACTCGGAGCCGCCTGGCTACCGCCGCCGCCAGCCACCGAAGCGCCCGAAGCTGGACCCCTTCAGGGATATCATTGACCGTATTCTGGAAGAGGACCGAACGGTTCACTGCAAGCAGCGCCACACGGCGAAGCGGATATTCGAGCGTCTTCGCGACGAGCATGGCTTTGCGGGCAAACAGACCATCGTCAAGGATTACGTCCGGGAACGGCGCCGTCGCCAGCGTGAGATGTTCGTGCCGCTGGCGCACCCTCCGGGTCACGCTCAGGCGGACTTTGGCGAGGCGGATGCGATCATCGCCGGCGTCAAGCGGCGGGCGCATTTTTTCGCCATGGACCTTCCCCACGGCGATGCCTGCTTCGTTGCGGCCTACCCGGCGGCGGCGACGGAGGCCTGGCTGGACGGCCACAACGGGGCCTTCGCCTTCTTCGGCGGCATTCCCCAATCGATTCTCCACGACAATGACAAGTGCCTGGTGTCGCGCATCCTGCCGGACGGCACGCGGCAACGAACGCGAGCGTTCAGCGGGCTTCAATCCCATTATCTGTTCCAGGATCGATATGGCCGCCCCGGCAAGGGCAATGATAAGGGCAAGGTGGAGGGGCTGGTCGGTTACGCCCGCCGGAACTTCATGGTTCCCATCCCCCGGTTTGCGAGCTGGGACGCCTTCAACGCTCACCTGGAACATCAATGTCGGAGACGGGAAAGCGACGTCTTGCGCGGCCATCGCGAGACCATCGGCGAGCGGTTCGGATGCGACCGGGAGAAGCTGATGGAATTGCCGCCGGCGCCTTTCGAGGCCTGCGACAAGGAGGGCACGCGGGTCAATTCGCTCTCCCTGGTGCGCTATCGGGGCAACGACTACTCGGTGCCCGTCGCCTACGGTCACCAAGAGGTCTGGGTCCGTGGCTACGTGCACGAGGTGGTCATCGGCTGCGCCGCCGAGGTCATCGCCCGGCACCCACGCTCTTACGAACGAGAGGACCTGATCTTCGAGCCGATCCACTATCTGGCCTTGCGGGAGCGGAAGATCGGTGCCCTCGATCAAGCCGCCCCGCTGGCCGGTTGGAAGCTGCCCGAGGCGTACGCCAACCTGCGCCGCTTGCTTGAAGCCCGCATGGGCAAGGCCGGCAAGCGGGAGTACGTGCAAGTGCTCCGTCTTCTGGAGACCTTTGCCCTTGAGGAGGTGCACGGTGCCATCCGCGATGCCCTGCGGTTAGGCGCCATCGGCTATGATGCGGTCAAGCACCTGGTGCTGTGTCGCGTCGAGCGTCGACCCCCCCGGCTCGACTTGAACGTTTATCCCTATCTGCCGCGGGCCCAGGTGACCACCACATCCGCCGCCAGCCACATGAGCCTGCTGGGCGGAGCGGCGCCGTGAGCGACACGCCGCAGGTGTTGCTGGCCCATCACCTGAAGGCCCTCAAGCTGCCGACCTTCCTCAGGGAGTACGACAAGCTGGCTCGCCAGTGTGCCAGCGAGGGCGCCGACCACGTGCGCTACCTGCTCCGCCTGGCCGAGCTGGAACTGATCGACCGCGAGCGCCGCATGGTCGAGCGGCGAATCAGGCAAGCGAAGTTCCCGACCGTCAAGAGCTTGGACAGCTTTGACTTGGGGATTACAAAGAAACGTTGACGCCGAGCAGGGAATCCGCATGATGGACGGATGTGGAGGAAGGTCTACACGCATCCCATCTTTGCCCTGGTTGGTGCAGTTACGACTGTGGTTGGCGTACCCGCAACCATATTCGGGGTCCCCGGCATGATAGACGGCTGGGGAGTATGGCAAGAATGGCAGCAGGCAGCCCCGTGGTGGTTCGGCTTTATCTCGGGCGTTGGGGCTACCATGCTCACGCTCTGGGCGCTTCATGTGTTCGGCCCGACTATGGTGACAGTCTACAAATGGGTTGTCGCGTTCATAAAAGACCCATTCAGATACATTTTGGTTAGTAGGGCCTATCGCGCCCCAGGTAATGGCATCCATATCGCCAAGCTAATCGAGAAGACTCGCAGCGTCGAAACAGCAAGGGATATCTTCGACGGAAGTCCGGGGAAAGAGAGGGGTGAGTACGCATATTCTTCATATGCTCAAGCACTCACGCGTTTTGGTTGTATGGCAGAAGCGACAGGTGTGCTCATGACTCTAGATGAGCAAGGCATCCCAGACATCGATATAGCAGATGCTAAGGACAAATTTTTCTATCCGCAAGAGGATAAAGGTAGATGAGAGTTACCGTTATTTACACGCTGAGCGGGCTACAGCGGGAAAACAGGAAACGGGGCTACCCCCGAGAAGTTGGCGGAAGCGCGGAGAACTTTTGGACCATGAAGGCTCGAAATTTCCTACAGTATCCGAAGGAAGCGGAATCCGATGACCGCTAACATGGCCGAATGGAGGGCCAGCTATGACGGACGATGAAATGGCTGCCGAAAAGCTGGCCACGATGGACGATCTCAGCGCGGCCAACGCCCGCCTAGAATGTCTGAAGGGGCGGCTGGAGCGGCATTCATCCTTGATAGGGCAGGTGGTCGCAGTTTTCGAAAAGGCGCTTTCGGGTCGCCCATCAACGTCCTACGCCCTTGAACTTCCAGACCTTCATCAGTGGCCGGACGCTGCCGAGGTAAAGCGGGGCGTCCATGAATTCGAAGACACCGAGAGGCGCATATCTCTGCTGAGAGGCCGGATGCGCACCTGGGGGGCCGTGTAATGACCTACAGACCCAAGCTCGATCCGAAAGTGGACCTCGCTGGCGCGACCCCGGAGACGCTAGCGCGAGCGCTGTTTCGCCGCACGGAGCCGTTACGCCCCGGAACCCGACGAAAGCCCGTTGTCAGCGACGAGGTCGCGGTAGAGAAGGTTACGACCGACGAGCCGGGCGACGGTATCGTGCATCTGGGCAAGCGTTCCTGAGTCGCGGACGTTATGCTTACCAGCAAACTCGGAGACGTAACGTTGCAGATGTTTCGGGCTTATCTTATGGAAGGTTCCCTTGTGGGCGCGCTTCAACATCGACCAGAAGGATTCTATGCCGTTGGTGTGCGCCATCCCGTCAACGTACTCGGAGACCGAGTGCTTGACGCTTTCATGCGGGTTGGGGATGCCCTCGTAAGCCGCTGCGTCGTCGGTGTAAACCACGGCGTCAGGCTCGGCATTCTTGGCCACAAAGTCTTGCAGGGTATCCTTGTCGGTGTCCTTGATTACGCGGGCGTTGACCTTGTTCGTCGCCCGGTCCTTCGCGCCAACCACCGCCGTCATGTCCACAGGGCCACGCCCGGTGGCTTTGGCCCGTTGGGCGTTCGACTTGTTTTTGCGCTTTCCGCCGAAATAACTTTCGTCAAACTCGACCGGACCATCGAACGGGCCTTCGCCTTCCCCGCCCCAGGCTTCCCGAATGCGCTGCATCATGAACCACGCCGTCGGCTGCGAAACGCCGATGTCACGCTTCAGTTTCATGGACGAGACCGACTTGAGCGAGGTCAGGCACAGGTAAATGGCAATCGCCCATTTCCGCATCGGGATTTTCGATGCCTGCATGGCGGTTCCCGTCTTCACCGAGAAGTAGGAGCGGCAATCGGTGCACCAATAGGGCATATACTTGTGAGAGGCTTCGCAGGTACGGACCGAGCCGCATTTGGAGCAATGGCGGCCGTCCGGCCAAATCACGCTCTCGAACCATGCCGTAGCCGCTTCCTCGGTCGGGAACATATCCATCAACTGAACGATGGTCAGTCCCTCGCGGTGTGCTTTTCCTGGGGCTTTCTTCGACATTTCATAACTCCCATCCACACTTCGAATATAGGGGCTGGATTAGATAATGTCAACGTTTCTTTGTAATCCCCTTTGACTTCAAAGCGATCGCCTCGCTCAACAAGGCGCTGGTCCTCGAGCTGGCACGATGCGAGTACATCGAGCGCCGGGAGAATGTGATCGCTCTGGGCAATTCCGGCACCGGCAAGAGTCACATTGCGCTCGGCCTCGGCCTTGCCGCCTGCCAGAAGGGCCTGTCGGTCGGCTTTACCACCGCCGCCGCCCTGGTCCACGAGCTCATGGAGGCGCGCGATGACAGACAGCTGCTGAGGTTCCAGAAGAAGCTCGCCAACCTCAAGCTCCTCATCATCGACGAGCTGGGTTTCGTGCCGCTCTCCAAGACCGGCGCCGAGTTGCTGTTCGAGGTGTTCAGCCAGCGCTACGAGCGTGGCTCGATCCTGGTGACCTCCAACCTGCCATTCGACGAGTGGACGGAGGTTTTCGGCTCAGAACGCCTGACGGGGGCGTTGCTGGACCGCCTGACCCACCACGTCCATATCCTGGAAATGAACGGCGAAAGCTTCCGCCTCAAGCAGAGCCGAAGAAAACAGAAACCCGCAAAAAGCGCCTGAGCGGCATCCGCTTGCCCCCGTGGGCCCACAGGCCCCTCCCACGCGCGCCGCGGCCTTTGCCTGCTGAGGGGCAGTCCACGCCGCGCGTGGGTCCCTCCCGTGGACTACGGGGACAAGCTCCTCACCGAACCAAAGTGGCCCACTTTTGCTCCGCCACATGGCCGGGTTTTACTCCGCCGTTGACAACTCGAAGCGGAAGAAGACCTGTGCGGTGCTGAGGTCCCAGATACGGCATATCGGGGCGTGGGCCGACGCGCGCAGGGCGGAAGGTGCGGGCTTCGTCATCCTGGGCGATTTCAACCGCCGCCTGACGCTGGAAGGAGACTGGGCCTGGCGTCTGCTGTCGCCGCCGCCGGCAGCGCTTCGTCTGCTGACCGAGGGTGTGCCGTTCCGCTGCGATCCCCGCTTCCCGGCATTCATCGACCATCTGGTCGCCGGCGGAGGCGCCGAGAAGATGCTGGTGGAAGGCTCGTTTCGGGAACGGCCGCGGCGGGGACGGCATCCCGATCACTGCGCCATATCGGCGGCTTTCCGGGCGGGATCGTAGGCGCCGTGGAACGGACAACCGCCTATTCGCAGACGACGCCGTCCCCATCCCCGTCCCGCATGAAACGGTAGGCGGGATGGCTGCGCGGCACCGGCGCGATGCCGTGCCGCCGCGCCTCGCTGCAGGTGATCCGCCCGTTGCGGTTGTCGTCATACAGACGGAGAGCATCGACCGTTTCGCCGGACGAGGCCGGCGGTCGCGCTTTTGGCTTGGCAGGCGTCGGCATCGACCGGCCTGTCTCGAACACCATCTCGGTGGAGCGGCAACCCGACAGCACGCGCTCCAGGGCCGCGGCCTCCCGGAGGTCGACCGTGAGGCCGTATTTGCGCTTGACGGCGACGACGCGCCCGGCGAACCAGCACTGGTTCATCGGAGGAAGCCACTCGGCGGCATCGAGGGCACATTTGCCCGAGGCGCCGCAGCGGTTCACCGTGGGTGCCGCGAGGGTCAGGTTGAGCGGATCGGAGGCGAAGCGCCGGCGGGTCGCCCGGTCGGCGGCGCAGAGGCCGCTGTCATGCGCTTCGGAGACGGCGACGATGTGTTCGATGTCGGTCTGCCGCGTGCTCGCGAAGTACCGGCCCGTATAGGGACCGTAGATTCGCCCGCCCATAGACGCCACGATGCCCGCCTCGACCGACTGCGCATAGGGATAGTCCCGGCGCGCATACGGCGTGCAGCGATGTTCCGGAGCGACGGCGAGTTCGCGCCAGCTGTCTCCGACGGTCTGGGCTGCGGCGCCGGTGGAGGAGAGAAGGATGGCGCAGCTGGCCATGCCGGCAAGGAAGAGGGCGGCGGCGAAGTGCCGGCCCCGGCTCCTTGTGGCAGGCGCTGCAGTCGCGGTGTCGGCACGCCTTCCCCGGTCACCGCCTTCGGCGGGCCAGCTGCGCAGAAGCACGGCGGCCTCAGTGCCAGGCGCCGCTGCCGGTATCGTCGTCCTCGGCGTGCATGGAGGCGGCCGCCATCGCGGTCCAGGCCTCACGGCGGTATCCGAGGCGGAGGTTATCGGCGCCGTCTCTTCCCTGGCCAAGGGAGGATACCGTCTAGCTCTCGAAGCAGTGGTTCCTCGTCCTTTGTATCACTCGTGTCATGTGTGAGAGGGGGTACTTCTTCATCTTCGAACCATAGCAGCGTGAGCGTCTGATCCCACGGCTTCAGAAATCGGGCTTGCTCCAGGACCATCCCACCCCGGCGCCAATCGCTGAACCATACATCAGCGGCCACCTCGTCCGGCGCTGTCTCCATGCTGCCTGCGCGCAAACCGGCCGACAGCGTTTCCGGGGGGACCTCCATTCGGGGTGGGATCCAGCCTCCCGCGTCGCGCAGCGTCTTGGACCGCGATGCGTATCGTACAACCCCGTTTTCGGAGAGAACGAAGGCGCATGGCGCATCCATCACCATCGCGTAACGCGAACCAGTGGCAGTCGCCGACGCCAGGAAACGACGTCCAAGTTCGTCGATAGCAGAGAGCCCGATCTGCTCTTCCCGGACCAAAGGCTCGAACAACTGTTTGGGCAACAGCAACTCCACGGCGAACACGTCACAGAGGACCTCGTTTTTCGGGCGCTTGGCATAGCTCCACCAAGGCATCGACGAATGATCGGAGGGCAGTCCCAAGACAATGTGCGCGATCTCGTGGCAGGCAGTGAACCGCCTGAGCTCCTCACTGTCCTTCTCGTTGACACAGATATAATGCTTGCCGTTGTTCTCGAACAAGTACCCTGGCTCGTCGTCCGACAGATTTGTCTCATGACGCAAGACCCCGCCTATGTGCTGCACATAGGCCTTAACAGACGGCGGAAGTACCAGCGGGCCGGCTTCGCGCACGAAGGTCCTGGCTCGCAGCACGATCGAGAATTCATCCATCACCGTTCTCTTCGGACAGGATCTTGCGCACCCTCGCAAGGAGCTGCGCGTAGTTGGGCCGTGTGTTGCCGCGGAACGCTGCACCGGCTGCGGCCGCGAATTCTTCGTAACGCACGGTCGGATCATTCAGCACCGCGACCACGAGGTCCTGTGCGGTCTCGGGGTGCGCCGGAAGGAAGCGAAGCATTTCAGCCTCGCGCTGATCCGCCTTCAGCGCACGGATGAGCCTGACCAGCACATCGTCCGACGGCGCCGCCTTTTCGCCTTGCTCAAGGCGATAGATGTAGGCGTGGTCAGTGTCAGCGAGCTGGCCGAGCTCGCGCAGCGACAGGCCGCGTCGCTCCCGCAGATGCTGGAGGAAAAACCCCAGCCCGTTTTTTTTCATCCGCGCCCCCTTGATATCAGTCGTCGGAATCCCTAGGTGTTGTCTGAGTAGACAACTATCCACTGAGACGTCGTCCGTGGCTTGGTTTTCTCGTCGTGCATGCGCGCTTCCATGTTGTTGTCATAGACAACCGAAGGGCGGGTGGCAACGGTCGAATGCGCAAGCCTGAGGTCGAAATCGGGGCCCATGATGAAAGGACCGGCAATGTCTGCAAACGAACTGGAAATCTTCCTGCACCTGCCTGGCAAGCGCCCGCAGGTGGTAACCACCGAACCCGAGGTGACTCTTCGCGCTTTCCTGTCTCGACTCGAAGTCGAGAACAATGGGGCGGGCGATATCCTCGTTTTCGTCGGTGAATGCGACGACGCTCTCAAGGCGCCCGAAGGCGGCGAGAATGGCGCGGACACGCACGTCCCGGCCGACTTCGACCGCACTCTCGACGACCTCGATCTGGAAAAGCATCGCCACATCCACTGTCATTGTTGCCCAGAAATCGTTACCACCGTCCACTTCTCCGGCAAGGAATTGAATCGCAAGTTTTCGCCGGCGACCACGATCGAAGTAGCGACTCGATGGTCCCGCATGAATTTGCGCCTTGATGCGGCGGCTGCATCAGAATTCGTTCTGCAGCTCACCGGCACGATGGATCAGCCTCGCCCGAGTCAGCATTTGGGCGAATTCGTCCAGGGTGGCGAATGCACCCTGTCCTTCGAACTCGTCAAGGAAATGACGCCGCAGGGCTAGTAGCATGCAGTCGCCGTCCCAGCGCCTTTTCGAAGCCGATCTTCAGTCCGCCGAGTTCTGCAGCGGGGTCCTCAAGGAATATTGGGGTGTCGCTGCGCAGGACTGGCCGCAGGTGATCCTCTGGATCCGTGCGGCATCCAGAACGGGCGCGCCGGACCGATACTACGTAGCGCTCGATCTTGAGGGTTACCGCGCCGCAGCCCCGACGGGCACTTTCTGGGATCCGGCAACTAAGGCCATGCTCGATGCCGCGAGGCGACCGAAAGGCAAGGATGATTCTCGTTTGGCCAAGGTGTTCCGGACAGACTGGAAAAAGGGATGCGTCTTCTATCATCCATACGACCGTGTCGCTTCAGGAAGCCACCCCGACTGGCGAACCCAGCAACCGCACCTCGTCTGGACATCGGACCGCACCATCGTCGACTACCTGGAGGAAATTCGCTCCCTCTTGAATTCGGATGACTAGGTTGGCGTCTGAACCCGTTCTCGAAAAAATCTCCCTCTCCGTCTGGCTGTGGGCTCGTCTGCTCACCGATCTGAGGCGTCGTGGCGACGGGAGGCGCGAAAGCGGCGCGTTTCTTCTCGGTCACAGCGATGGCCCACGCGGCCGCATTGCGACCTACGTGTGTTACGACGATCTGGATCCGGATGCCCTCAAGTCCGGCGCCGTTACCTTTCATGCGAAGGGATATGCCGCTCTCTGGCAGGTCTGCCGTGAGAAGGCTCTTGAGGTGCTGGCCGACGCCCATACCCATCCCGGTCACTGGGTCGAGCAAAGCGCGATCGATCGGCGACACCCGATGGTGCCAATAGTTCACCATACGGCGCTCATCGTGCCGTGCTACGGGCAGGCCTCGCCTTGGTCGCTCAAGGGCGTCGGCGTCTACGAGTATCTCGGTGAGTTCAAATGGGCCACGCACAACCGTGCCGGCAGGTCGAAACGAGTATCCCTCCGTCTTTGGTGACGCGGCATGAAGGATGAAAGCCCGAATCTCTCGCGAATCTCGAAGTTGTTTGCCGACAGGGATTCTCTCCCGACCGAGGAAGGCCTCAGGAAACGGCAACAATTCGCGGTGACGCTCGTTTGCGGCGCTGACGTGGCCGCATCCTATATTTCGCAACTCTCGGTGGTAACCGCCGCCGAGATCGCCACCCGTTGCTTTCCGGACACCGTTAGCGTTGAGCTGCCTGCAAAGGTGGATAGCGCTTCGATGTTGCTCTGGCCCAATCTGGAGGATCGCCCCTCTTTCGGTGCCTTGCTCCGTCAAATCGTCGGTACCCACAATGTCGTTCCCGAGCGGGGAGACCTGCCGCGCAGCAATGTTCTTCTGTTTGGCGACGCGCCCGAAATCGAAGGCGCGCTGCGTGTGACCTTCGACGGATGGGTCGCCAAAACGGGCCCTGTATCTCGGGTAGCCCGGCTGCCAGAGCGTCCATACTGTTCGCTGGCTGGCATCCTCCCGGCGGCATTGAGCATCTCTGAGCTTTTCCTGTCATTTGCGGACATTCCTCCCGATGCAAGACGACGTACCGTTGCGCTCTCGCTGTGGCGCCCGGACCTCGACCACTCCCATCCGGATGCCATTGGGCCTGCTGTCGAGTGGTTGCCGGCCGAGGTCTGGGTGTTGGGTCTCGGTCACCTCGGCAATGCTTATCTTTGGGCATTGGGGACGCTGCCCTACGAGCGGGCAAACGCAGCTCGAATCTTCTTGAACGACTTTGACTCGGTAGAAGACGAGAATATCGAAACAGGCCTGCTCTTCACCCGCGCCAACCTAAATAGCACCAAGGCGCCGACTTGTGCCGCCTGGCTAGAACGCCGTGGATTCCGGACACGATTGCTGGAACGCCGGTTCGACGAGCATTTTCGGTGTCAACACGATGAGCCTAGGCTCGCGCTATGCGGATTTGATTCTAACCCTCCGCGTCGCGAACTTGCCTCGGCAGACTTCGTCCGAGTGATCGAAAGCGGGCTCGGTGGCACGTCGAACAACTTCGACACGTTGAGCCCTCACGTTCTGCCGAATCCCCGCGGCATCCATGAACTCTGGCCTGACCTGTCCGAGGAAGAGGAGAAGAAGCGCGAAGCCTATCAGGACCGTATTGCGCAGGAGAACGAAGCGTACGCTCGCTCCGGTCTCGACGAATGGGGACGGTTCGAGTTCGCGGGTAAGTCCATCGCGGTTCCTTTTGTGGGAGCAGTAGCGGGCTGCTTCGTGGTCGCCGAGGCGCTCCGCCTATTCCACGATGGCTCGGCGTATAGCGACATCAAACTGCGCTTGGGATCCCTCCAAATGCACTTCGTGCCGCGAAGTCGGCGGTACGGACCTGAGGATACTTCCGCCCACAAATCTACGGCTGCGCTGCCTCTGTAGACCATTGCCTTGACGCAACGATGCCTGCGGCGGCCGGCTCCGCATAGGGTTAGGGCCGGCGAACATACGGCGTGCAGCGATGTTCTGGGGAAATGACGAGGTCGTGCGATGTGTCCGACGGTCTAGACAGCGGCAGCGGCCGGCGGGAAAAGGGTCGTACAGGAGGCGATGGCGGCAAGGATCACGTTGAGGGGGAGGGGCGGCGGCTTTCGTCTATATTTTGGCGTGCCTGTCTTATGCCTGCGTTGATGAAAGATTCCGGCACGTCGGCTGCGCAGCAGCATCGGGGTTTCAGTGCCAGGCGCCGCCATCTGGATCGTCGCCCTCGGCGTGCATGGAAGCGGCCGCCATTGCGGTCCAAGCCTCCCGGTCGTATCCGAGGCGGCGGTTGAGCTTGTCGCAAATCGACAGAGCATCGTCGATCGAGAGCGCAATCAACGCGGTTGGTACGTGACCGGCCATGCCCTCTATCACGATCCTGATCTGCTGCACCTCGTCCTCGACGTCGTAGCCGGGCAGAAACAATAATTCGGATTGTCCGGCAGGGTCTGCGCGGTCATGGGGGCTCTCCTTTCGGTGCGGCGGCTCCGGCCGACGCCCGGCCGGCAATATGTATGCCGGCGGGCGGCGGCGCGAGGGTGTCGTTACGGAAACTTAGGCGGCGAGCGGCCAGCGTTCGGTGATGCGCTCTATCGCGTCGGCATTGGGCGCAAACACGCGGGTGCGCCAGGAGACGATCTCCACGGTGCATCCCATGCGGCGGAGCGCCGGCAGGTCGGTGTCCGCCGGGCCCTCGATTTCGATCCGGTTGCCGCCCATGAGTCGCCGGCGCGCGAGCCGCCATCAGTTGGCAAGAGCGAGCGCATTGCCCCGCTCCATGATGGCCTCGAAGGCTTCCGAACTGGTCATGGCCGGACCGCCGTCGAGGCCGAAGCTCGTGCGCACGGCGGCTACCTGTTCGGCGTCGAGCACGCGCCCGATGAGGGAGAATCCGTCATCCGACGTGAGCCGGCGCACTCGCATGTTCTCGGCCGGCAGCCGGTCCCAGACCGGCAGCAGCAGGCCGGAGGCGAGCCAGAAGCGGGATTCCCGGTGGCTCGGAAGTTCGCCGATCTCATGTGACCGGACCCCCAAAACCTGGTCCAGGCCGAATGTTAGGCTAGGACTGTTTGAACGGAGGTCAGGATGCCACGTAAACGACATACCGCGGAACAGGTTATCGGCAAGCTACGGGAGGCGGAGGTTAGCCTGTCGGGCGGCCAAACGGTGCCCGCGGTTTGCAGGACCTTGGGTGTTTCGGAACAGATGTATTACCGTTGGCGCAAGGAGTACGGCGGCCTGAAGATCGAGCAGGCACGGCGCTTCAAGGAGCTCGAGCGGGAGAATCTGCGGCTGAGACGAGCTGTCGCTGATCTGACGCTGGATAAGCTGATTCTGAAGGAAGCCGCCGAGGGAAACTTCTAAGCCCCGAGCGCCGCCGGGGCTATGTTCAGCACATCTCCACGCGGCATGCCCTGCCCGAGCGTCGGGTGTGCCGGGTCATTGGGCAACCACGCTCGACGCAACGCTATCGGCGTGTCGAGGCTGACGATGAGGCGGCGTTGACCGCGGCCATTGTGCGGCTGGCTAGCGCGTACGGTTGCTACGGCTATCGCCAGATCACGGCGGTGCTCCGCGGCGAGGGCTGGTACGTGAACCACAAGCGGGTCGAACGCATCTGGCGACGGGAGGGCACTGTCAACTTAATGGCGGCGGGTGAAAGGCTTTCCCCGATTGAGTTCGTTAAGCGACCGTTGTTGTTGCCCGCCATTCCGCCATGGCTGAGGTGGGAAATCAGCGAAGCGTCCGGCGGGAAATCAGGTGGCGCTGGACGTTGAAGAGATTGTAGACGGCAGCGTGGATGGCGAGGAATCTCTGGGCAGACTTTGGCGATTTGAAGCGCTGCATCTTTGGCTCTCGTCGTCGTACCGGCTGATGGGAGTTTTCGGCTCGATTGTTCTTCCGTAAGCCCTGCTCATGCTCTGCGCAAAGGCCGAGCTTGCGGATCGCTGAGCCGTAGGAACGAAGTTTATCGGTGACGATTGTCGATGGCGCAAAACCCTGCTTCTTCAACAGTTTGCGCATCAACCGAATCGCGGCCTTCGTGTTCCTGCGGGACTGAAACAGGAAATCCAAGACTTCGCCTTCGCTGTCCACGGCACGCCAGAGAAAGTACCGCCTTCCCCGGATCACCACGACCAGTCGAGTGGCCCGGGGGAATTTCACCCCCAGGCTCTCACAGATCCGGACGTGAGCGTCTCCACTCATCCGGCTCCTACTGTCCAGCCGGTGCCCGATGCAGCAATCGCCAATGCGCAAATAACGCCGGATCCCGGAGACTTATCTCTCGGAGCCAGTGCCGTGCGCGTCGACGGTGCCGCTTCAAGCGTCGATATTTCGACATCGCCCAGCGTGCCAGGCGGAGGTCGAGGTGTCTTAACGCTGGGTAAAGTGCCGATTTGTGGTAACGGACATAGTAGGTGATCCAACCCCGAATGATCGGGTTGAACATCCGCGCTAGGTCATCGAGACGTTTGTCGATACGACAGCTGAGCTGCCACTCTCGAATGGTCTGACGGATCGCTTTGGCGGCCTGATTGTTGATACCCGGACTGAAGTTGACGAAGGTCTTGCCCCATCGGTTCATCGATAGTCTCGGCCGGAACGTATAGCCGAGAAAGTCGAACTTCTGGATCGGGTAGTGCCCTCGTCGGACGTTATCCTTGCAATACACGATCTGCGTCTTGCTTGGGTGTAACGTCAGTCCACACTCAGCAAACCGTCGCTTGAGATCCGCCTGCAACCTTCGAGCTTGAGGCTCGCTGCTGCAGTGACAAACGGCATCGTCGGCAAAGCGTTCGAACGGAATGTCAGGATGGTGCTGAGCCATCCACCGATCGAACGCGTAGTGCAAGAAGAGGTTCGCAGGCAGGGGCGAAACAACTGAACCCTGCGGGGTCCCCTTCTCCCGAGGCTCCAGGGTGCCGTCCTCCAGCCGCACGGCGGCCGTCAGCCACCGCTCGATGTACAACAGCACCCACTTGCAGTCGGTGTGCGTTCGCACCGCCCGGAGCAGCAGATCGTGCGGAATGGTGTCGAAAAACGCCTGGATGTCGAGATCGAGGACCCAGTCATAGCGCCACCATCGCTGCCGCGCCACGCCCTCGGCCTCTAGTGCCGACTTGCCAGGCCGATACCCATAGGAATCCGAGTGGAAATACCTTTCCAATTCTGGTTCCAGGTACGCCTTCACCACGCCTTTGCTTTAGCCAAAGGTTGCTCCCGCATTGCGGTTGGCCTCTCGATAAAGCTGAACAGTGTCGCGCCTTCGCTCCAGCTCCATTACAGAGCCTTCTTCACTACTACGCGCAACTCCGTCCCTGTGCCCCGCATCGGTACGCTCGTCTCGTGGGGCTTGCACTTGGACTTCTCCCTTTGCATCGCGGCGACAGGTTCCCACGTTCCACACAAGAGCCTGAACCAAGGTCACGCCGCCTTTATGCCGGACGCCATCTGGGCAGTAAGCAGGCTATCTCCCAGACTTCTCCCGGGCTAACGAAACCCACCCGGTTTTGACGACTTCTTTGTACTTTTCGACACGTCATCAGCGGTTCGCTTGCGCTCGTCTCCTTGGACCTCACCTGACCGGATCTCATCCAACCTTTTCCTCAACGCTCACCACCATCGCTCTTTACGACAGCAGCTTGAGGCGGTTTGAAGCCTGCTCCTGCAAGCCGGCTTCGAGGGGCCATACCCTCATCTCCTGTGCAGCATGGCTGCTTAGGACTTGCCTAACTCATGGCTCCTCCTTCGCGCCTTCGTGGCGCACTCTCGTCCAAGTGCCATCGTTCGGTCGGTCGTGGCCGCCGACGTTGAACCCGCCGCGCATATGCCCGGCCGAATTTCAAGACCCATCTTCGAACTGTCTCATACGAGAGGTCTAGACCACGCACGGCAAGCAGGTCCTCAACGTCCCGATAGCTCAGCGTGAAACGGCAATACAGCCAGACGGCATGCTGGATGATGATCGGCGGAAAGCGGTGACGACGGTAAGATATCTTGCACATTCAGAGACCCTAAAGCACCGGCCGTGCCGAAGCCACGGCGTTAACGTGACAATGCCCTCGGGGCAGATCACCATGCGCCGCGTCGGTGCCTGGCAAACACTCGAGCAAGCGCCGGTCAAGAAGCCGATTGACCTCGCCGCCTGATTGAGCAACCATCGTGATCGGGAGCTACGCCAAAAACCAATTTCCACCAACTATCGGACACGACCCTTCTTATCTCTACAACACATAATCGAATTTGGAAAAACTCATGGATTTTACGGAAATCCTCTCTAAAAAAGTAAAACCCGAGCTTAATCACATTTATACTAAGCGTCCGGGATTCTCCCCACTAGGCGGACGAGATTTGGGATGGTTTTGCCGTGAACACGCATTACATTTATACGGATTGGCGCGGCTCTTGAAGGAACAGGCGGATATCTGTCTTGGCGACTTCATTCTGTATCATCCGGAACATGACTCATACCATTCCGTAGGCGACACAAGAGATCACGCGTGGTGTTCCATAGGACACTGCACGCCCATCGATATCAGGCTCACCGTTAGGCACATATATCCGAAAATACCGGACGTGACCCTGATTCACGGTAGTCATCAAGATCTCATCGCGGACTTTGATCTTCAATATCACATCAATGCGCCCGACAAAGAATTCCTTAACTGTGCCTTGCGTACCGCTCCTTTGATTGCGTACAACGAAAAGGTCGTATCGATGCCTCTCCATTGGACATTCTAATCGATCCATTCCAATTATTATTCAGACCCCCTGCTGGATTTCCCTCGTTGCCCGAAATGTACGGTGCCGACATCTTCTACGCGATTACCTATCATTGTTTTCGACTTGCAACCACGGATATCAAGCCAATGTATCGGTATCGAAGTCCTCAACAAACGATAAAACAAATTGCAAGGTACAACCCAGACGCCAAAAGCTACATCGAAAAGATGTTATCCTGAAACCAAAGAAACGTAACGGTCCACGGGATTGAACGCGATCGCCAAGCGCCGTTCAAACGAAGGAGAAATCCTATGGCCAAACCGGAGCCCGATCCGGAGATCCTTGGCGAGGTCCCCTGGTCCGATCAAGTGACCGACTACGACGACAAGCATTTGGGAATTATATAGCTGACTACGCGCTCCGTTGCCCGAGGCGGGGGTGGTCTGCTATAACGGCAAAGCCCCCGGGTGTGGGACCCTGGGGGCTTTGTTGTGAACCCGAGCCTTGGCCGGCCGCGCCGCAGCTATTTCCCGAATACCAAGGCGCGTGTCGCAGGTCAAGGCTCCAACGCATGGAGTCCGCCATGGCACGTGCCTTGGGTGATCTCTTGTCCGACCTGCCGGAGCGCAGGCGACAGGGATATCTGGGTCTGCCCGAAGATCTGCAAAGCGAACTGGCCCGACATATCGAAGAGAAGGGGCGCATTCCGCCCCTGCGAAGGCTACCTATCCTGTTTGGGCCGGATCGTCTTCCCCCGGGTGACGGGAATCGCTGGATGCTCCTGTAGCGTCTTCCTCGCCTTCTTCGGGCTGCGGCGGCCTTGGCGACGCCCCGCGCAGGAAGATCGCCTTGGCGATTGCCGAAGGCGAGGCGTCGACTGGCGGGAGAGCGGCATTTGCCGGCGCGGCCCGTTCCGGCGTCACCCCGGGAGGCCCGACCTTTCGATCCTTTTTCATGGGAGAAACCCTATGGCTCGTTCCTTGTGGCGTCAACGGATCGTCGGCGCACTCGGCGTGGAGGTCTGCATCTTTGCCAACGGATCGTCGGTTGCTTCCGATTGCAGCCAGATCAGGGACCAGGAATTGAAGTTGGCATGCACGCTCCAAGGGCTTCGCGTACAGCCTCCCGGCCTACCCAGAGAAGCGGTGATAGCAGAGGCTCGCAGGGAAGACGAGTTCTACAGAAAGGAACTGCACGAATACGTTTTCCGTCCCTGTGCTTTACGCGATGCCGCGCGCGTGAAGGGGACGAAGGGATTGGATTACGCAGTCGACACCGTGATCGCTGCCTTCCATGTCGATACGATCAACCGCTATCTCGCCACGGTGCGAGTGCAGCCGTGGCCCAAACGGGTTCTGTCCTACTACTCCCTCCTGCACCTGTGTTTGATGACGGAACGCAAGAAGCAGTAGCCTTGAAGGATGCCCCACGGAAGGAGCAGCTACCGTGAGGGCATTGTCATGTATGGACGCCCCCGGTGTTGCAAGGGGAAAACTGATTTGAATCGGCGGTAGAGCTTGCAGTCATGTATCCGGCCTTTTCGCTGCGGTACGCTGACCGCTGGCCCTGATGGAATCCGAAAGATCGACGCCCAGTCAGACTAACGAGCTTGATTCTCGGACAATGCCCGGGTTTGGCCGATCTCGGGTGGAACCCTGTTTCGCCATCAAATCGTCGTTACCCTCGCAATTTGATCCCGGTTTGCCAGCTGGCTATGCCGGCGTCGGTCGGTAGATACGCTCGTACCTGAGCAGCGCCCAGGCGACAAGGGCTGTCTTATTGGCCATGGCGACCAGCACCACGTTTGTCGGCCGCCGCGCCAGGAGCCGGTCGGTCCAGCCAGGCCCCGTGCCCGGCTTGGCGCGGCGCCAGCGCAGCACGGTTCGCGCACCATGCACGAGCAAGCGCCTGATATAGCCATCCCCGCGCTTCGATATCCGTCCCAGTCTATCCTTGCCGCCACTCGAGTGCTGCCGGGGCACCAGACCGAGCCAGGCCGAAAGCTGTCGGCCCGAGCGGAACTGTGCGCCATCGCCGATCGTCGCGACCAGCGCCGTCGCGGTGATGACACCGACGCCGGGGATCGTCGCAAGACGGCGGCTCGCCTCGTTGGAGCGGTGCCATGCCAAAAGCGTCACTTCCAGCTGCTTGATCCGGGCCTGAGCAGAGCGGAGCTGCTCAACCAGAGAGCCAAGCGCCTCGCGTGCCAGAGGCGGCAGTCGCACATCGCCGGGATCTTCGATAATGGCAACCAGTTCCTCCACCTTCGACGCCCCCTGAGCGACGATCAGTCCGAACTCCGCACAGTGGCCGCGCAGCGCATTGATCACCATCGTGCGTTGACGGACCAACAGCTCTCGGGCCCGGTGCAGCATCAGAACCGACTGCTGCTCGGCGCTTTTCGCCGGTGCAAAGCGCATCGTCGGACGCGTCACTGCCTCACAGATCGCTTCCGCATCCGCTGCGTCGTTCTTATTCGTTTTGACGAAGGGACGAACGTATTGAGGCGGAATCAGCTGAACTTTGTGCCCGTGTGCTTGCAGTTCCCGAGCCCAATAGTGCGCAGAGGCACAGGCTTCCATACCGACAAGACAGGATGGCAATCCGGCGAAGAACGCCAGCACCTTCCCGCGGCGCAGCTTCCGCCGTAGTACCGGTCGTCCCTCACCATCATCACCGTGAACCTGGAACACCGTCTTTGCCAGATCAAACCCAATTGTCGTAATATCCATCGTGGACGCTCCCTCTGTCTGGGTTGTTCAACACACTCCAGTATGGCTCATCGTGAAGCCGTAGGGGGCGTCCATACCATCAGACTAATGCGAACCGGTATCCGAAGGTCGTGATGCACCCGCCCTCAGGCCGCAAGCTGGCGCCACTCGGCCAGGGCAGCGGCGCGGTTTTGCTTGAAGATGTCGCGACGGTTGAGGTGGCGATCTTGGTTGAAGTGGTTGTGAAGCGAGGCATGGACGGAAGCGAACTTCTGAAGGGTCTTCACGTCCCTGAACTTCGCCATCGCCCGCTCTCGTCTCCGCAACGGCTGATGCGAATTTTCGGCCCGGTTGTTGAGCCAGCGACCGCACTCCTGAGCGGCAGCATTACCGATCACGTTCATCGCCGCACCGTATGAGCGAAGGCGGTCAGTGACGATGGCCCTTGGTCGACCATGGCGCTTCATCGTCCGCTTGAGAAACGCCAGCGCAGCTTTGCGATCTCGGTGTTTCGTGGCAAAAACCTCAAGCACCTCGCCTTCGTGATCCACCGCCCGCCACAAATAATGCATCTCACCATTGATCTTCACGAAGACCTCGTCCAGGTGCCAGCGCCACTGCGGCAAGGTCCGCAGAGCTGCCGATCGCTTCTTCCTGATCTCTGCGGCAAGCATCGGACCAAACCGATTCCACCAGAACCGCACCGTCTCATGGCAGATATCGATCCCTCGTTCATGAAGCAGGTCCTCGACTTGCCGCAGCGACAGGGGGAAGCGGATATACATCATCACCGCCAGGCGGATAACATCGGGTGACGTCTTGAAATATCGGAATGGGTTTCTCATCCACCGATGCTAGGACCAGCACCCCCGACAACTCAAGCAAGTTTCCTCTGACAATGCCCTCCCAACGCATCGCATGACCATAATTCCACAAGCCGGTCTCGCGAAGCCGCTGACATTGGGTCACCTCCACGCCTCACGTTGTTGCGCTTGGAGGATGGCGGAGTTTGGCGCCCACTCCACTCGTCCATGGCTGTGATGTGTGCGGCGGTGACAAATTAGACCACGGAAGCGGCGGGATTTGCCCGGCTGCGGGCGGAGTAAAACTCTGCCACCTGTAGCCTTCGATCCTTTTCGGGATGGAAGGTGGGAGGATGTATACCGTGGACCTTTATCCACGCGTTCGGCTGGCGTGCCATGTTGATGGGCTGAGTCAGCGAGAGGCGGCGAGTCGGTTTGGCATGGCGCGAGAGACGGTGAGGAAGATGCTCGGGCACTCGGAGCCGCCTGGCTACCGCCGCCGCCAGCCACCGAAGCGCCCGAAGCTGGACCCCTTCAGGGATATCATTGACCGTATTCTGGAAGAGGACCGAACGGTTCACTGCAAGCAGCGCCACACGGCGAAGCGGATATTCGAGCGTCTTCGCGACGAGCATGGCTTTGCGGGCAAACAGACCATCGTCAAGGATTACGTCCGGGAACGGCGCCGTCGCCAGCGTGAGATGTTCGTGCCGCTGGCGCACCCTCCGGGTCACGCTCAGGCGGACTTTGGCGAGGCGGATGCGATCATCGCCGGCGTCAAGCGGCGGGCGCATTTTTTCGCCATGGACCTTCCCCACGGCGATGCCTGCTTCGTTGCGGCCTACCCGGCGGCGGCGACGGAGGCCTGGCTGGACGGCCACAACGGGGCCTTCGCCTTCTTCGGCGGCATTCCCCAATCGATTCTCCACGACAATGACAAGTGCCTGGTGTCGCGCATCCTGCCGGACGGCACGCGGCAACGAACGCGAGCGTTCAGCGGGCTTCAATCCCATTATCTGTTCCAGGATCGATATGGCCGCCCCGGCAAGGGCAATGATAAGGGCAAGGTGGAGGGGCTGGTCGGTTACGCCCGCCGGAACTTCATGGTTCCCATCCCCCGGTTTGCGAGCTGGGACGCCTTCAACGCTCACCTGGAACATCAATGTCGGAGACGGGAAAGCGACGTCTTGCGCGGCCATCGCGAGACCATCGGCGAGCGGTTCGGATGCGACCGGGAGAAGCTGATGGAATTGCCGCCGGCGCCTTTCGAGGCCTGCGACAAGGAGGGCACGCGGGTCAATTCGCTCTCCCTGGTGCGCTATCGGGGCAACGACTACTCGGTGCCCGTCGCCTACGGTCACCAAGAGGTCTGGGTCCGTGGCTACGTGCACGAGGTGGTCATCGGCTGCGCCGCCGAGGTCATCGCCCGGCACCCACGCTCTTACGAACGAGAGGACCTGATCTTCGAGCCGATCCACTATCTGGCCTTGCGGGAGCGGAAGATCGGTGCCCTCGATCAAGCCGCCCCGCTGGCCGGTTGGAAGCTGCCCGAGGCGTACGCCAACCTGCGCCGCTTGCTTGAAGCCCGCATGGGCAAGGCCGGCAAGCGGGAGTACGTGCAAGTGCTCCGTCTTCTGGAGACCTTTGCCCTTGAGGAGGTGCACGGTGCCATCCGCGATGCCCTGCGGTTAGGCGCCATCGGCTATGATGCGGTCAAGCACCTGGTGCTGTGTCGCGTCGAGCGTCGACCCCCCCGGCTCGACTTGAACGTTTATCCCTATCTGCCGCGGGCCCAGGTGACCACCACATCCGCCGCCAGCTACATGAGCCTGCTGGGCGGAGCGGCGCCGTGAGCGACACGCCGCAGGTGTTGCTGGCCCATCACCTGAAGGCCCTCAAGCTGCCGACCTTCCTCAGGGAGTACGACAAGCTGGCTCGCCAGTGTGCCAGCGAGGGCGCCGACCACGTGCGCTACCTGCTCCGCCTGGCCGAGCTGGAACTGATCGACCGCGAGCGCCGCATGGTCGAGCGGCGAATCAGGCAAGCGAAGTTCCCGACCGTCAAGAGCTTGGACAGCTTTGACTTCAAAGCGATCGCCTCGCTCAACAAGGCGCTGGTCCTCGAGCTGGCACGATGCGAGTACATCGAGCGCCGGGAGAATGTGATCGCTCTGGGCAATTCCGGCACCGGCAAGAGTCACATTGCGCTCGGCCTCGGCCTTGCCGCCTGCCAGAAGGGCCTGTCGGTCGGCTTTACCACCGCCGCCGCCCTGGTCCACGAGCTCATGGAGGCGCGCGATGACAGACAGCTGCTGAGGTTCCAGAAGAAGCTCGCCAACCTCAAGCTCCTCATCATCGACGAGCTGGGTTTCGTGCCGCTCTCCAAGACCGGCGCCGAGTTGCTGTTCGAGGTGTTCAGCCAGCGCTACGAGCGTGGCTCGATCCTGGTGACCTCCAACCTGCCATTCGACGAGTGGACGGAGGTTTTCGGCTCAGAACGCCTGACGGGGGCGTTGCTGGACCGCCTGACCCACCACGTCCATATCCTGGAAATGAACGGCGAAAGCTTCCGCCTCAAGCAGAGCCGAAGAAAACAGAAACCCGCAAAAAGCGCCTGAGCGGCATCCGCTTGCCCCCGTGGGCCCACAGGCCCCTCCCACGCGCGCCGCGGCCTTTGCCTGCTGAGGGGCAGTCCACGCCGCGCGTGGGTCCCTCCCGTGGACTACGGGGACAAGCTCCTCACCGAACCAAAGTGGCCCACTTTTGCTCCGCCACATGGCCGGGTTTTACTCCGCCGTTGACAATCGACCTCTCGCTCCTGATCGTCGACGACGACGCAACGTTCCGAAATCGTCTGGCGCGTGCGATGGAAAAGCGCGGGTTCGCCGTCACCTCGGTCGGGTCGGTGACCGAAGGGATCGACGCCGCGCGACAACAGCCGCCGGCTTATGCGATTCTCGATCTCGGGCTGAACGATGGCAGCGGCCTCGAAATCGTCACCGTCATCCGCCAAGTGCGTCCAATCTCGCGGATCGTGATGCTCACCGGTTACGCCAACCTGGCGACAGCCGTCGCAGCAATGAAGGCAATTGCCGTCGACTACCTTGCCAAGCCGATGGATGCGGATGCAATCGAAGCCGCGCTTCTGTATTAGCGGATATGGCCGAGGGACGATAGGCGGGGTTTGCCCCATCCGCGCGGAGTCTTCCACTTTACGCCAAAATCTTCGTCGCGGCTGAATGCCGTCAAAGGTTCCGAACCGACCGATCGCGAGGGCCGACGACGGGGTCTTGCATCATGGGCATCGGAAGCCATGGCGGCGACTCCTGGAACATCTCAATCATCCAAGTGTCTAATCAACAACCAAATTCCGCACATGATGAGTACACTTACAAGTAATCCGCCTATCAATCCAGCCCAAAGCATCGGACCCGCCTGTTCTATTTTGCTGTTTTCCGTTGATTCCCTTGACCAGTATACGCTCCGGCTTACGGTATTCGGTATTGTACGGTCGGCAAACATGCACTCAAATGGCATAATACACGGGAATTAGCGGACCCACTTGGTCATCGTTGCAGCGCTTAAATCTTGCAAACGTCGACTAACTATGCTCGTATGCGTTTAGCTTCGAAACGCCCGAAAAAATACCTAACCGCGTCGTGGCGTAGCATTAATGTAACGATTCCCCATGTTGTAATGCCGACAAACATGGGGCGTTGACCACACGAGGCTAAGTCATAAGAGTAAGAAGAAGTCCCGCCAATCCCAGCAATAATACAACAACGCCAATTACGCCCGCTACGGTTCCTACGTGTTTAAGCTGATAATCTTCTGCCATCACTACAGGTGCCCATTCATTTTCGGAGTTCAATCACGAGGCCACGGCCATCCGCGAGGTCCACATGATCCTCGACGATCATACGATCGACCGTCAAGGCTCGGAAGGTCTGCTATCTCCACCACCACATTCACTTCACCCCCTCTTCGGCCTTCTGGCTCGACGCCGTCGAAGGTTCTTCGGCTACCACGGTCAAGTCAACAATCTCTTCTTCTGGACGGCGATCATTCTTGGGGAAAACATGCCTTAGAGTCAAGCCACTAGTGAGGACGACGGTAACCGGGGCAAATGTCCGGGCGACCAGGTCATTTCGATTTGGCGTTGTCTGACGAGGTCGGGCAAGGCCGGCACGGATGGGGCGCCTGGGACCAGAAGGTGGTCTCCGAGGTAATGCAAAACGAAAGCCCGAGCTTGCGACGGGTCTTCAATCGGGGCGAGGAAGGTGTCGCGGGCCCGCCCGCCGTTCATCGAACGGGTGCCGCCGGAGAGTTTTCGCCGGGTCACCATGGCGCGGATGTCGTTTTCCGAGCCGTTGGTGTTGAGCGGTACCTCCGGGCGGTCGAGGACGACCAGCAATTCGTGCCGGTTGGCATGCGGGCGGGCCAGCAGGCGATCCAGGCCGACACGGGCGGTTTTAGTGGTGAAGCGTACATCGAAGCGGCGCGCCAGTTGCCCACGGCGCCTTTTGTTCGGCTTTTTGCGATAGCCTTCAGAGCGGCGTAGAGCGACCAGAGCCGGGCTTGGATCCGTTCCTTTTCCCGCCGCTGGTGGTCGGTGAAGGCATCCGGCTTGTGGATCAACCGCTCGGCGTGAACCCGGCACAAGGCATGCCGGCCGACATTGAACCGACGCGTCGTCGCCGAGGATCACGCTGTCGGTCAGTCGTCGGCGCGCCTGGATGGCGCCCCACAAGGCGCCTTCGGCGGCGATGCGCATCGGCCCGGAAGCGCCGCCGGTCATAAAAACCGACCAAGGCAAACCGTCATGATCTCCATGTCGAGCCACGACGCGACCGATCGCCTCGGTCGGCGCGCTTCAGCGGCGATAGTTCTTCGGCACATAATAGAGGTAGTCGTACTTCGCCTTGATCTTGTGGCAGGCGTGGCAGTAGGCCATGTCGGCGGCGTTGTCGCCGATCGTATCGCCCGAATAGCTGCCGCCGGGCAGGATTTCGACATAGCGCCAATCGGCGGTCTCGGGGCTCGCCCCGGGCGCGAGCTTCTCCATGATGAAGAGCGCGGCGCCGAACACCTCGCCCTCCGCGGTAACGGTGAAGCTGTCCTTGGCGAAGACGGCGCCGGTCGGCATCTTTATGCCCGGTTTCATGCTCTCGTAACCCTTCGCCTTGGCGTCCGCGTAGTTGTTGACGTAGCGATTGCCGTGAGTCGCCGAGAGGTAGGGGGATGTCCCGGGCTCTGTTGAAAAGCTGAAGTAGGCGTCGTCCGCCTGGAGCCGCTAGGCTCTGGGTGCTGATTCCATCAAGGAGAACGACGCCATGACCAAGACTACACGCAACGACCGTTCCTCGGAACCATCCTGTCGGCTCTTGCCATCGATGCCGGAGGCCTTCGACGATCTGCGCATGAGCGTCGATCGCTTCTGCCTTTTGGCGGGCCTCGAGTCTTTGAACGAGATGATGTCGGCGGACGCGGAAGCCTTGTGCGGTTCGCGCCACGCCGGCTCGGGCGAGCGCAAGGGCCATCGATGGGGCACGACCCGGAGCGAGATCGCCTACCACGGCGGCAAAGTGAAGGTCGAGCGCCCTCGGGTGGGGGACTTCGCGGGTCGGGAGATGAGCCTGCCGAGTTGGGAGCTGCTGTCGGAACCCGAACTCTTGCAAGCCTGGGCGATGAATCTGATGGTGATCAACGTCTCGACCCGCAAGTATGCCCGCGCGGTGCGCCTGCCGGACGATGCGGGCGGCGATCTGCCGGCGGCATCGGGTGACGCAACCTCGAAGTCGGCGGTCTCGCGCCGTTTCGTGGCGTTGACGCGAAGCAAGCTGAAGGCCTGGCTGGCGAGCCCGCTCGACGATCTCGATCTCGTGGTGCTCCAGATCGACGGGCTCCATGTCGGCGATCACCTGATGGTGGCGGCGATCGGCATCGACACCGGCGGCGCGAAGCACGTGCTGGGCCTGGCCGAGGGCGCGACGGAGAACGCGGCCACGGTGCAAGCCATGCTCGACAACCTGATCGAGCGCGGTCTCGATCCCGAACGGCCTCGGCTCTACATCGTCGACGGCGCCAAGGCGCTCTCGAAGGCGATCCGGCGGACCTTCGGGCGGGCGGCGGCCCTCCAGCGCTGCCAGGTGCACAAGGGGCGCAACATCACGGACCGGCTGGACGAGAGCCTCCATGCCGGCGTCAGGAAGGTCTTGCGGCAGGCCTGGCAGCAGGACGACGCGGCCAAGGCCGAACGGCTCTTGCGCAACCTCGCCCGCCGTCTGGAGCATGACGCACCCGGCGTCTCGGGCTCGATCCTGGAGGGCCTGGACGAGATCCTGACCGTGATCCGGCTCGGCCTCCCGCCGCAACTTCGACACTCGCTGGCTTGCACCAACGCCATCGAGAACGCGATCGGCACCGTCCGGACGGTGCAGCGGAACGTCAAGCGCTGGCGCAACGCCGAGATGGCGCTGCGTTGGACCGCCGCCGGCCTCTTGGAGGCGCAAAAGACCTTCCGCCGCCTCAAGGCCCACCGCCAGCTCCCCATCCTCGACGCCGCCCTGCGGGAGGCGGTGAGAAAGGCCGGAGCAAAGTCCGTCATTGAAGACATCGAGGTGGCCGCGTAGCCTCTCGATCAGACGATGCCTATCTCGCACTTTTCAACATTGGGCGGGACATCGCCAGAGGTAGGGAGCGCTGTTGTAGCGTTGCCAGTTCCGATAAGTGCCGGCCGCCGGCTCGCGCGACATGGCATAGAAGGTCGTGAGCTCGCCGGCAATCGACTGGTAGATCTTCTCGGCTTTCTCGGCGTCGAGCTGTTTGGGGATTTCGATTTTGAGGTGCTCGGTCGCGCGGAGCGCGCCGTCGTCCGATTGCGCCGCCGCGCCGAACGCCAGGAGGCCGGCCCCCACCAGGATCCAGCCCCACCTCGACGGATTGTTTTCGCCGCGTCGCACCCCCGCCTCGCTTCCGGGCCCCGTCCCAATGATGGGCGGCGTTGGCCCCGCGCGATAGAACCAAACGCCCGGCTCACGCACATTTTATCCCGTCCACCGTGATATTGACTTCTCCACCGAAATTGGCGACAGCGGCACACGCTTGACGGGTCAATCCGCCCGCGAGACCGAAAATCGGCTGTTTCATTCGGAATGGGAGAGTGCGGACCACTTGGCCGCGAAAGCAATGTTGTGACTTGCGATAATCGTCGGGGGCGTGGATGCGGCCCAAACCTTGTGACTTCTCTCGAGACCGTGGTTCCTCTCGCCGCGCGTTTGGGAAAGTCCCATGGAGCGCTTCCGCGTCCGCCCGCATCGGCAAGGGCTCACCGGATGTTTTCGAGGCAAGGCCATTCCGTGTAATCTCGGTCATGGCGTTGTTCTCCTCGACGGAATAAACACCCAGAGCCTGGCGGCTCCAGGTGAACGACACCTGCCTCGACTTTTCAACGGCAACTGGGACTTCCCCCATATTCCCGACCCCGGAACAACACGAAATACCACGGCCCTATCTGGGATAATAGACGGCATTGCACATGAATTTCGTAATATCGAAAATGTCTATCTACTTTGTGCCGCTCCTGTTGTTTGGGATCGTCGCCGCAACGTTTCTCTGGTGGCTGGACCACGACGGAGACTCCGGGGATGTAGCGTCGGTTTTGATCGATGATCCCGTCCCGGACTTTTCTTTGCCGCCCGTCGAGGGCGCGGGGGTACCGGGGTTCTCGAGCGCCGACCTCCGTGCCGGGGAAGTCGTCTTAGTAAACGTGTTTGCGTCCTGGTGCTTCCCTTGCCGGACCGAGCATCCATTCCTGATGCGCATCGCCGAAGACCAGGTCGCGGACATTTATGGAATTAATTACAGGGACAAGCGATCCAACGCCGTAAACTGGCTCGCCGAGTGGGGCAACCCCTATGTTGCCGTCGGAGCAGACGAGAGTGGACGGGTCACCGCCGATTGGGGCGCCCATGGTATCCCGAAAACCTTGGTGATCGATAGGGCCGGCGTGATCCGGTATCGTCACGTCGGCCCTCTTTCCTCCGAGATACTCGAAGAGACGGTCTTGCCGTTGGTCCGCCTGCTACGCGAGGAATGACTCGGTTGCGTGGATGACTTGGCCGCGCAGTTCGCTTCATAATTCTTTTTCGAAAATCTTTGTTGGATCGATAAAATCTCAAGGTCTATTGTTTTATGATCGCAGCGGGATCGTCGGATATTCTTACGTTCCCAGCAACGGATAAGAAGTGCGAAAAAATCGCACGCCTGAAATCGGGAACCGGTTCGCTCGCGACCGCCTGTACCGCCATGCTTTTGGTTGCCGATATTTTTCGCCCTTTGAGGGGCACCGAATCGCTCCGTCGATTTAGCGCGCTCAAGGGTCGAAAAACCTTAATTAAAAACAATAACTTAGCCGTTGGCGGAGGGGGTGGGATTCGAACAGGACTCGTAAGTCCTTGAAAAAACTAATCTTTTCGTAAGGATTTGGAATCAGACCCACGAATAGCACCACGCTCGGGAAGCGGTAGGCCCCGCTTCGGCCCCGGTTCCGGCGCGGCCGGTCGCATTCCGGGCAGGCTTGGTCATTCGTCAAACACCAGCAGCCCGGTCGTTGCCAACGCCTGGTCCACGGCCACGCCGCCCGCAACGAGTTTTTGGAACGCTTGCGCCCGACCGGCCAGATCGACGTTGTAGAGGTCGAAGCGGAGCGTCACCGTGACCTGGAATTTCGTCGATAGCTCATGCTCCAGCAGCCGCGCGAGCGGTTGCACCGTGCCGAGGTGCCACTGGCGAAGCGCCTCTCGTTTGCTCGTTCCGTCCGCGTCGTCGAACAGCGCCGGGGAGCAACCGGAAGCGGCGAGCACCCGGGCGAACGCGGCGTCGGCGAGCTGCACCATCGCCTCGGTCGGTGCCGGGCCAAGGCGTTGTTGCTTCCAATCGGATTGAGGCGCGGCGGTTTTGCCTTCGCCCCAGCCGGCGGTGACAGTTTCGACCAGCAACGCCTTGCCCTTGGCGTCCCGGATATCCTTGCGGAGCATGGCGAGCGGATCGTCTTCGGAGTCGTCGCCTCCATCCTGCGGAACCGGCAAGAGCTGGGCGACGGGCCCGCCCGCTTCGTCGGCAAGCGATCGCTCGGCGTTGGCATTCAGCCGGGCGGTATCGGCCGCACAGCTCGACGGCGACAATCCGTGATAGGGCCGGGCGGTCGGGGAGCCCCATACGACGAAAATCACTGACGATTGCGGCACCCGCCATGTTGACGAGCCGGAAGGCCCGTATGCCGTCGCGGTGCAAAGCCACGTCGCCGGATCAGCATCGCCTTGCCAATACCAAGTTGACGCCGGCACCAGCATCAAGCGATCGCCCATGTACCGGATAACGTGAAGCGATTCGCCGACGCGAACCAAGTCGCGGCCAATCTGCGCCAGGCACCGCGGCGTCACGATCTCGGCAATGTCGGCCGGACCCTCGACCATCGCCGCCGCAAAGTTTCGCGACAACAAACCGGCGACGGCTTCCGTGGCGGCGGTGGCGCTCGCTTGCTGGGTGGTTCCAGCCGCCTGCGCCTCGACCAACCGGGAGATGATCTCGGTATAGCCGCCGATTGCTTCGCGGGTTTCCCGCTGCCATGGCCAGCGCATCACGTTTCCCTTAGTACAATTGCCCGCGTGAAGCGCGGCCAGTCTTGTGACTCTTCAACGACATAAGCGACGCCCGCGTGCACCAACACGTCGGCCTGCCGGTCCTCGAACGCGGCCAGGAACGGAATCGAATCATCCTCGATCAGCGCCCCGTCGCCGCCGCCCCATCGCAGCGGTTCGCCATTCCAAGCAAGCGCGGCGCCATGCCAAGCAAGCGCGTCGGCTTCGCCCCGGCGGCGGGCGATCCCGCGCGGCACGAAAACTTTCAGGCGTTCTACGAGGGATGCCCCGCCGACAAAATCCGAGTCCGAAAGCAACAGCGGCAAAACCCTTGCCGGGAAAATCGTTTCCACAACCGCGCCCGGCGCGAATTCGCCATATTCGTTGAAGCCGCCCGGCCCCTGGCGCCGGCGAACGACCTCATCCGGGAATCGCCGCAAGGCAAGCCGCCGCGTCATATCGCCCCCGCCCGGCGAATTTTCCAGGGCGAGAGAAGGCCCATCGCGCCGCTATGTCTGAGCGCGGACAGCATCGTCGGCGCGTAGCTCGTCCGAATATCGCCTTCGGTCTCGCTCGTGATCGCGGCGGCGGGTTGCTCCCGAATCCAACCGGCGCACCGGATTCCGGCCTCGTTCGATATCGCGTCCGGCGCCTCCGGCGCGTATCGCGTCACAAGTTCTGTCGCCACGGCCAGAAGCCGCGTCGCCGTGGGCGCGTCGACGCCGACAGCTTCGGCCAGCTCGGCGGCGGTCAGCGTTACAGCCACCTCGGCAACCCCCGCAGGCGCGGCGCGCTGGCGTGCGCCAGCTCGTCGGGCGTGGCGGTAAGCATCGGCCGCGGCCAGCCCTCGCGGGCATCTGTCGCGCTCACCAGGAACGCCCGAATCGGCATGGTCTGATAGACGCGGGTCTCGCCCTCGACCGTCGACGCGGCGGCGGCCGAGTCGATATGGGGCCGCACGATCACGCCGGCGGCTTCATGCGCGGCCAGGGTCGCAGCGCCGACGCAATCGGCCGGCAGGTCTATCTCGACCTCGCCATCGCCGTTGCCGAGAATTCGCCCGCGAAGCGTGCCGGAGGAAACGGAAGCCAACGGCATGTCGTAGCTCCCGAAAGCGGCGACCACCTCGTGCTCGAATTGCTGGAATGCCGAATTGAACGCCTGCTCAAGCCCCTCCTTCGCCATCTCGGCGAATTTGCACGCGGCACCGGAGCACCGGCACTCCACACTCCGGCCGGCGGGGATGCGCGCCGTCATCGTCCGACCGCTTCGCCGCCGCGCCTCGACGTGCGATTGCTGGTAGCTGGGATTGCGGACGAGCCCTATACCCCGAAGCTCCGCGTCTTCGATCACCCGCAAGTTGCCGTCGCGCCGCTCCTTCAGGGCGGAGAATTCGACGCTCAGCCCGGTCGCGCGGCCGGACCGCACCATTTCCAGGGCCGCATCGCCGGCAGGAATTTTCGGGACCTCAGCCACCATGCGTAGCGCCGAGTGATCGCTGCGGAGTTCCAGCCCGCCGCCGGGGAACCACGCGGCGGCTTTGAGCGGATCATGCCCAAGGTCCAAGTGAACCGTTTCAGCCAGCCGGAGCGATCCTGGCTCGAATCGCTCCCGGTGGCTTGGCGAGACTTCGCCGAAGGTGAGCACAACCCCGCTCAAGCGCCGGCCCTCGGCTCGCAATTCCAGGCCCGTTGTGCGCCGCTCAAATTCCATCGTCCGTCGTCTCCGAAGGGGCGCCGGCCGGGGGCGATGGAGGTCGGGCGCTCCCGGCCAGCTGGAGGGCGGCGGCGGGGGTACGGCGCCACCCTGTTCCGTCAGGCGTCGAAAGAGATCCGGGCGAAATTGGACGCGCGCGGCAAAGCGAAATCCCACAAATAGGTCAACGTCAGCGCGATCTCGCCTTTGGCGGCTCCGCTGTACGGATCGCGGATCAGTTCGCCGGCTTCCCAAATTGCCGCGACGCCCGCGCCGACCAGCCCGCGCCCAAGCCCGACGAAGGCGCCGAAGTCGGCGGCGGCCGTGGCGGTCTCGATTTCGCCGCGCGTCATCCACTGGAGCCCAAACCGCCGCAGGAATTCGGCGATGGTCGTGTCGACGCTGGCGCCGGTGTTCGCCAAAGTGTGCGACCACAAGGTGTTGGCGCCGACCGCGAGCACGGCCTTTAGGTCGCTCGGCATCATCGCGGCTTTGCCGTCGATCAGCTCGGCGAACACTTGCAGCACGTTCGCGCCCTTGATCTTGTTGGCTTGAGTGATGGTCTTCTCGACCAGCCCGGCCGCCGTGGTGAGCCCGACGATATCGCCAGTGTTCGGGTTCGCGGTGTCGACGCCGAGGAAGATCGCCCGATCGACGCCCTCGGTGAGCGCCATGCGGAGGTCCCGCGTCAGCGCCGATTCGAGCCCCGGAATTCGCGCCGCGTCCTCGACATTGAACAAGAGCCGGACGGCGTTCCGTTTCGGCTTCAACTCAGTGACGCCGATGGTCCAGGCGGCATCGGCCGCTACCTGCGATTTGCCGCGCTGCGCCGCCGTCGCGCCCGCCGTGGTGACGGGGTGACTGGACGCGCCGACCGGAACCGATTCCATCGTGACGCCGACGCCCTCGGCAGCGGTGCCGGCGAACAACCGATCCAACCACGTTCGCGGCATCGTCGCGGTGTCGACGCCCGTAACTTCCCGGTCCTCGACACGCGCGGCCCGCTGTTCGGGCGGCGCCAACAGTTCCAACAGAAAGCGGTTGCCGGCGATCCCGATGGACTGGTTGTATTCGGCCTCGGCACCGGCCGCGCTGCGCTGTTCGATTGCCGCCGAGACATAGCTGCCGAGCCGCACCTTGGCGCGCAATTCGGCCCGCTCGCGCGTCTCGGCGTCGCCGGCCGGCTGGCGGGCGGCCTCGCCGGCGGCGCGCTGTTCGCTTTCCTCGGTTTCGACCGCGATCGTGGCGGCGCGGATCTGGCGTTCGAGGTCCGGGACGCCCTTTTCGATGGTATCAAGCTCGCTGCGCTGCTCATCCGTGAGCGCGTCGACGCGGCTCAGCTCGGCCATTGTGCCACGCTCTTTCGATTGGCGGTCGCGAAGCTCGCGGAGACGGCGTTGGGCATCGGTCATTTTGGGCACCCCCTAGAGGAACAAATCGAGTAGCAGTTGGGGTGCCCGCATTACGATGTCAACAAATTTTCGACGCTAAGCCACTGAAATTACTAGCTATTGCGCGGCGCGGCGCAATATCGTCACTCGCCGGCCATCTCCGCGACGAATTGGAGCCACGCCGGCCGCCCCGGAACCATATCGTCCGTCCGATGTCGTGCGACGTGGCATGTCCGGCACAAGGTGCGAATGCCGTCCAGGTCGTAAGGGGTCGCGTCGTGCCGCAAGGGGGGCTCATGGTGAGCTTCCAGACGCCCGGCACCGCCGCACTTGGTACAGCGCCAGCCGTCGCGGTCGAAGGCCGCACGGCGCACCCGCGCCCATCGGCGGGCGTTCAGCCTGGCGTGATGGCGGCTCATGTCCGCCTGCGACATTGAGTTTTTATACGATTGCCCGGATTAGGAGGTTGCGGGCGTCCAAACTGCCCTTAGGCGCCGTCACCAATTTCATCCATGAGTTTCTGCAATTGTTCGACTGTGACACAAAGAGTGCATAGCTTCCTCGATTTAAGCTCGCCGTTCTCGTCTTCGGTTTCCGTCATCACATCGAGCCACATGGGTGTGCCGAGTTTGAGCGACTGCTGTGCGGGTTCTCCGAAGCGTAGCCAACGGTTCGAAACTATGCAGAGAACACTCCGTTTGCCGCGGCGGTTTTGCTCCCGTGTCCAACTATCGATTGGAAACTTTCGAATGTTCATGTTCCTAAGCTCCAGGTTTGCAAACGAACAAGCCGCACCTCAGGTGGGGCACGTGAGTCTGTACGTGATTCCGGCTTAGCCCGCCAGCGCGACCCGGAGACGCCGACGCGGCTTCCGGTCAAATATCGGCTCGGCCAGCCCCGCCGCGATCACGGTGGCGGACAACACGTCGATACGGCCTCGCGCGCTCGCCCGGTCGAGGCCGGGATTTCCGTTCGAGTCCCGCTTCAGGGTCGACTTCGATATCGCCGTCGCAAGCGACAGGTTCTCTACCATCGCGAATCGGCCTTGCATCACGAGCCGCTGAAACGCCCGCACGTCGCGCCCGCCATCCTTGCCGGCACCGACGCGGCGGAACTCAATAGGCCAGCGCACCGCCGCCCGATCGAGGAAATCTTTGACTTCGGAATCTTTGAACGAATCGGCCGACGCCGCCGCGACGCGGCACCCGGCAAGGTCCGCCTGAAGGTCCGCCAGGAAGGCCTCGGGGCGGACGACCCGGCCCGGATAGGTGTGCAGCTCGCCGCGCGCCTCCATCCCGACATAGGGCGCCGAGTCACGCCTCGCGCGTTCCGCCAGCGCCGGCACGTCGCCGAACGCCATCCAAGTTTCGAGCCGGCCCGACGCCGGCCAGATCGCACAAGCCGCAGTCGAGCTGGTCGCCTCCCCGAAATCAAATCCGAGGAAGCACCGGCCCTCGCGCGGCGGGGGATCGTCGACGAAGCACGCCCGCAAATCGTCCGGCGACAAAATCATTTCCCGCGTCGGGTCCAGGTTCTGATTCAGATCGAATGCCCGGAAGCTCGGCTCGTCCGCCGGCGAGCCGCGCACCCGATTAACTTCATGCGCCATGTAGCCGAGCTGCTTGATTCCAACCGCGATCCCGGGGTTCGCCGCGTGCCAAGCCGCTTGATCGTCTATCGCGCACCCCTCCGGCGCCGCATAGACGCGCTTGATGGTCGCGGCGTTGGCCAGGATCTCGGCGAACAAGGGCGAGTCGCCCCGCACGCTGATATGCATCACCCGCCCGCCCTTCGCCGAAACACTTGATCGCAGACCAGCCAGCAATTCTCTTGCACGCTCCGGTAGTAAACCCGTCTCATCGACGATCACCAAATCGAAGCCGAATGCGTGGCCGGCCGTTCGATCCGCGCTCAGGACTTCAAGCGAGCCGGTCGCGCTCTCGATCCGGCCGGGATACGGCGCGCGGCGGACCCTGACATCGAGCCCGGACTCCTCGGCAATCGCCGCGACTTGGTTCCGCAATTCGGCGGCTTTCTCTTTGCTCACTGACGCGATTGCGCCCCGCCAGCCCGACGTGCGCAGCGGCCCGACCAAGTGTCCGAGCGCCAAAATTGCACAGCACGCGCTCTTGAAATTCTTCCTTGCGACGCACAGCGCGCTCTCATGCGCAGACCATCCGGCGCGCAGGAAGTCCTCGGCGAAGCCAGGGAGCGCCATCGCTTGCCCGGCCAGCGGATGACCCGGCGGAACCACCAACGTCGCCGCCGCCCATCGCGCAAGCTCGCCAACAGGATCGGCCGGCGCCGGGCCAGGGAGCACCAGGACGGGCGCCTTGGACTTCGCGGCCCCCCGCTGGCGCTCCCGGTAGCGGCGTTGCCGCTCACGGGCCGCGAGGCGGGTCGCAACGGCGTCCTTGTACGGCATAGCGTCACGCCCTCATAACGGCGTTACGGCGTTCACGCGGAGAGATCTCCAACCCCGATAACCCCTTCCAGCGGGGGATTTGGCCGGCGCCATAAGGGGTGAAAGTTCTGGGCATCGATCTTCCGCCATCCCCTCAGTGCAGCCGAGGCGCGTTGCGGGCGAACTCGCGGAGAGATCTCCAACCCCGATAACCCCTTCCAGCGGGGGATTTGGCCGGCGCCATAAGGGGTGAAAGTTCTGGGCATCGATCTTCCGCCATCCCCTCAGTGCAGCCGAGGCGCGTTGCGGGCGAACTCGCCCAGGGTATTGCCTGCCGCCGTACAAGCGCTCAGAAACGTCGCCCCGTCCACCCGCAGGGCCAGCCCAAAGGCGGTGATGGCGCACGCCAAGCGCTCGCCCTTCGAGCCGTCGATCCGCTCCAGGATCGGGCGCAGCTCCTCGCCGAGCGCAACCAAGTCGATCGCGGGCGCCCCTGGTGTATCTTCGGCACCGGAGTGAGAGTCTTCATTCATAGCTTAACCTTTCCTGTTAGACAGTCCTTGTTCCTACGCAGATTTCGCGCTTAGTGTCCGTCCGGGGACTTTATGAGTCGGATGAATCGGTTATCCGGCGCCCCCTCTTGAAGAGCTGAATCAGCTGTGATTCTCTGGGGTGGTGAATTTACTCTTGAGGTGCCCCATGTGGACTGCCGACAACCGCCCGCGCTACAACCGCGACAAACTGCGTTATCCGAGCGACCTGACCGATGCGGAATGGGCGCATATCGAGCCGCTGATCCCGCCGGGCAAGCCCGGCGGCGGCAAACGGCGCGTCGCTATCCGCGAGGTGATCAACGGCGTGATGTACATTCTGAGCACCGGCTGCCAGTGGCGCGCGCTGCCCAAGGATTTGCCGCCCAGAAGCACCGTGCATGATTACCTCGGCCTGTGGAACTGGGACGGCACGCTGGATCGCATCCATCATGCGCTCTACCTCAAGTGCCGCGAGAAAGCCGCGCGCGAAGCCAGCCCCACGGCCTGCATCATCGACACTCAGAGTGTGAAAAGCGCTGAAAAAGGGGGGCTCGCATCGACAGCCACGGCTTCGATGCCGGCAAGCTGATCAAGGGCAAGAAGCGGCATGTTCTGGTCGATACGCAAGGCTTGCTGCTGCACGGCATCGTCACCGCCGCCAACGTTCAGGATCGCGACGGCGGTCTCGCGCTGCTGGCGACCTTGTTCGGTCTGTTTCCCTTTCTCGGGAAATTGTTCGCCGACAGCGCCTATCAGGGGCCGGTCTTTCACCGCGCCCTGGCCGGCATCCTGCCCGATCTCGAGACCGAGATCGTCAAGCGATCCGATCGGGTGAAGGGCTTCGTCGTCCAGCCCAGGCGTTGGGTGGTCGAACGCACCATCGCCTGGCTCAACCGCTGCCGCCGACTGGCCAAGGACTGGGAGAACCTCAACCGCAACGCGCTCGCCTTCATCAAGCTCGCGTCCATTCGACTCATGCTCCGAAAACTCTGTAATCCTACATAAAGTCTCCGGACGGACTCTTAGAACATCGGGCGCATTTGCCGTTTCGGCTTGCTGGATCGAGTAGACGTTGCTGGTCCTTCGGCCGCGGTGGTGCCGCTGTTCACGGACGATCCAGCCGTGCCGTTCGAGCCATGCCAGGGCTTCGTTGACGGTGCGCGCCGAGCAGTTCGCCATGTCTGCGAGCAAGGCGATGGAGGGGAAGATCATGCCCTTTGGGCCATCGAAATGCACCAGCGCGAGCAGCACCGCCCTGGCAGCCATGCTCTTGGCCTCACGGTCATCTCTGATCTCGACAACCCGCTGGTCGTAGACCCATTGGTATCGCTTCAGCGAGCGCCCCGGGTACGGCGTCCCGGCGAGCCCGTCCCGCGCGCGCCCGCACGATGGGCAGATCTGCGGACCCGGTGGGCGAACCTCGCCACAGCCCTCGCACTTGATCCGGGGCGGCGTTGCCTCTTGGACGAAACCCGCCGATGGCGCGAAAGGTATCTGCCGGGCCGTCATCGCGCCCTCGGCACCGGGTGGGCCGGGAATTCGGCGACGAAGCGCGCCAGTTCGCCGGGATCGAAATTGCGTTCGGCTGCGATCTCGATGACGGCGTCAATGAGCGCTTTCGCATACTCCCAATCGGGCGGCGGGCCCGGGAAATCCTTGCCCGCTTGTGAGATCAACGCCGAAATCTCGCCACGCGTCAAAACGGCCAAATGGCCGATTTGAATACCAATGCGTGCAAAGTCTAGCATCCTACTCGCGGTGCGCGCTGGAATGCCGGCGTCGCGGAGGAAGGGCCGCCATGTGCCGTGCTGGGCGATTTTGCGGGCCTCCGCCAGCACGGCGGCGGCCTCGAGCCACGATGCCGTGCTTTGACCGTAATGTGCGCGAGCGCGTTCCGCCATCTCGGCCAGGATCGCCGTGGTGTTCGATATTGCGTTGGGAGACTCAACGGTGCTAGGTTCGCTTCGCATCAAACGTTTTCCTTTCAAGCGCGTGACGATGCCTTAAACTCCGCCGGCTCGGCCCGGCGGAGTTTCTTCTTATGCAGCCACGCCAGTCGCGCGCGGGCAGTTCTGCAGCCAAACCTCGATTTCGTCAGAGCGCCAACGCACGCATTTCCCGCCGATTTTAAGCGGCGCGGGAAAGCTGCCTTCGCGCACCCAGCGATAAAGCGTCGACGTGCCGACGCCGCCGATGCGATCTTGTACCTGCCGGCGAGTCAGAAGCTTTCCGATTCCATGTGTCATGTGCAATCTCCCGTTAGGTGTCGGAAGATGCCAGCCGCTACCGCAGCGGTCCGCCTAAACAAATCAACCGCGCAGCGGCCCCTATTTGTTTAGGCGCCCCTGCGGACTTTGCTATGAATTGCCTCGACCGCCTTAGCGGTCAGCATCGGGTGCCTTTTGGCGATCTCGGCGCAGGCCTTGCGCCACGACCGCCCCATGGAGCGGAGGATTTCGACCTCCCCCCAAATCCCAATATCGCGGCCCTTGTTGACAAGGGCATCGCGCCCACGTGGCCGTTTCGGGCGCGGGAAGGTGAGCCGTTCCGGCGCGATCTCGTTCACCGCATCCCATACCCACCAACCCGCGCGCGCAGCGGAGACCAGCGTCTCCAGGTCCTGCCCGCCCTTTTCCCAAAGGCGAACTAAGTGTCCGTCCGGGGACTTTATGAGTCGGATGAATCGGTTATCCGGCGCCCCCTCTTGAAGAGCTGAATCAACTGTGATTCTCTGGGGTGGTGAATTTACTCTTGAGGTGCCCCATGTGGACTGCCGACAACCGCCCGCGCTACAACCGCGACAAACCTGCGTTATCCGAGCGACCTGACCGATGCGGAATGGGCGCATATCGAGCCGCTGATCCCGCCGGGCAAGCCCGGCGGCGGCAAACGGCGCGTCGCTATCCGCGAGGTGATCAACGGCGTGATGTACATTCTGAGCACCGGCTGCCAGTGGCGCGCGCTGCCCAAGGATTTGCCGCCCAGAAGCACCGTGCATGATTACCTCGGCCTGTGGAACTGGGACGGCACGCTGGATCGCATCCATCATGCGCTCTACCTCAAGTGCCGCGAGAAAGCCGCGCGCGAAGCCAGCCCCACGGCCTGCATCATCGACACTCAGAGTGTGAAAAGCGCTGAAAAAGGGGGGCTCGCATCGACAGCCACGGCTTCGATGCCGGCAAGCTGATCAAGGGCAAGAAGCGGCATGTTCTGGTCGATACGCAAGGCTTGCTGCTGCACGGCATCGTCACCGCCGCCAACGTTCAGGATCGCGACGGCGGTCTCGCGCTGCTGGCGACCTTGTTCGGTCTGTTTCCCTTTCTCGGGAAATTGTTCGCCGACAGCGCCTATCAGGGGCCGGTCTTTCACCGCGCCCTGGCCGGCATCCTGCCCGATCTCGAGACCGAGATCGTCAAGCGATCCGATCGGGTGAAGGGCTTCGTCGTCCAGCCCAGGCGTTGGGTGGTCGAACGCACCATCGCCTGGCTCAACCGCTGCCGCCGACTGGCCAAGGACTGGGAGAACCTCAACCGCAACGCGCTCGCCTTCATCAAGCTCGCGTCCATTCGACTCATGCTCCGAAAACTCTGTAATCCTACATAAAGTCTCCGGACGGACTCTAAGGCTTTGGCTGGGGAGTCATCCATCGCGGCGCCGGAGCTGGACGACTTCAGCCGTCTCGCGAATCAGGAACGCTGCCCAAGCGTCCATCAGCCGGCGCCGACGTTCGAATAGATCGGACCGCGCATAGGCCTGCTCGACGGCGCTGCCGACCGCGTGGGCAAGGCTCAGCTCCATGGCGGCGTGCGACGCGTTGGTGCATTCCGCCGCCCAGTCTCGGAATCCGCTTCTGAATCCGTGGGTCGTCGCCCGGTCGGCGAGGCCACAATCGCGGAGCAGCTTTGTTAAGGCCATATCGCTCAATGGACGGCCGTGCTTGCGCGGCGACGGGAACACCACCCCCCCCGACTCGTCGCGCAAGCGTGCGGCCACGGTCAGCACCGCCAGCGCGGCGTCGGACAGCGGGACGCGGTGCTCGACGCCGCCTTTCATGCGCTCCGCCGGGATGCGCCACTCGCGCGCCTCAAGGTCGATTTCCGCCCATGTCGCGCCGCGCGCCTCGCCCGACCGGGCAGCGGTCAGAACGAGGAAGCGCAGGCACGCCTTCGCGGCCATGCTTGCCGGCGATGCTTCGACCGTTTCGAGCGCGGCGGGAACCTCGGCATAGGCCAGGGCGCGGAAATGCGCCCTCAAGCGCGGCATCGCGGGGAGCGCGCCGTCGATCCCTTCGCCCGCCGCATTGTGCTCAACAAAATCGTGCACTTGAGCCCACTTGAGTACGGTGCGGATGCGCTGGCGGACCCGGCGCGCGGTCTCCGGCTTGCTCGCCCATATCGGCGTGAGCACCGCCAGCACGTCTCGGCGCTCGATCCGGTCGACTCCCAACGCGCCGATCGTCGGGAAGGCGTACAGCTCCAGCGTGGCGAGCCATTGCTTTGTGTGCTTGCCGTTTTTCCAGCGGGGCAGGTTGGCCTCATGCACCTTGGCCGCGGCCTCGGCGAAGGTCGGCATTTTCGCCCGGCGCTTTTCGGCCAGTGGGTCGCGCCCTTCCGCGACCGCCAGCCGGTGCGCGTCCGCAAGCTGGCGGGCCTTCGCCAGCGAGATTGTCGGATAGACGCCTAGCCCTACGTCGCGCCGCCGACCATCAATGGCGATCCGAAGCATCCAGGCTTTCGAGCCACCCGGACTCACGGTCAGATAGAGCCCGCGCCCGTCGCCATAGCGGCCCCGCTCGCGGATCGATTTCGCTTTCGCTGCGGTCAATGTCATGACGTCCCCTTTGCAGTAACCCCACCCCAGCCCCACGCATTTGCGTGGGGTTACATGGAAATATAGGGGAAACATCAGGAACTATCAAGACGGCAGATTCGCCAAAACCCCTGGAATTATCGGAGTTTATGGGAAGTTTGGGGAACATCAGGGAAGGGGTGTTGGCGGAGGGAGTGGGATTCGAACCCACGATACAGTTTCCCGTATACACGCTCTCCAGGCGTGCGCCTTAGACCACTCGGCCATCCCTCCGGCGGCCCACCGTATAGCGCGGTGGCGCCGGTCGCGGCAACCGGCCATCGGCGCCGCGCCGGCGGCCAGCCGGATCCGGTTCGGTCCCAATCATCCGACCGGGACCCAACCCGAAAGCTTTCGGGGCCATTGCGGCGATCGCATCCACCGTCCGTGGCGATCAGGCCGTCCCGGCCACGGCCTCCAGCGCGTCGCTGGCCGTCTCGATGCCGGCGGCGTCGACGTCGAGATGGGTGACGGCGCGCATGACGGTCTGGCCGCTGGCGCCGATGTGGACGCCCGAGGCCAGCAGACGATCGCGGGTCTGGGCCGCCGTCAGGTTGAGGCCGGCGACGTCGAAATAGACCATGTTGGTCTCGGTCTCGTCATAGACCAGTTCCAGGCCGTCTATGGCGCGGATCCGCTCGGCCAGGCGCCGCGCGTTGGCGTGGTCGTCGGCCAGGCGGTCGACATGGTGCTCCAGCGCGTGGACTCCGGCGGCGGCGATGATGCCGGCCTGGCGCATGGCGCCGCCCATGTTCTGCTTGTGGAACCAAGCCTCGTGGATGAAGTCCTTGGAGCCGGCGAGCAGGCCGCCGACGGGACAGCCGAGCCCCTTCGAGAGATCGATCCAGAGGGAATCGAAGCAGGCGCCGTAGTCCGCCGCCGGCGTGCCCGTCTCCACCACCGCGTTCAACAGCCGCGCGCCGTCCATGTGGGTTTGTAAGCCGGCATCGCGGGCGACGCCCGTCACCTCGCGCACCCGCTCGATCCCCCAGATGGCGCCACCACCCGAGTTGGCCGTGTTCTCGACCGAGAGAACGCGGCTGCGGGGTGCGTGGCGGCGGCCCGGATCGCTGATCGCGGCGCGGACCTGTTCGGCCGTGAAGATCCCGCGCACGCCGTCCAGCGGCCGGGTCGCGCAGGAGGACAGCGCCGCCGGTCCGCCCGCCTCCGAATTCAGCGGGTGCGCCGTCTTGTCGAGAATGATCTCGTCGCCCGGCTTGCAGTGGACCCGGAAGGCGATCTGGTTGCACATGGTGCCGGAGGGGAGGAATACCGCGTCCTCGGTGCCCAGAAGCTCGGCCGTCATCGCCACCAGCCTGTTGACGGTCGGATCGTCGAAGGCCTGTTCGTTGCCGACTTCGGCCTCGGCGATGGCCCGGCGCATCGCCGGCGTCGGGCGCGAGACGGTATCGGAGTAGAGGTCGACTTTGATCTCGGTCATGGCTTCGGTTCCTCGTTCAGGAAAGAGGGAAGGACGGCAGGCTCGGCGGCACCAGTTCGTCGGCCGTGCGCCCGGCATGGTCCAATTCGGGCACGCGCCGGGCCGCGCGGGCCTGGGCCTCGTGTACCCGTTGGGCGGCGCCGGCGCGGTCCAGGGTCAGGACCTCGCCGTCCCGGACCACCAGTTCGCCGCCGACATAGACGTCACGCACCGCCCGTTCGGCGGCGCCGTGGATCAGGCTTTTCAACGGGTCGCGGGTCGGCCGCATCGCCGGGTGGGTGGTATCGACCAGCACGATATCGGCCTTGGCGCCCGGCGCCAAGCGGCCGATATCATCGCGCTTCAGGGCGCGCGCGCCGCCGATCGTGGCCGCGAACAGCACGTCGCCCGCGCCCAGGTCCCATACGTCCTCGGAAGCGACGCGCGACATGGCGCCGGCATGGCGCAGCTCCTCCAGGAAGTTGTGCGGGAAGGTGTCGGTGCCGAGGCCGCAGTTGACGCCGGCGCGCAGATATTCGCCCAGGCTCTCCAGCAGAATGCCGCGGCGCAGGAACACGGTCGGGCAGTGCGCCACCGAGGTGCCGCTTTCCGCCAGCAGGTCCAGGTCGCGGCGGCCGTGCCAGCGGACCCAGGAGTGATGGTCGAGGAAGATCGCGTGCGCGATGGTCGCATCGGGCCCGAGGAAACCGATTTGTTCCAGCCACTGGATGGGCGTGATGCCGTGGCGCCGGGTCATCTCGTTGAACTCGACCACCGACTGCGCGGCGTGGATCTGGATCGCGAGGTCCCGCTCGCGCGCCGCCGCCAGGCTGTCGCGGAGTAGCTCTTCCGTGCAGGTGTCGATCTGGCTCGGGCTCAGCATGCCGGAGAGCCGGCCCGAGGGATGCTGGCGGGCCCGGTCGATCACCGAGAGCGCGCCTTCGAGGCCCTGTTTGCCGGCGGCCTCGTCCCATTCGTAGAGCACCTCGTGACCGTTGGGCGTATACCAGCGGGCGGAGCGGTACATCGGCGCCAACACACCGCGCAGGCCGCTCCTGGCCATCAGGTCGGCCCAGCCCGGCCAGGCGACGGAGAGGTCCACGAGCGTCGTCACCCCCGACATCAGCAGCTCGGCATAGGCAAGCTCGGCGGAGGCGGCGACGCCTTCCTCGTCGGGGCGGAAGGCCGGCATGTATTCGTAGAGCCCGCTCATGCCGAGACGCGAGCTGCCGACCTCGTCGGTGATGCCCTTGTTCATCGGCTCCGACATTGGGTGGGAGTGGATGTCGACCAGGCCGGGCATGACCATCAGGCCGGCGCCGTCGATCTCCCGGTCGACCGGGCCCTCGAAGCGGGCGCCGACGTGGCGCAGTGTCTCGCCCTCGAAGACGACGTCGCCGTCGCGGAGGTAGGCGTGACGCCCTTCCGCCTCGTCCCAGGCGATCACCCAGTCGGCCGCGCGGATGCAGGTGGTGTCGGTCATGAATTTGCTACTCCACGTCGCTCACACCACCCGGTGCAACAGCGCTTCGCCGTCGCGGATGCGCCGCGTGTTCTCGACCGCGATCGTCAAGCTGCGCGCAAGCGTCTCCGGCGTCAGCCAGGCGATGTGCGGGCTTAGGACAACGTTGTCGAGGGCCAGCAGCGGGTTGTCGCCGGCCACCGGCTCCGTCGCGTAGACGTCGAGACCGGCGGCGGAAAGCTGGCCGCTCCGAAGTGCCGCGACCATTGCCGCTTCGTCGACCAGACCGCCGCGCGCGCCGTTGATCAGCACCGCGCCCGGCTTCATCGTGGCAATCGCGGCGGCGTCCAGCATCCCCTCGGTCTCGGCCGTCTGCGGCAGGTGGAGGGAGACAATGTCGGCCTCCGCCAACAGGGCCGGCAACTCCCGCCATTCCGCGGTAGCGTCATCCTTGGGCGCGGTGGCGACATAGATCACCCGGGCACCGAGCGCGGCGAGCGCCGGCTCCAGCCGCCTGGCCACGGCGCCGTAGCCGACCAGACCCACGGTCTTGCCGGCGATCTCGCCGACCCTGTCGAAGTGGGCGACGTCAAGGGCCCAGCCCTGCCCCGCCCGCGTCGCGGAATCAAACGGAATGGCACGGCGGAGCGCCGCCAGCATCAGCATCAGGGTCGCCTCGGCCACGGCCTGGGAATTGGTGCCGGGCATGTTGCAGACGGCGATCCTGCGGGCCTCCGCGCGCTCCAGGTCGATGGTGTTGACCCCGACGCCGACCTTCTGGATCAGCCTCAGACCCGGGGCGGCGTCGATCACCTCGGCTGTCGCCGGCTTCAGGACGTGCCACAGCACGTCGGCCTCGGGCAACAGGCGGAACAGTCGCTCGTCGTCGGCCTCGTCGCAGGCATCGACCTCCAGCCACTCGGGCGCCGCCGCCGCCAGCCGTTGGTCCAGTCCCGGACTGGTCGCGTAGTGGAAGATCGCCTTCATGTCCCGCCCCGTGCTGCGCCGGGGGCATTCTCGCCGAACCGCGCCCGCTTGCCAATCGAACGACGCTGTGGCCTCTTGCCGCCGGCGGGCATCCCGCGACACCCCCATCGGGCGGATCCCCGGCCGGGGCGGCGGACTTTGGCGCCATGACCGACAATGACGAGCAACGGAGAGCCGGCGTGAGCCACGTCGAGTTGGGCGAGACGATGGAAGAGAAGCCCTGGATCGAGGCGGCGACGACGTTGCTGGTGCGCGACGGCGCGGGCGGCATCGAGGTATTTTTGATGGTCCGACACGAGGCGAGCCGCAGTTTCTCGGGCGCCGCAGTTTCTCGGGCGGCAAGGTGGACGCCTCGGACGGCGATCCGGCGCTTCCGTCCCGCTGCCGGGGCGCCGAGTCGCTCGACGACAAGGCCCGTGCCCTGCGTGTCGCCGGCATCCGCGAGGCCTTCGAGGAGTGCGGCGTCCTGCTGGCGCGCGAGGCCGGCGGCCAGGCGCTCTCGGCCGCGCGGCACGATCGCATCGTCGCCCGCTGGCGCGAACCGCTGCTCGCCGGCGAGGCCCACATGGCGGAGAGCGCCGAGGCCGAGGACCTGCTGCTGGAGAGGGACACCCTGGTGCCCTTCGCGCACTGGATCACGCCCAAGGTGGCGCCCCGGATCTTCGATACCCACTTCTTCCTCGCGCGCGCCGGCGGCCGTCGAGGCCGGCCACGACGGCGGCGAGGGCGTCGACAGCGCCTGGATGCGCCCGGCCGACGCGGTCGCGCGGGCCGAGGCGGGCGAGCTGATGGTGATCTTCCCGACCCGGCTCAACCTGCTGAAGCTGGCGGCCTCCGATACCGTGGCCGAGGCCCTGGCGGCGGCCCGCGCCCGCGCCATCGTCACCGTCCGCCCCGAGGCCCGACCGCACCCCGACGGCCGCCACCTGCATATCCCGCTCAAGGCGGGTTACGGCGCCAGCGACTTCGTCGTCGGCAAGGACGGGGTCTTCCGCCGGCCGCTATGACTTGGAACGACAAAGGTCCCGGCCAGGCCGGCTGGGCACATCGCCACGTATGGCGACCGCTATGACCTGGCTGCCTTGGATTCCGGCGCTGGCGTGCGCGGGCCTCGGCCTCGCCGGCCTCGTGGCCTTGAACGTCCGCCTCGGCGCCAACCTGATCGAGGCGCGGGCGATCATCGCGCTCGCCAACCTCGGCGCCTACCTGCTGTTCGATGTCCTGGCGGCGGGCCTCGTCGTCGATGGGCTCTATGCCGTCATCTTCGCCGTGACCGCCGGGATCTCGCTCTACCGCGTGGTCGACGGATGGTATCTGGACGCGGTCGTGGTCGGAATCGCCATCGGTGGTGGAGCCTTCATTTTGTTTCCTGATTACGCACTATGCTCAGCCAGCAGGGTTTGGTACACACCATGAACATATGGCGGTTTTCCAGGAGGTTCACGATGGCACGCAACAAGGTTCAATTCCAGAAGGGGCTCAGCGAGCCCCGTTTTCGTGAACTGTACGGCAGCGAGCAGCGCTGTCGCGAGGCCCTGTTCCGCTGGCGCTGGCCGAACGGCTTCTCCTGCCCGCGGTGCGGCACCGCCCGATGTCACGAGATCGCCGGCCGCAAGCTCTACCAATGAGCCGGCTGCCGCCATCAGGTTTCGCTCACCGCCGGCACGCTGTTTCACGCCACCAAGCTCGGGCTGACCACATGGTTCCAGGCGATCTACCACATGACCCAGTCGAAAAAGGGGATCTCCTCCATCGAACTCGGCCGTCGGCTCGGCGTCACCTAGACCACGGCCTGGAAAGTGAAGCAAAAGTTGATGCAGGCGATGCTCGAGCGCGACGGCGACCCCCCCCCCCTCGCCGGGCGGGTCGAGATGGACGACGCCTATCTCGGCGGCCGGCGCTCCGGCGGCAAACGCGGCCGGGGCGCGCCGGCCAAGCTGCCCTTCGTCGCCGCCGTCGAAACCACGCCCGAAGGCAAGCCCGTGCGCGTCAAGCTTCGCCGCGTCAAGGGCTTCCGCAAGACGGAGATCGCCAGAATGGCCAAGCGCGACCTGAGCCCTGGTGCCACCGTCTTCTCCGACGGCCTCGGCTGCTTCTCCGCCGTCGCGGAGAATGGCCGCGCGCATATTCCGATACGCACCGGGTCCGGGCCCAAGGCAGTCGCGATCCCGGCCTTCAAGTGGGTCAATACGACCCTCGGCAACCTCAAGAACTCGCTCACCGGCACCTATCATGCCATTCGACCACGGCACGCATCGCGATATCTGGCGGCATTCCAGTACCGATACAACCGTCGATACCGGCTCGACGAAATGTTCGGCGCTCTCGCCCGCGACGCCCTGCGAACCCCGCCCATGCCATATCGCCTCCTCAAATTGGCTGAGATTGGTGCGTAATCAGGTTTTGTTTTGACGCTCAGGCGTCGGACTCTTCGGCGTAGCGGGGGGAGCCATCGGGAATGATCACGCCGGCGAGCGCCCGCCGGGTCCAGACGTGGGGCACCGAGGAAAGATCGGGTGGCCGGTCCAACGATCCGCCCTTGATGCTGATGAGGTCCCCGCCGTGCTCGTCTTCATGCCAGAGGCGCGACCCGCAGTTCGGACAGAAGTAGCAGTCCAGCGCGCCGCCGCTGTCGGTCGGCCGGGACCATTTTTTCGCGACACCGCGACTCACCCTGAACGCACTCTTGCGAGCGATCGCGGAGATGCCGAAGGCCGACGAGGATTGCCTTCGACATTCGAGACAGTGGCAGACGTAGACCTCGCGCGGCGCGGCGGCGAGTTCGTAGCGAACCTCGCCGCACTGGCAGCCGCCGAGAAGGTGCGCTTCGCTGGTCATCGTCGGATTTCCCTTCTTGCCCTCGCGACATGGCGCGCGACACCCGGAACCGTACAATCCTCTCACGGCATCGATCGTCGACGGCCATGAAAAAAGGGCATCGCCGACCCGGTGTCGCGAGGAATCGATCCTTTCGACCGGTGGACTCGTTCTTCGCGGGAAAAGCCGCCGATGTGCCGGCGAGGCCGGCCTCGCCCATCGCCGGCGTCTCCCACCGCCTCGACGGCGGCGCAATTGTGGCCGAGGGCCGATACGGAGACTACGGCGCAAGCTTCTCGGGTCCAGATCGATGCGTTTATCGCTCTGGCCCTTCGTCCACATCCTGGATTAAATATTCCAGTAACCCGCTGATCGTTCGCAAGACGAAGCCGATGCGCCTTTCCTAGCCGGCCGCCGCGCGCCCCGTGGGGCCCCAGTCGTAGACCCGCGCGAGCGCGCCGCCCATCAGCATGGCGCGTTCCTCGTCGCTCAGCCGGTCGGTCGCGCGGAAGGGCGCGACCCCCTGCTCGTAGGTCAGCATCGCCAACGCCCGGGTCCAGTCGGTGCCCCACATGCAGCGCTCCAGGCCGAAGGCCTCGAAGACGCGGGCCAGCGGCTCCCAGATGTCGTCGTAGGGGAAGCCCCGTCGCGACAGCGTGCAAGTGCCCGAAACCTTGATCGCCACGTTGTCGAAGGCCGCCATTTCCAACACCCCGGGCAGCTCGGCGAAGGGTTCCGGCGGGACCGGTGGATGGTAGGGCTGCTTGATGCCCAGATGGTCGATGATCAGCCGCGTCTCGGGATAGGCGGCGGCGAGTGCCCGGCCCTGCGCCGGCCGGTCCCAGCTCAGCAGGTTGACGGGAAGCGAGAGGCGGGCCGCCGTGTCCAGCACCCGGGCAATGCCGGGATCGTTCGGGTCCTCCGAGACCTCGTCCCGGAGCACGAGACGAATGGCAACGGCGCCCTCCAGCGCCGCCCAGTCCTGGATCTGTTCGTCGACGGCCGGGTCCGAGGGATCGACCGGTGTGATCATCGCGAAGCGGTCCGGGTGCCGGGCGCGTACCTCGATGGCGTAGCTCGGGTCGTAGCGGTACATGGAAAAAGCCGAGACCAGCAGCGCGCCGTCGACCCCGACCGCGTCCATCGCGGCAACCATGTCGTCGCCCGTTGCTTGCGCCGGCCAATCCGGAACCGTGGCCCAGGGCCGACCGGCATGATTGGGCTCGTAGGCATGCACCTGTGAATCGATTACCGCCATCGCTGTTCTCCTCTTCTCTCCCGGGCCGGCGGAGCGGATCGCCGGGACCAATCCTGAAAGACTCTAGCCGGCCGCCGCGCGCGCCGTGGGCGCCCAGCCGTAGATCCGGCTCAGCGCGCCACCCATCAGCATGGCGCGTTCCTCGTCGCTCAGCCGGTCGGTCGCGCGGAAGGGCTCGACCCCCTGCTCGTAAGTGAGCAGGTTCACCGCCCGGGTCCAGTCGGTGCCCCAGATACAGCGCTCCATGCCGAAGGCCTCGAAGACGCGCGCCAGCGGCTCCCAGATGTCGTCATAAGGGAACGGCTGGTGGGAGAGCGTGCAGGCGCCCGAGACCTTGATCGCCACGTTGTCGTATTTCGCCAACGGCAAGACGTGGTCCAGGTCGGCGAAGGGCTCGGGCGGGGCCGGCGGCTCGAACGGCTGCCCGAGGCCCAGGTGGTCGATCACCAGTCGTGTCTCGGGGTTGGCCGCGGCGAGCGCCGCCACCTGCCGCAGCCGGCCCGTGCACATGAGGTTGACGGGAAGCGAATGGCGCCGGGCCGCCGCCAGCACCGCCGCGATGGCGGGATCGGCCGGATCGTCCGAGACCTCGTCGTTCATCATGATTCGGATGGCGACCGTGCCTTCCATCGCTGCCCAGTCTTCGATCTCCTCCACGACACCCGGGTCCGAGGTATCGACCGGCTTGATCAGCGCGAAGCGGTCGGGGTGCGCCGCGCGCACGCCGATGGCGTAGCTCGGATCGAAGCGGTACATGGCGAAGACTGAGATCAGCAGCGCCCCGTCGACGCCGACCGCATCCATCGCGGCGACCATGTCGTCGCCCGTCACCTCCGGCGGCCCGGCCAGCACCCCCACCCAGGGCCGGCCCGGATGATCGCGTTCATAGGAATGCACCTGCGCATCGATCGTCGCCATCGCCACCGTCCTCCCGTCCCGTGGACGCCCATCCAGGGCCCGACTCTACAGAAGGCGGGGGCGGGGGGCCATGCGGAGGGCGCGGGGCGGCCGGGACTTCCGGTTACAGCCGCTACCGCATCGGGTCGGCGTCGGGGAGGCCGAGGATCAGGCGGCCGAGGTTTTCGTGGGCGATCTCGCTCACCATCAGGTGCTGGGCGGCGACGTTGATGTCGCGAAGGGCACGTTGCAAGGGGCTCGCCCGATAGATCCCCCGGCCGCCGGCGTAACGGAATGCGTCCGTGATGATGTCGACCGCCTCCTCGGTGCAATGGGTGGCGATGGCCCGCATCTCGCCCTGCAGGCGCGGCGGGACCGGCTCGCCGGCCGAGACCGTCGCCCAGGCGGCATCGTTGATCTCGATCGCCAGCCCCCGCGCGGCCTGGAGGCGCAGTTCGCTCCGGCCGATCATGCGTTGCACCGCTTCGCGGCCGGCGAGGCTGGAGGCGGCGGCGGTGAAACCGCGGCGGCGGCCGGCGATTTCGATCAAGCCGTTGAGCGCGCGCCGCGCGAGGCCGAGGGCGAAGCCCGCGTGCTCGTTGACGACGAAGCCAGGAAACTCGATCCGATAGAGCGGTCCGCCACGCTTTTGTTCGTCCACCCCGCGCGCCCAGGTGAAGTTGGCGGGCACGTGGATGTCCTCGACCGAGAAATCGCAGCTGCCCGTGCCTTCCAGCCCGGCGACTTGCCAGTTGTCGTGGATCTCCACGCACGCGGCGGGGAAGATCATGACGCGGATCTCGGGCGGCTCGTCGCCCACGCTCTCGACCCTGGCGCCGGCGCCCAGCCAGTCGGCGTGGCGGATGCCGCTGGCGAAGGGCCAGCGCCCGGAGAGGCGGTAGCCGCCCTCCTCGACCCGGGCCTTTCCCATCGGCATGGCGACGGTGGCGGCGCGGGGGATGCGACCGCCGGCGAAGATTTTCGACACGGCCGCGTCATCGAGAAAGGCGCCCGGCAGGCCGATCCCGGTGGCGCCGACCATCGTGCACCAGGAGGCGGACGCGTTGATCTCGGCCAGCGCTTCGAGAACCAGGATCTGGGTGCTGGGATCGGCCTCGAAGCCGCCGAGTTCGCGCGGCAGCTTCATCGCCAAAACCCCGGCCTCGGCGAGCGCGGCGACCGACTCCGCCGAAAGGGTCGCCGCCTTCTCCTCGGCCTCGACCTGGGCTTCGAGAGTGGCGTGGATGGATGCCACCCCGTCGAGCAGTCGTCGCCGGATCGCCGCCTGTTCCACCGCTCGCCCCCTGGAATTGTTTGCTCGAGGGGATCATAGGGATGACGGCGCGGATTTTCGAAGATGGAGTCGGCCGCGAAGCCTATAGGGTGCCCCATGTCGCTTTTCGGTATCGCCCTCGTTCTCGCCGCCACGCTCCGCCACGCGACCTGGAACCTCCCGTTGCCTCGGCAGGGCTACCGATGGGGCGAATTATTGCTGGTCTATCCCACGGCGAGGGCCAGCTCGGGCGGCGCCTGTTCTGGGGCTCGGTGATCCTGGCTGGTATGGTGGTGCTGGGCAGCGGTTGAGGGGCATTGCGATGCACGACCAGTTCGAGTTGCACGAGATCCAAGCCAACGGCATCACGCTCCGCTGTGCGATCGAGGGCGAGGGGCCCTTGGTGGTCCTGGTCCATGGCTGGCCGGAACTTTGGTATTCCTGGCGCCATCAGATCCACCCCTCGCCCGGGCCGGCTACAGGATCGTGACGCCGGACGTGCGCGGCTATGGCGGCAGCGACAAACCGCACGCCGTCGAGGCCTATGCGATGACCGAGATCATCGCCGATCTCACCGGCCTGATCGACGCCATGGGCGAGCAGCGGGCGATCCTGATCGGCCACGATTGGGGCGCGCCCATCTGCTGGACCACCGCCACGCTGCACCCCGATCGCGTCGCGGCGATCGCGGGCCTCAGCGTCCCCTACCAGGCACGGGGCGAGGTCTCGCAGATCGACATCTGGCGCCGGCTTTACGCCGGAAAATTCTTCTACCAGCTCTATTTCCAGACCGAAGGCGTGGTCGAGGCGGAGGTCGAGGCCGATATGCGCACCGCGCTTCGCAAGATCTACTATTCGATCTCCGGCGACGCGCCGTCACTCGACGGCTGGCTCGACCGGCCGGCCGAAGGCGGCCTGCTGGACTCGATGGTCGACCCCGACCCCTTTCCCGACTGGATGACGGTGGCGGACCTCGACTATTTCGTGGCCGCCTTCGAGGCGGGCGGATTTCGCGGCCCCGTCAACCGCTACCGCAACCAAACCCGTGATTTCGAGGCCCTGCCCCAAATGGGCGTGCCGCCGATCGTCCAGCCAAGCTGCTTCATCGCCGGCGAGAAGGACCTGGTCCGCCGCTTCGTCCCCGGCCGAGACGCCTACGAGGCCGTCGAGAACAACTGCGTCGATTTTCGTTTCGCCCGCATCATCCCGGGCGCCGGCCACTGGGTGCAGCAGGAGGCGCCGGACGCGGTGAACAAGGCGCTCTTGGAGTTTCTCGCCGGGCTTCGCTGAGGGCCTCGTACCAACCCGAAATGAGCGGGACTCATTGCGGGTTGTCTGGCGTTCAAACGCCACGCGGGCTTTTCCTCGCATAAGCTCGGGCGCGCGGTCGCGCTTGCCGACCCGCGATGAGTTGCACTCAAGGCAGGTCGGTATCAGTCCTCTCGGCGCAGCAGCACGCTGTCGACGGTCGGGAACTGGCGGATGCGCTGGGCGACGTGGTCGGCCCGGTCGGCCGCCATGCCGTCCACCACCACCTCGATGGTGAGCCGCTCGTCGTTGGCCTCGCAATTGACTCGGGCGGGGATCAGGTCGCGCAGCACGAATAGCTCCACCACGCGGGAGAGCACGGAGGGCTCGCACACGGCGCGGACGGTGAAATGACTTCGCGCGGGCGCGCTTTCATCGGATGCCGACGGGGCGGCTTGGGATTGCGAGGACATGAGAGAAACTTTCGATCGACGGAATTTCGGGGTGTTGGGCGGGCGGGCGGGCGAACCTGCGCGGTATCCCGATCACGCGAGCGTGACCGGGCCCCTAATTCGCGCGATGCCGGGAACCGGCCGCGCCTGAACCGTCGATTGCCTGTTCATGGCGCACAGACTACACGAAAGCGGGCGATAATGAAAGGACGAGGGAAGGGACAGGCGATGATCGAGGTTGGCGTTCGGGACAAAGAGGCCTTGGTGACGGGTGGCAGCCGGGGGATCGGCCGGGCCGTCGCGCTTGCCTTGGCGGCGGAGGGCGCGCATGTCGCGATCTGCGGGCGGACGCCGGAAACCCTGGAGTCGACCGCTGGGGACATCCGCGCGCTTGGCGCCCAGGCCTGGCCCATCCAGGCCGACGTCAGCCGGTTGCTGGATGTCGAGGACTGCGTCGCCGAGACGGTGACATCGGCCGGCGGCCTCGACATCCTGGTGAACAACGCCGTCACCTCCCTGAGCGCGCCCTTCGACGAACAGACGGACGAGCACTGGCGGCGATGACGACGCGGGCGGCGGCGGAGATCCCCCTCGGCCGGCTGATCCAGCCCGATGACATTGCCGCCGCCGTGCTGTTTTTCTGCTCGCCCGGCGCCGACATGATCACCGGCCAGTCAATCGCCGTCGACGGCGGCAGCGCGCCATCGATCAACTATTGATATCGATCGCCATGAAGGGGGACTGCCCGGCCGCGCCGCTCGGCCGGCCCAACCACCCGTGGCGTGTACCCCTTCGGGTGCCCTGGGAGGTGCCCTGGGGGGGGGGGGGGGGGGGGTCAGCCGGGGGACCGGGACCAATCCTGAAAGACTCTAAGGTCCCGTTGTCGTCGTCGTAGCGCTGCCGGAATCGCCATCGGTGAGCAAGATGATGCCCAAGATGACGGTGGCGCCCAAGGTCATGCCACCGATCCGAGCGACGTCGCCCTCCGCCACTTTGGACGCCGCCCCCACGCCGGCCGGCGCGCCCGGCGACTGGGCCGCCGCCGCGAGGGCGGCCGCCATGTTGCTCACGCTGACGTTTCCGACCGAGACGACAACGACGGCCGGTGCGCCCGGAGGTGCCCCGGACCTCGAATCGGACGAAGGCTGAACGTTGGTCATCCCCTGCAACATCGCCGCCAGGTTGGGCGGCAGGGGGCCCGGCGGGCCGGTCGGCGTGGCCGGTGCCCCCGGCGTGGCGGGCGCGAACGTCACGGATTGTCCGGCGTTGAGTGTCAGTATTACCTGCCCGGCGAAATTGGAAAAGATCCCGACGCCTTTTTGGACGAAGATGGTCACCCGGCCGGCGGCGTCGACGAAAATGGCGATTACCGTTCCCCGGATCCCGACGGTTCCGGCCGGCGTGCGCAGCCGAATCGCCCTTTTCGGCAGCGCGCCCGAAATAAATCGAAGCGCGCCCTTGGTAATCGTCAGGACCATGTTGCCCGCATTCGTATTGGAGTCGTAGACAAACTCATCCAACAGGACATCGGCGTTCGGTCCGATGGCAAGCGTCGTCTTATCCCTGAACGTGAGGCCGGCATAACTGTTGTCGCCGGTCTCGATCAGCTCATTCGCATAGACCGGGTCGCTCTTCGAAACGAAGCGACGCTTCGTGTCCCGGCTCGCCTGGACCTTTTCGATCGCCCGTACCGCCTGGCCGATCGGGACCTCGGCCCATGCGGGCATCTGCCATCCGACAAGCATGGCGCCGATGGCCAGAAGTATGCTGTATCTAATGGCGACCCCCAAAACATGTCGAGACACGGACGCGCGGCTCAGCCTCGGAGCGGATACTAGCACGATCGCCAAATCGACGGGCAATTACAGGGGCGAGGCATCGGTCCCGTTCCGGCCCGAAACCCAACGGTTTTCGGGCCGGAACGGTTGGCCCAGGGGCCAGGCCACTACATTCCCAAGGCCAGATCCTCCAGCGCCTCGACGTCCTTGAAGACGACGACCTTGGTCGTCGGAAGCTCGATCCAACCCTGGTTTCGCATGTGAGTCAGGCTGCGGCTCACCGTCTCGATGGTGGTACCGAGGTAATCGGCGATGTCCTGCCGTTTCATGGGCAGCCGCAGCACGTCTTGCGATGGTCCCTCGTCGGCGAATCGGTCGCGGAGTTGCAGCAGGAACACCGCCAGCCTGTCGAGCTGCGAGCGGAAGCCCAAAAGCGCCATGTGCTCGCGGGCACGCGCCAAATCCACGCCCACCGACTTCAGCAGGTGGTTCTCGAGGCGCGGAAAGCGCCCGCGCAGGCGTTCGTGCGCGCGTTGATCGATGCGGCAGACCACCACGGCGTCGACGGCCTCGGCCGTGTGGGAGTAGACGTCCTCGTCGCTATGGCCGAGGCAACCGCCGGGCGAGACGAAGCCGACGACCTGGCGCCGGCCGTCGGCCAGCATCTTGCAAAGCCTCGCCGTGCCGCTCAGCACCGTGTAGACGCTTTCGACGTCGCCGCCTTCATGAAAGATCACCTGGCCGGCCTCGACGGCCCGGCTCTTCGTCTTCCTCTCCATATCGGCGATCTCGTCGTCGCCCAGGACCGCGCAGGGCGCGATGTCGCGAACGGGACAGGTCGCGCAGGATCGGTTCGAACGAACCCGGCCGTCGAGCGGGTTGGCGGTATCTGGACCGACGTCGAATTGGCGCCCCACGTTTCTCAGCATTTTCAAGTTCCCCTTCAGGTCCGGGACCGGTGGCGATGCGCCGAACTTCCGATCCTTGCTTCCTGCTCCATCCCGCCGCCCCGAGTGCCCGCCGCCGTTGGCCGGGCCGAGGTTCGAGCGTATTTGACGAGGTGAGATTGCCAGTCCATCGCGGGCGCCGATATTCGCAATTACCCCTATTCGGCCGGCATCGACCCGTCTTCCGCCCGCGGCCTCGCGCCAGCTCGCGCGAGGGAGCAGCTCCCGATCGAAACTAGGAATATGAATGAATCCAAAGTGTTATGAGGCGTTCGGCGGTGATGCGATGCCCCCGTGCGGGGGCAGCCGTGACGCGGCCGGGAGGTCGGGATATGTACCTAGTTCATCGTTTCCATGAACCGACTCTTATGCGGCTTTTTGATCGTCAAGCTTATAGGTCCATTTGTGGACGACCGGGTCTCGGTTGAGAGTTTCGAGATAAGCCATGATGCGGTCCCTGAGTTCTTGTTTGGAGGCGACGCGAATATGGCGCAGCATGGAGCGCGCCATCTTGGAGAAGAAGCCCTCGATGAGGTTCAGCCAGGAGCCATGCTTGGGGCTGAAGACGAACTCGAAACGGCCCTCAGGCTGCTCGGCGAGCCAGGCCTTGGTTTGCTTGGAGATGTGCGCCGAATGATTGTCCATGATCAGCTTGATTGCCGTTTCGCGCGGATACGCGGCATCGATCTGCTCGAGGAACGCAATGAACTCGACGCTGCGATGGCGCTCCTCGAGCCGGCCATGAAGCTTGCCGGTCACCAGGTCGATACCGGCCAGCAGGCTGAGCGTCCCATGGCGGACATACTCGTAGTCGCGGCCAGGGCACTTGTATTTGCCGGGCACCGGCGGCAGATCCGGGGCCACCGTCCCCAGCGCTTGAATGCCCGGCTTCTCGTCATAGGACAGAATAGCGACCATCTGGTCCTCGCCGCCGGCCTCGCGCAGCAGCGCCACCTCGCGATAGACACACAGAACCTCGGCCATCTTCTCGGCAAACTCCGGGTCACGCCGCTCCAGGTAGTAGCGCATCTTGTGTGGCTTGATCTCCCGGGTGGCGAGGATCTTGCTCACCGTGCCCTGGCTCAGGCGCGACAGGCACTCGTGGCCCGCCGCGACGCAGTGCGCCCTGGCATGGCTGGTCAACAGCCGCGTCGTCCATATCTCGTGCGGGTAGCCATGATCCTTGGCCTTGTCACAGGCCAACGACACCAGCCAAGCCTTGGCCTCGCTGGTGATCGTCGGAGCGTTGCCAGGTCGCGGCCGCTCGGACAACGCCGCCATCACCCCCTCGTCGCGCGCCCGCTCAACGCACCGCGTCACCGTCTGATGGGCGACACGGAATTGCCGGCCCACCGCATGGAACGACGGCGTCTCCCGGTAGCTCAGAAGCATCCGCGCCCGCAACACCCGACCCGCCTTCTCGCTCCGAGAGCGGGCAATTCCCTCCAAGGCCGCCCGATCGCCATCACTCAGCTCAAACTCGACAACACGACGCGGTGCAGCCATGGTAGCCTCCAACAAATGCCCAAACATCGGGCCATAACTACTGCATCTTGTGGGTCTATGAGAATCCCTTGCAAATGATCAAGTTCAAGGAATCGATGAACTAGGTAGGAATACCTACCCGGCCCGGCGGGCCGCCCGGGATTCACGCCGGTGTCGACAGCGCCTTTCGAACGACGCTGACCAGGTATTCCGGCTCGAACGGTTTATCGACGCAGGTCGTCGCGCCGGCTTCGCGCGCCAGGGCCTTCAAATCACGGCTGTAGGCGTCCGACAGGACGACGAAGGGTATCCGCTCCATCTCGCCGGCCAACGAGTGCAGGATTTCGAGAGCGCGATAACCGGGCTCGATCAGGTCGATGATCAAACAGCCGCGAGAGATCCCGTCGTGCCCGGCCTTGAACGCGGCGGCGGCGTCGAACGACAAGGTTTTGAAGCCGCGCGCCTCGAACATGGCACGCAGCGAATCGCGCATCGCATCGTCCTCGTCGACGATGAAAACGGTCTCCTCGCCTTGTCCGTTGCGCACTTGGCACTCCACCCATCGACGGCGGGATGGCGGCACGGATCGATATCGCGCGGTCGACATCGATCCGAGCCGTCACGACTCCGGCCGCGGGGCACGGCTCGCGTGCCCCCTGGTCAGGCGACAATGCTAGTGCCGGGACGAGCGAACTCATTGATCGGGATCAAATGGGCGCAAGCGCGTGCCCGCCCGCCCGGGCTATTCCGAGACCAGGCCGAGACCGAGGCCCATGCGCGTGAGGTCGGGAAGGCTCCGCGCCGCCATTTTTTCCATCACCCGGGCGCGATGCAGCTCGACGGTACGCGGGCTGATGCCGAGCCGATGCGCGACCACCTTGTTGAGAAGGCCCTTGACCACGCCCTCCATCACTTCCTTCTCGCGCGCGGTCAGACGCGAATGGCGCTGGACGAGCTCCGGATCGGCCGGTGCCGGGCCCGTGCGCCGGGATTCCAGGTTGCGCAGGACACAAGTCACCAGCGCTTCGGGGTCGAGGGGCTTTTGAATGAAGTCGGCGGCGCCTTTCTTCATCGCGTCTACGGCCATTTCGACGTTACCGTGTCCGGTGATGAAGATGATCGGCAGGCGGCAGTCGCGTTCCAACAGCTCGTGCTGCAATTCCCGCCCGTCCATGCCGGGCATCCTGATGTCGAGCAGCAGGCAACCCCGCCAGGCCGTGTCGAATGCGTCCAGGAATGCCCTGGCCGATCCGAAGGCGCTAACATCGAAGCCGCGTGTAGGCGGCGCTGCAAAAATGCTCCACGCGAGGCGGCCGGGTAGTCCGGTTGCGGCGGCGCGAAGATGCGCCAGTGATCGTCCCCTGTTGTTAGCGACGGGGGGCAGGAGATGTATGGCGTGGAGTTGTATGCGCAGGTTCGGCTGGCAGTTGTCGATGAGGGGCTGAGCCACCGTGAGGCGGCGCGGCGGTTTGGCATCGACCGCCGGACGGTGAAGAAGATGCTGAGCTACTCGGCGCCGCCGGGGTATCGGCGGACGATGCCGGTGAGACGGCCGAAGCTGGAAGAGTTCACGGCGGTCATCGACGCGATCCTGTCGGCGGACCGGGATGTGCCGCGCAAGCAGCGGCACACGGCACAACGGATCTTCGAGCGGCTTCGGGACGAGCACGGCTTCACCGGCGGCTACACCATCGTGAAGGACTACGTCCGCGCTCAGCGGCAGTCGACACGCGAAGCCTTCGTGCCGCTGCATCACCCGCCGGGCCATGCCCAGGCAGACTTTGGCCAAGCGGTGGTCGATCTGCGTGGCAAGCGGGAGAAGGTCCACTTCTTCTGCTTTATCTTGCCCCATTCGAACGCCTGGTTCGTGAAGGCCTACCTGCGGGAGACGACGGAGGCTTTCCTGGACGGGCACGTCAGCGCCTTCGCCTTCTTCGGCGGGATCCCTCGATCGATCCTGTACGACAACACGACGCTGGCGGTGGCGCGGATCATGGGCGACGGCGAGCGCCGCCGCACCCAGGCCTTCTCGCATCTGCAGTCGCACTATCTGTTCCGCGACCGCTTCGGCCGGCCCGGCAAGGGCAACGACAAAGGGAAGGTCGAGGCGCTGGTGAAGACGGCGCGGCGCAAGTTCTTCGTGCCGATCCCAAAGGTGCGGGACCTGGACGCCCTGAACGAACAGCTGATGGCGGGTTGCCTGGCGCGTCTCGACGCCCTGGAGGAAGGCGAGAAGGCAACGGCGCTGCTGGCCGACCTCGAGGCTTTGCGCGATCTACCGGCCGTCCCCTTCGAGGCTTGTGAGCAACATCCCGGGCAGGTCTCCTCGATGGCCTTGGTGCGCTACCGGCTGGTGGATTACTCGGCGCCGACGGTCCACGCCTACAAGGACGTGATGGTCAAGGGCTATGTCGACCGGGTCGAGATCACTCTCGGCGCCGAGATCATCGCCCGTCATCCCCGCTCCTATGTGCGTGGCGACGTGGTCTACGACCCGCTGCACTATCTGTCTTTGCTGGAGAAGAAGCCGGGTGCCCTGGATCAAGCGGCCCCGCTGCTGGGGTGGAAGCTGGATCCCGCCTTCGACGAGCTGCGCCATCTCCTCGAAGCCCGCTTCGGCCATCGCGGCAAGCGGGAGTACATCCAGGTGCTGCGCCTGTTGGAGGACTTCCCCGAGAGCCAGGTGAGGGTGGCGGTGCGCGAGGCGGTGAAGCGGCGCCTGGTCGGCTTCGATGCCGTCAAGCATCTGCTCCTGGCCCGGATCGAGAGGCGACCGGCCCACCTGGACTTCTCTCGCTATCCTCACCTCCCCCAGCCCTTTGTCGCCGCGACACGGATCGCCGATTACGCAACCTTGCTGGCGGGAGGCGCCGGACATGGCTGAAGCCCCACGCCTCCTGCTCGATCACCAACTGAAGAGCCTGAAGCTGCCGACCGTCCTGCGCGAGTACGACAAGCAGGCGCGGATCGCGGCCGGCGACGGCGTCGACCATGTCGGCTATCTCGCCCGGCTGACCGAGCTGGAGCTGATCGACCGAGAGCGCCGGTTGGTCGAGCGGCGCATCAAGCAAGCCAGGTTCCCCATCGTCAAACAGCTCGAGAGCTTCGACTTCAAGGCCGTGCCGGAACTCAACAAGATGCTGGTGCTGGACCTGGCCCGGGGCGAGTACGTCGCGCGGCGGGAGAACGTGATCCTGCTCGGCCCCTCCGGTGTCGGCAAAACCCACATCGCGCTCGCCCTCGGACTGGCCGCCTGCCAGAAGGGCCTGAGCGTCCGCTTCACCACCGCTTCCCAGCTGGTGCATGAGCTGATGGAGGCCCGCGACGAGAAGAGGCTGCTCCGCCTCCAGGCCCAGCTCGCCAAGGTCAATCTCCTGATCGTCGACGAGCTCGGATACGTCCCGCTGTCGCAGACCGGGAGTGAGCTGCTGTTCGAGATCTTCAGCCAGCGCTACGAGCGCGGCGCCACCATCGTCACCTCAAACTTGCCCTTCCAGGAATGGACCTCCGTCTTCGCCAGCGAACGCCTCACCGGCGCGCTGCTCGACCGGATCACCCACCATGTCCATATCCTGGAGATGAACGCAGAAAGCTACCGGCTCAAGCAGAGCCGATCGCGACGACGACACCCTTCCCAATAATCTCGCTTCCTCCCCCGCTTGCCCACGTGGGTCCACAGGAACCTCCCACGCGCGGGCCGCCGATTGCCCATTGAAAGGCACGTCGCCCCGCGCGCGGGTCCCTCCTATGGACTACGTGGACAAGCTGCCACCGAGCCACTGGTACATTGTTACGCCGCCGCCCTGGCCCATATTCCGGCCGCCGTTGACAGGGCGCGCGACATCAACAAGATCTCCAGCGAGTCCCTGATCGCCTCGTCGTCGTCGACGATGAATACCGTCTTCGCGTCCGTCATCGCCCTTCGGACCCCGTGGGCGCCACGGGCATGGTGAACGAGAAGGTAGCGCCGCCGACCTCGTTGTTTCCGGCCTCGATCCGGCCGCGATGGTTTTCGACGATCGACTTGCAGATCGCCAGGCCGATCCCGGTGCCGTCCGCCTTCGACGTGACGAAGGGCTGAAACACCCGTTCGGCGACCTCTGGGTCGAGGCCGGGGCCATTGTCGCTGACTAATGAGCCGTACGAATTCAGCTCCCGCCGGCTCCGTGCGCACGATCGTTCGCCCGCCGTCCGTCCCCCCCAACGCCTCGACACTGTTGCGGATCAGATTGAGCACGACCTGCTGCATTTGAACCGTGTCGACCAGCACCGGCGGCAGATCGATGCCGAGGTCGAGCGCGATCCGGGATTCGCCGCTCGCGAGGCCGACCGAGACCAGCGCCATCGAGTCCTGGACGATGGTGTTGATATCGCTCACCTGCCGGTCGGTTTCGCCGTAGCGGATCAGCTGGCGCATCTGCTGGATGACATTGCCCGCGCGCTGCGCCTGGCCGGATGCCTTCTCCAGGGTCTCAAGCGCCCTCTCGGGCAGTTCCACGCCGGCGGCGGCAATCAGATGGCGGCCCGCGTCCAGGTAGCTGATGATCGCCGACAGCGGCTGGTTCAACTCGTGCGCCAGGGCGGAGGACATTTCTCCCAATATCGAATTGCGGGAGACTTCCAACAGATTCGATTGCAGATCCTGCACCCGGCCCTCGGCTTCGTCGCGCCGCGTGATGTCGCGGATCGCCCCCAGGAACGCGCGCCGACCACAGAGGAACATCTCGGCGACATGGAGTTCCATGGGAAAGGTCGTGCCGTCGCGACGCCGGCCGACGACGATCCGGCCGCTCCCCATGATGCGTTTTTCGCCGGTTTCCAGATAGCGGGCGATGTAGCCGTCGTGGCGATCATGGTAGGGGGACGGCATCAGGATTTTCACGTTTTCGCCGATGACTTCCGAGGCGCCGTATCCGAAAAGACGCTCGGAGGCGGAGCTGAAGGATCGGATTATGGCCTTCTCGTCGATGGTGACGGTGCCGTCGGGAATGGTGTCGGCGATCGATTCAGCCGCAACTCGACATCGGCGAGGACCGCCGTGCGCTCTTCCAGGCGCCCTTCCAGGATCCGGCATTTTTTCTCGAGTTCCCGGAACGAACGAAGTAGATCCTCATATTCACTATTTTTACCCCCCGGCGCGGAAGGGTCCGTGGTCACGCCGGGGCCGACCGTTACGTCGCCGGAGCCATGGGATTCTTCGTTGGACACCACTCAATCCACATATTGTAGAGGCCGCGTTCGCCGGAGACGGCCGAGTGTAGCGTTCCATCGCAGCGGAGAAACCTGACGACCCGGACCCGCCCCGCGCGAGCCGCCGCTCACAGATAAGGCGCCATGCCCTCACGGGCGAGTTCGTCGGCGGTCTCGTTGCCGGGGTCGCCCGCGTGGCCCTTGACCCAGCGCCATTCGATCTCGTGTTCGCCGGCCAGTTCGTCGAGCCGTTCCCAGAGGTCGGCGTTCTTCACCGGCTTGCGGGCGGCGGTGCGCCAGCCGTTCCGCTTCCAGCCGTGGATCCACTCGGTGATGCCGTTCTTCAGATAAACGCTATCGGTATTCAGGCGCACCCGGCAGGGCCGCTTCAGGGCTTCGAGCGCCCGAATCGCCGCCAGCATTTCCATGCGGTTGTTGGTGGTCCGCGCCTCGCCGCCCGAGAGCCGCCGCTCGCGTTGCCCCATCGCCAGCAGCACGCCCCAGCCCCCCGGACCCGGATTGCCGGAACAGGCGCCATCGGTGTGGATGGTGACGAGCGACCACCCGCCTCTCGCGGTCATCCGCCGCGCCCCGTCGAGCCGAAACCGCCGGCGGCGCGCTGGCTGTCGTCGAGCCTCTCGCGTTCGACGACGCGGACCCGCGTCACCGGTGCCACCACCATCTGGGCGATCCGCTCGCCCCGCCGGATGGTGACGGGCTCGGTGCCATGGTTGATCAACAGCACGCCGACCTCGCCCCGGTAATCCTCGTCGATGGTGCCGGGGCTGTTCAGCACCGCGAGACCGTGTTTCAGCGCCAGGCCGGAGCGCGGCCGAATCTGCGCCTCGTGTCCGGAGGGGAGCGCAACCGCCAGGCCGGTCGGGATCAGCGTCCTCGCGCCGGGCGCCAACACGACCTCGCCCGGAACCGCCGCATGCAGGTCCAGCCCGGCGCTGCCGCCGGTCGCGTAGCCGGGCGCCGGCAGGTCCCGGCCATGGGCGAGCCGCAGCAGGCCGAGTTCCGCCGGCCCGTTCATCGCTTGTGAAAATATTCCGCGATGCGCCGGGCGAGGCGGGTGGCGACGTCGTCCTTGGTCATGGTGGGCCAGGAATCGACGTCGTGGCCGATGATCAGGTGGACCGTGTTGCACTCGCCACCCATGACGTCGGTGCCTTCCGAGACGTCGTTGGCGACGATCCAGTCGCAGCCCTTGCGTTCCATCTTTTCGCGCGCGTTCTTGGTCACGGTCTGCGTCTCCGCCGCGAAACCGATCACCAGGTCGGGCCGGTCGCTCGGGTGGCGGGACAACTCACGCAGGATGTCGGGGTTCTCGGCCATTTCCAACGGCGGGGCCTTGCCGCTGCCGTCCTTCTTGATCTTCTGCCCGGACGGGGTGGCGGCGCGCCAGTCGGCGGCGGCGGCGGCGCAGACGGCGATGTCCGCCGGCAGCGCCTCGCGGCAGACGGACAGCATGTCACGGGCCGATTCCACATGGGTGACGGTGATGCCGGGCGGGTCGGGAAGGTTGGTCGGCCCGCTCACCAGCGTCACATCGGCGCCGAGCTGGCCGAGCGCCCGGGCGATGGCGTGGCCCTGGCGGCCGGAGGAGCGGTTGGCGATATAGCGCACGGGATCGATCGGTTCCCAGGTGGGGCCCGAGGTGACCAGCGCCCGCCGTCCGGCGAGCGACAGACCGCCGGCCGCCAGAATGCCGAAGTGGCGCTCGATCACATGCAGGATTTCCATCGGTTCCGACATGCGGCCCGCGCCGGTCTCGCCGCAGGCGAGATCGCCCTCGCCCGGACCGATGACGCGGATGGCGTCGCCATGCAGGGTCTCGATATTGCGCCGGGTGGCGGGATGGTTCCACATCTCGACATTCATCGCCGGCGCCACCATCACCGGCTTGTCCGTCGCCAGCAGCAGCGTCGAGGCGAGATCGTCCGCCTGGCCATGAGCCATCTTGGCCAGCAGGTCGGCCGTGGCCGGCGCCACCACGACCAGGTCGGCCTCGCGGCTCAAGCGGATATGACCCATCTCGCTTTCGTCGGTGAGGGAAAAGAGTTCCCGGTAGACCTTGTTCTCGCTCAAGGCCTGGACCGAGAGCGGCGTGACGAACTCGGCCCCCGCCCGTGTCAAGACACAGCGCACGATCGCCTCCCGCTCGCGCAGACGGCGGATCAGGTCGAGGCTCTTGTAGGCGGCGATCCCGCCCGAAATGATCAACAGGATGCGCTTGGCTTGCAGCATGGTCCCGGACCGCTCCTCGCGTCGTTCGCGCTGGCCCCGAAGGTAAGGGCGACGACGGCTTGGCGCAATACGACCGCGATACGACCGCTAGGCGCGGCACCGGGGCTCGACTAAAATGCGCGCCCGCGCACCCGCCGCGCCCATCGACGTCGGTTCCAGTTTTCCAGGGGAGATCGCCCGTGCGTCAGATATCCTTGGTCGCGTTCCTGCAAGCCCAGAACTGCACCACCCATCCCGCCTCGTGGCGCTATCCCGAATCGGCCGACGACTTCACCACGCCCGAATATTTCCGCCGCATCGCCCGGACGCTGGAGGCCGGCACATTCGATCTCGGCTTCTTCGACGACCGCCTGGCGATGCCGGACCTCTATTCGGGCGATCACGGCCACACGGTGGCGAACGGCATCCGCTGCGTGAAGATGGATCCGATCACCGTGCTGATGACCATGGGCATGGCGACGGAGAAGCTGGGCCTGGGCGCCACCTATTCGACCACCTATTACGAGCCCTTCCACGTAGCCCGGGTCTTCGCCACCCTCGACCTCATGACCGAGGGGCGGGCGGCCTGGAACGTGGTGACGTCGCTCAACGACAACGAGGCGCGCAACATGGGCCGCGACGAGGTCGCCGCGCACGACGAGCGTTACGACCGGGCCGACGAGTTCCTGGAGATCGTGCACGGCCATTGGGACACCTGGGAGGATGATTCCCTCGTCGTCGACAAGGAAAGCGGCCTCTTCGCCCATGCCGAGAAGGTTCACCGCCTCGATCACGAGGGGAAATACTTCAAGTCGCGCGGCCCCTTCACCGTGCCGCGCTCGCCCCAGGGCCACCCGGTGGTGATCCAGGCGGGGCAGAGCGGGCGCGGGCGGCGCTTCGCCGCCGAGTGGGGCGAGTTGATCTTCGTCGCCTACCCGGACCTGGAATTCGGCAAAAAGGCCTATGGGGAATTGAAGGAAAACGCCGCCAAGCTCGGACGCGACCCCGACCAGATGCGAATCGCCTCGCTCACCTATCCAATCATCGGCGAAAGCATGGGGGAAGCCGAGGACAAGGCGGCGGTGCTGCACAGCCTGGTGAAGGAGATCGACGTCCTTTCCCTGCTATCGGAGGCGCTCAACTACGATTTCGCCGCCAAGGACATGGACGAAGCCTTCACCACGGAGGAGCTGGAAAACATCTCGGGCCTGCATGCGATCCGCGACCGGGTGCTGGAGGCGAGCGGTAATCCCAACCCCACGGTGCGCGACTTCATCCACCATAGCGGCCGGGGCCAGATGAAGGACACCTGGGTCGGCGGCCCGAAGGAAATCGCCGACCGCTTCGAGGAATGGTTCACCACGCCCGCCTGCGACGGCTTCGTCATCGGCGGCACCATCACGCCCGGCACCTTCGACGACATGGTCGAATACGTCATCCCGGAACTCAGGCGCCGGGGTCTCTACCGGGCGGATTACACGGGCAAGACGCTGCGCGACCATCTCGGTCTCTCGCACCCGGTGCTCGGCGGCTGGAAGCACTGAGGACGGGTCCATGCGCGGGTTGATGCAGGATCGCCCGCTGCTGTTGAGCGGCCTGCTGGAACACGGCGCCCGCTATCACGGCGACCAGTTGGTGGTCTCGGCCGGCATGGAGCACGGCATCGAGCGGCTGTCGTTCCGCAATCTCGCCGCCCGCTGCCGGCGCCTGGCAAGCGCCCTGCTGGCCGAGGGGTGCCGCCCGGGGGAGGTGCTGGGCTCGCTCTCCTGGAACCACCACCGCCACCTGGAGGTCTTTCATGCCGTGCCTGGCGCCGGCATGGTGCTGCACACCGCCAACCCCCGGGTCTTCCCCGAGCAGATCGCCTATGCGCTGAACCACGGCCGCGCCCGCTGGCTGTTCGTCGATCCCGACTGCCTGGAGCTGGCGGAACGGCTGGCGCCGAACCTCGAGCATGTCGAGACCTGGGTGCTGCTCGGCCAGCGCGACCATATGCCGGCCGAAACGCGGCTTCCCGATCCGCTTTGTTATGAAGACCTGCTGGCGGCGGGCGACGACGGCTGGAGCTGGCCCGGTTTCGACGAGAACACGGCCTCGACCCTCTGCTTCACCTCCGGCACCACCGGGCCGCCGAAGGGCGCGCTCTATAGCCATCGTGGCTCCGTCCTGCAGGCGATGGCGGTGGCCGGCGCGGGCGTCCAGGCCTACGGCGCCGACGACGTGGTGCTGGCGCCGGCCCCGCTTTTCCATTGCAACGGCTGGAGCACGCCCTACACCTGCCCGATGACCGGCGCCCGGCTGGTGTTTCCGGGCCGCGACCTGGAGGCCGCGCACCTCCACCGGCTGATCGTCGAGGAGGGCGTCACCTTCGCCATGGCGGTGCCCACCGTCTGGCTCTCGATCCTGGAACTGCTGCGGAACCGGGGCGGCGACCTCGGCCGCCTGGAGCGCATCATCACCGGCGGCACGGCGCCGCCCGAGGCCATGATGGCGGAATTGGAGCGCGATTACGGGGTACGCGCCATCCACGCCTGGGGCATGACCGAAACGACGGCGATGGCGACCTATTCCCATATCCCGCCGGGGACGCCGCCGGATAATCGCATCGCGATCCGGTCACGTCAGGGAATTCCGCTTCTCGGTTCCGAAGTCCGCATCGTCGACGACGAGGGCCAGGCGCTGCCCCACGACGGCGTCGCCACGGGCCACCTGCAAACCCGCGGCCATTGGATGGCCAAGGGCTACTTCCGCCAGGAGACGGTGGATCTCGTCGACCCGGAGGGTTGGATGGAGACGGGCGATGTCGCGACGATCGACGCGGCGGGCGCGATGCGGATCACCGACCGCTCGAAGGACCTGGTGAAGTCGGGCGGCGAGTGGATCAGCTCGATCGACCTGGAAAACGCCGCCGCCGGCCATCCCGACGTCCAGGAAGCCGCCGTCATCGCCGTGCCCCACCCCAAATGGCAGGAACGGCCCCTGCTGCTGGTCGTCCCCCGCCCCGGCACGAGGCCAAGCGCCGAGAGCTTGCGCGCATTCCTCGCCGACAAGGTCGCCAAGTGGTGGTTCCCCGACGAGGTGATCCTGGTCGACGCGTTGCCCCACACGGCAACCGGCAAGGTGTTGAAGACCGAGCTTCGGGAGCGGTACGCCCAGTCGCGCGGCTTCGTACACCGCGAATGAAACGGCGCGGTCCGGTTCACGCCTTCGCCTCGGATATCGTCCCCGTCGACGATCGCGCCGCCAGTCGGCGTCGGGAGCCCTCGGACATGCGGCGAGCGTGGTCCAAGTCGGCGGAGGCAGGCGTAATACCGACCTGCGTTGAGTGCAACTCATCGCGGGTCGGCTAGCGCGACCGCGCGCCCGAGCTTATGCGAGGAAAAGCCCGCGTGGCGTCTGAACGCCAGACAACCCGCAATGAGTCCCTCTCATTGCCGGTCGGTATAAGCGCTCAGCCTGGCAAACGCTCGAAACTTGGCAAGCCTTCGGGGATGAAGTGAAAGGGCTGCTTGTCAATCGTGAAGATCGCCGCTTGCGGCTTGAACACGCTCGGATCGTCTAGCGTGCCAACCTTCAAAATGATCGAATTCGGCCGGCGCCGCGTGCGGGTTCCAATCGCCGTACCGCAGGTCGGGCAGAACAAGCGCGTCACGGGCGCCAGCAGGTCATCGCGGGCGAACGCCTTGGGCTCGCCCTTCGTGAAGCGAAAGCCGTTTGACGCAAACACCATGATGATGTTCGGGTTGCCCCCGGTGATGTATTGGCATTCCCTGCAATGGCACTGCAACGCGCCTTCCGGCTCGCCCGTTACCTCGTACCTGATTGCGCCACAATAGCAGCCGCCCTGGATTGTCATGGATTGTCCCTCGTTTCGTTTGCCTAGATTCTTTCAGGATTGCTCCCGGCCCACCCGCTCCCCCGGTCATGAAGGCAGTGTAGCGTAGAGGTGGACCTGCTCAAGACAATGCGTCGCTCGGCAGAATCGTCGATGGCTCGCCTGGCGGTTACGATCGGCTGGCGCGATTTCCTCGATTCTTTTGGCGCCAAAGGCGGCGCTTATCCCCCGGCGCCCAGGACCGCCTGGGCCTCGATCTCGACCAGCAGGCCGGGTCGCGCGAGGGCGGCGACCTCGACCAAGGTGGAGCAGGGGAAGTCGCCCTCGAAGAACTCGGCCCGGGCGCGCCAGACCTCCTCGCGGCGTTGGATGTCGGTGACGAAGATGGTCACCTTGGCGATGTCGGCCATGGCGCCGCCCGCCGCCCGCATCATGTGCTGGATCTTCTCGAAGATCAGGCGGGACTGCTCGTACATGTCGTCGCCGCCGGCGATGACGTCGCCCGCGTAGCCGGAGACCATGCCGGAGATCCAGACCTGGTCGCCGATCACCTGGCAGTTGGACCAGGTCTCGGGTTGTGGCTCGGCCACTTGCGGGCTGGTGACGCGGCGCATCTTGCTCATCGATTATTTCTCCCTATTCCGCCGCCTTGGCCACCGGGGTGGGGACCGGCTTGCGGCGGCGCTCGACGGCGGCGGTGACGAGGCTGAGGAGCGGCGGGATGATCAGCAGGGTCAGCACGGCCGAGAGCGCGAGGCCACCCAGTATCACCGAGCCGAGGCCCCGGTAGAGTTCCGAGCCCGCGCCCGGGAACAGCACCAGCGGCATCATCCCGAAGACGCTGGTGAGCGTCGACATGAAGATCGGCCGGATCCGGTTGCGGGTCGCCTCCAGGATCGCCGCCTCGGCATCCCGGCCGTGCTCGCGCATCAGGAAGAGGGTCTGGTGCACCAGCAGGATCGCGTTGTTGACGACGATGCCGATCAGGATGACGAAACCCAGCAACGTCAGCATGTCGAGTGCCTGGAAGGTCGCGAGGTTCAAGAGCGCCAGGCCGCCGACGCCGCCCGCCGTCGCCAGCGGCACCGACAAGAGGATGATCAGCGGATAGACGAAACTTTCGAACAGCACCGCCATCACCAGATAGACGATGATGACCGCCACCGCGAGATCCAGCACCATGGCATCCCAAGTGACTTTCAGCTTCTCCGCCGTGCCCTTGAGCGAGAGGGTGACGCCGTCCGGCAGGCCGCCCGCCTCCAGCTTGGCGACGACCTCCGTTCTGAGCAGTTCGAGCGCTGATTCCAGCGGCACATTCTCGGGCGGGCCGATCTGCAGGGTCACCGTGCGTTCGCGCTCGACATGCTGGATCTCCGTCGGGCCAGAGGTCAGCTGGATGTCGGCAAGCGAGGCGGCGGGCAGGATCTTGCCGGACTTCGTGACCACCGGCAGATAGCCGATGCCCTGGGTCTGGCTGATTCCGCCGGTGCTGCCCAGAAGCGTGAGGTCGATCCGCTTGCCGTCGACGGTGATCTCGGCGACGCGGAGCCCGTCGTTGAAGGCGTCCACCGTCATGCCGAGGTCGCGGGCACTGATCCCGTTGTCGGCGAGGCGGGTCTGGTCGGGGATGATGCGGATCTCCGGCGCGCCGAGTTCCAGCCCCGGGATCGGCCGGAAGGAGGTGCCGTCTTTCCGTGGCAGCACGGTCAGCACCATGCCGGTCGCCCGGGCGGCGACGCCCAGGATGGTCTCCAGGTCGGGACCGGAAATGTTGAATTCGATCGTGCGGGAGCCCGAGAAGTTGCGCCCGAAGAGGGAGCGTTTGTTGATGACGCCGAAGGTGCCGGGCTCACGGAACACCGGCTTGGAGAGCACCGGGATCAGCTCGCCGACCCGCTCCGGCTCGACCGCGGTGGCGCCGACGATGGTGAGGCCGCGGAAGACGACGACGAAGAAGTGCCGCATCTTGGGCGGCCCGCCGGGCTCGGACTCGTCGCCGGTCTTGCTCGCCCAGAGGTGCTCGATCTCGCGTTCAAGCGATTCGGCAATGCCCCTCGTGGTCTCCAGGTTGTAGCCGGGCGGCGGCAGGATGTAGCCGATGATCAGGTTGCGGTTGCCGGTCGGCAGATAGTCGAGCTTGGGCAGAAACAGCCAGGTGGCGAGGCCGGTCACGCCGCAAATCACCGCGACCACGGCGATCGCGACCGTCTTGGAGCGGATCACCCAGTGGGCAAAGGCCATCACCACGGCGACGAAGCCCTCGGCGAAGCCGTCGATGATTGGCAACCGCCGGGGCTTGGCCGTCGCCGTGCCGTCGCCGCGTAACAGGCGTTGCGACAAGGCCGGGATCACCGTCACCGAGACCAGCAGCGACAGCATCACCGAGACCGAGATCGCCACGGCGATGTCGCGGAAGAGCTGGCCGACCTCCAGTTCCATCAACAGGATCGGGATGAAGACCATCACCGTGGTCAGCGCCGAGACCAGCACCGCGCCCCAGACCTCCTTGGCGCCCCGGTAGGCCGCCTCCTTGGGCGAGAGGCCCTGCTGGCGCAGGCGATAGATGTTCTCCAACACGACGATCGCCGCGTCGACCACCATGCCGACGGCGAAGGCGATGCCGGCGAGCGAGATGACGTTCAGCGACCGTCCCATCGCCGCCATGGCGACGAAGGAGCCGACGACGGAGACCGGAATGGCAAGGCTGATCACCAGGGTCGCGCGGGGCGAGCGAAGGAACAGCAACAGGATGATCGCCGCCAGGATGCCGCCGACGATGATGTTCTGCTGCACCAGCGCGATCGAGGAATCGATATAGATGGTCTCGTCGTAGACCTGCTGGATCTTGAGGCCCTGGCGCGGCAAGTGGTCGCGCGCCAGTTCCGCCACCGCCTCGCGCAGGCCGTCCATCACCTCGATGACGTTGGCGTTCGCCTCGCGCACCGCGTTCACCGCCAGCGCGTCGTCGCCAAGGTTGCGGATATGCGCCACCGCGTCCTTGTGGCCGAAGCCGACCTCGGCGATGTCGGCGACGGTGACCCGGCCGACGCGGCCGGAGGTGGCGTCGCTCTCGCTTCTGAGCACCACGGCCTTGACTTGTGCCGCGGTCTGGAACTCGCCGTCGGTGCGCACGACGTAACGCCGTTTGCCCTCGGCGACGTCGCCGCCGCTGATCGAGGCGTTGGCGGCGCGCAGCGAATTGACGACCTGCGGCACGGTCAGGCGGTAGCGCGCGAGGCGTTCGGGATCGACGGTGACGCGCAGCTCCCGCTCGCCGCCGCCATAGAAGTTGGAGCGGGAGACCCCCTCCACCCGTTCGATCCGGTCGCGCACCACGTCGTCGATGAAGTCGCGGTAGGTGTGCACCGGACGCTCGTTGCCCGCCACCCGTTTCAGGATGAACCAGGCGATTGGATTGTCCTCGGTGCCGGAGGTGGCGATGATCGGCTCGTCCGCTTCCTCCGGATAGCCGTCGACCCGGTCCAGCCGGTTGGCCAGCAGCAGCAGGGCGCGATCCAGGTTCACGGTGACGCCGAACTCCAGCGTGATCCGCGCCCGGCCGTCCTGCGAGCTGCTCTTCATCTCGACCACGCCCTCGAGGCCCTTCAGCACCTCTTCCTGGCGGTTGGTGATCTCGCGCTCGATCTCGGCCGGCGCGGCGCCGCCCCAGTTGGTGGTGATCTGCAGCACCGGGCGGCGGACGTCGGGGGTCAGCTGAATCGGGATGGTGTGCAGCGCCAGCAGGCCGAACATCAGCACCATCAGCACTGCCGCGACGACGGCGATCGGCCGCTCGATCGAGGCGCGGATCGGGTTCATCCGCCGGCTTTCCCGGGCTTGGCCCCGGCCGCCGGCTTGGCCTCGCCGGCGCCCTTGTAGGTGATCTCCTGGCCGGGGCGCAGCCGCTCGTTGCCGCGCACCACGACGATATCGCCGACGACGAGGCCGCTCATGACCTCGAAGCGGGTGCCGATGGCCTCGCCCAGCCGCACCGGCCGGCGTACCGCCTTGCCCTCCTCGGCGAGGAAAACCACGGAGCCGCCGCCCTTCTTCATCACCGCGTCCTTGTGCACCGTGACGGCGCGCCGGCCCTTGCCGATCGGGATCTCGAGCGTGACGCTCTGGTTGGCGGCGAAGCCGGCCTTGGCCGTCTCGAAGCCGGGCGTGAAACGGACCGCGCGGGTGCGGGTCAGCGTATTCTCGTCCGGCACCACGGCGCGGGCGGTGGCGGAAAAGCGTTTGCCGCCGATCAGCACGTCGACGGGCGCGCCGGGCACCACGTCGGAAATGCGGGCCGAGGGCACGTCGGCCTCCAGTTCCAGGCTTTCGTCGGCGATCAGGTCGACGACCGGCTGGCCGACGTTGAGCCAGGCGCCGATGTCCGTGTGGCGCCGCGCCACGACGCCCGCGTAGGGTGCGCGGATCTCGGCATATTTCAGCGCAATGTCGGCCAGGCGAAGCTCGGCCTTGGCCCGGGCAAGGCGTGCCTGGGCCTCGCCCACCTCGCTTTTCAGCATCGCCAACTGGTTCCGCTTGTCGTCGTAGCGGGCCTGGGGAAAGGCCGCGGAACGCGACTTCTTCAGCCGCAAGAGGCGGGAGATCTCGTCGCCGGTCATGGTTTGCTCGGCGCTCGCGGTTTTCAGCTCCGCCGTCCGTTCCGCGACGTCGGCCGCGCGCCGGGCCCGCTCCGCGCTCAGCCGTTCGCGCACGAGGACCGCCAGGACCTGGCCCTTGTCGACCCGGTCGCCCACCTCGACCCGGATTTCTCCGACGGGCCCGGCCACGCGGGCCGCGACGGCGCCGGCGCGCCGGGCCACCAGGCGGCCGATGACCGGGAAGCGCTGGTCGATCACCTCCTCGCGCACCGCATCGACCCCGACCACCGCCGCCCGCTTGCCCTGGGCCCGGGCGGCCTCCGTCGCACCGAGCGCGAGCACGCAGGCGAGCACCACCCACGGGCCCGTGCCGTTCGTCGTTCGCCCGGGAGTCGTGCCCGCGTCGTACATGGTCCGTCCATTCAAGTGTCGGGCGCCGCCGCGCGGCACCCGTGCGACGCGGCGCCAAGATACACCCGGCCCCGCCGGCCGTCTAACGCCAGATGGGTCCCGCCGACGACATTGTGAAGGGCGGCGAGCCATCGTAAAAACCGGGCCGTGGACGGTGGAAGCCTGGGAGAGAGATGATGAAGCTCGGCATCATGATGAGTTACGGACCCGGTGGCATGAGCGAGAAGGTGGCGCTGGCCCGGGAGGCGGAGCGGCTGGGCTTCGATTCGGTCTGGACCTCCGAGGCCTGGGGTTCCGACGCGGTGACGGCGGCGAGCTGGCTGTTGGCGCAAACCTCCCGCATCAAGGTCGGCACCGCGATCATGCAGATGGCGGCGCGCACGCCGGCGATGGCGGCGATGACGGCGATGAGCCTGCAGGAATATTCGGGCGGCCGCTTCTTGCTGGGGATCGGCCCATCGGGCCCCCAGGTGATCGAAGGCTGGCACGGCGAGCCCTTCGGCAAGCCCCTGGCGCGCACCCGCGAATATATCTCGATCATCCGCCAGATCCTCGCCCGCGAAGCGCCGCTGGAGCATGCCGGCGAGCACTACCGGATCCCCAACACCGGCCCCGGCACGACCGGCCTCGGCAAGCCGCTCAAGACGATTCTGCATCCCGATCCGGACTTGAAGATCTATACCGGCGCCTTCACGCCGGCGGGGGTGCGGACCGCGGCCGAGATCGCCGACGGCGTGATCCCGATTTTCATCAATCCCGAGCGGATCGACCTCTTCGATGAACCGCTCGCCTCGGGTTTCGCCAAGGCGGGAGGCGGCAAGACCCACGAGAATTTTGCCCTGGCGCCCTTCTGCCGGGTGGTGGTGAACGACGACCTGGCGGCGGCGCGCGACGGCTTGCGTGATTATTTCGCCCTCTACATCGGCGGCATGGGTGCCAGGGACAAGAACTTCTACAACGACCATGCCGTGGCGTTGGGCTATCCGGACGCGGCCAGGGAAATCCAGGACCACTTCCTCGCGCGCCGCCGCGCGGAGGCCGCCGCCGCCGTCCCCGACCGGATGATCGACGAACTCGCCCTCGTCGGACCGGCGACACGCATCAAGGACCGCCTGGAAGCCTGGAAGGACGCCGCGAATGGCAACCGGATCGACACCCTGATCAACGTCGGCCCGACGCCCGAATCCCTCCGCGTGCTGGCCGAGGCGGTGCTGTAGGGGCTTCGCCTCGGCGGGGTTTTTTCGGGATGCCGGTTGGCGCCATCGCGCGCCGGGTTCCGGTAAACGCATTGAAGTGCGGCCGCCATGGCCGCGCGTGGTGGTTGGAGGAGGTCTTCATGATCGACGATCGGGACTTGGATTTCACGGGCCGGCGCGTGCTGGTCACCGGGGCCGCGGGCGGCATCGGCTCGGCCATGGCCGCCGCCTTCGCCGCGCATGGCGGTGAATTGATATTGGCCGATATCGACGCCGAGGCGGGGGAGAGCCGGGCCAGGGAACTCGGCGGCGGCACCGCGTTTCATCAATACGATCAGGGCGACGCGGCCTCGATCGCGGCGCTCGCCGGGGCGGCGGATCCCGTGGACGTGCTGTGCAACAACGCCGGCATGATCCAGGCCGGGCCGTATCTGGAGCAGTCGGGGGAGATTATCCAGAAGATCATCGCGATCAATCTGACCGGTCCGATGTTGCTGGCGCGCCATGTCGGCGAAGGCATGGTGGCGCGCGGGCAGGGCGTCATCGTCAACACCGCGTCGCAGCTGGCCTTCCACGGCGCGGCGACGCGCGCCGCCTATGCCGCCGCCAAGGCCGGGGTGGCGCAGTTCACCAAAAGCGCGGGCGCGGAATGGGCACCACATGGGGTCCGCGTCGTGGCGCTGGCGCCCGGGCGCACGCTGACGCCGATGACGGCGCCCTTTCTCGCCACCGAGGAGCAACGCCGGGAGGGCCTGAAGCACATCCCGGCCGGCCGCTATGGCGACGCCAAGGAAATGGCCAAGCTGGCGCTGTTCCTGGCCTCGGACGCCGCCTCCTACGTGGTCGGCGCAACGCTGGTGGCCGACGGCGGCTACGTCTTGCTTTAATCGCCCGTGAAAATGTCCTTCGCTTCGCGTCACGCCGAGGCGAAGCCGAGGGACTTTTCACCAGACATCTAAACCACCGGCGGGCTCGATACGCGTTCCAGATCGAAGCCATAGAGCCGCGCCGTGTTGTGGCAAACGATTCTGGCCCGCTCCTCTTCCCCCACGCCCTCCAGGATCTTGTCCAGCACCTCGCGCGAGCGCGGGAAGGTGGATTCGCTATGTGGGTAATCCGAGCCCCACATCATGCAATCGACGCCGATGTGGTCGCGCATGCGGATGCCGACGTCGTCCTCCTGAAAGCTCACATGGACGTTACGCGCGAAGAAGTCGCTGGGCAGGGTGTCGCCCTTGAAGCGGTATTGCGCCTCCTCGTTCCGTTCGCGGTAGGTGTAGTCCATGTTCGTCAACACGTAGGGAATCCACGAGAGTTCGAATTCCACGATGGCGAGGCGCAGGCCGGGATGGCGTTCGAACACACCGGAGAAGATCATGTCGCACATCGAGATCGCCGGCAGGAATACCTTGGTGGCGCGCCGGCTGGCGTCGTGTACGGTGCGTTCACTCAGGGCGGCGTTGCTGCGCACGCGCCGGGTGGCGGTGTGCAGGCTGAGCGGCATGTCGTGGGCCGCGGCCGCGGCCCACAGCGGTTCGTAGTCGGCCTGGTCGTAGCGCCGTTCCTCCAACGGATATTCGGCGATCATGGCGCCGACGAAGCCGAGCTTGGCGGTGCGCTCCAATTCGCCGACGGCGTCGCCGACGTCGTCGGCGTTGATCATCGCGATTCCCTTGAGGCGGTCGGGATCGACGCTACAGAATTCGGCGAGCCAGTCGTTGTAGGTCCGGCAGATGGCCGAGAACAACCCGGAATCGGCGACCTTGTAATAGAACAGGCCCTGCGAGGGGTAGAGCACCTCGCCATGCACCCCGTCGATCACCATGTCCTTCAGGTGCTGTGCCGGGTCCCAGCCGCCGACGTGAACGTCCTCGAAGCGGGCGTGGTCGGAAATCGTCTCCGGCGCCTCGTAGCGCGCGCCGGCATTCGAAATCAGTCCGATGCCGGCGATCGTCCGGCCGTCCTCAACCACCAGATGGTCCACGTCGCCCACCCGTTTCATGCGCGGCGCCCGGGCCTTGAACGCATCGTCGATCCGTTGCGTCCACAGGTCCGGCGGCTCGAAGACGTGCGAGTCGGAGGAGAGAATCAACCTGTCTGCCACCAGCATCTCCTTTACCCGACCAACAATTCCCAGATGAACGTCGGTTCCGTGCGCCAGGGTAGCCATTTGCCCGCGCTGACCCAAGACGAAATACGGGTCGGCGCATGGGCGGAGGTCCGGGGGCTGCTGGAACTACAACTCGCTCCGCTTGGTCAGCGCGCTTTGGCGGCACTTGCGCCGTATCCTGGGGAGAACATCCTGGACATAGGTTGTGGCGGGGGCGAGACCGCGCTGGACCTTGCCCGGGCGGTTGCGCCGGACGGCACAGTAGTGGGGGTCGATCTATCGGCTGCGGTGTTGGCGTTCGCGCGGCGCGCGGCCAAAGGTTGCGAGCGAATGCGGTTCGTCCAAGCAGATGCCCAGGTGTACCCATTCGATCCGGCCTCATTCGACGCCGCTTTCTCGCGGTTTGGTGTGATGTTCTTCGCTGACCCCACTGCGGCGTTCATCAACATTCGTCGTAGCCTCAGACCGAATGGGCGGCTCGCCTTCGTCTGCTGGCGAGCGCTGGAGGAGAACCCGCTCGACATACTGCCGCTTACGGCTGCGTCCGCTCATTTGCCACCGCGGCCCGCTCTCGATCCGGACGCGCCCGGCCCATTCGCGTTCGCTAACCCCGACCACGTGCGCGGCATTCTGGAAAGAGCGGGCTTCGGGGAGATCGAGATCACTGCCCATGACGAGCAGGTTGGAAGCGGCGACCTCGATACGATGCTAGCGGTTTGTTCGCGGGTCGGAGCTCTGGGCGAGATTCTTCGGGAAAATCCCGAGCTGCGGGCCGCAACGCTACCGGCAGTACGATACGCGCTTGCGGCACACGATGGACCTAATGGGGTCAAACTAAATGCAGCGACGTGGGTTGTGACAGCTCGAACTCTGGCCGGACTTTAGTACAAGAAGTCGTTAAAGGTAAGGTCCGTAGTGGGTCAGTACTGGACATTGCGCGCAGACAAATTTAATGGTTCAGAATATCGTAAAGCGCGCTGTCGTCATGCAGCACATATCAGCGACAATCAGTTTTCCACAGCTACAGCAATCATGAAGAGAACTGTATAGTCTTGCTTGTTGCAGCCCTCAACTGGGGGCATCGGGCCTCCTGGCGTAACTGGAAACGCAGCCATCTGCGCGTTGGCTGGCGAACACGAACCATCACTCGTCGTCGATGTATAGCGCGCGGAGCGGCATCGCAAGTGCGTCACATCATAAAGCGTCGCGCCATCGTCAAGCTCCCAGTGCTGAGCACCATCCTCGTCTGTGGGATGAATGGTCAGCACGCTCACCACCTCGCGGTTACCTGTGACGACGTATTTACCGGCGGGGACCGAGAAGTCTGGCGGCTCCATGATCAAGCCGTTTTCTTCCAGCCACCAATCTGTGCTGTCGAATTTCCATTGTGCCGGGGCGACTCCACCTGCGGCCTTCAATTGCTCATAGTTGGCCAGCCGCACCCCCCGCGGACCCGGATCCAGACGCCACAGACCCCACAATTGTGCGCCACTCCCGGAGGTCGCACCCGGATCACCCAACGCCGCGATGAACTGCGTCGGAATGCGCCGGAACACCGTCGAATCATCGTCTACAGCGTGAGCCGATTGCCCCAAGGCTGCCATCACCATCAGAAACCCCATCGCCAAAAGTGCGCTGCTCTTCAGGCACTGCGTTTTGCGCTTGGGTGCCATCACTGTACCTCGCTGTGTAATGGTTTTTTCTCTGAATGTTCGGAGTTCTGAAATCATGCTCACGTTTAAAGCTTGTCTCTTTGTTTGGTTCGTTTCTGTTCATGGTCAAGTCGATTGGGAAACACGCCGAGAAAACTACGACCCACATACTGAAGTATGTGTTCAATGGTAAACATGCAATGTGAATATGTCAAGGCAATCGAGTGAATGTATATTCTGCTCTGGGTCAGGGATCGGGATAGGGGGGCACCTCACGGTGCCGCCCCTCCCACACCACCTGGCATACGGGTCACGTACCTCGGCGGTTCGACCGGGTTAAGCTTGGGCAGAGACATAGAGTCTGGGGAGACCGAGTGAGTCGAAAGCGTGGTTTCGCAGGGCCATTTGGACCGCCGGGTGTCCGGACATACGCCAGAATCCGGTCGGTGAACCGGCGGCGACCGCTGCATTGAACTTTGGGACGCCAAGACGGCGCAGTTCCTTGAAGCGGTTTTGCCCGTTCCGCCATTGCCGCCAAACATACATTCGTATTCTTCGGCGGATCCAGGTTTCCAAGTGGGTGAGCACGCGGGGGGTCTGGCAGAAGTCGAAGTAGCCGCGCCAACCGATCAGGTATGGTGCGAGCTCTTCGATCAGCTGCTCGAGACTGAGCCCCCGTGTCCGGCGGGTGAGGTCCCGGATCCGCGTCTTGAACTTCTTGAGCGCTTGTCGCGCGATGCGCCGCTCGCTCCCATCGTTCGAGATGCTGAAGCCCAGGAACTTGCGCGCCTCCGGTCGCGCCACCGTGCTCTTGGCCTCGTTGACCTTCAGCCTGAGCTTCTTGGTCAGAAACCGGCTCACCGAGGCCATGACCCGCTGGCCGGCGCGGTGACTGCGAACATAGATGTTGCAGTCGTCCGCGTAGCGGCAAAAACGGAGGCCTCGGCGCTCCAGCTCCTGATCGAGGTCGTCGAGCACGAGATTGCTGAGGAGGGGCGAGAGCGGACCGCCTTGCGGGGTCCCCTCGTCCACCGGGCTGACCAAGCCGTCTTCCATCACCCCGGCCTTCAAGAAGACGCGGATAAGCTTGAGCACCCGCTTATCGGACAGCCGCGCGGCGACCCGTGCCATCAGGCTGTCGTGCCCGACCCGATCGAAGAATTTCTCCAGATCGAGATCGACCACGACGCCGTAACCCTCGGCAACATAGCGTTGCGCTCGGGCGACGGCCTGATGGGCGGAGCGTCCCGGACGGAAGCCGTAGCTGTGCTCGGAAAACGTCGGGTCCCAACGCGGTTGAAGGACCTGCAACAGGGCTTGCTGGATCAGTCTGTCGACGACGCAAGGCACGCCGAGCTTCCTGGTCCCGCCGTCCGGCTTGGGTATTTCGACCCGCTTGACCGGCTGCGGCTGGTAACTTCCTTTGAGCAGTTGAGACCGGATGCTTGGCCAGTGCTCACGCAGGTGGTCCCTGGCGTCGTCGATGGTCATACCATCGACGCCGGGACCGCCCTTGTTCCTACGAACCTGTTTCCAGGCTCTTTCGAGGTTCTCTCGCTCGCACACCTCCTCCATCAGTTGCTCTGCTGTTGCCGGGTTTTCGGGCTCTGGCGCCGCCATGGGTGGTTCGGCCCCGTGGTGACCGCCGACCGGAGCTTCACCCCGGTCCTTCGGCTCCAGGGCCAGTGAATACTGGGTTTTCTGCCGCTTTCCACTCATGAGTTGCCAGTCCTAATGACCACTCCCAATCGTTCGGGCCTTCGGCCACCGTTCCCGGCTCGGCCTATCTGTTGCTCCGCCTTTCGGCCTGGAGTGCCTCAATAGCCTTGCCGACGCCATGACCTAGTATGCCCTCTGCTGACTCCTGCGCCGCAATCAGGGCGCCTTGCGGCTTCCTCAGTTCCGAAGTCGGAACACGACGCAGGCCGGGGATGTCCCGAGTCATGTTGAAAAGTTGAGGTAGGCGTCGTTCGCCTGGAGCCGTTAGGCTCTGGGTGCTTAATCCGATTAGGAGAACGACGCCATGAGCGAGACTACACGGAACGCGCCTTCCTCCAAAGCCCTGGAACATCCATTGCCGATGCCGGTGCCGCCGCTATCGGATGCCTACAAGGATCTTCGCGTGTGCGTCGATCGCTTCTGCCTTCTGGCCGGCATCGAGGCGCTGGCCGAGATGCTGGCGGCGGACGCGGAGGCCGTGTGCGGCCCGCGTCATGCCCGCACGGCCGAGCGCCGGGGCCATCGCTGGGGCACGACCACGAGCGAGCTGGCCTTCCAGGGGGCGAGGGTGAAGCTCGAGCGCCCCCGGGTGCGCGAGCCGGGCGGCGGGGAGCTGAGTTTGCCGAGCTTCGAGCTGATGTCGGATCCCGAGCTGCTGCACGCCTGGGCGATGAACCTGATGGTGATGAACGTCTCGACCCGCAAGTATGGCCGCGCGGTGCGTCTGCCGGCGGACGCGGGCGGCGATCTGCCGTCGGCGGCGGGGGACGGGAGTTCGAAGTCGGCGGTCTCGCGCCGCTTCGTGGCCCTGACGCGCTCGAAGCTGAAGGCTTGGCTGGCGAGCCGGCTGGAGGAACTGGATCTTCTGGTCGTCCAGATCGACGGGCTTCATGTCGGCGATCACGTGATGGTGGCGGCGATCGGTATCGACGCGGGCGGCGAGAAGCACGTGCTGGGCCTGGCCGAGGGCGCGACGGAGAACACGGCCACGGTGCAAGCCCTGCTCGACAACCTGATCGATCGCGGCCTCGATCCCGAGCGCCCCCGGCTCTACATCGTCGACGGCGCCAAGGCGCTCTCCAAGGCGATCCGGCGGAGCTTCGGGCATGCGGCGCTGATCCAGCGTTGCCAGGTGCACAAGGGGCGCAACATCACAGACCGGCTGGACGAGAGCCTGCACGCGGGCGTCCGCAAGGCCTTGCGCCAGGCCTGGGACCAGGGCGACGCGGACAAGGCCGAGCGGCTCTTGCGCAATCTCGCCCGCCGCCTGGAACACGATGCGCCCGGCGTCTCCGCCACCATCCTGGAGGGCCTCGACGAGATCCTCACCGTCATCCGCCTCGGCCTGCCCCCGGAACTCCGCCGCGCGCTGGCCTGCACCAACGCGATCGAGAACGCGCTGGGCACGGTCAGGACCGTGCAACGCAACGTCAAGCGCTGGCGCAACGCCGAGATGGCGCTGCGCTGGACCGCCGCCGGCCTTCTGGAGGCCAAGAAAACCTTCCGCCGCCTCAAGGCCTACAGGCAACTCCCCGTCCTCCACGCCGCCTTGCGTGACGCCGTCGAGAAGGCAAAACGAAAGGCCGCCATTGAAGACATCGACGAGGCCGCGTAGCCTCGAAATCACACGATGCCTACCTCGCCCTTTTCAACATCGGGCGGGACATCGCCGAAAGCGGAAACTCGGCCTCTCAAAGCATGTGTATATCTCTTCCGACTTCACGAGTACATTACGCAATTGCCAATTTTGTTGAGCTCTAATGAACGAGAAACTCATATTCTGGTGATGTGCGATCCGACGCGTAGTGGGATCATCCATTAGGCAATGGTTCGCGGTCACGATCGTCTTCCCCATCCGGCGGGCCCTCGGCGTCGGTTCCTTGTCGTCGTCGCGCGTCCCCCGGGCCGTGCGCGGCGAGCCGAAGGGCGACCGGCCACGCGCCACGAGCGCCCGCGCGTGGCGGAATCCGCCTCGCTACGGGCGGCATTTCGACAAGAAATGACGAGTCGGTGGTTCGTTTTTGATAATTCTGAATATATGGAAATTATACAATATATTGACATCAATAAAAGTTTCGGGTCGACGTCGCGGACGGCGGGCTTGTTTTGTCACTTTTCCCGATTCCCGGCGGGCGAAATCGAGACGGCGAATTCGACTGAGAGGTTGAAATTCAATCGATGAGGGAGCCGCCCCAATGTCGTCATTGCCAACGAGCGAAGCGGGCGTGGCGATCCAGTGGATCTCGATACCGTCCGACCATGTCGACAAGCTTGCATCAACGCCGGACCGCCACGGGGCTTCGCGCCAGCGCGATGACAATGGCGTTTGTATGCCGTTGAAGAGTCGCTTCTTCCGCTCGCCGGTATGAGACGCCCGATGGGCGATGCCGGCCACGCCGCCTGGGGCCGGGAGCACATAAATCGGGTAGGAGGGGTACCGCGAGGACCCCTCCTACCCGATTAAGCCCGGGCGATCACATCCCTCGTGGATCCGAGCGGTCGAGCCAGGCGCCTCCCTCCAGGCGCTGGATGAACGTCAACATCGTGTAATAGGCCTTGACGACGATGGCGACGGCGAGACCCGAGGCGGCGCGACGCCGCTGGGCCGGTCGAATTGCCGGGTTGACGGTTGCGGTCGACCACGCGCTGTCGACACGGGCGCTCGGGCGGTTGAAGGCGACACGCTGAATTCCTTTCGCTTTCGTCCCGGCGACCCTCTCCCTCCCACGGCCATTCCGTCGGCCGCCTCTCGCGTGGATTCCCCGGTGTCCCTTGGCTATTGTTCCGTTCACGGGGGAACCAGGATGTCACTCGCGCCCGACGCCATTGGCCTGGTCGTGGCCGTCTTCATCGCGTCCGCCGTCGAGGTCGTCGAGGCCTTCACCATCGTGCTCGCCATGGGCATGAGCCGGGGCTGGCGTTCCGCGCTGGCGGGAACCGCGACCGCCGTCGTCGTCTTGGCGCTGCTGGTGGCGATCGCGGGCATCGGACTTCGCGAGTATGTCAACGCGGCCTTCCTGCAATTCGTGGTCGGCGCCTTGCTCCTCGTCTTCGGATTGCATTGGCTCAGAAAAGCGATTCTGCGCTCGGCCGGGTTGAAGGCGCTCCATGACGAGGACTCGATCTTCGCCGACGAACTGTCGGCGGCCCACGCGGCCGGCGGGGACCGATGCCTCGGAATCGACGTGTTCGGTTTCGTCGTCTCCTTCAAGGGCGTGCTGCTGGAAGGCATCGAGGTCGTCTTCATCGTCATCACCTTCGGGCTGGGGGCGGCGCATCGCGGCGTCCCGGATGCCATGTCGAGTGCCGCTCTCGGCGCCGCCCTGGGCGCGCTGGTCGTGTTGATCTGCGGCCTCGTCGTCCGCCGGCCCCTGGCGATGGTGCCGGAGAACACGATGAAATACGCGGTGGGCGTGCTGCTCTCCAGCTTCGGGCTTTTCTGGGTGGTCGAGGGACTGGGGTTCTTCGCCGCCGGTGGCGCGAGCCTGGAATGGCCGGGCGGCGCCTGGGCCCTGCCGGGAATCCTGCTCGCCTGGATCGTGGTTTCGCGAGCGACGGTCGTGCTCCTACAACGCCTCGCGCCCAGCGCGGCGATATCGCGGTGAAGTGGCTCGCCGTCCTTTCGCTGTTTCTCCGCGATCTGATCATCGGTGATTCCTGGCCGCTCACGGCCGCCGTCGTGGCAATTCTTGCCGCCGGCGTCGCGGTCCTGCGGCTCGATGCGGTGGCGCCCGCCACGTTCGTCCTGGTCTTCGCCGCCTTTCTCCTCCTCGCCATGCCCGTGGTGATCTTGATCGAGGTCAGTCGGCACGCCCCGCGCCGGCCGAAATGAACGCTGAACGGATTTGAGGCGCGCTTGGATTTCCGGGTGGCTCCGCTAGCCTGCATTTCTCATACTGCCGGCGGTCCGGAGAGGGAGATCGACCATGGCGGAGAAAAGTATCGAATTCGGCACGGCGTTGCGTTCGCCCCATGACGTCGCGTCGCAGGCACGGCGGATCGAGGAGTTGAGCTTCGACATCCTGGGCTGCGGCGAGCATGTGAGCTTTTATGTCGACACCGCCAACGGCTTCATCTCGCTCTCGGTCGCGGCCGGCGCGACGACGAAAATCCGCCTGATGAGCACGATCACGCTGGTACCGCTCTATCCCGCCGCCCTGCTCGCCAAGCTCGGCGCCTCGCTCGACGTCGCCTCCGGCGGGCGCTTCACCCTTGGCGTCGGCGTCGGCGGCGAATTCCCGAAGGAGTTCGAGGCCTGCGGCGTGCCCGTGAAGGAACGCGGTGCCAGGACCGACGACGCGCTCGAGGTCATCACCCGGACCTGGAGCGGCACCAACGTCACCTATGACGGCCGTTTCACCAAACTCGACGATTTCAGCCTGAAGCCGTTGCCGATCCAGAAGCCGCGCCCACCGATCTGGGTCTCCGGCCGCACGGAGGCGGCGATGCGCCGCGCGGCCAGGTACGGCGAGGGCTGGCTGCCCTATATGTACACGCCCGAACACCTGGCCCGGAGCATCGAGACCATCCGCGCGAAAGCGGACGAGGCCGGCCGCGACATCTCCGACGGCCTCTACGAGGGCTGGCTATCTTCACCGCCGTGCACGAAGACAACGACACGGCGGTGACCTACGCCGTCGACCGCCTGAGCAAGCAGTATTCCCAGGATTTCTCCAAACTGGTGCACCGCTACGCGCTGGCCGGCGATCCGGCGGCCTGCCGGGCACGGCTCCAGGAATATATCGATGCCGGCGCCAGCTCGATCTTCGTCTCCGCCGCCTGCCCCGACGACTACATCGGCACCAACCTGGAGCTGATCGCGAAAGAGGTCACCCCGCCGTTCCGGGGCTGAGGCGTATTTATACGTCGATGCCGGAGTTCGAGTTCCAGGTCGCCAACTGGATTTTCTACTGGCCGTCCCGCAGGCGATACACGTCCATATAATGGAGGAACTTGCGCGCGCCACCCTCGCTCCAGGACGCGGTTCCATGGTCGTAGGCGAGGTCGCCCCGCACGTCGATGCGGGTGACCTCGGTTTTCAACCCCGCCCCGCCCTCGACCTTGGCGAAGAAGGCGTCGATCGCGCTTCGACCCTCGATCATGGCGACGCCCGGCGGCATGATGACGGCATCGTCGTGGAACATGGCCGCGATCGCCTCGCCGTCTCCGGCCTGGTGCGCCGCGTTGTAATCGTCGCCGAGTTTTCTCACCGCGTCCTCGGGTGTCATCGTCATCTCCCTTTTCAATTCGGTGATCAGGGTCAACCGGTCTTGATCAGCGTGCCGATATAGGCCCTGTCCGCCGCGCTCCAACTGGCCGGGTCCTCGCCGTGGGCGACCACGGCATGGACTTCCATGAGCTGCCACAGCTCGCTCTCCGTCTCGGCGGTAAAGGCCCCCGGACAGGCTTCCATCTCCGGATAATCCTTGCAGGCATACGAGTAGGTCGTGGTCATGATCGCCCCCTGGCAACGTGATGCGATGGCCTCATCCTGCGGCGGCGGGGATGCTGCCTCCATAGTGCATTTGCATCATTTTTCCGCTGAATCCGCACTATGATCACACCCGTTCACCGGCCTTGGGGGGTGGCATGAGTCTTTCCAAACGTGAATTGACCATCGCGGAACGCTACGCCGAGGGCGACACCTACAAGGAGATCGCGGCCAGGTACCACATTGCGCCCTCGACCGTCAGAAACCACTTGGCGGCGATCTACCGAAAGCTCGAGGTCGGCAACAAGCCGGCGTTGATCCGCGCCCTGTCGTCGGCCGGGGCGGCGGGCGACGGCGTGCCGCCGCCGGAAGTGGCGGCGCCATCCCTCGCCCTGATGCGAAACCTCGGCCCCGATGGCCCGCCGCCGGCGTCTTCCCCCTCGATCGCGGTCATGCCCTTCGCCACCCTCGGACCCGAAAACAGCGACCATGTCGGCCACGGCATCGCCGCCGATATCCAGCACGACCTGACGCGGAGCCACGATCTGCTGGTGTCGGGCCGAAGCTCCTGCATGGCGCTGTACGAGCGCGTCCTCGATCCGGCGATCGTCGCGCGCCAACTCGGCGTCCACTACGTTCTCCAAGGCAGCGTGCGAGTGCAACGCGACCGGCTCCGTCTCACGGCCGAACTGGTCGAGGGAGAGACCGGCACGCTCCTCTGGTCGGCGCGTTACGATCGCGCGCTCGCCGACATTCTCGATGTCGAAGCCGAGATCGCCTTGGCGGTCGCCGGCGGCCTGACGATAGAGATCGAGGCGGCACAGCATCGGCGTCGCGGACGACTGCCCGCCGATCACCTCACCGCCTACGATTGGCGCCTGCGAGGCAACCGCTGTTTGGAACAGAGCGGCGCGACCAACCTGCGCAAGGCAAAGGCCTGTTTCACCCGCGCGCTGGAACTGGAGCCGGAATCGGCCGCCGCCCAAGCCGGCCTCTCCATCGCCTTCGGCTACGAGTGCGACCTGCTGCTGGCGCGCGATTACGGCGCCAGCCTGGAGCACCACATCGCCCATGCCGAGGCCGCCCTGGCTCTGGACGAAAGCGACAGCCGGGGCCATTACGCCATGTCCTGCGCGATGATGCTGACGGGCCGCTTCGAGCTGGCGGACCAGCACGCGGCGCAGGGGCTGGAACTCAATCCGAGCGAATATCACAACCTCTGCAATCGAGGGTATGCCTACATGGCGCTCGGCCGCTTTGCCGACAGCGTGGCGATCTTCGACGAGTCGCTCAGGCGAAACCCGCTGGCGCCCAACAGCTGCCTGATGGCGGTTGCGTTGATCGAATACCTGGTGTCGAACTACGGCCAGTCGGCTAATGCCCTCACACGCATGACCGCGCCCTACGTGCAACGGGCCAGCACGCTCGCCGCGGCGTGCGCGCAGTCCGGACATGGCGCGACCGCCCGCGCGGCGGCATTGGAATTCCAACGCTTGCGCGGGCGCCTGCCGGAGAGCCCCAAGGGCCGCAAGCGGGCCGAATGGCGGGCCTTCTGGCGCAAGGCCTATCCCTATCTGGAGGACGAGGCCTTCGCGCATATGCTCGAAGGCATCGGCAAGGCGGAATTGCCGGTATGGCTTATCCCTTTGCTTCCGGTCACACCAGATGTTGATCGGCCTTCTACGTTCCAGGCACGGTTTTCGGACCGTGCCGGGGGATGTGCGGGAGCTTTTGGACTTGGGGAAGTTGGTTTCGAGTGCTGTCAGGCAGACTGGAGGGCCGGTATTCGGCTCCGATTGAGGCGGATCGGAGGGCGGGCGGTGGCTGGCGCCCGGCCTGCCGGGATCAGACGTGTTGTCCGACGATGTCGCGGTAGTCGGCGGGTCGCAGGCGCGTGCCGATGCCGAGCAGGGTATCGAAAGCCGTTGCGGTGTGGCGGCGGCGGTTCCAGCGGAACACGAACTCGTCGAGGTAGCGGCGCAGATGGGCGCGGCGCAGGCCATGGAAGGTTCCGAGCGCCCAGCGCTTCAGGTTCGAGAACACACGATGGATCCACGTCAGCACGAGATGGGCGGGCGTTGCACCGACGACCTTGGGCTGGTGGTCGTGGTCGGGCAGGCCGCAATAACCGCTCCAGCCATCGGTAATCACCCGCGCGCCCGGCGCCGAGGTTCCGGCAACGAAGGCACGAAGGCTGCGCGCGGAGAAATCCCCGATCGGCGCCAGCCGGATGCGGCGTGGCTCGCCCTCGGGCGATAGCTCGACCGCGCCGGCAATGCGCATCTTGCCTTGTGGGCTGCGACCTTGCCCGCCTGTGGCCGGGTCTTTTGCGGTGCGGAACGGGAGGGTGGCCTCATCGATCTCGATCAGGTCCTCAAGCAGGCTGCGATCCGGATTGACCATGGCACGGCGCAGCTTGTGCAGCAGGAGCCAGGCACTCTTGTAACTGCCGAGCCCGAGCTGGGCCTGGAGTTGCAGGGCGGAGATACCATTCGAGTGGCTGGTCACGATGTGAACGGCCATGAACCAGGTCTTCAGGGGCAAGTGGCTGCGGTGCATGATCGTGCCTGCGGTCACCGAGGTCTCCTTCCCGCAGGCCGCACATTCCCAGCTCGCCCGGCGCCGCTTCAGTTCCCAGCCCCTGTCATGGCCGCAGGCGGGGCAGACGAAGCCGTCGGGCCAGCGCCTGGCGGCGAGATGCCGGGCACAGGAGGCTTCATCGGGAAAGCGCGCCTCGAAGGCGGCGCGGGACATGGGGCGATCATATTTCCAGCGGCTGGCCATGACGGAACATTACACGAACATGCTGCCGACGCCCACCAGAAACTCAACATCTCGTCAAACCGGGCTCAAAGGGATAAGCCCTTTGCCGGTTTAGGACTCCTCGTTTCGAAGCCTAGGGCCGGAAGCCGAAGAGCGGCTTGCCGGTCTCGCGCAATGGCGCCGCCAGGTTGGCGAATTCGCAGAGGAGGGGGCGGGTGTCGCGGAGGTCGAAGATTTCCTCGATCAGGAACTGTTCAGCCGTGCGGAAGGGGGAGCGGAACTGTTCCAGCCGTTCCTCGATCTCCGCCAACCGCTGGGCCGGGTCGTCCGCCGCCGCCAGCTCCGCCTTGTAGGCCGCCTCCAGCCCGCCGGCGATGGGGAGCGAGCCCCAGTCGCCCGAAGGCCAGGCATAGCGAAGGTTGAAGCGGGAGCTGTTCATGTGGGCGGCACCCGCGACGCCGTAGACCTTGCGCACCAGCACCGCGCACCAGGGGACCCGGCACTGGAAGACGGCCGCCATGGCGCGCACGCCCCGGCGGATGGTCGCGGCCTGCTCCGCCTCCCGCCCGATCAGGAAGCCGGGGATATCGGCCAGATGCACGATCGGCAGGTGGAAGGTCTCCGCCAGGTCGACGAAGCGCATGACCTTCTCCGAGGCGTCCGCCGTCCAGGCGCCGCCGTAGACATGGCTGTCGCTCGCCAGCACCGCCACCGGCCAGCCGTCGAGCCGGGCGAGCCCCGTGATCACCGAGCGGCCCCAGCGCCGGCCCATCTCGAAGAAGCTGCCCCGGTCGACCAGCGCATCGATGATCGGGCGCATCTTGTAGACCCGGCGGGGATTGCGGGGGATGGCGTCGATCAGCCAGTCCTCGCGGCGCTCGGGATCGTCCTCGAGCGGGCCGCGCGCCGCCACTTCGTGGACCGAGGGCGGCAGGTAGGAGAGGAATCGGCGGGTCTCGGACGGCGCCGTTCCGGGTGTGGATGTCGCTGCCGCCGAGTTCGTTCTTGGAGAGTTCCTCCGCGACGCGCGCCACCACCGGCGGCCCGGCGACGAACATCTGGCTGGTCTCCCTGACCATGATCGAATAGTGGCTGGCGACGACCCGGGCGGCGCCCAAGCCGGCAACGGAGCCGAGCGCCAGCGCCACCACCGGCACGGTCGAGAGGTTGTCCATGGCCACGTCCCACCCGCGCACGGCCGGGACATAGGTGCAGCCGGCCATCTCGATGGTCTTGACCGAGCCGCCGCCACCGGTGCCGTCGACCAGGCGCACGAGCGGCAGGCGCAGCTGGTTCGCCATCTGCTCGACATGGATGAGTTTCTCGCGGATGCCGGCGTCGTTCACCCCGCCGCGCACGGTGAAGTCGTCGCCCGAGACGACGACCGGACGACCGTCGACTTTGCCGCGCCCGGTCACCAGATTGGCGGGGAGAAAATCCGTGAGCTCGCCCGCCTCGTCGTATTCCGCCTTGCCGGCAAGCGCCCCCACCTCGTGGAAGGAGCCGGCATCGAGCAGCCGGTCGATCCGCTGGCGGACGTCGAGCTTGCCCTGGTTGTGATGGCGGGCGAGCTTCTCGGGGCCGCCCATCTTTCGGGCCAGCGCCTCGCGCCGGCGAAGCTCATCGATCTCCGGTTCCCAGCTCATCGTTTTCGCTTCTCCTTACCGACGCCCTCGGCGCCTCAAAGCCCGTATCTGGCCCAGAGCGCGCGCGTCTCCGCCGCCGCCAGCAGGCCGTCGGCGAGCGGTCCCAGATCCGGCGCCGCCGCGTCCATGCCGAGGCGGCGCTGCAGGAACCCCTTTCGGTCCTCGATCAGCTTCAGCTTGACCTTCTCGCCGTAGACGGCCCGCATCCGGCCGCGCATGTCGCCCAGGCCGTCGATCAGGCCGCGCTCCAGCGCGCCCGCGCCGGTCCAGAACTCGCCGTTGAAAAGCTCCGCTTCCTCGCCCTTCAGCCGGCCGCCGCGGCGGGCGCGGACGTGGGCGCGGAAGGTGTCGTGCAACGCCTCCTGCAGGGCCTTCAGGCGGACCACGTCGTCCTCGCGCTCCGGCAGGAAGGGGTCGAGGAAGCTCTTGCGCTCGCCCGAGGTATAGAGGCGGCGCTCGATGCCGAGGCGCCGAAGCGCGCCCTCGAAGCCGAAGCCCTGGGTGATGACGCCGATCGAGCCGAGAATCGAGCCGGCGTTGGCGTGGATGTCGTCGCCGGCGCAGGCGATCCAGTAGCCGCCGGAAGCCGCGACATCCTCGACGAAGGCATGCAGCGGCAAGCCCTTTTCGTCGGCGAGCGCGCGCAGCCGGTCGTGAATCAGGGCCGATTGCGCCGGCGTGCCGCCCGGAGAGTTGACCGAAATCGCCACCGCCACCAGGCGCTTGGTCTCGAATGCCGCCTCGATCCGCCCGGCGAGGCCGGCGATGTCGAGGGACGGGCGCAAGGGGCCGGACCTCGGCCCGATGACGCCATGCAGGCGCAAAACGGCGACCACCGGGGCGGCCTCGCGTAGGCGTTTGATGGGGATGAAGCGGCGCCAGGAGGGGTGTTTCATGGCCTTTTCATAGCCGGGGGGCGACGCGGGCTCAAGCGCGATCCGCCTCGAGGTCGAGGCCGCCGCCATGGCGCAGCACCGCCTCCGCCGCCTCGCCGTAGGCGCGCCCCGCCCCGTGCAGCACCAGGCCGGCGGCGAGGCGGAGCGGCGCCCGGGCCCCCTTGCGCGCGGCGACGATCACCCGCTTGGCGTCGCGGCCCGCGCGGGAATGGAGGGGAAAGACCACGATGCGGCCGGCGGCGGGGTCGAGGGCGGCCAGCGCCTCGCCCAGGCGGGCCGACGGCAGGATCAGGCGCAGTTCGCCGCCGTCGGCCAAGCGGGCGAGGCAGGCGCCGATCCAGGCGGCGAGCGACGCGCCATGACGGGCCCGGGCGCGACCCGGATCGGGCGCCGGCGGGCTCTCGCGGGCATCGTGAAAGGGCGGGTTGGAGACGACGAGGTCGTGGGCGCCCTTGCCGGCCCGTGCCAGGAGGTCGCCCTCGGTGAAGGTCACGCAATGGTCGAGGCCGTTGCGCCGCGCGTTTTCGCCCGCGAGGGCAACCAGGTCCGGCTCGATCTCCAGGCCCTCGAAGCGGACCTCGGCGAGGCGCCGGGCGGCGGCGAGCGCCACGACGCCGACGCCGGCGCCCGCGTCCAGCACCCGCGCGGCCGGCCTGGCGGGAAGCGAGGCGGCCAGCAGCACCGCGTCGGAGCCGGCGCGAAAGCCCCGTTTCGGCTGCAATATCCGCAGCGCGCCGCCGAGGAAGGCGTCGTCGGTCATCTCAAGGGGCGGCAGCTCAGCCATGGCGAAGCGCGATGCCGGCCTCGCCGAGTATCCGCCGGGCAAGGGCCTCGTCGCCGTCGGCCACCATCAGGCGGCGGGGAAGCACGCCGATCGAGCCTTCCAGCACGCTCATATGGGCGTCCAGCACGATCGGCTCGATTCCCGCGTCGCGCAGCAGGGCCGTCGACCAGCTGATCAGCACCGCATTGTTGGTTCGCAACAGCTCGACCATTCGCCGCGCCCGTCCCGGTCAGCCTCGGCCTCGTCCCGCCGGCCACGATACGAAGCCCGGGACCCGCTTGGCAATCGGGCAGCCATGACCGGACCGTGACGGCCAAGGCGCCAAGCCATGCGTTTTTCGCGGGGCTGCCATGTCCGCATCCGTCTTGTCGGCGCGAAAAAAATTCGTAAGTTCAGCAACAAGTTGTTGCGGCGCACACATCTCCTCCCGCACCGCAAATCACACCACTCAAATCGTATAAGGCGCGTTCAATGTACAAGTTTGCCATCGGTACGGTCGTCTGGGTTGTCGCCATGACCTGGTTCCTCGACAATTACACCAACATTCTCGCCTAAGTGTCTGGCCCGAAAAGAGTTGAGTGATTTCAGTCAGTTGTGATTCACTGTTTGTATTTAGCAACCAGGGAGACACAACATGTGGACCAAAATCACTCACCCGAAATATGAACGCGACCTGCTGCGCTACGCAAGCGACCTGACGGATGGAGAATGGAAGGTGCTGGAGCCGTTGCTGCCTCGCGCCAAAGCGCTGGGACGGCCTCGGACGACGGCATTGCGCGAGGTGGTGAACGCGATCCTCTACCTACTGCGTAGCGGCTGTCCATGGCGCATGCTGCCCCGGGACTTCCCGCCACGCTCGACGGTGCAGCGCTACTTTTATCTCTGGCGGGACGACGGCACCTGGTCCGAGGTCAACCGGCAACTGCTGGTCGCGGCGCGCGAGGCCGAGGGCCGCGCGGCCGGCCCGTCGGCCGGTATCATCGACAGTCAGAGCGTAAAAACCACGGAAAGCGGCGGTATCCGGGGCTTCGACGCCGGAAAGAAAGTCAAGGGCCGCAAGCGTCACATCCTCACCGACACCGGCGGCCTGCTGGTCGCGGTCGTGGTCCACGGCGCCGAGATCCAGGACCGCGACGGCGCGCCGGCGGTGTTCGCCGCCATCCCCCGCCACTTTCCCCGCCTGCGCCACGTCTTCGCCGACGGCGCCTATGCCGGGCCCAAGCTCGAGGGCGCACTGAAGCGGATCGGCCGCTGGTCGCTGGAGATCGTCAACCGTCCCGCGGGCGTGAAGGGCTTCCAACTCCTGCCCCGCCGATGGGTCGTCGAGCGCACGCTCGCCTGGCTCAATCGAAACCGGCGGCTGGCCAAGGACTTCGAGACGGCCATCGAGACCGCCGAGGCCTGGATCTTCCTCGCCAGCACCCAACTCCTCACGCGCCGTCTCGCAAGAGCCTGAAAACACTCGATTCATTTCGAGTCGGACTCTAAGCCTCGCCCGCGGGCGGTGGCGCCCGCCTAACGTCAATCAGACGACTCCTCCGGCCTGCTTTCGCGGGGCCGGCCGTTTGCGTCCGGGAACGGTTCAGAGCGACAACGCGCCCACGTATTTCGAGAGCCCGCCCCGCGCCGCCTCCAGGGCGTCCCTCGCCGTCTCCAGCTGCCCCTGGCGCTTTTCGATCTCGTCCTCCTGCTCGTCGAGCTTGCGGAGATAGCGGTTGTGCAACGCGCCGCCGCGCGGCACCCGGGAGAGGTTGTCGCGGATCCGCTGCTGGCCCTTGGAGATGGCGGCCAGCCGGCCCTCCAGCCGGCCGACCTCGCGGCCGGCCTTGTCGACCGCCTTCTTCAGCACCAGCATGCGCCGGAAGGCATCGCGAATTTCCGCCGACAGCTCCTTCGATCGGATGAAGCCGCCGACCCGCCTCTCGTCGAGGTTCAGCAGGCGGATGCTTTCGTCGATCGGCCGCTCCTCCACGACCTCGATTCGGCCGCTTTCGCCCGGCGCGACGACCTTGGCCAGGCGGTAGTGCGTGCCTGTGCGGTCGACCTCTTTCGCTGTCGGCGCGATCAGCCGCCAGCGGGATCGAATGGGGTGCTCGACCAGCACCTTGCGGGCCTCGCGCGCCGGTGCCTTTACCCGGTAGGTGGTCACCTGGCGCTCGAGCCGGGTGAACTGGAAGAGGCCCGCCTCGACCTTGCCCTTGGTGATCCGGCTCCGGCCCTCGGACTTGGCGTCGACCTTGGTCTTGTTGTCGACGGCGAAGCTCAACAGGCGATGCTCGCCCGCCGGCAGCGGGCCCATGCGCGCATCGCCGACGTAAGCGACCGGGCCGCCCGCCTCGCGCTCGTAGAGCGTCAACACGCCCGGCGGCAGGCCGCTCTCGCCCTCGTTGGCGAGCTTGACCGAGGAGAGCGGATTGATCCCGCTGGCCGAGCCCGGTTGGTACAGCGCCAGCCGTTCGGCCTTCACGCTCCGGTCGACGATCGGGATCGCCAAGCTGTTGCCGGAGGCGACGTCGATCCCCCGGCCGATGGTGAAAACCACCTGCGTCGTCGCCTCGGTGCTATGGACCGCGATCGCGCCCCTGGCCGCGGCCGGCGCCGGGGCGGGCGCGGGCGCCTCCGCCGCGTCGGCCATCAGGCTCAGGGTCGAGGTCCGGCCGCCGCCCGCGCGGGACGCTCGCTGGCGGGGTTTGCGGGCCTTCTTCGGCATCGCGCGGCCTTCCTTGCGCCGCGTTCGCGCCTCGCCCTCCGCGAGCACGCCGCGGTCGAGTTTCGGCAGGACCCGGCCCAGCACTTCCACCGGCACCTCGGGCCGGTGGACGAAATAAGCCTGGTAGAGCGCCTGGCGGAAGGTGACCGGATTGCCGGAGGCGAGCGTCAGTTCGACGCCCTTCCAGTCCTGGCCGCTCAGATTTTCGATCACGGCCCAGCCCTGCAGCTGGCCCTCCGTCCCGGTCGGGTCGGCATCGAGGGTCAGGCGGTAGGAGGCCTTCCAGAGCGGGGCGCCGACGACATAGGCGACGCGGACGCGGCGCTTGCCCGCGCCATGCGCCTGGATGGCGAGCTTGCGGCGGTCCCGCGCCCGGTGCCGCGCCACCTGGCCCAGCGCCGCCTCGACCTGCGCGCGGAGTTCGCCGTCGCGGAAGCTCACGGCATCGACGTCCTCCAGCAGAAACTGGCGGATACCGCCCGCGCTCAGCAGGCTGACGCGGTGGCGGGTGACGACGCGGTTGTCGTCCAGCGCGATCTGTTCGGGCAGGACCTGGATGATCCGACCGCGCAGCGGCCGGCCACCGTCGACCTCGATCTCGGCGCCCTGCAAGGCATTCAGCAGCGCCACGGGCGAATTCAGGGCCTCGCGTCCGAAGGGCAGCTCGCGGAACACCCGCGCCAGCGGCTGGCGCCCGGGAAGCTCGATGGTGCCGACGCCGCCCTTGTCGTCGAACACCACGATGCTCTTCAGCACGTCGTCGACCTGGTCGAGCCGCACGTCGAGCTCGAGCGTCGTATCGCCCTCGACCTCGGCCTCGTATTCGAAATAGCCGACACCGCCGGTGGACAGCAGCACGCGGGTGAGCTTCAGCTCGGCCGCGAGTGCGGGAACGGCCAGCGGAAGCACGCCGAGGGCGACGGCGGCGAGAAATCGTGAACGCATGTGTATGTCCCCCGGAATGACCAAGTGAACGCCAGACTCGATTCGGATTATGGCTCCAATGCGGCCTCACCGTGACTCTTCGGTGTTCCAGCCCAGCCAGTGGAAGGCCACCGGCATCAACAGCATCACCAGGGAGATCCGGATCATGTGCATGGTCGAGACGAAGGCGGTGTCGATGTCGAGCGAAAGCGCCATCAGCGCCATCTCGGCGAGCCCGCCCGGCGCCAGCGCCAGCACCAGCGCGGGCGCCGCCACGCCGAGGACCGGGGACGCCAGATGCGCCGCCAGCAGCGCGCCGGCCAGCATGATCGCCGCCGAGCCGGTCGCCAGCGTGATCACCCGGCGGATCTCGCCGAGGCCGATGCCGACGAAACGGGCGCCGAGCGACGAGCCGATCACCAGCTGCGCCCCCCAGACCAGCTCGATCGGCGGCCGCCCCTCCACCAGGCCGGCGACGTAGCAGAAAATCGAGGTGATGAAGGGGCCGAGGAAAGCAGCGCTCGGCAGCCGGAGCCGCCCGGCCGCCCAGGCGCCGAGGACGGCCGAGACGACGAGGATGCCCATCTCCGCCACGCTCGCGGTCGGCGGCGGCACGGTCCCGGCGGGCGCCACGCCCGAAAGCGCGCTCACCGGCAGCCCCTCGACGAAGCGCAGATAGAACGGCACGGTGAAGACCACCATGAAGATCCGCGTCGCGTGGCTGAGCGAGATGGCGCGGGGGTCGCCGCCGCCCGCCTCGCCCATAAGCGTCATCTCGGAAAGTCCGCCGGGGCTGGCGGCGAAGAAGGCGGTCTGCCGGGCAACCCTGGCGACATAGACGTAATAGGCGATGGTGGCGACGGTGATGAGGCCGACGAAGCCGACGACCAGCGCCGCGCCGCCGGGCCACAGCACCAGCCGGTCGACGATATCGGGCGTGAAGGCGCCGCCCAGCAGGGTGCCGATCGACGCGATCATCACCGTGCGCAAGGGCGGCCAGAAGGCGAGCGGCGCGCCCGCGAGCGCGGCCGCCGTGGTCGCCGTCATCGCCCCCAGCATCCAGGCGAGCGGCATGCGGAAATAATAGAAGACGCCGCCGCCGACGGCGCCGACGGCGAGGCTGAGGGCGATGCCGCGCGCCATCGCCTGTTTGACCGGTTTCGCCGGTTGGGCGGGTTCCGCCCCGCTCACCCGACGAGACGCCCGAAACGGACCGCCGTCTGGCCCTGGCGCAACCGCTTGGACGGCATGACCAGCACGCAATCGTCATGCGGCGTGGCGACCGGGCGGCCGCCGTCGTGGCCGATCACGGTGCCGGCGTCGGCAATGATCTCCATGCCCTCGTAGTCTTCGACGAAGGTGAAATCTTCGCTCTGGATCGTGACCGGGCCGCTGACGTCGGTGACGCGCTGCGGCGGCGGCGGGGGCCCGAGGTGCGGCGCCGCGGCCGCCTCGCCGATCGCGCCGGTGGCGAGCAGGAAGCGGAAGGTCGTCTCGACCGCGACCGCGACCGTCTCCGCCAGCCAATGCTGTCCGCATTCCACCAGCAGGGCGGTGCGCCTGGCCCGGGGATCGCCGAACTCGCCGTGGTCGCGCATGCGCAGGCCCGCCAGGTGCCCCGCGTCGGCAACGATGTCGACCGGCACGCCGACGCGCCTGGCCAGCGTCCTGCCGCGCGGCGCCGTGCCGCACAGCATCACCGGCGGGCTCAGGCTCTGCATCGAGTGGATGTCGAGCAGGTAGTCGCTTTCCAGCACGACCGGCAGGTAGGCCCGCGCGCGGGTGAGTTCCTGGCTCGTCCGGGGGCCGTTCAACACCTCCGGCGCCCACAGCCGATTGAAATCCTCGTCGACGAAGCGGGAGGCGACGGGATTGTCGGGATCGAAGCATTCGTATGCGGCGGTGTTGGCGAAACTCAGGATCAGCGCGCCCTGGCGGGGCCGGATGTCGTGCTCGAACAGCCGCTTCACCGCGTGGGCGCCGCAAAGCTCGTTGCCGTGGGTCAGCGCGTTCACCGTCACCACCGGGCCGGGGCGGCCGGACTCGAAGCGGTGCACATAGTCCATGCCCGTATTGCCCCGCCGGTAGGGCGAGATGTCCGTCGGCAGCACTTCGATGACGGGATTGCTCACCTCTCGCGCCTCGCCTCGATCAGAAACGGGAATAATCGATCGGCTTCGTCCGGTCGAGCGGGATGCCCGCCTCCGGCATGGGATATTTGAGGCCGGTGGCGCAGTTGAACAACACCGCCCGGGCCCCGGAATCGATCCGACCCTCGGCCACGGCCCGGCCGTGGGCCGCGTAGGTCGCGGCCCCCTCGGGGCAGAGCAGAACGCCGCTCCGCTCGGCGGCCTCGCGCCTGGCTTCCATGATCACCTCGTCGGGAATCGCCATGGCGAAGCCGCCGCTCTCCCGGACCGCGCGCAGGATGAGGAAATCGCCGATCGCCACGGGCACCCGGATGCCGGCGGCCACCGTGTGGGCATCGGTCCAGAGCTCGGCATGCTCCTTCCCTTCCTCGAAGGCGCGCACGATGGGGGCGCAGCCCGTCGCCTGCACGGCGATCATCTTGGGCCGCTTCCGGCCGATCCAGCCCATCGCCTCCAGCTCCTCGAAGGCCTTCCACATGCCGATGAGGCCGGTGCCGCCGCCGGTGGGGTAGAAAATCGCCTCGGGCAGGTCCCAGTCGAACTGCTCCGCCAGCTCCAGCCCCATAGTCTTCTTGCCCTCGATTCTATAGGGCTCCTTCAGGGTCGAGGTGTCGAACCAGCCGACCGCCGCCGCGCCCTCGCCGACGATTTTGCCGCAGTCGTTGATCAACCCGTTGACCCGGTAGACCGTGGCGCCGTGCAGCGCGATCTCGCGCACGTTCACTTCGGGCGTGTCCTCGGGACAGAAGACGTCGGCCTGGATGCCGGCGGCGCGGCAATAGGCGGCGAGCGCGGCACCGGCGTTGCCGTTGGTCGGCATCGCCATGCGCTTCACACCCAGCTCCTTGGCCATCGAGACGGCGAGCGCGAGGCCGCGGGCCTTGAACGAGCCGGTCGGCAGCCGCCCCTCTTCCTTCACGTAGACGCCCGGGCCCAGCGCCGGGGCGTGCACCATCGGCGTCATGGTCTCGCCCAGGGCGACCACGTTCTCGGCGTGCTTGACCGGCAGCAGCTCGCGGTAGCGCCAGAAATCAGGCGCCCTGGCGGCGAGCGTCGCCTTGGTGAGCGCCTTGGCGACGCCGTCGAGATCGTAGCGCACCAGGATCGGCTTTCCGGCCGGCGAGAGGTTGTGCAACGCGCCCGCCGCCAGCCGCTCGCCCGTGTAGCCGCACTCCAGGTGGGTAACGAAGTTCGCCCGCTCGGCCGTGACGTTTTCGAGGTGATGCATGGGCCGAGGATATCGCACGGTCCCGGGGGTGGGGACAAGCGCGGGAGGGCGGGCGCGCGGGGGCGATCCCGCCGTCAAGGGGCCGGGCGCGCGCCATGGCCGCGCGCGAGTGGGCCGCCCTCGGCATGGGCATCGGTCATTCGAGACCAGAACCCGTGCCCAGCACGCGGTTTTTGCCCAGTCCTCGTGGGTGCATGGGAGAAAACCGCGAATTCTCGAATCCGTTTTGCAAAAACTGCCAACTTTTTATATTAGTTCTAACCAAGGGGGTTGCCTAATGGGCGACCCCCTTTACTGGATCCCTTTACCGCGGCGATCTACGTGGCGCAGATTCCCGACGACCGGCTGCCGGACGCACTGGGCGAGGGAAAGTATCTCGAGTCGACGGCCGAAGTGCTACGCCGCCACGGTGGACTATGGTTCCTCGACGAATCCTTCGTCGGCCACCGGTTGCCGAAGGAGTCGTAACGAGGAAGGTCATCATGTCCGACGAGCCCTGGCGCTGGAGTGCCTCCGCTTTGGTGAACGCCATCCAAGATAAAACCCTGTCGAGCCGCGAGGTCGTACAGGCGCATCTGGACCGGATGGATGCCATCAACGGCGCGGTGAACGCGGTGACGGCCGTGTTGGCGGAAGAGGCGCTGGCGGCGGCCGATCGCGCCGACCGGCGCGTGGCATCAGGCGATCCCGTCGGCCCGCTCCACGGTCTACCCATCACCGTCAAGGAAAACATAGACGTCGAGGGTTCGGCGACGACGCAGGGCGTCGTCAGCCTGCGGCACTCGATAGCTGAACGCGATGCCCCCGTCATCCGCCACCTGAAGGCGGCCGGCGCCATCGTCGTCGCCCGTACCAACATGCCCGACTTCGGCTTGCGCTGGCATACCGACAACGACCTGCACGGCGCCACGATGAACCCTTGGGACCCATCCCGCACGCCGGGAGGGTCGAGTGGCGGGGAGGCGGCGGCGATCGCCACGGGCATGTCGCCGCTCGGCATCGGCAACGACATGAGTGGCTCGGTACGCCAGCCGGCGGTCAACTGCGGCATCGCGGGGCATCGCCCCACCACCGGCCGGGTGTCACGCGTCATGTCGACGATTTTCGAGGCGCCGCCGCTCTTCTACGACCAGGTCGCCTGCGTCAACGGGCCGATGGCGCGGCATGTGGGCGACCTCCGCCTGGCGCTCAAGGTCATGGCACGGCCCGACTTGTCGGATCCGATCTGGACGCTGGGCGCAGCACCGCCCGTCGCGGCGGCGAACGATCGGTGCGTGGGTCTGGTCGAGGACCCCTCAGGCGACGGCGTCGCGCCGGGCGTCGCCGAGGCGCTGAGCCGGGCCGCCGACATTTTGGAAGACGCCGGTTTCACGATCGAGCCTATCGACCCGCCCCTGCTCGCCGAGGCCGACGAGGTCATTCAGCGCCTCGCCGAAACCGATTTCGCCAAATATGGAAGACATCCTGCCGATCATTTCCGCCAACGCGGCAAGCGTCCTTCAATCCGTGCTTCACGGCACCGCGCCCGATGCCGCGACCTACCGGGACGCGATCGCCGCGCGTTACCGGATCGCCGCCGCCTGGAGCCGTTTGATGCATCGCTTTCCCTTGATCCTGGGGCCGGTCTCGACCATGGAAGCCTTCGCGGTCGACTACGACATTGGCGGCGATGCGGCGATGCGGCGGCTGATCCGCTCGTTTCGGTTGACCGAACTCTGCAATCTGCTCGGCCTGCCGAGCCTCGCCCTGCCGGTCTCGTTCGACGACGGCCTGCCACAGGGGGTGCAAATCATCGCGCGCCGTTTCGACGAAGATCGCTGCTTCGCCGCGGCGGAAGTCATCGAGCGCGCCGTTCCCACGCCGACACCCATCGATCCCGTCATCGCCGGGCCAATGCACCGATAGCTCGCCATTGCCTTCTCGGCCCCGCTGCGGGGAAGATGGGGCATCGACCTTCGACATCGATAAAACGAGCCCCCGGGAAGGAGCGCGACAATGACGACGACCCATAGGATAAAGATCGAACCCATGACGGAGGAGCACAGGCATGGGGTCACCCATTGAATCTTGCATTGTCAAGACGCGTCGGCGTGCCCTGGACGCCGAATTCCCGCGCCGGCGACGGATCGAATCCCTTTGCATTTTCCGCCGTCGAACTCATGGTGGAGAGTCACCCATGAGGTCGACGGCAACGCGTGGCGGCGACGGCGTCTCGATCACTCGAGCGTTTCCAGCTTTATCCAGTCCACGTTGACAAGGGACTCGCCGCCCTTGCCGACATGGCCGCCACCGCTCTTTCCTTGCGCGAAGGCGAAGATGAAGCGGCCCTTTTGGCGCAGCGATGTGAGTTTGGGCAGTTCGACCCACTCGAAGTCCTTGCCATCCTTATCCTTGCCCTCGACACGGCCCGAAAAGACGTAGCTCCGTCCCGTCTTCGTCAGTCGCAACAGGACGCCGTCGCCGAGCTTCTGGAAAAAGCCGCGGTAGGCATCGAATTGACCCTGGCCAAGATTGGCACCCGTGCCCGCCAACGCCTCGACGAACGCCGCCTTCTTGCCGCGGGAGTTCTTCGTCGCGCCGAGGGCTTGATTGCGTGCATAACAGCACCAGCTGTTGATGTACCAGGTGCCCAGCATATAGTTCTGGGCATCCTGGTACAGGCCGAAGTACATCTTCTCCCGCAAGGTCTGATATTCCGGCGCGATCCGCACGGTGATTCGCCAATTTTTCTTCGGCAGATCCCTGTCCAACGTGAACAGGTTGGAAATATCCTTGTTTTCGGCCGGCAGTTCCTGCTGATAGACGATCAGGAGATTGCCATCCTCGACGATGTAGTTGTCTTCGTTGGGATTGGAGACCTGCCAGTGCGCGGCAATTCCCTCGCCCTCGAAATCGTCCTTGAATACTTCGCCCGCAGCCGCCGCCGCCGGGACCAGAAGCAGCCCGGCCGCCGCGCCCGCGAGCATCGATCGCGCCGCCTTTTCCAGCATTGTCAAAACAGCCGAGGCAGGTGTCGTCATTCCGGTTTCTCCACTTTGAACCAATCGACCCGGGCGAGGGATTCGCCGCCCTTTCCGACATGTCCGCCGCCGCCCTTGCCCTGGGTGAAGCCGAATACCAGTCGGCCCTTGGGCCTCAGCATCGTCAATTTCGGGACACTCACCCAGGGATAAGGCTTGCCGTTCGCGTCCTTGCCATCGATACGGCCCGAAAAGACATAACTCCGCCCCTTCTTCGCCAGGCGCAGCAGGATGGCCTCGCCGAGGGATCGGTAGTGTTTGCGATAGGCATCGAACCGGCCCTGGCCGAGATTGGCGTCCGTGCCCGCCAACGCCTCGACGAATTCGGTCTTCTTGCCCTTCGAATTCTTTACCGCCTTCAGCGCCAGGTTACGGGCATAGCAGCACCAGCTGTTGACGTAGAGATTGGCCAGCATGAATTCCGTCCGGTCCTGGTGGATGCCGAAATAGATCGATTCCCGCAGCGTTTGGAATTCGGGCAGCAAGCGGATCGTCGCCCGCCAGTTGCCCTTCGGAAGCTCCAGGTTCAGCCCGGCCAGGTTGGGCACATTTCCCTGCTCGATCGTCGCCTCGTCCTGATAGATCACCAGCATGGCGCCGTCTTCGACCAGATAGGCCTCGGTATCGGGATTGACCAGCTCCCAGTGCGCCGCCAGCGCTTCGCCGTTGAAATGTTCCTCGAACAGCAGGGTGGACGTCGCCGGCGGCGGGGCCGGCTTCTTCTTCGGGATCTGCTTCGTGATTTCCGCCACCTCCACGAGGGCCGTGGTCAACTCGGAGGCGGAATCGGCGGAGAGGAACTTGCCGCCGGTGTTTTCGGCCAGACAGCGCAGTTCCGCCTGTTCGTCCTTCTTGATGTCGAAGCCGACCACATGGACGGTGAAGCCGACGCCCCGGGCCTCCAACTCCTCGCCGAGCGCGCAGGGATCGACGTCGCAGGTCTCGATGCCGTCGCTGATCAGAATCACCGAGGACGTCTCCTCGGTATAGCGAAGCGCTTCGGCGGCCTGGCGCACCGCCGCGCCGAGCGGGGTCTTGCCCTTCGGATTGAGCTTGTCGACGACGCTCTGGAATTCGGCCGCGTCGACCGGGCCGACCGGCACCAGCGCCTCGATATCCTCACAGTCTCCCTTGCGCCGGTGGCCGTAGGCGATCAAGCCGAGGTGGACCGAGGACTCCCATTTCGACATCAGGTCGCCGATGACCTCGCGGGCGATCTCGATCTTGGACCGGCCTTCGATCTGGCCCCACATGCTGCCCGAGGCATCCAGCACCAGGATTGCCCGCGCCGGCTTCTGCTGCGCGTGCGACGGCGTTGCCAGGAGAGAAGCGGCGGCGACGATGACCGCGCCCGCGATCGCGCCCGATGTTTTCATTTCGTGGGCTCCATTCACCGAGGTACCGGAGTGGTTCGGACGACCCCCACTTCACCAATCGAAGTCTAGGCCGATGTGGGGGTGCCGGCGCCATACCGGTTCATTCCATGTCCGGCTCATTCCGGGTTTTGATAACCGGCCTTCCGGTGCGGCCGGTGGTGGTTCGGCTTTATCTCGGGCGTTGGGGCTACCATGCTCACGCTCTGGGCGCTTCATGTGTTCGGCCCGACTATGGTGACAGTCTACAAATGGGTTGTCGCGTTCATAAAAGACCCATTCAGATACATTTTGGTTAGTAGGGCCTACGTGATCGTTCATGGGGCAATTCCGTGGCCAATAAAGGGGACACGCTTTTTGGCCGAACACGCATCGGGGGCGTGGTCCAAAGGAGCCTCCCCGACAATACATCCCGGCATTCAACGCAAGCCGGCCTCGTCGAGCAACTCGAGAACCTTCGCGACCGGAACGCCCAGGTTGGAGCCGCCATATTCGGGCAGAATGGCGGCGTTGACCGCGACCACGGAGCCGTCGACGTCGAGCACGGGACCGCCGCTTCCGCCGAGCGTGGTTTCCGCGTCGTACACGATCGTCGCCAAGCTCGCCTGGCCGACGATGCCGCGGCTGGCGAGCGGCACGATATATCCTTTCTCGGCCAGGCGCGCGGCCACGCACCAGAATTCGGTGTTTTCGGTCTTCTGGAGCTCTTCGATGAAGTCTTCGCCCGACTGGGCGAGCATGGAACGGAGTCCGGTCAGGTAGCCCATGACGATGACTTCGTCCCCCGGGACGGGAGGCTTGTCCGCGATCCCGCCGCAGGCCGGACATCGGCTCGGCCCCGGCCGCGTCCTTGCGGCGCAGCACCGCGAGGTCCGCATCCCCGCTCGCGCGGACCAATTCGACCGCGCCGGCCGCCACCTTGCCGGGCACATAGGCGAGGTATTTTATCATCACCGGCTCGAGACCCCGGCCGGCCATCGCCTTGAAATTCGCGTCGCTTTCCCACGGCAGCGCCACATGCCGGTTGGTGACGAGGGCGCCGCCGTCGCCGACGGCGAACCCGGTGCCGGTGAACTGGCGTTCGGCCGTCGGACCCTCGCCTTCGAGCGACAGCATCGGCTGGCCCATGGGCGAGATCAACGGGCGGCCGTCGGCGCCGACGACGTGGCGCAGCATCCGCCCGCTCGAGGTTTCCCGAAACCCGTAGGCGCCCTGGAGAAACACGACCGAGGGCATCGAAGCCGCGATCACCCGCGCGCTGGCCTGGGAGCGCCGCTCCAAATCCGCCAGACGTTCCGCGTTGGAAGACAGCCGGTTCCCGAGTTCCCGGCGCAGCGACTTGAGGTCGCTCGGAGTCAGCGCCTCTTTCCTGGTACGCGCCAGCGCTCCCGCGAAGCTCTGAAGCTGCGTGGCGCCCCTTTCGACTCGTTGCTGAAGCAAACCGGTCAGCCGGTACTGTTGGTAGGCCAGGGCCGCGATCGCGGCGATCGAAAGAATGACGCTAACCCGGAACACGAGCGTTGTTTTACGCATAAAGCCGCTGAAACATCCGGCGAAAAAGCCCAACACGCGGTTTGCGATCGGCCGGCGGCTGACTCGCAGATAGGCCAGGCCGTCCCTCAGTATGTCGCTCGCCCCCTTGCGAACCGCCCGGTTCTCGCCGTAAAGGAGAAACCGGGACACCGGCCCGAATTCGCCAAACTCTATCATGTCGCGATGCTCGAGCTTTCGGGCGGTGACGCGATCGCCGTTCACCCACAGCGACCGCCCCTCGGGAACTTCAATTTCATAGGTGTCTTCGGCGCCGTGAAGGCGCGCGATCAAGTCGTCCGGCGCCTCCGCCGCCGGCGTTTCCGAGACCCGGAGGAAGCGGTTGGGCCTGAGCGACACATCCAGGGTCGAACCGCCAAGCCATGTCACCCTGCCCCCGGGAGGGGCCGGTCAGGTGTTCGAGGGCACCAACCAGCGGGTGTGCGCCAGTTTGATCTTCCATGGCCTATGACTTACTTCCGCCAACGCGGTCTCGATTGGAGGACGCGGTTGACGTTGTCTTATGTAGCCGTCTCGGGAGCGTCTTACAAGGCGAGGCGGTGGGAGTGACGATCCCGCGGTGCGCGCCTTGGGGCGGCCCGGCGGCGCGTTTCAGAGTTGTTCTCGGGCTTCAGCTCCGCCCGCCGAGCCGCCTCGAGGGCGGGGTTGGGCGACTCCAATCGGCGAAAAGCACGCCGGGGCGACGCCCAGGGACTTTCAACCGGACGACGACGGCGATCGACCTCATGCGTCGCCTTCGCCGCCGCCGAGCCGCGCCTCGACGGCCAGCCAGTCATCGTAGTCGAACAGATCCCAGAGACCGCGATGGTCGAGCATGGAATTGCGCCAGGACGCGGTCGTACCCTCGGCGCGGAGGCTGGCCAGCATTTCGCCGCCGGCGTGCGCCACAAGCCGGGTCAGCAAGTTGGGAAAAATCGCCAGGGCGTAGCCGAGGTCCGCCAGGCGCGAGGCCGCGAGGAAGGGCGTGCGTCCGCCCTCCACCATGTTGGCGAGCGTCGGCGCGTCGATCCGCTCGCAGATCAGCGCCATCTCCGCCTCGCTCTCGGGCGATTCGACGAAGAGAATGTCGGCGCCGGCCTCGCGGGTAGGCCAGCGCCCGCTCGATCGCCGCCTCGATGCCCTCGCTGGTGCGGGCGTCGGTGCGGGCGATGATCAGGAAATCGGCGTCGTCGCGCGCGTCGGCCGCGGCGCGGATCCGCCCGTGCATCTCGGCCACCCCGACCAGGCGGCGCCCCGGCTCGTGACCGCATTTCTTGGGCCAGGCCTGATCCTCCAGCTGGATGGCGGAGACGCCGGCGCGCTCGTAGTCGCGCACGGTGCGCACCACGTTGAGCGGCCCGCCATAGCCGGTGTCGGCATCGGCGATCACCGGCACGGCCGCGACGTCGGCGATACGGGCGATCTGGTCGACCATCTCGGTGGCCGACATCAAGCCGACGTCGGGCGCGCCGAGCCGGGAGAGCGACACGCCCGAGCCGGTGACGTAGAGCGCGGGGAAGCCCGCCTGGGAGACCAGCCGCGCGGTGATGCAATCGAAGGCGCCCGGCGCCACGACGAACGTGCCGCCGCCGAGCAATTCCCGCAGCCGGGCGTTGCGCCCCTTCGCCGCCGCCAGGCCCGCCGGATAGCCGCGTCCCTCGACGGTCATCGATTCCACTCCCCCGGCGCGTGGTTCGCCGAGGGCAACGGCCTCGGTATTGGCCGTTCTCGGCATGGCTCCCCCGACCGCCGCGCCCGAAAGACCGTCGGATGCGCGCGATCTTAACCCCGGACCAGCACGACATGGAAATCGCCTCCACGGACGGCGGTCGACTTGACGGAATAGGCGCGGGCCGCCCCGAGGTACCATCGGCGGCTGGCCGGGCCGGGGTCGCACGGACCAATCTCGGCTGGCCGGGCCGGGGGCCGTCGCCGCCGGCCGCGCGACGCCTTCCCGGCGCGCCTCGGCGAAAGCGGTAGGGGCGCGCCGAGCCATCGAGGCAGGGGCGACGGCGACGCGGGCGCCCGTTCAGGGGCCGGCGGTTGCCCGGGTGGGCGAAATCGGCGAAAACGCCCTCGTTTACCCCCCTCGTTTACCCATAGGCCTCCAGGTGCGGAAAACACATGACCTGCCAACTCTTCACCCCCATCACCCTTCGCGGCGTCGAACTCGCCAACCGGATCGTCGTCGCCCCGATGTGCCAGTACCAGGCCGTCGACGGCGCCGCCCGGGACTGGCACCTGATGAACCTCGGCCAGTACGCCATGGGGGCGGGCGGCCTGGTCTTCACCGAGGCGACGCACGTGGCGCCCGAGGCGCGGATCAGCCCGCGCTGCCTAGGCCTGTGGTCGGACGAGACGGAGGCGGCGCTCGCCCGGGTGGTCGACTTCTGCCGGACCCACGGCGTCACCGCGCTCGGCATCCAGCTGGCGCACGCGGGGCGCAAGGCCTCGACCCATCCGCCGCAAGCGGGCCGGGGGCCGCTCGCGGCCGAGGACGGCGCCTGGACCACGCTCGGCCCCTCGGCACTCCCCTTCGATGAAGGCTGGCACGTGCCGGAAGCGTTGAGCCGCGACGCCATCGCGCGGATCAAGCAACAGTTCGTCGAGGCGGCGGAACGTTCGGCCCGCATCGGCTTCGACGTCGTCGAGCTGCACGCGGCGCACGGCTATTTGCTGTCGGAGTTCCTCTCGCCGCTCTCCAATCGGCGCGACGACGAATATGGCGGGGCCCGGAACAACCGTATGCTACTTTTGCTGGAGATCTTCGAGGCGGTGCGTGCCGTCTGGCCGGCCGGCAAGGCCTTGGGCGTCCGCATCTCGGCCAGCGAATGGGTCGAGGGCGGCTGGGACATCGAGGACAGCGTTGCGCTGGCCCACGAGCTTAAGGCGCTGAAGTGCGATTTCCTCGACGTCTCCTCCGGCGGCAACAACCCCGGCCAGAAGATCCCGCTCGCCCCCGGCTACCAGGTGCCCTTCGCCGAGCGGATCAAGGCCGAGACGGGGATCACCACCATGGCCGTCGGCATGATCACCGAGCCCGAACAGGCGGAGGCGATCGTGGCGACGGGCAAGGCGGACATGGTGGCGCTGGCGCGCGGCATGATGTTCAACCCGCGCTGGGCCTGGCACGCGGCCGAGGCGCTGGGGGCCGAGACGCCCTATGCCGAGGGCTACGCCCGCTGCCACCCCGCCAGCTGGCCGCAGGTCTTCCCGACCCGCCAGGCGGCCGAATGACTTTTTTTCGGGCCTGGCCGGCCCGCTCCCCCGGCCCCTAAGGCATGCACACAAATAGTGGGATGTTCGTAGTAGGTGTCAATATGTTGTTGCCACGGGTGAATGGAGTGTGATTCATATTGAGGCGGCCCGTGATTTATTTGGAGGGAGCCGCGACAATGTTTGTTACAGCGACGGCGTGGACTGGCCGCTTTGGGGACAAACGGCTGGAAAAAAGGGGGGCCTTCTTTTTAGGCGCTTGGTGGTGCGGTCGAGCTGCATATTGCCCCGCATCGGGCGAGGACGGGCGGAGGAACTCGGTTTTGGCCGCTTTCTCGCCAATCCCAAGGTGACGGAGGGAGAGATTGTCGCGGCGGCGAGCCGCCCGCTGGAGGCGAGTTGCCGGGGGCGGCATGTCCTGGCGATCCAGGACACCACGGAGCTGAACTACGAGCATCATCGGGGACGGGTACGGGGTCTCGGCCCCGCTGGCAACGGTAGTGATCGGGGGTTTTTCGTGCATCCCGTGATCGCCGTGGACGCCGAGGATGGGACGCTGCTGGGCTTGGCGGGGGCCGAGCTCTGGACCCGCCCGGAGCCGCCGGAAGACGCCGTGGAGGCGCGTCGAGTACGGGCTTACCGCAAGCTTCCGATCGAAGGGAAGGAGTCGTACCGCTGGCTCGAGGTGGCCGAACAGGCCAAGGGGGTTCTGGCGAGGGCGGCGCGGGTCACGGTGATCGGCGATCGCGAGAGCGACATCTACGAGGAATGGGCCCGGCTTCCCGACGCGCGGTGTGACATGATCACGCGGGCCTCGCGTGACCGTGCGCTGGTGGGCGGCGGCAGGTTGTTCGATGTGGCCGAGAGTTGGCGGGAGGCCGGGCGTCGGAAGATCGAGCCGCGGGCCCAGCCTGGACGCAAGAAGCGCAAGGCGACGCTGTCCCTGCGCTTCGGCACGGTGACCATCAAGCGGCCGGAGCGTTGCACCGACCCGACGGCGCCGGAAAGCCTGAGCCTTCGTCTGGTCGAGGTGCGCGAGGTCGATAGCCAGGTGGCCGAGCCGATCCACTGGCTGCTCTTGACCACCCATGGTGTCGAAAAGGCGGAAGACGCATGGCGCATCGTCGGCTGGTATCGCGAGCGCTGGCATATCGAGCAAATCTTCCGAACCCTGAAGCGCCAAGGCCTGAACATCGAGAGCAGCCAAGTCACGAGCGCCGAGGCCCTGATGAAGCTGGCGGCGATGGCGCTCGTGGCGGCGGTTCGCATCATGCAACTGGTGTTGGCCCGTGACGGCGGGGGCGGGCGTCCGGCCAGCGATGTCTTGGACCCCGAACTCCTTCCCTTCGCCCGCGCGCTGCTGCACGAACTCGAAGGCAAGACCGCCAAGCAAAAGAACCCGCATCTCGATGGAACACTGGCCTGGCTCGCCTGGATCATCGCCCGCCTCGGCGGCTGGAACGGCTACCCCTCCGAGCGCCCTCCCGGTCCCATAACCATGCACAACGGCTGGCAGCAGTTCAAATCCATGCAACAGGGCTGGGCGCTCCATGAAGATGTGTGAATCCCTTAGAGTCCGTCCGGAGACTTTATGTAGGATTACAGAGTTTTCGGAGCATGAGTCGAATGGACGCGAGCTTGATGAAGGCGAGCGCGTTGCGGTTGAGGTTCTCCCAGTCCTTGGCCAGTCGGCGGCAGCGGTTGAGCCAGGCGATGGTGCGTTCGACCACCCAACGCCTGGGCTGGACGACGAAGCCCTTCACCCGATCGGATCGCTTGACGATCTCGGTCTCGAGATCGGGCAGGATGCCGGCCAGGGCGCGGTGAAAGACCGGCCCCTGATAGGCGCTGTCGGCGAACAATTTCCCGAGAAAGGGAAACAGACCGAACAAGGTCGCCAGCAGCGCGAGACCGCCGTCGCGATCCTGAACGTTGGCGGCGGTGACGATGCCGTGCAGCAGCAAGCCTTGCGTATCGACCAGAACATGCCGCTTCTTGCCCTTGATCAGCTTGCCGGCATCGAAGCCGTGGCTGTCGATGCGAGCCCCCCTTTTTCAGCGCTTTTCACACTCTGAGTGTCGATGATGCAGGCCGTGGGGCTGGCTTCGCGCGCGGCTTTCTCGCGGCACTTGAGGTAGAGCGCATGATGGATGCGATCCAGCGTGCCGTCCCAGTTCCACAGGCCGAGGTAATCATGCACGGTGCTTCTGGGCGGCAAATCCTTGGGCAGCGCGCGCCACTGGCAGCCGGTGCTCAGAATGTACATCACGCCGTTGATCACCTCGCGGATAGCGACGCGCCGTTTGCCGCCGCCGGGCTTGCCCGGCGGGATCAGCGGCTCGATATGCGCCCATTCCGCATCGGTCAGGTCGCTCGGATAACGCAGTTTGTCGCGGTTGTAGCGCGGGCGGTTGTCGGCAGTCCACATGGGGCACCTCAAGAGTAAATTCACCACCCCAGAGAATCACAGCTGATTCAGCTCTTCAAGAGGGGGCGCCGGATAACCGATTCATCCGACTCATAAAGTCCCCGGACGGACACTTAGGGCCGGGGGAGCGGGCCGGCCAGGCCGCAACCGGCTCGCACGAGCCGGCGACATAGAGGTAGGCTCAATTCGTGAAATGTATGCGTCACCTTGTTACGGCGGCGGCGAGGCAGGCTCGGTCATTGGCGCCGGGGGCGAGGCCGACGAGGTGGAACCAGCTCAGGTAGTTGTCCAGATAGCGGGTGGCGATGCCGCGGCGGGGACGCAGGAAGTCCTTCAACCGGCTGTGGCGGCTGTTCACCGTCTGCACATGCAGATCGCCCCGAACCCGTTCCCCCATCGAGCGGTTGACTGCTTCGTGGCTCACCCCGAGCGCGGCGGCGCAAGGTGGATAGCTCGCGCCACCGTCGGAGACCAGCAGGGCGTCCTTCGCGACCACCGGGTCGAGAGCAGCCGTGAGCGCCGCCGCGTCGACCCTGGGCAGCACCGCGCTCACCGTCGTCCCGCTCCGGTCCGCCGCCATGAGAACCGGCACCTGCTCGCGCGAGAGGCCGCGCTTCTTCGCCTTGCCGCCCCGCCGCCGTGCCTTGCGTCCCAGCCCGCGCGCGCCCTTCCGGCTCTCCAGGACGTAGGTCTCGTCCGCTTCCACGATCCCCTTGAGCACCTCCGAATCGCTCCGCGCCGCCGCCAGAAACCGGTGACGCCAGCGGAACGCCGTGCTCACCGCCACGTCGCAGCGCGCCGCCGAGGCCTTCACCGTCTCCCCCTCCGCCAGCGACGCCCCGAACGACAGCCAGCGTTCCTTGTGGTGCAGGCCCGACAGCGGCGTACCGGTCAGCGCGTTGAAGGTCCTGCCGCAGCCCTTGCACTGGTAGCGCCGCAGACCCCGCGCCATACCGCGCGAAACCGCCCCTTCGCTCGCGCAGTGCGGACAGCGCCGGGCCTCGTCCACACCAAGCTCGATATCGCGGCCTTCGATGCCTCGCCTTCGCTCCGGCCCAACAGCACCGCGAGCGCCTCGTGCCGCTGCACGCGCGTCAGCCCGCGCGCCGCCGAAAGCCACACCTGGAAACCCTTGCCGTCCATGACTCAACCTCCTAACATTCCGGGCATTCTATCACAAATGCATACGTTTCACGAATTGAGCCTAGAGGTAATCCCATGAAACTCGATGGCCTGAAGGTTCTCGACCTTTCCATGTTCCTGCCCGGCCCGCTGCTGACGCAGATGCTGGGCGACCACGGCGCCGACGTCATCAAATTGGAGCCCTTGGGCGAGGGCGAGCCCAACCGGGTGATCGGGGCGGAGCGCGACGGCGTCACCGTGTTTTTCGCCAACACCCACCGGGGCAAGCGCAGCCTGGCGCTCAACCTCAAGACGGATGACGGCCTCGCCGCTTTCATGAAGCTCGCGTCCGAGGTCGACGTGATCGTCGAGGCCTTCCGCCCCGGCGTCGCCGAGCGCCTGCGGATCGACTACGACAGCGTCAAGGCGGTGAACCCGGCGATCGTCTACGCCTCGATCTCCGCCTTCGGGCAATATGGGCCCTATGTCGACCGCCCGGCGCACGACGCGGCGACGGAGGCCTATGCCGGAATTCTCAGCGTCAACCTCGGCCAGGACGACAAGCCCTGGCTGCCGGCGATCGCCAATGCCGACATGCTGTCCTCGATGATCACATTGTCGGGCGTGATGATGGCGCTCTACCGCCGCAAAGAGACGGGCCAGGGCGACTTCATCGACGTGGCGATGATGGACTCGGTGCTCGCCTGCATGCCGAACAACCTGGGCCCGCCCATGGCCGAGAAGCGCCAGCCGGTGGCGAAGGACGAACGCTCCTGGGGCGGCAACGCCATGTACCGGATCTACGAGACCAGGGACGGGAAATGGATCGTGCTGGGCGGCGCCGAGATCAAGTTCGCGACCAACCTCTTGACCAAGCTCGGCCGTCCGGATCTCATCGATCTCTGCAAGCTCCCCCCCGGCCCCGGCCAATATCCGGTGCGCGACTTCTTCACCCGGACCTTCCGGACCAAGACCCAGGCCGAATGGATCGACTGGTTCGCCGGCATGGACGTCTGCTTCGCGCCCATCCAGACCCTGAGGGAAGGCCTGGACGATCCCCAGACCCGCGCCCGCGAGATGGTCCTGGAGGACGAGCGCGGCTGGGAATACATCGGCATTCCGATCAAGTTCGCCAACGAGCCGGGCAAGGTCGTCTTCGACCTGCCGGAGCACGGGCAGCATACGCGGGAGATTCTGGCCGGCCTCGGCTACGAGCGGGGCGAGATCGACCGGCTGAAGCAGGCGGGGGTGTTTTAGCCGGCGCTCGCCGCCCGCGCCTCTCCATCCAGATATGCCGACAGGTGCGCGCTCAGATCGCGCGCGTCGTCGCCGGCGCCGTCGATCAAGGCCGACTTGCGGCGCCGCAGGAACTGCATGCCCATCAGATAGAGGCCGGGGCTGGGCGTCACGCCGCCGTCGTGGCGGATGCGGCCCTTGCGATCCAAGATGTCGATCTCCAGCCACGAGAGATCCGGGTGGTAGCCGGTGCACCAGAGCACGGTCCGAATCCCGGCGTCGACGAGTTTCAGGGTCAAGGGCGGCTTTTCAGGCGTCCGGGTCCGCTCCAGGCGGTGCGAGGGTTCGACCTCGCCGTCGCGACCCGCTTCCGTTGCCCACTCGTCGAAGCCGTTCAGCAGGCGGTTCATCTTCAGGTCGGAGAGGGCGCACTGGTTCAGCAGCGAGCCGGAGAACTGCGCCCGGCCGTCGGCCAGGCCGGCGAAGCGGCCGACGAGGTCGACGCCCTCGTCGGTCATGGCATTGAGGTCGAGGGTCGAGCGGTCGCTCGTGCCCGTCAGCTGGAGCGAGGGCACGCGGCGGGCGCGGTTGATATCGTCCATTTCGTCCCAACGCTCGTCGTGCACGCCGGCGTTGTCCATCCACCACATGACGTCGCGGCCCCGGTAGGCGCGGGGGACGCGGATATGCTCGCCGACGGCGAGCGTGACCGGCCGGCCGGAACGGTGGATTTCGAGCCCGAGCTGCGTGCCGGTGGCCGACGCGCCGACGACGAGAACGCCGCCCGCCGGCAGCTGGTCGGGATTGCGGTAGTCGAATGAATGGACGCTGGCGACATCCGCCGACAGGGGCCCGGCCACCTTGGGCAGGCTCGCCACGTTGCAGGCGCCGGTGGCGAGCACCAAAGCACGGCAGCGCCACTCGCCCTTGTCCGCCGCGACGACGTAATCATCGTCGTCGCGGCGGATGGAGGTGACGGTGGTACGAGTTTCGACCGGGGCTTGAATCACCTCGGCGTAACGGTCGAGGAAAGCGATCGTCTCGGTCATGTCACGAAAGCCGTCGGGATCGTCGCCCTCGTAGTCGAAGCCCGGCAGGCGGCTCTGCCAGTTGGGCGTCAACAAGCGGAGGGAGTCCCAGCGTTCGGTGCGCCAGGAATTGGCCACCTCCCCCCGCTCCAGGACGACATGATCGATGCCACGGCCGGCGAGGCACCGGCTCATCGCGAGCCCGGCATGCCCCACCCCAACCACGACAGTGGTGGTGTCGGAGATCGTACGCCCCTTACATGGCGTCTCCGGCCGTCTAATTGACGTTGACGGTGATGCTCGTCGGGTTGGCGACGATATCGTAGACGGCGGAGCGCTTCTGCGACTGCGCCACCAGGGCCTCGATATCCTCCTGGCTGGCGTCGGCGTCGATCTGATAGCTGACCTTGATACCGTCGAAACCGTTTCTGACCTCGTCGTCGATGCCGAGGATGCCTTGGATGTCCATGTCGCCCTCGATCGTGGCCTTGACCGAGTTCAGCTGGATATCGCGATATTGCGCAATCGCGGCGACGCCCGCCGTCAGGCAGCTGGCGAGGCCGACCAGGACGTATTCGACCGGGGTCGCGCCCAGATTCGCCGAGGCGAAGACCTCGGGGTGGTCGGCATCGAACTGGAAGGTCTTGGTGTGCTTCTGCTCCTCGCCCAGGCCGAAGAAACCCTCGACCGTCGAATGGCTGTGGGTGCCGTTCTTCCACTCACACGACGCGCGCCAGTTGAACTGGGCCGCCTGCGGCGCCTCGGTCAGTGCCTTGCGCGCGGCAACCAGCGCATCGGTGTTGACGCCGTTGTTTGCGGTCTTTTCGCTTTCGGACATATTCCCTCTCCCCGGTTTCGAACTTGGTAAATATTACGTGCCCAGAGAATATACTCGGATCACTCTAGGGTCTGTGGACATTCATTTGATTGTGGGGGATTCCCACGACGGAGAAATTCTGATTCAAGGTCCCAAAAGGGAGATGGGCCATGGATCGAAGTATCTTGAGCGACGAGCAATTCGAGAGGGTTGCGCCGCATCTGCCGGGGAAGGTCGGTGACCCTGGTCGGACGGCGAACAATCGGTTGTTTCTGGAAGCGGTGTTCTGGATTGCGCGCACCGGCGCGCCATGGCGCGACCTGGGGCCGAGGTTCGGGCTCTGGAACTCGGTCTACCGACGCTTCCGACGATGGGCGGAGAAAGGCGTATTCGAGAGCCTATTCAAGCTGTTGTCCCCCGACCCGGACTTCGAATACGCCATCATCGACGGCACCATCGTCCGGGTCCACCAGCATGGCACCGGCGCAAGGGGGGACTCAAAATCAGGCCATCGGCCGATCGCGAGGCGGGCTGACGACGAAAATCGTCGCGCTCGTCGATGCGCTCGGCAACCTGACGCGCTTCCTGCTGCTTCCCGGCCAACGCCACGACAGCATCGGCGTTGCGCCGTTGATCGAGGGTATCGACTTCGAGGCCCTGCTGGCCGACAAGGCCTTCGACATCGACTGGATCCGCGCCGAACTGGACAGCCGAGGCGCCATGGCCGTCATTCCACCCAAGGCCGATCGGGTGCGCTCTATCCCGTGCGACTTCGCGATGTACAAATGGCGCCACCTCGTCGAGAATTTCTTCTGCGATCTCAAGCAGTTCCGGCGCATCGCCACGAGATACGAAAAAACCGACACGAGCTTTGCCGCGATGATACACCTCGCCGGCTGTCGCCTCGCACTAAAATGAATGTCCACAGGCCCTAGAACCCGAAAATCCCGGTGCGAGATGATACGGAAATTGTCGGTTATGGTGTCGCGCCAAGTCGTCCACTCTCGTGGCAGGCGTTGCTTGAAGAAGTGATCGATCGCTTTGGTGAAGAGGTCGAAGTTGGCGTAGAACCTGTTGTGGGTCACCTCGCGATGCATGACGCCCCATAATCGCTCGATGGCGTTGAGGTGGGGGGCGTAGGCGGGCTGGAAGATCAGCTTGATGCGGCAACCCGGCCTCTCCAGCCATTGTCGGACCAGGCGGGCATGGTGATAGCGGGCATTGTCGGCGAAGACGTAGATCCGCTTCTTTCCGGGGTTGTCGGCCTCCAGCTTCTCGAACAGCGCGATGGTCGAGGCGGCGTTGATCCGCTCGGCCTGGACCAAGGGGCAGTGGAAATTCTCCAGATTGAGCGCGCCGTGGAGGTTGATGCGCTGGCGTCCCGAGGTCCGCCTCAGCGCCACCTTGTCGCCTTTTTTGACCCAGCCATGGACTGGACGCGACTGGTATTCCGGGTGCACCGCATCGGCGAAGTAGACCACCTCGTCGGCCTCCAGGCCGTTGAGCAACTTGTCATAAGCCTCGATGAAGGCGGCCTGCTCGGCCTCGTCGGCCTGGGCCGGCAGGCTTTCCGGGCGCTTGTATTCGAAGCCCAGGCGATGCATCAGCTTGATGCAGCCGGAATGGCTGTAGATCACCCCCCAGGTCGCCGCGATATGCGCCGCCACCTCGCCCGTGTCGCGGTAAAGCCGTTCGCCCAGATGCGCCGAAAGGTCCGCCTCTTGCTCCCGGCTCAGATGGCCCGGCCCGCCGGGCCAGTCGAACAGCGTCAATTCATCCAGACCGCCCGCGCGGTAGCGCTTGAACCAAGTCCGCACCGTGTCGTCGTCGAGGTAGAGCACCCGCGCCACCTCGGCACAGCTCAGGCCGTCATCCAGCAGCAGAACGGCGTTCGCCCGCCGGGCCACCCCATGGCTCTCGCTCGGGTGCCCCATCACCGCCCTCAGGGGCCCCCGCTCCTTGGCACTCAGAAATCCACCGCGAATCATGCCCCCGAGAAGAATCGATCAACGGCCGGATTGCCAGAGCTTTTTTCGGGTCTCTGAGGAGTCGGGGTATATATGGGAGGTTGGGGTCGATTCAATAACACGGGACGCGAAAATCGCGTAAATGCCGCCGGGCCACGGCTCAGTTGATGGCGCCGAGGCGCCCGGCGGCCACCCGGCGGCGATAGCTCGACATGAAGGCCTCCAGTTCGCCGACGCCGGCGATCGCGCTCGCCAGGCGGCGAAACTCCGTGGCGTTCGAGGGGGTGGCGTGCGTCAGCATGCGAAAGGTCTCCGCATGCTCGCCTTTCGCCATGGCGGGGCCGAAGCGCTCGGCAACCCGTGCCAGGCCAGCGCGATCCTGGCTCATGTAAAGCGCGACGGCGAGCTTGACGACATGGCCCGGCGCCGCCGGGGGGAGCGTGTCCTCCGCGCCGGGCAGGTCGCGTACCAGCTGGCGCATCATCTGGGCGACCCGCGGCCAGTCCTGCGTCTGCCAGGCGATCTCCGCCCGGAGCATGGCGGCCTGGTCGCTCGTATCGTCCTTCAGCAGGGCGAGCGCATCGTCCTGCCGGTTGAGATCGGAGAGCGCGCGGGCCTGCAACAGGCGGTGCTCGCGCGCGAGGTCGTCGGGAAGGCCGCGGGTCTTGCTCCGGCGGAGCGCCTCCAGTGCATCCCCCGGCCGACGGTCCAGGAGATAAATCAATGCCAGCCGGGTCACCACCTGGGCGCGTTCGAGCCCCTTCAGGCGCCGCGCGGCACGATCCAGCAGATCGACGTCCACCAGCCTGTCGGCCAGGCGGCGGATCATTTCGTTCCCCTTGGCGCCCACCGGAGTCAGCTCCTGATAGTCGTAATAGAGCGCGCGCGCACGGGCGGCATCTTGTCGGCCTTGCCGTCGCGGAACAGCTCGGCGAAGACCTCGCTCATCCGGCGCGCGATTTCCTTGGCCTCGGGCCGGTCGGAAAAATTCGTGACGATGCGGCGCATCAGCTCGAGGCCGCCCACGTAATCGTCCATCGCCAAGCGCAGGTCGACGAGTCTTTTCAACAGTTCCATCTCATGGCCGTCGCCACGCCAGACGTAGACCAGGCGAGAAAGATGCGCGAGCGCCTCCTTGTCGGTGATCTGACCGAGCTGGCGGCGGATATCGGTGGCGGCGATTTCCGAGCGGAGGCGGGCGCGGCGCGAACCGCTGGCGATTGCTTTCTCGAAGAGGGCGAGGGCGAGGTCCGGCTCGTCCTCCAGCGCCTTGGCCCGGCCGGCGAGATAGTCGAACCAGGCGGCTTGGTTCCGACCGAGGCGGGTACCCTCCAGCAGGCTCTCCGCCATGCGGAATCTATCGACGTCGCCAAGGCCGATCGCCACCTCGCCCCAATCGAGCAGCAGTCGCGCGCGCCAGTCGTCGGGCAGCAGCGCCGCCATCGCGCCGAATTCGGCGAAAAGCTCGTTCGCCTTCTTCGCCCTGCCCACGCGGGCGTGCAGCGCCGCCTGCCACAGCGCGGCGTCCGGATAGCGCGAGAGATCCGTCAGCATCAGGTCCTTTTCGGCCGTATCGTGATGGCGCATCAACAGGTTGGCGGCGCCGCGCACGATACGAAAGACCGGATCGGTCGAGGCGGTCTCTTCGTCGCGCTCGATCAGGGTCAGCAATGCCAGGGTCTCGGGTATCATGCCGTGGGCGAAAAGGAAGCGCGCCCGCGCCCAGCGCGCCGCGTTCCGTCCGGCGGCGGGCGCCCTGGCCACGGCGAGACGCAGTGCCCGCCGGCTCGCCTGAAAGTCGTCCTCGGGTCCGTCGCGCCATTCGGAGAGCAGCGGCAGCGGCTCCCCCAGTTCGCCGGGCATGGAGCCACCCCGCGAGCGCATCGCCTTGGACAGCGCCAAACCGCCCGTCTTGGTCACGGTGACACCGTTCCGCAGGGCGGTGACCGCGATGCCGTCCAACTTCGGCCTCACCGCGACGCCCTGGATCGTATTCAGGATGGTGAACTCGGCGAACTGCCGCGTGCGGGGCACGCCATGGCCGGAGGGCAGCACCGGCACGGCATGAAGTAGCTCGCCCGTATCGGGGTCGGTGAGCGACACCCCGGCGCCGGTGTCGATCACCGGCAGGAAGACCCGGGCGCCGTCCTCGGCCTTGGGCTGACGGACCAAGGTGATCGTGCGCTTTGGTGGCCCAGGCTCGCGCCGGGCCTCGAGGATCCAGACCGAGCGCTCGCGGCGCATGGTAGCCGAGAGACCTTGGCGCAGGCGCAGCCTGAGGATCGTCGCGTCCGGATCACGCACTTGCTCGATCCACTCCAGCGCCCGTGCCCGTCCGCCGAGACCCAACAACTGCGCCCTGTCCAGCTGGTCGAAGACGATCCAGAGGTTTTCATGCCAGGCGAAGGCCGCCGCCGCCACGGGTGTCGGCCATTCGAAGCGCATGTCCATGCCGTCCGCCGTTTCGACCAGGCGAATGCGCAGGCCATCGGCGCTGCCCGTGGATATCGCCTGGAGCCCGGCATCGGGCGTGGACGGGGACTCCAGGGCCGCCGTCGGCGTCGACGCCTCCGCCGTCGCGGCCTCGGCGCCATTCTCGGCGGAGGCGGCACCGCCGGCCTCCGGCGTATCACTGGTCGGTCGCGTGGCGGCTTCCCTGGCGGCTTCCCCGGCGGCTTCCCCGGCGGCTTCCCCGGCGGCTTCCCCGGTGGCTTTCCCGGTGGCTTTCCCGGTGGCTTCCCCCGTGGCTTTCCCGGTGTCTTCCCCGGTGTCATCCCCGGTGTCATCCCCGGTGTCATCCCCGGTGGCTTCCCCGGTGTCATCCCCGGTGGCTTTCCTCGTGGCTTTCCCGGTGTCTTCCCCGGTGTCTTCCCCGGTGGCGGACGACGCGGGGGGGTGGAGGGCGAGCGGCTCGCCCGAAGCCCGGGTGGGAGTTTTCGGCTTTCTCCTCCGCTCGGCCGTGAGGACGGAAACCTGGACGTGGTCCTCGCCCAGCTCCTCGATGATCCGGTCCCGCTGCTCGTAGAGCGCCGCCAATCGCGAATCTTCGGCCGGCGTGGCGCCCGTGGAGGTCGACGGCGACGCTCCGGCCTTCGTGGCCACCGGTCTATCGGGCGTGGATGTCTCGGCACCCGCGGTTTCGGTCCGCGCGGGCGGCCGGGCCTTCGCGGGTGCCGAGGTGGGCTTCTCGTCGGCGGCCGGCCGCGCCGGCGGCGCGGGCTCCGCCGCGTTCGCCGGCCGGGCGGGTCGCGTTTCGACCTTGGGGGGCGCGGCCGGCCGTGCCGCCACGGCGGCCAGGGGCGACGCCGGGTCGCGCCGCGGCAGGTCGACGACGATGCGTTGGCCCTCGACGCGGAAATGCTTGGCGGTGGCCGGCCGGGTCAGCTCGATCACCACCACGGTTTCGCCGCCGGCGATCTCGGAGTTGAAATCACGCACCAGCGGTAGGCCGCTCCGCGCGAGCGCGCCGCCGGCGATTCGCGCCGGCGAGGCGAAACGGGCCTCGATCCGGGTACCCCGTTGGCTCAGCCGGTAGTCGACCAGCCGGGGCCAATCGAATACCAGACGCTCGAAGTCGGCATGCTCGCCGACACGGACACGTATCGTCTCCGTCGCCGTCGCCTCGGGCGCGGCCGGAGCCCGAGCCCGGGTTCCAGGCTCGATCCGGGCCTTGGCCTGGCTCCGAGGCCGGGCCTCGGCCTTCGCCGGCGCGTGCATGAGGTCGTAAACGATGGCGTTGCCGGAACGGAAGCTCGAGGTTTGCACCGGACGCTTCAGCGCCAGGCGGATGCCGCGCCCATCCTCGGTCGGGTGCGCGCCCACGAGATAGTCGGAGAGCCGCCGGATCGCCTCTTCGTAACGGGCCTCGATATCGCGGCCGAAGCGAATGGTGAGTACCGCGTCGCCGCCTTCGGAACGATGCGTCACCCGGTGGGGCCAATCGAAGACGATCCGCCCAAAGCCCTGGTGCGCGCCGGCGCGTACCGTGACCTGCTCCGCCCACGCGGCGGATCCCCAGATCGCCAGCGCGAGCGAGATCACGAGGGCCGCCGGTCGCGTCGACGAAAATCTACTCATCTCCAGCCACCTCCATCGGCGCGTCCTTCAGCACCACCAGATCGACGCGGGCGCCGAGACGCAGTCGCCGCCGCGCGTTCAACCGAGGCGAAATATCGTAGAAACGAGCGCTGCCGAGGCCGGAGGCCGTGAGATTGACGATCCGTCCCTCGCCCGAGATCGCGTCGGCGATTTGGAGCGCGCGGGCAAGCGACAGACTCCAGGCCGCCGCTTCCGAGGTGGCGGCCTCGCCTTCGGGTACGCTATGGCCCTCGACCTCGACTTGGTTGCCGATGAACCGCAGGGCATCGGCCAGCAGCAGCACCGAGTCTCGCGCCTCGGGCCGAAGCTCGGCTCGGCCCGACCGGAACATCAGATCGCCCGGCAAAGAGAGCACGAGCCGGTCGTCGAGGCGCTGGAGGATCGCATCGCCCAGCAGCGCGTCGGCCCGAAGCTTCTCGCCCAGCACCGCCTCCAGGTAACCGAGGTCGACCGCGCGGACCCGCTCGACATGCTCGGCCTGGCGTTCCCGCATCAGGCGAACCTCGCGCCACTCCTCCCGCGGGTTGAGGCGATCGGTCATGCCTTCCACCATCGATTCCCAGACGTCGAGGCGAATCTGGGACATCGAAAAGAGCAGGACGAAGAAGCTCAGCATCAAGGCCAGCAGGTCGGAGAAGGTGGCCAGCCAGGTATCCCGCGCGGCGGGATCGGGCCCCGGTCGCGAGCCATATTCGATCGTCATCGCGCCTCGCCCTCGAAGGTGACCGACGACGCCTCGACCGGCCGGTCGAAGAAGGTGAGGCGCGCGTCACCGATCGGCGTCTCCCCGAGCGCGATGCGGATCGAGCTGCCCGGCACCCCCTGGGCGCGGAGACTGTTGGCGAAAGCGCTCAGCCGCTCGATCAGGAAGGCCCGCTCGGCCGCGCGCCCGCGGCCGAGCGAGGGGCCGGCGCCCAACATCAGCTCGACCTCGAAACGTCGGCCGGGCTCGTTCCGCGTCAGATTGTCGGCCATGGCATCCAGGATCGCCCGGGTGCGCGAGTGCAGCTCGGCCCGCGACCAACGGTAGAGGTAGTTCGCGGGCACCTTGGCCTCGAGCACGGCGCCGGGCCGCGCGAGCGTGATGGTCTCGAGCGGGACGCTCGGCTCGAACATGCCCTCGAGCGCCTCGCGAAAAGTCTCGCCGCTGCGGAAGATGCCCGTGCGCGTGCCGGCGGCGGTCTTCTCGGTCGGCCTCGAACGGCCGGAACTGAATGTCGCGACGACGCTGCCGACGGCCATTTCGACTCGCACCTGTTCAAGGCTGGAAAGCGCGTTCAAGAGGATGAAAAAGCCGAGCATCAGCAAAAAGATCGACAGAAAGACGATCACGTTGGGATTGCGCCGTCGCGCCGCCCTGGAGTTGTCCGGCGCGTCCACGGGCCGCCTAGCCCGGATTTCTCAAACCCATCTTGGCGGTGTGTCAAGTGGAGCTGATGAGCCGGGTTGTGGCAGCATTTGTGTGGCGTTGAGACAGTCTGGGCCGGGGTTGATCGTATGACGAGTCTTCGGAAGATTACGTCGCGTCATGGGCGTAGCCGCGCGCGTGCGGGAACGTGGCGCGGCGCCGGCGCTTGAATCGGGCGCGGCCGGTCGGGCTCGGCTATCGCGGGAAGGCGCGTTGCAGATAGAGGTAGGCGAGTGCGAACTCGGTCTGCCAGGGAAAGCCCGAGGCCATGGCGAACTTGATCCGCCGGACGCTACGACGGACCAGGGCACCGATCTTCAACAGCTTCAGCCGGATGGTGCCGCAGGTGGCATCGGCAAACTGGGTGTGGCGGAGCGCGATCCGGCGCAACTCGCTGAGCAGCACGTAAGCCATCGACGCGAACCACAGGCGCAGTTGGTTGGCCTGCATGGTCGCCGACGACGTGCGGTCGGCGAACAGGTCGAGCTGGCATTCCTTGATGCGGTTTTCCATCTCGCCGCGGGCGCAATAGAGATCTTCGTAGAGGCCGCGGGCGTCGATCTTTTCCCTGCCCAGGCTGGTCACCACGAAACGCGGATTGGCACCGTCGGGCAGGTGCTCGGCCTTGCCCACAACCCGCCGCGGTCGGCTCCAGGAGGTCTCTGTCTGGTAGGCGAAATCCCTGAACAGCCGAGCCGCCTTGCCGGTGGTTCGGCACAACCGCGCTGCCTCCCAGGCCTCGGGCGCCAGCACCGCCTTCAGGCGCGCGTTGGGCGCCAGGCCGAACAGGTAAGCGACACCCTCGGCCTCGCACCACGCCATCAGCTCCTCGCGGCAGAAGCCCGAATCGCCGCGCAGCACGATCCGCACCTTCGGCCAGCGGGCCCGGATGTGGGCGACGATCCGGGCGACCTCGTCGACCGCGCCGGCGGCCCCGTCGATGTTGGCGGGGCGCAGCTTGGCGCCGAGCAGGAACCGGCCGCAGAAGATGTAGAGCGGCAGGTAGCAATAGCTGTCGTAGTAGCCATGGAAGAACCGACCTTCTTGCTCGCCGTGGATCGTGTCGTCGGTGGCGTCGAGGTCGAGCACGATCTCCTTCGGCGCTCGCTTGTGGCCATCGAGGAAGATGTCCACGAACAATGCTTCCAGGCTCGGCGCATCGTAATCGATCTTGTGATACTTCCCGGCCTCGCGCCTCGGCCTGTGCTCCAGCCGGTTGAGCGTGCTCTTGCCGGCCACCGGCGCACAGTCCGAACGCTTGGCCTCGAGCTTGCCGGCCAGCACATGGAACAGCGGGTCGTGACGAAGCTCATCGTGGTCGTTCAGGTCTTCATAGCCGAGCGCGAGGGCGAACACGCGCTGGCCGACCAGGGTCTCGACCGTGTGCTCGAGCAGTCGTGGGTCGCGCCGGTCGGTGAAACAGCTGGCCATCCGACGGATCAGCCCGAGGCCGCGATCCAGCCGCCCCAACAGCAACCCTCCGGCATCCGATGTGATGATTCCGCCATCGAACCCGGCCACAACCTTGTGCCGTTCAACCGGTTCAAATTGGACAATGTTGGGCTACACTCTGTTTGCATCGGGGCCTCTCCGGAATTGCGGTAAGCGATTGGCGAATCGCCATTTTCCGCGATTCCCCGCCTCGATGCATCAAGGGGTTTGAGAAATCCGGGCTAGTCGAAGCTGGCCAGGAGCGCGTCGATGTCGTCCTGGTTGTTCGCCTCGTCCGGCATCGACGGCCCGTTCATCAGCCCCTCGTCCCCGGTTCGCGCGTCGATGGACGCGCTGGGCGCCGCTTCGCCGGTGGTGGCCGTGGCGACGCCGGCGAGCGAGGACAACCTGTCCTCGACGGTACGCAGCAACGCGACCACCTTGGTGATCCGCTGCCCGGTGATGTCCTGGAAGTTCGAGGCTTCGTAGATCCGGGTCGCCAACCCGCGAAAGACATCGCCCCGCTCGTCGTCCTCGCCCGCCATGGTCTCCAGCGCCTCGGCCACGTCCAGAATGGTGTTCGTCGCCGCCGCCGTGGCATTTACCACCGCGTCCAGCTCGTCGGTGGCGGGCTGGATCTGCTCGGAACGGATCCGATCCGGCTCGATCGCCGCGATTTCGGCCCGGGTCGATTGGATGAATTCGCACAGCTCGGCCAGCTCGGTGTGCAGCTTCAGGTCCGCGAGCGTGATGTCGCCCTCGAACGAGGTCATCAGGCACTGGACGACGTCGGCGACATCGTCCAACGCGACATGTCCGCCATTTTCCCGGCGCAGCGCCTCGATGTTTTTAAGGAACCCGTCCGCACTATCCACGACATTCATTTTGGCTCAATTCGTGAATTGTATGCGTCACCTTGTTACGGCGGCGGCGAGGCAGGCTCGGTCATTGGCGCCGGGGGCGAGGCCGACGAGGTGGAACCAGCTCAGGTAGTTGTCCAGATAGCGGGTGGCGATGCCGCGGCGGGGACGCAGGAAGTCCTTCAACCGGCTGTGGCGGCTGTTCACCGTCTGCACATGCAGATCGCCCCGAACCCGTTCCCCCATCGAGCGGTTGAGTGCTTCGTGGCTCACCCCGAGCGCGGCGGCGCAAGGTGGATAGCTCGCGCCACCGTCGGAGACCAGCAGGGCGTCCTTCGCGACCACCGGGTCGAGAGCAGCCGTGAGCGCCGCCGCGTCGACCCTGGGCAGCACCGCGCTCACCGTCGTCCCGCTCCGGTCCGCCGCCGTGCCTTGCGTCCCAGCCCGCGCGCGCCCTTCCGGCTCTCCAGGACGTAGGTCTCGTCCGCTTCCACGATCCCCTTGAGCACCTCCGAATCGCTCCGCGCCGCCGCCAGAAACCGGTGACGCCAGCGGAACGCCGTGCTCACCGCCACGTCGCAGCGCGCCGCCGAGGCCTTCACCGTCTCCCCCTCCGCCAGCGACGCCCCGAACGACAGCCAGCGTTCCTTGTGGTGCAGGCCCGACAGCGGCGTACCGGTCAGCGCGTTGAAGGTCCTGCCGCAGCCCTTGCACTGGTAGCGCCGCAGACCCCGCGCCATACCGCGCGAAACCGCCCCTTCGCTCGCGCAGTGCGGACAGCGCCGGGCCTCGTCCACACCAAGCTCGATCGCGGCCTTCGATGCCTCGCCTTCGCTCCGGCCCGACAGCACCGCGAGCGCCTCGTGCCGCTGCACGCGCGTCAGCCCGCGCGCCGCCGAAAGCCACACCTGGAAACCCTTGCCGTCCATGACCCAACCTCCTGACGTTCCGGGCATTCTATCACAAATGCATACGTTTCACGAATTGAGCCAAAATATTTCGGCGCGGAGCAGCTAATTATTCTTCTTGGCCGACGGCCGCGTCTGCCTCTCCAACAACGCCGCCGAGCGCGCGCTCCGGGGCATCGCCGTTGCCGCCCGAGCCCCGATCCGCCGGAACTTCATGCCAAAACCACGCCGTCCATGGTCCGCGCCGGATGCGTACGCTCGGAAACGGTGGTGATCTGGAGAATGTCGGCTACAATCGCTCTCGACCCAGGCGCGATCTGGGCATCTCACTCGGGAGGATAACGTCATGAAGATTCGGTAGCGTCACACGCCTGGCGGCCATTGTTGGTTTGCTCGGTGGGTTCGTGGGCAGCGGATTGACGGCGGCGGCGGCGGAACTGCCCCGCGTCAAATGGAAGAGCGCCAGCTCCTTCACCAGGTCGCTGGACATTTTCGGACCGAACGGGCCCCGGGTGATGGACAAGATCAGGATCATGTCCAACGACAAGTTCCTCATCAAGTTCTTCGAGCCCGGCGCCCTGGTGCCGGCGTTGGAGGTTTTCGACTCGGTGGCCAAGGGCGCGATCGAGACCGCCTACACGACGCCGGGCTTCCACGCCGGCCGGATCCCGGCGATCACCTTCTTCAGTTCCGTGCCGTTCGGCCCACAGGCCGATGAATACCTGTCCTGGATGCTCTATGGCGGCGGCGACGAGCTGTTGATATCGCGAGATCTATAAAGGGCATGGCCTGACTGGCTTCCACTGCGGCGTGGTGGCGGCCGAGGCGTCCGGCTGGTTCCGCGAGGAGATCAAGTCGGTGGCCGATTTGAAGGGTCTGAAGATGCGCTTCTTCGGGCTTGGCGCGGCGGTCATGGGCAAGATGGGAGTCTCGACCCAGTTGATCGCCCCGGCGGACATTTATCCGGCGCTCGAGCGTGGCGTCATCGACGCGACGGAACTGTCATTCCCATCGATCGATCTCAAGTTCGGCTACTACCAGATCGCCAAGCATTACTATTTCCCCGGCTGGCATCAGCAGTCGTCCTTGATCGAGATGTTGGTCAATCTCGAGAAATACAACGGCTTGCCGGAGGCCTATCAGACGATGCTCGACGTCGCCTGCAATGACGCGAATATTCGCACGATGGCCGAGGCCGGCGCCAAGCAGGTCCCCGCGATGCAGGAACTGAAGAAAAAGGGCGTGCAATTTCACCGCTGGTCCGATGACATTCTGGAGACGTTCCGGGTAGCGTGGGAAGAAGTCGTCGCGGAAAAATCAGCCGAGGATCCCTTGTTCAAGAAGGTCGCGGAAAACTATGCCGATTTCCGCAAGACCTACAAGGTGTGGGCGGCCATGCAAAAAATGCCGTGAGGGTACGCGGAAAAGGGGACGTGTAACTTTTTCGCCGACCTTGCATTGAGGGATCGAGAGGGCTCTTGCGATCGCGACACGCCGGCGGACGGCATGGGAGGCATCGTCGCCTTCCCGAAGCTCTTCCGCCGCTTCCCCGAGGCCCGCCTCGCGGGCGAGGCCGAACTCGCCCCCCGCCTCAGCTTCGGCCAGATCACCAAGCTGCCGGTGGCGGTGGGCTGAGGATGGGCCGGTATCGCGTCGTCGCCTCAATTCGGGGCAGTATACTGCCCCGAATTGAGGGGAGGAGCTTGGCCGCGCCTACTTCTTGCCGCGCGCCGGCACTTTCTTCTTGCGGCCGAGCTCGGGGTCGATCTTCTTGCAGGCGGCAACCAGTTCCCTGACCGCGCCGACGGAGTTGGCGAAGGCCTTCTTTTCGCTGGCGTTCAAGTCGATCTCGACGATCCGCTCGACGCCGTCGGCGCCGATCACCACCGGCACGCCGACATAGAGGCCCTTGATGCCATACTGGCCATTGAGTTCGGCCGCGCAGGGCAGCAGGCGCTTCTTGTCGCGCAGGTAGCTCTCCGCCATCTGGATCGCCGCCGAGGCGGGCGCGTAGAAGGCCGAGCCGGTCTTCAGCAGGCCGACGATCTCGGCGCCGCCGTCGCGGGTGCGCTGGATGATGGCGTTCAGCCGTTCCTTCGTCGTCCAACCCATCTTCACCAGGTCCGGGAGCGGGATGCCGGCGACGGTCGAATAGCGCGCCAGTGGCACCATGGTGTCGCCGTGACCGCCCAGCACGAAGGCGGTCACGTCCTCGACCGAGACGCCGAATTCCTCCGCCAGGAAATAGCGGAAGCGGGCGCTGTCCAGGATACCGGCCATGCCGACGACGCGGCTGGCCGGCAGGCCCGAGGCCTCGCGCAGCACCCAGACCATGGCGTCGAGCGGGTTGGTGATGCAGATGACGAAGGCCTTGGGCGCGTGGCGGGCGATGCCGGCGCCGACCTGGCGCATGACCTTGATGTTGGTGCCCAGCAGGTCGTCGCGGCTCATGCCCGGCTTGCGGGCGATGCCGGCGGTGACGATGACCACGTCGGCGCCCCGGATCGCGCGGTAGTCCGAGGTGCCGCTCAGGGCCGAATCGAAGTCCTCGACCGGGGCGGACTGCGCGATATCGAGCGTCTTGCCCTGGGGCAGGCCGTCGACGATGTCGAACATGACGACATCGCCCAGCTCCTTGAGGCCGGCGAGGTGCGCGAGCGTGCCGCCGATGTTGCCGCCGCCGATCCGATCAGCGCGATTTTGTTGCGAGCCATGACGTCTTCCCCGATGCTTGGATTTCCCTCGGGCCGCGCCCCGGCCCGGTTGGCGCCCGTCCTAGCCTGATTCCCAGGCCCCCGCAAGCGCGCCACCGGTGGTGCCGCGCGGTGCCTCGATATAGTCGCGGCTCTGCATCTCGACGAGGCGCGAGGCGGTGCGGTGGAAGGCAATGTTGCCCTCGCCGTCGGGATAGATCGCCTCCGGCGCGGTTGCCGCCGAGCAGACTAGGTTGATCGAATTGTCGTAGAGGATGTCAATCAGCGTGATGAAGCGACGGGCCTCGTTGCGCCGCTCCGGTCCGAGTTTCGGGATCCCAGTCACAATGAGGGTGGTGAAGACCTCGCAAATCGCCAGATAGTCGTGCGAGCCCAGAGGCCGGGCGCAGAGGTCGTCGAAGTGAAAGCGCGCCACGCCGCGCGCCTGTTCCGGCACCGCGAGGCCGCGGCCCTTCAACGGGATCGTCGCGGGCACGCCCCGCTCGACGTCGGTCAGTTCCAGAAAAGCCTGGTCCAGCGCGGCCGACGCCGCCCGGTCGAGCGGCGCGTGATACACGGCATGCGTGGCGAGGCGCCGGAGGCGATAGTCGGTCACCCCGTCCAGGTGCAGGATATCGAGGCGGTCCTTCAACAGGTCGATGACGGGCAGGAACAGTTGCCGGTTGAGGCCGCCCTCATAAAGCTGGCCCGGCGCCTGGTTCGAGGTCGCGACGAGCACTACGCCATGCTCGAACAGTTTCGTGAAGAGGCGGCCGAGGATCATCGCGTCGGCGATATCGCGCACTTCCAGCTCGTCGAAGCAGAGCAGCCAGGCCTCCTCCGCCAGCTCGGCCGCCAAGGGGGGAATCGGGTCGTCGCCCTCGCGCATCTCGGGATCGGTCTTGCGGAAGCGGTCGATCCGCGCGTGCACCTCGGCCATGAAGGCATGGAAGTGGGTGCGGCGCTTGCGCTCCGCCGGCACGGTTTCGAAGAACAGGTCCATCAACATGGTCTTGCCGCGCCCGACGCCGCCATGGAGATAGAGGCCCCGCGGCGGCGGCGCGGCGCCGCGGCGACGGAAAAGGCCGCGCCAGCCGGCCGGGCGCGGGTCGTATCGCGCCAGGCGGTGATGGATCAGCTGCAGCTTCTCGACCGCGAGTTCCTGGCGCGTGTCGTGCGAAAGCTCGCCCGAGGCCAGCAGCTCGCGATAGCGCGCAATCGGCGTCGCCGCCGCATCCGTCATGGGGGCTTCAGCCCTGGGCTCGGCCACCCACTCCCCCGGCCCCTAAGGGATTCACACATCTTCATGGAGCGCCCAGCCCTGTTGCATGGATTTGAACTGCTGCCAGCCGTTGTGCATGGTTATGGGACCGGGAGGGCGCTCGGAGGGGTAGCCGTTCCAGCCGCCGAGGCGGGCGATGATCCAGGCGAGCCAGGCCAGTGTTCCATCGAGATGCGGGTTCTTTTGCTTGGCGGTCTTGCCTTCGAGTTCGTGCAGCAGCGCGCGGGCGAAGGGAAGGAGTTCGGGGTCCAAGACATCGCTGGCCGGACGCCCGCCCCCGCCGTCACGGGCCAACACCAGTTGCATGATGCGAACCGCCGCCACGAGCGCCATCACCGCCAGCTTCATCAGGGCCTCGGCGCTCGTGACTTGGCTGCTCTCGATGTTCAGGCCTTGGCGCTTCAGGGTTCGGAAGATTTGCTCGATATGCCAGCGCTCGCGATACCAGCCGACGATGCGCCATGCGTCTTCCGCCTTTTCGACACCATGGGTGGTCAAGAGCAGCCAGTGGATCGGCTCAGCCACCTGGCTATCGACCTCGCGCACCTCGACCAGACGAAGGCTCAGGCTTTCCGGCGCCGTCGGGTCGGTGCAACGCTCCGGCCGCTTGATGGTCACCGTGCCGAAGCGCAGGGACAGCGTCGCCTTGCGCTTCTTGCGTCCAGGCTGGGCCCGCGGCTCGATCTTCCGACGCCCGGCCTCCCGCCAACTCTCGGCCACATCGAACAACCTGCCGCCGCCCACCAGCGCACGGTCACGCGAGGCCCGCGTGATCATGTCACACCGCGCGTCGGGAAGCCGGGCCCATTCCTCGTAGATGTCGCTCTCGCGATCGCCGATCACCGTGACCCGCGCCGCCCTCGCCAGAACCCCCTTGGCCTGTTCGGCCACCTCGAGCCAGCGGTACGACTCCTTCCCTTCGATCGGAAGCTTGCGGTAAGCCCGTACTCGACGCGCCTCCACGGCGTCTTCCGGCGGCTCCGGGCGGGTCCAGAGCTCGGCCCCCGCCAAGCCCAGCAGCGTCCCATCCTCGGCGTCCACGGCGATCACGGGATGCACGAAAAACCCCCGATCACTACCGTTGCCAGCGGGGCCGAGACCCCGTACCCGTCCCCGATGATGCTCGTAGTTCAGCTCCGTGGTGTCCTGGATCGCCAGGACATGCCGCCCCCGGCAACTCGCCTCCAGCGGGCGGCTCGCCGCCGCGACAATCTCTCCCTCCGTCACCTTGGGATTGGCGAGAAAGCGGCCAAAACCGAGTTCCTCCGCCCGTCCTCGCCCGATGCGGCGCTATGCAGCTCGACCGCGCCACCAAGCGCCTAAAAAGGAGGGGGAATATATACCGGAGTCACAATCCGGTCGTCTCACTCATCCTCTCCGATGGTCTTGACCGTCATAGGCTGAAGCGCCACCCGCGCAAGCTCTTCGGGCGTCGTGTCGATGCTTACGTCTTCCTCTAGCTCCGCCTTGCTTGGCTGGTAGGTCGCGGGCCGCACCCGCACTTCGGGCTTGTCCTTGGTCATCGTCGCCTCCCTATGCCGCACGCGGCATTTCCGGTTTTCGTCCCTCGAAGAAATCTTCGATGGTGTAAATCTGAATCGTCGGCACTTCCATGAAACGGCCCGCGCTGGCGGCCGCATTGCGCATGTTAGTCGTCACACGTTCGTCAAAACATGTAAACACGCCCAAGTCAGCCTCGGCTTGTTGGCGGGCGCCATTGAACGCCTGAACGTCGCCAGGGCTGGTGCCGCCGCCCTTCACCTGCGAGACGACATCAATGAACTGGCCCTTGCGGATGGGGAACCGTCCGCGCCCGTCTATACCTTTGTCGCCGCGCTGGCGTTTGTTTGCTTCCATGCCGTCCACAAGCGAGGCGGCCCACCGCTCAAAGCGGAATTTGTCGAGGTCAGCTAGCGTCTTAGCGTCATCGCGTGTCTTCGGCAGCCCTATAAATTCTACATCATCCCATAGGCTGTCGAAGTGGCCCCGCAGGCGTTCTTCGATCACCTTGCAAGCGTTTACGCAAATGTCGATCCCGATCCAATTCCTATTAAGGTTCTGTGCGGCATGGACGGTAGTTCCACAACCACAGAAGGGGTCTAACACAAGGTCGCCCTCGTTAGAACTGGACCGGATGATGGGTTCCACTAGCGCCGTCGGTTTCTGTGTAGGGTAACCTAAGCGTTCTTTGAGATTCACATGTACTGGGGGGATATCATCCCAAATGTCTTGCAGTGCCTTTCCTTGCATTTCGTCAAGATAAATCTTGTAGCGAGGCGTCCCTGTGCGACTATACGCAATCCGCCCTTCCGCCTCTAAGCGATCCATGTTTTCTTTCGAGTAAGCCCAATAGCGTCCGGCTGGAGGGAGTTTTCCTCGCCATTCGTAACGAGTATCACCACCAGGCTTTGCGGCGTGTAGGGGTTGGGTTTGGTAACGACGCCCTGCCTCGTCTGTATTGCGATACGCCGAATTAATGTATTGTTGGTCGTATGGAACATAAACAATGTTCCATGTCGGTGACGTGCCTTTTGAAAACCTCAATATTGTGTCGTGAATGCGCCCCATATGGCGGGCTCCTTGCGATACGTCACTCCCAGTTCTTTTCCAAACGAGTTTGCGATACGTCACTATGGGCGCCAGTTCTTTTCCAAACGAGTTCGTTCTTGAAATTCTCAACTCCGAAAACTGCATCCATAACCACCTTAAGGTAGTGACTCATGGTGGGATCGCAATGGAGATATATTGAGCCAGAACCCTTTAGCACACGGTGGCATTCGCGAAGCCGGTTTGCCATGTAGGACAGATAGGCCAGTTGAGAGTTCTCACCCAGTATCCGACGCAACCCTTCAATTGCATCAGCTAGACGAGTATCGGACGCCACCTCGTGGAAGTCATCAACAGCCTCATGCCAGCTCCACGTATCATCGAACGCCACCCATTGAGCACCGCCGATGAAGGCGTTGTAGAGCCGCTTAGAGTTGAATGGTGGGTCGAGATAGATCAGGTCGACTGACTCGTCGGTGATATCCTCACGCATGACATCAAGGCAATCGCCGAAATAGAGCCGGTTGGTAGCCGGAGCAGACATGACCCCGCCCCTACGCGATCAAGTCCCGATACGGCAGGTGCTTCCCTTCCAAGCCCTTCACCACCCCGCCCATGATGTTGATGGTATCGGCTTCCCGATCATTGTGCCGGCCAGCGAACTCGCCGACATACCGATCAAGGTGCTTTTCGCTGAAGTGGTGGAAGGTGCCGTGGTAGCCCCGCTTCAACATGGACCAGAAAGACTCGACCCCGTTGGTGTGCGCCATCCCGCGAACGTACTCACCGGCGGAATGGCAAACCGCCTCGTGGTCGAAGGGCAGCCCTTCGTAGGCGCTGGCATCGTCGGTGAACACCTTGGCGTCAGGGGCCGCGTGCTGGGCAACGAAGCCTTGGAGGGTCGGCTTGTCGGTGGCCGGCACTGATCGGGCCACGACGCGATTGGTGGCCCGATCCTTCACGCCTACGACGGCAGTCTTGCCGACTGCGCCGCGCCCCGTCAGCTTCGGGCGCTTCGCCTTGGGCATGTTCTTGCGCTTGCCGCCGATGTACGTCTCATCGGCCTCTACGGGCCCGGTGAACATGCCGCCATTGTCGGCCTTCCACCCTTCGCGGAGCCTGTGGGCCAGATACCACGCCGACTTCTGCGTGATGTTCAGGTCACGATGCAGCTTCATGCTCGACACGCCCTTGAGGTTGGTTGCCAGCAGGTAGATGGCGATGGCCCACTCCCGGTAGCCGAGCTGGGTGCGGTGCATGACGGTGCCGGTCTTCAGGGAGAACATGGGCCGATTCGGGCAGCCCCGGCAACGGTGCGTCATGGAGCGGTGCTTGATGCCAGCTTGGACGTTCAGGGAGCCGCAGTGCGGGCAGGTCGGACCATCGGGCCAGCGCTGGGCCGCAATCCACTTCTCCGCAGCCTCATCGGTCGGGAACATGGCGGTGATCTCGATCAGTGAGATACCCTTGCGGTGAGCCTTCCCCGGTGCCTTGCTTGCCATGTCTCTGCCTCCCTGAATTGTGACTCCGTTGTAACATGGCTTGGGGTGGGGCGCAAGAGGAAATTGTGACTCCGGTATATAATCCCCAAAAGTTTACCGGGGCGTGCGTTGACAAGACGGTGCCATGTCCCCACGTTCGCCCGGTCCCCAAGGGGATGGGGCGGTTTCTCGGAGGGGACCAGTCGTGAGTTCAGCCAGCGGCGCCGGGGCGCGCCTCCTCGAATCAGTGCCGCGCCCCGCCCTCGATCCGGCGAAATTCCGCGATTCCCGCCGCACCGCGCGCGGCGAGCCCCGGGCCACGGTCGCGCTGGCGCGGCTGGAGACCCTCTGGTTCAACACCGGCACGCTCTGCAATCTCGCCTGTCACAACTGCTATATCGAATCGACGCCCCGGAACGACCGCCTGGTCTATCTGACGGCGGCCGAGGTCTCGCGTTTTCTGTACGAACTCGATGCCGATTGGTCGGCGCGCGAGATCGGCTTCACCGGGGGCGAGCCGTTCATGAACCCCGAATTCCTCGACATGGTGGAAGACGCGCTTCGACGCGGCTACCGGGTCCTGGTGCTGACCAACGCGATGCGGCCGATGCTGAAGTGCAAGGCCCACCTCGCCGCCCTGCGCGACGCCCATGGCGATCGCCTGGCGCTCCGCGTCTCGGTCGACCACTACACGGCCCGGCTGCACGAGGAGGAGCGGGGCCCGCATAGCTGGCGGCGGATGATGGAGGGGCTTCGCTGGCTGGGATCGGAAGGCTTCGACCTCGCCGTCGCGGGCCGCACCTTCGGCGGCGAGGACGAGGCGAGCCGGCGCCGCGGCTATGGCCGCCTGTTCCGGGACCTGGGCCTCGCCCTCGACGCGGCCGATCCGGCCCGCCTGGTGCTGTTCCCCGAGATGGACGCCGCCGTCGACGTGCCGGAGATCACCGAGGCATGCTGGGGCCTTCTCGACGTCGATCCGGGCGCGATGATGTGCGCCTCCTCGCGCATGGTGGTGCGCCGCAAGGGCGAGGCGGCGGCCAAGGTCCTCCCCTGCACGCTTTTGCCCTACGACCCCCAGTTCGAAATGGGCGCGACGCTGGCCGAGGCGCAGGGCAAAATCGCCCTCAACCATCCCCATTGCGCCGAGTTCTGCGTCCTCGGCGGCGCCTCCTGCGGCACCGGCTGACGCGACCGGCCGGGCGTGCTACCAAGTCCTCGGTCTGGACCGTGCCGGGGGAGCGGGGCGGTCGGGCGCACCATCATGCATGGTGGCCGCGGCCGTGCGAGGGAGACGCGCCATGACCGAAAGCTCTTTTTCGCCCGATGCCTACGAACTGGCGGAAAATCGCTGGTTCGAGGATTTCGAGGTGGGCGAGCGCTTCCCCTTGCCGTCCAGGACCATGACGGAGGCGCTCTTCGCCGCCTTCCAGCTCGCCTCCGGAGACAACCATCCGATCCACTACGACGTCGAATACTGCCGCCGGCGCGGCCACCACGGCCTGCTGGCGCACGGCTTCCAGGTGGCGATCCAGACGGCGGCGGGCGCCGGCATGTTTCCCCATTACGTCGGCGAATCGCTGATCGGCTTCCTGGAGCAGTCGAGCCGCTTCCTGAAACCGGTCCATGCGGGCGACACGCTCTATTCGATGCTCGAGGTCTCCGAGCTGAAGCCGCAACGCTCCACCGGCGTGCTGACGGTCGCCACCACGGTGCGCAACCAGCGGGGCGAGTTGGTGATGGACGGCACGCAGAGCTACCTGTTGCGCAAGCGGCCGGCGGCATAGTGGTCGTTATCGTCGACTCGCCGGCCCGGCCCGGGGGTGCCATCGTTCACGTTGGCCGGTACCAGCCACCCCGGCGGCTGGACAAGCGGGCCGGTCGGCGGGATAGTTCGCGCCTTGGAAGCCCACGCGGGCAAGGGCGGCGCATCGAGAGAGATCAGCCATGTACGTGGAAACCACCCGGGACATCCAGATCCAGGTGCAACCCATCTACCTCGACGACCAGTCGGAGCCGGACAACGGCTATTACGTCTGGGCCTATTGCGTCCGGATCGAGAACCAGGGGGCGGAGACGGTGCGGCTGTTGAACCGCTACTGGAACATCACCGACGGGCATGGCCGCGTGCAGGAGGTTCGGGGTCCGGGCGTGGTCGGCGAGCAGCCGGTGCTGGCGCCGGGCGAGAGCTTCGAATACACCAGTGGCACGCCGCTGTCCTCGCCCTCGGGCATCATGTTCGGGAGCTACGAGATGGTGACGAACGACGGCCGCCGCTTCGACGTGTCGATCCCCGCCTTCTCCCTCGACACGCCCGAAAGCGGGAAGCGGGTAAACTGAACCGCCCCGCCCGGCGGGCGCGCTAGCCTGGCCTCGCGGAGCCTGGAGGGGAGCGCTGGTCCCGTGCCGACCCTTCGACCCATATTCCTCGTCAACGGGCTGATGCTGGCGACGCTCGGCGCCACCATGCTGATTCCGGCGCTGCTGGACGCGGTGGTGGGCAATGCCGACTGGGAAGTGTTTCTCGCCGGCGCCTTCGTCACCGGCTTCGTCGGCGCCGGCCTGGTGCTCTCCAGCTGGGGCGGCGAGCGCCGGATCGACCAGCGCCAGGCCTTCCTGCTGACGACGTCGAGCTGGCTGGTGCTGCCGGCCTTCGGGGCACTGCCCTTCGCCTTTTCCGCCCTCGACCTGAGCTACGCCGACAGCTTCTTCGAGGCGATGTCGGGGCTGACCACCACGGGCTCCACCGTGATCGTCGGCCTCGATGCCGCCCCGCCCGGGATCCTGATCTGGCGGGCGATCCTGCAATGGCTGGGCGGCATCGGCATCGTCGTCACCGCGATCGCCATCCTGCCGATGCTCCGGATCGGCGGCATGCAGCTCTTTCGCATGGAATCGGCCGACCACTCGGAGAAAGTGCTGCCCCGCGCGGCGCAGATTTCCGGGGCCATCGGCGCCATTTACCTGGGCCTGACGGCGGCCTGCGTGTTCGCCTACTGGCTCGCCGGCATGAACGGCTTCGAGGCGGTGGCACACGCCATGACGACCATCGCCACCGGCGGCTTCTCGACCTCGGACGCCTCGCTGGGGCATTTCGACAACGCCTGGATCGATTATGTCGCCGCCTTCTTCATGATCGTCGGCAGCCTGCCGTTTCTGCTCTATTTCCAGCTGCTGCGCGGCCGGCCGCTGGCGCTCTGGCGCGACAGCCAGGTGCGCGGCTTCCTGGCCGTGTTGCTGGCGGCCCTGGTGCTGATCGTCGCCTACCGTGCGCTCACCGGCATGGCGCCGTGGACCGCGGTGCTTCGCGAGACCATCTTCAACGTTACCTCGATTCTGACCGGCACCGGCTATTCCACCGCCGATTATGGCGGTTGGGGTGATTTCGTGGTCGTGGTCCTCCTGTTCGTCATGTTTGTCGGCGGTTGCGCCGGCTCGACCTCCTGCGGGATCAAGGTGTTTCGCTTTCAGGTGCTGCTGGCGACGCTTCGGGTCCAGTTCGCGCTGCTGCTGCGCCCCCACGGGGTCACCATCGCCCGCTTCAATCGCGAGCCCATTCCCGAGCCCGTGATGCACTCCGTCACCAGTTTCTTCTTCGTCTTCGCCGCCAGCTTCGCCGTGCTGGCCGTGGCGCTGTCGGCGCAGGGTCTCGACTTCATGACCGCCGTCTCCGGGGCGGCGACGGCGATCGCCAACGTCGGCCCCGGTCTGGGAGAGGTCATTGGCCCGCAAGGCAATTTCGCCAGCCTGCCGCAATCGGCCAAATGGACGCTTTCCTTCGGAATGCTGCTGGGGCGGCTGGAACTGTTCACGGTCCTGGTGCTGTTCACGCCGGCGTTCTGGCGCTCTTGAGACCAACCGAGGATGACGGGGACCCGTTGTCGGTTGTCCGGCGTTCAGACGCCACACGGACTATTCCTCGGCTTTGCTCGGGCGCGCGGTCGCTCGGTATGAGACCCGGTGCGACGTCGCGAGGCGCCCTGACGATATTTTTTGGCCACCTCCCGATTCGCCGGGAATCCGCTGTTTTTGGCGCGTTTCGTGGTATTTCGGGTGACGGGCGCGACCGTCGGTCGTGGTCTTCCGCCCTCGGTCATGCTCGCTTCGGACAGGGTCTCGGGCTTGGCCTCTTTTTCGGGCCCGGCCGGGGGTGTCCGTCGGCGCCGGCGTTGCGAGAACGTCACGTTTGCCGGCCGGTGAAGTAATCAGAGGCCATGTTTACTAGATAATTCCAAGGAATGGATGCTAGTATTGCCGCGAATATGGCTATTCAAAGGTGTGTCATGCGACATCTTCTTGCACTTGCCTTAACGATCTTGGTCGCGACGCCGGCGTGGGCGAACTTCAATGCCGGCCTCAAGGCCGTGGAGCGCGGCGATTACGGTGCCGCCTACGAGGCGTTCAAGCCGCTCGCCGACGCCGGCGATGTCCGCGCGATCTCCAATCTGGCGGTGATGCGCGCGCAGGGTCACGGGATCGAACAGAGCTTCCCGAAGGCGGCTCAACTGTTCCGCCGGGCGGCGGAAATGGGCTATGCGCCAGCGCAGCACAACCTTGGCTTCATGTACGCCCAGGGCCATGGCGTGCTGCAGGACTACGGCGCCGCCTTGAAGTGGTACAAGGCCGCCGCCAAGCAGGGCTATGCGGCCGCGGCCTACAACCTCGGTTTTCTCTACGCCCGGGGCGACGGCGTGCGGCAGAACTACGGCGAGGCGGTCAGCTGGTTCCACCGCGCCGCCGACCAGGGCTATATGATAGCCCAATACAACCTGGGCCGGCTCTATCTCGACGGCCGGGGGGTGCGCGCCGATGCCGGTACGGCGGCGAAGTGGTTCCGTCGCGCCGCCGATCAGGGCGACAGCGACGCGCAGTACGAACTCGGCCGCCTGCACGCCTCGGGTGGCGGGGTGGAGAAGAACCACGTGGACGCCTACGTCTGGATCGCGCTGGCCGCGAACCAGGGCCACATGGCGGCCCGCGCGGAGTACGACCATATGGCCAAGGGCCTGGCCAAGGACCAGCGCGTGGCGGCCGACAAGCGGGTCGACGGCTGGAGGCCCAAGCGCGAGGGCAATTGACGATAAGGACGACCCGGCGCCGGTTTTCGTCGCGGGCGCCCGGAGCGACGATGGCCCCGGGCGGGGAAAACGGCCACGAGCGGGAAGCCCAATCGAAAAACGGTCCCAACGACCTCCCGATCCGGGGGCGCCTGATCGGTATTTTGCCGGCACCGGCCGACACTGATCGTGCAGCTCCTCGGCTTCGCCATCGCCGAAAGCTTCCTCGTCTATCTCGCCATCGCCACCTTCGCCGTCGCCGTCTGGATCATCGATCGCATCCTCCATAAGCTCGAGGGCTTGCGTCGGGAACTGAACGAGTTCATCCGGCGGGACGCGGCGCGGCATGGCGACCAGGGTTCATAAACGGAGGTCCGGGCGATACGGGCCATCCCGTCGCCGGGCAATTCATACCCGATTGGGCGATGCGGCGCGCGCGCCGAGGGCTCGGATTCCGCCGGGGTCCGGCGAAGATTTATCGCGGAGGGTGTTCCGGACGGTGGGGTAAAGCCAACCGGCACCGAGTGGCGCTCCATTGCCGGTTGTTCGGCGTTCAAGCGCCGCGCGGGCTTTACCTCGGCTTTGCCCGGGCGCGCTCGCCGACCGGAGATGAGTTGCACTCGACGCCGATCGGTATCATGCCGTGGCAAGCGACCTCCGTGATCGCGAGCTACCGGCGGATCTCCACGAGTCGGCGTGAAACGGGGCCGCCGCCTCAGCCGTCGATCGCATACACCTCCGCGAGCCGGGTGGGCCCGGCGACGGAAATCGCGTCCACCCGCAGGTGCCGCATCAAATAGTCGAGCGACGGCCCCTCGATGGTGTCCCCGCAAGCGGTCAACACGCGTTCCGCCATGCGGGCGACGAAGCGCTGGCGATCGCCCCCGCGCCCGTCATAGTCGGTCTCTCGCGCGACCCCGAGGGCGGCGTTTATGATCGGCTGCATGTGGTCCGGCACGCCGGCCCGCGCACAGATTGCCCGCAGGCCCTTTTCGCCCGGGTCGTCGATCAACTTGTGGGCGTTCACCAACGAGATGCCGCAGAGCCGGGCCATTGCCGCCTTTAAGAACACTCCGTCGCCGAGGCAGACCGCGTGCAGGACGATGGTCGGCGTGAGCCGGCCGTTTTCGTGCAGCTGCTGGACCATCGCCGTTACGTCCGGTTCGCTGGCCTCGCCGTCGATCAGGCTCATGGTGGCGCGTTCGCGGTTCTCCCGCACCAAGTCCGAGGCGGTGTCCTCGGGCAACTCGTGGTGGGCTACCAGAAAGCCGCGCAGCCGGTCGGAAACGAGCGTGACAAGGCGTTCCGAGATCGACAGCGGCGGCCATTTGCGGCGTGCCATCGGGTCGGCCACCCTCTCGTCGTCGCCGAAGGCGTCGATCACGTCGGCCAGCGTCGTCTCGCTCAGCTCGGCGTTTTCGTTGGCCAGCAAGGCCACGACGACATCCGTCTCGCCGGCGTCGACCAGGGCGTCCGCGATGGTCTCCGAGACGTCTTCGCGACCGGCCACCGCGACTCGATGCTCGACGCTCGCTTCGGCGATGATTTGCAGCAGATCCTCGTCGGGAAGCACCTCGGAATGGCGCTAGATCGGCGTCGCCACCTCGGCGACGTCCCGCGCCAGCGCCACCGCCACGTCTCGCGGCACGGCGGGATTGAATTTCAGACTTTCGGCGAGCGCGGCGCGGACGCGGACTTCGACGTCGCGCAGCAGGGCGCGAAAGATCGTCTCGGCGAGGTTGCGCTCGGCCGGCGCCATCGATGGCTCGTACTGCCGCGCCAGACGATCGGCGATGGCCGCCCGATTTTCGGGCGAGGGGTCTTGCGCCAACCGGTTGACGTCTTCCGGGCTGAGGGTCTCGGGCGTGTCGTTCATGGCATCCATCGGGTCAGTGCGCGGTTCACTCGCGCGAGGGGGCCGAGGACCAATTATCGTCCCTCGACGTTAAGGGACCGTAAATCGCTCACGTGCGCCAGCCGGCGGTGGTATCACGTACAAGTGAAGTGGCGTGACCCTCGAATCCCTTGAGAGTGGCGGCCGGGCGGGGAATATTCGATCCTAGAACAGGTCGGGACCACGGCGCGCGCGCCATCGGCCCGGCGGAGATGCGACGGCGGGAAAATCGGAGTGACATCATCTTTGCGGCCCCCCTATCACCATGATGTTCTCGCGACTTTCCGTCGTCCGACGGCGGCGCGGCCCCCTGGGTCCGTCGCCGTCTTTTTTTGCCTCGCCCTTGCCCTGGCGATGATCGGGTCGGCTGGGCCGACCGTGGCCCAGACCGTGGTTTCCGCGCCGGTGGCGCTGGAACGGCGGGAGGCCGACGCGGTCACCATCGTCGACATCCGACGGCCGGACGAGTGGCGCGACACCGGCCTGCCGGCGGGCGCGGCGCGGGCGACGATCCTCTCGCGCAACGGTGCTCTCGGCTTCCTGAAGCGGATCGAGGAAATCACTGGCGGCGACAAGGACAAACCGCTCGCGCTGATCTGCGCCGGCGGCGTCCGTTCGCGCCTCGCGGCCGAATTGCTCGGCGAAAAGGGCTACACCCGCATCACCGACATCCGCGAAGGGATGCACGGCAGCCGTTTCGGCCCGGGATGGCTGCGTCGCGGCCTGCCGCTCGAAATCTGCGAGGGCTGCTGAAGGGTTGGCGCCCAACCGGTCTATTCGCGATGGCTGGTGACGTGATCGCGAACGTTCATCAAGGCCAGAGCCGTGTCCTCGCCCTCCAGTCGCGCCCGCGCCGCCACCGTCCCCAGGCCGTCGACGGCACCGGCCTCGATATTGCCGAGCAGTGCGTCCAACTGTTTCAAGTTCCAACGGTCGCTCATCTCGACGATCTGATGGCGGAGATCCTCGCCCGCCTCGTTCGCGTCGAACAACGCGAAAAGGGGGTTGTCGACGTCGGGGTTCTGGGCGCGGCCGGCCATGGCAATCTCTTTCACCGATGTGGGCGCCACTCCTCGGCGCGCGCCGCATTCTCGCTGGGGTCCCGTAAAGGGACCGTTAATGGCGCTTGCTGGCGCCACCGACCCCGCGCCGCTATAGTCGCCGCCGGCGAATATCGGGAGCCGCCGGCTCCCCCGAAGAGGAACAGATCCATGCGCGAAGCCGTCATCGTATCCACCGCCCGCACGCCGATCGGCAAGGCCTACCGGGGCGCCTTCAACAACACCCACGGCGCCGACCTGGGCGGCCATGCGATCCGCCACGCGGTGGCGCGCGCCGGCATCGAGGGGGATGCGGTCGAGGACGTGATCATGGGCTGCGCCACGCCGGAGGGCGCGACCGGGGGCAACATCGCCCGCCAATGCGCGATTCGCGCCGGCCTGCCGGTCACAACCGCGGGCACCACGGTCAACCGGTTCTGCTCCTCGGGCCTTCAGACCATCGCCATGGCGGCGCAGCGCGTCATCGTCGACAACGTACCGGTCATGGTCGCGGGCGGCCTGGAGAGCATCTCGCTCGTACAGAACGAGCACGCGAACAAATATCGCGGCCACAACGAATGGATCGACGAGCACAAGCCGGCGATCTACGACGCCATGCTGAACACGGCGCAGACCGTCGCCGACCGCTATTCGGTCAGCCGCGCGGCGCAGGACGAATACGCGCTGCAGAGCCAGCTGCGCACCGCCGCCGGCCAGCAGCGCGGCGCCTTCGACGACGAAATCGTCCCGCTACCGACAATCAAGGCGGTCGTCGACAGGGAGTCAGGCGAGGTTTCCTACGAGGAGGCGACCTTGGAGCGGGACGAGAGCAACCGGCCGAGCACCACGTCCGATGGCCTCGCCGGCCTGGAGCCGGTGACCGGCCCCGACGGCCACATCACCGCCGGCAACGCCAGCCAGCTCTCCGACGGCGCGTCGGCCTGCGTCGTCATGGAGGCCAGGGAGGCGGAGCGGCGCGGCCTGGAGCCGCTCGGCTACTTCCGGGGCTTCACCGTCGCCGGCTGCGAGCCCGACGAGATGGGCATCGGCCCCGTCTTCGCCGTGCCGCGCCTCCTGGAGCGCACCGGCCTCGCCATGGACGACATCGACCTCTGGGAGCTGAACGAGGCCTTCGCCGTTCAGGTCATCTATTGCCGCGACCAGCTGGGCATCCCGAACGAGAACCTCAATGTCGACGGCGGCGCGATTTCGATCGGCCATCCCTACGGCATGAGCGGCGCCCGCATGGTCGGCCACGCCCTGATCGAGGGCAAGAAGCGCGGCGCCAAACACGTCGTCACCACCATGTGCATCGGCGGCGGCATGGGTGCCGCGGGCCTCTTCGAGGTCGCCTAGCGCCTCCGAGGCCCGAGGGAAATTCGGCGGGGTGGCGCGGAACCGGTCGGAACCGCGCCACCAGCCGTCCACGTCATTGCCGGAAGGCGCTACCTTGCGTCCATGACGCTCGCTTGCCATTTCCCAACTGTGAGCGCAGCGCTAAATCCGGTGGGAATATCTCCATGGCTCTCTACGTCGGCAACTCGACCTTACCAATGCCGTCGAGTATGTGTTCAAGGGCGTCCGGTTGCAGATAGAAATAGACGCGCTGCCAGAAAGGCCGCCAATCTTTCGATCCAGAACTCGCGGGACAGATTGGGATCTCCTTACTCAGCGCCCAGAACTCTTGCGCCGCGGCACGGGCGTCGTCTTCCTGCTCCAATTGGCCAAAGGCGGCGGCAAGGGTGCTTGCCTTCTGGATGTAGGGAGACGCCCACCCGCGACAGGTCGACAATAGATTGCCGGTAATTGGTGTCGAGGTACTCCATGATGCCCAGCGCCCGCATACAGCTGCTCGGCGCGAGCGGGTTTCGGCGCAATGACTGGTCGAAGCTGGCCAGGCTGTCGTCATTGCGCCCCAGGGACATCAGGGTGTACCCCCTCAGGCAGAGATTGTGATACTCGCTCGGGTTCAACTCCACCGACCGTGCGGCGTGACGGTCAGCCCGCGCCGTATTACCACTGAAAAGGCTGGCACAAGCCAGCGCGTAGTGTGCCCGGCTATAGCTTTCGTCGGCCGCGACGGCTTGTTCCGCATATTTGACATGACGGGCAACCCATTCTTCATATCTGTCCGTCAATAGCTGGTCGCAGATATAGCCGTAACTCAATGACAGACCCGTCAGATCTTGTGCGGAATTCGACTCAAGTTCCAAGGCGTGGACAAAGCAGCCCTCGGCCTTATTCAAACCGACCAGACCGCCCAATTCCAAAAAATAATTGCCGCGCAGACACCAATCGTAAGCAGAAAGCTGGTCGTCCGACAGGTGAAGGCGACGTTTGTATTCCGCATCCTCGATCCGCAGCGCCAAGTTGGTGGCAATGGTACTGGCAACTTCCGCTTCAATCTCAAGGATGTCATGCAGCCTGCGGTCATAACGCTCCGACCACCACACCATGCCGGACGCACCGTCGACGAGTTCGGCGGTCAACCGAACCACACCCTGGTCCGACCTTACCGTGCCCTGCAGCACGTACTGCACACCGAGCTTTCTTGCTACCTCCGTCACCTCGGTATTCCGCAGTTTCAAGGCGAGACAGGAACTTCGACCCGACACAAAGAGGTCCTTGAAGCGGGTCAAATTGTGCTGGATGTCCGCCGCGACGCCATGCCCGAAATACTCGGCCTCCGGCGGCCCGATGTTCTCGAACGGCATGATGGCGATTGAAGCGCCGCTAATGGGCGGCGGCCCGTCCTCGTCCAAATTGCAAAGGAGGGGCAACGTCAGGGGCACGCCATCAACCTTCGCCCCGACGCGATCCGCCCCCTGCGCGCGGCCAACGCGCCGATCAACTCCGGCTTGTTTCTGACTTCCAGCTTGCGGTAGACGGACGCGAGGTGATTGCGCACTGTCATCGGGGCAATATCAAGGCCCGCCGCAATCGTCTTGTAGGTGGCGCCCTGCGCGTAGCGCTCGGCGATCATCATTTCCCGTTGGGTCAGCTGCATATACGCCCCCAGTTGCAGGCGACCACGCCGCCCTCCGTCCAGGCTGCCGTAATGCTAATTCAAAATGCATCCCCCTACCATAGTGCATCTAAACGAAGAATCTGAGGCATTTGCACTATGGCGCGCGCGAGTCGCTTGAAACTGTCAGGCCTGGACTGACCGCATCGACGGGTTAGGGAGGAGCTGAAAATGAGTACCGCCGAACAAATTGATCCGGGTCGGGAACTGATCAATTTCTGGAACGAGATCCTGGTTCCGAAGTTCTTGCGATTTCGTAACATCCTTGTCGATGGGTTGGCACAACACAGCGCCCAGATCTTTCCGTTGCTTCCATCGCACGAAGGGGATGAGGTGCTGGACGTTGGCTGCGGGTTCGGCGACACGGCGATCGAGCTCGCCCGGCGCGTCGGTCTAAGGGGCCATGTGACCGGGATCGATTGCTGCGAGGTTTTTCTCGAGCTTGCCCGCAAGGATGCCGCCACGGCAGGTGTTTCGAATGTCGGCTTCATCGAAGGGGATGCGCAAAGCCATCCCTTCAGACCGTCCTACGACTTCGTCATTTCGCGTTTTGGGACAATGTTCTTCGAAAATCCGGTCCGCGCGCTGCGCAATATCCGCACCGCGATGAAGCCGGACGCGCAAATGACGATGATCGTCTGGCGCACCATTGAGGACAACCCATTCGCATACTTGCCGAAACAGGTCGTGCTGCAGCTTCTGCCGCGGCCCGGAGAGGATGCTCGGACGTGCGGGCCGGGCCCCTTTTCCATGGCGGACCAGCCCACGGTCGCCGCCATGCTGCAAAGCGCCGGATTTGTCGATGCGCGTTTCGAGCGCGTGGACGCACCCATCTTGGTCGGCGAGACGGTCCAGGACAGCATGAACTTTCAGCTGGCGCTCGGGCCGGCCGGCGAGACCTTCCGCGAGGCCGGCGACGTGGCCGCGCAACGCCGCAAGGAGGTCGAGAGCGCGCTCGAGGACGCCATCTCCTCCTACCTGACGGAGGAGGGGATCGTCATGGACTCCAGCTCCTGGGTCATTACAGCGCGCAATCCGGCATCACCAAAATAATGAGGAGGTAACGATGGCTACAATCTTGTACATCACGAGCTACGGCACGGACGATCCGACGCGTGCGACGCTTCCCTTTGTCGGCGCGTTGGGCGCGCTCGACGCCGGACATCAGCCGCAGATTACTCTGATGGGAGAAGCCGCCGCGCTGATGAAGGACACACTGGTGGATCACGTGCACGGCGTTGGCTGGCCGCCCCTGAAGGAGCTGATGGAGAAAATCCACGCTGGTGGTGTGCCGATCTTTGTCTGAACCGAATGTGCCAAGGCCCGTGCGGTCTCGGAACAGGATCTGGAAGGCAAAAACGCGAAATTCATCATTCCGACGGACGCTGCCGAATTGGTGGTTAATGCCGATCGGGTAGTGAGCACATAGACCATCCAGTCCGGCGCCAGGTCGAAGGGAGACTCCGGAGTCTACCTGGACTAAATACACCGCTGTGCCGAGATGCGGCGGGAACTTCCTGTCGGTTTGACGCTACCAAACACCTCTACTCCATGGCCGGAACCAGTCATAAGCCGAAGTTCCAACAGTTCATATAAATTTTCGGTTCCGGAGTGGTTACTTTCTCGGCAAGGAGGGATGCTAATGGAACGCCGACTCGCCGCCATTCTGGCCACCGATGTGGTAGGCTACTCGCGCCTAGCGATCCGAGCGCGCCCGACGAGCACGACATAGAGCGTTGGCGCGCGTACTGGTCGCGCGTGTTGAAGTTCAAGAACCCAAACGACCGGACGAGATACCTCGAAGGACTTCGCAAAGCCGGCCTGCCTGCCTAGACGACTGCCTATGTTCTCGATGGCCGCTTCGGGATAAAGAATTCTATCGGCATTATCCGATGTCGCGGGGAAAACCGGGGGCGGTCCGGACGTCCCGGGGCGGCGTGCCGACGACCGGCGGGCTTCCGGGGGTTGCACCACGAGCCGCCGAACTTCCCGCTTGCCGTCCGACGATCTTCGGCTTCTCAATCGGGAACGGTCAGGCGGGCCAGCATCGCGTCGGCCTCGGGCCCTGGCTGGTTGAAGGGGAGCGCCGCGTCCGCTTCGCGCTTGCGCATGCGGTAGGCGATTTCCTCCGGCAGAAGGGCGTAGTTGTCCGCGACGCCCAGTGTCTTTGCCGCGTGCGCGGTCCAGTAGGGGTTCCACTGGAATTCCCGGGCGATGGCGATCAGGTCGGCCAGGCCCTCTTGCAGGATCGCCTCGGCCTGGGCCGCCTCGGTGATGCCGCCGACGGCGATGGTGGCGATCCCGGCCTCGCGCCGGATGCGCTCCGAGAAACCCACCTGGTAGCCGGGCACGCGCGGGACGAGCGGCATGTCGCCCGTCCCCGTGATGCCGCCCGAGGAACAGTCGATCACGTCGACCCCGCGCGCCTTCAACAGCGCCGCCAGCCGCGCGGTGTCGCCCAGCGACCATTCGCCGCCCTCGCCGTCGACGCAAGAGACCCGGTAGAAGAGCGGGGAATCGTCGGGAAGCGCCGCGCGGACCGTCTCCGTCACCTCCAACGCCAGGCGGGTCCGGCCGGCGAAGTCGCCACCATAGCCATCGTTGCGCCGGTTGGAGAGCGGCGAGAGAAACTGGTGCAGCAGGTAGCCGTGGGCGCCGTGGATCTCCACCAGATCGAAGCCGGCCTCCAGGCCGCGCAGCGTCGACTCGCGGAAGCTTTCGATCACGCCCGCGATGTCGTCCCGGTCCATCTCGCGCGGCACGTGCTTGCCGGGCGCCGCCGGCAAGGGACTGGGTGCCAGCCCCCGCCACGGCGGCAGGCCGGCGGCGGCATCGGCCGCCGTGAGTGGCGCCCATTCGGCGCGGGCGCCATGGACCGAGGCCTTGCGTCCCGAATGGCCGAGCTGGATCGCGGGCACCGCGCCCTGGGCGCAAATGAAGTCGGTGATCCGCCGGTAGGGGCGGATGTGGGCATCGTCCCAGATCCCGGCGCAGTGGTGGCTCTTGCGGCCGCGCCGCTCCACCGCCGTCTCCTCGGCGAATACGATGCCGGCGCCGCCGACGGCGAATTGCCCGAGGATCACCAGGTGCCAGTCCGTCGGTCCGCCGTCCACGCTCGAATACTGGCACATGGGCGAGACAACGACCCGGTTGCGCGCCTCGAGGCCGCGAAAACGGATCGGGGTGAACAGCAGCGGCGGGTCGGCATCGGACATGGGCAGCGATCCTCGAGGGGATTTCGCCCGGACCCTGCCCGCTTCCGTCGTTGCCCGCAAGCGGTGTAAGTGTCTGGCCCGAAAAGAGTTGAGTGATTTCAGTTAGTTGTGATTCACTGTTTGTATTTAGCAACCAGGGAGACACAACATGTGGACCAAATTCACTCGCCCGAAGTATGAACGCGACCTGCTGCGCTACGCAAGCGACCTGACGGATGGAGAATGGAAGGTGCTGGAGCCGTTGCTGCCTCGCGCCAAAGCGCTGGGACGGCCTCGGACGACGGCATTGCGCGAGGTGGTGAACGCGATCCTCTACCTACTGCGTAGCGGCTGTCCATGGCGCATGCTGCCCCGGGACTTCCCGCCACGCTCGACGGTGCAGCGCTACTTTTATCTCTGGCGGGACGACGGCACCTGGTCCGAGGTCAACCGGCAACTGCTGGTCGCGGCGCGCGAGGCCGAGGGCCGCGCGGCCGGCCCGTCGGCCGGTATCATCGACAGTCAGAGCGTAAAAACCACGGAAAGCGGCGGTATCCGGGGCTTCGACGCCGGAAAGAAAGTCAAGGGCCGCAAGCGTCACATCCTCACCGACACCGGCGGCCTGCTGGTCGCGGTCGTGGTCCACGGCGCCGAGATCCAGGACCGCGACGGCGCGCCGGCGGTGTTCGCCGCCATCCCCCGCCACTTTCCCCGCCTGCGCCACGTCTTCGCCGACGGCGCCTATGCCGGGCCCAAGCTCGAGGGCGCACTGAAGCGGATCGGCCGCTGGTCGCTGGAGATCGTCAACCGTCCCGCGGGCGTGAAGGGCTTCCAACTCCTGCCCCGCCGATGGGTCGTCGAGCGCACGCTCGCCTGGCTCAATCGAAACCGGCGGCTGGCCAAGGACTTCGAGACGGCCATCGAGACGGCCATCGAGACCGCCGAGGCCTGGATCTTCCTCGCCAGCATCCAACTCCTCACGCGCCGTCTCGCAAGAGCCTGAAAACACTCGATTCATTTCGAGTCGGACTCTATGGTCGCGCGGGCGGCGGCATACGGTCGGCGCTCTTTCGCGACAGGGGAATCGCTTCGTGGCGACCGAGTACCGGGTCGAGTCGACCTATGCCTGTTTGCGCGCCCTCTCCTCGCTGGCGCTGATGACCTGCGGCACCGTCGGCATGTACGGCGCCGTGGTGGCGTTGAAGCCGGTGTCGGAGGAGTTCGAGGTCGCCCGCAACATGGCCTCGATCCCCTATGCCGCGACCATGGTCGGCTTCGGGCTCGGCGGCATCTTGATGGGCCGCTGGGGCGACCGGGTGGGCGTCATGCGCCCGGCGATGGTCGGCGCGGTGATCCTCTCGATCGGTTTCGTGCTCGCCGGCAACGTCCAGACCCTCTGGCAGCTCTGCCTCGTGCAGGGAATCTTGATCGGTCTCCTGGGCAATGCCGCCGTCTTCACGCCACTCGTCGCCGACATCACCCACTGGTTCGATCGCCGCCGGGGCTTGGCGATCAGCGTCGTGATCAGCGGCAACTATGTCGCCGGCGCCATCTGGCCACCGATTATCCAGCATTTCATCGACTAGGTCGGCTGGCGTCAGACCTTCATCGGCATCGGCGTCTTCTGCATCTGCTTCATGCTGCCCGTGACCCTGATGCTGAGGCCGAGGCCGCCCAGGGCGACGGCGGGGGCGTTGGCGGCCGGTGGCGATCCGGCGCGCGACCTGGGGCTGCGGCCCTTCACGCTGCAATCGATACTTTGCCTTGCCGGGGTCGCCTGCTGCGTCGCCATGGCGATGCCCCAGGTCCATATCGTCGCCCATGTCAGCGATCTCGGGCACGCGGCCCAGCGGGGCGCGGAAATGCTGGCGATCATGCCGGCCTGCGGCGTTGTCAGCCGCATCGCCTCGGGCTGGGTTTCCGACCGGATCGGCGGACCGAAGACCTTGATCCTCGGCTCCGCCCTCCAGGCCCTGGCCCTGGCTCTCTTCCTGCCGACGCAATCGCTTTGGGCACTCTATGCCGTGGCGGCCTTCTTCGGACTCTCCCAGGGCGGCATCGTGCCCTCCTACGCCATCATCGTCCGGCGCTATTTCCCGATTCGCCAGGTCGGCTGGCGGATCGGCGCCGTCATGTTCGCCACCATGATCGGCATGGCGCTGGGCGGCTGGATGGCGGGCGCCCTCTACGATATCGCCGGCGACTACACCTTGGCGCTGGTGAACGGCATCGCCTTCAATATCTTGAACCTCGCCATCGCCGCCTGGCTGCTGGTCCGGGCCCGGGGCGGCCTGCCGGGCGGGGCGTCAATTCGGGCGTGAGGTATCATTTGTGCGTGAAGATTCGGAGTCCATGTCGAGCCGAGGTAGGGTAATCGACGAATCGACGTGGCTCGATCGGTGGAGGAAAACTCCGGTGGAATTGGCGAATAGTCGGGCGATTATCGATGCCGTACGCCTGCAAACGGCGGCGCGCGCGGGCCTCGATTCGTTGGCCGAGGTGGAGGGCCACCGCAACGTCGCCATGACCGCCCAGGTGACCGCCTACGACGATACCGGCATCGCCGGGCGGGCGATCGAAATTCGCTTGGCCGGCGACGCGGCATTGATCGTCATGGCGGCGATACGCCATGCTCTCGAGACCACGATCGCCGGCGCCGACGAAACGCTGAGCGAACATATGCACGACGGGGGCTGAACGCGTTCCCGCCGAACCGGGGGAAGCCCATGCGTTGTGAAATCGTCGCCATCGGCACCGAGCTGCTGCTGGGACAGATCGTCGACACCAATTCCGCCTGGATGGGGGAGCAGTTCGCGCTCGCCGGCATCGATTCGCACTATCACACCACGGTCGGCGACAACCTCGGACGGATGATCGCCACCATCCGCCAGGCGCTGGAACGGAGCGATGCCGTCGTCGTCTGCGGCGGGCTCGGCCCGACCCAGGACGACATCACCCGCGAGGCCATCGCCGACGTCATGGGCGTGTCGCTGGAGCGGGACGCGGCGATGGCGGACCACATCCGCGACATCTTCGCCTCCCGCCACCGGCGGATGAGCGAGAACAACTTGCAGCAGGCCGACCGGCCCCTCGGGGCCTGGTCGATTCCCCAAATGCCGGGGACCGCGCCGGGCCTGGTGTGCCCGGTGGGCGAAAAGGTGATCTATGCCGTCCCGGGCGTGCCCTACGAGATGCGGGAGATGCTGAACGGCACGGTGCTGCCCGATCTCCGCCGCCGCGCCGGGGTCAGCGCGGCGATCCGCAGCCGGGTGCTGAAGACCTGGGGCAACTCGGAATCGGGCCTGGCGGAGCTGCTGCACAACCGGATCGGGGAACTGGACGAGATCGGCAACCCGACGCTGGCCTTCCAGGCGAGCGGGATAGAGGGCCTGAAGGTCCGCATCACCGCCAAGGCCGGGGACGACGAGGCGGCAATTCGGATCCTGGACGAGGAAGAGGTCCGGGTGCGCGAGATCCTGGGCGACGTGGTCTTCGCCCTCGACGACGCCAGCATGGAATCGGTCGTACTCGACATGCTGAAGCAACGCGGGTTGACGCTGGCGGTGGCGGAATCGATGACCGCCGGCCTGGTGGGCGCGCGCCTCGGCGGTATTCCGGGCGCCAGCGCCGTGTTCCGGGGCGGCATCATCGCCTACGCCAGCGAGGTGAAGTTCTCGCTGCTCGGCGTGCCGGAGGGCCCAGTGGTGAGCGAGGACTGCGCGAAAGCGATGGCCGAGGGGGCCAGGCGCGCGCTCGGCGCCGACGTCGGCCTGGCGACCACCGGGGTCGCCGGCCCGGACGAGCAGGAGGGCCAGCCCGTCGGCCTCGCCATCCTCGGCCTCGCCACGCCCCAGGGCAGCAAGGCCCTGCAGGTGCGCCTCCCCGGCGATCGCAACCGGATCCGCGAATACGCGGTGATCAACCTGCTGAACTTCCTCCGCCGCGAACTGGGCTGAGGCGCGAGCGGCGCTCCTGTCCCACGGCGGTGAGTAGCATTATGTATTACAATATGGCATAAATCCTGTTGGAGGTTTTGCCATGCGGAATGTAGAGCGGCTGAGCATTACACTGCCCAGGGACATGGCGCAGATGATCCGCGACCAGGTGGCCGATGGGCGCTATGCCTCCAACAGCGAAGTCATCCGCGAGGCCATGCGCATCTGGCAGGAGACCAATGCCGCGAGGATCGAGCGACTGGCCCACGTGCGCGCGGCTATAGCCGAGGCCGAGGCCGACCCACGCCCGAACCTTTCCGAACGGGAATTGGATGCCCATTTCGAGGCCAGGCTCGCCCGGTCCCGGGCCGAAGCCGGAGAGCATGGCTAGGCTCACCTACAGGCCCCTCGCGCAGGACGATCTCGACTTCATCTACGAAGTCATCGAACCCCATGACCCACGGCGTGCCTTCGATTTCGTGCAGGATATCCGTGACCGCCTGCGCAGAAATCTCCTGGCTCACCCCCGGCTCGGCCCGACGCGCCCCGACCTCGGGTCCGGTATACGCATCTACCCCATCAAGGCCAAACGCATCGTCGTTGCCTATCGTGTCGGCGACGACGAAATTATCATCGTCCGCGTGTTCTACGGCGGCGCCGACTATGAAGTCGTTCTCATGCGCCAGGAAGACCTCACCTGACGCGGGCTCTTGGTGCTACGCCGGATAGCAACGAGCACGATGATCTCAACGCGCTGAATGCGACCGTGCCTATTTGTTCCCCGGTCTCACGGCTTGCCGAACGTCGCGATGCGGTCGATGGCGCAGACGAACAGCACCCGCTTCTCGTCGATCACCGGGTCGCGGAGGCCATAGGGCGGCTCGGCCCCGGTGAATTTGGTCCAGATCCGGTCGAGCTGGCTGGTGACGTATTCGCCGCCTTCCTCCCACTCGCGAAGCTCCTTCTCCACCGTGCATTTGATCTGAATCCAATGGTATGCGTTGTCGGGATTGACGAGCAGGACGGTGAGCTGGGGACTGTTCCGGATCCATTCGCACTTCGCGCGGTGCGAGGCGGTGTTGACCAGGATCTTGTCGTCCTCGTGGTCGAACCACATCGGCGTCAGGCTGGGCCGTCCGTCCGGGCCGGTCAGCCCCAGCGTGATGGTGATCGGCCGGTCCAGCAGATCCCTGTAGATCGGATCGAGGTCGGCGAGAGAGCCCGCCTTCCGACGCTCGCCGACCGCGAACTGGCCCTCCTGCAGCCCGTCCGCCACATGCCTGAAATTGGCGATGGTGAATCCGTCCGACATGGCATCCTCCCTTGCATTGCCGGAGCGGCGTCCGTTCACGTGGGATCGCTTTCGGCGATCCGATTGGATGGATGCCGCCCTACCCCTCGATCGCTTAGCCGCCGACGATGCCGGCCTCCCGCAGCGCTCGAATGTCGGCCGAATCGTAGCCGATATCCGATAGCACTTCGTCCGTATGTTCGCCCAGCTGCGGGGCGCCCCGGCGGATGGCGGCGGGCGTCGCCTCGAATTGCGCGGCGTGGCGGGCCTGGCGTAGCGTGCCGGCGATAGGATGCTCGAACTCGATCAGGCTGCCGCTGGCGGCGATCTGGGGATGGTCCACCAGGTCGTTGCGTGTCGCCACGGGCGCGCAGGGCACGCCCTCGGCCTCGAGGCGGGCGACCCATTCCGCCGAATTCCGGGTCCGCAGCACCTCCTGGGTCATGTCCAGCCGCTCGTCGATGTGCATGTCCCGGTCGGCGGGCGTCGCGAAGCGTTCGTCCTCCAGCCATTCGGGCTTTTCCAGCGCCCGGGTCAGGCCCCGCCACTGCGCATCGGTCATCACCGCGACGCTCATATGGCCATCGCTCGTCTCGTAGATCAGGTCGATGAAGCTCGCGGCCCGCTGCGGGCTGATGTCGCGGCCGACGAAGGTCTGCCCGCCCATGTCGGAGGACCAGAGGAACTGCAGCACCGAATCCAACATGGAGAGGCGGATGTGCTGGCCCTCGCCGGTCCTGGCGCGGGCCAGCAGGGCGGCGGTAATTGCCTGGCTGGAGGTCAGCGCCGTCACCTTGTCCGGCACGATGGTGCGCACCAGGCGCGGGCGCCGGTGGTCGGACCCGCCCTGCACCGAGGCGAGGCCCGAGGCTGCCTGCACGATCGGGTCGTAGACCGGCTTGTCGGCATAGGGGCCGGTTTCGCCGAAGCCGCTCATCGAGACGTAAATCAGCGACGGCTTCAGGGCGCGCACGACCGCTTCGCCGATGCCGAGCCGGTCGACCACGCCCGGGCGGAAGTTCTGCACCACCACGTCGGCGCTTTGGCCGAGCTCGAGGAACACCGCGCGGCCCTCGTCCGACTTCAGGTCGATCGTGACCGAGCGTTTGTTGCGGTTGTTGTTGTGGAAGTTGGCCGAGAGGCCGCCCGCCCGGTTGCCGTAGGCCCGGACATGGTCGCCGCGCCCTGGCATCTCCACCTTGATGACGTCGGCGCCCTGGTCGCCCAGCAGCATGGTCGCCATCGGTCCCGCGATCATCGTGGTCAGGTCGATGATCCTGTAGCCCTCGAGCGGTCCGGCCATGTCGTTACCTCGTCTGTTTTCAGCCGCCTGGAGATGTAATCAATCCCGGCCGCCACGTCCACGCCCGAGGAAATACGGCGCCAGGAAGGCGAGGCAGGCGACGAGGAAGAAGAGCGCGCCCAAGAGCGCCAGGAGGTCGCCGCTGCGGGCTGCGGAAGCGAGAAAGAACAGCGCCGAGACCACGAACAAGCCCCAGCCCCAGAGTTGAAATCGACGAGCCATGACGTGGCGATGCTAATGGAGCACGGCGCGGCGCGAAAGCGCCGGGTGCCGACTGGACAAGCGGGGCCCAAGCGGCTAGGAGGCGCCCCGCGTCCCCGTGGTGGAAGGATCGATCTCGAATGGGTTTCAAGTGCGGCATCGTCGGTCTGCCGAACGTCGGCAAGTCGACGCTTTTCAATGCGCTGACCAACAGCGCGCAGGCGGCGGCGGAGAACTATCCCTTCTGCACGATCGAGCCGAACGTGGGCCAGGTGGCGGTGCCCGATCGCCGCCTGGACACCCTTTTCGCGGTCACCAAGTCGGCCCGCCTGGTGCCGACGGTGATGAACTTCGTCGATATCGCGGGCCTGGTCCGTGGGGCCGCGAGCGGCGAGGGGCTAGGCAACCGCTTCCTCGGCCATATCCGCGAGGTCGACGCCATCCTCCACGTGCTCCGCGCCTTCGACGACGACGACGTGACCCATGTGAGCGCCAGGGTCGATCCGGTCGCCGACGCCGAGGTCGTCGATACCGAGCTGATGCTGGCCGACCTCGAAAGCGTGGAGAAGCGGTTGGAGCCGCTGGACAAGCGCTACCGGGGCGGCGACCGTGCCCTCGCGCCCAGGGTCGAGCTGCTGGAGGAGGTGGCGGCGCTGCTCCGCGACGGCAAGCCCGCCCGCATGCTCGAGGTACATGGCGAGCGGGCCCGCTCCTTTGCCGAGCTGCACCTGTTGACGGCCAAGCCGGTGCTCTACGTCGCCAACGTCGGCGAGGCCCAGGCAACCGAGGGCAATGGCCATGTCGACGCCATCCGGGCCCGTGCCGAGGCGGAAGGGGCGGACGTGATCGTGATTTCCGCCGCGATCGAGGCCGAAATCGCGCAACTCGATCGCGAGGAACAGCTCGCCTTTCTCGCCGACCTTGGCCTGGAGGAAGCCGGCCTCGACCGTTTGATCCGCGCCGGCTACGCGCTTTTAAACCTGATCACCTACTTCACCACCGGGCCCAAGGAATGCCGCGCTTGGACCATTCCGGCCGGTACCCGGGCCCGGGGCGCGGCCGGCGCCATCCATACCGACTTCGCCCGGGGCTTCATCGCCGCCGAGACCGTGGCGCTCGATGAACTGATCGCCCTCGGCGGCGAACAGGCCGCGCGGGAAGCCGGAAAGATGCGCGCGGAGGGGGCGGACTACGTCGTTCGGGACGGGGACGTGATCTTGTTCAGATTCAATGTGTGACGAAAGATCCCTTCGTATAAACCTCTGAAACGTAAGAACATTCCGATTATGGCGGCGCTCGCCACAGGTTTCACTTGGCCGTGATGGTGGCCACGTTCCGGCTTGAATGTTCGCGCTGCGTTCACCATATGTAATTCGCCGCCGCTCCGAGTGAAACTTCGGGGATAGACCGCGAGTAACGCCGCGACAGGACGGATGGCTCGCACGGCGGTCGGGGGTGGGACGGCGAGTTTGAACGCATGCGAGGGCATATGAACAACCAAGCCACATCGGTCGACCATTTCATGCGGCGCATCGGCCGCTATCCCTTGCTGGAGGCGGCGGAGGAACGCGATCTCGCGCGCCGTTGGCGCGACCAGCGCGACGAGGAAGCGATCGACAAACTGGTCGGCAGCCACCTCCGTTTGGTGGCGAAGATCGCCCGGGGCTCGCTCGGCTACGGCCTGCCGCTCGCCGATCTGATCGCCGAGGGCTCGGTCGGGCTGATGCAGGCGGCGGAGAAGTTCGACCCCGAGATGGGCAACCGCTTCTCGACCTACGCGACCTGGTGGATTCGCGCCGCGATCGGCCAGTACGTCATGCACAACGCCCATATCGTGCGGGTCGGTACCACGGCGGCGCAGAAGAAGCTGTTCTTCAACCTGCGCGCCCTCAAGGCCAGGCATGGCGATCTCGGCTCGGAAGGCGTGACGCCGGAAGTGGCGGAGAAGATCGCCACGCAACTGGGCGTCACCATCGCCGACGTGTTGCAGATGGACGGTCGGATCGGCCGGGCCGACAAGTCGCTGAACGCGCCGCTCGGCGTCGATGGTACCACCACTTTCGAGGAGTCCCTGGTCGACGAGCGCCAGGACCCCGAGGCCCACGCCCTCGAAGCCGACGAGATGGCTCGGCGCCGGGCGATGATCCCGGGCGCGCTCGCCGGGCTCAATGATCGCGAGCGCGACATCCTGACCCAGCGCCACCTGCGGGAGGAGAAGCCGACACTCGAGACCTTGAGCGAGAAATACGGCGTCAGCCGCGAGCGCATCCGCCAGATCGAGGCCGCGGCGATGAAGAAGTTCCGCCAGGCGATGCTGCACGCCGCGAATTGATCTCTCCCCGTCGCCCGTCCCCTCGCTTCTCCGCTAGACTGCGGGGAAGCGAGGGGACGTCATGGCGAAACTCACGAAACTCAGCCGATCTATCGCGGGCAAGGTGGCGCTCGTCACCGGCGCCGGTCGGGGCATGGGCCGGGCGACGGCCCATCTCTTCGCCGACGAGGGCGCCCATGTCGCCGTCACCGACATCGATGGCGGCAACGTCGAGATGGTGGTCGGGGAAATCCGCAAGGCCGGTCTCGGCGCCGCGGGCTGGCCCATGGATCTCGCCGAGCCGGCCCGCATCACCGCCGTCGTCGACGAGGTCGTGGCCCACTTCGGTGGCCTCGACATCCTGGTCAACAACGCCGGCATCTCTCGGCACACGCGCATCGACGGCGAGGATTACGAGGCGATCTGGGACCGCCATCTGGAGATCCTGCCGAAGGCTCACGCGCGGACCATACGCGCCGCCCTGCCGTACCCGCGTACCGGCGGTGCCGGCCGGATCGTCAACATCGCCTCGACCGAGGGCCTGGGCGCGACGCCCGAGACCAGCCCCTACACCGCCGCCAAGCACGGTGTCATCGGCCTCACCCGCTCGCTCGCCGTCGAACTCGGACGCGAGGGCATCACCGTCAACTGCATCTGCCCCGGCGCCGTCCGCACCGCCATGACCGAGAACATCGAGGAAGAGCACAAGCAAATCTTCGCCCGCCGCCGGGTGCCGCTCGCCCGCTACGCCGAGCCGGAAGAGGTCGCCCACGGCACGCTCTCCCTGGCGCTGCCCGCCGCCGGCTACATCAACGGCGCCGTCCTCCCGGTCGACGGCGGCTTGACGATCAAAAACGCTTGAGCCTGGAGGGATGACGATGCAAGACAGCGATACGACCGACGGCCTGGTCTTCGTTTCCTGTGGCCTGGAAGGGGCGGAATCCCCGACCGAGGGCGAGGCCCGGCGCCGGGGCGTCGTGGTCCGGGGGAAACGTATCCGCACGATCGACATCCATGCCCACTGCGCGGTGCCGGCGGCGCTGGCGTTGATGGGGAATAAGCTCGGCGGGCCAGGGCTCCGCACCGATCTCGATATGGGCGGCGAGGTCGACCTCCGCCTGCGGACCATGGACGCGCAGGGCATCGATATGGAGGCCCTGAGCATCAATCCCGACTGGTACGGGATCGAGGACCGCGACCTCGCCGAGGCGGTGATCGAGGTACAGAACGAGGCGCTGGCCGAGGCCTGCGCGGCCAATCCGGACCGCTTCGTCGCCTTCGCCAGCGCCGCCGTGCAGTTTCCCGATCTCGCCGCCCGGCAACTGGACGACGGGGTCAAGAAATACGGCCTCAGAGGCGTCGCCATCGGCGGCAACGTCGCCGGGGCGGAGCTGAGCGACCCCCGCTTCCATCCCTTCTGGGCCAAGGTCGAGGAGCTGGGCGTGCTGGCCTTCATCCATCCCCAGGGCGACGGCGCGCCGAGCCAGTTGGGCGCGCGTTTCACGGGCAACGGCTATCTCTCGAACGTCATCGGCAATCCGCTGGAGACCACGATCGCGCTCGGCCATCTGATTTTCGAGGGCACGCTGGACCGTTTTCCGGGCCTCAAGATCTGCGCCGCGCACGCCGGCGGCTACATGCCCTCCTATGCCGGGCGCTTCGACCGGGGCTGCGCGGTGCGCCCCGACCTCTGTCCGGGCGGCGACCATGGCGGGATCGAGAAGTGTCCGTCGGACTACATGAAGCGGCTCTACTACGACACCATGGTGTTCCGGCCCGAGGGCGTGCGCCACCTGGCGGCCGAGGTCTGCGCCGGCCAGCTGATGGTCGGCACCGACTATCCCTACCCCTGGACCGACCGGGCGATCGAGCTGATCCTGGAGACACCGGAGCTGAGCGACGACGAGCGGATCGCCATCCTCGGCGGCACAGCGGCCCGTTTGCTGGGACTGTAGGCGCGAGGATGTCGCGGGATCCGAGTTTCGCCGTCGACGCGGACGGCCTGGCGGCGGCGCTGGCCGCCTTGGCGCGCGACTATTCCAGCGCCGACCCCGGCAAGCTGCCGGACGGCCTGCCGGAAACGGGCCTCGGCGAGGGCGCGGCCCTGGAGCGGCTGGCGCCCCTGGTGCTGGGCGCCGCCGCGCCCTTGGATGCGCCGACGGCCTTCGCCCACATGGATCCGCCGACGCCCTGGATCAGTTGGGCGGCTTGGCTGTGGAACGCGCGCCTCAACCAGAACCTGCTGCATCCCGCGACCTCGCCCTTCGCGCGCCAGGCCGAGGTGCTGCTGGTCGACTGGCTGACGCCGTTCTTCGGCATGGCGGGCGGGCACATGACGCCCGGATCCTCGATCGCCAACCTGACGGCGCTCTGGGCAGCGCGCGACGTCGCGGGCGTGCGCCGGGTGGTCGCCTCGCCCTCCTCGCATCTCAGCATCGCCAAGTCGGCGCGGATTCTGGGCCTGGCTTACGAAACCGGACCCCTCGATGCGCATGACCGCCTGGTGACCGACGCTCTGGGCGATCTCGCCGACGCCTGCCTGGTGCTGACCGCCGGCACGACGGGTACGGGCGCGGTCGATCCCCTGGCGCCGGGGGTAAATCCCGCCTGGACCCATGTCGACGCGGCTTGGGCGGGGCCGCTCCGGCTGTCGGACCGATACCGGGACATTCTGTCGGGTGTCGAGGCGGCGGATTCTGTTGCTGTTTCCGCCCACAAATGGTTCTTTCAACCGAAGGAATCGGCGTTTGTGCTGTTTCGCGACGCGAAGCGCGCCAACGAGGCGATCAGCTTCGGCGGCGCCTACCTCGCGGTGCCCAACGTCGGCGTCCAGGGCAGCCATGGCGCGATGGCGATCCCGCTGCTCGCCACGCTCCTGGCCTGGGGGCGGGCCGGCGTGGCGGCGCGTATCGAGACCTGCATGGCCAACGCGGCGGAACTGGCGGCGGCCGTCGAGGCCAGCCAGGACTTCCAACTGTTCCAGCCGCCCGAGACCGGCGTCGTTGTCTTCCGTCTGACCTCGGGCGACGTCGCGGCCCTCGCCGACCGGCTCATGCCGACCACGGCATCGACGACGGCCATCGGCGGTGAGACGTGGCTCCGCTGCGTCGCCGCCAATCCCAACGCCGACATGACCGCCATTCGGCGGGAAATATTCAAAGGGGACACAGTGCAATGAACGACCGACTTGGCGAATTGCTGGCGGCGAACGACGTGCTCTATTGCATGCTCTGTCGCGACGCGACCGCGATCGATATCGAGCTCTATGCCCAGGAGGGCTATCACATCGTCTGGCTCGACCTGGAACACAGCGCGCAATCGACGGACGAGGTGCTGCGGCTGGGCCGGACGGTGTCGCATCTCGGCATGGTGCCGCTGGTCCGGGTCCTGGAGCTGAGCCGCACCCACCTGCAGCGTCTGCTGGATGGCGGCATCCCTATCGTCAACCTGCCCGATATCCGTAGCGCCGACGAAGCGCGAGAGCTGGTTCGCCTCGGCAAGTATCCGCCGATGGGCGGGCGGGGCGCCTCCTCCACCTCGGCCGGCACCGGCTACCGCCTGGGCGCGGACCCGCAAGAGACGCTCCGCCAGACCAACCTGGCGACCCACATGATGACCATGATCGAGAGCGACGAAGGCTACGGCAATCTCGACGAGATCCTGGCGGTGGACGGGATCGATATCCTGACGGTCGGGCCGTCCGACTGGTCGATCGGGCTCGGCCTCTTCGGCCAGGCGGCGAGCGACCACCTGGCGCCGAAGATCGACCACGTGTTCCGCGCCGCCCATGCCGCCGGCAAGACCACGGTGATGGGCGTTGGAAGCGCCGAACAGGTCAGGCACTATTACGACCTCGGCGTCCGCGTCTTCTCGATCGGCGCCGACGTCTCGGTCAAACGCCGCGCCTATGCCGAGGCCATCGCGCCCCTGAAGGCGGCGTTCGGTTCCGGCTGATCGCGAACGGCCTTGCCTCAGGGTTCGACCGGCGTCGGCGTGGGCAAGGCCATGCCGCGCAGCCCCATCACCCGGCGCAGGCGGTCGGGGTAGTCGGTGATCAGGCCGTCGACTCCCATCTCGATCAACGCCTCCATGCGTTCGGCCTCGTTGACCGTCCAAGGGATGACCTGGAGGCTGGCGGCCTTCGCCTCGGTCAGCTCCGCCGTGGTCAGGTTCTCGTGCCAGGGCGACCAGACGGCGCAGCCGGCCCGGCGCACCAGGTCGGCAATTCCGGCGCCCTCGTCGAAATCGAGGCCAGCCGTCCAAGGCGAGGCGCCCGGCTGGCCGCGCTGGACGTTATCCAGCCAGCGGGCCTCCGCCGTCAGACACACGGTCGGGATTTCCGGGCGCTGTCGCTCGACGAGCCGCAGCGTGCGCCAATCGAAGGACTGGATGGTCACTCGCGCCGCCATGCCGGCCGCGTCGATGGCCGCCATGCCGGCCGCGTCGATGGCCGCCAGCAGGGCGGTGACGAAGGCCTCCGGCGTCACCGTCTCCCCGGGCCGGTCGGGGCGGATCTTGGTCTCTATGTTGAAGCGGACGACATCGTTGCCCGCCTTGGCCGCAAGGCCGAAAACCTCGGCGAGCGCCGGGATGGGCGTGCCGTCGACCGGTCGTTGATCGGGAAAGCGCCTCGCATGACGGTTTTCCGCCTTGATCCGGCCGACGTCGTAGGATTGAAGCGCGGCGAACGTCAGGTCGCGGAGCCGCGTCTCGCGCTTCTCGACATAGGTACCGTCGGGGCCACGCGCCAGGCTGGGGTTCAGGCTCGCGTCGTGGGCCACGACCACCACGCCGTCGGCGGTGATGGCGGTGTCGAGTTCCAGGGTGGCGACGCCGAGGCCGAGCGCGGTCGCGAAGCCGGGCAACGTGTTTTCCGGCGCCAGTCCCCGGGCGCCGCGATGGCCCTGGAGGTCGAAGGCGGCGGTTGCTAGTAGGATCAGGACGGGCGCGAGGAGCCGTCGCATGGGATCATCCCGTCTCGATCTGGTCGTGGGTGACGTAGATGGAGGTGACGCCGATGGAGCGCCGCGGGCGCTTGATCTCGACCCGCATCCGCACCCGGAGCTTGGCGTCGAGGTTGGAGAGCGGCTGGTCGAACAGGACCTCGTTGGCGCGGACCGCCAGCAACGGCGCCAACGCCACCGATAGCAACGTGACCAGGGCCGAGAAGATCACCGTGAAGATGGCGAACTGCGGCCATGGCTCGCTGAAGACCATGTCCTCGTAATTGATGATCGCTTCGCCGATGACTCATATCCCGACCCGGCGAGCGGCTCGTGGCCAAAAAACCGCGGATCGCGGCCAGGGACGCCACGCCAGCTCCTCGCCGCGCATCGCCGGACGTGGGCTCCCTCCAGGGAACCCGGATCCGCGACCGCTGGTTATTTCCGATGTCATCCGGCGAGATAACTCGGCGCCTTGTCGCGGACCCGTCTCCTCGCCCGCCGAGTGTTCGGGGCGGCGGAGGGAGAGTCAAGCGCGACGCAGGGTCGCATCTACCCGGCCAGGAACATCGGAGCCGATCGGCTTGGCGACTATCTCGGCGTGGCGTTACAGTCGAGGGACTTGATGCGGTGGCGGGATGACGACGTGGCGTGGAACGACGCGGAACTGGCGCGCCTTGACGCGGAGGATCCCCTGGCGCCGTGGCGGGAACGCTTCGGCCTGCCCGAGGGCGTCGTCTATCTCGACGGCAACTCGCTCGGTCCCCTGAGCCACGGCCTGGCCGAACGCCTCGAAGCGGCGCTGCGCGACGAATGGGGCCGCGACCTGATCGCCAGCTGGAACCGGCACGACTGGATCGGCCTGCCGCGCCGCCTGGCGGCGCGAATTGCCCCGTTGATCGGCGCCCGGCCGGCCGAGGTGACGGTCGGCGATTCGACCTCCGTCAACCTCTTCAAGCTGCTCGGCGCGGCCCTGGCGCTCCGCCCCGGGCGGCGCGAGATCCTCTCGACGGCGGCAAACTTTCCGACCGACCTCTACGTGGGCCAGGGCTTGGCTGGCCTCCTCGGCGACAAGGCGAAGGCCCGTTGTGTCGACGATGCGGAACTGATCGCCGCGATCGGGCCCGCGACGGCGGTGGTGACGGTGAGCCATGTCGACTACCGAAGCGGCCGGGTGTGGGACCTCGCCGCCCTCGCCGCGGCCGCGCGCGCGGCGGGGGCGCTGTTCCTGGCCGACCTCTCGCACAGCGCCGGCGTGCTGCCGGTCGATCTGAACGGCGCCCGGGTCGATCTGGCGGTCGGCTGCGGCTACAAGTTCCTGAACGGCGGGCCGGGCGCGCCCGCCTAGCTCTTCATCGCCGGACGACATATCGATGCCGCCCGCAACCCGCTCTCCGGCTGGATGGGACACCGCGACCCCTTCGCCTTCGAGACCGATTACCGGCCCGCCGCCGGCATCGACCGGTTTCTCTCGGGCACGCCGCCGGTGCTCTCGATGCTGGCGCTGGAGCATGCGCTGGCGGCGCTCGACGGCGTTTCGATTCCGGACCTGGCCGCCAAGGCCCGCCGCCTCGGCCGGATCCTGATCGAGCTGGTGGAAGAGCGGCTGGAAGGCCACGGCTTCCGCCTCGCCTCGCCCCGTGATGACGATCTGCGCGGCGCCCAGGTCTCCTTTCATCACGCCGACGGCTACGCCATCGTCCAGGCGCTTATCGCCAGGCGCGTGATCGGCGATTTCCGCGCCCCCGACATCGTCCGTTTCGGCCTCTCGCCGCTCTGCCTCGGATATGGCGACATCGCCCGCGCCGTCGACGAACTCGAAGCGGTGATGGCGGGGCGGGAGTGGGAGCGGCCGGAATTCAGGGCCCGGCAAACCGTCACCTGAGGGGCCGAAGATTATTTCTGGCGTCGTCCAGGAAATCCCGGGTGACGCGCCGGCCAGGCGGTTTCTCGCCCCGGGCACGCCCTTCCCTCCAAGGCGGGAGGATCGAATAGGGTTATGGTTCGGCGCCCCATCGATGGCGACGGCGGGATGGTGGCGTGAAAACGCGCATCATCCCCTTGCCCTCGCCGTGTGACACCGGCCGAGCCCGGCCCGGGCGGAACGTGGAAGAGCGCGGGCAAAGGGGAGAATGGCGGGGATCGCGGCCGTGCCACCGGCGGGCTCGGTCGCCGGCCCCGGTCGGTTCTCCATCCCGGGGTGTCCGGATAACCCCCGAGAGTCCGCTTAACATCAGGCGATCCTGATTTTCTGGACCTGTTAAGCCTTGTCCGACGCCCGCCGAGGCGAAGCGATTGCGTCTTGCGCGGTGGGTCGGCGGGCGTCCGACAACGCTTAACACAAGGCGACATGCGCCTGCCTAATCGTTTAAGGGCTTATCCCTTTGAGCCCGGTTTGACGAGATGTTGAGTTTCTGGTGGGCGTCGGCAGCATGTTCGTGTAATGTTCCGTCATGGCCAGCCGCTGGAAATATGACCGCCCCATGTCCCGCGCCGCCTTCGAGGCGCGCTTTCCCGATGAAGCCTCCTGTGCCCGGCATCTCGCCGCCAGGCGCTGGCCCGACGGCTTCGTCTGCCCCGCCTGCGGCCATGACAGGGGCTGGGAACTGAAGCGGCGCCGGGCGAGCTGGGAATGTGCGGCCTGCGGGAAGGAGACCTCGGTGACCGCAGGCACGATCATGCACCGCAGCCACTTGCCCCTGAAGACCTGGTTCATGGCCGTTCACATCGTGACCAGCCACTCGAATGGTATCTCCGCCCTGCAACTCCAGGCCCAGCTCGGGCTCGGCAGTTACAAGAGTGCCTGGCTCCTGCTGCACAAGCTGCGCCGTGCCATGGTCAATCCGGATCGCAGCCTGCTTGAGGACCTGATCGAGATCGATGAGGCCACCCTCCCGTTCCGCACCGCAAAAGACCCGGCCACAGGCGGGCAAGGTCGCAGCCCACAAGGCAAGATGCGCATTGCCGGCGCGGTCGAGCTATCGCCCGAGGGCGAGCCACGCCGCATCCGGCTGGCGCCGATCGGGGATTTCTCCGCGCGCAGCCTTCGTGCCTTCGTTGCCGGAACCTCGGCGCCGGGCGCGCGGGTGATTACCGATGGCTGGAGCGGTTATTGCGGCCTGCCCGACCACGACCACCAGCCCAAGGTCGTCGGTGCAACGCCCGCCCATCTCGTGCTGACGTGGATCCATCGTGTGTTCTCGAACCTGAAGCGCTGGGCGCTCGGAACCTTCCATGGCCTGCGCCGCGCCCATCTGCGCCGCTACCTCGACGAGTTCGTGTTCCGCTGGAACCGCCGCCGCCACACCGCAACGGCTTTCGATACCCTGCTCGGCATCGGCACGCGCCTGCGACCCGCCGACTACCGCGACATCGTCGGACAACACGTCTGATCCCGGCAGGCCGGGCGCCAGCCACCGCCCGCCCTCCGATCCGCCTCAATCGGAGCCGAATACCGGCCCTCCAGTCTGCCTGACAGCACTCGAAACCAACTTCCTCAAGTCCAAAAGCTCCCGTACATCCCCCGGCACGGTCCGAAAACCGTGCCTGGAACGTAGAAGGCCGATCAACATCTGGTGTGACCGGAAGCAAAGGGATAAGCCATATCGTTTATACTCTCAAACCTCTGGTCTGATCTGGCTTGAACTTGGGAGGGAGAAAATGGCGATCTTCACGCACGTCGTCCTAGCAGTTTGTCGGGCTTAGGCCGATAGAGGTCAATATGCGCAAGAAACGCAATGATTTTCACGGAAAATTATAACAAACATACGAACCATGCCTTTGTGTGAAATATTATTGCCGATTTTGCTTAAGTCCGACAGGCTCCTAGGAACCAACGATCTCGGTAAGACGACCGAATTCTATGACGCCGTGCTCGGCCCTCTGGGTGAGAACATGGTGATGTACGGAGCCAACGAACCCGAGTTTTTGGTAACCAGACCCGCCGATGGCCAACCGGCCACTCATGCGAACGGCGGTACGGTCGGCTTTGCCGCGCCAAATCGTGATGCAGTGCACAAGTTTCATGAAGCGGGTCTCGCAAATGGTGGCTCCAATGAGGGCGAGCCCGGTCCGCGTAACTTCACGCCTACCGCCTACGCTGCATATTTGCGCGATCCGGATGGCAACAAAATCTGCACCTACTGTTTCGTGGAAGAATAAGCTAAGAGCGGACCGTCTCCGCCATGGGCCTCCCTGCCCGAGTGACGGCCGATCATCGGAACCTACGCACGTTCGGGTTGTGAGTCCACGTGACCAATCGGGGCGACCGGTTAGTCCGCCGAAGCCCGCTGTCGGTCATACCCGGACTGGAGTTGCCCCGCTTTCATGGACTGTCAAAGATTGGCGCGACGGGGGGTATGCTCCTCTCGTAGTTGATGGGCGACTTATAGCCGATGGCGGAATGCCGCCTTCGGGGATTGTACCAGCCTTCGATGAACTGGAAGACCTCGCGGCGTGCGTGGTCGGGGTTCTCGAAGCGTCGGCGGTCGATCAGCTCGCATTCGAGGGTGGCGAAGAAGCTCTCGGCCATGGCGTTGTCGTAGGCGTCGCCGACGGAACCCATCGACGGGCGGATGCCGGCCTTGCCACAGCGGGCACCGAAGTCGAGCGCGGTGTACTGGGCGAGTTCAATCGGTCGTCGCAACACTCTGGCATAGGAGGTTGCTATGACGGTACGCAGACGGCGGTCGGATTGGTCTGGACGGAGCAAGTTGCATTCGCCAGGTCGACCGGACTCGGCACGGCGTGAAGAGCTTGTTCGGTTCTGGGCAGCGATTGCGACGGGGCGTTCGAGCGAGGACGCGGCCCGAGATGCCGGTGTATCCCCTCCGGTAGGCTCGAGGTGGTTCCGGAGGTCGGGCGGCATGCCACCATCACATTTATCGCAATCGGCCAAGCCGCTGTCAGGACGTTACCTGTCTTTCGAGGAACGTGAGGAGATTGCTCTTCTGCGCGCCCAGGGAAGAGGCATACGTCATATTGCTTGCCGGCTGGAGCGAGCACCGTCGACGATCTCCCGCGAGGTGCGGCGCAACGCGGCGACCCGAAGCGGTGGCCTGGACTACCGAGCAACGACGGCGCAGTGGCATGCTGATCGATCCGCCAAAAGGCCGAAGCCAGCCAAGCTTGCAACGAATGAGGCGCTGCGGCGCTATGTGCAGGATCGGCTTGCGGGTCGGATCTCGGCACCGGATGGAACGGTGATCGAGGGGCCACGCGTCGTCTGGAACGGTCGTCGGCATGGGCCGCGGCAGCACAGGCGATGGGCCAGGGCCTGGAGTCCTGAGCAGATCGCGCACCGTCTTCGGATCGACTATCCTGGGGACGGGCCCGAGGATCAAGCCATGCGGATCAGTCATGAGGCGATCTATCAGGCGCTCTACGTACAGGGCCGCGGCGCACTCCGTCGTGAGCTGACCGCCTGCCTTCGCACGGGAAGGGCACTGCGCGTGCCTCGGGCACGTAGCCGCCGGCGGGGCAAATCCTTCGTCACGCCTGAGATCATGATCAGTGAACGATCGGCGGAAGCAGCTGATCGGGCCGTACCCGGACACTGGGAAGGTGACCTGATCATCGGCTTGGGCAGATCGGCGATCGGCACTCTGGTGGAACGCACCACGCGGTTCACAATGCTGCTGCATCTTCCCCGAATGGAAGGCCACGGCACCGTCCCGCGCGTAAAGAACGGGCCTGCGCTTGCCGGTCATGGGGCTGAAGCGGTTCGCGATGCCATCGCCCGGACGATCACGACATTGCCAGCGCAGCTTCGCCGCTCGCTGACCTGGGACCAGGGAGCAGAGATGGCCAGGCATGCGGATCTGCGGATCGCAACCGGCCTTCCCGTCTACTTCTGCGAACCGCACAGCCCTTGGCAACGCGGAACGAACGCGAAAACCAATGGACTGCTTCGACAGTACTTCCCGAAAGGAACCGATCTGAGCGCACACAGTCCGGACGTACTCGCAGTTGTTGCTGACGCGCTCAATACACGGCCCCGCAAGACCCTCGGATGGAGAACTCCCGCCGAAGCTCTGGACCAGTGCTTGCAGGCCAGTCAAACTGAACGTGTTGCGACGACCGGTTGAACCCGCCCTGCGAGCCCTGGTCGGAGTGATAGATCACCTTCTTCGGCCGCCGTCGTTTGACCGCCATGTCGAGGGCCTGCAAGACCAGGGCGGCCCTGAGATGGGTTTCCATGGCCCCGCCGACGACGCGGCGGCTGAAGGCGTCGAGGACCACGGCCAGATAGAGAAAGCCGGTCGCGGTCGGCACATAGGTGTGAGAAAGGACCGTGGCGCCGGCGGCGCCGCGTAAGCCTTTCGCAAGGGCGACCCAGAGCTCGTCCATCGCCTCGACGTGGAAGTTGCGCTCCACCAGGTCCGGCGCCGGCCGAGCCTCTTCGTCCCGAACCGTCGTCTTGGGCCGCCGTCGCCGGCTGACGCCCGCCAGGGCGGCCAGGCGCATCAAGCGGGCGACCCGCTTGCGGCCGACACGGGCACCTTCATCGCGAAGCTCGGCATGGATCCGGGGCGACCCGTAGGTGCCGTCGGACGCCTTGTGGATCTCGGCGATCCGCGCCGTCAGCGCCGCGTCGTCGATCTCCCGACGGCTTGGCCGCTTGCGGCGCCAGGCGTGATAGCCGGCGGTGGAGACTTCGAGCAGCCGGCACATCATGGCGCTCGGGTAGATGGCCTGGTACGCCTTCACGAACGCAAAGAGCCGTCCGATATCGCGTCGGTCTCCCGTGCGAACCAGGCGTTCGCGGGGGAAACGGTCCACTGGACCGTTTCCTGATCCCGCTCACCTATTGCCAGTATCTCCCGCTCCTGACGAAGTCGCCGGTTCTCACGCCGGAGCCGTTTCAACTCCTCGTGTTCCCGGCCCGTCGGGATTTCGGTGCGGCGGCCCTCCGCCAAATCGGTGGCGGCCACCCAGTTGCGGATCGATTGTGCCGTCGGCTCGAACTCCCGGCTCAGCTCCTCGGGCGTGCGGCCGGCCCGGACCAGTTCGACAAGCTGGGCGCGGAACGCATGCGGATACGGTGCTCGTTTGCGGGACATCGTGGACTCCTCCATCCCAAATGATCAGGTGTCCACGAAACCCCGGCAAGCTCGTTGGTCGGCTTGGGCGGTTTCGAAGGACTGTCGGGCTCGATGCCATGGAAGCGGTGTCCGCGCCACCAACCCACCAACCCCCGGCGCGCAAGAAAAGACCTACCCGCGAATTGCCCGCCACGCGGGTAGGCCATGAGCTATCCCACTCCTGAAACAGAGCCGCTCGAAAGCAAAAAAGCGGCTGGACGGGAAAAAACCTTACCGAGGACCGCCAACAAGGCAAGCCGAGCGACGGATCGTCAGATCGGCCGCACCGTCGGTTGCCGCCCGATCACCGAAAATGTACGGTAACGCCCGGTCAAGCCGAGGGGAACATCACGTTGGCCCGCACGAGGCGCAAGTTGCCGCGAAGACTGCTGCATCGCCTTCTCTGTCGTCTCGGAATGCACGAATTCAAGGTTGTCGATATCACTTTTGGATTTGGCCCCGGCGGCAGTGTCGAAACAGTGGAATGCCGGCGTTGCGGCGTGACGGTAACTCGGCCCAACTGAGGTGGCGGCGTCGCATGCGTTCGCCTATCGGTCGCCAGGTTCGACCCGAGCCGCCATCGCCACTTCGTCCGCCCCGGCGAGGAGATCGGAGCCGCGCGTCAATCGTCCTCCGAAGCTGGTGAAACATCAGGGAACTGGTGCCGGCCCTCGGCATCCAACGTTACGTCATCGGCGCGGAGAACCGCATCCAGCGGCAGCGGACCCGATAACCGGAGGAGACGCTCGCCCGTTGCCGATTCCTCCCATCGGAGTGCGTCTCCCGCCTTGTCGGGGTCGACCGTGAGCAGGAAGAGGTCGCGCCGACCGGCAAGGTAAAGGGGAATACCGCCGCGAAACTGTTCGGCGGTAAAGAACCGGATGGATCCGTTGACGATATCCTGAGCCGAACCGACATATCTGCCGGTTTCGCGTACAGTCCGCCAATCCCTCTGACGGCAGAGATGGTATATGGGTCTGCTCATGTTTGCCTGCTCTGGTGTTCCGAGGCATTATGGATCGTACCCGGGACGGGTCAAGACGGCAGCTGATTCTGAAGACGGCCTGGCGGCCTTTGGCCTTGCGAGTTTCGCTCTTCACCAGGACCGGCCGGGACCCGCCGGCCGCCCTCGAAGCCGAGGCCGGGCGCGAAGCGTGACGGCCCGGCTGGATGGGTAAGCGTCTCGACGCCACGACTGATATGCTCTCTTGGACCGGCATGAGGACAATGCTGGCGCCCCGCGCGGACCGGGCGTTGAAAGTGGTCCCAAGGAGACTGTTGCAGGGGATGCTTGCCGCCGATCGGGTTCCGGAGCGGATTGGATCATGAGGACGGATGACGCGTTGGCATGATTGTGCAAACACGGACCGTGTCGGGCCAAGAACCTCGAGCGGCGTGATGCATTTGAGCGGCTCGTCCGCCGCGGGCACGCCATGGCCGTGATTGAGCATGTGCATGGCGTGAGGGACGTTCGAGGGATCCCGGGGGCCGACAACGTCTATCAGTTGACGGCAATGGGACGCATCACCGCACGGAAGGGAAACCGAGCGGGCCGGGAGCGCCTACACCCCCCGAGACACCGAGATCGCCGCCACCACCGCCGCTGGCTCTCGGGCTGGCGGGGCTCTGCCCCTCGGAGGCTGCCAGAGCGGCATTCGCCCGATCTGGACCCCTAACTACCGGCAAGGGCCTCGCGTCACGCATCAGGCTCCGAATGTCGAGAACATTTCGAATTGACCGCTTTATGTACCATATGAATTGACCGCTTCTGTTGTGGTTGTTGGGCCTGTGGATAAGTGGGGAACCCGCCGTGGCGGGTTGTCCACTTATCCACAGGCCGGGCGCGCGTCGAAGCGGTTCACGCGGCCGCTCTGCTGTTCTTGGTTTCGTCGAGGACGGTGCCGTCGGCCTGATATCGGGCCAGCCGGCGCGGGCCGTGGAAGACCGCCAGGGTGCCGCCGGAGTATTCGTGGACCCGCACCGATGCCTTGACGTAATGGCGGCGGTGGCGATCCTCCGGGATCTGCAGCACCAGCCGCTTGTAGCGCACCGTGTTGTCGTTGCCGACGATCCGGTCCTCCTGGATGCACAGGATGTCGTCGAGCGATCCGGTGAAGGGGACAAAGGCCGAGCCCTCGGCTTCGGCCGGCACCGCGAAACGGGCGTTGTGGCGGGGCAGATAAATCTCGCGCAGGAACGCGTTGGCCTCGGCCATCGTGGTGATGGCGGCCAAGCGCAGTTCCTGCGGCAGGCGATTCTGCAATGTCGCGAACATGCGCTCCGAGCGCCCCCGGGCCTCGGGGGAGTAGGCCGGGATCAGTTCGATGCCCAGCTGGCCCAGGGCTCGGCCCACCTGGGTCGGGTTGTTCTTGTCCACCTTGCCGCCGGCCTCGGGCGTGTGCCAGTAGTGCGAGGCCCGGTCGGCGTAGAGCGAGCAGAACAGCCCCCGGACCTCGATCACCTCGCCCAGGGCCCGGAAGCTGCTCATGGTCCCCTCTTCGTCGACGAAGAAGGCCGAGTAGATCTCGCTGGTTGCGTCATCCATGGTGACGATCAGGTCCCACCACTGCCCGGGAACCCATTGGTGGGTCGAGCCGTCCTGGTGCAGCATCATGGCGGGCAGGGCGCGGCGCGGCCGCTTGCGCCGGTGCGCGCCTCGCCGCGGTGCCGGACGTTTGCGCCCGTGGGCCTGGAGCGTCAGGCGGACCCAGTTGTAGCTCCGCGTGAAGCCGTGCTCATCGAGCAGCTTCTCGTGGAAGTGCTTGGCCGTGAAGTCCCAGTAGCGCGTGTCGAACAACTCCAGAACCTCCATCACCGTGTCCACCGGCACCCGGTGCCCCGAGACCTTGCCCAGCCGGCGGTCATACAGACCCTCCGCGCCTTCCGCCTCAAAGCGACCCCGCCAGCGCCGGAACGTTCGCTCGCTCATCCCCAGGATCGACGCCGCCTCCGACTGGCTCAGTCGCCGCCGCTTCGCGCGCTCCAGAATCTCCTCGAACTTCATCTGCCGTAGTCCTTGCAACACCTTGGCCCGCTTCATCGCCGCCCTCCTCGAAGGCGACGTTCTAAACCGGACAGATCACATGGTACCTACGGCGGTCATATCGTGTGTTAGTGAGTCGGACCCGATTTCCTTGGACACAGAATTGGCTTAATCGAAGTGTCCAAGGAGGACCGGAACATGGCCGATAATTTTGAGAAGAAAGTTGCTGTTGATGGGCCTGTGGTAAATGCGGGCGAGCTTGGCTCGTCCACGTTTTCCCCAGGCCAGGCTTTGCCGGCAGGCCCGCTGGGACTTGGCCAGCGATGGACGGTGGCGCGCAAGCGTGAGGTCGTTCCGCGGCTTTTGCGTGACGAGCCGGTGCAACTTCTGTCGCGCCAGTTGGGCGTAGAGATCTTCCGGCTCGAGCAGTGGCGTGAGAAAGCGATCGGCGGGATCGACGCCTCGCTCAAGCAACGCAAGGGCGATCCGGTGCAGGCGGAACTGGATAGCGCCATGAAGCGGATCGGAGAGTTGACCATGCAGGTGGAACTGCTGGAGGCCAAGACGGAGACCTTCGGCCCTTTGGGGCGGCGGAGGTCGCGGCGATGAGTGCCGCCACCTCGCCCGGCACGGGTCTGGCCTACGGCCTGCGGCGGGTCTGCGCCGCCTGGGGCATGGCCCGCTCCTCGTTCTACGCCATGACCTCCGGCCAGCACGCCGAGCAGCCGCCGGCAAAGCGTCGGGGACCGAAGCCCGCGATCTCGGACCAGGCGCTGCTGGTGGCGATCGAAGCCGACCTGGAGGCATCGCCCTGGGAGGGCGAGGGCTACCGCAAGGTCTGGGCTCGGCTTCGGGTCTGTCGCGACATCCGGGTTGCCCGCAAGCGGGTGCTCCGCCTGATGCGCGAGAACAATCTGCTCTCGCCCCATCGCTGCCGCCGCCGTGGCGGCAATCCCCATGACGGTGAGATCATCACTCATGCCCCGAACCTCATGTGGGGCACCGATGGCGTTCGGGTGTTCACGGTGGACGACGGCTGGGGCTGGATCTTCACCGCCGTCGAGCATTGGAACGCCGAGTGTGTCGGCTGGCATGTCTGCAAGCGCGGCGACCGCTTCGCCGCCCTGCAGCCGATCTCCATGGGGCTTGCCGGGCTGTATGGCTCGACCGCGGCCGGCGCGGCTCGGGGGCTGGCCTTGCGGATGGATCACGGCTCCCAGTATCTGTCGGACCACTTCACCAACCAGATCAAGTTCTGGGGCATCCAGCCGTCCTACGCCTTCGTCGCCGAGCCCCAGACCAACGGCGTCGCCGAGCGGTTCAATCGCACGCTGAAGGAACAGATCATCCATGGTCGCATCTACCGCAACATCGCGGAGCTGCGGGACGCCGTCCGCGACTTCGTCGAACTCTACAATGCCCAGTGGATCGTCGAAAAGAACGGCTACCTGAGCCCCGCTCAAGCTCGTCAGGCGTGGCACGCCGCGATCTCAATCAGGCCCGCCGCGTGAGACAAACTTGTGTCCAAGGAACCGGGTGCGCTACAATATCGTGTGTTAGCGACACGCACCGGGCTCATAATTGTCATCGAGAGCCCAAAAGGTTACTCTGATGGTTAGAACCAGCGGTCATCTGGGAAATGTCGGTATAGGAAGTTGTTGAATATGGACCATAAAGTTAGCAATAGTGGTACGGTCGATGAAGAACGGAATCCATCCAGTCGGCGAGGCAAACCCATAAACCGGCGACTCAGCGATCTGGACGAGTCCCGTGCTCTCGGAGAACACTGGACCTGTAGCCGCGCCTTGAATGCGAGCCTGACGCTCAGCCGCGGCGACGGTACAACTGAAGAATTCACCGATCTGTGTAGTTCTTATGGGGCCGTGAACTTCGGCCATTGCAACGAAGACATTCGTCTTCCAGCACAGCCGGGATCCGATCTGGTCGCCGGGATCTATCCGCCCGAAGCCGAGAGATTCGCTCGCTGGCTGACGAATGCTCTCGATGTGGACGACTTCAAGGTGCTGTTCCAAGTGGGGGGCAGTTTCGCCGTGAGCACGGCGCTGTCGCTTGCACTGCGCAACCGTCCGGGGAAAATTCTTGCCATCGAAGGCGGTTTTCACGGTCTTGGCCTCGATGCACTCAGCGCCACGACGGCGCAGCGATCCATGGCCCTGCAGGAAACGCCGGTCCGGCAATCTCTTGCTTCCTTCGTCGATGTGCTGACGCCCGGCGAGACGGACATTGATTGGTCTGGTATCTCCTGCCTGATATTCGAACCCATCCAAGGCGCCCGGGGGTATGTGCCGCTCGACGCCGATTGGCTTCATGGGCTATGTGCGCTAGCCAAGGCAGCCGGGGTCACCGTCATCGCCGATGAGATTCAGTGTGGGTTTTACCGATTTGGCGACTTCAGTGTTGCTCGGAACATGGGCTTGAAACCCGATATCTTGTTGTTCTCTAAGTCGATGACCAACGGACTTTATCCGTTTTCCGCCGTCGTCTACCGCCAGACACTCGAAGTGGCTATCGGCGAAGGCGTCGTTCTCGCCCATACTTTTCAAACTTCGGCCATGGGCTGTTATGCCGCTTGCGCGGTCGCCGATTACATTGACTCCCGCGACGTGGAAGCCGATTGCCGCCGCGTTGCCGCGCCTCTCGCCGAGGCCGCCGCTCACATGGAGGAAGCGGGCTGGGCGCGGGAAATTTACCAGATCGGCCCGAGCCTATCGTTTCGCCCGGTGAAAAATGCCGGCGACCTCGTCAAGGCGTGCTTCGCCGACCGGGTATTAATTCTTGGAGGGGGCATGGATGGCGAGCGCATCCGAATTGCGCCGCCGTTGACCATTGGCACCGAGGCCTTGCGGCGGGCGCTGAAGATTCTGTTGTCGAGGCTGAGCGCATAGGAGGCGTGGCGCGCCCGGAAGCACGGCAAGCGCTTCGGAAGCCTCCCCTCCCCACAAAAAAACCTACCCGGGACGACATCAAACGGCTCCATGAGGCTGGGAGGTCGATCAACGGTGTATCAAAGAATTGGCGTATATCATACGGCGCCATATGGAAGCGTGTGCGGGAGATCAAAGGGCCACTCGCCAGCGAAGAATGTCCCTTTCGGATTTTGCGCCGCCGAGCCCATGTTTTGAAGGGGGTTTTGTGACCTCGCGCGGACCGCCGTTATTGCGCGCCCGTCCGATGTAGGCGGCGCTGCAAAAATGCTCCACGCGAGGCGGCCGGGTAGTCCGGTTGCGGCGGCGCGAAGATGCGCCAGTGATCGTCCCCTGTTGTTAGCGACGGGGGGCAGGAGATGTATGGCGTGGAGTTGTATGCGCAGGTTCGGCTGGCAGTTGTCGATGAGGGGCTGAGCCACCGTGAGGCGGCGCGGCGGTTTGGCATCGACCGCCGGACGGTGAAGAAGATGCTGAGCTACTCGGCGCCGCCGGGGTATCGGCGGACGATGCCGGTGAGACGGCCGAAGCTGGAAGAGTTCACGGCGGTCATCGACGCGATCCTGTCGGCGGACCGGGATGTGCCGCGCAAGCAGCGGCACACGGCACAACGGATCTTCGAGCGGCTTCGGGACGAGCACGGCTTCACCGGCGGCTACACCATCGTGAAGGACTACGTCCGCGCTCAGCGGCAGTCGACACGCGAAGCCTTCGTGCCGCTGCATCACCCGCCGGGCCATGCCCAGGCAGACTTTGGCCAAGCGGTGGTCGATCTGCGTGGCAAGCGGGAGAAGGTCCACTTCTTCTGCTTTATCTTGCCCCATTCGAACGCCTGGTTCGTGAAGGCCTACCTGCGGGAGACGACGGAGGCTTTCCTGGACGGGCACGTCAGCGCCTTCGCCTTCTTCGGCGGGATCCCTCGATCGATCCTGTACGACAACACGACGCTGGCGGTGGCGCGGATCATGGGCGACGGCGAGCGCCGCCGCACCCAGGCCTTCTCGCATCTGCAGTCGCACTATCTGTTCCGCGACCGCTTCGGCCGGCCCGGCAAGGGCAACGACAAAGGGAAGGTCGAGGCGCTGGTGAAGACGGCGCGGCGCAAGTTCTTCGTGCCGATCCCAAAGGTGCGGGACCTGGACGCCCTGAACGAACAGCTGATGGCGGGTTGCCTGGCGCGTCTCGACGCCCTGGAGGAAGGCGAGAAGGCAACGGCGCTGCTGGCCGACCTCGAGGCTTTGCGCGATCTACCGGCCGTCCCCTTCGAGGCTTGTGAGCAACATCCCGGGCAGGTCTCCTCGATGGCCTTGGTGCGCTACCGGCTGGTGGATTACTCGGCGCCGACGGTCCACGCCTACAAGGACGTGATGGTCAAGGGCTATGTCGACCGGGTCGAGATCACTCTCGGCGCCGAGATCATCGCCCGTCATCCCCGCTCCTATGTGCGTGGCGACGTGGTCTACGACCCGCTGCACTATCTGTCTTTGCTGGAGAAGAAGCCGGGTGCCCTGGATCAAGCGGCCCCGCTGCTGGGGTGGAAGCTGGATCCCGCCTTCGACGAGCTGCGCCATCTCCTCGAAGCCCGCTTCGGCCATCGCGGCAAGCGGGAGTACATCCAGGTGCTGCGCCTGTTGGAGGACTTCCCCGAGAGCCAGGTGAGGGTGGCGGTGCGCGAGGCGGTGAAGCGGCGCCTGGTCGGCTTCGATGCCGTCAAGCATCTGCTCCTGGCCCGGATCGAGAGGCGACCGGCCCACCTGGACTTCTCTCGCTATCCTCACCTCCCCCAGCCCTTTGTCGCCGCGACACGGATCGCCGATTACGCAACCTTGCTGGCGGGAGGCGCCGGACATGGCTGAAGCCCCACGCCTCCTGCTCGATCACCAACTGAAGAGCCTGAAGCTGCCGACCGTCCTGCGCGAGTACGACAAGCAGGCGCGGATCGCGGCCGGCGACGGCGTCGACCATGTCGGCTATCTCGCCCGGCTGACCGAGCTGGAGCTGATCGACCGAGAGCGCCGGTTGGTCGAGCGGCGCATCAAGCAAGCCAGGTTCCCCATCGTCAAACAGCTCGAGAGCTTCGACTTCAAGGCCGTGCCGGAACTCAACAAGATGCTGGTGCTGGACCTGGCCCGGGGCGAGTACGTCGCGCGGCGGGAGAACGTGATCCTGCTCGGCCCCTCCGGTGTCGGCAAAACCCACATCGCGCTCGCCCTCGGACTGGCCGCCTGCCAGAAGGGCCTGAGCGTCCGCTTCACCACCGCTTCCCAGCTGGTGCATGAGCTGATGGAGGCCCGCGACGAGAAGAGGCTGCTCCGCCTCCAGGCCCAGCTCGCCAAGGTCAATCTCCTGATCGTCGACGAGCTCGGATACGTCCCGCTGTCGCAGACCGGGAGTGAGCTGCTGTTCGAGATCTTCAGCCAGCGCTACGAGCGCGGCGCCACCATCGTCACCTCAAACTTGCCCTTCCAGGAATGGACCTCCGTCTTCGCCAGCGAACGCCTCACCGGCGCGCTGCTCGACCGGATCACCCACCATGTCCATATCCTGGAGATGAACGCAGAAAGCTACCGGCTCAAGCAGAGCCGATCGCGACGACGACACCCTTCCCAATAATCTCGCTTCCTCCCCCGCTTGCCCACGTGGGTCCACAGGAACCTCCCACGCGCGGGCCGCCGATTGCCCATTGAAAGGCACGTCGCCCCGCGCGCGGGTCCCTCCTATGGACTACGTGGACAAGCTGCCACCGAGCCACTGGTACATTGTTACGCCGCCGCCCTGGCCCATATTCCGGCCGCCGTTGACACACAGTGATGGGTCAAGCGATCGAGCAGCGCGGTCGTCATCTTGGCGTCGCCGAAGACGCTCGGCCATTCGCCGAAGCCGAGGTTGGTGGTCACCATCACCGAGGTGCGCTCGTACAGCTGACTGACCAGATGGAAGAGCAACTGGCCGCCGGCCTCGGCGAAGGGCAGGTATCCGAGTTCGTCGAGCACCACCAAATCGACGCGGCTCAGCTGGTCGACGATCCGGCCGGCCCGGCCGGCCCGTGCCTCGGCCTCGAGCCGGTTGACCAGGTCGACGACGTTGAAGAAGCGAGCCCGAGCACCGCTCCTGATGCAGCTGGCGGTGATGGCGACGGCGAGATGGGTCTTGCGGATCGAGAAGGGCGTGGCGCTGGCCCGGCTGGCCCACTCGCTTCCCGGCATCGCCTTCGAGGGCGTCATGAGCCACCAGACGCTTCCGGGCAAGCCGGACCGCGAGACCCGGATTCGCGACGGCGTGCCCTTCATGCGGATGTGCCTCGACGTCAAGGACGCGATCGAGGCGGCGGGCATTCCCGTCGGGGTCGTGTCCGCCGGAGAGACCTTTTCCTATGACATCGCCGCGAGGCTGCCGGGCATCACCGAGGTCGAGGGCGGGACCTATATGCTGATGTCGCATTCCTTCGACTACATGAGCGAATTCCGGATCGCCGCCAAGGTGCTGGCGACGGTGATCAGCACGCCGCGTCCGGGCATCGCCATCGGCGACGTCGGCACCCGGGCGCTCGGCTTGCGTGCCTGGCCCCGGGTCGAGGGGCGGGAGGGGCTAGCCGTCGAGGCGCTGCACGAGGAGCACGTCACGCTCCGTGTGGAAGGCGAGGCTGGAATCGAACTCGGCGCGCAATTCCTGCTCTCCAGCGGCCATCAGGACTCCATGACCGACCGTTGGGATCACTACGCCTGCGTTCGCGACGGCCGCGTCGAGGCGGTCTGGCCGATCGCCGCGCGCGGCTGCTTCCATTGAGCCACCTCGATTGATTAGGCGGGGCAACGTGATCGCACCGCCGATCAGGCGCCCCAGACGTCCTCGAGTACCCGCACCCAGTTCTCGCCCAGTATTTTGCGGATGCGCCCTTCGGGCCAGCCGCGGCGTTCGAATGCCGCTGTCAGGTTCGGATACTCGCCCAAATTGCGAAAATGCTCCGGCATCGGCGCGGTCGTTCCCCTGCCTTCCATGAGCCAGCGCGCGTAGCCCTTGTCCTTGCGCAGCCAGTCGAACCAGTCGGCGGATTGGTTCTGGGTGAAATCCGTGCCGATGCCGACATTATCCTCGCCGATCAGGCCGACGACGTAGTCCATCGCATCCACGCAGTCGTCGAGCGTGGTCTCCGCATCCTTGGGCAGGAACGGGGGAAACGTCGCGAAGCCCACGAAGCCGCCATGGTCCGCGATGAAACGTAGCTGCTCGTCGGTCTTGTTGCGCGGATGGTCCCTGAGCGCCGCCGGGCAACAATGGGTATAGGCGACGGGCTTCTTGGAATGGCGGATCGCATCCTCGCTGGTCTTCGGCCCGACGTGCGACAGATCCACCAGGATGCCGAGCCTGTTCATCTCGTCGATCACTTCGCGACCGAAATCCGAAAGTCCGCCATCGCGGCTCTCAAAACACCCCGAGCCGACGAGGTTCTGCGTATTGTAGGTGAGCTGCATGACACCGACGCCGAGGTCCTTGAAGGTGCGAAGGTAACCGAGCTGATCCTCGATACCCGAGGTGTTCTGCCAGCCGAGGATGATGCCGACCTTGCCTTCCCGCTTGGCCCGGCGGATGTCGTCGCTGGTATGCACCTGCAACAGGATATCGCCGTGCTCGTCGAACCACCGCTTCCATTGGGCGAGGTTGTTCATGGTGTCACGGAAGCCTTCCCAGATGCAGCACGTGCAGTTCGCCGCCGTCAAGCCACCCCGGTGCATGTCTTCGAATACGGCGCGGCTCCAATTCGAAATGACCAAGCCGTCGATCACGATCGATTCCTCGTGCAGGTTCGAGCTGCTCATGAGGCACTTCCTCCGGTTGCGATGATCCGTGTTTTCCAGCGGCCACTCTAGCGCGTTTTCGGCACGTGACCAGCCGTTCGATGATGGTTGTAGGTGGCGCGGTCGGTGGAGGTTGGCGGGCTCGGACCTGTCGCCGCGTTCGCCGCGTTCGAATTGTCGAGAACATTTCGAATTGACCGCTTTATGTACCATGTTGTGGTTGTTGGGCCTGTGGATAAGTGGGGAACCCGCCGTGGCGGGTTGTCCACTGATCCACAGGCCGGGCGCGCGTCGAAGCGGTTCACGCGGCCGCTCTGCTGTTCTTGGTTTCGTCGAGGACGGTGCCGTCGGCCTGATATCGGGCCAGCCGGCGCGGGCCGTGGAAGACCGCCAGGGTGCCGCCGGAGTATTCGTGGACCCGCACCGATGCCTTGACGTAATGGCGGCGGTGGCGATCCTCCGGGATCTGCAGCACCAGCCGCTTGTAGCGCACCGTGTTGTCGTTGCCGACGATCCGGTCCTCCTGGATGCACAGGATGTCGTCGAGCGATCCGGTGAAGGGGACAAAGGCCGAGCCCTCGGCTTCGGCCGGCACCGCGAAACGGGCGTTGTGGCGGGGCAGATAAATCTCGCGCAGGAACGCGTTGGCCTCGGCCATCGTGGTGATGGCGGCCAAGCGCAGTTCCTGCGGCAGGCGATTCTGCAATGTCGCGAACATGCGCTCCGAGCGCCCCCGGGCCTCGGGGGAGTAGGCCGGGATCAGTTCGATGCCCAGCTGGCCCAGGGCTCGGCCCACCTGGGTCGGGTTGTTCTTGTCCACCTTGCCGCCGGCCTCGGGCGTGTGCCAGTAGTGCGAGGCCCGGTCGGCGTAGAGCGAGCAGAACAGCCCCCGGACCTCGATCACCTCGCCCAGGGCCCGGAAGCTGCTCATGGTCCCCTCTTCGTCGACGAAGAAGGCCGAGTAGATCTCGCTGGTTGCGTCATCCATGGTGACGATCAGGTCCCACCACTGCCCGGGAACCCATTGGTGGGTCGAGCCGTCCTGGTGCAGCATCATGGCGGGCAGGGCGCGGCGCGGCCGCTTGCGCCGGTGCGCGCCTCGCCGCGGTGCCGGACGTTTGCGCCCGTGGGCCTGGAGCGTCAGGCGGACCCAGTTGTAGCTCCGCGTGAAGCCGTGCTCATCGAGCAGCTTCTCGTGGAAGTGCTTGGCCGTGAAGTCCCAGTAGCGCGTGTCGAACAACTCCAGAACCTCCATCACCGTGTCCACCGGCACCCGGTGCCCCGAGACCTTGCCCAGCCGGCGGTCATACAGACCCTCCGCGCCTTCCGCCTCAAAGCGACCCCGCCAGCGCCGGAACGTTCGCTCGCTCATCCCCAGGATCGACGCCGCCTCCGCCTGGCTCAGTCGCCGCCGCTTCGCGCGCTCCAGAATCTCCTCGAACTTCATCTGCCGTAGTCCTTGCAACACCTCGGCCCGCTTCATCGCCGCCCTCCTCGAAGGCGACGTTCTAAACCGGACAGATCACATGGTACCTACGGCGGTCATATCGTGTGTTAGCGACAGTTCGCCGCGTTCGAATTTGTTCCGAGCAGCCGAAATCGCTATACTAAAGCTCGAACGCGGGGTTCCCCCGCGAAGTGTCGGTCGATAATGGCGTTACCGTGCGAGCAAGCATGAGGGGACGCGATGACACCGGAGCGGCGGCGAGGACAACCGACGCGGCACGCCGTGGGGCGTGGTGATCTCGCCCCTGGTGTCCAGCTTACATCCGTTGAATCGGGCCCTAGGGCGCCGGTGGCTGTCGGACCGCCTGGCTGCTCGACCCCGTCGTGACACCAATCGAGGAGGAGGAAACAATGAAGCTTTCGCGTCGACTTTTCATCGCCGCCGCCGTTGCGGCTACCATGGCGAGCGCACCGGCGACGGCGCAGATCAAGTGGGACCTGGCGCATGTCTTCGGCCCCACGGACCAAGCGGGTGTCGCGGCCGAATACTTTGCCAAACTCGTCAAAGAAAAAACCAAGGGGCAAATAGAAGTCACTATCCATCATGCCGGGGCATTGGGATACAAGTGTCTCGATCACCTCGACCTGGTGGCGGACGGCGGTTTGGTGATCGCCAGTATCTGCACCTCATTTCACAGCGGCGTGCACCCTATTTTCTCGATCAATACGATGCCGTTCCTGGTGCAAAAACCTGAAGATGCCAAGCACTTTCACGCATCCGTGCAACGCGTCTACAACGAAGTCTACCGTTCGTTCAATCAGTTCGAACTGTATTCGTCGCCAAATCCGCCGAGTGGGCTTTGGGCCAAAAGACCGATTCTATCGGCTGCGGATTTGAAGAACTGGAAGCTTCGGGTTTATGACGTGAATGGTCTCAAAACTTTCATACGGGCAGGTGCGGCGGCGATCCAGCTCGCCTGGAGCGACGTTGTGCCGGCACTGAGCACGAGCACCATCGATGGCGTGCTGACGGGCGCCGATGCCGGCTTTGCATCGGGCTTTCAGGATTACTTGAACCACTTCATCTATGTCAACTTCGCTATTCCCTGGGGCACGACGAACATCAATTTGGACACTTGGAATGCTCTCTCTCCCGAGCTTCAGAAGGCCGTAAAGGAGGCTGGAGACGAAACTACCGCGATGTCCTGGAAGCGGATGGAGACGATTCTGATCGAGAAAAACAACGCGGATATGCGGTCAGCCGGTGTCACCGTCATCGAAGATCCGCCAAAGGCGTTTCTCGATTTTCTGCAAGAGGCGGGAAAGCCCGTGCTGGACGAATTGCTTGAGAAGCTCGGACCGGATGGACCGGCCATGCTGGATGATTTTTATCGGCGCATAGGCAAGAAGAAGTAGGCTCGACGGACGCCGCTACGTCGCCGCTATCGATCGCCGGCGACGTAACGGCGCTGTTGGTTTCTTCCTGCCGCATTATACTATCCGCGAGATGTTTCAGAACGTCGTAGCGGCGATTTCGAGATACTCCGCCTATGGGGCGATTCTCGTGATGATCGCGATGGTCGTACACATCATGGTGGAAATCATCCTGCGCTCGTTCTTCGCCACGTCCACCCATGTCGCGGAGGAATTCGTCGGCTATGGCCTGGCCGCCGTGGTCTACCTCTCGCTCGGCCATGCCTTGAACACCGGCGGGCTGATCCGCGTCGATCTGGTGCTCGGTCGATTGCCGGCTCGGGTCCGCCGCCATATCGAAATCGCCATCATTCTCGCCAGCTTCGCGGCCATGTTGTTCGTGACCTATTTCGTTGGACGCAGCGTCTTGCGGCACTACGAACGCGGCACCGTCAGTTGGACGATCGCGGAGGTCCCCTTCTGGATTCCGGAAGGGATCGTTCTCTTGGGCATCGCTCTGTTCCTGCTCCAGCTCGTCGCCTACCTGCTTCGCATCCTTGCCGGCGGTCCTATCGTCGACGATGACCAGCCGCGTCTATAGGTCGTCTGCCTCGGCCATGGCCGCGAGGAAATACAACGGAGTGAGTCGGACCCGATTTCCTTGGACACAGAATTGGCTTAATCGAAGTGTCCAAGGAGGACCGGAACATGGCCGATAATTTTGAGAAGAAAGTTGCTGTTGATGGGCCTGTGGTAAATGCGGGCGAGCTTGGCTCGTCCACGTTTTCCCCAGGCCAGGCTTTGCCGGCAGGCCCGCTGGGACTTGGCCAGCGATGGACGGTGGCGCGCAAGCGTGAGGTCGTTCTGCGGCTTTTGCGTGACGAGCCGGTGCAACTTCTGTCGCGCCAGTTGGGCGTAGAGATCTTCCGGCTCGAGCAGTGGCGTGAGAAAGCGATCGGCGGGATCGACGCCTCGCTCAAGCGACGCAAGGGCGATCCGGTGCAGGCGGAACTGGATAGCGCCATGAAGCGGATCGGAGAGTTGACCATGCAGGTGGAACTGCTGGAGGCCAAGACGGAGACCTTCGGCCCTTTGGGGCGGCGGAGGTCGCGGCGATGAGTGCCGCCACCTCGCCCGGCACGGGTCTGGCCTACGGCCTGCGGCGGGTCTGCGCCGCCTGGGGCATGGCCCGCTCCTCGTTCTACGCCATGACCTCCGGCCAGCACGCCGAGCAGCCGCCGGCAAAGCGTCGGGGACCGAAGCCCGCGATCTCGGACCAGGCGCTGCTGGTGGCGATCGAAGCCGACCTGGAGGCATCGCCCTGGGAGGGCGAGGGCTACCGCAAGGTCTGGGCTCGGCTTCGGGTCTGTCGCGACATCCGGGTTGCCCGCAAGCGGGTGCTCCGCCTGATGCGCGAGAACAATCTGCTCTCGCCCCATCGCTGCCGCCGCCGTGGCGGCAATCCCCATGACGGTGAGATCATCACTCATGCCCCGAACCTCATGTGGGGCACCGATGGCGTTCGGGTGTTCACGGTGGACGACGGCTGGGGCTGGATCTTCACCGCCGTCGAGCATTGGAACGCCGAGTGTGTCGGCTGGCATGTCTGCAAGCGCGGCGACCGCTTCGCCGCCCTGCAGCCGATCTCCATGGGGCTTGCCGGGCTGTATGGCTCGACCGCGGCCGGCGCGGCTCGGGGGCTGGCCTTGCGGATGGATCACGGCTCCCAGTATCTGTCGGACCACTTCACCAACCAGATCAAGTTCTGGGGCATCCAGCCGTCCTACGCCTTCGTCGCCGAGCCCCAGACCAACGGCGTCGCCGAGCGGTTCAATCGCACGCTGAAGGAACAGATCATCCATGGTCGCATCTACCGCAACATCGCGGAGCTGCGGGACGCCGTCCGCGACTTCGTCGAACTCTACAATGCCCAGTGGATCGTCGAAAAGAACGGCTACCTGAGCCCCGCTCAAGCTCGTCAGGCGTGGCACGCCGCGATCTCAATCAGGCCCGCCGCGTGAGACAAACTTGTGTCCAAGGAACCGGGTGCGCTACACACTGATGGACCCGATTGTCGCCGCTTTCATCGTCATCGCGATGATGTTTGTGTTCCTTGCGACCGGCGCCTGGATCTTCGTCGGCCTGCTGCTGACTTCGCTGGTCTCGTTGTTTCTCGTCGCCGACTATTCCGTGGCGCGCATCGGCTCGATCGTCATGCCGATGATGGTCAAGACCGTGACCAGTTGGGAGCTGGCCGCGGTGCCGTTGTTCATTTGGATGGGCGAGATCATCAATCGCTCCAACGTCTCCGAGCGGCTGTTTCGCGGACTGACGCCGTGGGTCAGCGGCCTCCCCGGGGGCCTCGTGCATACCAACGTCGCCGGTTGCGTCCTGTTCGCCGCGGTCTCCGGCTCCAGCGTCGCGACCACGGCCACGATCGGCAAAATCACGACCCGGGCGCTGGCCGAGCGCGACTACGACGTCAATCTGTCGATCGGCTCCGTGGCGGCGGCGGGCTCGATCGGCATCATGATTCCCCCGTCCATCACCATGATCATCTATGGCATGATCGCAGAGGTCTCGGTGGCCAAGCTGTTCGCGGCCGGGATGTTTCCCGGGCTCCTCCTCGGCGTCTTGTATTCCGGCTATATCGCGGGCCGCTGCATGTTGCGTCCCGAACTGGCGCCCACGCCGGCGACACGGCCGACCGTGGCGGAGCGCCTGCGGGCACTCGGCGATCTGCTCCCGGTGCTGTTCCTGATCCTGGTCGTCCTCGGCGGCATCTACACCGGTCTCGCGACGCCCTCCGAGGCCGCCGCGCTCGGGGTGGTGGGGGCGTTGTGCATCACCGTGTCGACGGGTCAGTTCACCCGGTCGACCTTCGTCGATTCGGCGATGAGCGCGGTCATCGTCACCGCCATGCTGGGGACCGCCTTCGCCGCGGCGGCGTTGCTCTCGACCACGATGGGCTTCCTGCACGTGCCCCAGACCATCGCCGCGTTCATCGCCGGGCTCGACCTGACACCGGCCATGCTGCTCGTCGTGCTCGGCGTCTTCTACATCGTGCTCGGCTGCGTTCTGGAGAGCATTTCGCTGATCCTGATGACCATGCCGATCAGCTATCCCCTGATCGTGCAGGCCGGCTTCGACCCCGTCTGGTTCGGCGTATTCCTCGTTCTCGTTATCGAAATGGGTTTGATCACGCCGCCGATCGGTTTCAATCTGTTCGTATTGCGCAGCATCACCGGCCACCCGATCGGCCGCATCGCGTGGGCGGCGTTTCCGTTCTTCCTGCTCATGGTCGCCGCCGCCGTAATCCTCGCCGTCTTTCCCGCCATCGTTCTCTGGCTTCCGAAGGCGCTGTTCGGCTGATGGCGGATATGTCGGGAATCGTCGCTCCCGCAAAGCTCGTCGGCCGCGGGAGTCCCGGCGCCTTCGATCGAGGCTGGATGGTCGATCGTCCAAGAACCTGATCGACAAACCCCCGTAGCCAACCCGCTCCCCCGGCCCAACCATGCCCCAAGGGTACCATTCATCCCAAAAACGGCAGTTGACTCGCGAATGTTGGCGCTGTCCGGGAGGCTTTTCAACTCGTAGGTGCGGTCTGGGGCAGCGCCCACCAGGGTGGCGCGCCCGGAAGCACGGGAAGCGCCTCGGAAGCCTCCCCTCCCCACAAAAAAACCTACCCGGGACAACATCAAACGGCTCCATGAGGCTGGGAGGTCGATCAACGGTGTATCAAAGAATTGGCGTATATCATACGGCGCCATATGGAAGCGTGTGCGGGAGATCAAGGGGCCACTCGCCAGCGAAGAATGTCCCTTTCGGATTTTGCGCCGCCGAGCCCATGTTTTGAAGGGGGTTTTGTGACCTCGCGCGGACCGCCGTTATTGCGCGCCCGTCCGAGCAACCAATACCGGCCTGCGTTGCGTGCAACTCATCGCGGGTCCGGCAAGCGCGACCGCGCGCCCGAGCAAAGCCGCGGAAAAGCCCGCGTGGCGTTTGAACGCCAGACAACCCGCAATGGGTTCCGCTCATTGCCGGTTGGTATAATTCGGAGAACGAGTTCAGGCCACGCGACATGCTATCGGAGGGCCGACTTCCGAAAGTGGCTAGCCCCGGGCATGGGCGCCATGTCGCCTCGACGGAGGAAGCACCCTTGGCTTTTGACGTACTCTCGATGCGGGTCGCGAATCTTCCCTCGGTGTCGGATTTGCCACCAGGCGCGGGCGTTCCATCGAATCGTCTGCAAGGTCCGGGTCAACATTTCACCGCGAGGACAGGTTGGCCTCGACCAGCATCGAGCCAGCTAATCCGCCGTCTGCGGGACCGAGGAAAGATCGATCCGCGCTCCGCCGTTCTGCGCCAAGCATGCCGGGAGCCCGATCCGGCGGCCATCACCAAATTGCGGATAAATCCGGACACTACCGTCTTCGACGCCGTGATGGTCGTCGCGCCCGTGGCGGGTGGATAGCGGCGTCTCCCGGCCAGACCGTGGACGCATCGCCGGGCGGTTCAACCCGCTCGGCGGCGACTCCGCGAATGATCCTCAGCCTCCCCCGGGCGCCTCGTCCTCGTCGCCGATCGGGCTCCGGGGCGGCTCGCGCAGCTCCGAGAAGTAAAGCCCGGCGGCGAGCAGCAGGACCAGGCCCTCGAGCGTCATCACCGTGACGGCGCGCTGGGCGCCGAGCCAGTCGGCCATCAAGCCCAGGTGCAGAATGCCCAAGGGGCCGGTACCGATGGAGACCGCCAGCAGGCCCATCGCGCGAGAGCGCATCTCCAAGGGCACCGCCAGCATGATCAACGTTCCCTGCATGATGGCGAAGCCGGCCGCGCCGAAGCCGCCCAGAGCCAGCACGAAAAGGCCCGGCACGAAGCCGTCGACGAAGCTGAAGACCAGCACCATGGCCATGAAGAAGGCGGAGCCGTAGAGGTAGGCCCGCCCGTACCAGGGCGGGCGCAGCAGCACCGCGCCCAAGGCCGAGCCCAGCAGCGCGCCGGTGGCCTCGACCGAGGAGAGCGCCCCGACCAGGGTCGGCCCGAGCGCCATCACATCCCCGCCGATCACCGGGATCATCGCGGTGTAGGGGAAGCCGAAGACGTTCATGATGGCGGAGATCGCCAGCACGCCCAGTACGGTGCGGCTGCGGCGTGCATGGGCGAAGCCTTCCGCCAGGCCGGTGAAAAAGCGGCCGCGGGCCCCGCCGCCCGCCACCGGCCGCGGGCGGAGCAAGACCAGAAGCGAAAGCGAAATCATTAGAAACACCGCGCCGGTGCAATAGGCGCCGACCAGGCCGGCCGCCGCGTAGACGAGGCCGCCCAGGAGCGGGCCGATCAGCCGGGTGGCGTTGTTGGAGGCACTCTCTATCGCCATGGCCCGACCGAGCCGTTCGCGCCCCGCGATTTCGCCCGCGAGCACGCGGCGCACGGGATGCTCCGTCGACCAGGCGAGGCCCGACAGGGCGGCGCCGGCGGCAATCACCCAGAGCGGCAGGCGGTCGAGCCAGCCGAGCGTGCCCAAGCCGACCGCGACCAGCAGTATGCCGGAGATCGCCGCCATATAGATCCGACGCCGGTCCCGGTTGGCGGCGAACGCGCCCGCGAGCGAGCCGAAGAGGAAGATCGGCAGCGCCCGCACCACCACCAGCAGCGCCACCAAAAAGGGCGAGCCGGTGGTGTCGAAGACATAGACCCCGATCGCCAGCATCTCGATCCAGCGGACGGTGTTGGCGAAACCGCCGGCGAGCCAGATCTTGAGGAATTCGGGCTCGCGCAGCAGCGACGCGGAGCCGGTGCCCCGGGCCTTGCTCATGAGTGTCGCCATGGATGGTGGCCGGGGCCTTCATGCATGGAATCGACCGGAACGGGCGGGTTTACCAGCTGTTGCGCAGCTCGCGCAGCTTCAGGAACACCGTCTTGGCGTCGAGTTCGGCCGGCAGGTCTGGAAACGCCTCGTGCAGCGCCTCGGCGACCGAGGGGCTGGAGAGCCGGAAGAAGGTGTTCACTTCCTTCTCCAGCGCCAGCGTCGTCACCATCGCCGCGTCCGGGTCCTGGTTCTCCAGCTCCGACAGCAGGGATTTGGCACGGGCGTTGTCGGGCTCCCGGTCGAGGGTGAATTGCAGGTTGTTGATGATGTAGTCGTGGCCCGGATAGATCTCGGTCGTGTCGGGCAGTCGGGTCAGCTGATCCACGAAGGTCTGGTAGAGCTCGTTCGGATGGCCGCCGTTGTGGCAGTTGCCGGCGCCGGCGTTGAAAAGGGTATCGCCGCAAAAGAGGGCCGGTTGCTCGGTCCTGGACAGCAGGCAGACGTGGCTCATGGTGTGGCCGGGCGTATCGAGCGCCTCCAGCTCCACCGTGCGGCCGACCTTGACCACGTCGCCGGCGCCGAGGCCCGTGTCCATGCCCCGGATCTTGTCCTGGGCGTTCGCGTGCGCCAGCAGGCGGGCGCCGGTCGCCTCGATCATCGGCTTGTTGCCGCCGGTGTGGTCGCCATGTTCGTGGGTGTTCAGGATCTGGGTGATCTCCCAGCCCTTCTCCTTGGCCTTGGCCAGGCACTTCTCGTGATCCAGCGGATCGATCGCCAGCGCCTCGCCCGTCTCCGGACAGGCGATCAGATAGTTGAAGTTGCGGTAGGCGTTGGCGGTCCAGATCTGCTCGACGATCACGGAATTTCTCCCCTCTGAATGGCGACGGCCCGGCGGCCCGGATATCGGCCCGCATCATAGGGCCGAACGGTGGGCCGACGATAGGTGCAAGGTTGGGCCCTAACGTCATAAATTGCCGCAACGCGCCGCGAAGCCTGATACCGTCCCGCCCCGCAACGAGTTCGACGTGGTGGAGAACAACGGCGCGGCGCCGCATGTCGTGGTCGTCATCGAGTTCCCCGACAAGGCCGCCGCCCAGGCCTTCTACACCTCGGCCGAGTACCAACCCTGGCTCCAGGCCCGCACCGCCGGCGCCAACACCGAGCTGATCCTGACCGATGGGCTATAATCCGCGGCCATCCGGCCTGTTGGACGGGCCGCTACGCCGGCTGCCGGGGGCGCGACCCGAAGCCGGCTTCACTCACCCCCGCCGGAAGGAGGCGGCGTGGTGGTCGGGCGAAATCCGCCGATGGCCCAACAGCTTCTCGCGGAGCGTGCCGGGCGCGTACTCCGTTTGCACCAGGCCGCGGCGCCTCAGTTCCGGCACGACGCCCTCGATGAAGTCGACGAAGGTGCCGGGCGTGACGCAATAGGTCAGGTTGAAGCCGTCCACGCCCGCCGCGAACCAGGCTTCCAGCTCGTCGGCGATCTGTTCCGGCGCGCCCACCAGGAAGCGCTCGACCGTGCGGGCGCGGATCAGGTCCCGGAACGTCGTGGTCTTCTCGGGCTCGGCCTCGACGATGCCCTTGACCCAGCCGCGTATGGCGCTTCCCTCGATCGTGTCGAGAGGCGCGTCCGGATCGACGGCGCCGAAATCGACGCCGGTGGCGCCGCTCATATGCGCGAGCGCCCCCTCCATGCTGTAGCTTTCCATGTAGTTGGCGAGCTTGGCCCGGGCCTCGGCCTCGGTGCCACCGACCACCGGCGTCAGGGCCTAAAAGAAGCGGATGCCGTCGGGATCGCGGCCGAGGGAAGCGGCCTGGGCCCGGATGTCGCGAACGACGCTGGCGGGGCCCCGCACCGCCGCCAGGGACTCGATCAGGAAGACGCATTCGGCGTGCCGCGCCGCGAAGGCGCGGCCCCGGGTCGAGGAGCCCGCCTGGAACAGCAGCGGCGTCCGTTGGGGCGAGGGCTCGGAAAGATGCGGCCCCTCGACGCGATAATGCTGGCCAACGTGGTTTATGGCGTGGATCCTGGACGGATCGGCATAGCGGCGATTGGCCGTATCCCGCAGCACGGCGCCGTCTTCCCAGCTTCCCTCCCAGAGCTTGTAGGCCACGTCGAGATACTCGTCGGCGCGGTCGTAGCGCGCGTTGTGCGACGGCAACTCGTCCAGACCCAGATTGGTGGCGGCATTTCTCAGATAGGAGGCGACGATGTTCCAGCCGACGCGCCCGCCCGTCAGGTGATCGAGGGTCGAGATCTGGCGCGCGAAGGTGAAGGGCGGCATCTGCAGAACGGAACTCGTATAGGCGAACCCCAGATGCTCGGTGACCGCCGCCATCGCCGGGATCAGCATCGCCGGATCGTTGACCGGGACCTGCATCGCTTCCAGGATCGAGGTTTCGGCGCCGCCGCGAAAGACGTCGTAAGTGCCGAGAACGTCGGCGAAGAACACCGCGTCGAAGCCGCCCCGCTCAAGCAATTTCGCGAGATCGGTCCACGGCGCGAGGCTGGTATATTCGAGCTGCCGGGTGTCGGAACGGGTCCACATCCCCTGCTGGATGTGCGACACGCAGTTCATCGTGAACGCGTTCAGCAGCATGCGGCGCGGACGCGTCATCGGCGGATCCGATCCTCCCGCCCCCTTCACTCGCGCTTGGCGCCCGACCAGAAGCCCGCCATCATGCCGCCGTCGACGATGATGTGCTGGCCGTTGAGCCAGCCCATCTCGCCCTCGGCCAGGACGACGATGGCCTCGGCGATGTCCTCGGGCCGGCCGGGCCGCCCGACCATGTCGATCATGTTCCCCATCACCTCCGCGCCCACGGCCTCGGTGAAGTCCGGCAGGAGCGGGGTGTCGACCGGCCCCGGGCCGACATCGTTCACCCGGATCCCGCGCTCGATTCCCCGCACGGCGAGCCGCATGGTGTAGACCACGACGGCTTCCTTCGAAAATGTGTAGCTGTCGGTATCGATCGCTTCGGCGTTCTCGCGCCACCAGGCGAGGCCGGCCTCGAAGCCGTCGGTCGCCAGCAGCGCGGCGATACCCTCGCGCCGCTTGCGCCACTGGTTGCCGGCGATGGAGGCGACGTTGACGATGGTGCCGCCGTCGGCGATGCGCTCCCAGAGCCCCTCCGTCAGGTGGCGCAGGCCGTGGACGTTCACCGCCACTGTCTTCTCGTCGCCCACGGCGCTGGGCACGCCGGCGACATTCAAGAGCGAGGCGTAGCGGCCGTCGAGCGGCCCGAGCACGGCGTCGATCGCCGCCGGATCCGAGAGATCGCAGGCGTGGTGCGCCGTGACGGCGGCGCTCGGCGGCTTGATGTCGATCGAAATGACTTCGTGCCCACGCGCGATCAATCGCCGCGCCGTGGCGTCGCCCACCCCCGACGCCGCCCCGGTCAGGATGATCGGGTCTCGGGATACGCTCATGGTCTCTACCTCTCCCTTGTCATGTCGAAGCGCAGGCCCTCACTCGGCGGCGGCCGGCACCGGCTCCGGCCGGCGGCGGCCGGGGAGGAAGAGGGCAATGAAGGCGGCGAGAATCGCGGCGATGGCGAAGAGCGAGTAGAGCAGGTCGAAGCTGCCCTGGGCGTCGTACATTCGGCCGGCGAGGAGCACCGTCAGCCCGCCGACGCCCAGCGCCACCACGAACTTGGCCCCGTAGGCGAGCGCGCGCCAGCGGAAGGGCGTGTAGTTCGCCACCAGCATGTTCTCCGCCGCGGTGAAGGTGAGGTTGAAACTCACCATCAGGAAGGTTGCCAGCAGCAGGGAGCCGCCGCTCAAATCCACGACGATGAACAGCAGCGGTACCTGCAGCAGCCAGAAGACGACGTAGATCACGCGGGCCGAAAAGCGGTCGGCGAGCCAGCCGCCGGCAATCGAGGCGAAGGAGGAGAGGCCGGAGACGACGCCGACGAAGAGGCCGATCCGGGTGTAGTCGCCGGCCATCGCCGGGCCGAGGCCGCCCTCGAACAGCTTCGGCATGGTGTTGGAAATGCCGGCATAGACGAAGCCGGTGCAGGCCATGGTCACGGTCAGGATGAAGAAGACCCGGACCATGGCGCCGCCGTCGGTTGGCGCCGCCGGCGCCCGGTCGGCGGTCGCATCGCCCACCAGGCCGCGTTTCCAGGCGACGAACAGCACGATCCCACTCGCCATCGAGAGAATCCCCGGCAGGATGAAGGCGGCGCGCCAGTCGACGTAGTCCATCATCAGGCCGACGAAGATCGGCGCCAGGCCGTTGCCGACGTTGCCGAAGACGCCGTTGATGCCGAGCGACATGCCCTGCCGCTTGGCCGAGGCGACGATCCAGGCGATGCCGACGGGGTGGTAGATCGCGGCGAAGAGGCCGATCAGGGTCAGGCCCAGCCACAGCGTCGCCGTCCCGTCGGCGAGCCCGGTGAGAATCGCGCCCGCGCCCAGGCCGATGAAGAACACCACCATCATGCCGACCCGACTCCAGCGGTCGGCGAGCCAGCCGGCCGGCACGGCGGCGACGCCGAACAGCACCAGGCCGAAACTCGAGAGCCCCAGCAGCTCGCCATAGGTCAGGCCGAAGACCTTGGGCAGGTAGAGCACGGCGGTGGCGTAGAGCACCGTGAACATGTGGGTATAGGTATGGCCGACATTCGAGAAGACGATCGCCAGCTTGTCCCTGCGCTCCTCGCTCGGCTCGAACATCGCGGGTAGTCCTTCAAATTCCGGGCCGGACGGAGAACAGCGGGGCGGCGGGCGGCCAGAATAGTTGAAATCCCGGGCCTAGCCTAGCCCAGCGCCGCCTCCATCACCCGCGCCTGGAACGGCTCGACCGAGCCGGCCGCCTCGTCCAGGCTCACGTCGCCGAAGGCGAAGCGGCAGAGGAAATAGTTGATGCCGGCCGCCGCCGATTGGTCGCGGATCTCCGCCGCCACCTCTTCGCCCGTGCCGGCGATGCCCTGGCCCGCCGCCGCCAGTTCGTCGAAGCCGTCGGGCAGGTGGACGTTGATCGGCTTCATGCCGTGGCGGTCCCGCGGGCGACGCAAGGCGGCCCGCCAGGGCTTGTAGGCGCGCCGCGCGATCTCGCGCGCTTCCTCGCCGCCCTCGAAGCCCTTCAGGATCAGCGCCAGGTCCTCCCGGTAGATCGCCGGTGCGTCGGCCGCGTCGATGCCGAAGAAATAGCCCTCGATCGGCGAAATGCCCCGGCCCACGCCGAGACCGAGGCGGCCGTGGCTGATCTGGTCTGGCCCACCTTTCTCGCCACGGCCATGGCCTCAGCGCCGCTGTCGGCGCGATGCACCCTGTCGAGCCGACCCGGCCCGAATCGACCGAGGCCGCGGATAGTGTGAGAAGTCCGGGCTAGGCGGGCGTGGCGATCCACCAGACGTTGCCGAAGGGATCGGCGACGCCGGCCATGCGGTCGCCGTGCGGCCGAGTGTTGGGCGCCATCAGCTCGCGCCCGCCCGCCGCCAGGGCGCGGGCATGGGTCGCCTCGCAGTCGGCGGCATGGACGTGGATCCGGCCGGTCCGGGCCGGATAGGCGTCCGTGCTCTCGGCCAGCATCGGGATCGAATCGCCGATCCCGAGCTGGGCGTGCTGGATTCGGCCGTCCCCGCGGCGCACCTCGTGATGCGGCGTCGCCTCGAAGGCCTGGACGAGAAAGGCGTGGAGGCCGTCGGCGTCCCCGACCGTCAGGTAGGGCGTCAGGGTGTGATAGCCCTCGGTGGGTCGTGTGCCGCCCGTCATCTCCGCGCCCCTCGTATGGAGAAATCCAGCAGGCTGTAGTCTCTCATACCGGCCTCGGCCATGCCATGGAGGCGGCGGCCCCAAGCGGGGTGAGTTCATGGCCCGCGGTTGTGCCGCCGGTCGTCGCCATCGTCCCCGAGCAGCCGGTGGGGCCCCAGATCCCGCAGGCTCGGCGCGCCCACCTGGGCCAGGGCCAGGTCGATCTCGCCCCGCAGGATGTCGATGGCGCGGGTCGCGCCCGCCGTCCCCGCGGCCGCGACGCCGTAGAGCGTCGGCCGGCCCATAAAGACGAACCTGGCCCCAAGGCAGAGCGCGACGAGCACGTCCGCGCCCCGGCGCACGCCGCTGTCGAGCATCAGCGTCACCCGGTCTCCGACCGCCCGGTGCATCGCCGGCAAGACGTGCAGCGGCGAGGGCGCGCGGTCGAACTGCCGGCCGCCGTGGTTCGAAACGACGATGCCGTCGGCGCCCAGTCCCGCCGCGCGAACCGCGTCGCCCACGTGCAGCAGGCCCTTGACGACCAGGTTTCCGGGCCAGAGGCGGCGAAACCTCTCCATATCGCGCCACGTCGTCGTCGCCGGCGCCTGCGCGGTGAAGAGCGTCGCGACCGCGTCGGCATCCGCGCCCTTGCCGGCATAGGCGACCCTGTTGGCAAAGATCGGCTTGCCGTGGCGCAGATATCCCGCCAGCCAGCCCGGATGGCGGAGCGCCTCGAGCCTGGTCCGCAAGGGGAGCTTCAAGGGGTGGCTGAAGCCGTTCCGGAGGTTGCGCTCGCGCTTCGAGGACACCGGCACGTCGACGGTGACGACCAGCGTGGCTAGACCGGCGTCGGCGGCGCGCCGGATCATGTCCTCGGCGATCCGCCCGTCCCGCGTCGGGTCGAGTTGGAACCAGCCATGCTCGGGCGCCACCCGCGCCAGTTCCTCGATCGAGGCACCGGCGGTGCACGAGAGGACGAAGGGAATGTCGGCCTCGCGGGCGGCCTCGGCCCGCATCAAATCGCCGCACGGGCGAAAGAGGTCGGCCATGCCGGTCGGCGAAATGCCGAACGGACTGGCATAGCTTCGGCCGAACAGCACCGCCGTCTGGTCGCGCGCGCTGACATCGACCAGGTAACGCGGCACCAGGCGATGTGCACGGAAGGCGTGCTCGTTACGTTGAAGGATATTTTCGTCCTCAACGCCGCCCTCGATGAAGTCGAAGGCGATCTTCGGAAGGCGCTTCCGGGCAAGCTTGCGCAGGTCGTCCAGATTGACGGCGCTCTCGATCTTCACCGGCAGCCTCCAGATGAACCACGCCCTTATACCGGCGAGCAAACGAAGTGACTCGTCACTGGCTTGCAAACACAACCGTCATCGCGAGGGGCGAAGCGCCGTGGCGATCCAGTCCGCCTCGATGCCGCGCAATACCGTCAAGGCCGACTGGATCGCCACGCTCCGCTCGCGATGACGACTGTGCGAGCCGAGAGGTCAATTCAAGGGCTCACCGGTATTAGAGCATGGTCCGGCCTCAGATGGAGAAGTCCAGCAGGTTGTAGTCGTGCATGGTGGCGCGGGCCGCGTCGTCCCAGACGTATTGCGCGCCCGACTCGGCGAAGGGTTGGTGGCGATAGGGCGTCTCGTCGGGGAAGCGGCGGCGGCGCGCGTCGACGGCGTAGCCGATCAGGCGGCTGCGTTCGCGAATCCGCGCCTCGTCGTAGACGCCGGGCGCGTTGTGGATGCCGCCGCCCAGGACGCCCAGGACCGAGGACCGCCGGTGGAAACCGAAGTTCACCGTCACCCGACGGTCCGGGCTGGTGTTGGCGAAGGAGGCGTGCAGCGTCTGGCGGTTGCAGATCACCACGTCGCCCGCCGCGCAAACCATCGGCACGGCTCGAGGCAGGCGTTCCGTGCCGGCCTCGGCGATCATCGCCTTGATATCGAGCCGGCGTTGTTTATGGCTCCCGGGAACGACCCAGACGCCGGTCGCGGGCGTGCTGCCGAAGAGCTGCGCCATGAGGTTGAAACCGTGCGAGTCCTGGTCCCAGTCCGGGCTGTCCCAATGGGTCAGGCCGTCGCGGTGCCAGGCAACCGAGGCGCCGAGCCCCGGTTCCTTCATGAACAGTGCCTCGGAGAAGGGCGTGAAATCGGCCCCGTTCACCGCCGCCGCCACCGCCAGCAATCCGGGATGGCCATAGAGCCTGAGGATGGCCTCCGAGTACTGTAGCGAGCCCTGGATGAGGTAAACGATTTCCCCGGGCGCGCCCGCCGCCGGCGCCGGCGCCGGCTCGGCCATCTTCACCGGATGGCGCCCGCCCGCGAGGTCGGTGCCGCCGAAGGGATCGCCCAAGGGCTTCGACCAGAAGAGCGTCGGCGCTGCGTGGCCGACGCCGAACGCCGGCCGGCCCTTGGCGTCGAGCGCGGCATCGCTCGCCACCGGCAGGCGGTCCTGGATCGCCGCCACGTCGGCCTCGATGTCGGCCAGTTCGTCCGCCCCGACCACGCCCTCGAAGACGTAGAAGCCGTGGCGGCCGTAGGCCTCCAGGATCGCGGGCTCGAGGCCGCCGTCGGCGGCGAGGCGGATGGGACCCCGGTTGTCGAGCGCCAGCGCACGGACTTCGCCTTCGGCGAAGTAATCGCGCATCGCCGCGCTTTCCGCGCCGTAATCGACCACCGGCGCTGCCTCGCCCCGGCTCACTTGTAGCCGGTCACCATGATCTCGACCAGAATCTCGGGCCGCGCCAGTTGGACGAAGACGCAGGCCCGCACCGGCGGGTTCTCCGGATCGACCCAGGCGTTCCAGACCGCGTTCATGGCGGCGAAGTTGGCGGTGTCGGTGACCCAGAGATTGGCCTGCAAAAGCTTCGATTTGTCCGTGCCGGCGGCCGCCAGATAGCCGTCGATCTTGTCGACGATCTGTTGCGTCTGGCCGGTGATGTCGGCGCTGGTGTCGGAGGCGGTGAGGCCGCAGACATAGACCATGTCGCCGCGCTCGACGCAGCGGCTCATGATCGGACCGGGACCGGAAGTGACGTCGTGACGGGTGGCGGACATGGGCATGTTTCCTCTGTTGCTTGGACGCGCCGTGGCGTCTTGGTGGACTCGGTGGAGAGTTTGGCGGTTAGCCGCCGGTTCCGCAATCGCGGGGCTCACTCGATCGTGGCGGCGGCTCAGATAGAGAAATCCATTAGGTTATAGTCCCGGACGCCGGCCTTGGCCTCGTCGTCCCAGACATGGTGCTCGCCCGTCTCCTGGTAAGGCTGGTAGACGTTGGGCGTCTCGTCGGGGAAGCGGCGGGACCGCGCGTCGATGGCGTAGCCGATGAAGCGGCCGCGGGTCCGAATCCGGGCCTCGTCGTAGATCCCGGGCGGGCTGTGGATGCCGCCGCCGAGCACGCCGAACACACTGGCGCGGGGGTGGAAGCCGAAATTCACCGTGACGCGCCAGTCGGCGCTGGTGTTGGCGAAGGAGGCGTGCAGCGCCTGGCGGTTGGTGATCGCCACGTCGCCGGGCCCGCAGACGATCGGCACGGCGTCGGGCAGCCGTTCGCTCCCCGCCTCGGCGATCCTCGCCCGGATGTCCTGGCGGCCCTGGGCGTGCGTCCCCGGCACCACCCAGACGCCGTTCGCCGGCGTCGAGCCATAGAGCTGGCCCATGAAGTTGAAGCCGTGGCTGCCCTGGTGCCAGTCGGGGCTGTCCCAGTGGGTGACGCCGTCCTGGTGCCAGGCGAAGGAGCCGCCGAGCCCCGGCTGCTTGATCAGCAGGGATTCGTTGAAGGGCAGGAAATCATCGCCGTTGACCGCCGCCGCCACGGCCAGCAGATCCGGGTGACCGCAGGCGCGGAGATAGGCCTCGGAGAACTGCAGCATGCCGAGGATGGAGATCACGACCTCCTTGGGCGCGTCGGCCGCCGCCGCCGGCTCGGTCATCTTCACGGGATGGCGCCCGTTTGCCAGTTCCGTGCCGCCGAAGGGATCGCCCAGCGGCTTCGACCAGAGGAAGTTCAGCCCCTTGTTGCCGAGGCCGAGCGCCGGCCGGCCAGTGGCGTCGACCGCGCTCTCGCTACCCGTCGGCAGGCGGTCGAGAATGTCGAGGAAGTCGGCCTCGATCTCCACCAGTTCCTCGGGCCGTAACACGCCCTCGAAGACATAGAAGCCGTGCCGCCAGTAAGACTCCAGAATATCGGGGTGGATGGCGCCCGTTTCGTCGTAGCGGACCGGCCCCCGGTTGGGGAGGGCGTACGCCCGTGCCTCGCCCGCTTCGCGGTAGGCCCGCATGGCGGCCTCTTCATGGCCGTAGTCGACGTTGGTGGTGGTCTCGGCGGTGCTCATGGGCGGGTTCTCCTCGCAATCTCCCAGACCGTAGCACGAAAGCGGCCGGGCCTCAGACAGCGAAGCTCTCGTGATGCTGATGCCACCAGTTGGCGATGTCGAGCCGCGTCGCGAACCAGACGCCGCCCTTGGCCTGGGCGTAGTCGAGGAACTCGGCCAGGCCACTGCTGCGCGCCGCCTGGCCGGCGAGGCGCGGGTGCAGGCCGATGCTCATCATCCGGGGATGCGTCGCACCCTCCTCCCAATACTGGTCGAGGCCATGCTTCAGCAGCTTGAAGAAATCGTCCGGGCTGCCGTAGCCGGGCGCCATGACGAAGCGGGCGTCGTTGTAGGTGAAGGTGTAGGGCACGACCAGGTGCCGCTTGCCCTGGACCTCGACGTAATAGGGCAGGTCGTCGTTGTAGGCGTCGGCGTCGTAGACGAAGCCGCCCTCCTCGACCAGCAGCTCGCGGGTGTGGACGGAGGGGCCGTAGCGGCAGTACCAGCCGAGCGGCCGGCGCCCGCAGGTCGCCTCGAAGGATCGAATCGCCGCTTCCAGGTGCGCCTTTTCCTCCTCGCGCGTCAGAAGCCACATCTCCTCCCAGCGCCAGCCGTGGCTGCAGGCTTCGTGTTCGCTGTCGCGCAGCCAGGCCGCGACCTCGGGGTTGCGCTCCAGCGCGATCGCCGCGGCGAAGAAGGTGACCGGGATCTTGCGGGCCTCGATGGTCCGTTGCAGCCGCCAGATGCCCGCCCGGCTGCCGTACTCATAGACCGACTCGATCGCGAGATCGCGGTAGCGCGCGTCCATCGCGTAGGGCAGCTCGCCGAGCGCGGCCTCGTTGCGGCCATCGGCGGCGAGATGCACCTCGGAGGCTTCCTCGTAGTTGATCACCAAATTTACGGCGACCCGCGCCTCGTTCGGCCAGACCACCTTGGGCACATGGCGCCCGTAACCGACGTAATCCCGGCCCGGCCCGGGCACCGGATCTGACTTTATCCGCATCTCGGGTTCTCCCTGTTTTGGAACCGAGATGCTACGCCCGGGCGTGGCGGAGGTCGACTCGGGCTTTTCTTACGAGCGTCGAAAATCATGATATCGTCGTCACGATGGACAATGCCGGCCGGGAGAGGAAGACCATGCACGACCTGATCATTCGCAACGCGCGCATCGCCGATGGGCTGGGCAATCCGCTGATCGCGGGCGATCTGGCGGTGCGGGACGGCCGGGTGGCCGAAGTCGGCCAGGTCGCGGGCGGCGCCCCGCGCGAAGTGGACGCCGAGGGATTGGTGTTGGCGCCGGGCGTCGTCGATCTGCACACCCACTATGACGCGCAGCTGACCTGGGACAGCACGGCCTCGCCCGCCGGGGCCTTGGGCGTGACCACGGTGGTCATCGGCAACTGCGGTTTCGGCGTGGCGCCCGCGCCCGTGGACAAGCGCGACCAGATCCTCGCCAACCTGGCCGAGGTCGAGGGCATGTCGCTCGACGCCCTTACCGAGGGCATGGACTGGGGCTTCGAGAGCTTCGGCGAATATCTCGCCTTGCTGAAGGCCAAGGGGGTCTACCCGAACGTCGCCGTGCTCGCCAGCCACACGGTGATGCGGACGGCGGTGATGGGCGCCGAGGGCTCGGAGCGGCCCTCGACGCCGGAAGAGCTCGACGCCATGCTGGTGCATTTCCGCGAGGCGATGGACGCGGGCGCGATCGGCCTCGGCTCCTCCTCGAACGAGAACCACCGGGGCGCCGGCGGCATCCCGATCGCCTCCCGCCTGGCGAGCGACGACGAGTTCCGCGCCTTCGCCCAGGTGCTGGGCGAATTCGACCACGGCGTCTTCATGGCGACCTGCGGCGAGCATCACGGCATTCCCTTCCTGGAGGAGTTGAGCCGGATCAGCGGCAAGGCGAGCTTCTATGCGCCCCTGTTCTATTTCGCCCACCAGCCGCAACGCGCGATCGGCCTGGTCCGCGCGGCGGAAGCGGCCCGCGCGCGGGGCGTCCCGGTCTACAACCAGGGTAGCTGCCAGCCCTTGAGCCTCAGCTTCACCCTCGACCATGCCTATATCCTGAAGGCGATGAAGCACTGGCCGGCGACGGAGGACCACGATGAGCTGCGCGAGATCCTGTCCGATCCCACCTTCCGCGACGCCTTCCGCGAGACGCTGAAGACGCCCGACAGCCAGCATATCTTCAAGGGCCGCTGGGACTGGGTGCCGATCGCCACCACGGCCTTGGACAAGAACAAAGACCTCGCCGGGCGCACCATCGCCGAGGTCGCGGAGGAGCGGGGCGTCGATCCGCTCGACTTGTTCCTCGATCTCGGCCTGGAAGAGGATTTCCAGACCAAATACACCTGCTTCATGCTGAACATGGACGAGGCGGGCGTGGCCGAACTGCTGGTGAACGACGGCACGCTGATCAGCCTGTCGGACGCCGGCGCGCATAACGCGCTGCTGTGCGACGCGGGCTACGCCATGTATCTCTTGGGCCATTGGGTCCGCGAAAAGGGCCTGTTCGATCTGCCCACCGCCATCCGCAAGGTCACCAGCGACCCGGCGGAGGCCTACGGCATCCTAGATCGCGGCCGCCTGACGCCGGGCGCCTGGGCCGACATGATGCTGTTCGATCCCGACACGATCTCGATCACCAACATGGAACAGCACTTCGACCTGCCCGCGGGCGGCGAGCGGCTGCTGCGCTGCGCGCCCGGCCTGCATGGCACCTGGGTCAACGGCGTGCAGGTCTTCGACGGCGGCGTTTATCTGGAGGTGCCGGCGCCCGGCCGGGTACTGACCGATTTCGCCAAGCGCCCCCCGACCCTGGCGATGCCCGACATGGCGGAAGCGGCGGAGTAGACGCTACCGCAATATCCGATCGAGCTCGACCACCCGCTTGAACGGAAAATGCTCTACCGCCGGATCTCGCAGACCAGGCGCCAGTCGACGGCGCCGGCCTGGGCGCGCTTGTCGTAGCTGACGCGCATGCCCTTGGCCTTGGCGCGGGCGGCGGCCTCCAGGCCGGCGCGAAGATTCTCGTCGAGGTCGTCGAGCGAGAATTCGATGGTGAGCGGCTCTTTCCGCTTGCGGGGGGCCGGCTTGCGGCGCGCCGGCGTCTCGGCGGCGGGCGAGGCGTCGCCGTCCTGGAAGATGTTGTCCCAGCCGGAGCGGTATTCGTTGGTCGAGACGCTGGAAAAGTAACTGATCGGCCGCGATCCGCCGCCGTCCGAGGACTTGGTGGTGGTCGAACTCTCGCTCGACGACGTGGCATCGTTCGACGACGTGGCATCGCTCGACGATGTGGCATCACTCGACGCGGTGCTCGAGGATTTGGCCTCGGACGACTTTTTCTTGGTCGTGGAAGTGTTCTCGCTCATGACCGAAACGTCTCCAGGGTGGCTTGGTTCTGATGTCCGGGGAACCGGCCGGGTCCCGGCGGCGCGGAAAATATCGCCGTCACCCGTCCCGGGGCAAGAAAAATCTCATCTCGCCCGCCTCGATACCAATCGAACATCGCCTGAATCTCCGCCGGATCCTCGCTTCGCGTCAGGGCCAGCATCAACAGGATGCGAGTTTTCCGCGGGTTCGGGTTGTCGGCGGTGACGCAATCCGCGACGCGCAAGCTCGCCATCGCCGGGACCCGGCCGCCGCCAGCCCGGTTGCTTTCGACAATGACGAGGCAAAACGATAGGCTCAATTCGTGAATTGTATGCGTCACCTTGTTACGGCGGCGGCGAGGCAGGCTCGGTCATTGGCGCCGGGGGCGAGGCCGACGAGGTGGAACCAGCTCAGGTAGTTGTCCAGATAGCGGGTGGCGATGCCGCGGCGGGGACGCAGGAAGTCCTTCAACCGGCTGTGGCGGCTGTTCACCGTCTGCACATGCAGATCGCCCCGAACCCGTTCCCCCATCGAGCGGTTGAGTGCTTCGTGGCTCACCCCGAGCGCGGCGGCGCAAGGTGGATAGCTCGCGCCACCGTCGGAGACCAGCAGGGCGTCCTTCGCGACCACCGGGTCGAGAGCAGCCGTGAGCGCCGCCGCGTCGACCCTGGGCAGCACCGCGCTCACCGTCGTCCCGCTCCGGTCCGCCGCCATGAGAACCGGCACCTGCTCGCGCGAGAGGCCGCGCTTCTTCGCCTTGCCGCCCCGCCGCCGTGCCTTGCGTCCCAGCCCGCGCGCGCCCTTCCGGCTCTCCAGGACGTAGGTCTCGTCCGCTTCCACGATCCCCTTGAGCACCTCCGAATCGCTCCGCGCCGCCGCCAGAAACCGGTGACGCCAGCGGAACGCCGTGCTCACCGCCACGTCGCAGCGCGCCGCCGAGGCCTTCACCGTCTCCCCCTCCGCCAGCGACGCCCCGAACGACAGCCAGCGTTCCTTGTGGTGCAGGCCCGACAGCGGCGTACCGGTCAGCGCGTTGAAGGTCCTGCCGCAGCCCTTGCACTGGTAGCGCCGCAGACCCCGCGCCATACCGCGCGAAACCGCCCCTTCGCTCGCGCAGTGCGGACAGCGCCGGGCCTCGTCCACACCAAGCTCGATCGCGGCCTTCGATGCCTCGCCTTCGCTCCGGCCCGACAGCACCGCGAGCGCCTCGTGCCGCTGCACGCGCGTCAGCCCGCGCGCCGCCGAAAGCCACACCTGGAAACCCTTGCCGTCCATGACCCAACCTCCTGACGTTCCGGGCATTCTATCACAAATGCATACGTTTCACGAATTGAGCCAAACGATATCCGAGATCGCGATGTTCACTGCAATCCGCATTTTGCCCTCCGCCGCGCCATCGGGCATAAATCCGCCCGATAGCGCCCGACGCAACCGCGAGGATCCGCCATGACCGCCGAGACAGCCACCAGGCCCGCCGTCCACCGCTCCTTCCTCTTTGCCCCCGGTAATCACCCCCGCAAGGTCGAGAAGGTGTTCGATGCCGGCGCCGACGCGGTGATCCTGGACCTGGAGGACGCGGTGGCCAATGCCGAGAAGCCGGCGACCCGCGCGGCCATCGTCGAGGCGCTCTCCCGCCCGCGCGCCTGCCTCGGCTATGTCCGGGTGAACGCGCTGGAGACGCCGTTCGGCTTCGAGGACATCATGGCCGTGGTCGGGCCGAACCTCGATGGAATCGTGCTGCCGAAGGCGGAGAGCGCCGCCGACGTGTTCGCGGCCGACTGGCTGCTCTCGAACCTCGAACGCCGTCACGCCATGGCCGAGGGCGCGGTCGACCTGATGCCGATCATCGAGACCGCCAGGGGAATCGCGGCGGCCCGCGAGATCGCGGCGGCCGGCACCCGGGTGCGCCGCCTGGCCTTCGGCGCCGGCGACTACAGCCGCGATCTGGGCCTGGTCTGGTCCTTCGGCGAGGCGGAGATGGCGCCGGCCCGCGCGGAAGTCGTGCTGGCCTCCCGCCTGGCCGGCATCGAAGCGCCGATCGACACCGTCTTCATCCATATCCGCGAGGCCGACCATTTCCGCGCCAGCGCGAAGTGGGCGCACGGCCTCGGCTTCCAGGGCAAGATGTGCATCCATCCCGGCCAGGTGCAAGAGACCAACGCGGCCTTCTCGCCCGACGAGGCGGAGGTCGAATGGTCCAAGCGCATCGTCGAGGAGTTCGGGAAGGCGGAGGCCGCCGGCTCGGCCTCGATCCAGATCGACGGCTATTTCGTCGACTACCCGATCGTCGAGAAGGCCGTCGCCACGCTGGCCAAGGCCCGCGCCATCGCCGAAAAGGCCTGAAGCGCGCGACGGCGCGCGCCGGGCGGGCGAAGGGGCCGACCCACGATTTGCCCCGTCGACAAGCCGCCCCGCCTCTGCTATATCGCGCCCCCGGAGGGCGCATAGCTCAGTTGGCAGAGCAGCTGACTCTTAATCAGCGGGTCCACGGTTCGAGTCCGTGTGCGCCCACCAAAATTCCTTCGAGAAGGCCCGGCCGGATGCGGCTGGGCCTTCTGGGTTTTCAGGCGGCGCGACGGTAACGACTCTGTACAGAAAATCGGCAACTGTCCCCGGGTTTCGGGCAACTGTCCCCGGATTTCGCGGGAGTTGTTCCGAAAAATCCTCCGCCTCATCGATGGGCTGCGACCGGCCCCTTTGCCGCCATGACGGCGGCCCATCCAGTAGCATCCAGGTCGCCCGACAGGACAGGTGTGTGCTGCCCAGGTCGAAGTGCGCCCTCACAATGCGGAATGGTCACCGGGCCGGGCTTCTCATCACCAAATCAGCCCGATCAAGTGCGGACCACAGCCTATCATGACAGCTCACGGCCGGATTCGCGATCGAATGCCCATTCTACTATCATTGTCGGCGGTTGGGAGAAGCCATCTGGGGAATCTCGGCTGAGGTTGTAACCGGCCCCACCTCCGGAGTTGACCAGGATGTCCACACTTAGCAACTCGGACACGTTCGTGGAGACGGCGCACTCTTTGGGTCCGCAAATTCTGGCCTATCGGGACGAGATGGAGTCCGGGCGACGGATGCCGCTGCCCCTCGTTGAGGCGATGAAAGAGGCCGGCATGTTCAGCCTCTCCATGCCGCGGGATTGGGGCGGACCGGAGGTCGACCCGATGACGCAGATACGCGTCGTCGAGGCGCTGTCGATGAAAGACGGCTCGGTCGGTTGGACCGCGATGCTGGGCCTGCACGCAGGCTTCTACATCACCTATCTGGATCAGGCCGTGGCCCGCCGGATGTATTCCGACCTCGACGCTTTCACCGGCGGCGTCACCAGGCCGACGGGAAAAGCCGTCGTGGTCGACGGCGGCTACCGGGTCAGCGGTCGGTGGACATTCGGCAGTTGCTGTCAGAACAGCACCTGGCTCTTCAGCGGTTGCATCGTCGTCGAGGACGGCAAACCCCGCGAGGGCGTGAACGGGGCGCCTGAGATCCGGCTCTGCTATCTGCCGGGCGACGCCATCGAGGTCATCGATACCTGGACGTCGACCGGCCTTCGCGGCACGGGCAGCCACGACTATGCCATCGCCGATTTCTTCGTCCCGGCCGAGCATACCTTCGACCCGTTCCACTCGCCGGGCCAGCGGTCGGAGCCGCTCTACGGCATGCGTAACCTGCACCTCGTGAATCTCAGTGGGATCCCGCTCGGGATCGCCCGGGCCGCGATCGATTCCGTCATCGAGCTGGCCGAGCACAAGGTGACGCGGATCGACACTGGGCTCAGCGACGAGGCACACGTCCACGTCGCCATCGGCCGAGCCGAAACCCTGGTGGCTGCGGCGCGCGGCTTCGCCTTCGACGCCATGGAATCGATCTGGGAGAGCCTGGTCGCCGGCGATGCCGTATCTCAGCGCCAGTACGCCCTCTATCGGCTGTCGGTCTGCAACGCTTACGAAGCTTGCGTCCAAGCCGTGGACCTCATGTACAAGACGGCCAGCGGCACGGCGCTCTATGCGTCCCACCCTCTGGATCGCTGTTTCCGCGACATCCACACCGCAAGCCAGCACTTCGTCGTCTCGACGAAGATCGTTGAAGCTGCCGGCCGCGTCTTCCTCGGCCTGAAGCCCGGTGTGCCGATCTATTAGCCCGCCTGTCGGGCTCTCGCCGCCGCCGAGAGGTGCCGCACGCCGGAGCCGTGGGGGTCATCGATGGTCAGGAAGTTGGGACGCATCGTCAGAATCGGGCGCTGTCTGGACGAGGTGCAGACACCGCTCCCATCCGTGTGCAGGTTGTAGGTCGAATAGGCGTAGTCCGGATGGTCATCGGGATTGTGCGGATTTAATATACCCGCGTATCGACGCAGGACCAAAACCCCGAACTTCAACTCGACGCTCTCACCGCCGCTGACTGCGGCCGTGTCTTCACCGAGAAGGCATCCGGAGCGCAACGAGACCGGCCGGAGCTTCAAGCGGCGCTCGACTACATGCGTGCGGGCGACACGCTGGTAGTCTGGCGCCTGGACAGGTTGGCGCGCTCGCTGAAGCAGCTCATCGAAACCGTCGAGGACATGGAGGCGCGCGGCATCGGCTTCCGCTCGCTGACCGAGGCCATCGACACGACGACGAACGGCGGGCGCCTCGTCTTCCACATCTTTGCCGCCCTAGCCGAGTTCAAGCGGGGCATTATCCGCCAGCGCACCATGGCCGGGCTGGAGGCCGCAAAGGCGCGGGGGCGAACTGGTGGACGGCCGCCATCCATGACGGAGGCCGACATCACAGCGGCGAAGGCCATGCTGCGGGCCAACTGCATCTCGGTGGCCGAGGTGGCTGAGAGACTGATCGTGTCGCAATCGACGCTCTATCCGCATCTTCCCGGCGGGCGGGGCGCGGAGCGGTTGTGCGAGCAAAATCGAAGAAAGTTGGGACATGGCGACATCGCCCACGGTACACACCCAGCACTGTGGGCCGTTTCGGCATCGTGAAGGTGCTTCTTCACCCATTTGAGTGATGACAACCGGGCGCGGTCATCGCTAATGTAGTACGATATGTTGATTATCCTTCCTCCGCTGTAATGGTAGTGTGACACGGGCAAGATTGGAGATGTCCATCACTCGGCGAAGCGAGGTGGCATGTCGTCTGGCGCATTGTTCTCATTGTGGCGGCGGTCGATCCAGGGATCGTGTCGCGGTCTCATGCTGGGGCTTGCCGCCGTGGTGGGCTTGGCGACTGGCGCGGTACTTGCTCCCTCGGCCGACGAGAGCAGATGGGCGGCCGACGTCATCACCTTCGACGTGTTCGCGGACTGGAGCGACACCTCGAATCCGAATGGTGCATCACCTTCGACGTGTTCGCGGACTGGAGCGACACCTCGAATCCGAATGGTGCTTGGTCGTATGAGTTGCGCGGTACTCTCGCGTCAAGCCAAACGACCGGTGCCACCTGGGGGAACGGCTCGTTTGAGGGGGGGGGGCGAGGGTCACCACCACCGAAAGATCTCCTGGGGAGGGGGACTGGACGGCCGGGGATGTGCTTGGCCACTCCCCGGCCACCATGGGCGAAACGATAGCCATCGCGTGGACTAGTCCGGCGTATGGCACGGTCGATATCACAGGTGGGATCTGGGATGGCGGGACTCAGGAGTTTCGCTTCAATGTGTGGTCACTGACCAAGAACGACGTCACGCTGACCGATGGCTCGATTCCGTCGACTAACAGTGACTCATACAACAGTGTCACTCCCTTCGATTTCTTGACCGGAAGTGGAGGAAGCTCGGCGATAACGGGGATAGACCTGGCCGAGGGGGATATCGTCAGACTCGTTGTCCGCACGGCCGACACTGTAGGCGATCACGTAGTCCTCAAGCTGGTGCTTTCCTTCCTGCCCCGGACGGGCGGAGCCCCGCCGACGGTAACGGCCGACGTCGCATCGGGCACTTACGGCGATGTGCAGACCGTCAGTTTAACCTGCCAGGACGATGTTGGCTCATGTGCCATTCACTATACCACCGACGGAAGCACGCCGACTCCGCAGTCAACAGTTTATGCCGGACCCCTGAGCATTGCTCAGACGACGAGTCTGAAATTCATCGCCGTGGATGACTTCGACATTCTGAGCGCGGTCGTGGTCGAGGATTACCTGATTGACTTGGTATCTCCGCAAGTGATTATCACCGATCCGCCCGATCTTGCGAGCGTGAACCAGCTTTTCGAAGTCAGCGGCACGGCGGCGGATCCCGATGGCTCGGGAGTGGCGAATGCGCGCGTGCGGATCACCGACGTGTAGGCGGCGCTGCAAAAATGCTCCACGCGAGGCGGCCGGGTAGTCCGGTTGCGGCGGCGCGAAGATGCGCCAGTGATCGTCCCCTGTTGTTAGCGACGGGGGGCAGGAGATGTATGGCGTGGAGTTGTATGCGCAGGTTCGGCTGGCAGTTGTCGATGAGGGGCTGAGCCACCGTGAGGCGGCGCGGCGGTTTGGCATCGACCGCCGGACGGTGAAGAAGATGCTGAGCTACTCGGCGCCGCCGGGGTATCGGCGGACGATGCCGGTGAGACGGCCGAAGCTGGAAGAGTTCACGGCGGTCATCGACGCGATCCTGTCGGCGGACCGGGATGTGCCGCGCAAGCAGCGGCACACGGCACAACGGATCTTCGAGCGGCTTCGGGACGAGCACGGCTTCACCGGCGGCTACACCATCGTGAAGGACTACGTCCGCGCTCAGCGGCAGTCGACACGCGAAGCCTTCGTGCCGCTGCATCACCCGCCGGGCCATGCCCAGGCAGACTTTGGCCAAGCGGTGGTCGATCTGCGTGGCAAGCGGGAGAAGGTCCACTTCTTCTGCTTTATCTTGCCCCATTCGAACGCCTGGTTCGTGAAGGCCTACCTGCGGGAGACGACGGAGGCTTTCCTGGACGGGCACGTCAGCGCCTTCGCCTTCTTCGGCGGGATCCCTCGATCGATCCTGTACGACAACACGACGCTGGCGGTGGCGCGGATCATGGGCGACGGCGAGCGCCGCCGCACCCAGGCCTTCTCGCATCTGCAGTCGCACTATCTGTTCCGCGACCGCTTCGGCCGGCCCGGCAAGGGCAACGACAAAGGGAAGGTCGAGGCGCTGGTGAAGACGGCGCGGCGCAAGTTCTTCGTGCCGATCCCAAAGGTGCGGGACCTGGACGCCCTGAACGAACAGCTGATGGCGGGTTGCCTGGCGCGTCTCGACGCCCTGGAGGAAGGCGAGAAGGCAACGGCGCTGCTGGCCGACCTCGAGGCTTTGCGCGATCTACCGGCCGTCCCCTTCGAGGCTTGTGAGCAACATCCCGGGCAGGTCTCCTCGATGGCCTTGGTGCGCTACCGGCTGGTGGATTACTCGGCGCCGACGGTCCACGCCTACAAGGACGTGATGGTCAAGGGCTATGTCGACCGGGTCGAGATCACTCTCGGCGCCGAGATCATCGCCCGTCATCCCCGCTCCTATGTGCGTGGCGACGTGGTCTACGACCCGCTGCACTATCTGTCTTTGCTGGAGAAGAAGCCGGGTGCCCTGGATCAAGCGGCCCCGCTGCTGGGGTGGAAGCTGGATCCCGCCTTCGACGAGCTGCGCCATCTCCTCGAAGCCCGCTTCGGCCATCGCGGCAAGCGGGAGTACATCCAGGTGCTGCGCCTGTTGGAGGACTTCCCCGAGAGCCAGGTGAGGGTGGCGGTGCGCGAGGCGGTGAAGCGGCGCCTGGTCGGCTTCGATGCCGTCAAGCATCTGCTCCTGGCCCGGATCGAGAGGCGACCGGCCCACCTGGACTTCTCTCGCTATCCTCACCTCCCCCAGCCCTTTGTCGCCGCGACACGGATCGCCGATTACGCAACCTTGCTGGCGGGAGGCGCCGGACATGGCTGAAGCCCCACGCCTCCTGCTCGATCACCAACTGAAGAGCCTGAAGCTGCCGACCGTCCTGCGCGAGTACGACAAGCAGGCGCGGATCGCGGCCGGCGACGGCGTCGACCATGTCGGCTATCTCGCCCGGCTGACCGAGCTGGAGCTGATCGACCGAGAGCGCCGGTTGGTCGAGCGGCGCATCAAGCAAGCCAGGTTCCCCATCGTCAAACAGCTCGAGAGCTTCGACTTCAAGGCCGTGCCGGAACTCAACAAGATGCTGGTGCTGGACCTGGCCCGGGGCGAGTACGTCGCGCGGCGGGAGAACGTGATCCTGCTCGGCCCCTCCGGTGTCGGCAAAACCCACATCGCGCTCGCCCTCGGACTGGCCGCCTGCCAGAAGGGCCTGAGCGTCCGCTTCACCACCGCTTCCCAGCTGGTGCATGAGCTGATGGAGGCCCGCGACGAGAAGAGGCTGCTCCGCCTCCAGGCCCAGCTCGCCAAGGTCAATCTCCTGATCGTCGACGAGCTCGGATACGTCCCGCTGTCGCAGACCGGGAGTGAGCTGCTGTTCGAGATCTTCAGCCAGCGCTACGAGCGCGGCGCCACCATCGTCACCTCAAACTTGCCCTTCCAGGAATGGACCTCCGTCTTCGCCAGCGAACGCCTCACCGGCGCGCTGCTCGACCGGATCACCCACCATGTCCATATCCTGGAGATGAACGCAGAAAGCTACCGGCTCAAGCAGAGCCGATCGCGACGACGACACCCTTCCCAATAATCTCGCTTCCTCCCCCGCTTGCCCACGTGGGTCCACAGGAACCTCCCACGCGCGGGCCGCCGATTGCCCATTGAAAGGCACGTCGCCCCGCGCGCGGGTCCCTCCTATGGACTACGTGGACAAGCTGCCACCGAGCCACTGGTACATTGTTACGCCGCCGCCCTGGCCCATATTCCGGCCGCCGTTGACACCGACGGCAGCTTCTACGTCACGTCGGACGGCAGCGGCCTCACCAGCACACCACAATGGATAGCGGCGGCGGACCAGAGCGCGGGCGGCAACTGGTCGAGCTGGCGGATCACCAGCCTGAGCGCGAACTTTACCAATAACCAGACCTACAGGATCACGGCGGAGGCGACGGACGGGGTCGGCCGCGTGACCACGACCGAGCACCAGTTCCTCTTCTTCGACGTTTTTAAGCAGTTCACGACCTTGAATCTGACGACCTCGACCTCGAGCATATTTTTCGGTGGCGCGCTGGATGTCTCGATGAAATTGACCAACCCGGCGGATTTGAATGCCGACCTCTCGATCAGCCAGGTCCTGCTGGATGTGAACGGCCCGAACGGCGTGACGGTGACGATCGGTCCGTTTCTGACCAACACGAATGGCCAGGTGACGGTGAGTGGTCTCGGACTTGCGGGCAACGGGCTCCTGAGCGGCGGCGGCGACCTGTTGTTCGACAAGAAGGGTACTTGGACCCTGCAAGCACGCTTCGCGGGCACCCTAGCTTTGGCGGCCTCAAACTCCGAATCGGGGATCGTGCTGGTCGGGACCTCGGCCGGCTATGCGGTCGTCGTCGAGGGCAAAATCGCCAACAACGAGGGCCTGGCGAGCCACAACAAGACCGCCAACCGGATCTACCGAACGCTCTTGAAGCGCGGCTTCGCCGACCAGAACATCTTCTATTTCAACCACGATCCGAGCCAGGACGCCAACCAGGACGGCTTGCCCGACAATTCCTTGAGCCAGGCCGGCATTGGTGTCGACGCGGTGCCGACCAAGTCGGGCATCCGGGCGACCATCGAGGGCTTGGCGGCGGTGGTGAACAACAATCCCGCGCCCGTCTACGTGGTCTTCGTCGACCACGGCGCCCCGGCGCCGACGTTCCTTCTGGGCGGCGGCGAGACGATCACGCCGGCGGAACTCGACGGCTGGCTGGACGCGCTGGAAGCGGGGCTGAGCACGGAAGCGCGGAAGGAACCGCGCGTGGTGGTCGTCGGCACCTGCTATTCGGGCGGCTTCATTCCGCAACTGTCGGGGCCGAACCGGCTGATCGTGGCGAGCGCGGCGGCGGACGAGGAGAGCTACAAGGGGCCCCGGGAGGCCGACGGGATCCGCGTCGGCGAATTTTTCCTGGAGGAGTTCTTCCAGGAACTGGGGCGCGGTAGCGACTTCCGCACGTCGTTCCAAGCGGCGACGGTCAAGACCGAGGACTACACCCGGACCGGTGGCGCCTCGAAGAACAGCGCGAACCAGTATTTCGATGCGGCCGAGCAGCACCCCCTGCTGGACGACGACGGCGATGGCGCGGGCAGCAACGTGCTGGACCTGGCCTCGAGCGACGGCGCCCTGGCGGCCGGCCTCTTCCTCGGCACCGGACCCAACCATGACACAAACTCGGCCGACAATCCGGCCGACATCACGGCCGTGACGGCGACGCTCTTCCTGAGCAACGCCCAGAGTCAGGCGGCACTGGAGCTCTTCGCCAACGACACGGCCCAAGTGAGCCAGGCCTACGTGGAAATCCGCGCGCCGGCGACCCAACTGGCGCCCGAGGGCGGCACCGAGCAGTTGGAGACGAACTACACTCGCCGCCAGCTGCTGCCCCCCGGCGGCGCCGGCAACCCCCACGGCGACCGCTTCTATCTGCTGGCCGACGGCTTCACCGCGCCCGGCAAGTACGAGGTCTATTACTACGTCCAGGACGTGGAGACCGGGGCGCTCTCGCCGGCCCGGCGCTCGGTGGTCTACAAGAACCTCGGCACCAATGCTCAGCCAGCCACCTTTGACCTGCTCTCGCCCCTGGCGGGCGCCACGGTGAAGACAGTGGGGATCTTCGATTGGGGCGATACGACGGACCCGAACGGCCATGACCTCACCTAATACGCTCCTGATTGCCGATGGCACGGGTTTCACGACCTTCAACGGCGCCCCCGGCGCCTACCGGCTGGAGGAACTGCCGTCCTCGGCGGCGGCGGTGGACGCGACGGCGGGGCTGCGGGACCTCGCCACCTATCACTGGAAGGTGGAGGCGGTGGACGTCTTCGGCGCCATGCGGGCCAGTAGCCAGACGCAAAGCTTTACGACCAACAACAACAACGCGCCCTTCGGCATCCTGAAGGGAATCGTGCACAGCGACCTGGACTTCGCCCTCCTCGCGGGCAGTGCGGTGCAAGGCGTGGTGGGAGTCTTTTCGGATACGGTGATCGTGGAGATCAACGGCGAGCACGTGGTCGTGATGCCGCCGGGCTCGGCCCGGGTCACGGGCAGCCGGTTGGGCTATCTCGTCCGGACCTTCAATGATATCGAGGTGCCGGTGAGCACGGTGGAAAACCCGTTCGTCTCCCTGAACCTGCCGCTGTTGCCGAACAGCGCCGACAGCGACGGCGACGGCATGACGAATTCGTGGGAAGTCGCCCACGGCCTCGACCCCGAGAACCCGAACGATGCGGACGACGATCCCGACGGCGACGGCCTGAGCAACCTGGAGGAGTTCCAGCAGGGCTCGGACCCGCATGTTCCCAATCTGCCGGAAGGCGAGGACGCGGACGGCGATGGGCTGTTGAACGAGAAGGAATTCGCGCTGGGCACCGATCCGTTCGACCCGGACAGCGACGGCGATGGCCTGAAGGACGGCGCGGAGGTCGCCATCGGCCGCGATCCCACGGTCAACGAGGCGGCGGCCCTCGTGCCGATCTTCAATTTGCTACTCGACGATGAGCCAAACTAGCGAGCGTCGGCCTGCCTTCCCGAAAACGAAGGTTTCTCGTAGACGGCGGCGGCGGCCTGCCACGGGACGCATTTCCCCCTTCCGCGTCTCCCAGAACCGTGTCCCGAAACCGACCTTCCCGTAACCGGGGGCGGCGATGGGTTTCGGGAAGGAGGCATATATCTGATCGGTAAAGGCCCTCGAAGCCGTCGGCCCTGCCGTCGCATGCCCATGACGAATGGTGCAATCATCTCGATATCGACTTCGGAATCCTGCCCTTCGGCGGCTACGTGAAGTAGGGCCCGATCCCGCCGGTCCGTGCGGCTGGCGGGAGTGGCGGCAGTTCGGTGAGAGCGAGTCGCGGTAGTCTCAAGAACCCCCGCCGCCGGGGCCTCCCATCTCGACGGCGGAGGCCGCGCCGTGGGGTTGGAACCCCTGTCGTCGCGCACCGCCAGTGTAGGCGGTTCACGGCGCCCTCAAAAGCCGGACACGCCGTGAGCGCGATCGCCGTGATCATGTTACATTTGGGTGTAGAGCGAGCATGAGGGTGAAATGACCGAGAACTCGCCAACCAACATTGAATCACTCAGCCTCGAAGTCGAGCAGGCGCGGCTGGACATCGAATTGATCCGGCAATCGAATGATGATCACCGAGTAAGTCTAGAGAGATGGAACACAGCGCTACGGCCCATTCACGAGAAATATATCCAATCTCGCGCGCAGTCGGTGGCTTTCGCCACCCTCGGCATCCGCTCGATGTTTCTCTTAAATGGTGGCGCCCTACTGGTGTTTCCCGCTTTTGCTAAATTGCTGGGGACAGGGTTCGTCGAGCAAATGGGGTGGGCGCAGTGGAGCATAGGGTGCTTCGTTGTTGGCCTCATAACCATCGCGCTTACGACCGTGCAGGCCTACCTATCATCGGACCTGAGATCGATGGCTTTGGAGTATGAAAGCTCACGCACTCACCTATTTCTACTTCGGTCCCAGGTGCTTGCAAGTCAGAAGAGGAGCCATATCCAGAGCAGGAAATTGCCGCACTGTCAGGAACCGAGGACAAGGCGAACCGGTGGGCTACCCGCGTTACCCAGACGGCTCTCGTGGTCGGAATCCTGTCGCTTGTTGCCTTCGCTTTGGGTGCCGTGATGGCGAGTAGCGTTTTGACGGGCGGAGAGTGTCTGTTCTTCGGGTGCTGAATCGAGACCCGCTCGACGCTGCTACACTCCCCACCATGATCCGCCTCGCACTTCTGCTCACGCTCCTCCCCACCCTCGCCCTGGCGGACGTCACCGGCCGCGCCCGGGTGATCGACGGCGACACGCTCGAAGTAGCCGGCGAGCGCGTCCGGCTGCACGGCATAGACGCGCCGGAGCTCGGCCAGACCTGTTGGGATGCGCGCGGCGAGTTTCCATGTGGCCGGCGCGGAAAGCGCCTGGTGGCCAAGCGCTCATGGGGACAAGTCTTGTTTGCTGCATGCCTACCGTCTTCCGAGGATCGGGGTCGCGTCTTGCATGTTGCATGGCGTTGTGCCGTCGGCGGGCTCGGTCTTGAAGTATCCACTTCTCGGCCCGATCCCGAACGACGCCATCACCCAGACCCCGCCGGCGGAGCCGGTCGGAGATCCTTTACCGCCGCCCCGGCCCGGGCGAGCCCGACCCGGGGGCGCGACGGCGAGGACCCGATGGCACGCCCCGGCCGCGCCGGCGCGGCGGAAAACGACGCCATGGTGACGCCGGGACGATTCTCGGCCTTTCGGCCGCTCGAGCCCGCCGCCGGGGGCAAAAGTAGGCTTTTCGGGCCGATTCGACCTCCTTCACGCCCACTTTCGCCGCATCGATGTGTACCTTTTGCCACCCCTGGACGACGTCTGCCTGGAGGTATATTTGCCATAATCCGGGCCTCCGCACACCCGTCCCGAGGGCCCCATCGGCGGTGGGCGGCGGGACGCGAAGGACCGCCCTGGGATCCTGGCGGGCGTCTCGCGGACGCCCGAATGATTATTTGAATCAATATGTTACGTCCCCACCGCCGGCGCCTTGCGTGCTCTCGGGCGGGACGCCATATCAGAGACATGGATCCCACGCGGTCGACGCCTTCGGCGACGGGTTTTCGCGCCACGTTCCGGCCCGGCGGCGGGCCCGGCGCGGGTCGATTTTCGCGCCGGCGCGGTGAAAAGGCGGCATTCGTTGGCCCCGAGAATTGCGGTGCCAATATACCTATTCCGAGGAAGTCTTTCCCGATTTCAGCTGGTCATCGGATGCCCGAACGCGCGGTCACGCGGTCGCGCTTGCCGACCCGCGATGAGGTGCACGCAACGCAGGTCGCTATAACCCCCCTTTTCCTATGGCTCAATTCGTGAATTGTATGCGTCACCTTGTTACGGCGGCGGCGAGGCAGGCTCGGTCATTGGCGCCGGGGGCGAGGCCGACGAGGTGGAACCAGCTCAGGTAGTTGTCCAGATAGCGGGTGGCGATGCCGCGGCGGGGACGCAGGAAGTCCTTCAACCGGCTGTGGCGGCTGTTCACCGTCTGCACATGCAGATCGCCCCGAACCCGTTCCCCCATCGAGCGGTTGAGTGCTTCGTGGCTCACCCCGAGCGCGGCGGCGCAAGGTGGATAGCTCGCGCCACCGTCGGAGACCAGCAGGGCGTCCTTCGCGACCACCGGGTCGAGAGCAGCCGTGAGCGCCGCCGCGTCGACCCTGGGCAGCACCGCGCTCACCGTCGTCCCGCTCCGGTCCGCCGCCGTGCCTTGCGTCCCAGCCCGCGCGCGCCCTTCCGGCTCTCCAGGACGTAGGTCTCGTCCGCTTCCACGATCCCCTTGAGCACCTCCGAATCGCTCCGCGCCGCCGCCAGAAACCGGTGACGCCAGCGGAACGCCGTGCTCACCGCCACGTCGCAGCGCGCCGCCGAGGCCTTCACCGTCTCCCCCTCCGCCAGCGACGCCCCGAACGACAGCCAGCGTTCCTTGTGGTGCAGGCCCGACAGCGGCGTACCGGTCAGCGCGTTGAAGGTCCTGCCGCAGCCCTTGCACTGGTAGCGCCGCAGACCCCGCGCCATACCGCGCGAAACCGCCCCTTCGCTCGCGCAGTGCGGACAGCGCCGGGCCTCGTCCACACCAAGCTCGATCGCGGCCTTCGATGCCTCGCCTTCGCTCCGGCCCGACAGCACCGCGAGCGCCTCGTGCCGCTGCACGCGCGTCAGCCCGCGCGCCGCCGAAAGCCACACCTGGAAACCCTTGCCGTCCATGACCCAACCTCCTGACGTTCCGGGCATTCTATCACAAATGCATACGTTTTACGAATTGAGCCTTTCCTATCGCTCCGCCTTGATCAGATCCGCGCAACGCTCGCCAATCAGAATCGACGGTGCATTGGTGTTGGACGAGATCATCAGCGGCAGCACCGAGGCGTCGGCGACCCGCAAGCCGACAATGCCATGCACCTTCAGAGCCGGGTCGACCACGGCCATCGCGTCGCCGCCCATCTTGCAGGTGCCAATCGGGTGGTATGAGGTTTGTCCGCAGCCGCGGGCGTAGTCGAGCAACTCGTCCTCGCTTCCGACCTCGGGGCCCGGGCGCACTTCTCGAACGATGAGGTCGGAGAAGGCCGCCTGAGAGGCAATGTCCCGGCACATCCGCAGGCCTTTGACGGTTGCCTCGACGTCATCTTCCGTGGACAGATAATTGGCGTGAATCCTCGGCGCCTGGCGCGAGTCGGTCGATGAGGCGTGGACCGATCCCCGCGAGGTCGGATGCAATCGGAAGACGCCGATGTTGAAGCCGGGAAATTTGTCCACGCCGAGGTCCTTTGAATAGGAGAACCGGTCCATTCCGCTGATGTGCGCCAGCTGGATCTTGAGATCGGGCCCGTCCGGGTCGAGTCCGCTACGGGCGATGGCGTGGACGGTTACCGAGGGCGTGGCTAGCAGGCCGCGGCGCGTGAGCAGATATTGCAAGCCCGCCTTGGCTCCCCGCAGGGGGCTGCGCAGCGTGTCGTTGATGGTGATCGGCCGCGAACACTCATAGGAGGTGCGAACCTGCAGATGATCAATCAAGTTCTCGCCGACGCCAGGTAGATGTTTGACCGGCGCGACGCCGGCGGCCTCGAGCACGGCGGAGTTGCCTATACCGGACAGTTCCAGAATGTGGGGCGAACCGATGGCACCCGCGCAGAGGATCACCTCGCGGCTGGCGCGCACCTCGCTGGTCGCGGGTTGTGGGGAACCGTCGTTTGCCGACGAAACGCACGCTCCGATCGCCCGGTTGCCCTCGACCAGGAGTCTTTGGACCATGGTCTCGGTGCGTATATCCAGATTGGGACGGTTACGCGCCTTGCGCAGATAGCCCACCGCCGTGCTACAGCGTCGGGCACGGCGGGTGGTCGACAGTTGCAGGTAGGAGACGCCCTCGTACTGCTCGGCGTTGTAGTCCGCCGTGGCGGGAATGCCGGACTGACGGCAGGCGTGATAGAAACCTTCGGTCAGGGCATCACGATGGCGGACATCGGTTACCACGATGGGGCCGCCCTGCCCGCGGTAGCGCGGATCGCCCTCGGGCCGGTGCTCCTGACGTTTCAGGATCGGCAACACATCGTCGTAGCCCCAGCCCGGGCAGCCCAGATCACGCCAGCGGTCGTAATCGCGCGCCGCGCCGCGCACATAGATCATGCCGTTGATGCTGCTCGAACCGCCAAGCGCCTTGCCCCGTGGCCACAACAGCGTCTGCCCCTTCATGTGTTGTTCGGGTTCGGTGGAAAACTGCCAGGCGACCTGCTCGTTTTGTATCAACCGCCCGAGACCCAGTGGAATATGGATCCATCGATTGGTGTCCTCGCCACCCGCTTCGAGCAGCAGTACCGAACAATCCGGGTCCTCGGTCAAGCGCGCGGCGATGGCACTGCCGGCCGAGCCGGCTCCGATGACGACGTAATCGTAGCTATCCGCCATGCCGGCGTCTCCTGGGTATCAAGGGAAGGGCGCCGGAGCGGCGCGTGACGCCCGGCCGATAGGAAAAACAAAGGGCCGCGAATACAGGGCGGCGGTCCAGTATACTGATTTCCCGGCGTTGCGTGGCGCACCGCGATCCCGGCGCCGTCCGCGGCCGTGGTTCGAATCATCCCCAGGGTCCCCGGCATGGACGCGAGCGGAGCGACTTAAGTCGCGCGAGCAGACATCTGGTATACCGCCCCAAACCAAGGCGGCATGGCGTTTCCGACACATTTTCTTATACATTCACGGAACTGGAGCCAATTATTGTTATACGATCAAATATTCACGACTTGATACCGTTGCCTCTTGATCAGCGGATCCGGGGTTCGAGTCCTTGTGCGCCCACCACTCCCCATTCGAGATGGCCCGGCCGGTCCTGGCTGGGCCTTTTGAGTTTCAGCCGCCGGCGTCGAGCCCATGGCGGTCCCGTTTCCCCGGGTATGGTTGCCGGCCTCTCCCGCGACTATCATGGCGGGCGAACGCGAACGCCGCCGGGTCGGGAGGAAATACGCCATGCGGGCCATGCAAGTCGTCGAGTGGGGGAAGCCGCTGGAGCTTCGCGAGATGGAAACGCCGGAGCCCACCGGCAAGGAGGTGTTGGTCCGTGTCACCGCCTGCGGCGTCTGCCACAGCGACCTGCATATCTGGGAGGGCGGCTTCAACCTGGGCGACGGCGAGTTCATCCGGGTCGAGGACCGGGGCGTCCACACCCCCTTCACCATGGGGCACGAGCCGCTGGGCACGGTCGAGAAGCTGGGCCCGGAGGCGGACGGCGTCGAGGTCGGCGCCTCCTACATCGTCTATCCCTGGATCGGCTGCGGCGACTGCGTGCATTGCCAAAGCGGCGAGACCGAGCTCCTGTGCGCCACGCCCCGGGTCATCGGCACCCGGGTCGACGGCGGCTATGCCGACTATGTCATCGTGCCGGACGCCAAGTATCTGGTCGATTACACCGGCGTCGAGCAGAACCTCGCCTGCACCTATGCCTGTTCGGGACTGACCGCCTATAGCGCGCTGCGCAAGATCCCCAACCTCGGCCCCGACGATTACCTGATGACCATCGGCGCCGGCGGCGTCGGTTTGAGCGCGGTGCACTTCGCCTCCGCCGTGACGCCGGCCAAGCTGATCACGGCCGACGTCGACGGCACCAAGCGGGCCGCCGCCCGTCAGGTGGGGGCGCACGAGACCATCGACAATTCGGAGCCGGACGCGATTGCCAAGGTGCTGGAAATAACCGGCGGCGGCGCGGCGGCGACGATCGACTTCGTCGGCCGGCCCGAGACCTCGCGCTTCGGCGTGGACTGCCTGCGCAAGGGCGGCGTCCAGGTCCAGGTCGGACTCTACGGCGACAAGAGCCAGGTGCCGTTGCCCTTCTTCCCGCTGAAGATGATCTCGATGCTCGGCTCCTATGTCGGCAATTTGCGCGAGATGCACGAGCTGATGGCGTTGGTGAAGGCCGGCCGGGTGCCGCCGATCCCGATCGAGACCCGCCCACTGGAGGCCGCCAACAGCGCGATCGAGGACCTCGTCGCCGGCAACGTGTTGGGCCGGGTCGTGCTGAAGCCGTAAGCCCGGGAGGCGCGGGGCCATGGAAATCCTCATCGGCATCTTCATCATCGGGATCATCGTCGTGGTGATTATCGTCTTCGCGCTAAAGGGCCGTGGCGGCGGTGGCGGCGGCCGTTCCGGCGTCGGCGGCCCGTTGATCGTCGAGCGCGAGCACTACGACCTCTCCGAGGCGGGCGAAGACGAGGACTCGTCCGATTCCACCTCTGACTCGAGCGACGACTCGAACGACGATGACTGAAGGGAGTGTCGAAAGATGATGACCTTGTACGGCTCGCCCGCCTCGCCCTTCGTGCGCAAGGCGCGGATGGCCGCGGCGATCACCGGCGTGGGCAACGACATCGACTTACAGGAGGTCGTGCCGGCCGACAATGACGCGAAACTCAATGCCGCGAACCCGCTCGGCAAGATCCCGGCGCTGGTGCTGGAGGACGGCGGCGTCGTTTTCGACAGTCCCGTCATCTGCGAATACCTCGACGGGCTCGCGGCGGCGCCGATCCTGTTCCCCGCCGCCGGGCGGGCGCGTTTCGAGGTGCTGACGCGGGGCGCGCTCGCCGACGGCATGCTCGAGGCCGGCGTCCTCATCGTCTACGAGGGCCGCTTCCGGCCCGAGAGCCACCGGGTGCAAGCCTGGGTCGACTACCAGCAGGCCAAGATCGATCGGGGCCTCGCGCATCTCGAAGGCGAACTCGCCGGCACCGACCCCGTCCTCGACTACGGCACCTTGTGCGTGGCGATTGCCTTGGGCTACCTCGATTTCAGGCAAGATGGCCAGTGGCGGACCGGTCACCCAAACCTCGTGGCTTGGCACGACGCCTTCGCCGCCGCCGCGCCGTCCTTTGCCGAGACCCGGCCGGAATAGCTCCCTCGGTCCTGACGGCATTCCGTCAAGAGTGGGGAAGCTATCCGGTGCGTCTCTGCTACGAGGTAAAGGGAAAAGGGGTCAACGAACGGCGTCGGACCAGGTCTGATTCAGCTCGCGAAGCGGCGACAGGTCGGCGTCGATCAGGGCGATGCGTTGATGATCGATGGGACGGTCGATGTCCTCGATCAGGAAGTACATGCCGCCAAGGACATAGACGACGAGGCCGAAGATCGATAGGACGATGACGGAGACGAGGAGGTAGGAAACGGCCCTCTGGAGTGGCGTTGCCGGCGCGTCCGGCGCTTTGTGAATGGCTTCGCGCGACGATATCGCTCCCTCCGCCCTCAATCCCCCGTCCTGAGCGCCGCGATGAAGGCCTCCTGCGGGATCTCCACCTTGCCGTAGGTGCGCATGCGCTTCTTGCCGGCCTTCTGCTTTTCCAACAGTTTCCGTTTGCGCGTCGCGTCGCCGCCGTAGCACTTGGCCAACACGTCCTTGCGGAGCGCCCGGACCGTCTCGCGGGCGATGACGCGGCCGCCGAGCGCCGCCTGGATCGCGATGGCGAAGAGCTGGCGGGGGATCAGCTCCTTCAACTGTTCGCACATGGCCCGGCCGCGCTTCTCGGCCCGGCTGCGATGCACGATGGTGGCCAGCGCGTCGACCTCCTCGCCATTGACCAGGACCGACATCTTCACCAGGTCGTCCTTGCGATAGTCGTCAAGGTGATAGTCGAAGCTGGCGTAGCCCCGGCTCACCGACTTCAGCCGGTCGTAGAAGTCGAACACCACCTCGTTCAGGGGCAGGCCGTAGTCGACCATGGCCCGGTTGCCGACATAGGTGAGGTTGACCTGGATGCCGCGCCGCTCCTCGCAGAGCTTCAGCACCTGGCCCAGAAACTCGTCCGGCACCAGGATGGTGGCGCGGATCCAGGGTTCCTCGATATAGTCGATCTTCACCGGGTCGGGCATGTCGGCGGGGTTGTGGATCTCCACCATTTCGCCATCCGTCATGTGCATGCGGTAGATCACGCTCGGCGCGGTGGTGATCAGTTCAAGGCCGAATTCGCGCTCCAGGCGCTGCTGCACGATCTCCATGTGCAAGAGGCCCAGGAAGCCGCAGCGGAAACCGAAGCCGAGGGCGGCGGAACTCTCCATCTCGAATTGGAAGCTGGCGTCGTTTAGGCGCAGCTTGGCGAGACTGTTGCGCAAATCGTCGAAGTCGGCCGCGTCGAGCGGAAAAATGCCGCAGAAGACGACGGAGACGGAAGGCTTGCAACCGAGAAGCGCCGCCGCCGTCGGCCGCTTCTCTTCCGTGATTGTGTCGCCCACCTGGGTTTCGCCCACGTCCTTGATGGAGGCGGTGATGTAGCCGATCTCGCCGGGGCCGAGCGAGGCGATCTTCTGGTGCTTGGGCCGGAAGATGCCGACCTCGTCCACCAGGTGTCTGGTGCCGGCCGCCATCAGCTTGATCCGCATGCCCTTCGCGACCCGGCCCTCGATGACGCGCACGAGGACGACGACGCCGAGATAGGGGTCGTACCAGCTGTCGACCAGCAGGGCCTTGAGCGGTGCCGCCGCGTCGCCCACCGGCGCCGGCAGGCGAGTGACCAGCGCCTCCAGAACCGCGTCGATGCCGAGGCCAGTCTTGGCGGAAATCGGCACCGCGTCCTGGGCGTCGATGCCGATCACGTCCTCGATCTGCTCGATGACGCGATCCGGCTCGGCCGAGGCGAGGTCGATCTTGTTCAGGACCGGCACGATCTCCAGGTCGTTGTCGATCGCCTGGTAGACGTTGGCCAGCGTCTGCGCTTCCACCCCCTGGCTGGCGTCGACCACCAGCAGCGCGCCCTCGCAGGCGGCGAGGCTGCGGTTCACCTCGTAGGCGAAGTCGACGTGGCCGGGCGTATCGATCAGGTTCAGCACGTAGTCGCGGCCGTCGGCGGCGCGGTAGTCGAGGCGCACGGTCTGCGCCTTGATGGTGATGCCGCGCTCGCGCTCGAGTTCCATCGAGTCGAGCACCTGCTCGGTCATCTCCCGCTTCTCGAGCCCGCCGCATTGTTCGATCAAACGGTCGGCGAGCGTCGACTTGCCGTGATCGATGTGGGCGATGATCGCGAAGTTACGTATGCGCGCCGGATCCGTCATGGTGGGCGGCTTTTAGCATCAACCCGGCCCCCGGCGGAAGCGGCTTCGCGCGCGCCCTGGCCCGAGACTCGATCCGCCATGACGTCGGCCAAACGGTGGCACCGGACCTCGGGGCGCCACTCTCCACGCCCGGACGCCACGCCGGGGCCCGGACGCTGGCCGGCGTGATCGGCTTATCGATGCCGGGGTGGCCCGAGAGTTCGAAGAAGCGGCGGATTTCGAAGGCTCCATGGCTTACGACCATCGGGGTCACTCCTTCTCCCTGCTCGGACCCGCTCGGGCCCGAGACGGTTTTCAGACGTCGCTCTTTTCCAAGCCGATGTCCTGGCAAATTCGCGGGTCCAGCCGGTCGAGTTCGTGACGGATCTGGTGCTGGCGGTACAAGCGGAGGACGAGGTCGCGGACGGCGGCGGCGGCCGCCAGAGGGCCCGGACCCACGGCACGACGCGCGCCCCTGGGGGCAAAGCCGTTGCCATGGCTGGTGGCGCGGACCAGTCGATGTGTACACATGGCGTTTCCTTTCTCGCCTCTCCGCCGGCGCCCCGGTGCTTCGTGGACGACATCGGCGTCGATGATGATTTGGGGAGCGGATGTTTCGCTTCCACGTCCACGCTGGCCAGAAAAGGTTTCAGTTGTTTCGACCGATCGGGCAGAGTCGGTGGCAATCAACGAATCGACAAAACCGGAGTGACGGCGGCGATGGCGACGATCGAGTTCTTTTTCGACTATTCGAGCCCCTGGACCTGGTTCGCCTTCGAGCGGATCGAGTCCCTCGCCGCCGACAACGGCGCCGAATTGTCGTGGAAGCCCTTCCTGGTGGGCGGCGTTTTCAACAAGGTGAACCCGACCGTCTATCGTCGCCGCGAGAATCCGGTGCCGCCCAAGGACGCCTACTACCGCAAGGATATGGCCGACTGGGCAAGGCACCTGGGCCTGAAGATGGTCCGGCCCAGCGTCTCGCCGGTGGTGAGCGTCAAATCACTGCGCGGGGCCTTCTTCGCCATCGACGAGGGGCGCATTTCCGCCTACTCGCGCGCGGTATTTCAGGCCTACTGGCAAGACGACCGCGACATCTCCGATTCGGCCGTCCTGGGCGACGTCGCCACGGCGGCCGGTCTCGATTCCGAGGTCTTTCTCACACGGATTGGCGAGGACGACATCAAACAGCGCCTCTTCGCGACCACCGACGAGATCATCGAGCGCGGCGGCTTCGGCTCGCCCACCTTCTTCATCGACGGCGACGACATGTACTTCGGCAACGACCGGATGGAGCTAATGCGGGCCGCTCTCGACCGCAAGGCCGGTTAGGGGTTACCATCGGACGTCCGGGCCACCCCATGATTCATAATGGCGAGTACTAGGCACGCCCATGCGGTTCGGTAATTTTCTCTTCCCCGAGAGCCGCGTTCCCGACGAGGATGGCCGGGTCATCGACGAGACCTTGGCCGAGGCGCGGCTTTCGGACGAACTCGGCATGGACGTCCTGTGGCTCGCCGAGCATCACTTCGACGGCAACTGCGCCTATGTCGATCCCGTCAGCTTCGCCGGCGCCGTCGCCGCCCAGACGGGACAAATCCAGGTCGGCTTCGCCGTCGCCCAGGTCTCGCTCCACCACCCCATCCGCCTCGCCGAGCAGATGGCGCTCTTGGACAACATCTCGCACGGCCGGCTGATCGTCGGCCTCGGGCGGGGCACGGCGCACAACATCTATGAATACAACGGCTACGGTATCGACCCCGAGGAGGCCCAGGAACGGCTGATCGAGGCCGAGGCGGTGATGATCGGCGCCTGGACGACGGAGAACTTCTCCCACGCCGGCAAATTCTGGAACCTGAGCCTGCCGCTGCTCCGCCCCCGGCCCTTCACCCGGCCGCATCCCCGGCTCATCCGGGCGGCGAGCGGCGAGGCCTCGCTCCGCGACCTCGGCGCCGAGGGCCGGCCCTTCATGATGAACGTGCAGTCGACCGAGAACATCCGCCGCCGTGTGGACCTCTACGGGCACGCGGCAACCGAGGCCGGACACCCCGCCGCCCATGTCGAGCACTGCCTCGAGCAAAGCTGGGCCTGGCGCAACGTCTTCGTCGCCGAAAGCCAGGCGGAGGCCGAGGAAATCGCGCTTCCCGCCTTCGCCGAGCAGGCGGCGCACCGCGCGGCGATGCGGGAGCGGGTCTACAAGGAGCAGGGCATCCGTATGCACCACGAAAAGGGCACGGCGGCCCGTAACCGGCCGGAGGACGCGCTGATCCTCGGCACGCCCGACTCCGTCGGCCGGCGGATCGCCGAGATCGAGGCGATCGGCATCGGCGGCCTGATCCTGAGCTTCCGCCTGGGGCCCATGACGCACAAACACGCGATGGCGAGCCTGCGGCTCTTCATGAGCGAGGTTGCACCCCATTTCCGGGCCGAGGCGGCCCGAGCGGCGGTGCCGGGCTAGACCCTTTCAATATTTGTCCCGGCCGGCCCTCTCCCCGGATGCGGTATTCGAGGTTTTGCGGGCGCGCCGCGCCTGGCCGGAGCGGATCGTCTTGGGGACGGGGACGCAGTCGGACCGGCTGGCGCGCGCTTCGACTTCATCCGCCGGGTGGAGGTGAAGAGCGAGCGGGCGCGGCGCGGGCGGATGTTGGTGGAAGCCCGCGCCCAGTTGATCGGCCGGCGTCTGGCGAGGCGGAACATGATCCGGGACTTTCCGCGTTCGCTCGGCATCCGCCTGGCGGCGGGGGGATTGGGTTCGCGACGCGGGTCGGCGAGGCCGTGTCGCGGGTGGATCTCGAAGGACGGCGACCGTCTCTTGCGCACGCCGCTCCACGAATGCGCCCACGGCCTGATGTACGGGGCCCGCAGGTCGCACCCCTCGAAAGCCTGGGCGCTCGGGTTGACGCGCCGCTTGGGGCGCGGCCCGGCGATTTCGCTTGAACGGAAAAGACTCTAGTTTCCGGAATCGGGCGACGCGGGCGTGTAGTAGGTCCCCTTGCCGTCCCGCGCCTCGATGCCGGCGCGGCCCTTGTGGAGGATGACGCCAGGGGCCATGGGGCGGGCATCTTCGCGGAGCCAGAGGCGAAGCAGGTGGCGTTTCAGGCTCGGGTTTTCCGAATCCTCGAAGGCGGTGCGGGTGTGCAGCAACAGGCAGTTGTTGGTGAAGGTGGCCTCGCCCGGCTCCAGGCGGAACTCGAACCGGATCTCCGGCCGGTTGGCAACATCGTCCATGAAGTCCAGGGCCTCGATCTCGGTATCGCTCGGCGCGACATGACCCTCCTCGACCGCGAGATCGATATAGCCCCGGATGTAGATCACGCTCGGCACCTCGTCCGTCACCGAGAAGATCGGGATCCGCTCCGCCGTCACCGGCGGCGCGCCCGGCGGCTGCTCCCCGAAGCGGTGGTGGTGAAAGCCGGCGTAGAGCGGCGCCAGCAGGTCCGGCCGCTCGGCCAGGATGGTGTTGTGAACGGCGAGCGCGCTGGCGTAGCCGCTGATGCTGCCCGCCGCCGCCGGGCGGATGCAGAGCATGGCGACATGATCGCAGCGGTCGGTGTGAAATTTCAGCTCGCGGCTGTTTCGGTAGGCCCGTTCGCGCCGATCCTTGCCGCCGACGTCGACTACGTCGCCGACGAGGTCGCCCATGGCGCTCTGCGAGACCGGACGGCCGAAATGCACGCCGAGGCCGAGATACATGGCGCGCAAGGTCTCGAGCGGCAGGTCCCGCACGGGAAAGCCCCTGAGCAGCACGATGCGGCATCCCCGCTGGACCTCTTCCCGCCAGGCCTTCACGTCGTCGCGGATCGCCGTCAGGGGGAAACTCTCGGGCGTGATCGCTCCGTGCGCGGCCATGGCGTCGCCCAGACCCGCCACCGCCGTCATCAAGGCATCCAGATGACGGCCTTCCAGCTCGACGGCGAGATCATCCTTGGCGGCAAAGTCGCTCGCCCGCCAGGCGGCGGGATGATCGAAGGGCCGGAAATGTCTCTCGGACATGGGTTTGCCTTCAGGGGTGCATGGAATTGCCAGCGCCCACAATCCCGCGCGCCGAGGGCGCCGTCAATCCGGGGGCGGTTTAGGCCAGTTTCGGATATCCGAGCGCCCCGGCCGCCTCGGCGATCTCGGCGATCCGCTGGTAATGGGCGAGTTCCGTCGTTTCGAGGTGCTCCAGCAGCAGCGCTTGACGCACCGCGGTCAAATCCGGCTCGACGAAGGTCTCGTACAGGGCGGCCCGCATGCGGGAAACGTCGTCCGCGCTGGTGGTCGCATGCGTCACATAGGGAATGCCCGGCGCGTGGCTGGTGAGCGCAAAGCGACGAACGCCGGCGAGCGCCGAGGGACGGTGGCGTTCGAGCAGTGCGTAGGTGACGCAGTCGATTGCCGCGACATCCACGTTGCCCCGGCGGATCATGGCCAGACTGTGGATATGCGCGCCACTTTCCACGACGGAGGCGAAGAACTTGCCGGCGCGATGATGCGGCGCCACGAGCGCGCGCAGCGAATGCGTGCCCGAATGGGATTCGAGCCCGTTGACGGCGCAACGGGTTCCGGCGAGATCCCGAATATCCTCGCCCTCCCGATCGTCGGCCACGACGACCACGCTCGCGTATTCCCATCCCCGGCATTCGGGCGCGCCGTAATGGGGCGTCGCCAGCGGGCGCAGGTGGCCACGATAGCGCGCGATCAGATCGTAGCCGCAGCATTGCGAGAACCAGAGATCGGAATCGTTCCAGAGCGCACGGAGATCGCGGTCGTGGACCAGCGCGCGCGGGATCTCCGCGAGGCCCTCGGCCGCGAGGTTCCGCCGCAGCCCGGCCCAAAGTTCGTCGAGCGCCGGCGCGATTTCGGGGAAATCGTACATCGGCATGCTGGCGACACGGACCATGGCCTCAGCCTGCTTTTCGGAAGGGCTGCGACAACAGCCGGTCGAGGCGGAGCTCGGCCGCGTCGCGGAACGCCTCGATACCGATCACCATCGCCTCGTGGCCGTCGGCCGGCCGCGCCCGATAGCTGGCGAACAGCCGGTCCCACCAGGGGAAGTTGAAACCGAAATTGCTGTCGGTCTCGTCTCTTCGGATCGAATGGTGCACCCGGTGCATGTCGGGCGTGACGACAAGGAGACGCAGGCGCCGGTCGATCGCCTTGGGAATGGCGACGTTGGCGTGGTTGAACAGCGCCCCGGCGTTCAGCAGGATTTCAAAGAGCAGAACCGCCACGGCCGGTGGGCCGAGGGCGATCACCACCGCGAGTTTGATGGCCAGCGACAGCAGGATCTCCAAGGGGTGGAAACGCCCGGCGGTGGTGACATCGAAATCGAGGTCCGCGTGATGCATCCGATGCAGCCGCCAGAGCGCCGGTACCGCGTGAAATAGCCGGTGCTGCCAATAAATGGCCATGTCGAGAAGCAGCATGCCGAGCGGCAGGGCGAGCCAGATCGGTGCCTCCATCTGGTTCAGGAGGCCCCAGCCGCGTGCGGCCGCCAGTTCGCCGAGCGCCACGACGGCGATCGGCGAGACGAGCCGCGCGAGCAAGCCGTTCAGAACGACGAGGGCGAGATTGCTCGGCCAGCGCCGAGTGCGCGGAAAACCGCGCCGGCGGCGCGGCGCGGCATGTTCCCAGGCCGCCATCACCGCAAGCACGGCGAGAAAGCAGCCGAGCCGGATGGCCGGCTCGTTTTCGATGATCGTCTGCGCCATGAGCCAAGGGCTCCGAGCCAGGCCGGCGCACCGTCGCGCGTACGCCGCGGGTGGTCCCGAGACTAGAACATTTTCCGGTCAAGCGGAATTGCCGGGGCGCGGGCCCGCCTCGCTCGATCCGAAAATGCTCCAACGGGAATCAGCCTCGGGCCGGAAGCGACCTCGTGGCCGTCTCGGTCCTCGGCGAGAGATAGCGGAACCAGTCCCGGGTCGCCTCGGCGATACCATCGGGGGTCCAGACCGGCGCGTCGCGCCAATAGCCGATGTTCTCCACCATCGCCTCGACTCCGGTCTCGATATCGGTCTCGGGCGACCAGTCGAGGACACGGCTGATTTCGGCGATGTCGGCGAGGGTACGGTCCGGTTCGCCCGGCCGTTTGGGGATGTGCACGGCGCGCGCGGCGCCCAGCAGTTCGACGATCCGGTTGACGGCGACATCGGACCCCGAGCCGACGTTCAGAATTCGGCCTTCCGCCCCACCCTCTCCCGCCGTCAGCAGGGCGGAGACCACGTCGCCGACCCAGGTGAAGTCACGGCTCTGGGTGCCGTCGCCGACGATGGTGATCGGCTCACCCGCCAGCAGCTGGGCCAGGAAGACGCCGAACATCGCGCCATAGGCGCCCGAGGTCCGGCTCCTCGGTCCATAGACGTTGAAGAAGCGGAGCGAGGTGACACCCAGGCCATAGACCTGGCCCCAGTGCATCACGCTCTCCTCGCCCAGATATTTGGTCAGCGCGTAGGGATATTGCGGCTGGATCGGCGCCGTTTCCGGCGTCGGGTAGGTGTCGGGGATGCCGTAGCAGGAACCGGACGCGGCATAGACCAGCCGCTCGGTCCCGGCCGCGCGGGCCGCCTCCAGCACGTTGAAGGTGCCGGTGACGTTGCTTTCGAAATAGACGGCCGGGTTCTGGATCGAGGGTACGATGTCCGCCATGGCGGCGAGGTGGAAGATCCGCTTGGCGCCCAGGGCGGCAGCGGCCACGGCCTCCGAATCGCGGATGTCGAGCCGGATCAGCTCCAGGCTGGCGTCGTCCGCCCGGTGGGCGAGGTTGTGTGGGCCGCCCGTCGCATAATTGTCGACGGCCCGGACCCGCCGACCGCGGGCCCGCAACCCGTCCACCAGGTGCGAGCCTATAAAACCGGCGGCGCCCGTCACCAGATCGAAATCGCTCCAGCCCTCGTCGATCATGCCATCGTCTCGCTCAGATGAAGTCGAGCAGTGAAATTCTACCGAGCCGCGCGGTGATCTGGATCGTTGCCTCCAGCGCGGTACGGTCCTGGTTCAGTTTCGCCACCGCTTCCGGCAAGTCCGTGTCCTCGATATCGGAGATGAAGCCGGTCAAGAACACCAGCTCGTCCTCCTGACGCGTGGCGAGCTTATCGAGCTCCGCCATGCGGACGCCGTTCCTCGCCTCGGCGTCGCGCACGGTCTGGATCGAGGCTTTGATGCTGGCGAGCTCGCCCAGGAGGAAATCGCGTTGGGCCGCGGTCAGAGTGACGCCGAAGGAGCTGGCGGGCCCGCCGCCGGCCGCGCCCGGCGGCAGGGTGCCGTTCTCGAACTGCATCAGCCGGCGAAGGGAATCCATCAAATCCTGGGCCGCGTCGTTTGCCAGCACGCCGTAGGACAGGGTTCGACCTTCGTCGATCTCGGGGGTAATCAAGTCCTGGTTGTTGACGAAGCCGTCGCTGGTCTGCGCGAGTGCCAGCAGCTTGGCCTCGCTGTCGGCGGTGAATGGCGGCGTATCCGTGCGGGTGCCGGCGTATATGTAACGGCCGTCGAAGCGGGTGTTGACGATGTCGACGGCGCGGTCGAAGAGGCTACGCACGCTGTCGATCAACGCGATGCCGGAGTTGTTGCCGACCGCCTTGATCACTTCCTGGCGCAAGGTGTCGGCGGCCTCCGCGAGCGAGCCGAGAGTGACGTTGTACATTTCCAGGCGTTGGCCGATCCGCTGGTTGGCCTCGATGGTGGCGGTGATGCGCGACTTCACCGCCTTGGTGCCGAGCAGGCTGGCGCCCCGCCCGTCCAACTGGTCGAAACGCGCCGCTTCCTTTCCGGTGGAGATTCGCCGGTTGCTGTCGAACAGGTTCTCCTGACCGCGCATCAGGCTCAGCAGCGCGCTCTGGTGTTGCCCGAGATTGGTGACCCGTGTCATCTGGCACCTTCGCCTACCTGGTGATTTGCAACAGAATGTCGAACATTTCGTTCGCCGTACTGATCATCCGCGCGGCGGCGTTGTACGCGTTTCGGTAGATGATCATATTGGAGAGTTCCTCGTCGAGGTTGACGCCGGAGTAGGATTGGCGCCGGGCCTTCACTTCCTCCAGCAGGATGGCACGGTCGTCGGCCAGGCTGGCGGCGCGGGCGGCGTCCTGGCCTACCCCGCCGAGCACCAGGGCGGTGTAGCGTGGCAGTTCCGTCGTCATTGCCGCCAGGCCGCCCGCCGCGCGGAAGCTCTGCGGCTGACCGTCGAGGGCCTGTAGCGCGAGCGCGCCTGAATTATCGCCAACGTTGATCGCCGGATCGCCCGCCGCCACGGTGAGATCCAACGCCGCCGTCGACAGCAGGCCGGAATCGGCGACGATCCGATCCACGACCTCGACCGAGCTGGCCGCGTCCATGGAGAAGCGGCGACCGAGGCCGAAGAGCGCCGAGAAGGTCAGCAAAGTGGTCCCCCTGAGCGTACTGTCGGCCGCGACCGAAACGTGCCTACTCTCGTTCGCGGTCGCCATCGTGGAGACCAGCCGTCCGTCGGCGTCGAGGGCGAAGCTGGCGATACCGGTGAAGGCGGTGTTGAGGTCGGCCAGGACGTCGCCGAAGGTGGTGAAGCCCGAGGCAAAATCGAGAGTGTGCTGGCGGATGGTCTGACCACCTGGCCCGTCGACGCGAATGTCGACCGTGCCGACGGCGCCGAAGCCATGCGCATCGCCGGCGGCGAAGCCGGTGTCGAAATGGGCCGGCGCGCTCGCCCGCATCAGGTCGTTCATCGCGAAGAAATGGGCGAAGCCGCGCCCGCCCCGCGCGGACGGCGTGGTCGAATCGTCGACGATGGCGACGCCGCTGCCCGGCGCCGTGGCGGCAAAGGACATGACGCCGTTCGCAAGGCCAAGGCTCGCGCCCGGCAGCGCCGCGTTCACCGCCGTGACGACGTCGCCCAGCGTGGTCAAGCCCGGGGTCGAGAAGTCGATCGTCGCCCGCGCCTGGATCGAGCCGTCGGCGGCGAGCTGGACGAAATCGACGATGCCGGTGAAGCCGTGTGGATCGCCCGCGCCGAGACCGGTATCGATCCCGGTCAGGCTGGTCGGCGCCGGTACCGCGGAATGCGCGTTGTGAACCCGGTTGATCTGGTCGATCACCATGGCCGAAAGGTTGCCGACCTCGGCCGCCAGTTGGGGGAACGCGATATCGCGCATGTCGATCCGGCCCTTGATCGCGCCGGCGCGAAGCTTGGGATAGAGCGGCTCGCCCGTCCCCACCTGGTTGCCGCTCGGATCGAGGCGGAAAGCCAGGATCGGATTGAACCGGGTGCCGCTGTCGACCGATCCCGCCGGGTCGAACGTCAACACCCGGCGCTTGCCGTCCAGGAGCGTCACGCCGGAGCGCGTGTAGATGTCTATCTGCCCGTCGCTCGCTTCGATCACGTGCAGGTCGATCAGTTCGGCAATGTCGTTGAGCGCCCGTTGCCGCTCATCGATCAGGGCCGAGGCATTTCCCCCGGTAATTTTGAGGTGTGAAATTTCGCGGTTGAGCTCGTCGATCCGCGCCAGCGCGATGTTGACTTGGTTGACGTCGATGGCGACCCGGTTCTCCGCTTCGCCGCGAAGGGCCTGGATTTGGTCGCTCAACCGGTTGAGTTCGGCGGCGAACGTGCGCAGGTCATCCACCGTCTGCAGGCGGCGGGCCGGCTCGTCCGGTTCGACCGCCAGCTGGGTGAAGGAGGCGAAGACTTGATCGAGACGGGCCGAAAGGGTCAGGTCGAGGTCCGGGCGGCCGAGAAAGTCCTGCAGGCGATCGTGTAGATCGGCCTGGGCTCGATAGAGGCCGGTGCTCGCCGAGGCCGAGAGCAGCTCGGTCTCGAGGAAGCGGTCGATGACGTGGCGTGCCTGGCTCAGCTCCACGCCGGCGGTCTGGCCGTCGAGGACGAGGGGTTCGAGGATCGCCTGGCGGCGGGCATAGCCCTCCGTGTTGATATTGGCGATATTGGTCGAAGTGATGTCGATGGCGGCCGCCTGGGTGTTCAGGGACGACACCGCCGACTGCATGATCTGGGTGATCGACATGGGCCGCGCCTCAATCCGTCAGCGGCGGTTTTTGCCTACCAGGCGAAGCGTGCCGGTCGGCGCTCATGTCACGGCGAAGGCGCCTCGAGCCTCGGATTACACCTGATTTCATCGCTCGCATCCGCCCTTTCTTCACTCGTACGCCCAAAAACAAGGCAAACTTCGGGCCAAGCAGAAGGGGAGGGGGAGCGATTATTCGGCGGCCGACCGAAGCAGGGCGAGATTCTTTTGGGCCGGCTCGTAGCCCTGTTCGGCCGAGGCCTCGAACCATGTGACCGCCTCATCGGCATCCATTTCGATGCCGCGCCCCTCGCTCACCATGACGGCGAGGTTGTGCTGGGCGGCGGCGAGGCCCGACTCGGCCGCGAGTCGGTAGAGTTTCACCGCCCGCTCCTGGTCCGTCTCCATGCCGGTGCCGTTCTCGCACATGACACCAAGGTTGAAGACGGCAACGACATTGCCGCTCTCCGCGGAACGGCCGTAAAGGTCGACCGCCTTATAGAAGTCGCGGGTCACGCCCAGCCCGTTCTCGTAAAGGATCGCCAGGTTGCACTGCGCCAGCGCATGGCCCTGTTCCGCCGCCCGGGTGTACCAATAAGCGGCTTCGGCTGCATCGATCTCGACCCCGAGGCCCGCATTGAAAAGGACTCCGAGGCTGTATTCGGCCTCCATGTGGCCGGCTTCGGCGGCCTTCTCGAAACAGGTGCGGGCCGGCGGCGTGGTCCTGTTCGCCGCCGCGTCCGTTGCCATACATCAAGCCGAGTTCGATCAGCGCATCCAGGTCGCCGGGATCGGCCGCGTGGCGCCAGTGCTCCCGGGCGGCGGCAAATCCTCGCGCTCGAAGGCCTCGATGGCCGCGGAATCCAGATTTGACGTGTTCATGGCGGGCATCCCCAAGTCATAGCATTCGGGCCTGGAGGCCGGCCCTCGATCCGCGATCCTCGCGCTGGCGTCTTAAGCATCGGTTAACGATGAATTATTCCCTGATGCCGGGGATACCGGACGGGCAGCTTCGACCGGGACGCGGTGCAGAACTTGCCCGCTTCGCCCGGACCTCGGCGCCGGACGGGCGGCGAACCCGGCGGAAACCCTCGCGTCGATGGGCCCCGCCCTTTTGGCCCGCTTCTTGCGACGTCGGTTCCGAAAACTTCGACCGGACCGATCATGCAATCACCTCTTCCCCTTCCCGCCTCGCCCGTGGCCGCGGCGACCCCGTCCGCCGCACCGAGGCCCCCGGAGCGAAACGGCGACGATGGCGAGAGCGATGCGCCAGATGCCTTCGCCACCCTCGTCGACTCCGCCGCCAAGCCGCCTTCGGAGCTGGCGGAGGGCACCCCGACGACCCAAGCCGGCCAGACGACGCTCGGGGCGAACGTAGACGGCACGAACCCGGCCGTCCCGACCGTGGCGGTCGTACTTCCCCTCCAGGCCCGAATTCCGGCCGCGATAGCGGCGACGACGCGGGCTCCGGTCACGTCGCCCACGGCCACCGCGCCGCAAGCGGCGGCGACGGACGACCTTCCAGCAGAGATGAAGTCGCCTGCCAAGGCACCGTCCAAGGCACCGCCGTTTCAGCTCCCGATAGCCACGCACGCGCCAAAGATGGGCGCCGCCACGCCGCCACCGACGACGCGGTCCGATGGGCCGGTGCCCGCACTAGCGGCCACGCCGCCGCCGTCGTCCCAGTCGATCCTCGCCGCCGCCACGCCGCTGGCGCAAGCCACCCCGCTGGCGCAAGCCACGCCGCTGGCGCAAGCCGCCCCGCTGGCGCAAGCCGCCCCGCTGGCGCAAGCCGCCCCGCTGGCGCAAGCCACGCCGCTGGCGCAAGCCGCCCCGCTGGCGCAAGCCATGCCGCCGACACGGGCCGCGCCGCGACCCGCCCTGGGTCTGGCGACCACCCCGGCGGCAAGTTTCGCCCCGCCGCTCGTCGGTAACGCGACGGCGCTGGTCGGCGAGGCGATGGCCTCCGTTTTCAGCGGCCAAAATGGAATCTGACCGATCGCCCTCGACCTCGCGGCCCGGGTTGGCGGCAACGTGGCCAATGTAGCGGCGCCGGAAGGAACGCCGGCACCGCATACTCCTCCCTCGACGCCGGTGACGCCGGCGGCGGCGGAACCGGCGCCGCGCCTCGGCGAACTGACGCTCGCGGGCGAAGCCGATTTTGTCGGCGATCTGGATGCCCCGGGCGCGCCCGCCAGGGAACTCTCGTCGAGCAGAGGCCACCGCTCGCACGGCCGCCTCGCCGGGCCGCGCCGCCGCGCCGCCGCAGCTGCCGAGGATGCAAATCGCGGCGCGGATCAGCCGGGGCGTCGAAGAGGGCCTGAAACGGATCAACGTGCGCCTGCATCCGGCGGAACTCGGGCGGGTCGACATCAAGCTGGATGTCGGTTTCGACGGCCGGGTGCTGGCGGTGATCACCGCCGAGCGGGCCGACACGTTGGAACTGCTGCAGCGCGACGCCCGGCTGCTGGAGCGGGCGTTGGCCGAGGCCGGCCTCGATACGGGTTCCGGCGGTTTGAATTTCGGACTCCGCCAGGATGACAGCGACACCTTCGCGGGCGGCGGCGGAAACGGCGGCGGGGAGGAACAGCTTCCCGAAGAGCCGACGATCACCAGCAACGCCGATGACGGTCGTCCGCATTCCGACCGGCTGATCGACATCAACGTCTGAGGCGAAGGAGGAACGCATCCATGGAAATTTCCGCCACGGCGAACGCGACGGCGAGCGGCGCCTCGACTCGCGCCGAGGCCTCGATCGCCGAGACCTTCGATAATTTTCTGACCCTACTGACCACCCAGTTGCAGAACCAGGATCCGTTGGATCCGCTCGATTCGAGCGAGTTCACCGGACAGCTGGTACAGTTCACCAACGTCGAGCAGAACATCGCCACCAACCGCAACCTGGAAAACATGCTGGCGGTCTCGTGGGCACATCTGACCGCCGCCGCCGCTTCTCACCTGGGCCGGACCATAGAGGCCGACGGCGACACCACCCAATTGGTCGCTGGCAAGGCCCACTGGACCTACGAGATCGAGGGCCCGGCGAGCGCGGTGGTGCTGACGGTGACGGACCCCGCGGGTCGCCTGGTGCGCACCGCGGAGGGCGACGCCGCGCTCGGCCGGCGAGATTTCGTCTGGGACGGCAAGGACAATGCCGGCGGCGATCTGCCGGCGGGCCCCTACAGACTGACGGTAACGGCGCGCGGCGGCGAAGGGAAAGAGCTGCCGGCCGCCATCGGCGTCATCGGCAGGGTCGACGGGGTCGAGACGATTGACGGCGAAAGTCGATTGATGATCGGCGAGGCGGCGATCCCGCTCGCCAACGTACGCCGCCTGAGCCTCGAGAACGAGGCCGCCGCGACAACCACACAGATGATTTCGGCGCTTTCCCCGGGAAGCGTCGAGAATAACGAAGGAGCAACACCATGAGCCTCTACAGCGCACTCTTCTCGAGCGTATCGGCACTGTCGGCCCAGAGCCAGTCGATGGCAATGATCGCCGACAACATCGCCAACGTGAACACCATCGGCTACAAGACGACCAAGGCCGCCTTCAGCACGCTGGTGACGCAAACCCGCAACATCACCACCTACTCGGCCGGCGGCGTCCGTTCCTCGCCCCAGGCGCTCGTCGACCGGCAGGGCCTGCTGCAGTCCTCCGCCTCGCCGACCGACTTGGCGATTACAGGCAACGGAATTTTCGTCGTTCACCCGGCGAGCATACCGAACTCGAACAACGGAACTTACAGTTTCACCCGCGCGGGCTCCTTCTCCACCGATTCGGACGGGTTCCTGCGCAACCCCGCCGGCTTCTATCTCCAGGGTTGGCCGATCGACGCTTCCGGTAACATTCCGGCCAACCGGACCGATCTGGGCGTACTGGAAAGCATCAATGTCCAGTCCCTCGTCGGCACCGCCGAACCCACCACTACGATCTCCATGCAGGCCAATCTGCAGGCTTCTCAGGCGCTTAACCCGTTGGTCACGAGCCAGCCCTATGCCGCTGGCGATATGGCGCGCCCGGCCACGGACCCGCTGCAAATCCCCGCCGACTTCGCGCGGGGCGTACAGGTCGTCGATTCTCAGGGCGGCGCCCGGGATCTGACCTTTTCCTTCCTCCGCGCCGATCCGGAGGGCGCGTCGGGACCGAATTCCTGGCACGTCGAGGCCTATGTCGAACCGGCAAGCGACACCGACACCGCGACTCATCCCAATGGGCTCGTCGCCAGCGGAATCCTGAAATTCAACCCCGACGGCACCTACAGTACGGCCGGCACGACCTTCCCAACCAACCTGAACATCACCTGGGACGCCACCCTCGGGCTCAACAATTCGGCGGTTTCCGTCGATCTCGGCACCGACGCCGCCGCCGACGGCCTGACCCAGTACGATTCGGCCTCGACCCTGCTCGGCACCAACGTCGACGGCGCCGTCTTCGGTGGCCTGGTCGGCCTTTCGATCAATGACGACGGCATCGTCACCTCGCTGTTCGATAACGGCACCCGCGTCGACGCCTTCAAGCTGCCGATCGCCGCCTTCCCCAATCCGAACGGCCTCGGCAACAAGACCGGCAACACCTATCTCGCCACCGTCGGCAGCGGCGACTTCACGCTCCAGGAGGCCGGCAACGGTGGTGCCGGCAAGGTGGCGCCCTCGGCGCTGGAGGCCTCGACGGTGGACCTCGCCGACGAGTTCTCGAACTTGATCATAACGCAGCGGGCCTTTTCCGCCGGTTCCAAGATCGTCACCACCACGGACGAGATGTTGGATGAGTTGGTCAGGGTGCTGAGATAGGCGACCGGACAATCTTACCGGGGCGTTAACCGCATCCCTTAGATCTTCCTTAAAAGCGGAGGGATAGGTTGGCGATCGTATCAATGAACACCAACCGGATAGTGACAGACGTTCCCATGGACGATCAGACCGACAGCTGGCCGCCCCGCGTCATCGGACCCGACGGCGAACCCCTCACGATCGCGGATCTGCCGCCACCGAAAACCACCCGCTGGGTGATTCGGCGCAAGGCGCAAGTGGTGTCCGCCGTGCGGGGCGGTCTGATCAGCCTGGACGAGGCCTGCCGGCGCTACGTGCTCTCGGTCGAGGAGTTCCTCTCATGGCAGCAGGCGATCGACCGCCATGGCCTTCCCGGCCTTCGCACGACGCGGCTGCAGACCTACCGGGACGCCGAGCGGGACGTCGAGGGCTTGACGGAGACCAATAGCGTCCCAGGCGGTTACGCGCCCGGTAGAGTCGAGTGAGGTTCGCCCTGGCTCTCCAACGCTCTTGGTGACGATTACGAGTCTTGGCCACCCGGCACCCCTGGTTCAAGCACGCCGAGGGCACCGTTACTGGGTGGTTCGGCCGTCGGAGCGGGATAGCGCCATCATGCGCAATGGCCGACGCTAGGCCAAAGTTGCCACCGTTAACCGCTTTTTTATCGGCACAGGGCAGGATTTGCCGAGTGGGCCGGACGAGTGCGCCCGGTTAGTGGGAAATGCGGCGATGAACGGACTATTGGAGAGCCTCGGTCGACTGGGGCCGACCCGGCTTCTGGTGATGGGCATTCTAGGTGCCGCGCTTCTCGCCGCCTTTTTCGTGCTTGCGCAACGCGTCGGCGCGCCAAAGATGGCGCTGCTCTATGGTGACCTCTCGGTCGAGGATTCGAGCGAGATTATCAGCCAGCTGGAGTCCCAAGGCGTTCCCTTCGAACTGGAAGGCCAGGGCCAACGTATATTGGTGCCGAGCGACCAGGCGCTCCGCCTGCGCCTCGCCATGGCGCGTGAAGGCCTGCCGGCCGGCGGGTCCGTCGGCTACGAGCTCTTCGACAAGGGCGAGGGGATCGGAACCACCAGCTTCATACAGAACATCAATCGCCTCCGTGCCCTCGAAGGCGAGCTCTCGCGGACCATCCGCACAATCGACCGGGTTGCCGCCGCGCGCGTCCATCTGGTGCTGCCCCGGCGCGATGTTTTCGCCCGCGAGCGGCGCAAGTCCAGCGCCTCGATCACCATCCGGATGCGGGGCTCCAGCCGGCTCGACGCCGGCCAGGTGCGCGCGATGCAGCATCTGGTCGCCGCGGCGGTGCCGGACCTGGAGCCGGAGCGTGTCTCGATCGTCGACGACCGGGGGCAGCTCTTGAGCCGGGGCGCCGACGGGGCGACGATGGGCGCCACCGGCCTCGCCGATGCCCGCGCAGCGGAAGAGGGCCGGTTGAAGGAGGCGATCGAATCGCTGGTTGAGCATTCCGTCGGCGTTGGCCGGGTACGTGCCGAAGTCTCGGTCGACATGGACCTCGATCGCGTCACCATCAACCAGGAACTCTACGATCCCGAGAGTCAGGTCGTTCGTTCGACTCAAACGCTGGAGGAAAACAGCGCCTCGACGGAGAAGGAAGCCGACAAGACCGTCACCGTCGCCAACAATCTGCCCGAGGGTCAGTCCAAGCAGGTGGTTGGCCCGGGTAGCGAAAGCAATTCCCAACGGACCGAGGAGACCGTCAACTACGAGATCTCCAAGACCACGAAGACGCAAATACACGAATCGGGCCTGATCAAGCGGGTTTCCGTCGCGGTGCTGGTCGACGGTACCTATGCCGCCGGAGGGGACGGCGAGATCGTTTACGCCCCGCGCGAGTCCGCGGAGCTGGAGAAGATCGCCACCCTGGTGAAATCCGCGATCGGCTTCGACGCGAAACGTGGCGACACGGTCGAAATCGTCAATCTCCGCTTCCAGCGGCTCCTGGAGCCGCTGGAGGAGTCCAATGCCGCCACCGAATTTATCGGCTTCGGAATGGGTGACGTGTTCCGCGCCGCCGAGATGCTGGCGCTCGTCGTCGTTGCCCTGCTGGTCCTCCTGTTCGTCGGCCGCCCACTGCTGTCGGCGCTTCTGTCGGCGTCGAGCCCGCGGGCCGAACCGGCGACGGCCCTCGCCGCGCCGACCGCGATCGCCGCCCTGCCGGCGGCCGAGGCGGCCGAGCCCGCGATCGACCGCGAGGAAATCATCGCCGCCGTCGAGGCCGGAGAGCTGGACCCGGAGGAGGCGCGGCGGCTGCTCACCGGCGAAGCTCGATCCGACCCCGCGGAGAACGAGAAGATGATCGACATCGCCCGGATCGACGACCAAGTGCGTGCCTCCTCGGTACGCAAGATCGGGGAGCTGGTGGATCAACACCCCGAAGAGGCGCTCCAGATCCTGCGCACCTGGATGTATCAGGAAACCTAGGAGAGCGTGATGGCGGGCGGACGAGCGCGACCGGTGTTGAACGGAGCCGACAAGGCCGCGGTGCTGATGTTGGCGCTGGGTGAGGATCAGGGTGCCAAGATCTGGACCATGATGGCAGATGACGAAATCCGGGAGGTCTCGTCGGCCATGGCCAACCTGGGCGCGATCGATTCGGGAACCGTCGAACAGCTCTTCGTCGACTTCGCCAACCAGATCTCGAACACCGGCTCCCTCGTGGGCTCCTACGACAGCACCGAGCGCTTACTAACCAAGATCCTACCCGATGTCAGGGTCGGCCAGATCATGGAGGAGATCCGGGGGCCGGCCGGGCGCACCATGTGGGACAAACTCGGCAACGTGAACGACGTGGTACTGGCCAACTACCTGAAGAACGAATACCCGCAAACCGTCGCCGTCCTGCTCGCCAAGATCCGATCCGATCACGCCTCGCGGGTCCTGAGCGCGCTGCCCGAGGACTTCGCCATGGAAGTGGTGACGCGGATGCTGCGGATGGAATCGATTCAGAAGGACATCCTCGACAAGGTGGAACAGACGCTTCGCATCGAGTTCATGAACAATCTGGCCCGCACCAGCCGTCGCGACAGCCACGAGCTGATGGCGGACATCTTCAACAATCTCGACCGCGCGACGGAAGGTCGTTTCATGAACGCACTGGAGGAGCGCAATCGCGAATCGGCGGAGAAGGTCAAGGCCTTGATGTTCACCTTCGATGACCTCGCCCGGCTCGATCCCGGGGGCGTGCAGACGCTGCTGCGCGGAATCGAAAACAACAAGCTGGCCGTGGCCCTCAAGGGAGCCTCCGATACCCTGCGCGATCTCTTCTTCTCCAACATGTCCGAACGCACGGCCAAGATCCTGCGCGAGGACATGGAGGCGATGGGCCCGGTCAGGCTCCGCGATGTCGACGAGGCGCAGATGGACGTCGTCACGGTCGCCAAGAATCTCGCCGACAAGGGAGAGATCATGCTGACCGACAACCGCGACGAAGACGAGCTGATCTATTGAGGATGTTCGAATGATGAGCCCGTCGCCCCCCACCCCCTTTACTTTCGACACGGTGTTCGACGCATCTGGCGAGATCGAGGATCCGCGCGCCCACGACCGGCCGCGTCATTCCGACGAGGCGATGGAGCAAGCCCGAGCCATGGCCCATGCCGAGGGCGAGGCGGCGGGGCGCCAGGCGGCGTTCTCGGCTCTCGAACAAAGCGTTGCCGACACGCTGGCGAAGGTCGCCGACACGCTCGGCGCGCTCGACGGGCGGCACCGGGCCGCGCTCGAGGAAATCCGGGCTGATGCGGCGCGCCTCGCCCAGCAGCTCGCGGCGAAGCTGGCGCCGGCGCTCATCCGCCGCGCGCCGGCGGAGGAGATCCTGGCGCTCGCCGCCGAGTGCCTGGCGCTGATGCCGATGGAGCCCCGGATCGTGCTTCGCGTTGAGGAAACCATGGTCGAGGAAATCGGCGGCCGCATCGACGAGGTCGCGAAACGCGCCGGATTTTCGGGTTCCGTGGTGTTGCTGGGAGAACCGACGTTGGGATCGGGCGAATGCCGGGTCGAATGGCCGGACGGCGGGACGGAACGCGATCCGCGTGCGCTCGTCGCCGAGATCGAGGACATCGTCGAACGCCACTGCGCGACTTGGAGCCAGAAGGGCGCCCGGGGCATCGCCGAGGCACCATCGTATGAGGAGAGTTCTTCATGAACGACGACGAAGAAGGCCTGACGTTCGAGGATTTGAGCACCGGCGGTGAGCCATCGGCCTCCGAGGCTGACGTGGCGGCGACGGTGATCGAACTGGCGGAAGAGACCGAGAGCGGAATCTCCCATACCGCCGCCGATCTGGCCGCCGTCTACGATACTCCGGTCCATGTCTCGGCCGTGCTGGGCAAATCGAAGATGCAGGTGAGTTCTCTCCTGAAGCTCGGCCGGGACACGGTGATCGAGCTCGACCGCAAGGTCGGCGAAGCGATCGACATCTACGTCAACAACCGCCTCGTGGCCCGGGGCGAGGTGGTGATCGTCGAGAACCAGCTGGGCGTCACTATGACCGAGATCATCAAGGGCGAGCACGCCTGAGCGCGGATGCCGGAGGTGGAGGACATGCGACAAATGAACTTCGATTTCGCGACGGTGATCGGACTGGCCTCGGGCTTTGGTCTGCTTTTGATCGCCGTTATCCTGGGCGGCGCGCCCATGGCCTTCTTCGATCTCTCCTCGCTGCTGATCGTACTCGGCGGCACCTTCGCCGTGACCATGGTTTTGCTTTTCGCTCGGCGACGTCCTCCGGGCGCAAACGGTGATGTTCAAGACCATCTTCAACCGCCTGCCCGACGTCGCCGATTCGGCCTATCGCATGGTCGAGCTGGCCGAGCTCGCCCGGCGTGACGGCGTGCTGGGCCTGGAGGCGCGACTCCGCCAAATTGATCGCGAGCCCTTCCTCCACAAGGCGTTGAGCCTGGTGATCGACGGCACGGCCAGCGAGGAACTCGACCGCATCATGCGGCACGAGCTGATGGCGATGCGCGATCGCCACGCCAAGAGCGCCGATGTCTTTCGCAAGGCGGCCGAGGTGGCCCCGGCGATGGGGTTGATCGGCACCCTGGTCGGCCTCGTGCGCATGCTCGGCAGCCTCGACGACCCCTCGACCATCGGCCCGTCGATGGCGGTGGCGCTGCTCACCACCTTCTATGGTGCCATCCTTTCAAACATGGTGTTCGGGCCCATCGCGTCGAAACTGGAGCGCAATTCGAGCGAGGAATCGCTGCTGCAAAACTTCTACCTGATCGGCGCCGGTTCGATCAGCCGCCAGGAGAACCCTCGCCGGCTGGAAGTGCTTCTGAACACCCTGCTGCCGCCGACCAAGCGGCTCCACCTTTATGACTGAGAGATCCGGGAGAGCAATGAAATGCGTTTACTGATCATCGGTTCGCTGGGAGGCCAGGTCGTCGCGGCGACCCAGATCGCCATGCGCCGGGGCGCCAAGGTTGCCCACACGGATACCCCGGAAGTCGCGCTGGGCGAGTTCCGCGCCGGGCGCGGCGCCGACTTGGTATTGATGGAAGTCGGACAGAACATCCGGGGCTTCGTCGAGAGTCTGTCGGCCGAGCGCTTCAGCATCGCCGTCGTCGCCTGCGGCGTCGGGGCGGATCCCGAGGCGGCGAGCGCGGCGATCCGGGCCGGTGCCAAGGAATACCTGCCGCTTCCCCCCGAGCCGGAACTGATTGCCGCCGTGCTCGAGGCCGTCACCGAGGAAAGCCACGCATTGCTGTTCGAGGACGATGCGATGGCCGATGTGGTTCACCTCGCCGATCAGGTGGCGGGCAGCGAGGCGAGCATCCTGATTACCGGCGAATCCGGCACCGGCAAGGAGGTGATGGCCCGCTACCTCCACCGAAAAAGCCGGCGATCGGCCAAGACCTTCGTCTCGGTCAACTGCGCGGCGATCCCCGACAACCTGTTGGAAAGCGAACTCTTCGGCCACGAGAAGGGCGCTTTCACCGGGGCCGTCGCGCGCCGCGTTGGCAAATTCGAGGAGGCCGACGGTGGCACCCTACTGCTGGACGAGATCAGCGAAATGGAACCCCGCCTGCAGGCCAAGCTCCTGCGCGCGATCCAGGAGCGGGAGATCGACCGGGTCGGCGGTACCAAGCCGGTCCTCGTCGACATCCGCCTGCTCGCCACCTCCAACTGCGACTTGGCCGAGGAAGTGCGCAAGGGCAACTTCCGCGAAGACCTGCTGTTCCGGTTGAACGTCGTCAACCTGCAGATGCCGCCGCTCCGCGAACGGCCGCGCGACGTGGACCTGCTGGCGCACCATTTCGCCGCCAAGTACGCCGAGGTGAACGGCGTGCCGGCCCGCCCACTGGCGCCGGAAACCATGGAGCTGCTCCGAGTCCAGCCCTGGCCCGGCAACGTCCGGGAACTCGAGAACACGATGCATCGCGCTATACTGTTGGCGAACGGCGACAGCATCGAGCCCGAAGCCATCTTGACACCCGACGGGCGACGCTCGGCCCCGGCCATCGCCGGCCCGGTTTCGTACGGCGAAAGCGAGTTCGAGGTCTTCGAGGACGAGCCGGCGACCCAGGCTCTCGTGGGACGCACCGTGGCCGATGTCGAACGCGACTTGATCATCGACACGCTCTACCACTGCCTCGGCAACCGTACCCATGCCGCCAATATTCTAGGCATCTCGATCCGCACGCTGCGCAACAAGCTTCGCCAGTACGGCGACGATGGGGTCCGCGTGCCTTCGCCGGGCGAAGCGCGCCCGCTGCGGGTCTGAGGCGGGGGTCCGAGGGACGATGAGCGAAAGCGACGATACCGCGCCTGGGGGCGAGCGGCGGGCCGTCGGTCCGCTCAGCGCGCTGACTCCCTATTTGAGCAAGCTGCCCCGGGGCGACGTCGCCCTCGCGCTCGCCGTCGCGGCCATCCTGGTCGTGCTGATTCTGCCGATGCCGAGCTGGCTGCTGGATTTCTCCCTCGCTATCTCGATCACCTTCTCGGTGTTGATCCTGATGACCTGCCTCTTCATCAGTACACCGCTCGAGTTCAGCGTTTTCCCGACGGTGCTGCTGCTCGCCACCATGCTGCGGCTGGCGCTCAACATGGCCTCGACGCGGCTGATTCTGGCCCATGGGCACGAGGGGACGGATTCCGCCGGTCGCGTGATCGAGGCCCTCGGCGGTTTCGTCATGGGCGGCAACTTCGTCATCGGCATTATCGTCTTCGCAATCTTGGTGATCGTGAACTTCGTCGTCATTACCAAGGGCTCGGGCCGTATCGCCGAAGTAGCGGCGCGCTTTACTCTCGACGCCATGCCGGGCAAGCAGATGGCGATCGACGCCGATCTCTCCGCCGGCCTCATCAGCGAGGACAATGCGCGAGACCGGCGCAAGCAGCTGGAGGACGAAAGCACCTTCTTCGGTGCCATGGGCGGCGCGGCCAAGTTCGTTCGGGGCGATGCCATCGCCGGCCTGTTGATCACCTTCATCAACGTCATCGGCGGTATCATCGTCGGCGTGGCGCAGATGGATCTGAGCTTCGCCGAGGCCTCGACCACCTATACGATGCTGACCGTCGGCGATGGCCTGGTCTCGCAAATTCCGGCGCTGATCGTCTCGACGGCGGCCGGTCTGCTGGTCTCCAAGGGCGGCGTTACCGGTACCACCGACCAGGCGCTCATGCGCCAGATCGGTGGTTATCCGAAGGCGATCGGGCTGAGCGGCGTGCTGCTGCTGGCGCTCGGCCTGCTGCCGGGAATTCCGATGCTGCCGTTTCTCGCCGTGGCGGCGGTGATGCTGACCGTCGCCTGGCGCACGAGCCGCCGCCGCGACATCGCCGCCGAGGCAGAGGCGGCGGCGTTCGAGGCCGAGGAGCCGGCCCCGGTCGAGGAGCCGATCAGCACCGCGCTCGCCATCGACGACCTCCGGGTCGAGATCGGCTACGGCCTGCTGCCGTTGATCAACGATGCGCGCGGATATCGCCTGACCGACCAGATCAAGGCGCTTCGCCGGCAGATCGCCAGCGACATGGGCTTCGTCGTGCCCTCGGTCCGAATTCTCGACAACATGCAGCTGCCCAGCGTCAACTATGCGATCCGGGTCAAGGAGGTCGAGACGGCGCGGGGCGAGATCAGAACCGACAAGCTGCTGGTGATGGACCCCAGGGGCGGCGAGCTGACGCTGCCCAGCGAAGAGACGACCGAGCCAGCCTTCGGCCTGCCGGCGATGTGGGTCGAAGAAGGACTTCGCGAGGAGGCGGCCTTCAACGGCTACACCGTGGTCGACCCGGCGACGGTGCTGACGACGCACCTGACCGAGGTGATCAAGGAAAACATGGCCGAGATGCTCTCCTATGCCGCGACTCAGCGCCTGTTGGACGATTTGGACGACGATCACAAGCGACTGGACGACGACCTGATACCGGCGCAAATTTCCGTTGCGGCGCTGCAACGCGTGTTACAGCGCCTACTGGCGGAACGGATCTCGATCCGCGACCTGCCGACCATCCTGGAGGGCGTGGCCGAGGCGCTCGGCTTCACCCAGGGCGTCATTCCCATCGCCGAGCATGTTCGCGCCCGTCTCGCCCGGCAGATCAGCCAAGCCCATACCGGGCCCGCCGGGCACATCCCGCTGGTGACCCTGTCGCCCGATTGGGAGCAGAGCTTCGCCGAAGCGATCGTCGGCCAGTTGGGCGAACAGCAGTTGGCCATGGCGCCGAGCCGGCTGCAGGATTTCATCGGCCGCGTGCGCGACGTTCTCGACGATCTGGCGACGCGCGGTGAAATGCCGGTGCTGCTGACCAGCCCGGCGGTTCGACCCTTCGTCCGTTCGATCATCGAGCGCTTCCGCCCGGCCACAGCCGTGCTGTCGCAGAGCGAGATCCACCCGCAGGCGAAGATTCGCACCATGGCGCAGATCTGAGGAGCGACAGCGGCATGCGTCTCAGAACCTTCACGGCGAGTACCATGCGCGAGGCGATGGCCCAGGTGCGCGAAAGCCTGGGCGCCGACGCGGTGATCCTCTCGACTCACGAAAGCAAGTGTGGGCGCGGCGTCCAGTCGACGGCCGGTGTCGACGAGAGCCGGTCGGAGCTTCTGCCGGCGGCCCCGCCGACGGTCTCCTCGCTCCACGACGAGCTCGAAGCCCCGCTCGACTATCACGGCGTCCCGGGAGACCTGATCCGGCGGCTGGTCCGGACGGCCGATCGGCTGAACGAGACGGCTGGGCTCGATGCGGACGGGGCGCTCGTCGCCGCGATCGAACGGCGAATTGCCTTCGAGGCGATCGAGCCCGAGGCCGGCCGGCCGCTGGTCTTGGTGGGTCCGAGCGGCGCCGGAAAGACCACGACGACGGCGAAGCTGGCGGCCCGATCCGTGCTCGCCGGCCAACCGGTCCAGCTGGTCACGACCGATACGCTTCGTGCCGGCGCCGTCGGCCAGTTGCAAGCCTTCGCCGGCGTACTGGAGCAGTCGATCGCCAGCGCCCAGACGCCCAAGATTTTCCGCCGTCTGCTGGCCGAGACGGCGGACGGCCCACCGATGATCGTCGATACGCCCGGCACCAATCCGTTCCAATCGCGCGAACTCGACGATCTCGCCGGTTTCCTCGCCACCGGCCCGTTGACGCCGATGCTGGTCCTGGCGGCCGGCATGGATGCGCTGGAGGCGGCGGAAACCGCGCGGATCTTTGCCGGCCTCGGCTGCCGCCACCTGATCGTCACCCGGCTCGACGCCGCTCGTCGCCTGGGCGTCGTGTTGGCCGCCGCCGACGCCGGCGACCTGGCGCTCGCCGAGGTGGTATCACCGCCTCGATCCCGCGCGGCTTGCGCCGGCCCGATGCGGCCACGCTCGCCACCGTGCTACGCACCGATCCACTGAGTCCGGACCGGATCGCTCCCCTGGAGGACCTCGCGCCATGAGTAATTTACAGCGCCCTGGCGCACATCCCGAAAGCGCGCTGGGCAATCGCCATGTCGCCGCCATCGCCTCGGGTAAGGGCGGGGTGGGCAAAACCTGGCTCGCCATCACCCTGGCCCATGCGCTGGCCCGCATGGGTGCGCGCACCTTGCTGTTCGACGGAGACCTCGGTCTCGCCAACGTCGACGTGCAGCTAAACCTGGAAATGCACCACGACATCGTCGACGTGGTGCAAGGCCGGGTCGAGATCGAGGACGCGATCACGCATTTCGCTGACGGGCCCTTCGACGTCATCGCCGGCAAATCCGGCTCCGGCGCACTCGCGGACCTGGGCGTCGGCGCGGTCGAGGGACTCGCCCGCGCGCTTGAGCAGGTCTCGGGATGCTACCAGCGCGTGGTGCTCGACATCGGCGGCGGGATTGATGCGCCGGCCCGTACCCTCATCCGGCGCGGTAGGCCGCTGCTGGTGGTGGTGGTGACCGACGAGCCGACGTCCCTGACGGACGCCTATGCGTTGATCAAGCTGACGCTACGCGACGATCCCCGGGCCTCCATCCGCGTCATCGTCAATATGGCCGACACCGCGAGGGCGGGCGAGCGGACCTATGCCGCCCTCGCCAACGCCTGCCATAACTTCCTCAAGATCACCCCGCCGCTGCTGGGCGTGGTGCGGCGCGACCCCAAGGTGCGGGAGGCGATCCGTCGCCAGGCACCGCTGCTGATGCGTCATCCAGGCTGCGACGCGGCGGAGGACGTGGAGCGAGTGGCCCGCTCGCTGATCCAGACGACCCAACCCGGCGCCCGCTGAGATCCCAGCTCGGACGAGGCCACGCCCGCCCTCAGGGCACCCAGGCGATCCGAAGCGTGTTGGTGGCGCCGGGCGTGCCGAAGGGGACGCCCGCCGTGGTGACGATGCTGTCGCCGGAGCTGGCGAAGTCCTCCCGCCGGGCGATGGCGGAAGCTTTGTCGACCATGTTGATGAAATCGCTGGCGTCCTCGGTGACGACGCAATGCAGGCCCCAGGCGAGCGAGAGGCGACGGGCGGTATCGAGGCGCGGCGTCAGCACCAGGATTGCCGCCTGGGGCCGCTCCCGCGAAGCGCGCAAGGCCGTCGAGCCCGAGGTCGTGTAGGTGACGATGGCGCGGGCCGAGATCGTCTCCGCCACCTGACGGGCGGCGAGCGTGATGGCGTCCGCCGCCGTCGCCTCCGGCTCGAAATGTACCGCGTCCATGATCGTGCGATACAGCGGGTCCGATTCGACCTCTTCCGCCACCCGGTTCATCACCTCGACCGCCGCGATCGGATACTCGCCCGCCGCCGTCTCGGCCGAGAGCATGACGGCGTCGGCGCCGTCGTAGACGGCGGTCGCCACGTCCGAGACCTCGGCCCGGGTCGGCACCGGCAGGCTGACCATGCTTTCCAGCATCTGCGTCGCCACCACCACGGGTTTCCCGAGCCGGCGGGCGAGTCGGATCAGGCGCTTCTGCGCGCCCGGGACCTCGGCCACGGGCAGCTCGACGCCGAGATCGCCGCGCGCCACCATGATCGCGTCGGACATTTCGACGATGTCGTCGATATGGAGCAGCGCCGCCGGCTTTTCGATCTTGGCCATCACCGCCGCGCGGCCGGCGATCAGGCGGCGCGCCTCGGCGATGTCGTCGGCCCGTTGGACGAAGCTGAGGGCAATCCAGTCGACCCCGAGATCGAGCGCGAACGAGAGATCGCGTCGGTCCTTATCCGTCAATGCGGAGAGCTGGATGATACTATCCGGCAAGTTGACGCCCTTGCGATCGCTCAAACGGCCACCGACCACGACCCGGGTCTCGGCGAAGCCGTCGCCGATCCGCTCCACCCGGAGGCGGATCCGACCGTCGTCGAGCAGCAGCTCGTGGTCTTTCTCGAGCGCCTCGAACACCTCGCGGTGGGGGAGGGGCGCGCGTTTCTCCGTCCCCTCGTCGGTACCGAGGTCGAGGCGGAAGCGCTTGCCCTCGGCCAGGGTCACCGCGCCGCCGATCATGCGACCGACCCGAATCTTCGGGCCTTGCAGGTCGGCGACGATGGAGATTGGCCGCCCGACCTTGGCCTCGAGGGCGCGGATGATCTCGACCCGGACCTTGTGATCCTCGGGTCCGCCGTGACTGAAGTTCAGTCGGAAGGCGTCGGCGCCCGTCTCGAAGAGCGCGCGGATCCGCTCGGTCGAGGAACTCGCGGGCCCCAGGGTGGCGAGGATCTTGGTGTTGCGTTTGCGGCGCATCCCCTTGCCTTCGATGCCGTCGGCGTGAGTCGTAGGCTAACAGCTTTACGCTATGACGACGGCTCGAAAGTCGTTCACGTTGGTGAGCGTCGGCCCGCTGATCACCAGATCACCGAGCGCCTGGAAGATCGAATAGGCGTCGTTGCGCCCTAGCGCCGCCACCGGATCCAGGCCCAGATCGCGTGCCCGGGCAAGGGAATCAGGATCGGCGATCGCCCCGGCGTTGTCCTCGGTGCCGTCGATGCCGTCGGTGTCGCAGGCAATGGCCCGGATGCCCTCGGCGCCGTCGAGCGCCAGGGCAAGACCCAGCATGTATTCGGCGTTCCGTCCGCCGCGCCCCTCGCCCCGCACCGTCACCGTGGTCTCGCCGCCGGAAAGCAGCGCCAGGCGCCGGCCCTCGGCCCGACGCCGGAGGGCGAGCGCCGCGTGTTCGGCCGCCAGTTCGCGCGCCTCGCCTTCCAGCGCGTCGCCCAGGATTTCGACCTCGTAGCCGGCCGCCCAGGCCCGCGCCGCAGCCGCCTCCAGCGCCATCATCGGCGTCGCGATCACGTGGGTTTCGGCCGAGGCGAGGCTGGCATCGCCCGGCTTCGGGGTCTCGGCCGTCCCGCCGGCGAGCCAGGCGGCCACCGCCGGCGGTGGCGTCAGGCCGTATTTCACCAGGATCGCCAGGGCATCCGCGACGGTGGTCGGGTCGCCGACCGTGGGGCCGGAGCCGATCACCGCCGGGTCGTCGCCCGGCACGTCGGAAATCGCCAGGGCGACGACGCGGGCCGGAGCCGCCGCCGCCGCGAGCCGCCCACCCTTGATGGCGGAGAGGTGCTTGCGCACGCAGTTCATCTCGTCGATGGGCGCGCCGGAGGTCAGCAATGCCCGGTTCACCGCCTGCTTGTCCTCCAGGCTCAGGCCTGGCGCCGGCTGGATCAACAGCGCCGAGGCGCCGCCGGACATCACCACCAGCAACAGGTCGTCCGCGCCGAGGTCCCTTGCCAGTTCCAGGATTCGGCCGGCCGCCTCCCGTCCCCGCCCATCGGGCACGGGATGGGCGGCCTCGACCACTTCGATTCGCTCCGTCGGCGTCCCGTGGCCGTCGCGGGTCACCACCAGGCCGGACAAGGGGCCGTCCCAGGCCCGCTCCACCACCGCCGCCATGCTGGCCGCCGCCTTGCCGGCGCCGACGACGACGGTGCGGCCACGGGGCGGCGGCGGCAAGGTGCCGGGAATCGCCAGGGCCGGGTCGGCGGCCGCCACCGCCGCTTCGAAGAGGGAGACGAGAAACGCGCGGTCCACCGCCGTCATCGGCGCGACCATTTGGTTTCCGGGCGTTCGACCGCCTTGCCGCCGACCAGGATCGCCTCAACCCGTTCTTGATAGAAGCAAAGATGGCCGGCAATGGCGGCGCATTCCGGCAGCGGCGAGGCATAGCTCCAGACCGCGTCCTCTTCGCGTTCCGCGCCGTCGACCAGGCTCCAATAATTAGCCTCGCCCTTGTAGGGGCACATGGTGCGCGTCGCCGTCGCCGCCAGTGCCGCCATGTCGACATCGTCGGCCGGCAGGTAGTAGCGGGTCGGCAGACCGGTCTCGAAGAGGAATAGGGCGGCATCGCTGCGGGCGACCGCGCGGCCGAAGTGGCGCACCTCGACCGGGCGGAAACTCTTCACCACGTCGATCCGGACGTAGGGATCGCGGGCATGGACGCAGACCTCCTCGTCCTCCTCCATCCAGTGCTCCATCCGGTTCCAGTAGAAGGCCATGTAGTCGCGGATTTCGGCCGTCTCGGGATAAGGTGTCTCGTAGCTCCAGACCGCGTTTTCGGCCTGGGTCTCGCCGGCCTCGACCGTCCAGTAGCTCGCCTCGCCCTTGTAGGGGCAATAGGTCGAATGCTCGGCGCGGCTCAGCAGGTCGAGGCGCACGTCCTCGCGCGGGAAGTAGTAGACCGGCAGGTGGCGGGTCTCGTGCAGCCGCATCGCCCGGGTCGAGTCGGCCACCGCCTCCCCGCCGAGGAAGGCGCGGATTCGCTTCGGGCAGGGCTCGAAATGGACGTCGTAGTCGGGGTTGTCGGCATAGCCGGATTGTCTCGCCTGGCTCATGGGTCAAGCCTCCTGGTTCGTGGCGGCGCGGGCTTCGAGCGCCGCGTGGCGGGCCATCAGGCGTTCGGCGCGGACCACGATCGGGATGTCGATCATCTTGCCGTCGAGCTGGAAGGAACCGCGCCCCTCGGCCTCGGCTTCCCGCATTCCCTCGATCACGCGGCGCGCGTAATCGAGTTCCTTCGGGGTCGGCCCATAAAGCTCGTTCAGGATCGGCACCTGGGCCGGGTGGATGCAGGAGGAGGAGACGAAGCCCAGCGAGCGGGAACGCTGGATCAGCGCGCGGAAGGCGTCGAGATCGCCGAAGCCGGCGATCGAGCCCAAGAAGCCGAAGGGCATGATCCCCGCCGCCCGGGCGGCGAAGACGCATTCCATGGTCGGCGGGTAGAGCCCGTCGACGTCCGGCGCCATGCCGATGTCGAGTGCGAAATCCTCGCTGCCGAGCGAGAGGGCGATCAAGCGCTCGTGCGCGGCCGCGATCTCGCGCGCGTTGAACAGGCCCTCGGCCGTCTCCACCAGGGCCCAGAGTCTGGTGTGGCCGGGGGTCATGCCGCGCTCCGCCTCGATCTCGTCGCAGACCTCGGCGATGGCGCGGACGTGGCCGGCGTCCGCCACCTTCGGCAGGGCGAGCGTGTGGACCGTGGGCGAGATCGCCGCCTCCAGGTCGCGCACGGCGTGGCGCCAGGGCCGGTTGATACGGACGATGACGTCGGCGCCGGCCTGGCTCACCGTCGCCGCGACCTCCTGCACGATTCCCCGCGCGGCGGCCTTCTCGGCCTCCACCACGCTGTCCTCCAGGTCGACGATATAGGCGTCGGCACCGCGCGTGTGCGCCTTCTCGACGAACCGCAGCACATTCGCCGGCACGAACATCATCGACCGCCAGACCGGAAACTCCTTGGCCATCGCCACTCACTCCCTCCCCTTGGCCGCGCGCAACCGCTAGGATGCGCGCAACACCGTTCACCCGAGGCCCGCCCCATGGAAGACCCCGTCCGCCTGGAACTGATCCGCGAATCCCTCGTCGCCGTCGTCAACGAGATGCGGGCCAACATCATCCACGCGTCCTACTCCTCGATCATATACGAAGGCCACGACTTTTCCTGCGGCCTGATGAGCGCCGATGGCCGCCAGGTGGCGCAGTCGCTCGACGACCATCCCCTGCACATCTTCCCCGTGCCCTATTCGACGCGGGAGGTCGCCCGCAGCTTCGCCGGCGACATCCACGAGGGCGACATCTTCTTCCACAACGATCCCTACACCGGCGGCACGCACCTGAACGACGTGCTGATGCTCTATCCGATCTTCCATGATGGCGAGCTGGTGATGTTCGCCGCCGCGCGCTGCCACTGGGGCGACGTCGGGGGCATGACGCCCGGCAGCCTCTCCGGCCGGGTGAACGAAATCATCCAGGAAGGCATCCGGGTGGAGCCGACCCGGATCTGCGACAAGGGAGAGATGAATACCGCCTTCCTGGAGCTGATGTTCAACAACATGCGCAACCAGCGCGAACGGCGCGGCGACTTCAACACCATGCTCGGCACCTGCCGTAAGGCCGCCGAGCACGTCGAACGGCTGTTCACCCGCTTCGGCGGCGGCCTGATGGACGACGTGGAGACCATCTTCGGGAAATCGGAGGCGTTGATGCGGGCGCGGATCCGCGACTGCCCGGACGGCGTCTACCGGGCCGAGGGCTATATCGAAAGCGACGGCCACAACCCCGACCCGCTGGTGACCCGCCTGACTCTCACAATTCGAGGCGACGAAATCACCGCCGACTTCACCGGCACCTCGCCCCAGACCAACGGGCCGACCAACGTCGGACCGGCCATGGCGCTGAACGCCGTCGGTACCATCGTCAAATCCTTCCTCGATCCGTCGACGCCGATCAACCACGGCGCCTTCGCGCCGATCACCGTGATCGCGCCGGAGCGGAGCTTCATCAACGCCCGCTATCCCGCGCCCTGTGGCGGCATGGTCGAGTGCAAGGCCCTGATGGACACGGTGGTGACGGCGGCGATGAGCCAAGCGGTGCCCGAGAAGGCGACCGGCGACAATAAGGGGGGCGGCAATCACGTCTACGTCTCCGGCCCCAATCCGGACGGGGACGGCATTTACATGCTCTATGAATGGCCGGCCGGCGGCACCGGCGCTTCCACCTTCGGGGACGGCAACAACGCGGTGCGCTATTTCTCCGAGGGCGATTTCAACTCGATCAACTCTTCCGAAGTGGTGGAATCACTCTTCCCCCTCCGCGTCGAACGTTGCGAGTTGCGCGAGGGCCAGGGCGGCGACGGGCGCGAGCGGGGCGGCTTCGGCCTGCGGCGCGACATCCGGGTGCTGCACGGGCGCGCGGTGCTGTCGGTGCTGTCGGAGAAGAACATGCTGCCGCCGGCGGGCGTCGACGGCGGCGGGCCCGGCGCCGGCAACCGCTTCACCGTCGTGCGCGAGGACGCGGTGATCGAACCCTCGCCGGTGCCGGGCAAGGTCTCGGGCTTCCCGCTCGGCCCGGGCGACATCGTGCGAATCGAATCCTCGGGCGGTGGCGGCGCCGGCGATCCTCTCGAACGCGCGCTGGCGCGCGTGGCCGAGGATATAGCCGAGGGCTATCTGACGGCGGATCAGGCGGAGATCCGTTACGGCCTGGTCCTGGACGAAGACGGCGCCATCGATCCCGCGCCGAGCGAGGCCAAGCGCCAGGCGCTCCGCGAGGCGCGCCGGATCGTCCGCCTGGCACCCGCCAACGAGGAGATCTTCGAGGGCGCCCGGCGGATCTTCCGCCTGGCCCCGAGCCTGGCGGGGGAGCTCGGCGTCGAAGCCGGCGGCCTGGTCGAACTCACCGGCGGGCGCGGCGCGGTGCTGCGCGGCTGGGTGGAGATCGCGGAGGGCCAGGAGGCGGACGCCGTTCACCTCGGTCCCTCGGGCCTCGGCATGATCCAGGCCCGCGCCGACGGCCGGCTGGAAGTGCGCAAGGTCGTGCCGTTGCTTTGAGAAGCCGAAAATCCCTCCACGTCGCGCGTCGCACCGTCTGATGGCCGACGCCGAAGTGTCGCGCGATCTCGCTGACGGGACGACCTTCTTGATCACGCATGCGGCGCGCCTCGACGTTCGGGACGGGGCCGGCGGGCGACGACGTCGCCCGCCACGCCCGCTGGCCCGGCTTCATGCGGACCGCGTTGGCCGAGAGGAAGTCGACCCGGATCTCCAGCCAGCCGGGGGCGCCACTCCGCCATCGGATATAAATCACCGATCAACTACGAGAGGAGCATACCCCCCCCGTCGCGCTAATCTTTGACAGTCCACGAAACCGGGGGAACTCCAGGAGAGGAATTGGTCGAGGCAGGTGAAGCTCTTGACCTTGTAGTGACCACGATAGCGACGAACGCAACGACGGAAGCCGTGGAGGGGCAGGTGTTCCATGACCTGCGCGAACACGACCTTCCCCGAATGCATGCGCCATTCTCCCCTGAAGGCTCAAGCGGCGAGCATGGTGGACAGATCAAACGATGTCCAAATCGGTGACAGGCAAAGATCTGTAATCTGATTGTGAAATCAATCAGCTAACCAAAACCCGAAGAGAAACGTTGGGACAGCAGTGGGGGAATTCATGAGATTTCGGTCAAGTCCACGCGATGCCAATTCTGAATTTAGTCCTGTTTCGTTATTATTAAGTCGTCGGGGATGGTGCCGACAGGTCGTGCTATAACCGCTTGGCGGTCACCGCGCCGACGGCTGTCTCGGCGTGGGCGAGCAGGACCACTGACGTGAAAGTGGGCAAATCATGGCGGACGCCCCCCTCGGCATGGTGCAGATCGTCGTCCTGGCCTTGATCCAGGGCGTGACCGAATTTCTGCCGATCAGCTCCTCCGCGCATCTGATCCTGGTGCCGCTGGTCGCCGACTGGCCGGACCAGGGGCTGGAGATCGACATCGCGGTGCACGTCGGCACCCTGGTCGCGGTGTTGATCTATTTTCGCGACGAGGTGCGGCGTCTCTGGTCGGCGCTCATGGCCTTGCCGCGCCGTCGCGGGACGGCCGGCACGCCCTTGTTGATGCTGCTCATCGTCGGAACGATCCCGCTGATCGTCGCCGGCATCCTGGTCACCCGCCTCGACATCGACCAGATGCTCCGTTCCGTCGAGGTGATCGCCTGGGCGACCATCGTCTTCGCCGTCATCCTCTATGCGGTCGACCGTTCGCCGCTCGTCGCGGGCACCGTCGACAGGCTGGACTGGCGGCGGGCGTTCTTGATCGGCCTCCTCCAGTGCTTCGCGCTCATCCCCGGCACCAGCCGGGCCGGCGCCTGCGTCATCGGCGGTCGGCTCCTGGGCATGGAGCGGGGGGAGGCGGCGCGCTTCTCCATGCTGCTGTCGATCCCGGCGATCCTGGCGGCGGGCGGCTATGCCACCGTCAAAGTGGTGGCGAGCGGCGATCTGGACTTCGGCATCGCCGCGCTCGCGGCCGGCGCGCTCGCCTTCGTCGCGGCGCTTCTCGGCATCGCCTTTCTGATGTTCTGGGTCCGCCGCGCCAACTACACGGTCTTCGTCGTCTACCGGCTGATGCTGGGTGGCGGCCTGCTCTGGTGGGTCCACGGGGGCTGAGCTACCAGCCCCGGGCCCGCCGGAAGCGGGCGACCGCGTCCATCTGGGCCTCGTGATCACCGGCGAAGCGCGGGACAATCTGGCGGACGCCGACGTCGACAAATCCTTGCAGCCACGGGCCGAGCCCTTCGACCGAGCCGCCGCAGCAGGCCTCTCCACGGCGAATTTCCTCGGCCACCGGGCCGTGGTAGGCGCGCGGAAAGTCCATGATCCGTTCCTCGCCGATCTCGGCGTTTTCCGCCACCGTGACCGTCGCGTAGAGGGCACCGACGAGCGCGCCCGGATCGCGGCCCGCCGCCGCCGCGCTGCTCTTGACCGTTTCCCACTGTTCGGCCCAGACGGCGGGGTCGTCCGGTCCCGTGGGCATCCAGCCGTCGAAATATTCGCCGACGCGGTCCAGGCTCGCCGGCGCCGAGCTTCACCCGTTCGGTCCGGCCCGCTACCGCCGAGAGCAGGGTCAGCGGCTCTCGTCGGGGCCGCGCGTGGGTGGAATCACAGACCCAGACCGAATCGAAAGCCAATTCCTCGGCCCGGTCGGCGAAGCCGGCCACGGTCCTTCGGCCATGGCAATTCGGCTCTAAACCGGACGGCACGCACGCGCCACGGGGCGGCCCATAAATCTACGAGGCGATCGCTATTACCGACACGCCCCAAAGAATTAGCAGCCCGCCGGCCCCGCGACCGATCCAGTGACCGGCGGGAACGATTTTCTCGATCGACACATAAACGGCGAGACCGACGATCCACCACAAGTTCATGACGCCACCATAGAAAAGGAGCACCATGAGCAGCCAGCAGCATCCGAGGCAAAAGGCACCATGCTCGAGGCCCATGCGGAAAGCGCCTCGCGCGCCCGGATGCCAACCATGCGCAAGAATATGAATGGGCGAACGACAATGACGCAGACAGGCGTGCTTCATCGGCGTGAGTTGCCAGATTCCGGCGGCGACGAGTAGGGCGCCGCCGAGGAACGCGCTGGTTGACATCATCATCGGGGAAAGGAGAGCCACTTCCTCCAGACCCCACTGCGATGCCGTGGCAATGACGCTGAAGCCGCCCCAGACAAAGACATAGGCAAAGACGAACGCGGCCACGGATGCCGTCGAACCATCACCGTTCTTTCGATTGATCGCGGTGAACAGCAGGATCATCGGCGCGGCGCTGGGCAACATCATGGCCAGCATCATCACCCACCACATCGCCAACATGAGGACGGCATACCCGAGGCCCCAGGCAGGCCGGAGCGTCGCCATGGCCGACATCACCTCATCCGAGGCGTCCGCCGCCGAAGGCGACGCGGCCATATCCATGCCCGCGCCACCGAGGAGATAGGCCCATGACAAGACGATCATCAGGGCAAGACCGACAAACGTGACGGCACGATCATGCCGCAATACCAATTCCAGCGTACGCTTGGCGGCGATCATACCGGCCATCGACTTGGCTTTGTCGCCCTGGGGTAACGGCACGATGTCGTGGATCAGGCGCGCTGCCCCTCGGAACTCATCTCGTTGACGACGATATGGGCGTGACTATTCTCGAAATCGAGTGCCACGGCGCCCGTCCCCTTCGTTCTCCCACTCGCCGTCTCGGCGAGGTGGAATTCCTTGCCCATGGGTAGGTCGATGCGCGCGCGATGGTCCGCGCCGGTAACTGGATTCTTGATCGGTTCCACCGTCGTATCGACGACGCCAGACCCCTTCAGCCGCCCGGTTCGCGCATCCATATCGACCTCGAACTCGATGGGCGCGACGATCGGCTCGTGCACGGTGTCGCACATGGAGCGATAGATCTGCAGCATGATCATGCCGGGCTCCGCGCCGCCGCCCTGCATTATTTCGCCGAGCGCGGCGCGCTGCGCGTCGTTGGCGCGTTCGTCTATGATCGCCTGCATCTCGCCCTTGCCTTCATGCACGGCCCCTGGCCACCCGTAGGTGTTGGCCACCAGCAGGCCGTCCAACCGGACATCGCCATAGTGTCCCTCGTGGATGCGCCACGCGACGACGGCCCGACAGGTTCCATCGCTCTGTAGTGCATTGAACTGACAAGGGCAGCCGTAATCACAGTTGCAATTGGCAAAATGCGGGCCTCGAAACCTCCATTGTGTCGCAGTGACTGGTTTTTCTCCCCCTACATTTCAACTCCGAACAACCAGCGGCGCGAGATCGTGGAAATGGCGCGCGGCCTGGCCGCCGAAAAGTGGCACCGGTGGCCACCAGCTTATCGCGACTTCGTGAGCATGGTGAATGAAGTTTTTTATGAATCTCTTTTTCACGCTATGTAATTGTGGTGGACTTGAAGTTCCTCACGGAGCCTGCCCCAATAATTGGAGGAATTTCAAATCCACCACACTAGGCCTTGACGCCGGCGAAGGGCGCCGGTTTGGCGTCGGGGTCCAGGGGCCAACGGGCACGGGCGGGTGCGTCCAGGCCGTCGACCAGGCCGAGGCGCAGCCGCTCGATCCCGGCCCAGGCGATCATGGCGCCGTTGTCGGTGCACAGGCGCGGCGGCGGCACCACCAGGGCTAGGCCCTCGGCGGCCGCGAGCTTCGCCAGCGCCGCGCCGATCGCCCGGTTGGCGGCGACCCCGCCGGCGACGACGAAGTGCCCGATATCGGGTTCGGCCGCGCGCGCCATGACGATGGCCCGCCGGGCGCGGTCGAGCAGCACGTCGACCACGGCGGCCTGGAAGCTCGCCGCCACGTCTTCCCTCCGGGCCTCGGGTTCGCGCTCGGTCAGGTGGCGGACCGCCGTCTTCAGGCCGGAGAAGGAGAAGTTCGCGTCCTCGCGGCCCCGCATCGGCCGGGGCAGCTCATGGGCGTCGGCCCGGCCCGTCCGGGCCGCGCGCTCGATCGCCGGGCCTCCCGGATAGCCGAGGCCCAGCAGGATCGCCGTCTTGTCGAAGGACTCGCCCACGGCGTCGTCGATCGTGGTGCCGAGGCGCCGGTAGCGGCCGACGCCCAGGACCAGCTGCAGCTGGCAATGCCCGCCCGAGATCAGTAGCAGCAGATAGGGGAAGGGTGCCTCCGCGACCAGGCGGGCGCTGAGGGCATGGCCCTCCAGGTGATTGACGGCGACGAGCGGCTTCTCCAGCGCGGAGGCGATCGCCTTCGCGGTCGAGAGGCCGACCAGCAGGCCGCCGATCAGGCCCGGGCCGGCGGTGGCGGCGACGGCATCGATCTCGGCCAAGGGCAGATCCGCCTCGGCCATCACCCTGGCGATCATGTGGTCGAGGCGGGAGACATGGGCGCGGGCGGCGATCTCCGGCACCACGCCGCCATAGGGCGCGTGCTCCGCCGTCTGGCTGGCGACCCGTTCGGCCAGCACCCGGCCGGTCCCGTCGACCAGTGCCGCCGCCGTTTCGTCGCAGCTCGTCTCGATGCCGAGGACGCGGCGGGGATCCGAGTTCACGTCCGCTCTCCCTGACGCGGCCCGGGCGGGGGCCGTTTCCCCCTTGCACCGCGCGTCGTTAGCGCTTAGCACCGGGGGCATGAGCCCGCAACCGACCCTTCGCATCGGCACCCGGGGAAGCCCGCTGGCGCTGGCCCAGGCGGAAGAGGTGCGTGACCGTCTCGCCGCCGCCCACGGCCTCGGCCCGCAAGCGGTCGAGATCGTCGTGATCAGCACCGCCGGCGACCGGATCCGCGTCAAGCCGCTGCGCGCCTTCGGCGGTAAGGGCCTCTTCACCAAGGAGATCGAGGCGGCGCTCGCGGGCGGCGAAGTCGACCTCGCGGTGCATTCGATGAAGGACGTGCCGACAGTGTTGCCCGACGGCTTGGTGATCGACTGCATCCTGCCCCGCGAGGACGCGCGCGACGCCCTGCTGGCATCGGGCCACGCCACCCTCGCCTCCCTGCCCGAGGGCGCGGTGATGGCGACGTCATCGCTCCGCCGCCGGGCCCAGGCGCTTCGTCTGCGCCCGGACCTTCGGATCGTCGAGAATCGCGGCAATGTGCAGACCCGAATAGCGCGACTGGCATCCGGCGAGGTGTCCGCGATGCTGCTGGCGGAGGCGGGATTGCGTCGCCTGGGTCTGCCGGCGGAGACCGGCGCGCCGGTGGCGCCAGAGGAGATCCTGCCGGCCGTGGCGCAAGGCGCCATCGGCATCGAGATACGGGATGGCGACACGGCGACGGCGGCGCTGCTGGTGCCGCTCGACGACGCGGACTCGGCGCTCCGCATCGCCACCGAGCGCGCCTTCCTCGCCGCCCTCGACGGCTCCTGCCGCACCCCCATCGCCGGTCTCGCGATCCTCGAGGCCGGCGGCCAGGTCTACTTCCGGGGCGAAATCCTGACCCCCGACGGCCGCATCCGGCATGCCACCTCCGGCCGGGGGCCGGCGGCCCGGGGGCCCGCGCTCGGCCGGGAGGCGGGCGTGGAGCTGCTGGAACGCGCCGGCCCTGATTTCTTCTCCGACGAGGCCTGAGGCCGCCCATGCGCGTGCTGGTGACCCGGTCCGAGGGAGACGCCCGCCGACTGGTCGACGACCTGCGGGGCCGGGGTCACGACGTCATCCAGGCGCCCCTGTTGGAGATCCGCTTCCTCGAGTGCCGCCCGCCCGCGTTCGACGGCGTCCAGGCGATCCTGGCGACCAGCGCCAACGGCCCCCGGGCACTATCACGACGCATGCCCGACGGCCCGCCGGACCTGCCGCTCTTCGCGGTGGGCGACGCCACCGCGCGGACGGCGCGGGAGATCGGTTTCGACCGGGTGGAGAGCGCCGGTGGCGACGTCGAGGCGCTTGCCGCCCTCGTCGAGGCGCGCCTGACGCCGGCCGACGGCGCGCTGCTGCATGTCGCCGCCGCCGAGGTCGCGGGCGACCTCGCCGCTCGGCTCGGCGCCACCGGCTTCGAGGTCCGCCGCGAGGTACTCTACCAGGCGCTGCCGGCCGAGACGCTGTCCGACGAAGCGGTCCGGGCGCTGGCCGGGGGCCAAATCGACGCGGCGCTGTTCTTTTCCCCGCGCGCGGCCACCGCCTTTGCTAGGCTCGCCTCGGAGGCGGATGTGGACGCCGCCTGCCGAGAGGTGATCGCCTGTTGTCTCTCGCCCGCCGTGGCGCGGGAGGCGGCGGCGCTCCCCTGGCGGGACGTGGTGGTGGCGTCGGCGCCGAGCGAAGCGGCGCTGCTCGCGAGCTTGGAGGAAATGGTCGTGGCAAAACCGCCGAAAACCGGGACGGGGGACGACGCGGAGAACGAAACCGCCGATCCGGCGCCCGACGACGCGGCGGCGACGGCGGGTCTGTCCGACACGCCCTTCACCGCCACCGACGCCTCGCCTGGGCTCAACGGGATCGATGATCCGGTGGCCAGCGGGCCGGGCCCGATCCCGCCCACCCGCCCGCGCCACCGGGCATGGCGGATCGCCTGGGTCGCCTCCCTGGTCGTCGCCTTCGTGGTCGGCATGCTGGTCTGGCCGGCGACCTCGCCTTACCTGCTGCCCTATCTGCCAGATTTCCTGCAGGACCCGAAGGTGCTGCGCCTGGCGGCGCTGGAGGCGCGGCTCGAAAGCCTCGGCGTCCGGGTCGCCACGCCGACGCCGAGCGATCCGGCGCCGGCGCGTTTGCTGGTCAAGCGCATCGATGCTCTGGAAAAGCGGCTGAAGTCGGCCGGAACCGCGGCGGATCCGGCGCTTGCGGCCAAGCTGGACATGTTGGCAAAGCGCATCGGCGAGGTCGAGGCTAGGCCGGCGTCCCCCGCGGGCGATGGCGATGATGTCGCCCGGCGGCTGACGGCCCTCGACGAGGCGGCGGAGGCGGCGCGCGCCCTCACCGGCCGGATCGACGCGGTCGCGGGCGAGGCGAAGGCTCTCGGCGGGCGGCTCGACGAAGTGGCGGGCGAGGCGGGTGGGCTCGCCGGGCGGATAATCGCGCTGGACCGGAAACTCGAAGCCCTGGCCGCGGCCAGCGGCACGCCCGGCGACGACACGCGCCGCCAGGCTTTGGTGCTCGCCGTCGGCCATCTCGACAATGCCGTCCGCTCCGGTCGCGCTTACGCCGAGGCCCTCGCCACCGTCGGCCCGCTGGCCGAGGGCGACGGTCGGATCGAGGCCGCGCTCGCCACCCTGAAGGTGGCGGCGGCGCGGGGCCTGGCCACCCCGGCCGCGCTACGCGTCCGCTTCCAGCCGCTAATCGCGCCGAGCCTCGCCGCCGACGGCCGGCCGAGCGGCGAGAAGTGGTGGGACTACATGTGGCACCAGATCTTCGGTCTCGTCACCGTCCGCCGCCACGGCGACATCGAGGGCGAGGGCACCGAGGCCGCCCTCGCCCGGGCCGAGGCACGGCTGGAGCGGGGCGATGTCGCCGGCGCGCTCGAGGCCGTGAAGCCCGTGAAGGGCGGCGCGGCGGACACGCTCACCGCCTGGCGCGGCGAGGCGGAGGCTTGGGTTGCCGCCACCACCGCGCTCGACGGCCTGCGGGCGCGGGCGATCCAGCTGCTCGGCGCCGGGTGAGGCGGTGATGTTCAGGGCCATCGTCCTCTTCCTCTGCCTCGGCGCGGTCGCCTGGATCGCCGCCTATTTCGCCGACTATCCGGGACGGGTGACCCTGGACCTCGGCGGCTGGCGCATCGAGACTTACGAGGGCGTGGCCTTCGCGGCATTGCTGTCGCTGGTCGCCCTGGCGGTCTTCCTCTTTCGCATCACGCAATGGATCGGCCTCAGGCCCGGCGCCTGGCGGGAGAACCGGACCCGGCGGCGGCGCGCCAGGGGCTATCAGGTGTTGTCCCAGGGTCTGGTGGCGGTCGCGGCCGGCGACACGCGCCAGGGCGAGAAGCTGGCGCGCCGCGCCCGCCAGCTGCTGGAGGGCGAGCCGCTCACCCATCTGCTGGCGGCGCAGGCGGCCCAGCTCGACGGCAACGAGGACGAGGCCCGCCGGCAATTCGAGCAACTGCGTCAGGCGCCGGAAAGCTCCTTCCTAGGCGCCCGCGGCCTGCTGGTTCTGGCCCAGCGAGACGGCGATGTGGAAGGCGCCCGCGCGCTGGCGGCCCAGGCCGTCGCCTTGCGCCCGGATGCCGCCTGGGCGGTACTGGAACTCTTCCAGCTGCAATCGGCGGAAGACGACTGGGCCGGCGCGCTGGCGACCCTGGAACAGGCCAAGCGGCACAAGGCGATCGACCGGCCGACGCTCGAGCGGCGCCGCGGCGTGGCGCTGATCGGCCGCGCCCGCCAGCGCCTGGAGGCAGGGGAGACCCGTCTCGCGATGGACGATGCTCGCCAAGCCCGCCAGCTCGTGCCGGACCTGGTCGAAGCCTCGGCCCTGCTGGTGCGCCTCCACGCTGCCGCCGGCGACCTGAAACGCGGCCGGCGCGTGCTCGGCGATGCATGGCCCGCGACACCCAACCCCCGCCTCGCCGAGGCGGCGGGCCAGCTTTGGGCCGGTCTCGATACCCAGAGCCGCCTGAAGGAGGCGCGCCAGACGATCGCCGGACGGCCCGATCATCTCGAAAGCCGGCTGCTGCTGGCCGAGCATGCGCTCGCCGCCGAGGCCTGGGACGAGGCCCGCCAAGCGCTCGAGGCCGCGCTCGCCGACGGGCCGGACGGACGGGTCTACCGGCTGAGGGCGGCGCTGGCGCTCGCCGACGGCGGCGGCGAGACGGCCGCGCGCCAATGGCTGGAGCGGGCGGCGATGGCCAGCGACGCGCACGCCTGGCGCTGTGCCGCCTGCGGCTGGCGGGGCGAGGGTTGGCGGGCGAGCTGCCCGCACTGCGGCGCCTTCGACCGGATCGAGTGGGGCCGCCCGCCGGGCGCGCCGAAATTGCTGGCGCCACCCCCGCCCCCGCCGGCCGAAGCGGCCACGGCGGAACAGGAAACGGAAGCGGAAGCGGAGATCGTGAAGCCGCCCGCGGCCCTCCTGAAGATGGTCGACACCGCGTCCCGCGCCGCGTCGTGACGCGGACGCCGCGCCGACGATGAGCGACGCGCTACCCGGCACCGACGGCCGGCGCAGGCTCTATCTCATGCGCCACGGCCAGGCGGCCTATTTCGACGCGGATGGGCGGCTCGCGCCGGACCCCCGCGCCGTCGGCCTGACCGGTACGGGACGGGACCAGGCCCGGGCGATGGGCGCGCTGCTGGCCGCCATCGCCTTCGACCGCTGGGCCCATACCGGGATGCCCCGGACGGCCGAGACGCTCTCCCTGGTGGCGCCGGGTGATCATGCCCGGGCGGAGGTGCTGGTCGATCTGGAGGAAATCCATCTCGGCACGGTCGCCGCCATGCCCCGCCACCGGGTCGAGGCGGAGTTCGTCTACGGTCGAGGCGGAGTTCGTCTACGGCCTCGAGCGCGCGGCGCTGCCCGAGGCGCGTTTCGCTGGCGGCGAGCGCTTCGCCGACTTCGAGGCCCGCGTCGTTGGGGGCATAGAGGCGGTCCTGCTGGCGCCCGGCTGGCACCGCCTGCTGCTGGTCGCGCACGACGCGGTCAACCGGATGATCCTCGGCTGGGCGACGGGCGGTGGACTCTCCGCGCTCGGCGCCTTCGAGCAGGATGCCGGCTGCCTCAATATCCTCGACGTCGACGTGATCGATGGCGCGATCCGCCGTAAGCTGGTCAAGACCCAGAACCTGACACCGGACAACCCGGCCAAGCTCGGCAACTACCTCACCAGCATCGAGCAGGTGGCCCGCCCGCGCGGCGAGGGAAACGCGGGCGTGAAATCGGCCTGAATTCGACGAGGCAACGAATTCCGTTATTCTCGCCCGCACCTCGTCGCCGAGAGTGGTGAACCGATGCGCTCGATCCTGCCCGTCCTCCCGCTGATCTGGTTGGCCCTGGCTTCGGGCGGCGCCCGGGCCGCCGGTTGCGAGACCCATCCCGAATTCACGGCGGCCTTCCGCGAGTCGCTGAACGAGGCGCTTTACAGCGTTTCGAACCAGAAGCAACTCGCCCAGGTGATTTACGTTATGCGCCGTATTCACCGCGAGGTGACGGAGCATGAACTGACCCATTTCTACGCCACCAAGGGCTGGGGCTCGAAGCCGAGCTACGACACGATCGAACTCTATGGATTGGTCTATCGGGTTGGCGGCTGCGTGAAACTGAAGCCGGGCACGCCCGCCCGCATCGCGCTGATCGCCGCGCTGGCGCCCAAGGAGCCTTCGGCCCAGGACCGGCGCGTCGCCGCCGAGGCCCGCCGCATCCTCGCCGAGGCGGAACGCCGTCGCCGGGTGATCGAAAGCATCCAGCGCCAGCACGGCGGCTGACGGCGGTCCTATTCGGTTTTCGCCGGCGGGATCATCCGACGGCGCGGGCATCGGTCTCCGCCCTCCCGTTCCCTGCCTCGAGGAGCAAATGGCAAAAGAGGCCGATGCGTCCGACCTCGGGTCGCATCGCCCGAGGCCTCGTGTGTCCCTACCCCGTCGGCGGGGCGGCGCGGGCGAGGAAATCGATGACCGAGTCGGCGAAGATGTCGTTGCGGTCGCCGGCGACCATATGCGCGGCGTTGGAGACGTTGACATATTCGGCGTGTGGGCATTGCGCGAGAAAGCTTTGCGCGCCTTCCTCGCTCAACACGTCGGAGAGTCCGCCGCGCACCAGCAGGGTCGGCAGGGTCAGCTTGTCGGCGGCTTTCGACAAACGCTCCCGGTAGGCGACCATGCCGACGCGGCTGCGCCGGCGGGCCGGATCCCAGTGCCAGACGTATTTGCCGTTGGCGCCCAGCCGCACGTTCTTGGCCAGGCCGTCCAAGGTACGGGGCCGGTGGCGGTGGGGCTGGTAGTTGGCGATCGCCTCGGCGACCTCCTCCAGGGTATCGAAGCCATCCGGCTTCTGGTTCATGAACTCCTGGATCTTGGCGCTGCCCTCGGGTTCGATTCTCGGCGCGACGTCGACCAGCACCAGGGCCGAGGCGTCGACCCGGTCCTCGCCGATCGCCAGCAGGCTGGTGCCACCGCCCATGGAGGCGCCGACCAGGATCGGCTTCTCGCCGCCGACCGCCTCGATCACCGCCGCGAGGTCGTCGACCAGGCGGTCGGCCTCATAGTCGCCGTCGGAGGCCCAGCCGCTGTCGCCGTGGCCGCGGGCATCGAAGGCGATCGCCCGGTAGCCGGCGTTGCCCAGCGTTTCGCCCGCGCCCTTCCAGGCATGGCGGGTCTGGCCGCCGCCGTGCAGCAACAGGGCCAGACGGCCGTCGCTCGGTCCCCAGGCATCGCCCGCGATCTCGACGCCGCCGGCGCCCGGCCAAGTATGAATTGGCACCGGCGTGCCGGGCAGCCGTTCTCCCGCGCTCATTCGGGCCTCCCCGTTCTCTGCTTCGTCTGTTTGAGGGATGCCGGCGAACGCCGCCATCGTGATGTGCAGGCCCTTGCATAACCGACGGCCACTCGGCCTTCAAGCGCGGGTGGCCAGGGGCTGCTATCATTCCGGCCCGGGGAGTCGCCGTTCTTGGCAACTGCCATCGGCGGCGGCGAAGCCGAGGCAAGTGAGAACGCCCATGACTATTCGCAAGACGGTGCTGCTGCGCGAGATCATCGAGGCCGACGGCCACGGCCGGCCCTGCGATCCCATTACCCGGATCGTCGCCGGCGCGGTGCTGGCGAACCCCTTCGCCGGGCGTTTCGAAGCGGATCTGACGGCGCTCTTCGATTTGGGCGCCGAACTCGGCGCCCGGCTGATGGAGGAGGCGGTGGGCATGTTGAGTGGACCACCAATCAGCTACGGCAAGGCGGCTATCGTCGGGGCCGCCGGCGACATGGAGCATGGCGGCGCCATGATCCACCCCAAACTCGGCAAGCCGATGCGCGCGGCTGTCGGCGGCGGGCTGGCGCTCATCCCCTCGATTGCCAAGGTGGCCGCACTCGGCGCGGCGATTGACCTGCCGCTCGGCCACAAGGACGAGACCTGGTCCTTCGCCCATTTCGATACCATTACGGTCATGGTTTATGACGCCCCCCGGCCGGAGGAGATCGTGCTGCTGATGGGCGTCGCCGACGGCGGCCGCCCGCACACGCGCTCGGGTACCGCGCCAATTACCGCGTAGGCGACCGGCTCGCGACCAATTTACCGGGCGGGAGTGGCGAAGCCCGAGTGAATTCCTGTAAAGGTACGTTCGCTAAAGGAGGAAGACATGTCACTCGACGACCAGTTGGAGAAGATCCGCCAGATGGCGGCAACCCGCGTGCCGGAGGAGCAACGCGCGGTCATGGGCGGGGCGACCCGCGATTTGCGCGCCACCGGCATTCTCGATTCGACGATCAAGGTGGGCGAGGCACTGCCGGCCTTCGCCCTCGACGACGTGCACGGCCAGCCGGTGGTCTCGACCGAGCTGCTGGCCCGGGGTCCCGCCGTCCCGACGGTATTTCGCGGCGTCTGGTGACCCTACTGCAATGCGGAGCTGTATGCTTTGCAGGCGGTTTTGGGCGAACTGGAGACGATGGGCGCGAGCCTGGTGGCGATCACGCCGCAGCTCGTCGAGCATAATCGGGCGATGCGCGAGCGCCACGAGATCAATTTTCACATGGCGACGGACCCTGGGAACGCCTATGCGGCCCAACTGGGTCTCCGCTTCGAGGTGACGGGCGCGTTGCGCGAGATCTATGCCTCCCGCGACATCGACCTGCCGCGCTACAACGGCGACGACGGCTGGACCCTGCCGATGCCCGCCCGCCTGGTGGTCGATACGAACGGTATCGTCCGCGCGGCCGATATCGATGTCGACTACACCCACCGGCCGGAGCCCGAGAAGACGCTCGCCGACGTCCGGGCCCTGGTTTAGCCTCTTTCGAGGCAGGTCCCGGCCGCCCGGGCCGAAAACGAGAATCACTCGGCGATCAAGAGGGGCCGTCATGGCGGAAATCAAGGCGCTGACCTTCGATACGGGTGGCACCGTCCTGGACTGGCAATCCGGCATCCGCGATGCGCTGGCCGAGGTTGGCGGTGCCCGGGGCCTGGAAAGGGACCGGGCGGCGATCGCCAACGACGATCGCCGCCTGGCGCTGAAATTGATGGTGAACCAGGGGGCCGACGCGCCGGCCACCTACAACATCGACGGCGCCCATGCGCTGGCGCTGGACGAGATCGTCGAGACGCGCGACCTCGGCGCCTTCACCGCCCAGGACCGGGGCGCCATCGTCCGGGCCTGGCATGCGCTGAAGACCTGGCCGGACTTTCCGGCCGTGTTGGCGAAGCTCCGTGAGCGGCACATCGTCGCCTCCTTCACCATTCTCAGCACTCGCCTGATCGTCGACACCGCGCGGGCCAACGGGCTTTCCTGGGACGCGGTGATCTCTTGCGAGATGATCGGCGCCTACAAGCTGCTGCCCATCGCCTACCAGACGGCGGCGCGCTGGTTGCAGCTCGATCCCGGCGAATGCCTGATGGTCGCCTGCCACAACGTCGATTTGGACGCGGCAAAGTCCCAGGGCTTCAAGACGGCCTTCGTCCGCCGACCGGACGAATGGGGTCCGGGCGGGCCGCCCGACGCCGAGCCCAACCCGGCACACGACATCATCGTCGACGACTTCCCCGGCCTCGCCCGGGCGCTCGACATTGCCCTCTGATCGGGTCGCCCTGGTTACCGGCGCCAGCCGTGGCATCGGCGCGGCGAGCTCCCGGCGGCTGGCGGCCGCCGGCATTCACGTCGCCGTCAATTACCGCGAACAGGCCGCCGCCGCCGAAGCCGTCGTGGCCGACATCGCGGCCGCCGGCGGGACGGCGACGGCCATTGCCGCCGATGTCGCCGATCCGGCTGAACTCGCCCATCTGTTCGAGCGGACGATCGCCTGGGCCGGCCGGCTCGACATCCTGGTCAACAACGCCGGCCGCCATATCTTCGGCCGGCTGGAGGAGATCGACGAAGAGCACGTCGACCAACACATGGACCTCAACCTCAAGGCGGCGCTCTTCGCCTGTCAGCGCGCGGCGGGGTTGATGGAAGGACCCGGCGGGCGGATCATCAACATTTCCTCGATCATCGCCCGCACGCCGCAGCCGGGCCGCACGATTTATGCGGCGAGCAAGGCGGCGCTGGAGGCGCTGACGGTCGGCCTGGCCGCCGAGCTGGGCCCGCGCGGCATCACCGTCAACGCGGTCTCGCCCGGCTCCACCGATACCGACATGACCCGGCCTTACATGGTGGGGGCCATGCGGGAGCGGGCGATCGCCGGCACGCCCATGGGACGGCTCGGCGCGCCCGAGGATATCGCCGCCGCCGTCGCCTTCCTGGCCTCGGAAGAGGCGGGCTGGATCACCGGCGAGGTGCTGGCCGTCGACGGCGGGCGCATGGACATGTAGCCTCGGATCCATGCGCATTTTTGCCACCGGCGCCTCGGGTTTCATCGGCCGGCATCTGGTCGCCCGCTTGTGCGCCGAGGGACATGAGGTCGTCGGCGCGGCGCGGGACCTGGAAACGGCCAGGCGCCTGATCCCCGACATCGAATGGATCCACGCCGACCTCAACCGGGACGTGGCGCCCGAGGCCTGGGCGCCGCGCCTGGGCGGCGTCGAGGTCGTGATCAACTGTGCCGGCATCCTGCAGTCCTCCGCCGGCAACGACGTGCGGGCGGTGCACGAAAAGGCGCCGATCGCCCTCTTCGGCGCCGCCGAGGCGGCGGGCGTCCGCCGCGTGATCCAGGTCTCCGCCCTCGGCGCGGGCGCCGGCACGGAATACGCCGCCAGCAAGGACGCGGCCGACCGCTGGCTGGCGCGGAGCGGTCTCGAATGGGTGGTCATTCGCCCCTCCCTCGTCGTCGGGCGCGACGCCTATGGCGGCACCGCCTTCTTCCGCGCGCTGGCGGCCCTGCCGTGGGTCCTGCCGATTCCCGGGCGGGGCGAGCAGAAGTTTCAACCCATCGCGATGGAGGACGTGGCGGAAGCGGTGGTTCGCCTGCTGGCGGCGGATGCGCCGGCGGGCCGGATCCTCGATCTCACCGGACCCCGGGAGATGACGCTCGAGGAGATTCTCCTCGCGCTCCGGCGGTGGCTGGGGCTGCCGCCGCCCGTCGTTCTGCGGGTTCCGATGGCGCCGATCCGCCTCGCCGCCCGCTTCGGCGACGCGATGCGTTGGTTCGGCGGACGCGGCGCGCTCTCCACCACTTCGATCCGCCAGCTGGAGTTCGGCAACACGGCCCCGCCGGAGCCCTTCGTCGAGGCCCTCGGCATGCGGCCGCTGGCGCTGGAGACGGCGCTCGCCCGCCAGCCGGCCGGTGTCGCCGACCGCTGGCATGCCCGGCTCTATTTCCTGCGCCCGGCGCTCCGCGTCAGCCTCGGCCTTTTCTGGCTCTGGACCGGGATCGCCACCGCTCTCTTCTTCCCCCGCGCCGAGGGCGAGGCGTTGCTCGCCGCGGTCGGCGTGCCGGCCACCTTCTTCGGGCCCGCCTATTGGCTCGGCTGCCTCTTGGATGTGGTGCTGGGCCTGACCCTTCTCGTGCGATACAGGGTGCGGTTGGTCGGTGGATTGCAGATCGCGATTACCATCCCCTACATGGCCATGCTGACGCTGGGACTGCCCGAACTCTGGTTCGATCCACTGGGTCCGATGAGCAAGCTGGTGCCCCTGCTGGTCGCGACGGCGGTGATGATGGCGATCGAGGACGACCGCTGATGGACCTCTACCTCGCCCTCAAGGTCGTGCACGTGCTGGGCGCGGCGGTGCTGTTCGGCACCGGCGCCAGCATCGCCTTCTTCATGTGGATGGCCCATCGGGGTGGCGACGTGAAGGTGATCCATGCCACCGCCCGGCTGGTGGTGATCGCCGATTTCCTCTTCACTCTGCCGGCCGTCATCGTCCAGCCGGTGACCGGCGCGGCCCTGGTGCACTTGGGCGGCCATGGCTGGGACGAGGCTTGGCTGGTCTGGACGCTGGTGCTCTACGTTTTGATCGGGGCCTGCTGGATCCCCGTCGTCTTCCTGCAGATCCGCGCCCGCGACCTGGCGGCCGACGCGCTGGCGAAGGGCGGCGCGCTCCCCTGGGACTATCATCGGGCGATGCGAATCTGGTTCGCCCTCGGCTGGCCGGCCTTCATCTCGGTGGTGGCGATCTTCGCGCTGATGATCTTCAAGCCGTGAGGGGCTAGAATTCGGAAGTGAGCAATTTCTCCGAGGGAGGGAGCGAATGGCGGTGCTGCTAGGGGCGATCGCGGACGATTTCACCGGCGCCACCGACCTGGCGAACACCCTGGTGCGCCAGGGGATGTCGACGGTGCAGCTATTCGATGCGCCGGCCGACGATTTACCGCCGCCGGACGTCGATGCGGTGGTCGTGGCGCTCAAGTCCCGCACCATCCCCGCCCCGGACGCGATCGATCAGTCCTTGCAGGCCCTCCGCTGGCTGCGGGCCGCGGGAGCGCGACAGATCTTCTTCAAATACTGCTCCACCTTCGATTCGACCCCGGCCGGCAACATCGGCCCGGTGGCCGATGCGCTCCTGGAGGCGCTCGGCGCCGACTTCACCATCGCCTGCCCGGGCTTCCCCGAGACCGGTCGGACGATCTGCCACGGCTATCTCTTCGTCGGCGAGGAGCTGCTGTCGGAAAGCGGCATGAAGGACCACCCCCTGACGCCGATGACCGACCCGAGCCTGGTCCGCGTGCTGGCGGCGCAGACCCCGCACCCCGTCGGCTTGGTCCGCTACGACACCGTTGCCGCCGGCGCCGAGGTGATTCGCGCGGCCTATGGCGCGCTCAGGGCCGAGGGCCGGCGTCACGCCATCGTCGATGCGCTGAGCGACGCGGACCTGATGGCGATCGGCGAGGCCTCGGCCGATTTGGCGCTTCTCACCGGTGGCTCCGGCGTTGCCCTCGGGCTGGCGGAAAATTTCCGCCGCCGGGGGATGCTGCCGGCGGGGCGGGTGTCCGACGCGTTGCCCGCGATCGCGGGGGGGGGGAGGCGGTGCTGGCCGGCTCCTGCAGTCGCGCGACCCTCGGCCAGATCGAGGCGATAAAGGCCAAGCGGCCGCACCTCGCGCTCGATACCCTCCGGCTCGCTGCCGGCGAGGACGTGGTCGCCGAGAGCCTCGCCTGGGCGGGCGACAAACTGGCGTCGGGCCCGGTGCTGATCTATTCGAGCGTGCCGCCCGAGAACCTCGCCCGCGTCCAGGACGCGCTCGGACGCGAGACCGCGGGCGAGATGATCGAGGCGGCGATGGCCAGGATCGCCCAGGGACTGGTCGCGGATGGCGTCCGCCGTCTGGTGGTGGCGGGCGGCGAAACCTCCGGCGCGGTGGTCCGGGCCCTCGGCGTCACAGGTATCCAGATCGGCCCGCAAATCGATCCCGGCGTGCCCTGGACCGCGAGTCTCGGCGCCGATCCCCTGGCCTTGGCGCTCAAATCAGGCAACTTCGGCGCCCCGGACTTCTTCATCAAGGCCTTCGAGGTGCTGTCGTGAGCGAGACCCGGTCACGCGAGAGAATCGCGGAATACGGCCGCTCGATCTTCGAGCGGGGGCTCACCGGCGGTTCCACCGGCAACATCTCGGTTCGCGTCGAGGACGGCTTCCTGATGACGCCCACGGGCTCCAGCCTCGGCACGCTGGACCCGGCGGCGATCTCCAAACTCGACGCCGAGGGCCGGCATCTTTCGGGCGATCCGCCGACTAAGGAGGCCTTTCTGCACATCGCCATGTACCGGGAGCGCGCGGGCGCGGGCGCGGTGGTGCATCTGCATTCGACCCACTCCGTCGCGGTCGGCTGCCTCGCCGACGTCGATCCGCAAGACGTGCTGCCGCCGCTCACCGCCTATTACGTGATGCGGATCGGCCGCCTGCCGCTGGTGCCCTTCTTCCCGCCGGGCGACCCGGCCTTGGCCGACGCGGTCGCCGCTTTCGCAACGCGCCACCATGCGGTGCTGCTGGCCAACCATGGGCCCGTGGTGGCGGGCAGCGGGCTCTCCGCTGCGGTCGACGCGGTGGAGGAGCTGGAGGAGACCGCCCGCCTGCACCTGCTGCTGCAAGGCCACCGTACCCGTTCGCTGACGGCCGAACAGGCCGACGCGGTCCGCGGCGCCTTCCCGATCAAGGCGTGAGGCCGGTGGCGGCGACGGGGGTACGTCCGGCCGGGCCGGAGGACGCGGGCGAGATCGTCCGTCTGGTCCGCGCGCTCGCGGTCTATGCCGGCGAAGCGGCCGAGAGCGTAAAGCTCACCGAGGCCGTCGTCCGCCGAGACGGTTTCGGCGCCAACCCGCGCTTCGAGGCGCTGCTGGCCGAACTCGACGGCCGGGTAGTCGGCCTCGCGCTCTATTTCTTCAGCTATTCGACCTGGGAAGGACGGCCGAGCCTGTTCCTGGAAGACCTGTTCCTGGAGGAACAAGCGCGCGGCCACGGCCTCGGCCGGGCGATGATGGTGGCGCTGGCGCGGATCGCCAGGGACGGGAATTGCGGGCGCTTCGACTTGAGCGTCCTGGAGTGGAACCCGACGCGCGAGTTCTACCACCGCCTCGGCATCGAGCGGCTGGAAACCTGGCTTCCCTACCGCATGGACGAGGCAGCGATCGGCAGATTGGCGGAAGACGGATAGGACCAAGCCGCCGCGTCCGCCACGTCGCCCGCGCTACCCGACAGACCGACATCCCGCCCCGACGGTGGCGCGTCCATTCGCCCTCGTGGGTTCGGGCTCGCTTGGTGGGGACTTGGTCGGACGGTTTGTCGCCCATGACGCGGCACAACTCGATGATGGCGCGTTTCCGATCCTTCGCGCTCGAGTTTCCCCGGGAACGATCAGGCTACCGATTTGCGCCGGGGGCCAAAGGATCGATGAAGAGCGTGGCGATAGCGAGACCGGAACCTATACCGAATTGGTGCCCTATTCCTCCGGCTCGGTCGACAACATGAGCGGATATCCGGCGCGGCGGCCCGCCTCGGTGCCTTCCGTCGCCTTGGTCTCGGCGATATCGCGTGCATAGACCGCGACGACGGCGGAGCCGAGGCGGTGCGCCGTCATCATCACCCGGTAAGCCTGATCGTCGTTCATCTGGAAGACGGCCCGCAAGACCGCGACGACGAATTCGCGAGGCGTGTAATCATCATTCAAAAGCAAGACTTTATATAGACGGGGTTGTTCCGTCTTCGCCCGTGTCTTTGCGCGCGGTCGTGTCGTTGTGTTGCTCATTGCAGTCATCGGCGAATCATTCGGAAACCGAAGCTAGCCGGGTGGATCAGACTCTACCATAATCTCGACAATGTCGCCATCTTGCATCTGCTGGCAAATAAATTCCATGTTAGGCGAATTGAAGGCTTGCCGAGTTTGTTGGAAACGTATATTCAACAACTTCCCGTCAACCTTTTACGGAAAGTTACACGATGGCTCGCAAACCAAGTCTCGACGAATCTTCCTTGGCCAAAATGGAAATCCGCAAACTCAACGCCTTGCGGAAGTCAATCGGCGACGATCTCGGCACCAAGGCGTTCGTCGAGTGGCAGAAGTCCCGCCCGGCCGCGCCAGACGCGGCGCCGGTCGACAAGACGGCCGAAGCCATTGCTAGTGCCGTCATGGCCCTGATCGATAGTGGCGCGATCAAGGGCCTGCCGCGTGGTGGCTACACGGTTCGCCGTGGCCGTGGCCGCGTCGTGGTCCAGGCCGCCGGCTAAATCATCGGCTCCGTTTTGGTCCCGCGCCGACCCCGTCCGACGGGGTGGCGCGGGAGCAGAACCATCTTCTGCATTCCGATTCTCTTCCGGGCGTAATTTTTCAGCGTCTTCGACGCGAACTCGAAGGTGCCGGTTTCTCGCCTCGGAAGCCGGTCGAGGCAACACCCGGGACGACGGGCTTCCATCGTGCCGAATCGTGCCCGGGGCGCGGTTCGAACACCATTCGCGAACAGCCCGAGGCGTGCCATGATTTCGCCCGACGGAAGCTTCCGGTCACCCCGGCGCGTGCTGTCCGACTCGCGGGATGTTAGCGGCTTTTGAAACGACCGATCCGCCGATCCGGGAAGCACGCGTTCCCTCGGTCGTATTTCCATATGTATCGGCAAACGCGGCTGGTTGACTTCATGGAAGTCGCCATCTTTGAGTTCCCGGGGCAGATAGGCGCCGCCGATATTGGCCCGCACGCATGGCGAAAAGCCACCCGCGAAGACGACGACGAAAAGAATTTCGGCGAGCGGGGTCAGCAATTCTCGACCTCCGGCGGCGTTATTCGATGTGAGCCTCCGGGCCACCGCCAGCCCATTCGATCTCATCGAATTCGAACATGGCGACGTCGTAGTTCAAGAACGATTCGTAATGCCGCGCGACGTCGGCTCGGAAGAGGCCGCGCGTCAACGCCCGGACCAGTCGTGGTACCGACGTCGTCATGGCGTTGATCGAGGCGCCGGCCGGGCCCAGGCTCATTACCGTGGCGATGGTAAAGTCGTGGATATCGGCGAGGTGGCGCGCGGCCCCCGGGCAGTGCTCCAGAAACTGCTGGTCGGACCCGAGATAGGGATAGCGCGCCAAGCGCTCGTCCCGCTCGTCGGCCGGCGGCTGGTAGCGGTCCGACCAGCGGGCGATCTCGTCCGCGAACTCGGCCAGCTCCGGACGCGACGCCGGGTCGACGTCGATGCCGGTGGCGGCGATCACGAAGTCGGCGGCGAAGTTCCCCTTGGGCGTCCCGAGTAGCGCCCGGCCGTCCTCGACCCCCGCCGAGAGCACCGGGGCGCCCAGGGTGAGGCGAAATCCGGCGTGGCACGCCATTCGCTGGAAGCTCCGCTTCGGAATTCCCTCCCGCATGCCGATGATCCGGCTCATGAAGCGCCAGCGCCATTGGTCGTCCAGTTCGCCGAGGTGGCGGAGGAAGCCGGCGAAGGTCAGCCATCTGAGTGGCTGAATCCGCTGCAATTCGGGCCGCCGGCAGAGCATTCGGACCTCCACCGCACCCGCCTCGAGCGCCATCGCCGCATTGTCGGCCGCGCTGGCGCCGGCGCCGACTACCAGGACTCTGCGGTCCCGCAACGCATCGAAATCGATCTCGTCCGCCGCATGGGCGCGAAGTCTCCTCGGCAGCGCCTCGATCTCGGGCGGCATCCACCAGCGCCCGAGACCATCCTGTCCGGTTGCCAGCACGATCTTGCGGCAGGGCACGGTCTCGGTCCCGGCGGGCGTCTCGAGGTGGGCGCGGAGGTGGTCCCTTGCCGGCTCGATCCGGATCAACGCCACCTCGTTCCTGACGGGCAGGTCGAGCGTCTCGCGGTACCAGTCCAGGTAGTCGGCCCAGTCGGCGGCGCGGATGAGGGGGACCGCATCCCAGTCCGTCCGGCCATGGCGGGCCAGGTGCCAAGCCTCGTAGGTCAGGCTCGGCAGACCCAGGTCGGGGCCGCTGTAATCCTTGGGCGAGCGCAACTCCGGCATGCGGGCATAGGTTCGCCAAACGCCTTCGCGGCCCCGGACCGCGCGGTCGATCACGGCCACGTTCCGGATCCGCTGGCGGCGAAGCTCGAACGCGGTCGCGAGGCCGCCCTGGCCGGCACCCACGATCAGCACGTCCAGCAGCCGTTCGCCCGCCGCCGTCCGGCGTTCCGCCATCCAGTCGAGGCGGGGATGGGCGGTCATCTCGACCTCCCGCCGGGCCTGTTCGGCCAATTTCCCCAGCGCCGACGAAACCATATCGTTATCGAAATAAGCGGCGGAAACTCAGCGCGAAAACCATTCCAGTGTCGGAATGTTTTCGTCCCGGGGGAAGCTGTGTGAAAGATCTTCGATCTCGCGATATTCGAGCGACGCGCGCGCCGCCGCGAGGGCGTCGCGAGCTTGGCGGGCGACCTCAATCGGGAACATCCAGTCGAGCACGCCGTGAATGATGTTGATCTTGCGGCCCACGACGCGAGCTTCGTCGATCACGTCGAGAAGGCCCGGGTGAAAACTCGCGGCGATCGGCGCCAAGTGAGTGAAGGGCGAGGCGGCGCGGAGCCCGCTCACGTAGCAGAAGGTGCCGCCGTCGCTCAGCCCCGTCATCAGCACCCGTTCACGGTTGATGTTCCAATGAGTGCCGATGAAGTCCAGCATCGCTTCCAGGTTTTCGCTATCGACGTCCGCGCCCATCAGCGACCAGGTGCGCTCCATCGAGGTCGGGCTTACCAGGATCACCCCGCCGGATCGCGCCTCGCGCATCCAGTTCCAGAAAAAGCTGCGGCCGTGGCCCGAGCCACCATGCAGCGCGAAGACCACCGGCCAAGCCAAGTCGTCTTCGTAATATTCCGGCACGTAGAGGGAGAAGCCGCCGCGATCGGAAATCTCGTTCTCGACATGCATGACGCCAACGGTATCGCGGTCGTAGTCCGCGTTGCGAAGGCGCTCCTCGAGCTCGAGGTCCTCGCGCGCCTCTTCCGGCAGGAAGAAACGGCTGACCGGCGCCATGCCCAGGGCCAGCGGATAGAGCATCTCCAAGGCGGCCGAGGCACCGCGCAGCGCGCGGGTCGCCTGGATGGCGCCCTCGGGCGCGTCACGCGCCTCGCGGAGGCCGGTGATCGCCTCGAGGGCAATCTCGGCCGAGCCACTCACCCGACCGGCAAAATCGCCATAACGCTCGGACCAGGAAATGGCGTTGAAGGCGGCAAGGCCGTCTTGCAGCGGCTGCTCCATGGGCGTCACCTGAGCCACGAGTTGTGGCAGGTACGGCGGATAAAGATGCAGGACCACGAAATCAAACAAATCGAAGAGATGCAGCAGGGGGTCGAGAACCCCGCTGATCGCCACGAAATTAGTTTCGCCGTCACCGGCTCCGTCGTACTCTTCCGCCATCTCGCCCGTGTCCATGGGTTCGTCACGTCGAACCAGCCACGATAGTATGGGTCGCCGGCCGGCGCGATGTCACGCCCTATGTGGGCCGGAAGTCAAGAGGGCCGGAAAGGGCAATGCCATGCATATCGGCTTGATCGGCGGCATCGGTCCCGCCGCGACGGTGTTCTATTACCAGGGCTTGGTCGACGCCCACGCCAAAGCCGGACGGCGGCTGGAACTCTCCATTCAGCAGGCCCACTCGGCCGATATGATCGCCAACCTGATGGCCGGCCGGGCGGATGCCCAGGGCGCGATCTTCGCCGGCGTGGTCGAGCGGCTGGCGGCAGCCGGCGCCGAAATCGCCGCCGTCACCTCCATGGGCGGTCATTTCTGCTTCGCCGATCTGGAGGCGCGCTCCTGCTTGCCGCTGCTGAACCTGGTGGCGGAGATGGCCACCCGGCTGACCTCCGACGGCCACGGCCGCATCGGCCTAATGGGGACGCGCGCGGTCATGGAAAGCCACATTTATGGCGCCATCCCCGAAATCGAGGTGGCGCTGCCCGAAGGGGCCGAGTTGCAGGCAACGCACGACAACTACGTCGCCATGGCGTCCGCCGGCCGGGTCAACGAGGCGCAACGCGCGTTCTTTTTCCGCCAGGGGAAGGAACTGGTCGAGAACCAGGGCGCCGAGATCGTCGTCCTCGGCGGCACCGACCTCTGCCTCGCCTTCAACGGCCGGGACTGCGGCTTCCCGGTGCTCGACAGCGCCCAGGTCCACGTTGACGCCTTGAACCGCCTCTCGCTCGCCGGCTGAGAGGGCATTCCACGACCGACGATGACCCCTTCGGGCGAGAGAGGAGACGATCATGACCCACGACCTGCGCTTTCAAGTCGCCATCATGCCGAGCGACGATTTCGCTGGCGTGCTCCGACGTTTCCGCCACGTCGAGGACCTGGGCGCCGACATGGCGACGACTGGCGACCATTTCTGCGACTGGACCAATCCGGAGCGCCATTGGCTGGAGGCCTGGACCACCCTCGCCGGCCTGGCCCAGGCGACCTCGCGCATCCGTCTCGCCACTTACGTGACGCAGATTCCGCTGCGCAATCCGGCGATGCTGGCGCGCCAGGCCCTGACCGTCGATCACATCTCGGGCGGCCGGCTGGATCTCGGTCTCGGTATCGGTCTCAGGGTCGATCCGGCCTACGACATGATCGGCATCGAGAATTGGAGCGAGAAGGAGCGCGTCGCCCGTTTCCCGGAATATGTCGAAATCGTCGACCGGCTACTCTCCAACGAGGTGACAAGCTATGCGGGCGAGTATTATCACGTCGAGGGCGCGGTGATGAGCCCGAGGCCAGTGCAGAGCCCTCGTCCGCCGATCGTCATCGCCGCGCTACGCCCGGTGATGATGCGCCACGCGGCGAAATACGCCGACAACTGGAATAGCCTCAGCTTCGCCGAAACGTTCCCCGAACAGTTGGCGGAGACCCGCGAGCGGATGGGCCGGATGGACGACAACCTGGCCGCCATCGGCCGCGATTCGTCCGAACTCCGCCGCTCCTACCAGATGTTCGATCCCGCCTCGCGGGCCAGCGGCGGGGCGGTGACCTATTATGAATCCACCAACCTCTTCGTCGACATGGTGGAAAGCCTGATCGAGACCGGGATGAGCGAGCTCGGGATCTATTACCCGACACTCGACGCGCAGAATGACGCCTTCGAGCGAATCGTCGCCGAGGTCATCCCCGACATCAAACGGCGTCACGCCGGGTGAGCGACGGCAACATCACCGTCCGCCCCGCCCGGGCGGCGGACTTGGAAGCGATCGTCGACCTGCTGGCCAACGACCCACTCGGCCAAGGGCGGGAGGATAATTCGCGCCCGCTCGCCGAAACCTATGTCCAGGCCTTCCGGGCGATCGAGGCGGATCCGAACCAGCTGCTCGCCGTCGCCGAGGGGGCGGGCGGCATCGTCGGCTGCCTGCAGCTGAGCTTCATTCCCGGCCTCGCCCGCCTCGGTATGTGGCGCGGCCAGATCGAGGGCGTGCGCATCGACGAAAACGCGCGCGGCCGGGGTCTTGGTCGTATCTTGTTTGAATGGGCGATCGAGCGCTGTGGCGAGCGCGGCTGCGGCCTGGTGCAGCTCACCACCGACAAGACCCGCCCGGAGGCCCACCGCTTCTACGAATCCCTCGGCTTCGAGGCGACGCACGAGGGGATGAAGCTGGGGCTGGGCTAATCGCGCGCCAGGTCGCGCCAAGTGGGTGGCTCGCGCCCGCCACCGCGCTCCACCACCACCCGGTGCCAGAAGCGGAGCGCCGTCGGCGTCGCCTGCGGCGCGCGCGGTTCCCAGCAGGCCAGGGCCTCGGCATAGCCGGGCCGGTCGGAGTCCAGGATATCGCCGTCGGTTGGCAGCACGCTCCGCATCCAGGCGAGGCCGGCGGCGTACCAGGTCGGCGAGACCACCGCGTCGGCCCAGGATTTGCGGCGATAGAGGACGGAATCGGGTAGCACGCCCTTCATCGATTCACGCAGTAGCAGCTTGCCGGGGCGGAGCCGCCCCGCCTCCGTCCAGGGGCTGGGGCGGGGCCGGATCGGCAGGTAGGAGTGGGGCAGCGCGACGGCGAAATGGGCCGGCGACAGGCGCTCGGCGCCGATCTCGCGCAGCACCTTCTCCCACCTGGTGACATCGATGCAAGAGGCCAGGCGGGCGAAACTCTGATGGCGCAAGTGCGCGGCGAGATCGAGGTCGGCGAAGCCGGAGGGGGCCGCGGCGATATCGCCCGTCGTGCCCAGCAACGACGCCAGCGATTTTGGATAGTGGCCACGGATGTCGCCGATCAGGCCGCGCTCGCGAAGCACGGCCAGCACCATCAGCTGCAAACGGGGATAGAGCGGCTCCAGGCTCGGGTGGAGGTAGCGGAGCCGGTGGAGATGGCGCCACCGCCGCGAGCGGGCGAGCCACCAGGCCCGCGCGGCGGGCGCCGGCGCGCCGGGCAGCGCCAGCAGCCGGGCGAGGTCGTCCAGATGCGCCATATGGCTGCCGATGCCGAAGCCGGAGAGAAAGCGCGTGAAGCCGTGCGCCATGATCCGCCGGGCCACCGGCAGCATGAAGGCCTTGGGCCAATGGGTCGGGCTCTCGGCGCGCCAGACGGTTTCCGGCAGGGCCGCCAGATAGTCCGCGAAGCTTATCTTGAAGACGTGGTGGCGGATGCCGAGACGCTTCGCCACCGCCACCGCGTGGGAGGTCTCCGGCGGGTGGGTCGGATCGTCGAATTCATAGGTGAAGGCCTCGACGCCTCCGCCGCCCACGCAGTCGACCGCGTGGGCGGCGATGGCCGATGAATCGATCCCGCCGGACAGCGTGACGGCGACGCGTGCAGCGCCGCCGATGGCGCTCTCGACAGCGCGGCCGAGTTTGTCGGAATAGTCTCGCGCCAGGGTGGCGATGTCGCCCTCCAGCGGCTCCAGCAGGCCCGGCCAGTGCCAGCGCTGTTCACCGACCTCCCGGCAGAGAACCAGGGCATGACCGGGCAACACCTCTTCGATGCCCTCGATCAACGTGCCGGTGCCGGCCATGGTGAGGCCAGCGAGGATCACCTCGTCGACGGCGCGCCCGTTCAAGGCCCGGCCGACGTCCGGGTGGGCGAGCAGCGGGCGAAGCGAGGCGGCGAAGAGCATCAAGCCCGGCAGTCGGGTGTAGTAGAGCCGTTCACCGCCCGAAAGGCCGCGCAGCAGGGTGAGACGGGGGGCGTCGAGATCGGCCTGGGCGAGGGCGAAATGGCCCTCTGGCGGCCTGTCGGCGGCGAGCGCGCCCGGGACGCCCTCGCCCACCAGCACGCCTTCCCAGCCCAGGCACCTGGCGCCATCGCGGGCCAGCTTCGCGCGGCCGCCGACCAGCCATAGCGGACCCTCGGCGATTTCGCGCAAGCCCTGGGGATGGCCCGGAAGCCGCGCCAACATCCGCGCTTCCGCCACCACGGAGATCTGGCGTCGCGCCGGTATGTCGCTCAGCGACCATGCGCCCAGCAGGTCCGACATCGCCCAGGTCCCCGAATCCCTCGTCTTGTGCGATCATATCAGCCGCGTCCGGAGACGAGGAGGAGGCGGGGACATGCGCTGCGTCGCGTGCGAAGGCGACACCAAGCCCCTGGGCAAGGGCCGCCCGGCGGCCAAGTGCGGTCAATGCGGCCACCTCTTCGCTCTCAATCCCAAGGTTGACGGCATGGCCGACATGGCGGTCAAGCTGGCGATCGACTCCGTGACGGCGAACGGCGAGCACTGTTATCTGCCGGCCCAGCTGAACTACGAGATGGAACGCCGGCTGGCCCGGCCTGGCCGAATTCGATGGATCATCGCCTTGGGCATCGTGGCGGTCGTGGCGATTCTGCTGTTCTTCATCTGGAACATCGCGGCGGCGATCGTTTCGGCCATCATCGGTTTTGTCCTGGTCGCGAAATTCATCGACAAGATTCCAGCCAAGAAGCAGCTTCGGACCGACCTGACCAAAGTCAACGTCCCGCGCATCCTGCAACGCTATGCCCAGCTCAATCCGCCGACCCATGTGATCTCGCCGGAGGCCGCCGACGAAGCGGAGACCTCTGCGGCCCTCGGCGAGGTGGTTCACGACCGGCTGTTGATCTGCGAGCGGCGTGACCATGCAATTTTCTATCGGGCCAACGGCTTCGACCTGCGTAACGCTTGCCATGTCGTCAGCCCCGAGGATCCGCCCGAATTGTGGCAACCGATGTTGGCCGCGGTCCGAGGCCGCGCGGCGCTACAAGTCTTCCTGGTGCACGACCTGACGCCGCGCGGCCTCGAATTCGCCCGGTCGGTCGCCGCCGATCCCGAATGGTTCGGCGGCCACGACGGCCCCCGCGTGGTCGATCTGGGCCTGATCGGCGAGCACGCCGCGGCGCTCGGCCTCTTCCAACGCCCGCTTATGGCGGACGAACGGCTAGCCGGCCAGCCGGCCATCGCGGATCTCGCCCCCGACCGCGGCATCGATCTCGCCGTCCTCAGGCCCAAGCGGCTGCTCGAGCTGACCGAGCGCGGCATCGAGGAGGGCCGGCGCTTCGAGCTGCAAGGTGGTTCCGACGCGGGGGTCGGCGGCTTCGCCTTGATGATGGGCGGCGATTCCGAGTGACGTCCGCTCAGCCGGCGCGGCGCTGTCCGGTGAACCAGGAGATCACGCCGACGCCGCGCCGACGCTTGGCGGCGGCGCGGAGATCGCGGATCGAGACGATGCCGACGGCGCGACCGTCGGCGGCAATGGGCAGGTGGCGGTAGCGGCGTACCTGCATCAGGCGCAGCGCGCGCTCCGGCGTCTCGTCGGGCTGGATGCATTCGGGCTCCGCCGTCATAATCTCGGCGAGTTTCGTCGTCTCCGAATCGCGCCCGGCGGCGACGATACGTCGCGCCAGATCGCGCTCCGTGATGATGCCGACCAACAGGCCCGCTTCGTCGTTGATCAGGATCGCCGAGATATCACACGTGACCATCAGGGCCGCCGCCTCGCGCGCGCTGGCGTCCGGGCCGAGGGCCCGGATCGTCTGGTCCCGGACCACGTCGGGGATGACGGCATCTGTCATTCGGCCAGCCTCTCTCGAAGAAGAAAGAATACGCCCCCTCCACGCCTCTGGCCAGCGACCATGCTGTATATTCTCAACGATCGAGGGAACCTGGGAGGAAACGGCGATGCGGATGATGGTGCGGTAGACGGTGCCGGTGGAGCGCGGCAACGAGACGATCAAGGACGGGACCCTCGCCCGGGTGTTGGAGGAAATGGCGGCGAAACTGCATCCGGAAGCGGCCTATTTCTGGCCCGAGGCCGGCGAGCGCGCCGGCATGATGGTCTTCGACATGGACGATCCGAGCCAGATTCCGATCATCGCCGAGCCGCTATACATGAACCTCGACGCCGCCGTCGAGTTCCTCCCGGTGATGAACGCCGACGACCCGAAAAAGGCGATCCAGGCCGTCACCAGCTGACCTCCCGGGGCCTCGGGCCCCGAGCACACGCAATCTTTGCTTGACGGCACGGGGCCGCGCGGGCCTACAACAGGCCCCCACCTCGCCGACGCCGCGCGTCCCGCGCGCGTCCCCACTGCCATTCTCCCCTCTCGCGAGGGGCGGGAGCCGGAGCCGACCCCATGGGCCTCGACATCGCCATCTGGATGTTTCCGGCCCTGATGGCGATGATTTTCCTGGGCTTCCCGGTCGCCTTCTGCCTCATCGGCACGGCCTTCCTGTTCGGCCTGCTGCGCTGGCCGCCGGACGCGCTGGCGGCGATCTTGGTATCCAAGGTGTACGACATCACCGGCGCGCATGTGCTGGCGGCGATCCCGCTCTTCATTTTCATGGGCTCGATGCTGGAGCGCTCGGGTATCGCGGCCAAGCTGTTCGACGCCATCCACCTCTGGACCCGGCGGCTGCCGGGCGGGCTCGCGGTCGGTACGATTCTGATGTGCGTGGTCTTCGCCGCGGCCAGCGGCGTGCTGGGTGCCACGGAATCCGTGGTCGGCATTCTGGCGATCCCGCCGATGCTGAAATACGCCTACGACAAGGGCCTGATCAGCGGCACGATCTGCGCCGGCGGCTCGCTCGGCACCATCATCCCGCCTTCGATCCTGGTAGTCCTGCTGGGCCCGGTCGCCAGCGTCTCGATCGGCGACCTCTTCATCGGCATGATGATCCCGGGGCTGATGATCGCCGGGCTCTACATCGTCTATATCCTGGTGCTCTGTTCGCTCCGCCCCAGGCTCGGCCCCCGCCTGCCGCCGAGCGTGGAGGAGCCGCCCTTCCTCGCCAAGATCGTGATCTCGCTGACCGCGCTGGTCCCGCCGGTGCTGCTGGTGATGATGGTGCTGGGCTCGATCATGATCGGCGCGGCGACGCCGACGGAGGCGGCGGCCACGGGGGCGGCGGGGACGATTCTGCTGACCATGGCCTACCGCAATTTCAGCTTCGCCGTGCTCAAGGAGGCGGTGATCCGAACGCTGCTGGTCGCCTCGATGATCATGACGATCTACATGGGCGGTGTGATGTTCTCGGGAATCTTCGTTGCCTCGGGCGGCATGAACCTGGTGACCAACCTGATGAACGCGGCCGGGCTCACCGCCTGGAGCACGCTCTTCGTTATCCTCTTCCTCGCCTTCATCGCCGGCTTCGTGCTGGACATGATCTCCATCATCCTGATCTTCGTGCCGATCTCGATCGCGCTGATGCACAAGTTCGGCTTCGATCCGGTCTGGTTCTCGATCCTGTTTTTGATCGTTATCCAGACCAGCTACCTGACGCCGCCGATGGCGCCGGCGATCTTCTATCTGCGCGGCATCAGCCCGCCGGAGATCAGGCTCAAGGACATGTACCGGGGTGTCATTCCCTTCATCGGCCTTGAGATCGTCGCCATCGGCCTGGTGATGGCTTTCCCGGGTCTGGCGCTGTGGCTGCCGTCGAAAGTGCTGGGGTTCGACTAAGCGGTAACTCTTGCGACGGCACGCGGGGCGCACCGAGAGACGCGCGCAATCGACCAGCCGATGGTCCGGTCGCTTATCGCCACGACCCACACTCGATAATCACGCGCGATCATGCTCAAATGGTCGCGGCGCATGATCTATGCTCTGATCGCGAATGGATCGTATTGGGAGGCAAACCATGGTGGTCGTAAACCAGGAAACCGGTACGACCATCGACGAAATCGCCGATGGCATTCATCGAATCAGCACGCCGGTGCCGCCGAGCGATCAGATGCCACTGGGTTTTACGTTCAACCAATATCTCATTGTCGACGACAGCCCGCTTCTCTATCACACGGGCCTGCGGCAGATGTTTCCGCTCACCTGTCAGGCGATCGCATCGGTGATCCCGGTCGACAGTCTTCGCTATATCGCTTTTTCCCACGTCGAAGCCGATGAATGCGGCGCCCTCAACGAATTTTTGGAAAGGGCGCCCAATGCCGAGCCGCTTTGTGGTGAAATCGCCGCCATGGTCTCCGTCGGCGATATGGCAGACCGGCCGCCACGCGCGATGGCCGACGGCGAGACCGTCGAACTCGGCCGTCATGGCGTCACCTGGATTGCGACACCTCATCTGCCGCACGGTTGGGAATGTGGGCACCTTTTTGAACGGGATACCCGGACGCTGTTCTGTGGTGATCTTTTCACGCAATTCGGTGCCAAGCATCAACCTGTCACCGAAGCTGATATTCTGGAGCCCAGCGAACAGGCACGCTCGGCATTTGATTACTATTCCCACACCAGAAACTGTGCGGCGCTGATCGATAAACTCGCCGCTCTCGAGCCGAATACCATGGCCTGCATGCAAGGGGCGGCGTGGCGGGGAGATGGCGCGGCTCTGTTGAAAGCGCTGGGCCAGCGGCTGGCCGCATAGCATCGGGGCCGGTCCGAGAAGCGCCAATAAAGGTCGATGAGTCGATCTCATCGCCAGTTTGATCTATGCGTTCGCGCCGAGGATGCTGTCGATCTCGGGTTGCTCGATGCCAACACCACGCGCCGTCTCCAGGATTGCCGCCCAGGCGGCATCGGTGAGCGGGATGCCGTCGCGCCGGCGTTCCGCTTCGCGCCGCCGCTCCGGCTCACCCGGGACCAGGACTTCGCCGCCCGCATCCACCGGCCGGCTGCTCTTCACGAACGCGACATAGTCGCGGACCATGGCGCCGACGCCGTGGCCGTCGTCGAAGGCCTGGACCGAGAGATAGAAGGACAGCATGCCATTGGCAACCTGGCGCGGCTCCGGCCCGGAGCAGCCCGAGCCGGTGAAGGCGCCGGCCAGCAGCTCGCACATGAGGGCCAGGCCCGAGCCCTTGTGATCGCCCATGGCGCGAAGCGCGCCCGGACCGTTGCGGGAGCTCGGTGCCCCGCCGCTGGCGTCGGCGCCATAGAGCAGCAGCGGATCGCCCGAGATCTCACCCTCGGGTCCGACCAGGCTGTTCCCGGGCAACGCCTTGCCGCCGTTGTAGGCCACCAGCGCCTTGCCCTCGGCGACGACGGAGGTGGCGAAATCGAGGATGATCGGCGGCCCGTCGGCGGAGGGCACGCCGACCGCGAAGGGGGCGGTGGAAAACCGCCTCTCGATGCCGCCGAAGGGGGCCACCAGGCAGCTGCCGGCGACGTTGACGAAATGCACCGAGACCAGGCCCTCGACGGCCGCGTGCAGCGGATAGTCGCCGATCCGGCCGAGGTGGCCGGCGTTGCGCAGCGCCACCACGCCGACGCCCTTCTCTAACGCCATTTCCATGCCGAGGCGGGCCGCCTTGGGCCCGACCGTCTGGCCGAAACCGAAGCAACCGTCAACCAGGACGAAGGACTCCGAGCGCGTGACCACTTTGATGTCGCCACTCGGCGTGATCTTGCCGTCGTCGATGTACTGCACATAGCGCGGCACCCGGATCACCCCATGGCTGTCGTGTCCGGCGAGGTTGGCGCCAACCAGGAAGGTGGCAATGCGGCCGGCCTCGTCTTCCGGGCAACCCCGGCGTTGGAAAACGGCATCGACCAGACGGGTGAGCGGATTGGCTTGAATCAGCACCGGCGTGACCTCCGGGATGGGGGATGCATGGGCGGGCCGGGCGCTGATAACACGTCGCGGCCCGACTGGTAAGTGGTGGCGCTATCTGGCAATGTCGGGCTTGATATTCAGGAACGACATGCTGGGAAACGCCGCCGTTGGTTTCCAATATGGCGCGTGGTTCGCGTGGCGCATCGATCGGGTTGCGCCGAATGGGTGGAAGCGGCGGGCGTTCCGAATCGGCCGGTGGTTTCCAAATCGACGGGCTTCCCGGAGAGGCGGCCAGGGTCGCCACCCGGTGGGGCGAGCCCACGTTGGAACGGTGGCGGGAATTCGTTCGCGCTCGCTCGGGTCGGCGCCGCCGAGGACGACGTTCCGACCGACAAATCGGGGAAGGGAAGCAAGTCGATGAGCGACAAACACGAGATCGAGACGGTCCGGACGCCGAGCTTCGGGCTCGACGGGCGGAGTGCCTTGGTGACCGGCGCGGGCCGGGGCCTCGGCGCCGGCGCGGCGATCGCGCTGGCCGAGGCGGGTGCCGACGTCGTGCTGATGAGCCGGACGGAGAGCGAGCTGGAGATCGTCGCCGAGCGGGTACGGCGCGAGGGCCGCGAGGCCACGGTCGTGGTCTGCGACGTCACCGATACGGCCCGGCTGGAGGCGGCGATCCGGGGGCTCGACGCCCTCGACATCGTGGTCAACAACGCCGGCGTCAATTTCCCCATGCCGTTCTTGGAGCTGCCGGTGGAGCGCTTGGACCAGATGCTCGACCTCAATATCCGCGCCTGCCTGATGGTGGCCCGCTTCTCGGTCGAACGCATGTTGCAAAGCCCCGACCGGCGGAAGCGCGGCGGTGCCATCATCAACATGAGCTCGCAAATGGGCCATGTCGGCGCGCCCATCCGGGTTGTCTACTGCACCACCAAGCACGGCCTCGAGGGCATGACCAAGGCCCTGGCGCTGGAGCTGGCGGAAACCGGCATTCGGGTCAATTCGGTCGGTCCGACCTTCTTCGAAACGCCCTTGGCGCGGCCGATGCTGGCCCAACCGGAGTTCCGCCGCGACGTGTTGGACCGCATCGCGCTCGGCCGCCTCGGCAAGACCGAGGATCTGATGGGCGCGATCGTCTTCCTCGCCTCGCCCGCCGCCGCCATGATCACCGGCACCAGCCTGCTGATCGACGGCGGCTGGACGGCGAGATGACGCGCGTCAGCGGCGCCGAATCCGGGTGACGTGGCCCATCTTGCGGCCGGGGCGGACCTCCGCCTTGCCGTAGAGGTGGAGATGCGCGCCGGGCTCGGCCAGCAGACCGCGCCAGGCGTTGACGTCGTCGCCGATCAGGTTGGTCATCACCGCGACGCCGAGGCTGGTCGTGGGGCCCAGCGGCAGGCCGAGCACGGCGCGGACGTGCTGCTCGAACTGGGAGGTCTCCGCGCCCTCGATCGTCCAGTGGCCGGAGTTGTGCACCCGGGGGGCGATTTCGTTCGCCAGCAGGGTGCCGTCCGCCAGAAGGAAAAGCTCGATCCCCATCACGCCGACATAGTCGAGCCCCGCCAGCAGGCCGGAGGCGATCTCGCCTGCTCGCGCCGCCAGCTTGGGCGGTATTTCGGCCGGCGCCGTGGAGCTGTGGAGGATGTGATCGCGATGCACGTTCTCGATCGGATCCCAACAGGCGACGGCGCCGGCGCGATCGCGCGCCGCGATCATCGAGATCTCCCGTACGAAGGAAACGAGGCCCTCGAGGATCGCCGGCGCTTCGCCGAGCGCCCGCCAGGCCGCCTCGGCCCCGGCGGGATCGTCGATCCGCGCCTGACCCTTGCCGTCGTAGCCGAAGCGGCGGGTCTTGAGGATCGCCGGGACCCCCAGCCGGTCGAGAGCGCGGGCGAGGCCGGCTGGATCATCCACGGCTTCGAAGGGCGCCGTCCCGATCCCCGAAGCGGTGATGAAGCGCTTCTCGACCAGTCGGTCCTGCGCCGTCGCCAGGGCATCCGCGCCCGGGCGGACCGGCACCCGTTCGGCCAGCCGGCGGACCGTCGCCACCGGCACGTTCTCGAACTCGTAGGTGGCCACGTCGACAGCGGCGGCAAAGGCATCGAGAGCGGACGCGTCTCCGTAGTCCGCGACGGTCTCGCCGGCCGCGACCTGTGCCGCCGGTCCCCCCGCCGCGGGATCGAAAACATGGGTTCGCACGCCCAGATTTGCGGCGGCGAGCGCCAGCATGCGGCCGAGCTGCCCGCCGCCCAGAATACCGAGAGTGGTGTCAAACGACGTCATCGAAGGCTCAATCCGCGTCGACGGGGGAGAACGGGACCCGATCGGTCAGCCGCTGGCGCCAGGCGGCGAGCGCGAAGGCCACCGCCGAATCCTCCAGGGCGACGATCTGGGCCGCGAGCAGGCCCGCGTTGGTGGCGCCCGCCGGCCCGATGGCGAGCGTGGCGACGGGAATGCCGGCCGGCATCTGCACGATCGACAGCAAACTGTCGAGGCCCGAGAGCGCCTGGCTTTCGACCGGGACGCCCAGCACCGGGAGCGACGTCATCGAGGCGGTCATGCCGGGAAGATGCGCGGCACCGCCGGCGCCGGCGATAATAGCGCGAAGCCCCCGCCCGGCGGCCGTCTTGGCGTAGTCGAAAAGACGGTCGGGCGTCCGGTGGGCCGAAACCACGCGGCATTCGTGCGCCACGCCAAGCTCCTCCAGCACCTCGGAGGCGCGCCGCATGCACTCCCAGTCCGAGCGGCTGCCCATGATGACGCCGACCAGGGGTGTCGAACTCTCCATGCCCTCCTCCCGAAATCTGGCCGGCGACTATAGAGGAACATCGACGAGCCGGCACCCGCGATTCTCGTTCGTGTCGCTAACACACGATATGACCGCCGTAGGTACCATGTGATCTGTCCGGTTTAGAACGTCGCCTTCGAGGAGGGCGGCGATGAAGCGGGCCGAGGTGTTGCAAGGACTACGGCAGATGAAGTTCGAGGAGATTCTGGAGCGCGCGAAGCGGCGGCGACTGAGCCAGTCGGAGGCGGCGTCGATCCTGGGGATGAGCGAGCGAACGTTCCGGCGCTGGCGGGGTCGCTTTGAGGCGGAAGGCGCGGAGGGTCTGTATGACCGCCGGCTGGGCAAGGTCTCGGGGCACCGGGTGCCGGTGGACACGGTGATGGAGGTTCTGGAGTTGTTCGACACGCGCTACTGGGACTTCACGGCCAAGCACTTCCACGAGAAGCTGCTCGATGAGCACGGCTTCACGCGGAGCTACAACTGGGTCCGCCTGACGCTCCAGGCCCACGGGCGCAAACGTCCGGCACCGCGGCGAGGCGCGCACCGGCGCAAGCGGCCGCGCCGCGCCCTGCCCGCCATGATGCTGCACCAGGACGGCTCGACCCACCAATGGGTTCCCGGGCAGTGGTGGGACCTGATCGTCACCATGGATGACGCAACCAGCGAGATCTACTCGGCCTTCTTCGTCGACGAAGAGGGGACCATGAGCAGCTTCCGGGCCCTGGGCGAGGTGATCGAGGTCCGGGGGCTGTTCTGCTCGCTCTACGCCGACCGGGCCTCGCACTACTGGCACACGCCCGAGGCCGGCGGCAAGGTGGACAAGAACAACCCGACCCAGGTGGGCCGAGCCCTGGGCCAGCTGGGCATCGAACTGATCCCGGCCTACTCCCCCGAGGCCCGGGGGCGCTCGGAGCGCATGTTCGCGACATTGCAGAATCGCCTGCCGCAGGAACTGCGCTTGGCCGCCATCACCACGATGGCCGAGGCCAACGCGTTCCTGCGCGAGATTTATCTGCCCCGCCACAACGCCCGTTTCGCGGTGCCGGCCGAAGCCGAGGGCTCGGCCTTTGTCCCCTTCACCGGATCGCTCGACGACATCCTGTGCATCCAGGAGGACCGGATCGTCGGCAACGACAACACGGTGCGCTACAAGCGGCTGGTGCTGCAGATCCCGGAGGATCGCCACCGCCGCCATTACGTCAAGGCATCGGTGCGGGTCCACGAATACTCCGGCGGCACCCTGGCGGTCTTCCACGGCCCGCGCCGGCTGGCCCGATATCAGGCCGACGGCACCGTCCTCGACGAAACCAAGAACAGCAGAGCGGCCAAGTGAACCGCTTCGACGCGCGCCCGGCCTGTGGATAAGTGGACAACCCGCCACGGCGGGTTCCCCACTTATCCACAGGCCCAACAACCACAACAAAAGCGGTCAATTCATATGGTACATAAAGCGGTCAATTCGAAATGTTCTCGACACCGCGATTCTCGTTCAACGATTCTAGAAGTTTTGGTAATCTTTTCCTGCGTCACTGGTCCGGGTGCCGGTGCCGCGGCACGAATCCCGAAGTTCGGTCACCCGCGAGAGGCCTTTTGCGCCTTGTTGGTTTGGGGTCGTTTGGGTAGGCACGCAATGAAAATCGGCGACAACAAACCTGTCGGTAGGCCCGCGCAGACCCGCGTCGGCAGCCGGGACGCCGCGCGGGCCTATCAATCCACCGAGGCGTCGACCACGCGCGCGCCAGCGGACAGCGCGACCATCCTGGGCGTTCCGGAGGCGGAACTAACGCCCAAGGTGCGCGAGGCGATCATGGTCTTGATGCAGGAGGTGAAAACGCTGCGGCGTGAACTGGACCGCACGCACGAACGCCTGAACCAGATGGAGAAACTCGCCGATCTCGACACGTTGGCGCCGATCGCCAACCGGCGCGCCTTCGTTCGCGAACTGACCCGCGCCATTTCTTTTGCCGAAAGGTATCAGACTCCCTCGAGCCTGATCTATTTCGACGTCAACGGTTTCAAGTCGATCAACGATAATTACGGGCATGCCGCGGGCGACAAGGCGTTGTTGCATGTCGCGAGCATACTGCTGGAACGGGTTCGGGAATCGGATGTCGTGGGGCGTCTCGGCGGGGACGAATTTGGCGTCATTCTCTCGCAAACGGATAGGCAGGGCGCGCGCGAAAAGGCGGTCCAATTGGGCGAGGCGATCGAGAACGAACCTGTTTCCTGGGAGGGGACGCAGCTGCCCCTTCGGCTGGCCTACGGCATCACCACCTTCCAGGGCGGCGAATCCGTGACGGACACGCTGGCGGCGGCGGACCGGGAAATGTACGAACGCAAGGCCAGCATGAAAGCGGAACACTGAGCACGCCAAAGCTGTCGCGGCCCCGCGTGGGCGCAGCGCCAACCCTTCGTTATTCCTGGCTCGACCTAATATGCAAAACCGCAATAAGCGGAACCCATCGCGGCTCGCCGTAACCTTCTGGGACGCCGTGTCCCGTCGGGCCTACGCCGGCCGTTCGATGATCACTCGTCCGCGACCGCGGCGCAACAGATAGCCGCCCCGGGGAATCGATAGTTTTCCGGCGTCGATCAAGCCCTGTAACGCTTGCCCGATCATTTCGGCGTTTCGGTCGACCTGGATCGACGAAGGACCCGGCTTATTCGCCAACCATTCGGCGAACATGCGATTCGCAATTTCATCACCAACCGATCTTTTCAACGCATTGAGTTTTCTTATCTCCATGCGCGTAAGTGTGTTTTCGTCGATCGCCTTACTTGCAGCCATGTCGGTCACCAACAGTCCCAGTGTCAAACAACATCACCATTCGATGCCGCATGGGGAAATAGCTTGATCTCGACCTTTGTCAAGAATTAACCGAAAATAATCGAAATTGAATTTGATCAGAAGTAGTATCTGATATTTCTTTTGCTCCCCATTCCAAATACGGGTTACCGTCATGTCCAGAGTCACTTTCACCCTTCGGTGAATATCCGTGGCGCCGCGACCGATCCGCAGCCGATCCAATCCGCGACATGGAACGTTCGGCATTCCCGCCGCGTCCCATGCCGGACCATGTTCGCGCGGCTTTGGCCTCCCGCTTCCTCGGGACGGTTGGTTCGGCGGGACCGATGGCGCGACGATATCCGCGTAGGCGAAAAATGTTCTAGGATCACGCGTCCGCCCGGACCAAACCCGAAAGGCTTCAGAGGCCATGCGGGACGTGTCCGCCTTCAGCGCGAAGGAAGCACTCGTGGTCGAGGATTCTGATTTCTCCGCCAAGATGGTGGAGCGGATCCTGAGCGTCGTCGGTTTCCGCCAAGTCACTGTTGCGCGGAACGGCGCCGAGGCACTGGCTCTGCTGCGCGAGGCGCCCGGGCGCTTCGACGTTCTGGTGACCGACCTGGTGATGCCGGAGATGAGCGGCCACGAGCTCGCCCAATCGGTCCGCGACAGCGACGATACGCGAATCAGCGAACTGCCGATCCTGGTGATCACCGCCTCCAACGCCGAACCGCCCGCGAAGCAGATCGCGGGGCTGGCGCGGACCGACGGCTTCGTCCCCAAGCCCGCCACGGTGGGCGCGGTCTACGACGCGTTGATCCCGCTCTTCCGGCCCTGAGGCCGGCACTATCCCCCGAGAGGGCGAGGCTTTGCGATGATGCTCGACGAGGAACAACGGATCATCCAGCAGATGGCGCGGGCGTTCGCCCTGAACGAACTCCACCCCAACGCCGCCGAATGGGAGCGGGCGGGATGCATTCCGCCCGAGGTGTTGCGGCGGATGGGCAAGCTCGGCCTGATGGGGGTCTGCGTCGACGAGGCCTGGGGCGGGGCCGGCGCCGACTTCATGTCCTATATCTTGGCGCTGGAGGAAATCGCGGCTGGCGAGGGCGGTTGCTCGACGGTGATGAGCGTCAACAATTCGCCAGTCTGCGCCGCGATTCAGAAGTATGGCTCGGAGGAACAAAAGGCCCGCTGGCTGACACCCCTCGCCCGGGGCGAGATCATCGGTTGCTTCCTGCTGAGCGAGCCGCAAGCGGGCTCCGATGCCTCGAACCTCCGCACCCGCGCCGTCGACGACGGCAACCATTGGGTCATCACCGGCGACAAGCAGTTCATCACCTCCGGCAGCATATCGAAGGTCGCGATGATCTTCGCCGTGACTGATCCGGCGGCCGGCAAACGCGGCATCTCCTGCTTCCTCGCCGCAATCCCGGCGGAAGGCTACACCGTCGCCCGAATCGAGGAAAAACTCGGCCAACGCAGTTCCGACACCTGCCACATCGTGCTCGACGGCCTTCGCGTCTCGTCCGACGACATGCTGGGCGCGCCCGGCGAAGGCTACAAGATCGCTCTGGCCAACCTCTCGACGGGGCGCATCGGCATCGCCGCGCAGGCGGCGGGCATGGCGCGTGCCGCCTGGTCGCAAGCGCTCGGATACGCCCAGGAGCGCGAGGCCTTCGGCAAACCGATCATCGAACATCAGGCGGTGGATTTCCGCCTGGCCGAAATGGCGACGGAGATCGAGGCGGCCCGACAGCTAACCCACCACGCCGCCCGCCTGCTGGACGCGGGTCTGCCCTCCCTGAAGGAAGCCTCGATGGCCAAGCTCTTCGCCTCCGAGATGGCGGAACGGGTCTGCTCCGCCGCGATCCAGACCCTGGGCGGCTATGGCTATCTATCGGATTATGGCGTCGAGCGGATCTACCGCGACGTCCGCGTGACCCAGATCTACGAAGGCACCAGCGACGTGCAGAAACTGGTCATTGGCCGGGCCTTGCGCGCCGAGAGCTGAGGCTGGGGCGTGGCCTCGCCGCGATCCTGGCCGAGTTTGTCAGCGTCGCCAGCAGTCGACCCGTCAGTCTTCGTCATCCGCCGTCGGAGGAGACTTCAGTCTACCGAAACATGCGTCGCGCGACCCCGGTTCAACGCTCCGGCGGGCGGATCTCGCGGCTGGTCGGGAAGCCGTGCATGCCGTTGCTGGCGAGCGCGAAGGCGTTGGAGCGCAACGGATCGCCGCTCACCAGAATCATGATGTCCTCCGCGCGTTTCACGATCGGCACCAGGCGGTCGGGATCGTCGGCCTCGGCGAACAGGGGATCGGCGCTTCCCGCCGCCACCAGTTGGCCGAGCTTCGGGCGGCCCGGCAACAGGTTGGTCCAGGGGCCGAGGAAAGTCTCCATTTTCGAGGCCGGCAGGCGGGCGTGGCGGAACAGTGCCTGGCGGAAATCCGCCTTCGACCAGCCGGCGCGGGCCAAGGTCTTGGCCACCATGGGGCTGATCACCAGCAAGGGGCGGTAGGTGCCCGGCGCGAAGCCGACGGTGAAGATCAGCTCCCAGCCCGAATGGCGTACTAGGCCGTCGGCGAGATAGGCGCTGATCACCTCTGGGTCGTTGCCGTAGATCGAGCCGATGACGCCGCCACTGGTGAACCGGGCGATGGTGACGACGTTGGTACCAGCGTCGAAGCCCCGGTCCTGGGCGAAAAGCGGCCAGCCCAATTTCCGGACTTCGTCCTCGTGTTCCGCCAGCACGACCTTGGCCGGATTGCCGAAGGTGCTCTTGTCGCCGGCCCCCGGCAGGCAGCCGGCGACATTCCGCAGGAAGAGGCGCAGGAAGCGGCCGACGCTGGTGTTGGCGCGGGTGCCCTCCCGCATCGAGGCGTTCTCGGTGTAGAAGCCGAGTTCTTGGATGATCGGGCCAGACAGCATGATCAGGGCGTCGCCGCCCGTGGTATCGCCGCTGTGTTCGACCCCGTAGCCGGGATCGGCCAGCACCTCGGCGACGGCGATCAGTACGGGCATGTAGTCCGGCCGGCAGCCGGCCATGACGCCGTTGACCGCGACGTTCCCGACCGTGGCCGCCCGCCCGGCGGGCCGCAGCGTGCCAATGACTCGTTCGGGGTCGTCGTCGGTCCGGGCCAGGAAGGCGGCGACCTTGCCGGCCGTCGGCGGCACGATCGGCAGACCGTCGGTCCAACCGCGCGCCTCGAAGATCTCGTTGACCGCGTCGAAGCTCCCTTCGGCGACGATGTCGCCCGAGGCGAAATCGTCGCCATTCGTGCCCGCCTCGGGGCCCCTGGTCAGGTGGCGCACGACATCGCCGGTGGTGACGCGGCGGACGTTGTCGCGAAGTTCCGAGGCATCCTGCCCGTCGACATGGCCGACGAGGCGGGCGATGGGCAGCGCCCGGATACCCAGCCCGCCCGCCGTCACCGCCCCCTGGCCGAGGAAGCCGTCACAGACCAGCAATGCCGTCGGGATACCGGCCTTTTCGACCACCGCGCTCGCCCGCATCACGGCGGGCGTGCACGGGCCTCAACAGCCGACCCCGCAAACGACAGCATCGACCCTCTCCTCCGCCAAGCGGCGGGGCAATTCCTCCAGCACCCGGTGTTCCTCGCCGCCGAAGATCGAGCCGAAAGCCCGCCAACCGACGAAGCGCGCGTCGGGATGGCGGGCGCGGATCTCGTCCTCGATCACGGGAAAGATCTCCTCCCCCCGGAACATGTCGTCCCAGAGAAAGCCGATGGTCTTGCCCGCCAAGCTCGAAGGCCGAGGCGCCGGCTCGACGATGTCCACCGCATAAGGCCCGCCCGGCCAGAGCGCGCCGAACGATTCGGAATTGGTCGTCTCGGACATGGTCAGGCCGTCTCGATGAAGAGTTCGCGCCCGATCAGCATGCGGCGAATTTCCGAAGTGCCGGCGCCGATTTCGTAGAGCTTGGCGTCGCGCAGAAAACGACCGGTGGGCGACTCGTTGATGTAGCCCATGCCACCCAGGGCCTGGATTGCTTCCAAGGTCATCCAGGTCGCCTTTTCCGCCGCGTAGAGGATCGCGCCAGCGGCGTCCTTGCGGGTGGTCTGACCCCGGTCGCAGGCCTGGGCCACGGCATAGACATAGGCGCGCGTCGCATTCATGGTAGTGTACATGTCGGCGAGTTTGCCCTGCATCAGCTGAAACTCGCCGATCGGCTGGCCGAACTGCTCGCGCTGGTGGACGTAGGGGATCACCACGTCCATGCAGGATTGCATGATCCCCAAGGGCCCGGCGGCCAGCACCGCGCGCTCGTAGTCGAGGCCGCTCATCAGCAGCCGCACGCCGTTGTTCTCGCCGCCGACCAGATTCTCCTCGAGCACCTCGCAATCCTGGAACAGCAACTCGCAGGTCGAGGAGCCGCGCATGCCGAGCTTGTCGAGCTTCTGCGCGGTGGAGAAGCCGGGAAAGCCCTTCTCGATCAGGAAGGCGGAGATGCCCTTGGGCCCGGCCTCCGGATCGGTCTTGGCATAGACGAAGAGCACGTCGGCATCGGGGCCGTTGGTAATCCACATCTTGTTGCCGTTCAGCACGTAGCGGTCGCCCTTCTTCTCCGCTCGGAGCTTCATCGAGACCACGTCGGAGCCGGCCGAGGGCTCCGACATGGCGAGGGAGCCTACATGCTCGCCCGAAATCAGCTTCGGCAGGTAACGCCGCTTCTGCGCTTCGCTGGCGTTGCGGCGGATCTGGTTGACGCAAAGGTTCGAGTGCGCGCCGTAGCTGAGTCCGATCGAGCCCGAGGCGCGCGACATCTCCTCCACCGCGATGACATGTTCCAGATAGCCCATGCCGGCGCCGCCGTATTCCTCTTCCACCGTAATGCCGTGCAGGCCCAGCTCGCCGATCTTGGGCCAGAGGTCGCGGGGAAAGGTGTCGGTGCGGTCGACCTCGTCGGCGCGCGGGGCGACATGGTCGGCGGCGAAGCTGGCGACGCTGTCGCGCAGCATGTCGGCGGTCTCGCCGAGGCCGAAATCGAGGGTCGGATAGGCGTTGGGCAACATGGTCGGGCTCCCGTGCGGATCTCGTCGCACAATAGCCCCGGCGCGCTCCGCCATGCTAGAGCATGGTCCGACCAAACGGCGGGGAGGATATTGCGATGCGGATCGTCATCATCGGCGCGGGCGCCATGGGCGGGACTTACGGTGGCCTGATGGCCAAGGCCGGGGTCGATGTCACCCTGATCGACACCTGGGCGGAGCATGTCCAGGCCATCCGCGAGAACGGCCTCGTGCTCGACGACGTCGGCGAGGCGGTGCATGTGGAAGTGCCGATCCACGAGCGCCTCGACCGGCCGGGCGACTACGACGTCGCCATCGTGCAGACCGATACCAACAACCGCGATGCCGCGGCCCAGACCGCCAAGGCGGCGCTGAAACCCGATGGTATCGCCATTACCTTGCAGAACGGCATCGGCAACGTCGAGACGCTGGTCGCCGCCTTGGGCGAAGAGCGCGTGCTGGGCGGCGTCAGCTACCACAGCGCGCTCATGCTCGGGCCCGGCCGGCCGCGCCACAGCCACGCCGGCAAGACCTACCTGGGCGAGCTCGACGGGCGCACCAGCCAGCGGCTGCAGGCCCTTGTCGCGGCGCTGGAGCGCGGCGGCCTGGGACCCGAGATCTCCGACAACGTCATGGGTATCTGCTGGAGCAAGTTCATTCACAACTGCGCCCTCAACCCGCTCTGCGCGCTGCTGGAACTGCGCGTCGGCGAAATCCCGCTGCACGAGGGCGCCGATCTGATGCAGACGAAATGCGTCGAGGAGGCGCTGGCCATCGCCGAGGCCAAGGGCATCCGCCTCGCCACGCCCGACCCCCTCGGCCACATCAAGGCCTATACCTTCAAGTTCAACAAACCCTCCATGCTGCAGCACATGGAAGCGAACCGGCCGACCGAGATCGATGCGCTGAACGGCGCCGTGGTGCGGGAGGGCCGGGCGCTCGGTATCCCGACGCCCTACAACGAGGCGCTCACCTGGATGGTGAAGGCGCGGAACGGCCAGCTGCGCCGCGTCGCGGCCGAGGGGCCGTTCGATTTCGGGGCCATGGAAGCCGCCGAGATGGCCAAACGGGCGACGTGAAGCTCGCCGTCCTCGACCAGTCGCCGATCGTCGAAGGCGGCACGGCGGCGGGAGCAAATCGGGAGACCCTGGAACTCGCCCGCCACTGCGGCGGCCTCGGCTATCACCGCTACTGGCTGGCCGAACACCACAATGCCGTGGGCCTGGCGGGCACCGCGCCCGAGATCTTGATCGGCCGCGTCGCATCGCTGACGCGCCACATGCGGATCGGCCCCGGCGGCGTGATTCTCAACCATTATTCGGCCCTCGAGGTGGCGGAAAGCTTCCGCATGCTGGAGACGCTCCATCCTGGCCGGATCGATCTCGGCCTCGGCCGGGCGCCGGGGAGCGCCCGCCCCCCCGCGCCCTCGGCCCCACGGGCACGGGCCTCGACATCGGCGCCTTCCCCGACCGCGTCGCCGACCTGCTGGGCTTCCAGTCGAGATCCAGAACAGCCGTCCACCCAACTGGCCCGTCGAGCAATGAAGTAATCCGACGCGGTGATCCATGCTAGTTTGAAGACAGGGAACCGCGCCCGCCGATCGATCGGGCGCGGAGCGTTTCGAGGTGGGCAGCGTGTATTTCGATTCCAGGCTTTGGGGCTTCACCGAGGGGGTGCGGGGGCGGATCGCGCTCACCGTGCTGGTCGGGCTGATCGCCACCTGTTTCGGGGTTGCGCGGCTGGCGCTCTTGGGCTGGCTGATCGGCAAGGTGTTCCAGGGCGTCGGTCTCTCCCAACTGCTGTTGCCCTTCGCCCTCGTGGCGGCGGTGATGATCGTGCGCGGTTGGCTCGAACACTGGCGCACCATGACCGCGCACGAGACGGCGGCGCTGGTGCAGGCCCGCGTGCGCGAGAAGCTCTACCACCGAATCGTCGCCCTCGGGCCGGCGCATTTCGGCCTGACGCGGACCGGCGACGTCATCCTCTCCCTGGTCGACGGGGTGGAGCAGCTGGAGACCTATTTCGGCCAGTATCTGCCGCAGCTTTTCGTCGCCGCGCTGACGCCGCTGGTGATCTTGGTCTTCATGCTCTTCCTCGACGCGCCGACGGCGATCCTCATGGTCGCCTTCGCGCTGCTGACCCTGGTCGCCCCCGCCCTCTTCCATCGCTGGGACAGCGACAATTCGAAGAAACGGCAACGGGCCTATGCGGCCTTCGCCGCCGAATTCCTCGATTGCGTCCAGGGCCTCGCCACGCTGAAGGCCTTCGGGCAGAGCCGCGACAAGGTCGCCATGCTCTCGACCAAGGCGCGGGACCTCTTCCGCTCGACCATGTGGGTGCTGGCGACCAACTCGCTGGCGCGCGGCATCACGGATGCCGGCATCGCGCTCGGCGCGGCGGCCACGGTGGCGCTGGGTGCTTGGCGGGTGGCCGAGGGCCAGATGGAGATCACCGTGCTGCTGGTGATCTTGATGCTAGGGACGGAAGTGTTTCGGCCCTTGCGCGATCTCCGCTCGCTCCTTCATCAGGGCATGGTCGGCCAGTCGGCGGCGGAAGGGGTGACGGCGATCCTGGCCGCCGAGCCCGCGATCACCGATGCGCGGGACGCCCAGCCGGTCGAAGGTGGCCTCGTGCCCGAGATCCGCTTCGAGGCCGTCGGCTTCTCCTACCCGGGCGGCCGCCAGGCGGCGCACAGCGGCCTCGACTTCACCGTCGAGGCGGGCAAGCGGATCGGCATCGTCGGCGCCAGCGGGGCCGGTAAATCCTCGATCGTCCGCCTGTTGCTCAGGCTCTACGACCCGAACGAGGGCCGAATCACCATTGGTGGCGTCGACTTGCGCGCGCTCCGCCAGGCCGACATCCGCCGCGCCATCGCGGTGGTTAACCAAGACACCTACCTATTCCACGGCACGATTCGCGAGAATCTGGCCTTCGGCAAGCCGGACGCGAGCGAAGCCGATCTGATCGAGGCGGCGCGGGCCGCCAACGCGCACGACTTCATCGCCATGCTGCCTCAGGGCTACGACACGGTGATCGGCGAGCGCGGCGTCAGGCTTTCGGGCGGGCAGCGCCAGCGCGTCGCGATCGCCCGGGCGCTGCTGCGCGACGCACCGATCCTGGTGCTGGACGAAGCGCTTTCCGCCGTCGATGCCGAGAACGAGGCGATCATCAGCCAAGCCCTCGACCGGCTGATGCGGGGGCGCACGACCCTGATCCTGGCGCACAGGCTGTCCAGCGTGATCGACGCCGACCGCATCCTGGTGCTGGATGCGGGCCGGGTGGTGGAAAGCGGCTGTCACGCGGAACTGATGGCCAAGGGCGGGATCTACCACCAGCTGATGGGCCGCCAGGCCCGCGACGGCCAGGTCACTATCGACGACGGCGCCGAAACCGCGCCGCCGCCGGCCGAGGATCTGGTCGTCGGCGGGGCGGCCACGGGGCTGCTGGAGCCGACCGACGCCATCATCCGGGCCGAGGGCATGGGCTGGGGCCGGGCGATCATGGAGCTGATGCGCCTGGTGATCCCGTGGAAGGGCAAGCTGGCGCTCACCTTCCTCTTCGGCGTCACCCGCGTCATTGCCTTCATCGCCATCGGCGTGTTGAGCGGCCTCGCCGTCTACCAGCTGAAAGTCGGTGGCGATCCGGTGCCGGCGCTGGTCTGGCTCGCCGTCATGGCGCCCGCCGCGGGCATCCTGCACTGGTTCGAAAGCTGGATCGCCCACGACATGGCGTTTCGTCTGTTGGCTGAGATGCGGGTGGCGCTGTTCGAGCAGCTCGACCGCCTGGCGCCGGCATACCTGTTGCGCCGGCGGACCGGAGACCTGGTCGCGGCGGCCACGCAGGACGTGGAGACGGTGGAGTTCTTCTTCGCCCACACCATCGCGCCGGCCTTCGTCGCCGTGCTGGTGCCGGGCGTGGTGCTGGCCACGCTCTTCGTCTTCGGCTGGCCGTTGGCACTGGCGCTGGCGCCCTTCCTGGCGGTGGTGGCGACGAGCCCCTTCATGCTGCGCAAGCGCGTCGACGAGCTCGGCTCCCGCGCGCGGGAATCCCTGGGCGACCTGAACGCGCATGCCGTCGACACGGTGCAGGGTCTGACCGAAATCGTCGCCTTCCAGCGCGAGGCGGCCCGGGGCGAGGATTTCGCCCGCCGCATGGCCCGCTTCCACGCCGTGCGCCTGCCTTTCTTCCGCGACCTCACCCGGCAGATGACGGTTCTGGAGACCATGACCGGTCTCGGCGGTCTCGCCGTCGTCGTCGCCGGCGCGGCCCAGGTACGGGCTGGCGCGCTGGAAGCGGGCCTGCTGCCGATCCTGACCCTGCTCGCCATGGCCGCCTTCCTGCCCATCTCGGAGATCGCCAACATCGGCCGCCAGCTCGCCGATACCTTGGGCTCGACCCGCCGGGTGTATGCGATCCACGACGAGGAAGTGGCGGTGACGGACGGCCCCGGCACCGGCGCGGCCAAGGCGGGCGCGCCAGCATTGGCCCTCGATGGCGCGAGCTTCCAGTACCACGGAGCTAATCGTGCCGCCTTGAGCGACGTCAGCTTCGAAGTGACGCTGGGCGAGACCGTGGCCCTGGTCGGCCCGTCCGGCGCCGGCAAGACCACGATCGCCCATATGCTGATGCGCTTTTGGGATCCGGACCGGGGCCGGGTGCTGATGGACGGCCGCGACCTGCGCGACTTCGCCCTCGACGAGGTGCGCCGGCGCATCGCCCTCGTCGCCCAGGACACCTATCTCTTCAACGACACGCTTCGCGCCAACATCAAAATGGCCCGCCCAGGGGCGAGCGAGGCCGAACTGGAGGAAGCGATCCGCCGTGCCGCTCTCTCGGACTTCACCGCCTCGCTCCCCCAAGGCCTCGATACCCCCGTCGGCGAGCGCGGCATGCAACTCTCGGGCGGTCAGCGCCAGCGTGTCGCCGTGGCCCGCGCATTCCTGAAGGACGCGCCGATCTTGATCCTGGACGAGGCGACCAGCCATCTGGACGCCATCAACGAGCGCGCGGTGCACGGCGCCCTCGACGACCTGATGCATGACCGCACCACCGTGGTCATCGCCCACCGCCTTTCGACCGTGCGCGAGGCCGACCGCATCGTCGTGCTGGCGGACGGCCGCGTCGCCGAAGTCGGCAGCCACCAGGAACTTCTGGCCCGAGGCGGCCTCTACGCCCGCCTCGTCGCCCGTCAGACCGCCGGCGGCAGCGAGGCGGCGGCGGAATAATACCGCGCGACCGCGCGACCGAGCTTTTGCCTGTCTCCGGGGCGAACGCGCTTCAAAGGGCCATTTCCAGCATCATGTCGAGCAGCAAGTTGGCGCCGGCTTCGAGGTCGGGTGCGTCGGTGTGTTCGGCCGGGTTGTGGCTGATGCCGCCGACGCTGGGAACGAAAATCATTGCCGCCGGCGCGATGCGGGCCAGCATCTGCGCGTCGTGACCGGCGCCGGATGCCATACGGCGGTGGCTATGGCCGCGCGCTTGCGCCGCGTCCTCGATACGGGCCACCAGACCGGCGTCGAAGACCACCGGTTCGAAGCGGGCGAGTTCGCGGGTCTCCAGCCCGACGCCCTCGGCCCGGGCGATTCCCTCTACCGCGACCGCCACGCGGGCCTCGGCCTTCCGCAGTAGGTCCTCGTCGGTGTTGCGAAGGTCGACGGTCATTCGCGCCCGGCCGGGGACCACGTTGATGACGTTGGGCGTCAGTTCGATCTCGCCGATGGTGCCGACTTGGTCGCCGCCGATTTCGCCGACGATCTCGCGCACCGCGACCGCGAGGCGGGCGGCGGCGAGGCCGGCATCACGGCGCAGCCGCATCGGTGTGGTGCCGGCGTGGTTGGCCTGGCCGGCGAAGAGGTATTCCCGCCAGCTGATCCCCTGCACGCCCTCGACCGCGCCGATGGTGATCCCCTCGGCCTCCAGGATCGGGCCTTGCTCGATGTGCAGCTCGACGAAGGCCGCGGGGCGGATCGCGCCGGGACTGGCCCCGCCGGCATAGCCGATCCGCGCCAACTCCGCGCCGAGGCGCGCGCCGGCCGCATCGCGCGTGTCGAGCGCGTCGGCGAGGCTCATGCCACCGACATGCACCAGCGAGCCCAGCATGTCCGGCTGGAAGCGCGCGCCCTCCTCGTTGGTGAAGGCGGCGACCACCAGGGGAAGGCGGGTGGTCAGGTGGTGATCGTTCAGGCAGGCCACCACCTCGAGGCCCGCCAGCACGCCATAGGCGCCGTCCAGCCGCCCGCCCGCGCGGACGCTGTCGATGTGGGAACCGGTCATGATCGGGGCTTCGAGTTCGGACCCCTCGCGCCAGCCGAGGATGTTGCCGATGGCGTCGATCTCCACTTCGAGGCCAAGCGCCCACATCCAGTCGACCAGCAGGTCGCGCGCCTGCCGGTCGGCGTCGGTCAGCGCCAGGCGGCCGACGCCGCCGTCGGGCAGCGCGCCGATCGCGCCCAATTCATGGATGCGGTCGAACAGCCGGTCGGCGTCGATCGAAATCCGGTGCCCGCTCATGGCGCCGCCTGGCATTTCGGAGTCGGACGCATCGCTTCCTCGCTCGATTTGGGGCTCCGATCGCGCCCGGGATTCCGGCATAATGCGCCACGACGAGGGAGCGAGGAAGGGCGGTGGCGATGGGTGCGAGGAAACGGACGGTGGAGCTTCGCCGCTCCTGGCTGTTTCTGCCGGGGGCGGAGCGGGAGGTGCTGCTGAATGCCGCGACGAGCGGCGGCGACGTGCTGATTCAGGAGTTCGAGGATTTCACCCCGCCGGCCCGTCGGCCGGAGGCGCGGGAGATATCGGTCGACATCCTCGCCGCCTGGAAGCGGGCGGGCGCGATTGCCGCCGTCCGGGTCAACCCGTTGGACGAGGACGGCCTGCTGGACCTGGAGGCGGCGATGCGCGGCGCGCCCGACATCGTCTTCCTGCCCAAGGTCGAGCGGCCAGATCATGTGACCGAGCTTGACCGCCAGGTCGGCCGGCTTGAGCGGGAATTGGGCCTCGAGCCGGGCGCCACCGAGCTGGTGCCCAACGTCGAGACGGCGGCGGGGTTCCTTCGCTTGGGCGAGATCTTGGGCGCGAGTCCCCGTATCCGGGCCGCCATCGCCGGCGGCGAGGACATGGGCGCCGACCTCGGCGTCGAGCGGAGTCGGGATTCGGCCGAGATGGCCCACCTCCGTGCCCAGTTCCACCTGATCGCCCGGGGCCACGGCAAAATCGCGGTCGATCAACCCTATACCTGGACCGATTTGGCGGGTTGCGAGGCCGACACGCTGGCCGTCCGCCGCCTCGGCTATATCGCCAAGACGGCCGTGCACCCGCCGCACTGCGCCGTGATCAACCGAGTATTGACGCCGAGCGTGGAGGCGGCCGCCTCCGCCCGTCGGATCGTCGCCGCCTTCGAGGCCGCCCGCGCCCGGGGCGAGGCGAGGGTCGAGGTCGATGGCAGCCTGGTCGAGGTGCCGATCTACCTGAACGCCAAGCGCCTCGCCGTCCGGGCGGACGCTTTCGGCATGGGTCGCGGGGAAGGGGGCGCATGATGCACAAGACCGGCGGCTGCGCCTGCGGCGCGATTCGCTACGTGTTCGAGGGCGAGCCGCTCTTCGTCCACGCCTGCCACTGTACCGACTGCCAGCGCGCGAGCGGCACCACCTTCGGCCTCACCATGCTTGTCGAGGCGCGCGACTTCCGCGTCGTATCGGGCGAACCCGGGGAGGCCGCTCTCACCGGCGGTAGTGGCGCCGGCAAGCAGAGCTACTTTTGCCCCCATTGCGGCGGCTGGCTGTTCGGCCGCACCGACTTGCGGCCGGGCGTCCTCGCCATCCGGCCCGGCACGCTCGACGATACGACCGGCATCGTGCCCCGGGCGCATATCTGGACCCGGAGCAAGCTTCCCTGGTTGGAGTTGTCGGCGGACGTGCCGCGGTTCGAGACCATATATGATGCCTCGGCGCTCTGGCCGGAGGAGAGCCTGCGGCGGCAAACGGAAGCGGCCCGGCGCGCGGAGAGCGGCGAGGAATGACGAGAGGCTCTGGAACCGCCGTCGCGTTTGCCCTGGGTCCGAGCCTGGCGAGCAATGCGTTCGCCGCCGACTACGGCGCGGGCCACCGGCTGCCCGGCTCGCTCGACCTCGCGCCCGGCGCCGGCGCCCCGACCCTCGCCGTCGTGGCACGCGGGGACAAGGGTGGCGGCTGGAATATCGAGCTCAGGACGACGAACTTCCGCTTCGCGCCCGAACACGCGGGCGGCGCCCACGTCGCGGGCGAGGGCCATGCCCATCTCTACGTCGGCGGCGAGATGTTCACGGAAGTCCGTGGTCCCCGGTTCCATCTCGCCGGACCGCCCGGGGGCAAGCTCGAAGTGATGGTGACGCTCAACGCCAACGCGCACCAACACCTCACCGTCGCCGGCAAGGCCCTGATCGTGGTGGTGGCGCTGAATGCCGATTGAGACGCGAACCGTAATCGCTCCGAGCCCGGAGGCCCCATGATGCGCGAGATCGAAGTCCCCGTCCTCATCGTCGGCGGCGGGCCGGTCGGCCTGACCTTGGCGACGGATCTGGCCTGGCGCGGCATCGAGGTCATGGTGGTGGAGAAGCGCGCGCGGAGCGAGCCACCGCCGCCCAAGTGCAACCACGTCGTCGCCCGCTCGATGGAGATCTTCCGCCGCCTCGGCTGTGGCGGGTGCGTTGCGCGACGCCGGCCTGCCCGCCGACTATCCCAACGACGTCTCCTACCGCACCAGCTTCACCGGGCGCGAACTCACGCGGATTCCGATCCCCTGCCGGCGCGACCGCTTCACCGCCGTGAACGGCCCGGACACCGATTGGCCGACGGCGGAACCGCCGCACCGCATCAACCAGATCTTCCTGGAGCCGATCCTCTTCGCCCACGCCGAAGCCATGGCCGGCGCGCGCATCATGACCCGCGCCACGGTCGAGGATTTCACGCAGGCGGACGACCACGTGCTGGCGACCGCCCGGAGCCTGGAGGACGGGACCGAGACCCGGATTCGCTGTCGTTATCTGGTCGGCTGCGACGGCGGCCGCTCCTCCATCCGCCGCGCCATGGGCGCGCGCCTCGAGGGTGACGCGGTGATCCAGCGGGTGCAGTCGAGCTATATCCGCGCGCCGAAGCTGATCGAGCGGCAACGGGAGGCGCCGGCCTGGGCCACCTTCTCCCTCAACCCCCGGCGCAGCGGCAACGTCTACGCCATCGACGGGCGCGAGCGCTGGGTGGTGCACAACTGCCTGCGCCCGGAAGAGGCCGGCTTCGACGCGGTGGACCGCGATTGGGCGATCCGAGAGATCCTGGGTGTCGGCGCCGACTTCGGGTGTGAGCTGCTGGCGCCGATTGACTGGATCGGCCGCCGCCTGGTCGCCGACAGGATCCGGGACCGCCGGGTCTTCATCGCCGGCGATGCCGCCCACATCTGGGTGCCTTATGCCGGCTACGGCATGAACGCCGGCATCGCGGACGCCGCCAATCTCGCCTGGCTGCTGGCCGCGCACCTCGCCGGTTGGGCCGGGGAAGCCATCCTCGACGCGCACGAGGCCGAGCGCGGGCCGATCACCCGCCAAGTCTCCCGCTTCGTGATGGACCACGCCCACGCCATGGCCGGCCAGCGCGGCGCCGTGCCCGCCAATATCGAGGATGAGGACGAAGCGGGCGAGGCCGCGCGCCGGGCCCTCGGCGAACGCGCCTATGCCTTGAACGTCCAGCAATACTGCTGCGCCGGCCTCAATTTTGGCTGTTTCTATGAAAATTCACCCATCATCGCCCACGACGGCGAGGCCGCGCCGGGCTACACCATGGCCGCGTTCACTCCCTCCACCGTGCCGGGCTGCCGCCTGCCGCATGTGTTTCTGGCGGATGGCCGAAGCCTCCACGATCGCCTGGGAGAGGGCTACACGCTGCTGCGCTTCGATCCCGGCATCGAGGTCCGGCCGCTGCTGGACGCGGCCGAAGCGCGTGGCGTACCGTTGACCCTGCTCGATCTGGCGCCGACGGCACCCTACGACCGGGCCCTGGTCCTCGCCCGGCCCGACCAGCATGTCGCGTGGCGTGGGGATGGGCCGCCGGCCGATCCGGCGGGCCTCATTGCCTTGATGCGAGGGGCAGCCGCCTACCAGTAGCGGACGCGGCCGGTGTCGACGTGGATGAAGTCGGCCTTGCGGTAAATGCCGACGCCGCCGAGCTTCAAGCGGCGGGCGGCGCGGTAGAGCGTGCCGAGATCGCGGTCGGGTAGGCGCACGTCCGCCGCCATCGCCTTCATGTGGAGGCTTTTCCTGGCGACGCCGCCGTTCCTCTTCACCAGCATCGAATTGGTCGCGGGCGAGCGATAGCCGGAAATGATCTCGAAGGGCCGGGTCGAGTCCATCTCCAGGTGGAGGGCATGCAGCAGGTCCAGCAGGCGGCGGTCCATGGCCGTGCGCTCGTCGGTGCGCCAGTCGCGCAGCATCCAGTCGATCTCGCCGAGCGGTTCGGCCAGATAGCGGCCGTCGGCGTGATAGACCGTCACCAGATTTTCGCCAGTGTGGAGGTTGTGCAGCTTCAGCCGCCGGGGCTTGGCCGGCACGGCGCGGGCGAGCGCGCCCAGGGGCGTCATCGCCGCGACGGCGGGCAGTGCCACGCGCAACAGGGCGCGGCGGCCGGAATCGACATGCTCCACGCGAACGTTCCCCTACAACCGCCAAGAGGTCGCGGAATCAACCCCTTGGGCGCGCAGTCTAGCCTGGAAATTTAAAGGTGCAAGCGTTAACGATGCCTAAAGCTGTAGCGCACCCGGTTCCTTGGACACAAGTTTGTCTCACGCGGCGGGCCTGATTGAGATCGCGGCGTGCCACGCCTGACGAGCTTGAGCGGGGCTCAGGTAGCCGTTCTTTTCGACGATCCACTGGGCATTGTAGAGTTCGACGAAGTCGCGGACGGCGTCCCGCAGCTCCGCGATGTTGCGGTAGATGCGACCATGGATGATCTGTTCCTTCAGCGTGCGATTGAACCGCTCGGCGACGCCGTTGGTCTGGGGCTCGGCGACGAAGGCGTAGGACGGCTGGATGCCCCAGAACTTGATCTGGTTGGTGAAGTGGTCCGACAGATACTGGGAGCCGTGATCCATCCGCAAGGCCAGCCCCCGAGCCGCGCCGGCCGCGGTCGAGCCATACAGCCCGGCAAGCCCCATGGAGATCGGCTGCAGGGCGGCGAAGCGGTCGCCGCGCTTGCAGACATGCCAGCCGACACACTCGGCGTTCCAATGCTCGACGGCGGTGAAGATCCAGCCCCAGCCGTCGTCCACCGTGAACACCCGAACGCCATCGGTGCCCCACATGAGGTTCGGGGCATGAGTGATGATCTCACCGTCATGGGGATTGCCGCCACGGCGGCGGCAGCGATGGGGCGAGAGCAGATTGTTCTCGCGCATCAGGCGGAGCACCCGCTTGCGGGCAACCCGGATGTCGCGACAGACCCGAAGCCGAGCCCAGACCTTGCGGTAGCCCTCGCCCTCCCAGGGCGATGCCTCCAGGTCGGCTTCGATCGCCACCAGCAGCGCCTGGTCCGAGATCGCGGGCTTCGGTCCCCGACGCTTTGCCGGCGGCTGCTCGGCGTGCTGGCCGGAGGTCATGGCGTAGAACGAGGAGCGGGCCATGCCCCAGGCGGCGCAGACCCGCCGCAGGCCGTAGGCCAGACCCGTGCCGGGCGAGGTGGCGGCACTCATCGCCGCGACCTCCGCCGCCCCAAAGGGCCGAAGGTCTCCGTCTTGGCCTCCAGCAGTTCCACCTGCATGGTCAACTCTCCGATCCGCTTCATGGCGCTATCCAGTTCCGCCTGCACCGGATCGCCCTTGCGTCGCTTGAGCGAGGCGTCGATCCCGCCGATCGCTTTCTCACGCCACTGCTCGAGCCGGAAGATCTCTACGCCCAACTGGCGCGACAGAAGTTGCACCGGCTCGTCACGCAAAAGCCGCGGAACGACCTCACGCTTGCGCGCCACCGTCCATCGCTGGCCAAGTCCCAGCGGGCCTGCCGGCAAAGCCTGGCCTGGGGAAAACGTGGACGAGCCAAGCTCGCCCGCATTTACCACAGGCCCATCAACAGCAACTTTCTTCTCAAAATTATCGGCCATGTTCCGGTCCTCCTTGGACACTTCGATTAAGCCAAAGGGCTTATCCCTTTGAGCCCGGTTTGACGAGATGTTGAGTTTCTGGTGGGCGTCGGCAGCATGTTCGTGTAATGTTCCGTCATGGCCAGCCGCTGGAAATATGACCGCCCCATGTCCCGCGCCGCCTTCGAGGCGCGCTTTCCCGATGAAGCCTCCTGTGCCCGGCATCTCGCCGCCAGGCGCTGGCCCGACGGCTTCGTCTGCCCCGCCTGCGGCCATGACAGGGGCTGGGAACTGAAGCGGCGCCGGGCGAGCTGGGAATGTGCGGCCTGCGGGAAGGAGACCTCGGTGACCGCAGGCACGATCATGCACCGCAGCCACTTGCCCCTGAAGACCTGGTTCATGGCCGTTCACATCGTGACCAGCCACTCGAATGGTATCTCCGCCCTGCAACTCCAGGCCCAGCTCGGGCTCGGCAGTTACAAGAGTGCCTGGCTCCTGCTGCACAAGCTGCGCCGTGCCATGGTCAATCCGGATCGCAGCCTGCTTGAGGACCTGATCGAGATCGATGAGGCCACCCTCCCGTTCCGCACCGCAAAAGACCCGGCCACAGGCGGGCAAGGTCGCAGCCCACAAGGCAAGATGCGCATTGCCGGCGCGGTCGAGCTATCGCCCGAGGGCGAGCCACGCCGCATCCGGCTGGCGCCGATCGGGGATTTCTCCGCGCGCAGCCTTCGTGCCTTCGTTGCCGGAACCTCGGCGCCGGGCGCGCGGGTGATTACCGATGGCTGGAGCGGTTATTGCGGCCTGCCCGACCACGACCACCAGCCCAAGGTCGTCGGTGCAACGCCCGCCCATCTCGTGCTGACGTGGATCCATCGTGTGTTCTCGAACCTGAAGCGCTGGGCGCTCGGAACCTTCCATGGCCTGCGCCGCGCCCATCTGCGCCGCTACCTCGACGAGTTCGTGTTCCGCTGGAACCGCCGCCGCCACACCGCAACGGCTTTCGATACCCTGCTCGGCATCGGCACGCGCCTGCGACCCGCCGACTACCGCGACATCGTCGGACAACACGTCTGATCCCGGCAGGCCGGGCGCCAGCCATCGCCCGCCCTCCGATCCGCCTCAATCGGAGCCGAATACCGGCCCTCCAGTCTGCCTGACAGCACTCGAAACCAACTTCCTCAAGTCCAAAAGCTCCCGCACATCCCCCGGCACGGTCCGAAAACCGTGCCTGGAACGTAGAAGGCCGATCAACATCTGGTGTGACCGGAAGCAAAGGGATAAGCCATTAAGCCAATTCTGTGTCCAAGGAAATCGGGTCCGACTCAACGATGCCTAAAGCGGCCGCTGCAGGTGGTCGAGCGCCTTGCGTAGGCGTTTGTCGCGGTCGTAGATGTCGTCGCGGAAATGCACGCTGGCGTCCTTGTTCACCCAGGCGGTGAGATAGGTTAGGTGGACTGGAATCGACGTCTTCAAGGTGACGACCTGGCGCTTGCCCGAGGCAATCGCGGCCTGGATTTCCTCCCGCGACCAGCCCTCGTGGTCACGCAGCAGCATGGCGGCGAATTCGTCCGGATTCTCGACCCGGATGCAGCCGTGGCTGAAGCTGCGGACCGCTTTCTTGAACAGCGAGCGGGCCGGCGTGTCGTGCAAATAGACGTTGAAGCGGTTCGGGAACATGAATTTCAGCGTGCCGAGCGCGTTGCCCTTGCCCGGCTCCTGGCGCAGGCGGTAGCCGAAGCCGCGCGGGCTCACCGCCGACCAGTCGATCGTCGTTGCATCGAGCACGGCGGCCGAGGCGTTCCAGCCGCTGAAAAGCTTTATGTTCTTTTCGGCTAGGTAATTGGCGTTCTTCTTGAGTTTCGGCAGGATTTCCTTGCGCGCGATCGACGGCGGCACCGTCCAGTAGGGATTGATGACGATGTAGCGCATCCGGTCGCTGAATACCGGCGTGCGGTGATAGGGCTTGCCGATGACGACGCGGGTATCCAGGTAGGTCTTCGGCCCGACGACGTATTTCAGCACGAAATCCGCCATGTTGACGAAAACGTAGCTCCGGCCGAGGTCGTCCGGCATCCAGCGCCGCCGTTCCATGTTGAGCAGCATCTGCTCGATCCGCGCCGTCACCGGCACGTTCAAGGCCTTCCGGGTCATCTTGCCGACGGCGCCGTCGACGTCGAGGCCATGGCGCCGTTGGAAGCGCCGAACCGCCTCTTCCAGCGTCTCGTCGTACGCCTCGGAGGCAATGGCGTCTTGCGCCAGGTCTCCGCCCGCCGCGAGACGTCGACGGAGCGCGGGAATCGCCGCGTCGCGCATTCCCGGTTTCAGTGTCTCGCCGTCGGGCACCCGGCCCCAGCCGCCCCGCCCGGCGAGTCGGCGATAGTCGGCCAAGGCCGCTTTCAACCGCGCGTAGTTCACGCTCTGGGGTGCGAGTGCCGAAAGGTAGGCGGCGAAGTCCACCCCTTCGGCGGCGGCGAAAAGCTCTTCCGCTGGTACCGCGCTCGGCCGGATGTGGAGTTCGGAATCGACCCGCGCCGGATCGACTCGCCCGGCCGAGAGATCCCGCCCATAGGCGAGCAGCGCCCGACTCAACTTGAACTCGAGGTCGGCGCGCTCCGCGGGCCCCGTCGCTTCCAGGTTTTCGGCGAAGAAGCCAGCGTCGTAGTCGACCGGATAGAGGCCGTCCGATTCCGAGGCGGCGAGCCGCGCCGCGAAGATTCGGGCCGCGAGCGTGGCGCCGTCCTCGTCGATCCTGAGCGGGCGGAACGCCCGCCCGAGATAGAAATCCCGGACCGCCCCCAAGTCGACGTCGGGATCGCCCGCCGAGGCCTCCGCGTCGGCGGCATCGAGGCGGAGCTGCAACTGCTCGGCGACCGGACCGGCCAGCGCGCCGAAGGCGGCGAACTGGAACGCGAACGCGAAAGCGAGGACGAGGCGAATCGGGCGGATGGAATTGTCGAGGCGCATGCTGGGCCACCTGTGTCTGGAACACCACCAGGGAGAGCAACGAACGAATCGCCTCTCATTCTAGATGCACCGGGCCGCCGGTTGTACTCAAAGCTTCGGCGGCGGCGCGAAATCGACGGCGTTCCGCCCGAGGCGCGCGCGGCCGATTGCCCCCGGCGGCGTAATGGCCCATGTGGGAGGTGCCGTTCGCCGGAGGGAATGCAGATGTCATCGATCCGATCCATGAGTCTCGTCCGCCGCGCCGCCGTGCTGGCTTTCGTTCTGACACTCCTTGCCCCTGGCTTCGCCCAGGCCGATTTCGAGGCCGGCGTCGAGGCGCTTCGCGGCGGCGACTTCGAGAACGCGCGGATCGAGTTCCTGAAGGCCGCCGAGGCCGGGCATGCGGATGCGGAATACAACCTCGGGCTGATGCATGCGCAGGGACAGGGTGTCGCTCAAAGCGACGTCGAGGCGGTGTCGTGGTGGCGGCGGGCGGCAAAACGGGGGCACGCGGCGGCGCAAAGCAACTTAGGCACCATGTATCTCTTCGGCCAGGGGGTCGAGCGGGACGACGGAAGCGCGGCGCGGCTCTATCTCGCCGCCGCGCTTTCGGGACATGGCGACGCGCAGTTCAATCTGGCGACGCTCTATGACCGGGGACGGGGGCTGCCGCCCGATCCCGTGGCTGCGGCGACCTGGTACCACCGCTCGGCGCTCGCCGGCGTCGTCAAGGCCCGCCACAACCTGGCGCGGGCCTACGAGCGGGGGCGCGGCGTCCCGCACGATCCGGTCAAGGCCTATTTCTGGTTTTCACTCGCCGCCGAGGCTGGCGACGGCAAGGCGGCCGAGGGGCGGGAGAGGGTGAGCGCCGGGCTGGACGCGGCCGCGCGAGCCGAAGCGGACCGGCGCCTCGCCCGCTGGCGAAAGCGCTTTCCCTCGCTTTGAGCCTCGAAGCGGTCACCCGCTCGGCGGCGGTCGAACCGTTGTTCGCCGGGCGGCCAGCGCATAGGCTGGGGCGTCCCGCCCTGGAGGAGCCCGAAACATGTCCGACATGCCGCCGAGCGCCGGTTGGCGCGCGTATCCGCGCTATCCCGATCCCGCGATTGAAATCCTCGACGAGCGCTTCGAGCAGTACCGCATCTTCAGCGCGGCGGTGGAGCGGCTCCATACCGGCTGCCGCTGGTCGGAGGGGCCGGTCTGGTTCGGCGATGCGCGCCACCTGCTCTGGTCCGACATCCCCAACAACCGGATCTTGAAATGGGAGGAGGAGACGGGCGCCGTCAGCATCTATCGTAAGCCCACCGACTTCGCCAACGGCAATACGCGCGACCGGCGGGGCCGGCTGGTGACCTGCGAGCACGGCGGGCGGCGGGTGACGCGGACCGAACACGACGGCTCCATCACCGTGCTGATGGATTCGTGGAACGGCAAGCGGCTGAATTCACCGAACGACGTGGTGGTGAAGTCCGACGGCTCCATCTGGTTCACCGATCCCGTCTTCGGCATCCTCGGCAATTACGAGGGCCACAAGGCGGAACCGGAACTGGACCAGGGCGTCTACCGTATCGACGAGGAGACGGGCGAGGTCACCTGCCTGGCCACCGACGTGCTCGGCCCGAACGGCCTCTGCTTCTCGCCCGACGAAGCGATCCTCTATGTGGTCGAATCGCGCGGCGTCCCGTCCCGCAAGATCCTGGCCTACGACGTGACGGCCGAGGGGCGCGACATCGCCGGCAAACGGGTCTTCATCGACGCCGGGCCCGGCGGCACGCCCGACGGCATGCGCGCCGACATCGACGGCAACCTGTGGTGCGGCTGGGGCATGGGCACGGCGGAACTGGACGGGGTCCTGGTCTTCGCCCCCGACGGTGCGAAGATCGGCCGCATCGAGCTTCCCGAACGCTGCGCCAACGTCTGCTTCGGCGGCGCCAAGCGCAACCGCCTGTTCATGGCGGCGAGCCAGTCGCTCTACGCCCTCTACGTCAACACCCAGGGCGTCGCCGGCGGCTGAGGGGCAGTCTAGCAGTCTGTCGGACTGGAGCCCACCGCACCATGCGGCCGTGGGCATGATGGAGAAGCCGCTTTGCGCCTAGCCACATTGCCACGGGCACACCAGGAGCTAAAGCGTTCAAGGGGCGAGTTTTTTTCGAGCGATGGGGAGAACAGCGGCACCTCACCTCGACATGGTCGCCCGACTGGCCGACGATAGGGGACTGCCAGGGCCTTCAGGCGGCCTGCGGGGCGAACATCCGCTTGATGTTCCAGGCGAGCGTGACCAGGTTCCACTCTCCCTTGACCTGCTCGAGGCCGCGCAGGCTGAACTGGCGGAAGCCCATCACCGATTTGATGATGCCGAACACCGGTTCCGGGGTCTGCTTGCGGAGCGCGTAGAGCGCCCGGCCCTCGGGCGTCGCGAGGCGATGGACCATCGCCTCCAGCGGCGTTGGATCCTCCGGCGCGGGTGGCGCCTCGGCGAAACGAGCCCGCCAGGAGAGATGATGGCGCTCCCGGCCCGGCGCGATCAGCGCGGCGATCTTCGCCTCGGCGCAGGCCTCGACGTTGGCCTGGCTGAAATAGCCGCTGTCCGCCAGCAGGGTCTCGGGCTTGCCCAGCGACTCGGGGAGGAGAGCGAGCGCGGCAAGCGCCGGCACGATCTCCCGCTTGTCGTTGGCCGCCTGGATCACATCGGCGGTGACCACCAACAGGCTGTCGGTCGCCACCGTGGCCTGGGCGTTGTAGCACTGCTCGAAGCCGCCGCCGGCCACCGGCATGATGCGCGAATCCGCGTCCGTCAGGTTGACCTGGTCCTTCGGGCGAGGCCCCGCCTCGGGCGGCGCCGGCGGACGGCCACCAGGCTTGCGGCCCGTCCGCTTCGCCTTCTCCTCGCGCGCCCGCATCTTCTCCTCGTACTCGGCTTGCTCGCGCGCATGACGCTCCTGGGCCCGCGCCTCGATCGCCGCCTTGGCCTCGGCGATCGCCGCCAGGCGGTCCTCGCGCCGGGCCAGCTCCTCCGGCACGCTCATCCCGTCCGGCACATCCGCCGCGTCGGCCGCCTCGCCCAGCGCCATCAGCTCCGCCACCTCGGCCTTCAACCGGGCTTCGATCTCGCAGGCATGCTTCCACGACAAGGCGCCGGGCCGGTTCGCATCGGCGTGGATCTTGGTGCCGTCCAGCGCCACCGTGCCGAGCTTCACCATGCCGGCCAGGCGCGCCAGCAGCAGCACCTCCACGAACAGCGCCTCGATCCGGTCCAGAAAGCGCCGACGGAACACGGCGATGGTGTCGTGGTCGGGATGATCGTTGGCGGCGATGAAGCGGAAGGCCACCGAATCGTAACTCGCACGCTCCAGCTTGCGGCTCGAAAACACCCCCGTCGCGTAGCCGTAGATCAACAGGCCGAGCAGAACGCTCGGGTGATGCGCCGCCGAGCCCGAGCCGCGATAGGCCTTGACGAAGGGCGAGAGGTCCAGCTGCTCGATCACCTCGACGACGAAGCGCGCCAGATGACGCTCCGGCAGCCAGTCATCCACGGAAGGCGGCAGCAGATACCCCGTCTCACGGTCGACCTGTCGAAAGTTGCTCATCACCAAAACCGCCAAGCAGGAGAGAATCAGACCGCTGGCCCTATGAACTGACTTCCAGGATCCAGGGGAATGCGGATAGGGATTTTATTCTGCCGGGTTGGTTGACGAGCCTGTTCCAAGCGATGCAGGAGGCCTGGATGATGGCTTCGGTATCGTCGAGAACGCGGAGCGAGAGGAACCTCTCTCTGAGGTGAAGCCAGATGCGCTCGACGGGATTGAGCTCGGGGCAATAGGGCGGTTGGATGATGAGGGTTATGTTTTCCGGGACCGCGAGGGCGCGGGGATTATGCCAGCCGGCGCCATCGAGGACCATGGCGACATGGACATCCCTCGGCAATGTGGCGGCGAAGTGGGCGAGAAACAATTCCATGACGCGGGCATTGACGACGGGCAGCACCAGGGTAAAGTCCTCGCCGCTTTCCGGATGCACGACGGTGTAGATATAGGCCCACTGGTAGCCGATCTGCCTGGGGCCCCTCGGGCGTTCGCCCCGTCGCCACCAGCGATGGCAGACCCGACCCTTGTTGCCGACACGGGCCTCGTCCTGGAACCAGAGCTGGACGTGCTTGTCGGGATGGGCCGCCCGCACCGCCTTCAGGCGGGCGCGAAGCCCCCTTTTTTGAAGCTCTCTTCGGCCTCCGGGTCTTTCTTCGGATGGGAAGGGCGTATCTTTTGGCGCGAGAACTTCAGAGCGCGCAACAGCCGGCTCATCGAGGTGAGAGAGTAGGTTTTACCGAACTCGGCCTCCAGCCAGCGGCAAAGATCGGCCCGGATCCAGGCAGAGACACCGTCACGTTCCGGGTCCGGGCCCGCGAGGACGACCGCCGCCAACCCCGCCCGCTCCGCCTCGGTCAGCCGAGGTTTGCGGTGGCCCTTGGGACGATCGTAAAGCCCGGCCAATCCCTCGGCGTTGTAGCGCAACACCGCGTCGCGAAGCGCTTGGCGTTCCATTCCGGCCGCGCGCGCCGCCTCGGCGCGGCTCATCCCGTCGAGCGCATTGGCGATCGCATAGGCCCGCGCCGCCGGCCGACCCCGTGACTTCAGGCGGACCCAGTCGCGAAGCTCGCCAGCCGTCAGGTCATCACATATCTTGAGAGCAACCATGATCACCTCACAATATCTTGTGGCTAATCAGGGAATCACAAATCAAAGCAAATGGGAAATTCCAAGAGTCACTTCGATCGGCCGGCAGTATCAGACCATGATAGAGAATTTCATCTCGGCCCTCGGCTCAAGTCCGACAGGCTGCTAGTGTCCTGATTCCGAAGTTCGCATGATTTTCGCCTGCTGTTCAGCGGTTTCGATTGTTCGGAGGCAGAACCGCTGGATGGCGGCGAGGATGTCATCGGCGGATTTGGTCCATTTGAAAGGTTTCGGATTCTGGTTCGTGGTGTCGATGTAGTCGAGGATGGTGCGCTCCAGCTCCTTGGTGGAGCGATGGACGCCGCGCCTGATCTGCTTGTCGGTCAGGAGCCCGAACCAGCGCTCCACCTGGTTGAGCCAGGAGGCGCTGGTGGGTGTGAAATGGGCCTGCCAGCGCGGCCGTTTGGCGAACCAGTCGCGGATCGACTTGGTCTTGTGGGTCCCGTAGTTGTCCATGACGATGTGGATGTCGAGATCACCAGGGACGTTCGCCTCGATGAGGTCGAGGAACTTTCGGAACTCCCGGCTCGATGGCGCGGGAAGCATCGGCCGATGATCTCTCCCGTGGCGATGTCGAGGGCCGCGAAGAGAGAGGTCGTGCCGTGGCGTTTGTAGTCGTGGCTGCGCCGCTCCACTTGCCCGGGGCGCATCGGCAAGAGGGGCTGGGATCGATCCAGGGGCTGGGATCGATCCAGGGCCTGGATCTGGCTCTTCTCGTCGACACAGAGAACCAGAGCACGATCTGGCGGCGCCAAATACAGACCGACGATGTCGCGGACCTTCTCCACGAAGAAGGGATAGCTCGACAACTTGAAGGTCTCCGAGCGATGCGGCTGCAAGCCGAAGGCCCGCCAGATGCGATGAATGGTCGAGGGCGCGTGGCCACTCGCCAGCGCCATCGAGCGAAGGCTCCAATGGGTTGCGTCCGGCGGCGTCTCTTCCAGCGTCAGCCGGACCGCTTCCGCGATGGCGTCATCGCCGATTTGACGTGGCGCGCCGGGGCGAGGCTCGTCGTACAGACCGTCGAGGCCCTCCGCCGCATAGCGGCGACGCCACTTGCCCACGGTGTCCGCGCTCGCCTCGAGACGAACGGCGATCTCCTTGTTCTCCAACCCTTCCGCCGCCGCCAAGACGATCCGAGCCCGCCGCGCGAGCCCCTGAGCCGTCTTGCGACGACGAGACAGCTCCTCCAATTCGGCGCGCTCGTCATCGCTCAGGGAAATCGTCACCGCCACTCTTGCCATCAATCGTGCCTCCTGAAAACAAACAGAGACATGATCATATCAATTGGCTCAATTCGTGAAACGTATGCATTTGTGATAGAATGCCCGGAACGTCAGGAGGTTGGGTCATGGACGGCAAGGGTTTCCAGGTGTGGCTTTCGGCGGCGCGCGGGCTGACGCGCGTGCAGCGGCACGAGGCGCTCGCGGTGCTGTCGGGCCGGAGCGAAGGCGAGGCATCGAAGGCCGCGATCGAGCTTGGTGTGGACGAGGCCCGGCGCTGTCCGCACTGCGCGAGCGAAGGGGCGGTTTCGCGCGGTATGGCGCGGGGTCTGCGGCGCTACCAGTGCAAGGGCTGCGGCAGGACCTTCAACGCGCTGACCGGTACGCCGCTGTCGGGCCTGCACCACAAGGAACGCTGGCTGTCGTTCGGGGCGTCGCTGGCGGAGGGGGAGACGGTGAAGGCCTCGGCGGCGCGCTGCGACGTGGCGGTGAGCACGGCGTTCCGCTGGCGTCACCGGTTTCTGGCGGCGGCGCGGAGCGATTCGGAGGTGCTCAAGGGGATCGTGGAAGCGGACGAGACCTACGTCCTGGAGAGCCGGAAGGGCGCGCGCGGGCTGGGACGCAAGGCACGGCGGCGGGGCGGCAAGGCGAAGAAGCGCGGCCTCTCGCGCGAGCAGGTGCCGGTTCTCATGGCGGCGGACCGGAGCGGGACGACGGTGAGCGCGGTGCTGCCCAGGGTCGACGCGGCGGCGCTCACGGCTGCTCTCGACCCGGTGGTCGCGAAGGACGCCCTGCTGGTCTCCGACGGTGGCGCGAGCTATCCACCTTGCGCCGCCGCGCTCGGGGTGAGCCACGAAGCACTCAACCGCTCGATGGGGGAACGGGTTCGGGGCGATCTGCATGTGCAGACGGTGAACAGCCGCCACAGCCGGTTGAAGGACTTGCTGCGTCCCCGCCGCGGCATCGCCACCCGCTATCTGGACAACTACCTGAGCTGGTTCCACCTCGTCGGCCTCGCCCCCGGCGCCAATGACCGAGCCTGCCTCGCCGCCGCCGTAACAAGGTGACGCATACAATTCACGAATTGAGCCTATTAATTTATCGATCAGGACACTAGAGCATTTTCCGTTCAAGCGGAATCGCCGGGCCATGGCCCGGCGGTGGGAAATCATTTGGTCCGAAGGCCGATCCTGGCGTCGAGCGGGCTCACCGAGCGCAGCCGCCTGCGCAGCTCCCGCGTCACGTCGCGGGCCTGCTGCGCGCTGCGGACCACGCGCGGCGTCAGCACGATCAGCAGCTCCGTCCGGTCCTTGCTGTCGAAGGTCTCGCCGAACAGGCTGCCGATGATCGGCAGCTGGTGCAGCAGCGGAAGTCCCGACTTGGACCTCGTCTTGCTGTCGCGGATCAGACCGCCGAGCGCCACCGTCTCGCCCGATTGCACGGCAATCGTAGTTTCGATCTTGCGCCGGCTGATGATCGGCGAATTGATGCCGCCAGCGACGACCCCGACGGCTTCGCTCACCTCCTGCAGGATCTCCAGGATTACCAGCCCGCCGGCGTTGACCCGGGGCGTCACCGTCAAGATGACGCTGGTGTCCTGCTGCTGGACACTGTTGAACTGGGTGCCGGTATCCGTCGTCGACTGCTCGGTAAGGATGGGTACCGTGTCGCCGACCTGCAAGCTCGCCGTCTGATTGTCCAGCACCATCAGCGTCGGCGAGGAGATCACCTTAACGTCGGAAATATCGTCGAGCGCGTTCAGCACCACGCGCAAGTTGTTGCCGGCGAAGAGGTAGGAGAAGCCGGGAAAGACCTGTCCCGGGAGCGCAGCCGCCACGGAGCTCAAGGTCGCGGAATGCTTGCCCTCGCTGAAGAACCATTGCAGACCGTAGCGTAGATCGTCCGTCAGCCGCACTTCCGCGATCGTGGCCTCGATCAGTACCTGAAGCGGCACCAGGTCCAGCTTCTTCAGCGTCGATTCCACCATGCGGTAGTCGGCCGGCGTGGCCAGCACGATCAGGGCGTTGTTGGAATCGTCGGCGATGATGCGGATCTCGCGGCCCTCGGCGATGGTGAAGACCTGGGCCTCGGACGAGGTCGCGGCCGCGCGTCGTGCGTTCCGCGCGCCGGACTGGCCCTGGTTCGTCCCGTTCTCGCCCGATCCGCCCCGCCGCTCGGCGGTGCCGGTCTCGTTCGCCCCGGCCTGGTTCCGCCGGGTGCTCGCGGCATCGCGTAGGGTTTCGCTCGAGGTCAGCTCCACCGGAAGCTGACCCGGCCGGATGCTCGGCTCGGCGCGGCTTCGGGCGGTGCCGGAATCGACGAAAATCCGCGACAGCGTCTCGGCCAGGTCGACGGCCCGCTTGTTCTGCACATAGTAGACGAAGAGGCGGCTCGACTCCTGGTCGCCGCCCCGGTCGAGCCGGTCGATCCAGTCCCCCACCCGCTCGATCTGGCTCGCGCGGGGCGAGATCGCGATCAGTGCGTTCAAGCGCTCGATCGGCACGAAGCGCAGTAGTCCGCCGCCCTCGCGCGCCTCGTCCTGGACGACGATCTGACGCAATTCGTCGATCAGGGTCGTGGCCTCGGCATACTTCAGGGGGAAGTAGCCGAAGGACATGCCCTCGAGCCAGTCGACATCGAACATGTAGATCAGTTCGAGCAGGTTTTCGAGTTCCGCCTCGGAGCCGCCGAGCATCAGCAGGTTGCGGCGAGAGTCGACGTTCAAGATGTTGCCGTCGGAGGCCACGGGCTCGAGGACCTTCCGCATCTCGGCCGCCGATACATGTTCCAGCGGCACGATCTGCACCCCCCAACCGCGCCCGGGCCCGCCGAGCCTCGTGCCGATGCCCACCTCGCGCGTTTCGCGCGGCGCGTTGGCCAGCGGCACGACTTTGAAATCGGCGCCCTGGGCGATCAACGCGGCGCCGGTCAGCTTCAGCAGGTTCTCCAGCGTCGGCAGCAGTTCCTCCTCCTCCAGCGGGCGGCTGGTCTGGATCGTGATCGTGCCCTGGACCGCCGGGTCGATGACGTAGTTGCGGCCCATGATATCGCCGAGAATGGTGCGGACCACCTCGCGGATATTGGCGTCCGCGAAGTTCAGGGTGATGTCGCCGTCGTCCGAATAGACCGCCTTGGCGCGGGGTGGCTTCACGAACTCGCCCGTGCCCTTCTCGATCTCCGCCGTCTCGGCCGTCGCCACGGTGGGTCGGACACCGTCTCGTCGTCGCCTGGACCCTTGCGGATATCGCCCGGATCGTCGGCGGTGGCGACCGGCTTCGGCGGCGGCGGTTCGGGCCAGGTCGAATAGGCCTCGTAGATTTCCGCGCAGCCGACCAGTGCCAGGCACGCCAGGATCGGCGTGGCCATGGTGATCGCGCGAACATTTCGCGGAGTCCCGGCCACGGCTTCCAATTCGCGTTCTTCGCTCGATGAAAACTACATAACCTTTAAACCATCGCGGATTTACTGTGAACCGGCCCAAGGAAAGCGCGCATTCGCCCGTTCCCGGCACGCAACCGGAGCGTGACGGCACGGGGGTGGGACGATGCCGGGCATCATAGCGGCACGGGCGTGTTTCGCATACCTGACAGCCACATCGAGGGGCGCGTCTATTCGCGTCTGGTCCGCTTTCGCCGGCGCCCCGCCGGGTCTTCCTCGGCCGGTGGCTTCGCCTTGGCGGTGGCGCGTCGTCGGCCGCGGCGCCGTTCCGGCTTGGGTTTCGCCGGCTTGCCGTCTTTCAGTTCGACTTCCTTGCTTTCTTCATCGCGCCGGAAGACGACCCGATCCGGCAGGACCGAGCCCACGGTCCAGCCGTCGATGGTGTCGCCCTTGGCGAGCCGAAGGGTCTCGCCGCCCGCCTGGCGCCGCACCAGGGCGAACTGGCGGCTCTCGGCCATGATCACGCCCGAAACCACCACCTCGAGCGGTGGCTTTTTCACCTCGGGCGCCGGCGCGGCCTCGGGTGCCGGCGGCTCCTCGGGTTCGATTCGCCGACGGGTCGGCAGGAAGAGCGGACGCTCGGTCGTCGCCTCGAATTGGACGACCTCGGGCAGTGCGAAGCGCGGCAAGGGCTTTGGCGCCTCGACGGTGGCGGAGCGCGCCACCTGGACCGTCGGCGGGCGGCGCGGCCACAGCTCGCCGCGCAACTCCTCGTTCACCAGCCAGCCGAGTCCGGCGCAGAGCAGCAGCAGGAGCGAGAGGCGACTTCGCGGACGAACGAACATGATCAGCCGGTCTCCGGGGTCATGTAGACGTGAAGGTCGAAGCGAACCTGCAGCTGGTTCGGATCCATCCGCCTGCCGCGGCGGCGGCGCCTGGCCCGCGACCGCCGTAGCGCGCCGGGCGAGGCCTGGATATTGAGCTTGGCGACGAAGAGATAGGGCGTCATCCCCTCCATGTCGTGGAGGACCCGTTGCAGGACCTCGATATCGCCCTCCATGTGAACCCTGAGGCCGAGACGGCGGCCGTCTTCCTCCTCGGTGGCGGCGAGCATCTGCGTGCTCCTGAGCTTGCCGCCCCCGCCCTCGACGATGCTCTTGATCCGCTCCTGGATCTGGGCGCCCGCGAGCTCGACGCTTTCGCCCGCGAGAAAGTATCCCGCCGCCCGGCTTTCGGCCCGAACCCGTTTCAAGGCGTCGGCCAGTCCCTCGCCGGCGGCATTGATCTGGCCATAGCGGAGCAGCAGGCGCGCCGTGCGGTCGATCGATTCCTCCTGCGCGACGTAACGGACGTAAAGCGGCTCGGCGCCGCCGTACCATAGCCCCGCCAGCACGCCCAGCAGCAGCGTGAGCGCCAGCGCCTTCCGGATCAGCGGGTGCATCTCGCTCATTGCGCGACCTCGCGCGGGTTGAGTTCGAAGGCGAGCGAGAAGCGTTCCTTGCCACTCTTCGCGTCCTGCGTCACCGGAGACTGGAAGCTGGGCGTGCTGAAGTGGGTCGAGGCGTCGAGCGTGCCGATCAGGCTGGCGGCGACCGGCGCATAGCCGGTGACGCGGACCTGCCCGCCGTCGATCTGCAGCGAAGCGAGCCAGGTCTCGTCGGGCAGCCGGCGGGTCAGCTCGTCCAGGATCAGCACCCGGGCCGGGTCTTCGAGCTTGCGCAGCCGCAGGCGGCGGTCGATCTCCCTCAGGTGATCGAGCTCGCGCCGGCTCTCCATGGTCGCCTCGGCCCGCTCCTTGGCGACGCGGACCTGGGCGCGCAGGCCCTCGTCGAGTTCGCGTCGCGCGTCGAACGGGAGGTAGAGCGCCACGCCCATCAGGGCGAGGGCCGAGAGCACCAGCAGCCGGTTGAAGACGCGCCAGATCCGACCCGCCTGCCTACGGTCGCCCGGTTCGCGGAGGTCGAGGCGGGCGACGACGCCCTCCGTCGGGTCGACGATCTCGGCGAGGGCGGGCCGTATCTCGCCGCCGAAGAAGGGACGCACCGCCTGCTCGATCACCTGACGCGGCACGATCCAGAGATCGATCGTCAGCTGATTGTCAGCCTCGCGGCGGCCCGTGACCGAATAGTCGAAATAAACATCATCGCGCTGGAACGGCGTCTGGCGGTCGATCTCGAAATAGAGCGCCTGGCGCAGATCGCCCGACGCCAGCGGCGGCATGGCGATTCGGCGCCGGAGCGCCCGGTCGTGCGACAGGCGCAGCGCCACGGCGTCGGCCCGCCGCCGTGTCCGGGCGAGACGGGCGCCGAACCGCCGCATCTCGCTCTCCTCCGCGCGTTCGGGGTCGATCTTGGCGACGACGCGCCGGCGCGAGCCGACGAGGAGACCGAGCACGACCTCGGGGCCCGCGAGATCGAGCATCACCACCCGCGCGGGCCGCCGCAAAGCGCGTTTCAGCCGCTCCGGCAGGAGGCCGGCCAATTCCCCGCCCCACCAGGCGAAATACGCGCCTGGCCCCGATCGACCACTCGTCGCGATGGCGTTCATGGCCCGGTGGTAGCAAAGTGGGGGCCCGCGCTCAACGATATTGGTGTTTTATCGCCGCCGCCGCCGCCGCCCCTGTTCGTTGACCATCGGCGACACCACGAGGTCGGGCCATCGACGCCCGCTTCCCTCGGCGAAGACGAGACGAATGCGGACAAGCCCGGGGAGCGCATCGGCCTCGCGCCATTCGCTCAGCCAGCTCGCCCGCGGCGAATCCGGGTCTTGGCGGCCGTGATAGGCCAATTCGATCCGCTCGACGCCGTCGAGCAGCACGCGCTCGTCCACCAACTCGTCCTCGAGATCCTCGGCATCGAAGCGGTGCGGCGCCCAACCGAGCACCAGTTCGCCGCCGGTTTTCCCCGGCCTGAGAGACAGTCGCAGCACGGAATGGCCGCCGACATCGCCGTATACGGGCAGCACGGTGACGAGGCGAGGCTGTTCGGCCCGCCATCGAACAGCACCGGCGGATTGCGATCCTCGATGGCGGCGCGGACCAGCGCGGCCTCGTTCAGGCGGCGGCGGAGGAAGCCCTGTGCCCATTGGATGTCGCTCGCGTGGTCGGCGTGGGCGCCGACACGCTCCCAGGCGCGGACGCCGAAACGGAAACCGCCGAACATCAGGCTCGCCAGCAGGCCCAGAAGCGCCAGCGCGACCAGCAGCTCGACCAGGGTGAAGCCGGCATTGGCGGGTCCCCGGCGCATGGCGCTACCGCATCGGGCCGAGGCGGACGGTACGCAGCACCACCGCCCGTTCGCGCTCGTCCTCGGGGCCCCAGGCGACGGCGACGGTCACCTCGTAGCGCCGCGCCGGCTTGGTGCCGTCGCCCAGGTCGAGGTCGCGGGCGGTGACGCGCCAGCGGTAGCCATCCTCCGTCTCTCCCGCGCGTTCCTCGTCGTCGAGAGGGGCTTCAACACCGACTGCGGCGAGATACGATTCGGCCAGCATGGTGGCCCGCGCCTCGGCTTCCGAGAGGCGGGCCGACTCCAGGCCGCCGGCGAAAATCCGAAATAGCGTCGCGAGCGAGATCGCGGCGATGGCGAAGGCGACCAGCACCTCGATCAGGGTGAAGCCCGTTTTCCTAGTCGTCGTCATCGTCCCACGGGTCCCCGACCCGGATGCGGCCCGTCAGCCAGTCGACGTCGACCCGCGCCGAACGCCCCGCGAGCGTGAGTTCGATCCGGCCGCCGGTCGAGCTGCCGTCGGGAAAGAAGCGGATGCCGCCAGTACTGGCGTCGGTCACCTCCTGGTCGCCGACGACGAGGCGTACGCCGATATCCTCCGGCAGGGTCCGCGTCCGGCGCGCGCCATCGGCGCCGAAGGTTCGCGCCTCGACGTCGAGGCGGAAAATCGTTTCGCTATTGCGGCTGATCGCCGTGCTCCGGGCGACCCGAAGCGACTGTTCGATGGAATCGGCGGCGGTCTCCAGCACCACGCCCGGAAAGCCGCGCGCCACCATGGGCGCGGCGACGCCGATGATCAGCCCGGCGATTGCCAGGACCACCAGCAGTTCGACCAGGGTGAAACCATTGCGCCGCATCGGCCTACCAGTTACCGACGTCCTGGTCCTCGTCCTCGCCGCCCGGCGAGTCGTCGGCGCCGAGGGTGAAGAGGTCGAACTCGCCATGCTCGCCCGGGATCCGGTAGCGATAGTCCCGCCGCCAGGGGTCGTCCACCGCTTCGGCTTTCTTGAGGTAGGGGCCTCGCCATCCCTGGACGTCCCCCGGGTTGTTCACCAGCGCGTCGAGGCCCTGCTCCTCGCCCGGGTAGGAACCGACGTCGAGGCGGTAAAAGTCGAGTGCCGCGGCGATATTCTCGATCTCCAGGCGCGCCGTATCGGTCTTGGCCCGGCCCAGATAGCCGATCACCTGCGGTGCCACGATCAGCGCCAAGAAGGTGAGGATGCCCAACACCACCAGGACCTCGACCAGGGTGAAGCCGTTCGCCGCGACGGCCGGCGCCGCTTTCCCCTCGGGCACTTCACCCTTTCGCGCGCGCGTCATGATCTCCGTCTCCCGCTATATGACCAGTTTGTTGATGCCCAGGATCGCGACCAGGATCGACCCGATAATGCCCGCGATCAAGAGCCCGAGGCCGATGGTCAGCAACGGCGTCAGCAGCCGCATCATCCGCTCGACGGCGCGGGCGACCTCGTCGTCGTAGATGTCCGCCACCTTCGACAGCATATCGTCGAGCGCGCCGGTCTCCTCGCCGACGCGGATCAACTGCGTCGCCAACGTGGGAAAGACGCCGGTGGCCTGCAACGGCTCCGACAGGCCCGCGCCCTCGCGGGCGCCATCGACGACTCTATCAATGGCCTGGGCGATCACCGCGTTCTCCAGCGTTTCCTTGACGATTCCGAGCGCCGAGAGCAGCGGCACGCCGCTCGCCTGCAGGGCGGCGAGGGTACGGCAGAAGCGCGCCACCTCGATCCGGGTGACCAGGGTGCCGGCCAACGGCAGGGCGAGCAGGATGCCGTGCCAGCGGAGCCGGCCCCGGGGGCTGGTGGAATCGATGCGGAAAGCCAGAAAGGCCAGCAGGACCACCAGCAGGATCGCCCACCAATAGCCGGCCACGACGTCGGCGAGGGCGACCACCACTCGGGTCGCCAGCGGCAGGTCCTGGCCCGCTTCCTCGAACAGGGGCTGGAACTCCGGCACCACGAAGGTGAGCAGAAGGACGATGGTCGTCGCCGCCAGCAACAGCAGGATCATCGGGTAGATCAGCGCCGACTTCACGCCTTCGCTCAGGCTCCGGGCCTTCTCCATGTAGGTGGCGAGGCGGTCGAGCACGTGGTCGAGCGTGCCACCCGCCTCGCCGGCGCGGACGATCGAGACATGCATCCTCGGGATCTGCCCGCCCGAGGCCGCCATGGCGTCGGCCAGCGAGGCGCCGTCGCGCACCCGGCCCAGCAGGTCTTCCAGCAGCCGGGCGACGCGCGGCTTGTCGCTGACCTCGATCAGAACTTGCAGCGCCTGGGCGAGCGGCAGGCCGGCGCCGAGCAGGGTCGCCAGCTCGCTTGTGAAGAGCTCCAGGTCCTTGCGCGCTCTTCGCCGGCCGGCGAAGAGCGCGCGGCCCAGCAGTCCGCGGCCGGTGGCCACTTCGTCGGCCGCCACCGGCATGTGGCCCATGGCCCGCAGGCGCTCGATCACGGTACCCTGGTTCGACGCCTCCATCTCGCCTTGGACGACATCGCCGTTGGCGGCGATCGCGCGGTAGCGAAAGAGGCTCATGTCTCTCGGGTCACCCTCAGCACTTCCTCGATCGAGGTGAGCCCGGCGAGCGCCTTGTCGAAGCCGTCGCGATACATGGGGCGGAAGCCGGTGACCCGTTCGAGCGTGGCTCGGTCGTCGACCCGGTCGAGCACCGCATCGGCGATCTCCGGGGTCACCTCCAGGACTTCGAGGATGCTGGTCCGGCCGCGATAGCCGCCGCCGCCGCAGGCCTCGCAGCCGCGCGCCCGGTGGAAGACGGGCCTGGACTCGCGCGCCTCGGTGATGCCGAGATGGTGGAGATAGCTTTCCGTCGCCTCGTAGGGCTCTCGGCATGCCTCGCACAGCCGGCGCACCAGGCGCTGGGCGACGATGTCATTCAGGGTGGAGGGCAGCAGATAGCCCTCGACCCCCATGTCGAGGAGCCGGGTGACGGTGCCGACCGCGTCGTTGGTATGAAGCGTCGAGAGCACCTTGTGACCCGTCAGCGCCGCCTGCACCGCGATCTGCGCCGTCTCCAGGTCGCGGATCTCGCCGATCATGATGATGTCGGGGTCGTGGCGCATGAAGGAGCGGAGCGCGTTGGCGAAACTGAGTCCGATCTGCGGTTTCACCTGGACCTGGTTGACGCCGTCGAGCTGGTATTCGACCGGGTCCTCGACCGTCAGGATTTTCCGCTCCCCGTCGTTCAGGCGGATGAGCGAGGTGTAGAGAGTCGTCGTCTTGCCGCTGCCCGTGGGTCCCGTCACCAGGACGATGCCATGCGGGCGGTCCAACACCCGGCGGTAGATTTCGAGGTTGTCGCCCTCGAAGCCGAGGGCGTCGAACTCCAGGTTCACCGCGTCGCGGTCGAGCAAGCGCAGCACCGCGCTTTCGCCATGCATCGTCGGCACGGTGGCGACACGCATGTCGATTTCCTTGCCGGCGGTGACGAGGCGGATGCGGCCGTCCTGGGGCAGCCGCATCTCGGCGATGTTCAGGTTGGCCATGATCTTGATACGGCTGATCACGGCGGCGCGGAGATTGAAGGGCGGCGCCTCGACCTCGCGCAGCACCCCGTCGATCCGGTAGCGGACCGTGAGGTGGTGGCGGAACGGCTCGATATGGATATCGGAGGCGCGGAGCGCGACCGCCTGGTTCACCAAGTGGTTCACCAGCCGGATGACGGGCCCCTCGCTCGCCATGTCCTTCAGCCGCGCGATGTCGGCCGCCGTCGCCTCGTCGCCGCCGTCCTCGACGCCCTCGACCATGCGGTCCATGGCCCCGCCCTTGCCGTAGAGCCGTTCGATCGCCTGGTCTATGTCCGCCGGCAGGCCCACCCGGCGGTGGATGGACTTGCCGGTGAAGAGCCGCATCGCGTCGATGGCGTAATCGTCGAAGGGGTCCGCCATCACCAGGACCAGGGTGTCGGCGCTCTCGGCCAGCGGAACGATCCGCATTTCCTTGAGGAACTTCAAATTGATGTCGCGGCCGCCGGTCGGCTCCTCCGGGTATTCACCGGCGATGACCAGCGGCTCCTCCAGCTGGTCGGCCAGCGCCTCGGCCATGTCGCGCTCGGAGACCAGCCCCAGCTTGGTCAGGATCTGGTTGAAGCGGTCGCCGGTCTCCTCGCGGATGCGGCTCGCCCGGCGGAAGCCCTCGCCGTCGAGCTTGCCGAGCGCGACCAGCCGGGCGCCCAGCGCCTCGGTGATGTCGGAGGGGACGATCGCCCGCCGGTCGTTGTCCTCGAATTTCAGCACCTCAGCCAAGATTCGCTCCCGAATGATCACGCCCGATCCGGAACGGCCGGGCCGATGGACCTGCTAAGTGTCCGTCCGGGGACTTTATGAGTCGGATGAATCGGTTATCCGGCGCCCCCTCTTGAAGAGCTGAATCAGCTGTGATTCTCTGGGGTGGTGAATTTACTCTTGAGGTGCCCCATGTGGACTGCCGACAACCGCCCGCGCTACAACCGCGACAAACTGCGTTATCCGAGCGACCTGACCGATGCGGAATGGGCGCATATCGAGCCGCTGATCCCGCCGGGCAAGCCCGGCGGCGGCAAACGGCGCGTCGCTATCCGCGAGGTGATCAACGGCGTGATGTACATTCTGAGCACCGGCTGCCAGTGGCGCGCGCTGCCCAAGGATTTGCCGCCCAGAAGCACCGTGCATGATTACCTCGGCCTGTGGAACTGGGACGGCACGCTGGATCGCATCCATCATGCGCTCTACCTCAAGTGCCGCGAGAAAGCCGCGCGCGAAGCCAGCCCCACGGCCTGCATCATCGACACTCAGAGTGTGAAAAGCGCTGAAAAAGGGGGGCTCGCATCGACAGCCACGGCTTCGATGCCGGCAAGCTGATCAAGGGCAAGAAGCGGCATGTTCTGGTCGATACGCAAGGCTTGCTGCTGCACGGCATCGTCACCGCCGCCAACGTTCAGGATCGCGACGGCGGTCTCGCGCTGCTGGCGACCTTGTTCGGTCTGTTTCCCTTTCTCGGGAAATTGTTCGCCGACAGCGCCTATCAGGGGCCGGTCTTTCACCGCGCCCTGGCCGGCATCCTGCCCGATCTCGAGACCGAGATCGTCAAGCGATCCGATCGGGTGAAGGGCTTCGTCGTCCAGCCCAGGCGTTGGGTGGTCGAACGCACCATCGCCTGGCTCAACCGCTGCCGCCGACTGGCCAAGGACTGGGAGAACCTCAACCGCAACGCGCTCGCCTTCATCAAGCTCGCGTCCATTCGACTCATGCTCCGAAAACTCTGTAATCCTACATAAAGTCTCCGGACGGACTCTAAGGGATTCAGTTTTAACACGTTTTTTCTTCCACGTCAGCCCATGAGGGTCAGCGGACCGAAGAGCCATACGAGCCAGCCGCCGAGACAGAGATAGGGTCCGAAGGCGATGCTGTCACCCATCCGGATCGGCCGGCCGGCCAATCGCAGCGCCACGACCGCCAAAAGGCCGCCGAGGGCGGCCAGAAAGACGATGCTGGCGAGGCCCTGCCAGCCGACCCAGGCGCCGAGCCCGGCCAACAGCTTGGCGTCGCCCCAGCCGAGCCCGGTCCGCCCGCGCAGGCGCCGGTAGACCGCGTCGACCAGCGCCAGGACCGCGAATCCCAGCACCGCGCCCAGGAGATGGGCCGGCAACCGCTCCGGCACCGCCGCCCAGGCGACGGCGAGGCCGGCCGGGATCAGCGGCAGGCTCATGGCATCGGGGAGCCAGAAATGGCGTTGATCGATCCAGCCGAGCGCCAGCAGCGTCCAGCCGAGCCCGCAGGTGGCCCAGACCAGCCAGCCGTCGAGGACCAGCGCGGCGGAGAGCGCGACCGCCAGCGCCGCCAGCTCGACCAGGGGATAGAAGGCGGAAATCGCCGTCCCGCAATGGCGGCAACGGCCGCGCGAGAGCGCCCAGCTCACCAGCGGCACGAGGTCGCGGGGCCCGAGCGGCGTGGCGCAGGCCGGGCAGCGCGAACGGGACCAGACCAGTTTCTCGCGTCTCGGCAGCCGGTGGATCATCGTCGCCAGGAAACTGCCGACGAAGGGGGCGAAGAGAAGCGGCAAAAGCCAGGTCACGCGAAGGCCCCGTCGAATCGCGTCAGGAGGGGGGAACTCTATCGCGCGCGCGCCGAACGACAGCGGCCCTCGGTGCCGGGCGTCCGGGCAATCTTCTCCCTGGCGCAATCCCGCGCGGAACCAGATATTGTCCCGGCGCCGTCGTTGCGGCACCATTCCCCTCGAACGAGGAACGAAACGGGAGGATGGGCACGATGAAAGCGGCGGTCCTGAAGGAAATCGGCAACCCCCTGGTGGTCGAGGACGTGCCGGCGCCGGAGCCGGGGCCGAGCGACCTGATCCTGCGGGTGAAGTCCTGCGGTGTCTGCGGCACCGATCTGCACTGGTCGGAATCCCGCGAGGAGAAAGGCTGGCGCGTGCTGGCCCCCGATACCGTCATGGGGCACGAGTTCGCCGGCGAGGTGGTCGAGGTCGGGCGCGACGTCAAGAGCCAGTGGAAGGTCGGCGATCGGGTCACCGCCCAGCCCTTCATCGGCTGCGGGAGTTGCCCCGAGTGTCTCGCCGGCCGGGGCTTTCGCTGCGGCCAAGTGCAGATGCGCGCCAATCCGGAGCTGACCGGCGCCTACGCCGAGTTCACCCGCGTCGGCACGCACGAAACGCTGAAGCTGCCCACCGACGTCGGCTTCGGCGAGGGCGCGCTGGTCGAGCCGCTGGCGGTCGGTCTCAACGCCGCCAACCGGGGTCGCGTCGGTTCCGAGGACAACGTGTTGATCATCGGCGGCGGGCCGGTCGGCCTTTCGGTCGCCCTCTGGTGCCGCTTCCTCGGCGCCCGCAACATCGTGGTGAGCGACCTGATCAACGCCCGGGCCGAGCGGGCGGTCGAATTCGGCGCCACCGCCGCGATCGACGCCGCCAAGGAAGACGTCGACGCCCGCTTCCGCCAGCTGACCGGCGGCGGCCCAGACGTGGTGTTCGACGCGGTCGGCGTGCCGGGCAGCCTGCAGCTCGCCGTCGACCACGCCCAATTCCATTCCCGCGTCGTCGTGGTCGGCCTCTGCATGGCCGGCGACCACGTCTATCCGGCGCATGCGATCGTCAAGGAACTCGACCTGATGTTCGCTTTCATCTACCGCCGGAAGCACTTCGAGGTCGTGCTCGACATGCTGGCGGCGAACCGGGTCGATGCCCAGGGCCTGATCACCGACCGGGTCGGATTCGGCGATTTCTCCGCCGCCTTCGAGGCCCTGAAGCGCCCGAGCCGGCAGATCAAGGTGATGCTGGAGCCGGGCTGACGTCCTTTGCCGCGAGGCGGGCCAGCGTCGCCTTGGCCTTGTCGCGGTGGGGTTCGCGGATATGGCCGCCGACCGTGGTCATGGCCGTCACCAGGACGGAGGCGTCGTCGGCGAAGCCGAGCACGGCGATGAAGTCCGGCAGCAGGTCGGTCGGCAGCACGAAATAGGCCACCGCGCCCATCAGAATCGCCTTGACGTAGGTCGGCGTCTCGGCGTCGACGGCGCAATAGTAGGCCGCCAGCAGGTCGTCGGCGAAGGGTATGCGGGAGAGCACGCGGGGCAGTTTGCGCCAGAACCCGCGCGCCACCCGCCGCTCGTCGCGGGCGAGTTTCGCCGGATCATGGACCGTGATGTCGCGGCCGGACATGGGGCGGATATGGGTCGGGGAGCGCGGTGGTGCAAGCGGCCGGCGAAGTGCCATGAGGCGGCGGGCCTTCAAACTGACCTCTCGGCCCGCACGGTCGTCACGACCGCGTACGCAAGCCCGGTGCCCCGATCGTGGAATCCGACACCTCCCATGGCGAACCGTCGGATTTCGTGTGCGTCCGCGGGCGGTTTTCCGCGGTTTTCGGCCTTCCAAGGGGTCGGGGGCGCCCCAAGATCCGACACTATTGGGAATAGTGTCATCTCTGGCAGCTCGGCCGAGATGACATTTGCGCAGAAATCACCGCTTGTGAGCGCCTACCGAGGCGGGAACATATTCGAGATTCGGCATGATGCGAGATATCCGGACCTGGTGAAAGCCGACGAAACGAGCCCCGGGCGCCGAGTCGTGGTATAGCCAACTTTGCCCTTCGGAAGTTCTAATGTTTCGGCCGCTCGGATCTGCTACCGGGCTATTCCTGCACCTCGCCAGCTTCGCTAGACTTCAACCATGTCCGAGGGCACACACCGCAGACTGGCAACCATCCTCGCTGCCGACGTAGTCGGTTACTCGCGGCTCATGGGCGCCGACGAAGCAGGTATGTCCAGTAGCAAGAATAGGGTTTGCTTAACAAAAAAGGCTAATCGCGTGTAAATGTCTTTTTCTGTACATCACATATGGAGCTCACAAGAAAATGCGCATGACAGATACGGCATCACTAGTTACAATATTCACCGTACGACGAACCAACGGCAGCCCAGCTAATACTCAACCATTGGCGGTATCCAACAAATATTAGCTCCTGCTTTTCGGAAATCCAATGCACCTTAGACGTGATAATCTGCAACACCTCTTTCTATTTCTCTATATTAATATATTTGCGATCAGCACATTGCCACCGTCGCATGCCGAAGTAATAACCGGAACCACGGTAGGCTGGGCAGCCAGTCTTGATGAAAATGGCGACGGACTTCTCGAACCCAACTGGCTAACGATTGGAGACCAACAAAACTACGTCACAATGGAATGGTCTGAAAATACCGCCGACAAAGGCTGGTTTTATGGTGGAACAAATTCCTTTCGCGACACCGACGTTGCTTTTGCCGAAGGTGTTACAGATATCTCTGAGATAATGGACGCATCAGCGTACACACTTCATGGCGACTTTGTTGGTCCTCATTGCGGGGAACAATGCTCTGAATTGGGGTCAGGTGACTTCATGATATGGAAAAATCGCAATACTGGACATTATGGGGTGCTAAGAATTGAAAGCATTTACGATATACGAGAGCCTTTTAGGAACATGCCTATCTTTGCGGGATTGACAGGTGTTTGGTGGTTCCAAACTGATGGGACGGGAGATTTCTCCGCAGGGGAAAATGATGATGTGGACCTAGTTGTGCAAGGAATTAGCGTCCCCTATCCAACCACCGGTATTGGAGAAGGATTCTCAATAAACCTTTCTATTAGGAACCTGGGAACCCATAATTCAGCGGGTACTATGTGCGATATTATGTCTCAATTGATGGCGAAATTACCAACGACGATACTGAGGTAAAAAGTGTTGCAATTGGTTCGGTACCTAAAATAGGCCCGATCCAGGACAGCTCTATGTTGTCGATCTCTAATAACGGAATTTATTGGGTTAGCGCTTGCATTGATGCTGTACAGGGCGAAGTCAGCACAGGAAATAATTGCTCAAGCGGCACAAGGGTTGTAGTAGGAGACGTAGGTGAGGATGTGACTCCGCCAATTCTTGAGGTATCAACATACTTTCCGTCACCGACCATCTCATTGCCGATAATTGCCGGAAATAGCTCAGATGACGAGTCTGGTGTCCAAATCGTTGAGTTGGAAATTACTGGTGGTGCGAAGTCAGTCCAAACTGTGAATGGAGAGCTGATGGAGGGACCTCCTGCCTGGGTTCCCGCATCTACCACCAATAATTGGGAAATATGGGAGTACATCTCACCGCAGTGGGAGTACAACACCTCGTACACTGTCAAGGTGAGAGCCACTGATGTAGCCGGGAATAGCCTCAGCGTTGGACGATTTTTCGTCTATGTAAATACGGAACATTTTACAATTCTTAATCTCAACAGTTCTCATTCTAGCATCTTATTCAACGGAACCGTTGATGCATCCATAAAGCTTACCGACCCTCTTGATCCTCAGGCTAACTTAGCTCGGAATATCGTAAATGTTAACATTAAAGATCCGGAAGGCACAGAATATACGATAGGTCCGTTCTTCGTGAATTAAGCAGGCCAGGCAACTATACAGGATTTGGGATCTGAAGGGAATACATTGTTGCCTGGTGGCGATGAATTACGGTTTAACATACGCGGCACCTGGACTCTTCAGGCAGAGTTTACTGGATCTCAGGGTCTTGCCCCCTCTCTTTCGCAGAGCGTGCACCTCTTGGTTGGTACCACGGCCGGATACGCCATTATAATTCAAGGCAAAATCGGAAATGAAGAAGGACTAGAATCTCATAATAAAACTGCAAATAGGGTTTATCGCACTCTCTTAAGCCGAGGGTTCGCGGATCAAAACATATTCTACTTCAACCACAATCCTCCCCAAGATGCAAATTTGGATGGCGTACCTGATGATGCCATTACGTAAGCTGGGGTGGGCGTGGATTTCGTCCCAATCAAGTCAGATGTGCGCGAACTTATTCAATCTTTGGCGCCGACAGTTAACAATAATCCCGCCCCCGTTTATTTAATTCTTGTCGGCCATGGCGCGCCATCTCCAGTGTTTTTTCTCAATGAGAACAAAACGATATCGCAGAAGAGCTTTCTGTTTGGATAGAAAGCCTAGAAGATAGCCTAATCGTGGAGGCGAAAAAGGATCCACGAGTCGTTATTATTGGAACTTGTTATTCGGGCGTATTTATCCCTCAGTTATCGGGAGAGTATAGTATTATCGTGGTAAGTTCAGCGGCAGATGAGGAGAGCTATAAAGGGCCGCAAGAGGCAGACGGTATCCGGGTAGGTGAATATTTCCTGGAGGAGTTTTTTCAACAACTCGGCCGAGGTAAAGATTTTCGTACAGCGTTTCTGATCGGAACGTCGAAAACCGAGCGATACACGAGAACCGGAGGGGGCTTGGTTGTTAGAAATGGGTTTCTTGATGGGGCCTCCCAACACCCACTCCTAGACGACGACGGAGACCGAGTTGGTAGCAATGTAATCGACGTGAAATCAGGGGATGGGCGGCTAGCATCCGAGCTTATCCTTGGAATGGGTCTCAACTACGACCTCAACTCGACCGCCAATTCCGCTAATATTGTCTCCGTTACTGATACGCTGTTTCTTGCCAACAATCAAAGTGCAGCAGCGCTTCATCTTGTTGCCAACGATTTCTCGCAGGTCGGACAAGCCTATGTCGAGATTCGTTCGCCGGCAAAGGCACTTACGCCCCAAGGGGGGACTGAGCAGCTCTCGACTGATTACGTCCGTCGACAAATGCTGCCGCCCGGCGGTCAGGGAAATCCCTTTATCGACCGCTTCTACCTGAACCACAGCGGCTTTGTAGAGACGGGAAAGTACGAGATTTATTACTATGTTGAGGATGTCGAGACGGGGAATATTTCACCGGCCCAGAGGTCGGTTGTTTACATGAATTTAGGTCCCAACAAACCACCGAGCCCCTCCAACTTATAGCGCCAGCATCAGCTGCGGTTATTAGAACGGTCGGAATCTTCGACTGGGCGGACGCGGTCGACCCCGAGGGGCATGACCTCACCTACACTCTGCTCATGGCAGATGACTCCGGCTTCACCACCTTTAACGGAAAACCTGGCGTCTATCGTTAGGAGGAACTAGGCTCTTCGGTAGCGGTGGCGGATGCCACGGCGGGGCTTCGTGATCTTGGGAGCTACTTCTGGAAGGTGCAGGCAATCGACTCTTTTGGCGCCATTCGCACTAGCAGCCAGACGCATTCATTTAGGCTCAATTCGTGAATTGTATGCATCACCTTGTTACGGCGGCGGCGAGGCAGGCTCGGTCATTGGCGCCGGGGGCGAGGCCGACGAGGTGGAACCAGCTCAGGTAGTTGTCCAGATAGCGGGTGGCGATGCCGCGGCGGGGACGCAGCAAGTCCTTCAACCGGCTGTGGCGGCTGTTCACCGTCTGCACATGCCCCGAACCCGATCGAGCGGTTGAGTGCTTCGCCCCCCCGAACCCGTTCCCCCATCGAGCGGTTGAGTGCTTCGTGGCTCACCCCGAGCGCGGCGGCGCAAGGTGGATAGCTCGCGCCACCGTCGGAGACCAGCAGGGCGTCCTTCGCGACCACCGGGTCGAGAGCAGCCGTGAGCGCCGCCGCGTCGACCCTGGGCAGCACCGCGCTCACCGTCGTCCCGCTCCGGTCCGCCGCCATGAGAACCGGCACCTGCTCGCGCGAGAGGCCGCGCTTCTTCGCCTTGCCGCCCCGCCGCCGTGCCTTGCGTCCCAGCCCGCGCGCGCCCTTCCGGCTCTCCAGGACGTAGGTCTCGTCCGCTTCCACGATCCCCTTGAGCACCTCCGAATCGCTCCGCGCCGCCGCCAGAAACCGGTGACGCCAGCGGAACGCCGTGCTCACCGCCACGTCGCAGCGCGCCGCCGAGGCCTTCACCGTCTCCCCCTCCGCCAGCGACGCCCCGAACGACAGCCAGCGTTCCTTGTGGTGCAGGCCCGACAGCGGCGTACCGGTCAGCGCGTTGAAGGTCCTGCCGCAGCCCTTGCACTGGTAGCGCCGCAGACCCCGCGCCATACCGCGCGAAACCGCCCCTTCGCTCGCGCAGTGCGGACAGCGCCGGGCCTCGTCCACACCAAGCTCGATCGCGGCCTTCGATGCCTCGCCTTCGCTCCGGCCCGACAGCACCGCGAGCGCCTCGTGCCGCTGCACGCGCGTCAGCCCGCGCGCCGCCGAAAGCCACACCTGGAAACCCTTGCCGTCCATGACCCAACCTCCTGACATTCCGGGCATTCTATCACAAATGCATACGTTTCACGAATTGAGCCTTCTTTGAATACCAACAACAATAATGCGCCCTTCGGCGTGTTGAAGGGGATCGTGCACAGCGACCAGGACTTCGCCCGTCTCGCCGGCAGCGCGGTTACGGGGAGCGTCGGCGTGTTAGAGTATACGGTGGTCGCCGTGATCAACGGCGAGTACGTCATCATCCTTCCGCCGGGACTGGCGAGCGTGCGAGGGCGCCAGGCGGGCTACGTCGACCGAGTCGTTACCAGCGTCGAGGTCCCGGTGAGCACGACGGAGACCCCATTCGTCGAGCTGAACCTCGCGCTAGCAATCATCGAAGGTGGTGATGGTGACGGCGACGGCCTGCCCGACGAATACGAGATCGCCAACGGTCTCGATCCGAGCAACCCGGCCGATGCGGCCCCGATCTCGACGGCGACGGCCTTACCAGCCTGGAGGAGTTCGCCCGGGGCACCGACCCGAGGGACGCGGACAGCGACGACGACGGGACTAGTGATGGTGCGGAGGTTGGCGCCGGTCGCAATCCCAAGCTGAACGAGGTCGTAGTGCTGCTGCCAATCCTCCAGATGATCCTGAGTGAAGACGCTCCGGCCGATGATCCTGGCACCAGTGATGCCGACGAGGACGGTCTCACGGCCGCCCAGGAGGCCGAGTTCGGCACTAACCCGAATGTGGCGGATACGGATGGGGATGGTCTTCAGGACGGAGACGAGGTCTCCCGTGGCAGCGATCCCCTTGTTGCCGACACGGAGGGCGACGGTGTCGAGGATGGCGATGAGGTCACGGCTGGAACTGATCCCCTCGACGCGGATAGTGACGACGACGGCCTCAACGACGGCGAGGAGGCGGCGCTCGGCACCGATCCCCTGCTTGCCGACACGGACGAGGACGGCCTGCTCGACGGGGAGGAATTGGCCCTGCGCAGTAATCCGCTCGATCCAGATACGGACCGAGACGGCACGAGCCACGGCGCCGAAGTTGCCGCTGGCCGTGACCCAACGCTCAACGAGGCAGCGGCCCTCATGCCAATTCTTAAGATGCTGCTCGACGACGGCCCTTGAACCAGACCATCAGGCATCTGTCGACGGTGAAAATGGGTCATACCCGGACGAACCCGGCGACAGCCTCCATGACCGGAGTCACCTGAAAGCCGAAACTCGGCCTCTCAAAGTATCTGTATATCTCTTTCGATTTCATTAGGGTATGACGAAATTGCCAATTTTGTAGCGCTCTAATGAACGGGAAGCTCGTATTCTGGTGATGTGCGATCCGACGCGTAGTGGGGTCATCCATCAGGCAATGGTTCGCGGTCACGATCGTCTTCCCCATCCGGCGGGCCCTAGGCGCCGGAGGCACCAGCCGACCGCCGCTGAATTCGGCCTCGGCCGGGCGGCGGGCGCGGCGAGCCGAACGGCGACCGGCCACGCGCTTCGAGCGCCCGCGCGTGGCGGAATCCGTCTCGGAACAGGCGGCTTTTCGACAAGAAACGACGAGTCGGTGGCTGGTTTTCGATAATTCTTAAATGGCTTATCCCTTTGCTTCCGGTCACACCAGATGTTGATCGGCCTTCTACGTTCCAGGCACGGTTTTCGGACCGTGCCGGGGGATGTACGGGAGCTTTTGGACTTGAGGAAGTTGGTTTCGAGTGCTGTCAGGCAGACTGGAGGGCCGGTATTCGGCTCCGATTGAGGCTGATCGGAGGGCGGGCGGTGGCTGGCGCCCGGCCTGCCGGGATCAGACGTGTTGTCCGACGATGTCGCGGTAGTCGGCGGGTCGCAGGCGCGTGCCGATGCCGAGCAGGGTATCGAAAGCCGTTGCGGTGTGGCGGCGGCGGTTCCAGCGGAACACGAACTCGTCGAGGTAGCGGCGCAGATGGGCGCGGCGCAGGCCATGGAAGGTTCCGAGCGCCCAGCGCTTCAGGTTCGAGAACACACGATGGATCCACGTCAGCACGAGATGGGCGGGCGTTGCACCGACGACCTTGGGCTGGTGGTCGTGGTCGGGCAGGCCGCAATAACCGCTCCAGCCATCGGTAATCACCCGCGCGCCCGGCGCCGAGGTTCCGGCAACGAAGGCACGAAGGCTGCGCGCGGAGAAATCCCCGATCGGCGCCAGCCGGATGCGGCGTGGCTCGCCCTCGGGCGATAGCTCGACCGCGCCGGCAATGCGCATCTTGCCTTGTGGGCTGCGACCTTGCCCGCCTGTGGCCGGGTCTTTTGCGGTGCGGAACGGGAGGGTGGCCTCATCGATCTCGATCAGGTCCTCAAGCAGGCTGCGATCCGGATTGACCATGGCACGGCGCAGCTTGTGCAGCAGGAGCCAGGCACTCTTGTAACTGCCGAGCCCGAGCTGGGCCTGGAGTTGCAGGGCGGAGATACCATTCGAGTGGCTGGTCACGATGTGAACGGCCATGAACCAGGTCTTCAGGGGCAAGTGGCTGCGGTGCATGATCGTGCCTGCGGTCACCGAGGTCTCCTTCCCGCAGGCCGCACATTCCCAGCTCGCCCGGCGCCGCTTCAGTTCCCAGCCCCTGTCATGGCCGCAGGCGGGGCAGACGAAGCCGTCGGGCCAGCGCCTGGCGGCGAGATGCCGGGCACAGGAGGCTTCATCGGGAAAGCGCGCCTCGAAGGCGGCGCGGGACATGGGGCGGTCATATTTCCAGCGGCTGGCCATGACGGAACATTACACGAACATGCTGCCGACGCCCACCAGAAACTCAACATCTCGTCAAACCGGGCTCAAAGGGATAAGCCCTTTCTTAATATACTCGGATCACTCCAGAACCCGAAAATCCCGGTGCGAGATGATACGGAAATTGTCGGTTATGGTGTCGCGCCAAGTCGTCCACTCTCGTGGCAGGCGTTGCTTGAAGAAGTGATCGATCGCTTTGGTGAAGAGGTCGAAGTTGGCGTAGAACCTGTTGTGGGTCACCTCGCGATGCATGACGCCCCATAATCGCTCGATGGCGTTGAGGTGGGGGGCGTAGGCGGGCTGGAAGATCAGCTTGATGCGGCAACCCGGCCTCTCCAGCCATTGTCGGACCAGGCGGGCATGGTGATAGCGGGCATTGTCGGCGAAGACGTAGATCCGCTTCTTTCCGGGGTTGTCGGCCTCCAGCTTCTCGAACAGCGCGATGGTCGAGGCGGCGTTGATCCGCTCGGCCTGGACCAAGGGGCAGTGGAAATTCTCCAGATTGAGCGCGCCGTGGAGGTTGATGCGCTGGCGTCCCGAGGTCCGCCTCAGCGCCACCTTGTCGCCTTTTTTGACCCAGCCATGGACTGGACGCGACTGGTATTCCGGGTGCACCGCATCGGCGAAGTAGACCACCTCGTCGGCCTCCAGGCCGTTGAGCAACTTGTCATAAGCCTCGATGAAGGCGGCCTGCTCGGCCTCGTCGGCCTGGGCCGGCAGGCTTTCCGGGCGCTTGTATTCGAAGCCCAGGCGATGCATCAGCTTGATGCAGCCGGAATGGCTGTAGATCACCCCCCAGGTCGCCGCGATATGCGCCGCCACCTCGCCCGTGTCGCGGTAAAGCCGTTCGCCCAGATGCGCCGAAAGGTCCGCCTCTTGCTCCCGGCTCAGATGGCCCGGCCCGCCGGGCCAGTCGAACAGCGTCAATTCATCCAGACCGCCCGCGCGGTAGCGCTTGAACCAAGTCCGCACCGTGTCGTCGTCGAGGTAGAGCACCCGCGCCACCTCGGCACAGCTCAGGCCGTCATCCAGCAGCAGAACGGCGTTCGCCCGCCGGGCCACCCCATGGCTCTCGCTCGGGTGCCCCATCACCGCCCTCAGGGCCCCCCGCTCCTTGGCACTCAGAAATCCACCGCGAATCATGCCCCCGAGAAGAATCGATCAACGGCCGGATTGCCAGAGCTTTTTTCGGGTCTCTGAGGAGTCGGGGTATATATGGAAATAACGTAAATATTGGATTTTAACGACGATTTTGGATCGGCATCGCAAACGGCGGTCTTGTTTTGTCACTTTTCGTAATTCCCGACAGGCGAGATCGAGGCGGCGAATTCGACCGAGAGGTTGCAAATCAATCGATGAGGGAGCCGCCCCAATGTCGTCATTGTGGGGCTTCGCGCCAGCGCGATTGACAATGGTGTTCGCATGCCGTTGAAGAGTCACTTCTTCTGCTCGCCGGCATGAGGCGGCGCGTTCGAAAGCAGGAAGGAGACGGCACGATGGATATTCGGGATCGGGTGGCTTTCGTCACCGGCGGGGCTTCGGGGTTGGGCGAGGCGACGGCCAGAGCGCTGCGCGCCCAGGGCGCGCGGGTGGCGGTGCTCGACCTCCAGGCCGAGCGCGGCGGCCGAGTGGCGGCGGAACTCGGCGGCCACTTCGCGACATGCGACGTCGCCGACGAGGCGTCCACCGCCGCCGCGCTGGAAGCCGCCCAGGCCGCCCTCGGCGCGCCCCGGATCCTGATCAACTGCGCCGGCATCGGACCCGCCCAGAAGACCACCAGCCGGGGCCGCGCCCACGACCTGGCGCTGTTCGACAAGGTGATCCGGGTGAACCTGATCGGCACCTTCAACGTGACGCGCCTGGTCGCCACCGCGATGGCGGAGCTGGAGCCGCTTGAACACGGCGAGCGCGGGGTGGTGATCAACACCGCCTCCGTCGCCGCCTACGACGGCCAGATCGGCCAGGCGGCCTATGCGGCCAGCAAGGGCGGTATCGTCGCCATGACGCTCCCCATCGCGCGCGATCTCGCCGACCTGGGCATTCGCGTCGTCACCATCGCGCCCGGCATCTTCGAAACCCCCCTGCTGGCGACGCTGCCCGAAGCGGTGAAGGAGAGCCTGGCGGCGAGCGTGCCCTTCCCGAAGAAGCTCGGCGCGCCGGAGGAGTACGCCGCGCTCGCCCGCCACATCGTCGAGAACGTGATGCTGAACGGCGAGACCATCCGCCTCGACGGCGCCATCCGCATGGCCCCCAGGTAAGACCAGTTGACATAAATGTCGACTCGCCTGGCCGGCATAAACGCTCGATCACGACTGCGTCATGGTCCCTGGTCGCGGTCCCGCCGACCGCCTATCTGTTTCGCGGAGCCACCTTCAGGAGTGACGCCATGACCGAGCGCGCAACGATCCGAATTTCCTGCCTGCTTCTCGCGGCCGGCCTGATCGCCGGCGCCTGCATGGCGCTCTCGTTTTCGCCCCGGGCCGAGGCGGCGAGCCCGCTCGCATCGAGTCAGCCGATCGCCGAGCAATCCACGAGCAAGTCCGGCGGCCTAAACAAGGACTGGGGCAGCTGCGAAAAACGCGACTGCGCCAGGGGTGAATAAGCCGCCCGACGCGATTTCGCGACCGCGACAAACCGGCTAGGCTTCACCCGGGTGGAGTCTTGGCGGGAGCGCGTCACGATGGCGAAAGAGGGCGAACGGATCGTCGACGTGGCCTTGGAGCTTGCCGACGCCGCGCGCTGGAACGCGGTACGGCTGCACCGGGTCGCCGAACGCCTGAAGGTGCCGCTCGTTCGCATCCACGACCACTACCCGGATCTCGACGCGGTCGGCGAGGCCTGGCTCGCCCGCGCCGATCGGGCGATGCTGACGGCGGGCGCCCGCGCGTCGCTCGCCCGGATGCCGGCGGCGGAGCGCCTCCAGGGCTGCATCATGGCCTGGTTCGAGGCGTTGGACGGCCGGCGGAACGTTCTCGGGGACATCCTCGCCTATCGCCTGGCGCCGCCGCATCCGCATCTGCAAGCCGCCCTCGTCGTCGCCACCTCCCGCCGCGTGCAGTGGCTGCGGGAAGCGGCCCGGCTCGACGCCCGGGGCCGGCGCAAGTCGCTCGAGGAAGCCGGACTCACCGCGCTCTTCGTCGCGGCAACGCTGGTCTGGCTTCGCGATGCGACCGCCGACGGACGCCGAACCCGCGACTGGCTCGCCCGCCGCCTTACCCGCGCCGACGCCCTGATGGCGCGGCTTTATCCCCCGCGCCAGACCTCCAAATGAGAGAGGCCCGCATGGCGGCGAGGTAAACCCCGTTCACGCCCCGGTCATCGTCTCTTGATCGCGGTCCCGCCGCACCCGTACCTGGATCGCGGGGCCGCCAACGGGAGTCGCGTCATGACCGAGGGGTCGAAATCCAGTCGTCTCACACGCGCCCTTGCGGGCGTTCTTCTCGCCGGGCTGGCGGTCGCCTTCATACAGCCGGCGATGGCGCGGTCCAAGAAGTCCGGCGGCCTCAACAAGGATTGGGGCAACTGCTCGATCCGCCACCGCGACACGGGCCGGTAGGGCCAAGGCCCCCCCCCAACGGCGTGAGGCCCGCCGTTTCCGGCGGGCCTCCTGTCGCGTTCGGCGATCCGGCAGGCGATCAGCCGTCGTAGGCGCCGACGATGGCGATGGACGAAACGTTTTGGTGCGGGAAGCCGCCCAGATTGTGCGTCATGCCGTAGCGTGGATTGTCGAGCTGGCGCGCGTCGGCCCGGCCGTGGAGCTCCATGTACATCTCATAGAGCATGCGCAACCCGCTGGCGGCGATCGGATGGCCGAAGCACTTCAGGCCACCGTCGATCTGGCAGGGGATCTGGCCGTCGGCGTTGTAGAAGCCGTCCAGCACGTCCCGCCAGGCCTCGCCCTCCTTGGAGAGATAGAGGTCCTCCATGGTCACCAGCTCGGTGATCGAGAAGCAGTCGTGGCACTCGAACATCGAGATTTCCTCGCGCGGCTTCTCGATGCCGGCCTCCTTGTAGGCCCGCTCGGAGGCCTTGCGAGTGGTCATGAAGTAGCTGCCGTCCCAGGAGTTGTGGCTGGCTTCCGTGCCATTGGAGACGGCGAGCTGCAGCGCCTTGACCGTGACCAGGTCCTTCTTGCCGAGCTTGCGGGCGATCTCCGGCGTGGTGACGATGGCGCTGGCGGCCCCATCCGAGACGCCGCAACAGTCGAAGAGGCCCAAGGGCTCGGCGATCATCGGCGCGTTCAGCACCGTGTCGATGTCGATCTCCTTGCGCAGGTGCGCCTTCGGGTTCTTGGCCCCGTTGGCATGGCTCTTGACCGAAATCTGCGCCATCGCCCGCTTCACGTCCTCGGCCGGAATGCCGTGCTTGGTCTGATAGGCGGTGGCGAGCTGGGCGAAGGAGCCCGGCGCCGAGGCGTTGGCCCAGTAGGCCGAGTTGAGGACGCCCCGGCCGCGCTGCGGCAGTCCGCCATAGCCGGTATCCTTCAGCTTCTCGACGCCGGCGGCGAGCGCGATGTCGGCGGCGCCAGAGGCCACGGCATAGACCGCGCCCCGGAAGCTCTCGGTCCCGCTGGCGCAATAGTTCTCGACCCGGGTGACGGGGATATAGGGCAGGCGGAGCGCGACGGCGAGCGGCACGCCCGACTTCCCGACATGCACTTCCTCGATCGCGGTGGAGAACCAGGCCGCGTCGATCTGGTCGCGCTCGACGCCGGCGTCCTCCGCGCACTCCTGGAAGGCCTCGACGATCAGGTCGTCGGCCTCCTGGTCCCAGCGCTCGCCGAACCGCGAGCAGCCCATGCCGAGAATCGCAACCTTGTCCCTGATGCCCGTTGCCATGTCTGAGTGTCTGGCCCGAAAAGAGTTGAGTGATTTCAGTCAGTTGTGATTCACTGTTTGTATTTAGCAACCAGGGAGACACAACATGTGGACCAAAATCACTCGCCCGAAGTATGAACGCGACCTGCTGCGCTACGCAAGCGACCTGACGGATGGAGAATGGAAGGTGCTGGAGCCGTTGCTGCCTCGCGCCAAAGCGCTGGGACGGCCTCGGACGACGGCATTGCGCGAGGTGGTGAACGCGATCCTCTACCTACTGCGTAGCGGCTGTCCATGGCGCATGCTGCCCCGGGACTTCCCGCCACGCTCGACGGTGCAGCGCTACTTTTATCTCTGGCGGGACGACGGCACCTGGTCCGAGGTCAACCGGCAACTGCTGGTCGCGGCGCGCGAGGCCGAGGGCCGCGCGGCCGGCCCGTCGGCCGGTATCATCGACAGTCAGAGCGTAAAAACCACGGAAAGCGGCGGTATCCGGGGCTTCGACGCCGGAAAGAAAGTCAAGGGCCGCAAGCGTCACATCCTCACCGACACCGGCGGCCTGCTGGTCGCGGTCGTGGTCCACGGCGCCGACATCCAGGACCGCGACGGCGCGCCGGCGGTGTTCGCCGCCATCCCCCGCCACTTTCCCCGCCTGCGCCACGTCTTCGCCGACGGCGCCTATGCCGGGCCCAAGCTCGAGGGCGCACTGAAGCGGATCGGCCGCTGGTCGCTGGAGATCGTCAACCGTCCCGCGGGCGTGAAGGGCTTCCAACTCCTGCCCCGCCGATGGGTCGTCGAGCGCACGCTCGCCTGGCTCAATCGAAACCGGCGGCTGGCCAAGGACTTCGAGACGGCCATCGAGACCGCCGAGGCCTGGATCTTCCTCGCCAGCATCCAACCCCTCACGCGCCGTCTCGCAAGAGCCTGAAAACACTCGATTCATTTCGAGTCGGACTCTTAATCGCTCCTTCGTTCGCCTAGCCTGTCGGCGTTAGAGTTTGCTTTCGCAGTTCCCGGCCGGCCCGCTCCCCCGGCCCAACCACCCCAAGGGTACACTCCACGGGTGGTTGGGCCGGGGGAGCGGGCCGGCCGGGGCGCCATCATTCATGATGGCCTGTACTCGTCGTCGGACGGCGCGGGCGCCCCCTTCCAGAAATACTTGGTGAAGCCGCGCTTGTCGTCGTGCTCCTTGACCCGGAACATCATCCTGAGCGGCATGCCGACCTCGACCTGACCGACATCCACGTCGGTCAAGTCTGCCATGAGCCGGCCCCCTTCTTCAAACACCACCATGCCGAAATGTTGCGGCGGATCGAGGGAGTAGGTGGGGCCATCGGCGGTGCAGCTCTGCACCTTGGCCGGCGTGTCGGCGAAGGGATGGTCGTCCTGGCTGTGGAATTCGCCGCAATTGGGATTGACGCAGACATTCGCATTGGGGAACTGCACGGTGCCGCATTTACGGCACTTGCCGCCCATCATGCCGATCAGCATTTCCTTGTTGCGGTAGAGGCTGGAAAGCGCGGTCTGCTTGTCGCCCTCGCTGCGCAAGCCCCGATCCACGTCGATGATATTGTTGAAGGAGAGGACTTGTTGTAGTTCGATTCCTCCTTGCGCCGGGCCAGGTGGCCGGCGACGCCGGCCCTGGCCGGCAATCCGGGAAGCGCGTCGGTGGCGCGGAACAGCAGGGCGTCCACCCCCTGGCCCCAGCCGAGCAGCAGGATCGTCTCGCCAGGCTTGGCGGCCTCCAGCGTGGCGATCAGCATGACCAGCGGGTGCGCGGCGCCGCTGTCGCCCATGACCGCCTGCAGGTTGTCGCCGATCGCCTCGCTCCGGATGCCGGCGCGGCGCGCGACGAGGCCGGCGAGGTTGCGAATTGTGCCCGGCATGGCGAAATGGTCGACCGCGTCGGCCTCGATGCCGGCCTTCGACAGCACCGCCTCGATCGCGGGCGGCACGATCTTCATGTAACCCTCGTCGCGGATCCAGCGCTCCTCCCAGCCATAATCGAAGGCCTCGTTCTGGCCGCGGTAATGGTCGACGAAATCGACCGCGACCTGATGGCTGGCCAACAACTCGGCGATGACGCCGTCGGCGCCGAGCATCACCGCGCCGGCGGCGTCGCCGCTCAGTATTTCGTACGGCGAGGCGGCCTTGGCCCGCCGCTTCTCGGTGGCGATGAAGAGGGCCTGTCCGCCGAGCCCCGAGGCGGCGTTCAAGGCCGTGATCAGGCCCGAGGTCGCGACCCGCTGGGACGAGGTGATGTCGAGCGTCATCAGGTTCTGCCCGAGGCCGAGCGCGGTGGTCAGCACGCCCGAATTCTGCCGGTCCTGGAACGGGAGCGTGGTCGACGCCAGAAAGACGGCGGAGAGATCGCCCGGCCGTTCGCCGACGAGGCAGTCGCGCCCGGCCTCGACCGCCATGGTCAGCGCGTCCTCGTCCCAGTTGCGCATCGACCGCTCGCCCTGGCCGTAAGCCTTGAGCGCGGCATTGAACCAGCCGTTGGCCTCGACGATGGCCTTGCGTTGCAGGCGCAGCCTGGGAATGTAGGCCCCGTAGCCGGTGATCCCGACCATCTTTCGCGTTCCCTCCCGATTTCGTGGCCAAGGGTCCGAAACCGGGTCGAGCCCCTCGGCGTTTCGCCGGGCCTAGCGGCCCACGCGAACGTGGGCACCATAGCAATGGCGCCAGACCGGTCAAGACGACGGAAAGGGCGTTCCCGTCGTGGATTTTTCATGCTAAGTCGGGCACATGGATACGCGTCACGCCAAATTCACCCTCGGCGAGGTGGTTCGCCATCGCTTCCACCCCTTTCGCGGCGTGATCTTCGATGTCGACCCGGAATTCGCCAACACCGAAGAATGGTGGCAGTCGATTCCGGCGGAGAAACGGCCCCGGAAGGACCAGCCGTTCTATCATCTGCTGGCGGAGAATTCCGAGACGACCTACATCGCCTACGTCTCGGAGCAGAACCTGCTGCCCGACGAGACCGGCCAGCCGGTCGCCCACCCCCAGGTCGACGATCTCTTCCAGGGGATGGCCGACGGGCAATACGTCCTCCGGCAGATCCAGGTGAACTGACGGCACGCCGGCTCGGTCGCGGCCGTTTGGACGGTCCCGGCCACCTCGACGGCGTTCTGGACGGCTTTTTTAAGGTTCGGAGCGCGCTTTCACGTCTCTTTCGAAGACCTCCATGTTCTCGATCATCGAATCGACGTCGGCCTGAAACGAACGGGGTATGAACATCATGCTCACCCCCGCTTCCTCGTACCTCCGCACGTTCTCCACATTCAGGGGAACCTTGCCGTTCACGTTGATCGTGATGGCGAACTCCTCGAAGTTCTTCCCCGCGTTGTCACAGAGGCCGCGAATGACCGCGGCCTTCTCCGCCACTTCTTCCGGCGTCACCCACACGGCATGCCAACCCGTGCCGAGTTCGACGGCGCGCTTCAGGGCCGGCATCGTGTTGCCACCGAACCAGATCGGGGGATGTGGCGTTTGACGCGGCTTCGGCGCGAATTTTATGGCCGAAAAATCGTAGAACTCGCCATGAAATTCAGGGTCGTCCAGCGTCCAGCACGCCTTCATGGCGGCGATCGCCTCGCGCGTTTGCGGCACGCGATTCTTTCGCTCGAGGCGGAGCGCCCGGAACTCTTCCTCCAGCCATCCTATTCCCACGCCGAAGATGAAGCGCCCACCCGACAATACGTCGATGGACGCCACGATTTTAGCCGTGATTATGGGATCGCGGTAGGGGACGATGGCGACGCTGGTGCCAATCTTGATCGACTGCGTCACCGCGGCCGCATAGCTCAATACCGTGAAGGGTTCGAGCAGTGGATTGGCCGGATCGAGCGGCAATTTCCCGTCCTGGGAATAGGGATAAGGCGAGCTGAGTTCGCTGGGGAATACGATATGGTCGCTTACCCATAGCGAGTCGTAGCCCAACGTTTCCGCGCGGGTGGCGACCCGGGCGATCCCGTCTCCTTCGATCATCGTGCCCGCCGCGACGAGATGGACCCCGAAACGCATGCCACGCCCCCTTAGTTTGGCGCCAGACGGCGACGCGACGGTAGATGGCCCGCGCCGAGATTGTCAATCCGAGGACGGCCGGCGAAACCGGTCGATGCCGGCGGCGATTCCAGTGCCGGTTTTCGGCGCCGCTCGACCCGCGGTCCGGAAATTCCCGCGCTCGTCGGATGTGGCCCCGAGACGGCGCGGGCGCGGCGGCGCGCCGCGCGATCGAACCCGACCCCGGCCTGGCGCTGGCCCATCACGGGCCGGGCGGCGCCCTCTGAACGGCTTTCAACCGGCGCCGGGCCGCGCGATACTCCCGCCCATGGTGATCGACTTCCGCGTCCAGCCGCCGAAACGGGATCGTGGCCGCGACCGCGCGGCCTACATGGCCCGCTATAACGCGGTCTTCGATCTCGATGCGGTCTCCTACGGCGAGGACGAGCTGCTGGCGGCGCTGGAGGCGGCGGGGATCGGGCGGGCGGTGATCCAGGCGGAATGGGCCTCGGGCGACTACCGGGCGGAGAACGAGCGCGCCGCCCGGCTCGCCGCCGCCAATCCCGACCGCTTCACGGGCTTCGCCGCCGTGGACGCGGCCGACGGCATGGCCGCCGTGGACGAGTTGAAACGGAGCGTCGAGGAGCTGGGGCTTCGCGGCCTCAACCTGCAACCCTTCGCCAGCCGGCTCGCCGCCAACCATGCCAAGTGCTATCCGCTCTACCTCAAATGCCTGGAATACGGCATCCCGGTCACCATCCACACCGGCATCAACTATTCGAGCGACCGCGCCATCGAATACGGCCGGCCCGCGGCCATCGACGACATCGCCTGCGACTTCCCGGGCCTGCGTATCGTCATGAACCACGGCGGCTGGCCCTGGGTGGCGGAAGCGGTGGCGATCGCCCGCAAGCACCGAAGCGTCTATCTGGAGATCGGCGGCATCGCGCCCAAGTACCTCGCCATGCCGGGCGCCGGCTGGGAGGTCTTTCTACGTTTCGCCGACAGCCTGCTGGCCGAGCAAGTGCTGTTCGCGACCGATTCCATGCTGCCCTTCGCCCGCGCCGTCGAGGAGGCCCGCGCGCTACCCCTGAAGCCGGCGAACCTCGAAAAGCTCATGGGCGCCAACGCCGCCCGCCTGCTGGCGGAGACGGCGGGGGACTGAATTCAGGCCGTGAATTCGAGCACGCTGTCGAAAGTCGGTTCGCGGATTACCATTCGGTCGCCATCATCGATGACGCCCTCGCGGCCCCGGGCGATGGCGCGAACGGCACCGAGGTCGCCGACGCGGAAGTGAATCGCGCCGAAGATCGAGGGGCGATCCCCGAGCGCCGAGGCGAGCGCGCCGTAGCAGTCCCCATAGGCCCGCGGCGACATCACCCGGATGCGACCGCCGGCGAAGCCGACGTCGGCGATACGGTCGTCGCCTCGGACGTCGGAATCGAGCAGGCGGGCGAAGCGCCCGGCCTCCGCCGCCGGAGCCTCGCGTACGACGACGAATTCCGGCATGGCGCGGACATCGTTGGCGTGGCCATGCCATTCGGGGCGCCAGACCAGCTCCGGCGTGCCGTGTTCGCAGAAATAGACCCGCCCGCCCGGAAAGACGTCGGGGCGGACGTGGACGGTGCGGAAACTGGCATCGAAGGTGCCCTCCGGCAGTTCGACCGGCCGGGTGAAGGCGTTGGGCGGGGCGCCCGCCATGTCGAGCGATTGCAGGCGGGCGTGAACTTCGTCGACGTCGTCGGTCTTGAACACCAGGCCGTTGATGCCGCGCGGCGCGCCGGCGAGGTCGGGGCGGTCGTGCGCGGCGCCGGCGGGGAGACCGATCAGCTCCAGATAGTCGGTCTCGAACATCATCAGATGGTTGATCGAGCCGAGGCTGTGGTAGCCGCGCTCCGTCAGCGTGAAGCCGAGGCCGGCGAAGATCTCGCTCGCCCGGTCCATCTCGAAGCCGACGTTGATCACCGTGTGGTCGAGCCGGGCGCTGGTCGCCATGGCGCATTTTCCCTAGTCCTGGCCATCATGAATGATGGCGCCCCCGGCTTCCGATCGTAAACGCTACCGCGTGAGCCGGATCGTCCCCCATATCGCCGCCGCCCGCAACGCAGCTTGCGCCGCCACGCTCCGGGCGGCACCATGACGTCCGAAACATCCCGGAGCCATGACCGTGACCGAATTCATCAAGACCGCCTGCCCGCACGACTGTCCCAGCGCCTGCGCGCTGGAAGTGGAGCGCCTGGCGCCGGACCGGATCGGCCGGGTCCGGGGGGCGAGCGACTTCGACTACACCGACGGCGTGGTCTGCGCCAAGGTCGCCCGCTACGGAGAACGGGTGCATCACCCGGACCGCCTGACCCGCCCGCTGCAACGCGTCGGCGCCAAGGGCGACGGCGACTTCCGCGAGATCGAATGGGACCAGGCCTTGGACGAGATCGCCGAGGCCTTCACGGCCACCACCCAGGCCGGTGGGCGGGAAGCGGTCTGGCCCTATCATTCGGGCGGCACCATGGGAATCATCCAGCGCTACGGCCTCGACCGTCTGCGCAACACCATGGGCTATTCACGCCAGAAGACGACGATCTGCATCGGCGCGGCCGAGCCCGGCTGGCGCGTCGGCATCGGCGAGCTGCGCGGTACCGACCCGCGCGAGATCGCGGATTCCGACCTGATCGTGGTCTGGGGCGGCAATCCGGTCTCGACGCAAGTGAACCTGATGCGCCACATCCAGCGGGCGCGGAAGACGCGCGGCGCCAAGCTGGCGGTGGTCGACTGTTACCGCACGCCGTCGATAGAGGCAGCGGATATCCCCATCCTGCTGCGCCCGGGCACCGACGCGGCGCTGGCCACGGCCATGATGAACGTGATGCTGGCCGAAGGGCTGGCCGACCGCGATTTCCTGGAAAGCCACAGCGATTTCGACGATGGCGTCGCGGCGCATCTCGCCACCCGGACGCCCGAATGGGCGGCCGATATCACGGGCCTCACGGCCGACGCCATCCGCGACTTCGCCCGCCTCTACGGCCGCACGGACCGCGCCTTCCTCAGGCTCGGCTTCGGCTTCACCCGCTCGCGCAACGGGGCGCCAAACATGCACGCCGTGACCGCGCTGCCGGCCGTCAGCGGCGCCTGGCGGCACAAGGGCGGCGGCGCCTTCTTCTTGAACCTCGACAACTGGAAGCTGGACCTGACACTCGCCCACGCGCTGGACCGGATCGATCCCGACGTCCGCATGCTGGATCAGGCCCGCATCGGCCCGGTGCTGACGGGCGACGAAGAGGCGCTGAAGGGCGGCCCGCCGGTCGGCGCCATGATCATGCAGAACGCCAACTCGGCCAACGTGGCGCCGGACACCACGCTGGTCCGCCGGGGCCTGACGCGCGACGATCTTTTCCTCTGCGTCCACGAGCAGTTCATGACCGCGACGGCCCAGTGCGCCGACATCGTGCTCCCCGCCACCATGTTCCTGGAACACGACGACATCTATTACGGCCTCGGCCACACGGCGATCACCGTCGGCCGCCGGGTGCTGGAGCCTCATGCGCAATGCCGCAGCAACGATGCCGTGGTCCGAGCGCTGGCCAAGCGCCTGGGCGCCGAGCACCCGGGCCTCGGGATGGAGCCTTGGGCGCTGATCGACGCGACGCTCCGGGCCTCGGGCCTGGGCGACGCCGAAACGGCGGCGGCGCGCGGCTATGTCGAACGCGGCCCGGACTTCGATGAGGGCCACTTCACCGCCGGCTTCCCCAACCCGAGCGGCCGCTTCCGCTTCCGCGCCGACTGGGCGGCGCTGGGCCCCTATACGGACGGCCTGCCCGACTTGGTCGACTTCGCCGACCTGATCGAGGGCGCAAGCACCGAGCACCCCTTCCGCCTGGTCGCCCCGCCGGCCCGCACTTTCCTCAATTCGAGCTTCACCGAGACGCCGGGCTCCCGCGCCCGCGAGGCCCGCCCGACGGCGCGGATCCATGCCGAGGACGCGGACCGCCTCGGCATCGAGGAGGGCGCCCTGGTCCGCCTCGGCAACCGGCGGGGCGAGGTGGTCCTGCACGCCACGCTCTTCGACGGCATGCATCCCGGCACCGTCATCGTCGAGGGCGTATGGCCCAACGCCGACTTCGAGGGCGGGCGCGGCATCAACCACCTGATCGGCGCCGATCCCCTCCCCCCCGGCGGCGGCGCCGGCTTCCACGACACCGCCGTGTGGGTCCGGGCGGAGGCGGCGCGGTTGGCGGCGGAGTGACGACGTCTTCGCCAGCGTCACGGAATCAATCGCCTTGGCATCGGCATGCGAGGGCATTTCGGCTCTACCGCCATTATGCCGACTGTACCACCAGCACTTGACATGATCTCGGACGCCGCCGAACGGGCATTGATGACCCGACCGAGCCATCATGATTCTCCCAGACGAGCCAGCGTGGTTCGACAGTTCAGGCGGATCCACGATAGGGTTGCTCCGCCGGGATCGGGACAAGGGGCGACGCATGGACACGCGATTTGAGGAAGTCATATCGACCAAGCATCAACTTCGGAAATACGTAAAACAGCCGGGCCACTTCGTGGCCAACAAGGCCGTCGATCACATCGACGATATCTGCCGGCGGTATATTGCGGCGTCGCCATTCGTTTTGGTCGCCACGCGCGGCGCCGACGGAATGCTCGATATTGCACCAAAGGGCGATCCCGCCGGGTTTGTGCACATTCTCGATTCCAAGACACTCGTGATACCGGATCGACTCGGTAACAATCGCCTGGACACGTTCGAAAACCTGCTCGCGAGTTCGGAAGTCGGGCTGTTCTTCATCATCCCGGGACATGGCAACACCCTGCGGGTCAGCGGACAAGGCGCGATTGTTCGGGACCGGCAGCTACAGGAACGCATGGCGGTCAACGGGAAGGAGCCACATCTTTTGTTGGTGGTCGAAGTTAAAGAGGCCATGACGTATTGTCCGAAATTCATGACGCGCTCGAGGATTTGGAAGCCCGAGCAATGGCCAGACACCTCCAATGTACCTACCCTCGCCGAGGCCATGATCGCGCATGGCAACCTCTCGGAGTCAGTAGCGAAGATGCAATCCGTCATCGAGCGAGATGGCCAGACAAGGCTTTACTAAACCACCGTTGCATGTTGGCTAAACCCGAGCGTGGCCGCCATGTCGCCTTGATGGCGGCTGTATCCCGGAATTTGGCGTCGTCGCCGGAAGCCTGCCCTCGCTCTTCGGATCTCTCGACTTCCGAGCCATGGATCTCGCGATCACCTTTGCCACGGTCCTCCCACTCACAAGGAGGACCGTCGCCCCGCGTCCACATGCTCGGCTTCAACCCGAATACGTCGCCCGAGAGCGAGGGCCACCCCTGTCGTCGTTCGCCGGGCCGATCGTGGTCCAGGGCGCCGAGACGACGACCGACTTATGCGCTATGCCGGGGCAATGTCATTGATCACGACCATTACGTTCGATGTAGCCCGACGATTCGCCGAGACACCGAAATGCGCCGAACGACGAAAGACGACCCGTCGAGCACATCCGGCCGGTTTTTTTTACGTGGCCGGCTTCCCAAAACAGCGCCCAGTGAGCACACTTCCGGCTGCCGGCATCACACGAGGACGGGTCCCCATGGATCTTGCCATCCAACCCATCGGCGACGAATTCGCCGGCGAAGTCGGCGGCATCGATTGCCGCGAGCCGCTGTCGTCCGAGACGGTGGCGGCGATCGAGGCCAGCATGGACCACTACGCCGTATTGGTTTACCCGGGCCAGGAGCTCATCGACGAGGAACAACTCGCCTTCACCCTGCATTTCGGCGACATCGAGAAGAAGGGCCAGGGCGGCTTCAAGGGGCACATTCATTTCCGCAGCGACGAACAGGCGCGCCCGCTCGCGCGCGGGATCGGCGATTTCTCCAATGTCGACGGCGCCGGCACGCCGCTGCCGCCGGAGACCCGCGCCTACCAGTTCAAGCTGGCCGACCGGCTTTGGCATTCCGACATCTCGTTCCGCGCCATCCCCGCCAAGTATTCGCTGCTGTCATGCCGCGCCGCGCCGTCGTGGGGCGGCAACACCGAATTCGCCGACATGCGCGCGGCCTATGACGCGCTGGACGAGCGCACCCGGCGCGAGGTGGAGGATCTGGTCTGCCACCACTCGCAGATCCACTCGCGGGAGGCCGTCGGGTTCGCCGACATGACCGAGGCGGATCGGGAAGCCTTCGCGCCGGTCCGCCAGCGTCTGGTGCGGCGCCACCCGGTCACCGGCCGGAAGTCGCTGTTCCTGTCGGCGCATGCCGGTGCGATCGAGGGCTGGAGCATCCCGGATTCCCGCATGTTCCTCAGGGATTTGGTTGAATTCGCCACCCAGCCGCGCTTCGTCTATTCGCATGCCTGGCAACCGCGCGACCTCGTGGTCTGGGACAATCGCGTCACCATGCATCGCGGCCGCCGCTTCGACCCGGGCGAGGCCCGCGACGTGCGGCAAACCCGCCTGGCGGGCGACGTCGTCACGATCGAGCAATTCGCCTGAACGGCTTGCCGGTATCGGCGTTGTGATCGAACTGTCCGATGGCTACCCTGGTGACCGGGACCGAGGGAGGGAAGAGATGCGGCTGGAGAACCGGGTGGCCATCGTCACGGGCGCGGGGAGCGGGCTCGGCCGCGGCATCGCCGGGCGCTTCGCCGAGGAGGGCGCGCGGGTGGTCTGCGCCGATATCGTCGAGGAGACGGCGAAGGCGACGGTCGACCGGATCGTCCAGGACGGCGCTCGGGCAATCGCGATTCCCGCCGACGTCACCGACCCGGCCCAGGTCGACGGGCTGGTCGCCGACGCCGTCAAGGCCTACGGACAACTCGACATCATGGTCAGCTGCGCCGGCACCGCCAGGTTGACGCCGTTCCTCGAGACGACGCCGGAGGAGTTCCGGGCGATCATGACGCTCAACGTCGAGGGCGTGCTGCATTGCGGGCTGAGCGCGGCGCGCGAGATGGTGAAACGCGGCTATGGCCGGATCATCAACATCGCCTCCATCGCCGGAGAGCGCGCCGCCTTCGGGCGCACCGCCTACGGGACCTCGAAGGCTGCCGTCATCGGGCTCACCCGCCAGATGGCGCTGGAGCTGGGGCCGCTGGGCATCACCGCCAACGCCATCGGCCCGGGGCCGATCTCGACCCCGCTGTCCGACAGGGCGCTCAGCGACGAAGGGCGGGCCGCCTATCTGGAACTCATCCCCGCCGGCCGTCTCGGCGCCGTCCCCGACATCGCGGACGGCGCCTGTTTCCTGGCCGGCGAGCAGGCGTCCTACGTCAACGGCCAGGTGCTTTTCATCGACGGCGGCTACACCGCCATCGGCGTGCGTAAGGCATAAGCCGCGCGGCCGAGCGCCTAGGGACGGGAGTCCGGCTTGATGGAAGCCATGGTCGAGTGGGACTTGCACTGCGCCGGCTGTGGCCGGGACTATGCCTTCGGGCCCGAGGTCAACGGCTGCCCGAACTGCGCGCGCGCCGGCAGGGTCGGCGTGCTCGAGGCCCGATTCCGGCCCGCCCGCGCCCCGGCGCCGCCGGCGGCCACCGGCGAACGGGGAATGCGCCGCTACCGTGCCTTGCTGCCGGGCGGCGAGGCGCTCCAAGGCCTGGGAGAGGGCGATACCCCGCTGGTGCCGTCGCGGCAAATCGGGCCGGCGCTCGGCCTCTCGCGGCTCTGGTTCAAGCTCGAGGGCTGCAACCCCACCTCCTCGTTCAAGGACCGATACTGCATGGTGAGCACGAGCCTGGCCCGCCGGTTCGGCTTCCGGCGGATCGCCGTGTCCTCTACCGGCAACCTTGGGGTCTCGGCCGCGGCTTACGCGGCGGCGCTGGGCCTCGACTGTCTGCTGGTCGCGCTGGTCGAGACACCCCGGCCGGTTCTGGCGCAGGCCCTGGCGCATGGGGCACGGGTCGTCACCACCACGCCGGCGGAGCGCCAGCGCGTGTTCGAGCGGATCGCGGCCCGCCCCGGCTGGTTCCCCCTCGGGCTGATGCTGCCGCGAGCGGTGCAGAATCCGTTCGGCGTCGAGGGCTATCGCACCCTCGCCTGGGAGATGATCGAGGACTTGGGCGGGGCGCCCGCCGCCGTGCTGTTTCCCTGCGCGCGCGGCAATGGCCTTTACGGCGCGTGGAAGGGTTTTCTCCAGGCGCGCGCCTGGGGCTGGTGCGAGACCACCCCACGCCTCTACGCCTGCCAGCCGGTGGGGGCCAACTCGATCCAGGTGACGATCGCGCGCGGCGCGCGGCACGCCGTGGAGCTGGATCCCATCCGGAGCCTCGCCGCGTCGGCGGCGGAGACCGTGAGCGACGACCGAGCCGTCGACGCGGTCCGAAGCTCGGGCGGCGCCGGCGTCTCCTGCGACGAGGCCGGACTCCTGGCCGCGACCCGCGCGCTGGCCCGAGAAGGTATCCACGTCGAGCCGTCCTCGGCGCTGCCCGTGGCCTGCCTCGCCGATCTCGTGTCCTCGGGCGCCATCGGCGGCGACGACGATGTCGTCTGCGTGCTGACCGCCGCCGGCGACCGTTGGCCGGCCGAGCCCACGGGCGACGGCGCCGAGATCGTCCACCTCGCCGGGCCGGAAGACGTCGACGGGCTCCTCGACCCGGGCGAGGTCTGACACCCGCGGCTAGCTGACGGCGAAGAGGGGAAGCCTACCCGCGGGAGCCGGCGTCGCCACCGGACCTCCGAGGAGTCGCCGCCCGGACAATGGGCCCCGCGACGAGCTTTGCTATAGTCGCCCCTACCCGACAGGAGGACATCCGCCCCATGCCCCGCGCCTACATGTTCAGCGTCAATCCCAACACACCGCCCGAGATGCATATCGAGCCGGGCGAGGTGGTACGAATCGAGGTCGACGGCTCGCTGAAGGAAATCGACGACGTCACCACGGTTCCCACGCCCTTCACGCCGGAAAGCGAGGGCCACCCCCTGTCGCCCATCGCCGGGCCGATCGTGGTGCGGGGCGCCGAGCCCGGGGACGCGGTCCGAATCGAGCTGTTGGAGATCACGCCGCACGAGGACGGCGTCACCGCGATCCTGCAAAACTTCGGCGTGCTGCGCGAGGAATTCCCCGATGCGAAGTCGCTGACCTGCCCTGTGCGCGACGGCATGGCCTGGTTCGCCGACCGGATCCCGATTCCGCTCTGTCCCAACCTCGGCACCATCTCGACCATGCCGCCCGAGGGCTATACGCCGGCCTACACGGGCGCCTACGGCGGCGACTTCGACCAGAAGGACGTCGGCCAGGGCAGCACCGTGCACCTGCCGGTGATCCACCCGGGCGCCCTGGTGTTCTTCGCCGATCCGCACGCGGTGATCAGCGACGGCATCATCTCCGGCACCGGGGTCGAGTGCGGCGCGACCGTCCGTGCCCGCATAACCCTGGACAAGGCGCGCGAGGTGAAGCGGCCGATCATCGAGCAGGACGAGCTGATCCAGATCATCGGCTTCGGCCCGAGCGTGGAGGCGGCGACCGAGGACGCCAGCCGCGCCAGCGTCGATTTCGTCTCGGAGAACACGGATCTGAACCGGGAGGAGGCCTACATGCTGCTGGGTCTGGTGGGCGAGCTTCGGATCGGCACCTCGCCCCGGCCGATGATGGCCGGCCGGATCATGATCCCGCGAGCGGTGCTGAACGACGCCGGCTTCGCCGGGTTCTGAGGGCCCGTCCATGGCCGACCCCCTGCTCGAGCCGCTCGCCATCAAGGGCGTGACCTTCCGCAACCGGATCATGAGCACCAGCCATGCCTGCGGGCTGGAGGAGGGCGGCCTGCCGCTGGAGCGCTATCAGCGCTACCACGAGGAGAAGGCCAAGGGCGGCATCGGCCTCACCATGTTCGGCGGCTCCTCCAACGTGGCGCCCGACAGCCCGTCGGTGTTCCGCCAGCTCTATGTCGGCGACGACGCGATCATCCCGCATTTCCAGCGCTTCTCGGACCGCGTGCACGCCCAGGGTGCCGCCCTGATGTGCCAGATCACCCACCTGGGCCGGCGCGGCGAGCCCTATGCCGGCAACTGGCTGCCGACCATCGCGCCGACGGCGATCCGCGAGACCCTGCACCGCAGTTTTCCCAAGGAAATGGACGCCGACGATATCCGCCGCGTGGTGGCGGCTTATGGCGACGGTGCCCGGCGCTGCCGCGAGGGCGGGCTCGACGGGGTCGAGACCCTGGCCGGCGGGCACCTGATCGGCCAGTTCCTCTCGCCCGCCACCAACCGCCGGACGGACGAATTCGGCGGCAGCCTGGAGAACCGCTGCCGTTTCGCCCTGATGGTGCACGAGGACATTCGGGCCAAGGTGGGCGGTGATTTCCTCGTCGGCATCCGCTGGCCGGTCGACGAGGGGCGGGAGGACGGCCTCGGCCCCGAGGAAGCGCTGGCGGCGGCCAGGATATTGGAAGCCTCCGGCCTGTTTGATTTCTTCAACGCGATCTACGGCCGGATGGACACGGCCATGACCTTGGCCACCGACAACATGCCGGGCATGGCCTCGCCCTTGGCGCCGTGGCTCGGCCCGGTGGGCGACTTCAAGCGCGAGATCGGCTTGCCGGTGTTCCATGCCGCCCGCATCACCGACCTCGCCACCGCGCGCCACGCCGTCGCCGAGGGCCTCCTTGACATGGTGGCGATGACGCGCGCCCATATCGCCGACCCGCACCTGGTGGCGAAGCTGGAGCGGGGCGAGGCCGAACGCATCCGCCCCTGCGTCGGCGTCACCCATTGCATGAGCGCCCACCGCCCCGCCTGCATCCACAACGCCGCCACGGGGCGGGAGGAGACCCTGCCGCAAGTGGTTACGCCGTCGGACCGGCCCGGCCGCAAGGTCGTGGTCGTCGGCGGCGGTCCCGCCGGCCTGGAGGCGGCCCGGGTCGCGGGCGAGCGCGGCCACGAGGTGGTGCTGTTCGAGGCGACGAGTGCCTTGGGCGGGCAAATCCGCCTCGCGGCCAAGGCGAGCTGGCGGCGCGACATCCTGGGCATTGCCGAGTGGCGGGAAAGCGAGCTGGAACGCCTCGGCGTCACCGTGCGCCTCAACCGCCTGGCCGAGGCGGCCGACGTCCTGGCCGAGGCGCCGGACGTGGTGATCGTCGCCACCGGCGGGCTGCCGGAGATCGAGGGCCTCGCCGGCGGCGAACAGGCCACCGACGTCTGGCAAGCGCTCGATGACCCGCTCCCTGACGGAGACGAGGTCATCGTATACGACGGCACCGGCCGGCATGCCGCCGCCAGCGCCGCCGAACGCCTGGCCATGGCCGGCCGGCGCGTCGCCTTCGTCGCCCTCGACGATGCGCTGGCGCCCGAGATGAACTACGCCGAGCGGATGATCTGGAAGCGGCGGATCTACGAGCTGGAGCTGGAGACGGCGGTCGACCAGCGGCTGATCGCGATCGAGCCCAGCGGCAACCGCCTGGCGGCCCGCTTCCGGAACGAGGTCACCGGCGCCATCACCGAGCGTCTCTCGGACCGGGTCGTCGTAGATCGCGGTACCCTGCCGGTGGACGAACTCTACGGCGAGCTCCGGGAGGACGCGCGCAACGGCGGCGTCACGGACATCGCCGCGCTGCTCGCCGGCGAACCGCAGCCCCGGGGCGTGGGCGACGGGTTCGAACTGCACCGGATCGGCGACGCGGTCGCCTCGCGCAACATCCACGCGGCGGTGCTGGACGCGCTCAGGCTCTGCCAGTCGCTGTAGCGCGCGAACCGGCGGCGCCCCGGCACGCCGTCGACCACGATTGTTCCTTCACGGATGTCCGGGCGATGAGCCGGCGGGGCGTCTCGCCGGTACGGTCGATGCCGGTGACCCGCGTGGCGACGGCGTTTCAGCATTCGAGATCATGCCCGAGCCCGGTCGTACGTGGCGGATGCCAGGTTCGTCCGACAACGCTTAACAGGAGTCGCTATCGCATTAGCAATATATCATGTGAAATGTTGACCCCGCATCGCCGTCGGCAACCACCGCTGGAAGCCAAGCTGGGCCGCCGCCAAACCCGGTTCGAGGCCCGTGAAGTCTCCGGCTCCGACCCGAGCCGAGCAGCCTTGCAATTGCCGCCAGGGACGCAACTGTCTACCCTGGGGCTCTGGACCAACCGTCGTCCGGGGAAAATCGAAATCAATTGACTTGGCCATTGGCATCTTCGTAGCGATCCTGCTCTTCGCGAGCACCTACCTGTGTTTCGTCCGTTTGTTGCGTTATCCACGCAATTGGCTTCCTCCCGCGTGGACGGAGGCGCTGCTCACGACGGCGCTCGCGGCAGGCACGGTGGCACACATAGGGCTGTCGCCGGACGGCATCGATGGCGCCGCCTCTGTCGTTGCGGCGTTATTCATCATCGGGCTCTTCCATGTCATCGCCGCCCCGGCCATTGCCTTCCAGCCGACCTCGCGACCGATCGAGTTCCTGGCCCGGCACGCCGACCACGCCGCACTCTGGCTGTCGATCCCAGCGCTCGTTGCCTGTGCCGTCGTCGGGAACCCGAAGTTGCAGGCCGTCCTGGTCACCGCCATGGCGATCGAGCTGGCCTGGTACGTCAGACGCCGCCGCGACGGCCGCCGGCGGTCGCTCTATCGCCTCGACGATCACGATCTCGAGGTCTTGAAGCGGCAGGCGGGAGGTAAACTCGCCGCATTTAGGGGGCGTCACGGCATCCGCGAACTGGAAATCGTGGGGGACGGCGTCGCCTGGCGCGGATGCACCAAGGAAGCCGCTCCTTGTCCTTTCAACCTTTACGTCAATCGCCTCGGCCTCAATACCGCTCCCTGTTGCCGGGAACACATGGCGGAGCTTTGTCACTACGTCGCTTCCCGGCTCTCGGAAATGCAATTCACCTACTGGCTCGACGGGGGAACCTTGTTGGGGGCGGTTCGGGAGAGTGGATCGCTTTTGAAATGGGAGGACGATGTCGATATTGCCGTCCTGCTCCAGGGCGATGCGTCCTGGGATCGGCTGGTCGCCGAACTCGGCGCCTGCTGTCGCCGGGACGGCTATTCCTGCGACGTCTTTGAAAAGGAAGGCTACCTCGCGATCTCCTACAATCCACCACTGGCATGGCCGCTTTGCTACGAGCGTTACAGGATGCGGGGCGAGATCCGCCTCGATCTCTTCGTCTTTCGGGAGGCGAACAGCCACGGCCGGGCGGTGCTCGAGCGGCGGCACTACAAGGCGTCGATGCCCATGACCGAAAGTGGCGGCTATGGCGTGGCTCGGGACATCGTGCTGCCGACCTCGAAAATCACCCTCCTCGGCGGCGAATTCTCCTGCCCCGGCCGGCCCGAAGCCTATCTCGAACAGCTCTACGGTGACTTTCGGAAGGTCGAGTATTCCTATGTCGACGACTCGGCGGCCCGGAACCGCCAAGCCTTGGATGTCGGAGATGAAGGCTAACCTCGTGAACACGGGTAGCGGGCGACGAAGCGCCGGCCGGTCAGGGCGATGGCCCTGTCCTTTACCAGCTTGTCCCGACCCTCTCGCTAGACGGCTGGATCCTGGCTACATTGGCGATATAGGTCCAGAGGACCACGCCCCGGTCTCGGGCTTTCATCGGATGCCCTGGAGGGAATCGCACGGCCAACGTCGGAACAACGATAGGAGCCGGCAATGCTCATTCGCATAGGCTTTGAAATCGCGGTTGACTGTCCGAAACCGACGCCCATGCACCTGGCGTTGTACCCGCACCCCTCGATCAATCGCCGGATGATCGGTTCCGATCACATTCGGATGGAACCCGAATCCATCGTCGAGGAATATACGGACATTTTCGGGAACCGGTGCGCTCGTCTAGAAGTGCCGTCGGGCGCAACGACTCTCTGGTCTGATTGCATCTTGGAGGATTCCGGCGAGCCGGACGACTTCAACTGGAATGCGCGTCAGCACGAAATCTTGGATCTCCCAGCCGAGACACTCTCGTACTTGACGGCGAGCCGGTACTGCGAAAGCGACGAACTCGTTGACAGCGCCTGGGACCTATTCGCCACCACGCCAGCCGGATGGGCCCGGGTGCAGGCGATCTCGAATTGGGTTCACAACAACGTTCTCTTCGACTATCGGTTCGGCCGACCGACCAAGACCGCGGTCGACGTTTTCCGGGAGGGAACGGGCGTATGTCGTGATTTTGCGCATCTGTTTATCGCCTTGTGCCGCGCAATGAATATCCCGGCTCGCTACGCTAGCGGCTATCTTGGCGACATAGGCGTCAAAACCGAAAGCGCCGGCGATTTCTGCGCTTGGAGCGAAGTCTATTTGGAAAAACGCTGGTATGCCTTCGATCCGCGAAACAATATACCGCGCATTGGACGCACCCTCATGGTGCGGGGGCGCGATGCCGCCGACGTGGCAATGATGACGGCTTTCGGAAATTATAATCTGACCCACCTTAAAGTTTGGACCGAGCTAATTGACGAGTCTCTGTCCGAGGGTGAACTCGTTGACGCCCTGCAAAATCGGCCAGTCGCCGAGGCGCTGGTCTTGGAGCAGTCGTCCGGCCGCTTGCGCATGTGACTCGTCGCGGTGGTATTTGGCTACACCACGACTAGCAGCCGTCGGACTGGAGCCCACCGCGCTTGCCGGCCGTGGAGATGATGAAACGGGCGCTTCGCGCCCCGCCCATATCTCCACGTGTGCGATGGAGGCAAAAGGGAACAAGCGACGAGAATATTCCGGCGCGACGGTTCGAAGCCGCCCTTCGCCTCGATAAGACGGCCTGGCTGTCGGAGGAAGTGGGAGCACCGCGACGTTCAGGCGGTTTGCAGGGCGAACATCCGCTTCACCTTCCAGGCCAGGGTGACCAGGTTCCACTCGCCCTTGACCTTGTCGAGGCCGCGCAGGTGGAATTGCCGGAAACCCATCACCGATTTGATGATGCCGAACACCGGCTCCGGCGTCTGCTTGCGCAAGGCATGGAGTTGTCGACCTTCGGGCGTCGCCAGGAGATGGCGCATCGCTTCCAGCGGTGTCGGGTTCTCGGGCGCCGGTGGTGCTTCGGCGAAGCGCTCCCGCCAGGAGAGATGATGGTGCTCCCGGCGCTGCGCGATCAACGGCGCGATCCCGGCCTCGGCACAGGCCTCAACGTTCGCCTCGCTGAAGTAGCCGCTGTCCGCCAGCAGGGTCTCGGGCCTGCCCAGCGCCTCGGGAAGCCGGGCCAGCGCCTCCAGCGCCGGCGCGATCTCCCGCTTGTCGTTGGTCGCCTGGACCACGTCGGCGGTGACCACCAACAGGCTGTCGGTCGCCACCGTGGCCTGGGCGTTGTAGCACTGCTCGAAGCCGCCGCCGGCCACCGGCATGATGCACGAATCCGCGTCCGTCAGGTTGACCTGGTCCTTCGGGCGAGGCCCCGCCTCGGGCGGCGCCGGCGGACGGCCACCAGGCTTGCGGCCCGTCCGCTTCGCCTTCTCCTCGCGCGCCCGCATCTTCTCCTCGTACTCGGCTTGCTCGCGCGCATGACGCTCCTGGGCCCGCGCCTCGATCGCCGCCTTGGCCTCGGCGATCGCCGCCAGGCGGTCCTCGCGCCGGGCCAGCTCCTCCGGCACGCTCATCCCGTCCGGCACATCCGCCGCGTCGGCCGCCTCGCCCAGCGCCATCAGCTCCGCCACCTCGGCCTTCAACCGGGCTTCGATCTCGCAGGCATGCTTCCACGACAAGGCGCCGGGCCGGTTCGCATCGGCGTGGATCTTGGTGCCGTCCAGCGCCACCGTGCCGAGCTTCACCATGCCGGCCTGGCGCGCCAGCAGCAGCACCTCCACGAACAGCGCCTCGATCCGGTCCAGAAAGCGCCGACGGAACACGGCGATGGTGTCGTGGTCGGGATGATCGTTGGCGGCGATGAAGCGGAAGGCCACCGAATCGTAACTCGCACGCTCCAGCTTGCGGCTCGAAAACACCCCCGTCGCGTAGCCGTAGATCAACAGGCCGAGCAGAACGCTCGGGTGATGCGCCGCCGAGCCCGAGCCGCGATAAGCCTTGACGAAGGGCGAGAGGTCCAGCTGCTCGATCACCTCGACGACGAAGCGCGCCAGATGACGCTCCGGCAGCCAGTCATCCACGGAAGGCGGCAGCGGATATCCCGTCTCACGGTCGACCTGTCGAAAGTTGCTCATCACCAAAACCGCCAAGCAGGAGAGAATCAGACCATGATAGAGAATCTCATCTCGGCCCTCGGCTCAAGTCCGACAGGCTGCTAGCCGACGCTGAAAACCGCTTCATCACCGGCGCGGCGTTGCAGATCGACGGTGGCGGCACTGCGGGTTGTAAATCGCGATTTCGCTCGCGGCTTTTTGCGTTCCAAGCAGCGTCGATCCAAGCGCCTCTGCGGTGCTGTGCGAGAGATGTAGAGCCCGATCGGCTGCACCGCTGCTTCCTCGATGGCCGCTCTCGCCGACCTAGTTCCCTATAGGGTGCCCGGATGGGCGACGTCGGTAGGGGAAACCTGACCCACAGCGGTCGTAGGGTAATGGACAATTAGCGTTTTGGTTGCTGGTGACCTGCGTGGGCCCAAAACTTCCTTCGTTACCGTAAGCCGGTAGCCTTGAGGCCCTCCGTGAAAAGGGCCGTATAGGACTTGTCGCGTGTCATCAACCACTGTTCAATGCGATCAAGGGTAAAATCGGGCGAAAGAAGGAGTGCCCTTTCTAGAGCTTTCCGCGCTTCCTCAAGCTCGCCTCGGCGCCCCAGCAGGCTGGCCAATAGAAGTTGGCAAGGAAAGCTATCGTCTTGCCGCCTAAGGCCTTCTCGAACTATGCCAAGGGCGCCCTCGTCGTCTCCAATGGCATCTGCCGCCCGCGCGCTCACCGCGTAGTACCAGATAGCATGTAAGGGGTTGAGCCGCTTGGCCTCATTGTAAAGACGAACCGCTTCCTCATGGCTGCCGGCCCAGTGATGGGCATTCGCGAGAAAGGCACGAATTTCCGCACTTCAGGGGTTTGCATTGAGACCATTTCTGAGTAGCTCTATCGCCTTTTCATGTTCACCCCTGGAACAAAAGACCTGAGAGCCCAACTCCAGGACATAGGTATTGTCCGGATTGGCGGCCCATGCTCTTTCGAAGCACTCCTCTGCTTTTCCAAGATTGGCTTCGCGCATGCCGGCGGATCCGATACGGGCTTCGTACCAATAGGTGACGCCTACCAGGGCCCATGCGGGACCGTAGTCCGGATCGTTGCGGCAGGCCCTTTCACCCATTTCACGTGCGCGCAGGTTCGTCTCCGCATGAAACATGGCTTGAAGCTCAAGGCCCTGTCCGGTCAGCCGCCAGGCTTCGATATCCGTGGGTTTGCTATTGAGCCCGGCGGCAGCTTCGCCATCCGTCAGATTGACGCGGAGGTTGGTGACGACTTCCTTGGTGATATCATCCTGAATATCGAATAGATCTTCGGCTTGGCGGTTATAGCGCTCGGCCCAGACGTGACTTCCGCCATCCGCGTCGATTAGTTGGGCGGTGATACGGAGCCGTTCGCCCCGGCTGCGCACACTGCCCTCTAGCACGTAGCGCACCCCAAGGTCCTGAGCCACTTGTCGAATATCGGGCGATGTGCCCTTGTAAGCGAAGGAGGAATTGCGGGCGATGACCCGCATGCCGGAGACCTTCGATAGCGTTGTGATGATGTCCTCGGATATTCCGTCGCCGAAGAACTCCAACTCCGCGTCAGAGCTCATATTGTCGAAAGGCAGTACCGCGATTGACGGTCGGTCGTCGCCTGCCGTGGCGACTGTCAACGGCGGAGTAAAACCCGGCCATGTGGCGGAGCAAAAGTGGGCCACTTTGGTTCGGTGAGGAGCTTGTCCCCGTAGTCCACGGGAGGGACCCACGCGCGGCGTGGACTGCCCCTCAGCAGGCAAAGGCCGCGGCGCGCGTGGGAGGGGCCTGTGGGCCCACGGGGGCAAGCGGATGCCGCTCAGGCGCTTTTTGCGGGTTTCTGTTTTCTTCGGCTCTGCTTGAGGCGGAAGCTTTCGCCGTTCATTTCCAGGATATGGACGTGGTGGGTCAGGCGGTCCAGCAACGCCCCCGTCAGGCGTTCTGAGCCGAAAACCTCCGTCCACTCGTCGAATGGCAGGTTGGAGGTCACCAGGATCGAGCCACGCTCGTAGCGCTGGCTGAACACCTCGAACAGCAACTCGGCGCCGGTCTTGGAGAGCGGCACGAAACCCAGCTCGTCGATGATGAGGAGCTTGAGGTTGGCGAGCTTCTTCTGGAACCTCAGCAGCTGTCTGTCATCGCGCGCCTCCATGAGCTCGTGGACCAGGGCGGCGGCGGTGGTAAAGCCGACCGACAGGCCCTTCTGGCAGGCGGCAAGGCCGAGGCCGAGCGCAATGTGACTCTTGCCGGTGCCGGAATTGCCCAGAGCGATCACATTCTCCCGGCGCTCGATGTACTCGCATCGTGCCAGCTCGAGGACCAGCGCCTTGTTGAGCGAGGCGATCGCTTTGAAGTCAAAGCTGTCCAAGCTCTTGACGGTCGGGAACTTCGCTTGCCTGATTCGCCGCTCGACCATGCGGCGCTCGCGGTCGATCAGTTCCAGCTCGGCCAGGCGGAGCAGGTAGCGCACGTGGTCGGCGCCCTCGCTGGCACACTGGCGAGCCAGCTTGTCGTACTCCCTGAGGAAGGTCGGCAGCTTGAGGGCCTTCAGGTGATGGGCCAGCAACACCTGCGGCGTGTCGCTCACGGCGCCGCTCCGCCCAGCAGGCTCATGTAGCTGGCGGCGGATGTGGTGGTCACCTGGGCCCGCGGCAGATAGGGATAAACGTTCAAGTCGAGCCGGGGGGGTCGACGCTCGACGCGACACAGCACCAGGTGCTTGACCGCATCATAGCCGATGGCGCCTAACCGCGGGGCATCGCGGATGGCACCGTGCACCTCCTCAAGGGCAAAGGTCTCCAGAAGACGGAGCACTTGCACGTACTCCCGCTTGCCGGCCTTGCCCATGCGGGCTTCAAGCAAGCGGCGCAGGTTGGCGTACGCCTCGGGCAGCTTCCAACCGGCCAGCGGGGCGGCTTGATCGAGGGCACCGATCTTCCGCTCCCGCAAGGCCAGATAGTGGATCGGCTCGAAGATCAGGTCCTCTCGTTCGTAAGAGCGTGGGTGCCGGGCGATGACCTCGGCGGCGCAGCCGATGACCACCTCGTGCACGTAGCCACGGACCCAGACCTCTTGGTGACCGTAGGCGACGGGCACCGAGTAGTCGTTGCCCCGATAGCGCACCAGGGAGAGCGAATTGACCCGCGTGCCCTCCTTGTCGCAGGCCTCGAAAGGCGCCGGCGGCAATTCCATCAGCTTCTCCCGGTCGCATCCGAACCGCTCGCCGATGGTCTCGCGATGGCCGCGCAAGACGTCGCTTTCCCGTCTCCGACATTGATGTTCCAGGTGAGCGTTGAAGGCGTCCCAGCTCGCAAACCGGGGGATGGGAACCATGAAGTTCCGGCGGGCGTAACCGACCAGCCCCTCCACCTTGCCCTTATCATTGCCCTTGCCGGGGCGGCCATATCGATCCTGGAACAGATAATGGGATTGAAGCCCGCTGAACGCTCGCGTTCGTTGCCGCGTGCCGTCCGGCAGGATGCGCGACACCAGGCACTTGTCATTGTCGTGGAGAATCGATTGGGGAATGCCGCCGAAGAAGGCGAAGGCCCCGTTGTGGCCGTCCAGCCAGGCCTCCGTCGCCGCCGCCGGGTAGGCCGCAACGAAGCAGGCATCGCCGTGGGGAAGGTCCATGGCGAAAAAATGCGCCCGCCGCTTGACGCCGGCGATGATCGCATCCGCCTCGCCAAAGTCCGCCTGAGCGTGACCCGGAGGGTGCGCCAGCGGCACGAACATCTCACGCTGGCGACGGCGCCGTTCCCGGACGTAATCCTTGACGATGGTCTGTTTGCCCGCAAAGCCATGCTCGTCGCGAAGACGCTCGAATATCCGCTTCGCCGTGTGGCGCTGCTTGCAGTGAACCGTTCGGTCCTCTTCCAGAATACGGTCAATGATATCCCTGAAGGGGTCCAGCTTCGGGCGCTTCGGTGGCTGGCGGCGGCGGTAGCCAGGCGGCTCCGAGTGCCCGAGCATCTTCCTCACCGTCTCTCGCGCCATGCCAAACCGACTCGCCGCCTCTCGCTGACTCAGCCCATCAACATGGCACGCCAGCCGAACGCGTAGATAAAGGTCCACGGTATACATCCTCCCACCTTCCATCCCGAAAAGGATCGAAGGCTACAGGTGGCAGAGTTTTACTCCGCCCGCAGCCGGGCAAATCCCGCCGCTTCCGTGGTCTAATTTGTCACCGCCGCGCACACCTACAGCGGCGGGCGTGACGGAGTTTCTGGAGCAGGCGCCCGAGACCCGACGGGGGCGGCGTTGACGGTTTGGCCGCCCCTTTTTTTGACTATTTGAAACCCAGAAAGGGATCTCAATATGACGAACATGCCGATGCCGAGCGTGGATGACATCGCGCCCCGCCGTGATCTGAGGATCGAGTACCGCGACATCGACGCCTTGAAGCCCTGGCCGAAGAACGCGCGGACGCACTCGCGTAAGCAGATCGATCAGATCGCCGACAGCATGCGGACCTTCGGCTGGACCAATCCCATCCACACCGATGAAGGCGACGGCATCATTGCCGGGCATGGTCGCCTCGAGGCGGCCCGGAAGCTCGGCTTTCGGTGCGTGCCGACGATCCGCCTCGCCAATCTGACCGAGGCCCAGAAGCGCGCCTACATCCTGGCGGACAACAAGCTTGCCGAGAACGCCGGCTGGGACACCGAGATCCTGGCGATCGAGCTCCAGCACCTCGTCGATCTCGATCTCGATTTCGACGTCACCGTCACGGGCTTCGACGTCGCCGAGATCGACCTGTTGATCGAAGGCCTCGGCGACGACGAGGACGAGGCGGCGGACGAGCTGCCGGACGAACCGGAAGACGGCACCATCGCCTCGCGCGTCGGCGATCTCTGTCTGCTCGGCGATCATCGTCTCTTGTGTGCCGATGCCACGGAACGGGACTCCTTCGCGCGGCTGATGGATGGCGACAAGGCGGCAATGATCTTTACCGACCCGCCGTACAACGTGGCGATCGACGGTCACGTCACCGGGTCCGGGGCAATCAAGCACGCGGAATTCGTCATGGCCTCGGGCGAGATGAGCGAGGGCGAGTTCACGGCCTTCCTCACCGCCGCGCTTCGCAATCTCGCCATCTTCAGCCGCGACGGCTCGATCCACTACGTTTGCATGGACTGGCGTCACATGATGGAGCTGTTGACCGCCGGCCGGGCCGTCTACGCCGAGCTCAAGAATCTCTGCGTCTGGAACAAGGACAACGGCGGCATGGGCAGTTTTTATCGCTCGAAGCACGAATTGGTGTTCGTCTTCAAGTCGGGCACCGCCCCCCACGTCAACAACTTCGGCCTCGGCGAAGGCGGGCGGTACCGCACCAACGTCTGGGATTATCGCGGCGTCAACACCTTGAAGCCCGACCGGCTGGAGGAACTCGCCATGCACCCGACCGTGAAGCCGGCGGCCATGGTGGCGGACGCCATCCGCAACTGCTCCCGGCACGGAGACCTTGTTCTCGATGCCTTCGCGGGCAGCGGGACGACGATCATCGCGTCCGAAATGACGCGGCGCCGGGCGCGGACCCTGGAGCTGGACCCCCGCCATGTCGATACCGCCGTCAGGCGCTGGCAGGCCTATACGGGCGAGCGGGCGCGCCTCTCGGAAACGGGCGATGCGTTCGACGACGTAGCCGCCGAGAGGCTCGACTGACCCGCTTCGCGCTATCTGGCCGATCCGGACTGGACTTCACCGCCACGGCAAGCCTTCGTGTCACCGCATAGGGCGAGGGCTGGGCATGGACGCGAGCGAATTTGAACGACTTCGTAGAGTCTTCACACAGGCCACGGCGCGCCTGGAGGAGGCTCACGTGGTTGCAATGGAAGGCCAGGGTGCCGGTCTTCCCGTCGAGCGATATGCCGATCTCGCCGCCCGCCTCTGTCGGATGGCCCGCGACATTAACGATCTCGCCGGCGAAATTGCGGTCACCGCAAATGGCGGCAACCGCGAAGGTAATCAAAGTTCTCGATAAAGCGACTGGACTTCCCGTCCACGGCAAGCATTGCTGTCCATTGACGCGCGCCGGACCAGATCCGGGGCGCGGTGCCCCGACCGGATCGCCGGCGGGGCTCTGGGTGGTGGGAGCGTCGCGATCCCCGCGACGTCCAGCATGATGGAGACCACCACCCATGGCCAAGCTCAACGATACCCAACTCGTCATTCTTTCGACCGCCGCACAGCGCACTGACGGCACCGTCCTACCGGTATCCGACAAGATCACGGTAAAGCCGGAAACGGTGCGCCGCACGCTCAACCGCCTGCTGAAGGCCGGGCTCGTGATGGAAGGCCCCGCTTGCAACGGCGCTGAGTTCTGGCGGTCGGGTCAAGACGACGAACGTCTGATGCTGATCATCACCGACGACGGCCGGCAGGCGATCGGCGTCGAGGTCGAAGCCGCGGCCGACGACACGAACCCGGCTTCGGAGGAAGACCGGCCCCGTCGAGACACGAAGCAGAAGCGGCTGGTCGATCTACTGTCCCGCCCCGGCGGCGGCACCATCGCCGAGGCGATGGAGGCGACCGGCTGGCAGTCCCATTCCGTTCGAGGCGCGATCAGCGGCACGCTCAAGAAGAAGCTCGGGCTTGCTGTCACCTCCGATGTGGTCGAGGGCCGCGGGCGTGTCTATCGGATCGCCGCCGACGTTTGATCGGTACCGCCATGTCGTGTCGAAAGACGCGGGATGATCTGGCGAGGGAGATCGGCGAGATGGTCGACCTCCCTCGCGCGGAGCTGGTCGAGCGATGGCGGCAGCTGTTCGATCGGGACGTTCCGAGGGGCATGAGCCGGCGGCTGATCGTTCTAGCCATCGCTTACGAGATGCAGGTCGGGCACTTCGGCGGCCTCCCTGCGGCGGCCCGGCGTCGGCTTCGCGATACGTCACGAACCGGAACCGGGAACGACAATACGCCGTCGGCGCCGAAGGCGGCCTCCGTGGCCGTGGGTAGTCGCTTCGTGCGCGAGTGGAACGGACGCAACCACGTCGTCGACGCCGTCGATGGCGGGTTCCTCTGGCAGGGGCGGACCTATTCATCACTCTCCGCCGTCGCGCGGGCGATCACGGGCGCGCAATGGTCCGGCCCTCGCTTCTTTGGCCTCGTGACGCGGGGGAAGACATGAGACGGCTCCGCTGCGCCATCTACACTCGGAAGTCGACCGAGGAGGGGCTGGATCAGGACTTCAACTCGCTCGATGCACAGCGTGAAGCCTGCGCCGCCTTCATCGCCAGTCAGGTCGGCGAGGGGTGGCAGGCGATCTCGACCCGATACGACGACGGCGGCTTCAGCGGCGGCAACATGGAGAGGCCGGCTCTGAAGCGACTGCTTGAAGATATCGAAGCCGGCCGGATCCAGATCATCGTCACTTACAAGGTGGATCGGCTCAGCCGCTCGTTATCAGACTTCGCCAAGCTGGTCGACGTTTTCGACCGGCACGAGGTCTCGTTCGTGTCCGTGACGCAGCAGTTCAACACCACGACGTCGATGGGCCGTCTCACCCTGAACGTGCTGCTCTCCTTCGCCCAGTTCGAGCGTGAGGTCACGGCCGAACGGATCCGCGACAAGATCGCCGCCTCGATGAAGAAGGGCATGTGGATGGGCGGCCTCGTGCCACTCGGCTATGACGCTGTCGATCGAAAGCTCATCGTCAACGCGACGGAGGCCGAGACCGTCAGAACCCTGTTCCACCTCAATCTGGAACTCAGCACCGTGTCGAAGACCATGGGGGCCGCAAACGAGATGGGGCTCAGGACCAAGGCGCGGGGTCCCAACAATCGGAAGCGATCGGGGTACATGCCGTTCACCTCCGGACATCTGCACAAGCTGTTGCAGAACCCGATCTACGTCGGCGAGATCCGGCATAAAGGCACCATATATCCGGGGCTGCACGAGGCTATCGTCGATCGCGAGACCTGGGACGCGGTGCAGGATCAGTTCCGCCGAAACTCGGTGCGTCGGCGGCAAGTGACGAACCAGACCTCCCGGCATCTCTTCAAGGGGCGCCTGTTCGATCCGAAGGGGCGGCCGATGTCGCCGACGCATGCCCAGAAGCAGGGAAAGCGATACCGCTACTACATGTCGCGGCAGGACAAGGACGCGCCGGTGCCGAGCGAGGATCTCTGGCGTATCCGTGCCGAAACGATCGAGGCAACGATCCTTCGCGGTCTTGCCGAGTTCCTTCGCGACCCGGCCCGCTTGATGAGGACGCTGGACGTCGACGGTTTGGCTGTCACCGATCTGCAAACGATGCACGAAGGGGCGGCAGTGCTCGCGGCGCGCCTGTTATCGACGGACGGCGGAGCGGAACTGCATCGAGACATCGACTGGGTCGAACGTGTCGGTGCCGACACCGAGGCGCTTACAATCGTCATTGACCGTCGGGCCTTGGCCGAACGGGTGCTCGGCGATGAACTGGATGCGCGCGTCGAATTGGAACCTCCTGCCGCCGAGGTCACGATCTTCACCCAGATCCGCCGACGGGGCGTCGAGATGAAGATCCTTCTCCTGTCCGAAGTGAATGCGTCGCGGGAGCCGGATCCGGCGCTGGTCGCTCTCGTCGCCCAGGCATATGTGTGGGCGGAGGAACTGAATGATGGTCGCGCCAGGTCGGTGACAGGCCTCGCGTCGCAGCATGGAATCAACAAGGGCGATGTCAGCCGCATCTTGCCTCTGGCCTATCTGGCGCCGGACATCGTCAAAGCCATTCAAGACGGCAGGCAGCCTGTCGAGTTGACGGTCTCTCGGCTGAAGCGGCTCAAGTACCTGCCCGAAAGCTGGGTGGAACAGCGCGCCATACTCGGCTTCGCCTGAGCAAAACTGGCGGTACCATCGAAAACGTTGGCTACGAAACAGGCCCCACAGAGACACTCTCGGGAAACCGCGCCAATTGGCGCGAATTCGGCGTCTCACGGCCAACGAATAGTCGGCCCACGCCGCATAAGCCTTTGAATTCTTGTAGCTATTGCCGAGTCCGCCAGAATACCCAGGTTCGCTTCGGCGGGGGTGGTGGAGTGGAATATACACAAACCCGTGACCACATCGTTTTTAACCAACTGAATTCATTAAGTTATTTCGCCAGCACCTTGCTGACATCACTGGAAATCGAAATGGCCCAGAAGTTCCTCGGCCAGCGATGCGAAATCCAACGTTTTTGGAAAAGTGTGGTCACGAGTTTGCAACAGACTCCGCACCTCAAGAGACGAAAATCCCTTTAAAAACAGTGAGGTGCGTGGTGGAGCCGAGGGGAATCGAACCCCTGACCTCTAGAGTGCGATTCTAGCGCTCTCCCAACTGAGCTACGGCCCCGTCGTGTCTCGTGGCCGCCCTCGGGCGGCGTGGACGGCATATAGGAGTGGGCCGGAAGGCGTGTCAAGGGTAGGACTTCGGGGCGATCGGGCGTCACGCTCGTTGGCGTGCCAGCCCCTCGGAAAAAGCCGGCTCCGAGGTTCATTTGCGTCCAGGGCCGCGGTTCGCCTGGGGCTTCCTCCCCACGCGCGCACGCGGACAGGGTCGCCAGCCCATGTGGTCCAGTACGGAATGTCCGGCCAAGCGTCCCGCGCGCGGTCGTCTTCGGATCGTGGCTGTCGCCAGATCCTGGTCCTCCACAAAGGGCTTGTACCTTCAAGCAAACGCCCATGCGGGACACGCCACCCGTGGAGTGTACCCTCGGGGGCGACCCGAGCCCGGGAGCCGGCCGGCCGGGAATTATTGCCGACCGCTGTTAGTGTCTGGCCCGAAAAGAGTTGAGTGATCTCAGTCAGTTGTGATTCACTGTTTGTATTTAGCAACCAGGGAGACACAACATGTGGACCAAAATCACTCGCCCGAAGTATGAACGCGACCTGCTGCGCTACGCAAGCGACCTGACGGATGGAGAATGGAAGGTGCTGGAGCCGTTGCTGCCTCGCGCCAAAGCGCTGGGACGGCCTCGGACGACGGCATTGCGCGAGGTGGTGAACGCGATCCTCTACCTACTGCGTAGCGGCTGTCCATGGCGCATGCTGCCCCGGGGCTTCCCGCCACGCTCGACGGTGCAGCGCTACTTTTATCTCTGGCGGGACGACGGCACCTGGTCCGAGGTCAACCGGCAACTGCTGGTCGCGGCGCGCGAGGCCGAGGGCCGCGCGGCCGGCCCGTCGGCCGGTATCATCGACAGTCAGAGCGTAAAAACCACGGAAAGCGGCGGTATCCGGGGCTTCGACGCCGGAAAGAAAGTCAAGGGCCGCAAGCATCACATCCTCACCGACACCGGCGGCCTGCTGGTCGCGGTCGTGGTCCACGGCGCCGAGATCCAGGACCGCGACGGCGCGCCGGCGGTGTTCGCCGCCATCCCCCGCCACTTTCCCCGCCTGCGCCACGTCTTCGCCGACGGCGCCTATGCCGGGCCCAAGCTCGAGGGCGCACTGAAGCGGATCGGCCGCTGGTCGCTGGAGATCGTCAACCGTCCCGCGGGCGTGAAGGGCTTCCAACTCCTGCCCCGCCGATGGGTCGTCGAGCGCACGCTCGCCTGGCTCAATCGAAACCGGCGGCTGGCCAAGGACTTCGAGACGGCCATCGAGACCGCCGAGGCCTGGATCTTCCTCGCCAGCATCCAACTCCTCACGCGCCGTCTCGCAAGAGCCTGAAAACACTCGATTCATTTCGAGTCGGACTCTGAGAGGCAGATCGGGCGTGGTTCGTTGCATGCCATGCATTAGGCTTTACTATTGCTCGAACATATGTTCGAGCTCTCCAAAGTATCAGGGGGGCAAAAATGACTGATCCGAAATATCGTTTGTGTACAACACTCGGTGCCGCATTCGTCAGCGCCGTGGCCTTGGGAGCAACCCCGGCATTGGCCCATGCCGATTGTGCTGGCCTACCATCCCATTCCGAGCTGACGACGGCTCTTAAGGCCAGCGTCAAGGCCAGCGGCGGTCCGAGCAACGGTGGCTTCGACCTCAACAAGTGGGCGACCGTGGTGAACCGGGGTGGCGAGGTCTGCGCCGTGGCGCGTACGGGCGGTGGCCCGGGGGACCAGTGGCCCGGCAGCCGGGTTATTTCCGCGCAGAAGGCCAACACTGCAAACTCGTTCAGCATACCGGGGCTCGCGCTCTCGAGCGCCAACCTATGGGCAGCGACGCAGCCTGGCGGTAGCTTATTCGGCCTTCAATTCAGTAACCCTGTCGATACGAAGGCTGCCTATGCGGGAGAGGCAAAAAAATTCGGGACGCCCAAAGACCCAATGACAGGCAAGAGGGTTGGCGGCGTAAATGTGTTTGGTGGTGGCCTGGCTCTGTATGACGCATCCGGCATTGTTGGCGCCCGTGGCGTCAGCGGCGATAGCTCCTGCGCCGACCACAACGTCGCCTGGCGGACGAGGGAAACACTTGGCTTGGACAGCGTTCCTGGCGGAGTTGGCCCAAACGGCAAGGATGGGATCAACTATGATCTCGATGCGAAAGGGATGAGCGCAGGCGGCTTCGGCCACCCTCGATGTGGTGCACCGGGGTCCCCAGGAAAAGAGGACGAAATCGCGGTGGAAATTGGAGCGGGCGGGCCTGGCGGCTGAACGCCATAAACCAAGACTCTGAACGTCGGCTTTGGGTCAACGCACTAAATCGTGAGTCGGACCCGATTTCCTTGGACACAGAATTGGCTTAATCGAAGTGTCCAAGGAGGACCGGAACATGGCCGATAATTTTGAGAAGAAAGTTGCTGTTGATGGGCCTGTGGTAAATGCGGGCGAGCTTGGCTCGTCCACGTTTTCCCCAGGCCAGGCTTTGCCGGCAGGCCCGCTGGGACTTGGCCAGCGATGGACGGTGGCGCGCAAGCGTGAGGTCGTTCCGCGGCTTTTGCGTGACGAGCCGGTGCAACTTCTGTCGCGCCAGTTGGGCGTAGAGATCTTCCGGCTCGAGCAGTGGCGTGAGAAAGCGATCGGCGGGATCGACGCCTCGCTCAAGCAACGCAAGGGCGATCCGGTGCAGGCGGAACTGGATAGCGCCATGAAGCGGATCGGAGAGTTGACCATGCAGGTGGAACTGCTGGAGGCCAAGACGGAGACCTTCGGCCCTTTGGGGCGGCGGAGGTCGCGGCGATGAGTGCCGCCACCTCGCCCGGCACGGGTCTGGCCTACGGCCTGCGGCGGGTCTGCGCCGCCTGGGGCATGGCCCGCTCCTCGTTCTACGCCATGACCTCCGGCCAGCACGCCGAGCAGCCGCCGGCAAAGCGTCGGGGACCGAAGCCCGCGATCTCGGACCAGGTGCTGCTGGTGGCGATCGAAGCCGACCTGGAGGCATCGCCCTGGGAGGGCGAGGGCTACCGCAAGGTCTGGGCTCGGCTTCGGGTCTGTCGCGACATCCGGGTTGCCCGCAAGCGGGTGCTCCGCCTGATGCGCGAGAACAATCTGCTCTCGCCCCATCGCTGCCGCCGCCGTGGCGGCAATCCCCATGACGGTGAGATCATCACTCATGCCCCGAACCTCATGTGGGGCACCGATGGCGTTCGGGTGTTCACGGTGGACGACGGCTGGGGCTGGATCTTCACCGCCGTCGAGCATTGGAACGCCGAGTGTGTCGGCTGGCATGTCTGCAAGCGCGGCGACCGCTTCGCCGCCCTGCAGCCGATCTCCATGGGGCTTGCCGGGCTGTATGGCTCGACCGCGGCCGGCGCGGCTCGGGGGCTGGCCTTGCGGATGGATCACGGCTCCCAGTATCTGTCGGACCACTTCACCAACCAGATCAAGTTCTGGGGCATCCAGCCGTCCTACGCCTTCGTCGCCGAGCCCCAGACCAACGGCGTCGCCGAGCGGTTCAATCGCACGCTGAAGGAACAGATCATCCATGGTCGCATCTACCGCAACATCGCGGAGCTGCGGGACGCCGTCCGCGACTTCGTCGAACTCTACAATGCCCAGTGGATCGTCGAAAAGAACGGCTACCTGAGCCCCGCTCAAGCTCGTCAGGCGTGGCACGCCGCGATCTCAATCAGGCCCGCCGCGTGAGACAAACTTGTGTCCAAGGAACCGGGTGCGCTACAAACGCACTAAATTGCCGCGCGATACTTGTGGCGTGTTCGGTCGCGGCGTGACCGACCGGCGCCGAGGATTTCATCGATAACGCCGTGGGGCGGCGTCTCCGATCATTGAGGTCTCGAAGACCTCGATGACGGAGGAATGCCCCATGACGACGACCATCAGCCCGTTGCGCCAGCGCATGATCGAGGACATGAACGGGCGCAAGCTCACCCGCGCGACGCAGCAGGGCCACATTCGCGCCTGCCAGCGCTTCGCCGCCTTCCTCGGCCGCTCGCCCGGGGATGCGACGCCCGAAGACGTCCGCCGCTTCCAGATCCACCTGGCGGACAGCGGCCTGAGTATTTCGAGCCGCGACCGCGCCATGACGGGCCCGCGCTTTCTGTTCCGCATCACCATGCGGCGGCTCGACCTGGAGGCCGAGATCTATCACCTCCGCGAGCCGCAACGGCTGCCCAAGGTGATGAGCCGAGACGAGGTCCGGCGGCTCCTGGTGATGGCGCGGAACCTGAAGACCCGCGCGCTGCTCTCTCTCGCCCATGGCCGCGGCATGCGCGCCAGCGAGGTGGTGAGTCTTCGCGCCGGCGACATCGACGGCGCCCAGGGCATCATCCGTATCGTCCAGGGCAAGGGTCGCAAGGACCGCAACGTCATGCAGTCCGATAAGCTGCTGGCGCTGCCGCGGCAATGGTGGCGCGAGCGCCCGACCCACCATGACGCGGGCGTTGCGCCGCAAGCGCGCTGGCTCTTCCCCGGCCGCATCGCGGGCCGGCACGCCACGACCCGGCAGTCAGCCGGCTGTTCGAGGAGACGGTGGCCGCCGCCGGCATCACCAAGCACGTGACGCCGCACTCGTTGCGCCACGGCTTTGCCACTCATCTCCTGGAGCGCGGCACCGACATCCGTCACATCCAGGCGCTCCTGGGTCACGACAAGCTCGACACCACGGCGCGCTACACCCGGGTCGCGACCGGCACCATCGCCGCCATTGCGAGCACGCTCGATCTCCTGGCCAAGCCCGGGCGCGCCAAGAAGAAGCCGAAGAAGGGCGAGCCACCGGCCTGAGCGTCCGAGCCGGCGCGGGGCACGGGCTCGAGGTCGCGGACATCTTCCGCGACTTCGGTCCCGCCTGGCGCCGCGCCAACGCCGGCCACGTGAGCCTGCAACAGCTGAAGGTGATGAGCGCGGTTCAGCGTTGCCGGACGGCCGCGCTCGGCGGCCATGTGCTCGCCCGCGACCAGACCGGCGTCACCTTCAAATGGAAGGACTACCGGGCCGAGGGATCAGCCCGATACAAGACCATGACCCTCGCCCCACACGAGTTCATCCGGCGCTTCCTGCTCCACGTGCCACCAACCGGCTTCCACCGCATCCGCCACTACGGCTTCCTCGCCAACGGCAACCGAAGCCGGAACATCGCGCTCGCCCGTCGTCTCCTCGACATGCCCACGCCCGAGCCCGACGACGACGCCGGTGATGACGCGGAAGTCCCCGCGCTCCCGCCGCCATGCCCCGAGCGCGGCGGGCGCATGATCATCATCGAGAGCTTCGAGCCAGGCCATCGGCCCCGCGCCCCACCCATCGCTCTCCCGGAGCACCGCTCATGAGAACCCGCCAGCCGACAGCGCCGACGCACCCGCCGCCATCGGCAACGGCGTCGTTCGATCCGAAGCCAGCTCCGAACCCACGATCAGCGCCAAACGCCAGCCAATAGCGAGCTTCACGCATCCGCTAACTTGCATTCAGCCGCGATCAAAGAAACATCAAGCCGCGTCCAGACCGCCGTGCAACATCCCAACAGCGGCGCTCGACGGCAGAATCCCCATAGACCGTGACGCTGGAACCGAAATCACTCTTCCGGCCCGCGGTTTCCTCCCCCGAGCCTTGTCCGACCCCCGCCGACTTGCCGCGCCTACCGCAACCACTCCGCCTCGGCGGGCGTCCGACAACGCTTAACAAACCATGAAATACCCAGTGGCGCGCCGTGCGTCCGGGTCGGGCCAAAGGGGAAATCCCTTCCGAGGCGAGACGGTCCTCCCGCCTCCCGCATACGGGTCGCGGCCCGTATACCCGACTCGCCGGGCCTTCCCTCCGGCATTGCGATCCTCGCTCCACCGTCTTCGGCGATGCAATCTTCTCCGCGACCGGCGACGCCAAAGTTCCACGGCGCCGAACGCGCTGCTGGTTCGTGGCGCCCGAAAAGGCCTAGCAGTTTGTCGGGCTTAGGCCGATAGAGGTCAATATGTGCAAGAAACGCAATGATTTTCACGGGAAATTATAACAAACATACGAACCATGCGCTTTGTGTGAAATATTATTGCCGATTTTGCTTAAGTCCGACAGGCTCCTAGCCGTCACGATCCGACGCCGTCACGATTCAACGCCGCGCGCGGCAAGTCGCGCTCACGCCCGCGCCGTCCGCAGGCTCTCCAGTACCGGCAGGATGTAGCGGCGGAACTGGTTCGGGTTCTCCGACATCGGGAAATGGCCCAATTCGCGCATCACCACCGCTTGCGCGCCGCTGATCGCCGCCGCCGTTCGAAGCGTGTCCTCCGGCGTGCAGGAGAAGTCGTATTCGCCGGTGAGCAGATGCACCGGACAGATCGAGGTATCGATCCCCGGCACCCGCTCGCGAAAGTCCGAATCCTCGCGGTAGAAATAAAGGTCGCCCTTGAAGACGCCGGGTCCGCTCTGCATGTAGGCCCAGAGCGTCTCCCAGCGGAATTCGTCCGGGCTCTGCGGCGCCACCAGGCCGGAGACCAGCGCCGCGCCCACTTCGCCGCCGTGAACGTCGGGGCGGTGGAGCCAGTCGGTGTCGTACCAGGGCTGCTGGTGGTCGGCCCCCTCGAGACCGATCACGCCGCCCAATTCGGCCCCGTGGCGAAGAGCCAGCTCCAGCACGATCCGCCCACCCATGGAGCAACCCATGATCACCGGCCGCTCCAGCTCGAGCGCCGCCACGATCCCCATCGTCGCCTCGACATAGGCCTCCGTCGTCAGGCGGTATTCTTCCTCCTGCCAGCCGACCGGCGGGTTGGACTTGCCGTGCCAGGGGAGGTCGAAGGCGACGACGCGCCAATGGCGGGTGATCTCCTCGTCGCACATCAGGTGGCGGAACTGGCGGCCGTCGGCGCCGGCGGTATGCAGGCAGAGCAGCGGGATACCCTGGCCCGCCTCCTCGAAATAGATCCGGCAGTCGCGCCCGGCGAGGAGAAGCGTCATATAACGGCCGACGATCGGCTCCATTCGCGCCGCGGTCACGAGGCACCCCCCGCCAGCCGTCGGGGGGCGGCCAGCAGCTCCTTGACGTAGCGGAGGTTGGCCATCAAGGGTTGCAGGTCGCCCTCGATGGTGGCGACGCCGCGCTTGGTCATGGCGAAGATGTCGGCGTGGCTCGGCGCCGGCATCGGCTCCCAAAAGCGGGCCCAGTCCTCGGCCGGCGCCCGGATGGCGAAGCGCCAGGGGCGCATCGGACGGCCGCCCGTCTCGACCTCGCTCACCCGGCCCTGGCGGACACGGACGAGATGCGGCACCTTGCCCACCTCGACCAGGAAATCCACGTCGAGAAAACGGCCCCGGCGAACCAGGGCCGCATTCTCGTTTACCAGCTCCGCCAAACGTTCCAGCATTCCCATCCCTCGCCCCGGTATCGTACCCGGGGCGAGATTAGGAGGGGCCGGCCGGCGAAGTCAAAGCGGCGGCGGCGCGATCAGATCCCCGGCGCCACGGTCTCGACGGCGGTCGCGACGGCCAGCAACACCGGCGCGGCGAGGACGACGGCAAGGGCGAAGACCGAGCGATTGTCGTCGTCCGCCGGCGAGGGCGGCGCCTCGCGCAGGATGTCGAAGGAACGGGGGGCGAGGTTCGGGGCGCGGTCGGCGCGAACGTCGGTGGTCCAGTGGTTCTCGAACATGGTGCGTTCCTTTCTCGGCTGGCCGTTGAGCACATGTTTCCCCGGGCGCATTGGCTCAGCATCCGGGACATAGGCCTATTGGAACCAGCGCGCCAATGCCGTTTTTACTTTGCTGCCATGCGGTTTTTACATGGCTTCTTCCAATTCGAAGGTGCGAATTATGCATACCGAGTGGAAATCAAGAAATCGATAAGTAAAATTTACTCCAAATTAAGAAAATTTAGTAAATCCAAAGAAAAAACAAAGTCGAACCGACGTCCTTCCGAGTATCCGCGGGCGTTGCGACTCGCTTCCGACTCGCAGCATTCTTCGCCCCCGATCCAGACGGGTCGACCGGCATTCACGCCTCGTCGCCGGCTATTTCGCGGCCGCGATCCGCCTTTGATTTCATGGTGGGGGCCAACACCGCCGAAGCGGAATCGATAAACCGGTGGCTGGCGCGGATTGAGAGCATGTCAAGATTAGGTCCCAGCCACCCGCTCCCCCGGCCCCTGAGAGTCCGACTCGAAATGAATCGAGTGTTTTCAGGCTCTTGCGAGACGGCGCGTGAGGAGTTGGATGCTGGCGAGGAAGATCCAGGCCTCGGCGGTCTCGATGGCCGTCTCGAAGTCCTTGGCCAGCCGCCGGTTTCGATTGAGCCAGGCGAGCGTGCGCTCGACGACCCATCGGCGGGGCAGGAGTTGGAAGCCCTTCACGCCCGCGGGACGGTTGACGATCTCCAGCGACCAGCGGCCGATCCGCTTCAGTGCGCCCTCGAGCTTGGGCCCGGCATAGGCGCCGTCGGCGAAGACGTGGCGCAGGCGGGGAAAGTGGCGGGGGATGGCGGCGAACACCGCCGGCGCGCCGTCGCGGTCCTGGATCTCGGCGCCGTGGACCACGACCGCGACCAGCAGGCCGCCGGTGTCGGTGAGGATGTGACGCTTGCGGCCCTTGACTTTCTTTCCGGCGTCGAAGCCCCGGATACCGCCGCTTTCCGTGGTTTTTACGCTCTGACTGTCGATGATACCGGCCGACGGGCCGGCCGCGCGGCCCTCGGCCTCGCGCGCCGCGACCAGCAGTTGCCGGTTGACCTCGGACCAGGTGCCGTCGTCCCGCCAGAGATAAAAGTAGCGCTGCACCGTCGAGCGTGGCGGGAAGTCCCGGGGCAGCATGCGCCATGGACAGCCGCTACGCAGTAGGTAGAGGATCGCGTTCACCACCTCGCGCAATGCCGTCGTCCGAGGCCGTCCCAGCGCTTTGGCGCGAGGCAGCAACGGCTCCAGCACCTTCCATTCTCCATCCGTCAGGTCGCTTGCGTAGCGCAGCAGGTCGCGTTCATACTTCGGGCGAGTGATTTTGGTCCACATGTTGTGTCTCCCTGGTTGCTAAATACAAACAGTGAATCACAACTGACTGAAATCACTCAACTCTTTTCGGGCCAGACACTAAGGGATTCACACATCTTCATGGAGCGCCCAGCCCTGTTGCATGGATTTGAACTGCTGCCAGCCGTTGTGCATGGTTATGGGACCGGGAGGGCGCTCGGAGGGGTAGCCGTTCCAGCCGCCGAGGCGGGCGATGATCCAGGCGAGCCAGGCCAGTGTTCCATCGAGATGCGGGTTCTTTTGCTTGGCGGTCTTGCCTTCGAGTTCGTGCAGCAGCGCGCGGGCGAAGGGAAGGAGTTCGGGGTCCAAGACATCGCTGGCCGGACGCCCGCCCCCGCCGTCACGGGCCAACACCAGTTGCATGATGCGAACCGCCGCCACGAGCGCCATCGCCGCCAGCTTCATCAGGGCCTCGGCGCTCGTGACTTGGCTGCTCTCGATGTTCAGGCCTTGGCGCTTCAGGGTTCGGAAGATTTGCTCGATATGCCAGCGCTCGCGATACCAGCCGACGATGCGCCATGCGTCTTCCGCCTTTTCGACACCATGGGTGGTCAAGAGCAGCCAGTGGATCGGCTCGGCCACCTGGCTATCGACCTCGCGCACCTCGACCAGACGAAGGCTCAGGCTTTCCGGCGCCGTCGGGTCGGTGCAACGCTCCGGCCGCTTGATGGTCACCGTGCCGAAGCGCAGGGACAGCGTCGCCTTGCGCTTCTTGCGTCCAGGCTGGGCCCGCGGCTCGATCTTCCGACGCCCGGCCTCCCGCCAACTCTCGGCCACATCGAACAACCTGCCGCCGCCCACCAGCGCACGGTCACGCGAGGCCCGCGTGATCATGTCACACCGCGCGTCGGGAAGCCGGGCCCATTCCTCGTAGATGTCGCTCTCGCGATCGCCGATCACCGTGACCCGCGCCGCCCTCGCCAGAACCCCCTTGGCCTGTTCGGCCACCTCGAGCCAGCGGTACGACTCCTTCCCTTCGATCGGAAGCTTGCGGTAAGCCCGTACTCGACGCGCCTCCACGGCGTCTTCCGGCGGCTCCGGGCGGGTCCAGAGCTCGGCCCCCGCCAAGCCCAGCAGCGTCCCATCCTCGGCGTCCACGGCGATCACGGGATGCACGAAAAACCCCCGATCACTACCGTTGCCAGCGGGGCCGAGACCCCGTACCCGTCCCCGATGATGCTCGTAGTTCAGCTCCGTGGTGTCCTGGATCGCCAGGACATGCCGCCCCCGGCAACTCGCCTCCAGCGGGCGGCTCGCCGCCGCGACAATCTCTCCCTCCGTCACCTTGGGATTGGCGAGAAAGCGGCCAAAACCGAGTTCCTCCGCCCGTCCTCGCCCGATGCGGGGCAATATGCAGCTCGACCGCACCACCAAGCGCCTAAAAAGAAGGCCCCCCTTTTTTCCAGCCGTTTGTCCCCAAAGCGGCCAGTCCACGCCGTCGCTGTAACAAACATTGTCGCGGCTCCCTCCAAATAAATCACGGGCCGCCTCAATATGAATCACACTCCATTCACCCGTGGCAACAACATATTGACACCTACTACCAACATCCCACTCTTTGTGTGCATGCCTTAGCCCCCGGCCCAACCACCCGTGGAGTGTACCCTTGGGGTGGTTGGGCCGGGGGAGCGGGTGGCTCGGCAATTCGGATCAAACCTGACCCGATCGAGTTGGATCCGCTTTACGCGTCGAGGTCGATCACCGCGCGGCCCTGGATCAGGCCCTTCAGGATATCCGCCGCCAGCGCCGGCACCTCGGCGAGGGGGTGGACATGGGTCATCGCGTCGAGCTTGTCGAGGGGGAGGTCCCGGGCGAGCCGCGCCCAGGCTTCGCTCCGCCCAGGCTCCGGGCAGTACACCGACTCGATGCCCAGCAGGTCGACGCCGCGCAGGATGAAAGGCATCACCGTCCCCGGCAGGTCGACGCCGCCGGCCAGCCCGCAGGCGGCCACGGCACCGTCGTATTTGGTCGCCGCCAACAGGTTGGCCAGAACCTGGCCGCCGACCGCGTCGATGCCGCCGGCCCAGCGTTCCTTGACGAGCGGCCGGCCCGCCTCCGCCATCTCGGCCCTGGGCACGATGTCGGCCGCCCCCAGGTCTTTCAGGTAATCCGCGAGGCTTTCGCGGCCCGTCAGGCCCCAGACCTCGTGGCCAAGCTTGGCCAGGATGGTAATGGCGATGCCACCGACGCCGCCGCCGGCGCCCGTCACCAGGATCGGGCCCTTGTCCGGGGTGACACCGCGCGCCTCGAGCGCCATCACCGCCAGCATCGAGGTGAAGCCGGCCGTGCCGATCGCCATGCACTGTCGCAGGTCGAGGCCGTCGGGCTTCTTGATCAGCCATTCCGCCTTGGCCCGGGTGCGCTCGGCGAAGCCGCCCGAATGGCCCTCGCCGACGCCCCAGCCCGTCAGCACCACCTCGTCGCCGGCGGCGAAGGCGACTGATTCCGAGGCCTCGACCACACCCGCATAGTCGATCCCCGGCGCCATGGGCAGCCGGCGCATGATCCGGCTCTTGTTGCCCATCACCGCCAGGCCGTCCTTGTAGTTGACGGTGCTGTATCGCACCCGGACGGTGACGTCGCCCTCCGGCAGATCGTCGGGGCCGAGTTCGGCGAGCGCGACCTCGGCCTTGCCCTCGGCGTTCTCCCGGGCCCAGAGGGCTTTGTAGGTGTCGCTCATGCTCGCTGCCTTCCGCTGATCGGTCTCGAAGGAAGAGCCCGAACCCCGCCCTTCATCTCATGCTGGACACTTTGCCCGAGTCCAAGAGGCCGTCAAGGATCTCCGAAGGGGCGGAGCCCGGCGCGCTTCGCGCGTCCTTGACAGCCTCCTGGACCCGGGCGATCCCTCCACCATGAGATGAAGGGCGGAAAACAGCGAAACCCCTAACGCAGCCGCTCCAGAATCGAGACATAGCTGGCGACCGCCGCCCCGCCCATGTTGAGGACGCCGGCGAGCCGCGCGTTCGGGATTTGCATCAGCTCCGCCTCGCCCGTCACCTGCATCGCCGCCATCACGTGCATGGAGACGCCGGTGGCGCCGATCGGGTGGCCCTTGGCCTTCAGGCCGCCCGACGGGTTCACCGGCAGCTTGCCGTCCTTCTCCGTCCAGCCCTCGAGGATCGCGCGGGCGCCCTGGCCCTTCTCGGTCAGGCCCATCGCCTCGTATTCGATCAGCTCGGCGCTGGTGAAGCAGTCGTGCGTCTCAACCAAGTCGAGGTCCATCAGGTTCAGGCCCGCGTCGGCCAGCGCCAGCTGCCAGGCCCGCTCCGGCCCCTCGAAGGCGACGATGTCGCGCCTGGACATCGCCAGGACGTCATTGACGTGCGCCATGCCGCGGATCGCCACCGCCTTCTTCATGCCGAGCGCGCTCCGCACGTCGGTCAGCACCAGGGCGGCGGCGCCATCGGAAATCATCGAGCAGTCGGTCCGCTTCAACGGCCCCGCGACATAGGGATTCTTGTCCGATTCCTCGTAGCAGAAATCAAAGCCCAGGTCCTTTTGCATATGGGCGAAGGGATTGACCGACCCGTTCTTGTGGTTCTTGGCCGCGATCCGGGCCAGCGCCTCGCGCTGCTCGCCGTAGCGCTGATAATAAAGCTCTGTGATCCGGCCGAAGAGCCCCGGGAAGCTCATCCCGTCCTTGTTCTCCTCCTTGACGTAGGAACATTTGATCAAGATCTCGCCGACCTCGCGGCTGGAGAGCGTCGTCATTTTCTCGACGCCGACCACCAGCACGGTACGGGCACGGCCGGCGGCAATGGCATTGACGCCCTGGTGAATCGCGGCGGAGCCGGTGGCGCAAGCGTTCTCCACCCGCGTCGCCGGCGTGAAGCGCAACCGCTCATCGGCCTGCAGGACCATGGAGGCGGCAAAATCCTGCGGGTCCATGCCGCCGTTGAAGGTGCCGAGGAAGATCTCGTCGACCTGGTCAGGACCGACGCCGGCGTCGGCCATGGCGCCCGTCGCCACCTCGACGATGAGACTTTCGAGATCGCGGTCTTCCAGCTTGCCGAAGCGGCCATGGTTCCAGCCGACGATGCAGGCGGTCATACGGGTTGTCCTCCGTTGGCGCGAGCCCGGCCGGCTCGCCTATGATTTCCCCGGTTTCTTAACGCAAGCAGGGGCGGCGCACAAACCACGCCGCCGGAGGGGAGAACAAGATGAGATTTCGGGACAAGGTGGCCATGGTGACCGGTGGGGGCAGCGGCATCGGGCGGGCGATCGCCGGTGCCTTCGCGGCGGAGGGCGCGGCGGTCGGCGTCGTCGACCTGAAGCCGGAGGCCGCGGCCGAGGCGGCGGCGGAGATCCAGGGCGCCGGCGGCCGGGCGGTCGCAATTTCCGCAGACGTCGGAAGCGCGGCGGACGCCACCCGGATGGTGGCGGGGACGGTCGAGGCCTTTGGTCGCCTCGACGCGGCAATCGCCAACGCCGGCATCAGCGGCCGCGGTTCGCTCTTGGAGATGCCAGTCGAGATCTTCGAGGCCGTGCAACGGGTCAATGTGACCGGCATTTTCCTCACCGGCCAGGCGGCGGGCCGGCAGATGGTGGCACAGGGCGGCGGCGGGGCCATCGTCGCCACCGCCTCGATCTCCGGCCAGCGGGCCGGCTGGGGCCGCGTCGCCTACGGCACCTCCAAGGGCGGCGCCATCCAGCTGGTGAAGCAGATGGCGGTGGAGCTGGCGGAGCACGGCATCCGCGTCAACGCCATCGGTCCCGGCCCGGTCGACACGCCGATGGCGCGTCGCGGCCATTCCGAGGCCACCCGCGCGTCCTACAAGGAGGCGATCCCGCTCTCCCGCTATGGCCTGGTCGAGGAGATGGCCGACGCCGTTCTCTTCTTGGCGAGCGAGCAGGCGAGCTACATCACCGGGCATGTGCTGAACGTGGATGGCGGCTATATCGCGGCGGGGATCAAGGCCTAGGGATGAAGATTAGTCTCGGACTATACTGCCCGCGTTCCAAGGTCGGGGCGGGGACATGGCCAAAGACCAGGTGATACGCAGGCTCGCGGCGATCGTCGCCGCCGACATCGCCGGCCACAGCCGACTGATGGGGCTCGACGAGGCCGGCACGTTGGCGCGCCTCAAGGACCACCGCGCCGCCACCGACCCCATCGTCGAGGCCCACGGCGGCCGCATCGTCAAGACCACCGGCGACGGCCTGCTGCTGGAATTCCCGAGCGTCGTCGACGCGGTCGCCTGTGCCGTCGAGGTGCAGCGGGTGATGGCCGAGCGCAACGCGGGCCTGGCCGATGACGAACGGATGGACTTCCGCATCGGCGTCAACTTGGGCGACATCATCGTCGACGGCGACGACATCCACGGCGACGGCGTCAACGTCGCCGCCCGCCTGGAGGCGCTGGCCGAGCCCGGCGGCATCGCGCTCTCCGGCGCGGCGCACGAACAGGTCCGCGACAAGCTCGACCTCGCCTTCGACGACCAGGGCGAGGTCGAGGTCAAGGATATCGCCCGCCCGGTCCGGGTCTGGCGGGTGCTGGCGGAGGGCGCGGCACCGGCCCTCGAAGCCCCGGCGCGCTCGGGCCGAAGGCTAGCGATCGCGGCGCTGGTGGCGCTGCTGGTCGCCGTCCGGGCGCGGCCGGCTGGTGGTGGCAGTCGCGGTCCGCGTTGGTCCCGCCGCCCGCGCCGATCCCGGGCGCCATCGCGGTGCTGCCGTTCACCTATCTCGGCGCCGACAAGGAGGCGAACGGCTATCTCGCCGAAGGCTTGAGCGACAACATCATCGCGGCCTTCGTCAAGGTCCCGCAGCTGACGGTGATCGACCGCAACTCTGCCGCCTCCTTCAAGGGCGCGGACGCAGACGTGCGCCGGGCCGCGCGCGAACTCGGTGTCGGCCATGTGCTGAAGGGCAGCCTGCAACGGCAGAGAGACCGCCTCCGCGTCACGGCCCAGCTGATCGACGGCACGACGGGCGAGCACATCTGGGCGGGCACCTATGACCGCCAGGTCGAAGACATCTTCGCCATCCAGGACGAGATCACGCTCGCGATCCTGAGGAACGTCTACGGCCGTACTCAGGCCGGCGACATCGCGAAACGCAAGGGCACCAGGAACCTCGCCGCCTGGGCGGAATACATGAAGGGGTCGGAGCAGGTCGGAAAGATCCGTCCCGAGGAGAACAAGGCGGCCAGAACCCATTTCGAGAAGGCAGTCGAGATCGACCCGAACTACGTCGACGCGTTCGCCAGTCTGGCCTTCTCGCACCTGATGGACGCGCGGAACGGCTTCGCTTCCGATCCGGAGGCATCGCTCCGTCTCGCGAAACGGAACATCGAGAAAGCCCTTGCATTGGACAAGGGAACGGTCGGCGCGCACACGGCGCGCGCCATCCTAGACATCGTCGAGCACCGACCGGACGCGGCACTGAAGGCGGCCGAGCGGGCCGTCGAACTGGCGCCGAACGACGCATTCGCCGTCTTCACGCTCGCTTGGACCTTGCGCTACGGCGGAAACCCGAAGGCCTCGCAGCCCCACTTCGCACGCGCCAGGATCCTCCAACCACGCCACCCGGCCTACTACCTCTGTGACGAAATCATGGCGTACGTCGACGCGGGCGATTTCAAGGTCGCCCTCGACAAGTACCTCGATGCCTATCTGGAAGGGATGCCTTCCGTCTGGAAGGGCCCGGCCTACGCCGTCGCCGCCGCCATCCACCAAGGGACCGGAACGAGACCGAGGCTCGAATCCTAATGACGAAGGGATTTGAGCTGAACCCGACGATGTCGATCCAGGGCTGGAGGGAGCAGGCCGATCGCGCCTATGTCGACAAGTCCATCCCCGAGAGGCGCTATGCGATCTGGCGCGAGCTGGGCATGCCCGAGAAACCGCCGCCGCCGTTGCCGGAGAAGCCGTCGATCGCGGTGCTGCCGTTCAAGAACTTCTCCGGCGATGCGGCACAGGACTGGATCGGCGACGGGCTGACCAGGAACATCATCGTCGAATTGGCGACTTCGCCCGACCTCTTCATCATCGCGCGGAACTCCAGCTTTCGTCTGAAGGGCAAGGAGATCGATGAGAAGCGGGTCGGCCGCGAATTCGGCGTTCGCTACGTACTGACCGGAACGGTGCAACGTCAAGGCGAGCGGCTGCGCGTCACGGCACGCCTGACGGATACGGTCGAGGACAAGCATGTGTGGCTGGAACGGTTCGACCGCCGAATGGACGACCTCTTCGCCGTCCAGGACGAGATCACGGCGCGGATCCTGGAGGAATTGCAGGTCGAGCTGACGCTCGGCGAACAGGCGCGTTATTGGCGCCGGGAACTGGGAGATATCGACACCTTCAGGAAATTCGTGGAAGGGCGAGTTCACTACCTCAAATACAGCGCGGAAGCCCATTTCAAGGCGGAAGAGCTTTGGTCGTCAATCTATCGCGACCGGCCCGACACCGCGATTGGCAAGGGGATTATATACTTAGCTTGAAAAAAAATGCGCGAGTTTACAATGGGCCCAACACGAACTACGTTCGTATTGTCAAGTCAACAAATGGGGCTGTGCCCCACCTAACCGAGGGAGAGCGGAATGGTCAAGGAATCACTGAACGGAAGCGTCGAACTGCTGGCCAAGGCCATGCGGACGGTGTTCAGTGAGGCAGCAGAGGGCGCGGTTGCGCCTCTCCACGAAGACATGAAGGGTCTGCGTACCGACATGCAAGGCATGGGCGCGCGCATGGACGAGGGTATCAAGACAACCAACGAAAATATGCAGGCTCAGTTCGCCGCGCAGGAAAAGAAGATCGGACAGCTCCTAAAAAAATCCGACTAAGCCTTCCGCACACCAAAATAGCTAGAATTCCGTTGGAGACGGGGACCGGATTCGAACCGGCATGGGCTGCTTTTCCGAGACAGTGCCTAACCATTCGGCCACCCCGTCCTCAACGGATCGTGCGCTATGGACTTGAAATGGCTGTGGGGTCCGCTCTATAGTTAGAACGTGTCCCCGCGCGGTTTCAACCCGTAGCGCGGTTTAGAGGCCCTCACAACTAGCCATTGTGAGGGCCTCGGTCTTTTTTGGCACATTTTGCGGTTTGAGTCGAGTCGGCAGTCTCAGGGAAAAGGTCATTCTGAGGAGCATAAGACTGACCCGGCCCGTTCTCGGCGAAGGGATCGTCAATCTTCTTAGGAAGGCGCGCCCTCTGATGGATCTCGGTCAAAACGGGAGCTGCCATGTAATAGCGGCCACGCCTTTCGCCGTGTGGGATGAGAAGATCGGCTTCCACAAGCGCCTTCAGGTCGCGGCTGACGAGGTGTCTGGGTAGTTCCGCGCTTACGCGATAGGACGAGTGCCGAAGCTTAGTCCCAAAAGCAGCCTGAATCAGAGCCATAACCGTACGCTCGGGAAGTCTGCGAGCTTTGACGAGGTCGGAAAGGTCTGTATAGACCCTTGCCAGCTCCCTAGTTCGGCGAAGGTGAGTTTGCGCCTGCATGTAATGACCCCGTAGGCAGAAGCGAACCCACGGTTTGGTGCTGCGCGCCGGATTCCACCCACCACCGCCAACTTCAGCCAATACGTCGTAGTACTCTTGTTGGTTTCGTCCGATGTACTCCTCGATTGAAGAGAAAATCGGGGCGACAATCCCCTCGCTCAACAACACCGCAGTTTGGATGCATCTGGCCGTGCGTCCATTGCCATCAGAGAACGGATGCAGCATCGCCAAATTGAGATGCGTCATCGCCGCTCGCAGGAAGATCGACTCGACCTCTTGGTCGTTCACATAGGCTAGGAGTTCATGGATGAGGGTTTCTAGGAGGTCTCGATCTACCCCTTCATGAACCACTTTCTCGGATTTAGTGTTCTTAACACCAACCCACCCAGGGCGATACTGACCGGGATTTGCCGCAAATGCTGATTGGCAGATCATGAAATGGACGGTTAGAAGAACATCTTCTGTGATCCTGAATGACGTGCTTCGACGGCGTTGGAGGATATAGTCCATCGCTTCGCGGTACCCGACGACCGCAAGCCACGTCTCCCGGTCAGTGTTTGTCGGGTCTTCCCGGTCGATTGCGGCAATGGCATCGTCATCGGATACATTTATGCCCTCCACGCTATTGGACGCTACAAGGGCACGGGCCCGCGTCATGCGGGCCAGGAACCCCGTCCATCGGCGTGGCTCCGTTACGACAAAGAGGTCGAGCTCTTTTCGTATCTGAGCCGTGGCCTCCTCGACCCGCCTCTCCTCATCGTCCAGAGAACGATATGTGAACAACATGCATCATATCCATTTGACAACTGACGTTACGTCATAAACTATCTGACATTTAGTCAGTTGTCAACTGTATATGACACATGAATAGGCTCGACCCCAAGGCCCGCAAACTGACCCACTACCGTCGAGTCCCAGTGCGATCACTCGGCGATGAGGTCGCGATACATCAGCCGCTTCCCGACCATTGAAGCAACGACGTCTTCCATCTGGTTGATCGTATCGGCTTGGCGGACGTTGTGCCGCCCCGAAAACTCGGTCACATAGCGCCCGAGGTGCTTCTCGCTCATGTGGTGGTAGGTGCCGTGGTAGCCGCGCTTCAGCATCGACCAGAACGACTCGATCCCGTTGGTGTGGGCCATCCCGTTCACATACTCGCTGATGCTGTGCTTCATGGTTTCGTGCTCGAACGGCATCCCATGATATCCGCCGTGGTCGTCGGTATAGACCGTCGCGCCTTCCACTGCGTGATCACCGACGAAGCCCTGTAGGGTTTTGGCGTCCGTGTTCTTGACCACTGTGGCGCTCACGTGGTTTGTCTCGCGATCCTTGGCCCCGACGACGATAGCCTTGCCGGCCGCGCCCCTGCCAGCCCGCAGCTTCTTGTTGGCGTGCTTGTTCTTTTCCTTCCCGCCGATAAAGGTCTCGTCGACCTCGACGGGGCCAGTGAACTTCTCCAGGCCGCTGGCGGTCCAGCCTTCGCGCAGGCGATGCAGCATGAACCACGCGGTCTTCTGTGTAACTTTCAGATCGCGATGTAGTTTCATGCTCGACACGCCCTTGAGGTGCGTGACGTACAGATAGATCGCGAACACCCATTTGCGGAGCGGCAGGCGCGAGTTCTGAAGGGTGGTCCCGGTGCGGACGCTGAAATAGGATTTGCACTCTCGGCACCAGTAGGGCATGGGCTTGGCGTTTGGCACGTCTCGGGTGCCTGTCCCCCCGCATTTCGCGCAGTGCCGACCATTCGGCCACCTAACCTCTTCGAGCCATTTAGCCGCCGAGGTTTCGTCGGGAAAACGCTCGGTGAGCTCTATCAAGCTGATGCCTTCGCGAAACCACTTGCCGGGTGCTGCCTGCGCCATGTCAAAATCTCCCTACACCACGAATATAGGGATTATCCGGCCGCGTTTCAAGCTAAATATATAAGCCCCATTGGCAACCGCCTCATGGGCTGGTTGCACTGGAACAGGATCTTCGTCGGGATCTCCAAGAATGCGAAACAAGAAATGGCGGCCGCGAGGAAATACGGAGAAGCTTCCCTGGCGATCAACGCGGAAGACGGCAATACGCACGCGTTGCTCGGAACGCTGGACATGTATTCGCTGCGTCACGATTCGGCCCTTCGACACGCCGAGCGGGCGCTGGAACTGTTGCCGTCCGGCGCGAACACCGTTCACGCCGCCGCGTTCGTGAAGGCATTCAGCGGTCGACCGCGGGAGGCCATTCACCTGATGAAGCAGGTGATGCGCCTCGAACCCTATTATTCCATCACGACACCGAACATCATGGGCTGGTGTTATCTGATGCTCGGCGATTTTGAACAGGCGCGACGGCAATTCGAGGCAGTGCTCACCGCGCCCGAGGAGAACGTGGTCATCCGCGACATCGCGCGCCGGAGCCTCATCGTGGCATTGCTATGGCTTGGCGAGACCGAAATGGCGCGCGACATGGCCCGCGAACATTTCAAGGCCAGTCCGAAGCTGACGGCGCCTTACGTCCGTGCCCGCGGCTACTATGTTCGGGACCAGGATTTTATGAAGCGCTTCGCCGATGCCCTCGTCGCCATCGGCCTCCCCGAGAAATGAGACCGCGACGGTGGACACCCTTCCCTCCCCATCCCTAGACTTCGCATCGTCCGCGACGGGGGAGGAAGAGGCGTGAGCGCATCGCGAGGCGAACGTCGGTTGGCGGCCGTGCTGGCGGCCGACATGGTCGGGTACTCCCGGCTCATGGAGGCGGACGAGGCGGGCACCTTGGCGCGCCAGCGGGCGCACCGCGACGAGGTGATCGACCCGGCAATCGCCGAACACGACGGCCGCATCGTCAAGACCACGGGCGATGGGATGCTGGTCGAGTTCGCCAGCGTCGTCGACGCGGTCGCCTCGGCCGCCCGGATCCAGCAGGCGATGGCCGAGCGGGAGGCGGAGCGGAGCGAGGACGTCCGCATTCGCTACCGCATCGGCATCAACCTCGGCGACATCGTCATCGAGGGCGACGATATTTTCGGCGACGGCGTCAACATCGCCGCCCGCCTGGAGGGGCTGGCCGAGCCCGGCGGGATCTGCGTCTCCGACGTGGTGCGCCAGAGCGTCGAGGGCCGGCTCGACCTCGCCTTCGAGGATATCGGTCTCCAGAGCCTGAAGAACATCTCCCGCCCGGTGCGGGCCTGGCAATGGCGGGCCGAGGCGCCGGCCCGCGCGGGCGACGCGTGCGAAATGCAGCAGGAGATCCGCTTCTGCACCTCGGCCGACGGCACGCTCATCGCCTATGCCGTCCACGGCGACGGCCCGCCGCTGGTCAAGGCGCCCAACTGGCTCAATCACCTGGAACACGATTGGGAAAGCCCGGTCTGGGGCCACCTGCTCAGGGAATTCGCCAAGGATCGCACCTTCGTCCGCTTCGACCAGCGGGCCAACGGCCTCTCGGACTGGGATGTCGAGAAACTGGACCTCGACGCCATGGTCGGCGACCTGGCCGCCGTCGTCGACGCGGCGGGGCTGGCGCGCTTCCCTCTGTTCGCCATCTCGCAGGGCTGCTCCTACTCGATCGCCTATTCCGTGCGCCATCCCGAGCGGGTGAGCCGCCTCGTGCTCTACGGCGGCTTCGCCCAGGGCGGGCGCGTCGGCGGCGGCCCGGCGGACATCGAGCGCGAGGACATGTATCTGCAGATGATCCGGCAAGGCTGGGGCCAGGACAATCCGGCCTTCCGGCAGTTCTTCACCTCGCTCTTCGTGCCCGGGGTCAGCCGCGAGCAGATGGACGCCTTCAACGAGATGCAGCGCGTCACCGCCTCGCCCGAGAACGCGGCCAGGCTCCGCCGGCTCTCGACCTCTATCGACGTGCGGGACCTGCTCGCCCAGGTGAACGTGCCGACGCTGGTCCTGCATTGCCGCGACGACGGCATCGTCCCCTTCGAGCGCGGCCGGCGCATGGCGGCCGGCATCCCCGGCGCCCGCTTCGTGACGCTGGAAGGCCAGAACCACCTGCTGCTGGCGGACGAGCCCGCCTGGACTCGGTTCCTGGAGGAGGTCCGACGCTTTCTTGCGGAAGACGAGGGTTAACGTCCTCAACTCCTCGCGCAAACGAGAATTGCCCGCTCCTTCGGCTGGGTGGACGATCGGCGGAGGAAGACGCACCTGGAGGCGCGCCATGTCATTTCGTCTCGCGACCGCGACGGCGGCGGCGAGCTGATCCGCAATCTCGGCACCGGCCTCAACCGCCACGTCCCCGACAACTACGGCCGCGCGGCCGAATTCCGCCGCTTCGACGGCCTTTCCCCGGCACGCCCGCCTACGAAGCTTGCGTCCGCGTTCGCGCCCTCGACCGTTTGGGCCGGTTTCCCCGAGCCTCGCTCAGAGGATGAACTTCGAGAGGTCGCTGTCGCGGGCCAGGTCGCCGACGTGGATCTCGACGTAAGCCGCATCGACCGTGATGGTCTGGCCGGCGCGGTCGGGCGCTTCGAAGCTGATGTCCTCCAACACGCGCTCCAGGATGGTGTGGAGGCGTCGCGCACCGATGTTCTCGACGTTGTTGTTCACTTCCGCGGCCAGCTTGGCCAGCGCGTCGACGCCGTCGTCGGTGAACTCCAGTTCCACCTCTTCCGCGCCGATGAGCGCGACGTATTGCCGGGTCAGGCTCGCCTCGGGCTCGGTCAGGATACGCTTCAGGTCGTCGACCGTGAGTGCCTCCAGTTCGACCCGTATCGGTAGGCGGCCCTGCAATTCCGGCAGCAGGTCGGCGGGCTTGGCCTGGTGAAAAGCGCCCGAGGCGATGAAGAGGACGTGGTCGGTCTTGATCGGCCCGTGCTTGGTCGAGACCGTGGTGCCCTCGATCAGCGGCAGAAGGTCGCGCTGCACGCCCTCGCGGCTGACGTCGGCGCCCATGCGTTCGGATCGCGCGGTGATCTTGTCGATCTCGTCCAGGAAGACGATGCCATTCTGCTCCACCGCCTGCAGCGCCTCGCGGACCATCTGCTCCTCGTCTATCAGTTTGTCGCTCTCCTCCTCCATCAGGATCTCGTAAGAATCGGAGACGCTCATCCGCTTGCTCTTGGTGCGCCCGCCGAGCGCCTTGCCCAGCATGTCGTTGAGGTTGATCATCCCCATCTGCGCGCCCGGCATGCCGGGGATGTCGAAGGTCGGCAGCCCGCCGCCGGAATCGGCGAGTTCGAGTTCGATCTCCTTCTCGGCGAGCGAACCGTCGCGCAATCGCTCGCGAAAAGCCTCCCGGGTGCCGGCGCTGGCGTTGGCGCCGACGAGAGCATCGAGAACCCGTTCCTCGGCATGGACTTCCGCCTTGGCCAGGACCTCGGCGCGTCGACGGTCGCGCACCATGGCGATGGCGATCTCGACCAGGTCTCGGACGATTTGCTCGACGTCGCGTCCCACATAGCCGACCTCGGTGAACTTGGTCGCCTCCACCTTGATGAAGGGCGCCCCGGCGAGCCGGGCGAGGCGGCGGGAAATCTCCGTCTTGCCGACGCCGGTCGGGCCGATCATCAAGATGTTCTTCGGCAACACTTCCTCGCGCAGGCCTTCGGCGATCTGCATGCGCCGCCAGCGGTTCCTGAGCGCGATGGCGACGGCGCGTTTGGCGTCGCCCTGGCCGACGATGTAGCGGTCGAGTTCGGAGACGATCTCGCGCGGGGAAAAGTCGGTCATCCCTGGATCATCTCCATGGTCAGATTGTCGTTGGTGTAGATACAGATCTCGGCGGCGATTGCCATGGCGCGACGCGCGATGGTCTCGGCATCCTGGTCCTCGCGGTCGACGAGGGCGCGCGCGGCGGCCAGCGCATAGGCGCCACCAGAGCCGATGCCGATAAGCCCGTCCTCGGGCTCCAGCACGTCGCCGGTCCCGGTCAGCATCAGGCTCGTGGAGGCGTCGGCCACCGCCATCATCGCCTCCAGGCGGCGGAGATAGCGGTCGGTTCGCCAGTCCTTGGCGAGCTCCACCGCCGCGCGGGTGAGGTTGCCCGGGTGCTGTTCGAGCTTGCCTTCCAGCCGTTCGAAGAGAGTGAAGGCATCGGCCGTGGCGCCGGCGAAGCCGGCCACGACCTTGCCGTCGCCGAGCCGGCGCACCTTGCGGGCGTTCGACTTGATGACGGTCTGCCCGAAGCTGACTTGGCCGTCGCCGGCGACGACGACGGAATTGCCCTTGCGGACACAGAGGATCGTCGTGCCGTGGAAGGGGGGCGAGGATTCACTCACGAGGTCGTCCCATCGTCGTTGTCGGTCACAAGGCGGAAGCCCGGGGTCCGAAAGGTCGCCCCCACGATGTAAGCGAAATGACCGCCGGGTCAAGTCGGAGAATGGCTTGCGCCGCCGTCGTCATGGCCGTGTTCCACCGGTTGCGCCAGACCGTATCGGGTCAGTCGAAGTAGACCGCGGCACCCGTGAGCGCCGCCTGGCGACAGGCCGAGCGGAGCACCACGAGACAGCCCGCCGCCTCCCGGTGCGCGGGCCAGGCCGGTGGTTCCTCCTCTCCTTCCTCGCTCGTCCAGGGCCGGTCGAGATCCGCCAGTTCGAAATCCGGCGGCAGATCCAGGCGCTCCGCGAGATCGCGGCATTCCTCCAGCAGCCGCGGGGCGGAGCCGACGATGCCTCCCGGCACATCCTGCCCGTCCTCGGTGATGATCACGTTTTCGAAATCGCGCGGCAGGTAGAAGCCAGCGGTGTCACCGTGGAACATCAGGTGCTGATAGACCGCCCGCCGGCGCCAGAAGAAAGAGGCGACGAAACCGAGGAAGCCCGGCGCGATCGGCGTCCCGCCACGATCGTAATAGAGGTCGACGACCTCGTCCTCGTCGGCGAGGCCGGCATCGGCCAAGGGCTCCGGCAGGCCGGCCCCGAGGGCCGCGCGGGCGGCGATCCGGCGCAAGAGGTGGAGGTGCGAATGATCGGGTAGCTCCCAGACGAGGGAGGCCGCCGAATCCAGTGATTCGGGCTCCATGTGCGGGGGTAGGCCGACAGCCTCGAGCGCCATGTTCAGCCGCTCGAAGTCGTCCCCGATCACGTCCGCGCGAATGGAGTCCGCCCCGATTTCGGCCGCAAGCAGCCCGACGCTGATCCTCAGGGGCATCGGAACCTCCCGCCGTCCTCAGACGCGAAGCGGCTCCCGGCCGTTCCAATCGAATTCGATGCCATGACCCGGACTTTCCGGCGCGGTGGCCAGTCCTTCCTCGATTTTGAGCGGCTCGGCGATGAAGCGGTCGAGGCCGAAGCCGTGCGCCTCCAGGTAGGAGGCGTTGGGGATGGCGGCCAGCAGATGGACCTGGACGTCATGCAAGCCGTGGGTGGTGAGCGGCAGGTTATGAGCCTCCGCCAGGTGGGCGATTTTCAGCCAGGGCGTGATGCCGCCGCAGTTGGAAACGTCGGGCTCGGGAAAATCGACTCCGTGCGCGGAGATCAGGGTTTGGAATGGCTCAATTCGTGAATTGTATGCGTCACCTTGTTACGGCGGCGGCGAGGCAGGCTCGGTCATTGGCGCCGGGGGCGAGGCCGACGAGGTGGAACCAGCTCAGGTAGTTGTCCAGATAGCGGGTGGCGCTGCCGCGGCGGGGACGCAGGAAGTCCTTCAACCGGCTGTGGCGGCTGTTCACCGTCTGCACATGCAGATCGCCCCGAACCCGTTCCCCCATCGAGCGGTTGAGTGCTTCGTGGCTCACCCCGAGCGCGGCGGCGCAAGGTGGATAGCTCGCGCCACCGTCGGAGACCAGCAGGGCGTCCTTCGCGACCACCGGGTCGAGAGCAGCCGTGAGCGCCGCCGCGTCGACCCTGGGCAGCACCGCGCTCACCGTCGTCCCGCTCCGGTCCGCCGCCATGAGAACCGGCACCTGCTCGCGCGAGAGGCCGCGCTTCTTCGCCTTGCCGCCCCGCCGCCGTGCCTTGCGTCCCAGCCCGCGCGCGCCCTTCCGGCTCTCCAGGACGTAGGTCTCGTCCGCTTCCACGATCCCCTTGAGCACCTCCGAATCGCTCCGCGCCGCCGCCAGAAACCGGTGACGCCAGCGGAACGCCGTGCTCACCGCCACGTCGCAGCGCGCCGCCGAGGCCTTCACCGTCTCCCCCTCCGCCAGCGACGCCCCGAACGACAGCCAGCGTTCCTTGTGGTGCAGGCCCGACAGCGGCGTACCGGTCAGCGCGTTGAAGGTCCTGCCGCAGCCCTTGCACTGGTAGCGCCGCAGACCCCGCGCCATACCGCGCGAAACCGCCCCTTCGCTCGCGCAGTGCGGACAGCGCCGGGCCTCGTCCACACCAAGCTCGATCGCGGCCTTCGATGCCTCGCCTTCGCTCCGGCCCGACAGCACCGCGAGCGCCTCGTGCCGCTGCACGCGCGTCAGCCCGCGCGCCGCCGAAAGCCACACCTGGAAACCCTTGCCGTCCATGACCCAACCTCCTGACGTTCCGGGCATTCTATCACAAATGCATACGTTTCACGAATTGAGCCTTTGGAATTAATGCAAGGTGCGCAAGTTCTCGCCCGTCGCGATCGGCGTCGCCCCCTCCGCCACGATGCGGGCGAAGCCGGCATAATCGTCGGGGATGGTCGGCTCCTCCAGCCAGTAGAGGTCGTGTTCGCCCAGCGCGCGAGAAGCGCGGATCGCCTCGTCGACCCGCCAGTGCATGTTGGCGTCGGCCATCAGGGCAAAGCCGTCGCCGAGGTACCGGCGCATCTCGCCCACCCGTTCCACGTCCTCCGCCAGACGGTCGCGGCCGACCTTCATCTTGATGGCGCGAAAGCCCTTGTCGAGATTGTCGCGGGTCTGTTCGAGGAGTTGGTCGATCGGGAACAACAGGTCGATGCCGCCGGCATAGACCCGGACCTTCGGGTCGTGCCCGCCCAGGAGCCGCCAGAGCGGCGTGCCCAGCGTCCGGCCCTTGAGATCCCAGAGCGCGATGTCGACGGCGGCGGCGGAGAAGGCCCAGACCCCCTCGCGCCCGACGTAGTGCAGGCCCCACCAGAGCCGCTTCCAGAGATGCTCGATCCGGTCGGCCTCCTGGCCGAGGAGGAGGGGTGCCATGTCGTCGCGGATCAGCGCCTGGACGGCGCTGCCGCCGGCGCCGACGGTGACGGAGTAGCCCATGCCCTCCGCCCCTTGCGCATCGCGGATGCGGACGGTCACCAGTTCGAAGTGGGTGATCTCGCCGTGAGTGGAATCGGAGAGCGTGACGGGGAGCGGGACCCGGTAATGGTCGCTCCGCACCTCCAGGATGGTCATGGGTGGCGTCTCCTCCACTGCTCCCGGCTCGACCCTATGCGGGGTGCGGGCTCGGGCGCAAGCGTTGCGCAAGAGGCTTGGCCCGTGAGAGCATGGCCCAACGAGGGAAGGGGAGAACGGTTCATGGCGGCCTTGCCCGAAACCGGCCACGACGGCCTGGAAATCACGGTGACCAAGCGGAGCCCGCTCATCGGCGCCGAGGTCCGGGGCCTCGACCTCGCCCGGGTCTCGGATCTGGAGACGATCGAACTGATCAAGAGGCTTTGGCTCGAGCATCACGTCCTGGTCTTTCCCGGGCAGGATTTGAGCGAGCAGGCCCAGGTCGACTTTACCGCGCATTTCGGCGAACTCGCCGTGTTCCACGATCAAGACAAGACCTCCGGCCGCCGACCCGAGATCCTGCGCGTCGCCAACGTCGATGAAAACGGCGAGATGATGGACCCGGACCACCCAGTCCGGCGGTATTTCGCGCTGTTGACCGCGCTCTGGCACACGGACGGTTCCTACAAGGCCTATCCCTCGCTCGGCTCCATGCTGCATGCGCTGGAGGTCCCGCCCGAGGGCGGCGAGACCTGGTTCACCAACTGCGCGGCCGCCTATGACGCGCTACCGGAGGATCTGGCGGCGGCGGTCGAGGGGCGCCATATGGTGCACAGCCACAACCATACCCGCATCATCGCGCCGGGCATTCCGCCGATGACGCCCGAGGATCTGGAATACCTTCCGCCGGTGGTCCATCCCCTGGTGCGAACTCACGCCGACGGACGGCGCTCCCTCTACCTCTCGGAAAACGTCGCCTATTACGTGGGCGGCATGTCGATCCGCGACGGGCAGGCGTTGCATCGCCGGCTGATGGACCACGTGGTGATGTGGGACAACCGCTTCACCATGCACCGGGTAACGCCGTACGATGCACGCCATCACCTCCGCGCGTTGCAGCGCACCGAGATCAAGGGGACCGAACCGGTTCGCTGAGTGCCGCCAGCGCGCGTTCGCGCCGCGCGACATAGATGCCACTCGCCACCACGAAGGCGCCGCCGATGCCGAGCCAGATGTCCGGTACGTCGCCGAAGACCAGGAAGCCCAGGATCGCCGCCCAGACCAGCGAGAGGTAGCGGAAGGGCGAGGTGATCGAGGCCTCGACATAAATCAGCGCCATGATCGAAAAGAGATGCGCGGTGGACCAGGCGCAGCCGGCAGCGAGGAAGATCGCGAGATCGCCGGGGGCGGGAACGGCGAGGCCCCTCGGCATGTCGAAGAAGCCGACGAGGGTGGACAACACCATCGAATAGAACAGAATTGTAGTCGCCCCGTCGGTGGCGCCCAGCCGCCGGGTCACCACGTCGCGCGAGGCCGAGGCGAGCGCCGCGCCGAGCGGCGCCAGCACGGCGAGCGTCGCCACCTCCCCGCTCGGCTTGACCATCAACAGCACGCCGCCGAATCCCACCGCGACGGCGACCCAGCGGCGCGGCCCCACCCGTTCGCCCAGCACGACGCTCGAAAGCGCGGTCAAGAGCAGGGGACTGACGAAAACGATCGCAAGCGCGTCGGCGATCGGCAGGTGGCGGAGCGAGACCACGATCAGCAGAGAGGTGAGCGCGGCGAGTGCCGCGCGCAGGCCCAATTCCCTCGGCCGTTTTGTCTTGAGGCGCGACCAGCCACCCTGCCACCAGATCAGCAGGGATAGCGGCAGGAAGCTCAGCAGCCCGCGCCAGAACATGATCTCGCCCGTGGCGAAATCGCCACTCAGCCACTTCACCGTGGTGTCTTGGCATGTCATCAGCAGGCCGGCGGCGACGACGCAGCCGATGCCCTTGAGGACGGTGCCGGCAGCTGGTGGCGCTGTCGCGTTCATGACGCCCCGCACACCGTCCGGCTGCGGGGCGAAGTGGGCGGAGATGTCGAGATCGTACGGCATGGCCCGCCCGGCTGGCGTGACGTTCGAACTCGCTCGAATTTGGTCGAAAGAACCTCAGGCGGGGTCGAGATCGTGGCGCACTGTGATCGCGCCCTGGAACGACATTCCGAATGACGCCCCGCAGAGGTTTCAGGCGTCGGGCGTCGGAACGACGAGCCCAAAGCGAGGGAGGGTCGGGGGCATGATCGTTTTACATTGAATTTCAGGCACATCTAAACGATCGCCGACAGAGCCTGCGATCCTTCAGTTTTTTAGCATCATGCGACAAGCCGGATATCCGGCTTGTCGCCCCCGTTATGGGGTCGTCGTCGTCGAGGACGAGCTGCCGTCGCAAAAAACGGCGACACACAGGATGATCAAAGCCCCAATGGCGGCGGCGCCGATCATGACCTCTGTCGTCAACCCGGTAATGTCGCCCGATGCCTCGCCATTCATCGCCCCACCAGAGGTCTGCTGCGGCTGCGCCGCGACCTGCTGCGGCTGCGCCGCCGCGACCACCGGCGAAAGCACCAGAAGTCCAGACAGCACCAAGACAATTCCCGTCTTCATGACTAACACTCCAAACTCGCTGGACCCGGGGGACATCCCCGACACTGCTTGCGAAGTGCGGGCACGCTAGCATGATCGTGGGTGGATCAGAAGCGAAAAATTCCCCAAAAACTAATTCATTTTGGCTCAATTTGTGAAACGTATGCATTTGTGATAGAATGCCCGGAATGTCAGGAGGTTGGGTCATGGACGGCAAGGGTTTCCAGGTGTGGCTTTCGGCGGCGCGCGGGCTGACGCGCGTGCAGCGGCACGAGGCGCTCGCGGTGCTGTCGGGCCGGAGCGAAGGCGAGGCATCGAAGGCCGCGATCGAGCTTGGTGTGGACGAGGCCCGGCGCTGTCCGCACTGCGCGAGCGAAGGGGCGGTTTCGCGCGGTATGGCGCGGGGTCTGCGGCGCTACCAGTGCAAGGGCTGCGGCAGGACCTTCAACGCGCTGACCGGTACGCCGCTGTCGGGCCTGCACCACAAGGAACGCTGGCTGTCGTTCGGGGCGTCGCTGGCGGAGGGGGAGACGGTGAAGGCCTCGGCGGCGCGCTGCGACGTGGCGGTGAGCACGGCGTTCCGCTGGCGTCACCGGTTTCTGGCGGCGGCGCGGAGCGATTCGGAGGTGCTCAAGGGGATCGTGGAAGCGGACGAGACCTACGTCCTGGAGAGCCGGAAGGGCGCGCGCGGGCTGGGACGCAAGGCACGGCGGCGGACCGGGCCTCTCGCGCGAGCAGGTGCCGGTTCTCATGGCGACCGGAGCGGGACGACGGTGAGCGCGGTGCTGCCCAGGGTCGACGCGGCGGCGCTCACGGCTGCTCTCGACCCGGTGGTCGCGAAGGACGCCCTGCTGGTCTCCGACGGTGGCGCGAGCTATCCACCTTGCGCCGCCGCGCTCGGGGTGAGCCACGAAGCACTCAACCGCTCGATGGGGGAACGGGTTCGGGGCGATCTGCATGTGCAGACGGTGAACAGCCGCCACAGCCGGTTGAAGGACTTGCTGCGTCCCCGCCGCGGCATCGCCACCCGCTATCTGGACAACTACCTGAGCTGGTTCCACCTCGTCGGCCTCGCCCCCGGCGCCAATGACCGAGCCTGCCTCGCCGCCGCCGTAACAAGGTGACGCATACAATTCACGAATTGAGCCTTCATTTTTGCCGAGTCCGTCGAAGCGTCCAGCCCCTTCGATCGTCGAAAATCGCAGAAAACGGGACTATTCGCGACCGGCCTTGCGGCCCTTGCCCTTGCCGAGCCACCTGCCGGCACTCGCGCGGGACGCTTTTTCCAGCACGCGGGCATGGATATAGCCCTTGGCCTTTGCCTTGGTCGCCACCCGGAGCCACTTTTTCCCCACCACCCGGCCGAGGGCGAGGACCTGCGAGCCCCGTTTCAGGATAGCGATTCGCCGGCCGTCGCCCGACGGCGCCGCCCGGAGGCTGGCATTGCGCTTCACTCGGTAGATCGCGACATGCCGTTCGAGCGCCGGCGCCGGCCGCCGGGGGCTCGCTTCACGCTTCAGGCCGTCCCGCATGGCCCGCGCCTCGGGCGCATGAACGCCGTTGGGGAACCGCTCGAGATCGGCCGCCAGGAGTTCCCCATCGCCGCCGTCGCCGATCGCCCGCCAGAGCACGGTTTCCAACCTCGATGGCGCCGCGCGTTCCGCCGTCACCGTCGACGGCGTCTTCCGGGCCGACTTGACTTTCGTCCGGGCCGACAGGACTTTCGTCCGGGCCAGGGCCTTCTCCTCGAGCGCCGCCGTCTGGATTGGCGGCAGGGGAACAGAGGCGGCTTCCCCCGACCGTGGCTTCGGCACGAAAAGGAAATCACCACCCTCGTGACCGGTAAGGCGGATATCGGAATAGCCGGGTGTCTGCTCGGCATTCAAGGCGACGGGCAAGCTGATCAGGCCATGCAAGGCCTGCCCCGTCAGGATTTCGTCACGGCCGGCAAGCGCCGCCAGGAAGGCCTTGGCGAAGACCGAATGGCCGCCACCGCCGCCGTCGACCACCGGCTCGAGGCCGCCCGAGGTGAGCGCGGTGCGCGAGCGCGCTTCGGCGAGACGTTTGTACCAGGCCTGCTTGGCCGCGGCGACCGGCACGCCGATGCTGGCGTTCCGCGTGAGCGTGCCCGAATAACAGGAATCGGCCACCACCAGCACATGGCGGGCGAACATGGCCTTGAGGTTGCGGCTGATCGCGGAAACCGAGAGCCAGTTGGCCTCGTTGTCGCGCGCCGCGTCGACCGGCAGCCAGAAGCCGGCCTCGGCCAGCTTGTCGAGATAGCCGTGGCCCGCATAGTAGATCAGCAGGCTGTCGTCCTGATCGAGGTCGGCGCGCAGCTGGTTGAGCGCGGTGACCATGTCGGCTCGCCCGACGTTGGTCAGCAGCCGGACCTTGAAGCCGTATTCGTCCTTCAGCAATCCGGCCACGGCCTCGGCGTCCCTCACCGCCGATTCTAGCTTCGGCAGATGGACATAGTCGTTGTTGCCGATGACCAGGGCATGATAACGGCCGGGATCAAAGCCGAGGTGCTCGGCGGCATTGGCGCCTTGCGAACCGAGGAGCAGCAGCAAGGCGACGAGGCAGCTGGCTAGCCGATAATCGAGTGACATCGCAATCATGGTGGGGCCAGTATAGCCGATCCTGGGCATGCCCGTCGCCGTGCGTTAGGCTCCGAGGCGAGGATCCCGGTCGATTCGGGAGAGACAGGGGAGCGCGCCAAGTGGTCCGATCGCGACATTTGATACCCGCCATCGGCCTGCTTTTGGCTCTTTGCGGCCCCGCCGGCATGAGCCAGGCCAAGCCCGCGGGGTTGGTCCTCGAGTTCGAGGGCACGAGCACGCCCGAGATCCAGCCCTTCGACGAGGTCACGACGGATATGGCGCTGGAATTGGCGAAGGATACCCGGATCGTCTTCCAGCACTATGCCACCTGCGACGAAGTGACGGTGGTGGGCGGCAAGCTCGGCTTCATCGAGCAACGCTATCTGGTGCGGGGCGGCGAGGTCGTCGACGTCTCCCGGGGGCAATGCCCGGAAACGATCGAACTCGGAAAGTCTAGCGCCATTGGCGGCGTCGTGCTCCGCTCCGGCCTCGGCGGCGCGAAACTCGCGCCCCAGCCGGTCTTCGTTCTGGTAGGCGGCCCCTGGCGGGAGGTGCTAGCGGTCCGCGTGCTGCGGGGCGACAAGGTGATCGCCGAACTGAAGCCCACGAGCCGCGAGGTGCCCTGGCCCGAAGACGCGGCGGCAATGACGTCCGGCGGCAAGTACGAGATCGAACTGCTGCGCGCCGGCGGCGGCGAGGCCGCGCGGCGGAAGGCCACCGTGCGAAAAAACGCCGGACCGCTGACGCTCTTGCGTCTCGATTGAGGCGGAGCGCGAGGCGGGGGCATGGGGAACCGAAGGCGTTACCGGGCGCCGACGGTGCTCGCCGCCCTCCTGATCGCCGCCCTCCTCCAAAGCCTGATGCCCGAAACGGTGCCTGGCGACGGCCGGCTCTACGATCTGGCGCTCGCCGCCCGCGCGCGGCTGCCGCCGGCCGAGCAGCCGGCGGGCGAGGCGGCGAAGGTCGCCATCGTCGCGCTCGATCGCCGCAGCTTGGCGACGCCGCCCCTGGACAAGACGCCGCGTGCCCTCTTTGCTCCCATCTGGGCCGACATGGTGACGGGTCTTTCCGCCGCCGGGGCCGAGGCGATCGCCTTCGACCTGCTGCTGGCCATCAGCGGCGAGGCCTTCACCAAGGGCTACGACCGAAACTTCCAGCGTGCCCTCGCCGAGAATCGAGCGCGGATCGTGCTCGGCCGTTCGGCCAAGACGTCACCCGACCGGCGCTACCTGGCACCGCTCCGATCAAAAGGTGGGGCCCTGGGCCTGATGGAGATCGCCCGGGACACGGACGGCGTCGTCCGCCGCCTGACGCTGGTCCACCGCACCCGCCGGGGCAAGACCGTCGACGGCCTGGCCGCCGCCGCGCTCCGCCGCGCCGGGCGGCGCGAGATCCCCGAGGCCATCATTCCCGCCCCACGCCGGCACCCCGAGACGTTGCCGACCTATGCACTCGCCGACATCCTGGCTTGCGCCGCCTCGGCGCCGGAGAGCCTGGGCGCGCTCTTCGGCGGGCGGCTGGTCTTCGTCGGCACGGTACTGGGCGAGGAGGACCGCAAACGTCCCGCCTCCCGCTTCCTCGCCCCACCGCCCGCGCGCACCGTCCGGGCGAGCTGTCCGCCGACGTCCCTCGGCGTCTCGGTATCGGGCGCCGACACGGTGCCGGGCGTCCACATCCACGCCGGCGGCGCCCAAGCCGTGCTCGACGGCAACTGGGTGGCGGTAACCCCGCGCGCGGCAGGCATCGCGCTCGCGGCGGGCCTCGCGCTCCTGGGAGCGCTACTCGGACTCGGGCTGACGCCATGGTTCGCCGCGGCCCTGCTGCCCGTACTGGCCGCCCTCGCCTGGCTCGCCGAGGTCTTGCTGATCGAGGCCGGATACTGGCTGCCGACGGCATTCCCAATTCTGATGTTCGCCGCCGCCGCCGTCCTCGCCTACATCGTCCGCTACCTGGTGGAGGAGCGGCGTCGCCGGGTGGTGCAGAGGGCCTTCGGCCACTTCCTGGCGCCGAGCCTGGTGGACCGCATGGTCGACGATCCAGGGGCGCTCAGCCTCGGCGGCGAGCGGCGCGACGTCACCATCATGTTCGCCGATCTCACGGGCTTCACCGCGCTCTCGACCAAGGTGGGCCCCGAGGATCTGATGCGCCTCACCAATCACTACCTCGCCCTCATCGCCGACGAGGTCCACGCCAGCGGCGGCTATGTCGACAAGTTTATCGGCGATGCGGTGATGGCGATGTGGGGCGCGCCGGCGGAGAATTAGGAGCATGCGATGGCCGCCGTCACGGCGGCGCTGGCCATGGCGCGGGGGATCGAGGCCAGGGCGGCCGAAGCGGTGGCACGCGGCGAGCACGGCTTCGGCATCAAGATCGGCCTGCATGCCGGCCCGGCCATCGTCGGCAACGTCGGCTCGGAGCGACGCTACAACTACACCGCCGTCGGCGAGACGGCGAACATCGCCTCCCGTCTCGAGGGCCTGCCCGGGATCTACGGCTGCCCCGTGCTGGTGGGCGATAGCATCCGGGACAGGCTCGACAGCCGGATCCTCTTCCGCGAGATCGACCGTGTCGTGGTCAAGGGCCGCGACACGCCGCTGCCCATTTTCGAACCGCTCGCCCAGACCGCCAGTGCGCGCGCGGAAGACGAGGCCAGGGCCCGCGACTATGCGGCGGCGCTTGCCGCCTACCGCGCGTGGCGTTTTGCCGATGCGGCGACGGCCTGGCGCGCCCTCGGCCCGGACGATGGCCCGGCCCGGGTGATGGCCGCGCGGGCGGAGGCCTACCTCGCCGATCCGCCGTCGGGCGACTGGGACGGGGTATTCGTCATGGAGGGGAAGTAGGAGCTACCCCTCGGCGCGGACGAAGCCCAGGGCCTGGTGGGCGACCCGCGTCGGATGGCGGCGCTTCAGGGGCGAGTTCACCAAACGGTTGAGTGCCGCCGCCAGGATTCCAGTCCAGGGCGCGTTCGGCGCCGCCTGGACTTCCTTCCAGGCCGCCACGGTCGTCTTCAGGTAATGGCAGGCCACGATGTGCTCGAAGCGGCCGTGATCGAAGAGGGAATCGAGAACCTCGCCGAGGAAGGCCGCCGGGTCCGCGACCGCCCATTCGTCTTCGTCGACGTCCCCATCCAGATAGCCGGCGTTGCGGCCGACAAAGCAGGCGATCTGCAGCAGGCCCCGTGGCCAGAGTTCAGGCTGGCGTTCGCAGGCGGCGCGGACGGCGTTCGAGAAGGTGATGGCGTGGGTGAAGTCGAGCCAGCCGATGTTGCGGGAGACCGGGTTGTCCTTCCGGTCCTGCATCGCGAGGTCATAGTGCAGCATGTTCCAGGCCGCGGCGCCCAGGAGCGCGTCATAGAGGCCTTCGATATCGCCGCCGGCCGCCGCCGCAAGGTCGAGGGCGCGGTTGACTGAAAGGCCCCGGAAGTCCGCCGCCGCCGGCCGCTTCACGCCCGAAGCGTCCCAGGCGGCCAGCGCCTCGGCATAGTGGCGGAATTCGGGAATCAGGTCTTCCCGCCTCGCATAGACCAGGGCACGGATCAGCGGCGGCACCAAGCTTTGCGCCATCCCGTCTCCCATGCGGTCGATCAGGGACCGGGTCTTTTCGACATAGATGATGGAATGGCCGAAATCCTGGTAGTGGGCGAGCGCCGCGCGCGCCAGCGGTGCCTGCAGCGCGGCAAAACCGAGACCGTCGCGGAGCGCGCGCCGGGCGAGGCCGACGGCCGCCGACTCGTCCTCGGCCAAAATCGCCGCGACGAGCTGATCGGCATCGAATCGCCTGGCCCGGCCCTTATAGGGAAAGCGCGGCTCGCGGAGCGTATCCCAGGCGAGGTGGGCCACCGGCTCCAGCATGCCCACCAGGCGTTGGGCGGCGCCCCTGGCCCGGGTCTCGCGCAGCCACAGCCAGTCGGCCGCCGCCGCCTGGGCGTGCGTCATGCCGAATTCATAGTGGTCGCGGGCCCAGCCGAAGGCATGGCGAAGCCCTTCCATCTCGTCGGCGCCGGTCTTGTCCAGCCGTGCCAGCTCGCGCGCCATGCGGTCGTATTCGTGGACCTCGAAGGCTTCCTTCAGGCCTTCGAGCGCGCGCTCGATCCGGTCCGCCCGCGACGTCTCCGAAAGGTCGAGCCAGACCGCGCCGTCGCGCACCTCGACCGGATAGCGCCGGAGGCGGTCGCCGCCGACCAGCGTCTCGCCGCTCTCCAGGTCGAACTTCCAGTTGTGCGGAGGCGGTCGTGCCAGTTGCAGGTGAGGACGCATGCCAGTTGCAGGTGAGGACGCATCCGTCGGCCAGCGTGGCGACCTTCAGTGGATAGCCCTCGTGCGGGCAGCGGTTGTTGAAGGCGTAAATTCCGGTCTCCGACTTGATGACGGCGATCTGCCGCCCGCCGTGCTTGAAGATCCGGCGGCCCTCGCCCTCCAGTGCCACGAGATCGATGGCTTTCACCCACTCACCCGCCGTCGCCGTCATGGCTCCCTCCTTTCGAAAGATTTTTCTATATATATCCAGCGCCCTTGAATAATTCAAGAAAAATTTTTAGAAACCTCTCCATGAACGAGTCTCCCCCTCCCCGCGCCCGCGCCGTCGGCGGCACGCGCCGGACCATCCTCGATCTGTTGAAGCGCTTCGGCCCCACCGATGCCCGGGAACTCGCCGAACGGCTCGGGGTCTCGGCCATGGCGGTGCGCCAGCACCTTTATGTGCTTCGCGACGACGGCTTCGTCACCCATGAGGCCGAGCGGCGCGGCGCCGGCCGGCCGGCCAAGCTCTGGCGTTTGAAGCCCGAAGCCGCCGCCTTCTTTCCCGACGGCCATGCCGCGCTGGGCCTGGAGTTGATCGCCGCCATGCGGGAGACCTTCGGCGAAGCGGGCCTCGAGCGCCTGGTGGAAGCCCGGGCCGGGACGCAGCGGCGCGACTATTCGGCGCGTCTGGATGGCCTCGCCGGGCTCGGCGAGCGGCTGGAGGCGCTGGCTCGGATCCGTTCCGAGGAAGGCTACATGGCGACGGTCGAACGGACGGCCGACGGCGGCCTGCTGCTGGTCGAGAATCACTGCCCGATTTGCGTCGCCGCGACGGCCTTCCAGGGCTTCTGCCGGGCCGAATTGGACCTCTTCCGCGCCGTGCTCGGGGGGGATGTCGAGGTCGAACGGCTGGAGCACATCCCGGCCGGTGCCCGGCGCTGTGCCTATGCGGTCCGCCCGCGCGAGGTCACTTCAGGCGGAAGCTGATCCGCTCCTCCCCCAGGATCAGGTCGTGCACGACGCCGGGTTCGGTGCGGATCTCGCCCGCCTCCAGGCCCTTGCGAACCTTCTGGTAGCTGAAGCCGCCGATGGTCGGCCGTACCACCCAGGAATCCGCGACCCGGTCGAAAAGCCGCACGCCGCCACTGCCGAGACTGATGAAGACGACTTCGGCTTCGGAATCCTCGTCCATGTTGGCGACCACCAGGCGGCATTGCCGGCCGGGCCGCTTCCGCTTGACACACCAGACCAGATTGTTGGCGAAGCGGCGGCGCAGGTGGTCGATCAAGCCGTCCGGCACCGTGGCGCCGGGGGGCCAGGGGCGGATCGCCGCCGTCAGATCGCCCTCGAGCGTCTCGCGATGCGCGACCGCCCGAAGCTCGCTCCGCCACGTGTGGTAGTTCTCGGCCTCGGCCAGATACTCGAGCCGTCTCGCCACCACCTCGCGGTTCGCCATTTCGTTCGTGTCGGCGACCCGCTTCAGTGCGGCCTTGCCACGCCGGCCAAGGGAGAACTTCAGATAACCGTAGTCGAAGGCTTCGGCGTCGACCACGCCGGCGATCAGCCGGTTCGCTTGGCCGCGGGCGCTGAGCGCCCAGGGGTCGGCGATGGGGGTCAGCACGGCGAGGGCGGCGAGTATCGCGAGCGCCAACAGCGGCGCGGCCCCCTTCGGCAGCCAGGCCCGCCAATCGCCGCGACCCAGCACCACGGCGGCGGCACCCCAGATCGACTTCACCATCACCACCTGGGCCAGCACCGTCGCCAGCACCCGCTCGGGCGTCAATCCATACTAGTCGACCCTGAGCCAGATGGCGTAATTGGCGAGCGTGGCGAGCCCCGGCAGCAGCACCAGGGTCGCCGCATAGAGCCAGAGCAGCGGCTTGCCAAAGCCCTCGCTCTCGCCCGAACGTTCGGCGATCAGGAACGTGGCGATCAGGATCGCCAGGGTGACGGTGACCAACAGCGCGGTCGCGCTGTTGGTATCCCATAGCACCTCGAGGCCGGTGAAGGGCAGCGAGACGATGAACAGCACGATCGCGGCGCAGACCACCGCACCCAGATAGCGGGCACCCACGATCAACAGGCCGGCCAGGGTCTCGCGGAGACGCTCCCGCTCCCGCACCAACTGGATGCCGAAGGCGGTCGCGGCCGTGGCGATCGGAATCATCACCTCGCTCTCGTCGAACAGCTCCTCGAAGAAATCGAGACCGATCAGCTCGAAAAGCGCGCCCCAGAGCCAGAGGGTCACCATGACCACCCCCGCGAAGAGCCCGCCGAATGCGAGCGTCAGACCGGCACGAAGCACCGGGATCGAGGCGTCGCCCGGCAACCAGCGCCCCGGCGCCGGCGGGCTCAGACAAAGCCCCAACGCCGCCACGTGCAGAATGATCGCCACGGCGATCGCGTTGTCGAAAACGTCGTTCGCCCGGCCGCCGAAACTCGCCTGGGCATGGATGGCGAGACCGGCGATCACCACCAGCAGGACACCGGCGGCGACCGCGACCCGGGCACGACGGCCCGTCTCCCAAGCGAGCATCGCCAACCAGGGCGAGAGCGTGAACGCCAGTATCAGCCCGCATTCGATCGGCCGCGACAGCCCGGAGGGACTCGTCTCCCAGTCGACCGGGGCGAAGGGCCAGTCGAGACCGTCGAGCGCCCCGGCGGCGACGATCGCCAGGCCTTGAATCAGGCCGGCGGCGAGGTAACCGACACGCGGCGAGCGGGTCCAACCAATCGAGATGAGCGGCATGGAATTGGCTCCTTGGCGACCGACACTCCCTGGCGAGTGCGGCGGAATTGCGACGCGGCGCGCGATGACTCCGACACGGGACGCCCTTTCGTGGCAGCCTCGGGTCCGCGAGGCGACACCGACGAACGGCGGCGCCACCGTGGCGATTATGGGCTTCGTCCTCGTCTTGCTCGGCCCCGGGCCGACAACGGCCGTGGTGGCGCTCGGCTTCGAGGGCCTCGCGTGCGGCCTGCCCTCGGGCGGCTGTCGGGGCGCGATCGGAAGCTATTTAGGCCTCGCCCTGGCGCTCGCCGCCTTCGCCCTCGCCTTTGCCATTCTCAAACCCCAAAGATCCTGATCGGGTACGGATCGTCCGGCGGCGGGTTCAGCCCCAGACCACTTCCGCCACGCGGGCGAAGTTGCCGCCGAGGACGGCGCGGATGGTCGCTTCGTCGTGGCCGCGCGTGGCCATTTCGACCTCGATCTCGGCGAACTGACGGGGGGCGGCACAGCGGATGGCGCGCTCCGGGTACTGCGTGGGCGGCCAATAATGGGCGTTGGCGGCGACGGTCGCGTTGAAATCCGAAGCCGCTTCGCTCTCGTCAAAATAGTCGAGGCCGATGCCGACGTGGCCCGGGCCGATCAGATCGAGGTAATGGTCGATGTGATCGACGATGCCGGTGGTCGAGGTGTCGTTCTCGCCGACGAAGAGACCGATGCCGTTGACGCCGACGCCGCCGCCGGTCGCGGCGCAGGCAAGCGCCTGCTCGTCGTGGATATTGCGCTCGTGATCGCGAAGCGCGCGGGCGTTCGAATGGGAAAAGACGACCGGCGCGGTCGAGAGTTCCATCGCCTCCATGGTCGTCCGGTAGCCGGTGTGGGAACAGTCGACCAGCATGCCGACAACGTTCATCTCCGCTACCACGCGGCGGCCGAAATCGGTGAGGCCGCTATCCTCGTCGTGGCAGCCACCGCCTGCTTGGTTATTCAAGTTGTAGGCGAAAAGCATCTGCCTCACGCCGAGGTCGTGATAGAGGCGCACCATCTCGATCCGACCGTCGAGCGCGGCCATGCCTTCGATATCGAAGGCGATCGCCATCTCGCCCGCCGCCCGCGCCTGGATTAGTTCGCCCGCCCGGCCGATCAGGCGGTAGCCATCCGTGCGCCGGACCCAGTCGCGGGCGAGCGCCAGGGCCGTCACCGTCGCCGTCCAGGGCACGACGTCGTAGCCGACATTCACCGAGAGGAAGTCGACGCCAGCCGCCTTCCAGACCGCCAACGTCTCGAGGTCGGCGACCGTATTGAGCTCGAAACCCGCGTGCGCGTCCCAGACTAGCCTGTCTTGCACCGCGTTCATCCGCCGACCTCGGCGACCACCACCCAGCCGGGCCGGTCCAGTACTTCCATGTAGTTGGAGCGTTCCGTTCCCCGCAGCCGCCAGCGCCCCTCCGCCTCCAGCCGCGCGAAGTGGGCCGGGTAGTCGTCCGCGTCGTAGGGAATGGCGTTCATATAGAGCACCAACGGGCCACCCGGACGGACGCAGTCGATCATCAAGGCGATATGCTCCGGCCCGACGTGCCCGCCGCCGAAACAACCGACGGCGATGGCCGCGTCGTAAGCCGCATCCAAGCCGAACGGCCTGGTGAGGTCCGCTTCGATCAGATCGCCGTAGACGCCCTTGGCCCGCGCTTGCCCCAGCATGCCGGGCGAGATGTCGACGCCGTCGATGCGGCCGTAGCCCGCCGCCGCCAGCGCTTGGCCCACAAGCCCGGTGCCGCAGCCGAGATCGAGGATCCGTGCTCCCCTGTCCGTGCACCGCGCGGCAAAGGCGGCAACGGCGATTCCCGGTGCGACATAACCGTAATCCCCTTGCAGGTTCCGTTCGTAACTCGCCGCCCAATCGTCATAGAGCGCGCGCGAATCCCCCGAGCCGCCGCCGAGCGCGGTCAACCGCTGAACGAAGCCTTCCAGTTCCTTGCCCATGCCCCCTCCCCGCTTGGCGCCGAGCATAACGCATCGGCGCCGTTTCGTTGTCCCGCGCCCGTCGCTGTGGCAGGTTGGCCCCGCCCGGCGCGCGGCGCGCGAGGGGCCTTGGGAGGGGAGAGCGAGCCTTGCATATCCATACCTTCGCCGGCGGCTGGTTCGACCGCGCCGGCCACGTTCGCCGCGACGAGCTTTGGCTTCAGGCGCAGAAGCGCCGGGGGGATGCCAGGTATCTCGTGCTGTCCAAGCTCAAGGCCCTGATGGAGGTCGAGGACGAGGTCCGCGTTTCCTGGCGGAGCGGCGAGGAGGTCCGGGAATTCGTCGAGGACGGCGCCATGGTGGTCCTGCTGGGCTTGCACGAAGGGGTGCCGCACTTCGCCATCGACATCACCCGCTCCCACGACCCCCGCGCCTTCCCGGAGGCGGGGCGCTATCTCGACGTGCGCTCGGCGGCGAGCCAGGCCGCGGGCGATCAGGCGGCCGTGCTCAGCCAAGGCCGTTCGATCATCGACTGGCACGCGCGCCACGGCTTCTGCGCCGTCTGCGGCCGGCCGACGGAAGCCAAGGAAGCCGGCTACATGCGCCAGTGCCAGGCCGAGGACTGCCGCGCCCAGCATTTCCCGCGGACCGACCCGGTGACGATCATGCTGATCTTCGACGAGGCCGAGAACGTCCTGCTCGGGCGCCAGCCGCATTTCGACGACGGGGTCTATTCGGCGCTGGCCGGCTTCGTCGAACCGGGCGAGAACATCGAGGAAGCGGTGATGCGCGAGGTGATGGAGGAGGTCGGCATCACCATCGGCCGGGTCCGCTATCACTCCTCCCAGCCCTGGCCCTTCCCCTCCTCGCTGATGATCGGCTGCTTCGCCTACGCCGAGGACAAGGAGATCCACCTCGACCAGGAGGAGCTGCAGGACGCCCGCTGGTTCACCCGCGCCGAGGCCGCCCGGATGGTGGAAAGCTGTGATGACAAGAGCGCCACCCGCATGCCGCCGCCGCTCTCCATCGCGCATCAACTGGCGCGCGGCTGGTTGCGCGGCGATTGAGTGCCGGCGCCCGGAGCACTCAGGCCTCGGGGATGGTCAATCCGTGGCCGCTACGGGGGTATTTGGCCAGGTCGTCGTCGACGTCGTAATAGTCGCCCTTCTCGTCGAGGAAGATATGCGCCTTGTGGGTGATGCCGGTGGGCGCATCGAGCGTGCCGGCGGTGACCACCATGTAGTCGTTCAACTCGTTGTCGAAGAACAGGCTGGAGCCGCAGTTGGCGCAGAAGCCGCGCCGCGCCCGGAGCGAGGACTGGAACCATTTCAGGCGCCCGTTGTCGCGCACCTGGAGGTCGCCGCGCCGCGCCGCCGTCGCGTGCCAGACGCTGCCGGTGAAGCGGCGGCATTCGACGCAGTGGCAGGCCGAGACGTCGCGGATCGGCCCGGTGATGAAATATCTAATGCTGCCGCACATGCAGCGCCCCGTGGCGCGTGGAGACGTGATTTCGTCCGTCATTCGTTTGTTCTCCCTCGCCGTCGATCGGACATGAGCCCGAACCTCGCCCTCCAGTTCATGGTGGAGGGCGGAAACGAGCGATTTCTTCATGCTAGCCCGGACTTCTCACACTATCCGCGGCCTCGGTCGAATTGGGCCGGGTCCGCTCGGCGTGGTGAAGGCCTGAAGGCGTAGCGGGGCTACGTCGAAGGCCTTCGCCGCGTCGAGCGGCCGGCCCGGATCGACCCTTTGGGCGCCGCTGTCGGCCCGACAGGGTGCGTCGCGCCGCTTGCCCGATGAACCACATCGAACGGCGCGGCGCTCCTGCCCTGTCGGGCCGACAGCGGCGCCGAGGCCATGGATAGTGTGAGAAGTCCGGGCTAGTCTAGCGTCCATGTGCGGACGATACAGCCTGACCTCGCCCTTGGAATCGGTGCGCCAGACCTTTGGCGCCACCGGCGGCGGCAACCTGGCGCCGCGCTACAACATCGCGCCGACCCAGCTCGCCGCCGTGGTCCGGCCGGGCGAGGCGGGGCGCGAGATCGCCATCCTGCGCTGGGGCCTGGTGCCGCCCTGGGCCAAATCGCTCGACATCGCCCACAAGATGATCAACGCCCGTGGCGAAACCGTGGCCGAGAAGCCCGCCTTTCGCGCCGCCTACCGCTCGCGGCGCTGTCTGGTCGCCGCCGACGGCTTCTACGAATGGCGGACGGAGAACGGCGCCAAGCAGCCCTACCGCATCACATTCGCAGACGGCCGCCCCTTCGCCTTCGCCGGCATCTGGGAATGCTGGCGGCCGGCGGCGGACGAGCCGCTCGAGACCTTCGCGATCCTGACCACGGAAGCGAGCGAAGCGCTCCGCCCGATCCACCACCGCATGCCCGTGATCCTGCCACCCGACGTATACGCCCCCTGGCTCGCCGGCGAGGCGGGCGGCGAGGTCCTGGTCGCCAACGCCGATCCGGCCCTCACCGCCTTCAAGGTCGACCGCCGGGTGAACAACGTCCGCTTCGACGATCCCGAATGCCTCCCGCCGCTGGCCGAGGAGGTCGAGGCACTCAAGCCGCCGGAGCAGATGCGGCTGCTGTAAGGCCCGCTCATTGCTTGGGGAAGTAGTCCTCGCGGCCGCCCTCGCGGCGGACGTCCGCCGTGCAGCAGTGCAGGCCGCCGCCGAACGCATAGGCGTCGCGCAGTTCGACCTCGACCACCTCCAGGCCGAGCTTGGAGAGCTGCTCGGCCTGGTAGACCTCGGATTTCTCGACGCAGACGGTTTTGGGGTCGAGGATCAGCACGTTCATCGACAGCCAGACCGAGGAATAGCACAAGGGCGGCGGTTCGTTGTGCGCGGGCTGGGCCGCGTCGACGATGTCCCAGCCGTTGCGCGCGAACAGCTCGCGCTGCTCGTCCGGCAGGCGGCGCTGGGGGTTGTTCAGGATCAACCCCGGGCGGATCGGCGTGAAGGTGGCGTCGATATGGATCGGATGGGGATCGCCCGGAAAGTTCACCGCGTGCACCCGGTGGTCGGGGAAGAGGCGGGCGAGCCAGTCGATCCCCTTGAGGTTGGTGGTGAAGCCGTGCTGTACCACGAGGTCCCGGCCGAAGCGCAGCACGTCGGCCGCATCGAACAGCGGCTCCTCCTCCGTCGTCACGAAGAACCTGTCCGCCGTCCACTCCAGCCGCCTTTGGACGCCGATCCTGTCGGAGAGGTAGTCGGGCCGGTAGTCGGCGTCGGTCAGGCGCGGCTTCGGCGCCGCCTCGTGCCGCATGCCCGGGTCCTCGTCGTAATAACGCTGCAGCAACGGGCGGTAGCAGAGATATTCGAACCAGCGGCAGCGATAGCTCATCGTCGCTTTCAGCATCTCCTTGCCCACGGTCAGCAGCACGTCGCGGGGCGGCATGCAGCCCAACATGGTCTCGGTTTCCCAGTCGGGCGTCGCCGAGGGCTGGTTGAAGTCCAAGGGCGTCGGCCGGTCGACCCGGATACCGCGGGCTTCCAAATGGAGGGTGAAGTTGTCCAGCAGTTCGTCGGCGCGGTCCACCGCCTCCTGGGGGCGGGGGCCGAATTGACCCCGCATGTCGCTGTCCTCCGGCACCTTGGCATCGAGCGCCGGTTCCGGCGGAGGGATGCAGCCGCCGTCGGCGCGGCCGACGATGACATGGCGAAGCGGGTCCCACTCGTTCCAGCTTTCGACGATCGCGGGCGTCGCGTTCTGGCTCACGGTCCGGGCTCCCGCGCTCAACCGCGAGCTGGGTTGAGGCGCGCGGCTTCGGCCATCAGGTCGACCGCCGCGTCCTGATTCGTTCGGACCGTCAACGACGTGGCGCCGGAATTCTCCCAGGCCGGATAGCGCGTCTTGATCCGGGCCGGCGGGCCGATCAGGGCCTTGGCGTCAACCCATTCGTCCGGCACGGCGGCCGCGGCCTCGTCCTTGGCGCCGTCCAGATAGAGTTCCTGGATCCGCGCCGCCGCGTCGGCGTAGCCCCGGCGGATCATCATCTCCTTGTGGAAGTTCTTGTCCCGGTGGCCCATGCCGCCGATATAGAGCGCCTCGCGCGGCTTCATCCGGTCGAGGGCGGCCTGTACGTCCTCGTCGATCTCGACGTGGACCGAGGCCTGGATCTGGAAGTTGTGAAAGCCCTTGCCGCCGCCCGCCCGCGCGAAACCCTGTTCGAGCCAGGGGCGGTATTCGTCGAGCGTGCCCGGGGCGAAGCCGAGCGGCAGCCAGCCGTCGGCGACCTCGCCCGTGAGCCGCACCGTCGCCTCATTGCCGGAGCCGATAAAAATCGGAATCTCGGGGTTCATGTGCAGGATCGATTTCAACGGCTTGCCGACACCCAAGGCACCCACTTCGTCGGTCGGCAGCCGTATCTGCTTGCCATCGTGCGTCAGCCCCGCTTCGCGGCGGAAGACCTTGCGCATGATCTCGACATAGTCCTTCAGCCAATAGTACGGCCGGCCCCAGGGGCGGCCGTACCAGCCCTCGACGATCTGCGGCCCCGAAACGCCGAGCCCGGCGATGAAACGACCGCCGCCGGCCATTGCGTCGATAGTGCCGGCGGCCATTGCCGCGTTGGTCGGGGTGCGCGCCGCCACCTGCATGATGCCAGTGCCGAGTTTGATCCGCTCCGTGACAGCGGCGAGGTAGGCCAAGGGCGTCACCGCGTCGGAACCATAGGCCTCCGCCGTCCACACGCTGTCGTAGCCGAGCTTCTCCGCCCGCTGGACACGTTCAACGGGCAGTTCCATTCGCGCTCCCGAATAGCCGATCGACAGTCCGAGCTTCATGGCGCTTCCCTCCCCGTTTGCCAAAAGCGGGGGAACCTACATCGGATCCGGGCCGTGTGCGAGATGATTGGGGCGGCGGGCGAGGCTCGCCGCGACGCTGGCCGCGACGGCCCGGGACAAGGACACGGGCACGGCATTGCCCAGTTGGCGCATCGTCTCCGACCAGGCGCCGTGGAAGACATAGCCGTCGGGGAAGCACTGCAAGCGGGCAGCCTCGCGCACGGTGAAATAGCGGGTCGAGTCGTCGTCGAGCACCATCATGTTCTCCCCACCAGGAACGCGGTGATCGCCGGCCTTCAACGCCTTGGCCGGCAAGTCGAGCGGACTACCCGTGTGCCCTTTATATGGGCGCGCGCCCGGTTGATGGCCATGATTGTGGAAACCGCTCTCCCCTCGGCCGGTGTCGGGGGATGGCATGTCGGCGAATGCGTCGCGTACCGTCCGCCACGGCCGAGGCTCGCCCGGTTCATGGAAATTTCGTCGCCACATTGCATCGATGCGTCTGGCCATCCGATCGGGCGGCGGGGGCCTTCGCCGTGCGGAGATCTCATGCCGATCCCAGTAGTCGTCGCTTAGCCACTGTGACTCGAGCAGACCATCTAGCGAGTGAGTGGGCTCGGGAAACGACCACAGAACGTCGAGGTCGTCGCCAAAACCTACGATGAAAACGCGTTCGCGTTTCTGCGACACGCCGAAATCCGCCGCGTTCAGCACCTGCGAGACAAGATTGGGCGATTATCCCCTAGCGTCATGTTCCGACGCGAGCTATGATGCGGACTCGCGTGAGGGGCGGGGCAGAACTGTCAGATTGCTGAGCGGAGCGCTGCTGGGACGTTTCTTTTTTGGGCTGGGGGTGTGGTCGCAACCGCTCTCGGCATCCGCTTTATTAATGCGATCCTTAATGCCCTTGATCTATATCCGATGCGCTGGGCGGCATCCCAAATGATGGCGGTGCCTTCAGAAACATGGGTTGAGGCTTTGCGGTTTGGTGTAGCATTTTTCATCTCCCTCGCATTTTGTGGGGGTGTATATCTGTGGCGCTGGCGTGAAGATCACCAAAAGCAGACTAATGCCCCTGATTCCGGCCACTCTCTCCGTGATTTGCATTTAACACTCAAAGAATTGCGTAACTGGGGCGTAACCAAATTGCCGCCCAGGATTGTTGACGTCCCTGAGAAAATACTTGAGGGCGATTCAGTCGAGCCAGAGTCGACAGCTATTCAGCGACCTCCGAAGACGCTAAGTGATTTGTTTAAAGAAGACTTTAATAACACCCTGCGAATGAGGGGCCCCAGGAGAATCATCGGCTGTTGCCTCATCCGGTTTGTTGTTTACAGGCCGAGTGTATATTTACCATGAGTCCAATTTAAGTGATATTGAGCGAGGTAATATTTCTTCGGCGTTTCTAAATGAAGGAGCTAGTGTAATTTTCCGGGGGTCACATTATTTCGCCAGCAGAATGGTATCTGCAAATGAGCATGAGATTGAGGGCGATGGCGCGCGGTAAATATCTCAGCCTTGAAGAGGCCAGGAAACTCGGCCGACTGGATCAGTTCGCGGCCGAACACCCAGCCGATGGGGACATGGGAGTATTCGATGACATCCTCGGGCGGATGGTCAAAAAGCCATCACCAGCACGTCGAACATCAACTTCGGGTCTTTCCGAAGATTGTGACGAAACTCGAATTCCCCGAGGTACTTATCGAGATGTTTCCGACTGACATGGACATGCGTCGAGCGGATCGACCGCTTGAAGATCGACCAATAGCCTTCGAGCGAATTGGTGTAGTGAATGCCTTGGCGCCATTGCTCGGCGCTATGGTTGACCGAGCCATGCTCGTAGCCCGCTTTGGGAAGCTTGTTGTAGGACTTCAGTTCGTCCGTGCTGATGGTCGAGCCTTGGGCGACGTTTTCCTTAATGTGCGGCTCAAGCGTATCCCGCTGGACGTCTGGCACCACGCGGGTCATGACGTCGCCGCCACGCTCTAGCATCCCGAAAACGATGGTCTTGTTTTCGCCCATCCGACCGCGCTTGCCGCCCTTGCGCCGGCCGCCAATCACGGTTTCATCGACTTCGACATGACCTCCAAGCATCGGATCGCCGTCAACGTCGGCCATGTACTTGCGGATTTCATGGCCCATGCGCCACGCGGCCTTGTAGGTCACGCCGATTTGCCGCTGGATTTCCTTCGCCGATACGCCGTGCCGCGTCGTGGTGAACAGGAAAATGGCATAGAACCATTTTTGCAGGGGAGTCCGGCTCTTCTGAAACGGCGTTCCGACCTTCGGCGAAATCTGATGCGAGCAGTAGGAGCACTGGTAAACGGGGCGTTTTTTGATGCGGCTGTAACGGCCGTTGCGACCACAGGACGGGCAATCGAACGTCTCGCCATAGCGGAGGCGCATAACATGCTCAAGGCATGCGTCGTCGTCTGGAAAGCGTTTCATGAAGTCGTAAACGGTAGGGGCTTTGGGCATCTCATGTCTCCTAACCCCTTTAATATAGGTAGTTTCATGACATGATACAAGGGGATAATCTTCCAACATTGTAGGTCAGACCCACGTGACGCGCCCGCGTCTTCATCCGCTCCAGCACGGCCAAATGATCGGTCCACATCTCGCTCTCCTTCCGGCGGATCTCCGGAAAGGTCATTTGGAGCAGGACGTACTGGAAATAATTGCCGAAGCTTGGCCGCGTCAGGCCGCGCACGTTTTCGAAGATGAAGGCGCGCGGACGGAGGCGGCGGACCACGTCGACGGCCACTGGAAACATGTCCCGGTCGTCACGATAGGCCCGGTGCTTGCCCCCCATCGAGAATGGTTGGCAGGGCGGGCCACCGGCCACGATGTCCACGCCGCCGGAAGGGGGGGCCATGTCGAAATCCCGCACGTCGCCCTCGATGAGTGGCCAATCGGCGACGAGCGGGAAGCCGCGCTCGGCATTCACCCGAATGGTGTCGCATGCCCACCGGTCCCGCTCGACCAATGCCAGGGGCTTGACGCCGGCGAGCGAGAGACCCATCGCTAGACCACCCGCGCCGGTGAAGAGTTCGACAGATCTCATGACGCGGCGGGCTCCTCTTTCTCGGCGGATAGAAAGGCGTCAAGCCGTCGCCGCAAGGCGACCTCGTCGACGAGCTCGCACTCCCAGACGACATGCCAGCGCCACCCAAGCTCCTCGAGCCGGCGCTGGTTCTCCAGATCGCGCGCCCGATTGCCCTCGAGCTTCGGCCGCCAGAACTCTAAACAACTCTTCGGCATTCGCGTGAGCTTGCACCCCGGATGGCGGTGCCAGAAACAGCCGTGCACGAAGACGACTTTGCGCCTCGGGCCGAAAACCATGTCGGGTCGCCCGGGAAGGTGGCCGACTTGCAGCCGGTAGCGATGGCCCATGGCGTGGACCAGCCGCCGCACCTTCAGTTCCGGCTTGGTGTCCCGCCCCTTGACCCGGCCCATGCGCTCGCTGCGTTCCGCCGGTGTCAGCGTATCCATTGGCGTCTCGACGTCCCATGCTCGCGTATCGTCCCCAATGGTGTCTTTATTTCATCGGGCTTTGAATATACTCGGATCACTCCAGAACCCGAAAATCCCGGTGCGAGATGATACGGAAATTGTCGGTTATGGTGTCGCGCCAAGTCGTCCACTCTCGTGGCAGGCGTTGCTTGAAGAAGTGATCGATCGCTTTGGTGAAGAGGTCGAAGTTGGCGTAGAACCTGTTGTGGGTCACCTCACGATGCATGACGCCCCATAATCGCTCGATGGCGTTGAGGTGGGGGGCGTAGGCGGGCTGGAAGATCAGCTTGATGCGGCAACCCGGCCTCTCCAGCCATTGTCGGACCAGGCGGGCATGGTGATAGCGGGCATTGTCGGCGAAGACGTAGATCCGCTTCTTTCCGGGGTTGTCGGCCTCCAGCTTCTCGAACAGCGCGATGGTCGAGGCGGCGTTGATCCGCTCGGCCTGGACCAAGGGGCAGTGGAAATTCTCCAGATTGAGCGCGCCGTGGAGGTTGATGCGCTGGCGTCCCGAGGTCCGCCTCAGCGCCACCTTGTCGCCTTTTTTGACCCAGCCATGGACTGGACGCGACTGGTATTCCGGGTGCACCGCATCGGCGAAGTAGACCACCTCGTCGGCCTCCAGGCCGTTGAGCAACTTGTCATAAGCCTCGATGAAGGCGGCCTGCTCGGCCTCGTCGGCCTGGGCCGGCAGGCTTTCCGGGCGCTTGTATTCGAAGCCCAGGCGATGCATCAGCTTGATGCAGCCGGAATGGCTGTAGATCACCCCCCAGGTCGCCGCGATATGCGCCGCCACCTCGCCCGTGTCGCGGTAAAGCCGTTCGCCCAGATGCGCCGAAAGGTCCGCCTCTTGCTCCCGGCTCAGATGGCCCGGCCCGCCGGGCCAGTCGAACAGCGTCAATTCATCCAGACCGGCGTTCGCCCGCCGGGCCGCGCGGTAGCGCTTGAACCAAGTCCGCGCCACCCCATGGCTCTCGCTCGGGTGCCCCATCACCGCCCTCAGGGGCCCCCGCTCCTTGGCACTCAGAAATCCACCGCGAATCATGCCCCCGAGAAGAATCGATCAACGGCCGGATTGCCAGAGCTTTTTTCGGGTCTCTGAGGAGTCGGGGTATAGAACGAATGAGGAACGCTATAAATGACCATACGCCGGGCGATACGGCAACCCCGTGAAATTGGAACTGTCGCTAACACACGATATGACCGCCGTAGGTACCATGTGATCTGTCCGGTTTAGAACGTCGCCTTCGAGGAGGGCGGCGATGAAGCGGGCCGAGGTGTTGCAAGGACTACGGCAGATGAAGTTCGAGGAGATTCTGGAGCGCGCGAAGCGGCGGCGACTGAGCCAGTCGGAGGCGGCGTCGATCCTGGGGATGAGCGAGCGAACGTTCCGGCGCTGGCGGGGTCGCTTTGAGGCGGAAGGCGCGGAGGGTCTGTATGACCGCCGGCTGGGCAAGGTCTCGGGGCACCGGGTGCCGGTGGACACGGTGATGGAGGTTCTGGAGTTGTTCGACACGCGCTACTGGGACTTCACGGCCAAGCACTTCCACGAGAAGCTGCTCGATGAGCACGGCTTCACGCGGAGCTACAACTGGGTCCGCCTGACGCTCCAGGCCCACGGGCGCAAACGTCCGGCACCGCGGCGAGGCGCGCACCGGCGCAAGCGGCCGCGCCGCGCCCTGCCCGCCATGATGCTGCACCAGGACGGCTCGACCCACCAATGGGTTCCCGGGCAGTGGTGGGACCTGATCGTCACCATGGATGACGCAACCAGCGAGATCTACTCGGCCTTCTTCGTCGACGAAGAGGGGACCATGAGCAGCTTCCGGGCCCTGGGCGAGGTGATCGAGGTCCGGGGGCTGTTCTGCTCGCTCTACGCCGACCGGGCCTCGCACTACTGGCACACGCCCGAGGCCGGCGGCAAGGTGGACAAGAACAACCCGACCCAGGTGGGCCGAGCCCTGGGCCAGCTGGGCATCGAACTGATCCCGGCCTACTCCCCCGAGGCCCGGGGGCGCTCGGAGCGCATGTTCGCGACATTGCAGAATCGCCTGCCGCAGGAACTGCGCTTGGCCGCCATCACCACGATGGCCGAGGCCAACGCGTTCCTGCGCGAGATTTATCTGCCCCGCCACAACGCCCGTTTCGCGGTGCCGGCCGAAGCCGAGGGCTCGGCCTTTGTCCCCTTCACCGGATCGCTCGACGACATCCTGTGCATCCAGGAGGACCGGATCGTCGGCAACGACAACACGGTGCGCTACAAGCGGCTGGTGCTGCAGATCCCGGAGGATCGCCACCGCCGCCATTACGTCAAGGCATCGGTGCGGGTCCACGAATACTCCGGCGGCACCCTGGCGGTCTTCCACGGCCCCCGCCGGCTGGCCCGATATCAGGCCGACGGCACCGTCCTCGACGAAACCAAGAACAGCAGAGCGGCCGCGTGAACCGCTTCGACGCGCGCCCGGCCTGTGGATAAGTGGACAACCCGCCACGGCGGGTTCCCCACTTATCCACAGGCCCAACAACCACAACAAGAAGCGGTCAATTCATATGGTACATAAAGCGGTCAATTCGAAATGTTCTCGACACCCCGTGAAATTGGAACGAGGCGCCGAATTTGCACGGTTGAAGGAGCCGTCTCGGCGCGGCCCTGGCGGATGGGCATGCGAGTGCTCGGCCTCTCGTCCGCCTTCCCCTGGCCGGCCCGCCCTGGCCAGGGGCCCACGCTGGCGGTCATACTGGCGGCGGCCCTCCGACCGTTCCCTTTGCCGCTTCACATGGAATAGACGATGACCGAGTTGGCCCTCGCCGGCGTGCGTGTTCTGGAAGTGGCGGGCGGCGTCGCCGGCGCCTATTGCGGCAAGCCGTTCGCCGACATGGGCGCGAGCGTGACCCGGATCGAGCCGGCGGACGGCGATGACGACCTCGAATGGCGGCTCGACCCGGCGGTGGCGGAAACGGCGGGGCTGCATGGGCGCTACTTGAACGCCGGCAAGATCGCTGGGGCCGACGCGGGCGAGGAGATCCCAGACCCGCCGATCCTCGCCGAGGCGAGCGAGCGGTCCGCCATCCGCGCGAGGTCGACACCGAGCCCCACCCGTGATCGCGCGGGATTTTTCACCAGATCGATCGCCCGCACATCGGCCGGCGGTGGCGGGCCGGCCTCCCCTTCCGCCGGAACGGCAGACGCTATCCGATGCGCGGATTCGCCCCCTTCCTCGGCGGCGACGGCTAACAGATACCGAGGGGGATCGCACGCCTCGATGCGGCCGACTATGCTCACCTACTGGAACGCGGCCTTGTCGGCCTCGCGCCCACCCGGTTGCGCGGCGGCCGAGCGGCAAAAACGGAAGGACGAACCCATGGTCGAGATCAACGGCGAACGGCTGATCGCCAACCTGCGTCATTTGAGGACCTTCGGCGCCCACGATCCGGGGGTCATCCGGCTGTCGCTTTCGCCCGTGGACGTGGCGTCCCGGCACTGGCTGGTCGAGCGGATGACGGAGGCCGGCCTCGATGCCGCCATCGATGGCGTCGGCAACGTCTTCGGACGGTCGCGAAACGCCGGTCCGGCCCTGCTGATCGGCTCGCACAGCGATACCCAACCGAAGGGCGGCTGGCTGGATGGCGCCATGGGCGTGATGTACGGCATCGAGGTCGCCCAGGCTCTCGCCGAGTCGGACGAGACCCGGGACCTCGCCGTCGACGTTGCCTCCTGGATCGACGAAGAGGGCAACTTCCACGGCTTCCTCGGCAGCCGATCCTTTTGCGGCACCCTCGGCACGGATGTCATCGAAACCGCCACCTCCAGCAAGGGCCAACGCCTGGCGGACGCGCTGGTCGAGGCCGGCCTCGACGGCGTGGCGGCGGTACGCCATGAGGCCGGCCGCTACCGGGGCTACCTCGAGGCCCATATCGAGCAGGGCCCCTATCTCGAGGAAACCGGGAATGGAATCGGCGTGGTCACCGGCATCGTCGGCCTGCGCGGCTTCGAGATCGACTTCGAGGGCCAGCAGAACCACGCCGGCACCACGCCGATGGTCCGGCGCAAGGACGCCGGCGTCGCCTTGATCGACCTCGGCCACCGGATCCGCGAGTCCTTCTTCAAGCTGGCCGGCAAGCGAACGGTCTGGACCATCGGCCACGCCAGCTTCGATCCGGGCGCGCAGTCGATCGTGCCGGGCCGGGCCGAGATGCTGTTCCAGTTCCGCGATCCGGATTTGACGCGGCTCGACGGCCTGGAAGCGGCGCTTCGCGGCCTGGTCGACGAGGCCAACGCGGCGGGACCGGTCGCGATATCGCTGGAGGCCAAGGGCCACCACGTGACGCCGACCCTGATGGACACGGATTTGCAAAAGCATTTCACCGAGGCGGCCGAGGCCCTCGAACCCGGTAACTGGATGTCGATGCCGAGCGCCGCCGGCCACGACGCCCAGATCCTGGCCGAGGTGATGCCCTGCGCCATGCTGTTCGTGCCCTCGATCGGCGGTGTCAGCCACGCCTTCGAGGAAGACACGGCGGACGCGGACATCGTCGCCGGCTGCCGCGTCTTCGCCAACGCCGCCGCTGGAATCCTGCGCGCGGGTTGAGCGGCAGGTTTCCTCCCCGGGCCACCCTTCGGTCCATGGCGGGGGTTCGTCTGGGCCAGGAAGCAGCGGCAATGCAACCGGACGGAAAGCTCGCTAGATGGTAGGGCCGCCGGGCGATCCGCGCCGCCGCCGGTCCCGTGGGAGTCGCATTCGAACACCGCGATGGCCTCCCGGCGCACCCGATTATCGGCCCATGTCAGCTCTCCATCCCAGGAAGTCTGGACCACCTCCGGGAATTTCCGTAACGATAGATAATGCTAATGGAGTCCTTTTGGTCCAAAGGCGATATTAGGAATCACACCTAAATCGCGCCTACTTCGGTTACCATGAGACGGAGGGGAAGCGTCATGTCGATCGACGTCAATCGGCAGTCGGCGGAATCGAGCCATGCACGGTTGCCCATTCCGCCATGACTACCGCCGTCCATCGGTGCAGGGGAGAATTGCAATGTTCGCGACCATCGGGATCTACCAAGACGTGGAGAAAAAACGTAAGATTGCTCGACGTGTTGAAGCGGGGTTCGTTCCGTTGATGAAGGAGGCATCTGGACTTCTCGGTTGGTACAATATTGGCGGAGGCAATGGAACGACCGTCTCAATCACGTTCTTCGACAGTCTGGAAGCTACATTGAAAGCCAACGAGAGATCCGCCGAATGGATTAAACACAACGATATGTCGGACTTGCCGCTTGGCCCGCCGGAGATCATCGCGGGGGAGGTGTTGAGGTGGGCGACGCCCGGAAAAGGCAGCGGCTAAACTTGAACGGGCCAGATCCCTCGCGCTTCAGAACGCGTCCAGCGCCACAAGCGATGAAAAGCAGTGATTATGCTCCGGGCGTTCGACCTTCATCTGATGCAGGTCCGAATTCGCCCCTCGATGTCGGATGTGAGGGTATAGAGGTATTAAGCAAATGCCTTGAGCCGCTGGCTGGTTTCTTCAGCCAACAACCCGGCCTGGTGACGCTCTTCCCTGGCCTCGCGCTCTGGCTACCGTCCAAGGTGCTGGGCTTCAACTGAGATAGCAGTTCCTTGAAGGAGCGGGGAGGCGCGAGGAACGAGAGACTCCACTACGAGACCAAATGACGGAGGATATGTGGAATATACCCCGACTCCTCAGAGACCCGAAAAAAGCTCTGGCAATCCGGCCGTTGATCGATTCTTCTCGGGGGCATGATTCGCGGTGGATTTCTGAGTGCCAAGGAGCGGGGGGCCCTGAGGGCGGTGATGGGGCACCCGAGCGAGAGCCATGGGGTGGCCCGGCGGGCGAACGCCGTTCTGCTGCTGGATGACGGCCTGAGCTGTGCCGAGGTGGCGCGGGTGCTCTACCTCGACGACGACACGGTGCGGACTTGGTTCAAGCGCTACCGCGCGGGCGGTCTGGATGAATTGACGCTGTTCGACTGGCCCGGCGGGCCGGGCCATCTGAGCCGGGAGCAAGAGGCGGACCTTTCGGCGCATCTGGGCGAACGGCTTTACCGCGACACGGGCGAGGTGGCGGCGCATATCGCGGCGACCTGGGGGGTGATCTACAGCCATTCCGGCTGCATCAAGCTGATGCATCGCCTGGGCTTCGAATACAAGCGCCCGGAAAGCCTGCCGGCCCAGGCCGACGAGGCCGAGCAGGCCGCCTTCATCGAGGCTTATGACAAGTTGCTCAACGGCCTGGAGGCCGACGAGGTGGTCTACTTCGCCGATGCGGTGCACCCGGAATACCAGTCGCGTCCAGTCCATGGCTGGGTCAAAAAAGGCGACAAGGTGGCGCTGAGGCGGACCTCGGGACGCCAGCGCATCAACCTCCACGGCGCGCTCAATCTGGAGAATTTCCACTGCCCCTTGGTCCAGGCCGAGCGGATCAACGCCGCCTCGACCATCGCGCTGTTCGAGAAGCTGGAGGCCGACAACCCCGGAAAGAAGCGGATCTACGTCTTCGCCGACAATGCCCGCTATCACCATGCCCGCCTGGTCCGACAATGGCTGGAGAGGCCGGGTTGCCGCATCAAGCTGATCTTCCAGCCCGCCTACGCCCCCCACCTCAACGCCATCGAGCGATTATGGGGCGTCATGCATCGCGAGGTGACCCACAACAGGTTCTACGCCAACTTCGACCTCTTCACCAAAGCGATCGATCACTTCTTCAAGCAACGCCTGCCACGAGAGTGGACGACTTGGCGCGACACCATAACCGACAATTTCCGTATCATCTCGCACCGGGATTTTCGGGTTCTGGAGTGATCCGAGTATATGACAATAATCGCTCCCAAAATTGTACGGCACGAGATGCGCCCGGGGGAACAGCCCCTCTGGATTGGATACCCGAACGCGATGCGGTACGCATCAATCAAGGGATTGTACTGGTTTCTGGTTGGGATTCCTTGGACGGCGTTCGCAGTGTTCGCCGAATATAAGGCAGCCACTGCCAGGGCTAGCCTATCAGAGCAGCATAGTATGGCCATCTTATTGATCCTATCTGGGCTAGCAATGATTGTACAGCCGTTTTGGCATTACTGGAGATCTCTTCGAATCATCTACGTCGTGACCCATCAACGTCTTCTAGTTTTTAGTAGCGTGATTTGGTTGTCTGTAGAAAGTTATTATCCGCCATTTTATTGAAATCCGGAAATACTATAGCGACAGTGGCTCGTTAATTTTCTCACGCGACGTGGATGATTATGGCAAATTTAATCCAACCACGAAAGAAATTGGACTCTTCGCTATCCCAGATGTTAGAGAAGTTAAAGGTTACATTATGCAAATCAAACAAGAGGAACCCTGATTTAGACTATAGAGCCAGCGACACCACGACCCTGCCCGTCCACGTTTCACGATGCAACCGCCTTGAAATACCTGCTCTTGTTCGCTGCTTATTGAAAAAGGCTGGACGTGACGATGTGCCCGTCACGGAAGGCGCTCAAAAACGGCGCAGACTGTGTGAAACCGTCTCCCGCCGCGGAAACCCGCCATTTCCGTGTTAACGCAGACTCTTCACAGAACCCTGTGTCTGCCGAAAGCAGGCGTCGTGGTTTTGTGCCGAGACGATACTATTCCCAGTAGTGTCAGAGATCTCGGCAGGCTTCTCGCGCCAGATTTAGTTATTAGGTTGAATGCCTTACCTAGGCTGTCGAAAAATCTGATACTTCCCTGGAGTAATCTCGGAATTCAGATTTCGCGACCGTGGCGAATCCGCGGAAATTGGGGATAATCACCATGAGCGGAATGGCTCAAGCCATGGTGAACGAAGTGCCGACCACCCAGGACTGGAGTCACCCCGGAAAGCCGAAATTCGCTCACGCGCCACAGGCGTATACCTTTACCGCCCTCCCTGTGCATAGCCTACTGTTTCGAACGGTTTTTGCGACGTCACGTAGACCACCGATTTTGAACCCCAGGTTCCATCGCGAGCATCCGGATTCCCGCGTGAAGATCGGCAAGCTCTGACGGCGACTCCTGGCTATCAATGACAATATCGGCAAGGTCCGCTCGACGGAAACTATACCCCGGATAGCCGTCATGGCGCCAATCGTCGTCGCCGCGCGGGACTCGACCGACCGCGCCGTGGACCGGGCATGCGGCGGCGCGAAGTGCTCTCCGACACGCTCGTGCTACCGCCCCGCATATCCCCTCGGTCCGGAGCCATGCCGTCACCGCGACTATGCCCTGAAAGAGGTCCAACCACCGACGCGCCCCGGTCAGGCGAAGCGGGTCTTGGCCCAGCCGACGTCGAACGGCGTGTTGAAGAGCGGCTCCGACGTCTTGTACTTGAACAGCCATTCCTCGCCGACGCGGACGTACTGCTCGCGGTCGATGCCGGCCCGCCACATCGCCTGGCCGTCGGCGCCCAGGACGCAGGGCATGAAGAGGTACCACTGCGCCTCGGCCGTATCGCCATCGACGTGGATCTGGCCGTTGAGGGAATAGTGGATGGCGAAGGTGAAGATGCCCGAAGCCTCCTGGAAGAAACCGCGTATGGCTTCCCGCCCCTGGAAACGGCCGAGCCTCGGCGCCTCCCACACCGCGTCTTCGGTGAAGAGCGCCGCGATGGCGTCGGGGTTGTAATTGTCGTCGCAGTGCGCCGCGTAGAGCGCCTTCAAATTGCGAATGGCCTCCGCGTCCTCGAGCGCGCGGAGCCGCGTCTCCAGCCTATCCAGGCGGGCCGCGTCGATTGCTTCATGTTCGGATGTCATTGGTCTCTCCTTGGACGTCGGCGTCCGGGTCGACTTTAGCAGGAACGGCCGGTGCTCAACGCAACGGCTTGAACTGCTTCGACAACCTCAGCCCCTGGCGCTGGTAGTTGGAGCCGATATCGGGGCCGTAGATCTTGTCGGGTCGCTCGGTCAGGCGCTCGTAGACCAGGCGGGCGACGATCTGGCCGTGCTCCAGCACGAAGGGCACCTCGCGGCTGCGGATCTCCAGCACGGCGCGGGAGCCCGCGCCCGCCGCGCCCGCATGGCCGAAGCCCGGGTCGAAAAAGCCAGCGTAGTGGACGCGGAATTCGCCCACCAAGGGATTGAAGGGCAGCATCTCGGCCGCGTAATCCGGCGGCACGGTCACCGCCTCGCGGCTGGCCAGGATGTAGAAATCGTCGGGATCGAGGATCAGGCGCGAGGCCCGGCCGCGCGGAATCGGCTCCCAGAACTCCAGGGGCTCGTAATGACCAATCGCGCGCAGGTCGATCAGGCCGGCGTGGCGGCGCGCCCGGTAGCCGATGACGGTCTCGCCCCCGATCCCCTCGAGGTCGACGCCGACGGCGATGCCCTGGTCGATATCGGCGTGGTTCCCGCTCCCGTCGTGGACCAGGGTCACCTCCTCGTGCAGGCGTTTGAGGTTGGCGTCCGAGGTCCTTGGACTGCCGTGGCGCAGGCGCAGCTGGCTGAGCGCGTCGCCCTCGCGGACCAGGATCGAGAAGGTGCGGGGCGCGATCTCGGCATAGAGCGGGCCGGCATGACCCGCCTCGACCCGGTCGAAGGCGTTGGCTCCGTCGACGATGAAGCGGGTGAAAACGTCGAGCCGGCCGGAACTGCTCTTCGGATTGGCGAAGCCGGTCATCCGGTAGCCGAGTCGAAGATGCTCCAAAAGCGGCACGATATAGACGCAGCCCCGCTCCAGCACCGCGCCCTGGGCAAGGTCGATCTCGTGCATGCCGAGGTCGTCGACCATGTCCTCCACCCGGTTGCGGGGGCCGGGCAGGAAGCTGGCGCGCACCCGGTACGCCTTGGGCCCGAGGCGGAGGTCGAGGCTCGCCGGCTGGATCTGCTTTTCCGGGATCTCGGCCGTCGCGCTGATCTCGCCAGACTCGATCAGCTCGCGCAGCTGCTGGGCCGGCAGGATGCCGGTCGAATGCCGAGGCTCGGCCACCACCTCGGGCGGCGGCGGCGGCGCCTCCTCTTCCGCGAAGAGGGTAAAACTGGGCTCGATCCGGGCTTTCGGGCTGGCGGGTGACGGCATGGCCTGGGCCTTTGCGGGCGGTCTGTCCGAACTTGACATCTTAGGGGAATTACCTTTTTATTTCAATCGCTTGCTTGGAATACACCATCCTGGAGCGATCCCCCAATCCTTCCACAGCGCGCGATCATCGCCAAGCGCCGTTTGCACCCGGCGCCGGGGTTTGCCCCCGCTTTCCCCGTAATTCGACCGACTTTGTCCACAGCCCCCGGCCCGCTATGCTGCGCCCGCGATCGACCGAGCGGAGGCCTCGCCCATGATCATCAAGGATGTCCGCGTGACCCTGTTGCGCACGCCCTTCACCGACCCGCCGAAGTGGGGGTTCGAGTTCAAGCGGCCGCGCGAGCTGGTGGTGGTGGAAATCGAATGTGCCTCCGGCATCACCGGCATGGGCTATCTGATGCCCCTGGGCGGCGGTATGGGGACGATCAAGGCCTGCCTGGAAGAGTTGATGATCCCACGCCTGATCGGCCGCGACGCCACCGAGATCGAGGCGATCTGGAAAGAACTCTGGCAGGCGACCTATTGGCTGGGGCGCGGCGGGGTGACGATCTTCGCGCTTTCGGCCATCGACATCGCACTTTGGGACGCGGTCGGCAAGAAGGCGGGGCTGCCGTTGCATCGGCTTTGGGGTTCCTACACCACCGAAGTGCCGGCCTACGGCAGCGGCTGCTGGCGCGGCCTCGGCTCCGACGGCATGATCGCGAAGGCTCGGGCCTACGTCGAGGCCGGCTTCGACGCAATCAAGATGCAGGTCGGCCACCTCTACGACGATCGGACCGATATCCGCCACGTGCGGGAGATGCGCGAGGCGCTGGGCGAAGAGGTTCGAATTCTCATTGACGTCAACATGGGCTGGACGGCGGACCAGGCGATCGCCGTCGGCCGAAGAATCGAGGAATTCGACGTCTACTGGTTGGAGGAGCCGGTACCGGCGGAGGACTTCAAGGGCTACATGCGGGTGGCCGACCAGCTTTCCATGCGGATCGTCGGCGGCGAGAGCCACTTCACCCGCTACGAACTGCGCCCCTTCTTCGAGCACCCGAAGATCCCGATCCTGCAACCCGATCCCATGCGCGGCGGCCTGACGGAAATGCGCAAGATCGCGACGCTCGCCGACACCTGGGGCATGCGGATCGCGCCGCACCTGTTCCCCGAGTTGATGGTCCACCTGATGGCCGCCATCCCCAACGGCGAGCTGTTGGAATACGTCGATTTCCTCGACGACCTCTGGGTCGATCCGGTGCTGCCCGAGAACGGTATCGCCCGCCCGCCGGAGCGCCCGGGCCACGGCCCGGTGTTCAAAGAAGAGGTGCTGCGCGACTGCGTCGTTACGGCGTGAGGATCCGGCCGGCGACCACGGCCGCCAGCAGCAGCCATCCGAAGAACGTATTGGAGCGGAACTTGGCGAGGCAGTCGGCGGGATCGTCGGTGTCGACTCGGCCCACCTGCCAGACGAGCTGCAGGGCCGCCACCGCGAAGAGCGGCCAGAATGGCCAGGCGAGGCCCGCCGTCGCGCCGGCCGCGCCGAAACCGAGGAGTCCCAGGCCATAGAACAGGGCGAGGGCCAGCCGGGTCTTCGCCCCCAGGCGGCGGGCCGAGGAACGGACGCCCACCAATGCGTCGTCCTCCTTGTCCTGGTGGGCATAGATGGTGTCGTAGCCCAGCGTCCAGGCGATGCCGCCGAGGTAGAGCCAAATCGGCGCCCAGCCGAGCTCGCCCCGGACCGCGGCCCAACCCAGGAGCGCGCCCCAGTTGAAGGCGATGCCGAGGAAGAACTGCGGCCACCAGGTGATCCGCTTCATGAAGGGATAGATCGCCACGGGGCCGAGCGAGGCGATCCCGACCAGGATGGCGAAGCCGTTGAAACTCGCCAGGATAGCGAGGCCGACGAGGGCCAGCGCGACCATCAGCACCGATCCCTGGACGACACTGACGGCGCCAGAGGGGATCGGCCGCCCGGCGGTGCGTTCCACCCGGCCGTCGATATCCCGGTCGGCGATATCGTTCCAGCAGCACCCCGCCCCCCGCATGGCGACGGCCCCCGCCGCGAACAGCACGAAGAGCCCAAGCGAGGGCCAGCCGTCGCTCGCCAGCGCGACGCTCCACCAACAGGGCCAGAGCAGCAGCCAGGTGCCGATCGGCCGGTCGAGCCGCATCAACGAGAGATAGGGCCACCAGGGCCTGGGCGCATGGCGCGTCAGCCAATGCTCCGGGCGAATATCGGTGAACCCGGCCGCCACCTTCGTGTCATCCCCGCTGGCCATGGCCTATGCTCTTAGACCCATGGGGATGGCGGCTCAACCGGGAACGGAGTGTCGGCGAAATGGCGGACGACGCGCGGCCGAGGATACGCCTCCATCTCGACCAGGCTCTCGCCGCCGGCGGTCGCGTCGCGCTCGCCGGCAACCGGGCCCACTATTTGCGGAACGTGATGCGCCAGGTCCCGGGCGATGCCATCGCCCTCTTCAACGCGTCCGCCGGCGAATGGCGCGCGGTGATCGAAGCGATCGCCAAGGCCCGCGTCGACTGCGTCCTCCGAGAACAAACCCGCCCACCCGGTGGCGAACCCCCGCTCGCCCTCGCCTTCGCCCCGGTGAAGCGCGCCGCCACCGACCTCATCGTCGAAACGGCCACCGAACTCGGCGCCACCCGCCTTCGCCCCGTCATCACCCGGCGCACCGAAACGCGCCGCCTGAATCTCGACCGCCTGCGCGCCATCGCCATCGAGGCGAGCGAACAATGCGGCCGGCTCGACCCGCCGGCGGTCGACGAACCGATCGACCTCCCCGCCCTCCTCACGGCCTGGCCCGAGGGCGAGCGCTTGATCCACCTCGATACCCCGGCCGGCGCGCCTCCCCTACTCTCCCTCGCCCCGGCCCCGGATGCCACCCTCCTGATCGGCCCCGAGGGCGGCTTCGACGACGAGGAACGCGCGCTCATGGCCGCCACGCCCGGAGTCGAAACGGCGAGCCTCGGGCCGACGACGCTCAGGGCGGAAACGGCGGCAATCGCCGCGCTGGCCGTCTGGCGGGCGGGCGCCCTCGCGCGAATATCCTTAATGGGAAATTAAGTCTTCTCGACGACGATGAGACCCCAGCCACGATGAGAGAAATTCCGCCGGAGCCTGGCCCGCCGCGATGGAGGAAATTCGAGATGGCGTTCTATGGTGTCAATCGCGCGAGATTGGAACGCGTCGTGCACGGCTTCGAAATCGCCGCCGACGCCTACCGGGAGGAACAGCGGCCAGTCCTCGGTATCGACAACATGTTCCTGGCGATGCGCAACTTCTCCTTCGCGAGAGACGAGGAATTCATGGCCGCGTTCACGGCGAACAACACCGAGCAGAGCGAGGACGCGAAGATCTGGCGCCTGCACACCTATTGCTGGGCCGGGCGCTCGGCGTTGCGCGTGCCGGGAGACTTCGTCGAATGCGGTGTCTACAAGGGGTTCTACTCCTCGGTGCTGGCGGCCTACCTCGACTTCGCGACGAGCGGCAAGCAGCTTTATCTCTACGACACCTTCTCCGGCTTGGCCGAGGATTGGTCGACCGAGCACGAGCGCCGCATGGTCGACGCCCAATACGACTGGAACGGCATGCACGAGGCCGTGGTCCGGCGCTTCGCCGACTATCTCAACGTCCGGGTGATCAAGGGGACCGTGCCCGAGATCCTCGACGTCGAGGCGCCGGAGCGGATAGCACTCCTTCATCTGGACCTGAACGCCGAGACGGCCGAGACCGCGGCCCTCGACAAACTCCACGAACGCGTCAGCGATGGCGGGATCGTGCTGATGGACGACTACGGACGCCACGAACAGCAAGCCCTGCACGTGGCCCTTCGCGAGTGGTGGCGGGACCATGGACACCAGGTACTGGAGCTGCCGGCGGGCCAAGGCCTGGTGATCAAACGGCACGGCTCGGATCGATAAAACTCGCCCGGCGCGGCGGACCTCGCCCTCGCGTCTAGGCATTGCGCCGGGCCCAAACGTGGACATGGGCCACGGGCACCGAGGGACGGCGGGCCCATGCCGTTCGGGCCGATCAGGATCGGCGCACCGAGCCGCCCGCCCGAGGCGCGCCGCCACATGGCCCGAGATGATGCCGCCGAAGGAGAAGCCCGCCATGAGGAGTGGCTCGCGCCCTGGGATGATCTCGTCGAGGCCCCGGGCGATGATCCCGGCCAGGCTCGCCGGCGTGAACGGCGACGGCCGCGGGCCGGAGGCGGCATATCCGGGCATGTCGGGCACGATCACCCGGAAGCGCCGGCCCCTTGCCTCAGTGTCTGGCCCGAAAAGAGTTGAGTGATTTCAGTCAGTTGTGATTCACTGTTTGTATTTAGCAACCAGGGAGACACAACATGTGGACCAAAATCACTCGCCCGAAGTATGAACGCGACCTGCTGCGCTACGCAAGCGACCTGACGGATGGAGAATGGAAGGTGCTGGAGCCGTTGCTGCCTCGCGCCAAAGCGCTGGGACGGCCTCGGACGACGGCATTGCGCGAGGTGGTGAACGCGATCCTCTACCTACTGCGTAGCGGCTGTCCATGGCGCATGCTGCCCCGGGACTTCCCGCCACGCTCGACGGTGCAGCGCTACTTTTATCTCTGGCGGGACGACGGCACCTGGTCCGAGGTCAACCGGCAACTGCTGGTCGCGGCGCGCGAGGCCGAGGGCCGCGCGGCCGGCCCGTCGGCCGGTATCATCGACAGTCAGAGCGTAAAAACCACGGAAAGCGGCGGTATCCGGGGCTTCGACGCCGGAAAGAAAGTCAAGGGCCGCAAGCGTCACATCCTCACCGACACCGGCGGCCTGCTGGTCGCGGTCGTGGTCCACGGCGCCGAGATCCAGGACCGCGACGGCGCGCCGGCGGTGTTCGCCGCCATCCCCCGCCACTTTCCCCGCCTGCGCCACGTCTTCGCCGACGGCGCCTATGCCGGGCCCAAGCTCGAGGGCGCACTGAAGCGGATCGGCCGCTGGTCGCTGGAGATCGTCAACCGTCCCGCGGGCGTGAAGGGCTTCCAACTCCTGCCCCGCCGATGGGTCGTCGAGCGCACGCTCGCCTGGCTCAATCGAAACCGGCGGCTGGCCAAGGACTTCGAGACGGCCATCGAGACCGCCGAGGCCTGGATCTTCCTCGCCAGCATCCAACTCCTCACGCGCCGTCTCGCAAGAGCCTGAAAACACTCGATTCATTTCGAGTCGGACTCTCAGACCCGCCAGACCATGCGGCCCTCGCCGCGGGGGGTGTCGATGCGCGTGGTCCCGGCTTCGAGCGCGGCGACGATTTCGGCGGGTTCGGTCACGGTCCAAACGCATCGTCTCGGCGGTCCTGTACCTTCCATTCGGCAAGCACGTCGGCGTCGGCCTCATCGTTCGCGTGCGTTACACCGATGGCTCGGAATTCCACCGGCCCTACAAGACGACCGAGCGCCCACACCGCCATGGCCCGAACCGAGGCCGAGGCATCTTCGAGCCGCGCCTCCGCCACCGCCGCCAACGACAACTCGCCGCTATTGCCGATGGCAACCAGCACGTTGCGAACGAAGCGATTCCGGCCCAGGCGTTTGATGGGCGACTTGGAGAAGAGGACACGGAAGGCCGCATCGTCGAGGGCCGCCAACGCCGCCAGGCGTGGGGCGGTGAGTTCGGGGCGGGGGTGGAGGCGGAATTCGGCCGCTTGGGCGGCGAACTTGTTCCAGGGACAGACGGCGAGGCAATCGTCGCAGCCGAAGATGCGGTTGCCGATCGCTCGGCGGAATTCGAGCGGGATGTGGCCCTTGTGTTCGATCGTCAGGTAGGAGATGCAGCGCCGCGCGTCGAGCTGGTAGGGCTGTGGGAAGGCGTCGGTCGGGCAGACGTCGAGGCAGGCGCGGCAATTGCCGCAATGGTCGGCCTCGGGGGTATCGGGCGGCAGGTCGAGCGTGGTGAAGAGGGCGCCCAGGAACAACCAGGAGCCGAACTCGCGGCTGACCAGGTTGGTGTGCTTGCCCTGCCAGCCGAGGCCGGCGGCGGCGGCGAGCGGCTTCTCCAGCACGGGTGCCGTATCGACGAAGACCTTGACCTCGCCGCCATGGCACCCCACCAGCTCGCGGGCCAGGGCCTTCAGCCGTTTCTTGAGAACGTCGTGATAGTCGCGGCCCTGGGCGTAGACGGATATGGCGCCGGCCTCGCGCTCCTCCAGGATCGCCAGCGGGTCGGCCTCGGGTCCGTAGTTCTGGCCCACCATGGCGATGCCGCGCGCCTCGGGCCACAGTACGGCGGGATCGGTCCGCCACTCGGCCCGGCGTTCCAGCCAGTCCATGTCGCCCTGGCGGCCTCGGCCCAGAAATTCAAGGAACTTCGCGCCGGCCCCGCCGATCGCCGCCGGCTTTGTGATGCCGACCACCTCGAAGCCGAGTGCCAGGGCCCGGGCCTTCAACCAGGCGCCGATCGCGCGCGGCGAGGCGGCCTCGGCCCCCCCGGCGCGCGCGGCGGTGGTCATCGGCCTAGATGTTGCTCTCTTTCGGGAAGTTCGGCTTGCGCTTTTCCAGGTGGCTGGCCAGGCCCTCGCGCGGCTCCGGCCCGGCGAAGCCCAGCATCTCCAGCGCCAACGAGGTATCGAAGCTCGGGCCGGCCATCCGATACCAGTTGTTGAGGGAGTATTTGGTGAAGCGGATGGCGTTCTGCGCGCCGTTCACCAGCTTCTCGCAGACTTCCAACGACTTGGCCTCCAGCTCGTCGTCCTCGACGCAGAGCGAGACGACGCCCAGGCGCTCGGCCTCCTCGCCATTCATCTGTTCGCACAGCATCAGGTAATATTTGGCCTTGGCCATGCCGCACAAGAGCGGCCAGTTGATCACCGCATGGTCGCCCGCCGCGACGCCGAGGCGCGTATGGCCGTCGACGATGCGGGCCGACTTGCCGGCGATCGAAATGTCGGACAGGAGCGCCGCCACCAGGCCCGCGCCCACCGCGACGCCGTTGATGGCGGAGACGGTCGACTTACCGCAGTTGATGATGTTGTAGACGAGGTCGCGCGCCTCCTTCCAGGCGTTGATCAGCGCCTCGTGGCTGTCCATGTTCTCCTGGATCATGCCGAAGTCGCCGCCCGACGAGAACGCCCGGCCCTTGGCGCACAGCAGGACGGCCGAGATGTCGGAATCCTCGTCGATGTCGCGCCAGATGTAGGCCATTTCCTTGTGCCCGATCTTGTCGAGCGAGTTGTAGGTCTCCGGCTTGTTCAAGGTGATGCGCAGCACCCGATCCATCGGATAGTCGAGCTCCAGGCTCTGGTATTTGGCGTAACGGTCGCTCATCGCTGTCCTCCCTCGGGCGATCGCCGCAAAAGGCGAAATCGTCGCGAGTTGTCGGTCAGTGGAGAGGCGGTGTCAAATAAGGGGCCGCGCCCGAGCGATCAATCGAGATAACGGACGAAATGGACGCTGTCGTCCAGGATGTAGCCCCGGCCCTCGGCATCGGTGCACCAGGTACCCGCCATCAGCACCCGGCGGCCCGACTCCGTGACGCGGGTCCCCGTCGTCGACCTGCAATCGCCGAGGCCCGGAGGCGGCGTCGGCGCCCGGCTGACACGGGCCGGCGCCGGCCGGGCGTATCCGTCCGGACCGGGTCGCGTCAGCAGATAGGCGACCGCCAAGCCACCGAGAATCGCGCCGGCGACCACGGCACCATGTCCGTGGCCATGACGGCGATGGCGGCCCCGATGGCGCCGGTGGTGGCCAAAGTGCCCCTTGGCGGCGGCGCCACCATGGAAGCCGTGGCCGCGATGCCCGGCGTCGGCCGGGGAAGTCGCGGCGAATGACAGCGAGAGCGCGGCGGCGAGGGCGAGGGCGAGACGCATGGGCGTGGCTCCTTGTCCCTCATTTTAGCACGAAACCGGCCGTCGCTCCGACATTATACCGAGCGGCGATGGCAGGGCGGACGAGCCCGGTGACGGCGGCACCGGGGTCTCCCGGTATCCCGCATCGTCGGGGTCATGGCATCGCTTCGTTCGCCAGCGCGCGGATTTCACAGAGATAAGCCTTCTGCGAAGTGGTGCCGCTGACCGGATCCATGACAGACCTTCCGATCAGCAGGTTGTAGTTGGTGCCCTGGGCACCGAAGGGATCATGGCCGGGCGCATCGAGTGCCGCGCAGGCCTGCCACCAGCCATTCTGGCCGACGACGACGCGGGGATCGAGCTCGCCGTTCAGCCGCGCGCGGGCGCGGATTGCGCCTTCCGGCGACTCGATCTCGACCCAGTCGCCGGCGGCGATGCCGCGCGCGCGGGCGGCGTCGGGGTGAAGTTCCACCGTCGGGTCGGGCTGTCGCCTCCGCAGCGCCGGGATGCCCCGGTGCTGGCTGTTGCAGAACAGGGCGCTCTTGGCGCTGGTCAAGATCAGCGGGAAGTGTTCGGCGAGGTCCGGCCGGGCGACGGGGCCGACTTGCGGCTCCTCATACGCCGGCAAGGGCGGATAACCGTGCTCGCGGAAAGTTTCCGACCAAAACTCCACCTTGCGCGACGGCGTCGCGAAACCAAGGGCCGCGCCGTCCGCATCGAGATCGGCATACTTCGCATGTCTGGTTTCGAGCGGCACCCGCACGCCCCGGGGCTCGGCGCGCAAGGCCTCGAGCGTGATACCCGAGGCCGCCAGCTGATGGCGGTAGGCCGCGTCGATGTCGCCTTCCCAGAAGACATCGCCCAAGCCCAGCCGGCCCGCGAGATCGAAGACGATCTCGACATCGGAACGGCATTCGCCCCGGGCCGCGACGAGCGGCGCGCGCAGCTGCACGAGAGACTGGGCCTCGGCGCTGACTTCGAAGCCGATCTTCAGCGCCTCGCGCTCGAAGGGAGAGGCGACGGGCAGGACCACGTCGGCGAATTCAGCCGTCGGATTCATGAACATGTCGGCGTGGATATAGAAGTCGAGGGCGGCCAGCGCCTTCCGGCCACGGGCGGCGCCGACATGGGCGAGCAGCATGTTCGCGCCGAAGCCCGCGAGCCCCCGGACCGGATAGGGCTCGCCTTCCAGGATCGCGCCGTAAAGCTCTTGGACGGTGACATTGTTCCAGCGCGCCGGCCCCAGCGGCCGTTCTTCCAGACCGAGGGCGGGCGCCATGCGCTTTGCCCCGGGCAGGTCCTCGCCGGTCACGGGCGCGCTGGGGACCGCCGGGAACAAGACGTTGCCGCCCTCCTGGTCGAAGCAGCCGGTGAGCGCGTAGAGCAGCGAGATCGCCCGCGCCGTCTGGGTGGTGTTGGCATGCTGCTCGTGGCCGCTCCAGGCGTAATAGGCCGTCGGCCGGGCATTCCACAGCAGATCGGCCGTCCGCTCCAGCTGATCGCGTCCGATCCAGCAGGTCTTCTCGATTTCCTCCGGCGAATGGCGACGGCAGAGCGCGGCGTAGTGGGCGAAGACCGGCCGGCAGGCGACCTCGCCCTCGGCGGTGACGACGGTGAATTCCCCTTCCAGCGCGAGATCGATATCCGCCCGTTCGTATCGGCCCCGGGCGGGATCGTGGACGACGGGGCCGTCGGCGCGCGTATCCCAGGCGAGGTGGCGACGCTCGCCGCCACCGGCCACCAAGTCCTTCTCGACCAACAACCGGCCGGTATCCTCGCGCACGAGGAAGGGGGCGTTGCTCCAGTCCAGCAGGAACCGGCGGTCGTACCAGCCCCGTTCGATCATGACATTGGCGAGCCCCAGCGCCAGCGCGCCATCCGTTCCCGGCCGGACCCGCATCCAGACGTCGGCCTTGGCGGCGAGACCGACATGGCGCGGATCGATCACGATCAGGCGCATGCCTCGCTTCAACGCCTCGACCGCCGCCGTCGCGTGGGTCAGGCGCGTCATGCTCGGGTTGTAGCCCCACAGTACGAGGCAGCCCGCATTGTCGATGTCCGGCATCCCGCCGCCGGCGGCACTGCCCAGGCTCGCGACGCCATAGGTGTAGCGGGTGGCCAAACTTCGGGCCCAGCCGCAAAGCTCCACGCTGGTGACGGCGTTGGGCGTGCCGAAACCGTTCATCAGGCGGCGGATCCAGCTTGTCGCGTCCGAGAGCGCGGTGGTCGAGCCGGAGGCGAGCGAGAAGGCCACCGACTCGGGCCCGTGGCGATCCGCGATCTCCCGCATCGCGGTCGCCGTCAGGTCGAGGGCTTCGTCCCAACCGATGCGCGCCCAACCCGGATCGGGGTCGCCCTTGGGCCGGGTCCGCTTCATCGGATGGAGCAGCCGGTCGGAATCGTGGACCAGCTCGGGCGCCGCCCGGCCCTTGGCACAAAGCGCCTTGCCGGTCGGATGCGTGGGATCGGGCTCCAGCGACAGCAATCGACCGCCTTCCACCGTGGCCACGGCGCCGCAACGCGCAATGCACAGCGGGCAGTAGGTCTTGGTCCGCCGCCGCCCGGCGATGTGCGATGCCGCCTCCGCCAAGATCAGGCCGTGTTGTGCTTGCGACGGACCACGGCGTCGTAGTCCTCCATCATCGCCTTGCAGACGTCGCCGACGGTGAATTCCATGTCGTCGATCACGCCCACCGGCGTCACTTCGGCCGCGGTGCCGGTGACGAAGACCTCTTCGGCGTTTCCCAGCTCCTCCGGCATGATCGCCCGCTCCACCACCTCGATGCCGCGCGCCTTGGCGAGGCCGACCACGGTGCGCCGCGTGATGCCGTCCAGGAAGCAGTCGGGCGTCGGCGTGTGCAGCTTGCCGTTCATCTTGAAGAAGATATTGGCGCCGGTGCACTCGGCCACCTGGCCGCGCCAATCGAGCATCAGGGCGTCGTCATAGCCCGCCGCCTCCGCCGCGTGCTTGGAGAGCGTGCAGATCATGTAGAGGCCGGCCGCCTTCGAGTTTACCGGCGCCGTCGCCGGGTCGGGCCGGCGCCAGGTCGAGGTCTGGAGGCGGATGCCTTTGAGCCGCGCCTCCATGTCGAAATAGGAGGGCCACTCCCAGACCGCGATCGACAGGTTGATCTTGTTGGCCTGGGCCGAGACCCCCATCATCTCGGAGCCGCGCCAGGCAATCGGCCTGACATAGCCGTCGACGATCTCGTTCTCATTCACCACCCGGCGGCAGGCCGCGTCGATCTCCTCCACCGAATAGGGAATCTCAAAATCGAGGATCCTGGCCGAGTTGACCAGCCGTTCGGTGTGGGCCGTCAGCTCGAAGATCTCGCCTTCATAGACCCGCTCGCCCTCGAAGACGGCGCTGGCGTAGTGCAGGCCGTGGGTCAGGACATGCACCTTGGCTTCCGTCCAAGGCAGCATCTCGCCATTGAACCAGATTTGACCGTCCAATTCGTCATAGGACATTTCCGCCATAGTTCCGCGCCTTTTTGTTAGAATGTGTCCCCAAGGGAGTGTTGGTGGTAACATTCGACCGGGATTAAGTCAATACTGCTGACCAAAAAAATATCCGCCGCCATTCGGCAAGGGCAGCAATGCTGACGCGATTGGTTTAGGATCGATTCGAGACGATCTCGATGCCCCCTTCCCCCGGCGCGGGCCACCCCAGGGTAACACCGGCGGGGGAGCGGGCCGGAACAGCGGGACGACAGGCCGTGCCGCCATCCATGGCGGCGAACACTAGGACAACCCATGCTGGAGACCCCCGGAGCCAATCCTTTGTTCCTGCGCGAGGAGGAGTTGCGCAAGGACATCGAGCTGCTGTTCTTCGCCTACCGCGACTTCACTAGCGATCCCGACGACATCTTGACCGAATACCACTTCGGGCGGGCGCATCACCGCGCGATCCACTTCATCGGCCGCAATCCCGGCACCTCCGTGTCGGAGCTGCTGACCATCCTGCGCATCACCAAGCAGAGCCTGAGCCGGGTACTGGGCCAGCTGATCGAACGGGGCTTCGTCTTCCAGGAACAGGATACCCGGGATCGCCGGCGCCGCCTGCTCCGTCTGACCGTCGAGGGCGTGGAATTGGAACGCCGCCTCTCGCGCCCGCAACGCGCCCGCGTCGCCCGTGCCTACCGCGAGGCCGGCGCGGAGGCGGTCGCCGGCTACTGCAAGGTGCTGATAGGCCTGATCGACGAGGCGGAGCGCGACCGGGTGATGCAAACGCTGGAGCGGCCCTGAGCGCGGGGCCCGCGCGGCCGCCTGCCATGAGGGAACGTGGGGCCCATGTCCTGGTCGTCGACGACGACATCCGGCTGCGCGAGCTGCTGCAACGATATCTGGTGGAGAACGGCTATCGGGTGAGTTCCGCCCGCGACGCCGCCGATGCCCGCCAACAACTCGCCGGGCTCCGTTTCGATCTCGTCGTCCTCGACGTGATGATGCCGGGGGAGGGCGGCATCTCCCTCGCCCGCTCGATCCGCGCCACGGCCACGACACCGATCCTCATGCTGACGGCGATGGGCGAGGCGCAAGACCGGATCAGCGGTCTCGAAAGCGGCGCCGACGATTATCTGACCAAGCCGTTCGAGCCGCGCGAACTGGTGCTCCGCATCGAAGCCATCCTGCGCCGCGCCCGCGAGACCGCGCCGGCGGAGCGGATCCGCTTCGGCTCCTGCGTCTTCGATATCGCGCGAGGCGAACTACGCCGCGACGGCGAACCGGTGCGCCTTACCTCGGCCGAAATCGCGCTGCTCAAGATCTTCGCCCGCAATCCCGGCGGCACCATCGGCCGCGAGGAACTGCTCGCGAGCGCGGGCGGTGGCAACCCGCGCACCGTCGACGTGCAGATTACCCGGCTTCGACGTAAGATCGAGGACGACCCGCGCGCGCCGCGCTATCTGCAGACCGTCTGGGGACAGGGATACGTCCTATGGCCGGAGTGACGAAAGAGACGACCCCGACGGCCCCACCCCAGGCCGCCTGGCCCGGACCGCCGCTCCGCCGCCTGGCCAGGACCCGGCTGGTGCCCCGCAGCCTCTTCGCCCGCTCCCTCGTGATCCTGGTGACGCCCGTGGTGTTGCTGCAGCTGATCGCCGGCACCGTGTTCTTCGACCATCACTTGCGCAAGGTGGCCAAGCGGATGAGCCGCGCGGTCGCGGGTGAGATCGCCTTCCTGCGCCGCGCTTACGAGGAGATCGACGACGAGGTGGTGTTGGGCCAGGTCGTCGCCATGGCCAACCGCCACATGCGGGTCGCCATCCGCCACGATCCCGACGGTACCTTGCCATCGGGCCCGCACGACTTCGGCGGCACGCCGTTGCAGGCCGCGCTGCTAATCAGCCTGGAGCGGTTTCTGGAGGCACCCTTTGCCGTCGACTTCAACCGGGAGAACCGGACCTACATTATTACCGTGGCGATGAAGCAGGGCGTGCTGGAGGCCGTGGTACCACGCCACCGCTTCACCTCCTCGAGCGCGCACATCCTGCTCTGGTGGGTCGCCGGTTCAACCGTGCTGCTGCTCGCCATCGCCATCCTGTTTCTGCGCCGCCAGATCCGCCCGATCCAGCAGTTGGCGGAGGCGGCGGAACGAATCGGCAGGGGGCGGCCGACCGGCGGCTTCGAGCCGGCCGGCGCCCTCGAGGTGCGCCAGGCCGGAACCGCCTTCGTCGAGATGAGCGGACGCATCGCCCGCCAGATGCGCGAGCGGACGGAGTTGTTGGCGGGCGTGAGCCACGACCTGCGCACGCCGCTCACCCGCATGCGCCTGGCGCTCGCCATGCTGCCCGACGACCCCGATATCCAGGGCATGAAGAGCGACGTGGAACAGATGAGCCGCATGATCGAGGGTTATCTCGCCTTCGCGCGCGGCGACGGCGGCGAAAGTCCGAGTCCGATCGACCTCGCCGACCTGCTGGCCGAAGTGGTGGAGGCGGCCCGGCGCCAGGGTGCCGAGATCGCGCTCCACGCCGAGGGCGATCTCTCGGGCGAGTTCCGTCCCCATGCGCTCTCCCGCTGCCTCGCCAACCTGGTGGAGAACGCGCGCCGCTACGCCGGCCGCGCCGAACTCCGGGCCTGGCGGGAGGCACGGACCATTCACCTCACCATTGACGACGACGGCCCCGGCATCCCGGCGGCGGAGCGCCAGGCCGTGTTCCGCCCCTTCCACCGCCTGGAGAGCTCGCGCAATCCCGACACCGGCGGCACCGGACTCGGTCTGACGATCGCCCGCGACGCGGTCCGTGCCCACGGCGGCGAGCTAGCGCTCGAGACCTCGCCGCTCGGCGGCCTCCGCGTCCACCTTCGCCTCCCCGTCTGAGTCCTCAAACGAGATCCGAGGAGACCATGCCCATGAAGGCCCTGCTCTGCCACGAATACGGCCCACCCGAGAGCCTGCGGCTGGAGGAAACGGAACCGCCGGCGCTCTCCTCGCCGACCTCGGTGCGCATCGCGGTCAGCCGGGTGGCGCTCAACTTTCCCGACCTATTGATGATCGAAGGCAAATATCAGTACCGCGCGTCCTTCCCCTTCGCGCCGGGCATGGAATGCGCCGGCCGCATCGTCGAGGTCGGCCCGGAGGTGACCGCATTCTCCCTCGGCGACCGGGTGGCGGCGCATCCTTGGGTCGGCTGCCTGGCGGAGGAGGTGGTGGCCGACGAGGCCGACGTCTTCCGGGGCCCGGACACCATGGACGACGACGTGGCCGCCGCCCTGCCCATCGCCGGTGGCACGATCTGGCACGCCCTCGTCGACCGAGGCGAGATCCAGGCCGGCGAGACAGCGCTGATCCTGGGGGCGGCGGGTGGCGTCGGCCTGCCGGCGATCGAGGTCGCCAAGGCCAGGGGCGCCCGCGTCATCGCCGCCGCGCGGGGCGCCGACAAGCTGGCGCTCGCCCGGACGCGCGGCGCCGACGAAGCGATCGACTACGAAGCCGAGTCCCTGGTCGACCGGGTCCGCGAGCTCACCGATGGCAAGGGCGCCGACCTCGTCTTCGATGCCGTCGGCGGCGACTACACGGACCAGGCGATGCGCGCCATCAACTGGCGCGGCCGCCTGCTGGTGATCGGCTTCGCCGCCGGCCGCATCGCCCGGATCCCCGCCAACCGCGTGCTGTTGAAGGGCTGCTCGATCGTCGGCGTCGCCTACCAGGCGTTTCGTTACCACGATCCCGCGGAGGCCCGCGCCAACATGGAAAGCCTGTTCAAAGCCTGGAACGCCGGCTGGCACCGCCCCCACATCTCGCACAGATTCCCCCTGGCCGAAACGGCCGAGGCGCTCCGCGCCATGGCCGAACGCCGCGCGACGGGAAAAATCGTCATCGAGGTGGGAAACTGAGTTCGTGACGTTCCCACATCTCCCGAGGAAACGCCGCGACATCAAAAGGCCTCGCCTCGATCCAAGAACACCTCGGCTCGCGCCAGGATATCCTCCGCGATAAACGGCGGCGGGTGGCCGACGCCGGGGACTTCGTGGACTTCCGCGCGCGGTCCTCGCGCCTTCATGCCTTCGATCTCGCTCGCGCGGAGCAAACGGGATTCGGTGCCCCAGATGACGAGCGTGGGCTGGTGGATGCGGTCCCACTCGGCCCAGAGGTCGGTGTCGCCGGTCGTCGCCGGGTCGCGGTTGGCCCAGATGGCGGGGTCGGCGTGGAGGTGGAAACCGGCGCCGTCGGGGACCAGGGACCAGCCCGTGACGCGGGCCCAGTCGGCCTCGGCCATCGGGCCGATTTCGGCGCGGTGTCGCTTATGCCAGAGAATTCCGGCATCAAGGTCGGCGAAGTAGGGGTCGGCGCCATAGACCTCGGCGCCCTCGACGCGGCCGGCGCGGGGGACGAAGGGGCCGATGTCGTTCAGCACCAGGCGGCGGATCGGGCTGGCATCGGCGGCCGCCAGGCGGATGCCGAGCAAGCCGCCCAAGGAAATGCCGATCCAGTCGACCTCGGCCCGCCCGATGCGCGCGATGAGCGCGGAGAGAATAGCCTCGTAACACGGCATGGCGTAGTCGGCCGGGTTCTCAAGTCGGTCGCTCTCGCCACGTCCGGGAAGGTCGACGACGATCACCCGGTGGTGGTGCGCCAGACGCACGGCCAGCGGCTCGAAATGCAGGCGGTTCTGGGTTAGGCCGTGGACGCAGACGATCGTCCCCTCGCCGCCCGGGTTCCAATCCTGATAGCGGACGCGGACGAAACGGTCGCGGAGCAGGTGGCGGAATTCACACTCAGCCGGCCCGGACATCAGAGCGGCGTCTCGCTCACTTCCAGGTGCAGCGCATCATCCTCGAAGGGGTGGGCGGCGAGAACGTCCTCGTCGGGTTCCAGGCCGAGTCCCGGCGCCTCGGGCGGAAAGATATGGCCGTCCTCGAAGTAGGGCGGGGTCTTCAGGATCTCGGAATGGAAGCCGCCCCAGTCCAGGATGCTCTCCTGGACGAGGAAGTTCGGCGTGCGGGCGGAAAGCTGCACGTCGGCGATGCCGGAAATCGGGCCGCAGTACATGTGCGGCGCGATCTGCACATAGTGGGCTTCGGCCATGCCGGCAATCTTCTTCGCTTCCAGCAGGCCGCCAACGCGGCCCAAGGCCGGCTGCAGGATGGCGGCGGCCTGGTGGCGCAGGACTTCGGCGAAGGCGTATTTGGTCGTCAATCGCTCCCCGGTCGCTATCGGAATCGAAGTGCCGCGCGCCACGAGCGCCATCTCGACCGGGGACTCGGGCGGTACGGGCTCCTCGAACCAGAGGGGGGCATGGGGCTCCATGCGCTTGGCGAGGCGCAGCGCCCCCGACGGGGTCAACTGCCCGTGGGTGCCGAACAGCAGGTCGGCATTGTCGCCGACCGCCTCGCGCAGCGTGGCCGCGAAGCGCTCCGAATGATCCAGCATCTCCAAGGTCAACTGCCGCGGATCGAAGGCGGTGCAAGGACCGACGGGATCGAACTTCACCGCCGTAAATCCGCGCGCGACGTATTCCACCGCCCGGGCCGCCGCCAGGTCCGGCTCGGCGTAGACGTCGCCGGTATCCTCCGGCTCCGGGTAGATATAGGTATAGGTGCGAAGCCGCTCCCGCACCTTGCCGCCCAACAGGTTATACACCTGCTGGTCGACGGCCTTGCCGACCAGATCCCAGCAGGCCATCTCGACCCCGCTCAACACCGCGATTAGGGTGGCGTCGGGGTGCTGGGTGTAGCCGCGCGAATAGACCACGCGCCAGAGACGCTCGATTTGGAATGGCTCGTGGCCAATGGCATGCCGCTCGACGACGTCGCCGACCATGGAGGCGACCAGGTGCGGGTTGAATGGGGCGCCGTAGACTTCGCCCCAGCCATGGACGCCATCATCCGTCACCAGCTTGACGAAGACCCACCAACGCCCGCCGATATGCGGCGGCGGCGTGCCGACGACGAAGGTCTGGTAGTCGATGATATTCATGCATCTCGGGCCTCGATCAGGGGCGGCATGGCGCAAAGTCTAGGCCAAGCGATGGCTTGAATCATCGCGAGATTGCGCTATGGCTCCAGGCGGCATGGATGACGCGACGACAAAGACACGGGGGCGCCGGAGGCGAGCGCGGATCGCGATCGCGATCGGACTACTGTTCGGCATCGCGCTTACCGTTGCCCTGGTGGTCTGGAGCGGTGCCGGGGACCTGGCCGCGCTCTTCGCCCGCCTCGGCTGGGCCGACGGCTGCCTGGCGCTCGCCGTCGTGGTGGCGGTCTTTTCCGCCGTTCAATTCCTCGATGCCGTGGGCTGGGGGGTACTAATCGAGCGATCCGCGCGGCCGGGCTGGGCCCGCCTCTTCTGGCTCCGCTACCTCTGCAACAGCGTCAATACCATGCTACCAGTGGCCCAGGTGGGGGGTGAATTCGTCCGCGCCCTGGGGCTTGCGCGCTGGGGCCTGCCAGCGCCCCGGGCGGGCGCCGGCGTAGTCGTCGACCTGACGCTGGGGCTCGCGACCCTGGTGGCCTTCGCCGGCCTCGGTATGGTGGTTGCCCTCCTGGCGCTGGGCGGCGGCGGCGATACGCTGCTGGGCGCGGGCATCGCGACGCTGGTCTTCGCCGGCCTCGTCGCAAGCTTCGTCCTGGCTCAGCGCCGGGGCCTCTTCGCGGCGATGGCGCACGGCCTCGGCCGTTTCACCGTGGGGAAGCGCTGGCTCGCCGTGGTCGGCGGGGCGGAAGCCCTCGACCGGGAGATCGATCGGATCTACCGCCGCCCGGGCCCGGTGCTGACCTGCGCGCTGTGGCGTTTCGTCGGCTGGCTGGTCGGCGGAATCGAGGTCTGGGCGATCCTCTGGTTCCTCGGCGTCGAGGCGAGCCTGGCCGATGCCCTGGTGCTGGAAAGCCTCGGCCAGATCATCCGCAACGCCGGCTTCGCCATCCCCGGCGCCCTCGGCGTCCAGGAAGGCGGCTTCACCGCCATCGCCCTGTTGCTGGGCCTGGGACCGGAAGTCGGCCTCGCCGTCAGCCTGGTCAAACGTGCGCGAAGCGTGGTCGTCGGCCTGCCGATCCTGCTGATCTGGCAACTGCAAGAAGGTCGAGGCCTGGCCCGGCGGCTCGGCGGGTGAGTTCGCCATCGAACCCGGGCACGCGGTAGTGTCACCCGGAAATCAGGCGTGAGCCGAGGAGAGGTGGAGAGATGAACGAAATCGTCGGAACCTGGCGGCTGGTCCGCTCGACGGCGGTTGCCGCCGACGGCACCCCGTTGCCGCCACCCTTCGGCGGCGAGAAGGCGATGGGGCGCCTGGTCCTGAGCGCCGAGGGCCGCATGATGTCCGTGATCTGCGATGGCCGTCCCGTCATCGGCGGGGACGAGACGCGGGAATATCGATCCTACTGCGGCAACTACACCTTCGACGGCGAGCATCTGGTCACCCGCGTGGACGCGGCCTCCGATCCGGCCCGCCTCGGCACTGAGCAGGTCCGAGACGTGCATTTCGAGGGAGAAATGATGGTCCTGCGCCCTCCGCTCACGGCTTACGGGGAGGTGGAGGAGCAGCGGGAGGTGTTCTGGCGCAGAATCGCCGACGAGTGAGCCGGGACACCCCGCGCCCTTCGTCCCTAAATAAATCGACAGATAAGCCGCGTTAATTAGGCATCGATCGGCCCGCCACCCCAATATCCAGCCAGCCGAGCGGGGTTACCTCCGCGTTGTCGCCGGGCCTTAGCAGGACCGTCGTCGTCGGGCTTTCGACGATGGCGGGGCCGGGGATCTCCTGGCCAGCCACGACGTCGGCGAGGGCGAATATCGGGACTTCAACCGGGCCGTCGAGGTGGATTTGTCGCCTCGTCGCCGGCGGCGCCGGCGCGCCGGTGGCGATTTCCGGCTCGGTGGGGGCCGTCGCCATGGCGCCGACGGCGGCCAGTTTGGCGTTGACCAGGACGACGTCCGAGTCTGGCAGCGCGTAGGTGAAGAGTTCCTCGTGGCGGGCGTGGAAGGCCTGGGCGATCTGGCCCATCTGGTCCGGACCGTCCCACTCGATGGCATCGAGTGGCACGTCGATCTCGAAGACCTGTTCGCCGTAGCGCATGTCGGCGGAACGCTGGAAGCTGATCTCGCCCGAATGCCAGCCGCGCATGGTCTCGCCCGCGCGCGCCTCCAGTTCGCCGTAGAGAGTGCGCAGCACGCTGGCGTCGAGCCGGCCCATATCGCCGATATGGGTGCGCGCGACCTCGAAGCGCAAATCGCTCGCCAGCATGCCCCAGGCGGAGAGGACGGAAGCGGCGCGCGGCACCACCACGCGGGTGATGTCGAGCTGGCGGGCGAGGTCGGTTCCGTGCAGGCCGGCCGCCCCGCCGAAGGCCAGCAGGGCGAAGCGGCGCGGATCGACGCCGCGCCGGACGGCGGCCAGGCGAATGCCCTCCGCCATCTTGGTGTTCACCACCCGGTGGACGCCCGCCGCCGCCGCCACCCGGTCCAGCCCGATATCGGCGCCCAGGCGATCGAGCGCCGCCTCGGCCGCGTCAGTATCGAGCCGCACCCTCCCGCCCAGGAAGTTGCCGGGATCGAGATAGCCGAGCACCAGATTGGCGTCGGTCACCGTCGCCGCCGTCCCGCCCTGGCCGTAGCACACGGGCCCGGGAACGGCACCGGCGCTGCCCGGTCCGACCTGCAGCACGCCGCCTGGATCGACCGCCGCGATCGAGCCGCCGCCGGCGCCGAGCGTGACGATGTCGAGGCTGGGGAGCGCGATCCGCTCGCCCGCGATACCCCGATCGGCGGCGAGCGTCGGTTCGCCATCGACGATCAACGAGATATCGGTGCTGGTGCCGCCCATGTCGAAGGGGATGAGGTCGGCGTGGCCCAAAAGGCCGGCCGAGGCCCGGGCGCCGGCCACGCCGCCCGCCGGGCCCGACAGAATCGCGCCGGCGGCAACCCGTGTCGCCTCCCGAATCGGCACCACGCCGCCGTGCGACTGGATGATCAGAATCGGGGCTTCGCAGCCGAGCTCGGCCAGCCGGCCGCCGAGCCGGTCGAGGTAGCCCTCCAGCGTGGGGCCCACATAGGCATTCACGACCGTGGTGGAGACCCGCTCGAACTCCTTGATGCGGGGGAAGATCTCGGACGAGATCGAGACATAGATCTCCGGCAAGGCGGCCCGCACCCGCGCCGCCGTTTCCCGCTCGTGGGAATCGTCGAGATAGGCGTGCAGGAAGGTGATCGCCACCGCCTCGACCCGAGCCCGCTTCAGCCGTCGGATGGCACGGTCCACCGAGGCCGTGTCGAGCGGGATCTCGACCTCGCCGTCGGCCCGCATCCGCTCGACGATGCCCAGGCGCAATTCGCGCGGCACCAGCGGATCGGGGCGGGCGAGACGCAGGTCGTAGCGATCCCATTTCAGGCCCTCGCGCATCTCCAGGACGTCGCGGTGGCCTTCGGTCGTCAGCAGGGCGAGGCGAGGCCCCCGGCGCTGCAACAACGAATTGGTCGCGACCGTGGTGCCGTGGACGATCCGCCCGGTCTCGGCCAGGAGCCGCTCGCGCGCGATCCCCAAGGCCTCGGCCAGACGGGCGAGCCCATCGACCACGCCGAGCGAGGGATCGTCGGGGGTGGAGGGCGATTTGGCGATCACCACCCGGCCGCCCTCATCGACGGAGACGAGATCGGTGAAGGTGCCGCCGACGTCGATGCCGATCAGATACATGGCCTCTCCTACGCTCGCGCCCGACTGCGGATCAGGCCCTCGCGCCGGTCCCGCGCCTCCGACGCGGCCGCGCGCGCGTCCACCGGGCCCCAGCCACCGCCACCGCCCGAATGGATCTCGAACACGGTGCCGGGCGCGACCGCGACGCCTTCCTCCTTGGTCAGCAGGCGACGGCGGCGCTTGCCCGGCGCGTGCATGGCGTAGTCGTGCGGCTGGCCGTCCGCGCCACCGTTCATGCCGCAGGCACCATGGCGCACGCCATCACCGGCGGTGTTGATCACCGCCGGTTTCGCGGTCTCCAGCCGCAGTTCGAGATCGACCCCGGCGCCGCCCCGGTATTGCCCCTCGCCGCCCGACCCGGGGCGGAACTCGTGGCGGCCAAAATAAAGCGGATAGCGCGCCTCCGCCACCTCGATGCTGCCGAACTTCAGGCCGCCCGCCGCCTGCCATTCACCGACCGCGTGCCAGCCGTCGCCCCCCACCGAGGCGCCACCGCCGGGACGGGCGTGGAAGAGGTGCCAGATGAAGGGCTTGCCGTTTCGCGGATCCTCGCCCTTGATGGCGATGCGGAAGCGCCGGCCCCAGCCGGCCATCGCGCGCTCGGGGCAGGCCTGGGCCAATGCCTTGACGATCGCCTCGATGATCTCCTGCGCGCAGTGCGAGGTACTGAGCGTGACCGGCGCGCCGGGCGCCGCCCACACGACCGTGCCCTCCTTGGCCTTCACCGTCACCGGGCGCAGCATGCCGTCGTTTTTTGACACTTGCGGGTCCAGCATGTAGGCGATCGCGATCGCCACGGCGGAGCGCATGTTGGCAAACGAGGAGTTGATGAAGCTCTTGGTCTCGGGATCGGAGTCCTCGAGGTCGATCACCAGCTCGTCGCCCGCGATCGTCACCTCGGCGCGGATGGTGATGTCCTGGTTGCCGCGCCCGTCGTCGTCCAGCACGGCTTCGCCCCTATAGGTGCCGTCGGCCCAAGTCGCGATGATGGCGCGGGCCTGTCGATCGGCCGCGTCCATGATCCGCTCGCCCGCCGCCAGCACCACCTCGGCGCCATACTCCGCTATCAGGGCAGCCAGCCGCCGCTCGCCGATATGAACCGAGCCGATCATGGCGAAGAGGTCGCCCTTGAAGTCGCTCGGGTGGCGGACGTTGGCCGACAGCATCTCCAGCACGTCCTCGCGCAACACACCCTGGTCGTGCAGCTTGAGCGGCGGAATGCGCAGTCCCTCGTGCCAGATCTCCGTCGCGGCGGCGTTGTAGGCGCCATGGGTGGCGCCGCCGATATCGCTCTGATGCGACCGGTTCAGGGACCAGAAGATCAGCGGGTCCCCGGCGAAGACGGGAATGACCGCCGTGACATCCGGCAGATGGCTGCCTCCATGATAGGGGTCGTTCAACAGGTAGACGTCGCCGGGCCGGGCTTCCGCCGCGAAGACCTCTTTCACTGCCCGCGCCGCCCAGGGCATGGCGCCGACATGGACCGGGATGTGCTCGGCCTGGGCCACCAGGTCGCCGTCGCCGGTGCAAAGCGCGGCGGAAAAATCGCGGCTCGAGTTCAGGATCTGGGAATAGGAGGTGCGGAGCATCGCCTCCCCCATCTCTTCCACGATGGCGGTCATCCGGTGTTGAATCACCGAGACGGTGATCGGATCGACGTCGATTGCCATGGGTATCCTCGCGCGTGAAATCGGCGAGGGCGAGGATACAGTCCCGACCCGGCGGAACAAGGGGCGGCTCGTCACACGCGCCTAGCGGCGGGCCCGGCGGCTCGTCAGGCCCTCGCGCCGGTCCTTCTCGTCCGACGCGGCGGCGCGGGCCGCCACCGGACCCCAGCCGCCGCCACCGGCGGAGTGAATCTCGAACACGGTGCCGGGCGCGACCGCCACCCCCTCCTCCTTGGTCAGCAGGCGCCGGCGGCGCTTGCCGGGCGCGCGCATGGCGTAGTCGTGCGGCCGGCCGTCCCCGCCGCCGTTCATCCCGCAGGAGCCATGGCGCACGCCGTCGCCGGCGGTGTTGACCACGGCCGGCGCGGCGGTCTCCAAGCGCAGCTCCAGGTCGACCCCGGCGCCGCCGCGATATTGCCCTTCGCCGCCGGAATCGGGGCGGAACTCGTGACGGCCGAAATAAAGCGGGTAGCGCGCCTCGGCCACTTCGATGCTGCCGAACTTGAGACCGCCCGCAGAATGCCACTCGCCGACCGAATGCCAGCCGTCGCCGCCGGCCGAAGCCCCGCCACCGGGACGCGCCTGGAAGAGATGCCAGATGAAGGGCTTGCCGTTGCGGGGGTTCTCGGCCTTGATGGCGATGCGGAAACGCCGGCCCCAACCGGCCATGGCGCGCTCCGGGCAGGCCTGAGCCAACGCCTTGACGATCGCCTGGATGATCTCCTGCGCGCAGTGCGAGGTACAGAGTGTCACCGGCGCGCCGGGCGCCGCCCACACGACCGTGCCCTCCTTGGCCTTTACCGTCACCGGGCGCAGCATGCCGTCGTTCTTCGGCACTTGCGGGTCCAGCATATAGGCAATCGCCATCGCCACCGCCGAGCGCATGTTGGCATAGGAGGAGTTGACGAAGCTGGTGGTCTCGGGGTCCGAGCCTTCGAGGTCGACGATCAACTCGCCGCCGTTGATCGTCACCTCGGCGCGGACGGTGATGTCCTCGTTGCCGCGCCCGTCGTCGTCCAACGCCGCTTCGCCCCGATAGGTGCCGTCGGTCCAGGTCTCGAAGATGGCGCGGGCTTGGCGTTCGGCGGCGTTCATGATGGCTTCCCCCGCCGCCAGCACGACCTCGGCGCCGTATTCCGCCATCAGGGCGGCCAGCCGCCGCTCGCCGATATGGACCGAGCCGATCATGGCGAAGAGATCGCCCTTGAAGTCGCTCGGGTGGCGGACATTGGCCGACAGCATCTCCAGCAGATCCTCGCGCAAGACGCCCTGGTCATGCAGCTTCAAGGGCGGAATGCGCAGGCCTTCGTGCCAGATCTCGGTGGCGGCTGCGTTGTAAGCGCCGTGGGTGGCGCCGCCGATATCGCTCTGGTGCGCCCGATTGAGCGACCAGAAGGCGAGCCGCCCGGCCCCGAAGACCGGCACCACGGCGGTGATGTCGGGCAGGTGGCTGCCGCCGTGATAGGGGTCGTTCAGCAGATAGACGTCGCCCGGACGGGCCGTGGCGCCGAAGGCCTCGTGCACCGCCCGCGCCGCCCAGGGCATGGCGCCGACGTGGACCGGGATGTGTTCCGCCTGCGCCACCAGATCGCCATCGCCGGTGCAGAGCGCGGCGGAGAAATCGCGACTTGAATTCAGAATCTGGGAATAAGAGGTGCGCAACATCGCCTCCCCCATCTCTTCGACGATGGCGGTCATACGGTGCTGGATCACCGACACGGTGATCGGATCTATGTCGATTGCCATGGGAGTCCTCGCGTGGGATAGGGCGCCTCGGGCGTCAGGCAAGGCGTGGGGCTTGACCGCCGCTCGCCCAGGGCGGCTATTTGACGGATCTTTCGATCCACTTCCGGGTCATCATCTGTGCCTCGGCGAGTTGCTCTCGCGTCATCCGATCGACGAGCGAGTCGCGCTTCGCTTGCGCATTTTTGCTACCACGCGCGGCGGCGATATTGAGCCACATGTAGGCCTGGACATAGTCCTGCAACCAGCCCTCGCCCTGGAGGAAGAGTTCACCGAGGAAGGCCTGGCCCGAAAGCTTGCCCCCATCCGCCGCCCGGTGCAGCCATTTGGAGGCGTCCTCGAAGCTACGGGTGACGCCGGTGCCATTCTTGTACATGACGCCGATGTTGTATTGGGCCACCGTATCGCCCTCATCGGCGAGCGGCCGCCAAAGGTCCAGGGCCGTCGCGAAATTTCGCCGCCGGTAGGCCTCCAGTCCGCTGTCGAGCGGACTCTGCTCCTTCTCGGCGCCAACTGGATCGGCGGGCTGTCGCTTATCTTCCGCTCGGGCCGGGCCCGCCGGTTCCCGCGCTTGCGGCGCGCTGGCCGGGCCGGATTGCTCCTGTATTTCCTGGGCGCCGGCCGGACCGGCCAGCATCGCCAACATCAATACCGCCAACAGATTTCGCACCACGCCACCTTCCCAATTCGAGGGTCTCCGGTTCCCTCGGCTCATCGCGGCGACACCATAGCCACGCGACCGCCATCGAACCAGAGCGGGGATGGTGATTATAGATGTAGCCTTTGGGCGTACCAATTTTGCCGGAGCGGCGCGCATCGCCATGATGTCTCGGATCAACACGGTCGCGATTGCCACGGTCCGCCACACAGGCTCCACCGTGACGGGAGCACTTTCGATGGGAAGCTCCGATGAAGAACGAACAGGGTTTTCAGGACCATTGGGTCGACATCGGGCCCGAGCGCCTGGCGCGCCACGAGACGATGTCTCGGAGCCGGGCGGAGGGGACCTATTTCGCCACCTCGCCACAATTCATCGGCACGGCCACCGCTCCGGCCACGTCCGCATGAAATTTCGCGGTTCCAGAGCTTGTTTTCCCGGCACGGAATCGTTTGACCGGGATGATTTTGCGCCGCTTGCCCGATGCCCCGCATCGCGCGGCACGACGCGCCTGGCCCAGGGGCCGATTTGCCGCGATCAAACGTTCCCATGGGGGCGGACCATGCTCTACGATCAGGTATCGAGCAGCAGCCATGAAACGGGGAGCGATCGATGCCCGCGAAGGCGCATCACGACACCTCGCCCTTCCATTCGGGCGAACACCAGGTCCAGGAACGCGTCGGCGTCCGCGACATCGAGGATTGGGCACGCAAGGTCGTGCGCGACCAGATGCCCGCGCAACACCGTGCCTTCCACACCGCGCTGCCCTTCCTGGTGGTGGCCGCGCGCGATTCCGAAGGGCGTCCCTGGGCGACGTTGCTTGCCGGGCCCGACGGCTTCGTCACCTCGCCCGATCCCCGAAGCCTCGTCATCGACGCGCGGCCCGTTCCGGGCGACGGGCTGGGAGACGCGCTGGTGGCGGGCGCCGATATCGGCATCCTCGGCATCGAACTCGCGACCCGACGGCGCAACCGCGTGAACGGACGCATCGCCGACGACGGCTCCGGCGCGATCCTCTTCGTCGTCGAACAGGCCTTCGGCAACTGCCCGCAATACATCCGCGAGCGCGAGTGGCGCCGCGTGCCGGACGCCCCCGCCGGGACGCCGATGATGGGCACGTGCCTGACGGCCGCGCAGGCCGAGTGGATCCGGGGCGCCGATACCTTCTTCATCGCCAGCGGCTACCGCGACGAGGGCGACAGTGCCGCTTTCGGCATGGACGCCTCGCACCGGGGCGGCGAGCGCGGCTTCGTCCGGGTGGTCGACGAGGGCCGGCTCGAATTCCCCGACTATGCCGGCAACAACCACTTCAACACGATCGGCAACCTCGTGCTCGATCCCAGGGCGGGCTTCCTCTTCGTCGACTTCGAGACGGGCGGCCTGTTGCAGCTGACGGGCCGGGCGACGGTCGATTGGGACTCGGACGCCGTGGCCCGCATTCCGGGCGCCCGGCGCCTGGTGGCGTTCGACATAGAACGGATCATCGAGTTGCCGTCGGCGGTGCCGCTGCGCTGGGACGGGCAAGCCGAATTCGTGCGTTCGCTGAGACTGGTGGAGAAGATCGCGGAGAGCGAGGACGTGACCTCGTTCGTCTTCGAGGCCCGTGACGGCGGGCCGCTTCCCGATTTCGAGGCCGGCCAGCACCTGCCGATAGAGCTTCACGTGGCGGGCGTGGATGAACCGGTGCGCCGCACCTATTCACTGTCGGGCGCGCCGGGGGACGACCGCTACCGGATCACGGTCAAGCGCGAGCCGCTGGGCCTCGCCTCGCGGCAGCTGCACGATGCGGTCGAACTGGGGGCGATCCTGGACACGCGCCGGCCCGCCGGCGATTTCGTGATGAGCTGCAACAAATGCGCGGTGGCACTGGTGAGCGCCGGCGTCGGCGTCACGCCGATGGTGAGCATGCTGCACGCGCTGACGTCGCAAGGGGGCGAGCGGCGCGTCTGGTTCGTCCACGGCGCCCGCGACGGGGGCCACCATCCGCTGGCGCGCGAGGTGCGGGGCCTGGCGGCCGGCCGGCCGGAGTTCAGGGTGCACGTCGCCTACAGCCGGCCGCGCAAGGCGGACGACGCCGGCGTCGACTACGACAGCCAGGGCCGGGTAGACGGCACCCTGTTGGCGCGCCTCGTGGACGAGGCGGACGTCCACTATTTCCTCTGCGGCCCGACAGGCTTCATGGCGGGCGTGCAGAGCGACCTCGAGGCGCGCGGCATCCCCGCCGACAACATCCACACGGAGTCTTTCGGACCGGTTGGCTGACCCGGCGAACCTCTCAGGGCGCATCGCCCACGACAGTGACGCGACGGATAATGCGACGTTCGTTCCACGCATCGAATGTCGTCGCCTGGTGCAGCATGCAGCGGTTGTCCCACATCACAAGCTGCCTCGGCTGCCAGCGGTGCCGGTAGACGAACGCCGGACACGTGGCCATATCATTGATTTCATTTACTTTTTGGCGGCCCTCCGCGAAGGGCAGGCCGGCGATGTGCGAGGCGTGCTCGCCGAGAAAGATGCACTTCCGCCCCGTTTAGGGATGGGTGCGGACGACGGGATGCTCCACCGGCGGGGAGGCCTTGTTCTGTTCTTCGCTCATCTGGCGAGGGTCGCCCGAGCGCGACCGGGAATAGGCCTGATCGTGCACCGCGCGCATGGCGGAAAGGCGGGCCTTGTCGGCGTCGCTCAGGGCCTCGAAGGCGGCGTAGGTGTTGGCAAAGAGCGTATCACCGCCCCTCTTCGGCACCTCGAGCGCGTAAAGCAGCGTCGTCAGCCCGGGGCGCTTCGACCAGGAACCATCGGTATGCCAGACCAAGGTGCCGAGGTCGGTGTGCAGCCCGGTCGTTCGTCCGCTCTCATCCACGTTGCTGAGCAGATAGATCTCGGGATGGCCATCGGCGTGGAACTGGTCGAGGACGTGGACCTGAACCTCGCCGAAACGGCGCGCGAAGGCGATCTGTCGTGCTTCCGAGAGACGCTGCCCGGGAAAGACCAGGAGCTGGTGGCGGAGAAAGGCTTCGTGGATCCGGCGGAAGAGCGCATCGTCCACCGGTTTCGAAAGATCGACGCCACGAACCTCGACGCCGACGACCGGAGACAGCGGCTCGAGCCGAAGCGCGGGGTCGTCGTTGTCCGCCGGTGTGCCCATGACCTCGGTTTTCCCCGCCGGCGTTCCCCGACCAGGTGATCCGGCCTTCCCTGGTTGACCGGCGGTTCCGGTGATCAGCCTATCCACGCCGCCTATCCATGGCAATTCCGCGCGCTGTTTCACCCAGGCGTCGCCCGAGTCGGCCGAGGTCACATGCCCTCTACACCACGCCGTAAGCCAGCATGGCGTCGGCGACCTTGACGAAACCGGCGATGTTGGCGCCGCGTACGTAAGAGACATGGTCGTCGCCCGCCGTCTGGCCGAATTCGACGCAGCGGTCGTGAATGCCGTCCATGATCTCGACCAGCAGGGCCTGCAGCTCGTCCTCCTTCCAGCTCATGCGGGCGGCATTCTGGCTCATCTCCAGGCCCGAGACCGCGACCCCGCCGGCGTTCGCCGCCTTGCCTGGCGCGAAGAGGATGCGGGCGTCCTTGAAGACGTGCACGCCGTCGATGTCGGTCGGCATGTTGGCGCCCTCGGAGACGGCGATGCAGCCTCGCTCGACCAACCCCCTGGCCGCCTCGCCGTTGAGTTCGTTCTGCGTCGCGCAGGGCAGCGCCAGCTCGCACGGCACGGCCCAGGGCCGCAACCCTTCGTGGAAGCTGGCGCCGGTGAATTCGTCGGCATATTCGCTGATCCGGCCCCGGCGCACCTCCTTCAGATCCTTGAGCCAGGCGAGCTTCGCTTCGTCGATGCCTTCCGCATCGTGAATGAAGCCGCCCGAATCCGAGAGCGTCACGACCTTGCCGCCGAGCTGCGTCAGCTTCTCCGCCGCGTGCAGCGCGACGTTGCCGGAGCCGGAGACGAGGCAGGTCTTGCCGTCGATTCCGTCGCCGACCCGCGCCAGCATGTTTTGCAGGAAATACACCGCGCCGTAGCCGGTCGCCTCCGCGCGCACGAGAGAGCCGCCGAACTCCAGCCCCTTGCCGGTCAGCACGCCGGTGAACTGGTTGGTGATGCGCTTGTACTGTCCGAACATGAAGCCGATCTCGCGCGCGCCGACGCCGATGTCGCCCGCCGGCACGTCGATGTCGGCGCCGACGTGGCGGAAGAGCTCCGTCATGAAGGACTGGCAGAAGCGCATCACCTCGTGCTCGGACTTGCCCCGGGGGTTGAAGTTGGCGCCGCCCTTGCCGCCGCCCATCGGCAGGCCGGTCAGGCTGTTCTTGAAGGTCTGCTCGAAGGCGAGGAACTTCAGCACGCTTTCGGTGACGCTCGGGTGGAAGCGGAGGCCGCCCTTGTAGGGGCCGATCGCGTTGTTGTTCTGCACCCGCCAGCCGCGCTGGACCCGGATGTTGTGGTTGTCGTCTTCCCAGCACACCCGGAAGCTGACCACGCGGTCCGGCTCGGCGATGCGGCGCAGGATCTGGTATTCGTGGTATTCGACCTTGTCCTGGATGAAGTCGAAGATGTCCTCGGCGACCTCCTGCACCGCCTGGACGAACTCGTCCTGCCCCGGATTGCGCCGCTTCACGCCCTCGAGGAACTGGTTCAGGTCGACATGCTCGGAAACCGTCATGGTCAAATCCTCCGATGATCCGCCGACGGCGGAACTCCGCTCTCGGTTACGATACAGCCATCAACTACGAAAGGAGCCGTCATCCCCTGATGGCGCTAATCCTAGACAGTGCGGGAAAGTGGCGTAATTCTAAATAACGTCTTTTCCTGTTGTCGCCGACCTCGCCCTTGGTCACCTTCGATTCTTCAATCTGGATCGACCGAGTTTTTGCATCTTCACGAACCGCCATCGAACTCTTTCGCGACCTTACCAATCAGGTCCGTGTCGAAGAACTCGACGAAATCGATGATCCTGCCGTCCTCGAAGGTGAGAAGGTCCAGCGTATCGACCTGCACCTCTCGACCGGTCGGGGTGAACCGCATTGTCCCGGAACTGTGGACGGCGGCCCTGAACCGCTCGCCGCTATCATCGATCAGGATGCTTTCGATCGGAAAGTCGACCCAATCCCAAACCTCAAAAAGCCCTTCGAAAACCGGCCTCAGTTCGTCGTGCCCCTTGAGGGGGTTTCCCAGATCGCCAAGCTCCTCGTTGGCCATGATCCGGAACGTCGCGTTGGGGCTGAAGTAGGCAAGCACTCGATCGGTATCCTCGAACCGCCGCGCGTCATACATTTTCCGAATCGTCACTTCGAGTTCGTCCCTGGTCACCGCTTACTTCCCTCTAATCGAGTCTCACGATATGTACTTACAATATCGGTAGCATGAGAACTTGGCGAATCTCGCCATTACATTGCCGGCCGGGACGGACGAGGTGCGGTGGCGTTTGAAGCAACGCTGTCTCCCGGAACCCACGTCAACGGGTCGGGACGATCGAGTGCCCAGGTCTCATCCGGCGCGAACTGGCCACTTGCGCTTGGCGCCTACGCATGTATCCCCTTAGTGTCCGTCCGGGGACTTTATGAGTCGGATGAATCGGTTATCCGGCGCCCCCTCTTGAAGAGCTGAATCAACTGTGATTCTCTGGGGTGGTGAATTTACTCTTGAGGTGCCCCATGTGGACTGCCGACAACCGCCCGCGCTACAACCGCGACAAACTGCGTTATCCGAGCGACCTGACCGATGCGGAATGGGCGCATATCGAGCCGCTGATCCCGCCGGGCAAGCCCGGCGGCGGCAAACGGCGCGTCGCTATCCGCGAGGTGATCAACGGCGTGATGTACATTCTGAGCACCGGCTGCCAGTGGCGCGCGCTGCCCAAGGATTTGCCGCCCAGAAGCACCGTGCATGATTACCTCGGCCTGTGGAACTGGGACGGCACGCTGGATCGCATCCATCATGCGCTCTACCTCAAGTGCCGCGAGAAAGCCGCGCGCGAAGCCAGCCCCACGGCCTGCATCATCGACACTCAGAGTGTGAAAAGCGCTGAAAAAGGGGGGCTCGCATCGACAGCCACGGCTTCGATGCCGGCAAGCTGATCAAGGGCAAGAAGCGGCATGTTCTGGTCGATACGCAAGGCTTGCTGCTGCACGGCATCGTCACCGCCGCCAACGTTCAGGATCGCGACGGCGGTCTCGCGCTGCTGGCGACCTTGTTCGGTCTGTTTCCCTTTCTCGGGAAATTGTTCGCCGACAGCGCCTATCAGGGGCCGGTCTTTCACCGCGCCCTGGCCGGCATCCTGCCCGATCTCGAGACCGAGATCGTCAAGCGATCCGATCGGGTGAAGGGCTTCGTCGTCCAGCCCAGGCGTTGGGTGGTCGAACGCACCATCGCCTGGCTCAACCGCTGCCGCCGACTGGCCAAGGACTGGGAGAACCTCAACCGCAACGCGCTCGCCTTCATCAAGCTCGCGTCCATTCGACTCATGCTCCGAAAACTCTGTAATCCTACATAAAGTCTCCGGACGGACTCTTAAGCTTGCCACCGTCGCGGGAGCGGGCTCATGGTATCGAAGATCAATACGGTCGCCTTCCAGGGCATCGACGTCGTGGACGTCAACGTCCAGGTGCAGATCGCCGGTGGCCTGCCGAGTTTCACCATCGTCGGCCTCCCCGACAAGGCGGTGGCGGAGAGCCGGGAACGGGTGCGCGCGGCCTTGTCGGCGATCGGGCTGGCGCTGCCGCCCGAGCGGATCACGGTTAACCTGGCGCCGGCCGACCTGCCGAAGGAGGGCAGTCATTACGACCTGCCGATCGCGCTCGGCCTGCTGGCCGCCATGCGTGTCTTGCCGGACGACGAGATGGCTGGATATCTGGCACTCGGCGAACTCTCGCTCGACGGCACGCTGACGCCGGTGGCGGGCGTGCTGCCCTCGGCCATCCACGCCAGTGCCCGCGAGCTTGGCCTGATCTGCCCTAGCCCGGATTTCTCAAACCCCTTGATGCATCGAGGCGGGGAATCGCGGAAAATGGCGATTCGCCAATCGCTTACCGCAATTCCGGAGAGGCCCCGATGCAAACAGAGTGTAGCCCAACATTGTCCAATTTGAACCGGTTGAACGGCACAAGGTTGTGGCCGGGTTCGATGGCGGAATCATCACATCGGATGCCGGAGGGTTGCTGTTGGGGCGGCTGGATCGCGGCCTCGGGCTGATCCGTCGGATGGCCAGCTGTTTCACCGACCGGCGCAACCCACGACTGCTCGAGCACACGGTCGAGACCCTGGTCGGCCAGCGCGTGTTCGCCCTCGCGCTCGGCTATGAAGACCTGAACGACCACGATGAGCTTCGTCACGACCCGCTGTTCCATGTGCTGGCCGGCAAGCTCGAGGCCAAGCGTTCGGACTGTGCGCCGGTGGCCGGCAAGAGCACGCTCAACCGGCTGGAGCACAGGCCGAGGCGCGAGGCCGGGAAGTATCACAAGATCGATTACGATGCGCCGAGCCTGGAAGCATTGTTCGTGGACATCTTCCTCGATGGCCACAAGCGAGCGCCGAAGGAGATCGTGCTCGACCTCGACGCCACCGACGACACGATCCACGGCGAGCAAGAAGGTCGGTTCTTCCATGGCTACTACGACAGCTATTGCTACCTGCCGCTCTACATCTTCTGCGGCCGGTTCCTGCTCGGCGCCAAGCTGCGCCCCGCCAACATCGACGGGGCCGCCGGCGCGGTCGACGAGGTCGCCCGGATCGTCGCCCACATCCGGGCCCGCTGGCCGAAGGTGCGGATCGTGCTGCGCGGCGATTCGGGCTTCTGCCGCGAGGAGCTGATGGCGTGGTGCGAGGCCGAGGGTGTCGCTTACCTGTTCGGCCTGGCGCCCAACGCGCGCCTGAAGGCGGTGCTGGCGCCCGAGGCCTGGGAGGCAGCGCGGTTGTGCCGAACCACCGGCAAGGCGGCTCGGCTGTTCAGGGATTTCGCCTACCAGACAGAGACCTCCTGGAGCCGACCGCGGCGGGTTGTGGGCAAGGCCGAGCACCTGCCCGACGGTGCCAATCCGCGTTTCGTGGTGACCAGCCTGGGCAGGGAAAAGATCGACGCCCGCGGCCTCTACGAAGATCTCTATTGCGCCCGCGGCGAGATGGAAAACCGCATCAAGGAATGCCAGCTCGACCTGTTCGCCGACCGCACGTCGTCGGCGACCATGCAGGCCAACCAACTGCGCCTGTGGTTCGCGTCGATGGCTTACGTGCTGCTCAGCGAGTTGCGCCGGATCGCGCTCCGCCACACCTAGTTTGCCGATGCCACCTGCGGCACCATCCGGCTGAAGCTGTTGAAGATCGGTGCCCTGGTCCGTCGTAGCGTCCGGCGGATCAAGTTCGCCATGGCCTCGGGCTTTCCCTGGCAGACCGAGTTCGCACTCGCCTACCTCTATCTGCAACGCGCCTTCCCGCGATAGCCGAGCCCGACCGGCCGCGCCCGATTCAAGCGCCGGCGCCGCGCCACGTTCCCGCACGCGCGCGGCTACGCCCATGACGCGACGTAATCTTCCGAAGACTCGTCATACGATCAACCCCGGCCCAGACTGTCTCAACGCCACACAAATGCTGCCACAACCCGGCTCATCAGCTCCACTTGACACACCGCCAAGATGGGTTTGAGAAATCCGGGCTAGCGCCCAGGGGGGCGAGGCGGCCTGGGCGGCGGAGATCGAGATCCTGGCGCCCAAGGACCTCCTGGGCCTGGTCAATCACGTGAAGGGCGACCAGGTGTTGAGCCCACCGGAGCCGCGCCTGGTGGAATCGCCGTCGAGCAGCCTGGACCTCGCCGACATCAAGGGGCAGGAGAGCGCCAAGCGGGCGCTGGAAGTCGCGGCGGCGGGGGCGCATCACCTGCTGATGATCGGCCCGCCGGGCGCCGGCAAGTCAATGCTGGCCGAACGCCCGCCCGGCATCCTGCCGGAACTGGACGCGGGGGAGGCGCTGGAGGTCTCGATGATCCACAGCCTGGCCGGCGCGCTGCCCGAAGGCGGGCTGATGCGAAAACGGCCTTACCGCAACCCGCATCATTCGGCCTCCATGGCGGCGCTGATCGGCGGTGGCCGGCGGGCGCGCCCGGGCGAGATCTCCATGGCCCACATGGGCGTGCTGTTCCTGGACGAACTGCCGGAATTCCAACGCCCGGCGCTGGAGGCCCTGCGCCAACCCCTGGAGAGCGGCCGCGCCGTGATTGCCCGCGCCGACGCCCACGTCGCCTATCCCGCCCGCGTGCAGCTGGTGACGGCGATGAACCCCTGCAAATGCGGCTTCCTCGATGATCCCGCGCAAGCCTGTCCCCGGGCGCCCCGCTGCGCCCGGGAGTACCAGTCGCGCATCTCGGGCCCTCTGCTCGATCGGATCGACATCCATGTCGAGGTGCCGCAGGTGAGCGCCGCCGACCTCTCCCTCCCCGCCCCCGCCGAACGCTCGGCCGACATCGCGAACCGCGTCGCCGCCGCCCGGGCGATACAGAAGGCGCGCTATGCCGAGCTCGCCCCAGAGGCCGGCATCCGCACCAATGCCGAGGCCGACGGCGAGCTCTTGGAACAGGTCGCCGCGCCCGACGAGGCGGGCCGCAAGCTGCTGACCGAAGTTACCGACAGCATGGGCCTCTCGGCGCGCGGCTATCACCGGGTCCTCAAGGTCGCCCGCACGCTCGCCGACCTCGACGGCGGCGGCCCCGTCCGGCATATCCACATCGCCGAGGCGGTGAGTTATCGCCGGCCGCGGTTCGTGAATTGAACGGCCGATCGGCGACCATTTGCCGCGCCGCGCCGGTTGGCTCGGCATAAGGATCGCTGGTAAAAATTGAACGAATGTTCGAAAAATCGGAGATCAAGGCGCTGGCCGAGCAGCTTGAGACCCCCGACCACGAAGTGATCATCATCGGCGCGGGCGTCTCGGGCATCTATCAGCTCTACCGGCTGCTGGAGATGGGCATCGACGTCACGGTGCTGGAGGCGGGCGCGGGGCCGGGCGGCACTTGGTACTGGAACCGCTACCCGGGGCCCCGCTTCGATTCCGAAAGCTGGACCTACGGCTATTCCTTCTCCAAGGAGCTGTTGCGGGAGTGGAGCTGGAGCGAGCATTTCGCCGGCCAGGGGGAGACGCTCCGCTATCTGAAGCACGTGGTCGAGAAATTCGATCTCGCCCGCCACATGCACTTCAACGCCAAGGTGCTCGCCGCCCGCTTCGAGGAGGACGCCTGCCAGTGGCGGCTGGAGCTGGCGGATGGCGCCACGCTGACATGCCGCTTCCTGGTGACCGCGATCGGCATGCTCTCGGCCCCGACCTTGCCTAGAATCGAGGGTGTCGAGGATTTCGCGGGCCAAGCCTTCCACACCTATCACTGGCCGGCCGAGAAGGTGGAGATGGCGGGCAAGCGCGTCGCCGTGCTCGGCACCGGGGCGACCGCCGTGCAGCTGATCCCGCTCGTCGCCGAGGCGGCGGCGGAACTCACCGTCTTCCAGCGCCGGCCCAACTGGTGCGCGCCTTTGTTGAACTCAGCCATCACGGAGGCGGAGCAGGCCCGCATCAAGGCCACCTACGACGAGATCTTCGCCCGTTGCAAGCAGACGCCGGGCGGCTTCATCCACGCCCCCGACCGACGCAAATACGAAGAGGTGCCGGAGGATGTGCGCCTCGCCTTCTGGGAGGAGCTTTACGCCACGCCCGGCTTCGCCGTCTGGGTCGGAAACTTCGTCGACGTGCTGGTCGATCCCAATGCGAACGCCGACTACACCGCCTTCATCGCCGACAAGATCCGCGCCCGGGTCGACGACCCTGTGGTGGCGGAGAAGCTGATCCCCAAGGACCACGGTTTCGGCACCCGCCGCGTGCCGCTGGAGACGAACTATTACGAGGCCTACAACCGCGACAATGTCCATCTCGTGGACCTGAACGAAACGCCGATTGAGCGCGTCACCGCCAAGGGCATCCAGACGACCGATCGCGAGCACGATTTCGACGTCATCGTCTGGGCCACCGGCTTCGATGCCATCACCGGCGCCTTCGACAGAATCGAGTTCACCGGTACCGACGGCCGCAAGCTTAGCGACAAGTGGCGCGACGGGCCCATCACCTGCCTCGGCATGCAGTCCGCCGGCTTCCCCAACCTGATCATGATTTCCGGGCCCCAGGGCGGCTCCGTCGCCACCAATTTCCCCCGCGGCATCGAGGAGGCGGTCGACTGGGCCACCGACCTGATCCGCCACCTGCGCGAGGGCGGCTACCACCGCATCGAGGCGACGCCCGAGGCCGAGGAGGCCTGGCTCGACCATGTCAAGGACACCTATTCCTGGTCCCTGCTGCCGACGGAGAAGTCTTGGTTCCCGGCTACAACTCGAACCTGGACGGTCACGACAGGCTCCGCTACATGATCTACAACGGCGCCGCGCTACCGCAAGCGGCTGAACGCCGTGGCCGACAACGGCTACGAGGGGTTCCGCCTGGCATGACGTCACCGTCCCCTTGATCCAACCACTCGACTCGCTTCGACGTCATCGCGAGCGAAGCGTGGCGATCCAGGACGGCGTGAACGGTGTCGACGAAGCCGCGCGGCATCGAGATTGCCTGGATCGCCACGCCCCACTCGCGATGACGATGGTAGGCCGGCTTCCATCCGATCGGACAGGTCTCTGGCGCCGCCTCACGCCGGCTGGATGTTGGCGTTCAGGCGGAAGACGTTCTCCGGGTCCCAGGCACGCTTCAGGGCGGCGAGGCGGTCATAGTTGTCGCCGAAGGAGGCGCGGATCTTCTCCGGCCGGTCGTCGCCCGCCAGGTGGTTGACGTAGGCGGAGCCCGAGATCAGCGGCTCGATCCGGCCCCAGAGCTTGCGCGTCCAGGCGGTTTGCGCCGCGCTCTCGCCGTCCTCCGTCCATTGCGAGATGACGTTGAAGTCCCACTGCGCCTGGCGCAGGCCGAAGGCGGTCGCGCCCGCCGCCACGCGGGTCGCGGCGCCGTGCACGAGGAAGAACACCATCGCCGACAAGGGCGAGCGGAAGTCCCGGCCCGCCTCCGCCAGCACCTCGATCAAGTCGTCGGAAATCGTCTCGGTGAAACCCGACTTCCAGTAGCGCTGGATGCCGTGAATGGCGTTCGGCTCGTCCTGGATGGTGTTGCGTACCGCGTAGGGCATCGGCTGCACGAAGTCGGCCAGGGCTGAGCCGAATTCGCGGGCCGGCGCCAGCACCTTCTCGCCCTCTTCGATTGCGCCGTTGTAGCCCATCACCAGGGCAACGATCGGTTCGCCCTCGGGCGAGGTGGCGAGCGCGGCGTTGACCTCGGCCTCGTCCGGCAGGTCGGCGGAAAAGTCGCGATAGAAGCGCAGCACGTCCCGCGCGGCCGCCATCGGGTGGATCACCAGGCCGCCCAGCACGCCCGGACCGACCGCGTGCAGCCGGTAGCGGAACGACGTCGCCACGCCGAAGTTGGCGCCAGCACCTCGCAATCCCCAGAAGAGATCGGGGTTCTCTTCTTCCGAGGCCGTCAGATGCGTGCCCTCGGCCGTCACCAGGTCGACGCTGAGCAGATTGTCGACGGTGAGCCCGTGCATCCCCATCAGCCAGCCGAGCCCGCCGCCCAGGGTGAGGCCGGCAATCCCGGTGTTGGAGACGACGCCACCCGTGGTGGCGAGGCCGAAGGCCTGGGTCTCGGCGTCGAACTCGCCCCAGAGCAGTCCCGCCTGCGCCTCGGCCGTGCGCGCGGCCGGATCGACCCGGATGCCCTTCATCGCCGAAAGGTCGACGACCAGCCCGCCCTCGCAGGTGCCATGACCGGCCGCGTTGTGGGCGCCACTGCGAACCGCCATTAGCACGTCGTGTTCCCGCGCGAAACGCACCGCCGCCATCACGTCGGCGACGCCGAGGCAACGCGCGATCAACGCCGGCCGCCGGTCGATGTTGCCGTTCCACACGCGCCGGGCCTGGTCATAGTCGGCATGCCCCGCCCCGATCAGCTCGCCCCGGAGCGCCTGGGCCAAACTCTCGACCGCGCCCGCCGAAATCGCGCCTTCACCGCCCTCGCGGGTCTTGATTTGAACATCCGTCATGGCAGCCTCTCCTCATTCGTTCGTGTCCCAAGGGGCAAAGTGGCGCCGTCGGCGAGGCGCTTCAACTTCACGATTTGCAGTGCCCCTGGCGACGGGCGGAGCCCTTCACGACGCCTGCTCGTCCGCGCCCTCCTCCAGGTCGTCAAAACTGGCGTAGTTCATCCTGTATAGGCGGCTGTAGAGGCCGCCGCTCGCCATGAGCCGCGCATGGGGACCTTCCTCGATGACGCGGCCATCTTGCAGGACGACGATGCGGTCGGCGTTGCGGACCGTGGCCAGGCGGTGGGCGATGACGAGGGCGGTGCGGCCTTCGAGGAGATGTGCCAGCGCGCGCTGGATTTCGAGTTCGGTATAGCTGTCGACGCTGGCGGTGGCCTCGTCCAGGACCAGAATTCGGGCGTCGGCGACCAGCGCGCGGGCGAAGCTCAACAGCTGGCGCTGGCCGAGCGAGAGGTTGACGCCGCCCTGATCGAGTTCGCTGTCATAGCCCTTCTCCAGGCGGCGGATGAAGGCGTCCGCGCCGACAGCTTCGGCCGCGCGGTAGACCTCGGCCTCGCTCGCTTGCGGTCGCGCGTAGCGGATGTTTTCGAGGATGGAGCCGGTGAAGAGGTAGGGCTCCTGCAACACCATGGCGATGTGGCGGCCCAACGACGCCTGGGTCAGGTCACGGACATCGTGGCCGCCGACACGGATCGAACCTTCCCAGACGTCGTAGAAGCGGTGCGCAAGTGCCATCAGACTGGTCTTGCCGGAGCCGGTGGGCCCGACGACGGCCACTGTTTCGCCCGGAGCGACCCGGAAGGAAACGTCGTGCAGCACCGGCTGGCCCGGCACGTAGCCGAAGGTGACGGCGTCGAATTCGACCGCGCCGTCGATATCTTCGGGGGCCAGAGCGCCGGCGCGGTCCTCGACCTCGACCTCCACGTCCATCACCTCGAAGATCCGCTGCCCCGCCGCCATCGCCCGCTGCATGATCGAATACTGGATGGTGAGCGAGCGGATCGGATCGAAGAAGCGCTGCACGTAGAAGAGGAAGGCGACCATGACGCCGACGTCGAGCGCGCGCTCCAGCACTAGGCCGCCGCCGATGACGACGACGATCGCCATCGCCGATCCGGTCAGCGTGTCGACGATCGGGATCATGATGTTGGTGAACTTGGAGGCCTTGAGGGCGGCGTTCAGATTGTCACGCGCCTTATCGTCGAAGAGGGCGAAGTTCACGTCCTCGCGCCTGAGCGCCTGCACGACGCGGACCCCGTGCACGTTCTCCGCCAGCGCCCCGTTGACGGCGCTGCTGGTCTCCCGCGCCCGCATGAAGGCCTTTCTGGCGAGCGGCAGCCAGACGATCCGGACCAGGAACAGCACCGGCACGACGGACAAGGTGAGCGCGCCGAGCCGGGGGTCGAGCGTCAGCAGAACGGCAATGATGCCGATCAGCAGCACGAAGTCGCCGACCGCGAAGATCGAGGTCTCGAGGAATTCCTGCAAGGCATAGACGTCGCCCTGCAGGCGCGACATCAGGCGGCCGACCTCGGTCTTGTCCATGAAGGAGAGGGAGACGACCTGCAGGTGGGCGTACATGGCGCGGCGGAGGTCGAACAGCAGGTGGCTGGCCACCCGCCCGACGATGGTCTCCTGGATATGGCTGGCGCCGTAGTTGACCACGACAATGCCCAGGAATATCCCGACCATCACATCCAGCAGGTCGGCGCCGGCGGTCCCGCCCGCGCGAATTGCGTCGTCGATGGTGAAGCGGATCACCAACGGGATGGTGAGCTGCGTCGCAGTGAAGATCAGCACGCAGGTGAGGCCGATCGCCAGGCGCCGGCGATAGGGCCAGATGAAATCGAACAGGCGGCTGACCACCGCCCGGTCGAACACTCGGCCGAAGAGTTCCTCCTCCTGGCTCACCTGGGAGCCGACGACGGCGAGCGGCGGGCGGCCGTCGGGCGGCATGGGGGCGACGGTCATGGCCCCTCCTCCTCGCCGGCGCGGGCCTGCAATCGGTAGAGATCGCCGTAGCGACCACCCGAGGCCAACAGTTCATCGTGGCTGCCGCGCTCGACGATGCGGCCCTGCTCCAGGAACAGGATCTCGTCGGCATGCATGAGGGAGCTGAGCCGATGCGCGATGATGACCACCGCGCGGTCCTTGACCATGTCTCGCAGCGCCGTGCGGATCCGCCGCTCGGTGCCCGCATCTACGGCGGCGGTGGAATCGTCGAACACCAGCACGCGCGCCTCCGGCAGGATGCCGCGCGCGATCGCCAGGCGCTGGCGCTGGCCGCCCGACAGCGTCACGCCGCGCTCCCCCACCAGGGTCTCGTAGCCGCTGGGGAGGCCTCGGATGTAGTTGTGCAGCTGCGCCGCCGACGAGGAACGCTCGATATCCGGCCGCCCGGCCCAGGGATCGCCGTAAGCCACGTTGTGATCGATCGAGGAGGTGAAGAGGAAGGGATCTTGCTGCACGATGGCGACGGCTTCGCGCAGCGAGGGCAGAGTCAGATCGCGGATATCGTGGCCATCGATGGTGATGCGGCCGGCGCCGACGTCGTGGTAGCGCCCCATCAGGTGGGCAATGGTGGTCTTTCCACTCCCCGGCGGGCCGACGATGCCGATGGTCTTGCCGGGCCGGGCCTCGAAGTCGATATCGGTGAGGGTCCTCTCGTCCGCCGCCCAGGCCGGATAGCGGAAGTTCACGCCCTCGAAGCGCAGCACGCCGGCGCCTGGAGGCAGCGCAACCGCCCCCGGTGCGTCGGCGATCGAGGGCTCGATATCCAGTACGGCGAAGAGCCGCCCGCCGCAGGTCGAGGCCCGCGCCAACGAGTTCACCATCCAGCCGATCTGGCGCACCGGCATCTGCAGGATGGTCATGAAGGCGAGAAATTCGGCGAGCTGGCCGAGGGTGATTTCGCCGTCCAGGGTCTTCGCGCCGCCGACCCAGAGCACCAGGCCCATGGTGATGAAATAGACGAAGGTCATCTGCGTCGTGCTTTGGACGAAATAGCCGATTCTTCGGTGCGAGACGGCGAGCGCCCGGCGGCTGATCACGTCGTAGCGCGCCAGTTCGTGCGCCTGGGCGGCAAAGGCACGCACCACGCGCAGGCCGCCGAGGTTCTCCTCCATCGCCTTGGTGAGGGTCGAGAGTTCGTCCTGCAGCGCGAGCCAGGTGTCGCGCAGCTTGAGGCGCGCGAAGGAGGCGCGGATGCCGACGATCGGCACGAAGGCGAGCGCCACCAGGCAGAGCGTGCCGTCGATCCGCCAGAGCACGACGGCGCCGCCACCGATCAGTACCGTCAACAGGAAGGAGCGCAGAATGCCCGTGTCGACGAAGAGGCGCACGCCCTCGATATCGAGAATCCCGCGCGTCATCAGGTCGCCGCTATGGACCCGGTCGTGCCAGGAATAGCTCAGCTGCTGGAGCTTGCGGTAGTAGGCGCGCCGCAGGTCGTAGCCGATCGACTGGCCGACCGCCTCGCCCTGGTAGTTCTGCATGCATGTGCACAGACCCCGCGCGACCGCCGCGCCGATCAGCAGCATCGCGGTGGTGAAGAGCGCGTCCGCCGCCGCGGCCTTGGCCTCGGCACCCGCGGCCCCCGCCAGCAGGCCGTGGGCCTGGTCCACGGCGCGGCCGAGGAACTGCGGCACGAAAAGCTGGAAACTCGCCGCCATGACCGTCGCCAGAATCGCGAACGCCATCCGCAGGCGATAGCGAAAGGCCATGCCCGCGATGCGCCGAAGCACGAACGCGTCGAAACGGGCGACGTCGATCCGATAGTCGACGGACGCTTCCGTGTCGGCCGTCCCGGCCGGCCGGGCGGTTCGAATCGGTTCCATGGATACGAGTTTAACGCCGGAGGCCGCCCGCCGTCTCGCTCAGCTGCGCCCTATTCCGCCGCTTCCGCCCTCGCCGCCACCGAGGACAGTTCCGCCCGACCCGCGGCGGGGAGCGGGGTCGGCCACCAGTGGTTCTCCCACTCGTCGTCGAACAGGTGGCTGAGCTGCGGTTTCACCCGCTCGGCGAACATCGAGGTGTTGTACATCGCCAACTCCTTGTCCATGTCGCCGAACTGGCAGAGCGTCATCAGCTGGCCGACATTCATTTCCGTTGCCACTTCGCGCAGCTTTTCCGCCATCTCGTCGGGCGAGCCGAGGATGATGTAGCCCTGGTCGACGATGTCCTCGATCTCCGTCGCCACGCCCGTGACCCGATCGTAGTTGGAGGCCATCTTGACCTGGCTCTGGATGCGGGCGGGGAAGGTCGCCTCGCTGGAGTGGCCGGGCGGTCCGGTGAAGCGCGGGTTCACGTGCAGGCAGCGGCCATAGAAATATTCCGCGGGCCGCTTGTAGAGGCGCATCGCCTCTTCCTTCGTTTCGGCGACGCCGGCGAATTGCAGGAAACCAGCGCGGTAAGGGTTGCGATCCTTGCCCAATTCGTCCATCGCGTCCCAAAAACCCTTCATGGTTCGCAGGCCGGCCTTATAGCCGAAATAGGAAAGATAGGAGTAGACGTAGTCCATCTCCGCGCACCAGCGCCAGGTCTCGATCGAGCCGCCACCTGGAATCCAGATCGGCGGGTGCGGCTTCTGCACCGGGCGCGGCCAGATGTTGACGTAGCGGAGTTTGTTGAAGCGGCCGTTGAAGGCGAAGGTGGCGGGGTCGGTCCAGGCCTTCAAAATGATGTCGTGCGCCTCCAGGTAGCGCTCGCGCAGCATGGCCGGGTTCTGGCCGTATGCGAAGCAGGTATCCATCGGGCTGCCGACGGGAAAGCCGGCGATGACCCGCCCACCCGCGATGCAGTCGAGCATCGCGATCTCTTCCGCCACGCGGATCGGCGGATTGTAGAGGGCGATCGAATTTCCCATCAGGCAGATCGCCGCGTCGTTCGTCCGCCTGGCCACGGCGGAGGCGATCAGGTTCGGCGAGGGCATCAGGCCATAGGCGTTGTTGTGATGCTCGTTGACGCAAACACCGTCGAAGCCCACGGCGGCCGCATACTCCATCTCGTCCATGAAGTCGTTGTACATCAGGTGGGCACGGGCCGGATCGAACAACTCCGAGTCGATATCCACCCAGACGGAGTCGTGCTTCTCCCGAAAATCTTCGGGCCATTCCGTATACGGCATCAGGTGAAACCACAGCATTTTCATGGGCGCGCTCCCGCTTTCGAAACAGGGCCGAGTATAGGCGGCGGTAGGGCGTCACGCCATGCGGAGCGCTTCGGAACCGTGTCCCAATGTCGTCGAAACCGGCCCACGCCATCCACTGATTCGCCGAGGTGCATCCTCGTTTCGAATCGTGACGCCGCCCGGTCCGGCCCCGTATTGGCGAGGCTTATGTCGGCGGCTTCTCTAGCGGGCGCAGGAAACGCGCGTTAATGCGACCGCAGAATGCTGCATCGCAAATTTTGCCCGAGCTGATGTCCCGGGTCGGCGGCGCATTGCCCCGCACCCTGTGGTCGACCGAACGGGAATAGCCGGCCTGGCGGCAATAGGCGTCGGCCGCCGGCTTGCCACATTCCTGCCCCCAGCGGCGGCAGATATCGAGCGCGGTCCCCGCGATCGTTGGATTGTCGATCACCCGTGTCCCGATGGCGCCACCGCCACCGCCCTTGACGCCCGAAACGCAACAGTTCCCCCGGTTCGCCCCGGGCACCCGATGCTTCAGCCAGCACCGCGCCTCAGGGCCCTGGACTCCAGGCTTGACGTAGGTCCAGGCGCGACCGCGGCTTTCACCATCGCAGGCCGCCTTGCACCGGTTCGGGTCCGGATTATGCATCCAGAAGCTGCGGTAATCGCTACCCCGTCGGTCGGTATTCTATTGCGATACTCGCCGCCCATGCGCCCGCGCCACTGGAGACGGCTAAGACGAGCAGGACGGCGACGAGTAATTTCTCAAGGCAACGTCGATGCATTCGATCCAGTGACGTCCGTTGCATGTCGGCCTTCCACAACCCCATTCGCCAGGTTGGGCGTCAATCCCACCGAGGAAATCGACCTTGCCCGAGTTTCCCGGGCGACCCTCGAACATCGCGGCGAAAACTCAGTCCCGGGCCATGCCGAGCCATGACATCGCATGAAGCATCAATCGTATACGTGTTTTGGCCCCCGTTGATCGCGACCGCTGGTTGATTATCGTATGGCAATGTCGTCGCCTGCGTAAAATTTGGGCCGCCGTGGAAACCCGTCCTCCGACGAGCAATTGCCCGCGCTCGCGGCTTCTCGATAATAGCGCATACCGGGTTATCCGAGCCCACCCGTTTGGCCCGAAGATGAGGTGGCGGAGATGCGATTGGGATCGATAACGGTGGCGCGACGCTTTCGCGGACCGCCCCATTCGGCCAACGGCGGTTACATCGCCGGTCGATTGGCCGCCTTCGTCGATGGGCCCGCCGAGATCGCCTTGCGGAGTCCGCCGCCCCTCGAGACGGAAATGACCGTCGTCGCCAACGAGGCGGACACCGTGAACCTTCTCGACGGTGACCAAATAGTGGCGACGGCGCGCGCGTGGTCGAGGCCGTCACGTTCCCGAAAACCGATCTCGCCCTCGCCCGGGCCGCGATGGCGCGCACCCTTCCCGCCGATCGCCACCCGCTGCCGATGTGTTTCGTCTGCGGTCCCGACAGGGAGGACGGTCTTCGCATCTTCCCGGGCCCAATCGACGAGGACGATGCCTGGGACGGACCATTGGCGACACCCTGGATACCGGGTAACGACCTCGTGGACGAATCCGGTCTCGTCGCCAGGGAATTCGTCTGGGCCGCGCTCGACTGCCCGACCGGCTACACCTTCACCGAAACGGGGAAGGCGCCGCCGATCTTGCTCGGCCGATTGGCGGTGGAGATCACCAGTCGTCCCCGCGCCGGGGAGGCGTGCGTGGTGCTGGCCCGTGAAACCAGGCGCGATGGCCGGAAACTCTTCGCCCAGGCGGCGTTGCACACCAGCAAAGGTGCCACCCTGGCCATCGCCGAGGCTACCTGGCTGCTGGTCGACCGCGAGGTTCGGCTTCGGCGCGTCGTCCTGATCCGCCGGCTCAGACCACTCCGCGCTGCTTCATGCTCTGGTAGTCGCGTTCCTCGACGCCGCAGATCTCGGAGAGGACCGACTGCGTGTGCTCTCCCAGCATCGGCGGACGCTCCAGGTCGGCGGGAGAAGCCGACATCTTGATCGGGCAACCGACGATCTTGTAGGTCCCGCGGCCCGGATACTCCATCTCCTGAATCATGTCGCGGGCGATCAGGTGAGGATCGTTCAGCACCTCGCCCGTGTCCTGGCAGGCGCCGGACGGCACGCCGGCGGCGCCCAGCGTCCGCATCACATCGTGCTTGTCGCGGCCCATCGTCCATTCGGTGACGATGGCCTCCAGGGCCTCCTTGTTCTCCCAACGCACCTCGGCATCCTGGAACCGTTCGTCGTTGGCGAGTTCCGGGCGCCCGATCGCCTCGATGAAATTCCCCCACATCTGCGGCTGGCAGAAGATGAAGACATGGTCGTTCGGCCCGCCCGGCGCGCAAGCGAAGGTGGTGCCCGGCACCGTACGGCCGAGCTGGTTGCCTTTCCGGCCCTGCACCGCGCCCTCGCGCTGATGGTCGCGGAGGCTGATCCGCATCAGGTTGACGACCGCGTCCTGCATCGCCACCTCGACATGCTGGCCCTCGCCCGTGGCATGGCGCTGCTGCAGCGCCGCAAGGATGCCGATCGCCATGTGCATGCCGGTGCCGCTGTCGCCGATCGAGGGCCAGACGAAGGTCGGCGGATCGCCCGGTTGGCCGGTCGTGGTCATCGCCCCGCCCATCGCCTGGGCGATCGGCTCGAACGACTTGTAGTCGCTGTAAGGGCCGTAGGTGCCGAAACCCTTAATCGTGGCGAAGATGAAGCCCGGATTGATTTCCTTCAACACCTCGTAGCCGAAGCCCAGGCGGTCGAGAGCGCCCGGCGCGAAGTTCTCCACCAGCACGTCCGACTTGGCCACCAGCTGCTTGAACAGTTCCTTGCCCTCGGCCTCCTTCAGGTTGAGGGTCAGGCTCTTCTTGTTGGCGTTGAAGGAGAGGAAGAACAGGCTGTCGTTGTCGGGGATGTCGCGCATGTTGGTGCGGGCGACGTCACCTGAGCCCGGCTGCTCCAGCTTGATCACCTCGGCGCCGAGGAAGGCCAGCATCTGGGCACAGGCGGGACCCGCCTGATTGTGCGTCATGTCAATGATGCGAATTCCGTCCAGCGCCTTGCTCATGGCTTCTCCCCCTCCCTCGGGTCCCGTGTGTTCGCGCCGACGGTATCACGAAGGCACGCGAACGGCCATTCAGCCCCAGGCGGCGGCCTCCGGCGCCGGCAGGATGGTGCCCGCCACCTCGCCGAAGCCGACCCGGTAGCCCTCGCCCTGGCACCAGCCGGTGATGGTGACGGTGTCTCCGTCCTCCAGGAACGCGCGCATGCCGCCGCCGTTCAACGCGAGCGGCGCCACGCCGTTCCGCGTCAATTCCAGCAGGCTACTGAGGGAGCCCGGATCGGGCCCGCTGATCGTCCCGCTCCCCAGCAGGTCGCCGGGCGCCATGGCGCAGCCGCCTATCGCGTGGTGCGCGAGCTGTTGCGCCGCCGACCAGTACATGTGGCGGTAGTTGGTCCGGCAGATGGTCGTCGCCGGCCCGGCCGCCGGCGAGAGGCGCGTTTCCAGATGCAGGTCGTGGTTCCGGGGTTCCGCCTGGCGGAGGTAGGGCAGCGGCGTCGGGTCCTGCGCCGGGCCGTCGACGCGGAAGGGCGCCAGGGCCTCGGCGCTCACCACCCAGGGCGAGATCGAGGTGGCGAAGACCTTGGCCTGGAAGGGGCCGAGCGGCACGTATTCCCAGGTCTGGATGTCGCGGGCGCTCCAGTCGTTCAGCAACACGTAGCCGAAGATCGCCCGCGCCGCTTCGTCGACCGTGAGCGGGCTGCCCATGGAATTGCCGGTGCCGACCACGGCGCCCATCTCCAGTTCGATATCGAGCTTGGACGATGGACCGAAAACCGGCTTCTCGACCCCGGGCGGCTTGGTTTGGCCGAGCGGGCGATGAATGTCCGTGCCGCTGACGACAACGGTGCTGGCTCGTCCGTTGTAGCCGATCGGCAGGTGCGTCCAATTGGCCGGCAGCGCGTTCTCCGGCCCACGAAACATCCGGCCGGCGTTGCCCGCATGCTCCTTGGAGGCATAGAAATCGGTGTAGCCGCCGACCGCGATCGGCAAGCGAATCCGCGCGGCGGGGCGCGCCACCAGTGCCCGCTCGCGAAGCGGCGCGTCGTCCCGGAGGCGGGGATTGTCGGCGTCGAGCAGGTCCGTGAGGGCCCGGCGCACGGACAACCACGCCTCTGGCCCCCGGGCCATGAAGGCGTTGAGGTTCGGCAAATCGAATACCGCTGGCCCCTCGCCGGCCCGGAGCAAGCCCCGGGACTCCAGAACCGCGAGATCGAGGACATGGTCGCCAATGGCGACGCCGACACGCGGGGCCGGCGCGGAGTCGGTATCGAAAACGCCATACGGCAGGTTCCGCGGAGAAAAGTGGCCCTCTGGATCTCCCGCCCCGGGAACCCAGCTCACTCGGCGGCACCCTTCCAGCTGTCGACATAGGCCTCGTTCTCGACGCCCGCCGGCAGCGCGCCCACCTCCAGCGCGTCGCGGGTGTCGATCATCACCGCATATTCGTCCGTCGCCGGCTTCGACTGGGTCAGCATGTTTTGCAGCGCCTTCGGATGCGGCCCGTGGGTGAAGCCGCAGGGGTGGAAGGTCATCATCCCAGCATCGATGTTGTCCTTGCTGAAGAAGTCGCCCGAATGGAAGAACAAGACCTCGTCATAGTCGTGGTTGTCGTGGAAAAACGGCACCTTCAGCGCGCCCGGGTCGGTCTCGTAGGGGCGTGGAGCGAAAGTGCAGACGACGAAGCGGTCGGCCATGAAGGTCGTGTGCGCCGAGGGCGGCAGGTGATAGCGATGACTCGTCAACGGCCGGATGTCGCGGACGTTGAGCCGGACCGGCGAGAGGTCGCCCTTCCAGCCCACGGCGTCCAGCGGATTATAGGGGTAGGTGACGGTGCTGACCGCGCCCGCCCGTTTGATTGCAACCCGCCAAGTTTCCCGGCCGGCGGCGCCGTCGCGCTGGGCGCGGAAGGCCTCGTCGAGGGCCGGCCGGTCGAGGGTCGAGGGATCGAAGATGGCGTGCGCGCCGACCAGTCCCTTGTCAGGGAGGCCGTAGCTGGCGTTGCTCGCCTCGATCATCAGGGCGCCGACGGGCTCGTTGCATTCGAGGCGCCACATCGTCGCGCGCGGCAGCATGACGTAGTCGCCCGCCTCCAAGGTCAGGTGGCCGAAATCGCAGAAGAGTTCCGCCGCGCCTTGGTGGATGAACAGCAGATCGTCACCGTCCCCGTTTCGCGCCAAGTGGTCCATCTTGTCGGGCGCCCGCCAGAAACGGACCTTGCAGTGTGCGTTGTGCAACACGCAGGGCGCATCCCAGGGCGAGGCCTCGGTACGGTTCAGCCGGGTGAGATCGAAGGCGCGGGGACGGAGCGGCCCTTCCCACTCGACCCACCCGGTTGGCGGGTTGCGGTGGTAGATGTGTGCCGAGGGTCCGAAGAAACCGTTCTTCGAGATCTCCCGTTCATAGGTTCCGGGGGGCAGATCGGCGTGCGCTTGGCGCGGCGCCTCGCCCTCGACGTGATAGATGGCGATCGGCTTTTTCATCGTTGCCCTCCCGCAGGTTCGGCGACGATCGAGAGCATCGTAGCATGGCCGGGCAAGAGGGTGGCCGGGAACAGATCCGAAAGGGTCTAATCCTTGCCCTCGCCAACGACGCCGCGCTCGATTTGATCGCGCTCGATGGATTCGAACAACGCCTTGAAATTGCCTTCGCCGAACCCCTCGTCACCCTTGCGCTGGATGAATTCGAAGAACACCGGCCCCAGCAGGGTCTGGGAGAAAATCTGCAGCAACAGCCGCGCCTCGCTCCCCTCGGTGCTGCCGTCGAGCAGGATGCCCCGGGACTGGAGCGCATCCACCGGCTCGCCGTGCCCCGGCAAGCGTTCCTCCAGCATGGCATAGTAACTCTCGGGAGGCGCCGGCATGAACTCGAGACCCGCCGCCCGCAACTTGTCGACGGCCTCCCTCAGGTCCTCGCAGGCGAACGCGATGTGCTGGATCCCCTCGCCGTTGAAAGCCAGGAGGAACTCCTCGATCTGGCCACCGCCGGCGCGCGATTCCTCGTTCAAGGGGATGCGGATCAGCCCGTCGGGCGCCGTCAACGCCTTGCTGGCAAGGCCGGTGTATTCGCCCGAAATATCGAAGTGACGCAGTTCCCGGAAGCCGAAGAGCCGCTCGTAGAATTCGGCCCAATGCGCGATGCGGCCGCGATAGACGTTGTGGGTCAAATGATCGATATGGGTGAGGCCGTGGCCGACCGGCCGGCGCTCCCCTCCTTGCAGCCAGCGGAAATCGATGTCGTAGATCGAGGCGCCGTCGTCGAAGCGGTCGATCAGGTAAATCGGCGCGCCGCCGATCCCCTTGATCGCCGGGAGCTTCAGCTCCATCGGCCCGGTCGGGATCTCGATCGGCTGCGCGCCCAGCTCCAACGCGCGCGCGAAGGCGAGGTGGGAATCGGCGACCCGGAAAGCCATGCCGCAGGCCGATGGCCCGTGCTCGTCGGCGAAATAGGTGGCCAAAGAGCGCGGCTGCTTGTTGACGATGAAGTTGATGGCGCCCTGGCGCCAGAGATCGACATCCTTGGAGCGATGGCGCGCCAGCTTGGTGAAGCCAAGGGTAGTCAAGGCCGCCTCCAGAGGCGCCGGGTCGGGTGCCGCGAATTCCAGAAACTCGAAGCCCAGGAGCCCCATGGGATTGTCCGGCGCGGGCGACGGCCGGGCGGCGCCCGCCGACAGCGGCGCCACCACCGCGTCTTCCGCCGCCTCCGCGTCGAGAAATCGGACGCCGAACTGATTGGCGGCGCGGTAGACGACCTCGATCATCCGAGACCCACCGTCGCGGAGTTCCAGTTCGAATTGATCGGGTACGTCGGGCGCGGTTTCGAAAACGATGCGCGCGCCGTTCTTGGACAGGTTGCGGACCGTGCAGTCGATCACGCTCCGCCGGTCGTTATAGATCGCCTTCGCCGCCAGCAGGGTGAGACGGCGGCGATCGGCGGACTGCCGCCGTTCGTCGCTGGCGCGATTTTCCGCTTCGGTTTCGGCATCGCGGGTGCGCCGCTCGTCGCCATTTCGCCGATCCTCGATGGTCCGACGTTCCGGGTCCATGGTTCGCTCCTCGATCCACCCCATCGAACAATTGCGCCGCTTGACCATGAATGCTTCGAGCGACGCCGGGTCGATGATACCGAAGCACCAAATCAAGACCACTATATTACGTTGACAAAGTATTAATTTAGCATGACCCACCGATCATATAAAATTTGTGATAATCAAGAAATCATTTCTTCAATATACTGGGCGGTCCCAGCGGCAGCATCGGGCGGGTACGAAATAACGGACGAAGCCTCTGCTTCTCTTTTTCTTGATGTTAGCGTATTATTCTTGGAAAAGCGATAGGGAATGTGGTTCCGGGCAAGAGGGCCACGAGCCTGGGAGACGGGGGTTACATGACGCCGATCAAGGGATTTGCCATGCGCAACCGTGGGGACGCCAAGGCGGCTGACGACGAAGCGGATGATCATGTGACGTATCGCGACGCCAGCGTGGCAACGACCTCCTCCCACGGCATCTCGACCAAGGAACACCAGGGATCGTCGCGCGAAACGGGTCGGCTGCGCCTGATCGACAGCAGCATCGAAGAGTCGCGTGGGCCGGTGCCGCATCCGCCGCTCCGGCGGACCCCCCGGCGCTGGAAGGTCACCGGCGGCGCGGACGAGAGCGAGCAGAACCGGGATCGCCAAAAAGCGGACGAACTGGTGAAGCTGGTGCAGACGTTTAATCGCGAGATGGAAGAAGCCAAGCGGTGCGGCCTGATCGTCGAGCTGAACCTGTCGACCACCACGTCGCAGTTCGGCGGCGAGGGGTCGACCGGCCACATGCTCTCCATCAAGGTCTTCCGCAAGCTCACCTGAGCCCGCCGGGACCTGGGACCATTTTCTCGGAGCGCGGCGCCGTTTTCGCCGACGCGAAGAGGACAACCCGACCCTCAAATTCCCTCGAGTTTGGCATACCAGGATTCCGGAACCAGATCCTCGACCCCCAGCCATTCGGCGAGTTCGCGCGCCATCGTCGGCCCGCTGCGGTCGCGTTCGGTATCGATCTCGACCGTGACCGTCATGCCGGCTCGGAGCTTCGGCAGACCATCGGCCTGCTTGAACACGATCTTCACCGGCACCCGCTGCACTACCTTGACCCAGTTGCCCGAGGCATTCTGCGGCGGCAGCAGGGAGAACTCGGCACCCGTCGCGGGCGCGATACTCGCCACCTTGCCCTTCCAGGTGACGTCGGGATAGGAATCGACCACGAAGCCTACTTCCTGGCCGATTTTGACATGCGTCAGCTGGGTTTCCTTCAGGTTCGCCTCGATCCAGGGCCTGTCGACCTGCACAAGCGAGAAGAGCGCGTCGCCCTCCTCCACGTATTCGCCCGCCTGCAGCTTGATGTTGGCGACGATGCCGTCGGAGGGCGCCATCACGTTGGTGCGGTTGAAGTCCAGTTCGGCCCGGTCCAGCGCCGCCAGGGCCCGCAGGAACTTCGGATGGTCACCGACCTTGATCTGGGCATTGCCGCCGAGTTCAGCCAGCAGCATGCGGTTGCGCTCGCGCACCGTGTCGACCTCGCGCTTGGCCATTTCCGTCAGATGCTTGGCCTCCTCGAGTTTGGCGCCGGTGCCGACGCCGCGCCGGGTCAGGGTCTGTTGGCGTTTGTGTTCACTACCGAGATAGCGGACCCGCTCTCGCAGCTGGTCGACCTGACGCCCGCCGGACCGGTAGGCGGCCCGCATGGATTCGATCTCCGTGCGTACCCGGTCCAGTTCCGCCTGGGCCTCCTGGATCTCGATCTCGAAGGGCCGGGGATCGATCCGGAAGAGCACCTGACCGCCGCTTACCCGCTCGTTCTCGCGCACGTCGATGTCGATGATGCGTCCCGGCACGTCGGAACTGATGGCGATGACGTCGGCCTTCACATAGGCGTTCTCCGTGGTCACCCAACGCATGCTCTCGCCCCAGACGAGCGCACCCCAGACCGCCGCCGTCACCGGCAGGATCACCATCAGCACCAGCCGGATGAGCGGGCGGAAAAACCGCAAGGAATGGCGAAGTTTGCGCCTGGACCGGCTGGCTGTCGGCCCCTCGGAGGGCGTGGGGGTACCACCGCTCTCTGGCGCCGGAGCCGCCGGCGGCACCGGCGTCGACGGCGGCGCGCCGTCCCGCTCGTTGCCGACGGCCGCAACGGGGGCTTCGCTTTTCTTCGCGGCCTGTTCAGCCATGGCCGCCATCCTCCTTTGTTGTCTCGCGTTCGCCGGCGCCGTTCGGGCCGGCGAGCAAATTGCCCTTGATTTGAACCAGTAGACCGATCAGGGTTTCCAGGTTCGCCTTGTCGATCCCATCGAACGCCTGTCCCCGCATCTCGGCCGCCATGGCTCGCATGGTCTGCATCAAGGTTTCGACCTCTCCCGTCAAGTAGACGCGTTTCACCCGCCGGTCGTTGGGGTCCAATCGGCGCTCGATCCAGCCCTTCTCTCCCAAACGGTCCAGCAGGCGGCCGAGGGTCGCCCGCTCGATGTCCAGCAGGGCGGAAAGCTCCGATTGCGTGATTCCCTCGTTGAAATATAAATAGGTCAGGACCCACCATTGGGAGCGCGTCAATCCCAGGTGCCGCATCTTGCGGTCGTAGTCGGTGCGCATCAAGCGGGCGACATCATGCAGCAGAAAGCCGATGTTGCGGTCCGCGGACTCGCGCTGATCCAGTTGGGGCATGGGTGGGGCTCGGTTCAAACGTCGCGAATTTCGTTGCCTAAGCAACAATAAGTCACCTTATTGCGGTTTTGGCGACAGTTTTTTCGGGGTATGGGGACGACGGACATGAAGGTTGGCGAAACTCACTATCGCAGCATCTGGCGCGAGGCGGACGGTTTCTCCGTGGGGGTCATCGATCAAACCGTGCTGCCGCACGAATTCCGCATCCGCCGGCTGGAGACGCTGGAGGATGCCGTGGGGGCGATCCGTCACATGGTGGTGCGCGGCGCGCCGCTGATCGGCGCCACGGCGGCCTTCGGGCTCTGCCTGGCGCTCCGGCGCGACACCGGCGACGAGGCCCTCGCCGCCGCGCGCGAGGCGCTGTTCCAGGCCCGCCCGACCGCCGTCAACCTCGCCTGGGCGCTGGAGGAGATGGCGGCGGCCACACTGCCCTTGCCGGCGGCGGAGCGGCCGGAGGCGGCCTGGCGCCGGGCCGAGGCCATCGCCGACGACGACGTGGAGACCTGCGCCGCGATCGGCCGCCACGGCGAGGATTTCATCCGCCGGGCGTGGTCGGCGAAGGGCGAGCGCGGCCGGGTCGACGTGCTGACCCACTGCAACGCCGGCTGGCTCGCCACCGTCGACTGGGGCACGGCGCTGGCGCCGATCTACCGGGCACACGACGCCGGTATCCCGGTACATGTCTGGGTCGGCGAGACCCGACCGCGCAATCAGGGCGCTAGCCTCACGGCCTGGGAGTTGAAGAGCCACGGCGTCCCGCACACGGTGATCGTCGACAATGCGGGCGGCCATCTGATGCAGGCGGGCGAGGTCGACCTCTGCATCACCGGCACCGATCGGACGGCGGCCAACGGCGACGTCTGCAACAAGATCGGTACCTACCTGAAAGCACTGGCGGCGCGCGACAACCAGGTGCCGTTCTACGTCGCGCTGCCCCATACGACGATCGACTGGGAGCTGGCGGAGGGTGTCGGCCAGGTGCCGATCGAGGAGCGCGCGGCGGAAGAGGTGACCCATTTCACCGGCCGGAGCGACAGCGGCGAGATGGTCCGCGTGGCGCTGACGCCCGAGGCGACACCCGCCGCCAACCACGCCTTCGACGTGACGCCCGCCCGCCTGGTGACGGCGCTCATCACCGAGCGCGGCACCTGCCCGGCCAGCACCGAGGGCCTGCTTGCGCTCTATCCCGAGCGGCGGCGTTAGGGCGCATTGCGGGTCGCCCGGGGATTGGCTACAAGGCGCCGAAATCCATCGACATCGGCGCCTCCGGGAAGGACCCCATGGCCTCATATCAATACATCCACGTCATGCGCGACCTGCGCAAGGTATTGCCCAACGGCAAGGAGGTGTTGGGCAGCATCACGCTGGCCTTTCTGCCCGGCGCCAAGATCGGCGTACTGGGGCCGAACGGCGCGGGCAAATCGACGCTGCTGCGCATCATGGGCGGGCTCGACACCGAATTCGCGGGCGAATCCTTCTCCGCCGAGGGCGTGAAGGTCGGACACCTGGCGCAGGAGCCGGAACTCGATCCGGCGAAGGACGTGCTCGGCAACGTGATGGACGGGGTCGCCGAGACGCGAGCGCTGGTGGAAAAGTTCGACGCGGTGAGCGCCCGCTTCGCCGAGCCGATGTCGGACGAGGAGATGGGCGAGCTGATCGAGGAACAGGGCCGCCTGCAAGAGGCGATCGACGCGGCCGACGCCTGGAACCTCGAACGCCAAATCGAGATCGCGATGGACGCGCTGCGCTGTCCGCCGGGCGACGCCGACGTCTCGACGCTTTCGGGCGGCGAACGGCGCCGGGTGGCGCTCTGCCGCCTGCTGCTCTCGAAGCCCGACATGCTGCTGCTGGACGAACCGACCAACCATCTGGACGCGGAAAGCGTCGCCTGGCTGGAACGCCACCTGCACGACTACCCCGGCACCGTGGTGGCGATCACCCATGACCGCTACTTCCTCGACAACGTCGCCGGCTGGATCCTGGAACTCGACCGCGGCCGGGGGATGCCGTTCGAGGGCAACTATTCCAGCTGGTTGGAGCAGAAGGAGCGCCGCCTGATCCAGGAAGGCCGGCAGGAGGAAGCCCGCCAGCGCCGCCTCTCCTCCGAACTCGAATGGATCCGCCAGTCGCCCAGGGCACGTCAGACCAAGAGCCGGGCCCGCATCCGCGCCTATGATGAGCTGCTGCAAGCGGGCCAGGCCCAGAGCACGGAAAAGGCGCGGATCTTCATACCGCCGGGGGCCCGCCTTGGCGATCTGGTGATCGAGGCGGTCGGGGTATCCAAGGCGCTCGGCGATCGGCTGCTGATCGACGATCTGAGCTTCAAGGCGCCGCCCGGCGCCATCATCGGCATCATTGGCGCCAACGGCGCCGGCAAGACCACGCTGCTGCGCATGATCACCGAGGAGGAAACGCCCGACGCGGGCACGCTCCGCCTCGGCGAAACGGTCCAACTCGGCTATGTCGATCAGAGCCGCGACGACCTCGTCGGCGAAGCGAACGTGTGGGCCGAAATCTCCGGCGGACTGGACGAATTGGAGCTCGGCAAGCGCCGGGTCCCCTCGCGGGCCTATTGCAGCTGGTTCGGCTTCAAGGGCGCTGATCAGCAGAAGCCGGTGAGCCAGCTTTCGGGCGGCGAACGCAACCGGGTGCATCTCGCCAAGATGCTGAAGTCGGGCGCCAACGTCATCATGCTCGACGAGCCGACCAACGACCTCGATGTCGACACCTTGCGCGCTCTGGAGGAGGCGCTCCTGGAGTTCGCCGGCTGCGCCCTGGTGGTGAGCCATGACCGCTGGTTCCTCGACCGGATCGCCAACCACATCCTCGCTTTCGAGGGCGACAGCCACGTCGAATGGTTCGAGGGCAACCACGAGGCCTACGAAGAGGGGCGTCGCCGCCGCCTCGGCGAGGCCGCCGACCAGCCACGGCGGATCAAATACAAGCCGCTCAGCCGTTGAAGCGAGGGCGGCGGCCCGAACTTGCGCTATACTCGGTGGCGCGCGCGGCATCGCGGCGGCATTAAGCGGCATCGCGGAGGCTTTTGATTGGTGTCGAAGCGACCCGAGATCGAAGGCGCCGCCGTCGGCTGGACGAACCAGGTGGCGGCGGGACCTAACCTCGGCGTGCCCGTGGTGCTGCTGCTGATGGTCAGCACCGTGATGATGGCCGTGCTGACCTTCGCCGGCGCCGCGAGCCTGGACCGCAGCGCCGACGCCTCGGCCCGGGCCATGACCCAGACGCTGCTGCGCCAGACCCGGCGCGATCTGGCGCAGGCGGTGCTCGACGTCGCCGGCAGCGCCGCCGTCACCGAACGCCTCGGTGCTTCCGCCGACATCGAGGGCTTGGCGACCTACCTCGGCCGGCAGCTCAGGCAACCGCTCGACCTCGAAAGCGGCTGGATCGTCGATGCCGAGGACCGCGCCCTGCTCGGCTTCATCGGCGAGCATGTCAGCACGGCCGATCCCTTCGAGTTGATGCCCTCCGGCCTGGCCGGACTGGTGGCTGCGGCCCGGCGCGAGTCCGCCCTCGACGCGGCGGAGCAGCATGGCCTCCTGCTCTTCGACGGGGCCATCCACGTGGTCGCGACGGCGGCGATCGACCTCGCGGGCACGCCCGCCTGGAAGCGCCCCGTATTGATCTTCACCCGGCCCCTCGACCGGCCGTTCCTGTCGCGCCTGGAGACGCTCTATTTCGTCGAAGGCGTGTCGATCGTCGACACCCCGCCGCCGGAGATCGTGCCGGCGCCACCCGGCCTGTTCGATCCCGAAGGCAAGCCGCTCGGCTATCTGCTGTTGCCGCTGGTGCCGCCGGGCACCGACCTTCTGAAGCAGATCTGGCCCGCCGTGGCGAGCGCCTTCGCCTCCATGCTTCTGCTGGTCGGCCTTTTCGTCCGCCGGGTCGAGCGGGCGCGCCAGCAGCGCCGCCGGCTCGAGGAATCGCTCGACCGGGAGCGCGACCTTGGCCAGCTGAAGTCCCGCTTCATCAACATGGTCAGCCACGAGATCCGCACGCCGCTCACCACCATCAGGGCGGCGACCGACCTCTTGCACCGCTACGGCGAGCAGATGGACATGGGCGAGCGGCGCCAGGAACTGGCCGCCATTCAACACGAGGTCGACGTCATGACCGACCTGGTCGAGGACGTGATGGCGATCGGCCGCACCGAAGGCAAGGATTTCAGCCTGCGCCGCCGGGCGACCGATCCCGCGGTCTTCGTGAAAGCCCTGTGGGCCGAGCTGGCCCACGGCACCTCGCGCGAACTGAACCTCGAGGTCGAGGGCATCGAGGGCGAGCTCGAGCTCGACCCGACGCTGCTCCGCCCCATCGTCTCCAACCTGCTCGGCAATGCGGTGAAGTTCTCGCCCGAGGACGCGCCGATCGAGATACGGCTCGAGGGCGATGGATCGGAACTGCGCCTGATCGTCAGGGATCGCGGCATCGGCATCCCGGCCGATCAGCTCGACGACGTCTTCACCCCCTTCCACCGGGCCGACAACGTCGGCGCCATTTCCGGAAGCGGGCTGGGCCTGACGATCACCAAGCAGGCCGTGGAGCGTCACGGCGGAAACATGGAAATCGACAGCGAGGTCGGGGTCGGTACCCGGGTCACCGTCCGCCTGCCGCTCGGCGCGGACGAAGACGTGGATTTGGAAGAGACGGCGGAGGTGGCGTGAATCGTGGCTGATGGCGGTGGCAAGCGGATTTTGGTGATCGAGGACGAGGATGGGATCCGCGACCGGATGGTGCGCATTCTCGGTTTCGAGGGCTACGAGGCGCGAGGGGCGGCAAACGGCATGGCGGGCGTCTCGATGGCGCATGATTTCCGCCCCGACGTCATCCTGTGCGACGTGACGATGCCGGAGGGCGACGGCAACGAGGTCCTGGCCCTGCTGCGCCAGCACCTCGACACCGAGGTGATTCCGATCATCATGGTCTCCGCCGCGGCCGATCGCGCCTCCATTCGCTCCGCCATGGAGAATGGAGCCGACGACTACATCACCAAGCCCTTCACCACCGAGGAACTGATCGGCGCGATCGAGGCCCAGCTGAGGCGGCACGCGACGATGGAGCGGCGATACCGCGAGGGCTGAGCCCGGCCGTTGCCAAGGCCCGGGCGAGCCGATAAAGAAGCCGGCGCCAGCTGGACGGGCTCGCCTTTTCCCGAGAGGGCGGCCGTTGCGAGGAGGAAGACATGCGCGGATTGATGCAGGACCGGCCGCTCCTGATCTCGTCGCTGATCGAGTATGCCGCCCAATATCACGGGTCCACCGAGATCGTCTCCAGGACGGTCGAGGGTCCGATCCACCGCTACGACTACGCGGAAGCCCGCCGCCGCTCGATGCGGCTCGCCAACGCGCTGGCGGCGCTCGGCATCCGGGCCGGCGACCGCGTCGGCACGCTCGCCTGGAACGGCTATCGCCATTTCGAACTCTATTTCGCCGTCTCCGGCTCCGGTGCCGTGCTGCACACGATCAACCCTCGCCTCTTCCCCGAACAGATCGCCTACATCGCCAACCATGCCGAGGACCGCTACCTCTTCGTCGATCTGACCTTCGTGCCGCTGCTGGAAGACCTCGCGGCGGAATTGACGAGCGTGGAGGGCATCGTGGTGATGACGGACCAGGCGCACATGCCGGAGACCGCACTCGAAAACGCCATCTGTTACGAACGCCTGATGGCGGAGGCGGTGGATGGCTTCGAGTGGCCCGAGTTCGACGAGAACACAGCCTCTTCCCTCTGCTATACCTCGGGCACCACGGGCAATCCCAAGGGCGTGCTCTACAGCCATCGTTCCACCGTGCTGCACAGCTATGCCGCCTGCATGCGCGACGTCGTCGGCCTGGGCGCCGACGACGTGGTGATGCCGGTGGTGCCGATGTTCCATGCCAATTCCTGGGGCATCGCCTATGCCGCGCCCATGTCCGGCGCCAAGCTGGTGCTGCCGGGCGCCCGGATGGACGGCGAGAGCATCCACGAACTGCTGGTCTCGGAGCGGGTCACCGTCTCCGCCGGCGTGCCGACGGTCTGGCTGATGCTGCTGCAATACCTGCGCGACAGCGGCAAGGACCTGCCCGACTTCAAGCGCTGCGTCATCGGCGGCTCGGCGGCGCCCCGCTCGATGATTCTGGCCTTCGAGACCGAATACGACACCACGGTGCTGCACGCCTGGGGCATGACGGAAATGAGCCCCTTGGGCACCGTCGGCACGATGACGCCGGCGCTCCGCGCGCTCCCCTACGAAGACCAGCTCGACTACAAGGAAAAACAGGGGCGCGGTGTCTACGGCGTCGAGATGAAGATCGTCGACGATGACGGCAACGAACTCGCCCGCGACGGCGAGGCCTTCGGCCACCTGATGGTGCGCGGGCCCTGGATCGCCCAAGGCTACTTCAAGGACGAGGGCGGCGGGATCCTCGATGGCGACGACTGGTTCGACACCGGCGACGTCGCCACGCTCGACGCCAGCGGCTTCATGCACATCACCGACCGGGCCAAGGACGTCATCAAGTCGGGCGGCGAGTGGATCAGTTCGATCGACCTCGAAAACCTCGCCGTCGGCCACCCGGCGGTGGCGGAGGCGGCGGTGATCGGCGTGGCGCATCCCAAGTGGGACGAGCGCCCGCTGTTGGTCGTGGTCCGGGCGCCGGGCGCCGAGATCGAGGGGTCCGAAATTCTCGACTTCATGGAGGGGAAGATCGCCAAGTGGTGGATGCCGGACGACGTGGTGTTCGTCGACGAGCTTCCCCACACCGCCACCGGCAAGATCCAGAAGGTGACCTTGCGCGAAATGTTCCAGGACCACCGCCTGCCCACCGTCGACGCGGCCGAGTGATGCCAGCCGCGTCGCGCGAACCGAATACGAAGGAGGACGGGATGAGCAATCCCATGAGTCTGGACGGCCGCAACATCATCGTCACCGGCGCCGCCCAGGGGATCGGCCAGGCCGTGGCCCGTCTGGCGGCCGGCCTGGGCGCCAGCGTGGCGCTGGTTGACCTCAAGGCGGACGAACTGGACGCCACGGCCGGCGAGATCGGCGCTGGGGCGAAGTGCTTCGTCGGCTCCGTCGCCGATCCCGCCTTCGTCGAGCGGATGGTCGCCGAGGTCGAGACCGCCATGGGTCCCATCCACGGCCTGATGAACAACGCCGGCATCGTCCGCGCGGCGATGATCGAGAAGATGAGCTTCCAGCAATGGCAGGAGGTGATCGACGTCAACCTGACGGGCGTCTATCTCTGCCTGCAGGCGGTCGGCCGCCACATGTTGCGGCGTGCCCGCGACGGCGAGGCGGCGCCGGGCGCTATCGTCAATGTCTCGTCCGACGCCGGCCGGCGCGGCACCGTCGGCCAGGTCAACTACGGCGCCGCCAAATCCGGGGTCCTCGGCATCACCATGAGCGCCGCGCGCGAATGGGGCCGGCGCGGCATCCGGGTGAATTCGGTCTGCTTCGGCGTCGTGGCGACGGAGATGACGGAGACCATCCGGGGCGAGAAATTCCGCGACCAGTACATGGCGCAGGTGCCGATGGGCCGCTTCACGGACCCGGACGAGGTGGCTAAGCCGGTCTGTTTCCTGCTCTCGGAGGGCGCCTCCTACATCACCGGCCAGCACCTCTCGATCAACGGCGGCATGCACATCGGATTCTGAGCGGTTGAAAATCAATCGATGAAGCGACGACACGCGATTTCGTCATTGCGAAGGAGCGAAGCGAGTGTGGCAATCCAGAGGATCTCGATGCTGTCCGAGGGCGTCGATTACCTCCAAGCAACGCTGGATCGCCACGGGGCTTCGCCCCTCGCGATGACGGGGTCGTGTTCGGCGGCGGAGCATGGCGGCGGCGATCGAAAGACTCACGGGCTCTGAGCGGTGGGCGCCATCCGGGCGGTACTGTTCGACAAGGACGGCACGCTGTTCGATTTCCGCGCGGTCTGGACGCCGGCCTACCGGGCCGCGGCGGAGGCCTATGCAGCTGCGATCCGCCGGCCGGACCTAGCCCGGACTTCTCACACTATCCATGGCCTCAGCGTCGCTGTCGGCCCGACAGAGCAGGAGCGCCGCGCCGTTCGATGTGGTTCATCGGGCAAGCGGCGCGACGCACCCTGTCGGGCCGACAGCGGCGCCCGAAGGGTCCATCCTGGCCGGCCGCTCGACGCGGCGAAGGCCTTCGACGTAGACCCGCTACGCCTTCAGGCCTTCACCACGTCGAGCGGACCCGGCCCAAATCGACTGAGGCCGCGGATAGTGTGAGAAGTCCGGGCTAGCGCCCGCGCTGCTGGCGGCGGCGGGCTACGACGTCGCGACCGACGTCTACGCGCCCCATTCGGTGTTGATCTCGGGCGGCGCGGACGAGATCTGCGCCGCCTTCGGAACCGCGAGCGGGGAGGCGCGCCCGGACCTGCTGGCACCGACGGAGGCGGTGATGGACCACTGGTCGGCCAGGGAGGTGGCGCCGGTGGCGGACCTCGACCGGCTGTTCGGCGGGATCGCAAACGGGGCCGTCGCGGTCGTCGGCGATTCCGCCCACGACATCGCCATGGCGCGGGCCGCCGGCGCCGGCCTGGCGATCGCGGTCCGCACCGGCCCGACGCCCGAGAGCCATTTGACGTCAGCCGACGTCATCGTGGACGACATCGCCGCCGCCTGTGACTGGTTGGCGACACGCGGCCATTTGTCGGACGCCAAGGGCCGGAATTAACTATATTTTTTCTGAATTTCGGCGAAGATTACCGGTGATTCGGTTGGGTTGAGAGTGACGGCCGTCATTGTCGGCCAGCCGTCGAGCCCCCAGATTACAGGGGCTGGATGGCGCACCCGGTTCAAAACGGGAGCGCCGTGACGAGGAGAAACATGGCGTATCGCGACGCCCCCCGGAGCCGGCTCCGGGAGCCTTTGGGAACTTTCCGTATCAGCGCCGTTATGGTAAACTGGCGCGAGGAATTCAGGAGGGGTTGTCGGGCGACACACGAGGATCGACGAGATGACGGATAGTTCGAACCCGGGCCGGAAAACGGAAGGCCGCGTACCAGGCGCCGACCATCCCCGTGGCGTGTTCATGGCCTTGATGCACCGCATCGCGCGCGATCGCGGCGGCGCGGGCGCCATCGTCTTCGCCGTCGCGCTGCCGGCGATGATCGGCGCGGTCGGCCTGGGCATCGAGGTCGGCATGTGGTTCCTCGAGAAGCGCCGCCTGCAGGAGGCGGCGGATTCGGGCGCCATCGCCGGCGCGCTGGAGTATCGCCGCGACATCACGCTCAGCACCGACGCGGCGTTGACGCCCTATGTCACCGCCGCCGTCAACAGGAGCACGGACCTCGCTCCCGACGTCAACGTCAACCGGCCGCCCTCGGCGCTTTCCGTGGTCACCGACACGACGGCGGTCGAGGTCCAGTTGCAGGCCAACCACCCGACCTACTTCGTCAGAATCTTCGGCATCGGCTCGATCCCAATCAGCGCGCGGGCCGTCGCCCGCCAGGGCGGCATCGGCTCGACCGCCTGCATCCTGGCGCTCGGGCCCGCGTCCTGCAGCGGCACGGAGCCGGTCCAGTTCAGCGGCAACGGCACCGCCGTCCTCAATGATTGCTCCGTCCACGCCAATGGCGATTGCAACCCCTCGGTCGAGGTCGGCAACAACACCACGGTGACCGCCGACTGCATCACCGGCGAGCAGGAGCTGGCCGACGCGACGCTGCAGAACTATGTCGGGACGCCGCCGGCGACCTCAACCGGTCTGTTTGTGGAGTGTCCGGACGGGCCGCTGGGTGGGCAGGGCTCGATACCGGACCCTTACGCCACGATTTCGGTCGACCCCTCCAAGTTTACCGATCCCTGCGATTTCGCGTCGCTGCCGGGATCGAACTGGATGGAGCGCTTCGCCGAGGCGATCAACCCGATCTCGACCGCCCATGCCGGCAATCACGGCGGCGGCGGCGGCCCCCCCCCCCCCCCCCCCCCCCCCCGGCCCGACGGTGATCAACCTCAGCCCGGGGATCCATTGTTCGTTCCACATAAATTCCAGCCAACAGGCGGTCTTGGCGCCCGGCGTCTACTACGTTCGCGACACCAGCATCTTCGTGCAGGGCTCCATCATCGCCGATGGCGTGGTCCTGGTCCAAATCAGCACGAGCGCGACCGGCTATTCATTGAACATTAACGGCAACGACGATACCGAGATCTTCGGCATCGACGACTCGGACCTGACCGGCGGCAGCGCGTCCTTGTATGCCGATCTCAACCCCTCGCCGGCGGACTGGGAGGACATGTTCTACGCCAATCTGACCAACGGCACCAACAGCGGAACCCAGTTCAACGGCACGGCGAACACGGTGTTCAGCGGCACCATCTACGCCCCGAACGACAAGGTCACGTTCAACGGCGACAACTCGACCACCACCGCCAACACCTGCTTCGCGATCGTCGCCGCGCAAGTGGTCGTATCGGGCAGCGCCGGCCTGTCGACCGAGGGCTGCGGCGGGCCGGTCACGGAAACTTTCGCCAACACCACGGTCGGTCTGGTGGAGTGAGGCGGCGATGATGCGCGGGAACAAGGCGATGGAACGGACGACGACTTCCGGTTGGCGCCGCCGGCTTCGCGGCTTCCGGCGCGCGCGCGCCGGCAGCGTCGCCGTCGAAGCCGCGTTCGGCATGACCCTCATCATGATCATGTTGCTCCCGATGGTCGATTTCGGCCGCTAGATCAGCCTGCGCCTGACCTTGAAGCAGGCGCTCCGGGCGGGCGGACAGTATGTCCTGCACGACCTCACCTGGAAGACCGACATCGGCGACGCCAGTTTCGGCACGGCCACTTTGCCTGGCGCGACGACCACCGCGATCACCAGCACGGTGCGGGACGCCGCCGGCCTCAACCAGACCTTGACGGTCACCACGTCGGACCTGGCCTGTTATTGCCCGAAAGCGAGGCGCTCACCACCGCGGTGAGTTGCCTGGGCGAAAGCGGTTACAGCGTCTGCCCCGGAGATCGACGGCGCAACGGCCAGCCAGGACGAATCCGGCATACCGGGCCATTACCTGACCATCGTCGCCTCGGGAACCTTCGATCCGTTTCTGACCGCGGTACCGTGGTTCAGTGCCTCGACGCCGGTGTCGGAACGGCTGGTGCTGCGGATCAACTGAGGAAACGTCCGGGGATGAAGCCATGGATGACGGTGTCGCGATGACGAAGCACGAAAAGCCGAAACGGCTAGGGCGGGCGCGGTCGATGTTGGGCCGCCTGGCGCGCGCCGAGGACGGTATCGCGGCGGTCGAATTCGCCCTGGTCGGCCCGGTCCTCATCCTCATGATCATGGGCGTAATCGAGGGCGGACGCCTGTTCTGGATGCAATCGTCGCTGCAGTACCAGGTGGAGGAGCTCGGACGCTACGACATGACCCAATACACCCGGGAGTATTACACCCTCTGCGATCCGGCCCTGGATCCGCCGCCCCTGGCGACGTGCGCGGATTCCCTGTGGACACGGTGGAGGCCACGGCCGACACCAAGTCGGATCAGAACACCGTCGGATGGAACCTCTCCGGCCTCACCTGGACGACGACGCAGGAGACGGGCACGCCCGATTGCCTGCTGATCAGGGGCACGTCGTCCTTCACGCCACTCTTCGGCATCATTCCCGGCATCACCATGCCCTTGGAATCCGTGACCCGCGTGCCGATGGTGAAGTTCGACTGATCGGACCGGCCGCCCCGAGCTTTTACCGGACAAAGCCGAGGAAACGGCCGCGTGGCGTCCGAAGGCACGACAGCCGACAACGGGTTCCACTCATTGTCGGCATGGGATGTATTATACCGATGAGCCTTTGAATTAACCTCTCGACTCGCACAGTCGTCATCGCGAGCGGAGCGTGGCGATCCAGTCGGCCTTGACGGTATTGCGCGGCATCAAGGCGGACTGGATCGCCACGGCGCTTCGCCCCTCGCGATGACGATTGCGTTTGTAAGCCAGTGACGAGTCACTTCGTTTGCTCGCCGGTATTAGAGCCTTTTCCTCAGTCATCCTGCAACAGCAACATCAACACGGGTATGAGCCAGCCCACTTCATTCACTTTCTCGGGCAGGGCCGTCGGGATCGCGACACCGCTTTCGCTCTGGAAGAACACGTTCGGCCGTATCGATGCCAAGGCCACCTCACTCGCGCCCCGTAGCTCTATGGTGCTGACCGGCTCGAACCCGCCATTGTCCGGATCGGGATTGAAGAAGGCGAGCGTATCGGCCGTCAACTGCAATACGCTTCGCAGTTCGAAGGTGCCCCCCACGGCGACCCGGAACGGCCGAGAGTCGACGTGCGAGAAGAGACCGATGTTGCCGGCCCGCGTGAGCTCGATGATGCCACCCGGCGAAAAAAGGAAGCCTTCCACCTTGTTTTGGTTGTTTGGATCGAAATTGCCGGACCCGCTGATCTCGCCGTCGACCCGAAAGGACACGGCGAGGTCGACCATCGTGCCAAGGGGATGAATTGGCGACGTCACCGTATACGTGTCCCGCCACTCCAAAACCCCAAGCCGCTGGTGTCCGCTCTCGACGGGAATCCCACGACAGCGGTATCCCCATCAAGTACCGAGCGGCCCGTGATGCGTCCACTCAGGTCACCGATCTCCACGGTGAAGAGGACGTCGGATTTGGCTGAACCCTTGGCGCCGGTCTTGGTTTGGGTATCGGCGAAACTCACCGAATTCCGCATCAACTCCCCGGAGCTGAAGCTGTTCGTGTTGGCGCCGCCGTTCTCTGGATCGAAAAAGCTCCCATAAGCGGCACGCGTGCTGGCATGCAATCCCACGATGACCGCCGCCCGTGCGCCTTCGCCAAAGAACGCCAACGCCGAAAATAGCATGATCGTCGCACGCCATGGCATCAGCCGACATTCCCCGGATTGTCGTCGGTTTCGGCTGTAGAGTAGCCAATTGGGCCCTTGGCGGCAACGCCGAGGCCGATGTGGGCCGGGATAGCGCCCCAGTTGACAATCGCGATCTTGTCGACCGTGGTCATCGGGCGCGTCGGTAGTCAGGCCGATCGGGCGGTCGGCGCCACGTGCGGCGCGGCTCGTCGCGCGCGTCGGTGAAGCGCATTCGGGACCTACTCGGCGTTTCTCGTCCACGGGAACTCCAGTGCCTGACTCGGCGCAAGGAGATCGCCATGACGCGCTTGGACTTTCTTCCCGTGCTGGCCAACGCCGCCCTCCTCCGATATCAAGGGCGGTGGAAGGGAATGTCGTCCGGTGGCGGCCCCGGTCTTCAAAACCGGTGAGGGGCGCGAGGCGTGCCTGGTGGGTTCGACCCCCACTCCTTTCCGCCAAGACCCCCGACCCGGGCCCTGAAAGTCCGAGCCGGGGATGAACTGGGCCCCCGCGGGCTCGCGCCGTGGGCGCGGTGGCGGCGGCTCGACGGCGCGGGACGTGCTGGCGGCGGTTATCCGAGCGACCGCGTTTCGTCGGTAAGGCCGAGGCGGAACCCCGCGCCGCGCGCGACCGACCCGGGAAGCCGGGGGCGGAATCGCGCCGGCGCGCGAGGGTGAAGCGAGTGCGACAGGCAGTCCCGGTGACGCATGACATCGTCCTGGTGGGGGGTGGCCATTCCCACGTGGCGGTGATCAAGAGCTTCGGCATGAAACCGGCGCCGGGCGCGCGGGTGACGGTGGTCAGCCGCGAGGTGGAGACGCCCTATTCCGGGATGCTGCCGGGCCTGCTCGCCGGTCATTACGACCGCGCGGCGGCGCATGTCGATCTCCGCCCGCTCTGCCGCTTCGCGGACGCCCGGCTCTACCACGCAAGCGTCGAGCGGATCGATCCCCTGGCCCGCCTGGTCCACGCCCGGGGCCGTCCGCCGATCGCCTACGACCTGTTGTCGATCGACATCGGCTCCAGCCCCGACGGCGGGGCCATCCGGGGGGTCGAGGCGGCCTTCCCGGTGAAGCCCGTCGACGAGTTTCTCGCGCGCTGGGCCGAGGTCGAGGGGCAGGTGCTGGCGGCCGGCAACGATACGCCTTTCCGCCTGCTGGTGATCGGCGCCGGCGCCGGCGGGGTCGAGCTGGCGCTGGCGCTCCACTGGCGGCTGGCGCGCGCGCTCCGCGCTCAGGGCGGCGATCCGGCGCGCTTGCGCTTCACCATCGCCGCCGACCAGCCGGCGCCGCTGCCGACCCATGCACCCTCGGTACGGCGGCGGATGGCGGGGTTGCTGGCGGCGCGTGGGATCGGCTTCGTCGGCGAGCGGTCGGTGACGGCGCTCGAGGACGGCGTCGCGCGGCTCGCGCCCGGGGGCGAGATCCCCTTCGACGCCGCCGTGCTGACCACCCATGCCAAGCCCGCGCCCTGGCTCGGCGAGACCGGCCTGGCGCTGGACGACGCCGGCTTCCTCGCCGTCGGCCCGACCCTGCAATCGATCTCGCACGCCAACGTCTTCGCCGCCGGCGACATCGCCGCCTTCGAGGCCGGCCCGCTACCGAAGTCGGGGGTCTACGCCGTCCGCCAGGGGCCCTATCTGGCGGAGAACCTGCGCCGCCTGGTCCAGGGCCGGCCGGCCCGGCCCTATCCGCCGCAAAAACGCGCCCTGGCGCTGATGTCGGGCGGGGCGCGCCACGCCGTCGCCTCCTATGGCTCGCTGTCGCTGCAAGGCGACTGGGTCTGGCGGCTCAAGGACTGGATCGACCGGCGATGGATGGCAAAGTACCAGGACCTGCCGTCGATGGCGGGGCGGGACGGCGAGGAAGGGGCGCTGGCGATGCGTTGCGGCGGCTGCGGCGCCAAGGTCGCGAGCCCGGTGCTGAACCGGGTGCTCGCGCGCCTGAAGGCCGGCCCCGACGGCCGGGCCATCGACCTGGAGCAGCCCGACGACGCGGCGGTGATCCGGACGCCCGCCTCGGGTCGGATGCTGCAGACGGTGGACCACTTCCGCGCCTTCATCGACGACCCCTACGTCTTCGGGCGGATCGCCGCCAACCACTGCATGAGCGACATCTTCGCGATGGGCGGCCAGCCGACCAGCGCGCTCGCCATCGTGACGCTGCCCTTCGCGGCGGAAGAGAAGCTGGAGGCCGACCTGGAGGCGCTGCTGGCGGGCGCGCTGCGCGCGCTGGCCGAGGCCGGCGCCAGGCTGATCGGTGGCCACACCGCCGAGGGACCCGAACTGGCCTTCGGGCTGACGGTGAACGGCGAGATCGAGACGGGTGCGCCGCTGCGCAAGGGCGGGGCGGCGGCCGGCGAGGTGCTGATCCTGACCAAGCCGCTCGGCACGGGCGCGATTCTCGCCGCCGACATGGCCGGCGAGGCGTCGAGCGCGTGGGTCGAGGCCGCCCTCGACGCCATGGTCTCCAGCGGCGGGCCGGCGGCGCGCATCCTCGTCGATGCCGGGGCCAGCGCCATGACCGACGTCACCGGCTTCGGCCTGCTCGGCCATCTGATCGAGATGCTGAAGGCCTCGGGCACCACCGCGCGCCTCGACCTCCGGGCGCTGCCGGCGCTCCCCGGCGCCAGTGAACTCCTGGCGCGCGGCATCGCCAGCACGCTGCATCCCGCGAACGAGGCCTTCGCCGAGGTCCTGGCGCCCGGCGCGCCGACCGATCCCCTGCTGTTCGATCCGCAGACGGCGGGTGGCCTGCTGGCGAGCCTGCCGGCGGGGCGGGCGGCGGACGCACTGGCCCGCCTGGCCGCGGCGGGCCATGCCCGGGCGGCGGTGATCGGCGAGATCGGGCCGGCGCCGGCGCCGGGCGAACCGCTGGTCGGCCTCGGGCACGGGGCTCCTTGACCGGCCCCGGCGGCGGGAAGCCGAGGGCGAGGAAGACCGGGCGGCCGCGATCAGCCGGCGAACATGCGGCGGACCATGCGGTTGGCGAGCGCCAGCCGGGCGACGTCCAGGTCGCCCGATTGCTGGAAGTCCTCCACCAGTTTGGCGCAGCGCGCGATGATACCGGCGTTGGCCCCGGTCCAGTCGTCCACGATCGCTTCCGGATCGGCGCCGTTGGCCGAGGCCAGCACCTTGGCCGAAAGACTCCGCTGCTGGTCGTAGAAATCGTCGACGAGCGACGCGATCGCCGAGCGCTCCCAGAAGTCGACCGTGTGGATATCGTCGGCGGCCCGGCGCAGCCAGTCGAGCCCCAGGCGGGCACCGAGCAGGAAATAGACCCGGCCGACTTCGGCGACGTCCCGGCCGGTTTGACCCGCCGCGAGGACGATGTCGGGTGCCGCCGCCAGCAGCGACAGGCCGGCGACACGCGCCGCCAGCACCTCGTCGACGCCCTTCGCCCGGAATTCCGCCGCCCGCGCCGCCATGGCCTCGGCCTCCTCCGGACTGGCGAGTTCGGCCAGCCGGTCGGCCACGCTCTTGATGCCCGGGGCAAAGCGCTTCAGCGTATCGGAAATCGCGAGCGGTTGTGGCTGGTTGCGCAGAAACCAGAGGGTGCCGTAACGCAGCAGCTCGGAGACCCGTACCAGGATCTCGGTCTGCACCGCGGCCCCGATCTGGGTATCGACCGCCTCCACCCGGGACCAGACGCGGCGCAACGCGAAGGCGTCACGCGCGGTCGAATAGGCGCGGGCCACCGCTTCGACGCTCTCGCCGGTCTCCTCCACCAGGTCGTGAACGAAGGTGATGCCGACGCGGTTCACCACCGAATTGGCGACGATGGTGGCGATGATCTCCTTCTTCAGCGGATGATCGACGATCTGGGCGCGAAAGCGTTTACGGAGCGGCCGGGGAAAGTACTTGACCACGTCGTTCAGCAGGAACTCGGAGTCGGTCAGGTCGCTCGCCAGGAACTCCTCGTAGAGAACGTTTTTCGAATAGGCGAGGAGGATCGAAAGCTCCGGCCGGGTCAGACCCCGGCCCGCCGCGCGCCGCTCCTCCAGGACCTCGGCGTCCGGCAGGAATTCCACCCCCCTGTCCAGCTTGCCCTGACGCTCCAGGGCCCGCATGTAGCGGACCTGCGGCTCCAGCAAGTCGAGGGCATGGCTTTCCGCCATGGTCAGCGCCTGGGACTGAAGGTAGTTGTTGCGCAACACCAGTTCGCCGACCTCGTCGGTCATTTCGGCGAGTTGACGGTTGCGCTGCTTCTCCGTCAGTTCCCCCTCGTCGACGACGCGGCCGAGCAGGATCTTGATGTTGACCTCGTGGTCGGAGCTGTCGACGCCGGCGGAGTTGTCGATCGCGTCGGTGTTGAGCCGGCCGCCGAGCAACGCGTACTCGACCCGGCCGAGCTGCGTGCAGCCGAGATTGCCGCCCTCGCCCATGACCTTGCACCGAAGCTCGGCGCCGTTCACGCGCAGGCCGTCGTTCGCCCGGTCGCCGGCATCGCCGTGGCTTTCCCGCGACGCCTTCACATAGGTACCGATGCCGCCGATCCAGAGCAGGTCGACCTCGGCCTTGAGCAGCGCGTTGATCAGCTCGTTCGGCGGCATCGCGTCGTCGTCCAGGCCGGCGATCTTTTTCACTTCGGGCGTCAGGGTGACGGACTTGGCCTTGCGGTCGTAAATCCCGCCGCCCTTGGAAATCAGCTTGGCGTCGTAGTCCCGCCAGGAACTGCGTGGCACTTCGAACAGGCGTTGGCGTTCCTTCCAGCTCGCCTCGGGGTCGGGCTCGGGGTCGATGAAGATATGGCGGTGGTCGAAGGCGGCGAGCAGGCGGATATGCTTGGAAAGCAGCATGCCGTTGCCGAACACGTCGCCCGACATGTCGCCGATACCGACGACGGTGAAGTCCTCGGTCTGAATGTCGCGGCCCACCTCGTGGAAGTGGCGCTTGACCGCCTCCCAGGCGCCACGCGCGGTGATCCCCATCTCCTTGTGGTCGTAGCCGGTCTTGCCGCCCGACGCGAAGGCATCGCCCAGCCAGAAGCCGTACTCGACCGAAATGTCGTTTGCGATGTCGGAGAAAGTAGCGGTGCCCTTGTCGGCCGCCACGACCAGGTAGGGGTCGTCCTCGTCGTAGCGAATGACCGAGGGGGGCGAGACCACGTTGCCGGCCGACAGATTGTCGGTGATGTCCAGCAGCCCGCGAACGAAGGTCTGGTAGGAGGCGATGACCTCGGCTTGTACCGTCTCCCGGTCACCGCCCACCGGCAATTGCTTGGGAAAGAAACTACCCTTGGAACCGACGGGGATGATAACCGCGTTTTTCACCATCTGCGCCTTCATCAGGCCCAGCACCTCGGTGCGGAAATCCTCCCGCCGGTCGGACCAGCGAAGGCCGCCACGCGCCACCTTGCCGCCGCGCAGGTGCACGCCCTCGACCCGAGGTGAATAGACGAAGATCTCGCGGAACGGGCGCGGCAGCGGCAGCTCCGCCACTTTCTGGCTGTCGAGCTTGAAGGAGAAATAGGATTTCGCCTCGCCGTCGGCGCCCGCCTGATAGAAGTTGGTCCTGAGCATGGACTGCAACAGGTTCAGATACCGGCGCAGAATTCGATCCTTGTCCAGACTTTCGACGGCCTCCAGCGCCTCCTGGATTTCCTCGGTGATCGCCGTCGACCCGACCGCGCGCTTCCCCTCGAGTTCGGGATCGAAGCGCAGCTCGAACAGCCGCACCAGCCGGCGGGTGATCGACGGATTGGCGGCCAGCGCGTCCTCCATGTACTCCTGGCTGAAGGAACTGCCGGTCTGGCGGATGTATTTGCAGAAGGCGCGAACCGCCATGACCTGGCGCCATTCGAGACCGGCGCGGAGGACCAGGCGATTGAAGCCGTCATCTTCCAGTTCGCCGCGCCAGATCCTGAGGAAGGCCGCCTCCAGTTTGGGCTTCAATTCGCCGAGGTCGAAAGCCTCCGCCTCCGCCTCGCGCATCTCGAAGTCCTGGACCCAGATATTGGCGCCATCCTCGAGGGTCAAGCGGAAGGGGGCCTCGCCCAGGACCTTGAAGCCCATGTGCTCGAGCATCGGCAGACAGTCCGAGAGCGCGACCGCGCCGCCCGGATGGTAGATCTTGAAGCGCACCACATGGTCGGGGTCCTCGATCACCCGATAGAAGTTGAGCCCGACCTCGCCGCCCGCACGCAAGGCCTCGATCTGCTCGATATCGCCGATCGCCCGTTCGGGCGCGAACGCCTCGGCATAGGAGGCGGGAAAGGCCTTGGCATAGCGGCGCTGGAGCACAACGGCCCGCTCCTCGCCGAAACGGTCTTCCAGGGCCTCGTAGAGATCGTCGCCCCAAGTCCGGGCCGCCTCGATCAGCTTCTTTTCGATCAGCGGATAACCGGGATCGGCCGGCGCCTTGCCGGGATCCGTGCCGATGATGATGTGGATCCGGGCGAGCGGCGATTCGCCAACCTGAACAAAGTCGTTGGAAAGCCGGCCGTTGAGCGATTTCACCAGGATAGCGATAAAGCGCGACCTGAGTTCCGAGGTCAGCCGGTCGCGCGGCACGAAAACGAGACATGAAAAGAAGCGGTCGAAGGGATCGCGACGGGGAAAGAGCTTGATCCCGGGCCGTTCCTGCAGGTCGAGGATGCCGGTCGCGATGTCGTGCAGCGTCTCGAGGTCGATCTGGAACAGCTCGTCGCGCGGATAGGTGTCGAGAATATGGGTCAACGCCTTGCCGTTGTGGCTGTCCGCCGTCACGCCCGCCAGGTCGATCACCCGGTGGATGCGCTGACGCAGGATCGGGATGTCGCGGGGCGTGCGGCTGTAGGCCGACGATGTGAAGAGGCCGACGAAACGCCGCTCCCCCACCACCTTGCCGGCCTTGTCGAAGCGCTTGACGCCGATATAGTCCATGTGGACGGCGCGATGCACGGTGCCGCGCACGCTGGTCTTGGTGATCAACAACAGCTCCGGGCGCTGGAAGAACCGCTGGACCAACGGTGTCAGCCCGGAGCCGTCCGTGCCACGCAGGACCTGGCGCTCCGGGTCGCGCAGGATGCCGTGACCGGAACCATCGACGACCTCCAGCGTCTCCTTTCCCCGCTTTTTCGCATAGGCGAAGTCGCGGCAGCCGAGAAAGGTGAAGTGGTTGCTCCGCATCCAGCGGAGGAAATCGCCCGCTTCCTCCGACTCCTCGGCCTCGACCGGGACGCCGGCCTCGAGTTCGGCGATGGCGTCGTCCAGGCGTTCCATCATCCCGGGCCAATCCTCGACGGAGAGGCGGACGTCGGCCAGAACCTCGGCCAGGCGATCCTCGATTGCGCCGAGCGCCTCGCGGCCGGTCTGCTCGCCGACCTGGATGTGCATCACGGATTCGGCGATGCCCGCCTCGCCCGACGCGAGCAGCCCTTGCCGCGCGCCCGCCTCGTCGCGCGCGACCCGTACGACGGGGTGGACCAGCAGGTGGAACACGTGACCCATCCGGGAGAGATTGCCGACGACCGAATCGACCAGGAACGGCATGTCGTCGTTGATGATCTCGATCACCGTGTGGGACGCATGCCAACCATGTTCGTCGATCCTGGGGTTGTAGGCGCGGACCGACGTCTCCCCGGGCTTGCGCGTCGCGGCGAATTTCCAAAGCGCGCGCGCCGCGCCATAGAGATTGTCGATCGAAATCTCCAACAGGTCGTCGGACGTGACCCGGTCGTAGAAGGCCCGAATGAAGGCTACCAGGTCCCGGCCGTCCTCCGCGCCGAGCCGATCGATGGCCAACGCCTCGACCTTCTCCAACCGCTCGGCCTTGCCCTTGAAAGCGCGTCCCCTGTCCATGACATCGTCTCCCGAATCTATGGCATTGCGAGGATCGACACTCGCGCTCAAAACGCGAGATTATGGTTAACGTTAACGCGATTGCCCGGCCGGTAAAAGCCGGGACTTGTCCGCCCGCGACGTGACAATAATGCCGGCTCCGCCGGAACGGCGTTGTAAGTCCTTGCCGCCACTGTCACAATATCGCGTCCGATTGTGCGATTCGTCTGTTCGAGGGGAAGATGTCCGAAGAACAACACAATCCAATGGCGGCGCGCATCGAGGACGTGCTGTCTCGAATGCCGTCGGATGTCCGTGACGGTTTTACGGAAGAACAGCTTGCCGCGTTGCGCGAGGCGATCGGCGCGGCACGCCCATGGCGGCAGTATCCGATCAACATTCGAATGACCTTCCCGCTCGGCGGGCGGCGGGCGTTCCTGACGCTCATCGGCGGCAGCGATCGTCGCGGCGGGCAGCGCCGTGACCTGGACCGCCAAGCCCATCCGCTCGGCACGACGGGCAACATGATCTTCCTCGGCGCCATCGTGGTCGCGCTCTACGGGGTCGCCGGCGTCGTCGCCCTGCTGATCGGCCTCGCGATCAAAGGCTAGCCCGCATTTCCCGCCGTGCCCACGGCCTCGGTCGACCTGGGCCGAGTCGATCGCCGAGGAGAGGGCCTGAAAGCGTGGCGGGGCTACGGGTGTTGGCCTTCGACGCGGCGGACGGCCGGACCGGATCGACCCTCCGGGCGTCCCGTTCATATCGCGTTCGAGCCGTTCGAAAAAGTCCGAATTGCACATCGGGATGGGATCATCCGGGCCAGGCGCCCCTTCGGCGACCCTAGGCCGGTATCGCCACGGGTGTCGTGGAGGCCGTCGGCTCGGACTTGCGGCGGATGCGCCAGAAACGCATGGCGCGTTTCGCCGACGCCGCTGGAATCTTGTTGTAGAGTTCCAGCAGTTCCGCCACCTCGGCGCCCTTCCGCGTCGTCCCGTCCAAATCGCCCAGCAATACGATCGAGGAAAAGGTCGAAAGGGCGAACCCACTGGCCTTGCAGGCGACCGCGACTGCTTCCACCGACTTGTCGGACAGCACCCGGTCGGCGGTCTGCAAGTCGACTTCGGCGAGCCGCGAGAACGCGGCCACGAAGACTTCCCACTCCCCCTGGCGGAGCGCCTGGGTCATGAAATCCTCGTTGAGATTGCGCTCCCGCTCTTGACGCAGCACGATCCGCAAGCCGCGGCGCATCTTGGCGTCGTACTCGTCGATCTCCTGGGTGAGCGAGGCACGGGTGTCCTCAAGGATGTCGTCGACGACGCTTTCGTCCATGTCGGCCTGGGTCAGGATGTATTCCTTCAACTGCGAGGAGACCCAGAAGAACATGTCGTGCATGAGGTCCGCCGGCAGGTCGCCGCGCTTTACCAGGGGATCCTGCAGGACGGCGCTTGTTTCCGAGCGGGCGACCAGGGTTTCCATGCCGCCGCGCGAGATCTGGGCTCCGGCGTTTCGGGCCAGATTGGCGAGGACGTTGTCGTCTCCCTTCTCGACCAGGGCGACCGAGACGGCTTCGGGGATCTTTTCGCGACGGGTCACGGCCATCATGTGCGCCTGACCCTTGCGCCGAACGATATCGACCAGGTCCTCTTCGTTGAGAGCCCGGCTTTCCGCCAGGATGGGCGCGGCGACGGCGATCTCGTCGTTCGCCAGCATATGGATCAGATTGGGTGGCGCGGTGTTGGCCGAGGCGAATCTTTCCGCCAGGCCCGCGCGTACCTTCATTTCGACATCGTGGGCGACCTTGGTCAGGATATCGTCGGCCAATTCCGCCTCGCGACCGTTCATGACGCTTGAATCGTCGATGAAAAGGTCCGCGACCTCCTCCAGAAGTTCGCGACGTTTGTCGCTGGAGTCCTCGTTGGCGAGGTTTATCAGCCTGTGCAACTTTTCGGGCGATTGGGACATGATTGCCAATTCCATTGGGTAGACGCGCGAGAACGAATCTGGTCCGAATTGGTAAAAATTTCGTCTACTTCGCCCTCTTGGGTCCGCGTGAGATGGAGCTTCAACGCCCGACGGCTCGGGCCGGGCGGCGGGGATCGGCGGCACCCCAGAGTCGACCGCTCTCCACATCGGCGGATATCGCGCAGACTCCACCGACTCGGTCGGAAAGCGCCGGCTCGACCACCACGCCATGACCGCGTGCCGCCAGTTCGGCGCGGACCGGTTCCGCGATCCGATCCTCGATCTCCAGACGCCCTGGCTGGTAGGGATGCGGTTCGAACGAACCGGGGAAGGCATGGCTGACGAAGCGCGGCGCCTCCACGGCCTCCTGCGCCGACATGGCGAAGACCGCATGGGCGAGAAAAACCTGGAGCATGGCCTGGGTTTGCGCGTCCCCGCCCGGCGTGCCGAAGGGCATCCGCACGCAATCACCTCGGAAAGCGATGCGCGGACCGGTTCCGCGATCCGATCCTCGATCTCCAGACGCCCTGGCTGGTAGGGATGCGGTTCGAACGAACCGGGGAAGGCATGGCTGACGAAGCGCGGCGCCTCCACGGCCTCCTGCGCCGACATGGCGAAGACCGCATGGGCGAGAAAAACCTGGAGCATGGCCTGGGTTTGCGCGTCCCCGCCCGGCGTGCCGAAGGGCATCCGCACGCAATCACCTCGGAAAGCGATGGCCGGATTGGGCGTGAGCCTCGGACGCTTCCCCGGCGCCATCACCGAGGCGTGACCGGGTAGCGCGAAAGACTGCGAACCCCGCGCCGAGGGGCAGAAGCCGAGCCCCGGAATGATCGGGCTTTCGAAGGAAACGTCGCTGGAAATGGCGGAAAATACGTTGCCCGCCCGGTCAACGGCGCAGGCGTAGGAGGTGTCGGGCGACGCGACTCCGACCCCGGGGTCGGCGCCCCCCGTTGCCAGCGCGCCGGGCGACACGCCGTCGATTTGCCCGGGCGCCGGCATCCCCACGGCCGCCCGCCCCATCGCCACCTCGGCCCGGCGCCGGCGGCCATAGGCGTCCGACAGCAAAACCTCCAACGGCACCGCCACCCGACGCGGATCGCCGTAGTAGCCCTCGCGATCGGCCATCGCCAGTTTCATGACCTCGACCAGCAGGTGGATATAATCGGCGGAGTTGTGGCCGAGGGCCGCCAGATCCTCCCCATCCAGCATCGCCAGCATGGCCAAAAGGGCCGGCCCCTGGCACCAGGGCCCGCAGCTCACGACCTCCCAGTCGGCGAAGCGCCGACGGGGCGACGTTTCGATCTCGGAGGAATAGCCGGCGAGGTCCTCGGCGGTCAGCCAGCCACCGTTCTCCCGGTGGTAGGCGACCATCGCACGGGCGAGATCGCCCCGATAGGGGGCCGCGCGCGCCGCCGCCAGGCCCGCCAGCCGGCCACCCTCGGCGGCGGTGGCGCGATCCTCGTCGGCCATGTACTGGATCGAGGGGGCGAGATCGCCTTGACGGAACAGCTCGCCCTCGGCCGGCGGACGGCCGTCCGGCAGGTAGATGGCGGCATTGCTCGACCAGCGGGCATAGTTGGCCTCATTGCGGCGAATGAAGGACGCCATGAAGGGATGCATCGGGAAGCCGTCGCGGGCGTAATCAATGGCCCGGGCCGCGACGTCGGCGAAACCCATGGTGCCGTGGCGTTCGAGGGCGAGGATCCACGCATCGGGGGCGGCCGGGACCACCGTGCGCAACAGGCCGAGGGGAATCTCGCCGCCGAGTTCGTCGATGAAATGCTCGGGTCTGGTGGCCCCGGGCCAGTGGCCGAGTCCGGCGATGGAAATCGTCTCGCCGCGTTCCGCCAAGTGGATCAGGATCGGCGCCACGCCGGAGAACTGAACCTGATCGCTATGCACGACTCCCAGCGCCAGACCGGCGGCGACGCCCGCGTCGATCGCGTTGCCCCCGTCTCCAGGATCTCGTAGCCGGCGAGCGCCGCCAAATGATGCCCGGCCGCGACCATGTGCCGGTTGCCGACGATCTGTGGTTGCCAGGGCATGTCCGTTCCCGTCTCCGTCTCGCCGTCCGAGATCGGCTTTCACTTGTCCGCGACCGGCAGCAACATCGGCGTCACCGCCAGTTGCCCGTGCTTCACGAGCAGACGGGCGCCGTCCACGCTTTCCAGAAGCGGCGCCATGCCGCCCGGCCGGCGAAGCCAAGCGTGAACGCCATGGCGACCGTCGGTGTCCTCGATACCACCGTCCACCACCAGGATCTCCTCTCCGCCCGGGATCTCGCGGGCGGGCAACACGGCGCCTGGCGCCATGCGAAGGAATGAAACCGCCTCGTGGCGCCAGGCATGCAGCGTCTTGGCCTCGATGCCCGGGCCCCGTTCCCGCCAGCCGGTCGGCTCGGTCGTATCGATGCGAACGAACTCCGCGTCCTCCGCCTGCATCCACCAGAGCTTGACGAAGATCAGGCAACCCGAATCGCTGTGCGGGGCATGGCGGGAGCCGACCGGATTGCGCACGTAGGTACCGACGGGGAAATCGCCGTATTGGTCGGAAAAAGTCCCCTCCAGGACGAGAAACTCCTCGCCCCCGTCGTGGCTGTGTCCCGAAAAGCGGCTGCCCGCCGCATAGCGTACCAGGCTGGTGACCCGGGCCACCTCCTCGCCGTCTCGTTCCAGCATGCGCCGTTTGACGCCCGGCAGCGGCGAGGAGATCCAGGGCAGTTCCCCGCCGGCGACGATGGCAGTTTCGGCATAATCGGCGTTGATCTTCATGGCGGCGCCATCATCGGCGCCAAACCAGGTGGGATCAAGGGGGAGAGGCACCGTTTCGCCACGCCGGCGCGATCGGTTTGGCGAGGAATTCCCTCGCGCCGGCCCCCGCTTTCTCGATCGAGGTCGGGCCAAGGGACGATTGCCCCGACCGTCCCGCTACAAGAGGTGGGTCCGCCGGTCCGGATCGAGACCCGAACGGGCAATGGCCTTCATGGGTCTTTCGGAAGCCAAAGCATGAATGTCGCGCCCTCTCCCTCGATGCTTCTTACCTCTATGCCACCATCGTGCTGTTCCATAATACCTTGAACGATACTGAGCCCGAGTCCGGTACCGTAAGTTTTCGTGCTAAAGAGGGGATCAAATATTTGTTCCGTGATATTTTCATTAATGCCCGGACCATTGTCCGAAATGATAATTTCGAATCGATTATCGGAAACACGCAACGATATTGTCAATGTTCCTTGCTCACGGACGTCGGAATCCTTGATATTTTCGGTCAATGCCTGGAAGGAATTCTCAAATACATTAATGACAGCACGTCGAAATTGTTCAGAATCAATAGTCAGGACAACATCGGTATCATCCAGATCATTCACCAACATGACGGCTTCCGGGATCACCTGCTCATCGAACAGTTCATTTAACCAGGATCTCATATTGACAGGGTCTCGATCGGACCGTGACACACGGGTAAAGTCCAACAAATGGTCAATAATACGATCACAGTGCCCGACTCCGCGCTCCGCCCGCTCAATGGCCCGTTTCATGACGGCATCATTTGGATCGAATTTTTTCCTCAATGCATAGAGAGAAGCGCGCACCGAGGCCAGAGGGTTGCGAAGCTCGTGACTGACGGTTGCCGACAATTCTCCAAGGGTGGCAAAGCGTTCTTTCCGTAGCAGCTCTTTTTGTAACCGAGTTGCCTCTTGCTCTGCATATTTCCTGTCAGTGATGTTGATATGCCAGTTGATGTCACATGCCTGCCCCCCGAACCATATCGGCCGCGAGTATAAGGACGCCCACCACGTCGTGCCGTCGGGCCTGCGGCGGAGGCCTTCGAACCCATTGACCCCCTTGTCCAATCGAACCAACCTTTCGAACTTGAGCATTTGCTCGAAATTCACCCAGGATGAAGAGATATTGGACCCTTTCAACCGCTCTTCATCACCTGTTTCAAAGTCCCGGACCGCTGCTCGATTGAGTAGCAAACGTTTCCCGGTTCTTTGGCCAGGTTCCAAGGCGCGCGTGACGATAATCGCGCTAATGGGGCTCTCATATAGAATATCGCGAAACTGTTCTTCACTGTCACCCGGTTCAACTTTGGTCTTATTATTCGCACCTTGCGGTTCAATGTGGACATTCTGCAATTGTACGATGAAGGACACCACTTCACCGATTTCCGCGCGGACCGGGGTGATGTTCGTGAATGCGGAGATTATTGCCCCCTTGGCATCGATATATCTGTTGCCCACGCGCAGGCCCGTCGGATCTCCCGATAGAAGCTTTTCACACTCTCGCGACAGCGCGGGCCAATCGTCGGGATGAACGATTTCCTTGAGGCAATTTGCTTCCAAGGCCCCGCCATCGTTCCCGAGCAGTCCGCGCATGACGGGATTCGCCTTCTCGATGGCGCCATCGGGCCGCATCACCAGCATCGCCACGCCGCCGTTATCGAACACGCTTGCAAACATACCGATATCTTCCTGGAATCCGGCGGCGCCTCGGCAATCGGGGGCACCGAAGTCTCGACGATCCATGGCCAAACTCTCCAGGCTTCCCGCCATGCGCGGGAATACCGAATCTTGCCCGCCACGCACGCCAATGTGGCCAGGCGCTAAATTTTGCCCTTCATACGCATGTGCCTGGCGACCGCCAGTCGGGTACGGATATTAGATTGCTTCCGTTCCTCATCCAACCACCACGGGATGATGCGCCGGCCCGGTCGTCGTCCGAGCCCATCGCGCGCCGCGGACCGCTTCCCATACCACGCCTTGTCTCTTAACAATCTATTTTGCATCCCGAATTTGATCGGGCATCGTCGAGCCTGGCCGGGATATCCTCCAGGCGAAGGGATGCTCGACCACCTCGCCGCGGCACCACCACCGTCTGTATGCGACAACCCGTTGGATTTCATTAGCAGGGCATGATGTCAATCTCCGCCGGCGGCGGCGTCCACGAACTCCCCGCCTCTCTCCGCAACTGGTTTCGCGGCCGGGGCTGGCGTCCGCGCGCCCATCAACTCCAGGTGCTCGACGCCGTGGCGCGGGACCGCCACGTGCTGCTGCAGGCCCCGACGGGCGGGGGCAAGACGCTGGCGGGCTTCATCGCCGCCCTCGCCCGCCTGGCGGAGGCGCCCGAGGACCGGCCGGCCAAGCTCACCACGCTCTACATCTCGCCCCTGAAGGCGCTCGCCGTCGATGTGCAACGCAACCTCGAGGCCCCGGTGCGGGAGGCGGGTCTGCCGGTCCGCATCGAGACCCGGACCGGCGATACGCCCCAGAACCGCCGCCGCCGCCAGCGCGAGCGGCCGCCCGACATCCTGTTGACGACGCCCGAGCAGCTGGCCCTGCTGCTCTCCCACGGCGATCGCGACCGTCTGCTGGGCGGTCTCGAACAGGTCGTGATCGACGAGCTGCACGCGCTGGTGGGCGGCAAACGGGGCGAGCTGCTGGCCCTCGGCCTCGCCCGCCTGGCGCCGGCCGCGCGACGGATCGGCCTCTCCGCCACGATATCCGACCCCGAGGCCCTGGCCCGTTACCTGGGACTGGGCGAGGCGGTGGAGCGGATCGATGCCAGCCCGGGACCCAGGCCCGAGGTTCGCGTGCTCGCCTCGGATGCGCATGTCCCCTGGTCGAGGCACATGGCCCGCTTCACCTTTCCCGAAGTCTATGGGGCGATTCGGCGGGCCCGAACGACGCTGGTCTTCGTCAACACCCGGGCCCAGGCCGAGGTCGCCTTCCAGGAACTCTGGCGCCTCAACGACGACAATTTGGCGATCGCGCTGCATCACGGCTCGCTCGCGGTCGAACGGCGGCGCAAGGTCGAGGCGGCGATGATCCGGGGCGAGCTCCGGGCCGTCGTGTGCACCTCGACCCTCGACCTCGGCATTGACTGGGGCGACGTGGACCTGGTGATCCACATCGGCGCGCCCAAGGGCCTGAGCCGGCTGACGCAACGGGTCGGCCGCGCCAACCACCGGCTGGAGACGCCGTCGCGCGCCCTGCTGGTTCCGGCCAACCGCTTCGAGGTCCTGGAGTGCCGGGCCGCCGCCGCCGCGGTGGCGGAGGGCGAACTCGACGGCGAGACGATGCGCGAGGGCGGCCTCGACGTGCTGGCCCAGCACATTCTGGGCATGGCCTGCGCGGCGCCGTTCGATGCCGACGAACTGTTCGCCGAAGTTCGCCTGACGGCCCCCTACGCGACGCTCGAGCGCGCGGATTTCGACGCCACCCTGGAATTCGTCTGGACCGGCGGCTACGCGCTGCGCCGCTACGAGCGCTACCAGCGCCTGGAACGCGACGCGGAGGGCCGCTTCACGATCGCCGACCCCCGCGTCGCCCGGCAGTACCGGTTGAACGTCGGCACCATCGTGGCCGCGCCGATGATCAAGGTGCGGATCGGCCGTGGCCGCGTCCTGGGCGAGGTCGAGGAGTGGTTCATCGAGCAACTCCGCCCCGGCGATACCTTCGTCTTCGCCGGCGAGGTCCTGCGCTTCGAGCGGCTGCGCGAGATGGCGGCGATCGTCAGCCGGGCCAAGGGGGCCGATGCCAGCGTGCCGGCCTATTACGGCGGCAAGTTCCCGCTCTCGACCTTTCTCGCCGCCCGGGTGCGCGAGATGCTGGCCGACCCCGCCCGCCAGCGCGACTTGCCGGCGCCGGTGCGCGAATGGCTCGCCATCCAGCGCCGGCGCTCCCTGCTGCCGGCGGCCGACGACCTGCTGGTCGAGATCTTCCCCCGCGCGGAAAAGTACTATCTCGTCGCCTACCCCTTCGAGGGGCGCCTCGCGCACCAGACCCTCGGCATGCTGCTGACCCGGCGGATGGAGCGGGCGGGCTTCCGTCCCTTGGGCTTCGTCGCCAGCGAATATGCCCTGGCGGTCTGGAGCCTCGAGGAGCCGCACGGGCTCGGCGACCTCTTCGGCGAGGAGATGCTGGGCGACGACCTGGAGGAATGGCTGGTGGAATCGGCGCTGATGAAGCGCGCCTTCCGCAATGTCGCCGTCATCGCCGGCCTGATCGAGCGGCGCCATCCCGGCGAGGAGAAATCGGGCCGCCAGGTCACTTTCTCCTCGGACCTGATTTACGATGTGCTGAACCGCTACCAGCCGGACCACGTGCTGCTGCGGGCGACCCGCGCCGACGCGGCGTCCGGCCTGCTGGACATCAAGCGGTTGGGCGAGATGCTGCGCCGGATCCAGGGCCACATCCGCCACCGCCGCCTCGACCGCGTCTCGCCGCTCGCCGTGCCGCTGATGCTGGAAATCGGCCGCGAACCGGTTTACGGCGAGGCGATGGAGACCTTGCTGGGCGAAGCGGCGGAGGAACTGATCGAGGAAGCGACGCGGCTCATTTGATAACGGGTCGGCGACGCGCCGCCTCGCCTCGGCCCCGAGGTGACAGCGACATGCCGGCGGTCTAAAGTCCGGCGCGATTGGACGGCATTCCGGGGGAGGAACTCATGGCGGGACGGGACATCGCGATTCAGGGCGCCGACGGCGACTTCACCGGCTACTTGGCGACGCCCGAGAGCGGCAACGGCGCCGGCGTCGTGGTCATCCAGGAGATCTTCGGCGTCAACCAGGTGATGCGCGAGATTACCGACCAATTCGCCGCCGCCGGCTATATCGCCCTCTCGCCCGACCTCTTCTGGCGCCAGGAGCCGGGCATCCAGATTACCGACCAGAGCGAAGCCGAGTGGAAGCGGGCCTTCGAACTCTATCAGGGCTTCTCCGTCGACAAGGGAATCGAGGATATCCAGGCGACGATGGCGGCGCTCCGCGCCCAGCCCGGCTGCAACGGCAAGATCGGCGCCACGGGCTATTGTCTGGGCGGTCTCCTGGCCTATCTGACCGGCTGCCGCACGGACGCCGCCGCCTCGGTCGGCTATTACGGCGTCGGCATCCAGGATCATCTGGACGAGGCGGCGAACATCGGCGGCGCCGTCATGCTGCACGTCGCGGCGAAGGACCAATTCGTGCCGCCCGAGGCCCAGGCCCAGGTGGCCGAGGGGCTGGCCGGCAACGCCAAGGTGACGATCCACGCCTACGGCGAACAGGACCACGCATTTTGCCGCATGGGCGGGGAGCATTACGACCGGGCGGCGGCGGACCTCGCCAATGGCCGAACGCTGGAGCTGTTCGAGGCCCATCTCGGCTGACGACGACAAAACATGAGGACGGGGAGTCTCACACCATGAAGGTCAAGGCATTTCGATTCCACAAGCCCGGCGCCGCCGGGGTATTGAAATGGGAAGACGTCGAACTAGCCAAGCCCGAGGCGGGCGAGGCCCAGGTCCGCCACACAGCGGTCGGCCTCAACTATATAGACACCTATCAACGTTCCGGCCTCTATCCGATGGCGATGCCGAGCGGTATCGGGCTGGAGGCGGCCGGCGTGGTGGAGGCCGTCGGGCGCGGCGTGAGCCATGTGAAGCCGGGCGACCGGGTGGCCTATTCGGGCGGCCCGCTGGGCGCCTATTCGGAAGCGCGCAACATACCGGCCGACAAGCTCCTGAAGCTGCCCGCGAAGATCTCGGACCAGGAGGGCGCGGCCATGATGCTGAAGGGCATGACGGTCGAATACCTGCTTTGCCGGACCTATCCGGTGAAGAAGGGCGAGACCATCTTGATGCACGCGGCGGCGGGCGGCGTCGGCCTGATCGCCGGTCAGTGGGCGCATGCCATCGGCGCCACCGTCATCGGCACCGCCGGCGGCGCGGCCAAGTGCAAGCTCGCCAAGGCGCATGGCTACGACCATGTGATCGACTACACCAGACAGGACTTCACCAAGGCGGTGCGCCGTTTGACCAAGAACGCCGGCGTGCCGGTGGTCTACGACTCGATCGGCAAGTCAACCTGGGACGGCTCCCTCGACTGCCTGGCGCCGCGCGGCACGATGGTCTCCTTCGGCAACGCCTCGGGGCCCGTCGCCGACATCTCGCCCGGCATCCTGGCGGCCAAGGGTTCGCTCTATCTCACGCGGCCCTCGCTGATGTCCTACACCTCGGCGCGGGCGGACCTGGAACTCTCGGCCCGGCGGCTGTTCAAGATGGTCACCAGCGGCAAGGTAAAAATCGAGGTCAACCAGACCTATGCCCTGAAAGACGCGGCCAAGGCGCACCGTGACCTCGAGGGACGCAAGACCACCGGCTCGACGGTCTTCATTCCGTAAAACCGGTCCGGACGGTTCGAGCGGTGCCGGGGCGAGGGCGCCGCCGGGCGATTGAATCCGTCGCGCCCTGGCCGGAACGTGATATGACCACGGGGCCGGCGGCGGGATGCCGCGCCGGTCCAGCCGCGCGCGGAAGGATTGAGGTCCCATGACCACCCTCGTCACCGGTGCCACGGGTTTCGTGGGCTCCGCCATCGTGCGCGCGCTGCTTGCCCGCGACGACGATATCCGCGTCCTCGTCCGACCCAGCAGCGCGCGCGCCAACATCGCGGACCTCGCGGTGACGCGCGCCGATGGCGACCTCCGCGAACCGGACTCGCTTCGCCGGGCGCTCGCCGGTGTTCGCACCCTCTATCACGTCGCCGCCGACTACCGGCTTTGGAGCCGCCACCCCGAAGAGATCTACCGTAGCAATGTCGATGGGACCCTGGCCTTGATCCACGCGGCGCTCGAGGCGGGCGTCGAGCGGATCGTCTACACCTCGAGCGTCGCCACCCTCGGCCTGCGCGACGACGGCGTTCCCTCGGACGAAGACACCGAGGGAACGCTGGGCGAGATGACGGGCCACTACAAGCGGTCGAAGTTCCTCGCCGAGGTCGAAATCAGCCGCCTCGTGCGAGAAGAAGCGGCGCCGATCGTGATCGTCAATCCCTCGACCCCGGTAGGACCGCGCGACATCAAGCCCACGCCGACCGGGCGCATGGTCTTGGAGGCGGCCAACGGCAAGATGCCCGCCTATGTCGATACCGGTCTCAATCTGGTGCATGTCGACGATGTCGCCCTCGGCCATCTCCTCGCCCACGACAAGGGCGAGGTCGGCGAGCGCTACATTCTGGGCGGCGAGAACCGGACGCTGGTGGAGATACTGCGGGAAATCGCCACCATCGTCGGCCGCTCTCCACCCCAAATTCGCCTGCCGCACAATCTGGTCCTCCCCGTCGCCTATGTGGCCGAGGCGGTAGCGGCGCTCACCGGGTCGGAGCCCTTCGTCACGGTCGACGGCATCAAGCTCGCCAAGAAGAAGATGTATTTCAGCACCGCCAAGGCGGAGCGGATGCTCGGCTACCGCGCGCGACCCGCATTCGAGGCCCTGGCGGACGCGATAACCTGGTATCGCGACGGCGGTCACCTGCATTGAGGGCGCCCAGCGATCACCCGATGTCCAAATAAGCCGAGAAAGTCCTCCCATGAGTCACGATACCTGGGCGCATCGCATGGTCCGCCCGTTGATGCGGCCGTTGGCCCAGAGCGCCATCGCCCCCGATCACGTCACCTGGGGGCGCATCTCGAGCGGGATCATGGCGGCGGCGGCCTTCGCGACGGGCGACGCGGACTGGCGTTTGCTCGGCGCGGCGCTTTTCACGGCATCGTTCTTCCTCGACCGGGCCGACGGCGAGCTGGCGCGCCTTTCGGGAAAGACGAGTCCCTTCGGCCACAAGCTCGACTTGGGGGGCGATGCGCTTTGTAACGCGCTCGCCTTCGTCGGTCTCGGCATCGGCCTCGCCGCCGGTACTTTCGGCGTCTGGGCGATCGTCATGGGCGTCATCGCCGGATTGGCGGTGGCCAGCGTGCTGGTGATGGTCTGGCGTCTGGAAGCCGCCGAGGGCGCGCGTTCGGGTGAACTGGAGACGGTGGTCGGCTTCGATGCGGACGACGGAATGCTCGCCGTGCCGATCCTGATCTGGTTCGGCCTCGAGGAAGTATTGCTGGGCTTGGCCGCCGTCGGCGCGCCGCTGTTCTGCCTGGGCCTGATCTTCGTGCTGGCTCGGCGCTCGAAGGGGTCGGTCATCGCCAAGCCCGCTCGAGGCCGGGGGAGCAGGCGGTCCGGCAATTCCGCGTGAGCGGAAATTGCTTTGAGGCGGATCGAGTTCGATCTGAATCGCCGGCGGAGCGGGGTGGCCGGGGCCATGCCCGTAAAGACTCTAGCCCGCCGCCGCCACCACCAACGTGCGCGCCGCGCTGGCCCGGCCCGTGATCCCGGCGTAATCGCCGGCCGCGATCAACCCGGCCGGCGCGGGCCAGGAACCGCCGACGGCGAGGACGTTGGGCAACGCCAAGTAGTCGGTGGCGTTCGCCGCGTCGACGCCGCCCGTCGGACAGAAAACGACGTCGGGGAACGGTCCCGCCAAGGCCTTCAGGGTGGCGACGACGCCCATGGCTTCGGCGGGGAAGAACTTCAGGCAGTCGAGACCCAGGGCGCCGGCCGCCATCACCTCGCTCGCCGTGGCCACGCCCGGGAGGTAGGGGAGGCCGAGCGTCTCCGCCCGTCCCGCCACCTCGGCCGAGAGACCGGGGCCGACCAGAAAGCGGGCACCGGCGGCACCCGCCGCCACCGCCTGATCGGCGGTCGTCACCGTCCCGGCGCCCGCCACCGCGTCCGGCACCTCGTCGGCGATGGCACGAAGGGCGGCGAGCGCCGCCCCGGTGCGGAATGTGATCTCCAGCGTCGCGAGTCCGCCCGCGGCCAGGGCCCGTGCCAGCGGCACCGCCGCCTCGGCGCTCTCCAAGGTCAAGACCGCCACCACGCCCGCCGTCCGCAACAGATCCCGCATCGCCGTCATCGCCGCTCTCCCCGTATCGCCGGCGGCATCTTGTCACCGATTTCCGCGCCGGGCACTCTTCGCCCATGAACGCGACACCTCTCTACGCCCTGATCGGCGAATGCATGATCGAGCTGGTGGAGGGCGGGGACGGCCGTCTGGTCCGGGGCTTCGGCGGCGACAGCCTGAACACCGCCGTCTATCTCGCCCGTCTCGGCCAATGCGTGAACTACGTCACCGCGCTCGGCGACGATCCCTACAGCGCCGAGATGTTGGCCGCCTGGGCGGCCGAAGGCGTGGGCACGGACCTGGTCGGGCGTTTGCCGGGACGCCTCCCCGGCCTGCATACGGTCCGCACCGACGACAAGGGCGAGCGTAGCTTCTTCTACTGGCGTTCCGCCGCCGCCGCGCGCGACGTGTTTTCGGCCGGCGGGGCGGCGGCGCGGTTGTCGGCGCTTGCCGCTCATGATGTGATCTACCTGACCTTGATCTCTCTCTCTCGATCCTCGACGCGGCCAGCCGGGACAGGCTGTACGAGGCCTTGGCCGCCGCGCGGGCGGCGGGTGCGCGCGTCGTCTTCGACGGCAACTACCGGCCGCGCGGCTGGGCGGAGCCGAAAGCGGCTCGCGCGGTGACGGCCGCCATCCTGCCCCTGGTGGACATCGCGCTCCCCTCGCTCGACGACGAGCGAGCGCTGCATGGCGATCGCGACGCGGCGGCGACGATCCGGCGCATCGCCGGCGAGGGGCCCACCGAGGTCGTGGTGAAGGACGGCCCCGGCCTCTGCCACATCCGGGCGCCGGAGGGCGATATCGTCGTGCCGGCGGAGGCGGGCGTGGCGGTGGTCGACACCACGGCGGCGGGCAACGCCTTCAACGCGGCCTATCTCGCCCGCCGCCTGGCCGGGGCCGGGCCGGAAGATGCCGCCCGCGCCGGCCACCGCCTCGCCGCCCGGGTCATCGGCCATCGGGGCGCCATCATACCGGCTGCCGCGATGATAAGCTTTTGTTAGCGAGCAGGCGTTAGCCTTGCCGGCGAATTAACCGTGTCGGGAGCCCGCGAGAGCGATGCCGAGACCCGTCCACATCATCGCCGAGATGGCCTGTTCGCACGACGGCAGCCCAGAGCTGGCGCGGCGCATCATCGATGGCGCCGGCGCCGCCTGCGCCGACAGCCTCCAGTTCCAGATCTGGCGGCTCGAAGACATGATGGTGCGCACCCACCCCGCCTTCGACCAGGTCAAGAACCTCGAACTTACGCCCGAGGACTGGCGCGGCCTCGCCGCCCATGTACGAAATCGCTGGCCGGGTCTCGCCATCATCGCCTGCGTCTACGACTTGGCCAGCGTCGACTTCGCCGAGAGCCTCGAAGTCGATGCCTACAAGCTCCACAGCGCGGACCTTTCCAACCCCTATCTCGTCCGCCACATGGCGACGACCGGCCGACGGATCGACCTGCGTGTCGGCGGCTCGACCATCGGCGAGATCCAGAACGCCCTGCGGTGGATCGACGAGGTGGCCGGGAACGACGTCTGGCTGATGTACGGCTACCAGAACTTCCCGACCCGCGTGGGGGACGTGCACCTCGCCTACATGATGAAGCTCGCCCGCCTTTTCGAACTGCCCGTCGGCTACCAGGACCACACCGACGCCGACGCCCCCGGCGCCTTCAGCCTGCCGGCGGCGGCGCAGGGCATGGGCGTCCAGATCCTGGAGAAGCACGTCACCCATGATCGCGCCGCCAAGGGCGCCGACCACGAGGAGGCGTTGAACACGGACGAGTTCGCCCGCTTCACCGCCATAGTTCGCGAGATCGAGGCGGCGACGGGAAGCGCGCTGCCGCGTCCCTTCTCGCGGGACGAGGAGCGCTACCGGGCTTATTGCAAGAAAAGCGTGGTGGCGGCGAGCGCGCTCGCCGCCGGACACCGGATCGCCGAGGCGGATCTGACGTTCCTTCGCGCCGATGCGCTGGGCTTGCCACCGGACCGCGCGCCGGACATCGTCGGCCGTCGCCTGCGGCGCGACGTCGCGTGCCAGGAGCTGGTACGGCTGGAGGACGTGGCGTGAGGGTCGCTACCTTCATCACCGCGCGGCTGAAGTCGACGCGGCTGCCCCGCAAGGTGTTGCTGCCGATCCTGGGCGAGGCGATGCTGACCCATCTGATCCGCCGCGTACGCCTCGCCCGAAGGCCGGATGGAATCGTGCTCTGCACCTCAACCGTGGCCCAGGACGATCCCCTGGTGGATCTCGCCCGGGAAGAGGGGATCGAGGTCTTTCGCGGCGACCCCGACGACGTGCTGGCACGGCTGACGGCGGCGGCCGAGGCCTTCGGCGTCGATCTCGTCGCCAGCGCGACCGCCGACTGCCCCTTCGTCGACGCGGACCATCTCGACCGCCTGGTCGACTTTCACATCGACCAGGGCGCCGACTATTGCAACACCGAGGGACTGCCCTTCGGCGCCTTCTGTTATACCCTCTCGCGCCCGGCCATGGCCCGCGCCTGCGCCATCAAGGACAAGACCGACACGGAAGTCTGGGGCGGCTACTTCACCCAGACCGACCGCTTCCGTTGCGCCACGCTCCGCGTCACCGACCCCCGTATCGCCCGCCCCGACCTGCGCTTGACCGTCGACGAGGCCGCCGATTTCGAAATGGTGACACGGCTCTTCGAGGCGCTGCACCGGCCGGGCCGTGTGTTCTCCCTGGAAGAGATGGTCGCATTTTGCGATGCCTACCCCGAGGTCGCCCGGATCAACGCCGGTGTCCGCCAGAAGCCCGCGCCGCCGATCCGGGTTCGCGAGGACGCGCCGACGGCGGCCGCCGAATAGCCCTGGGCCGGGATCTCCGCCATCGCGGCGATGATCCGCTCCTGGTCGGACTCGGCGAGGCTGGTGCCACGGCGGAGCGGCCGCGCGCCCTCCCAATTGGCTTCCACGACGTCCATGGTCGCGCGAGGGACCCGCCGGTAGGGGGTCCCTGGGCGCCGCGACTTCCAGAACGGCCGGCTGTCGAATCCTCAGGCCGCGTCGCTGGCGCGCGCGGCGGTGGCTCCGGCGGTGCCACGCCTTGTCGCCAGGAGCTCGGCGAATTCGAAATCGATTTCGGCGTTGACGTCGACGCCCTCTTCCCGCGAGACGACGAGGGCGCGGAAGTCGGCGCGATTTATCACCAGCGCGCGGGCATTCTCCGGCGCCAGCAAATAGCGGCTCCAGGAGAGGAGGACCAGCGGATTGATGTGGTAGAGGGGAGCAGGTCCTGGCGGCGTTCCGGCTTCTCCGCCAGGGAGACGTACTCCAGCATCCGCGCGCCCGGCGCGGGCGCGTACATGTAATAGGGATGCTCGGCCACCGGCATCACGGTCGCGACCGAGTCGGTCGTCTCGTCCAGGAGCCCAAGCGCCGCATCATATGCGCCGCGGATCGCAGCGGCGAGGTCGGCTGCAGGTAGGCCACCGCGTCCGGCCGCCAGTTCTCCTCGTCGGCCAGATGGCCGATCGCGTGGCGCAGCACCGACATGGCGATGGCCTCGTTGCCGGCGAGCGCCGCCGGCCGAAGGAACGGTACTTCGGCGCCGGCCGCCAGCGCGACGGCCGCGATCTCCTCGGAATCGGTCGAGACCACGACGCGGTCCAGGCCGCTATCCAAGGCGGCCTCGATGCCATGTTGGACCAGGGGCCGCCCGAGGAAGGGGCGGCCCGAGGAAGGGGCGGAGGTTCTTACGTTTGAGTTCGCTGGAGCCGATCCGGGCGGGAATGACCCCGAGCGTCAGCACGGCTCCGCCTCGCCCGCCTCGACCTGGCGTATATCGGCCTGCTTTTGCGAGACGGGAAAATAGCATTTCCGGCAGAGCGCCATCTCGTGATAGCGGCCCTCGGCGTGGCGGCGGCGGATCGCCTTGTAGGCCTCGCCATTCCAGATATCGTGAAGCCTCTCCTCGCGCCAGTTGCCGAGCACCAACTCGTCCTTGTCGTCGAAGCAGCAGATCGTGACGTTGCCGTTGTTCTTGAGGAACATGCGGTGAAAGGGTTGGGCGCAATGAAAGCCCTCGACCGGCGGGTACTCGACCGCCACCTCGTCGTCGCGTTCGACGTAGTAGCTGTAGCCGACGGCATCCACCAGGTCCCGCCACATCACCTGCAGGGCCTTGAACTGGTCCTGCCATTTGGGCTCGTCGTACATCACCATGGAAACCCGGACTTGGCAGCCCGGGCGGAGCTCGTCGCGCAATTTGATAAAACCGTAAAGATTGTCGATCACCCGGCCGAGGTTGGCGCCGACCCGCTGGCGGGCGTAGTCGTCCGGATTGGCGGCATCGAAGGAGACGAAGAGCCCGTCGATCCCGGCCTCCAGAAGCTGGCGGCCGAGCTTCTCCGTGAGTGCCGTGCCGTTCGAATTCATCAACACGTCGACGACGCCCCGATCCTTGGCATAGGCGATCTGCCAGGGGACGTCCTTGTGAAGCAGCGGCTCGCCCAGATAGTTCAGCTTGATCGACCGCAGGCCATGGGCCATGCCCTGGTCGATGATGGAGGCGAATTCCGCCCGCGTCATAAAGCCGAAATCGTTGAATGCCCCCTTTTCCACCAGCAGCGTGCGCGGGCACATGGGACAAAGCAGATTGCAGCGCGTCGTGGTCTCGATGTCGAGGTGGAGGGGGAAGTCGAGTTCCGTCTTCGTCGCCGGCACCTCGTGCCAGTCACGCCGGTACTGGTGATAGGCCTCGCCCCGGTGGTCCTTCCAGGCCTCGCCGAAGACCTTCTCGTTGAAGGTCGCGTTGGCGTCGAAGCGCCAGGGAGAATCTTCCGTCGGCCGCCAGACCGGCGCGCTTCGCGTCGCCGGGCGGACCGCGAGGTTTTGGCGGATCACGTTCATGGGGTTTCATTCCTCCAGCGGCTTGGGCCCGAGGCTTCCGGCAGCCTGAACCCGAGCGCCAAGATCGCCCAGCGGACTTAAGATCGCATTAATACCGATCGCCGGAATTGGCGGCCGCTTGGCGTTTGTCGGTCGGCCAACACCCCGGAATCAGGCGAGAGCCGGGCCAGGGGGCGCCTCGGCGTGGAAGGTGGTGCCGGCGATCTCGATCCGGGCCCCGGGGAAGCCCGGATAGGCGACGGCGCGGATGCGCCGGCGCATTTCCTCCTCGTCCATCGCCGGCGTCAGTTGGCAGAGCGTCTCCAGCTCGCGCCGGGTGAAGGGGCGCCGGCGCCAGGCGATGGGGGCCTCGGAGGGCTCCAGGCCCCGGGCGAGCTGGCCGACGATCTCCTCGAACATCTCCAACATGACGCCCATGGTCTTGAGCTTCAGGGTCTCCACCCGTTCCTCCGGGTCGACGGCGAAGTTCCGCTCGATGACGATGGCGCCGGTGTCGACCCGGGCGGCCATGTGGTGGCAGACGGCGCCATACTCGTCGGCGCCTTCATAGAGGGCGAAGTTATAGGCGCCGATCCCGGGATAGTTCGCGTTTCCGGGATGGAAGTTGAGCGCCAGGCGGGCGGCATCCAGCAGGGCGGGCGGCAAAATCCAAGGCGAGAGGAAGGAGAGCAGGATCGTCGAGCCGGCCGGCGGGGAAACCACCGGCGGGGAGTTGTGGCGGCTTCCCTCGAAGACCTGGAGGCGGTCGCCGAAGGCGGCGCGCGCCGCCTCCCGCGCCCGGCGCGACCAGGAATCGGTCTTGGTGAAGAGCAGAACGGTCATGGGTGGACTCCGGCTTCGATCAGCTCGCCGGTGGAATAGGCGCGGCCCGCGGAGCGGCCGACGTAGGACCAGTAGGCCATCGGCGAGACGCCGGTGCCAGGCCGCATGGCGGCGAGATTTTCGGCCGTGAAACATTCGCCAGAGCGGATATCGCGGGCCGCGATCAAGCTCTTGCGGGCGACGTCGGCGTTGGCCCGCTCGCAGGCCTGGGAGGCCTTCACCCCGTGGCCGAGGGCCTCCTGGACCTCGCGGATGGCGGCGACCATGGCGCCGAGTTCGCCCGGCTCGAGCGAGGCGCGATGGTCCGGCCCCGGCAGGCCGCGGTCGAGGGTGAAATGCTTCTCGATCACCACGGCGCCACGGGCGGCCGCGGCGATCGGCACGGTGATGCCATTTGTGTGGTCGGAATAGCCGACCGGCAGGCCGAAAGTCCGGGCCAGGCTGTCCATGGCCCGCAGGTTCACCGAGGTCATGGGCGCCGGATACTCGGTCGTGCAGTGGAGCAGGGTCACCCGGTCCGCCAGGACGGCGCGCCCGTCGGCGCGGCGCGCGAAACCCGAAAGCTCCCTCGATGAGGGGGTGGGCTGGCCCGCGCGCACCATGGCGAAGGCCAGGAGGTCGAGCGCGTCCCCCACCTCCGCCAAATTCGCCATGCCGGTGGAAACGATCAGCGGCAGGCCCGTCCGCGCCAGCAGCAGCAGCGGGCCGTTGGTGATTTCGCCCGACGGCACCTTCAGGCGGCGGAGGCCGAGGCGTTCGAGTAGCGCGAGACTCTCTGAATCGAAGGGAGTCGAGAGGAATTCGATACCGCGCTCGCCGCACCGCTCGATCAAGATCTCGTGCAGCTCCGGCGCCAGCTCCAGGCGGCGGACCATTTCCAGCTGGCTCTCCCTCGTGCCCGTGGTTTCTTGCTGGTAGCGAGCCTTGGGCGCGCTGGCCGCGATCATCTTGTCGGCGCGAAAGGTCTGGAACTTGACCACGCCGGCGCCGGCCGCCGCCGCCGCCTCGACCAGTTCAAGCGCCATCTCGGGCGAACCGTTGTGGTTCACGCCGGCCTCGGCGATGACGGTGACGTGGGGGGATGTCATGCGGCATGCTCCCTGAGATCGTGGAATGTCTTGCGCAGCAGGGCGCGCGGGTTCTCGATATCCTGGAGCGCCCGGACGATCCGCGCGGCGGCCATCCCGTCGCCAAAGGGATTGACGGCGCCGCGACAGTCCATGGCGAAGGCGCGCTGGATCGCGTCGCCAATAGCCTCGGCCCGGGGCGCCACGTCGATCACCGAGGTCGCGCGCGGCCGTCCGTCCTGCCGCCCGCCGACGTTTATCGTGGGTTTCGCGAAAGACGGCATTTCCATCAGGCCGCTCGAGGAGTTGCCGACCATGGCGTCGACGTGATGCATGGCGCCGATATAGCCCTGTTGGCCGAGGGCGGCGTGCAGCGCCGCGTTCGGGCGCTGGGCGAATTCCTCCAGGCGTCGGCGGAAGGCCGCATGGCCTGGATCGGCATTCGGCTGCGTCAGGATCAGGCCGACGCCGTCGCCCAGGCCGTCGAGCGCCGCCAGCAGCTGTTCGAGGTCGTCCAGGGTCGCGCCTTCGGCCCGCGTCTCGGGGTGGTAGGTGACCAGCAGGTTCCGGGATTTCAGCGTCATGGCGATCCGCGCCTCGAGCGCGGCGCGGTCCAGGGGTTCCGTCCGCCGGATCAGGTCCAGGCCCGGATTGCCGGTCACGCGGATCCGCGCCGGGTCCTCGCCCAACTGGCGGAGCCGGCGGGCGGCCATCTCGTTCGAGACAAAATGCAGATGGGCCATCTTGGAGATCGCGTGGCGGATCGAATCGTCGAAGGCACCCTCGGTGACGTCGCCGCCGCAGATGTGGCCGATGGCGAGGCCATACAGCATCGCCGCCTCGGCCGCCGCCAGGATCTCGTAGCGGTCGCCCAGCAGCAGGACGATATCGGGGGCCAGCCGCTGGAAGGCCTGAGCGAAGCCGGCGACGCCTTCGCCGACGGCACGGCAGAGCGAGAGGGGATCGTCCCCTGCCGCGAGGCAAGCCACCTCGGCGGCGCTTTCGAAGCCGTCGGCCAGGATGGCGCCCCGCGTCCCGCCGTGGGACGGCGACAAATGGCCCCCGGTGACGATCAGCCGGAGCTCGAGCGCCGGCGCGCTCTCGATCGCGCGCAGTACCGGCAGCAGCAGGCCGTAATCGGCCCGGCCCCCGGTTACGACGCCAATTCGACGCGCGGACATCGCGGCTCGTCCTCCGGCGCGACGCCGGGCTCGGGCACCGGGAAGAGTTCGGGGAAGTCCTGGTTGGCCTTCTTGAAATCCTCCAGGTGACCGATGTCCATCCAGTATTCTCGGATCGGGAAGAGGGCGACGGCCTTCTCCCGCCCCATCGCGCGCTCGACGATTTCCGGCATGTCGCGGGCCTCGCCCGGCGCGAGGCCGGCGATCAGCTCGGGCGCCAGAACGTAGATGCCAGCGTTGATGAAGCAGCTCTGACTGGGCTTCTCGGCGATGCCCGTCAGGTATCCATCCTCGGATTGCACCACGCCATAGGGGATCGTCACCTCGTGGCTGCGGATGCACATGGTGGCGCGCGCGCGCGCCTCGCCATGGAAGGCCACCAGTTCGTCGAACCTCACCTTGGTCAGGATATCTCCGTTCATCACGATCACCGGATGTTCGGGTATTTGGGGCAGCAGCGACAGCGCCCCCGCCGTGCCCAGCGGTTCGGCCTCGCGCAGATAGTCGATCTCGACGCCCCAATGGCGACCGTCGCCGAAATGCCGCTCTATCCGCTCGGCCAGGTAGTTGACCGCGATCCAGAAACGGCGAAAGCCCTGTTCGGCGAAGGACTCGATGATGGTTTCCAGGACCGGGCGGGAGCCGACATTGAGCAGCGGCTTCGGGCAATCCCGCGTCAGCGCGCCCAAGCGCCGGCCGAAACCGCCCGCCATCAGCACGACCTCGTTGGGTCGGGCCTCGACGGCCATGCTGTCGACCAGGAATTCGACTGCGCGCAACCGACCGACTTCGTCGACGATCGGCAGCATGTCGCGCCGCGTGGCCCGCATGTGGTCGACGAGGTTCCGCCGGCTCATGCTCGGGTAGCCGACCAGCGGCGTCACGTTCATCACCTCGGCCGCCGGCGCCTCGAGGCCCAGGCCGTCCAGCAGGCCCCGGCGCACGTCGGCGTCGCGGATGATGCCGACGAGCTTGAAGTGGGCGTCGACGATCAGCGCCGTGCGCCGGTCGCCCGCGTCGATCACGGCGATCGCGTCGCGAATCGTCGCCGTGTCCGACAGCAGGAGTGAGTCGATCAAGGACATGGCCACGAGCTTAGAGAGCGATGGTAAACAGGGGCTTAAGCCGCGTCACACGTTATAGGCGGCGGGCTTGTATCGGGCGAGGTTGACGGGATCGGTAAACCACGCGGCCGTCGACGCCAGGCCTCGACGGAAGCCCCGCCTGCCGGCGAATTCGGGCCGCCAGCCGAAGATGCGGGCCGCCTTGGCGTTGTCGGCCCAAAGCCGCTCCACCTCGCTCGACTCCGGCCGGACGCGGAATTCGTCGGTTTCGGTCTCCACCTCCGCGCCCATGACGTCGGCGATCAGCGCCACGGTATCGCCAATCGAGATTTCGAAGTTGCTCCTCAGGTTGACGACTTCGCCCAGGCCGGCATCGGAGGCCGCCAGCGTCGCCAGGCCGGCGACCGTGTCGGCGACGAAGGAAAAGTCCCGCGTCGGCGACAGCGCCCCCAGGCGAAGCCGCCTCTCGCCGGCGGAGATCTGGGCGATCACCGTCGGGATTACCGCCCGGGCCGACTGGCGGGGTCCGTAGGTGTTGAAGGGCCGGGCCACCACCACCGGCAGGTCGAAGGCGGCATGGAAGGAGAGCGCCATCTGGTCGGCGCCGATCTTGCTGGCGGCATAGGGGGACTGCGCGCCCAGGGGATGCTCTTCGGTGATCGGCACGAAGCGGGCGGTGCCGTAGACCTCGCTGGTCGAGGTCTGGACAAAACGCCGGACGCCGTGGCGGCGGGCGGCGTTCACCATGTTGAGGGTGCCGGTGACGTTGACGTCGATATAGGAGGCGGGCGCCTGGTAGGAGTAGGGGATGCCGATGAGGGCGGCCAAGTGCAGGACGGTGTCGCGGCCGGCGACCGCCGCATCCACGCAATCGGCGTCGCGCACGTCGCCGGCGAGAACCTCCATGGCGCCCCGGACGTCCGGCGCGAGCGCCTCGAGCCAGCCTTCCGAATTCCGCGCGTCGTACTGCACCATGGCGCGAACGTCGTGCCCGGCGCGGACCAGATGTTCGGCCAGGTGCGAGCCGATGAAGCCGTCGGCGCCGGTGACGAGGCATTTCATCGCCCGTTCGCCCCCAGCAGTTCGAGGCCGTCGGCGACGCCGATGCGGGGGAAGGCCCGGTGGTTGCTCGCCGGGCAGCAGTTGAAGACCTCCGGCACCGGCAGCCCATGCAACGCCGCGATCGCCACCATGGAAAGTTCCACGCTCTGGTCGCATTCCCAGGCCTCGTTGGCGAGGCGGCGATGGGCCTCCCGGACATTTCGCGCCGAAGCCTCGGCGATGCCGCCGGTGGCGGCGAAATAGACCTCCCCACCCCCCTCGGGCGCGCCGCCGTCGGCGCCGAAGAGGAAGATCCGCGCCGGCCGGTCCAGCACCAGCAGCGGCAACAGCACGGAGAGGGAGTTCCCCGGCATGACGTGCAGCGGATCGAGGGGAAGCGCCGGCAACGGTCGCGTGGAGTGGAAGTAGAGCAGCCGGGAGTCGAACCGGCGGATGAATTCGACGGGTGGGCAGAGATGGCGCGGCAAACCGGAGACGGCATAGTCCGCGGTGATCAGCAATCCGCCCGGCTCGCGCGAGAGGAAGGTTTCGTAGGCCGGCCACCGCCCGGAGAGTTCGACCGGGTTGCCGGTGAAGAGGAGATCGAGCCGCCGGCCGATCGGCGCCAGCAGCCGGGCCTCGACCGGCTCGAACTTGTTGACGGTGGCGAAGCAGACATCGAGGCCGGCCAGCCGGTCGCGGGCCGCCTCCAGCGCGCGGAGCGAGGGGCCTTGCAACAAAACGGCGATATCGCGCCCGCCGACGCGTTCGCGGAAGGCAGCGAGGCGGCCTGGCGTATCGGGCAGGTAGACGGCGGGATCGTATACATGGGCCTCTGTCTCGAAAAACTCGGTCATGGCCTGATAGAGCCGACCCGCTTCTTCGCGCCGACCGGCGGCGTGGAGCGCGCGGGCCTTCAGCGCGATGCCGATGAGCTTCGCCGAGGTGTCGCCGTGATCGATCAACAGGTCCGCGGCTTCGAGCGCCTCGTCGAACGCCGCCCGCGCCGTCTCCGGTTCGCCGAGCGCCGTCAGCGCCTGACCCCGCATCAATTCGACCAGCACCCGGGTCGGCGCCGGCAGGTCCAGTCCGTCCCCCCGCGCGGCGAAATCGACGGCGCGGGCGAAACGCCTCTGCCGCAGGTGGAAGAGCACCACCTCGCTCAGCACCTCGGTCTTGTCGATGGCGGTCTCGAAAGCCCGATCGAAAGCGCCGTCGGCCTCTTCGAAGCGTTCATAGGATTGACCGAGCGCCCGGCCGAGGGCGAGCCGGTTCTGGCTGTCGGCGGGCGAGAGCACCAGCTCGACCTCGAAGGCCCTGGCCGCGGCCTCGAACTTCATCAGCCCCACGCGCACGTTGCCGAGCAGGCCGTGCAGGCGCGGCACGTCGGGAAAGAGCCGGCACAGGATTTCCAACGAGCCTTCCAGTTCCTCCGGCAGGCCGCGCCCGCTTTCGATCAACAGCAAGGTGAGGTCGAGACGGGCGCGGTGATAATCGGGCGCGTCCGCGACCGCGCCGCGCAGCAATCGCTCCGCCGCGTCCAACTCGCCGGCGGCCTTATGGGCCGCCGCCTGCCTCAAAACCGCCTCGATCGACATGGGCGGCATTAAACCCGGCGCGGCCCTAAGACATGGTTAACGGCGGCGGGCGCGGGAAAAGCAGCTCCCGACCCATTGTCGGGTTTGAAGCGGCGGAGGCGCGGCGCGGTCGGACGAGCCCGTGCGGTGGCGGGCGCCGCCATGTCGGTTGACCGGGCTATCCTTTGCCGCTGCATTGGGAGATCGCGTTGGCGCTTGCGATGAAGGAATAGGCCGGCAGTCTCACGAGATCGACGGAGCCAACGCCGAGCGCCATCAACGCGATATTAAGACCGGCCGTGCCCGACGAGCGCGCGACCCCGCCCGCGGCACCGGCGGCTTCGGTCGCCCGGGCCTCGAAGCGGTCGACGAAGGGGCCGATCGAGGAGACGTTGTCGATGCATTCCCGCAGCTAATCCGTCGTGTTGCCGGTGAGATCGGGCTCCTTCAGCGGCAGGGGCTCCGCACCGTCGTGTTCTATCGCCGGCCGGGTCATGCCACCCTCGCCTGGACCTCACGGGCCTCCCGCATCTCAGCCATGACCAGGCAATGGTCTCGGCGCGGATGCTCGAGCGGTCCGTGCTCCCGCATGGCCAGATTGGACCTGAACCCCAAGCGGACCCCGAGGTCGCGGAGGAGTTGGAGTGTATCGTCGTTATAGGAATTGGTGGGATGGGCCATAACGGTTGGTGCCACGCTCACCATGGTCTGAAGAATCTCCAAGTTCCGTCGGTACTCGGCGGCCTGTCGGGTCGCCGACAAGATCTTCAGATCGGTCGGATGGGTGTGAGAATGCAAGCCGATAACGTGTCCCGCCTGCGTCAGCTGCCGCAGTTCCGCCGCCCCCATCCATAGCCATTCCGCTGTGGCCTCCACATCGAACGCGACCTCCGCCATCATCCTGTCCATGATCTCGTCGTAGCGCTCGACGCCCAGGATCTGGTTGCGGGCGAAGCGAAAGCGCCGGTCCTCGTCGCTGTAAAAGAAAAATTCGGCGAGATAGCGTGCCGGATCGAAATCGTGCCAGCGTCCGACCGCCAGCTCGGCATGGGGCGACTTCGTCAGCGTCTCGAAGAAGGATCGATAGAACGCCTCGACATCGTCGAAGGCGACGTTGCGGAAGTAGCGGTGTACCTCGAGCTTTTCTACGACGCCCTCCAAGGGCGAAGTATAGACGAACCAGAAGGCGGTGAGACCGAGATCGCGGAGCACCGGCAGGACAACGTCGAATTGGCAGCGCAGGTTATCGTCGAAGGTGAGACAGAGATCGTCCTCTCCGAGACGACCAGCCAGGGCGCGGCGCTGCCATTCCTCGGCCGGCAGAATGTGGCGCCGCCCGACAAAATTCAGCAGCTCGGCGAACTCCTCCGCCGACAGTGAGCCTTGGATACGAGGATGTTTCGCATCGTGGAAGTGATGGAACATCAGGCCATGCGGTCCTTCGATATTCGTCATCGCATTTCCTCAAGCGGCACTGATCTCGATGTCCAGCATCTCTTCGCCAAGACGACGCTGTCGCATGAGCAACGCCGCCATTTGGAATTCGAACTCGGTGTTGATGTCGAGACCGTCCTCGCGACTGATGATCAGTGCGCGAAAGTTGGCTTTGTCGACGACCAGGTCGTTCGGTCGCGCACGCTTGGTCAGGTAGGAAGTCCGAGAAAGCGCGATCATCGGGTTGACATGGTAGATGGGCAGAACGTCCTGGCGCCGCTCGGGCTTGTTCGGCAGGTCGACATATTCGATCAAGCGCCCGTCTTCTTCCGGCCGGTACATGAAGTAGGGATGTTCCGCCACCGGCACCATGGTCCAAACCGAATTCACCGCACCGTCCAGTAAGGCCAGTGCGTCATCGATATGCCGTGCGGTACGAAACGGCGACGTCGGTTGCAGATAGGCGACCGCCTCGGGCCGCCAGCCATCGTTCACCTCGAGCCAATCCAGGGTATGGCGGACGACGCACATGGCCGGTGCTTCGTTGATCGCCAATTCGGGTGGTCTGAGAAAGGGCACTTCCGCCCCGACACCACGGGCGACGTTAGCGATCTCCAAGGCATCGGTGGAGACGACCACGCGGTCGAGCCGGCTCTCCAAGGCGGACTCGACGGCGTAGGCGACCAATGGTCGTCCCGCGAGCGGACGGATGTTCTTTTTTCGAACGCCGGACGAACCAATTCTGGCAGGGATGATCCCCAAAGTCCGCATGACCACACCTCTAACCTTGCCAACCGAGGCAAGGCTAGGCAGCAAGTCTTAAGATGGCATTAAGTCTATCCGTGGCGCCGGTGGCCCGCCTCAGCCCTCGCGCTTGAACCGGTGGCTGACCTGCACCTCGCCAATTCTGATCCGATGCGGGCGCAGATGCTCGCTCAATCGTTTCTCGAAATGGCCGCGCATGGCACGCCGATCGAGCGCGGCCTCGGGCCGGGGCTGGACGGTCACCTCGATATGCTCCCCGGTTATGGGATTGTCGGCACCGACCGCATGGGCACGGAGAACGTCGGCGTGCTCCAAGGCGACGCGCTCGATCTCGCTGGGCAGGACCTTAATGCCGCCGACGTTGATGACCTCGGTGGCCCGGCCCACGACCTTTATGAACGCGTCGTCCTGGTCGACCAGATCGCCGGTGTCGTACCAGCCCCCGTCCAGGAACGGCGAGGGCGCGTTCAGATATCCGAGCATTCGGTTCTCGGGAAGAATTTGTAATCTTTCCTCGACCACCCGGATCTCGACTCCCTCGCCGCCCACTTTCATCCAAAGGCTATCGCTCGCCCTCGACTTCACCCGCAGAATGCCGAGCTCCGACATGCCGAAGGTCTGGCGAAAGTCGACCTTCGGCAACAGGCGGCAGAGCGTTTCAAGGGTGCTCTCGTCCATCCGCTCGGTGCCGTAGGTGATCAGCTTGAGGCTCGACGGCACGGCCTCTTCCAGAAGTCCGCTCAACAGGACCATGCGCAAGAAACTCGGCGTCGTCGGCAAGACCTCGACGCCGAAATCGCGGATATCGCGAAGCACCGTCTCCGGCGTCCGGCCCGACGGCGCCACGACGACGCCCTTGTTGAAGAGCGTATGCAGCAGCGTGTTGATACCGCCGATGTGATCGAAGAGCAGAAAATTCAGCGTTCGCAAGGCCGGCCGCGGCGTTCGAAAGCGAACCAGGAAGGCCGCGAAATCATGCAGGATCGCCTTGGGCCGCCCCGTCGTACCCGAGGAAAACAGAACCAGTCCGGGATGACCTCTCTCTCTCTCTCTCTCAGTTCATTCAACGACGCGTGCTGGCATCGTCCCGGCCGGCAACGCTGCTTCGATCCGTCCTCGATCACCCAATCGACCAAAGCGCTCTCGAAGAAATATGGATGATCGGCGCGGGTGTCGTCGGTCAACGGCACGACGACACAATCGCGATCGAAGAGCCTCAGCAACGTCGCGATGTCCCGGGCGCCGAAATCGCCGATCAGGGCGACCACGTCGCCGGCGCGAACCTCGCTCAGGTCGACGTCCTTCTCCGCCAAGACATCGCGAAAATAGAGTTCACCCGCCACGCCCGCGAGGAAAGCGCCGGGGCTGTCCTCGTGGATGGCGCCGAGCTCGTCCAATAAGCCCATGTCAGGCGCCTCCGACATGTACAATGGCGCCCGTCAGCATCGCGCTTTCCGGCGTCAACAGTAGGGAAAGTATTCGATAGACGTCTTCCGGCAGCGCTCGGCTGGTGATGATCTGGCGCTCGACAATGGCGTCGATCTTCTCGCTCGGCACCTTGGCGATCAAATCGGTCTCGACCGGGCCCGGCGCGATGACGTTGACGGTGCAGCCGTGGTCGGCCATCTCGCGGGCGAAGGCCCTGCTGAAGCCCTCGACGCCAGCCTTGGAGGCGACGTAGACCGCCTCGCCTTTCAGGGCCAACGGGACCGCGATCGTCGAGAAGTTGACGATCCGCCCCTCGCCTCTTCGGATCAGGGCCGGCGCCACCGCCTGACAGCAGTATATGGTGCCGCAGAGATTGGTCTCGACGATGCGTCGAACGGTATCCGGCGGCGTCGTCAGAACCAGGTTCATGGAGGCGATACCGGCGGCATTGACCAGCGCGTACGTTTCCTTATCGCGACGGAACGGCGCAAAGGCGCGCTTCACCTGGTCGGGGTCGGCAACATCGCAGGCAATAGTCTCGAACGGTTCCTCCGCGTCCGGATTGCGGCCGATGCCGATTACGCGGTAGCCAGCCTCGTGCAGCTTGCCGGCGCAGTAGTGGCCGATGCCACGCGAGGCGCCCGTGACGATGACGGTGTCCGCCATCAGCTTCCGTCCGACAGGGAGGCGAGGTGCGCGGCCAGGCTTTCTATCGAACGAAGGAAGCCGCGGACATCCGACATCGCCGCATCGGTGGTCCAGTCGAATTCGACGCCCATCTCGTCATCGGCGTATTCCTCGAGTGCCAGAAGCAACTCGACCAATTGGCGCGACTTGATACCGCTGTCGGAGCCCACCAAGACGCTCTCGGTTCCGAAGCTATCGCCCGGCTCGCCGGTAATCGATGCCAACTCCTCGCGGATGAAGGCCCGAACGGCCGCGATCGACTTGCTCATTCCTTGTCGCCCCCATGCTCCAGAGTGCCCTGCGCGCGCCCGGCTGCTCGATGACAGCGGGAAAGGTCATAAATTCCAGAAAACGGCTTTTGGTCCATCCTTCTCGACCCCGACATCGTCCGATCTTCGGTTCCGGTCAATTCGGTCGGTCCTGATCGCCGTCCGATTTGGTAAGATAGAGGCTCGGGCAATTGGTCGCCAAGTCGCACTCTTTCGCCAGATCGCGCGCTAGCCAGACGGCACATTTCAGCCTGAAATGTCCGGGCTCCAATGGTTGCAGTCGGCTCGCCGGCGCCGCTTTCGCCGTCGGGTCGACGGGCCTGAACCCGACCTCCACCAATGCTTCGGCGCGGCAGGGATCGGAGCAATAGAAATCGGCGAACGCGGCCCCTTCTCGGCGGCCCAAGCGTACCTGATGGCCGGCAAGCGCGGGCGCCGCCTCTTCGGTCGCCAGGAACTCCAGAATCCGCAAAACGCAAAGATCGTCGTTCGCGACGCGCTCGTGCCGGGTGACCGCGATGCCGGCGATCGTCGCATCCTTGCGGCGCGAGACGACATGCACATCGTAGTCATACGCCGGGTGTCGAAGGTAGCGTTGCTCGAGATATCCGGCATCACGCGCCATGCCGACAAAGCCAGGGGCGAACCGTCGCCGCCATGTCTCGTCCCACGATGCGCGTCCCGCCTCGCGCCATGGCCGGACCGCAAAGTCCGAATCCTCGTCCCGCCGAGGTGATGCCGCCGCTCCCGCTTCGCCGCCCATCAGACGACTGGCCTTCTCCCCATCAAGTGTGCCGTACCACCGGGGCAAATCCTCGACGATGCGAAACCTGAGGCCTCGGTAGATCTCGGCGACATCGTCGTTGATGCCGATGGCGCCGATCGCCTTTATGCCGAGCGCGCGCACCTTCGTGAACAACGCCAGCCCATACCCGCCCTTGCCGTCGCGTGAGAGGTTCAAGAGATTGGTCAGCCAGACGCCGTCGACGACGTGGCCGTTGACGCAGAACGGCGCGCAAATTAGGCCCACCATGGCGCGGATCTCGCCAGCTTCGCGGGCCAGAAGCACCGAAAGGCCCGCGTCCGGATCCGGCGTTGCCAGCCGAGCCGGATCGAACTGCCAGCGCAACAGGGTCTCGTCCCTGGCCAAGGCGTGATCACGTCGCCAATGCCGGTCGATGAAGCTCCGCAAGGTCAAAATCTCGTCCCAATGACAGAAATCCACCGTTACGCCGGCGGAGGGCGAACCACCGTTCGAGGGAGGATCAGCGCTGGGCGCGGTACTAGCGAGCGAAAGCGCCATCAGCGCTCGGCCCCATGTCTGCGATCGCGTCCAGGCGCCACGCGATTCGATGAAAGTCGCGTTGACGTCGAAACGGCACGGCGATTCCTCGGTTGGCTGCCAGAAGGGCGAGCGGTAACCGCCATGTTACTCCTCGATGGATCAATGTATGGCATTCATCAAACAAGCCTCCGATGCTCGGCCGTCGCCGCGATAGCACCGGCACCGTGGTCGAAACTAGGATCGACGTCTTAAGATCGCATTAACTCAAACACTCGGCGCAGCAACGTGATCATCGCTTCGACTTCTCGGCCGGCGCGACGACTGGCGCAACACTCGGGCCCGAAGCGGTTGCTAGTCCTAATACAATCGGTTCTATCCACTTGCCAAAATGGCGGGCGTGCTCATGACGCCACGAGACATCTCGGGCCCATCTCCCACGGGCATGCACTTTGTCTGGATAAAGCTCTCGGGTGTCACATAACGAGACCATCGAGGCGGACCCAACGCGCTACATCGAGGGCCTGTGGAAGGCAAGGCGGTCGGAGTGATGTTAGCCTGCTCGACTTCCGCTGTGGCCCACAGGACTCCGTTAGCCTTGTGTGATGTCACGGGGATTGCCGGGGGTCGTCCGGACGCCCCGGGACGGGAGGCCGACAGGGGCCGGCGAGCGTGGGCCGGCGAGCGGGCGTGCTACGGTCTCTGTCGCACTCCCCACCCGTGGCGCTCGACCTACCGGCCACGCTTCTCCTGGCCACGGCTTGGCCGGCGAGCCTGTCGAGGGCGCGCCGAGGCCAAAGGCAGCCGGACTCTCGCGCAGCCGGACACGCTCGTCTTCGGGAACATCCCGCAAGAGGCTAAAAGACATCCAGCCCCTCAGGGCGCCGGCACGTCGTGTCGTTTGAGCATCCGGGTCTGGCGGCGGTGCAGGCGCTTTTCATCGAAATCGGCGATCAGCTCGTGGAACAGATTGTGCCAGTTGACCTCGGCCCTCAGGTGCATGAAGACGCCGCCGAGGCCGATTGCCGCGCGGTCCATGAAGACGAACTCGCGCGGTGGAGTGACGCCGCCCAGACTGCGAAGCTTCTTGTGCACCTTCTCCGCCACCTCGCGGCCGTAGACGCCGCCCGCCTCGAACTCCTGGATGCGGCGGACGCGATCCTCCAGCAGCGGCGCATAGACGAAATTCGCCCACATGTTCAGGGTGTCGATAATCTCGTTGGTGAGGCCGTCGAAGCCCCAGGTCTCGTAGGCGTGCACCGCGAGGTCGCGGTCGTCCTCGCTGATCGCGTGATAGAGATCGATCACGCCGCGCACGAACTTGGGCTGGAATACCCGGATGCAGCCGAAGTCCACCAAGTTGATGCCGTGGTCGGGGCGGGCCGAATAGTTGCCGAGGTGCGGGTCGCCGTGGATCACGGCGTAGTTGTAGAAGGGGACATACCAGGCGTGGAACATGTTGGTGGCGATGGCGTTCCTGACCTCGATTCCCGCGTCCTTGAACGCCAACAGCCGCTCGCCGTCGAGCCAGGTCATGGTCAGGAGACGCCGGGTCGAGAGTTCCGGCACCACATCCGGCACATGCACGCCCGCGTGGTTCTTCAACATGTCGGAATAGAGCGACATGTGGCGCGCTTCCAACAGGTAGTCGAGTTCCTCGCGCAGGCGGGCGGCGATTTCCTCGTGGACCTGGCGGGTGTCGATGGTGCGGTCGTAGCGGTGGTAGATGGCGAAAATCAGTTTGAGCTGCCGGAGGTCCGCCTCCACCGCCGAGCTCATATCGGGATACTGCAATTTGCAGGCGAGTTCCCACCCGTCGAGCCTCGCCCGGTGCACCTGGCCGAGGGAAGCGGCGGCCGAGGCCTCGTGTTCGAATTCGTCGAAGCGCTTTTGCCAGTCCGGCCCCAGTTCCGCCAACATCCGCCTGCGGACGAAGAGCCAGCCCATCGAGGGCGCGTTCGACTGCAGCTGGATCAGCTCCTGGACATATTCCTGGGGCAGCGCCTCGGGCACGGTGGCCATGATCTGAGCCACCTTCATCAAGGGTCCCTTGAGGCCGCCCAAGGCCGATTTCAGCTCGCGCGCATGCTCGTCCCGGTCGAGCTTGATGCCGAGGAAACGTTCGCCCGCGAGCCTGGCCGCCAGCCCGCCGACCGCCGTCGAGACCTGCGCATAACGCTTGACCCGCCCGCCCAGGGAGGAGGCTTCCTCGTCATCCGCCATCGTCAGGTCCCTACCTCAGGCCCCGGCAGGCCGGGACTCCAGACAATCAAACCCGTTCACAACGTGTGATCGGATGCCACGGGCCGCAAGCACCGCGTCATGACGCGGTGATGCCGCCGTCGAGCACCAGCTCGGAGCCGTTCATCAGGTCCGATTCGTCGCTCGCCAGATAGACGACACCCTTGGCGATATCCTCGGCGTTGCCCATGCGGCCGATCGGCTGGCGTTGCACCAGGCTTTCCCAGGCCTGCTCGAAGGTCTGGTGGCGGCCCAGGCGGATGGTCTTCTCGGCCACCTGCTTCATCATGTCGGTGTCGATGATGCCGGGATGCACGGAATTCACTCGGATGTTGTAGCCGAGGAAGGCGCATTCGAGCGCCAGCGACTTGGTGAAGAGCCTGACGCCCCCCTTCGACATCGAATAGGCGGCGCTCAACGGCGAACCGATGATGCCGGCGATGGAAGAGGTGTTGATGATTGAGCCCGAAGGCCCGCCCTCCGGGCAGCACTCCTTCATCACCCGGACCCCGTGCTTGGCACCGAGAAAAACGCCTTCGAGGTTCACCGCCTGCATGCGGCGCCAATCCTCGATCCGGGTTTCCTCGACGCTCGCCGCGGCGAAGATGCCGGCGTTGTTGAAGAGCACGTGCAACCCGCCCTCTCGCGCCACCACATCGTCGACGATGCCCGCCCATTCGTCTTCCACGGTCACGTCGTGGCGGACGAAGCGGGCCTGGCCGCCGGCGGCCCGGATCGCCGCCTCGGTCTCGACGCCCTCGGCCTCCAGCAGGTCGGTCAGGACTACCGTCGCGCCTTCCGCCGCCATCGCCTTGGCCGTCGCCGCGCCGATGCCGCGCGCGCCGCCGCTCACCAATGCCACCTTGCCGTCGAGTCTGCCCATGATCGCCTACCTTTCCAATGCCTCACCAGAGTGTTTCGCTCGCCCGACGCGCGCCCTCGACCAGGCTTTCGAGCTTGGCCCAGACGATGTCGGGAAAGACGTTGGGATAGCCGGCGAAGGTGGCGAAGCCGCAGTCCGTACCGGCGATGACACGTTCACGTCCGACCACCTCGGCGAAGCGGCAAATCCGCTGCGCCACCAGATCGGGATGTTCGATGAAGTTGGAAGTGGAATCGATCACGCCCGGGATCAGCACCTTGTCGTCGGGGAGGGGGTGGTCCCGGAACACCACCCATTCGTGCTCGTGGCGGGGATTGGAGCCTTCGATCGAGAAGGCCATCGGCCGGGCGCCATAGACGATGTCGACGATGTCGGCCAAGGGCAAGTCGTGGTGATGCGGCCCCTCGTAGTTGCCCCAGCACAGATGCAGGCGCAGCTTCTCGGCCGGCAAGCCTTCGGTTGCGGCGTTCAGCACCTCGACATGGCGCGCGGCGAGGTCGCGGAACTGGGCGAGGTCGAGGTCGGCGTGCGCCAGGTGGCGGCCCATGGCAAGATCGGGGCAATCGATCTGCAAGGTAAAACCCGCCTCGACGATCTCTCGGTATTCGGCCGCCAGCACGCCCGCCAGCGCCTCCAGATAGGCGTCGTGGGAGGGATAGTGGCGGTTGTCGAGAAAAACGGTGACCACGCCGGGCGAGGCGGCGTTGAGGAAGCCCTCGACCGGCCGGTGCTTTTCGACCGCGGCCGCGAAGAGCGCCAGATCGCGGGCGAGCGGGGCGGGGTCGGCCAACCTCACCTCGCCAATGCAGCAGGGCCCGCTGGCCGAGGGGATCGTGCCGCCGATCCTGACCAGATAGCGGGCGTAATCGAGGTATTCGCGCAGATCCCGAGCGCCTTTCAGACGGCTTTCGCCGCCGAAACCCTCGTAGCGGTCCTTCACATAGGTGGCATAGCTGATCTTGCTCGTCTCGCCATCGCTGACCGCGTCGATGCCGAGCGCCACTTGGCGTTGGACGATCGAATCGACGGCGGCCTCGACCTCGGTCTCGATCTCCGCTTCGTCCACCGCCTCGCCCGCCTCGCGCGCCACCAGCAGCACCCGGAGCGATTTGGGACGCGGCAGGCTGCCGACGTGGGTCGTCAAAACGCGGTCGCGGCTGAGTTCCATGCCACCCTCCAGACCATCCAGGCGCCGGTATTCTAAGGCTAATTCCACCGTCGCTCCTAGCACGGCAAGGCTTGACATCACCCGGGCTTTGCCCAAGTGACGGGGTGGGAGGTGAGAGCGGCATGCCCTCGATCCGCGCGCGGCGCCTCGGCGCCTTCCTGTTGGCGACGTTATTGCTGAGCCTGCCGGCCCGGGCGGGAGAGACCGCGCGGCCCGCGGGCGCCCATCCCGACTATCCCCTGCCGCCAGCCTCGCACCTGCGGCTCTTCTTCCTCCAGCGGTCCTCGAACGCCAACACCGTGGTCTACGACGCCCGCCTCGACGCCGACGCCCGCCTCGATCCCGACCGGCCGGTCGAGGTCTACTGGCTCCGCTACAATACTTCCGGCAAGCGGCGCGCGCTGAACTGGCTCGAACGGAACTTCGCCTATGGCGTCTCCGCCCGACCGGACCCGGCGCGGGCCGGCCACTACCTCGCCCGGGTGGCGGCGCTGGAGGGGCGCCGCTTCCGCGTGCGACTCGACGACGAGGGCCGGGCCTCGGCCGAACTGTCGATCGCCGGGCGACCGGCCAGACTGCACCTCGTCTATGTCGCGCTTGACGGCAAGGGCGCCTTCGCCGACGTTCGCCACGTCGACCTCCACGGCGAGGATCTGGAAACCGGCGCCCCGGTGCGGGAGCGGATCGCGCGCCGAGGCGGTTGATCTCTCACCTTCACAACCAGGCCATGAGCCCATGCCCCGCGCCGCCACCCCCCGCCTCGCCGATGTCGTCGCCGCCTACAGAGCGGCGAAGTCGGGCGAGGAGCTGCGCGGCGAATGGGGCGCGGTGCTGCTCTACCGGCCGGTTTCCTTCCTGCTGACCCCGCCGCTGGTCGCGCTCGGCGTCGGCGCGACGGCGGTGACCGCCATCTCCTGTCTGCTGGCGCTCGTCCTCCCCGTCGTGGCGCTGGTCGGCGGGGCGGCATGGCTGGCGCTGGCGGCGATCGTCTTTTCGATCCTCGACTGCGTCGACGGCAACATCGCCCGGATCACCGGCACCACCAGCGAACGCGGGCAATACGCCGACTTTATCACCGACGTGGTCTACCGGGTCTCGATGTATCTCTCGATCGGCCTGCTGCTGGCGCCGGGGGCGGTTCAAGGCTGGTGGCCCTTGGGCGGCGGGCCGGGCCTGGGCCTGGCGGCCGCGCTATTGGCGGTGGCGGCCCGGCTCTCGCGCGTCTATGCCGAGAAGGGCATGGGCGCCGCCAACCCCTATGTGGCCCGGGCGGAGGGTCCGCCACCGGCCCCGCTCGCGAGACTCGCCGACGGAATTTTTCCCTTCGTCAGCGGGATCGACCCGCTGCTGCCCGTGCTGGTGCTCGTGGCCGGATTCCTGGGCGGGCTCCACTGGGTGCTGATCTGGTTGCTCGCCTATTCGGCGCTCGACTTCCTCTATAGCCAAGTCGAGATCCTACGCGGGCTGGAGTGAGCGCGCGGTGAAGATCGGCATCGTCTGCCCCTACGACATTCACCGCCCGGGCGGCGTCCAGGCGCACATTCTCGATTGCGCCCGGCATATGGAGGCGCTCGGCCACGAGGTCCGCGTCATCGCCCCCGGTCCGGCGGCCGCGCTTGACGAGGGCGAGACGAGGATCCTGTACTTCGGCCAATCGCGCCCCATCACCTTCAACGAAACCTTTTTCGAGGTCTCGATCGTCCGCGGGCACGACCTGTCCCGCCTGGGCGAGGCGCTTCGCCGCGAGGCCTTCGACGTCCTGCATTTCCACACGATCTGGACGCCGCTGATGAGCTTCCAGATCTTCAAACGGTCGCGGACGGCCAACGTCGCCACCTTCCACGACACGCCGCCCGACAGTTTCAGCGGGCGGCTGACCAAGCGGCTCTTCTGGCTGCTGAGCCAGTATCTGCTGCGCAAACTCGATGGCGCCATCGCCGTCTCCCCATCGCCCGCCCGGCATCTGGCGAAGGTGCGAGGGCGGGAGGTCGCGATCCTGCCGCCGACGATCGACTATTCCCGCTATCTGGCGCCGCACCAGCCGATGCCCGGCTACCGGGACGACGACCGGGTCGTGCTGCTTTATCTCGGCCGCCTGGAAGCCCGCAAGGGCGTCTTCGTGCTGCTGGAGGCCTACCGCCGCCTGCGTGGCGAAGGTGCCAGGGTCCGCCTGATCATCGCCGGCGGGGGTGAGGACCGGGCGGGTGTCGAGGCCTTCGTCGCCGAGCACGGGCTTCGGGACGTCGACCTCGTCGGCAGGGTGCCGGAGGAGGAGAAGCACCGCTGGTACGCCACGGCCGACATCTTCTGCGCGCCCGCCACCCACGGCGAGAGCTTCGGCATCGTCCTGGTCGAGGCGATGGCGAGCGGCAAGCCCGTCGTCGCCGCGCGCAACGCCGGTTATGCCAGCGTGCTGACCGGGCCCGCCGCCGCCTTCCTCGCCACCCCCGGCGATGCGGGCGAGCTCGGCGACAAGCTCGCCCGGCTCGCCGCCGATGCCGAGCGGCGGGCCGAACTCGGCGCCTGGGGCCGGGAAGAGGCGATGCGCCACGACGTCACCGCCGTGGTGCCGAAATTGCTGGAGATCTACCAGGCCGCGATCGCCGGACGCGCTTGAGCCACGATCCGCGTCGAAGTCCCTAGAGCGGATCAGGTTTGATCCGAATCGCCGAGCCACCCGCTCCCCCGGCCGAACCACCCCAAGGTATGCTCCACGGGTGGTTGGGCCGGGGGCGGGTGGCCGGGACCAATCTTGAAATACCCTATGCCTCGTGCACCACTCGCCCGCCCGTGATGGTGAGGTCGGCGACGATATCGGGCAGCGCCGCCTCGTCGACCGTCAGGGGATCGGCGTCGAGGATCGCGAGGTCGGCGGCCTTGCCGGCTTCGAGCGTGCCCTTGAAATCCTCCTCGAAACCGAGCCACGCGCCCTCGCGGCTCGCCGCCGCCAGGGCCTCGGCGCGGGAAATCGCCTGATCCGGGCCCAGGGGCCGGTCGCTTCCCCTCGGCCGCCGGGCGACCACGTGCCAGATGGGGTGGAAGAGTGTCGGCGGCACGTTGTCGGTGGCGAGCGCCACGTGGATGCCGGCATCGATCAGGGAGCGCATCGGCAGCACCCGGCTGCCCGCGGCCTCGCCTCGTTCTGCGCGCCAGACCTCGCCCTCCTGCCAGATCCAGCGGTTGGAATAGGCCTGCAAGACCAGGCCGAGATCGCGAATGCGGGCAATCTCGTCGTCGTCGAAGGCGCCCACATGTTCCATCAGCCAGCGCTGGCCGCCGATCCCGACCCGGGCCTCGACGGCCTCGAAAACCTCCAGGATGTCGGCATCGAAGGAGCCGACGCGGATGCCGTTCCGCGCCGCTTCGACCAGCATTTCCACCATCACGTCCTTGGGCAGCGCGGCGTTGAAGTTGAAGCCGGCCCAGCCGGTATAGGGGCCTTGCAAGGCGCGCAGCCGGTTCTCTTCGGAATAGTCGCTCTCGGCGTAGAGGCCCGCCATGCGGAGATAGTCGTCGCCCATGCCGCGACCGGCGAGCCAGCGGCTCCAGTCAGCGAGCAGGGCGCGTACCTCGCCCATATCGGTGCCGGGCCAGGCGGGGCTGAACATCAGGTTGGCGCGAACCGGGGTCGGCCCCTCCGCCCGGAGCACCTGATAGGCGGCCAGCACCTCGCCCGCGATGCCGTGGCCTTCGAACACGCTGGTGGTGGCGTAGCCGTTGTAGACGGCCATCGATCGTCTCAATCCCTCGGTCCGGTCCGCGAGCGTGAATGGCGGGATGCAGGCCATCAGGGTCTTTTCCACCAGAGGCTTGTAGGTGTCCTCCCAGAGGATGCCGGTCGGCTCGCCGCTGGCCGCGTCGCGCTCGATCCGGATCGAAGGCGCCGGCGGCTCCGTCGTCCGGCCGATCCCCGCCAGCGCGAGCGCGCGGCTGTTGGCGATCGAGACCAGCGGCAGGGAATTGCGCCAATGGCCCCAGATCGCCCGAATGTAGACCGGGTGGTCGGGGGCCACGGCGTCGAGCTCGCGCCGCGTCGGGAAGCGGTTCTCCCGAAGGTTCTCCGGCACGCCCTCGTAGAAGGGCGGATCGCCGATCGGCATGGTGACGATCCAATTCCCCTCGGGCGTCGCCGCCGCCAGCGCGGCGATCCGTTGCAGGATGTCGTCGATGGAACGGCAGCCGGCGAGGCTCGGCGGGCGCTCCTTCAGGCCCTCGCGGTCCATGTGCGCGTGGGCGTCGATCAGGCCCGGCACGACCGCGCGCCCGGCCGCGTCGACGCGGCGGGCATCGGGGCCGGCCAGGGCCGCGATCTCGGCATCACCGCCGACGGCGAGGATCCGCTCGCCGCGAATTGCCACGGCGCTCGCGATCCGGTCATCGGCGTCGAGGGTGACGACCTTGCCGCCGGTGACGATCAGATCCGCCGTCATCGCCAATCCCCTCAGGTCAGGTAGTCGCCGCCGTTGATGTGCGCCGTCTGTCCGGTGATCCGCCGGGCCGCATCCGAACAGAGGAAGACCGCCAACTCGGCCACGTCCTCCGGCAGGGTGAGGCCGGCGAGCGGGAGCGAGGCGGCGACGACGGCGATCTCGTCCTCGTCCATGCCGTAACGCGGCTGCGCCGTATCCGTCAGGCCCGGCGCGATCGCGTTGACGCGGATGGCATGCGCGGCCAGTTCCTTGGCCGTGGCCCGCGTCAGGCCGACCAGGCCGGCCTTGGAAGCGACGTAGTGCACGCCGCGCGGCGAGCCGCGAAAGGCCGCGCCCGAGGCGAGGTTGAGGATGGCGCCACCGCCGCCGCGCGCCACCATCCGCCTGGCGGCGGCGAGCGAGAGGAGAAAGGGCGCGCGGAGGTTTATGCCCATCACCCCGTCCCAATCGGCGGCGGTCATTTCCAGGAACTCTACCCGGGGAAAGATCGCCGCGTTGTTGACCAGGATATCGATCCCGCCGAGCGCGTCGGCCGCCGCCAGCATCGCCTCGTGCGCGGCCTCGTCGGTGACGTCTCCCTGGACCAGGCTCGCCCGCCGGCCGGCGGCGCGGGCATCGGCCGCCACTGCTTCGGCGCCCGCCGCGTCATCCAGGTAGTTCAATACCAGATCGCCGCCGGCCGCCGCCATCCCCCGGGCGATCGCCGCGCCGATCCCCTGCTGCGCGCCGGTGACGAGCGCCACCCGTCCGTCGAGCTTCGCCATGATTTCCTCCCCTGGAACCGTTTTCGCCTCCGAGCTTATCGGCCCGCGCGCGCCCTGGCGAGACGCCCTCTCTTCCGTCGGGTGGATCGGGGCGGCATACTCGCCCCTCCCCGGCCATGACGAGGAAGACGCCATGAAAATCACCGGCTACGAGGCCGCCACGCTTTCCATTCCCGAGGACGATTCCCTCGCCGGCATGGCCGAGGAAGAGGGTCGGATGCGCCCCGTCGTCATCCTGCGCCTGCGCACGGACACCGGCATCGAGGGCATCGGCATCACTTTCTATGGCGGCCGCATGACCGGCAGCCTGCGGGTCGCGGTCGAGGAACTCTCGGCACTGACGGTGGGGGAGGATCCGCTTCGCATCGAGCATATCGTCGCCAAGCTGCGCGCCGGCACCGGCGATTCCTGCGGCCCCGGCGGGATCTTCACGCTGGCGCTCTCCGCCATCGACGTCGCGCTCTGGGACATCAAGGGGAAGGCGCTCCAGCAGCCGCTCTGGAAGTTGCTCGGCGGCCATCGCGACCGGGTTGCGACCTACGCCTCGGGCTCGCTCCGCCGGGGGCTCGACGACGACCAGGTGCAACGTGCCGCCCACACGCTGGTGGAAAAGGGCTTCACCCAGATGAAGACCCAGATGGCGCTGCCGGGGTCTCCCACCATCGCCGACGAAATTCGGCGCATCACGCTGGTCCGCGAGGCGGTCGGCCCGGACATCACGCTGATGTGCGACATCAACCAACGCTGGCGCCCCGAACAGGCGATCGACATCGGCGCCCGGATTGCCGATGTCGGGCTCTTCTGGCTGGAGGACGTGACCACGGCCGACGACTACCAGGGCCTGGCCCGGGTGACGGCGGCGCTTTCGACGCCGATCGCCGGCGGCGAATACCTCTGGGGGATCGAGCCGTTCCGCCAGATGATCGAGGCCCGCTCGGTCGACATCCCCATGATCGACATCGTGCGGGCCGGCGGCGTCACGCAGTGGATGAAGATCGCCGCCATGGCGGAGGCCTTCAACCTGCCGGTCGTCAGCCACGTGATGCCCGAGATCCTGGTCCACGTCGTCGCCGCCTGCGCGAACGGCCTGACGGTCGAATACATGCCCTGGATGCTGAAACTCTACGAAGAGACGCCCAAGGTCGAAGGCGGCGAGATGATCCTGCCCGACGCCCCTGGCCTGGGCCTCCAATTCGACGAAAGCGCCATCGCCACCTTCAAGGCCTGAGCTTCAGGGCGTGGCTCATTCGCCCGATCGACCCTCCCCGAACCTGGCAATGCCCTAGACGTAGCCCGGGCCGTCGATCAGCGGGAAGCGGGCGAGCACGGCCTCGTCGACCTCGACGCCGAGGCCCGGGGCTTCGGGGGGATATACGAAGCCGTCGGCGTCGACCTCGGCCCGCCAGGCGGTGAGTTCGTCGCGGAACGGATTGTGGCGCGAGATGTCGGCCTCGAAATAGCCGGCGTTGTCGATGCTCGCCAGCAGGTGGATGCTGGCGGCGACGTTGAGGCCTGTTAGCGAGGTATGCGGGTTGATCGAGAGCTTCCAGGCCGACGCCAGCGCGGCGATGCGCAACGCCTCCGTCACCCCGCCGGTCTTGGAAAGGTCGGGCTGCACGATGGTGACCACGCCGTCCTCGATCAGGCGGTGGAACTCGAAGCGGGTGTAGTGGTTCTCGCCGGCGGCCAGGGGCGTGGCGCCGAAGCTTCGGGTTTCCCGGTAGCGCCGGTGGTCGTGCGGCGGGAAGGGCTCTTCCAGCCAGCCGACCTGGGCCTCGTCCAAGGCCGGCATCACCCGGCGGGCATCGGCGAGCGAATAGGCCGCGTTGGCGTCGGTCAGGATGTCGATCTCGGGCCCGAAAGCGGCGCGGATCGCGGCCACGCGGGCGATGTCGTTCGCCGCCGTGTCGCCGAGACGCAGCTTCAGCGCCTTGTAGCCCCGGGCCAGCGCCTCGCCCGCCTCCGCAACCAGCTCCTCCGGCGGCTGATAGCCCAGCGAGACGCCACCCGCATAGGCCGGAATCGGCTTGGCCCGCCCACCCAGCAGCTTGTAGAGCGGCCAGCCGACCGCCTTGCCGCGAATGTCCCAGAGCGCCATGTCGATCCCGCTCATGGCGATCGCGGCGGCGGCGCCCATGCCGTGGCTGGCGAGCTGCATCTTGTATATCCGCTCCCATACGCCGACGACGTCGCTCGCCTCCATGCCGAGGACCAGATCGCGGAGCGTGCTGTTGGCCAACTGGCCGACGGCGCCCGGCGCGCGACCCGCGTGCGCCTCCCCCCAGCCGACAAGGCCGCCTTGCGTCTCGACCTTGATCAGCACCGTATCGCGCTTGATCGCCCGGCCGATGCCGAGGGTGACGGCCTTTTGGGCGGGAATGGGAAAGGAGACGGGATAGGCGTTCAGGTCGGTAATTTTCATCGGCGCGAGGCTCCCTCGGTTGGTTTTGCCGGGTCAGTCTAGGGTGGATCGGCGTGACTTTGCAGGGGGACGACCGGCGCAGTATGCTTTCGCCCGGCGAATACGCGCCGGAATCGAAAGGAATCCACCCATGCAACTCGGCATGTTCATGCAGCCCGTGCACGATCCCAAGCGAGATTACGGCCAAGTGCTGGAGGAGGATCGCCAGAGCGCGATCCTGGCCGACCAGCTCGGCTATTCCGAGGTCTACGTCGGCGAGCATGTCGCCGCGACGGTGGAGCCGATCGCCTCGCCGCTCACCTTCCTGGCGACGGTGATCCATGAGACCAAGCAGGTGAAGTTCGGCACCGGCGTCTTCTGCCTGCCACAGCAGCACCCGGCGGCCGTGGCGGCGAACGCGGCGCTCTTTGACCACTTGGCCAAGGGCCGCTTCATCATGGGGGTGGGGCCGGGGGCGCTTTCCTCCGACCTGGAACTCTTCAAGACGGCGGACCAGAACCGCGCGGCGATGACGGTCGAGTCGTTGAACATGATCCTCTCGATCTGGCGCGAAGAGCCGCCCTACGACATCAAGGGCGAATATTGGGATCTTTCGCTTCAGGACATGCGGCGGATCGAATACGGCGTCGGCGCCCTGCCCAAGCCCTATCAGCAGCCGCACCCGCCGATCGCCATCTCGATCATGTCGCTCAATTCGCCGACGGCGAAGCTGGCCGGCGAGCAGGACTGGATCCCGATTTCCGGCGCCAGTTTCATCCAGCCGCGCTATATCGCCAGCCACTGGGAACAATATGTGCTCGGCTGCGAGAAGGCCGGGCGCCGGCCCGACCCCAAGGTCTGGCGGGTCTGCCGCTCGATCATCGTCGCCGACAGCGACCAAGAAGCCGAGGACCACGTGCTCGACCCCGACGGCCCCTTCGCCTTCTGGTTCGGCTATCTCCGCAGCTCGCTCGCGCAGCGGAATTCGCTGCACCTGTTCCGCCCCGACGGGCGCGAGGAGGACGAGAGCGTCACCTGGCAGGACGTCGCCAAAAGCCAGGTCGCCTACGGCAGCCCTAAGACGGTGCTGGAGAAGCTGGTCGCCCTGCGCGAGACGGTGGGCGATTTCGGCACCCTGATCCAGACCGCGCACGAGTGGACCGACGAGGCCTTCGCGCGCCGCTCCATGACCAAGCTGGCGGAAGAGGTGATGCCGCGCCTGACCCAGCACGCGAGCGCCAGCCGCGCGGCCGAATAGGCGGAGCGAACGCATGGGCCTGACGTCAAAGCGCTACACCGTCGACGACATCGCCGAGGCGCAGGAGTTCTACCACTCGCGCGGCTGGAGCGACGGCCTGCCCGTGGTGCCGCCGACCGAGAAGGCGGTCCAGGATTGCCTCGAGTGGGCGATCTTGCCGGCGGAACACCTGGTCGGCATCGAGCCGGTGCGCGAGCGGGAAATCACGGCGGAGAAGCTGGCCGTCAACGCCGTCATGGCCGGCTGCCTGCCGATGCACTTCCCCGTCGTGGTCGCCGCTTTCACGGCGATGCTGCAAGAGCCCTTCATGCTGCACGGGCCGACGGCGAGCACCGGCGGCTGCGCCATCCTGATCGTCGTCAACGGGCCGATCCGGGACGAGCTGGGCATGAGTGGCGGCTTCAATGCGCTGGCCGGTTCCGACCGGGCGACCACGGTGATCGGCCGGGCGATTCGCCTGATCGTCTATAACCTGCTGGACGCCCGGCCGGGCGGCGTCGACCGCTCCACTCTCGGCCATCCGGGCAAGTTCAGCTACTGCATCGCCGAGGACGAGGACAATTCGCCCTGGGCCCCGCTGGCCGCCGAGCGGGGCGTGCCGGACGGCGCCTCGGCGGTGACGGTGATGGCGGCGGGCGCGCCGCGCCAGCTGATGAACGAGTGGACGACAGAGCCAGAACGGATCCTCGACACCTTCGTTGCCGAGATCCGCGCCAACATGCGGCATTATTCGATCTGGCCGGGCAACTACGCCATCGTCGTGCCACCGCAGCTGCGCGCCCACTTCGAGGATGCCGGCTGGTCCAAGGCCGATATTCAGGCCTATGTCCACGCCCAGGCCAAGATCCGCCGGGGCGAATGGCACGAATGCGGCAAGGGCGCCGTGGTCGGCGATCGCGCGGAGCGGGAATACGGGGCACTACCCGATCCCGACCACCTTCTGGTGATCGCGGCCGGCGGCCCGGCGGGCGGCTTCGGCGCGGTCATTCCCCCCTGGTACGGCGACAAGAGCCACGCGGTCACCATCGCCATCGGCGCCTGCGTCGATTGCGAGGTTTAGAGGACGCGAAGGAAAACCCCATGAGCTTGGAAATCCTCGACCCCACCCACGAAGGGAGCAGCGTCGCCTTCGAGGCCGCCGCCCGCCTCCCCACCTTGGAGGGCGCGCGCGTCGCGCTGCTCTCCAACGGCAAGAAGGGCACCATTCCCTTCTTCGATGCCTTCGAGCGCGAACTGATCGAGGCCCACGGCGTCGCCGAGGTGACGCGCCTCACCAAGGCCAACTACAGCGCGCCCGCCGAGGATGGCCTGCTGGACGACGCCCAGCGGTGGAACGCGCTGGTCGCCGGCATCGGCGATTGAGGCAGCTGCTCGTCGTGCAGTTTGCATGACGCGATCATCGGCGAACGCCTCGGCCTGCCGTCCGCGGGCATCATGACCTCAAAGTTCGCCAGCGCGGCCGAGCTGATGGCCCGGGTGCTGGGCGCGGAGGACTATCCCTTCGTTGTCATCGACCACCCGATCAGCAGCGCCACGCCCGAGGCGCTGGCGGCGCGGGCCAGGCTGGCGGCGGCCGGCGCCAGGGATATCCTCCTCGGCGCCAATCGCTAGGGGCTTCGGGTGACGCTCCGCGCCAACGTCCTGACGTTGCACCGAGAGATTGCAAAGGTATCGATGATTCGGCGCAACGCCATGTCGTCATCGCGAATGAACGAAGCGAGCGTGGCGATCCAGGCGGCCTCGAAGACGCGCGATGGCTTCGATGATCGTCACGCGGCTCTGGATTGCCACGGCGCGCAGCACCTCGCAATGACGGTGACCCGGTGGCCTCCGCGAGTGAGCGGCCACGGTCGGATGATTTTCAGGCACTGAGCCGGAGGACCGGACATGACGCGCATACTCGATGGCGTGCGCGTGCTCGACCTTTCGCGCTTCCTCGCCGGGCCGCACGCCACCTTGCTGCTGGCCGGCATGGGGGCGGAGGTGATCCGGATCGACGATCCGGCGGCGGGCGACTCGCTCTCGAATTCGCCCGTCTTCCACGGCCGCGACGGGCCCGCAATCGAACGCCGCCACGCCGACGATCTCGGCATCGCCTTCCTCAAGCGTTGCCGGGGCAAGAAGTCGATTCACCTGGATCTGAAGTCGGCGGCAGGGCACGAGCTGTTCCTCCGACTGGTGGAAAAAGCCGACGTGGTGGTGGAGAACTTCTCGGTCGGCGTGACGACACGGCTCGGCATCGACTGGCCGAAACTCCAGGCGATCAACCCGCGGCTCGTCCATTGCGCGCTCACCGGTTTCGGCTCCAGCGGGCCGGACAAGGGCCGGCGCGGCTACGACGTCACCACCCAGGCGATGAGCGGCCTGATGAGCATCACCGGCCAGCCCGACGGGCCGCCGATGAAGGCGGGCTCGCCCTTGGCCGATACCATCGGCGCGGGCTTCGCCGTCTCCGGCATCCTCGGCGCCCTCTTCCATGCCGAGCGGACCGGCACCGGCCAGTTCGTCGACGTCTCCATGGTCGACGTGCTGTTCAGCCTGCTGTTTGACGAGCCGCTGGATTGCTACGAGGCGCTCGGCCTCTCGCCCCGCCAGGGCAACCGGGTGATGCGCTTCTCGCCGATGAACGCCTACCCGACCCTGGACGGCTGGATGGTGATCTGCTGCGGCACGGAGGCCATGTGGCGCGCCATCGCGGCCCTGATGGGGCGGGACGATCTGGCCGAACATCCCGACTGGAGCCGCATGAGCTGGCGGGTGCGAAACAACGATTCCGTCGACCGGGTGATGACCGAATGGACCCGCGCGCACGAGAGCGGGGACCTCGACCGCCGCCTGGACGCCGCCGGCGTGGTGGCGAGCCCGGTGCAGGGCATCGAAGAGTTGCTGAAGTGGCCGCACCTGCACGCGCGCGACATGATCCAACCGGTGGCCCATCCGACCCTCGGAACCCTCCCCGGCCTTTCCGCCGCCGGCTTCCCCTTGAAGTTCAGCGAGACCGAGACCGGCTACGAGGGCGCGGCGGTGCCGACCGGCGCCCAGACACGGGAAATCCTTGCCGAATTGCTGGATCTCGACGACGCGCGCCTCGACGCGCTCGCCGCGCAAGGCGTTATCTGAGAGGCCGAGGTTCGATCTCGAATGCCAGTTCCGCGTGGGCGGCGCGCAGGCTCGCCACCACTTCCTCCGCCGTGTCGCCGTGGGCGATGATGAAGCCGAGGTAGCGACCGCCCTCGGGCAGGGTCTCGACCCGCTGGCCGAGGGGAATGGGGAAGGAGAGGCCGGCGATCCCCGCCACCGCGTCCGCCGCCGCCTGGCCTTCGATGCGGCGCAGGGTGCCGGTGGCGGGAATGGGGATCATCATCACGCCGCCCGCCAGCGCCTCGGCCACGCTCGCCTCGCCCGTCGCGTGGCGCAGGATCACCTCTTCGAGGCGCATGCCGCCCGGAAAGCGGAGCGAGCGGCCGCAATGGCCGCCGATCGAGCGGGCATCGACCTCCAGCACCACGATGCGGTCGCCATCGACGCGAAGGTCGACATGCACCGGGCCACTGGCCAGGCCGATGGCGCGGACAGCCGCCTCGGTGGCCCGCAGAATGGCGGCGCGGCGGTCCGCGTCGATGCCGGCCGGGTTGACGTAGATCGTCTCCTCGAAGAAGGGCCCCACCAGGGGATCCGGCTTGTCGAAGATCGCCAGCGCATGCAGCCGTCCCCGGCTGATCAACCCCTCGAGGGCGTATTCCCTACCCTCGACATAGTCCTCCACCAGCAGATGATCGGCGGCCCGGCCGGGCGTGTCGGCATCCTCGCGCGCCAGGATGCGGGCGATACGCGGCACGGCGGCGGCGAACTCGTTGCCGTCGTTGCAGCGAATGACGCCCCGGCTCATCGCCAAGGTCAGCGGCTTGACGACGCAGGGGTAGGCGATCTCGCCCGCGATCGCCGCCGGATCGTCGTGGATCGAGATCAGGCGGAATTCGGGCCCCGGCAGGCCCGCCTCGGCGACCATGCGGCGGAAGAGGTACTTGTCGCGGGCGTTCCGCGCCGCTTCGGGGCGGTTTTGCGCCAGGCTCAGCGCCGTGGCGATCGCCGCCGCCAGCTCCGCGCCCCCGTCGTCGACGTTCACGATCGCATCGAAGGGCGCGTTCGAGGCCATGATCCGAACACGCTCGACCGCGCCTTCGATGTCGGCGAAATCAAGCGACAGGCCGATGGCCCCGCCCAGATCGCCCAGCACCAGTTCCTGGTCCGAGCCGACGACGACCTCGATCCCGAGCTTCTCGGCGGCGGCGAGGAAATCCGCCGCCCGGTAGCTGGCAACCGGAATCAGCAGCAGTACGCGGGCCATGGAAGCCGATTGGACCCGCCGTCGTCACTTCTGCGAGGGCTGATAGTAGGGGTTGGAGCCGCCCGCGTGGTCGGTGACGTCGCGAACCGCGGTGATATCGGGCAGGTGTTGGCGAATGGTCGTCTCTATGCCCTGTTTCAAGGTGACATCGGCCATGCCGCAGCCCTGGCAACCGCCCTCGAGGCGGATGTAGACGATCTCGTCCCGCACGTCGACGAGGCTGATAAAGCCGCCGTGCGAGGCCACGGCGGGGTTGATCTGCTGGTCGATCAGGCGCTGCACTTCGACTCCCACGGCGCTGAAGAGGCCGGGCATGGCGCTGGTGTCGCGATATTCCCGGACCGAGGTCACCTCGGGGATGTAATGGCGCATCATATTGCCGATCGGCCCGAGGAGGTCGGTCGCCGGACCACTCACTTCCAGTTCCACCACGCCGTCCAGATAACTCGCCAGGCGAACGTCGCCCCCCTGGGCCGAGACCGCCGGCCGCACCCGGTTTTCAATCAGCTCCTCGAGCTGGGCGATGATCTCGCCGTCGGCCTCGCTGGTCGCTATCGGGCGCGCCGTTCCGGCCGTGTCGATCACCGGATCATTGCCCATGAAGTGCTCCATGATCGCCGCCAGAATTCGGGGCTTCACGTGATGCCATTCCGCGCTCTCGGCCTTCTCCACCACGAGGTCGTCGGCGCCCAGCGTGACCGCCCGGACGTCGGAGACCTCGAACAGTCGGCGGGCCAGCGGCGAGCCCGCCGCCTCCTCGGGCGCGGAGAAGGTGACCTGGCCGTCGCCGAGCACGTCGCGCCCCGGAATGAAGCGCATGCGGTCGGCGCTGGCGGTATCCTCGGTCTGAATGAACATCGGTCTCGTCCTCTGGTTTCGGCGCGCGCGCGGCTATTTCGATGCTTCCCGCACATAGGCGATGACGTTCGCCCGTCGCTCGGCCTGCGTCCAACCACCGAAGGGCATCCGCGTCTTCGGAATGAAATCCTTGGGCTTGGTCAGCCAACCGTCGAGCGTTCGCGCGCTCCATACCACATTCGAGGCCGTCATGGCACCCGAATAGCGGAAGCCGGCGACGCTCCCCGCCTTGCGGCCGATGACTCCATGGAGCGGCGGGTCGAGCTTCTTCTTCCCCGCCTGATCGGCCGCGATGGTATGGCACTTGGCGCAGATCTTCTTGAAGTCCGCCTCGCCGGCGGCGGGGTCGGCGGCCCAAACCGGGCCGGCGGCGGCGGCGAGAGGGAGTACTCGCCACGTTTTCGACGAGAGGGAGTAGCGCCGTTTTCCTTGAAATGGGAAGCATCGACATGGGAAGCATCCATCCTTACGAGCCGCGCCCAACGGATGCGGCGAGCCGCTCCTCCACAAGCGCAACGTATCGACTCGAACCTTCAGGGTCCAGGAACGATATATGACATTATCGTTGGCATGCAATGATGCCGCCGCCATGGCATCGCGGCAAGGAAACGGGCAAAATGGCGCGGATGAAGCGGAGGAGAACCGATATGAAACTTTATGATTTCCAGCTTGCGCCCAATCCGAGACGGGTGCGTGTCTTCGCCGCCGAGAAGGACATGGAGATCGAGACCGTGCAGGTGAACCTGCGCGAGGGCGAGCAGTTCGAGGACGCTTTCCGCGCCAAGAACCCGCGCTGCCTGGTGCCCTGGCTGGAACTCGACGACGGCACCGGCGTCGGCGAGGTGGTGGCGATCTGGCGCTATCTCGAGGAGACCCAGCCCGATCCGACGCTTCTCGGCCGCGCGCCCGAGACGGCGGCGCGGATCGCCATGTGGGAGTTCATCGCCCAGAACGAGGGCATGAACCCGACGCTGGAGATCTTGCGCAACGGCAGCCCGGCGTTCGAGGGCCGCGCCGTCGGCGGCGCCGAGAAGGTGGCCCAGATCCCCGAACTCGCGGAACGCGGCAAGGCCCGCCTCGCCCGTTTCTACGAGATGATCGACGGCGAGCTGGCGGGCCGCGAATTCGTCGCGGGCGAGGCCTATTCCGCCGCCGACATTACGACCCTGATCACCGTCGACTTCGCCGCCCGCGTCGAGATGAGCCCACCCGACAGTCTCGCCAACCTCAAACGCTGGTACGGCGAGGTCTCCTCTCGGCCGAGCGCCAAGGCCTGAGCGGCGCCGGCCCGCGATAGATGTGGTCTAAACCTGGGCGAGGTCGTAGCTGGTGCTGCGCCCGCCTCCTTCGTTTCTCGTCAGCACGCCGCGTTCCATCAGTTCCAAGATGTCGCGGTAGGCCGTGTCCTGCGAACATTTGGCGAGCGTCGCCCATTTTGAGGAAGTGAGCTTCCCCTCGAAACCGTCCAACAGCCTATTGAGCACCTTGATCTGGCGCTCGTTCATCGGCTCGGCCGCAAAGCGGTTCCAGAAGCGCGACTTGAACAGCACCGATGCCAACGCGCTCTCGGCACCGGTGATCGCACGCACGAGACAGCCGAGAAACCATTCCTGCCAGCCCGTTACGTCCATGGAGCCTTTTTGGCTGGCTTCCAGCCTCGCGTAGTAGTCGTTCCGCTCCAGGCGGATTTGCGCCGACACGCTGTAAAACCTTTGCGCGCTTCGCTCCGATCGCGCCAGCACCATGTCGGCGATCGCGCGGGCGATGCGGCCGTTGCCGTCATCGAAGGGGTGAATGGTGACAAACCAGAGATGAGAGAGACCAGCCTTGAGTACGGGATCGATAGCATCCTCAGTGTTGAACCAGCTCAAAAAATTGGCGATTTCGTGGCTCAGACGGCCAGCGGGCGGCGCCTCGAAATGAACCTTCGCACGGCCAAAGGCCCCCGAGACCACCTGCATGGGGCCACCACTGTCGTCCCTCCAGGCTCCGGCCCTGATCTTGGTCAGGCCGCTACGTCCCGACGGGAACAACGATGCGTGCCACGCCCATAGTCTTTCCTCGGTGAGAGGCTCCCGATAGTCGCCGGTCGCATCCAGAATCATTTCGACGATGCCTTCGACGTCACGGTCGCGCGGTTTCAAGCCACCGATATTGATGCCAAGACGCCGCGCGATGGAGGATCGCACCTGATCCGGGTCCAGTATCTCCCCTTCGATCTCGCTCGTTTTCACCACGTCCCGAGTCAGCGTTTCGAGCCGCGCCTCTTCGCAAAATTGGAAGCCGAGCGATTCCATTCGACCCAAGAGCCGACCTTGTTCATGACGTGCATCCGCCAGAACCGTTCCCAGTGCCTCCCGATCCCAACTGAAGCTGGGCCAGCTCTCCAATTCCCAGATGTACATGTATTCTCCGCAAATTCCGCAGCTAATATGGCGTGCTTTCTCCGCAAACGCAATTATACACCACATTTTATGGGGAGAATGTGAGACCTATTCTCCGCACCCCCGCCGAAACGGCATCAATGGCGCGTCCGGGGGGTTCTGGCGGATAAGGTCATGCGCTAGGCTCGCCCCATGACGGTCGCCAGAATGAAACAGACGGGGGAGCGGCGGCCGTCTCCGGCGCAGCTGCGTTATCTCGCGCGCGGCCTTGCGCAAGCGGGAGGCAAATTGCCGCTCTTCGATGAAGAGGGCCAGGAGGTCGACGCGCGTACGGTTCGCGCCTGCATCGCCTCCGGCTGGGCGAAGCCGTGGTTCGCCAATCCGCTGAAACCCGACTGGCTGGTCTGCCGCCTGACCGAGGCGGGCCGCGCCCTGGCGGCGAACGGCGACGAGGCCTGACGGCCCCGAAGCGGGTCTTGGCGCGAAGGCCTTGACGACCATGTCCTCGCTGTTCGTCGCCGCCATCCTGTTCGTCGCCGTCCATCTCTGGATCTCCGGCACCCGGCTGCGCGACGTCATCGTCGGAGCGATCGGCGAAAAGCCCTAATCTCGGACTCTTTTCGACCGTCTCGCTCGTCCGGCTGATCTGGATGTCGAACGGCTACGCGGCGGCGGACCATGTCGAGCTTTGGCCGAGGACTCTCGCGGCGGCGCATGTCGCCGCCCTCATCATGCTGGTCGCGATTCCGCTGCTGGTGATCGGCGTCACCACGCGCAACCCGACCGCGACCGGCGGCGAGGCGCTGCTGGCCGGCGAACGGCCGCCCCATGGCGTTTTGACCGTTACCCGCCACCCGGTGATGTGGGCCATCGCGCTTTGGGCCATCGCCCACGCACTCGCCAACGGAGATCTCGCCTCGATCCTGTTCTTCGCCAGCCTCGGCCTGCTGGCGCTCGCCGGGCCGGCGCTGATCGACGCCAAGCGGGCCAAACGCGATCCGCAAGGCTGGGCGCGCTTCGCCGCCCAGACCTCGTGGCTGCCCTTCGCCGCCATCCTCGCCGGGCGGGCGCGCCTCGACTGGCGCGCCATCGGCTGGTGGCGGCCGCTCGTGGGCCTGGCGCTCTATGGCGTCATCGTCTTTTGGGGCCACGAATACATCGCCGGCGTGCCGCTGATGCCGTGAGCGGCCGAAGATCCACCGCGGTCGCGCCCAAGACTCCGCGCACCGGCGCGGTCCCGGGCCGCGTGAAATCGGAAATGGCACGGGTTGCAAGTCTCGTCGGTCGCTGCGCTGAATAGGTCGGACGGCGACGAGGACGGCGAGCCAGCGGGACGATGCGATGAAAAGGAAAGTGTTGGGCCGGACCGGACTGGAGGTCCCCATCGTCGGATTGGGGACCGTCTTCATCGGCGGGCAACTGGAAGACGGCATGCTGGGAGCGTTGGACGTGGAGCGTGGGGTCGCGACCGTCGTGGCGGCGATGGAAGCGGGCTGTACGCTGATCGACACGGCGCCGAAACTATGGCGATACCGTGGCCGAGACCATCATCGGCCGCGCGCTCGCGGCGCGGCCGGATCTGGCCGAGGGCGTGACGGTGACGACCAAGGTCGGCCACACGGCGGCCGGGCGGGACTACGGCTACGATGCGGTGATGCGGAGCGTCGAGGCGAGCCGCGCGCGGCTCGGGCTCGACCGCCTCGAGATTGTCTTCATCCATGATCCCATGGGGCTGCCGCTCGAGGAAGTGCTGGGCAAGGACCGCGCGCTCGGCGCGCTTCGGAAGCTGCAGGACGAAGGCGTCGTCGGCTTCGTCGGGGCGGCGGCCAACGATCCCGACGCCAACGGTCCCTTAATCGAGACGGGCGAGTTCGACGTCGCCGTCGTGCCGGACGCCTGGAGCCTGCTGAACCAGAGTGCCGAGCGCTATATCTTCCCCGCGGTTGAAAGGCACCATGTCGGGGTCGCCGTGGCGACACCGATCGAGCGTGGCCTACTCGCCACCGGGCCGATCGTGGGGGCGACGTATCGGGGCCGTGAGTTCTCGCCCGAAATTCTGGCGCACGCGGGCGAGATAAATCGGGTCTGCGACGATCATGGCGTTCCGATGGTCGCGGCGGCGCTGCAATGGTGTGTCCGCCATCCCTTGGTCGCCACGACCATTCCCGGTGCCAGGACGGTAGAGGAGGCGGTTCTGAACACCGAGGCGGGAAGCATGGATTTGTCCGAGGCGTTTTGGTCCGACATCGAGCCGCTGGCGAGGGATTTCAGCGAAGCGGGGTATTTCATGCCGGCGTTGACGAGGCCTTAGGCCACGCGGTCTCGGCGCGCCGGCCCCGGGTAAGCGATCCAAAGCGTGGCGCGGCGGCTATTTCCCGACGGAATTCCTCCGAGTCCCCGGAAGTGCGGATGAATCTGGACACTACTTTCCACAGCCCGATTTGGCATGACCGGTCCTGCCCTCACGCTGCCTCTCAGGGTTGCCCACGTGGCACCTGAATGGGGATAATGCGCACTCGGCACCAACATCAAGGGATGACCCGACGGAGGGCCCACGCCGATGACGACGAGTCATAAGATCAATGTCGCGCCTATGACGGCGGAGACTTTCGCCCCATTCGGTGAGCTATGGGACGTGACGGATCGACCCGACGACCGGCGTCAGGTATGCCCGACTCGCTACACGTATGTCGGGAAAACCGTTGTCAGCGTTATCTGGCTGCCTTACGGCGTATTGACCTTCAATAAACTAGAGCGTCATTTTGGTGTCACGCAGAGCTTCGTTCAATTGTCTGGGTCTCCCACCGTGGTGTGTGTGGCCGCGCCAACCAAGACGGAACTTCCGACGGACGTACCCGACCCTGCGGATGTCCGGGCCTTCCTCATACATCCCGAGAAGGGATATTCCCTCAATCGGGGTACTTGGCATACAAATAGGTATGGTCTGGCCCCTCCTGGTTCCACGTTCCTGGTCCTGAATTCAGATCCAAATCCGACCCAGATAGTAAACTACGAGGCCAGTACCGTTGCCATCTATCAGGATCTCGGGTCGGACTTGGAACCGGAAAGCTTAGACCACGAAGCAAAATTCGACATCGTCTTCGAAATCACGCCATAGGCCGTTCTCGGGAATGTCCCGTCGTTGCGCGAGGCGTCTCGGACCTTCGCCAGCCAGGCTCCTCGAACTCGCGGCACGGTCGTCCGACGCGCGGTGCGCCCGCTCTCTTGCCCCTGCTCCTCGATCCAGCGCGTCGGCCCCGCCATATCTTCGCCGGCGGCGCCTACGCGGGAGGCCAATGGACCATCCAGATCATCAATCCACCAATGTCTGGTGTTGTTAAGAGTTATCGAACGCCCTGGGTGGAGGGAGACGATACCCCCGAAAACGGCCATGGCACACCGGGGCCCGCGGCGGTATATCGATCGACGCCTCGGAGGAAGCAAAATCGCGGGGAGCCGCCGCCACCTACGCCTTTGGCGCCGAGATCAGGCCGTAGTGCTGGGGCTGGCGGTGGAGGGCGAAGTCGAAGATCTGCCGGCGGATCTCGTCGCAGCGGTCGAGGTCGCAGTCGGCGACGATCACCTCGTCGCCGACGCCCTGGCACATGGCGACGATCTCGCCGGTGGGCGCGATGATCGCGCTTTGGCCGATCAGGTCGCAGCCCTCTTCCCGGCCCGCCTTGGCCACGCCCACCACCCAGTTGCCGTTCTGGTAGGCGCCCGCCTGCATCGAGAGGTGGTTGTGGAACCAGCTGAGGTGGTCATGCTCCGGCACCGGCGGGTTATGCGAAGGCGTGTTGTAGCCGAGCATGACCAGTTCCACGCCTTGCAAGCCCATCACGCGGTAGGTCTCCGGCCAGCGGCGGTCGTTGCAGATGCACATGCCCATGGTGCCGCCGAAGGCCTCGAAGACCGGAAAGCCCATGTCGCCCGGCTCGAAATAGGCCTTTTCCAGGTGCTGGAAGGGGCGCCAGGGCTGATTGTCGGCATGGCCGGGGAGGTGCACCTTGCGGTACTTGCCGGCGATCTCGCCTTTTTGATCGACCAATATCGAGGTGTTGAAGCGCCGCTTGCTCCCGTCCGCCTCCCGCACCAGCTCGGCATAGCCGAGGTAGAAGCCGACGCCGAGGTCGGCCGCGAGCTCGAACAGCGGTAGCGTCGCCGCGTTCGGCATCTCGGTCTCGTAGAAGGCGTCGAGCTCGGCCTCGTCCTCGATATGCCAGCGCGGGAAGAAGCTGGTGAGCGCCAGTTCGGGAAACACCACCAGGTCGGCCCCCTTGCCCTTGGCCTCGCGCATCATCTGAGACATGCGGGCAACGCAGGACTGGCGGGATTCCTCGCGCGCGATGGGCCCCATCTGCGCGGCGGCGACACTCAGGCGTCTCGACATCGCAATCTCCTTCCTGGCTTCAGGCGGGCGCGGCACCGTCCTCCAGGTGGCAGGCCACCTGGTGGCCGGACGCCACCAGGCGCATCGCCGGCTCCTCCACCCGGCAGCGGTCCTCGACCAGCGGGCAGCGGGTGTGGAAGCGGCAGCCGCTCGGCGGGTTGATCGGGCTGGGGATATCGCCCTTGAGGATGATCCGCTCCTGTTTTGCCCCGGGTTGGGGCACGGGCGCCGCCGACAGCAGGGCGCGGGTATAGGGATGACGCGGATCGGCGAAGAGCGTTTCGCGGTCTGTCAGCTCGACGATCTTGCCGAGATACATCACCGCCACCCGGTGGCTGATGTGCTCGACCACCGCGAGGTCGTGGCTGATGAAGAGATAGGCGAGGTCCAGCTCGTCCTGCAAGTCCATCAGCAGGTTCAACACCTGCGCCTGCACCGAGACGTCGAGGGCCGAGACCGGCTCGTCGGCGACGATCAGGCCGGGCTCCAACGCGAGCGCGCGGGCCACGCCCAGGCGCTGGCGCTGGCCGCCCGAGAATTCGTGCGGGTATTTCACCATCTGGTCGGGACGCAGGCCGACGCGCTGGAAGAGCGCGCGGGTTCGCTCCTCGATCTCGGCCCTGGGCACTTCGTGATAGTTCTCCAGCGGCTCGGCGACGATGCGCCGCGCGGAAAGCCGGGGGTTGAGCGAGGCGTAGGGGTCCTGGAAGACCATCTGCATCTGGCGGCGAAGCACGCGCATGCGGGCGGCACCGGCCCGCGTCACGTCCTCGCCGTTGACGCGGATCTCGCCCGCCGTCGGGTCGATCAGCCGCAGCACCGTCTTGCCGACGGTCGATTTGCCCGAGCCGCTCTCGCCGACGAGGCCGAGGGTTTCGCCCCGGCGGATCTCGAAATCGACGCCGTCGACCGCCAGCACGGCGCCGACGGTGCGGCGCAGCAGCCCGGACTGCACCGGAAAGTGCTTCTTGAGGCCGCGGACCTCGAGGACGATGTCGGCCTCGTTGATCATGCCGCCTTCTCCGCCACCCGTTCCCATTCCCAGCAGGCCACCAGCCGGCCGTCGCCCCGCGTCTCGAGTACCGGCGCCTCCGTTCGGCAGCGTTCCCGGGCATAAGGACAGCGGGGCGCGAAGGCACAGCCCGGGATCTCGCGCCGGAGCGAGGGCACCACGCCCGGAATTTCGTTCAGCCTGCCGCGTTTTCCCGCCACCGCCCGATGCGCGAGCGTGGGAATCGAGCCCATGAGGCCGAGGGTATAGGGATGGAGCGGCCGGGCGAACAGATCGGCGACCGCCGCCTCCTCCACCTTGCGGCCGGCATACATCACGACGACGCGCTGCGCCGTCTCCGCCACCACGCCCAAATCGTGGGTGATGAAGACGATCGCCGCGCCGATCTCGTCCTTCAGCTGCAGCATCAGGTCGAGGATCTGCGCCTGGATGGTGACGTCGAGCGCCGTCGTCGGCTCGTCGGCGATCAGGATCGCCGGATTGCAGGCGAGCGCCATGGCGATCATCACCCGCTGGCGCATGCCGCCCGACAGCTGGTGGGGATATTCCTCCGAGCGCTGGCGGGGCTCGGGGATCTGCACCAGATCGATCATTTCGACCGCCCGTTCGGCGCCGGCGCGGCGCGAGAGACCCTGGTGCAGCTCCAGCGATTCCGCGATCTGCCGGCCGACCGGCATGACCGGGTTGAGCGAGGTCATCGGCTCCTGGAAGATCATCGAGATCTGGTTGCCGCGGATCTGCCGCATCCGCTCCTCGCTGGCGAGCAGCAGATCCTCGCCTTCGAAGAGGATGCGGCCGCTTTCGATCTTGGCCGGCGGGATCGGCAGCAGGCGGAGGACGGACATCGCCGTCACGCTCTTGCCGCAACCGGATTCGCCGACGATCGAGAGCGTCTCGCCCCGCTCGACCGAGATCGAAACGCCATCGACCGCGCGCACGATGCCGTCGCGGGTGTGGAAGTAGGTCCTGAGGTCGTCGATCTCCAGGACCGTGCGTCCGCCGCCGTCGTTGCCCGTCGCCATTGCCCTACATCCGCCTGGCGATGCGGGGGTCGAGCGAGTCGCGAAGCCCGTCGCCCAGGATGTTCACCGCAAGCACCGTGATCGCCAGGAAAATGCCGGGGAAGAAGATCATCCAGGGGGCGATCTGAAAATAGGTCCGCCCCTCGGCCATGATGTTGCCCCAGCTCGGAATCTCGGGCGGCGTGCCGGCGCCGAGGAAGGAGAGGATCGCCTCGATCACCACCGCCGATGCGCAGACGTAGGTCGCCTGCACGATGAGCGGCGCCAAGGTATTGGGCAGGATGTGCTTCACCAGGATCTTCGGCAGCCGCGTGCCGACGGAGACCGCCGCCTCGACATAGGGCTGTTCGCGCACCGTCAGCACCACGGCGCGGACCAGGCGGACGACACGCGGAATCTCGGGAATGGTGATGGCGATGATGACGTTGGTGACGCTGGCGCCGGCGAGGCTGATGAGGGCGATCGCCAGCAGCACGCCGGGGATCGCCATCAGGCCGTCCATGATCCGCATGACAATGGCGTCGACCCAGCGGACATAGCCGGCGAGCAGGCCGATCGTCAGGCCGATCGCGGTACTGACCACCGCCACCGCCAACCCGACGATCAGCGAGATCTGTCCGCCGTAGACCGTGCGGGCGTAGACGTCGCGGCCGAGGAAGTCGGCGCCGAACCAGAACTTCTCGCCCGGCGGCTTCAAGCGGTTGATCGGATTGAGCCTGAGCGGGTCGGGGGCGATCCAAGGGGCGATGATCGCGACGACCGCCATCGCCAGCAGAAGGCCGGCGCCGATCACCACCGTCGGATGGCGCCGCGCATAGTCCCGGCAGCGGGCCCAGAGTCCCGGACGGGGACCTTCGTCCTCGGCCTCCGCCGCCATCAGGGCTTCCACGGGGGCATCGACCATCAGTAGCGGATCCTCGGGTCGAGTATCGTGTAGGAGAGATCGATGACCAAATTGACGATCACATAGGCGCCGGAGAAGATCAGGATCACCCCCTGGATGATGGGATAGTCGCGCCTGAGCACGGCATCGATGGTGAGGCGGCCGAGGCCCGGGATATTGAAGACGCTTTCCGTCACCACGACGCCGCCGATCAGCAACGCAATGCCGATGCCGATGATGGTGACGATCGGCACGCTGGCGTTGCGCAGCGCGTGGCGGATCAGCAGGGCGGTGTTGTCGAGCCCCTTGGCCTTGGCCGTGCGCATATAGTCCTCGGTCAGCACCTCCAGCATGCTGGCGCGCGTGATGCGGGCGATCAGCGCGACATAGATGATGCCGAGCGCCACCGTCGGCAGCGTGATCGAACGCAGGAACGGCCAGAATCCGTCGCCGATCGGCTTGTAGCCTTGCACCGGGAACCAGCCGAGCTTGATCGAAAAGAGCCACATCATGGCGTAGCCGATAACGAAGACCGGGACCGAGAAGCCCAGCACCGCGAAAACCATGATCAACCGGTCGGTGAGCGAGCCCGCCTTCCAGGCCGCAATCACGCCCATCGGCACCGCCACCAGAATGGCGAAGACGATGGTGGCGATGGCAAGCGCCAGCGTTGGCTCCAACCGCTGGCCGATCAGCTTCGAGACCGGCAGGTTGGAGAAGATCGAGGTGCCGAGGTCGCCCGACAGCACGTTGCCGACCCAACTGAAGAATTGAAAATAGAGCGGCTCGTTCAGGCCGAGCCGCTCGCGGATCTTGGCGATGTCCTCGGGCCGGGCGTAGTCGCCGGCGATGACCACCGCCGGATCGCCCGGAGTCAGGTGCAACAACAAAAAGACCGCGATGCCGACGACGGCCATGACGGGCAGCGTCGCCAGCAGCCGGCGGGCGATATAGGAATACATTCAGATGTTTCCGGTCGAAAGGCCTACCGGGGCGGCCGAAGCCGCCCCGGCGCCCATCCGGCTCAGCCGGACTGCTTGGTGATGTTCCAGAAGAACGGAACCGGCGAGATCAGGACACCGTCCAGACCCTTGCGCCAAGCCACCGGCTGGAACCACTGGCCGTAGTTCACATACGGCACCAAGTGATCGAACAGCCGCGCCTGCAGCTTGTCGATAATCATCTTCTTCTTGGCCGGATCGGACTCGCGGGCGAAGTCGTCGCGAAGCTTCTCGGTTACGTCATCGGTCGGCCAGCCGAACCAGGCCTTCTCCACGCCGCCGCCCGAGACGCCGATATTGGCGATCGGCGAGGTGGCATCGGCCCCCGTCGCGTAGGTGTGGAAGATGTTCCAGCCACCGTCGGCCGGGCTCTTCTTCTCCGCCCGACGCGAGGTGAGCGTCGACCAGTCCATCGCCTGCACCTCGACGTCCATGCCGATCTCGCGCAGCACCTGCGCCGTCACCAGCGCCGCGTTGTTCAGCACCGGAATATCGGTCGACTGCATCAAGATGATCTTCTCACCCTTGTAGCCGGCCTCGGCCAGGAGCTTTCTGGCCATCGCCGGGTCGTGCGATTTGAGCGCCTCCGTGCCGACATTCGACTCGTTCGGCGTGCCGCAGATGAAGTAGGCCGCGCACTCCTTGTAGAGCTTCGGATCGCCGACGATCGCCTGCAGGTAGGTCGCCTGGTTCACCGCATAGAGCAGCGCCTTGCGCGCCTTTGGATTGTCGAAGGGCGGGTGCAGGTGGTTTGGCCGGAGCCAACCCTGGGTGCCGAGCGGATCGATCACCGCCATCTCGATGTTGGGATCCTTCGCCAGCAACGGCACCATGTCCACGGCCGGCGTCTCCCAGAGGTCGACCTCGCCGTTGATCAGAGCGTTCATCGCCGTCGCGGGATCGGGGATATAGATCCACTCGACCCGGTCGAAATGCACGACCTTGCCGCCGGCGGCGCCCGAGGCGGGCTCGCTGCGCGGCTTGTAGTCCTCGTTCTTGGCGTAGACCACCTTGGAGCCGGGGACCCACTCGTCCTTGACGAACTTGAACGGACCCGAGCCGATGACTTCCGGCACGGACTCGAAGGCATCGACGTCAGCATGCACCTTCTTCATCATGAAGGGGGTGTTGGAGCTGATCTTGCCGATCGAGGCGAGCACCAAGCCGTAAGGCTCGTTCAAGGTGATAGTGAAGGTCTTGTCGTTTACCGCCTTCACCTCCTTAGTGAAGTCCATGAGCTTCTGGCCCATGCCGTCGCGCTTGCTCCAACGCAGAATCGAGGCGACGCAGTCTTCCGCCTTCACCGGGTCCCCGTCGTGCCACTTCAGGCCGTCGCGAAGCGTGAAGGTGTAGACCAGGCCGTCAGCGCTGACCGAATGCTCGCCCACCATCTGGGGCTGTATTTTCCCGGCCTCGTCCTGCGCAAACAACGTGTCGTAGACCATGTAGCCGTGATTGCGCGTGATGTAGGCCGTGGTCCAGATCGGGTCCAGGTTCTTGAGGTCGGCGTGCGGCACGATGCGCAGCACCGATTCCGCGGCGGCCGGGCCGATACCCAAGCCCAGCGCCAACGGCGCCGCCGCCAGCGCGGCGAGCGCGGCGCGACGGGTCGTCGTCCAAAGTCGTGACATTTTCATTTTCCTCCCTAATCGCCTCCCCGCCCGCCCGCCAGGAGGTGGGGGGGCGAGTGAAGGCGTCGCGGAACGAATGTTAGTCGCCTTTGCCCACCCTTGTCACTTCTCACTTCGCCCGCCGCCGGGGGTAGACGATCACCATCAACATCGCCGGCGCCTCGGCGCGGGCGAGGCTGGTCTCCTCGTCGTCCTCGCAGAGGCGCGGGCTCGGGGCGCCCTCGCGGGCACGTCACGTCTTCGCGAGATATCCATGCAACGGGGTCTGGTCTAGACTTGCTCCCTCGCCCGGAGCCCTCCGCCATGTCCTCTTCATCGAACAGCTACGTCATCACCACCAAGGAGCCGCGCGAGCTGGCGCGCCTGCGCATGCAGGCGGACGCCATGGCCGACGACGCCGAGGTGCTGCTGGAGCGGATCGATGTCCAGCCCGGCTGGCGCTGTCTCGATCTCGCCTGCGGCTGCGGCGGCATCACCGACCTGATGGCGAAACGCGCCGGCGCACGAGGCCGTGTCGTGGGGCTGGACCGCGACCCCACCCACCTCGCCACCGCGCGCCAGTGGGCCGCCGCGAAAGGGTTGGAAGACGGGATCGAATTCGTCGAGGGCGACGTGCGGGCGAGCGGCCTCGCCCGGGACGCCTTCGACCTCGTGCATCTGCGCTTCATCCTGATCGGCGCCGGCCAGACGACGGAGACGCTTCGCGAAGCCTTGGCGCTCACCCGCCCCGGCGGCATCCTGGCGGCGCAGGAGCCCGACATCGTCTCGCTCCGCTGTTATCCGCCGCACCCCGCATGGGACCGGCTGATCGAATGGGTCGAGCCGGTGCTGGAAGGGGTGCCCGACCGCCTCGCCGGCGACGAGCTCTACCAGCGTTTGCTCGATCTGGGCCTGGAGGATGTTCAATTCCGCCCCTTCGTGGTCGGCTTCGATCATCGCCACGCGATGGCCGATTTCCTGCCGACGACCATGGAATCCCTGAAGGACGCGGTGTTGGCGATGGGGCTGACGGACGGGAGCGCGTTCGACGCCACCGTGGCCGCCTGCCGCGCCCATCTCCAGGACCCGCGCACGGTCAGCGTCAGCTACATGGTGGTCCAGGTCTGGGGCCGAAAACCGGGTTAGGCGCGAAAGTCGGCGGCCAGACGGTCGAACTCGATGTCGCCGCCATCACCGTCGTGGACCACGAACCGCGCGCGTTGCACGAGCCTCCCGCCGAGCGGCAGATGCGCCGCCGCGTCGCGCCAGGGTTGCGCCGTGATGACGCCCCAGTCGGTGGCGAACCAGTTCGCGGCACCTCCGACCACCATGGCCAGGCCGGCGCGGGCGCCACCGCCGAGGGGGCCTTCGATACGGACCCAGGGGGCGGTGCCGGCGGTGATCGGGGCCGCGGTGGCGGTGCCATCCCCGTCAGACATCCGCCCGCCGCGATCGAGGCGCATCGATTCCGCCGCGCGGGCGTTGAAGAAGGCATGCCGGGTGGGCCCGAAAGTGAGCGGCCACTCGGTCGGCGCCAAGGTCGAGGCGATGTCGATCAGGTGATGTTTCGCGCCCGGCCGGACCCCGGTGACACGAGCCTCGCGCGCGACCAGACGGCCTTCGGGGGCACCCCACTCCGGAGGCCCGACCCAGTCGAGACACTGGGTAATGCGGAAGACCTCTCCGTCCGCCGCCCCCTCCGTCTCGCGCGCGACGATGCGCCCCGGCGCGCGGCCCTGGAAGACGTGGTTGACGTAGAAGTTGTAGTCGTAGCGTTCCTCGCCGCCTTCGCCCGCCGGCACGTGGGCGGCGACGTGGTCGGCGCCGATCCAGAGGCCGTGGTGATGCGGGTGGTCGGGCGGCGATTCCGCCACCACGAGATGGCCGGCCGGACTCAGGACCGGGAAGAGGTAGGGGCGGAACGGGCCCTGGGTCAGGCCCAGCAGGACCCGTCCCTCCCACCTCAGCAGGCGGCGATGCCCGCCGGCGAAGGCGCCGGTCGGGAGATCTATCGCCTCCGTCTCGAACTCGAAGCCGGTGGTCACGGCTCAGTCGTCATCGTTGAAGATCCCCTGCGCCACCCGGCCGGCGTTCACCGCGCAGGGCCAGCCGGCGTAGAAGGCGATGTGGGTGATCATGCCGCGAATTTCGTCGTGGGTGACGCCGTTATCCAGCGCGCGCTGCATGTGGCCCTTCAGCTCGTCGGTGCGATAGAGCGCCGTCAGCACCGCGCAAGTGACCAGGCTGCGGTCGCGCAAGGTCAGTTCTGGCTGCTCCCAGACGTCGCCGAACAGCACGTTGTCGCGCAGTTTGCCGAGTTGCGGGATCAGGTCATAGACGGGTTTCTCGGTTGCCATGGTGATGTTTCCTCCTTCGGGGTTTCCGGTTGGGACCCGCCGGCCCGACGGGGACGGGTGGCCCGGCGAATCCGCTTGAACGGAAAATACGCTGGATCCTGCATGCAAGGTATACCGATTCAGATGCCGTTCGCTCGCTGGAGTTCACGAACGTATCGAATGACCACTCGCATGTCTTCCCGGCCCAGATGCGGCACTGGCGGCATATCGCCGAACTTCCAGTGGTGCTGGCTCGCGCCGGACTTGGCCGCCGCCTGAAAGGCTTCGTCGCCGTGGTGGCGGCGGTTGTAGATGGGATGAACCAACGGGGGCCCACCGGTTCCACCGGCGGCGTTCGGGCCGTGACACCGGGCACAGTTGGCATCGAACAGCCGGTTTCCCCGCCGTGCATCGGCCGTGAGGGCGGGTACCTCCACCGCCACCACTCCCCCGTCCCCGGCGCCCGGGTCCAGTCGCGATATGAAGATCAACACGCCGGCGACGATCGTCAGGGTGATTATGATTCCGGGAAGGCGGTCCGGGATATTCGCCTTGCCCATGACCCACTCAACCTACGCGAACCAGCTTTGGGTCCAGAAAGACATGGTCGGGAATATCCAAATTTCGAGGCGCGGGCCCTTTACGGATTCGACCCGACGTATCGTAGTGGGAACCGCGACAGGAACAAAACCAGCCGCGCCAATCGCGCCAGCGAACGCGCGCCGCCGCCGCCACGCCCGAGGGAGATCCGGCGCGGCTCGGACTATCGGGTCGGGCGTCTTCGTCCGGAACGCGGTCAGCCGAGGTCGCGGCGGATGTCGGCGATGACTTCGGCGACGCGCTGGGACAAGGGCGCGTATTGTACGCTGAACTCCTCGATCACCCGGCTGTTGTCGATCAGGTAGTTGCCGGAGATTTCCTTGCCACCGCTCTCCGCCTCGAAGCGGATATCGGCCTCGGGGATTTCGGCGCGGACCAGGTCGGCCAGTTCCGAGAGGCTCAAGCCGGTGCCGCCCGAGCCGTAGGTCGTGTGCTTGGGCGCGTCCGTCATCAGCACGCGGGCGAAGACCTCGGCCATGTCCTCGACGTGGATCACGCAGCGCATGGCGTCGGCGTGGGGGAAGGTGACGGTATTGCCGCGCGCCGGCTCGCACATGCAGTTGACGTGATCGATGGAGCCGAACTTCTTGTCCGGCCCGGTGACGTTGGCGGGCCGCACGGCCGTGATGGTCATGCCGAACTTGCGCCGGTAATCGTGCGCCTGCCACTCGTTGTAGATCTTGTTGACGGCATACTGCGTGTCGCCGTGGCGCGGATCCTCCTCGTCGACCGCCCGGTCGCCGAAATGGCTCTGCTGGCCGCTGACGGCAATGGAGCTGGCGAAGACCGTGTGCTTGACGCCGGTGATCCGCGCCGCTTCGAAACAGTTGTCCATGCCCTGGATGTCGAGCTTGAAGGCGGTGTGCGGGTCGAGATCGCCGATGAAATAGGAGAGGTTGATGACCCGCTCCGCCTTGCTTTCGATCATCGCGCCCACCACGTCGTCGAACGAGGTGACGTCGCCGCGCCGGATGGTCAGGTTCTCGCCCAGATCGGCGAAGGCGGCCGTCGCCGTGGCGACGTCGATATCCATGCAGGTCACCTGCTCGCCGCGTGTCACCAGACGCGGCATCACCCGGCGGCCGATGAATCCGGCGCCGCCAATCACCAAAATCGACATGAAACTCTCCCTCCCCTATCCGGACCGGCCGCCGGGCCGGCGAGGGACGTTATAGCAATTCGGGGTTGGTCCCGGCCACCCTCGCCCCCGGCTCGGGCCACCCACCGATGCCACCCTGGCCCGGTTGGGCTGGGGGAGGACGGGGCTATGAGGCGACGGTGACGGCGGGTTGGGCGTCGACCAGCGCGGCCAGCACGGGCGGGCCGAAATGATAGCCTTGCATGAAGTCGATGTCGTGGCGCGCCAGCATCGCGGCATCGGCCGCGTTCTCGACGCATTCCGCGACGGTGGCGACGCCCAGGCCCCGGGCGAGATCGGCAAGCGCCTTGATGAAGAGCTGGTTCTCCGGCACGCTCGCCGCGCTGCGGACGAACTGGCCGTCGATCTTCACTAGGTCGACCGCCAGATTCTTGAGGTGGCGGAAAGACGAGTAGCCGGCGCCGAAATCGTCCAGCGCGACGCGGGTGCCGAGCTCGCGGAACCCGTCGATGAACCAGGCGATCTCGTGCGTGTCGCGCATCGCCACGGTCTCGGTGATTTCGATGATCAACCGGTCGGCCACCGCCGCGTTCGCCCGCAGTGCCGAGAGCAGCTGGGCGAAAGCGGTTCCGTCCGCCGCCGTGCCGCCCGAGATGTTCATCGCCAGGCGCAAATCCGGCGCGGCCTCGAGGGCCTCGATCACCAGATCGAGGGCATGGCGGTCGACCAGCCGTTCGAGGCCGAGCTGTTCCACCACGTGCATGAAGGCCGAGGCCGGCAGGACCTCGCCGCCGTCGACCTCCATCCTGAGGAGGGCCTCGTGGAAGGCCACCTCCCGATCCGAGGCGCGGACCACGGGCTGGAGCGCGAGGCGCAGCCGGTGGCCCTTCAAGGCCGCAAGAACCCGCTCGCCGAGCCGCAGGCTCGACAGCCGGTCGGCCGACTGCCGGGCCGAGTGGTGATATTCAACGTAGCAATCCCGACCTCCGAGCTTGGCGCGGCCGAGCGCTTCCTCCCCGTGGCCGAACATCGAGGTGACGTCGCCCGCGTGGTCCGGCGCCATCACCCCGCCGATCGAGACGGTGACGGAGAGGACGCCGACGGTGGCGCGGAAAACTTCGGCGCGAACGGCGCTTCGGATCGTCTCCGCCGTCCCGGCGAGCCGGCTCGAGTCCGATTCCGGCAGCAAAATCGCGAACTGGTTGCCGCCGACCCGGCCCAGCAGCGCATTGCCCTCGAGCTGGCGCTCGACACAGCGGGCGACGCCCCGGATCAGTTCGTCCACCACGGCGAAGCCATGGGCCTCGTTCAGTATGCCCAGGTTGTCGACGTTGACCAGCAGGAAGCCGCAGCGTCGCCCCTCGCGCCGGCAGTCGGCGAGATCGCCGTCCATCAGTTCGGCCAGTCGCTCCCGGTTGTAGAGCCCGGTGAGGCGATCGTAGGTGGCCGCCCGGCGCAGCCGTTCCTCCCGCGCCTTCGCCTCGCTGACGACGCGGAGCGTGCCGAGGACCCGGCGCCCACCGTCGGGGGCCGACGGGGCGACGATCGCGTGCTCCTCGACCCATTCCATCTCGCCGTCGGCGCGGCGCAGCTTGTAGTGGCAATCGCACGCCTCGTCCCGTTCCAACAGCGCCGCCATCGCCAGCATGCGGGTCGGCGCGTCGCCCGGCGCGATCTGACCCTCGAGCGTCCGGCCGAGGATCGGCTCACCCGCCGGCGCCGCGCCGAAAATCGCCGGCCAGGGGTGGGAAAGGCGTAACACGTCGCTCTCCACGTCCCAGACGTAGAGATGGGACGAGGCGGTCCCGAGCAGCCGCGTGAGAACCGCCTCGCCGATCCCCGCTGTGGCGAGGAGCGCTGTTTCGTGATGCTCGGACATGAACGTACCGGTGGTTTCGCGAGACCCGCAGTAGAGCCTCAAAGGGTTACCGAAATCTAATCTTATAAAGTTAACGTCCAAGGACGCGGGACATTTTCAAGGTGCGGGACATTTTCGATTCGTTTATGATTTCCCGCCTAATGAACAGGTTCGAGCCCGTGCCAGTGTCCGGCGAAAACGTCCTTGCTTGTCCACGTGTCCGAAATTTCGAACGGATTGCCGATGTCGACCGTCGCCCCGCGCGCGCAAATTCCGCCGCCGATGCCCCTCCCGCTGGACGGGACGGGAGCGCGGTCGGTCGCGCCCGTGGTCGATCGGGAGCGCGAGTCCCGCTCCGAACAGTCCCGGCGGCCCGAGCGGGTCTTGCCGCGCAACTTCATCGCCAATGGCGCCCGGAGCGGCGAGGTCATGGAACGCCGGGTCCGGGCCGATCGCCGGACCGGCATCGCGGAGGATTCCAACCGCGCGCGCTCTCCGTTTCCCGCTTCCAGCCCCTTCCTCGCCCAGCAGTTCGCGCAGGCCCGCGACGACGCCCAACCCGCCGACGACCCGACCCATCAGGCGGCGTTTCTCGCCTACCGCCGGGCCCTCGGCCAGGCGGTCGACGTCATCGGGCCGGGGGGCGCGATCGGTTTGGTCGTCTGACGCGCCGGCCGCGCGCATCGAGATCAAATCGAAATCAAAATTGCCGTTGGCGGCCCGGATGGCTATTCTGGTGTCCAGGATCGGCCGTCGAGCGGGGGATACCGGTCGAGGGTCCGTTGGACGATTGCATCCCGAGGGCGGGCGAGCGGACTCCATGGTTCGATGCCCAAAGTCGGTTTGGCGATTGGCCGACATGATCACGCGACCTTGAAGGGTACGCGACGGCTCGATTCCCTAGACTTATGCCAACCGGCGAGGCTCCCGCATGTCGCCGAGCGTGAGCGCCGTCGCGGTCGCGGCATTGGTACGGCCGCATCATAAAAACGGAAACTGGGAGGTTCCAATGATTTCGAAAAAAAAGAAAATTGGAGTTCCCCCGCTTTCGTGGACTGTCAAAGATTGGCGCGACGGGGGGTATGCTCCTCTCGTAGTTGATGGGCGACTTATAACCGATGGCGGAATGCCGCCTTCGGGGATTGTACCAGCCTTCGATGAACTGGAAGACCTCGCGGCGTGCGTGGTCGGGGTTCTCGAAGCGTCGGCGGTCGATCAGCTCGCATTCGAGGGTGGCGAAGAAGCTCTCGGCCATGGCGTTGTCGTAGGCGTCGCCGACGGAACCCATCGACGGGCGGATGCCGGCCTTGCCACAGCGGGCATCGAAGTCGATCGAGGTATATTGGGCGGGTTCAACCGGTCGTCGCAACACGTTCAGTTTGACTGGCCTGCAAGCACTGGTCCAGAGCTTCGGCGGGAGTTCTCCATCCGAGGGTCTTGCGGGGCCGTGTATTGAGCGCGTCAGCAACAACTGCGAGTACGTCCGGACTGTGTGCGCTCAGATCGGTTCCTTTCGGGAAGTACTGTCGAAGCAGTCCATTGGTGTTCTCGTTCGTTCCGCGTTGCCAAGGGCTGTGCGGTTCGCAGAAGTAGACGGTGAGTCGGACCCGGTTTCCTTGGACACAGAATTGGCTTAATCGAAGTGTCCAAGGAGGACCGGAACATGGCCGATAATTTTGAGAAGAAAGTTGCTGTTGATGGGCCTGTGGTAAATGCGGGCGAGCTTGGCTCGTCCACGTTTTCCCCAGGCCAGGCTTTGCCGGCAGGCCCGCTGGGACTTGGCCAGCGATGGACGGTGGCGCGCAAGCGTGAGGTCGTTCCGCGGCTTTTGCGTGACGAGCCGGTGCAACTTCTGTCGCGCCAGTTGGGCGTAGAGATCTTCCGGCTCGAGCAGTGGCGTGAGAAAGCGATCGGCGGGATCGACGCCTCGCTCAAGCAACGCAAGGGCGATCCGGTGCAGGCGGAACTGGATAGCGCCATGAAGCGGATCGGAGAGTTGACCATGCAGGTGGAACTGCTGGAGGCCAAGACGGAGACCTTCGGCCCTTTGGGGCGGCGGAGGTCGCGGCGATGAGTGCCGCCACCTCGCCCGGCACGGGTCTGGCCTACGGCCTGCGGCGGGTCTGCGCCGCCTGGGGCATGGCCCGCTCCTCGTTCTACGCCATGACCTCCGGCCAGCACGCCGAGCAGCCGCCGGCAAAGCGTCGGGGACCGAAGCCCGCGATCTCGGACCAGGCGCTGCTGGTGGCGATCGAAGCCGACCTGGAGGCATCGCCCTGGGAGGGCGAGGGCTACCGCAAGGTCTGGGCTCGGCTTCGGGTCTGTCGCGACATCCGGGTTGCCCGCAAGCGGGTGCTCCGCCTGATGCGCGAGAACAATCTGCTCTCGCCCCATCGCTGCCGCCGCCGTGGCGGCAATCCCCATGACGGTGAGATCATCACTCATGCCCCGAACCTCATGTGGGGCACCGATGGCGTTCGGGTGTTCACGGTGGACGACGGCTGGGGCTGGATCTTCACCGCCGTCGAGCATTGGAACGCCGAGTGTGTCGGCTGGCATGTCTGCAAGCGCGGCGACCGCTTCGCCGCCCTGCAGCCGATCTCCATGGGGCTTGCCGGGCTGTATGGCTCGACCGCGGCCGGCGCGGCTCGGGGGCTGGCCTTGCGGATGGATCACGGCTCCCAGTATCTGTCGGACCACTTCACCAACCAGATCAAGTTCTGGGGCATCCAGCCGTCCTACGCCTTCGTCGCCGAGCCCCAGACCAACGGCGTCGCCGAGCGGTTCAATCGCACGCTGAAGGAACAGATCATCCATGGTCGCATCTACCGCAACATCGCGGAGCTGCGGGACGCCGTCCGCGACTTCGTCGAACTCTACAATGCCCAGTGGATCGTCGAAAAGAACGGCTACCTGAGCCCCGCTCAAGCTCGTCAGGCGTGGCACGCCGCGATCTCAATCAGGCCCGCCGCGTGAGACAAACTTGTGTCCAAGGAACCGGGTGCGCTACAGCAGAAGTAGACGGGAAGGCCGGTTGCGATCCGCAGATCCGCATGCCTGGCCATCTCTGCTCCCTGGTCCCAGGTCAGCGAGCGGCGAAGCTGCGCTGGCAATGTCGTGATCGTCCGGGCGATGGCATCGCGAACCGCTTCAGCCCCATGACCGGCAAGCGCAGGCCCGTTCTTTACGCGCGGGACGGTGCCGTGGCCTTCCATTCGGGGAAGATGCAGCAGCATTGTGAACCGCGTGGTGCGTTCCACCAGAGTGCCGATCGCCGATCTGCCCAAGCCGATGATCAGGTCACCTTCCCAGTGTCCGGGTACGGCCCGATCAGCTGCTTCCGCCGATCGTTCACTGATCATGATCTCAGGCGTGACGAAGGATTTGCCCCGCCGGCGGCTACGTGCCCGAGGCACGCGCAGTGCCCTTCCCGTGCGAAGGCAGGCGGTCAGCTCACGACGGAGTGCGCCGCGGCCCTGTACGTAGAGCGCCTGATAGATCGCCTCATGACTGATCCGCATGGCTTGATCCTCGGGCCCGTCCCCAGGATAGTCGATCCGAAGACGGTGCGCGATCTGCTCAGGACTCCAGGCCCTGGCCCATCGCCTGTGCTGCCGCGGCCCATGCCGACGACCGTTCCAGACGACGCGTGGCCCCTCGATCACCGTTCCATCCGGTGCCGAGATCCGACCCGCAAGCCGATCCTGCACATAGCGCCGCAGCGCCTCATTCGTTGCCAGCTTGGCTGGCTTCGGCCTTTTGGCGGATCGATCAGCATGCCACTGCGCCGTCGTTGCTCGGTAGTCCAGGCCACCGCTTCGGGTCGCCGCGTTGCGCCGCACCTCGCGGGAGATCGTCGACGGTGCTCGCTCCAGCCGGCAAGCAATATGACGTATGCCTCTTCCCTGGGCGCGCAGAAGAGCAATCTCCTCACGTTCCTCGAAAGACAGGTAACGTCCTGACAGCGGCTTGGCCGATTGCGATAAATGTGATGGTGGCATGCCGCCCGACCTCCGGAACCACCTCGAGCCTACCGGAGGGGATACACCGGCATCTCGGGCCGCGTCCTCGCTCGAACGCCCCGTCGCAATCGCTGCCCAGAACCGAACAAGCTCTTCACGCCGTGCCGAGTCCGGTCGACCTGGCGAATGCAACTTGCTCCGTCCAGACCAATCCGACCGCCGTCTGCGTACCGTCATAGCAACCTCCTATGCCAGAGTGTTGCGACGACCGATTGAACTCACCCTGCGAGCCCTGGTCGGAGTGATGGATCACCTTCTTCGGCTGCCGTCGTTTGACCGCCATGTCGAGGGCCTGCAAGACCAGGGCGGCCCTGAGATGGGTTTCCATGGACCAGCCGACGACGCGGCGGCTGAAAGCGTCGAGGACCACGGCCAGATAGAGAAAGCCGGTCGCGGTCGGCACATAGGTGTGAGAAAGGACCGTGGCGCCGGCGGCGGCGCGTAAGCCTTTCGCAAGGGCGACCCAGAGCTCGTCCATCGCCTCGACGTGGAAGTTGCGCTCCACCAGGTCCGGCGCCGGCCGAGCCTCTTCGTCCCGAACCGTCGTCTTGGGCCGCCGTCGCCGGCTGACGCCCGCCAGGGCGGCCAGGCGCATCAAGCGGGCGACCCGCTTGCGACCGACGGCCATGCCTTCATCGCGAAGCTCGGCATGGATCCGGGGCGACCCGTAGGTGCCGTCGGACGCCTTGTGGATCTCGGCGATCCGCGCCGTCAGCGCCGCGTCGTCGATCTCCCGACGGCTTGGCCGCTTGCGGCGCCAGGCGTGATAGCCGGCGGTGGAGACTTCGAGCAGCCGGCACATCATGGCGCTCGGGTAGATGGCCTGGTACGCCTTCACGAACGCAAAGAGCCGTCCGATATCGCGTCGGTCTCCCGTGCGAACCAGGCGTTCGCGGGGGAAACGGTCCACTGGACCGTTTCCTGATCCCGCTCACCTATTGCCAGTATCTCCCGCTCCTGACGAAGTCGCCGGTTCTCACGCCGGAGCCGTTTCAACTCCTCGTGTTCCCGGCCCGTCGGGATTTCGGTGCGGCGGCCCTCCGCCAAATCGGTGGCGGCCACCCAGTTGCGGATCGATTGTGCCGTCGGCTCGAACTCCCGGCTCAGCTCCTCGGGCGTGCGGCCGGCCCGGACCAGTTCGACAAGCTGGGCGCGGAACGCATGCGGATACGGTGCTCGTTTGCGGGACATCGTGGACTCCTCCATCCCAAATGATCAGGTGTCCACGAAACCCCGGCAAGCTCAGGCCCTCACAGGACCTGTCTGGTTTTGTGACGTTTGTGTGTCACCATCCCGCCACCGGAATGTGCGATCGCGACCTGAGCCGGTCTCAAAACCGGATCAGGGAGCAGACCGGAGGAAATCGAGCCTAATCCAGCAACGGCCTGATCGAAAAGATTTCGAAGAAGGACCGCATGGTCGATTGATGATATCGCCGCCATCGTCGTTCGGAAAACGAGGCGCCCCTTTACGCTCGCCTCCCGCGCGGCCGCTTGGCGGCGCCTTCGGTATCTGGTATACCAGATACCGAAATCCGGGCCCCAGGCCCGCGCGAGGGGAGGAATCGAGACATGGCGACGAGGGAAGCCGAGATCCAGAACGAGGCGGGGGAGGCGGGCGCGCTCACCGACGGCTTTCACCTGGTGATCGATGCGCTGAAGCTGAACGGCATCGAGACCATCTACAACGTGCCCGGCATCCCGATCACCGACCTCGGCCGCTTCATGCAGGCCGAGGGCATGCGCGTGCTCTCCTTTCGCCACGAGCAGAACGCGGGCTACGCGGCGGCGATCGCCGGCTATCTGACGCAAAAGCCCGGCGTCTGCATGACCGTCTCGGCGCCCGGCTTTTTGAACGGCCTGACCGCGCTGGCGCACGCCAGCACCAACTGCTACCCGATGATCCTATTGAGCGGCTCGTCCGAGCGCGAGATCGTCGATTTGCAACAGGGCGACTACGAGGAGATGGACCAGCTCGCCATCGCCAAGCCGCTGTGCAAGGCCGCCTACCGAATTCTGAATGCCCAGGACATCGGCATCGGCATCGCCCGCGCGATCCGCGCCGCCGTCTCGGGCCGGCCGGGCGGCGTCTATCTCGACCTGCCGGCTGCTCTGCTGGGCCAGGCGATGGACGCCGAGGCGGGCGCCGCCAGCCTCGTCGAGGTTATCGATCCCGCGCCGAGGGCGATCCCGGCGCCGGACGCGATTGAGCGCGCGCTCGATGTGCTGCGGGCGGCGGAACGGCCGCTGATCATCCTCGGCAAGGGCGCCGCCTACGCGCAAGAGGACGAGGCCATCCGCGCCCTGGTCGAGAAGAGCGCCATCCCCTACCTGCCGATGAGCATGGCCAAGGGCCTGCTGCCCGACGATCATCCGCTCTCGGCCGGCCCGGCGCGTTCGCTGGTGCTGAAGGAGGCGGACACGGTGATGCTGATCGGCGCCCGGCTCAACTGGCTGCTGAGCCACGGCAAGGGGCGGACCTGGGGCGAGGCGCCGAAACGCTTCGTCCACATCGACATCGAGCCCAAGGAGATGGACAGCAACGTCGAGATCGCCGCGCCATTGGTCGGCGACATCGGTTCCTGCGTCCAGGCCCTGCTCGACGGCATGGGCGACGACTGGGCGCCGCCGCCCGCCGCCTGGACCGACGCGGTTCATGAGAAGAAGGAGAGCAACGTCGCCCGCATGGCGCCCCGCCTGCGGAACAACAACGTGCCGATGGACTACCACGGGGCGCTGGGCGCGCTGAAGGGCGTGATCGCCGACAATCCCGACGTCGTGCTGGTGAACGAGGGCGCCAACACCCTCGACTTCACCCGCTCCATCATCGACATGTACAAGCCCCGCAAGCGGCTCGACGTCGGCACCTGGGGCGTCATGGGCATCGGCATGGGCCAGGCCATCGCCGCGGCGGTCGAGACCGGCTGCCCGGTGCTGGCGATCGAGGGCGACAGCGCCTTCGGCTTCTCCGGCATGGAGATCGAGACCGTCTGCCGCTATCGTCTGCCGATCTGCGTCGTCGTCTTCAACAACGGCGGCATCTACCGCGGCACCGACGTCAACTCCGCCGGCGGCGATCCGGCCACGACGGTCTTCACCAAGGACACGCGCTACGACCAGCTGATTCAGGCCTTCGGCGGCATCGGCCTCACCGCGACCTCGCCCGACGAACTGGGCCGCGCGGTGCGCGAGGCGATCGCCTCGGCCAAGCCGACCCTGGTCAACGCCGTGATCGATCCGACCGCCGGCACCGAGAGCGGGCGGATCGGCAACCTCAACCCGCAAAGCATCGTCGCCAAGAAATAGGCGGCACGGCCGAGCCCGAACGCCCAAGACCCAGGGAGGAGCGCCAGATGAAGGCCCTCGACGGTATCCGAATCCTCGATTTCACCCACGTCCAGTCCGGCCCGACCTGCACCCAGCTGCTGGCCTGGCTCGGCGCCGACGTGATCAAGGTGGAACGCCCGGGCTCCGGCGATCCGACCCGCAACCAGCTGGTCGACAAGCCGGGCGCCGACAGCCTCTACTTCACCATGCTGAACCACAACAAGCGCTCGATCGAGCTCAATTCCAAGCACGAGACCGGCAAACAGGTGCTGACCCGCCTGATCGAGACCTGCGACGTGCTGGTCGAGAACTTCGCGCCCGGCGCCCTCGACCGCATGGGCTTCGGCTGGGAGCGGATCCAGGAGATCAACCCGCGCATGATCATGGCCTCGGTCAAGGGCTTCGGGCCGGGCCAGTACGAGGACTGCAAGGTCTACGAGAACGTCGCCCAATGCGCCGGCGGCGCCGCCTCGACCACCGGCTTCCCCGACGGCCTTCCGGTGGTGACCGGCGCGCAGATCGGCGATAGCGGCACCGGCCTGAATCTCGCCCTCGGCATCGTCTCCGCCCTCTTCCAGCGCGAGAAGTCCGGGCGCGGGCAGAAGGTGCTGGCGGCCATGCAGGACGGCGTCTTGAACCTCTGCCGGGTCAAGCTGCGCGACCAGCAACGGCTGGCGGCCGGGCCCCTCACCGAATATTCCCAACACGGCGAAGGCATCCCCTTCGGCGAGGCGACGCCGCGCGCGGGCAACGATTCGGGCGGCGGCCAGCCGGGCCGGATCCTGAAGTGCAAGGGCTGGGAGACGGATCCGGACGCCTACACCTACTTCATCACCCAGGCGGCGGCCTGGGAGAAGATCTGCGACGTCATCGGCGAAGTGGAGTGGAAGAGCAAGGAAGGCTACGCCACCCCGCCCGAACGGCTCGACAAGCTGAACGAGATCTTCGGGCGGATCGAGGCCTGGACCATGACCAAGAGCAAGTTCGAGGTGATGGAGATCTGCAACCCGCTCGACATTCCGGTGGGCCCGATCCTCTCCATGAAGGAGATCGCCGAGGACGAGGGCCTGCGCGCGACCGGCACCATCGTCGAGGTCGACCACCCCGAGCGCGGCCCCTACCTCTCGGTCGGATTGCCGGTCAAGCTCTCGGATTCGCCGGCCGAGGTGGTGCGCTCGCCGCTGCTGGGCGAGCACACGGTGGAGATCCTCGCCGACGTGCTCGGCTACGGGGGGGCGGAACTGCGGGAAATCATTGATTCGGGCGCCGTCGGCGCGGCCACGCGCCGGGACGCGGCCGAGTGACGGCGGCCCGCCGAAAGCGCGAGCGGTGAACACCCTCGAACTCAGCCCCGTGGCGACGAACTTCACGCTGAAGAACCATATCCACGAGGTCCTGCGCGATGCGATCGTCGCCATGAACATCTACGATCCCGAGACCGACCTGCGCCTCGACGAGCGGCGCATGGCGGCGCAGCTCGGCATCTCGCGCACGCCGGTCCGCGAGGCGCTGGCGCGGCTGGAACAGGACGGCTTCGTCGAGATCAAGGCGCGGCGCGGCGTCTACGTCCGGCGCAAGAACCTGGAAGAGATCCAGGAGATGGTGGTGGTCTGGGCGGCGCTGGAGAGCATGGCGGCACGGCTGGCGACGGAACGAGCGAGCGATGCGGAATTCGCCGACCTCCGCCGCCTCGCCGCCCGCTACAGCATGAACGAGGCACGGGCCGACATCGCCGAATATTCGGAGGCCAACATCGAGTTCCACCAGCGGATCCTCAAGCTCTCGGGCTGTGCGATGATCCGCGAAATGGCGGATGGCCTGTTCCTGCACATGTACGCCGTCCGCCGCCGCGCCATGGGCGAGAGCAACCGGGCCGTGCACTCCCTCGCCGACCACATGGGCATCATCGAGGCCCTGGAGCGCCGCGACGCCGACCTCGCCTCCCGCCTCGTGCGCGAGCACACCATGCGCCTGCACGACCATATCCGCGACATGTGGCCCGAGGTCACGGGTGCGTCGGCGACGTCGTAGAGCATGAGAAGCGCCGGCGCCGGCGGAAAATAGCCGCACGGAAGCGGGGAAAAAAAGGCTCAATTTGTGAAATGTATGCATCACCTTGTTACGGCGGCGGCGAGGCAGGCTCGGTCATTGGCGCCGGGGGCGAGGCCGACGAGGTGGAACCAGCTCAGGTAGTTGTCCAGATAGCGGGTGGCGATGCCGCGGCGGGGACGCAGCAAGTCCTTCAACCGGCTGTGGCGGCTGTTCACCGTCTGCACATGCAGATCGCCCCGAACCCGTTCCCCCGAGCGGTTGAGTGCTTCGTGGCTCACCCCGAGCGCGGCGGCGCAAGGTTGAGTGCTTCGTGGCTCACCCCGAGCGCGGCGGCGCAAGGTGGATAGCTCGCGCCACCGTCGGAGACCAGCAGGGCGTCCTTCGCGACCACCGGGTCGAGAGCAGCCGTGAGCGCCGCCGCGTCGACCCTGGGCAGCACCGCGCTCACCGTCGTCCCGCTCCGGTCCGCCGCCATGAGAACCGGCACCTGCTCGCGCGAGAGGCCGCGCTTCTTCGCCTTGCCGCCCCGCCGCCGTGCCTTGCGTCCCAGCCCGCGCGCGCCCTTCCGGCTCTCCAGGACGTAGGTCTCGTCCGCTTCCACGATCCCCTTGAGCACCTCCGAATCGCTCCGCGCCGCCGCCAGAAACCGGTGACGCCAGCGGAACGCCGTGCTCACCGCCACGTCGCAGCGCGCCGCCGAGGCCTTCACCGTCTCCCCCTCCGCCAGCGACGCCCCGAACGACAGCCAGCGTTCCTTGTGGTGCAGGCCCGACAGCGGCGTACCGGTCAGCGCGTTGAAGGTCCTGCCGCAGCCCTTGCACTGGTAGCGCCGCAGACCCCGCGCCATACCGCGCGAAACCGCCCCTTCGCTCGCGCAGTGCGGACAGCGCCGGGCCTCGTCCACACCAAGCTCGATCGCGGCCTTCGATGCCTCGCCTTCGCTCCGGCCCGACAGCACCGCGAGCGCCTCGTGCCGCTGCACGCGCGTCAGCCCGCGCGCCGCCGAAAGCCACACCTGGAAACCCTTGCCGTCCATGACCCAACCTCCTGACGTTCCGAGCATTCTATCACAAATGCATACGTTTCACGAATTGAGGCAAAAAAATTGCGCGCTCGGTGGCGCGATAACCGGTTCTGACGGCTCCGCTTTCGTGCTATCCCCCCCCTCAATTCGATTCGCGGCCAACACGGCAAGGACGGTGGATGAGCGACCTCGACGATGTGCAGGCGGTAATTTCGCGCGGCGCCGACGATGCGCCGGCGATCGGCGCGCCTGGACGCCGGGCGATGAGCCATGGGGAGTTACGCCGTCACGTCGACGGCGTGGTCGCCCATCTGAGCGCGCTCGGTATCGGCGCCGGCGACAACGTCGCCATCGTGCTGCCGAACGGGCCGGAGATGGCGAGCGCCTTCCTCTCGATCGCTTGCGCGGCCGCGACGGCCCCGCTCAATCCGGCCTACCGGGAAGCCGAGTTCGATTTCTACCTCGGCGACCTGAACGCGCGGGCGCTGGTGGTGCTGGCCGGCGAGGGGGGACCGGCCCGCGACGTCGCGGGCCGTCGCGGCGTGCCGGTGATCGAGCTGATCCCGGACGAGACCGGTCCCGCCGGCGCCTTTCGGCTGGAGGGAGAGACCATCGGTGGTACCGCGCGCCGTCGCGGCGCCGACGAGATTGCCCTGTTGCTGCATACCTCCGGCACGACCTCGCGGCCGAAAATGGTGCCGCTCCGCCACCGCAACATCGCCGCCTCGGCCAGCCACATCGCCGCTACGCTCGGCCTCGAGCCGGGCGATCGCTGCCTCTCCATCATGCCGCTGTTTCACGTCCACGGGCTGGTGGCCGCGGTGCTGGCGAGTTTGGCCGCCGGTGCCTCGGTCTGGTGCTGTCCAGGCTTCAACACGCTTCGCGTCCATGCCTGGATGGCCGAGGTCCGGCCGACCTGGTACACCGCCGCGCCGGCCATGCACCAGGCGATCCTGGTCCGCGCGGAACGCAATCGCGACGTGCTCGAGGCGCTCGATCTCAGGCTGATCCGTTCCTCCTCCTCCGCCCTGCCGCCCCAGGTCATGGAGGCGCTGGAGGAGACCTTCGGCTGCCCCGTGATCGAGAGCTACGGAATGACCGAGGCGGCGCATCAAATGACGTCGAACCCGCTGCCGCCCCGGACTCGGCTGCCCGGCAGCGTCGGCATGGCGGCGGGGCCCGAGATCGGGGTGATGGACGAGACGGGCGCGAATTTGCGGCCCGGCCAGGTCGGCGAGGTGGTGATTCGGGGCCCGAACGTCACCTCCGGTTATCTGGAAAACCCGGAAGCCGACGCGGCCGCCTTCCACGACGGCTGGTTCCGCACCGGCGATCAGGGGGTGCTGGACGCGGAGGGCTATCTGACCATCACCGGCCGGTTGAAGGAAATCATCAACCGGGGCGGCGAGAAGGTGAGCCCGCGCGAAGTCGACGAGGTACTGCTGGACCATCCCGACATCGACGATGCGGCGACCTTCGCCATGCCGCACGACAAGCTCGGCGAGGAGGTGGCGGCGGCAATTGTCGCCCGCGACGGCGCCGAGATCGACGTGGGCGAGGTCCGCGCCTTCGTCCGCGAACGGCTGGCCGACTTCAAGGTGCCGCGCCAGGTCGTGGTGGTGGCGGAGATCCCCAAGGGCGCCACCGGCAAGTTCCAGCGCATCGGCCTCGCGGAAAAACTGGGGCTCGCGCCGTGAAGATCCGCGCCGGCGGCGGCCGGACCGGCGCGCCGTCGGCGATGATCGAGATGGTGTAGGATTCGACCAAGCTGCGCGCCCTGACCGGAGGATGTTATCCTTGGTGGCGAGCGAATCCACGTTTCGGAGGCGACATGACATTCGATTGGCGCAACATGGACGACGACGCCATGGCTCCGCATTATTCGCCCCGTCTGGCGGTGCCGGACGCGGAAGAGCGGATCGCGGCGCTGGCCCGGATGGGCGAGAAGGCGCGCACACAGATCGAGGGCTGGTACGACCTGCAATACGGCGACAGTTCCCGCGAGGTCTACGACTGCCACCCCGCGAAGGGTTACACCTTCGGCACCCCCCCGCCGATCCTGATCTACGTCCATGGCGGCTACTGGCGGGCGCTGGACAAGAGCGAACACAGCTGGATCGCGCCGCCCTGGACGCGGGCGGGCGCCGTCGTGGTCAACGTCGAATACGATCTCTGTCCCGCCGTGACGTTGGACGAAATCGTCGAGCAGATCGCCCGCGCCGTCGTCCATGTCCATGAGAACGGTGACAACTTCGGCGGGGATACCGGTCGGATCGTGCTCGCCGGCCACTCGGCGGGCGCGCATCTCGTCGCCGCCATGCTGCGGCGCGGCGACATGGCCGGCCTGATCAAGGGCGCGATCTGCGTCAGTGGCATCTACGAACCGGAGATCGTCACCCGCCTGCCGATCAACGACGACGTCAAGCTCGATTCCGGGATGGCGGCGCGCAACGACTGCCTCGCCGAGGGGCCGGGCGTGAAGGTTCCGATGGTGGTCGCCGTCGGCGGCGACGAGCCGGAGGGCTGGCGGGATCAGAGCCTGCGCTATGGCGAAGTGGCGCGCGGCGCCGGCCTCGCGCCGGAATATCTCGTCGTTCCCGGCACCAACCATTTCACCGTCGGCGAGGCGATGGCCGATCCCGACGGCCCGTTGTTCGCGGCCATGCGGGCGCTGATCGCCAAAGTCTGAGGCGACGATGCCCCCGGGACTTCGTTTCGGCGTCATGGTGTCGGGCGACGACGCCTTCCCGCATCGCGGCCAGTTGGAAAAGTTCGCCGAGCTGATCCGCGTCATCGACGATGCCGGCATCGAGATGATCGGCACCTACGACACCAGCTTCATCGGCGGCGATACCTATGTCCGCGCGACGCTGATCGCGCAAGCCGCGCGGAACGCGCTCGTCGGCCTGCACCCGACCAATCCGCTCACCCGCGAGCCGCAGGTGATGGCGGCCTTCCTCGCCTCGCTCGACGCGCTGACCGAGGGCCGCGCCTTCATGGACATCGCCAGCGGCGACAGCGCGGTCTACAACATCGGCCTCCAGCCCGCGAGCCGCGCCCGGATCGAGGATTACGTCACCTGCGTCCGGGACCTGATCCGAACCGGCGAAGGCGGCTACGACGGCCGGCCGCAACGGGTGCGCTGGCACGACGAGGTGGTCAGGGACCGCATTCCCATCACCTTCTGCGCCGAGGGGCCGAAGACCCTCCACCTCGCCGGACGGATCTTCGACGGTGTCATCTCCGGCGCCGGTCTGCTGGCGGAGGTGATCGAGGATACCCACGCCCGCGTCGCCGCCGGCGCCCGGGCCGAGGGGCGCGATCCGGGCGAGGTCGAAGTCTGGTTCACCACCCGCTCCTCCCTCGACCGGGACCGGCAAACGGCGGTGGAGCGGATCCACGCCTCGGTTTCCTCGATCCTCAACCACTCCATGCGCTTCGGGCTCGACGGCAAGAACGTGCCGGGCCAACTCAGGGCCAAGATCCAGGAATATGTCGACGGCTACGAGCTCTACGACCATGTGCTGGAGGCCGGACGCAATCCCCGCCGCATGGCCGAGCTGGGCCTGACCGAATACGGACTGGAACGATATGCCCTCGCCGGCGACGTGGCTGACTGGATCGAGCGGATAGGGGTCCTGGCCGAGGCCGGCGCCACCAACCTCTGGTTCAACACCGAGCGCGGCGATCTCGATCGCCAGATCCACTACATGCGTATCTTCGTCGACGAGATTCTGCCGAACTTCCAATGATAGACTGCGCCGCGCGAGGGAGCGGGGAGTGGGGAATGGATCGCCGCAGGCTGGGCCTCGAAGACCTGGAAGACCTGGCGACGGGGGCCTGGATCCTCGGGACCGGCGGCGGCGGTGATCCCTATCAGGCCTTGCTGGAGTTGAAGCAACTTCACGCCGACGGCGCCGTCTTCGACCTGGTCGATCCCCTGGAGCTCGACGATGACGCGCTCGTCGCCTGCGTCGGCAAGATGGGCGCGCCGCTGGTGATCCAGGAGCGGCTGAACGACGGCACCGTCATCGCCGAGACCATCCAGTTGATGGAAGACCATATCGGCCGGGCCTTCGACGCCGTCATGATCTGGGAGGTGGGTGGCGCCAACTGCCTGCAGGCCTTCCTCGGCGCGGCGCACCGAAAACTCCCGGTGGTCGACTGCGACGCGATGGGCCGGGCCTTCCCTCAGGCCGACATGACCACTTTCGCCATTTGCGATCTGCCGGCCTATCCCTGGACCCTGGTCGATATCCGCAACAATAGCGTGATCTTCGCGGAGGCCGAGGATTGGTCCTGGATGGAGCGGATGACGCCGCGTCTGCACCGTCGTTGGCTCCGCCGCCGCCACCTGCAAGGCGCCCCGCAGCGGCCGCGAAGTGAAGGACTGCACCGTGCTCCACACGGCGACGAAGGCGATCGAGATCGGCCGCATCGTCCGCCGGGCCCGTGCCGCGCACGAGGACGTGGTTGCCGCCGTCGTCGAAAGCCAGGGCGGGCTGGTGGTCTTTCGCGGCAAGGTGAGCGACGTCGAGCGGCGGACGACGGAGGGCCATCTCTGGGGCCAACTCGCCATTTCCGGCCTCGGCGACTTTCGCGGCCGAGAGTTCGAACTCTCCTTCCAGAACGAGTTCTCGGTCGGCCGCCTGGACGGCGCGGTGAAAGTCACGGTGCCGGACCTGATCTGCGTGCTGGACGCCGATTCGGGCGAGGCCATCGGCACCGAGACCATCCGCTTCGGCCAGCGCGTCGCCGTCATCGCCCTGCCGGCGCCCGAAATCCTGCTCTCCGAAAAGGGCCTCGCCCATGTCGGCCCGCGCGCCTTCGGCTTCGACCTCGATTTCGTCTCGCTGTTCGACCAGGCGGCGGGCCGATGAGGATCGGCATCGACGTCGGCGGCACCAATACCGATGCGGTGTTGATGGCGGGCGCCGAGGTCGTGCATGCGGTCAAGGTTTCGACCACGGCGGAGGCGACGGCGGGGGTGAGGCACGCGCTCGAAACCCTGCTGGCCGAAAGCGGCGTCGCCACTGGCGAGATCGAAGCCGTGATGATCGGCACCACGCATTTCCTGAACGCGGTGATGGAGCGCGCGCGCCTGGCGCCGGTCGCGGCCCTTCGGATCTCGCTGCCGGCGGCTGCCCAGGTAAAGCCCTTCGCCGACTGGCCGACCGACCTTCGCCAAATCGTCGAGGGCGCGAGCCACATGGCACGCGGCGGGCACGAGGTCGACGGCCGGCCGATCGTGCCCCTGGACCATGACGCCATCCGCGCGGCCGCGAGGGAGATCCGCGACGCCGGCCTGGGCGCGGTCGCCATCACCGCCGCCTTCTCGCCGGTGATCGACGCGGCCGAGCGCGAGGCCAGCGCCATTTTCGCCGAGGAGGCACCGGAGGTCGCCGTCACCTGTTCGAACGAGCTCGGCCTGATCGGCCTGCTTGCGCGGGAGAATGTCACCCTGCTGAACGCCGCGCTGATCGACTTGGCGCGCCGCACCGTCGTCGGGCTGGAACGGGCGTTGGCGGAAAACGGAATCGAGGCACCCCTCTACATCACCCAGAACGACGGCACCATTGCCCGCGCGGCGGCGGCCGAGCGTTTCCCCGTCTTGAGCTTCTCCTCCGGCACGACGAATTCGCTTCGGGGCGCCGCCTTCCTCACCGCGACCGAGGCCGCGGTGGTCGTCGACGTCGGCGGCACCACGACCGACGTCGGCACGCTGGTGCGCGGCTTCCCGCGCGAGGCCAACGGCGTCGTCCATATCGGCGGGGTCAGGAGCGCCTTCCGGATGCCCGATGTAACCACCATCGCGCTCGGCGGCGGCAGCGTCGTCGATACGCAAGACCCGAGCAAGATCGGCCCCCACTCCGTCGGCCATGAGCTGACCGAGGCGGCCCGCGTCTTCGGCGGCGAGACCCTGACCCTGACCGACGTCGCCGTGGCGGGCGGGCTGATCGCGCTCGGCGACGCGACCCGTGTCGCCGATCTCGACCCCGCCTTCACCGCCACGGCACTTGCCGAGGCGCACGAAAGGATCGCCGATGCCGTCGACCGCATGCTGCCGGGGCCGGAGCCCGTACCCTTGATCGCCGTCGGCGGCGGTGCCTTCCTCGTGGGGGACGACATGGAGGGTATTTCGGCGGTACGCCACGTCGCCCACCGCGACGTCGCCAACGCGGTCGGCGCGGCCATCGCCCAGGTGAGCGGCGAGGTCGACCGCATCTACCAGGACCTGCCGCGCGCGGAGGCCCTGGCTCGGGCGCGCGAGGAGGCTGGACGCCGCGCGGTGGAGGCCGGGGCCGATCCAGCGACGCTCGAAGTCGTCGACCGCGAGGACATCCCCATGGCCTACATGCCCGGCCACACGCTTCGCGTCCGCCTGCGGGTGGTCGGCGAGCTGGCGTGACGCTCCGCGGCGTCGCCGCGTCGAGATGCCCGACCGTAGCCTCGTTGCCGGGGAGGTGAAAAACTTGCGTCCTTCGAGACGGTGTCGCGTCATATAAGGCAAGGCGTTTCAAGAGAGGAGATGAGACCATGCGACTTCAACTGGCGCTCAACGTTCGGGATCTGGACGAGGCCGTCGCCTACTACGGCAAGTTGTTCGACGCCGCGCCGCACAAGCGCCGGCCCGGCTACGCCAACTTCGCGCTTCGGACGCCGCCGCTGAAGCTGGTTTTGTTCGAGAACCCCGGCGCCGGCGAGCGCCTGAACCACTTGGGCGTCGAAGTCATGACCGACGAGGACGTCGACCGCGCGGAAGCGCGATTGGCGGCGGCTGGCATTCTCGACGACGTCCAGCGCGACGAGACCTGCTGTCACGCGACGCAGGACAAGGTCTGGTCGAACGAGCCCCAGGGTCTTCGTTGGGAATGGTATAGGGTCACGGACGACGATCCCCGGGTTGGACGGGCGCCGGGAAAGGCCGGCTGCTGTTGAACGAGGTCCGGGAATGAGCGAGCCCTCGCGGTTGGCCCCGGAGGCCTGGGCCGAGTTCGAAGCTCGGCTGGGCACCTACGTGCGCGCGCGGGTCGATCCGGGCGCGGCGGAAGACCTGGTCGGCGATATCCTGCTGCGCCTGGTCGAGCATCAGGGCGCGCTGGAGGCCGCCCGAAACCCGACCGCCTGGATGTTCCGCGTCGCCGCCAATGCGGTCGCCGACCACTACCGTCGCCGGGCGGCGGAATGGCGCGCGCTGGTCCAGGCCGGAGCGGAGATCGACGGCGATGGCCGGAATCCCGTCGCGGCCGAGGGTGAAAACGAGCATGCGGCTGAGTCGGACCCGATTTCCTTGGACACAGAATTGGCTTAATCGAAGTGTCCAAGGAGGACCGGAACATGGCCGATAATTTTGAGAAGAAAGTTGCTGTTGATGGGCCTGTGGTAAATGCGGGCGAGCTTGGCTCGTCCACGTTTTCCCCAGGCCAGGCTTTGCCGGCAGGCCCGCTGGGACTTGGCCAGCGATGGACGGTGGCGCGCAAGCGTGAGGTCGTTCCGCGGCTTTTGCGTGACGAGCCGGTGCAACTTCTGTCGCGCCAGTTGGGCGTAGAGATCTTCCGGCTCGAGCAGTGGCGTGAGAAAGCGATCGGCGGGATCGACGCCTCGCTCAAGCGACGCAAGGGCGATCCGGTGCAGGCGGAACTGGATAGCGCCATGAAGCGGATCGGAGAGTTGACCATGCAGGTGGAACTGCTGGAGGCCAAGACGGAGACCTTCGGCCCTTTGGGGCGGCGGAGGTCGCGGCGATGAGTGCCGCCACCTCGCCCGGCACGGGTCTGGCCTACGGCCTGCGGCGGGTCTGCGCCGCCTGGGGCATGGCCCGCTCCTCGTTCTACGCCATGACCTCCGGCCAGCACGCCGAGCAGCCGCCGGCAAAGCGTCGGGGACCGAAGCCCGCGATCTCGGACCAGGCGCTGCTGGTGGCGATCGAAGCCGACCTGGAGGCATCGCCCTGGGAGGGCGAGGGCTACCGCAAGGTCTGGGCTCGGCTTCGGGTCTGTCGCGACATCCGGGTTGCCCGCAAGCGGGTGCTCCGCCTGATGCGCGAGAACAATCTGCTCTCGCCCCATCGCTGCCGCCGCCGTGGCGGCAATCCCCATGACGGTGAGATCATCACTCATGCCCCGAACCTCATGTGGGGCACCGATGGCGTTCGGGTGTTCACGGTGGACGACGGCTGGGGCTGGATCTTCACCGCCGTCGAGCATTGGAACGCCGAGTGTGTCGGCTGGCATGTCTGCAAGCGCGGCGACCGCTTCGCCGCCCTGCAGCCGATCTCCATGGGGCTTGCCGGGCTGTATGGCTCGACCGCGGCCGGCGCGGCTCGGGGGCTGGCCTTGCGGATGGATCACGGCTCCCAGTATCTGTCGGACCACTTCACCAACCAGATCAAGTTCTGGGGCATCCAGCCGTCCTACGCCTTCGTCGCCGAGCCCCAGACCAACGGCGTCGCCGAGCGGTTCAATCGCACGCTGAAGGAACAGATCATCCATGGTCGCATCTACCGCAACATCGCGGAGCTGCGGGACGCCGTCCGCGACTTCGTCGAACTCTACAATGCCCAGTGGATCGTCGAAAAGAACGGCTACCTGAGCCCCGCTCAAGCTCGTCAGGCGTGGCACGCCGCGATCTCAATCAGGCCCGCCGCGTGAGACAAACTTGTGTCCAAGGAACCGGGTGCGCTACAAACGAGCATGCGGCCGCCGCGCGCTGCCTGATCCCGCTCATCCGCGATCTGCCGGCGCCCTATGGCGAGGCGTTGATGCTGACCGATATCGAAGGGTTGAGCCAGCGCGCGGCGGCCGGGCGCCTCGGCCTGTCGTCCTCGGGCATGAAGTCGCGCGTTCAGCGGGGTCGGGCCAAGCTCAAACAGGCCCTGCTGCGCTACTGTACGGTTCAATCCGACCGACGCGGCGGCGTGCTGGACATCCGGCGCCGTTCGATGTCCCGCGTGGCGTGCGCGGTCCCATCCGCCACCGGTGGGGCGGCGGGCGCATGCTGATGGAACGCTCGAAGCGGTAGCGCCTCCCGACGAACCACGGCGCTTCCCGACCCGCTTCCAGGCGACGTCTCCCATCGGGGGTCGAGTCCCCGACAGGCAGACATGGTTGCTTAGGCGATTTGTAGCCGAGGCTGTTGAAAAACTATTTTGGGGTCTCGGACACGAAAGATTGGTTCGCGATGGCTTCAGCAGGCGCAGGAAGAAATCGTTTCGAGGCGCTCGGCGATTCCATTTGTTGCGTCAACGGCTCCCGAAATCGTCGTCCAGCGACTTATTCAACAGCCTCGGCCACAAACGGGCTCTTGCACAGTGGCAAATTGGTGCATTCTGGTCCTATAAAAGCTCGTCCAACAGCAGTTTACTGCTCCTCAGATCCGCCGCGTCGAGGCCTTCGGTGAACCAGTCGTAAATCGGCGAGAGAAGTTCACGCGCCGCCGCCGTCCGGCCCTGCTCGTGCCACAGGCGGGCCAGCCCACGGGCGGCGCGAAGCTCCACCAGCTTGGCCTCCTGCCGGCGGAAGATTTCAATCGCCGATTTGAACAGCGCTTCCGCCGCCGTCGCATCGGGCGTGCTCGATTGGGTCAGCAGGATTTCTGCCTTGAGGCGAGTCGCATCGGCCCAAATGGTTTCCCCGACGCCCGCCTCGACCAGGACCAGGGCCTCGTCGACGACGGCCAGCGCCTTTTCGACATCGCCCGAGACCAGGCACAGCTCGCTCAGAACCAGCAGAAAGACCGGCAATCGGGACACCGCGCGAATGCGCCTGTAATGCTCGACGGCATCCTCGACTTCCCCGAGGCCGCCCTGGTCACGCCCGAGCACGACGTTCGCCCAGCCTTGTCCGACCTGCCCGAGCGCCCGAAAATTCTCCGGGCCGTATCGATTGCCCGCAGCGATCGCCAGCCGGGACGCCTCCAGCAACGGCTCGGGATCGCGCCACGTGATGAGCTGAAGACAGAGGAAGCCGTGCGCAATGGAGATGCTCGGCCCATGGCCAACTCGATACCCCGGCGACCGCGCAGGAGAGCGGAATCGCGGAAACCGAGCAGCGACAAGGCCGCGCCCAGATGCACGAGCCCGCAAACGCCTGGATCGTGACCGCCGTAGGAGTAGGTGCAGATGTGATGGCGATCCTCGTCGTAGATTTCGATGCCCTTTTCGCAGTGGACGCGGGCTTCCCCGAACCGGCCCCGCCCTAACGCGGTGGTCCAGGCCGCGTGGTGCGCCTCTAGGTGATGTTCCTCGTTGCCGTTGCTGGACTCGGCCAAACGTATGACATCGTCGGAACACCGCCCGGCCGCCGCCAGATTGCCGCCGACGTGGTTGTACAGCCACAGGTTCCAGGCAATCCGAAACCGGCTTTCCGGGTCCTGATAATCGACGCCCGCGGATTGCGCCCGCTGCCACAATTGCCCCACTTCGGGGTGGGAGAACCCCCTGACGACCATGAGGGCCGGGCCGAGCGCGACTAGGATTTCCAGTTGCAACTGGTCGTCCCGTTGTTCCTCCGGCAGCGCGTCGTGCAGCTCCAGGGCCTGGGTCAGGTGCGCCACCGCCTCCAGGTTCGCCGAGCGTTCGCTCGCCGCCCGGCCTGCCCGAAGCAGGCGCGGTATGGCGCGCGCTGGCTCGCCGGCCTCGCGCCAGTGGTGGGCGACGACCTCGGGCTCGCTGTCGGCCATGGCCGGAAATCTCTGTTCCTGGACATTGCCGAGACGCCGATGCCAGGCGCGACGCGATGCCAGCAACAGGGTGTCGTAGGCCGTGTCCCGCACCAGGGCATGCTTGAAGCTGAAGACTGCGTCCGGCGCCTCCCCCCGGCGGAATATCAGTCCCGAAGAGACCAACCGTTCGAGCGCCTCCTCAAGTTCGGCCGCGGTCTTCTCCATCACGGCCGCGAGAATTGTTTGCGAGAACTCCCTGCCGACGACCGAGCCGATCTGCGCCACCTCTTTAGCATCACCCAAGCGGTCGAGGCGCTCCGTCAGCGAGGCCTGCAGGCTCGCTGGCACGTCGGCCTCCTCGATCGATCCCCCGCCCTCCACTAAGGTTCGGGTCAATTCCTCGATGAACAGAGGAATTCCGTCGCCACGCGCAAGGATTCGCGCCACCACCTCGTCGCCCAGGTGAGCGCCGGTAACCGCGTTCACGATCTCCGCACCTTGCGCCTTGCTCAACCGATTGAGCAGCAGCGAGGTGACGTGACCATGGCCACTCGGCGGCTGCCATCCCGGGCGATGGGTGACGATCAGCAGAACGCGCAAATCCGACACGAGGGCGATGGTTTGTTCCAGAAGTTCGAGACTAGTCGGATCGATCCAATGGGCGTCCTCGAACAGGTACAGGACCGGGCGGCCAGCGGCCAGCCGCGACAGCATGTCGCCGAGTGCGGCCAGCAGCCGTTCCTTGATCTGTTGCGCGGCGAGGGTCATGGCGCCGTGGCGCGCTTCGAAGGGCAGGGACAGCAGATGGCCGAAGAGCGGGATTTCAGCTGCCACGTCCATGCCCGACGCGCGCAAAAAGGTCTCGAGCCTGCTAAGTTTTTCCTCGCCGCTTTGATCCTGGGCGATCCCGGCCGCCCGCTCGATCTGCCGAATGGTCGGATAAAGGGCGCTGTTGGTGTGATAGGGCGAGCACTGGTAGCGGATTCGGACATGATCGTCGCCCGCTACCCGGTCCCGCAGGCTTTGCATCAACCGCGACTTGCCGATGCCCGCCTCGCCGCAAATCGTCACCACTTGGCCCTCGCCGCCTTCGGCCAGGCGCCAGCGGTCGAGCAGCAGGTGCAGTTCGTGCTCCCGCCCGACGAACCGGGTCAGTGTTGCGCTGTGCGTCGCCTCGAATCGGCTTTCCGCCAGAACCTCGCCAACAATGCCCCAAGCTTGTACCGCACTGTCGAAACCTTTTAGCTCCCGAGGGCCAAGATCATCCACCGCGAAAGTTTGTCCGAGCAAGCGTTGCGTGGCCTCGCCGACGACGACCTGGCCAGGCGTGGCCACCTGTTGCAATCGAGCCGCGAGGTTAGGGGTCTCCCCGCTCACCGCTTCCGAATCACGGCCGCTTTGACCGACCAAATCACCGACGACGACTTGGCCCGTGGCTATACCGACGCGAGCTTCCAGGGCGGCACTGTCTCCAACCTGGACAACGTTGACTGCGCTCACCGCGTCCAGGCCAGCGCGCACCGCGCGCTCCGCCTGGTCCTCATAGGCGTGCGGCCAGCCGAAATAGGCGAGCACGCCGTCGCCCAGGAACTTCGCGACGTGCCCGCCATAGCGGGTCACGGCGCCGGAGACGGCGTCCTGATAACGCCGTAAAACATTACGCAGGTCCTCGGGATCGAGCCGTCGGGACAATTCGGTCGAGCCGACGAGATCGCAGAACATTATCGTTAGTTGGCGACGCTCGGCCTCGGCTTGCGACGACGGCTCTGACGTAATCTTCTCACTCGGCTGTCTGGGCTCTTGATCCGAGAGGGATGCGACCGCAGCGAGAAGTATGCGGCGGTGTCCCAACAGGACGTCCAGTTCACGTAGATCGTCCTCGGTCATGTGTGGGAGTGCCCGGAGATCGACACCGTTCTCCGCGAACACCTCGGCATACTCGCCCAGCCCCAGTTCCTTGAGCCATCCACCGATGTCATGCACCATAGTCGCCTCGTCCTGGTACGGATCAGCCGAAGCGTAGAGGCATTTTTACACGCGATCTACCGCAGGTGCATCGAGCGCCTGACGGTGAAAATGGGTCAATCCCGGAAAAACAGAATTTCCTTATGAAACGCCCTTACCTGGGGGAACATACGACATGCCGGGGCAGAAGCAGGCGTGAAGGGATTCGCGGTGAGATCCGCCATCGGGGGCATGACCGCCGTGGGGACCGATGGAAATCCAGGACCAGGCAATGAAACGCCGCGAGAAGTTCCCGGGCACCGTCACCATCCGACGCCGCCTCGCCGCCCTGGGAGCCATGTCCGCGTTCCTCCCCTGTTTCCCTCCGCAACGATCACGCTCTAAGCTCCCGCCCATGGCTACGCTCACGGACAACGCACCCGGCCGGGTCGGCATGACGCTCGACGAGATCGAGACGCCGGCGCTGCTGGTCGACCTGCCGATACTCGAAGCCAATATCACGCGGATGCACGACTTTTTCCTGAACCGCGCGGCCCGGGTACGAAGCGTCACCAAGGGCCACAAGTCGCCGGATATCGCGAAATTGCAGATGGCGGCCGACGGCGCGGTGCCGGGCGGCATCTCCTGCTCCAAGATCAGCGAGGCCGAGGTGATGGTCGCCGCGGGCGCCACCGAAGTGCGCATGATCGAACAGGTCGTCGGCCCCTCCCAGCTCACGCGGCTGGCGAGCCTCGCCGAACGGGCGACGATGATCGCCGTCGCCGACGCGCCGGAACACCTCGACCTGCTGGACCGGGCGGCGGAAGCCACGGGCGTCCGCCTCGACGTCATGCTGGAGGTGGAGATCGGCCTGGAGCGCTGCGGCGTTAGGCCGGGAGCCGACGCGCTGGCGCTGGCACGCGACGCCGCTCGCCGCCCGAACCTGCGCTTTCGCGGCCTGCATGCCCACGAGGGCGCGATCATGATCACCGACTACGAGGCGCGCGGCGCCGCCGCGCTGCCGCGCCTCCAGCGCCTGGTCGACTGCCGCTCGGACCTGGAGGCGGCGGGCCTCGAGTTCGACATCTGCGGCGCCGGCGCCACCACCACCTGGGACATCGCCGGCCGTCTCGACGGCATCACCGAGATCGATCCAGGCAGCTACGCGCTGATGGACGCGCGGCTGGCCGAGGTGATGCCCGAATCCGGCTTCGGCTGTGCCCTCTCGCTCATCGCCACGGTGATCAGCCGGCCGGCGCGAAATCGCGCCGTGCTCGACGTCGGCCACAAGGCGGTGGGCCTCGCCGGCGACGGCGGCTGGCCGGCGGTCGTGGGGCGGCCGGGCGTGACCGTCAATCGGCTGAACTCGGAACACGGCATCCTCGACCTCGACGACGGCGTGGAGCTCGGAATCGGCGAGCGGGTGCGCCTGATCCCCCGCTATCACGGCAGCACGATCGTCGCGCACAGCCACTATCTCGCGGTGCGCGACGGCGTGGTCGAGGCGGTCTGGGGAATCGCAGCCCGAGGCGCCCATGTCTGACGCGACCCGCCTCGAAGTGATGCGCAACGCGCTCGAGGGCATCGCCGACCAGATGGCGATCACCGTCTACCGCACCGCGCGCTCGGCCGGGATCCGCCTCGGCTGGGACTTCTCCACCGCCGTGCTCGACGCCGAGGGCGACTTGATCGGCCAAGGGATGTGCCACCCGATCCACCTGGGTGGCATGATGCCGGCGCTCGCCGGCTGTCTCGCCCACTGGGCGAACGATTTGGCGCCGGGCGACGTGCTGATCTCGAACGACCCATACGAGGGCGCGCAGCACCTCCCCGACATCTACCTCTTCCAGCCGGTCTATCTCGGTCAGGCCCTGGTCGGCTGGCTGGGCGTCATCGGTCATCATGCCGACATCGGCGGCCGGGTGCCGGGCGGCCAGGGCTACGACAACACCGAGATCCAGCAAGAGGGACTGCGCATCCCGCCATTGAAACTCATCGAGGCAGGCCGGCCGAACGAGACCCTCCACCGGCTGATCGAGAAGGCGGTACGCACCCCCGACCATGTGCTGGGCGACCTCCGCGCGCAACGGGCCGCGCTCCGCCTCGGTGAAGGACTGCTCCAGGATCTCGCGCGCCGGATGGGTGTCGCCGCGTTTCGCGATCTCGGGCGCGAGCTGATCGACTACACCGAACGCCTGACCCGCCGCGCGATCGCGGCGCTGCCGGACGGCAGCTGGTCCTTCACCGACATCGTCGACGACGATGGCCTGAGCGAAGAGGCGATACGCATTCGGGCCACGGTGAGGAAAGCCGGCGAGGATATCGCGGTGGACTTCACGGGCAGTTCGAAGCAGACCGCCGGCTCGATCACCGGCCTGCTGCACATGAACGCGAGCTTCGTGCACATGGCGCTTCGCGCGCTGTTGGGCCCGGACCTGCCCAGCACCGCCGGCTTCTTCCGTCCGATCCGCATCACCGCACCCGAGGGCAGCTTCGTCAATCCGCGCCCGCCCGCCGCCGTCGGCGCGCGCCAGGTCGGCGGGCGTCGGATCAACCACGCGGTATGGGGCGCGCTTGCCCAAATGGCGCCGGAGCGGGTCTTCGCCTGCCCAGGCGGGGCAGACGCCAGCGTCACCATCTCGGGCGTCGACGCCTCGGCCAGCCCGCCGCGAAGCTGGGTGTTGACCGAGGGCTTCAACGAGATCGCCTGCGGTGGCCGCCCCGACAAGGACGGCATGGAGGGACAGGGCTCCAACGTCACCAACCAGGCCAACACGCCAGTCGAGATCCTGGAGCGCGAGTATCCGGTCAGAATCGAGGCCTACGGCTTCGCGCCCGACAGCGAGGGCGCGGGCGCCTACCGGGGCGGGCTGGCGATGCGGCGGAATTACCGTTTTATCGAGGCCGGGATCGAGGTTCGCACCCGTTCCGACCGGGCCAAAGTCCCGCCCTGGGGCATCGCCGGGGGCGAGGCGGCGGCGGGCCCCATGGTCCGCCTGCGGGACGGCGACCAGATCCGGCGGCTGCCGGGCAAGTCGGTGATCCGGACCCGGTGCGGCCAGATCCTGGAGACGCAATGGTGCGGTGGCGGCGGCTACGGCGATCCGAAGAGCCGCGATCCGGCGGCGGTGCGGGCGGACGTCAAGGCCGGCAAGATCACGCCAGAGCGCGCGGCCCGGACCTATGGCGTGAGGATCGGCGGGGAGGTGGAGCGATGAGCGGGGCCAGCGATCCGACGCTTCTGGAGGTGATCAACAACGCGCTCGCCGGCATTTCCGACGCGATGGCCAATACGGTGGTGCGCACTTCGCGTTCCTCCGTCGTCCGCCTCGGCTACGATTTCTCCACCTCGCTGTTGAGCCCGGAGGGCGAGCTGGTCGGCCAGGGGCTCTGCCAGCCGATCCACATGGGCGGCATGCCGCCGGCGCTGCTCGCCTGTCTCGACTATTTCAACGGTCGCATCGGCCCCGGCGACGTGCTGATCAACAACGACCCCTACGAGGGCGGCAGCCACCTGCCCGACATCTTCCTCTTCAAGCCGATCTACGCGGACGCCCAGCTGGTGGCCTATGGCTGCGCGATGAGCCACCACGTCGATATCGGCGGACGGGTCGCGGGCGGCAACGCCTCGGATTCGACCGAGATCCAGCAGGAGGGGCTGCGCATCCCGCCGCTGAAGCTCTACGAGGCCGGCGCGCGTAACGAGACCCTATTCCGCATGCTGGAGAAGGCCGTCCGGGTGCCGGAGAAGGTACTGGGCGACATCGCCGGCCAAGTGGCCGCACTCCGCCTCGCCGAGCGCGAGACGCTGCGTCTAGCCGAACGCTACGGCGCGAACCGGCTCGTCGCCCTGCAGCACGATCTGCTGGACTATACGGAGACGCGCACCCGCCGGGGGCTCGCGGCCTTGCCCGACGGCGCCTGGAGCTTCACCGACTATATCGACGACGACGGTTTCCAGAGCGATCCGATCGCCATCCAGGTAACGCTCAGGAAGGCGGGCGACGAGATCGAGGCCGACTTCACGGGCACCTCGCCCCAGGTCGCGGGCGCGATCAACTGCCCGCTCGATTCGACCAAGTCCATGGTCTATGCCGTGGTTCGCAGCGTGCTGGGGGACGATATCCCGAACACCGGCGGCTATTTCCGCCCGGTGAGCGTGACCGCGCCCGAGGGGAGCTTCGTCAATCCACTGCCGCCCGCGGCCGTGGCGGCGCGTTATCTCGGCTGCCTGCGCGTCACCCACGCGGTCTTCGGCGCCTTCGCGCGCATGCTGCCCGAGCGCGTGCCCGCCTGCTCCGGCGGCTCGGACGCCAACGTCACCATGGCCGGCTACCACAAGGAGCCCGACGGCCGGCGCCGCGCCTGGATCCAGGTGGAAGGCGTGAACGAGGTAGCGGCCGGCGGCTCGGCCAGGCGCGACGGGCACGACGCGCAGAGCAGCGCCGTTTCAAACATCACCAATATCCCCGTCGAACTGATCGAGGCCGACCATCCGATCCGTATCGACGAATACGCCCTGCTGCCCGATACCGAGGGCGCGGGCCAGCACCGGGGCGGCCTCGGCATGGTGCGCCAGTACCGTTTTCTCATGGACGAGACCATGGTGCAGTTCCGCGCCGACCGGATGGCGCACCCGCCCTATGGCCTGGCCGGCGGCGAGCCCTCCCACCCGACGCGGATCGATCACACCAACGGGCGGACGGGGGCGGCGTTGGCGTTGCCCTCCAAGTTCATCACCCAGGCTGGGCCCGGGGACACGGTACGCCTCGAGATGCCGGGGGGCGGCGGCTGGGGCGACCCGCTGACCCGCCCGCCCGAGCGGGTGCTGGAAGACGTGATCGCCGAGAAGGTGACGGCCGGGCGGGCGCGGGTGGTCTATGGCGTCGTGCTCGATGAAAGCGGGCGCGGGATCGACGACGCGGCGACGGCGGCCGAACGCCGGCGACGGGAAGAGGCGACGGCATGAGTGGCGAGCGCCTGGCCGTCGACGTCGGCGGGACCTTCACCGATATCGTGCTGCTGGCGGACGACGGCACCGCCTTCACCACCAAGGTCCTGTCGACGCCGCCCGACTTCAACCGCGCCATCCGCGCGGGCGTCGGGGCGCTGCTGGCCGCGCGGGCGATTCCCCCCGCCGATATCGCCGAGTTCAGCCATGCCGCGACCGTGGCCACCAACGCCATCATCACGCGGACGGGCGCGCTCACCGGCCTCATCACCACCCAGGGTTTTCGCGACGTGCTGGAGATCCGCCGCATGCGGATGCACCGGCTCTACGACATCAACTGGGAGAAGCCGCCGCCGCTGGTGCCGCGCCATTTGCGCATGGAAGTGCCGGGCCGCCTGGACGCCGACGGTCGCGAGGTGACACCGCTCGACGAGGCCGCCGTCCGCCAAGCGGTCGAGCGGTTGGTCGGCGAGGGGGTCGAGGCGGTTGCCGTCTGCTATCTCCATGCCTATGCCGACGATGCGCACGAACGGCGAACGGCGGAGATCATCGCCGAAATGGCGCCCGAGTGGTGGCTCTCGCTCTCTTCCCAGGTGCTGCCGGAGATCAAGGAATACGAGCGGACCTCGACCACGGTGATCAACGCCTATGTCCAGCCCCCCGTGGGCCGCTACGCGGCGGCGATGGGGGAGGATATGGCGGGCCTCGGCATCGCGGCGCCGATCATGGTGATGCAATCGAACGGCGGCATGATGCCGCTGGCCTCGGCGCAGCTAATGCCGATGCACATCATCGAATCGGGCCCCGCCGCGGGCGTCACCGGGTCCTATCACCTGGCCAAACGGCTGGGACTGGCCAACGTCATGACCCTCGACATGGGCGGTACCACGGCGAAGGCGGCGGTGATCGAGAATGGGGAAATCTGCCGCTCGCCGGAATACGAGGTCGGCGGCGAGGTCTCGATCGGCCACCGCTTGATGAAGGGCAGCGGCTATCTCCTCCGCGTGCCCTCGATCGATCTGGCCGAGGTCGGCGCCGGCGGCGGCTCGATCGCCCGCGTCGACGAGGGCGGCGCCCTCAAGGTCGGCCCGGAGAGCGCCGGCGCGGAGCCGGGCCCGGCCTGCTACGGCGCCGGCGGCACGGCGCCGACGATCACCGACGCCAACGTCGTCATGGGCCTCACCAACCCCGACGCGCTGGCGGGCGGCAGTCTCGCCATTCGCCCGGAACTGGCGGAGGCCGCGATTTCCCAATGCCTGGCCGATCCCCTTGGTCTCGATGTCCAGGCGGCGGCCTGGGCCGTGCGCAACGTCGCCAACTCGGGCCTGATCCGGGCGCTTCGCGCCGTCTCGACCGAGCGCGGCCACGACCCGCGAGATTTCACCCTCTTCGCCTTCGGCGGCATGGGCCCGGTGCATGCGCTCGACGTCGCCGACGAACTCGGCATCCAGACGGTGATCATCCCGCCCATTCCCGGCCTCTTCTCGGCCCTCGGCCTCCTCTTCGCCGACGTCGAGCACCACCTGATCCGCACCCACTACGCCGACTGTCTGGACCTCGACCTCGCCGCCGCGAATGCCGTCATCGACCGCCTCGCGGGCGAGGCCGAAGCGGCGCTCGACTTGGAAGGCTACGGCGCCGAGCGGCGAGAGCTCACGGTCAGTCTGGACGCCCGCTACAAGGGCCAGGACTCGGCGATTTCGGTCGACCTCGCCGCTCCGATCTTGGATCGTGCCGCCATCGATCGTTTGATCGCCGCCTTCCACGGCGCTCACGAACAGACCTACGGCTACCGCTCCGACGAAGAGGTGCAGATCGTCGCCGTCCGCTGCCTGGCGCGCGGCCTCGCGACCGGCCCCCGCGTCCCCGAGCGGCTTCGCCCCGAAATCGCCGCCTCGGCCCCGCCCGCCGCCCGCCGGCGCTGCTACCTCGGCCCCGAGCACGGCTGGCACGAGGCCGACGTCCGCGCCCGCGCGAGCCTCGGCGGCGAGACCCTGTCGGGCCCGGCGCTGATCGAGGAGGATAATTCCCTCACCGTCGTCACGCCGGGGTGGCGGGCGCGGCTGGACGAATGGTCGAACATTCGGCTGGAGCGGGAGAGCGGCTAGAAAACCCTCCCATGTCCAAGCGCGACTTCACCCCCGAGGCGTTCGCCGACCGGCCGGGGGCGCGCTGGTCGACATATTCACGGGCGACGAGGGCACGCTCGAGGCCGGCTAGGTGATGACGGTCGAGCCCACCGCGTTACCGCCCGAGGAAGGCCTGGGCGTCCGCCTGATCGACAACCGCATCGTCACCGAGACCGGCATCGAGCGGATCGCGACCGCGACGCGCGCGCTGGTCGCGATCGATCGAGCCGTCCGGTTTTCGAACCAGCGAAAATGCCCTATCAGGGGATATCCCGCCGGTCCTGTCATGTGAGGGAAGCGTGGCGCCGAAGTTCCACCTCGTCCTCTGCCTGTCGCTCGCCCCGCTGCTCGCCTCGTCCGTCGCGGCGGACGGGCGCGCCGACGGGGCGCTGATCCGGTCCGTGCTCGACGGCGATGTCGAGGCCACGCGCGCCGAACTGGGTGCCGGCGCCGATTCGAACGCCCTCGATCCCAATGGTATTTCCGCGCTGATGCTGGCGGCCGCGAGCGGGAACGTGGCGCTGGTCGATCTCCTGCTGCGGTCGGGGGCGGCGGTCGATCGGGCGAGCGCGGCGAGCGGGCGCACCGCGTTGAGTTTCGCGGCGGAGGCGGGCCATGCGGCGGTGACCGAGGCATTGCTGGCCGCCGGTGCCAATGTCGATCACCGGGGACCGGCCGATCTGGGGTTCGAGGCGGTGGCCCCGGCGATCTCGCTCGCGGCGTTGGCGGGTCGGGCGGAGGTCGTGGCGCTGCTGATGCGGCGCGGCGCCGACGCCACGGCGGAGGATGGGCGCGGCATGCGGCCCATGCATCATGCGGCGCTCGGCGGGCGGATAGACATCGCCCGGCTGCTGCGCAAGACCGGCGCCGAGATCGACCGGCCGACCCGCTTCTCCATCACGCCGCTGATGGCGGCGGCGACGTCCCTCGAGGCCTGGCCGCTGGTCGCCTGGCTCCTGGGCGCGGGCGCCGATCCGAACCGCCCGATCGGCGCCGCCGGCGCGACGCTGCTCGGGGAGGCGCCTGGAATGACGGCGCTGATGCTGGCGGCGCTCGACGGGGCGGAACTCAACGCCTACATGCTGATCCTGGGCGGGGCCGATACGCGCCGGCGCCGCGCCGACGGCGCGACGGCGGCCAAAATCGCCCGAAATCGTCTGGAACGCGGGGGCCTCGGGTCGGGCGGCAGGGTGTCGGCGGAGCGGCTGGAGGAAGTGCTGCGCGCGCCCCGGCTGGGGCGGACGCTGGCGATGGAGGTGATCGCCGACGGGCTCGAACGACGGGTTCGCGCGGGGGAGCGCGACGCCCTGGCGACGGTGCTGCGCCTCGGTTTCGATCCCAACGTTCCCCGGGAAGGCGATCCGCTGCTCTTCGCCGCGATCGACGGTGGCGACGTGGAGATGGTGGAACTGCTGCTCGGACACGGCGCCAATTCGAATGCCCGGAGCCGGCGGGGGATCACCGCGCTCCATCACGCCGTGGGCCTGGACCGGCCGGCGATCATTCGCCGTCTGATCGAGAAGGGCGCCAATCCCTCGCTGCGGGCCAAGGGCATGGTGGAGATGCCGCTGCACCTGGCGGCGGCGCGGGGCGAGCCGTTGCTGCTGCTGGCCCTGTTGGAGGCGGGCGCCCGTCCAAACACGACCGATCGCCGCAACGATACCCCGCTGCACCGGGCGGTTCGCGCCGGCCATCTCGCCGCCGCCAAGCTGCTCCGCCGGTTCGGCGCCGATCCGGCGCTCGCCAACGACGACGGCCAGATCCCACTCGACCTGGCGCCGGCCGCGCGGCGTGACGACTTCGAAGCCGTGCTGCGCTGATCAGACCACCGGGACGGCAACGAAAATGTAGCGGCGGAGGTGGCCGTCCTCGATGACGTCGAGTTTCGAGCGCCATCCCGCCAAGCGCTCGGCGAGTTCGGCGGCCCCGAGCAGGTCTTCCAGCGCCGTGCGGTGTGCCTCGTCCGCCGCCAGCTGGCGACCGCAGGCCGCACCATACGCCGCCGTGACGTCGATGCGCTCCCGCACGTCCCAGTCCGCATCGCCGAGCAGGGTCGGATAGTCGCTCTCCGTCTCGATGAATTCGGGGCCGTTCTCGACCGCGCGCCGATAGGCGGGCGGCGCGAGGCCGGGCGCAACGAAAATCACCGAAAAGACCATGCGCCCGCCCGGCCGGATCACCCGCCGACAGGCCTCCAGCACCGCGCTCTTGGGAACCAGGCAACACAGGAGGTCGCTGTGACCCACGGCATCGAAGCTGGCGTCGGCGAAGGGCGGATGGGCGGCGTCGGCGACGGCGACCCGGCAACGAACCTCGATGCCCTCCACAATCGCGCGTTCGGCGGCGATTCGAAGACCCGCGAGCGGCAGATCGACCAGCGCGACCTCGCAGCCGCTGATCTTCGCCATATGCAGCCCCGGCCAGCCCGATCCGGCGCCCAATTCCAGGAGATGCGTTCCCGGCCGCAGTTCCAGCAGCGCCGCGAGGCGTTCCGACTGGGCGAGGGAGGTCCAGCTGGTGCCGCCGTAGTCGCAGCCGCAGACTTGGCGTTCGATCGCCCGCATGGTCGGCGTTCGGCCTTGCAGGTAGGCATGGGAAAAGCGCTCGGTCTGGGCCTGTTCTTGCCCGCTTCGCATTACCCCTCGGCTCCGGCGAGGCCCGTCTCGAGGCCCAGTTGCCGCCGCGTCTTCTTCGCCAGGCCCGCCGCGACGATGCGATGCGACTCGCGCAAGTAGGCCTCGAGCTCGCGGTCGCCGAGACCGGGCCGGGCGTGGTGCTGGATCCACTTCAGGCCGCGGCTGGCGAGATAGGGCGCCGGGCGCAATCCCGGCTGATCGCGCATGATCTCGAAGGAAAAATCGCTCACCTTGAAAGTATAGGCCGGTTCGTCCCCGGCCCAGAGCCCGATGGCGAAGAGCTTGCCGCCGACCTTCCAGACATGGCTGCCGTGCCACTGCATCACGTACGACGTGGCGGGCAGGCCGCGGCAGAGGGCGTTGAATTCGTCGTGGGTCAAATGGCCGGGTCCTCAGAACACCAGCTCGACCAGATAGGGACCGTCCGATTGCAGGCCGGCGTCGAGGGCGCGGCGCAGTCCGTCCAGGTCGTCGACCCGGGCCGCCTCCACCCCCATGCCGTTCGCCAACTGGACCCAGTCGAGATCCGGGCGGTCGAGGCTCAACATGTCGACGGCGCGGGGGCCGGGGTTTTGCACCCCGACGTTGGTGAGTTCGCCCCGCAGGATGTTGTAGCTACGGTTGGCGAAGACGAGGACGGTAATGTCCAGGTTTTCCCGCGCCATGGTCCAGAGTGATTGCACCGTATACATCGCGCTGCCATCGCCCTCGAAGGCAATCACCTTGCGCTCGGGACAGGCGATCCGGGCACCGATCGCCACCGGCAGGCCGTAACCGATGGCGCCGCCCCGGTTGTTGATCCAGTCGTGCGGCGGAGCGCCGGCGGTATGGGGGAACAAGCCCCGGCCGGAGGTGACGCTCTCGTCGACCACGATGGCGTTCTCCGGCAGCAACGAACCGATCACGCTGGCGACGCCGTCGAGAGTGACGGCCCCCCTCGCCGCTTCCGGCCGGCCGGAAGCGGCGACACGCGCGGGCGGGATCGAAAGGGCACCCAGTTCCGCCGCCAGGGCCTCCAGGGCGCCGGTAATGTCGTCGGCGACGCCGGCAAGTTCGGTGATCTCGCAGTCGTCCGGCGCCAGCCGGCTGGGCTTGCCCGGATAGGCGAAGAAGGCGACCGGCGCGCGGGCGCCGACCAACACCATCTGGCGGACATCCTTCAGCACGCCCAAGGCCCGTTCGACGACATAGGGGATGCGCTCCACCTGGACGCGGCCGGCGCCGCGCGCGAGCCGGGTGTTGGCCCCCTCCGTCAGCAGGCCGCAGCCCGTCGCAGCCGCTATTCTGCCCGCGAATTCCAGTCCCTTCTCGCTCAATGCCTGGCCACCCAGCAGTAGCGTGGCGTTTTCCCCACCGGCGCGGATCGCCTTGGCGGCCTGGACGACCACGTCCGCCTCGACCGGGCGGCGCGGCGCGGGATCGCGCGCGGTGACGACCTCGCTCGCCTCGTTCCAGGCGGTGTCGGCGGGGAGGATCAGAGTGGCGACATGGCCCGGCGCCGTGCGCGCCGCCTCGATCGCCAGAGCGCCGTCGGCGGCGATCGTGGTCGAATTGGGCGAGGTCTTGACCCAGTCGGACATCGGTCCGGCCACGCCCTCGACGTCGGAGGTCAACGGCGCGTCGTGCTGGATGTGGTGCACCGCGTGGTCGCCCACCACGTTGACGATGCCGGAATTCGCCTTCCGGGCGTTGTGCAGGTTGGCGAGGCCGTTGGCGAGCCCGGGGCCCAGATGCAGAAGCGTCGAGGCGGGCTTATCCGCCATCCGGTAGTAGCCGTCGGCCGCCCCCGTCACCACGCCCTCGAAAAGACCCAGCACGCAACGCATGCCGGGCACATGGTCGAGGGCCGCGACGAAATGCATCTCGGAGGTCCCGGGATTGGTGAAGCAGATGTCGACCCCGCCGGCGAGCAGCGTGCGGACCAGGCTTTCGGCGCCGTTCATGTCGTTCGGTTCCTCCGGTTTCGCGGACCGCCCGGACCGGGCGGCGAGTGGGCCCGGCATAGCCGGCCCGCGACGAAATGCCAAGCCGGGCGGCGCGCTTTTCGGCTATGCTGGCGCCATGCACGGACTTCTTTTCCTCGACCCGGGCCACTTCCACGCGGCCCTCACGCTGCGCGCCGTGAACCCCCGCGTGGCTTGCGAAATCCACCTCTATGCGCCCGAGGGCGCGGAGGCCCGGGCCTTCGCCGACCTGGTGGAAAACTTCAACGGGCGGGCGGAAGCGCCGACGAACTGGGAACTGGCGCAACACCTCGGACCGGACTCGCTTGCCCGCCTGATCGCCGAGCGTCGCGGCGACATCGTCGTCCTGGCGGGCCGTAACGACACCAAGCTCACCACCATCCGAGCCTTGCGCGAGGCGGGCTTCCAGGTGTTGGCCGACAAGCCCTGGCTTACCAACCCGTCGGCGATTTCCGATCTGGAGGCCGTGACCACGCCCGGCCCGCCCCTGGCGGTCGACATCATGACCAGCCGCCACATAGCGCTCGCGCGGCTCCGCCAGCGGCTCGTCGCCATGGCGGATTTCTTCGGCGACTTCGATGTCGAGAGCGGCGGGCCGGCGATCGAACAGACTTCGCGCCATCACATCCACAAGCTGGTGAACGGCAAACCGCTCCGCCGTCCGGACTGGTATTTCGATTCCCGCGTGCAGGGCGACGGCCTCGTCGATATCCAATCGCACCTCGTCGATCAGGCCCAGTGGCTCGTGGCGACCCGACATGGCCAGGCCGCCGAATGCGAGGTCGAGGCGATCCAGGCCCGTCGCTGGGCGACGCCGGTGGACAGGGAGCTGTATCGCCAGAGCGCTGGGACCGACGTCTATCCGCCCCTCGCCGAGGGCGTGGTCGTGGACGATGTCCTCAATCTCAACTGCAACGGCATCATCGATGCCCGGATCGGGCCGGTGCCGATCCGGATGCTCGCCGAATGGGGCGCGCGCGAACCCGAAGGCGGCGGCGATCAGCTGAACGTCACCGTGCGCGGCACCGGCGCCCGGATCGTCTTTCGCCAGGGGCCCGATACGGGTCACAAGGCCGAACTCGTCGTCGCGCCCGGCCGCGATGGCGATTTCGAAGCTCGCCTCCGCTCGGCGATATCCGCGCTCGTCCCTGAATTTTCCGGCCTGGCGACGGACGTGGCGGGCGACGGTTTCCGCCTCTCCGTCGACCCTGACCTCGACGGCGGTCACGAGAGCCATTTCCCTCTCGTGCTGGACGAATTCCTCGACCTGCTGGCCGCGCCGGGCGGGGCCGAATCCCTGACGGCGCGGATCCGCGCCCGCTACCGTCTGTTGGCCGAGGCACAGGGCATCGCCGAAGACGTGCCATCGCCACCGGACGTGGCCTGAGTGGCCTGATCGTTCGGTCTGTAATTGGTGCTTTCCACCAGACCAGCACCACCCTAGAAACCTCGTCCAATCAAGCGGAGTGACGGTGATGAGCGAACGGACGAACGAACTCGGGCAGCCGATCGGCGTGGCCTTGCCCGGATGGGAGGCGCGGCCGCGACCGCCCCGCACGGCGACGGAAGGTCGCTATTGCCGGGTCGAGCCGGTCGACGTCGAGGCGCACGGCGCCGACCTCTTTGCCGCCTTCCGCGAGGATACCGCGGGGCGGATCTGGACCTACCTCGCCTACGGGCCCTTCGAGGCCGAGGATGCCTTCCGCGAGTGGATGGCCGGCTACTGCACCGGCGAGGACCCGCTGTTCCACGCCATCGTCGATACGGGAACCGGCCGGGCGCTGGGTGTCGCCAGCTTCCTCAGGATCGACCCGGGACCGGGCGTGATCGAGGTCGGCCATATCAACTATTCGCCGGCCTTGCAGCGGAGCCGCATCGCCACCGAGGCGATGTACCTGATGATGCGCCGCGTCTTCGTCGAACTCGGCTATCGCCGCTACGAGTGGAAGTGCGATGCGCTGAACGCCGGCTCGCGCCGGGCGGCGCAACGGTATGGCTTCCTCTACGAAGGCCTCTTCCGCCAGGCGACGATGTACAAGGGGCGGAACCGCAACACCGCCTGGTATGCCATGATCGACGCCGACTGGCCGGGCATCGAGGCGGCCTACGAGGCCTGGCTCGACCCCGCCAACTTCGACGACGAGGGCAGGCAGAAACAGGCGCTCGGCGCGTTGATCGAGAGTCACCGCATGTAATACACGGGCATCCTCAGTCCACGAACTGCTCGCGCAGGATCCGCTCCTCCAGCCCGTGCTCGGGGTCGAACAGCACCCGGAAGCCGATTGCACGGTCCTCGACCACCTCGACATGGACCACGTCGCGAACCTCGAAGCTGTCGGCGACGGCGCTCACCGGACGTTTCGGCGCGCTCAGGATCTCGAATTCGACCTGGGCGTCGCGCGGCAGCAACGCGCCACGCCAGCGCCGGGGGCGGAAGGCGCTGATCGGCGTCAGGGCGAGGATGCCCGCGTCCAGCGGCAGAATGGGCCCGTAGGCCGAGAGGTTGTAGGCGGTGGAGCCAGCGGGCGTGGCCACCATGACGCCATCGCAGACCAGCGCTTCCAGGCGAGTCCGGCCGTCGATGACGATGTCGACCTTGGCCGCCTGCTGGGTCTGGCGGAAGATCGAGACCTCGTTGACCGCCAGCGCCTCGGTGACCCCGCCGTCCTTGTCGCGGGCGGTCATGCGCAAGGGATGCAGGACCGTGACATCCGCTCGTTCCAGCCGCTCCAAGAGTTCGTCCGCGCGGTACTCGTTCATCAGGAAGCCGACCGAGCCGAGGTTCATGCCGTAGATCGGTATCGCCCGCGGGATATGGTCATGCAGGGTCTTCAGCATGAAACCGTCGCCGCCCAAGGCCACCACGACATCCGCCGCTTCCGGCGGGACGGTGGCGTAGCGGCGGCGGAGATCGGCCAGCGCCGCCTCGGCTTCCGGCGCATCGCTCGCGACCAGGGCGATCTTCTCGAAGGACATGGCTGACAGGCGTCCGAAGACGGGGCCCGGGCCCAGGAATGCGGCCGAGTATATCCGAGTCGCGGCGCCTGGCCAGGAGATGTTGCCGGGTGTTCCGTGGGCTGGGCATAATGCCGCCTCTTGATCCAGCGGGGCCGTGTGCCCGGGAGGCCCTAATGCGCATCATTGTCGCGACCCTGCTGCTGGTGACATTCATCGCGGTGGGCCTTCCAGCCTGGGCGGCGGAGCGCCACGCCGCCTACTACTATCCCCCCATCACCAGCTCCGAGGTCTACGAGGCCCGGGCCCGGGTGCTGGACGAGGCCGATCGGGAGACGCGGATCGGCTTCATCGTCGCCCAGACGGCGGAGCAGGCGAAAATGCCCTATCCGCCGCGCTTCGCCATGTTCGCCAAGGGGACGGAGGCGGAGAAACTGATCGTCGTCGGCCTCGACGGCGAGAGCTTCCGCACCCTCTACCGCGCCCGCGCCGTGCTGGCCCAGCTGACCGCCCGAGCGCGCCGGAGCGAGCTGTTTCAGAACCTGGCGGTACAGGACATCTTCACCTTCTTCGACCTCGTCCGCATGCTCGGCTTCAAGCAGATCACCGTGACCGACGGCGACCTCTACGCCCACCAGATCCAGTTGCGTTAGCGCGTCGAGCGCCCGCGGAATGGACATATTGTCGCTGCTGCCGCTGGCGATGTTCGTCTGTCTGGGCGTGCTGATGTTCACCAGCCTGCCGGTCGCCTACATCCTAGGCGGCCTGGCCCTCGTCTTCGCCGGGATCGGCTGGACGCTGGAACTGTTTCGGCCGATCGAGTTCCTCAACATGGTGGTGCGGATCTGGGCACCGGCCGAGAACCTGACGCTGATCGCCGTGCCCTGCTTCATCTTCATGGGCATCATGCTGGAGCGGAGCGAAATCGCCGCCGACCTGCTCCGGACCCTGCAATATCTACTGCGCTGGGTGCCGGGGGGCCTCGCCCTCTCGATCACGGTGATGAGCACGATCATGGCGGCGATCACCGGCATCGTCGGCGCCTCGGTGGTGATGATGACGATCATCGCGCTCCCCACCATGCTGCGCCTCGGCTATCACCCGGCACTGGCGACGGGGACCATCGCCGCCTCCTCGACTCTCGGGATCCTGATTCCGCCCAGCGTCCTGTTGGTCTTCATGTCGGACATGCTGTCGACCTCGGAGGGCGTGTTGTTCGCCGCCGCCCTCTTTCCGGGGCTGATGCTCTCCGGCCTCTACCTGGTCTACATCGTGAGCATCAGCTGGGCCCGGCCGAGCCTCGCCCCGAATCTCGCGCGCGACGGCGGGCGCCCCTTGGGCGAAGTGGCGGGCATGATCGCGCGCGGCCTGCTGCCGCCGGCGGTGCTGATCTTCCTGGTGCTGGGCTCGATCTTCGCCGGCATCGCCACGATCACCGAATCCGCCGCCGTCGGCGTCGTCGGCACCATCCTCATCGCCGCCTGGCGCAAGCGTCTCACCTTCCGGGTGCTGAACGAGGCGCTGCAACGAAGCGCCCTGATGATCGGCATGATCTTCATGCTGCTGATCGGCGCCACCTGCTTCTCCTACATGTTCCGGATTCTGGGCGGCGACGAGGTGATCCTGGCGCTGATCGACCCCGACCGTCTCGGCCCCTGGGCGGTGATGGTGGTGCTGATGGCGACCGTCTTCCTCATGGGCTTCTTCTTCGACGTGCTGGAGATCCTGCTGGTCGCGGTGCCGGTCTTCGCCCCGATTGTCGAGCGGCTGGATTTCGGCGCCCACTTGGCGCAAGGCGACGTCATCTACTGGTTCTCGATGCTGATCGCGGTCAATCTGCAGACCAGTTTCCTGACCCCGCCGATGGGAATCGCGCTTTTCTACATGAAGAGCGCCGCGCCGCCGGAGGTGACGATGCGGCATATCTATCTCGGCATTATCCCCTTCATCCTGCTCCAGCTCTTGGCGGTGGCGCTGCTGATGGCTATTCCCGAGGTCGCGATGTGGTTGCCGCACGCGATCTTCGATTATTGAGGCGGCGATGGGAGACGACAGGGACATCGGCGGCTGGACGGGCGGCGCCCTTCGCGTCGCCAATGTGCTCGACGCGCCGCCGCGTCTTCTCGGGCGCTGCGCGGCCTGGCTGTTGTTGCCGATGGTGGCGATCATTTTCTTCGATGTGATCTGCCGCAAGTACCTGCGCCACCTGGACTGGATCGTCGAGAACGACCTGCACCTTTTGATGAACTCGCCCAAGCTGCAGGATTCCGAGTGGCATTTCAGCGCCGCGCTGTTTTTCCTCAGCCTCGGCTACGCCACCTCGATGAACCTGCAGATCCGCCTCGACCTCTTGCGCGACCGAATGAGCGCCGCGGCCCGGGTCGGGCTGGAACTGGCGGGCGGCGCCCTGCTCTGGCTCCCCTTCATGCTGATCCTCGCCGCCTACGCCAGCCTCTACGTCGCGGATGCCTGGGTGACCAACGAGCAGAGTTTCTTCCTCACCGGCCTCGGCCATCGCTGGATGATCAAGTCGAGCCTGGTGGTCGGGCTGCTTTTGGTGGCGATGGCCGTGAGCTCGATCGGCCTGCGCGCCGCCGTCTGGCTCTGGGGCCCGGCCGAGGCGCGCGACGCCTGCCGCCTCGAAAGCATCTCGGGCATTACGGGCCCGCCACCCACCACCTAGCTTGGGAAGAAACGGTTCCCGGGGCGCGGCAAGCCGAGGTTTTCGCGCAGCGTCTTGCCCTCGTATGCGCGGCGGAAGAGGCCCCTGCGCTGCAACTCCGGCACCACGCGATCCACCATGTCGTCGAGGCCGGCGGGGAGGTAGGGGAACATGATGTTGAAGCCGTCCGAGCCGTCCGTCATCAGCCATTCCTCCATCTCGTCGGCGATCGCCTCGGGCGTGCCGACGAAGGCGAGGCCGGAGTAGCCGCCGAGGCGGCGGGCGAGCTGGCGCACAGTCAGGCCTTCGCGCTTGGCGAGGTTGATGGCGCGCTCGCGCCCGCTTTTCGAGGCGTTGGTTTCGGGCACGTCGGGGAGTCCGGCATCGGGATCGAATTTCGAGGCGTCGTGGCCGATCGCGATCGAGAGCGAGGCGACGGCGCTAGCCTCATGCACCAGGCTGTCGAGTAGGGCGCGTTTTTCCCGCGCCTCCTCGACGCTGTCGCCGACGACGACGAGGGCGCCCGGCAGGATTTTCAGATGGTCGGGATCGCGCCCCAACGCCGCCATCCGGGCCTTGACGTCGGCGTAGAAGCGCTGGCCGTCGGCGAGGCTGGCGTGGGAGGCGAAGATCATCTCCGCCGTCTCCGCCGCCAGCTGGCGGCCGGCCTCCGAAGCGCCCGCCTGCACGATCACCGGCCAGCCCTGTACCGGCCGGGCGATGTTCAGGGGACCGCGCACGGAGAAGAATTCGCCCTCGTGGTCCAGGACATGCAGCCGTTCGGGGTCGAAGAAGATGCCGCTTTCCACATCGCGCGGGAAGGCATCGTCGGCCCAGCTGTCCCAGAGCCCGGTGACCACGTCGTAATATTCCCGCGCCCGGCGGTAGCGCTCCCCGTGCTCCATCTGCTCGGTGAAGCCGAAGTTGCGCGCCGCGTCCGGGTTGGACGTCGTGACCAGGTTCCAGGCCGCCCGTCCGCCGCTGATGTGGTCGAGCGAGGCGAAGCGCCGGGCGACGACATAGGGCGGCTCGAACGTCGTCGACGCGGTGGCGATCAGGCCCAGGTGTTTCGTCACCATCGCCAGCGCCGGCAGCAGGGTCAGCGGATCGAAGGAGGTGACCGTGGCGCTTCGCTTCAAGGCCTCCATCGGCATGTTCAGCACCGCCAGGTGGTCGGCCATGAAGAAGGCGTCGAACAGCCCGCGCTCCAGGGTCTGGGCATAGCGGGTGATATGGCCGAGGTCGAAGTTGGCCTCGGGCGTGCCGCCCGGATAGCGCCAGGCGGCGGTGTGGATCGAGACCGGGCGCATGAAGGCGCCCAGCCGCAGCTGCTTTTTCGCCGCCATCGCCCCGGCCGCCCTCAGAGTCCCGTCTGCCCGCCGTCGACGAAGACGCAGGTGCCGGTCATGTAGGAGGCCTCGTCGGAAGCCAGGAAGGCCACGACGTTCGCCACCTCGACCGGTTCGGCCGGCCGGTTCAGCATGGTGTCCGCGCCGAATTCCTCGCGGTATTCCTCGTGGCTCTGGCCCAGCTCCTTGGCCCGGCCCATGTGGAAATCGGTGAAGATCGGCCCCGGCCCGACCGCCATGACGCGGATGCCTTGGGCCGCGTGGGCGCGGGCCATGGAGCGGGTGAGACCCAGGATCGCCGCCTTGGTGGTGTCGTACTGCACGGCCAGCGGACCGGCGATCAGCGAGCGTATCGAGGCGATGTTGACGATGACGCCACCCCCCGTTTCCGCCATGGCCGGAATGGCAGCCTTGGCGCAGAAGGCAAAGCTCTTGAGGTTGACTCCCAGCATCCGGTCCCAGCTTTCCTCGGTCGCTTCCGTGACGTCGGCGCGGTTTCGGATGCCGGCGTTGTTGAGCAGGATGTCGAGGCGGCCGAAGCGCGCCGCCGCAGCCTCGACGAAGCCCATCGCCTGGCCCTCGTTCGAGACGTCGGCGGCATGAAAGACGGCGTCCTGGGTGGCGAGTTCGGCTTCGAAGCCCCGGCCCTTGTCCTCGTCCCAATCGCAAAAGGCGACCTTGGCCCCTTCCTCCAGGAACCGGCGCACCGTGGCGCCACCGATTCCGCCGCCACCACCGGTGACCGCCGCGACTTTTCCACTCAACCTGCCCATGACGTCTTCCCTCTTTCCGCTTTCGTTCCCGATCATATAGCAGGAGAGGTCCGGCGCAGTCCCACTGCCAGGGCAAACAGTGCCGCCATGATCACCGTCATCAAGCCAAGCGCGGCGGAGAAGCCGCCGGTGAGGCCCAACAGCACGCCGACGGTCAGCGGGCCGATGACGCCGCCGATCTCGGCCGATGAGAAGAACATGCCGCCGGCCGAGCCAATGCGCTTCGCGCCGACCTCCGGCGTCTCCATCAAGATGAGCATGGCGAGCACGTTCATCGAGCCGCGCGCGATCCCCTGTAGCACGAGGCCGGAGGCCAGCAGCGGCACCGGCGCGGCTTGCAGCAGCAGGGTGGCGATGCCGGCGATGGTCAGCACGCCCAGCAGCAGCCACAGCCGGCGCGAGGCGACGGCGAAGCGGGGGATGGTGAGCGCCGCGACGACGCCGACGCCGGTCGGGATCGCCGCCCAGAAGCCGGCGCTCGCCGCGTCCATCCCCCGGCTCGCCAGGATCTCCGGCAGCCAGTTGTTGAGGCCGTGGTTGAAGAAAAAGATCCCGACGCTCATCACCAGAATGCGGCGCACGCGAGGGACGGCCAGCAGCTCGAGAAAGATCCGCGCCTGGCCACCGAGCCCGGCGGCGGCCGGCTCGGATTCGACGGTCGCGTTTCGGGCGATCGCCAGCCACGCGAGGCCGGCGAGAAACGCGGCGCCGGCATAGGCGAGGAGCACCCGGCGCCAGTCGCCGTCGAACAACGGCATCATGACGCTGTTGGTGAGCGCCAGCGCGGCGACGCCGCCGAGCGCCGGGCCGGTGATGTAGATTCCCATGGCGAGGCCGCGCTTGCCCTCCTCGAACCATTGCGCCACCAGCTTGGGTCCACCGATCGAGACCAGCGGGCCACCCAGGCCGAAAACGGCGACGGCGAGGAAGAGGCTCACATGGTTCCCGGCGAGGGCCCGAAGCGCACCCGAGGCGGCGATGATGAGCGCCGCCAAGAAGAGCGCCCGGCGCAGACCGAAGCGGTCGAGGATGGCCCCGCAGGGCACGGCGGAGGCGATATAGACCAAGGGCCAGGCGCCGAGCACGCCGCCCATGGCGGCGGGGCCGATCCCGAGTTCGTCGCCGATCGGCCGCACCAGGGGCGCCATCGAGACGGTGGTCAGGCCGAAACAGAAATAGACCAGCCAGACGCCGGCAAGCAGAATCCAGCGTTTGTGCCCGGCGCGGCGCGCGTCCCCGTCCATCGCGGTCTCATAAGCGCTTTCCCAAGGTGCGACAACGCGAGAAACTGACGCGCCGAGACAGGGAGAAGAGCGGATGGCGGACGACGACGCGGCCGTGGCCACGCTGGCGCGTTTTGTCGCCGAAGCGGCCGACGGCGAATTTTCCGATGCCGTGCGCTACGAAGCGCGACGCACGATCCTGAACTATTTCGCCAGTGCCGCCGCCGTCGCCGCCGATCCGACCCTCGGCGCCGCAGTCCGGGTGCTGGCGCGGTTCTCCGGGCCGGCCGAGGCGGGCCTGATCGGCCGGCCGCAACGTCTCGACCGGCTGAACGCGGCCTTCGTCAACGCGGCGGCGGCCAACTTCCTCGACTTCGACGACACGCACCTGGAGACGGTGATCCACCCCGGCGCGCCGACGGCCGCCGCCGTATTCGCGTTCGGCGAAGCGACGGGCGCCTCGGGCGCCGCCGTACTCGAGGCCTTCGCCTTGGGTGCCGAGGTCGCCTGCCGCATGGGCAACATGGTCTCGCCCGGGCACTACGCGCGGGGCTGGCACATCACCGCCACTTGCGGCGTCTTCGGCGCCGCCGCGGGCACGGCGCGGCTTCTCGGCCTCGACGCGGGGACGGTGCGAAACGCCCTCGGCATCGCCGCCAGCCAGTCGGCCGGCCTGGTCGAGAACCTGGCCAACGAGGCCAAGAACGTCGCCGTCGGCAATTCGGCGCGGAACGGCATCCTGGCGGCGCTGGTGGCGGCCGAAGGCTACGACGCCTCGGCCAAGGCGCTTCACGGCCGGCTCGGCTGGGCCCGGGCGATGGGGGACGAACCCCGGCTGGCGGCGCTGACCGATGGCCTGGGGCGTGAGTGGGAGCTGTCGAAGAATACCTACAAGCCCTATCCCGCCGGCATCGTCATGCATGCGATCATCGATGCCTGCCTGGAGCTCCGAGGCGATCACGGCCTGGCGGCCGAGGCCGTCGCGGCGGTAACGGTCGCGGGCGACTCCCTGCTGTTGGCGCGTGGCGACCGCATCGTCGCCAACCACCGCGACGCCCGGGTCAGCATCCACCACGCGGTCGCCGCGCCACTGCTGGCGGGTGCCGCGGGGATCCCGGAGTTCTCGGAGGCCTTCGTCCTTGATCCCGCGGTGATCGCCCTACGCGCCAAGGTCACGGCGGAACTCGACGCCGACATGCCCGTCGGCGCCGCCCGCGTCACCGTTCTGACCACGTCCGGCGAATGCCACGAATTGACGGTGCATCATGCCCGGGGCAGCCGCGAGAAGCCGCTCACCGACGCGGCGCTGGAGGACAAACTCCGCGAACTCGCCGCTATCGGCGGCGGAATCGACGATGCCGACCGGCTGATCGGCGCGCTTTGGGACCTGGAGAGAATTGCCGACGTCGGCAAGGTGATGGCGCTGACGTGAATCCAGGGCTGGACATTTCCCCCCCAGGAGTTGGACAATCCATCAGGTTCGGCGCGTCCGACCGGAGATCGGAGCAGGGCTCCGATGGAGGGGATGGGGCATGGCCTCGGATGCGCGCTCCGAAGACTTCAGAAGCGGAAAACGTCACCGGCGTCGCGTGCCGGCGAGAATAAAGCAGAAAGGACCACGGGAATGCGTCTGAAATCCTTGCTCAGAGTCCGACTCGAAATGAATCGAGTGTTTTCAGGCTCTTGCGAGACGGCGCGTGAGGAGTTGGATGCTGGCGAGGAAGATCCAGGCCTCGGCGGTCTCGATGGCCGTCTCGAAGTCCTTGGCCAGCCGCCGGTTTCGATTGAGCCAGGCGAGCGTGCGCTCGACGACCCATCGGCGGGGCAGGAGTTGGAAGCCCTTCACGCCCGCGGGACGGTTGACGATCTCCAGCGACCAGCGGCCGATCCGCTTCAGTGCGCCCTCGAGCTTGGGCCCGGCATAGGCGCCGTCGGCGAAGACGTGGCGCAGGCGGGGAAAGTGGCGGGGGATGGCGGCGAACACCGCCGGCGCGCCGTCGCGGTCCTGGATCTCGGCGCCGTGGACCACGACCGCGACCAGCAGGCCGCCGGTGTCGGTGAGGATGTGACGCTTGCGGCCCTTGACTTTCTTTCCGGCGTCGAAGCCCCGGATACCGCCGCTTTCCGTGGTTTTTACGCTCTGACTGTCGATGATACCGGCCGACGGGCCGGCCGCGCGGCCCTCGGCCTCGCGCGCCGCGACCAGCAGTTGCCGGTTGACCTCGGACCAGGTGCCGTCGTCCCGCCAGAGATAAAAGTAGCGCTGCACCGTCGAGCGTGGCGGGAAGTCCCGGGGCAGCATGCGCCATGGACAGCCGCTACGCAGTAGGTAGAGGATCGCGTTCACCACCTCGCGCAATGCCGTCGTCCGAGGCCGTCCCAGCGCTTTGGCGCGAGGCAGCAACGGCTCCAGCACCTTCCATTCTCCATCCGTCAGGTCGCTTGCGTAGCGCAGCAGGTCGCGTTCATACTTCGGGCGAGTGATTTTGGTCCACATGTTGTGTCTCCCTGGTTGCTAGATACAAACAGTGAATCACAACTGACTGAAATCACTCAACTCTTTTCGGGCCAGACACTCATGGCGAGCGCGCTGGGCCTCGGCCTGATCGGCGCGGCCCAGGCGAACGAGCTGAAGTTCGCTTTTCAGGGAACGCTGAACTCACTCGATCCCTATAACCTGAACGAGACCTTCCAACTCGGTTTCCAGGGCAACATCTACGAGGGCCTGATCCGCCGGGGCGCCGATCTCGGAATCGAACCGGCGCTCGCCGAGCGCTGGGAGGTCGTCGAGCCGACCCTCTGGCGCTTCCACTTGCGCAAGGGAGTCAAATTCCACGACGGCAGCCCCTTCACCGCCGACGACGTGGTGTTCTCCGCCGACCGCAGCCGGGCCGAGGGCTCGGATGTCAAGACCCGCATCTCAGCCGACACCAAGGTCGTGAAGGTCGACGACCACACGGTCGACTTCATCACGTCGGCGCCCAACCCGATCATCCATGTCGAGTGGGGCACCTGGTACATCATGTCCAAGGCCTGGGCGGAGAAGAACAACGCCGTCAGCCCGCAGAAGCTGTCCGGCAACGAGGAGAATTACGCGACCCGTCACGCCAACGGCACCGGCCCCTTCAAGCTGGTGAGCCATGAATCGGGCGTGAAGACGGTGGCCGAGGTCAACCCCGACTGGTGGGACAACGCCCGAAAGGAGCACAACGTCACCAAGGTGACCTTCACGCCGATCGGCTCCGACGCCACGCGGGTGGCGGCGCTGCTCTCGGGCCAGGTCGACATGGCCTACCCGATCCCGGTGCAGGACCAGAAGCGCGTCGCCGGCAACGGCGGCACCCGCATGCTGATCGGGCCGGAGCTGCGCACCATCTTCCTGGGCATGGATCAGTACAATGACGAGCTGATCTACGGCAACGTCAAAGGCAAGAACCCGTTCAAGGACAAGCGGGTGCGCCAGGCCTTCTATCAGGCGATCGACATCGAGGCGATCAAGAAGAAGGTGATGCGCGGCCTCTCCGAGCCCTCGGCGCTGATGATCGCGCCGGCGCTGACGGCGATCAAATCCGGCCGCTTCTCGCGCCACGCCTATGATCCGGCGAAGTCCAAGGCGCTGCTGGCCGAGGCCGGCTACCCGAACGGCTTCGAGACCGCGATTGTCAACGGCGGAGTAAAATGGGGCCACCGCGGCGGTGTAAAGAGGGGCCACCGTCGGCTGCGAGCTTGTCCCCGTAGTCCACGGGAGGGCCCCGCGCGCGACGCGGCGTGCCCTCAACAGGGCTGACGCGGCGGCGCGCGCGGGAGGGACCTGTGGGCCCACGGGGTCAAGCGTGGGCACGGTGGTCGGTTCACTCGGCGGCTGGGCCTCGACGCTGGCGGCTTTGATTGAGGCGGTAGCTCTCGCCGTTCATCTCGAGGATGTGGACGTGGTGGGTGAGGCGGTCGAGCAGCGCCCCGGTGAGGCGCTCGGAGCCGAACACCTCGGTCCACTCGTCGAACGGCAGGTTGGAGGTGACCAGGATCGAGCCACGCTCGTAGCGCTGGCTGAACACCTCGAACAGCAGCTCGGCGCCGGTCTTGGACAGCGGCACGAAGCCGAGTTCGTCGATGATCAGGAGCTTGTAGCTGGCGAGCCTCTTCTGGAATCGGAGGAGCTGTTTCTCGTCGCGCGCCTCGATCAGCTCATGAACCAGCGCGGCGGCGGTGGTGAAGCCGACCGAGAGGCCCTTCTGGCAGGCCGCCAGGCCGAGACCGAGGGCGACGTGGGTCTTGCCGGTGCCTGAGTTGCCGAGCGTGATGACATTCTCGCGGCGGTCAACGTACTCGCAGCGGGCGAGCTCGAGCACCAGCGTCTTGTTGAGCGAGGGGATGACCTTGAAGTCGAAGGCATCGAGGCTCTTGACCACGGGGAAGCGGGCGGCCTTGATCCGCCGTTCCACCATGCGCCGTTCGCGGTCGATCAACTCGAGCTCGGCGAGACGATGGAGATAGCGCACGTGATCGACGCCCTCCGAAGCGCATTGCCGGGCGAGCTTGCCGTACTCGCGCAAGAAGGTGGGCAGCTTGAGCGTCTTGAGGTGATGGTCCAGCAGCGCCTGCGGCGCATCGCTCATGTGCCGGCTCCGGGCAGCAGGCTCATGTAACTCCTGGCCGACGTCGTCGCGACCCGGGCTTTCGGAAGATAGGGATAGACATCGAGGTCGAGCCGTGGCGGCCGTCGTTCGATCCGGCACGGCACCAGGTGCTTGACGGCGTCGAAGCCGATCGCGCCGAGCTTCAGCGCATCACCGATCGCCGCCTCGACCTCGGCGAGGCGGAAGCTCTCCAGGAGACGCAGGACCTGGACGTACTCCCGCTTGCCGGCCTTGCCCATGCGCGCCGCCATCAGACGGCGCAGCGTGGCGAAGGCCTCCGGCAGGTCCCAGCCCGCCAGCGGCGCGGCCTGGTCAAGCGCACCGATCTTCCGCTCGATCAGCGGCAGGTAGTGCAGCGGATCGAAGATCAGGTCCTCGCGCTCGTAGGACCGCCGATGACGGGCGATCACCTCGGCGCCGCAGCCGATGACCACTTGGTCGACGTAACCCCGGATGACAACCTCGCGATAGCCGTAGGCCACCGGCACCGAGTAGTCGTTGTCGCGGTAGCGGACCAGCGACAGCGAGCTCACGCGTCCAGGGCGCTTGTCGCAGGCATCGTATGGAGCCGGGGGTAGCGCTAGCAGAGCTTCGCGATCCCGTGCGAGGCGCTCGCCGATCGTCTCCCCGTGGCCCCGCAGCCGTGCGGCCTGGCGCCGGCGGCACTGTCCCGCGAGATCATCGTTCAGCGCCTCGATGCTCTCAACCCGCGGAACCGGCACGAGGAAGTTCCGCCGGATGAAGCCGACCAACCCCTCGACCTTGCCCTTGTCGTTGCCCTTGCCCGGCCGGCCGAACCTGTCCTCGAACAGATAGTGAGATTGCAGCTCCGTGAAGACGCGCGTTCGCTGCCGCTTTCCATCGCCCAGGATGCGGGCAACCGCCAGCTTGGTGTTGTCGTACAGGATGGAGCGGGGGACGCCGCCGAAGAACGCAACCGCCGCGTTGTGGCCATCGCAGAACGCCTCGGTCGTCTCCGCCGGATAGGCCTTCACGAAGCAGGCGTCACTGTGGGGAAGGTCGAAGGCAAGGAAGTGAACCTTGCGCGCCACACCGCCGATCACCGCCATCGCCTCGCCGAAGTCCGCCTGGGCGTGGCCCGCGGGGTGATGCAGGGGCACGAACATCTCGCGCGACCGAAGCCGCCGCTCACGGACATAGTCCTTCACGATGGCGTAGCCGCCGGTGAACCCGTACTCGTCCCGGAGACGGTCGAAGATCCGCTTCGCCGTGTGCCGTTGCTTGTGGTGGCTGGTCCGATCGTCCTCAAGAATCCGATCGATGATCCCCGTGAATGCATCCAGCTTCGGACGCCGCCGTGGCATGCTCCGGCGATATCCCGGCGGCACCGAGAACGACAGCATCTTGCGCACCGTCTTGCGGTCCAACCCGAACACCCGCGAGGCCTCGCGCGTGCTCATCCCCTCGACACGACACGCCCGCCGGACCCGCGCGTACATCTCCACCCGATACATCCCCCCGCCTTCCAGTCAGAGCAACCCTGACAGAAGGCTATACGCAGTCCCATTTTACTCCGCCGCAGCCGGATCAACCGGCCGCCTCAGTGGGGGATTATTGCGCCGCCGTTCTCAGCCAGCCGATGGTGGTGTCATAGACCTCGGACGCGCGGGAGAATGCGGTCTCCGCCTTGCCCATGACGAAGGGCGCGCGCGACATGCTCTCGACCCCGCCGGACATCGCCAGGTCCGCCTCGCCCGTGCGGATGGCGCGCGCGACGTATCCCGTCGCATCCATGCCGGAGCCGCAGAGCCGGTTGATCGTGGCGCCCGGCACCTGCTCCGGCAGGCCCGCCAGCAGCGCCGACATCCGGGCCACGTTGCGGTTGTCCTCGCCCGCCTGGTTGGCGCAGCCGTACACCACCTCGTCGATCTGCTCCCAGTCGACGTTTTGATTGCGCTCGATCAGCGCCTTGATCGGCACCGCGCCCAGGTCGTCCGTCCGGACCTTGGCCAGCGCGCCGCCGTAACGGCCGATCGGGGTCCGGATGGCGTCGCAGATATAGGCCTCGCTCATGGTGGGGCTCCTCCGGTGTCGAATGTATCGTCGAGCGCGTTTTAGCACGCGCCGGCGCGCGCCGCATCAGATGCGGCCGGGCGCGGAAGTCTATCCGGCGCTGGAGCGTCGCGTCATCGACGCGATCGAATGGGCTCGGCTCTCGATCGACAAGTCGATCGGCTTCCACAAGTTCGCCACGTATCCGATCAGGCCGGGCATCCACCAGCCCTGGGCCAACGCCTGCAAGTATCGCGATCCGCCGAAGCCGCGGGCATGGCAATCGCCATGAACGGCGACTCCCCGGCCGCCCGGGCTTCCGATCAGGCCGTGATATCGGCGAGCCGCCTCGGCACTTCCGCCGCGAAATGGCGCATCGAGGCCTCGGCGTCCGCCACCGCGATGCGGAAGAAGTTCACCTGGAAGGAGGCGATCTCGAAGCCGCCCACCTGTTCGTAATAGGCCCGGGCCGTGTTCGCGATCTCGTCCGGGGCGCCGACCCAGGCGGCGCCCTTTTCCACCTGGCTCTCGAAGGTTTCGCGGCCGAGGGAGGCGATGATCTCGCCGTAGCCCGGATAGTCGGACGAGTTCTCGCCGTCGAGCCAGTGGCGGGCACCGTCGACCAGGCGCGCGAGATAGGCCTCGAGGTGGGGTTTGGCGATCTCGGCCCCGCGCTCGCCGCTTTCGTCGCAGAACATGTGAAAGGCCAGCATGACCCGGCCACGCCCCGGATGGCCGGCGGCCCGCCAGGCCTCGCGGTAGGTCCGGATCAGGCCGGCCATGGCGCCGCCCGCCATCGGGATCGCCATCACCCCGTGGCCCTGGGTGCCGGCCCATTCGAAGGAGGCGGGCGTCGCCAGCGCCGCGACCCAGAAGGGCGGACGTGGGCGCTGGGTAGGGCGGGGCAGCGAGGTGATGTTCTCGAAGGCGTAGAAGTCGCCCCGGTGGCTCGCGAACTCTTCCTCCAGCAGCAGGCGGACCTGTTCGACACCCTCCATGTAGCGGGCGCGGCTCTCGTCCAGCGCGACGCCGAAGGCCTGGAACTCGTGCGGCAGGAAGGCACGGGCGAAGCCGGCCTCCAGCCTGCCGCCGGAAATCGCGTCCAGCATTGCCAGCTCGCCGGCGAGCTTCAGCGGATCGTTGAAGGCCGGCAGCATGGCGCCGGTGATGAGGCGGGCCCGGGCGGAGCGCATCGCGGCGGCGGCCAGGAAGACGATCGGATTGGGGCTGTAGCCGCCATAGGGATGAAAATAATGCTCCACCGTGCGCACGCTGGTGAAGCCCAGTTCGTCGCAAAGCCCGACCAAATGCAGCGCTTCCTCCCAATAGTCGGCGCCGGACTTCTCCGCCGGGCCGACGCAGGGAAAGAACTGAATTCCGAACTCCAGCGCCATGCCCCGCCCCTCCTCCGTTTCGGCCGGCGATTATGCACGCGGGCGAACCCGCGGCAACGGCTCAGCAGACCTCAAAATCGGGATGGCGTGGCGAGGCGGCGATGCCGCGCAGGTGATAGGTGACGAGGTCGCGGAGCATGCCGTCGACCGATTCCGCGCGCGCCAGCTTGCCCGCGCCCGCGAGCGCGGTGATGCCCTGCGCCGCCGACCAGAGGACGCGGGCGGCATGATCGCGCTGGCGCTCTTTGCCCGGCGGAAAGAGCGGCGCCAGCGCGGCCGACACCAGGGCCAGCAGCTGGCCGATCCGCTGGTGGTAGGCCTCGGGCAGGTCACGCCCGTCGGACGGCGTGTGCTCGAAGACCAGGTTCCAATGGCGCGACCGGTGCCGCGCGAAGCCGACATAGGCGCGCGCCAGTGCCAGGATATCGCGCTCCGGGTCGCCCTCGTGGGGGACTTGGGAGAGCCTGCGGTGCAGCGCGTCGAGCGTGCCGGCGTTCAGCTGGATCACCAGATCGTCGAGGTCATCGAAGACATTGTAGAGGGTGCCCGGCGAATAGCCGATGCGGCTCGCGATGGCGCGCGCGGTCAGGCCCTTCAAGCCCTCCGCCTCGGAGATCGCGCCGGCGGCGTCCAGGATCAGTGCCCGCAACTCCGCGCGTGAATGTTCGCCTCTGGGCGGCATGATCGTCCTCCGTCGGGGTGGCGGACCATAGTCGGAAAAATGCTATTGAACAACGTTCAGATATCTGTCAACATTTGAACTGATCGATGTTCAGTATCGCGATATCCGCGACCGCGCATCGTTCGATCGGGACGGGGGGAGGTCTTGGTCCCGAATACCGATAGGGGAGATTTCATCATGAGATCGTTCATCGTCATCATTGTTTCGAGTGTTCTGTTGACCGGCTGCGTCGCCCACCGGGCCGGCCATTCCGGATCCGCGAGCGGCCACGCCCGCGGGCCGGCGCACGGCCTCGGCCTGGCGCTCGGCTATCTGGTGGCCTCGCCGGCGCTGATTCTGGCGGGCCTCTTTGAAGGGATCGGCAGCGCGCCCTATCTCGTCACGGCGGATCTGCATGAGATGAACGACGAGAGGGAGCGCGCGGGCACCGACGTCACGCTCGATTCCACCTACCGCCACGCCTATGGCCGTTCGCTCGACACCGTGCCCAAGGACGGCGCCACCGGCCGCGTCTTCCGCCACATGGCGGAGGCGACCGAGCACTTCCAACAGGTCCTGCGCGGCTACGGCGTGGAGGACGCGGAAACCTATGTCCTGACCGCCCGGCGCACCGCCGACCGGGACGGTTACACCCTCTACGGGCTGGTGCACCGTCCCGCCGGCCGGATCCGCATCCGCGACGACTCGGGCCGGGTGCGCTCCCTGGGCCCGCGCGATCGCGCCTATTACCGGCCGCATGAGCACGACGCCGACGGCCGCCCGCTCGACGTCGTGATCGACTGGGCCGGCGTGCCCAGGACCAGCATCAAGACCCAGAAGGGCCAGGCGATCCTGCTGACGCTCGCCGCCAACTCGGTGCTGATCAACCGGCGGAGCGACGATTATTGGCTGGTCGAGGATCGCTGGGTCGCCGGCGGCCACGAGGCCGTCGTCGCCGAGCGCAAGGCCCAGCTGGACCGCCGCATGCTCGGCACCGGCTGAGCCGCCGACTCGAATCCGAGAGGGACGGCATACCCCCCTCCCATGCCCCCGCCGTCCCCCTGGAGCGGGCGGGCCTCGTGCCCGCCCGCTTCGTTTCGGGTTCCGGCTCGGCTACTTGGCCAGTTCCAGAATTTCCATCACTTCCGCCGGGGAGGGAATCGGGCGGGGATTGCGCGGTATCCAGGGCGTGCCCATGGCGCCCTCGGCGATGCGCTGGAAGTTCTCCGGCCCGACCTCGACGGCGCCGAGGCTGCGCGGCATGCCGAGGCCGCCGATGAACCGGTCGAGCACGTCGCCCGCGTCGTCCCCCGCGTGGCCCATGGCGGCGGCGATGCGATCCTGCTTCTCGGCATTGACGGGCCGGTTCCACTGCATCACCGAGGGCAGCATGATGCAGGAGGTGTGGCCGTGGGGCACGTCGAAGACGGCGCCCAACACGTAGCCGATGCCGTGGCTCGCTCCCATGGGCGTGCCGGTCGCGAGCGCGCCCATCGACAGCCAGGTGCCGATCTGACATTCGAGCCGGGCATCGAGATCGCCTGGATCGGCCTTGACCCTGGGCAGGCCGCCCGACAGCATCTCCAGCCCCTTCACCGATTGGGCGTCGCCGAAGGGGTGCGATTCGTTCGAGCAGAAGCCCTCGACGCAATGGTCGACGGCGCGGATTCCGGTTGAAATCCACAGCCATTCGGGCGTGCGCACGGTGACGGCGGGATCCAGGATCACCGCGTGCGGGATGATGCCCCCGTGGCGGATCAGCTCCTTCACCCGGGTGCGCTCGTCGGTGACGCCGGAGATGGCGGAGAACTCGCCGCCCGACAAGGTCGTCGGCACGGTGATCTGCTTCACCGTCGGCGCCTTCACCTGGTCCGAGGGGCCGAGGCTGCCGTCGGTGCGCGCCACCGCGCGCAGCATGTCCATCCCCTCCGCCGTGTCGATGTCGTTGGCGAGGCAGAGCATCACCGATTTGGCGCCATCCGTGATCGAGCCGCCGCCGATGGTGACGATGAGGTCGGCGCCGGCCTCGCGCGCGGCCTTCGTCGCCGCGATCACGTCGCCGCGCGGCGTGTGGGGCGCCATGTTGTCGAAACTGCCCGAACAGAGGTTACCGAGCGCCGTGCGCACCGTCTCGATCTCATCCGTCTTGTTATTGAGCGTGTTCGAGACCATGAGGAAGACCCTCTCGGCGCCCAGCTTGCGCGCCTCCTCCGCCACCACCTCCGCCGCCGGCCGCCCGAAGGTGACCGAATCCATGCCGCTGAAGGCGACCCGTCCCGTCTGTGTCATGCGTTTTCTCCCTTGTTCTCCGCCCTATTTCGCCGCAGCCGCAGGACAGAACGGACCGTCCTGGTGCCAGGGCACGATGCGGCTGCTTTTCGCCGTCTCGCGGAAGAGATGAACGAAGCGAAGCACCAGGTCGGGATCGATCACCGCTTCCGCCAGGTCGAGCAAACGAGGGTTGCGCTCCAAGTCGTGGAAGGCGCGTCGGCCTCGGACGCCGCAAGGTGGCCCGGTGTCCCGGGTCACAACGGTAGACACTCGCGCGCGGAACCGCAATTTCGCCGCCAACCGGCCATCGACAGCGCGGCCCCGCTGGTCTTTAATCGCGCCGCCCGGAGCCCGAGAGGAGAGAGCATGCGCGCGACCGTCCTGCACCGCCACGGCGGCCTGGAAAATCTGGTGTACGAGGCCGACTGGCGCCAGCCCGAGCCCGAGGCGGGTCATGTGCTGGTCAGGGTCAAGGCCTCCTCCCTCAACTATCACGACGTCTTCACCTGCCGCGGCATGCCGGGGATCAAGGTGCCGTTGCCGGTCATCCCCGGCCTCGATATCGCAGGCGAGGTGGCGGGGCTCGGCGACGGCGTTCAGGGCTGGTCCGAGGGCGATCCCGTCCTGATCAACCCGATCCACCCCCAAAAGGGCCTGATGGGCGAGATGCTGGACGGTGGCCTGGCCGAATACTGCGTCTGTTCGGCCGACCAGCTGATCCCGATTCCAGATGGCGTCGGCTTCGCCGAGGCGGCCTCGCTTCCCGTCGCCTACGGCACCGCGCACCGCATGATGTTCGAGAACGGCCACATCAAGGCCGGCGAGAAAGTGTTGGTCCTGGGCGCCAGCGGTGGCGTCGGCACCTGCTGCGTGCTGCTGGCCAAGATGGCCGGCTGCGAGGTCATCGTCGCCGCCAGCAGCGAGGAGAAGCTGGAACGACTGAAGGCGCTCGGCGCCGACGAGGGCATCAACTACGCCACCAGTTCCTTCGAGAAGGAGATTTGGCGGCGCCATGGCAAGCCCCACCGGCGGAGCTGGGAGGGCGGCGTCGACGTCGTCGTCAACTTCACCGGCGGCGAGACCTGGGTACCCTCCTTCAAGGCCCTCAAGCGGGGCGGGCGCTTGCTGACCTGCGGCGCCACCGCCGGCTTCGATCCCAAGACCGACATCCGCTACATCTGGACCTTCGAGTTGAAGGTGCTGGGCTCCAACAGCTGGACGCGGGAGGACCTCACCGCCCTCATGGGCCATATCCAGGCGGGCCGCATGGCGCCGGTGATCGACACCGAACTGCCGCTGGAGCGCGCGGTCGAGGGGGTGCGGATGCTGGAAGACCGCACGGTCTTCGGCAAGGTGGTGATCGCGCCATGAGCACGACGACACCGCTCGACGCCGACCAGATCCAGGCGATGCTGGACGCTTCGCCCTTCATTTCCTTCATGAACCTGACGGTGACCAACGTCGATGCCGAGGCGGGCGAGATCACCATGCGGATGCCGCTCCGCCCCGAGTTCGAGCGCAAGGCCGGCACCGGCCAGTTCCATGGCGGGCCGATCGCGGCGCTGATCGACACCGTCGGCGATTACGCGCTGGCGGTCGCGCTTGGAGGCGGTGTGCCGACCATCAACTTCCGCGCCGACTATCTACGCCCCGCCTTCAATACCGATCTGATCGCCACGGCCCGGGTCCGCCGGGCCGGGCGCACCGTCGGCGTCGTCGACGTCGACGTGATGGACGAGAGCGACCGCCTGCTCGCCGTCGGTCGGGCCTGCTATTCCATGCAGGTCGGATGACGGCGGACCAGGCTCCGAAATCGGAAAGAATTCCGCTGGCGGGGAGACGGACACGTGTTCAATCCAACCATGATCGTGATCGATGCCTTCGTCGATCGATTGCGCGAGAACTACGAGCGTGTCTACGGCGTGCTGGAGCCGGAAATTCCGAACATCCTGGGTTTCGTCGGCCGCATCGCGCTGGAAAACATCGCCAATTCCGATGCGCCCTATCACGACGTGAACCACACCATCATGGTGAGCGAGGTCGGCCAGGAGATCCTGCGCGGCAGACAGATCATCGAGGGTGGCGTCTCGCCCGCCGACTGGCTGCATTTCGTCGTCGCCCTCCTGTGTCATGATATCGGCTATGTCCGGGGCGTCTGCCGCGAGGACCGCGCGGGCGCTTACGTGATCGACGCCGAGGGCACGACGGTGACCCCGCCGCGCGGGGCGACGGATGCCGCGCTGACGCCGCACCACGTCAACCGCTCCCAACTCTTCGTCCGCGAACGCTTCGCCAATGTGCCTCTGATCGACTGTGGCGCCGTGCTGGATAATATCGAGCACACCCGATTCCCCGTGCCCGAGGGCGACGACGACACCGACACCGCGACCTTCCCCGGCCTGCTGCGCGCGGCGGACCTGATCGGCCAGATGGCCGATATCGGCTACCTCGGGAAACTGCCGCGGCTCTTCGCCGAATTCCAGGAATCCGGGACCAACGCCCGCTTCGGCTACGAGAGCCCGGCCGACCTGGCGGAGGACTACCCGAAGTTCTTCTGGTCCATGGTCCGCCCCTTCCTCGATCCGAGCCTGCGCTATCTGCGGGTGACCCAGGAAGGCAAACTCTGGATCGCCAGCCTCTATGCCCATGTCTTCATTCAGGAGCATGCGGGCGAGGCGTAATAGCGATCACGTGCGAGGAAAAGCTCGCGTGGCGTTTGAACGCCGCGCGAGCGGCGCCTTTTTCTCGCCATGATGGGGCGGGTTTTCGCCTTTTCACCGCCCCGCTCCGGCCAAGAGCGGGGGCTCCAATCGCCGGTATCGATACCGGACGATGCAAGGAGCCCCACCGATGTCCCTCACGCCGCAGCGCGCGTCCTCGCACCGCGCCAGCCACCTCTTCCGCCTCGCGCTCTGGCTCGACCTCGCCGGGGCGGTGCTGTTCATGGCCGCCGCCGGGCTGACGGTGGCGATCGTCGCCTTCCTTTTCGCCGGCATGGCCTTCGCCGGCGCGGCCGGGAACCCGGGCCTCGAACTCAGCGGCGACGCCATCGAGGGCACGCTCGCCGCGCCCGAAGTGGCGAGCGACGTCGACATCCAGGTGACCGGCGTCGTCGCCCGGGTCCGGGTCCGTCAGCTTTTCCACAACCCGACCGGCGGTTGGGTCGAAGGCGTCTACCTCTTTCCCCTGCCGGAGCGGGCCGCCGTCGACCGGTTGGCGATGGTGATCGGCCGGCGCCAGGTGGAGGGCCGGATCGAGGAGCGCCGGGCGGCCGAGAAGATCTATGCCCAGGCCAGGGCGGCGGGCAAAAAGGCCGCGCTGCTGAGTTCCGAGCGTCCCAACATCTTCACCGCCGCCGTCGCCAACATCGGGCCCGGCGAGTCGGTCCTGATCGAGATCGAGTACCAGGAGCGAATCCCCTGGCGGGACGGCGAATACCGCCTGCGCTTCCCCATGGTGGTCGGGCCGCGCTGGGTGCCGCCGCCAGGGGCCCTCGCCCGCGTTTTCGCCGTCCGTCACGCCGGCGGCGAGGCGGACGGTACCCTGGAGGCCTTCCAAGACGTGGAGGCGATCAGTGCCCCCGTGCCGCCGCCGGCGCTGGGGCCGGCAAACCCGCTCTCCCTCCGCGTGCGGCTGGAGCCGGGCTTGCCGCTGGCCGCGCTCGACAGTCCGCATCACCAGATGGTTCGCCGCGATCTCGCCGGGCATGGGGTCGAGCTGGAGCTGGCGGAAGGGCCGGTGCGGGCGGACCGCGACTTCGAGCTCACCTGGCGGCCCGCCGTCGCCGAGGCGAGCGCGGCCCTGTTCCTGGAACGGGGCGCCAGCCACGACTACGTCATGGTGATGTTGGCGCCACCACCCGCGGCCGACCTGCCCCGGCGGCGCCAGTCCCGCGAGGTGATCCACGTGATCGACACCTCGGGCTCGATGGGCGGCGCCTCGATCCGTCAGGCGAAGGCGGCGCTCGCGGCGACGCTCGACGACCTGGATCCGGTTGATCGCTTCAACATCATCCGCTTCGCGAGCGACCATGGCGCGCTCTATGCGGCGCGCCGCCGGGCGACGCCGGCCCACCTCGCCGAGGCCCGCGCCTATGTCCAGGCGCTGGAGGCCGGCGGCGGCACGCATATGGCCCCGGCCCTGGTCCGGGCGCTCGGCGCGAACCGCGCCGGCGACGGCGCGCTCCGGCAGGTCGTCTTCGTCACCGACGGCGCGGTGAGTAACGAGGCGGATCTCTTCCGCCTGATCCGCGACCGGCTGGGCGAGGCGCGCCTCTTCACCGTCGCCATCGGTTCGGCGCCCAACAACCACTTCATGCGGCTGGCGGCGCGGGCCGGGCGCGGCACCTTCACCCACATCGGCGACGAGGCCCAGGTGGCCTCGCGGATCGGCGAGGTGCTGGCGCGGCTGACGCTGCCGGTGCTGACCGACATCGAGGCCCGCTTCGACGGGGCGAGAGAGGCGGAGGTCTAGCCGGCGCCGATCCCGGACCTCTATGCGGGCGAGCCGATCGTTTTCCTCGCCCGGATCGATCCCACGCGCACGACCCTGCGGGTGCTGGCCAAACTCGACGGCGCGGCCTGGGAGCGGGACGCGGGCCTGCATGGGGCGATCGAGGGCGGCGGCATCGCCAAGCTCTGGGCGCGGGAGAAGATCGCCGGGCTGGAGACGCGGCGGCTGGAAGGCGTCGACCCCGAACGCCTGCGCCGGGAGATCGTCGCCCTCGGCCTGGAGCACGAGCTGGTGACCCGTCACACCTCCCTGGTCGCGGTGGAACTGACGCCGAGCCGGCCGACGGACGCCCCGCTCGCGCGCCGCGAGGTGCCGCTGAACCTGCCGGCCGGCTGGGACCACGAGAAGGTGTTCGGCGCGCCCCAGCACCAGCGGAAGGCGGGCATCGCCCAGTCGATGCGACTGGCATCCCGGGTGGCGGCGGCGCCCCAGGCCGCGCCCAGGGCGGCGATCGCGCTTCCCGCGACCGCCACGACGGCGCCGTGGCACCGGGTGCTCGGGGCGCTGCTGGTGATATCGGCGTTGCTGCTCGCGGCGGGGTGGGGCCGATGGGCACGCGATTGAAGCGTGGCCTCGCCGTCTCGGCCGTTGCATTGCTGGCACTGGCGGGCGCCTGGCAGCTGGCGCTCGGCACCTGGATTCCCGTCAAGGCGGCGCTGGCGCAGGTGCTGCTGGAGCGGGCCTGGCAACGTACCGTCGCGGGCCAGGCCCAGGCCAAGCCCTGGCCCTGGGCCGATACCTGGCCGGTGGCGCTGCTGGAATTGGGAGGGGAGCGGATGGTGGTGCTGGCCGACGGCGGCGGCCAGAGCCTCGCCTTCGGGCCCAGCCACGTGGCCGGCACGTCGGCGCCGGGAGCGGCCGGGGTCAGCGTGCTGGCGGGCCACCGCGACACCCATTTTCGCCGCCTGCAGGCCATGACCCGCGGCGGCGAATTCACCCTGGTGACGGCCGACGGGCGCCGCCGTCGCTACCAGGTGCGCGAAAGCCGGGTATTGCCCCGGCCCGAACTCGCGCCACCACCGACGGGGGAGGGCGAATCCTGGCTCGTGCTGGCGACCTGCTGGCCGTTCGACGCCTTGCGCGCCGGCGGGCGGGAACGTTTCGTCGTCCTCGCCGGACCGCCCCTCGCGGAATCGCCCGACCGGGGCCATGTTTCCGCCACAATCCCCGGCAAAATTCGAGCCCTGAACAAGGGAGGAGCCTCATGATCCCGTCAACGCGCGCGAATGCCCATCTCTTCGGTGCCCGGGGCCGTGCCCTCGTGGCCGGCGACCGGCGGCTCTTTCTGACCCTCCTGGGCCTCCTCCTGCTCGTCTGGTCGGCGATGGCCGTCGCCATCGGCCCCGGCGCCGAGCGGCTGGCCCGGACTGGCGCGACGACCGAAACGAACCGCGCGCTCGTCACCTGCGAGAACGCGGAGACCCGGCGCGCGGGCGAGTTGCTGCGCTGTCGCGTCGAAACGCCCGAGACGATCCAGCACCGGATCGAAATCTAAGCCGCGTCCGCCCGGTTCGGGTGGATGTAGATCAGCCAATAGGTGAGCGCCACCAGCGCGCCGCCGCCCACGATGTTGCCGAGGGTGACGGGGACGAGGTTGGCGACGATCGCCCCCGCCGTCACCTCGGCGCCGGCCCACAGACCCGCCGGCAGCAGGTACATGTTGGCGATGGAATGCTCGAAGCCGGCGGCCACGAAAGCCGCGATGGGCGGGACGATGGCCAGGATCTTGCCGCCGACCCGGCGCGCCGCGAAGGCGAGCCAAATGGCGAGACAGACCAGCACGTTGCAGAGCACGCCCCGGACGAAGGCCTCCAGCGGGCCGAGCGCGGCCTTGCCCTCGGCGATTCGCCGGGCCGTCGCCCCCACTTCGCCGTCGAGCACGCCGGACAACCCGACCAGAACCGCGATCCCGCTCGCGCCCGCGAGGTTGCCGAGATAGACCAGACCCCAGTTCCGCAGCAAGGCGGCGAGCGATATCCGCCGGTCGACCCAGGCCACGACGATCAGGTTGTTGCCGGTGAAAAGCTCCGCCCCACCGACCACCACCAGGATCAGGCCGGTGGAGAAGGCAGCCCCGCCCAGGAGCCGCGTCGGCCCGGCCCCCAGCGCGGAACCGGTGATCACCACCGTGAAAAAGACGGCGCCGAGCGCGATAAAGGCGGCGGCCAGCACCGCCAGGGCCAGCAGCGGTACCATCGCCAGCCGCGCCTTGGCAACGCCCGCCGCTTCCACGCGGCGGGCGATCTCGGCGGGGGAATAGGCATCGAGACTGTCGTTCGGGGCCATGGCCACCTCCTTCCCGGTTCACGGCGTCACTCTGTCGTCCGGGCGATGGTTTGAAATTGATTTGCCTCAAAATACGTCGTGCACGATACGGCGATCATGACACGGCTCGCCCGCAACGGGCAGACCGTTACGGAATCGAGACGATGGGGGAATCGCGCCGGCTCGCATTCCGAGTCCGGCACCAATCCCACCTGATGAGTTTCGGCCAGGCGGTCCGGTTTGCACCTGCTCGAAACCGGACAACAGAGCGTCGACGGCTCCGCTAGCAGAGCTTGCGAAAGACCTTGATGCTCACCATGTGGCCGGCCGAGTCCTCGCCGCCGAACTGCGACTTCGCCGTCGACACTTTCGGCTCCACGATAAGGCCCTTGCGCTTTGCATCTTCCATGGTCCGATTGAGCTGTTGGACCAGCTTCAGCAGTTCGTCCGCCGCTTGCCGGTCGGGATTCGGCTCCATTTCGGCGGAACCGCCCGTTACCTGCCATTCGCGGGTTTTCGCCGGCGGCACCCGCGGAAGGCTTTCCTCCGGCAAAGTATCCAGCGGGGGGGTCCACCAGCCTCAGTGTCTGGCCCGAAAAGAGTTGAGTGATTTCAGTCAGTTGTGATTCACTGTTTGTATTTAGCAACCAGGGAGACACAACATGTGGACCAAAATCACTCGCCCGAAGTATGAACGCGACCTGCTGCGCTACGCAAGCGACCTGACGGATGGAGAATGGAAGGTGCTGGAGCCGTTGCTGCCTCGCGCCAAAGCGCTGGGACGGCCTCGGACGACGGCATTGCGCGAGGTGGTGAACGCGATCCTCTACCTACTGCGTAGCGGCTGTCCATGGCGCATGCTGCCCCGGGACTTCCCGCCACGCTCGACGGTGCAGCGCTACTTTTATCTCTGGCGGGACGACGGCACCTGGTCCGAGGTCAACCGGCAACTGCTGGTCGCGGCGCGCGAGGCCGAGGGCCGCGCGGCCGGCCCGTCGGCCGGTATCATCGACAGTCAGAGCGTAAAAACCACGGAAAGCGGCGGTATCCGGGGCTTCGACGCCGGAAAGAAAGTCAAGGGCCGCAAGCGTCACATCCTCACCGACACCGGCGGCCTGCTGGTCGCGGTCGTGGTCCACGGCGCCGAGATCCAGGACCGCGACGGCGCGCCGGCGGTGTTCGCCGCCATCCCCCGCCACTTTCCCCGCCTGCGCCACGTCTTCGCCGACGGCGCCTATGCCGGGCCCAAGCTCGAGGGCGCACTGAAGCGGATCGGCCGCTGGTCGCTGGAGATCGTCAACCGTCCCGCGGGCGTGAAGGGCTTCCAACTCCTGCCCCGCCGATGGGTCGTCGAGCGCACGCTCGCCTGGCTCAATCGAAACCGGCGGCTGGCCAAGGACTTCGAGACGGCCATCGAGACCGCCGAGGCCTGGATCTTCCTCGCCAGCATCCAACTCCGGGGATGTCCCGAGTCATGTTGAAAAGTTGGGGTAGGCGTCGTTCGCCTGGAGCCGTTAGGCTCCGGGTGCTTAATCCGATTAGGAGAACGACGCCATGAGCGAGACTACACGGAACGCGCCTTCCTCCAAAGCCCTGGAACATCCATTGCCGATGCCGGTGCCGCCGCTATCGGATGCCTACAAGGATCTTCGCGTGAGCGTCGATCGCTTCTGCCTTCTGGCCGGCATCGAGGCGCTGGCCGAGATGCTGGCGGCGGACGCGGAGGCCGTGTGCGGCCCGCGTCATGCCCGCACGGCCGAGCGCCGGGGCCATCGCTGGGGCACGACCACGAGCGAGCTGGCCTTCCAGGGGGCGAGGGTGAAGCTCGAGCGCCCCCGGGTGCGCGAGCCGGGCGGCGGGGAGCTGAGTTTGCCGAGCTTCGAGCTGATGTCGGATCCCGAGCTGCTGCACGCCTGGGCGATGAACCTGATGGTGATGAACGTCTCGACCCGCAAGTATGGCCGCGCGGTGCGTCTGCCGGCGGACGCGGGCGGCGATCTGCCGTCGGCGGCGGGGGACGGGAGTTCGAAGTCGGCGGTCTCGCGCCGCTTCGTGGCCCTGACGCGCTCGAAGCTGAAGGCTTGGCTGGCGAGCCGGCTGGAGGAACTGGATCTTCTGGTCGTCCAGATCGACGGGCTTCATGTCGGCGATCACGTGATGGTGGCGGCGATCGGTATCGACGCGGGCGGCGAGAAGCACGTGCTGGGCCTGGCCGAGGGCGCGACGGAGAACACGGCCACGGTGCAAGCCCTGCTCGACAACCTGATCGATCGCGGCCTCGATCCCGAGCGCCCCCGGCTCTACATCGTCGACGGCGCCAAGGCGCTCTCCAAGGCGATCCGGCGGAGCTTCGGGCATGCGGCGCTGATCCAGCGTTGCCAGGTGCACAAGGGGCGCAACATCACAGACCGGCTGGACGAGAGCCTGCACGCGGGCGTCCGCAAGGCCTTGCGCCAGGCCTGGGACCAGGGCGACGCGGACAAGGCCGAGCGGCTCTTGCGCAATCTCGCCCGCCGCCTGGAACACGATGCGCCCGGCGTCTCCGCCACCATCCTGGAGGGCCTCGACGAGATCCTCACCGTCATCCGCCTCGGCCTGCCCCCGGAACTCCGCCGCGCGCTGGCCTGCACCAACGCGATCGAGAACGCGCTGGGCACGGTCAGGACCGTGCAACGCAACGTCAAGCGCTGGCGCAACGCCGAGATGGCGCTGCGCTGGACCGCCGCCGGCCTTCTGGAGGCCAAGAAAACCTTCCGCCGCCTCAAGGCCTACAGGCAACTCCCCGTCCTCCACGCCGCCTTGCGTGACGCCGTCGAGAAGGCAAAACGAAAGGCCGCCATTGAAGACATCGACGAGGCCGCGTAGCCTCGAAATCACACGATGCCTACCTCGCCCTTTTCAACATCGGGCGGGACATCGCCTCCAACTCCTCACGCGCCGTCTCGCAAGAGCCTGAAAACACTCGATTCATTTCGAGTCGGACTCTTAGACGAGCCATCGCCGCCTCTATCTCCGGCCGAGCGTCCGCGGAGACCAATATGCCGGGCGGAACTCCGACATCATGTCCGTTGGCGCCGTTGGTGATCCCACCGTTCGCCTTGGAACCATTGCGCATCGTAAATCCGTTGACTGACGACATGTTCTCATTTCCTCCCTGGATGAACATCTTCCCAGAATGTCGTGCCACAAACGGCGGATTCCCGCCGTTGGCGACGGTTGCCTCAAAAGCCTATACCAACATCGTTCCGGATGCGTCTCCGGAATCTTGGTTATAAAATCGGTAATATGACTCGCCTGATCCAATGACGAGGGCGCGAGTCGCCGCTCACGCTCGGCGTTGTTTCGAGGCCGATGGCACGGCCCGAAGCGGCCGGCCTCTACGCCGTCTTCCCCGGCGGCGGGCCGTTCTCCAGGATCCAATCGAGGACGTGAACGCGGACCGCGCCCGAGAGGCCGCCGGCGCGGTTTTGGTCGATTCGGGCGACGAGAGCGTTCAAGGACAGGCCCTCGGCCCGGGCGATGGCCTTGAGTTGGACCCAGAAGGCGGCTTCGAGGGAGATCGAGGTGGCGTGGCCGGCGAGGTGGACGGAGCGTTTCCTGACCGCCGTCCGCGCCGCCTCGCTCACGGTTTGGGCCCGATCATCTTCTCCGGACGGACCCAGCGGTCGAAGTCGGCACCGGAGACGAGGCCCAGCTCCGCCGCCGCATCGCGCAGCGTCATGCCCGTGGCGTGCGCATGCTTGGCGATCTTGCCGGCATTGTCGTAGCCGATGTGCGGCGTCAGCGACGTCACCAGCATCAAGGAACGGCCCATCAGCTCGTCGATGTTGTCGACCAGCGCCTCGATCCCGTCGACGCAGTTGCGCCGGAAGCTGTCGGCCCCGTCGCCCAGGAGCTGGATCGACTGCAAGAGGTTATAGATCATCACCGGCTTGAAGACGTTCAGTTCCAGGAACCCGCCGGCGCCGGCATGGGTCACCGTCGCGTGGTTCCCCATCACCTGCATCGCCGCCATGCTCAAGGCCTCGCACTGGGTCGGGTTGACCTTGCCCGGCATGATCGAGGAGCCAGGCTCGTTCTCGGGGAGCGCCAGCTCGCCCAGGCCCGAACGCGGGCCGGAGCCCAGCAGACGCACGTCGTTGGCGATCTTCAACAGGCTGGTCGCCACCACGCTCAAGGCGCCCGAGGCCTCGACGATGGCGTCGTGGCTCGCCATTGCCTCGAACTTGTTCTCCGCCGTCCGGAAGGGCAGGCCGGTGATCGACGCGATCTCCGCCGCAACCGCCTTGTCGAATCCCTTCCTCGCGTTGAGGCCGGTGCCGACCGCCGTTCCGCCCTGGGCGAGCCGGTAGAGGCGCGGCAGCGTCGCCTTCACTCGGTCGATGCCATACTTCATCTGCGTCGCGTAGCCGGAGAACTCCTGGCCCAAGGTGAGCGGCGTCGCATCCTGCATGTGGGTGCGGCCGATCTTGACGATCCCGCGCCAGGCCTTGGCCTTGGCGTCGAGCGATGCGCGCAGAAGTTCCAGGTTCGGTAGCAGATGGTTCTGGATTTCGCGGACCGCGGCGACGTGCATCACCGTCGGGAAGGTGTCGTTCGAGGACTGGCCCTTGTTGCAATGGTCGTTCGGGTGCACTGGGTCCTTCGAGCCCATCTCGCCGCCCAGCATCTCGATCGCCCGGTTGGAGATCACTTCGTTGGCATTCATGTTGCTCTGGGTGCCGGAGCCGGTTTGCCAGACCACCAGGGGGAAGTGGTCGTCGTGCTTGCCGTCGGCCACCTCCCGGGCGGCGCGCTCGATCGCCCGGCCGACCTTCTTCGGCAACTCGCCCAGCTCGACATTGCAGGTGGCGGCGGCCCCCTTGACGATGCCGAAGGCATGCACGATGGACGCCGGCATCTTCTCCCAGCCGATTCGGAAGTTCTGCAGCGAACGCTGGGTTTGCGCGCCCCAATAGCGGTCGGCCGGCACGTCGATCGGTCCGAAGGAATCGCTTTCGCTGCGGGTCTCGGCGGCTTTGCTCATGGTCCTGCGTCCTTCGTTGCCGGCGGCGCGATGGGGGTGAAGTAGCGGCCCCGCATAGGCGGGTCAACCGCCGGCGAGCGCCAGCCAGGCCGCTTCGTCGATCACCTCGATGTCGAGTTCCGCCGCCTTCTTCAACTTCGAGCCGGCGCCCGGGCCGGCGATCACCAGGTCGGTCTTGTTGGAGACGGCGCTCGCCACCTTGGCGCCCATGGCCTCGGCCCTGGCCTTGGCCTCGGGACGCGAGGTCGCTTCCAGCTTGCCGGTAAAGACCAGGGTCTTGCCGGCGACCGGCGAGTCGGCCGCCACCGGCGCCTCGACCGCCAGCACCTCGATCTTCTCCACGAGTTCCGCGAGCGCCGTTTGGTTCGCCGGCTCCGCCAGGAAATCCAGCAGCGCGTCGGCGACGATGGCACCGATCCCGTCAATGCCCAACAGCGCCTCGTAGTCGCCGCCCTCGCGCGCGGACGCCGCCGCCATCGCCGCGAGGAAGGCGTCGAGACCGCCATAGTGTCGCGCCAGCAGGCGGGCGTTCGACTGGCCGATATGGCGAATGCCGAGCGAATAGATCAGCCGGTCGAGGGGGATCTCGCGCCGGGCCCCGATCGCCTGGAAGAGATTTCGGACCGAGGTTTCGCCCCAGCCGTCGCGGGCCGCCAGCGCGCCGCGCGCCGCTTCGTCGCGCGCCTCGAGGGTGAAGAGGTCGGCGGGCGCGGCGATCAGCCCATCCTCGAAAAAGGCGCGGATCTGCTTCTCGCCCAACCCCTCGATATCGAAAGCGTCGCGGGAGACGAAGTGGCGGAGCCGCTCGACCGCCTGCGCCCGGCATGTAAGCCCGCCGGCGCAGCGCCGGATCGCCTCCCCCGCCTCGCGCGCGGCGTGACTGCCGCAAACCGGACAACGGTCGGGAAAGACATAGGCCACGCTGTTCCCGGACCGTCGCTCGTCGACGATCGCAAGCACCTGCGGGATGACGTCGCCGGCCCGCTGCACCACCACGGTGTCGCCGACGCGAATGTCCTTTTCGGTGATGTAATCTTCGTTGTGGAGGGTCGCGTTAGAGACCACGACGCCGCCGACGGTCACGGGCTTCAGGCGGGCGACCGGGGTCAGCGCGCCGGTGCGGCCGACCTGGATATCGATCTCCTCCACGACCGTTTGTGCCCGTTCGGGCGCGAACTTGTGCGCGGCGGCCCAGCGCGGCGCCCGGCTCGCCTGGCCCAGCCGCGCCTGCCAGTCGAGCCGGTCGACCTTGTAGACGACACCGTCGATGTCGTAGGCGAGGTCGGCACGGCCCGCCTCGATCTCCCGGTGGAAGGCGGTCATCTCCTCGCGCCCCCGGCATCGCCGGGTCGCCGGCTGCACCTCCAGGCCCCAGACGGTAAAGGCCTCCAGCACGCCCCATTGGGTGTCGGCCGGAAGCGCGTCGATCTCGCCCCAGGCATAGGCGTGGAAGCCGAGATTGCGGCCGGCGGTGATGCGATGGTCGAGCTGGCGGAGCGAGCCGGCCGCCGCGTTCCTGGGATTGGCGAAGGACGGGCGGTCCGCCGCCTGTTGCGCCTCGTTCAGCGCCAGGAAGGCGACGCGCGGCATGAAGACCTCGCCCCGAATCTCGATGGTGCGCGGAGCCTCGGCCGGCAGCCTCGAGGGAATGGTCCGAATCGTCCCCAGGTTGCGGGTGATGTCCTCGCCCACCCGGCCATCGCCCCGGGTCGCCCCTTGCACGAGGCGTCCTTCCTCGTAGCGGAGCGAGGCGGAAACACCGTCGATCTTCGGCTCGGCCACGATATCGACCACCTCGTCGGGCTCAAGGCTCAAAAAGCGACGGATTCGGTCGAGAAAATCTCCGACGTCGTCGTCGTCGAAAAGGTTGTCGAGGGAAAGCATCGGCCGGACGTGCGCGACTTTGGCGAAGCCGGTGGCGGGCACGGCGCCAACCGCCACGCTGGGGCCGTCGGCGCGGACGAGTTCGGGAAAGCGATCCTCGACCTCCAGATTCCGGCGGCGCAGCGCGTCATACTCGGCATCACTGACGAGGGGGGCGTCATTTTGGTGATAGGCGATGTCGTGGCCGGCTATTTCCGCCGCCAGACGGGCCAATTCCGTCTCGGCCTCGGCCGCCTCCAGTTCGCCGACCGGCTTCGTCGCCGGGGCGCTCATGCCCGCGCGCCCTCGATCAGGCTCGAGGCCGCGGCGCGCGCCTCCGCCGTCACCGTGGCGCCGGCCAGCATGCGGGCGATCTCCTCCTCCCGCGCCTCGGGCGCCAGGCGTTCGATATCGGTCCGCTCGTCCGCGCCCCGGGCGTTGCGGCTGATCCGCCAGTGATGGGCGCCCCGGGCCGCGACCTGGGGCGAGTGGGTGATGACCAGCACCTGGGTCGCCCGCGCCAGTTCCGCCAACCGCGCGCCGACCCGATCGGCGACGGCGCCGCCGACGCCGGAATCGACCTCGTCGAAGATCAGGGTACCGGCGCCGCCCGTCCCGGCGAGCGCCACCTTGAGCGCCAGCATGAAGCGCGCGAGTTCACCGCCGGAGGCGACGCGGCTCAAGTCGCCCGGATCGGCGCCGGGAGTGGTCGCGACCTCGAAGCTCACCCGGTCGACGCCGGCGGCGCTCCAGCGAGGCGCGGGCAAGGGCTCGATCCGGGTGTGGAAGCGCGCCTGGTCCACCTTGAGCGCCGGCAGTTCCGCCATCACCGCAGCATCCAGTTTTGCCGCCGCCTCGCGCCGCGTGGCGCTCAGGGCGTCGGCCGCCGCCTCGAAGGCCTGGCCGGTCGTCTCCACCGCCATTTCCAGCTCCGCCAGACGGGCCTCGCTCACCTCCAGTCGCGCGAGCCGGGCCTCGAAGTCCACCATCAGCCCGGCGAGGCCGTCGACCGCGACGCGATGCTTGCGGGCGAGTTCGCGCAGCGTGAAGAGCCGCTCCTCCACCCGTTCCAGCCGACCCGGCCCGAGGTCCAGCACCTGGGTCAGATGCTCGACCTGGGCCACCGCCTCGACCGCCTCCGTCGCCGCGCGGGCGAGCGCGTCGAGGGCGGCATCGAAGCGCCCATCGGCCCGCTCCGCGACACGCAGCAGCGCCCGCTCGGCCCGGCGCAGGCCGCCGTCGACGCCGCCGTCGCGGTTCAACGCCTCGGCCGCCTCGGCGAGCGACTCGGCGATCCGCTCCCCCTCCCGGAGTAGGGCCCGCTCGGCGACCAGAATCGCCTCCTCCCCCTCGAGCGGGGCGGTGGCGCGCAGTTCGTCCAGCACATGACGCAAATAGTCCTCGTCGCCCAGCGCGCCCGTCATCTCCGCGCGATGCGATTCCAGGCGCGCCCGCGCCTCGCGCCAGGCATCATGAGCCTCGCCGCAGGCGGCGCGCGGGCCGGCATCCATGCCGAACGCATCGAGAAAGGCGCGGTGCGAGGCCGCGTCCAGCAGGCCCCGCTCGTCATGCTGGCCGTGGATCTCCACCAGCCGGTCGCCGATCCGCCTGAGCAGGCCGACGCCTACCGGCTGGTCGTTGACAAAGGCGCGGCTCCGGCCGTCGCGCCGCAGCACCCGGCGCAAAACCAGCGGACTTTCCGCGTTGATCCCCTGCTCGGCGAGCAGGTCCCCGATCGGGTGGCCCTCGTCGATGTCGAAGCTCGCCGCGACGCTGCCCTGCGCGGCGCCGACGCGGATCAGACCACCGTCGCTCCTGGCGCCCAGCGCCAGGCCCAGCGCGTCCAACAGGATCGACTTGCCCGCGCCGGTCTCGCCGGTCAGCACCGAGAGGCCGCCGCCCAAATCGAGGTCGAGGCGCTCGATGAGGACGATGTCCCGGACGGAAAGGCCGTTCAGCATCGATCGATCAGAAAACGCCGCGCCAAATGCGCCCGATCCAGGAGTCCTCGTGCCGTTCGGGCGAGAGCTCCTTGTCGGTGAGGAGGGCGTAGCTGTCTTCGTACCATTCGCTGCCGGGGAAGTTGTGGCCGAGGACGGCGGCGGCCGTCTGCGCCTCCGGCACCACGCCCAGAGCGAGGTAGGCCTCGGTCAACCGGTGCAGCGCTTCCGGCGCGTGGGTCGTGGTCGGATAGGTCTCGATCACGACGCGGAAACGGTTGATCGCGGCGGCATACTGCGCCCGGTTCAGGTAATAGCGGCCGATCTCCATCTCCTTGCCGGCCAGATGATCGTGCGCCAGATCGATCTTCAGGCGGGCATCGCGGGCATATTCGGTGTCGGGATAGCGCTTGACGATCTCGCCCAGCGCCGCCAGTGCCCGCTCGGTCATCTTCTGGTCGCGTCCGACGTCGGTGATCTGCTCGTAGTAGGATAGCGCGATCAGGTACTGGGCGTAGGCGACATCCTTGTTGCCGGGATGCAGCTGGATGAAGCGCTGCGCGGCGAGGATCGCCTCGTCGTAGTCGTTGGTCAGGTAATAGGAATACGCCCCCATGACCTGCGCCCGCCGGGCCCAGGCCGAATAGGGATGCTGGCGCTCCACCTCGTCGAAACTGCGCGCGGCCGCTTCCGGCGCGCCCGACTGCAGCTGGTCCATGGCGACGTTGTAGAGGTCCTCCACCGGACGCTCGACATATTCGGGATCGTCGGAGCCGCATGCCGCCAGCGTCAGCAGCGCGAATAGGGCGGCGAACCGCCACGCCGACCCCGGGGACGAGGCGCTCCACGGGCATTGGGATCCTTGCATTGCCTCTGCATCCTCATTGGACCACAATAGTGTCGAGTCGAAAATTTTTTGCGTCATGCTGGGCGGCGCGATTCACCGGACTATATCACGCCCTAAGGGCAAGGGTCGCGGCAAGTTCTACACTGATCGCCGATCCTCGGGCCATCTCCCCTGGATGGCGTCACCAATCCCGGCATCCATATAAAAATGATAAATCTATTGATATATTTCTACGCTATGTAATAGAGTATGATTGGGCAATTGGGCTCGGGAGTGGATGAGTCATGGACAGACTATCTAGGCGTGTAGATGCATATGTTGGTGGGCGCATTCGCGAACGCCGGACCGAGATGGGCCTGACGCAGGAGAATTTGGCCAGCTCGCTGAACATCTCCTATCAACAGGTGCAGAAATACGAGGCGGGAACCAACCGGGTCAGCGCCGGGCGGCTATACGAGATCGCCCTCAACCTCAACGTCGAGGTTGCCTATTTCTACGAGGGCATGGATGTGGACATGGAGATCCCACCGCTGGAACACGGTGGCAAAAACCGCTCGGTGATCGAACTGGTGCATAATTTCTCGGAGATTACCGACCCCGACCTCCGCGCCTCGATCAACGGCCTGGTCAAGAGCGTGGCCGGCCGCAAACGCCGCTATCGCCGGCGGGTCCCGGAAGAAGTCTGACGCCGCGAGGCGCCAACACATACCCAGACCCGCTTCGGCGATTGGCCGTCGAGGCGTGTGCGGCTATGCTTGTGCCGGATCGGGGCTGAATTGCACGATTCGGGAGGTGTCGCATCACCGTTACCGGGACAATTCCGCGACGTGCTATGGTGCTGGCCGCCGGCCAGGGCCGGCGGATGCGGCCCTTGAGCGAGACAGCGCCCAAATCTCTATTGCCCGTGGGCGGCATCGCGACCATCGACCGTGTGCTCGACCATCTGGCACGGGCCGACGTCGACGAGGCGGTGGTCAACCTCCATCATCTCGGCGACCGTATTCGGACGCACCTGGCCAAACGAACAAGTCCCGCCCTCGCCTTTTCCGATGAAAGCGAACTGCTGCTCGATTCGGGCGGTGGCGTCCGCCGCGCGCTCGATTCCCTCGGCGGCGCGCCCTTCTATGTCGTCAATGCGGTCTCCCTCTGGCTCGACGGAGGCCGGCCGGCGCTCCACCGCCTGGCGCACCGGTTCGAGGCGCGGGAGATGGACGCATTGCTGCTGCTCCACCCGGTGGCGAACGCGGTCGGCTACGACGGAGAGGGCGATTTCCACCTTCTCCCCGACGGCCGGCTGCGACGGCGCGGACCCGGCGAGGCGGCGGCGCACGTCTTCATCGGCGCACAGATCCTGCGCCCCGAGATTTTCGTCCGGGCGCCAGAGGGTCCCTTCTCGCTGAACCTGCTCTACGACCGGGCGGCGGCGGCGGGACGGCTCTACGGGCTTGAGCACGACGGGCGGTGGATGAACCTGAAGACTCCTGAAAATCTCGAGGCCGCCCGCCGGGCCCTCGTGGCACACGCGTACCGATAATGAGCGGCAATCCCACGGTCTATTCGATCCCGGCCGGAGCCCCCTTCCTAGACGATCTGGCGCGCGGCCTGCTGGCGATGGCCGACGGCGACGGCGAGGCCTTGGCGGCGATGACGGTGCTGCTGCCGACGCGCCGCGCCTGCCGGGCGTTGGGCGAGGCCTTCCTGAGATCAGGCGACGGGCGGGCCATGCTGCTGCCGGCGATGCGGCCGTTGGGCGATGCCGACGAGGACGAGTTGCTGCGCGACGCGCCGGACGATGGCGCCGCCCTCGATCTGCCGCCGGCTCCGAGCCCCGCCCGGCGCGCGCTGCTGCTGGCGGAGCTGGTGCGCGGCTCCGAGGTCATGGGACGGCTCGACGCGGCCCGCGCCCTGCGGCTCGCGGGCGACCTCGCCCGCCTGCTCGACACACTCGCCCGCGAGGACCGCGCGCTCGACGACCTGAAGGGCCTCGTGCCGGAGGAATTCGCCCATCACTGGCGCCAAACCCTCTCTTTCCTGCGGATTTTGGAAGCGCCCTGGGCGGCCTTGCTCTCCGCCGAGGGGGCGATGGACGGCATTGCGCGGCGAAACGCCGTCCTGCGCCTCCAGGCCGAAGCCTGGCGCCAGGCGGCGCCATCGGCGCCGGTGATCGCGGCGGGCTCGACCGGCAGTATCCCGGCGACCGCGGAACTGCTGGGCGTGGTCGCCCGCCTGCCCCGGGGGGCCGTCGTGCTGCCGGGTCTCGATCCGGAGATCGACGAGGCGAGCTGGGAGGCGCTTTCCGAAGGGCACCACCAGAGTGGCCTGAAACAACTCCTGGAACGGCTGGAGGTCGCGCGCGACGGCGTCGCCGCCTGGCCCTGGACGGCGCCGTTGCCGGGCGCCGGTTTGCACCGCGCCCGCCTGCTGCGCGAGGCGATGCGGCCGGCCGAAACCAGCCAGGCCTGGCGCCGGTTGCCGGAAATTCCGGCCGACGCGCTCGCCGGCTTCGAGCGGCACGACTGCCCGAGCCCCCGGGAAGAGGCGGAGATCATCGCCCTCGGGCTTCGCGAGGCCTTGGAGACGCCGGGCGCCGTCGCCGCGCTGGTGACGACGGACCGGGCGCTGGCGCGCCGCGTGGTGGCACAGGTGAAGCGCTGGCGGATCGATATCGACGACTCCGCCGGCACACCCCTCGCGCGGACGCCACCCGGCATTTTCCTGCGCCTCGCGGCCGAGGCGATGGCGACCGACTTCGCGCCGGTCCCCCTCCTCGCCCTTCTGAAGCACCCCCTCTTCCGCGCCGGTCTGACGCCCGCCCGGGCCCGGGCCCGGGCCCGTCGGCTCGAGCGGCTAGCGCTTCGCGGGCCTAGGCCCGCCGCCGGAGTCGATGGGCTGCGCGCCGTCCTGGTCGACGAAGCCGAGGCGCCGCCGCTGGCCCTTCTGCTCGATCGACTGGAAGCGGCCACCGAGGCTTATCGCGCCCTCGCCCGCGCGCCCCAGGCCACGTTCGCCGACATGGCCGCCGCCCACTTCGCGGCCGCCGAGTCTCTCGCCCGGGACGAGGACGGGCGAAGCATTCTCTGGGACGGCGAGGCGGGCGAGGCGGCGGCGAACCTGGCGCACGAGGTCGGCGAGGCGACGGCGGGCTTGCGTCCCATCGAGCCGGCCAGCCACCCGGCGATGTTCACCGAGTTGCTGGCCGGCCGCGTCGTCCGCCCGGCCCATGGGCGCCATCCACGCCTCCACATCTGGGGTCCGCTGGAGGCGCGCCTACGATCCGTGGACAGGCTGATTCTGGGCGGCCTGAACGAGGGCGTCTGGCCACCCGAGGCCGAAATCGATCCCTGGCTCAGCCGGCCGATGCGGGCGCGAGCGGGCCTGCCGTCGCCCGAGCGGCGTATCGGCCTCGCCGCGCACGACTTCGTCCAGGCCGCCTCGGCGCCCCGGGTGATGTTGACCCGCTCGATCAAGGTCGAGGGCACGGAGACGGTGTCGTCGCGCTGGCTCACCCGGTTGGACGCCGTGATGGTGGGCGCCGGCCTCGCCTGGGAAACGGGCGTCGCCCGGCGCTGGGAGGATTGGCGCCAATCGCTCTCGGAACCGGCCGTTTATGCTCCCGGCGCGCCGCCCGAGCCCCGCCCACCCGTCGCCGCCAGGCCGCGCCGCCTCTCGGCGACGCAGATCGAGACCTGGATGCGCGATCCTTATGCGATTTACGCCCGCCACGTCCTGGGGCTGCAGGCACTGGACCCGATCGACGCCGACGCCGGTGCCGCCGACCGGGGAAGTGCCATCCACAAGGCGCTGGAACTGTTCACCCGCGCCTATCCGGACGCGTTGCCGCCGGACGCCCTCGAAGGCCTGCTGGCGTTCGGCCGCGACAGCTTTCGCGACCTGCTGACCCGCCCCGGCATTCGTGCCTTCTGGTGGCCCCGCTTCGAACGCGTGGCGCGCTGGTTCGTCGAGCACGAGCGGATTTATCGCCGACATGCCCTGCCCCTCGGCAACGAAGCGCGCGGGATACTGACGCTCCCGGGCCCGGCCGGCGACTTCACCCTCGTCGCCCGCGCCGACCGCATCGACCGGCGGGCCGACGGCGGCCTCGTCCTGGTCGACTACAAGACCGGCGCGCCGCCCAGCGACAAGGATGTGAAACAAGGTTTCGCGCCCCAGCTGCCGCTGGAGGCCGCAATCGCGAAGGCGGGCGGTTTCGAGGGCGTGCCGCCCGACGAGATCGCCGGCCTCGCCTATTGGCGCCTCGGCGGCGGCGAACCGGCCGGCGAAGTGCGCGAGGTCAAGCTCGACGGCGAGACGGCGGCGCGAACGGCCCGCGACGGCCTGGTCCGCCTGATCGCCGCCTTCGACGACCCCGCGACCCCCTACCGCGCCCGCCCCCGGCCGCGGGCCGAGCCACGCTTTTCCGACTATGGCCATCTCGCCCGCCTGTCGGAGTGGTCGAGCGGCCGGGAGGGCGGCGAATGAGCCCCGCGACGCACCCCGTCGACCGCCAGATGATGGCGAGCGATCCGGACACCTCCGCCTGGGTCTCCGCCTCGGCGGGTACAGGCAAGACCCATGTGCTGACCTCGCGGGTCCTACGGCTGATGCTGGCCGGGGCGCCGCCGGAACGGATCCTTTGCCTGACCTTCACCAAGGCGGCGGCGGCGGAGATGGCGAACCGGCTCAACCGAAGGCTCGGCAAGTGGGCGGTGATGGACGATGACCAGCTGGGCGATGAACTCTTCCAACTGACCGGCGAGGCGCGGGAGGCTCACGACCTGGACCTCGCCCGCCGCCTCTTCTGCCGGGTGCTTGATTCGCCGGGCGGCATGGCGATCCAGACCATTCACGCCTTCTGCCAGTCGCTGCTCGCCCGTTTTCCGGTCGAGGCCCTGCTGCCGCCGCATTTCGCCGTGCTCGACGAGCGGACCGCCGACGAGTTGCTGGCGGAAGCGCGCGAGCGGGTCCTGGCCGAGGACGTGGCCGCCGGCGGCGGGCGAAGCGCCGTGCTCGCCGCCCATGTCGACGAGGAACGCTACATGGGCGTGATGCGGGCACTGGCGAGCGAGCGGGCGCGCCTCCGGCGTCTCGCCCGGGATGGCCAGGGCTCGAACGATGTCCTGGACCGCATGCGCGGCCGGCTGGGCCTCGACGCGGCGGACGATCGCGATCGCCTGTTGGAGGCCGCTTGCGAAGACGAGACCTTCGACGGCGCCGGCCTGCGCCGCGTCGTCGAGGCGCTACGCGAGGGCGGCAAGAGCGACCGGGAAAGCGCGGATCGGATCGCCGCCTGGCTCGCCGATCCGGCAGGCCGCGTTGCCGGCATGGCCGACTACATCGGAGCCTTTCTCACCAAGGCCGGCGACCCCCGTACACGCCTCATCGGCAAAAAGGCGCTGGAAATCGCCCCCGACGCCGGAGACATCCTGGCGGTGGAGCAGGCGCGGATGGTAGCGCTCGACGACAAGCTTCGCGCGCTGGACGTGCTGGCGGCGAGCGCGGCGGTCCTCGGCCTCGGCCTGCGGCTAATCGACCTCTACGAGGCGGAAAAGCGGCGGCGCGGCCTGGTGGACTTCGACGACCTGATCCTGGCGACACGCGACCTGCTGGCCAATCCCGCCCGCGCGCCCTGGGTGCTCTACAAGCTCGACGGCGGCATCGACCACATCCTGATCGACGAGGCGCAGGACACCAATCCCGAACAGTGGGAGGTGGTCCGGAGCCTCGCCGGGGAGTTTTTCGCCGGCGAGGGCGCGCGCGAGGTCCGCCGCACCGTCTTCGCCGTGGGCGATCCCAAGCAATCGATCTACGGCTTCCAACGCGCCGATCCCCAGGGCTTCGTCGACATGGAAGATCATTTCGCCGCCCGTGTCGGCGCCATCGGGGAGCGCTGGCTGCCCGTGGACCTGATCCTCTCCTTCCGCTCGACACCGGCGGTCCTCGATGTGGTCGACCGCGTCTTCGCCGACCCCGCGGCCCGCGACGGCGTGATCCCCGACGGCGCGACGGAGATCCACCAGCCGAACCGCCGCGCCGACGGCGGGCTGGTCGAACTCTGGCCCGCGGAAGCGCCGGAGACGGCGGAGGAGCCCGAACCTTGGGAACCGCCGGTGGCCCAGGAACGGGTAGCGCCGCCCCTCGTCCGCCTGGCCGAGAGCATGGCGGAACGGATTCGCGACTGGCTCGAGTCCGGCGAGCTCCTCCAGTCGGAGGGCCGGCCCGTCGTGGCCGGCGACATCATGATCCTGGTGCAGCGCCGCGGTCCCTTCATCGACGAGGTAGTGCGCCGGCTGAAGCAGAAGCAGGTGCCTGTCGCGGGCGTCGACCGCATGGTGCTGGTCGATCAACTGGCGGTGATGGACCTGCTGGCGCTCGGCCGCTTCGTATTGTTGCCGGGCGACGATCTCAACCTCGCCGCCCTCGTGAAGAGCCCGCTGGTCGGCCTCGACGAGGAGGCGCTCTACCGCGCCGCCCATGACCGCGCCGGAGGGCATGGGCTTTGGCGGAGTCTCGGCCAGCGGCGGAAGGGCGACGCGGAATTGAGCGCGGCGCACGAAAGGCTCGCCGCCTGGCTATCGGCGGCGGATTTCTCGGCGCCCTACGAGTTCTTCTCGACCGTGCTGGACGTCGACGGCGGACGCCGCCACCTCTTGGAGCGGCTGGGTCGCGAGGCGGACGAGGCCATCGACGAGTTCCTGGCCCTGACGCTCGCGTACGAGCAGGGGCACACCCCCTCCCTCCAGGGCCTGCTGCATTGGATCGAGACCGGACGCGGCGAGGTAAAGCGCGACCTCGATCGGGGACGCGGCGAGGTCCGCATCATGACGGTGCACGGCGCCAAGGGGCAGGAGGCGCCGATCGTCTTCCTGGCCGACACCGTACGCAAGCCGAGGCCGGATCTGCCGCTCTACTGGGACGGGCCGGCGGGCGGTGGCGAATTGCTCCACTGGGTGCCGCGCCTGCGGATCGAGCCCGCCCGATGCGCGCGCCTCAGGCAGGCCGCCCAGCGCGAGCGGGAACGGGAATACCGCCGCCTGCTTTATGTCGCCATGACCCGGGCGCGCGACCGGCTCTATGTCGCCGGCTGGCAAACGAGAAACGCGTTGCCGGAGGGCTGCTGGTACGATCTGATCCAGCGCGCCATGGACAATCTGGGACGGCCGGTCCTCCTCGAGGATGGACGCGAGGCGCGCCGCCACGAGAACCCACAGTTGGAGCAGGTCCGGCCACGGCCCGCGCGCCCGTCGGAAGAAACGCCTCCGCCGGCGGTCGACTGGCCGTCCTCGCCCGCGCCGGCCGAGCCGCGCCCGCCGCGCCCGCTGGCACCCTCCGGCGCGGGTCCCGAGGCGCCGCCGGTCGCCTCGCCGCTCGGCCCCGACCAGGCGGCCCGCTTCCGCCGGGGAACCCTGCTGCACCGCCTGCTGCAACACCTGCCGGAAGTCGCGGCGGAGGCGCGCGAGGCGGTCGCCGACCGGCTGCTGCGCCACGCGGGCATCGATGCCCGCGACCAGCGCGAAATTCTGGCGCGCGAGGCGATCGGGGTGCTGGAAACAGCCGATTTCGCCCCCCTATTCGGTCCCGGCTCGCGCGCCGAAGCACCGATCACCGGGCTCGTCGGGAATCGAATCGTCAACGGCCAGATCGACCGCCTGGCGGTACTGGCGGACGAGGTGTTAATCGTCGACTACAAGAGCAACCGGCCACCGCCCGATTCGCTCGACGCCGTATCGCCCGCGTATTTGGCCCAGCTCGCCCTCTATCGCGCGCTTCTGCGCCAGATCCATCCCGACCGGCCCGTACGCTCGGCCCTGCTGTGGACGGCGGCGCCCAGGCTGATGGCGATCCCCGACGAAGCCCTCGATGCCCACGCGCCTTGACGCCACTCCGCCCGCCACCTACCTTTTTAGCCAAGAACCCGCGTTGGCGCGGGTCGCGAAGGCAGACAGACCAGGGAAATCCGATGACCAGCAAGCCCGTCAGCGACACGTCCTTCGAGCAAGACGTCCTCAATTCTTCCGAGCCGGTGCTCGTCGATTTCTGGGCCGAATGGTGCATGCCCTGCAAGCAGATCGCGCCGGCGCTGGAGGAAATCGCCGGTGAAATGGACGGACGGCTGACCGTCGCCAAGATCAATATCGACGACAACCCCTCGACGCCCGCGAAATACCAGGTCCGTGGCATCCCGACCCTGATCCTGTTCAAGGACGGCGAAGTGGCCGCGACCAAGGTCGGCGCGGCACCGAAGAGCAAGATCGTCGAGTGGATCAAACAATCGATCTGAGACGCGAGGCGCCTCGCCGCTAGATCATTCCGGACTTTGGTCCCGGCCGGGCGGTTCGCCGAATGCCGTAAACCAACTACGCGTTATCCGCCAGCACCACGCCCGCGAGGTAGAGCGAACCCGCGATCAGCACGCGGGGCGGCATGCCCGTCTTAGCGCTCTTGCGCGCGATCCAGGCCATGGCGGCCTCCAAATCCGGCATCTCGCGGGCCTCGAGGTCGAGTCCCGCCGCCGCGTCGAGCGCGGTTTCCGCCGGCAGGTTCTGGTGCTCGCCCGGAATTTCGACATAGGCGAGTTTCGGCGCCAGCCGCGCCAGCGGGCCGAGGAAACCCGCCGGGTCCTTGCTGACGACCATGCCGAAGACGATATAGAGCGGCTTTTCCACCAGGTCGTCGATCGACCAGTCGAGCAGCGTCTCGGCGAGCGCGGCGCCGGCGCCGGCGTTGTGGCCGCCATCGAGCCAGAGTTCCATCCCCGCCGGCCCCGCCTCGACCAGGGGGCCGCTAGTCAGCCTCTGTAGCCGGCCAGGCCACTCGACGTGGTCGAGACCGGCCGCCATCGCGTCATCGTCGACGTTGAATTCCGGCAATTGATCGAGGCAGGCGATCGCCAGGCCCGCGTTCTCCGCCTGATAGCCGCCGGTGAGGCCCGGGCGGGGGAAACCGCGCTCGCCAGCGGGCGACTGGAAGATGAGTCGGTCGGCGACGAGCCGTGCCCGCCACCCGGCGCCATGGGTCACGGGCCGGATATTGAGCGCCCGCGCCCGGGCCAACAGCACGTCGGACACCATCGCCGGCTGGGGGCCGAACACGGCGGGCGTGCCGGCCTTCAAGATACCCGCTTTCTCGCCCGCGATTTCCAACAGCGACTCGCCCAGGAACTGCTGGTGGTCGATGGAAATCGGCGTAATCACCGAAAGCGCCGGCCGATCGATCACGTTGGTGGCGTCAAGCCGTCCGCCGAGACCGGTTTCCAGCAGCAGGATGTCGGCCGGCGTCTCGGCGAAGGCGAGATAGGCGGCGGCGGTGGTGACCTCGAAGAAGGTGATCGGCTCGCCGCCGTTCGCGGCCTCCGTCCGGTCGAGGAAAGCGAGCAGAAGCCCGTCGCCGATAACCCGGCCGGCGAGGCGGATGCGCTCATTGAAGCGGACGAGATGGGGCGAGGTGTAGACGTGCACCCGGTGGCCCGCCGCATCCAGCGCCGCGTGCATGTAGGCGATGGTCGAGCCCTTGCCGTTGGTGCCGGCGACATGAACCACGGGCGGCAACCGACGCTCGGGATGGTCGAGCTCGGCCAGCAGCCGCTCGATGCGGCCGAGGGACAGATCGATGACGCGGGGGTGCAGCGCCTCCATGCGGCGCAGCGCCTGGGCCAGAGCATCGGACGGGGACGCCTCAGGCATCGGGTCGCTTGGGTGCCTCGCTCGCGCCCGGCTTGGGAATTTCGATTTCCAATTCCAGGCCGGCATCTTCCACCGGCGCGGCCGTCTCGTCCTCGGCCGCCTCCACCGCCTCGGGCTCGACGGCTTCCGCCTCGACGGGAAGCTGTTCGACGAGCACCGGTTCGAGCTTGGCCGGCGCCTCGTCCTCGACCACGTTCGGCAAAGCCTCGGCTTCCCCCACTTCCGCCTCCGCCGGGGCTTCCACCGGGATCGGCTCGGCCTCGAAGACGACGGGCTCCGGCTCCGGCTCCACCACCTCTTCCCGGGGTCGGTTGTCGGGCGTCCGCAGCAGATCGACGATGCGGACCAGGGTCTGGCGCAGCTCGTGGCGGTGTACCACCATGTCGATCATGCCGTGCTCGAGAAGGTATTCCGCACGCTGGAAGCCCTCGGGCAGCTGCTCTCGGATCGTGCTTTCGATCACCCGGGGCCCGGCGAAGCCGATGAGGGCACCTGGCTCGGCGATGGTGATGTCGCCCAGCATGGCGTAGGAGGCGGTAACCCCGCCCGTGGTCGGGTCGGTCAGCACGACGATATAGGGAAGGTTCGCCTCGCGCGCCATCTGCACCGCAATGGTGGTGCGCGGCATCTGCATCAAGGAGAGAATACCTTCCTGCATCCGGGCGCCGCCGGCCGCCGTGACGACGATCAGCGCCGCGTCGTCCTCGATCGCGGCGCGGGCGGCGGCGATCACCGCCTCGCCCGCCGCCATGCCCATGGAGCCGCCCAAAAAGTCGAAGCTCTGGCAGGCGATCACGACGCCATGTCCGCCCATGCGGCCCCGGCCGACCACCACTGCGTCGTCCTGGCCGGTCTTGGCCCTAACCTCCTTCAGGCGATCGACATAGCGCTTGCAATCGCGGAATTTCAGCGGGTCCGCCGGCACCTCGCGCACCGCCACCTCGACAAAGTCACCCTCGTCGAAGAGCATCTTGAAGCGGTCCCGGGCGCCGACCCGCATGTGGTGGTCGCAATCGGGGCAGACGAAACCGGCCTCGGCCACCGCCTTGTGGTGCAGCATCTGGCCGCAGGCGGAGCATTTGATCCAGAGCTTGTCCGGCACCTCCTTGCGGCGGACCAGCGCGCGGATCTTCGGTCGGACGAAATTGGTGAGCCAGTTCATGGCCGCCGATCCTATCCTTGCGGGCCCTTCCGCGCACCCCGGACGCCCCGGGCGAGTGCGCGCACGCCGTCATGCACGCGGCCCACGACATCCGCGTCGACACCCGTCTCCGATTCGACCGCCTGACGGATCACGTCCACGAGGGCGGAGCCGACCACGGCCGCATCGGCTACCCGGGCGATCGCGGCGGCCTGTTTGGGATCGCGGATGCCGAAACCGACGGCGAGCGGCAGGGCGGTGTGGCGGCGAAGCCGGGTCAACGCCGCGGCGACGACGGCTTCGTCGATCTGGCGCGCGCCCGTGATGCCGGCATAGGAGACGTAGTAGACGAAGCCCGAGGTGTTGGCGAGGACCGCCGGAAGACGCTTGTCGTCGGTCGTCGGCGTCGCCAGGCGGATGAAGCTAAGGCCCGCCTCCAGGGCCGGCAGGCAAAGCTCCTCATCCTCCTCCGGCGGCAGGTCGACGATGATCAACCCGTCGACGCCGGCCTCGCGCGCCTCGCCGAGAAAGCGGTCGACGCCCCGGTAATGGATCGGATTGTAGTAGCCCATCAGGATGATCGGCGTTGTCTGGTCCCGCCGGCGGAACTCGGCCACCAACGAAATCGTGCGGTGGAGCGTCATGCCGGCATCGAGCGCCCGGCGGCTCGACAGCTGGATCGTCGGGCCATCCGCCATCGGATCGGTGAAGGGCATGCCGAGTTCGATCAGGTCGGCCCCCGCCTCGGGCAGGCCGAAGAGGATCTCGCGGCCGAGTTCGTAATTGGGATCGCCGGCGGTCAGAAAGGTGACGAGGCCGCCCCGCCCCTCGGCCCGGAGCTCGGCGAAGCGGGCGTCGATCCGCGCCTTGCCGCCGCTCACAGCTCGATCCCGAGCGCGGCGGCCACGGTGAAGACGTCCTTGTCGCCCCGTCCGCACAGGTTCATCAAGATGATGTGGTCCGGGGGGAGGTCGGGCGCGATCTTGGCGACATGGGCCAGCGCATGGGCGGGCTCCAGCGCCGGAATGATGCCCTCGAGCTTGCTGCACAGCTGGAAGGCCTCGAGCGCTTCCTCGTCGGTGGCGGTGGCGTAATGCACCCGGCCGATGTCGTTCAGCCAAGAATGCTCCGGCCCGATGCCTGGATAATCGAGGCCCGCCGAGATCGAGCGTGCCTCGATGATCTGGCCATCGTCGTCCTGCAACAGATAGGTCCGGTTGCCATGCAGCACGCCGGGCGAACCGGCGGTGAGGGAGGCCGCGTGCTCGCCCGTCTCGATGCCCCGGCCCGCCGCCTCGACCCCGTGTATCTCCACCTCTTCGTCGTCGAGGAAGGGATGGAAGAGACCCATGGCGTTGGAGCCGCCGCCGATGCAGGCGACCAGCGTATCCGGCAGACGGCCCTCGGCCTCTTGCATCTGCGCCTTGGCCTCGTGGCCGATCACCGCCTGGAAGTCGCGCACCAGTTCGGGATAGGGGTGCGGTCCGGCGACCGTGCCGATGATGTAGAAGGTGTCATGGACGTTGCTCACCCAGTCGCGCAGCGCCTCGTTCAACGCATCCTTCAAGGTCCGCGAACCGCTGGTGACCGACTTCACCTCCGCGCCCAGCAGGCGCATGCGGAAGACGTTGGGCTTTTGGCGCTCGATGTCGGTCTCGCCCATATAGACGGTGCAGGGCAGGCCGAAGAGGGCGGCCACCGTCGCCGTGGCGACGCCGTGCTGGCCGGCCCCGGTTTCGGCGATGATCCGGGTCTTGCCCATGCGCCGGGCCAGCAGGATCTGGCCCATGCAGTTGTTGATCTTGTGGGCACCGGTGTGGTTCAGCTCGTCGCGCTTGAAGTAGATCTTGGCGCCGCCGAAACGCGCCGTCAGCCGCTGGGCGAAATAGAGCGGGCTCGGCCGGCCGACATAGTGCTTCAGGTAGTCGTCGAGCTCTTCCCGGAACGCCGGATCGACCTGGGCCTCGCGGTAGGCGCGCTCGAGATCGAGAATCAGCGGCATCAGCGTTTCGGCGACGAAGCGGCCGCCGTGTATACCGAAGTGGCCCGTTTCGTCGGGCCCGGCGCGATAGGAATTGGGTCTCTCCATGGCGGCTCGAACCTACCTCATAGCGCCCGGATGGCGTCAAGAAATGCTTTGATGAGCGCCGGATCCTTGTGCCAACGAACCTTTTCAACGCCGGAAGACACGTCGACCATCGGCGCGCCGCTGATCCTGATTGCCTCGGCCACGTTGCTCGCGTCGAGGCCGCCCGACAGCATCCAGGGCCGCCCGCGACCACGCTCCGAAAGCATGCGCCAGTCGAAGATCAGCCCGTTGCCGCCCGGCAGCGCATCGCGCATCGACGTCGGCGCCTTGGCGTCGAACAGCAGCAGGTCGGCGGCCTCCTCGTATTCCGAGGCCCGATCGATGTCCTCTCGCGACGCGACCTTGATCGCCTTGGCGACCGGACGGCCGAAACGCGCGCGGGCCTCGACCACGCGTTCGGGCGATTCGGTTCCATGAAACTGCAGCAGGTCGAGTTCGGCCTCCTCCAACACCTTGGCGATGGTCGCGTCGGTGGCATCGACGAAGAGACCGACACGACGCACCCCGTCCGGCACCTGACGCGTGAGCGCGCCCGCGGCCTCGGGCGCGAGGGACCGGGGCGAGGGTGGATAAAAGACGAAGCCGAGCAGCGCCGCGCCTCCCTCGACTGCGACGCGAAGGCTTTCCGCCTCCCGGATACCGCAGATCTTGGCCTGGACCGCGCCGCTCATGGCCTCGCCTCGGCAAGTTCCGCCGCGATCGCCCGCGCCGCCTCGGCGGGGTCGGCGGCGGCGCTGATCGGGCGGCCAACGACGAGATAATCGGCCCCCTGGCCCAACGCCTCGGCCGGCGTCGTCACCCGCTTCTGATCGCCCGGCGCCATGCCCGCCGGCCGCACCCCCGGCACCACCAGCAGAAAGTCGGGCCCCAGCGCCCGGCGGAGCGGTCCGATCTCCCGGGGCGAACAGACGACCCCGTCCAGCCCGCAATCGCGCGCGAGACGAGCCAGCGCGATGGCGCGGACCTCGACCGGGCCGGCGAGGCCGATCTCCGCCAGGTCCGCCTCGTCCAGGCTGGTGAGGATGGTGACGGCGATGAGCTTGGGGCGCTCGCCGCCCGCGCCATCGACCGCCTCGCGCGCGGCCCGCATCATCGCCCGCCCACCGGCCGCGTGCACATTGAGAATCGCCGGGCCCATGTCGAGGGCCGAGCGCGCCGCGCCCGCGACCGTGTTGGGGATGTCGTGGAACTTGAGGTCGAGGAAGAGCGGCGTTTCGTCCCCCCCGCGCAGCTTTTTGACGCCGCCGGGGCCATGCCGGGTGAAGAATTCCTTGCCGATCTTGATGCCGCCGCCGGCCTCGCGCGCCACGTCCGCGAGCATCCCGGCCCGGTCGAGATCGGTGGTATCGATGGCGCAGAAGAAGGGGCTTCGCATCGGCGTCGACATCGCTGGCTCTCGGAGGTTCCGCCCGTCCGGGGCGGGCGGCGCCTTCATACCAGATCGAAAACCGGGACGGTAGCGCGGCGGTGGCGAAATCGGTCTCAGTGTCTGGCCCGAAAAGAGTTGAGTGATTTCAGTCAGTTGTGATTCACTGTTTGTATTTAGCAACCAGGGAGACACAACATGTGGACCAAAATCACTCGCCCGAAGTATGAACGCGACCTGCTGCGCTACGCAAGCGACCTGACGGATGGAGAATGGAAGGTGCTGGAGCCGTTGCTGCCTCGCGCCAAAGCGCTGGGACGGCCTCGGACGACGGCATTGCGCGAGGTGGTGAACGCGATCCTCTACCTACTGCGTAGCGGCTGTCCATGGCGCATGCTGCCCCGGGACTTCCCGCCACGCTCGACGGTGCAGCGCTACTTTTATCTCTGGCGGGACGACGGCACCTGGTCCGAGGTCAACCGGCAACTGCTGGTCGCGGCGCGCGAGGCCGAGGGCCGCGCGGCCGGCCCGTCGGCCGGTATCATCGACAGTCAGAGCGTAAAAACCACGGAAAGCGGCGGTATCCGGGGCTTCGACGCCGGAAAGAAAGTCAAGGGCCGCAAGCGTCACATCCTCACCGACACCGGCGGCCTGCTGGTCGCGGTCGTGGTCCACGGCGCCGAGATCCAGGACCGCGACGGCGCGCCGGCGGTGTTCGCCGCCATCCCCCGCCACTTTCCCCGCCTGCGCCACGTCTTCGCCGACGGCGCCTATGCCGGGCCCAAGCTCGAGGGCGCACTGAAGCGGATCGGCCGCTGGTCGCTGGAGATCGTCAACCGTCCCGCGGGCGTGAAGGGCTTCCAACTCCTGCCCCGCCGATGGGTCGTCGAGCGCACGCTCGCCTGGCTCAATCGAAACCGGCGGCTGGCCAAGGACTTCGAGACGGCCATCGAGACCGCCGAGGCCTGGATCTTCCTCGCCAGCATCCAACTCCTCACGCGCCGTCTCGCAAGAGCCTGAAAACACTCGATTCATTTCGAGTCGGACTCTAAGTGTCTGGCCCGAAAAGAGTTGAGTGATTTCAGTCAGTTGTGATTCACTGTTTGTATTTAGCAACCAGGGAGACACAACATGTGGACCAAAATCACTCGCCCGAAGTATGAACGCGACCTGCTGCGCTACGCAAGCGACCTGACGGATGGAGAATGGAAGGTGCTGGAGCCGTTGCTGCCTCGCGCCAAAGCGCTGGGACGGCCTCGGACGACGGCATTGCGCGAGGTGGTGAACGCGATCCTCTACCTACTGCGTAGCGGCTGTCCATGGCGCATGCTGCCCCGGGACTTCCCGCCACGCTCGACGGTGCAGCGCTACTTTTATCTCTGGCGGGACGACGGCACCTGGTCCGAGGTCAACCGGCAACTGCTGGTCGCGGCGCGCGAGGCCGAGGGCCGCGCGGCCGGCCCGTCGGCCGGTATCATCGACAGTCAGAGCGTAAAAACCACGGAAAGCGGCGGTATCCGGGGCTTCGACGCCGGAAAGAAAGTCAAGGGCCGCAAGCGTCACATCCTCACCGACACCGGCGGCCTGCTGGTCGCGGTCGTGGTCCACGGCGCCGAGATCCAGGACCGCGACGGCGCGCCGGCGGTGTTCGCCGCCATCCCCCGCCACTTTCCCCGCCTGCGCCACGTCTTCGCCGACGGCGCCTATGCCGGGCCCAAGCTCGAGGGCGCACTGAAGCGGATCGGCCGCTGGTCGCTGGAGATCGTCAACCGTCCCGCGGGCGTGAAGGGCTTCCAACTCCTGCCCCGCCGATGGGTCGTCGAGCGCACGCTCGCCTGGCTCAATCGAAACCGGCGGCTGGCCAAGGACTTCGAGACGGCCATCGAGACCGCCGAGGCCTGGATCTTCCTCGCCAGCATCCAACTCCTCACGCGCCGTCTCGCAAGAGCCTGAAAACACTCGATTCATTTCGAGTCGGACTCTCAGGCGGCGCGGGCCGGTGTTCCGGGAAGCGCGGGGACGGCGGCGGTTGCACCGTCGCGCTCGCGGCGAACCTCGCCTTCCAGCCGCGCGACCTCGCGTTCCGCCTGCCGGGCCCGTGCCCGCCAGCGAAGCGCCTTGGCCGAGCCGACCAACAGGCCGGCAACCAACCCGAGGAAAGCGAAAAACAAGACCAGCAGATAGAGTGGCGGCGACAGGCGGAAGGGGAGCGGCTCCAGGCTGATCGTCACCGGACCGTGATTGGCGGCGCCGAGCGCGATGACGAGGAGAACCAGCGGTACCAGGACGATCCAGATCAGAAGCCTCACCGCGATGTCCCTCGCCGCCGCCGCCGGCACTTTCCGATCGAACTCGACCACCCGGTCCCCCGTCCCAACCGCCCCAAGACCATCACCGGGTGGTCGGGACGGGGGAGCGGGCGGCCCGGCGATTCCGCTTGAACGGAAATTGCTCTAGTCGCCACCATCGCCATTCAACCGCTCGCGCAATTCCTTGCCGGACTTGAAGAAGGGGACATGTTTCTCGGCCACCGCGACCTGCTCGCCGGTCCGGGGATTGCGGCCGATCCGGGCCGGCCGCCGCTTGACGGAGAAGGCCCCGAAGCCCCGGAGTTCGACCCGGTCGCCTCGCTGCAGCGCCGCGCCGATCTCGTCGAAGATCGTCGTGACGATCTTCTCGACGTCGCGTTGATAGAGGTGCGGGTTGGCTTCGGCCAACCGCTGGATCAACTCCGATTTGATCATCGACCTCTCCCTGCCGCCTCGTCCCGGTCTACCCGGCGAACTCACCGAGCGTGCCAGACCGAGCGCAACCCGTCAAGCATAAGTGGTTCAAAGGACAAGACTTTTCCAGCCAGCTGCGCCATTAGACGATCAATCAGCGGTGGCGGCTCGCGATATTGTAGCTCGACGATCGGAAGCTCGGCCTCGACGTCGCGATCCTTCTCCAGCCAGTCCACCGCTTCCCGCTCGCCGCCGATTCTATCGATCAGCTTGTGCTCGAGCGCCTGGCGGCCGGTGAAGACGCGGCCGTCGGTGACGAGAACCAGCTCCTCGTCCGAGAGTGAACGGCGTTCGCGCACCAGCCCCTTGAACCAGTCGAAGGCATCGCCGATCACCGCCTGGATGGCCGCCCGCGTCTCCTCCGTCATCGGCGCGGTGGCGGATGGCTGGCCCTTCATCGGTCCGCTTCTGATCTGTTCGGCCGTGACGCCGAGCTTCTCCAGGAGGCCGGAAAACTCGGCGGTCTCCAGGATCACGCCGATCGAGCCGGTGATCGAGGTTTCGCGGGCAACGATGTAGTCGGTGCCGATAGCGGCGATGTAGCCCCCCGACGCCCCCAGGGTACCGATCACGGCGACCACCGGCATCTTTTCCGCCACCCGGCGCAGGTTGCGGAAGAGCGCCTCGCTTCCCGTCGTGGTGCCACCGGGACTGTTGATGCGAACGATCAGGGCGACGGCAGCGTCGTCCTCGATCAGACCGGAGAGCGCGGCCTCCCGCTCCGGCTCCTCGTAGATCAGACCATCGATCGAAAGCCGGGCGATACGCGGTCCCGACTGGTCCAAGAATTCGCCGGCCAGGATCAGGCCGCAGGCGATCACGGCAAGGACCGCGACGGTACGCCAGACGGCGAGCCGCCGCTTCAGCCTATACCGGTCGATCAAGGACCCGCTGTCCACGACGCTCGCTCACCACATCGGCATGACGCGGCGCTCAGGTCTTGTCGGTCGCCGCCGCGTCCTCGTCGCCGTCCGCCGCCTCGGATGCCGTATCCTCGACTTCCACTTCAGCTTCGGCTTCGCCAGCGGCTTCGGCTTCCACCTCGACGGCGGCCTCGACCTCGGTCTCGCCGCCATCGTCGCCATCGTCGGTCTCGGTCGGATCGCGATCCTCCGCGTCGCGGCGGGCCCGGTTGATCGCCGCGCCCAGGATATCGCCGAGGCTGGCGCCCGAATCCGAAGAACCGTACTGCTCGACGGCCTCCTTCTCCTCACGCACCTCGCGCGCCTTGATCGAGAGACCTAGGCGACGCTGAGAACGGTCGAGGTTGGTGACCAGGGCGTCGACCTTGTTGCCGACCGCGAAACGCTCGGGGCGTTGCACGCTGCGGTCGCGGCTGAGGTCGGATTTGCGGATGAACCCCTTGAGACCGTCGGCGATCGTCACCTCGATGCCGTTGTCGGTCACCTGGGCGATGGTGCAGGTGACGACGTCGCCACGCTTCAACTCGTCGGCCGCGCCGAAGGGATCCTCCGCCAGCTGCTTCACGCCGAGGCTAATCCGCTCCTTGTCGATGTCGATGTCGAGCACCTTGGCGCGGACCACGTCACCCTTGCGGAATTCGGCCAGCACCTGCTCGCCCGGACGATTCCAGTCCAGATCCGAGAGATGCACCATGCCGTCGATGTCGTCGTCGAGGCCGACGAAGAGACCGAACTCGGTGATGTTCTTGACCTCGCCCTCGACCGCGCTGCCGACGGCGTGCTGGTCGGCGAAGACCGTCCAGGGGTTGTCCATGCACTGTTTCAAGCCGAGGCTGATTCGCCGCTTGTCGGGATCGACCTCCAGCACCATCACCTCGACTTCCTGGCTGGTCGAGACGATCTTGCCGGGATGCACGTTCTTCTTGGTCCAACTCATCTCGGAGATGTGCACGAGGCCCTCGACACCGGCCTCCAGCTCGACGAAAGCGCCATAGTCGGTGATGTTGGTGACCCGGCCGGTGAATTTGGTGCGGGCGGGATACTTGGCCTCGATGCCGTCCCAGGGATCCTGCTGCAACTGCTTCATGCCGAGGCTGATGCGCTGGGTCTCCGGGTTGACCTTGATGACCTGGATCTTCACGGTCTCGCCGATCGAGAGCACCTCGGTCGGATGGTTGACCCGGCGCCACGACATGTCGGTGACGTGCAGCAGGCCGTCGATGCCGCCGAGATCGACGAAGGCGCCATAATCGGTGATGTTCTTGACCACGCCCTCCAGGACCTGGCCGTCGGAGAGGTTGGCGACCAGTTCCGAGCGCTGCTCGGCCCGCGTTTCTTCCAGCACGGCACGGCGCGAGACCACGATGTTGCCGCGCCGGCGGTCCATCTTCAGCACCTGGAAAGGCTGCTTCATGCCCATCAGCGGCGTCACGTCGCGGACCGGGCGGATGTCGACCTGACTGCCCGGCAGGAAGGCCATGGCGCCCGAGAGGTCGACGGTGAAGCCGCCCTTCACCCGGTTGACGATCTGGCCCTCGACCCGCTCGTTTTTGTTGAAGGCGACCTCGAGGACGTTCCAGGACTCTTCCCGGCGCGCCTTTTCGCGGCTCAGCACCGCATCGCCGAGCGCGTTCTCGATCCGCTCCAGATAGACGTCGATCACGTCGCCGACGTTCAGCTCCGCATCCTCGCCGGTCTTGGAGAATTCCCGTATCGGCACCCGGCCCTCGGTCTTCAAGCCGACGTCGACGGTGACGGCGTCGCTGTCCTTGTGAATCACCGTCCCCTTGACGACGGTGCCCTCGAGTTGGCCCCTGGCGATGAAGCTCTCCTCGAGCAGGGCTTCGAAGTCGTCGGTGACGGGGATGGTATCGGCCCCCTCGGGGGCAACGTCGGTTTGGCTCATCGGGCGTCCTCTCGGATAATCGGTTGTTGGCCGGCCGGTTGTCTCCGGCGGTCTGGGCTTGACCGTTCACGTCTCCGCGCCAACCGGGGGGGGCGAAATCTAGCGCTTACCCTCGACGATGGCGCGGGCGCCACGGAAGGCGGCTTCTATATCCAAATTCGTCGTTTCGAGCAAGCTGGCATCCGCCGCCGGGCGGAGCGGCGAGACCGCCCGGTCCCGGTCACGCTCGTCGCGGCGCTCGAGATCGGCCAGCACCTCGACGAAGCTCATATGCTCGCCGCGCGCCAGGAGCTCGGCGTGACGGCGCCGGGCGCGGGCCTCGGGCGGCGCGGTGACGAAGAGCTTCACGTCGGCGTCGGGGCAGACCACGGTGCCGATATCGCGACCGTCGAGCACGGCGCCCGGTGGGCGGCGGGCGAACGCGCGCTGAAAAACGAGGAGTTCCTCGCGCACCGGCCGCAGCGCGGCGACCCGGCTTGCCGCCTCCCCGACCCGCTCCTCGCGCAAACGCGGGTCCTGGAGCGACTCGGCATCGAGGGTCCGGGCGGCGGCGACCGCCGCCTCCAGGTCGTCGGGCGACCGGCCGCCGTCCAGCAGCGCCAGCCCCACCGCGCGATACAACGCGCCGGTGTCCAGATAGGCGAGACCGTAGTGTTCCGCCAGGCGGCGGGCGAGCGTGCCCTTGCCGGCCGCGACCGGCCCGTCGACGGCGATGATCACGAGGCCGCCTCGCCCATGTCGGCGCCGAGGCCGTTCATCACGCGCGCGAAGCCGGGGAAGCTGGTATCGATCATCCGGCAATCGTCGATTTCGACCGCCGCCCGCGCGGCGGTGCCGAAGACCAGGAAGGACATGGCGATCCGGTGGTCGAGCTCCGTCGCCAGCCGCGCGTTGGCGCCGGCGGGACCGGGCGGGCGGCCGGTGCCGGTAACGATCAGGCCGTCCTCCACCTCCTCGACGGCGACGCCGAGAGCCGCGAGGCCCCGTGCCATCGCCCGGATCCGGTCGCTTTCCTTGACCCGGAGTTCCGCCGCGCCGCGCATCACCGTTCGGCCCCGGGCGAAAGCGGCGGCGACGGCGAGGATCGGGTACTCGTCGATCATCGAGGGCACGCGCGCCGCCGGCACCGTGACGCCGCGCAACTCGCCGGGGCGGACGACGAGGTCGCCGATCGGTTCGAACTGGCGATCGCGGCGGTTCTCGATTTCGATGTCGGCGCCCATCTCCACGAGCGTGTCGAGAAGCCCGGCGCGGAGCGGATTGAGGCCAATGTCGCGGATACGAAGCTCTCCCGCTTGCGCGATCAACGCGGCGACCAGGGGGAAGGCGGCGGAGGAAACGTCGCCCGGAACCTCGACTTCGGCGGGCCGGAGCTCGGGCTGGCCGGTCAAGCGAATCGTCCGCCCGCCGTCCGACTCGGGCAGAATCGCGATCTCGGCGCCGAAGTGGCGCAGCATGTGTTCGCTGTGATCACGGGTCGCGACCGCCTCGCGAACCACGGTCTCGCCGGGCGCGTTCAGACCCGCGAGAAGGACCGCCGATTTCACCTGGGCGGAGGCGACGGGCGGCGTGTAGTCGATCGCCATCGCCCGTTCGGCGCCGATCACGGTCATCGGCAACCGGCCGCCGGCGCGGCCGAGGAAGCGGGCGCCCATGGTCGACAGGGGCGTGCTGATCCGGGCCATGGGACGCGAGCGCAGGGAGGCATCGCCCGTCAACACGGCGGTCATGGGATGGCTCGCCAAAAGGCCCATCAACAACCGGGCGCCGGTCCCGGAATTCCCCAGATCCAAGACGTTTTCCGGCTCCGACAGCCCGCCGATGCCGACCCCGTCGATCCGCCAATGGTCCGTCTCGCGCACGATCTCGGCGCCGAGCGCGCGGAGCGCGGCGGCGGTCGCCAGCACGTCGTCGCCTTCCAGCAGGCCGCTCACCCGGCTGCGCCCGGCGGCCAGCGCGGCGAGCAGCAACGAGCGGTGCGAGATGGACTTGTCGCCCGGCGCGGTAATGTCGCCGGCTATCCTCGAGGCGGGGCGCGAGACGAAGGGGGTCATGACGGCGGTCTCTCTAACATGGGCGTTCCTGGCCGTCCACGCGAACCGCGCGCGCGGCCCCGTCGTCAATTCGCCATTGACAGCCGTCCCTCGACATAGCAATTGGCGCGCCGATCTCGTGGGCATCTTCGAGGAGTCGGCGGGTGGCAAATCCGGAGTGGGGCAGCAAGCGTGCTTGCTTGAGTTGCGAGACGAAGTTCTATGACTTCGCTCGCGAACCGATCGTCTGTCCGAAGTGCGAAACGCGCTTCTCGGCGGCGGATTTCAACAAGACCAAACGGTCGCGCCCCGAGGCGCGTCCGCCGAAGGCGGCGGCCGTGCCGGCCCCGAGCGAAGAGGTCAAGAAAGAGACGGCGGAGGATCTCGACGACGAGGTCAAAGCCCTCGACGACGAGGACGGTGTCAAGGAGAAGGGCCTGGACGAGGACGAAAAAGACCTCGAAGGCGTCATCACCACCGACCTCGACGAGGACGAGGACGAAAAAGACGACGTCCGCGCCATGGACGACGGGGACGAGGCGGACGACGGGGACGGCGCGGACGACGGGGACGGCGCGGACGAGGGGGACGACGGGGACGGCGCGGACGACCGGGACGGCGCGGACGACGTAGAACAGGCTCTCGGGGACGATGACGAGGCGAAGCTCTGAGGATGGCGCGCCGCCGCCACCCGGAGCGGGCGCGAGAAAAGATTTGAATATCGGCGCGCGGATTTCGTAACGTGGGCCGGCGAGACCGGGACACAAAGCGAGGATCGCGCACCCGGGGGCCATAGCTCAGTTGGGAGAGCGCTTGAATGGCATTCAAGAGGTCGGCGGTTCGATTCCGCCTGGCTCCACCAGATAAAACAAGGGTTTAGCTGGAAACGGCTAGGCCCTTGTTGTATTTGGGTCTTAATGAGGCAACGCCACGGGCAACAGGGTTTCGCATGCTCGCGACGTGGTTCTTGCCCTTTTGTCGCCAGCGGCACCGTCGCCAGGATCATGGCCCTACCGAGTGCCGATGTTTCCGCCGCCTTTACTCCGCCCGCATGTCCCCTTGACGATTGGTCACGCCGCGCCAGGCCACGCGGCCGGCAACATCGCCGCAAAGGCCAAGCGAGGCCTATCATCGATGGCGTGCATGGTAACAAGCCGCAACGAATTGAACGCGTTGCGGCTTTTCGTGAGCCGGGTGCCGCGCGGGCTTTTCCTCGCCCCGGGACTTCATCCCCCGGGATTTCATCATTGATGCGGGAGGCGCGGAAGCGTAGCTTCCGGCCGCGAATGAACGAGGTAGGAGACCCGATGAACGAACGCCCCAACTTTCTCATCATCATGACCGACCAGCAGCGGGCCGACTGGCTGGGGGCCGCCGGCCACCCGGTACTGAGAACGCCCCATATCGACGCGCTGGCGGCGGGCGGCGCGCGCTTCGAGAACTTCCACGTCGCCTCCCCCGTCTGCATGCCGAACCGGGCGACATTCATGACCGGGCGCTACCCGAGCGTTCATGGCCTGCGCTACAACGGCTGCTCTTCTTTCCGCCTCGACAAACACCTTCGTCGCCGTGCTGGCCCTGGGCGGTTACCGGACGGCGGCCATCGGCAAGAGCCACCTGCGACCCTTCACCGACCTGCCGCCCAAATGGGATGACGATTTCGAATCAGGCCCGATCGCCGACGCCTGGAAATCCGACGGTCTATATCCGCGACCGCGCGATCGAATATCTGAACGATCGCGCCGGCGACGACGATCCCTTCCTCGCCTTCGTCTCCTTTCCCCGATCCGCACCACCCGTTCAATCCGCCGGGCCGCTATTGGGACATGTATTCGCCGGACGATTTCGAGGTCGGGTTGCCCTACGAAGCGCACCGGAACCCGACCCCGCCGATGCGCTGGCTGCACGAGAACTGGAAGTCGGGCGGAGAATAGCTTTCGCCGCAAATGGCCATCATGTTGGACGACCAGCAGATTCGCGAGGCCATGGCGCTCACCGCCGGAATGATCGCCTGCATCGACGATACCGTGGGCGCGATCATGTAATGCCTGAAGGAAACGGGACGTTTCGACGACACGGTCGTCTGCTTCACTTCCGACCACGGCGACTATCTGGGCGACTTCAACATGCGGTTCAAGGGCTCGCCGCCGTTCCGGGCGATCACCCGGGTGCCGTTCATCTGGTCCGATCCGGCGGACCGGTCCGGGCGAACCTCCGGTCTCCTGGCCTCCACCGTCGATCTGGCGCCGACGAACCTGGAGCGCGCCGGCCCGCGGCCCTTCTTCGGCATGCGGGGAAAGAGCTTTCCACCCCATCTCGACGGCTCGGAGGGCCTGCGCGACGAGTTGTTGATCGAATACAACGACTCCATGCCGCGCCTCGGCTTCCGGGCGCCGCCGCGCGTCCGCTCGCTGGTCTCCGGGAAATGGCGATATACCGTATATCTCGGCCAGGAGTGGGGCGAACTCTACGATCTGGCCAACGACCCGGACGAGACCACGAATCTATGGGAAAGCGCCGAGCACGCAGAACGCCTCAACCATCACCTGATACCGGCGAGCCTTTGAATTGACCTCTCGGCCCACACGGTCGTCATCGCGAGCGAAGCGTGGCGATCCAGGCGGCCTCGATGGCCCGCGATGTCTTCGGCGGTCTTCACGCGGCCCTGGATCGCCACGGGGCTTCGCCCCTCGCGATGACGGTGGTGTCCGTCCGCCGGTGAAGAGTCACTTCATCTGCTCGCCGGTATGATTGCGCAAATGGACGAAAGCCCCCGCTCGACCCGCGTGGGATGAGGATATCACCCGGGCTCAGAAGAAGCTCGGCCCGTCCCGCCGCTTGCAGTTGTTGCAGAGCCGGTTATTCCAACCGGCACTCGAAAAAGCCTTGTTACAGCAAAGGCATGGACGTTCCATCGGTTGGTCGTCCGCCGGCCGGTCGATCGTGGCCTCGACCAGGTCCATTTCCAAATCCACTGTTCGTTCCTCCCCTCCCCGGACGCACGTGATGGTTTTCGCCGGGGCATCCCCAAGTCTAATCTCCATTAGAAAGTATATACCAGCCCGAGGCCCTTGTGAAGAGAAACCGTGCGGACACGAACAAATGCCCGCCGGGCTCGCGGTGGCGAACCCCGCCGCGTTGGTCGCCGGCGGGGTTCTTTTGCGCTTTGCATGATCCGGCAAGAGCCGGATTTTTCGGCGAGGCTCCGATCCCTAGGCCCGAGGGACCGCCCCCGCATGAGGTGGTGAATTGTCGGCGGCGCGGCCCGGCTCGGCCATGATCCGGATGGTCCGGACGCGCCGTGGCCCCGTGTCCCCACGAGGCCCGCGTCGACTGTCGGGTGGCGTCATTCGATGAACCCTCCCCGCCTCGTTATTTGACATAACGATGGTGCGCCGTTTCGAGCCTCGAGTCGACGGGACTCGGCCTACGCGGGTTTCAATTTCGCCCGGGGGAGCGAGGCGATCGGGGCTTTTTTTCGCTTGGTATCAGTCCCCGGCGCCATCGGCCCGCAGGATCACGTCCTGCTTCGAAAACTCGTGGGTTTCGCCGCATTGGGGACAGGTGATTTCCTGCGGCGGCAACTCCAGGCTGTCGAGCTGGGACCATTCGAGGTTGAGGCCGACGTAGATGCCCTTCTTGGTCTTCGGACAGTTGATGTAGGCCTGTGACATGTTCACCCTCGTTTGCTGCTCGCACTGTCCATGGACGCGATTTTAGCAGCGGCGGGCGCCGACGCCCAGCCGGATTATGTAAAAATTTACCCTTCGAGGGGGCCCCGCGTGGTAGCATCGGGGCTTCATCGTCGGTCGTCGCGGAGGGCTCCGCCATGTCGGTCAAACGCATCCTTCTGGTACTTTCCGGCAGTGTGGCGGACGGGGCGGCGGCCCATGCCGCCTTCCATATCGCCGGACGTTTCGGGGCCCAAGTGGACGCCCTGCATGTCGAGGGCGATATCGCCGACGGCCTGCCGTATATCGAACTGAGCCTGTCGGAAGGCGCGCTCACCCGCGAATTCGCCAAGGCGCGCGAACGCCAGGAAGGCGCGGCCCAGTGGGCACGCGAAATCTTCGAGGCGGCCCGCCGCGAGGCCGGCGCCGAGGATGGCGGGGTGGGCTGGCGCACCACGCGCGGCCGGGCCGCCGACGTCGTCGGCTCCGAGGGCCGGGTCTACGATTTGACGGTGATCGGCGCCAAGGCGGACTTCGCCGGCGCCTCGGCCGGCGAGGTCGTCACCGCCGCCCTTCTCGAAACGGGCCACCCGGTCCTGGTCGTCCCCGACGCCGGCCAGCCGACGCTCGGCCAGCGGATCCTCGTCGGCTGGAACCGGGGCACGCCCGCCGCCCGGGCCGTCGCCGCCGCGCTGCCGTTCCTGGGCGCGGCGGCCGAGGTCGTCGTCGCCTATATCGGCACCGGCGCCAAGGCCGGCCCGGGGCCGAAAGAACTCTGCGTCAATCTCGCCGCCCACGGCATCGAGGCCATCCCCCGACAGATCGCCCCGGTGGCCGGCTCGGTCGCCCAGGGCCTGCGCGACGCGGCGGAGGCCGCCGGCGCCGACCTGATGATCATGGGCGCCTATTCCCACAGCCGGCTGAGAGAAATGGTCTTGGGCGGCGTCACCAGCGAGATGCTCGAACACTCGCCGATCCCGCTCCTGATGGCGCATTAGCGCGGAATAGTTTGATCCGACTCGCCCGGCCACCCGCTCCCCCGGCCGGGTCGATCTCGTAAATGCTCCAAACTCTCAGGCGGCGTCCTCGAAGACCGCCAGCAAGCGCGTTTCGATGCTTCGCCGGGGCAGCCGATCGTCGGAGCCCGGAATGTCGAAGGAGGTATGCGGGCAGTAGACCGCGCGGCCGGGCCGGGAATCGAGCTGCTTGATGACCAGCATCTCGTCGGTGTCCATGCCGGCGAAGTAGCACCAGCGGTGCGCCGGGTTGTGCACCGGCGCCGCCACCAGGCTGTCGAGCCCCCTGCCGGTGTAGTGATAGTCGATCACGTCCTCGTAGGGCAGGCTTTGCCAGTCGATCATCGCCAGCGGGTTCTTCTCGACCGGATTATCGAAGGGCTGCCAGGTATTGTACCAGGCATAGGTCCAGTTGGACTTCGCCTCGACTCCCTGCGCCGCCAACACCTCCAGCGCCATCTCCTCGATCCGCCGTACGTTGTAGTCGCAGTGGACGAAGCGGGCGTAGCCGTCGTTGCAGTCGACCGGCGTCTCGGTACGGACCAGATAACTACGAACAAAGACGTGGTCGGCGCCGGTGAGGCGCGCGATCACCGCCCGCATCTCCGGGTGGTACTCGGCCTCGACCGCCGCCGCGTCGCGGAAATCTGAACATTTGGAGCGATTGCCGGTGAGCGTGAAACCCGATCGGTCGAGGTCGATTTCGCCGGCGGCGTGTTCCGCGCGCACATCATGCACGGCCACGTCCTGGAACGAGGTCGCCGCGCGGCGCGATTCGCGGCTGCCGATCCTGGGTGCATCCTCGCGGTCCCGCCACTCGGCGTCGATGTAGCGGACCTTGGCCTCGACGGCACCGGCGGCGTCCGACGCAACATGCTGGTTCACGGGGACCATCCTCCCTTGGGCATGACGACTCCGCCCGGAGGCTAGTGTCCTGATTCCGAAGTTCGCATGATTTTCGCCTGCTGTTCAGCGGTTTCGATTGTTCGGAGGCAGAACCGCTGGATGGCGGCGAGGATGTCATCGGCGGATTTGGTCCATTTGAAAGGTTTCGGATTCTGGTTCGTGGTGTCGATGTAGTCGAGGATGGTGCGCTCCAGCTCCTTGGTGGAGCGATGGACGCCGCGCCTGATCTGCTTGTCGGTCAGGAGCCCGAACCAGCGCTCCACCTGGTTGAGCCAGGAGGCGCTGGTGGGTGTGAAATGGGCCTGCCAGCGCGGCCGTTTGGCGAACCAGTCGCGGATCGACTTGGTCTTGTGGGTCCCGTAGTTGTCCATGACGATGTGGATGTCGAGATCACCAGGGACGTTCGCCTCGATGAGGTCGAGGAACTTTCGGAACTCCCGGCTCGATGGCGCGGGAAGCATCGGCCGATGATCTCTCCCGTGGCGATGTCGAGGGCCGCGAAGAGAGAGGTCGTGCCGTGGCGTTTGTAGTCGTGGCTGCGCCGCTCCACTTGCCCGGGGCGCATCGGCAAGAGGGGCTGGGATCGATCCAGGGGCTGGGATCGATCCAGGGCCTGGATCTGGCTCTTCTCGTCGACACAGAGAACCAGAGCACGATCTGGCGGCGCCAAATACAGACCGACGATGTCGCGGACCTTCTCCACGAAGAAGGGATAGCTCGACAACTTGAAGGTCTCCGAGCGATGCGGCTGCAAGCCGAAGGCCCGCCAGATGCGATGAATGGTCGAGGGCGCGTGGCCACTCGCCAGCGCCATCGAGCGAAGGCTCCAATGGGTTGCGTCCGGCGGCGTCTCTTCCAGCGTCAGCCGGACCGCTTCCGCGATGGCGTCATCGCCGATTTGACGTGGCGCGCCGGGGCGAGGCTCGTCGTACAGACCGTCGAGGCCCTCCGCCGCATAGCGGCGACGCCACTTGCCCACGGTGTCCGCGCTCGCCTCGAGACGAACGGCGATCTCCTTGTTCTCCAACCCTTCCGCCGCCGCCAAGACGATCCGAGCCCGCCGCGCGAGCCCCTGAGCCGTCTTGCGACGACGAGACAGCTCCTCCAATTCGGCGCGCTCGTCATCGCTCAGGGAAATCGTCACCGCCACTCTTGCCATCAATCGTGCCTCCTGAAAACAAACAGAGACATAATCATATTAATTTATCGATCAGGACACTAGAGCATTTTCCGTTCAAGCGGAATCGCCGGGCCACCCTCTCCGCCATCCCCCGTAAAGGCGTTTACGGGTTGTAGCGACAAACGGACTCTAGCTATGCAACAAAATAACGGACTTTGGTATCGCCATTGTGTATCCTTTAACTGCCTCTACCGACGGCCAGAGTAGGCTTATGAGCACATTCGCCCATCCTACCGGCGGACTAACGACGGAACAGGGCTGTCAAACGGCCTTCAATATTGACCCCCGATCGGCGTGCAAAATTGACCCCCCTGAGCGGCACGGCGGAGGTTGTCCCGGTAGTCAATAGGGGGGACCCGCGCGGCTTCGTGTAGCGCCCTGCGCTACGCGGAGCGAAGCCGCGCGGGGGGTACCTGTTGACCCACCGGGGCAACCGGGCCGCGGGCACGGCCGGCGGCGGCTCAGGAGCGGTTCTTGAAGCGCCAGCTCTCGTTGCCGGTCTCGATGATCTCGCAATGATGGGTGAGACGGTCGAGCAGCGCGGTGGTCATCTTGGGGTCGCCGAAGACGGATGTCCATTCGCCGAAGGCGAGGTTGGTGGTGATGACGATAGAGGTGCGCTCGTAGAGCCGGCTCATGAGGTGGAAGAGCAGCTGCCCGCCGGCCTGGGCGAAGGGCAGGTAGCCGAGTTCGTCGAGGATGACGAAGTCGCGGCGTACGAGCTGGTCCGCGGTGCGGCCCTGGCGTCCGGCGCGGAGCTCGGCCTCGAGGTGGTTGACCAGGTCGACGACGTTGTAGCAGCGGCCCCGGGCGCCCTTGCGGATGCAGGAGCGCGCGATGGCGACGGCGAGATGGGTCTTGCCGGTGCCGGTGCCGCCGACCAGCACGATGTTGCGCTTGCCCTCCAGGAAGCCGCCGCCGGCGAGCTCCTGGATCAGGGGCTCGTTGACTGGCGAGGCGGCGAAGTCGAAGTCGGCCAGCTCCTTGGCCGTTGGCAACCTGGCGGACGCCATCTGGTACTTGATCGAGCGCGCCGTCTTGTCGGCGATCTCGACCTGCGGCAGCGTACCGATGATCTGCTGCACCGGATGACGACGCTTGAGCCCCCCCCTCGGCGTCCATGTGGCAAGGATGTCGTCGTCGGCGGCGCGCATGCCCGCGAGCTTCAACGCCGTCATCATCGCCAGCACCTCATGACGCTCCATGACCGGCCTCCCTCAGGCGATCGTGGCGCTGACAGTCGGCCACCGGCCGGTGGCGAAGCCGCAGGCCCTCGGGCGTCGGGATGGTCGCCGGCGGTGCCGGCTGGCACTGCCGGGCGAGGATGTTGAGCACGACGTCGGCGCTGCGGGCGCCGCAGTCGAGCGCCTCGGCACAGGCCGCCTCGACCGCCTCCAGCCCGTCCTCCTGAACCGCCGCGAGGATCCTCACGAACTGCCTGTCACCGTCGTCGCAACCCGTCAGCCGGGCCCGTATGCGGCCGAGCGCACCAGGCAGTTGCCAGCCCTTGAAGGGCACGCCGTTCCTCAGCGCACCAGGCTTCCGCGTCAGGATCGGCACGTAGTGCCACGGATCGTAGGCGATCTCGCCGCGCCCGAAGCTCCGGGGATGCTCGGCGACGGTCTCGCCGTCCTGGCGGATGACGATCCGATCGGCGTAGGCCCGCACGTCGACCGGCCGCCCGACGGCACGGGCGGCGACGCTGTAGTGGTTGTTGTCGAAGCGCACCAGACAGGTCTTGGACACCGCCACCTCGGTGGCGTGGAAGCCGTCGAAGGGGCCGCGATAGGCCATCAAGAAGGGCCGCTCCTCCTCGAACACCTGCCACACCGTCTTGTGAGAACGGCGGCGCAATAATCCCCCACTGAAGCGGCCGGTCGATCCGGCTGCGGCGGACCAAAATGGGACCGCGTATAGCCTTCTGTCAGGGTTGCTCTGACTGGAAGGCGGGGGGGATGTATCGGGTGGAGTTGTACGCACGGGTTCGGCGGGCGTGTCGTGTCGAGGGAATGAGCACCCGCGAGGCCTCGCGGGTGTTCGGGCTGGACCGCAAGACGGTACGCAAGATGCTGTCGTTCTCGGTGCCGCCGGGGTATCGCCGCGGCAAGCCGCCACGGCGGCCGAAGCTGGGTCCGTTCACGGGGATCATCGATCGGATTCTGGAAGACGATCGGACCAGCCACCACAAGCAACGGCACACTGCGAAGCGCATCTTCGACCGCCTCCGGGACGAGTACGGTTTCACGGGCGGCTACACCATCGTGAAGGACTACGTTCGTGAGCAGGGGCTTCGGTCGCGTGAGGTGTTCGTGCCACTCTCCCATTCCCCCGGTCACGCCCAGGCGGACTTCGGCGAAGCGATGGCGGTGATCGGCGGCGCGTTACGGAAGATCCACTTCCTTGCCTTCGACCTTCCCCACAGTGATGGTTGCTTTGTTGCGGCCTATCCGGCGGAGACGACCGAAGCATTCTGCGATGGCCACAACGCGGCGTTTGCCTTCTTCGGCGGCGTCCCCCGATCCATCCTGTACGACAACACCAAGCTGGCGGTTGCCCGGATCCTGGGCGATGGGAAGCGGCAGCGAACGCGCGTCTTCACGGAGCTTCAGTCCCACTATCTGTTCGAGGACAGGTTCGGCCGGCCGGGCAAGGGCAACGACAAGGGCAAGGTCGAGGGACTGGTCGGCTTCATCCGGCGGAACTTCCTGGTCCCCGTCCCGCGTGCCGAGAGCTTCGCGGCCCTCAACGATGCTCTCGCCGAACAGTGCCGCCGGCGCCAGGCGGCGCGGCTGCGGGGCCACAAGGAGACCATCGGCGAGCGTCTCGAGCGGGATCGTCAAGTTCTCTTGCCATTGCCGCCTGCTCCCTATGATGCCTGCGATAAGCGCCCTGGACGGGCGAGTTCGCTGTCGCTGGTGCGTTACCGCGGCAACGACTATTCCGTGCCCGTGGCCTACGGCCACCGTGAGGTGCTCATCCGGGGCTACGTCGATGAGGTGGTGATCAGCTGCGGGGCCGAGGTGATCGCCCGGCACCGCCGGTCCTACGACAGCGAGGACCTGATCTTCGACCCGCTGCATTACCTGCCCTTGATCGAGCAGAAGATCGGCGCCCTCGACCAGGCCGCGCCATTGGCGGGCTGGGACCTGCCCGAGGCCTTCATCACTCTGCGGCGGCTCCTCGAAGCTCGTATGGGCAAGGCAGGCAAGCGCGAGTACGTCCAGGTGCTCCGTCTACTGGAGACCTTCCGGCTCGAGGAGGTCGAGGGTGCGGTCGGCGACGCCCTGCGGCTCGGCGCAATCGGCTTTGATGCGGTGAAGCACCTGGTACTGTGCCGCATCGAGCGGCGGCCGCCCAGGCTCAACCTCGACGTCTATCCGTATCTGCCGCGCGCCCGGGTCGCGATGACGTCCGCCAAGTCGTACATGAGCCTGCTGTCGGGGCTCGGCGCATGACCGACACACCGCAAGTGCTGCTCGCCCACCACCTCAAGACGCTGAAGCTGCCGACCTTCCTGCGCGAGTACGACAAGATCGCCCGGCAGTGCGCCTCGGAAGGCGTCGATCACGTCCGCTACCTGTTGAGACTCGCCGAGCTCGAGCTGATCGACCGCGAGCGCCGCATGGTCGAGCGGCGCATCAAGGCGGCGCGCTTCCCCGTGGTCAAGAGCCTCGACAGCTTCGACTTCAAGGTCATCCCCTCGCTCAACAAGGCGCTGGTCCTGGAGCTGGCCCGCTGCGAGTACATCGAGCGCCGCGAGAACCTCATCGCGCTCGGCAACAGCGGCACCGGCAAGACCCACATCGCCCTCGGTCTCGGCTTGGCGGCCTGCCAGAAGGGCCTCTCGGTCGGCTTCATCACCGCCGCCGCACTGGTCCACGAGCTCATCGAGGCCCGCGATGACAAGCAGCTGCTGAGGTTCCAGAAGAAGCTCGCCACCTACAAGCTTCTGATCGTCGACGAACTCGGCTTCGTGCCGCTGTCGAAGACCGGCGCCGAGCTGTTGTTCGAGGTGTTCAGCCAACGCTACGAGCGGGGCTCGACCCTGGTCACCACCAATCTGCCCTTCGACGAATGGACCGAGGTGTTCGGCTCCGAGCGCCTCACCGGCGCTCTCCTCGACCGCCTCACCCACCACGTCAACATCCTCGAGATGAATGGCGAGAGCTACAGGCTCAACCAGAGCCGCAGGCGTCAAACCCCGACGGCGAACTGAACCGACCACCCAACCCACGCTTGACCCCGTGGGCCCACAGGTCCCTCCCGCGCGCGCCGCCGCGTCGGCCTGTTGAGGGCACGCCGCGTCGCACCCGGGGCCCTCCCATGGACTAGGGGACAAGCCCGCAGCCGCCAAGTGGTCCCTTCTTACACCGCCACGGTGGTCCCTTTTTGCTCCGCCATTGACAAACATCTCGTCAAACCGGGCTCAAAGGGATAAGCCCTATATTTAATTAGACCAACTGATGCGAATGATGGGAATTTGGCGGATTGTTTATCCAGGTTGCGCTAGTGTCCCGAATCGGAAGTTCGTGGCATTGATGGCGTGCGCCGAACGAACTCCCGATTCGACAGGGACACTAGCAGAATCATGATTCTAGTGTGGTTTACGGAATTTGAAGTTCCTCCCGGAGCCTGCCCCAATAATCGGAGGAACTTCAAATCCACCACACTAGCCGCCGTCATTGCTCTTTCGTGGGGCTACGTCCCGACGGGCGACGGCTGATCAAAACCGGTGGATCTTGGTGCCGATGCCGGCCTCGGTGAAGAGTTCGATCAGCAGGACGCGAGGGACCCGGCCGTCGACGATCTGCGCCGCCTCCACGCCGCCCGCCATGGCGTCCAGACAGGTCTCGATCTTGGGGATCATGCCGCCCGAGATGGTGCCGTCCTCGATTAGCCGGCGGGCCTCCTCGGGCGTCAGCTCGGTCAGCAGGTCGCCGTCGCCGTCCAGGACGCCCGGCACGTCGGTCAGCATGAGGAGCTTGCTCGCCTTCAGCTCCGCCGCGATGGCGCCGGCCGCGGTGTCGGCGTTGATATTGTATGTCTCGCCCGCCTGGCCGAAGCCGATCGGCGCCACCACGGGAATGACGTTCACGTTCGCCAAGTCGCGCAGCACACCGGCGTTGATGCGGGCCGGTTCGCCGACGAAGCCGAGATCGAGGACCTTCTCGATGGCGCTATCGGGATCCTTGGTCCGACGCTCCAGCTTGCGCGCCTCGATCAGCCGGCCGTCCTTGCCCGAGATGCCGATCGCCCGGCCGCCCGCCTGGTTGATCGCCCCCACCACCTGTTTGTTGATCGAGCCGGAGAGCACCATCTCGACGATTTCGACCGTGGCAGCGTCGGTGACGCGGAGGCCATCGACGAAACTGCTCTGGATCGCCAGCCGCTCCAGCATGGCGCCGATCTGCGGGCCGCCGCCATGCACCACCACGGGCTTGATGCCGATCTGCGCCAGCAGCGCCACGTCCTCGGCGAAACGGGCCGCCAATTCGGGCGACCCCATGGCATGGCCGCCATACTTGACGACGAAGGTCTGGCCGGCGAAACGGCGCAGATAGGGCAGCGCCTCGGACAAGGTCCGGGCGGTCCGCTGGGCGTCGTCTTCCTCGGCCGTCGGCGCGTTCATGGCTCCGGCTTATAGCTCGGCGCGGGGGGGAGCGAAAGTGCCGAAAGCTCGGCCCTGAGCTCGGCGATGCCGACGCCCTCGGGGCTGCTGGTGGCCAGCACCTCGGGGTGGGCGGCGGGGCGGCGGGAGAGCTCCCGCGACACCGCCTCGCGCGCGGCCTCCAGCTCGCCCACCGACAGCTTGTCGGTCTTGGTCAGCACCGCCTGGTAGACCACGGCCGTCTCGTCGAGGCGGGCCATGACCTCGATATCGCTTTCGCGGACCCCGCGCCGCGCATCGATCAGCACCACGACGCGGCGCAGCGACGCGCGGCCCCGGAGATAGTCGTGGATCAGCGTGTTCCAACGCTTGATCTCGCCCTTGGACGCCCGCGCATAGCCGTAGCCCGGCAGGTCGACCAGCATCAGCCGGCCGCCCAGGTCGAAGAAGTTCACCTGCCGGGTGCGGCCCGGCGTGTTCGAGGTCCTGGCCAGCGTATTGCGTCCCGTGAGCGCGTTTACCAGGCTCGACTTGCCGACGTTGGAGCGTCCGGCGAAGGCCACTTCGGGCAGCGTGTCGGCGGGCAGCTGGGCGGCGATCGCGGCGCCGGCGGCGAAGCGGCATTCCCGCGCGAAGAGCAGGCGGCCGGCCTCCATCGCCGCCGCCGAGGCTTCCCCCGCCTCCGTCATCTCACTTCTTGCCGCCGATCGGCACCCCCATGCGACGCATGATGACGTACTGCTGGGCCATCGACAGCATGTTGTTCCAGGTCCAGTAGATCACCAGTCCGGCCGGGAACGGCGCCAGGATGAAGGTGAAGATGAGCGGCATGAAGAGGAACACCTTGGCCTGGATCGGATCCGTCGGCTGGGGGTTCAGCTTCTGCTGGAGAAACATGGAAATGCCCATCATCAGCGGCCAGATGCCGATCATCAGGAAGTCCGGCGGGGTCCAGGGGATGAGGCCGAAGAGGTTGAAGAGCGTCGTCGGGTCCCTGACCGAGAGGTCCTCGATCCAACCGTAGAACGGCGCCTGGCGCATTTCGATGGTGACGAACAGCACCTTGTAGAGGGCGAAGAAGACCGGGATCTGGATCACGATCGGCAGGCAGCCGGAGGCCGGATTGACCTTCTCCTTCTTGTAGAGGCCCATCATCTCCTGGTTCAGCTTCTGCCGATCGTCGCCATGGCGCTCCTTCAGCTTCATCATCTCGGGCTGCAGCGCCTTCATCCGGCTCATCGACTTGTAGGCCTTGTTGGCAAGCGGGAAGAACAGCGCCTTGATGCAGACGGTGAGCAACAGAATGGCGAGTCCGAAGTTGCCGGTCAGCTGGTTGAAGAAGTCGATGACGTAGAACAGCGGCTTGGTCAGGTAGTAGAACCAGCCGAAATCCACCGCGCGGTCGAACAGCTTGATCTTGTGCGCCTCTTCGTAGGCGTCGATCAGCCTGACCTGCTTGGCGCCGGCGAAGAGGCGGTTGGTGACCTCGATCCGGGCCCCCGGCGCGAGGGTCGCGGGCTGGCCCAGATATTCGGCCTGGTAGCGGTCCTCGGTGTCGCGGAGGTAGTGCTGCAGGCGGCCCGTGAAGCGGCTCTTCTGGTCGGGAATGAGGGCGGCCAGCCAAAACTTGTCGGCGATGCCGATCCAGCCGCCGGTCGAATCCACTGCCAGGCCCTCGGTCCCCTGCAGGTCGTCGTAGTCCTCTTCGCGCAGGATCCCGTCCAGGACGGCGATCGGTCCCTCGTGCAGGATGTAGAAGCCGAGCGTGTCGGGCGTGCCGGCCCGGTTGACGTAGCCCCAGGGGCTGAACGTCACCTCGGCGGGCGAGCCGTTCACCACCGCCTGCGTCACGGTGAAGAGATAGTTGTCGTCGAGTTCGTAGCGCCGGGTGAAGGCGACGCCCGCTTCGCTCGTCCAACGCAAGGTGAGCGGCCGGCCGGGCGAGAGGGTGTCGCCCTCCACTTTCCAGACCGTGTCGTCCTGGGGCACCTTCACCGTTTCGTCGGCCGGCGACCAGCCGAAAGCGGCGTAATAGGCCCTGGAACTGCCGACGGGCGAGAACAGCGTGATCGGCGGGCTGTCCTCGTCCAGCGTTTCCTTGTAGTCGATCAGCACCAGGTCGTCGATCCGCCGGCCGACCAGAGGCACCGTCCCCGCGAGGCGCGGATTGACGATGGCCGCGCGCGCCACCTGGCCCAAGGCCGCTTCCCGCCTGTCCAGATCGCTCGCCCGTGCCTGGGCGGCGGGCACGCCCGGGGCGCCGGACGCGGCCTGGCCGGGGATTTGCGGCACTTCTCCCCGCTCCCCCGAGGCACCCGGCACCGTTGTCCCGTCTTCGCCCGGCGTTGCCGTTTGCTGGCCTTGTTGTTGCTGTAGCCGCTGTTCCTGGGCGATCTTCGGCCGCTCGTAGAAATACTGGAATCCGAGCAGCACCAGCACGGAGAGCGCGATCGCGATGATCATGTTGCGCTGGTCGGACATGCTCTCTCCTCGGCTTCAGCCGGCCCGAGGCGGGATCGGGTCCCAGCCGGCGCCGCCCCAGGGATGGCAGCGGCAGATCCGCCTGGCCGAATACCAGCTCCCCCGCGCCGCGCCATGGACCTCCAGCGCCTCCAGCGCATAGCGCGAACAGCTCGGCTCGAAGCGGCAATTGGCCCCCAGAAGCGGGGAAATCGTCCACTGATAGAGCCGGACGAGGAAGCAAAGCACTTTTGCCGTCATCGTGACGTGTCGCCTCCCGCTATCTCGGCGCCGCCGATCCGCTCGAGGGCCCGGCGCAGGTCGCGGCCGAGAGCCCCGAAATCCCGCTCGATCGTGGCGCCGCGACAGATCAGGACGTAGTCATGCCCCGGCCGGCCGTAAAGGGGCAACATCTCCTCGGCCAGGGCGCGCAGCCGGCGCTTGGCCCGGTTGCGGTGGACCGCGTTGCCGACCTTCTTGGAAGCGGTGAAGCCGACGCGCAAGGCTTCGCCTTCGGGCGCGCCCCGGCAATCGCGTGCCATCGCTTGCAGGACCAATCCCGGCATCGCCACTTTCCGACCCCGTCCCGCGACGCGGAGGAATTCGCGCCGGCTTTTCAGGCGCGAGAGCGCCATGGCGTCAGGCCGACAGCTTCTTGCGCCCCTTGGAGCGCCGGTTGGAGAGGACCCGGCGGCCCGCGACCGTGGCCCTGCGCGCGCGGTAGCCATGGCGCCGCTTGCGCACGAGATTGCTCGGTTGAAAGGTCCGCTTCACGGCAGTTACCCCGATGGAATAGGAGAGCGCCCACGACGGTGGGCGCGCGGGGCGGTGTATACGGATTGGCCCGGCGCAAGTCAACCGAGAGGGGGCGGATGGGGATGCGGGGCCATCGCTCGAAGCACCGCCTGCGAGGTTTCCCCCGAGTGTCCGGCGGGACGACCTCGGGGGCGATTCGGTTCGCAGATGCGAGGCACGACGACCCTTCGAAAAATCCGTTTTGCAAAAAAGCCTATTTCGAACAGTAAGTTGCCAATGTTTCTCAATATATGGTGGTGAACTTTGTTTTTACGTCAATATGTTGAGCGGCCGTCGTCGGCCTTCGATCGGGGCCGGAAGAAAGAGGCCGAAAACCCCGAGGTCGTTGGCGCCGAGGCGACACGCGGCCCTCGAACGATGCCCCCTGAGCGGCCTCGCCCGCCCGCCGGCGCCTTTTTCGGCGACAAGAGGCCACCGGCTCGGGCACACTCCCGGCCGGCGAACCCGCGCCGGCGAGGAGGAGAGTGGCCGTGTCCCGAGAGCTTCCCGAATTCGCCCCGGTCCGGGGCATGGCCATGGCGACGGCGGCCTCCGGCACCGGCTACGCGGCGCGTGACGACATGATGCTCTGCGCTTTCGAGGAAGGCACGGTCGCGGCCGGCACGCTGACCCGCTCCTCGACGCCGGCGGCGCCCGTGCGCTGGACCCGCGAGCGGCTGGCGGCGGGCGACGCGCCGCGCGCCCTCGTGGTCAACGCCGGCAACGCCAACTGCTTCACCGGCAGGCGGGCGTTCGAACTCGTGAACGCCGGCGTCGACGCGCTCGCCAGCCACCTGGGCGTGGCCCGGGAGAGCGTCTATGTCTGCTCCACCGGCCGTATCGGCGAGCCGATCGCCGAGGACCGCTACATGGCCTCCCTCTCCGCGATGTGCGACCGCCTGGGCCCGCCGGACTTCAGCGCCGCCGCCGCCGCGATTATGACCACCGACGCCTGGCCCAAGGCGCGCGCGCTCGACCTCGGCTCGGGCGCCCACCTCGTCGGCATGACCAAGGGGGCGACGATGATCGCCCCCAACATGGCGACCACGCTCACGTTCCTCTTCACGGACGCCCAGGTCCCGGCCGAGGCGCTGCAAGCCGCCCTCGGAAGCGCGGTCGAGGCGAGCTACAACGTGGTCAGCGTCGACAACACCACCTCGACGAACGACAGCCTCTTGTGCTTCGCCACCGGCAAGGCCGGTCCGGTGGCGGCCGGGCGGCTTTCCGAAGCCCTGCACGGGATGCTGGGAGAATTGTCGCGCGAACTGATCGACGATGGCCGCCGCGCCGGCAAGATTCTCTCGATCCGGGTCACCGGCGCCGTCTCCATCGCCTCGGCGCGCATCATCGCGCGATCCGTCGCGAACTCGCTGCTGGTCCGCCTCTGCCTCGGCGAATGCCCACCCCACACCAGCGCCGCCTACTCCGCGGGCCGCGTCATGGCCGCCATAGGCGGCGCGCTGGAGCCGGTCGAGGCGGACGGAATCGAGATCCGCATCGCTGGAATCCCGGTATTGCGCGAGGGCGCGGTGGTTGACCCGATGCCCGAGGCGGCGCTGGCGGCAATCGGCGGCCAAGAGGTCGCGCTCGACATCGACGTCGCGAACGGCGACGCGGAAGGCCGGATCTGGACGGCGCTGGTGGCCTGAGGGCATGAGCATCCTGCTGACCGGCTTCGGCCCCTTCCCCCGCGTACCCCGGAACCCGACCCAGTTCATCGTCGAACGTTTCCCCGACGAACTAGCGGGCGTGACAATCCACCGCGCGGTCCTGCCGACGATCTACGAGGTCGCCGAGAGGATGATCGAGGAACTCCTCCTGGCGCATCGCCCGGAATTCTGCCTCTGCCTCGGCGTCGCGGGACCGGGCGTCCCGCGTCTCGAAACGACCGCTCGCAACCATGGCGCCAGCAACGCGCGGGACCACGCCGGCGCGGTCCGTACCGGCCCGGTCGCGCCTTCGGGTCCCGATACCTATCCCTCGACCCTCCCCCTCGCCGCAATCGACGCCGCGCTCGGCGATCGAGGGATCGCCTTCGAATACTCGGACGACGCCGGAGGCTACGTCTGCAACCACATCTTCTACGCGTCGCGTCATGCGATCGAACGGCATGGATTGGCGATTCGATGCGGCTTCGTTCACGTCCCGGAGTTTCGATCCCCCGGCGAGGAAGACGAGGAAATCGGCGAAATGATCGGCGCCGTGCAAACGATCGTCGAGGTCCTGATCGAGGCTCCATAGGAATGGTTCGGCCGCCGCGGATACGGCCCGCCAGCTTCAACCACGCGCGACATCAACCCTACCCGACGCCTCCACCCGGCACGATCGCACGATCGGTCACCTGGAATTTCCGATCCGCGCGGCTATTCCGGCACGCGGCCGCGCGGGTGGCCGAAACGTTCGAGGAGGACGTCCTCCAGCTCTTTCTCTCGCGCCGCGACCCAGGCGCCGGGTCGGGTGCGGTAGGCCTCGTGGTTGCGGGGGGCGGACGGCTCCTCTCCATCCCGGGCCAGCGCCTCGGCCGCGCCCAGCAGCAGGCGGCGGAAACGAACGATCGCCACGTCGGTCGCGGTCAAGGTCTCGGCCGTCCGGTCGGCGACGGGCCCCTGGCTCTGCTGGATCATGATGTCCTGCTCCGCCGTTCCCTTGATGCCGGTGTAGGTCTGGCGCCACCGGACCTACACAGGCATCAAGGGAACGCCGGAAGTATCACCCCATCGCCGTCTCGGCCCCGGTCCGGGTCAGTAACTCGTTCTCTTCGGCGGTCAGCATCCCGTGGCGTGCTCCCTCGCGTCGCGGCCGCCTCGGCCCGGCGCAGTCTACCAGCTTCGCCGCCGGGACTGTCGCCGTGGCGTGGGGATCAGATCTGGGGCCAGAAGATTCGGGTCGCGGCGATGGTCACCAGCTCGAGATAGAAAAGCATGGACAGGAACATGCCGTAGCGCTGGATGTCGCTGAGCCTGGGAGACTTGCGCGCGCGCGGCGTTGACGAAACACGACCATTTGGACGCGATGTAGTCGATCTTCCTGTGCTCGGTGCCCTGCCACCATTGCAGGCTGAGCACCACGAGCGCCGAGATCAGACTGAGGAACCAGATCAGCAGCATGAGATAGAAGATGAGCTGCTGGTCCGACCACGCCGTGACGTGGCCGTAAGCCACCGCCGCGATGGCGCCGGCCGAGAAGTAGACGATCGTGTGCCATTGCTGCTGTTTGGCGAAGCGGATGTTGGCCGACGCGTCTTCGTAGACCCTCTGGAACTCGGCGTGGGTGAACTCGTTCAAGAGACTCGGTTCGTCCTCGGCGGGATCCAGAGGAACGTCGATATTGGACACGGTGCGGCATCCTTTCCTTCACGCGGGCGAGCCGGGCCGAACAGGCAACGCCGGGCCACGCGGACATCGGGGAAGGCTATCATCCGATGGTTAACAACCGCTTTCCGTCCCGGGACCTGGAAACGTCACCGATTCGAGCCTCCCGCCGTCAGTAGGGCGCGTCGCCGGCCATCTTCACCCGCATCAGCAGACGTTCCTGCTCGTGCGCGTAGTCGCCAGCGCTTTTGTGCATCAGGCAGCGCTGATCCCAGAGCACCGCGTCGCCCACCTTCCAGGGGTGGTAGTAGACGAAGCGCTCCTCCGTCGCGTGGCACATCAACTCGTCCAGCAGCGCCTCGCCCGCCTCGCCGTCCATTCCGTCGATGGCGAAGGTATGGATATGGTTGACGTAGAGCGCCGGCTTGGCGGTGATCGGATGGGTGCGGACGATGGGGTGGCGCACCGCCGTCCAGGTCCCGTGCTTATCTTCGTCGAGCGGCGGACCCGCCGCGCCACCCGGGCCGGCGTTGTAGCGATGCAGTGCGAAGCGACCGGCGATCCGCGCCTTCGTCGCCTCGGGCAGTGCGTCATATGCCGCATACATGTCGCAGAAGAGAGTGCCGCCGCCCTGGTCCGGAATCTTCAGCGCATGCAGGATGGCGGCGGAGACGGGCGTGGCGAAATAGGACTGATCGGAATGCCAGGCCGTCGCCCGCTTGTTGCCGAAAGGATAGGGCGTGCCGTCGGGATGAATGTTGCCGACGTAGGAGACCGCGTCCTCGCCCTCGCTCAGATAGTCCCGGTTCATCGGCGTCTCGGGCTCGGGCGTGCCGAAGACCTCGCCGAAGCGGCGCAGGTTCGCCGGCGCCATCGCCTGGTCGGGGAACACCAGCACCGGATAGGCGTGCCAGGCGGCCCGGACGGCCTCGGCCTCCTCCGGGCCGAGGGCGCGCGACAGATCGAGCCCGCCAATCCGTCCGACGAAGCCGTCGATGATTGTTTCCGTGTCCATGCCCTTGTCCCCACGCCTCGGTTGCGGATTGGAATTATGCCGTGAAGCGGCGGGCGAAGGGAATTCGAGGTTGGTGACGGGGCAAAGCTGGGCCACGATGCCCCCACGCGAAGGAATTTAGCCGGAGGGAGCCATGAAGGCCGGGATCGTCGTCATTGGCGGGGGCATCGTCGGCGCCTCCATCGCCCATCATCTGGCCGAGGCCGGCGCCGGGACCGACACCGTGGTGATCGAGCGGGACCCGAGCTATGAGTGGGCGGCGACGCCGCGCGGCTCGGGCGGCGTCCGTCAGCTCTTCAGCCTGCCGGAAAATATCCAGCTCTCGCGCTACGGCCTCGCCTTCTACCGCGACTTCGAGCGGGCCATGGCGGTCGACGGCGATACCGCGCCCATCGCCTTCCGCCAGCAGGGCTATCTCTTCCTCTCCGATACCGGCGGCCATGAGAACATGGAAGCGAACTTCCGCGCCCAGGAGGCCGAGGGGGTCGACGCGCGCCTGCTCGACGCCGACGAGATCCAGCGGCTCTTCCCGCCAATCGCCGTCGACGATGTGGCCATGGGCGTTTTTTCGCCGAGCGACGCCTGGATCGATCCGCACGCGGCGCTGATGGGCTTCCGCCGCAAGGCGCGCGCCAGGGGCGTCCGCTTCCTCGCGGGCGAGGTGGTCGATCTGGAAGCCGACGATGTCGCCGTCCGCCGGGCGCGGCTCAAGTCCGGCGAAGTGGTCGAGGGCGATCGTTTCGTCCTCGCCGCCGGGGCGTGGACGGCGGAGATCGGGCGGATGCTCGGCTGGGAAATCCCGATCGAGCCGATGAGCCGCGAAGCACACTTTTTCCGGGCCCAGGATGAAATCGAGGAACTGCCCTTGATCAAGGCCGAAAGCGACCTCGCCTTCCGCCCCGAGGGCAACGGCTACACCGGCGGCCTGCCCGACTGGCGCCAGCCCGCCGGCTGGAACTTCGAGCTCTCGCCCGATTATTTCGAGACGGTCGTCTGGCCGGCGCTCGCCCGCCGCGTCCCCGCCCTCGAAACCCTGCGCCTGGAACGCAGCTGGCGCGGCCACTATGCGCGCAGCACGCTGGACTACAGCCCCATCATCGGCCCCTGGAGCGGCGGTCTTGCCAACGCGTTCATCTGCTCCGGCTTCTCCGGCCACGGCATCATGCACGCGCCGGGCGCGGGCCGCGCGCTGGCGGAACTGTTGGTGACGGGCGAGTACGAGAGCGTGGACCTGACGCCGTTCGGATATCAACGGGTATTGGACGAGGCGCCGTACCGGGAGCGGGGGATCGTTTGAACGAGGGAGGATCGTCCCCGGGCGATAACGAAGTGCTCAGCGCCTGGAAATATCCAGCCAGAGTTCGAGCACGCCCTCGCGTGGCTTCTTGCCGCGATAGGCGGTGAGCGATCGCACCGTCACGTTCGGCACGTCGTTTTCCGAATAGCCCTGGGCGCGCAACGCCCGGGTCGTGCCCTCGGCGAGCCGTTTCGCGCCTTCGGCGTCTTCATCGTGAAAATAGCGGACCTCTTGTTTGTTCCTGGCGCCGGTCTCCTAATCCTCGCCCGGCACGATGTAGCCATTCTCCTTCAAGGCCTCCGAGAGCTGTCGGGCCCGCTGGCGCGCGCCCGCGAACTGGAGGAATACCGTCGTCCGCTTGCGGACGACATTGTAATCTTTCTGGGCGACGGAGGTGGTCTGAATGATCGATTTTATGCTTTCGCCGCGCTGCGCCTTCGACTGAATCGGCGTGTTCGGGTTCGGTGGCATCCGAGACGGCGCGATCGCGTTCAGCTCTTCGACTTGCTTGGCCAATTCTCCCAGCTCACTCGACAGAGTATCAATATTTTGTAATGCAGGTTTAATGTCTCGCTCGTAGATAACAACAAAGTCCTTCCAGGCGACATCCAAGTCTTTGCTTTCCGCTTCCAAGTTTCCTATATCTAAAATTGTCTGTTCGAGCTGGGCGGCCTTCGGTTCGAATTTCTCGAGTTGTCGTTCGACATCCGAGATCACCTTGTCGACCTGCTTGGCGAGCGTCTTGCTTTCGACCAAAAGTCGGTTGATCTCGTCACGTTGCGGCTTTATTTCCGCATCGAGATCTCGTGTGACCTGGTATATCGCTTCGGTCTTTATATCCGTCACGATATCCCAGCCGACAAAACCAAGAACGGCGATCACCGCGGCACCCACGGTCGCATAAAGACGAAACAGGGCCGGACGAATGCGCTCGGTAACCCGGTCGGCCAGCTGCCGCTCGAGGAGCTCGAGCCTATCACTATCGATGCCGTCGGCAGAGGTATCTTGACTGCTCATCGAAATCCTCCGGAATGTCATTCGAAAGACAGGTCTTTGCGGTCCAACGGTCGTTCCCGCGCCTTATTGCAGGCGGAACGGCATCCCCGAACGGCTAGTACGTCGCCCGGCCGCCCGAAAGATCGAACACCGCGCCGGTCGAGAAGGAGCAGTCTTCCGACGCGAGCCAGGCGATGAGCGCGGCGGCTTCCTCGACCTTGCCCAGGCGGCCCATCGGGATCTTTGAGAGCATATAGTCGATATGGGCTTGCGTGATCTGGTCGAAGATGTCGGTGCGGATCGCCGCCGGCGTCACGCAATTGACGATGACGCCGCTCTCCGCCAGCTCCTTGCCCAGAGTCTTGGTGAGGCCGATGACACCGGCCTTGGTGGCGGAATAGGCGGACGCGTTGGGATTGCCTTCCTTGCCGGCAATGGAGGCCAGCGAGACGATGCGGCCGTAGCCCTGGGCCCGCATGTGCGGGATCAGCGCCCGGCAGCCGTTGAAGACGGCGGTCAGGTTCACATCGACGACGCTTTGCCAGTCCTCGTCCGAGTATTCCCAGGTCGGTTTGGCCACGCCGGCGATGCCGGCGTTGTTGACCAGGATATCAATCTGGCCGCGCGCGGAAATCGCCGTCTCGGCCGCCGCCGCCACCTGGGCCGACGACGTGACGTCGACGCAGACACCGACCAGCCGGTCGCCGGCGTCGATCTCGGCCAGCGCCGTATCGAGCGCGCCCTGGTCATGGTCCCAAATTACCACGGCCGCGTCGGAGGCGAGAAAACGCTCCGTCACCGCGCGGCCGATGCCCTTGGCGCCGCCGGTGACGATGGCCGCGCGGCCGGCGAGATCGATCCGGTTCATGACACGGCACTCCTTCCCGTTATGCAATCACGGGGCGGAGCATAACCCTCGTCGATGGTTCAGGCCACCGACGCCTGGGGCCGCAGATCGGTCGAATACTCGATACTGACCGGAGCCTGGGCCTCGAACGGGCTGTTGAGGCCCAATTCCTTGGCCGTCTCGCGCAAGGCCGGGAAGACCTCCTCGCCCATCAGGCGGATGCAGGTCATCGAGTCTTCCTGGCTGACGAAGCCGTCGTTGCCCCAGAGCGCCAGCATGCCCGGCCGGGTCTCGGCCAAGAGGTGACGCAGCTTGGGGATGACGGTGTCCGGCGTGCCGGCGACGATCCGCATGTCCTTGAGCTGGTCCTCGAAGCTGGTCTGGCCGCGCGGGTTGACGCGCCGCCCGGCGGAGAACTCGACGAAGGCGCGCCGGTTGGCGGGCGAGGAATAGCCCGACGGCGTGCTCCAGACGGGATGCGCCAAGCCGGTGAATTCGCCCTGCATCCAGCGGAACTGGCGCGCGTTCTCGACCGCTTTCTCCTCGGTGTCGGAAATATGGCATTGCAGCAGGTAGCCGTGGTTCTCCGGCCCGGGCGTATAGCCGACTTCCTCTGCCGCCCCGTCATAGACCTCCCAGATCTTCTTGGTCTGCTCGATCGAGGTATTGAGGGCGATATAGGGATAGCGCTTCTGGGCCGCCCAGATGATGGTCTCGCGGCTGATCACGCCCGGAATCCAGACGCGGGGATAGGGCTTCTGCAGCGGCATCGCCCAGGGGTTCACCACGCGGTGCTGGTAGTGCTTGCCTTCCCAGCGGAAGGGGCCGGTCTCGGTCCAGGCCTTGACCACCAGGTCGTGCGCCTCCTCGAAGCGCTCGCGGTTGTAGGCCGGGTTGACGCCGGCGGCGAGCTGCTCCTGCCCGCCGCCGCGCACGAAGCCGGAAACGAGGCGGCCCTTGGAGATCATGTCGATCATCGCCAGCTCTTCCGCCAGCCGGATCGGGTTCTCCGCCAAGGGCAGCGGATTGCCCAGCATGACGATCTTCACCTTCTCGGTGATTGCCGCCAGGATCGCGGCGAAGATGTTGGCCTTGGCCTGCATGCAGAAGGGCGCGTTGTGGTGCTCGTTCAACATGATGCCGTCGATGCCGACTTCCTCGGCCAGCTTGTACTGCTCGATGAACTCGTTGTAGAGCCGGCTGCCCGAGACCGGATCGAAATACTTGTTCGAGAACATCAGCGCCGTGGCGCCGAAGTCGAGCCCGATGTCCGCCGGGTAGGTCGACATCGGCTGTTCGGTGAAATACATCAAATGCATCAGTTCGTTCCTTCGTTTTGCCGGCCATCGTTCCCGATGGCGTGCCCGGCCGGCCCGCTCCCCCGGCCCAACCGCCCCAAGGGTACACTCCACGGGTGGTTGGGACGGGGGAGCGGGCCGGCTAGGTATCCAAAATCAAACCAACCCCGGGATCAGCCGGCCAGGAAGTCGCCGACGAGCCGCGCCAGCGCTTCGGGTTGTTCCAAGGCGACCGCATGGCCGCAATTCTCGACGCTCTCGCGCCGGGCGTTCGGCAGGGCCGCCGCATAGGCCGCCGCGCATTCGGCCGGCACGATCTGGTCTTCCTCGCCCCACACGACGAGGCTCGGCGCCGTCACGCTCGCCAGCAGGTGGGACAAGGTCTGGCTGTACATGTAGGGCTTCCAGGCGATGCGGAAGCACATCTCGCGGCAGATGTCCCAGAGTTCAAGCTGGTCCGAGCTGGGCTCGGCGCCGTAGACTGCGTCGAAACGGGCCTGATCGTGGAAGGCGTGGCGCGTATAGTCGATATAGCCGACCAGCGCCTGGTCGGCGATGTAGTCGTTTTTGGGCTGCAGCCCCATGGCGCCGACCAGCGCCAGCTTGCCGACGTCGCCCGGCGCCATCGTCGCCATCTCCGCCGCCAGCCAGCCGCCGAAGCCGAGGCCGACCAAAGCCGCCTTCTCGATTCCCCGGCCCGCCAGCAGGCCGCGATAGAGCACGGCGAGATCGCGCGCGCTCCGCATCCATTCGGCGCGCTCCGAATTGCCGAAGCCCGGGTGTTCCGGCACCAGGATGTCGTGGTTCTCCGCCAGCGCGTCGGCGAACGGCAGCTCGTCGACGAGGCCGAAGTCGTGATGCAGGACCAGGACGGGGGTTCCGGCGCCGGCGCGGCGCAGGCGAACCGGCGTGCCGGCGACCTCCACCGTCTCGGTGCGCCACTCAATCGATGCGGCCAAGGCACGTCCTCCTCGCGGGTTCGGTTGGATCGAGGGACGCCGGGATCGGCGTCCACCCGAAAATCCTAACAGCCGTTCGAAAATCGGGCAACGTGTCTCGCGACCCGTTGGCGACGTCGGCCAGGCGGGGGAAGTCGCGTGCTACCTTACGCGGGGGCCGAGAGGAGGGTGACGGCATGAACGCGGGCCGGATCTCATTCCACCTCCTCGCCGTGCTGGCCCTGATGGCGCCGCCGGCGGGCGCGGCGGAGCGGGCCGTCGATGTCGAACTGGTGTTGGCCGCGGATATATCCGGCTCGATCGACATCGAGGAGGCGGGGCTGCAACGCCAGGGTTTCATCGCCGCGCTGCTGGACGGGCAAGTCCAGGCCGTCATCCAATCGGGCCGCTTCGGCCGCATCGCGCTCACTTATGCCGAATGGGCCGGCGCGCCGCACCAGGAGACCCTCGTGCCCTGGACCGAGGTGGGAGACCGCGACAGCGCCGAGCGGTTTGCCGCCGCGCTCGCCGCCGCCCCGGTGCGGACCGCGACCTATACTTCGATTTCGCGCCTGATCGACTACGCCCTGCCTGGGTTCGCGTCGAACGGCTTCCGGGGCGAGCGGCACATCATCGATATCTCGGGCGACGGGCCCAACAACAAGGGCCCGCAGGTGACCACCAGCCGCAACGCGGCGCTGGCCCGAGGCATCACCATCAACGGCCTCGCCATCATCAACGGCCGGCCCGGGCGCTACGGCTTCCCGCCCCTGCCCGACCTCGACCTCTATTACGCCGATTGCGTCATCGGAGGGCCTGGCGCCTTCGTCGTCGTCGCCAACGGTTTCGAAGATTTCGCCCGTGCCATCCGCCGCAAGATGCTGCTCGAAATCGCCGGCGTCTTGCCGCCGCGCCCGCGCCTTCACCGAACCCAGGCCCGCCCCCGCCCGCCCTGCGACGCGGGCGAGAAGCGCCTCCAGGGCTGGGAACCGGCAAGCGATTTCTAGAGTATTTCAAGAGTGTTCCCGGCTTCTGGTATCCTCGCGGATAGGGAAACGGGCACATCCGAGGGAAGGTGACCAAATGGTCGAGGAAACACGGGTATTGCCGTCGATGCGGCTGGACGGCCAGGTCGCCCTCGTCACCGGCGCGGGCCGGGGGATCGGCCGCGCATCGGCCCTGGCCCTGGCCGAGGCCGGCGCCGAAGTCATCGCCATGAGCCGGACCGAGGCCGAGATCGCCTCGGTGGCGGCGGCGATCGGAGACAAGGGCGGAACGGCGCGCGCGGTCGTCTGCGACGTCACCAACACGGCGGCCCTGGTTCGCGAGTTCGAGGCCCTGGAACGGCTCGACGTGCTCGTCAACAATGCCGGCACCAACATTCCGGCACCGCTTCTGGAGATCGAGGAAGCGGATCTCGACGCCGTGCTCCGCCTCAATATCCGCGCCTTCGTGCTCACGGCCCAGGCGGCCGCCCGCATCATGGTGCGCCAGGGCGCGGGCGTGATCATCAACCTGTCGTCGACCTTCGGCAAGGTCGGCCGGCCGGGCACCAGCGTCTATTCCGGCACCAAGCATTTCGTCGAGGGCTTCACCAAGTCGACCGCCGTGGAGTTGGCGAGGACGGGCGTTCGCGTCGTCGCCGTCGGCCCCACCGCGACCGAGACGCCCATGACCGCCGCCCGCCTCGCCGATCCAGTGGCCGGAGGCGATTTGCTGGCCGGAATCCCGATGGGCCGTTTCGCCCAGGTCGAGGACGTGGTCGGCGCCGTGGTCTTCCTGGCCTCGCCGGCGGCCTCCCTGATCACCGGCACCACCATCATGGTCGACGGCGGCTGGACCGCCCGGTAGGGAATCGCGTTGGCGCCGCTGACCGAGCATCGGTTCACAGTGCCCAGACGGAGACCGAATCGTCACGCCCACGCAGGCGTTGGGGACCCCGGTCACGGAGCCCGGCGAGCAGCGCCTCGGAGTTCCCGCCCGCCTCGTCGCGAATAGCGCTCACCAGTTCCTGGCTGAGCGCCACTTGGGCATCGATCTCCCGTGTCAGCGTCTCGAGCCGGCTGGCGACGTTGACCACGTCGCCGATGACGGCGAATTCCAGCCGCCGCTCCGAGCCGATATCGCCCAGCACGACGGCGCCATGGTGGATACCGATCGAGAGGCGGATCGGCGCCGCCCCCCGTGCCTCGCGTTCCCGGTTCCATTCGTCGATGGCGCTCAACATGGCGCGCGCGCAGGCGAGCGCGTTGCCGGCATCATGCTCTCCCGGCGCCGGCGTGCCGAAGGTCGCCATCACGCCATCGCCGAGGAACTTGTCCAGAGTCCCGCCGTTGTCGAAGACGGCCTGCTCCAGGCGGGCATGGAATTCGCGCAACAAGCCGATGACCTTGCTGGGACTGTCATTTTACGCCAAGCGGGTGAAGCCGACGATATCGGCGAATAGCACGGCGACGTTCTGCTCGCGCACCGCTTCCAGGGGCTGGTCCAGTTCCGCCAGCTGATCGACGATGTTCGGCGGGAAATAGCGGGCGAGATTGGCCCGCTCCCGCGCCGCCTCGGCTTGGCGCAAGAGGAGGCGGTTGGTCCGCCGGCCGGCCACGGCCAGGGTTCCGGCGACGATCAGAAAGACCACGATCTCCTGCACGCGGGCGGGAATGCTGATCTCGTTGGGATCGAGGAAGTCGCCGAGGACCGGGTAATCGACAAGGGCGCTCCTGAGGGCGGCCGAGACTTCGGGCAGTTTCTCGGGCTGGAACAGCGCCCAGATCAGCGCGCCGATCCAAAGACCGCTGGTCCAGGTGCCGACGGCGAACACCGTTCGCCAATTGTAGGCCAAGGTCGCGCCGGCCAGCAGCACGAAGAAGTAGATGAAGTTGTCGAAGCGGTACTTCATGGCAATGGGCCAATCGAGCCCGGCGATCGGGTTGGGCGCGATCAGCGTGAAGGTCATGAGGGCGACGTCGCAGAACAGCAGCAACAGTTCCAGCCGCGACACGCCGACCCGTCCCGCCTTGAGCTGTGCCCAGCCGATGAGGGCGAAGCCGAGCAGGAGCGAATGGTAGTAAAGGACGTTCCAACCGGGGGTCACGTAGACCAGCAGCACCGCGATGATGGCGAGCGCGATCCACCGCGCCTTGACGGCGAGCAGCAGGCCTTCGCGCTTGTCGGCCTCCAGCGCCGCCATGAGCCGGGCATTGGTTCTTTCGGATAATGTTGAGGCCGGCGTCGCGTGGCCCGTCCGACCGTTCGCAACCATGGCATCCGTCATGGCATATCCTCTCGATAACGCGTCATGCTACCAGTTGGGCTCCGAGCCCCCGAGGGTCGGGGCGGATTTGCCGGTTGTCCAGGAAATCTTGGCATTAGGTAGCAACCACACCTAAAATCCCCTCACGTTTTCGGACCGGTTTTCCTAGACTCGGGGCATGAAGGGCGATCACGCCGTATCAGCGCTGAGCCGCAAGCGCGCCGAACTGGCCGGCGAGGTGATCCGGGCCAAGGCACGGCTCAAACGGCTCCAAGAGAACCTGGCGCACGTCGACGCGACGCTGCGCCTTTTCGACCCGGACGCGGACCCCGCCGCCATCAAACCGCTTCGGCCGAGAAAGCCGCCGCGCCTCTTCCGCCACGGCGAGCTGCCCCGTCTAATTCTGTCTGCGTTACGCGAGCACGGGCCGGCGGATGCCCACGACGTGACGAGCGCCGTCATGCGTGGCGCCGGAATGGACCCGGCCGACGTGGAGCTGCTTCCCGAGGTGCTCCCTCGTGTGCGCGAGACGCTCCGGCACCTAAGTGTCTGGCCCGAAAAGAGTTGAGTGATTTCAGTCAGTTGTGATTCACTGTTTGTATTTAGCAACCAGGGAGACACAACATGTGGACCAAAATCACTCGCCCGAAGTATGAACGCGACCTGCTGCGCTACGCAAGCGACCTGACGGATGGAGAATGGAAGGTGCTGGAGCCGTTGCTGCCTCGCGCCAAAGCGCTGGGACGGCCTCGGACGACGGCATTGCGCGAGGTGGTGAACGCGATCCTCTACCTACTGCGTAGCGGCTGTCCATGGCGCATGCTGCCCCGGGACTTCCCGCCACGCTCGACGGTGCAGCGCTACTTTTATCTCTGGCGGGACGACGGCACCTGGTCCGAGGTCAACCGGCAACTGCTGGTCGCGGCGCGCGAGGCCGAGGGCCGCGCGGCCGGCCCGTCGGCCGGTATCATCGACAGTCAGAGCGTAAAAACCACGGAAAGCGGCGGTATCCGGGGCTTCGACGCCGGAAAGAAAGTCAAGGGCCGCAAGCGTCACATCCTCACCGACACCGGCGGCCTGCTGGTCGCGGTCGTGGTCCACGGCGCCGAGATCCAGGACCGCGACGGCGCGCCGGCGGTGTTCGCCGCCATCCCCCGCCACTTTCCCCGCCTGCGCCACGTCTTCGCCGACGGCGCCTATGCCGGGCCCAAGCTCGAGGGCGCACTGAAGCGGATCGGCCGCTGGTCGCTGGAGATCGTCAACCGTCCCGCGGGCGTGAAGGGCTTCCAACTCCTGCCCCGCCGATGGGTCGTCGAGCGCACGCTCGCCTGGCTCAATCGAAACCGGCGGCTGGCCAAGGACTTCGAGACGGCCATCGAGACCGCCGAGGCCTGGATCTTCCTCGCCAGCATCCAACTCCTCACGCGCCGTCTCGCAAGAGCCTGAAAACACTCGATTCATTTCGAGTCGGACTCTAAGGAACCGAGGGCTGGTGCGGTCTTCCGAGGGGCCGGGGCAGTATTTGCTTTGGGCGATTAGGCGCTAGGCGACGGCGAATGCATCCGGTTCGGCAACGGCTTCGGTGTTTGCGTTACCGCAGTCGGCAACGCCTCGCCCCTATTAACCCGCTCCCTAAATAGCTCAAGCTCGACTTCCGCGTGCTCAACGGCCCTGTCTTTCAGATAATCTTTATATCCGCCGAAGACCGGATACTCGTTCGTCGCTAGCAGGGCATCAAGCTTCGCTTGCAATTCACGCATGGTAAGGCGCTGGCCCCGGAGCGCCTTCGACTCGGCGTACAGCAAGAATTGCTCGCACAGGATATGCAGGATATACTCGGATCACTCCAGAACCCGAAAATCCCGGTGCGAGATGATACGGAAATTGTCGGTTATGGTGTCGCGCCAAGTCGTCCACTCTCGTGGCAGGCGTTGCTTGAAGAAGTGATCGATCGCTTTGGTGAAGAGGTCGAAGTTGGCGTAGAACCTGTTGTGGGTCACCTCGCGATGCATGACGCCCCATAATCGCTCGATGGCGTTGAGGTGGGGGGCGTAGGCGGGCTGGAAGATCAGCTTGATGCGGCAACCCGGCCTCTCCAGCCATTGTCGGACCAGGCGGGCATGGTGATAGCGGGCATTGTCGGCGAAGACGTAGATCCGCTTCTTTCCGGGGTTGTCGGCCTCCAGCTTCTCGAACAGCGCGATGGTCGAGGCGGCGTTGATCCGCTCGGCCTGGACCAAGGGGCAGTGGAAATTCTCCAGATTGAGCGCGCCGTGGAGGTTGATGCGCTGGCGTCCCGAGGTCCGCCTCAGCGCCACCTTGTCGCCTTTTTTGACCCAGCCATGGACTGGACGCGACTGGTATTCCGGGTGCACCGCATCGGCGAAGTAGACCACCTCGTCGGCCTCCAGGCCGTTGAGCAACTTGTCATAAGCCTCGATGAAGGCGGCCTGCTCGGCCTCGTCGGCCTGGGCCGGCAGGCTTTCCGGGCGCTTGTATTCGAAGCCCAGGCGATGCATCAGCTTGATGCAGCCGGAATGGCTGTAGATCACCCCCCAGGTCGCCGCGATATGCGCCGCCACCTCGCCCGTGTCGCGGTAAAGCCGTTCGCCCAGATGCGCCGAAAGGTCCGCCTCTTGCTCCCGGCTCAGATGGCCCGGCCCGCCGGGCCAGTCGAGCAGCGTCAATTCATCCAGACCGCCCGCGCGGTAGCGCTTGAACCAAGTCCGCACCGTGTCGTCGTCGAGGTAGAGCACCCGCGCCACCTCGGCACAGCTCAGGCCGTCATCCAGCAGCAGAACGGCGTTCGCCCGCCGGGCCACCCCATGGCTCTCGCTCGGGTGCCCCATCACCGCCCTCAGGGCCCCCCGCTCCTTGGCACTCAGAAATCCACCGCGAATCATGCCCCCGAGAAGAATCGATCAACGGCCGGATTGCCAGAGCTTTTTTCGGGTCTCTGAGGAGTCGGGGTATATATAGTTCATCGGAAAGTAGGTAGTTTTTCCCGATGCGAACATCCTTCTTCGTGGGCGCCTTCCCGGATTCACATTGCAGGCCCATATTGGGCTGATACCCGTCCGCCCTGTCCAAGATAATTTCGGATGCCGTTTTGCCCGTCGCGGCGAACAAGAACTTGTCCTGCAATGTCGCGTAAAACTTCCGGGTCTCTGCCGAGCCCGAAGCATAGTCCGAGGCGGACACTTTGAAGCAGTCCCGCACAGCCTGATAAATCGACCGCTCATCGCTCCGAAGCGCGCGAACCTTGGCGGCCAGCTGCTTCAGCGCGGCCGGGTCGTTCGCCAGTCGCCGCTCATTGAGCGCGTAGCTGTCCGTGATATACGCCTTCAAGGTCCGCGTGGCGAACTTACGAAACTCGATAGCCTTCGAAGACGAGATCCGGTAGCCAACGGAGAGGATCACGTCGAGGTTGAAGTGCTCAACCTCGTGAGTCGGACCCGATTTCCTTGGACACAGAATTGGCTTAATCGAAGTGTCCAAGGAGGACCGGAACATGGCCGATAATTTTGAGAAGAAAGTTGCTGTTGATGGGCCTGTGGTAAATGCGGGCGAGCTTGGCTCGTCCACGTTTTCCCCAGGCCAGGCTTTGCCGGCAGGCCCGCTGGGACTTGGCCAGCGATGGACGGTGGCGCGCAAGCGTGAGGTCGTTCCGCGGCTTTTGCGTGACGAGCCGGTGCAACTTCTGTCGCGCCCGGAGGTCGCGGCGATGAGTGCCGCCACCTCGCCCCGCACGGGTCTGGCCTACGGCCTGCGGCGGGTCTGCGCCGCCTGGGGCATGGCCCGCTCCTCGTTCTACGCCATGACCTCCGGCCAGCACGCCGAGCAGCCGCCGGCAAAGCGTCGGGGACCGAAGCCCGCGATCTCGGACCAGGCGCTGCTGGTGGCGATCGAAGCCGACCTGGAGGCATCGCCCTGGGAGGGCGAGGGCTACCGCAAGGTCTGGGCTCGGCTTCGGGTCTGTCGCGACATCCGGGTTGCCCGCAAGCGGGTGCTCCGCCTGATGCGCGAGAACAATCTGCTCTCGCCCCATCGCTGCCGCCGCCGTGGCGGCAATCCCCATGACGGTGAGATCATCACTCATGCCCCGAGCCTCATGTGGGGCACCGATGGCGTTCGGGTGTTCACGGTGGACGACGGCTGGGGCTGGATCTTCACCGCCGTCGAGCATTGGAACGCCGAGTGTGTCGGCTGGCATGTCTGCAAGCGCGGCGACCGCTTCGCCGCCCTGCAGCCGATCTCCATGGGGCTTGCCGGGCTGTATGGCTCGACCGCGGCCGGCGCGGCTCGGGGGCTGGCCTTGCGGATGGATCACGGCTCCCAGTATCTGTCGGACCACTTCACCAACCAGATCAAGTTCTGGGGCATCCAGCCGTCCTACGCCTTCGTCGCCGAGCCCCAGACCAACGGCGTCGCCGAGCGGTTCAATCGCACGCTGAAGGAACAGATCATCCATGGTCGCATCTACCGCAACATCGCGGAGCTGCGGGACGCCGTCCGCGACTTCGTCGAACTCTACAATGCCCAGTGGATCGTCGAAAAGAACGGCTACCTGAGCCCCGCTCAAGCTCGTCAGGCGTGGCACGCCGCGATCTCAATCAGGCCCGCCGCGTGAGACAAACTTGTGTCCAAGGAACCGGGTGCGCTACAAAGTGCTCAACCTCGCGGCGTATCCGCCTTTGACCTTCAGTTCGAACTACGAAGATATTCTTCGTAGTTGCCCCACGCTCGATCTCGCCATCTTCGAATATTCGCGTTACATGCTGGCCCACGTTCCGCTCGGTACAGCCGAAGACGGTTGCCATCTGTACATAGGTCGCCCAAACCGTATCCGCGCCAAAGTCTAACCTGAGATCGATGTCGCCGTCTTCAGCGCGAAACCTGACCAGTTCTATCTCGATTTGTTCGGCACTTTCGTTGGCTCGGCGGGCCGCCCGTCGGACGTCGGTGATCACATCGTTGCTCATTGGGGAGGATTCCTCATATTTTCAAGCGGCTAAGAACCTCACCGAACGCGCGCCCCTCCCATGGGGAAGCCCCCGCCGCGATTCGGTGTTCACGCCCCGTTCTTTACCATAATCCGCTCCGAAAATGGAGTCCGGCGCGGTCCGTCTCCCTACTTGGTTACCCTCTGCCAGTACCCTTTCCACTGCCTCGACACCGGATGCCCGGCGGCGGCAGCAGCGACCAGCCGGAACTGCGTCCCGTTGTCCGTCCGGCGGTAGTCTTCGCGCCAAGCCATCTCCCGCGCATAGGCGGCGAGGTAGCGGCCAGCGATCCGGTGATGCGTTCCGATCTCGGCGCGGCGGAGGCGCGAGAAGAAGCTTTCGGCTTGGTTCGTGCAAACGCCGTCGTCAAAGAACTGGATTGAGTGGTTGACGCGGTGGACGTCGTAGTAGCCATGCAGCGCATCCCAGGACGGCGCTTCGTCGGCATAAACCACCGTGCCCGTCTTGACGCTGGCGTGGATGGTCTCGATCGAGTCGGCCTCATGCCGGAACACGTCGGCCAGGGTCCGCCCGCCGCGCTCGCGCATCGTCACCACGACCTTGCGCTTGCCCGACGGTTCTCGGCCAGCCGTAAGTCTTTCCGGTCTTCCTTCTTGTTCTCCGGCTTCACGTAGCCGCCGAAATAGGCGCCGTCGACCTCGACCACGCCCTCAAGCTCGGCACCCTGATACTCCGCCGACATGGCCTCGCGCAGCTTGTGGGCCAGCACCCAGGCGCTCTTGTACTGGCAATCCAGGTTCCGGCTCAGTTGCAACGCCGACATGCCCTTGGCGCCGTTCACGAACAGCGCGATGGCCAGCAGGATATCCCTGAGTCCCATCTTGTGGCTGGCGAAGATCGTCCCGCTCGTGGCGCTGAACTGGTGGCCACAGCCCTTGCACTTGAAGATCGGCCGGCTCGCGTACTCGTAGAAATCCCAGGTGCCACAGCGCGGGCAAACCGGGTCGCCGTCCGTGTCTGCCCAGCGGAGCGCGCGGAACGTCGCCCGCGCCTCTTCCTCGGTCATCCGCGCGACCTTGGCCACGCTGAGCGTGCGGGCCTTGGCGGAAAGTAAGAAGTGCTGCGACATTGTTTGTCCCCGTATCTGCGACCTATGTCACAGATACGGGGACTTGACGTCGTCACCTCAAGGGCTTATGTCTCATTTATCGTGACATTTGACGCAGAACCGAGGCGCACCATGCCGGACAGGGAATGGCAAGACCGGGTCAAAGGCATCATCAAGGCAGAACTCAAGCGGCGGAACGTCAGCTACCAGCAGCTTTCCGGCCTGCTGGCGGAGATGGGCATCCACGAGACCGAGAAGAACATTCGCAACAAACTTAGTCGGGGCGGCTTTTCCGCTGTGTTTTTTGTCCAAGTACTCTATGCTATTGGGGCAAATGAACTCCGGCTAAGCCATGACAGACATTAAAATTGAAGAATCCGACGACAGAATAATTATTAGTATGGACCCCGGCGGCCCTATTGCACTGGATGACATGACAGAAAGCTTTTCCGCCCTTGCTCGATACTACGAACGCCATTTCAGGACAGCAGACGAACTCCCGCCAAAACTCTATGTCACCCGCCTTGAATCAGGGAGCGTGATAGCGGAAATTGCTCCATACGCGATGTTGTTAGGCAGCGCAATTTATACTCTTGACGCATCCATAATCGTTTCTGATTTCTCCAAGAGATTAAGAAACGGAATTACAGCTTTTTCAAACCCCCTACGGCTGGCGCGCCCTCCAGCGGATCGCCCCCGCTCCCCAGCCGAGAAGATGCGGAAGACATGAAGGCCTTCATTCGGCCGCTAACCGGAAAGAGGGGGGCGAGCCTGTCGATTCGACATGCACGCATCGAAAAAACCGACGGCGCCCGAAGTACAGTAGTGGAATACGCTTTCGATGAAGCTGAAATCAATAGGGCAGCCATCAACATCGACAACCAGCTGGGCGGCTATATGGTCGACGATGTCGCTCCTCCTGATGCCCGTCAAGATACCGGAATAAAAACCGAAGTAATGCTATTCTTTGAACAAGCTAGCCGTCGTCCTGGGAAGGAACGCGGTCGGACTGGCGACAAGGGCATAATCCCCAATGTTTGCGATAAAGCCCTACCCGTCTACTTCAGGAAGAGCTTCCAAATTCTAAAGGAACAGATGATCCAGGGCGATCTAAACCCACTGACTGATACGGCCTTCATCGTGGACGTCCACGTCCAACAAGTGAACGGTGAACCAAGAGCCTACATAGTGACTGCTGTCCACGACGTCATGCAAATCGGCGACGAAAGCTAACCGGCGAGTCTGGCCCTGCGGTGGCCCCCCGCCTCCAGGCTTGGTGTGATTGCTACCTAATACCGGGAATACCCCGGGAAGCGAGGGCGGAGGGAAGCGAGTTGGATTTGGCGCTGAATGCCGGAGACGAGGCCTTTCGCGAGGAGGTCAAGGCATTCCTCGACGAACAGATGACCGACGACATCAAGGAGGCCGGGCGACTCTCGAGCGGCGTTTTCGCCAGCTTCGAGTTGAGCCAACGCTGGTACCTGGTCCTTTCCGAGAAGGGCTGGATCGCGCCCGGCTGGCCGGAGGAATTCGGCGGTCCCGGCTGGACCGCGATGCAGCGCTATATCTTCGAACGCGAATCGGCGCTGGCCGGCACGCCCCGCCTGTTCGGCATGGGCGTGCGCATGGTGGGCCCGGTGATCATGGGCCATGGCCGGCAGGACCAGAAGGACCACTACCTGCCGCGCATCCTCTCGGGCGAGGACATCTAGTGCCAGGGCTATTCCGAGCCGGGCTCGGGCTCGGACCTGGCGAGCCTGCAGACCCGCGCGGTGGCGGATGGCGACGACTACGTCATCAACGGCTCCAAGATTTGGACCTCGGGCGCCCACCACGCCAATGCCATGTTCTGCCTCGTCCGCACTTCGACCGAGGGCAAGCGCCAGGAAGGCATTTCCTTCCTGCTATTTCCGATGGATATCCCCGGCATCACGGTCGAGCCGATCATCACGCTCGCCGGCGACCATCACCTGAACCAGGTCTTCTTCGACGACCTTCGGGTGCCCCAGGCCAACCGGGTGGGGGCCGAGAACAACGGTTGGACGGTGGCGAAATACCTGCTGGAGTTCGAGCGCGGCGGCACCGTTTACGGCCCAGCGCTTCGCGCCCAGTTCGAACGCGTCAAGCAGATCTCCCAGTCCGAACGCGCCGATGGGGCGATCCTTTACGAGGATCCGGCGTTCCGGCGCAAGCTGGCGGACGCGGAAGTGAGCCTGACCGCCGTCGATTTCAGCGAACTGCGCGTGATGTCGGCGCTCAGCCAGGGCCAGAACCCGGGCGCGGCATCGTCGATGTTCAAGACCCGGGGCTCGGAAATGATCCAGCACATGACCGAACTGGGGGTCGAGGCGGTGGCCTACTACGGCGCGCCGGTGCAGCGCGAGGCCCGCTCGCCGGGCAGCAACGTGGAGCCGATTGGGCCGGCGCATGCGGTCCCGGTGACGCCCAACTACCTCAACTTTCGCGCCGCCAGCATCTATGCCGGCTCGAACGAAATCCAGCGCGGCATCATGGCCAAGGCGGTGCTCGGTCTTTGAGCCGAGACCGTGTCGTGCGCCCTCTGGTTGCCATCGTCAGAGCGATCGCGCCCTTGCGGCGGCTGAGGTCATTGCGCCGATGGCAACCCCATGTCGGCTCGCATTCCGATCCGCTCCCCAGCGTCTTCACACAGGATGTTCCGGCGAAAACCGCCGACGACGTGGTCGAGATCATCTATATGCGGAACGACACGGCGCGGACCTGGGCCGCCACCATCCGGGCCAGGTTCTCCCAGACGGTCGACGACGAGAGCGGCGCGGAAATCGTTCACGGCCCCCCTGGACTCGAGATCGAACTGGCCCCTGGCGAACGGGCGCGCATCGGCGACATCCTCGGCTGGGAATGGGACAGCGCCGTGCGGCGTTTGGAGGTCGAATATGGCCATGCCGGGGACGACGGTCCCCGCCGGGTGTCCTACAACCTCGCGCGGCGCGGCTACGATCGCCAGGTCGCCGGCCTGGGGGAGGTCTACCAGGTGGAATCTATCGAGGTGCCGCCCCACGGCTAGGGCCATGCCGTCTTGGGCATCGCCGTCGGCCTTGTCGCCAGTAGCACGACGCGGGCGCCGCCACCCGCTGGACCCCTGCGTCGTCGCCCGTGATAATCTCCGCCGCGCGGGGCGTTCGGGAGGGGAGGCATGAACTGGGATGGCGTGAAGATTGGCGAGGCGCTTCGCCGTTCGGCCAAACTCTGGCCGGAGCGGGAGTTCGTCGTCGGCTCCGGTGAACGGCTGAGCTACGCGCGTTTCGACGCCGAGGTCGACCGGCTGGCCACGGGGCTTTTGGGCTTGGGCGTCGGGCGGTGCGATCATGTCGCCTGCTGGCTCACCAACGGGCCGGACTGGCTCCGCCTCTGGTTCGCCTGCTGCCGCATTGGCGCCACCGTGGTTTCGATCAACACCCGCTACAAGACGGACGAGGTCGCCTTTATCCTGGCGCAGTCCGACGCCAAGGTGCTGGTGGCCATGCCCGGCTACTGGAACATCGACTATCTGGCGATGATCCGGGAAATGGTGCCGGGCTTCGAGGCCTCGACGCCGGGCGCGCTGCAATGCGATGCGCTGCCCGAGCTTCGCGCCGTGCTGCTATGGATGGACGAGCGCCATCCGGGCACGGCCTCGCTCGCGCAACTGATGGCGAGGGAGGTGGATACGGCGGCGCTGGATGTAGCCGCCGCCGAACTCGACGTCATGGACCCGGTCGTCATCATCTACACCTCCGGCACCACGGGCGTGCCCAAGGGCGCGATGCACTGCCACCGGGTGCTGATTGAGGGCGAGGCCATCGCCCGCGCCATGCATATGGAGACGGGCGACAAGGTTCTGGGCCACATGCCCCTCTATCACGTGGCCGGCTGCATCGCGACGGTGATCCCGACCATGCAGCACGGCTGCACCCTCGTCACCATGGACCAGTGGGAGCCGGCCGCCGCCCTCGACCTGATCGAGAGCGAACGGGTCGCCATCATGGGCGGCATCCCGACCCACTTCATCGACCTGCTGTCCCAGCCGGGCGTCGAAATCCGCGATACCCATTGCCTCAAGTCGGCCTGGATCGGCGGCGCCCCGGTAACGCCCCGCATCGCCACCACCGTGAAGGAAACGCTGCACTTCGATGCGCTGCAATCGGTCTACGGCATGACCGAGACCATGGGCATGACGACCTTGGCCGAGTTCGACGCACCCATTGAGGTTACCTGCGAGAACAAGGGCAAGCCCGTCGGCGACTACGAAATCCGCGTCGTCCGCCCCGACACGGACACGGAGGCGGCCGTCGGCGAGGACGGCGAGATCCAGGTACGCGGCTATCTCGTCATGCTGGGCTACTACAAGAACGAGGAAGCGACGGCGGAGGCGATCACGCCCGAGGGCTGGTTCCACACCGGCGACCTGGGCCATTTCGATGCCGAGGGCTACCTGAAGATCACGGGCCGGGCCAAGGAGATGTTCATCGTCGGCGGCTCCAACGCCTATCCGGCGGAGATCGAGCGGTTTCTCGAATCCCACCCCAAGGTCGACCAGGCGGTGGTCTGCGGCGTGCCCGATGCGCGGCTCGGCGAGGTCGGCTTCGCCTTCTGTTCCGCGGCGCCCGGCGAGGCGCTGTCGCCGGCCGACGTGGTCGAGCATTGCCGGGGCCGGATCGCCGACTACAAGGTGCCACGCCATGTCGAGTTGGTGGCGGATTTCCCGCGTACCTCGACCAACAAGATCCAGCGCTATCTTTTGCAACGGGACGCCGGCGGCCGCTTCGAGGACGAGGCGGCGGCGGCGACGGGAGGAGGACACGCATGAAGCTCGTTTATTTCGATGACTGGCGCCTGGGCGTCGTGGCCGGCGACGACGTGGTCGACGTGACCGACGTCGTCGCCGACATCCCCCATCTCGATTCCCGCGACCTGATGCGCGGCCTGATCGAACGATTTCAGGACTTACGCGGCAAGCTCCAGGCGGCGGCCGATGCCGGTGGTGGCACGCCCCTGGCGAACGTCCGGCTGCGCCCGCCGCTGCCCCGGCCCGGCAAGATCGACTGCATGGCGGTCAACTACATGGAGGACGGCACCCGCGATGCGCCCGCCCCCATCAACGCCTTCCACAAGGCGGCCAGCGCGATCATCGGCTCGGGCGAGACCATGGTGCTGCCCGACGAGCCGGCGACCATCTTCGAGGGCGAGGCGGAACTGGCCCTCGTCATCGGCAAAACGGCCAGCAACGTCGCCGCGGCCGATGCGCTTGATCATATCTTCGGCTACGTCAACTTCATCGACGGCTCGGCCCGCGGCCTGCCGCCCGCCGGCAACACCTTCTTCCAGATGAAGTCGCGCGACACCTTCGCGCCCATCGGTCCCTGGCTGGTGACGGCGGACGAGATCGCCGATCCCCAGGGGCTGCCGGTCAAACTCTGGGTCAACGGCCAAGTGATGCAGGACTTCAACACCGACGACATGGCCCACCCGATTTCCCGCTGCATCGAGTGGCTGAGCTCGATCCACACGCTCGAGCCCGGCGACCTGGTCGCCACCGGCACCAACCATGGGGGCCTCAATCCATTCCAGGATGGCGACGTCGTCGAGCTGGAGGTCGAAGGGCTCGGCCGGTTGAACTTCAACATCTCCGATCCGCTGAAACGAACCTGGGCCCGGGAAACCCGCCTGATGCGCCAGCAGCAGGGCCATGACGGCCCGACCCCGCAGCTCACCGGGAAATACGCGCCGTAGGGGGAAGGGCCCTGCGCCTCCGGGACAAGGTCGCGATCATCACCGGCGGCGCCAGCGGCATCGGGCGAGGCGGGGCGGCGGCGCCCGCTTCGTCGTCCACGATGTCCGCGACGAAGAGTCCTGGACTTCCCTCATCGCCGGCGTAATCGCCACGGAAGGCGCGTTGCATGTGCTGGTAAACGCCGCCGGCATCCTCGGTTCCGGCGAACGGCAGGACCCGGAACGCACGACGCTGGAGGAATGGCGGTCGATCAACGCCGTCAACCTGGATGGCGTCTTCCTGGGCTGCAAGGCGGCGATCCCGGCAATCCGCGAGGCACGCGGCATTGTCATGCGCCGCCTATGATTAACCTTCTTTTCACTCGCGCCACGGCAAACTCCAGGGACCGACGGGAGAGGTTCACGGCCGGGGGAGTGGGAGATGACGAGCCTCGATGCGGGCATCGCCGCCGACGCCGCGCCCGTTGCGAACCATGAACGGGCACTGAGCGAGGCCTTGAAGCTCGTCAGGTTCGCCAAGTTCGACGACGCGCGCCGACAGCTCGACGACCTCAGGGCCATCACACCCGCCGATCCGCGCATCGCGCATGCCCAAGGCATCGTCGCCCAGCGCACCGGCAACACGGCCGACGCGATCGCGCATTTCAAGTAGGCCATGGCGCTCGATCCCGGTTTTCACCAGGCGGCCGAGAGCGCCGGCGCACTTCTGCGGGCCGCGACCTCGCCGGTGGCGCCGCCGCTCGACTGGCCGGTCCCCGAACCCGAGCCCTTCGTCTAAGTCATCGGTTCCAGCTATGCGCGCTCCTTCGGCACGGGCTCGCATTTGCTGCCCTTGATGATCGCCGTCGCCGACAGGCTCACCTTCCTGACGGCGGAACTGGCGGCGGCGACCCGGGACCATCTCTTCGCCCACCTGGAGCGCTGCGATCCCGCCTATCCGGTCCTTCTGACGCTGGCCAACGCCGACGCGATCGGCCACGACATGGAAACGGTGCCGACCAAGGCCATGCAGGCGGCGGGCGAACTGGGCACCGACGACGAGATCGTGGCCGCCGCCGCCGAGCGGCACGGCGACGTGCTCGCCGAGGCGCGGGTCCGCTTCCCGAAGCTTCGTCTCCTGGTGCTCTGCGCCTGTCCGGTGCTGCGTCCCTCGCAGGCTCCCCTGGTACGCCGGATCAACGAGGTTTTGGTCCGGCGTTGTGCGGATTTGGCGATCCCCTTCGTCGACGTTCACGACGCCCTCGCCGACCCGGCGACGGGCCCATGACGAGCGAGAACACCGAACGCCGCCTGATGCTCTACAGCATCCGAATCGACGAGACCCGGGTGCCCGAGGAGTTACGCTCCCAGGAGATGATCGGCCTGGTTTAGGGGGATCAAGTTTGATCCGAATCGCCACGCCGGGGCAGCGGGTGGCCGGGACCCTTCCCGAAAGACTCTAGGCGGCGGCGAGCAACTTCCGAACCGCCTCTTCCAGGTGCCGGCGTCCGGGCAGGACCTCGGCCTCCAAAGGCGCGCTGTAGGGGAGCGTGACGTCGGCGCGGGTGACGCGGCGGAGCGGCGCCTTCAGATGGCCATGGCAGCGCTCGGCGATGGTGGCGGCGAGTTCGGCCGCGATGCCGCAAGTGCGAGCGGAATCGTCGTAGATGACGACCCGGCCGGTGGCGGCGACCGCCGCCGCCAGGCCCTCGCGGTCGAGCGGGAGAAGGCTTCTCGGGTCCCAGACCAGGGCCTCGATGCCGCCGCCGGCGAGGCTCCCGGCGACGGCGAGGGCGTCCGCCACCAGGTGGCCGACGGCGACGATGGTGACGTCGCGGCCCTCGCGGCGGATCGCCCCTTGGCCAAGCGGGATCGGCTCGGCCGCCTCGTCGACCGGGCCCCTCATGGCACCGGCGATGGCGGGCACGAAGATGGCGACTGGGTCGGGCTCGCGCAGCGCCGTGATGGCGAGGCCCTTGGCATCCGCCGGGGTCGCGGGCGCCACGGACTTGATGCCGGCATGCACCAGATAGGCATGCGGGCTGTCGGAATGCTGGCCGGCCCGCCCGCCGCTGGCGCCGCAACCCATCACCAGATAGGTCGCCGCGATATGGCCCTGGCCGCCCAGCATCAAGGGCAGCTTGGCCGCCTGGTTCACCAGCTGGTCGAAGGCCGGGAAGATCAGGCTGGAGACCTGGAAATGCACGACTGGGCGGGCGCCGGCCAGCGCGGCGCCGGTGGCGATGCCGGTCATCGCCGCTTCCGAAATCGGCATGTCGATGATGCGGTTCGGCCCGAAGACTTCCTCGATGTCCTTGGTCTCCAGCCGGAAGCCGCCCCGGATGTTCTCGCCGACGAGGACAATGGCCGAATCCCGCGCCATTTCCGCCAGCAGCGCTTCGTTCAGCGCCTCCAGATAGCCGATCTCGCGCGTCATCCCGTCGGCCCCGCCGGAAAGCCCGGATAGGTCCGGGCATACATGTGATCGAGCGCGCTCGCCGGATCGGGCCGGGGCGCGGCGCGCGCGGTCTCGATCGCCGCCTCGATCTCGGCCGCGACCTCGGCGTCGATCGCGCTCCGGTCGCCCGCCGCCCAGCCACTTTCGGCGTCGAGGCGGCGGGCCAGCACGTCGAGAGGATCGCGGGTGCGCCATTCCTCGATCTCGGCCGCCGTGCGGTAGCCGAAGTCGCGCCCACGCTCCGCCGTGAAGTGGCCGGAGAAGCGATAAGTCCGGCATTCCAGGAAGCCCGCGCCCGCGCCCCGACGCGCGGCCTCGATCAGGCGGGTCGCGGCATCGCGCACGGCCAGTACGTCCATGCCGTCGACCACCTCCGCCGCTAAACCGAAGGCGGCGGCGCGGTCGCGCAGTTCGCCCGTCGCCATCTCCCGAATCGGCGAGGTGATGGCGTAGAGGTTGTTCTCGCAGACGAAGACCAGCGGCAGCTTCCAGATCGCCGCCACGTTTAGGCTTTCCAGCAGCACGCCCTGGTTCATGGCGCCGTCGCCGAAGAAGGGCACCGCCACCCGGTCCGAGCCGCTATCGCGGAAGATGCGCGCCGCGCCGCAGGCGATCGGCGCGCCGGCGCCGACGATCCCGTTGGCGCCGTAGATGCCGAGGGAGAGGTCGGCGATATGCATGGAACCGCCGCGGCCCCGGTTGCAGCCGCTCTCGCGCCCCATCAGCTCGGCGAACATGGCGGCCGGATCGGCGCCCTTGGCGAGCACGTGGCCATGGCCCCGGTGGGTCGAGGTGACGACATCGTCGGTCCGGAGCGCGGCGGAAACCCCGACCGCGACCGCCTCCTGGCCGACATATTCATGGGCGTGCGCGGCGATCTCGTCGGCGTCGAGCAGTTCCACCACCCGTTCCTCGAAGCGGCGCAGACGCCCCATCTGGCGGTAAAGCTCCACCGCCGCCCCGGCGCCCAGATTTCCCGCGACCATTGCCCGCGCCTCAGATCGGCGCATCGCCGGCGATGGTGATGCGGTGCATGCGGCGGCGCTCGGAATAGTCGGCGAGGGCCTGGTGCTGGACGCAGCGATTGTCCCAGATCGCCATGGAACCCGGTCGCCAGCCGAAGCGGCAGGTGAACTCGGGCCGGACGGCATGCTCGTGCAGATAGCCGAGCAGCGGCTCGGCCTCGGCCGTCTCGAAACCGTCGAGGGAATGGGTATGGCTGCCGATATAGAGCGAGCGGCGCCCGGTCTCGTCGTGGGTCCGGACAAGCGGGTGGCACGCTTCCGTCGGCACGTTGCCGGGATCGCGCAGCTTGCCGTCCATGCCGGAGGCGGCATAACGCTCCGCCCGGCTCTTGCCGCCCCGGTTGTTGCGGCTGCCGTCGCCGAGGTTGTGGGTCTTGATCCCTTCCAGCAGGTTCCGCATGCCCTCCGACAGGGTTTCGTAGGCGAGATACATGTTGGCGAACATGGTGTCGCCGCCCGCGCTCGGCGTTTCCTTGGCGTACAGCATCGTCGCCTTGGCCGGCTTGGGGTTGAACATCTGGTCGGTGTGCCAGACCGAGCCGAAAGTGTAGCTGTCGCCCGGGTTGCGCACGACCTCCAGCACTTCCGGCTGCTCGTCGAGGCCTTTTAGATAGGGGTGGAAGTGGATCTCGCCGAAACGCTCCGCAAAGGCCACCTGCTGGGCCGGCGTGATCTCCTGGTCGCGGAAGAAGATCACCAAATACTCGAGCCAGACGTCATGGATCGCCTCGAAGGTTTCATCGTCGAGCCGCGCCAGATCGACCCCATCGATCTCCGCGCCGAGCGCGCCCGCGATGGGGCGCGCCTCTATTGCCCCGCTCCCGCCCATATCAGCTCCTCCCAACGGTACCGGCGGTCGCAATATAGCCAAATTCCGTCCCCGGCGCCCCCGGGGCGGTCGCGCTTATGCGAGGAAAAGCCCGCGTGGCGTCTGAACGCCGACAACCGACAACGGGTTCTACTCATTGTCGGATGGCATAGTGGCGGGCTCAGCCGACGTGCTGGGCATAGAAGGCCAGGGTGCGTTCGCGCGCCAGCGTGGCGGCGGCCTCGTTGTACTGGCCCCGATGGTCGCAGTTGAAGCCATGGTCGGCATCGTAGATATGCACCGTCGCCTCGCCATGGGCGGCGTCGATTTGGCGGACGTCGTCGAGCGGGATGCCGTGGTCATGCTCGCCGAAATGCATCAGCATCGGGCAGTTCCCGGTCTCGTCGATATAGGGGATGATCTGGCCGCCGTAATAGACCACGGCCGCCCGCACATCGAGCCGGCAACCGGCGAGATAGCTGATGGTACCGCCCCAGCAGTAACCGACGGTGCCGACCTTCAGGCCCGCGTCCCGCATCACCTTGGCCGCCGCGTCGACGTCCAGCATGCTGTCGTCCCAGGAGAATTGGCCGCGCAGCTCCAGTCCGGCGGCCACGTCGTCGCCGGTGTAGCCGAGCTGGGCATCGCGCGTCGACGAGCGGTCGTAGAGCGCCGGGGCCATCGCCAGATAGCCGGCGGCCGCATAACCGTCCGCCACCTCGCGCATATGCTTGTTCACGCCGAAGATTTCCTGGATGACGACGACGCCGCCCTTGGGCGCGCCGGCCGGGTCGGCGCGGTAGACGCCGAGTTGATGACCGTCGGACGCCGTGAGTGTCAGATCTTGGCCCATGTGTTTCCTCCTTCGTTTCCTCGATTGGAGCGGATCGTCCCCGGCGACGTGGTGTCGCCAGGCCGATAAGGTAGGTCGAGCAAGCCGGTGAGCGTATTGGCGATACCCATTGCCCGGGCGTCGCGAACGAGCGCCTCGAATTCAGCCCCGAGAGACGCCTCGTTTCCCCGCCGCCCGGCTTCGGCGAGCAGTCTTGCCTGCCTTATCGTGAAGTCGATCAAGCCCAGGGGTTCCGCGCGGGTGAACGCCTCCAGCGCGCCCGCGTGTCGATCGGCGGACTCCCAATCGCCCCGCTCAAGGAGAATCGCGATCGCGTCGCCATGGAAGAAGAAATAGCAATGGCCGACGCAGCCCTCGGCAAGGACATCGCGGCCTTGTTCGAGGATCCGGTCCTGCTCGCCCGGGTCCTCCAGCGCCAGGGCGAGCGCGCCGAGCGCGATCGGCCCGGTGAAATGGCGCGAGGTCACCAAGGCGTTTTCGACCGCCGTCGTGGCCAACGGCACCGCGTCCGATCGCCGCCCGCGTCAAACCAACATGCGCGCGATATGCGCCTGGGCCATGGTTTCGAACCGCTTGGCGTCGATCTGGACGGCAATCTCCAGCGATCGGCCGAGATCGTTCAGTGCCCCCTCGATGTCGTCGACGACCATTCGCGCCCAGGCCCCCGAAAGGCGCCCGACCACTTCGATGATGGGACTGTAGAGTTCGCCCGCCAGCTCCGTGGATTCGACCGCGTCGTCGAGTGCCTGCTGGATCAGCCCCAGGAACAGGCGCGCGCATGAACGATTGTGCAGATTGGCCGCCAAGTCGCGTACCAGGCCATTGGCCCGGGCCAGGTCGATGGCCCGCGTATAGTAGTCGGACGCCGTCGCCGTCGTGCCGCGCAGGTAGTTCGCGTCGCCGAAACCGCTAATCGCGCCGACCTTCAGGCGGACCGAGTCCGCCGCCCGGGCGAAGTGGATCGCCCGCTCGCTACTCTCCAGACACTTGTCGATCCGGCCGAGCGGAAAATAGACGTTTCCCCTGAGGTAATGGATGGTCGCCAGGTCGAGCGGGGCCTCCAGCGCCGCCGCCGCCGCCTCGGCGATCTCCAGACTGGCGAGCGCGTCGTCGTAGCGGCTCGCCTGCCGGGCGGCGTGGGCGAGGGCGATGTGCACCCGGGCCGTCTGTTCGTGCCCCGATGCCGAGGCCGCCTTCTCGCCGAGCAGCTCGATCGCCTCGGCCGAGCGGCCGATGGCGCGCAGCAGATCACCCTTCGTGCAGACCAGCTCGAAGCGGGTCGGCGCGGGCGCGTCGAGTTCCAGACCCCGATCGGCCAAGGAAAAGGCCTGGTCGTATTGAAAGACCTCGGCGTGGTGGCGGACCGCCATGAGATAGGCCGCCGCCGCGCCCGCGTCCGCCGCCAGATCGAGGTGGCGAGCATGGAGCGCCGGGTCGCGCCCCGCGAACCAGTCGGCCGCCCGGCGGTGCAGTTCCAGGCGCCGCGCCTTGAGCAGCGATTCATAGGCGCCGTCGCGGATCAATGCGTGGGCGAAATGGAGGTCGGCGCCCGCCCGGCGCAGCAGGGCGGCGCGCAGCAGGGTGGCGGGGTCGAAGCCCTCCCTTTTCAACAGATGGGCCAGGGCATCGGGGTCAAAGCGCTGGCCCAGTACCGAGGCGGCCTGGATCGCGCCCCGGTTCTCATTGTCCAGCACGTCGATGCGGGCCTGCACGATGCCCTGGATCGAACCCGGAAGATTATCCGCGCTCAGTTCATCCAGGTTGCGCAGCAGCTGCTCCAGAAACAGCGGGTTGCCGCCCGAGCGGCTGACACAACTGGCGAGCAGGGCGGGATCGACGCTCGTGTAGTCCTCGGCCAGGCGCCGCGCTTCCTCCGCCCGCAAGGGTGGGAGGTCGATCGTCATGATCGACACGCCATCGGCTTCGGCGCGGAAGCCATCGTCGATCGGATCGCCGACGATCCGCGTGGTCATGACCAGGATCGCGGACAATTCGGCGACGACGGCGGCGAGGCGGGCGAACTGCGCCAGCACCTCGGGCGCGGCCCAATGGACGTCCTCGATCTCGATCAGCAGGGGCGCGGAGGCCGCCCGGGCCGCCACCAGGCTGGCGACCACCCGCTGGCGGCCAAGCACCCGGGTCGCGTTATCCATCACCGCGTAGGCCTCGGACCGGCCCGCTTCTTGATCGAGGTCGAGCATGTTGTTGAGGTGGACGCGGTCGGCTTCCTCGATCCAGCCCTCGCCGACGACGGCGTCGACCGCCCGCTCACGGGCCGATTTCCCGCCCTCGCCGGCAATCCCCAGCAGATCGCGCACGATGCCATCGACCGGGCTTTGTCCGCCGGCGGCGCCAAAATCGAGCGTGAGACCGTGCAACAAGGTAAAACCCGCGCCCCGGCCCAGATTGGCGATCTCCTCCAGCATGTGGGTCTTGCCGATACCGGGCTCGCCCCGGAGGACGAAGACGGTGCCGGCGCGATGGGACGCGGCGGTGGCGAAAGCCGCGGAAAAGAGCGCCAGTTCGCGCTCCCGCCCGACGAAACGCCGCCGCGCGCCCAGGGCGACGGCATCGAGCCGCCAGACGATGACCGGCTCGTCCAGGCCTTCGATGGCGCGGGGACCGAGTTCCTCGCCCGCGAAGCGCCCGCCGAGCGCGCGGCGCATGTCGTCGGCGGCATAGGTCTCGCCGCTGGCCGCCAGATCGCTCAGGCGGGCGGCCAGGTTCACGCTGTCGCCGGTGACGGTGTATTCGCCGTGCGCGGCGCTGCCCGTGGTGCTGGCGACCACCTGGCCCGAAGCGACGCCGATATGAACGGCGATCGGCGGCTCCAGGCGGGCGACGACATCGTGGATCTCCAGCGCCGCGCGGAGCGCCCGTTCGGGATCGTCGGTGCGCGCGATCGGCGCGCCAAAAACCGCCATCACCGCATCGCCGATATGTTTGTCGATCCGCCCGCCATGGCCTCGGACCACGCCGTCGACCGCATCGAAATAGCGGTTGAGGATCGCGTGCGTATCTTCCGCGTCCAGGCCGTGCGTCAGTGCCGTGTAGCCGGATATATCGGCGAACAGCACGGTCACTTGTCGGCGCGAGGCATCGAAGCTCTCGATTTCCAGGGGAACATCCGCCGGGGCCTCGCCCAGGCGCTCGATGGCGCCCAGCAGCTTCCGCCGGTCGCCGACGGCGCGGACGCCGATATCCTTCAGGTCATCCGCCGTCAGTTCCGGCAGCACGTCCATGTCGATCCGATTGTCGGCGAAGCTCTCGGCATATTCGCCGAGCCCCAGGCTTTCCAGCCACGCGCCTACAGCCTCGCCCATCGTCGCTCCTCCGAGCGGCAACCTAGTCGACGCGGGAACGCTCTATCAAGCAGCGATAGTCGACGAAGCTCGGCGTCTTGCGGCCGGGCACCTTGCCGATATCGTCCCGTCGCCTGAGGCGCAATGCATCGCCATGGCGCGGTTCGGCCTCGAAGGCCTGGATTTCCTCGCGCGCCATCAGCCCGCCCTGGCGGGCCAGCGTATAGACCGAGGCGACGGAAAGATGACCGTAATAGTCTGGATCGACGGTGCAGAGGTAGCGCTTGGCGCGGACATGCAGGCCGACCAGATCGCCGACCCGGGCGCCATGGCGGCGCGCAAGGAACTCGGCGCCAACGGCATCGTGGCCCAGCAGGCCCAGGTCGTCGTCCGCGCCGGCGACGAGATGGCCGACGTCGTGCAGCAGCGCCGCGAGCACCAGATCGTCGTCCGCGCCCTCCGCCTCGGCGACGGCGGCGCATTGCAGGCCGTGCTGGGCCAAGATCACGCCCTCGCCGTAGGTCGCCCGACCCGGCCCGTCGTAAAGCGCTTCGATATCCACCATATGAGCACCGCTCGTCACGCTTCACCCTCCAATACCCGCAGCCGGCTCGCCAGCGCGTCCTTGTCGGCGTAGCAGCCCCGCAGCCGGCGGCGCCCGCCGGAAAACTCTCCTCGGCCGTGCAGCACGCGTTCGTTGTCCATGATGACGAGGTCCCCCGGCGCCAGACGAAGGCGCACCAGCCCGTCCTCGTCGTGCAGCAGGCGGACGAAGCGGCGATAGGCCTCGTAGAAGCCCGCCAGATCGCCCGCCGTCGGGGCCAGCGGCGCGCGCGAGCGGTTGTTGTGGGCGACCGCTTGTATCTCGCCCTCGGCGTCGAGCCGGATCATCGGCCGCCGCGCCCTGAGGTCGACGCCCTTGGCGACATAGCGATAGTCGACGGAGACGCGGGTCAAAAGGTCGAAATCTCGGCGATGTTCGGCCCTCAGCCGCGCGGCGGCGCGGAAACCGTCCGCCAGAAGGGTCTCGCCGCCCTCCGCGCTCGCCTCGAGGCAATGCAGCAGTTGCAGTCCCGGCACGGGCTCGCGATACGGATTGTCGGTGTGCAGCGAGAGGCCGGCATCGCTGTTGGCGAGATTGTCGGGCGCGGGCTCGGAGATCACGTCGAACACGCGCCCATAGTTGGTTTCGCGCACATGGCCGAAGAGGCCAGCCACCGTCGCGACCGTGCCCTCGTCGCCGCCGGCGCCCGAGACCAGCGCGAAACCGAGTTCCCGCACGGCGGCCAGCCAGGCCCGCCTGGCGCCGGGGTCGCTCAGCACGTCGTCCATCCGATACCAGGGCAAATCCACCTGGAGGCCGGCGTCCCAGAGCCGGCGCGCCGCCGGCACGAGGCCCGCCCCCGTCTGGCGGCGTAGCCAGTCGAGCGAAACGCATATCGCCGACGCCTCGGGCGCGAAGGTGATCCTCAAGGTCGCGTCGTCGCGAAGCACCGCCTCGGCGATCGTCACGGGCTGATCCAGGCCGGCGAGGTCGAAACGGCGTTGAGGCTCGCCCACCTCGGTGCCGTCGCCGATCAAATCCCGGAGCCACGCCGCCGGCAGCGTCAAATCGGCCCCGTCGGCGAAGGCGAGGGTCAGCGAGGTCCGATCGTAGCGCAGTGACGCCGATGTCATCGGAGTCGGCTCCCTATTCGCGGCAACTATTCAAAGCCAAGGGCGCGAATCATCCAGAAAATACTTGCCAATTATTACACATTGATGAGTCGGCCTTACAAGCGTTGGTAGACCCCAAGAAAACATGCCTGCCATGCGGCAAACGCGCATCGCTTGTCAGTCCCATCGCGCGGGGATAGGTTGGCCGCGCTCGGGCCATGACCCGGTGGGACGAATCGGAAGCGCATCGAGGTGAACTACGTCAGCACGCGCGGCGCCGCGCCGGTTCTTGATTTCGAGAGCGTCCTGCTCGCCGGTCTCGCGCGCGACGGCGGCCTCTATGTGCCCGAGGCCTGGCCGACGCTCTCCGAGGCGGACCAGACGCCGCTGGTCGCCCGCGATTACCGCGTGACGGCACGCGCCGTCACGCGGCCCTTCATCGGCGATTTCGATCCCGACCGCTTCGCCCGGCTGATCGATCTGGCCGCGGCGAGCTTCGCGCACGCTCAGGTGGCGCCGCTGCGCCAGCTCGGCGCCGGCGCGTGGTTGATGGAGCTTTTTCACGGGCCGACGCTTGCCTTCAAGGACGTGGCGCTGCAGCTTCTGGGCCCGTTGTTCGACGATGTGCTGACCGAACGCGGCGAGCGGGTGACCATCGTCGGCGCCACCTCGGGCGATACCGGCTCGGCGGCGATAGAGGCCTGCCGGGACCGGGGCGCGGTGGAGATCTTCATCCTCCATCCCGAAGGCCGGGTCTCGGAGATCCAGCGCCTGCAGATGACCACGGTCGACGCGGCCAACGTCCACAACATTGCCATTCGCGGCACCTTCGACGACTGCCAGGCGCTGCTGAAGGGCCTGTTCGCCGACGAGGACTTCCGTGCCCGCGCCCGGCTCTCGGCGGTGAACTCGATCAACTGGGTCCGCGTGCTGGCCCAGGTTGTCTATTACGCCCAGGCCTCGTTGGCGCTGGGCGCGCCGGGCCGGCCGGTGAGCTTCTGCGTGCCGTCGGGCAACTTCGGCAACATCTTCGCCGGCTACGTCGCCAAGCGGATGGGCCTGCCCATCGGCCGCCTGATCATCGCCACCAACAAGAACGACATTCTGCACCGTTTTCTCGAGACCGGACGCTACGAGCTGGGCGAGGTGTCGGCGACGCAGAGCCCCTCGATGGATATCCAGGTCTCCTCCAACTTCGAACGGCTGCTGTTCGACCTGCTGGACCGCGACGGCGGCGCCGTCGTCCGTTTGCTGGACGACCTCGGGGAGACGGGCGGCTTCGCGGTCTCGCCGGAAACCCTCGCCCGCGCCCGGGCCGACTTCGCCAGCCATGCCGTGAGCGAGGAAGAGACCGCCGGGGCCATGGCCCGGATCGAGCGCGACTATGCCATCACCGTCGATCCGCACACCGCCGTCGGCCTGGCCGCGGCCGAGGCGCTGGCGCGGCCCGGCGAATCGATGGTGACGCTGGCCACCGCGGACCCGGCCAAGTTCGCCGACGCGGTCGAGGCCGCGACCGGCCATCGCCCGGCCCTGCCGCCGCGCCTGGCGGACCTCGCCCGGCGGCCCGAGCATTGCGACCTGCTCGACAACGACATCGACACGCTCCGCGCCCATATCCTGGCGCGGATCGGCCTTCCCAACACGCCCATGGAGGAGCACCCCTCGCCGTGACCGTCCAAATCACCACTCTTTCAAATGGCCTCCGCGTCGTCACCGACGACATGGGGCATCTGCAAAGCGCCTCGGTCGGCATCTGGGTCGACGCCGGCGCCCGCCACGAGAGCGAGGAGATGCACGGCATCGCCCACCTCCTGGAACACATGGCCTTCAAGGGGACGGCGCGGCGCGGCGCCCGCGAGATCGCCGAGGAGATCGAGGCCGTGGGCGGGCACCTGAACGCCTATACCGGGCGCGAGCACACGGCCTATTACGCCCGCGTCCTGAAGGCCGACGTGCCGCTCGCGATCGATATCCTGGCGGACATCCTGCAGCACTCCGTCTTCGATCCGAAGGAACTGGAGCGCGAGCGCCAGGTGGTGATCCAGGAGATCGGCCAGGCCTTCGACACGCCCGACGACATCGTTTTCGACCATCTCCAGGAAACCGCGTTCCCCGGCCAGCCGATCGGCCGGCCGATCCTGGGCACGGCGGCCGGCATCCAGGCAATGCCCAGGGAGAACCTCGCCCGCTTCATGGCCACCAACTACCACGCCCCCCGCATGGTGCTGGTCGCCGCCGGCGGCGTCACGCATGAGGCAATTCTGGCGCTGGCCGAGGAACACCTCGCCGATCTCGGCGGCGACGGCGGCCAGGCGATGCCGGGAGCCCGCTTCCAGGGCGGCGAGTTCCGCGAGGACCGCGACCTGGAGCAGGTGCATTTCACCTTGGCGCTTCCCGGCCTCACCTACCGACACGAGGATTTCTACGCCTATCAGGTGACCGCCACGGTGCTGGGCGGCGGCATGTCCTCGCGCCTCTTCCAGGAGGTGCGGGAGGAGCGCGGGCTCTGTTATTCGGTCTTCGCCTTCGCCAGCTCCTTCGTCGACGACGGTCTCTTCGGCGTCTATGCCGGCACGGGGGCGGAAGAAGTGGGCGAACTGGTGCCGGTGATCTGCGAGGAGATCGGCAAGCTCGGCCGCGACGCGACCGAAGTCGAGATCGCGCGGGCCCGTGCCCAGCTGAAGGCCGGAATCCTGATGTCGCTCGAGAGCTCGGGCGCGCGGGCGGAGCAGTTGGCGCGCCAGATGCTGATTCACGGGCGCCCGCTGCCGGTCGAGGAACTGGTGGCCAAGGTCGACGCGGTCGATGCCGAGGACGTCCGCCGGGTCGCCCGCCGCCTCGCCGCCGGGGTGCCGGTGATCGCCGCCCTTGGCCCCATCGACGGCCTTGCCAGCTACGACGACATCCGGGCAAGCTTGTCGGACTTGCCTGCCTAGCATTCTGTCGGACTGGAGCCCACCGCACCATGCGGCCGTGGGCATGATGGAGAAGCCGCTTTGCGCCTAGCCACATTGCCACGGGCACACCAGGAGCTAAAGCGTTCAAGGGGCGAGTTTTTTTCGAGCGATGGGGAGAACAGCGGCACCTCACCTCGACATGGTCGCCCGACTGGCCGACGATAGGGGACTGCCAGGGCCTTCAGGCGGCCTGCGGGGCGAACATCCGCTTGATGTTCCAGGCGAGCGTGACCAGGTTCCACTCTCCCTTGACCTGCTCGAGGCCGCGCAGGCTGAACTGGCGGAAGCCCATCACCGATTTGATGATGCCGAACACCGGTTCCGGGGTCTGCTTGCGGAGCGCGTAGAGCGCCCGGCCCTCGGGCGTCGCGAGGCGATGGACCATCGCCTCCAGCGGCGTTGGATCCTCCGGCGCGGGTGGCGCCTCGGCGAAACGAGCCCGCCAGGAGAGATGATGGCGCTCCCGGCCCGGCGCGATCAGCGCGGCGATCTTCGCCTCGGCGCAGGCCTCGACGTTGGCCTGGCTGAAATAGCCGCTGTCCGCCAGCAGGGTCTCGGGCTTGCCCAGCGACTCGGGGAGGAGAGCGAGCGCGGCAAGCGCCGGCACGATCTCCCGCTTGTCGTTGGCCGCCTGGATCACATCGGCGGTGACCACCAACAGGCTGTCGGTCGCCACCGTGGCCTGGGCGTTGTAGCACTGCTCGAAGCCGCCGCCGGCCACCGGCATGATGCGCGAATCCGCGTCCGTCAGGTTGACCTGGTCCTTCGGGCGAGGCCCCGCCTCGGGCGGCGCCGGCGGACGGCCACCAGGCTTGCGGCCCGTCCGCTTCGCCTTCTCCTCGCGCGCCCGCATCTTCTCCTCGTACTCGGCTTGCTCGCGCGCATGACGCTCCTGGGCCCGCGCCTCGATCGCCGCCTTGGCCTCGGCGATCGCCGCCAGGCGGTCCTCGCGCCGGGCCAGCTCCTCCGGCACGCTCATCCCGTCCGGCACATCCGCCGCGTCGGCCGCCTCGCCCAGCGCCATCAGCTCCGCCACCTCGGCCTTCAACCGGGCTTCGATCTCGCAGGCATGCTTCCACGACAAGGCGCCGGGCCGGTTCGCATCGGCGTGGATCTTGGTGCCGTCCAGCGCCACCGTGCCGAGCTTCACCATGCCGGCCAGGCGCGCCAGCAGCAGCACCTCCACGAACAGCGCCTCGATCCGGTCCAGAAAGCGCCGACGGAACACGGCGATGGTGTCGTGGTCGGGATGATCGTTGGCGGCGATGAAGCGGAAGGCCACCGAATCGTAACTCGCACGCTCCAGCTTGCGGCTCGAAAACACCCCCGTCGCGTAGCCGTAGATCAACAGGCCGAGCAGAACGCTCGGGTGATGCGCCGCCGAGCCCGAGCCGCGATAGGCCTTGACGAAGGGCGAGAGGTCCAGCTGCTCGATCACCTCGACGACGAAGCGCGCCAGATGACGCTCCGGCAGCCAGTCATCCACGGAAGGCGGCAGCAGATACCCCGTCTCACGGTCGACCTGTCGAAAGTTGCTCATCACCAAAACCGCCAAGCAGGAGAGAATCAGACCATGATAGAGAATCTCATATCGGCCCTCGGCTCAAGTCCGACAGGCTGCTAGTCGGCTCGCATCCGACCGAAGTGCCCGGTTGGACGCCCGGGGTCGACGTCGAGACCGGCCGAAAACGCCTGATGGACTGGCGCCGCGCCGACAGCCGACGCCAATCCCGAGCTTCAGAGCGCCAGCGCCGCGACCGGTCGCTTGAAGGTCTCCGTGGTGTAGCGGCGCGCGGCCAGCCGGTCGGACCAGTAGTCCCGGGGCAGGCCCGCCTTCGCCTTCAGCTTGGCGAGGAATTCCTCCGCGTCGGCGCACTGCTCCCAGACCTGGGGCAGGAAGACGCCGCGCCGCTCATCCGCCTCGATGATCAGGCCGTCGATGCCGGGGCGGAGCTGGCCGAGAAGGTCCGCCTCGTCGCGGAAGCGCATCCGCCCGGGCGCGCCGAGAATCGAGATGGAAAGCGTCAGGGAATCGAATTCCGCCCTTTCCAGCGGCTTGAAGCGCGGGTCCTGGAAGGCCGACTTGAAGGCGTTCTCGACCACGTCCTGGACCAGCGGCACGCGCGGCGGGATGGTGCCGATGCAGCCGCGCAAGCGGTCGGCGATCGTCAGCGTGATGAAGCTCGCCCGCATCGCCTCCAGCTCGGGCCCGAAGGTGCCGAGCCGTACCTGGCTCGGCTTGCCGCGCGCCAACCCGTTGCGGATCGAACGGACCGCGCAGGCGAGCGCCATGTCCCGCCCCTCGTCGGTGAGCCGAGTCTCCGCCGCCTCGGTCAGCGCCCAGGCGCCATATCCGACCACCCGGTCCTTGGGCCCGGCGGTGTCGCCCGAGTTGCAGATTTCGATCGTCGTGGCCCGAAGGTCGCGCAATCGCGCCAGGCGCAGCAACCCGTGCAAGGGCCGGGCGCCGCAGGCGTCGTGCGAATCGATCCGCTCCGGCGCCAGGGTCTCGATCGCCGTCCGCGTCGCCGCGTCGCGTTTCCGGGCATCGGCGTCGGCCAGATAGTGGGAGAGGTCGGAGCTGACGACAATCCGGGTCTCCTCGCCGCCCCAAAGCGCCTCCAGCGCCGCCGCCACGGTATCCGCCGAAGCGCGGCCGACGACGACCGGCACCAGCCGGAAGCCCGAGCCCAAGACCCGTTGCAGGAAGGGGAGATGGACTTCGAGCGAATGCTCCAGCCGGTGCGCCTCGTCGAGTTCGACCACGCCCGGCAGGGTCTTCAGCCGTTCGATCGCCGGGCGGTCCAGGCCGACGGGACCCAGGGGACCGTCGAAGGCGTCGACCCCCGGCACCGCCAGGCCCTCGAAGGCGTGGCGGTGCGCCGGGCCCAACAGCACGACGCGGGTGATGGTATCGGCCGAGGGCGCGAGGCGGGCATGCGCGCGCGCGGCGAGCGCGCCCGAATAGACGTAGCCCGCATGCGGCGCGACAATCGCCTTCGGCACCGGCAGGCTCGCCGGCATCCGCCGCTTGGCGTCGGCCAGGAAACGGTCGACCATATGGATGAGTTCATCGGGGCCGTCGGGATAGAACATGCCGGCCACCGCCGGTGCCCGCGCCAACCCGGAGATCGCCATCGCCGAGATCCTCCTTGGGTGAGGGAAGAGTCTAGCGCAATTTCGCGTTCAGGCGATACTCCGGAACCGACGAGGAGCGCGAGAGATGACCGAGACCTGGACCGGAACCTACGAAGAGCTCCCCCTGGGCGCGAAGGAGTCCGCTTCGCGGCGGATTGACGGCGCGGCGATCGACGCCTTCGCCGAGGCGATTCAGAGCTACAATCCCGTGCACATGGACGGCGATTGGGCCCGCGCCAACACCCCCTTTCCCGACCGCATCGCGCACGGCGTGATGACCACGGCGCTGATGTCCAGGCCGCTGGTCCAGTTCTGCGAGCGCTACCGGATCCGGACCGCCCTGCTCTCCTCCTCGTCCAAATACCTCCGCCCCGTCATCGCCGGCGACACGGTCACCACGACCATCCGCCTGGCGGAGAAAATCGACGAGAAACAACGCATCCGCTTCGAGATCGAAGCGACCAACCAGAAGGGCGAGCTGGTCATGGTGGGCGAGATGGTGGAGCAGGCGCTCTGAATCCGATCGCCGGGCGCGGGGCCGACACGCCACGGGCACGGGCCGCGCGTCAGGACTGGATCGGCGGGCGGCGGGCGAGGAACACGAGCGGCATCACCAGCAGCGCGCAGAGCGCGTAGCCCAGATAGACATTGGTATAGCCGATCAAGCTGGCCTGGCGGCCGATCTCGGCGCCGATCCCGGCGAGGCCCTTGACGCTCGAGGTATCCCAGCCGCCGACGACGTTGTCGTAGATCAACGCCTCGTTGAAGGGATTGAGGGTTTCGACCATCTCGGCGTAACTGGTCCGGGCCCCCCTGACCAGCATCGAGGCGCTGATCGCGATATGGGCGCTGGAGCCGATGTTGCGCACGAGATGGAAAACCGAGGCCGCCTCGGGCACGTGGCGCGGCGCCAGGGTGGCGAAGGTGACGACGGTGATCGGCGACCACATGAGGCCGATGCCGAAACCTTGCAGCATGGTGGGCCAGGCGACCGCCCAGGTCGTCATGTTGACGTCGAAGCGGCTCATGGCGTAGCCGGCGAGGCCCTGCATCATGAAGCCGAGGAAGAGGTTGATCCGGGGATCGAGTCGGCCCATGCCGAAGAGCAGGGCGAAGCAGCCCGCCAGCAGACCGATGCCGCGCACCCCCTGCAGGATGCCGATGGCGGAATCGGGATAGCCCTGGAGGTCCTGCAACATCGATGGCTGCAGCACCAGCGTGGTGAAATAGAGCATGCCGAAAGCCAGACCCAGGATGATACCGACGGCATAGTTGCGGTCCTTCAACAACTTGGGGTCGATGAACGGCCGGTCCGTGGTCAAGATATGGACGACGAAGAGATAGAAGGCGCCCACCGCCGCCAGGCCCAGCAACGAGATGCCCACCGAGTCGAACCAGTCCAGCCGCTCCCCCCAATCCAACATCAACTGGAGCGAGGCGACGGCGGCGGCCAGCAGGATGAAGCCGGTCCAGTCGAAGCGGATCGGCGTGGGCGGCGTGTCCTCCGCCTTCACATGCGCCCACACGGCGAGAACGCTGAGCGCCGCCAGGGGCGATACCATCAAGAAGACCCAGCGCCAGCCGTAATCCTCCGACGCGTAGCCCCCCAGGACCGGGGCGATAATAGTGCCGGTGGTCACCCCGATGCTCCAGATGGCAACCACCTTGCCGTGTTGTTCCTTGGGGAACAGGCTCAAGATGATCGCCTGGCTCAGAGGGATGAGCGGCGCGCCGGCGGCGCCTTGTATGGCCCGGTAGATCACCAGTTCGGGCAGCGTGGTGGCCAGGCCGCAAAGCGTCGAGGACAGCCAAAAGATCGATTGAGTCCAAAGCAGCAGGGGGCGTCGCCCGAAACGGTTGGCGAGCCATCCGCTCAACGGAATCACGATCGCGGTGGCCAGCAGATTGGCCGTCACCACCCAGGTGATCTGATCCTGGGTGGCGGAGAACGTCCCCTGCATCTGGGGCATCGCCACATTGATCGCGGTGATGGTGAGGACATAGGTCGAGACGGTGAAGGTGAGGGACATCAACACGACCACCGGCCTCGGCCCGGCCCGCGCGGCAATTTCGCCCGCCGCCGTCACGGCGTCCGACTCCCGGCCCGCTTCCGCCGCCGCGTCGATGGCTCGGCTCGGCGCATCTCCTCCCTCCCCGCGCGCCGATCATGGCCTCCGCCCCGGGGAGGTGGCAACCGACCGGCGGCCGTCGCCTCGGGCCGACACCGCCGCGAGCGCCACGACGACGTAGCGGGCGGTCTTGCCGAGGGCGACGAGCGCCGGGAAGGGCAGCAGCCCGACGCGCGGCATGCCGGCGACCACGGTCAGCGGGTCGCCGACGAGCGGCGGCCATGCGAACAGCAGGCTCCAGACGCCGAAACGGCGGAACCAGCCCACCGCGCGCGCGTGCCCCTGGGGCGTAGAGCAGGGAACCAGCGCCGGCCGACCAGATCGGCGAGAAAGCGGCCGAGGACCCAGTTGACCACCGCGCCGAGGGTATTGCCCAGGCTGGCGACCGCCACCGCCGGCCAGAGCCACTGGGGATGCCGCACCAGGATCGCGCCGAGCACCACTTCGGACGAGGTCGGCAACAGCGTCGCCGCGAGGAAGGCGGCGAGGAACAGTCCGCCGAGGATCGAGGCCACGGGAGGCGCCCGTCAGTCCCGTTCGAGCAGCGCCTCCAGTTCGCGCCATTCACGCGGCGCCAGGCCGCTGGTCGCCTGGCTCACCTCTTCGCCCGCAAGCCGCCGGCGCACCACGTCGAGCGCGCCCTTGGAGAGGATCGCCGCGCCGAGGACAAAGTCCTCGAAGGCCTCGGCGGTGAGCGGCACCCAAGCCTTCAGGATCTCCATCATCTCGTCGGCATAGACCCGGATCTCGTATTGCGCATGGGGATCGGCCCTGAGACCGAGGAAATGCATCAGATTGTGCAGGTCGATCTTCCAGTACCACTGCGTATAGGTCGAGAGCGGCAGATTGATCCGCGCCAGTTCCCGCGCCAGGCCGTCGCGCTCCCCGTCGATTCGGTTGCCGTCGCCGTCGGCGTTCAACATCTCCCGATAGTTGTCGTGGGCGCGCTCCGCGTCCTGGTGCAGGATGGCGAGCACGCGGGCCGCCTCCTCGCCCTCCAGCACCTCGCCCCGGCCCTGGCGGTTGGCGCTGGATTGCACCGCCAGATGCTCGGGCGCCGGCACGTAGAATTCCCCGTCGAGCACGGAGTAGCGGGCGGAATACTCGTTGACGTTGGCGGTACGGTGGCGGATCCACTGGCGGGCGACGAAAATTGGCAGCTTCACGTGCAGCTTGATCTCGCACATCTCGAAGGGCGTGGTGTGGCGGTGGCGCAGCAGATAGCGGATCAGGCCGCGATCCTCGCGCACCTGGCGCGTGCCGCGGCCGTAGGAGACGCGGGCGGCCTGCACCACGGCCGCGTCGTCTCCCATATAGTCCACGACGCGGACGAAGCCGTGGTCGAGCACCGGGCGAGCGAGATAGAGCAATTCCTCCAACCCGTCGACCACCGGACGGCGGGTCGGCCGTATCTCGGCCCTCAGGTCCTCGATTTCCGCTTCCTGGCCGTCCGAAAGCCGCATCCTCGTCTCCTGGCATGGGCGTCAAGGGGATGGGCGAATGCTAGCGTCCCCTCCCCGCCACCGCCAGCACCCGCTCGCCGACGTTCGGCCAAACGATTACCGCCATAATTTCCCCCTTTCGAAAACCGGCCCAAAGCCCTATATTCAGGGTGCCGGTTTCGACCGGCTATGGTGCTAAACGGGCTTGTGAAATAAGCGTTGCGGACCCGGGGGCGGTACCCGGCGCCTCCACCAAGAGCATCCCCGCCGCGAATCGCGGTCTTCGCGTGGACGCCGGGATGTTCCTGATGGGGGCGAAATAGGATCGACGCGCGTGGTAAAGACCTGCTCGGTGCCCGGCATGGTACCGCCGTTACCGGACCAAACCTACAGGTGCCAATGATAATGAAATGGCGCTCGCTGCCTAATTCAAACTAGGTAAGCGCGGCTTCGGGGGGCGCCGGGCAACAGAAGCCCCCCACTTCCCCCGCGTGCTTCCGCGCGCGGGGGTTTAATTTTCGCGCCCCGACACGTTAGGCTTGGCGGCGCGGCGGATTTCGTCAGAGGTTCGGTCGGGGGAGCGGATGGCCAAGGATCGGATGCGCTACGACCTCCTGGTGGAAGACGCGCTGAGGGGCGTGGCGCGCAAGGCCCTGGAGCACGTGCGCGACGAGGGGTTGCCGGGCGAGCATCATTTCTACCTGACCTTCCGCGCCGACGATCCGGGCACCGGGGTCTCGGAGGCGCTGCGGGCCCGCCATCCCGACGAGATCACCATCGTGCTGCAGCACCAATACTGGGACCTGGTGGTCGACGATGGCGGCTTCGCCGTGACGCTCTCCTTCGAGGGCGTGCCGGAACGGCTGGAAGTGCCGTGGGGGGCGCTCACGGCCTTCAACGATCCAAGCGTACAGTTCAGCCTCCAGTTCCAGCACCGGCGGATGGAAGGCGGCGGCCCGGCGGCGGCGGCGCCACCGGCCGAGCAACCGCCCGAAACGCCGCTCGCCGACGCATCCGGGGCGCCGCCCAAGGGGCAGGAAGAGGGCGAGAAGATCGTCACGCTCGATTCTTTCCGCAAGAAGTAGCCCGCGCCGACTTGCCAGCGCCCGCCCGCTTTCCCATTATCGCCGCGCCCGGCACTCGCCGGAGAGACAATCCATCGGGAGAGGGAGACGCAAAATGGCGTTCTACGAACTTCGGCAATACAAGGTCCGCCCCGGTAAGATGGCCGAATGGTTGAAGGTGATGGAGGAGGAGATCATCCCCTTCCAGGTCTCCAAGGGCATGGTGATCACCGGCTCCTATCAAGGCGAGACCGACGACAGCGTCTACGTCTGGACCCGGCGCTTCGAGAGCGAGGCGCAGCGCGAGGCGCTCTACGAGGCGGTCTACCAGTCCGACCATTGGAAGAACGACATCGCCCCCCGGGTGCCGGAGCTTCTCGACCGCGAGGCGATGGTCGTCACCCGCCTGAACCCGACGCCGCGCTCGACGGCGCAGTAATCAACGACGTCGTCTAGCTGGACCGCGTTCGGACCGGAACCAAACCCGAATTGGTTCGGGCGGTTCAGGACGGCCGATCACCCTTCACGATGATGCGGTGGACCGTGCGGCCCTCGTCGGGGTCGTAGTCGCGGTGGGCCACGTGCATGGTCGAGCGGTTGTCGCAGAGCAGCATGTCGCCCACCCGCCACTTATGGCGGTATACGATCCCCGGCCGGATCAGTTCCGCGACCAGACCATCGACGAAGGCGTGGCTTTCCGCCTGATCCCAGCCCTCGACGCGTTCCGTCTTGGTGGGATGGAAATAGACCGCCTTGGTGCCGTTCTCCGGGTGGGTGCGGATCAGCGGGTGGCTCACCCGTTGGACGTGGCGCCTCTTGTCCGCTTCCAGCGTCGGGACCTCGCCCCGCCCGGCGTGGGCGTCCAGCGTATTGATCGTGCGCAGGCCCTCAAAATCGCGCTTGCGGTCCTCCGACAGTGAATCGTAGGCCTTGCGCATGTTGGCGAAGCTGGTGTCGCCGCCCGTCGGCGGCATCTCGACGGCATGGAGGATGGTGAGCTTCGGCGGCGCCTCGTGGTTGGTGTGGTCGGTGTGCCAGGTACCGGTGCCGAGCAGGTGGCGTCGCCCCGAGGCATCGGTTTCCGCCGTCCGGCTCGACAGCACGCCGATATCGGGAAACCCCTCCATGAGGTATTGGGAATAGTGCTGGCGCATCGGCGTGCCGAAATGGCCGGCGGCCTCCAGATATTGCGCCGGCGTGAAGGACTGGGCGCGGATCACCAATACCAGATGGTCGAGCAGCGCCCGGCGCAACGCGTCCAGGCTCGCCTCGGCGGGAGAATCGGCGAGGTCGATGCCCTTGGCCTCGGCGCCGAGCGCGGGAGAGAGGGGTTCGATGACGAGGCTCACGATCGGCGCTCCTTGCGTGACTTCGGCCGCCAGCATAGTCGATCGCGCGCGCGGTGTCGGAATTCAACCATCGATTTGACGCTGTCGCGCCCGGCGCCTAGATTTCGCCGCGCTCCGCCGACCCGCGCCGGCGCCAGCATCATTCGAGGACGACCGATGAGCGGCCACACCCGGAACGGACTGAACTATCCCTTCGAAAGCATGCCCGAGCCGGGCGAGGCGATACAGTTCGCGCCGGGGATCTACTGGGTCCGGATGCCCCTGCAGTTTACCGGACTCCACCATATCAACTTGTGGTTGCTGGCCGACAACACCGGCTGGACCATCATCGACACCGGCATGGCGAGCCCGCTGATCCAGGACCTCTGGGAGCGGATCTTCCAGGGCTACTTCCAGGGCAAGCCGCTGAAGCGGGTAATGTGCACCCATTTCCACCCCGACCACATGGGCCTCGCCGGCTGGCTGCGCGACAAGACCGGCTGCCATCTGCTGGCGAGCCGGCTGGAGTGGCTCTACGGCCGCATGTTTTCGCTCGACCCGGAGGAGACGACGCCCGCCTCGCATCTCGACCACTACCGCAAGATCGACATGCCGGCGACCCATATCGAACATCTGACCCAAACCCGCGACAATATGTACGCCGAAGTCGTGACCACGGTGCCGGAGCAGTACGTCCGCATCCGTGACGGCGACGTCTTGAACTTCGGCGAATACGACTGGATCGTGATCGTCGGCACTGGCCACGCGCCGGAGCATGCCTGCCTCTACTGCGAGGAGCTGAACATGCTGATCGCGGGCGACCAGATCCTGCCGCGGATCACGCCCCACATCGGCGTCTACCCCGACGAGGCCGAGGCCAACCCGCTGCAGGACTACATGGACAGCCTGGAACGCTTTCGCATGCTGCCGCCCGACGTCCTGGTGCTGCCGTCGCACAACGAGCCGTTCTTCGGCCTGCACGCCCGGCTCGACCAGCTGATCAGCCACCATGGGGAACGGCTGAGCCTGCTGGAGCGCGTCCTCGCTCGGCCCCTGCGGGTGAGCGACACCCTGGAACCGCTCTACCGCCGCACGCTCGAGGCGCACGAGATCGATCTCGGCTTCGCCGAGGCGCTGGCCCACCTCAACTGCCTGATCGAACAGGGCCGGGCGAGCCGCGAGGCCGGCGCCGACGGCGTCTGGACTTATCGCCGGATGGCGGCGGCGATACATGGATAGGACGCGCGCGGTGGCCACGTCCGACAACGAGGAGGGGATGATGGGCGGAGAGCTGCCGCAAAGCCGCGAGGGGGGCGTGCTGACCCTGACCATGAACCGGCCGGACCGGCTGAACCCGCTGACCATGGAAATGCTGGCCGAGATGCAGCGGGCTTCGATATCGCGCGAAGACGCCGAATGTCCCGCGAGCGGCCCTGGATTGCCACGCTTCGCTCGCGATGACGACCAGGATGGCGGAGAGATCGAACCGAATGCTCGGCGGTACAGGAGGGGAAATGACGAGTCCGCAGCTGATTTTTGAAAATACCGTATATATGGAAATACCGTATGATATTGAATGCAAAAAAGAAGGCTCAATTCGTGAAATGTATGCGTCACCTTGTTACGGCGGCGGCGAGGCAGGCTCGGTCATTGGCGCCGGGGGCGAGGCCGACGAGGTGGAACCAGCTCAGGTAGTTGTCCAGATAGCGGGTGGCGATGCCGCGGCGGGGACGCAGCAAGTCCTTCAACCGGCTGTGGCGGCTGTTCACCGTCTGCACATGCAGATCGCCCCGAACCCGTTCCCCCATCGAGCGGTTGAGTGCTTCGTGGCTCACCCCGAGCGCGGCGGCGCAAGGTGGATAGCTCGCGCCACCGTCGGAGACCAGCAGGGCGTCCTTCGCGACCACCGGGTCGAGAGCAGCCGTGAGCGCCGCCGCGTCGACCCTGGGCAGCACCGCGCTCACCGTCGTCCCGCTCCGGTCCGCCGCCATGAGAACCGGCACCTGCTCGCGCGAGAGGCCGCGCTTCTTCGCCTTGCCGCCCCGCCGCCGTGCCTTGCGTCCCAGCCCGCGCGCGCCCTTCCGGCTCTCCAGGACGTAGGTCTCGTCCGCTTCCACGATCCCCTTGAGCACCTCCGAATCGCTCCGCGCCGCCGCCAGAAACCGGTGACGCCAGCGGAACGCCGTGCTCACCGCCACGTCGCAGCGCGCCGCCGAGGCCTTCACCGTCTCCCCCTCCGCCAGCGACGCCCCGAACGACAGCCAGCGTTCCTTGTGGTGCAGGCCCGACAGCGGCGTACCGGTCAGCGCGTTGAAGGTCCTGCCGCAGCCCTTGCACTGGTAGCGCCGCAGACCCCGCGCCATACCGCGCGAAACCGCCCCTTCGCTCGCGCAGTGCGGACAGCGCCGGGCCTCGTCCACACCAAGCTCGATCGCGGCCTTCGATGCCTCGCCTTCGCTCCGGCCCGACAGCACCGCGAGCGCCTCGTGCCGCTGCACGCGCGTCAGCCCGCGCGCCGCCGAAAGCCACACCTGGAAACCCTTGCCGTCCATGACCCAACCTCCTGACATTCCGGGCATTCTATCACAAATGCATACGTTTCACGAATTGAGCCAAAAAGAAATCGATTCAACGATGTCGAAAGCCATTTCAAATCGTCACTTTTTGTGAATCCGCGACAGGCATGCCGAGAGCCTAATCTGGCGACCATGACGAAACCGCGGACAAATCTGGACATAACCACGCCTACCCACAACCGTCATCGCGAGGGGCGAAGCGACATGGCGATCCAGGCGGTCTCGAGGCCGCGCGAGGTGGTAGATGCCTTTCACGCCGCTCTGGATCGCCACGCTTCGCTCGCGATTGAACGAAGGGGATGGCCGAGAGGTCGGTTCAAAGGCTCACCGGTATCAGACGTGGCTAAGGCGTGGAAAGTGCCGCCGAACGGCAAATACAGAATCGCGTTCACCACCTGGCGCAACGTCGTCATTTACGGTGACTGGTACAGTTCGGAATTTCAAGGAGGAGGGCTGCGCCTCAGGCGGCCGCGTCGGCGGCGAGGGGGTCGCGCAGCACATAGCCGCGTCCCCAAACCGTCTCGATATAGTGGTCACCATCGGTCGCGCCCGTCAGCTTCTTCCTGAGCTTGCAGATGAACACGTCGATGATCTTCAGCTCGGGCTCGTCCATGCCGCCATAGAGGTGGTTGAGGAACATCTCCTTGGTCAGCGTCGTCCCCTTGCGGAGCGAGAGCAGGGGGATGTCCCGAGTCATGTTGAAAAGTTGAGGTAGGCGTCGTTCGCCTGGAGCCGTTAGGCTCCGGGTGCTTAATCCGATTAGGAGAACGACGCCATGAGCAAGACTACACGGAACGCGCCTTCCTCCAAAGCCCTGGAACATCCATTGCCGATGCCGGTGCCGCCGCTATCGGATGCCTACAAGGATCTTCGCGTGTGCGTCGATCGCTTCTGCCTTCTGGCCGGCATCGAGGCGCTGGCCGAGATGCTGGCGGCGGACGCGGAGGCCGTGTGCGGCCCGCGTCATGCCCGCACGGCCGAGCGCCGGGGCCATCGCTGGGGCACGACCACGAGCGAGCTGGCCTTCCAGGGGGCGAGGGTGAAGCTCGAGCGCCCCCGGGTGCGCGAGCCGGGCGGCGGGGAGCTGAGTTTGCCGAGCTTCGAGCTGATGTCGGATCCCGAGATGCTGCACGCCTGGGCGATGAACCTGATGGTGATGAACGTCTCGACCCGCAAGTATGGCCGCGCGGTGCGTCTGCCGGCGGACGCGGGCGGCGATCTGCCGTCGGCGGCGGGGGACGGGAGTTCGAAGTCGGCGGTCTCGCGCCGCTTCGTGGCCCTGACGCGCTCGAAGCTGAAGGCTTGGCTGGCGAGCCGGCTGGAGGAACTGGATCTTCTGGTCGTCCAGATCGACGGGCTTCATGTCGGCGATCACGTGATGGTGGCGGCGATCGGTATCGACGCGGGCGGCGAGAAGCACGTGCTGGGCCTGGCCGAGGGCGCGACGGAGAACACGGCCACGGTGCAAGCCCTGCTCGACAACCTGATCGATCGCGGCCTCGATCCCGAGCGCCCCCGGCTCTACATCGTCGACGGCGCCAAGGCGCTCTCCAAGGCGATCCGGCGGAGCTTCGGGCATGCGGCGCTGATCCAGCGTTGCCAGGTGCACAAGGGGCGCAACATCACAGACCGGCTGGACGAGAGCCTGCACGCGGGCGTCCGCAAGGCCTTGCGCCAGGCCTGGGACCAGGGCGACGCGGACAAGGCCGAGCGGCTCTTGCGCAATCTCGCCCGCCGCCTGGAACACGATGCGCCCGGCGTCTCCGCCACCATCCTGGAGGGCCTCGACGAGATCCTCACCGTCATCCGCCTCGGCCTGCCCCCGGAACTCCGCCGCGCGCTGGCCTGCACCAACGCGATCGAGAACGCGCTGGGCACGGTCAGGACCGTGCAACGCAACGTCAAGCGCTGGCGCAACGCCGAGATGGCGCTGCGCTGGACCGCCGCCGGCCTTCTGGAGGCCAAGAAAACCTTCCGCCGCCTCAAGGCCTACAGGCAACTCCCCGTCCTCCACGCCGCCTTGCGTGACGCCGTCGAGAAGGCAAAACGAAAGGCCGCCATTGAAGACATCGACGAGGCCGCGTAGCCTCGAAATCACACGATGCCTACCTCGCCCTTTTCAACATCGGGCGGGACATCGCCCGAGAGCAGCTCCAGCATGGCGTATTCCTTGCCGGTCAGGTGCAGGCGCTGGCCCTCGACCTCGACCGCCTTGGTGTCGAGATTGATCGCCAGCTTGCCGGTGTTGATGATCGACTGGGAGTGCCCCTTGGAACGGCGCACGATGGCGTGGATACGGGCCACCAGCTCGCGCCGGTCGAAGGGCTTGGTGAGGTAGTCGTCGGCGCCGAAGCCGAGGCCCTTCACCTTGTCGTCCGGCTCCGACATGCCGGAAAGGATCAGGATCGGGGTCTCGACTTTCGCCGTGCGGAGCCGTTTCATGACATCATAGCCATGCAAGTCCGGCAGGTTCAGATCGAGCAAGATGATGTCGTAGTCGTAAAGCTTCCCGAGGTCGAGCCCCTCCTCGCCCATATCGGTGGTGTAGGTGTTGAAGCTCTCCGATTCCAGCATCAGCTCGATGCTCCGGGCGGTGGCGGAATCGTCTTCAATCAACAGCACGCGCATCTCTCGCTCCCCATCGTTTCTATACTTAACCATACCTAAAGCCTCGACGTTAACAAACCGTATATGCCAACGGCCGGGGGCATGCTTTACCCGAGTTTAACGGCTTTCAATCAGGATTCCGAGCCGTCGCGGCCTAAATAAAAGGAAGTACCTGGAACATGAAGGCGTTGCTCGAGGATCTGGAACGGGTCGGTACCCATAGAGTCTACGGTCGGGTCGCCAGCGTGCGCGGCCTGCTTCTGGAGGTGGCGGGGATCCATCGCGAACTGCCGCTCGGCGCGCGGTTGGAACTCGATGCGCGCGGCGGCCGCCGGGTGCCGGGGGAAGTCGTCGGCTTTCGCGACAATCGCGTCCTGGTGATGCCGATTGGCGAACTCGACGGCCTCGGCATGGGCTGCAAGGCGATTCTCGGCGAGGAGGAGTCTCGGATCTTTCCCGACGGGGGCTGGCTCGGCCGGGTGGTGAACGGTCTGGGCGAGCCGATCGACGGCAAGGGGCCCCTGCCGCGCGGGCCGGATGCCCGGGCGATCCGCACCCCGCCGCCGCCGGCCCATGTGCGCGGCCGGGTGGGCGGCAGGCTCGACGTCGGAGTGCGGGCCATCAACACCTTCACCACCTGCTGCCGGGGCCAGCGGATGGGAATCTTCGCCGGCTCCGGCGTGGGCAAATCCGTGCTGCTCTCGATGCTGGCGCGCAACACGGCCGCGGACGTCAGCGTCATCGGCCTGATCGGCGAACGCGGACGCGAGGTCGCCGAATTCATTGAAGACCATCTGGGACCGGAGGGGTTGGCGCGAAGCGTCGTCGTCGTCGCCACCTCGGACGAGCCCGCCCTGCTGCGCCGGCAGGCGGCCCAGCTCACCCTGGCGATCGCCGAATACTTTCGCGACCAGGCCCTCGACGTGCTCTGCCTGATGGACAGCGTTACCCGCTTCGCCATGGCCCAGCGCGAGATCGGACTGTCCCTCGGCGAACCGCCGGCCGCCAAGGGCTACACGCCTTCCGTCTTCGCCGAACTGCCGCGCCTGCTGGAGCGGGCGGGCCCCGGAACGGAGGCCGACGGCGGCACCATCACCGGCCTCTTCACCGTGCTGGTCGAAGGAGACGATCACAACGAGCCGATCGCCGACGCGGTGCGCGGCATCCTTGACGGCCATATCGTGCTCGACCGCGCCATCGCCGAGCGCGGCCGCTTCCCGGCGGTGAACGTGCTCCGCAGCCTTTCGCGCACCATGCCCGGCTGCAACGGCGAAGAGGAGAACGAGCGGATCATTCATGCCCGCCGCCTGATGACGCTTTACGACGACATGGCGGAGCTGATCCGTATCGGCGCCTACCGCGCCGGCGGCGATCCGGCCGTCGACGAGGCGATCGCCCGCCACGAAGCCTTGGAAGTCTTCCTCGCCCAAAAGATACAGGAGGGAACCGACATCGCGGAGGGGCACGCGCGCCTGGCCCGCCTGCTGGAGGATGAGCCGGCGATGGGTCTGGAGGGCGAGGCTTGACGCGGAGTCTCTCGACCCTGATCCGCCTCGGCCGCTGGCGGCTGGAAGAGGCGCGGCGCGGCCACGCCGAGCTCGAACGCCACCTGGACGCGCTCGAGGCCGAGCGCGCCCAGCTTCTCGGCCGGCTGGCGGAAGAACGGGCCAACACGGGCGGCGGGTTCACCGAACGTCTCGATTTCCATCCCTATTTTCGCTGGGCGATGGCCAGGGGCGACGATCTGGCGGCCTCGATCGGCGAGGCCGAGGCCCGCGTCCAGGCCAGCCGCGATTCGGTGGCCGCGGCCTTCGGCGAACTCAAGACCCTGGAACTCGCCGCCGAACGGGCCCGGGCGCGGGCGGAGGTCGAACGCGCCCGGCGCGAGCAGATGGAACTGGACGAGATTTCCATCGACCGCCACCGGCGCGAGAACGCCGATCAGAAATAGATGCCGACGGTTTCCAGCGGGCCTTCGCAGTCGACCAGGATCGCCTTTTTGAGGGCGATGCGGTAGCCGGCGTCGGCCGCGACGAGGTCGTGCTCGTAGCTGCCGCCGTAAATCCGCCGCGCATCGGCGCGAAATTCGAACATGGCGAAACGGGAGGTGGCGACAATGCGGCCGGCCGCCGGGTCGTGGGCGTCGATCATCACGTTGGTGATCAGGTGGACACTACGGGGGAAGGGCTGGAGGGCGAAGGCGTTGGGGTCGGCGTAGCGGGCGATGCGCACCTTGCGCAGCAGCTGGTCGTCATGGATCAGCGAGACGTGCGTCAGGGGATCCGCCTGATCGTGGGCGGCGGGGCCCAATAGATGCCGTCCTCGGTGAAGAGCCCGGCCCATTCCTCCCAGCGCCGCTCGTCGAGCAGGCGCGCCTCGTGGTACAGGAATTGGGAAACTCGGTGATGCAGGGCGAGATCGCCATCAGCCATCCAGGCTCGCCTCCTCGCTCATGTAGCGCTTCCAGGCGCGGAACTGGTTGCGGAAGGCGATATCGCTCGAGCCCTTGGCGTAGAGGTGACCGTCGCCCAGGTCCTCCTCGCGGCCGAGATCGCGGTGCATCGCCACCCATTCGGGGCCGTCGGCCAACAAGCCCCACTGTTGGCGGCGGTAGGTCTCCTGGTCGTCGGGTCCGACCAGATTGGCGGACGAGTTGATCAGGTTGCAGTAGAGGATGGAACGGCGCAGCAGCTCTCGCGGCGCGCCCATCAGGCGGAAGGTCCAGGACTCGATTACCGTCTCGTCGACCGCGATCGGCTTGACAATCCGCATGGTCTGGATAGGGCCTTTGATGGTGGCGGAGGGGTAAAAGACGGTGTTGTGGCAGTTTACCGCGAAGATCTCGTCCAGCCGCGCCTTGCCGTAAGCCGCCTCCATCGCCCGGTTGTATTCCGGGATATCGGAGTAGCGGGCATGGATCGAGGTCTTGCCGCCCGAATAGCCGTGGCCGTGTTCGAAGGCGTGCAGGCCCATCTCGTCGAAGAAACGGTAGCTCTCGGTGAAGGGGGAGAGGATCTCCAGCGCCGGCGGCATCGGCGTATCCTCGCCGAGTTCCCGCTTGGCGACCTCGCGCGCGGTCAGGCTGGAGGACTGGTGCACGACCATCGGGTGCATCAGGTCGTTCAGGTTTTCGACGAAGAACTTCCAGTTGCTGTCATGGCGGTAGCGCAGCACGCCGCCCGTCACCTCCAACGCGCCCTCGGGCGAGCGGTCGACCATGTTGTCGATCGAGGACGCGGTGCCGCCGAGCCAGCCGACGAGGTCCGGTCCGTCCGCCGCCAGGCTGGCGAAGACGAAGCCCCGGTAGCTCTCGGCGCGCGGCACGTGCTGGACGTTCGCTTCCGGACAGCCCTTGCCGAAGCCGGTGCCCTCGTAGCCCTCGGCCATCGGAATGGACAGCAGGCGGCCGTCGAGGGCGTAGCGCCAGCCGTGATAGCAGCAACGGATCGCCTTCACCTTGCCCGCCCGGTCGCCCACCAGCCGCGCGCCCTTGTGGGCGCAGCGGTTGAACAGGACGTGGAGCCGGCCCTCTTCGTCGCGCGTCATCAGCACCGGTTGGCGGGCGATCGAGGTGGCGAAATACTGGCCGGGCTCGGCCACCTGGCTTTCATGGCCGACGAAGATCCAGCTCCGACCCCAAATCCGCGCCATTTCGAGCTCGAAGATCGCCGGGTCGGTATAGACGCGGCGGTGGACCCGGTCGGGCCGCACCAGATGGTCGAAATCGAAGGCCTCGTCGCGGTTCCGGGTCGCGGAGTTCATGGCGCTATTCGGCGGCGTCGATCAGATCGCCCTGGTCCTCGTGGGGATAGTTCTCGTCGTACCACCACGCCAAATAGTCGGCGTAGGTGATCGGCGGGAAGCGGGGCGCATCGTCCGGCTCCCGGCAGGTCGGCAGACAGGCGACCTCGGTGTCGAGATGGGGCCCGAGGAAATAGGGGATGGCATAACGCTCCCCATCCAAGGGCGGCAGCGCCCGGTGCGGCGTCGACTTGAAGCGCCCGTTGGTCCAGCGGTGCATCATGTCGCCGCTGTTGACGACGAAGGACTCCGGCACGTGGGCCACGTCGCGCCAGGTGCCGGCGGGCGATTTCACCTGCAGGCCGGGCACGCCCGACTGCGCCAGGAAGGTGATGAAATTGGCGTCCGTGTGCGGCGCGATGCCGTAGAGTCCGTCTTCCCGCTCGGCCGCCGGATAACGCGACATGCGGAAGGAGAACTGGCTTTCCGCGAAGGCGGCGTCGAAACGGTCCGTCGGCAACTCCAGCGCCAGGGCGATCGACGGCAGCATGCGGCGCGCCAGCGCGTCGACGGTGTCGGTGTATTCCAGAACCGTCTCGCGGAAGCCCGGCAGGTCCGCCGGCCATTCGTTGCGCCCGCCAAAGCGCCGGTTGGCGAGGATCATGGGATCGTCCGCCGCCCGCTCGCGCTTGCAGAAGAAGGATTCGTTCAGGTCGGGCTTGGCATCCTCGCTCACCCGGCTGGTGTGCACGTTGTAACGGCTGACCGCCATGTAGCCGTTGTTGTGCTCGTTCATCAGCACGGCGAGCTTGGCTTCCATCGGCTGGGCGTGGAAACGCTTGGCCTCGGCGAAGGTTCGGCGAATGAGGCCGGCATCGACCCCGTGATTGACGATGATGAGGAAGCCCGCCTGCTCGAACGCGCGCCGAAGTTCGACCGCGACCTCGGCGGCCCCGTCGAGACCCCGCGCCAGCGGCGCCAGATCGATTACCGGTAGTGTCCAGTCGTCATGGCTCACGGTGCGTCTCCTCGTCGTCCCGCCAAGGTATCGCCGGCGGAGGCCCGAGTCTAACCCCGAGCGCCGCCCCGGCAGAGAGCGGCGAGCGCGCGCATATCGTCGAGGCGTTCCAGATCCGCCACCAGGGCGACGATGTCGTCGGCCGCCCCCGCCCCGACCACCGGCGCCGCCAGCGCCCGGAACTTGGCCTCCAGTTTCGTTTCCTGGTCGTCGAGGTCCGGATTGGGGCGATCCATGTCACGGCTCTCGCGCAGTACCGTGCCGTCGACCAGGTGCAGCGTCACCTCGCCCGCGCGACGGCCGATATCGTCCACGCCCCGAACCGCGACCTTGTCGCGCAGCGCCACCAGATCGGCCCGCCGGGTGGCATCGGCCTCGTAGAGCGCCGGATCGCCGGTATCCGTCCCCGCCAGCGCCGCCGCCAGGGTCAAGCGGTGGCTGAACTTCATCTCCAGGCCCGTCTCCGGCTCCCAGATATTGCACATCGCCAAGGTCGGGGTCGGCACCGCCATCTCGACCCGCTCGATTCGATCGGCCGTGAACGCCGGATGGCGACGCAGCGCATGGCCGCATTCGATGCCCGCATGCGTGCCGTAGCAGGCGGCGTGATACTTGAAGAGGGTATTGGCGATGTAGAAGTGCCCGTCCATCTCCGCCAGCGCCGCCGCCGGATCGGGATCGTCGGAGGCGACCGCCTGGTAGCCCTGCGGGTCGTCCAGGATTTCACGCGAACAGGTGAAGCCGCGCGCCGCCAGTTCCGCCGCCAGCAATCCGTTGGCCGCCGCCTTGCCGGCATGGAGAGGTTTGGCCTCGGTGCCGAACACCGCCTTGAGGCCCGCCGCCTGGGTGCCGGCGAGGCCGAGCGCCGTCGCCATGCCGGCGCGGTCGAGCCCCAGGAGCCGCGCCGCGGCGGCGGCGGCGCCGAAATGCCCGATCGTCGCCGTGCCGTGCCAGCCGCGCGCATAATGCTCGTCGCCCAGCAACTCGCCGATCCGGCAATCCAGTTCCACCCCCGCGACGAACGCGGTCAACATATCGATACCGGAATGACCCTCGCGTTCCGCCAACGCCAGTGCCACGGGCAGTACGGGTGCCGTCGGATGGCCGCGCACCTGGCGCAGCACGTCGTCATAGTCGAGGGCATGGCCGCCGGCGCCGTTGATCAGCGCCGCCTGTCCGGCGCTTCCCTCGATGCCGAGACCGACGAGACTCGCCCCCCGGCCGAGGCCCTCGGCGCGGCAATAATCGGTGAGCTTGGCGACCAGTGGTTCGGCGGCGCCCGCGAGCGTGACACCCAGCCAGTCGAGCACCATGTGCTTGGCGACGCGGACCGCCGCGTCGGGCGCCGCGTCCAGCGTGAGATCGTGGGCGAACGCGGCCAGGCGCGCCGTCACCGCGCCCTCGCCCGTCTGAATCGTCTTCTCTTCCAGCATCGATGTCTCCTCGGCCGAGAGCGTCATCATAGCGCATTGGCGGACATCAGGCGCGATGATACCGTCGCCGCCCGATGACGCCGCGCCACACCTTTCCCGAGCCCCCCGACACCGACCGCCTCGCCCGGCTGGAGTCGCGGGTGCGCGACGACCTCGACCATCTGCTGCGTCCGGGGGCCGAATGGATGGCCAAGCCGCGCGAAGACGTGGTGGACGTTGCGATCATTGGCGCCGGCATGTGCGGCCTCGCGGCGGGTTTCGCACTGCTGTCGGCCGGCGTGCGCGACATCCGCATCCTCGACCGCGCGCCCGAGGGCCTGGAGGGACCGTGGCGGAGCTATGCGCGGATGGAGACCTTGCGCTCGCCCAAGCAGCTGGTGGGGCCGGCCTGCGGCATGGCCAGCCTCACCTTCCGGGCCTGGTTCACGGCGGCTTACGGCGAAGCCGCATGGGCCGCGCTCGGCCACATCCCCACGGGGACCTGGATGGACTATCTCGTCTGGTACCGCCGGGTCCTGGAGCTGCCGGTCGAGAACGGGGTCGAGGTGCGCCGGATCGCCCCCGCCGGCGATCTGCTGGACCTCGACCTCGGCGTGGATGGACATCTCCCGGCCCGCCGGGTGGTGATGGCGACGGGGCGCGACGGCGTGGGCAGGCCGTATGTCCCCGATTTCGTCGCCGCGCTGCCGCGCCATGCCTGGGCCCACGGCTCGGACGAGATCGACTTCGCCCGCCTCACCGGCAAACGGGTGGTGGTGATCGGCGTCGGTTCGTCCGCCGTCGACAACGCCGCGGAAGCGCTGGAGGCGGGCGCGGCCGAGGTTCGCCTGCTCGCGCGCCGGGCCGAGATGCCCAGGGTCAACAAGCTGATGGGGATCGCCAACCTGGGCTTCGCCGCCGGCTTCCTGGAGCTTTCCGACGAATGGCGCTGGCGCTTCATGCACCACGCGGCCCGTTGCCAGACCCCGGCCCCGCGCGATTCGACCCTGCGCGTCAGCCGGCACGCGAACGCCTTCTTCCACTTCGACGCCGCCATCGCCCGGGCCGGAATGGCTAGCGGCGGAATCGAGCTGGAGACGGTCCATGGCGCCCGCCTCCGCGCCGATTTCCTGATTGCCGCCACCGGCTTCACGGTGGCCCCGGCGAGCCGCGCCGAGTTCGCCGGCTGGGGCGACGAGATCGCCCTCTGGCGCGACCGCTACAGCCCTCCGGAAGACGAAGCGGACGAGGTTCTGGCGGGTTTCCCCTATCTCGCGCGCGATTTCGCCTTTCGGGAGCGTATCCCCGGCCGCGCGCCCTGGCTTTCCCGCATCCACTGCTTCAACCACGGCTCGATGCTGAGCCTCGGCAAGTTGAGCGGCGACATCCCCGACGTGAGCCAAGGCGCTCTCTGGCTCGCCCGCGCCGTCGCCGGCCACTTCTATGTCGAGGACGTCGAACACCACTGGCGCCACATGGAGAGCTACGAGACGCCGGAACTCCTGGGCGACGAGTGGACCGCCAGCCCCCCGCCGCCCGCGCCAAAGGACGAATAGAGCGGCCCGAGTTAGGTCCAACTCGCCCGGCCACCCTTAACGGCCGCCGTCAGGCGGCGAGGCCGGACAGCGTCTCGCGCAGTTCGTCGGTCATGCCGTCCCGGCCGTGCTTGGCGATCACGAAGATGCCCTGGGCCTCGACGGCGTCGTTCGGCGGCGGGTTGATGACCACCTGGCCGTCGGCCTTGGCGGCATAGCCGATGGCGGTGCCATAACCCTTGTCCATCAGAACCTCGACCACCCGGCGCCAGGCGACGCCCGCGAGGTCGCAGTCGAAGCGGACGCATTCATCGCCCCGGGTCGTGAAGATGTCGGTGATGATTTCCGTGCTGCCGGGGGCGACGAGGGCGCGGACCAGCATCTCGGGATAGCCGCGCATCGGCCTCAGCGCCGAGCTGGCGCCGGCGGCGCGCATGCGCTGGCGATTGGCGTCCTCCAAACACTCCACCAGGATCGGTGCCTCGGTTCCGAGTTCCTTCAGACGATGCACGATGTCGAAGGCGATGGAGTCCGAGGCTGGGTTCTCGAGGTCGGCGACCAGCAGGGCGATCGCCGCCGCCTGGTCCACGGATGCCGCCCTGAGCACTTCGGGATCGTCGGCGCGGCCGTCGACATGCACCACGCCCCGCCCGTGCAGCGCCGAGGGCAGGCCCTCCGACCACTGGTCGGTGATGACGATGACGTCGCGGTCACCGCCCCATTTGGTGTCCCGCAACTGGTCGATCAGCGTGGTGAAATAACGGATCGCCCCCCGGCGGGGTGCGTGGATCAACAACAGGTGGTCGGCCATGTCCCAACTCCAGCGTCCGGTCATCATGCGATGGCGCCGTTCGGCGCGATAGTCGAAATAGTCGCCCGCCCCCTTGGCCAGCACGAAAATGCCGCCGATATAGACCAGCAGCACGGTCGACAGCCGGCCCGCGCCGGTGGCGGCCGAGATGTCGCCATAACCGACGGTGGTGACCGTGGTGACGGTGAGCCAGGCGGCATCGCCCAGCGAAAGACCCTCGAAGCCCATCATGGCCGCGATGTGAAAGACGATGATAGCGAGCAGGTAGACGAAGAGCACCAAGACCGCCTTGGGTCCATCGTCGCCGGTCCGGCTCGCGAAGCGCGGCCGACGGCGGCGCATGCGCCTGACCAGTATCTGAAACATCCGCCGCCGCCCCCCTTTTCACCCACTCATCCGCCGGCGGGCCAGAGCTCCTCGACCGAGCCGGCGGTCAACAGGGCGACGGCCAGGACGTCGGTCCGCCCGCTGTCGAAGACCTGAACCTCGATGGCGTGGCGGCGATCGTCGCTCACCAGGCGGTAATGGTCGACCCCCTCGGCATCGCCGGTGACGTGGTCGTCGATGCTCGCCGTCGCCGGGTCTTGGGGATGATACCAGGCCTGTTCCGCCCCCTCCTGGCGATAGAGCGGCGCGGTCCAGCCGGAAAGCTCGCCCGGCTCCTCGCGGCGCTCCAGCACCACGTTGGCGGTGGCTTCCGCGTCGAACAGCGTGGCGAACACGGCCAGATCGAACAGCCGCTCGACGTGGCCGCGCTCCAGCGTCCGGGCGACGGCGACGCGGTCGCGCTCGTCACGCCAGAGCTGGGTCGGACCGGCCCCGCCGCCCTCGAGGTCCAACACCCGCCGGGTCTTGGTCGGGCCGCCGAAATCGAGGGCATGCACGGCCGTCACCTGCATCTCGGCGGCCGACAGGCCCTCCGGCGCGGCGAGCGCCATCTTCAGAAAGTCGCCGGCCTTCAGGTCCCAGGCATTCTCGATCTGCGGCGGGGGCGGCTCGTCCCCGCCGCGACCGAAGAGGCGGCGCAGGATCACGAGCCGGCGCCCGACTTGGCCTTCAGACGGGCCAGCACGTCGGAACCGGACGCGTCCGACTTGGTGATGCCGGCCTCCTTCAGCCGCTTCTCGAGGTCGGCGCCATCGCTCTCCTCGTGCAATTGCGCGGCGGCGTCCATGCGGTCCGAGCGTTCCTGCTGGCGCTTCTTGATCCGCTCCAGGGAATCGGTGGCGGAGCCGATGGAGGAACTGGTGCCGGAAAAGCGCTGGGAGGCGGCGGCGCTCGCCTTCTGCACCTTCTCGGTGGCCTTGACCATGCTCACCTGGCGCTTCATGGCGGCGATGTTGCGCTCGGTGGTCTTGATGTTCTGCTTCAGCTGGCCGAGGCCCTTGTCGAGCTGCTCGGCGGCACCCTGCTGGACGCCGAGCTCCTCCTCGTAGCCGGCGATCTTCTCGCAGACCTCGCCGGCGAGCCCTTCGTCGCCCTTCTCCAGCGCGGCGGCGGCATAGCCCTCGTGCTCGGAGACGGCGCTGGTCAGGCGGTCGATCTCGCGCTGGACGCCCCGGCGCTGGGCCATGACCTGAGTCAAATGGCCCTTGGCCTCGCCCAGTTGCTTCTCGGCGTCGCGCATTTCCTGATCCAGGATCCTCAGCGCCTGATGATCGACCACGGCCTCGCCGGCCTCGCTGGCCGCGCCCTTCATGGCGGTGACGAGTTTGGCAAGAATGCTCATGACTGTCTCCTTTCGTTTCCCGGTTCGTTAGGCGAGATAGGTGCTCACGGCCTCGATCGCCTCGAGGGTGTTGTCGCTCAACACCTCGATTTCGTTAATGATGTCGGCGACGGTGCAGCTGGCGGCCAGCGCCCCGAAGATGACATAGCGTCCGCCGACCTTGCCGAAGGAGGAGAGCGGCAGGGGCACGTTCATCTCCAGCATCGTCTCCAGCATCTCGGCACGGGCGTCGGCCTTGACCTGGCTGTCGTCGAAAAGATAGGTCAGGCACAGCACTTGTTCCTCGTCGGCCGAGACGACGATGGGGAATTCCTCCCGGTCCTCGACCACGACCTCGACGATGTCGCCGTCGCCGTCGGCCGCGTTCAAATGGAAGCCGTCCTCGGTGGTCAGGCCGTTCAATGATTCTCGAAGCATGTTGAGGTCCATGATCCTCTCCCCGCTAGCCGTCACGTGATATGGGCGCGGCAACTCGGGCACGATGTCCTGCCGTAACAGGGCCTCGAGCCGCCGCAAGCTTGGCCGATGCCGTCTCGGTATCCACACCTCGACCGGCACCAAACCGGAATTCCGAAGTCGGGCGCGCTGACTGCGCTTGCGCTCCGCCACGCTTCGCGGCGGTTTGCGGTCCCGATCCTCGGTCATCGTTTCGTCCTCCCCGGCGGGCCCCGAACGGCGGGGCATCGTCCTGTGGAGTTTGCTCTTTCGAGTGACTGGTCACGTGTGACATGTCACGTATATGGTCGCTCGGGCGGGGATGTCAAGATCCTCCGCGCGCATTGGGTCGATCCGCCGGCAGGCCCTGCTCGCGCTCCCAGGCCCGCTGGTGATAGCGATAGGCGGCGGCGTTGCCGAGGCGCGAGACCTCGATATCGGCCAAGCTGTCGAAGAAATATTTCGGAAAGGCGAAGGCGCCCTCCAGGATCGCTTTCGTGGTCCAGCCGTCGTCCACCGGCAAGCCGGGCGCCTCGGCGATCCGCCGGCTGGCCGGGCGGCCGTTCGCCACCGCGATGGACCAGCCCCATTCGCCGAAGCTCGGCACGTTCTGGCGGTATTGCTCGACATGGGCGAAGCCGGCCCGCCGAATCGTCTTGCCGATCGAGAGGAAGGCCTCGCGGGCGTGATAGGGCGAGGTCGATTGCACCACCATGGCGCCGTCGCCGGCGAGCAGGCCGCGCAGCTTGCTGTAGAACTTGACGGTATAAAGCCGGTTGAGATCGGCGTTCGAGGGGTCGGGCAGGTCGACCAGGACGACATCGAAGCGCGCTTCCTCGCGCAGCAGACGGTCGACGGTGAGGAAGGCGTCGCCGAAACGGGTCTCGACGCGGGCGTCGGCGAAGGCGCGGCGGTTGAGCTCCAGAAACGGCTGGTTCACCACCCGCCCGTCGAGCGCCAGCGGCTCGGCAAAGAAGGCGACCAGGCGCGGATCGAGGTCGAGCAGCAGCACCTCTTTCGGCCGCCAGCGCAGCACGTCGCGGAGCGCCAGGCCGTCGCCGCCGCCGATGATCAGGATCTTCTCGCGCCTGGCCGCGGCCAGCATCGGGGGATAGGTCAGCATGGCGTGATAGATGTGCTCGTCCGTGCTCTCGAACTGCAGCCGGCCGTTTATGAAGAATGTGTGCACCGGCGCGCGGGCGGGATCGACCAGCCGTTCCGTCACCGTCAGCCGCTGGTGGCCGGTATCGACGCTGTGCACCACCCGGTCCTCGTACAAGAGGTCCTCCAACGTCCGCGACCAGCCGACGCCGTGCAGCGCCACCGTGATCAAGGCGACGGCGACCACCGCGTGCAGCGCCAGCACGGCGGAGAGCAGGCGGACCCGCCGGCCGTAAAGCACCAGGAACAGGAGGCCGATCGCCAGATTCGCCGCCGCCGTCAATACCGCGGCGCGGGCCGGCTCCATCGCCAGCATGAAGGCGACCCAAAGCGCCGCGCCAATGCCGGCGCCCAGATAGTCGGCGCCGTAAATCGTGCCGGTGTTGTGGGTCAGGTGGTGGGCGTGCAGGCTTTGGCGGATGCGGGCCAGCAGCGGGATCTCCATCCCCACCATGACGCCGAGAATGGCGCCCAGTACGTAGGGCGCGACACGGGCCAGACTCTCCAGGTTTTCGACCAGGCCGCCCCTCGGCACCAGGTCCGGCGGCAGGGCATAGGTCTCGCTCAGGATGCGCGGCAGGACGGCGACCAGCGCCGTGACCCCGCCCATCATCAGCACCGAGAGCCCGCCCAGCAGCGCCAGCATCCCCTCCAGCCAGGCGAAGCCGGTGAAAGAGTCGCGGATGTAGCGGGCGAGGAAGGAACCCACCCCCATCGAGACGATCATCAGGCCGATCATCGTGAAGATCACCGCCTCGACCGCGCCCAGGATGCGGCCGGCGGCGTGCGCCAGGAGGTATTCGTAGACCAGGCCACAGCCGGCGAGAACGCCGGTAATCACGATCAGCGCGGCATCATGGCCGAAGGTGGGGCCGAGGCGGTCCGTTAGCCGGCGCCCGCGACGCTCCGTCGCCTGGCCCGACATCGCCCGGCCTCCCTCACCCGAGCAAGCCGTTCAGCAACAGTCCGATGGAAATGTAAACAGCCACCTCGACCATGCCGACGCCCACGTTCCGCTGTTTGTCCACCTCTTCCGAGACGTCGATCCCGCCCAGCACGAAGCGCTCGGCGATGGCGCTCAGAATGACCAGGGCGACCGACAGGATCAGCGAGACGACGCCCCAGGCCACGCCCTTCAACACGGGGTTGGCAAGCGTGTCGTAGAGGTTGAGATCCGAGGCCGCCGTCACGGCGAAGGCGACGGCGGCCTGGAAGCCGGCGAAGCGCAGCGCCAGCGCGATATTGCCGTCGCGGATCGCCTCCTGGAACTGGGCGCCGGAATTGCGGCTGGCGAAGAGCCGGACCCGGTAAAAGGCGGTCAGCGTCAAAATGATCTGGGAGGCGATATAGCCGATGAAGACGGCGATCAGGCCGGCAGTGATGCTGTCGTCGGCCGAGATGATGACGGCGCGGATCATGATCGCGGTGGCGACGATGTTGCCGGCGTCGACGATGGCGATCGCCGTGTTGCCGCGGTCGATCTCTTCCTTGACCGAGACGCCCGGCAGAGACACGCGGTCGAAGATCAACCGGGTCAGCCACATCAACACCAGGCCGACGAGGGCGAAGACGACCATCAACGCGGCCTCCTCGCCGAAGCCGCGCGCGAGACCGCCGGTGGCCACGCCCGAAAGCATGATGGCGACGCCCGCCGTCGCCCCGGTGAGCGCGATGCCGAAGGCGAAGTTGTCCTTGCCGGCCAGCTCGCTCGTCGCGTTGACGCCGGAGATCAGGCCGAACAGTGCCCGGATCGAAAGCAGCACGACAAAGATGATGGCGAAATCCATCGCCAGCATGCCGGCGCTCCGCGCGTCGATGAATTCCAATCCCATCGTTTCTCGCCTTTCCTTGACCGATCCCTATTTGCCGCGCCGGCCGCTCCGGCTCGAGCCGCGCGTACTGGCCGCATAGGGGGAGCGTCCGCTCCTGGAGGATGTTCCCTTGACCGCCGCCGGCTGTTTCATCCCCCGGGCCGTGCCGTAGGTGGAAAGCCGCTTGCCGCTCTTGAGCGAGCCATAAGACTTCTTCGGCCGCGTATCCTTCATCCGCCGGCCGGCGTCGCTCCAGCGGCTGTTGTCCGCGCGGCTGCCGTAATAGTTCCGCCCGACATCGTTGTAGTAGCTCCAGCTGCGACCCCGGTACCAGCTGTCGTAACGATAGGCGCCGCCGCCGTAAAACGGCCCGCCGAAGCTGCTGTAGCGGCCGAGGAAGAACCAGGTGAGGCCGCTCGGCCCACTTCGCCATTGGCCGTAGGCGGGATTGCCCACCAGGCGGTCGGCCGCGCCCTTCTCGCTGGTCTTGTTTGTCTCCGGCACGTGCAGGCGCGCCAGCAGACCTTGGCTGAGGTCGGCGAGTACGTTCACCACGTCGATCAGAGAATCATCATAGACCTCGGGGTCGGCCGCCGCCGTCAACCGCCGCAGTTGGTCGAGGCTTTTGTTGGCGGCGGGTTCGTCCGCCGGTTTCAGATCGATCTTGCCCAGCCGGTCCGACAGCGCCTTGTAGGCGAGGCTGTTTCGCGTGCCTTCCTTGGCGAGCTCGTTCGCGACCTCGGCGACATCGGGTTGTTTCGTGGCGACGATCTTGGCGTACTGCTTGATCAGGTTGGCGTTGTAGATCTGCCCGCCGTCGAGCTTTTGCGCCAGCTGATCGAGCGCGCCCGCCACCGTCTTGTGGCTACTGCCGACCTGCTCCTCGAGGCTCTCGCCACAGGCGCCGAGCGCCAGCACCAACAGGATGACGAAGGTTCTGCTCAATGCCCACATGATCGGCGCTCCCGTCCGCCACCGGCGATGCGGGCCGGGGCGCGCTTCGCCGGTCGGGGCCCTCGCGCCCCCGACGTCCCGGCCATTGCAATCGACCGCGGCGGCGTTGTCAAGCCGGCCCGGACCTGGACCACTCCCCGGCGGCGAGTCCGGCCGGCGGCCGTTCCGCCACTCCCGGGGCGGGATGAACCGGCTGGCCCAAAGCCCGCGTGGGTAGGCCTTGGCCGGCGCCGCGCCGACGCGCCGAATTCGGCGATTCACCGAGGGGCCGCTCGGGCCCAAGCGCCGAGGAGAACGATTATCCAGGTCCGTAATCCACAACGCGCTTGTAACGAGGTCCGGCGATTTCTAGAGTTCCCGGATACGGCGACGCGGGAGGATTCTCATGGCCACGGGCTATGGACACGACTACACGGTGGAGGAGCGCACGCTGGTCGCCGGGACCGACGAGCTGACGGTGAAGACCTTCACGCTCGCCGAGGGCCAAGAGGTGCCCTGGCATTTCCACAACGAGATCACCGACACCTTCTTCTGCCTGGAGGGCACGCTCTCGGTCGAGACGCGGGCGCCCCGGGCGCGCCACCTGATGGCCATCGGCGAAACCTGCGCGGTGGGGCCCAAGACGGCGCACCGGGTGACCGGCGAGGACGGTGGCCGCTGCCGCTTTCTGATCGTTCAGGGCGTTGGCGCCTACGACTACGTGCCCGTCGGCGGAGCCGGGACATGAGCGGGGCGGCACCGGTCGCGGTTCTCACCGGCGGCGGGCGCGGCATCGGCGGGGCGGCGGCGCGCGAGCTGCACGCGCGCGGCTATCGCCTCGCCCTGATGAGTCCTTCGGGGAGCGCCGAGGCGCTGGCGGCGGAGCTGGGCGCCGGCGCGGTCGGCATATCCGGCGCGACGCAGAACGACGAGGATATCGCCCGCCTGGTCGAGGCGGCGATGACGGCGCACGGCCGTATCGACGCCGTCGTCAACCACACCGGCGGCCCGCCCAAGGGCGAGCTGTTGGAGATCAGCGATGACGACTGGCGCCTGGGCCTGGACCTCGTCGTCTTGAACGTCGTGCGCATGCTGCGCCGGGTGACGCCGATCATGCTCGCCCAGGGCGGCGGCGCCATCGTCAACGTCACCACCTTCTCCTCCTTCGAGCCGAGCCTGACCTATCCCGTCTCTTCCGCCTTGCGCGCGGGCCTCGCCAGCTTCGCCAAGCTCTACGCCGACCGTTACGCCGCCGACGGCATCCGCATCAACAACGTACTGCCGGGATTCATCGACAGTTTGAACCAGAGCGCGGAGACGGCGGCGAGCGTGCCCATGAAGCGCATCGGCAAGGTCGCGGAGATGGCCAAGACCATCGCGTTTCTGCTCTCGGACGACGCGGGCTACATCACCGGCCAGAGCCTCAGGGTGGATGGGGGATTGACCAGGCATATTTGATTCCCGAAGGGCGAGCACCGGGCACCTGGGAAAGGAACATGAGCCAATGCCAAAAGGATATTTGGTGGTCTGCTACCGGGAGGTGAGCGATTCCGCGAAGCTGAAGACCTATGCCGAGCTGGCGCCGAAGGCGATGCTGCCGCGCGGCGCCAACATCCTGGTCCGCGACGGGCGGGTCAGCGCCTTCGAGGCCGGCCTCGCCGAGCGCACCGTGGTGGTGGAGTTTCCGAGCTACGAGGCCGCGCTGGAGGCCTACCAGAGCCCGGAATACCAGGCCGCCGTCGAAGCACTGGGCGACGGCGCGGTCCGCGACTTGAGGATCGTCGAGGGCGTCGATTGACGGATCGATCGTCTCCGCTATGTTGCCGGCGATTTCGCCATCGGGAGTAGAGACGTTGGGCGGGGACGAGGCGCGGAACGCGGCCCTGGAGAGCAAGGCGTGGCCGTTTCAGGAGGCCCGCAAGCTGCTGGAGCGGCTGCAAGACCACCCGCCGGCGGGCGGCGAGGTGGTGTTCGAGACCGGCTACGGTCCCTCCGGCCTGCCGCACATCGGCACCTTCGGCGAGGTGGCGCGGACCTCCATGGTGCGCCATGCCTTCCACCAGCTCTCGGACCTGCCGACGCGGCTGATCGCCTTCTCCGACGACATGGACGGCCTGCGAGGCGTGCCGGACAACGTGCCCGACAAGGAGATGCTGCGAGAGCATCTGGGCAAGCCCCTGACCCGGGTGCCCGACCCCTTCGGCACGCACGAGAGCTTCGGCCACCACAACAACGCGATGCTGCGCCGCTTCCTCGACGGCTTCGGCTTCGACTACGAGTTCGCCAGTTCTTCCGACTATTACGCCCAAGGGCGCTTCGATTCCGCGCTGCTCCGCATGCTGGAGTGCTACGACGAGGTGATGGGCGTGATGCTGCCGACCTTGGGCGAGGTACGGCGCCAGACCTACAGCCCCTTCCTCCCCCTCTGCCCCAGGACCGGCCGGGTGCTGCAGGTGCCCATCGTCGCCCGCGACGTCGAGGCCGGCACGGTAAGCTACCGGGACGAGGAGACGGGCCAGCTGGTCGAGGTGCCGGTCACGGGCGGGTCCTGCAAGCTGCAATGGAAGCCCGACTGGGCGATGCGCTGGTATGCGCTGGCCGTCGACTATGAGATGAGTGGTAAGGACCTGATTGATTCGGTCCGCCAGTCGGGCCGGATCTGCGCCATCCTCAGCGGCCGCCCGCCCGAGGGCTTCACCTACGAGCTGTTCCTGGACGAGAACGGCGAAAAGATCTCCAAGTCGCGCGGCAACGGCCTGACGATCGACGAATGGCTGCGCTACGCCCAGCCGGAAAGCCTCTCGCTTTACATGTTCCAGTCGCCGAGGCGGGCCAAGCGGCTCTATTTCGACGTCATCCCGCGCGCCGTCGATGATTACCTGGGGCACCTGGCGAAGCTCGCCGAGCAGGACGCGGCGAGCATCATCGACAACCCCGCCTGGCATATCCACGGCGGCCGCGCCAACGCCAAGCCGCCGCCGATCAGCTTCGCGTTGTTGATGAACCTCGCGGCGGCCGCCAACGCCGAGGACAAGGCGGTGCTCTGGGGCTTCATCCGGCGTTACCTGCCCGACGCCAGCCCGGAGAGCGAGCCGCTGCTCGACCGGCTGGCCGGCAACGCCATCGCCTACTACCAGGATTTCGTCAAGCCGGCGAAGCGCTACCGCGCGCCCGAGGCGCACGAGCGGGTGGCGATGGAGGAACTGCTGGCCTGGCTCGACGAGGCCGCCGCGCCCACGGCCGAGGAAATCCAAAACGAGATCTACGAAATCGGCAAGCGCCACCCCTTCGACAACCTACGAGACTGGTTCCGGGCGCTATACGAGGTCCTGCTGGGCCAGAGCCAGGGGCCGAGGATGGGCTCGTTCGTGGTGCTCTACGGGGTCGCGGAAACAGCGACGCTCGTCCGCCGGGCATTGGCGGGCGAGGATCTGGCAGCATAGCGTCAAAACACCGACGCCGTCTCCGCATACGCCCAATAGAGATCCCGTGCCCTCTGCGTCACCGGGCCGCGCTGGAGGTCGCGGTCCTCGACGCGGATGATCGGCATGACCTTGCCGTAGTTGCCGGTGAGGAAGACCTCGTCGGCGGCCATGACGTGGGCGAAGCAGAGGGTCTCCTCGCGGACCTCGGTGCCGTCGTCGGCCAGGAGCTGGGCGATGCGCTTGCGGGTGATGCCGTCGAGGAAGGTGCCGTTCGGGAACGGCGTCGAGGCGACCTCGTCCTTGACGATCCAGACGTTGGCGCTGGCCAGCTCGGCGACGTTGCCGTTGGGGTCCAGCATGATGCAGTTGTCGAAGCCGCGCCCGTCGGCCTCGTGCAGCGCGCGGGAGGAATTGGGGTAGAGGCAGGAGGCCTTGGCATCGGTCGGCGCCTGGTCGCGGGCGGGGCGGCGCAGCGTCGAGAGGCAGACGGAAATGCCGGTGAAATCGGGCAGGGGCGAATCATAGATCGCCAGGGAAAATGTCGTGGTGTCGGGGTCCGGCACCAGGAATCCGCCGGTCGCATACATCATCGGGCGGACGTAGAGTTCGCAATCGCGCGGCAGCTTGCGGATGCCCTCGACGCAGAGCTTTTCGATCGCCTCGGCCGAGATCGGGGGCTCCAGCAGCATGACGCGGGCGGAGCGGATCAGCCGCTCGCAATGAAGATCGAGGTCCGGAGCCAGGCCGCCGAAAGACCGCGCGCCGTCGAAGACGATCGAGGAAAGCCAGGTCGCCTGGTCCATCGGGCTCAAGATCTTGGGCGCCTCGTCGTGCCATTGCCCATCGTGATAAAAGACACCGGCCATCGCCGACCCTCCCTCGTACAAGCTGCCATGGGGCGGCGAACATAGCGCCGCCACTCCGCTCATGCCACCGTGCAATTGTTTTCGTGACGATGCGGCTGGCGTCCGCCGAATCGATCCGCTATAGCCGGTGGACCCTTGTCGATCGATCCGCGAGCAATCGTCATTGCGAGCGAGCGGAGCGAGCGTGGCAATCCAGGTGATCTCGATGCCGCGCGATGCCGTCGAGATCGATCACGCGGCCCTGGATCGCCGCGCTCCGCTCGCGATGACGGCGGTGGGCCCTGGCCCGGCGATGGCGGATGGCGGCGTATTGCGATCCAGCGACAGGCCCATGCCCGACTTCTTCCCCCTCGCCCGACCCCTGCTGCGCCGGATGGATGCGGAGCGGGCGCATCGCCTGAGCCTCTGGGCGCTCAAATCGGGCCTGGTCGGGGGCGGCGGCGGGCCGGTGGACCCGGTCCTCGGGCAATCGCTCTGGGGCCTGGACTTCGCCTCGCCCCTCGGCCTTGCGGCCGGCGCCGACAAGAACGCCGAGGTGCCGGCGGCGATGCTACGCCTGGGTTTCGGCCTGGTCGAGGTCGGCACCCTGACGCCGCTGCCGCAGCCGGGCAATCCCAAGCCCCGCATGTTCCGCCTGGCGCCGGACCGGGCCGTCATCAACCGCCTCGGCTTCAACAACGAAGGCCTGGAGGCGGGCGCGGCGCGGCTGCAACGGCTCGGCCCGCGTGCCGGGCCCATCGGCGTCAACGTCGGCGCCAACAAGGACGCGGCCGATCCGATTGCCGACTATGTCCGGGGCGTCGAACGCATGGCGCCGCTCGCCGACTATCTGACCATCAACGTCTCCAGCCCCAACACGCCGGGCCTGCGCGATCTTCAAGCCCGCGCCCGGCTGGAGGAGCTGGTCGACCGCGTGCTCGAGGCCCGGGCCCGGGCCGCTCGGCAACCGCCGATCCTGGTGAAGCTGGCCCCCGACCTCGACGATGCCGGCCTGGCGGAGGCGGCGGAGGTGTTGCTCGCCGGGGGCGTCGACGGCGCCATCCTCGGCAACACCACGGTCGGCATGCGCAAGGGCCTCTGGAGCCCGCTCGGCCGCGAAGCCGGCGGCCTCAGCGGCCGGCCGCTCTTCGGCCTGGCGACGGAGCGGCTGGCGCGGCTCTACCGCCTGACCGGGGGTCGCCTGCCGCTCGTCGGCGTCGGCGGGATCGAAACAGCCGAGACCGCCTATGCCAAGATCCGCGCCGGCGCCTCCCTGGTCCAGCTCTATACCGCGCTCGCCTTCGAAGGCCCCGGTCTGGTCGCCCGCATCAACCACGGCCTGGCCCACCGCCTGAAGCGCGACGGCTTCGATAGGGTGCAAGACGCCGTCGGCCTGGACGCCGCCGAGATCGCCCCCTGAGCCGCCGGGCCGTCGTGGAAACCGGTACCCGGCTCAACAAGCCGGAATGTCGCCATCCAACAGATTGGCCACCCAGCGGCAGGCCGCGACGATTCCCTCGCCGAACCCCGGCAGGACGACGGTGACGATGGCGGCAAGGCCCAGGAAGACCAGCAGTGTCAGTAATGCGCCGAGGAAGCGGCGGAACACCAAATAGCGGGCGCAGGCCATGCGATCCTCGCGGCTATCGCCGAAATTGGTGTCGAGCAGGGCGATGAATTTCCGGCGTTTCGTCTCGCCGCCGCCTTGCAAGACCAGGGCGAAGCCGCCGGCCGCGACATGCATGAGCGTCGGGGCCAGGGTGGAGAACAGGGTGAAATAGATCCAGGAATATTTCCAGGCGATGCCGGGCTGGCAGAAGTCTTCGAAGACCTTCGGCAGATCGAAACCCGCGTCCTGGAATTGCGCCGGCATGGCGTTGTTCATGACTTGCAGCAGCGCCGTCGCGGTCATCGCCAGGGCCAGCAGGAACAGCAGGGCGACGGCCAGATCGCCGAGGCCGATCAAGCTGGCCAGCCACGCCCGGCCCGCCTGCATCGCCGCCAGCGCCCATCGCAGCAAGGTGCGGGTCAAGCCGAGCGACAGCCAGTCGAAGAGGGCGTTGATCAGTGGAAACAAGGCGAGAAAAATCAACAGTTGGGACAGAAACTGAAGTCCCGCCTCCCGCGGTTCGATATACGGTGAGAGGAGCGGAAGCAGGAAGATCGCCAGCGCTCCGAACGCCAAGCCGTGTCCGCAAAAGAAGAGGCCGGATCGATTTCGTTTTTCAAACCAACCCTGCATAAAGAAAACAGCGACAGCGACAGCGACAGTGACAGCGCCAGCGAAAGCGCCAGCGACAGCGCCAGCGACAGCGAAAGCGCCAGCGAAAGGGCGAAAGCAGCGAAAGCGCCAGCGAAAGGGCCAGCGAAAGCGCCAGCGAAAGGGCCAGCGAAAGCGCCAGCGAAAGGGCCAGCGAAAGCGCCAGCGAAAGGGCCAGCGAAAGCGACAGCGCCAGCGCTAGCGCCAGCGACAGCGAGCATACCCATCGCAACGATGTAATAGACCAGCGATTGCCAGCCCGATGCTCGAATAGAGGCGAACCAGAAGCCGGCGGCGAGAAAAAACATCAGGGCGAGCAGTACGCGTTCCGGCCCCGGTGTCGACTCGGGAAACAGCCCGGTAATGCCGGAAACGTCGACGCCGCTGGCGAGCCAGACGAGCAGCATCGCCGCGATCGGATAGGCGAAGGCCAGGCGCAGATTGAACTCGTAGCCGCGGGCGGTCCAGCCATGCGGGCCGATTCGGGCGGCGAGCGCGCCGCCGTTCCGCACGCCCAGACGATCCGGCCGGTCGGCCCAATCCAGCAGGCCGCCGAGACCGATTTCATAGGCCTTGCGCCAGCGGGCGCGCCGGCCGGCCGGGTGACCCGCGCCGTCCTCCGCCGCCAGCAGCTTCCGCGCCCTTCCCCGGTCGATCTCGGACTCGCGCAGGTTCTCTGCCTGATCGTCGATGCGACGCCTGAACTCATTGACGAGAAAGCCGATGGCCGCCAATCCGAAGGCGGGAATCGCGATGATCTTGGCGACCTCAAGGGCCAGCGCACTGATTTCGCCCGACACCGCCCCCTCCCGAACCGCGCGGCCACAACGGTCGCGGGAAGCTTAAACGGTTGCGACAGGCGATCAAGGGGTGGCCGGCGGCGGTCAATTTTCGGTGAAGGGGCGCCGCCTCGCCCGCCGTTCCGTCACAATGCGCACCCGTCGTTCAATCCCAGGGGGTTCCCATGTCTCGTCTTCTGCTCGTGGCCTTGCTCGTCCTCTTCGCCTCGCCGGCAAGTGCCGATAATGGCTACCCCTATCCCGGCACCAACGTGCTTCCCACCACGCATTCCTTCAAGACGCTCTGGGGCAAGCTGGAGAAAGCGATCGGCGACAATGAGATGGGGCTCGTCGGGCGGGCCAGAGCCTCCATCGGCGCCTCGCGCCGCGACGTGAAGATCGCCGGCAACGCGGTCTTCGGGGTCTACCGCAACGATTTCGCCGTGCGCATGCTCAAAGCCAGCGTGCCGGCCGGGATCGAGGCCCCGCTGCGCTTCTACCTGACCGAGAACGCCGACGGCACGGCGACGCTCACCTACCGGACGCCATCGGCCGTATTCGGACCCTATGGCGGCGGCGACCTCGACGCCATGGCCAAGGAGCTGGACACGGTCTTCGCCGCCATCGCCAAGCAGGCCACGGCGCCATGAACTTGCGACGGCGCGGGCGGTGCGCGCGCGACGATTGGGCGGCCCTATTCGAAACCCAGCTCGCCCGCCAAGCCGTCCTTGCGCGCCAGCTCGGCGAGCGTGTTCCAGGTCTTGTCCTCGATCGTGATGCCGCTCGCCCGGTTGGCGACGGCGCGGAGATGTTCCAGTTCGCCCGGATAGAAGATCTCGTCGAAGCCCTCGGCCGGCGCGGCCGATTTGAGGTAGGCGGCGAACTCCTTGATCTCCTCCTTGAACTCCGCCAGCGGGCGGAAGGCCTCGACCTGCACGGCCATGATGAAGCAGCCGTCGTTGTGCCGGCCCGACGGCTCCACCCCGAAGCCGAGGCCCGGCAGCACGCCCGAGAAGATCTCCACCATGGCGGAGAGGCCGTAGCCCTTGTAGCCCTCGCCGCCGCCCAAGGGCAGCAACACGCCCCCCTGGCCGAAGGCGTTCGGGTCGGTGGTGACGCGGCCGTCGGCGTCCAGCAGCCAGCCCTCGGGAATGGAATCCCCGCGCGCCATGGCCAGCTGCAGCTTGCCGGCCGCCGCCGCCGAGGTCGCCATGTCGATATGGAAGGGCCCCTCCAGGTTCGACGGCATGGCGAAGCAGATCGGGTTGGTGCCGAGGCGCGCTTCCCGCCCGCCGAAGGGCGCCACATGTTTGGGCGAGCGGCCGCTATCCGCCGTCATCATGGCGATCATGCCGGCTTCCGCCGCCATCAGGGGATAGTCGGCGACGCGGCCGATGTGGCCCTGGCGGCGCACCGTGGTGGCGGCGATGCCGTTCCTGGCCGCCTTCTCGATGGTGAGTTTCATCGCGTGTTCCGAGACCACGTAGCCGAAGCCCCAATTGCCGTCGACCACGGTCGTCGTGCCCGTCTCGCGCAGGATCTCGATCGGCGCGCCGGGGACGATATGGCCGACCTCGATCCGCTTGATGTAGCTCGGGATCTGGATGATGCCGTGGGAATCGTGGCCGGCGAGGTTGGCGCCGATCGAATGGCGGGCGACGATCGCCGCCTCCGCCGCCGGCGCGCCGGCGGCCTCCAGCAGCTTGGCGGCGATGGTTTCCAAACGCTCGGGCGCGACGGTCGGCATGGGCTCGGTCTCCGAATTAGAAGGGACGTCCTGATGGATCGTACCCCTGTCTAGACCATTCGGCCCATGGACTGAACCATTGCCTCTCCGGGGTGGGGAAGAATCGCTTCGCCGCGTCAGGCTGCTTCCAATGGTGCGATCGACACCGCCTTGGGGGAGACGACGCAGATCTCGCGGCAAAGCCCGCAGCCGGCGCAGACCGCTGGGTCGATCTCGGGCCGTGTGCCGCCGTGCCAGATCAAGGCACCTTCGACCGGACAGACCGTGGCGCAGGCACCGCATTCGGGGCCCATGTAGGGCAGGCAGGACTCGGGATCGATACGGGCCGAGGCCAGGCGGGGCGAAGGTCCGATGTCCTCACTGTCGGCCTCGGGGGGGGGGGCGAGGGCGGCCGCGCGAGCCAGATTGAATGGTCCCGACATCGAAGAGTCTCGCCCGCCACCGGCCCCACTCCGAGGCTGATCATCGCCGCCTCAACATTCAATGGCCACCGTCGCCGGAGATCGGGACCGGCTGCGCTATCCCCCCGGCGGGGAAATTACGCTAAACTCCCCCCATGACTGATATCCTCGAACGCGTTTACGGTGGGCGGGCGCGCCTCGCCCTCGTCGTGCCCTCGACCAACACGGTAGCGGAGATCGAGTTCTGGCGGCTGGCGCCGGACGGTGTCTCTATCCACACCTCGCGCATGCCCTTCTTCGCCGAGAGGCACGAGAAGCCCTTCGACGAGATGGAGCGCCACGTGCCCCGCGTGCTGGACGAGGCGAATTCGGCCGATCCCGACGTCATCGCCTACGGCTGTACCGCCTCTTCCGCCAAGGGCAACCCGCGCGACTACGAGGCGATGCTGTCCGAAAGAGCCGGCCGCCCGGCGGTGACGGCGGCGGCGGCGTTGACGGCGGCGCTTCAGGCCTTCGGCGCCCGGCGCATCGCGCTGGTGACGCCCTATCCGCCCTCCCTCAACGCCAAGGAATGCGTCTTCTTCCAGGAGAACGGAATCGAGGTGACGCGGGACGACAGCATCATCGTCGATGAAGCACAGATGAATTTCCGCCATATGTACCGCGTCCCGCCCGAGATCCTGAGGACGCGCGCCATCGCCGCCATCGCCGCCTCGGGCGACGACGTCGATGCGATCGTGCTGTAGTGCTGCGACATGCCGACGCTCGATTCGATTTCCGAGATCGAGGCGGAGACCGGCAAGCCCGTCACCTCCAGCGCCCAGGCCCTCTTCTGGCGCGCCGCCCGCGCCGCCGGCATCGAGGAACCGATCCCCGGCATGGGTCGCCTGCTGGCTGAGCATTGAGGCGGCGGGTCACGGCGCGCAATCCCCGGGACACGGGAACGATGACGTCATGACGGCGGTGCACGAGCCGCGTCTGTATCGCGGAGTCCGTCGCATCACCGTTCATTATGCGCCTTTGGGAAGACCGGGTCGCGATCTTCGTCTCGGATCTGCTACACGAGGCCCGGCCGGTCCGCTTCGGGCCCCGGCTAAGCGAACCGACGGATCGACATCACCATGCTCCACCGCAAACGACAGGACGCGGACCGAGCCATGCACGGCGAAGACGAACGACTGATCCGCCAGGCGATCGCCATGGCACAGAACGGCGACATGCGGGGCGCGGTCGAGCTGGCGACACGGGCCTGCCAGACCGTGCCGCACAGCATTCCGGCACGCCTCTTCGCGGGTGAACTGCGCATGCGCGCCGGCATGCCCGAGTTGGCGCTCGACCATTACGGCGAGGCGGCCGCGCTGGCGCCGGCCGACCCCCGCATCCGCTTGAACATCGGCATCGCGCTGAGGCGGCTCGGCCGCCACGACGAGGCGCTCGCCGCCTACCGCGAGGCGGTCGCGATCGGACCCGAGGACGCGGGCGCCAACCAGGCGCTTGCCATGGCGCTGTACCAGATCGGCGAACTGGAAACGGCGCGCGACCATCTCGCGATCGCGCGGGCTGGCGGTGCCGCCGACCCTTACACCATCCACGCCTTCGTTCATTTCGCCCTCGGCAAGATTGAAACGTTGTCGCCCGTGGAGGCCGATCCGGGACAGCAGCTCGGCGAGGAAACGCTGCAGGCCTTGTGGGCTTGGGCGCGCGGCGACACGGAGGCTTGTAGTCGCCGCCTCGTCCTGGCGCAAAGCCTGCTCGAGGAAGTGGAAAAGGCGCCAAACATGGGCATGTGGCGGCACTATGTGGCATTGCTGGACGGGCTCCTGGCCTGGCGTCGGGAAAATGCCCAGGCCTACGTCACCGACGAAGAGGTCGAGCCTTTCTTCGTCGTCGGCGACAGCCATGTCCTCGCGAGCTCTAACCTGCTGACGCCGATCGATGGGCACGTGCGGCGATTCCAGTCACGCCTGATCTTCGGTTGCAAGGCCGGCGACCTGATCGGACCTGGCGCGTCGAACCACAAAGCCGCTTTCGAGGCCGCCGTGCGGGACATCCCCGAGGGCGCCGACGTCGCCTTCTGCTTCGGCGAGCCGGACTGCCGCTATTCGACTGGCGTTCTCGCCCATGCCCGCGCCCATGTCGAAGACGACGCCGACGCCGAGATCGACCGCCTGGCCCGTGCCTATGGGGAGTGGGTGCTGCGCCGCGCGGCGGCGGGCAAATGGAACCCGGCGTTCCTCACCTTCCCCCATTCGCGAGTCCGCGAGGGCCTGATCCCGGCTTCGGCCCGCGAGCAGTTCGACCGCGTCCGCGCCGCATTTCCCGCCGTGCTGCGCGAAATCGCGGCCCAGGCCGGCGTGCCGGTGATCGACCTCAACCAGGTCACCGAACACGACGCCACGCCGTACATCGACCAGAACCACGTGACGCCGCGGGCGGTGCTGAACGCGCTGGCGCAATAGATCCTCAAGTCGCGGTGTAGCCCCCGTCGACGACGAGGTCGCTGCCCGTCATGAAGCTGGAGGCGTCGCTCGCCAGAAAGAGCGCCGCATGGGCGATTTCGACAGGCAGGCCCAGCCGGCCGAGGAGATGCTTGGCGCCGAGGGCGCCGCGCGCCGCGCCCATGTCGCCGAAGCGCCGCGTCAGGCGCTCCGTTTCCACGGCGCCGGGCGAGAGCGTGTTGACCCGGACGTTCTGGGACGCGTGATCGGCGGCCACCGCCTTGGCGAACTGGATCAGCCCGCCCTTGGAGGCGCAATAGCTGGCCCGTTTCGCCGCCGCGACCGAGCCGAGCTGCGAGGCGACCAGCACGATCGAGCCACCGCCGCCCGCGATCATCGCCGGCAGCGCGGCACGGCAGGCGAGGAAGGCGCCGGTCAGGTTGACCCTGAGCACGTCGTCCCAATGCTCGGGCGCGAGATCGATCACGGTTGCCGACTCGTCATGGATCGCGGCGCCATAGAACAGCACGTCGATGCCGTCCAGCACCTCGGCGGCCCGCGTCATCAACGCCGCCACCTCGGCCTCATCGCGGACATCGACGGGGTGCGAGATCGCCACGCCGCCCTCGCCCCGGATCAACTCGGCGGTGGCTTCCGCGTTATCGGCCTCGATATCGGCGGCGACGACCTTGGCCCCGGCGGCGGCGAAGGCGATCGCCGAGGCCCGCCCGATCCCGTTCGCGGCGGAGATTACCACCGCGCTTTTGCCGTCCAGTCGGTAGGTATTGCTCATCGGCTTCTCCCGGTGCCGCCTCCCGGTGGCGGCCGTGGCGGGGCCTAGTGTAGGCTCGCCCGACGCGGAAAGGGAGGGAGCCATGGCCGAAGGCATGCTGATCGTCTGGACCGACGTCGCGCCCGAGCACGAAGACGATTTCGAGGAATGGTACAACCGCGAGCACGTCAACGAACGGGCCGCGATTCGGGGTTTTCTCTCCGGCGCCCGCTATGCGGCGATCCGGGGCCAGCCGCGCTATCTGGCGCTTTACGAAACGCGCTCCCCGGCCGTGCTCTCATCCAAGGCTTACCGAAGCGTGCTGGACGAGTCGACCGGATGGACCAAGCGCGTCACCCGGCGCTTCCAGAACACCACGCGCGGCGTCTTCGAAGTCGTCGCCCGCGAGGGCGAGGGCCGGGGCGGCGTGGTCGGCACCCTTCGCATGACACCGCCGGCCAGGGGCGGCGCCAAGCTCGCCCGCTGGCTCTCGGGTCCGGCGCTCCGCCAGGTGGTCAAGCGGCCCGGCATGGTGCGGGCCGAGTTCTTCCGGTCGGTGGAGGTTACCGGCCCGCAAGGCACCGGCCGCGACGATCGTGGTTCCCTCGCCGGGAACGGGCTCTGGGCGGTGGTGATCGACGGCGCCGACGAGCGTTCGGTGGCGGCGGCGATGGCCGAGGTCCTGCCCGCCGAGGCGCTGACATCCCGGGGCGCCGGCAAGGACACGGCGCGGGGGCTCTACCGCTTTCGCTACGCCAAGGCCGCCGGCGGGCGCTGAGAGCAAGGAGCGACGCCATGCCCACCCACTTCACCCGCGAGGAAGAATTCGCCGTCATCACCCTCGACCGGCCGGAGGCGCTGAACGCGCTCAGTTTCGAGGTGGTGGCCGACATCGCCCGCTTCATCGACGAGGCGGAGGGGAGCGATGCCCGCGCCCTCATCGTCACCGGCGCGGGGACTCGCGCCTTCTGCGCCGGCGCCGACATCTCGGAACTGATGGGGCGCTCAATCGAGGCGGAGAAGGCGGGGGCCGAGCGTGGCCAGCGGGCCTTCGCCAAACTGGACACCTTGCGCATCCCCTCGCTCGGCCTCATCAATGGCTATGCCTTGGGCGGCGGGCTGGAACTGGCGATGGCCTGCACCTTTCGGATCTGCGTGCCGAAGACCCGGCTGGGCCTGCCGGAAATCAAGCTGGGCCTGATTCCGGGCTACGGCGGCACCCAGCGCCTGCCCCGGCTCGTCGGCGAGGCCCGCGCGCTGGAACTGGTGATGAGCGGTCGCATGGTCGAGGCGGAGGAGGCGCTTGCCATCGGCCTCGTCGGCCGCATCGTCGAGGGCGAGCCACTTGCCGAGGCCAAGACCTTCATGCGCCAGTTCACCGGCTTCGGCCTGCCGGCGCTGCGCTTCGCCCGCGAGGCCGTGCGCCGCGCCGGCACCACGACCTTGGCCGAGGGCCTGGCGATCGAGGCCGACCTCAACACGCTGGCCTTCGAGACAGAGGATGCGGCGGAAGGGACCGCCGCCTTCCTCGAGAAGCGCCAGGCGAATTTCAAGGACCGCTGAGGTGGCGGCGAAGGGCGCGGTCGCGGTCACCGGCGCCAGCCGCGGCATCGGCGCGGCGATCGCGCTGGAACTCGCCCGGCGCGGCTGGCGCGTCGGCTGCCTCAGCCGCAAGGGCCTGGGGCCGGAAGACCGGGAGGTGGCGGCGAACCTGGAGCCGCGCCTGGAACGCCACGCCCTGGATGTCACCGACGAGGCCACGGCCCGTGACGTGTTCGCGGAACTGGCGGGGGGCGAGGGCGGTCTCGCCGGCCTGGTCAACAACGCGGGCGCGCACGCCGAGGGGCCGAGCCACGAATTCACCACCGACGACTTCGCCCATGTGATGGCGGTGAACGTCACCGCGCCCTTCGCGCTCAGCCGCGAGGCCTATCCCCACCTGCTGGCCGCCGGCGGCGGCACCATCGTCAACCTTGGCTCCTTCTTCGACAAGCTGGGCGTGCGCTATTCCGCCGCCTATTGCGCCTCCAAGGCCGGGATCGCCGGCCTCACCCGGGCGCTGGCGGTGGAGTGGGCCAAGCATGGCATCCGCGTACTGGACGTGGCGCCCGGCTATGTGGCGACGGACCTCAACGCCCGCCACCGGGAGAGCGAGAACTTCAACCGGTTCCTCGAACAACGAATTCCCACCGGCGGTCCGACGGACGCGGAGGAAGTCGCCCGCCTGGTCGGCGTGCTTTTCGACGAGGATCTGCCCTTCCTCACCGGCGAGACCATCTACCTGGACGGCGGCCAGTCGATCCAGCAGTAATACCAACCCGCAATGAGTGAGACTCATTGCGGGTTGTCTGGCGTCCGGACGCCACGCGGACTTTTCCTCGGCTTTGCTCGGTCGCGCGGTCGCGCTTACCGACCCGCGATGAGTTGCACTCAACGCAGGTCGGTATAACGCCGCCGTGCCGACGATCCGGCTCGGCCGACACCGCGCCGCCCGCGCCATCGGACGCGCGCCCGGCGGTCGCCCCGACGGGCGAGGCCGGCGCAAGCCGACGGGTCGCTTCGATGGCCCGCCGCTACGATGGCCCGCCGGTACGATTCCAAGCGGTGAAAGTTCCCGGCCACCCCGCGTCCCCGGCCCTATCGGGTCTGGTCGTCGTGCTCCTCGGCCTGCACGTCCAGCAAGGCCTGGTTGAGGGCGCGGAGCACGTCCTTGTGTTGCACCACGCCCAGCACCCGGCGGTCGGCCGGGCCGGCGACGACGGCCAGCTGCTCGGCACCGCCCAGGTCCATCAGAGCCAAGGCATGTTCGAGTGAATCGGTCGGAATGACCGAGGTGGCGCCGCCGCGGACCACGTCGCGGGCGTTGATCAGGGCATCGAGACTGGGGTCGAAGGCGACGTTCTTCAACTCCTGGAAGCCGAAGGTGCCGACGAGGTCGCCGGCCTCGTCGATCACCACGAACTCCGAGGCCGGTCGATCGGCGAGCAAGCGCCTGATCTGGCCGACGCTGGTGCTCTCGGTGACGATGTGGCACTCGCGGCTGAGCACGTCCTCCACGTTCAGCGACTGCAGCAGGTGGCGGGCGCGGCCGCCGCGCAGGTCGAGGCCGCGTCGTTCGAGCTGCCAGTGGAAGAAACTGGTGCCCAGGAGCTGGCGCACGACCAGCGAGGCGACGGAGGTCGCGACCATCACGGCGACGGTCATCTTGTAGTCGCTCGTGAGCTCGAAGACGATCAGGATGGTGGAAATCGGCGCCCCCAGCACGGCGGCGGCGACCGCACTCATGCCGACGATGGCGTAATCGCCGTGGCTGGAGGCGTATTCGGGAAAGATCGCCGCGGCGATGATGCCGAAGGCGCCGCCGGTCATCGCGCCGACGTAGAGCGCGGACGAAAATACCCCGCCGCCGAAACGGCAGCCGAGCGTCACCGCCGTCATGGTCGTCTTCAGCGCGATCAGCGCCAGCAACATCGTCAGCGGAAAGAGGCCCTGCAGCGCGGCGTCGGTCGGCCCGTAGCCGACGCCCAGGATCTGGGGAAAGAGCAGCGCCACCAGGCCCAGCGTCAGGCCGCCGACGACCGGCTTCGACCAGTCGGGCACGGGGATGGCCGCGACGATCTCGTCGGCCTTCATGATGGACCACATGAAGACGATCGCGATGAGGGCCGAAACGATCCCCAGCAGGAAGAAGGCGGGGAACTCCAGTACCGAGGTGATCTGGGTCTCCGGCAGGACGAAGGCCGGCGCCGCGCCCAGATGCGCGCGGGCCACCAGCGTGCCGCCGACGCTGGCGATCTCCACGGGCGCGAAGGCCGAGAGCGCATAGTGCCCGATCACCACCTCGAGGGCGAAAAACACGCCGGCGATCGGCGCGTTGAAGGAAGCGGAAACGGCGGCCGCGACACCGCTGCCGAGGATGGTGCGCGAGAGGTTCTGGCTCAGGCTCAGCCGTTGGGCCACCCAGGAGGAAAGCGTGGCGCCGAGGTGCACCATCGGGCCCTCCCGCCCGGCGGAGGCGCCCGCGCCGAGCGAGGTGGCGGCGACGAAGGCGGAGACGAGGCCCTCGCGCAGGCCCATCCGTCCGCCGTGCAGCGCATTGGCCTCGATCACATGGGCCACCGCCTGGGGGCGCTTTCCCGGCATCAGATATTCCAGCACCAGGCCGACGACGAGACCGCCCAGCGTCGGCACCAGCAGCACCTGCCACCAGGGCAGGCCGGCGACGACCCGGTGGAGCAGCTCGCCGCCGGCGCCGAAGCCGGTCCATTCGACCACGTCGATCCAGAGGCGGAAGGCGAGGGCCGCATAGGCGACGACGATGCCGATGATCACCGCGACGACGGTCAGAACGATCTGTTCGTGCCGGGCCAGCCGATGCCACATCCCTCGCGGGCTGGGAGATGCCATCGGATCGGCCTTTCCTCGATTGGGTCGCGGGTCGGCCCGGGATGTAGCGCCGTTATGTCAAGGCGTCAAACCGGCGGCCGCGGCTTCAGAACTCGATCTTCCGCTTCTTCTGGCCACCACCGGAAGCGGCGCCAGCGGCGAAGACGAAGGCCGGCTGCTCGGCCAGCCATGCGGGATCGATCAGCACGAAGGCAGCGTCGGCGACCCGGTCCCGCCGGTCGAGGCGCAGTTTCGCGATCACCACCGGTCCGCATTTGCGATACCGACGATAGTTCCTCGGCCCACCGGCGGGCCGATCATCATCGGCAGGCGCGGCTCGGCGCCGTGGCTCGAGCGGCCGGGCCACGGCGCCGACCAGCCGTCGCGCGGTTGAACGAAATCGGCGAGTTCGCCGCAAAGGTCCGAGTCGGCGCGCCGCGCGGCCGGGTGCCAGACATGGACCCGCTTGCCGTCGCTCCAATCGGGTTTGCCGTATTTGTCGCGCAGGACCTTTTCGAGAGAGTCGGCGTCGGGCCGGTCCCGCCCGAAGTAGAGCCGCCGGCTCACCCCGGCGAGCCGCATGCCGCTCGAGGTCGCGAGCCAGAACGCCACGAGGCCACGCGTGCCGTAATTGCCGATCGCCAGTTCGGCGCGATCGAAGGGCCGCGCGTCGCCCAGGCTTTCCAGGCTCTCGGCGCCCGTCCGTTCCGCCAGGATCGCCCGCGCCGCCGTCGGCGCCATGCCGAGGCGGAGCCCGACGATATCCGGGCCGTAGGCCCTCCGGGCCTTCCGGGCCGCGCACTCGGCGATGGCATCTCTGGTGGCGCGCGAGGCCGCGCGCGGCAACCAGGGCTTGGCCGCGCGGTCGGCGAAGCGAGTCCGGCAATTCCGCTCGGGCCGCGACGTCTTCCCGCTCCGCGACGCGACGGCGGCCCGCGCCTCGCGCACCTTGTCGCGGCACGCCCTGGCGGTCTCCACCATGCCGCGCTGCTTGCCGACGAACGCGCAGAGGCGTTCGGTGCAGTCGATCTTCTCGGCCGCGCCGGTCAGCGCCGCGCACCGATCGCGCCGTGCGCGGATTTCGGCCAGAACGCGCCCGACGCGGGTCGAGGGCGCGGCCGCGACGGACGCCAGGGCCGCGCCGCCGAAGCTGGCGAAGACCCGGCCACCGGGGGCGGCCAGATCGACCCGGACGACGTGTCCCTTGAAGGCCGCCGAAACCTCGCGCTCCCCCGGGCGCTGGGCGGGACCGGCGCCGGTCAATTCCACCGCCACCAGGGCGTGATACCAGCCCTCGCCCCGGGACGTGGCCCGGGCCGGCCCACCATCCAGCATGCGCCGCGCCGCGCGGCGGTCCATGGCGATCCCGGGAAGTCGGATCGGCGCGTCGAGGATCAACACCCTGGGCGCCGGCAGGACCTCGGCGACCTGCCGCCGCCAGTCGGCGACCGGCTTCAACATGTCGCCCAGGATATCGTTGTTGGGGAAGCCGGCGCGCTCGACGCCTCGGGCAGGTGATAGGCTTGCCCGCCCCGCGCCTCGGCCGGCAGCAGATATAGGTCCCGTTCGCCGCGTCGACGCTTGGTGCCGTAAACCGCGCCCCGGACCCGGTTCATGAGTTCGAGCGTGCCGAGGAACGCCGTCTCCGACGGCACCACGCGGGGCATCTCGTGGGCGCCCCGGGCGAAGCGGAGGGCGCCCGCCCGCACGTCATAGCCGATCGAGGGCAGGCCGATCCTGAGCACGAGCTTCGATTTCGGAGCCACCCTGCTCGCCGCCGCCGCCAGCTGCTCGCGGACGATCGGCATCGCCTCGGCCGCCGCGTCCTCGACCTCCCGGCGGTGGCTTTGCGCGCGCGGGAACATGGTGGCGGTCACCAGGGCGGGCTGGCCGCGCCGCCAGTTGTGATGGTTGCGAACGAAGGACCAGTCGTCATCGGCATCGATGAAGGCATCCAGCAGCTCGTCCTTGGTGAAGGGGATGTTCTCCTCCAGAAGCGCCGTCCAGGAGTAGATGAAGTATCGGCTCTTTCGATTGAGCTGGCGGTGTTTTCGCTTGTCGCGCAGAGTTGCGTCGATGTGGTCCCATTGCGTGCTTTCGGTGACGATACGGCGACGGGCGAACTCGCGCGGCGAGCGCGAGGTTGGAGCCGGTATAGGCCAGGACCTCGGCGGGATCCACCGGCGGCGGATCTTCCCCCGCGGCGACCGGCGCGGCGCCGGCGGCTACGGTTTTCTCGGCCGGCGGCGCGGCTTTCGGTCGAGCTTCCGCCTTCGGCGCGGGCGCCGGCCCGCTCGGTGCCGGCGCGACATCGGGATCGTCGCCCTCGGCCTCCCGAAGCGCCCGGACCAACGCCAGGGTGATGCGCCCGTCGACGGGGAGGTCCTCGTCGTCTTGGAAGGCCCGCACGGCCTCGGCCGTGCGCGCGTCGGCACCGCCGGCGGTGGGTCCGGCGTCATAGCCCAGCCGATTGAGCCGTTCGCGGGCCTCGCGCGCGAGATCGCCCTGGCTCGCCGCGGCCCGGGTGGCCGGCGCTCCGCTCCGGCTTTCGCTCGCCGCCGGCGCCCGTTCCGATTCCACTTCGCTCGACCGGCGCCAACTCGGCGTCTCGCCACTCTCGGATCCCGCCGCCTCGCGCCGAGGCTCGCGCGTGGCCGGCGGCGTGGCGGTCGCGGTCCCGTCCTCGCGCAGCGCCCGCATCACCGTCGCCGTGGGCAGCCCCGTCTCCTCCAGTCCGGCGCTTCGCTCGAACGAACGAATGGCCCGGCGAGTCCCCGGGCCATAAATGCCGTCGACCGCGCCCGGGAGGTGGCCCCGGTCCTTCAAACGGCCCTGCATTTCGCGCACCCAGGCACGGTCGTAGCGGGGCCGTTCGGTGGCCCCATCGTCCGCGCTCGCGGCCTCGCTCCGGGTCGCGGGCGCTGCTTCCGTCGCGGGCGCCGGCGCGGATTGCTCCGCCCCCGACTCCTCGCTCTCGGCCCTGTCGCCGGCCTTTTTGATGTCGCCCCAGATCTTGTCGAAGTTGATCTGCGCCGACGCTCCCGACGGCACTCCGATCATGGCCACAAGGACAATGGTGATCACGCGTCCCGCGCTCATCCGTCGCACTCCTTTAACGATTCACGCCCCACGCCGCGGCAGTATAGCGAAGACTGGCCGGGCCGGCCACGATCCGCGCTTGTCGCGGGCGGCGCGGCGGAGGATAGTGGCGGCCGACATGGACGGTGCATGATGGGGAGGGCCCGATGATGAGCGCGGCTGCCGAATTCGATGGCGGACACGATGCGGGACGGAGCGAAGCGGACGTGCGCGAGGAGCTCGCGGCCTGCTACCGGATCTTCGACATGTTGGGCTGGGTCGAGCTGATCTTCAACCACATCACGGTCAAGTTGCCGGGGCCGGAAGAGCATTTCCTGATCAATCCCTACGGCCTGATGTATGCCGAGGTCACGGCCTCGAACCTGGTGAAGATCGACATCGACGGCAATATCGTGGGGAAAAGCGATTGGCCGGTAAACAAGACGGGCTACATCATCCACGGCGCCGTCCACCGGGCCCGCCTGGACGTCCACTGCGTGATGCACACCCACACCACGTCGGCCCAGGCCGTCGCCTGCCTGGAAGAGGGCCTGACCCAGACCAACTTCTATTCCGCCTTCCTGCACGGCAAGGTCACCTACCACGACTTCGAGGGGGTGACGACGCGCGATGACGAATGCCCGCGCCTGGTCGAAAATCTGGGCGAGAAGTACCTGATGATCCTGCGCAGCCATGGCCTGCTCGCCTGCGGTGCGTCGATTCCGGATGCGTTCTATCGCCTCTGGACCCTGCAGCGGGCCTGCGACGTGCAGGTCGCCGCCGCCTCGGCCGCCTCGGTCACGGCGGGCGGCGTCCTGGCGGTGCCGGAAGCTGCGGCGCGCCATTCGACCGAGGCGCTGGACGATGAAACGAACGAAAGCGTCCATGTCCAGGACCAGATCTTCGCGGCACTCCGCCGCCGGCTCGACGCCCGGGATCAGGACTACAAGCTGTAGGCTCGCCGCCGGTCATGGCCGATCCCTTCGACGTCATCGTCGTCGGCGCCGGTATCGCCGGCACGACCAGCGCCTACTACCTCGCCAAGCGTGGCGCCCGGGTGTGCGTGCTGGAGAAGGGCGAGGTCGCCGGCGAACAGTCCAGCCGCAACTGGGGCTTCGTCCGCCAGCAGGGCCGCGACCCGGCGGAGATCCCGCTGATGATGGCGAGCAACCGGATCTGGCGGGGGCTGGAGCGGGAGCTGAACGCCGATCTGGAGTGGATCCAGGGCGGCAACCTGATCACCTTCGCCGACGAACGGGAAAAACGCGGCTGGGAGCGTTGGGTCGAGACGGCGCGCGGATTTGGGCTCGAATCTCGCATGCTTACCCGAGAGGAGATCGATGCGCTGGTCCCCGGCAACGGCTTCGACTGCCTGGGGGCGGTCTATACGGAAAGCGACGGCCAGGCCGAGCCGCGCAAGGTCACCGCCGCCTTCGCCCGCGCCGCCGAGGGCCGGGGCGTAGAGTTCCGCACGAACTGCGCCGCCTTCGAGATCCTGACCGAGGGCGGTGCCGTCACCGGCGTCGCCAGCGAAGAGGGCGTCTTCCGCGCGCCCATCGTCGTGCTCGCGGCCGGCGTCTGGTCCAGCCGCATGCTGCGCGGCCTCGGATTGAAACTGCCGCAGGTCTGGATCCGGGGCTCCGTCGCCCGCACCACGCCGGCACCCGTCCATAGCCACATGGCGACCTGGACCGGCGTCGCCTACCGCCAGCGGGGCGACGGCACCATGAACGTCGCCACCCGCTCGGCCGACCACGACCTGACCATCGACAGCCTGTTCCTCCTGTCGCAGTACTGGCGCGGCTTCAAGGAGAACCGGGGCGACGTGAAACTGCACCTGAACCGGCTGTTCCTCGATACCTTCTGGAGCCGCTTCAGCCAGCGCGGCCTGGAACGCGCGCTCACCCGCCACCGCACCTTCGATCCGGCACCGAACATGGCGACGCTGATGCGCGTCCTCGGCGAGGTGCGGGAGATCGCGCCGGCCGCCCGCGACATCGAGATCGATTACGCCTGGGCCGGCTATATCGACATGACGCCCGACATGCTCCCGACCATCGACCGCTTGGCCGCGCCCGACGGCCTGGTGCTGGCGACCGGCTTCAGCGGCCACGGCTTCGGCATGGGCCCGATCGTCGGCCGCCTGGTGAGCGAGCTGGTGCTCGACCCGGCCCCCTCCCTCGATCTCGCCCCCTTCCGCTTCGCGCGTTTTTCGGACGGCAGCGCCCTGACGCCGCACGCGATCGTTTGAGAACGATGTCCCGTCGGAGCGAAGCGGCGGGTGTCCCGAATCGGGGGCGATTTCCCCGTCGGGCGGAAATGGCGTCCAGGCGCACTCTCAGCCACAACCGGACACACAGCACCGCCGAATATCACGCATGGATTAGCAGAACACCTGCCGCTACACTCCCGGCACGTCAGAAGAAACTCAACGTAGGTGAGCGGCCATTATATCCGCTGATGTGGTTGGCTACATGGCCAATCCGGCCGATTGCGCCTACACCAAATTGCGCCCCGGCGTGCGCTACTATCCTCTCGGCCCGGCGCACGAGGGCTGATGCCCAGGCTGATGAAAAAGAACGTGAATATGACCGAACTGCAAACTTCGATAGATCGCCTATTGCAGGGCGCCGTTGACCGCGGCGATGTCCCCGGTGTCGCGGCGATGGTTATCGATGGCGCGGGCAGGCTGTACCAGGGCGCCTTTGGTGAGCGGCTCTTAGGCGGCGGCGTTGCCATGACCCTCGATACGGTCGTCTCCATTGCCTCCATAACCAAGACGATCACCGCCACGGCCGCCATGCAGTTGGTGGAGCAGGGGCGGTTGAGCCTGGATGATCCGGCCGCTGCCATCGTGCCCTATCTTGGTGAGGTCGAGGTGCTGGAAGGCTTCGATGACAAGGGAGCGCCGATCCTGCGCCCCGCCAGAACCACCCTGACCCTGCGCCACCTGCTGACCCACACCGCCGGTTTCGGCTACGAGATCTGGAACCGGGAATATTTAGACTATCAAGCGGCGGCGGGCGTACCTTCACTGTACACGCTCAAACTGGCGGCGCTGAATATGCCCCTGCTGTTCGATCCGGGCAGCCGCTGGAACTACGGCATCAACATTGAATGGACCGGGCAGATGGTCGAAGCCGTCTCCGGCCTGCGCCTGGGCGAGTATATGCGGGACCATATCTTTGAGCCCCTGGGCATGGCCAGCACCGGCTATGAGGTCGGCCCGGAGATGGCGGCGCGCCAGGCCGCCGTACATCAGCGCGGGCCTGATGGCCGGTTGGCGCCGCCGGACCGGGATGCACCCGCGCCGGAGCCGGAGTTCGATTTGGGCGGAGGGTTTCTCAATTCGACGGTTGAGGATTACGCCAAATTCATGACCATGATTTTGAATCGGGGTTCGTGCGACGGTGGGCAAATACTGTCGCCGGAAACCGTGGCCATGATGTCCGTCAATCAAATGGGCGCGAACCGCGTCGCACCTTTGAATAGCTTGGTTCCACCCCGGTCCAACGATGTAGAGTTTCTTCCGGGCGTGGAAAAGGGCTGGGGCCTGAGTTTCATGATTAATCTCAAGCGCGCGCCCACCGGACGTTCACCGGGGAGCCTGTTCTGGGCTGGATTGAGCAATTCGTATTTTTGGATCGATCCCGCGAGGAATATCGCCGGGATCTATTCCACCCAGATTTTCCCCTTTGTCGATGAATTGTCCCTGCCTCTGTACCTGGATTTTGAAAAAGCGGCTTATGATGCCCATTTCGAATAATGCCCGGCGCAGGTAAGTCAATTGCAGAAATGGCTAGGCTGTTATGATGAATCCTGAAGATATATTGCAGCGGGCCGTCGAAAGGGGAAAATGGGTCAAGATTCTCCGTTCAGCATCTCCTGATGTTACGGGAATTCCCGAGGGCACTCCAGACCTGGAAACGGGGAAAGCAGACATTGTGTCCCGGATGGCCATCGATGACCCTGGGGTGGCGGCGCGCACCTGTGCGTCCGGCCTCACGGATCGGTCGACGGCCGCGCCAGTGCCATGGCGGGTGTGCCGTTCAACCGCCCCGGTCTGGAGGCCCATGCCCACCGCATTTTTGAATCGTGTGCTTCCCCGACCCACGTCGCTTCCGCCTCGCCGGCATGGCCGGCCGCGGCCCCCTGACGCCGCGCGCGGTCGTCTGATACAACTCACCCGGCCGAGCGAACGGGGGTGGCCACATGAAAGTCGCGAACATCGAAACCCTGCATTGCGACGCCGGCTGGCGGAACTATCACTTCGTCAAGCTGACGACCGAGGACGGCGTCGTCGGCTGGAGCGAGTTCGACGAGGGCTTCGGTTCGCCGGGCGTCACGAGCGTGATCGAGCGGATGCGTGGCCGGGTCGTCGGCCAGGCCGTCGGCGAGCACGAGCGGGTCTTCGCCGAGCTTTACTGCTTCACCCGGCCGGCCGCCGGCGGGGTGGTGGCGGAGGGCCTGGGCGCGATCGAGAACGCCATGCTGGACGCCAAGGCCAAGACGCTGGGCGTCCCCTGCCATGAGCTGCTGGGCGGCAAGGTGCGGGACCGTATCCGCCTCTACTGGTCGCACTGCGCCACCTGGAGGATCAACCATCCGAGCTACTATCAGCCCCCGATCACCGACCTCGACGGCGTCAAGGCGATGGGGGCGGAGGTGCGCGAAAAGGGCTTAGGCGCGCTGAAGACAAACATCTTCCTTTACCAGGACGGCGCCCCAGGGCTGGCGGCCGGGCTTCGGGGTCCCGTTCCAGCCGGCCCTCAACGTCGAGAAAGACGTGCTTCGCAACCTGCGCATGCACCTGGAGGCGTTCCGCGACGGCGCCGGGCCGGAGATGGACATCCTGCTGGACCTCAACTTCAACGCCAAGACGGAAGGCTATGTGAAGATCCTTCGCGAGATCGCCGACCTCGACATGTTCTGGATCGAGATCGACAGCTACAACGCCGACGCCCTGGCCTATATCCGCCAGCAGAGCCCGCACCCCATCAGCTCCTGCGAGACGTTGCTGGGGTTGCGCGAGTTCCTGCCCTATTTCCGGGCGCAGTCGATGGACGTGGCGATCGTCGACGCGGTCTGGAACGGGGTCTGGCAGTCGATGAAGATCGCCGCCGCGGCCGAGGCGCACGAAGTCAACGTCGCGCCGCACAACTTTTACGGCCACCTCTCGACCATGATGAACGCCCACTTCGCCGCCGCCGTGCCGAACCTGCGCATCATGGAGATCGACATCGACCGCCTGCCCTGGGACCACGAGCTGTTCACCACGCTGCCGCCGATCGAGGACGGCCACCTGGTGATCCCGGATACGCCCGGCTGGGGCACGGAGCCGAACGAGGAAGCCGTCCGCGCCCGCCCGGCGACGGGCAGCGTCGGCCTGATGAACTATGGACAGAAAGACGATTAGGGAGGGAACGAGATGAGTGGTGACGGCAAAATCGCCGTGGTGACGGGCGCCGGCAGCGGTGTCGGGCGGGGCGCCGCCCTGGCGCTGGCGGCCCACGGCTGGTCGGTGGTGATCGGTGGCAGGCGCGAGGACGCGCTGGCGGAGACGATTTCGCTCGCCGGCGAGAAGGGCGGGCGGCTGCTGGCGGTGGGGACGGACGTTTCGGACGATGCTTCCGTCGCCAATCTCTTCGCGAAAACCATCGGGGCGCACGGCCGCCTCGACCTGCTGTTCAACAACGCCGGCGGCAACGTGCCGTCGACCAGCCTGGAGGAGATGACGCCCGACCAGTGGCGCGGCGTCGTCGACGTCAACCTGACCGGTGTCTTTCTCTGCACCCGGGAAGCCATGCGGATCATGCGCGGCCAGGCCCCGAAGGGCGGGCGGATCATCAACAACGGCTCGATCTCGGCGCATACGCCGCGCCCGGGCTCGGCCGCCTATACCGCGACCAAGCACGCTGTCACCGGCCTCACCAAGTCGACCGCGCTCGATGGGCGGAAAAACGACATCGCCTGCGGCCAGATCGACATCGGCAACGCGTCGACGCCGATGACCCGGCGGATGGAGAGCGGCGTGCCGCAGCCCGACGGCTCCACCATGCCGGAGCCGACCATGGACCTCGACAACGTCTCCAACGCCGTCGTCTACATGGCGAGCCTGCCCCTGGACGCCAACGTCCTGTTCATGACCGTGATGGCGACCCAGATGCCCTTCGTCGGCCGGGGCTGAGGGGTATTGCGCCCATGGCCGAAACCACCGTCGGACACGTCCTGCTGGCGCGGCTGAAAGAGGCCGGCGTTCCCTACTTCCTCGCCAACGCGGGGACCGACTTCCCGCCGGTGATCGAGGCCTTCGCCGACGCCGAGGTTCGCGCCGGCGGCGGGCCCCGGCCGTTGCTGGTGCCGCACGAGAACGTCGCCGTTTCCATGGCGCACGGCTACGCGATGGTGACCGGCGAGCCGCTGGCGGTGATGCTGCATGTCAACGTCGGCACGGCCAACGCCGTTTGCGCCATGACCAACGCCTCGCGCCTGAATATCCCCCTGCTGCTGCTCGCCGGGCGCACGCCCTTGACCGAACACGGCACGGTGGCCCAAGGCACCCGCAGCCGGCACATCCAATGGGCGCAGGAGATGTTCGACCAGGGCGGCATGCTGCGCGAGCTGGTCAAGTGGGACTACGAGATGCGCAGCCCGGACGAGGCGGAGGTCGTCGTCGACCGGGCGGTGAGCCTGGCCCGCTCCCCCACCCAGGGGCCGATCTACCTGACGATCCCCCGCGAGGTACTGTCGGCGCCCGCGACCCCGTCGGCGGCACCGATCCGGGCGGCGGCGAGCGCCCGGGCCTATCCCGATCCGGTCCAGATCGCCGAGGCCGCCCGCCTGCTGGGCGAGGCCGAGAGCCCGCTGATCATCACCTCCGACGTCGGCCGCGATCCAGCCGCAGCGCGGGCGCTCGCCGATCTGGCGATGGCGCATGCGCTGCCCGTCGTGACCCACGTGCCGCGTTACCTGTGTCTGGCCCAGAACCATCCGATGCATCTCGACTATGAACCATCGCCCCATCTGGCCGAGGCCGACGTCGTGCTGGTGCTGGCGAGCGACGTGCCCTGGATTCCCGCGACAGATCCGGTCCGCGACGATGCCCGGGTGATCCAGCTGGCGGAGGACCCGCTCTATGGCCGCTATCCGGTGCGCGGCTATCCGGCGGAACTCTCCATCGCCGCCGATCCGCTCGCGGCGCTCCAGGCACTGGGGAACGCGATGGGCGCGGGCGACGGTGCGGGAATCGACGCCCGCCGCGCCCGCGTCGCCCAGGCCCGGGGCGCGGTGCGGGAGCGTTGGAAAGGCGCCGAGGCCCGATCCCGCGAGGCGAGCCCGATCCAGCCCGCCCGCCTGGCCGCCTGCATCGGCGAGCTGGCGGCGGCCGAGGACGCGCTGGTCGTCAACGAGATGGGTTTCCCGCCCCCCTTCGCGGGCCTGAACCGGCCGGGAAGCTATTTTGGCGCCCCGCCCTCGGGGGGCCTCGGCTGGGGCCTTAGCGCGGCGCTGGGCGCCAAGCTGGCGGACCCCGAAAAGCTGGTGATCGCCGCGATCGGCGACGGCAGCTATTTCTTCGGCAATCCGCTGGCGGCGCACTATTGCGCGCGGGCCCACGACCTACCGGTCCTGTTCGTCATCGCCGACAACGCCGGCTGGGGCGCAGTACGCCGCGCGACCCGGGCGATGTACCCGGACGGCAAGGCGGCGGCGAGCAACGAGATCCCCTTGAGCCGCCTCGACCCGGCGCCGGACTACGAGGGCGTGATCCGCACCTGCGGCGGCCACGGCGAACGCGTCACCGATCCGGCCGCGCTCCCCGGCGCGCTGGCCCGCGCCCGCGACATCGTCGTCGGGGAGCGTCGCCAGGCCCTGCTGCACGTGGTGTTGAGCGAGGGCTGACGGGGCGCGTGCCCTCGGGCCGCTTCAAGCCGTCTCCCAGGCCCGGCGCTTGCGGTAGATCGTCGAATTGCTGATTCCGAGATGGGCGGCGGCAAGGGGAATGTTGCCGTCGCAGAGGGCGATCGCGTCCTCGATGATCTCTCGCTCGCGATCGGCCAGGGGGCGAATGGCCGCGGGACCCTCGACCGCCATGTCCCTCGCGGCGCCCCGAGGCACCGGGGTCGGATCGGTTCGCGACGGGAGGCGCGGTGCCTCCGGGTCGGCATCCGCGATCTGGTTCGACATCCATTCGGGTAGCAGGTTGGCGGTCACCGTCTCGACGTCGTTCAGAACCACGACATTGCGCAATACGTTCTGCAACTCGCGGACGTTGCCGGGCCACTCGTAGCGGCCGAGCAGGCTTGCCGTCCGGGGCGAAAAGCCGGTGAAGCGCTTGCCCTCTTCCTCTGTGAATAGGGCGAGCAGTTCACGCGCGAGCAGCAGGATATCGTCGCCACGCTCGCGCAACGGGGGCAGCTCGATGGGGATGACGTGCAGGCGATAGTAGAGGTCCTCGCGAAAGCCGCCGGCGCGAACCTGCTCGAGCGGGTCGCGGTTGGTGGCGCAGACGAAGCGGACATCCACCTCCGAGCCACGGCTGTCACCCACCCGCTGTAAGGTGCCGGTCTGGACGAAACGGAGGAGCTTGGACTGCAGGCCGATTTCCATTTCGCCGATTTCGTCGAAGAAGAGGGTGCCGCCGTCGGCCCTGGCGGCGGCGCCGTCGCGGTTGGCGGCGGCGCCCGTGAAGGCGCCCCGGACGTGGCCGAAAATCTCGCTTTCCAGCAGTTCTCGCGGGATTGCCGCGCAATTGAGGGTAACGAAGGGGCCATCGCGGCGTGGACCGAGATCATGGATGGCCCGGGCGCAGAGCTCCTTGCCCGTCCCGCTCTCGCCGGTAACGAAGACCGTCGCCTTGCTGGTCGCGGCGCTCTCGATCATGCGGTAGACCGCCTGCATGACCGGGGAGGCGCCGATGAAGCCGGCGAAGCGGTCGCGCGAAAAGGCCTGCTCGTAGGTCTCGACCACCCGTCTCAACCGTTGGCGTTCGAGCGCGTTCCGCAAGGTATAGCTCAGGCGGTCGGGGTCGATCGGTTTGACCAGGAAATCGAAGGCGCCCGAGCGCATGGCCTCGACCGCGACCTTGACCGACGCTTGCGAGGTGGCGACGACGATCGTGCAATCGAGTTCGCGCGCCGCCACGTGTTCGACGATCTCCCGGCCGTGCATGTCGGGCAGCAGCAGGTCCAGCAAGATGACGTCGGGTGGCGCCCGATCGATCGCCGTCAGGGCCGCCCGACCGGTCTCCACGTGGTCGATATCGCAGTCCTCGCCCGCCAGGTGCGCCATATAGGCCTCGGCCAGCAGGACATCGTCCTCCACCAGCAAGACGTTCGGCTGTCCGCTCGACGTCATTTTCGTCCTGACTCATGCTTCCCATGGGCACCATGGTGATCGGACGATTTTTCGCAAAGTGATCTGCAAAATGCAAATCATATTGCAGAGCGTGGGCCCTATCGCCCATGAACGCGCTGGCCGGGCCGCAAGCGCCGCTTCCGTCCCAGGGGCAATGCCAGATCGACGAGCGATGACTAACCTTTTGAAATCGTGGAGGTATTCAAAATCTGGACCGCGGCCACCGGCAACTCAACACATCTCGCGGGCGAAATTCCGGCGAAGCCCGACGCCTTGGCACAATTTATGCGTATTCCGAAGCCTGAGGGGTTTCGAGCGGCCAGCGGGGACGCGGGCTCCAGATAGTCGAGGCGATATGCATTCAGATACCAAACCCAGCGTCCGTCGATGGCGCATCGTGGCCGGGGTCGCGCTCCTGCTCGGGGCCGCGGCGGTGATCGCGGTGATGGTATCGAACTCGGACCCGCGCGACGAGCATCCGCCACGCACGGTGACCTTGCAGCTCGATTGGGTCCACGGTGGCGACTTCGCCGGCTACTACGCCGCCGAGCAAAAGGGCTTATACGCCGGCTCCGGTCTGAGTGTCTGGCCCGAAAAGAGTTGAGTGATTTCAGTCAGTTGTGATTCACTGTTTGTATTTAGCAACCAGGGAGACACAACATGTGGACCAAAATCACTCGCCCGAAGTATGAACGCGACCTGCTGCGCTACGCAAGCGACCTGACGGATGGAGAATGGAAGGTGCTGGAGCCGTTGCTGCCTCGCGCCAAAGCGCTGGGACGGCCTCGGACGACGGCATTGCGCGAGGTGGTGAACGCGATCCTCTACCTACTGCGTAGCGGCTGTCCATGGCGCATGCTGCCCCGGGACTTCCCGCCACGCTCGACGGTGCAGCGCTACTTTTATCTCTGGCGGGACGACGGCACCTGGTCCGAGGTCAACCGGCAACTGCTGGTCGCGGCGCGCGAGGCCGAGGGCCGCGCGGCCGGCCCGTCGGCCGGTATCATCGACAGTCAGAGCGTAAAAACCACGGAAAGCGGCGGTATCCGGGGCTTCGACGCCGGAAAGAAAGTCAAGGGCCGCAAGCGTCACATCCTCACCGACACCGGCGGCCTGCTGGTCGCGGTCGTGGTCCACGGCGCCGAGATCCAGGACCGCGACGGCGCGCCGGCGGTGTTCGCCGCCATCCCCCGCCACTTTCCCCGCCTGCGCCACGTCTTCGCCGACGGCGCCTATGCCGGGCCCAAGCTCGAGGGCGCACTGAAGCGGATCGGCCGCTGGTCGCTGGAGATCGTCAACCGTCCCGCGGGCGTGAAGGGCTTCCAACTCCTGCCCCGCCGATGGGTCGTCGAGCGCACGCTCGCCTGGCTCAATCGAAACCGGCGGCTGGCCAAGGACTTCGAGACGGCCATCGAGACCGCCGAGGCCTGGATCTTCCTCGCCAGCATCCAACTCCTCACGCGCCGTCTCGCAAGAGCCTGAAAACACTCGATTCATTTCGAGTCGGACTCTAAGTGTCTGGCCCGAAAAGAGTTGAGTGATTTCAGTCAGTTGTGATTCACTGTTTGTATTTAGCAACCAGGGAGACACAACATGTGGACCAAAATCACTCGCCCGAAGTATGAACGCGACCTGCTGCGCTACGCAAGCGACCTGACGGATGGAGAATGGAAGGTGCTGGAGCCGTTGCTGCCTCGCGCCAAAGCGCTGGGACGGCCTCGGACGACGGCATTGCGCGAGGTGGTGAACGCGATCCTCTACCTACTGCGTAGCGGCTGTCCATGGCGCATGCTGCCCCGGGACTTCCCGCCACGCTCGACGGTGCAGCGCTACTTTTATCTCTGGCGGGACGACGGCACCTGGTCCGAGGTCAACCGGCAACTGCTGGTCGCGGCGCGCGAGGCCGAGGGCCGCGCGGCCGGCCCGTCGGCCGGTATCATCGACAGTCAGAGCGTAAAAACCACGGAAAGCGGCGGTATCCGGGGCTTCGACGCCGGAAAGAAAGTCAAGGGCCGCAAGCGTCACATCCTCACCGACACCGGCGGCCTGCTGGTCGCGGTCGTGGTCCACGGCGCCGAGATCCAGGACCGCGACGGCGCGCCGGCGGTGTTCGCCGCCATCCCCCGCCACTTTCCCCGCCTGCGCCACGTCTTCGCCGACGGCGCCTATGCCGGGCCCAAGCTCGAGGGCGCACTGAAGCGGATCGGCCGCTGGTCGCTGGAGATCGTCAACCGTCCCGCGGGCGTGAAGGGCTTCCAACTCCTGCCCCGCCGATGGGTCGTCGAGCGCACGCTCGCCTGGCTCAATCGAAACCGGCGGCTGGCCAAGGACTTCGAGACGGCCATCGAGACCGCCGAGGCCTGGATCTTCCTCGCCAGCATCCAACTCCTCACGCGCCGTCTCGCAAGAGCCTGAAAACACTCGATTCATTTCGAGTCGGACTCTGAGCATCGCCATGCTGCCCGGCGGGCCGCGGCTCAACCCGGTCGCGCCGGTGGTTGCGGGAGATGCCGAGTTCGGCACCAGCAGCGCGCACAATCTGATCCCCGCGCGGGCCGAGGGCAAGCCGGTGCGGGCCATCGCCTGCATCTATCGGCGCAGCCCCATGGTCTTCGCGAGCCTCGTGGGCTCGGGGATCGTCCACCCCCGGGACTTCGTCGACAGGACCATTCGCATAACCAAGTCGGCCGAGCCGATCCTCGATGCCGTGATGGCGAACTCCGGCGTGCGGGACCGGACCTATCGGCTGGTGACGACGCGCGACACCCAAAGGTTGGCCTCGGGCGAGATCGAGATATGGGCTGGCTACATCACCGGGGCGGTCCGTCGGATAAAAAACGCCGGACACCGATTGGCGATCGTCTATCCCGACGATTTTGGTGTCCACAACTACCATCAATGCCTTTTCACCACGGACCGGATGATCGCCGGCTTGCCGGCGCTGGTCGACAAATTTCTGCGTTCGTCGCTGGAGGGCTGGCGCTTCACGATCGATCACGCGGCCGAAGTGGCCGCCATGGCATCCCGCCATGTCGCGGACCCCGACCTTGAAGACCTGATCGAATACGTCGGCATGACCCGAGCGCTGTTCAACACGGGCGAAGACCACCTCGGCTGGATGAAGCGGGAGGTCTGGACCCAAATGACCGAGAATTTGCCCGGATCGGGGATGATTTCGACGGAATTGCAACCCGACGAGGTCTTCACGACACGTTTTCTGGAAAAGATTTACGGAACCGATTGATCAGACGATTTTCGGTGACCGAATTAAGAAAGAGAGCACGATAATGCGCAAGCGTCCCAAAATGTTTGTATCGGGTCTACTTGTAGTTCTTGCAGTAGTGGCGGCCGCCCTTGTACTGAAAGGTGAATCTGGCGAGACCGCCGATCGGTCGCTGATGCCGATCAATTTCCAACTGTCATGGATACATACGGGCTCCTTCGGCGGATATTACGCAGCCGATCAACATAGCCACTATGCCAAAGAAGGCCTGGCGGTCGAGTTCGTAGAAGGCGGTTCTTCGATCGATCCCATCGAAACGGTGCTCTCGGGCAAAGCTCAACTCGGTGTGACCGGAGCGAACCACCTGATCAAGGCACGTGCAGAGGGCAAGCCGGTGCGCGTCGTCGCAGTCATGCTTCGAATCAGCCCGGTGGTTTTCATCACATTGCGCAAATCTGGCATCACGCATCCCAGGCAGTTCGCGGGCAAGACAATCTCGGTCTCGCGGGCCAGCTTGCCGGAGCTGAGGGCGGTGATGAATCGATTAGACATTAGCACCGATCAATACAAGATCGTGCATCCTAAGAACTTTCACGAATTCAACCCTGAAGAGATCGATGTCTGGGTCGGCTTCGCCTTCGATACAACATCCAGAATGGAGCAACAGGGCTATGAAATCCACACCATGTTCGCGGACGACTATGGCGTTCATAATTACCGAAACAACATTTTCACGACCGATCAATTCATCAATGAACATCCCGACGTGGTCAGGCGATTTCTCGACGCCACTCTCAAGCGGGGCTGGGTCGAAGTCATCCAGAATCCAGAATCCGCGGGACCCTTGACATCGTACTACAAGCCCGACGTCGACCAAGAACAAGAAACGAAATACCTGACAAGCTTCCTACCGCTGATCGACACCGGAGAAAACCACATCGGCTGGATGAAGCCGGAGGTCTGGGCCGAAATGACGAACAATCTAGGGAGCCTGAGATTGCTGCAGAATCCGATGGACCCGAACGAGGTCTACACCATGCGCTTCCTGGAGGAGGTTTACGCCGAGACCCAATGAGTCAAACGCATTCGGAGGTGCAACCGCGCGGAATGAGATTTGTGGTGCGAACAAGGAGCAGCGATGCCGATCCTCGGCCGCGACTGTTTCGCTTCGAAGTCGCGGTTGTTCAGATCAACGGAGAGTCATCCCATGAATTTCAGAAAATCCAGCCTGTGGCTCGGCGCGGCGCTTGTCCTGGCGATTTCAGCGGGCGTGGCGGTATTTAGCCTCAGCGACACGCCCGAGAGTGAGACCAAAGAGCCAATCAAAATCGCGGTTCAACTGCCTTGGCTGCACACCAGTGCCTTCGCCGGCTACTATGCCGCCGACCGGAATGGCGACTATGCCAAGGAAGGACTGGAGGTAAGCTTCCTCGAGGGAAGTGGCAAGGTCGACCCCGTGGCCCGGGTGGTCGAGGGGCAGGCACAGTTCGGGCTCGCCAGCGCCAACCACCTGCTGGAGGCGCGCGCCAAGGGCCTGCCGGTCCGCGTCGTCGCCGTCATGCATCAGATCAACCCCGTGCTGTTCACCACCCTGGAGGGCTCGGGTATCACGCATCCCCGGCAGTTCGCGGGACGCGTGATCAACGCTTCCGCCACGAACCTGCCGGTCCTTCGCGCCCTGATGCAGCGTTTCAGGATCGAACCCACGCAATATACCGTCGTGCATGAAAACCCAACTAAGATCGACCTGTATTACAATGGTGATATCGACGTGTGGACCGGATTTTACTTCTCCACGAAACGGCGACTGGAAAATGACGGCCGTAAATCTTATTTCATGTATCCCGACGACTACGGGGTCCATTTCTATCGAGACTGCATCTTCACGACCGATGAAGTCATCGAAAAACACCCCGAGCTCGTCACCGCCTTTCTACGCGCGACCCTGATCGCGGGCTGGGGTCATGCCGTCCGACACCCGGAATCCGCCGGCACATTGACCGCACGCTATAATCCCGGTGCGGACCCGAAATACCAGGTTGAATTTCTGTCCGCGATGATTCCCCTCATCAACAGCGGCGAAGTACCGGTAGGCTGGATGAAGCCGGAGATTTGGGCGCGGATGGCGGACACGTTGTACACAATTGGCGCCTTGGCCGCGCCCATGGATCCGGAACGGCTCTACACCATGCGTTTCCTCAAAGACATTTACGGAAAGCCGGAGTAGGGAGCTCGAACAATGGATAGAGCTCGCTTCCCCGGCGCGGACGCCACCGAAGGATCGACCGCCGACGAACGGCATGGGAAGGGCCGTGGTGATGAACTTCGGGGTCGATCGACCATCATGGGACTGAATTTGGGCCTCCCCGCCAAACTGGCGGCAGTTTTCAACCTGTTCGCGATTGTGATCGTCGGAGGCTTGGCCAGCTTCGCCTATTTCAGCGGCCGCCAGGTCATTTTGGAGAATACGCTCGCCAAGTTGGATTCCGAAACCTACGAGAAAGAGGCGACATTGGCATCGTGGGAGGAAGCTCGCCTTCGGGACCTCCTCGGCGCCGTGCGGCTCATCGAAGTGCACGCACCCGTCTCAACGGCGCTATTCTCCTCGCCCGACGGCCCGGCGCACCTGGCAGAAATCATAACCTCCTTCACCGGCCAGAAGGGCCACTTCCAATCGCTCATGATCCTGGACGCCGAAAGGGGCGAGGTCTTGATATCCACCGAGCAGCGGGATGTGGGGACCTACAAGGAGAACGGTCCCTACCTCACCGCTGGTCGCAAGAAAACCGGTTTGCACGGGCCCTATTTCTCCGTGACCCAACAAGGCCCCGCCATCGCCGCGTCGACGCCGTTGCGAGACGGCGGCGGAAATCTCGTCGCGGTCCTGGTCGCCCGGATCTTCGTCGAAGAACTCGATCAAATCGTCGCGCGGCGCACCGGCCGGCAGTTCAGCGACGATGCCTATCTCGTCAACGCCTCCAACCTGCTGGTGACCCAGCCGCGCCTGATCGACGATAAGGCGGTGCTGCTTCGCGGCGTTCGCACCCAGGCCGTCGAACACTGCCTTGCGGGGAGCGACAACTCCGAGGTCGGACTGGATTTTCTGGGCGTACCGGTCATCGCCATCCATCGCTGGTTGGCGGCGCGGCGGCTATGTCTCGTGGGTACGATCAGCCAGGAAGAGGCCTTCGCACCCATCCGTGCCTTTAGCATCGCGATGCTCTCCGGCGGCCTTATTGCCGTATTGCTGGCTGCTTTTGTCGCCGTCGTTTTGGGACGTAGGTTCACGAGGCCAGTTCTCGACCTGCAAGTCGCGGCGGCGGCGGTCTCGGCCGGCAACCTCGAGATCGTCCTGCCTCATGGCAAGGATGACGAACTCGGCCGGCTGAGCGAGAATTTTAATACCATGACACAGGCGCTCAAGACCCGTACCGATGCCCTGAGCGACAGGGAAACACGAACCCGTCTCCTGCTTGATTGGACCGGCGAGGCGATCTACGGCATCGACCTCGAAGGCCGCTGCACCTTCGCCAATCCCGCCTGCGCGACGCTGCTGGGCTACGACCAGCCAGACGACTTCCTCGGCGAGCGAATGAACGACCTGATCCATTATATCCGTCCCGATGGCACGCCTTATCCGTTCGAGGAGAGCGAGATCCACGCGGACTGCAAGGATGGTGCCGCCGTGCATGTCGAGGACCAAGTTCTGTGGCGTGCCGACGGTAGTTCCTTTCCGGCCGAACAACGGGCCGTGCCTGTCGTTCGAGACGGTCGGGTGAGCGGAGCGGTGGTCAGTTTCGTCGACATCACCGAGCGAAAACGGGCGCTGGCTGAAATCCAGCATCTGAACCGAACCCTGGAGGCGCGGGTCGAAGAGCGCACCCAGGCGCTGCGCGCTGCGCAATCGGAGCTGCTGCAAAAGGAGCGTCTGGCGACGCTCGGCCAATTGACGGCGACGGTCAGCCACGAGTTGCGCAACCCCCTGGGTGCCATGCGGACCTCGGTGCATATTCTGCGCAAGGTCGCCGTCGAAGCCCCGCCACCGTCCGTCAGGGCGTTGGAACGTCTCGATCGTTCCATCACGCGATGCGATCACATAATCGAGGAATTGCTGGATTTCGCCCGCATCTCCGAACTCAACCGCGGCCTGGTCCCGATGGACAGCTGGTTGTCCAGCCTATTGGACGAACTCGAGGTGCCGCCGGGAGTCCTGCCGCGGCGACAGCTGGAATTGAACGACAGGCAGGCGTATTTCGATCCCGACCGATTGCGGCGCGCGGTGATAAACGTTTATGTAGGCGGCGCTGCAAAAATGCTCCACGCGAGGCGGCCGGGTAGTCCGGTTGCGGCGGCGCGAAGATGCGCCAGTGATCGTCCCCTGTTGTTAGCGACGGGGGGCAGGAGATGTATGGCGTGGAGTTGTATGCGCAGGTTCGGCTGGCAGTTGTCGATGAGGGGCTGAGCCACCGTGAGGCGGCGCGGCGGTTTGGCATCGACCGCCGGACGGTGAAGAAGATGCTGAGCTACTCGGCGCCGCCGGGGTATCGGCGGACGATGCCGGTGAGACGGCCGAAGCTGGAAGAGTTCACGGCGGTCATCGACGCGATCCTGTCGGCGGACCGGGATGTGCCGCGCAAGCAGCGGCACACGGCACAACGGATCTTCGAGCGGCTTCGGGACGAGCACGGCTTCACCGGCGGCTACACCATCGTGAAGGACTACGTCCGCGCTCAGCGGCAGTCGACACGCGAAGCCTTCGTGCCGCTGCATCACCCGCCGGGCCATGCCCAGGCAGACTTTGGCCAAGCGGTGGTCGATCTGCGTGGCAAGCGGGAGAAGGTCCACTTCTTCTGCTTTATCTTGCCCCATTCGAACGCCTGGTTCGTGAAGGCCTACCTGCGGGAGACGACGGAGGCTTTCCTGGACGGGCACGTCAGCGCCTTCGCCTTCTTCGGCGGGATCCCTCGATCGATCCTGTACGACAACACGACGCTGGCGGTGGCGCGGATCATGGGCGACGGCGAGCGCCGCCGCACCCAGGCCTTCTCGCATCTGCAGTCGCACTATCTGTTCCGCGACCGCTTCGGCCGGCCCGGCAAGGGCAACGACAAAGGGAAGGTCGAGGCGCTGGTGAAGACGGCGCGGCGCAAGTTCTTCGTGCCGATCCCAAAGGTGCGGGACCTGGACGCCCTGAACGAACAGCTGATGGCGGGTTGCCTGGCGCGTCTCGACGCCCTGGAGGAAGGCGAGAAGGCAACGGCGCTGCTGGCCGACCTCGAGGCTTTGCGCGATCTACCGGCCGTCCCCTTCGAGGCTTGTGAGCAACATCCCGGGCAGGTCTCCTCGATGGCCTTGGTGCGCTACCGGCTGGTGGATTACTCGGCGCCGACGGTCCACGCCTACAAGGACGTGATGGTCAAGGGCTATGTCGACCGGGTCGAGATCACTCTCGGCGCCGAGATCATCGCCCGTCATCCCCGCTCCTATGTGCGTGGCGACGTGGTCTACGACCCGCTGCACTATCTGTCTTTGCTGGAGAAGAAGCCGGGTGCCCTGGATCAAGCGGCCCCGCTGCTGGGGTGGAAGCTGGATCCCGCCTTCGACGAGCTGCGCCATCTCCTCGAAGCCCGCTTCGGCCATCGCGGCAAGCGGGAGTACATCCAGGTGCTGCGCCTGTTGGAGGACTTCCCCGAGAGCCAGGTGAGGGTGGCGGTGCGCGAGGCGGTGAAGCGGCGCCTGGTCGGCTTCGATGCCGTCAAGCATCTGCTCCTGGCCCGGATCGAGAGGCGACCGGCCCACCTGGACTTCTCTCGCTATCCTCACCTCCCCCAGCCCTTTGTCGCCGCGACACGGATCGCCGATTACGCAACCTTGCTGGCGGGAGGCGCCGGACATGGCTGAAGCCCCACGCCTCCTGCTCGATCACCAACTGAAGAGCCTGAAGCTGCCGACCGTCCTGCGCGAGTACGACAAGCAGGCGCGGATCGCGGCCGGCGACGGCGTCGACCATGTCGGCTATCTCGCCCGGCTGACCGAGCTGGAGCTGATCGACCGAGAGCGCCGGTTGGTCGAGCGGCGCATCAAGCAAGCCAGGTTCCCCATCGTCAAACAGCTCGAGAGCTTCGACTTCAAGGCCGTGCCGGAACTCAACAAGATGCTGGTGCTGGACCTGGCCCGGGGCGAGTACGTCGCGCGGCGGGAGAACGTGATCCTGCTCGGCCCCTCCGGTGTCGGCAAAACCCACATCGCGCTCGCCCTCGGACTGGCCGCCTGCCAGAAGGGCCTGAGCGTCCGCTTCACCACCGCTTCCCAGCTGGTGCATGAGCTGATGGAGGCCCGCGACGAGAAGAGGCTGCTCCGCCTCCAGGCCCAGCTCGCCAAGGTCAATCTCCTGATCGTCGACGAGCTCGGATACGTCCCGCTGTCGCAGACCGGGAGTGAGCTGCTGTTCGAGATCTTCAGCCAGCGCTACGAGCGCGGCGCCACCATCGTCACCTCAAACTTGCCCTTCCAGGAATGGACCTCCGTCTTCGCCAGCGAACGCCTCACCGGCGCGCTGCTCGACCGGATCACCCACCATGTCCATATCCTGGAGATGAACGCAGAAAGCTACCGGCTCAAGCAGAGCCGATCGCGACGACGACACCCTTCCCAATAATCTCGCTTCCTCCCCCGCTTGCCCACGTGGGTCCACAGGAACCTCCCACGCGCGGGCCGCCGATTGCCCATTGAAAGGCACGTCGCCCCGCGCGCGGGTCCCTCCTATGGACTACGTGGACAAGCTGCCACCGAGCCACTGGTACATTGTTACGCCGCCGCCCTGGCCCATATTCCGGCCGCCGTTGACACGTTTACGACAACGCCTGTCAGGCGATGACCAACGGGCCGCGCCCCGGCCACTTGACCGTATCGACGGGGCTGTCCGGCGACCGGGTGGAAATTCGAATCGCGGACGAGGGACCGGGCTTTGCCCGAGAGGCGTTGGCGCGCGCCTTCGAGCCGCTGTACAGCACGAAGAATTTCGGCGTCGGTCTCGGGCTTCCAATCGTAAAGCAAATCGTCGAACAGCGCGGCGGCGGGGTCGAGATCGATAGCGAAGAGGGTGCGGGCACCCGAATTACGCTCTGGCTGCCCGCACGGGGGGGGGGGGGCGTACCGAGCCGCGACGCCAGCGAACCCGCGCGCGGCGTCCACGACCAGGAACCGAGGGCCATGCGATGAACGGATTGCGCATCTTCGTGTTGGACGACGACATCGATCTGGCGACGGGCATCGCCGATGTCCTGGAACTGGAAGGCCACGAGGTCGTCACGGTGAGTTCGGGCGAGGATGCCTCGTCTATCGTCGCCGCCGATCGTTTCGATGCTGCGTTTTTGGACGTGAAACTCCCCGGCATCAGCGGCTTGCAAGTTCTCGTCGAATTGCGAGAGCGCCACCCCCAACTCCCCGTCCTCATGATGACCGGTTTCCGCCTTCACCAGATGTTCGCGTTCGCGGCAAATCAAAAACAGGTGCCCGTGCTACGCCAGCCCTATGTGGCGGCTTCCGTGCTGGACACCATCGCGGATATCGACGGCCACGCCCCGATCGTCATCGCCGAGAGCAAGGACGAGGGCGCGGCCGATGCTTTGGCCCAGGGACTGAGGGAGGCGGGTCACCGCATTCTGGTCGCCACCGGAGGGCCGGAGGCGAAAGCGGGATGCTCCGATGGCAAGTACGACTACCTGATATTGGATCTCGATGGCCCCTTGCTCGATGCCCTTGAAGTTTACCTCTGGCTTGACAAGCGGGATCTGGCTCCGGCCACGATCGTTCTGACGAAACCTTCGACCATTGAAAGTGGCGATGGGGACCCTCTGAAGTCCCTCGAAATAACGGGCTGTCTCTTCAAGCCTTTTGAACTCACCACTTTGGTCGAGGTGGTGGGGAAGCTGTCCTCGGAGATCGCGGAAACGAGAGTCGCGATTCCTGAATTCCCGGAACCCGAGACCAGCCCCGCCAACATGATACTCGTGGTCGAGGATGATCCCGATGTACGAGCCCTCGTGGTTACGTACCTGAGCAAACTCGGCTACCGGGTTCTGGATGTGGCCGACGCGAACGCGGCACTTTCCCTGTTCGAGGAAGGGGTGATACCCGACCTTTTATTTTCAGATATCGTATTGCCAGGCCGCGTCAATGGTGTCGAGCTGGCGCACAAGGCCCGCTGCCTTTTCCCGGATATCGCGGTACTTCTTGCCTCGGGCTACAATAGAGACAACGCGTCGAGTCGTTACCCCTTGTCACGGAATCAACTGGTGCTGCAGAAACCTTATACACTACAGACTCTGGCCAGGGAGATCGCCGGTAATCTTAATAAACGGAAATAGATTGTACGGTATTCCATGACGGCTGGAGGGCCGGCTATGAACCCATAGATCTCATTTTCGTGCGATTGTGAATGACAATCACGGTAACCGATGAGCGGAACCAACATGAACGAACTATTGCAAATCGAAGCCTTGGGGAGCACGGAAAGCCCTGGCTCTGGTGGGTGTATTCTGGTGGTCGACGACGATCCCGACTTCTGTCAAGGCCTCTGTGAAGTTCTCGAGAGCGAGGGTTACGACGTCGTGAGCGCGCTATCGTTCGCGGACGCCATGACGGCGACGACGTGGTTTCCAGCGGACGTCCCCATCCTCGACTTCAATCTCGGGGCCGAAACCGGCTTGGATCTCATTGCGCCCTTGAAGGAAGCATTGCCGGATATCGTGCCGATCCTTTCGACGGCCAGCACCGATCTGGATACCGTCGTCGATTCGTTGCGCAGCGGCGTATTCGACTATCTCGTGAAACCGGTCCGCATCGAAGAGTTGCTTTTGACTCTCAACCGCTGCTTCCTTCCGTTGAAGTCCAACAGAGACAGGTTGGCTGCGGAACAACAGCTTACGGCGGCAATAAACACGGCTCAATTCGTGAAACGTATGCATTTGTGATAGAATGCCCGGAACGTCAGGAGGTTGGGTCATGGACGGCAAGGGTTTCCAGGTGTGGCTTTCGGCGGCGCGCGGGCTGACGCGCGTGCAGCGGCACGAGGCGCTCGCGGTGCTGTCGGGCCGGAGCGAAGGCGAGGCATCGAAGGCCGCGATCGAGCTTGGTGTGGACGAGGCCCGGCGCTGTCCGCACTGCGCGAGCGAAGGGGCGGTTTCGCGCGGTATGGCGCGGGGTCTGCGGCGCTACCAGTGCAAGGGCTGCGGCAGGACCTTCAACGCGCTGACCGGTACGCCGCTGTCGGGCCTGCACCACAAGGAACGCTGGCTGTCGTTCGGGGCGTCGCTGGCGGAGGGGGAGACGGTGAAGGCCTCGGCGGCGCGCTGCGACGTGGCGGTGAGCACGGCGTTCCGCTGGCGTCACCGGTTTCTGGCGGCGGCGCGGAGCGATTCGGAGGTGCTCAAGGGGATCGTGGAAGCGGACGAGACCTACGTCCTGGAGAGCCGGAAGGGCGCGCGCGGGCTGGGACGCAAGGCACGGCGGCGGGGCGGCAAGGCGAAGAAGCGCGGCCTCTCGCGCGAGCAGGTGCCGGTTCTCATGGCGGCGGACCGGAGCGGGACGACGGTGAGCGCGGTGCTGCCCAGGGTCGACGCGGCGGCGCTCACGGCTGCTCTCGACCCGGTGGTCGCGAAGGACGCCCTGCTGGTCTCCGACGGTGGCGCGAGCTATCCACCTTGCGCCGCCGCGCTCGGGGTGAGCCACGAAGCACTCAACCGCTCGATGGGGGAACGGGTTCGGGGCGATCTGCATGTGCAGACGGTGAACAGCCGCCACAGCCGGTTGAAGGACTTGCTGCGTCCCCGCCGCGGCATCGCCACCCGCTATCTGGACAACTACCTGAGCTGGTTCCACCTCGTCGGCCTCGCCCCCGGCGCCAATGACCGAGCCTGCCTCGCCGCCGCCGTAACAAGGTGACGCATACAATTCACGAATTGAGCCAAAAACATTGAACATGCGGCAAGTGGACTTCCATACATTTATCGAAGATTCGGCTGACGAGTGGCGTGAGCAACTTCGTGATACGACGAATCTGTCGGTTATGTTTCTCGACAGGCTGCCGGATTGCGACATCGACGCCGAGAAATTGAAAACGGCACTTTGGCAGATATTGAAGAATGCGGAGGATGCGGGTCCGGATGGAGCCGAGTTGTCGATCTCCGTGTGGCTGGCCGATACGGGTCGGCTGGAGACTCCGGCGCCGCCCGCGCCCGACAGCGAGGGCTTTGTCGAAGTCATGATCGCCGACAGAGGGAGCGGCATGTCCGAAGAGGTCGCTCGGCACGCCTTCGAGCCCTTCTTTTCCGAAAAGAACTTCGCCGAAAAATCAGGCCTTGGACTGAGTATCAGTTTTGGTATCATCAAGCAGCATGGGGGTCAAATTCGCATGGAGACTTCCGAAGGATACGGAACCGAGGTAACGGTCGTTCTGCCGATATCGCCGCCGCCACGACAGGGCGGAAGAATGGATTCGACCAGCGCGGAGGGCCCAGGCATCGGCGAATTCGGTATTGAGAATCTGCTCTCTGGAAGTCGGTTGTATCCGAAATAAAGGCTTGATCGCGGCGGAATTGTTCGAGCCAGGCCATACGAGAAACAAAACATGTCTTCGAAGGAAAATTCGGACAGAGTCATATCGCCGGACCTTCGAAAACGATATCATTCGAGGCTTGTCCAGCAATCGAAGCAAATTGAAACCCTATTTCGTCAACTGGATGTCAGACCTCTCCACAGAAATTTGCTAGAAGACCTTCATCTTATAATACACACCATAGCTGGTTCCGCAAAATTCTTTGGCTTCGGGGAGATAAGCGACACGGCCGGGGAGTTCGAATCCTTTATTATCGACTTGATGTCAAAAGATATCGACCGTTTAGAGAGAAAACAGTGGTAGAATCATTTTCATGAATTATATTCAAAATTCAAAATTGCCATAGACCTAGAAATCATAAATAACTAACCTAGTCCATTCTAAGGATTTCGACACGACAATATAATATCAGAGAGAAACTCCGGAATTAGGAAATCTAATCCTGATTTATTGTCGTTCCCTAAAATTTCTTTCGGGGATTTTCGAATCGATAGGACAAGTGGCGGATTCTCCGCATCGATACCAAGACCCTTGAAAGATCCCGGCTTGTCCCGGTACGCCCCGCAACCTGTTCGGGGAGGAATTCACCGACGGAACGGAACGCCGCCGTCCCGGGCCCGGCCGGCCGCCTATAACCGCCTGCCGGCCGTCCAGCCGCCGTCGACCATCAAGGTCGTGCCGGTGATAAAACTGGCGTCGTCCGAGGCCAGGAACAGAATTGCCTTGGCGATTTCGCCCGGCTCGCCCCAGCGGCCGATGGCATGGATGTCGCGGATGCGGTCCACCGTCCGGGCGTCCTGGAAGTAGCGCTCCGTGAGCGGCGTGCGGGTGACGCCCGGGCCGACCGCGTTGATGCGGAGGCCCTTTTCGGAAAGTTCCATCGCCATTGCCTTGGTGATGCCGACGACCGCGTGCTTCGAGGCGGTATAGGCCGTGCGCTTGGGCGAGCCGTCGACCCCCAAGGTCGAGGCCAGGTTGACGATCGCGCCCTGGCCGCCATCTTCGATGACCCGCCGCGCGAAGGCCTGGGCGCAGAGGAAGACACCCGAGGCGTTGACCTGCAGCACCCGGTTCCACTCATCGAACGACAACTCCAGCACCGGCCGGATTTCGCGGATGCCGGCGCTGTTGACCAGTACGTCGAGGCGGCCGGTCGCCGCCTTCGCCGCGTCGACGAAGGCGGCCGCGGCCGCCGGATCCGTGACGTCGACGGCGAAGGCATGGCCCTGGCCCGCGTCCCCCCGGATATCCTCGACGGTGCGGTCCGCCATTTCGACGTTGATATCGCCGACGGCCACAACCGCGCCCTCGCGCCCCGCATGCAGCGCCACCTCGCGGCCGATGCCGCTTCCGCCGCCGGTGACCAGAAATGTCCTGTCCTGAAAACGCATGATTTGCACCTCTCTCGGGTCAGGCGGCAAGCTTGCGATGGCGCCGCCCCGCTGGCAAGGCGGCAAGGGAGAGATGCATGAGCGAGGATAGCGCCGAACGCGGATGTCGCGCGCTCACGATCGACGGAGGCTACCGGACGGGCGACCTCGCGGCCGTCCGCGCCGCACTCGGCGATCCGGCTGAATTTCCCAATTGCCCGCACCCCGCCGAACTCGGCGTCGGCGGCCGGCCGCTCGAATACGCCATCCATTGGAGTCCGCCGTTCGCTATCGAGGCGTTGCTCGCCTTGGGCGCCGATCCCGACGTGGGCGACGACGCCGGCTTTCCCCCGCTCCACGCCGTTCTCTCCTCCGGCCGGCCGGACGACCTTCGGATCATCGCCCCGTTGCTCGCCCGAGGCGCGGCGCCCGACCAGCGCGGCCTCAACGACTGGACGCCGCTGCACCACGCCGTCTCCTTGCGCGACCTCGGCGCCATCGGCGTGATGCTGGAATGGGGCGCGTGCCCGAGCCTCGCGACGCGGATAGACGACCGCGCCACCCCGATCGAGGACGCGGAAGCCATCGGCTTCGAGACGACAGTCGCGGCGATGCGGCGGCGCTCTAAATAACCCCCGCGTCCGCCAGCCTATCCAGCGCCTCGGCATCGAGACCGAGAGCGCCCAGAATCTCGCCGTTGTGCTGGCCGACATCGGGGGCGGGATGGCGGATGGCGCCGGGTGTGGCGGAGAGCCGCGCCGAGATCCCGTGCATCGGCATCGCCTCCATCTCATCGTCGGGGAAATCCAGCAGGATGGCGCGGTCGACCATGAAGGGGTGGTCCATCAGGTCGGAAATGTCGGCGACGGGGCCGACGGTGACGCCCGCGTCCGAGAAATGCTCCAGATTTTCATCCAAGGTCCGCGCGCCGATGAAATCGGCGACCATCCGGTCCAGGATGTCGCCGTTGCGGACCCGGTCGGCGTTGGCGAGGAAGCGCGGGTCCAGAATCGTCTCGGTCTGGCCGATCGCGCGCATCAGTCGCTCGAACATCCCCTGGGTGGAGGCGGAGAGCGCCGCGAAGCCGCCATCCTTGGTCGGATAAACGTTTCGGGGCGCGGTGGTGTTGGAGCGGCTGCCCGTGCGGGGCGGCACGTCGCCGGTGAGCCGGTAGTTCGCGGCGAGCGGGCCTAGAATCGAGAACATGGGATCGAACAACGGCAGGTCGATCACCTGGCCGACGCCACCGCGAACCTCGACCTCGCGCAAGGCCACCAGCAAGGCGCCGGCGCCATAGAGGCCAGCCACCTGGTCGGCGAGCGCCAGCGGCGGCAGCACCGGTTCCCGATCGGCGAAGCCGGTCATGGCGGCGAAACCGCTCATCGCCTCGACCAGCGTGCCGAAGCCGGGGTTGCCGGCCAGCGGACCGTCCTGGCCCCAGCCCGTGACGCGGACGATGATCAGGCGAGGGTTGGCCGCATGCAGTGTCTCCGGGCCGAGCCCCATCGCCTCCAGCCGGCCGGGCCTGTAGTTCTCCACCAAGGCATCCGCGCCCCGGACCAGATCCAGCAGGATCTCCCGCGCCTTCTCTTCCCTGAGATTGAGGCTGACGCTCTTCTTGTTGCGGCTATAGGCCTTCCAGTAGGTCGAGACGCCCTTGACCCGCCAGTTGCGCAAATCGTCGCCGCGTCCGGGCCGCTCGATCTTGATTACCTCGGCGCCGAAATCGCCGAGGAAGGCGGTGAGCGCGTTGCCGGCGACGACGCGGCTCAAATCGAGGACGCGGACGCCTTCGAGCGGGCAGCTGGCATCCGGCCGGTAGTCGGTCTTCTTCGGCACGCCTCGATCGGTCCCTGGCTCAACGGACGGCGCGGGCGGAGTTGCCGCCATCGATGGTGATCACCGTGCCGGAGATGTAGGAGGCGCGGTCGGAGGCCAGGAAGACGACGAGGTCCGCCACCTCGTCCGCCATGCCGGGGCGGCCGAAGGGCAGACCCTTCATATCCTCGCGCCAGCTGTCGGGATCGCGGCCCTGATCGGCGGCCCGTTGGCGGGCGAGGCCGACCAGCCGCTCCGTCTCCGTGGCGCCGGGATTGACGGCGACGACGCGGATGCCATCGTCGGCGCTCTCGCTGCCCAAGGCCCGGGTGAAGCTCATGAGGCCGGCGTTGCCGGCGCTGCCGGCAATATAGTTGAAGTCCTGCCGCTCGCCCGCGGCACCGATGACGTTGACGATGGCGCCGCCACCGCGCTCCTTCATGCCCGCGTAGACCGCGCGGGTGAGGTTGATGTAGCCGAAGACCTTGAGGTCCCAGGCCATCCGCCAGGTCGCCTCGTCGACCTTGAGAATCGAGCCGCCCGGAATGGCGCCGGCGTTGTTGACCAGGATGTCGACGGGTCCGGCGGCGGCCGCCAGCGCCTCGGCCTGGCCCTTCCCCGAGAGGTCCATGGCATGCACGGTAATGCCCACCTGATGCTCGACCATGATGCGCAGGCGGGCCGCCTCCAGGTCGCTTTCGGTTCGCGCCACGATGTGGACCGCGCAGCCTTCCGCCGCCAGGCCCTCGGCGACGGCGAGGCCGATTCCCTTGGAAGCTCCCGTCACGATCGCCGTTTTGCCTTGCAATCCCAGTTCCATATCGTCCTCCCTCGGCGCCCGCGCGCGGCCCCGAAACTCCCAGCCCGGCCGCGGCAATGCAAGGGCGAAATTGGCGGCGTCGCATTGCCTCTCGCCTTCGACCCTGGTTTTGTGGGATTTTACCGGCGAGTCATTGGAACGGGAGGAGAAAATCCGAGATGCTGAAAGTCGCCAATCCGCAGGCCATGAAGGACCACGTCGGCGAGGAGCTGGGCGTCAGTTCCTGGATCACCGTCGACCAGAAGACGATCGACGCCTTCGCCGACGCCACGGGCGACCACCAGTGGATCCACGTCGACGTCGAGCGGGCGAAAAACGAAATGCCCGGCGGCAAGACCATCGCGCACGGCTATCTGACACTCTCCCTGCTGCCGCGCATGATGTACGAGATCTACGAAATCGTGGAGAAGAGCCACGGCCTCAACTACGGCTCCAACAAGGTCCGCTTCACCAGCCCCGTGCCGGCCGACAGCCGCGTGCGCGGCCGCGCCAGTTGCAAGGCCTGCGAGGACGTGAAGGGCAACGGCGTGCGCATCATCAATGAGTTCTCGGTCGAGGTCGAAGGCCAGGAACGCCCGGCGCTGGTCGCGGAAGTGATCAGCCTGATGTACGCCTGAAGGAGGAGAACGGCATGAATGATGTCCTGGTGGCGCCCGCGCCGCTCGGCCGCGCGGCACTTGGCGAGGTGGGAATTGACGCCGGCCGCCTGGCCGAGGCGACCCGCTTCGTCGAGGCGAGCGAAACCCCCTGGCCGCGCGACCTCTCCAAGCGGCTGCGCGACGGGGAGTTCGAGCCACCGCCCTACAACGAGCCCCTCGGCCCCCTGTTCGAGCGGGGCGGGGCGGCCGGTCTGGTGCTGCGCCGGGGCCGGGTGGTGGCGGAATGGGGGGATCCCAAACGCGCCGACCTCACTTTCTCCGCCGCCAAGAGCTACCTCGCCATCCTCGCCGGCCTCGCCTTCGATGATGGCCTGCTCGTGGACCTCGACGCGGCGGTGGGCGATAGCGTCGACGACGGCGGCTTCGACTCGCCGCAAAACCGCGACATCACCTGGCGCCAGCTGCTGCAGCAGACCAGCGAGTGGGAGGGCACGCTGTTCGACCGCCCCGACTGGATCGACCGCAACCGCGAGGTCGGACCCGGCGCCAACAACGCATGCAAGGGCCAGCCGCGCGATCTCGGCCGCCCGGGAAGCTTCTGGGAATACAACGACGTCCGGGTCAACCGGCTGAGCCTGTCGCTGCTCCGCCTCTTTCGCCGTCCACTGCCGGAGGTGCTGCGCGAACGAATCATGGATCCGATCGGCGCCAGTTCGGACTGGCACTGGTACCCCTACGACAACGCGGCGGTCGAGGTCGGGGCCGAAACGATGTGGTCGGTTCCGGGCGGCACGCACTGGGGCGGGGGCTTGCGCATTTCGGCCGAGGACCAAGCCCGGCTCGGCCTGCTGGTGGGCGCGCGCGGGCTCTGGCAGGGCCGGCTGCTGCTGTCGGAGGCCTGGATCGGGGAAATGCTGGCGCCCTGCGCGATCCGGCCGATCTACGGCTTGCTCTGGTGGCTGAATACGGATCACGCCTACCACGCGCCGGCGCCCGCGAGCAGCGTCTTTGCCATGGGCGCCGGCACCAACCTGATCTGGGTCGACGCCGACCTCGAGCTGGTGGCGGTGGCGCGTTGGATCGACGAGGCCAAGGTCGATGGCTGGATCGAACGGGTGATGGACGCCATGGAGGCGTGAGGAAAAGGGAAGAAACGACATGGATTTGTCCCTCGCGCCCGAGGACCAGGCCTTTCGCAATGAGGTTGTGGCCTTCATCGAGGAGAACCTCGCCGACGACATGATCGAAGCGAACCGGCTGACCAGCGGCATCTTCGCCGAGATCGAGATCGGCCGGGTGCCGATCGCCAATCGCGTCGGCGAAGAGAACGACGGCTGGACCGTCGCCAAATACCTGCTGGAGTTCGAACGCGGCGGCTCCGCCTACGGGCCGGGCTTGGACGCCTCCCTCGCCAAAGTCCGCGCCATGGCGGCGGCGGAGCCCGCGGACGGCGGGGCGCTGATCAAGGACGCGAGCTTCAAGGCCAGGCTGGATGCGGCGGAGATCGAGGTTCGCGCCATCGATGCGACGGAACAGCGGCTGATGTCGGCGATGAGCCAGGGACAGAACCCGGGGACTTCGTCCTCCATGCTGAAGACCCGGGGCTCGGAGGTGAACCAGCGGGTGAGCGAACTCGGCATCGAGGCGATCGCCCACTATGGCTTCCCCTTCCAGCCCGAGGCCCGCGTCCCCGGCAACAATGTCGAAGCCGTCGGCCCCGCCCACGCGGTCCCGACCATGCCGCGTTATCTGAATTTGCGCGCGCACTCGATCTACGCCGGCTCCAACGAGATCCAGCGCAACATCATGGCCAAGCTGGTCCTGGGGCTGTAGCGATGGGAGATCGCGCCGACGCGCTGGCCTGGATCGGGGCCTATTTCGACGATGGCCGCTTCGTCGAGGATCTCGCCCGCCGGGTGGCGATCCCCTCCACCGCGCAGGTGCCCGAGCATCGCGACGACCTCTATCGCTATCTGGAAGAGGAGATCCAGCCGACGCTCCGCGACATGGGCTACGACTGCGAGGTGTTGGACAATCCCGTCCCGGCCGGCGGGCCCTTCCTGATCGCCGAGCGGCACGAGGGCGAGGAACTGCCCACCGTCCTCACTTACGGCCACGGCGATGTCGTGCGCGGGCTGGAGGGCGAGTGGCGCGAGGGGCTCGATCCCTGGACCCTGATCCAGGAGGGCGACCGGCTCTATGGCCGAGGCACGGCGGACAACAAGGGTCAGCACACGATCAACATCGCCGCCCTACGGGCGGTGCTGGAAACGCGGGGCCGGCTCGGCTTCAACTCCCGCATCCTGCTGGAATGCTCGGAAGAGCTGGGCTCCCCCGGCCTCGACGACTTCGCCCGGGCGAACCGGGATCGCCTGACGGCCGATGTGCTGATCGGCTCCGACGGGCCGCGCCTGAAGCCCGAGGCGCCCACCCTCTTCATGGGAACGCGCGGGGCGATGAATTTCGAGCTGGTGGTCGATCTGCGCAAGGGCGGCCACCATTCCGGCAACTGGGGCGGCCTTATTTCCAACGCCGGCACCCGCCTCGCCAACGCACTCGCGACGCTGGTCGGGCCCAAGGGCGAGATCCTGTTGGACGACCTGAAGCCCCAATCGATCCCCAATTCGGTGCGCGCGGCGCTCGCCGACTGCGAGGTCGACGGCGGCGCGGACGGCCCGGAGATCGAGCGCGACTGGGGCGAGCCCGGCCTCACGCCCGAGGAACGGGTCTTCGGCTGGAACGCCTTCGAGGTGCTGGCCTTCAAGGCCGGCAACCCGGACCGCGTGGTGAACGCGATCCCGCCCCGCGCCACCGCCTGGTGCCAGATCCGCTTCACCGTCGACCGCGATCCCGAAAGCTTCCTGCCGGCGATCCGCCGCCACCTGGACGCGCACGGTTATGGCGACGTCGCGGTCGAACAGGGCATGCGCCCAGTCTACATGCGGGCGACCCGCCTGCTGCCCGACCATCCCTGGGTCCAGTGGTGCGTGAAATCGATCCACAAGACGCTCGGCCGGGGGCCGATGGTGCTGCCGAACCTGGGCGGCTCGCTTCCCAACGACGTCTTCGCCCGGACCATCGGGGTGCCGACCATCTGGGTGCCGCATTCCTATGTCTCTTGTTCGCAACATGCGCCGGATGAGCATCTGCTCGCTTCCGTCGCGCGCGAGGGCCTCGATATCATGACCGGGATCTTTTGGGACCTCGGTGAAGGCGGCACGCCCGAGACCCAAGCGGCGTGAGGCGGCGCTTGTGAAATTCGACCAGTTCGCCGCCATCCGGCGGACCCTGGGGCATCGCGACTACGGCCTCTACAGCGCCGGAAATTCGGTCAGCCTGGTCGGCAACTGGGTGCAGCGCGTGGCGATCGGCTGGCTGGCGTGGGAGCTGACCGGCTCCGGCGCCTGGCTCGGCCTCTTGGCGATGGCGGAGCTGTCGCCAGCCCTTGTGCTGGGCCCGCTCGGCGGTGCCGTGGCCGACCGGGGCGGGCACTTGCGGCTGATCGCCGGCGCGCAGGCAATTTCCATGGCGACATCCGTCGTCCTGGTCGGCCTGATCGTCACGAAATGGGTGACGCCGGAATTGCTTTTCCTCCTAGTTTTGATCTCCGGCGCCGCGCAGGGCTTCATTCAGCCGGCCCGCCTCTCCCTGGTGCCGAGCCTGGTGCCGAGACGGGACATCTCCACCGCCGTCGCCATCAACGCCATCATCTTCAACCTGGCGCGCTTCATCGGCCCGGCGCTGGCCGGCCTGCTGATCGTCTCCGTCGATGTCGGCGCCGCCTTCGCCGTCAACGCCGTCAGCTATCTCGCCTTCCTGCTGGTGCTGAGCCGCATTCGCCTGCGCGAAGATGCCATGCCGGCCAGGCACGCCGCCAATGCGTCGCTGCTGGCCGATATCGGCGAGGGGCTCGCCTACGCCGCTCGCCATCCCGGCATCGGGCCCCTGCTGGCGCTCTCGGTCGTCATGTCGCTCGGTGTCAGGCCCTATGTCGAGCTTTTACCGGGCTTCGCCGACGCAGTCTTCGGACGGGGCGCGGATGCCCTCGCCGCCCTCACCTCCACGATCGGCGCCGGTGCGATTCTGAGCGGTTTCTGGCTCGCGGGTCGCGGTGGACGGGAGGGTCTGGGGAAGATCAGCCTGCTCGCCATGGGCCTGCTGATCCTGGCGGTGATCGGATTCGCCGCCACCACCAATTACGCCCTCGCCCTCGTCGCGATGGGGATTTCCGGCCTCGCCATGGTGGTCGGTGGGGTCGGCGCCCAGACCCTGATACAGCTCTCCGTGCAGCCCGAAATGCGGGCCCGGGTGATGAGCCTCTATGGCCTGATCTTTCGCGGCGGGCCGGCCGCGGGCGCCCTGGCGATGGGCGCGGCTTCCGAGGTGGTGGGGCTGCGCTGGCCGCTCGCGGTCGGCGGGCTCGTGGCGCTCGTGGTCTGGTTCGTCATCTGGTTCCGCCGCCGGGAGCCGATATTCGACCTCGAGGGGCGCGGCCAGACGCGAGAATCGCCAACGCCGGAGCCAGGGGCTAATCTCGCCCCCGATTCCCAACCAGTCGGATACACACGATGAACGAGGGGCGGCCACTGGAGGACGTCAAGGTCCTGGAATTTTCCCACGCCATCATGGGACCTTCCGCCGGCATGATCCTGGGCGACCTCGGCGCCGACGTGATCAAGATCGAGCCGGTGCCGCGCGGCGACCGTACCCGGCACTTGCGCGGCGTCGGGGTCGGCTTCTTCCCCTATTTCGGCCGCAACAAGCGCAGTCTGGCGATCGACGTCCAGGCGCCCGAATGCCGCGAGGTGATGGACGCCCTCGTCGCGCAAACGGACGTGGTGCTGGAGAACTTCGCGCCGGGCTCGATGGAGAAATGGAAGCTCGGCTACGAACGATTACGGGGAATCAACCCGGGCCTGATCTATTGCGCCCTCAAGGGCTTTCTCTCGGGTCCCTACGAGCACCGCCGGGCACTGGACGAAATCGCCCAGATGATGAGCGGGCTGGCCTACATGACCGGGCCCGAGGGCCGGCCCTTGCGCGCCGGGACCTCGGTGATCGACATCCTGGGCGGTCTCGGCGGCGTCGTCGGCATCCTCGCGGCCTTGCGCGAGCGCGAGCGGACGGGCTTGGGCCAGGAGGTGAAGTCGGGCCTGTTCGAGGCCGCGAGCTTCATCATGGGCCAGCAGATGGTACAGGCCATGATCACGGGCGAAGCCCCCCAGACCATGGCCCGTCCGGTTCGCGCCTGGGGCATCTACGACATCTTCACCTCGAGCGACGGCCAGATGATCTTCATCGGCGTGGTGACCGAGACCCAGTGGCGCCGCTTCTGCGAGGTCTTCGCGCGCGAAGACCTCGCCGCCGACCCGCGCCTCGGCTCGAACGCCGACCGGGTCGATCAGCGCGAATGGCTGATCCCGTCGCTGGCCGAATTTTTCGCCGGCTTCACGGCGGCCGAGCTGCTGGCGAAATCGGAACAGGCGGAACTCGCCTTCGGCCCGGTCAACCGCCCCGACGATCTGATCGACGACCCGCATCTCAACCACGAGGGCCGCCTGGTCGAGGTGACGCTCCCGGACGGCAAGGTGGTGAAGGCGCCCCGCTTCTACATCGAGATGGGGGATCGCTGGTTCAGCGCCCGGCGCGACCCACCCGGGATCAGCGAACACGCCCGGGAGGTCCTGCGCGCTGCTGGCCTGGCCGATGCCGAGATCGAATCCCTTGCCGCCAAGGGTCTTATCGTCCTGCCCGAGGCACCGTCGGCCGAGGCTGCCGAATAGGCCGACCGTATTCTTACGCTTCCAATTCGAAGCCGTCCTCCGGCCCATCGGTACGCGGCGTGAACGGGAGCGAGACCGTCACTTCCGTGCCCTCGTCGATGTCGCTCACGAGCGCGACGGCACCGCCATGCAGTTCGACGAAGCTCTTGACCAGCGCCAGGCCGAGGCCGGCGCCGTAGCCGCCCCGCGTGCGGTCGCCGCGCTCGAAACGCTCGAAGATGCGGTCCTGTTCCTCCGTCTTGATGCCGATTCCCTGGTCGCGGACGGAGACGGTGATGGCGTCCTCGCCCCGCCTGGCACGCACGACCACGCGGCTCCCCTCGGGGCTGTATTGGTAGGCGTTGGAGAGCAGGTTCATCATCACCTGCCGGAGGCGGCGGGCATCGGCCGTCATCTCGCCGAGGTCGGGCGCCGTGTCCAATTCCAGCGCGATGCCGCGCGACCGGGCATTCTCGCGCGTGAGGTCGATCACGCTGGCGAGCAGGTCTTCGATGCTGAATACGCTCAAGTCGAGTTCCATTTGGCCGGCCTCGACGCTGGCGAGATCCAGGATGTCGTTCACCAGCGCCAGCAGGCGGTGCGAGGATTCGATGATGCCGGCGCAGTAGGTCTTCTGCTTCTCGTTCAGCCCGCCGAAATATTCCTGGTCCAGGATCTCGATGAAGCCGAGGATCACGTTCAACGGCGAGCGGAGTTCATAGGACATGTTGGCGATGAACTCGGTCTTCAGGCGGTCGGCGGCCCGCAGCGCCTCGTTGCGTTCGCGGAGCGCGCGCTCGATCCGCACCCGGTCGGTGACGTCGACGTAGGTCGCGAGCAGGTTGCCGTCGGGCAGGGGCAGGGTGGCGAACTCCACCACGCCGCCGTCCGGCCGGTCGATGGTGGTATGCAGGGCCCGACGCTCGGCGATTAGCGCGGACGTGCGGGGGTGCTGCTCGGCCCACTCGCCGGGCCGGCCAAAGGCCTCGTGGACGGCGTCGAAAATTTCGTTGAAGTGCGGCTCGCCCTCGAGGTCGCCCTCCGATAGCCGCCACAGCTTGCGGAACTGCGAATTGTAAAGCTTCAGGCGGCTGTCGGCGCCGAACACGGCGACGCCTTCGTGCAAATTCTCGATCGTTTCCCGCTGCACCGCGATCAAGGTGTTGTAGGAGCGCTCCAGCCGCAGCCGGTCGGTGACGTCTTCGTATACGATCAGCAGGCCACCCATGGGGTGCGGCGCGATCAGCGAACGGAGCGTGCGTCCGTCGGGGAGATAGTTGAACACCTCCGAGGTCTCGAGCAAATTGGTGTAGAGCGCCATCACCCGCTCCTTGTAGGCGGGAAAGTCCGCCTGCTCCGGCAACAGCCGGCGCGCCAGCATCTCGTCGAGGAGTTGCGAATGCGTCGGCGCGGCCGCGAGCCAGTCCTCGCCCAGCTGCCACAGCCGCGCATAGGCGTTGTTGAAGAAGGCCAGTCTCCGGTCGGCGCCGAAGATGGCGATCGCCGAGTTCAGGTTGTTGAGCACATTGCTCGTCGCCTCGACGAAGCGGCGGTGTTCGGCGCCGAGTTCCTCGCGGTCCGTCACGTCGACGGCGCAGCCGATGGTGCCGCCGCCGGAAGGATCGGGCGTCTCCGTCGCCAGAAACATGCGACGCTGGTCGTCGACAACGAAGTGGCGCTCCGCGCTCGCCGCCGTCCCGCCGCTCATCGCATCCCGGGCCAGGCGCTTGGCGTCGCCCGCCATGATCGTCGGCTCGATTTCGACGGCGCCGTCCCGCAGCACCTCCTCGCGCGTGACGCCGACGACCCGCGCATAGGCCAGATTGCACCACCGGATCCGTTGTGCGCCGTCCCGCCGCCACAGCGGCAGCGCCAAGGTGTCGGTGATCTCCTCCAGGCCTCGGAGCACCGCCTCGGCCCGCTCGGCCCTCTCCTCCGCCGCGCGAAGCCGATCGTCGAGCGCGGTTACGTCGTGGAAGGCGAGAATGCGGGCCGTACCGTCATCCACCGCGATGACCTCATGGCTGCGGGCCATCGCCTCGTCGCGCAGCAGGAAGCGGGCCGGCAGGTCCGGGCCCCATTCGCTGGCCGCCCGCTCGACGCGCGCGCGCGGCCGGCGAGAGGGGGAGAAGCAGCTCTCCGATCGGACGCGCCGCCTCGCCGCCGGCGCCGAGATGCTCGACGAGAGCGCCGAATGCCCGCGCGTCGCCGCCTTCCAGCCGGATGCCGCCATCGGGCCAGGTATCGAACCGGTCTTGCAGGACCTCGATCCGCCGCTCCAGCACGGCGACCGTCCCGGCCGCTCGGCGCGAGGTGGCGCGGCCACGCCACCAGACGAATGGCGCCGCCAGTCCGGCCAGCATCATCGCCACCATGGCGATGAAGGTGGGCGCCTCGAAGGGGCCATAGGCGGCCTGCGCCGGCAGGGCCGCGAACGGCAGCCCCGCGAGAGCAAGGGGCAGGGATCGACGGAATTGCATGGCGAACCTCCTCGACCGGCGGGCAAGTGGCATCCTCCGGGTCAAGGGGATCTAAGCAACGATCGGCGGAAGCCACAAGCCCGCGACCACCGCTCCGGCGGAAGCTGGTGGCGGCCGTCATGAATGACGGCGCCCCCGCGGCCGGTAGCGATACCCTCGTCGCGGTCGAACCGTTCCGGCCGAGGCGTCATTGACGAGTTGCGTAATCCGCTCGCCGGTGGCAAGGAGAGGTGGGAGTCGGCGGACGATCTCGGAGACGTCGAGCGGAAGGCGGTCTCCGGTCCGCGCGGTTCCCCGGAAAAGGAGAGAGCGTGGCACAACAACGCATGGGCGTCGTCGGTCTCGGCGACATGGGCTCGGGCTTGGCGAAAAACCTGCTCGCCGCCGGTTTCGAGGTGACGGGCTTCGATCTCGACCCCGACCGCATGGTGGCCTTGGAGGCCATCGGCGGCCAGCCGGCGAACGCGGCGGCGGGCGTGGGCGCGGCGTCCGACGTGGTCTTCGTCATGGTGATGAACGGCGATCAGGCGCGTAGCGTGATCTTCGAGGACGGCCTGCTCGCGACCATGTCGCCCGGCGGCGCGATTTTGATGACGGCGACGATCCGCGCGGCCGAGATGCGGCAAATCGCGGCCGATCTGGCCAACAGCGGCCTCGACGTCGTCGATTCACCCGTCAGCGGCGGCTTCGCCGGCGCCCAGGGCGGGACACTGACGATGATGGCGGCGGGCAGCGACGCCGCGCTCGAAAATTGCCGCCCGGCGATGGCGGCGGTCGGCGGCACCATCCACCGGGTCGGCACCGAGCCCGGTCAGGGCCAGACCGTGAAGGCTTGTTTGCAATCGCTCATCGGCTCGATCTACGCCGCCACCTTCGAGGCCTCCGTGCTCGCCGCCAAGGCCGGTGTCGACGCGGAGGCGCTGCATGGCGTCATCTCGACCTCGAGCGCCGGCTGCGAATCTTCCAGCAACGGGCTTCGCCAGATTATCGACGGCAAATTCGAGAAGACGGGCAGCCATATCTCCACCATGCACAAGGACCTGACCATCGCGCTGGACCTGGCGCGCGAGATGGGCGTGCCCCTCTTCACCGCATCCACCGCGATGCAGCTGTTCCAGGCGGGCATCACCAAGCACCCCGACGGCGACAACTGGGTCGTCACCCGCATCCTCGAGGACATCGTCGGCGCCAAGCTCCGGCGTGGTTAAGGAGAAGAAGACCCATGAACCTCGGCGTCATCACCGACGGCATCAGCCGTGACCTCGACCACGCCTTGGGCGTGATGACCGAATACGGCCTGACCCATGCCGAGCTGCAATATGTCGACGACAAGGAGGTGGGCGACCTGGACGTGGACGAGCGGCGCCGGGCGCTGGAATGCGTGCGCCGGCACGAGAAGACCGTCTCCTGCATCTCGCGGCACAACTTTGCCGGCATGATGATGGGGAGCTCGGCGCCGGGCGACGCGCTGCACCAGCGCCACATGGAATCGCTGAAACGCTGCATCGACATGGCGCACGAGTTCGACTGCAAGACCGTGCGCATCATGACCGGCAAGAAGGAGGCGATCCTCTGGGGCCATCATGGTGCCGAACAGTGGAACGTCGCCAAGGGGGCGTGGGAGGTGCAGCTCTCGCTCACCGCACCCGCGGTCGAGCTCGCCAAGGCCGAGGGCGTGACCCTGGTGGTCGAGACCGGCAACGGCACCATGGTCAATTCCTGCTGGACCGGGCGCAAGCTGATCGACGATCTCGACGCCAAGGGCACGCTGAAGGTGCTGTGGGACCCGGCCAACAACTGCTGGGCGCACGAAAAGGCCTGGCCCGACGGCTACGATGCCGTCAAGGGCGGCTATCTCGGCCACGTCCACATCAAGGACGTCCATGTCGACACGCCCAAGGCGACGCTCGAGGTGCGCCGCATGGGCGAGGGCCAGCTCGCCGACCAGTTCCAGCCCATGGCCGACGCGCTGCGCGCCGACGGCTACGACGGCGCGATCAGCTTCGAGAGCGTCTACCACCCGGGCAACGGCGATTACGAGGCGGGTTTTCGCCAGAACATGGAGGTGTTCAACGGAGTTTTTGGTTGAGGAGTGGGCGCGCCCGCAAATATGGACTGCGCCACATCCCGCCGTTCATCTTGGCGGCGGAGGGCGATCGCGTTAAAACATCTTCAGCGAACAAACGAAGGAGAAAAAAATCATGACCGACGTCCAGATCGTCGAGGTGGGGCCGCGCGATGGCGTGCAGTCGGTGCCGACCTGGATCGAGACCGAGCGCAAGGCCGAGCTGATCCACGCACTGGCCCGCGCCGGCGTCAGCCGGATGGAGGTCGGCTCCTTCATCAGCCCGAAAGCGATCCCCCAGATGCGCGACGCCGAGGCGCTGGTGGCCATGCTGGGCCCGATGCCGGGCGTGCGCCGCATGGCCCTGGTGCCGAATACCAAGGGCGCGGTCAGGGCACTTCAAGCCGGAATCGGCGAGATCATCTTCGTCATCTCCATGACGGACACCCACAACATGTCGAACGTCCGCCGGCCGACGGCGCAGTCGCTCGACGACCTGCAATCTCTGCTGGAGGAGGTCGATTCCGAAGGCCGCTTGCAAATGCGGATCGGCCTCGCCACCACCTTCGATTGCCCCTTCGACGGCCGGGTGCCGGAGGCCGACGTGCTGGCCAACATCGAGCGCATCGTCTCCATCCGTCAGGGCATGGAGCTTTGTTTGAGCGACACCACCGGCATGGCGACGCCGGACCATGTGCGGGCTTTGTCGGCGGAATGCCTGAAAAGCTTCGGCGATGCCGCCACCTTCGCCTTCCACGGCCATGACACGGCCGGCTTCTGCATCGCCAACGTCCTGGCCGGGCTTGAGGCGGACCTGCGCATCTTCGACGGCTCCGTCGCCGGCCTCGGCGGCTGCCCCTTCGCGCCGGGTGCGACGGGCAACGTCGCGACCGAGGACCTGGTCTACCTCTTCCACCGCATGGGCCTGGATACCGGCATCGATATCGCCAAGTACCTGGAAGCCTGCGAGATCGCCCTCTCCTTCCCCGACGGCGCCACCGGCGGCCATGCCCGCATCATCCCGCTGAAACGGTTGATGGAGAGCCTGGACGGAAAATTCCGGGGGACGGGCATCGCGGCGGAATAACGCGCCGCGCCGAACCCACCCACGTCATTGCGAACGAGCGAAGCGAGTGTGGCAATCCAGGCTGTGTCAAAGCTTGACGACTTCGTCGATACCGTTCACGCCGCCCTGGATCGCCACAAGCGCTGGCACGCCTTCGCGATGACGGAAGGGGGTGAGGCGCTGACGCCCCCTCAATCCACAAACGGATCGCGCACCAGGATCGTGTCCTCGCGCTCGGGGCTGGTCGACAGGAGCGCCACGCGGACGCCGATCAGCTCCTCGATGCGGACGATATATTTGATCGCGGTGGCCGGCAGGTCGGCCCAGCGGCGCGCCGATTGGGTGCTCTCGCTCCAGCCTTCGAGCGTCTCGTAGACCGGTTCCACGCGGCGCTGCTTGTCGCTCGCGGCCGGCAGGTAGTCGAGGGGCTGGCCCTCCAGGGTATAGCCGGTGCAGACCTTCAGCTCGTCCATGCCGTCCAGCACGTCCAATTTGGTGAGCGCGATGCCGTGCATGCCGGAGACGCGGGCGGCCTGGGCCACCATCACCGCGTCGAACCAGCCGCAGCGCCGCGCCCGGCCGGTGACGGTGCCGAACTCGTGCCCCCGCTCGCCCAATTGCCGGCCGATCTCGTTCGCCTGTTCGGTCGGGAAGGGTCCCTCGCCGACGCGGGTGGTGTAGGCCTTGGTGATGCCGAGGACGAAGTGCACCACGTCCGGGCCGACGCCGCTGCCGACGGCGGCCTGGGCGCCCACCGTGTTCGAGGAGGTGACGAAAGGGTAGGTGCCGTGGTCGACGTCCAGCATGATGCCCTGCGCGCCCTCGAACAGAATGCGTTTTCCCGCCTGGCGCGCGGCCTCGAGGTCGCGCCAGACGACGCGGGAATAGGGGGCGATCTCGTCGGCGATCGCCGTCAGGTCGGCGATCAGCTTGGCGCCGTCGACCTCCGCGTGACCAAGACCTCTCCGGAGGGCGTTGTGGTGCAGCAGCAGGTTGTCGATCTTGCCTTCGAGGTCGGCCGTGTCCAGCAGGTCGCAGACCCGGATCGCGCGACGCCCGACGCGGTCCTCGTAGGCGGGGCCGATGCCGCGCCGCGTGGTGCCGATGGCGGTGCCGCCCTTGGCCTCCTCGCGGATGGTGTCGAGTTCGCCGTGGAGCGGCAGGATCAGGCTGGCGTTGTGGGCGATATGCAGGTTCTCGGGCGTCACCTCGACGCCTTGCGCCCGTATGGCCTCGATTTCCGCCAGCAGCGCCCAGGAGTCGACCACCACCCCGCCGCCGATGATCGAGAGCTTGCCCGGCCGCACGATGCCGGAGGGCAGCAGGCTCAGTTTGTAGACATGGCCGTCGATCACCAGGGTGTGGCCGGCGTTGTGCCCGCCCTGGAAGCGCACCACCACGTCGGCCCGGTTGGAGAGCCAGTCGACGATCTTGCCCTTGCCCTCGTCGCCCCACTGGGAGCCGATCACGGCGACATTGGCCATTGGCCCGTCCTCCTCTTGCCCGCGCGCGCGCCTACTGGCTGAGCGCGCGCGGCGTCCCTTGGTGGAAGATGTGGGTGCAGCCGAGGCGCCGGGCCTCGGCCTCCGTATCGCCGCCGCCGGCCAAGTCGCCGACGACACGCCAGCCATCGGCTCGGAGCTCTGCCACACGGGCTCCTTCGGCCCGGGGCAGGAACAAGCGGGGGGGCGTCTCCGCCGCCGGCACCGCGCGCATCAGGCTGTCGAGATAGAGCGAGAAGCCGGTCGCCGTCTCGCCCGTGGCGAGGTTGTAGCGCCCGCCTCGGCCCAACTCGCCACGCACGCCGCCGGCCAACAGCGAGAAGCTGATGCCCGACTGGTATTCGAAGCCCCGGCTTTCCCCCGGATCGAAAGTCAGCGCATAGCCCGCGTCGTCGCCGACGAGGTCCGCCACCAGCTCCCCCACCCGCTCGATCAGGGCCCGGCCCGCGGCCGGCAGTTCCAGCCCGGCCAAGGTCTCCAGCGCCGCTTGCGCCAGGCCGGCCGCGTCGATCAGCGCCTTGAGGCGGTCCCGCGCCGTCGCCGCCAGGCCGATCAGCGCCGGTGCATCGCGGCGGTCGAGGGCCTGGCGCACCATGGCCGCCGCCGCCTCGTCCAGGCCCAGGTCCTCGCAGACCATGGGCACCAGGGCCGGCACCGTCAGGTCGATGGTGAGATCCGCGACGCCGACCTCGGCCATGGCGGTGGCGGCGAGCCTGGCCATTTCAGCGTCAGCCTGGACCGAATCGATACCTATAAGCTCGGCGCCAGCCTGGGTGAACTGGCGCTCCGGGCGCATCTGGCTGCCGCGAATACGCAGCACCTGGCCCGCATAGCAGAGCCTGAGCGGCCGGGGTCCGTGCGCCAGGCGCGTCGCGGCGATGCGGGCGACCTGGGTCGTCATGTCGGCGCGCACGCCCATCATCCGTTGGCTGACCGGGTCCATCAGGCGGAACATGTGACGCGAGATGCCGGCGCCGGGACCTATCAGCAGGCTCTCCTCGAATTCGACCAACGGCGGCTTCACCCGCTCGTAGCCATGGCCCTGGAAGCCGTCGATCAGGCGGCCGACGATCGCCGCCTCGTGCTCGGCCGCGGGCGGCAGGTCATCACGCAGGCCTTCCGGCAGCAGGGCGAGATCGGCGGTATCGGTCATGGCGGGGCGAGTGTAGCCCACTCCCCGCGCCCGCGACACGGCGGCACTATCCTCCACGCCCCGCATCAGAAGGCGAGCGCCTTGACCTGGACGACGTGGGGCAGCGCGCGCACCCGTTCCAACACCGCGGGATCTATCGCCTCGTCGACCGCGACCAGGGCGATGGCGTCGCCCCCCGCGTCGGCGCGGCCGAGATGGAAGGTGGCGATATTGACGCCGGCATCGCCCAAGGCGGTGCCCAGCGCGCCGATGAAGCCCGGCCGGTCGTGGTTGGTGACATAGAGCATGTGAGGCGCCAGCTCCGCTTCCAGGTTGATGCCCTTGACCTCCGTCAGGCGCGGCCGGCGGTCGGCGAAGAGGGTGCCGGCGACGCCGCGGGTCTGCCGTTCCGTCGTCACCGTGAGGCGCATCAGGGTCAGATAATCACCGCGACGCTCGTCGCGCGTCTCCTTGATGTCGATGTTGCGATTCCGCGCGATCACCGGCGCGTTCACCATGTTGACTCCGGCCATCAGTGGGCTCAGCAGCCCCTCGACCGCGATGGCGGTCAAGGGCCGGGTATTGAGGGTGGCGACGTGGCCTTCGTATTCGATGTGGATCGCCTTCACCGCCGACTCGGTCAATTGCCCGGCGAATGAGCCGAGCAAGCCGGCGAGCGCGGTATAGGGCTTCAGGCGCGGCGCCTCCTCCGCCGTGACCGAGGCCATGTTGAGCGCGTTGGAGACGGCGCCGTCGATCAGGAAATCGCTCATCTGCTCGGCGACCTGCAGCGCGACGTTCTCCTGCGCTTCCTCCGTCGCCGCGCCCAGGTGCGGAGTCGCCACCACGTTCGGGTGGCCGAAGAGCGGATTCTCGCGCGCCGGCTCCTCGACGAAGACGTCGAAGGCCGCACCCGCGACGTGGCCCGAGTCGAGAGCGGCGCGCAGGTCCGTCTCCACCACCAGGCCGCCCCGCGCGCAATTTATGATCCTGACGCCCGGCTTGGCCTTGGCCAGCGCGGCCGCGTCGAACAGGTGGCGGGTGCCGTCGGTCAAGGGCGTATGCAGCGTGATGACGTCGGCCCGGGCCAGCAATTCCTCGAAATCGACCTTCTCGACCCCCAGCTCCAGCGCCCGGTCGCCCGAGAGGTAGGGGTCGTGGGCGACGACGCGCATCTTCAGGCCCAGCGCCCGGTCGGCTACGATGGCGCCGATGTTGCCGCAGCCGACAATGCCGAGGGTCTTGCCGAACAGCTCCATGCCCATGAAGGCGTTCTTTTCCCACTTGCCCGCTTGCGTCGAGCGGTCGGCGGCGGCGATCTGGCGGGCGAGCGCGAACATCATGGCGATCGCGTGCTCGGCCGTGGTGATGGCGTTGCCGAAAGGGGTGTTCATGACGCAGACGCCGGCCTGGGTCGCGGCCACCAGGTCGACGTTGTCGACGCCGATGCCGGCGCGGCCGATGACTTTCAGCCGCGCGGCCTTCGCCAGCACATCGGCGGTGACCTTGGTGGCGGAACGGATGGCGAGGCCGTCATAGTCGGCGATCGCGCCCAGCAGGTCGTCGGGCGCGAGACCGGTGCGCGTCTCCACCTCGAGCCCCCGCTCGGAAAAGATCTCGGCGGCGCGCGGGCTCATCTCGTCGGCGATCAGAACCTTGGGCATCGGATAGGCTCCGTTCGTCAGGCCGCGGCGCGGCGCGCGGCGAGGGTTTCGGCGAAGGCCCACTCGAGCCAGGGCACGAGGCGGGCCATGTCGTCGGCCTCGATCGTCGCCCCGCCCCAGATTCTGAGGCCCGGCGGTGCGTCGCGGTAGCCGTTGACGTCGAAGGCGACGCCCTCGTCCTCCAGCAGTTGGGCAAGCGCCTTGGTGAAAGCGGCCTGCTCGTTTGCCGGAAGCCCGAGGAACCAAGGATCGGCGATCGAAAGGCAGATCGAGGTCTCGGAGCGGATCGCCGCGTCGGCGGCGAGGAAATCCACCCAGTCGGTCTTCACCACCCAATCCTCGATCACCGCCAGATTGGCGCGACAGCGGCCGATCAGACCCGAGAGGCCGCCGATGCCTTCCGCCCACTTGAGCGTGTCGAGATAGTCCTCGACGCAGAGCATGGACGGCGTATTGATGGTGCTGCCCTCGAAGATCGAGGCGTCGAGCTTGCCGCCCTTCACCAGTCGGAATAGCTTCGGCAGCGGCCAGGGCGGCGTGTGGCTTTCGAGCCGTTCAACCGCGCGGGGCCCCAACACCAGCATGCCGTGCTGTGCCTCTCCCCCCAGCACCTTCTGCCAGGAGAAGGTGGCGACATCGAGTTTCTCCCAGGCGAGTGGCATGGCGAAGGCGGCCGAGGTCGCGTCGGCGATCACCAGGCCCTCCCGCTCGTCGGAGATCCACGCGCCGTCCGGCACCTTGACGCCCGAGGTGGTCCCATTCCAGCAGAACACCACGTCGCGGGTGAAATCCACGGCCCCGAGGTCGGGCAGCTCGCCATAGTCGGCGGCGGATACGCGCACGTCCTCCAGCCGAAGCTGCTTCACCACGTCGGTCACCCAGCCGCGGCCGAAACTCTCCCAGGCCAGGATTTCGACGCCGCGCGCGCCCAAGAACGACCAGAGCGCCATTTCCACCGCGCCCGTATCCGAGGCCGGCACGATCGCGATCCTGTGGCTTTCCGGCACTTCCAGCACCGTTCGGGTGCGCGCCAAGGCTTCCGCCAACCGCGCCTTGCCGGGCGCCGAGCGGTGCGAGCGGCCCAGCAACGCATCGCTCAGCACCTCGGGCGTCCAGCCCGGCCGCTTGGCGCAGGGGCCGGAGGAAAAGTGTGGTCTCGCCGGCCGTTCGTTCGGCCGTCCAGCGCTCGAAGTCATCATCTCGCCGCCTTGAATTTTCGCGGTGCGGCAATGCCCGCGCCGGGAATATTCGAATGCCGCCCGCTCCTGTCAACAGGCGGATTGTCGCTGTGACAATTCGGCGGAATTGCGATTGACAGGGGCCGGCGGGGGCGGCTTCCCTTGGGCCCATCGTCCCTCCCTGGAGCCATGCCGATGATCCCGTCTCAACGCCACCTCTTCGACCTGCCGCGCGAGGTCGCCTATCTCAATTGCGCCTACATGTCGCCCTTGGCCAACCGGGTGGTCGAAGCCGGCCTCGCCGGCGTCCGGGTCAAGGCGCGGCCCTGGACCATCGCGGCCGAGGATTTCTTCCCGACGACGAACCGGGCGCGCGGCCATTTCGCGGCCCTGATGGGGGCAGAGGCCCAAGACGTCTCCGTCGTGCCCGCGGCGAGCTACGGCATCGCGCTCGCCGCCGCCAACATCGAGGTGAAGGCGGGGGAACGGATCGTCGTGCTGGCGGACCAGTTCCCCTCCAACATCTACCATTGGCGGGAGCTGGCGGCCGAGACCGGCGCCACCTTGGCGACCGTGGCCCGGCCGGCCTCGGGCGATTGGAGTCCGGCGCTCTTGGAGGCGATTGGCGCCGACACCGCCCTGGTCGCCACCGCGCAATGCCACTGGACCGACGGCGGCATGATCGACCTGGTCCAGGTGGGCCTGCGGGCGCGCGAGGTGGGCGCGGCCCTGGTACTGGACCTGACCCAGTCCTTGGGCGCCATGCCCTTCGACGTCGCCGAGGTGCAACCCGATTTCGCCGTGGCCGCCTGCTACAAGTGGCTGATGGGGCCCTATTCGCTCGGCTTCTGCTACGTGGCGCCGAGGCACCAGACGGGCCGACCTCTGGAACACGGCTGGATGTCTCGGCTGGGCGCGGAAAACTTCGCCGATCTCTTGAACTACCGGGACGGCTTCCAGCCGGGCGCGCGCCGCCACGACGTCGGCGAAAACGCCAACTTCGCCCTGATGCCCATGGCCGAAACGGCTCTGGCGATGCTGGTCGAGTGGGGCCCGGCCGAAATCCAGGCGACCTTGCGGGCCTACAACGACGCCATCGTCGAGCGCGCCGGCGAATTCGGCTTCCAGGCCGCGCCCGCGGACCTACGCGCCGGCCACTTCCTCGGGCTGCGGCGTCCCGGCGGCCTGCCCGACGGCCTCCTGGCGGCGCTGCGCGACCAGAACGTCCACCTCAGCGTGCGAGGCGACAGCCTCCGCGTCACGCCCCACCTCTATAACGACGAGGAAGACGCCGAGCGATTGTTCGAGGCGCTGGGTCGGATTCTGTAGGCGGCGTGGCGTCGAACACGTCGGTTGGTATCGCTCGAGAGGACTTCGCCAAGCCGCAAGACAGAATGGGCCGTTGCGTGGCTCGAATTGCTTTCCGGCTTTCTTCGCAAGCCTCCAGCCGGTTCATGACGGCATTGGCGAGCGCCACCGCCCGCTTGCCGATGCTCTCGCCAAGCAGGAAGTGATCACGCCCGAAATCAGCCAACGTAATGCTATTGGGCGCGATCAGGTCACCGAGCAGCGACAGACCATCGTTGGGTCCGAATCGGCGCAAGCTGTCGTATCCTATATCGGCCATTGACGAGACGGTGCCGATCACCGGTATTCCGATGTAATTGACGATCAAAAGAGTCTCCGGCAGGTCGAAGCTATCGAAACGCGCGCGGCTGTTCGCCGTATTGATACTCTTCAGGCTGTCCGATTTGAAATAGGAACGATAACGAGGCAGCGGACCATCGGACATTATGTCGTCCGCTAGCGCGGTGCCTTGTAATGTCCCCACCAAATTGATCCAGGCTTTTGCCCCATCGCGATTCTCCCGAAAATAATTCGTCAGAGCCAAGGCGACCTCGGGGCCGCCTTTGCTGGCACTCACGAGAATTATCTTTCGTTTGGTTTTGGACCGAGATCGCAGTTCACCGAGTAAAATCTCGGCGTTCTCCTCGACCGTTCCCTCTTCGTCCGTTTCGACCCAATGAGTGGCTATACCCGCGTCGCGCAGCGCCTTGTGAGGAGATATCAAGTCGGCGCCCGTCTCCGGGTGTCGCCGGTAGAGGAAACCAGGCACGAACAAAAATTCATACTGGTCCGAGCCGTTGGCGCGGGCCACGCCCGACGTTTGCGTCAGCTTGACTTGCCGGATGAATTCCGTTCGCCAAATACTGTTGCGCTCAACTCGCCCTATCCGGTCGGCAAAGTATAGGGCCGCGAAATCGACGGAGAACTCCTTCGCGATATCTCGGAGCCGTTCCCGATCCGGAAGTCCCGTCGCGTCGGCCGTCTCATATAGTGCTTCGATGCGCCGGTCGATTTCCGGTCGGGCGCGCACGCCAGCGAGATATTGACCGAGATAATAAGCCGCAATCGGCGAGTCGACCCGGGTATCGACAGCGCTACCCGCAACCATTCCGATAGCCCGGTAGGTCTTCGGCGACGTGGCGCAACCGCTCAAGAGCAAGCCCACGACGATAGCGCAGAGGAATCCCATCGGCGAACGAGGCCGGGAAGCGCGGAGCATCGCTACGTCCCGTCTCTCGATCGCTTGGCCAACTCGGGTACGGGAACGCTCCCGGAGTCCGTCGGATCGCTGCCGAACCGCCGTTCGTCACCATCGCGATGGCCATCCGAATCACGGTCGAGGGCACTGCGCACGCCGTCACCGGGCGGCACGCAGAGAAACGTCACCGGCGCATTACCGTATCGCTTCAGCAGCGCTTTGAATCTCAACGTGGAATCGGCGCTTCGGTCACCAGTAAAAATGGAGTCCCGGAACAGCCAGCCCCGTTTCTCGCCATCTATCCTGGCGCGAGCGACAAGGTCACAATCGCCGAGCGTGGTGCGTTCCATAAGAATAGAAACAGAATCTTTCGGGCCGGCACCATCGTTCGGCCGGATCGTGACCTGCCTGCCCACCGCCGGCGCCATGCCGGTCGGGAAGGCCATCACGAAATCATTCAAGTTACGCCGAAAAACATCATTCTTGGCCATGGTTTCATCAGGAAATTCAAACACGTTCAATCGTAGAAAATCCACCACGGTCCCCATGCTGCCATCGTGCGTCATTCCAAATCCAGATATTTGAGGGCCGGACTCCTCGAAGCGTCCCACTTTTTGATAGATGTTGCGAAGGTGCGGAGTCTTCAGGTCTCGTGATAACTGGAATCCCTCGAAATTCATGCGGCGATTGGTGCCGCTGGGGGGAGAATGGCACTCGACGCAACTGATGGCGCCGCGATCGACGGGGAACTGGCTGGTGAAGAAGGTTCGACCGGACTCCCGCGTTGGTGAAAGTTTGCGATCGATCGCCTCATTCGGGTTTGGCGGATATTGAATTGTGAGCGCATACTTGGCGAATGCGTCCATCTGGGTATCCGAAGTCACCTCGTCCAAACCCATCAAGTCGACATAGACCTTGTTGAAATCCTTGAAACTCTCGAGATCGCCACCAGGTACGGCGGCGTTCCGTCCGAAACGGTCGCCACGCCAATGGAACGGTGCGGTGTCGCGAAGCCCGCGCAAACTCTGTGTCATCATCGGGCCTTTGAGGGGATGGAAAGCCTGCGTGACGGGGATGACTTCGTTGATGAGGTTCTTCGGGATCTCCACTATCGGGCCGTCCGGTTTCCCCAGATCCCAGGCCAGCCCGTCCAGATCCGCGAACACATGGCAAGTGGCGCAGGACAGCGTCCCGTGGGCGGAAAACGCCCGCGCGTCGAAAAGCAATGGCCGACCCGACTTGATTACATCGGTCACGGGGTTATGGCGCAAGGCGACCGTACTGACGACACGACGATGATCCGTTTCGACGACCGAAATCGTGGCGTCGAGATGATTGTAGACGTAAAGGCGGCGACGCCGAGGATCGAATGCCAAACCCGCTGGGCCAAATCCGACGTCAATGCGGTCGATGACCTGGGTGTCCCGACCGAGCACCGCCACCTTGCCCGAAGCGAAGCCGGCGACATAGGCCATGTCCCGGCTCGAATCAAAGGCGATCCCCATTGGCTGGGCAACACTCAGTGCTCGCTCTTTCTCGCTCCCGGAAGTCGAGCGGGTATCGACGTGTCGATTGAGTTCGACCGGATGTATCTTCCACTTTCCGTCACCATGAATGAGTCTGGTGATACGATTGCTTGCGAAGCTGGAACGTAACCGGCCTTCCCGTGGCGTAAAGTTTCTCGCCTCGGTGTTCGACACCCAAATCTCTCCTCGGCCCGGCGTGACCACGATATCGAACAGGACAGTTCCGACCCCGGAGATTTTGTCGGTAACGGAAAAATCGTCCGTGGAGACATCGATCACGAACACATCGTAGTCCGGCAAATCGAAAGCTATGGCATCCGACCAATCTTGCCCGTCGAAGTCGCGCCACCGTTTGGCCATGCGTCGGACAATGGCCCCCTGACTGGGCCGCCCATCGACAGGCGGAAGGTTCTCCTTGTCATACACCGGAACCCGCCCCATCGCGGCGGCCCGCGCGCTGCCGACCGCCGCCGTGCCGTTGCCCGAATGGAAGATGCCGGCAAAGACGCGCTTGCCATCGGCGGACACCGCGAGAGCCCGCGGTTTCGTGCCGAAAAGATCGATGCTTTTTGGCGGCAATTCAGGGTGTTCGCCATCGAAAATCGAAATACGGGCGCGGCCGAGGCCCGGCTTCAGCGACTGGCCCCGATACGCGGTCGCGACCAGGACCCATCTTCGGTCGGGACCCGCCGCGACGATGCCTCGCGGTTCATCCCCGACTTGCAACGTGCGAACGACGCGCGGACGGCTCGGATCGCCGACATCCACGATATTCACGGAATCGGAAAGATGATTTGCAACCCATGCTTCATTGTCGTTGCGTAAGGTGATCGCCACGGGCCGCAAGCCCACCATGGTCTCCCCGACCGACCGCAACCCGCCATCGCTCGCCTCGAAGATTTCCAGTCGGTCGTCGGCCGTATTTAGGGCAAAGAGATGCGAGCCATCGCTATTCAGTACGATGGGGTGGACCGGCGCGGCCTCGAAGTTGGTGAAGCCATCGGACGGTCTCGCCTCCTCATCGAACGACGTCGCGCACCCGAGCAGAAACGCGACGGACACGAGGGAAATCAACGCGTATGATCGAACCGATCCGGTTGCGAATGCCCGAGGCATGAAAAAACATGATCGGGCGAATTTGGCGGAAACATGGGCGCGGACCGTGCGCATGACGTGACCGCTCGATAATTTAGCGATTTAGATCGAGATCGCGCCGCGCCCGCGATCGCGCGCCCGCTAGGTCCAAATAAAGCACGAGCCGAACCCCACCAGATGATCTCGTTTCCAGTTTTCAGGATAGGGAATCGCGCGCCCTGCGGCAAGGTCGAGATCGATCGATGGCCGGGTGGCCATCGCGTCGAGCGCGCGGGCACGCGGCGTGGCGCGCATGCAGGTGGCGCTCGCCTGGCTGTTGCGGCAACCCGCCGTCACGTCACCCGTGGTCGGCATGACGCAACCCGATCACCTCGCCCAGTTGGTCGAGGCGAGCGAGCTGACGCTGAGCGATGACGAATGCGCCCGCCTCGAGGCTCCCTATGTTCCCGTCGCGATCCAAGGTCATGTCTGACGGCGTCGATCCGGCGCGGGCCCGGCGTCGTCCATGCGCGCATCCGGGCCATGCGGCGCTTTGACGCCGCTTGCCGCCGCACCCGATGTCGGCTAGGATGGCGGGGGAGCGAAATCGCGAACCCGAGCGATTTCGAGCCTGTGGGCCGCGAGCCTCGTCGGGTTGGACGTCGTCGCCGTTCCGGTCGAACGACGGACCCCGGGGTACGCCGGCACTGGTGAGGAAACCATAATCGGGAGCAATGGGTTGCGAAGCGTCAAGGTTGCCGTTGTCATCATGTCGATTTCCCTCGCGGGATGCTCGGTCGACTCCGAGGATCTGTGGCCGTTCAGCTCGGACGAGCCCGCGACGCCGGCACCCGCGCCCGTCTCGACCGGCGCCCCGCCGCCGCCCCAGTTCGCGGACCAGGCTTCCGCGCCGGCCCCGATGACGTCGGTGCGGGTGCGGCGGAGCGGTACGCTCGTCGGCCAGAGGGTTTCCTCGCTCCGGAGCGAACTCGACCGCCTGAACGAACGCCTGGACGGCCAGAACGAGCGGCTGATCCAGATTCGCCGCGCCACGGTCGAAAACGCCCAGCGCTACCACGGCACCGTCGCGGCGGTTACCTCGCGCCTGCAGCTCGGCACCACGCCCGGCAATCCGGTGCTGGTCAGTCAGTGGAACGCCGCCCAGGCCGAACTCGACCGGGTGAACGGCGATATCTTGGCGCTCAACACGCTCGCAAACGACGTCGCCAGCAACTCGGCGCTGGCCAACTACGTGCTCGAGTCGGCTAGGGCCGCCTATGGCCTCACCGGCGCGATCGACGAAGACCACCGGCAGCTGGCGATACTGGAGGACGACACCAACCGCACGGCCGTTCTGGTCGACCGCCTGCTGGGCGAGATCAACGAGGATATCTCCCGCCAGAGCGCCTATGTCTCCACCGAGCGGGCCAACCTGACGACGCTCAGCCAAGCCGTGAAAAACGGCGAGCTGTTCGGCTCCAATCTTGCGATCCGCTCCGCCTATGGCGGCGGTGGCAGGCAGGCCTTCGCCAGCTCTTCGACTCCGCGCGGCGGCTTCGTCTCCAGCGGCAGGCGGCCGCTGGTGGTGATCCGTTTCGACCGACCGGACGTGCCGTACGAGCGGGCGCTCTATTCCGCCGTCTCTCGCGCGTTGCAGAACCAGCCGGCGGCGAACTTCGACGTCGTCGCGGTGACGCCGTCCGCCGGCAAGGCGGCGCAGGTAGCGCTCAACCAGTCACGGTCCAAGCGCTTTGCCAACCGGGTGATGAAGTCGCTGACCGAGATGGGCATGCCGGCGAGCCGGGTGTCGCTGGCCGCGACCACCAGTCCCGGCGCCAGCACCAGCGAAGTCCACGTCTTTATCCGCTGAGACCAAGCCTCATGGACGGCGAGTCCTCGGCCGCCTCGCTCCGTCAGCGCGCCGCCAGCACATTGTCGACGATTTGGGCGGAGAGCCCGACGTAGTCGGCCGGGTCGAGCAGGCGCTCGATCGTCGCGGCATCCAGGTGGGCGCTGACGCGGGCGTCCTCGCCGAGTGCCCGGCGAAAGTCGACGCCTTCCTCCTGGGTCCGCATGGCGACCTCGTAGACCACCTCGTGCGCGGTCTACTAGCCGATCGTCTCGCCCAGCACCAGCATTACCCGCTCGGAAAGCAGCAGGCCGCCCAAGAGGTCGGCATTGGCCCGCTTCCGCGCCGGCCGTACCTCCATGCCGGCGGTCACCGCCGCCATTCGCCGGGCCAGCGCGCCAGTGTAGATCAAGATCTCCGGCAGGGCGGCGAGTTCAACCCCGAACAGGCCGGCGTCCCGCTCATGCTCGTGCGGCGCCGCGTCGGTCAGGGCCACGAACCGCGCGCGAACCAGGCGCGACAGGGCGAAGGACAATTCGACGGAGGCCGGATTCTGCTTGTGCGGCATGGTGGAGCTGCCCACCCTGCCGACGTGGAAGGGCTCGCGCGGCTCGCCGATCTCCGGCTTCCGCGGGCTGTATATTTCCCTCGCCACCTTGCCGAGGGTGCCGCTAACCTGGACCATGAGCGCGGCCAGTTCGACGATCCGGTCGCGGGACGATTGCCAGCAGAATTCCGGCGTGCCGAGCCCGAGTTTGTCGAGCACGCGGGCCTGCATCTCGAGCCCCTTCTCGCCGAAGGACGCCATGGAGCCGACCGCGCCGGTGACGTTGCCGACGAAAATCCGCCCTTGCGCCTCGTCGAGGCGCCGCCGGTGACGGCCGAGTTCGGCAATCCAGACCGCGAGTTTGTGGCCGAAGGTGATGGGCAGCGCCTGCTGCCGGTGGGTGCGGCCGACCATGACCGTGTTCTTGTGCTCCTCCGCCCTGGCCGCCAGGTTCGACGAGATCCGCTCCAGGTCGGCGCGGAGCAGTGCCCAAGCCTCCCGCGCCTGCAGGATCGCGCCGGTGTCCATGATGTCCTGGGTCGTGGCACCCCAATGGAGGAACTCACCGGCTCCGTCCCGGCGGAGATGTTCCAGCGGGCGTAGCGCCGGGACCAGGGGATGCGACGTCTCGGCGATGCCGGCGCCGATGGCATCCAGGTCGACGTCCTCGACCCGGGCCTTGGTGGCGATCTCGGCCGCCGCCGTCTCCGGGATCATGTCCAGCTCGGCTTGGGCCTCGGCCAACGCCACCTCGACCTCGAACCACTTCCTCACCCGGTTCTCGTCGGTGTAAATGGCGCGGTAATCCTCCGGTGCGCAACTCGCCCCGTAAAGCACGGAATCGATCACATGGCTGGACACGGGGCCCATCTCCCCTCCGTCGACTGGGAGCGGCGATCATGGCGGTTGGAACACCGAGGTCGACCACCGACATTCGCCCCCGGGGCATGGATGCGAAAAGGCGGGCAAGGTGTCGCCATTCATGGCAATGGGCATCACTTACCGGAAGTCACCCCGGCGATCCCGAATGTTCCACGGTCGCGGCGAGCGGCGATGCCGGGGACACCACGGTTCGTTCCGCCGGAAAGCGGAGAGTGGCCGTCGTGCCCCGCCCGACTTCGCTTTCCAGCGTCAACGCGCCACCGTGCAGCTCGACGAGATATTTCACCAGCGCGAGTCCGAGTCCCGCGCCTTGCCGATCTTGGATCAGGGGATTGGAGCGGGAACGCCTGAAAGGCTCGGTGATTTACGCGAGATCTTCTTCCGGAATGCCGACGCCATTGTCGGAAACGCTCACGGCCATCGAATTATCCTCGTCCAGGTCGATTCTCACATGTATTTCACCGCCCGCGAGGGTGAACTTTACCGCATTATCCAGCAAATTGATCAACATCTGCCTCAGCCGGCGGCCGGCGCCGTAAATCATCGAGGCTTCATCCGCGATCGACACCGAAATGGTCAAATTCGATTTCGCGGCCTGGGTAGATACGATCTCCGCAGCCAATTTCGTCAGCGACGTCAAATCGACGTTTTCCTGAGTCAAAGTAACGACATTGGCTTCGAATTGCGACAATTCCAGGATGTCCGATATGAGTTCCAGGAGATGTTCTCCGGTCGACACTATTATGTTCGCGTATTCCAAATACTTGTCATGCCCCAAAGGTCCATAGGTTTGGGCAGCGTTCATTTGCGAAAACCCGATGATGGCATTTAGTGGCGTTCTCAGTTCATGGCTCATGTGCGCCAGAAACTCGGATTTTGCTTCGCTGGCGATCACCGCTCTATCATGGGCCTCCTTCAGGTCCCCGGTTCGCTCGGCTATTCGCCGCTCCAGATCGTCGCGCGAGCGTCCGAGGTCTTCCCTGGCGCGCTCATGTTCGGTCACGTCGCCATAGACCTCGACGTATCCACCCCGCTCCATGGGAAAGCGGCGAATTTGAACGCTCCGCCCCTCGAGAGAAGTCAATATGGCGCCGGTTTCATCGCCAGCCTCCGCGATCTGATCGGAGTCGTAGTCCGAAAGTCCAAACGATTCATCGCCGCCATAGATGCCCTGTTCGGCCAAGTGCTGGCGAAGCTCGCGCATCGGCATATCGATGCGGACTCTTTCTTTCGGTAGACGCCAGAAGTCGAGGCAGCGTTCGTTCCAAAGAACCAGCCGTTCATCGCCATTCCACAACGCGATGCCCTGATCGATCGCATCCAAGGCCCGTTGGAAAGGCACGGAGTCTCTTATCAACTGATCTTTCCGGCCGCCGGAAGCGGGTTGCATGCGGCTGTTTCAAGTCGATAAATACCCGATGAGAAGGGCGATGAAGATAGATAACGACGTCCCGCCGACGGGGACCAGACGACCCGAGCCATCGGCTGGACCGCCAAGATAAACAGGCAAAATATCCTAATGCAGATCCCAGCGGGTGTGACCGATCGTGATTCGGGCTATCTCCGTCCTGGCGACCCCTGGCGGTGCCTCCGCCGACCCGATGACCGGAATGAAAACATTTTCCTGCCGCGCCGCACCATCGCGTTCCATGAGGCGCAAGCGAAACCCGTGCGCTAGATAGTCCTTGGAGAAAACGGAAAAGAATTTGGCTCAATTCGTGAAACGTATGCATTTGTGATAGAATGCCCGGAACGTCAGGAGGTTGGGTCATGGACGGCAAGGGTTTCCAGGTGTGGCTTTCGGCGGCGCGCGGGCTGACGCGCGTGCAGCGGCACGAGGCGCTCGCGGTGCTGTCGGGCCGGAGCGAAGGCGAGGCATCGAAGGCCGCGATCGAGCTTGGTGTGGACGAGGCCCGGCGCTGTCCGCACTGCGCGAGCGAAGGGGCGGTTTCGCGCGGTATGGCGCGGGGTCTGCGGCGCTACCAGTGCAAGGGCTGCGGCAGGACCTTCAACGCGCTGACCGGTACGCCGCTGTCGGGCCTGCACCACAAGGAACGCTGGCTGTCGTTCGGGGCGTCGCTGGCGGAGGGGGAGACGGTGAAGGCCTCGGCGGCGCGCTGCGACGTGGCGGTGAGCACGGCGTTCCGCTGGCGTCACCGGTTTCTGGCGGCGGCGCGGAGCGATTCGGAGGTGCTCAAGGGGATCGTGGAAGCGGACGAGACCTACGTCCTGGAGAGCCGGAAGGGCGCGCGCGGGCTGGGACGCAAGGCACGGCGGCGGGGCGGCAAGGCGAAGAAGCGCGGCCTCTCGCGCGAGCAGGTGCCGGTTCTCATGGCGGCGGACCGGAGCGGGACGACGGTGAGCGCGGTGCTGCCCAGGGTCGACGCGGCGGCGCTCACGGCTGCTCTCGACCCGGTGGTCGCGAAGGACGCCCTGCTGGTCTCCGACGGTGGCGCGAGCTATCCACCTTGCGCCGCCGCGCTCGGGGTGAGCCACGAAGCACTCAACCGCTCGATGGGGGAACGGGTTCGGGGCGATCTGCATGTGCAGACGGTGAACAGCCGCCACAGCCGGTTGAAGGACTTGCTGCGTCCCCGCCGCGGCATCGCCACCCGCTATCTGGACAACTACCTGAGCTGGTTCCACCTCGTCGGCCTCGCCCCCGGCGCCAATGACCGAGCCTGCCTCGCCGCCGCCGTAACAAGGTGACGCATATAATTCACGAATTGAGCCAAGAATTTCGCGAGATTGATCGCCGCCACCATGACGTCGGTCCCGCCAGCGAGGTCGGTAGCGGTACCGATCAGCGCATGCCGGTCACCGTTCCGGGCGACGAAGCTCGGTCCCAAGATCACGTGCCCCGGCATCCGATGCGCCCCGGCGACCACCATCTTCATGGCCGGGTGCGTAACGAGATCGGAATGAAGTCGGAGTTCCATCTGTCGGCGCGAGGCCAGATGCACCGCGAAACTTTCGGAGACGTCGGGCGCCCGCTCTCCGGGCTTGCCGACGATCGTCAGTTGGGCGCCGACGTCGCGTTCGTAGCCGGTGCGCCGATGGCGAGGAATGCGTCGCGCGTAAGCCACCGACGAGAAAGTGATGTCCGGGTCCCAGGTCTCCGCCTCTTCGACAAGGCGGGAAAAACTCGCCTGGTTGAGTGAAGCCGCGCCGTCGAGACGTCCGGCAAGGGCCCTGAGATCGATTTCGGCCTTCGAGATCCGGAGCAGTACGCCTTCCGTCATGCGGGCCGCGTCGGACTTTCCCTTGTTCAGCCAAGCGTCATGGGCGTCGCTTCTCAGCCGTGCGCCAATCCACAAGGACGATCCGACCGAGACAACGACGATAGCGAGGATCGTCACTCCGGCCAACGGTCCAATACTATTCCTACCCACGGCGCGAAAATCCACCATTTCAGCGGCAATAGAAGACTACGGGTTCGGTCCCGGCCAAGCGGGCGCACCCGACGACTTGGCCGTTATTTGGAACAAACCACCGTCGGCCGCACTCCGCGCTTGGCGCCCGGCCGACGTGTTCGCCCCGTCTTTTTTGCAATCGGCAGAACGCCCGCCGAGCCCGGAATATTTAGACTATTAAATTTTAGCCGTGGAAACAACGGCCGAACGTCAAACGCGTCGTACGCGGCCGAAATCGACCGATCGCGACGCCTCGAACCGGGATGGAGTGACCGGATTTGGCGCCCGACATTGGTTGACGATGGCTCGACACGAGACCTATTGTGCCCAGTGGCTCAAGGGCAAAGGCATGCACACAAAGAGTGGGATGTTGGTAGTAGGTGTCAATATGTTGTTGCCACGGGTGAATGGAGTGTGATTCATATTGAGGCGGCCCGTGATTTATTTGGAGGGAGCCGCGACAATGTTTGTTACAGCGACGGCGTGGACTGGCCGCTTTGGGGACAAACGGCTGGAAAAAAGGGGGGCCTTCTTTTTAGGCGCTTGGTGGCGCGGTCGAGCTGCATATTGCGCCGCATCGGGCGAGGACGGGCGGAGGAACTCGGTTTTGGCCGCTTTCTCGCCAATCCCAAGGTGACGGAGGGAGAGATTGTCGCGGCGGCGAGCCGCCCGCTGGAGGCGAGTTGCCGGGGGCGGCATGTCCTGGCGATCCAGGACACCACGGAGCTGAACTACGAGCATCATCGGGGACGGGTACGGGGTCTCGGCCCCGCTGGCAACGGTAGTGATCGGGGGTTTTTCGTGCATCCCGTGATCGCCGTGGACGCCGAGGATGGGACGCTGCTGGGCTTGGCGGGGGCCGAGCTCTGGACCCGCCCGGAGCCGCCGGAAGACGCCGTGGAGGCGCGTCGAGTACGGGCTTACCGCAAGCTTCCGATCGAAGGGAAGGAGTCGTACCGCTGGCTCGAGGTGGCCGAACAGGCCAAGGGGGTTCTGGCGAGGGCGGCGCGGGTCACGGTGATCGGCGATCGCGAGAGCGACATCTACGAGGAATGGGCCCGGCTTCCCGACGCGCGGTGTGACATGATCACGCGGGCCTCGCGTGACCGTGCGCTGGTGGGCGGCGGCAGGTTGTTCGATGTGGCCGAGAGTTGGCGGGAGGCCGGGCGTCGGAAGATCGAGCCGCGGGCCCAGCCTGGACGCAAGAAGCGCAAGGCGACGCTGTCCCTGCGCTTCGGCACGGTGACCATCAAGCGGCCGGAGCGTTGCACCGACCCGACGGCGCCGGAAAGCCTGAGCCTTCGTCTGGTCGAGGTGCGCGAGGTCGATAGCCAGGTGGCCGAGCCGATCCACTGGCTGCTCTTGACCACCCATGGTGTCGAAAAGGCGGAAGACGCATGGCGCATCGTCGGCTGGTATCGCGAGCGCTGGCATATCGAGCAAATCTTCCGAACCCTGAAGCGCCAAGGCCTGAACATCGAGAGCAGCCAAGTCACGAGCGCCGAGGCCCTGATGAAGCTGGCGGCGATGGCGCTCGTGGCGGCGGTTCGCATCATGCAACTGGTGTTGGCCCGTGACGGCGGGGGCGGGCGTCCGGCCAGCGATGTCTTGGACCCCGAACTCCTTCCCTTCGCCCGCGCGCTGCTGCACGAACTCGAAGGCAAGACCGCCAAGCAAAAGAACCCGCATCTCGATGGAACACTGGCCTGGCTCGCCTGGATCATCGCCCGCCTCGGCGGCTGGAACGGCTACCCCTCCGAGCGCCCTCCCGGTCCCATAACCATGCACAACGGCTGGCAGCAGTTCAAATCCATGCAACAGGGCTGGGCGCTCCATGAAGATGTGTGAATCCCTTAGGGCTCAAGGGGTGGGTCCGGCTAAAATTCGGAAGATCGTATGAACAAGGCCGACAGCATAAAAGAGCGCCTGGAAGCGGCCCTCGACCGGATCGAAACGGCGGTCGAGGCAGTCGAACAACGCCGGGAAATGGCGGGGGAGTCGGGCGAATTCGAGGCTCGTCGGGCGGCCGAGGCAGACAAGGCCCGGCTCCAGGGCGAACTGGAGACGTTGAAGGGCGAGCACGCGGAATTCCGGGAGATCAGGGACACGGTCTCGCAGCGCCTGGATGCCGCGATCGGCGAACTGCGCGCGGTTCTGGAGGGCTGAAATGGGTCAGGTCTCGATCACCGTCAACGGACGCGACTACCAGATCGCCTGCGACGACGGCGAGGAAGAACACATCGAATACCTCGCCAGCTATATCAACCACCACGCCGACGACCTGGTCGGGCGCGCGGGCCAGGTGGGCGAGGCCCGGCTGCTGTTGATGACGGCGCTGGTGCTGGCCGACGAGCTGTCGGCCGCCTATCTGGAGCTGGACGAACTGCGCGGCGTCGACGGCGGCGGCAACGGCGCGGGCCTGACACGGGCGAGCGCGAGCGACGATGGCGCGGCGTGGGAAGCGCTCGAAAGCCTGCTTAAACGGCTGGAGCATGTTGCCGAACGGCTGGAGAGCGCCTAACTATGCAGATCGGACGGGCTTCTGCGCTGTTCGTCAGGCTAAACGAGTCCCTGGGGCAATGCACGTTGTGACGGGAGCTGTCCCTGCCGGAGTCCTGGCTCTGGTACCACGGTGCCCACCTGCCGAGGCAGGCCACAGCGGACCGACTTACGCCGACGGCAATCGCGGACCCGTCCGGCTCGCGTTGTGAGCCGATGGCGGGGCAGGCATGAGCGACGGCGCGGATACGGCATCGCCGAGCGAGGAGAAAGCTCGGCTGCGCGAGGTCCAGATTCGTCGGCGCGCGGCGCTCGCGGCGGCGGCCGACACCGAAGCCGCGATCAGGGCGCGCGATTATCTGCTGGCGGATCCGTCGCTTTCGCCGGGCCAGGTGGTGTCGGCCTATTGGCCGCTGGTCGGCGAGTTCGACACGCGCGAGATCCTGCGGGCGCTTCATGCCCGGGGCCACGTCTGTGCCCTACCGGTTACGGGCCCGAGGGGGAGCGCGCTCGTATTCCGCCGGTGGACGCCGGAGACGGCGCTGGAAATCGGCCGCTTCCGAGTGGCGACGCCGCCGGCGACGGCACCCGAGGTCCGGCCCCAGGTGCTGCTGGTGCCGCTCCTCGCGATCGATCGCCGGGGCCTCAGGCTCGGTTATGGCGGCGGCTACTACGACCGCACCCTCGCGGCGCTTCGCGGGGACGGTGGACCGGGGACGGTGGCGATCGGCATCGGCTTCGCCGGCCAGGAGATCGAACGGGTGCCGGCCGGGCCCAACGATATCGCGCTCGACGGCTTCGTCAGCGACGCCGGCACCTGGCGGGTCCGAGTTGGAGGTTCGAATTGAGACGGGGAGAGATGCGGCAGTGAAGGTTCTCTATCTGGGCGACATCGTCGGACGGGCGGCGCGCGAGGCGGTGGCGCGGGCGCTGCCGGGGTTCCGCGAACGCCTGGGCCTCGACTTCGTCGTCGTCAACGCGGAGAACGCCGCCGGGGGCTTCGGCCTCAACGAGCGGATCGCGAACGAGCTGTTTGGCGCCGGCGCCGACGTCATCGTCACTGGCAATCATGGCTTCGACCAGCGCGATTCCCTGCCGCTGTTCGATGCCGAACCGCGCTTGTTGCGCCCCTACAACTATCCCGCCAGCGCCCCCGGTCGGGGCCTCGGAATCTACGAACTCGGCGACGGCCGCAAGGCGGGCGTATTGCAACTGATGGGGCGGCTCTTCATGGACCCGCTCGACGATCCTTTCGCCTGCGCCGAGGCGGTGATGGCGGAGTTGCGGGTCGGCCGCGATCTCGACTTTCTGTTGGTCGACATCCATGCCGAGGCGACGAGCGAGAAGATGGCGCTCGGCCACCTGCTCGACGGCCGGGTGAGCGCGGTGATCGGCACCCACACCCACGTGCCGACGGCCGACATCCAGATCCTGCCGCGCGGTACCGCCTATCAGTCCGACGCCGGCATGTGCGGCGACTACGACTCGGTGATCGGGATGGAGAAGACGGAACCGATCGACCGCTTCCGCCGCAAGATGAACGCCAAGCGGCTGGAACCGGCGACGGGCGCGCCAACGATCTGCGGGATCTATCTCGAAATCGATCCCCGAACGGGCCTCGCCCGCCGCGCCGCCCCGGTCCGCCAAGGTGGCCGCCTCTCCCAGGCCTGGCCGGGCTGACTCCGCCCCTCGAGGGTTCTCGCCGTCGCTAGTCGGAACGGCGCCGCGCTTGGCCGCGCCGGGAGCGGACGCCGAGAACACCCTTGTGCCAAGGGCCCCGGTCGGGCGAGGCTAGCGGCCAGGGAGGGACTATTCGACGCCGGCTCCGCAAGAAAGGCGGGCGTCGCTTACGTGGGCCGCCGCGCCCGGAGGAACGCCGATGTCACGCATCGATATGCAGCAGGAACGACGGTTTCTCGAATCCGCGAAGGAGGATCTCCGCGACGGCCTGTTGGGCCCGGCGGCTGGCGCCTATGGCGAGTTGCTGTCGCATTACGAGGGCGTGGTGAAGGGCCTCGACCGGGACGGGTCGCCAAACGACCGACGCAGCCCCGAAGCGATGATGCAAAAACTGATCGAGATCGGCATCGCGCTCTCCGCCGACCGCAATTCGGCGCGTCTCATGGAATCAATCCTGCGCGAGGCCAAGGACCTGACCAACGCCGACGGCGGCACCCTCTACCGGCGGACGGACGACGACGAGCTCCGCTTCGAGATCATCCGCAACGACACGCTCGACATCGCCAAGGGCGGGACCACGGGCGAGGCGATCGCGTTCGACTCCCTGCCGATGTATGACGAAGCGGGCACGGCCAATAATTCCAACGTCGCCACCCATGTCGCCGTCAGCGGGCTCACCATCAACATCCCCGATGCCTACGATACCGAGGAGTTCGATTTCACCGGCACCAAGCGGGTCGACAAGGGGATGGACTACCGTTCCAAGTCGTTTCTGACGGTGCCCATGAAGACCCGGCAGGGCCACGCCATCGGCGTGCTGCAACTGATCAACGCCCGCGACCCCGAATCCGGCGACGTGGTGAGCTTCCCCGAGGAGTTCGAATCCTATGTCGGCGCGCTCGCCTCCCAGGCCGCCGTGGCGCTCGACAACCAACAGTTGCTGGAAGCGCAGAAGGCACTGCTCGATTCCTTCATCATGCTGATCGCCGGCGCGATCGACGAAAAGTCGCCCTACACCGGCGGTCACTGCAACCGGGTGCCGGAACTGGCGATGATGCTGGCCGAGGCGGCCTGCGAAACCGGGGACGGCCCCTTCGCCGGGTTCTCCTTCGACGAGGACGAATGGTACGAGTTCCAGGTCGCCGGCTGGCTGCATGACTGCGGCAAGGTCACGACGCCGGAATTCGTCGTCGACAAGGCGACCAAGCTGGAGACGATCTACAACCGCGTCCACGAGATCCGGGCCCGCTTCGAAGTGCTGCGCCGAGACGCCGAAATCGCCTACTTGAAAGGCCGGCTCGAGGGCGGCGACGAGGCGCTCCTTGCGGCGGCTCGCGACGAGACCTTCCGCCGGCTGGAAGAGGACTTCGCCTTCATCGCCGAATGCAACATCGGCGGCGAGTTCATGTCGGACGAGCGGGTCGAGCGGCTGAACGACATCGCCGCCGCCACCTGGACCCGGCACTTCGACGACCGCCTCGGCATCAGCCACGACGAGCGGACCCGGATGGAACGCACGCCCGCCGCCACCCTGCCGGCGGTCGAGAACCTGCTCGCCGACAAGGATGCGCATGTGATCCACCGCCTGCACCGCGAACGGCCACCCGACGAGGAGGATCGCGGCTTCCGCATGGAGGTGCCGGAGCACGAATACGACAATGGCGAGTTGCACAATCTGGCGATCCGCCGGGGCACGCTGAACGACGAGGAACGCTACAAGATCAACCATCACATCATTCAGACCATCGTGATGCTGGAAAAGCTGCCGTTCCCGAAACATTTGGAGAATGTGCCGGAGTACGCCGCCGGTCATCACGAGAAGATGGACGGCACCGGCTACCCCCGCCGGATCGAGCGACACGAGATGAGCGTGCCGGCGCGCATCATGGCGATCGCCGATATCTTCGAGGCGCTGACCGCCTCCGACCGGCCCTACAAGAAGGCCAAGACGCTCAGTGAATCGATCCGGATCATGGGCTTCATGCGGAAAGACCGGCACATCGACCCGGAGCTCTTCAAGCTGTTCCTGGAGAGTGGCGTCTACCAGCAGTATGCCGAGAGCTTCCTCTCGCCCGAGCAGATCGACGAGGTCGACATCCAGCCTTATCTCGAGGATCTCTAGAGCACATCTTTCTCATACGGGACCATTTGACCGGGATTATTTTGTGCCGTGGCGGCGCCGCGGTCGCGACGGCGATGTGGGGCATCGGTGAGCGAGCGCGGCGCCGCCACGGCGCAAAAGAACCCGGCCGAAGGTGGCCGCCCGGTGCGTTTTGGGTGCGTTGCGGCGCTTGCCCGATACCCCACATCGCACCGCGCACCGCGCCTGCCCAAAACGCACCGAGCGGTCATCAAATGGTCCCGTATGAGAAAGATGTGCTCTGGGCGACGACCGCCTCCAGGGCCGTTCGGCGGGCGGCGACTAGACGCGCCAGCGCCAGTTGGCCCTCCCCCCGCACCAGATTGTGGGCCCGCCGGCCGGGTGCCACGGCCGGGTCCCAGGCGAAATAGCGATCCTCCACGACATCGGTCAGAAAACGGGCCGCGAGTTCCAGCGCCATGCGGCCGAGCCCGCCGACGAGACTTTCCCGTTCCTCATGCGTCGCCGTGCGGGCAGCGGCGAAATAGCCATCGATGCTCGCCTCGAAGATGCCCATGTCGAACGCCGGGTGGATCGTGTCCTCGCCGGCCGGGTTGCACCAGGAACGGAGCGCATCGCCGAGCTCCGAATCCAGGCCGTGGCGGCCGAGGGTGTCGAAATCGATCAGCGCCAGGGCCACGCCGCTGGGCGTGAACAGCACGTTGGAGATCTTGAGGTCGCCATGCGCCGGCCGGGGCGGCGGGGGTGGCGGGGTCGCCGCGCGCCAGCCCGCCCATTCCCGCAGCACGGCCTCGGCAAGCGGCGCGAACGCGGCCGTCACGGCCCGCTCGAGGCCGTCGGTTCGGTCGAGGGCGGCCTCCAGCCGGGCCATGCGCCGGGACGTGTCGTGGAAATTGCTCACCGGCAGCGATTCCCCGGCGGGGGTGGACAGCAGGGCGTCGTGAAAGCGCGCGATCAGGCCCGCCGCGCCGGCCGCGTGGCCGGCGCTGGGCACGGCGTGAAAATTGACCCCATCGATCCAGGTGAGCAGCCGCCAATGACGGCCACCCTCGCCCGGAACCGACAGACGACCCTCCGCGCTTCTCACCAGGCGGGGGGCGAGGAGGCCGGCGGCGGCGAGCGCCCGGGTCACCGCGTCGATATGGCGGTTCACCTCCTCGCCGAACTCCGGCGCCACCTCCTGCAGCGCATAACGGGGCGGCGCGCCCACCGCCCAGGTCCGGTTGACGAGACCGTCGGCCAGCGGACGAAGGGTCGTGCCGGCGGGTACCGTATCGGCGAAACGGGCCAGTGCCGTCTCCGGCCGCATGGTCTATGCGCCCCGGCCGACGACGACCTCCGCGCCGGGCGCTTCCCTTTCGTGGTCGACGATTGCCTTGGGGAAACCGGGCGCGCGCAGTTCGGCGCCGCAGGCCTCCTCCAGGCGGCGGACGATGCCGGGGGACCAGGCGCGCGCGCCGTAGCGGGCTTGGCCATCCTTGAAGATGTCGAGCACCAGGGGCGAGAGTTCGCAAGGCACGCCGCCGCGCCGGGCCAGATCGTCGAACAAGCCCATGTCCTTCACCACCAGGTCCATGGTGAAGTCGATGTCGCGCGAGCCGTTCAGGATCACCTGGCTTTCGGTCTCGTGGACGAAGGAGTTGCCGGAGGAGATGCGGATCGCCTCGTAGGTGGTGGCGAGGTCCATGCCGGCCTGGCGCGCCACCATCATCGCCTCGCCCAGCGCCGCCAGGTGCACGGAGGCGAGGTAGTTGGTTACCACCTTGAGAACCGAAGCGGCCCCGAGCGGCCCCACATGCAGGATCCGCCGGCCCATCGCCGTCATCGCCGGGAGCGCGCGCTCGAAGGTGGCGCGATTCGCCCCCACGAAGATCGAAATGTTGCCGGTCGCGGCCCGGTGGCATCCCCCGGAGACGGGACAGTCCATCGGTTCCGCGCCCTTGGCCGCGACGAGGGCACCCAGGCGGCGGACCTCCTCGCTGTCCGTGGTGCTCATCTCCGCCCAGATCTTGCCCGAGCCGATGCCGGCGAGCAAGCCGTCGGCGGCCTCCATCACGGCGGCCGAGGCGGCGAGCGAGGGGAGGCAGGTGACGATCAGGTCGACCTCGGCCGCCATCTCCGCCGGGCTCTCGGCCCAATGCGCGCGCCTTTCAAGGAACGGCCGGACGGCATCGGGATCGAGGTCGCGCACCCAGAGTTCGAAACAGTTCGGTTGCAGGCTGCCTGCGAGCTTGCCGCCGACGTTGCCCAGACCGATGAAGCCTACCTTCATGCCCCTACTCCTTGCTCGAGCCACCCGTGCCGCCCATCCGGCGGGACCTTGGCGAGGTAATACCCCGGATCGTGGCGCCGTGCGCGACGTGCCGGTCCGGCTCATGGTTCCCGGATAACGCCGCCCTTGCGCCGGAGCGCCGCCAGCAGGCGGTCCACCGGCCGCGCGTCGACGCCCAGGGAGATGCTGGCCGAGAAGTGGCCGCGCCGCTGGAAAAACCGGTTCTCCGCCGGGATCCGCCAGCGTTCCTCCAGCGCCCGACCGCCGGCATGGGGCGCCACGGTGTCGACCTCGCCCAGCAGCATCACGATATCCTCCGGCGCCACCGCCGGCTCCGGGCCCGGCTCGGCCAGGGCGAGCCAGGGCGCCAGCACCTCCCCCGTCCAGCCTGCCTCGGCGATCCGGGGCGCGAGGCCGAGGTGCCTGGGCAAGGCACTGTCGGTGAGGATCGCGCCGACGTCGCCGGTGGTTACCACGAGGAGCGCGGCGTCGGGCCGCATGTCTCGCGGCCAGTCCCGCGCCGCCGAGATCGCCAGCTGGCTGGCGAGCGCGCCGAGGCTGATGCCCGAAAGCGCCACCGGCCCCGACCCGGCCCGCCGGGCCCAGTCGATCCAGAGCGCCACTTCGGCCACCCAGGCCTCGAGCAGTTCCACCATCCCCATCGGCCCCCGCGCCAGAATCGGCTCGCCGCCGTAGCGCCCGGCTTGCCGCCGCCGGCCGTGCCAGGGCCCCTCGACCCGGACCACGCGCAAGCCCCGGCCGGCGAGGCGGGGGATGGGGTCGAACTGGTCGGACCAGAACTCCATCTCCATGCAGATGCCGTGCAGGATAACGAGCGTCGCCGGATTCTCGACCCCGTCTGGCTCGTAGACATGGGCCCAGGCCTCGTCCTCCAGCAGACGCGAGGGGGCCCGCACGCGGAGCCAGTATTGCGGGCCGTCCGGTCCCATGACGACGTGGGAGCGGCGAATTTCACCCCGCGCCGGCGCCGGAAACGCCGGGCCTTCGAGCCGCGCGGCGTGGCGCGCCCGCATCTCCGCTGGCGCGCGGATGTCCCAGCCCACCGGTTCGACGCCGCCACCGACAATCAGGGGCAGGAAGCGGCCCTGCTTCACCATCATGGCCTCGGGCGCGCGGCGGCGGGCGAATTCCGCCCGCACCGCTTCGGCCGGGTCGGGCGCCGAGGGGCCGAACAGCGCCGCCTCCCACGCCGCCGCCGCCCGCGCATGGACCCGTCCGGCGAGCGCCGTCGCCACCAGCGCCCGGCGCGTCAACGGACCCGGCACCCGGGCGAGGCCGAGTGCCTCGGCGAACGCCGCCGCATCGCCGTCGGCCTCCAGCGCCCTCGACCAGGCGCGCGAGGCCGGCAGATGCAGATGGGTGATGAAACGTAGCGCGCTGGCGTCAAACCAGGGCCTGAGCCAGAGCGGCGCGATCCGGGGATGCAGCAGCGGGCCGCCGCCCCGCGCCGGCAATCGTGCCGGATCGACCGCCATTTCCTCCGCTAGTGCCCCCGGAATCGTGGCGGGCGCTTCTCCGTGAAGGCGGCGCGCCCCTCGGCATAGTCGGCGCTGCCGATCGCCTCCAGGCAAATCTGGTCGATCCGCGCCTCTTCCGCTTCGCCCCGCCCGGCGGCGATGGCGTTGACGACGAACTTGGCGCCGGAGAGCGACAGCGGCGCGTTCCCCGCCATGGCGGCGGCGAAGCCGCGCGCGGCCGGCAGCGCCGGGCCGTCGGCCGCCTGATCCACCAGGCCCATGGCCTCGGCGCGGTCACGGCCGAAGATCTCGCCCGAGAACAGGATCCGCTTGGCGCCGATCGCCCCCACCACATTGACCAGGCGCCGCGTTTCGCCCAAGGCGTAGACGATGCCGAGGCGGGCGGCGGGAATGCCGAAGCGGGCATCCGGGCCGGCGACGCGGAAGTCGCAGCAGGTGGCGAGGCCGAGGCCACCGCCGACGCAGAAGCCGTCGATCGCGGCGATGGTCGGCTTGGCGATGGCGTGCAGGCCATTCTCCGCGGCCGCCGTCGCCTCCTCGTAGATGGCGCCGCGTTCCGGCGTATCGCGCAGGGTGGAGAATTCCGAGATATCGGCGCCGGCCGAGAAACAGCCGCCGGCACCGGTCAGGATCACCACCCGGACCGCGGGATCGGCGTTCAGTTCTCCTGCGATCTCGCCCAAGCGCCGCCACATGGCGAGCGTCACGGCATTGCGCTTCGCCGGCCGATCGATGGTGACGACGGCAATGCCGCCCTCGTCGCGCGCGAGCTTCAGTTCATCCATCCCGCATCCTCCTTGTCCCTCGGGCCTTCCCGAAGGTAGAACAGCGGGCCGAGACGGCAAAGCGGGAAGGGAGCCAGGCGCGTGCGTATTCTGATCACCGATAAGATGTATGAGGGCCTCGACGTCGAGCAAGCGGTCTCCGCCGGCATCGACGCCGAGTTCGACGTCTATGACGACGGCAACGATGTCACGGATGAATCCTGGGCCAAGGCCGACGCGGTCCTGGTCTTCCGCTGCACGCCGCTGGTGACCGAGCGGATGCCGCTCATGGAGAACTGCCGCCAGATCGTGCGCGGCGGCGTCGGCTTCGACGGCCTGGACCTCGCGGGCTTCGGTGCCCGCGGCATCGCCATCTGCAACGTGCCCGACTACGGCACCACGGAGGTCGCCGACCACGCCATCGCCATGGCCTTGGCGCTCCGGCGCTCGATCGTGCGCTACAACGACTGCCTGCGCGAGGACCCGCGCGGCAACTGGGGCTATGGGGTCGAGCGTTGCCTGATGCGGCTGCGCGGCAGCACCTTCGGCATCATCGGGCTCGGTCGCATCGGCACGGCGGCGGCCAGGCGGGCCAAGGCCTTCGACATGGACGTGGTGTTCTACGATCCGCTGCTGTCCGACGGCGTCGACCTGGCGACCGGCTACGCCCGCGCGGGAAGCGCCGAGGAACTGTTCGAGCGGGCCGACACCATCAGCCTGCACACGCCCTTGAACGACGGCACGCGCGGCCTGGTGAACAAAGCCCTGCTGGGCCACGCCAAGGCGAACACGGTGCTGGTCAACACCAGCCGGGGACCGGTGGTCGACATCGACGCGGTCTACGACGCGCTAAAGGAAGACCGCATCGCCGGCGTCGCGCTCGACGTGCTGCCGACGGAGCCGCCGGAGGATCACAAGCTGATCCAGGCCTTCATGGCGCGCGAGGACTGGATCGACGGCCGCCTGCTGCTCTCGCCACACGCCGCCTTCTTCAGCGTGCCGGGCCAGCGCGACCTCCGGCGCAAGGCGATCGAGTCGATGGTGAGCTATCTCGGCCACGACGACCTGCGCAACTGCGTCAATACCGGTCATCTCGATCTCGGCAACAAGGGCCGACGGCCATGAAACTCGGACTGGTACTGGGCTATTCCGGCGCGGGTATGACCTTGCCCATCGATCTGGTGCTGGAGGCCGAACGGCTGGGCTTCGACAGTGTCTGGACCTCGGAGGCTTACGGCAGCGACGCGGTAACGCCCGCCGCCTGGATCCTGGCGCAAACCAGCACCATCAAAGTCGGCACCGCGATCATGCAGATGCCGGCCCGCACGCCCGCCATGGCGGCGATGACGGCGATGACCTTGGACGCGCTCTCGGGTGGGCGCTTCATCATGGGCATCGGCGCCTCCGGCCCGCAGGTGATCGAGGGCTGGCACGGCGTCGCCTACGGCAAGCCGCTCGACCGGGCGCGGGAATACATCCAGATCGTGCGCCAAATCCTGGCTCGCGAGGGCGGGCTGGAGCATGAGGGCGCGCACTATCAGATCCCCTTCCGGGGCGAGGGCGCGAGCGGCCTCGGCAAGCCGCTCAAGAGCATCATGCACGGCAACCCGGCGCTGAAGATCTATACCGGCACCTTGGCGCCCGCCGGCATCCGGGCCAGCGCCGAGGTGGCCGACGGCATGTTTCCCTTCTGCATGGACCCGGACGGCCCCGGCCTGCTGGACGCGGACCTGGACGCGGGCTTCGCCAAGGCGGGCGGGGGCAAGAGCCTCGCCACTTACGACATCCTGCCCTTCGTCGATGTCGTGCTGGGCGACGATTTGGAAAAATGCCGGATGCCGGTGCGCCAGCACCTGGCGCTCTATGTCGGCGGCATGGGTGCCAGGGCGAAGAATTTCTACAACGACCACGCAAAACGGCTCGGCCACGAGGCGGCGGCGATTCAGATCCAGGACCATTTCCTGGCCGGCCGGCGGGCCGAGGCGGCGATGGCGGTGCCGGACGCGCTGGTCGACGAAGTGGCGCTGGTGGGCTCCAGGGAACGGATCACGGAGCGGCTCGAATCCTGGAAGAGCGCGGCGAAGACGCGCCATGTCGACACCCTGCTGGTGGCGGGCGGCACCGTGGACTCGATCCGCGTCCTGGCCGAGGCGGTGCTGTAGGGAGAACCCGGTCGATGCCGGCTTACGCCAAACGCCGATTCGGCGATCTCTCCGACGATATCGCGCGGCGCTACCCGGGCCGCGAGGCGCTGGTCTTCCAGGACCGCCGCCACACCTTTGCCCAGCAGTCGGCCGAGATCGACCGCGCCGCCAAGGCGCTGATGGACCAGGGGATCGAGCCCGGCGAGCACGTCGCCCTCTGGCTGAACAACTCGGACCATTGGATCTTCATCAGCTTCGCGCTGGCCAAAATCGGCGCCGTGCAGGTGCCGATCAACACCCGCTTCCGCACCCGCGATCTGGAATACGTGCTGGGCCAATCGGACAGCGTCATGTTGATCACCCATGATCGTTCCGGGCCGATCGACTACCAGGCGATGGCGCGCGAGGTACTGGCCTTGCCGGCGGACGGCGTCGATATCGACGGCGCCAACTTCCCCAGGATGCGCCGCCTGGTGATCCTGGGCGAGGAGATCGCCCCCGGCGCCGTCGACTGGGAAGCGGCCAAGGCGGAGGGCGAGGCGGTCGGCGACGAAGAGCTCCGCGCCCGAGCGGCGACGGTCGATCCGGGCGATCCGTATCTGATCATGTACACCTCCGGCACCACCGGATTTCCCAAGGGGGCGGTGCATAGCCACAAACTGATCCGCAACGTGGAGGAGCGCGGCTTCCGCCTCGCCTATACGACGAACGACGTGATCTTGAATTACCTGCCGCTGTTCCACGCCTTCGGCTATTCTGAGGGCGCGATAATGGCGATGCTGACCGGCGCCAGGCAGATCGTCACCGAGACCTTCGATGCGCACGAATGCCTCGACCTGGTGGCACGCGAGGGTGTCACGGTGATGCACGGCTTCGAAGCCCATATGAAGGCGCTCACCGAGGCGCAGGAGGCCCGGCCGCGCGACCTCTCGAGCTTGCGCGTCGGTCTCTTCGCCGCCGGCATGGCGAGCGCGACGCCCATCGCCCGGCGCGGCGCCCGGGTGCTGGCGCCGCTCCACAACATCTCGGGCTACGGCATGACGGAGATCTGGCTCGGCGTCGGCGTCGGCGGCCTCGACGACGACGTGGTCCACCGTTGCGAAACCTCGGGCTATCCGGGCCTCGGCTACGAACTCCGCATCGTCGATCCCGAAACCGGCCGGGACCAGCCGGCGGGCGAGCCGGGCGAACTCCTGGTCAAGGGCGACTATCTGATGCTCGGCTACTACGACAAGCCGGAGGAGACGGCGGCCAGCTACAGCGAGGACGGCTGGTTCAAGACCGGCGACAGCGGCATCCTGGCGGCGGACGGCTACTTCCGCCTGCTGGGGCGCTACAAGGACATGCTGAAGGTCGGCGGCGAAAACGTCGATCCGATGGAGATCGAGGGCCTGCTGCTGGAGCGGGACGAGGTGCGCCAAGTCGCCGTCGTCGGCCTCGCGGACGCGAAGCTCGGCGAAGTCGCCGTCGCCTTCGTCCAGTCGGCCCCGGGTGCCAGCCTGGACGAAGAAGCGGTGATCGCCTTCTGCCGCGGCAAGGTCGCCAGCTTCAAGATCCCCCGCCACGTAGTGTTCGTCGATGAGTTTCCGATGACGGCGAGCGGCAAGATCCGCAAGACGGATCTCAGGGAGGAGGCGAAGCGGTTCCTGGGAGAAGATTGATATTGTCCTAGAACACATTTAGCCATCAAATTGATATCTTTAAGATAATGAACTTGTTCCTGATTTCTGTATTGTCGGCCACATCGCTTCAAACAAGCTTTTTGGTCCGTGGCAACGAACCACGCGTCGACCTTCTGATGTAGCGCACCCGGTTCCTTGGACACAAGTTTGTCTCACGCGGCGGGCCTGATTGAGATCGCGGCGTGCCACGCCTGACGAGCTTGAGCGGGGCTCAGGTAGCCGTTCTTTTCGACGATCCACTGGGCATTGTAGAGTTCGACGAAGTCGCGGACGGCGTCCCGCAGCTCCGCGATGTTGCGGTAGATGCGACCATGGATGATCTGTTCCTTCAGCGTGCGATTGAACCGCTCGGCGACGCCGTTGGTCTGGGGCTCGGCGACGAAGGCGTAGGACGGCTGGATGCCCCAGAACTTGATCTGGTTGGTGAAGTGGTCCGACAGATACTGGGAGCCGTGATCCATCCGCAAGGCCAGCCCCCGAGCCGCGCCGGCCGCGGTCGAGCCATACAGCCCGGCAAGCCCCATGGAGATCGGCTGCAGGGCGGCGAAGCGGTCGCCGCGCTTGCAGACATGCCAGCCGACACACTCGGCGTTCCAATGCTCGACGGCGGTGAAGATCCAGCCCCAGCCGTCGTCCACCGTGAACACCCGAACGCCATCGGTGCCCCACATGAGGTTCGGGGCATGAGTGATGATCTCACCGTCATGGGGATTGCCGCCACGGCGGCGGCAGCGATGGGGCGAGAGCAGATTGTTCTCGCGCATCAGGCGGAGCACCCGCTTGCGGGCAACCCGGATGTCGCGACAGACCCGAAGCCGAGCCCAGACCTTGCGGTAGCCCTCGCCCTCCCAGGGCGATGCCTCCAGGTCGGCTTCGATCGCCACCAGCAGCGCCTGGTCCGAGATCGCGGGCTTCGGTCCCCGACGCTTTGCCGGCGGCTGCTCGGCGTGCTGGCCGGAGGTCATGGCGTAGAACGAGGAGCGGGCCATGCCCCAGGCGGCGCAGACCCGCCGCAGGCCGTAGGCCAGACCCGTGCCGGGCGAGGTGGCGGCACTCATCGCCGCGACCTCCGCCGCCCCAAAGGGCCGAAGGTCTCCGTCTTGGCCTCCAGCAGTTCCACCTGCATGGTCAACTCTCCGATCCGCTTCATGGCGCTATCCAGTTCCGCCTGCACCGGATCGCCCTTGCGTTGCTTGAGCGAGGCGTCGATCCCGCCGATCGCTTTCTCACGCCACTGCTCGAGCCGGAAGATCTCTACGCCCAACTGGCGCGACAGAAGTTGCACCGGCTCGTCACGCAAAAGCCGCAGAACGACCTCACGCTTGCGCGCCACCGTCCATCGCTGGCCAAGTCCCAGCGGGCCTGCCGGCAAAGCCTGGCCTGGGGAAAACGTGGACGAGCCAAGCTCGCCCGCATTTACCACAGGCCCATCAACAGCAACTTTCTTCTCAAAATTATCGGCCATGTTCCGGTCCTCCTTGGACACTTCGATTAAGCCAATTCTGTGTCCAAGGAAATCGGGTCCGACTCACGTCGACCTTCTGATACCGTCGACTGCCAAAATGCCACTCCGGCGAATCTCCTCTTACCGTCCCGAATGATTTTCCCCATTTCCTTTGAGAGGCCAATTTGCCAGAGACCACCACCACTGACGCCACCAAAACTTCCTGGAACGCCAGACAACTTTAGATTTGCGCTCAGATCCAAGTAATCGTGCCCGTCCCTAACACGACGCTCGGTGACTGTAGAGAAAAATGCTTGTCCGCTAGCGTGTACATCAACTATACCGTCAGCCTCGTTTACTTCAGCAGTGCTCAACTCGGAGACGATTCCAGTAATTGCAAAGAGGCTCTTATCGATGTCAAAGCCTGTACTACAAAACAGCTCTCGCTGACGTTCGAGATTCAAAAACGACTTTCGGGATGATACTGTAGAGACATCAACTTCCGAAAACCTAATGAAAGATAGGTCCGGTCCCTACTCCGCTTCACGATCACCTCTAAAAACCTCGACTGACACGCTGTCTGTCCGAGCAACAAACGAAATCTTCCTATCATCGAACGATAGCTGAAAATACTTCGATTTCTTAACTTCCGACCAGACGTGAGCAGCCGTTAAAATGTAATGACGGCCCTGAACTGAAACGAGCGTTCCGGATCCGATGAGTGTTACGGGCCAAGCGTCGGCCTTGGCCGGAAGAATTATTCCGACTAGAAAATGCTTAAGACCATGTCTGACTGACACGATAGCTGACTCATGGATATCCCCAATCTTCATTTCAATCGCCAATTCTTACTCCTTCAATCGATACTTCATGGCCCCATTTTGACGAGTGGGTCAGGGTCTGTCGTTGAATAATAAATTTCCACGACCAGACCTACTCCTGAGTCTCCCACACCCCGCCGTCGACCTCATGGTGGAGGGTCGCCCGGGTCGGCGAGGCCGTCAAGGATCTCCGACTAGCTCCGCTGGCGCGCCTTCGGCGCGTCCTTGACGACCTCGCCGACCCGGGCAAAGTGGCCCCATGAGGTCGACGGCGGGAAGCGGCGGCGTTCCAGCGATCCGCCTCCCACGCCCACGCCGGCAGCCGTCGTCGCGAGGTGGCGGCGGCGTCATGGATATCCGAAACGTCGCGCGACATCGACGCCGCCCGGATCGCCACGATCGCTCGGCACCATGACGAACCATAGGTATTTGACATAATACGTGGCGGTTCGAAATTTGTGCCGAAGACGGAGAGTTTCCGTAAGACATTGACTTTTATAGACTATACCCAGAAATATTCTTTACTGTCCGAATTAAAATCCCTGCAAAACCTCTTTTTTGCAAAACGGATTTCAATCCCGCCGGCGCCGCCGTCTCGGACGTTCGCCCGTCCCCTCGCGCGGGGCCTTGGGTTCGGGCAGGCGGACCGCCTTGGCCAGGTTCGGGTAGGGCGCGGTGCCGTGGGGGAAGGCCATGGCGGCGACGAAATGGGCCTGGAAGTCGGCGGCGACGGCCGTCTCGATCTTCTCGATGCGCCGCGCCAGGGCCTCCACCTCGACCCGGGCGGCGCGGTTCACCAACGCGATGCGGGCGCCGGTGCCGGCGGCGTTGCCGGCCGCCGTGACGCGCGCGGGATCGCAGTCGGGGATCATGCCCAGGACCATGGCGCGGACCGGATCGATGTGGCTGCCGAAGGCGCCGGCGAGGATGACGCGGTCGACCGCCTCGACGCCCATGCGGTCCATCAGCAGCCGGGCGCCGGCGTAAAGCGCGCCCTTGGCGAGCTGGATCGCGCGGACGTCGTTCTGGGTCACGCGGATCTCCGGCGGGCCGTCGGCGAGGCGGTAGGAGAAGGTACGGCCGTCGGCCTCGATGCGGGGGGAGCGTTCGGCCATGCTCCCGTCGATCACGCCGTCGGCGCCGAGGATGCCGGCCAAGAACATCTCGGCGATCGCCTCGATGATGCCGGAGCCGCAGATGCCGGTAATGCCGGTCTTGGCCGTGGCTTCGGCGAAGCCTTCTTCGTTGGACCAGGTCTCGACGCCGACGACGCGGAAGCGGGGCTCCAGCGTTTGCGCGTCGATCCGCACGCGTTCGATGGCGCCCGGTGCCGCGCGCTGGCCGGCGGAGATCTGCGCGCCCTCGAAGGCGGGCCCCGTGGGCGAGGAACAGGCGAGCAGGCGACCCCGGTTGCCGAGCAGGATTTCCGCGTTGGTGCCGACGTCGACGATGAGCGTCATCTCGTCGCCCAGGTGCGGGCCTTCCGAGAGCGCGACGGCGGCCGCGTCGGCGCCGACATGGCCGGCGATGCAGGGGAGCGCGTAGGCAATCGCGCCCGGCGCCAGGTCGAGATCCAGACGGCGGGCCGGCGTCTCATAGGCGTCGGCCAGCGCCAGCGCGAAGGGCGCGCCGCCGAGTTCCACCGGATCGATGCCGAGGAAGAGGTGGTGCATCACCGGATTGCCGACGATGGTGAGCTCCAGGATGTCGGCGGGCGCGCAGCCGGCCTCCCCCGCCACTTCCGCCAGCAGGCCGTTCAGGCACTCACGGACGACCCGGGTCATCTCCCCATCGCCGCCCGGGTTCATCATCGCGTAGGAGACCCGGCTCATCAGGTCCTCGCCGAAGCGGATCTGCGGGTTCATGGCGCCGGCCGCGGCGACCACCTCGCCGTTGGCGAGGTCGGTCAGGTGCGCGGCGATGGTGGTGGAGCCGATGTCGACGGCGGCGCCCAACGCCCGATTCCGCAAGCCCGGCCAGAGGGCGATGATCCGCGCGCCCTCGCGGACGGCCGCCGTGACCCACCACTCGCCGGCCCGAAGCGCCTTCTGCAGGCCCGGCAGCACCATCGGGTCGGCCTCGAGCGCGCCCAGGTCCCATTGCGCCCGGAGCGCCTGCTTCAGCCGTTCCAGGTCGCCCGTGGGGTTGGCGATGTCCGGTTCCTCGACCTCGACATAGTGCAGGCGGACGACGGGATCGACGGCGATCGGCCTCGCGTCGGGGTGCTTGCGGACGACCTGGCGGTGGACCTGGGCCTCGGGCGGCACGTCGGCCACCACGTCGGACAGTAGTTCGGCCTGGCAGCCGAGACGGAGCCCGGGGTCGATACGCCGGCGGGCGCGACAGCGGGCCTCGGCCTCGCCCTCGCCGCTCACATGGTCGGCGGCGGATTCGATGCCGTGCTTGGCGAAGGCGCCCTCGCCGATGCGCAGCCGGCAGCGCCCGCAGATACCGCGCCCGCCGCAGACCGAATCGAGGTCGACACCCAGGCTCCGGGCAGCCGCCAGCAGGTCGGTGCCGAGCATAAAGCGCCCGCGCCGGCCCGACGGCGTGAAGACGACCAGTGCGTCTTCAGCCATCGTGTCAAACGCGCCGGCGGCGGCGGCCGTCGCGCCGGGCGCGGCGATCGTCGCCCTCGACGGCCGGCTCGCGGTACTTGGCGAGCCAGCGCCGGCAGTCCTTGTCGTGGCCCATCAGCACGTCGGCCCCCATGATCGAGGCCACTTCCTCGCCGTGCAGCGGGTTCATGATCGCCGAGGTCATGCCGGCGCCCATCGCCATCGCGAGGAAGGTGCCGTTTATCGCGTGCCGGTTGGGCAGGCCGAAGCTGATGTTGGAGGCCCCGCAGGTGGTGTTGACGCCGAGCTCCTCGCGCAGGCGCCGGACGATGCGGAAGGCCTGCACGCCCGCCAGGCCCAAGGCACCCACCGGCATCACCAGCGGGTCGACGACGACATCTTCGGGCTTGATACCGAAGTCCTGGGCCCGCTCGACGATCTTTTTCGCCACCTCGTAGCGGACGTCCGGGTCCTCGGAAATGCCGGTCTCGTCGTTCGAGATGGCGACCACGGCGGCGTCGTACTTCTTCACCAGCGGCAGCACCGTTTCCAGCCGCTCCTCTTCGCCCGTCACCGAGTTTACCAGCGGCCGGCCCTGGTAGACCGCCAGGCCGGCCTCCAGCGCCTCGACGATGGAAGAGTCGATCGAGAGCGGCACGTCGACCAGGCCCTGCACCAGCTGAATGCATTCGGCCAGGATGCGCGGCTCGTCGGCCAAGGGAATGCCGGCGTTGACGTCCAGCATGTGGGCGCCCGCCGCCACCTGGGCCAGCGCATCGGCCTCGACCGTGGAATAGTCGCCCTCGGCCATCGCGGCGGAGAGCTTCTTGCGGCCGGTCGGATTGATCCGCTCGCCGATGATGCGGAAGGGGGCATCGAAGCCGATGACGACTTCCCTGGTCGCGGAGGAGACGACGGTCCGGCTCATGCCGCGGCCCCCGCGCCCTCGGCCATGACGGCGGCCCGGGTCTCGGCCAACCAATGGGCGGTCTTGGCGACGCCGCCCAGCGGGAAAAGGTGCACGGCGCGGATCAGGCAGTCGGGATCATTCGCCTTGTGGCGGGCCAGCCGTTGGACCATCTCGTCGGGCGTCCTCACCTGGGCGAGCTTGGCGAGGTTTCGCGTCTGGCGGGTCAGCATCCGGAGCGAGGGCCCAATGCCGCAGGTGGTGGCGTAGCCCAGCAGGGTCTTCGGGGTCGCCGGACCGGCGAGGCCGACATGGATCGCCAGGCGATTGCCGGCGGCGCGGATTTCTCGCTCCCAGCGGATCACCGCCTCGGCGTCGAAGCAGAACTGGGTGGCGATATACATCTCTGCCCCGGTCCGCTCGGCAAACCCGTTCTTCCAGATCACCGAGTCCATGGCGGCGAGCGGCGCAATGTCGGGCGAGCCCTCCGGATGGCCGGCGACGCCGATCCGGCGAATGCCGTGCCGCTCCAGCAGACCGCTCTCCAGCAATTGCATGGAATTGTCGAACTCGCCGGCGGGAAGCTTGCAACCGCCGGCAATGACCAGCACCTCGTCGACCCCGACCTCGCCCTGGAGGCGGGCCAGCATCTCGTCCAGGACACGGGGTCCCCGGATCAGCCGGGCGGCCAGATGCGGCACCGGTACCATGCCGTCGGGCTTCAGGCGCCTGGCGGTCCGGATCGTTTCCTCGAAGTCGGAGCCGACCAGGAAGGTGACGTTGACGCGGCTGCCGCGCGGCAGCAATTCGGCGAAATCCACGATGCGATCCGCCTGGCGCGGCGTGGTTTCCGTGGAGGCACCCGCCAGCAAGAGCGCGACCTCGGCGGGCGAGGCGAGGGCCGGATGCCGGCCCGGTTCGAAGGCGATGACCATGGCTTTACTCCTCGCCACTGGCCCGGCCGCCCGCCATCATCAAGGCGGCCAGGTTCTTCTCGTCAAATTCGGCCTCCAGCCGCGCGCTCGCGGCGTCGGCCTCGGCCTCGATGTCGTCGCCGCAGTCGACCGGATCGGCGCGGCGCCATTCATTGAGGTATTCGTCGGTGCCGTAGAGGTCGGCCCTCATCGCCGCCTCGTCGATCGCCTCCTGGAAGCGGTCGGCGAGCTGGCGGCGCGCCTGGCGGCGGCCGGCCTTGACGATCACCTGGGCCGGGATGTCGCGCCAATAGACGACGCTCAACTTCGCCATGCGCGCCTCCCCGCCGCTCAGGCCGCGCCGGCCGTCAGGAAGCTCTCCAGCTCCCCGTAGCCCGTGCGGCGATAGGCATAGTCCAGGCCCAGATAGGCCGCCGCCTCCCGCGCGCGGGCCTCGAGGGCCGGATCGGCCAGCTGGGCCAGGTAGACGACGCGCGTGTAGTTGGAGAAATACATGTCGCGGAGGTCGGGATGGCGGTCGAGGCCAAGGCCCTCGACGATCAGCGTATCGAAGTGACGGACCATGTAGTCGGTCAGGTAGAAGCCGCCGAGTTCTTCCTCGGCCAGCGCCTCGAACTCGGCCTGGCCGGCATAGAAGGCGTAGCAGTGCGGGCCGGGAATGCGCTCCGCCCCTTCTTCCGCCACCACCCGGTCGAGGTCGCCGCCGGTGCCGCAGTCGGCATAGGCGACGAGGATACGATCGAAACCCGCGCGATTGGCCCGGATCTTGGCCCGTACGGCCTCGGCGATGCGTTCTGGCCGGTTGTGCAGGCCGGCCGGCACCGCCGTCACCTCAAGGTGGCGCAGCCGGTTGGCGCGGATGATCGCCAGCACCTCGCGCGCGAGCGCGCCGCAGGTGACGACCAGCGTGCGGCACTCCGGCGCGGACGCCCCCGGGGCCTCCGCCCCGTCGCCGTTCGGGGCACCGGACATGATGCTGCTCCGTCCGCCTTGGGTCGCCGCCGGCTCAGGCGCCGGCCACGGCGTGCACGGTCGAGGATTGATTGTGGCGCCTGGCCATGACGTCCTGGGCGGTCTCCACCGCGACCGCCGCGTCGCGGCAATAGCCATCCGCCCCGATCGCCTCGGCGAAGGCCTCGTTCAGCGGCGCGCCGCCGACCAGCACGACGTATTTGTCGCGCAAGCCCCGCGCCACCAGCTCCTCGATCACCACCTTCATGTAGGGCATGGTGGTGGTCAGCAGGGCCGACATGCCGAGGATGTCCGGCTCGTGCTCCTCGAGCGCGGCGAGGTAGTTCTCGACCGGGTTGTTGATGCCGAGGTCGATCACCTCGAAGCCGGCGCCTTCCATCATCATCGAGACGAGGTTCTTGCCGATGTCGTGGATATCGCCCTTGACGGTGCCGATGACCATCTTGCCGACCTGGGGCGCCCCGGTCTCCGCCAGCAGCGGGCGCAGGATTCCCATGCCGCCCTTCATGGCGTTCGCCGCCAGCAGCACCTCCGGCACGAAGAGGATGCCGTCGCGGAAGTCGACACCGACAATCCGCATGCCTTCGACCAGAGCCTCGGTCAGCACCCTATAGGGCGGCCAGCCGCGCTCCAGGAAGATGTTCACGCCTTCCACGACCTCTTCCCTGAGGCCGTCATAGAGGTCATCGTGCATTTGCTGCACGAGTTCGTCGTCGTCGAGTTCGCGGAGGTCGAGATCGTCGTTGTCTTCGGCCATCGTCACCCACTACCTTTGGTGAAGAGAAGCGAATTTAGGGACAGCACGCATGGTGCGGCACAAGCACCAAAAAACCGTTAATCCATTTAGGCTTAGCCGAAATCCGCGACTATCTTTTTAACGACTTAAATCATCTCGATTGCGACCTGAAACGGCCGCGATGTCATTTTCACCGCCGATTTCGCCGCCGACCGGCTCGAAGGCCGGCGCGGTTAGTCCTTCCCGCCCTGGCCGAAGGCCCGGCGGTAGAGCCGGCGCATGACGACATAGATCAGCACGGCGATGATCAGCAGCTGCGGCAAGCCGCCGAAAAAGATGATGCCCCAGCCCCGGAACTTGGAGAACAGCCAGATCAGCGCGACGCAGGAGAGGACGAAGAGGCCGATGTCGAGGAAGGTCCGCCAGGAGGCGAGCTGGTTCAGCGGAAAGACCCGCCCGATGCCCCAGATCGAGCCGGCGACGGCAATCACCGGCGCCGCCAGCAGGGCGATATCGGCCTCCAGCGGATCCGCCTCCAGCACCGAGACCGCGAAAGCGATCGCCGCCATCTCGATGAGAATCAGGGTCAAGGCCAGGCCGATGACGAGGTTGGCGACCAGCCGCCCGTCCGCCTCGCTGTTCCCCCGCTTGCCGATCCAGGCCAGCGCGGTGCCGAGAACCGGAATCGCCACCCCCAGACCGAGCGCGGGCCAGGCCATGGCGTCGAGCCAGGCGTAAAGTCCGCTCAAGAGTTCGTTGCCGGTCACCGAAACGCCTCCGACCAACATCACTCGCCATGAATTGCGACACACCCGGGAACTTTTGTCGGCCGGCAAAAGTCGGCCTAGGCGGCATGATAGCCGATCGATGCCTTCTTCCGCGCGTGCGCCGACTAGGTTAGAGTGCGGGTGGCCGACAAGCGGGCGAGGCGAGATGGTCGATCGGTATCCGGCGGTGAAGTACGAAGAGAGCCCTCGGGAACGCTGGGCGATGCACGGCTTCACCTTCTTCGGGTTGCAGCTGGCGGCGACGCCGCTGCTGCTCTGGGTCGCCTGGACGCCGATGGTGTTGATGATCGTGCTCGGCAATGCACTGTTCGCCTCCCTCGGCGCGATTCTTTGCTACCGCTACACCGCCATCCCCCAGCCGCGCCGGCCCAGGACGGGGCGGACGCACATTCCCTGAGGGCCACCCTCAACCGAAGCCGTAGAGTTCCATCGCGTTGGCGCAGACCACCCTGTGCCGGGTCTCGGCCGGCAGGTGGCCGAGTTCGGCCTCGATGTAGTCCTGGGAATCGGGCCAGACGCCGTCGGGATGGGGGAAGTCGGAGCCCCACATGACGTTGCCGATGCCCAAAAGGTCGAGCAGCCGGGTGCCGACCTTGTCGCTCTGATAGGTGGCGTGGCACTGGCGGTACCAGTATTCCGACGGCTTCATGGTCAGCGTCAGGTCCGCGAACTGGTCCTCCCATTCGAGGTCCATGTGATCCAGCACATAGGGGATCCAGCCGATCCCGGCCTCGCCGATGACCACGCGCAAGGTGGGCCAGCGCTCCAGCAGGCCGCCGAAGATAACCTCCATCAAGATCCGCGCCATCGCCATCTGGAAGCCGGTGATCTGCACCGCGAAGGATTGCCGCTCCTGCAAGGGCGCGAAACCGGTGGTGTCGGGCTTCGGCGTGCCGATGGTGTGGAAGTGGACCGGCAAGCCGGCCTCCGCCGCCGCCTCCCACAGCGGGTACCAGTCGGGATGGAAGAGCGGGCGCATGTCGTGGCTGTTGGAGACCTCGACCCCCTTCAGCACACCGCGTTTCGCCACGCGCTCCACCTCCGCGACCGCGGCCTGGACATCGTGGTTGGGAAGCGAGGCGAGACCGGCGAAGCGGTCCGGGCGGGCCGAGCAGAAGCCGGCCAGCCACTCGTTGTAGATTCGCGTCATCTCGACCGCCGCGTCGTCGTCGCCCAATCGCATGCAGGCGCCGAGGATACCGTAGAGCACCTCGCCCTGGATACCGTCCAGGTCCTGGTCCTTCACGCGCAACTCGGGATCGGTCAAGCGGCGGATGCCTTTCTTGCCGTCCTCGTAAAGCCCCTGCGCCGCCATCCGGTCGGAACGGTGGATGACGCCCGGCACGTATTCACGGCCCGCCGAGCCCATGCCGTTCGCGAGGCCGAACTCGGCGCCGTTGCTGGCGACCCACTTTGGCCCCTTCTCGCCCTCGACCACGTGCGGCATCCGCTCCTTGAGCGCCGCCGAGGCGTTCTCGACGAACAGCTCCGGCGGCAGCCAGATCAGGTCGACATGACAATCGGCCGATATCACCTTGTAGTCCATCGCGCGTGCTCCCTCTCCCTCGTCTCTCCGACGAAATCCTAGAAAGGAAGCGGAGCCGAGGCAAACGGCGGTTTTGACAGCCGGGGGCAAACCGGCTGTACTTCATGGCAGCGAACCGACATCCAGGGAGACGAGGACACCGCGATGAGTGGACTGATCTTGAGCAGCCAGATCTTCGACGACGGCGACTATCTCGCCAACGATCACGTGCTGTCGGAGGCCTACGGCTTCGGCTGCGCCGGCGGCAATTTGTCGCCGCAATTCTCCTGGAGCGGGGTGCCGGAGGGAACCAAGAGCTTCGCGCTCACCTGCTTCGATCCCGACGCGCCGACGGGGAGTGGATTCTGGCACTGGGCCGTGGTCAATATCCCGGCCGCCACCACTGCGCTCGAGCTCGGCGCGGGCGATCCCTCGTCGGGCAAGATGCCGGCGGGGGCGCTCGAGGTCAGGACCGATTTCGGCGCGCCTGGCTATGGCGGACCCTGCCCACCGGAGGGCGACCATCCCCACCGCTACCTCTTTTCGCTGCACGCGGTCGGGCTAGAGGCGCTACCGTTCGAGCCACCCTCGCCGGCGGTCGCCGGATTCCTGCTGCACTACAACACGCTGGCAAAGGCGAGCCTGATGGGACTCTGCAAGCGCTAGCCACCCGCGTTTCCCGCCAGGCGCGCGGCCTCGTAGTCGGGACCGCTCAACTCCCGCCCTCCACCGCGTCGACGAACTGGTCGATAAGGTTCTCCGGCGCCTTGATGACGTGCTGCTCGGCCGGGAACCGGCCGCCCTGAACGTCGGCGACGAATTCCTCGAAAGCGGCGACACGCTCGAGCTGCATCTCCTCCTTCATCTTGTAGAGGTGGCGGTACTGCTTGGAATGGCGTGGATAGGGCGGCGCGTTATTGCCGAGGATGTCGTCGGCGAAGAGAAACTGGATGTCGCCGCCGCTGCCGGCCCCGATCGACGAGGTCATGAGCGTGGTGCGCTTGGAGATCTCGACCAGCAGGGCCTCGGGGATGACCTCGACCTCGACCGCATAGGCGCCGGCCGCTTCCAGCTTCTTGATCTCGCCGTAGACCCACATCGCCTCGTCGAGCGTCTTGCCGACGGCGCGCAGGCCCCCAGTCCAGGTGCTTTTTCGCGGCACGAGGCCGGCATGACCCTGGATCGGAATGCCGGCATCGGCCGCCGCGGCGACGAACCTGGGGCTCCATTGGCACATGATCGCGTCGGCGCCGAGCGCCATCGCCTGATAGCCGAGCCGCACGGCCTCGGTCTCGCTGGCGGCGGCCACCAGGGCCACCGAAAAGGCCATGAAGGTGTTGGGCGCCGCCTGGCGGCAGGCGATCGCCGGATCGGGATTCGCCGGATCGAATCGGACCTTCATGGTGTCGACGCCGGCCTCCTCGGCCGCCGCCGCCTCTTCGGCCGAGAAGGGGAGCGTCTCGACCAGGACCCGCTTGCCTTTCCGCGCGCGGAGCCCCCGCCCAAGGTCATGACGCGGGTGAGGCCGCGGGCTCCCGCATCCCTCGACGGAATGCCGCCGTCGCCAGTCGCATGGCTTGCCATGGATCGCCTCCTTCTCGCTCAACGCTATCGGGGGAGCTTAGCGGACCCCGGGAAGCCGGGCCAAGGCCGGACTCAAAGCGCGAGAAATGGCTTCCGCTTCACGTATCCAGAACGGCGTGCAGTTTGGCGTTCAAATCCTGTTTCGAGAACGGCTTGGCGAGCAGTTCGGCGCCCGCCGGCAGGCCCTGATCCTCGATCGTGCTTTCCGCGCACCCCGACATAAGCAGGACCTTCAGATCGGGGTACCGCCGTCTCGCCTCGCGCGTCAGATCGAGGCCACTGATGCCACCCGGCATCACGACATCGGTGAACAACAGGTCGAAGCCGCCGTCCGCCCGCAGCACCTCCAACGCCTCCGCCCCCGTCGCCGCCGCCTCGACCCGATACCCGAGGTTTTGCAGCGTGGCCGTGGTGACCGCACGGACGTCGGAGTCGTCCTCGACGACGAGAATGCGATGGTTGCCGCAGGCGACGATGTGATCTTCCGGGACCTCGGGCGCGACCTTGGGCTCACGCGAACCCGGGAGATAAAGGCTTACGGTCGTACCTTCGCCGAGGGTGCTGTCGATGGTGACATGCCCACCCGACTGTTTGGCGAAGCCATAGACCATGGAGAGGCCGAGACCGCTGCCCTGCCCCACGTCCTTGGTGGTGTAGAACGGCTCGAAAACGTGCTCCAGGACATCCGGCGCGATTCCCGTGCCGCTGTCGCTGACCGCTATCTTGACGAACTCGGCGCCGTCGAGGCCGGCTTCGACGACGGCGACATCGTCGCCAGAGGTGACGTTCGAGGCATCGATTCGAAGCTTGCCGCCACCCGGCATCGCGTGCTGCGCGTTGACGGCCAGGTTCAACAGGGCGTTCTCCAACTGGCCGGGATCGATGATCGCCCGCATCAGGTCGTCGCTGGCGCGGATTTCCAGTTCGATGGTCTCGGTCAGGGTGCGTCGCAGCAGGTCCTTCATGTGGTCGATCAGCTCGGTCGGGTCCGTCGCCACCGGTTGCAACGGCTGGCGCCGCGAAAACGCCAGAAGCCGCTGGGTCAACTCGCTGCCCCGTTGCGCCGATCGCGTTATGGCGTTGAGCAGACCGGAGGCCGTCTCGTCGACGGTGTCGCCCAGGAGTTCCGCATTGCCCAGGATCACGGCCAGCAGATTGTTGAAATCATGCGCCACGCCGCCGGTCAGCTGCCCCACGGCCTCCAGCGTCTGCGAGCGGCGGAGTGCCTGCTCCGACTCAACCCGCTCGGTGATGTCGAAATGCCAGATGATGGTGCAGTCCTGGTTCGCGAAGCGGATCGGACGGCTGCTCATCGATACCCACCACGGACTGCCGTCCATTCGCCGTCGTTGAACCTCGAAGTCGCGAAGGTTGTCTCGGCGTTTGAATATGTCCTCGATGATCTCAAGTTTTTCCTTGTCGGCCCAGCTCTCCGAAATGTCGGCCACCAAAAAGCTCTCCCGGGAGGTCCAGCCGAACATCTCGACCAGGGCATCGTTGACGAACAGGCGGTCGCCCGTCATTCGCGTGCCATCGTAATTGTGCGTCACGATGACGATGCCGACCGGGCTGTTTTCCAGGATCTCGCGCAGGTTGGCATCTTCCTCGAACAGCTGCTCATTGGCCCTTTCGAGATCGATGGTGCGTTCCCGAACGCGTCGCTACAGCTCCTGGTTGGTCTGTTGAATGAGCTGTTCGGCCTCCTTCTGCTGGGTGATTTCGGAACCCGAGCCGCGATATCCCCGGAATTGCCCATCCGCGTCGAAGATCGCCTTGCCGTTGATCGACAGATGCACGATCTCCCCGTTCGGCATGGCGCGCGGATGTTCGAAGTTGCGGAACGAGCGATGGGCGGCCAGGTCGGCCAGCTGCCTTTCCCATTGCTCCGGATCGACGTTCGGAACACCGGTTTCCACGCGCGTCTTGCCGAACAGGGCGGCGGGCGGAACGCCAGTCACTTCCTCGAAACGGCCGGAGAAATAGGAAAAGCGGAGATTCTCGTCCATTCCCCAGAACCAGTCGGAGCTCGCCTCCGCGAAGTCGCCCATGCGTGCCTCGCTCTCCTGCAAGGCCCGCTCGACCGCGCGGCGCTCCTCGATTTCCGCGACCAGTGACGTCGTCTGCTCGCGAACTTCCTCCCGCAACCGCCGCTCCGCCTGTTGCAGGACATCACCGTGGCGCATTTCGCGAAGGATGACGAAAATCAGAAGGACGATGGCCGCCGAAAGCGCGACCGCCACCGAATAGGACGTTTCCTCGTAATCCGACACGGCCTCGTCGATGTCCGCCGGCGATAGTCCTAAGACGACGCCGAGCGGGAAATTCTCCAGCCTCTTGTAGTTGTAGCTGCGCGGCTTGCCGTCGATCGGACTGATATCGTCAAAGCTGCCGGCACCCTGCCGCGACGCCGCGCCGAAGAGTGCGAGGCCGGACAGGTTCACGCCGACGGCGGTGATATCGGGGGACGGCGCGGCACGCACCTTCCCATCCTCGCCGAGCAGAAACTTCTCGCCATGTGCACCGACATCCGCCGCATCAAGATAGCGCGAAATCGTGGGGACATGAACGGCGGCAAAAACGACACCCGCGAATGCCCCATCCGGCGTCGTGACGCGCCGCACCAGCCGGATGAGTACTTTGCCGGAATTCCGGCCGCGCCTCGGCAGCGAGATTTGGGCCAAGTCACCCTCGGCCTGCATCTGAAGCTTGAAATATTCTCGATCTTTCGCCGTCGTCCCGGACTTGATGACATGGCCCGACACCAAAAGTGGCGTACCGTTCCTATCGATAATCGTGATGTGCGACAGAATCTCCGTGTTGAGCGGAACGTCCCGCAAAATTTTCGTGACCGCCGGCAGGCCCGACTCGGTATAGGCCTTGCGGACGAATTTCAAATAGGTGTCGGCGTAGTGAAAAATCTGTTCGCTGTGGCTGGCGATATCATCCGCCAATATCTCGAACTTTTCGAGTCTCGCCCGCAGATGGTTTTCTCGCTCGACGACGACATTCCATCGGACACCGCCCCATAGAGCGGCCAATAGTAATATTCCGATGACCAAATACCCAAGGTCGCGAGCCTTGCGGATACCTTTCATGGGTGGGACCTCTTCTTATTTATTGCCCACCAGGTGGGAGCCGCGTGGTGCACCGCGGACCGATCGGCGTCCCGATCGCAGGCGGCGCCGACCCCTGATTCCCCATCATTTCGCGCCGCGTCAAAATCATCCGCGAAGGACTGTTTCGAGTTTAAGTTAACACATCGTAACCATCCGACCTACCTGGCCGGAGTTCCATCATGGACGGGCCCCGATGTCCCCCCTTTCCCGGTCGAACGTGTCCATGAGGTCGCGCCATGCTCTAGGCTCTGAGCCGGGCGTTCCCGGGATCGTGCGGCGCGCCGGCGGAGAGGGTGGCGGCGCGGCGTTGGCCCAGGATCTCGATCTCCAGCGCGCCGTCCGACCCCAACGCCTCGGCCTCGATATAGGCGAGCGCGATGGCGCGGCCGATGGTGTGGCCGTGGCCGCCGGAAGTGACGATGCCGGCGATTTCGCCGTCGCAATAGACCGGCGCGTTGGTCATGGGATCGCAGTCGCCCGCCGCCAGCGTCATGCAGACCAGGCGGCGCGCCACGCCCTCCTGCTTCTGGCGCTGGAGCGCGGCGCGGCCGACGAAATCGTCCTTGTCGAGGCGGACGAAGCGGTCGAGGCCGGCTTCCAAGGGGGTGTATTCGCTGGTGAGTTCCAGCTTCCAGGCTGGGTAGGCCTTCTCCAGGCGCAGCGACTCCATGGCGTACATGCCGAAGTCGGCGATGCCGTGCGCCGCGCCCGCCGCCATGACGTCCTCGTAGACCGTCGCCATATGCTCCATCGGCAGATGCAGCTCCCAGCCGAGTTCGCCCACATAGTTGACCCGGATCGCCAGGCAGTCGGCAAAACCGACGGTGATCCATTGCGCCGCGAGCCAGGGGAAGGCTTCGTTCGAGAGCTCCGCTTCGGTGACCGCGCCGAGCACCTCGCGCGACCTGGGCCCGGCGACGATCAGGGTGCCGTAGCGGCCCGTCGCATTCTCGATTTCGACGTCGGCGCCGGCGGGAATAGCGTTCCGCAGCAGGTCGAGGTCATGGTCCTCGGCGGCGGCGGCCGAGGCAATGTAGAAGCGGTCTTCCGCCAGCCGCGTGATGGTGAACTCCGAGATCACGTGGCCGCTTTCGAGACAGGCGTAGCCGAGCGCGATCCGCCCGACGCGCGGCAGCCGGCCGGTGACGACGCGGTCCAGCATCGCCGCCGCGTCGGCGCCCCCGACCATGTATTTGGCGAAGCCGCCCAGATCCAGGACGCCGACACGCTCGCGGACCGCGCGGCACTCGGCGCCGACCGTATCGAACCAGTTGGTGTGGCGGAAGCTCGGCCGCCGCTCGCCATCACTGCCCTCGGGCACGAACCAGGTCGCCCGTTCCCAGCCGCCCCGCGCGCCGAAACGGGCGCCCTTGGCCTTCAAAGTCTCGTAAAGCGGCGTCCGCCGCGCCGGCCGCCCGGCCGGCCATTCGTCGTGCGGGAAGGCGGTGGTGTATTCGTGGCTGTAGAGTTCCACCGCCTTTTCGATCGCATAGCGCTTGGTGGCGTAGCGCCCGTAGCGGAGGGGGTCAATCTCCCAGGTATCCCACTCCCCTTCGCCCTCGACGATGATGTCGGCCAGCAGCTTGCCGGCCCCGCCGCCCTGCACGATGCCGAAGCTGAAGGCGGCGCAGAGATAGTGGTTCGGCTGGCCGGCCGCCGGCCCAACCAGCGGCAGGCCGTCCGGGGTATAGGGGATCGGTCCGTTGATGGTGTTGCGCACGCCTGATTCGCCCAAGGGCGGGACTCTCAGAATCGCCTTCTCGATATAGCTTTCCAGCCGGTCGAGATCGGGCTGCAGCAGCTCCATGCCGAAATCCGGCGGCACGCCGTCCTCGGCCCAGGTCCGGCAGTGGAACTCGTAGGGCCCCAGGATCAGGCCGCCGCGCTCCTGGCGCAGGTAGTAGGAATCGTCCGGGTCGCGCAGCAGCGGCAACAGGCCGCCGCGTTCTTCCAGGCTGGGCACCGCCTCGGTCACCAGATACTGGTGCTCCATCGAGACCAGCGGCAGGTCGAGGCCGGTCATCGCCCCCACCTCGCGGGCCCGGTAGCCGGCGGCGTTGATCAGGATCTCCGCCGTGATCTCGCCCTGGGGCGTGGTGACCCGCCATTCGCCCGCGGCGGTCCGCTCGATAGCCGTCACCGGGGTTTGGCGGTGGATCCGGACGCCGCCGTCGCGCGCGCCCTTGGCCAGCGCCTGGGTCAGTTGGCTCGGATCGATATGGCCGTCATGGGGATCCCAGAGCGCGCCTTCCAGGCCATGGGTCTCAATCGGCGGATAGCGCGCGCGCAAGCCGTCGAGGTCCAGCATCTCGTATTCCAGTCCCTGGTGGCGGGCCATGGCGGCGATGTGGCTGAACTCATCCATCCTGTCGCGGGTCTGCGCCAGGCGGACGCTGCCGGTCATGTGGTGGCCGACGGGCTGCCCCGTCAACTCCTCCAGGCGCTGGTAGAGAAAGACGCCATGGGCCTGCATCCGCATGATGTTGTAGCTGGTCGAATAGGTCGGGCAATTGCCGGCGGCATGCCAGGTGGAGCCGGAGGTGAGCTCGTCCCGCTCCAACAGCACGATGTCGCTCCAGCCCTTGGCCGCCAGGTGGTAGGCGGTGCTGCAGCCGGCGACCCCGCCGCCGATGATGACCACGCGGGCGTGTTCCTTCATGGCTCGCAACCCTCCCCGCTTCGGCCTCCGCGCTTCAGGCGACGGGCGCCCGCATCGCCGATCGCGGCAGTTTTATCGGAAAGGCGGCGCGAACGCGGTCGTCGACGTCGCCCGGAATGTTCTCGGGGTAGTGCGTGGCGAGAATTTCACGCGCCAGCTGGCGGGCCCGTTCACGGATGTCGAGGGCGCCGGCATCCATCCAGTCGGACGGGTTCGCCCGGTCGCCGATGGTCGGATAGGCGTATTCCCGCTGCATCAGGTCCAGCGTCTGGGCATGGCCCAGATAGTGCACCGGGCCCTCCACCACCTCGCGCATGGCTTGAAGCGAGAGGGTATCGTCGTTGACCTCGATACCGCGCACGCAGCGCAGCACGGCGCCCAGCATGTCGTCGTCGATGACGTAGCTCTCGAAGGCGGCGCCCAGCAGGCTCGCGTGCATGCCGGCCGCCTCGTAGACCAGGTTGCTTCCCGCGAGGCCGGCGAGCGCGGTGGTATAGCCCTTCTCGTAGCCGGACTGCGCGTCGGGGATCTTTGAATCCGCCATGCCCGCCGGGACGCCGTTCGGCAGGCCGTAGTAGCCGGCCATCTGCGCCGCCGCCGCCGCCAGCAGGGCCTGTTCGCCGCTGCCCCCGCTCATCGCGCCGGTCCTGAGGTCGGAGACGAAGGGCCAGGTGCCGAAGATCGTCGGATGGCCGGGCTTCAGCGCGTTGACGTAGATCGTGCCGGCCAGCACCTCGGCGACGGACTGCGCGAGGCTGCCGGCGAGCGCCGCCGGGCTGGTGGCACCCGCCTGGCCCGCCGAAAGCAGCAGGATCGGAATGCCGCGCGCCACGCCCGCCTCCAGGCAACGACAGGCATCGAGGGCGAAGCGGAGCGGCGGCACGACGAAGCAGCAGGACATCGAGACGAAGGGCCGGGCGGCGAACGCCCCCTCGCCGCCGGCGATCATGTCCAGCATGTCGACCGAGGCGTGCACCGCCTCGGGCGTCGTGAAGGCGGTGCCGACATGCTTGCTCGTCCCAGCGACGGAGGCATAGCAGGTGTTGAGGTCCATCTCGAAGGGATCCTCGAGATCGCGGGTCACGACGGAACGCTGGAAGAAGTGGATGTTGTCGCGCGTGTCGACGAGGCGCGCGATGTCGTAGAGGTCCAGAAGGGTCGAGTCGCGATACTCGCCGCTCTCCAGGTCCAACAGATGCACGGCGGCGCCGGCGGTGCCGAAATGCACGCGCCGGCCGCTCAAGTCCATGTCGTGGCGGGGATCGCGGCCGTGCAGCACCAGTTCGTGGGGAATTCGGGCCAGCATGTCCTCGACCAGCGCCCGGGGGAACAGCAGCCGGCCCGTCTCCGACAACCGGCCACCGACGGCGGTGATCGCCTCCACGCAGCTCGGGATCGGCTCGGCGAGGCCGATATTCTCCAGAATATCGAGCACCGCGTGATGCACTTTCTCAAGGTCGCCCTGGCTTAGGGGTCGATAGGCTCCGCCGACCTGACCGGGACCGATGGCGCGAATCTCGGGCGGGCGGGCGCGCTTTTCCAGGCGGGCTTGCCGGCCGCCGGCGCGACGGGATTTCGGGCGCATTTCGTTCATCGCACACCCCGGACGACCTGAGGAACGCGTCCGTCTCGGACAACGACGAACGAGGCGAGTGTGCGCCCGATTCGTTAGAAAACAGTTGAAATCCACGACAGGAACTATCGGCGGAACGACATATGCGCCGCGCCGTCCTCAGGCGACGTCTCGGGTCGCCTCGTTCGCGATGGCGCGGCGGTCCTGGCGGGGCGAGTAGCCGTAGGCCGCGCGGTAGAGCTGGCTGAAGTAGGTCGGCGAGGAGAAGCCGCAGGCGAAGGCGATCTCGGCGATCCGGAGGTTGGTCTGCTCCACCATGCGGCGCGCGGATTTCAGCCGGATGCTCATATAATAATGGCCCAGCGTGGTGCCGAGATGGCGGCGGAACAGCCGCTCCAACTGGCGCTTGGAGAGCCCGACGCCGAGCGCCAGTTCCGGCGGGCGCACGGGGGTTTCGACGTTCGCCTCCATCAGCCCGACGCAGGCGGCGAGCTTCGGGTGGATCGAGCCCAACCGGTTGGCGAGCGCCATCCGCTGCGGCTCGGTCGACCCGCGCACCCGTTCCAAGACGAAACTATCCGAGATTTCGGCCGCCAGGTCCCAGCCGTGCTCCTCCGCGATCAGCGCCAGCATCATGTCCAGCGCCGCCGTCCCGCCGGCGGCGGAAAACCGCTTGCCCTCCAGCTGGTAGAGGTCGCTCGAGACGTCGATCTCCGGGAAGTTCTCCATGAAGGCTGGCAGGATCTCCCAGTGCATCGTACAACGATGCTGGCGCATCAGGCCGGCGCTGGCCAGCACATAGGCCCCGGTGCAGACCCCGCCGAGCTTGGCGCCGTGCCGGTCGAGGCGGCGGAGCCAGGCGAACACCCCGGATATCTCGTAGGGCGCGGGATCGAAGGGACCGATGACGATCACGATGTCGTAGGCGCCGGCATCGCGGACCGAGCGGTCGGCCGGCTGCGCCATGCCGTTGCTCGCCTCGACCGGGGCGCCGTCGGCGGTGATCACCTCCCAGCCGTAAAGCGCCCGCTCACGCAGCCGGTTGGCGGCGCGCATCGCCTCGACCGAGGAGACGAAGGCCAGCATGGAAAACGTCGGCGCCAGGAAAAAGCCGACCCGTCGCTCGGTCTGGCCGGCGAATACCCCATGTCGCTCGCGTGCCGTCATGCCGTCGTCCACATGTCGACCGCCGCCAGAGTCGGCGGGTCCGAATCGCGCGGAATGGGGCGACGCTACTCCCTTTTTCGGGCCGAGCGCCAGTCAAATATGCAGCTTCGAAATCAGCGCCGCCGGTACCGCGTCTCGCCAAGGAGGTTGGACCAGCTCTCCAAGGCGAAGGTACGGCTGCTTTCCGCCAGGCGCGCGGTATCGCGCGCGCCCGCGACGGCGCCGGGTGCGTATCGAGCGCCTCGGCCGGGCGGCGATTCCGCGCCTCTGCCGGGCGGTTTCGCTTCCATGGGTTCGACGGTGGTGTGTGGGTGATGGCGTGGTTCGGGGTCGGGCTAAGAAGTGGACACTTCACGACAGGCCGCCCAACGACGCGACGCCATGCAACATGCAAGACGCGACCCCGAATCCGTGGATAATCGTATCGTCGATTCGTCACTCGCGGGCACCGGACCCCTGCGTCGCCTAATTTAGCAAGATTGATATCCATACGGCAATGCCGTATGACATGAAGAATGGATATCGTCTCGATCAGCCACGGGGGATTGCGGGAATATTACCTCACGGGCAATGCCCAGAGACTGAAACAGGATTTGGTGCCCCGGATACGGACGACGGTGCTCTTCGCCCTGGAGGCCGCGCCCGACTAGGACGCGCTGGAAGGGCCGCCGGGATGGCGGATACACCAGCTTCGCGGAGACCGCGCCGGGGAGTGGTCGATATCCGTTTCGGGAAACTGGCGGCTGACCTTCCGCATGGAGGAGAGCGCGGTCGCTGATTTGGATTTGGAGGATTATCACTGATGGCTAAAGAAAACCGCGCGAAACCGCCCCTACAAGCGCCGGGCCTCGTCCATCGATCGGCCTTCGATGGCGCCGGTTCATCCCGGTGAGTTCGTCCGCACCGAAGTTTTGAACGAGTTGGGGCTTTCCATCGCCAAGGCCGCCAGGGTGCTGGGCGTGCGGGCCGCGACCCTGTCCGATCTCGTCAACGAAAAGGCTTCGCTCTCACCGGAATTGGCCATGCGCATCGAACTGGCCTTCGAGGTCAAGGCGGATCTCCTCTTGCGCATGCAGGCGCTTTTCGACGGCATGACCATCCGCGACCGCGCGGCTGAGCTGGGCGTGAAACGCTATGACGCGGCGGAGCAGGTTTAGCCGTTATACCGATCGGCAATGAGTGCGATTCATCGCAGGTCGGCAAGCGCGACCGCGCGCCCGAGCTTCTGCGAGGAAAAGCCTGCGTGGCGTTTGAACGCCCGACAACCGGCAAGCAAACGAAGTGACTCGTCGCTGGCTCACAAACACCGCCGGTCCCCGCCATCGAACCCATGGTGACCACTTTGCCCGGGCCGAGGCGGGGTGAGGGAACGCAGCGTGGTTCAGGACAAGGCGCACCCACCTTGTAACGGCCTCTCGCGGCCCCGCCGGGGCAAGCGGTCTCAGCGCCGCCCGTACTGCACCTCGCCGAAGAGGTTGGACCAGCTTTCCTTGGTGAAGCCGCCGGCCTTGTCTTCCAGGCGCGCCATGTCGCGGGCCACCGCCGGGCGGGCCGAGAGCTGATCGAACCAGCGCTTCACGTTGGGGAAATCCTCGATGTCCTGGCCCTGGCGGCCGTGCAGGCGGCACCAGGGGAAGATCGCCATGTCGGCGATCGAATAGTCGTCGGCGACGTATTCGTGGTCGGCCAGCCGCCGGTCGAGCACGCCATAGAGCCGCCCCGCCTCCTTGGTGTAGCGGTTCATCGCGTAAGCGATGCGGTCGGGGGCGTATTTGTTGAAGTGGTGCGCCTGGCCCAGCATCGGCCCGAAGCCGCCCATCTGCCAGAACAGCCACTCCAGCGTCACCAGCCGCGCCCGGGGCTCGGTGGGCAGGAAGCGCCCGGTCTTCTCGGCGAGATAGAGCAGGATCATGCCCGATTCGAAGACGCTGATCGGCGCGCCGCCGGGGCCGTCGGAATCGAGGATCGCCGGAATCTTGTTATTGGGGCTGATCGCCAGGAACTCGGGCGTGAACTGGTCGCCCTTGCCGATGTCGAGGAAGTGCTGGCGGTATTCCAGTCCGCATTCCTCCAGCATGATGTGGATCTTCTGGCCGTTGGGCGTCGCCGCCGTATGGAGATCGATCATGACCCTCTCCCCGTTTTGTTCCGTTCCCGGCCATCATAAATGATGGCGCCCCCGGCCGCCCCGCTCCGCCGGCCCAACCACCCGTGACAGGGTACCTTTGGGGTGGTTGGGCCGGGGGAGCGGAGCGGCCGGGACTTCCGATCGTAAACACTAGCCCCACTAGCCCGCGAGAAAATCCTTGAAGCGCCGCGCCACCTCGGGCGGCTTCACCGTCGGCCGGCCGAGTTTGGCGAGCGAGCCGGGCCGGACCCGGACGTGCAGCATATGCGGGCCCGGCGCCTTCAGTGCCGCGCGCAGGGCCGCCTCCACCTCGCCGGCGTCGTCCAGGCGAACCGCGCGGCGATAACCGCAGGCCACCGCGGCGGCGGCGAAATCGACGCCGGGCGAGACCGTCGGCTGCCCGCCGGTCGAATCATGCACCCCGTTGTCCAGCACGATGTGCACCAGATTCGATGGAGCCTCGGCACCGACGGTGGCGAGCGTGCCGAGCTTCATCAACATCGCGCCGTCGCCATCCAGCACCACGACCGGCCGCGCGACGTTTCCGGCGACGCCCAATCCCATGCCGAGAGCACAGCCCATCGAGCCCACCTGATAGAGGTGCTGCTCGCGGTCGGCGAGGGTGAAGAGTTCCCGCCCGCACTTGCCCGTCGTGGCGATGATGGCGACATCGTCGCCACTGGCCGCCAGCACCCGCGCCAGTACCTCGTGGCGCGTGGGCGGCGTCTCGCCCCGCCGGCGGTCCAAGGCCTCGCCCGAGGGCGGCGGCGGCGGCGCCGTCGGGTCGAGACCGCTGTCCTCGACGCTGGCCTTGGCCATGATGAAGGCGAAGGGCAGACCGTCGGCGGCCATTCGCGCCCGCGCCTCCTCCAGCGCGGCGTCGACATCGCCCGCCTCGGCCGGAAAGGCGCGCCTCGGCACCCGGATGGTGTCGAGCAGCGCGCCCGTCACCTCGCCCATCAATTCGTGCTGCGGCTCGTCGCCCAGGCCCGGTTCGCCCCGCCAGGTGACGATCATCAGGGTCGGGATGCGGAAGGGATGGTTCAGCGAGGTCAGCGGATTGACCGCGTTGCCCAGACCCGAGTTCTGGCACATCACCGTGGTCTCGCGCCCGGCGAGCCAGGCGCCGGCGGCGATCGCCACCGCTTCGCCCTCGCTCGCCGCGCCGACATAGCGGGTGGCGCCGTCGCCGATCACCCGGTTGATCATCGGCGTCAGGAAGGAACAGGGCACGCCCGTATAGAAGTCGAAGCCGCATGCGCCGGCCGCCGCCAGATATTCGTCCGCCCGTATCATCCCGCTTCCCCGCGCCGCTCACGCCCGTCACGCTTTATGCTAGCTTGTCGAGACGGCGACAAGCGGGATGTTGTCCGTTCAGACGGCGTTCAGGTAAGCGGTCGTAAAACCGCGGCCATGAAAACGACCACGTTCCGAGGATGGCTGCTGACGGCCCTGCTGCTGGCCGCCGCCGGTTTCGCGCCCGACGCGGAGGCGCAGCGGAGCTATTGGAACTCCGGAAACGACGGCGGCGCCAGCGGCGAACGCGGCGGCGAGTCCCGCCGGGCCGAACGCTGCGGCGGCGCCATCAGCCTGGAACGCGTGCTGCGCCGGGTCCGCCGCCGGTACCCGGGCCGCCTGCTGGATGCCGATATGCGCTGTGCCCAGGGCGGCCCGGTCTATATTCTGAAGATGCGGAGCGCCGACAATCGCATCCGGGTGATCCGGGCCGACGCCACCAACGGCCGGATCCTTTCGGCCAGCCGGCGCTGAAGCGGGGAGGACCGCCGGCCCATGCGTCTGCTCGTCGTCGAGGACGACCCCGATCTCGCCCGCCAGCTCGCCGACGCGCTGGGCGAGGCGGACTATGTCGTCGACGCCGTGCACGACGGCGAGGAGGGCCACTTCCTGGGCGATACCGAACCCTACGATGCCGTGATCCTCGATCTCGGCCTGCCGACCATGGACGGGATCAGCGTGCTGGAACGCTGGCGCGAGGCGGGCCGAGACATGCCGGTCCTGGTCCTGACGGCACGCGACCGCTGGCGCGAAAAGGTCGCCGGCATCGATGCCGGCGCCGACGACTACGTCACCAAGCCCTTCCACATGGAGGAAGTGCTGGCGCGGATCCGCGCGCTGGTGCGCCGCGCCGCCGGCCTCGCCAGCAACGAGGTCGCCTGCGGCCCGCTGCTGATCGACACCAAGGGCGCCAAGGCCACCATTGACGGCCGCGCCCTTTCGCTCACCGCGCTGGAATACCGCCTGCTCGCCTACCTCGCCCACCACCAGGGCCGGGTCGTCTCCCGCACCGAGCTGATCGAGCATCTCTACGACCAGAACTTCGACCGCGATTCCAACACCATCGAGGTCTTCGTCGGCCGCCTGCGCAAGAAACTCGGCATCGACCTGATCCACACCGCGCGTGGCCTCGGCTACCGCCTGGCCGAACCCGAGGATGGGGACTGATGTCGGCCATCGTGAATGATGGCGCGCCGGCCGGGCCCCGCGACAGTGACGAATAGCTCCCTGGCCTTTCGCCTGATCGCGGGCGCGGCGGTTTGGAGCATCGCCGCCCTCGTGGTCGGCGGCATCACCCTGTCGATGGTCTTTCGCGACCATGTCGAGCGCAGCCTCGACGATCGCCTGGCCCTGCTGATCGACGGGCTCGCGGCGGGGGTGGAACTGGATGGCGAGGGACGCCCGATACTCGTCCGGCCGCTCGCCGAAACGCTGTTCGAGACCCCCTATACCGGCTGGTACTGGCAAATCGGCGGCGCCGGCCAGGAGGGTCTGCGGTCCCGCTCGCTCTGGGATCAGGTCTTGCGAGCGGAGCCCGCCGTCGAGCACGAGGCGGGCCTGAGCCTGCATTACGCCCGAGGACCGGAAGACCAATTCCTTCGCGTCGCCCGGCGGCAAATCCTGCTGCCCGAGGCCGAGCATCCCCTCGGCTTCGAGGTCGCCGCCGATCTCGCCGACAATATCCGTGCGATCGACCGGTTCGACCGGGTGGTGTTCTGGGCGCTCGGAATCATGGGCTTCGGCCTCGTGGTGGCGATGGTGATCCAGGTCCGCTTCGGCCTGCTGCCGCTCAGACGTATCCGCCGCGCCCTGGTCGCGATCCGCGACGGCCGCGCGAGCCGCCTGGACTGTGACTTTCCCCGCGAGATCGCGCCGCTCGCAGGCGAGATCAACACCCTGCTCGACCACAACGCCGAGGTCGTCGGCCGGGCCAGGACCCATGTCGGCAACTTGGCGCATGCCCTGAAAACCCCGTTGAGCGTGCTCCGCAACGAGGCGGCGGAGACGGGCGGACCGCTGGCTGAACAGGTGACGCGGCAGACCGCGCTGATGCGCCGCCAGGTCGACCACCACCTGATGCGCGCCCGCGCCGCCGCCACCGCCGACGTGCTGGGCGCGCGGGCCGAGGTCGGGCCGGTCGTCGCCGACCTCGCGCGCGCGATCGGCCGCCTGCATCGCGATTCCGGCATCGAGATCGGCCTCGACTGCGCCCCGGGCCTCGCCTTCCGGGGGGAGGGGCAGGACCTCGAGGAGATGGTCGGCAACCTGCTGGAGAACGCCGCCAAGTGGGGCCGGCGCCGGGTGCGGCTCGCCTTCCGCCTGGAAGGGCCCCGACTGGCGATCGACATCGACGACGACGGACCGGGCCTGGAGCCGGAAGCAATGGAACGGGTCATGGCCCGGGGGGAGCGGCTGGACGAGTCGGTCGCCGGCTCCGGCCTCGGCCTCGCCATCGTCCGGGATCTGGCCGAACTCTATGGCGGCGAGATCCGCCTGGAACGCTCGGACCTCGGTGGTCTGGGCGCCCGCCTGCGCTTGCCGGCGGTCGCCGATTGAGGCCGCTTGGGCTATTCTGCCGCAACCATGAACCCCGCCGCCGACGATCCGCCGCCGACCGCCTCTTTCGGCCATGCCGACGTCGGCACCGCCGAAAAGCCCGCCCTGGTGCGGGACGTGTTCGATTCCGTCGCGTCGCGCTACGACCTGATGAACGATGCCATGACGGCCGGCGCCCATCGGATCTGGAAGCGGGCGCTGATCGACTGGCTGAGACCGCGCGCCGGCATGCGGCTGCTGGATCTCGCCGGTGGCACCGGCGATCTCGCCAGGCGCTTCATCGACGCGGGCGGTGGCGAGGTCGTGCTGACCGATATCAACGAAGCGATGCTCGGGGCCGGACGGAAACGCGACCGGGCCGTCGATCGCGCTCGGATAACCCGGGCGCTGGCCGACGCCGAGGGTCTGCCTTTCGCCGACCACGGCTTCGATTGCGTCACCATCTCGTTCGGCATCCGCAACTGCACCGACATCGCCGCCGTCTTGCGCGAGGCGCGCCGCGTGCTGAAGCCCGGTGGACGCTTCCTCTGCCTCGAGTTCTCCCGCCTGGCGCTACCGGGGCTGGCGCGGCTCTACGACGCCTACTCGTTCAAGGTCATTCCCCGCCTGGGCGCCCTGCTGACCGGCGAGCGGGAGGCCTATGTCTATCTGGTCGAAAGCATCCGCCGCTTTCCCGACCAGCGCCGCTTCGCCGCGATGCTGGAAGCGGCCGGCCTCTCACGGGTCGAATATCGCGATCTCTCGGGCGGCATCGTGGCGATGCACTCGGGTTGGAAAATCTGACGGCGAGGCGATAATCGACTATCATTGCGCTCTGGCCTCGGAACTGCTTGGGAGAACGCCCGTGAAGACCTATCGCGGCAAACGGGACGGTAGTGGCACCGAGGTGACGGTCGACGGGGTGCCGCTGAATCCCCGTCGCGACCTGCGCGACTTCCACGCCGAGAGTTCGAATGGGGCTACACCGGCAGCGGCCCGCACCAGCTCGCCTTCGCCATCCTGGCCGAACACATGGGACCGGAGGGCGCGCTCGAGAACTATCGCCGCTTCACCGTCGACGTCATCGCCGAGATCGAGGGCGAGGAATGGCGCCTGACGACACACGAAGTCGCCAATCGGCTGCGCCACGACATCGTCCAGGTGGATATGGATCTCGAAACCCTGTTTAAGAAAGTGCGGGGCGAGATCTGAAATGCGGGCGCATGACGGGGTGGCGGGAACCTTCGGGGGATTGATCGCGGCCCAGGCGCGGTCCCGCGGCGGCGACGTGGCCGTGCATTACGAGGGCCGCGCCATCACCTTCGCCGAGTTGGACGAGATGGCCCGGCGCGCGGCCGGGGCGCTTCGGGCCTTCGGCGTCGGTCCCGGCGACCGGGTGGCGCTCTGGCTGCCGAACTCGCCCGCCTACCTGGCGCTCTGGATCGGCTGCGCGCGGCTCGGCGCCATCGCCGTCGCCATCAACACGCGATTTCGCGCCGTGGAGGTGGCCGACATCCTGGAACGCTCCGCCGCTCGCATCCTCGCCATGTGGCCGGGCTTCCGGACGATCGACTTCCTCTCGATCCTGGGCGAGATCGATCCGGCGGCGCTCGATCGGCTGGAACGGCTGATCGTCTACGACGAGGGCGAGCCGGCGGCCCCGGCGGTGTCCGCCATCGCCCATTTGCCGCGCCACCCCTTCGCCGAGCTGATGGAAAACGCGCCGCTCGACGTCGACGCGGCGACCCCCGACATGGGCGTCAACAGCTTCACCACCTCCGGCACCACCAGCAAACCGAAGTTCGTGCTGCACAGCCACTCGGGCCTGACCCGCCATGCGCGCGAGGTGGCGGCGGGCTTCGGCTATGCCGGGGCCGAGGGCTCGATGCTGGCGGTGATGCCGCTGTGCGGCGTCTTCGGCTTCAACATGGCGACGGCCAGCCTCGCCGCCGGAATGCCCATGGTGCTGATGAACGCCTTCGACGCCGAGCGCGCGGTCGAGCTGATGGCCCGCCACGACGTCCGCCACATGCACGGCACCGACGACATGATCGCCGGCATCCTGCGTTGCACCCGCGACGACGGCTTGCTGGAGAAGATCGGCGGCGTCGGCTTCGCCATCTTCAACGCCGAACTCGCGGACATCGTCGAACGCTCGGAGGCGCGCGGCCTCAACCTCGTCGGGCTCTACGGCATGAGCGAGGTGCAGGCTCTCTTCGCCCGCCAGGCGCTCGACGCGCCGACGCCGGAGCGGCGCCTGGGCGGCGGCTACCTGACCTCGCCCGAGGGGCGCTGCCGGGTCCGAGACCCCGATAGCGGAGAGATCCTGCCGCACGGAGAGCAAGGCGAACTGGAACTCGCCGGACCGAGCCTGATGGCCGGCTACTACGGGAACGCGGAGGCGACCGCCGAGGCGATCACCGAGGACGGCTTCATGCGCACGGGCGACCTCGGCTACACCACGGCCGACAACCACTTCGTCTATGTCGCCCGCATGGGCGACGTGCTGCGCCTGGGCGGATTTCTGGTGGCGCCGGCGGAAATCGAAAGCCATCTACAGGATCATCCCATGGTGGCCGGCGCGCAGGTCGTCGGCGCCGATACCGGACATGGCATCCGGCCGGTCGGCTTCGTCGTCGCCGAGCCGGGCGCGCCCTTCGACGAGGCGGCGCTGATCGACCACTGCCGGGGTGGCCTCGCGCGTTTCAAGGTGCCGATGCGGATCACGGCGGTATCCGCCTTCCCGACCACCAAGAGCGCCAACGGCTTCAAGATCCAGCGGGTGAGACTGCGCGACATGGCCGAGGAACTGGTCGGCGAGGCGGCGGAGCGCACGGCGAGCGACGGCTGACGCCTGGACGGGCGGGGACGGCGGCATGACGGCTTGGCGGGACGGGACGAGCGGCGCCATCTCCTGGCGGTGGCTGGTGGCGTTGGCCCTGACCCTGGTCCTGGTGTTTGTCCCTCTGCTCTCCGCCGCCGCCCTCCAGGCCCAGCAGAAAGATGAACGTCCCTTCGCCGCCTTCGCCGACGACTGGGACCGCCGCCTGGACGCGACCGAGCGCTTCGCCCGCCAGCGCTGGCAAAGCCCCGAGGGCGCCGCCCATTACCGGCGCATTCTGGCCGAGATCAGGACCCAGGCGGTCACCACCCGGAATGCTGCCAGGCCTCGCATCGCGGCGCTGGAGAAACAGGCCGAAGCCCTGGGCCCGCCACCCGAGGAGGGCCAGGCGGCGGAAACGCCCGAGGTCACGGCCAAGCGTCGCGAGAACGCCGAAGCGCTCGCCGCCGCCCGGGCCCAGGTGGCGCGCGCCAACCTGGCGATCACCCGCGCGACCGAATTCGAGGGTCTGCTGTCGAGCCAACTCCGCGACCAGCTGCTGACCTCGCTGACCGAGGCCAAGCCCCACCCGCTGGGACCCTCGACCCTCGCCGCAGCACTCCCGGAACTCGGCGATTGGATCGGCGAGATCCTCCGCTCGCCCTACACCTGGTGGACCGAGAAGGCCGACGCCGAGGCCCGCCAGTTGACGGTCTTCCCCCTCCTCCTGGTACTGGCAATCGCCGGGCTGATCGGCTGGGCCGCCCGGCGGTTCGTATTGATCCCCTACGGCCGGAACCCGGTGATCACCGCGCCGAGCTACACCCGCCGCCTCGTCGGCGCCATCGTCGAGGGCCTGGCGCGCGGCATCATCCCGGCCCTGATGCTGTTCGGCATGATTCTCAGGGTGACTAGTGAGTCCGCCCGGATCAGCGGGCTTTTCGCCGATTCCATCGTGGCGCTCGCCTTCGCGCTGCTCGTGGTGGTGCTGGCGATCGCGCTGTCGCGCGCCGCCTTGGCGCCAGAGCTGCCGAGCTGGCGGTTGATGCCGATCACGCCGGAGAACGGGCGGACGATCTGCCGCCGGATCACCCTGCTGGCGATCCTTTTCGCCGTCGGCCTCGTCCTCGGCATCCCCTTCGATCGCGCGCCAGCCTCGGACGAGCTGATCTCCGTCTATGCGCTCGTTTCCGGCGGCCTCGAAGGCGCGACGTTGATCGCGCTCGCGCGGACCCGTTTGTGGCGGGTCGACGAAACGATGGTGATGGTCCCGGCGCCGGCCGCGAGCGTCGAGACATCGCCACCGCGCCGACCCTGGCTGCCGCTCTGGACCATCGTCCGAGTCCTGGTCCGTCTGTTCGCCGGCGGCGGTATCGCCACCGCCCTGCTCGGCTACAGCGCGCTCAGCTTCTTCATCATCCAGAACCTGTTGGCGAGCGCGGCGCTCGTCGGCACGCTGTTCCTGCTGCGCGGCCTTCTGCGCGAGCTGGTCGGTGTCACGCTCCGTTCGAACTTCGTGATCCAGACATTGGAGGTCGGCCACGGCCCCCGCCAACTGATCAAGTTCTGGGTCCGCGCCGCGCTGGATCTGATCGTCGTGCCGGCCGGCGTGTTGGCGATCCTGCCGTTCTGGGGCGTACCGTGGGCCGATGTCCGGCTTTGGATCGCGGACGCCCTGACCGGCTTCAAGGTCGGCGGCGTCACCATTTCCATCGTCGATCTCGCGGTCGGCATCATCATCTTCCTCCTCGGCCTTCTGATCACTCGCGTCATCCAACGCGGCCTCGCGGACCACGTGCTGCCGCAGACCCGTCTCGACGCGGGCGTGCGCGATTCGCTCGCCTCCGGCCTCGGCTACATCGGCCTGGTGATCGCGGCAACCTTGGCGATCTCCGCCGTCGGCGTCGATCTTTCCAATATCGCCCTTATCGCCGGCGCGCTCTCGGTCGGTATCGGTTTCGGCCTGCAGAACGTGGTCAACAACTTCGTCTCCGGTCTGATTCTGCTGATCGAGCGGCCGATCAAGGTCGGCGACTGGGTCGCCGTCGGCGGCAACGAGGGCTTCGTCAAGCGGATCAACGTGCGGGCGACGGAGCTGGAGACCTTCCAGCGCGCTTCCGTGATCATTCCCAACGCCGACTTGCTGTCGGGCGCGCTGACCAACTTGACCCACAAGGACCGCTACGGCCGGATCGAGGTCGCGGTCGGCGTCGCCTACGGCAGCGATACGGACCGGGTACGAGAGATTCTCCTCGACTGCGCCCGCCAGCACCCCCGGGTGCTCGGCTGGCCCGAGTCCTTCGTCCTGTTCCAGAACTTCGGCGCCTCCAGCCTCGACTTCGAGCTCCGCTGTTTCACCGACGACGTGCTCTACAGAATTCGGATCGCCAGCGACCTGCGCTTCGAAATCGACGCCTGCTTCCGGGCGGAAGGGATAGAGATCCCGTTTTCCCAGCATGTCGTCCACATGGCCCGGGACGATACCTCGTGAGGCCCCGGCGCGCCGTCCTCGCCACCAGGACCTTCGGCGACGGCGGCAGCCCGCACACCGCGCACATGGATTTCAGCGATCGCTTCGTCGACTGCCCGAGCCATGAATTCATGCATGTCCTGGGCATCGACAACCATTGGAGCGGACCGTTCGCCTCCGCGGCGATCCCCAGCGTGCTGGCGCCGCTTTCGGTCATGAAGCGGCTGCTGGCGGCGAACGCCGTCGGCAGGCCGACCGGACGTCCGACCTGAGGTGCCTCGGCGTCAGGACATGTTCTCCACCGCCATTAATTTCGTCTCCAAGCGCCTGCCGGCGCAGAGCGCATGGATGCGATAGAGGGCGAGGCCGCCGGCGTCCAACGCGGCCAGGCGCCGGGCCCAGAATTCGATCTCCCACAACAGCCAGGCGTGGAGATCGGGCGGCACGTCGCCGGCCTCGGCGTTCTCCATGAAATCCCGTAGCGCCTTGCGTGCCAGGCCGGCGTATGCCGCGGTCTTGTCCTCCGCGATGTGGACATTGAAGTCCAAGGCTTCCAGCCGGGCGGTCAAATCGGCGATCGTCTCCGGCGCCCCGGCGGTCGCCTCCCGGGCGATCCAGGCCTCGAGCTCCGGGCCGGCGGCGTCTTCGCCGGTCAGCACGAAGTCGGTCAGGACGAGCTGTCCCGAAGACTTCAGCGCGGCGGCCATCGACGCCAACAACTCGTCCTTGTCGCCATGGTCCTGGAGGCCACCGAAAGACAGTGCCACGTCGCACGAGCCTTCCCGGACGTTCGCCGCGGAGAGGGCGCCGGCGACAATGGCGGCCTTCTTGGCGAGGCCGGCATTCTTCGACAACTCCCCGGCCGCCGCCGCCAGGACCGGATCTTCCTCCACCGACGTGATCCAGGCGCCGGTGAGCCGCGCGACCGCCCGGGTGGCGGCGCCGATACCGGCGGGATACTCCAACACGCTCATGGTGTCGTTCATGCCCAGGGGCCGGATCATCTCGTCGATGAAAACCTCGCTGACCGGGTCGACCTGGCCCTGGCCGAAAATCAACCCGGCCGCGCGAATCCGCTCCTCGGTCCAGCCCTCGTCATCCGAGGGCACCGATACGGGCGACGGCGCGGGCGCCACCGGGGCGTCGTCGTAGCCGTCGAACGTGTTTCGCGCGATCTGCTCGCCGTGCCACCAAGCCTTGGACCGCACTTTCATGGGCGGCTTGGAGAGCGCGGCGGTGTCTGTCTTGGCCTGTGCCATGCGCGGATCTCGTGGATGGTCGGCGTTTCGATGCCGAGCATGCGCAAAAAGGAGTTAATTCAGGGTAAAGTGGGCACGAATCATCCATTCACGACAGCAGCGGAGTCCCGAGGCATGATCACGCGCCCCATCGCCATTGTCCTGACCGTCATGACGCTCGCCGGCATGCCGATCGCGGCGGCGAACGCCCAGTCCGGCTCGACGACGACGCAAGCGGAGGACGACACCTACAGCCCCGAGGAAATCCTCAATGCGGCGACCGGCTTCTTCGGCGGCACGACCAAGGGGCTGGCGCAGATCATCGAGAAAGTCTTCGCCGAACAGGGACGGCCCAACGCCTATATCACGGGCGAGGAGATCAGCGGCGCCATCGGCATCGGACTGCGCTACGGCAACGGGCGGCTTTCCCGCAAGGGTGGCGGGGGGCGCAAGGTCTACTGGCAAGGCCCGTCGATCGGTTTCGACTTCGGTGGCAACGCCTCCAAGGTCTTCACCCTGATCTATCGCCTGGAGAACGTCGCCGCCCTCTTCCAGCGCTATCCGGGCGTCGAGGGCAGCTTCTATTTCGTCGCCGGTCTCGGCCTCAACTACCAGCAGGCCGGCCAGGTGATCCTGGCCCCGATCCGCACCGGCGTCGGCCTGCGCGCCGGCGCCAACATCGGCTACCTGCACTACGGCCGCAAGCATTCGTGGATTCCGTTTTGAGGCGAGACCCTCAGGACGAGCTGGTCTTGGGCGCGCGGACCAGCAGCAGCATCGGCAGGACGGCGAAGCCGGTGAAGGCGATCAAGTAGAAGGCGTTGATATAGCCGATCATCGCCGCCTGCCGGGCTGTCTCGCGGCTGATCGCCGCGAGACCAGAGACGCTGGTGATATCCCAGGCGCCGACCACCCAGTCGAAGCGCAACCCCTCCTTGTAGGGCGTCACTTGCTCAACCAGCGTGGCATAGTTGGCCTGGCTGGAGCGGATGACCAGGGCGACACAGATCGAGATGTAGATGGAGGCGCCCATGTTCCGCATCAGGTGGAAGATCGCCGTGCCCTCGGGCAGATAGCGCGGGTTCAGAGTGGCGAAAGTGATGACGGTGAGCGGCACCCAGGTCATGCCGACGCCGAAGCCCTGCAGGGTACTGGTCCAGGCGACATCGAAGATGGTCAGGTTGATGTCGAACTGGGCGACGGCGAGGCTGGAGAGCGCCTGGCAGCCGAAGCCGACCGCCAGCGCCAGGCGGGGATCCACCCGGGTCAGATAGACGGCGAGGAAGAAGCTCAACAGGTTGCCGATCCCGCGCGTCGCCAGTAGCCAGCCGATGATGGAATCGGGGAAGTCCCGCAGGTCCTGCAGCAGCGGGGGAAACAGCACCATCGGCGTGAAATTCAACATGCCGAAGACCAGTGCCATCGCCATGCCGAGGGCAAAGTTGCGGTCCAGCAGCAGGCGGGGATTGAGGAACGGCCGATCGGAGGAGAGGCTGTGCACGGCGAAGAGGTAGAAGGCGGTGACCGCCACCCCGCCCTCGACCAGGATTTCGGCCGATTCGAACCAGTCCAGCCGCTCGCCCCGATCGAGCATCAGCTGCAACGCGGTGATCGCCACCGAAAGCGTCAGGAAACCGGTCCAGTCGAGCCGGCTGGTCCTGTCGTTGGCGCTCGCCCGGATCGTCAGCACGGCGCCGATATAGGCGAGCAGGCCGACCGGCCCCAGCATGTAGAAGACCCAGCGCCAGCTCAACGCTTCCGCGACATAGCCGCCAACGGTCGGGCCGATGATCGGGCCGATGACCACGCCGACGCCCCACAGCGCGGTGGCCATGCCGTGCTGGCGGCGGGGAAAGGTGTCGAGGATGATGGCCTGGCTCAAGGGCACCAGCGGCGCGCCGAAGAGGCCCTGGGCCACCCGGTAGACCACCAGGACCTCGAGGCTGGGCGCGGTGCCGCAGGCGATGGAAGCGCCGGTGAAGCCGAGAATCGACCACAGCATCAGGCGGCGGCGTCCAAGCCGGCCGGTGAGCCAGCCGGTCATCGGCGTCGCCACCGCCGTCGCCACCAGGTTGAAGGTGACGACCCAGGCGATCTGGTCCTGCGTCGCCGAGAGCGTGCCCTGCATCTGCGGCAGCACGACATTGGCGATCGTCACCGTCGTCGCATAGAGCATGGTCGCCCCCGACGCGGTGATCAGGATCATGATCCTGCGAATGGCGCTGCTCTCCGCCACCTCGGTTATTTCGCTCCCTTTTGGCGCCCGGCGCCCCACGGCCGGCATGCTAACCGGTTCGCACCGTGCTGTATCACACGCCCATACCGCCTGACGCGGAGATGCGCTAGGCTCCGGCGCGGGATTCGCGGGGAGCGCCCGGGGCGGCGGCGAAGCCATGAGCGAACGAGTCGATTTCACGCCACCCCCTGGCCGTTCCCGTTTCTTCGCCGTCGGCGCCTCCGTTCTGCTGATCGCCATCCTCGCCATGGTCGGCTACCGGGGGGCGGTGCGTTCCACCGCCAACACGCTCACCGTCAGCCTCGAACTCGTCGCCCGCGAGGGCGCGGCCTTGCCGCATGCGACTCTCGGGATCGTCCCGGCGGTCGGCATGGAGACGGTCGAGCGGGCGAGCGCAAACGGAAAATGGCGGCTGGAGGCTATCCCGGTCCGCGAGCTCGCGCTCCGCCTGCCCGCCGGCTGGCGAGAGGCCGTGGCGGAAATCCACCTCGCCATCGGCGACGAAGCCCGGCGCTACGACGCCCGGACATTGGCCGAGGAATGGCGGTCGTTGGACGCCCCGTCGGGCCAGGAAGTCCTGGCCCCGCCCACCAGTGACTTCCCGCCGGGCTCCCTCCCGGGCCTTGAAATCCCGGCCCTCAACTGGGCGCCCACGGGCCCGATGCTGACCCGTGCCTTCGCCCCGGTCGCGGTGATCGCGCTCGCGCTGGCTTGGCTCGGATTGCGGACTTTCGGGGCCGCGCGCGTCGCGAGCGGGCTCGGCGCCCTGGTCATCGGGCGCGAGCCGCCGCGACGGCCGGCCGACTGGCCGGCGACGGCCTCGACCTGGTTCGCCCTCGGCCTCGGCGTCGTCGTCGCCGGCTTCGCCCTGCTGGAAATGACGGAGCCGTTCTATTTCGTCGAGGACGACAACTACACCCAGTTCCTGGGCCCGATCCTCCACGGCTGCGCGGTCATGGATGCGGGCGGCTGGCCGGATTACAACCCGCACCAGCTGATGGGCGCCCCCCTCGCCAACGTCGGGATCTATGCGCTCACCTATACGCCCCTCTGGCTCGCCTGCGCGATCGCCGGCGACGGCCTGGGCCTGCCGACCGCCACCTTCGAGGTCTATGCCTTCATGCATCTGGTGGCGGGCTACGCCGCCTGCTTCGTCCTCGGCCGCCGGAGCGGCCTGGTCGCGCCGCTCGCCATGGCCTTGGGCGTCTCCTTCGCGCTTTCGGGTTTCTTTCTGATCGGCGGGCGGTCCTGGTACTACATGCTGCCGGTGGCGACCTGGCTGCCGGTGCTGCTGCTCTCGGCCGTCGGCCTGGCGGGAAACGCCCGACCCGGGCGCTGGGCCTTCTGGAGCGGCCTCGCCATCGGTCTCTTTTTCCATGCCGGCAACGCGCAGATGTGGGCCTACGCCACGATCGCCTGGGGCGCGGTCCTGGCGCTGGACTGGATCGCGGGCCGGCTGGAGTGGCGCCGCCTGCTCTGGGCCGCGTCGGCGGGCCTGTTCGCGGTGGCCATCGCGGCGCCCCTGCTGGTGCCGCAGTTCCTCTTCCTCACGGGCATCGAGCGCCACGCGGCGGAAGGCAACGGGATCTGGAACATGGCGGGCGCCCTCTTCCTACCCCACCCCCTGGTCCAGGCGGCACACCCCAATGGCTGGGGTTCGGAGTTCGCCGGCCGGATGAGCCAGTTCGCCTATTCCGGCACGGTGTTGACGGTCGCGGGCGCCATCGTGGTGGTGGCGACGATCCTCGGCTGGATCCGCTTCCGGCTCGCGCGCGACCATCTCGTCCGCCAGCGCTGGGCGCTGCTCGCCCTGTTGGCCCTGGTGGTGGCCTTGGGCGATGCCGGCATGGTCTGGTCGGCGCTCGCCGAGCTGCCGCTCTTCGACTATTTCACCCACCCCTTCAAACTGCTGCCCTTCGTGGTGCTGTTCTTGAACCTGGCGGGCGCCTTGGCGCTGGGCGGGCTGCTGCGCGCGCGCGCCGGGTGGATCCAGGGGCTGTCGGGGGTGGTGGCGGTGGCGATGCTCTATCACGCCGGCATCGCGCGGGCGAGCTTCCGCTCCTACGAGGCGCCGCCCTACCCCGCGCCCGCGCGCCAGGTGGTCGAGCGGCTGAGACCCGCCGCCGGCGAGATCGGGCCCCGAATGGTGGTGCTGAGCCACGACCGGGACCCGCGCATCGCCGCCGTCCTGGGCCGCAACATCGCCACCCGGCACGGCGTGTCGGCGATCGGCGGCTATGGCTCGATGACCGCCTTCGGCCACGAGTACGCCACCGCGCAGCGCGCCATCGTGGAACGGCCGGCCGAGGCGCGGCGCGCTTACGGCGTCCGCTGGCTGGTACGCCACCCGCCGGCGCGGGCGGCCGAGGCGCGTGCCACCGGCTATTTCGCCGACTATTATTTCGCCACCTTCGCCGAGCGGCTGCGGGCCGCCGTTCCCGGGGCGGCGCCGGTCGCGGCCGGCCCGGCGGCGGAAGTGTTGGACCTGGGACCGGCGGATCCGATGGCCTTCCCGCTCGGCCGTCCAGAGGCGCCCCTCGAGGCCCGCCTGGTCCGGGGCCATGTCGAAGTCCGGTTGCCGGCGAGAACACCGGCGGGAGAGATCGTCTTGAACTACCTCCATCGACCCCGACTGGTTCCCCGCCTCGACGGCGAGACGCTGGAGGCGCGGGCCGACGAATGGGGCCGCCTCGTCGCCCGCGTGCCGGCGGGCGGCGGCGTGCTGCGGCTGGACTATGACGCTGGGTGGACGCGGGGCTTCGTCCTTGCGGCCGTTCTGGCCCTGAACGCCCTGGGGCTGGCGCTGATCGCCTTTTTGGCCGAGGTCCGCCGGGACGGACGCCGGCCGGCGACGGCTGGAGGCGGGCCGATATGAGCGCCCGGCCCGCCGCGCTCGGCGATCTCGCCCGCCTTTCGGCCGAGCTGGGCGGCAACGTCGATCTGGTGCAGGGCGGCGGCGGCAACAGCTCCGTGAAGGCGGATGGCGCCCTCTGGATCAAGGCCTCGGGCACCTGGCTGGCGGAGGCGGAGACGCGCGACATCTTCCTCCCCGTCGACCTCGCCCGCCTCGCCGCCAACATCGCCGCCGACGCCGAGGAGCCGACCCGGGGCACCCATGACGACGGCGCGGGTTTCCGGCCCTCGATCGAGACCACGCTTCATGCGCTGATGCGGCCGGCCGTGGTGCTGCACACCCATTCGGTCAACGCGATCGCCTGGGCCTGCCGCGCCGACGGGGCCGAGGCGGCCGGCCCGCGCCTCGCCGGTCTCGACTGGCTCTGGGTTCCCTACGCGCGGCCGGGACTGCCGCTGACCCGCGCGGTCCGCCGCGAGCTGGAGACCCGCCCCGATGCGCGGGTCCTGGTGCTGCGAAACCACGGCCTGGTGATCGCCGCCGACACCGTCGCCGAAGTCCGGGCCTTGAACGCGGAGGTCGAGCGGCGCCTGGCGATCGAGCCTCGTCCATCGCCGGCCGGGGAGATTCCGAGCCTGGAAGGCTGGCGGGCGCCGGCCGATCCCCTGGTGCACGCCATCGCCACCGATCCGAGCGCCCTGGCCCTCGCGCGGCGGGGGCCGCTCTATCCCGATCACGTCGTCTTCCTGGATGGCGCCGCGCCGATCGTCGAGGCGGGCGCGGAGGCGGGCGAGGCCATCGACCGCCACGAGCGCGCCTGGGGCCGGCGGCCGGCCTATCTGGTGTTCGCGGGGACCGGCGTGGCGGTCGCCGACGAGATCACCCGGGGCGCGGAGGAAATGTTGCGCTGCCTAGCCCGGGTCGCGCTCAGAATCGCGCCCGAATGGTCGGTGGCGGCGCTGGGAACCGAGGATGTCCGGGCGCTGGTCGAGTGGGAAGCGGAACATTTCCGCCGTGCCCTGGACCGGCCGGGCGCCACCTGATGCAGGTCGTCGTTCCCATGTCCGGCTTCGGGGAGCGGTTTCGCCGCGCCGGCTACGGCGTGCCCAAGCCACTGATCGAGGTCGACGGCAAACCGATCATCGAACATGTGGTCGAGCTCTTCCCCGGCGCCGAGGACATCGTCTTCGTATGTAATCGGGAGCATCTGGAGACGCCGGAATTCCAGATGGCCGAGACGCTGCGCCGCATCGCGCCCCGGGGGCGGATCCGGGGAATAGAGCCGCACCGCCTGGGCCCGGTGCACGCCGTTCTGATGGCCCTCGACGAGATCGACCCCGACCGGCCCGTGATCGTCAACTATTGCGACTTCGCCTGCTATTGGGATTTCGCCGATTTCCGCCGCTTCGCGCGCGAGACGGGGGCCGACGGAATCATCCCCTGCTACCGGGGCTTCCACCCCCACATGCTTGGTTCCACCAGCTACGCCTATGTCCGCGAGACGGACGGCTGGATCGAGGACATCCAGGAAAAGCAGCCCTATACCGAGACGCCGATGGCCGAGTTCGCCTCCAGCGGCACCTATTATTTCGCCACCGGCGCCCTCATGCGCGAGGCCTTCGAGAGGACGGTGAGCGAGGGCCACGAACTCAACGGCGAATACTACGCCAGTCTCGCCTACAAGCCCCTGCTGGTCGATGGCCGGGCCATCGCGGTCTACGAGCTGCAGCATTTCATGCAATGGGGCACGCCCGGGGACCTGGCGGAATACCGCGCCTGGTCGGCCGCCTTCCGCCGCCTCGCCGCCCCGGACTCGGCACTCCGACCCCACCACGCGGGCGCGGTGATGCTGCCGATGGCGGGCCGCGGCAGCCGCTTCTCCGACGCCGGTTTCGAGCTGCCGAAGCCGCTGATCCCGGTCTCCGGCGCCGCCATGGCGGCACGCGCGCTGGCCTCCCTGCCGGCGGCCGGGCGGACCGTCGTCATATTGCGCCGGGACCTCGAGGGGCGGGAACGAGTCGTGGCCGAGTTGGCGGGGATTCGCGTCGTCACCCTGGACGGGCCGACAGACGGCCAGGCCCGGACCTGCATTCTGGCGCTCGACGACGTCGAGGCGGAGGAGCCGCTCACCATCGGTGCCTGCGACACGGGCGCGCTTTACGACGCGGCGGCGCTTCAGGCCCTGCTCGACGATTCCGCGATCGATCTCGTGGTCTGGGTCGCGCGCGGCCACCCGCCGGCCCGCCGCCGGCCGGAGATGTATGGCTGGGTCGCGACCGACGGCGACCGGGCGCTCGGCGTTTCGGTCAAGCAGCCGCTTTCCGACCCCACGCGCGACGCCATCGTCACCGGCAGCTTCTCCTTCCGCCGGGCGGCCGACTTCCGCGCCGCCGCCGAGCGCATGTTCGAACGCGGCGCCACGGTCAACGGCGAGTTCTATGTCGATACCTGCATCGAGGACGCCGTCGCCCTGGGCCTCGACGCGCGCGTCTTCGAGATCGACCACTATCTCTGTTGGGGCACGCCCGAGGAACTGGCGACCTTCGAATACTGGCAGTCCTGTTTCCACAAATGGCCGAGCCACCCCTACCGCCTGGAAGCCGATTCCATGGTGGCGCCGGACGCGGTTCGAGGGCTCGACCGTCGTTACGCCGCCCTGGCGCCCGCCCGGCCCGGGGCCCGCCCGTGAGCACGGCGCGCCAGGCCCGGCGGTTCCTCGTCGTCGGCACGACCACCGTCGGAATCGACCTGGCGAGCTATAGCCTCTGCCTCGCCCTGGGGCTGGCGATCGATCCGGCCAAGGGCATCGGCTTCGTCACCGGCACTATCTTCGGCTACCTCGCCAACCGGCACTGGACCTTCTCGGCCGAGGGCGGCCTGGCCCGCATGGCCGTCTTCGCCCTGCTCTACCTCTCGACGCTCGCCATAAACGTCGGCGCCAACGCCGCCATCATCTGGGCGCTCGGCGGGGGCCGGGTATCTCTCGGCGCCGCTTTCCTGGTGGCCACCGGCCTCTCCGCCACCCTCAACTTCCTCGGCATGAAGTTCCTGGTCTTCCGGACCTGAGCGATGGTCGCGCAAACTGCGAGACCCTGGCTTTCGGATGGTTCGTCGTTGACGTAGGCTGCCGCCCCACGACAAGGCGCATGAAACACGCGTGATGGGATGAGGTTCGAGCGATGGCCGCCAAATCGCGTCGCGTCAGGTCATCCGCGACCCCTCGCGTCACCGCGCGAGCGACCGCCAAACGCGCCGGCGCCGCGATAACGTCCGCCGAGACCCAGGGGCTGGCCTGGCCCATCATACAAAATTCTCCCGATGCCCATGCCCTCGCCCTGCAGTTTCAACTGGAGGAAAGCCAGTGGTGGTCGCCCGAAAAACTGCTGGCCCATCAGCTTCGCCAGATACAGGAACTCGTGGACCATGCGGCCCGCACCGTGCCGTTCTACCGCGAACGCTTGCGGCCCTTCGCCGGCCTGCCGCCGGGCGGGCTGACGCTGGAGCGGTTTCGCCAGATTCCCTTGTTGCCGCGCCGGGAGATCCAGTCGGCCGGCGAGGACCTCCGGTGTCGATCGTTGCCGCCGATCCACGGAACGCCGCACCCGTCCAAGACCTCCGGTTCCAGCGGCCGGCCGATCGAATTCATGACCACGGCCATGACCAGTCTGATGCTGTCCGCGCTGACGATGCGCGGACACCTATGGCACGCGCGCGATCTCGGCGGAAAAAACATCTCCCTGAGGCCGCCCCGGCCGGCCTCTCCGGTCGGCGTCGTCAACCGTTGGGCGCCCGTCGCCCGAACCGGACCGGGAAAGCTCATCGACATGCGCCGGCCCGTCGATGAACTCTTCGATGAACTCATGGCGGAGGACCCGGACTATCTGCAATGCCATCCCCATGTCCTTTTCGGCCTCCTCCAGCGCGGCGAGGAGACCGGTATTCGTCCTCGAAGACTTCGCGAGGTCCGCACCTACGGCGAGACGCTCGATCCCTGGATCCGCCAGCGCTGCGAAGCGGTCTGGGGCGTGCCGGTCCACGACAACTACAGCGCCGAGGAGTTCGGCACGATCGCGCATCAGTGTCCGACGACGACGAACATGCACGTCCAGGCCGAGAATGTTCTGCTCGAGGTCCTCGACGACCATGACGCCCCCCGCCGGCCGGGCGAGACCGGACGCGCGGTGATCACCTCGCTCAACAACTTCGCGACCCCGTTCATTCGCGCCGATGTCGGCAATATCGTCCTGCTCGGCGGTCCGTGCCCCTGCGGCCGGGGGCTTCCCGTGCTCCGGCAAATCTATGGCAAGACGCGAAATTTCATCGTCCGGCCGACCGGCGAGCGGGTCTTCCCCGACCTTTATGGCGAGTTCGCCGCGCTCGCGCCGATACGGCAATACCAGCTCGTTCAGACGTCGCTCGACGTCATCGAGATGAAGCTGGTCGTCACGCGAACGCTGAGCGAGGCGGAACTATCGGGGCTGAGGACGTCGATCAACCGAAGTCTCGGCCATGCCTTCGACCTGCCGCTCGCCTACGTCGACGACATACCACGCGATGCCAGCGGCAAGTTCCGCGACATCCACTCCGAGGTGCCGGGCGCTGGCCGCCTGTGAGGCACCGCCATCAGAGCAGCAGCACCTCGTCCAGCGGATAAAGCACTTTGGCGTGCTGGCGCGGGTCCTCTAGCTCTTCGAAACTCTCCAGAAAATCAACAACTTGGTCGAAGTCCTCCGCCGCCTTCATCGCACCGCTCGACATCTCCGTGATCCTCCTCGGGAATCAGTTGGACCAATAGAGATTCAAAGATTTCTCCAGCTGTCATCCTCGAACTCACCCGATTGCCCTGCCGTGGGGGTGTCCCCCACTCGTCATCATTATGCGAAAAGTACGGGCCCGCGAACGCGGCTTGGTCACCACCTTTTTCGTGAAAATTCGAGCGCCTCGGGTGGTATCGGATTCCACCTCGCCCGCCGTCTCGACGTCTTCGGCGGATTCCTCGTCGCCCCGGTCCACTTCGGCGACCTCGGCCACGGCCTCATCTTCCTCCGCCGCCTCGCCACCGGTCCCTTCCGGCAGGGCTTTCTTGGCGGATTCCAGCGCGGAAAGCAGGGTGTCGACGACGTTGAAGTCCTCGTCGTAGTCGTTCAGCCCGTCGAGGTTGGCGAACACCGGATCGCTCAACCAGAGCTTGCGGAGCGCCGCGCGCGTCACCGCCTCCGGCACGCCGGCCGCGAGGAAGCCCCGGTAGTCGGAATCGCGATCGAGGCTCTCGACGTCGGGCAGCTCGGGGGGCGCGGCTTCCGCGTCGACGGTTTCCGTCGGCTCGACCTCGGGCGCATCCTCGTCCTCGCCCGGTCGCGGTACGACGAAAACCAGCTGCTCGCGCCGCGACAGGTTCTCGACGTAGCCCTCGGTTTAGCCCTTGTGGAGTTCCAGCGTCATGTTGCCGGCGTGGAACTGGGCCCAGCCCTCGCCCCGGCGCAATTCCCGCCATGGCGCAAGCTCGACTCCCCCCGGCACCACCGCGAGCGGCCGCCAGGCATGGTCCTGCCAGGGACTGTCGACATCGCGGCGCTCGACCACCAGGGCCAGCGTCATCCGGGCATCGGCGGTCATCGCTTCCCTCGTCTCCCGTGAACCTTGCATCCAGCGAAAGCATCACAGCAATATGCCCCTCGCCCAGGGGGGCGGGAATCGAGGCCGGCTGGATGTCCGATGAGTTGAAGCTCTTCGCCTGCGATTGCGAGGGCGGCGCGGCGCTCCGCTTCGCCAATATCCGAGAGAAGGCCGGCTGGTCCAAGGCCGGCGCCAGGGTGGGGCCGAAGATCGCCGCCTTGCTGGCCGAGGCCATGCTCGACATCCCAGGACCATCGACGGTGGCGATGCGGGGCGACGGCGTGGTCCTGGTGCTGGAGTCGCTCAATGGCTCGGCGCCCGAGCCGGTCGAAAAACTGGGCGGGCACGCCATGTTCCAGGACGAAGCCGCGCTCAACCGGCTGCGCATGCGCGCCGACTGCCGGTTCATCGACTTGAGCGAAAGCGCCGAGGATCCCTTCCGCGCCGCCCCCCGTCCGGTGCCGCGCGCCACCGACGATTACATCGCCGGACGCTTCGACGATGACGACGACGAGGGCTGAAGCCGGCGACCTATAGATGGACGAGATCCGGCAAGCCTTCCACGCGGCCCTGACGCTCCTGATCGAGATGGACGCGCGGCTGTGGGAGATCGTCTGGCTGTCGCTGGAAGTGAGCTTGTCGGCGGTGCTGATCGCGGCGCTGATCGGCCTGCCCTTGGGCGCCGCCCTGGCGCTGCAGCGCTTTCCCGGCCGCAAGGTGGCGATCGTCTCGCTGAACGTGATGATGGGGCTGCCGCCGGTGGTGGTGGGCCTGGTGGTCTATCTGCTGTTCTCCCGCGCCGGGCCCTTGGGCGTCTTCGGCCTGCTGTTCACGCCCTGGGCGATGATCGTCGCCCAGGTGGTGCTGGTGGTGCCGATCGTCGCTTCGCTCGCCCGCCAGGTGATCGAGAGCCTGTGGGAGGAGTATCGCGAGACCTTCCGCTCCCTCGCGGTGCCGCCGTCGACGGCGCTGCTGGCGCTGCTGTGGGATGCCCGCTTCGCCCTGGTGACGGCGCTGCTGGCCGGTTTCGGGCGGGCGATCGCCGAAGTGGGCGCGGTAATGATCGTCGGCGGCAACATCGACCACGTGACCCGGGTAATGACCACGGCGATCGCGCTGGAGGTCTCCAAGGGAAATCTCTCGCTGGCGCTGGCTCTCGGCATGGTGCTGATCGGGCTGTCGCTGGCAATCAACGTCGCGGCCTACGGCGCCAAGGACGTGGCGGAAGCGAGGCGGAGCGGATGAGCGGCGGCGACATCCTGCCGTTGGAGCTGACCGGCGTTTCGCTGACGCGGGGCGGCAAGCGGGTGCTGAAGGATCTCGACTGCCGGCTGGAAGCAGCACCCGCGAAGACCCTGGTGATCGGCCCCAACGGGGCCGGCAAGAGCTTGTTGTTGAAGCTCTGCCACGGCCTGATTCGGCCCAAGACGGGCGCGGTGCGCTGGCGGGGCGCCGATGCCCCGGCGGCGCCGCTGGCCCAGGCGATGGTCTTCCAGCGCCCGACCCTGCTGCGCCGCTCGGCCCGGGCCAACCTCGCCTTCGCGCTTCGCGCGCGCGGCGTGGGGCGGGCGGATCGCGAGCGCAGAATCGAGGAGATCCTGAACCGCACCGGGCTCGCTCGCCTCGCCGAGGCGCCGGCCCGCGCGCTCTCCTTCGGCGAGCAGCAGCGCCTGGCGCTTGCCCGCGCCCTGGTGCTGCGCCCCCGCGTGCTGTTCCTGGACGAGCCGACCGCCAACCTCGATCCCGCCGCCGGCCATCTGGTCGAGGACCTGATCAACCAGGCGGCGGCCGGCGGCATCAAGGTGATCATGACCTGCCACGACCTGAACCTTGTGCGCCGCCTGGCCGACGAGGTGATCTTCCTGCATCGCGGGCGGATCAAGGAGAGGGCGCCGGCGGCGCGTTTCTTCGCCGGGCCGGAGAACGATCTGGCCCGGGCGTTCCTGGCGGGCGAGGCGCTGTGGTGGCGGCGGCGCTCGATCTACGACGGAATCGAGGAGCAATGACGGCAACCTGCCTTATACCGATTGGCGATGAGCTCGCCTCATCGCCGATCGGCAAGCGCGACCGCGCGCCCGAGCTTATGCGGGGAAAAGCCCGCGTGGCGTCTGAACGCCCGACAACCGGCAATGAGCTCGCCTCATCGTCGATTGGCCTTACCCGCCGCTTGGTCCTGGCCCTGGTCGCGGTTCTCCTCGGCCTTGGCGCGGCGCGGGCGGAGACGCCGTTCATCGTCGTCGCCTCCACCACCTCGACGCAGAATTCGGGCCTGTTCGATCACATCCTGCCGCGCTTCACCGGGGAAACCGGCATTGCCGTCCGCGTCGTCGCGGTCGGCACGGGTGCCGCGCTCCGCCTGGCGCGGAACGGTGACGCCGACGTGCTGATCGTGCATCACCGGGCAAGCGAGGAGGCCTTGGTCCGGCAAGGTTTCGGCCGGGCGCGGCACGAACTGATGTACAACGATTTCCTCATCGTCGGCCCGGCGGGCGACCCGGCGGGCGTGGACGGCGCGGCGAACGCCGTCGCCGCCTTGCGCGGGATCGCCGCCCGGCGAGCCCTCTTCGCTAGTCGGGGCGACGACAGCGGCACCCATAAACGCGAGCGCGCGCTCTGGCGCGAGGCGGCGATCGATCCGAGCACCGCATCCGGTACCTGGTACCGCGAGACCGGCTCCGGCATGGGTGCGAACTTGAACCTGGCCGCCGCGCTCGGCGCCTATACGCTCACCGACCGGGGCACCTGGCTTGCCTTCGGAAACCGGCGCGGGCTCGTGGCGCTTTTCGAGGGCGACGAGCGCCTGCGCAACCGATATGGCGCGATCCTGGTCAGCCCCGAACGCCATCCCCACGTGAAGGCCGAATACGGCCAGCGCTTCATCCACTGGCTGCTCTCCTCGACCGGCCGCGCCGCGATTCGGAGCTTCGAAATCGACGGCCACCAGCTCTTCCAGGTGCGTTAGGTTCCCTCCAAGGCCGGCCCTATCCGATACGAGGATTTGCCTTCATGACCACGACTCCCCGTCCCAGTCCCTCCAGCAACCCGCCGTCGAGCGAGATCGCTCGCGTCCTCGCCCAGGATGTCGGCGTGTGCGACGATGCCGACCGGCCGGTGGAAGACCACTAATACCGACCTGCGTTGAGTGCACCTCATCGCGGTCCGGCAAGCGCGACCGCGCGCCCGAGCAAAGCCGAGGAAAAGCCCGCGTGGCGTCCGGACGCCAGACAACCCGCAATGAGTCCCTCTCATTGCGGGTTGGTATAAATTGAATTGACATGTTTTCCGAAAGCATTTCAAAAGGTTCTGGCCCGAGACGAGCCGAACGCGTGCGAGAGGCAAGCCCCGCCTTCGCGGTTGCTTAAATCGGCGATAGTAGGGAAATAGTGGAGACGCGGTCGGGGTCCGTCTCGTAACCCTTTGAAAAGACTGGCGTCACCTAGGGACACAAACCTAGGGTTTCATGGGATTCGAACCCGTCTTATTTTGATCCCTAACCTATTGATAAACAGTCGCTTCGTATTTCTTGACGTTTCACCCGTTATCACTTAGTATTTTCGAGAAAGTGATAACAGAGGTGATCCTATGGGTTCGAGTCCCTCTCGACCAAAGACGCTTTCCGCCGCCTTCGTGAAGACCGTAACCGAGCCCGGCCGCTACGGCGACGGGCGGGGCGGGCATGGTCTGAGCCTCCTGGTGAAGCAGATGCTCAATGGCAGGCGGTCGAAGAGCTGGGGCCAGCGAGTCCGCATCGGCGGCAAGCCGGCGAACATCGGCCTGGGCTCCTACCCTGTCGTGACGCTCGCCGCGGCGAGGGCCAAAGCATTGGTGAACGCGCGGGCGATCGCCGAGGGCCGCGACCCGCGCGGCGGCGGCGTGCCGACCTTCGAGACAGCGGCGGAGATCGTGATAGAGCTGCACGAGCCGTCCTGGCGAGTCGGGGGCCGGACGGCCGAGATCTGGCGATCCTCGCTCCGCGATCACGTCATGCCCAAGCTGGGCCGGCGACGCATTCATGAAATCACGGTGGGCGAGGTCCTGGCGACCCTGTTGCCGGTGTACCACGAAAAGCCGGAACTCGGGCGCAAGCTGAAACAGCGTATCTCGGCAATCATGAAATGGGCGGTGGCGGAGGGCCATCGCGAAGACGATCCGGCCGGCCCGGCAATCAACGCGGCCCTGCCGAAACGGGGAGCGACCGTCCGTCATCTTGCGGCCCTCCCCTACGAGGACGTCGCCGGCGCGCTGGAAAAGATCGAAGCATCGCGAGCGTGGCCGGGGACGAAATTGTGCCTCCGCTTCATCGCCCTGACCGCAACCCGGAGCGGCGAAGCGAGGGGCGCGACGTGGGACGAGATCGACATCGACGCGGCGACCTGGACGATCCCGGGCGAGCGCATGAAGACCGGGCGGGAATTCCGCGTGCCGCTGTCTCCGGCGGCGCTGGACGTTCTGCGGTCGGCGGAGGAATACCGCGACGGCTCCGGTCTGGTCTTTCCTTCCGCCACCGGGCGAGTGTTGTCGGATAGCACAATTTCCAAGCTGGTTCGCGAGAATGAAATCGAAGGCACGGTTCACGGTCTGCGCTCCTCCTTCCGCGATTGGTGCGCCGAGACCGGCAAGCCTCGCGAGATCGCCGAGGCCGCGCTGGAGCAAGTTGTTGGGGGCGTCGAAGGGGCGTATTTCCGGAGCGATTTATTCGAGCGCCGGCGCCGGCTAATGGCCAATTGGGCAGCGTATCTCGCAGGCGCCGGCGCCAAGGTGGTGCGCCTCCGTGGATAGCGCCGAATTCGACCGTCTGGTCACCTACGAGAAGAAGCGACAGAAGTCACTCGAACAGGTTTACAACATGCTGGACCCGGAACGGGGCCAAGGGCAGTACCTGCGCGACCGTATCGACGAGTCCGAAACCAGTCGCGACACGTGGGACGGCCTGAACCGGATGCTCCAGCACTACCTCCGCGAGCGTCGGACGTTGCCGCACGAACTGGCGGACTGGGCGGCCGACGCGCTCGATAGCATGATGACCGAGCCGGCGAAGCGCCCTCGCCCGCGCAAGAACACCGAGGACATCGCCCGCAGGCGGGTCGAGATCTACTTGGGCGTCTACCACCTGGTGGAGTTCTACGACCTCTACCCGACGCGCGGTCTCAACGGTCAACCGGGGTGCTGCGCCGAAGGCGGGACGGCCTGCGATGTCGTCGGCGCCGCCTTCGGACTGAATTACAAGGCCGTCGAGAAGATTTGGAACGCGCGGGACCACCTGTTCCGTTCCTACGGCCGGGACATAAAGTAGGACGACTTAACGGGTTTCATGCGCCATCGTCGGGGCCATCGAAGTTTAGGAGGCCGCGGACGATGGAACCCTACATTTACCGTCAAAAAGACGTGCTCAGCCTGCTGGGCGTCTCGAAGGCCAGCTTGTGGCGATGGCGCCGGGCCGGAGAATTCCCCCATCCGATCAAGCTAGGGCCGAATACGGTCGGCTGGCGTCGCGAGATCGTGCACCAATGGATTTTGAGCCGCCCGCCCGCGACCGGCGAAGCGGCATGAGCAAAAAGGGAACCCGGGGAGTGGCCCCGTGACCGCCCCGAAAAAGGCTCCGACGCTCGACGCCGCCGCCCTCGCTGACCGCGACCTGGACCGCCTGATTTCTGACGGCGCCGAGAAGATCCGCGGCGCACTTGTCGGCTATGAACGCGCGATCACGGAGCAGCAAAAATGCCAAAAATCCGCCGTTCTTTCCGGGTGGCGTGTCGGCGGCTTGTTGATCGAAAAAAAATTGCGGCTCGGACATGGCGATTTCGGCCCGTGGCTTTTAACGACCGGAATCTCGTCGTCTTCCGCAGCCGATTATATGTCACTGGCCCGCCAAATTTCCGACGCCTGAAATTTGAAAGCGTCAATTGCCGCAACGTTGCGCGCGCTCGCACCGCCGCCTGCCGCACCTCGACCGGCGGGGCCGCCGCCGACCGCCGCTCGCCCGGCGGCGGTGCAGCCGGCTGAAAAGCTGCCCGCCCCTGGACCGGTGGCGGTGCAGCCGGCCGCAGGGCGGGGCCGGATCGAGGAGCTGGAGGAAAAGATTGTGGCCCTTGAGGACGAGCTCGTCCAGGAACGCAAGTTGAGCGCGGCACTTCGCAGCCGCATCTTGGAGCTCGAGGCGACCGGCGATGCGGCGGCCTAGGCGACGTTCCCGGCGCGGGGCCGCGGCGATGACCGCCCAGCTAGAGCTTCCATTGTCGTTCGTGCCCGAGGCCGTGCGCGGTCACGGATTGCGGACGGCGCACGTCGCTCCGCTGGTCGGCCGGCGGATCGGGCAGGGCAAGCAATTCTGGTCGGGGCGCGTTCCCGCGTCGCACGCGTGGGCCTATCCGTACATCGCCATGGCCGATGCCGGCACGACCTGGGCCACGATCACACTCGACTGCGACCACAGGCAGGCGATGGGCGCGGGATTGAGCGCCCTGCCGCCCGTTAACTGGATGATCCGTACCCAGCGCGGCGGGCACCTCACCTGGTGCCTCGCCGATCCCGTCGCAAAGCACAAGGCGGCGCGCGCGGCGCCGGAACAGTACCTTGCGGCTGTGAGCGAATACTACGCGGCGGCTGTTTGCGCTGATCCGGCCTTCGGCGGCATGGGACGCAACCCGACCCATCGGGACGCCGAGACGATATGGGGCAGAGAGGAACCATATTCGCTCGACCAACTGGCAAACGTCGTGCCGTTCGGCTGGCAGCGTCCGCTGGTGGCGACAACGGCCGTCGGACGGAACGTCGATCTTTTCCAAACGGGCCTCCGCTGGGCCGGCAAGCGGGCGAACGCGAGCCTTCCCGTGCTGCCCGCCCTGCATGCTGTTAACGCGGAGGTCGCGGCGTTGCACGGCAAGCCGCCCCTGCCGGACGCAGAGGTCGGCGACGTCGCCCGGTCAATCGAACGTTACCGCGAGAGATGGGCGCGCCAAGGCCACAAGCCGTCATGGTTGGCGAGGCAAGCGGCCCGAGGGCGCAAGGGAGGACGGCCGCGCCTGTACGAGCCGGGCCGGGAGCCTTGGACGTTGGCAGGCGTGAGCCGAGCGACGTGGTATCGAAGGCGCAAGCGTGAGATTTTAGCCAATACAGTTAATCACCCCCTCGGGGGGCCTTGCTCCCCCCCTCTATCTCTGGAGAGAAGACTATGATCGTGGAACCGACAGGCGACGAAATGGCAACCGCCAACGAACGCGGGCGCGAGCTGGTAGACGAGCTTTACAGCGCGCTCGGAAAGGTATGCGACAGGGAAACAGCGTATCTTTCGGCGATGCAAATTCTCTTGTCGAGGTCGGGCCTCGGCCCGCAAAAGGTCGTCGACCAGGTGACAGCGCTTCTCGCGCATAATCTTTGCAACGACGAGCCGATCCGGTTGACGATCGAGCCCCTCGCCGACGAGCAACCGTCGCCCGATATCACTAAACACTGAGGAGGTCGAACGATGAGCGACATTGAAACCACTTTAGACGCGCTGCACCGCCAGCGTGGTGAGATGGTCGAGCTTGCAACGCTGCTTCGCGGGCTGGCGCTCGCGTCGCTGGCCAGCTCGCGACGACCTAGGGCCTAGGGGCCCCGGGGTGTTCCGGCGAGGGGTTGCTACTGCCGTGGGGGGAGGTGTTGCGTGTAACAGCCATGCTTGATTTGCGTCCATTCCAGAGGCGGTTTATCCGCTCGGCGCTCGCGCCGGGGATCGATACGGCGATTTGGTCCGCCCCAAGGGGCAACGGGAAGACTCACCTTGCCGCACATATTCTGGCGCGCTCCCTGACGCCCGGCGATCCTCTACACGTCCCGGGCGCGGAGGTACTTTTAGGGGCAGCATCTATCGAACAGGCGCGGCTCACATATCGCCCGATTCGATTTTGGCTGGAAGCGACCGGCCACTACAGATTTCTCGACAGCGCCACGCGGATCGGGATCACGGACAAGCGGGACAATACCCGGCTCAGGGTGATTTCCAGCTCGGGGAAAAGAGCCATGGGGGTTGTCGGAGTCCCGCTTTGGGTCATGGACGAACCCGGCTCATACGAAACGGTCGGCGGGCAGTTGATGTACGACGCGGCCATGACAGCTCAGGGAAAACCAGACAGTCCCTTGCGGGTGATTTTGATCGGCACCATGGCGCCTGCCACGGGCGGATGGTGGCATAATCTTGTCAGCGACGGCTCGCGCCGGTCTACCTACGTCCAGGCGCTCAGGGGCGATCCCGACAAGTGGGATTTGTGGCCGGAAATCCGTCGCTGCAATCCGCTCACCGATATCTCCCCCGCGTTCCGGGCGAAGCTGATAGAGGAACGCGACGCGGCCCGGGCGGACAGCCGGTTGAAGGCCAGATTACTCTCCTATAGGTTGAATATTCCGACAGCCGACGAGTCGACGATGCTGTTGAGCGTCGCGGATTTCAACGCGGCCTGTGCTCGCGACGTGCCGGCCCCGGATGGCCGGCCAATCGTCGGGATCGATCTTGGCGGCGGCCGGGCTTGGTCTGCGGCCGTCGCCTTGTGGTCGAGCGGCCGATGCGAGGCTATCGCGGTGGCGCCAGGCGTCCCCTCGATAGAGGCTCAAGAGCGGCGCGATCGGGTTCCGAAGGCAACCTATCAGCGTTTGGTAGACGCTGGGATGTTGCACATCGCCGAGGGCCTGCGGGTCCCCCCGGTGCCGTTGTTGCTGGACGCGGTGCGGGCCGCATGGGGCGCACCAGACCATATTATCTGCGACCGCTTTCGTCTGGCCGAATTGCTCGACCATGCCCGGGGGATTCAAGTCGTGCCCCGGGTGACACGATGGTCGGAAGCGAGCGAAGATATTCGCTCCCTGCGACGGCTTTTTCTCGACGGTCCTATCGTGCCGGCCGTCGCCTCGCGACCGCTGCTCATAGCGTCCCTCGCCGTGGCGATGGTCAAGAACGACGATCAAGGCAGCACAAGACTCGTGAAAATGGACCCCAACAACAACACCGGCCGGGATGATGTCGCAGCGGCTTTGACCCTGGCGGCGGGCTCGCTGGGGCGTTACCTCGCCAAGCCACGCGGCAGGGGTGCCTATTTGGGGTTGGTCGGGTGAGTCGCAATCATGTCTCTCGGGTCCATGCCCGGCGCTGGTATCGGGTGCGCCGCGCCGTGCTCGATCGGGACGGCTGGCGGTGCCGGAAATGTGGCCGGCCAGGAAGATTGGAAGTCGATCACATCGACCCGGCCGGCCGTGATCCCTTTAACGTGGCGAACCTGCAAACGCTTTGCAGAGGTTGTCACATCCGCAAGACGGCGGCGGAGAATAGACGCCCTGTCTCCAGAGAACAGGCGGAATGGCAGGCGCTTGTAAGACGGGCCAACTTATACTAGCTTTGCGGTGCGGACCGGGCTCGCCGGGTGCGCCTTCGATACTGATGAGAGTTGCGATCGCAATTTCTGAAACGTATCGAGGGAGACCCCAATGACACCGCTGCAACGGCTTCAACTCCGCCAGTCTGAAACCCGCCAGTCGCTCAATACGCTCCTCGCTCTGGACGAATTGAACGACGAGCAACGGGTTTCCATGTCTGAGTTGACCACCACCATGCAGAACCTGGAGGTCGAGACTCGGGCGGCGATCGTCGCCGAGGCCGACCCGACCGTTACGCCCAACGACGGCGACGATGCCGAGGGCCGCGAGCTGCGCTCCCTGCGCGAGCGTATCAGCTTCGGCGAGTACGCCGGCGCGGCGCTGCAAATGCGCGGCGCGACCGGCGCCGAGGGCGAATACAACGACGCCATCGGCATCCCGGCGAATCGTTTCCCGCTCGAAATGTTGGCGCCTCCCCTCGAAACTCGCAAAACCACGGACGCCGACGCGGGGGCGGCGCAGCAAGCGTGGTTGGATCGCTTGTTCGCGACTTCCTCGGCGGCGCGCGTCGGCGTGTCGTTCCGTTCGGTCGGGACCGGGATCGCGGCATATCCCGTCACCACGGCCGGCGGCTCGGGCGTCCAGCGCGGGCGCACCGAAGCGGTGGCGGCGGCGACCTGGACAATCGGCGTTACGGAATTGAAGCCGACCCGCAACGCCATTCACGCGATCTTCTCCCGGGAGGACGATCTGCGGCTCCCGGGGCTGGAGGAAGCGATCACGCGCGACCTGCGCATGGGCCTCATGGACGCGGTGGATTTGGCGATCTTCGAGGGCGACGCGGGTGCGACCGGTACGACGGCCGATATCACCGGCTTGCAGACCGCCGCAAGCGTGGTCGAAAAGACGATCACCCAAGCCGCCAAGGTCAAGGGCCCTGACACCCTGCAAGCGCTGGTCGAGCTGATCGACGGGAAGCACGCCGAGGGCGCCAGCGATCTTCGGATCGTCGCCAGCGTCGGCGCGAACACGCTGTGGATGACCACGGTTGCCAACAGCTCCGCCGAGAACCAGACCATCGCTCAATTCTTGATGGCGTCCGGCATGGCCTGGGGCGTCCGTGGAGATATCAGCGGCGTCACCGCGGCCAACGCCTTCGGCGCCTTCGTCGGGCGCGGCCGTGGCATCGACGGGGCCGGCGTCGCGCCAGTATGGGACTCGGCCGAACTGATCCGCGACCCCTACACAAGCGCGGCCAAGGGCGAGGTCGTGCTGACCCTCAACTATTTCTGGAATTTCGGACTCCCCCGGCCGTCCAATTTCGCCCGCTTGAAGTTTGTTGCGTAGGGCGATGCCATGGAGACGCGGGCATACTGGCCCGCCGAGCTGGAAATTCGTGTTCGGGGGCGGCGTCTAGGCGGGCGGTTCCGCTACTCGCAAGGCGCCGGGGATAAAATGGCGACGGTTTCCGACCGTGGCCGGACCCGAAAAGAGCGCATTGCCGGCGACGCTTTCGGCTGGCAGCTCCGGGCGTTCCAGCAGGTTCAGACCGAGTACGCCGCCATCGCGAACAAGGCTTTGGAGCGTGCGCGCGCCGAGCTGCTACGGCAGGAATTGGAGCGGCGGAACGTCCATGTTCTGAGCGGGCATTCGTTTGACAAGCCGCTTGGCGACATGAAGTCCGGCACCGCGAAGATCACCAGCACCAACGAGGCAATCGAGTTTGAGGTGGATCTTCCCGCCGAAGACGAGATGCCGAGCTACATGCGCGATACGGTTGCCATGATCCGGGCCGGCCTGGTCGGCGGCGTCTCCCCGGGGTTCCGGGTCCCGCCTCGCGACGTCGTGCCGGATGCCGAGGGCCTTGAACCCGAGCCGGGCAATTCGGCCGTCCAGGTGCGCGTGATCCGACAAGCGGTGCTCTACGAGCTGTCTTTGGTCACCCGGCCCGCCTACACCGAAACCGACGTCGATTTGCGGGCGGCAGACTTCCCCGCGCCGGCCGTGCTGAGGGTGCGGCGATGCCTGTAACCTTGACCCAAGCCGAGCTATCCGGGGCGCTGCGCCTCGGCGACTCGGCCGAGGAAACCGCCGAGGCCACGCGGCTGCTGTCCTACGCCACGGTGGCCGTCGCCCGGCACCTTGGCGATGCCTTCGACGATGCCCCGGACGCGGTTGTCGAGGAAGCTATTATTCGTCTTAGCGCATATATATTCGACCAGCCCAACGCCGGCCGGGGGACGATGTACGCGGACGCGCTGCGCAGCTCGGGCGCGGCGATGATCCTCTTGCCCTATCGGGTGATCCGCGCCGGCTCGACAGGCGATGCCGTTGCGGCGGCTTCGCGGCTACAGTCGAGGGGCAGCGTGGATAATCCGGTGATCGGGATCGATTGGGTGCCGCAGGGGCTCCAAATCACGTTCGCCGATGGAACCGTGGTCGTTCGGGATGGCGGCGTTCTCCGCTGGGGGGCGTAGCTGATGCCGGTGCTCGACCGCCGAATCATCGTCCGGCGCATCGTCGCGGACTTCAACAATTTCGGAGAGGCGGAAAATCTGACAACGGATTGGCCGGTCTGGGCGACTCGGCTTGATGCTTCGCTGCTAGACGCGGCGCAGGCCGGCGGGCAGCTCGACACCGCCGCCCGAACTTACATCATCCGCTGGCGCCGGGAGATCGCCGAGGCGACCGCGAGCCAAATCTTCGTGCTCGAAGGCGACGCGACCCTCGATGCCACCAACATTGTGGAACAAGTCCGGGAGCGGGACGCTCGCAGGCGCTTCCTTCGGATCGAATGCGAAGGCGAAGGCGAGGTAACGTCATGAGGTGGCCCTGGCAGGCGCGAGAGACGCGCGCGGACAGCAGCTATACCTCCGCCTTGATCGAGGTTCTGGCCGGGCAGGCGTCCGGGCAGGCGATCACCTCGACCGCTTCAAGCGCGTTGGAGGCCGCCACGGGCGTCGTGGGGCGCGCGTTCGCGGCGGCCCAGGTCGACGCCCCGGATGCCATGCGGGGCGCCTTGAGCCCTGCTTGCATGGCGCTGATCGGGCGTTCCCTGATCCGCCGTGGCGAAATCGTGTTTGCCATCGTGGTGGTCGACGGCAAAGTGAAGCTCCTGCCGGCGTCCAGCCACGATGTTTACGGCGGCGCCGACCCGGACCAATGGGTTTATCGGGTGACGGCAACCGGCCCGGGCGAGCTGCACACCTTCAACGATCTGCCGGCGTCCGGGGTGGTTCATCTCACCTATGCGACCGATCCCGAAACGCCCTGGCGCGGCGTGGGGCCCCTTCAAGTCGCGCGGATGGCCGGAAGGCTTTCGGCTGAAACCGCTGCTGCCTTGGCCGACGAGTCGAGCGGCCCGCGTGGTTCCCTGCTTCCATTGCCGGTGCCCGGCGATGATCCGACGATCGAATTGCTCAAGGGCGATCTTAAAAAGCTCAAGGGTCAACTGGCCACGGTTGAAACTCAGCAATCGATGGCGCCAGGCGCGGCCGGCTCCAACGATGGCTGGATCGCCCGGCGAATCGGTGCCGATCCCCCGGCCGCGTTGGTGGCGTTGCATGAGATCGCCACCCGCGAGGTCCTGGGCGCGTGCGGCGTTCCGCCGGTTTTGTTTTCTTCGAATCCGAACGGAACCGCTGACCGAGAAGCATGGAGACAGCTTTTGTTTGCGACCGTGGCGCCTCTCGGCAGGCTGGTGGTCGCGGAGCTGGCGGCGAAGCTGGAGGCCGACGTCGCGCTCGATTGGGACGAGCTGAGAGCAAGCGACGTCGCCTCCAGAGCAAGGGCATTTCAATCGATGGTCGGCGCTGGCATGGATTTGGCCAAGGCGGCGACGCTGTCCGGGCTGATGGTGGCGGATGACGAATGACCAAGTCTGCCCGGACTGCGACCGGCCGCGCCGGCTCTTGATCGCGGAATAGAGGTTCGGCCGGTTTCCCACCCGGTCCGGCCGGATTAGGGCGCGGCCCGGTTTCCTTCCGAGCGCCGGGTCGCACCCGCGTCCGGCGTCACACGAAGGGGGGGGCTCATTTTGAGCCGCCCCCCCCTTCGTCTCGGGACTTATAAAGAGTAGTTGACAACCAAAAGATCGCGTCGTCCATGTCGCCTATTCCATCCTGTACCCCTTAGCCACCATGCAAGTGGTCGCATAACTTTCCCGCATATACAGAGTCGTCAGGGCGCCGCGCGGTACTTCTCGCATTGCTCTCAAACGGCAATCGGCAAGGTCCATGCTGGTTGACTGGCCCGTGGCGACATCGCTTGTGGGCAGGAAGTTTGTGGATGTAGAAGGGGCGCAGCCGGCGACCGCAGCCGCGCAGCACAACGCGAGAATTATTTTGGACATTTCCGGGATCTCCGCCAGGGATTACGGCGCCGGCTGGTGCCGGGCCGACTCCCGCGTATTTCCGCCGCTAACTTCGAAGCGGGAAGGCTGGGCATTTACGTAAAGACGCACTGCGCAACCACGACCACGAGAAGGACCGCGATTATGAAGAACAGGAGATACTGGGCGAGTTCAATCGGTCGTCGCAACACTCTGGCATAGGAGGTTGCTATGACGGTACGCAGACGGCGGTCGGATTGGTCTGGACGGAGCAAGTTGCATTCGCCAGGTCGACCGGACTCGGCACGGCGTGAAGAGCTTGTTCGGTTCTGGGCAGCGATTGCGACGGGGCGTTCGAGCGAGGACGCGGCCCGAGATGCCGGTGTATCCCCTCCGGTAGGCTCGAGGTGGTTCCGGAGGTCGGGCGGCATGCCACCATCACATTTATCGCAATCGGCCAAGCCGCTGTCAGGACGTTACCTGTCTTTCGAGGAACGTGAGGAGATTGCTCTTCTGCGCGCCCAGGGAAGAGGCATACGTCATATTGCTTGCCGGCTGGAGCGAGCACCGTCGACGATCTCCCGCGAGGTGCGGCGCAACGCGGCGACCCGAAGCGGTGGCCTGGACTACCGAGCAACGACGGCGCAGTGGCATGCTGATCGATCCGCCAAAAGGCCGAAGCCAGCCAAGCTGGCAACGAATGAGGCGCTGCGGCGCTATGTGCAGGATCGGCTTGCGGGTCGGATCTCGGCACCGGATGGAACGGTGATCGAGGGGCCACGCGTCGTCTGGAACGGTCGTCGGCATGGGCCGCGGCAGCACAGGCGATGGGCCAGGGCCTGGAGTCCTGAGCAGATCGCGCACCGTCTTCAGATCGACTATCCTGGGGACGGGCCCGAGGATCAAGCCATGCGGATCAGTCATGAGGCGATCTATCAGGCGCTCTACGTACAGGGCCGCGGCGCACTCCGTCGTGAGCTGACCGCCTGCCTTCGCACGGGAAGGGCACTGCGCGTGCCTCGGGCACGTAGCCGCCGGCGGGGCAAATCCTTCGTCACGCCTGAGATCATGATCAGTGAACGATCGGCGGAAGCAGCTGATCGGGCCGTACCCGGACACTGGGAAGGTGACCTGATCATCGGCTTGGGCAGATCGGCGATCGGCACTCTGGTGGAACGCACCACGCGGTTCACAATGCTGCTGCATCTTCCCCGAATGGAAGGCCACGGCACCGTCCCGCGCGTAAAGAACGGGCCTGCGCTTGCCGGTCATGGGGCTGAAGCGGTTCGCGATGCCATCGCCCGGACGATCACGACATTGCCAGCGCAGCTTCGCCGCTCGCTGACCTGGGACCAGGGAGCAGAGATGGCCAGGCATGCGGATCTGTGGATCGCAACCGGCCTTCCCGTCTACTTCTGCGAACCGCACAGCCCTTGGCAACGCGGAACGAACGAGAACACCAATGGACTGCTTCGACAGTACTTCCCGAAAGGAACCGATCTGAGCGCACACAGTCCGGACGTACTCGCAGTTGTTGCTGACGCGCTCAATACACGGCCCCGCAAGACCCTCGGATGGAGAACTCCCGCCGAAGCTCTGGACCAGTGCTTGCAGGCCAGTCAAACTGAACGTGTTGCGACGACCGGTTGAACCCGCCCTGTATTCCGCTGGCCATCTTCTACGTCAGTCGCTTGCCTCGGGCACGGCCCGAGGGTTCATCGTGGGAGTCGTTCCGGGCCGCTCCGGTGGTCATGTCAACCACCGCCTTGGCGAGCTGGTTGAGATCGCGCGGTCGCTTCGGCATGAAGCGCCTCCCTTTTTGGTCCATGGTCACTCTACCCACGGGCCGCGGGCATGTCACTGTGAACACCAGGGAACGAACCGGGGCGGCATCGTGAACGGCGGCTCGATTCTAAACTGAGCCACTACCCAAGCGGCGTGTGCCTTCGCCGCCCGTTCTGTCAACTACTCTTTATAAGTCCCTTCGTCTCGGCACCTAGCGCACCAAAATGAAGGGGGGGGTACAAAATGCGACCCCCCCCCCCGGCGGGCTCGACCTATAGGCCCGCGGCCTTTGACGATATGGGGCACTCTGCCCTGGCACGATGTAATACGAAAAGTGATAACAGTCCCGAAGGCGATCTAAATAATTAAGTGAAATCAATAACTTAGGGAGATGCATTGGCGTCCCCTAGGGGAATCGAACCCCTGTTTCCAGCGTGAGAGGCTGGCGTCCTAACCGCTAGACGAAGGGGACGCGAGGCGGGAGGGGTAGCAGGACGGCCCGGCTCGGTCAAGCATTCTCGGGCCTCGCGGCCACGGCCTCGGCGGCGAGGTTCAGGACGCGTTCGACCGAGGCGGGATCGCTGTCGAAGGCGGTGACCAGACGGATCACCGTCGCGGTCGGACCGCCCCAGCGGTGGAAGCCGACGCCGGCCGCCGCCAGGGCCCGTATCGCGGCCTCCGGCAGGCGTGCGAAGACCTCGTTGGCCTCGACGGGATGGACCAGGCCGGCGCCCGGCAGGGCGGCGAGACCATCGGCCAGGCGGCTGGCCATCCGGTTGGCGTGGGCGGCGTTTCGCAGCCAGAGGCCGTCGGTCACATAGGCCAGCAGCTGGGCCGAGACGAAGCGCATCTTGGAAAGCGTGTGGCCGCCCCGCCAGCGACGGTAGATCGTGTCGGCGGCGCGGGCGGGGTCGAAGAAGACCACCGCCTCCGCCGCCATGGCGCCGTTCTTGGTGGCGCCGAAGGAGAGCACGTCGACGCCCGCGCGCCAGGTGATCTCGGCCGGCGCCACGTCGAGGCCCGCCACCGCGTTGGCGAAGCGGGCGCCGTCCATGTGCACGGCCAGGCCCTTTTCGCGCGCCACCTCGGCGATCTCCCGGATCTCTTCCGGCCGGTAGACCGCGCCCGCCTCGCTCGCCTGGGTGAGGGAGACGGCGGCCGGCTGGGCCCGGCGCTCGACCCCGAAGCCGGCGTCCGCCAGCGCCGCCGCCAGGCTGGCCGCCTCGAACTTGGCGTCGGCGCCGTCCAGCAGCGCCAGCTTGGCACCGCCGGTGTAGAACCCGGGCGCGCCGCATTCGTCGGTCTCGATATGCGCCTCGCGGTGGCAGTAGATCAGGCCGTGGGGCGGCGTCACGCTGGCCAGCGCCAGTACGTTGGCGGCGGTGCCGGTCGCGAGCGGAAAGATCTCGAGCGTCTCGTGCTCGAAGAGATCGCGGAAGGCGGTCCGCGTCTCGGCCGTGATCGCGTCCGCCCCGTATGCCGGCGCCGTGCCTTGGTTGGCGCGCGCCAGCGCCGCCATGATCTCCGGCGCGACGCCGGTGCCGTTGTCACTGGAAAAATCCATCGTCCACCATCCTTGCCTTCAAGCCCCGCCCTCGCCCGCCGGACGCCGGGGCGCGATGCGCAGCGCTAGCTCCACGAACCGTCCGCCGCCCGCCGCCAGGCGGTGCGCCGCCACCTGGATCGCCTGACCACCGACCACGGCGACGATGAGCCAGACCAGCTCCGGCTCCAGGGCCTGGGAGAGATCGGTCGCGGACGGTACCGCCAGGCCGTCGGGATGGGAATGGTAGAAGCCGATCACCTCGGTGCCGCCACCGCGCAGTTCGCGTTGCAGGCGAAGGCGGAGCGCGGGGTCGATCTTGAAGTGATGCTCGGGCGTCGCGGCGAGGTTGCGGCTCGGCTCGATCCGGGTGACCCGCAGGCCCGTCTCCACCCGCCGGCCGATGACGAGGCCGCAGGTCTCGGCCGGATATTCGGCCTCGGCGAGGTCGACGATCCGTTTCAGCGCCGTCGGCGGAAAGACGATCATGGCGCCGGCTCGAGCAGAATTCGCGCTCGACGCGCGCCGGTCGCCGCATCGAGCACGATCACCCGGGCGCCGCCGCCCGCATCGACCACGTGCAGGTAGAGCAACCCGCCCTCGGCGGCGATCGACTGGAGTTTGGTGCCCGGCGGAACCACGATCCGATGCTCGCCCCGAAGCCCGCCGGCGGGTGCCCGGGCCGTCCGGGCCTGTTGTTCCGCCTCCGCCGTTTCCACCATTTTGCCCGAGTTGCGGGCCATGCCGACGGCCAACAGCACCAGGCCGATCACCAGCAGGCCGGTCACGGTGATCACGAAAAGCTTGAGACCGGTGCCGATCTCGGTCCAGTTTCCACCCATGGAACCGTCGCCCACTGGTACCCGCCATCTGGAAGTCGCCGACAGCGCCTCGGCCGGCCAACGCCTGGACCGCTTCCTGGCGGCCCGCCTGCCCGCGCTCTCGCGCAGCGCCGTCAAGCGCCTGATCCTCGACGGCCGCCTGTCGCTTGGGGCCGAAACGATAATGGACCCCTCCCGCATGGTCAAACAAGGCGAAAGCTACCTGCTGGAGATCCCCCCGCCGGCGCCGGCCCGGCCCGAAGGCCAGGCGATGGCGCTCGACGTGCTGCATGAAGACGACGACATCCTCGTGGTCGACAAGCCGGCAGGACTGGTGGTTCACCCGGCGCCCGGCAATCCCGACCGGACCCTGGTCAACGCGCTGATCGCGCATTGCGGCGAGACGCTTTCCGGCATCGGCGGCGAGCGCCGGCCCGGGATCGTGCACCGGCTGGACAAGGACACCAGCGGCATCATGGTGGTGGCCAAGAACGACGCCGCGCACCGGGTGCTCGCCGCCCGCTTCGCCGCCCACGACATCGTGCGGGAATACCGCGCGCTCGTCTGGGGCCGGCCGAACCCGACACGCGGGCTGGTCGAGGGCGCGATCGGCCGCGACCCGGCCAACCGCAAGCGAATGGCCGTCGTCCAGCGCGGCGGCAAGCCCGCCCGCACGCATTATGCGACGCTCCGCCGCTTCGAGCCGGGCGCCGCCGAACTCGCCTGCCGGCTGGAGACGGGACGGACGCATCAGATCCGCGTGCATCTCGCCCATATCGGCCATCCGGTGATCGGCGATCCACTCTATTCACGCGCCCGCGCCCGCCGGGTGAAGGCGCTCGGCGAACCGTTGCAAGCGCGGCTCGGCGATTTCGCCCGCCAGGCGCTGCACGCCGGCCTGCTGGGTTTTCGCCATCCGGCGCGCGGCGAGGCGCTCGAATTCCGGAGCGAGCCGCCGGCGGACTACCTGGCGCTCGCCGCCGCGCTCGGCGTGGCCGGCTGAGCGCCGACCCGACGATACGCCATTTATTCCAGAGACTTAACGACGCTTCGCCCGGCTCGAAATACCCGATGTTAACCTATGGTTAATCTTGACCGGTCTACCATCGCAACCTATCATCCGCGCCATCCAGGAGGCCGGAGAGACGTCGAGGAGGGGCGGTCCGATGAGCGACCGGTCATCGCGCAATTTGCCCTTGCCGGCGCCCTCGCCGGACGGCAGCCTGTCGCGCTATCTGCAAGAGATTCGCAAGTTCCCGATGCTGGAGCCGGAGCAGGAATACATGCTGGCCAAGCGCTGGGAGGAGCACACCGACAGCGACGCCGCGCACCAGCTGGTGACCTCGCACTTGCGCCTGGTGGCGAAGATCGCCATGGGCTACCGGGGCTACGGCCTGCCGGTGGGAGAGCTGATCGCCGAGGGCAATATCGGCATGATGCAGGCGGTCAAACGCTTCGATGCCGAGCGCGGCTTCCGCCTCGCGACCTACGCCATGTGGTGGATCCGGGCGGCGATCCAGGAATACATCCTGCGCTCGTGGTCGCTGGTGAAGATCGGCACCACGGCGGCGCAGAAGAAGCTCTTCTTCAATCTGCGCAAGGTCAAGGGCCAGATCCAGGCGATCGAGGACGGCGACCTGCATCCCGACCAGGTGACCGAAATCGCCACCCGCCTGAATGTTCCGGAACAGGACGTGGTCTCGATGAACCGCCGCCTGGCCGCGCCCGACAACTCGCTGAACGCCCCCTTGCGGGCCGACGGCGACGGCGAATGGCAGGACTGGCTGGTCGACGACACGGTCGACCAGGAGACCCAGCTGGCGGAATCGGAGGAGCTGATCGCCCGGCGCGGTCTGCTGACCCAGGCGATGGAGCGCTTGAACGAGCGCGAGCGGCACATTCTGACCGAGCGGCGCCTGAAAGAGGACCCGTCCACGCTGGAGCAGCTGAGCCAGGAATACGGCATCAGCCGCGAGCGGGTGCGCCAGATCGAGGTCCGCTCCTTCGAGAAGCTGCAACTGGCGATCAAGAAGGCCGCCTCGGACGCCCGCATGCGTTGAAGCACGGCTTGCCTCCGTGCAAACCCGAGGCATATAGTGGCGTCGGTCGCCTTCGCCCCTATATCTAGGTCGGATCACGTCTGATCCGGGTCCAAAGCCGAAAGGATCTGGAGCCGCCCATGTCCCGAACCGACCGTCAGGCCAGCCTCGATCCCGGGCCGGCGCGCCCATGAGCATCACCAGCATGACCGGTTTCGGCCGCGCCGAGGGCACCAGCGATCGCCTCGCCTGGGCGTGGGAAGCACGCAGCGTCAACGGCAGGGGCCTCGACCTCCGCTGCCGGCTGCCCCAGGGCTTCGATGCGCTGGAGGCGGCGGCCCGCAAGCGCCTGGCCGACGCCTTCGCGCGCGGCAACGTCAACATTACGCTCAGGATCGAGCGGGCCACGGCCCCCGACGCGGTGCGGATCAACGAGGCCGTGCTGGCGGACCTGGTGGCGCGGGCTCGAAGCCTGCGCGAAAGCCTGCCGGAAGCCGGCCTTTCGATCGACGGCCTGCTCGCGGTTCGCGGCGTCGTCGAGCCGGCGGAGCCGAGCGAGGACGAGGCGGCGCGCGGCGCGCGCGAGACGGCGCTGCTGGCGAGCCTGGACGAAGCCGTCGCCGGTCTGCTGGCGGCCCGGCGCGAGGAAGGCGCCCGGCTGGCCGTCGTGCTCGCGGAGCAACTCGACGAGATCGACTCGCTGGTGGCCCGCGCGGCGGCCAGCGCCGAGGCCAGGCCCGAGGCGGCTCGGGCGCGCCTCGAAACACAGTTGAAGACCCTGCTCGAGGAGCGGACCGGGCTTTCCGAGGACCGTCTGGCGCAGGAACTGGCGCTGCTCGCGGTGAAGGCGGACATCGGCGAGGAACTGGACCGTTTGCGCGCCCATATCGCCCAGGCCCGCGATCTGTTGACGGAGGAGGGCGCGGTCGGCCGCAGGCTCGACTTCCTGAACCAGGAATTCAATCGCGAGGCCAATACGCTCACCTCGAAATCCGGCGATATCGAGCTGACGCGGATCGGCCTCGATCTCAAGGTCGTGATCGACCGGTTCCGCGAGCAGGTCCAGAACATCGAGTAGGGGACGATCCTCGGATGCAGCGATTGCGGATCCCACGCCGGGGTTTGATGTTGGTGATGTCGTCGCCGTCGGGCGCCGGCAAGACGACGATCAGCCGCGAGCTGCTGGCGCGGGACCGGAACCTGCGCATGTCGGTCTCGGTCACCACCCGGCCGCCGCGCTCGGGCGAGCGGGACGGTGTCGACTATCGTTTCATCGGCACCGAGGACTTCGGCCTCATGGTCAACCGCGGCGAACTTCTGGAGCATGCCAAGGTCTTCGACCATTATTACGGCACGCCCTCCGCCGCGGTGGAAACCGGGCTCGCTGGGGGGTGCGACGTGCTGTTCGACATCGACTGGCAGGGGACCCAGCAGTTGGCGCAGAACGCCCGGATGGATCTGGTCTCGATCTTCATCCTGCCGCCCTCGACGCGGGACCTGGAACGCCGTCTGGTGAGCCGCGCCTCCGACCCCGAAGAGGTCGTGCGCCAGCGGATGAGCCGGGCCGCCGACGAGATCAGCCATTGGGCCGAATACGACTACATCGTCGTCAACGACGATGTCGCCGCCTGCACCGACGAGGTCCATGCCATCTTGGTCGCCGAGCGTCAGCGCCGCGAACGCCAGGTCGGCCTGCTGGATTTCATCAAGGGTCTCCGCGACGGACGTTGAACAAAACGCCGGCACGCCGTCCCGGCGCCTTCGGGCCTTGCCGGGGCGGCTCGAGTTTGCTCCTTTTCGCCCGGGCCCCCTCCCCCCGGTCCCCAACCACCCGAGGGTACCCTCGGGTGGTTGGGGACCGGGGAAAAGGGCGGTCGTAACCAAACCTGAATTTGCTGTAGACTGTCCGGCAACGACATGGTCCGGCCGGATGCCGGCGTGGGACGCGAGGAACAGATGGCGAGAATCCTGTTGGCGGAGGACGACGACTCCATGCGCCACTTCCTGCAGCGCGCGCTGGAGCGGGCCGGGCACGAGGTGATGTCGGTCGCGCGCGGCGACCAGGCGCTTCCCGTTATCGCCGAGGGGCGCTTCGATATCCTGCTGGCCGACATCGTGATGCCGGAGATGGACGGCATCCAGCTCGCCCAGCGCGCGGTCGCGATCGACCCGCGCATCCGAATCATGTTCATCACCGGCTTCGCCGCCGTGGCGCTGCGCAACCGGGCGAGCGCGCGCGCCGACGCCAAGGTGCTCTCCAAGCCCTTCCATCTGCGCGAGCTGGTGGAGGAAATCGACAAACTTCTGGCGGCCTGAGAGTCCGACTCGAAATGAATCGAGTGTTTTCAGGCTCTTGCGAGACGGCGCGTGAGGAGTTGGATGCTGGCGAGGAAGATCCAGGCCTCGGCGGTCTCGATGGCCGTCTCGAAGTCCTTGGCCAGCCGCCGGTTTCGATTGAGCCAGGCGAGCGTGCGCTCGACGACCCATCGGCGGGGCAGGAGTTGGAAGCCCTTCACGCCCGCGGGACGGTTGACGATCTCCAGCGACCAGCGGCCGATCCGCTTCAGTGCGCCCTCGAGCTTGGGCCCGGCATAGGCGCCGTCGGCGAAGACGTGGCGCAGGCGGGGAAAGTGGCGGGGGATGGCGGCGAACACCGCCGGCGCGCCGTCGCGGTCCTGGATGTCGGCGCCGTGGACCACGACCGCGACCAGCAGGCCGCCGGTGTCGGTGAGGATGTGACGCTTGCGGCCCTTGACTTTCTTTCCGGCGTCGAAGCCCCGGATACCGCCGCTTTCCGTGGTTTTTACGCTCTGACTGTCGATGATACCGGCCGACGGGCCGGCCGCGCGGCCCTCGGCCTCGCGCGCCGCGACCAGCAGTTGCCGGTTGACCTCGGACCAGGTGCCGTCGTCCCGCCAGAGATAAAAGTAGCGCTGCACCGTCGAGCGTGGCGGGAAGTCCCGGGGCAGCATGCGCCATGGACAGCCGCTACGCAGTAGGTAGAGGATCGCGTTCACCACCTCGCGCAATGCCGTCGTCCGAGGCCGTCCCAGCGCTTTGGCGCGAGGCAGCAACGGCTCCAGCACCTTCCATTCTCCATCCGTCAGGTCGCTTGCGTAGCGCAGCGGGTCGCGTTCATACTTCGGGCGAGTGATTTTGGTCCACATGTTGTGTCTCCCTGGTTGCTAAATACAAACAGTGAATCACAACTGATTGAAATCACTCAACTCTTTTCGGGCCAGACACTGAGGCCAAACCGCGACGAGTTCAACTCATTGCCGTCTGGCGAGCGCGCCCGAGCGCCCGAGCAATGCCGAGGAAAAGCCCGCATGGCGCTTGAAGGCCATGGGTTCTCGTTCATGAGAACCGGCCCGATCCGCCCGGCCCCGGGCTTGCCAGGGCCCGCCCATATCGCCTATATCGCACCCGTGGCAGGGGCGCGTAGCTCAGTTTGGTTAGAGCGCTACGTTGACATCGTAGAGGTCCCCAGTTCGAGTCTGGGCGCGCCCACCATTACTCCCTGGATTTCAATTCGTGGCACGCCGACACGGGCGGCCGGGGGCCGGACCTCGAACGCGCCGGGCGGCGTTGGCGAATGGCTCGGGCGGCTTGAGTTTGCCGCGCCGGTCCTCTAGGAACGGCCCCGTGGCGCGCGGCGCCACGACGCGCATGGGGCGTAGCCAAGAGGTTAAGGCAGCGGGTTTTGATCCCGCCATCCCAGGTTCGAATCCTGGCGCCCCAGCCAACCACCCGGGCGAAGCTGTCTCTTCCGGCCATCGAGCGGCCAACCCACGGAAAACAGGGCGTGTTTCGCGGTCAATCGGGATTCGGACCTCCTGAACCCGGGAGCATTCCCGGCAATTGCCGGGCTTCGCGGCGTGCGGTCTCCGCGAGCGCGATGCAAGGGTGAGTTTGGCGGAAACAGGGAATTTTTGCGATTTCGGCCTCAAAACAGGGAGAATACGGCGGGCTTCCCAACCAATGAGCCGAGAGTCACCCGTAATATCAATGCCTTACAAACTCTCCTTGTTTTTTTTCGGAACAGGGAAACGGATGGTTGATAACAGGGAAATAAATGGAGGGAACAGGGAATAAATGGAGGGAACAGGGAATAATCAGGGCTGTCTTGCCCGCAGTCGAGTGAGCGGGGGTGGCTGCCGATCCCTATTCCGGCGATGTTGCAATTCCGATTTGGACGGCTTGCTGCGACCAGGCGAGCGGTATTGGGCCCTTGAGGAGCTGTGCCAGTGTCAGGCCTGCGGATTGGCGCCCTTCAACAATCGCTCTCTGGATCTCCGGCGCCAGAAAGGCCAGACGGACGAGGCGGCGCCGATAGGGCGTATCCGGCGCTGTGACGAGCACGGGCAATCCGGCGCTGTGACGAGCACGGGCAATCCGGCATCATCGTGGTGCAGCATGGCGTGTGCGGAGCGGAGCGCCTTGACCAGAACAGGGTCTGGCCTGTTTCCCGCACTTGGGCCCTTGAGAACCCAGGTCTGGCCACGACGCCGGACAAGGGGCAGATGCAGCCTGGCGAGACGCGCATCTACCGGATCCGGCTCGACCCGTTCGTGAGGCTCGAGGCGCTCGCGCATCGCGACGATCCGGTCGATCGGCAGCAAGCAGTGCAGCGTCCGATCGTGGAGTTCGGCGCGGGAGACAAGCGTGATGGGATCATCCGGACATCCCGGGATCACGCGACGCAGCACGGTCGCGAGGGCGACTTCGAGCGGTGGCGCGGAGATCCGCCGGATGGCTGTGTCGGATGGACCGCGCCTTGCACCTTGCTGAAGCGGCGCCGAGACGTAGTAGCGATAGAGCTTGCCGCCTCTCCCGTGGGAGAAGGTCGGCGACATCGGCCGACCATCCGCATCGAAGAGGCGCCCGGCCAGAAGAGCGTTTTCTTCTCGCTTCCGATCCGATGCGCGACGGCGGGTGTTCGCGTCGAGGCGCGCTTGGACGGCCTCGAAGAGACCGGCATCGATGATGGCCTGGTGCCGGCCCGGATGCGCCCTCCCCTTGTGGACGATCATGCCGCGATAGATCCTGTTCCGCAGCAGGTGAAAGAGCGCGCCGCGGCTGAACGGCCGGCCGCCGGATAGTCGACCCGCCCGCGTCACGCGCCGCTTCGAACGGATGCCCCGGTCCCCAAGCCATCGCCGCAGCGCGTGCACGGAGCCGAGATCGACATAGGCTCCGAAGATGGTGCGCACGATCTCGGCTTCCTCCTGGTTGACCACCAGGGCGCGCGCGCCATTCTCAGGCGGGTCGTAGCCAAGCGGCACAATGCCGCCCATCCACATGCCCTTGGCCTTGGAGGCTGCAATCTTGTCGCGGATGCGCTCGCCCGTCACCTCGCGCTCGAACTGGGCGAAGGACAACAGCACGTTCAGTGTCAGGCGGCCCATGCTGGTCGTGGTGTTGAAGGCCTGGGTGACGCTGACGAAGCTGACCCGACGACGATCGAAGATCTCGATCATGCGTGCGAAGTCGGCCAAGGACCGGGTCAGGCGGTCGATCTTGTAGACGACAATTACGTCGACCTTGCCGGCTTCGATGTCGCAGAGAAGCCGCTTGAGCGCCGGGCGCTCCATGGATGCGCCGGAGAAGCCGCCATCGTCGTAGCGGGTCGGGACCGCTCTCCAACCTTCGCCGGCCTGGCTCTTCACATACGCCGCGCAGGCTTCGCGCTGCGCATCGAGGGAGTTGAACGCCTGCTCGAGGCCTTCCTCGGTGCTCTTCCTCGTGTAAAGGGCACAGTGGAGACGGGGCCGGCTCATTTGTCGGATCGGAGACCGAAGAAACGCGGGCCATTCCAGCGCGTGCCGGCGATCGCGGTCGCTGCCGCGGAGAGGCTCTTGAAGAGTTGGCCCCCGTGGCGAAACCCGTCTTCTTCGACCGTGACCTGGACTATCCGCCCTTGCCATTCACGCCGCAGCGTGGTCCCGATCCCGAGCTCAAGACCTTCTGCCTGGACCCGCTGGCGGCGCTTGAGCTGGCGCCGTGTGTCACGATCGAGACCGCCGAGAGCCTCTGCCTGCAACCGCCAGGCCAGACAATAACGCAACAGCTCGGCCGAGCGCAGCTTCGGCGGGGCACCGTAACGGATGCGCCAAACTTCTCGAAGCCCTTCGAGACGAAGGGGCATGAGCGTTTCGATCTCGTCCGCAAGCGGCGCCTCGCCGGTCATGTCACCGGTTCCTCGATGCGGTAGCGCCGCTGGCCCCCTTCTTTCTCGGACCGGATGACGTGGCCCTTGCGTCGCAGTGCGCCGGCGAGCCCGCCTCGAACCGAATGGGGCTGCCAGCCCGTTGCCTTACAGAGTTCGGCGATGGTCGCGCCGCCCGGGGCACTGAGATGGGCGACGAGAAGCGCGAGCTTCGTGATCCCCGGCTGCTTCGGGTCTGTCTTCTTTGAGTTCTTGCGGTTGGTGGCCTTCGCGGCGCGCGATCCCGACTTTTTCCTCAATGATTTGATGGCCATGGTGTTCTCCTCGGATATTGCGGCGCAGATCGGCGCCGCTACCGGGGCAAGCCCGGGGTGGCCGGGCGTCGTCGCACTGACGCTCCTTTGCGCCGGCAAGTCCAGTGCTTTCGCACGGTATTGTGGCTATCGCGGGCAATGGGGTATGCGCCCGCAGCCTCGCCGGCTCATCGTTGATGGTCTTGCGATTCTGATGAAATGTTCTATCTATGTTCTATAGCGAGGGGGCATGGTGGTGTAAGCGAGAAAGCATGTGGTACCGGAGAGCAATGGCACTCGGCGCCGGCCCAGCCCGGCCCCGCTGGCTCATCGCCGGATGAATGCCCCGGATGAGCGGGCAGAAAATCTGCGGGGGTTCATGACGGACAGTGCGGCAAGTTCCGATGCTCTCGCGGTCGAATATCGGACGGTCGGCAGCCTCAAGCCCGATCCGCGTAATGCACGAACGCATCCCAAGCGGCAGCTCGAGCAAATCAAGGCCTCGATCAAGGAGTTCGGCTTCACCAACCCGATCCTGATCGATGAACAGGGCGTCATCATCGCGGGGCACGGGCGGTTGCGCGCCGCAAAAGAAGCGGGTCTCGCGGAGGTTCCGACCATTGTGCTCGGGGGATTGACCGATGGGCAGAAGCGCGCGTTGAGACTGGCCGACAACAAGATCGCGCTCGGTGCGTCCTGGGATCTCGATCTCCTGAAGCTGGAGTTCGGCGATCTCGCCGACATGGACCTCGATCTCGGCCTCACGGGCTTCTCGGTGGGGGAGATCGATATCGCCCTTTCGGGTGCGAACGATCCGGACGACGATCATCTCCCGGAGATAAAATCGACGCCGCGAACCCGGCCGGATGATATCTGGATCCTCGGCGACCATCGCCTTGGATGTGGTGATGGTCGCGACGGCGCGTTCCTGCGGCGCGTTATCGGGAAAGACGTGAAGATCGACGCAGCCTTTCTCGATCCGCCCTACAATGTCGCGATCGGCGGGCATGCCAACACGCGCGGGCGCCACCGCGAGTTCGCGATGGCCTCCGGCGAGATGAGCCGCGATGAGTTCCGAACGTTCCTCGGAGACGCCTTGGGCGCTTGCGTCGCCGCGTCCCGTGACGGCGCCGTTCACTTCATCTGCATGGATTGGCGCCATATGGATGACCTCTCCGGCATCGGCCGGGACGTCTACGGCGACCTGCTCAATCTGTGCATCTGGAACAAGTCCAATGCCGGGATGGGCTCGCTCTACCGCTCAAAGCATGAACTGATCTTCGTCTACCGGGTTGGCCGGGCACCCCACTTCAATGCGGTCGAGCTTGGCAAGCACGGCCGCAATCGCACCAACGTCTGGGACTACGCTTCCGTCAACACCGTGGCCGGAAGCCGGCGCGAAGATCTCAAACTCCATCCGACGGTCAAGCCGACAGCACTTGTCGCCGATGCGATCCAGGATGTGACCAGGCGCGGCGATCTCGTCTTGGATGTCTTCTCTGGATCAGGCACCACACTCGTCGCATCGGAGCGAACCGGTCGGCGTTTCCGCGGCGTGGAGATCGATCCGGCTTATGTGGACGTGGCGATCGATCGGTGGGAGGCCATGACCGGCAGGAAGGCCGAGCTCGACAGGAAGGCCGCGGCATGAGCAAGGTCGGACCAGGGCACCCGCCGAAGAGCACGCGCTTCAGGAAAGGAGTGAGCGGCAATCCCCACGGCAGACCCAGGAAGGAGCGCCCCGCGGACTCGACTTCCGCTTTCGGTGTGGTCGTCGACAAGAAATTGACGATCGACCAGAACGGCAAGTCCCGCGAGGTCACGATCGAGGAGGCGCTTTGGCACAAGACATATCAAAACGCGATCGCTGGCAATCGCTCGGCCCAGCGCGAAGTTCTGAAGATGATCAAGAAGCGGGATGCCCATCTCGTCGCCCGCAAGGCCAAAAAACCGGCGCCGCGGAATGATGGCAAGTTCGTGTACCCCCGGGCCGATGCCGATGAGGCGCTGCTAGTACTCGGGATAGCGACCCGCCACCCTGCCCACGAGGATTTGGGAGCGGATCGCGAACAGCTTCTGCTCGAGCCCTGGTCCGTGCAGGCCGCGCTCGGGCGACGCCGTGGCGGCAGCAAGCTCACGGAGCGAGAGATCGAGGAGATCCAGCGGTGTACACGTGATGCAGCGATCTTGCGTTGGCCAGGCGGGACCGCCGAATGAGCACCGGGGACGAAATCGGGTACGGTAAACCACCGAGGAATACGCGGTTTAGAAAGGGGCGGAGCGGCAACCCCAAGGGCCGCCCGCCCGGGCGCAAGAAAGAGCCGCCCTACGAAGCGGTTCTCGGGCAGATGGTGACCGTTCGCGAGGACGGCATCGAGAGGCGTATCACAGCTGCCGAGGCCTTTGCTCTGTATCTCACCAAACAGGGGCTCGATGGCGATAATGCCGCCCTCCGGCAAGCTGCGGCCGCGATCGGAGACGCCCGCACCAAGTGCGGGGAATTCTCGGCTCAAGACCGCCGGAAGCTCGTCATAACCTTCCACAGTCCCTCATCCTTCCTCAGTCCCGGAAGTGTCAACACCGCCCTCGGGCCACTGCGCATGGCCAGGAACCTCGACCGTGATCGCGACCCCGCCCGGATGACGCTGGAGCCGTGGGTCGTCGAGATGGCGCTTGACCGCCTCGGAGACCGGCGCCTGGCGTTGCCGGAGCAGCGACAGGTTCTGATGGCAACCCGAACCCCGACGAGGGTCCGCTGGCCGGATTGGTGGGAGGCATTCCCCGAGGCTGGCCACAATTCTATACCGGCCACCACGAGGGCGAAGCCACCCCGGAACAAATCGGCAAGGTGATTTGCCCGGTCGTGTCCCACGAGGTGGTGTAGCTGGGGGGCGGGTTGGTCATCGGCGGCCTCCGGTAGGGTCTGGTTGCGAGACCAACCTTTGACCGGAGAGAACACCGATGACCGAAGATATGATGAGCCTGCGCACGTTCGTGGAGAAGACCCCGGGACGCGGACCTGCCGCGTGAGATGACCGGGTTCGTGATGTATGATTTTATACCATTGATTTAATTGATAATTTATAGGCTTTCATTTTTCCCGTAAGCGAAACGCAAGCGAATTCAATCAAACTCCAGCGCTTGCGGGCGCATCTCTGACGTAGCTCCCGCCCGCCCCTCAAGAAGACACCCTCGGCGGCCCACCGGGGGGTGCGGAAGCAGGCCGGGATCGAGGGGGTACGAATTCACGACCTGAGGTATTCTTGTGCATCGAATTCTTCTAGGTCACTATTATTATTGAATTTCTTTGTCTCCAGTATCGTTCCGTCATCATACAGTCACCGGATTCGATCTAAATCCTGACGGGACATGTCGCGCCAGGCGCCGACATCTCCCGCTATTCTCGAATCGCATCCCAAAGTTCGGTACTTCCGTGAAGCTGCCCCATAGGCGAGTGAGACCGGCCCGCCGCGGCCACCCTGCAGCTTCAAACTCCAGACAGTCCCGCAACCGGTCGGTTTCGAGGGCGCCGTACAGTAGGCCTGCCGGCGACTTGAATTCGGCCGACCCTCACAACCTGTTGATTCCGGCGACTCGGCGGGCGTCGTCTGCCTGTGGCGAAGCCGATATCGAAATCACCTCGCCGGTCTTGGGGTTGCGGCCGGTACGGGCCGGCCGAGTCCTGGCGGTGAATGTTCCGAAGCCCGCGATCCGGACCTCCTCTCCATTTGCCAGGGCCTCGCCGATCACCGCGAAGATGCTGTCGACCACGTCCCTTGCGGCCGCCTTGTTCAGGACGGTCCGGGCGGCCAGACGATCGGCCATTTCCGCCTTGTTCATCTATTCTCCTCCCCGACGCCGTGGTACCGCCCTGCTATTCACGGCCGGTGCATGGCCCGGTTCTTGCAGCCAATTACCACGAATTGTCGTCGGCCTCGCTGCCCGCCGACCGAAGTCAACTGTCCCTTCATTGCCAATGACCGGTCAGTGCGCGCCGCAGCAGCGCTTGTACTTCCGGCCGGAACCGCATGGACAGGGTTCGTTGCGGCCCACCTTGCGACCGAATGCCGTCGGCTCCTCTCGACCGAACCGGACATGGGGCTGGGCAACACTACTTCCGCGTTTCCCGATTTGCCGGGATTTGGTCCAGGCGTTCAGATTGCGCACGAATTCCGGGATCAGCCCCGGCGCCATCCGGTCGAGTTCGTCCTCGGCCTCTTCCGTCAACTCCGACCGGCCGTAATAGAAATCGTTCAGGGCGACGATCATGCTGATCGACGCCGACGCCTCCTCGTCGTCGCTCAGCGCGATCTCCTCCCACGCATCCGGACGCAACCGCATGGCCCGTTCGAAGCCGTCGATCCACGGTTCCCACAAGGTTTCGCCGCCGTTGGGGTCGATTTCCAGGACCGGTGCGTAATCCTCCGGATGTTCCGCCAGCTCCCGGGCGATCCGGTTGTAATGCTCCATCACCGCGGCGATCGTCGCCTCGGCCTCGGCGACATCCGCGAACTCGTATTCTCCGCCCCAGACCTCCGGCAGCCATTCGGAGGGCAGGATCATGTCCGGGCAGACGATCAGGGCGGCGACATAGCCGTCCAGCGCCGCGATCGTCATGCCGTCCCGTTCGGCGGGTATAGCGTTCAGAAGATCATGCAGCCGGTCGAGTTCCGCGTCCGTGTCGCTCATGGCCCGGCAGTTATCCGCACTGCATCACGCGGGTCAAGGACGCTTCCTGCAGCGGTGTCGATGGCTGCGAAAAAGCGGGCGTATTTGGCGAAGTCGGCGCATGAGTGCGGTGACGATGTAGCCGCCGGGTTGGTGGGTGTCCGTGCGCAGGCCATGACGGCGGTCCTTCGGACGGGCTGCTACGCGGCCGGGCGCTACAGCCACCCGCGCTCGCGGAAGGCGGAGAGATCGACGCCGGGCGGCGCATACCAGCCGCCCGATGCGTAGCGGGCGCCGAGCGCGAACGCGGCCTCCTTGTTGCCGTAGGGAATCGGCAAAGGCGTGCCGGCTGGCGCTTCCGCGCGGGCGCCAGCGGATGGTGCCGCGCCCTCCGCCGCGTCGCCCGGTTTGCGCCTCCGCTGTGCTCTTGCCCGGGCCGCCTTCCCCTTCGCCGTCTGGTCGCGCGACTTGTGCGCCGATGCCCTGCGGCCCGTTGCGGGCTTCGCCGGCCTGTTCGCATCGATCCATTTGGACATCGCGGTCGAGCAGGCCCTGGCCTCGTCGGGAACGGTGATGTCCCTCTCCCGCGCGATTGCCTCGGCATACGAGACCTGGGCCGCACTCGGTGGCCGGGTCCCCGCCGCCCCGTTGCGTTCCGCGCTCCCCGTTGTGCGTTCCGGTGCGTGCAGTTCCAGAAACGCCCGGCAGACCGCCGCTGATTTGGTGTAGCCCTTGGGCGGGTCGATGCCCTTGCGCCGGGCGATCGAGACGGCAAAACGTTTCATCGCCGCCGTCGGCGGGCGATCCTTGCCGCTGTAGCCGCTGTCAATGGCGGAGCAAAAAGGGACCACCGTGGCGGTGTAAGAAGGGACCACTTGGCGGCTGCGGGCTTGTCCCCTAGTCCATGGGAGGGCCCCGGGTGCGACGCGGCGTGCCCTCAACAGGCCGACGCGGCGGCGCGCGCGGGAGGGACCTGTGGGCCCACGGGGTCAAGCGTGGGTTGGGTGGTCGGTTCAGTTCGCCGTCGGGGTTTGACGCCTGCGGCTCTGGTTGAGCCTGTAGCTCTCGCCATTCATCTCGAGGATGTTGACGTGGTGGGTGAGGCGGTCGAGGAGAGCGCCGGTGAGGCGCTCGGAGCCGAACACCTCGGTCCATTCGTCGAAGGGCAGATTGGTGGTGACCAGGGTCGAGCCCCGCTCGTAGCGTTGGCTGAACACCTCGAACAACAGCTCGGCGCCGGTCTTCGACAGCGGCACGAAGCCGAGTTCGTCGACGATCAGAAGCTTGTAGGTGGCGAGCTTCTTCTGGAACCTCAGCAGCTGCTTGTCATCGCGGGCCTCGATGAGCTCGTGGACCAGTGCGGCGGCGGTGATGAAGCCGACCGAGAGGCCCTTCTGGCAGGCCGCCAAGCCGAGACCGAGGGCGATGTGGGTCTTGCCGGTGCCGCTGTTGCCGAGCGCGATGAGGTTCTCGCGGCGCTCGATGTACTCGCAGCGGGCCAGCTCCAGGACCAGCGCCTTGTTGAGCGAGGGGATGACCTTGAAGTCGAAGCTGTCGAGGCTCTTGACCACGGGGAAGCGCGCCGCCTTGATGCGCCGCTCGACCATGCGGCGCTCGCGGTCGATCAGCTCGAGCTCGGCGAGTCTCAACAGGTAGCGGACGTGATCGACGCCTTCCGAGGCGCACTGCCGGGCGATCTTGTCGTACTCGCGCAGGAAGGTCGGCAGCTTCAGCGTCTTGAGGTGGTGGGCGAGCAGCACTTGCGGTGTGTCGGTCATGCGCCGAGCCCCGACAGCAGGCTCATGTACGACTTGGCGGACGTCATCGCGACCCGGGCGCGCGGCAGATACGGATAGACGTCGAGGTTGAGCCTGGGCGGCCGCCGCTCGATGCGGCACAGTACCAGGTGCTTCACCGCATCAAAGCCGATTGCGCCGAGCCGCAGGGCGTCGCCGACCGCACCCTCGACCTCCTCGAGCCGGAAGGTCTCCAGTAGACGGAGCACCTGGACGTACTCGCGCTTGCCTGCCTTGCCCATACGAGCTTCGAGGAGCCGCCGCAGAGTGATGAAGGCCTCGGGCAGGTCCCAGCCCGCCAATGGCGCGGCCTGGTCGAGGGCGCCGATCTTCTGCTCGATCAAGGGCAGGTAATGCAGCGGGTCGAAGATCAGGTCCTCGCTGTCGTAGGACCGGCGGTGCCGGGCGATCACCTCGGCCCCGCAGCTGATCACCACCTCATCGACGTAGCCCCGGATGAGCACCTCACGGTGGCCGTAGGCCACGGGCACGGAATAGTCGTTGCTGCGGTAACGCACCAGCGACAGCGAACTCGCCCGTCCAGGGCGCTTATCGCAGGCATCATAGGGAGCAGGCGGCAATGGCAAGAGAACTTGACGATCCCGCTCGAGACGCTCGCCGATGGTCTCCTTGTGGCCCCGCAGCCGCGCCGCCTGGCGCCGGCGGCACTGTTCGGCGAGAGCATCGTTGAGGGCCGCGAAGCTCTCGGCACGCGGGACGGGGACCAGGAAGTTCCGCCGGATGAAGCCGACCAGTCCCTCGACCTTGCCCTTGTCGTTGCCCTTGCCCGGCCGGCCGAACCTGTCCTCGAACAGATAGTGGGACTGAAGCTCCGTGAAGACGCGCGTTCGCTGCCGCTTCCCATCGCCCAGGATCCGGGCAACCGCCAGCTTGGTGTTGTCGTACAGGATGGATCGGGGGACGCCGCCGAAGAAGGCAAACGCCGCGTTGTGGCCATCGCAGAATGCTTCGGTCGTCTCCGCCGGATAGGCCGCAACAAAGCAACCATCACTGTGGGGAAGGTCGAAGGCAAGGAAGTGGATCTTCCGTAACGCGCCGCCGATCACCGCCATCGCTTCGCCGAAGTCCGCCTGGGCGTGACCGGGGGAATGGGAGAGTGGCACGAACACCTCACGCGACCGAAGCCCCTGCTCACGAACGTAGTCCTTCACGATGGTGTAGCCGCCCGTGAAACCGTACTCGTCCCGGAGGCGGTCGAAGATGCGCTTCGCAGTGTGCCGTTGCTTGTGGTGGCTGGTCCGATCGTCTTCCAGAATCCGATCGATGATCCCCGTGAACGGACCCAGCTTCGGCCGCCGTGGCGGCTTGCCGCGGCGATACCCCGGCGGCACCGAGAACGACAGCATCTTGCGTACCGTCTTGCGGTCCAGCCCGAACACCCGCGAGGCCTCGCGGGTGCTCATTCCCTCGACACGACACGCCCGCCGAACCCGTGCGTACAACTACACCCGATACATCCCCCCGCCTTCCAGTCAGAGCAACCCTGACAGAAGGCTATACGCGGTCCCATTTTGGTCCGCCACAGCCGGATCAACCGGCCGCTTCAGTGGGGGATTATTGCGCCGCCGTTCTCATACTTCTCGATGCCCTCGACCGAGGACGGCTCGGAGGTGCGCATGAAGCGCGCCCTGAACTGCTGGCCGTGGGTCCGGTCGTTGACCCACTCCCCCGATGCGGTGATCCATTCGCCCGGAGAAACCATGGCGGCATGGCCCACCACCGTGATCAGGTCGCGGTGCCCTCGCGCCTTCGTCCTCAGGACGCAGAAGCCGTTCTCGGGATTGTGGAAGGTGACGCGCTCGACCAGCCCGGCCAGGACCTCCCGGTCCGAGCTCTCAGCCTGCCGGCCGGCGCCGGGTTTCACGGCGTCCTGGGGGCCGGAGCGCTCAGCACAACCTTCGCCCGCCGTGCCCGATCGCCCGCCTCGGCAAGATCCCGAAACCTGTCCGTCACGACACAGGAGAATACCGACCCGCCGCCTTCGTGCCGCGCAATCGAGCCTTCATGCCGGCCCCCACCCGTCATCCACCGCATCCCCGTTCGACAAGGTCCCTGCATGGCTGCCAACCGTAACGGCCCTTGCGCGGCTCGCCTATGGGTCCGTGAGCATGGGCCGGGGCTGCCGCTTTGCGATCCGGAACTCGCGGACTGCGACCGGCTAGCGCGCCCCCTTGCCCTCCAGCTCACGCCAGCGCCCGATCGCCCCGCTCGTCGTGCGCGCGTCGTCGCCACGCAACCCTTCGTCGCGCAACACGATGCGTCTGCCCTGCGCCGTCCCGATCACGACCTCGTACCAGCATCGTACGCGGTCGACGAAGACGGCGGGGTCGAGGCTCCGGGTTCGGAACTCGTGATCGGGCAGCCTGAGGCCGATGCCGACCATACGGATCGTCTTGACCGGAAAGATCGACCCGGATGACTCCGGCGGGAACGCCCCGCGTTGCAATTCTCGCCCCTCCGTTCCGCGGCCGGACGATGGATCGTGCCGGCAGCGCCGGGCGAGGCTGCGGTGCAAGGGGCAGCGGAAGGTCTGGCATGACCCGACCGCCAATGCCGCATCGTGCACTACGAGCCGATTGTCGGCGCGATCCTCAATTCCGGATTGGCATTCCGGATCGTGCTCCATAAACGGACAGGCGATCGAGGATGTCCAGCAAGCGGTCCCTCGCTCCGGTATCTTCCATGCCGTCGACCAGCGCTTCGACCCACGCCGTCAGGCTCCGGGCATTGTGTCGGTGATCGGCCTTCCACCACTGGGAACACACATACCAGCGTCCGCCGTAGGGCCGCGTCCAGTACCTGCCGTGACCGGCGACCTGCGTCCCGTCGCGGACCCTCCGGATCAGTGCATGATTGCCGATCTTCAGGCCCAGGGGATTTTTCGAGGTCTCCAGCAGATCGATCGTTTCGCCGTCCAGCGCTTCGGGAAAGTCCTCGAGAACGGTGCGCATGAGATCCCGCACGATGTCCTGAAGCTTTTCTCCGCACTCCGCCGGGCCGGCTGTCCGCACTGAAAATGCCTCGGCCGATGCTCCCTGCCGACGGCCGCCGATTGCGCTTCCCCCGGCCAGAAGCAGGATCGGATGCCCGTCCAGCATGGCGTCGAGATCGACGCCGGGGTCGGTGACGAAGCTGGGCGGGGCGCAAACCGGATCGTCGCCGAAGTGAAGGTCCCACGCCGCCTGGCGAACCGCCTTTTCCAGTTCCGGATGGGGGTGCTGCCGTTCGGTCAACATGCCGGCCCAGAATGGCATGTAGCAGAGGTTCCATCCGGCAGTGAACGCGTCCGGATCCCAGGGGTGGCCCCAGACATGCCGGACGCCGTAGCCGGACGCGCGTTCGATCCGGCGTCCGGTATAGCGGGCCCAGGCCTGCTGGGCCTTCGCGTTGTCGCCGAGCTTGACTTCCCGCCCCTGCCACATGGCGTGGGCGCCCCTGTCAAGCCCGGGATAATGCTCGCGGCTGAGTATCGCCCGGTCCGGGTACAGGGGCGTGTTCTGCCGGACCCTGTCCGGGTGGACGAAATAGGAGTGCTCGAACGCCGCCTGGAGGATCGTCGTGCCGCCGCTCCGAAAATAGCGTTCCAGGGACTCGACCGGCGGCACGAGTTCGCCGTCGTGAATGCGGGTTTCGGGCAAGACAATCCTCCCATGCAGCGCGCATCCGGCGGCTGGCCTCAATCTCGGGCTAATGGGGACCGGCCTCCACATACGAACCGAGTCCATAACACGGCCTGACCGGCACTCCCAGACAGGCGGACGCTGCCGGCCGTTGCGGCGCCGGACGGTACCCGGTGCCGCGTTCCTATTGGCGTCCACCCAACCTCCGCAAGCGGGGATGGCGGGGCGCCAGGCCTTGGACACAGGTCCACCGAGCCACCGCGTCGAAGATGGTGAAATGTTTCTGGGATGTGCGAATGCGCCCCGAACTGAGTGTCATCCAGTCCACCCAGACAATCGCGCTGGGTACAGCTGGAATCCGGACCCGGCGTAGGCGTCATGGAATTTTTGATTCCCGTCCAACACTCAGCCGGATAGATCCAATGACCCGGTGGGCCACTTGGGGGTCGAGATCGCCCGGTCTACGTGCTATTTGAATGGAATGCTTAGTCTGACCACGAACGTCTATGACTTGCCTTGGTTGACACATCTGATGGCCCCGTCGGCAAAGGGCGCCATCACCGGCCCAAATTCACACCGTGAGAAACTGAACTGCATGATCGAACAGCAAGCGGTCACGCGCTTTCAAGTCCAGGGCGAAGAGTTGGACACTGGCCCCCCACTCCAGCGTAAATTTGGATGTGGGCAGTGTGTCAGCCACCAAGCAGCCTTCCTTCGCGCCCGGCGCACCTCCACTACATTGCTGCATCCACGCCCTTCTGCGCCCCCGCCGCATTTGGATATTGGTCACCAGCACTATAACTGGACTCCCCTCTTGCCTTCAAAATACGAAAGCACAGGACACTAGAAGCGAACTGATTGGCATGGCCAGCACCTCCATCAAAGCTAAGGGAAGCGCCGCAGGGCAATATTTGGGTTATGCCCTACAACCAGTAAGACTTTGTTATCACTTACTCAGTTGCGACCCGAAGGCCACCGCTTCCATTGAACATATAGATGATGTTTCGGTTAACGCATCAAACAATTCTGTTTTACTTGAACAGACAAAAAGTGCTCTTAAACAAAACCCCGTAGCTGATTGGGCAGATGATCTATGGAAAACGTTCGCAAACTGGGCCGACAATGTTGAGTCTGGATTAGTTGATCCGACCAAGACTCAATTCCGTCTATATGTCACGCCCCCCAAATCGGGAAAGTGGGTGCAGCGATTCAACGATGTGAAATATTCTGACGATGTTCTAAATGCGATATCCGAATTCCGCGCTGAAGTCGAGCTACTCCCGAGACGACCTAAATGTCATAATTACATATCGCGATTTCTCGCCGCTGATAATTCGACTATAACAGCAATCATTTCAAACTTTCTATTGTACTCCGACGAGAATCCGGTCGAACCTATTCGTCAAATACTCAGTATCGGGGTTGAGGATGAAATCTTGGATCATTGCTGCGCCTTTGCAATTGGCTTAGCCAAAGAAACTGCCGACAGTCTAATACGCCACGGCACGCCTGCCATTGTTGAAGCCCAGAAGTATCGTACCAATGTTAAGTCCTTTATTTCGAAAAATAATCTTGTACACTTTCTTCCAACCTTTGCTTCACCTCCTAGTGACGAATTCATAGAGCGGACACTTGACGACAGGCCAATTTTCGTACAACAACTTGATATCGTTGTAGCGCACCCGGTTCCTTGGACACAAGTTTGTCTCACGCGGCGGGCCTGATTGAGATCGCGGCGTGCCACGCCTGACGAGCTTGAGCGGGGCTCAGGTAGCCGTTCTTTTCGACGATCCACTGGGCATTGTAGAGTTCGACGAAGTCGCGGACGGCGTCCCGCAGCTCCGCGATGTTGCGGTAGATGCGACCATGGATGATCTGTTCCTTCAGCGTGCGATTGAACCGCTCGGCGACGCCGTTGGTCTGGGGCTCGGCGACGAAGGCGTAGGACGGCTGGATGCCCCAGAACTTGATCTGGTTGGTGAAGTGGTCCGACAGATACTGGGAGCCGTGATCCATCCGCAAGGCCAGCCCCCGAGCCGCGCCGGCCGCGGTCGAGCCATACAGCCCGGCAAGCCCCATGGAGATCGGCTGCAGGGCGGCGAAGCGGTCGCCGCGCTTGCAGACATGCCAGCCGACACACTCGGCGTTCCAATGCTCGACGGCGGTGAAGATCCAGCCCCAGCCGTCGTCCACCGTGAACACCCGAACGCCATCGGTGCCCCACATGAGGTTCGGGGCATGAGTGATGATCTCACCGTCATGGGGATTGCCGCCACGGCGGCGGCAGCGATGGGGCGAGAGCAGATTGTTCTCGCGCATCAGGCGGAGCACCCGCTTGCGGGCAACCCGGATGTCGCGACAGACCCGAAGCCGAGCCCAGACCTTGCGGTAGCCCTCGCCCTCCCAGGGCGATGCCTCCAGGTCGGCTTCGATCGCCACCAGCAGCGCCTGGTCCGAGATCGCGGGCTTCGGTCCCCGACGCTTTGCCGGCGGCTGCTCGGCGTGCTGGCCGGAGGTCATGGCGTAGAACGAGGAGCGGGCCATGCCCCAGGCGGCGCAGACCCGCCGCAGGCCGTAGGCCAGACCCGTGCCGGGCGAGGTGGCGGCACTCATCGCCGCGACCTCCGCCGCCCCAAAGGGCCGAAGGTCTCCGTCTTGGCCTCCAGCAGTTCCACCTGCATGGTCAACTCTCCGATCCGCTTCATGGCGCTATCCAGTTCCGCCTGCACCGGATCGCCCTTGCGTCGCTTGAGCGAGGCGTCGATCCCGCCGATCGCTTTCTCACGCCACTGCTCGAGCCGGAAGATCTCTACGCCCAACTGGCGCGACAGAAGTTGCACCGGCTCGTCACGCAAAAGCCGCGGAACGACCTCACGCTTGCGCGCCACCGTCCATCGCTGGCCAAGTCCCAGCGGGCCTGCCGGCAAAGCCTGGCCTGGGGAAAACGTGGACGAGCCAAGCTCGCCCGCATTTACCACAGGCCCATCAACAGCAACTTTCTTCTCAAAATTATCGGCCATGTTCCGGTCCTCCTTGGACACTTCGATTAAGCCAATTCTGTGTCCAAGGAAATCGGGTCCGACTCAGTCAGACTAACTGGACAGGACTTGTAGAACCCACGATCGAAAGCCCCTGATCTTCCCCATTGAAATGGTCCACCCTGATGTTAAGAAACGGATAGGAGGACCACGATGGCAAAGAGAATCTACAAGCCAGAAGACATTGTCGGAAAGCTGCGGCTGTCCCTCCTATAAACTCCGTCCGGCACAGAAACCCAAGCCTTTCAGGGTGATTTAATAGCGTTGGTGGTCGGCACACGATCCTGCTTCACGGCGTTCTCTCGGCTTTCGCGGTCGCGCCTTGCGATAGCTTGAGATCACCGCGCCTCGTCATCAACCGGATATCCTTCGGTGCAACCAGCCAAGCCAGTGGCTGGGACACCCAAAATACCAGGGTTTCTGCGCCGGATGGAGTTAATAGAAGGGACAGCTTCGCTGGTTGCGCCGAAGGATATCCGGTTGATGGCGAGGCGTGATGATCTCGAGCTGGCGCATGGCGCGACTACGAAGGCTAGAGAGAACGCCGTGAAGCAGGATCGTGTGCAGGCCACCAACGCCATCAGATCATCCGGAAAGGCCTGGATTTCTGCGCCGGACGGAGTTTATAGGAGGGACAGGTGGAACGTGGCCGTGGGGACCACGAAGAAATCGAACGAAGCCAGGCAATCGGCGTGATTTGTAAGGAATGTCCGCCACGACTGCGATGGCGGCGATGGGTAACGGACCATGTATTTCGAGACGGCGGCCTGGGAGATGGAAAAGCCAAGCTTCAAAGGCTCGCCATGGATCCGAGGTGCGCCCCACCGTGTGTTCTCCCGCGACATCCGTCGGACCAGATAGCGGATCTCCCTCGACACCGGCGGTCGGCCCGGTTTTCGCCGCCGCGACTTCCATGTCCAGAAAAGCCTGAACCCTTTGCGGTGCCAACCGATGACGGTCTCGGGCCTGACGATTACCAGGGCGTGGCGCCAGCCAGGCCATAGGCAAGACAGGATGACCCAGAAAACCCTATCCGCCTTCCGAAGCAATGCCGGGGCCTTTTCCGTTTCAGGACAGCTACCTGCTGTCGCAGGGCAAGGATTTCTGTGTGGAGCGCCGCGCGGTCCGCGAAGATTTTGATGATCTTATGCATGCCGGAAAGGGTATCCGGTGGTGATGTAAAATTCCAAGGTTTCTGCGATAGATGGAATAAATGGGAGGGACAATTCGATTTGTAGTTGCGCTGCGGTGAATCCGGCTGCCGCAGCAGCCTATTCGGTGACATATATCCATGATATCGATTACACATGCGGCACGGCAAGGAAGTTGATGACGAACCAGAACAAAGACCGACCCGGCGGCGAAACTGTGGAGGTTGCGATAGCCGTGGGTAAGATCGCCAGTACTACGCAACACGCATCGACCATTCTAGAAAAGATTGGACCTGCTTTATCTAGCATTATTGGAGAGCCGTTAGAACAAATTTCCAGAATTGTCACGGATAAGCTGAAATACGTAAGGTTGGAGAGGAGCGTGAGGCTTGTGGATCGCGCTTACGACTTTATGACCCAGCGAGGGTCTCAATTGATACGCAGGCCCGTTCCTTTAAACGTCCCAATTCCGCTTTTTGAAGCGGCTTCGTTGGAAGAAGATGACGACCTTCAGGACCTTTGGGCTAGCCTTCTTGTTAATGCTGCTGACGCCAGTAGCGGTATTGAGGTCAGGCGAGGGCTCGTAAGTATTCTACAGGATTTTAGCAAGATGGAAGCACGACTACTTCAGGCAATATATGACGCCCCGATGCCGAGTGGTGCCGTTCCGACCAAAGGGTTGCCAGACACCTATGTCGAACCCGGAGAAGAGGAGGAAGATCCAGGTCTGCCAGAAGAATCAGTTCAAGTCGGTCTATGGCATTTAATGAGACTCGGATGTATTTCCGGAGCTGGAACTTGGGACAGTTTAGCTGGCATTAAACGAGTAAGAATCACCGCGCTCGGCAAAGCACTTTTCGAGGCGTGTTCGCTGACGCCGAAAAAACTGAAGAGGCGTTTTGTTAACTTCTTGTGACCGTCGCCATCACTACTGCCAAAATCCGCTGCCAAGTATTGCTAAAGTGCGGGGCTTATTCGCGCTTGAGTGAACGTTCGAGGATATCCCGTTCCCGATACGAGAGCCAGAGAAGACAAAAGGGAGGCGGCAAGCGCGAAATGGCATGCGAAACCATGTGTCCGATATCTGGAAACGAAAATGGATGATCCGTAGATGGCGGAGAGCGGGGGTCTTAAATCGGTGCGTGAGTTAGATCCGCTAGAACCAAATTATATCGACGAATTGAGATGTCGAACGGCATTGCCAAGTTAACTGATTGCAGGCTGTTTTCGGTATTTCTCCATGAGTCTAAGCCATTCAAATGCGTAGAGATGTCATCGACAATTTAACGAAATTTCGGAGTGAGCCGGTTAACTTGACAAGGCCCAGGGCTGCGCTAATCGTGTACATCGAGATTTTCTATAACCAACGACAGGCACCACTCGAGCATCGGCTACCGGACGCCGCCTCAGGCCAGGAAGGACATGATCATCGCTCAGGCCGCATAGGTGAAAAACCACGGGTCCGGATTTTGGGGTCAACGTCAGTTCGCCAGTCTACGGACACAAACATTTGATTTCTTTACAAACGCCCGCGTTCCCCTAACCCATTGAAAAACCGTAACTCACAGACTCTGATTTTCGCGGGGTTTTTGTGCACGGACGAAAATGTTTCATCGATGAAACTTTAGAGTCAATATCCAAATGCGATTTTACTTAAATCTCACAGAGCGCCAACATGGCAAAGGCACCCGCAATCGGGCATTGGCAAGTTAACAGATTGTAGGCTGTTTTCGGCATTTCTCCGTGAGGCTAAACCATTGAAATTGCGTAGAGCAGTCATCGAAAATTTACCGAGATTTCCGAGTTAATCCAGTTAACTTGACAAAGCTGGCCCCGGCCATCGCTTCGGAAGGCGGGTAGGGTTTTCTGGGTCATCCTGTCTTACCTATGGCCTGGCTGGCGCCACGCCCTGGTAATCGTCAGGCCCGAGACCGTCATCGGTTGGCACCGCAAGGGGTTCAGGCTTTTCTGGACATGGAAGTCGCGGCGGGGAAAACCGGGCCGACCGCCGGTGTCGAGGGAGATCCGCTATCTGGTCCGACGGATGTCGCCGGAGAATACATACTTGATCGGATCCGATATCGGTCTCATGATGGCCGCATTGCTAGGCCCCGGGTGGCCGAGGGAGGAGACATGTCTGCAATTTGGCGCGGCAGAATCGTATTGGGATGCATTGTCGCTTGCCTCGCCGCCACCGCATCTTGGACCCTTCCTGCATCCGCCGGATGCATCTCGCAAACGTTCGGCAGCACCACCATGCACAATTGCGACGGCAAAATCAATACGTCGTACACAGTCGGCGAAACCACCGTTCACAACTTCGATGGCAAGCTCGGTACGTCACAGACCGTCGGCAATACGACCGTCCATAATTTGGGGAACAAGCTCGGCACGTCGCACACGGTCGGCACGACCACCATGCACAATTTCGACGGCAAATTCGGCTGGTCGCAGAGATTCGGCAATATCGTCGTACATAGCGGAGCGCTCTTCACCGACCGCTAGGCACCCGAGCGAACCGCACAAGCGTTGATCCGGGGTACGACTGTCGGAAATCCATCCCCTTAAGTGGGAGCATATCCGGGGCGACCGGATCTATCTGCCCGATTCCAAGACAGATGTTATTCAGTGCGGAAATTTGACCCCCAGAATCAAGGGATTTCAATGAGGTAGCGAGTCGATCGGCGTCGAATCCTGGTGTTTTGGGCGCTCCATCGACTGGCTTCGCTGGTTTCCTGTTCGGCGAGTGAATTTCCCTGTTTCCCCTGGAGAATTCCCTGCTTGGCCAATAACAATTCCCTGTTCGTGGCGTAGGGAATTGGGTCTCGATTCTACGTGATATCAACGCCTTAGACGGCCCGTTCCCGCCGATTTAAGGTCGAATCTACAAAAATTCCCTGTATTTTCCCAGCTAAACAGGGAATTGACTGAAGAGACGAGTTCGCTTGAGACTGCCAGCACAGCCAACCTTCGCGACAGCTTTCGCAGTCACGGTGGTAGCTGACACAGGTCTGCGAATTACCCCGACTGTCCCGGCACTTGTGGGGCTTGGCGAAACGCGGAGACGACGCCAGCGCGAGCCCTGGGCCGACTCGGTGCAAACGTCTCCCTTCGACTTTTCGAGGGTCACGTTTCGGGGAATGTCGAGCGAGCGGGAACCATTCGAGATCACGAAGGTCGGATGAGTTCCGTCTTCTGGGCGCGCCGCCTGTCAGCTGGATTCCGTAAAGGCCAGCAAGGCCCGCTGTTGTTGCCAGTCGATCGGGAGATCCAGGCCCGCCGTGAGCCTTTTGGTATTCAGACCCAGAGGCTGGCGACCGTCGAGAACGGCGGCCACAATGTCGGGGGCCAAATAGGCCAGCGGGATCAGACGGGACAGGTAGGTTCGGTGAACTCCTTCTTAGCGGGCAAGAGCGGCAAGGCTGGTGTTTGGATTTTCCAGGAGACGACCCTTGATCTCATGAGCTTTGACCAGCAGGGAGATCAGAATGGTATCGATGCCGCCTTCGAGCTGGCCGCCATTGGGTCCCTCGATCAGCAATCGCATCTCCTTGCCAACCCGCTTCAACCGAGCGGGTGTCGACAACAAATGTGTCAGAGCCGGATCGTCATCTGACTCCGGCGGCAGGTTCCGTGTATCTCCCCGGGCCAAAACGTGCATGAGGCAGTGAAAGTCGAGATGAACGTCGACCTGCATGGGTTGTAACTCGACCCGCGTCACCAGCCGTCGAACCAGCACACGGCGTTCAGAAGCGGGCATGGCGGACAGATCGTCAGCAATACGCAGGGCCAATTCGATCCAACGGTTCTGCGTCACCACGTCCGAACATTCGGGAGCGAGAGCCTCGAATACGGCGGATCGATCGCCAAGGAACTGCTTGATCCGATCGATAACCAGAATCTCGACATCGGCGGCGGGAACACGTCGGCCGCCCCTTGAGTCGCCGCGCGAGGCATCGATGAGGCACCGTGAGACATAGTAGCGATAGCGTCTACCGCTCTTCACCGCATGCGTTGGCGTCATGACCTCGTCCGACGGGTCGTACAGCAGGCCTTTCAAAAGGGGCTTATATACTTGACGGACGGGTCATGAATCCCTATATTGATGTTGAGGGGAGATAACCATGGCAAACGCACCCGGAAGATCAGACCGAGAAGGCATGACGATTCTGGACCTCATGCAGCGGTTCCCTACGGAAGATGCGGCGCGGAATTGGTTCGAACAACAGATTTGGCCGAATGGTCGCTACTGCCCCCATTGCGGTTCCACGGAGACCTTCGAGAACCCAGCCAGCGAAAGCCGCCCCTATCGCTGCAAGGCATGCGGGCAGCATTTCAGCGTGCGGCTCGGGACCGTCATGGAGCGCTCTAAGATTAGCTTGCAGAAATGGGCCATCGCGATCTACCTGCACTTGACCAGCCTAAAAGGCGTGTCTTCCATGAAGCTCCACCGCGATATCGGCGTGACGCAGAAAACAGCTTGGTTCATGCTTCAGCGCATCCGCGAAGCGTGGGACAGCGGTGATCTTGAGCAGTTCGCCGGCCCAGTCGAGGTTGACGAAACCTACATGGGCGGCAAGGAACGCAACAAGCACAAGGGCAAGAAGATCAAGGCTGGGAGGGGCACAGTCGGCAAGACCGCCGTTGTCGGTGCCAAGGATCGCAAGACCAACAAGATCAAGGCTGCGGTCGCGAAAGTGACCGACGCTAAGACGCTACAAGGCTTCGTGATCGCCACAACGCTCGTTGGCGCCACGGTCTATACCGACGATGCAGCGGCTTATAGAGGCATGCCCTTCGACCATGCGAGCGTCCGGCACAGCGTTGGCGAGTATGTTGACGGCATGGCCCACACCAACGGGATCGAGTCGTTCTGGTCAATGCTCAAGCGGGCGCACAAAGGCGTTTACCACAAGATGAGCGCCAAGCACCTGCAACGCTACATCAACGAATTCGCCGGTCGACGCGGGGTCCGTGGGGATGACACGCTGGACCAGATGAAATTGGTTGTTGCCGGGATGGTCGGAAAGCGGCTGATGTATCGGGATTTGGTCTCTTAGGACGTAGTTAGTTGTCTACATCGGTGGGCGTAGTCTGCCTGACTGATCCAGTTTGCAAACTTGCGGCGGAGCCACGGGATGCTTGGGTGCCGGGACTTGTCGCCCAAGGAAAGCAGAACATCGTAATGGCACATAACGTCCAGAAGTCGCAAAACCGTCGGCTCGCTGGCCTCAATGCGCAACCTCTCGCGAACTAATTCCTCATGCTCATTGTCCTCAAGGTTGCGGCCGTGCGCAAACTTCATCTCAAGGGCGATGAACTGCCGTGCCAAATCTCCATGTCGATCAGCACGGCGAGCGGTGCCTACCGTTAAATCTATTGCTCCCGCGGCTGCGACTGTACCCGCGAGGATTGCTGGTACCCAGGCCCAATTGGGCTGAGACAGAAACGCCGTAACAGCGGACGACCCTCCGACCGTGGCTGTGCCAATTGTTATTGAATTCCATATTTCGTAGAAGCGGCGCCGACGGTCGTGGTATCGAACGGATCGCTGAGCAGCGAAAAGTAGATCATACGTTCTTTCGTTAAGTTGATCCATCTTTCGAGTCTTCAGAGCCTTTCTCGGGTGATGGCTGTGGAGCTGGGCGTTGTGGCTTCAGTGTGTTCGAAACTTCGTTCCACTTGTCGGGGTGTTTGTCCGTCGCGGGAAGGCGGACAGGCTTATCTGGTGTGCGCTTATCACTCTTGTCCATCATAGTTCCCTTTTCGCTGGTGGCGAAAGGGCGCACTTGACCGGTTCACGGAATCGGGTATACTAGCCCGGTTATTGGGTCCGTGTTCCCGAGGGGTGCGCCCTCGGTTTTAACCCATGTCCCGCCTAGCCTGGGTTGCTGCCCGGGCTTTGGCATTTCTGGGCCACCGCGATGCGTCGCGGCCACTAGTCACACTCTAGGTTGTTGCCTACAATGGGTCAACCCACACGATGTTGACAACGGACGGCAGCAGGGATAATCGTAGAAACGCCCCGCAGGTTTGACGGCCAGCGCGGGGCGGTTGATCGGAAGTAAGGCACCCTTCTCTCTTGGCCACTATAGCCTGGAGGGCTTTGATATGTCAATCTCTCGTCTTACAGAAGATGAATTTCTTGGGCTTCTTGAAAGTGAGCAGGCAAGAAGCAAACTTGCTCAGATTATAACAAAGCTTCTTTTCGAGCAGCGTCTGCCAATTGAGTCAGAATTTGTGCGGCTTGCTCATAAGCACCACGTTCCGCTTTCTTAACATCCTGCACAATGGTCCCTGGAGGCAGGGGAACGTTGATAAAGGCACTCGCGTCGCCGTTCCTCCCTTCTAGGGCAAGGCCGCAGTTGACAGACACATGTATCACATCAGAGGTCTCTCCAGAACCCGGATTGAGCGTAGAATCAACTCGAATGGTGGCTATTTGGATGGACATGGTTCTCTCCATTGATCGGAGGGCGCACTTGACGGAAGCAGGGAATCGGCAAGAATCGCCGTCACCACTTCCCCGTTTCCGTGCGCCCTGACAGCTACGCGGGAACGCTAACCGGAACGCTAGTGTCCGTCAAGTATATAAGCCCCTTTCAAAAGGCTCGGATGCGCCGCGTGGCTTCCCTGGTCACGCTCGTTGCGGTTCTCGGCCAAGGTCCTTTGAACCCGCTCCCAGAGTTCCAGATCGACGACGGCATCGTGCTGGCCCGGATAGCTCCTGTCTCCGTGTACGATCTCGCCCCGATAGATCCGGTTCGCGAGCAACCGATAGAGGGCGGCCCGGGCCATGGGCTTACCGCCCGACTCTACGCCGTGACGATCGACACGAAGCTTGCCAACGATGCTCCGGCCATCGAGATCTTGCTTCAGCGCGCGGACGGAGTTGAGGTCGGCGTAGCGGTGGAAGATCTCCCAGACGGTCTCCGCTTCCCGCTCGATGATGATGAGCTTCTTGTCTCTCGCCTCATAGCCCAGCGGCGGAAAGCGGCCCATCCAGAGCCCCTTCTTCTTGGATGCGGCGATCTGGTCCCAGATCCGCTCACCGGCGATCTCGCGCTCGAACTGGGCGAATGAGAGCAGGACGTTCAGGGTCAATCGACCCATCGAGGTCGTGGTGTTGAACTGCTGGGTGACGGAGACGAAGGAGACCTCGTATCGGTCCAGGATCTCGACGATCTTGGCGAAGTCGGCCAGCGATCGGGTCAGGCGATCAACTTTGTAGACCACCACCACATCGACCTGACCGCGTTCTATGTCCTGCATCAACCGCTGGAAGGCGGGACGGTTCAAATTGCCGCCGGTGAAACCGCCGTCATCGAAGAATGAGGGCAGCGCGACCCAGCCCTCGTGCTTCTGGCTCAGGATGTAGGCCTCGCATGTAGGCGGCGCTGCAAAAATGCTCCACGCGAGGCGGCCGGGTAGTCCGGTTGCGGCGGCGCGAAGATGCGCCAGTGATCGTCCCCTGTTGTTAGCGACGGGGGGCAGGAGATGTATGGCGTGGAGTTGTATGCGCAGGTTCGGCTGGCAGTTGTCGATGAGGGGCTGAGCCACCGTGAGGCGGCGCGGCGGTTTGGCATCGACCGCCGGACGGTGAAGAAGATGCTGAGCTACTCGGCGCCGCCGGGGTATCGGCGGACGATGCCGGTGAGACGGCCGAAGCTGGAAGAGTTCACGGCGGTCATCGACGCGATCCTGTCGGCGGACCGGGATGTGCCGCGCAAGCAGCGGCACACGGCACAACGGATCTTCGAGCGGCTTCGGGACGAGCACGGCTTCACCGGCGGCTACACCATCGTGAAGGACTACGTCCGCGCTCAGCGGCAGTCGACACGCGAAGCCTTCGTGCCGCTGCATCACCCGCCGGGCCATGCCCAGGCAGACTTTGGCCAAGCGGTGGTCGATCTGCGTGGCAAGCGGGAGAAGGTCCACTTCTTCTGCTTTATCTTGCCCCATTCGAACGCCTGGTTCGTGAAGGCCTACCTGCGGGAGACGACGGAGGCTTTCCTGGACGGGCACGTCAGCGCCTTCGCCTTCTTCGGCGGGATCCCTCGATCGATCCTGTACGACAACACGACGCTGGCGGTGGCGCGGATCATGGGCGACGGCGAGCGCCGCCGCACCCAGGCCTTCTCGCATCTGCAGTCGCACTATCTGTTCCGCGACCGCTTCGGCCGGCCCGGCAAGGGCAACGACAAAGGGAAGGTCGAGGCGCTGGTGAAGACGGCGCGGCGCAAGTTCTTCGTGCCGATCCCAAAGGTGCGGGACCTGGACGCCCTGAACGAACAGCTGATGGCGGGTTGCCTGGCGCGTCTCGACGCCCTGGAGGAAGGCGAGAAGGCAACGGCGCTGCTGGCCGACCTCGAGGCTTTGCGCGATCTACCGGCCGTCCCCTTCGAGGCTTGTGAGCAACATCCCGGGCAGGTCTCCTCGATGGCCTTGGTGCGCTACCGGCTGGTGGATTACTCGGCGCCGACGGTCCACGCCTACAAGGACGTGATGGTCAAGGGCTATGTCGACCGGGTCGAGATCACTCTCGGCGCCGAGATCATCGCCCGTCATCCCCGCTCCTATGTGCGTGGCGACGTGGTCTACGACCCGCTGCACTATCTGTCTTTGCTGGAGAAGAAGCCGGGTGCCCTGGATCAAGCGGCCCCGCTGCTGGGGTGGAAGCTGGATCCCGCCTTCGACGAGCTGCGCCATCTCCTCGAAGCCCGCTTCGGCCATCGCGGCAAGCGGGAGTACATCCAGGTGCTGCGCCTGTTGGAGGACTTCCCCGAGAGCCAGGTGAGGGTGGCGGTGCGCGAGGCGGTGAAGCGGCGCCTGGTCGGCTTCGATGCCGTCAAGCATCTGCTCCTGGCCCGGATCGAGAGGCGACCGGCCCACCTGGACTTCTCTCGCTATCCTCACCTCCCCCAGCCCTTTGTCGCCGCGACACGGATCGCCGATTACGCAACCTTGCTGGCGGGAGGCGCCGGACATGGCTGAAGCCCCACGCCTCCTGCTCGATCACCAACTGAAGAGCCTGAAGCTGCCGACCGTCCTGCGCGAGTACGACAAGCAGGCGCGGATCGCGGCCGGCGACGGCGTCGACCATGTCGGCTATCTCGCCCGGCTGACCGAGCTGGAGCTGATCGACCGAGAGCGCCGGTTGGTCGAGCGGCGCATCAAGCAAGCCAGGTTCCCCATCGTCAAACAGCTCGAGAGCTTCGACTTCAAGGCCGTGCCGGAACTCAACAAGATGCTGGTGCTGGACCTGGCCCGGGGCGAGTACGTCGCGCGGCGGGAGAACGTGATCCTGCTCGGCCCCTCCGGTGTCGGCAAAACCCACATCGCGCTCGCCCTCGGACTGGCCGCCTGCCAGAAGGGCCTGAGCGTCCGCTTCACCACCGCTTCCTAGCTGGTGCATGAGCTGATGGAGGCCCGCGACGAGAAGAGGCTGCTCCGCCTCCAGGCCCAGCTCGCCAAGGTCAATCTCCTGATCGTCGACGAGCTCGGATACGTCCCGCTGTCGCAGACCGGGAGTGAGCTGCTGTTCGAGATCTTCAGCCAGCGCTACGAGCGCGGCGCCACCATCGTCACCTCAAACTTGCCCTTCCAGGAATGGACCTCCGTCTTCGCCAGCGAACGCCTCACCGGCGCGCTGCTCGACCGGATCACCCACCATGTCCATATCCTGGAGATGAACGCAGAAAGCTACCGGCTCAAGCAGAGCCGATCGCGACGACGACACCCTTCCCAATAATCTCGCTTCCTCCCCCGCTTGCCCACGTGGGTCCACAGGAACCTCCCACGCGCGGGCCGCCGATTGCCCATTGAAAGGCACGTCGCCCCGCGCGCGGGTCCCTCCTATGGACTACGTGGACAAGCTGCCACCGAGCCACTGGTACATTGTTACGCCGCCGCCCTGGCCCATATTCCGGCCGCCGTTGATACCTCGAAGAGGCCGATCGCCTTGCCGACGGCCACCTGCGCCTGGCCGACGAGATTGGAGCCGCCGATCAGCGGCAGTTCCGTCGCGAGGTCGGTCAGGCCGACGACCTCGTCGAGCAGGCTGCCGATCTTGCCGAAGGCCTCGTCGACCTCGTTGGCGAAGTCGCTGAAGTCGTGCACGATGTTCGCGCCGGAGATCGACGCGAAGCTCGCGGGATCCGTGAGCGTGGCCACGCCATGGCCGGCCGAGGTGATCGTCGGACTCAACACCGTCGTCGCCCCCACGGCGTCGACGACAATGGTATTGCTGCCGGAGCTGCCGGTCAGTGAGATGTCGCCGTAATCGGTGCCGAGCGTGATCTTGTCGTTGCCCGACCCGAGATCGATGCTCAGGTTGCCGCTGAGATTCGTGCCATCGATGTTCTGCACCGTGATCTCGTCGGTGCCAGTGCCGAGATCGATGCTCACGGTGTCGTTGTTGTCGACCTCGATAGTGTGGTTCTCGAAGGTCGCGCCCGAGAGCAGGTACTGGTCGATCCCGCCGCCGAGATCCAGGACGAAATCCAGAGTCGCCACGTCGTTGTCGCCGGGGATGGCGTCGCTATCGAGATCGATTATGTAGGCGCCGCCGCCCGAGAGGGTAATCGGCTCGAAGCCGTCATAGTCCGTCTTGAGGCCATCCAGCGTGATCGACCCGGCATCGGGCGCCGTCGCCACGGAGAGGATAGTCGAGCTTCCGTTGCCGATCGCCTCGACCGTGTCGAAGCCGCCGTCGCCGCCTTCCATGACGCCGGTGATCTGGCCGCCGGCGAGGATGCTGAAGATGTCCTCGTTGCCCGCGCCACCCGTCACGTTCTCGACATTGGCGAAGCCGTCGCCGTTCACCGTGCCGCTGTTGATGCCGTCGATGATCCAGTTGGAATCGAAGCTCGGGCCGGCCAGTTCGTCCGCGCCACCGGCGCCGTCAAAAAAGATACCGCCCGGCAAGATGTAGGTCCCGGCCATGTCCATCACCAGCTCGGTCGTCGCCATCGGTCCCGGTGACGACCACCGAGCTGGTCTCGGCCCGCAGCTGCGAGGAGACCAGGTCGCCGGTGAGATTGTCGTGCACCTCGATCAGGCCGAGCGCGGAGTTGTAGCCGAGCGTCAGGTCGTCGTGATCGCCGTCCATCGCGACGGCGAACGGGGCAAGGTCCGCCGACAGCAGGATCCTGGGCTCGAGGGGTTCGACCTCCAGCTTCTGCCTCTTTGGCCGTCGCCGCGACTTCGTCAGCAGCGAGGCCGTTGACGGGCGCCGGATCGCCGTCGTGACCAGCAGCTCTCGCGTCAGGATGCCTCTTGCCGTTAGAGCGCGGGCCTCCTGGAAACCATTACCTAACGAGTGCCCTATTGACATTGCCTCTCCCCCAAGATGGGTCATGCCCGAATCGGTCAGCACACGGAACGCTTGGCCTGTTCCCGACCAAACATTCCGGATCGTTAGCCATTATGAAGGTCGGCAGGAGGTTTGGCATCACCCAAATGGGTGAATTTCGTGGATTGATACCGTGGAAATGTCGGTTTAGGCACAGTTCTGCCTGCAATTCCATCGTCTGATGTATCGCGTGCGCGTTTCGGAAAGCCCCGGACACCGATTTCGAAAAGTCCCGGACAGTGATTTCAGTAAGTCGCGGACAGTGATTTCGGAAAGTCCCGGACAGCGTCACGAGGCGATATGAGGTTCGGCTTTCGGGTGCGCCGTCTCGGCGTCTACCCCTCGGCTTTTGCCGCGAGGGGGACATGCCGAGACGGAAGCAGACGAGACGAACCACGGTGAAGGATGCACGGGCGATCCCGCGGCTGACTTTTGCGCAAGGCCGGTCGGCGCGGGAGGTGGCGGAGCGGCTGAAGGTCTCCAAGTCGACGGTGTCCACCTATCTGCCCCGCCCGCGAGGCGGGCCTCGCCGCCTGGCCGCTGCCGGCGGCCTTGGAGGACGACGCGGTTCTGGAACGGACGCTGTTCCGCCGCATGGGGCGGCCGCCGCGCGATACTCGCGAGCCGCACTGGCCCAGATCGCGGCCGAACTGGCCCCATTTAGAACCGCCGTTGACACTGGTCGCTCGATCGGTTCAGCCGTGAGGGCGTGAGAGGATGAGAAACGGTGCCAGGAGGCGACATCGGTGGCTGTACCAAAATTCCCTGCAAATTCCCTCCGCCGTCGGTAAAATTCCGTGCTCCACCGCGCAGGGAATTTTACTAGTTTCCTCCGTTGCATCAGTAGGTTACATGGCGTGCTTTGCCGAGATCTCGCTGAAACCGGCTGTTTTCCCTGTAGATTCCCTGATGAACAGGGAATCTGGCCTCCGATCGCGGAGACGGGTTCGCTGGAGACTCCCCGCACAGCCATCCCTTCCCCCCTCCCGGCGGACCGTCCCGAACGGCGCCCGATCGCGCGCCTCATCCCGTCTCGGGCACCGCTTGGTCGAGCCGGCGGCAGCGGGTTTCGACCAGGGCGAGCGCGCTTCCCACCGCCAGCAGGGCGATCACCGGGAACAACAGGAAGGCGTCGGCGTAGGCCTGGGCCCCGAAAATCCGGGCGCCCGCCGCCATCCGCCCGCTCCAGCCGAGATCCAACAGCCAGCCGACCAGCGGTTGGGCCAGCGCGCCAGCCAGAATCGAGGCGAAGTTGACGAACGGGGTGACCAGCCCGGCGATGCCGGCGGGGTTGACCTCTCGCGCGTAAGCGAAGGAGAGCGGCATGGCGCTGGAGGCGACGCCGATCGTGAAGACCAGCGCCAGCTGGAGGGCGAGAGGCAGGCCGGGAACCGCCAGAAAAACCGCCCAGAGGACGAAAGCCACCAGCGATCCCGCCAGCATCGGCGCCTTGCGCCGGCCGATGCGGTCGGAAAACCAGCCGAACGTCGGCGCGCCGAGCGCCCAGCCGAACAGCATCAGGGTCGCCGCCAAGCTCGCCTCGGTCCGCTCCAGGCCCAACACCTGGACGAAATAGGCGACACCCCAGAGCAGGACGAAGCAGATCATCGGCACGCTGATGAACGAGCAATAGGCCGCCGCCAGCCAGCTCTGCCGCCGGCCGAGCAGCAGACGAAGCGCCCGGCCCAAGGGCGGTGGCGGGGCCCGGTGGCCGCGCGGAACGCCGCCCGCCGGTGTCCGCGTCAGCCACCAGACGAGCCCACCCAGGACGACGCCGACCACGACGCCGAGCCCCATGGCCGGCCGCCAGCCGATGGAAGAAGGCAAAGGCGAAGAGCGCCTCGCCCGCGCCTCAGATCACCCAGCCGCGGCGGGCGGAGGTCATATCAAGAGGCCACTGGGCACATCGATCGATCGGCTGCCAGCCGAACCAACAGCGGAACTAAAGGCGCGCACGTCGATACGCTTCCCAATCGACTGGCGCACTTTCGATCAGCTCAAGGTCTTCGTTGACGTTGATCCTGTCGGTAAAAAGCACAAGATTGTCTCCGTCGAACCGAGCACTCGGAACAATGAGACCATCATATCCCAAGAAGTGGGCCGCATCGCCGATCTCCTGTGTGCGATTAGGTACTTCGCGATAACTCACTTCCGCATATCGACCGACATCGACACCAGGTTTTTCCAACTCTTGCAAATCGGCGATACGCAATGTCTTTCGAGTACGTACTCTGATCTTGTGCAGCAGAAAGATGGTGTTCGACGAAAAAACCGGGGCCCGGTTCAAGTGGAAGAATATCTCGGACTTTGCCCCAACGGAGTCCAGTGCCATATACAATACGTCAAACCCATCCGGAGGATCCCAACGCCCACCCCATCGATGGCCCTGTAGAGGGTTTCGTCCCTCCCTCACAATCCTCCAAGCCTCGCCGTCGAAAGCATTGTGCGTCAGGTTCTCGAGTGCATCCAGAAGAGCAACATCACGAGCACGGCGCGGGGTACGCATTATCTAAATGAAAGCACCGGCGTCGAGACGCTCGATTGCCGCAAGCACCTCTTCAGTGCGGCTTTCATGAATTAAATCGACAGCTCGTTCACCCTCCAACAATGAATTTCGGGCATGCAGCCATATTCGGATTTCATCTGGGGTATATATATCGGATAGCCGGTCAACTACATAACGAAGGTCCGCAATAATCAACTGTGTGCGTGGATGAGGTATTGCCTTTCCTGTTTTCCAGCGGGAAACGGTTGCCGCCGAAACATCGGTAATGTTTGCAATGTCGCTACCCTTTAGTTGGCCCCTGTGCTCCAAATCATCCATAATATTGGAAATCGCCCCAGACATCCGCATCAATACCTTTGATTCGCCCGCCCTCCAGCCGCACCAGCCCTTATCCGTGGCACGGGAGAACGTGTTGGAGACTGTACGGCGTCCACCCGGCGCGCTATCGCAAAATCAGCAATCTTATCCGCCGTTTCCCGAACCGAACTTGGAAAAAAATCATCAATTTGCCAGGGACGGTCCGCATTCGCCCAAGCCATGCCGCTCTTCGCGACCGAGGCAAAACGGCCTCGTGTCGCGGTTTCTTTCATATTCGTATCGAGTACGTTTTCGACACCGGCCTCCCGCGGCATGGCGGCGAAATCCGATTGATGGCGGAAGTGAGCCGCTTCGATCACCGCGCGCCGCACTGGCTAGCGCCCTCTCAGCATGAAGACCCTCTAATTTTCGGTATCCCGTATGCCCAATCCGATAGTATTGCTGGAATGGCGTCCAACCGGGTAGATAACCCACGTCAGCCATCAGGTGTTCCTAACGATTGAACATTTTGATTTCATAAAGATATGTCTATGAAAGATAAATGTCAATATATAGGATCACGCTCGTGGCCCAGACGGCACATCCGGAGCCCCGCGGCGATGCCAACTTACGATCCGGGCCGCGCGAAACCGACGACTGTCGAAACTAAATTAACGACGTAAAATCAAAAGATTAGTCGATTTTTTCGTGAAAGGCGCCCTCCCTCAAACGCCCCGGTTCATCCGGTTGTCCACCAGATCCTCCACCACCGCCGGATCGGCGAGAGTCGAGGTGTCGCCGAGGTTGGAAAAGTCGTCCTCGGCGATCTTGCGCAGGATGCGGCGCATGATCTTGCCGGAGCGGGTCTTGGGCAGGCCCGGCGCCCACTGGATCAGGTCGGGCGTGGCGATCGGGCCGATCTCCTTCCTGACCCAGCGCACCAGCTCCTGGCGCAGCTCGTCCGTCGGCTCGTCGCCGAGGTTCAAGGTGACATAGGCGTAGATCCCCTGCCCCTTGATGTCGTGGGGATAGCCGACCACGGCGGCCTCGGCCACCTTGGCGTGGGCGACCAGCGCGCTCTCGACCTCCGCCGTGCCCATGCGGTGGCCGGAGACGTTGATCACGTCGTCGACCCGGCCGGTGATCCAATAGTAGCCGTCCTCGTCCCGCCGGCAGCCGTCGCCGGTGACGTATTTGCCTGGAAACTGGCTGAAATAGGTCTCGAAGAAGCGCCGGTGGTCGCCGTAGAGGGTGCGCATCTGGCCCGGCCAGGAATCGAGAATACAGAGGTTGCCGACCACGTCGCCGCCCTCGCGGATCGTGCCCTCGTGGTCGACGATCGCCGGCACCACGCCGAAGAAGGGCCGGGTGGCGGAGCCGGGCTTCAGCGCCGTGGCGCCCGGCAACGGCGTTATGAGAATGCCGCCGGTCTCGGTCTGCCACCAGGTATCGACGATCGGGCAGCGGCCATCGCCCACCACGTTGCGGTACCAGAGCCAGGCCTCGGGGTTGATCGGCTCGCCGACCGAGCCCAAGAGGCGGAGCGAAGACCGCGAGGTCTTCTTCACCGGCCCGTCCCCCTCCCGCATCAGGGCGCGGATCGCCGTCGGCGCCGTGTAGTAGATGCTGATTTGGTGCTTGTCGCAGACCTGCCAGTGGCGCGAGGCGTCGGGATAGTTCGGCACGCCCTCGAACATCACCGTCGTGGCGCCGTTGGCGAGCGGGCCGTAGACGATATAGCTGTGGCCGGTGACCCAGCCGACGTCCGCCGTGCACCAGTAGATGTCGCCGTCGTGATAGTCGAAGACGTACTGGTGCGTCATCGAGGCATAGACGAGGTAGCCGCCGCCGGTGTGCAGCACGCCCTTCGGCGCGCCGGTCGAGCCCGAGGTATAGAGGATGAAGAGCGGGTCCTCGGCATCCATCTCCTCCGGCGGGCAGTCGGCCGACTGCGCGGCCACCAGCTCGTGGTACCAGACGTCGCGGCCGTCCCGCATCGAAACATCGCCGCCGGTGCGCCGCACCACGATGCATTTGTCGATCGTCGGGCATTTTTCCAGCGCCTGGTCGGTATTGGCCTTGAGCGGCACGGGCCGGCCGCCGCGCAGGCCCTCGTCGGCGGTGATGACGATGTTGGAGGCGCAGTCGTGGATCCGGTTGGCCAGCGAATCCGGCGAGAAGCCGCCGAAGACCACGGAATGGATGGCGCCGATCCGGGCGCAGGCCAGCATGGCGATCGCCGCCTCCGGGATCATCGGCATATAGATGGTGATCCGGTCGCCTTTCTTCGCGCCCAAGGCCTTCAGGCCGTTCGCGAAGCGGCACACGGCTTCGTGCAACTCCCGGTAGGTGAGGGTGGAACTCTCCGCCGGATCGTCGCCCTCCCAGATGATCGCCACCTGGTCGCCTCGGGCCTCCAGATGCCGGTCGACGCAGTTGGCGGCGACATTCAGCGTGCCGTCGTGGAACCAGCGGATGCGCAGGTCGTCCTCGGCGAAGCTGACGTCCTTGATCTGGCCGTAGGGCTTGATCCAATCGACCCGCTTGCCGTGCTCGGCCCAGAAAGTTTCCGGATCCTCGGTCGATTGCCGGTACATCTCCAGGTACTTGTCGTTGTCCACCCAGGCCCGTCCCGCCCATTCGCCGGACACTTCGAACAGTTCATTATCGCTCATCGCCGCTGATCCTCTCCCCTGGGGCCAACCCGTCGCCTTCGCGACCGGGATTCCGATTATTCCGCCATCCGCGCGGCCCGGCAAGGGAAGCGGTCGCCGGTGTAGCGGTCGCCGGGCGGCATGAGGCGCGCTAGGATCGATGTCTACAGGTGAAGGAAGGCCTCGTCCATGGGCTGGGAATGGCGGCACGCGGCGCCCGAGGATGTGGGTTTCGCGGCGGACATCGAGACGCAGCTCGGTGAATTGGCGGCGCGGCCGGAATATGCCGGCCTGCACGGCGTCGTGGCCGCACGGAACGATGCGATCTTCCTCGAAGCCAATTTCGCGGGCGAGGACGAATGCTGGGGCACGCCGCTCGGCAGGGTCGATTTCGACGCCGATACCCTCCACGACATGCGTTCCGTCTCGAAGAGCGTCGTCGGCCTGCTTTATGGCATCGCGCTCGGGGAAGGACTGGTGCCGCCGCCGGACTCCGCCATCCTCGATGCCTTCCCCGATTACGCCGCCCTCGCCGAAGATCCGACCCGCCGGGCGCTCACCATCGAAAACGCGCTCACCATGACGTTGGGCATCGAGTAGGACGAGAACCTGTCCTACGCCGACCCCCGCAACGCCGAGCGGCTGATGGAGGCGGCCGACGATCGCTACCGTTTCATCCTGGAGCGGCCGGTCGCGACGCCGCCCGGCACCGCATGGAGTTACCGCGGCGGCGCCACCGCCATCCTTGCCCACCTGATCTCGCGCGGCACCGGGCGGCCCTTGCTCGACCATGCCCGCGACCGCCTGTTCGATCCCCTCGGCATCGGGGACGTCGCCTGGACGCTCGGCGCCAACGGCGAGGCGGCGGCGGCCTCGGGCTTGCGCATGCGGCCGCGCGACCTGGCGCGAATCGGCCGCCTGGTGAACGAATGCGCGCGCGGCAACGAGCGAGACCTGGTGCCGCCCGCCTGGGTCGAGGCGATGTTGACCCCGCGGGTCACGGCCGAGGACAACATCGCGGTCGAGCGGCGCATCCAGTACGGTTATCAGTGGAGGATCGGCCATTTCCCGCGCTCCGGCAGGCCGTGGTACGGCGCCTTCGGCAACGGCGGCCAGCGCCTGGTGGCGGCGCCGGGCCTCGGCCTCTCCCTCGCCGTCACCGCCGGCAACTACAACGACGCCAACGCCTGGCGGGTGCCGGTGGGTGTCTTCGTCGAGGTGGTGCTGGCGTCGTTTCGGGAGTAGGTGAATATCCGTGGCGGCGAGCGGCGCCATGTCGGCTGGCTGGGTACATTCCTCGTCGAACCGCGAGCCTGTCCCGCCCATTCCGGACCTTCTCAGATCGCGATCAGCCACCTACGCTACCGAGTGCGACGTTGTAACTCGAGGCAGGAACATGGCGTATGTCCGCTTGTGCGACGTTCAGGTCACGCCAGGGGGGCGGGGCGGGCGGGGCGGCTGGCTTCCCTTCGGCTCGAGCAACCGCGGTTTCGTCATCGACGGGTTCGACCTCGACATTCCGCATGCGCAAACGACCGTGATCCTGGGGCCGAGCGGCTTCGGCAAGTCGACCTTGCTGCGGGCGATCGCCGGGTTGCTGCCGCTGAATTCCGGGCGCGTATTTTACGACGGTCGCGATGTCGCGGGCGTTCCGCCGCGCGAACGCATGATCGGTTTTCTGTTTCAGAACTACGCGCTCTACCCGCACTTCAACGTCCGCGAGAATATCACGGCGTATTTCCGGCTCCGAAAGCAAACCCCGGAGCTCGGGTGCCTGCGCGAGGAGACCTTGCGCCGCACCGGCGAGCTGCTCGACGTGGACATCGCCTACCTGCTCGATCGTTCGCCGAAGGGGCTCTCGGGCGGCGAGAAGCAGCGCGTGGCGCTCGGCCGCTGCATCACGCGCCAGCCCGCGCTTTTTCTGCTCGATGAGCCCTTCTCGAATTTCGACGCCCAGCTGCGCGATCGCTACCGGGTCCATCTGAAGATGTTGCCGCGCGAGCTTTCGATCACCACCGTGTACGTCACGCACGACCAGCGGGAAGCGGTGCTGCTCGGCGATCGGATCGCCATCGTGAACAAGCATCCCCGAGGCGGCCTGACCCGAGGCTATCTCGAGCGGTCGGGCACGGTGCAAGAATTCCATGACCGCCCGCGGAACAGGTTTGTCGCGGGGTCCCTGAATTTGCGTCCCGAAGCATCCGCCCGGCACTTGCCTTCCGGATCCGTTGATATATCTCCGATCGCGCGGCTATCCACGGGCGGTGGCGAGATCCGCGGGGAGCTTCCCGTGGATGCCCCGATCGAAGCCGGGGATTCGGTGCGACCGCGATTCTCGAAGCTTCATGTGTTCGATCGGGAATCGGGGACGGCGCGCCCCGTCCCGGCGGCGCTCATGGATTATCTCGACGGCACGAACGACTAGGCTCCGGGTTGATCGTTTCGCGCCGAGGATCCCGGCTGCCCAGGAAGGCAATCCACACGTCCGTCTCTCGGACTTTATTTTGGACAGCGCCGAAAGGTCTTCGCCCGCTCACCCCAGATGCCACTCGGGCTCCAGCGGGCAGTGCAACACCGTGTCCGGGCCGACGATGCCGCCCGGGCGCCGAACCGTCCGAAGCGTGCCGTGGCGCTGGTAATAGACCTCGGGCAGCGGGCGGCCGTCGTGGCACAGGAGCCAGAGGCGCAGCAGATGGCGGCGCTTGTCCTGCTCCGCGTGGTCCTCGAAGGCGAGGCGCGAGTGCAGAATCGCATGGTTGTTGAGGAACTGCATGTCGCCCACCTGGAAAGGGATGTCGAGGCGGAGTTCGTCCGCGACCTCGCCCACCATCGCCACGCCCTCGACCTGGGCCGCGCTGTTGGGATCGCGGCCGGCGAAGTGGCGCGGGACGGAGCCGATATAGGTCGGCTCGATCGTGGTGGAGAGCAGCCCGTCGTGGCGGTTGAAGACGGGGATCGCGTACCAGGGGTCCTTGCCGGGCGGGATCTCGTCGCGGCGGTCGCGATAAACGGGCGCCTCCAGCGCCGCCGCCAAGTCCGGTCGGCGGGCCAGGATCGCGTTGTAGACGGCGGCGGAAGAGGCGATCAGACTTTCCCCGCCACGTTTGGCGGGGTGCAGGCACAGAAGTCCGGCGATATCCGCGCAGTCGACGTGATAGGGAATGGTCTCGGCCGAATAGGGGCCCCGCTGGCTGGGTTGGCGCGCGACTGTCCGAGGTCGCTGATGTGGCCCAGCAGGTGGCCGGCGGCGTTCTGCGAGGCGACCTCGTCGCCCAGGTGCCGGCCGATCCCCCAGAAGGCGAGCGCCGCGCCCCGCCGGCCCAGCCGCGCCACCGGCAGGCCGCGAAACTGGACGAAACCGCGCCCGTGCAGGATCTCGCGCCGCGCGTCCTTCAGTCGGGGCGCCAGGACCGGCCAGGGGAAATCACCGCGCCCGAGTTCGATCGGGTCGGTGCCCGCCTCGGCCAGCGGCATCACCACCGCCTCGATCTCCGCCACCTCCTCGCGCCCGAGCGCCAGCAGCCACGCGCCGCGCTTCGCCGTCATCTCGGCCCCGGTCCAGACCGAGGGGTGCGATATCGGCGCCCTGGCGTCGTTCGGTGCCATCATCCGTTCTCCTCGCGAAGTTCCACCAGCAGGCGCGCCTGTCGCGTGAAATCGCGGGCCCGTGCCTCCTCCAACAGCGCCTCGAGCTCGGACCTGTCCGCCTCGCCCCGTCCGAGCTTCGCCGCCAAGCGGGCGCGGCGCAAGATGAAGTCGATTCCCCCCAGGGGTTCCGCCCGGGTGAAATCCTCCAGCGCGTCGGCATAACGCTCAATCTCGTCCCAGCGCCGCTGGTGCTGCATGACCTCCATGGCGTCGGGATAAAAGAAGAAGTGATTGTGGCCGACACATCCCTCGGCCCAGGATTTCCGCGCCTTGTTCCAGCAGCCGGGTCTGTTCGCCGGCATCGTCCGTCAGGCGCGCCAGCAGCGAGAGGCACTTGGGCGCGGCGAAGTGGCGGGAGTGCGCCAACGCCGTCTCGACCGCCGCCCCGGCCAGCCGTCGCGCGCCCTCCCGGTCGCCGAGAAAGAAGCGAACCCGGGCGAATACCGATTGGAACCAGCCCTCGAAACGGCGGGCGCCGATGCGCAGGCTGAGCTCGTGCGACCGGCCGATCGCCTCCTCCGCGCGCTCCAGCTCATCGCGCTGGATTAACGCCCAGGTCATGCAGCCGAGCGCCACCGCCTCGGTGAGCGGGATCGACAGGCGCCGCGCGAGCCGCGCCGATTCCTCGCAGTCGGTGACGGCGTCGGCGAGGTTGCCGCAGAAGAGGTGCGCCGGGCCGCGGTTGTGCAGGTTGGCCGCCAGGTCGCGCGGCAGCCCGTGCGCGCGGGCGAGGTCGATCGCGCGGGTATAGTCGTCGCGCGCCGTCGCCATGCGTCCGCGCAGGTAGTTGGCGTCGCCGAAGTTGGAAAGCGCGCCCACCAGGAGGCGGTTGGAGCCGGCCCGGCGCGCCGCGCCGATCGCCAGCTCGCAGCTCTCGAGGCAGTCGTCGATCCGCCCGAGGGGGAAATAGATGTTGCCCCGGATGTAGTGGATGTTGGCGATGTCTCCAGTCGCGTCCAGCCGGTTCGCGGCCGCTTCCGCGACCTCGAGGCTTTGCAGCGCCGCCTCGTGCAGGCTGGCGAGCCGGGCCGCCTGGGCATGGCCGAAATGGGCGCGGACCACGGCCTCGTCGCCCCGCGCCATCGCCGTCGCCTCGCCGAAGACGTCCAGCGCCTCGGCCGAGCGGCCGGTGGCGGCGAGCAGATCGCCGTCGAGGCAGATGAGCTCGAAGCTGGTGGCCGGTTCGCAATCGAGCACCAGGGCCCGGTCGATCAACGACAGGGCCTGATCCACCCGAAAGGTCTCGGCGTCGTGCCGGGCCGCGCGCAGGAAGGCGTCGGCCGCCCGGCGGTCGTCGGCCATCAGCAGGTGTTCGGCGTGGAGCGTCGGGTCCAGATCGTGGAACCACTCGGCCGCCCGGACATGCAGCTCGGCGCGAAGCGGACGGACGATCGATTCATAGGTGGCGTCGCGAATGAGCGCGTGGGCGAAATGGAAGTTGGGTCCGGCGGGGCGGATCAGCGCGGCGCGCAACAGGTTCGAGGGATCGTAGTCCCGCACTCCGAGGAGGAAGGCCAGCGCGTCGAGACCGAAGCGCTGGCCGAGGATCGCGGCCGCCCGGATCGCCTGGCGGTCGGCCCGCGGGATGACGTCGAGCCGGGCCTGCACGATCCCCTGGAGCGTTCCCGGAATATCCTCCTCTCCGACCTCGTCGGCGTTGCGAACCAGCTGTTCCAGGAACAGGGGATTGCCGCCGGCGCGCGCGACGCAGGTTTCCGCCACCCGTTCGTCGGCGCCGAAAACCCGGGCCAGCCTGGCGGCCTCCTCGGCGCGGAGCGGGCCGAGGTCCACCGTCATCACCACCGTGCCGCGGCCCGCGGCGCGGCGCACCTCGTCCAGCGGATCGCCCTCGATCCGGGTGGTCATCAGCAGCAACGCCGGACACTCGGCGACGCAGGTGACGATCTGGGCCAGATAGGGCAGCACCTCGGGCGTCGACCAGTGGATGTCCTCGATCGCCAGCACCAGCGGCCGCTCCTCCGCCCGCGCCCGGATCAGCGCGGCGACGACGCCCCGCCGGCCGCGCGTCCGGGCCTCGTTGTCCATCGCCTGGTAGAGCTGCTCCAGGTCCTCGGGCTGGGGCAAGTCCAGCAGATAGTTGAGATGCGACCGGTCCTCTTCCGCGACGAGGCCGGCCCCGATCGCCTCGCTCGCCGCATCGGCCCGCTCGGCCTCGCCGCCGCCCTGCGTCAGGCCCAGCAGGCTCCGCACCAGGGCCGGCATCACGTCCTGACCCTTGGCGGCGCCGAAATCGAGCACCAGGCTGGTGTAGACGGCGACGTCGCGGCGCCGCGCGTGCTCCACGAACTCCGCCAGCAGGCGGGTCTTGCCGATCCCCGCCTCGCCCCGAAGCACCAAGGTCTCGCCGGTGCCGCTTTCGAGGCAGCCGTCCATGGCGTTGGTGAAAAGCCGCTTCTCCCGCGCGCGGCCGACGAAGCTGTGCGGGTTCTGGTCCGCCGGGGTGGCGATGGCATCGAGCCGCCAGACGGCGATGGGCGTCGCCAGGCCCTAGATCTCGCGCGGGCCCAGATTGGCGCCGATGAAACGATCGCCCAGAGCGCGGCGCACCGCCGGCGAGACCAGGGTCTCCCCCGGCGCCGCCTGGTCGGTGAGGCGGTCGGCGAGGTTCACGCTTTCCCCGGTGACGGTGTATTCGACATGCGCCGCGCTGCCGGTGCTGCTGGCCAATACCTGGCCGGAGGCGACGCCGACGTGCACGTCGAGCGGCGGCTCCAGGCGGGAGACCGCCTCGTGGATCGCGCGGGCGGCGCGCAGCGCCCGCTCCGGATCGTCCGTGTGGGCGACCGGCGCGCCGAACACCGCCATCACCGCGTCGCCGATATGCTTGTCGATGCGGCCGCCATGGTCGGCGACGATCTCGTCGGCCGCGGCGAAAAAGGCGTTGAGGCGGGCATGCACCTCCTCCGCGTCATGGCGGCCAGACATTTCGGTGAAGCCCGAGATGTCGGCGAACAGCACCGTCACCTGGCGCCGTGACGCGGTCGCCGAATCGTCGTCCTCCACCACCGTGGACGGCGCGACCGCCGCCAGCTCCCGGATCGCCTCCAGCAGGCGGCGGCGATGGCCGACCGAGTGGACGCCGATCTCGCGCAGCTCCTCGCCGGTCAGCCGCGGCAGCAATTCGCCGTCGACGTCGTTGCGGGCGAAGGCCTCGCCATAGTCCTCGAGGCCCAGGTCCTCGAGCCACAGTTGCACGTCCAGGATCATCGTCGCTCCAGCCGTTTCCCACCCGTGGAAGATTAGGGCGACACGACGCCGCGATCCAGGGCATATGGTTTGGTGCGCCGCGACGCGGGGGCCGCGATCCGCCGGTGGGGGTGTCGATGATCGACGACGAGTTGCTGCGAGAGACCACGGCGCGGGCCAGCCGTTATTTGGCGGGGCTGGCGAATTGCGCGGTGGCGCCGTCCGAGGAGGCGCTGGCCGCCGTCGACCAGCTGGGCGGCGCGCTGCCCGAAGACGGCATGGCGGACGGGGCGGTGATCGACCTGATGGACCGTCTGGGGGCGCCGGCGACGATCGCCTCGGCCGGCCCGCGCTATTTCGGCTTCGTCACCGGCGGCGCGCTGCCGGCGGCGCTCGCCGGCAACTGGCTGGCGTCCGTCTGGGACCAGAACGCCTTCTCGACCGCCTCGTCTCCCTTGGGCGCCAAGTTGGAGGCGATCGCCCTCGACTGGCTGGTCGATGCCCTCCGCCTGCCGGCGGGCACCGCCGGCTCGCTGGTCACCGGGGCGACCATGGCCAATTTCACCGGCCTCGCGGCGGCGCGCCACGCGGTGCTGGCGGATGTCGGCTGGGACGTCGAGGGGCAAGGCCTGTTCGGCGCGCCCGAGGTCCGGGTGATCGTCGGCGACGAGGTCCATGCCTCGTTGTTGAAGGCGCTGCGCCTGGTCGGCTTCGGGGCCGAGCGGGTGGCGAGGGTACCGGCCGACGGCCAGGGCCGGATGCGGGCCGACGCGCTGCCGGCGATTCTGGGCCCGACCATCCTTTGTCTGCAGGCGGGCAACGTGAATAGCGGCGCCCTCGACCCGGCCCCCAACATCATCCCCCGGGCCAAGGCGGCCGGCGCCTGGGTCCATGTCGACGGCGCCTTCGGCCTCTGGGCCCGCTCGTCCCCGGCGACGGCCGCGCTCGCCGAGGGTTACGAGGCGTCGGACAGCTGGGCGGTGGACGGCCACAAATGGCTGAACCTGCCCTACGACTGCGGCATCGCGCTCGTCGCCCGGCGCGAGGCGCTGAGCGGCGCGATGCGCGTCGGCGCCGCCTACCTGCCGGCGGACGCGGCGCGCGATCCCTTCGATTACACCCCCGAATGCAGCCGGCGGATGCGAAGCCTCGAGGTCTGGGCCGCGCTGAAGTCGCTCGGGCGGACCGGTCTCGCGGACTTGGTCGAGCGCTGTTGCGCCCACGCCCGGCGCATGGCCGAGGGACTGGCGGCGGCGGGCTTCGAGGTCTTGAACGAGGTCGCCCTCAATCAGGTCATGGTCTCCTTCGGCACCCCGGAAGAGACCCGCGAGGTCATTGCCGCCGTGCAGGCGGACGGCACCTGTTGGTGCGGTGGCACGGTCTGGCGGGGCCGGACGGCGATGCGGATCAGCATCTCCTCCTGGGCGACGACGGCGGGCGACATCGACCTCGCCCTCGCCGCCATCACCCGGCTCGCCCGCGAGGTCGCGGGCGGCGGTTAGCGCGGGGACCGGGATCGGGTCTCGCAACTCCCTACCGCATAAACAACCTGGGGTCAGGTCTTGAATCTTGAATTCGGCGCCTCTTCGCAGGCCTTTATGATCCGGGAGACCGAGGAATAGCGCGGTTCCGCCGCGGCGGCGATGGCGCTCCGCGCGTGGCCGTGTTCACGGTGGGCGCGGGCCATCCACTCACCGCGCTCGGGCCAGCGGGCGCGAAACGCCTCCAACGGCCCCCCGCGGGATGGCGGGGTGAGGCGCGGGCGTCGTATAGTCGGCGCTCCCGGATCTCGCCGCAACGCACGCCGCCCATGCCCCAGGCTCCGCCATTCCCACCCGAGCATTTCCAGCGTCTCGACGAAAGCGAGGACGAACGGTTCTACGCGATGGCGCGCCATGTGGCCCATATCGACGACGACGCCCGGGCGGCGCTGGCGCAATTCCTCGCCGCGACCTTGCCCCCCGACGGCGAGGTGCTGGACCTGATGTCGAGCCGCTATTCGCACCTGCCGCCAGACCCGCCGCGCGCCTCGGTGGTCGGTCTCGGCCTCAACGGCGAGGAACTCGCCGCCAACGAGCAGCTGAGCGCGCATGTCGTGCACAATCTGAACAGGACGCCACGGCTGCCGTTCGCCGACGGCCGCTTCGGCGCCTGCCTGCTGACCGTGTCGGTGCAGTATCTGACCCGGCCGGTCGAGGTCTTCGCGGACGTCGCCAGGGTGCTGCGGCCGGGGGCGCCGTTCTTGATCTCCTTTTCCAACCGGATGTTCCCGACCAAGGCGGTGCTGCTCTGGCGCGGCCTCGGCGACGACGAGCGCGGGCGCCTGGTCGAGCACTACCTCGAACGGGCCGGCGGCTTCGAGGCGATCGGAACCGAGGCCCTGATCGAAGGCGAGCCGGGCGTCGTGGACCCCATGATCATGGTCCACGCCCGGCGCGCGATCTCCGCGTGATGCCGATCGAGGAAAGGCCCGGCCGCCGGCGGAAAGTTTGAAAGGGCCTCATGGCGACCGCGCGGGCGAGTAGTACCTATCGGCAATGAGTGAAACTCATGGCCGATAGTATGGCGTTCAAGCGCCACGCGGGCTTTTCCTCGCATAAGCTCGGGCGCGCGGTCGCGCTTGCCAAATGGCGAGGTAAAGCCCGCGTGGCGTCTGAACGCCAGACAACCGGTAACGAGACCCACCCGGCGCCGGTCGGCATCAATCCCCGACCGCCACCATCCGCCCTTCGTCCAGCGAACGGTAGGCCGCATCTGCCAGCATCAGGGCGCGGCGGCCGTCCTCGCCCGTGGTCCGGGGCGCCACGCCGTCGACGGCACAGTCGATGAAGTGCTCCAGTTCCAGGCGGTAGGCCTCGGCGTAGCGTTCGAGGAAGAAGTCGAGCGGCCGGTCGGCCAGAACGCCGCCGCCGTCCGTCACCTCCAGCATCGTCTCCGTCGGGTTGGCGACCCGCAGCATGCCGCCGGCGCCCAGCACCTCCAGGCGCTGATCGTAGCCATAGACCGCGCGCCGGCTGTTGGTGATGACGGCGATCCTGCCCGCCTCGGTCACGCAGGTGATGGCGGCGGTGTCGTGATCGCCGGCCTGGGCCGCGCCGGCATCGAACAGGCGGCTGGCGCTCGCATGGAGGCGTACCGGTTCCGCCCCCAGCAGCCAGCGCGCCATGTCGAAGTCGTGGATCGTCATGTCGCGGAAGATGCCGCCCGAGCGCTTCAAATAGTCGGCCGGCGGCGGGCCGGGATCGCGGCTGGTGATGATCACCGTCTCCACGGCGCCGATCCGACCGGCATCCAGGGCCGCCTTCAGCGCCGCCATGTGGGGATCGAAACGGCGGTTGAAGCCGACCATCACCGTCACGCCGGCCCGTCGCGCGACGGCGAGGCAGGCGTCGACCCGGCCGATGTCGAGGTCGATCGGCTTCTCGCAGAAGATCGCCTTGCCGGCCCGGGCCGCGGCCTCGATCAGGTCGGCGTGCGTATCGGTGCTGCTGGCGATGATCACGGCGCCGACGGCGGGATCGGCGAGGGCGCTTTCCGCGTCGCTCGCCAGGGCACCGTGGCGCGCGGCGAGTTCGCCGGCGGCGATCTGGTCGACATCGACGACATGGGCCAGCCGGGCCCGGCCGGAGGCCGCCAGGTTGCCCGCGTGAATTTGGCCGATGCGGCCAGCACCGAATTGAACGATCCCGATCATGCCTCTCTCTCTCCACTTCCCGCGCCCGGCAAGGCGGCAGTACACTCGGCCCGGACCCTAACACGGGAGGAGAGATGCGATGGCCACGCTACGCCTGACGGCGGCGCAGGCGCTGGTGCGCTATTTGATCGCGCAGCGAACCCTGATCGACGGCGAGGAGGTCCCGCTCTTCGCCGGGATCTTCGCGATCTTCGGCCATGGCAACGTCGCCGGCCTGGGCGAGGCGCTGGCGGCCGCGCGCGACGACCTGGCGACCTGGCGCGGCCACAACGAACAGGCCATGGCGCACGCCGCGATCGCCTTTGCAAAAGCCAACGACCGGTGCCGCATGATGGCCTGCGCCAGTTCCATCGGCCCCGGCGCCACCAACATGGTGACCGCCGCCGCGCTGGCGCATGTGAACCGCCTGCCGGTCCTGCTGCTGCCCGGCGACGTCTTCGCCAACCGGCGGCCCGATCCGGTGCTGCAGCTGATCGAGGACTTCGCCGATCCGACGGTGAGCGCCAACGACTGTTTCCGCCCCGTCTCCCGCTTCTGGGACCGGATCACCCGGCCCGAGCAGTTGCTGCAAAGCCTGCCCCGGGCGCTGGCCGTGCTGACCGACCCGGCCGATTGCGGTCCGGCCACGCTCTGCTTTCCCCAGGACGTCCAGGCCGAGGCTCACGACTATCCCGAGGATTTCTTCGCGCCCACCCTTCGCGCGCCCCGCCGCCCCGGCCCCGACCGGGGCGAGCTGGCGGCGGCGGCGGAGGCGCTGCGACGGGCGCGGCGACCCCTGGCGATCGCGGGCGGCGGCGTGCATTACGCCGGCGCCACCGGCCGCCTCGCCCGCTTCGCCGAGGCGCGCGGCCTGCCGGTGGCCGAGACCCAGGCGGGCAAGGGCGCGCTCGCCTGGGACCATCCGATGAACCTGGGCGCGATCGGCGTCACCGGCACCGAGGCGGCCAACGAAATGGCCCGCGAGGCCTACCTGATCCTCGCCATCGGCAGCCGGCTTTCGGACTTCACCTCCGGCTCCCGCGCCCTGTTGGGCAGCGAGGGCGCGCGCCTCGTCGGCCTCAACGTCGCCGCCTTCGACGCGGTCAAGCATCGGGCGCTGCCTCTCGTCGCCGATGCCGAGCGCGGGCTCGAGGCGCTGGACGAGGCGCTCGGCGATTGGCGCGCGGACCCGGCCTGGCGCGATCGGGTGGCGCCGGCCATGGCCGACTGGAACGCCGCGATCGACCGGGTGACCGCGGCCGGCAACACCCTGCCGCCGAGCGATGCCCAGGTGCTGGGCGCGGTCAATCGCGCGGCGGGCGCGAACGGCGTGGTCGTCGCGGCGGCCGGCGGCCTGCCCGGCGAGCTGCACAAGCTCTGGCGCGCGAGCGGACCCGGCGCCTACCACCTCGAATACGGCTATTCCTGCATGGGCTACGAGATCGCCGGCGGCCTCGGCGTGAAGCTGGCGGCGCCGACGCGCGAGGTCTATGTCCTGCTCGGCGACGGCTCCTACCTGATGATGAACTCGGAGATCGCCACCTCCGTCCAGCTCGGCCTCAAGCTGGTGATCGTCGTGCTCGACAACGGCGGCTTCGGCTGCATCGACCGCCTGCAGCGCGGGACCGGCGGGGCGCCCTTCAACAACCTGCTGGCCTCCTCGGAAGGCACGCCGCCGGCGATCGACTTCGCGGGCCATGCCCGCAGCCTGGGCGCGGAAGCCGAGGAGGTGGACGGCATCGGCGCGCTGGAAGCGGCCCTCGGCCGGGCCAAGGCGGCAACCGCCACCTATGTCATTGCCATTCGGACCGATCCCGGAATCGCGACCGAGGCGGGCGGCGCCTGGTGGGACGTGCCGGTGGCCGAGGTCTCGGAACGCGATGAGGTCCGCGCCGCGCGGCGGGCCTACGAGGCCGCGACGGCGCGCCGGCGGATCGACGGCTGAGGCGCGGGCCCATGTCCTGGGAGGTCGAGCTGGCGATCAATCCGGTGGGCTGGTCGAACGACGACCTGCCGGAGCTGAGGGGCGACATTCCGCTCTCGACCTGCCTGGACGAGGCGCGCGAGGCGGGCTACGCGGGCGTGGAGCTCGGCTGGAAGTTTCCGCGCGAGGCCGAGGTTCTGCGCCCCCTGCTGGAGCTCCATGGCTTGCGCCTGGCCTCCGGCTGGCATGGCGCCCGGCTGCTGGAACGCGGCGTGGACGCGGAGATCGAGGCCATGGGGCCGCATCTGGCGCTGCTTCGGGCCATGGGCTGCCGCGCCCTCGTCTTCGCCGAGGTGAGCGGGTCGATCCAGGGCGATCGCGCCCGCCCGCTCTCGACCCGCCCCGTCCTGGGTCCGCTCGAGTGGGCGGAACTCGCGGCGGGGCTCGACCGCCTGGCGGCCGAGGCGGGCCGCCAGGGCCTCCGGCTTTGCTATCACCACCACCTCGGCACGGTGGTCGAGACGCCCGACGAGATCGACCGGTTGATGGCGACGACGGGCCCGGACGTGGCGCTTCTGCTCGATACCGGGCATCTCGATACGGCCGGCGGCGCGGCGGACGCCGTCATCGCCCGGCACGGCGCGCGGCTTGGCCACGTTCACTGCAAGGACGTCCGGCCGGCGGTCTCGGCACGGGCGCGGGCGGCCGATTCCAGCTTCCTCGATGCCGTGCTCGACGGCATCTTCACCGTGCCCGGCGACGGTCATCTGGATTTCGCGGCGATTCTCGGCCGGCTGCGCGGCGCCGGCTATGCCGGCTGGCTGGTGGTCGAGGCCGAACAGGACCCCGCCGTGGCGCCGCCCGCGCGCTTCGCCCGCCTCGGCTGGCGGACCCTCGACGACGCCATCGCCCGGACGGGGGAGTGAACCGGCGCCGGCGAGCTTTCGACCTGCAACGCCGCGCGCCCGCGCGCGCGTCAGCCGGTCCAGTTTCGATCCCTCAGCCCAATCCGGCCAGGAGGGGACGCGTATCCTCGGCGAAACGGCCGATCTGTTCGTCGAGCTCCGCTTCCGGCGAGACCATGTCGAGGACCACGTGGCGCACGCCCAGGCGATGGAATTCGGCGATCTTCCCGGCCACGTCCTCCGGCCGGCCGAGGGCGACGTAGCGCTCCGTCGCCCGGCGGAAGTCCATTTTGTAACGCTCGGAAAGTTCGCGCGCCGCGACCTCGAGGGCGGCCTCGCGGCTCTCGTCGATGCGGCAGAAGAGGCTGACGGCCAGGCCGAAGCCGTCGAGGGCGCGGCCCGCCGCCTCGCCCGCGCGGCGGATCGTCGCCAGGCCCGCTTCGAACATCTCCGGCGTCACGACATAGGGGAACCAACCGTCGCCCAGGCGGCCGGCCCGCTTCAACGCGGCCTCGGCCCGCCCGCCGCACCAGATCGGCGGGCCGCCCGGGCGCGCCGGCGGCGGCTCGATCCGAACCTCGGGAAACTTGTGGAAACGGCCGTCATATGCCGTCGGCTCGCCGCTCCAAAGCCGCTTCAACACCTCCATCGATTCCGTCAGTCGCGCGCCCCGTTCGTTCACGGGCACGCCGCAGGCGGCGTATTCGTTTGGAAACTCGCCACCGACGCCGACGCCGAAAATCAGCCGCCCGGCCGACAGCAGGTCGAGCGAGGCCACCTGCTTCGCCATCAGGACGGGGTGGCGGAGCGGCGCCAAATAGACGCCGCAGCCGATGTTTATCCGCTCGCTCAGTACCGCGACCTGGGCCAGCTGAACGATGATGTCCAGCATCGGCACCGGCCCCTCGACATGGTCGCCGAGCCAGAGGGTGTCGTAGCCGTGCCGCTCCAGGAGCGCGACCCAGGGCCGGATCGTGTCGGGCATCAGGCTGGGCGTGGAAACCCCGAAGCCGAGGCCGGTGGAAAGCGGTGTCGATTGCACGCCGAACATAAATATGGGAGCTCCCCCTCGCCTCGCGGTCGTGGGGCGATTCTGCCGCGCCCGCCGCCGGCTGGCAAGGTGGGGCCGGGATCCAGGTGGCGCGTTCGGGGATCGCCACATCGCGCGACGCAAGAGCCGAGGACGGGGCTTGTTCCAGTTCGACGCGGCAATCTCGGCCGAGCAGTTTCGTTTGTTTGGGCGCGCGCGCCATGCGCTAGAGTGTCGGCCATGACGATCCGGCGTCTCATCGTGTTGCTCCCTCCATTCGCCCCGCCGTCGCCGTCGCTCGCCCAGACGACGGGGAATGCCGAGGCGGCCGCCCCACGCGTCATTCATGGCGAATGACGTGAGTCCGCGTATCGTCCATCATCCGGGCTATTTGGCGCCGTTGCCCGACGGCCATCGCTTCCCCATGGCCAAGTTCCCCCGTCTGCGCGAGGTGCTGGCCGAGGCCGGCGCGAGCCGGGCGGAGACGCCGGTTCCGGCACCGGCCGAGTGGCTGAGGCTCGCCCACGATTCCGCCTATGTCGCCGCGATCTTGGACCAAACGGCGGGGCCGGAGATCATGCGGCGGATCGGCCTGCCCTTGTCCCCGGCGCTTGCCGAACGTTCGCGCCTCGCGGTCGCCGGCACGGTACTGACCGCCCGGCTGGCGCTCGCCGACGGGATCGCCTGCAACACGGCGGGGGGCAGCCATCACGCCGGATATGCCCACGGCGCCGGCTTCTGCGTCTTCAACGACGTCGCGGTCGCGGCCCGGTTGCTGCTCGCCGAGGGCCGCGTCGCCCGGATCTTGGTGGTCGACCTCGACGTCCACCAGGGCGACGGCACGGCGGAGATCCTGTCCGGCGATTCGGCCATCTTCACCTTCTCCTTGCACTGCGAACGGAACTATCCCGCGCGCAAACAGCGGAGCGACCTCGATGTCGGCCTGGACGAGGGCGTGGGCGACGACGCCTACCTGACGCGCCTAGACCGCCACCTGCCGGCCTTGATCGCGGACAATCTGCCCGACCTCGTCTTCTATAACGCCGGCGTCGATCCCCACGTCGACGACCGGCTGGGCAAGCTGGCATTGAGCGATGCGGGCCTCCTGGCCCGCGAGCGGATGGTGGTCGATTGTTGCGCCCGGGCCGGCGTGCCGCTCGCGACCGTGGTCGGCGGCGGCTACGCCGACGATGTCCATGCGCTCGCCCGGCGCCATGCGCTCGTGTATCGGGCCGAGCGGGAGGCCTTCGAATAATCCCGCGCCCGACCCGTTTCCCCGCTTGTTCGGCCATGCACGCCGCCGTTATAGTCCGCCATCGGTTCGGGTCGATTTGGCGGCCGGAGCCTTGTCGCGGAGGAATCGGAGCGATGTGCGAATTCAAACGGTTGGTGATGGCGGGCGTGGCCACGGCGGCACTTCTGGGGATGACGGGGGCGGCTGGCGCCCACGACTGGAAACGCCACCTCTATGTCCCGAACATGACCTCCGACACGGTGGCGGTGATCGACACGACAGATAATCGCGTGATCGACCAAATCGCCGTTGGCAAGACCCCGCATCAAGTCTCCGTATCGCTGGAGACCCATCGCATGATCGCGTCCAACACCGGCGACGACACGGTGTCGATCATCGATCTGCACGATCGCGAGGTCGTGGCGACGCTTGGCCTCGATGCCGAACCGGAACACATGGCCATGGCGCCCGACGGACGCTCGGTCGCGATCGGCAACATCGCCGCCGGAACCGTGTCGCTGGTCGATCTCGTCGCCGCGCGCGTGACGGCGCGGATCGAGGGCCTGGTGCAGCCGCACAACCTCACCTATTCATCCGACGGCAGCCGCCTCTATGTCGCCAACCTGGGCGCGGAACATGTGAGCCTGGTCGACGTCGCCACCGCCCGCGTGATCGGCGAGATCCCGGTCGGCGAGGGCGCCGCCATCGCCTCGCGCGGCCGGGCGGAGGAGTACCAGGGCATCGTCGCCGTGACGCCCAGCGTCGACGGCCGCCTCGGCTTCGCCGCGCATGGCGAGAGCGGCAAGCTCGCCGTCATCGACTTGGAAAGCGGGGCGAAGCTCGCCTCCCTCAACCTGGGCGGCGAGCCCTGGCGGGCCTACGCCTCGCCGGACGGTCGCTGGATGGTGGTACCGAAGAACGGCGATGCCAGCGTCGCGGTCATCGATGTCCAGAGCCGCGCCGTCGTCGCCACCCTGCCGGGCGGACGCGACATGACCGGCGTCAACTTCTCGAACGATGGCGGCGAGGCGCTGGTGTTGAGCCGCGGCGACAAGCGGATCCTGCGGCTCGACCTCGCGGCCATGAAGTCCCTGGGCGGGATCGATCTTCCGGGCACGCCCGAGACCAGCGCGGTGGCCCATGGATCGGACCGGCTCTACGTCGCGCTGTCCGACATCGACCGCGTCGCCATTATCGATATCGCCCAAGGCCGGCTCGTGGGCCTGATCGACGGTGTCGGGGACGCGCCCTGGGGCGCGACGCTGGCGGGTGGCCGCAACTACTGCCACTAGAGCATGATCGCGCGCGCGTCCTTCCGTCGGACTTCGGCGGTCGGCGCGCTGGCGCTCGTCCTCCTCGCCGCGTCTCCCGGCGCGGCCGGTGGGCGGCGGATCGCCTCGGTACTGGCGGAAGCGGAGCGCCACGCGCTCTATCCGACACGCTTGCCGACACCGCCGGTCCTGGAGACGGCCTGTGGAGGCGATGCGGTTTGCGCCGGCCGGCGGATTGCCGCCGCGCATGGCGACGGCGCCCGGGTCGTCCGGGTCGAGAGCCCGTCGAGCGACAGCATCCGGCGCCAGATTCACCTTCCCTCGCTCCGCGTCGAAGGTCGCACCATTCGTCTGGACCGCTTCGGGCGGCGGGTGGTCGACGAGCTGGCGGCCGCCTTGGCCACGCTCGGCGGCGCGCCGGTCGTCCTCGACCTCAGGGGCAATGGCGGGGGCCGCCTCGATCGGATGACCCGGGTCGCCGGCCGTCTGCTGGGGAACGTGGCACGGGCGTTTCGGGTCCGCGACGCGACGGGCGGGGGGTGGCGCGACCTGAAGGCGAGCGGACCGGCGCCGCGCGTCGCGACGGTGTTGATCGGCCCGGAGACCGCGAGCAGCGCGGAGATCCTGGCGGCGCTGCTGCGGCGTTGGGGCGGGTCGCGGCTGATCGGCGCGCGCACCGCCGGCAAGGATGTCGTCAGCCGCGTCATCGCGCTCGATCAGGCAAACCGCCTGCTGTTGCCAAGCGCTCGGATCGAGGTTCCCGGCGAGCGTCTGGCCGGCGGCTTGGCGCCCGGCGGCCGAGCGGGCTTTGCCCCGAGGACACGGGCAAATCAATAGCCTGCCCGGAGGTGCATTTCCCTCTAGTGACGCGCGGGTTCGGATGTTGTAGGCTGATGCCATCGGCACGCGGGTGAAGCTGTCCCGCGCGCCGTAATCGCTGGCAACTCGAGGGCATGATCGTTGTTTTTCCCGGTATCCCCTTGGAAAGACTCGGTCATCGAACCTTGGGCCATAGGAATTTTGAGATCTTGCACACTGGGGGTCCCATGAGTCTCACTTTGCGAATTGCCGCCATCGGCGCGGCCACCACCCTGCTCGCGGCCTGTGGAACCATGGATGGCGACAAGATCGCCAGCATGGAAAACACGGGTGACTCGTTCACCCGCGCCCTGCAGCAGAACTATGTCCAACTCGGCAAGTCCGAAGCGGACGAGAACGACTGGAGCGATGCCGACCACTTCTTCACCAAGGCGATCGGCGCCGCCAATGGCGAAGCGGTCGATCCGGACGCCATTTCGTCGCGGATGCTGCCTGGCGACTCGGTGGCCGAACTGACCGCCGCGCGCCTGCGTCTGACCCGCACCCTCGACGCCGGTGCCGCCAAGAGCAATCCGACGGCGACGGCCCGCGCCCAGGCGATGTTCGACTGCTGGATGCAGGAGAAGGAAGAGGACATCCAGCCCAAGCACATCGCGGCCTGCAAGAAGGGCTTCGAGACGGCGATGGAATTCGTCGAGAACTCGCTCCGCCCGCGGATGGCCGCCAAGCCGATGCCGAAGCCATCGGCGCCCCCGCCGGCGATCGTCGACGGCATCTACATCGTCTACTTCGATCTGGATGACGCGCGCCCGAACATGGCCTCCGGCAAGACCGTCATCGAGATCCTGCAGGACTACGAGGTCGACAAGCCGATCGTCGTTCGCGTGATCGGTCACACCGATACCTCGGGCTCCAGCGAATACAACATGAAGCTCAGCCGGACTCGAGCCGAGAACGTGAAGGCTCTGCTCGCCGACGGAGGTATCCCGGCCAAGGATATCGCCGCGAACTTCAGCGGCGAGGACGATCCGATCCGGCTAACGGCCGACGGCGTCAAGGAGCAGCGTAACCGGCGCGTCGAGATCGAGTTCGAATAGATCTCGCCGACATGTCGCCAGAGTATCGGGGCGCCTTCGGGCGCCCCGAATTTTATAGCCCGCAGCCACCGGGAGGGGACCCATGAGCCGAGTCCTCGTCTATTACCTGAGCCCATCCTCGCCCTACTGCTACTTGGGGGGCGGGCGGCTGGCCGGGATCGTCGCCGAAACCGGCGCCGACCTCGACCTCAAGGCGATCGACATGTCGCGCGTGCTGCCGGCGACCGGGGGCCTACCGGTCGGCAAACGCCATCCGGCCCGGCTCGCTTACCGGCTGGTGGAGCTCGCCCGCTGGCGCGATCACCTTGGCCTTGCCGAAATGCGGATCGAGCCGAAATTCTTCCCCGTGGCGGCCGATCTGGCCGCCCGCGTTATCGTCGCCCAGAACCAGGCCGGCGGTGACGCCTCGGCGCTGGCGCTGGCCAATGCCATCGGCGCCGCCGTCTGGGAACGCGAGATGGACATCTCGACGCCCGACACCCTCGACCAACTTGCCGGCGAACTCTCGCTCGACGGCACCGCCCTGTTGGCGGCGGCCGAGAGCCAGGCGGCCGGCGTCGAATACCAAGCCAACAACGAGGCCGCCATCACCGACCAGGTTTTCGGCGTTCCTTGGCTGATCCTGGACGGTATTCCCTACTGGGGCCAGGATCGCTACGACTTCGTCCAGGCCGCGCTGTAGGCATGGGGCGAATTGAATTTGGTCCGAATCGCCGAGCTACCCCTCCCCGGTTCGGGCCGCCACGGGGGACCGTCGGCGGGCGGCTGACCCGGGGCTAGCGGATGGCCCGAGGCAAACCCGAAAGGGCATGGCGCCCGCCGGTTGCGACGCAATCGCGCGGGTGGCCGGGACCGGCCGTGCCGTTGTCCCGATCCGCTCTTCACGCTTCCCGAGCTTCACTTTTCAAAGCGTGTTGAAGAACTTCATGACCGTCAAGATGGCGGCGCCGATCAGCAGGCCCCAGAGACCGCCCGCAATGGCGATGATGCGGGCCGCCATGGGACGCCATTCGCGGGTGTAGCCGACCCACATCAGCAGCGCGCAGAACAGGGCGGCCGGCGCGGCGAGGATCAGCAGAACCATGCTCTACTTGCCGAGAATCGCCAGCAGCGCCGCGATTGCCGCGACGCCGGCGATCAGGACCGTGTAGTTGATGATGTCATCGATGTTGACGCCGGTCTTGGCCCGCGTGACGGACGCCTTTTCGACGGCCTCGTCCTCACCGTCGTTCTTCCTGAGATAAGGGCGATCCTTCATCTCCGCCTCCCGCTTCACACGAGGTGGAAGATACCTCAAAGCCAAGGGTTTAGGTAGGGTGGCGCGCATCCGCGCCGCTCTTCCCCGCCGGGCCCGCGGCGGCCGGGCCGTCGAGGCGACGAAACTCGTTCAGTCGGGCCGGACCATGGAGAAGACGTTGTCGACCGCGCAATAGTCCATATAGCCGAGCCGGGCGATCGGCTTCATCGCCAACATGTCGACCCGGCCGTCCTTGATGATCGCCTCGTCGATGTGAATGGCGACCACTTCACCCAGCACCATGTAGTTGCCGTGGCCGTCACGATTGCTGGGCAGTTTCACCGTTTGAAGGTAGCGACATTCGAGGTGGGCGGGGCTTTCCTTGACCCGCGGCGGCTTGACCTTCACCGAGGACACGGCGGTCAGACCGACCTTGGCCATTTCATCGACTCCGCGGGGCATGTGCGCCGAAGTGGCGTTCATCTCCTCCCGCAGGTTCCAGGTCGAGAGGTTGCAGACGAATTCCCCCGTCGCCTCGACGTTCTTCAGCGAATCCTTCACCCCGCCCTCCGGGTGGTTGCCGTTCGGGCAATACATCACGCAGTGGGGATCGTCGCAGACCGCGTTAAAATAGCTGAAAGGCGCCAGATTCAGCTCGCCGGCCGCGCTCATCGTGGTGATCCAGCCGATTGGGCGGGGCGAAACCAGGGCCTTGAAGGGGTTATGGACCAGCGGTTCCGGCCGCGGATCGACTTTCGGATCGATGAACATTGGCGTCCTCCTCAAATCGGGTCCCAGCTGTAGTATTCGCCCGTGTCGTCGAGCGGCAGCAGATCGTTCTTCAGGCTCGGCACCACGATCTCCGCAAGGTCGGTGGGTGTCCAGCCGTCGCTCTTGTGGAGCGTACGGATCGGGCGCGGCTGGCTCATCAGGTAAATCTCGTTGCCCCGGACACCGAAGACCTGGCCGCTCACCTCGGCCGCCGCATCACTGGTGAGATAGACCACCATCGGCGCCATGTGGGCGGCGGTGGAGCCGACGCGAAACTTCTCGAAGGCCGCCGCCATCTCCTCGCTTTGCACCGGGATCGACTCGATCATCCGGGTCCAGGCGAAGGGGGCGATGCAGTTGGAGCGGATGTTGCGCCGCTGGCCCTCGAGCGCGATCACCCGGCTCAAGCCGACGATCCCCATCTTGGCGGCCGCATAGTTGGCCTGGCCGACGTTACCGTTCAGACCCGAGGTCGAGGTGAAGTGCACGAGCGAGCCGGTTTCCCGCTCCCGCATGTGGGGGAGGGCGGCGCGGCTGGTGAAATAGCTGCCGTTCAGGTGGACTTCGATCACGGCGCGCCATTCCGCCTCGCTCATCTTGTGCATCATGGTGTCGCGCAGGATGCCCGCGATATTGACCACCACGTCGATGGAGCCGAAGTCGGAGATCGCCTGGGCAACCATGCGTTCGGCGCCGGCGGCCTCGGCGACGCTGTTGGGATTGGCGCTGGCCCGGCCGCCCGCCGTCTCGATCTCCCGCGCGACCTCGGCCGCCGGGCCTTCGTCATGCCCCTCGCCGCCGAGGCCAGCGCCCAGGTCGTTGACCACGACCTTGGCGCCCTCGGCCGCCAGCAGCAGCGCGACCTCGCGGCCGATTCCACGCCCGGCGCCCGTCACCAGCGCCACCTTGCCGTCCATCAGACCCATGGTTTCCTCCCCTCGGGTTCGTATTCTCCGCCGGCACGCTATCGCATTATTTCGCTCCGCGACACCAGGCCGTGACGGCCGGCCAGACCATGACCGTGCCGCCGCCCGCCACCACCTCGGCCAGGGTTTCGACCTCGCCCGCCTCGCCGATTTCGCCCCGGCGAAACTCGACGTTCCCGAGACGCGCCGCCCGCGTCCGCGCCCGCGCCGCCTCCAGGGTCGCCGCATCGCGATCGACGCCGACCACCCGTCCCCTCAGCCCGCCGTTTCTTGAATCGGCACGATGGGCTAGCATCATCACGCGGCATCGTCCCCGCCGGCCGTTCGGCACTTCCAGGCGGGGGGTTCACGGGCGAAGAAAATGGAACGACGGACGGACGATCATGCAAAGCGAGAGCTATGACTACATCGTGGTGGGCGCGGGCTCGGCGGGCTCGGCGCTGGCCTACCGCCTCAGCGAGAGCGGGCGCGACAAGGTGCTGCTGCTGGAGGCGGGCCGGCCGAGCCATCCCTGGTCCCGGATCCCGATCGGCTTCGCCCGCCTGATCGAAAATCCCAAGGCCAACTGGCTTTACAGCTCCGAACCCGAGGCCAACACCGGCGGCCGGCGCATTCCGGTGCCGCGCGGCAAGCTCTTGGGCGGCTCCAGTTCGATCAACGGCATGGTCTTCGTGCGCGGCAACGCGACCGATTTCGACCACTGGGCCCAGCTCGGCAACAGGGGCTGGAGTTACCGCGACGTGCTGCCCTTCTTCAAGAGGATGGAGAGCTACCGGGGTGGCGATGACGAATACCGGGGCCGCGACGGGCCGCTCAAGGTCTCGGACCTGGACGAGCGGGGCCCGCTCTACGATTGCCTGATGGCGGCGGCCGAAGAGGTCGGGATGAAGCGCAATCCCGACTACAACGGCGCCGACCAGGACGGCATCGCCATGACCCAGGCGACCATCCGGGGCGGGCGGCGGATGAGCACGGCTTATTGCTACCTGGAGCCGGCCAAGACGCGCTCGAACCTTCGAATCGAGACCGAGGCGCTGACGGAGAGCCTGCTGCTGGAAGAAACCCGCTGCGTGGGCGTCGCCTATTCGGTGGGCGGCCAGAGGCGGGAGGCGCGCGCCAACGCCGAGGTCGTGGTCTCCACCGGGTCGATCAATTCGCCGCAGCTGCTCGAGCTCTCCGGCATCGGCCAGCCGGAGCGGCTTTCCGCCCTCGGCATCGAGGTCCGCCACGAGCTTCCGGGCGTGGGCGAGAACCTTCGCGACCATTACGCGCCACGCATGCGCTGGGGCATAACGGCGCCGGGCCTCACCTACAACGACAAGGGGCGCGGCCTGGGCGCCGTCGGCCAGGCGCTCCGCTACGCCTTCTCGCGCACCGGCATGCTGGCGCTGCCGGCCGCGCCGATCCGGACTTATGTACGCACCCGGGGTGGGTTGGATTCGCCCGACGTCGGCATCTCCGTCATTCCCTTCATGGCGACCGCCGATTATCGCCTGGCCCCGGAACGCGGCATCACCGTCATCACCCACCCGCTCCGGCCCGAGAGCCTCGGCTCCATCCACATCGCCAGCGCCGATCCCACCCGCCCGCCGGCGATCAACTTCAACTTTCTCGATTCCGAGATCGACCGTGCGGCGACGGTGGAGGGCATGCGGATGGCGCGGGCCTGGATCAACGCCAAGGCGATGGACGCCATCCGGGGGGAGGAGCTGGCGCCGGGCGCAGCGATCACCGGTGACGGGGAGCTGCTGGATTGGGTCCACCGGAACGCCGAGACCACCTATCACCCGGTCGGCACCTGTAAGATGGGGACGGACGCGGACCCGATGGCCGTGGTCGACGACCGGCTGCGCGTGCGGGGGCTGCGGGGCCTGCGCGTCGCCGACGCCTCGATCATGCCGACGCTCACGTCCGGCAACACCAACGCGCCCTCGATCATGATCGGCGAAAAGGCCGCCGGCATGGTGCTGGAGGACGCGGCCTGAGGGGAAACGCGGCGGCCGCGTCGCGGACGGCGTCGGTCCGCCGCGGCGCCGTCCAGATTCAACCGATAGACGCCGACGGGTCCTCGGAGCGATTGGGCCTCGTCGATGCGATGCCAGCCGCGCCGCTCGAGGATCCGATCCGCCGTGTCGGTCGAGGCATGGAGGGCGTCGTGGCTGAGGCGGGCCGCTTCCGCCTCGATTCCCGCCACGAGGGCGGTGCCGATGCCCCGGCCCCGGCGGTCCTCGGCCACCAGTACCGCGGCCAGCCAGGGCCCGACGCCCAGGTGATCGCCGACGGACTGGTGGCGCGGCGAGGCCGTGCCGACCGGCCGGCCCTCGCCGTCCAGCGCCACCAGAAGATGGACGATGCGGTAGGCCTGGTCTCGGGTCGTCTCGCCACGCCGGTTCCTCGTCGCGGGCGCGGCGGGGCCGGCGCGACGCGCCGGGCACCGGCCCCATCATGACCGAGCCCATCACGCTTCGCGACGCCTATCGCTTCTTCCTGCCGCTCGTCTTCATGACCGAGCTCAACATGATCTCGAAGTCGGTCATCAACGCGGCCCTGGCGCGCTCCGAGGGCCAGAACGTCACTCTGGCCGCCTTCCACGTCGGTTTCACGCTCTATTACGCGCTGGCCAGCAGCACCGAGGTCTCGGCCCTGCTGACGCTCGCCTACCTGAAGACGCGGCGCGCGCTCCGCCGCCTGTTGCCGTTCATGGTGGGTATCGCGGTGCCGTCGTGGATTCTGGCGCAGTTCATCGCCTTCACCCCGCTCGGCGATTGGGTCTTCACCACCTTCTTCGGCGTCAGCGAGGCCGTGGTGGTCCAGGCCAAGCAGACCACCTTCCTGCTGTCGCTGAGCGCGCCGGTGCTGATCGTCCGATCGATCAGCTTTGGCCTGATTCTGATGCACCGGCGGACCATCTTCATCACCATCGCCACCGTCGCCCGGCTCTCCTCGCTCGGCGTCTCCCTCGTCTTCCTGCCCTGGTTCCTGCAGGGCGCGGCGGTCGGCGCGGCCGCGCTGCTGCTCTGCATGACGGCGGAATCGGCGGTGGCCTTCGCCTTCGCCCTGCGCATCTTCCGCCAGCTGCCCGAGGGCGGCGAGGCGGCGGGCGGGGGCCTGGAGGCGCCGCCCACGTTTGCCCGGCAGTGGCGCTTCTCCTGGCCCCTGATGCTGAACGCCTCGGCCGAGATGGGCGTGGTGACGGTGATCAGCGTCTTCCTCGGCCGGCTCGCCGACCCGGACCAGGCCTTGGCCGCCTTCAACATCGTCTATGGGCTGGTCAGCCTGATCATGAGCCCGCTGCGCAACCTGGTGCAGACGGCGCAGACCCTGGTCCGCTCGGCCGCCGACCGGGCGGTGTTGAACCGCTTCGCGCTGCGGCTGATCGGCGTCTTCGCCTTCTTGGGCATCATCCTCTTCCAGACCCCGTTGGAGGATTTCCTGCTGGCGGGCGCGATGGGCCTGGAGCCGGAACTGGAGGCCTACTGCAAGCCGGCTTTCGCGCTGGCCTTCCTGATGGCCGCCGCCTGGGCCTTCTCGGCGCTCGGGCGCGGCCTGCTGGCGGGGCGGCGCTCGACCGGCATGATGGCGGCGAGCGGGGCGGCCCGGATCGCCGTCGCGGCCCTCGTCTCCACCACCACGCTGGTCCTGGCCGGCGCCAACGGCGCCGTCGTCGGCTTCGTCGCCTGGATGGCCGGCTACGGCGCCGAGGCCGCGCTGCTGGCCTTCCGCCTGCGACGCCTCGACCGGCGTGGCGGCGACGGCTAGAGCGGATCGGGTTTGATCCGAATCGCCGAGCCACCCGCTCCCCCGGCCCAACGACCCGTGGAGTGTACCATTGGGGTGGCTGGGCCGGGGGCTAAGGCATGCACACAAAGAGTGGGATGTTGGTAGTAGGTGTCAATATGTTGTTGCCACGGGTGAATGGAGTGTGATTCATATTGAGGCGGCCCGTGATTTATTTGGAGGGAGCCGCGACAATGTTTGTTACAGCGACGGCGTGGACTGGCCGCTTTGGGGACAAACGGCTGGAAAAAAGGGGGGCCTTCTTTTTAGGCGCTTGGTGGCGCGGTCGAGCTGCATATTGCGCCGCATCGGGCGAGGACGGGCGGAGGAACTCGGTTTTGGCCGCTTTCTCGCCAATCCCAAGGTGACGGAGGGAGAGATTGTCGCGGCGGCGAGCCGCCCGCTGGAGGCGAGTTGCCGGGGGCGGCATGTCCTGGCGATCCAGGACACCACGGAGCTGAACTACGAGCATCATCGGGGACGGGGACGGGGTCTCGGCCCCGCTGGCAACGGTAGTGATCGGGGGTTTTTCGTGCATCCCGTGATCGCCGTGGACGCCGAGGATGGGACGCTGCTGGGCTTGGCGGGGGCCGAGCTCTGGACCCGCCCGGAGCCGCCGGAAGACGCCGTGGAGGCGCGTCGAGTACGGGCTTACCGCAAGCTTCCGATCGAAGGGAAGGAGTCGTACCGCTGGCTCGAGGTGGCCGAACAGGCCAAGGGGGTTCTGGCGAGGGCGGCGCGGGTCACGGTGATCGGCGATCGCGAGAGCGACATCTACGAGGAATGGGCCCGGCTTCCCGACGCGCGGTGTGACATGATCACGCGGGCCTCGCGTGACCGTGCGCTGGTGGGCGGCGGCAGGTTGTTCGATGTGGCCGAGAGTTGGCGGGAGGCCGGGCGTCGGAAGATCGAGCCGCGGGCCCAGCCTGGACGCAAGAAGCGCAAGGCGACGCTGTCCCTGCGCTTCGGCACGGTGACCATCAAGCGGCCGGAGCGTTGCACCGACCCGACGGCGCCGGAAAGCCTGAGCCTTCGTCTGGTCGAGGTGCGCGAGGTCGATAGCCAGGTGGCCGAGCCGATCCACTGGCTGCTCTTGACCACCCATGGTGTCGAAAAGGCGGAAGACGCATGGCGCATCGTCGGCTGGTATCGCGAGCGCTGGCATATCGAGCAAATCTTCCGAACCCTGAAGCGCCAAGGCCTGAACATCGAGAGCAGCCAAGTCACGAGCGCCGAGGCCCTGATGAAGCTGGCGGCGATGGCGCTCGTGGCGGCGGTTCGCATCATGCAACTGGTGTTGGCCCGTGACGGCGGGGGCGGGCGTCCGGCCAGCGATGTCTTGGACCCCGAACTCCTTCCCTTCGCCCGCGCGCTGCTGCACGAACTCGAAGGCAAGACCGCCAAGCAAAAGAACCCGCATCTCGATGGAACACTGGCCTGGCTCGCCTGGATCATCGCCCGCCTCGGCGGCTGGAACGGCTACCCCTCCGAGCGCCCTCCCGGTCCCATAACCATGCACAACGGCTGGCAGCAGTTCAAATCCATGCAACAGGGCTGGGCGCTCCATGAAGATGTGTGAATCCCTTAGTGTCTGGCCCGAAAAGAGTTGAGTGATTTCAGTCAGTTGTGATTCACTGTTTGTATTTAGCAACCAGGGAGACACAACATGTGGACCAAAATCACTCGCCCGAAGTATGAACGCGACCTGCTGCGCTACGCAAGCGACCTGACGGATGGAGAATGGAAGGTGCTGGAGCCGTTGCTGCCTCGCGCCAAAGCGCTGGGACGGCCTCGGACGACGGCATTGCGCGAGGTGGTGAACGCGATCCTCTACCTACTGCGTAGCGGCTGTCCATGGCGCATGCTGCCCCGGGACTTCCCGCCACGCTCGACGGTGCAGCGCTACTTTTATCTCTGGCGGGACGACGGCACCTGGTCCGAGGTCAACCGGCAACTGCTGGTCGCGGCGCGCGAGGCCGAGGGCCGCGCGGCCGGCCCGTCGGCCGGTATCATCGACAGTCAGAGCGTAAAAACCACGGAAAGCGGCGGTATCCGGGGCTTCGACGCCGGAAAGAAAGTCAAGGGCCGCAAGCGTCACATCCTCACCGACACCGGCGGCCTGCTGGTCGCGGTCGTGGTCCACGGCGCCGAGATCCAGGACCGCGACGGCGCGCCGGCGGTGTTCGCCGCCATCCCCCGCCACTTTCCCCGCCTGCGCCACGTCTTCGCCGACGGCGCCTATGCCGGGCCCAAGCTCGAGGGCGCACTGAAGCGGATCGGCCGCTGATCGCTGGAGATCGTCAACCGTCCCGCGGGCGTGAAGGGCTTCCAACTCCTGCCCCGCCGATGGGTCGTCGAGCGCACGCTCGCCTGGCTCAATCGAAACCGGCGGCTGGCCAAGGACTTCGAGACGGCCATCGAGACCGCCGAGGCCTGGATCTTCCTCGCCAGCATCCAACTCCTCACGCGCCGTCTCGCAAGAGCCTGAAAACACTCGATTCATTTCGAGTCGGACTCTTAGGGGCCGGGGGAGCGGGCCGGCCGAGGACTTCCGTCGATTGGTATTACTTCGGCTGCGGCACGATCCGGATGTAGGGCTTCGGCGCCTTCCAGCCGTCGGGATACCGCGCCTTGGCCTCTTCGTCCGAGACGGCGGGAACGATGATGACGTCCTCGCCCTGCTTCCAGTTGACCGGCGTCGCCACCTTGTGCTTGGCGGTGAGCTGGCAGGAATCGAGCACACGCAGCACCTCGTCGAAGTTCCGCCCGGTGCTCATCGGATAGGTGAGCGAGAGCTTGATCTTCTTGTCGGGCCCGACCAGGAAGACCGAGCGGACGGTGGCGTTGTCGGCCGCCGTGCGCCCTTCCGAGCTGTCGCCCGCTTCGGCGGGCAGCATGTCGTAGAGCTTCGCGACATTCAGCTCCGGATCGCCGATCAGCGGATAGTTGATGGCGTGGCCCTGGGTCTCCTCGATGTCCTTCGACCATTCGAGGTGGTTGTCGACCGGATCGACGCTGATCCCGATGATCTTGCAGTTACGCTTGTCGAATTCGGGCTTCAGGCCGGCCATGTAGCCCAATTCGGTGGTGCAAACCGGGGTGAAGTCCTTGGGGTGCGAGCACAAAATCGCCCAGCCGTCACCGACCCAGTCGTGGAAACTGATCTCCCCCTCCGTGGTTTCGGCGGTAAAGTTCGGCGCTTCGTCATTAATTCTGAGTGGCATGCCCCTCGTCTCCTCGTTGAGTTTCTGGTTGGCCGCGATCTCCCCAATCGCGAACCTCTCGACAACCTGGATGTAGGGTCGCCACGCGATGATATGAAGTGTTCGGGACATTTGAAACGAAAATCGATCACGTTCTCGCGACGGGTCCGAATGGTGGATGGTCGCTCCGGCCGGCGGTTGATGCTATCCCTCCGGAAACATTCCCGAAACGTCGAGAGGAAGCCGTCGCCATGAGTTGGGAAGCCGAAGTTGAGGAGATCCGCCGCCGCCGCGAGTTGGCCCGGGGCATGGGCGGTCCGGAAGTCCTGGCACGGCGTGACTCCAAGGGCCTGCTCTCCATCCGGGAGCGGATCGACGGCCTCGCCGACGCCGACAGCTTCCGCGAACTCGGCCCCTCGGCCGGCGCCTCGGAAGCCGACGGCGGCTTCACCCCGGCCAACTACCTGGTGGGGTTCGCGAAGATGAACGGCCGGCCTTGCGTCATCGGCGGCGAGGATTTCACCGTGCGCGGAGGCTCCCCCAATCCCGCCGGCTTGCGCAAGAGCACCTATATCGAAGAACTGGCATGCCACTACCGCATCCCCCTCGTCCGCCTACACGAGGGCGGCGGCGGCAGCGTCACGGGCGCCGGCGGCAAGGGCTCCAGCGGCCCCGTCGGCGCCAGCGTCGCGGACCGGCCCCGCTTCCAGTCGGTCGCCCGCGCGCTCGCCAGCGTGCCGGTGGCGAGCGCCGCCTTGGGCGCCGTCGCCGGCCTGCCGGCCGCCCGCCTCGTCGCCTCCCATTTCGCGGTGATGAGCGAGAATTCACAAGTCCTGGTCGCCGGTCCGGCGGTGGTCGACCGAGCGCTCGGCGAAGGCAAGAGCAAGGAGGAACTCGGCGGGCCGGAGATCCACGCCAAGAACGGCGTCGTGGACGCGGTGGCGGCGAACGAGGCCGGCGCCTTCGAGCTGATCCGCCGGTTCCTCTCCTACATGCCGCAAAACGTCTGGAGCCTGGCGGAGATCGACGACCTCGGCGACGACGCGGACCGGACCGAGGACAAGCTCATTTCCATCGTGCCGCGCGACCGCCGCCACGCCTTCGACATGCGCAAAATCATCGAGGCGGTGGTCGACGGCGGCGTCTTCCTCGAGATGATGCGGCCCTACGGGCCCGGACAGATCGTCGGCCTCGCGCGCCTGGGTGGCCAGCCGGTCGGCATCCTCTCGAACGACGGGCGCTATTATGCGGGCGCCATGACGGCGGACGGCGCCCGCAAGGTCCGCCGCCTGATCGAGATCTGCGACACCTTCCACCTGCCCGTGGTCAGCCTGGTGGACGAGCCGGGCTTCATGATCGGCGAGGCGGCCGAGCGCCTGGGCACCATCCGGCCGGGCACCTCCGCCGTCCTGGCGGCGGCGGAATGTACCTCGCCCTGGGCCTCCGTCATCGTTCGCAAGTCCTACGGCGTCGCCGGCGCGGCGCACTACGGCCCCGATGCCTATGTCCTGGCCTGGCCGTCGGCCGAGATGGGGCCGCTGCCGCTCGAGGGCGGCGTCGCCGTCGCCTTCCGCCGCGAGATCGCGGCGGCCGAGGATCCCGACGCGATGCGCGCGAAGCTGGAGGCAGAATTTGCGGCCCGCCTCTCCCCCTTCCCGCGCGAGGAGTCCTTCGCCATGCACGCCGTCATCGACCCGCGCGAGACGCGACCCGCCTTGTGCGAATGGATCGATCGCGTCCGCCCGCTGTTGCCCCATCTCCTCGGCCCCCGAACCTTCGGCTTCCGGCCCTAGGTAGGCATTTCACGCCATGGAAATGGCGGGAAATACCGCTTTAAGCCAGGGCGTGGCGGCGGAGGAACTCGGTCACTTCGGCGAGCACCTCGGCTCGTTCCCTCGAGCCGAGGCAGCGGGCGCAAGCGACCTCGCGGCCATGACTGGCGAGCCGCGGACAGCCCCGACCGTTCTCCTCCTCCAGCCCGTCGATCCGGACCCAGGCGGCGGGGAAACGCCAGCGCTCGATCCGGCCGCTCGGATGGCGGCGGGCCAGGCGCCGGCGGTCATGAAGGCGATGCCGGCGCCGAAGCCGATGCCCGAGACCACCGTCATCAGCAGCCAGAAGCCGTGCGGGCTCAGGCTCCGATGCGGTGCCATGACCAGATCGAGAGGCCGGTCGGGCGGGCCTTGTGTGTCGTCGCCTGGTGCCATGGGATCAATCCAAGGCAGGTTGGCCTCATGCGAAATCGCCGCCGGAGGCGATGGCGGCGTGGCTCAACCGATCAGGCCGCCGTCCTCCCGCTCGATCGCCACCACCGCGGATCGCGGCACCGAATCTCCGCCGTCGGGGAAATGGCCGCCGCCCTTGCCGCCCGGGTGCTGGATGCCGACGAAGACCGTGCGGCGGTCCGGGCTGAAGGCGAGGCCGGTGACCTCGCACTGGCGCGGCCCGACCATGAAGCGGCGGATCTCGCCCGTATCCGGGTCGGCGATCAGCATCTGGTTGTTGCCGTGGCCGGCGAAGTCGCCTTCGTCGGTGAAATTGCCGTCGGTCTGGATCCACATCAGGCCCGCGGCATCGAAGCCGAGGCCGTCGGGCGCGTTGAACATGTTGTCGGCGTCGACGTTGGCGGAGCCGGCCCGGGCATCCTGGTGCACCACCGGATTGCCGGCGACGACGAAGAGGTCCCAGGCGAAATCGGCCGCCGCGTGGTCGCCGCCGGCCGGCCGCCAGCGGACGATCTGGCCGTATTTGTTGCCTTCTCGCGGGTTGGGGCCGTTGATGGGCATCGGATCGCCGCCGGCGTTCGGCTTCCGGGCCCGGTTCTTGTTGTTGGTGAGACAGCAGTAGGCCTCGAGCCTGTTGGGATTGACCGCGACCCACTCCGGCCGGTCCATGGTTGTGGCGCCGACGGCCGAGGCGGCGACGCGGCTTAGCACGCAAACCTCCGCCTTGGAGCCCATGCCGGTCGCCTCGGGCGTCAATTCGACCCACCGGCCAGTGCCGTCGTCGGCGAACTTGGCGACGAAGAGCGCGCCGTCTTCCAAAAGACCGCCATTGTCGCCACCGGCCGCATAGGCCTTGTCGGAAACGAACTTGTAGAGGAACTCGCCCCGTTCATCGTCGCCCATATAGACGACGACGCGGCCGTCGGCGGCCAGCACGACAGCTGCGTTCTCATGCTTGAAACGGCCGAGCGCGGTGCGCTTCTTGGGCGTCGAGGTGGGGTCGAGCGGATCGATCTCGACGATGTAGCCGGCGCGGTTCGCCTCGTTCGGGTGCTTGGAAATGTCGAAGCGTTCGTCCGCCGTGGCCCAGGCATGGCCCCAGTCCTTCAGCTTCACCCCGTAGCGTTTCATGTCGGCGGAACGTTTGAACCCGGGGTCGCTGGAGGAGAAATAGCCGTTGAAGTTCTCCTCGCAAGCGAGATAGGTGCCCCACGGCGTTTGGCCGTTGCCGCAATTGTTCCAGGTACCGAGCGAGGACGTGCCGCTCGGGTCGGCGGCGGTCTTCACCAGATCGTGGCCGCGCGCCGGGCCGGTGATCTCCATCGGCGTGTCGGCGGTGATCCTGCGGTTGAAGGGCGAATCCTTGACGATGCCCCACTGGCCGTCCCGGCGGTCGATCTCCACGATCGAGACGCCGTGGCCGGACTTGCTCTTGGCCACGTCGTCGGCGTTCTCCGGCAGGCCGGAGGCGCGGTTGCCGTGGATGATCTTGCGGTTCACGAACTCGTTGTTGACGGCGAGGATCACGCGGCCCCGGTGGGCGAAGAGCGCCATGCCGTCGTTGTTGTCGCCGAAGGCGGTTTCCTGGCTGGCGCCGGTGCCGCGCGTCCGGGAATCGAACTCTGGCGCGTCGGACCACATCGGCTCGCCCCACCGGGCGACGACCTGCCAGCGATAACCGGGCGGCACGGTGACGGTGTCGCGGCCGTTCGCCGCCACTTGCTCGAAGGCCAGGCGGCTCGCCGCCGCGGCCGGCGCCGGCGTCGGCGCCGTCGTTCCCATGACGAAGGCGGCGGCGCCGAGGCCGACTCCGCGGCCGATGAAGCAGCGGCGCGTGAGCGCCTTGTCGGCCAGGACGTCGAAATCGGTGATGGCCGGCGGCGGGTCGTCGTGCTCGTCGAACGTCATTTCGATCGGCGCTTCGCTCGCCACGATTTTCTCCCACGATTTCAGCGCTGGCGAGGATAGCAGATCGCGGTACCGGAGAGTTCCCTACCGCCCGTGCGTCGCCATCCACTCGGCCGCCAGGCGCCCGGCTTCGGCGATCCGGGCGGGGCTCATCCGTTTGGCGATGCGGCGTCGGTGCTTAACCATGTAGCCGTGCCCGGACGCGACCGCGATGGAGAGCCACATGTATGCCCGGACATGGTCTCGTCGCACGCCGGCACCCCTGGCGTACATCAGGGCTAGATCGTGCTGGGCCAGGGGATGCCCCTGTATCGCCGCCCTCTCGTACCACTTGAAGGCCTCGTCATCGCTGCGCGTGAGGCCCCAGCCGTTGTCGTGCATGACGCCGAGTTTGTACTGCGCGGCGGCGACGTCTTGCCTCGCCGCCTTCCGGTACCAGGCCGCCGCTTCGCTATCGTCCGGCTCGACGCCCTGCCCGCACTCGATCATGTAGGCGATCTGGTATTGCGCCTCGGCATGTCCCTGTTCGGCCAGCGGCCGCCATTCGGCGCGCGCGGCGACGCAGTCGCCGTTCCGGTAGGCCTCGAGGCCGCGACCGTAATCCTGTGCCCGCGCCGGCAATGCCAGCATGGCGGCGGCGGCGATCGTGACGAGCCGGCACATGGCGTTGCCCTCCTCGCGGCGAGCATATCACGCGCCGACTTGTCGCCGGGGCGGGTTTCAGGGCAGCATCTCCCCTGACGTCGGGGGAAGGAACCAGGGTATGGCTTACGACTACATCATCGTCGGCGGCGGTTCGGCGGGCTCGGTACTGACCAACCGCCTTTCGGCGCAAAGCGCCAACAAGGTATTGCTGCTGGAGGCGGGCCAGGACACGCCGCACGGCCAGGTACCGGAGCAGATCCTCGACAGCTATCCCGGCACCGCCTATCTCGACACCCGCTTCCACTGGACCGAACTGATGGTCACCACCCAGCCGGTCAGCCACAACAATCCCGATGTCGACCGACCGCGCTTGCGCAAATACGAGCAAGCGCGCGTGCTAGGCGGCGGCTCCTCGATCAACGGCCAGCTGGCCAACCGGGGCGCCCCCACCGACTATGACGAGTGGGATGCGCGCGGGGCCAAGGGCTGGAACTGGGATGCCGTACTGCCCTTCTTCAAGAAGGTGGAGCGCGACCTGGATTTCGACGGGCCCTATCACGGCCAGTCGGGACGCATCCCGGTGCGCCGCATCATGCCCGAGCGCTGGAACGGGCACGCCATCGCCGCGGGCGAGGCCTTCGGGCGCGCCGGCTACGAATTCCTCGCGGACCAGAACGGCGAGTTCCGGGACGGCTATTTCCCCATCACCATGTCGAACGCCGAGGAGCAGCGGGTCTCCGCCGCCATCGGCTATCTCGACCCAGACATCCGAAAACGCGAGAACCTGGAGATCTCCACCGACACCCAGGTCAGGGAGCTGCTGTTCGAGGGCGTGCGATGCGTCGGCGTCAAGGCCCTGGTGAAGGGGCGGGAGCAGGAATTCCGGGCGAACGAGGTCATCGTCTCCTCGGGTGCCATCCACTCGCCGGCGCATTTGCTGCGCGCGGGCATCGGCCCGGCGCTGGCGCTCTCCGAACTCGGGATCGAGACGCGGACCAACCTGCCGGGCGTCGGCCAGCGGCTGATGGACCATCCCTCGATCGCGCTCGCCGCCTTTCTCAAGCGCGAGGCCCGGGTCAGGAACGAGATCACGCGGCGCCATCTGCTGGTCGGCCTGCGCTATTCCTCCGAGATCGGCGGCGCGCCGGCGGGCGACATGTTCGCCGGCGTGGTCTCCAAGTCCTCCTGGCACGCGGTCGGCGAGCAGATCGCCTCCCTGATCGTCTTCGTCAACAAGACCTATTCCGAGACCGGCCAGGTCAGGCTCGCCAGCCGCGACTGGCGGGACGAGCCGACGGTGGAGTTCAACCTGCTGTCGGATCAGCGCGACCTCGACCGGCTGATGCACGGCTTCCGCCTGATGGCCGATCTGCAGGACGATCCGGCGCTGCAAGCCGTCACTTCCGATTCCTTCCCGGCCTCCTACAGCGACAAGGTCCGCCAGGTCGGCGAGATCAACGCCAAGAACAAGTTCATGACCGGCCTCATGGGCATGATGCTGGATGGCCCGGGCCCATTGCGCCGCCTGCTGATCGAGAAGCTGATCATGGAGGGTTACACGCTCGATCAACTCAGGCGCGACGACGCGGCGCTGGAGGCCTTCACCCGGGGGGCGGCGGTCGGTGTCTGGCATGCCTCCTGCACTTGCCGCATGGGCGGCGACGACGATCCGATGGCGGTGACCGACAACGCCGGACGCGTGCGCGGCGGCATCCAGGGCCTGCGAGTCTGCGATGCCTCGGTCTTTCCGGTCGTGCCCTGCGCCAACACCAACTTCCCGACCCTGATGACGGCGGAGAAAATCTCCGAGGCCATCCTCGACGGGCATTAGACGCCATGTGGCGGATGGCCTTCGATATCGGCGGGACTTTCACGGACTTCGTGCTGGCGGGCGCGGACCTGCCGCCCCGGTTCCTGAAGGTGGCCACCACGCCCGATGACCCGGCCGCCGCCGTCATCGGGGGCTTCGAGCGGCTGCTGGCCGAGGCCGGCGTCGAGGCGGCGGCCTTGTCGACCGTGCTGCACGCCACCACCGTCGCCACCAACGCCATCATCGAGCGCAAGGGCAGCCCGACCGCGCTGCTGACCACGGCGGGCTTCCGCGACGTGCTGATCATCGGCCGGCAAAAACGCTACGAGACCTACGACCTTCACATGGAAAAGCCGCCGCCGCTGGTGCCCCGCCGCGCCATCTTCGAAGTGGAGGAGCGCCTGGCGCCGGACGGCGCGCTTCTGACGCCGCTGAACATGGCCTCGGTCGATGAAGCGATTCTGGCGGCGCTGGAGATGGGCGCCGAGTCGATTGCCGTCGCCCTGTTGCACGCCTATGCGGATCCGGCGCACGAACAGGCGATCGCGGCGCGGCTGGCCGAGCGCGCGCCGGGCGTGCCGGTCTCCCTCTCCTCCACCATTTCGCCCAAGTTCCGCGAATACGAGCGGACCAGCACCACGGTCGCCAACGCCTATGTGCGCCCCCTCGTGCGCGACTATGTGGGCCGTCTGCGCGGCGCGCTGGGAGAACGGGGCTTCTCCAACGACTTCTTCATCATGCAATCGGCGGGCGGCCTGATCTCGCCGGAAATCGCCGAGGAGGAGCCGGTCAGAATCGTCGAATCCGGCCCCGCCGCCGGCGTGCTGATGGCGGCCGAGGTCGGCCGCGCGGCCGGCGAGGACCACGTCATCACCTTCGACATGGGCGGGACCACGGCCAAGCTCGGCGCGGTGGACGGCGGGCGGCCGGCGGTGACGCAGACCTTCGAAATCGACCCGATCCGCTACCGGCCGGGAAGCGGCCTGCCCTTGAACGTACCGGCGGTCGAACTGCTGGAGATCGGTGCCGGCGGCGGATCGATCGCGCGCGCCGACATCGGCGTGATCCATGTGGGGCCGGAAAGCGCCGGCGCCGATCCGGGACCGATCTGTTACGGCAGGGGGGGCGGGCGGCCGACGGTGAGCGATGCAAATCTCGTGCTCGGTTATCTGAACCCGGACTATTTCAACGCCGGTGAAATGGCCCTGGACCTCGAGGCGGCGCGCAACGGCATCGAACGCGACATCGCCCGCCCTCTCGATCTCGCCGTCGAACGCGCGGCCTGGGGCGTGCACGCGGCGGCCAACGCCAACATGGAACGCGCCATGCGCATCGTCTCGGTCGAACGCGGGCGCGACCCGCGCCGCTTCGCCGTCCTCGCCTTCGGCGGCGCCGGGCCGGTGCATGCCGCGCGCCTCGCCCAGGCGCTGGGCGCGCCCCGGGTTATCGTGCCCTTCGGCGCCGGCGTCGGCTCCGCCGTCGGCCTGTTGGGCGCGGCACCCCGGATCGAGGCGACGACCACCCGCGTCGTGATGCTGGAAGCGGGTATCGAGGCGGCGGTCGGCGACATCTTCCAGGCCCTGGAGGCGCGGGCGCGGGGCGATATCGCGCGGCTGGGCGTCGCGGGCGAGCCCGTTTGGTCGCGTGCCGGCTACCTTCGCTACCAGGGCCAGGGCTACGAGATCCGGGCCGAGCTGCCAGCGGGCGAGATCGGACCGGGTTACGCCGCCGCCGCCGCCGAGGCCTTTCACCAAGCCTACGAGGCGAGCTACGGCTACCGCGACGAGGGGGCGGGCATCGAGGCGGTCGACTGGCACCTGATCGCCAACTTCGAGACGCTGGGCCAGACCCTCGACCTGGGCTGGCGCCCGGCGCCCCAGGGCGCCCGGCCCGAGGGCGAGCGCCTCGCCTGGTTCGAGGAGACCGGCGGCTACACCCCGACCCGGGTGCTGGACCGCGCCGGCCTCGTCTCCGGCGCCGAGATCGCCGGCCCGGCGATCGTCGAGGAGGCGGAGGCGACCAGCCTGGTGCCGCCCGGCATGTCGGCCCATGTCGATGACAACGGCAACCTGGTGATCGAAACGGGAGTAGAGAAATGAGCACGCCGACAATCGATCCCGTCGGCCTGACCGTGATCTGGAACGGCCTGCTGTCGATCGCGGAAGAGATGGGCTCGACCCTGCGCCGCACCGCTTTTTCCGAGGCGGTGCGCGAGGGCGACGATTTCTCGACCGGCCTATTCGACAAGCAAGCGCGGCTGATCGCCCAGGGCAACTTCACGCCCGGTCACCTCGGCTCCATGCCTTACGTTATCGACAGCATGCTGGAATACTTCCCGCCCGAGACGCTGCGGCCGGGGGACGCGATCTTGATGAATGATTCAGCTCTTGGTTCGGGCCACTTCCCCGACTGTTTCCTGGCGAGCCCGGTGTTCGACGGCGGAACGCTGATCGGCTTCGTGGTCAACACGGCGCACCACATCGACGTCGGCGGCGCCGCGCCCGGCTCGCAGCGCGTCCACGGCGTCTCCGAAGCGTTTCAGGAAGGCCTCCGCATCCTCCCCATTCGCGTCGTCCGCGCGGGCGAATTCGATTCCGACCTGCTGCGTGTGATTCTCGGCAACGTGCGGGTGCCGGCCAAGGTCGAAGGCGACCTCCGCGCGCAGCTGAACGCCAACCGCGCCGGCGCCGAACGCTTCGCCCGGCTTTACGCGGCGCAAGGGCCGGAGGTGATGGAGGCGGCCTTCGAGGCGATCCTGGCCCGGAGCGAGGCGCGCATGCGCGAGCTGATCGGCGCCATTCCCGACGGCACCTACAGTTTCGAGGATTGCCTGGACGATTATGGCCCCGGCACCGAGGCGATCGCGGTCGCCGTCGACGTCACCGTGGCCGGCGACGAAATCGAGGTCGACTTCTCCCGCTCGGGCGACCAGGTGCCGGCGGCGATCAACGCCTATCTCAACTACACCCGCGCCTACACTGTCTTCGCGGTCAAGGTGTTCTCGGATGCGCTGCTGCCGCAGAACGCCGGCGGCATGCGGCCGATCCGCACCACGGCAAGGGAGGGCTGCTTTTTCAACCCCACCTTCCCCGCCGCAAGCGGCGGCCGGGCGGTGGTGCAGGTCCGCATCTTCGACGCCATCAACGGGGCGCTGGCCCAGGCGCTACCGCATCGCGCCATGGGCGCTTTCAGCCACTGGAGCAACCCCAACATCGGCGGCCTGGACGACGGGACCGGCAAGCCCTTCGTGATGTACGACCTGACCTTCGCCGGCTATGGCGGGCGGGCCGATAGTGACGGGCCGGAGGCACTGGCGCCGGTGATGAACTGCCGCAACATTCCGGTCGAGGTGCACGAGACCAACAACCCGGTACGCATCCACCGCCTGGAACTGATCCGGGATTCGGCCGGCGCCGGTCGCCACCGGGGCGGCGCCGGCTTGCGCAAGGACATCGAGCTGCTGGCCGCCGAGGCGACCATGACGCTGCTGGGCGACCGGCACGAGAACGCGCCCTACGGCCTCTTTGGCGGCCATGCGGGGGCCAAGGCGGAGACGGTGCTCAATCCGGAGGGCAATGCCGAACGGCTCGGCTCCAAGGCGGTCAGGCAACTTTCCCGCGGCGACGTGGTGAGCTTTCGTCTCTCGGGCGCCGGCGGCTATGGGGACCCGAGGGAGCGCGACCGAAGCGCCGTGCGCCGTGACGTCGCCGATGGCTATGTGTCCGAGGCACGGGCGCGCGACGTCTACGGCTTGGACGAGTGAGTCACTTTTGAATTCGACCCGGCCGGGCGGTTCGCCGAAGGATCAAAGGGAGTAGCGGGATGGACGGGGCACATATCGCGCCTTTCCGGGGTGTCTGGCCGGTGATCGGCGAGGGGTGTTTCGTGGCGCCGGGCGCCGTCATCGTCGGCGACGTGCATCTCGGCGACCAGGCCAGCGTCTGGTTCGGCTGTGTCATCCGGGGCGACGATCACCACGTCCGCATCGGCGCGCGCACCAACGTGCAGGACCTCGCCATGATCCACGTCACCTACGAGGAAAACCCGACGCTGATCGGCGACGACGTCACCATCGGCCACGGCGCCAAGCTGCATGGCTGCGCCATCGGCGCCGGCGCGTTGATCGGCATCGGCGCCATCGTGCTCGACGGCGCGGTGGTGGAAGAAGGCGCGATGGTCGCGGCGGGCACCCTCGTGACGCCGGGCAAGCGCGTCGGCGCGGGCGAGCTGTGGGCCGGCAATCCGGCGCGGATGCTGCGTGAACTCAGGGACGGGGACCGGGAATACATGAATTGGGACATCGGCCACTACCTGGGCCTGGCACGCGACTATTTGGCCGAGTGAGGCCAATCCCCATGAATGGCGACTCCTCGGCCGCCCCGATCTCTCCGCGCTCTTCTCGCACGGCCTCAGATTTGGCGAGCCGCCTCCCGGATCTCGTTCGCTAGGCGGAGGGCGCAGGCGCGGCTTTCCATCGACCGGCCGGCGGGATCGCTCGCCTCGACATGGGCGACGGCCATCGCCGCGCCGTCGGGGGGGATATAGAGGAAGAGGTGCAGCACGCAGCTTCGTCCAGCGTACTGCCAGAATTCCGCCGGCGGATCGCGACGCCTGAGCGTCGGCGCGCCGAGCGCATCCACCAGTCTCTCGGCCGCCAACCCGAGGAGCCTGGGCGGCGGCGCGGGCTGCCGGGCGTTGACGTCGGAGGTTCCCGGAGGCGTCCCCTCGCCGCCCGCGTTGAGGCAACCGGCGAGGCTCAACGCCAAGAGCGCCGCGCTCGCGCGACCGAGAATCCGAGACGGGCGCCGCCGCGCCCCGCGGTCAATCACCGGCTAGCCGTCGAGAGTGTTCATGTTGCCGACGATGACGCCGCCCGGCTCCACCGCCAGCTGGCTGTAGCGCACCTCGCCCTGGATTCGGCCGCCGGCGCGCACCACCAGCTGGCCGCGAACGACCAGGCTCCCCTCGAACAGCCCGCCTATGGTGGCCACCTCGATTTCGGCCGAACCCTTGAAGACGCCGCCTTGGCCGATGATGATTTCCCGGCTCTCCTTCAGGTCGGCCTCGACCCGGCCATCGACGACGAGCTTGTCGCAGCTGCTGATGGCGCCGCTCAATACTATATCGGCTCCGACCACCAACGCCCTGGAGTCGTCTCCGCCGCCGCTCGCCGCTGGGGCCGGGACCGGCGCCGGCGTCGGCGTCGGGGCTCGCGCCGCGGCCAGTGTCGGGGCCTGCCCTAGTGCCCGCGCCGGGGGCAGCGTCGGGGCCGATGCGCCCTCGGAGTCCGAAGCCGTCGGCGTTCCCGCCTCGGCGCCTTCGGCCGGCCCGTCCTCGGCGGGCTCGTCCTCGGTGGGCACCTCGACCCGGGTGACCCGGCCACCCGGACTCAGGCCTCTAATTCGCCTGGAAATCTCCGGCCGCAGACCGCCGCCTTCGTTGTCCGACATCTCGTTCTCCCCGTTCCCTTGGGCGGATCACCGCCCCTGCGTTCGCCACCTCCCGGCGGCTCCTCGTCCATTCACCCGTTTCTCCGAGCCGCGAGCGACTTGAAAACATGTACCATGGCCGCCGTGGCCACCAGCGGCGCCAGCAGGTTCACGATCGGGATGGTCATCAAAAAGGCGATGACGACACCGGTCAGGAACAACCTGCCACCGCCCCGCCGACGCGCGGGGCCGATCGCGTGCGGCTCCAAATGCCTCGAACTCACGAGCTCGAAATACTCACGACTGAAAAGATAGCCGTTGATCAAATAATAGACAATCAGATTTAAGGGCGGAATGAAGAGTAACGGCAAATAAAGTAGTAGAGCAACAATATTCAAGACAATCATCACGACTGAAAACTTGAGAGACAGCATGAAGGATGCAGCCATCGAAAGACCCTTGCCGGGCGGGTCGTTGGGATAGTGGCGTGCCTCCACGGCGCTGGCGATCTCATCCAGGAACAGTGCGACGAAGAGCGAGGAGACGGCGGGAAACAGCAGGAAGAGGACGACGACCAGCACCACCTTGCCCACCGCCTCGGCATAAGAAGAGAGATCGACCTCCACCAGCCAGAGGAGATCGAAGGTCCAGGCCTTCGGGTCGTCCGGCATCATGCCTTCGAGGATCCAGCCGGCGATGAAATAGATCACGATGAAGACGGCCAGCGTCAGGCCGATGGACTTCACCAGGACCGAGCGGAAAGCGGGCTCGGGGAGCTGCTTGAACGCCAGGATGAAGGGTTGAAGCATGGACCGTGGTCTCCGGCGTCAGGCGTCGTGGCGGACGATCGGGTCGAGGGGTACCAGCTGGCCGAGACCGAGGACCGCCTCCAGATGGCGGGCGGCGGCGAGCAGCGCGCCATCCTCGCGCGGTGGCGCCACCAGTTGGAGGCCGACCGGCAGGCCGGCCGCGGTGAAGCCGCAAGGGAGCGAGACCGCCGGGCAGCTGGTCAGCGTGACGAGATAGGTCAGCATCAGCCAATCGACATAATTGTCGAAGTGCTCGCCGGCAACCGTTTCCAGATAGCGGGTCTCGACCTCGAAGGGCGGCGCCATGACCGCCGGGCAGCAGAGGATGTCGTAATCGGCGAAGAAGGCGACCATGCGGTGGTAAAGCTCGCCGCGCGCCCGTTCCGCGCCCGCGGCATCGCCGGCACTCTGCGCCATGCCCTTCTCGATGTTCCAGATGACCTCCGGTTTCAGCTCGTCGCGATGGCTTCGCAGCAGCGGCTCGCGCGCCAGCACAAAGCCGTGCGCCCGGAGAGCCTGGAATATCTCCCGCCCGCCGGAGAAGTCGGGCGTGGCCTCCTCCACCGCCGCGCCGGTCTCGGCGAAGCGGCGCGCGGCGGCCTCCGTGATCTCGCGCACCTCGGGTTCGACTGGCGCGAGGCCCAGATCACTCGACCAGGCGATGCGCGTGGGCGGGGCGCCGTGCCGGGCGGTCTCGAGAAACGACCGCGCGGGCGGCGGCAGCGAAATCGGGTCGCTTCGATGGGCGCCCGCCATGGCATCCAGCATCAAGGCGACGTCGGGGATGTCGCGCGCCATGGGTCCATCGACGGAGAGCGTGTCGAAGGGGGCCGAATCGGGACCGTGGGCGACGCGGCCCGGGCTCGGCCGATAGCCGACAATGCCGCAGAAGGAACCGGGAATCCGAAGCGAGCCACCGAGATCGCTGCCGTGCGCCAGCGCTACCTGCCCGGTGGCGAGCGCCGTGGCGCCGCCGCCGGAGGAGCCGCCGCACGTCATGCGCGTATCCCAGGGATTACGCGTCGCGCCGAAAACCTCGTTGAAGGTGTTGGCGCCGGCACCGAACTCCGGCGTGTTGGACTTGCCGATGACGATGGCGCCGCTGGCCTCCAGCCGCTCCACCAGGATGTTCGAACTCTCGGGCACGCGGTCGGCGAAGATGGTGGAGCCCCGGGTTGTGCGCACGCCGGCGACGTCGGCCAGGTCCTTGATCGCGACCGGCAGGCCGTAAAGATAGCCGGAACCGGCCTCGGCCGGCGGGTCGGAGGACTCGAGCCGCCGGGCATGCGCCAGCGCCCGCTCGGGACACAGCGTCACCATCGAATTGACGGCGCCGTTGGTCGCCTCGATCCGGCGGAGGCAGGTCTCGACCAATTCGGCGGGCGTGACCTCGCGCCGGCGCAGCAGGTCGACCTGGGCCCGCGCGCCGAGCTTCCAGAGTTCTTCGGCCATAGGGCTCAACCTTACCGATTCGGATCACCGCACTATGCCTTCGGGCCGAATCGTTGTACAGGCGAGGCGGGAATGCCCGCGGGGGGGCTGGCGTTTCCCGTGACCGACACCGCCAATCGAGGGAAGGGCCGCCCCATGCCGAACGGTGATATCGATGTGCTCGCCATTGGGAACGCGATCGTCGACGTGCTCGCGCATGCCGAGGACAGCTTCCTGGGTGAACAGGGTCTCGAGAAGGGGGCGATGACACTGATCGACGCCGACACCGCCGATCGCCTCTACGGCCTTATGGGACCGGGGGTGGAATGCTCCGGCGGTTCGGCCGCCAACACCGCGGCGGGCGTCGCCGGCTTCGGTGGCAGCGCCGCCTACGTCGGCAAGGTGCGCGACGATCAACTGGGCCGCATTTTCGGCCACGATATCCGCGCCGTCGGCGTCGCCTTCGAGACCAGCCCGGCGGTCGACGGCCCGTCGACCGCCCGCTGCCTGGTACTGGTGACGCCGGACGCCCAGCGCACCTTGCATACCTATCTCGGTGCCTGCGTCGAGCTGACGCCGGACGACATCGACGCGGAACAGGTGAAGGCCGCGCAAGTCACCTACCTCGAAGGCTATCTCTGGGACCCGCCCGGGGCGAAGCAGGCGTTCCTCCGGGCGACGGAGATCGCCCATGGCGCCGGCCGCCGCGTCGCGCTCAGCCTCTCGGACGGTTTCTGCGTCGAGCGCCACCGCGAGGAATTTCGCGAACTCGTCGACAACCACGTCGACCTGCTATTCGCCAACGAGGAGGAGGTCATGGCTCTTTACGAGGCCGACACCTTCGATGCGGCATTACAGGAGGTACGCGGCCGGGTCGAGGTCGCGGCGCTCACCCGCTCGGAGCGGGGCTCCGTCATCCTTGGGCCGGACGAGGTGCATGTGGTCGACGCGGAGACGGTGCCGATCGTGGTTGACACCACGGGCGCCGGCGATCTCTATGCCGCCGGCTTCCTCCATGGCTTCACCCGGGGCCGCGACCTCGCCAGCTGCGGCCGGCTCGGCGGGTTGGCGGCGGCCGAGGTGATCGGCCACATGGGCGCCCGCCCGGAAAGTTCGCTCGCCGAACTGGCGGTAGAGCGGCTCGGCCAGGCGTGAAGCGGCGGCGCGGCGCGGCGTCTCCGCCAGCCGAGGCGCGGGAATGACGGCACGCCTCGCCGGCGTCCTGCAACGAGTTCGAATCGGCGCCGGGCTCGTCCTCTTCGTCTTCGTCACCACCCACCTGGTGAACCACGCCCTCGGAAATGTCTCGATCGACGCGATGGAGGCCGGCCGCGAGGTCTTCCTCGCGGTCTGGCGAAACCCCATGGTCACGCTGGTGTTCTATGGCGCCATCGTCTTCCACCTTTCCTCGGCCGTGGTCACGCTGGGCCGCCGCCCGCAACATCTCGGCGGCGATGGACGAGTTGAACGAGCGGGTGATGAAGGACTTGGGCGAGACGCTTCGCATCGGCATCGCCATCCACCAGGGCACCGCGGTCGTCGGCGAGATGGGCTACCGGCGGGTGATCTCGGTGACGGCGATCGGCGATGCCGTCAACACCGCCAGCCGGCTGGAGGCGATGACCAAGGAGTTCGGCTGTGAACTGGTGGTCTCCGCCGATCTCGCCCGGCGGGCCGGTGTCGACCTCTCCGCCTTCCCGGCGCACGATGTGGAAATCCGAGGCCTCCGCGAACCGATGACGGTCCACGCGATTCCCAAGGCAAGCGGGTTGCCGGGCCCCTGACGGCGGTTCCGCTACCACGGTTGATTTTCAAGAACACTCCCGGCATGGCCCGCGGCGGGGCCGAGGCCATGGGCACGGCGGGAAACGCGGGCTAAATTCCCTCGTCGCGGAAGGGCCGAGCCAGCAGGCGGCGGATCTCGTCTTCGACCTCGGCGCCCTGGTTGCAGATGCGGTTCACGGCCTGCGTGATCGGCATGTCGAGGCCCAGCCCGTCGGCGAGTTCGGACAGCGCCGCGGCCGTTGCCACGCCTTCGGTGACCGCGCGCCGAGCGCCGAGGATTTCCTCGATTCCGCGCCCCCGCCCAAGCGCGACGCCGAGGGACATGTTGCGGGATTTCTCGCTGGCGCAGGTGAGCGCCAGGTCGCCCAGGCCGGCGAGGCCCATGAGCGTCTCCGCCCGCGCGCCCCGGGCGACGGCGAAACGCATGATCTCGGCGAGGCCGCGCGTCATCAGCGCCGCGCGCGCGTTCTCGCCGAGCCGGGCGCCCTGGACGATGCCGCAGGCAATCGCCACCACGTTCTTGACCGAGCCGCCGATCTCCGTGCCGGTGACGTCGTCGGTGAGGTAGGGGCGGAAGTGCGGAAGGCCGATCGCGTCGCGGATCGCTTGCCCCTTGGCGGCGTCGGCGCAGGCGAGCGTCACGGCTGCGGGCAGGCCGCGCGCCAGTTCGTCGGCGAAGGAGGGCCCCGAGAGAATGGCGATGGCGCGCCCGGGCAACGCCTCGGCCACCACCCGGCTCATCGGAAGTCCGGTGCCGCGCTCGATGCCCTTGGCGGCGATCGCGATCGCCGCCCCGGCGTCGATGCGCGTGGCGAGACTCGCCGCCACCGTCCCGGTCGCCTGGGCCGGCGTGGCAAAGACCAGCAGCTCGCGATCCGCCAGCACCGCCGCCTCGGCGCTGGCGCGCAGGCCGGCTTCGAGGTCGATCCCCGGCAGATAGGCCTCGTTCCGCCGCCGCGACGAAATCGCCTCGGCCACGGCCGGATCGCGGGCCCACAGCACCACGTCGTGCCCCGCCGCCGCCAGCAGGCTGGCGAGCGCGGTGCCGAAGGCGCCGGCGCCGACCACGCCGATGGTCGCGAATTGACTCATGGGCCGCTTATATCAACCGCCGGTCCAGGCGGCCAGCTAGCCTGCATTTCTCATACTGCCGACGGCCTCAGTCGACCTGGGCCGAGTCGATTCGGCGTGGCGCGGGCCTGAAGGCGTAGCGGGTCTACGTCGAAGGCCCACGCCACGCCGAGCGGCCGGCCCAGGTCGACCCTTCGGGCGCCGCTGTCGGCCCGACAGGGTGCGTCTCGCCGCTTGCCCGATGAACCAACATCGAACGGCGCGGCGCTCCTGCCCTGTCGGGCCGACAGCGGCGCTGAGACCATCGGCAGTATGAGAAATACAGGCTAACCTCAGAGCAGATCCCGCAGCATGGCCACCAGCGGCACGTCGGCCGGCGGCATCGGCAGATCGGCCATCTTCAGCGGGCGGACCCAGCGGGTGGTCTGACCCTCGCGCGGGATCGGCCGCCCCTCCCAGCGGCGGCAGACGTAGAGTGGCATCAGCAGATGGAAATCGTCGTAGGCGTGGCTCGCGAAAGTCAGCGGCGCCAGGCAGGCGGCGGTGACGTCGAGCGCCAGCTCTTCGCGCAATTCGCGGATCAGGCAGGCCTCCGGCGTCTCGCCGGCCTCGACCTTGCCGCCCGGAAACTCCCACAGCCCGGCCATTGCCTTGCCCTCCGGCCGGCGCTGCATCAGCACCCGGCCGTCGATATCGACGAGGGCCACGGCGGCGACCAGCAGCAGCGGCCGCTCCCCCATCACGTACGGTAGTCGGCGTTGATGGAGATGTAGCCGTGCGTGAGGTCGCAGGACCAGACGGTGGCCTTGCCGCCGCCGATCCCGACGTCGACCTCGATCAGGATCTCCTGGCCCTTCATATGCGGCACCACCTCGGCCTCGCGGTAACCCGGATGGACGAAGCCCTTGTCGGCCACCAGCACGTCGCCGATGCGGATCGACAGGCGGTCGCGGTCCGCCTTCTCGCCCGATTTGCCGATCGCCATGACGATGCGGCCCCAGTTGGCATCCTCCCCGGCGATCGCGGTCTTGACGAGCGGCGAGTTGCCGACGGCGAGGCCGATGCGCCGGGCCGACTTGGCCGAGGCGGCACCGGCGACGCGGATCTCGATCAGCTTGCTCGCGCCTTCCCCGTCGCGCACCACCTGGCGGGCAAGGTCGCCCATCACGCCCTCGAGCCTTGCCTTGAAGTCGCGGAGCCGCCGGTCGGAAGCACGCGCGATATCCTTGCCGACCCTCGCCGCGCCGGTTGCGAAGAGCAGCACCGTGTCGCTGGTCGAGGTGTCGCCGTCGACGGTGATGGAATTGAAGCTCCGCGCGTTGATCGGCTCCAGCATCGCTTGCAGTACGTCGGCGGGGAGGCCCGCGTCGGTGAAGACAAAGGAGAGCATGGTCGCCATGTCGGGCGCGATCATGCCGCTGCCCTTGGCGATGCCGACGATATTCACCGTCCGACCGTCGATCCGGGCGACCGCGCCCGCCGCCTTGGCGAAGGTGTCCGTGGTGCGGATCGCGTCCGCCGCCTCGACCCAGGCGTTGGCTTCGAGGCCCTTGGCCAAGCGGGGCAGCGCCTTCACCATGGCCGCCGGATCCAACCGCTCGCCGATGACGCCGGTGGAAGCGATCATCACCTGGGTCCGGGGACAGCCAAGCGTCCGGGCGACGCCCGCCGCCGCGCTGGCGACGGTGTCCGCGCCCGCCCGGCCGGTGAAGACGTTGGCATTGCCCGCGTTCACCAGCAACGCCCGAGCCCGGCCCCTGGGCAAGTGGCGGCGGCACCAGTCGATCGGCGCCCCGGGCATCTTGTTTCGCGTCAGCACGCCGGCGACGGTGGTGCCGGGGGCGAGCCGCGCCAGCATCATGTCCGCGCGGCCCTTGTAGCGCAGGTTGGCGGCGAGCGTCGCCAGTTCGACCCCGGCGACATCGGGCAGGTCTGGAAAGCCGGCGGGCGCCAGCGGCGAAATGGGGGTTTCGGACATGGGTCGACTCCTCGGTGACCGGGCGCGATGGGGGTGGCTTGCGTCGGGCCTCGCTCAGCGCACCAGGTCGGCCAGGTGCTGGCGCACGCTCTGCTCCATCTCGCGGTCGAAGGCCTCGATCAGCTTGCGGGTAAATTCGTAATAGATGTCGTCACGCTGGTTCATGGTCAGGTCCTCCAGCATGGTGCGCCGGCCCGTGACGGTGGCGAGCGCGAAGCTGGCGCTGGTCAATCCCTCGTCGCCGACGACGATGCGGGCCTGGATCTCGGCGGTGAGTTCGTGCGCTTCCTCCCGCGTCAGCAGGCCCTGGATCGAGCTCTTGGTGCGCATCCGCCGGGCGGTAACGGCGCCCCGCTCGATGACCAGCCGGGCGATACCCGAACGGCCGACCGCCTTCAGGCGGTCTTTTGCCCAGGTGCGAAGACCTTCGGCCGGCGTCACGGGAAACTCGTGCTCGACGTTGGGCGGGGCGAGCGGCGGCTCGTAGCGCTCCTCGATTTTGATCTCGCGAACGTCGAGGGCGATGGGTTGCTTGTGGGTGAATCGAATTTCGGGATATTCCGGTGCCGGCGGCGGCGAGACGCAGGCCGCCAAAAGGAACAAGACGAGACCGGCGATACCCGCCGTCGTGGTCGAACGCATATGCATTTCGAGTCATCCTTCGGCTCTGAGTCCCACATCATGGATAGCCAGGAGGCAGGCCGATTTCAACCTCGACGGGGGCGAGCGGATCCTCGATGAAAGCGATCGACTATCTCTTCGACGGCCCCGAGGGGGCATCCCTCACGCTTGCGCTCGCGCACGGCGCCGGCGCGCCGATGGACAGCCCCTTCATGACCTGGTTCGCGGGTCGGCTCGCGGACGAAGCCGGCATCCGGGTCGCCCGCTTCGAATTTCCCTACATGGCCCGGCGCCGGGCCGAGGGCGGCAAACGCCCACCCGACCGCCAGCCGGTGCTGTTGGAATGCTGGCGAACCGTCGCGGCCGAGCTCGGGCCCAATTCGCTCGTCATCGGCGGCAAGTCGATGGGCGGGCGGATGGCGAGCCTCGTGGGCGACGAACTGGGCGTGCGGGGTCTCGTCTGTCTCGGCTATCCCTTCCACGCGCCCAGCAAGCCCGAGAAGCCCAGGACGGCGCATCTCGAGGCGCTGAAGACGCCGACGCTGATCCTGCAAGGGACGCGCGACGCCATGGGGCCGGAGGCGACGGTCGCCGGTTACGCCCTCTCGGCCCGGATCCGGCTTCATTGGCTGGCCGACGGCAACCACGATCTGGTGCCGCGCAAGGCCTCGGGCCGGACGGGGGAAGAGAACTGGCGGGAGGCGGCGGGCGCGGTCAAAAGCTTCCTCGCCGGACTTTGAATCTTGCCGCGCCGCGCCGGATCGAGGATTGTGCCGCTCGACGAGGCTTTCGGGAGCGAAACGCATGACATCGAGTGACGGTCGGACGCGCAAGCGCCATCTGGCGCAATGGGGCGGTTTCGACGCCGTGGTGGAGGACGGCCGCTTCGTCGCCGCCGAGCCCTTCGCCCGGGACCCCGAGCCCTCGGCCATCCTGCAGGCGATGCCGGAATCGGTCTATCACCGGAGCCGGATCGACCGCCCCCACATCCGCCAGGGCTACCTGGAGCGGGGACCCGATTCGCGTGCCGGCCGGGGCGCGGAGCCCTACGTGGCGGTCTCCTGGGATCGGGCGCTGGATCTGGTGGCGGACGAGCTGAAGCGGGTGCGCGAGGCGCATGGCAACGAGGCGATCTTCGCCGGCTCCTACGGCTGGGCCAGCGCCGGCCAGCTGCATCACTCCAAGACCGTGCTGCAGCGCTTCATGGGCTTTCACGGCGGCTATGTCGGGCAGATCGGCAGCTATTCCGTCGCCGCCGCCCTCGCGATCGTGCCGCATGTGGTTGGCGAGGCGACGCCGACCGCCGGACCGGTCACCTCGTGGGAAAGTATCATCGAGGAGACCGGCCTCTTCGTCGCCTTCGGCGGCCTGCCGATGCGGAATGATCAGGTCGGCACGCGTGGCGTCGGCGAGCATCGCCTCGGCGGCTACCTCGACCGGGCGAGGGCCGCGGGCTGCCGTTTCGTCAACATCTCGCCCGTCCGCGCCGACATGAGCGAAGCGATAGCGGCCGAATGGCTGGCCATCCGGCCGAATACCGACACCGCGCTGATGCTGGGCCTGGCCCACACCTTGGCGGTCGAGGGGCTGGCGAACCGCGCCTTCCTGGAGAGCCACTGCCACGGCTACGAGCGCTTCGAGGCCTACCTGACGGCGAAATCCGATGGCGTGGCGAAGGACGCGGACTGGGCCGCCGCCATCTCCGGCATCGAGGCGGTGGCGATCCGCGATCTCGCCCGCGCCATGGCGGCGACGCGCGCCATGCTCACCGCCAGCTGGTCGTTGCAGCGGGGCGACCATGGCGAGCAGCCCTTCTGGATGCTGATCACGCTCGCCGCGATGGTGGGGCAGATCGGCCTCCCCGGCGGCGGATTCGGCCTCGGCTACGGCTCCATCGCCGGCATGGGCGGGGTTCGCCGCCCGGTCGGCCCGCCGACCCTGCCGCGCCCGGAGAACCAGGTCCGCAATTCGATCCCCGTCGCCCGCATCGCCGACATGCTGTTGAACCCGGGCGGCGCCTACGACTTCAACGGGAGCGCGCGGACCTACCCCGACATCCGCCTGGTCTACTGGTGCGGCGGCAATCCCTTCCACCACCACCAGAATCTCAATCGCCTGATCGAGGCCTGGCGCCGGCCGGAGACCATCGTGGTGCACGAGCCCTGGTGGACGTCGACGGCGCGCCATGCCGACATCGTGCTGCCGTCGACCACGTCGGTGGAGCGGAACGACGTCGGTGGCGGCGAACGCGACCGCTTCGTCTTCGCCATGGAACAGGCGATCGAGCCCGTGGGCGAGGCGCGGAACGACTTCGACATCTTCACCGGCTTGGCCGGGCGGCTCGGCTTCGCCGAGGCCTATACCGAGGGCCGCGACGAGATGGACTGGATCGAGCATATCTACGAGGTCGCCCGCCAGCAGGCCGCCGCCTGCGACGTCTCCTGGCCGGATTTCGAGACCTTCTGGCGCGAGGGCCACGCGGAAAGCCCGGAGGCGGAGACGCCCCACGTCCTCTTCGCCGAATTCCGCGCGGACCCCGAGGCGAGCCCGCTGAAGACGCCCACGGGTAAAATCGAGATCCACTCGCCCACCATAGAGGGCTTCGGCTACGACGATTGCCCCGGCATGCCCACCTGGCTGGAGCCAGCCGAATGGCTGGGCGCCCGCGAAGCGGACCGCCATCCCTTGCACATGCTCTCCAGCCAGCCGGGCCCCCGGCTGCACAGCCAGCTGGACCAGTGTTCCCTCAGTCTGGCGAGCAAGGTCCGGGGGCGGGAGCCGATCGTGTTGAACCCGGCCGACGCCGAGGCGAGGGGGATCGCCGGGGGTGAAATCGTCCGCGTATACAACGATCGCGGCCAGGTGCTGGCCGGCGCGGTGTTGAGCGAGGAGATCCGCCCTGGCGTCGCGCGGCTCTCGACCGGCGCCTGGTACGATCCCACGACGCCCGGCGAGATCGGCGCCCTCGACAAGCACGGCAACCCCAACGTCCTGACCCTCGACAAGGGGACCTCGCGCCTCGCCCAGGGGCCGAGCGCGCACACGGCATTGGTCGAGGTCGAGCTTTTCGAGGGCGACGTTCCCGCGATCACCGCCTTCGACCCCCCACCGGCGGTCGCGGCGGAATAGCTTCCCAAGATCGCGGTCGGGACGCGGGCGACCCCGCGCCCCCTCCGCGATCTTCGGAAGAGGGCGACCCCGAAGGTCGTCGGGTTGAGGACACGGCGCCGCGCCTCGTCCAGCCAGTGAAGCGCGAGGGCCGGCAGGCGGCGGGGAAAGCCCGCGATCTCCGCCTGGCCGCAGAGCGTCGCGGCATCGTGGCGCGCCTCAGAGCGGCCGGGTGGCCGCCTCCAGCCAGGCGCGGGTCTCCGCATCCAGGCGCGGGCCGATCACGTCGCGGACCCGGGCGTGATAGGTGTCGAGCCAGGCCCGTTCGTCGTCGCTCAGCAGTTCGACCGCGATCGCCCGGCGGTCGATCGGCGCCAGGGTCAAGGTCTCGAAGGCCAGCATGTCGCGCTCGGCGCCGTGGATTTCGGCCGTGACCACGGCGACCAAGTTCTCGATCCGAATGCCGTATTCGCCGGTCTTGTAGTAGCCGGGCTCGTTGGAGATCACCATGCCCGGCTCGAGCGCCACGTCGCGCTGCGCCTTCGAGATGCCTTGCGGGCCCTCGTGCACGCCCAGATAGCTGCCGACGCCGTGGCCGGTGCCGTGGTCGAACTCGAGGCCCGCCCGCCAGATCGGCGCCCGCGCGAGGGTATCGAGCTGGCTGCCGGTGGTGCCCTTGGGGAAGACCGCCGCGCCCAGCTGAATATGGCCCTTCAGCACGCGGGTGAAGCGGTCGCGCATCTCCGCGCTCGGCTCGCCGATGACGATGGTGCGGGTGATGTCGGTGGTGCCGTCGAGATATTGCGCGCCCGAATCCACCAGGTAGAGGTCGCCCGGCTCCAGCTTCCGGTTGGTCGCGGCGTTCGCCCGGTAATGGACGATGGCGCCGTTCGGCCCGGCGCCCGATATCGTGTCGAAGCTCAGGTCCCTAAAATTCTCCCCCTCGCGGCGGAAGGCGGCGAGACGGTCGAGGGCGGCGATCTCGTCGAGCGCGCCGCCGGGCGCCTCGCCATCCAGCCAGGCGAGGAAGCGGGCCACGGCGACGCCGTCGCGCGCATGCGCCGCCCGGGTGCCGTCCAGTTCGGTGTCGTTCTTGATCGCCTTTGGCAGCTGGCAGGGGTCCTTGCCCTCGACCACCTCCGCGCCGGCCGCGTCGAGACGATCGAAGACCCAGGCGGCGGCCGAGGCTGGATCGACCCGAAGCTTCTTGCCCGAGAGTTCGTCCAGGCCCCGGGCGAATTCCGTCTCCTCGCGCACGCGGACGGCGTTACCGAGATGCGTTTCCAGTCCGGGCACGAGTTTCCGGCCGTCGACGAAAAGGTCGGCGCGGCCATCGGCCATCAGGGTCAGGTAGGAGAGCGGCAACGGCGTCCTCGGCACGTCCGCCCCGCGCACGTTCAGCAGCCAGGCGATGGAGTCGGGCGCGGTGATCACGGCCGCGTCCAGCCCGGCCTCGGCCAGGTCCTTGCCGATCCGGGCCCGCTTCTCGGCCGCCGCCTCGCCGGCAAAGGCCAGGTCATGGGGCACCACCGGCGCCAGGGGCGGGGCCGGCTGGTCGTTCCAGACCGCATCCAGCGGATTCTCTTCCACGGGCACCAGGGTGGCGCCCGCCGCTTCCGCCGCCGCGCGCAACCGGTCGGCGCCCCCCTTGGTGAAGTGCCAGGGGTCGAAGCCGAGCTTGCCGCCCGCGCCCAGATGTGCCTCGATCCATTTGGAGGGCGGCGAGTCGGTGATGTGGTGGGTCTCGAACAGGTCGGTGTCGACCTGATCGCGGACCTGAAGCGTATAGCGCCCGTCGGTGAAGATCGCCGCCGTCTCGGCCAGCACGGCGATCAGGCCGGCCGAGCCGGTGAAGCCGCTGAGCCAGGCGATGCGGAGCGCGCGTTGGGGCGCGAATTCGTTCTGGTATTCGTCCGCCATGGGCACCAGGAAGCCGTCGAGCCCGCGCGCCGCGAGCTCGGCGCGGAGCGCGGCCAGCCGCTCCGCGCTTCGGCCGCGATCCGAGATCGTCTCGCCGTCGACGCGGCGCTCCTCGATCAGGCGGTGAAGGGTCGCCTCGAACGCCGCCGTCGGCGCCTCGGCCACCAGGCGCGCGCGGGCGGCGCCGTCGACCGGCTCCGGCGCGGCGGCCATGCCGGCGACCATCCGGCGAAGCTCCGCCGCGCTCGCGCGCGCGCCCGCCTCGGCCAGCACGCCCGCCAACTCTTCGTCCGTCACACCGCTCATCGCTCTTGCCCTCCAGCGCCGGCGGATTATGCGCGGGGTGCCGCGCGCGCGCAACGAGCCATGCGTGCGGCGCAGGGCTGGGATGCACAAAAAACGTGGAAATTCCGGGGTTTACCGGTTGAGACGTTAACCAGAACGGCTATATGGAAGGGGTCGATATCAACCCCCCAACCACGGAGGACGAGACGATCTATTTGCACTCGGAATTCATCACCGCAACTCACGTTCCCGCGTCCACCTCCGGTTTCGAAACGCTACTGGAGGGGAACAAGGAATTGGCGATCGCCCGGGGCCGCGCGCTGCGCTCCCAGGCCTTCCGCAACGTCGCCGTTGCCGTCGGCAAGGGCCTCGCCGCGCTCTTCGCCGGGCCGCTCGCGTTTCTGGCCCGCTTGAAGACGACGGACGCGATCAGCCATCTGGACGCGCATTTGCTGCGCGACATCGGCATCGATCCACGCAATATCGCGGGTGCCGTCGCCATGACCTCCGGCCCGGCCGTCGTTCCGGCGCCGAAGGCCGAGACCAAGGTGCTGGTCGCCGCCAACGACGATCCGCACGCCGAACGCGAGGTCGCATAAGTCTTCCCCCGACATGCGACCTTTGCTTGGCGCCGCCCGGTCCCCCCACCGGGCGGCGTTTCGCGTTTCGCGGCTCTGGAACGTCTCGGGTTTGGTCCCGGGCCCCCTCTCCGTCGGCCGCTCGCGCGTCCCCATGACTCCAATACTCTCCGATTGGAGAAATTGGCCGGATGCACCCCTCGTCCAGGTAAGCGCCGTCTCCAATGGCCGCCGGTGACGCGGACTCGCCGACGGCTACGCCGACCGCCGCCTGATCCCGGGACCGTTGCGGTATATCGGCGCCAGCGAAGGCGCGCAGCTTGTCCTCGCCCTCGAAGCTCTGGATACGGATGCGGTCGGGGCGGTAGCCCTCGGTGATACGCCACTGGACGCCGTCCTCGTCGGTTTCGACCCGGGGGATGCGATTCCGATACTCGGGCTCGATCCGCCTGGCCCAAAGATCGGCCGGCTCGTTGGCGTGGCAGTCCGCCGAGACCATGAAGTTATTTACGCCCGGCCTCGGGCCTGGCCGATCGTTGCCAGCCTTCCGCGCCCGGAGTCTCGATGCGCCAGATGTTCGGCTCGCCGATCATTTGCTCGCTCATATCGAATTTTCCCGAAGGGCGGAGTTCGCAATCTCGGTATCGATCAATCCACATATCTCCACTGCAACAACGTGTGCGGTGGCTCGGCGTCCTCGTGATGTTCGAACACCGCCTCGACCAACCGGCCAACCTCGACCTCCTGCGTCGGCTCGCCCAACAAGTTACCGATCATGCGCAGGCCATCGGTGTCTTCCAGCTCGACGAGGACCACTATATAGGGACCGTGCTCCCGCAGCGCGGGGTGGACGGGATGCCAGGACCGCTCCCAGCTGTAGACCCGCCCGCGTCCCGCGACCTCGCTCCAGCCGAGATCGAAGGAATGGCACTGGTGGCAGATCCATTCCGGGCCCCATTGCAGCACGCCGCAGCCGCCGCATTTCTGCACCCGGATCACGCCCTCTCGGAGGCCCTCCCAGTACGGCGCCGAGAGCCCGTCGTTCTCGGCCACCGGGATCGGCAGGCCCGACGGCAGATAGCCTTCGCCCGCGCCGCTCACAGCGTCGCCTCCGCGCCCAGGATCATGGAACTGACCGGCGTCACCAGGGGGCCGGAACAGACCATGGAGACCTCGGCCCTCTGCACCTGCGAGGTGGAGGTGCCGCGGATCTGGCGGACCGCCTCCAGCTGCAATTCGAGACCGTGCATGTAGCACTCCGCCAAATTGCTGCCGCTGGTGTTGAGCGGCAGCTTGCCGGAGGGCGCGATCAGGTTCTCCATGGTCAGGAACCCGGCCGCCGCCTCCGGCTCGAGGAAACCGTGCTCGACCAGGCTCAACAGCACGCCGCCGGTGAAGTTCTCGTAGGATTGCACGACGTCGACGTCGCCCGGCCCCAGGCCCGCCATCGAATAGAGGTGGGGGGCGACGGTGGTGAAGCTGGCGGAAGCGTAGGTCGGGGCGTTGTGGCTGGGCGCGGCACAGCGGTGTTCGGAACCGGCCGCGGCGCTCAGCAGGTAGCAGGGCGCATGGTCGAAGTTCCGGGCACGCTCGGCCGGCACGATGATCAAGGCCGCCGCGCCGTCGTTCTCCTGGCAGCAGTCGAACAGGCGAAACGGCTCCACGATCCAGCGGGAGTTGTCGTATTTGCCGGCGTCCAGCGGCCGGCCGTGCATCACGGCGCGCGGGTTCGCCTGGGCGTGGTGGTAGGAGGCGAGGGCGATTCCCCTCTGGGCCGAGGGTTCGATGTCGTGTTCTTCCAGGAAGCGCATCACTTTCATGCCGTAGCGCTGGCCGGGGCTCATCATGCCGTAGGGTGCCTCGAAGGCCTTGTCGCCGTCGATGGTCGGGCTAAGCGGGCCCTGGCCGAAGCGCGCGAACTGCCCTTGCGCCAGCGCCCGGAAGACCACGACGCAGTCAGCCATGCCGGTCGCGACGGCGGCCGCGGCATTGCCGACGGCGCCCGAGCCGCCGCCCCCGCCGCCGCCCCACTGCATGTTGGCGAAGCGCAACTGCTTGATGCCGAGGGCGGCGGCAAGGCGCGAGGGCTCGTTCCGGTCGTTGGAATAAGACGCGAAGCCGTCGATCTCGCGCGGATCGATCCCGGCATCCCCGGCCGCCCGCAGGATCGCCATCAGCGCGAGCTTGAATTCCGGATCCGGCGAGCGGCCATGCTTGTAATAGGCGGTCTCGCCGATCCCGGCGATCGCCACCTGGCCGCGAAGGCTGCGTGAACTCATGGGCGGGGAGATCCCTGTCTGGCATGGCCGGGAGACGAACTCGGGTGAAGGCGCGGCATTGTTCCGCCCCGAGATGGCGCGGGTCAACCAGCGGCGCTTGTGGAGTGCCCGTCCGCCCCGCGCTACCCCGCGCGCGGCCGGGAACAAGGGGGACGGGCGCGGATGGGGGCGGAAACGACGACGCGCGGGCTGGCGGCGATCCTGGCCGCCGACGTCGTCGGCTATTCCCGCCTCGTCGACGCGGTCACCGCCGATGCGGAGGCGACGATTTCCCGGTTCGACACGCTCTGTCGGACCATGAACGAGGACAGGTGAGCCCGGCTTCTGGATGGCCCGCGCCTGGCGGGCTTGCCGGAATAGCCGAAGGGGGCGATAAGGCGGCGGAACGCCACGACAGCGGGAAGGCACGGCCATGTACATCAACGGCAACTGGGCGACGGCGCCGGCGGGTGCCAGCTTCGACGTGGTCAATCCGGCGACCGGCCAGGTGATCAAGGGCGTGGCCGACGGCGGGCGGGCGGAGGCCCGGGCGGCGATTCTGGCCGCGCACGACGCGCTCCCGGCCTGGCGCGGCGCCACCGCCTACCAGCCCGCCGAGTTCTTGATGCGCTGCCACGCCCTGATGCTGGAGCGCCAGGAGGATTTGGCGCGGGTGATGACCGAGGAGCAGGGCAAGCCGCTCCGCGCCGCCCAGACCGAGGTGCGCTATGCCGCCGATTTCCTTCAGTGGTTCGCGGAAGAGGCCAAGCGCGTCTACGGCGAGATCATCCCCTCCGCGCGCGCCGACCAGCGCTTTCTGGTGACCCACCGCGCCGTCGGCGTGGTGGCGGCGATCACGCCCTGGAACTATCCGATCTCGATGATCACCCGCAAGCTGGGCCCGGCACTGGCGGCGGGCTGCACCGTGGTGCTGAAGCCGGCGGAAGCGACACCCTTGACCGCGATCGAGACCTACCGGGTGTTCGAGGACGCCGGCCTGCCGCCGGGCGTCGTCAACCTGGTGACGGCCGCCGATCCGAGGCCGATCGGCGAGGAGTTCACCGAGAACCCGCTGGTGCGTAAGCTCACCTTCACCGGCTCCACCGCCGTCGGCAAGCTGCTGGCGGGGTGCGCCGCCGGCAACATGAAGCGGGTCAGCTGCGAGTTGGGCGGGCACGCCCCCTTCATCGTGCTGGGCGACGCCGATCCCGTGCATGCGGCCAAGGGCTTGCAGCTGGTGAAGTTCCTCAATACCGGCCAGGCCTGCATCTCGCCCAACCGGATCTACGTCCACCGCTCCATCCTGGACGAGTTCACCCAGACCCTGGTGGAGCGCGTCGGCGCCATGAAGGCCGGCGGCGGCTTCGAGAAGGGCGTCGCCATCGGCCCGCTGGTGAACGAGGCGGCGGTGACCAAGGTCGACAACCAGGTGCGGGACGCGATTTCCAACGGCGCCGAGGTGATGCTGGGCGGCCGGCGCCTGACCGAGAACGGCCTCGACCAAGGCTACTTCTATGCGCCGACGGTACTGAACGGCGTGACGCCCGAGATGGTGATCTACCGCGAGGAGACCTTCGGCCCCGTCGCCGCCATCGTCCCCTTCGAGGACGAGGACGAGGTACTGGCCATGGCCAACGACACCCACTACGGCCTCGCCGCCTACGTCTATACCCAGAACCTGGGCAAGGCGATGCGGCTCTACGAGGGACTGGAGTTCGGCATCGTCGGCGTCAACGACATCAATCCGGCCTCCGCCGCCGCCCCCTTCGGCGGCATGAAGGACAGTGGGCTCGGCCGCGAGGGCAGCCGCGAAGGCATCATGGAATACCTGGAGACCAAGACCGGCGGCTTCTCGATCTGAGGGAGTCTTTGTACCGACCTGCGTTGAGTGCAACTCATCGCGGGTCGGCAAGCGCGACCGCGCGACCGAGCTTATGCGAGGAAAAGCCCGAGTGGCGTCTGAACGCCAGACAACCCCCGGCCCGGCTTGGCCGTCGCCCACGAGGGCGACGAAACCTAATTCGAGATCAGCGCCGCCTCCATCCACTGGCCAACGCCGAGCAGGTGGTCGTCCTCGCCGACCTGGGCGATGGCCTGGACGCCGATCGGCATGCCGTTCGGGCCCCGGGCGGCGGGGAGCGTCAGGCAGGCGGCGTGCAGGAAGGTCCAGACCCGGTTGAAGACCGGGTCGCCCGTCGGCTCGCCCACCGGCGCCTCGCCCACGGCGCTCGGCGCCAGCAGGCAGTCGTGGTCCTCAAGAATTCCGCGCATCAGGCCCTGGCAATGGCCGGCGACGTTCCAGGCGGCGACATAATCGGCGTGCGGTATTGCCAGACCGTTCTCGATCTCGCCCCGGATGCCGTCGCTCAGCAGCTCGGGCGCGCGCAGATATTCCGAGGCGTAGGAGCGCGCGCCCTCGTATGACAGCACCGTCATCTGCGCCGTGACGAGATCCGCGAAGGCGTCGGGCGGCGCGACGTCGGCGACCTCGGCGCCGGCCTGGGCGAGGCGGTGCGCGGTGCCTTCCACCGCGTCGTGGCAGGCGGCATCGGCCTGGTCCCATTCGTGGGCGCGGAAGAGGGCGATCCGGGGCGGTTTGGTCATGGCGAGCGGTTCGGCCGGCGCGCCAGTCAGCGCGCTTCTCAGCAGCGCCGCGTCGGCCACCCGGCGGGCGAAGATGCCGAGGGTGTCGAGCAGGGGGGCGAAGGGCTTGATGCCGGCCATCGGCAAGGCGCCGAAGGAGCCCTTGTAGGCCACCACGCCGCAGAACGAAGCGGGCCGGATTACCGAGCCCGCCGTCTGCGTGCCGTAGGCGAGAGGCACCATCTGATCGGCCACGGCCGCCGCCGAGCCGGAAGAAGAGCCGCCCGGCGTCCGCGATGGGTCGTGCGGATTGCGGGTCTCGCGCGGGGTCAGGTAGGCGAACTCGGTGGTCACCGTCTTGCCCAGGATTACCCCGCCCGCGCGCCGGATCATGGCGACGCAGGCGGCATCGCCCGACGGCCGGTTCTCGGCATAGATGGCGGAGCCGTGACGGGTCGGCAGGTCGGCGGTGTCGATGATGTCCTTGATGCCGACGGGCAGGCCGTGGATCGGGCCGCCGGTGGGGTTGGCGTCGGCGGCCCGGGCCTGCGCGATCGCCAGGTCGGGATCCACCGCGACCCAGGCATGTACCGTTTCCTCGCGCGCCTCGATCCGCTCCAGACAGGCCCGGACCAGGGCCTCGCTGGTAATCCGTCCCTCGGCGATGGCGCGTGCCGCCTCGGCGGCGGTCAGTTCGTTGAATGCCGTCATCTCGCCCTCCCGGCCGTGGTTCGGCCATCTTGGTAGCACATCCCCGAGCCCCTCGCTCAGCGCATCGCCTCGGCCAGCGTCATGCTGCGCGCGGAGGCCCCGCTGGCGCTGCTGTTCCTCAACAACAACCTGCATGCGCTGCATCATGCCCGCCCGGAGGTCGCCTGGTACCGCCTGCCGGCACTGGCCGGGGACGAGCTGCCCGGAAGTTACGACAGCGTCGGCTATGGCGCCCTGTTCCGCCGCTACCTTTTCCGCATCAAGGATTCGCCGGTCCACCCGGCGCCATGATCCTCAGCTCCGCATCCAGGCGCCGCCCCACATGTTGAGGGTGAACTCCTCGTGCGCCCAGGTACGGAAGTCCATCTCGCGCGGCATGTGTTCGATCTCGGCCGAGAGTTCGATCCGGTTGCCGTCGGGATCGCGCACCATGGCGAAGAGGTTGTTGCCCGGGCCGTGCCGCCCCGGCCCCCACCAGATCGGCACCCGCATGGTGGCGAAGTGGTCGGCCCAGTCGCGGATATCGTTCCAGCAGCCGGTCTCCAGCGCGTGGTGGTCGTGGCGCGCGACGTCGGAGCGAAAGACGGCGTAGGAGTGATGTTCTTCGTCCGAGCGCAGGAAACAGGCGCCGAGCGCGCCGTCGTCGGCGCGGACTTCGTCGGAGACGACGAAGCCCAGCACGTCGCGATAAAATGGGCCACCGTCTCGGGCTGGGGCGAGGCGAAGACCAAGTGCTGGGTGCGCCCGGAAATCCCCTCGCCGACGCCTTCGGCCGTCGCCTCGGCTTCGGGGCCGGGCACGCCGAAGACCAGGATCTGGCCGTCGGGGTCGGCGACCGCGAAGGCGGCGTTGCCGAAAAGCGGGCTGGGATTGGCGAGGATCGTCACCTCGTGTCGCTCGAGGCGCCGTTGCAGCGCCTCGAGGCGCGCCACGTCGCGAAGCGCGAAGGCACCGTAGGCCACCGTCTCGTTGGCGCCCTTGCCCACCAGCAGGCGGCGGTCCGGACCGTCGAGACGCCAGAGATCCTCCCCCAGTTGCTTGGGCGCCATGGCCAGCCCGTCGCGGTAGAATTCGATCAGCGCTTCCGGCGCCTCGCCGTCGAGGCGGAAATGATGCAGCGTGGCGGGCCAAAGCGGCGAGGGGTCGGGCATCGGCGATCTCTTTCCTGGGTCGCGGGGGCGCGCGGGGTCGAGATTATCACGGCGGCGCCTGGCGCGACATCACCGTCTCCGCCCGGATGACGTCGCCGCCGTCCTCCAGCAGGCCGGCCGCCTCCAGCCCCCTCGCGGTCCAGGTGTTGCACGTGTTGAACAGGTGGAATTCACCGGTTCCGGGATAGAACCGGCTGTCGCCGTAGAGGCCCGGGCCCACCGACGCCGCCCGCGTGGCGCCCTTGCGGTCGAAGGCCCGGGAGATATGGGCCAGCAGCGCCCGGTAACCCACCGCCCCCACCTGGAGGTCGAGCACCTCGGCCGAGGGAAAGGCCTCGCCCGGTTGCCGGCGGAGGCCCACCAGATGCACCACCGCCGGCGTCGGCGCCATCGCCGCCCGGAGCGTCGTCAGCGCGCCCGGATCGGGCGTCTGGTAGAACGCGGCATCGCCCCAGCCGAAACTGAAATACGCCGAGCGGGGAAAATCCGCGACTTCGGGCACCGCGCGCGTCAACGCGGCGGAACGCGCCAGGACGATGTCGGTGTGCCAGCCGTTGCTCGTCACCTGGATGCGGACCGGGGCCTCGGTCCGTGCCGCCGGCGGGGCGGGGGAAACCGCGAGGGGCGTCTTCGAATGGAGCGACTGGCAGGCGTTGCCCGACAGCAGCAGGCCCAAGGCGAGCAGTGCCGACGAAATTGGCTGTCGTCTCCGCATCGAAGCCCCTCGCGACGCACCCGGGCGGGGTTGGTGACGGTCGTGTGCTTTTCCGGGTTTCTCGTTGCCTTGAATTTATACCAAATGGCGATGAGCTCGACTCATCGCCATTTGGCAAGCGCGACCGCGCGCCCGAGCTTATGCGAGGGAAAGCCCGCGTGGCGCTTGAACGCCATACAATCGGCGATGAGCTCGACTCATCGCCATTTGGCAAGCGCGACCGCGCGCCCGAGCTTATGCGAGGGAAAGCCCGCGTGGCGCTTGAACGCCATGCAATTGGTCATGAGTTTCACGCATCGCCGATTGCTATTGGGCCCGCCGATCATTACCGGCATCACTCGAATGGGTATGTTTCGCGGCCTGAGGCCGACCTGCGTTGAGTGGAACTCATCGCAGGTCGGCAAGCGCGACCGCGCGCCCGAGCTTATGCGAGGAAAAGCCTGCGTGGCGTGTGAACGCAATCCAACCCGCAATGAGTCCGACTCATTGCAGGTTGGAATGAGGCCGTCCCGCCTTTCCGGTCGGGGATTTGCTGCTAGAAAGGGCCGGACCGAGTCAGACGCGAGGTAGAGAGATGGCGAACACGGGGGCCGAGGCGTTCCTCAATCTACATGAAGTGGTGAAGGCGGCGCGCGCGCGAACGAGCCGCGACGTCTGGGACTATCTGGTCGGCGCGGCCGAAAGCGAGACCACGATGAAACGCAACCGCCTGGCGATCGATTCGCTGGGCCTGCGCCCGCGCGTCCTGCGCGACGTCTCCGATATCGACACCGCCCACGAGTTTCTCGGCCGGCGCCTGCGGCTGCCGATCGCCTTCGCGCCCATCGGCGGGCTGCAGTCCTTCGATCCCGGCGGCGGCGCCACCGTGGCCCGGGCGGCGGCCGAGTTCGGCTTCGTTTCCATCCACAGCTCGGTCTCGGCCCCCGGGCTGGAGCAGACCGCCGCCGCCTCCAATGCTGCCAAGATCTATCAGCTCTACGTGCGCGGCGACGACGCCTGGATCGACGATCATGTCGCGCGCGCCCGCGACGCGGGCTACGCCGCCTTCTGCCTCACCGTCGACACCGCCGTTTACAGCCGGCGCGAACGCGACATCGCCAACCGCTTCGCCAAGCCCTGGCGCCAGCGGCTCGCCGGGCTCGAATACCAGGCCGCGCTGAGCTGGGACAACGTGAAGCACTACAAGGACCGCCACGACATGCCGCTGGCGATCAAGGGCATCTCGACGGTGGAAGACGCGCTGCTGGCGGTCGAGCACGGTTGCGAGATGGTCTATGTCTCGAACCACGGCGGCCGGCAGCTGGACCAGGGCCGGGGCGCCCTCGATGTCTTCCCCGACATCCGCGACGCCGTCGCCGGGCGGGCCAAGCTGATCGTCGACGGCGGCTTCACGCGAGCAACCGACGTGGTGAAGGCGATCGCGCTGGGCGCCGACCTGGTCGCCATGGGACGGATCCCGGTCTGCGGCCTGGCGGCGGCCGGCCAGGAAGGCGTCGTGCGCACCTTCGAGCTCCTGGAGGACGAGATGAACTCGGCCCTCGGTCTCCTGGGCGCGCCGAGGCTGGCCGATCTGGACCAGAGCTTCGTCGCCCCGGCCCCGCCGGTGAGCGCGCCGCACGTCTTCAGCGCGCTGCCGCTCTTGAATTTGGAGCCGCATGTCTATTGATATCGCCCGCTTCGAGGGGCCGCGCGACATGGCGGCGGAAGCGGCGCGGCTTTTCGGGGGGACTAGGGCATTTCAAGATTGGTCCCGGCCACCCGCTTCCCCGGCCCAACCACCCGTGGAGTGTACCCTTGGGGTGGTTGGGCCGGGGGAGCGGGTGGCTCGGCGATTCGGATCAAACCTGATCTGCTCTAACTACGCCGCCAGCAGGTTGACCGCCCGGGCGTGCGCTCTCGCCGCGTCCCCGGCCGCGCCCAGGCGGGCCAGGACGTCGCCGTAAGCACGCCAGGAGGGGCCGCTGGTCGGCTGCGCCACCACGCGTTCGGCCAAGAGCGCGCGGGCGAGGTTGTCTTGGCCGTCCTGGATCGCCGAGTCGATCAGCATGCGGACCCAGCAGTCGCGTTGCGCCCAGCTGCCGCCCAAGGTCCGCATCTCGTAGCGCGCCTCGCTCATGATCTGGACCACGCGGGTGTGTTCGCCCTTGGCATGGGCCAGGATGGCATCCGCCACCGGCACTCCGGCCTGGCGGTAAATGACGGCCATGGTGTTGGCCTCGTCGTGGCCCTCCGTCGCGGCGACGTCGCGCATCGAGGCGAGCATGGTCTCGGCCTCGGCGATGCGCCCGCCCATGGCGAGCGCCATCATGAAATGCACGTCGTTGAAGGCGCGCAGGCGGCCTTCCAGCCGGCCGGCGCAGACCTCGGCCACGCTCTCCCAGCGGTTGCCCACGTCGATCCCCAGCATGGCGAGGCGCATCAGCATGCTGGAGGCGTTGCTGATATCGGTGTTGTCCTCCGAGGGCTCGATCCAGAACTGGCGGTCGAAGGCGTCCAGCACCTCGTCGTGGCGCTCCACCTCCAGGTAATGCAGCGTGCGGTGCCACCAGATGTGATGGGCGAAGATGCCGCGCTCCCGCCACACCTCTTCGTGCTCGTCGACCCAACCGATGCCGTCCAGGCGGCGCCCCGTCATCTCCAGGACATGGACTATGGCATGGCCGGCCCAGATGTCGTTCTCGTTGAGGGCGACGGCGCGGCGCCCGAGCGGTTCGGCGTCGCTATAGTGGCCGTTCTCCTCCAGCGCGAAGGCGTGACAGCCGAGCATGAAACCGTAGCCCGGCACGTCCTCGGACCAGCGCGCCATGGTGCGCACGGCCGAGTTCCGCATCCGCTCCAGATCGCCCACGTAGAAGTGCAGGAAATGGGCCAGACGGAAGGCGAGAATATCGTGGGGATGGTCGACGACGATCTCGTCCCAGATCGCGTTGGCGCGCTTCAGGTTGCCCGCCGCCCAGGACTCCAGCGCGGCGACATGGGCCCGTTCGCGCGGCGTCGCCGTGTCCAGGGCGGCGCGCGCGGCTTGCAGGCTCTTCTCGGCGCGCGGCAGCAGATGCACCTGCGCCGGCAGGCGGAACAAACAGCCCTTCAGCACATGGCCCATCACCATGTCGGGGTCGGCGTCGCCCAGCCGCTTCAGCAGCTCGCCCGTGTCGCGCCCCTGCGCCAGATAGGCCTCGATCGTGGCATCGAAGGCATCGACCGCGGCCCTATTGACCGCCGTCATCTCCAGGCCGCGTTTGTCCCGTCGCATCGCTTATTCCCCTATGCCGCTTCCGGCACCGGCACGCGGGCCGGCGGCACCGGCAGGCCCGGGACATCGACTTTCACCCGAAAGACGGCGCCGGCCCTGTCGTGCGACAATCCCCGCCAGCCGCTGACGACGTAGAGATCGCGAAGATCCTCGCCGCCGAAACAGACGCTGGTCACCATCGGCACCGGCACCTCGATCCGCTTGCGCAAGGACCCGTCCGGCTCGAACACGTCGACCCGGGAGCCGTGCGCCACCGCGACCCAGAGCGAGCCGTCCTCAGCCAGCGCGATGCCGTCGGGGATGCCGTCCTCGACCTGCGCGAAGACCCGGCGGGGTTGCAGCATGCCGTCGCTCGTCCGGCGATAGGCCCACACGGCGTTGGTGAGCGAGTCCGCGTGGTAGAGCCGCGTGCCGTCGGCCGAGACGGCGATGCCGTTGGTGAGCTGGATTCCGTCCTGCAGCGTGTGGATGGAGCCATCCAGGTCGATCATGTGGAGATGCGCCGTCGGCGGGTCGTGGTCGCTCTCCCGCTCCGTCGCCCGGAAAGCGAGCGAGCCGGCATAGACACGGCCGTCGGCATCCGTGCCGAGGTCGTTGAAGCCGACGACGCCGTCGGCCACGTCGGCGCCCATGAGGACGCGGGTGCCCTCGCCCTCGAACAGTTTGACCGCGATATTTCGGCCCGACATCACCACGCCGCCCGCGACGTGCATCGCCATGCCGCCGATGCCGCGCCGGTGGGGGAAGACTTCGGAGACCTCGCCCGCCGGTGAAAGCGCGTAGACCCCGCCGTGGATGACGTCGGAATAGATCAGGCCGCGCGCGGGGTCCCAAAGGGGCCCCTCGATCAGGCCATGGCCTTCCGCCAGCTTCTCCACGGCGCTACTCGGCGGCCTTGGCCAGCTCGCTCCGGTGGGTGTCGGCGAAATGGCGGATCGCCGCGTCGACGCCGCCCGCCTCGAACGGGATGCCGGTGACGGTGAGCGCCGTCTCGACCGTGGCCAGCGCGCCCAGCACCATCGCCTCGTTCAGATAGCCGAGGTGGCCGATGCGGAAGGCGCGGCCGCCGAGATCGCCGAGCCCGGCGCCGAGCGAGAGATCGAGTTCGCCCCGGCAGACGAGGCGCAGGACATCGGCGTCATAGCCCTCGGCGACGCGGATCGTGGTGACGGAGTCGCAACGGTCGGCCGGATTTATCGCATTGAACTCCAGCACGTTGGCCCGCGACCAGACCTCGATCGCCTTGCGCACGCCTTCGGCCAGGCGGCCATGGCGGGCGACGACGTTGTCGAGGCCTTCCTCGAACAGCATGTCGAGCGCGGCGCGCAGCCCGTAGAGCAGGTGGATCGGCGAGGTGCCGCAGAATTTGCGGTAATATTCGTCGGCCGACCGCCGGGTCCAATCCCAATAGAGCCGCGGCAGGATCGATTTCTGGTGCGCTTCCCAGGCTTTGGCGCTCGCGGCGACGATGCCGAGGCCGGGCGGCTGCATCAGCCCCTTCTGCGAGGCGGCGACGGCGACATCGACGCCCATCTGGTCCATGTCGAAGGGCGCGGCGGCGAGCGAGGCGACGACGTCGACCATCAGCAGCGCCGGGTGGCCGGCGGCGTCCATCGCCCGGCGGACGGCGGCGACGTCGGAGGTGATCGCCGTCGCGGTGTCGGTCTGCACCATCAGCACGGCCTTGATCTCGGCGCCCGTGTCCTGGCGCAGCCGCTCCTCGATCACGTTCGGATCGAGCGCGTTGCGCCAGTCGCTGGAGACCACGTCGACGTCGACCCCAAAGGTCGACGCCATCTCGGCCCAGTTGCGCGAGAAGTGCCCGACCTCGGGCGCCAGCACCTTGTCGCCGGGCGAAAGCACGTTGACGAGCGCCGCCTCCCAGGCGCCATGGCCGTTCGATATGTAGATGAAGACCCGCCCGTCGGTGCGGAAGACGCGGCCCAGATCCTCGAAGCAGGTCTGGACCATGGCCAGGTAGGCCGGGTCCGACAGGTCGACGGCCGGCCGCATCATGGCGGCGAGGACGCGGTCGGGCACGTTGGTGGGGCCGGGGGTGTGGAGGAAGTTGCGGCCGGTATTTATCGGCATCCGTTGGGTTTCCTGACTGTGTCGTGACGAGGCGGCAAGGAACCATGTTTCGCGCCGCGACTCAATGGACTGGCGGGAGAATAGCGGTGAAATCGGGCGACAATTCGTCGCAATTTGGTCGCCGCCGAGGCTATTCCGGCGCTAGCGGTCTGTCGGAAGTCCCGGCCTCGCCGCTCCCCCGGCCCAACCACCCGTGGAGTGTAGCCTTGGGGTGCCCTGGGGGGTGCCCTGGCGGGTGGCCGGGCCGGGGGAGCGGGGTGGCTGGGCGCGCCATCATTTATGATGGCCGGTACAAGGCGCGATTGCGGGAAGCGCGGCCAGCCGGCACTATGGCGCCGCGCCCCGGGGTTCGGCGCGGGATCGAGGTGAGAGTTCGAGGCGTGGACAGGCCGATCTATCCCTATCACGACGATTTGCGGGCGCGGATCTCGGACAATCTCGCGGGCTTCGCGCCACGGCGCCGGCCGGAAGATGGGCTGCGCCGCGCCGCCGTCGCGGTCACCGTGGTCGAGGCCGAGGGGGATGGCGGCGAGGCCGCCTTCGTGCTGACCCGGCGGGTCGCCCGCCTCTCCAGCCATGCCGGGCAATGGGCCCTGCCGGGCGGGCGGCTCGACCAGGGCGAGACGATCGAAGCGGCGGCGCTGCGCGAAATGGACGAGGAGGTGGGCCTCCGCCTCGGCCCCGAGGCGATCCTCGGCGTGCTGGACGACTATCCCACCCGCTCCGGCTATCTGATCACGCCGGTCGTGGTCTGGGGCGGCGCGGACGCCCGCCTCGCCGCCAATCCGAGCGAGGTCGCCAGCATCCACCTCATCCCGCTCAGCGAACTGGACCGGCCGGATTCGCCCGACTTCTACCGCATCGAGGAGAGCGAGCGCTGGGTCATCCGCCTCTTCATCGGCGACGACGACGTGCACGCGCCGACGGCGGCGCTGGTGCACCAGTTCCACGAGGTCGCCGTGCACGGCCGCCACACCCGCGTCCACGAGCTGGACCAGCCGGTCTGGGCCTGGCGTTGAGACGGGAGCATGGCGCATCAAGGCCTGGCCCCCGAACAGGGTGGTGACGGCGGAAGGCCCGGCGCGCGCGGCGCGGCGGGCGCGCCGCGCGAGTCGACAACTTCCCCCTTCCGCGCGGGAATGGGGTCGGCTCTTGAATGTCGAGTTTCTCTCCGTCTCCCGGGCCTTGATTATCTCGGAGGAGGAAAGGGGTCGGGCACTTTTTTCAGTGCCCCGTGGCCCCGGCCGCCCGAGAAAGCCCGGCCCCACCGGCCCCGAAGTCGAGGGAGCCGGCAATAGGTAAACTGTCCCTGGAAAGCCGACTTCCACGCGGTGACGAAGGACAAGCTCTGGGTCGCCGACATTACTTACGTACCGACGGCGCGGGGCTTCCTCTATCTCGCCATCGTGCTCGACGTCGTCAGCCGCCGCGTGGTCGGTTGGGCCATGGAGACCCACCTCCGGGCCGCGCTCGACTTGCAGGCCCTCGACATGGCGGTCAGGCGACGCCGGCCGAATGGAAAGCCGATCCATCCAGACCAATCCGACCGCCGTCTGCGTACCGTCATAGCAACCTCCTATGCCAGAGTGTTGCGACGACCGATTGAACTCGCCCAGTACACCTCGCTCGGCTTCGGGGCCCGATGCCGCAAGTTCGGCGTCCGACCCTCCATGGGATTGGTCGGCGATTGCTACGACAACGCCATGGCCGAGAGCTTCTTCGCCACCCTCGAATGCGAACTGATCGACCGGCGACGGTTCGACGACCCCGACCATGCCCGGCGAGAGATCTTCCGATTCATCGAAGGCTGGTACAATCCTCGACCCCGGCACTCAGCCATCGGCTATAAATCACCGATCAACTACGAGAGGAGCATACCCCCCGTTGCACTAACCTTTAACAGTCCACGAAAGCGAGGGAACTCCAGTTCCACCATGCGCCTTCGAACGTCCAGAGAACCAGGCCCGCGTCGACCGCGCCACATAGCGTCGCGGCGGTCGTCGACAAGGTTCCGAGCGGGACGACGGTATCTCCTGCACGCGGATCCGGTGCGTTCATCTCATCCACCGCCGCCTCCGCCCGGGCAAGGTGGCCAGCATGGGTTCGACCGCGGGAGCCGGCGTTGTTCCGATGCACAATACCGAATCCCATGAAAAAAGGGGTCATCGTTTCCGCCGACCCCTTTTCCCCTCGGCCCCGAAATCGACGCGAACTCAAACGCCGATCTTCAGGCTCTATTTACCGGCGCCGACCCCGATGACGACGCCATCCCGTTCGCCGTTCGATCACTCGACGAACCTCACTGACAATTGGTGTCGTGCGCCACATAGTTCGCGTCGAATGCGCCCACACAGTCGATGTCACCGACCGCGGCACCACCGAGAAGCACCGCGTTGAAATCGACGAGGCTCGACGCCACCTTGACGGTACTTGCCCCACTCGTCGCGTCGATATGGATGCCGCCCGCCGTGGCGACGAGTTCCGAATTGCGGATCTCGACGTCGCTCGCCTGGAAGACGCTAATTCCCCGCTTGAATATGCCGACCGTCGCCGTCGACGTGCTGTTCAGCATCGTGAGTGTCGCGCCGCCCACGACGACCACGCCGGCCGCGCTGCTCGATCCGCATGCACAGCCTTCGGCTTGAGCGAAGATCCCATGCAGCTCGGCGGTACCGCCATTGATATAAACGGCGGTCATGGCGCCGACGCTGGACCCGTTATTCGTCGCCAGTGCCTGAACATGGAGCATACTGAAAGGGTTCGCGCTGTTGGCGCGGATGCTCGTGACCGTCGAGGCCGAGTCGACGTTTTCCACCGTCAAGTAACGCAGTTCCGAATTGCTGGCGCCAAACAGCAACGCAGTCGACGAATCGTTCACCGTGCCCGTGACCTTGGTGAGCCGCATGCCCGACCCTTCGATATCGACGTACGGTTTCATATTGATAACCGTCGTACCGCAGTCATAAATGCCGGGTTCGAGCTTGATGAGGTAGCGCGTCGTGGTGCTGTTGTCGACAATGGCGGCCAGCGCATCGGTCAGGGCGGTGCAATTTGCCAAATCGGTTCCGTCCCCCTGAATCAGGATGATTCGGGCAAAGGTGCTGGAGGGACCCGACGCCAGCTTGGCCACCGTCACTGAGCCATCGGCGATCTTGGCGGTGGTCACCGCGCCGTCGCGGATTTTGTTCGTCGCGACGGCGCCGTTGGCCAGGCGGCCCTCCACCACCGCGCCGAGCGCGATCTTGGGCGTCGTGACGGCTCTGTTCGCGATCCGGCCTTCCCGCACCGCGCCGGGCGCAATTTTCCTGTTGGTGACCGCCCCGTCGGCAATTCGGGCTTCGCGCACCGCGCCGAACGCAATTTTCCTGTTGGTGACCGCCCCGTCGGCAATTCGGCCTTCGCGCACGGCCCCGAAGGCGATATCGCCGGTCCCGACGCATTGGGCGCATTGCACGTCGGTCGCAAACTGCGCCAGCGCTCCGCTCGAGGGGATGACCAAGGACGCTAGCAAGGCGATGGCCGACATCGCTAGGGTGATCCTGTTCATTGTCCTTGTTCCTCTATCCGGCGAAGCGGCTCGTCTCCGCCTCGCGAACCGATGCTAGCAGCGCACGGCATCGATGTCTGCCCCGCCTTGGGGCGCACAACTAGGGTCAGCTCTTGAATTGTGAACGGCGCCCCTCTTCCCACGCCTTGATGATCTTCGAAACGGGCGAATAGTGCAGGCCGGCGGCCGCGGCGATGGCGCTCATCGTATAGCCGTGCTCCCGCTGCGCCCGGGCCATCCACTCGGCCCGCTCCGGCCATGCCGCCCGGAGTGCCGCGAGCGTCGCTCGCGCCGGATGGCGCCGGGCGCGCGGCCCGCCGGTCCCCCGCGATGAAACGCCGATAGGCGGCGCGGGCCCGCTCGCCATCCGCATCGAACCGGCCGAGCAGCCAAGCGACATGCTCGAAGGGGCGGGCCGGGCTCAGCCCCGCCGTCGCGCGGCAGCTGCTCCAGCGCCATCTGGCGGCGCCGTCGCGCGGGCCGGCACGGACCGGGTTCGGAACCACGTAGCGGGCGAGTTCCAGCAGATGCGCCTCGCGTTCGACCACAATCGCCTGGTAGCGGCCTTTGAAGACGTGGCCGACGCGACCGTGCCGCCGGTTCAGGCGCTGGGTGAAGGCGCCGTTCAGCTGGCGCATGCCACGAGACAGGTTCGCCGCCGGCGTCTCGACCAGCAGATGCAGATGGTAGTAGTTGTCCATCAGGCACCAGGCGTGGCAGAGTCAGGCGAAGCGCTCGACGCTCGCGCCCAGCATCTCGGTGAAGAGCCGGCGATCCTCGTCGCCCGCGACGATGTCGGCGCGCGCAGTGCCGCGGCTCGTCACGTGATAGAGCGTGCCTGGATATTCGATGCGCGGCGGTCTTGCCATCCGGCGATCATGCGGTACGGCAATTCACCATTCGAGACCTGACCCCATTTTTGTGACCCCTTTTTCCGAATGACCGCTCTGGATTGGCGCGAACCCGGTCACCGTCCCTTGCCAATCGATCGGGACATCGCCGGTCCCCACCGTCGATCTCATGGTGGCCTCTTCGCCCGGATCGGCGAGGTCGTCAAGGATCACCGACCAGGTCCGCTGGCGCGCGTTTTGCGCGCGTCCTTGACGACTTCGCCGATCCGGGTAACCCTCCTCCATGAACTCGACGGCGGGACGTGCGGGAGCGGCGCCTTTGATTGGGCCTTGAAATTCACAATTCAAGACTTGACCCCTTTTTGGCCGAGGGCGCCGGGCTTGCCAGCGTGATGCGCATACGGGGAGGGATCATGGAGATCGAGATCGAAAAGTCGCTGGCCCGGTCCGCCCAATATCACGGCGAGGCGTCCGAGGTGACGCCCGGCGGCGCGCCCTGCGGAAAGTGGTGGTCGCCGAACCTCATCTATGCCGCGCGGGCGAAGGGCGCCTACATCACCGATATCGATGGCAACGCGTTCCTCGACTATCACTGCGCCTCCGGCCCCATCATCCTGGGCCATGGCGACCCGGAAGTCGACGAGGCCGTGATCGAGGTCATCCGAAACCACGGCAACCAGTTCGCGCTGCCCCACCCCTTCGAGATCCGCCTGGCGCAGAAGCTGAAAGAGCATATCCCCTGCGCGGAGATGAGCGCCTTCTCGAACGCGGGCACCGACACGATGCAGTTGGCACTCCGGGTCGCCCGCGCCTACACGGGCAAATCGAAGGTCGTGAAATTCGAGGGCGGCTATCAGGGCTGGGCCGATGTGATCGCTGTCAGCATCCAGCCATCGCGCGCCGACGCCGGGCCCGCGTCGGCGCCGACGACCGTGCCGGGCACGACGGGGCTTCCGCCCGAGATCCGCGATTCCGTGTTGGTTTGTCCCTTCAACGACATCGACGCGGTGGCCGAGACGCTTCACGCCCGCAGGCAAGAGATCGCGGCGCTCGTGGTGGAGCCCTACGTTCACGGTACGAACCTCAAGCCAAATCCCGGATTCCTGGCCGCGCTCCGTGCGCTCTGCGACGAGAGCGGGGTCCTGTTGATCTTCGATGAGATCGTGACCGGATTCCGCCATGCGCTCGGCGGATCGCAGTCGCTCGAAGGCGTCATTCCGGACGTCGCGATCTTCGGCAAGGCGATGGGGAACGGTTACCCCATTTCGGCCGTGGTCGGGCGGAAGGAGTTCATGAGCGTGATGAACCCGCCCGGCGGCGCGCTTCTGTCGGGCACCTACAACGGCAATCCCGTGAGCGCGGCCGCGGCATTGAAGACGATCGAAATCCTCGAGCGACCCGGCACCTATGAGCGCCTGTTTGCGCTTGGGGACCAGCTGCGTGGGGGGATACAGGGCGCCATCGACAGGTTGGGGGTGCGCGCCTGCTGCGTGGGCCTGGGTTCGGTCTGGTATCTCCACTTCGAGCGCGAGCCGCCGGAGAACTGGCGGGATGTGCTGACCTATGAAGAGGGCGGGGCCAGAAAGAAAGAGCAAGCCTACCGAAACCACATGCTGAACCGGGATATCTTCATCTACCCGGTCAACGGAACGCGCGCCTATCTCGGCGCGTCCCACACGGAGGCCGACATCCAGCGCACGATCGACGCCACGGTGGACTTCATGACGACTCACCGGGACGCGCTCGGCTGACCCACCGCTCGGCCCGCGCCTTTGGGATCAGGTCTTGTTTCTTGCAAGACTGTATTCTCGCTCCCGACATGGCCGCCAAGCTGAGTTGCAAAATACAAGATCTGACCCCTATTCCGGGGGTCCGGACCGCTCTCCGGTTTGCCGAGGACGGCTTCAGAGCCGGTCTTGGCGTCGCCACCACCCACCCCGACGCATAGAGAGGACATTATGACGATTCTGATCACGGGCGGTACGGGTTTCCTGGGCTCCTATCTGGCCCGGCACCTGGTCCAAGAGAAGGGTGAGAACAACGTCGTGCTCTTCGACATGTATCCGACGATGTCCAGGGTCGAGGAGATCAAGGACAACGTAACTTTGGTACACGGGGACATCCTCGAACAGTCCGAGATTCTGGCAACGATGGACCGCTACCGAGTGGACCGGGTGGTCCATCTGGCGGCGATTCTGGGAGACGCGGTCCCTGAAAAATTCGTCCCCTATTTAAGAGTCCAGTGCATGGGCTCGGCCAACGTCTTCGAGGCATGCCGTCTCCACGGTGTCGAGCGGGTTGCCTACGCCAGCTCGGCGGCGGTTTACCTTGGCAATCCCAACCCCCTCGACGAGGTCGACGAGGACGTCGCTCCGATACCCGCGAGCCTCTACGGCGTATCAAAACTCTGGGGCGAACACGTGCTCCAGGTGTACAGAGAGAGACATGGGTTGGACTATGTCGCGCTCCGGCCCACCTCCGTGTTTGGCCTGGGTCGCGGCCAGCGTGGCTCCTGGCCCAGCCGGCTGACGCCGATCCCCGAGGTGCCCCATCACATGGTGCTGCCCGAGCTGGCCGCCCTTGGGGAGCCCATCACCATGCCCAAGGGAGACACGCCCACCGACTGGATATACGGGGCCGACGCCGCCGAGGCCTGGTACCTGGCCCTGACGGTCAAGGACCCGGCCCACAGGGTCTTCAACGTAAGGTCCGAGCGCCGTACCGTCGGAGACGTCACCAGCTACCTCGGACGCATCCTACCCGACGCCCGGATCGATGAGGAAACGGAGCCGGTGGCGGAGCCGCTTCAGCTAATGAGCAACAGGCGGCTGGTCGAAGACCTTGGGTTCAAGGCGAAGTGGACCATGGAGACCGGTATGGTCGACTACCTGAACCGGGTCCGCGCCCAGGCGGGCATGCCGCCGGTGGCGCCTGCCTAGGCACGGGAGATCGGGGTCGCGTCTTGCATCTTGCATGGGGAAGCGGCGTTGGGGGCCAAGTGTCGACGTCTTGCCCAGTGCAATTCCGGAGACAGTGGGGTTGTTGAAAAAGTCGAAGATCGGCGAAACGCTCGTGACGTGGCTGTCGTAAGCCTTTGATATTTAAGGGACGGCCAAGAGGCCGAAGCCTTGTTTTAGCGTTGGCATCGACTTTTTCAACAAACCCACGGTACACCCGTTTCGTGGCAGCAGGCGTCGGTGTGGAGGCCCGACAACTCGGCGACCGAGCCTACATTCAGGCAAATCCAACACACTACTCTTACACATACACAGGATTAATTCGATTTTATTACGTAATTTCAATTAGTTACAAGCTCGTGCCGTTGCCTCTTATACCGAGTGGCGATGAGTTCGACTCATCGCCACTCGGCAAGCGCGACCGCGCGCCCGAGGTTATGCGAGGAAAAGCCCGCGTGGCGTTTGAACGCCCGACAACCGGCAATGAGTTCCCCTCATTGGCGGTTGGTATTAATCAGCGGGTCCACGGTTCGAGTCCGTGTGCGCCCACCACATTTCTCCGAAGGGCCCGGCCGGATGCGGCTGGGCCCTCTATGTTTCCAATAGGCATAATTGGCGGACGGTCGGCCGCACAAAACTGTTAACTGTCCCCGGAATTTCGACAAAACAGTTAACTGTCCCCGGAATTTCGCGCGTTAGATGTCTGCCGGATTAGCCCAGCAGACACCCGCTCGCACATCAGCGGGCGGGTGGTTTCTTTCTTGTCCTTTTGGGTCCAAACCACCGATCCCACATGTGAGAACAACCCACAATAATGGTTACAATGGCGGCGCCAAGAAGGATCATCTCTGGTGGATACTCCAGCATGTTGACACCTCGCTAGTCAATCGTTCCATCGTACGGACAAACTCCCCCCGTATCCGCTCAATCCCACGTTTCGAGACCTGGCGCTTCGCACTACTCAGCCATTCTGATACAACGTGGTTAAAATTCACTTGATGCCAATGGTCAGAAGTACAAGTGCCAGTAGATAATCACACTAGAGGCATATATCTTGTAGACGCTCTGCTCCTGCGTGCAGCATTTTGTAAAAGTGCATCCTATACGTTTGAATGAATTTGGTATTGTTACCAGTATTGATGCGCGCACCCTCAAGCAATAGGGCACTTTGACGAGGCAGATCCGGTCGAGGAAAGCCTCGTTGTTCTTGTTGCCCTTGAACTGCTGCCACTCGAATTCGTCCAATTGGGCCAGCACGATACCCTGGTAGGAGAAGGCGCCGACGCTCTCGGTGCCGACGTAGTTGCTTTCTTGGTTCGCCGTCAGCAGCGGGTGCAGCACCTTGATCGGCGCCTTGAACATCTCGACGAACTCCAGCAGGCCTTGAGTCGTCGGCCCGCCTTCAAGACGTAGATCGGCTTCTCCTCCATAATCCGTTTCAGCCGTTCGGCGAGGGACGACTTGCCGCCGCCGACGGGCCCCAGCATGTAGAGGATTTGCTTGCGCTCCTCAGACCCTGGGCGGCGAACCAGAAGTAGTTGACGATGCGCCCGATCGTGTCCTCCATGCCGTGGAACTCGGCGAAGGTCGAGTAGCGCTTTATCGTGCGGTGGATGTCAACGCCGGAGGAAGAGGCCTTTCTCAGATTAATGCTGCAGGCGGGATGAAAGCCGCTGAATATATACACAGTTAGTTACACATATTCATGAATTCACAATGAACACTCAATGATTTCAATATTTTAACTTATGGCACGGTTGCCTCTTAATCAGCGGGTCCACGGTTCGCGTCCGTGTGCGCCCACCACATTTCTCCGAAGGGCCCGGCCGGATGCGGCTGGGCCCTCTATGTTTCCAATAGGCATAATTGGCGGACGGTCGGCCGCACAAACTGTTAACTGTCCCCAGAATTCGAAGCACAAAGTATGTGCTGGTTGGGAGTATTCACGTTCAGCAGAAGTAACCCATGCGGGAAACCGCGGCGCCATCTAAGTATCGTTGAATCGAGATGTCCCGCATGGGTTACTCCCGAGCTGTTAAACATGCCTCTGAACCGTTCAACGTGCGACCGCCTTACCCTATGTTTGAGTCGGACCCGATTTCCTTGGACACAGAATTGGCTTAATCGAAGTGTCCAAGGAGGACCGGAACATGGCCGATAATTTTGAGAAGAAAGTTGCTGTTGATGGGCCTGTGGTAAATGCGGGCGAGCTTGGCTCGTCCACGTTTTCCCCAGGCCAGGCTTTGCCGGCAGGCCCGCTGGGACTTGGCCAGCGATGGACGGTGGCGCGCAAGCGTGAGGTCGTTCCGCGGCTTTTGCGTGACGAGCCGGTGCAACTTCTGTCGCGCCAGTTGGGCGTAGAGATCTTCCGGCTCGAGCAGTGGCGTGAGAAAGCGATCGGCGGGATCGACGCCTCGCTCAAGCAACGCAAGGGCGATCCGGTGCAGGCGGAACTGGATAGCGCCATGAAGCGGATCGGAGAGTTGACCATGCAGGTGGAACTGCTGGAGGCCAAGACGGAGACCTTCGGCCCTTTGGGGCGGCGGAGGTCGCGGCGATGAGTGCCGCCACCTCGCCCGGCACGGGTCTGGCCTACGGCCTGCGGCGGGTCTGCGCCGCCTGGGGCATGGCCCGCTCCTCGTTCTACGCCATGACCTCCGGCCAGCACGCCGAGCAGCCGCCGGCAAAGCGTCGGGGACCGAAGCCCGCGATCTCGGACCAGGCGCTGCTGGTGGCGATCGAAGCCGACCTGGAGGCATCGCCCTGGGAGGGCGAGGGCTACCGCAAGGTCTGGGCTCGGCTTCGGGTCTGTCGCGACATCCGGGTTGCCCGCAAGCGGGTGCTCCGCCTGATGCGCGAGAACAATCTGCTCTCGCCCCATCGCTGCCGCCGCCGTGGCGGCAATCCCCATGACGGTGAGATCATCACTCATGCCCCGAACCTCATGTGGGGCACCGATGGCGTTCGGGTGTTCACGGTGGACGACGGCTGGGGCTGGATCTTCACCGCCGTCGAGCATTGGAACGCCGAGTGTGTCGGCTGGCATGTCTGCAAGCGCGGCGACCGCTTCGCCGCCCTGCAGCCGATCTCCATGGGGCTTGCCGGGCTGTATGGCTCGACCGCGGCCGGCGCGGCTCGGGGGCTGGCCTTGCGGATGGATCACGGCTCCCAGTATCTGTCGGACCACTTCACCAACCAGATCAAGTTCTGGGGCATCCAGCCGTCCTACGCCTTCGTCGCCGAGCCCCAGACCAACGGCGTCGCCGAGCGGTTCAATCGCACGCTGAAGGAACAGATCATCCATGGTCGCATCTACCGCAACATCGCGGAGCTGCGGGACGCCGTCCGCGACTTCGTCGAACTCTACAATGCCCAGTGGATCGTCGAAAAGAACGGCTACCTGAGCCCCGCTCAAGCTCGTCAGGCGTGGCACGCCGCGATCTCAATCAGGCCCGCCGCGTGAGACAAACTTGTGTCCAAGGAACCGGGTGCGCTACACCTTACCCTATGTTCGGCGGGTCATGCGATGGGTGGCAGACACGGAGAGCGGTGAGCGCACGCGAAAGGAGGCGCCGGTCAGGTTTCGGCAATGGTACTGGAAAGACGAGCAGGGGCGATACATACTTGATGTGCGGTATGGGAACCGCCGACCGGAAGTTGTCCCCAAGAAACCGACCATCGAGGTCGGTGACGCGGAGAACCTGGTGCCCACGCTTGAGGCCCTCCGTGAGGTTGTCGGTGCCGGTGAACTCGACATTGTGCTAATGGACGTCAAAGCGAGGCGGCGGACTGGGAAGCGACGGTAGATCTTCGGAAGGGATGGGGCGGGTTGGTATATTGGCCCGCCCCTTTTCTTCGACTGTGGCTTCCCCGCTTTCTGGAGACCGTCAGTAGCAATGAGGGGCTTTCGGCTATCCAGACTTTGACGGTGATGTCCCACCCAATGTTGAAAAGTGCGAGATAGGCATCGTCTGATCGAGAGGCTACGCGGCCACCTCGATGTCTTCAATGACGGACTTTGCTCCGGCCTTTCTCACCGCCTCCCGCAGGGCGGCGTCGAGGATGGGGAGCTGGCGGTGGGCCTTGAGGCGGCGGAAGGTCTTTTGCGCCTCCAAGAGGCCGGCGGCGGTCCAACGCAGCGCCATCTCGGCGTTGCGCCAGCGCTTGACGTTCCGCTGCACCGTCCGGACGGTGCCGATCGCGTTCTCGATGGCGTTGGTGCAAGCCAGCGAGCGTCGAAGTTGCGGCGGGAGGCCGAGCCGGATCACGGTCAGGATCTCGTCCAGGCCCTCCAGGATCGAGCCCGAGACGCCGGGTGCGTCATGCTCCAGACGGCGGGCGAGGTTGCGCAAGAGCCGTTCGGCCTTGGCCGCGTCGTCCTGCTGCCAGGCCTGCCGCAAGACCTTCCTGACGCCGGCATGGAGGCTCTCGTCCAGCCGGTCCGTGATGTTGCGCCCCTTGTGCACCTGGCAGCGCTGGAGGGCCGCCGCCCGCCCGAAGGTCCGCCGGATCGCCTTCGAGAGCGCCTTGGCGCCGTCGACGATGTAGAGCCGAGGCCGTTCGGGATCGAGACCGCGCTCGATCAGGTTGTCGAGCATGGCTTGCACCGTGGCCGCGTTCTCCGTCGCGCCCTCGGCCAGGCCCAGCACGTGCTTCGCGCCGCCGGTGTCGATGCCGATCGCCGCCACCATCAGGTGATCGCCGACATGGAGCCCGTCGATCTGGAGCACCACGAGATCGAGATCGTCGAGCGGGCTCGCCAGCCAGGCCTTCAGCTTGCTTCGCGTCAACGCCACGAAACGGCGCGAGACCGCCGACTTCGAGGTTGCGTCACCCGATGCCGCCGGCAGATCGCCGCCCGCATCGTCCGGCAGGCGCACCGCGCGGGCATACTTGCGGGTCGAGACGTTGATCACCATCAGATTCATCGCCCAGGCTTGCAAGAGTTCGGGTTCCGACAGCAGCTCCCAACTCGGCAGGCTCATCTCCCGACCCGCGAAGTCCCCCACCCGAGGGCGCTCGACCTTCACTTTGCCGCCGTGGTAGGCGATCTCGCTCCGGGTCGTGCCCCATCGATGGCCCTTGCGCTCGCCCGAGCGGGCGTGGCGCGAACCGCACAAGGCTTCCGCGTCCGCCGACATCATCTCGTTCAAAGACTCGAGGCCCGCCAAAAGGCAGAAGCGATCGACGCTCATGCGCGGATCGTCGAAGGCCTCCGGCATCGATGGCAAGAGCCGACAGGATGGTTCCGAGGAACGGTCGTTGCGTGTAGTCTTGGTCATGGCGTCGTTCTCCTTGATGGAATCAGCACCCAGAGCCTAGCGGCTCCAGGCGGACGACGCCTACTTCAGCTTTTCAACAGAGCCCGGGACATCCCCACTTTGGCGACGCCAGATGGGAAGACGGCGACCAAGCTCTATGTGAGCGGCAAAAACAAGGAGAGGACCCTCGTCGGTCGTGACAACACGACGAACCATATCTTCAACATCGATGAGCGCCTGAACATATATCGATATGGGAATGACGACGGAACCCATGATCAGCTTGACGGCTATGTGTTCAGCACTGCCGATGGCGATCAGATCAAGTCCTTCAAGAAGGGGCTACGCGCCTTGCTGGAAGCTGCCGGCGTTCGACATGACAGCCGTGGAAAGGAGCGCGACGCATATTCGTTCCGCCACTACTATGCGACACAGAGGCTCACCAAGGAGATCACCGTCTATACGTTGGCAGAGAACATGGGCACGAGCGTGCCGGTGATCGAAGGCCACTATGGTCACTTGAAGCCGGAGATGGTCAGCGACGAGTTGACCGTTGAGTAGGAGGCGTCAGGCAAGTTTTACGATCAAGGAGCATTTATCTGATAAGGTGTAATTCTTTGGTTTTATATTTATCAGAAACTCTCTCCAATCTTCATACCCTTCTAAGACTCCCACCGTCTTAGTAAGAAGACTTTGTAGGTCCGCCGTTGACCCCCCCTTATCTCTCAGGTCCAAGTACATCCCAAGGGCCTGTAATCCCGTAAGAATCCGACTCGAAATGAATCGAGTGTTTTCAGGCTCTTGCGAGACGGCGCGTGAGGAGTTGGATGCTGGCGAGGAAGATCCAGGCCTCGGCGGTCTCGATGGCCGTCTCGAAGTCCTTGGCCAGCCGCCGGTTTCGATTGAGCCAGGCGAGCGTGCGCTCGACGACCCATCGGCGGGGCAGGAGTTGGAAGCCCTTCACGCCCGCGGGACGGTTGACGATCTCCAGCGACCAGCGGCCGATCCGCTTCAGTGCGCCCTCGAGCTTGGGCCCGGCATAGGCGCCGTCGGCGAAGACGTGGCGCAGGCGGGGAAAGTGGCGGGGGATGGCGGCGAACACCGCCGGCGCGCCGTCGCGGTCCTGGATCTCGGCGCCGTGGACCACGACCGCGACCAGCAGGCCGCCGGTGTCGGTGAGGATGTGACGCTTGCGGCCCTTGACTTTCTTTCCGGCGTCGAAGCCCCGGATACCGCCGCTTTCCGTGGTTTTTACGCTCTGACTGTCGATGATACCGGCCGACGGGCCGGCCGCGCGGCCCTCGGCCTCGCGCGCCGCGACCAGCAGTTGCCGGTTGACCTCGGACCAGGTGCCGTCGTCCCGCCAGAGATAAAAGTAGCGCTGCACCGTCGAGCGTGGCGGGAAGTCCCGGGGCAGCATGCGCCATGGACAGCCGCTACGCAGTAGGTAGAGGATCGCGTTCACCACCTCGCGCAATGCCGTCGTCCGAGGCCGTCCCAGCGCTTTGGCGCGAGGCAGCAACGGCTCCAGCACCTTCCATTCTCCATCCGTCAGGTCGCTTGCGTAGCGCAGCAGGTCGCGTTCATACTTCGGGCGAGTGATTTTGGTCCACATGTTGTGTCTCCCTGGTTGCTAAATACAAACAGTGAATCACAACTGACTGAAATCACTCAACTCTTTTCGGGCCAGACACTAAGGGCTACAGCATCGAACGAATCTATTGCCCTTCTTGCATCCTCGGAAAAACTTGGCTGGCTCGGATTCTCAGGGTATCTATCAGCAAGTGGGCTACGACGAAATGTGTTCTGAATAATTGCTGCTTTCGTCGGGAGAGGAGTAAAATTATCACTACCTTCATCATTCGTCGGAATTCCCAGCTCAGTTAATATTGGAATATTTTTTTGGATTACAACATCTCGCACATGTGGCGCTCTTTCCTGCGCAAAAATCACCTGATCTATCCAATTTCGGGCTTGACGAATATGAGAGGTCTTAACTCCTTTATCACGCCCTTTCGCCTCTATTGCTAAAACTGTTTCTCCATCAAAGGCAAAGATGTCTGTCTGACTATCTGGCCCGTGAACGGCTTTAAACTCAAGGCATTCCAGAACTTTCAGTAGTGATTCAACAAATTCACCGCCAGAAGATGTATATAGCGCCCTCAACCACGTATCAACTTCTATCTCAGTTGTCTTTTCGACTATCCTAACTTTTAGACAATGCTCTTCCTTTCTCAACTCCGATAATTCCTCTATATTTCCATGCTCTCGTTGTGTTACATATGCACGAGATCAGCTTGGCGGCTCGACCTTCTTGGGGCGCGGTTCTTCCACAACCAAGCTGGAGAACATGACGATGCCTTCAATTAGTTTTTGAAAGTATTCATCATCGCAGCCATTCCAATTAGACCGAGCCCGAATAAACAATACCCCCCCCTCTCGGAAATCCTTTTAAAGCCTCCATATACAGATCGTCGGCCTGTTGTCCATGCTTTCGAAATGAATAATGGGTCAAGGTCAATGAAAATAAGTTCAACATCAAATTTATCTGTAGACTGAATTATCGTGCTAGCATATTGTTCGGCCGCAGCGGGCCCAATATACTCAACGCGAGGAACTTCGCGTCGGACGGGTTGGCATATACCAGCGAGCGGCCAATCCTTATATTTGACTAATATATATCCTTGTCTTGAAATAAGTCCTACTATAGGCCGGGATAAACAAATTATAATCGCCCCATATTGCGCTGAGTCATTTAGCTCTTCAAGGCGCTAGTTGAGAGTGTCCATCATGTGTCTTTCGTGAGATTCCTTATGACTATCACTTTGCTGAGTGTAGGTGATAATGGCCGCGTTCATTGTTCCAACTATCTCTAGCGGATCAATTATGATGTGAGAATAATGATCAAGAGTTTTCTGACCAAAATGGAAACCTTCTGATATTGAGCCGGTGCGTCGGAGATATTTAGCAACAGGATGTTTGGATCTTGCGTCATGCCCACCACCTTGTTCCATTAGGAATTACTAGCATAGCATTTCTAACACATGCCTTCAAGTTTCAAAAAAAGAAGCCGACATCAAAATAGACGAAATCGATTTTCGAACCTCCTACGAAGACATGTCTACCTACGGATGTTACAACTGGCCGATACAAAGAACATGTAGGGCGGGAAATAGGCTTATGTGATAAAGTTTACTTTGTGTACCCAAGGCGAGGATCGGGGTCGCGTCTTGCATCTTGCATGGCGTTGTGCCGTCGGCGGGCCCGGTCTTGAAGTATCCACTTCTCGGCCCGGACGAGCCCGACCCGGGTGCGCGACGGCGAGAACCCGATGGCACGCCCCGGCCGCGCCGGCGCGGCGCGAAAACGACGCCAATATGACGCCGGGACGATTCTCGGCCCTTCGGCCGCTCGCGCCCGCCGCCGGGGGCAAAAGTAGCCTTTTCGAGCCGATTCGACCTCCGTCACGCCCACTTTTGCCGCCTCGATGTATACCTTATGCCTACCCTGGACGACGTGTGCCGGGACGTATATTTGCCATAATCCAGGCCCACGCACACCCGTCCCGAGGGGCCCATCGGCGGTGGGCGGCGGGACGCTACGGACCGCCCTGGGATCCTGGCGGGCGTCTCGCGGGCGCCGGAATAATGCTTGGAATCAATATGTTAGGTCCCCGCCGCCGGCGCCTTGCGTGCTCTCGGGCGGGACGCCATATCAGAGACATGGATCCCACGCGGTCGAGGCCTTCGGCGACGGGTTTTCGCGCCACGTCCCGGCCCGGCGGCGGGCCCGGCGCGCGTCGATTTTGCGCCGGCGCGGTGATAAGTTGGCATTCGTTGGCCACGGCCTTAATCCCGATGGCCCCCGCCCCGCCGAGGCGCGCAAGCGGCGCCCGGCCGGCGCCGGACCGGCGGGCCGCGGGGACGAGACCCCGGGCAACGGCGGCGGCGTTCGGAGCGACGTGACCGCCTCGCGTCCGAGGGATCGGGTGTCCGGGCAAACGGCGCGCGCGGGCCAAAGGTTGACATATCCCCCCCGGGGCCGCTTATTTACCGGCTCCCGTAGGCTTGCGGCGCTTCCGGCGCCGCTTTTTTGATTGGAGCGGAGACGTGGTTTCTTCAGCCGTGCTACCGACTTATGCCCGGACGGACGTCTCGTTCGTGCGTGGCGAGGGCGCCTATCTCTGGGACGACCAGGGCCGGCGCTATCTCGATTTCGCCACCGGCATCGCCGTGGTCTGCATCGGACACAGCCACCCCCACCTGGTGGCCGAGATCCAGCGCCAGGCGGGCGAGCTGATGCACGTCTCCAATCTCTACCGAATTCCGGGCCAGGAACGCCTGGCCGACCGGCTGACCGCCGCCAGCTTCGCCGACCAGGTATTCTTCGCCAATTCGGGCGCGGAGGCCAACGAGTGCGCGATCAAGATGGCCCGGCGCTATCACCACGTGAACGGCCAGCCGGAACGCTACCGCATCATCACCTTCGAGAACGCCTTCCACGGCCGCACGCTGGCCACCATGGCGGCGACCGGCCAGGCCAAGATCCTGGACGGTTTCGGCCCCAAGGTCGACGGCTTCGACCACGTGCCCTTCGACGATCTGGACGCGGTCCGCGCCGCCATCACCGACGCGACCGCCGCCATCATGGTGGAACCGGTGCAGGGCGAGGGCGGCATCAACATCCTGCCCGACGGCATGCTGGAGGGCCTGCGGGCCATCTGCGACGAGCACGGCCTGCTGTTGATCCTGGACGAGGTGCAGAGCGGCATGGGCCGGACCGGCAAGCTCTTGGCGCATGAATGGACCGGGGCCGCGCCGGACATCGTCACGCTCGCCAAGGCGCTCGGCGGCGGCATGCCGATCGGCGCCTGCATGGCCACCACGGAGGCCGCCAAGGGCATGGTCGCGGGCACCCACGGCTCGACCTACGGCGGCAATCCGATGTCGGTCGCGGCCGGCAACGCGGTGCTCGACGTCCTGCTGGAAGACGGCTTCATGGAACGCGTCCAGGAGGTCGGCGGCAAACTCGCCGATCGGCTGGAGGCGCTCCGCCAGCGGAACGACAGCGTCATCGAGGATATCCGCGCCCAGGGCCTCTTCATCGGCTTCAAGACCAAGCCCACCAATATGGACGTGGTCAACGCGCTACGCGAGGAAGGCGTGCTGACGGTGCCGGCGGGCGACAACGTCGTCCGGCTGCTGCCGCCGCTCACCATCGGCGAGACCGAGGTCGACGAGGTGATCGGGGCGATCGAGCGGGTCTGCGAAAAGCTGGCGTCATGAGCGACATCCGCCACTTCGTCGATATCGACGCACTCGATGGCGAGACCTTGCGCGACATTCTCGACGAGGCGAAGGCCCGCAAGGCGACCCGCGGCGACAAGGGCAAGGCGGCCATGGACGACAGCCGGCCGATGGACGGCCGGCTGCTCGCCATGGTGTTCGACAAACCCTCGACCCGAACGCGGATCTCCTTCGACGTGGCGATGCGGCAGCTGGGCGGCCAGACCTTGATCGCCAACACGGCCGACATGCAGTTGGGGCGCGGTGAATCGGTGGCCGATACCGCCCGCGTGCTCTCGCGCTATGTCGACATCATCCTGATCCGCACCCACGCGCCGGAAATCCTGGCCGAGATGGTGGCCAACGCCACCGTGCCGGTGATCAACGGCCTGACCGACGCCACCCATCCCTGCCAGTTGATGGCCGACGTGATGACCTACGAGGAGCATCGCGGGACGATCGCCGGCAAGACCGTCGCCTGGGCGGGCGACGGCAACAACGTCGCCGACACCTGGATCCAGGGCGCCGCGCGCTTCGGCTATTCGCTGCGCCTGGCGACGCCGGAAGAACTCCGGCCCTCGGACCGGATGTTGTCCCGGGCGCGTCGCCAGGGCGCCGATGTCGTGGTGACCGGCGACGTGGAAACAGCACTCGCCGGCGCCGACTGCGTCGTCACCGATACCTGGGTCTCGATGCACGATGGCGAAACGGCCGACCGCCACAACATGCTGGCGCCCTACCAGATCAACGCCCGGACCATGGCGCTCGCGCGCGAAGACGCCGTTTTCATGCACTGCCTGCCGGCGCACCGGGGCGAGGAGGTGACCGACGAGGTCATCGACGGGCCGCAATCCGTTGTCTGGGACCAGGCCGAAAACCGCCTGCACGCGCAGAAGGGAATTCTTTCCTGGTGCCTGGGCTAGAGGCGACTATCTCGACTCCCGGCCGCCCCGCTCCCCCGGCAAAACCACCCCCCAGGGCACCCCAAGGGTACACTCCAAGGGTGGTTGGGCCGGGGGAGCGGGGCGGTCGGGGGCGCCGCCAATCATGGCGGCCAACGAGGGGGCGTTAGCCCATGCGCGGCGACGACCTGATCCGTCCTTTCCAGGTCGAGGGGGCGGGCGTGCGCGGCCGTCTGGTCCGATTGGGCCCGACCGTCGACGAAATCGTGCGGCGCCACGACTACCCGCCACCGATCGCGCGCCTGTTGAGCGAGGGCATCGCGCTCGCCGCGATCCTGGCCGGTGCCCTCAAGTACGAAGGCGTCTTTTCCCTCCAGGCCAAGGGAGACGGCATCACCCGCATGCTGGTGGTCGACTGCACCAGCGAAGGCAAGATCCGGGGTTATGCCCAGTTCGACGCCGAGGAACTCGCGCGGCTGACGGCCGAGACGGCCGGCCAGACCTTGACCGTGCCGCGACTGATGGGCGGTGGCTACCTCGCCTTCACCGTCGATCAGGGCGACGACACCGAGCGCTACCAGGGCATCGTGCCGCTGGAAGGCGCCACCTTGGCCGAGTGCGCGCACAAGTATTTCCGCGATTCCGAACAGGTGCAGACCGCGATCCGCATCGCCACCGGCCAGATGGCGAACGGCAATGGCGAAGTGGCCTGGCGGGCCGGCGCGATCATGGTCCAGCGCCTGCCGGAAGGCGATCCGGCGATGATGGCCAGGGGCGCGGAGCCCGACCGCTCCGTTACGGATGAAGACTGGCGCCGCGCCGTCACCCTGATGGCCACCGTCGCCGACGGCGAGCTGACCGATCCCGGCCTCGCCGCGGACGATCTCCTCTACCGGCTCTATCACGAGGATGGCGTGCGCGTGTTCGAGCCGCACGGCCTCGCCTTCGGCTGCCGCTGTTCGCGCCCGCGCGCCGAACGCGTGCTGGAGGCGCTGTCGGCCGAGGCGATAGAAGACCTGACCGTCGACGGCAAGCTCGACGTCACCTGCGAATTCTGTAATTCCAAGTACGATTTCGACGCGGCGGCCTTCGGCCATGGCTGACGACGCTCCGGCCCCGGCCAACCCCCCGCCGCCGCCCAAGGGCCTCGGCGGCTGGCTGGCGCGCTGGTTCATGCGCCTGCAGGCCGGCACGCGCCCCTGCATGAGCTGGCCGGTCGAGCCCGATCAACGCGCCGAGGCGGAGCGCGCCGCCGCCGAGGTCGAGAAGTAGACCGCGTCCTATCCCGCCGGCGGCTGGTTCCGATATCGCCGGAGCCTCAAGTCGGCCTGTTCCTTGTGGCCCCAGAAGCGTTCGACGGCGCAGAGGCGGGAGCAGTATTCGCCGATCTCGATGCTGGCCTCTTCCGTGCAGCGCTGGTAGGTCACGGTCTTGATGAACTTGCCGACCCACAGGCCCCCGGTATAACGCGCGGCGCCCTTGGTGGGCAGCGTGTGGTTGGTGCCGATCACCTTGTCGCCGTAGGAGACGTTGGTCTCCGGCCCGAGGAAGAGGGCGCCGTAGTTGGTCATCCGCGCGAGGAACCAGTCGGGATCGCGGGTCAGCACCTCGACATGCTCGGCGGCGATGCGATCGGCCTCGACCAGCATCTCCTGCTCGTCCTGGGCGACGATGATCTCGCCATAGTCGCGCCAGGCCTGGCCGGCGACGTCGGCGGTGGGGAGGATCTTCAGCTGGCGTTCGACTTCCGGCTCGATCTCGCGGGCCAAGGCCGCGCACGTGGTCAGCAGGATCGCCGGCGAGGTCGGGCCGTGCTCCGCCTGGCCCAAGAGGTCGACGACGCACATCTCGGCATCGGCCGTTTCATCCGCGATCACCAGGATCTCCGTCGGGCCGGCCAGCAGGTCGATGCCGACCCGGCCGAAGAGCTGGCGCTTGGCCTCGGCCACATAGGCGTTGCCGGGGCCGACCAGCATGTCGACGGGGGCAATGATCTCGGTGCCGAGCGCCATCGCCGCCACCGCCTGCACGCCGCCCAGGCAGTAGATCTCGTCCGCCCCGCCCAAGGCCATGGCGGCGATGGTGGCGGCGTGCGGGCCACCCTCGTTGGGCGGTGTAGCAGCCGCGATGCGGCCGACGCCCGCGACCCGGGCGGTCACCACGCTCATATGGGCGGATGCCACCATCGGATAGCGCCCGCCCGGCACGTAGCAGCCGACGGCGTTGACGGGGATGTTCTTGTGGCCGAGGACGACGCCGGGAATGGTCTCGACCTCGACGTCCTGGAGGGCGGCGCGCTGTGCCTGGGCAAAGGCGCGGATCTGCGCCTGGGCGAAGGTGATGTCATCGACGATCTGGGGACCGAGGCCGTGGATCAGCGCATCGATCTCCTCCTGGCCCAGACGAAAGCTCTCGGGGGACCATTTATCGAACTTCTCCGACAGCTCGCGCACCGCCATCTCGCCCCGGGCCGCGACGTACTCCAAGATCTCCTCGACCGTCCGGCGCACGGCGCGATCCGCCTCGTCCTTGGTCGACTGATCCAGGCTCCGCTTCAAATACTCGGCCATTCCGCTCTCCGCTCGGGTATGTGGTCTCGCCGGCCGAGGCATAGCATGGAAACGAAAGCCGACGCAGGGGGATGTATCCGTTTCGCCGCGCCGCGTCCGATCCGGCGCGCGGGGCGCCAAGCTCCGAGGATCCGGCGGTCGACCTCAATCAATGATTCCGCCGGCGAAAGCGGGTATGCTCGCGATCGTGGAGGTGACGGCGCGGGCTCGGGCGTCTCGGGTCGCGGGCGCGCGCGACGAGGAGGAACGAACTCCGATGACCGGAAGACGCTCCATACGATGTGTCGCATGGGTGTTGGCGCTGTTCCTGCTCGGTGCGCCGACCGCTTGCAACCGTGTGGTCTACGAACATGGGCCACCGTCCGTCCAACCCCGACATCACCACGACGACTACTTCTATTACCCGCGCGCGGGCGTCTACTTCCACGTCCTTTCCGGGCAGTACTACTATCGCGCCAACCGCAAATGGCGGCGGGCACGATCGCGGTGATGTCCCACCCAATGTTGAAAAGTGCGAGATAGGCATCGTCTGATCGAGAGGCTACGCGGCCACCTCGATGTCTTCAATGACGGACTTTGCTCCGGCCTTTCTCACCGCCTCCCGCAGGGCGGCGTCGAGGATGGGGAGCTGGCGGTAGGCCTTGAGGCGGCGGAAGGTCTTTTGCGCCTCCAAGAGGCCGGCGGCGGTCCAACGCAGCGCCATCTCGGCGTTGCGCCAGCGCTTGACGTTCCGCTGCACCGTCCGGACGGTGCCGATCGCGTTCTCGATGGCGTTGGTGCAAGCCAGCGAGTGTCGAAGTTGCGGCGGGAGGCCGAGCCGGATCACGGTCAGGATCTCGTCCAGGCCCTCCAGGATCGAGCCCGAGACGCCGGGTGCGTCATGCTCCAGACGGCGGGCGAGGTTGCGCAAGAGCCGTTCGGCCTTGGCCGCGTCGTCCTGCTGCCAGGCCTGCCGCAAGACCTTCCTGACGCCGGCATGGAGGCTCTCGTCCAGCCGGTCCGTGATGTTGCGCCCCTTGTGCACCTGGCAGCGCTGGAGGGCCGCCGCCCGCCCGAAGGTCCGCCGGATCGCCTTCGAGAGCGCCTTGGCGCCGTCGACGATGTAGAGCCGAGGCCGTTCGGGATCGAGACCGCGCTCGATCAGGTTGTCGAGCATGGCTTGCACCGTGGCCGCGTTCTCCGTCGCGCCCTCGGCCAGGCCCAGCACGTGCTTCGCGCCGCCGGTGTCGATGCCGATCGCCGCCACCATCAGGTGATCGCCGACATGGAGCCCGTCGATCTGGAGCACCACGAGATCGAGATCGTCGAGCGGGCTCGCCAGCCAGGCCTTCAGCTTGCTTCGCGTCAACGCCACGAAACGGCGCGAGACCGCCGACTTCGAGGTTGCGTCACCCGATGCCGCCGGCAGATCGCCGCCCGCATCGTCCGGCAGGCGCACCGCGCGGGCATACTTGCGGGTCGAGACGTTGATCACCATCAGATTCATCGCCCAGGCTTGCAAGAGTTCGGGTTCCGACAGCAGCTCCCAACTCGGCAGGCTCATCTCCCGACCCGCGAAGTCCCCCACCCGAGGGCGCTCGACCTTCACTTTGCCGCCGTGGTAGGCGATCTCGCTCCGGGTCGTGCCCCATCGATGGCCCTTGCGCTCGCCCGAGCGGGCGTGGCGCGAACCGCACAAGGCTTCCGCGTCCGCCGACATCATCTCGTTCAAAGACTCGAGGCCCGCCAAAAGGCAGAAGCGATCGACGCTCATGCGCGGATCGTCGAAGGCCTCCGGCATCGATGGCAAGAGCCGACAGGATGGTTCCGAGGAACGGTCGTTGCGTGTAGTCTTGGTCATGGCGTCGTTCTCCTTGATGGAATCAGCACCCAGAGCCTAGCGGCTCCAGGCGACGACGCCTACTTCAGCTTTTCAACAGAGCCCGGGACATCCCCACGATCGCTGCCGCGCCACATACGCCTCCACCCTCGCGGGAGAGTGCGGATGAAGATCCGCGACGAGAAGCCCTATCGCCACCACGATCGGCACCGGCGCCTGCATCGTCCCTCGCGCGAGCTTCAATCCACCGACAGGTCGGACCGGAACGAGCGTCGCCACAACGCGGATCGCCATCGCGATTATCGCGACGGGCGGCGCGACGGGCGGAAGCGGCAACGGTCCCGCGAGTGACGCCGATCGCCGCGAATGGCGAACCCTTGGTCGACGCGATGATCGACGCCAGGCGCGCCGGCGGGCGTGACGAAACGGCACGGACTTGACACGACCGGGCGGCGGTCGCCCCATGTGCCTTCATGCTTCGGGTGAAGGGAGTGCATGATGGCTTCGCCCACCGCCGCCCGGGTGCGATTGCGCCAGGCCGAAATGCCGCCCTGGCTGGCGCCGCTCTGGCTGCTGGGGCGCCGGCGGCGCTCGGGCAAGCGGGTGATGGCGGCCAAGGCGCAGGTGGTGGCCGATATCGCGACCGCGCTGCGCGTGCCGGGCTACGTGCCGACGCCGGAGGAGGCGCGGGCGCAGATGCGCAACCTGGTGGCGCTCTGGGAGAAGCCGCATCCGCCGCTCCCCCGCAAGGAAGACCTGACGATCCCCGGGCCCGTCGGGGAATTGCCGGCACGCCTCTATGCCTCTCGGCCCGAGGCCGGGGGGCCGCTTCCGGTGGTCTGCTATTTTCACGGCGGCGGCTGGATCCAGGGCGACCTCGACACCCACGACGCCTTCTGCGGCAAGCTGGCGCTGGCCGCCAACTGCCTGGTGGCGGCGATCGACTATCGCCTGGCCCCGGAGCACAAGTTCCCGGCCGGGGTCGAGGATTGCCTCGCCGCCTATCGCTGGCTGGTCGGACACGCCATGACCTTGGGCGGCGACGTGAAACGCATCGCGGTGGCGGGCGACAGCGCCGGCGGCAACATCGCCGCCGTGGTGGCGCAGCAGACGCTCTGGGCCGGCGAGGCGACGCCCTTGGCCCAAGGTGCTGATCTACCCGGCGACCGACCTGCACTTCGAAAGCCCCAGCCACCAGGAGTTTGCCGACGATCCGATCCTGCCCCACGACCGGATGCTGTTTTATATCGACTGGTACCTGAACGGACCCGAGGACAAGGCCGACCTCCGCGCCTCCCCCGGCCTGGCGGAGGACCTCGCGGGCCTGGCGCCGGCCTACGTCATGAACTGCGGCTTCGATCCCCTGCGCGACGAGGCGGCGGACTATGCCCACCGGCTTCAGGCAGCCGGCGTCGAATGCCTGCACCGGGAATGGCCCGGCCTGATGCACGCCTGCACGATCCTGACCGCCGTGCTGCCGGAGGGCGACTTCGTCACCGCCGAAATCGGCACCTGGCTGCGCGAGATGTTTGCCAGGCGGGGTTGAGCTGGCAACGGCGAGATCGAATCTTTACATTCGTACAAAAATGAACGATATTTATTGCCTGGTCCGATGAACGCAAATGAATTTCTGCGGCGGCTTCGTCGTCTCGCCCGTCGTAGTGGCATCACGATGTGGGTCGATACGGATCGCGGTCGCGGTGGGCACGTGACGGTGCATTTTGGGGAACGTAGAACCATCTTGGCGACTGGTCATCGCCGGGACATCCCGATGGGGACGCTACGGGCGATGTGTCGGCAGCTCGGTATCGACCCCAGGGATCTTTAGGAGGACAACACCATGCCTCGTACCACGCGCTTCAGCTATCCGGTCGACCTCACGGTTGAAAACGACGGCGCGGTCAACGTCGCTTTTTCGGATTTCCCGGAAGCACTTACTTTCGGCGAGGATCGCGAAGAGGCTCTTGTCCAGGCGGTGGACTGCCTCGAAGTCGCCCTGTCCTACCGCCTGTCCAGCGGAGAGGAGATCCCGACGCCGTCGGCTGCCAAGGGCCGCGCCGTCGTCGTGCCGAGCACACTGGTCGCGGCCAAGATCGCCTTGCACCTTGCAATGTCAGAGGCCGGAATCAGCAACGTCGCCCTCGGCAAGCGCCTCGGCGTCGGCGAGCCCGAAATCCGCCGCATGCGCGACCTCAAACACAACACGAAGATCGACCGCCTCGAGGCGGCGCTCGCCAGCTTGGGCTGGACGATCGATCCGACCTTCCGCGCGGCGTGATTCGTTGATTGAACCTGCGGTTAACTTGGTGAATTTTGATAACTGCGATACTTCATGCATAGTTACCAGGAACAGGCTTCTCTCAGCGGCTTTATCGCCTGCCCCAAAACAGTGATTTTGAAAGAGGTGAGCACGGGGCTTTCCGAGTAGGGCTGCACCCGAACGAGAAATGTGTTATTCTTTATCAGCTTTTTAATGAAAGGTATACTACTGCCGCCGTGCCAAAGACCAATCACTCGATGATCGGTAGAGATCGACCATTCGGCGGTTCTAGCTTTTTCTTTATCGATACGGTACGTCAATTGGCTTGTGTCGCTTCCAAGAAACCCATCATATATGATGTAGAGGGCCGTCCTGTTTTCCAGGCAGCGGACCATGAGAGTGGGTCTCGTCTTTTGATATTTTCCAAATGGCACTTCCTCCTCGGCATTTAGAAACAGCGTTACAGTTCTGCTGTCATCGACTTTTGATGTCGAAATTTTCGACCTCCATTTCCCAGGTGAATGAGGCGTTTCCGTTTGAGTTGTTAGTTTATACCTATCCGCCATTTCATCATAACATATGAGTCGAGTTATCGAGCTATCAATTTCTGCGCATCGAGAAACATCGGATCATAAATCTGCGTGCGCCGGCTGCGGGACACACAGAAGTATGATCGACGTGATCAATGCCAAGCCATTCTTGTTCACTGTATGCTACCTCGACTTTTTGATCATATCATTTCCAGTAATCCACTAGAGGATTGGATGATATCACATGACCTTCTTGGATTTAAGTTTGTCTCTTCAAGACGTTACCTGAAATTCCGCCCGCCGGGGAGCGCCGTGCGGGGATCGGACATCGGGTGCTTGACCACGTCGGCCGGGGCGACGGGGGGCTCCAGCGGGGGGGTTGGGACGCCGGTCTCGGCCAGGCGCTCCAGGAGGTCGGAGCGGTCGACGAGGCGCTCGGCGAGCACGTGGACGACGATGCCCTCGCGCTCCACCCGGCCCTCGGCGAGCAGGAGCCGGGCGCCCAAGACGATGCGGCGGTAGTGTTCGAAGATTGGGGGGCGGACGATGACGTTGGCGACGCCCGTCTCGTCCTCCAGCGTGGCGAAGATCACGGCCCGGGCGCTGCCCGGGCGCTGGCGCACCAGCACGAGGCCCGCGACCTTCACCCGGCGGCCGGCCGGCAGTTCGTTCAGCACCTCGGCCGTCACCACCTCCGCCGCCGCCAAGTCCCGGCGAATGAAGGAGAGCGGGTGCGCCTTCAAAGAGAGGCGGAGCGATCGGTAGTCCTCGATCACCTGCTGGCCCTCCGGCATCTCCGGCAGCCACTCGACGCTTCGATCGATCGCGACGCGGGGCGGTGTCTCGGCCCGCCGTTCGGCATGCTCGAAGAGGGGAAGCGCCGTCCGCTCCAGCGCCTTGGCGGCCCAGAGCGCGCGGCGCCGGTCGAGGCCCAGGGAACGGAAGGCGTCGGCCCGGGCCAGCCGCTCGACCGTGGGAAGCGGCGGCTCGGCCCGGCGCTTCATGTCGGCGATATCGGCCCAGCCGGCGCCGCGCCGGGCGGCGAGGCGGCGCATCTCCTCCTCTTTCAGACCCTTCACCTGGCGGAAGCCGAGGCGGAGCGCCGGGTGGCCCTCCGATCGGTCCTCCAGCGTGTTGTCCCAGTCCGAATGACCGACATCGACGGACCGCACCTCGACCCCGTGTTCGGCCGCGTCGCGGACGATCTGCGCCGGGGCATAGAAGCCCATCGGCTGGCTGTTCAGCAGCGCGCAGGCGAAGACGGCGGGATAGTGGCATTTCATCCAGGCGGAGACGTAGACCAGCAGGGCGAAACTCGCCGCGTGGCTTTCGGGGAAGCCGTACTCGCCGAAACCCTCGATCTGCTTGAAGCAGCGTGTCGCGAAGTCGCGCTCGTAGCCGCGCGCCACCATGCCCTCGATCATCTTCACCTGGAAGGTGTGGATGGTGCCGGTGCGCCGGAAGGTCGCCATGGCGCGGCGCAGCTGGTCGGCCTCGCTGGGGGTGAAGCCGGCGGCGACGATGGCGATCCGCATCGCCTGTTCCTGGAAGAGCGGCACGCCCAAGGTCTTGCCCAGCACCGCCTCCAGCTCGGCCGAGGGGTAGACCACCCGCTCCTTGCCGGCGCGGCGGCGGAGGTAGGGGTGAACCATCTCGCCCTGGATCGGGCCCGGGCGGACGATCGCCACCTCGACCACCAGATCGTAGAAGTCGCGCGGCCGGAGGCGCGGCAGCATGGTCATCTGCGCCCGGCTCTCGACCTGGAAGACACCGATGGAATCGGCCCGGCACAGCATGTCGTAGACCGCCGGGTCCTCCGCCGGCACGCCCGCGAGATCTAGCGCGAGCCCGTGATGGCGGGCGAGCAGCGCCAGCCCCTTGTCGATGCAGGTCAGCATGCCGAGGCCGAGGATATCGATCTTCAGCATGCCGAGGGCGGAGAGATCGTCCTTGTCCCACTCGATGACGGTGCGGTCCGCCATCGCCGCGTTCTCCACCGGCACCACCTCCGATAACGGGCCGCGGGTGATGACGAAGCCGCCGACGTGCTGGGAGAGGTGGCGGGGAAAGCCGATCAGGCTCGCCGCCAGGCGCAAGGTCATGGCGAGGGTCGGCTCATCGGGGTCCAGGCCCAGCTCGCGCACCCGCTCGGCCTGCTCCACGTCCTCCCCGCCCCGCCCCCAGAGGTTGCGGGCGAGCGCGCCGACCACGTCCTCCGATAGGCCCATGGCCTTGCCGACCTCGCGGATGGCGCCGCGGCCCCGGTAGCTGATCACCGTGGCGGCGAGGCCGGCCCGGTCGCGGCCGTACTTGGCGTAGACGTACTGGATCACCTCCTCGCGGCGTTCGTGCGCGAAGTCGACGTCGATGTCCGGCGGCTCGCCCCGCTCGGCGCTGATGAAGCGCTCGAACAGCAGATCCAGGCGGCTCGGATCGACGGCGGTGATGGCGAGGCAGTAGCAGACGGCGGAATTGGCGGCCGAGCCGCGCCCCTGACAGAGGATGCCGCGCGAACGCGCGAAGCGAACCAGGTCGTGCACGGTGAGGAAATAGGGCGCGTAGTCCAGCTCGCCGATCAGCGCCAGCTCGTGCGCCAGCATGGCCCGGACCCGTTCCGGCACGTCCTCGCCATAGCGTTCCCGCGCGCCCTCCCAGGTCAGGCGTTGAAGCGCCGATTGCGCCGTCTCCCCCGCCGGCACCGGCTCGGCCGGGTATTCGTAGCGGAGTTCGTCGAGACGGAAGCGGCAGCGGGCGGCGATCTCCACCGCGCGGGAAATCGCGTCGGGGTGGGCGGCGAAGAGGCGGGCCATCTCGGCCGGCGGCTTCAGGTGGCGCTCGGCGTTGGCGGCGAGGCGCCAGCCGGCCTCGGCCACGCTCGTGTGGTGGCGGATCGCGGTCAGCACGTCCTGCAGCGCGCGCCTGCCGGGCACGTGATAGTGGACGTCGTTGCAGGCGACCAGGGGCGCGCCGGCCTCTTGCCCCAGCGCCGCCAGCGCCACCAGCCTGGCCGCGTCGTCGCCCCGGTAGCCGTGCGCGGCGGCGAGAAAACAGTCGCCCGGCCGACGACGGGCAAGCGCGGCGAGCCGTTCGGCGAAGGCCGCGTCGAGTACCGCCGGCGGCAGGGCCAGCAGGATCAGCCCCTCTTCGTAATCGGCCAGATCGGCGTGGAAGAGGTGACATTCCCCCTTGGGCGCGCGGCGGCGGCCCAAGGTGATGAGGCGCGACAGCCGGCCGTAGGCCGCCCGGTCCACCGGAAACGCCAGCAGGGAGAGCACGATCTCCTCGCTTTCCTCGCCGGCGCGGAAATCGAGCCGGGCGCCGACGATCAGGCGAATGCCCGCCTTCCCGGCCGCGACATGGGCCCGGACCACGCCGGCCAGGCTGTTGCGGTCGGTGATCGCGATTGCCTCCAGCCCCAACGCGGCGGCCGTCACCATCAGCTCCTCGGGATGCGAGGCCCCCTCCAGAAAACTGAAGTTGCTGGCGACGCTGAGTTCGGCGTAGGCGGCCTCTCCGTTCATCGCCACGCCGCTCCAGAATGGAAAGGCGTGCTCCCTCTATCGCCATCGCGAGCGAAGCGTGGCGATCCAGGCGGTGGTGCCGCGCCCGAGACGTCGAGGACGGGGGCGCGGCCCTGGATTGCCACGCTCGCTACGCTCACTCGCAATGACGACAAGGTTTGGGTGGCGGACATGGCACGGCCCCTCAGGCGAAGACGCCATGCAGGTACCAGCGCGGCGCCTCGTCCGGTTCGCCCGCCGCCGGTTCGTAGAGGCCGTCGCGGTAGAGCCAGAAGCGGGCGCCGGTCTCGTCCTCCAGGCGGTAGTAGTCGCGGGTTCGCCCGCCCGCGCCACGCTCCCCGCCCGCCCGCCACCATTCGGGCGCCAGGCGCTCCGGCCCGTCGGCCCGGGCGATGCGATGGTCGTGGCCGCGCCAGCGGAAGCGCGCCGGCGGGCCGTCCGGCACCTCGGCCACCACCTCGACCGGCTCCGGCGCTGGTAGCAGGCGGACGGGGCGGGCCAGGCCCTCGTCCCAGCCGCCGCCTTGCGGCGGCGACAGGGGGGCGACGACGCGGACCGCGCGCTCCGGCAGGTGGCTCTCGCGGGGTGCCGCGCGGAGGATGTTGCGGAGCCCCAAGCGGTTACCCAAGCGATCGATCAACAGGCCCAGTTCAGGATCGCGATCCAGTGGTGCCGCCCCGTCCGCCGCCGCCAGACGGTGGAAGCCCAGCTGGTGGGGGTCCAGCGTTGCGACCGCCGTGGCGGCCAGCGTGATGACGTCGGCGCCGAAGCCGGCGGCGAGCCCGCCCGAGCGTTCCTCCAGCAGGCGGCGCAGGTGGGCGGGATCGCGGCTCGGCCGGGCGCAGCCGACGGTGATCCGCTCCACCCCGCCGGAAGCGAGATAGAGCGCGAACTCGAGCCGCCGGGCCCCGAGCCCCGCCCGCGCCAACTCCCTGGCGAGATCCCGGGCGAGGTGCCCGGCGGCCCGCGAGATGTCGGCCGGCGTGCCGATCGGCTCGGCGAAGACCAGGCGGCAAAGCAGTTCGGGCGGCGGGCGAGCCGGCGAGATCGGCTCCGCCACCCGGCCCAGCACCTGATCGAGCCGCGCCGCCAGCGCCGGGCCGAAGCGGGCCGCCAGCGCCGCCGAGGGCATCTGGGTCAGGGGCTCAACCCGGGCGAGGCCCAGCTGCAGCAGATCCTCGACGGTTTCCGCCGGCAGGCGGAGCGCCGCCACCGGCAGGGCGGCAATCGCGGCCCGGGTGCCGCCCTCGCCCGCCAGGCGGGCCAAGGGGTCCCCGTGGCGGGCGAGCGCCCAGGCGGCGCCCGGCGTATCGGCGATCGCCGCTCGCGCGGTGAGGCCGAAATCGCCGAGCCGCGCCTCCAGGCCAGCGAGCAACGCCGCCTCGCCGCCGAAGAGATGGGCGACGCCGGTGACGTCGAGACGGATGCCGTCCTCGCCGTCCCTCGCGACCCAGGGGCTGTAGCGTTCGCACCAGGCGGCGAGGCGCTCCAGCGCCGCCTGGTCGGCCGATGCCGCCAAGGGCCTGGCCTCCAGATCGGGCTCGCGCGCGCGGGCATCGGCCAAGCGCATGCCGGGGACAAGGCCCAAGGCGCCGGCCGCCGGGTTCACCCGCGCCACCCGCTCGGTGCCCCGGTCGGTTTCCCAGAGCACCAGGGGGCGGTCAGCCTCGGGCGCGGGCGTGCCGGACCGCCGGTTCGGCCTCTCGGTCGACCAGTAGGGCAACCAGAGAGAAAGAACGCGTCGCATGGTTCCACTCGATCAGCCAGGCGCCGGGGGCCGCCCCCCGGGCGCGCAGAAGTTTCAGGGCGAGGCGGGGGGCGCCGATACCGGGTCCAAAGGCCGCCGGCCCGCTCGGCGCGCTTGCCACCCGCCAGCGGGTGAGCGCGCCCGGCACCCCCATTGCCCGGCCCCCGTTCAGCAGCAGGGCGGGGGTGGTGCCGGTCTCCGCCGCCAGTTGCAACCGCCGGCTCGCCGTCCAATCGAGCCGCGTAACCTCGCCGATGACGAGGGCGGCGCGGCCCGCCGTCAGCGCCTCCTCCATCGCCCAGAGCACGTCGCGGCCTTGCCTCGCGCGGACCAGAATCAGCCGCTCCGCTCCGAGGCCAAAGGCGGCGAGGCCCGGGGGATAGGGGTTGGCGCCGTCGAGACACCAGAGCACCGGGCCCGGCGCGCCCTGGGCGAGCCGCCTGGCCGCCAGCGCCGTCGCCAGCGCCACGGCGGCGCCGGCCCCCAGAAACTCATGCAGCCCCGCCGCCCGCAGCCCGCCCTCCGGCAGCGCCGCGTCGATCGCCGCCACGCCCAAGGGAATCGTCGCCGCGCCGCCGCCCTCCAGCATCGGCCGCTCGATCGTCTCGATGCGCTGGCGGAGCGCCGCCAGGGCCCGCGTCTTCGCCGCCCCGCCGCGTCGAAGCGGGGGTGGCGCCACCGGCGGCACCGGCGGCACGACCCGCAGCCGGGGACACCCCATCACTGCTTCCAACACCGTCGCGTCTCCTCGTGTCCGGGCGCGTTTCGCCTCTCGTTCTTCAATATGTTCCTATTTTGTTCTTTTTTGCGGGAGAGTCAACCGGCATCCCGTGCTATCCCCGCCGGCGGAACTCGTCGGTATCGTCCTGGTGCTGGGCGCCCTGATCGTCTTCATCGTCTTCGCCAAGCAACTCGGCTTCGATACCGGTAGGGGCGGAGGTGATGGCGGTGGCGGCGATGGCGGCGACGGGGGGTGTTGACGCTCTCCACCCTCGCGCCATGGCCCACCTCGATCCGCTTCCTATAGACTGCGCGCGAGCGACGGCATCGAAACGGAAGAAAACACCCATGACCCGGATCATCGAGACCATCGCCGGCACCGGCGCGCGCGGTTACACGGGCGACGGCGGGCCGGCCACGGCGGCCGACATGAGCGAGCCGTTCATGGCGGAGCTGGACGCGGCCGGCAACCTCTTCATCGCGGAAGCGCAAAACCACTGCGTGCGCCGGCTGGACGCGGCGACGGGCACGATCGCCACGGTCGCGGGCTCCGGCACGCTCGGCTATTCGGGCGACGGCGGGCCGGCCACGGCGGCGGCGATGAACGAGCCTTATGCCCTCCAGGTCGACGGCAACGGCGACCTCTATATCGTCGATCGGCTGAACGCGGCGATCCGCAAGGTCGATGGCGCCAGCGGCCTCATCACCACCCTCGCCGGCGGGCCGGATTCGGGCGATTTCATCGAGCCGAACGACTGTTTCCTGGATGATGCCGGCGGCCTGCTGGTGGCCGACATCAAGAGCCAGCTGATCACCCGGGTCGGCCTCGCCACCGGCGGCGTGACGCCGGTCGCCGGCAACGGGGAGAAGACGCGCGCGGGCGACGGCGGGCCGGCGCGGGAGGCCTCGATCCTCGGCTGCCGCGCCGTCTGCCTCGACGGCCGGGGCAACATGTACATCTGCGAGCGGGAGGGGAACGGCCTCCGCCGCGTCGACGGCAATGGCGTCATGCACACCTTCGCCGGGACGGGCGAACGCGGCTACGCGGGCGACGGCGGCCTGGCCCTCGCCGCCACCTGGGGGGCACCCAAGGCGATCCGCTGCGATGGCGCCGGCAACGTCGTCGTGGTCGACACGGAAAACCACGCCATCCAGGTGATCGACGCCGGCACCGGCATCGTCACCACCGTCGCCGGCGGCCGCGCCGGGCCCGGGGGCGACGGCGGCCCGGCCGCGGAGGCCGGCCTCGCCCGCCCGCACGGCTGCGCGGCGGACGCGGCCGGCAACCTCTACATCGCCGACAGCGACAATCACCGGGTCAGGGTGGTCCGCGTATAGGACGGACCGTCGACGCTCCTCAGGGCAGCGGCTTGTCGGTGACCGCGATCCCCTCGATCTCGATCAGCACGCCGTCGACCGCCAGACGCTCGACGCCGAGGAAGGTGTTGGTCGGCCGGTGCTCGGCGGGAAAAAACTCCTCGATGACGGCGACAATCGCCGCCGTGTTGGCGTGCTGGTGTCCGACCACGTAGGTGTTGAGCTTCACCATGTCGTTCATGCTGGCGCCGGCCGCCTCGACGTTCCGCTTCAGATTGGTGAGCGCCTGGCGGGTCTGCGCGACGACGTCGCCGCCGCCGATGACGTTGCGGTCCGCGTCGAAGGCGAGCTGGCCCGCGAGATAGATCGTCCGTCCGCCCTCGACCGAGACGACGTGATGATAGCCCCTGGGCGCGGGCGAGCCCTCGGGATTGATGCGAACGATGGTCATGATCTGCTGCTCCTTCCGCTGACACGGCCAATTCGCGGCCAGATGCCTGAGTCGGCGACCAGCCGTGACGATATCTACCATTGGAGGCTTCAGAGCGGGGCCGAAACCTGCGAAGCTGTGCGCGGGCGAAGTCGAAACGAGGAGGATGGCTCCATGGGATTGCTGGTGGACGGTGTCTGGCACGAGGACTGGTACGACACCGAAAAGTCGGGCGGTCGTTTCGAGCGGTTCGAATCGACCTTTCGCAACTGGGTCACCGCCGACGGCGAGGCCGGACCACGGGGCCGGGGCGGCTTCAAGGCGGAGGCGGGACGCTACCACCTCTACGTCGCCGATTCCTGTCCCTGGGCGCATCGCACCCTGATCTACCGCAAGCTCAAGGGGCTGGAGGACATCGTCTCGATCTCGATCGCCGATGCCGTGAAACATCCGAAAGGCTGGCATTTCCACGAAGGGGATGGGCTGATCCCCGACCATGTGAACGGCGCCAACCACATGTACGAGATCTACGTCAAGGCGGAGCCGACCTACTCCGGCCGGGTCACCGTGCCCGCGCTCTGGGACAAGGAGAGCGGGACCATCGTCAACAACGAATCCTCGGAAATCATCCGCATGTTCAACGACGCCTTCGATGCCGCCAGCGCCTCGGGCCCGGACCTGTGCCCGCCAGCATTGCGCGCGGAGATCGACGCGCTGAACGAACGCATCTACCACAACGTGAACAACGGCGTTTACCGCTGCGGGTTCGTCACCACCCAGGCGGCCTATGACGAAGCGGTCCATCCGCTGTTCGAGACCCTGGACTGGCTAGAGACGATATTGGCGCGGAATCGCTATTTGCTCGGCGACCGGACGACGGAGGCGGATTGGCGGCTGTTTCCGACCCTGCTCCGTTTCGATCTCGCCTATCACGGCAACTTCAAATGCAACCTGAAACGGATTCAGGACTATCCGAACCTCTGGGGCTTCACCCGGGAGCTTTACCAGATGCCGGGGATTGCCGAGACCATCGACCTCCAGCGGATGAAGGCGGGTTACTACACGATTGCCGCGGTCAATCCGACGCAGGTCGTGCCCGCGGGTCCGGAGATCGACTTCATGGCGCCGCACGGGCGCGGATGATCAGCGCTTGTCGCCGTCCTTCTTGCCCGCCTCGGGGAAGAGCCAGATGGCGAAGACCATGAAGCAGCCGAGGAAGGGCGCCAGATACATGTTGAAGGCCTGGCCGATCTGGCCCTGCCAATAGCCGATGACGAAGCCGACCACGATCAGGATCACCGACAGCGTCAGTTTGATGTTTACCGGCATGGCCTTGGACTCCCTTCGACAGCCGCCGCCGGCCCCCGGACCCGGGCGATCCCCCGCGGACCGAGGGGCGCGCCCCGGCCGCTTCCCCTGTTCGCGATAACGAGACACCCACCGCGACCTCGCCGTCCCGGCACCCGCCCGGCGAGCTTGGGACCGTGCTCTGGTCGGGCGTGTCGAAGCCCTTCGTCAACCAATCATGGACCGGCTCGACGAAGCTCAGGTTGCTTGTCGATTTGCCGCGAGCCAGGACTCGATCAAGGCCACGGTCTCGTCGACGACGTCGGACCGCATGCCCTGCTGGCCCGCGATGGTCTTCACCAGAAGGTCGGTTCGCTCGATGTTGGGCGCGCCGCCGGCAAGCGCCCGGGCCGCCGAAGACGGCCGGATCAGGCCGTTCGCGGCGGCGGCATATTTCTCGAACGGCACCATGTCGGCGGGATCCGCGCCCATGCGCGCGCAGACCTCGCCGACCCAGTCATAGACCGAACGCGACAGCTCCAGATCACCGTGAACGGCGTCCTTGATCGCGCGCATCTCGTCCTTCTGGATGCAGCGATAGTTGCCGGTCAGCAGCATGCTCCATTTGGCCAGCGGCACGAAGATCGAGTCGTGCACCTTGAGCTTGACCGGCAGCTCGACCGGGCCGTCGCCGGGATCGAAGCGGATCGCCTCGATATCCGCCTGCAATTGCCGCAGGATGGCGGTATGGACATCGGACTCGAAACGGGCCGCCTTGAAGTTGGTCGGAAGGCTGACTTGCAACACGTTCACCGGCTCATCGGGCGGGCGAAAGGCCTGCGGATCCGGGCTGCACAGCGTTATCAGCGCCGGGTCGAAGTTGTCCCAAACGCTCGCGTCGGTATAGCAATCCCGCAAGCTATCGGTATCGAGACCCGGAATGCGCGCCAAATAGGGCAAGGGCGGCATGTTCATGATCGACATGCACGGCACGCGGCTCGTGGCCACGCGATCCAGCAGCTCGCGCACGCCCGGCGAGCGATACTGCGGCTCCTGCATGGCCAGGGCGACCAAATCATATTCGGCCGGATCGGCGCTATCCGGCGCGCCCGCCGACAACCGTCCCGGCAATTGGCGTGAATCGATCTCGACGTGACCGTCGCGCCCCCGCACCGGCAAGCGCACGCGAATGCCCTCGCTGTTGACCAAATCCGCCTCCTCGGGAAGGCAGATCATCTTTGCCGAATGGCCCGCGAGTAACAATTTGGTCGCCAGAAGCGAACCATAGGACGCGCCCATGATCAGCGTGTTTCGGGTCTTGTTCATGATACCCCTGTTTGCTTTGTCCGACCGGTCGATCGGCATGGACTTTGCGCGATCCCCCACGAAACGACCGCAAAACTGTGCCCGCCAAGAAGCCGCGCGGTCAAGTACGGGTGTCCGACGTCGGCCGCTCCGAAGGCGGCGCGGGTAGCCCGCCACGAGATCGTTCTCGCGACCTCGAGGTGTCGGTTCGGTTTTTTCCGACGGTCGGCGCCGCCGTCAATGCCCCCGCCAGACACGGTTCATCGCCAGATCATGGCGGCTACGCTCCGAGCCGTCGGCAAATCGCGGCCGTCGCCCTCGCCGATCGTGGGCCCCGACCTCGGCGTTTGTCGCCGTCCTTCCCGCCGGCTTCGGGGAAGAGCCAGATGGCGAAGACCATGATACAGGCGAGGAAGGGCGCCAGCCACATGTTCAAGGTCTGGCCGAGCCGGGCCTGCCAGTAGCCGACGATAATGCCGACGATCACCAGGACCACCGACAGCGTCAGTTTGATGTTGACCGGCATCGGTTCCGCCCCCGTTTGACAGCGCCCGCACCCTGATGTACATATGATATATCAGAGTGCGGGCTGGGAATGGCGCTGGAATTTTGGCATGATTGCCGGCCTACGGGCAAACGAGGTTCGGCGGGGAGAGACGACGATGAACGCGACGCTTGATACCACCCTGGGCGCGGGCGCCGATCCGCTGGAGTTCGCCCAATCGCCGATGTCGGGCCGCCAGCGTGAGTATCGCGGCATCTACCGCGGCCGGATCGCCACCTGGTACAATGGCTATCTCCATGTCGCCGTGATCTACGCCATCGGCGCCATGGCGATGTACATCTACATCTCCAACATCGCCGCCGTCGCCTGGTGGGAGTGGCTGACCATCCCCGTGGTCTTCCTGTTCTGCAACTTCTTCGAATGGTTCCTGCACCGCCACATCATGCACCGGCCGCAGAAGAACCCGGGGCTGCGCGCGATCTATACCCGCCATACCCTGATGCACCACCAGTTCTTCACCGACACGGAAATGCGCTTCGCCGGCCATCACGACTGGCGGGTGACGGTGTTTCCACCCTATGCGCTCTGCGTCTTCATCCTGATGACGATTCCAGGCGCGCTGGTTCTCGGCTTCCTCACCACGGCCAACGTCGGCTGGCTGATGATGTGCACGACGACTAGCGTATATTTGATTTACGAGTTCATGCACTTCTGCTGCCACGTGGACGACAGCTGGGTTGTCCGCAACACGCCCTTCATCAACACCATCCGCCGCCATCACGCCGCCCACCACTACAAGGGCATCATGATGGACCGCAACATGAACCTGACCTTCCCGATCAGCGATTGTCTGTTCGGCACCTCGGACCTCGACCGCGGCCTCCTCGGCACCGTCTTCAACGGCTACGACGAGACGCACCTGCGCACCGACCTGAAGAAAACCCGCCACGGCAGCGCCTGACGCAACTGGCGCATTTCGCTCAGGCGGGTTCGAAGAGTTCGATGGCGTTGCCGGAGGGGTCTTCGCAAAGAATTTGGCTGCCGCCGGGCCCTACCACCACCTCGTTTCGAAACGTCACGCCGTCTTTGCGAAGCTTTTTGACGAGATCGGAGAGGTTCGCGACGGAAATGACGATCCTGCACCAGCCACCGGGCACCGGTTGCGCGCCGTCCGGCATGGGCCTCGAGGCGGATGCCGGTGGTCCCGCGAGCCACAGTTGCAAGTCGTCGCGACGGACAAACGCCATCGCGGGTCCGAATTGCCGCTCGAGTTGAAAGCCCAAATGCGTCGTGTAAAAGGCGATGGCCGAGTCCACGTCGTCGACGATGTAGCGAACCTGTGCCATCACCGCTCCGCCCGTCACGCGGCGCGTTGCGCGCGCCGGAGGCGTTCGGCGAGTTTCGCGTCGGATTCGGGCGTGCCGTCGTGCCAGGTGCCGAACCACTTGTCCAATGGAACGGTGCCGTCGCCGCCGTAGTTGCACTCGAAATGCTTGTGATGGAGCACATGAAAATAGCGCTGCCCCAACGACATCCGCTTGCCGTTCTTGAACTCGACCTCGTCGTAGCCCAGGTGCCCCAGCGCCGGCGACAGGATCAGATGCTGCACGTGGAACACGAGGTGCACCGGATGCGTCGCCATGACCCAATGGAGCAGCAGGGCGGTATAGAAGATCAGATGCTCCACCGGATGCATCGAATTCCCGCTCCACGGCCCGATATCCATGTTCTTGTGGTGGAGATAGTGGGCGGTGCGATAGAGGAAGCGGTAGTGCAGCAGGCGGTGGACGAAATAGAAGTGCACGTCGCGGTAGATCGGCAGCAGGCAGAAAATCAGCACGAAGAGGACCGGATTGGCTTCCCAACTCAGATAGGGGATGTAGCCGTTGGCCATGGCCCAGAACGTCACCACCTCGTATGCCGTGAGGATGGTGCAGCCGCTAACCACGCTCCAGAACATGTTGTCCCAGATCTGCCGGCCGAACAGGAAGCGCCGGTGCTCGGCGAGCGGCGCGTCCTTGTTCAACATGAACCGGTCGCCCTGGGCGCGGCGGGTGTAAAACCTGAAGTGCCAGGCGCCGCAAACCAGGCTCATGAGGCCGACGTTGAGTGCCAGGAGATGAACGATCCAGTCGAGCCGGAAGACCCGCATCGTCTCCAGGTGCGGCATCAAAAGGAACCAAGTGGCGAAAGCCAAGGCGTAATAGAGCGCGTTCCAGGGGAGGAAATAGCCCGGATAGCCGAAGAAGTAGCGGAGCAACGCCTTGGGCCTCGGCGGCCAGACGCAAATCGGCGCCGGCATGATCGGCGTCGTCGGCCTCCAGTCCTCGACAGGTTCACCCACGCGATCCACGAACGTCGTCTCGGCCATGTCGCGGATCCTTGCCTCGCGGCGATATTATCAGATCACGCGGGCCTCCCGTAGGCCCGCTATCTCCTCGGCGCCATAACCCAGGGTTTCCATGATTTCGTCCGTGTGCTCGCCCAGAAGCGGCGCGCGGTGGCGGATCTCGCCCGGCGTCTCCGAAAGCTCGACCGGCGTCCGCGCCAAGGGCGCCGCCCGGGGCGTGCCGGGGAACGCGACCTCCTGCAGGAAGCCGATCTCCTTGATATGGGGATCGTCGAGCGCCTGCTGCGGCGTGTTGACCGGCCCGCCCGGAATGCGGGCTTCTTCCAGTGCCGCCAACGTCTCGGCGTTGGTCCGCTCGGCGCACCAGGCGGCCATGCGCTCGGAGATGATCTCGCCGTGGTCGCCGCGCGAATCGTCGTTCTCGAAGCGCGGATCGGAGAGCCAGCCGTCCTCGCCCATCAGGTTGGCCCAGCGCTCGAACAGGGGTTGGCCAATGGTCTGGGTGATGATCCAGCCGTCCTTGGTCTGGTAGATGTCCGACGGGCCGCCGTTGTAGCCCCGGTTGCCGATCGCCTCCCGGTCCTTTTGCGCCAGCGCCTGCTCGACCAGCATGGCGTTGTGGAAGGTCATGGCGGTCTTGAGCAGCGCGCCCTCCACCATCTGGCCCCGGCCGGTCTTGAAGCGTTGCAGCAGCGCGTTCATGGTCCCGAAGGCCGAGAGCGAGGCGGTGCCGAAGTCGACCCAGGGGGCCTCCGACTTCACCGGCTGGCCCGGATAGCCGCCGAGATAGACCGAGCCGCACATCACCTGGGCGATGCCGTCGAAGCCGACCCGCTTGGCGTAGGGTCCCTCGGAGCCGAAGGCGGAAACGGTGGTGAGGATGATGTCCTCCTTGATCGCCTTCAGGCTGTCGTAGTCGATCCCCATGGCGATCAGCGAATCGTAGGGCAGGTTGGCGACCACCACGTCGGCGGTGGCGACCATCTTTTTCACGATTCCGCGGCCCTCGGGCTTCATCGGGTTCAAGGTCATGCCGCGCTTGTTGCGGTTCATCAGCAGGAACATCGCCCCCTCGCCGGTCTCGGCGACGGGGAGGATGAAGCGGTCCTCGCTGCCCCGCACCTTCTCGATCCGGATAACCTCGGCGCCCATGTCGCCCAGAAGCGTCGCGCAATAGGGGCCGGCAATGTAGCGGCCGAAATCGAGAACCCTGATACCGTCGAGTACGCTGGGCATGACCACGTCTCCTCGAATTGTCCCTTCGCCCGAGACCATAGCGGGGCCTACGTAGAGGGCAAGCCCCGACGATCGGCTTCGGGGTTTCCACTTTCTTTACCCGCGGCGGCGAAGGTGGCGCCCAGGCACGAAATGCCACCCGGAGGGACCTCGGCCATGAGCCAGCACCTCGATCAAGAGGCAGTCGGCCGCCACGTCGACCTGCACGCCAAGTTCCTGCGGCGGCAACACGGCGGACAGCGCTTGATTTGGCGCCGACACAACGGGTCGAAACTGAACTTCGGTGGCTCCGACCTTTCCTGGGCGATCCTCAGCGGATCGACCTTCCGCCACGCCTGTTTCTGCAAGTGCAAGATGGTGGGGGCGGAATTCTACGCTTCCGACCTTCACGGCGCCGACCTCCGGCACGCGAATTTGTCGAGGGCGGACCTGCGCGGAGTCAATCTACGCGGCGCCAACCTCGAGCATGCGACGCTCGAAAGCGCCGATGTCCGCAACGGCGCGCTCTTGCGCCCCGATGGCGATGGCAACCTGACGCCGCAGACCTCCGGCATCATGGACATCGGCGGCGCCAACCTCGCCAACACCAATTTCGCCATGGCTCGGCTCTCGCGTGTCTTTGTCACCGGCACCGACCTCTCCAACGCCAACTTCCGGGGCGCGCGCCTCGCCGGTACCGACTTCACCAATTCTGACCTCCGGGGCGCCGACTTCACCGGCGCCGATCTCTCCGGCACGATACTCGCCAACTGCCCGCTGAACGGCGCCAACTTGAATGGCGCCAACCTCAGCGACACGGACCTCAGTGGCGCGGACCTGACGGCCGCACTGTTTCGATCGGACGATCTCGTAAGCGCGCAAAAGACCGATGCGGTGTTACCCCGCTCCATGGATCAGCTGGAAAATCGGTGCAGCAGACTCTCCGCGACCATTTCGAGTGGGTGCAGTCGCTCGGCGAGAGCGGCATGCAAGCCGACCTGACCGGAGTGGAGTTGACGGGCGTCGATCTCTCGGGCGCCGACCTGTCCGCCGCCAAACTGGAGCGGGCCAGCATGGCGGGCCTCGATCTGACCGGCGGCCGCCTCTCCATGAGCGACGCGACCGGCGCGTTGCTGGTCGGCGCCGCGCTACGCAACGCGGAAATGCGGGGTATTCGCCTCGATCACGCTAACCTGTCGAACGCGGATATGGTGGGGGCCGATCTCTCGCCGATGCGGATCAGCGGCCGGGGCGAACAAGACTGGCCGTCGAGCCTGCTCCGCGCCCAGCTCGACGGCGCCGATCTGACGGGATGCAACCTCAGGTGCGCGGTGCTGAGCGAGGCCTCGATGAAGGGCGCCCAGCTGCGGGATGCCAACTTGACGGACGCGGTGCTGACCGACGCGGACCTCTCGGGCGCCGACCTCCAGGGCGCGAATTTGGCGGGCGCCGACCTTCGCGGCACCGTGGGCCTCAAGCTCTGAGTCCGGCGTCGAAAGGCGCATCGAACTGCAAGGCGGCGAGACGGGCGTATAGGCCGCCGCGCTTCACCAGCTCGCCATGGCGACCGCTGTCGACGACGCGGCCCCGATCCAACACCACGATTCGGTCCGCCTTCTGCACCGTGGCCAGACGATGCGCGATCACCAACGTCGTCCGGTCCGCCATCAGCCGTTCCAGCGCGAGTTGAACCATGCGCTCGCTTTCGGCGTCGAGCGCGCTGGTTGCCTCGTCCAGCAACAACACGGCGGGATCGCGCAGGATGGCGCGGGCGATGGCGATTCGCTGACGCTGGCCGCCGGAAAGCCGCCTCCCCCGCTCGCCCAAATGGCTCTCCAGCCCCTCCGGCAGCGCCTCCAAGAATTCCAGCGCATGGGCCGCCTCGGCCGCCCGGCGGACCTCGGCCCCGCTCGCCTCCGGCCGGCCGTAGCGAATATTGTCGAGGGCGCTGCCGGCGAAAATCACCGGCTCCTGGGGCACCAGGGCGAGGCGCTCGCGGACCGCCTTGGGATCGGCTTCGGCGATATCGATGCCGTCGAGGCGCACCGCGCCCCCGGCCGGATCGTAGAAGCGCAGCAGCAGGGCGAAGAGCGTGCTCTTGCCGGCGCCCGACGGCCCGACGAGGGCCACGGTTTCGCCCGCCGCCACATCCAGCGATACATCGTGGAGCGCCGGCGCATTCGGCCGGCTCGGATAGTGGAAGCCGACGTTCTCCAAGGTCAGGGCGCCGGCCGGCGGAGTCGGCAGAACGACGGGGCGGGGCGGCGCCACGATTTCCGGCGCCACGGCCAGGAGCTGCACCAGCCGTTCCGCCCCGCCCGCCGCCCGCTGCAGCTGGCCGTAGACCTCCATCAAGGCGGCCGCCGCGCCGGCGACGACGATGGCGTAGAAGACGAAGGCGGCGAGTTCGCCGCCGCTCATCTCGCCGGCGATCACGTCCGTGGCGCCGATCCAGACCACCAGGTCGACGGCGCCGAAAACCAGCAGCATGACCAATGCCGTCAGCCAGGCCCGCGCGCGGATGTGGCGGACGGCGGTGGCGAAGGCCCGCTCCGTCGCTTGGCCGAAGCGGACCCGGTCGTGGTCCTCGTGGTTGAAGGCCTGCACGACCTCGACCGCGTTCAGGGTTTCCTCGGCGTGCGCCGCGATGTCGGCGACCCGGTCCTGCGCCTCGCGGGAATAGAGGCGGACCTTGCGGCCGAAGAAGCGGAGCGGCAGGACGACGAGGGGCAGCAGCAGGAAGACGATACCGGTGAGTTTCGGGCTGGAAAACACCAGCAGGACGCTGCCGCCGATGAAGAGCAGCAGATTGCGCATGGCGACCGAGGCGGTCGAATCGACCACCGACTGCACCAGCGTCGCGTCGGCCGTCAGGCGCGAAAGCAGTTCACCCACCCGCGTCGCCTCGTAGAAGGCCGGAGAGAGAGTGATTACATGGTCGTAGACCGCGCGGCGCAGGTCGGCCACGATCCGCTCTCCCAGCCAGGTGACGAGATAGAACCGCCCGAAGGTCGCCACGGCCAGCACGACGACGACGCCGAGCAGGGCGAGAAAATACTGATCGATGAAGCCGGGCTCGCCGGTGAAACCGAGATCCACGACCCGGCGGATCGCCTGGCCGATGGTCAGTACCGCGCCCGCCGCGACGACGAGGGAGACGAAGGCGAGTATCGCCACTTTCCAATAGGGGCGGGCGAAGGGCAGCAGGCGCCTGAGTTCGCCGACCGGCCCGCGCTCGCGCTCGGGGAGACTCGTCATCCGGGCCATCGGCGCGCCTCGTCCGCGCGGGCCGCCGTCAGCCGTCCCGCGCCTGGCGGACGATATCCAACACGCGTTGCTGAAGCTGGTCGTTGCCGGCGATGATCTGGCCGTCGTCAAGCATCTTGTGGCCGCCGGCGAGATCGGTGACCAGGCCGCCCGCCTCGCGCACCAGAATGATACCGGCGGCGATGTCCCAAGCGCCGAGGCCGCGCTGCCAGTAGACGTCGCAGCGACCGGCGGCGACATAGGCCATGTCGAGGGCGGCGGCGCCGTAGCGGCGCAAGCTGGTGACCTGGGGCATCACCGCGCGGACCTCGCGCAGGAAGGCGTCATAGTCGTCGCCATGGCCATGGGCGATGCCGGTGGAAACCAGCGCATCCGACATCCGCGCCCGGCTGGAGACCCGAAGGCGCCGGTCGTTCAAGTAGGCGCCGGCGCCGCGTTCCGCCCAGAACATCTCGTCCGCCACGGGATTGTAGGTGACGCCAGCAATGATTTCGCCCCGGTTCTCCAGCGCCACGGTGGTGCAGAAGTGCGGCACGCCATGGAGAAAGTTGGTGGTGCCGTCGAGCGGATCGATGATCCAGCGGTGGTGCGGGTCCTTGCCCTCGACGATGCCGCTTTCCTCCATCAGGAAGCCGAAATCGGGACGGGCACGCTCCAATTCCTCCTTCATCGTCTGTTCCGCCTTCATGTCGGCGATGGAGACGAAGTCGCCGGGCCCCTTGCGGCTCACCTGCAACTGCTCGACCTCGCCGAAGTCCCGGACCAGGCCGCGGGCTGCCTTCTGCGCGGCCTTGACCATGACGTTGATGAGTGCCGATCTCCGCGCCATTCGAACCAAGCCCCGCGCCGGCTCAGGTGTCGGCGCGTTTGACGTAGGAGCCGTCGGCGGTGCTGACGACGATCCGATCGCCCTGGTTGACGAAGGGGGGCACGTTGGTGCGCAGCCCGTTCTCCAGCACCGCCGGCTTGTTCGAGTTGGCCGCCGTCTGTCCGCTCACCACCGGCTCGGTCTCGGTCACCTCGAGGGTCACCTGGTCCGGCAGCTCGACGCTGATCGGCTCCCCCTCGAAGCTTTCGATGACGATCGCCATGCCTTCCCGCAGATAGACCACCCGATCGCCGAGTGCATGGGCGGTGAGCTCGATCTGCTCGTAGTTTTCCGTGTCCATGAAGGTGAACAGCTCGCCATCGTCGAAGAGATACTGGTGCTCCTTCTGGTCGAGACGAACACGCTCGACGTTTTCGGAGGCGCGGAATCGCTCGTTCAGCTTGCTGCCGTTGCGCAAGTTGCGGAGTTCCACCTGCAGGTAGGAACCGCCCTTGCCGGGCTGGGTATGTTGGATCTTCACCGCGCGCCAGAGCCCATCCTTGTGTTCGATGACGTTGCCGGGGCGAATGGCGTTGCCGTTGATCTTCATGGGATTGTGATCCCTCGTCTCTTGCCGGGGTCGCGGCCGAAGGGGCCGGGCGCGGCATGGTCTATCAAGTCGCCCCGCCGCTTGCAACGGCGCATCGCTCGGCCGTGGCGAAGTTCGGGCCGGACCCGCGGCATCACCTCCTCGGCCAGGAGGTGCATTTGCTCGATCACTTCGGCCCGCGGCATGCCGGGCCACCGCACCGGACAGCTGAAGGAATTGACCCCGGTGGCGCGACCGAGCGCGATCAAGCCGTCCGCCACCTCCTCGGCCGAACCGACCGGGAATCGGGCATCGGCCAAATTCTCGTATTCCTGACCAAGCTCGTTGTCCCCCTCCGGCATTGCCTTGTCCTGGCCCCATTGATGGTAGGCCTTGTACTTGCGTTCGAGATAGGGCCTGGCACGGGCCAGCGCATCGGCGCGGGAGGCGCCGATGAACATTTCCCGGCCCATGGCGAGAGTGTCCGGAAAGGGCTTGCCCAGCGCTTCCAGCTCGCGTTTGTAGATGTCGATCTGGCGGATCGTGGTGTCGATCCGGTTGTGCGGGTTGATCATCGGGCTGTCGCCGATATGGGCCGCGCGGCGGATCGCGGCATCCGCGTTGGCGCCGATCCAGATCGGCGGGCGCGGCTTCTGGACCGGCTTCAGGGAATAGACCGCGTCCTCGAGCGCGAAGTGGGAACCCTCCATGGTCACGGAATCCTCGGTCCAGAGCCGCTTGATCGCCTTCAGGTTCTCGAACCACGCGCCCCTGTCGTCGCCGGCCGGGAACTGGCCGCGCACGGCGAAGAAAAACTCCACGTCCCTACTCCCCCGGGAAGACTGGCGGCCTCAGACGTGCTGACCGCCATTGATGTGCAATTCGGCGCCGGTGACGTAGCTCGATTGCTCCGTGCAGAGGAAATAGATCACCTTGGCCACTTCCTCGGGAGTGCCGAGGCGGCGCAACGGCAGCTTGGGCGCCAGCTTCTCCTCGGTGTCGGGCGAGAGGATCGCGGTCTTGATCTCGCCGGGCGCGATGGCGTTGACGCGGATGCCGAGGGGGCCGAAGTCCGCGGCCATCTCCCGCGTCAGGCTGGCGAGCGCCGCCTTCGAGGTCGCGTAGGCGGTGCCCGCGAAGGGATGCACCTGGCTGCCGACGATCGAGGTGACGTTGACGATCGAGCCCTGTCCCGCTTCCAGTTCCGCCGCCAGGCCGCGTGCCAGCATCACCGGGGCCATGAAGTTCACCTGGAAGACCTGTTGCCAGGTGGCGACCTCGGTGTTGAGGCTGGAGAGTCGTTCCCCCTCCGGTCCCTTGGGCGAGATCCCGGCGTTGTTCACCAACGCGTTCAGCATCCCGTCGTCGAGGCGGGAGCGGATCTCCTCGACGCCGCGCTCCGTATCGGCGACGTCGGCGAGGTCGATCCGCACATGATCTTCCGGCCCCGCTTCCCAGGGGCAGTCCTCGGGGAAGGCCATGCGCGAGCAGGTGATCAGCCGCCAGCCGGCGCTGGAGAAGCGCTTCACCGTCGCATGCCCAATCCCCCGGCTGGCGCCGGTCAGCACCAGGGTGCGGCGTCGATTCGTGTCCGTGTTGGCCATGGGCGCCATTTAAGGGGCAAGTCGTGACGATTGCCAGTCAATACCGCCGCCGAATTTCAGAATGGGCCCGGCGCCACCGCCGACCACCCGGACCTCCCGTCATGAGTGCCTCGAAGGGCCGGAGGTTCTCTCGCGTGCCATCGACGTCGAATTTGAATACACTCGACGGCGTGGTTCGGGGGTAGTTCCATCGATTTGACGGGCGGGGTGGACCGTGAGGTCCGTTTGATTTTCAGAGGAGATGACCATGAAACCGGCAATCTTGGGGACGAGCGTGGCTCTGGCCCTCATCGCCGCGGCGATCGAGGAAGCCACCAGCGCCATGAACGAGATGTCGGATGCGGGCGCCAAGGGCCTCGTCCACACCTTCATCGACGATGCCAAGATGCTGCTCGGCGGCGCCAAGCACAATCACGCGAAGCCGGCCGCCGTCGTCCTGGCGAGCAAGTAGCGCGGGACGGCAGGCAAGCCGGGACCGGGCGGGCGTGTCGGCCCGTGGCATTTCCTGGCCCTCGGGTTCCTGCTGGCCGGCCTTTGCGCCGGTTGCCTGGCGACCGGTTCGGTCCACGCGCATGGTTTTCGCGTCGCGATCGTCGCGCCGTTCTCGGGACCCGAGGCGAGGCGAGGCCGCGACATGCGCGACGGCTTCATATTGGCCACGGCCGAGCGCGACGCGCACCCGGAACAGCACTCCGACGGCCATCTGGGCGGCCTCGATGTCTACGTGACGTTGATCGATGCAAATGGCGACGCGCTCGCGGCGTTGCGCGCCCTCGTCGATCGAGGCGACGTCGATATCGTCGTCGCCCTCGCCACCGAGCCGTCGCGGTTCGCCGCGCTCCTCGACGGAACCCGCGCGCTCCTGCCGTCGCCGGGGCAAAGCCCCTTCCCGGACGCGCGACAGCCGGCCGTGAGGGCCTTCGTCGCCGCCTTCCAACGCGCGCGGGGACGCGCGCCCACCGTCGACGCGGCGCGGGGGTATCACGAGGCGCGGCGGATCGATGTGGCGGTCCTCGCCCAGAACGGCGTCGGCGATATCGCGGCCTTGCGAAAAAGCTTCTCGGCGAGCGAACGCGACTTCGCCTGATGAGGGAGGGATGGATTCGACCGCCCGAACTTGCCTTCCGGCGGAACCACGGCCCTTTCAGACCAACCGCGCCTTGGCCCGCGCCGCGACCGCCTCCGGTTCGGACGAGGCATCGAGGTGGTGCCAATCGGCCGGAATGTCGGCGCCCTCGCGTTGCCGGCGCATGACCTCGATGGTGGCATCGGAAGCGTCGCCGCGGCGGGCCTCGATGCGCGTCGCGAGAATCGCGTCCGGCGCGGTCAACCAGAAGCCCGTGAAGGGGACGGCCAATTCCGCCGCGATACCGGCCAACGCCGCCCGCGCGTCGGCCCGGTCGTTGACGGCATCCACGATGACCGGACGGCCGGTGGCGAGGACGCGGCGGGCCTGGTCGCGCAGCAGGCCGTAGACCCGGGCGCTGACGTCGGACGCGTAGGCCTCGGGCGGCAGCGGGGCCTCCGGGAGGACCTGGAAGAGATGCTTGCGGATCTCGTCGCTGCGCAGATGGACGGCGCCCGGCGGCGGGCCGATGTCGGGCGCCAGCACGCTCGCCAGCGTCGATTTGCCGCTGCCCGAAAGCCCGCCGACGGCGATCAGTCGCGCCCCCGGGGGATGAAGCGCGCGGGCCGCGAGGTCCAGGTAGGATCGCGCCGTCTCGCGCAACGTTTCGTCCCGCGCCGGCTCGGCGCCGGCCGCCGTGGTGGCCGAGACGTGGGCGCGGATCTGCGCCCGCAGCGAGAGGTAGACGCCGATCAGGTCGAGGGCGTCGAAATCGTCGCGCAGCAGCAGATAGCGCGAGAGCACCTGGCTCGCCTCCGCCGCGAGGCCGTGGTGGATTAGGTCCATCAGCAGGAAGGCGAGGTCGTAGAGCACGTCGGCGCGCGCCAGGCGGGGATCGAACTCCAGCGCGTCGAAGATCACCGGCCGCTCGCCATCCAGATGGATGTTGGCCAGGTGCAGGTCGCCGTGGCCGTGGCGGACGAAGCCTTGGTCGAGGCGAGCGTTGAAGCGGGGCGCCAGTTGCTCCAACGTCTCCGTCGCGCGCGCCAACAGCACCTCCACCGCTGGGCCCGAGAAGACTTCCGGCACGAAGCTTCGGAACAGCTTGGCGTTCACCGCCAGCAGGCGGCGCATCTCGGTCGCGTCGGCGCCGTCGGGCGCGGGCTCGGCCGCGTCGTGGAAGGCCGCCACCGCCTCCGCCAGACGCGCCGGCAAGGTGGAGGGAAACGCACCCTGGCGCGCCAGATGGTCGAGGAGTTGGTCCTGCGCGAAGCGGCGCATGACCACGACCCAGTCCAGCACCTCGCCCGGCCCGTCGAATTCGACCCCACCGTCGGCCCGCGCGCTCAACCACGCCAAGCCGAGGTACATCTCGGGCGCGGTGCGGCGGTTGAGTTCGAGCTCGGCGCGGCAGACCGCTTCGCGCCGGGCGAGCGTGGATAAATCGAGGAAGGGCAAGCGGACCGCCCGCTTCAGCTTGTAGGCGCGTTTCCCCGCGAGGAAGACATGCGCGATATGGGTGTCGATCCGCTCGACCGCCGCCACCTCTCCTCCGTAACTCGCCGGGTTCTCGAGGAAGGCGACGACGGCCGTCTGATCACACGCCCCATCCATGCTCAGAACACCGCGCGCGCCTCCTCGACGCCAAAGGGGTCCTGGTGGATGATTACCTCGGCGTCGTGGAATTCCTCCCGGATCCACGCCTCGACCTCGTCCGCGATCTCGTGCGCCTCGATGAGCGCCATCGCCGGGTCCATCTCCAGGTGCATCTGGATGAAGGTGTTGGTGCCGGAGGCCCGGGTGCGCAGGTCGTGCATGTCGATCACCCGCGCGTGGCCGGTGGCGATCTCGCGAATCCGCGCGCGCAGCTCGTCGGGGAGCTCGCGGTCCATCAGCTGATCACGCGCGGTGGCGAAAATCCTCCAGGCGCCATACAGAAGATAGGCGGCAATGCCGAAACCGATCAGCGGATCGGCCCAGATCACGCCGAATTGCGCGACCAGCACCAGGGCCAGAATGACCGCCAGATTCATCAGCAGGTCACCCTTGTAGTGCAGCGAATCGGCGGCGATCGCGATGCTGCCGGTGCGCTTCACGACATGGCGCTGAAACACCACCAGGCACAGCGTCAGTGCGATGGAAAAGACCAGCACGGCGATTCCCATCTCGCTGGCACCGACGGCATGGGGCCGGAAGGCGCGGTCGCCCACCTCCAGCAACAGGAACATCGAGGAGCCGGTGATGAACGCCGCCTGCGCCAGGCCGGCGAGCGCTTCCGCCTTACCGTGGCCGAAACGGTGTTCCCGGTCGGCCGGCACCAGGGCGTGGCGTACCGCCATCAGGTTGATGAGAGAGGCAAAGCCGTCGAGCCCGGAATCCATCAGGCTGCCGAGCATCGCCACCGAATCGGTCAGGATCCAGGCCACGAGCTTGGCGATGATCAAGGTCACGGCGGTCGCCACGGCCGCATAGGTCGCGAGCTTCATCAGCCGCGCGGGAGCACCGCCGTCGAGCGACGGCGCCGCGATCGCGCCAGCATCCTGCTTCATCGCCATATGGTCGTCGTTCTTTGGTCCGGCGCCGACCGGACGTGGCGGTTCACGGGTCGAGCCAATGCCGCCGCCATTCCCCATCGACCCGATCATACAACAAGCGGTCATGCAGTCGAGACGGCCGCTCGTGCCAGAACTCGATTCTGTGGGGCAGGAGACGGAAACCGGTCCAGTGCGGCGGCCTCGGCACATCGCGGTTCTCGTAGGCCGCTTCCAGCTCGTCGACCCGCGTCTCCAGCCGGGTGAAATCGCCGCGCTCGCGGGATTGATCGGAGGCCCAGGCGCCGATCTGGCTGCCACGCTGGCGGCTGGCGAAATACTCGTCGGCCTCGGCCGGGTCGACCAGTTCCACCCCGCCCTCGGCGCGAACCTGGCGGCCGATGGAGCGCCAGTAGAAGCAGATCGCCGCCACCGGCCGGGCACGAAGCTCCACCCCCTTCTGGCTTTCGAGGTTGGTGTAGAAGACGAAACCGCGCTCGTCGACATCCTTCATCAGCACGGTGCGGATCGAGGGCATGCCGTCGGGACCGAGGGAGGCCACGCTCATGGCGTTCGGATTGCGCGGCTCGCCGGCCTCGGCCGCCGCGTACCAGCTTTGGAACAGCTCGATCGGATCGTCCAGTTCCTCGATGATCATTTCCCGGCCCTCCCGAACCAGCGCGCGACGTCGCTACAAGCCCCATATTAGCCGCGATGGCAAAATGTCCAGCGCGTCGAAATGGCGCGGACGCGATGGCGCGGGCGCTTCACGCGCCTTCCGGTACCAGGCGCCGGCCCATCACATAGGTTCCCGCGACGGCTCGGTCGTCACCCATGGTCATTAGCACGAAGAGTTCCTCGGCCAGCGTCTCGATCCGCTCCATCCGGTGCGCCATCGCCGGCGTGGCGGCGGCGTCGAGGACGACGATGTCCGCCTCGGAACCAGGGACCAGGCCGCCGATCCGGTCGGCGAGGCCGAGGACGCGGGCGTTGCCGAGGGTCGCCATATGGAAAGCCTGGAGCGCGCCCAGCGTCTGGGACTGGAGCTGGAGGACTTTGTAGGCCTCCCCCATGGTCCGGAGCATCGAATAGCTGGTGCCGCCGCCGACGTCGGTGGCGAGTCCGATGCGGGCCGGATGCGGGCCGCGCGCCGTCCGCGCCAGATCGAACAGGCCGCTGCCGATGAAGAGGTTGGAGGTCGGGCAGAAAACGGCGACCGAGCCGCTCTCCGCCAGGCGCCGGAGCTCGCGATCCGAGAGGTGGATGCAGTGGCCGAGCAGGCTCCTGGGGCCCAGCAGGCCGTGGTGTTCGTAGATCTGCGCGTAGTCCTCCGCCCAGGCGAAGAGGCGGGCGACCTCCAGGATCTCCTCCCGGTTTTCCGCCAGGTGGGTCTGCATGTGGCACTCGGGGTTCGCCGCCAGCAGGGCGCCCGCCGCCGCCAGCTGTTCTTCGCTCGAGGTGATGGCGAAGCGCGGCGTCACCGCGTATCCCTGGCGGCGCCGGCCATGCCAGCGGGCAATGAGGGCGGCGGACTCGTCATGGCCCGTTTTCGCCGTGTCCATCAGGGCAGCCGGCGCGTTGCGGTCCATCAGCGACTTGCCGGCGATCATCCGGGTGCCGAGGCGCTCCGAAGCCTCGAAGAAGGCATCGACGGCCGAGGCATGCACGGTGCCGAAGACGGCGGCCGTCGTGGTGCCATTCCTCAGCAGTTCGGCCAGGAAGAAACGGGCGACGGCGGCGGCGTGGTCGGCATCGGCGAAGCGCTGCTCCTCGACGAAGGTGTATTTCTCTAGCCACTCCAGCAGCTGGGCGCCGAAGGAGGCGATGACCTGGGTCTGGGGGTAGTGGATGTGGGTGTCGATGAAGCCCGGCAGCAGCAGATGCGGCCGGTGGTCGGTGACCACGACGCCCGCCGCCTGGCCGGCGAGCAGGGGCCTGGCGTCGCCCACCGCCTCGACCATGCCGCCCTGGATTAGGATCAGGCCGTCTTCGAGGTAGTCGTGGCTCGCCGCCGCGCCGACCTCGGCGGGATCGTCGAGGAAGCGCAGCACCCGCCCCCGGAGCGCCCGCCGCTCCGCCACGGCCTCAGGGGACACCGGCTTCGTACCATTGGGCGAGCTGGCGCCGCTCCAGGGCCGAAATATCGGTGGTGTTGCCGGGCGGCATGGCGTGGCTGCGAGCGGCTTGGAGGTAGATGTCGCGCGCCTGCCGGCGGATATCGCCGTCGCTTTCGAGATGCACGCCCTTGGGTGCGGTCGCCATCCCCTCCCAGCCCGGTTCCGCGGCATGGCAGAGGGCACAGCGGACCTCGACGATCTCGCGCACGGCCTCGAAGTCCGCCGCCGCCTGGGACGCCTCGTTCCGTTTCGATGGGTGGGGCGGGTAGGTCGAGAGCCAGACGATCACGCAGAATGCCGCCGCCGCCGCCGCCCAGGTCCACCAGGGCCTGAGCTTGCCGGCATGCAGGTTGTTGAAGAAATGCCGGATCACCACGCCGATCACCAGCACGAGGGCGACGATGACCCAGTTCCAGCGCGTGGCGAAGGCCAGCGGATAGTGCACCGACAGCATCAGGAAGATGACCGGCAGGGTCAGGTAGTTGTTGTGGGTCGAGCGCTGCTTGGCCCGTTCACCCAGCGCCGGGTCCGGCGCCTCCCCGGCCCGAAGCGCCGCGACGATTCGCTTCTGCCCGGGGATGATGATCATGAAGACGTTGGCGGTCATGATCGTGGCGATCACCGCGCCCGCGTGGACGAAGGCGCCGCGCCCGGAAAACACCTGGGTGAAGCCCCAGGTGAGCGCGATGAAGAAGGCGAAGAGAATGGCGAAGGCGAGCTGGTCGTTGGTGACGAAGGCCCGGCAGAGACCGTCGTAAACGGCCCAGCCGAGCGCCAGGGCGCCGAGCGAGACGAGGATCGCCTGCCAGGGCTCCAGCTCCAGCACGCCGAGATCGATCAGATAGAGTTCGGCGCCCGCATAGTAGACGACGCCCAGCATCGCGAAGCCCGATAGCCAGGTGGCATAGGACTCCCACTTGAACCAGGTGAGCCGTTCCGGCATCGCCGCCGGCGCCACAACGTATTTCTGCAGGTGATAGAAGCCGCCGCCGTGCACCTGCCAGGTATCGCCGCCGACACCTTCCGGCAAGCGCTCGTGCGTCTTCAGGCTGAGATCGAGGGCGATGAAATAGAAGGAGGAGCCGATCCAGGCGACGGCGGCGATGACGTGCAGCCAGCGCACGGCGAAACTCAACCATTCCCAGAGGATCGGGTCCAGCTCCATCGCCCCCGCCCCTCTTAGGCGGTGTCGGGCCTAGCCCTCCACGCCCTCGACGTACCAGTCCATCTTGTGGAGGTCGCCGTCGCCCAGCGCCTTGCCGGCGGCCAGGCGGCTCTTGCCCTTGTTGTCGGTGATCGGCCCCTGGAAGGGGTTCCAGCCGCCGTCGATGATACCCTTCTGCACCGCGTCGGCCGCCTGGCGCACATTGTCCGGTACGGCCTTGTTGTAGGGCGTCATCCGCACGACGTCCTCCTTCATGCCCCACCAGGTATCGCTGGAGGTCCAGCTGCCGTCGAGGGCCTGGCCGACCCGCTCGACGTAGTACTTGCCCCAGTTGTTGGCGATCGCCGTCAGGTGCGCGTTGGGGGCGAAGGCGGTCATGTCGGAGGCCTGGCCGAAGGCGTGCAGGCCGCGCTGCTCGCAGGCCTGCAAGGCGGCCGGGCTGTCCGTGTGCTGCGAGATGATGTCGGCGCCCTGGTCGATCAGCGCCTTGGCCGCGTCCGCCTCTTTCGCCGGGTCGTACCAGGTGGAGACCCAGAGCACGCGTGTCTTGAAGTTCGGGTTCACCTTGCGCGCCGCCAGGGTGAAGGCGTTGATCCCCATCACCACCTCGGGAATCGGGAAGGAGGCGATATAGCCGGCCACGCCCGACTTCGACATGTGTCCGGCGATGGTGCCGCAGACGGCGCGGCCCTGATAGAAGCGGGCGTTGTAGGTGGCGACGTTCTTGGCCCGCTTGTAGCCCGTCGCATGCTCGAACATCACCTTCTTGAACTGCTTGGCGACCTTGATGGTCGGGTTCATGTAGCCAAACGAGGTGGTGAAGATCATTTTGTTGCCGGCCTTGGCCAGCTGGCGCAGCACCCGCTCCGCGTCCGGGCCCTCGGCCACGTTCTCGACGAAGCTGGTCTTGATCTTGGCCCCCAAGGCCTTTTCCAGGTTCTGGCGGCCGATGTCGTGGGCGTAGGTCCAGCCATGGTCGCCGACGGGGCCGACATAGACGAAGCCCACGCCCATGGGCGCGGCCCAAGCGGCCCGGCCCAGAAGCGGCAGACTCGCCGCCGCGGCGGCGCCGGCCAGAAGATCGCGTCTCTTGATCAGGGTCATGTTGGTCTCCTCCCTCCCCGTCCTACTCGCTCGGTTTCGCGCCATCCTGGAGGATGGCCGTCCGGCCCGCGCCCTCGGCGAACGGATCCACCCGGACCCGCCGAGGGTACACGCCAGGGTGAGCGGGGCCAGCTTTCTTTTGCCCGCCGACATCGCGATTGGGCGTCCGTCGCGCCGGCTCGCTCGGGGCGGGCGGAGGAGCCCCGCTTCGGCCGCTTTCTCGCGAACGGCAAGGGGACGGCGGCGGACGGCGAGGGAGGGTTCTTCGTTCTCCGGTTCAGGCAGCCGTCACGGCCGCGCACGCAAGCCTGGTGTCCCCATCGTGGAATCTGACACTTCCCTTGGCGAGCTGTCGGATTTCGTGTGCGTCCACGGGCAGTTTTCCACGGTTTTCCGCCTTCCAAGGCGTCGGCGGCGCCCCAGGATCAGACGGGCTTGGGAATAGTGTAAAATGGCCCCGTTAGAATAGGCGATACGAGACCTAAGCAGACGATCCAGCACCCTTATCATCTCGCGCCTGCCCGAACGCTCCAATCGATCTGGAGAGCAGGCTCTGGCCGACAGACGGTTGCATGGAGGCTGATTATGGCCGAGCTCTACTGATATTGAGTGCTCGCATTAGAAAAGATCGAATTCATCACTGACTTCCTCTGTTTCATCATCGACTTCCTCTTCATCATCATCCTACATGCTGGATCGTCGTTCGATGGCAAAGGAGACTTGGCCAAATGCGCCTTCCTCAATATCGTGGAAAACGACCGGCAGGATCGTCGGGTCGTATATGTAGGCACCGCTTCCATGAAGCGCTGTGATCGTCGGGTTGGAAAGGTATATACGGCGGTGCCCGGTCCAGCGCTTGGTTTTCCATTCCAAGAAGACGGGCCAGTAGCGACCAGAATCGGTCTCCGTGTTCAAGCGGGTCCCTGCGTCAGTAATAACTGACCCACCCACTAGCCCAAGCGAAATACAGTTCAGTAGCGCAACGATAGAAAGCCCACCGCAATTCTGGACGATGCGGGTCGCGTTCTCGCGGATGATTTGTATGTCTAGATGATGGTGGGCATAGATGGCCCGCGCGTTCTCGCGGAGCAGACCTCACTATCGTTCCCAAGGCGTCCATGCTTATCGAGGATTGTTTCCATGATGGGACGCCATACATTGATGTCGAGATCACCACGCGCAAGTTGCCGCCAGACTAGGATGCGGGCGACGTAGTCAGTCGTGTGACCAAAGTTGACAGCCAACCGCTTGAGGAACGGTTCTACCACGTCCCAGTGTTCAAGGCTAAGCTCGTGCTGGTCGATGTACCGAAGCACGTACTTGAGGATGCCATCATCGTTGCGAACAACAGCCATCGCAAACGTGTGTTCCAGCGCCGAGCGGAGGCGATCCTTCGCACGGCGGCCGGGAGAATTGATGGCAAACTCGATTTGCCCCGAAATTTCTGACGGCCAAAAATCTGAGAAGCTGAAATCCTCGAAAAAAATCTTCGTCTTAGTCTCGTTGATGTCTAGCTCGAATTCCCGGATCGCCTCACGATATCGCGATAAGGCGCGCTCTGCATCAGCGTGGGAATTCGCACCAATCCAAACATCGTCAACATGACGAACGATGGTGCAATCGATCCCATCGAGCCGGTTGGCGAACTCCAAATCTATCGCTGTGCCAATGACCTCCGACAATACGCGCGACATGTCGGGTCCAACCGGGATACCCACGGTTTGGCCGTCCTGCCCGTTGCGGATTAAGGCATCTGCTCGGTTGAAAAACACGTTTGCCGATTGCACCCTACGATCTGCCTTGGCAGCGACCTTGCCGTGATATGCCCATGGGATCGAATGCGTGTAGATCGAGTGATGGTAGCGGGCGATGTCCGTGCCCGCGATAAAGCGGTAAGCAGAGAGTCGATTGACCTTCTCCTCTTCGAGCGCCATGTGTGAATTAATCACCAGGGCCCGGTCCGCGTCTTCGTTGTGTTCTGGGACAGAGAAACTGGCATTCGCTTGGCCAAAAAAGGCAGTGATATTGCTCCAGCGACTGGACACGAACTCTGCCATGTCGTGACCGGTGGCAGGATGCACGGCGGAGAAAATTCGGCGCGTTAGACCTCGCTTAGAAGCGTTGTACGTGGCAGCGCGCAGTGGGATTGCTGATTGCATCAGGTATCCACGAGGTGGATAGGCCTGGAAATGATCGGCGATCACCGACGTTATGAAAGCCGGTGGCAGATCTTCGGGCAGATAGCCCTTCCTCAACAAATCATCCTTGAATGTCATGGTCGCATACTCCCAAAGAAATTTCTTCAATTCCGGTGGCTAAGGAATTAACAATTCAAGACCGCAATTTCCATGAAGGTGCGCCCCTACCCGAAACCAGATCCCGCAGCCGGTCGTTTGGACGAACCGGGACCCTCCCGACGTGACGCAGGAGCACCCCCCGCCGGCCGCTCCATACCGCCCCACTGCCGCTAGGCGAATGGGCCGTGACGTCCCCGGCCTTGGTGCCGACGAGCCGCTGATTACCCGCGATCTTGGCCGGGATCCGTAAAGACTAGAAAAATGTCCTCAGGATATGGATCGTCAGAGCACGTCCCTTTCTCTATGTAGTCAGTGATCAGTCCAAGGAGATGTTCAGCTTGTCGCTCGACCATTTTGATCGCTGTCGTTGTCAGATCCGAGCCGAAGACTGAATCTAATGCCAACAAGTCAGCGTCCCCGGACTCGATGGCTCGTTTCGTTACATTGAACCGATTTGGGACCCGCCGGATGAACCGATTGGTCTCTTTTGCTCCTATCAATATAGACGCCTTCAATAGGCGCCCGACAGCTTGGAATTGATCCAACGCTGAGATTTCCATGTTCTCCCAGGATTCCTCAATAATAAACAAAGAGGCTTCCGTAACCACGCCACGTGAACGCAGGCCCTCTAGGGCCGACACCGCTCGGTGCGCCCCGTCTCGCACTCTTAGGGTCTCGGCCTTCAACATCTTCTGAAGTGCTTCCCTTAGTCGATTCTCATGCCGTTTCTCGGTGCCATGCGCAAGAAACCGGTGAATCGCATAGATGAAGGCCAGCGACACGAACGGTCCGATAAGGGACGCAAGCGCCCTCTGGTCGACCATGAATGTCTCATAGCCCGGCCCGAAGGGCAAACCGAACCGACGATGAACCCAATAGGAAAGACCGAAGCGACACCAACGGCCGCGACGAATGGTAGTGTTGCCTTCATTCATAATATATCGGCTCTGGAGCCGCGCTTCGCAACCCGCCCAATATTGAATTGACTTCCATCATAATGCCGCCATGTCGATGCCGCTCCGCATCGAATACCCCGGCGCGCTCTATCACGTGACCAGCCGCGGCAACGCGCGCGGCGATATCGTCGGCGGTGACGAGGATCGCCGGCTCGTCGTCGACGTTCTGGCGAGTGTCGCCGAACGCTTCGGATGGCTCTGTCACGCCTGGTGCCTGATGGACAACCACTACCACTTGCTCGTCGAAACGCCGGCGGCGAACCTGTCCGGCGGCATGCGGTAATTGAACGGCGTCTTCACCCAGCGTTTCAACCGTCGGCACGGGCGGGTCGGGCACGTCTTCCAGGGCCGCTACAAGGCGATCCTGGTCGAGCGCGAACCGCACCTCCTCGAGCTTTGCCGCCACGTGGTGTTGAACCCGGTGCGCGCCGGGATGGTGGCGCGGGCGCGGGAGTGGCGCTGGAGCAGCTATCGGACCACCGCCGGCCACGCCGCGCCCGTTATCCCGAGCGCGCGGACTGGATGGCACGGGCCTACCGGGAGCACGGCGACACCATGCGCCGGATCGCCGACGCGGCGGGGTTGCACTACGCCTCCGTCTCCAAGATCATCAAGGCATGGGAGGCGAATGTGAATTCAAGATTCAAGGGGTGACCCCAAAGCTGGAGGCCAAGGAATCCAAGGGCTCGGTTCACTGAGGGCGGGTCATGCTTCATGGTAAGCTTCGGACCATGCGCATTTCGGCCGCCACGCTCGTCCTGCTGCTGGCGTCGATAAATTCGGCTTGGTCGGCGAGGCTGATCAACGTTCGCGAAGTCGTCGGCATGCGCGATGCCTGTACCGTCTTGACGGACGAAATCCCGTCGGACGTCTACGGGTTCGAGACCACGTGCCACAACTATCTTAGCGGCTGGCTGGATGCCTTATACCGTCGGCCCTATGAATTGACTTCTAGAATTCAGGGGAATGCGGATAGGGATTTGATTCTGCCGGGTTGGTCGACGAGCCTGTTCCAAGCGAGGCAGCAGGCCTGGATGATGGCTTCGGTATCGTCGAGAACGCGGAGCGAGAGGAATCTCTCTCTGAGGTGGAGCCAGATGCGCTCGACGGGATTGAGCTCGGGGCAATAGGGCGGCTGGATGATGAGGGTTATGTTTTCCGGGACCGCGAGGGCGCGGGGATTGTGCCAGCCGGCGCCATCGAGGACCATGGCGACATGGACATCCGCCGACAATGTGGCGGCGAAGCGGGCGAGGAACAGCTCCATGACGCGGGCATTGACGGCGGGCAGCACCAGGGTAAAGTCCTCGCCGCTTTCCGGATGCACGACGGTGTAGATATAGGCCCACTGGTAGCCGATCTGCCTGGGGCCCCTCGGGCGTTCGCCCCGTCGCCACCAGCGATGGCAGACCCGACCCTTGTTGCCGACACGGGCCTCGTCCTGGAACCAGAGCTGGACGTGCTTGTCGGGATGGGCCGCCCGCACCGCCTTCAGGCGGGCGCGAAGCCCCCTTTTTTGAAGCTCTCTTCGGCCTCCGGGTCTTTCTTCGGATGGGAAGGGCGTATCTTTTGGCGCGAGAACTTCAGAGCGCGCAACAGCCGGCTCATCGAGGTGAGAGAGTAGGTTTTACCGAACTCGGCCTCCAGCCAGCGGCAAAGATCGGCCCGGATCCAGGCAGAGACACCGTCACGTTCCGGGTCCGGGCCCGCGAGGACGACCGCCGCCAACCCCGCCCGCTCCGCCTCGGTCAGCCGAGGTTTGCGGTGGCCCTTGGGACGATCGTAAAGCCCGGCCAATCCCTCGGCGTTGTAGCGCACACCGCGTCGCGAAGCGCTTGGCGTTCCATTCCGGCCGCTCGCGCTGCCTCGGCGCGACTCATCCCGTCGAGTGCATTGGCGATCGCATAGGCCCGCGCCGCCGGCCGACCCCGTGACGTCTGGCGAGCCCAGTCGCGAAGCTCACCAGCCGTCATATCATCACATATCTTGAGAGCAACCATGATCACCTCACAATATCTTGTGGGAAATCAGGGAATCACAATTCAAAGGAAATGGGAAATTCCAAGAGTCACTTCGATCGGCCGGCGGTATTACGCCCCTCTTCCCACGGCATTTCCGGCTTCAGTTACCGATTTCATCACACCCCGCCGTCGAAGTCGGCCGCGGCCGGGCGGTTCTGGCGCACGGCGACCGGGTCCGCGACTTCCTCCTGGCCAGCGTCCACGACGGAGAGGCCTCGGAGCGCCTGCACCGCCACCAGGCCTCCCTCGACCGGAGCTTCGAGCGGACGCTCGCCATGCTGGTCAAGCTCAGGTCCCTGCGCGGGGCGGAACCGGGGGCGCTTGCGGCGGCGGATCCTGCCCGCAATGAGTAGAACTCATTGCGGGTCGTCTGGCGTTCAGTCGCCACGCAGGCTTTTCCTCGCATAAGCTCGGGCGCGCGGTCGCGCTTGCCGAGCGGCGAGCAGACGAAGTGACTCTTCACCGGCGGACGGACACCACCGTCATCGCGAGGGGCGAAGCCCCGTGGCGATCCAGGGCCGCGTGAAGACCGCCGAAGACATCGCGGGCCATCGAGGCCGCCTGGATCGCCACGCTTCGCCCGCGATGACGACCGTGTGGCCGAGAGGTCAATTCAAAGGCTCGTCGGTATTGGTGCTATTCCCGATCGTGTCGGAAATTGGCGGATGCGTCCGCGGTGGGCCGACGCATTCTCTAGGCGCTGGCGCGGAACGGCTTGGCGAGACAGGCTGGCGCGCCGGCCCGCGCGCCCGAGCGGCGCAGCGAGATGATCGTCAACACCAGAATCGTGGCGAGATAGGGCAGCATGGCGAGGAACTCGGGCTCCAGCAACGATAGTCCCGCCGCCTTGGCATGTAGTTCCAAGGTCATCACGCCGCCGAAGAGATAGGCGCCGAGGAAGAGGCGCCAGGGCCGCCAGGAGGCGAAGACCACCAGCGCCAGCGCGATCCAGCCCCGCCCGGCGGTCAGCTGATCGGCCCAGAGCGGCGTCAGCACCAGCGAATAGCAGGCCCCGGCGAGCCCCGCCATGGCGCCGCCGAACAGCACCGCCAGGTAGCGCACGCCAATCACCGAATAACCGATGGAGTGCGCCGCCTCGTCCGATTCGCCGACGGCGCGCAGGATCAGCCCCGCCCGGCTGCGATTGAGGAACCAGACCACGGCGGCGACGGCCAGGACCGAGAGATAGGCGAGCGGGTTGTGGCCGAAGACGATCCGGCCCCAGGGATGCTCGGCCAGCGCGGCGGGGAAGACCGTCCCCAACCCCGCCACCGTCATGCCGACGAAGGGCGCGCCGACCAGGCTGGAGACACCGACGCCGAAGATCGTCAGCGCCAGGCCGGTGGCGACCTGGTTGGCGGTCAGGGTCAAGGTCAGAAAGCCGAAGATCAGCGAGGCGGCGGCCCCCGCCACCATCGCCGCCAGGGCGCCGAGCACCGCGCTCCCCGTCGCCGCCGCGACGGCGAAGCCCGCCACCGCGCCGATCAGCATCATGCCCTCGATGCCGAGGTTCAGAACCCCGCTCTTCTCCACCACCAGCTCGCCCAAGGCGGCGAGCAGGATCGGGGTCGAGGCGCCGACCACGGTCATCAGGATCGCGATGGTGATCTCGGCGGTCATGTCGCCGCCTCCGCCGCCGCGCGGCCGACGCGCGGGTGGTATCTCACCAGGATGTCGACCGCCAGCAGGAAGAACAGCATCATCGCCTGGAACATGCCGGTCGCGGCGTGCGGCAGGCCGGCTTCGGTCTGCGCCAGTTCGCCGCCGACATAGGAGACCGCCAGCACCAGGCCCGCCAGGATGATGCCGAGGGAATGCAGGCGGCCGAGGAAGGCGACGATGATCGCGGTGAAGCCGTAGCCGACGGGAAATTGCGGCACCATCTGGCCGTAGGGCCCGGCCGCCTCGAAGGTGCCGGCGAGGCCGGCGAGACCGCCGCCCGTCAGCAGGCAAAGCCACACGGTTCGCTTCGCGTCGAAGCCGCCGTGGCGCGCGGCGGCGGGTGCCAGGCCGGCCAGCCGCACCTCGAAGCCGACGATGGTCCGGCCCATGACGATCCAGGCGAGAAGCGCGATCAGCACCGATATCGGCACGCCCATGTGGACGAAGGAGTCCTCGCTCACCATTCCCATCATCTGCCAGTCGGTGAACAGGCGGGACTGTGGGAAGTTGTAGCCTTCCGGGTCCTTCCACGGACCCCGCATCAGGTAATAAAGCAGCTGGATCGCGACATAGGTCAGCATCAGGCTGGTCAGGATCTCGTTGACGCCCACCCGGGTCTTGAGAAAGGCCGGAATCGCGGCATAGAGCATGCCGCCGGCGAGGCCGGCCACGCACATCGCCGGCAGGATCCAAACGCCCTCCATCTCCCAGGTGGCGAGCGCCACGCCCGTGGCGGCGAGCGCGCCGAAGACATACTGTCCTTCCGCGCCGATGTTCCAGACGTTGGCGCGGAAACCGACCGCCAGGCCGACGGCGATGATGATCAAGGGTGCCGCCTTGACGCCCAGGTCCGGCCAGTGGCTCGGGTCGATCACGGGCACGATGAAGATCTGGTGGATGGCGCCGATGCCGTCGAAGCCCATGATCTGGAAGACGATGGCGCCGGTGACCATGGTCAGCAGAACGGCGAGCACCGGGGTCGCCAGCCGCATCGCCCGGCTCGGCTCGCGGCGCGCTTCCAGCCTAAGCGGCATGGTCACGCCCTCCCCCGTCCTCGCCATGGACGCCGCCCATCAGCAGGCCGATCTCCTCGATTCCGGTCTCGGATACGGGACGCGCCGCCGAAAGCCGTCCCTCGCTGATCACGGCCAGGATGTCGGCGAGGCTCAACAGCTCGTCGAGGTCTTGGCTGATGACGAGCACCGCCGTGCCTTCCGCCGCCAAGTCGACGAGGGCCTGGTGAATGCGCGCGGCGGCGCCCGCGTCGACCCCCCAGGTCGGCTGCGAGACGACGAGGACCGAGGGCGCCTGCATGATCTCGCGGCCCATGATGAATTTTTGCAGGTTGCCGCCCGAAAGGCTGCCGGCGCTGGCCTCCGGCCCGGTCGCCCGGACCGAAAATTCACCGATCACCCGTTCCGCGTATCGCCGGGCCTCGGCGAACTTGATGAAGCCGCCACCGACCAGGCCCAGGCGGTGGCGCGCCGTCAGCACCGCGTTGTCGGCGAGGGAGAATTCCGGCACCGCGCCGTGGCCGTTCCGCTCCTCCGGCACCGCCGCCAGTCCCAAGCGGCGGCGGCCGCCCGGGCCAAGCCGGCCGGCGTCCGTGTCGTCGATCCGGACCATCGCCGCCATCGGCGCCAAGGTCTCGCCCGAGAGCGCGGCCAGCAACTCGTTCTGGCCATTGCCCGCGACTCCGGCGATGCCGAGAATTTCGCCCGACCGCATCGTCAGCGAAACGTCATCGAGCGTGACGCCGAAGGGCTCCTCCCCTGAAATGGAGAGGCCGCGCACGGTCATGCGCGGCTCGCCCGCATCGCGTCCACCAGCCCGCTTCACCTCCATCAGATCGGCGCCGATCATCAGCTCGGCCATGCTCTTGGCGGTCTCCACCTTGGGATCGCATTCCGCCACGACCTCGCCGCCGCGCAGGATGGTGGCGCGATCGCAGAGCGCCTGGATCTCCTGCAGCTTGTGGGAGATGTAGAGGATGGAGCAGCCCTCGGAGGCGAGCTGGCGCAGGATCTCGAACAGCCGCTCCACCTCCTGCGGCGTCAGCACCGAGGTCGGCTCGTCCATGATCAGGAGCTTGGGCGCGCGGATCAAACTACGGACGATCTCGATCCGCTGGCGCTCGCCGACCGAGAGCGTATGCACCTCGCGCATGGGATCGAGCGGCAAGTGGTAGGTCTCCAGGATCTCCTCGATCCGGGCGCGCAGCGCCGCGCGCGCCATCGCCTCGTCCATGCCCAGCGCGATGTTCTCCAAGACGGTCAGCGCCTCGAACAACGAGAAGTGCTGGAACACCATGCCGATGCCGAGGCGCCGGGCCGCCTTGGGATTGGAGATGACGACGGGCGCGCCGTCCCACAGCACCTCCCCCTCGTCCGCCGCCAGCACGCCGTAGATGATCTTGACGAGCGTCGACTTGCCGGCGCCGTTCTCGCCCAGGAGGGCGTGGATCTCCCCCGGCTGGATCTCGAAACCGACGTCATGGTTGGCGACCACGCCTGGGAATCGCTTGGTGATGCCGCGAAGCGCCAAGCGGGGCGGGACCGCGTTCACGCCGCCGCCTCCGCCGCATTTTCACTCAGGAGGGCCACAGCGAGTTCCGCCGCGACCAGGGCGGAGATCACCGCCGGACGCTTGTCCTTCAGTTCCCGCCCGCCGATCGGCGAAGCCAGCTCGGCGAGCCGCGCCGGCTCGCCCCCCTTGGCGAGAAAACCCCGCTCGAAGCGGGCGCGCTTGGTCTCGGAGCCGAGCATGCCGACGTAGCGCGCATCGCCCCGCGCGAGCGCGGCGCCGACGATGGCATAGTCGAGGGCGTGGCTATGGGTCATGGCGACGAAGGCGGCCCCCTCGGGCGCCGCCTCGACGATTGCCACCGGGTCTTGGCTCGGCATCGCCGTCACCCCGGCCGGCACGCCGTCGAGCATGCCCGGCCGGCCGTCGATCGCCCGGATCGCAAAGGGCAGCGGGGCCAGCGCCCCGAGCAGCGCGCCGCCGACGTGGCCGATGCCGAAGACGAAGACGTCCGGCCGGCGCGCCCGAGCCGCGCCCTCCGTCATCTCCAGCTCGGCCAAGGCGGCCGTGTCGGCGAGACGCAGCGTCAGCTCGACCCGGCCGCCGCAGCTCTGTCCGAGGGCGGGGCCGAGCGCCAGGTCCATCGCATCCGCCGGCGTGTCGTCCACCAGCAGCTCGCGGGCCCGTTTGATCGCCAGCCATTCGAGCTTGCCGCCGCCGATGGTGCCGTCGATTTCGCGGGCGCTCACCAACATGCGCGCGCCGGTCTCGCGCGGGGCGGAGCCCTGGGAATCGACCACGGTCACCAGGATCGCCCGCTCGTCGGCCGCAAGCATCGTCGCCAGCCGAGGGGCGAGGCGTTCCATCACATCGCCTCCCGCAAGCGGTCCACGGCGGCCAGCACGCGTTCCGGCGTCGCCGGGGGATCGAGCCTCGGGCAGGCCGCGTAATCGGCGACGCTCGCCACCGCGTCGGAGAGCGCGTGCAGCACCGATATCGCCAGCATCAGCGGCGGCTCGCCGACCGCCTTGGAACGGTAGATCGTCTCCTCCCGGTTCTCGGACCACTCGGCGAGGTCGACGTTGAAGACGCGCGGCCGGTCGGACGCGAGCGGGATCTTGTAGGTCGACGGCGCGTGGGTCCTGAGTCGCCCCTCGTCGTCCCACCAAAGCTCCTCCGTCGTCAGCCACCCCATGCCCTGCACGAACCCGCCCTCGATCTGCCCCCGGTCGATCGCCGGATTGAGCGAGCGGCCGACATCGTGGAGGATGTCCACCCGCTCGACTTGATATTCGCCCGTGGCCGTGTCGACGGCCACTTCCGCCGCCGCCGCGCCATAGCTGAAATAGTAGAATGGACGGCCCCGTCCCGCCACGCGGTCCCAGTGGATCTTGGGCGTCTTGTAGAAGCCGGTCGCGGAAAGCTGCACCCGCGCCTTGTAGGCTCGGGCCACCAGGTCGTCGAAGGCGATCTCGGCGTTGCCGACGCGAACCCGGTTGGGCAGGAAGACCACTTGGTCGACCCCCACGCCATGGCTCTCGGCGGCGAAGGCGGCGAGCCGGTCGCGGATCACCCGGGCGGCGTTGCGGGCCGCCATGCCGTTGAGGTCGGAGCCGGAGGAGGCCGCCGTCGCCGAGGTGTTCGGCACCTTGTCCGTCGTCGTCGCGGTGATCCGTACCCGCGCGACGTCGATCTGGAACTCCTCGGCGACCACTTGCGCGACCTTCATGTAGAGGCCCTGGCCCATCTCGGTGCCGCCGTGGTTCAGGCGCACGCTGCCGTCGGAATAGACATGCACCAGGGCGCCCGCCTGATTGAAGTGGGTGGCGGTGAAGGAAATGCCGAACTTCACCGGCGTCAGCGCCAGGCCGCGCTTGATTACCGTGCTGGCGCGATTCTCATCGCGAAGGGCGCGCCGGCGCTCGTGGTAATCCAAGCGTTCCGCCAGCTCCGCCACCAGGCGCGGGGCGATGTTGTCCTCGACCGTCTGGTGGTAGGGCGTGATCGCGCGCGCGCCCTCGCCGTAGAAATTCCGCTCCCGGATGGTCAGCGGGTCCTCGCGAAGCGCGAAGGCCACCTCCTCGATCACCCGCTCCGCCCCCAGCATGCCCTGCGGCCCGCCGAAGCCGCGAAAGGCCGTGTTGGAGACGGTGTGGGTCATCAGCGGCTCCGAGACCAGGCGCGCCGCCGGCCAGTGATAGCAATTGTCGGCATGGAACAGGCTGCGGTCGGTGACCGGTCCCGAGAGGTCGGCGGAGAATCCGCATCTGGCGGCGAAGGTCATCTCGACGCCGAGGATTTGGCCCTCGTCGTCGAAACCGACCTCGTAGTCGACCGCCATGTCGTGGCGTTTGCCGGTGGCGATCATGTCGTCGTCCCGGTCGGGACGCAGCTTCACCGGCCGGCGGAGCTTCACCGCGGCCAGCGCCGCGACGGTGGCGAAAAGGTTCGACTGCGTCTCCTTGCCGCCGAAGGCGCCGCCCATGCGGCGGACTTCCACCGTCACCCTGTTGGAAGCCACGCCCAGCACGTGGGCGACCATGTGCTGCACCTCGCTCGGATGCTGGGTCGAGGAGAAGACGGCGACCTCGCCGTCCTCGCCGGGGAGCGCCAGGGCGATATGCCCTTCGAGATAGAAATGGTCCTGCCCACCGATCGCCATCCGCCCGGCGAGGCGGCGGGGCGCGGCGGCGATGGCCGCCGGGGCGTCGCCGAGGGCAAGGGTCAGCGGCTCGGTCACCAGCCGGCCACCGGCGGCCCGCGCGGCCTCGACATCCAGGAGCGCCGGCAGGGTTTCGATCTCGACCCGCGCGAGGCGCGCCGCCCGTCGCGCCTGGTCGCGCGTGGTCGCGACGACGGCGAAGAGCGGCTGGCCGTGGAACAGCACCTCGTGCTCGGCGAAAACCGGCTCGTCGCGACGGCCGGTGGGGCTGATGTCGTTATCGCCCGGAACGTCCGCCGCCGTCAGCACGGCGAGGACGCCGGGGTTGGCGCGGACCGCGTCCAGGTCCAGCGCCCCGATCCGCCCGTGCGCGACCTCGGACAAGCCGAGGCAGGCGTGCGCCAGCCCGGCCGGGGCGGGGATATCGTCGGTGTATAGGGCTTCGCCGGTGACATGCATCCTGGCCGAATCATGCCCCAAGGCCTCGGCGACTCCGCCCCGGATCGTTTCCGCGCTAGACATGGGCGAGCCTCGTCTCGACGCCTTCCCCGGTCGTCTCCAGGAAGAAGCGGCGAAGCAGGTTGCCGGCGACGCGGGTTCGGTAGCCGGCGCTGGCCCGCCAGTCGTCGAGCGGCCGGTAATCCCCCGCCAGCGCCTGGATCGCCGCGTCCCGCGCGGCCTCGTCCCAGGCCGGCCCGAGCAAGGCGGTCTCGGCGCCGGCCGCCCGCCTCGGCGTCGCGGCCATGCCGCCGTAGGCGATGCGGGCATCCAAGATCCGCCCGTCGTCATCGAGGTCGAGGCGGAAGGCGCCCAAGAGCGCGGAGATGTCCTCGTCCCGGCGCTTCGAGACCTTGTAGGCGCGGAAGCGCGTTTCCGGCCCCGGGCGGGGGATGGCGACGGCGGTGACGAACTCGCCCGGCGCGCGGTCCTGGCGGCCGTAGTCGATGAAGAAGTCCTCCAGCGGCATGCGGCGGATCGCGTCGCCCCGGCGGAGTTCCAGCTCCGCGCCGAGCGCGATCAGCGGCGGCGGCATGTCGCCGATGGGCGAGCCGTTGGCGATGTTACCGCCGATGGTACCGGCATTGCGCACCTGGGCGCCGCCGATCCGCGCCAGCAGCGGCTCGATCTCCGGCACCAGGCGGACGAGCGCCGGCCAAGCCTCGGTGTAGCTGGCGCCGGCGCCGATGCGGAGGCCGTCCTCGCTCTCCTCGATTTGCTTCAGTTCCGCCACCCGGCCGATGTGCACCAGCGGCGCCAGCTCGGCCAGCCCCTTGGTGACCCACAGGCCGACGTCGGTGGCGCCGGCCACGATCGTCGCCTCGGGCGCCGCCAGCAGGATTTCGGCGAGCGCGTCGAGCGATCCCGGCTGGACGAAGTCGCCGACCCGGACCGTGGCGCCGTCCTCCAAGGCGGCGAGACGTTCCGCCGCCTCGGCCGGAATTGGCGCCGGGCCGTCGAGTTCGAACATGCGTTGCCCGGCGTCGACGATCGGCTGGTAGCCGGTGCAGCGGCAGAGGTTGCCCTGCAGCGCGATCTCGATCTCGCGCTCGCTGGCGCTCTCCCGCCCGTGGCGGAGCGCGGTGAGCGCCATGACGAAGCCCGGCGTGCAGAAGCCGCACTGGCTGGCGTGACACTCGACCATGGCCCGTTGCACCGGCGTCAGCGCGCCGTCGGCCCCCGCCAAGTCCTCGACCGTCACCAGGTGGCGGCCATCGAGGGCACCCAGGAAGGCGATGCAGGCGTTGATCGCCTCGTAGCGCATCACGCCGCTATCGGCCCGGCCGAGCAGCACGGTGCAGGCGCCGCAGTCGCCCTCGGCGCAACCCTCCTTGGTCCCGGTGAGGCCTTCGTCCTCGCGCAGCCAGTCGAGCAGCGTGCGCGTCGCAGCAAACTCGGCGACCTCCCGCTCCCCGCCCCGGTGCAGGAAACGTACGCAACGACGCTCGGGTGCCATTCAGCTGCCCCGGTAGGTCGAATAGCCGAAGGGGGAGATCAGCAGGGGCACGTGGTAGTGCGCCGCCGCCTCGGCGATGGCGAAACGGATCGGCACGGCATCGAGGAACGGTGGCTCCGTGACCGGCGCACCCGCGCCCGAAAATAGGCGCCGACCTCGAAGATCAGTTCGTAGTGGCCGACGGCGAAGGCCTCGCCAGCGAGCAACGGCGCCTCCGTGCGCCCGTCGGCGTTGGTCGTGGCCTCGACCAGGGTCCGGGCGCCACCCTCGTCCAGGCGGGAAAGCCGGACGGCAATGCCCGCCGCCGGCCGGCCGGCCATGGTGTCCAGAACATGGGTCGTCAGACGCCCGCCGGCGCCGGCTGAGGACATCGGCTCGCCCCTCCCCGCTTCGGCCCCAGTCTGCGTCAAGGCGGGGCAAATGCAAACGACTTTGAAACCGCCGGAAATGGAGAGAGAATTGCGGCCGGGAGGGTGCGACGCCAATGACCGACGAGAGCTATCCGAGAGACCTGCGCGGTTTCGGCTCGACGCCGCCCGATCCCCGCTGGCCGGGGGAGGCGCGAATCGCGGTGCAGTTCGTCCTCAACTACGAGGAGGGCGGCGAAAACAATATCCTGCACGGCGATGCCGCCTCGGAAGCCGTCCTCTCCGAGATCGTCGGCGCCAAACCCTGGCTCGGCCGGCGCCACCCGAGCATGGAAAGCATTTACGAATATGGCGCCCGGGCGGGATTCTGGCGCCTGCATCGGCTTTTCACGGAACGTGCCGTGCCGCTCACCGTCTTCGGCGTCGCGACCGCCATGGAACGCGGGCCCGAGCAGGTGGCGGCGATGCGCGAAGCGGATTGGGAGATCGCCAGCCACGGCCTCAAATGGATCGACTACGCCGAGTTCGAGAAGGCGGACGAAGCGCGGCACATGGCCGAGGCACTCTCGATCCACGAGCGCGTGACCGGCGCCCGCCCGTTCGGCTGGTACACCGGGCGCTCGTCGGAGCACACGAACGAGTTGGTAATGGAGGACGGCCGTTTCCTCTATTCCGCCGACAGCTATGCCGACGATCTGCCCTACTGGGTCGAGCATCCAAACGGCCCGCAGTTGATGGTGCCCTACACCCTCGATGCCAACGACATGCGTTTCGCGACGCCCCAGGGCTTCAACGCCGGCACCCAGTTCTTCGATTATCTGCGAGACTCGTTCGATGTGCTCTACGCCGAGGGCGTCGCCGGCACGCCGAAGATGATGTCGATCGGCCTCCACTGCCGCGTCGTCGGCCGGCCCGGACGGGCGGCGGCACTCGCCCGCTTCCTCGACCACGTCCAGGGCCACGACGGCGTCTGGCTCGCCCGCCGGCTCGACATCGCGCGGCACTGGCACCGCCACCATTCGCCCGAGGGCTTGTCCCCGAGCGGCATGAACGAGGCCATGTTCGTCGAACGCTTCGGCGACATCTTCGAACATACGCCGGAAATCGCGCGAATCGCCCACCGCGCTGGCCTGGGTGCGGCGGAGGACACGGCCGACGGACTCCACGGCTCGATGGTGGCGGCGATGCGCGCCCTGGATGACGCGGCCAAGCGGCGGCTGATCGAGGCGCATCCTGACCTCGCCGGAAGGCTGGCCATGGCGGGCGACCTGACGGCGGATTCCACGGGCGAGCAGGCCTCCGCCGGCCTCGACCGTTTGAGCGACGCGGAACTTTCCCGCTTCACCGTTTTGAACGACGCCTACCGCGCCCGCTTCGCCTTCCCCTTCGTCATGGCGGTGAAGGGGCTGAGCAAGGCGAAGATCCTCGCCGCGTTCGAAACCCGCCTCGAGCACGACACGGAAAGCGAAGCGGCGATGGCACTGGCCGAAATCGAAAAGATCGCCCTGCTCCGGCTCAGGGTTCGCCTGCCGGCGGCCTGACGGGGTAAGCTCGGCACGAAGCAAATAAAAGGACCAGACCCATGGACTACCCTACGATTACCACCGGCCTGCGTTTTCCCGAGGGCCCGATCGCCATGCCCGACGGCTCGGTCCTGCTGGTGGAGATCGAGCGGGAAACCCTCTCCCGCGTCCTGCCCGACGGCTCGGTCGAGGTGGTGGCGGAAACCGGCGGCGGGCCGAACGGCGCGGCGATGGGCCCGGACGGACGCTGCTACATCTGCAACAACGGCGGCTTCGAGTGGCACTACGAGGCCGACGGTCCGGGCATGCGCTCGATCGGCCCCGCCAAAGACTACGTCAGCGGCAGTATCCAGGCGGTGAACATCGAAACCGGCGCGGTCGAGGAGCTTTATACCAGCACCGACGAGATCTCGATCAAAGGTCCGAACGACATCGTCTTCGACCGCCAGGGCGGCTTCTATTTCACCGATCTCGGCAAGGTGCGGGCGCGCGACTGGGACCGTACCGGCATCTTCTACGCCACCATCGACCGCGGCCACATCGAAGAGATCGCCCACCCGATGATCACGCCGAACGGCATCGGCCTTTCGCCGGACGAGAAGACGCTCTATGTGGCGGAGACTTGGACCGGCCGGCTCTGGGCCTTCGATATCGAGTCGCCGGGCGTCGTGAAGAAGCGCCCCTTCCCCTCGGCGCACGGCGGCTGGCTGGTCGGCAACACCGCGGGCTTCCGCAATTTCGACAGCCTGGCCGTCGAGGCCGACGGCCGCGTCTGCATCGCCACCCTGATGAACGGCGGTATCACCGTGATGACGCCGGACGGCGGCGAGATCGAACACATCGATTGCCCCGACGCCTGGTACACCACCAACATCTGCTTCGGCGGCGAAAACCTCCGGACGGCCTACATCACCCAGTCCTGGCACGGCACGCTGATCGCCTGCGAGTGGCCCCGGCCGGGGTTGGGGTTGAATTTTTTGAATGTTTGAGCATTGGCCCGCGCCACTTCGAGGGGCGCCGACGCGTCATGCCACGCCATACCACGTTCCCTTGCCCTTGCCGTGCTGAGTAAGATGACGCGCGGATACAAGAGCACGAATTGGCACCGGTGAAGCGGACGATGTCACCGATGTCGCGCCTTCACGGTATTGCGATTGGCACCGGTGAAGCGGACGATGTCACCGATGGTGATCTGTCCGTTGTCGCGAGCGAGGTCCAGGATTCGTGCCGGCAAAATCTCACGCAGCAGCGACTCCTGTTCGAGCGATAATTCCGGCAAAATCTCACGCAGCAGCGACTCCTGTTCGAGTTTGCGCGCAAGCCGCTGCTTCTGTTGTTGCAGGGCGCGAAGGAAGAAGGTGACCCAGGGCAGCCAGTCAGTTTCACCGCTCCGGATGGTCGTCTGCGTTCTTCGCATTGCGATGTAGTAGTTTTCTTTCGAATACTCGATCATGCTCTCCAATGAACTGTAAGTGTCTGGCCCGAAAAGAGTTGAGTGATTTCAGTCAGTTGTGATTCACTGTTTGTATTTAGCAACCAGGGAGACACAACATGTGGACCAAAATCACTCGCCCGAAGTATGAACGCGACCTGCTGCGCTACGCAAGCGACCTGACGGATGGAGAATGGAAGGTGCTGGAGCCGTTGCTGCCTCGCGCCAAAGCGCTGGGACGGCCTCGGACGACGGCATTGCGCGAGGTGGTGAACGCGATCCTCTACCTACTGCGTAGCGGCTGTCCATGGCGCATGCTGCCCCGGGACTTCCCGCCACGCTCGACGGTGCAGCGCTACTTTTATCTCTGGCGGGACGACGGCACCTGGTCCGAGGTCAACCGGCAACTGCTGGTCGCGGCGCGCGAGGCCGAGGGCCGCGCGGCCGGCCCGTCGGCCGGTATCATCGACAGTCAGAGCGTAAAAACCACGGAAAGCGGCGGTATCCGGGGCTTCGACGCCGGAAAGAAAGTCAAGGGCCGCAAGCGTCACATCCTCACCGACACCGGCGGCCTGCTGGTCGCGGTCGTGGTCCACGGCGCCGAGATCCAGGACCGCGACGGCGCGCCGGCGGTGTTCGCCGCCATCCCCCGCCACTTTCCCCGCCTGCGCCACGTCTTCGCCGACGGCGCCTATGCCGGGCCCAAGCTCGAGGGCGCACTGAAGCGGATCGGCCGCTGGTCGCTGGAGATCGTCAACCGTCCCGCGGGCGTGAAGGGCTTCCAACTCCTGCCCCGCCGATGGGTCGTCGAGCGCACGCTCGCCTGGCTCAATCGAAACCGGCGGCTGGCCAAGGACTTCGAGACGGCCATCGAGACCGCCGAGGCCTGGATCTTCCTCGCCAGCATCCAACTCCTCACGCGCCGTCTCGCAAGAGCCTGAAAACACTCGATTCATTTCGAGTCGGACTCTAAGGGACGTAGGCGTAGCCCGCTCGCAAAAGGAGCAATGTCGTCAGAATTCGGGAGAGGCGTCCATTGCCATCCTGGAAGGGATGTATTTCCAGGAACGTCACGACAAAAATCGCGATGACGAGCAGAGGGTGAAATTGCCGCTCATTCAGGGCCGATGCCGTCCAGCCGACCAGCTCACGCATTAATCGAGGCGTATCGAATGGGGACGCCGTTTCGAAGACGATCCCGACCTCCCGTCCTTCTGAGTCGAACGCACTGACATTGTTTGGGTTAATCTTGTATTCACCCCGGTGACGTTGGTCCTTATCGCTGAATATCATGAGGTCCCGATGCAGCTGCTTAATCGGAGCGATAGCATCGGCGTTGGCAAAGACTGTTTCCATCACGCCCGCATAGCCAGCGACTTCCTGCTCGTCCCGGGTTTCGAACTTCGAAATTTCCAAATTTGAGAGAAGTCGCTCGACCTCGCGGTCGGACAAGCGGCTGCCTTCGATCCTGGTGGACGAACCGATGCTCTCGATCGTCGCGACCCGGCGTAGGACGGTGAGGCGATCGGGCGCCAGCGTACCGAGAGAACGCCAGGCGCCTTTGAATTCGTCGATCTCACCGATCAGGGTGACGAGTTCCGGCGGGATGGAGATCGAAAGGGCGCGAAAGGACATACCCATAAATACACCCAAATATACCCAAACAACACCTCTATACCCAAATATTCACCCAAATATACCCATAACAATCCACAGATGGCCGAAACGAGTGGCTACGACGCCAATCCGAATGCCTCGGCGAAGCGTTCCCAGCACGAGAGGTGGTTGCCGTATTTGCGGTGGCCGGCGCCGTGGTGGGCGTTGGCGAGGAGGAAGATGTCGCGGCTCGGCGAGGTGGAGCGGAGATAGTCCTCCAGCGTGATCTGGGCCAGTTCCTGGTTGTGCGGGTCGTTGCCGATCTTCGAGCCGGCGAGTGCCAGGCGCGCGACCAGCGCGTCCCTGTCGGCGCCCGAATCGAGATAGGCCTGGGTCCAGTGGCGGCTTCCCTCTGGATCGAGGCCGAGGACGGCGTCTTCGATCCGGTCGAGGATGGCCTCGGCGTCCATGCCGGCGGCCTCCGCCGGGGCCTGGATCTCGACCGGGCCGTTGCCCGGGATATGCGCCTGGTGGTGGGCGGCGCGGTTGAGGAACGAGGCGGCGAGGAACAGCAGCTTGACCCGCTGGGGATGCTCGAAGGTGTCGTAGAACCAGCGGAGCGTGTTGCAATACTCATAGCAGTGCTGCGCCATCGAGAAGTTCATCGGCGCGCCGGTCTCCAGAACGAGCCGGGCGGCGCCGACCTGGATGGTGTCGATCAGGTGGACGAGGGACTTGCCCGCCTTCAGCAGGTCTGCCAGCACCTCGAGGTAGCCCGGCTCCGGCTCGCGGAGAATCGCGGTGATCAGCCGCTCGGCCTCCTCGGCCGAGGGGGCATCGGTGTTGGCATAGAGCGCGCGCTCCTCCTCCGCCGTGCCGCCGTAGGGCACGGCGCTCAAGGTCTGGCCCTCGATGAAGATCTTCACCGCGTTGCAGGCGAGTTCGTAGGTCGAATACCAGCGCGGCCCGACGGCGATGTCGAGGGCGCCGGCATAGATGATCGGGTGTGAATTCTCGTAGCCGACCAGGCGCGCCAGCTCCACCGTGGCGCGGGCGCGGTAGGCCTTGTGCCCGGTGGTGTAGGAGCGGTTGTTCAGCATCCGGTCCTGCACGTCGATGAGGCCGGCGAAGCAGAGCTCCGACAAGGCTCGTTCCCGGTTCTCCGGCTCTTCGTAGAGGCCCCGGAAGATCCGGTAAGCCGGGATCACCTCGCCCCGGTGGACCAGGGTCTGCCAGTGGCCGAAGCGTTCGTCCGGCGTGCCGGGTTCGCGCAGCGGCTCGGCATCGGGCCAGTGCACCACCGGCTCCGTCGGCGGGCCCGGCGGCATTTCGTAACCGCGGGCATAATGGCCGGGCGCCTTCAGGATCTTCTGGTTCCAGATGTCGAGGCCGGTCGGGATGTACCAGATGGTCTGGGCCAGCGGCAGGGCCTGGTATTCGGCCGGCACCAGGCGGGCCAGGTGGATGGCGGCGCGCGCGCTGAGCAAGCAATGGTCGTTGTTGACGAAGTTGACGTAGCCGTCGTCGATCCGCTCGTGATAGGGCACGTGGGTCAGCGGCCCGTGGATCCTGACCGCGGCCAAGGCGATTTCCTCGAAGGACCGGCCCTCGCGGATCAGGTCGTAATAAGCGTCGCTGGCGCCCTTCTGGTCGCGGGCCAGGATACGTTCTTCCAACCGTTCGTGGATCGCCTGAATATCGTCGCTCGCCGCTTGCATCGCCATCGTTCGAATCCCTTGCCGTTACGGTCCAAGCTTATGTCAATTCATAAAATCTAGTCGAGTCCGCGCGCCGTCGGCGGCACGTGGTCGCGGTAACCCTCGCGCGGGCGCGGTTTGTGGATCTTGCCGGTGGCGGTGTGCGGTAGTCCGTCGACGAAGACCACGTCGTCGGGAAGCCACCAGCGCGCCACGCCGCCGTGGCGGTCGGCCGCATGGCGAATGAACTCCGAGACCAGCAGCGGCGTGTCCATCATCAAGCCACGCATGGCGCTTGCCCCTCAGATCCGCCGGCCGACGTCGCGCCAATAGGGCTCGCGCAGTTTGCGCTTGAAGATCTTGCCCGAATCCTCGCGCGGCAGATCGTCCAGCACGTCGAGCTTGCGGGGAAGCTTGTAGGCGGCGATGTGCCCGGCGAGATAAGCGCGAACGGACTCGAGATTGGCGGTCGCGCCCTCGACCAGCGTGATCGCCGCGGCGACGCTCTCGCCAAATTCCTCGTGGGGAATGCCGAAGACGGCGCAGTCGCGCACCTCCGGCATCTCGATCAGCGCCGATTCGATCTCGGCGGGATAGATGTTGACCCCGCCGGAGATGATCATGTCGCGCCGCCGGTCGCGGAGGAAGAGATAGCCGTCCTCGTCGAGGTAGCCGATGTCGCCGTTGGTCACCAGGCCGTCGCGCTCGATCTCGGCCCGCTCGGCGTCGCGGTTGTGGTAGGTGAAGTCGGTCAGCATGTCGATCGACATGTAGATCTCGCCCTCCTCGCCCCGGGCCACGTCGCGGCCCTCGGCATCGAGGATACGCAGCCGCGTGCCCTCGCGCGGCACGCCCACGGTGCCCGGCTTGGCGAGGAACTGTTCCGAGGTCGAGATCGTCACCAGCCCCGCCTCGGTCGAGCCGTAGTATTCCCGGATCACCGGCCCCCACCACGCGATCATCCGCTCCTTCACGGGAATCGGACAGGGGGCGGCGCCATGGATCACGCACTCGAGGCTGGAGAGGTCGTGCGCGGCCCGCGCCTCTTTCGGCAGGGCCAGCAGACGGACGAACATGGTCGGCACCATGTGCATGTGGCTAAGGCCCAACCGCTCGATATCCGCCAGCAGGCCGGCGGCATCGAAACGCGGCAGCAGGTGGATATCACAGCCCATCCCGTAGAGAAGCCGCATATAGGCCATGGGCGCGGAGTGATAGAGCGGCCCGGTGATCGCGCCCACGACCCCTGGCCGGACGCCGAAGCCCGAGGAGGCCATGGCCAGCGTGTTCTGCTGCTGCTCGGGCGTGGCCGGCTCGCGCCTGACCCCCTTCGGCCGCCCGGTGGTGCCGGAGGTGTAGATCATGCTGCCGCGCGTGACGCCCTCCTCGGCCGCCCAAGCGCCGTGCGCCGCGACCCAGTCGTCCCACCGCGGCCGCCCCTCGGGGTCCGCCGGATCCTCGTCGGGCAGGTCGTAAGCCCGTCGGATTTCCGCCGGCGTCTCGACCAGCACGACTTCGACGCCGGCCGGCACCACTTCGCGGATCCGTGGCCAGAGGTCGGAGTGCACAAGCACCACCTTGGCCCCGCAATCGGCCAGGATGTAGCCGGTTTCCTCCGCCGTGAAATGCCAGTTGACCGGCACGGAATAGGCGCCGATCAGGCTCGCCGCCTCGGCGGCCGAGATGAACGGCAGGTCGTTCCGCAAGCAGAGCGCGACCGAGTCTCCCTCCTCGACGCCGGCCGCCGCCATGGCCGCGGCCGCGCGCCTGGCCTCGACCTCCAGCTCGGCCAGCGTCGCCCGCCGCTCGCCGCTCGTCGCGATCGGTTGCATCGACGGAAAACTCCCGAGGCCTAAACCGTCGGCCCCGTGCCCGCGATCGTCGTGCGGTGCATGCGGCGCTTTTGGCGGGTGGCGTCGAAGGGGATGCCGCGGTGCAGGGCGGCGCGGTTGTCCCAGAGCACGAGATCGCCAACGCGCCATTCGTGGCGGTAGGTGAAACAGGACTGCGTCGCGTGGCCGATCAGGGCGTCGATAAGCTCTCGCCCCTCGTCCCAGTCGAGCCCCTCGACCTCGCGGGTGTGGGCGCCGGCGTAGATCGCCGGCCGGCCGGTTTCCTCGTGCACGCGGATCAGGGGATGGCGGACGGGGGGCAGGGCCGCGCGTTCGGCCTCGGTGAAGGCGGTCTCGTCGATATCGCGCCTCGACCAGTAGAAATCGTGCACGGCGATGCGGCCCTCGGCCTTGTCCTTGGTCTCGTCGTCCAAGCCGTCATAGGCCGCGACCATGTTGGCCCACTCGGTATCACCGCCGTCTTGCGGCACGATCCGGGCATGCAGGGCCGAAGCCATCGCCGGCACGCGCTTGAAGGAACTATCGGAGTGCCAGCGCTGATTGTCCCTGTTGACCTGGGCGACGGGGTTGTCGGTGGTCATGATCTGGCCCTGCTCGTCCAGGTTGGTCGCGGCGTACACTTCCGGCCGGCCCTTCACCTGCAGCGCCGCCATGTTGATCAGCTCCAACGCGCCGATCCGCCGGCTGAAGGCGATCTGCGTCTCGTCGTCCAGATCCTGATCGGGGAAGACCGCGATCACGTGGTCGAGCCAGACTCGGCGGAGTTCGGCCATCGTGTCGTCGGGAATCGGTTGGCCGAGGTCGATATCGGTGATCTCGATTCCGATGTTTGGCGTCAAGAGACGGGTGGTGAAGGTCATGGCTCGGGCTCCCCGTTATCGCGCGGCGAGAAATTCTAACATGCCTTCGAGATTCGCGTCGAAGCCCGCCCGGGGCTAGAATCGGAACCAAGAGACACCTCGAGGAGGAGAGAGAGATGCTCAACAGCTTTTCGACGCTGTTCGCCGGTCATATCGATTTGGGCGACATGGGCCGCGAGGCGACGCCGGCCAACGAGCGGCGCTACACGAGCGATGAGCTCAATACCGTTTTCGACAAGACCGAGGCGATGGCGAAGTGCCTGGATGAAAACGGCTACGACAGTTTCTGGCTGGCGGAGCACCACTTCCAGCACGAAGGCTACGAGTGCATTCCGAACCTGCTGATGATGGGCCTGCACCTGGCCCACATCACCAAGAACATCCGCATCGGCTGCGGCTTCAACATCACGCCGATGTGGCACCCGCTGCGCCTGGCGGAGGATTACGCGACGGCCGACATCCTGACCAAGGGCCGGGTGATTTTCGGCGTCGGCCGGGGCTATCACACCCGCGAGGTGGAGACCCTGGGCGGCCCCTTGCTCGACGCCGAGGCCAACCGCGACATCTTCGAGGAGCAGGTCGACATTCTCTTCAAGGCCTTCCACAACGAGAGCTTCAGCCACAGGGGCAAGTACTACACGCTGCCGCCGGACGTGCCTTACCGGGGCTACGACCTCGAGGAGCTGACGCTGGTGCCGCGTCCCATCAACCAGCCGGTCGAGTGCTGGCAGCCGGTGGTGAGCGCGCAGCCGCGCGGCCTGGACTTCATGGTCAAGCACGGCATCAGGGGCCTGGTCGGCGGCGGTTCGGCGCTGCTGGCGGAACGCCCGATCATCGCCTACCGGGAGGCCTGGGCCAAGGCGGGCGTCGAGAAGAAACTGGGCGAGGACCTCGCCCTCGGCGTCTCCTTCCACCTGGCGCCGACGCGGGAACAGGCGATTCGGGAAGCCAGACCCTATTTCCAGGAGCACGCCAAGATGTTCGGGCCCCTGGGCTTCATCGGTCCCTTGAGCGACGCGCAGCTCGCCGCGCTCGCCGGCCGCGAGGGCTGGGACGAGGCCGGCGTGCCGACGCTCGAGGGCGCCGTTGAGGCCCAGTCCTGGTACTGCGGCCCGCCCGAGGGCTTCGTCGAATTCCTGCAGGGCCTGGAGGAACGCTATCCGGGCACCGAGGCGGTCACCGTCAACAACGCCATCGGCACGCCGGAGGCGATCATCCTGGAGCAGCTGGAGTGGTTCGCCCGCGACGTCATGCCCGCCTTCCGGGGACGCCGGGCGGCGGCCGAGTAGGCCCGACGGGCTATTCCTGAACGCGGTAGCCGAAGGCGTCGCCCTTCGAGACGATGTGGCCGCGGCTGGGCGTCGAGAAGTGGGCGGGCGCCAGCAGCGTATCGGTATCGGCCAGGCGATCGATCAGGGCGCGGCGCGAGGCGTGGCTCAGATTCGGGTCCTCGCAGGCCATGCTCGACCATTCGGGATGCGCCAGCTGGACCGGGTGGTGGATGACATCGCCCGACAACGTCGCCGCCGCCTTGCCCGATTTCAGGTTCACCACGATGTTGCCTGGCGTGTGGCCCGGCGCGGGCTCCAGCCAGACGCCGTCCTCCATCTGGTGATCCATATCGACGAGCACGGCCTGGCCCGATTCGAGCACCGGCAGCACGCTCTCGCCGAAGGAGCGCGAGCGGAGCCCGTCGGGATCGTCCTTGAAGCGCTGGTGCCAATAGTCCGCCTCGGTCCGGGCCATGACGTATTTGGCGTTCGCGAAGGTCGGCACCCAGCGCCCGTCGACCAGCCGCGTGTTCCAGCCCACGTGGTCGCCGTGCAGATGGGTGCAGAGCACGAAATCGATGTCTTCCGGCGTCAGGCCCTTGGCGGCCAGATCGGCGAGGAAGCTGCCCTGCCGACGATGCCAAGTCGGCCGGTGCGGGAAGTCCTTGTCGTTGCCGATGCAGCTGTCGACCAGGATGGTGTGGCGGGGTGTCCTCAGGATGAAGGACTGGAAGCAGAACACCAGACGCCGGCTGACCGGGTCCATGTAGCGCGGCAGCAGCCAGTCGTGGTGCGCCTCCAGCGCCTCGGCCGTGGCGTCGGGGAAGAAATCGAAGGGGTCCATGAACGGCTCTTCGATCTCGACGAGGGCGTCGAGGGTGAAATCGCCGATTACCTGCATCGTCGGACCTCCACTTATCACTCGGGGAAGGGGTTTTCCCGCCGTCGCCGGGTCAGGTGCCCGGCATCAGTGGGATTTCCCGCTTGCTCTCGGGCAGCGTCTGATCCACCGGACGGACGCGCTTGATCAGTGACTTGGAGATGATCTCGATGGTGCCGTCGTCATGCTCGAAAGCGACGTAGCCCCGTTGATCGTTCATCATGTCGATGACGCGTTCGCTCGCATTCAAAAACAGGTGTCCCGCCACCGGGCCGTCATCGGTGACGATCCCGACGGCGACCCGCCGTTTCGGCTTCTGTTCTCCTCCGTAGCCCTGAAATACCGCCATCACACCATGCCATCGACTACAAGAGGCCGCACGTCCTCTCCCTCGGCGCGCCAACCCGCTTCAATCGAGGAAAATCGTAACACGTTCCTTCGTTTCGTCCAGCCGATTGATGGAAACAACAATTTTCACTTCGTCCGCGACTGGTTTCCGGTCCCGGGTCCGTGCTAGCGTGGCGCCGCCGAGCGCAGGGAAGCCGGTGCGGTTCGAGCGCGTGTTTTTTCACGTGGAGCCAATTCCGGCGCTGCCCCCGCAACTGTAGGAAGGAGGGCGCGGCACGAAGCCACTGGCCCGGGACGCAAAGTCCGGGGCTGGGAAGGCGCCGCGTTCCTGGGACTTCGAGCCAGGAGACCGGCTCGGCGATTATTGGCCGGCGGGCGGCATGCGCCGCGCGCCTCGTCCTCGGAGGGGGGATGCGTCACATGGACGAGTCCACGTCGCCGCGCAGGGTCTTGCCAGGCCTGACCCTGGTCCTGGGCGGTGCCGAATCCGGCAAGAGCGTGCATGGCGAACACCTGGCGGAAAGCACCGCCGGTCCCCTCCTCTATATCGCGACGGCGGAAGCGGGCGACGGCGAGATGGCCGATCGCATCGCCCGCCACCGGGCCCGGCGCGGATCGCGCTGGCGCACCGTCGAGGTGCCGCTCGCGCTGGCCGACGCCATCGAAAACGCCGGGGACGGCTTGACCGCGATCCTGGTCGACTGTCTGACCCTCTGGCTCGCCAATCTCATGGGCGCCGAACGCGACTCGGCGGTGGCGGCGGACGACTTGGTCCGGGCGTTGGGACGGGCTCCGGCCCCGGTGATCGTGGTCTCCAACGAAGTCGGTCTCGGGATCGTGCCCGAGAACGCGCTCGCCCGGCGCTTTCGCGAGGTGGCGGGCCGCCTCAACCGCCATGTGGCGGCGGCCGCCGACCGGGTCGATTTCCTCGCCGCCGGCATCCCGCTGGCACTCAAATCACCAACGGGACAATTGGAAGGGCAAGGGCCATGAGCAAGATCCCCGCCACCGTCATCACCGGCTTTCTCGGCGCCGGCAAGACCACGATGATCCGCCACCTGGCCGCGCGGGCCGACGGCCGCCGCCTCGCCTTCATCATCAACGAATTCGGCGAGATGGGGATCGACGGCGATATCCTGAAAGGCTGCGGACTGGAGGAGTGCGACGAGGACAGCGTGGTGGAGCTCGCCAACGGCTGCATCTGTTGCACCGTGGCCGATGATTTCCTCCCCACGATAGAGGCGCTGCTGGCCCGGCCCGAGCCGCCCGACCACATCATCATCGAAACCTCGGGCCTCGCGCTGCCGAAGCCCTTGGTGCGGGCCTTCGCCTGGCCGGAAGTGCGCACGCGCATCACGGTCGACGGCGTGGTCGCGGTGCTGGACGGCCCGGCCGTCGCCGAGGGCAAATTCGCCGGGGATCCGCAAGCCGTGGCCGACGCGCGGGCGGCCGACCCCAACCTCGATCACGACAGCCCGCTCGCCGAACTCTACGAGGACCAGCTCGCCTGCGCCGATCTGGTCGTGATGAACAAGATCGACCTGTTGGACGACACCACGCGAGCCCGCGTGCGCGCCGAGGTCTGGGCCGAGATCCGCGACGGCGTCGCGATCGTGCCGGCCGCCCACGGGGTGGTCGACGCCCGAGTTCTGCTGGGGATCGGGGCGGCGGCGGAGGACGACCTCGACGCTCGCCCCTCCCACCACGACGCGGAGCAAGAACACGACCACGACGATTTCGAAAGCTTTACCCTGGAGCTTCCCGAAAAGTCCGACCCGGCCGCCTTCGCCGACCATCTGGCGACGGTGGCCAGCCGGTACGAGGTGCTGCGCATGAAGGGCTTCGTCGCGATTGCGGCCAAGCCGATGCGCCTGGTGGTGCAGGGCGTCGGCCCCCGATTCGAGCACTATTTCGACCGTCCCTGGGGCGCGGGCGAGGTCCGCCGAGGCCACTTGGTGGTGATCGGCGAGAGCGGCCTCGACCAGGCCGCAATTCGCGCCGAGATCCTGGACGGGGTCTGAACGCATGCATCTGTTGGCCGCGCAACCGGGTGGGATCGCCGACGGGTCGGAAGCCGTCGATCTCGGGCAGAGCCCGGGGGAGATTGTCATCCTGTCGGCGGCCGACACGGAACTGGCGGCCCTCGCGGCGGCCCGGGCGCGCCTTGGGCCCGACTATCCGAGCCTCCGCCTCGCCAACCTGATGAACCTCACCCACAACCTTTCGGTCGACGCCTATGTCGATGGCGTCATCGCCCGAGCCCGGGTGGTGATCGTGCGGCTGCTGGGGGGTGTCGCCTATTGGCCCTATGGGGTAGAGCGGATCGTCGAGGTGGCTCGGGCCCGAGGCATCCGCCTGGCCCTGCTGCCGGGCGACGATCAGCCGGACCCGGAACTGGACGGCCTCTCGACCCTGGAGCGAACGGCGCGCCACCGGCTATGGCAATACGCGGTGCATGGCGGGCCGCGGAACGCGGACCACTTGCTGGCGCACGCCGCCGACCTGCTGGGCCACGATTTTCCCTGGCGGGAGCCGACGCCGCTGCTGCCGGCGGGCCTGCTGGATGACGGCGTCGACATGCCCGAGGGCGCGCCGGTCGCCGCGCTGGTCTTCTACCGGGCGCTGGTGCAGGCGGGAGATCTGGCGCCGGTCGAGGATCTAAGGGCCGCGCTCCGCGCGCGCGGCGTCGCGGTGCTGCCCGTCTATGTCCAAAGCCTGAAGGACCCCGTCTCCGCCGAACTTCTGCGCCGCAAGCTCGACGAGACCCGGCCCGACGTGATTCTGAACGCCACCGCCTTCGCCGTTTCGACACCGGGCGGCTCGCGGATCGAGACGCCGTTCGACGTGGCCGACTGCCCGGTGATGCAGGTCGTCTTCTCCGGCGGTACCGAGGAGGCCTGGCGCGAGGGCATGAGTGGCCTCTCCTCGCGCGACATCGCCATGAACGTGGCGCTGCCGGAGGTTGATGGCCGAATCCTGACCCGTGCCGTCAGCTTCAAGGCCGAAGCCCGCTTCGATCCCGCAACGGAGTTGTCGGTCGTCCGCTACGAGAGCGTGGCCGACCGTATCGACTTCGTCGCCGACCTCGCGGCCGCCTGGGCCAGGCTCCGCCGCACGGCGAAATCAAACCGGCGAATCGCGGTGGTGCTGGCAAACTACCCGAACCGCGACGGCCGCCTCGGCAACGGTGTTGGCCTCGACACGCCGGCCGGCGTCATCGAGGCTCTCGGCGCGCTTCGTGCAGAGGGCTACGGCCTCGCCGAGGTTCCGGGCGACGGCGCGGCGCTGATCGCCCGGCTGCTCGACGGCCCGACCAACGCGGCGGCCGGCTGGCGGCGGGCGAGCCCGGAAACGCTATCGCTCGCGGACTACGAGATGTTCCTGGCCGAAATGCCGGCGGCGGCCCGACGCGCCGTGGTGGAACGCTGGGGACCGCCCGAGAAGGATCCCTTCTTCCGCCCGGGCGCGGTCGATTGCGGCGCCTTTGCGCTGCCCGTCCTCCGCCTCGGCAACGTCGTCGTCGCGGTGCAACCGGCGCGCGGCTACAACATCGACCCGAAATCCAGCTACCACGACCCCGATTTGCCGCCACCGCACGGCTATCTCGCCTTCCATGCCTGGCTCCGGCGGGACTTCGACGCCCACGCCATCATCCATTTCGGCAAGCACGGCAATCTCGAATGGCTGCCGGGGAAGGCGCTGGCGCTCTCGCGGAACTGTTTTCCGGAGGTGGCGCTCGGGCCGCTGCCGCACCTCTATCCCTTCATCGTCAATGATCCGGGCGAAGGCGCGCAGGCCAAGCGCCGCGCGAGCGCCGTCATCGTCGACCATTTGACGCCGCCGCTCACGCGGGCCGAGAGCTACGGGCCGCTCAAACAACTCGAAACGTTGGTCGACGAGTATTTCGAGGCCGCCGGCATGGACCGCCGCCGGTTGCCGGTCCTCGCCGCCGAGATCCTCTCGCTGGCCGAAAGCATCGGCCTCGACGTCGATGTCGGCTTCGGCGCGGGCGACGACGAGGCGGCGCGCCTCGGCAAGCTGGACGCCTATCTCTGCGATCTGAAGGAAATGCAGATCCGCGACGGCCTGCACGTCTTCGGTCGCTCGCCCGAGGGCCGCCTGCTCGACGACCTGCTGGTGGCGCTGGTCCGGGTGCCGCGGGGCACCGGCGAGGCGGGAGACGCCTCCCTCGCCCGCGCGCTGGCCGCCGATCTGAAGTTCGATGGCTTCGATCCACTGGATTGTGACGCCGCCGCCGCTTGGGCGGGCCCAAGGCCGGCCGTGCTGGCCGGTCTGCTCGACGACGCCTGGCGGACGGCGGGCGACACGGTCGAACGGCTCGAAGTTCTTGCCAGCGCCCTGGTTTCGGGCCGGGCGATCGCGGATCGGGCTTGGACGGTGACCCGCGCCGTGCTGGCGGAAGTCGCCGATCGTATCCGCCCCGCCGTCGAGAGCTCGGGCGTGGCGGAGATTGCCGGCCTCCTACGCGGTCTCGACGGCCGTTTCGTCGATCCCGGCCCCAGTGGCGCGCCGACCCGGGGCCGCCCGGAAGTGCTGCCGACGGGCCGCAACTTCTTCTCCGTCGACACCCGCGCCGTGCCGACGCCGGCGGCCTGGCGGCTCGGCTGGCATTCGGCGAGCCTCATCGTCGAGCGGCATTTGCAGGAAGAAGGCGACTGGCCCCGCAGCATCGCGATTTCCGCCTGGGGCACGGCGAACATGCGCACGGGCGGCGACGATATCGCCCAGGCCCTGGCCCTGATCGGCGCGCGCCCGCGCTGGGATTCCGGCTCGGGCCGTGTCGCCGGCTTCGAGATTATTCCGCTTGAGATGCTGGACCGGCCCCGGGTGGACGTGACACTCAGGATTTCGGGCTTTTTCCGCGATGCCTTCCCGGCGCAGATCGACCTCTTCGATTCCGCCGTCTCGGCAATCGCGGCGCTGGACGAACCGTCGGATTCGAATCCGATCGCGCTTCGCGTCAGCCAGGACATCGTCCGCCTGGAGGGCGACGGCGTCGCGCCGGAGGCGGCCCGGCGCCGGGCGCTGGCCCGCGTCTTCGGCGCCAAGCCCGGAGCCTACGGCGCCGGCTTGCAGGCGCTGATCGACGAACGCGGCTGGCGCGACGAGGGCGACCTCGCCCGCGCCTATGTCGCCTGGGGCGGCTACGTCTATGGCGGTGGGCGCGGAGGCGAGGCGGAACACGGCCTCTTCCACGACCGGCTGGCGGCAATCGAACTGGTACTGCACAACCAGGATAACCGCGAGCACGACCTCTTGGATTCCGACGACTACTACCAGTTCGAGGGAGGCCTCGCCGTCGCCGCCCGCCATGCCTCGGGCCGCCAGCCGGCGATCTACCACAACGACCATTCGCGGCCCGAAAGCCCCAAGGTCCGCACCCTGGAAGAGGAGGTCGCCCGCGTGGTCCGGGCCCGGGTCGTCAATCCGAAGTGGATCGAGGGCGTGATGCGCCACGGCTACAAGGGCGCCTTCGAGATGGCGGCGACCGTCGACTACCTCTTCGCCTTCCAGGCGACGGCCCGCGTCGTCCGCGATCACCACTTCGATCTCGTCTACGATGCCTATCTGGGCGATGCGCGCGTGCGGGAATTTCTCGAGACAAACAACCCGGCGGCGGCGCGCGAGATCGCCGAACGTCTGCTGGAGGCGAGCGACCGCGGACTCTGGCGGCCCAGGCGCAACGCCACCCGCGCCGAGCTGGAGGCGCTGGCGGCGGGGGAGGAAAGGATCACGCCATGACGGACACGGATCAAAGCGAACTCGATCGGCGCCACGCCGAGAAGATGCGCAAGAAGAAGGCGGCCCGCGACAAGATCCTCGCCACCAAAACCATCGAGAAGGGCCTGTTGATCGTCCACACCGGCAAGGGCAAGGGCAAATCGACGGCGGCCTTCGGCCTGGTGATGCGGGCGCTCGGCCATGGCATGCCCGTCGGAATTGTCCAGTTCGTCAAGGGCAAGTGGGAAACGGGCGAGCGGGCCGTGCTGGAGCATTTCCCCAATCTCGCCACCATCCGCACCATGGGCGAGGGCTTCACCTGGGACACCCAGGACCGCCAGCGCGACATTGCCGCCGCCCGCGCCGCCTGGGAGACCGCCAAGGATATGATCGAGGCGAGTCGGGGCCCCGAGCCCGCCCACCGGCTGATCCTGCTGGACGAACTCAACATCGTGCTGCGCTACGACTATCTGGATATAGGGGAGGTGGTGGAGGTACTCGCCGGCAAGCCCGAGGACCTTCACGTCGTCGTCACCGGCCGCAACGCCAAGGACGAGCTGATCGAGGCCGCCGATCTGGTGACCGACATGACCATGGTGAAGCACCCCTTCCGCGCGGGCGTGAAGGCGCAGGTCGGCATCGAGTTCTGAGGGACATGCGATGGCGCGGGCGATCATGCTGCAGGGCACGGGTTCGGACGTGGGGAAGTCGCTTCTCGTCGCCGGCTTGGCCCGCGCCTACCGCGATCGCGGCCTCGCCGTCCGCCCTTTCAAGCCGCAGAACATGTCGAACAACGCCGCCGTCACCGTGGACGGCGGCGAAATCGGCCGCGCCCAGGCCTTGCAGGCCCGCGCCGCCGGGATCGGGCCGACCGTCGACATGAACCCGGTGCTGCTGAAGCCACAGAGCGAGGTCGGCGCGCAGGTCGTGCTGCGCGGCCAAATGTTGCGAAATGCCGATGCGCGGGACTACCAGGCGCTGAAGCCGAAGCTGCTGGGCGAGGTGTTGGCGAGCTTCGAACGACTCGGCAAGGAAGCCGATCTCGTTCTGGTGGAGGGCGCCGGCAGCCCGGCGGAGATCAACCTCCGCGCCGGAGATATCGCCAACATGGGCTTCGCCCAGGCCGCCCGGGTGCCGGCGGTGCTGGTGGGCGACATCGACCGTGGCGGCGTCATCGCCCAAGTCGTCGGCACGCACGCGGTCCTGGCGTCCGAGGATCGGGCCCGCGTCGTCGGCTTCCTGGTCAACAAGTTCCGGGGCGACCCCACGCTCTTCGCCACCGGCCGGGACGAGATCGTCCGGCGGACCGGCTGGCGCGACCTCGGCCTCGTGCCCTGGTTTAGCGAGGCATGGCGGCTGCCGGCGGAAGACGCGGTGGCGCTCGCTTCGAGTTCCTGGCGGCGGACCGGCGGCGGCGCGGTCCGGATCGCCGTGCCGCGACTGCCGGGCATCTCCAACTTCGACGATCTCGATCCCCTGCGCGCCGAACCCGACGTGGCGCTCGACATCGTCACCGCCGGCCGGGCGCTCCCGGGCGATGCCGACCTCGTGCTGCTGGCGGGCTCGAAATCCACCATCGCCGACCTCGGCTTTTTCCGCGAACAGGGTTGGGACATCGACATCCGGGCCCATCGCCGCCGGGGCGGCCGCGTCCTCGGGATCTGCGGCGGCCTGCAAATGCTGGGCGAGATCATCGCCGATCCGGCCGGGATCGAGGGTCCGCTGGCGACGGTCGCGGGCCTCGGCCTGCTGGCGATCCGCACCGAGCTCGGCGCCGACAAGAAGCTCGCTCGCGTGACCGGGACGGACGCCGTCCACGGGCGGTCGGTCGCCGGCTACTTCATGCATGTCGGGCGGACCGAGGGGGCAGACCTCGCCCGGCCGATGCTGACCCTCGCCGGCCGGCCGGATGGCGCTATTTCGGCCGACGGCCGGGCGATGGGCTGCTACCTTCACGGCCTCTTCGCCGAGGATGGCTTTCGCGGCGCCTTCCTCACCGCCCTCGGCGCCCGCGAAGCGGGCCGCTTCACCCACGAGGCGGCGGTCGAGGATGTGCTCGACCGGCTCGCCGCGCATATCACCCAGGCGGTCGACCTCGACGGCCTCCTCGCCCTCGCGGTTCAACGATAGAGCCAGATGAAGAGCAGCGTTATGAGGAAGAAGAGGCCCCAGGCATGGAGATAGAGTTTCAGCGCCCGGCGAATGTCGCCCGCCGTCGCCGCCTGGCGCCCGTCTCCCATCCAGGGGTCGTCCGAGGTGACGCCTCCATAGGTCCGGGGCCCGTTGAGCGCCAGGCCGAGCGCGCCGGCCATCGCCGCTTCCGGCCAGCCGGCACTGAGCGATTGGTGGGTGGGCGCGTCGCACCGCATGGCGTCCTGGCTCGCTCCCCAGCTGGCGCCGGGTATGAAAAGCGCCGCCGTTGCCAGCAGGGTGCCGCCGATCCGGGCGGGGATGAAGTTCATCACGTCGTCCAGCTTGGCCACCGCCCAGCCGAAGTCGCGGTAGCGCTCGTCGCGGTGGCCGATCATGCTGTCGGCGGTGTTGACCGCCTTGTAGACCAGGATCCCCGGCAGGCCGAAGGACGCGTACCAGAACCAGGGCGCGACAAGTCCGTCGGAGAAGTTCTCGGCGAGCGATTCGATGGCGCCCCGGGCGACGCCGGCCTCGTCGAGCGCGTGGGGATCGCGGCCGACGAGATGCGCCACCTCCCGCCGCCCGCCTTCCAGGCCATGCGTCTCCAAGCCCCGGGCGACCCGGGCGACATGGTCGTGGAGCGAACGGCCGGCGAGCAGCACGGCCACCACGATCCCTTCCAGCACCAGGGTGAAGGGTGCCCGCGCCAGCGCCCAGGCGAGGAAGGCGCCGATCGCGCCGTGGACGGCCACGATCACCACGATAGCCACGACGCCCAGGCAACGCCGGGTCCGGGCGGTGCGCCGCTCGTCGTTCAGGCGGCGATCGACGGCGCCGACGAGGCGTCCCATGGCGGCCACCGGGTGACCGACGACCCGGTAGACCACCGATGGCTCGCCCAGCAGGGCGTCCAGCAACAGCCCCAGGGCGAGAATGGCGAACGGGTCGATATGGTTGTCGATCAGGGAAAACATCGGCCGAGATTGCGACGGCCAGCGGAGGCCGTCAACGCGAGGGCCCGTAACGGAGAGGACATGAGGCGATGAGCAAACTGGGCGTGATGGTCTGCGGCCACGGCAGTCGGGATGGGGACGCGATCCGCGAGTTCGAGGCGGTGGCGGCCGGCATCCGCGAACGCCTGCCGCAATACGACGTCGATTCGGGCTTCCTCGAGTTCGCGACACCGGTGATCCGCGACGGGCTCGACGCGCTTCGCGCGCGCGGCGTCGACGATATCCTGGCCGTGCCGGGCATGTTGTTCGCCGCCGGTCACGCCAAGAACGACATCCCCTCGGTGCTGAACACCTACCAGGCCCAGCACGCCGACGTCCGCATCCGCTATGGCCGCGAACTCGGCATCGACCCGAAGTTGCTGAAAGCCTCGGCGGATCGCATCCAGACGGCGCTCGACGCGGCGCCGACGGGCGTGCCGGCGGCGGAAACGCTGTTGGTGGTGGTCGGCCGGGGCGCCTCCGACCCCGACGCCAACTCCAACGTCGCCAAGGTGACCCGGATGCTGTGGGAGGGCTTCGGTTTCGGCTGGGCCGAGACGGCCTATTCCGGCGTTACCTTCCCCCTCGTGGCGCCCGCGCTGGAACATGCCGCCAAGCTCGGCTACCGGCGGATCATCGTACATCCCTATTTTCTCTTCACCGGGATCTTGGTGAAGCGGATCCACGACCACACCGACAGGATCGCGGCGGCGCATCCGGGAATCGAGTTCATCAAGGCGCCTTACCTCAACGACCATCCGCTGGTGCTGGATGCCTTCGCCGAGCGGGTGGGCGAGATCCTCGATGGCGCCAACGTGATGAACTGCCAGCTCTGCAAGTACCGGGCCCAGGTGCTGGGCTTCGAGGCCGAGGTCGGCCTCGCCCAGGAGAGCCACCATCACCATGTCGAGGGCCTGCTCGCCCAAGGGGACGAGGACGATCACGGTCATGACCACCATGACCATGACCACCATCAACACCACGATCACGATCACGGCCATGACCACCACCACCATCCCTACCCCCACCGCGACCATCCGCTCGGTCCCGTCACCCTGAAGGACATGGAGGACTGAGGCCGGGCATGGCGATTTTCGACGCCTATCTCGTCGTCGACTGGAGCGCGGCGGCCCGGCCGGTCCGAGGCGCGGACAGCATCTGGTATGCCCTTTACGAACGGACGGCCCGGGGCCTGCGCCGCCGCGCGCTCGCCAATCCCTCGACCCGGGCCGAGGCCCTGGAGACGATCTCCGAACTGCTCGTCCGTCTCCTCGCGCGGGGCGGGCGAACCATCGCCGGCTTCGATTTCCCGAACGCCTATCCGGCCGGCTTCGCCGCCCGCGCCGGCTTTCAGGGCACGCCCTGGCGCGCGATCTGGGACGGCCTCGCCGAGCTGATCGAGGACCGGCCCGACAACGCAAACAACCGCTTCGAGGTCGCGGCCGGGCTGAACGAGCGCATCTCGGGCGCCGATTTTCCCTTCTGGGGCTGCCCGGCCGGCCGCGCGGGGCCCCGCCTCTCGACGCATAAAGTCGATCGTTACGCGGGCGACGGCTTGGCGGAGCGCCGTCTGGCCGAGGCCTGGGTGCCGCGCGCGCAGCCCTGCTGGAAGCTCGCCTATACCGGTGCCGTCGGCAGCCAGGCGTTGCTCGGCATCCCCGTCCAGCGCGCGTTGCGCGACGATCCCCGGCTGAGCGACCACACCGTGGTCTGGCCCTTCGAGACCGGGCTCCGCCCGCCGCCGGCCGACGGCGACTGGCAAGTCGTGCTGGCGGAAGTCTATCCCTCGCTCGCCCCGCTGGAACTGGGCCACGGGCCGGTGAAGGATGCGCGGCAGGTGACCGCCACCTGCCGCCTGCTGGCCCGCCGGGACGAGGCTGGCGCCCTTGCCGTGGACCTCGCCGGCCCGCCCGAACTGGACCGCGTCCAGCGCGATATCGTGGAGCGTGAAGAAGGCTGGCTGCTCGGCGCCGGAACTTTCCCCGCGACCCGGCGCATGGGTGGCGAGGCCTATATCGCCGCGCCCGCCGTCATCTACGATCAGTCGTTCGCCCGCGTGCGCGCCGCCGCCGGCCTGGACACGCTTCCCCCCGGCCTCGACCGGATCGCCGAGCGGGTGGTACACGCGGCCGCCATGCCGGAGCTGGCGGGACGATTGGTGGCGAGCGCCGATTTTCCGGCGCGGGCACGCGACGCCCTCGCCGCCGGCGCGCCGGTCCTGGTCGACTGCGAGATGCTGGCCCGGGGCGTCATCGAACGCCTGCTGCCGACGGGCGGCGAGGTCGTCTGCACCCTGAACCGGGCGGGCGTGGCGAAACGGGCGACGGCGGGCGCCACCACGCGCTCGGCCGCCCAGCTCGACCTCTGGGACGACCATCTCGACGGTGCCGTGGTGGCGATCGGCAACGCGCCGACCGCGCTCTTTCGCCTACTCGAGAAGCTCCGCGCCGGTGGGCCCCGCCCGGCGGCGATCGTCGGCCTGCCGGTGGGCTTCGTCGGCGCGGCGGAATCGAAGGCGGCGCTGATGGCGGAGCCGCACGGCGTGCCTTACCTGACGCTTCCCGGCCGGCTCGGTGGCAGCGCCATGGCGGCGGCGGCGGTAAATGCCCTGCTGACGATGGCCCGGGAGCATTCGCCATGACCCCCTGGCTCGGCATCGTCGGCATCGGCGAGGACGGCCTCGACGGCCTCGGCGCCGGCTCCCGCGGCCTGATCGAGAGCGCGGAAGTGCTGGTCGGCGGCGAGCGCCATCATGCCCTGCTGCCGGACCACCCGGCGGAGCGGCTCGGCTGGCGGTTCCCACTCGACCCGCTGATGGCGGAACTCCAGGCCCGGCGTGGCAAGCGGGTCGTCGTGCTGGCAACCGGCGATCCGTTCTGCTTCGGCATCGGCACGACGCTCGCCCGCCATATCGCCATCGAAGAGATGCGGGTGCTGCCGTCCCCCTCCGCCTTCTCGCTCGCCCGCGCCCGGCTCGGCTGGCCCTCCCACACGGTCGAGTGCCTGACCTTGCACGGCCGGCCGCTGGAGATCGTCGCCGGCTGGTTGGCGACGGGACAACGGCTGCTGCTGTTGAGCCACGACGGGACCACGCCGGCGAAGCTCGCCGCCCTGCTGGTCGAGCACGGCTTCGGCCCTTCTTTCATGGTGGTCCTGGAGAATATGGGTGGCCCCAAGGAACGGATGGTCGAGACCATCGCCGGGGAATGGGGACGCGCCGGCGCCGCCGATTTCAACACCATCGCGCTGGAGTGCCGGGCCGCGCCGGGCATCGTGTCGCTTCCCCGCTCCCCCGGCCTTCCCGACAACGCCTTCCGTCACGATGGCCTGATCACCAAGCGGGAGGTGCGCGCGGCGACCCTCGCGGCGCTCGCTCCCCTCGCCGGCCAGCACCTGATCGACGTCGGCGCCGGCGCCGGCGCCATCGCCATCGAATGGATGCGGGCGGCCCGAAACACGACGGCCGTGGGAATCGAGCGCGACCCCGAGCGCGCCGCCGCCATCGCCGAGAACGCCGCCTGGCTGGGCGCGTCCGGCCTGGAGATCGTCACCGGCGAGGCACCGGCCGCGCTTTCCGGCCTGGGGCCGGGCGATGCCGTCTTCATCGGCGGCGGGCTCGCCACGCCCGGCATGGTCGAGGCCTGCCTCGATCTGCTGGCGGCGGGCGGCCGCCTGGTCGCCAACGCCGTGACCCTCGAGGGCGAGGCGGTGTTGCTGGCCGCCCGGCGTGTCCATGGCGGCGATCTCACGCGTCTGGCGATCAGCCGGGCCGAACCGTTGGCGGGTGTTACCGCCTGGCGGGCACTCGCGCCCCTCACCCAGTGGAGTTTGGTGAAATCATGAGCGGACGGGTCCATGGCATCGGCGTCGGCCCGGGTGACCCGGAACTGTTGACCTTGAAGGCGCTGCGCCTGCTGCGCGCGGCCACGATCGTCGCCTATCCGGCGACCGAGACGGGCGAGAGCCTGGCCCGCCAGATCGTCGCCCCGTACCTGACCGGTACGCAGCGGGAGATTCCGATTCCCATTCCCATCCAGGGCGGCCCCTTCCCCAACGAGGGGGTCTACGACCGGGCCGCGGACGAGATCCTGGCGGTGGTCGCCCAAGGCGAGGACGTCGTCGTGCTTTGCGAGGGCGATCCCTTCTTTTATGGCTCCTTCCTCTATCTCTATGCCCGCCTGGCGAACCGCTGTCCGGTGGCGGTGGTGCCGGGCGTCTCCTCGCTGATGGCCTGCGCGGCGGTGCTGGGGGCGCCACTCGCGGCCCGGAACGACGCCCTCTGCATATTGCCGGCCACGCTCGACGCGGCGGTGCTCCGGGCGCGGATCGAGACCTCGGACGCGGTTGCCCTGATCAAGGTCGGCCGCCACCTCGCCAAGGTACGCGGCATCCTGGAAGAGCTTTCGCTGGCGGACGGCGCGCTTTATATCGAACGCGCGACCATGACGACGGAGCGCCTGCTGCCGCTGGCCGAAGCGCCGGCGCCCGCCCCCTATTTCTCCATGGTCCTGGTGCATCGGCGGGGCGAGGCCTGGCGATGAGCGGCGGTCCGGCCCTCGTCGCGCTCACCGGAAAAGGCGCCGGGACGGCACGCCGGCTACAGACCGCGATGGGCGCGGGCGAGCTGCACGCTCTCGCCCGACGGGTGGCCGAGGCCGATATCGCCTTCGACGACACGGTGTCCCACCTCCAGGCGCTCTTTGCCGCCGGCCGGCCGATCGTCGGTTTCTGCGCCGCCGGGATCCTGATTCGCGCCCTGGCGCCGCTCCTGGCCGACAAGCGGGCCGAGCCGCCGGTGGTCGCGGTGGCCGAGGACGGCGCCAGCGCCGTGCCGCTCTTGGGCGGTCATCGGGGCGCCAACGATCTGGCGCGCGAAATCGCCACGGCGCTCGGCGGCGCGGCCGCGCTCACCACGGCGGCCGACGCGCGCTTCGACCTGGCGCTCGACGCGCCGCCCGCCGGCTGGCGCGTCGCCGATCCGGCGCCGGCCAAGGCGGTAACGGCGGCGCTGCTCGCCGGCGAGGACGTGGCGCTCCGGGTCGAGGCGGGCGATCCCGCCTGGCTGACGCGGGGCGGCGCCCGCTTCACCGAGACAGGCGAGACGGCAATCCGCGTGACCGACCGGGCGGCGCCTGGCCGACCGGGGGAGCTGGTGCTGCATCCGGCGACGCTGGCCCTCGGCGTCGGCAGCGAACGGGGCGCGTCGCCGGAAGCGTTGCGGGCATTGGTCGACGAGACGTTGGCGCGGGAGGGTTTCGCCATGGGCTCGATCGCCTGCGTCACCTCGCTCGACCTGAAGGCGGGCGAGCCGGCGGTACTGGCGCTGGCGGAAAGCCTGGGCGTGCCCGCGCGGTTTTTCGATGCCGAGCGGCTGGAGACGGAGACGCCGCGCCTCGCCAATCCCTCGGACGTGGTGTTCCGCGCCGTCGGCTGTCACGGCGTCGCCGAGGCGGCCGCGCTGGCGGCGGCGGGACCCTCGGCGGTACTGGTCGTCCCGAAACAACGAGGCGATCGCGCGACGATGGCGCTCGCCCGCGCGGCCGACGTCATCGATCCCACCATGGTCGGGCGGGCACGCGGGCATCTCGCCATCATCGGCATCGGCCCCGGCCACGAGGTCTGGCGGACGGGCGAGGCGGGGCACTGGCTGGCCGATGCGGAGGATGTCGTCGGCTATAGCCTCTATCTCGACCTCGTCGCCGATGAAATCAGTGCCGCGGCGCGGCACGATTTCCCGATCGGCGCCGAACGGGCCCGCGTTGACCATGCCCTCGACCTGGCGGCGGCGGGGCGGCGGGTCGCCCTCGTCTCCTCCGGCGATGCCGGGATCTACGCCATGGCCGGCCTGGTGTTCGAGCGAATCGACCGGGGCGGGCGGGACGGCTGGCGCCGCGTCGCGGTCGAGGTGACGCCCGGCATCTCGGCCCTGCAAGCCGCCGCCGCGCGGATCGGCGCGCCCCTCGGCCACGATTTCTGCGCCATCTCCCTCTCCGACCTGCTGACTCCCTGGCCGGTGATCCGGGAACGGCTGAAGGCCGCCGCCCGGGCCGACTTCGTGGTCGCGCTCTACAATCCCGCCTCGCGGACCCGCCGGAACGGGCTTGCCGAGGCGCTGGCGATCCTCGCGGCCGAAAGGTCGGCCGAGACCCCGGTGGTGGTCGCCCGCAATCTCGGCCGCGAGGGCGAGGCGGTCGAGGCCGTCCCTCTCGCCGGCCTCGACCCCGACCGGGTCGACATGCTGACCCTGCTGATCGTCGGCAACAGGGAGACGCGGCGCATGACCACCGAGGACGGACGCAGCCGCGTCTATACGCCGCGCGGCTACGGCGCGGGAGGCGCGCCATGACCGTGCACTTCATCGGCGCCGGGCCGGGGGCGGCGGACCTCATCACGGTGCGCGGCCGAGACCTGATCGCGGCGGCGCCCGTGGTGCTGTATGCTGGCTCCCTGGTGGCGCCGGCGATGCTGACCTGGGCCTCGCCCGTCGCCCGAATCGTCGACACCGCGCCAATGAACCTGGACCAGATCGTCGCCGAGATGGCCGAGGCGGATGCGAAAGGCCAAGACGTCGCCCGGGTACATTCGGGCGACCCCTCGCTCTATGGCGCGATCCAGGAGCAGATCCGCCGGCTGGACGCGCTGGGCATCGCCCATGACATCACGCCGGGCGTACCGGCCTTCGCCGCCGCCGCCGCGAGCCTGGGCCGCGAGCTGACGCTCCCCGGGATCGGCCAATCGGTGGTGCTGACCCGCACGGCGATGAAATCCTCCGCCATGCCGGAGGGCGAGACGCTGGCCGCTTTCGCCGCCACCGGCGCGACGCTCGCCATCCACCTCTCGGTGCGCAATCTCGCCCGCGTCTGCCGCGAGCTCTTGCCCCATTACGGGTCCGATTGCCCGGCCGTGGTCGTCTACCGCGCCAGCTGGCCGGACGAACGGGTGATCCGCGCCACGCTCGCCACCATCCGCGAGGCGACCCGCGCCGCCAAGATCACCCGCACCGCCCTCGTCCTGGTCGGGCCCGTCCTCGCCGACGAAGGTTTCACCGACAGCCGCCTCTACGCCCCCGACCACCGGCATTTGTTGAGGCACGGGAATAGGGAACGGGAGTAGCGCCGTTACGCCCCGATCCAGGCGACCACCTGCTCGACGCGCGTCGCCTCGGGGGCCGGCGGCAGGGCCGGGCGGCGGATCATCACCACCGGCAGGGAGAGCGCGCGCGCGGCCGCCAGCTTGGCCCGGGCGCCGGTGCCGCCGGCGTTCTTCGCCACCACGACCTCGACCCGCAGGCGGCGAAAGAGGTCACGCTCGGCGTCGATTTCGAAGGGACCGCGCGCCAGGACCAGGCGGTGGCTCAAAAGCGGCAAGCCGTTTGCCGGCGGTTCGATCATCCGCACCAGGAACTGGATATCGGGACGCACGGAGAAGGGCGCCAGGTCGCGCCGTCCGATGGCGAGGAATACGCGCGCGGCGACCGCGGGCAGCGCGCCCGCCGCGCCCGCCGCATCGGCGACCTCGATCCAATGATCGCCCGCTTCCGGCGCCCAGGGCGGGCGGGAGAGGCGCAACAGGGGCACGCCCACGCTCTCCGCCGCCGCCACCGCATGGGCCGAAATTTGCGCGGCGAAGGGGTGGGTGGCATCGACCAGATGCGTCACGCATTCCGTCCTCAGATGGGTAATCAGGCCCTCGACCCCACCGAAGCCACCGGACCGGGTCGGAATCGGGAGTGGCACGGGATTTCGCGTGACGCCGGCGAGGGAGACGGTCGCCGCCACGCCCGCTACCTCGGCCAGCGCCCAGGCGAGCGCCGCCGCCTCGCCGCTGCCGCCGAGGATCAGCACGCGGCGCGGTTCAACCGAAGCCGGCATGGCCAATCTCGCTTCCCTGGCGGTCGTAGACCACCACTTCGACCGCGACCCCGCCGGCGAGCGTCGCGAGCGCGGTACGCCGCGCCGCCCGCGCCACGGAATCGGCCAAGGGCACCCCCTTCGCCGCCGCCAGCGCGCGGGCGGCGCTGGTCGCCGCCTCGATTTCCGCCGCCACGTCGTCCCCCGCTCCCGCCCGTCGCGTGAGTTCGGCGAGGAAGCCGGTATCAACGCTCGAATGGCTCGAATGCAGGTCCAGGTACCCGGCGGCGAGTTTCGAGAGCTTGCCGAAGCCGCCGGCGAGCGACAAGCGCGGCACCGGATGGTCGCGGAGATACTTCAGCACCCCGCCGGCGAAGTCGCCCATGTCGATCAGCGCCTGCTCCGTGAAACCATGGCGGCCGCGGAGCGCGTCTTCCGAGGTCCGCCCCGTGGCCGCCCCGATATGCTCCAGCCCCAACGCCCGGGCGACGTCGATGCCCCGGTGGATGGAATGGATCCACGAGGAACAGGAATAGGGGATGACGATTCCCGTCGTCCCCAGGATCGAAAGGCCGCCGAGGATGCCGAGGCGGCCGTTCATGGTCTGGCGCGCCAAATCCTCGCCGCCGGGAATTGAGATCGTCACCTCGACCCCACCCGAAGCCCGCAGCACCGCCGCCACCTCGGCGAGCGCCGCCTCGATCATTCGCCGGGGCACGGGATTGATCGCCGGCTCGCCCGGCGGGATCGGCAGACCCTCGAGCGTCACGGTGCCGACGCCCACGCCCGCGCGAAACACGACCCCCTCGGCGTCGGCCAGGCGGCGGACCCGGGCGATGATCGTGGCGCCGTGGGTGACGTCGGGATCGTCGCCCGCATCCTTGACGATTCCGACCTCGGCCCAATCCCCGCCCCTCGATTCGAGGCCGAGCGCGAAGGCGACCTTCTGGCCCTTGGGCAGGTTGATCTCGACGGGATCGGGGAAGTCGCCGGCGAGCAAGGCCCAATAGGCGGCCTTGGCCGCCGCCGTGGCGCACGCCCCCGTCGTCCATCCGCGCCTGAGTTCCCGTCGCTCGATTCCCCGCATGGTGGAAAGTGTAGCGAGAGGGGTCGCGGCCTGGCCAGTGCCCGCGCATAATGGCGCCATGAATGACAGTGTTTCCATTTCCGGCCTGCCGTCGCTGGAGCCGGGCTGGGTCTGGCTCGCCGGCGCGGGGCCGGGCGACCCAGGCCTGTTGACGGTGCTGGCGCTGAGGGGCTTGCAGCAGGCCGACGTGGTCGTGCACGACGCCCTGGTCGACGAGCGCGTGCTGACTCTGATCCGCCCGGGCGCCACCCTCGAATTCGCGGGAAAGCGTGGTGGCCGCCCGTCGGCCAGGCAGCGCGACATCAGCCGCCGGCTGATCGAGCTGGCCCAGGCCGGCCGCCGGGTCCTGCGGCTCAAGGGCGGTGATCCCTTTGTCTTCGGGCGGGGCGGCGAGGAAGCGATGGCGCTGGCGCGGGCCGGGGTATCGTTCCGCGTGGTGCCGGGGATCACGGCGGCGGTGGGCGGCCTCGCCTATGCCGGCCTGCCGCTGACGCACCGCGACGCCAACTCGGCGGTGACGCTGGTGACCGGGCACGCCAGCTCCGGCGACGTGCCGGACGGTCTCGACTGGGAGGCGATCGCCAAGGGCTCGCCCGTGATTGTGCTCTACATGGCGATCAAGCATCTGGAGCGGATCGTCGGCCTGTTGATCGCCGCTGGCCGCCCGGGCGATGAGGCCGTGGCGGTGATCTCCGAGGCGACGACGTCGCGCCAACGCATCCTGCGCGCGACGCTCGCAAGCGTTGCCGAAGCCGTCCGGGTCCAGGCAATGACGCCGCCGGCCCTGGTGGCAATCGGCCGAATCGTCGAGCTGGAAGGCACGCTCGGCTGGCTCGGCGTTCGCGAAGCGGGCGCCGGCCTGGAACGCCGCCGTGCCGGATGAGGCGACGCGCCTCGCGCCCGGCCTGATCGTCGCCGCGCCCGCCTCGGGGGGCGGCAAGACCCTCGTCACCCTGGGTCTGTTGGCGCATCTCCGGGCCCGAAAGCGGACGGTCCACGCCTTCAAGACCGGGCCCGACTATATCGACCCAGGCTTCCACGCCCGGGCGAGCGGCCATCCCTGTCCCAACCTCGATCCATGGGCCATGCGGCCCGAGAGCATTGGCGCGATTTATCGCGACCAGTCCAAGGGCGCCGAGGCTATCCTCGGCGAGGGCGTGATGGGGCTGTACGACGGCGCGCGCGACGGAACCGGCAGCACCGCCGATCTCGCGGCGACGCTGGGTCTGCCGGTGGTGCTGGTGCTGGACGTCCGGGGACAGGCCGCCTCGGTGGCGGCGAGCGCGCTGGGTTTCGCCCGTTACCGCGACGACGTGACGATCGCGGGCGTGGTCTGCAACCGCGGCGGCGGCGGCGGCCACGAGGTGATGCTGCGCCGCGCCCTCGGCGCCGCGGGCCTCCGCTGTTTCGGCTGCCTGCGGCGCGACGACCGACTGGCGCTGCCCTCGCGCCACCTGGGCCTGGTGGGGGCGGCGGAACTGGCCGGCCTCGACGCGACGCTCGCCAGGGCGGCGGACTGGATCGGCGATCACCTCGACGTCGAGGCCCTGCTCGATGCCGCGCAAACTCCCGATATCGTGCCCGCCACCGCCACGCCGGCCTTGCCGCCGCTGGGCCAGCGGGTCGCCGTCGCCCGGGACGACGCCTTCGCCTTCGCCTACGACAGCGTGTTGGCCGGTTGGCGGCGAGCGGGGGCGGAGGTCCTGCCCTTCTCCCCCTTGGCCGACGAGGCGCCGGCGGCGGCGGCGGACGCCGTCTACCTGCCGGGCGGCTATCCCGAACTCCATGGCGAGCGCCTCGCCGCCGCCGGCTCCTTTCTGGCCGGCCTCCGGGCGGCCCGGGATCGGGGCGCGGCGATCTATGGCGAGTGCGGCGGGTTCATGGCGCTCGGCCGGGGGCTGGTCGATCGCGAGGCGCGGCGCCATGCGATGGCGGGCCTGCTACCGGTGGAGACCAGCTTCGCCGCGCCCAGGCTCCATCTCGGCTACCGAAAAATCCAGTTGCTCGCCGACGGACCCCTCGGCCGCGCGGGCACCGCGTATCGGGGGCACGAGTTCCATTATGCGCGGCTTATCGCCGCCGACGAGGGGCCGGCCCTCTTTTATGCCTCCGATGCGGAGGATAACCACGGCGCCGACATGGGTTCGCGGGTCGGCCAGGTGATGGGGAGCTACCTGCACCTCATTGATTCTGAATCCTAGCGGCCCGGCGCTCGGCGCGCTCGGCCATGCGTCGGGCGCGCTTGGCCTGCCGCTCGGATTCGATCTCATCGGCGCCCAAAAGCTGGCGCCGCGCCGCCACCCGCGCCAGGATCCGGTGGCGTTCGTCGGTCGAAACCGCCATCCAGCCGCCGATCTCGGCGGTGCTGCGATAGCACCCCCGGCAATAGCCGGTGTCCGGGTTCATGCTGCAGATCCCGATGCAGGGCGAGATCGGTGTCGGGCGCGCGTCCATGGTGGCGGACCCTACGTGGCGATAGTCGCCAAGACCAGCAAAAACGCCGCTTCGCCGATCTGCTGCGCCGCGCCCAGCACATCGCCGGTCCGCCCGCCGAGCCGGCGCCGGGCCAGGAGGTGGAGTGCCAGGGTGACGGTCCCGACGGCAACGGCGGCACCCAACACGATCTCCCAGGAAAGCGCCAGCAGGCCCAAGGCCAGGGCGAGGATCAGCGCCGACGCGACGACCGCGCCCGGGGGTCTGCCGGCGTGCCGGGCGAGGCCGTCGGGCCGGGCCGCCGGCAGGCTCGCCATCAAGACCACCATCGCCGCGCGCGAGAGGACGGCGGCGGCCACCAGGGCCAACGCCGCGTCGCGCGCGTCCGGCAGGGCGGCGAGCGAGGCGAGGCGCAGCAGGACCGCCGTGACCAGGGCCAGGACGCCGAAAGTCCCGATGCGAGAATCGCGCATGATCTCGAGCCGCCGGGCCCGATCCCCGGCGCCGATACCGTCCGCGAGGTCGGCGAGCCCGTCCTCGTGCAGGCCCCGAGTGAACCAGGCGGCGAAGGCCAGGACCAGAACCCGGGCGGCGAGCGGCGGCACGCCCAGCCGATCGAGCGAGAGCAGCAGCGTCGCCGCGAGGCCACCCACCAGCAGGCCCGCCAAGGGAAAGGCCCAGGCGGCGGCGGCCAATCGCCGGGGCGCCAGCGCCAGGCCGGCGGAGGTCGGCAGGCGGGTCAGAAACCCGATCGCCAGCCGGGCGTCCTCCGTCCGCGCGACGAAGAGGGAGCCACCACCATCGCCGCCTTTATTTTCCATGGGAGCGGCCTCGCATCTGGGGCATAACTCGGTTCCGAACCTACCCTGTTCGTGGAGAGGGAGAAACAGATGATTCGACCCGCGCCACCCGCCGATTTCGCCGAGATTCGTGGCCTTCTCGCCACCCTCCCCCCGGCCGACGAGGGGGCCGCCGACGCGGCCCGCATGCGCGACCGGCAACTGACCAAGCCGCCGGGCGCGCTCGGCCGATTGGAAGACCTGGTGGCCTGGCTGGCCGCCTGGCAGGGCCGCCATCCACCGACGCTCGATGGCGTGCATGTGCTGGTCTTCGCCGGCAATCACGGGGTGGCGGTACGTGGCGTCTCCGCCTTTCCACCCGAGGTGACGGCACAGATGGTCGCCAACTTCACGGCCGGCGGCGCCGCGATCAACCAGTTGAGCCGCTTCGCCGGCGCCGAGCTCACGGTCGTTCCCCTCGGGCTCGAACGGCCGACGGCCGACTTCACCGCCGCGCCGGCGATGAGCGAGGCCGAGGTCCTGACCGCCTTCCACGCCGGCTGGGGCGTGGTCCCGGCCGGCGCCGACCTGGTGGTGCTGGGCGAGATGGGGATCGCCAACACCACCGCCGCCGCCGCCCTCTCCGCCGCGCTCTTCGGCGGCGGGGCCGAGGACTGGGTCGGGCGCGGCACCGGCGTCGACGACGCGGGCCTGGCGCGCAAACGCGAGGCGGTCGCCGAGGCCCTCGCCCATCACGGGGCGGCGCTGGACGACCCGCTGGAAGCGCTCCGCCGCGTCGGCGGGCGTGAGTTGGCGGCACTTGCCGGCGCGACGCTCGCCTGCCGGTTTTCGGGCGTGCCGGTGATGCTGGACGGCTATGTCGTCGGCGCCGCCGCCGCCGTGCTGGCGAAGGCCGCGCCCGGCGCCCTCGACCATGCGATCGCCGGCCACTGCTCGGCCGAGCCCGGCCATCGCCGGCTGCTCGCCGCGCTCGACAAGGTGCCGCTGCTGGACCTCGGGATGCGGCTCGGCGAGGCCACGGGCGCGGCGCTCGCCGTGCCGATCCTGCGCGCGGCGCTCGCCACCCATCTCGGCATGGCGACCTTCGCGGAAGCCGGTGTTACGACCGGCGAGGGGGCGTGAACGAGGCGTTGCTTTCAGGTTTCGCGGCAACCGCGCTTTGGGCTATAGTCGCCGGCCGCCGGCCCAGGGGCCGGCGAGGAAACGCCATGGATGAATGTCACGGACGATCAAGGTGAGCAACGAATTCATCAAGAAACTCAGCTACTCGCTGGAAGACCTCATCGAATGCGGTCACGGTCGGCTGTTCGGCCCTGGAAACGCCCGGCTGCCACTGCCGCCGATGCTGATGTTCGACCGCATCGTACGCATCTGCGATAGCGGCGGCGCCTACGGCAAGGGCGAGATCGTCGCCGAGCTCGATGTCAAGCCGGACCTCTGGTTCTTCGGCTGCCATTTCGAGTCCGATCCGGTGATGCCGGGCTGCCTGGGTCTCGACGCCATGTGGCAGCTGGTCGGCTTCTTCCTCGGCTGGAACGGCCTCCCCGGCAAGGGCCGGGCGATCAGTACCGGCCAGATCAAGCTGAAGGGCGAAGTGGCGCCGAGCGTGCGCGGTCTGACCTGGCAGATCGACATCAAACGGATCATCAGCCGCGGCAAGGTGAGCCTGGGCATCGCCGACGGCATCATCAGGGCGGACGACGATGTGGTCCACGAAGCCAACGACCTCAGAGTCGGCGTCTTCGCCTGAATTCTGAACTCAGCGGAAGGCGCCGACATGCGAAGAGTGGTGGTCAGCGGAATGGGCATCGTGTCGAGCATTGGCAACAACACCGCCGAAGTGCTCGATTCGTTGCGCGAGGGCCGCTCAGGCATCGTCGCGGCCGAGGAATATGCCGAGCGCGGATTCCGAAGCCAGGTGCACGGCTCGATCGACATCGATCTCGCCGCCCTGATCGACCGCAAGGCGCTACGCTTCATGGGTGATGGTGCCGCCTACAACTACCTCGCCATGCGGGAAGCGATCGGCGACGCCGGCCTGGAGGAGGATCTGGTTTCCAACATCCGCACCGGCCTCGTCACCGGCTCGGGCGGGCCGTCGACGAGCAACCAGGTCCTCGCCGCCGACACCGCGCGGGAAAAGAGCGTCAAACGCGTCGGCCCCTATATGGTGCCGCGCTGCATGTCGAGCACCACGTCTGCCTGCCTCTCCACCGAATACAAGATCAAGGGCGTCAGCTATTCGATGACGGCGGCCTGCGCCACCTCCGCCCACTGCATCGGCCACGGCGGCGACCTGATTCGCGCCGGACGGCAGGATATCGTCTTCGCCGGCGGCGGGGAGGAGCTGGACTGGACCCTCTCCATGTTGTTCGACGCGATGGGCGCGATGAGCGCCGGCTTCAACGACCGCCCCGACAAGGCGAGCCGCGCTTTCGACACCGACCGCGACGGCTTTGTCATCTCGGGCGGCGGCGGCACCCTGGTGCTGGAGGAGCTCGAGCACGCGAAGGCGCGCGGCGCCACCATCCACGCCGAGCTGGTCGGCTACGGCGCCACCTCGGACGGCGTGGATATGGTGCAGCCCTCTGGCGAGGGCTCGGCCCGGTGCATGGAAATGGCGCTCCACGGCCTCGACGGCACGGTCGATTACATCAACGCCCACGGCACCAGCACGCCGATCGGCGACGTGCGCGAGGTCGAGGCGATCCGCGACGTCTTCGGCGATGCCCCGCCACCGATCAGCTCCACCAAGTCGCTCACCGGGCACAGCCAGGGCGCCACCGGCGTGCATGAGGCGATCTATAGCCTGCTGATGCTGAAGCACGGCTTCATCGCCGCCTCGGCCAACATCGAAAACCTCGACCCGGCCTGCGGCAACGCGCCGATCGTGCGCGAGCGGTGGGACGATGTCGGGCTCGACCGGGTCATGTCGAACAGCTTCGGCTTCGGTGGCACCAATGCCTCCCTGGTCTTCCAGCGCTACGAGGAATAGCCATGATCGGGGGTGTGTCGGGGTGCCGGCCGGCCGTGGACGATCGAAGGCGTGCGCCATGAGCGTGGACACGACCAAAACCCTGATGGCCAACAAGCGTGGCCTGGTGCTGGGCGTGGCCAACGACCATTCGATCGCCTGGGGCGTTGCGCGGCGCCTGGCGGCGCACGGCGCCGAACTCGCCTTCACCTACCAGGACGAGGCCTTCCGCAAGCGCGTGGAGCCCTTGGCGGCGGAGCTCGGCGGCGAGATCGTGATGCCGGCCGACGTTTCGGACGCCGCCAGCCTCGATGCCCTCTTCGGCGAACTGCAATCGAAGTGGGGACGGCTCGATTTCCTAGTCCACGCGATCGCTTATTCCGACAAGAACGAGCTGCGCGGCCGCTACGTCGACACCACGCGGGAGAATTTCCGCAACACGCTGAATATTTCCTGCTTTTCTTTCACCGATCTCGCGCGCCGCGCCTCGGCGATGATGGACGAGGGCGGCAGCTTGGTGACCTTGACCTATCTGGGCGCCACGCGGGTGATGCCGAGCTACAACGTCATGGGCATCGCCAAGGCGGCGCTGGAGGCGAGCGTGCGCTATCTCGCCGTCGATCTCGGTCGGGACGGCATCCGGGTGAACGGCATCTCGTCCGGCCCGATGCGCACGCTCGCCGGCTCGGCGATCGCCGACGCCCGCTACGTCTGGCACTTCAACCAGGACCATTCGCCCTTGAAGCGCAACGTCACCCTCGACGAGGTCGGCAACGCCGGGCTCTACCTGTTGAGCGACCTTTCCGCCGGCGTCACCGGCGAGATCATGCATGTCGACGCCGGCTTCCACGCGATCGGCATCCCCCGGCCCGTCAAGGAGACCGGCGAGAGCTGACCCCAAGATCCGGATGGCGCGTCCGTTGAAATCCTTGGATTGTGCCACCCTCTTCGAGGGAGGCGCCGGATGAGTACCGACAAAATCGAAAAACTCGATTGGAATGGAATCGAGTCGGATCTGTCGACACTCGGCCATGCCCGCCTCGGGCCGCTGCTGAAACCGACGGACTGCGTCGGGCTGGCGGCGATGTTCGACGACGACGCGCGCTTTCGCGCTACCGTCGAGATGGCGCGTCATGGCTATGGGGAGGGCCGGTATCGCTATTTCGCCGATCCCCCGCCAGAACTCGTCGGCGGGCTTCGGGCCGCCTTCTATTCCCACCTGACGCCGATCGCCAATCGGATGACGGCGGCAATGGTCCGGGCGGAACGTTATCCGGCGACCTTGGAGGAATTTCGCGGGCGCTGCCGGGCGGCGGGACAGGGGCGGCCGACGCCGCTGCTGCTGCGCTACGATGCGGGTGGCCACAACCGGTTGCACCGCGACCTTTACGGCGAGCTGTTATTCCCGCTGCAGGTGGCGATCTGCCTTTCCAAGCCCGGGGTCGACTTCACCGGCGGCGCCTTCCTACTGGTTGAGCAGAGCCCGAGACGGCAATCGAGGGGCGAGGCCATCGACCTCGTCCAGGGGGAGGCGGTAATCTTCCCGACCTTCGAACGCCCCGTCGCGGGCAGGCGCGGCACCTACCGCGCGGCCATGCGGCACGGCGCCAGCCGGGTGCTCACCGGCCGGCGCCACGTCCTGGGGCTGATCTTCCACGACGCCGCCTGAGGAAGCCCCATGCGCGCCGCTGTCTGCCGCGAACTCGGAACGCCCGACCGGCTGCGCCTGGAAGAGATACCCGCACCCGAGATCGCCTCCGGCCAAGTCCGGGTCGCCATGAGGGCCGCCGGCGTCAATTTTCCCGACCTGCTGATGGTCGCCGGCGGCTATCAGTTGCGCCCCAAACTGCCCTTCACGCCCGGCATGGAGGGCGCCGGGGCAATCTCGGAATTGGGCGCGGACGTGGACGGTTGGTCGCTCGACCAACGTGTCATCGTCCGCATGCGCCCCGGCACCTATGCGGAAGACGTGGTGGTGCCGGAGCGTTCGCTGATCCCGCTGCCCGATACCCTATCGTTCGAGGTCGGCGCCACCCTCACCGTCGCCCATCGCACCTCGTATCACGCGCTGGTCGATCGCGGCCGGTTGCGGGCCGGCGAAACGCTGCTGGTGCACGGCGCCGGTGGCGGGGTCGGCCTCGCGGCCGTGGAACTGGGGGCGATCCTCGGCGCCCGGGTCGTCGCCGTCGCCGGCGGGCCCGAGAAGCTGGCGGTGGCCAAGGCGAAGGGGGCCGAGGCGCTGATCGATCACCGCGAGACGGCCTTCCGCGACGCCGTGCTGGAGCTGACCGACGGCGATGGCGCCGATGTCGTCTACGATCCCGTCGGCGGCGACGTATTCGACGCCTCGCTCCGCTGCATCGCCTGGGGCGGCCGGCTGCTGGTGGTTGGCTTCGCCGATGGGCGGATCCCGACCATTCCGGCCAACTATCCCCTGTTGAAGGGGGCGAGTATCATCGGTGTCCGCGCCGGCGAGAACGGCAGGCGCGATCCCGAGAGCGATGCCCGCAACGCCGCCGCGATCATGGGACTGGCGGCGGAGGGCCGCATCGCGCCCCATATCTCCCACCGCCTGCCACTGGAGCGGGCGGACGACGCGCTCCGCATCCTGGATGAGCGGCGTGCGATCGGCCGGGTCGTGCTGACGATCGAGGGATAGAGCATGGTCCCTTCGCCGGGCATTGGCTACACTCGTGATCATGCGGCGACTTTACCAGTATTGGCTCTCTCCCTTCTCTCGCAAGGTTCGCATCGCCTTGAACGAGAAGGGTCTCGAATTCGAGATGGAGGTCGAACGCTTCTGGGAGCGGCGCGACGACTTCCTCACCCTCAATCCGGCCGGCACGGTCCCGGTCCTGGTCGAGACCGAGGGTCCGACGCTCGCCGACAGCCAGGCAATCTGCGAATACCTCGAGGAGGCCTATCCCGAACGCCCGCTGATCGGCGAGAGCCCGGCGGCGCGGGCGGAGACCCGGCGCCTCGTCGCCTGGTTCGACCAGAAGTTCCACCGCGAGGTGAGCGAACATCTGCTGCAGGAGAAGCTGCTGAAGCGCTTCACGGGACAGGGCCAGCCAGATAGCGAGGCGATCCGCGCCGCGGCGCAGAACATCACCTATCACCTGCGCTACATCGGCTGGCTGGTGGAGCGGCGAAACTGGCTCTCCGGATCGGACTTCGGCCTCGCCGATATCGCCGCCGCCGCGCAGCTCAGCTGCCTGGACTATCTCGACAACGTGCCCTGGGCCGCCGACGAGGGGGCCAAGACCTGGTACGCCCGTGTCAAGTCGCGCCCCTGCATGCGCGCGATCCTGGCCGACCACATCCCCGGCATGCCGCCGCCCCGCCACTACGCCGACCTGGACTTCTGAGGCGATGGCGGCGGCCGAGGGGCGGCGCGTTCTCGACGACTTGGAGGCGACGGCGGCGCTCGCCCGCCAATTGGCGGCGGCATGGCGGGTGGGCGACGTGGTGACGCTGTCGGGCCCGCTCGGCGCCGGCAAGACGACCTTCGCCCGCTTCCTGATCGGTGCGATGGGAATCGAGGAAGAAGTGCCGAGCCCCAGCTTCAACCTGATGCTGGACTACGTCTCGGCGCGGGGCGAAATTCGCCACTTCGACCTCTTCCGGCTGGGAAGCGCGGAGGAAGCCCATGAGCTCGGCATCGAGGAGGCCTTCGCCGAGGCCATGGTGCTGATCGAATGGCCGGAGCGGATCGCCGAACTGCTGCCGGCCGCTCGCCTCGACCTCACCTTTGCCAACGGCCCTGCGGAGGACGCGCGGGTCGCCGAATGGGTCGGTCTGGGCGAGGGCGGTCGTCGGCTGGCCCGGGCGATGGCGCCGTGATCCGGCGGTTCCTCGACAGCCAGGGCTGGGCGAGGGCGGCGCGAGATGTGTTGGCGGGCGATGCCTCGGCGCGGCGCTATTGGCGCCTCGAGGACGAGGAGCGGGGAACCGCGCTGCTGATGGACGCCTCGGTAACCGGCGACCTCGGGCCGTTTCTTCATGTCGCCGGACTGTTGCGGGAGGCCGGCCTGGCCGTGCCGGAGATCCTCGCCGCCGAACCGGAGGCTGGCTTGGCCTTGGTGGAAGACTTCGGCGACGCCGTCTTCGCCACCCTCCTGGCACAAGGCGAACCAGCCGAGCCGCTCTTCGACTTGGCGGTCGATGTCCTGATTCACCTGCATCGGCGCTTCGATGCGGCGAAAGCGAAACTCCCCGCCTACGACGCGGAGCTGTTTCTGGGGCAACTCGACCTGTTCCTCGACGAGGTGGCCGGGCCACCGGAGACGGCGCGCCGAGCCTTTGCCGGGCATTGGCGGGCGCTGCTGGTCCCGGCGCTTGCCGTGCCCCACTCGCTGCTGCACCGGGACTATCACGCAGGCAATCTGATCCTGAGGTCCGGGCGGAAAGGCATTGCCGCTTGCGGCCTCTTGGACTTCCAGGACGCGGGCATCGGCCCGATTGGCTATGATATCGCGAGCCTGGTGGAAGACGCCCGCCGCGATGTACCGGAAGCGCTGCGCCGTCGCGCGGTCCGGCGCTATCTCGCGGCCTTTCCGGACCTCGATTCACCGGCGATCGAACGCAGTATCGCGATCCTGGCGCTGATGCGGCACCTGCGGGTGATCGGCATCTTCACGCGGCTCGCCCGGCGGGACGGCAAGCGCGACTATTTGATCCACCTGCCGCGGCTTTGGCGGCTGGTCGAGGGCCATCTGGCACGCCCCGAATGCGCCCCGCTCCGCGCCTGGTTCGACGTCAACTCGCCAACGCCGCGCTACTCGGTGCCTCTTTAGAGCGGATCAGGTTCGATCCGAATCGCCGGGGGACCGGGTGGCCGGGACCAATCCTGAATGACTCTGGATGGGCGACGGCGTCAGGCCAATAGGCGCGACGTCGATGGCGTCGCCGGATCAAGGACTTTGGGGCGCTATCCCGTTCGATCGATAGTGGCCGGAGAAACCGTATCGCCCGTCCCGCCGCCTTGGGCTTTGGAGGGCGGTCATGGCCTCTTTTCAGAGGAAACGCGCGGTCGCCGCGAATCTGGCGGTCGGGCGGCGCCCCTATTCGAGCCGCTTGCCGAACGTGCCGTCCGCGTTCAACCGGTAGACGTTCACCGCGCCCGTCTCGCGGTCGTAGAAATGGACACGCGTTCTGCCGTTGTCCCCCGAGAGATAGTTGATCTCGTCCCAGGTCTTGCGCCAACCGGAGCGCCGCTCGATCCGCTTGCCCAACCTGCCTTTGCGGAGGTCGAAGCGATAGACTTCGCCCTCGCCGCGGCCGGCGTCATAGAAAATGATGATCTGCTTCGCGGCGCTGACGAAGCCGGTCGAGGAGACCGCGGGGGTGATTGTCCGCCAAGTCTTGCGCCAACCACTGCTGTCATAGGTCTTCCGCCCCAGCTTGCAATCGCCTTTCAAGCGGTGGATCAGTCCCCGCCCCCTACCGCGGTCGTAGAACAGGAGATGCGCCGCGCTCTTGTGGTAGACGGGTTGGATCGACGTCCACGTCTTCGACCATTTTTTCGAGAAGGATACATGGGCCCCGACCTTGCCGTCGTCGGCGAGCCGGTAGAACGAGCCGATGCCTTCCCGCCGCGAGTAGAACAGGATGCAGCTCCGATATGGCACGATCAGATCCCAGGTCTTGCGCCAGCCTTTGTAGGCATGAATCCGCTTCTCCAGCTCAAATCCGTTCGGCTTCAAACGATAGACCAGCGCCTCGCCCCGACCCCGGGCATAGAACAAGATGAAAGTGCGGCCGCCACGGCCCAAATACGACTGAATCTGGGTCCAATCCCTGCTCCACGCATATTGGTCCGCGCGGACCAAACCGCCCTTGCCGATCTGACGGTCGTAGCGGAGGAGCAGGTGGCTGAAGCCGTTCGAGCCCGAGGCCATTACCGGCTCGAGAATATCGAGCCCGGCCGGCAGCCTTTCGGCGGTCGCGGGCGCCGAATACGCAAGGGCTCCGGCCAGAAGGGCGACGATCCACGACAATCGCGTCGACATGAAGTTGACCCCTATCAATAGAATTTCACGGTTCACGTCTCCGCCCACGCCCTGTTGAGCGGACGAATATGTTGAAACCGGTATTCCCCATTGGCATCCCTTTCCATGACCGTGCCGTCGTCGACGGCGGGGATTAAGCCACGGATTACCCACCTAGGCTGGTGGATGGCCCGCGTCGAGGGCGGAACGCACGCGCGCGACCTCCCAGGGCCACGAGAAGCGTGACGGCGCCGTGTCCGGGCCGCACCTCTACCGTCGCCATCGGTGTGAGCCGATGATCTGGACGCCGGTGTGATCATACGGATGACGCTCCAGCCGGCGCATTGGTCATGGCGTCGCTCGCTCGCATCCGCCGTGCGGCGAACGGATGGGCGCCCCTTGGGTCATCCCCGGACGAACCCGGCGACCACCCCCATGACCGGAGTCACCCGAAGGCGGAAACTCCATCACGCGTCGCAGGAGTATATCCCATCGGGCTCGCCCGTGGATAGCCAATTGATTTGAAGGGATATCGGTGACGTCGCGTGAACCACCGTTTTATATAGGCATCATGCCAGTGTCCCGAAACGGAAGTTCCCAGCATTAGCGGCAGGCGTGGATCGAACTTCCGATTCGATAAGGAAACTAGCCGATTCAAGAATTTAGCGTGGTTCATGGATTTGAAGTTCCTCACGGCGCCTGCCCCAAATAATGGGAAGAACTTCAAATCCACCACACTAGGGCTCGAACGCGCCTGGAAGCGTGCGAAACGCTTCGGCAAGCCTTCCCGTTCCGCAACGGGCCGGAAGCGGCGTGGAACGGCGCCTTCCGACGACATGGTCCATTCGCCGAGGCTACCCCGGCTGATCGACAGGCACTTGCGACGGCCCCAATGCGCCCCGCTTCGCGCCTGGTTCGAGGCCTATTCGCCGATCTGAAGCAGCAGGGCGCGGTCCCGCGCCATCTCGAAACAGTGGAGGAAAATCAGCGCGCCGGCGATGAAATAGACGATGTTCAGGGCGGCGGCGCGGAGCATCAGGCCCGCCTCGAAGGTGCCGTCGATCAGCAGCGCCCGCATGCCCTCGAACACGTGCGCGCTGGGCAGCGCCCAGGCGACGGGCTGCAGCCATTCGGGCAGGGTCGAAATTGGATAGTAGATGCCGCTGATTGGCGCCAGCGCGAAGACGGCGGCCCAGGCGAGACTTTCCGCGCCCAGCCCCAACCGCAACACCATGCCGGAGATCGCCAGTCCCAGCGCCCAGCCGAGAACGATCAGGTTGAAGAAGAAGGCCACCAGCGCCAGGCCCATGGTGTAGACGGAGAAATCGAAGAACACCATGGCGAACAGGCTCGTGGGAATCGCGCCGATGAGGGTGCGCAGCAGGCTGATGGTGACCAGCGAGCCGATCATCTCCACCGGTCGCAACGGGCTGACGAAGAGATGGCCGAGGTTGCGCGACCACATTTCCTCCAGGAACGAGATCGAGAGACCGATCTGGCCGCGAAACAGCACGTCCCAGAGCAGCACGCCCGCCAGCAGGATGCCGGAGGTTTGCGCGATGAAGCTGGAGTTGGTGGCGAGGAACTGCGTGAGAAAACCCCACATCAGCATCTGCACCGTCGGCCAATAGGCCAGTTCGACGATTCGCGGCCAAGAACCACGCAGCAGGTAGAGATAACGCCGCACGAGCGCGAAGACCCGGAGCAGCGAGAAGGCGGGCGTGCGGCGCTCGAGGGCGGCAGTCATTGCGCCGCGCCCCGCTTCTCGCCCCGCCCGCGCGCGATATCGAGGAAGACTTCTTCCAGGTTCCGCCGGCCGAAACGCTCGATCAGCTCCGCCGGCGCGCCGGAATCGACGATCCGGCCCTCTCCCAGCATGATGACGTCGTCGGCCAGTACCTCGACCTCGGCCATGTTGTGGGAGGCGAGCAGGATGGTCGCCCCGCTGTCGCGCTGGTAGCCGGTCAGCATGTCGCGGATCCAATTGGCGGAATCGGGATCGAGCGAGGCCGTGGGCTCGTCGAGCAGCAGCAATTCCGGCAGGTTGATCAAGGCTTTGGCCAATGCCACCCGGGTCTTCTGTCCGGCGGAAAGGGTGCCGGTACGCCGCCCCAGCAACTCGACGATGCGCAGCCGTTCGGCCACCAGATCGACCGCGCCCCGGATGTCGACCATGCCGTAGAGTTGGGCATAGACGCGCAGGTTTTCGGCCACGGTGAGGCGCAGCGGCAGGTCGACGTAGGGCGAGGAGAAGTTGATCCGGCCGAGGACGCGGTGGCGATGGCGCAGCATGTCGGCGCCCAACACCTCGATTCGGCCCGCGCTCGGCTTCACCAGGCCCAGCAGCATGCCGATCGTCGTGGTCTTGCCGGCGCCGTTGCCGCCCAGCAAGGCCGTGATGCCGCCCGCCGGCACCGTGAAGTCGATGCCATCCACCGCCACGACGTCGTCGAAGCGCTTGGCCAGGCCGGAGGCGATGATGGCGTTTGCCGACATCGCGCCACATATCGCCAAGGGCGCGGCGATGTCTATAGCGGATCAAGTTATACCGTTGAGCCTTTGAATTGACCTCTCGGTTCACACAGTCGTCATCGCGAGCGGAGCGTGGCGATCCAACGGGCCTCGACGACCTTGCATGGCATCGAGGCTTGCTGGATCGCCACGGGACTTCGCCCCTCGCGATGACGGTTGTGTTTGTGAGCCAGTGACGACTAACTTCGTTTGCTCGCTGGTATTAAATCCGAATCGCCGGGCCACCCGCTGCCCCGGCCCAACCACCCGTGGAGTATACCCTCGGGGTGCCCTGGGGGGGGGGGCCGGGGGAGCGGGTGGCCGGGAGCAATCCCGAAAGACTCTAGCCCGCCCAGACGGGTGGGCGGCGGTCGATCCAGGGGCGCGCCGTCTCCAGTTGCGAGGCCAGGCTCAACAGCACCGCCTCGCCGCCGAAGCGGGTCGCGAACTGAACGCCGACGGGCAGGCCATCCTCGCTCATGTGCAGCGGTAGGGTGATCGCCGGCTGGCCCGAGAGGTTCTGCTGCGGCGTGAAGGGGATATAGCGGAACAGGCGGTCGTAATAGCCCTCGTAGTCCTCCGTGGTCATCACCAGGTCACCCAGGGGAACGGGGCGGGTGGCGAGCGTCGGGGTCAGCAGGATGTCCCAGTCCTCGTGGAACCGGGCCAGCCGGCGGCCGAAGGCATGGATCTCCTGCAGCGTGGCCAAATAGTCCGTTGCCGCCATGGCCGCGCCCTCCTCGGCGGTCAGGCGGGTAATCGGCTCCAACTCGTCCTCGCGCGCGGGCCGGCCGAGGACGGCGGCGCGGCGCTTCAGGTTGAGGTCGACGTTGACCGAGGAGAAGCGGCGCCAGGCGGGACCCATCCAGTCGAGATCGATGGGCGGGTCGGCCGCCTCGACCTCGTGGCCGAGTTCCGTGAGCAGCGCCGCCGTCGCCTCCACGGCTTCGGCACAGGCCGGGTCGAGCGTCTGGTCGGCCCGCACCCGGGTCGAGACCGCGACCTTGAGCCGGCCCGGATTGCGCTCCAGTGCCGCCGCGAAGGGCCCCTCCGCCGCCGGTCCCGCGTGCGGCGTGCCCAGCTCCGGCCCGGCCGTCGCATCGAGGAAATGCGCCGAATCGCGGACCGTGCGGCAGACCACGTGGCCGACGCTGATCAGGCTCTCGCCGATATCCGGGCCGACCGGCGTCCGCCCGCGCGTCGTTTTGAGGCCGACCAGGCCCGAACACGACGCCGGAATGCGGATCGAGCCACCACCGTCGGTCGCGTGCGCCGCCGGCAGCACGCCGGCCGCCACGGCCGAGGCGGAGCCGCCGCTGGAGCCGCCGCAACTGTGGCCGAGATTCCAGGGATTGGGCGCGGGGCCGTGCGCCACCGGCTCGGTGGTGGCGCAGAGGCCGAATTCCGGCGTGTTGGTCTTGGCGATCACCACCAGGCCGGCGCGCTTGTGGCGAGCCACCAGCTCGCTGTCGTGGTCGGGGACGAAACCTTCGTAGAAGCGCGAGCCCTGGTGCGTCGGCTGGCCGGCATAGAACAGGTTCAGATCCTTCAGCATGAAGGGCACGCCCGCGAAGGGCCCGTCCGGCGCGCCCGCGTCGATCGTGCGGCGCGCCTCGTCCTCCATCTCGTATACAACGGCGTTCAATTCCGGCTGCACCCGGCGCATGCGCGCCAGCGCCGCCTCGAGCGCCTCCCCGGCCGTGATGTCGCGCTTGGCGATGAGTTCCGCCAGACCGACCGCGTCGTAGTTCGAATATTCGCTGAAACCGGACATTGTTCCCTCCCAGGGCGCCGATCGGCCGCCAGCGACAAGGTTGCCACGACCGGCGCCTTACGCCAAGGCGCGAGCCCCGACCGGCCGAATTCCGAGCCCCCTCCACGAGTTCGCTCTCCTGCGGGCGGCGGAAGATGGTGGCGCTCACCCGCGCTCCGCCGGTCGGCACCAAGCTGCCGTTGCTGGACGAGCCGACCGAGGACATCGCGCCCGTGCTGGCGCGGCGCATCTCCGACATACTGGAGGGGGTGAAACGCGAGGGCGAGTCGGTGCCGATCGCCGAATCCAACGACACCCATATCGCCGGCCTCTTGGACGGCACCTGCGTCATCGAACGCGGCAGCGTCGTCAAGCGCGACTGACGCGGCTCGGTGGGTCGGTTTTGGGGAATGTCGGGCTAGGGAGACAGGACCGCCTCCAAGTTCATGGCAACGGCTTCGACGATCTTGAGCGCGTCGACCGCGCCGCCTGCCTCGCCTTTCTCAAAGTCGCCGTGGGTCGTGGCCATCGCATTGGTGACGTGGGCGAGGCAGGCGATCGGCAGCCCGCGCGCCGCCGCGAGCGCATAGAGCGCCGCCGATTCCATCTCGATCGCCGCCAGGCCGAGCGCGTTGCCGCGCTCGATCACCTCGGCGGTTTCGCGAAACGGCGCATCGGTGGTCCATGTCGCGCCTTTATACACATCCGGTCCGCAATCGATGATCGCCGCGCCGAGGCGCGCCAGTAGGTCGGGGTCGGCGCGGGCGTAATCTTCCGCCGGCCGATAGTGATAGCTCGTGCCTTCGTCCCTCAAGGCGCGCTCCACGAGGACGAAATAAGGCCGGGCTCCCAAAGGCGCGAGTTCGCCCGAGGAGGTGATGGAGAGCAGAAGCCGGCAGCCCGAGGCGAACATCTGCTCGGCGACCAATACCGCATACGGCGCGCCCACCGCACAGCCGACGATTCCGACGCGCCGGCCACCGAGTTCGAAGCCGTGCATGGCCGAGTGATAGCAGGCCCAGTCTCCGACCGGCTCAGCCATGCCCGTGGCCGTCAGATGCCGGACGATGTCACCGTCCGGGTCGAGTAGGCAAAGCTCGGGGACGCGCGCCTGCTCGATCTCCTTCTGCCGCCGCGCCTCTCGCAAGAGTCCGTCGGGCGCAAAGACCGATGGCGCATCGTGGTCCTTGTGGCGAAGGATGGGCGGGAGGGGCTTATCGTTCACGAAGAACTCCGGGCATCGCTGCAACGGATTTACTAGCACACCTCGACGGTCGGAGACGCCCCACGCCGTCGAGGCCCCGTTGTCCAAACGCCGGTCAACGGGAAGACCGCGACCTTCAAAGACCTCGGCCTCGACCGCCGCCGCGTCGCGGAATTGCGAAAGCTCCGGGATGCCGAACAAAGGGGTCAGGCACCTTTTTTCCCCTCGGCATCGGCTACATGCCGGAGGACCGCCGCCTGGTGCCGACGCTGTCGGCGGAGGAGAACATCCTACTCCCGGTCTGGGCGACCGGCGTTTCCGACTACCGACGGCGCCTGGCGTGGATCTACGAGCTGATCAACGAGGCAGCCGAGTTCCGCAACCGGCCCGCGAACGCGCTTTCCGGCGGCCAGCAGAAGATGCTGGCGCTGGCCCGCGCCGTCCTGGTCGGGACAAAGCTGTTGCTGCTGGACGGGCCGAACGAGGGCATCGCCCCGGTGCTGGCGCGGCACATCTCCGACGTACTGGAGGGGTTGAAACGCGAGGGCGAGTCGGTGCCGATCGCCGAATCCAACGACACCCATATCGCCGGCCTCTTTGACGGCACCTGCGTCATCGAACACGGCAGCGTCGTCAAGCGCGACTGACGCCGCTCGGTGGGTCGGGAACGAAGGGGTCAGGCAGCTTTTCCCTCGGAAAATGCGGCGGATTCAGGTCGCAGGTGCACCACGGCAAGCGAGGCTGAAGAATGAACTTCAGTCTCCGCCAAGTCTCGAATGACTTGGGATTTGAGCAATTTGATCACAGCTCGCCGCTGATCTCATGGCGGAGCGTCGCCTGGGTTTACGAGGTCGTCATGGCCATCATGAGATCAATAGCGGGAACCGATGCGCCCCCGCTCCAAGGGGCTCTGCAATAGTGCCCGACCCCGTTTTCCGTTTCATCACTGCCCCGGCGATGGCTTCCCCTGGTGAATCGAAAGGCCGGATTGCCGAGGATACCCAACTGGGGCTATATTCGAGGACGATTGAGCCAATCACCCACCATAGGTCACGATATGTCCGACATCTCCCTTGGCAGACTTGTACCCGTCGATCTACGTGACGTTTGGACAACCGAGGACAAGGACTTTACGCCTTGGTTGGCTGGGGACGAAAACCTTAAATTACTAGGCGACACCGTTGGCATAGATTTGGAGTTGGAGGCCCAAGAGAAAAACATTGGTCCGTTTCGTGCTGATATCCTCTGCAAAGACACCGGTGATGAATCTTGAGTGCTTATTGAAAACCAACTAGAGCGCACAAACCATACCCATCTTGGCTAGATTTTAACCTATGCGACTGGGCTTGAGGCGGTCACCATTGTGTGGATCGCGTCACAATTTGAAGATGAGAATAGGGTCACGATGACATGGTTAAATTCCATTACAGATGATAGATTCAAGTTCTTTGCGGTTGAAATAGAACTTTGGAAGATAGGGACATCATCGCCAGCGCCGAAATTTAGCATTGTAGCAAGCCCTAACACATGGTCGAAGTCGGTTTTATCGGGAATTCGAAAAATTGACGAAAGCAATCTTTCTCCCCTCCGACAGCTCCAACTGGAGTACTGGGCTACTCTAAAAGAGAAGATTCGACTTAGAAATGGTGTACTTACTGCAAATGTACGTGCTCGACCTCGCGGCCATATGACATTCCCGATAGGAAAGACGGGGTTTCGACTTTCTGCGGCCATGATAAGGAGTAACTCCCAACTTAGCACCGAACATTATATTAGCGAAGAAGATGCCAAGAAGCACTTGTATCTTTTACAGGAGCAAAAATCAGATATCGAAAGCAGGTTAGCCTATGATTTAACATGGGAAGAATTCCCTAAGAGTCCGACTCGAAATGAATCGAGTGTTTTCAGGCTCTTGCGAGACGGCGCGTGAGGAGTTGGATGCTGGCGAGGAAGATCCAGGCCTCGGCGGTCTCGATGGCCGTCTCGAAGTCCTTGGCCAGCCGCCGGTTTCGATTGAGCCAGGCGAGCGTGCGCTCGACGACCCATCGGCGGGGCAGGAGTTGGAAGCCCTTCACGCCCGCGGGACGGTTGACGATCTCCAGCGACCAGCGGCCGATCCGCTTCAGTGCGCCCTCGAGCTTGGGCCCGGCATAGGCGCCGTCGGCGAAGACGTGGCGCAGGCGGGGAAAGTGGCGGGGGATGGCGGCGAACACCGCCGGCGCGCCGTCGCGGTCCTGGATCTCGGCGCCGTGGACCACGACCGCGACCAGCAGGCCGCCGGTGTCGGTGAGGATGTGACGCTTGCGGCCCTTGACTTTCTTTCCGGCGTCGAAGCCCCGGATACCGCCGCTTTCCGTGGTTTTTACGCTCTGACTGTCGATGATACCGGCCGACGGGCCGGCCGCGCGGCCCTCGGCCTCGCGCGCCGCGACCAGCAGTTGCCGGTTGACCTCGGACCAGGTGCCGTCGTCCCGCCAGAGATAAAAGTAGCGCTGCACCGTCGAGCGTGGCGGGAAGTCCCGGGGCAGCATGCGCCATGGACAGCCGCTACGCAGTAGGTAGAGGATCGCGTTCACCACCTCGCGCAATGCCGTCGTCCGAGGCCGTCCCAGCGCTTTGGCGCGAGGCAGCAACGGCTCCAGCACCTTCCATTCTCCATCCGTCAGGTCGCTTGCGTAGCGCAGCAGGTCGCGTTCATACTTCGGGCGAGTGATTTTGGTCCACATGTTGTGTCTCCCTGGTTGCTAAATACAAACAGTGAATCACAACTGACTGAAATCACTCAACTCTTTTCGGGCCAGACACTAACGCTCAAGATGCTCGAGTGTCATTGTATCTTGAAAATGCGAAATGCGATGACAGACAGTCATGGCCGGATCTGCACACATGGTTCATGGAACGTCTTGAAGAGTTCCACGGGCCGCTGTCTCAGCGTATCAAAGATTTAAACGCAGACGATTGGCCTACTGATGAGGACGGCGAAGAAGATGGCGAGGAGGCGCCCGACTAAGCACTCAGGGCGTTGAGCTTGCGGTCCTTCATCATGGTGAGGCTGGGTTCGTCGATACTGGGTTTGCGGGCCATGAGCATCTTCGTTCCGTCACTGATGGAGGCGCCATGCTCGGTCACACTCCAGAAACCATCCACAACTTCGAGAATTACGGTAGAGAATTACGGTGACAGTCCACGTAAGTCGGATCGCCGATCTTTGTCTTCGGTCGCGTCCGTGCCTCCATATCGTGACCCAGCGGCTGACGAGTACGTCGACCGCCTCGGGGAACGCGGCGCGGCCGCGCGGGCGGCCAACGGTCTCGGCCCAGCGCGGACGGCCAATTTGGTGCACTGTCACCGTAATTCCAACGTGTATCTATACACCGTCGCAAATTCCAGAAACAAACAGTTCGAATAGAAATCTATCTCACTGGTGGTCGGACCAAGTATTGGTTTGACGAGTTAACGAATCATAAGGAATTGATTGAGAAAAATTTAGGATATCCATTAGAGTGGGATTATAATGAAGGCTGGCAATCGCATAGGGTATATATATCAAAATCATGCAATATCGCTGCTAAAGAATACTGGCCCAACCAGCACGATTGGATAATAGATAAGAGGAAGGATTTCGAGGGCGTATTCCGACCATTGGTTAAAGAGATAGCGTCGAAGTGATTTGAAACAATATTCGTTGGCAGAAAACATGGGCACCAGCGTTTCAGTGATCGAAAGCCGCTACGGCCACATGAAGCGGGAGATGGTCGGTGATGAGCTGATCGATGAGTAGATGGAGCGGTTCCATGGGACCTACTTCAGACTTGAATGGCGGCAAGATTATCGAAAGCATTCGGGAAATGCTGCGCCAACGTGGAATGGACCCTGATGTAATTATAGAAGAACTTGAACAGGCCCCAGCTTACGAGCGTCGGCGCAGGGGTGAACCTTTTGGTTTGCGGGAACACGTTCGCGGGCTATTGCTATCTCAGTTTAGTATTCAGCAGACCTGGAAATTTGTAAGTAACAAGTTACGACTTATAGAAGGAGTATTTTACAATTTCGACCCTATCAAACTAGAATATATATGCGTCAGTGAAGATACAAGAGCTGATCTAATTGTCAGAGTGAAACAGAATAGATGCGGCAATCTCAGAATTGTGAGTAAACTTGCAGCGCTTCCCTACAATATAGCAAAGATGAGAGCCATAACGGATGAATTTGGCTCGATGGATGCTTTCGTTGTTTCAGACATGCCCCAGAGCAGTATCGATCGGCTGAGTGGAACTGGTCGTTTTGGATTGAAAGTAGTTGGCGTTGCTACCGCAGGGGTGTCTAAAGAACGTAGGTGTGGCGGTAGGCAAACCAGACACGCACCTGATGAGGTTACTTGACCCAGACCGTCTCGCCCTCGCTTCGGGCGAAAAGGAGGTAATAGCGGTTATAGATCGAATTGCCAAAGAGATTGGTGAGAGCGCCACTTATGTTGACAATCATTTATGGATGTTCCTCGCCGAATATTATGGAGAGATATGTACAGAGAAAAGGCCAAAGTGCAACGGATGCTTGCTGCGAGTTGCTTGTAATTAAGGCCAACGTAAGTAGCTGTGGTATTCACTTGAAGTTGACCAGGGAAGCAGCGTCCAGATGATCGAGCAACACTATGGCCGCCTGGGGGCTGAGACGGTCGGCGACGAGCTGACTATTGAGTAAGGTATAAATATAGATACTATTAAATTATCGTCCTAGATTTCATATAATGTCCTCAATCAGATCCCTTATCAGCACTAACGCGGTTCTCGCGATCTCATTATCGATCTTTTCCTGCCAGTCCATATCGCCGTGCATAGCGGCGTTTCTGACAACATATATATGCTGGATCAAGTCTTCATGCAGATCGGCTTTCCTTCTCATATTTGACGCGGACGTCAGTTCATTAAGAGCAGGTTTCCCTTCGATCTCAGACCATGCATCTAGTATAGGTGCAGGAGCTCGTGTGCTTGGCACCGCTCCAGCCGAACAAACGACTGTGCCCAAATACTTCAATCCCCTAGCCAGCCATACCTTGTCTGTTAACGGAAAGTCGTTCGCTAAATCGTATGCCTCGATAGAAGCGCTATATAGATGCCTGTATTGCTGGTAGCCCAAATGTACAAGGGCCGGACTGGGAAGCGCAGAGCTGTTGACATATTTCTGGTAGCCGTCATTTATGGACGAATTTACATTGCGACATGCATCGAACGCAAGCACGAAGTCGGTAAGTGGGTTGCGGTGATTCCCCAACATATGACATTGAAGAGTTTCCGGTATGCCGTTCTGAACATACGCATCTATAGCTGTTTTCTCTACGGGATTAAACGCAAGCAGTTCTGTTTGGTACTTTCCGGCCCAAGTCTTCACCTTAGGATATTGCTTGAATGGCTCCAATTTCTTTTGTTCTAGCGAAACCTTTAATGAAGATGGAATGACAGCGTCGTTATAGAATCCATTCAGATACGCCCAATACTTCTGCAATTCGGCAACATAGTCGGCTGGTAGATACCGTGCTTTCAATCTCTGTATAGCCTTTTTCGTCATCTTCAAATAGATCCTATCCAAATCTGCCACTACACATTAGAGCCAATTGCGGTTGGACCACTCAGGACCCAAGTGAAACAAGCACCCTCCCCCTAGCACGACGGACCACATATCCACCACGCGGCAACTCCTTGATGGTCCCGCTTTCGATCAGCGCCATCACTGCCTCGCCGATTGCCTCGGCCGTCTTGTCGACGGGTGCCGCTTTGGCGGAGGCCACAGGTCGAGACTTCCGCCACTCTGCGAAACCCCTGGAACCGAGATCGTCACCGATCGACTTGCGGAGGGCATTCAGCTTGCGGACTTCCATCTTGGTGAGGGTCGATTCATCGAGGCTGGGTTTGCGCGCCATCTTGAACTCCATTCTTCAGTCAGGTTGGAGCAAGTACCTAACCGAATTCGAGATCCTCGACCAGACCTGTCGCATCCACAAATCGATCCATGCGATCCAAAGGGCTCAGGCTGGATGTCTGCATAAATACTAATGTACATGACCAAGTAGGAGCACCGCCGATGAGAGCGCGAGAATTCTTAAAAGAAACGAGGCCCAGGACGCCAGAGATTACCTTGAAGCATCTGTACCAACTGAAGACAGCGCAGAGAAAACGAGCGTCAAAAGAGGCCGAAGAGAACCATGTCAGATACATGATGTACTCCAGGCCCGAGGATTGGGGTCGCGTCTTGCATGTTGCATGGCGTTGTGCCGTCGGCGGGCCCGGTCTTGAAGTATCCACTTCTCGGCCCGATCCGGGGATGTCCCGGGCTCTGTTGAAAAGCTGAAGTAGGCGTCGTCCGCCTGGAGCCGCTAGGCTCTGGGTGCTGATTCCATCAAGGAGAACGACGCCATGACCAAGACTACACGCAACGACCGTTCCTCGGAACCATCCTGTCGGCTCTTGCCATCGATGCCGGAGGCCTTCGACGATCTGCGCATGAGCGTCGATCGCTTCTGCCTTTTGGCGGGCCTCGAGTCTTTGAACGAGATGATGTCGGCGGACGCGGAAGCCTTGTGCGGTTCGCGCCACGCCCGCTCGGGCGAGCGCAAGGGCCATCGATGGGGCACGACCCGGAGCGAGATCGCCTACCACGGCGGCAAAGTGAAGGTCGAGCGCCCTCGGGTGGGGGACTTCGCGGGTCGGGAGATGAGCCTGCCGAGTTGGGAGCTGCTGTCGGAACCCGAACTCTTGCAAGCCTGGGCGATGAATCTGATGGTGATCAACGTCTCGACCCGCAAGTATGCCCGCGCGGTGCGCCTGCCGGACGATGCGGGCGGCGATCTGCCGGCGGCATCGGGTGACGCAACCTCGAAGTCGGCGGTCTCGCGCCGTTTCGTGGCGTTGACGCGAAGCAAGCTGAAGGCCTGGCTGGCGAGCCCGCTCGACGATCTCGATCTCGTGGTGCTCCAGATCGACGGGCTCCATGTCGGCGATCACCTGATGGTGGCGGCGATCGGCATCGACACCGGCGGCGCGAAGCACGTGCTGGGCCTGGCCGAGGGCGCGACGGAGAACGCGGCCACGGTGCAAGCCATGCTCGACAACCTGATCGAGCGCGGTCTCGATCCCGAACGGCCTCGGCTCTACATCGTCGACGGCGCCAAGGCGCTCTCGAAGGCGATCCGGCGGACCTTCGGGCGGGCGGCGGCCCTCCAGCGCTGCCAGGTGCACAAGGGGCGCAACATCACGGACCGGCTGGACGAGAGCCTCCATGCCGGCGTCAGGAAGGTCTTGCGGCAGGCCTGGCAGCAGGACGACGCGGCCAAGGCCGAACGGCTCTTGCGCAACCTCGCCCGCCGTCTGGAGCATGACGCACCCGGCGTCTCGGGCTCGATCCTGGAGGGCCTGGACGAGATCCTGACCGTGATCCGGCTCGGCCTCCCGCCGCAACTTCGACACTCGCTGGCTTGCACCAACGCCATCGAGAACGCGATCGGCACCGTCCGGACGGTGCAGCGGAACGTCAAGCGCTGGCGCAACGCCGAGATGGCGCTGCGTTGGACCGCCGCCGGCCTCTTGGAGGCGCAAAAGACCTTCCGCCGCCTCAAGGCCTACCGCCAGCTCCCCATCCTCGACGCCGCCCTGCGGGAGGCGGTGAGAAAGGCCGGAGCAAAGTCCGTCATTGAAGACATCGAGGTGGCCGCGTAGCCTCTCGATCAGACGATGCCTATCTCGCACTTTTCAACATTGGGCGGGACATCGCCCCCGATCCCGAACGACGCCATCACTCAGACCCCGCCGTCGAGCCCATGTCGGCGAAACCGCCCGGGCCAGGGCGGCCGTCGAGGACGCCCCATGGGCGCGCCGGCGGAGCCGACCGGGGATCCTTTACGGCCGCCTCGGCCCGGGCGAGCCCGACCCGGGGGCGCGACGGCGAGGACCCGATGGCACGCTCCCGGCCGCGCCGGCGGGGCGCGAAAACGACGCCAGGATGACGCCGGGACGATTATCGGCCCTTCGGCCGCTCGCGCCCGCCGCCAGGGGCAAAAGTAGGCTTTTGGGCCGATTCGACTTCCTTCACGCCCACTTTTGCCGCCTCGATGTATACCTTTTTTCCACCCCTGGACGACGTGTGCCTGGAGGTATATTTGCCACAATCCAGGCCCACGCACACCCGTCCCGAGGGCCCGGCCGGCGGTGGGCGGCGGGACGCGAAGGACCGCCCTGGCATCCTGGCGGGCCTCTCGCGGGCACCGGAATGATTATTTGAATCAATATGTTAGGTCCCCACCGCCGCCGCCTTGCGTCCTCTCGGGCGGGACGCCATATCAGAGACATGGATCCCACGCGGTCGACGCGTTCGGCGACGGGTTTTCGCGCCACGTTCCGGCCCGGCGGCGGGCCCGGCGCGCGTCGATTTTCGCGCTGGCGCGGTGAAAAGGCGGCATTCGTTGGCCCCGGCCCCGTCCCGGGCGCCCGCGCCGATGGCCCCCGCCCCGCCGAGGCGCCCAATCGCCACCCCGCTGGCGCCGGACCGACGGGAATTCTGGGACCATCACCATCAAATCGTCGCGCCGCCTCAGACCGTGCCGATCGGGTTTGCCGGCGAGCCGACGGCGCCCGGCAGATGGAGCGGCGGGGCGGTCATGAAGAAGCGATGGCGGCCATTCGCCTCCAGCCATTCGGCGAGCTCGGTGAAGTACCACATCTCGCCCAGGTGAATGCCGAGCTTGAAGAGACAGTGTTCGTGCAGCGGCAGCACCGCGCCCTCCGCCGCGCCCGGCGGGATCTCCTTGTATTCGTACTCGACCGCGCGGTTGTCGGAGACCAGGATCGACATGCCGCACTCGTCGATCCATTTCAGCAGCTTCGCATCGCGACCGTCGAAAGCCGGGCAGTGGGTGCGCGGCAGGTCGGCCGGGACGTCGGCGCCAAAGCGCAAGAGCTCCTCCGCATAGCCGGTGTAGCAACAAACGATGTCGCCGCGCTCGATCTCGATGCCGTCGGCGGCCAACATTCCCATCACCTCGTCGTAGCCGATGGCGCGGTTCTCGGCGCCAAAATGCCGCTTCATGTTCAACAGGACGCCGCGACCCTGCACGCAATGGCGCGCCATGTGCTCGATGCCGAGGTGCCAGGCGCCGAGCTCGCCGAAGCGCCCTTGGCCGGCCTCGTCGAAGATGCGGTGCCCGTTGTACTGGACGCGCTCGGCGACGCCGTCGCCATCTGCGTCGAACAGGCCACCGATGTGGGCCAGGCTGTCCCACTGGCTGGAGTGCTGGTTGTAGAGCAGCACGGCATCGTCCGAGACCACCTGCGTGCTGCCCGGCTGGAACTGGCCCAAGGGACATTTGAAGAGCGTCCGGCCGTCGCGCACCACGGGCTTCATCACCGGCGGCAGGCGGCGCGGGTTGGTGGCGTTGGTCGCCGGCACGTCCAAGGGCAGGCTCAGGCAGAAGCGTTTTCCCGCCTTGATCTCTCGCGCGCCCTTCAGCGTCGCCTGGTCGTCCAGCCAGTTCAGCCGGCCGAGCTGGTCGTCGGGCCCGAAATCCCCCCAGTTCGAGCCCTCGGGCCGGTTCTTCCATTTTTGCGCCATGCCGTCCTTCCCCTCCCCTCGCGCCTATTCGGCCGAGTCGCGGGCGAAGAGCTTCCTCGCCAGCATCTCGCCGCGCCTCGCCCCTTCTTCCGACAGGCCGACGGACTTCGCCTTGCCGATCGGATTGCTGATCAATTCCTTCTCGTGGAGCCGATCCGTCGCATTCCAGGAGAAGGTTTTCCAGGCGCTGCCCGTCTCGTCCATGTTCAACCACAGAAGCGCCAAGGTGGCGTCGTCGATCTTGTCGGGATCCAGTTGCATCGCGGCACCCTCCGGGTCAGGGCAGCGTTTCGACCACTACGCGCCCTTCGGTCCATGCCGGCCACTTTGCCCGGCTCGGGGAACCCCTTCAAGGGCGGCGGGCGGAAGTCGTGCCAGCGGAAGACCGGGGTCCAGAATACGCCACGATTGGCACGGCGCCCGGCGATTTGCCGCCCGCCCCCGGGACCGCTAGGTTGCCGGCCCAATTCACGACGCGGACAGGCAACGATGGCCGATCCCTCCCGACCCCCCGCCCCCGACTGGTTCAACCGCGCGATTGACCGCGAAACGACCTCCCGCCACCTCGACGTCGATGGTTGCCGCATCCACTATCTCGCCTGGTACGACGCGGCGGCCGGCGGCGACGCGCGGCCCGGGCTGCTGTTCGTTCATGGCGGCGGCGCGCATGCCAACTGGTGGCGCTTCATCGCGCCCTTCTTCGCCGAAACGCACCGGGTGGCGGCGATCGACCTCGCCGGCATGGGCGACAGCGGCCCGCGCGCGGCTTACGGCGCCGACGGCTGGGCGCGCGAGATCGGCGCGGTGCTCGGCCACGGCAAGCTCGGCCCGCTGCCGGTTATCGTCGGCCACAGCTTCGGCGGCTTCATGACCATGCGTTATGGCGCCGAGCATGGCGAGACGCTGTCCGGCGCCGTGATCGTCGATTCCCCCGTGCAGGACCCCGACGACGAGCCCTTGCCGCAACCCGACCCGCCGAAGCGGAGTGGGCCCCGGGTCTATCCCGATCACGGAACCGCGCTTCGCCGCTTCCGCCTGATGCCGGAACAGCCCTGCGAGAACGACTACATCACCGATTTCATCGCCCGCACGTCGATTCGCGAAGTCGGCGGCGGCTGGACCTGGAAATTCGACTTCAACGTCATGGGCTCGCGCCGCTTCGGCCAGCCCTACGACGCCGAACTGAAGGCGCTGAAGTGCCGGGCGGCGCTGATCTACGGCTCGATGAGCGCGATCGTCTCCAAGCGCACCGTCGCCTACATGTCCTCCATCATGGGACCGAAGGCGCCGGTGGTGGAGATCCCCGAGGCCTATCATCACGTGATGCTGGACCAGCCGCTGGCCTTCGTCGCCGCCTTGCGCGCGGTACTGGACGGCTGGGCCCGCGATCCGGTTTGAAGGGAGGAACCACCCGATGGTCATGTCGATGGAGGCGCTGACGCCCGCCCAGAAAGCGCCGTTGCCGGCCAAGCTCTGCAACACCGACCGGCTGCTGCACGCCATGAAAGCCCGGGGCCTCGACGGCATCGTCGCCACGACGGACCTCAACGTCTTCTATCTCGCGAGCTTCAGCTCCATCGCCCACAAGTCGGACGAGCCCCGGCCCTATGCGGTGATCCTCTCGGCCGCCGCACCCGAGCACCCCATCGCCGTGGTGGCGGACTATTACCTCTCCACCTTCATCGCCCAGCCGAGCTGGATCGAGGACATCCGTCCCTTCCGCGCGGTGATGATGGGCCTCGACGTCGAGCCGAGCCCGGACGACGTCGACCGCTTCATCCCCGAAGCGGGGCGTAACATCGAATGGGTCCAGCGGGCGCGAAAGCACTACCGCTTCGCCATGGGCGAGGTTGTGGCCGGCGCGCTTGGCGACCTCGGCCTCGCGGCGGGCCGCCTCGCCTTCGACGATGTCGGCTTCGGCCACCGCCTGGGTCTGGAGGGTGTCGAGATCGCGGACGGCTACGACGCGCTGATGTTCGCCCGCTCGATCAAGAGCGCGGATGAAATGCACTTGATCGAACGGGCGCAGCAGGTCAACCGGCGGGCGATCGAGCACATCACGAGCCACTGGCAACCAGGCATGAGCTGGCGGGAGTTGAACCACGCCTACCACATGGCCGCCACCGCCTTGGGCGGCTTCGTCCGCGACCCGGGCGCCATGGTCTGGGGCCACCCACGGGGCACGGAAGCGGCCCACATGCTGCAGTCGGGCCTGGAGGACTTCGAGGTGGAGGAAGGCCTCCACATCATGTTCGACTGCCACGGCACGCTGGACCGCTACTGCTGGGACGGCGGCAAGACCTGGATCGTCGGCGCCGGGCCGGAGGGCGCGGCAAAGCTGAACGCAAGAGCGACGGCCGACGTCGCCGAGGCGGTGATGGCGGCGATGCGCCCCGGCGCCAGGATCAGCGAGGTCCAGGCCAAGGGCCGAGAGGGCTACGCCAAGGCCGGCGTGGCGGCGCCGGAACGCTGCCTCCTGTTCTTTCACGGCCTCGGCCTCTCCCATATGGATTTCGAGATCCACCTTGCCGACGGCAGCCCCTATCACGATTGGGTGCTGGAGGACGGCATGGTCGTGCCGATGCACCTGCTGGTTCCGGGCGGCGCCACCGAACGGCTGTGGCTGGAGGAAGTCGTCGCCATCACGCCCGACGGCGGCCGCCCCCTCTTCGGCTGGGGCTTCGAGCCGATCTGCGGCTGAGGCCGAGTCAGTCCGTCGCCAACGGACAATGCGGACGATCCAGCAGACGGGCGAGGTAGGCTTTCAGGGGGTCCAGGCCGCCGAGCAGCTCTTGGCGACGGGCCCAGTTGACGGTCCAGGCGACGATGATGTCGGTGACGGTGAAGCGGTCCTCGACCAGGTAGTCGTTGCCGTCGAGCGAGGCGTTCAGGGCCTCGAGGCCGCGCCTTGCCATCGTCTTGTCCTGTTCGAGGCCGGCGTCGATCCACTCCTCTGGCGGCAGCACGAAGGAATTGACGGCGCTGTTCCAGAGCCAGGCCTCGACCTCGGTGAGGATGAAGGCCGTCCATTGATCGTGCAGCGCCCGGCCCCAGCTCCCGGGTGCCGCAATCAGGTCGGCGTCCGGGGCGTGGTCGGCGACATAGGTGCAGATCGCGGCACTCTCGAACAGCGGCTTGCCGTCGATGATCGCCGCCGGCATCTTGCCCAACGGGTGGAATTGGCGGAGTTCGTCGCTCCGGAGAAGCGCGCGATCCTCCTTGGAGGTGTAGTCGACGCCCGCCTCGGCCAAGGTCCAGCGGCATCGGGCGGAACGGGCGGTGCCGAGTTCGTAGAGGATGATGTCCATGGCGCGCCTTCCGATCAATCGGGCGGCGCGTTGGCGGTAGTAGCGGCGCGAGCCTTGGCCAGCGCCTCCTCCCCGCTCATCAGGTCGGCGTATTTCTGCCCCATGTCGAACATGTTGGCGTCGTGCGGCCCCATGGCCGGTCGCCGCAGCAGTCTTCCGCCACGATGGTGCGATAGGCGTAGGAAACGGAATCGATCACGCTCGCCCGGACGCAGCCCGATGTCGTCGCGCCGCTGACGATCAGCGTGTCGACCGAGCGCGACGTCAGCCAGGATTGCAAGGGCGTGCCGAAGAAGGCCGAGGGGCCGATCTTGCGCACCACCAGCTCGCCAGGCTCCGGCGCCAGTTCGGGCACAATCTGGCTGATCTCCGCATCGTCGGTGAGCGTGGTGAGGCTCGGCACCTTCATCGCGAAACTGCCGCCATCGGAGCCGTCGCCGGCAAAGACCGCGCGGGTATAGGCGATCGGCGCGCCGATCTCACGCATCCCCTTCAGCAGCGGCTCGGTCGCCCGGATCGGCGGCTCCACGTTGCCGCCGCCGAACACTTCGGGATCGGCGAAGCCGACCTGGAAATCGATGATCAGCAGGGCCGGACGGCGGCCGAAGCCGACGCTGTTGCCGAAGTTCTGCCGCTCGTAGACGTCGTCGCTCATGTCTCTCTCCTCGAACTCACCCCGCCGCCGGTCGCCAACAGGGCAATGAAATTTCCTCGTCATAGGGCTCGAAGGCGATCTCCATCGCCATCTCCGCCTCGATCGCCTCGGGCGCGCAGTCGCGCATCGTCCCCGGCAGCAGCGGCCTGCCCTCGACGTCGACCGCAACCACGGCGACGGTGAAGGGCACGCGGGCCTGAAAGGCGGGGTCGAGGGCGCGGCGGATCACCGTCCAGGTGTAGACGTGGCGCCCCGGCACGGTCCGCCAGTCGTAATTATGGTCGCCGCCATGGTACACGACGGCATCGACCGCAACCACGGCGACGGTGAAGGGCACGCGGGCCTGAAAGGCGGGGTCGAGGGCGCGGCGGATCACCGTCCAGGTGTAGACGTGGCCCCGCCCCGGCACGGTCCGCCAGTCGTAATTATGGTCGCACTTGTGGCAGCCGGCCGAGGGGTAGAAGCGGTGAGCCGCGCAGCCCGAGCAGCATTGCAGACACAACTCGCCTGCCTTGGCGCCGTCCCAGAACAGCTGGCTCATCGGCTTCGGCTTCGGCCGGATCGGCGGCGGCAAGGTCATGGTCGATCAATTCCTCAGGATCACGGCGCCGCCGTTGGGCGAAGCGCCGCCGGCCGTCGCCATGCCGACCTCGGCGCCCGCGACCTGGCGACCGCCACCCTCGCCGCGAAGTTGGGTCACCAGCTCGATCACGCCGTTCAGGCCGTGGATATAGCCTTCGGACAGCAGGCCGCCGCCGGTGTTGACCGGCAGCTCGCCGTCCAGCGCCATCCCTCCCGCCTCGACGAAGGGTCCGCCCTCCCCCTTGTCGCAGAAACCGTAGTCCTCGAGCTGGGCGATCACCGAATAACTGAAGCAGTCGTAGAGCTGGGCGAGGTCGATATCCTCCGGGCCGACGCCGGCCATGGCGTAGAGATCGTCCTTGATATAGGCGGCGTAGCAGTGGCCGTGGTCTTCCCAGTAGTTGCCCCACATCAGGCCCCGGTTGGCGGGCCCGGCGCCGGTGACACCGGCCATCACATAGGCGGGCCTCCGCGCCAGGTCCCGCGCCCGTTCCGCGCTGGTGACGATGAGCGCGCAGGCGCCGTCGGTCATCAGGCAGCAGTCGTAGATCCGGAACGGCTCCGCGATCCAGGCGGCGTTCAGATAGTCGTCCAAGCTCATCGGCCGGCCGTGCATCTGGGCCTGGGGATTGTGCATCGCATGATCGCGGCAGGTCGTGGCGACGGCGCCCAGCTGCTCGTTCGTGGTGCCGTAGCGGATCATGTGGCGCCGGCACATCAACGCGAACTCCTGCGCCGGCATGGTGATGCCGAGGGGAGCGAGAAACTGGCCCTCGGCGTCGGAATGAACGCTGATGCGCGACAACATCACGGCGAAGGCCTCGCCGCCGTAACGCACGCCAGAGGCGCCGTTGAGCGCCCGGTAGACCAGTACGCAGTCGGCCATGCCGCTTGCCACCGCCATCGCCGCGTGGGTGACGACGCCCGCCGCCATGTTGCCGCCCGCGTTGTAGTCGGCGTAGTGGCGCACGCGCGCCAGCCCCAAGTCGGTCGCCAGCACGTTGGTGGCGATGGTGTCGCCCAGCCCATAGGTGACCAGGCAGTCGATGTCGGCGGTCTTCAAACCCGCGTCGGCAATCGCCGCCTTGGCGGCCTCCACCGCCAGCGCCTCGACCGTGCGGCCGGACTGTTTCGTGTAGTCGGTCATGCCGATGCCGACGATGGCCGTCTTGTCGCGAAGGCTCATGTTTTTTCCTCCGGTGCACTTGGGCGTGAAGATAGCAGGCGGAGACTCGGGGCCGCTACAGCGCCTTGGCCGGCAGCACCACGCTCTCCGTCATGTCGTCGAGGCGGGCCATAAAGCGGTCGAGGTTGCGCCCGGCGAGCGCCAGGACGATCTGCTCGACGCCGGCATCCCGGTAGCGCTTCACCAGATCCAGGCTGGCCTTGCCGTTCGTCGGGCCGACGGCGATCTCGATCTCGTCGCGGGCACGCCCTTGCGCCGCCAACATCCCGTCCAACCGCGCCAGGCCTTCGCCCATCTCTTCCGGCGCCCGGCCGGCGGAGAACCAGCCCTGGCCGAAGCGCGCGATGCGGCGAAGTGCCGCGTCGCTCTCGCCGCCGAAGAAGAGCGGCGGGTGCGGCTTCTGTAAGAGTCCGTCCGGAGACTTTATGTAGGATTACAGAGTTTTCGGAGCATGAGTCGAATGGACGCGAGCTTGATGAAGGCGAGCGCGTTGCGGTTGAGGTTCTCCCAGTCCTTGGCCAGTCGGCGGCAGCGGTTGAGCCAGGCGATGGTGCGTTCGACCACCCAACGCCTGGGCTGGACGACGAAGCCCTTCACCCGATCGGATCGCTTGACGATCTCGGTCTCGAGATCGGGCAGGATGCCGGCCAGGGCGCGGTGAAAGACCGGCCCCTGATAGGCGCTGTCGGCGAACAATTTCCCGAGAAAGGGAAACAGACCGAACAAGGTCGCCAGCAGCGCGAGACCGCCGTCGCGATCCTGAACGTTGGCGGCGGTGACGATGCCGTGCAGCAGCAAGCCTTGCGTATCGACCAGAACATGCCGCTTCTTGCCCTTGATCAGCTTGCCGGCATCGAAGCCGTGGCTGTCGATGCGAGCCCCCCTTTTTCAGCGCTTTTCACACTCTGAGTGTCGATGATGCAGGCCGTGGGGCTGGCTTCGCGCGCGGCTTTCTCGCGGCACTTGAGGTAGAGCGCATGATGGATGCGATCCAGCGTGCCGTCCCAGTTCCACAGGCCGAGGTAATCATGCACGGTGCTTCTGGGCGGCAAATCCTTGGGCAGCGCGCGCCACTGGCAGCCGGTGCTCAGAATGTACATCACGCCGTTGATCACCTCGCGGATAGCGACGCGCCGTTTGCCGCCGCCGGGCTTGCCCGGCGGGATCAGCGGCTCGATATGCGCCCATTCCGCATCGGTCAGGTCGCTCGGATAACGCAGTTTGTCGCGGTTGTAGCGCGGGCGGTTGTCGGCAGTCCACATGGGGCACCTCAAGAGTAAATTCACCACCCCAGAGAATCACAGCTGATTCAGCTCTTCAAGAGGGGGCGCCGGATAACCGATTCATCCGACTCATAAAGTCCCCGGACGGACACTAAGGGCTTCGGGCTCTGGTGGCTCGGCGGCAGATTGTAGAAGCGGCCCTCGAAGCTGGAGACCTCCTCCTCCCAAAGCCGCTTCATCACTTCGATATATTCGCCCGCGCGGGAGCCACGATGTTCGAACGGCACGGCCAGCGCCGCGAACTCCTGGGCCAGCCAGCCGACGCCGAGGCCGATATCCAGCCTGCCGCCCGAGAGCACGTCGACATCGGCCGCCTGCTTCGCCGTATAGACGGGATTTCGCTGGGGCAGGATACAGATGCCGGTGGCGAGCCGTACACGGCTGGTGATCGCCGCCAGAAAAGCCAGCAGGGTGAAGGGCTCCGGCGGCAGGGCCTTGGTGTCGAAGGGAAAGGAGCCGTCGGCCGAATAGGGATAGGTGGACTCGATCTCCGGAAACATCAGCACATGCTCCGGCACCCAGATGGTGTGAAACTCCCGCTCCTCAACCGCTTTCGCGATGCGCGTCAGGGATTCCGCGCCCCCCGCATCGCCGCCGACATAGACCTGCAGACCGATCTTCATGCACTCGTCTCTCGCTCTACTCGTCAAACCCGGGGGGCCGGCGGCCGTGCCAACCGGCGTGCCGTTCGTAGGCGTGCGCGATCGCCAACACACCCGCCTCGTCGAAGGGCGGGCCCGCGATCTGCAAACCGACCGGCCGGCCATCGCCAGTGAAACCGCAGGGCACGGAGACGACGGGCAGGCTGATCAGGTCGAAGGGAATGGTGTTCTGGATCCGCGCCAGGTTCTGCGCCGACGTCGTCTGATCGATCGGCGTCGCCGGAATCGGGCTGGTCGGCATCACCAGGGCGTCGATCCCCCGCATCGCCCGGATCGTCTCCGCCGTCAGGTGGCGGCGCAGGCGCTGGGCCTGCAACAGCTGCTCGGCGGTATAAAAGCCGGCGACCTCGAGGGTCGCCGCCACCTCGTCGCTGAAAAGGCTCGGATCCCGCTCCAGGTCCGCGCGGTAGCAGGCGTGCGCCTCGGCCATGATGATGACGTTCCCGGCGGCGAGTGCCGCGTCCATGTCGGGAAGCGCGACATCGACCGGCTCGGCGCCGAGATCCGCCATCAGCCCGATCGCCGCTTCCACCGCCGCCATAACGTCGACCTCGCAGTTCTCGAAGAAGTGCGCCCGGGGAATACCCAGCCGCTTGCCCTTCGGATCGCTCGCCAAACGCGCCGACCAGGGCTCGACCGGCTTGTCGGCCGAGCCTGGATCGCGCGGGTCGTGGCCGGCCAGCACCTCCAGCATCAACGCGGCATCCGCCACGCTCCGGGTCATAGGGCCGACGTGATCCATCGACCAGGAGAGCGGCAGGGCGCCGTATTTCGGCACCCGGCCGAAGGTCGGCTTCAGGCCGACGATGGCGCAGCAATCCGCCGGCTGGCGGATCGAGGCGCCGGTATCGCTGCCCATGGCGCCAAATGCGAGGCCGGCGGCCACGGCGGCGGCCGAACCGCCGCTGGAGCCGCCGGGATGACAATCAGTCCGCCAGGGGTTTCGGACCGCGCCATGGTGCGCGTTGATCGAGGTGGTGCCGAAGGCGAGTTCGTGCAGGTTGGTCTTGCCGATGATGACGGCGCCGGCGGCGCGTAGCCGCTCGACCACGGTCGCATCGTAATCCGGCACCCAGTCGGCATAGAGCAAGCTGCCAAAGGTAGTGCGCGTGCCCCTGGTGGCGAACAGATCCTTGACCGCGATCGGAATACCGTGCAGCGGGCCCCGGATGCCGCCGGCGGCGATCTCCCCGGCCGCCGTCTCGGCGTCAGCCCGAGCCTCGTTCGCCATCACGGTGATATAGGCATTGAGCGTCGGCTCGTGCGCCTCGATCCGCTCCAGCATCAGCGCGGTGAGGGCGACGGGCGAGACCTCGCCAGTGGCAATACGGGGTGCCAACTCGGCAATCCCGGCGAAGGCGAGATCGCTCATCAGTAGATTTCCTCGACATCGGGCATCCGATGTACCATCGCCGGCTCCAGCCGGTCGAGGCGGCGTGCCCAGTCGTCGAGAATTCCGGCGTTTACCGCCATCCGGGGCAGGCGCGGGCTGAAGCGGCGGGCCTGATCCGCGTCGATCTCCCGTCCGAACCGTTCCCGCGCTATCAGTTGCAGGTCTTCCGTCTCGCTCATGACGCCACCTCCCGTTCGCGCATTATGGACCCTCGCCGATTCCAGACCTAGAGTGCCGGCGACGGACACGAAGGAGCGCGGTGATGTATCGGGAAATGTTCCGGGGCGTGGTCTATCCCTGGCATTGCGACCATCTCGGGCACATGACGGTGCAGCACTATGTCGGCATGTTCGACCAGGCCGCCTGGCACCTGCTGGCGGCCATGGGTCTCGGCTGGGAGCATACCAAGACCTCGAAGGAAACCCTGGTCGATGCCCGCCACACCATCGAGTATCTGGTGGAGCAGCCCGTCGGCAGTCTCATCGTCGTCGAATGCGCGCTCAAACGCATCGGCTCCAAGTCCCTGACGCAGCATCACCGCATGATCAACACCGAAACCAGGGCGCTGGCCGCGACGACGGAAATCGTCTCGGTCTATTTCGATCTCGAAACTCGCGTCTCCCTCCTCATCCCCGACGCGCCCCGGGAACGGATGGCGGCGTTCGTCGTCGCGGGAGGCGACGCCAACTAGGGTCTGTGGACATTCATTTGAGTGCGAGGCGACACCCGGCGAGGTGTATCAACGCGGCAAAGCTCGTGTCGATTTTCTCATATTTCGTGGCGATGCGCCGGAACTGCGTGAGATCGCAAAAGAAATTCTCGACGAGATGGCGCCATTTGTACATCGCGAAGTCGCACCGGATAGAGCGCGCCCGATCGGCCTTGGGTGGAATGACGGCCATGGCGCCTCGGCTGTCCAGTTCGGCGCGGATCCAGTCGATGTCGAAGGCCTTGTCGGCCAGCAGGGTCTCGAAGTCGATACCCTCGATCAACGGCGCAACGCCGATGCTGTCGTGACGTTGGCCTGATTTTGAGTCCCCCCTTGCGCCGGTGCCATGCTGGTGGACCCGGACGATGGTGCCGTCGGTGATGGCGTATTTGAAGTCCGGGTCGGGAGACAACAGCTTGAATAGACTCTCGAATACGCCTTTCTCCGCCCATCGTCGGAAGCGTCGGTAGACCGAGTTCCAGAGCCCGAACCTCGGCTCCAGGTCGCGCCATGGCGCGCCGATGCGCGCAATCCAGAACACCCCTTCCAGGAACAACCGATTGTTCGCCGTCCGACCAGGGTCACCGACCTTCCCCGGCAGATGCGGCGCAACCCGCTCGAATTGCTCGTCGCTCAAGACACTTCGATCCATGGCCCATCTCCCTTTGGAACCTTGAATCAGAATTTCTCCGTCGTGGGAATCCCCCACAATGTCATCAAGATATTGGGTCACCGGAAGCAACGGGATAAGGCTTTCCGACCCTATTGGAACGTTTGACCGATTTCGACGTGACGAAGGTCATCCATGGCCGCGAGGGACCGGGCGGTTCGGCCAATGGCGAAAACGGCCTAGCAGCCGTCGGACTGGAGCCCACCGCGCTTGCCGGCCGTGGAGATGATGAAACGGGCGCTTCGCGCCCCGCCCATATCTCCACGTGTGCGATGGAGGCAAAAGGGAACAAGCGACGAGAATATTCCGGCGCGACGGTTCGAAGCCGCCCTTCGCCTCGATAAGACGGCCTGGCTGTCGGAGGAAGTGGGAGCACCGCGACGTTCAGGCGGTTTGCAGGGCGAACATCCGCTTCACCTTCCAGGCCAGGGTGACCAGGTTCCACTCGCCCTTGACCTTGTCGAGGCCGCGCAGGTGGAATTGCCGGAAACCCATCACCGATTTGATGATGCCGAACACCGGCTCCGGCGTCTGCTTGCGCAAGGCATGGAGTTGTCGACCTTCGGGCGTCGCCAGGAGATGGCGCATCGCTTCCAGCGGTGTCGGGTTCTCGGGCGCCGGTGGTGCTTCGGCGAAGCGCTCCCGCCAGGAGAGATGATGGTGCTCCCGGCGCTGCGCGATCAACGGCGCGATCCCGGCCTCGGCACAGGCCTCAACGTTCGCCTCGCTGAAGTAGCCGCTGTCCGCCAGCAGGGTCTCGGGCCTGCCCAGCGCCTCGGGAAGCCGGGCCAGCGCCTCCAGCGCCGGCGCGATCTCCCGCTTGTCGTTGGTCGCCTGGACCACGTCGGCGGTGACCACCAACAGGCTGTCGGTCGCCACCGTGGCCTGGGCGTTGTAGCACTGCTCGAAGCCGCCGCCGGCCACCGGCATGATGCACGAATCCGCGTCCGTCAGGTTGACCTGGTCCTTCGGGCGAGGCCCCGCCTCGGGCGGCGCCGGCGGACGGCCACCAGGCTTGCGGCCCGTCCGCTTCGCCTTCTCCTCGCGCGCCCGCATCTTCTCCTCGTACTCGGCTTGCTCGCGCGCATGACGCTCCTGGGCCCGCGCCTCGATCGCCGCCTTGGCCTCGGCGATCGCCGCCAGGCGGTCCTCGCGCCGGGCCAGCTCCTCCGGCACGCTCATCCCGTCCGGCACATCCGCCGCGTCGGCCGCCTCGCCCAGCGCCATCAGCTCCGCCACCTCGGCCTTCAACCGGGCTTCGATCTCGCAGGCATGCTTCCACGACAAGGCGCCGTGCCGGTTCGCATCGGCGTGCACCTTGGTGCCGTCCAGCGCCACCGTGCCGAGCTTCACCATCCCCGCCTCCCGCGCCAGCAGCAGCACCTCCACGAATAGCCCTTCGATCGCAGGGAGAAAGCGCCGCCGGAACGCGGCGATGGTGTCGTGGTCGGGATGATCGTTGGCGGCGATGAAGCGGAAGGCCACCGAATCGTAAGTCGCCCGCTCCAGCTTGCGGCTCGAAAACACCCCCGTGGCGTAGCCGTAAACCAGAAGCCCCAGTAGCATGCTCGGGTGATAGGACGCCGAACCGGAGCCGCGATAGGCCTTCACAAACGCCGATAGATCCAGCTGATCGATCACCTCGACCACGAAACGCGCCAGATGCCGCTCGGGAAGCCACTCGTCCACCGATGGCGGCAGAAGAAAACTCGTCTCGCGGTCAACCTGGCGGAAATTGCTCATGGCGGCCTCATCAGGCGGGGGCGAATCAGCTAAGGGTATGGAATCAAATCAAACCCCTCGGATCAAGTCCGACAGGCTGCTAGAATGCGGGTTAGATCGGCGCGGAAACCCTGATCATGCGGCCCATGAGACGCAACGGGGCCACCCGGCCCCGGGACCGGCGGCGCCAGCGCGGCATCGCGCTCATCGCCGTCCTGTGGATTTTGGTCGTGCTGTCGCTGCTCGCCGCCAACCTGACGCAGACCAGCCGCTCCAGCCGGCAGCTGGCGCGCAATCTCTCGAGCGCGGCGCAAGCCCGCGCGCTCGCGGACGGCGGGGTCCATGTCGCCATCGCCGGTTTGCTGGAGCCCGACATCGCGCGCCGCCTGGCGATCGACGGCACGCCCTACCGGATGGACCTGGGCGAGGGGCGCATTTTCCTGACGCTCCGCGACGAGCGCGGCAAGATCGACCTGAACCGATCGCCCCGCGCCGTTCTCGCCGCCTTGTTCGACGCCGCCGGCGCGGACGACGTCGACGCTATCGTCGACGCCCTGCTCGACTACCGGGACGCGGACGAGAACCGCCGGCCGAGCGGCGCCGAGGACAACGATTATCAGGCCAGCGGTCTCGGCCATTGTGCCCGCGACGGGCCGCTGGAGACGGTCGAGGAGCTTCGGCGCGTGTTCGGCGTGACCGGGACGCCATACGACGGGATCGCGGACGCCATCACCGTGCACGGCGGGCGGCGCGTCAACCGGGCGAGCGCCACGCCATTCGTCCTGAGCCTGCTGCCGGGCGCCGGGTCGCCCATGGGCGACCCGAGGGAGGACGATGGGGAGGCCAGCGGCGGCGGCGATGGCGATGCGGTCGAGATCGACGGCGATGGCGCCTTGATCACGCCTGCCACGACGGAAGACGGCCAACCGACGCGCCGAAGTCGCCGCCGCGCGCGGCGCGGCGCGGTCGGCATCCGCGCCGAGGGCCGGACCTCCAGCGGCGTCGTCTTCGTGCGCGACGCCATCGTCCGCGTCGGGGTCCGCCGGCGGGGCCGCGATGGCCGGGAAGCCTTGCCCAACGAGATCCTCGCCTGGCGCCAGGGCCGGGGCGGCGCGGCGGCCGTTTCGGAATAGGGGGCGGCGCGGCGGATCCCGGATTGGCCAATTGGCCACGAACAATAGGGTTCCCCCGCCACGGGGCGAGGGGCGCGGCTCGGCGACGGATCGTCGCGGCCTGGACCCTCGACGACGGGAGTGGCATTCTGCGGCTGAGCCGGCTTATGCCCCAATTTATCAATCGAGGAGATCAGCCATGAACGTCGCCGCCCGGGGCGTCCAGGACGCCAACATCGAGGAAATCAGACGCCAGGCGCGGATCGACCTCGCCGCCGCCCATCGCGTGGCGGTGATGCACGACTTCCACGAGGGCATCTTCAACCACTTCACCCTGGCGGTGCCGGGCACCACGGACCGCTACTACCAGATCCCCTTCGGCCTGCACTGGTCGGAAGTGACCGCCAGCTGCTTCATGGAAGTGGGCTACGACGGCGGGCTGCTCGCCGGCGAGGGCGAGATCGAGCGCTCGGCCTACTGCATCCATGCGCCGATCCACGAGCTCGGGCCGCAAACGGCGGCCGTGTTCCACACCCACATGCCCCATGCCAGCGCGCTCACCCGGCTGAAGGACATGCGCATCCTGCCGATCGGCCAGAGCGAGCTCGGCATCATCATGCAGCTCGGCTACGACGAGCTCTACGACGGTCCCGCCTTCGTGCGCGAGGAAGGCGAGCGGCTGGCGGGCGTGCTCGGCGACAAGGGCATTTTGCTGATGGCCAACCACGGCGCGCTGACCGTCGGCCGCTCCGTCGCCGAGGCCTACGACCGGCTCTACTACCTGGAGCGGGCGGCCCAGGTGCAGCTCTATGCCATGTGGACCGGACGCGAGCTGAACCCGCTGCCGGAGGCGACCATCCAAAAGACCCATGAGGTCTACCGCTCGGGCTCGCCCAAGTATGGCGGCAAGTCGAACCACGAGCATCACTTCCAGGCCCTGAAGCGGATCCTGGACCGGCGCGAGCCCGACTATCGCGACTGAGCGGGGGAGGGACGCCGGATGGCGCTGGCCGAGGCGGGCGCGCTTCCGCGCATCGAACCGCTGAGCCCGGCGCTCGGCGCCGAGATCCTGGACCTCGACGTCACCGGGCCGATCGCGCCCGAGGCGGCGGCGGCGCTGGACGCCGCGCTCGGCCAGCATGGCGTGCTGCTGGTGCGGGGCCAGCCGTTGACACCCCGCCGGCTGGTCGATTTCGGCCGTGCCTTCGGCGCGCTGCGGCCGCACCTGCAGACGGTCTTCCGCCATCCGGAAGAACCGGACGTGGTGATCATGACCAATCGCAAGCCCGACGGCTCCTTCAACGAGGCGGGCGCCCGGCGCGGCGCCGACGAAGTGACGCGGCGCGGCTGGCATTCCGACCTCACCTATGATCCGGTCCCGGCCAAGGCGACGCTGCTCCACGCCCAGGCGATTCCCTCCTCGGGCGGCAACACCTGCTTCTCCAACGCCTTCATGGCTTACCGCGATATCGCCCCCGATCTCCGCCGGCGCCTGGATGGCCTGGAGGGCGAGTTTCCCTATGGCGGCCACACGCGGAACAGCGCCACGGCGCTCGTGGCCTGCACGCTCGATCCGGAAGCCCAGAAGACGGCCCGGGCGGTCCACCCGATCATCGTCGCCCACCCCGAGACCGGCCAGCCGGCGATCTACGCCAACCCGCTGGTGACCTCCCGCATCCTGGGCCTCGAAGAGAGCGAGAGCGAGGCGCTGATCCAGGAACTGGCCGACGCCCTCGACCGCCCGGCGTACCGCTGGGAGCATGTCTGGTCCGTGGGCGACACGCTGATCTGGGACAATCGCGGCGGCACCATGCACACCGGCCGGCTCGACTATCCGCTGGCCGAGGAGCGGACCTTCATCCGCGCCACGGTGACCGGCGCGGCGATGATCCCCTACCGGCGGGCGGCGGCGGAGGCGTGAAAATCCAGCGGATCGAGACCTTCGCCACGCCGGAGGTGGCGCTGGTCCGGGTGACGGCGGAGGACGGCGCGCAAGGCTGGGGCCAGGTCTCGCCCTACCATGCCGACATCACCGCGCTGGTCCTGCATCGCCAGGTCGCGCCCCATGCGCTGGGACACGCCGAGGACGACCTGCTGGGCCTCGAGACCAAGATCCTGGAGAACGAGTACAAGTTCCCCGGCTCCCACCCCCGGCGCGCCTTGGGCGGCCTCGACACCGCGCTCTGGGACCTCGCGGGCAAGCGCGCGGGAAAAAGCGTCTGCGAACTCTTGGACGGCACGCCCAGGCCTTTCCCGGTCTACGGCTCCTCCATGCGCCGCGACATCACGGCCGAGGACGAGGCGGAACGCCTTGCGCGCCTGAAGGGCGAGGTCGGCTACGAGGCCTTCAAGATCCGCATCGGCATCGAATGCGGCCACGACGGCGACGCCTGGCCCGGCCGGACCGAGGCAATCGTCCCCACCGTCCGCCGGGCGGTGGGCGACGATATTCATCTGATGGTCGACGCCAACAGCTGCTACACGCCCGAAAAGGCGATTGAAATCGGCGCCATGCTGGCGGATCACGGCGTCGCGCATTACGAGGAGCCCTGCCCCTATTGGGAGCTGGAGTGGACCGCGCAAGTGCGCGAGGCGGTTTCGATGGACGTCACCGGGGCGAGCAGGACTGCATGATGGGCCAGTGGCGCCGTATCCTGGCCTTGCCCGCCGTCGACATCGCCCAGCCCGACGTCTGCTACATCGGCGGCCTCTCCCGCATGTCCCGGGTTTTCGACCTGGCGGCGGCGGCGGGCCTGCCCTGCATTCCCCATTCCGCCAACCACAGCCTCGTTACCGTCTTCACCCTGCACCTCATGGGCGCCCACCCCAACGCGGGACGCCATGTCGAATTCTCGATCGACAACGAGCCCTGCTTCACCGGCCTCTACGCGCCGGTGCTTGAAGCGCGCGAGGGCAAGGTCCAGATCCCCGACGGCCCGGGCTGGGGCGTGGAGATCGCCGAGACCTGGCTGGCGGGGGCGGCGTATATGGCAAGCGAAGTGGAGTAACAGCGCGGGCCTAGTTCAATCGAATCGCAGTTCCAAACCGGGAAACCGCTGCTCCACAAACGCAACGATATCCCAGAACCCGGCGCCCATAGAGATTTCCCCTGGGAAGCGCTCGTGGATCCCCAAAATGAGGTTTTTGCGCGCAATCCCAATGGTGAATGGATGACGCAAAGCAACGAGATTAAGGTTTATATAAACTAGATCATCTAGTATCCGATTTACTATGGTCGTTAAATATTTCGTTAGAAACCCTGCATGATAGCCTGATGTAGTCTGGTCAATTTTTTCAACAATTATAGAGGATACAGTGACTGCAGTATGACCATCGAAGTACGGTGACATCATAGCCAGAACCTCAGTAAAAAATTCGGGAACGTTGATGATTTCCAGTTTCTTTTTGAAGTAACTTGCAAAGCGTTTGCTGTACACCTTGAACATCGGATTCGCTGAATTTTCCTACGAGAACGATAAGTATCTGGGCTAAGACTTCGCAATCTTCGAGTCTTGAGCAAGTAACAAGTTCTGTTAGGACATATTCGTAGCACTCGACCGACTTTGTTGAATCTAACTTCTGAGATACCGCGAGCAATGCTGGTGCATTATGCTGGTGCATTATCTTCGTAGCGGCCAAAGTATTGAGTTCTATTCATTACACCCCACAATACGTTACATGCTTCCACTACATCAGACTTATTTAGTTTTGAGTCAAGAAAGCATATTGCTTGAGTAACGGTTGATATTTGAGATAGCTCTCGAAATTGAGTTAAGCATGTAATTAGGAACTTTCGAGTCGCATTTGGATTTAGATTATATAAGCAGCTGGCCAGCAAAGACATTGATACCTGAAGAGAATGTAATTCCTTTCTATGGAAAGCGCCTCTTGCACCCTGCACATTCTCCAGGCCTGACAACACGGATCTGAAGGTGGCGACACCGCAGTGTACAGTAGATTGTCATTGAATGACGTAAGTGTCCGAATCATAGCAATAGATCTATAAAGATCTTTATCCTTCGACAGCAAAGCGACTAGTAATCGCTGGCTTGATTTTCCATCACTTTGGCTTAGGCGCGGTGTTAGTCCCGCCAGCGCGTCTTCGGCAAATTCAATATTATTTCCGCGAAGTATTATGAACAATTGATACAAGAAATCGTGAAATATAATCTTCCCATCAGTACTGTTTATCTGAGACGAAAGTGCTCGCACTACCTTTCCATATGCTAGATTTTTACTTGAGTCACCATCTAAATATTCCTGCCTGAGTGTCTGGGCTAAGCTGGCTTTATCCACATCTTCAAGGCATTGTGCAAGCTCACCCAATTTTTCGCCAATCGCCACACGTGGATCCGTGCGCTTGGTGCGGGTGATCGCGGCGAAAAGTAACTGGCAAATATCCAAACATGCTGTGCTATTCATGTTTGGTGCGATGGTAACCATTACCTCAGCTATAGCCACTCGTTGGCTCGGACTCTTTGTTTGTAACATTATTTCTTTTAAAGAAATCATCATTAATAATTCATTATCCGATGTAAGATTTTCAGAAATTGCAGATAACGACTTTCCTATTACTTCACATCGGAACGGATTTTTCGTCCGTTTTGATACTGAAAGAAGCGTTTCGAATCCTTCTACCACTCCGTCCTGACTGAGGCTCGGGCCTAATGGAGGTATAGCATTACCAAGCACGCTAACTACGGTTACGTCGTTATTAACTTTGAAGACCTGTACTATATCTCTTAAGAGTCCGACTCGAAATGAATCGAGTGTTTTCAGGCTCTTGCGAGACGGCGCGTGAGGAGTTGGATGCTGGCGAGGAAGATCCAGGCCTCGGCGGTCTCGATGGCCGTCTCGAAGTCCTTGGCCAGCCGCCGGTTTCGATTGAGCCAGGCGAGCGTGCGCTCGACGACCCATCGGCGGGGCAGGAGTTGGAAGCCCTTCACGCCCGCGGGACGGTTGACGATCTCCAGCGACCAGCGGCCGATCCGCTTCAGTGCGCCCTCGAGCTTGGGCCCGGCATAGGCGCCGTCGGCGAAGACGTGGCGCAGGCGGGGAAAGTGGCGGGGGATGGCGGCGAACACCGCCGGCGCGCCGTCGCGGTCCTGGATCTCGGCGCCGTGGACCACGACCGCGACCAGCAGGCCGCCGGTGTCGGTGAGGATGTGACGCTTGCGGCCCTTGACTTTCTTTCCGGCGTCGAAGCCCCGGATACCGCCGCTTTCCGTGGTTTTTACGCTCTGACTGTCGATGATACCGGCCGACGGGCCGGCCGCGCGGCCCTCGGCCTCGCGCGCCGCGACCAGCAGTTGCCGGTTGACCTCGGACCAGGTGCCGTCGTCCCGCCAGAGATAAAAGTAGCGCTGCACCGTCGAGCGTGGCGGGAAGTCCCGGGGCAGCATGCGCCATGGACAGCCGCTACGCAGTAGGTAGAGGATCGCGTTCACCACCTCGCGCAATGCCGTCGTCCGAGGCCGTCCCAGCGCTTTGGCGCGAGGCAGCAACGGCTCCAGCACCTTCCATTCTCCATCCGTCAGGTCGCTTGCGTAGCGCAGCAGGTCGCGTTCATACTTCGGGCGAGTGATTTTGGTCCACATGTTGTGTCTCCCTGGTTGCTAAATACAAACAGTGAATCACAACTGACTGAAATCACTCAACTCTTTTCGGGCCAGACACTAAGACCATCAACCCATCATTTGGATCTAATGCAGAAAGCAAGAAACTAAGTCCCTCACCAATACCTTTTCCTTGATCATAGGTAATATAGTTTCTTAAGATTACTTGAAGTACAGTTTGAAATACCGAAGCTCGATCACCGGAACTCAACTTAGCAGACAAGATGCAGAAAAGATTCTTGAGCGTCGAGCCCTCATCCATAGACGCAATAGTCAAGAAGTGGTTTACGATTTCGTCTAGCAATTTGATTGCATAATATTGATCGATCGTGCCTGACCGAGAGGAAATAGAATCTACGATCGGCTTGCCAGTTGGGTATCTGCTAGATAGAACCAGAGATTTTATCAGATAAATTAGATCACCGCGCGATATAATACACGAAACCATAGCAACCTAAATCTGCATCAATCTCCGTTCAGGATTCTCATAATAGCCCAGAGGCAACCAAACTATCGTTCTGAAACTCCAAAGTATTCGTGATCCTAGAGTCGGTTCATGTGAGCCCATGTAGGATCGCTTCTCCGGGTACTCCATCTCCGATTTTAGTATCTAATGCTCCCCCCCCTGAATAATTCCGATTTATGGGACTTAGATTATCCATTAACCAATGAATATTAGCGTCTGATTGAAATATTTCTCGTACTATCATTGTCCTTCTGCGAAAGTCAAGAATTTTTATTGTAGAGAGCCGTCGTGAAACAAATTCTCGAAAACTTGAGACGTGCCCGAGCCACTCACGGGATGCTGTCATTGCTCGCGATTCTTGGATAAAGTCCAATTCTTCTCCTGAAGGGTTACGGTTTGATATTAATTCTTCAGCCTCCAACAATAGTGATCCGGTCAAGAGGGCGCTGGTATCGCGTTCCTTCCGTTTCCAATCGGCGATTCTGATCGCTAGCTGCTGGCGCCAGATCTTGAAGCGCCGCTCCGTTTCGATCCAGTCGCGGAGCGTCGGCCAGTGCGACATCAGGGCTTCGTGGGCGATCTCGATTGTCGGCTTACCGTCGGCGTCGCGGCTGGTGGTCAACAGGCGGGCTGTGACAAAAATCCGCGCCACGTCGTCTTCCATCGGCGTCAACGCCGCCAAAGCGACCTGCCGCCGGGTGTCCGCCCCGCGCGTATCGGCATCGACCAATCGGTCGAACAGTCGGGCGGCGGCGCCACGCCGCTCTTCCGAAAGCACGTGGAACACGTCCTCGGCATAGTCGCGGAGCGCGCCGTGTAGGCCGCCCATCGTGTCGAGATAGGCCGCGCGGTCGAACGTCGTGGCACCCATCTCGCGCCAGATGCGGTGGAGGGCGAAGGAGAGAAGGGGCAGATAGCCCGGCACTGGCTCGCGTTCGCCAGGGGGACGGACATCCGCCAGGATCGTTTCGATCAGGTCGTCATTGGCCCGAACGCCGAGACGTGCTGCGGGTTCGACGATGGCGGCCGTGAGTTCATCGGGCCGCATCGGCTTGATGTCCTTGAGGCCGGGGCTCACGGCGTCGTTGAAGCGGTCCCGGGCGAGGAGGTGGCCGAGAAACTCGATACGCACCGTAACGGCGATCCGCAGCCGCGTCCCGCCCTCGTTGACCGCCGGCGTGATCAGATCGATGAACGCCTCGCGCTCGGCGCCGTCGACGCCATCGCCGTAAATCTACTCGAACTGATCGAAGAACAGGACGAGCATGCCATCGCCGGCAATTGCGTCGACGACTTTCAACAGTCCTTCGCGTCCCTCCTCCAGGTGCTGGTGAACGCGGTCCTGCCGCTCGAGATGGTCCACTGGTTCGGTCAGCAACGGCACCAGCTCACGCGTCAGTTGCCGCATCGGCGCGCGCCCCGGCCGGACCGTCGCGACGCGCCAGCCGGATCGGCGCAGGCGCGGCAGCACGCCGGCCTTTACCAGCGAGGATTTGCCGCTGCCTGAAGGCCCGAACAGGGTCACCACGTCGTTCTTTTCCAGGGCCGCTGCGACCGCGTCCGCCAGCTCGTCGCGGCCGGCGAAGAAACCCGCGTCGGCCTCGTCGAAGGAATCCAGGCCCTTGTAAGAAATGGCAAGCTTCGGCCAGGCGCGCCAGAGCATGAGGGTCGGAATCATATGTGCGAAATCGCGTTCCCGATCCTCCTGGACCACCATGCCGATGACGCCACCGTCGGCCGCCGAGATCAACGGCGCGCCGCTGAAGCCGCCTTCGATGAAAGGGCGGCCTTCGACTCTCTCCACGATGTGCCAGCCGCCCGCGTCCAGGCCGGCAAGCCGCCCGCGAGCTTCGAGACCCATGGGTTGCTCCACCGGGTAACCGAAGGTCTCGACCTCTCCGCCCTGCCCCTCGTCGAGCGACACCAGCCGCGCCGGCGTCGACGCTTGCGGCCCGTCCGGGGCGCGGAGCACGGCGATATCCACCAGTTCGTCTTTTGCTCGGATCGCGGTTGGTCTGCGCGGCGGGAACCAGGCAAGTACTTCCGCGTCGTCACCTCCATCGACCGGCACGCGCTCCGGCGCCTCCGCGCAATAGGGATCACTGCCCAGCGCCGCGTTGACGACATGGGCGCAGGTGACGATCAGGCCACCTTCACAATGAAATCCGGTGCCGCAGGCGTCGTCCGTGCCGAGGACACGGAACCGTACGGTCAGATCGGTGAGCGTCTCCGCCATGCCTCACACGGCATCCGGCATCCACTTGAGGGTGACCTTGAAGTGACCCTCCGCCGCCGTGCTGGCGAGGATGGCACCGGCCTTGGCCGAGAGCTTGATGCCGACCTCGACGGTTACCTCCTGGGGCTTCAGTTCGCGGCCCTGTGCCAGCACGGACCGGCCCACGGGCTGGATGACCTTCACCGCCTCCTCGAACGATTTTTCGGCTTTCTCGGGCGTGCCGGAGGCTAGCTTCGAACCGCCCCCATCGTCGACCTCGACCAGCATCGTGCCGCCATCGTCGAGGTCGAATTGCACCAGCCGTGATCGTCGAGCATCCTTCGATCATCTTGCAATCGCAGTCTCGTGGCCCGCGAACGCTTTTGCAACAGGCGGCGGGCGCGGTAGGCTCGGCAGCGGAATACCAGATGAGCGAGCTGGAGGACAGAATTCCATGCTGATCCTGAAACCCAACTGCGAATGCTGCGACATCGATCTGCCGGCGGAGAGCGGCGAGGCGATGATCTGTTCCTTCGAATGCACCTTCTGCCGCGATTGCGCGACGACGCGCTTCCAGGGCGTCTGTCCCAACTGCGGCGGCGAGCTGGTGCGCCGGCCGGTCCGTCCGGCGGCGCGCCGGGCCAGCCATCCCGCCTCCACCGAACGCGTGGTCAAGGCCCATGCCGCTTGCGGGTGAGCGGCGCCGGGGCGCGGCCATCCGGGGCGCTTGGCGTTATTCGTCGCGGCGGGCCTGGACGCCCCGGTGCAGGCGGTGGATGGGGCCGTCGCGGACGCCGAGGCCGTCCAGATAGCGTTTCATGTTGTGGAGGTAGTCGCGGGCGCGGCCCAGCCGGCCCTCGGCGAAGGCGAGGTGCTCGATCTGGTGGGCTTCGTCCACCTTGCCGGCATAGCGCGGGTGGTCGGGATTGGCGACGAAGGCGATGGCCTGGACCGTGCCGGCGGAGAGCCGGACGGGCACCCGGCGGGCCAGGTAGCCGCCGGAGATCATCTCGCGCCGCCAGAGGACGCGGGTTTCGGCGATCGCGCGGTCCCGGGGGATGCGAATCGCCAGGCCCCGGCAACTGCCCCCCGGCATCAGGGCCAGCACCATGCCCGGGCGCTCCGGCGAGGCGCGGCCGAAGGTGGTCCACATGCAATAGCGCCGGTGGTAGCCGTAAACTCGGCCCGGCACCGCCTCGGCGAAGTCGAGGGCCGGGTTCCACATCAGCGAGCCGAAGCCGAAGATCCAGACGTCCCCGCCGGGCGCGCCCTCCTCGACCAGGGCGCGCCGGCTCGTCTCCCGCTCCTCTTCACTGGTGATCCGGTAGCCGCCCTCGGCCGCCATCAGGCGTCCGATCTCGCCGATCCGCGGCTCCGTCAGGTCCTCGCGGCGAAAGCCCTCGGGCGTCGGCGTGAAGCCGAGCGGCGGGGCCTTGGGGCGGGACATCGGCGGGCCGGAGAACGGTTCAGGAGACGTCGAGGGGCGCCGTCGGCACCGTGCCGGCCACATGCACGCCGCGCGGCCGGCCGACGCCCGGCGGCGCGCCGTAGCGATGATAGTGGAGATCGGGGAGCGGCCAGCCCTCCTCGGTCGAGAGCCAGAGTCGCATCAGGTGGCGCTTCTCGGCCGGGTCGTCGAAATCCTCGTAGGCGGTGCGGGCGTGCAGGATGATGTGGTTGTTGAGGATCTGGATGTCGCCCTGGCGGAATTCCATCTCCAGGTGGAAGGCGGGATCGTTGGCGATCTCGTCGACCAGGTCCATCGCCTCCAGCTGTGCCGCGCTCATCGCGGGCACGTCGGCGAAGCGCTGGGCCGAGACGGCGAAGCGGCGCAGATAGGCCACCGTCAGGTGGCGGGCGTGATAGTTGAAGACGGGCAGCGGGTAATAGGGCCGCTGGCCCTCCGGCACCTCGCCGCGACGGTCCCAGTAGAAGGGCTCGGCCAGCACGGCCGCCAGATCGGGGCGGCGTCGCAGGATCTCGTTGTGGATCGCGAGCGAGCTGACGATGGCGCTCGCGCCGCCGCGCCTCCCCGGCTTGAAGCAGAGCAGGGCGACCAGGTCGCCGCTGACGTCGGTGTGGAAGGGCAGATGGGCGCTCGACTGGTAGCCGCGTTTTTCGACGTCGTCGGCGTCGGCGCCGATGTCCTTCACATGGCCCAGCATGTGGCCGAGGGGGTTCTGGGTGATCGGCTCGCCCAGATGTCGGCCCATCCCCCAATAGGCGACGGCGCTTCGCTCGCGGCCGAGCCGGGTCACCGGCAGGCCCCGGATCAGCGCGAAACCCCGCCCGTCGATAAGCTCGTCGCGAAGCGCCGCCAGCTCGGGGCCGAGCGTCGGCAGGGGGAAGTCGTCGCGCCCGATCTCGAGGATCGAGAGACCGCGCCGGCGAACCGCGTCGATCGCCGCCTCCAGCTCGCCCAGCCGGACTGCGGTCAAGGGAAAGATCCACTCCTCGCTCGCCGCCATCTCCCGCCTCGACCAGGCGGTCGGCGCCGGCTGGAAGGGCTCGACTTCGCTCCGCGCGTGCCTCGACATGCGACCTCTCCCGCAATCCGTCACCCCCAGGGCTAAGCGATGGCCGGATGCGCGTCAAGCGCGGGCCGGACTGGCGTTCCGCCAATCGCCGGGGTAGAAGGGGCGGGTTCGTCGGGCGGGGGCTCGGGACCGGCGGGCAAGCGAGGCGAGCGCCATCGAGGCGCGGCAACTTGGGCGGAAAACGATGCGCATATTCGGTTTACTGGCGGCCGGTCTCCTGGCCGTTTCGACGTTGGCGAGCCATGCCCCGGCGGCGCGCGCGGCGGGCGGTATCGGCCTTGAACTCAACAAGCTCGAGCCCAACGAGGGCTATTGCCGGGCCTATTTCCTGTTCACGAACGGCGACGAGATGCGCTACGAGGACGTCAAGTTCGACATCGCCATCTTCGACAAGCAGGGCATCGTGCTGAAACGGCTCGCGATCAGCGCGGGCACGCTTCGTACCGGCAAGCGGACGCTCAAACTCTTCGATATCGACGGTCTCGCCTGCGGCGACATCGGCGAGGTGCTGGTGAACGACATGTTGAGCTGCCAGGCGGGCGGCAAGCCGGTCGCCGACTGTATCGACCTGGTCACCGTCTCCTCCCGCGCCGAGGCCAAGGTCGTCAAATAACGCCCCGGGCCGGTCACCGCCGGCCGCGGTCTTCCGACAGTCGGTTGCGCCGGAACCACCGGGCCGCTCGCCGCGTCGCGTCGCGCGTCGGGCGCGGCGGGTTGACGTCACGAGACTCCATCCGCGCCGCCAGGATCATCCAGTCGGCCATTATCTGAAACGTTTGACGTCTCCTTTCGCTATCCTGCATCATGATATGAGCCTATATTCCACCGAATGCCAGGCAGAAATCCTGCCCAAATATAAGCTGTAGTTACATATGGACTGGAAGAGGTTTCCGCCCCTGGTCAGCCTTCGCGCCTTCGAGGCGGCGGCGCGGCGGCTATTCCGCCGCCGGGCGCGAACTGAACGTCACCCACGCGGCGATTGCCCAGCAGGTCCGCTCGCTCGAGGCGTTTCTCGGCCTGCGGCTGGCGGCGCGAGACGGCCGGGGGATCGCCCCGACGGCGGAAGGCGCGATCCTCGCCGAGCATCTGGCGCGCGGTTTCGGCGAGATCGAAGCCGGCCTCCGCCGCCTCGGCGCGGCGGAGGCGACGCGCGCCGTGCATGTCACCATGACGCCCGCTTTCGCCGTCAGCTGGTTTCTGCCCCGGATGGCGCTGCTGCGCGCCGCCCACCCCGAGGTCGAGCTGATGGTCAATCCAACCGCCGACGTCATCGAGCTGGCGGCCCGGGGTTGCGACGTCGCGATCCGGTTCGGCGCCGGCGGCTGGGAGGGACTGGAGAGCGAAGAGCTGGTGGCGTCGGACTTCGTCATCGTCGCCGCGCCCGAGCTGGTCGGCGCCAACTGGTCCGGCGCGGCGGCGGACCTGCTCGACCTCCCGTGGCTGCAGGAACTCGGCACCATGGAGGTCGCGCGGTGGCTGGCGGCGCAAGGCCTCGACATGGCATCGCCCCCCCGGTGACCAGCCTGCCGGGCTACATGGTGCTGGCGGCGCTCCGCGAGGGCCAGGGCGTCGCGGCGACGGCACGGACCTTGGTCGAGGACGATCTCGCCGCCGGACGCCTCATTGCCCTGCACGAGGCGGGCGCCGGGCCGCCGACCGCCTATCACCTGGTCTGGCGCGCGGGCCACCAGCGCCCGGCGCTGGCGACCTTCCTCGCCTGGATCCGCCGGACGGCCCGGGGCGTCGACTCCCCTGTTGCCTCGCCGATCCCCAGTAGCTAGTTTGCGCCGACGCGCGCGCGTGCGCCCGAGTTTGATTTCCCACCGGCCGACCCACTCCGGCAAACCGCTACGCCGGCCACGCTCGTCGGCCCGGCCAACACCCGCAATCGAGGAGCCAGACCGTATGAGCTTGCGAGGCAAGGCGTTCATCGCCGGCATTCACGAACACCCGACCCGGAAGGCCGAGGGCATCACCCTGGCGCAGATCCACACGGAAAGCGCCGTGGGCGCGCTCGCCGACGCGGGTCTCGCCATGGCCGACGTCGACGGCTATTTCTGCGCCGGCGACGCGCCGGGCCTGGGGCCGCTGTCGATGGTCGAATACATGGGGCTCACCAACCTGAAGCACGTGGACGCCACCGACACTGGCGGTTCCTCCTACGTGATCCATGTCGGCCACGCGCTGGAGGCGATCGCGCTTGGCAAATGCTCGGTGGCGCTGATCACGCTCGCCGGCCGGCCGCGCGCCGAGGGCATGGCGACGGGCACGGCACCGCGCGTCTATGCCGCCGCCGCCCCCGACGTCGGCTTCGAGGCGGTCTACGGCCCGACCGTGGTCAACATGTACGCCATGGCGGCGATGCGCCACATGCACCAGTACGGAACGACGTCCGAACAGCTCGCCTGGGTCAAGGTCGCCGCCTCGCACCACGCCCAGCACAACGAGCACGCCATGCTCAGGAAGGTGGTGACGGTCGAGGACGTGGTGAACTCGCCGATGATCTCGGACCCGCTGCACCGGCTCGACTGCTGCGTGATCTCCGATGGCGGCGGCGCCATCGTCGTCACCAGCCCGGAAATCGCCAAGTCGCTGGGCGACCGGGCGGTGAAGATCCTGGGCCACGGCGAGGCGGTGAAGCATCTCGACGCCGGCAATGTCGACATCACCTTCACCGGCGGCGCCTATTCCGGCCCCCGCGCCTTCGAGGAGGCGGGCGTGAAACCCGCCGACATCGACTACGCCTCGATCTACGACAGCTTCACCATCACCGTGGTGGAGACGATCGAGGACCTGGGCTTCTGCGCTGCCGGCGAGGGCGGCAAGTTCGTCTCCGACGGCAACTTGATCTCGGGCCAGGGCAAGCTGCCCTTCAACACCGACGGCGGCGGCTTGTGCAACAACCACCCCGGCAACCGGGGCGGCCTGACCAAGGTGCTGGAATCGGTCCGCCAGGTGCGGGGCGAAGCCCACCCGGCCGTCCAGGTGAAGGATTGCCGCCTGTCGCTGGCGCACGGCACCGGCGGCTCGATCGCCACGCGCATGGGCAGTTCCACCGTCATCCTGGGGAGGGCCGACGCATGAGCGCCCAGACGAAAACCTACACCGCGCCGGTGGTCAACGAGGAGACCGAGGCCTATTGGGCGGGCGCCAACGAGGGCAAACTCCTTCTCAAACGCTGCACGAAGTGCGGCAAGACCCACTTCTACCCCCGCGTCGTCTGCCCCCACTGCCAGTCGAGCGCGACGGAGTGGTACGAGGCCGCCGGCACCGGCACGGTCTACAGCTATTCCGTCATGCGCCGGAGCGAGATCCCCTACGTCATCGCCTATGTGACTCTGGCCGAGGGCGTCACCATGATGACCAACATCGTCGACTGCGATCCCGACACGGTCGCCATCGGTCAGGCGGTGAAGGTGACGTTCAAGGACGCCGAGGACGGGCAGGCGGTACCGCAGTTCACGCCGGTTTGAGGGGGCTCGAATTCGGCTCCGGGCGCCGACCCCGGAGCGCTGCCTGCCAACCAAGCCATTGATTTTCCTAAAGAATCAATGTGAAAATAGGTATACTGTCCCGGGAAATCCTGTCCCGGGAAATCCAGAAATTGGTGCCCTAGAATGCGGTCGGTCTCCGAACTGGTCGGCAGCACGATCAATTTCCGCATCCGCCGACGTTTTGCTAGATTTCGACGAGAGGGAAGCCATCGATGACAGATGACGTCAGTCAATGGTTGGAAGAAATTGGTCTCGGCAACTACGTCTGTAGCGCACCCGGTTCCTTGGACACGTTTGTCTCACGCGGCGGGCCTGATTGAGATCGCGGCGTGCCACGCCTGACGAGCTTGAGCGGGGCTCAGGTAGCCGTTCTTTTCGACGATCCACTGGGCATTGTAGAGTTCGACGAAGTCGCGGACGGCGTCCCGCAGCTCCGCGATGTTGCGGTAGATGCGACCATGGATGATCTGTTCCTTCAGCGTGTGATTGAACCGCTCGGCGACGCCGTTGGTCTGGGGCTCGGCGACGAAGGCGTAGGACGGCTGGATGCCCCAGAACTTGATCTGGTTGGTGAAGTGGTCCGACAGATACTGGGAGCCGTGATCCATCCGCAAGGCCAGCCCCCGAGCCGCGCCGGCCGCGGTCGAGCCATACAGCCCGGCAAGCCCCATGGAGATCGGCTGCAGGGCGGCGAAGCGGTCGCCGCGCTTGCAGACATGCCAGCCGACACACTCGGCGTTCCAATGCTCGACGGCGGTGAAGATCCAGCCCCAGCCGTCGTCCACCGTGAACACCCGAACGCCATCGGTGCCCCACATGAGGTTCGGGGCATGAGTGATGATCTCACCGTCATGGGGATTGCCGCCACGGCGGCGGCAGCGATGGGGCGAGAGCAGATTGTTCTCGCGCATCAGGCGGAGCACCCGCTTGCGGGCAACCCGGATGTCGCGACAGACCCGAAGCCGAGCCCAGACCTTGCGGTAGCCCTCGCCCTCCCAGGGCGATGCCTCCAGGTCGGCTTCGATCGCCACCAGCAGCGCCTGGTCCGAGATCGCGGGCTTCGGTCCCCGACGCTTTGCCGGCGGCTGCTCGGCGTGCTGGCCGGAGGTCATGGCGTAGAACGAGGAGCGGGCCATGCCCCAGGCGGCGCAGACCCGCCGCAGGCCGTAGGCCAGACCCGTGCCGGGCGAGGTGGCGGCACTCATCGCCGCGACCTCCGCCGCCCCAAAGGGCCGAAGGTCTCCGTCTTGGCCTCCAGCAGTTCCACCTGCATGGTCAACTCTCCGATCCGCTTCATGGCGCTATCCAGTTCCGCCTGCACCGGATCGCCCTTGCGTTGCTTGAGCGAGGCGTCGATCCCGCCGATCGCTTTCTCACGCCACTGCTCGAGCCGGAAGATCTCTACGCCCAACTGGCGCGACAGAAGTTGCACCGGCTCGTCACGCAAAAGCCGCAGAACGACCTCACGCTTGCGCGCCACCGTCCATCGCTGGCCAAGTCCCAGCGGGCCTGCCGGCAAAGCCTGGCCTGGGGAAAACGTGGACGAGCCAAGCTCGCCCGCATTTACCACAGGCCCATCAACAGCAACTTTCTTCTCAAAATTATCGGCCATGTTCCGGTCCTCCTTGGACACTTCGATTAAGCCAATTCTGTGTCCAAGGAAATCGGGTCCGACTCATCGGCAACTACGTCGAGGTTTTCGCCAATAACGATATCGACGCAGATCTACTGCCTCATCTGACGGAACAGGATCTGTCCGACCTCGGCCTTTCCATTGGTCACAGGCGTAAGTTGCTTCTGGCAATAGCCGCGCTGTCAGCGAAGGTAACTGAAGAACCGCCAGCCCGATCGAACGTCGGCGAGGCCGAACGACGACAACTTACGATCCTGTTCTGCGACCTGGTCGGTTCGACTGCGCTCTCGCAGCGTCTCGATCCGGAAGACATGGGCGCCGTCATCCGCGCATACCAGGGTCTATGCACACGCAGCATCGAGAAATGGCAAGGCCATGTCGCGAAATATATGGGCGACGGCCTGACGGCCTATTTTGGCTATCCCATTGCCAGCGAACATGATTCGGAGAATGCAGTTCATGCTGCGCTCGACCTGACCGAAGAGATGCAAAAACTATCCGTGGCCGGTGAAAGCGACTTCGCGGTCCGCAGCGGCATTGCTACCGGTCTGGTCATGGTCGGCGAACTGATCGGAGAAGGCGCGGCCCAGGAAGAGGCGGTGGTCGGCGACGCGCCAAATCTGGCGGCACGCTTGCAAGCCGTCGCGGCACCGAACACGGTCGTCGTAACGGCGGATACTCTACGTTTGATCGCCGGGCTTTTCGAACTCGATCCCCTGGGGCCGAAAGACCTGAAAGGCATCGCCGAACCGGTACCGGCCTGGCGGGTGGTCGGCGAAGGACGGGTGCAAAGCCGTTTCGAGGCGGCCACGACCGTCGATTTGACGCCTTTTGTTGGCCGAGTGGAGGAATCGGCTAAGCTGGAACGTAGGTGGCGACGGGTTCGGGACGGCTCGGGCCAAGTCGTTCTGATCGGCGGCGAAGCGGGCATCGGCAAGAGCCGGCTGATCCAGGCGCTGCGGGAAAGAATCGCTCGCGACGGCCAGACTTGCGATCAATTCCAGTGCAGTCCCCATCACGGCAACACCCCACTTCACCCCTTCGTCCGCCATGTCGAATACGCAGCCGACATCGATCGCGCGGATTCCGACGACTTGAAGTTGGAGAAGCTGGCAGATCTATTGAACGTCACGGTTTCGAACCCGGAAACCACCATTCCGATCTTGGCGGCGGTGCTGTCGATCGATGCCAGGGGCCGCTACCCGGAGCCCGTACTCACGCCCCAGGCGCGCAATACACATTGACTACAAGCGCTTGTCGAACATCTGGTGATACAGACCGCCGGTCGGTCGGCTGCATTGATCGTCGAAGATGCCCAATGGATCGACCCTTCCAGTCAGCAACTGCTGGGACTGCTGGCGGATACCGTTTCCGAGCATCGATTGCTCTTGCTGATTACCCATCGCCCCGAGTATGAGGCGCCCTGGCCCGACGGTGGCCATATCAGCCACCTGTCATTGAACCGCTTTGAGCCCGGCGCCGCGGCGGAACTCGCCGCCGCTGCCGCCGGGGCTCGAAAGTTGCACGACGCGGTGACGACGGAAATCGTCGCCCGCGCCGACGGCGTGCCGCTGTTCGTCGAAGAGATGACCCGCGCGGTCATAGAAAGCGGTGTCCTGAGCGAAATCGGCGAAGGCCTGACGTTGACCGTCCCGGTCTCGACGCTGGCGATTCCGGAAACCTTGCGCGACAGCCTGATGGCGCGCCTCGACCGTCTGGGCCCGGCCAAGAGCGTCGCCCAGGCCGGGGCCTGCATCGGCCGGGAATTCAGCCGGAAATTAATCGCAGCGGTGACCGCATTCGACGAAGCGAAACTCGAGCTCCTGCTGGAAGAATTGATTGCGGCCGGCTTGGTATACCCCGACTCCTCAGAGACCCGAAAAAAGCTCTGGCAATCCGGCCGTTGATCGATTCTTCTCGGGGGCATGATTCGCGGTGGATTTCTGAGTGCCAAGGAGCGGGGGCCCCTGAGGGCGGTGATGGGGCACCCGAGCGAGAGCCATGGGGTGGCCCGGCGGGCGAACGCCGTTCTGCTGCTGGATGACGGCCTGAGCTGTGCCGAGGTGGCGCGGGTGCTCTACCTCGACGACGACACGGTGCGGACTTGGTTCAAGCGCTACCGCGCGGGCGGTCTGGATGAATTGACGCTGTTCGACTGGCCCGGCGGGCCGGGCCATCTGAGCCGGGAGCAAGAGGCGGACCTTTCGGCGCATCTGGGCGAACGGCTTTACCGCGACACGGGCGAGGTGGCGGCGCATATCGCGGCGACCTGGGGGGTGATCTACAGCCATTCCGGCTGCATCAAGCTGATGCATCGCCTGGGCTTCGAATACAAGCGCCCGGAAAGCCTGCCGGCCCAGGCCGACGAGGCCGAGCAGGCCGCCTTCATCGAGGCTTATGACAAGTTGCTCAACGGCCTGGAGGCCGACGAGGTGGTCTACTTCGCCGATGCGGTGCACCCGGAATACCAGTCGCGTCCAGTCCATGGCTGGGTCAAAAAAGGCGACAAGGTGGCGCTGAGGCGGACCTCGGGACGCCAGCGCATCAACCTCCACGGCGCGCTCAATCTGGAGAATTTCCACTGCCCCTTGGTCCAGGCCGAGCGGATCAACGCCGCCTCGACCATCGCGCTGTTCGAGAAGCTGGAGGCCGACAACCCCGGAAAGAAGCGGATCTACGTCTTCGCCGACAATGCCCGCTATCACCATGCCCGCCTGGTCCGACAATGGCTGGAGAGGCCGGGTTGCCGCATCAAGCTGATCTTCCAGCCCGCCTACGCCCCCCACCTCAACGCCATCGAGCGATTATGGGGCGTCATGCATCGTGAGGTGACCCACAACAGGTTCTACGCCAACTTCGACCTCTTCACCAAAGCGATCGATCACTTCTTCAAGCAACGCCTGCCACGAGAGTGGACGACTTGGCGCGACACCATAACCGACAATTTCCGTATCATCTCGCACCGGGATTTTCGGGTTCTGGAGTGATCCGAGTATAGTACGGCAGGGTCGTGGTGCCGATGCGGTTTACACGTTCAATCAGGGCTTGGTGCAGAACGCGGCCTACGACAGCCTGTTGCGGCGGGACCGGCGGAGCCTGCATCGTGCCATCGCCGACGCGATCCAATCGTTGTCCACTCCGGAGACGGCGGCAGAGCTGGCCGTCCTAGCCGCGCATTGTGCGAACGGCGGCGACGCCATACGGGCTATGGTGCATTACAGCCGGGCCGCGAAACGCGCGATCGATACCTTTGCCACCCGCGAAGCGCTCGCGCTCTACGACGCAGCCTTGGCCTCCGGCGCCGAATTGACGCCGGAAGATGGCACGGGCCCGCTGATGGACCTGCGCAAGGCACGGGCCGAGCTCAATCACATTATCGGCAGATTCGAGGACGCCAGAGAAGAAAACCGGGAATACCTCGCCCTCGCCCGGGCCGCGGGCGACCGGGGCCGTGAAAGCGATGCTTTGGCACGCCTGGGCTTCACCGAATGGTGGGCGGAGGATTTCGACGCGGCGCGGGAGAACTCCGGCCAGGCCATCGCGCTCGCCGGCGAAATTGGTGAGACATCGATGCTCGGGGTTGCCCATATGACCATAACGTGTATCGATGCGGTCTCCGGCAACCTCGTTACAGCGGAGGCGAAAGTCGACGAGACGATCTCGATCTGCGAAGCCACCGGCGACTTCGTCAGTAAGATTGGGACCTATTTCATCTACAGCCATATGAAAGGCTGGGCCGGCGACTTCAGAGCGGCCACGGAATTGGGCGCAAGAGGCGTCGCACTCGCGCGCGACAAAGGCCTGCTGGGGCAGTCGCTGCGCACCCAGTACGCGCAGGCCATCGGCCTGGTTGGCGCAGGGGAGTATGACGATGCATTGGCGCTGTTCGAGGATGGCATGGCGTTAGCGGAGAAGATCGGCGACGAAGCATTTATCCCACGCTATCAGAACGGTCTCGGCTGGCTTTATCTCGAAACCGGCAACTTCGAACAAGGCTATGTGTAGGCGGCGCTGCAAAAATGCTCCACGCGAGGCGGCCGGGTAGTCCGGTTGCGGCGGCGCGAAGATGCGCCAGTGATCGTCCCCTGTTGTTAGCGACGGGGGGCAGGAGATGTATGGCGTGGAGTTGTATGCGCAGGTTCGGCTGGCAGTTGTCGATGAGGGGCTGAGCCACCGTGAGGCGGCGCGGCGGTTTGGCATCGACCGCCGGACGGTGAAGAAGATGCTGAGCTACTCGGCGCCGCCGGGGTATCGGCGGACGATGCCGGTGAGACGGCCGAAGCTGGAAGAGTTCACGGCGGTCATCGACGCGATCCTGTCGGCGGACCGGGATGTGCCGCGCAAGCAGCGGCACACGGCACAACGGATCTTCGAGCGGCTTCGGGACGAGCACGGCTTCACCGGCGGCTACACCATCGTGAAGGACTACGTCCGCGCTCAGCGGCAGTCGACACGCGAAGCCTTCGTGCCGCTGCATCACCCGCCGGGCCATGCCCAGGCAGACTTTGGCCAAGCGGTGGTCGATCTGCGTGGCAAGCGGGAGAAGGTCCACTTCTTCTGCTTTATCTTGCCCCATTCGAACGCCTGGTTCGTGAAGGCCTACCTGCGGGAGACGACGGAGGCTTTCCTGGACGGGCACGTCAGCGCCTTCGCCTTCTTCGGCGGGATCCCTCGATCGATCCTGTACGACAACACGACGCTGGCGGTGGCGCGGATCATGGGCGACGGCGAGCGCCGCCGCACCCAGGCCTTCTCGCATCTGCAGTCGCACTATCTGTTCCGCGACCGCTTCGGCCGGCCCGGCAAGGGCAACGACAAAGGGAAGGTCGAGGCGCTGGTGAAGACGGCGCGGCGCAAGTTCTTCGTGCCGATCCCAAAGGTGCGGGACCTGGACGCCCTGAACGAACAGCTGATGGCGGGTTGCCTGGCGCGTCTCGACGCCCTGGAGGAAGGCGAGAAGGCAACGGCGCTGCTGGCCGACCTCGAGGCTTTGCGCGATCTACCGGCCGTCCCCTTCGAGGCTTGTGAGCAACATCCCGGGCAGGTCTCCTCGATGGCCTTGGTGCGCTACCGGCTGGTGGATTACTCGGCGCCGACGGTCCACGCCTACAAGGACGTGATGGTCAAGGGCTATGTCGACCGGGTCGAGATCACTCTCGGCGCCGAGATCATCGCCCGTCATCCCCGCTCCTATGTGCGTGGCGACGTGGTCTACGACCCGCTGCACTATCTGTCTTTGCTGGAGAAGAAGCCGGGTGCCCTGGATCAAGCGGCCCCGCTGCTGGGGTGGAAGCTGGATCCCGCCTTCGACGAGCTGCGCCATCTCCTCGAAGCCCGCTTCGGCCATCGCGGCAAGCGGGAGTACATCCAGGTGCTGCGCCTGTTGGAGGACTTCCCCGAGAGCCAGGTGAGGGTGGCGGTGCGCGAGGCGGTGAAGCGGCGCCTGGTCGGCTTCGATGCCGTCAAGCATCTGCTCCTGGCCCGGATCGAGAGGCGACCGGCCCACCTGGACTTCTCTCGCTATCCTCACCTCCCCCAGCCCTTTGTCGCCGCGACACGGATCGCCGATTACGCAACCTTGCTGGCGGGAGGCGCCGGACATGGCTGAAGCCCCACGCCTCCTGCTCGATCACCAACTGAAGAGCCTGAAGCTGCCGACCGTCCTGCGCGAGTACGACAAGCAGGCGCGGATCGCGGCCGGCGACGGCGTCGACCATGTCGGCTATCTCGCCCGGCTGACCGAGCTGGAGCTGATCGACCGAGAGCGCCGGTTGGTCGAGCGGCGCATCAAGCAAGCCAGGTTCCCCATCGTCAAACAGCTCGAGAGCTTCGACTTCAAGGCCGTGCCGGAACTCAACAAGATGCTGGTGCTGGACCTGGCCCGGGGCGAGTACGTCGCGCGGCGGGAGAACGTGATCCTGCTCGGCCCCTCCGGTGTCGGCAAAACCCACATCGCGCTCGCCCTCGGACTGGCCGCCTGCCAGAAGGGCCTGAGCGTCCGCTTCACCACCGCTTCCCAGCTGGTGCATGAGCTGATGGAGGCCCGCGACGAGAAGAGGCTGCTCCGCCTCCAGGCCCAGCTCGCCAAGGTCAATCTCCTGATCGTCGACGAGCTCGGATACGTCCCGCTGTCGCAGACCGGGAGTGAGCTGCTGTTCGAGATCTTCAGCCAGCGCTACGAGCGCGGCGCCACCATCGTCACCTCAAACTTGCCCTTCCAGGAATGGACCTCCGTCTTCGCCAGCGAACGCCTCACCGGCGCGCTGCTCGACCGGATCACCCACCATGTCCATATCCTGGAGATGAACGCAGAAAGCTACCGGCTCAAGCAGAGCCGATCGCGACGACGACACCCTTCCCAATAATCTCGCTTCCTCCCCCGCTTGCCCACGTGGGTCCACAGGAACCTCCCACGCGCGGGCCGCCGATTGCCCATTGAAAGGCACGTCGCCCCGCGCGCGGGTCCCTCCTATGGACTACGTGGACAAGCTGCCACCGAGCCACTGGTACATTGTTACGCCGCCGCCCTGGCCCATAGGGGATGTCCCGGGCTCTGTTGAAAAGCTGAAGTAGGCGTCGTCCGCCTGGAGCCGCTAGGCTCTGGGTGCTGATTCCATCAAGGAGAACGACGCCATGACCAAGACTACACGCAACGACCGTTCCTCGGAACCATCCTGTCGGCTCTTGCCATCGATGCCGGAGGCCTTCGACGATCCGCGCATGAGCGTCGATCGCTTCTGCCTTTTGGCGGGCCTCGAGTCTTTGAACGAGATGATGTCGGCGGACGCGGAAGCCTTGTGCGGTTCGCGCCACGCCCGCTCGGGCGAGCGCAAGGGCCATCGATGGGGCACGACCCGGAGCGAGATCGCCTACCACGGCGGCAAAGTGAAGGTCGAGCGCCCTCGGGTGGGGGACTTCGCGGGTCGGGAGATGAGCCTGCCGAGTTGGGAGCTGCTGTCGGAACCCGAACTCTTGCAAGCCTGGGCGATGAATCTGATGGTGATCAACGTCTCGACCCGCAAGTATGCCCGCGCGGTGCGCCTGCCGGACGATGCGGGCGGCGATCTGCCGGCGGCATCGGGTGACGCAACCTCGAAGTCGGCGGTCTCGCGCCGTTTCGTGGCGTTGACGCGAAGCAAGCTGAAGGCCTGGCTGGCGAGCCCGCTCGACGATCTCGATCTCGTGGTGCTCCAGATCGACGGGCTCCATGTCGGCGATCACCTGATGGTGGCGGCGATCGGCATCGACACCGGCGGCGCGAAGCACGTGCTGGGCCTGGCCGAGGGCGCGACGGAGAACGCGGCCACGGTGCAAGCCATGCTCGACAACCTGATCGAGCGCGGTCTCGATCCCGAACGGCCTCGGCTCTACATCGTCGACGGCGCCAAGGCGCTCTCGAAGGCGATCCGGCGGACCTTCGGGCGGGCGGCGGCCCTCCAGCGCTGCCAGGTGCACAAGGGGCGCAACATCACGGACCGGCTGGACGAGAGCCTCCATGCCGGCGTCAGGAAGGTCTTGCGGCAGGCCTGGCAGCAGGACGACGCGGCCAAGGCCGAACGGCTCTTGCGCAACCTCGCCCGCCGTCTGGAGCATGACGCACCCGGCGTCTCGGGCTCGATCCTGGAGGGCCTGGACGAGATCCTGACCGTGATCCGGCTCGGCCTCCCGCCGCAACTTCGACACTCGCTGGCTTGCACCAACGCCATCGAGAACGCGATCGGCACCGTCCGGACGGTGCAGCGGAACGTCAAGCGCTGGCGCAACGCCGAGATGGCGCTGCGTTGGACCGCCGCCGGCCTCTTGGAGGCGCAAAAGACCTTCCGCCGCCTCAAGGCCCACCGCCAGCTCCCCATCCTCGACGCCGCCCCGCGGGAGGCGGTGAGAAAGGCCGGAGCAAAGTCCGTCATTGAAGACATCGAGGTGGCCGCGTAGCCTCTCGATCAGACGATGCCTATCTCGCACTTTTCAACATTGGGCGGGACATCACCGGCCCATATTCCGGCCGCCGTTGACACTATGACTTGAACCAGGCCAGCGCCACTCAGGCGCGTCTCAGAACGCACGCGACCGGGGTCGAAATGGCTTGTTTTGCGGAGACCAATATGGGCGACGTGGCTTTGGGCCGCAGCGATCAGGCCCTGGCCGGCCAACTCCTGAAGGGCGTGGAGCGGGTGGCGCTGAGCTCGGATACCCACACTTGGATGAAATGGCGTTACACGACCCATGTCCTGCTCAGTCGAGGCAGGCTGGAATTGGCCCTCGGCAACACGGCCTGCGCGAGGGATTATGCGGCGCAGTGTTTGAAACATGCCGAGCCGACCAAGTCGCATAAATACATCGCTGGCGCCTGGGCCCTGTTGGGCGACTGCGCGCTCGCCGATCTTGATTGGGAAGCGGCGGAAAAGTGGTACACAAAGGCCAACGCCATAGTTCACTCGATCGGGCACAAGCCGCAAATCTGGCATACCCATGCCACGTTGGGCAAGCTCTATCAAGAATCCGACCGGATTGGACAAGGTCGCCAACAGTACGCTGTCGCGGTCGAATGCATCGGCCGACTGCGGCAATCGACCAAGGATGTGCGTCTGCGCGCGGGATTGGATAGCTCACCGCACATGGCCGAAGTTCTTGAGCGCGCCGAATCGATCGGTGCAGTTTGAACCGTTCCACCTTGTATTCGTGGGTACCGAAGTAAAGGGGTCAGGCACCTTTTACTCGGAGCGGTCAGGCCCGTCTCGCCATCGTTGCGGGCGAGCGTGACCGAGAACAAGAAGCGCAAGGCCGAGACGGCGGCGTTCATCGTCGCCGCCGTGGCGCCCTGGCCCCGCATGTGCAGCTGGTAACGCCGGAGGTCCTCGACCTCCGCCTGGTCCGGCGAGCGGGCGAGCAACAAGCTTAAGTCCCGCACCGCTCGGATATAGGATCGCTGGGTGCCGGGGGCCAATTCGCGGACGGTCATGTCCTCGATCATGCGCCGGCGCAACGGGCTGGTGGTTCCGTCCATCATGGGTCTGCTCCTGTGTCGAGTTGAAGACGTGGGAACCAACAATCTCAACACAGGACGGACCCGCCCGTGATCACACAGGCCTCTCGGCCCCTCGATACAAACTACCGCGTGAGCAGTTTAGTCCTTTGACCCACAAAAGACTCTCGAAAGCGCACTGTGGCTGACGCGCCGAGTTGACCGGTTTATGTAGCGCGTCAATGGACCGCTGTTGATGTTGTTACACTTCGGGGCAACCAGAGATGCGCAATCCCTCGATTAATCTTTCGAGAACTTCCTCCGACTGGTAAAGTGGATTGCGTCTGACTCCCTTCAACGTCAATCGAGGAGCAAACTTCAGCGTCTCAATCATAGCAGCTTTTGCCTCTTCAATCCTTCCGCAATGCGCCGATGCGGCAGCCAAGATAAGATGTGCCACCGTAAAAGTTGGACTGCAGGACGATTGCCTGACGTGCCGCCATAGCCGTCTCTTCGTAACGCTTCTCTGAAAAATGAGGATTCATAATACCGATATACCAGTAAAAACGCTCAGGATCACGGGGGCTGCTACGCTCGGCAAGTCTACCTTCTGTGATAGCATTTTCCGATTCGCCAACGAAAGCAAGTGCAATAAATATCAAACCGTGGGCCACGGATGAGTTGGGATTGAGTTCCAGCGCTCGGTTCAGTTCGTCAACCGGGCGCGACGGCTCTGACTTGACGATATAGACAAATCCAAGGGCCACATGGGCAAGCGGATCTTGTAGGTCTAACGCGATCGCCTGCCGGGCTAGTTCGTCGGCCTTCGCCAATCCATCTATCGTCCTCAATCCCCACCCATGTAAACCCGCCATCACATAGCCACGGGGCAATGTTGCATAGGCTGTAGAAAAGTTTGGGTCAAGATCAATGGCTTCTTCCAATAAGGAAGATGCTCTTTCGAATTCCCCTTGTTCTATCTCGTAGAACGACGGAAGAGCTTGCAGGTACCGATCCCAAGCGTCTAAATTTCTGCCGCGCTTGTTACGTACACGCTCGATTTCGGCGCGAGTGATTTCCGAGCCTACGGCCCTCAATACATTTGCAGAGATCTCATCCTGTAGCGTAAAGATGTCGTCTAGAGTGGCATCATATCGGTCGGCCCAAACGTGACGATCATCAGCTGTATCGATGACCTGCGCGGTCACGCGCGCGCGATTGCCACCCCGGCGCACACTGCCTTCCATAATGTAGCGCACACCAAGTTCTCGTCCGACCGCGCGGACATCGACGGCACTACCTTTGTAGGTGAAGGACGTATTGCGGGCGATGACGCAAATACCGTTATTGTACGACAGACCGGTGATAATGTCCTCTGTAAGCCCGTCCGAAAAATACTCCTGTTCCCGATCTCCGGACATGTTGTCAAATGGCAGGACCGCGATTGAGGGCTTGTCGGGAAGAGCCAGTGGTGCCTCGACCTCCTTTACCGTCGACGCCTCGGCCAGCCAGTGCCAGACTCGAACCGGTGCTGGGATGTTCTTCAGTTCCACTTCGCCGCCGTCGCGGAAATTGCTCTCGAGCTTGCCGCGGATCTGACGCATCACGTCGTCGGAGATACAGACCCCATCCGCGTCGGCCAGCGCCTCCAACCTTGCCGCGACGTTGACGCCATCACCGAAAATGTCTTCGCCCTCAACCACCACTTCGCCAAGATTGACGCCGATGCGAAGTCTAATCCGCCGGTCCGCCTCAATGCCGGCGTTGCGATCCGCCATGCCGCGCTGGACGGCCAACGAAGATTCGACCGCCGCCACCGCACTCTGGAACTCGATCAGCAAACTGTCCCCAGCCGTGCCCACGACGCGGCCCCCGTACGCCTCGGTGGTCGGGTCCCAGAGTTCCGCCCGGTGCACCCTCATGGCAGCGAGGGTGCCCGCCTCGTCGGTGGCGATTAGCCCGGATTTCTCAAACCCATCTTGGCGGTGTGTCAAGTGGAGCTGATGAGCCGGGTTGTGGCAGCATTTGTGTGGCGTTGAGACAGTCTGGGCCGGGGTTGATCGTATGACGAGTCTTCGGAAGATTACGTCGCGTCATGGGCGTAGCCGCGCGCGTGCGGGAACGTGGCGCGGCGCCGGCGCTTGAATCGGGCGCGGCCGGTCGGGCGCGGCTATCGCGGGAAGGCGCGTTGTAGATAGAGGTAGGCGAGTGCGAACTCGGTCTGCCAGGGAAAGCCCGAGGCCATGGCGAACTTGATCCGCCGGACGCTACGACGGACCAGGGCACCGATCTTCAACAGCTTCAGCCGGATGGTGCCGCAGGTGGCATCGGCAAACTGGGTGTGGCGGAGCGCGATCCGGCGCAACTCGCTGAGCAGCACGTAAGCCATCGACGCGAACCACAGGCGCAGTTGGTTGTGTAGCGCACCCGGTTCCTTGGACACAAGTTTGTCTCACGCGGCGGGCCTGATTGAGATCGCGGCGTGCCACGCCTGACGAGCTTGAGCGGGGCTCAGGTAGCCGTTCTTTTCGATGATCCACTGGGCATTGTAGAGTTCGACGAAGTCGCGGACGGCGTCCCGCAGCTCCGCGATGTTGCGGTAGATGCGACCATGGATGATCTGTTCCTTCAGCGTGCGATTGAACCGCTCGGCGACGCCGTTGGTCTGGGGCTCGGCGACGAAGGCGTAGGACGGCTGGATGCCCCAGAACTTGATCTGGTTGGTGAAGTGGTCCGACAGATACTGGGAGCCGTGATCCATCCGCAAGGCCAGCCCCCGAGCCGCACCGGCCGCGGTCGAGCCATACAGCCCGGCAAGCCCCATGGAGATCGGCTGCAGGGCGGCGAAGCGGTCGCCGCGCTTGCAGACATGCCAGCCGACACACTCGGCGTTCCAATGCTCGACGGCGGTGAAGATCCAGCCCCAGCCGTCGTCCACCGTGAACACCCGAACGCCATCGGTGCCCCACATGAGGTTCGGGGCATGAGTGATGATCTCACCGTCATGGGGATTGCCGCCACGGCGGCGGCAGCGATGGGGCGAGAGCAGATTGTTCTCGCGCATCAGGCGGAGCACCCGCTTGCGGGCAACCCGGATGTCGCGACAGACCCGAAGCCGAGCCCAGACCTTGCGGTAGCCCTCGCCCTCCCAGGGCGATGCCTCCAGGTCGGCTTCGATCGCCACCAGCAGCGCCTGGTCCGAGATCGCGGGCTTCGGTCCCCGACGCTTTGCCGGCGGCTGCTCGGCGTGCTGGCCGGAGGTCATGGCGTAGAACGAGGAGCGGGCCATGCCCCAGGCGGCGCAGACCCGCCGCAGGCCGTAGGCCAGACCCGTGCCGGGCGAGGTGGCGGCACTCATCGCCGCGACCTCCGCCGCCCCAAAGGGCCGAAGGTCTCCGTCTTGGCCTCCAGCAGTTCCACCTGCATGGTCAACTCTCCGATCCGCTTCATGGCGCTATCCAGTTCCGCCTGCACCGGATCGCCCTTGCGTTGCTTGAGCGAGGCGTCGATCCCGCCGATCGCTTTCTCACGCCACTGCTCGAGCCGGAAGATCTCTACGCCCAACTGGCGCGACAGAAGTTGCACCGGCTCGTCACGCAAAAGCCGCGGAACGACCTCACGCTTGCGCGCCACCGTCCATCGCTGGCCAAGTCCCAGCGGGCCTGCCGGCAAAGCCTGGCCTGGGGAAAACGTGGACGAGCCAAGCTCGCCCGCATTTACCACAGGCCCATCAACAGCAACTTTCTTCTCAAAATTATCGGCCATGTTCCGGTCCTCCTTGGACACTTCGATTAAGCCAATTCTGTGTCCAAGGAAATCGGGTCCGACTCAGGCGCAGTTGGTTGGCCTGCATGGTCGCCGACGACGTGCGGTCGGCGAACAGGTCGAGCTGGCATTCCTTGATGCGGTTTTCCATCTCGCCGCGGGCGCAATAGAGATCTTCGTAGAGGCCGCGAGCGTCGATCTTTTCCCTGCCCAGGCTGGTCACCACGAAACGCGGATTGGCACCATCGGGCAGGTGCTCGGCCTTGCCCACAACCCGCCGCGGTCGGCTCCAGGAGGTCTCTGTCTGGTAGGCGAAATCCCTGAACAGCCGAGCCGCCTTGCCGGTGGTTCGGCACAACCGCGCTGCCTCCCAGGCCTCGGGCGCCAGCACCGCCTTCAGGCGCGCGTTGGGCGCCAGGCCGAACAGGTAAGCGACACCCTCGGCCTCGCACCACGCCATCAGCTCCTCGCGGCAGAAGCCCGAATCGCCGCGCAGTACGATCCGCACCTTCGGCCAGCGGGCCTGGATGTGGGCGACGATCCGGGCGACCTCGTCGACCGCGCCGGCGGCCCCGTCGATGTTGGCGGGGCGCAGCTTGGCGCCGAGCAGGAACCGGCCGCAGAAGATGTAGAGCGGCAGGTAGCAATAGCTGTCGTAGTAGCCATGGAAGAACCGACCTTCTTGCTCGCCGTGGATCGTGTCGTCGGTGGCGTCGAGGTCGAGCACGATCTCCTTCGGCGCTCGCTTGTGGCCATCGAGGAAGATGTCCACGAACAATGCTTCCAGGCTCGGCGCATCGTAATCGATCTTGTGATACTTCCCGGCCTCGCGCCTCGGCCTGTGCTCCAGCCGGTTGAGCGTGCTCTTGCCGGCCACCGGCGCACAGTCCGAACGCTTGGCCTCGAGCTTGCCGGCCAGCACATGGAACAGCGGGTCGTGACGAAGCTCATCGTGGTCGTTCAGGTCTTCATAGCCGAGCGCGAGGGCGAACACGCGCTGGCCGACCAGGGTCTCGACCGTGTGCTCGAGCAGTCGTGGGTCGCGCCGGTCGGTGAAACAGCTGGCCATCCGACGGATCAGCCCGAGGCCGCGATCCAGCCGCCCCAACAGCAACCCTCCGGCATCCGATGTGATGATTCCGCCATCGAACCCGGCCACAACCTTGTGCCGTTCAACCGGTTCAAATTCGAACAATGTTGGGCTACACTCTATTTGCATCGGGGCCTCTCCGGAATTGCGGTAAGCGATTGGCGAATCGTCATTTTCCGCGATTCCCCGCCTCGATGCATCAAGGGGTTTGAGAAATCCGGGTTAGCCCGCTGTAGCCGACAACGTCGGCGGCAACAATGACTGTCAACCTGCGCTGGATGGTCTCGGACATGGAGTGAGTGTAGCGAAGCGACTGACGTACTCAAAACGACGCCGCGCGAGGTAGCCGACTCCTGTACGTTAGGTGCCGCTAATCGAAAGTTGTGGCCACAAGGACTCTGTCAGCACCAGCTAATGTTACGGCAAGTCCCCTGGGGTGGTCCAGACATGGATGCGGTGAAAGCCGGCATTGGCCCGCCAGCTCGGTAGGACCACCACGGCGGCTCCGATGGCCGCCGGCGGATTCCCCGAAATCGAAGGTTTCTCGGAGACGGCGGCGACAACCCGTCACGCGACGCATTTCCGCCGCCGGAGGTCTCTCGGAACTGCTTCCCGAAACCGTTCCCCCCGCAATTCGGTGGATGCAATTCGGGGTCCAGTACCTGTTCCCAGGACGTCTTTTCCCGATTTCAGCTGGTCATCGGATGCCCGAATATGCCGTTCGCTTCGCCGTCGATAGGTTCGTCGGGGCCCCTTGCCGCTGCTTGTTCCCGGCGGCGCACTTCAGCCGTTCGCACACCGCATGCCGGTAGGCCCGCCGCCGCCACAACGGCATATTCCCGCCGAAGGAACAAAATTCACATCCGCCCCCCGCCACCGGTCGCGGCAAACCCCGCCGCTGTCACCAGGCCAGGCGCCGGAGCCACGAGCCGAAGCGCCGCCGCATTCGGCCTCGCCCGGACGGCGGGCGTGGCGAGCCGAACGGCAACCGGCCACGCTCTTCGAGCGCCCGCGCGCGTCAGAATCCGCCTCGAAACGGGCGCTTTTTCGACAAAAAATGACGAGTCGGTGGCTCGTTTTTAATAATTCAGAATATACTCGGATCACTCCAGAACCCGAAAATCCCGGTGCGAGATGATACGGAAATTGTCGGTTATGGTGTCGCGCCAAGTCGTCCACTCTCGTGGCAGGCGTTGCTTGAAGAAGTGATCGATCGCTTTGGTGAAGAGGTCGAAGTTGGCGTAGAACCTGTTGTGGGTCACCTCGCGATGCATGACGCCCCATAATCGCTCGATGGCGTTGAGGTGGGGGGCGTAGGCGGGCTGGAAGATCAGCTTGATGCGGCAACCCGGCCTCTCCAGCCATTGTCGGACCAGGCGGGCATGGTGATAGCGGGCATTGTCGGCGAAGACGTAGATCCGCTTCTTTCCGGGGTTGTCGGCCTCCAGCTTCTCGAACAGCGCGATGGTCGAGGCGGCGTTGATCCGCTCGGCCTGGACCAAGGGGCAGTGGAAATTCTCCAGATTGAGCGCGCCGTGGAGGTTGATGCGCTGGCGTCCCGAGGTCCGCCTCAGCGCCACCTTGTCGCCTTTTTTGACCCAGCCATGGACTGGACGCGACTGGTATTCCGGGTGCACCGCATCGGCGAAGTAGACCACCTCGTCGGCCTCCAGGCCGTTGAGCAACTTGTCATAAGCCTCGATGAAGGCGGCCTGCTCGGCCTCGTCGGCCTGGGCCGGCAGGCTTTCCGGGCGCTTGTATTCGAAGCCCAGGCGATGCATCAGCTTGATGCAGCCGGAATGGCTGTAGATCACCCCCCAGGTCGCCGCGATATGCGCCGCCACCTCGCCCGTGTCGCGGTAAAGCCGTTCGCCCAGATGCGCCGAAAGGTCCGCCTCTTGCTCCCGGCTCAGATGGCCCGGCCCGCCGGGCCAGTCGAACAGCGTCAATTCATCCAGACCGCCCGCGCGGTAGCGCTTGAACCAAGTCCGCACCGTGTCGTCGTCGAGGTAGAGCACCCGCGCCACCTCGGCACAGCTCAGGCCGTCATCCAGCAGCAGAACGGCGTTCGCCCGCCGGGCCACCCCATGGCTCTCGCTCGGGTGCCCCATCACCGCCCTCAGGGCCCCCCGCTCCTTGGCACTCAGAAATCCACCGCGAATCATGCCCCCGAGAAGAATCGATCAACGGCCGGATTGCCAGAGCTTTTTTCGGGTCTCTGAGGAGTCGGGGTATATATTGAAGTTATATAATTTGTTGATATACTCGGATCACTCCAGAACCCGAAAATCCCGGTGCGAGATGATACGGAAATTGTCGGTTATGGTGTCGCGCCAAGTCGTCCACTCTCGTGGCAGGCGTTGCTTGAAGAAGTGATCGATCGCTTTGGTGAAGAGGTCGAAGTTGGCGTAGAACCTGTTGTGGGTCACCTCGCGATGCATGACGCCCCATAATCGCTCGATGGCGTTGAGGTGGGGGGCGTAGGCGGGCTGGAAGATCAGCTTGATGCGGCAACCCGGCCTCTCCAGCCATTGTCGGACCAGGCGGGCATGGTGATAGCGGGCATTGTCGGCGAAGACGTAGATCCGCTTCTTTCCGGGGTTGTCGGCCTCCAGCTTCTCGAACAGCGCGATGGTCGAGGCGGCGTTGATCCGCTCGGCCTGGACCAAGGGGCAGTGGAAATTCTCCAGATTGAGCGCGCCGTGGAGGTTGATGCGCTGGCGTCCCGAGGTCCGCCTCAGCGCCACCTTGTCGCCTTTTTTGACCCAGCCATGGACTGGACGCGACTGGTATTCCGGGTGCACCGCATCGGCGAAGTAGACCACCTCGTCGGCCTCCAGGCCGTTGAGCAACTTGTCATAAGCCTCGATGAAGGCGGCCTGCTCGGCCTCGTCGGCCTGGGCCGGCAGGCTTTCCGGGCGCTTGTATTCGAAGCCCAGGCGATGCATCAGCTTGATGCAGCCGGAATGGCTGTAGATCACCCCCCAGGTCGCCGCGATATGCGCCGCCACCTCGCCCGTGTCGCGGTAAAGCCGTTCGCCCAGATGCGCCGAAAGGTCCGCCTCTTGCTCCCGGCTCAGATGGCCCGGCCCGCCGGGCCAGTCGAACAGCGTCAATTCATCCAGACCGCCCGCGCGGTAGCGCTTGAACCAAGTCCGCACCGTGTCGTCGTCGAGGTAGAGCACCCGCGCCACCTCGGCACAGCTCAGGCCGTCATCCAGCAGCAGAACGGCGTTCGCCCGCCGGGCCACCCCATGGCTCTCGCTCGGGTGCCCCATCACCGCCCTCAGGGGCCCCCGCTCCTTGGCACTCAGAAATCCACCGCGAATCATGCCCCCGAGAAGAATCGTTTTTAATCAACGGCCGGATTGCCAGAGCTTTTTTCGGGTCTCTGAGGAGTCGGGGTATATCAAGAAATGTTTCGAGTCGACACCGTCCGCGGCGATCTTGTTTTGTCACTCTTCGTGATTCCCGACAGAGGAATTCTGGACAACAGTTACCGATTTTGGATACTTGCTGCGGGCGCATGAGTTCGGGCTGAAAAGAAGTCTGGCGCATTGTCGGGTCGCGCGCGTCGACCGCTCCGCGGGCGCGTGCCCAATCGCCCGTTGCACAGCGGCGCCGGGAAGGGTACCTAGCGGGCGCGGTCACGGGCCGCGCTCGTTTCCCTTTCCGGAGCCCCCGAACGGCCATGCCGAAGCGCGACGATCTCAGCTCGATCATGATCATCGGGGCCGGCCCGATCGTCATCGGCCAGGCCTGCGAGTTCGACTATTCGGGCACGCAGGCCTGCAAGGCGCTGAAAGAAGAGGGCTACCGGGTCGTCCTGGTGAACTCCAACCCCGCCACCATCATGACCGATCCCGAGCTGGCCGACGCCACCTACGTGGAGCCGATCACGCCCGAAATCGTCGCCCGCATCCTGGAAAAGGAGCGCCCCGACGCCATCCTGGCGACCATGGGCGGGCAGACCGCGCTCAACATCGCGATGGCGCTGCACGAGAACGGCACGCTGGCGCGCCTGGGCATCGAGCTGATCGGCGCCTCGCCGGAGGCGATTCACAAGGCAGAGGATCGCCAGCGTTTCCGCGAGGCGATGGGGCAAATCGGCCTGGAGACCCCGGGCGCCTCTAGCGCCCACACGCTGGAGGACGCCATGGCCGGGCTGGAGCTGGTCGGCCTGCCGGCGATCATCCGGCCCTCCTTCACGCTCGGCGGCACCGGCGGCGGCATCGCCTACAACCGCCAGGAATTCCAGGAGATCGTGCTGGGCGGGCTCGACGCCTCGCCCGTCACCGAGGTGCTGATCGAGGAATCGCTGCTGGGCTGGAAGGAATTCGAGATGGAGGTGGTGCGCGACCGGGCCGACAACTGCATCATCGTCTGCTCGATCGAGAACGTCGATCCGATGGGCGTGCACACGGGCGATTCGATCACCGTCGCCCCGGCGCTGACCCTGACCGACAAGGAATACCAGATCCTGCGCAACGCCTCGATTGCCTGCCTGCGCGAGATCGGCGTCGATACCGGCGGCTCGAACGTGCAGTTCGCGGTCGATCCGGCCACGGGGCGGATGGTGGTGATCGAGATGAACCCCCGGGTCTCGCGCTCTTCCGCGCTCGCCTCCAAGGCGACGGGCTTCCCGATCGCCAAGATCGCCGCCCGCCTCGCCGTCGGCTATACGCTCGACGAGCTCGACAACGACATCACCGGCGGCAAGACGCCCGCCAGTTTCGAGCCGACGATCGATTATGTCGTCACCAAGATGCCCCGCTTCACCTTCGAGAAGTTCGAGGCGGCGGAACGCGTGCTCACCACCTCGATGAAATCGGTGGGCGAGGCGATGGCGATCGGCCGCAACTTCGCCGAAAGCCTGCAAAAGGCGCTGCGCTCGATGGAGACCGGGCTCACCGGCCTGAACGAGGTGGAGATCGCCGGCGACGACGGCGCCGTGCGCGCCCAGCTCTCGACGCCCTCGCCGGACCGCCTGCTGGTGGTGGCGGAAGCCTTCCGGCGTGGTTTCGCCCTCGAGGAGATCCAGGCGCTTACCGCCTACGATCCCTGGTTCCTGCGCCAGATCGCCGATCTGGTGAGAATCGAGGCCGAGGTTCGGGCCGCCGGACTGCCCGGGGACGCGGCCGGCTGGCGGCGATTGAAACGTCTGGGCTTCTCCGATGCGCGCTTGGCGGAACTCACCGGCCGGTCCGAAAACGAAACCCGGAGCTTGCGCCACGCGGCCGCCGTGCACCCGGTCTACAAGCGGGTCGACAGCTGCGCCGCCGAATTCGAGAGCGAGACGCCCTATCTCTACGCCAGCTACGAGACTGGCGAGGCGGCGGCCGAGTGCGAGGCGCGGCCGAGCGGGCGCGACAAGATTATCATCCTGGGCGGCGGGCCGAACCGGATCGGCCAGGGCATCGAGTTCGACTACTGCTGCGTGCATGCCGCCCTGGCGCTCGCCGAGGCGGGGCGCGAATCGATCATGATCAACTGCAATCCGGAGACCGTGTCGACCGACTACGACACCTCCGACCGGCTCTATTTCGAGCCGCTCACCGCCGAGGACGTGCTGGAGATCGTCGCCGTCGAGCGGCGCGCCGGCCGCCTGCTGGGCGTGATCGTGCAGTTCGGCGGGCAGACGCCGCTCAAGCTGGCGCGGGCGCTGGGCGAGGCGGGCGTGCCGATCCTCGGCACGTCCCCGGATGCCATCGACCTGGCGGAGGACCGGGAACGCTTCCAGCAGCTCCTCCACCGGCTGAAGTTGCGCCAGCCGCCGAACGGGATCGCGACCAGCGTCGAGGGCGCGCGCGGCGAGGCGGCCCGGATCGGCTATCCGGTCGTGGTGCGGCCCTCATATGTGCTCGGCGGGAGGGCGATGGAGATCGTCCGCGACGAGGGCGCGCTCGATACCTACATGGCCCGGGCCGTCCGCGTCTCCGATTCAGGCCCCATCCTGATCGACGGCTATCTCGCGAACGCCATCGAGGTCGACGTCGACGCCGTGGCCGACGCGGAGACCGTCGTCGTCGCCGGCATCATGGAGCATATCGAGGAGGCCGGGATCCATTCGGGCGACAGCGCCTGTGCGCTGCCGCCCCATTCGCTCGTCCCCGAGGTGATCGAGGATATCCGCGGCCAGACCAAGGCGCTGGCGCGGGGTCTCGGCGTGGTCGGCCTGATGAATGTTCAGTTCGCGGTCAAGGACGGCGACATCTACGTCCTCGAGGTCAACCCGCGGGCGAGCCGCACGGTGCCCTTCGTTTCCAAGGCGATTGGCCGGCCGCTCGCCAAGATCGCGGCCCGCGTGATGGCGGGCGAGGCGCTCGCCGGTTTCGATCTCGACATCGACTGGTCGGGCCACGTGGCCGTGAAGGAGGCGGTCTTCCCCTTCGCCCGCTTCCCCGGCGTCGACATCCTCTTGGGCCCGGAGATGAAGTCGACCGGCGAGGTCATGGGCATCGATCGTGGTTTCGATGCCGCCTTCGCCAAATCCCAGCTGGCCGCGGGCGTCAAGCTGCCGGGCGGCGGCGCCGTCTTCGTCTCGGTCAAGGACGGCGACAAGGCGGCGGCGGCGGAGATCGCGAGGGAGCTCGTGGCCCTCGGCTTCGAAATCGTGGCGACGCGTGGCACCCAGGCCTATCTCGGCGAACAGGGGGTCGAGGCGCGCGCCATCAACAAGGTGATGGAGGGCCGCCCGCACATCGTCGACGCCATCTCCAACGGCGAGATCAGCCTGATGTTCAACACGACCGAGGGCGCCCAGGCGATCCGCGACAGCTTCACGCTCCGCCGCGCGGCGCTCACCCACGCCATTCCCTACTATACCACGCTGGCCGGGGCCCGCGCCTCGGTCCGGGCGATCGCGAGTCTTGCCCATGGCGAACTTGAAGTCGCGCCGTTACAGTCCTACTTCTAGAGGCTTCGTCGATGAGGCATCGAACAAGTAAGTAGGCCGCGCATGAGCAGATTCCCGATGACCGACCGGGGCTTCATCCAGCTTGAGAACGAGCTGCGGCGCCTGAGGAACGAGGAGCGCCCCGCGATCAGCCGGGAGCTGGAAGTAGCGCGCGCCCATGGCGACCTGTCGGAGAACGCCGAATATCACGCCGCCAAGGAACGCCAGGGCTTCGTCGAGGCCCGCGTGGCCGAGCTCGAGGACAAGGTCAGCCGCGCCCAGGTGATCGACGCCACCAAGCTTTCGGGCGGCACGGTGAAGTTCGGCGCGACCGTCACGCTGATCGACGACGACACCGAGGCCGAGGTCTATTTCCAGATCGTCGGCGAGGACGAGGCCGACGTGAAGGCGAAGCGCCTCTCCATCGGCTCGCCGCTCGCCCGTGCCCTCATCGGCAAGGAAGTCGGCGACGAGGTCGAGGTCACCACCCCCGGCGGCCACAAGCTCTACGAGCTGATCAAGATCCAATTCGTTTGAGGCCGAATGGCGATGAGCTCGTCTCATCGCCGTTCGGCAAGCGCGACCGCGCGCCCGAGCTTATGCGAGGAAAAGCCCGCGTGGCGTTTGAACGCCCAAAAACCGCCAATGGGTTCCGCTCATTGTCGGTTGGTTCGAGGCCGACCGGCGGCGGCCGGCTCAGCCCTCCTTCGCCACCTCGGTAACGCCGATCATGGCGTCGCGGCCGACCAGCGCCGCGAGTTCCGTCTCGCTCATCCCCTCGGTGCCCTCGGGGCGGCGGGGGATGACGACGTAGCGCATGTCGGCGGTCGAATCATGCACGCGGATGCGGGTCGAATCGGGGAGTACGGTGCCGAATTCCCCGAGCACCGCGCGCGGCTCGCGGACCACGCGGGAGCGGTAGGAGCGCGCCTTGTACCAGTCGGGCGGCAGGCCGAGGAGGTTTCTCGGATAGCAGGAACAGAGCGTGCAGACGACGACGTTGTGTTCCTCCGCCGTGTTCTCCAGCGCGATCAGGTGGGTCGGCTGGATCTCGATGCCGAGTTCCTCGACCGCGGCGTTGGCATCGCTCAGCAGGCGTGCCTTGTAGTCGGGATCGGTCCAGGCCCGGGCGACCACGCTGGCGCCGAGGCCGGGGTTCCGCCCCTCCATGTTCTCCACCTGGGCGCGGATCTCCTCGGCGGTGATGACGCCCTTCTCGATCAGCAATTCCCTGAGCGCGCCCTCGATGTAGCGATGCTCGCTCCAAGGTCCATCGTCGGTGTCGGGGTGGGCCGTCGCCTCGTGGCTATGGTCGTGGCCGTGCGTGTCGCTGCTCATCCTCGGATCTCCGTTTCGCCCCTTCAGGCGGGCTCCAGCCAATGTTCGTAGAGTTCGACCTCGACCGCGACGCCCGGGTCGGCCCCGGCCCAGAGATCGCGGGCGTCGAAGCGCACCCGGTAGAGCGCCCGCATCGGCTCGCCGTTCTCGCCGTAAGCCAGCGTCTCAGGGTTGCGGAAGGCGCCGCAGGTCCGCTCCACCACGCCGCTCTTGCCCCGGCAGTAGAACGGCGTGCGGCAGTGGCCGGTTGGAAAGTCGAGGCGGACCCGGACGATCGCGCTGATATCGAAGCCGCTCATGCGCCCTCCCCCCGCGCCGCCTTCATTTCCGCCACCTTGGCGTCGAGTTCGTCCTGGCCGACGACACCCTTTTCGACCATCAGCGCCGCGATCGCCGCCATCCAGCGTTCGTAATAGGAGAGGGACTCGTAGACGTCGGGTCCGAGCGATTCGATCGTACGGCGCAACTCGTCGACCCGCATCAGCCGATGATCGGCGCCGCTCAAGAGCACCATCAGCGCGTCGATCCGCTTCTCCCACAGCAAGTGGACGTGACCGCTCTGGTCGATCGCGCCGGCCGCGTCTCCACCCATGTCGTGATAGCCCCGATGGGCTCCATCCTCGCTCATCGCCGCCTCGCTTCCATGGACCGGGAATCCAGTATCTCCCGGGCGCCCGGGTGGTTCAACCTCGCCGTCGCGCGCGGCATGGGGCATGATGGCGGCCGAGCCCGACCAGGGGAGGAGCATGGACATGACGGCCAAGACGTTTCGCGAGCTGATATCCAATCGGGATTTGAAGCTGGGCACCGGCGTGTTGGAGTTCGATTCACCCGGCATCGGCCAGATCGCCAAGGCCGGCGGGTCGGATTTCGCCTTCGTCGACCTGGAGCATTCGGGCTTCGGCATCGATTGCTTGAAGCGGATCCTGCGCTACATGCAGGCGGCCGAGCTGCCGGCGATGGTGCGCCCGCCCTCGAACCAGATCCACCATATCGCCACCGCGCTCGACGCCGGGGCCGAAGCGCTGTTGCTCCGCATGGTCTCGAGCGCGGCGGAGGCGGCGGAGATCGTCCGCCAGATGAAGTATCCGCCGGATGGCGCGCGCGGCGTGGCACTGTCGGTCGCGCACGACCGCTACGAGGCGGGACCGACCAAGGAGAAGCTGGCGGCGGCCAACGCCAAGACGGTCTGTATCCCGCTGATCGAGACCCGGGGCGGGATCGAGGAAATCGACCAAATCGCCGCGCTCCCCGGCGTCGACGCGCTCTTCATCGGCCATTTCGACCTCTCCTGCGCCCTCGGCATTCCAGGCGAGTTCGACAATCCGCTCTTCACCGATGCGATCGCCCGGGTGCTGGCCGCCGCCCAGGCCCAGGGGAAGAGCGCCGGGCGCATGGTCGCAAGCCCGGAAGAGGCGGTGATGCTGCGCGAGCAGGGCTTCGACCTGATCGTCTATTCGGCCGACCTGTTCCTGCTGCGCGAGGCGATCCAGACGGGCATCGACGCGGTCCGCGCCCGGGTGAGCTGAGGGGGCGACCAGATATGGCGAAATTCAGGATCGGCCTGCCGAGCGGGCTCAGGCCTGCCGACGGCGGCCTGGCCTTTCCTGGCTACGAGGTGGCCGCGCTCGCCGAGGCGGGGCTGGCGGAGCTCTCGAACTTCACCAGCCGGCGCGAAGTCGAGGCGGCCGACATCGCGGACTTGCAGGGCGTGGTGCTGCTCGGCGAACGGTTGAGCCGGGCGAGCCTCGAGGGCAACGACCGCCTGGTCCACGTCGCCCGCATGGGCGTCGGCTTCGATACCGTCGACGTCGCCGCCTGCACCGAGGCCGACGTGGTGGTGACGACGACGCCGGGCGCGGTGCGCCGGCCGATGGCGGTGGCGACCATGACCCTGCTGCTGGCCTCGGCCACCCGGCTTTTCGCCAAGGACCGGATCACCCGGGAGGGACCCGAGGGCTGGGCCAAGCGGATGGGCGAAAACGGCGTCGGTCTCGTCGGCCGGACCCTGGGCGTCGTCGGCATGGGCAACATCGGGGCCGAGGTCTTCCGTCTCGCCGCCCCCTTCGGCCTGCGCCATATCGCCCACGATCCCGCCTTCGACGCCCGGCTCGGCGCGGAACTCGGGGTCGAGAGCGTCACCCTCGACGAGGTCTTCCGGCGGGCCGATTTCGTCAGCCTCAACTGTCCACTGAACGAGGAGACCCGCCATCTGGCGAACGCCGAACGTCTGGCCTCGATGAAGCCGACCGCCTATCTGATCAACACCAGCCGGGGCCCGGTGGTCGACCAGGCGGCGCTCCACGAGGCGTTGTCCGAGGGACGGATCGCCGGCGCCGCCCTCGATGTCATGGACCCGGAGCCCTCGGCGGCGGCGGAGCCGTTGCACGGGCTTTCCAACGTCATCCTCTCGCCCCACGCACTCGGCTATTCGGACCAGCTCTGGGCCGCGATGGCGGAGATCAACATGGGCGATTTCCGCAAGGTCATCGCCGGCGAGGCACCGGAGAACGTGGTCAATCCCGAAGTGCTGGCGCGGCCGGGCTTCCAGGCGAAGCTCGCGCGTCTCGCCAACGGCTGATGGCGGGCCGGGCGGGCAACCCGAGAGGTCCAGCCCGCAACCCGAAGGGCGACCGCCAACTTCCGACTCCGAACTTTTCCGATGGAATGTTTCACGGAGGGCCGGACCACCGCTTCCCGCCCCAAGACGGGCAGACATGGATGCCGCGCGCCGCTAACCTCGGTTCCAGGGGCGGAGGCGAGCGGCTTCGCCGGATGGAGGAGCGAGGACAATTAACGGGATCAACGGGATCAACGTGGCACCGACGATTATTTTCCGGCGTCAGGGGTTTCGCCCGATTTGTGGACCACGCATTGGACACGGCCACTGGTGTTGGTCTTGAACTAGCCCGCGTTTCCCGCCGGTTGGAACCGCTGTCAAGGTTCCAACCGGCGGGTGAAGTTGCGCTATCTGCTCGAAGAATCGAGCCGCTTCATCCGACCGGATTGTACCGTCTCGGTTGGAGTCGTTCGGATGCCGCTCCAGACTCTTTCGGGATTGGTCCTGGACCGCCCCCCCGCCGTGACGCGTGATTTCAGGTGACGGTTCTTCTGGATGAGGAACCGACGAAAGAATGAGACCGGCGGCGTTTGAGCCGCGAGTTCAAGCTTTCGGCGATTGAGCGGATGGATGGGGGACAATCCGCCCCGCCCGCGACGGCGAACCCGGCCTACCCCTTCCCGGTCCATCGCAACCCGGCGTATCGCTTGGAGACGGGGACGCGCAACCAGCCCGGCGCCGCGAATTGACACGCATACCGACCTGCGTTGAGTGCAACTCATCGCGGGTCGGCAAGCGCGCCCGAGCAAAGCCGAGGAAAAGTCCGCGTGGAGTCTGAACGCCATACAACCCGCAATAATACCGACCTGCGTTGAGTGCAACTCATCGCCGGTCGGCAAGCGCGACCGAGCAAAGCTGAGGAAAAGTCCGCGTGGCGTCTGAACGCCATACAACCCGCAATAATACCGACCTGCGTTGAGTGCAATTCATCGCCGGTCGGCAAGCGCGACCGAGCAAAGCTGAGGAAAAGTCCGCGTGGCGTCTGAGAGTCCGTCCGGAGACTTTATGTAGGATTACAGAGTTTTCGGAGCATGAGTCGAATGGACGCGAGCTTGATGAAGGCGAGCGCGTTGCGGTTGAGGTTCTCCCAGTCCTTGGCCAGTCGGCGGCAGCGGTTGAGCCAGGCGATGGTGCGTTCGACCACCCAACGCCTGGGCTGGACGACGAAGCCCTTCACCCGATCGGATCGCTTGACGATCTCGGTCTCGAGATCGGGCAGGATGCCGGCCAGGGCGCGGTGAAAGACCGGCCCCTGATAGGCGCTGTCGGCGAACAATTTCCCGAGAAAGGGAAACAGACCGAACAAGGTCGCCAGCAGCGCGAGACCGCCGTCGCGATCCTGAACGTTGGCGGCGGTGACGATGCCGTGCAGCAGCAAGCCTTGCGTATCGACCAGAACATGCCGCTTCTTGCCCTTGATCAGCTTGCCGGCATCGAAGCCGTGGCTGTCGATGCGAGCCCCCCTTTTTCAGCGCTTTTCACACTCTGAGTGTCGATGATGCAGGCCGTGGGGCTGGCTTCGCGCGCGGCTTTCTCGCGGCACTTGAGGTAGAGCGCATGATGGATGCGATCCAGCGTGCCGTCCCAGTTCCACAGGCCGAGGTAATCATGCACGGTGCTTCTGGGCGGCAAATCCTTGGGCAGCGCGCGCCACTGGCAGCCGGTGCTCAGAATGTACATCACGCCGTTGATCACCTCGCGGATAGCGACGCGCCGTTTGCCGCCGCCGGGCTTGCCCGGCGGGATCAGCGGCTCGATATGCGCCCATTCCGCATCGGTCAGGTCGCTCGGATAACGCAGTTTGTCGCGGTTGTAGCGCGGGCGGTTGTCGGCAGTCCACATGGGGCACCTCAAGAGTAAATTCACCACCCCAGAGAATCACAGCTGATTCAGCTCTTCAAGAGGGGGCGCCGGATAACCGATTCATCCGACTCATAAAGTCCCCGGACGGACACTGAACGCCATACAACCCGCAATAATACCGATACAACCCGCAATAATACCGACCTGCGTTGAGTGCAACTCATCGTCGCGACCGATCATCGCAGGTCGGCAAGCGCGACCGAGCAAAGCTGAGGAAAAGTCCGCGTGGCGTCTGAACGCCATACAACCCGCAATAATACCGACCTGCGTTGAGTGCAATTCATCGCAGGTCGGCAAGCGCGACCGCGCGACCGAGCTTATGCGAGGAAAAGCCCGCGTGGCGTCTGAACGCCGGACAACCCGAAATGAGTCTCTCTCATTGCGAATTGACACTCATATGGGTGATGACGAGGTCTGGGCGGGTCTCTAGATTATGAAGTCAACAATGGATTTTCCAACGGGTGTCCGTTGGAGATCGTGGCGAGAATCGGGGGATCATGGTGGTTGCGCCGGGCCCATGCCAGAGACCGACCGAGGCGAGGTCGAGCCAGCCTTTCCCTAGGCGTATCCGCGGCAACCATCGACCTCACGCCAAAACAGGATTCGTTCGCGGCAATGGGCGGCTCGGGCTCGGGCCATGGCGGTCCCGCGATCGACGAACCCGCCGTCCTCCTGCCCGTTCTGCAATTTGTGCTGGAGCCATGAGGAATGACGCGGAATGGTTAAAACGGTCACCAAGGGTACAATTCAGCATCAATTCTCCCTGAGCGGGGTAAGCCCATCCTGGGAATGACAACGGTGGTTTTTGATGCCACGGTGCAATCCTAATCACGAAGGGGGAAGTTCGATGATGGCGCGTAAGTTTGGTTTTCTTTGTATTTTGGCCGGAACTTTCGTTCTCGACATTGGCGAGATATCGGCTCAGGTCGCGACGGACGTGCAGTGCAGCAGGTGCGTCGATACGGCGGACATTGAAATCGAGGCAATTTCGACGGGCCGCATTCGCGGCGGCGCCGTTACGACTCCCAAAATCGCGGATGGCGCCGTCACCGAGAGTAAAATTGGAGTCCGTGCCGTCACCAACAGCCGAATCGCGATCGGCGCGGTGCGGGCGGGCCGTATCGCCGATGGCGCGGTCGGCGAGAGCAAACTGAGTGCCGCGATGTTGGAGCGGATTATCGATGTCGAGACCAAGGTGGGCCGGTGTGGAACGTCATATAGGTTCGTCGGTTTCACCGCCAGTACCGTGGCCGACGGGACCATCGGCGTTCCCGCCATGAATACGGCTTGTCAGGCCGATTACGGGCCGACGGCGCGGATGGCCGTCGACGCCGAGTTTTTCAGTTCGCCGCTGGCAAGCGTTCCGTCCACGCCGGCCTGGATCTGGCAAGATGCCGTATCGTCGGGGAATGGACAACGACACTGCTATGATTGGACCCGGGACAGTTGCGACACTTTCGGGGGCGGTGTTGCCGTAAATGATATAAATGGCGGTACTGGATTTTACTGTTGCACCGACACCCACCGCGTTGCGTGCTCCGCGTTGAATTCATACCAGGCGGCAATGAGTGGATCTCATTGCCGCTTGTTTGGCGTTCAAACGCCGTGCGGGCTTTTCCCCGCATAAGCTCGCCCGCGCGGTCGCGCGATATAATATCGACGAGCCTTTGAATTGACCTCTCGGCCTACACGGTCGTCATCGCGAGCAAAGCGCGGCGATCTAGGCGAAAATCGAGGTCACGCGAGGACGTCGACAGCCTGCAAACAACGCTGATAGGGGTCGGGAAGGGTTGCCCCTCCCCGCCCTCCGAACCGCACGTGCGGTTTTCCCGCATACGGCTCTCCAGTTGGTGGTTTCCTCATCGGGGGTGTCTCGCAGCCTTCCAGGCGCCTTCCAGGGCGAACAACCCGGCCTTCGCGAAGAAGGTGTTGGGCCACTTCCGTTGGACCGTCGGGGAGCGGCCGAAGTCGGGCCGCTTGGCCTGTTTGCTCAGAAGCGCGCGCAGCCGCCGGCGGATCATCTTGTCCAGCGGTGCGAAGGTGGTGCGATGGGCATGCTTGAAGTAGCCGAACCAGCCGCGCAGCGTCGCATTCACATCGGCGATGATCCGCGCCAGGCTCTCGCCCCGCGTCCGCCGCGTCTTCTCCCGAATGCGATCCTTCAGCTGCTTCAAGCTCTTCTCCCGGACCCGCCGGCGGCCGTTTTCGAACCGGTAGCCCAGGAACTCGAAGCCCTGGCCCGGCTGGCGGCAGTCGCCGACATGGGTCTTCTCGGGATGCAGACACAGGCCGTTCGCGCCGACCCAGCGGCGGATCTCCGCCACCGCCGCATCGGCCTCCTCCGCCGTGCGGCAGAGCACGACGAAGTCGTCCGCATAGCGCACCATCGAATAGCCACGAGCCGCCATCAGCGCGTCCAGCGGATCGAGATGGATGTTCCCCAGCAGCGAGCTGATCACCGCGCCTTGCGGCGTGCCCGATACCGGTGTCCATCGTTCCAGATCCGTCATCACATCCCGAGCAAGCCATTGCCGGATCAACTCGAGGACCCGACCATCGCTGATCCGGGTCTCCAGCCGTGCCATCAGCGGCTCGCGCGGAATGCCGTCGAAGTAGCCCGCCAGATCCGCGTCGGCCACATGTGCGTGGCCGGCCTTCACCAGACCATCCACTTCCCGGAGCGCGTCGTGGCGGCCACGTCCCGGACGGAAGCCGTAACTCCCCTCCTGGAACGCCGCCTCGAAGATCGGTTCGATCACGAATTTCATCGCCGTCCGCACGATGCGGTCCTTGACCACCGGGATGCCCAGTGGCCGGGTCCGGCCATCGCCTTTCGGGATCTCCACCCGCCTGACCGGCCGGGGGCGGTACCTGCCCTCCCGCAGCTCGGCAGACAACTCAGTCAGATAGTGTTCCGCCCGAGCCTCGAACCGTTCGATGCTCACGCCATCGATCCCGGCGGCGCCTTTGTTGGCTCGGACCCTCGCCCAAGCCGCCTTCAGCGTCGCCGGCGCATCCACCTTGTCCATCAAACTGTTCCAACGTCCTCCTTTGACGCCGTTGCCCAGCGCCGACACCATGCGATCCGTCCACACCGAGGCTTCGACCCAGGACCAAGCCTTGGTTTCCGCTCCACGTTTAGCCTTCATGGCACTGCCGGTGCTCTCTGTGCCTCTCGGTCGACATCTCGCATCCACCTTCCTGCCCTCCTTCCCTCCGCCCGGGTTTGCTCACCGGACCTCTCGCCACATACGCGGCAGCGGTACCATGGGGGCTCTGACTCCTGCCCGGCTCGCCCGAACCGCACAGGCCTCTCTGCTTACTCCGCCTTGCCTTCCCGACATCCCACCCCCAACCACCCAGTGCCGTCCGATCGTCGCTCTCATCGCCACATACGCGCGATCGGTCGGACCCTCCAGGGGCCCAGGCTTCGCGTGCGACCGCTAGCTCGCCACGACACCATCGCCGAATCGGGTTCGTTATCCCGCGGGCTGCCGGTTCGCCTCCAGTTGCTTCCCACCCCACCTCATGACGGATGCAGTTACTGTCGGCTTCATATGCCGTGGTCTTCACATGACAAGGACTCCCACCTTGCTGACAAAGCGTCCTCACAGACGCACGATCGCCACGCTCCGCTCGCGATTGAACGAAGGGGATGGCCGAGAGGTCGGTTCAAAGGCTCACCGGTATCAGATCGAGCCGCGAAATCGACGGCGGCGTGGTGGGACGAGCATGATCAGACGACTGACGGTGGGCGATGGCGAGGGCTTTCACCGGCTCAGGCTGGAAATGCTGGAGCTGCACCCGCATTCCTTCGGCATGTCCCTCGAAGAGGAAGCGGCCTGACCGCTCGTGAGAACGGCGGCGCAATAATCCCCCACTGAAGCGGCCGGTCGATCCGGCTGCGGCGGACCAAAATGGGACCGCGTATAGCCTTCTGTCAGGGTTGCTCTGACTGGAAGGCGGGGGGGATGTATCGGGTGGAGTTGTACGCACGGGTTCGGCGGGCGTGTCGTGTCGAGGGAATGAGCACCCGCGAGGCCTCGCGGGTGTTCGGGCTGGACCGCAAGACGGTACGCAAGATGCTGTCGTTCTCGGTGCCGCCGGGGTATCGCCGCGGCAAGCCGCCACGGCGGCCGAAGCTGGGTCCGTTCACGGGGATCATCGATCGGATTCTGGAAGACGATCGGACCAGCCACCACAAGCAACGGCACACTGCGAAGCGCATCTTCGACCGCCTCCGGGACGAGTACGGTTTCACGGGCGGCTACACCATCGTGAAGGACTACGTTCGTGAGCAGGGGCTTCGGTCGCGTGAGGTGTTCGTGCCACTCTCCCATTCCCCCGGTCACGCCCAGGCGGACTTCGGCGAAGCGATGGCGGTGATCGGCGGCGCGTTACGGAAGATCCACTTCCTTGCCTTCGACCTTCCCCACAGTGATGGTTGCTTTGTTGCGGCCTATCCGGCGGAGACGACCGAAGCATTCTGCGATGGCCACAACGCGGCGTTTGCCTTCTTCGGCGGCGTCCCCCGATCCATCCTGTACGACAACACCAAGCTGGCGGTTGCCCGGATCCTGGGCGATGGGAAGCGGCAGCGAACGCGCGTCTTCACGGAGCTTCAGTCCCACTATCTGTTCGAGGACAGGTTCGGCCGGCCGGGCAAGGGCAACGACAAGGGCAAGGTCGAGGGACTGGTCGGCTTCATCCGGCGGAACTTCCTGGTCCCCGTCCCGCGTGCCGAGAGCTTCGCGGCCCTCAACGATGCTCTCGCCGAACAGTGCCGCCGGCGCCAGGCGGCGCGGCTGCGGGGCCACAAGGAGACCATCGGCGAGCGTCTCGAGCGGGATCGTCAAGTTCTCTTGCCATTGCCGCCTGCTCCCTATGATGCCTGCGATAAGCGCCCTGGACGGGCGAGTTCGCTGTCGCTGGTGCGTTACCGCAGCAACGACTATTCCGTGCCCGTGGCCTACGGCCACCGTGAGGTGCTCATCCGGGGCTACGTCGATGAGGTGGTGATCAGCTGCGGGGCCGAGGTGATCGCCCGGCACCGCCGGTCCTACGACAGCGAGGACCTGATCTTCGACCCGCTGCATTACCTGCCCTTGATCGAGCAGAAGATCGGCGCCCTCGACCAGGCCGCGCCATTGGCGGGCTGGGACCTGCCCGAGGCCTTCATCACTCTGCGGCGGCTCCTCGAAGCTCGTATGGGCAAGGCAGGCAAGCGCGAGTACGTCCAGGTGCTCCGTCTACTGGAGACCTTCCGGCTCGAGGAGGTCGAGGGTGCGGTCGGCGACGCCCTGCGGCTCGGCGCAATCGGCTTTGATGCGGTGAAGCACCTGGTACTGTGCCGCATCGAGCGGCGGCCGCCCAGGCTCAACCTCGACGTCTATCCGTATCTGCCGCGCGCCCGGGTCGCGATGACGTCCGCCAAGTCGTACATGAGCCTGCTGTCGGGGCTCGGCGCATGACCGACACACCGCAAGTGCTGCTCGCCCACCACCTCAAGACGCTGAAGCTGCCGACCTTCCTGCGCGAGTACGACAAGATCGCCCGGCAGTGCGCCTCGGAAGGCGTCGATCACGTCCGCTACCTGTTGAGACTCGCCGAGCTCGAGCTGATCGACCGCGAGCGCCGCATGGTCGAGCGGCGCATCAAGGCGGCGCGCTTCCCCGTGGTCAAGAGCCTCGACAGCTTCGACTTCAAGGTCATCCCCTCGCTCAACAAGGCGCTGGTCCTGGAGCTGGCCCGCTGCGAGTACATCGAGCGCCGCGAGAACCTCATCGCGCTCGGCAACAGCGGCACCGGCAAGACCCACATCGCCCTCGGTCTCGGCTTGGCGGCCTGCCAGAAGGGCCTCTCGGTCGGCTTCATCACCGCCGCCGCACTGGTCCACGAGCTCATCGAGGCCCGCGATGACAAGCAGCTGCTGAGGTTCCAGAAGAAGCTCGCCACCTACAAGCTTCTGATCGTCGACGAACTCGGCTTCGTGCCGCTGTCGAAGACCGGCGCCGAGCTGTTGTTCGAGGTGTTCAGCCAACGCTACGAGCGGGGCTCGACCCTGGTCACCACCAATCTGCCCTTCGACGAATGGACCGAGGTGTTCGGCTCCGAGCGCCTCACCGGCGCTCTCCTCGACCGCCTCACCCACCACGTCAACATCCTCGAGATGAATGGCGAGAGCTACAGGCTCAACCAGAGCCGCAGGCGTCAAACCCCGACGGCGAACTGAACCGACCACCCAACCCACGCTTGACCCCGTGGGCCCACAGGTCCCTCCCGCGCGCGCCGCCGCGTCGGCCTGTTGAGGGCACGCCGCGTCGCACCCGGGGCCCTCCCATGGACTAGGGGACAAGCCCGCAGCCGCCAAGTGGTCCCTTCTTACACCGCCACGGTGGTCCCTTTTTGCTCCGCCATTGACACGCTCGCCCGCTTCGAGGAGACGATCGAGGTGAGCGCGGTCTTCGGCGGCTTCGCCGATGATGCCTTGGCGGGCGTCGCCTCGCCGCGCGGTCATGCGGCGCCCAAGTTCGCGCACAAGGGCTATTTCTGGGGCATGTAGGTCCGCGAGGCGAACCGCGGCCTGGGCCTCGGCACCGCCCTGGTCGAGGCAGTTCCGGCCGAGGTCCGCCGACGCGAACTCGAGCAGGTCCTGCTCACCGTGACCAGGGGCAATTGGGCCGCCGAGCGGCTCTATGCCCGGCACGGCTTCGAGGTCTACGGCACGGAGCCGCGGCCCCTCAAGCACGAGGGCCGCTACGGCGACGAAGCGCAGATGGTCCGATACCTCTGAAACCATCCGGCAACGGGCGGAACCCGTTGCGGGTTGTCTGGCGTACAAACGCCACGCGGGCTTTTCCTCGCGTAAGCTCGGGCGCGCGGGAGCGCTTGCCGATCGGCGATGAGGCGAGCTCGTCGCCGATACCTATGAGAAGCGGGCGGCGCGCCTGTCACGCCGCCTGGATCATCTGGCCGGCCTCCTCCGCTTCGGCTTGCCGAATCGCGCGGGCGAGCGCCGCGTGCAGAGCCTTGGCCGATTCGAGCGTGATCTCCACCGCCGCCCGGGTGCCAGGGCCGCTTTCGTGGTTCACAAAATCGATGGTGATCGCATCCTCCAGGAAGGCGTGGTGCGGGTGATCGTAGCAGACCACGGCGTGGCTGAGGTCGAACCAGCCGCCCTCCACCTTGGCCGAACCCTCCGCCGAGACGATTTCGACGATCGATGTGCACATCGTTACACCCTCACCCGGCCACGTGCTTCTCGAGGAAGGCGAAAATCTTCTCCCAGGCGTCCATCGCCTGCTCGATCCGGTACATCGGCCGGTGGTAGTAGAAAAAACCGTGCCCGGCGCCGTCGTAGCGGTGGAACTCGTAGTCCTTTCCGGCCGCCTTCAGTGCCTCTTCATGTTGGTCGACCTGTTCCGGCGAGGGCGCGCGGTCCTCGTTGCCGAAGATGCCGAGCAGCGGGCAGGCCAGGTCGGCGGTGAAGTCGATCGGCTGCACCGGCTGCTTCTCGGGCCGGTCGTCCTCGGCCTGCACCACCCGGCCACCCCAGAGCTCGATGCAGGCATCGATGCTTGGCGTTTTGCAGGCATAGAAGAAGGCCTGACGGCCGCCCGAACAGCTGCCCAGCACGGCGGCCTTGTCGGTCGACCAGACCTGGGACTTGAGCCAGCGGGTGGCCCCTTCCGTATCGCCGATCATCTGCGAGTCCGCCACGCCGCCCTCGGCCCGCGCCTTGGCGGCGACGTCGTCGGCGCTGCCCTCGCCCAAGCGGTGATAGAGGTTGTGGCTGATGGTGGCATAGCCGTGGTGGGCGAATTTGCGGGTCTTTTCCCGGTAGTATTCACCCCAGCCGGGGAGATGATGGATCAGCACCATGCCGGGGAAGGGGCCGGGGCCGAGCGGCCTCGCCACGTAGGCCGAGATCGGCTCGCCCTGGTCGCCGGGAATCATCACGGTTTCCGCGATCATGCTTTCGTAGGCCATCGTCGCCACCTCTTCTCGTCGATTCAGAACGGGGAAGCCACCGCCGGTGGGCGGGGCCGATGGTCGAGACTAGCATACCCCGCGCGGCTATAAAGAACGATCCGAGATCCGGGGGAGAGCATGGTAAAAGCGAGCGACGCCAGGATCATCATCGCCGGCGCCGGCCTCGGCGGGCTGACGGCGGCGGGCTCGCTGCTGCTCGCCGGCTTCGACGTCGAGGTCTACGAACAGGCATCCGAGCTGGGCGAAATCGCCGCCGGCGTACAGCAAAGCGCCAACGCCACCCACGTGATGCGCCACCTCGGCGTTCTCGAGTCGCTCAGGGCCGTCGCCTGCCAGCCGCCGGTGACCCAGTTCCGCATCTTCAATACGGGCGAGGTGCTACAGGAACTCTCCCTGGCCGAAAACCACGAACGGCGCCACGGCGCGCCCTATCTGCAACTGCACCGGGCCGACTTCCACCGGATCCTGGCCGCGCGGGTGGCCGAACTGAAGCCGGACGCCATCCACCTGGGCGCGACCGCCACCGGATTCGAGGAAGACGAGGACGGCGTCACCCTGCATCTCGCCGACGGCCGGCGGGTCGGGGGCGGCGTGCTGATCGGCGCCGGCGGCATCAAGTCGGCCGTCAGGCGCCGGATCGCCGGCCTCGCGCGGCCCGACTACACCGGCGATGCCGCCTGGCGGCTGACCGTGCCGGTCGACCGCTTCCCGGCCGGCTTCATGGACGGCAAATCTTCCATCTGGGTCGGGCCCGACAAGCACGCGGTGGTCTATTTCCTGCGCGGCGGCACGCTCTTGAACTTCGTCGCCTGCGTCGAGCTAGACGAATGGATCGAGGAATCCTGGACCCTGAAGCGACCCTGGGCGGAGCTGAAAGCGGATTTCACCGGCTGGCACGAGGATATTCACGCCATCATCGACGCGGCCGACCGGGACGAATGCTACCGCTGGGCCTTGAACGTCTATCCGAGGCTGGAGACCTGGAGCACCGCTCGCGCGACCCTCATCGGCGATGCCGCGCACCCGACGCTTCCCTATCTGGCGCAGGGCGCCGCGATGGCGGTGGAGGACGCGGCGGTCCTGACCCGCGCGCTCCAAGCGGCCCCGTCCGTATCCGCCGCGCTCCAGTGCTATCAGTCGGCCCGCCTGGAGCGGACCAGCCGCATCGTCGCCGAATCGCGAGCCAACCGGGGCCTCTTCCACCTGAAGTCGATCGAAGAACTGAAGGCCGCCTTCGCCAAGCGCGACATGGACCGCGAACGCGCCGATTGGCTCTACGCCTACAACCCCCTCACCGTCGACCTGGCGGCCCCGCCGGGCTAGATGCTTTGCAGGTCTGGTCCCGGCCGCCCTCTCCGCCGGCGCGGGCCCATATCGACGCGCCTTTGATTCGACCCATCACCGGCAACGACCGTCATGGCCCGAAGCGGGGCCGGCCGAGGTGCAAGTGGCTCGCGCGGTCGCGTCATGGGCCATTCAACCGGGCGCGGTGAATTCGCTTTCCGGGTGGCCGGCGATGCGCGAGTGGTACATCACCCGGCGCTCCCTCATGTCCCAGGTACAGGCCCGGTGCATGAGACTGCGGTTGTCCCAGACCACAAGGTCGCCAGGCGTCCAGGCGTGCCGGTGGACCCGGGGCGGCCGGCAGGCGAAATCGACCAGCTGGTCCAGGAGGGCTTCCGACTCGTCCTCGTCCAGACCCGGGATGCCATGGGCGTGGCGGCCGATGGCGAGGGCCGGGCGTCCCGTCTCCGGGTGGACCTTGACCAGCGGGCGGAGCGGCGCGTCGTGCGGGTCGAGGCCGTAGCCGATATATTCGCTGTCCTTTTCCTTGGCCTCGAAGCCCGCCTTCAGCTGGCCGTGGATCAGCGAATGGCGCGCCGAGAGGGGCCGGCGATGCGCTGGCTCATCGCCTCGTCCAGGGCTCATAAGCCGCCGTCATGTCGGCCCAGGCGGTCTCGCCGCCCCGCTCCGGCACGACATGGGCTGTGAACACCGCGCCCTTGGCCTGCACGGGCATGTAGGTGCTGTCGTGAAGCCAGCCCATGTTCCCTTTGAGGATCTTGACCATGTCGTCGTCGTCGCCCTCGCGCAGGCTACCGTCCTCCTTGACGTTGGAGAGTTCGGCCAGGTCGAACTCCAAGGCGCCGAATCGTCTGGCGAAGGCGACCTGCCCGGCAGTGTCCAGATGCCGGCCCGGGAAGACCAGCAGTCCATGGGTCAGCCAGTGGTCGTGGATCGTCTGAAATGCCGCGTCGTCCAGGTCCGCCAGCGCCACGCCTCGCACGGTGGCGCCGAAACTGGCGGGAAGTGGTGTTATCTCGATTGCCATGGGAAGCCTCCCTCGCACGAGCCGATCCGGGCCCCGGTGATAGATTCCCTCGCCTATCGCCGCCATGTTTCGTTCGCCCCGAGCAGCCCGATGCCCTCACCCCTTGATGCTCGGGGCCGCAAGGACTACTTTCCCGCCGCGCCGACGGGCCTGGCTGCTTCGTCTCGCGTGAGAATACAATCGGCTTTGTCCGGCGGGGGTGGCGTTCCATGGAGCGGATGATCGAGGTCGAGGGCCTGGCCAGGCATTTCGGCCCGCTGGTCGCCGTCGACGGTGTGAGTTTCAGCGTCGATCGCGGCGAGGTGTTGGGTTTCCTCGGGCCAAACGGCGCTGGCAAATCCACCACCATGAAGATGATTACGGGCTTCCTGACGCCGACGCGCGGCCGGGTCTCGGTCTGCGGCCACGATATCGCCAACGCGGCGATCGAAGCCAAGGCTGCGATCGGCTACCTGCCGGAGGGGGCGCCCGCCTACGGTGACATGACGCCCGCGAGCTTCCTCGCCTTTGCCGCCCGCGCGCGCGGCCTGGCCCGCGCCTCGGCCCGCGCCGGTATTGCCGCGGCGGTGGAGAAGGTGGAGTTGGAGGCGGTGATGGAGCAGCCGATCGACACCTTGTCGAAAGGCTACAAGCGCCGCGTCGGTCTCGCCCAGGCGATCCTGCACGACCCCCCGGTGCTGATCCTGGACGAGCCCACCGACGGTCTCGATCCCAACCAGAAGCACCAGGTCCGTGCCCTCATCCGCCAGATGGCGCGCGACAAGGCGATCATCATCTCGACCCACATTCTGGAAGAGGTGGGCGCTGTTTGCAGTCGCGCCATGATCATCGCCCAGGGCCGGATCGTTGCCGACGGCACGCCCAGGGAACTGGAGGCGATGAGCCGCTACCACAACGCCGTGCAGATCCGCGTGTTCGCGGAGGGGGCGGAAGCGTCCCTGGCGTCGATTGCCGGCGTTGAACGCGTGGTGGTCATGGAGGACGGCTTCTATCAGGTCTTCCCCACGGCCCGCGGCTCGATCACCGATGCCGTGGCGAGCCATTCCCGCGCCCAGGGCTGGGAGGTCGAGCAGCTGGTGGTCGAGGCCGGGCGTCTCGATGAGGTCTTCCGCCGCATGACCACGGGCGAGCAGGACGTGCCCGACGTCGAGCGCGCGCCCGATGGCGACGACGGCGAGGAGGCGGCCTGATGTCGAGAACCTTCACCGTCTTCCGCCGCGAGCTCGCGAGCTACTTCAACACGCCGCTCGCCTACATCTTTATCGTGATCTTCCTGTTTCTGACCGGGATCTTCACCTTCTACCTCGGCAACTTCTTCGGCCGGGGCCAGGCGGACCTGAAACCCTTCTTCACCTTCCACCCCTGGCTCTACCTCTTCCTGGTGCCGGCGATCGCCATGCGGCTGTGGGCGGAAGAGCGGAAGTCGGGCTCGATCGAGCTGCTGCTGACGCTGCCCTTGAGCCTGACGAACGCGGTCCTCGGCAAGTTCCTCGCCGCCTGGGCCTTCACCGCCATCGCGCTCGCCTGCACTTTTCCGATGTGGCTGACGGTCGCCTATCTCGGCGATCCCGACCATGGTGTCGTCATCGCCAGCTACGTGGGCAGCCTGCTGATGGCTGGCGGCTACCTGGCGATCGGCTCGGCGGTCTCGGCGCTGACCAAGAACCAGGTGATCGCCTTCGTCGTCACGATCGTGATCTGTTTCCTCTTCACCGTCTCGGGCGCGCCGATCGTGCTCGACGCCTTCACCGCCTGGGCGCCGCAGCGGGCCGTCGACATCGTCGCCTCGCTCAGTTTCCTGACCCATTTCGAGGCCATCACCAACGGCGTGCTGGACATTCGAGACATCTTCTACTTCGTCTCGATGATCGCCTTCTGGCTGTTCGCCAACCTTGTCCTGGTCGATGCCCGCAAGGCGGCGTGAGGAGAGAGCGATGAACAAGGGACTACTCTCCGGCCTCGCGCTGCTGCTCGCGGCGGTGCTGACCATCGCGATCAACGTCATCGTGGCCAACGGCTTGCGCTCCGCCCGCCTCGACCTCACCGCAGACGGCCTCTATGCCCTGAACCCCGGCTCCCGCAACGTGTTGAAGTCGCTGGAGGAGCCGGTGACGCTCCGCTTCTATTTCTCCGAGGTGGCCGCCAACCAGGTGCCGCAGGTGAAGCGCTACGGCCAGCGGGTGCGCGAGATGCTGGAGCAATATGCGCTCATCGCCGGGGGCCGCATCAACCTCGAGATCATTGATCCCGTCCCCTTCACGGAAGCGGAGGACGACGCGGTCCGAAACGGCCTCGGCACCGTGCCGATCACCGCCGACGACAACCTCTATTTCGGCCTCGTCGGCACCAACACGGTCGACGACCGGGAGGTGATCGCCTTCTTCCAGCAAGAGAAAGAGGCATTCCTCGAATACGATCTGACGCGGCTGATCTACAATCTGAGCGATCCGAAGAAGCCCAAGGTCGGCCTGATCACCGCGCATCAGATGAACCAGGACGTCTCGCCGCTGCTGACCTTCGGCGGGCAGGGGCCGCAGCAGTGGGCGATCGTGCCGCAGCTCCGCACCCTGTTCGACGTGGTGACGGTGGACCTGGAGACGGCGGTGATCGACGCGGACGTCGATGTGTTGCTGATCGTCCATCCGCCGAAGCTGTCGCCCACGATGCTTTACGCCATCGACCAGTTCGTGCTGGCGGGCGGCCGGGCGGTGGTGATGGTCGACCCCTTCTCCGAGGTCGGCACCGCCTTCCGCAACCAGCAGCGCCAGGCGGGCGGCGACTTGGTGCCGGACAGCTCCAAGCTCGACGAGCTTTTCGCCGCCTGGGGCGTCGCGGTCACCAACGACCACTTCGTCGGCGACTGGGCCTTCGCCCAGCGGGTCAACATGGGCGGCGGGGTCGGCCGCGGCGTCAAACCGGTGCGCTACCTGTCCTGGCTGGCGATGCAGCCCGATACCTATGACCCCGATGATATCGTCATGGGCGGCCTCGGCCCGGTCGTGATGGCGAGCGCCGGCCACATCTCGAAGCGCGAGGGCGCCGGCACCGAGTTCCGCCCGCTGATCCGTTCCAGCGCGCAATCGATGCTGTTCGAGACCGATTTCCTCCGTGCCGGGCCCAATCCCCGGACCCTGATCGAGAACTTCAAGGCGACGGACGAGACCTACGTCTTGGTCGCCCGCGTCTCCGGCCCGGCCAAGACCGCCTTTCCCGACGGCCCGCCCAAGGCCAAGGAGAAGGAGGAGACGAAGGGCGAGAGCGAAGCCGCGATGGCGCCCAGGCCACACCTGGCCGAGGCCGAGACGCCGCTCAATCTGGTGATCGTCGCGGACGGCGACATGCTGTTCGACCAGTTCTGGGTCCGCGAGCAGAACCTCGGCGGCCAGCGGCTCTTCATGCAGACCTCGGCCAACGCCGACTTGGTGATCAACGCGCTCGACCATCTGGCGGGCTCGGAGGATCTGATCTCGCTCCGCAGCCGGGGCAAGTCGGAGCGGCGTTTCGAGGTGCTGGCCGGCTTGAGGCGCGAGGCGGAGCGCGCCTTCCTGGACCAGGAGCGGGCGCTCGCCGAGAAGCTGAAGACCACGCGCGAGCGGCTGGTGGAGTTGCAGGGCAAGGCCAGGCCTGGCGCCGGCAACCTGATCTCCAAGGAACAGCAGGCGGAGATCGACAAGGCCGAGGTGGTCATTCAGCGAACCCGGCGCGAGCTTCGCAACGTTCAGCACAATCTCAACAAGGATATCGACCGGCTGGAGACGCGGCTGAAGTTCGCCAACATCGGCGCCGTGCCGGCGCTGATCGGCCTGTTGGCACTGGTTCTGGCGGCGATGCGCGCCTCCAGGCGGCGGCGCAACGTCGCCGGCTCTCGGGGGTAGGGAAGCATGGGCTCCAAATCCTTTCTCGGCCTGGTCGTCGCGACCGTTCTGGCGGTCGCGGGCGCCTTCTATTCGATGCAGGCGCGCGACGAGCGCCTCGGCCTGCCTTCGGTTCCGGCCACCCTGCTGCCCGATCTCCTGGACCGGGTGAACGAAGTGGTGATGGTCGAGGTGGTCTCGCCTGCGGAAAGCTTCACCATCCGCCGCAACGCCGACGGCAGCTGGGGCATGGTGGAGAAGGACGGCTATCCGGTGCTGTTCGAAACCGTGAAGCAGGCCGCCGTCGGCATCGCCGCGCTGAAGCCCTTGGAGGCCAAGACCGCCAGGCCCGAGCAATACCACCGGCTCCGGGTGGACGATCCCCGCAAAGACGGCGGGACCAAGGGTAAGGGTACGCTCATCCGCCTAGTGGGCGAGGACGGTGGCGAGGTCGCCGGCCTGATCCTGGGCAAGACCCGCTCGATCTCCACCTCCGAACGGGAGGGCTGGTATTACGTCCGCCAGGCCGGCCAGGAGCGGACCTGGCTGGTTTCCGGCCGGATCGAGGCGCACGAGAAGGCGCTCCGCTGGCTCGACACCGCGATGGTCCAGGTCGCCCGCCCCCGGATCCGCGCCATCACCACCATCCAAACCGACGGGGCCGAGGTCCGGGTGTCCCGCCCCGACAGCGCGGCCAAGAACTTCGCGATTCAGAACATGCCGGAAGGCATGAAGGCCTTCCACGAAGGGGTCGCCAACGATCTCGGCTCGGCGTTCGGCTACATTGCCTTCGACGACGTGCGGAAGGCCGGCGAGATCGACTTCGCGGGCGCCGCAGGCGCGCGTTTCGAGACCTTTGACGGCCTGGTTGTCGAAGTCGACATCGTCGAGCGCGAAGGCAAGAAGTGGGCGCGCTTCAAGGCCCGTCACGCAGCCGACATCGCCCAGCCCGAGGGCGTGGCGAAGGAGCACGAAAAGCACCTCAAGTCGGCCGACGAGGTGGCCAAGGAGTCCGAGAAGATAAACGCCCGCTTCGGCCCCTGGGCCTACAACCTGCCGAACTACAAGGCCGAGGAACTGACCAAGCCGATGGACAAGCTCGCCTCCCCGATCGTAAAAAAAGACGAATGACCGCGCCGGCGACGTCCAGGCGGGCCATCGTCCTGGCGGAGCGTCCCGACGCCACCTCCTCCGCCCACGTCGCGCCCAGCGCGGAAAACTTCACCCTCCGCGAGATGCCCTTGACGCCGCCGGGGCCGGGCGAGGTGTTGCTGGAGAACGTCTATCTCAGCCTCGACCCCTACATGGTGGCCTATCTCCTGGGCGAGCATCCACTCGACGTCGCGATCGAGGCCCGGGTGGCGAGCCGAGTGATCGTCTCGGAAAACCCGGCGCTGGCGCCGGGCGACCTGGTCTGGGGCTTCTTCGGCTGGGAGGATTACACCCTGCTGCCGGCCGATCTTCGCGACCGCAAGGGCTATCCCGTCGTCGCCAACAGGATCAATCCCGCCCGTTGGCCCGATGGCGCCCCTTTTTCCAACGCGCTTTCCGTCCTCGGCATGCCCGGGCTCACGGCCTTCGCCGGCCTGGTCGACATCGCCATGCCGCGCCCCGGGGAGACGGTCTACGTCTCCTCCGCCGCCGGCGCGCTCGGCCAGATCGTCGGCCAGATCGCCCGAATCGCCGGCTGTCGCGCGGTCGGCAGCGCCGGGGGGCCGGAGAAGGTCGCGTTCCTCGAATCCCTGGGCTTCGATAGCGCCTTCGACTACCGCGCGAGCGCCGACCTGGAAGCGACGCTGGGCCAGCACTGTCCCGACGGCATCGACATCTATTTCGACAATGTGGGCGACGCCACGCTGGAGGCGGCGATCGCCGTTGCCAACGCGCACGCCCGCTTTCCCCTCTGCGGCATGATCTCGACCTACGGGCCAGACGGCGCCAGGGGCGTCGCCAACATGTTCCTCGCGGTCCGCAAGCGGATCACGCTCACCGGCTTCACCATCTACGACCACTATCCCCGGCGCATGCCAGCTTATCTCGATTGCATGGTCGGCTGGATGCGCGAGGGCCGGGTCCGCTACCGCGAGACCATCGTCGAGGGCCTCGAGAATTTGCCGGTCGCCTTCACCGACATGCTCGCCGGCCGCCACGGCATCGGCAAATGCCTGGTGAAACTGGCGGCCGATCCGCTGGTGGAGTGAAGCGCCTTCCCGGCGGCGGTCGTCCTTCGCCGCGCCAGGGCCCTATTCCCGAATCCGGTCGCCCCGGGGGGCGATGTCGGTGACGAGGTCGCGGATCAGGGGTTTGTTGGGAAGTGGCTCGACCGTCATCTCGGCTTCGATCAGGCGGGTGGTGCAGGCGTAGACCGTCTTGCCGTCGAGCTTGACGATGCATTCCTTGCACGCGTTGGCGTTGATGCAGGAGAAGCGGATGGCGAGGCTCGGGTCCTGCTCGGCGCGGATGCGCCTGAGCCCGTCCAGCAGTGACTGGCCCGGCTCGAACGGCACCTCGAATGTTTCGTGCCCCCGGTCCGCCTCGGGCGTTCCGCGTTTCACGCGAAGACGGGCGATGGAGGCGCTCATGCCGCCACCTCCCGCACCACCGGGCGGCGTTCCAGTCGCAGCTCTCCGCCGTCCAGGTTCAAGTACTGGTTCTCGCCCCAGGCATCGTCCATATCGGGATGGTCCTCGCGTTGGTGCGCGCCCCGGCTTTCGTTACGGGCGAGGGCCGCGCGCGTGATCGCTTCCGCCGCAAGCAGCATATTGTCGAGATCGAGCTGGTCGAGGAAGGCCGGATCAAAGGGGCCCTGGGCGCGGGCTGGCCCCAGCGCCTCCGCCTCCGCCCGCAACGCCTCGATTCCCGCGAGCGCTCGGGAGAGGCCGGCGGCGGCGCGGAACGGCCCGACCTCGTCTTTCAGCAACGTCTGCAGCTCCAGGATGCGGGCGGCGGGGTTATGGCCCTCCGGCATTCCGCCGGCCTCGCCGACGCTCCGCGCGGCGGCCCGGACAGCCTCCGAGTTCCGCCCACCCTTCTCCTCGGCCGCCGTATGACCGGCGCGGGCACCGAACACCAGGGCTTCGCTGATCGCGTTGCCGGAGAGGCGGTTGGCCCCGCCGGCGCCGCCGACCAGTTCGCCAGCGGCCAGGAGCCCGGGCACCCGGCTCCGCATCCGCTCGTCGACCACGACACCGCCCATGTGATAGTGCGCGATCGGCGAGACCTCGATCCGCGTCTCCGTCAAATCGATGCCGTTCGCCGCCAAGCGGTCGATCACCGGGCCGAAGGCGGCTCGGAGCTCGGCCTCCGAAATATGCTCGAAACTGAGCCAGGCGCCGCCGTGGGGCGAGCCGCGCCCGGCCTCCACCTCCTTGAAGATCGCAAAAGTAGCCAAGTCGCGGGTGATCTTGTAGCTGCCGTCCTCGGTGACGCCGTAGCGCTCGGTAAATTCCTCGCCCTCCGAGTTCAGCAGCCGCCCGCCCAGCTTGTAGCGGAAGGGGTCCCACATGATCGGGTCCATGCCGATCATCCGGGGGGCCAGGTGGCCGATCGGGAAGAACTGCACGAACTCCATGTCGACCAGCTCGGCCCCGGCGCGCAGCGCGAGGGCGAAGCCGTCGCCGCCCATGTTGGCCGAGGCGCTGTTGCGGGCATAGAGCCGGGTGAGACCGCCGGTCGCCAGGATCACCGCGCCGGCGCTGATCGCCGCCTCCCGGCCGCTCGACAAGTGATGTCCGTGGATGCCGACCGCGCGGCCGCCATCGACGACCACGTCGCGGGCGACCAGGTCGCTCAGCCGCGTGACTCCCTCGGCGCGGGACAGCTGGGCGCGGAGCGTGCGCGAGACGGCGGGTCCAGTGTCGAGGAAATCGACATAGACACAGCGCCTGGCGGAATGGCCCGGCGCCATCGCCTGGGTGATGGCGTCGCCGTCGCCGGCCCAGCCGACGTTCCACGCCGCCATTTCCAGGATCCGCTCGGGCGCCTCCGCGCAAAGAACGCGGGCCAGCGGCTCGTTGTTGAGGCCGCGCCCGGCGACGAGGGTATCGGCGTAATGCGCCCGCCAGTCGTCGGGCTCCGCGTGTCCTATCGCGGCGGCCACCGTCATCTGCGCCATCACCGTGGCGCCGCCGCGCCCGATCAGGCTGCGGTCCAGCAGCAGCACTTCGGCACCCTCGCGCGCCGCCACCAGGGCGGCATACATGCCCGCGCCGCCCGCGCCAACGACGACGACATCGGCCTCGAGTTCGACCAGCTCACTCATCTCTCGCTCCCCGCCGCACGGGGCCGGCCGGCCCGGCGCGGGCGCCATCCTGGCCGCTCGGCGCGCCGGCGGCAAGCGTCAGCCGGCGGCCAGTGCCAGGGCCAGCAGCACGCCCGCGGCCAGCGCCGTCGCCAGCAGGACGCCGAGCACGGCGCGGTCGCTTCGGCGCTTGCGCCCGCGGAGGCCGAGGTTCCGCCGCCGGCCGTGGCCGGGCCGGTCGGCGGGCCGCGAGATGTCGGGCCGCGCCGCCCGGGTCATCAGCCAAGGCCTGCGGAGTCGAGCCAGGCCCGGGCCGCCGGTTCGGCATCCCGGCGGATCTCGTCGATCCGGCCCTGGGCGCCGAGGCGACCGTCGATCATGACCGCCAGATGGTCCCCGGGACCGGGATCGGTACGGGTCTGTTCGACGCTCGCCTGGCGGATGACGGTGCGTTTGGAGTCGGCAAGCCGGCGGCGAAAATCCGCCGTCAGACCGAACTCGCCCGGATCGTCGCCGATCGCGCCGTCGAGCAACAGGACGGCGGGGTCGGAATAGAGCGCGCGCAGCAAGGCGATGCCCCGCCGTTCCCTCCGTTTGATGCCGGAGACGACGCGAAAGGCGATTTTGGGCTCCTGGTGGTGGGCCACGATGTAGCGCCAGACCCGGTCCTCGATCTCGGCCGGCCGCCCGGCTTCGTGATGGCGCGGAAGGACGGCGAGATTGTCGAACACGGTCCACGACTCGACCAGACCGTCCTCCTCCAGGCAAACGCCGAGGCCGGCCCGCGCCCGGGCGCGGCTCCGGGTTGCGAAGTCGGAGACGTCCGTGCCGAGGCAATGGTAGCGCCCGGCACTCAGGCGTATCAGCGTCGCCAGCACCTTGAGGAAGGTCGTCCGCCCGGCGCCGAGCGGGCCCACCAGCATCCAGTTCTCGCCGGCCCGGGCGGTGAAGTCGAAGGGCGCGGCGTCGCGGCGGATTGGCAGCACCGCGCCTTGGAGGACAATTGCCGGCTCAGACATGGCGCGGCTCGCGCCAATCGATAAGATTGCACGGCCTGGCGAGCCGACATTCATGTCGGTTGGTGTCAGTGTCTGGCCCGAAAAGAGTTGAGTGATTTCAGTCAGTTGTGATTCACTGTTTGTATTTAGCAACCAGGGAGACACAACATGTGGACCAAAATCACTCGCCCGAAGTATGAACGCGACCTGCTGCGCTACGCAAGCGACCTGACGGATGGAGAATGGAAGGTGCTGGAGCCGTTGCTGCCTCGCGCCAAAGCGCTGGGACGGCCTCGGACGACGGCATTACGCGAGGTGGTGAACGCGATCCTCTACCTACTGCGTAGCGGCTGTCCATGGCGCATGCTGCCCCGGGACTTCCCGCCACGCTCGACGGTGCAGCGCTACTTTTATCTCTGGCGGGACGACGGCACCTGGTCCGAGGTCAACCGGCAACTGCTGGTCGCGGCGCGCGAGGCCGAGGGCCGCGCGGCCGGCCCGTCGGCCGGTATCATCGACAGTCAGAGCGTAAAAACCACGGAAAGCGGCGGTATCCGGGGCTTCGACGCCGGAAAGAAAGTCAAGGGCCGCAAGCGTCACATCCTCACCGACACCGGCGGCCTGCTGGTCGCGGTCGTGGTCCACGGCGCCGAGATCCAGGACCGCGACGGCGCGCCGGCGGTGTTCGCCGCCATCCCCCGCCACTTTCCCCGCCTGCGCCACGTCTTCGCCGACGGCGCCTATGCCGGGCCCAAGCTCGAGGGCGCACTGAAGCGGATCGGCCGCTGGTCGCTGGAGATCGTCAACCGTCCCGCGGGCGTGAAGGGCTTCCAACTCCTGCCCCGCCGATGGGTCGTCGAGCGCACGCTCGCCTGGCTCAATCGAAACCGGCGGCTGGCCAAGGACTTCGAGACGGCCATCGAGACCGCCGAGGCCTGGATCTTCCTCGCCAGCATCCAACTCCTCACGCGCCGTCTCGCAAGAGCCTGAAAACACTCGATTCATTTCGAGTCGGACTCTTAGGGAGTATAGAACAATAATGGCAGGAAGGATTGGATCAATGTCGGGCCAGCAAGGGTTGACATTCTCATATCTCAATATGTCGAAGGCCTGTGCGGCTGCCATCCGGGTTAGTGGCGCAGCGGTAACTACTGCAAGTGTTGCGACACTTCTAGGTGTCAATTTAGAACCGATAAACCTAATTACCATCGGCGCGGTGGGCGTTGCTATCGGACTTTTCTTCAGCGTTTGGTGGTGGAAGCAAGAAGTATCTATGTAGGGCAGGCCGTATCTCTGAAAAACATTAAGAAATGGCTTAAGAGGTGCGAGGGGGGAGGCAGTGGATATCAATGTCGTACTTGCCGCGAGCAGTATTGGTTGTGGTGCACTTGGCTTAATAATTTTTGCGTTCAGGTCATGGCGTGAGTTAATTGCAGGCAGATATGGCGCCACCTACCTCATTGGCTTGATCGGAAGCAAGTTCTTTACGTCATCAATGGCCCCCTCAGGTGTTTTGCTGTTGTACGCGGCTTTCGATCACAGTGCCATTCTGAATATTCCATTGATGCCAGCTTTCTATTTTTCAGTGGCTTTTCTGTGCTAGCAATCGCTCTCATAGCGATGTTCGTAAAGACTAATTAGTCTTGACAGTCTGCGCCACAATCCGACACTTCTCGTCGTCATCCCACAACCGCCGCTTACCTTGCGTCGATCACACGAAAGAAATAGGTGAAAAAGAAGACGCCTTGGTTAAGGCGTCGGTATTCCTCGCGTTGCATGATGGTCATGATGCGAGTAGTTTTTACAAGACCAGCAGGGTCTACGTGAAGTGGTCCCGGTTTGTTGGACAGGCTGGCGGCCTTGCTAAGGTGTATTCCGTTGTTTCCTCACGCCGCCAGAATCCTTGTTTCTTTTAAACCGTCCTGCTGCTGTTTCGCCCGTGGAGATGTGGGCAAGGCGCGAAGCGGCTTGTCCATCATATCCACGGGCTCCTCGCCGCGATAGGCTTCCACCGGCGTGCGGCCGGCGAGCGCCGAATGGGGCCGCTCGGTTTTGTAGAAGGCCATCCACTCATCGATCACCCGCTCGGCCTCGAAGCCGTCGGCGAGGTCGTGCAGGTAGACCGCCTCGTACTTCATCGATCGCCAGAGACGCTCGATGAAGACGTTGTCGAGCCAGCGCCCCCTGCCGTCCATGGAGATCTTCACCTCCGCCGCCCGCAATCGCCCGGTGAAGGCATGGCCGGTGAACTGGCTGCCTTGATCGGTGTTGAAGATCTCCGGCTTGCCGTACCTGGCTAGCGCCGCGTCGAGCGCGTCTGTGCAGAAGGCGGCGTCCAGCGTGTTAGTGTCTGGCCCGAAAAGAGTTGAGTGATTTCAGTCAGTTGTGATTCTCTGTTTGTATTTAGCAACCAGGGAGACACAACATGTGGACCAAAATCACTCGCCCGAAGTATGAACGCGACCTGCTGCGCTACGCAAGCGACCTGACGGATGGAGAATGGAAGGTGCTGGAGCCGTTGCTGCCTCGCGCCAAAGCGCTGGGACGGCCTCGGACGACGGCATTGCGCGAGGTGGTGAACGCGATCCTCTACCTACTGCGTAGCGGCTGTCCATGGCGCATGCTGCCCCGGGACTTCCCGCCACGCTCGACGGTGCAGCGCTACTTTTATCTCTGGCGGGACGACGGCACCTGGTCCGAGGTCAACCGGCAACTGCTGGTCGCGCGCGCGAGGCCGAGGGCCGCGCGGCCGGCCCGTCGGCCGGTATCATCGACAGTCAGAGCGTAAAAACCACGGAAAGCGGCGGTATCCGGGGCTTCGACGCCGGAAAGAAAGTCAAGGGCCGCAAGCGTCACATCCTCACCGACACCGGCGGCCTGCTGGTCGCGGTCGTGGTCCACGGCGCCGAGATCCAGGACCGCGACGGCGCGCCGGCGGTGTTCGCCGCCATCCCCCGCCACTTTCCCCGCCTGCGCCACGTCTTCGCCGACGGCGCCTATGCCGGGCCCAAGCTCGAGGGCGCACTGAAGCGGATCGGCCGCTGGTCGCTGGAGATCGTCAACCGTCCCGCGGGCGTGAAGGGCTTCCAACTCCTGCCCCGCCGATGGGTCGTCGAGCGCACGCTCGCCTGGCTCAATCGAAACCGGCGGCTGGCCAAGGACTTCGAGACGGCCATCGAGACCGCCGAGGCCTGGATCTTCCTCGCCAGCATCCAACTCCTCACGCGCCGTCTCGCAAGAGCCTGAAAACACTCGATTCATTTCGAGTCGGACTCTTAGACACCCGCCAGGCCAGGACATGGCGCGTCGCCCAGTCCATGATGGCGACCAGATACATGAAGCCGTGGCGGACCGGAATATAGGTGATGTCCGCGCACCAGACCTGGTTCGGCCGATCGATCGTCATATCCCGCAGAAGATAGGGATAGATCCGATGTTCGGGATGCGGCGTGCTGGTCCGGGGCGGCTGATGGATCCCTTGCAAGCCCATCAGCCGCATCAGCCGTCGCACCCGGTGCCGGCCGACCGGACGACCTTCCCGGCCGAGTTGGCGCGCCATCTGGCGCGAGCCGTAAAACGGGTACTTCAGATAGAGCTCGTCAATCCGGCGCATCAGCGCCAGGCTCTCCGCGCTCTCGCCCTTGGGCCTGTATTACAGCGAGGAACGGCTGATCGACAGGATCGAGCATTGCCGGCTCAAACTCAGCGCCGGATCGTTGCGCCGGATCGTTGCGCCGGACCATCGCCCGGCGCTCCGACCGGCTCATCGTTTGAGCCCGCGTGCCAAAAAATCCGGCTACTCCGTCAGCTGGCCGATCTTGGCGTGCAGGTCGTGGATCTCGGCCTCTCGATCCACGCTCGCCTTCTCCGCGCCATTGGAAAACACCGCATCCAAGCCATCCACCGCCTGGCGCTTCCAGGCGCTCACCTGGTTCGGATGCACCTTGTGCCGACCCGCGATCTCTTGGACAGTCCGATCACCCCGAAGCGCCTCAAGCGCCACCTTCGCCTTGAAATCCGCCGTGAACCGACGTCGCGTCCTCAAATCGTATCCCTCCCTCATCAGGGGGAATACACCTTAGCCGACTGTCCGATTTCCTAGGACCACCTCTACGGAGCCGAACTTAATCTTCGTGTCGTAGTAGTCGATGGCTTCTCCTCGTTGCGAGGATGCCACTCATCGCCGCACCGTAGGCAATTGAATGTAGGTAGTTTCATAGTTACTTGGTCGGCTGGATTGCCTTGATTACGTTCAATACGCGGCTTGCCTCGATAAGCATATAGTCTTTTGAAACGTCGTCCCACGGCTCTGTGGTGTTCTCAATACATCTAGCAAGGTTTGAAAGAACAGTAAGAGCAAAAGATTCATTGAAGATTTCATTTAACTGCTTCTAGATTTCCGAATATTGTTTGGGTGTCATGATTAATTATTATCTTCTAATGCTAGCATAGAATTATTGGTGTATTGCATCTTTGAAAAGACAATCCAGAACAATCATACCCGTTTCGCTGTCTCTATCCACTTCACACTTTGGGGAAAGCGTCACGAGTATATCTAGGTCACGATCAGTTTGGATAGACGTAACCTCCCTCGGCTCAGCTTCCCAGAAGCTCTCGAATCGATCAGACGCAAGCTCCGTGTACCGGACGGTGTGCTGGATGTTCTTGTGCCCCATGTAGTGTTGGACGGTGCGGGTGTCCTCGCGGTCGTTGACGACCTTGTAGCCGGCGGCGTGCCTGAGCATGTGCGGATGGATACGGAAGGGGAACGATGCGGCCTCGGCGATCGCCGCAAGTGTCTTCCGAAACCCTGCGGGCGTCATCGGGCTCCGCCGCTCGGTAGTGAAGACCTAGGGTGAGACGGGCATCTCGCGCTTGAGCCTTCGGAGTGATCGAATTTCAATACCACGAAGCGGGTGCACGCTCGGCGTGCCGTTCTTGAGCCCCCGGACGTGTAGGAAACCGCCCTCAAAGTCGACAGCATCCCACCGAAGCGCACAGAGTTCAGAGACGCGGAGCTCGTGCCGGTAGGCAATGAGAATGGCTGTCGCGTCGCGATGCCCGTAGCGCCCACGCTTGCGCGCCACTTCCATGAGCTGGCTGACTTCCTTTTCGGTCAGATACTCGCGCGGGCGTCGGTTCGCGTTCGGATGACGCTTCGGGGGACTTTCCCATTTACGGTATTCGGCCGAGTCTTCGTCTTTGACACTAAGCGCTTGTTTTGCATAGCATCAAGATAGCATACTTTGCCATAAATGAAGGTTTCTCGTAGACGGCGGCGGCGGTGTAGGCGGCCTGCCACGGGTCGCGTTTCCCCCTTCCGCGTCTCCCAGAACTGTGTCCCGAAAACCGACTTTCCCGGAACCGGGGGTGGCGATGGGTTTCGGGAAGGAGGCATACATCTGATCGGTAAAGGCACTCGAAGCCGTCGGCCCTGCCGTCGCATGCCCATGACGAATGGTGCAATCATCTCGATATGGACTTCGGGGATCTGCCGATCATCGGGAAGGCGACATAGGGCCACATCGGGAACCGGCGTGCCATGCGCATGGCGGACCTCCCGAAAACGTCCGTCATCGTTGGCCGAGGCCGCGAAGCAGCCGAGCGGTGGCGCATCGCGTTTGTGGAGGCCGTTTGCCTTCGATAAATTGGAGTGCGCAGGGACGTGGCAGGCCTGGGACTCTCAATATGACCGAACCTCAAGAAGAATTATTACAAATCGAAGATCGCTTGGATGGGTTAGCGACACGCGCCAAAGCTGCAGGAATTATCGAGCCACTGATCGCCTTGAGAAATGCCGCCGAGCAAGTAGGCAGGGCATGGAGCGGGTCAGCCTTGGGGTACCATGCATATATCTACTATGCCGAGTTGAACCCACCGCCGCCCGGCGCGCAATTTAGCCCAGAATGGGGCATGAAGGACGCGCGCCGGATGGGCAGTCGAGGTGATTGGCGTAAGTTCCATCCGGATAAAGTGAAGAAGGCGATCTACGCAATCGCGGGCGATGTTGATCTTACTCAGGCGGAAGAGATTGCCCAACAAGCTGCATCGGCGTTCGAACCAAATAAACCGGACATCCTATCCATCCTGACCGGGGAACTGCTCCATACTGGGGACTCGTTCTTAGAGTCGATCAAGGAACAAGTCGAGGAATTGTCGATTCTTTCCAGTGATGAAGTGCTTGACCGGCTGCTTCCTCGCGGTCAAGGGTGGAGCCGTGACAGCCTCGCCATCTCTCAGGGGTATCGCGCGCCGCCACATATTCAAGTTCTGTCGGAGGTGAGAGCGATACAACACAAGGGCGAATCCGTTGGAAAGCTAGGGAATTTAGCACGAAGGGCTGGATCGCATCTTTCACGCCCGCGGCACCAGCGGCATAAAAAAGAAGCTATCGGGACGAACGTATTCATCGGCCATGGCCATTCGTTGGTTTGGCGTGAACTGAAGGACTTTATTGAAGACCGTTTGAAGCTCCCTGCTGACGAGTTCAACCGAGTTCTGGTCGCCGGGATAACGAATATCGATCGATTAAAGGAAATGCTGAATGCGGCAGCGATCGCGTTGCTCATTATGACCGGGGAGGACGAGCAGCCTGACGGCAAGTTGCGCAGTCGCATGAATGTGATTCACCAGGCTGGGTTGTTCCAAGGGCGGCTCGGCTTCACTCGGGCCATTGTCGTGCTGGAAGATGGCTGCGAAGCCTTCAGCAACATCGAAGGACTAGGGCAGATACGCTTCCCAAAGGGCAACATCAAAGCTGTGTTTGAGGAAATCAGACGGGTTCTTGAGCGTGAAGGCTTGCTGAGCGCTGGCAAATTGATTGGGCCAACAAACATGGAGCGCCCATAGCGATGACGGTTCGGGAAGACATTGAAGCGGCTCATCCAAAGCTAAGCCCGATTTTCGAGGAGCTTGCCGGCGAAAGCGACAGGGCGGCTGCGATCACCGCATGCAGTTACCTGGAGCCCCGCGTGGACCGCGCGCTGCGGTCTGGCCTTGTCCCCCTAACCAAAAAACTCGATCAGACGTTGTTTGCAGGCTACGGTCCTCTATCCACCCTTTCGGCTCGTATCGATGTTGGTTACGCCTTGGGCCTGTACGGCAAGATGACGAGAGCCGACCTCCACAGAATCCGAAGCATCCGTAATTCATTTGCTCATGATGTGGATATCAGGAGCTTTTCGCACGATAAAATAGCGAAGGCTTGTACTGATCTGGAAATACTGCGGGCCGCGGGGCACGCCGACACGATGGAAAGCGACTTCAAGGGCCTTTACATGCTGACTCTGATGGTTATCGGTCAAGCATTGGGGGAATTCACGGGCACGCGCGAAGGGACAAAGTCCCGGCTCCCCTGATTTCGCCTACCCCAGCACCATGGCACGGACTGCCGGGCGAAGCGGGCTCGATCGACAACAATGTCGCCACGAGCACTAGGTATCAAGTGCCTCGCCACCCCGCCAGCCCCACCACGACCACCAGATCATCATGTCCCTCAGTGCACCGCGCTCGGCGCCCCGTCTTCGTCGGTCTCGCCCATGATCTCGGCCAGCGCGTCGCGCACCTCGGGGCTCATGCCCTTGTCCGCCGGCTCCCGTTCCACATTCAGGCGATCGCCAAACAGGGTGAAGCAGCGCCCGAGCATTTCCAGGGCCTTATACCGCCGGCCGATCGAAGTGACTCTTGGAATTTCCCATTTCCTTTGAATTGTGATTCCCTGATTTCCCACAAGATATTGTGAGGTGATCATGGTTGCTCTCAAGATATGTGATGATATGACGGCTGGTGAGCTTCGCGACTGGGCTCGCCAGACGTCACGGGTCGGCCGGCGGCGCGGGCCTATGCGATCGCCAATGCACTCGACGGGATGAGTCGCGCCGAGGCAGCGCGAGCGGCCGGAATGGAACGCCAAGCGCTTCGCGACGCGGTGTTGCGCTACAACGCCGAGGGATTGGCCGGGCTTTACGATCGTCCCAAGGGCCACCGCAAACCTCGGCTGACCGAGGCGGAGCGGGCGGGGTTGGCGGCGGTCGTCCTCGCGGGCCCGGACCCGGAACGTGACGGTGTCTCTGCCTGGATCCGGGCCGATCTTTGCCGCTGGCTGGAGGCCGAGTTCGGTAAAACCTACTCTCTCACCTCGATGAGCCGGCTGTTGCGCGCTCTGAAGTTCTCGCGCCAAAAGATACGCCCTTCCCATCCGAAGAAAGACCCGGAGGCCGAAGAGAGCTTCAAAAAAGGGGGCTTCGCGCCCGCCTGAAGGCGGTGCGGGCGGCCCATCCCGACAAGCACGTCCAGCTCTGGTTCCAGGACGAGGCCCGTGTCGGCAACAAGGGTCGGGTCTGCCATCGCTGGTGGCGACGGGGCGAACGCCCGAGGGGCCCCAGGCAGATCGGCTACCAGTGGGCCTATATCTACACCGTCGTGCATCCGGAAAGCGGCGAGGACTTTACCCTGGTGCTGCCCGCCGTCAATGCCCGCGTCATGGAGCTGTTCCTCGCCCGCTTCGCCGCCACATTGTCGGCGGATGTCCATGTCGCCATGGTCCTCGATGGCGCCGGCTGGCACAATCCCCGCGCCCTCGCGGTCCCGGAAAACATAACCCTCATCATCCAGCCGCCCTATTGCCCCGAGCTCAATCCCGTCGAGCGCATCTGGCTCCACCTCAGAGAGAGATTCCTCTCGCTCCGCGTTCTCGACGATACCGAAGCCATCATCCAGGCCTGCTGCCTCGCTTGGAACAGCCTCGTCGACCAACCCGGCAGAATCAAATCCCTATCCGCATTCCCCTGGATTCTAGAAGTCAGTTCATAGGGCCGCCGGTATTAGTGTCTGGCCCGAAAAGAGTTGAGTGATTTCAGTCAGTTGTGATTCACTGTTTGTATTTAGCAACCAGGGAGACACAACATGTGGACCAAAATCACTCGCCCGAAGTATGAACGCGACCTGCTGCGCTACGCAAGCGACCTGACGGATGGAGAATGGAAGGTGCTGGAGCCGTTGCTGCCTCGCGCCAAAGCGCTGGGACGGCCTCGGACGACGGCATTGCGCGAGGTGGTGAACGCGATCCTCTACCTACTGCGTAGCGGCTGTCCATGGCGCATGCTGCCCCGGGACTTCCCGCCACGCTCGACGGTGCAGCGCTACTTTTATCTCTGGCGGGACGACGGCACCTGGTCCGAGGTCAACCGGCAACTGCTGGTCGCGGCGCGCGAGGCCGAGGGCCGCGCGGCCGGCCCGTCGGCCGGTATCATCGACAGTCAGAGCGTAAAAACCACGGAAAGCGGCGGTATCCGGGGCTTCGACGCCGGAAAGAAAGTCAAGGGCCGCAAGCGTCACATCCTCACCGACACCGGCGGCCTGCTGGTCGCGGTCGTGGTCCACGGCGCCGAGATCCAGGACCGCGACGGCGCGCCGGCGGTGTTCGCCGCCATCCCCCGCCACTTTCCCCGCCTGCGCCACGTCTTCGCCGACGGCGCCTATGCCGGGCCCAAGCTCGAGGGCGCACTGAAGCGGATCGGCCGCTGGTCGCTGGAGATCGTCAACCGTCCCGCGGGCGTGAAGGGCTTCCAACTCCTGCCCCGCCGATGGGTCGTCGAGCGCACGCTCGCCTGGCTCAATCGAAACCGGCGGCTGGCCAAGGACTTCGAGACGGCCATCGAGACCGCCGAGGCCTGGATCTTCCTCGCCAGCATCCAACTCCTCACGCGCCGTCTCGCAAGAGCCTGAAAACACTCGATTCATTTCGAGTCGGACTCTTAGGCTTATCCCAGACCTTGACCTCGGTCGTGGTCTTGATCTCGCCGTCGGTGCGGGGGATCGTCCGCTTCCTCACCTTCACGCTCGAAACGCACACGGCGATCTCGTCCGGCAATTCGTTGATCGATTTGAGGTGGCCCTGCTCGTCGTAGAGCTGCCGGAGGTCCGCGAAGCCGATCCGGTGAAGTTCCTGGAGCAGCCTCTCGATCGTGGTCCCGGTCTCCTCGGCCGCCGTCCGCCGGCCGACCTCGATGCATTCGGAGATGTACACATTTGACAACAGGCGCGCTCCCTGTTGGCGGGCCGTTTTTTCGCTGTATCCCGCACGCACCGCCGCCTTTGTGCAGTTCATGTCGACCAGGTATTCAAGGGCAAATTTCCGCTGTTTGGCGGACAGGTTTTCCTACGCCTCCAGCTTCGTCAGCACGGCCACGGTCTCGGGCATCGTCACTCCTCCTTACGGGGCCGCGCGGCCTCCAGCCGCTTCTCGACCTCGGCGACTGCGGCGCGCGCGAAGCGGTTCCGGTCCGCCACGATGTCATCTCGACGGTGGCCTTCAGCTTGCCCAAGTCGTCCCAGGCGCCGGTCCGCCGGCGTCGTCTAATCAGGCCCGAGCGCTTCCGTCCGCGCGTCGTCCCGTAGCCCCGAGATCAGGCCGTCCCGCCGGAGCCGTGCCGCATGAGGGACCACGTCGAAACCGACATGCGCCGATACGAGGCGACAGAGGCCGCGGATGGACGCCATCAGTCGCCCGCCACGGGCTGTTCCACGGTCCGCAGTTTGTCACGGACGGCGGAGCGGATGAACTCGGAAAGAGACTGCCCCTCCTGGCGGGCGGCGTCGCGAATCTGGTCCTGGAAACCGGGCGGAGTCAGGATCGAAATACGATCGACGAAAAGGGGCTCTGTCGCAGGCATGTCGTCACCTCTCGCAGCTGGCTTTCGATGCCTTCGAGACGGACGATTCCGCCTCGAAATGAAGCCGCTTGGTGACTTTGTGGTGACTTGCGCTCAGGGGCTCTTCGGCGAAGTGCCGCTAACCCGTTGAAGCATTTGGCGCGCTCGGAGGGATTCGAACCCCCGACCCCCAGATTCGTAGTCTGGTGCTCTATCCAGCTGAGCTACGAGCGCTTCGCCGTGTGCCCGAGCGGGGTGCCGCCGGACGACGGCACAGGATACCCGAAGCGGCGGGCAAAGGCAAGAACCGCGGGCCGCGTTCCCCGGCCCCTCACTCGGCGGCGACGCGGGCGCCGGCGTCGGTCTCCTTGATCGAGACGCGCCAGTGAACGCGGTCCTCCTCCGGCGGATAATCGCCGGCGGCCCGGTGCACCATGCAGCGGTTGTCCCAGATGACGATATCGCCCACCCGCCAGGCATGGTCGTAGCGCGCCTCGGGCGGCACCATGCATTCCGTCAGCTCCTCGATCACCGCCTCGCTCTCGTCCGGCGCCAGGCCCTCGATATAGTTGATCTTGCCGGGATCGAAATAGAGCGATTTGCGCCCCGTTTCCGAATGGACGCGGATCATCGGGTGGAAGGCCGGCGGATGGTCGCGGTCCTCGGGGTTCAACAGCGCCGTCGAGCCCCGGGCGAGGCCGCCATAGGTGAAGGCGCCCCGCCGCCCCTCGAGCGACGTCTTGAGCCGCTCGGGCAGGACCTCCCAGGCACGATACATCGAGGAGAAGTGGGTGTCGCCGTCCCGGCTCGGCACGTCGAGCGCATAAAGCTGCGTCGCCTTGAACGGCACCTCGTCATAGGCGCCGTCGGTGTGCCAGCCCGCGGCGCCGCGCCTGTAGATCGCCTTGATCAGCTTGCCGTCGGCGTCGAATTTGCCGACCCCCAGCACCGTCAGCTCGGGATGTACCGGATGGCGGGTCGATTTCGAGGGGTGCGGCACGACATGGCCAAAGCGCCGGCTGTAGCGGAGAAAATCCTCGATTTCCAACGCCTGATCGCGCACCACGGCGACGCCGTACTCGAGCCACGCCTGGTAGATCGGCCGGAACCCCTCCTCGTCCAGCCGCCTGACGTCGACGCTGGTGATCTCGACGCCGGTGTATTCGCTCAGGGGCCGGATGGTGGTCATGGGCGGGAGCCTCCTCGACGCGCGCGGCGAAAGTCTAAGCCTACCTTCCCCGCCCGGCAATCGCGGCCCGCCCGCGTCTCAGCATCCCGAGGTACACTTGCCGCCGGCGTCGAACGACATGGTCCGCCCGCTCAAGGGCAGGTGCACCGGCGCCCGGCTCGCCTTCATGAAGGTCTCGGTGCGGGTGCCGGCCCGCACCTTGCCGCCCTGGGTCGCTTCCTCGTTGGCGTGGCTGGCGATCACGGACGCCGGCTTCACCAGCTCGTTCACCACATAGGCCGCTTCCCGGGGCCCGGTGGTGAAGGTGTCGCCGATATTCATCACCACCAGCTCGGCGCCGTAATACCGGCGGACCACCAGATCCTGCTCCGCCGTGATGCCGGTATCGCCCGAGAGATAGGCGACGAGGCCGTTGGAGAAGGTCACCACGTAGCCGGTCGGCGGCCCGACGGAGGCGGAGAGCCCGGCCGCCTTCAGCAACTTGCCGAGTTCGCCGCCGATGAAGGCCGGGCTGACGCCGTTCGTATGCACCGCCGGCACGGTGGTTATGGTGACGCCGCCGACCTTGCGACTGGCGCCGAAACGCGCTAGCTGCGAATTCTTCGGATTGCCGCCGTTCGCCTTCAGCTTGCCGGCGAAGAAGCGCGGCATCTCGCTCCCCGTTATGATTTTGGCCCCCTTGGCCAGCGCGATGTTCACCGTATTGGTGTTGGGCGCCGCGACGGTCGGGAACTGGGGCTTGCCGAAGCTCCCCTGGTTCACCCCGTCGATGTGCCGGTCGCCGACATGGTCGCCGTGCATGTGGCTTACCAGCAGGGCATCGATCTTGCCGAGGCGGGGATCCTCGGGGCCCGCCACGGTTCGTCCGGCGTCATAGAGCAGCCGCGTGCCGTCCGGGTCCTCCAGGATCAGCGCCCGGTCCAGGAGGCAGAACTCGCCGTCCATGCAGCCCAAGGGCGTGATCTTGACGTCGGCGGCCTCGGCCCCGACGGTGGCGAGCGCCAGGACCGCGCCCGCGAACAACGAGATGTTCCCTCGCATCGTTTATCTCCCCTAGTTTCTTTCAGGATCGGGTGGCCGGACGGTTCGGATCAAACTTGATCCCAGATTTATGTGTCTCTCGGCCCCAATAGGCTATTTGACGGCGCAACGACGCCTCTGTCATCTCAATTATTCGCGGGGTGCGGCCCTCAACGTAGCGTCTGGAGATAAATCTCGAGATCGACCTCGTTTACCAGCGCCTCGCCCGACGCGTAGCGCGGCAGGTTGGCGAGGAATAGCGCGTCGCCCCTGGCCGCGGTGCCGTCTCCGGCAAAGGAGCAATGCCCGGTAAGGCGGACCTTCGGGTGGCGCCAATAGGGGTCGTCCGTTGGCAGCGGCTCGGGCTCGAAGACGTCGAGCACGGCGGTTCCGATCTTGCCGCTGTCGAGCGCGGCCAACAGCGCGGAATCGTCGATCACCCCGCCGCGCGCGACGTTCACCAGCACCGCGCCGTCCTTGCAAGCCGCGAGGAAGTCGGCATCGACCAGCCGGTCGGTCTCGCTCGTGTGGGGGCAAGACAGCACGACGACGTCCGCCTCGCCCAGATAGTTCGCTAACTCGGCCATGGCGCAGACCTCGTCGGCGTGGGGCGAGGGCCGGGCCGATCGCCTGACCCCCAGCACCCGGGCGCCGAAGGTCCGGGCCCGCTTGCCCACTTCCTGGCCGATGCTGCCGTAGCCGATGATCAGCCAGGTGGTGCCGGCGACTTCGCGAAAGCGCAGCAGTTTCCATTCGCCCGCCTCATGCGCCTCGCGCTGTTCGGCGAGTGGCTGAAAGACGTCCAGCACATGGGCGAAGGTGTATTCCGCGATCGCGACTGCCTGGGCATTTGAGGCGCCGATGCGGATGCCCTTTGCCGCGATGTCGCGGTAGCCGGAGTGGTCGAGGCCGGCGTTGAAGGTCTGCAGCCACTTGACCGTGTCCGATCCGGCGATCGCGGCCATGCAATCGTCGAAAAGCCCGCTCTGCGCGATCTCAATGCTGAGCCAGACGACCTCGGCCCCAACCTCGGCGAGCGGGACGGATCTGCCGTCGACGGCGCAGGCCCCGTCCGCATGCTGCGGCAGGACACGGATGGGCAGGTCGAGCGCCGCCAAGCGGTCGGCGACTCGCTCGTGGGCGGCATGAAACATGACGACGTCCAGGGTCATCTCTCGGGGCCTCGCGTTGTTGGGTGATGAGAATGGATCGCGGGAACCCAAGCCTATGGCTCCCGCCCGCTGGCCACAACGGCAAAGTGCTGCGACACTCCGGCGGCTCGGGCAAAGGGGAGTAGAGCGGATGGCGAGCGGTGGATTGCAATTCGGCGTGACTTTGCCGTTGATCGACGTCGGCGGCGCGCCGGAGACGGCCAAGCGGCTGGCGCAAACGGCGGAAGGGCTTGGCTACCATCACCTGGGCGCGCCCAACCATGTGCTGGGCGCCAACGTCGCCAACCGGCCCGACTGGGACCTCACCCGCAATACCTCCTCCGACCTCTTCCACGACCCTTTCGTGCTGTTCGGCTTCCTCGCCGGCTGCACGGATCGGATCGGCTTCTCGACCCAGGTGATGATCCTGCCCCAGCGCCAGAGCGCGCTGGTCGCCAAGCAGGCGGCCAGCCTCGACGTGCTCTCGGGCGGGCGCTTCCGCTTCGGCATCGGCGTTGGCTGGAACCCGGTCGAGTTCCAGGCCCTGGGCGAGGATTTCGGCAATCGCGGCCGCCGCTCGGTCGAGCAAGTCGAGGTGATGCGGGCGCTCCGGGCCGAGCCGCACGCGAGCTTCCGGGGCCGTTGGCACGAAATCGACGATGCCGGCATCAATCCGCTTCCGCTGGAGCGCGGTATCCCGGTCTGGCTCGGCGGCCACCATGACGTGACCTTGCGCCGGATCGCCAAATGGGGCGACGGCTGGATCATGAACGCCCACGCCCTGGAAGCGGGCGCGGAAGCGGAATTCGCCAAGCTTCGCCGCTATGCCGAGGCGGCGGGGCGCGACCCGGCGGAAATCGGCCTCGAGGTCTGGGTCTCCACCGCCGAGGGCGGACCCGACGACTGGCGCCGCGCGGCGGAGGGCTGGGCCAGGCTCGGCGTCACCCACGTCACCCTCAACACCGTCTATGGCCGCCTGCACCACCGTCGGATCGCGGAGAAGACGCTCGATGCCCACTTGGCGGCGTGGGAGGCCTACTGGTCGGTCGTCGCCGACCTCGCGGCATGAGCGGCCTCTACCGCCAGCACCGGATAAGCACCGTGCTTCGGCGCTGGCGAGAGGTCGCGGCGGCGCTGGCCGGCCGCGCGGGCGAGCTGGCGGCGATCACTCATTGGGCCGACGACGACGACACCGTACGCTGGACCTGAGGCCCCGGGCTCGCGACATCGTGCGGCTGAAATCGATCCGCCGGCGAGACGGGGGGCAGGAGTGTACGCGGCTGCGCCGCGCCGAGCGGGTAGGGTACGGCCTCGTAATCGTCGATGCATGGGGAGTTGCGGGCGTGGAATCGGTATCGGAGCCGCGGATCGACGCCCTCGAGGTCGCCGACTGGCGCCGGCGGGTGTTCGAACTCTATTCGACCGTCCGCGCGACGGCGGACCCGGCGGAGGCTTGGCGGCTGTGGCGCGACGGGCGCGACCGGCTCTTCGCCCGGCATCCGCAATCGCCGTTGCCGCCCGCCGACCGGAAGGCATTCCAGGGGCTCGATTATTTCGACTACGACGCGGGGGCCCGATTCGAGGTGGCGCTCACGCCGCGCGAGGCGGTGCCCGAGGCCTGGGACATTGGCGCCGACGGCGTCCTGCACACCCGCGCCATCGCCCGTACCCGGGGCCTGGAGGCCCACTTCGGCGGCGAGCTGACGCTCTACTGGCTGCGGGCCTATGGGGGCGGCCTGTTCCTGCCCTTCGCCGACGCGAGCTCCGGCGTGGACACCTACGGCGGTGGACGGTACGTGCTGGATTCGATCAAGGGCGCCGACCTTGGCATGGCCGGGGGCGGCTGATCCTGGATTTCAACTTCGCCTATTACCCCTCCTGCGCCCACGACGCGGTCTGGACCTGCCCCTTGGCCCCGGCCGGGAACCGGCTTCCCCTCGGGGTCGCGGCCGGACAGCGCGGATAGGGGCCAGCGCGCGCGGCACGCGTGGATGCCGTAGGATGCGAAGCGGAGGTTTGGCGCGCGAACTCGGGGAGAGCACGGGTGATGATCGCGGGACGTTTCGGTCTCTTCGTCCTGGTCGCGGTCGCGGCCCTGGCGTCGCTCGCCATGCGCCCCGCCCGGGCCGACGATGGCCGGGAGGCGGCGCGCGCCGAGATGGCGCGGGTGATCCAGCGGCACGCCTCCGGCGTCGGCGCGGCGCTCCCGGACGGGCGCGTCTCCGCGACGGTGCTGGCGGCGCTCGCCCGCGTGCCGCGCCACGAATTCGTGCCCCCGGCGCTCGCCGAGGCGGCCTACGAGGATCGTCCGCTGCCGATCGGCCATGGGCAGACGATATCGCAGCCCTTCATCGTCGCCCTGATGACCGAGCTGGCGCGCCTCGGTCCGGGCCGAAAGCTGCTGGAGGTCGGCACCGGTTCGGCCTACCAGGCCGCCGTCGCCGCCGAGACGGGGGTCGAGGTCTATTCGATCGAGATCATCCGCCCGCTGGCCAGACAGGCGCGGGCACGGCTCGACCGGCTGGGCCACGGCGCCGTGCGGACCCGCCACGGCGACGGTTATTTCGGCTGGCCCGAGGCCGCCCCCTTCGATGCCATCCTGGTGACGGCGGCGGCGGGCCACGTGCCGCCGCCGCTGGTTCGTCAGTTGAAGCCGGGCGGGCGCATGGTGATCCCGGTCGGCGGTGGCGGCTTCTCCTTCCAACATCTGGTACTGATCGAGAAGGACGAAGAGGGGCTGGTGACGTCCCGGCAGCTCCTGCCGGTCCGTTTCGTGCCACTGACCGGCGGCGATTGAGACGTTCTTGCGACTGGGCGCGGTATTCCTGCTCTCGGCCGCGGCGCTTTCCCTCGAGGTTTTGCTTACGCGCATCCTGGCGATCGCGCATTGGCATCACTTCGCCTTCATGGTGATCAGCCTGGCCCTGCTCGGCTTCGGCGCCAGCGGCAGCTTTCTGGCTCTCGCCGGGAAGCGGCTCAGCGCCCGCCCGCGCGCCGCCTTCGCCGTCAACGCGCTCGCCTTCGCGCTTTCGGCGACTGGCGGCGTCGCAATCGCGACCCGTCTGCCGTTCAACGCGCTGGCGATCTTCTGGAACCCGGCACAGCTCGGCTGGCTGCTCCTGATCCAGCTGCTTCTGGCCCTGCCGTTTTTCTTCGCCGCCAACGGCATCGGCCTGGCGCTCATCGCCTTTCCTGAATCGGTCGGCCGGGTCTATCGCGCCGATCTCGCGGGCGAGGGCTTCGGCGCGCTCGCCATCGTGGGCGTGCTGGTCTTCGCCACCCCGGAGGTGGCGTTGGTGCTGATCGCCGCCACCGGGGTGTCGGCGGCGCTCGTCGTCGGCGCCGAGGGCGCCCCCCTCGGGCGGCGTTTCCTCGTCGCCGCCCTCGTGCTCCTCGCCGTGCTGCCGTGGGGCTTCCGGCCGTTCCCGGTCTCGCCCTACAAGGGCCTGGCGCAGATATTGCGGCTGCCCGGGGCGCGGATCGTGACCGCGCGCTCCGGTCCGCTCGCCCGCCTGGACGTGGTGGAGAGCTCGCGGGTGCCGCTCCGACACGCGCCCGGGCTGTCGTTGAGCGCGTCGGCGCTCCCGCCGGAACAGCTCGCGCTCTTCATCGATGCCGAGGGGCCGGAGGCGATCACCCGCTTCGACGGCCGCCCGGAATCGCTCGCCTATCTCGATCAGGGGACCCAGGCGCTTCCCTACCACCTCGTGGCCGGGCCCCGGGTGCTGCTGCTCGGTCTCGGCGGCGGCACGGAACTCCTTCGCGCGATCCTCCACCGGGCCCGCGCGATCACCGTCGTGGAAAGCAACGGCGACCTCGTTCGCCTGTTGGCCGAAACGCATGCCGCCTTCGCCGGCCGGCCGCTGGCGCGGCCCGAGGTCGTGGTGCACCGGACCGAGCCCCGCGCTTTCCTGGCCGGCGATGGCGGCGAGTACGATCTCATCGTGGTGCCGTCGCTGGGGACCGGCGTCGGCGGCGGCCTCCACGGTCTCGGCGAGACTACGTCGCACACGGTCGAGGCGTTCCGGGCCTACCTCGCGCATCTGGCGCCCGGCGGCTGGTTCGTCGTCACCGAGCCGCTGCGGCTGCCGCCGCGCGCCGTGCCGAAACTGGTCTCCACGGCCGAGGCCGCGCTCCGGGATCTGGGCATCGGCGGCGCGGGGCGACGGATGGTCGCCATCCGGGGCTGGGGCACCGTGACCCTGGCGATCGGCCGCGACGTCGCCGGAGCGCGCGAGATCGCGGAATTGAAGACCTTTACCCGGACGCGAGGTTTCGACATCGTCTACTATCCGGGCATGGCGCGGGACGAGGCCAATCGGCGCAACCGGTTGGCCGCGCCGATGTTGCACGATGCGATCGTGGCGCTCGTCTCCGGACCGGACGCCGCGCGGCGCTTTCGCGCCCGCCATCCCTTCGATCTGCGCCCGGCGGTGGACGATCGCCCCTATGCCTCCGACTTCTTCCGCTGGCGGGGCCTGGCGGAGGTCTGGCGCGTCAGCCGTCGGGGCGGCGCGGTGCTGATCGACTGGGGCCAGCTGATCTTGTGGGCGAGCCTGGCGCAGGCCGTGCCGCTCGGCGCGCTCCTCATCCTGCTGCCGCTCGGCCTGCGGGGCGGACGGGCCGTCCGTGCCGCCGGCGGCGGGCGCGCTCTTCTCTTCTTCGCCCTGATCGGCGCCGGCTTCCTGATGATCGAGATTCCGAGCATCGAGCGCTTCGTGCTGGTGCTCGGGCATCCCCTCTACGCCGTGGCCGGCGTCCTGGCCGCCTTCCTCGTCTCCGCCGGGATCGGCGCCGGACTGGCGCCCCGACTGGCCGCCTGGTCCTCGGCCCGCCCCCGGCGGCCCGCCGCCCTCGACCTCGCGTTGGGCGGCATCCTTCTCGCCGCCTTTTCGCATCTGGGTCTGCTACCGGCGCTGGCCGCCGCCGCCGGGGTGCTGCCCCCGGCGGCGATCGTCGTGGTGGCGCTCGCCTGGATCGCGCCGCTCGGGATCGCCATGGGATTGCCGTTCCCGCTGGTCCTGGCCCGCCTGCGCGTGGCACGGCCCGAGCTGGTGCCCTGGGCCTGGGGCATGAACGGCTTCGCCTCGGTGGGAAGCGCGATCCTGGCCAAGCTCCTGGCCATGAGCTTCGGCTTCCAGGCCGTGATCTGGGTGGCGCTGGGCTGCTATCTCGCCGCGGCTTGGTTGGCGCGCGGTATCCCGGCGGCGTCGCCGGAGTGAGGCCACCGAGCGTCAGCCGCGCCCGACCTAATACCAACCCGCAATGAGAGGGACTAATCGCGGGTTGTCTGGCGTTCAAACGCCACGCGGGCTTTTCCTCGGCTTTGCTCGGGCGCGCGGTCGCGCTTGCCGACCCGAGATGAGTTTCACGCAACGCAGGTCGGTATAAGGCATCCCGGTCGCCATTACCGTCATGGAGAGTACTTTCGCGTGCAAGGGAAGCCCTGCCATGTAGCGGACCGCCTCGACGACGTGCGCGATGCGGATGGCGACCTCGCCACGATTGGCGATCAGGAGGGCGGATAGACTTGTGGATCTTCCCTCGCGGGCCGGAGATGGAGCCCGTTCTTCGCGGGTGGAGGATTTTTTGGCAATGGCGGCCGCCCGCGCGCTATGCTCGGCCCTCGGACATCCCCGAACCGTCGACGAGGAGAGGCGAGATGTTGCGCTGGCTGCCATTCCTGCTTATCGGTCTTTGTACGACTCTTGCCCCGGCGCGGGCGGAGATGGCGGTCGATCTCGCCATCGTCGTCTCGCTCGACCGTTCGGAATCGATCGACGCGGACGACGCCCGGGCGCAGATCGAGGGCCTGCTCTATACGCTGCGCCACAGCCGCTTCCGCGACACGGTGGCCAGCGGGCCGCTCGGCCGCATCGCACTCAACGTCGTCACCTGGTCCAGCCTCGGGCGCCACGAGGTGATCCTGCCCTGGATGCCGATCGCCGGCCCGGCCGACGCCGAGGCGGCGGCGCAGGTTCTGGAGCTCGATTTCAACCGGCCGCGCGACCTGCGCCACGGCACGCAGACCGACGTCGCCTTCGCCATCGAGGTCGGCATGCTGCGGCTGGCGGAGCTGCCCTGGCCGGCGCGCGAACGGGTCATCAACGTGGTGGCCGACGGCATCTCCAACATCGGCCGCGTCGCCCGCGTCGACCGCGATATCGCGCTGGAGGCCGGCATCACGGTGAACGGCCTGATCATGGGCAAGGGCTCCGCCATCGAGGTGCTGACCAACTATTTCGAGCGCGAAGTGATCGGCGGCCCCACCTCGTTCATTCAAGCCAGCACCACGCCGCCCGAGTTCGCCCGCGCCATGCTGCGCAAGATGGTCCTGGAGATGGTCCGCCTGCGTCCCGACGCCGCGGCGCGGGTCGCCGACGACCGCGGCTGAAACCGACCTGCGTTGAGCGCAACTCATGGCCGATTGCATGGCGTTCAAGCGCCACGCGGGCTTTCCCTCCCATAAGCTCGGGCGCGCGGTCGCGCTTGCCAAATGGCGATGAGTCGAGCTCATCGCCATTTGGTATCAGCCCATGATCCCGCGTCCCCCCGGGCCCGGGTTCCACACCCTCACCGCCATCGCCCGCCGTCCGCCGACGGGACGTCTCGGCATCGCCACGGCGACCCGCTCGCTCGCCGTCGGCGCGCGCGTGCCCTTCGTCAAGCCCCGGCTCGGCGCCGTCGCCACCATGGCGATCGCCGATACGCGGCTCGGCCCGATGGCCGGGCGATTGCTGGAAACCGGCTACAAGGCGCCGGCGGTGATCGAGCTGCTGGTCGTGGCCGATCCCTATCACGAGTACCGCCAGCTCGGCGTGATCGACGGCGACGGCTTCACCGACGCGCGCACCGGCGCCATGAACCGTGATTGGGCCGGCCATCATTGCCATGAAAATTTCATCGCCCTCGGCAACGTGCCGCGGGGCGAGCATATCCTCGACGCCATCCGGGAAGGCTTCGAGGCCGGGCGCGATGCCGGCGGCCAGAAGGCGGGCGGAACTCCGCCGCCATCCTGGTTCATGACGATTCCGAATTCGCCCGGGTCGACCTCCGCGTCGACGCCCACGACGAGCCGGTCGGCGAGCTCCGCCGCGTGTTCGAGGTCTTCAAGCCGGCGATCGACTATTATTCGTATCGGCAGGTGGATGCGCGCGTCCAACCGCTGCATGAGGTAGCACCGGACCAAGGGTGTTGAGCGTCATAGGATCGGCCAACGCGGACGGGCTTCGAGGCCGGCGCGGGCGATGAGCAGGGGGGCGATGGCGCGAACCTCGGCCAGGAGCGCGTCGGCGTCGAGGCTTTGCACCTCGCCCGCGCGCACGACCTCCACGCCGCCCACGAAGACATGGGCGACGTTGCGCCCGTCCGTCGCGTAGACCAGCGCGTTGGCGACATCGATCAGCGGCGTCAGCTCGGGTGCCCGGCGATCCAGCAGGATCACGTCGGCCCGCTTGCCCACCTCCAGGCTGCCGATCTCGGCCTCCAGACCGAGGCACCGGGCACCGCCGATCGTCGCCATCTCGACCGCCGTCTCGGCCGGGACCAGCGAGGGGTCCAACCGCGCGTCCTTGAACAGGCCGACGGCGAGTTGCATCGCCTTGAAGAGTTCCTGGTTGTCGGCGCTGTTGACCCCGTCGGTACCGAGGCCGAGGGGAATTCCGGCCGCGATCATCTCGGGAAAGCGGCCGTGGCGGGCGACGCCGTAGGCGAGGCGGTAGGCGGTTTGTGGACAATGGGCGACCGAGGCGCCGCTTTCGATCAGCACCGCCATCTCGTCGTCGTCGAGATGCACCATGTGGGTCGTGCGCGTGTTGGCTCCGAGAATGCCGAGATCGTCGAAGTCCAGCAGTGGCCGGCGGCCATGGGCGGCGATATAGGCCTCCACCGGTTCAACCGAGCTTCCATGGTTAAATGTGAAACTGGTCGCGTGACGGTCAGCGAGGCCCTTCAGCTCCGCCAGCAGTTAGGGCGAACAGAGCGCGGGATTGACGCAGGAGGTCGCCACCATGACCCGCCCGCCGGCCGTGCCGTGATGGCGGTCGATCGCGTCCCGGCTCCGGCGCGCCGCCGTCTCGGTGTCGAAGGCCAGGCTCTGGGGCGTTTGCATGCGGTCCCAGGTCCAGGGGCTCAGCACGCCGCGCATGCCGGCCTCTTCCACCGCCCGGGCCGAGGCCGCGATATCGATCGCCGTCCCGCCCTCGCCGAACGTCGTGGTGCCGTTCCGCAGCATCTCCAGGCAGGCGAGGCGGGCACCCGCCAGCTCCTCCTCGGGCGTGACGGCGCCATAGAGCGGCAGCGCATAGTCGAACATCCAGCGATGCCCGGCGTCGTCCGCCGCCAGCCCCCGGGTGAGCGTCTCGGCGGTGATATGGACATGGGCGTCGACCAGCCCCGGCATGGCGATATGGTCGGCGCCGTCGATCCGGCGTTCCGCCCGGTGGCGGGCCGCCACTTCCGCCGTCGGCCCGACGGCGACGATCCGGCCCTCGTCTATCGCCACCGCGCCGTCGCCCAGCACCCGGCGGTCTTCGTCGACGGTGACCACGACGCCGCCGGCGATCAGCAGATCGATGGTGCGAGGCTCTTCCATGGGGTTCCCTCCGCGCGAGCGAAAATTCTTCCATGATCGTCATGGGGCTGTCACGCGGCGAGGGCGTTTTTCCCAATCCCGCCTTACCGCAAGCGCGGCGGGGGCTATAGGATGGCGCCCGGGCAATCGGGGAGGCAGCCGGCATGCGTGTCGCGTTGATCGAGGTATCGCACTGGCACTATCCGCTCTACATCCCGGCGCTGCTGGCACCAGGGGTGGAGGTGGTGGCCGTCTCCGACCGCCTGGCGGGACCGCGCGAGCGGGAGGCGGCGCGCTACGGCGCCCGCGCCCATGACGATCCCTTCCGCTTGATCGCGGACGAAGATTTCGACCTCGCCTTCGCCTTCGGGCGGCACGACGAGATGGCCGCCATCGGCCTGGCCCTGGTCGACAAGGGCGTGCCTTTCTCGATCGAAAAACCGGCGGGCCTCGACGGCAAGCAGGTCGCGCGGCTCGCGCGGGCCGCCGCCGCCCGGAAGCTTTACGTGGCCGTGCCCTTCATCCAGCGGATCGGCCCCCTGGCCGAACGCCTGAAGGCGGAGCGGGCGCGCTTCACCTCGGCCTCGTGGCGTTTCTTCGCCGGTCCGCCCGATCGCTACCCCCGGGCCGAGTGCGCCTGGATGCTGGATCCGGCGAAAAGCGGCGGCGGGGCGTTGATGAACCTCGCCAACCACTTCATCGACTTCTCCCTGAACCTGCTGGAGGGCGAGGTGGAACGCGTCTGGGCGCGGACCGGCACGGCGCTGCATGGCGGGGCGGTCGAGGACTACGCCATGCTCTCGCTCGCCATGGCGAACGGCACCTCGGCGATGATCGAAACCGGCTATGCCTTTCCCGACCGCTCCGCCAAGCGGGAGTATTCCTTCACCCTCGTGGCCGAGGACCGCTTCGTGCGCAGCCGCGAGGCGGGCATCACCCTTTACGCCACCGGCGACGAGGGCGCGGGCGAGGCGATCGACGTGGATCTCGACACCGATCCGCTCTATGCCGCCCATGCCAGCCGCGTGCTGGCGGAGGCCGGCTCGGGCGCCGCGCCCGTCGCCGGGCTCGCCGACCTCGAGCGCGTGATGCGGATCGTCGACGCGGCCTATCTGTCGGCCGAGACGGGCCGCGCGTTCGCGCCGATTTCCTGAGGGGGCCCGGGATGGCCAAGACGAGCAGACGGCGCGAACGGGTGCACAAGGCGCTGGCCGAGGCGACGCGCCACCCCTTGATATTGGGTCTCTTCCTGCCGCACCAGCAGGGCGCCTGGAGCCCGTCGAAGGCGCCGCGCGGCACCGACTGGAGCTTCGACTACAACGCCCAGCTGGCCCGGCGGGCGGACGAACTGGGCTTCGATCTGGTCTTCGCGCTGGCGCAGTGGCTCGGCAAGGACGGCTATGGCGGCGAGATCAAGTTCCGCGAAAACACTCTCGACCCCTTCATCACCTCGGCCGGCCTGGCGCCCATGACCAAGCGGGTGCTGCTGATCGCCACGGTTCACATCCTCTATGGCTGGCACCCCCTGCACCTGGCGAAATACGGCGCGGTGATCGATCACATGAGCGGCGGACGCTGGGGCCTGAACGTGGTCACCGGCTACAAGGAGAGCGAATTTCGCATGTTCGGCCTGCCGCCGGTGGCACATGACGAGCGCTATGCCATGGCGGACGAATTCACCACGGTGATGCGGCGCCTTTGGGCGGAGGAGAAGCCGCTCGATTTCGAGGGGCGCTGGTGGCGGACGGAGGGCGCCTACGTGGCGCCGAAACCGGTCGACAGGCGGATCGTGCTGGTAAACGCCGGCAGTTCGCCCGCCGGCATCGACTATGCCGCGCGCCACTCCGACCTGATCTTCGTCACCTCGCCCGCGGGCGCCAAGGCCGAGGCGGCACTCGAATCGCTCCCCGCCCACACCGCCCGGGTCCGCGAGGCGGCCCGGGCTCAGGGGCGCGACGTCAAAATCGTCATCAATCCCCACGTCATCTGCCGCGACACCGAGCGCGAGGCGCGGGCGCAGTACCGCCGGATCCTGGATGGCGCCGACCGGGTCGCCCTCGACAACTTCGTCGGGGCCTTCCGCGCGGGCGACCAGGCCTCCTGGCGCGGGCACAAGAAATCGACCTGGGCGGTCGGCGGCAACGTGCACCTGGTGGGCTCGCCCGAGCAGATCGTCGACTGGTTCCAGCGCCTGAAGGACGCCGGTTGCGACGGGGTGCAGATCAACTTTTTCGATTTCCTCCCCGATCTGGAGTTTTTCGGCGCCCGCGTGCTGCCGCTGCTGAAGCAGGCGGGACTCAGGCTGGAGCGATAGACGTCCATGGCCCCCACGAATCTCGGCGATCTCTGGCCCCTGGGCGGCGACATGTCACGCACCGCGCTGATCGACCTGCTGGACCCGGCGGCGCCGCGAATCTCGAGCCACGCGGAGATCCGGGCGGAATCGCGCTCCGTGGCCAGGGGATTGCTGGCGCGCGGCATGGAACGCGGCGACCGGGTGGCGATCCTGTCGGCCAATCGGACCGAGTACGTCACCGGCTACTTCGGCGCCATGATGGCGGGCCTCGTCGCCGTGCCGGTAAGCTGGCGCTTCGCCCGCGAGACGGTGCACTTCATCATCCGCGATTGCGGCGCCAAACTGATCCTGGCCGATGCCGGGCGGGTCGCCGACTGCCCCGACGGCGTGCCGACGATCGTGTTCGGCGCGGACGGCTTCAATGCCCTGCTCGATCCGGGACCCTTCGAGACCGTCGAGCCGGCGGCGGACGAGATCGCCATGTTCCTCTACACCTCGGGCTCGACCGGCCGGCCCAAGGGCGTGCCGCTCGGCCACGCGGGCCAGATCTGGGTGATCGAGACCCGGCGCGAGGTCGATCCCGACTACGGCCCGCACCGATTTCTTGTGGCCGCCCCGCTCTATCACATGAACGCGCTGATCTCGGCCAAGGTCGCCTTCGCCAACCTGGCGAGCGTGGTGCTGCTGCCGGAGTTCATCGCCGCCGGCTACATCCGGGCCATCTCGGATCATCGCTGCACCTTTCTCACCTCCGTGCCGACGATGCTGGCGATGGTGGCGCGCGAGCATGAGGTGCTGGCCGGCGCCGATCTCTCCTCGGTCGAATTTGTCATGACCGGCTCCTCGCCGGTGACACAGAAGCTGATCGACCAGGTGAAGCGGATCTTTCCGAATGCCGGCATCGCCAACGCCTACGGCACGACGGAGGCGGGCGCCGGCGTCTTCGGGCCGCATCCCGGCGGCTTGCCGCGCCCCGACGTCGCCATCGGCTTTCCGGTACCGGGCGCCGGCATTCGCCTGATCGACGAGGCGGGGAAGGAAAGCGATCACGGCGTCCTGCAAATGCTCACGCCCGCCATGATGCCGGGCTATCACAACCTGCCGGAAAAGACGGCGGAGCGGATGACCGCCGACGGCTGGTACGACAGCGGCGACGTGATGCGGCGCGACGAAAACGGCTTCTACTATTTCGTCGGCCGATCGGACGACATGTTCAACTGCGGCGGCGAGAACGTCTATCCGGGCGACGTCGAGACCCTGCTGGAACGCCACGCGGATGTCCTGCAAGCCTGCGTCGTGCCGGTGCCGGACGAGATCAAAGGCGAGAAGCCGGTGGCCTTCGTCGTCGCGCGGGCCGGCTCCGGCCTCGACGAGGCGGCGGTCAGGGACCATGCGCTCGCCAACGGCCCCGCCTATCAGCATCCCCGGCGGGTTTTCCTGCTGGAACGCCTCCCGCTCGCCGCGACCAACAAGATCGACCGCGCGACGCTCACCCGACGCGCCGTCGCCGAGGTCGGCCCCGAGGGTGTGTGAACCCTTTATTTCCCCTTCATCGAACAGAGGTATGGGATGCGCGCAGCAGTCGTTCACCGCCACGGCGGGCCGGAAGAACTCGTCTTCGAGGCCGATTTTCCCGATCCCCGCCCGGCGCAGGGCGAAGTCGTCATCCGGGTCGGTGCCTGCTCGCTCAACTACCACGACGTCTTCAACCGGCGCGGCATGCCGGGCATCAAGGTGCCGATGCCGATCGTCATGGGCCTGGACATCGCGGGCGAGGTGGCCCAATTGGGCCCGGGCGTCGCGGGCTGGTCGCCCGGAGACCGCGTGCTGCTCGACCCGACCGATTGGGACGACGGTACCCTCATGGGGGAGACACGGCACGGCGGCCTGGCCGAATATTGCGCCGTTGGCGCCGGCCAGCTGATCCGGCTCGACGACGCGGTCTCCTTCGCCGACGCGGCGGCCCTGCCGGTGGCCTACGGCACGGCGCACCGGATGATGTTCACCAACGGCCGCATCCAGGCCGGCGAAAAGGTCGTGGTGCTGGGGGCGAGCGGCGGCGTCGGCACCTGCGCCGTCCTGCTGGCGAAGCTGGCCCAGTGCGAGGTCGTCGCCTGCGCCTCCAGCGAAGCCAAGCTCGATCGCCTGGGCGAGATGGGCGCCGACCACCTGGTCAATTACGTGGAGACGGATTGGGTAGCCTGGGTGCGGGAACGGTTCGGCCGGCCAACGCGGCTGCGGGCGGAGGGCGGGGTGGGCGTGGTGGTGAACTTCACCGGCGGCGACACCTGGGTCCGTTCGCTCCGCGCGCTCCGCCTCGGCGGGCGCATGCTCACCTGCGGCGCCACGGCCGGCTACGATCCCAAGACCGACATCCGCTACATCTGGACCTACGAACTCGACATCAAGGGCTCGAACGGCTGGCGCCGCGAGGACCTGACCGCGCTGTTGGACATGGTCAAGGACGGCCGCCTGAAGCCCGAGATCGACCGCGTCCTGCCCTTGGATGAGGCGGCCGAGGGCGTTCGCCTGATCGAAGACCGCGAGGTCATGGGCAAGATCATCATCGCGCCTTGAAGGGGCTCCGTGTCGCCATTTCGGCGACGGGCCTGGCCGGCCGACTGGTACTACGCCTCCTGGTCGGCGGTGCCGAACACCGTGGCGCGTTCGATCTCGGCGACGTTTTCGGGGCGGGGGAAGTTCTCCGGCGCCGGCTCGTCGGCCGCGCGAGGCCGGCCGATGGCCTGGAAGAAATCTTCCAGCCCGCCCGGCATCAGCACCCACATCATCTTCAAGTCCGCCTCGCTCTCGTTGATGATCTTGTGCTCGACGTTGTGGCCGGCGAAGACGGTGGTGCCCGGCGTCACCGGGTGGCTGGTACCGTCGACCTCGACCCGGCCCTCGCCCTCGAAGAAGAACAGGATCTCCTCGTTGGCGTCGTGGCTGTGGGCGCGGATGTGGGAATTGGCCGCGATCACCTGGACACCGGTGGCGAAACGGTTGTCGCCGAAGGTCCGGCCGGCGATCTTCACCTCGGCATGGCCGTTGGCCGGCACCGGCTGCCAGTAGCTCTCGCCCGCGTCGGGCTGTACGACGATGGCCTCGCCCTTGGAAGTCATGGGTCTGCTCCTCGATTGCCTTGTCTCGGCGAAGCCTAGCGCATTTTCCGTTCGAGCGGTATCGACGGGGAGCGACGGGGGAGCGGGTGGTCGCGCTCGACCGGATCAAGCTCGGTCCGCCTCAGCGGAATTGATCGCAGTCGTAGACGTGGAAATCGCGGACGCCGCGGCGGACCGCGCCGCCGTCGCGGGCGATCTCGTCGACCCGGGCGACGGGTGCCCGCCAGGTCCGCCGGCGAACACCCTCGACCCGCCGGTCCAGGACCAGGAGATCGAGATCCCGCAGCTCCCGGCAGACATGGGCCATGAGTTCGCCATCGCCGCCGGCCGGCATGCGGGCCGCCTCATCCGGTCGGGGGCGGCAGACCGAGACGCCCCGGAATTCGTCCAGTTCCATGGCCGACAGGACCGCATGGCGGCGCCCGAAGGCGAGCGCCAGTTCCCGATTGAAGATCGAGGCGCTGCCCTGGACGCAGGAGAGATAACTCGAGCGCCGCAGGGCAAACCAAAGGAAAGTGACGCCGCTTTCCCAGAAAACACTTTGGCCCTCGGGCAACAACTCGTGCAGCGCCGGGTCCGCCTCGTTCGACGCGTAGTGGCGCATCCAGGCCGTGCGGCGATCGGCGATGGCCAGCGCCAGCGCCAGCACCAGCCCGGCGGCGAGCAGACCCGCCAGGCGCCGGCTCGCCATCCACCAGGCCGCCGACAGAACCAGCAGCGCGGGCGCCATGACCACCATCTCGCGGAAGAAGATCGTATCGAAATCCAGCACCGGGGCGATGAAGAACAGGCTCGCCGTCGACGCCAGCGCCGCGACGCCCGCGGCGACGACGGGAACCGCCAGCAAGACCCGGGCCAGAAGCCGCGGTCCGCCCCCGTCCAGCCTGGGGCCGGCCAGAATCGCCGCGCCCGCGCCGGCGCCGGCCACCAGCGTCATGATCGCGCCCACATGGAAGAACCGATCGAGGAACCAGACGCCCAGCGCCACGAGATAAAGCGCGAGGATCCAACGCTCGTGCGACGACCTCGCCGGCAGGAGCCGCGTCAGCACGACGGCGGCGGCGAGATTGGCGAGGACCGTGAGCAGCCAGACGGCCCGCCAGGGCTGCGCGTTGATCACCAGGACGCTCCGCAGGACCTCGCCCAGGAGGAGGGAGGCGCCGAAGCCGAGCGCCACGATCGCCACCACCACGAGCCCCAGCCGCCGCTGCTCGGCCGTCAGGTGGCGACCGGCCAGCAGGACGAAGAGCGCGGCCACCAGCGGGCGGGTGTATTCGTCGGGACCCCAATTGCCGACGAGGGCATAGGCGTCGCGGTGATTGACCACCTGGAACCAGGTCGCGTCCATGGCCGCGAAGAGGCGCGAGAAGGGCGCGACGCCGGCCGCCGCCAGGGCGACCGGCAGCAGCGCCGCCACCACCAGCAGGCCACGGCGCGGCCAGATTCCCGGACCGGGGCGAAGCGCCTCGAGCAGAAGGGCCGCCGCCACGCCCGGCCACGCGACCAGGGGATGGAACGCCAGGCCCGCCGCCAGGGCCAGGCCGGCGCCCAACCGCCGCTTCGCGAGCAGGAGGGCGATGCCCAGGATCGTCAGGCCTTCGGCGAAGGGGCGCGGCGTCGCGTAAGGCTCGGCATAGGCGAAGATGCGGTTGGAGCCATAGTCGCCGGGCAGCAGGGCGACGGCGAAGACGAGGAGCCACCGAGCGGTCGGCGAGGCGACGAGCGTGAAGATCAGGGCGGTGACCGCGACGAGCCACAGGAGCTGCCCCAGCAGATAGACGACGGCGGTCGCCGCATGCAGCCCGAAAACGCCGGCAAGCGCGCCGTAAAACGCCGGGAACACGGTGAATTTTCCCTGGAAGCCGTGGGCGAAGAGGATGTCGTCGGCGAGGAAGTCCGGGTCGAGCCAGCGGAGCGCCTCGGCCGCGTAGATCCGGCCGTCATGCACGATCCCGAGGTAGGGATGGCCGATGATCCAGATCGCCGCCAGCAGCAGGGCGAGCATCGCGCCACGCCGGCGGCCCGCCTCGCCCGTCACCTCCACGACGGCATCCCGGGGGCGTCGCGGTTCGCGTCAGGCCTTGGCGAGCGCCTGGTCGAGGTCGGCGATGATGTCGTCCACGTCCTCGATCCCGACGGAGAGACGCACGAGGCCGTCGTTGAGGCCGCGCGCGTGGCGTTCCTCGGCCGGAACCTCGGCATGGGTCATGGTTGCGGGGTGGGTGATCATGGTCTCGACCGCGCCCAGGCTTTCCGCCAGGCCGCAGAGCTCGACCCCGTTCATCACCGCCGTGCCGGCGGAAATGCCCCCCGTCAGCTCGAAGGAGATCATGCCGCTGAAGCCCGACATCTGCGCCTTGGCGATATCGTGGCGGGGATGCGATTTCAGGCCCGGGTAGACCACGCTCGCCACCTTCGGGTGGGCTTCGAGGTATTCCGCCACCGCCTGGGCGTTCTCGGAATGACGCGCCATCCGCAGATGCAGCGTTTTGACGCCCGCAAGCGTCAGCCAGCAGTCGAACGGGCTCGGCACCGCGCCGATGGTCTTCTGGAGGAACTTGAACTTGTCGTGGATGTCGTCGCGGTTGGTCACCACGACGCCGCCGATGATCTGGTTATGACCGCTCAGATACTTGGTGGTCGAGTGCATGACGATGTCGGCGCCGTATTCCAGCGGGCGCAGATACACGGGCGTGGCGAAGGTGCTGTCGACGGCATAGATCAAGCCGTTTTCCTTGGCGATCTTGCTCATCGCCGACAGGTCGGTGACTTTCAGCAGCGGGTTGGTCGGCGTTTCGATCCAGAGCATCTTGGTTTCCGGCCGGATCGCCTGGCGCACGATGTCGGCGTCGGAAGTATCGACATAGGTAAAGCCCATGCCGTATTGCGGCGAGAGCACGCGGTTGAAGTAGCGGGTGACGCCGCCATAGACGTCCTCCGAGCAAACCACGTGATCGCCGCTGTTCAGGAGCTGCAGGCAGGTGGAGACGGCGGCCATGCCGCTGGAGAAGCAGACGCCGTGCTTGCCGCCCTCGATGTGGGCGAGGTTGCTCTCCAGCACCTGGCGCGTCGGGTTGGAGGAGCGGGTGTAGTCGAAGCCCTTGTCGCGTCCGACCTCTTCCAGCACGTAGGTGGCGGTTTCGTAGAGCGGCGGGACGATGGAGCCGGTGGTCGGATCCGGCTCGATGCCGGCGCGGACGACGGTGGTATTGAACTTCACGGGCGTGTTCCTTCTCTCTCGGGCGCGCGCGCCGGGTTCATTCGACGCCAACATAGTCAAGCCGAATGGCCCTGTATACGTTGGAAAATCAGCCCCGTCCGCGGTAGTTCGGCACGCCCGGGTCGGGGAGCCAGAGCCCGTCCGGCGGCGCCGTCGTCTGGTAGAAGACGTCGATCGGGATGCCGCCCCTCGGATACCAGTAGCCGGCGATGCGGAGCCATTGGGGCGCCGCCGCCTGGACGATCCGCTCGGCCACCATCAGCGTGCAATCCTCGTGGAAGGCGCCGTGGTTGCGGAAGGAGGCGAGGAACAATTTCAACGACTTGCTCTCGACCAGGCGCGCCTCGGGCGCATAGTCGATCACCAGATGGGCGAAATCCGGCTGTCCGGTGATCGGGCAGAGGGAGGTGAATTCCGGGCAGGTGAAGCGCGCGAGATAGAGCCTGCCGGCACGCGGGTTGGGCACCGTCTCCAGCACCGCCTCGTCCGGGCTCGCGGCGATGGCCGCCGGCCGGCCGAGCTGCGTCAATTCGTCTTCATCGCCCGACATCATCGTCACTCCGCCGCCAGCTCGATGTCGCCCGAACGCTAGCACGCGCCGGGCGGCCGACCAACGCCGTGGGCATGGCGAGAAATACGGGTTAAGGTCCCGGCGCGAGATGTGGTGGGTCGTCGAGGGACGAGGTGGCGAAATCGTGCTGAGTACAAATTTCCGAAAGGCGCCGAGGAACGCCCGCCGCGTCTGGGTCTTTCCCGCCCTCTCCGCCGCCCTACTGGTCGCCGGCCCGGCGCTGGCGGACTGCGCCGATGCGCCCGGCCCGGGCGTCGACTGGCGGCGCTGCACCATGCACCAGCGGGAATTCCGCGACAGCGACCTGACGGGTGCGAAGCTGAAGGACGGCCGCTTCACCCGGGTCGATTTCTCCGGCGGCGACCTCGGCGGCATCGACGGCCGCCGGGCCAAATTCATCGACGCGGTGCTGGTCGGGACCAATTTCGACGAGGCACGGTTGAGCGGCGCCGATTTCTCCAAGGCGGATCTCACCGAGGCCTCGCTCAGGGGGGCGGATCTGTTCGATGCGCAGCTGCAGGAGGCGGTGCTCAGGGGCGCCGACCTCACGGACGCGCGGATTCAGCGGGCCAATCTGTCGGGCGCGGATCTCTCCGGCGCCACCTGGGTCGACGGCAAGACGGTCTGCGGCGAAGGCTCGATCGGCCAGTGCAAGCGAAGCCGCAGGCCGGCGGGCGCGGGATAGCGGGCCGGCTTTGGCCAAATCCGAAAACACTTAGTGTCTGGCCCGAAAAGAGTTGAGTGATTTCAGTCAGTTGTGATTCACTGTTTGTATTTAGCAACCAGGGAGACACAACATGTGGACCAAAATCACTCGCCCGAAGTATGAACGCGACCTGCTGCGCTACGCAAGCGACCTGACGGATGGAGAATGGAAGGTGCTGGAGCCGTTGCTGCCTCGCGCCAAAGCGCTGGGACGGCCTCGGACGACGGCATTGCGCGAGGTGGTGAACGCGATCCTCTACCTACTGCGTAGCGGCTGTCCATGGCGCATGCTGCCCCGGGACTTCCCGCCACGCTCGACGGTGCAGCGCTACTTTTATCTCTGGCGGGACGACGGCACCTGGTCCGAGGTCAACCGGCAACTGCTGGTCGCGGCGCGCGAGGCCGAGGGCCGCGCGGCCGGCCCGTCGGCCGGTATCATCGACAGTCAGAGCGTAAAAACCACGGAAAGCGGCGGTATCCGGGGCTTCGACGCCGGAAAGAAAGTCAAGGGCCGCAAGCGTCACATCCTCACCGACACCGGCGGCCTGCTGGTCGCGGTCGTGGTCCACGGCGCCGAGATCCAGGACCGCGACGGCGCGCCGGCGGTGTTCGCCGCCATCCCCCGCCACTTTCCCCGCCTGCGCCACGTCTTCGCCGACGGCGCCTATGCCGGGCCCAAGCTCGAGGGCGCACTGAAGCGGATCGGCCGCTGGTCGCTGGAGATCGTCAACCGTCCCGCGGGCGTGAAGGGCTTCCAACTCCTGCCCCGCCGATGGGTCGTCGAGCGCACGCTCGCCTGGCTCAATCGAAACCGGCGGCTGGCCAAGGACTTCGAGACGGCCATCGAGACCGCCGAGGCCTGGATCTTCCTCGCCAGCATCCAACTCCTCACGCGCCGTCTCGCAAGAGCCTGAAAACACTCGATTCATTTCGAGTCGGACTCTCAGGCTCTGGCCAGCGCCGGACCCGGCCGGATCGACACGGCGGTCAGGATCGCCAGGGCGAAAATGACGGCGACCAGCCACGGCACCATCGCCGGCGCGCCGCTATCGAGCAGATAGCCGACCGTCACCGGGGCGAAGGCCGAGCCGACGTCGAGACCGGAATAGACGAAGCCGAAGATCCGGCCCGTGGCGCCCTTGGGCGTCGCTGAGCGCACCAGCAGGTCGCGCGACGGCGTGGTCAGGCCGGATAGGAAACCAGCCAACGCCATCGCCGCGATCAGCAGTGCCGCCGGCAGGGACGTCACGGCGACCAGGGCGAAGAGCAGGGCGGCGCCCGCGAGGCCGAGGGCGATCACCGCGCCATGACGGCGCCAGCGATCGGCGAGGAAGCCGCCGGTGATCACGCCCGCCGAGGCACCGAGCAGGAAGCCGGTCAGCACCGTGGCGCCGAGCGCCGCCGGCGTCTCGTGCAGCGCCTCCAACGTCGGGGGAAGGAACTGCTGCACCCCGATCAGCGCCGCCGCGATCAACACGAAATAGGCGAAGCAGAGCAGGATCGGCTTGTTGAACAGCATGGCGAGGCCGAGTGGAGCCGGCGTCGCCGGGCGTTCGCCGGGCGCCGTGTCTCGTCCGCCCTCGCTCTCCTCGCGCAGGGTGTGGCGGTTCACGATCAACAGCCCCAATACGGCATAGCCGATGAGGCCGGCGCCGACCAGCGCGCCGCGCCAGCCGAAATGCGCCTGCAGGCCCAGCATCGTCACCGGCGCGAGCGCCCAGCCGAGGTTGCCGCCGAAGGTATGGACGCCGAAGGCGCGGCCGAGCCGGCCCGGGGCGACGCTTGCGTTCAGCACCGTGAAGTCGGCCGGGTGGAAGACACAATTGCCCAGCGCCGCCAGCGCGAGCGCCGGCGCGATCATCCAGAGCGAGGAGGCGGTCGCCATCATCATGATCGCCGTCGCATAGATCGCCAGGCCGACGAACAGCACGCGCCGAGCACCGATCCGGTCGACCAGGAAGCCGGCGATCGGCTGGCCGATGCCGGAGGTGACGAAGAACACCGTCATCACCGCGCCGAGCTGGGTGTAGGTGACGGAGAACTCCAGCATCAGGAAGGGGAAGAGCGGTGGCAGCACCAGCTGGAAGAAGTGGCTGGTGCCGTGCGCCAGGCCGACGAGCCCGATCACGCGCGCATTGCCGCCACTTCCGGGGGCCCTTCGAGCCGCCCCGATTTCGCCCGCTACCATGATCACCTGTCCTCGCCTCGGGTAATCGCCCGCCCCGCCGGGCCGTTTCCCGGGGAAGGTCAGGGAGTATTAACAAATTTCCACTACGACTTCGCCATGGCAGGTGCCGGAAAGACGCGGAGGCTCGACGACAAGGTCAAAAAGCGAGGCCTTGGCCGTGCTCGCGGAGGGCGATTTGGCGATGAGCGCGGGCGCGCTCTCCGACGCCGCCCGACTGCTGCCCGAAGATCCGGAAATCGCCTTCCACCTCGGCACCGTGATGCTGCGCCTCGACCAGCCGGATGCCGCCGCCTTCCATCTGGAACGGGCCCGCGGCAAGGCGCCCGAGGTCACGGCGATCCACTGCAATCTCGCCACCGCGCTGCTCAAGATGGACGATGTCGAGAACGCCATCGCCGTGGCGGAGGAGGGGCTGCAAAGGCAGCCGGACGATGCGCCGCTCAACAACGTTCTCGCCAACACCTTGTTCGAGGCCGGCCGGCTGGAGCTGGCGGCCGAAAATTACGAGCGGGCACTCCGGTCGGATCCCGAATTCAGGACCGCCCGGACCAATCTCGCCAACGTCCGCCGCGATCTCGGCGAGACACCGCTCGCCCGCCGGCTCTATGATCAAACGCTGGAAGGCGACGCGGGCGATGTCGAGGCCCTGATCGGCCTCGCCTCCCTGGAGCGTGACGCCGGCGACATCGAAGCGGCGATGGGCCTCTATCGGCGCGCGCTCGAAGCGGCACCCGGCCAGGTCCGGGCGCTCAACAACCTCGGCATCCTGCTCATGGAGGGGGGCGAGTGGCATGAGGCCCATGCGCTGTTCCGCGACAGCGCGGACCTCTGGCGGGAAAGCGCGGAGATCCACGGCAACCTGGCGCAATGCCTGCAGGCGATGGGACGGCACGACGAGGCGGTGGAGATGTTCGATTACGCGCTCGCGCTCGATCCCGAGGCCCGGCGGCTTCGGCCCTACCAGCTGCAATCGCTGCTGCATCAATGCGATTGGGACCGGGTGGAGACGCTGGAGACCCGCGTGTTGCGCGACGCCGAAGCGGGACTGGCGGCGGGCGAAGGGGGCGATTGCCCACCCTTCGTCCTGGCCCAGACCCAGGCCTCGCCGGCGCTCCGCCGCCGGGTCGCCGAGGATTATTCCCGCCGCCTGGTACAAGGCCTGGGAGCCGCCGTCCGGCTTCATTCCCACGGCCACGACCGGGAGACGGCGGAACCGCTCCGCGTCGGTTTCATCTCGCCGGATTTCCGGCAACACAGCCTCGCCATGTCCTTCTCCGGCTTGCTCGGCGCTTTCGACCGGCAAGACTTCGACTGGCACGGCTATTCCCTGGCGCGGGACGAGGAGGACGCCTGGACCGACCGGTTCCGCCGCGATTTCCACCACTTCCACCGTCTGACGGGCTTGCCGCCGCGCGAGGCGGCACGGCGCATCCACGACGACCGGATCGACCTGCTGATCGATCTCGCCGGCCATACCCGCCACTCGGCGCTGGAGATTCTGGCCTTCCGCCCGGCGCCGATACAGGCGCACTATCTGGGTCAAGCCACGACCCTCGGCGCGGAATGGATCGACTATCTCTTCACCGATCCCGTCCACACGCCGCCGGAGTTGGAGCCTCATGTGAGCGAGGCCCTGGTCCGCCTGCCGACGAGTTTCATGGCCAGCGAAGTGCCCGAGATCGCCCCGCCCATGGATCGCGCCCAGGTCGGGCTGCCCGACATCGGGGTGGTAATGGCCTGCTTCAACGCCCACGCCAAGATCCACCCGGAGGTATTCCATGTCTGGATGCGCCTGATGCGGCGGCTGCCGGATAGCTTTCTTTGGCTCGGCCCGGGCGGCGACCGGGCCCGGGCCAACCGCGCCCGCGAGGCGGAGCGCCACCTGGTCGATTCGCGCCGGCTGATTTTCGCCGAACGCTGGCGTCGTCCGACGCATCTGGCGAGGCTCGCCAACGCGGATTTGGTGCTCGACACCAGCCCGCACGCCGGCGGGGTGACGACGCTCGACGCGCTATGGGCCGGCGTGCCGGTGGCGACGCTGGCCGGAGAGGCACCCGCGGCACGCACCGGCGCCTCGATCCTGGCCTCGATGGGGCTGGATGACTTGATCGCCGACGACCCCCAGGGCTACGAGGCCATCGCCCACCGCCTCGCCGCCGACGCAGCTCATCGCGGCGAAATGCGCGCGCGGGTCCAGGCCGCCCGGGAAACGTCGCCGACGTTCGACCCGCCCGCGCTCGCGCGCCATCTGGAATGGGCCTTTCGCGAGATGGCGCGGCGGCGGCGTGACGGCCTGCCACCGGCGAGCTTCGACGTTCCCCGCCTCGATATCGCGGACCCCCGCGGCAACACTTGAAACCATTCGGCCGCGACCGGGAAATGGAACCGACGCGGGGGCTTTCCATCCGGGGTGGTGATGGGGGCCATTGGATGGCGGTGCCGGCGGGGCATCGACGAGGAAACGCGGAACGGCTTCGGTGACATCCGGGTCCGCTTCGACATCGACGCCGACGCCAGCGCCGAGGATATCCAGGCCCTGGTCGCGCAGTCGCGGAAACGATCAGCCGTGTTCGACGCGCCGACCAATCCGACCAGCGTGCGGGTTACCGTCGGCCGATAGCGGCGGACCCGAGATCCCGGCCGCTCCGCTCCCCCCGATGGGCTGGCGAAGGGTATATCCCTCGCCGCGCCCGGTCGGCGGAGCGGCCGGGGAGGCGGGTGGCCGGCCCGTGGGGCGGGGTCGAGAGGCCGCGCATCCGTTTCAATCGGACCTCGACCGTCGCGCGCCGAGGGCGCGGGAGATGGAAGCGCCTTCGCGGAGGCCGAACCCGGAGCAAACGCTCAATCGTCGAGCCGCCAGTGCTTCGCGATCGGGCGGTAGACGTTCCACGACATGTTGTCGACCAGCGGTGTCCCGTAGTCCATCCAGCGCGCCAGTTCGTCCTTGGCTTCGGGGTGCATGGTGTCGGGATCGGCCAAGCTGGGAAGCCGGTCCAGGCTGTCGAACTCGTAGAGGGCGAGGTATTTCGGCCCCATGCCCAACCACTCGAGCGCCGGATGGTCGACCAACTGAAAACGAGCCCCGGAAGCGTAGCCCGGGATCCGCACCAGATTGGGGACATGCGAGGTATCGTACCAGGCGTTGAACTCCGCCTCCTTCTCCGCCACGACGCAGTCGACCATCACCAGGCTGAGGGGAAGGTCGTCCTTCAGCAGCGGGTTTCCGAGATGGCTGCCCGAGAGCTGCCGGTAGATATTGATCCGCACGTCGCTCAAGCCCTTTAGCTGCTCGAACTTCGCAAACTCCGCGTTGGCGGTCGCGTGGCGCTGGTCCGCGTCGGGGCCGATGAGATTCTCCAGGAACGCGGCGTCCTCGATTTCGTAGAGGGCGAGGTACTTCGTATCGCCGACCACGCCCCGGTAGCGGCGACCCCAGCGATAGCCCGGGATCTCGAGCAACGCCGGGACGTGATGGTAGTACCACGCGTTGAACGCCCGCTCGTGCTCGGCCTCGATGTTCATTTGCACCAGCAGCAACAGGGGGCGCTCGATGATCCTGCCCGCGGGGTCCATGGTCTTTCCTCCCGGCGTCGGGCCTCGGGTTCCGATCGCGCCCGGGCCGGCGGGTATCTTACCCCGGATGGACATGGTTCGCCCGATCGGTCCCATCGGGACGCCTTGGGCGGCTGCCCCAGCGCCACCAGCTTTTCGTGCCGGAAGGCGCCCCGGATCGCGGCGCCGAGGCCGCCGGTCATCAGGGCCCGACCGTCCTTCAGCCGCGCCGCCTTCGGCAACCGCGCGAGGCGCATCGCCATCGAGAGGCGGATCCCCTTCAATATATTGGGCGTCGAGATGCCGCGGTTCACCATGTTGATGACATCCGCTTCGGCCAGCACGGCGCGGATACCGCTGACCTTCCCGCGGGCGGTCAACGTCGAGATCAACGAGCTGTCGCTCGCCACGCCCCGCGCGATCACCTTGAAATCCCCGTTGCGGCACGCGCCGCCACGAGGCTCTCCAGCGGAGAACCTCGGGCCGACCTTGCCTGGGGACGGCACCGGCGGATAACTTGGTCCCGGCGCCACTGGAGGAAAATCCGAGCCATGGACGACAAGACGGATACGCTGGACTTCGCCGTCCCGCACGACCGGCCGATCCCCTATATGCACCGGGTCGGCACCTATTATCAGGCCCTGGGCTACGGGAAGCCCTACCGCTGGGCCCAATACGGCGACGTGCCGTTCCAGGCCCTGGCGAAACCGCTTGCCGAATGCCAGGTCTCGCTGGTGACCACGGCCGCGGTCTACCGGCCCGAAAAGGGCGATCAGGGACCGGGCGCGCCGTACAATTCCGCCGCGAAATTCTACAAGGTCTATAGCGGCGATGTCGGCGGCGCGCCGGACGTGCGGATCTCCCATCTCGGCATCGACCGCCAGCACACCACGGCGGAGGACATGGCGACCTGGTTCCCGCTCGCGCAACTCCAAGACCAGGCTTCGGCGGGCCGGATCGGCGGGCTGGCCCCGCGCTTCGTCGGCGCGCCGACCAACCGCAGCCAGAAAACCACGATCGAGCGGGATTGCCCCGACGTCCTGGCGGCCGTGCGCGAGGATGCGAGCGACGTCGCCGTCCTGGTCGCCAATTGACCCGTGTGCCACCAGACCGTGAGTCTGGTCGCGCGGCATCTGGAGGCGAACGGCATCCCCACCGTCATCATGGGGTGCGCCAAGGACATCGTCGAGCAGGTCGGCGTGCCGCGGTTCCTGTTCAGCGATTTCCCGCTGGGGAACGCCGCCGGCCGGCCGAACGATCCGGCCTCGCAGGCCCGGACGCTGGCGCTGGCGTTGGAACTGTTGGAAGCGGCAAGGGGCCCGCGAACCACGATGCAATCACCGCTCCGCTGGCGTGACGATCCCGACTGGAAGCTGGATTTCAGCAATGTCGAGCGGCTGACGGTGGCCGAGCTCGCCGAGCGCAAGGCGAAGTTCGCCACGGACAAGGAGATCGCCCGCCAAATCAGGGCCGAAGCCGGCTTGAAGGTGGGCGCGGCGGAATGAGCAAGGCGCCGCCCTCGCCCGCACAGCCGCTGGAGGGGATCCGCGTCCTCGACATCGGATCGCTGATCGCCGGGCCGTTCGGCGCCACCCTGCTGGGCGAATTCGGCGCCGAGGTGATCAAGATCGAGCAGCCCGGCGGCGGCGACGCGCTGCGTGGCACGCCCCGCGACGGCAAGGCCAATCGCTCGGGCAACTGGCTGGTCGAGGGCCGCAACAAGAAATCGGTGACGCTCAATCTGCGCGTGCCCGCCGGGCAGGCTTTGTTGAAGCAACTGGTCGCCCACGCCGACGTGGTGATGGAAAACTTCACGCCCGGCACGCTGGAGCGCTGGGGCCTCGGCTGGGACGAACTCAGCGCCGTCAACCCGCGCCTGATCATGGTCCGCGTCTCGGGCTATGGGCAGACGGGGCCCTATGCGGGACGCTCCGGCTACGACCGCATTGCGCTGGGTTTTTCCGGCTACATGTATCCGACCGGCTTTCCCGATCGTTTTCCCGTCCGCCCCGCCTTTCCGACCGCGGACTACGGCACCGGGACCTTCGGCGCGCTCGGCGTCATGCTGGCGCTCTACCAGCGCGACATGGCCGGCGGCGCGGACGGCAACGGCGGCGGGCAGATGATCGACCTGGCGCTCTACGAGCCGAGCTTCCGCATCACCGCCGACATGATTTCCAACTTCGTCGCCCGAGGCGCCATCCGGGAGCGGATCGGCAACCGCAACCCCACCTTCGCGCCGGCGGGCACCTTCGAGTCCCGCGACGGCCGGCTGGTGCAGATCGCCGGCGGCGGCGACAAGGTGTTCACCCGCCTGGCGGCGGCCATGGACATGGCGGAACTGTCGGACGATCCGCGCTATCGGAAGAGCGCGGCGCGCATCGAACGGGCGGATGAATTGGAAGCCCTGCTCGCCACATGGATCGGCGCCCGGGATTTCGCCGAGATCGAGGCCCGGCTGGTATCGGCCAACGTGCCGTTCGGCGGGATCTATACCGCCGCCGACATCGCCGATGACCCGCATTAACGCCGCGCGCGAGAACATCGTCCGGATCGCCGACGAGGAACTGGGCGAGATCGCGATGCCCGGCGTCGTCCCGAAACTGAGCGCCACGCCCGGTCGGATCGAGCACGCGGGCCCGAACCTCGGCCATCACAACGAGGAAATCTACCGCGGGCTTCTGGGCAAGTCGGACGAGGAGCTGGCGGCGCTGGAGACGGACGGCGTCATCTGACCGCCATCGGCGGCGACCCGTCCTCCGGATCCGAAACGGTTCAGCCCCGCGCGCTGGTGGACTATCATGGGCCGGACGCGTTTCAAGGGAGTGGCCCCATGAAGGTGGCGGCTTTGGCCTCGCGGTTTTTGACGGCTCTGGACGGCGAAGAGGAGAAATACGCCCACAAGGCGGCGGTCGCGGTGATGAACGATCTCAAGGGCGGCCTCGACGGCGTGGCCGAGGCGGTCTCCTACCTGACCGGATCGGGCGGCAACGCGCTGCAGGCGTTCTATCGCGCGCCCAACCCCAGCCTGCTGAAGGTGAGATTCCCGAATGGTCGTCGCACGCCGCCGCACGACCACGGCACCTGGGCGGCGATCCTGGTACTCTCGGGGGCCGAGAAGAACTCGCTTTACCAACGGAACGCCGGCGGCTCGTTGACCTACGAGCGCTCCGTCGACCTGGAGCGCGGCTCCGTCCTGTTCATGCCGGCCGATGCCGTCCACGTGGCGGAATGTATCGGTGACGAGCCCGCCATCGGCCTGCACGTCTATGGCGCCAACGTCCTCGGCGTCGAACGGCGGATGTGGGACCCGGACACCCTCGGCGAACAACCGCTCGACTGGTCCGAATACGAAGGCCTGGCCCAGCGCGCCTCCGCCGCCGATCGGGCGCCGCTGACCTGATTGGCGATCCGGACCATGCTCCAACGGCGGGAGCGCGTGATCGGCGAACGAGCCCACTCGTTACAATGGCTTTTACCAACCCGCAATGAGAGGGACTAATCGCGGGTTGTCTGGCGTTCAGACGCCACGCGGGCTTTTCCTCGCGCAAGCTCGGGCGCGCGGTCGCGCTTGCCGACCCGCGATGAGTTGCACTCAACGCAGGTCGGTATTAGCGGCCACCGGCGACGGCCAGTGTGTGGCCAGTGACGTAGGAGGACTCGTCGCTCGCCAGGAACAGGATGGCGTTCGCCACTTCCTCGGGCGTGCCGAGACGGCCAAGCGGCGTCATGCGGTTCGGGCCGAGGTCGACCGTGTCGTTCAGCCGGCGCAGTTCGGCGCCAACCCGTTCGGTGTCGATCGGGCCGGGGGCGACGGCATTGATGCGCACGCCATGCTCGGCCAGTTCCATCGCGACGTCGCGGATGAAGCCGTGCACGCCGGCCTTGGCCGCGGAATAGGGCGCGTTGCCGGCGTAATAGGCACTCCACGGCGTGCCCTCGCGGGCACCGGAGGAAAGGCAGACGATGGCGCCGCTTCCCTGCGCGACCATCGCCGCCGAGGCGTGCTTGGTTGCGAGGAAGAGGCTTCGGAGATTGAGGCGGATGACCTCGTCCCAGGTCTCCGCCGCCATCTCCCAGACCTTGCCGGGCCGAGCGCCACCTAGATTGTTGACGAGAATGTCGATGCGGCCGAAGCGCTCCAGGCAGGCCTCGATCAAGGCCCGCGCCGCCGCCTCTTGCGTGAGGTCGCCCGCCACCCAGGCCGTCTCCGTGCCGCTCTCGGCGAGCGCCGTGGCGAAGGCCGCCACGGCCTTGCCATCGATGTCGCCCAGGACCAGCCGCGCGCCCTCGGCGGCGAATCGTTCGGCCGTCGCCTTGCCGATGCCATTGGCGGCGCCGGTGATGACAGCGGCCTTGCCGGCGATCCGATCGCTCATCAAACGCTCCTACCTCACTGCTTCGGCCATCGCCTCCAGCTGCGCCGCCGCCTGGTCTTCCGTCTCGACGTGGGTGCCGCGCAGCACCACGCGGTCGGCGCCGGCATCGAATAGCGGCCGGACGATCTCGCGACGTGGCTCCTGGCCGTAGACGGAGATCGTGATTTCGGCCGGATCGCGGCCGGCCTCCGTGGCGAGACGGTCCAACTCGCGCCGGCTCTCCTCCAGCCCTTGGGGCGTGATCCGGTTGGGCAGCCAGCCGTCGGCATGGGCGACGATGCGCTTCAGGACGTTCTTTGCCGCCCCGCCAATGACGATCGGCGGGTGCGGCTTCTGCGCCGGCTTGGGATAGCTGCGGACGGGGGAAAAATCGTAAAACTCGCCGTGGAACTCCGCCGCGTCCTGGGTCCAGAGCGCCTTCATGACGTCCAAGGCTTCGCGGGTCTGGCTCCAGCGGCGTTCGAAGTTTCCGCCGAACAGCTCCACCTCCTCGCGCAGCCAGCCGGTGCCGACGCCCAGGATGAAACGGCCACCGCTATGGAAGTCGAGGGCGGCGATCTCCTTCGCCAGCAGCAACGGGTTGCGCTGCGGCACCAGGGTAATGCCGGTGCCGAGCTTCAGGGTCGTGGTCACCGCCGAGGCCCGGGCGAGCGCGATATAGGGATCGGTGAAGTGGGAATAGGTCCAGGGAATCTCGCCGCCGGTGGCGGGGAACGGGCTGTCGCTTTCCACCGGCACGGCGGGATGTTCCGCATACCAGAGGGAATCGAAGCCCACTTCCTCCGCTTTCCGCGCCATGAAGGCGGGGTCGATCGTGTAGGCGGGAAGGGGAATGGCCAATCCGACGAGCATGGCGACGACGTTCCAGACTTGTTTTCGATGGCCCGAGACTACTCCCGATCCCGGCGGCGCGGAACCGGCCTCGTGGCCGGTCTCGCGGCTGGTCTCGCGGCGGGGGTCCGGCCCGTGCCATGCGGTCGCCTCGCCCCGGAGTGTCTCGATCGCCAGGAGTATCGATCCCATGTCGTCGTCGTCGTCCCAGTCCACGGAGGGCGGCAACGTTCCGAGCAGCGATCCGCGCGAGGAACTCCGCGCACGGGGCTTCGATTTTCGCGAGATCGGCGCCGTCGGTCATTGCCGGCGGGGACGCCTCAATAGGCCGAGATCCCGCCCTCGGCCGGGATCACGGCGCCGTTGACCATGCGGCTCTCGTCGGAGGCCAGGAAGAGCGCGATGTTGGCGATGTCTTCGGATTCGCCGACGCCGAAGGGATAGTCCTGGAAGGTATCGACCGCGCCCTTGCGGCTGCTGTTGGGCCTGCGCTCGACATAGCGGGCGAGCACGCGCTCGGTCTTGACCAGGCCGGGGCAGATGACGTTGGCGCGCACGCCCTGGTCGGAATAGGCGCCGGCGAGGGAGCGGGTGAAGGCGATGACGCCGCCCTTGGCCGCCGAATAGACGTGCGCGGGGTGGTTGCCGCGCAGCGCCACCACGGAAGCCACGTTGACGACCGCCCCGCCGCCGCCCTCGATCAGCTTCGGGATGCCGTGCCGGCAGCAGAGGAACGGGCCCTTGAGGTCCAGCGGAATGGTGTGGTCCCAGACCTCCATCTCGACGTCCGTCACGTTGGTGTCCGCGAGAATCGAGCCGCCGGCGCAGTTGAAGAGGATGTCGATGCCGCCGAAGTGTTCCCTGGCGGCCGCCATCAGGGCCTCGACGCTGGCCTCGTCGGTGACGTCCGTCTGGTGGAAATGCGTCGCCCCGCCCGCCGCCGCCGCCGAGGCGGCGCCCTTCGCGGGATCGAGTTCGGCCACCACCACCCGGGCGCCTTCGCGCGTGAAGATCGCCGTCGCCGCCCGCGCGATGCCCGAACCCGCGCCCGTGATGACCGCCACCTTGCCATCCAGCCTGCCCATGGGTTTCGTCCCTCTCTTTGCCTTGCGGGCGTGAGCATATTCGATCGCGCCCGCGCGTGTTCCCTCAGCCCGCCGCCGCCTCGACCACCGCCTGGAAGACCTCGTGGGCGCGGGTTTGCCGCGCGCGGAGGTCGGCTTCGAGGGCGGCGAAGTCCGTCGCCTCGCCGACCCGGGCGACCTCCAGGCGGAGGTCGTCGGGGGCCGCGGCCGGATCGAAGCCGGCGCCCTCGATCGCGATCCTGAGCAGGCCGGTCAGGCGGTGCAGCAGTTCCCAGGTTCGCGACAGCTCACCCGCCTGTTCCGCCGTCAGCAGGCCGAGGGCGCCAGCCCTCTCGATGGCGTGGCCGGTGTGCCGCTCCAGCACCTCGGGCTCGCGGGCCGCATGCGCCAACTGGAGGAATTGGGCCGTGAATTCGATATCGATCAGGCCGCCGCGCACCTGCTTCATCCGCCAGGGGTCGTCGGTGCCGCGATCCTTGACCAGGCGTTCGCGCATCGAAATCACGTCGGCCGCCAGTGCGCCGGTCTCGCGCGGCCGGCGGAGGATCTCCAGGATCAACGCCTCGATCCGCTGGACGAGTTCCTCGGGCCCGGCGATCACCCGGGCCCGGGTCAGCGCCATGTGCTCCCAGGTCCAGGCCTCGCCCGCCTGGTAGTTGGCGAAGCCGTCGAAGCGGGTCGCCACCGGCCCCTTGTTGCCGGAGGGGCGCAGCCGCATGTCGACTTCGTAAAGCTTGCCCTCCGAGGTCTGCACGGTGAGCGCGGCGAGGATCCGATGGGCGAGGCGGGAGAAATAATGCGACGGCGCCAAGGGCCGCTCGCCATCCGAGACGGCCTCGTCGGTGAAGTCGTAGATGAACAGCAGGTCGAGGTCGCTCTCGGCGCTCATCTCGCGGCTGCCGAGCTTGCCCATGCCGACGACGGCGATGGCGCTTTCGGCGACACGGCCATGGCGTTCGGCGAAGGCCGCCTCGGCCTGGGGCACCAGGGCGGCGATGGCGCAGTCGGCGAGGTCGGCGTAGCAGGGTCCCGCCCGGACGCCGTCGCTGGAGCCCGAGAGGATCTGCATGCCGACCTGGAACTTCCGTTCCTTGACGAAGCGGCGGACCCGGTCCATCGCGTCCTCGATATCGCGGGCGACCTTCAGTCCGCCCATGAGCCCCCGGGAGAGTTCGGCGGCGGAGGGCGGCGGGTCGTGGAAATCCTCCGCCAGCACCGCGTCCAGGACCTCGGCGTTCATGGCGATGTAGTTGGCGAGGCGAGGCGCGCTGCCCATCACCTCGGCCAGCAGGTTCAAGAGCCTCGGATAGGCATGCAGCATGCTGAAGAGCTGCACGCCCGCCGGCAGGCCGTAGAGAAAGCGGTCGAAGCGGGCGAGCGTGGCGTCGGGGTTGTCGGTCCGGGCCACCGCGCGGAGCAGCACCGGCATCAGGTCGGTCAGCAGCTCGCGGGAGCGCTGGCTCCGCATCGCCCGGTAGCGGCCGTGATGCCAGCCGCGCACCGTGTTGGAGACGCCGGCGGGCTGGGCGTAGCCGATCGCCGCCAAGGTCGCGAGCGTTTCGGGATCGTCTTCGGTCCCGGTGAAGACCAGGTTGCCGCCCTCCGAGAGCGCCGGCGCCGTCTCGAACAGGGCGGCGTAGTGACGCTGCACGCGCCCCAGGTGGCCCAGCAGGTCGCGGCGGAAGTCGGCCGTCTCGGCGTAGCCGGCGAAGCGGGCGACATGGTCGATGCCCTCGGCGCTTGCCGGCAGTACGTGGGTCTGTTCGTCGGCGATCATCTGCAGACGGTGTTCGACCCTGCGATGGAAGCGGTAGGCCCGCATCATCTCCTCGCCCACCTCCTCGCCGATCCAGCCCTTGACCGCCAGCGCCGCCATGGCGCCGGCGGTGGTGCGGTTGCGAAGCTCCGCGTCGCGGCCGCCGGCGATCAGCTGCTGGGTCTGGACGAAGAACTCGATATCGCGGATGCCGCCCCGGCCGAGCTTGATGTTGTGGCCCTCGACGGCGATCGCGTCATGACCCCGGTGGTCGTGGATCTGCCGTTTGATCGCGTGGATGTCCTGGATCGCGGCGAAATCGAGGTTTCGGCGCCAGACGAAGGGCTTGAGCCGTTCGAGGAAGGCCTCGCCCAGCGCGATATCGCCGGCGACGGCGCGGGCCTTGATCATCGCCGCCCGCTCCCAGTTCTGGCCCATGCTCTCGTAATACTGTTCCGCCGCCGTCATCGAGACCGCGGCCGCCGTCGCCGCCGGATCGGGCCGCAGGCGGAGGTCGGTGCGGAAGACGTAGCCCTCGCCCGTCGCCTGCTGCAGCAGGTGGATCAGATCCTTTGCCAGGCGGACGAAACAGGCCTGTGCGTCCTCCCGGCCCCGGTAGGGCACGGCGCCCGTATCGAAGAAGATCGAAAAGTCGATGTCGCTCGAATAGTTGAGTTCGCGGGCGCCGAACTTGCCCATGGCGATGAGGGCCAGGCCCGAGTCCCGCTCCGGCCGGTCGGGGTCGGCGAGTTCGAGATCGCCCTTGTCCCGGGCCTGGAGCAGCAGGACCCGGACCGCCGCCTGCAGCGCCGCGTCGGCGAACCGGCTCAACGCCTGGGTGACCCGGTCGACGTCCCAATGCCCGGCGATGTCGGCGAGCGCCGCCAACAGCGCCACTCGGCGCCGCAAAACGCGGAACGCCACCATCGGGTCGGCCTCGGCGAAGGGCACCGCCTCGACCTCGGCGACGATACGGGCGAAGGCCTCGTCGGGCGGCGGGCCCAGCAAATCGGGCAAGGCCTTGGCGGCGCTCAGCATGGTGCGGCTCAGGAACGGACTGTTGCCGAAGACGGCGGCGAGCAGCGCCTGGCCCTCGGGCGCCTTCAGCGCCGCCAAAGTCTCCGCCAGCGCCGCGTCGCCCTCGCTGGCCCGGGCCAGATCCTCCATGCCGCGCGCAACCCGCGCGCCGTCGAACGGCGGCGCCGGCTCCGACAGTCCCTCCAGCATCGCGAGCTTCCTCATGGCCCGAGAGTGGGAGGCGCGCGCGGAGGGGTCAAGCGGGCGAGATGTCGCTTGCGGATGCGTCTCGGCCAAGGGAGAAAGCGACCGGGCGGATGGGCGGGTCGGTGGTCTCGGCCGGTCGACCCGCCACCGGCGCATCCGGGACTGGCGTTACCGGCCGAATGGCGGGACAATGTACCCTCGAAGTCCGGAACCGGGCGGAACAGGGGAGCAGGGCGATGACGACGATACACAGGCTCGAAATCGAGCCCATGACCGAGCAGTCTTTCGCGCCATACGGCGAACTATGGGACACGGAGGACCGGCCCGCCGACCGGCGCCTGTTGATCTCGACCGGCTACAGCTATGGGGGTAGAACCACGGTCTCCACGATCTGGCAGCCGCGGGCCGAAATGACGTTCAACCTGTTGGAGCGTCACTTCGGCGTCACGCAGAGCTTCATCCAAATGTCGGGCTCGCCCGCCGTGGTCTGCGTTGCCCCGGCGACGGCGAGCGAGGCACCCACCGACGTGCCCGAGCCGGCCGATGTCCGCGCCTTCCGCATCGATCCCACAAAGGCTTATTCCTTCAATCGGGGCACCTGGCATTCGTTGAACCGGCTTGTCCTCTCGCCCCCCGGCGCCAGCTTTCTGATCCTCAATTCGGACCCCAATCCCACCCAGATGATCGACTACGAGACCGGCGCCATCACCGTCCATGCCGATCTGGGCGCGAGCGAGCCGGAGCGGATGCAACACGAGCGGAACTTCGACACCATCTTCGAGGTCGTGCCGTAGCGCCGGCCGCCGGGCCGCCGCGCGAAAAACCTGTTACACTTGCTACACGAATGGTCGACCGGGGCTCTCTGGTACCCGCCGCCGTCACGCGCGGCCGGAACTTGCCATGGTCGATGCCGGGGCATCGCGCGGCGGCCGTTCGATGGAATAGAGACAGCATCGGGAGATCCATTATGCCGAAGTGGTTGTCATCCGCCGTCTGGGCGGGCTTGGTCCTGTTCGCCGGCGCGGTCCAGGCCGGCACGCCGCAAGTCCTGGCCGTGGTCGAGACCCTCGATCCGGTGCGTTTCGCCTGCGCGGGCGGGACCTGCCAGGCGGAACTCAGCACCTTCTGCCTGCAGCGCGAGCAGCCAGCGCCCCTGCACGGGACGCCTTACCGGGTGGCGAGCCGCGGTCCGATCGACCTCTTGGTGACGACGCGGGACGGCACGGTCCGCCGCCTGCCGGTGGGCAACCACGTGCGGCTCGCCAGCGTGCGCGGCTTCACCGCGGTCACGGCGACGATCTCCAGACGCTCCCTCGACGCGCTCGGCGCCACCTCCGCCGCGCTGGCCGTGGGCACCAACGTCTCGCTGCTGCCGAACGGTCCGACCGTGGATGACGACCTCGAGGACGAGGACGATACCAAGCTGGCGACGGGCCCGTTCCGCGAAATCGGACAACGCATCGTCGAGGGCTCGGGCGCCCGGATCCAGTCCGTCAGGGCGATCAACGCGTTGATCAACTTCGTGCCCAACATCGACGACCATGCGCCCATCGCGAGCCGCGAGGACCTTTGGCGCGCCGCCGTCACCGAACGCATGGGAGCGCCCACGGCCCTGGCGCCGGCCCGCCGCGTGCTGGACGAATGCGCCGGGCGCTTCCGCAGCCTCGCCGGCGAAAGCCTGGCGCGCTGCCTCGGCATCGCTCACGACCGGATGCTGGAGAAGCTGACGCACGAATACTGGGCCGCCGTCGAGGCGGGCAGCTGATCGCGCGCTTCAGTCTTCCAAGTCGACGCCGAGGTGGAAGAAGCAGTCGCCCCGCTCCGAGCGCCCGGGAATGCGCTTGCGGATGACCACGCCGGCGACCTCGAAATGGACCGGCACCGGTTTCGAATCCCGGCGTAGCCGGCTCGTGCATGAAGCCGGCGAGCCGGCCCGCCTGGACCTCGTCGCCGAGTTCGTCCCGGGGCGTCCGGTGTTCCCCCGAGACTTCCCGTAACATTAGGCGACGCTTGACGGAGATTCGTGACCCCAAGCGGAAGTGTGCGACTAGTTCGATGGGCCGGCCTCAGCCCGTTTCGCACAGATTGTACCGGTACGCGCTTCCATGGCATCAGACTCGCCTGATCATTTGACTCCTTGAAGCAGCGATGGGTCGTTTGTCAGAATTTTGGAAACGATAGGATTGTATGGCCCGTCGTTTGTTCCGCGATTGATGAAGATTGAAGAAAATAGTGGTTCGGCTTTCGAGTACTTGCCCTGATTTGCGGGTGTTTCCCCCGAACGGTGTGACAGGGCGGGACGCCGCAGGTAATCTCGCCCGCCAGCGGGACTTAGAGTCCGACTCGAAATGAATCGAGTGTTTTCAGGCTCTTGCGAGACGGCGCGTGAGGAGTTGGATGCTGGCGAGGAAGATCCAGGCCTCGGCGGTCTCGATGGCCGTCTCGAAGTCCTTGGCCAGCCGCCGGTTTCGATTGAGCCAGGCGAGCGTGCGCTCGACGACCCATCGGCGGGGCAGGAGTTGGAAGCCCTTCACGCCCGCGGGACGGTTGACGATCTCCAGCGACCAGCGGCCGATCCGCTTCAGTGCGCCCTCGAGCTTGGGCCCGGCATAGGCGCCGTCGGCGAAGACGTGGCGCAGGCGGGGAAAGTGGCGGGGGATGGCGGCGAACACCGCCGGCGCGCCGTCGCGGTCCTGGATCTCGGCGCCGTGGACCACGACCGCGACCAGCAGGCCGCCGGTGTCGGTGAGGATGTGACGCTTGCGGCCCTTGACTTTCTTTCCGGCGTCGAAGCCCCGGATACCGCCGCTTTCCGTGGTTTTTACGCTCTGACTGTCGATGATACCGGCCGACGGGCCGGCCGCGCGGCCCTCGGCCTCGCGCGCCGCGACCAGCAGTTGCCGGTTGACCTCGGACCAGGTGCCGTCGTCCCGCCAGAGATAAAAGTAGCGCTGCACCGTCGAGCGTGGCGGGAAGTCCCGGGGCAGCATGCGCCATGGACAGCCGCTACGCAGTAGGTAGAGGATCGCGTTCACCACCTCGCGCAATGCCGTCGTCCGAGGCCGTCCCAGCGCTTTGGCGCGAGGCAGCAACGGCTCCAGCACCTTCCATTCTCCATCCGTCAGGTCGCTTGCGTAGCGCAGCAGGTCGCGTTCATACTTCGGGCGAGTGATTTTGGTCCACATGTTGTGTCTCCCTGGTTGCTAAATACAAACAGTGAATCACAACTAACTGAAATCACTCAACTCTTTTCGGGCCAGACACTTAGAAAGACGGACGATGAATGTTGACGCCTTTCGGTGGAATTTGTGGTTGCCTTCCTCCTTGCGGGCTGGCTTGGGCCCCGGCCAGTTTAGCCTTTTCGGCCTTGCCGTGGTTTTTCTTCTGTCGGGTCCATTCGTCGCACAGGCCCAACAGGCCGAGCCCGCTCCGGCGGTTACCGTCCAGGAACTGGAAGACCTCGCCGCGGTTATGGAGGACGGCGCGGCCCGGAAACAACTGCTTTCGCGAATCCGCGCCCTCATCGTCACCCGGAAAAAATCCCAGGCGCAGCCGCCGGTGAAAAGCGCTGGCGCCCGGCTGATCGCCGCCCTTTCGGAAAACGTGGAGGAAACCAGGCGCCGTTTGGCGGCGGCTGCCGCTTCACTTCGGGATGTGCCGGAAATCTTCGCCTGGGTCCAGGATCAGGCGGCGAACCCGAAAACCCGGCAGCGGTGGTTCGATCTGATGATCAAGGTGGCCTTGATTCTGTTTGCCGCCGCGGTTGCCGAACGGCTGGTGCGGCTTCTGCTCAGGCGGCCTCGGCGGGCCCTGGAGGAGCCTGACGCCGAGACCCTCTGGGTGCGCCTGCCCCTGTTGACCGGACGCACAATGCTGGACTTGGTGCCCCTCGTCGGGTTCGCCGCCACCGCTTACGCCGTGGCGACGGTGATGCCGCTCACGCCCCAGGTTCATGTCGTGGCGCTGATCCTCATCAACGCCTACCTGATCGTCCGTGGCACCCTGGTCGTGGCCGGCATGCTGCTGGCGCCGACGGCTGAATCCCTTCGCATCTTGCCGCTGACGGACCTGACCGCCAATTACCTTTTCATTTGGATCCGGCGGCTGGTGGGCGTTTCCGTTTTCGGCTTCTTCTTCGCCGAAGTGGCGCTCCTGCTAGGCCTGCCGGGCGGCGGATATACCGGCCTGTTGGGACTGATGGGGCTGGTCATCACCGGCCTGACGGTGGTTTTCTTCCTGCAGAACCGGGTGCCGGTGGCAGCCTGGATCCGGGGCGAGGGAAAGGCTAGGCGGGTCAGGCGCCTGCGCGACCGCTTCGCCGGCATCTGGCATGTTCTGGCGGTCCTTTATGTGGCCGCCATCTACGGCGTTTGGGTGTTGGGCATGGAAGGCGGCTTCCAGTACCTGGCCCGGGCGACGGCGGTTAGCGCCGTGATCCTGGTCGCCTCCCGGTTGGTCATGACCGGTCTGGATCGGCTGCTGAAACGGGGCTTCGCCATCCGCCAGGACGTTCGCGACCGCTTCCCCGCGCTGGAAGAAAGAGCCAACCGTTACCTCCCCGCCCTGGGCCTGCTGTTGCGCTGGGCGGTCGGCCTGATCGCCGCCCTGGCCCTGTTGGAAACCTGGGGCGTGAACGCGCTGGGCTGGCTGGACACGCCCTTGGGCAAGCAGTTGACGGAAAGCGCCTTCAGCATCATGGCCGTGCTGGTCCTGGCGTTGATCTTCTGGGAAGCGGTCAACACCAGCGTCGAACGTTATCTGAACCGGACCGACGCGCAAGGCAATATGGTCGAACGGAGCGCCCGCATCCGGACCTTGCTGCCTTTGCTTCGCAAGGTGGCGATCACCGTGCTAGCGGTGATGGTATCGCTGATCGTGCTTTCCGAACTGGGCATCAACATCGGCCCGCTTCTGGCCGGCGCCGGGGTGATCGGTCTGGCCGTGGCCTTCGGTGCCCAAACCTGGTCAAGGACGTGATCACCGGCCTGTTCATCCTCGTCGAGGACACCATCGCGGTCGGCGATTGGGTGAGCGTGGGCGGCCACGAAGGCGACGTGGAATCCCTTTCCATTCGTACCATCCGCCTGCGCGACGTGGCCGGCAGCGTGCACACGGTGCCCTTCAGCGAGGTCGGCACGGTGCTCAACTACACCAAGGATTTTTCCAACATGGTGGTGTATATCGGCATCTCCTACCGGGAAAACGTGGATGAGGTGATGACGGTGATCGAGGCCCTGGGCCGGGAAATGGCCGAGGACCAAACCCTGGGCGCCGACATCATCGCGCCGCTGGAAGTGCAGGGCGTGCAAAAACTGGACGAATCCGCCGTCGTCATCCGCGCCAAAATGAAGGTCAAGGCCGGCACGCAGTGGGGCTTGAAGCGGGAATTCAACCGCCGCCTGAAGAATCGTTTCGACGAACTGGGCATCGAGATTCCGTTCCCCCAACGGACCATCACCTTCGGCGAAGACAAAGAAGGCAACGCCGTGGCCGGCCGCATCGTGGTGGCGGACAAGCGGGCAACCGCCCAACCGGCGGCGGTGGGCAAGGCGCGGATCGATCAAGACAAGGACGCCGCCACTGATGGCGACGGTAGCGATTAAGTCGACATTTTCCAGATAACCGTTAAATCCACGACGGCCGAACCCAGTTTTTCACGATCTCCGAAGCAATTTTTCCGCCGCGGCCATCCGACGGTCCAAAGTTGGTGATTCGGCCGTGTTCGAAAGCCCGTTCCGGCCAATTTATCGTCATCCAGACGCGCCTCTCCCGTCGATTTTTGCGTCGGCCAGTCGGAAGGTGATAGGGCGACCATGGTGGACAACGTTGGCACCGATCTCAACCAGCTTCATCCGTGGCGTGGTCGGCGACCGGTGTTCAACATTTTTCGCCAAAGCGAGGGTCGGGATTTGATGCCGTGGATGGCTCCCGCCACCGGCATCGCGATGTGCCAACTTGCGGTGTCAATCGATAATCTGCCAATGTCGGGTTGTGGCTATCAATGACGGAATCGGCCATGTCGCCTCGACGGGGACTATACCCCCGATAGCCGACGTTGGCAGCCGAATGTCGGGTTTCGCCGAATCGATGTCTGGAGTACCCTCAGGTGCGGGCGTTCCATTAGCAGGTGCTTGACGGAGGTTCCTGACCTTCTTACGACATTCAGGGTGTAAGAGACGACGGAAAGGCCTGCCCGTTATCGGCCGCTCGGAACGATATCCCAACGTCTCTTTCGCCTTCGGCCACAATTGTTCGGGGCAGACGCTAGGCGGCATGACGGGAAAGCTCGTGGCGGATATCGTAGCCAGACGACCGCCCCGATCGACCTGTCGCCCTTCGATCAGGCGCGGTTTCAGCGTCGGTTGGAAAATGGGTTACCCTGAGCCTTATTGAGCGAGGAACGACCGTTGAAACAAGAACATGCGTCCATCTATAGGCACCTCGGCGTGGAGCCGATCATCAATTGCGGCTCGTCCCGTTCTGTCTATGGCAACAGCACGATGAGCGATCCGGTGCGTGAGGCGATGGAGAGCGCTTCCCATCACTATGTGATCATGGAGGAGCTCGGAGAAGCCGCCGGTAGGCGTCTTGCCGAGTTGACCGGGGCCGAGTGGGGGCTGGTGACCGCCGGCTCCGCCACCGGGCTCGCGCTCGGCGCGGCTGCCTGCGTCGCGGCGAACGATCCGCTCCGTATGCTGCGAATGCCGGAATCGTTCGACGGCGAACAGCGCACCGTCTTGGCCCCGAAAGGCCAACGCTTCGCCTACGACCTCGGCGTTCGAATGGTGGGCGCAAAGATCATCGAGGTCGAAGACATGGCGGCGTTTGACTCCGCCCTCGCGGCTAACGATGTCGTGGCGATCTTGATACTAGCGGAGCGCGACGAGGAGGCGACGCTGACGTTCGATGAAATGCTACCGGCGGCCCGTACCGCCAGGGTTCCAATAATCGTGGATGCGGCATCCGAGCCGCTGACCGCGCCCGAGCATTGGACATCGCGCGGTGCCGACCTGGTCGTCTACAGCGTGAGCAAGCTGATGCGTGGGCCCGCCGCTTCGGGTCTGTTGCTCGGCCGCAAGCCGCTGGTTCGGGCGGCTTGGTATAACGGCCCGCCGCATCACGGCTTCGGTCGCGTCATGAAGATCGGCAAGGAACAGATCGTTGGGGCGGTTGCAGCCGTTGAACGTTGGTTCGCGCAGGATCACGAAGCCGAGCAACGGCAATGGCGGCAGCGGCTGGATAAGGTGAGAGACCGACTGCGGCCAATCAATGCCCTCAAGCTCGGCATGCACGAGTTGGCCGGCGGCATTCCACGCCTGGAGATCGATTGGTCCGACTGCCAGCCCGACCTGACCTTCTCCGCGCTACGCGATGAACTCCTGTCGAGGCGGCCGCGTATCCTGATCGACGACTTCGGCGGTAGCGACACCTCCACCATGATCAACCCCTTCGCGCTGGACGACGAAGAGGCCGCGCTCGTCGCCGAGGCGTTGTACGAGGCCTTGACGACGACACGGTTGGACAGAACCGAAAGCCTCTCGACCGAATGCGACATCGTGGGGGAATGGGACATTCTAATCGATTTTGCGAACGGCCCCGCGGAGCATCGCCTGATACTGCAACGGCACGGCGACGCGCTGTCCGGCGTGCACAAGACGCCTTATGGCGAAGGCGAGGCTTCGGGCGCCATGACGGCTGACGGTTTCGACGTCCAGGTACTCCACATGGTCGAAGGATGTTTCGTCGGATTCCGGTTCGTTGCCGACCAATGTACGCCTGACCGCGTCTCGGGCTTCGTCGAGCTCGGCGCCGCCTCGAGCCACGCCATGGGTCCGACCGCCCTCGGCCAGTTCGGACGATTGCCTTTCAACGGTCAACGTCCGTAGGGCGGCTGTTGACCCGGTTTCCCGCCGGAATCACACCAACACAAGGAACGGAGCAGGAGTACGACGCATGAACATAAACCACATCAATACGAAGGACCTGAAACACCGGTCCGACGTGGCTGTGTGGAACGGCGTTGCCCATGTCGCGGGGATCGTGCCCCCGGACAACACGCTTCCCGTCGCCGCGCATTCCGACGATCGCGGCCACTGATTCCGACGGATCGCGGCCACCCGTAGGCTGCATGTCTGGTTTCGCGGATCTTCGTCCGGAACTCCCCCGATATTCACCGTTGCATCAGCAAGTTCTGATAGGCCGGAGATGACCCACTTAAGAAGTCAGACCACGTGAAATGGAGGCTTAACCCGCGTCATCGAGCAATATTATAGGCTCAATTCGTGAATTGTATGCGTCACCTTGTTACGGCGGCGGCGAGGCAGGCTCGGTCATTGGCGCCGGGGGCGAGGCCGACGAGGTGGAACCAGCTCAGGTAGTTGTCCAGATAGCGGGTGGCGATGCCGCGGCGGGGACGCAGCAAGTCCTTCAACCGGCTGTGGCGGCTGTTCACCGTCTGCACATGCAGATCGCCCCGAACCCGTTCCCCCATCGAGCGGTTGAGTGCTTCGTGGCTCACCCCGAGCGCGGCGGCGCAAGGTGGATAGCTCGCGCCACCGTCGGAGACCAGCAGGGCGTCCTTCGCGACCACCGGGTCGAGAGCAGCCGTGAGCGCCGCCGCGTCGACCCTGGGCAGCACCGCGCTCACCGTCGTCCCGCTCCGCCCCGCCGCCGTGCCTTGCGTCCCAGCCCGCGCGCGCCCTTCCGGCTCTCCAGGACGTAGGTCTCGTCCGCTTCCACGATCCCCTTGAGCACCTCCGAATCGCTCCGCGCCGCCGCCAGAAACCGGTGACGCCAGCGGAACGCCGTGCTCACCGCCACGTCGCAGCGCGCCGCCGAGGCCTTCACCGTCTCCCCCTCCGCCAGCGACGCCCCGAACGACAGCCAGCGTTCCTTGTGGTGCAGGCCCGACAGCGGCGTACCGGTCAGCGCGTTGAAGGTCCTGCCGCAGCCCTTGCACTGGTAGCGCCGCAGACCCCGCGCCATACCGCGCGAAACCGCCCCTTCGCTCGCGCAGTGCGGACAGCGCCGGGCCTCGTCCACACCAAGCTCGATCGCGGCCTTCGATGCCTCGCCTTCGCTCCGGCCCGACAGCACCGCGAGCGCCTCGTGCCGCTGCACGCGCGTCAGCCCGCGCGCCGCCGAAAGCCACACCTGGAAACCCTTGCCGTCCATGACCCAACCTCCTGACATTCCGGGCATTCTATCACAAATACATACGTTTCACTAATTGAGCCATATTATAATAACGGGGATGATCGCCGCTGGTATGTTGACGGTGGGATCGCTAACCTGGTGGACTTCAGCGCCGTCATCCGTTCCATCATTGTCGGTATCAGGGTTATTAGGATCGGTACCGAGAACGATTTCTTCAACATCCGTTAGAGCATCGTTGTCAGTGTCAGGATTCAAGGGATTAGTCCCAATAGAAATCTCGATACTATCATTCGAACCGTCATCATCATCATCCAAGTCTAATCGATCCTCAACGCCATCATGGTCCGTATCGGGAATTTTTTTGACGTAGCCACTGAAGTGCTGCCATGGCATCGAGCCGACCGTACACATAAATGCTGTCGTAGCCTACAGTCCCTAGATCGATCGCGGACATCGTCATCGCACTTGCTATTTTAGAAGGGGTTGCTGAACGCCGGTCAGCCTTTAGTAGTGCCGTAACCCCAGCTACATGTGGTGCGGAGGAAGATGTCAGAAAAAAGTCTGTTGAAATCCGCCTGTACCGGTCACCGAAACGCCGTCAATCGCGGTTAAGTCTGGCTTCGGACGGCGCTCCGAAAATCTTAAAGTGAATGCCATATCCCTTAGTGTCTGGCCCGAAAAGAGTTGAGTGATTTCAGTCAGTTGTGATTCACTGTTTGTATTTAGCAACCAGGGAGACACAACATGTGGACCAAAATCACTCGCCCGAAGTATGAACGCGACCTGCTGCGCTACGCAAGCGACCTGACGGATGGAGAATGGAAGGTGCTGGAGCCGTTGCTGCCTCGCGCCAAAGCGCTGGGACGGCCTCGGACGACGGCATTGCGCGAGGTGGTGAACGCGATCCTCTACCTACTGCGTAGCGGCTGTCCATGGCGCATGCTGCCCCGGGACTTCCCGCCACGCTCGACGGTGCAGCGCTACTTTTATCTCTGGCGGGACGACGGCACCTGGTCCGAGGTCAACCGGCAACTGCTGGTCGCGGCGCGCGAGGCCGAGGGCCGCGCGGCCGGCCCGTCGGCCGGTATCATCGACAGTCAGAGCGTAAAAACCACGGAAAGCGGCGGTATCCGGGGCTTCGACGCCGGAAAGAAAGTCAAGGGCCGCAAGCGTCACATCCTCACCGACACCGGCGGCCTGCTGGTCGCGGTCGTGGTCCACGGCGCCGAGATCCAGGACCGCGACGGCGCGCCGGCGGTGTTCGCCGCCATCCCCCGCCACTTTCCCCGCCTGCGCCACGTCTTCGCCGACGGCGCCTATGCCGGGCCCAAGCTCGAGGGCGCACTGAAGCGGATCGGCCGCTGGTCGCTGGAGATCGTCAACCGTCCCGCGGGCGTGAAGGGCTTCCAACTCCTGCCCCGCCGATGGGTCGTCGAGCGCACGCTCGCCTGGCTCAATCGAAACCGGCGGCTGGCCAAGGACTTCGAGACGGCCATCGAGACCGCCGAGGCCTGGATCTTCCTCGCCAGCATCCAACTCCTCACGCGCCGTCTCGCAAGAGCCTGAAAACACTCGATTCATTTCGAGTCGGACTCTAAGGGCTGGCGTTGGGTGAAGCCCAGCGGTGAAGTGGTCTTCCCTAGTGCTACCTGGAAAGAGACCTAAAAAGTTTCGGATTATTTGTCCTTCTGGATAAATGTCTTTACTCGAATCAGAAATAGCTGACCCTGTCCGTGCGTTATTGTTGGCATTGTCTTGTGTGTTCGCCGTTACCTCAACAAAGGAATCCAATAAAAAAGCATACAACCGACCACTAACTAAATTTATACCACCGAGATCAACGGTTGTTGGCGTTAGAGACCCACTGCTCGGAGTCGTTAACCGGCTGCTTTCAAAAAAGAACAGTCCGTGGAAAAATTTTGCCATCAGCCTTGTCAACTTCAGGCAGAAGAACACGAAAATGTATAGCCTTAGGCCCAACGTAAATCGTAAGCTCTTGTGCAAGCCTCGGTAATGCTATAAACGTCTGCCCGCGATAAGAAATTCCGTCGAAACCGCTAAGACTGGAGAAGTTCAAGTTAGGGACATCTATCACGCCTGCTCCTGCATCTTGCAGGCTACTGAAGTCAATTCTCGACGGTCCTCGAGAACTAAACGGTTCGATCGTGTCATTTCCGGGATCGGCGGCATCGATTGCGCCGACGGCCAATACCCCGGGCACGGCCGAATGGCCGAAGATACTTCCGTCGGGAACATTGTATTCGTCGATCTGGATCCCGCCACGGAGGAACATCTCTAGGCGCCTGCCCGCTCCGGAAAACCGGCCCACCACGATTTTCCTTCTGACTTGGAAAAACGCGGGGTTGAAATAGCATACAAACTCTCGGGGATCCTGGGTGCCATCCTGCAAGTCTCTGCTGCTCGCGACGATGGTAGTTTCCGCCCCGTCAAATAAGAAGAGGTCGTAATCGTTGGCGGAAAGGCCGAACTGATCGTTCCATTGTAAGACCGTGAAAAGGAACTCGCCAAGGCCGACGAGAACATCCATGGTCAAGTCAGTGGAACCCCCGGCTCTGAGTCCGAAATCATGAAGGTTCGAATTGTCCTTGTAATCCGCCTCATAATGCTTCCGCGCCGCGTTTCCGGCGGACGAGACGAAGACGACCTGATCCTTGACGCCAGCCACGGCCTGGGCGAGGAGTCAATCCTCGAAATACGGTTCGAAGGAAAACCCCAAATCATCCACGATAATGTCTGCCCCGAATGTGTTCACCAAATCGTTGACTCGGGCGATGAACTCAAGGCTGGTGCCCGCGGCAGCTACGGCGATCCGCGCCCCGGGGGCGATATCGTGAACGATTTCCGCCATCGCCGTGCCTTCATTGCAGGTGCGGCCTGATCTGCAAATTGAGAAATCGGGGGCGCTTGGTGTGCAGCTGCCGTAACGCGTGATGCCGGAGGCGGGCAAGTCGCCGCTCGCCTGAGATTCGATCCAGTTGTTGGCGCCGTCCGAGATGATCCCCACCTTCATTTCGGTACCGTCAATTCCAAGCGCGCGGAGCTGGTCAGCCTTTAGGATCGTGTCGCCCTCGGTCGTCTTGCTGCCGGCTCGTGGGCGCCCGTAGCTGGGCTGCGTGACCCTTTGTACGAAGGGCGATGCCGCGATCTCCTCGATTCGGTCAAAGGGTGCCAGGCCCTGAACGATCGCCGGGTCTTTGTTGATGACTTCGACCTCGACGTCAAGAGAGCGAAGAACGTCGAGCTCGGCTTCACCAAGAGAAGCGAGATAAACGTAAACCTGTATACGGCCGTCCGGATCTATTCGCACCAGCGGGTTGGCAAGCGCGGCAATGTTCATTTCACGAACATTAGCTCTCGTGATACCCTGACTGCTGATGTTCGAAAGGACTGATCGCAACGCCGAGGAAATATTTTGTCGCGTAGAGCTGAAGCTTCCTTTTTCTACGATTAATGGCCGGGTACCAGCTTTCGTGTCGGGTGCGGCAGTGTTTGACGCGTTAGGCCGCATCTGAATGGGATCATGGACACCATGCGACTCCGCGTTAGCAGCGGGTGCAAGGCCCAAACACACAATAACAGCCAACAACACTAACATGGTGCTATGTCTCTGTATTGGCTTAATGTGGAAGAACCTCCCTTGGTGCCGGCGTTTCTCCTTACACAAACCGCCCACCAACTTCTTGGATGTCAAATTAGGAAATTAGGATTAATATGTCAAATCAATTGCGCCGGTGACGCTGCCTCTACTCGTCTTCTTCCCAACGAGACCCGTCACCCCGTTCATCTTGGGATCCACCAAATCGCGGCGGACCGACGTGCGGCTGGCCGACGGCGATTCCTGGCTATCAATGACGGAATCGACCATGTCTCCCAAATGGGGACTATACCCCGGATAGCCGACATGGCGCCGATCGCCGCCGCGTGGGCGCTTCCGATTGCCCCTTGCCCACCGGGAATGTGGCGCTACGGGGTGCGCGCCGCCACGGATAACCCATCGGCCCGGAGCAACGCCTTTGCCGCCATGAGGTCCGTCTCGCCCGTGGCCGACGGACAGTGGCGTCTCCCGGCGAACTCGAGCACGGGGCGCCGGGCGGTTCAAACGGCGCCGCGACAATTCCCCGGAAGATTTTCAGCCTCCGAGCGTCGCGAGGGACTTTTACCCGAGGATCCGCGATTACGCCTCGAGGTCGACGCCGAGGTGGAATAGACAGTCGCCCCGCTCCGAGCGGCCGGGGACGCGTTTGCAGATGACGACGCCGGGGACCTCGAAGTGGACCGGCACCGGCTCGAAGCCCGGCGTCGCCGGCTCGTGCATGAAACCGGCGAGCTGGCCCGCCTCGACCTCGTCGCCGAGTTCGGCCCGGGGCTCGAACAGGCCATCCTCGGGCGCGTAGGTGAAATATTCCCACGACGGCGCGGTCAACACCCGACTTTCGACCGCCGGCGCCTCGTCGGGCCCGACGGCGCCGTGCCAGACACCCAGATGGCGCAGCACGCGCCGCACGCCACCCTCGCAGATCCTGAGGCATTCGGGCGTCACCGTGCCGGTGCCCCCCATCTCGGTCCCGATCGAGATGACGCCGTGGTCGGCGGCCGAGGCCGCGGTCGTGGCGTTGCCGCCCTGGCCACTGGGGAAGAGAAAGCTGTAGGGCGCGCCGAAGACACGGCCGAGCTCGAGCTTCTCGTCGCGCACCTCGTCTGACATCTGGGCGCCGCCGAGGATCGCCGTCGGCAGGTACATCAGCGAGCTGCCGCCCGAATGCAGGTCGAGAAAATAGTCCGCCATGGGCATCAGCACGCCGTCGATGTAGTGCGCCAAGGCCTGGGTCGGCGTGCCGTCGGCATCGCCCGGGAAAACCCGGTTCAAGTTCAACTCGTCGATCGGCGAGGTCCGGAGGCCCGCTTTGGCGGCCGGATAATTGGCCATCGGCAGCACGATGACGCGGCCCGATACCTCGTCGGCGTCGAGATCGCGGATCAGCTTCGAGAGTGTCACCTGGCCCTCGTACTCGTCCCCGTGCACGCCGGAGCTCAACAGTACCGTCGGCCCGGCGCCGTTCTTGACGCAGGCGATGGGCACCGGCAGCCAGCCATAGGCGGAGCGGTGCACCGAGTGCGGCAGCTGCACGTAGCCCAGCTGCCTGCCGTCCGCCTCGAAGTCGATGCGCGTGGACAGGCGTGACGGCTTGCTGGCCATGGGGATCCTCCGGGTGATGCTTGCGTTGGTGAGCGCTCAGTCGGTCCTGACCTTGGGGTCGAGCGCATCGCGCAGGCCGTCGCCGAGGAAGTTGAGGCCCAGCATGGTCAACATGATGGCGATGCCGGGGAACAGGCTCATCCACCACATGTTGAGCAGGATGTAGTCCTTGCCCTCGAACAGGATAGTGCCCCAGGTCGGCGTCGGCGGGCGCACGCCGAGACCGAGGAAGCTGAGCGCGGTTTCCGTCAGGATCGCCCAGGCCACCAGCAGCGTCGCCTGCACCGTGATTGGCGCTAGGCAGTTCAGCAGCACGTGCTTGAAAAGGCGGACATAGGCCGGCAGGCCGATCACGCGCGCGGCCTGGACATACTCCTCCTCCTTCTGCGTCAGCACGGCCGAACGGGTGACGCGGGCGATCTGCGGGATGGAGACGACGGCGATCACGGTGATGACGTTGCCGACGCTCGGCCCCAGGACGGCGAGGATGCCGATCGCCAGGATCAGGGCGGGGAAAGCCAGGAAGACGTCCATGATCCGCATCACGATGTCGTCGACGATGCCGCCCAAGTATCCGGCGATGCCGCCGAACACCACGCCGAAGCCGCAGGCGACGAGAATGCTGACGAAGCCGACGAAGAGCGAAACCTGGGTGCCGTGGAGAATCCGGCTCAAGAGGTCGCGGCCATATTGATCGGTGCCGAGCAGGTAGTCGGCGCTCGGCGCCTCGAGTCGGCGCGCCAGGTTCTGCGCGTTCGGATCCTGCGGCGAGATCAGATCGGCGGTTAGGCCGACGAACACGGCGATCAAGACCAATACGAGCCCCATGACCGCCAGCTTGTTGGCGAGAAAGGCATCGACGAAGAGCCGGAACTGACCGCGCCGGGGATGCTCGTCTTCGGTGACGAGGGCGTCGACGACATCATGCGTAACCATGGATCGGTCTCCTCGTCTCAGCTGTATTCGATCTTGGGATTGAGAAAGGCGTAGCTCAGGTCGACGATGATGCTGGTGACCACGAACACCGTGGCGAAAAACAGAATGAGGCCCTGGATGATCGGGAAATCGCGTTTGGAGAGCGCCGTGATCAGTTCGCGCCCGACGCCGGGCATGAAGAAGATGGTCTCGGTCAGCACGGCACCGCTCAACAGATAGCCGATCTGCATGCCGATGACGGTTATGGTCGGAATGATCGCGTTCTTGATCGCATGCAGGCGAATGACCCGGGGCTCGGTCAGGCCCTTGGCGCGGGCAGTCTCGATATATTCCTGCCGCAGTATCTCGAGCATGGACGAGCGCATCATCCGCGTCGTAATCGCCGCGTAAGCGGCGCCGAGCGCCGTCGCAGGCAGAATCATGCCCTGCATGCCGGCCCAGAAGCCCTTGGAGAAGTGGTAGCCACCGGGCGGCAGCCAGCCGAGATGGACGGCGAAGATTATGATGAAGACGATGCCGAGCCAGAAGTTCGGGATGCTGACGCCCAACATGGCGATGACGCGGGCGACGTGGTCGATCCAGGTGTTGCGCTTCAGCGCCGAGATGATGCCGACGGGAATGGCGATCATCAACGAGACCACGATGGCGATGGAGGAGAGGATCGCGGTCGCCGGCAGCCGGCTGGCGATGATTTCGGAGACCGGTTGATTGGTGTGCAGCGAGCGGCCGAGATCACCCTGCAGGATATTGAACAGCCAGATGCCGAACTGCTGCCACAAGGGATCGTTCAGGTGCCACGCGTCGCGCAGCGCTTCGACCTCTTCGTCGGTCGCCCGCTCGCCCAGGACCGCGATCGCCGGATCACCGGGGATCAGGTGGATCAGCGAGAAGACCACCAGCGAGATCCCGATGAAGACCGGAATCGAATGGATCAGACGCTTGACGAGATACTGCCAAAAATTCATGAGCAACCTCCGTCAGCCGGGCTTCCGCCGATTCGGCGGAAAGGCCGTGGCCGCGCGTCGGCGGCCACGGCTGTTCCACGCACTCGTGACGTCAACAACGTCAGCCGAGATCGGTCTCCCACCACAAACTGTCGTTGGGCAGGGAGGTCTTGTAGTTCTTGACGCTGTCCTTCCACGCGTCGGTACTGTCGACAAAGACGACTTGCGTGTAGGGGATCTGGTCGTTCACGATCTTCAGGAATTCGCCGAAGATTTCGTGTTTCTTGTTCTCGTCCAAGGTGGTGACGAATTTTTTCAGCAGCTCGTCCGCCGCCAGGGCCTTTTCGTCCTTCCAGTTCAGCCAGCGCTCCGGCGGCGTGTAGAACAACGCCGGCGTCGCCGCGCCAAAACCAAAGTAGGCGGCGTTCAGGTCCTCGAAGGTGGCCTCGTATTGGCCCTCCCGCATCTTGCCGAACATCACGCTCTTCTCCAGCGGCTCGATGATCATCTTGATACCGACGTCCGCGAAGTTGGCCTGCATCACCGTCAGCTGCTCGACGAACCAGCCCTGCCCGGTGGTCAGGCAGGTGAACTCGAAACCGCCCGCCTTCGAACTCTTGGCCAGGAACGCCTTGGCCTTCTCCGGATTGTAATCGATTACCGGCATGTTCGACGGATACTTCTTCAAGGGCATCTGCTCTTCCGTCAGCATCGCCCGGCCCGGCTGCGCCATGCCGAAGAAGACCTTGTCGGCGATCGACTTCCGGTCGATGGCGAAGGCGACCGCGCGGCGCACGTTGACGTCGTTGAAGGGCTCTACCTCGCAGTTGAAGTAAAGCTGCTCGCACTGGGTGCCGGTGCGCTGGCCGACGACGATGCCCGGCGTCTTCTTAAGCTGCGCCAGGTTGCGCGGCGGGATCTCCTTGATCATGTCGACCTGGCCGGTGATCAGGTTGGTGACCTTCACCGTGTCGTCGGGAATGATCTGGATAAAGACGCCGTCCAGTTTCGGGACGCCCTTGGTGAAGTACTTGTCGAACTTCTTGAGCGTGATGTGGTCGTCCTTCACCCACTCGACGAACTCAAAGGGCCCGGAGCCGATCGGCTGGCGGGTGAAGTCCTTGCCACGCTCTTCCGCGGCCTTCTTGGAGACGATCTTGCAGAGCGTGCAGGCGTCCAGGAAGTCACCATAGGGCGCCTTCATGGTGAACTTGACGGTGTATTTGTCGACCGCCTCGGCCTTGTCGACCGGCCGCAGCCAAAGCGCCAGGAAAGTGCCCTTCTCGCCGCCCGTGCCGCGAATGGTGTCGAAGGAATAGACCACGTCTTCCGCCGTCAGCTCGCCAAAGCCGCCGTGGAACTGCACGCCCTGGCGCAGCTTGAAGATATAGGTCTTGTCGTCGGGCTGTTCCGGCTTTCCGACCGCCAGGTCGGCGAACATGTTGCCGTCGGAGTCGTAGTTCATCAGGCCGTTATAGAGCTGTTTGCAGATGTTTATTCCGGTGACGTCGGTCCCTCTCCTGACGTCCAGGTTCCACGCGTCCGAACTCACGGCCACTTGCAGGACCTTCTTGCCCTGGGCCGAGACCACCTTGGAGAACAGGAAATCTCCCGCGAACAGCGCGCCGCCAGCGACGCCCGTCGCCTTCAAGAATTCTCGTCGTTTCATGCCATCCTCCCGTTTGGCGTCGCCGACCGGACCGAGACCCCGGCGGCGAGTGAAAAATGCGCGTGACCCGCAAGCTTGCGCATGGCTTTCGAAGCAAGCCGATCGTACATGGTCGGGTCAGTATAGGTGGCAGGCCACGCGGTGTCCCGGCTTTATCTCCTTCATGACCGGCCGCTCCGTCTTGCAGATCGCCATGCAAGCCTGGCAGCGGGGGTGAAAGTGGCAACCCTGGGGCGGGTTCATCGGGCTCGGAATCTCCCCCTTCAGGATGATCCGGTCCCGTTTGGCCCTGGGGTTCGGTACCGGAATGGCCGAAATCAGGGCTTGGGTATAGGGGTGCAACGGTTCTGCGTAGAGCGCGTCGCGGTCGGAGATCTCGACCAGTTTGCCGAGATACATGACGGCGATGCGTTCGCAGAGATGCTGCACCACGTTGAGGTCGTGCGCGATGAAGAGGTAGGAGAGGCCGTAGTCCCGGCGCAGGCGATGCAGCAGGTTCAGGACCTGGGCCTGGATCGAGACGTCGAGCGCGCTCACCGGCTCGTCGGCGACGATCAGCTTCGGATTGAGCGCGAGCGCCCGGGCGACGCCGATGCGCTGGCGCTGACCACCGGAGAATTCGTGCGGGTAGCGATTGGCCAGCCTGGGCGGGAGGCCAACGATGTCGAGCAGCTCCTGGACCCGCTCGCGCACCGACTGCCCGCTGGCGACGCCGTGCGTGCGCAGCGGCTCCGCGATCGTGTGGCCGACCGTGAGCCTCGGATTGAGCGAGGAATAAGGATCCTGGAAGATGAACTGCATGTCGCGGCGCAGCGGCCGGAACTCGGCCTCGTCCATGTCGAGAATGCTCTTGTCCTCGAACGTGACCTCGCCGGCCGTCGCCTCGAGCAGACGGACCACCAGCCGCCCGGTCGTCGTCTTGCCGGAGCCGCTCTCGCCGACGAGGCCGAGAATTTCGCCCTTGTGCAGATCGAAGCTGACGTCGTCGACGGCGCGGACATGGCCGGCGACGCGAGGGAAGAGGACACCGCGACGCACGGGAAAGAACTTGGTGAGACCGCGAACCGACAGCAGTTTTTCCATGTCCCCTCCCCCGGCGTTCCGCTTACCCGGCCGCTGGCGCCGCGCCCGGAACGGGCGCCTGTTCCAGCCAGCATCGGCTGCGATGCCCGACGGCGATTTCTCGGAACGGGGGCTCCTCGCGGGTGCAGACGTCCATGCGGTAGTCGCATCTGGGGGCGAAGCTGCAGCCGACGGGGACGCGCGACAGGTCCGGCGGCTGGCCGCGAATGGGCGTCAGTTCCTCGACCCGGAACTCGGGCGAGGGCAGGGACTTCAACAGGCCCTGGGTATAGGGATGGGAGGGCGCATCGAAGAGATCGTAGACGTTGGCCTCCTCGACCAACTTGCCGGCATACATCACCACGATGTCGTCGGCCACTTCCGCCACCATGCCCAGGTCGTGGGTGATCAGAATGATTGCGGTGTCGGACTCTTCGCGGATGGTGCGCAGCACGTCGAGGATCTGCGCCTGCACCGTGACGTCGAGGGCCGTCGTCGGTTCGTCCGCGATCAGCAGCTTCGGCTCGCACGCGAGCGCCATCGCGATCATCGCCCGCTGGCGCATGCCGCCCGAGAACTGGTGGGGATAGTCGCCCAGCCGCGTTTCCGGCTCCGGGATGTTCACCGCGCGCAACAGCTCGACCGCGCGATCGACCGCGGCCTTCTGGCCGTAGCCGCGATGTATCTTCAACACCTCGACGATCTGGTCGCCGACTTTCATGGTCGGATTGAGCGAGACCATGGGATCCTGAAAGATCATCGAGATCCGATCGCCGCGGATCGACTGCATCTCGCGGGTCGAGAGCGAGAGGATGTCGATGCCGTCGAACTCGATCTCGCCGCCGACGATGCGGCCCGGCGGGTCGGGTACCAGGCGCAGGATCGAGCGCGCGGTCATGCTCTTGCCGCACCCCGACTCGCCGACGATGCCCAGGACCTTGCCGGCCTCGACGGTGAAGCTGACGCCATCGACGGCGCGCACGACACCTTCCCTGATCATGAAATGGGTTTTCAGATCGGTAACGCGAAGCAGCGGCGCATTGGTCATGAATTTGCCTCGGGGCAATCATCGGTACCGGGCGGAGCCTATCAGCGCTTTCGCGAAGCGTAAACCGAGGGGCCCGGGGAGCGGGTGGCCGGGGCCAATCCTGAATGAGTCTAAACCGTCCCCACCCCCGTCTCGGCGTTGAATTCGTCGATCAGTTCGTCCCAGACGGCGGGGTAGGCGAGGAGGTCGTGCCAGAAGCCCGGCTCGCGGCGGGCGTCGAAATCGGCTTGGGCGACGCCCTGCTGTTCGACCCAGGTGTAATAGCCGAGGTTGAAGATGCGGTTGCGCGCCGCGTGGTCCAGTTCCTCGACATGGGCGGTGTCGGCGCCGGCCAGATGGCGGGCGAAGGTGGCGCCGGCCGCGACCTCGTCGAAGCCGCCCCCGAAATCGCGGGCAAGGGTCCGGGCCTGCTCGCTTTCATAGAGCGCGGCGCCGTCGGTCGCCACCGTGAGGATGGCGTCGTCCGGGCCGAGGTCCAGCGCCTTCGCCAGTTTGATCGCCGCGAGCACGTTGCAGATGGAGGAGAGGCCGAGGTGTTCGAGGCTCGCCACCAGCTCCGCGGACAGTCCCTGGCGCTCGACCAGGTGGCGCCGCCCGACCTCGGTGTTGAACAGCAGGTTCAGCTGGTCCGTCGCCCGGTCGGAGACGGCGACGACGGCGTCCATGTTCATCACGTTCTGAATCAGAGGCACATGCTTGTCGCCGATGCCCTGGATGTTGTGCTCGCCGTAGCCGTTATAAAGCATGGTCGGGCATTCGAGCGCCTCGACCGCGCAGATGGCCGCGCCGTGTCGGGCCTTCAGATAGTCGCCGGCCGCGATCGTGCCGGCGGAACCCGTGGCCGAGACGAAGGCCGCCAGCTTCAATTCCGCCCGGTGGTCGCGCCGGTGCTCGAACACCCGTTCCAGCGCCGGTCCCGTGACCTCGTGGTGGACGAGGTAGTTGGCGAACTCCGAGAACTGGTTCAAAATCACGTTCTCTTGGGCGGCCGCCAATTCGGCGCACTTGTCGTAGATCTCCTTGACGTTGCTCTCCGAGCCTGGCGTGCGGATGATGTCGTCGGGATCGCGGGTCCAGGACTCGAGCCAGCGGAAGCGCTCGGCGCTCATGTCCTCCGGCAGCACGGCGACGCCCCGGCAGCCGATGAGCGTCGAGATGGCGACGCCGCCCCGGCAGTAGTTCCCGGTGGACGGCCAGACGGCTCGGTGCCGGGTAGGATCGAATCCTCCAGTGATCAACCTCGGCGCCAGGCAGCCATAAGCGGCCAGCACCTTATGTGCGCCGATCATCGGGAAGCGGTCGCCCAGCACCACCAGGATGGTCGCCCGCACGCCGGTCAGCGCCCGCGGCAGCGCCAGGTGCATGGGCACCGGCACGGTAGAGGCCCGGTCGGGCCCGTTATGCCAGGTGACGCGGTAAAGGTTCCGGGGATCGGCCGCATCCGGCGCGATTCCGCCGAGGGCCGCCCGGACCGCCTCCGGCATCGTCGCCGGATCGGCAAGCTCCGAGAAGCGCGGCAGGCGGACGCCAGCCGCGCGCAAGTGCGAGATCGCGCGCGCGCGGTTTTCGGGATCGGCGACGGTCGTGTCGAGTTGGAAACGGCTCATCCGCGGGATCCTTCCTCGGGCGAGGACCAAGCACGGGGCCGATGGTGCGAGCGGTGAGACTCGAACTCACACTCCCGTAAAGGAAATGGCTTTTGAGGCCATCGCGTCTACCAATTCCGCCACGCTCGCGCCGTCCGGCCCCTGAATAGACGACGGCGGCGGGCATGGCAACCATCACCGCGCCACTTGCCTGGCACCCCGGCCATCTGGATTATGGCCGGCGAAAGCAGGCGCCATGTCGGACTCCGAGACCCTCACCGCGCAGGACTTCAGCCCGATGGAGCGGAGGCTGATCCTGGCCACCATGTCCGCCTGTACGATGCTCTACGCTCTGACGTTGACCATCGTCTCCGTGGCGCTGCCGCAGCTGCAGGGGGCGCTCGGCGCGACGCCGGACCAGGTCTCCTGGGTGGTCACGCTGAACGTGGTGGCGACCGGCGTGGCGACCCCGATGACCGGCTGGATCGTCGCCCGCTTCGGCCAGCGCCGGGTGCTGATCTGGGCCATCGTCGGCTTCACCATCTCGACCATGTTCTGCGCCTCGGCGACGTCGCTCGGGCCGCTGCTGATCTACCGCATCGGTCAGGGCCTGTTCGGCGCGCCGCTGGTGCCGCTGGCGCAGGCGATCATCGTTGGCGCCTATCCCGAGAACAAACGCGCCGGCGCGCAGAGCGTCTTCGGCATGTCGGTGGTGATCGGCCCGGCGATCGCGCCGACCATCGGCGGTTACCTGGCGGAGGAGTACAACTGGCGTTGGGTCTTCCTCCTGGTATTGCCGCTCTGCGTCGTCAGCCTCGCCGGCGTCCTCGCCTTCATCCGCGATTTCTCCAAGCCGAAGGCGATCCGTCTCGACTGGACCGGCTTCCTCGCGCTGTCCATCGCCATCACCTGTTTGCAGCTGATGATGGATCGGGGCGAGCGGCGGGACTGGTTCGATTCAGCCGAGATCGTCATGGTGACGACGCTGATGGCGCTCGGCTTCTATGTCTTCGTGGTGCATTCGCTGACCCACGAGGCGCCCTTCATCAGCCCGACCCTGTTCCTAGACCGCAACTTCACCATCGGCCTGCTGCTGGTCTTCGTCTACGGCACCCTCAACATCACGCCGACCGTGATCCTGCCGCCGATGCTGCAAAGCCTGCAGGGATTTCCCGATTCGATGATCGGCTCGCTGTTGGCGAGCCGGGGCGGCGGCATGGTGTTCGGCTTCCTGGCGGCGGCCCGCATCGGCCGGCTCGATCCCCGCATCGGCTTGTCGCTCGGCCTCGCGCTCGTTTGTTTCAGCGGCTGGCGGATGGCCCACTTCGGCCTCGACGTCGCGGCGAGCGAGGTCGCCTGGGTCGGCGCGGTGCAGGGCTTCGGCTGCGGCGTCATGTGGGTGCCGCTGTCGATCGTCACCTTCGCGACGCTTTCCCCCGCCCGTCTGCCGGAGGCCTCCTCGCTCTTCCACCTTCTCAGAAACTTCGGCTCCTCGATTTTCATCTCGCTCAGTGTCATCGCGATCATCCGCACCGGCAAAGTGAACTATTCGGAACTGACGGAGCACGTCACGCCGTTCAAGGAAAGCCTGCATTTCGACTCCGTCACCGGGCTCTGGAACTACGAGTCGATCGCCGGTCTCGCCGCCATCAGCCGCGAGATCACCCGCCAGGCCGACATGATCGGCTATTCCAACGCCTTCCTGATGTATACGCTCACCGGCCTGCTGGCGGCCCCCTTCCTGTTCTTCGTCAAGATACGCAAGCGCTGACCTCGCCGACCGCGCACTCGCCGAAGGCGCGCTCGACAGCGGGCTTATGGACACATGGAACCCGAATGCTTATCCTCGACGATCCCGAGCCGAGATCGAAATCATTTAATGGCTTATCCCTTTGCTTCCGGTCACACCAGATGTTGATCGGCCTTCTACGTTCCAGGCACGGTTTTCGGACCGTGCCGGGGGATGTGCGGGAGCTTTTGGACTTGAGGAAGTTGGTTTCGAGTGCTGTCAGGCAGACTGGAGGGCCGGTATTCGGCTCCGATTGAGGCGGATCGGAGGGCGGGCGATGGCTGGCGCCCGGCCTGCCGGGATCAGACGTGTTGTCCGACGATGTCGCGGTAGTCGGCGGGTCGCAGGCGCGTGCCGATGCCGAGCAGGGTATCGAAAGCCGTTGCGGTGTGGCGGCGGCGGTTCCAGCGGAACACGAACTCGTCGAGGTAGCGGCGCAGATGGGCGCGGCGCAGGCCATGGAAGGTTCCGAGCGCCCAGCGCTTCAGGTTCGAGAACACACGATGGATCCACGTCAGCACGAGATGGGCGGGCGTTGCACCGACGACCTTGGGCTGGTGGTCGTGGTCGGGCAGGCCGCAATAACCGCTCCAGCCATCGGTAATCACCCGCGCGCCCGGCGCCGAGGTTCCGGCAACGAAGGCACGAAGGCTGCGCGCGGAGAAATCCCCGATCGGCGCCAGCCGGATGCGGCGTGGCTCGCCCTCGGGCGATAGCTCGACCGCGCCGGCAATGCGCATCTTGCCTTGTGGGCTGCGACCTTGCCCGCCTGTGGCCGGGTCTTTTGCGGTGCGGAACGGGAGGGTGGCCTCATCGATCTCGATCAGGTCCTCAAGCAGGCTGCGATCCGGATTGACCATGGCACGGCGCAGCTTGTGCAGCAGGAGCCAGGCACTCTTGTAACTGCCGAGCCCGAGCTGGGCCTGGAGTTGCAGGGCGGAGATACCATTCGAGTGGCTGGTCACGATGTGAACGGCCATGAACCAGGTCTTCAGGGGCAAGTGGCTGCGGTGCATGATCGTGCCTGCGGTCACCGAGGTCTCCTTCCCGCAGGCCGCACATTCCCAGCTCGCCCGGCGCCGCTTCAGTTCCCAGCCCCTGTCATGGCCGCAGGCGGGGCAGACGAAGCCGTCGGGCCAGCGCCTGGCGGCGAGATGCCGGGCACAGGAGGCTTCATCGGGAAAGCGCGCCTCGAAGGCGGCGCGGGACATGGGGCGGTCATATTTCCAGCGGCTGGCCATGACGGAACATTACACGAACATGCTGCCGACGCCCACCAGAAACTCAACATCTCGTCAAACCGGGCTCAAAGGGATAAGCCCTATCATTTAATCCAATCCGATTAGTTCATCGTTTTACGTCCTTTGAAGCACGTCGGGGAAGCAAATTAATCGAGATTGGGGTCAACGGTTTTGACGACGCTTCGGACCTGGCTCGCCGGACTTGGCCTCAACCAATATTATGAGGTCCTGGAGTCGAGTTCGGTCGATTTCGACGTCCTGTCGGAACTCACGGAAGACGACCTGCGCGAACTCGGCTTCACGCTCGGCGACCGCAAGCGCATGATGCTGGGACTGACCGCGCTTACGCGGCACGGCGCTCCGCCGGGGCGGGAAGGGGCCGCGCCCGGTTCGGTCCGACTTTCGGGTGAGGTCCAAGCCGCCGGTCTTCCCGATTTTTCGAGCGACGAACTCCGCCAGCTGACACTTATGTTCGTCGATCTGGTGGGCTCCACCAGGCTGTCCACCGTGAGTCGGACCCGATTTCCTTGGACACAGAATTGGCTTAATCGAAGTGTCCAAGGAGGACCGGAACATGGCCGATAATTTTGAGAAGAAAGTTGCTGTTGATGGGCCTGTGGTAAATGCGGGCGAGCTTGGCTCGTCCACGTTTTCCCCAGGCCAGGCTTTGCCGGCAGGCCCGCTGGGACTTGGCCAGCGATGGACGGTGGCGCGCAAGCGTGAGGTCGTTCTGCGGCTTTTGCGTGACGAGCCGGTGCAACTTCTGTCGCGCCAGTTGGGCGTAGAGATCTTCCGGCTCGAGCAGTGGCGTGAGAAAGCGATCGGCGGGATCGACGCCTCGCTCAAGCGACGCAAGGGCGATCCGGTGCAGGCGGAACTGGATAGCGCCATGAAGCGGATCGGAGAGTTGACCATGCAGGTGGAACTGCTGGAGGCCAAGACGGAGACCTTCGGCCCTTTGGGGCGGCGGAGGTCGCGGCGATGAGTGCCGCCACCTCGCCCGGCACGGGTCTGGCCTACGGCCTGCGGCGGGTCTGCGCCGCCTGGGGCATGGCCCGCTCCTCGTTCTACGCCATGACCTCCGGCCAGCACGCCGAGCAGCCGCCGGCAAAGCGTCGGGGACCGAAGCCCGCGATCTCGGACCAGGCGCTGCTGGTGGCGATCGAAGCCGACCTGGAGGCATCGCCCTGGGAGGGCGAGGGCTACCGCAAGGTCTGGGCTCGGCTTCGGGTCTGTCGCGACATCCGGGTTGCCCGCAAGCGGGTGCTCCGCCTGATGCGCGAGAACAATCTGCTCTCGCCCCATCGCTGCCGCCGCCGTGGCGGCAATCCCCATGACGGTGAGATCATCACTCATGCCCCGAACCTCATGTGGGGCACCGATGGCGTTCGGGTGTTCACGGTGGACGACGGCTGGGGCTGGATCTTCACCGCCGTCGAGCATTGGAACGCCGAGTGTGTCGGCTGGCATGTCTGCAAGCGCGGCGACCGCTTCGCCGCCCTGCAGCCGATCTCCATGGGGCTTGCCGGGCTGTATGGCTCGACCGCGGCCGGCGCGGCTCGGGGGCTGGCCTTGCGGATGGATCACGGCTCCCAGTATCTGTCGGACCACTTCACCAACCAGATCAAGTTCTGGGGCATCCAGCCGTCCTACGCCTTCGTCGCCGAGCCCCAGACCAACGGCGTCGCCGAGCGGTTCAATCGCACGCTGAAGGAACAGATCATCCATGGTCGCATCTACCGCAACATCGCGGAGCTGCGGGACGCCGTCCGCGACTTCGTCGAACTCTACAATGCCCAGTGGATCGTCGAAAAGAACGGCTACCTGAGCCCCGCTCAAGCTCGTCAGGCGTGGCACGCCGCGATCTCAATCAGGCCCGCCGCGTGAGACAAACTTGTGTCCAAGGAACCGGGTGCGCTACACAGGCTGTCCACCGAGATGAGCCTGGAAGTCTATCGCGAGACGCTCCAGGCCTATCAAAACATCTGTCTCGACGCGATAAGAAAGTATTCCGGCTGAGTCGGACCCGATTTCCTTGGACACAGAATTGGCTTAATCGAAGTGTCCAAGGAGGACCGGAACATGGCCGATAATTTTGAGAAGAAAGTTGCTGTTGATGGGCCTGTGGTAAATGCGGGCGAGCTTGGCTCGTCCACGTTTTCCCCAGGCCAGGCTTTGCCGGCAGGCCCGCTGGGACTTGGCCAGCGATGGACGGTGGCGCGCAAGCGTGAGGTCGTTCTGCGGCTTTTGCGTGACGAGCCGGTGCAACTTCTGTCGCGCCAGTTGGGCGTAGAGATCTTCCGGCTCGAGCAGTGGCGTGAGAAAGCGATCGGCGGGATCGACGCCTCGCTCAAGCAACGCAAGGGCGATCCGGTGCAGGCGGAACTGGATAGCGCCATGAAGCGGATCGGAGAGTTGACCATGCAGGTGGAACTGCTGGAGGCCAAGACGGAGACCTTCGGCCCTTTGGGGCGGCGGAGGTCGCGGCGATGAGTGCCGCCACCTCGCCCGGCACGGGTCTGGCCTACGGCCTGCGGCGGGTCTGCGCCGCCTGGGGCATGGCCCGCTCCTCGTTCTACGCCATGACCTCCGGCCAGCACGCCGAGCAGCCGCCGGCAAAGCGTCGGGGACCGAAGCCCGCGATCTCGGACCAGGCGCTGCTGGTGGCGATCGAAGCCGACCTGGAGGCATCGCCCTGGGAGGGCGAGGGCTACCGCAAGGTCTGGGCTCGGCTTCGGGTCTGTCGCGACATCCGGGTTGCCCGCAAGCGGGTGCTCCGCCTGATGCGCGAGAACAATCTGCTCTCGCCCCATCGCTGCCGCCGCCGTGGCGGCAATCCCCATGACGGTGAGATCATCACTCATGCCCCGAACCTCATGTGGGGCACCGATGGCGTTCGGGTGTTCACGGTGGACGACGGCTGGGGCTGGATCTTCACCGCCGTCGAGCATTGGAACGCCGAGTGTGTCGGCTGGCATGTCTGCAAGCGCGGCGACCGCTTCGCCGCCCTGCAGCCGATCTCCATGGGGCTTGCCGGGCTGTATGGCTCGACCGCGGCCGGCGCGGCTCGGGGGCTGGCCTTGCGGATGGATCACGGCTCCCAGTATCTGTCGGACCACTTCACCAACCAGATCAAGTTCTGGGGCATCCAGCCGTCCTACGCCTTCGTCGCCGAGCCCCAGACCAACGGCGTCGCCGAGCGGTTCAATCGCACGCTGAAGGAACAGATCATCCATGGTCGCATCTACCGCAACATCGCGGAGCTGCGGGACGCCGTCCGCGACTTCGTCGAACTCTACAATGCCCAGTGGATCGTCGAAAAGAACGGCTACCTGAGCCCCGCTCAAGCTCGTCAGGCGTGGCACGCCGCGATCTCAATCAGGCCCGCCGCGTGAGACAAACTTGTGTCCAAGGAACCGGGTGCGCTACAGAAAGTATTTCGGCTATGTCGCACAGTTTCAGGGCGACGGCGTTATTGCCTACTTCGGATATCCGATCGTCGAGGAGAACGACGCGGAACGGGCGGTCCTGGCCGGTCTCGAGATTTCGGGCGGCGTGCGCCTTTTGGCGTTGCCGACGGGACACCGGCTTGGCGTCAGGATCGGAATTGCGACGGGCGACGTCCTAACCGGCGAAATCGTCGGTGGTGGCAAGGCCGGCACGCACTTCGCGTTGGGCGACATTCCCAACCTCGCCGCCCGCATCGAGGCCGCGACCGAGACCGACAGCGTCGCGATCAGCAGCAGTACGTACCGACTGCTCGGCAACAATTTCGACTGCCGATTCGCCGGCGCGCATCGTTTCAAGGGCTTTTCCGAACCGATCGGCGTGTGGGTCGTTCGCGGAGTCCGTCAATCGGAACGGCGGTTCGAGGCGCGGCAACACGGCACATTGTCACCGCTTATCGGGCGCGAGTAAGAGTGTAAAATACTCGAAGGCCGGTGGGCGAACGTGCGGCGCGGCATGGGGCAGGCGGTGCTGATTTCGGGCGAAGCCGGCATCGGCAAATCCCGCCTGGCCGAAGCCCTGATAGAGCAGACGCGGGACCAGCCCGCGACCATGCTCAGCTTCCAATGTTCGCCCTATCACCAAGGCAGTACGTTCTATCCGGTGATCAACCATCTCAACCGGGCGATCGGGCTGGGGGACGGCGACGACGCGCGCGCCAAGCTCGAAAAGATCGAGTCGTTCCTTGGTCATCGCGAGGATGTCGATCAGGGGATCATCGCATCGTTCGCGCGGCTTCTCTCCGTCGACCCGCCGGAGTCGGGGGACGGTCTTTCCGCGGATGAGTTGAAAGAGCTCATTGTCGCAACGCTCTTGAGCCATATCGAAAGTCTCGCGTCCGACCAACCTGTCGTGATTATATTCGAGGATCTTCACTGGATCGATCCGTCGTCGGAAGAACTGTTGGATCTATTGATAGATACGTTGGAGAGCACGAAACTTCTGTTGACCTGCACCTTTCGTCCTGACTACAACGCCCGTTGGACCGGTATGGCGCGGGTAACGACGTTGTCGTTGGCGCGGCTCGAAGGCCGCAATTCTAACGAAATGATTGAATACCTGCTCGCGGAACAGGAGATCTCTCGTGAGTTCAAGGAAAAGATCAGCGCCCGGGCGGAAGGCGTGCCGCTCTTCGTGGAAGAGATGGCGAAGTCGGTGGTCGAGCGCCGTAAACTCGTTCCCACGGGGATCGATCCCGAAACCGAATTGGAGCTGCCGGCGACCCTGAAAGAGCTGTTTCAAGCGAAGATCGACCGTCTACGGGACGCCCGGGAGGTCGTTTCGGTTTGCGCGGCCCTGGACCGGAACTTTTCCACCGCGCATGTCGCCGCCGTGCACGGCCTGGATGACCAGGCCACTCAGCGGCTTCTCGACCAGCTGGTCGAGGCCAACATCCTGATCGCGCGCGGCGGCGGTTCGCAGCACGTGTATTCGTTTCGCCACGCCCTGATCCAGGAAGCCGCCTACGAAGCGATGCTCTCGAGCCGCGCCCAGGCACTCCACCGCCGCATCGCCCAGGCATATATCGCGAAGTTCCCGAGGGTATTCCGGAGCAATCCCGAGGTTGTCGCCCAGCATTTCTGGAGGGCCGAGATGCCCGTCGAGGCCAGGGACAACTGGCGCCAGGCGGCAACGCTGGCAATGAGTCGCTCCGCGACGCAGGAGGCGATCTCGCACATCGAGGCGGCGATGCGGGCCAACGAGCGGATCTCCGAGGAAGACATTCGGGCACAAGAGGAAATCGAGCTGCGAAAGATCTACAATGTCGAGCTGCATACGCGCGAATTCGGGTCGGAGGCGGTTCGCCGGAACTTCGAGACGCTGCACGATCTGTTGTCGACGTCCGGCGCCCAGGACGACGACGCGTTTCTCTCGCTGCATGTCCGCTTCGGCGGTTATTTGATCGAGGGCGATCCCGAGAGCGCCTTGGCGATCTGCGACGAAATCAACGCGATCGCCGCTCGATCCGGCAGCCGGCCCCTGGCGGCCTTGGCGGCGCACGACCTGGCCATGAGCCGGTTCATGCTGGGGCAGTTCGAGGAAGCGATTTCGCAATTCGAAAGGCTCAATTCGTGAAACGTATGCATTTGTGATAGAATGCCCGGAACGTCAGGAGGTTGGGTCATGGACGGCAAGGGTTTCCAGGTGTGGCTTTCGGGGGCGCGCGGGCTGACGCGCGTGCAGCGGCACGAGGCGCTCGCGGTGCTGTTGGGCCGGAGCGAAGGCGAGGCATCGAAGGCCGCGATCGAGCTTGGTGTGGACGAGGCCCGGCGCTGTCCGCACTGCGCGAGCGAAGGGGCGGTTTCGCGCGGTATGGCGCGGGGTCTGCGGCGCTACCAGTGCAAGGGCTGCGGCAGGACCTTCAACGCGCTGACCGGTACGCCGCTGTCGGGCCTGCACCACAAGGAACGCTGGCTGTCGTTCGGGGCGTCGCTGGCGGAGGGGGAGACGGTGAAGGCCTCGGCGGCGCGCTGCGACGTGGCGGTGAGCACGGCGTTCCGCTGGCGTCACCGGTTTCTGGCGGCGGCGCGGAGCGATTCGGAGGTGCTCAAGGGGATCGTGGAAGCGGACGAGACCTACGTCCTGGAGAGCCGGAAGGGCGCGCGCGGGCTGGGACGCAAGGCACGGCGGCGGGGCGGCAAGGCGAAGAAGCGCGGCCTCTCGCGCGAGCAGGTGCCGGTTCTCATGGCGGCGGACCGGAGCGGGACGACGGTGAGCGCGGTGCTGCCCAGGGTCGACGCGGCGGCGCTCACGGCTGCTCTCGACCCGGTGGTCGCGAAGGACGCCCTGCTGGTCTCCGACGGTGGCGCGAGCTATCCACCTTGCGCCGCCGCGCTCGGGGTGAGCCACGAAGCACTCAACCGCTCGATGGGGGAACGGGTTCGGGGCGATCTGCATGTGCAGACGGTGAACAGCCGCCACAGCCGGTTGAAGGACTTGCTGCGTCCCCGCCGCGGCATCGCCACCCGCTATCTGGACAACTACCTGAGCTGGTTCCACCTCGTCGGCCTCGCCCCCGGCGCCAATGACCGAGCCTGCCTCGCCGCCGCCGTAACAAGGTGACGCATACAATTCACGAATTGAGCCATTCGAAAAGGCGATCGTTCTGCGCGAGGGTGCGTCTCCGGACCAGATCTTCGAGTTGCATTCGGCGGACATCGGGATCGTCGACATGGCGATGCTCGCCTGGGCCCTCGCGCTCGGTCGGGCGGACGGCCCCGAACGCCGAGGCGGCGCTGGATCTCGCCACGGCGGCGCTCGAGATCAGTCGCAAGCGGAAGTTCAAGCACTGGGATGCGTGGAGCGGCATCATTCACGGCTGGGCCCGGGCCCGGGCCGGCGATCCGGCCGGCGGCATCGGCGAACTTCGCAAGGGCATCGAGGACTATCTCGCCACCGGGTCGAAACAGATGGCCATCTACGCGCACGCCTTGTTGGCGGATGCCAATCTAGCCGCGGGCGATATCGCCGAGGGCCTCGCGGCCATCGCGGAGAACCGCCGGAGTCGGAAGACGATCCACGTGCGGTATCAGGACTCGATGGCCCGTCGGATCGAGGCCGAACTGCTGCGCGCGCGACGGCCGCCGGGGTAGGCCGCCCGCGGGCCTACCCCGCGACCGGCTCAGAGGGTATTGACGATCGGCGGATTGTTGCACCGGCCGAGGCAATAGTAGGGTGGGCCGGAGCCCGCCGGCAGTCTGCCGCCGGGCAGGGTGTTCGGGTCGTCGGGATCGTTCACGAACAGCATGTCGACGCAGGCTTGGTCGTCTTTTGCGAAAATACTTTTGTATCGTTGTGGAGGAAAAGCGGGCGCCCAGTTCCCAAACCTTGTACGGGTCTCATAATTTGTTACCCTTACTTCTTCGCCTAATGCCCAAAGCTTCCAGTCCAGGTTGGTGTTGGCTGGCTTCTTCACAAGAAACGCCGCGTTCGCAAACGCTTGAAACGTCCCATTGGGCTGCGCTTTTTCCGGTTGCTGCATGGCGTTTGGTGGTATCGCGACGCGGAACCTCTCGTATATAAATTTCTTCCTGTGCAAATTAGGGCGATTATCCCCTAGCGTCATGTTCCGACGCGAGCTATGATGCGGACTCGCGTGAGGGGCGGGGCAGAACTGTCAGATTGCTGAGCGGAGCGCTGCTGGGACGTTTCTTTTTTGGGCTGGGGGTGTGGTCGCAACCGCTCTCGGCATCCGCTTTATTAATGCGATCCTTAATGCCCTTGATCTATATCCGATGCGCTGGGCGGCATCCCAAATGATGGCGGTGCCTTCAGAAACATGGGTTGAGGCTTTGCGGTTTGGTGTAGCATTTTTCATCTCCCTCGCATTTTGTGGGGGTGTATATCTGTGGCGCTGGCGTGAAGATCACCAAAAGCAGACTAATGCCCCTGATTCCGGCCACTCTCTCCGTGATTTGCATTTAACACTCAAAGAATTGCGTAACTGGGGCGTAACCAAATTGCCGCCGAGGATTGTTGACGTCCCTGAGAAAATACTTGAGGGCGATTCAGTCGAGCCAGAGTCGACAGCTATTCAGCGACCTCCGAAGACGCTAAGTGATTTGTTTAAAGAAGACTTTAATAACACCCTGCGAATGAGGGGCCCCAGGAGAATCATCGGCTGTTGCCTCATCCGGTTTGTTGTTTACAGGCCGAGTGTATATTTACCATGAGTCCAATTTAAGTGATATTGAGCGAGGTAATATTTCTTCGGCGTTTCTAAATGAAGGAGCTAGTGTAATTTTCCGGGGGTCACATTATTTCGCCAGCAGAATGGTATCTGCAAATGAGCATGAGATTGAGGGCGATGGCGCGCGGTAAATATCTCAGCCTTGAAGAGGCCAGGAAACTCGGCCGACTGGATCAGTTCGCGGCCGAACACCCAGCCGATGGGGACATGGGAGTATTCGATGACATCCTCGGGCGGATGGTCAAAAAGCCATCACCAGCACGTCGAACATCAACTTCGGGTCTTTCCGAAGATTGTGACGAAACTCGAATTCCCCGAGGTACTTATCGAGATGTTTCCGACTGACATGGACATGCGTCGAGCGGATCGACCGCTTGAAGATCGACCAATAGCCTTCGAGCGAATTGGTGTAGTGAATGCCTTGGCGCCATTGCTCGGCGCTATGGTTGACCGAGCCATGCTCGTAGCCCGCTTTGGGAAGCTTGTTGTAGGACTTCAGTTCGTCCGTGCTGATGGTCGAGCCTTGGGCGACGTTTTCCTTAATGTGCGGCTCAAGCGTATCCCGCTGGACGTCTGGCACCACGCGGGTCATGACGTCGCCGCCACGCTCCAGCATCCCGAAAACGATGGTCTTGTTTTCGCCCATCCGACCGCGCTTGCCGCCCTTGCGCCGGCCGCCAATCACGGTTTCATCGACTTCGACATGACCTCCAAGCATCGGATCGCCGTCAACGTCGGCCATGTACTTGCGGATTTCATGGCCCATGCGCCACGCGGCCTTGTAGGTCACGCCGATTTGCCGCTGGATTTCCTTCGCCGATACGCCGTGCCGCGTCGTGGTGAACAGGAAAATGGCATAGAACCATTTTTGCAGGGGAGTCCGGCTCTTCTGAAACGGCGTTCCGACCTTCGGCGAAATCTGATGCGAGCAGTAGGAGCACTGGTAAACGGGGCGTTTTTTGATGCGGCTGTAACGGCCGTTGCGACCACAGGACGGGCAATTTGATGCGGCTGTAACGGCCGTTGCGACCACAGGACGGGCAATCGAACGTCTCGCCATAGCGGAGGCGCATAACATGCTCAAGGCATGCGTCGTCGTCTGGAAAGCGTTTCATGAAGTCGTAAACGGTAGGGGCTTTGGGCATCTCATGTCTCCTAACCCCTTTAATATAGGTAGTTTCATGACATGATACAAGGGGATAATCTTCCAAATTAGTATAAGTTATAGTAGTGACCATTTTCACCCAGATATGCATAACTTGCCCGGGCTTGTAATAGAATCCAGGTTCGCTTCCGACCCAGGGCAGGATCTCTCCCTCCACATCAATTTTTTCAAGTCGACCCACTACAAAATTTCCTCCACCGTCAAGCGTCTCCAGGCAAGCTGTCACCGCGGCACGTGCCTGTATGCCCCCCAAGCCCGCCATTTTTTTCAGCGGATTATGGAGAAATTGCGCGGCGCGAGCCCGGAGGTTCCCATTTGCAGGTGCCCCGAGATCGTTCAGAAGGGTTTCGAAGGCACCAAGTTTATTGCAGTAGACAATTATGGGCTCCGGTATAACATGCGTTTCCGTGTTGCCAACTAGTTTAATATTCGGGTTTGGATCATATGGCTTAATTGGGTTGTCGCTGTCGTTCCGCATGCGGCCAAGCTCGCGGTCAGGGCCACCAGGACAGTCGGTTTTGCTAGCCAGTGCATCTTAACCCCCTCAATATGCGATCAAAGTTCTCGTATATTATAACCATTAGCGCCTTGATTCCAGCAAGATTCGGCGAGCAACCACAGATAGATCGTCGGAAATTTATCGCGAATTAAGTCGTTTTGCCGCGGCGCGCCTCAGCCCGTCCCCTCCGCGTAAGGCTTGAGCGCCGCCCAGATCGCCTGGTGCACCGGGGTCGCGATGGCGTGGGCGCCGCCGATGCTGCAAAGTCCGCAGGGATTTCCCGACTCGATGATCGGCTCGCTGTTGGCGAGCCGGGGCGGCGGCCCCCTTCCTGTTCTTCGTCAAGACACGCAAGCGCTGACCTCGCCGACCGCGCACTCGCCGAGGGCGCGCTCGACATCCTAGGTCGGGCTGTTCTTCCCGCTGGATTATGCGAGCTGGCCCCTGGTGACGGCGCGATGGCGACTTCGCGGGAGACTGGCCCGGTGTGCTAATTTCACCGGCGGCGGCAGGCGCGGCCGGGGGATCTCCGTTCGGGGGCCCGCGAGCAGTCGGGCCTCGCGCTAAAGAGGGGGACGGGGCATGAGAGGAACGCAGAGGAACATCCGCGAGGTTCGCAGCCCCAGGGGCCCCGAGATCTCGGCCAAGAGCTGGGCGACGGAAGCGCCCCTGCGGATGCTGATGAACAACCTCGACCCGGAGGTCGCGGAGCGCCCGGAGGAACTGATCGTCTATGGCGGCATCGGCAAGGCGGCGCGGGACTGGGAAAGTTTCGACCAGACCGTCGCCTCGCTGCGCGGGCTGGAGGCCGACGAGACCCTGCTGGTGCAAAGCGGCAAACCGGTCGGAATTTTCCGCAGCCACGCGGAAGCGCCGCGCGTCTTGATCGCCAACACCAACATCGTGCCGCGCTGGTCGACGCTCGAGACCTTCACCGAGCTCGACCGGCTCGGCCTCACCATGTATGGGCAGATGAACGCGGGCGGCTGGTTCTACATCGGCAGCCAGGGGATCGTGCAGGGCACCTACGAAACCTATTTCGAGATCGCCGGCCGGCACTTCGGCGGCGACCTCTCGGGCCGGCTCTATCTCACCGGCGGACTGGGCGGCATGGGCGGCGCGCAGCCGCTGGCCGCGACCATGGCGGGCGCCGCGATCATCTGCGTCGAGATCCAGGCGAGCAAGATCGAGTTCCGCCGGCGGACCGGCTATCTCGACCGCGCGAGCGACGACCTCGACGAGGCGCTGGCGATCGTCGAGGCGGCCCGGGGCAAGGGCGAGGCGGTTTCGGTCGGCCTGCTCGGCAACGCCGCGACGGTCTATTGGCAGTTGCTGGAGCGCGGCATCGTTCCCGACGTCGTCACCGATCAGACCTCCGCGCACGATCCGATCAACGGCTATTGCCCCGAAGGCTGGACCGTCGAGCAATGGGAGGAACGCCGCCAGACGGACCCGGCGGGCGTCGCCGCCGCCTCGAAGCAGTCCATGGGCCGCTAGGTTCGGGCCATGCTCGAATTCCAGAAGCGCGGCGCGATCGTGCTCGACTACGGCAACAATCTGCGCCAGATGGCGCATGACGTCGGCGTAACCGACGCCTTCGACTATCCGGGCTTCGTCGAGGCCTATGTCCGCCCGCTCTTCTGCGAGGGCAAGGGTCCGTTCCGCTGGGTCGCGCTCTCCGGCGACCCCGAGGACATCCGCCGGACCGACGAGAAGGTCCGCGAGCTCCTGCCCGACCATGCCTTCATCCAGAACTGGCTCGACAAGGCGAGCCGGTACGTCAAGTTCCAAGGTCTGCCCGCGCGGGTCTGCTGGCTCGGTCTCGGCGAGCGCGACCGGATCGGCCTCGCCTTCAACGAGCTGGTGGCCAGCGGCGAGGTCTCGGCGCCGATCGCGATCGGCCGCGACCACATGGATTCGGGCTCGGTGGCGAGCCCCAATCGCGAGACCGAGAATATGAAAGACGGCTCCGACGCGATCTCGGACTGGCCGATCCTGAACTCACTTCTGAACACCGCGAACGGGGCGACTTGGGTGAACTTTCACGATGGCGGCGGCGTTGGCATCGGCTATTCGCAGCACGCCGGCATGGCCATCCTCGCCGACGGTACGCCGGACGCGGCCCGGCGGATCGCCCGCACGCTGTGGAACGATCCCGCTTCCGGCGTCATGCGCCACGCCGTCGCCGGCTACGACATCGCAATTCGATGCGCACGCGAGCACGGCCTCTCGCTGCCGATGCTGTAGGGCGCCTCCGACATCGGTTGCCTTCAGCCCGTCCCCTCCGCGTAAGGCTTGAGCGCTGCCCAGATCGTCTGGTGGATCGGGGTCGCAATGCCGTGGAGGCGGCCGAGGCGGAGGATTTCGCCCGAGAACCATTCGACTTCCATCCGGCGGCCGTGGTTGAGGTCGACCAGGAGGGAGGGGTCGAGATCCCAGGCGGCATTGGCGATGAAGGCCGCGCCCACCTCGAGCGCGCCGTCAAGGTCGATCCCCTCCGCCGTGCCCACCGCGACGATCTCCGCCATCGCGACATCGGCGAGCGCGCGCAGCTCCGCCTCGTCGCGCACGCCGCCCACCGGCACGCGGGCCAGCGCCGAGACGCCGCCGACACCGGCCAGCATGACGAACTTGCCCCAGAGCAGGCGGCGGATGTCGTCCGAGACGACGCATTCGATGCCCGCCGCCTCGGCCGCCTCGCGGAAGGCGTCCAGCCGAGGCGTCATGCGCCCGTCCATCTCGCCGATGGCGATCCGCTGGGGGCCGGAGACGTGGCGCACCCGGCCCGGCGCCAGGAGATGCGCGGTGGTATCGGCGACGCCGCCCACCACATGGGCGCGGCCCAGGATCGGAATCATCCGGTCCTCGGAATCGATTCCGTTCAGCAGCGAGATCACCGCCGTTTGGGGGCCGAGCAGCGGTTCCGCCGCCTCGGCCGCCGCCTCCAGACCATAGAGTTTGGTAGTGAAGAGCACGACGTCGACCGGGCCGATGGCGCCCGGATCGTCGCTCGCCTGGACGGCTTCCAGCCGGATATCGCCCAGCGCCTCGCTGGCGACGGTCAGGCCACCCTCGCGCAGGCCGGCGAGGTTGGCGCCCCGCGCGATGTAGCAAACGTCGTTGCCGGCGGCCTGGAGCCGGGCACCATAATTACCGCCGAGCCCGCCCGCCCCCATGACCGCGATGCGCATGATGGTGCTCTTTCGTTCAAGGCCCGGCCCGTGCGACCCGGGGCATCGGTAATACCAATCGGCAATGAGAGAAACTCATGGCCGATTGTATGGCGTTCAAGCGCCACGCGGGCTTTTCCCCGCATAAGCTCGGGCGCGCGGTCGCGCTTGCCAAATGGCGATGAGTCGAGTTCATCGCCATTTGGCATAACAGTTTAGCCTCGCGACATAGGTAACGGAATTCCATATTTGTTCTTCATCTATTTTCTTATTGAATATCCGGGTGCTGTCGCGGCGGGTGGCCTGGACCAATTCCGAAAGACCCCAGCCGGCGCGGCCCTCAGAGCTTCTTGCCCTCGACCTCGGACTCGAGGCGGCGGATCCGCGACTTGATCCCGGGCATGTGGGGGTTGACCTCGACCGCGCGCTTGAAGGATTCCAGCGCCTCGGCCCCGTCGCCGAGCTGGTCGTGGATGAGGCCGAGGCCGCTCAGCGCGCCGAAATGGCGCGGCTCCAGCCGCAGCGTGTGGTCGACGTCGGCGATCGATTCCTCGAAGCGGCGCATCAGGAAGAGAACGGTCGCCCGCTTGTTCCAGCCCTCGGCGAAGCCGGGCGCCAGTTTGACGACGCTCGAGAGGTGGGTGTAGGCCTCGTTGAATTTGTTGGCGCTCATCGCCATCATCGAGCGCTGCATCAGGAGATCGATGGTGTCGCTGCCCGAGACGTGCCAGGTGCGCCAGATCTCCGCCTCGATCCGCATCGCCAGCAAGCCACCGTCGGTCCGCCGCAGCTCGGCGAACAGCCGCTCGAGGTTGGGGTCGTTCTGATCGGCGCGCGCGAGCGGCGCGGTCCCGAGCGAGAGGCCCAGGATCAGGCCGGCGATGATCAGGCGAACGCGTCCCATGGCGCTCAGCATAACACCGAGTGCCACGCCGCCAAGCCGTCTCGCTCAATAGTGACCCGCGAGCGGCGCCGGCGCCGGGCCGCCGGTGGCCCAGTCGAGCAGTTCGACCGTGTGGACGACCGGGAGCGACGTGCCGCCGGCGATCTGCATCATGCAGCCGAGGTTGCCGGCGGCGATCGCTTGTGCCGCCGTCGCCTCGATGTTGGCGACCTTGCGGTCGCGCAAGCGGTCGGCCAGTTCCGGCTGCAGCATGTTGTAGGTTCCGGCGGAACCGCAGCAGAGGTGACTTTCGCCAACCGCGCGGACCTCGAAGCCGGCGGCGGCGAGCAGCGCTTGCGGCAGCGCCGCCAGCTTCTGGCCGTGCTGCAGCGAACAGGCGGAGTGGTAGGCGACGGCGAGATCGGGTCCCCGCGCGTCCGCGGGCAGGCCGAGGCGATCGACCAGTTCGGTGACGTCGAGCGCGTTCCCGGCGACCCAGGCCGCTTTTTCGGACAGCGCGGACTCGTCGCGGAAGAGATGGCCGTAGTCCTTCACCGTGGTGCCACAGCCCGACGTGTTGACGACGATGGCGTCGAGGCCATGGGCATCGCGCTCCGCCGTCCAGGCGAGGATGTTGGCGCGGGCGGAGGCGCGGGCCGCCTCGCCCTTGCCCATATGGTGGGTGAGCGCGCCGCAGCATCCGGCGCCCGCCGCCACGACGACGTCGCAGCCGAGCCGGGTCAGCAGGCGCACCGTCGCCTCGTTGATCCGGGGCGCCAGCACCCGCTGGGCGCAGCCGTTCAGGAGTGCCACCCGCATCCGTCGTTCGCCCGCCGCCTCGTGTACTCCGGGGCGGTCGACCTCGGCGGGCGGCTCCATGCGGGCCGGCGCCATCTCGACCAGGCGGCGGAATCGCGCCGGCAGCAGGCCGCGCAGCGGGCGGGCGAGGCTCGCCATGCCGAGACCGAGGCGGAACAGCGTCGGCGAGGGCAGCACGCGGGCCAGCATCGCCCGCATCAGTTTCTCGGCCAAGGGCCGGCGATGGGTCTCCTCGACGTGATGGCGGGCATGGTCCACGAGGTGCATGTAATTGACGCCCGATGGGCAAGTCGTCATGCATGAAAGGCAGCCGAGACAGCGGTCGAGGTGCTTGGCGACGCTGGCCGGCGCCGGCCCACCCTCCTCCAGCATGTTCTTGATCAGGTAGATCCGGCCGCGCGGGCTGTCCAACTCGTCGCCCAGCAGGACGTAGGTCGGGCAGGTCGCGGTGCAGAAGCCGCAATGGACACAGCTTCGCAAGATGCCGTCCGCCATCTGGATCTTCGGGTCGGCGAGCTGGGCCAGGGAGAAATTCGTCTGCACCGGCCTCAGACGTCCTCGTACATGCGGCCTGGATTGAGAATTCGCGCCGGATCGAAGCTCTCCTTGATCCGCCGGGCGAGACGGGCGAGCGGTTCGGGCTGCGGCTGGAACACCGGCACCGCCGCGCGCACCTCGGCCGGGGCCAGGATCAGGGTGGCATGGCCCGCCTCGCCCGCCGCCCGGCGCACCCGGGCATGGTCCGCGTCCGGGGCTCCCGGCAGGGCGAGCCAGACGAGGCCGCCGGCCCAGTCGTAGAAGGCTTCCCCCTCGCCCGCCGCCAGCAGGTCCGCGACCACCCCGGGCGCCTCCCCCGGCGTCAAGGAGAGCTTCCAGACCGTGGCCGGCTTCGGCCCGATCAGTTCGCCCACGTCCGCGACCTCGCGCCAGAAGCGGCGCGAGTTGGAGCCGTGCAGTTCCTCGACCGCGCCGTGCCGTCCCATCGCCTCGCGGAGCGCGGCCGCGCGATGCAGCACCGAGGGCTCCGGTCCCTCCACCCGCGCCGCCGTGATCGCCGCTCCGGCGCCCGCGACATAGCCGACCCGGGAGCGGGCTGCGGCGGCGGCCGGCAGGTGCGCCAGACCCGTCGCCTCGAAAGTCCCGCCCGCGACCTCGGCCAGCAGGGCGACGGCGGCCCCATCGTCGAGGCCCTGGACCAGCACGGTCCTGAGCTTCTCCGGCGCCGGCAGTACCTTGATCGTCACCTCCGTCATCGCCGCCAGCGTGCCATAGCTGCCGGCCAACAGCTTGGAGAGGTCATAGCCGGTGACGTTCTTCATCACCCGGCCGCCGGAGCGGACGATGTCGGCACGCCCCGTCACGGCCTGGAAGCCGAGGAAATGATCGCGCGCGGCACCGGCGCGGATCCGCCGGGGCCCGGACTGGTTGGCCGCCAGAACGCCGCCGATGGTGGGACGCGCCTCGGAGCCGAGAAGGCGTGAAAAATCGGCCGGCTCGAAGGCCAGCTGCTGGCCGTTCTGCGACAGCAGGCCCTCGATCTCGTCCATCGGCGTTGCCGGGCCGGCTCGCAGGACCAGCTCCTCCGGCTCGTAGATGGCGACGCCCGAGAGGGCGGAGAGGTCGAGCACATGGCCTCCATCGGCCGGCCGGCCGAGGCCCGACTTCGATCCGGCCCCTTGAACCTCCAGCGGCGTCTCCTGGGCAAGCGCCCAGGAGACAGCGTCGCGCACCTCCTCCGCGCTTCCCGGCTTGAACGTCTCGGTCATCAGAAGCGCGGAAGCTCCGGGAACGGGAGCTGGCCGCCACGGATGTGCATGCGGCCGAGTTCGGCGCAGCGGCGCAATTGCGGGAAGACCTTGCCGGGATTGAGGCGGCTTTCCGGATCGAAGGCGCATTTGACGCGCATCTGCTGGTCGAGATCGACGTCGGTGAACATCTCGCCCATCAGGTCGCGCTTTTCGACGCCGACGCCGTGCTCGCCGGTCAGTACGCCACCGACCTCGACACAGAGTTTCAGGATCTCGGCGCCGAATTCCTCGGCCCGCTCCAGTTCGTCCGCCTGGTTGGCGTCATAGAGGATCAGGGGGTGCAGATTGCCATCGCCCGCGTGGAAGACGTTGGCGACGCGGAGGCCGTAGTGGGCCGACATCTCCGCCATCCGCTTCAACACGAGCGGCAGCTGGCGGCGCGGTATGGTGCCGTCCATGCAGTAGTAGTCGGGGCTGATCCGCCCGACCGCGGGGAAGGCGGCCTTGCGTCCGGCCCAGAAGCGCAGCCGTTCCTCTTCGTTCCGGCTGACGCGAAGGTTGGCGGCATCGCAGGACTCGGCGATCTGGCGCACCGTTTCGGTCAGGTGCGTCACCTCGATTTCGGGCCCGTCCAGCTCGACGATCAGCAGGCTTTCGACATCCAGCGGATAACCCGCCTCGCAGAAGGCCTCGGCGGCATGGATCGCGTCCCGGTCCATCATCTCGAGCCCGCCCGGAATGATGCCGGAAGCGATGACGCGGCCAACGCATTCGGCGGCGTCCTCGTTGGAGGGAAAGCCGATCAGCAGGGCCGCCGCCGTCTCCGGCCGGCGCAGGATGCGCACCGTGACCTCGGTGATGACGCCCAGCAGGCCCTCCGAGCCCGTCATCAGGCCCAAGAGATCGTAGCCCTCGGAATCCAGGTGTTTACCGCCGAGGCGCAACACGTCGCCGTTCATCAGCACGAATTCGAGGCCGAGGATATTGTTGGTCGTGAGGCCGTATTTCAGGCAATGCACGCCACCCGAATTCTCCGCCACGTTGCCGCCGATGGTGCAGGCGATCTGGCTGGAGGGGTCGGGGGCGTAATAGAAGCCGTCCGCCTCGACCGCCTGCGTAATGGCGAGGTTGGTGACGCCGGGCTGCACCCTTGCGACACGGTTTGGATAGTCGACCTCCAGGATGCGGTTGAATTTGCCGAGGCCGAGGATGATTCCGTCGGCGAGCGGCAGGGCGCCACCCGAAAGCGAGGTGCCCGCGCCGCGCGGCACGACCTTGATTCCCCGCCGGTCGCAGAGTTTCAGGACGGCGGAGACCTCGGCCGTCGTCTCCGGCAGCACCACCAACAGCGGGCGTTGGCGATAGGCGGTGAGACCGTCCGACTCGTAGGCGCGCAGCGCCGTCTCGTCGACGATCACGTTCTCCGCCATGACGATCGCCCGCAGGTCGGCGATCAGCTCGTCGCGCTGGGCGAAGGCGCTTTCTTCCGGCGCCGGCATCCGCATGGGCCCGTCCCTCCAATGGATCGCCCCGATACTACAGCCGGAATCGGCCTCAGGCCATGTCGACCGCCGCGCGGACCACCAGCGCGATCGCGGCCGAGATCAGCAGCAGCTGGAGGGCGTTGTAGAAGCCCTGGGGCGAGGCGGCGCGGAACGCCTTGGTGCCACACCAGATGCCGAGGAAGACCGCCGGCAGCAGCAACACCGTGTCGAACAGCAATTCGAGGCCGATCAGCCCGGCGACGGTCACCGCGATCAGGCGGCCGATGATGAAAATGCCGGCGACGGCGATATTGGTGCCGCGCAACGCAGTCGGCGTGGCGCAGACCTTGCGCAGGTAGACGACGAGGAAATAGATCGTGCCGCCGCCGCTGATCGAGCCGATGGTGGCGCTGATCACCGCCAGCACGAAGTTGATCGCCCGGCCCCGCATGTCGAGAATACCGGACAGTTTCTCCAGCAGATTGAAGCGGTCGGCGACGATGATAAACAGCACCAGCAGCCCCATGACCAGGGCCAATCGGCTGGCATCGAGGGCGACGAACACGGCCGTGCCGATGACGATGCCGAACATGATGCCGACGATCAGCGGCCGGGCCACCTGCCAGTCGGCGGTGCGGATCCCCTGCGGCATCAAGGCCACCTGCGAGACGATGGCCGTCAGCGTCACCAACAGGATGGCGTGGTGTGGTTTCAGCACCCAGGTGGTCAACAGCACGATCGGCAGGTTGGAGCCGAAACCGAAGGCGCCGCGAATGAAGAAACCGAGGAAATAGGCGAAGACGACGAAGCCGATCCCCCAGGGCGCCACCCCCTGGAACGGCGTGATATCGAAACCCAGCAGCGAGAACGACACGCGCGCGGCGCTCAGCCGTCGCCGAGCGGGCGGAGCACGGCGAAAAGGTCGGATTTGCCCTCGATGCCGATGCCCGGCAGGTCCGGCGGGGCGACATGGCCGTCCACGACCTCGGCGCCGTCGACGAAGCCGCCGAAGGGTTGGAAGACGCCGGGATAGGCCTCGCTCGAGGCGAGACCCAGGCCGGCGGCGATGGCGAGCGAAAAGAGATGGCCGCCCTGCGGCACATGGCGCCCGGCCGACCAGCCGAGCGGCCGGAGCAGTTCGTAAATCCGCAGATATTCGGTCAGGCCATAGGCCAGCGTCGGATCGAACTGCAGGTAGTCGCACGCCGGTCGCAGGCCGCCGTGGCGGGCGAGGTTGAGGGCGTCCTGGTGATGGAAAAGATTCTCGCCCGTCGCGATCGGGGCCGCATAGACGCTGGCCAGCGCCGCGTGCGCGGCGTAGTCGAGGGGGTCGAGCGGCTCCTCGAACCAGGCGAGGTCGTAGGGCACCATCATCTCGCCCAGCACCATGGCGCCGGCGAGGTCGAAGCGACCGTTGGCGTCGACCGCCAGGTTGGCGCCCGCGCCCGCGACCTCCAACACCGCCTCGATCCGACGGCGGTCCTCGTCGATTGCCGCGCCGCCGACCTTCATCTTCACCTGGGTGTAGCCGGCATTGAGATAACCGCGCATCTCCTCGACCAGGCCGGGAATGCCCTTCTCCGCGTCGTAATAGCCGCCGGCGGCATAGACGAATACCTGGTCCGATGCCCGCCCGTCGCCATGTCGTTGCGCGATGGTCTCATGCAACGGCCGCTCTTCGGCCTTCGCCACCGCGTCCCATATGGCCATGTCGAGGGCGCCGACGGCGAAGGCCCGCTCGCCGTGCCCGCCCGGCTTCTCGTTGGCCGTCGCCCGGTCCCAGACGCGTGCCGGGTCCAGCAGCCCGGTCGCGGGGTCGAGCAGTTCGTCCGCCGCCGCCTCCAGCACCCGGGGAATGATCCGCTCGCGCAAGACGCCGCCCACCGCGTAGCGGCCGTTGGAGTTGAAGCCGTAGCCGACCACCGCCCGCCCCTCGACCACGCGGACCGTGATGACGGCGACGGCGCTTACCGTCATCTTGGAAAAATCGATCGCCGCGTTGGCCATGGCCGAGCCGAGGGGCACGGTCGTTTCCCGAATATCGACGATCCGCATGGCGCGCACCTCCCCGTCGGCCGCCGCCGGCGCACGCGGCCGACGATTTGCCTTGATAGGTCCATTCCAACGCCATTGCCACGGTCTTGTCGCGGACCATCGGCGAATGCCAGATTGCAACCGTCGCCTCTTCGAGGCGCGTCGAGATCCATGAAGGATCGCGCCGGGGCGAATATCGCGTCGGTTGGTCCGGAGGAACGTTCATGCGGCCACGCATGAGGACATTCTTGTTCCTGGTATTGGCGTTCATCGCCGTCGTACCGGCCGCCGTGTTCGGCCTTTGGCCGCATACCAATGTGCTCGAAAAGGAAATTGCCGAAGTCTCGCGCAGGAATCTGCTGGTAGCGCGCAACATGAGCCTGTCTCTTTCGCATTATGAAAGGAATATTCGCTCGCTTTTCCAGTTCTTTTCCAAGGCATCGGTGAGCGGCAACGACGCCTTCGGGGGAACCGATTCCCTCGACACTTTCCATTTCCGCCATATCTGCATTAGCCACCTCGACGACCCCCGGGTGATTTTCAACGCGCTCTCGCATCACGTCTCCTGCCCAGGAGAGTTTTCCCGGCCGCGCTTCGAGTTCTTCAAGCGCCGCGCGCGGGACGGGGAGGTCGCCTACACGCCGGTGATGGAAGGCCCCGGCGGTCAGCCGGCGATCTATCTCGTGATGCGCTTGAACGGCTACCTCGCCGTCGGCGCGGTCGACACCGGATTTCTCGTCGACCTCGCGAGATCCGTCGTGTTCGGCAAACGGGGGCACGCCGCCGTCGTCGACCACACCGGCCGGGTGATCGCCCATCCCAATCCAAACTGGGTCGAGGAACGCAAGGACATCTCCAAGGTCGGGCCGGTCAAACTGATGATGGCCGGCGAAACCGGCGTATCGCGATTCTTCTCGCCGGCGGCGAACATGGACATGGTCGCCGGCTACACGGTGGTCCCATTCTCGGGCTGGGGCATCATGGTCCCGATCCCAACGCGAGAGCTGGACGACAAGATCTTCGACACGAAGCTCTTGGCCCTGGGCGTCCTTCTGCTGGGTTTGCTGATCGCATCCGTCCTGGCCTGGTGGTTGGCGGGCGTCACCAGCCGGCCGTTGACCGCGGTCGCGCGGGCCGCGCGTTCGATGACCGGCGGCGCGCGCGGCGTCAGGGTGCCGGAGCCCGGCGGACTCCGTTTGCGCGAGCCGAGCGAGCTGGCACATGCCTTCAACGCCATGGCCGACTCCGTCGAGACGGCGATGGCCGCCGAACGAGAGGCCCATGCCGATTCCGACGCCATCGTCGGTGCCTCGCCGGCGGCGATATTTCTGCTCGACGAGGCGTGCCGCTTCCGTCTCGTGAACAAGCGTTTCGAGGAGTGGTTCCAGCGCCCTCGCGACGAGGTCGAGGGCCGGACGCCGCATGACGTCTTTCCCGCCGATCTGGCCGATCGGCTGGAGACGACGGCCAAGGCGCTCTCCACGGCGGGCAAGCCCAGGGAACTGGAAGTGAAAACCAAACTGCGCGACGGAACCTCGCGTGATTTCCGCGCCCACATGTTCCCGATCTTCGGCACCGACGGCGCCGTCCATGGCGCCGGCGCCATTCTCGTCGACAAAACCGAGAAAAAGTCGGTCGAAGAGACCTTGCGCCGTGTGCAGAAGATGGAAGCGGTCGGCCAGCTGACCGGTGGCGTCGCGCACGATTTCAATAACCTCCTCGCCATCACCAAGGGCCATGGCGAATTGCTGCGCGCCGATCTCGACGAGTCGAACCCGCACATCGCCGCCATCCTGCGGGCGGCCAAGCGCGGCGGCGCGCTCACGCAGAGAATGCTGGCGTTTTCCCGCCGCCAGCCGCTGCGGCCCGAGCCGATCGATATCGCCGAAATGCTGGAAGAGATGTCCGACCTGCTCGACACCAGCGTCGGCGAGACAATCGAGACGAGCTATGAATTCGCGCCGGACCGCTGGCTCGCGAAGGCGGATCCGGTCCAGCTCGAGAATGCGATTTTGAACCTCGCCTTCAATGCCCGCGACGCCATGGCGAACGGCGGCCGGCTCTGCTTCGAGGCGCGAAACTTCGTCATCGACCACGAATTTTTGGCGAGCAATCCCGAAACCACGATGGGCGACTATGTGATGTTGACCGTCTCCGATACCGGTCACGGCATGTCGCCCGAAGTTCTGGAACGCGCCTTCGAGCCGTTCTTCACCACGAAGGATATCGGCGCCGGAAGCGGCCTCGGTCTTTCGACGGTCTATGGTTTCGTCAAACAGTCGGGTGGCCACGTCTCGATCGACAGCGAGGTGGACCAGGGAACGACGGTGAGGCTGTATTTGCCCAAGTCCAACGCGCCCGGCAGATCACCGGCGGGGGAAACCGAGGAACCGATGCCGCTCGGCGAGGGCGAAAAGATACTGGTGATCGAAGACGACCCGGACGTCCGCACCCTCGTCGTCGCCATTTTGGAAAGCCTGGACTACGAGGTCGTGGCAAAGAACGATGCGCATGACGCCCGCGCATATCTCGCGAGCCAAGGCGCGGTCGACCTCATTCTATCCGACATCATCTTGCCGGGAGGGCTGAGCGGCCCGGAATTCGCGGCCCGGGAACGCGAGCGCGATCCCTTCATCAAGATCGTGTTCATGTCGGGGTACCCGGCGGACCCGGCGGGCGACGACGGTGCCCCGGAGTCCGAGATCCCGACGCTGTACAAACCGTTCGAACCATCCGATCTCGCCGTTACCCTGCGCCTGGTCCTGGATGGTGTTCCCTGACCAACCGGCCACGCTTTCGCCCGGAGGGGGCCCGCGCTTGCGCCAGGGACGGCCCCTGGGCATGGTGCCGGCTTGAAATCCGAGGTGAGCGAGGAGGACACATGGCCGAAATGTTCGAGACCGTGCGCGGCCAGGTGGCGGCATGGGAATGCGACACGGTGGAGCATTTCACCGTCGCCTACTACTACGAGAAATTCTCCGACGCGGCGTTGGGAAGTTCCGAGGCGCTCGGCCTCGGCAAGACCTACATGGAGGAGACGGGACGGGCCTGCGCCACCGTGGACACCTACACCCGTTACCTCTCGGAACTCAGGGGCGGCGACATCTGGCATATCGAGAGCGGCCTGATCGAGATCGAGGGCAAGCGGATCAAGCTCGGCCACAAGATGTTCAACAGCGCCACCGACGAGGTCGCGGCGACGGTCGAGCAGACCATGATTCACTTCGACATGTCGGAGCGGAAGTCGGAGCCCTTCGCCGAGGCCGACCTCGCGCGTCTCCAACCCCGGATCATTGCCTGGGACGGCGAGCCGCGCGAGACGCGACCCCGCCCGGTGGCGGACGCCGAAATGGCGCTCACGGGGCGCGATACCACCAAGCCGTGGGAGGTCGACGTCGTCGGCCACGTCGGCTTCCAGTTCTATGTCCATCGCTTCTCCGCCGCCATGGGGCATTTTCTGAGTGATATCGGCGCGACGCCCGAAGTGATGCGGGAGCGGCGTCTCGGCTTTTCCACCTTCGAATTCCAGATGCGATTTTTCTCCGAGCTCTCGGCCGGCGACCTGGTCGAGGTGCGCACGGGCCTGGCGCACCTGGGCGGCTCCTCCATGCGGGCGGTGCACCGGCTCTGCAACCGGCGCACGGGCGAGCTGTCAGCCGAACTCAGCCAGTTCGGCGTGCTTTTGAACCTCGACCGCCGCCGGCCCGAGCGGATTTCAGACGAGATTCGCGAACGGGCATCGGCACTGGTCGTCCCGCTGGCGGAGGCTTAGAGCATGAGCGGCGACATCATCCGCCGGGACGAAGGCGGAATCGCCATCGCCGAGATCAGCGCGCCGGAACGGCTGAATGCCCTGAACCTCGCCATGTGGCGCGACCTGGCCGCGACCTTCCGCCGCCTCTCGACGGAGGAGGATGTGCGTTGCATCGTGCTGCGTGGCGCCGGGACCAAGGCCTTCGCCGCCGGCGCCGACATCGCCGAATTCGAGAACGAGCGTTACGACCTGAAAAGCGCCCGGTCCTATGGCCGGACGCTGGCCGACGCCTTGAAGGCGGTGGGAGATTGCCGCCACCCCGTCGTCGCGATGATCCAGGGCCCCTGCGTCGGCGGCGGGCTGGAGCTGATCGCGGTCACCGACATCCGTATCGCCGGCGCCTCCAGCCGCTTCGGCGTGCCGGTCAACCGCCTCGGCCTGGTCGTCGCCTATGACGAGATGCGCGGCATCGTCGACCTCGTCGGCAAGGCGGCGGCGCTGGAGATCGTGCTGGAGGGCCGGGTCTTCGACGCCGAGGAGGCCCTGGCCAAGGGCCTGGTCAACCGCCTGGTCGCGGACGCTGGGATCGAGGCCGAGGCGATGGCGACGGCCAGGCGGATCGCCGCGGGGGCGCCGCTGGTCGCCCGCTGGCACAAGCGGTTCGCCAAGCGGCTGCTGGAGCCGCGACCGCTGGACGCGGCCGAGCGGGACGAGAGCTTCCAGTGCTTCGCCACCGAGGATTTCCAGATCGGCTACCGGGCCTTCCTCGCCAAGACCAAACCCGAGTTCACCGGCCGTTGAGCGCCCCCGGGGCTGGCAGCCGGGACTATCTTCTGCTGGCGGTGCTCGGCGGCTGTTGGGGCTCCAACTTCCTGGCGATCAAACTCGCGGTGGCTGATTTCGGCCCGGCGACGCTGACCCTCGGCCGCCTTGCGATCGCCGCGGCGATCCTCCTGCTCGTCATGAAGGCCAAAAAGTTGGCCTGGCCGCGCGACGCGAGGCGCTGGGGCGGGATCGCGCTGGTGGCGCTCCTCAGCAATGCCATCCCCTATACGCTCATTGCCTGGGGCGAAGTCCGCATCACCAGCCAGCTGGCGGCGATCCTAATCGCCACGACACCGCTGATCACCCTGCCGCTCGCGCATCTGGTGACCCGGGACGAGAAACTGACGGCGAAGCGGACGCTCGGTGTCGCGATCGGCTTCGCGGGCGTCGTGGCGCTGGTGGGCCATGACGCGCTGACGGGCCTCGGCTCGGACTTGGTGGCGCAAATCGCCCTGCTCGCCGCCGCGCTCAGCTACGCCATCTGTACGCTCGTCGCCCGCCGCCTGCCGGAAACCCCGTCGGTGACCAGTGCGTTCTGCACCACCGCGCTCGCCACCCTTTATCTTTTCCCGCTCGCGGTGGCGAGCGAGGGCGATTTCGACGCCACCGCGCCCGGATGGGTGGCGATAGCCGCGGTCGCGTGGCTGGGCGTGATCTCGACGGCGGGCGCGATGCTGATCTACTTCACGCTGATCCGCCGCGTGGGCGCCACCTTCGTCAGCCTCGCCAACTACGTGGTGCCGTTGATCGCCCTGGGTCTGGGCGGCGTGATGCTGGGCGAGAACCCGAGTTGGAACAGCCTCGCGGCACTGGCCCTGATCCTGGTCGGCGTCTACCTGACGGGCGGGCGGGCGCGGGCGAGGGAGCGCTTGTAACGTCACCGAAACGGGGCCAGAATTGCCGCGACGGAGAGGTGACCCGATGCGACGACTCGGTGGAATCGTAACCATCATCATCCTGGCAATGTTGCCGTCGGCGCTTCCGGCCTCGGCGGAAAAGATCGAATTCGGGCGCTATCACGCCCTCGTCGTCGGCAACAACGATTACCAGGTGCTGCCGAAGCTGCGAACGGCGATCGCCGACGCGGAGGCCGTGGCCGAGCTGTTGAAGAAGAACTACGGTTTTGAGGTTCGCCTGCTCCGGAACGCGACCCGGGCCGACATCCTCAAGACGCTCAACAAATACCGGGCCGAGTTGACGGAGGAGGACAACCTCCTGGTCTATTACGCGGGCCACGGCTGGCTGGACCGTGAATCCAACACGGGCTTCTGGCAGCCGATCGACGCCGAGGCGGACGACGATCTCAACTGGATCGCCAACGAGGATCTGACCCGGCGGCTGAACGCCATGAACGCGCGCCATGTGATGATCATCGCCGACAGCTGCTATTCGGGCACCCTGGTTCGCGCCGCCCGCAGCAGGCTGCCGACGGGGGTGGAGCGGCAGGCCTGGCTGGCGCGGATCTCGTCCAAACGCTCGCGCACCGCCATCGTCTCCGGCGGGCTGGAGCCGGTTTCCGATGCGGGGCGCGAAGGCCACTCCGTCTTCGCCAACGCATTCCTGACGGCGCTCGGCGACAACCGGGCCCCGCTCGAGGGCACGGCGCTGTTCAAACGGATCAGCCGGCCGGTGGTCGTCAACGCCGATCAGACCCCGCAATACCCCGACATCAAGAAAGCCGGCCATGAAGGGGGCGAGTTCATATTCGTGCCCGTCGGCCTCGCTCCGACGCCGGAGCCGAAGATGCGGGCGGGCGTCACGCCGAAGACGGAGCCCAAGGTGGTGCCCGAGGCGAAAGTGGTCGACCGGGAGATCGAATTGGCCTTCTGGAAGGTGATCGAGGGCAGCAAGAATGCCGCCGATTTCCAGGCCTATCTGGATCAGTTCCCCAAGGGCACCTTCGCGCCGCTGGCCCGCGCCCGGCTTGTCGCCGTGCCGAATAATGCCGGCAAGGCGCGCTCGATCGAGGGCCGCTGGCGGAGCGGGGTGCTGGCCAACCCCTTCGACAAGAACGAACACTACCGCCTGCATTTCGAGTTCGATGTCATCGCCGGCAAGCTGGTCGGCCAGATCACGCGGCGCTCCACCAAGGACAGCAAGCGGCGTTATCCCTCGAGCGTCCGGGCGATCACGGACGGACGGGTAAGCGATGACGGCCTCAGCTTCGTGGAGAACTTCGACGTGCTGTTCGGCTCAAGGGCCGAGAAACACCGCCGGGACTATATCGGCGAGGTCAAGGGGGAGGGATATCGCTTCCTCGCCCAAGACAGCCTGGGCAATTCGCCCTTGCGGTTCACCATCGAACGGGCGCCGGAGCCCAAACGGTAGGACCAAACGACGGAAGTCCCGGCCGGCCAGGAGAGTCGACATTTATGTCGACTCGCATGACCCCTCAAGCGTGGTCGTGGGTGTGCGCGGCCGCCGGCGGTGCTGGCCAGATCCGGCGGCGGATCGGGCGGAAGCTCACGGCAAGCAGCACCAGCGCCGGCAACCCCAGCCAGAGATGATGGGCACTCTCCGCGCCGGCCACCGGCGCGGCGGGGAGCGGCCAGCCAGCCTCTGTCCACAGCGCGTCCAACGCCAGGCCGGCGGCCAGGCTGGTGATGACCACGCCCGCCAGGTAGATCGCCATGGTGCGGTTGCCGAGCTCGCGGCGGACGAGCGCCAGGCCGGCGAGGTTGGTGGCCGGCCCCGCCAGCAGAAAGACCAGCGCCGTACCGGGCGAGACGCCGGCATGCAGCATCGCCAGCGCGAGCGGCGTCAACGCGGTGGCACAGACATACATCGGCACCGAGACGGCAAGGACCACTAGCATCGCCGTCGGTCCGCTGGCCCAGGCCGCCAGCACGTCGGGCGGCGCCACGGTGACGATCACGCCCGCCGCCGCCATCCCGCCCGCCAGCCAGAGGGCAATATCGTCCCAAAGATCGCTGAAGGCATAGCGAAGCCCCGCGAGAAGCCCCGGGTTCGCTTCGTCCTCGGCGGGCGCGCCACGGCAATCATCCGTAACACCGGAAGTCGCGGGGGAGGTTACGGGCGGCGCCTCGTCCTCCCGCACCGCCAGGGCGACCGAAAGGCCGGTCAACACCGCCGAGACCACCGCCACCACCGGCCGCGCGACGGCGAAGACCGGGCCGAGGAGAACATAAGAGAGCGGGATCGAATCGACCCCCGTCTCCGGTGTCGAGATCAGGAAGGAGGTGGTGGCGCCCTTGGAGGCGCCGGCACGGCGGAGGCCGAAGGCGGCCGGCAGCACGCCGCAGGAGCAGAGCGGCAGCGGCGCGCCCAGCAACGCGGCGCCACCGACGGCGCCGAGACCCCGGCCCTTCAGCCGGCCGGCCATCCCGGCCATCGGCAGCCAAGCCTTGATCAGGCCGGCCACCAGCAGACCCAGCACAACCCAGGGCGCCGCCTCGAGGCAGAGCGCGATCAGGTTGCGGGCGAAATCCAGCACCATGCGCGGCAGAATACCCTGGATTCCCGTCGGGAGGAAATCGCTTCAGGCCGGGGCCGTGGCGACACGGCGCTCGTCGATCGGCCAGTGGAGCAGGGCCGCGACCAGGCCGAGGGCGACGGCGAACCACCACATGGCGTCGTAAGAGCCGGTGAGGTCGTAGGCATAGCCGCCGAACCAGACGCCGGCGGCGCTGCCGAGCTGGTGCGAAAGGAAGACGAAACCGACCAGCGTCGCCAAGTAGCGCGGCCCGAAGATGTCGCCGACCAGCGCCGTCGTCAGCGGCACGGTCGAAAGCCAGAGGAAGCCGAAGACGAAGGCGAAGGCCCACAGGCCCGGCTCGGTCAGCGGCAGCAGGACCAGCGCCGTGATGATGATCGATCGCGCGAGGTAGAGCAGCGACAAGATGTTCTTCTTGCGGTACTTGCCGCCCGCCGCGCCGGCCAGAAAGCAGCCCAGAATGTTGACCAGGCCCATGATCGAGATCGCCCAGGCGCCATGCGCCGAGGTAAGCCCCCGATCGGCCACATAGGAGGGAAAGTGCACCGCGATGAAGGCGACGTGGAAACCGCAGACGAAATAGCCGCAGGTCAGCAGCAGATAGCCCCGGTGGCCCAACGCCTCGCGGATCGCCGCGCCGAGGCTCTGCCCGGACACCCCCGCCCCGCTCCCGGCCGCCGGGGCCGAGCGGAGCGCCAGCGCGGCCGGCAGCATCAACAAGGCGATTCCCGCCATCGCCAGGAAGGCGTTCCGCCAGCCGAAGGCGTCCAGCAGCGCCTGGCCCGCCGGCACCATGGCAAACTGGCCGAAGCTGCCGGCCGCCGCCCCGATGCCGATCACGAGGGAGCGCCGCGCCTCCGAGACCGCCTTGGCCAGGACCGACAGCACGATGCCGTAGCCGGTGCCGCCCAAGCCGAGGCCGACCAGCAGGCCGGCCGAGACGTGGAACTGCATCGCGCCCTCGGTCGTCGACATGAAATAGAGGCCGAGGGCGTAAAAAATCGCGCCGGCGACGACGGTGCGGGCGCTGCCGAATTTGTCCGCCACCATGCCGGCCAAGGGCTGGGCCACGCCCCAGACCAGCTGCTGCAGCGCGACGCCCAAGGCAAAGACCTCCCGCCCCCAGCCGAGATCCGTGGTGACCGGGGTGAGGAAGACGCCGAAGCTCGCCCGCGTGCCGATCGCGATCGCCGAAATCAGGCAGGCCATGGCGATCAGGACCAGGGGCCAGCGCTCGCGCGCAAGTGTCATGGGGCTACTCCGACAGTCGGGCTCATGTTGATCCCAGCCAGGACTCCGAACTACATACCTACTCGAACACGACCTTCGGGAAATAGAAGCCGACCACCCAGTTCGGCTGATCGACGATTTCCGAGATCCGCAGATCGGCGACGGTGCTGCATAGCATGTAGGCCTCCGCCGCCGAAAGGCCGTGGGCGGCGCCCAGCAGATCGATCATGCCGGCGACCGCGTCCCGCGCCGCCTGGAAGAGGTCCGGCCCGATGCCGGTGGTTACGTGGTAGCCCGCCTGGTCCAGGTGACGGGTGACGGGGCCGGCCGTCTCGAAGCGGGGAAAGGCGGGCGCCGCGCCCTTCTCCACCTCGAAGCGAAGCGCCACCCCCATCGGGCTCTCGATCGCCGTGCCGCAGACCTCGCCGTCGCCTTGCGCCGCGTGGGTGTCGCCGACGGAGAAGAGCGCGCCCTCGACCTCGATCGGCAGATACAAGACCGTCCCGGCCGAAAGGTCCCGCACGTCCATGTTGCCGCCGACCCGGCGCGGCGGCACGATCGAGTGCAACCCCGCCTCCCCCGGCGCCACGCCGACCGTGCCGCAGAACGGCTTCAACGGCACCCGCCCGCCCGGCCCATGGGCCGCCGGCGCCATCGTCGCGGTGTCGTACGTCCAGAGGTGCAGCGCCGGCTCGGCGAATTGGTCCGCCAACAGCCCGAAACCCGGAATCAACGCCGTCCAGCCCCAGCCCGAGGGGGCGAACTCGAGGATCGTGACCCGCAACGCGTCGCCCGGCATCGCACCCTCGACCCGGATCGGCCCCGTCACCGGATTGACCAGGCCGAAATCCATCGCCGCCACGTCCGCCACCGTGGAGGCGGGCGACAACTGCCCGCCCGAGGCATCCACGGTCTCGAAAAACATCTCGTCTCCCGGCGCGACGGTCGCGACGGGCGCGAAGGCATTGTCCCAGCCGTGGTGGTGCCGGCGCGAATGGATGGTGTGGCGATGCGCGGTGGTCATGCGAGGTCTCCTCGAGCGACGGCGCCCACGGCGCCCCTTCATCTCATGGCGACCACTTTGTCCGGGATCAGGAGATGAAGGAGGGATAACGGCGGCTACTCCTCCGTGCTTCGCCGCCTCGTCCGCCACCAGCGTTTTCTTCGACGATTTTCCAGTTATCGTCTTCGGCGGGGCGTGGCCGAGTTCGCGGGTACAGGTCCCGCGTCTACGAGTTCTGGCCTCTAATAGTAATGTCTGTCGGCATGTTGGCACGAGACCCGCGGATCGCGGCGAGGTCCTCGTGGATCTCGAACAGGAGCGCCAAAAAGCCGGTGCCGGCCAACCCGGCAAAAAATCCCGTCATGGAATATACAAACTGTCCGGCCATGCTCGCCTCGGAAAAGCTCACCTCAGCGCTGTAAATCGTCAATCCGCCATAAATGCCAAAAAGCGGCAGGAACGCGGAAACCATACTCAGCCAACCGATGGAAAGGCCGCTCAACGAAACCGAAAACCACCGACGATTTGGAGTCATTCCGTGCCGCCCCTTCTGGTCTGATTGGTCCGCCCGCCGCATGACGAACCACCCGACGCCAGCCTATCACGGTCGACCTCGGGCCGTCTCGACCTCTCGGGAATTCGAGGCCCCGGCGGCACGCTATGCCACGCCGCCCCGTTTCGCCATCTCCTCCGCCACGAGTTCCTTCTTCGACAATTTCCCGATCATCGTCTTCGGCAAATCGTCGCGGAACTCGATCTCCTTGGGCAGTTCGTGGCGGCCGAGTTTGTCTTGCAGGAAGGCGAGGAGCGTCGCTTCGTCCAGGCCGGCGCCCGCGCGCGGCTTCACGAAGGCCTTGACCCGTTCGCCGGCATAGTCGTCGGGGATGCCGATCACCGTCACCTCGGCGACGTCTTCGTGGCCGTGGATCGCGTCTTCCACGTGGCGGGGGTAGACGTTGAAGCCGCCGACCAGGATCAGGTCCTTGATCCGGTCGATGATGTGGATGTAGCCGTCATCGTCGATGTATCCGACGTCGCCGGTGCGCAGGCGCCCGCCGCCGAGCGCTTCCGCCGTCGCCTCCGGCCGTTTCCAGTAACCGAGCATGACCTGCGGGCCCTCGACGCGGATCTCGCCCGCCTCGCCCCGGGGCATCTCGCGGTCCGGGTCCTCGGGGTCGGTCACGGTGATCCGCGTCCCCGGCATCGGCTGGCCGATGGAGCCGGGCCGGTTCGCTCCCTGAACCGGATTACAGCTGCAGCAGGGCGCCGCCTCGGTCAGGCCATAGCCTTCGAAAACAACCGCGCCGGTCAGCGCCTCGAAGCGCCGTTTCGTCTCCACCGGCAAGGGCGCGCCCCCCGACATGCAGGCGCGGATCGAGGAAAGGTCGAGGCGGGCCGCGTCCTTATGATCGGCGATGGCGCGGAACATGGTCGGCACGCCGGGCATCAGGGTCGGCTTCTTCCTCGGGATGTCGCGCATGACGTCCTCCAGCACGAAGCGGGGGTGCATGACGATCTCGGCGCCGATGTGGAGCGAGAGGTTCATCACCACCGTCATGGCGAAGACGTGGAAAAAGGGCAGCACGCCCATCATCCGCTCTTCGCCCAAGCGCCGGTCGGGAAGCCACAGCGCCGTCTGCCGCACGTTCACGGTGAGGTTGGCGTGGCTCAGCATCGCCCCCTTGGAAACGCCGGTGGTACCGCCGGTGTATTGCAGCACGGCGACGTCTTGCGGCGAGATCTCGACGGGCGCCGGGCGGCCCTCGTTCCGCATCAGCTCGGTGAAGCGCATGGCGCCCGCGTCCCAGGCGACGGCGGCGATCTCCTTGCACTTGACCAGCGGGAAGAGCTTGTTCTTCGGGAACGGCAGCACGTCGGCGAGCGAGCCGACGACGAGCCGCTCGAGCCGCGTCGATTGCAGCAGGCCCGCCATCTTGGGATAGAGAGCGCCCAGGTCCAGCGTCACCATGACGTCGGTCTCGCTGTCCTCGATCTGATGGCGCAGTTCCGCCTCGGCATAGAGCGGGCTGTAGTTCACCACCCGCGCCCCGGCGGCGAGGGCCGCATGGTAGGCGATGATGAACTGTGGGCAGTTGGGCAGGAACAGGCCGACGGTCTTGCCGGGCCCGATACCAATCTCCTGGAAACCGCGCGTCGCCCGCTCCACCATCGAGGCAAGGTCGCCGTAGCACCAGCGCCGGCCGAGGAAATCCATCGCCGGCCGGTCGCCATAACGCTCGCAGGCCTCCGCCAGCATTGCCGGCATCGTCGTCGGCTCTAGCGCCGCATGCCAGTCGACGCCGGGCGCGTAATTGTCGAGCCAGGGCTCGGTGGTCATGGCGATCCTCCCCGCGCGATGTCGCGCGGTGGCCATGATCGGACGATTCGCGGTGGGCGTCGAGGCTCACCGCCCCTCGAAGACCGGCGGCCGTTTCTCGACGAAGGCCCGCATGGCTTCCTTGGAGTCCTCGGTCTTCGACAACTCGCCGGTCATCGACTGCTCGAAGCGGTAGCCGTCGCGGAGGGTCATTTCCTCGATCTGGTTCAGCGCGTGCTTGGCGAGCTTGGTGGCGAGCGGGCTCTTGGCGGCGATTTCGCGGGCCAGCTCGAGGGCGCGATCCATCAGCGCCTCGGGTGGCGTGCTCTCCTCGACGACGCCCAGGCGGTAGAGCTCGGGGCCGAAGACGCGGAGCCCCGTCAGCATCATCCGGCGCAGGCGCGAGTGGCCGAACAGGCGCTGGGAATGGCGCCCACCGCCGAGCAAGCCGACGTTGATTTCCGGCAGGCCGATGCAGGCGGTCTCGGCGGCGAGCAATATGTCGCAGGAGGCGACGAGCGCCAGGCCGGCGCCCAAGGCCGGGCCGTTAATCGCGGCGATCACCGGCTTCTGGCATTCCATGATCGAATGGTAGGCCTCGCGCGCGCGGCGACTGTTTTGCCAATGGTCGCCCGCCTCGCGGGTCGATCCCACCCGCTCCTTGATGTCGGCGCCGGCGCAGAAGCATTTGCCCTTGCCGGTCAGCACGATGGCGCGCACGTCGTCGCCGTCGCTCAGGTGATCGAAGACCCAGGCGACCTCGGTGAGCAATTGCTGGCTGTGGGCGTTGACGGGGGGATTGTCGAGGCGGACGACGGCGACGTAATCATCCGCGATGTCCATTCCGACCAGTTCGGGGGTCATGGGCGGGCGCTCCTCTCGGGCAATGTCGGTAGCGGAGATTTCTAACACGTCGGCCGTTCCCTCGACGATCCGCCGAGCCTAAGCTGGGGCCGGCAACCGAGGAGCACCGCCCATGTCCGCCGTATTTCATCGCAACGCCACCGTCGTGCCGCCCGCCGCCGTCTCGGGCAGCGGCTGCTACGTCACCGATGCGGACGGCAAGCGCTATCTCGACGCCTCGGGCGGGGCGGCGGTCTCCTGCCTCGGCCATGACGACGCCGACGTGCGGCGCGCCATCCACGAACAGCTCGACAAACTCGCCTATGCACACACCGGCTTTTTCACCAGCGAGCCGGCGGAGGAGCTTGCGCAATTCCTGATCGACCGGGCGCCCGAGGGCATCGAGAAGGTCTATTTCCTCTCCGGCGGTTCGGAAGCGATGGAGGCGGCGTTGAAGCTCGCCCGCCAGTTCCACCTGGAGGAGGGCCGGCCCCAGCGCCGCCACGTGATCGCCCGCTGGCAGAGCTATCACGGCAACACGCTCGCCGCGCTGTCGGCCGGCGGCAACCGCTGGCGGCGCGCCCCGTTCGAGCCGCTGCTGATGCCGGCGCACCATATCTCGCCCTGCTTCCCCTACCGCTTCAAGGAGGATGGCGAGAGCGAGGAAGAATACGGTCTCCGCGTCGCCGACGAGCTGGAAGCCAAGATCCAGGAATTGGGCGAGGACAGCGTCATCGCCTTCATCGCCGAGCCCGTGGTCGGCGCCACGGCGGGCGCGGTGGCGCCGGTGGCCGGCTATTTCAAACGCATCTGGGAAATCTGCGACCGCTACGGCGTGCTGCTGATCCTGGACGAGGTGATGTGCGGCATGGGACGGACGGGAAGCCTCTTCGCCATCGAGCAGGAGGGGGTCCGTCCCGACATCGTCTGCGTCGCCAAGGGGCTGGGCGCCGGCTACCAGCCGATCGGCGCCATGCTCTGTTCCGGCCGGATCCACGACGCGATCCAGGGCGGCAGCGGCTTCTTCCAGCACGGCCACACCTACATGGGGCATACGCTGGCCGCCGCCGGCAGCCTGGCGGTCCAGCGCAAGATCGAATCGGCAAACCTGCTGGCGAACGTGGTGGCGATGGGCGAGGCGCTGGACGGGGGCCTGGTGGAGCGCTTCGGCAATCATCCCAACGTCGGCGACATCCGGGGGCGCGGCCTCTTCCGCGCGATCGAGCTGGTGGCGGACCGGACAACCAAGGCGCCCTTCGACGCCGCGCTCAAGATGAACGCGCGGGTCAAGAAGGCCGGCATGGCGCGTGGCCTGATGTGCTACCCCATGGGCGGCACCATCGACGGCGAGAGGGGCGACCACGTGCTGCTGGCACCGCCCTTCATCGTCACGCCCGCCCAGATCGAGGAGATCGTCGACATCTTGGGCGAAGCCGTCGACGCGGCACTGACTGAAACAGTCTAGAAACATACTTCTCGTTGCGCCTACCGGTCACCGCCTCTACTCTGACGAGTTGTCGCGCCGCCACGAACACGGCGGGAACGGGAAGGGACGCGGCCAGCGAGGTGACGGTGGCGCGACGTCGGATTGGGGGCGACCGGAACGGATTTTCGAGCCGCTCGGACCGAAGCCGATCGACATGGCGAGAAGAACAAGTCGATCATCAGCAAGGAGAACGAGGCCAAATTCGAAGGCTCAATTCGTGAAATGTATGCGTCACCTTGTTACGGCGGCGGCGAGGCAGGCTCGGTCATTGGCGCCGGGGGCGAGGCCGACGAGGTGGAACCAGCTCAGGTAGTTGTCCAGATAGCGGGTGGCGATGCCGCGGCGGGGACGCAGGAAGTCCTTCAACCGGCTGTGGCGGCTGTTCACCGTCTGCACATGCAGATCGCCCCGAACCCGTTCCCCCATCGAGCGGTTGAGTGCTTCGTGGCTCACCCCGAGCGCGGCGGCGCAAGGTGGATAGCTCGCGCCACCGTCGGAGACCAGCAGGGCGTCCTTCGCGACCACCGGGTCGAGAGCAGCCGTGAGCGCCGCCGCGTCGACCCTGGGCAGCACCGCGCTCACCGTCGTCCCGCTCCGGTCCGCCGCCATGAGAACCGGCACCTGCTCGCGCGAGAGGCCGCGCTTCTTCGCCTTGCCGCCCCGCCGCCGTGCCTTGCGTCCCAGCCCGCGCGCGCCCTTCCGGCTCTCCAGGACGTAGGTCTCGTCCGCTTCCACGATCCCCTTGAGCACCTCCGAATCGCTCCGCGCCGCCGCCAGAAACCGGTGACGCCAGCGGAACGCCGTGCTCACCGCCACGTCGCAGCGCGCCGCCGAGGCCTTCACCGTCTCCCCCTCCGCCAGCGACGCCCCGAACGACAGCCAGCGTTCCTTGTGGTGCAGGCCCGACAGCGGCGTACCGGTCAGCGCGTTGAAGGTCCTGCCGCAGCCCTTGCACTGGTAGCGCCGCAGACCCCGCGCCATACCGCGCGAAACCGCCCCTTCGCTCGCGCAGTGCGGACAGCGCCGGGCCTCGTCCACACCAAGCTCGATCGCGGCCTTCGATGCCTCGCCTTCGCTCCGGCCCAACAGCACCGCGAGCGCCTCGTGCCGCTGCACGCGCGTCAGCCCGCGCGCCCCCGAAAGCCACACCTGGAAACCCTTGCCGTCCATGACCCAACCTCCTGACGTTCCGGGCATTCTATCACAAATGCATACGTTTCACGAATTGAACCAATGAAAAAGCTCACTCTCACATCTCTCGCGGTGGCCGGAATTGCCGCCTGGGCGCCGCCAGCGGCGCCCAGGCGGCGGAGCAGTTCATCACCATCGGGACCGGCGGTGTCACCGGCGTCTACTACCTGACCGGCGGCGCCATCTGCCGGCTGGTCAACAAGGGCCGCAAGAAACACGGCGTGCGCTGCTCGGTCGAGTCGACCGGCGGCTCGGTCTACAACATCAACACCATCCGCGCCGGCGAGCTGGACATGGGCGTGGCCCAGTCGGACTGGCAGTACCACGCCTACAACGGCACCTCGAAGTTCAAGAAGGCGGGCGCCTTCAAGGAACTGCGCGCGGTCTTCTCGGTCCATGCCGAACCGGTGACCATCATCGCCCGCAAGGATTCCGGCATCATCCACGTCGACCACCTGGCCGGCAAACGCATCAACATCGGTAACCCCGGCTCCGGCACGGAAGCCACCTGGAACGTCATGTGGGGCGCCATGGGCAAGACCAACGCGGACCTCGGCCTCGCCGCGCAGATGAAGTCGGCGGAAACGCCGGGCGCGCTCTGCGACAACAAGATCGACGCGCTCTTTTGGCTGGTTGGCCATCCGAACGGCCTCTCGAAGGAAGCCACCACGACCTGCGACGCGGTGGTGGTGGTGACCTCGAACGCGGCGATCGACAAGCTGGTGAAGGACAACTCCTTCTACCGCTATGCGACGATCCCGGGCGGCATGTATTCGGGCAACCCGAAGGACATCAAGACCTTCGGCGTCGGCGCCACTTTCGTCTCCTCGACCCGGACGCCGGCGGAGACGGTCTATCAGGTCGTCAGGGCCGTGTTCGAAAACTTCGACAGCTTCCGCAAGCTGCATCCCGCCTTCAAGCACCTGAAGGAAAGCGAGATGATCACCGACGCGCTCTCGGCCCCGCTGCACGACGGCGCGCTGCGCTATTACAAGGAGCGGAAGTGGATGTAATCCGCTTCGGCTATCGGAATTCGGGGGCGCGGGCGACCGCGCCCCCGAAGCCCGGCCGGATGATTATCCGGCACGACGATTATTGATTTGTGAATTCGAAGGGTAACGGGCACGCGGGCGACGTCCCGCTTCGCGGACGAATCGTCGGCGGGCGTCGCCCCGATCCCCGGTAAGCGGGGGGCCGAGGCCGCCGGGGGAGGGAACGATGGCCGCACGCGGAACCGTTTTTGTCTGTTTTTTTGCAATCGTGCTCGCCTGGGCTCCCCGGGAACGCGGGGCGCTGGCCGACGTCATCGTCGCCGTCGGCGAGAATGCGCCGGCCCACTATCATGTCGCCCGCGCCCTCTGCCGCGTCCTTTGGCGCGCGCTGGGGGAGCAGACCTGCCGGGCCGAGCGGCGCGAGGCGGGGCACGCGGCGGCTCCGGTGGCGATCTTGAGCGACGTCCACAACGGGGCGATCGAGTTCGGCCTGACGCAGTCCAACTGGGTGCGCCACGCGACGGACGGCACCGGCCCCTTCGAATTCATGGACGTGCGCTTCGACAACCTCCGCACGCTCATGGCACTGCACGGCGAGCCCTTCACCGTCGTCGCCCGGCGCGATTCCGGCATCACCCGCTTGGCCGACCTCGCCGGCAGGCGGGTGAACATCGGGCGCCCAGGCTCGGCCGACCGCCTGGTGATGGCCCGGGTCATGGCCGCCATGGGCTGGAGCCGGCGAAGCTTCGCGCTCGCCGACGAACTCGGCGGACGCGAGCAGTCGCTGGCGCTCTGCCATGACCGCATCCAGGCGATGGTCTCGACCCGCGCCCATCCCGACCCGGGCCTGGCGACAACGCTGGAGCTTTGCAATGCCCGTCTGATCCCGGTCGCGGGCCCCAGGATCGACCGCCTGATCGCCAAGCATCCCTATTTCGCCCGAGCCCGGATCCCGGCGACGCCCTACGGCGTCGAGGGCGGGCCGCTGCCCAGCTTCGGCGTCCGTCTGGTCATCGTGACCTCGGCCGACCTGCCGGAGCAAACCGCCCATGCCGTCGTCCGCGCCGCTATCGAGAACCTCGACCGGCTGCGCCGCGCGCATCCCGCGCTCGGCCGTCTCGACGCCCGCGCCATGGCCAAGGCCGCCATCGCCGCGCCACTGCACCCCGGCGCCCGGCGCTACTATCGTGAACAGGGTCTGTAGGGGGGCCTCGCCCCGCATCGCGTTGGAGAGAAGCGCATGAGTGACGAGAAGGAACCGCAAGGCGCGGCCGGCCAGGACGAATTGGCGGAATTGATCGCCGAGGCGGATACCGGGGCCCGCCAGCCGACCGGTATCCCGCTGAAGGTGTTGTGGGCGGTACCGTTGATCTGGGCGCTGTTTCAGCTCTGGTACGCCTCGCCCTTGCCGTACATCGTGAAGGTCGGCCTGTTCAATTCGACCGAGGCCCGCTCGATCCATCTCGCCTTCGCGATCTTCCTCGCCTTCCTGGCCTTCCCGGCGCTCAAGCGTTCGCCGCGCCGTTACATCCCGATCCAGGACTGGATCCTGGCGCTGGTCGGTGCCCTCTGCGCCGCCTATCTGTTCCTCTTCTACCGGGAGCTGGCCGACCGTCCAGGCTTGCCGACGTGGTACGACTTGGTGGTTTCGGTAATGGGCTTGGTGCTCATCCTGGAAGCAACGCGGCGCGCGCTGGGACCACCCTTGATGGTGGTCGCCATCGTCTTCATCATCTACACCTTCGCCGGGCCCTGGATGCCGGAGGTGATCCAACACCAGGGCGCCAGCCTGAACAAGGGCATGTCGCACTACTACCTGGCGACGGAGGGCGTCTTCGGCATCGCGCTCGGGGTCTCGACCTCGATGGTCTTCCTCTTCGTGCTGTTCGGCTCGCTCTTGGAGAAGGCGGGCGCCGGCAACTATTTCATCCGCGTCGCCTTCGCGCTGATGGGCCATATGCGGGGCGGGCCGGCCAAGGCGGCCGTGGTCTCCTCCGCCATGACCGGGCTGATCTCCGGCTCGGCGATCGCCAACGTGGTGACCACCGGCACCTTCACCATTCCCCTGATGCGCCGGGTCGGCTTTTCGGCCGAGAAGGCGGGCGCGGTCGAGGTCGCGTCGTCCACCAACGGGCAATTGACGCCGCCGATCATGGGCGCGGTCGCCTTCCTGATGGTGGAATACATCGGAATCTCCTACACCGAGGTGATCAAGCACGCCGCGCTGCCGGCGTTTATCAGCTATATCGCGCTGGTCTATATCGTCCATTTGGAGGCGATGAAGGCGGACATGCGGGGCCTGCCGCGCCGCGGCCCGCCCAATTACGTCAAGACGCTGATCGGCTTCCTTGGCAGTTTCGTCGGCCTGGCGGCGCTTTCGGCCATCACCTATTACGGACTCGGCTGGATGAAGGGCGCCTTCGGCGACGCCACGCCCTGGATCGCCTCGGTGCTGCTGGTGGTGGTCTATGTCGGCCTTGTGAAATACGCGACCCGCTTTCCCGAACTCGAAACCAGCCTCGAGATCCGCGAGCTGCCGGAGGTGGCGCCCACCATCAAGGCCGGCCTCTACTTCCTGCTGCCGGTGGTGGTGCTGGTCTGGTGCCTGACGGTGGAGCGGCTCTCGCCCGGTCTCGCCGCGTTCTGGGCGACGATGTTCATGCTCTTCGTGCTGGTGACGCAGAAGGCGCTGAAAGCGGTGCTGAAGGCGACCGGCAAGAGCATCGCCGGGCAGCTGGTCGAGGGCTGGCGCGACATGCTCGACGGCCTGATCAACGGTGCCCGCAACATGATCGGCATCGGCGTCGCGACGGCGGCGGCCGGCATCATCGTCGGCACGGTGACGCTGACCGGCATTGGCTTCGTGATGAGCGAGTTCGTCGAGTTCATCTCCGGCGGCTACATCTTGCCGATGCTGGTGTTGACGGCGATTCTGAGCCTGATCCTCGGCATGGGGCTGCCGACCACGGCCAACTACATCGTCGTCTCGGCGCTGCTGGCTCCGGTGATCGTCACCGTCGGCGCGCAGAGCGGCCTCATCGTGCCGCTGGTGGCGGTGCACATGTTCGTCTTTTATTTCGGCATCCTGGCCGACGACACGCCACCCGTTGCGATGGCCGCCTTCGCGGCGGCGGCGATCAACGGCGGCGATCCGATCCGCACCGGCCTCCAGGGCTTCGCCTACGACATCCGCACCGCGATCCTGCCCTTCCTCTTCATCTTCAACACCGAGCTGCTGCTGATCGGAATCGACTCCTGGTACCACCTGCTGATCACGATTCTGACGGCGGTGGCGGCGATGCTGCTGTTCGCCGCCGGCACACAAGGCTATTTCCTCGCCAAGAGCCGGCTCTGGGAATCCCTGGCGCTGATTCTGGTCGCCTTCACGCTGTTCCGGCCCGGCTACTGGATGGACCAGATTTACCCGCCGCTGGTAAGCGTCTCGGCCGAGCGGATCCACGAGATCGCTGGCGCCATGAAGGAGGATTCGCAGATCCGCATCCGCATCGTCGGCGAGGACCTCGAGGGCCGCGCCGTCGACAAGACGGTGATGCTGCCCCTGGGCAAACCGGGCGAGGGCCAGGCGCGGCTCGCCGAGGCCGGGCTCGAACTCCGCTTCGAGGAGGGCAAGGCCTTCGTCGACAACGTGGTCTTCGGCTCGGTGGCGGAGCGGCAGAAGATCGACTTCGACTACGAGATCGCCAGCGTCGAGGAGGAAGCGGACCGGCCGCCCAAGCAGCTGTTCTATCTCCCGGCCCTGCTGCTGCTGGCGCTGATCGTCTTCCTGCAGCGCCGCCGCCGTGAACCGCCGACGGCATTGCAGCCGGCGTGAGGGAAGGAGAGGCCGACGTGAACGACACCGTTTTCGCCGACGCGCTCGCCGCCCATGGCGCGGAGGCCTATCTGTTGACGGTCGGCCAGGGCGGACCCCACACGAGCTTCGTGACGGTGCGCTACGAGGCCGGCCGGCTTTCCTGCATGCTCGGCAAGAGCGCGGCCGCCAACATCGCCAACGTCCCGAACGTATCGGTCTTCTGGCCACCGCTGGGGGAGGGCGGCTACGGCATCATCGTCGACGGGCGGGCCGAGGACGGCGGTCCGGAAGCGTCCACGCGAACTGGCATCCGGATCACCAAGGCGGTTCTGCACCGCGCCGGTCCGAAACCAGCCGATGGCGAGGGCCCCTGCCCCTCGGATTGCCGGCCGCTGACGCTGACCTGATCCCGCGCGCCTAGGCTTGCGCCTCGAAGGCGTCGAGGATTTCCGTACCGGTCGCCGGCCAGACGCCGTCGTGGGCCATGACGTGCTGGAGTGCCCGGCGCAGCGAGGCAATGCGGTAGGCTTGGCCGATCACCCAGGGATGCAGGCTGATCGCCAGGATGCGCCCGCCCTCCGTCTCCGCCTCGCGGTAGAGGCAATCGAAAGAATCGACGATCTGGCGCTCGAAGGAATCCTCGCCGTGGTGGTCGCGGACCAGGATCAAGTGATCGTCCAGTTCGTGGCCGTGCGGCATGGCATGCAGCCGGCCCTCCGCCGTCGCCATCGGATAGGGCATGTCGTCGTTGGCCCAGTCGCAGAGGTAGCGGATGCCCCGGGCCGCGACGATGTCGGGCGTGGCGCGCGATTCAGAGCGGCCCGGCGACAGCCAGCCGGCGACGGGCTGGCCGGAAAGGCGGCGCAAGGTGCTCACCGATTCCTCGACCAACGCCGCCTCCTCCGCCTCGTCCATGCCGCCATGCAACGGCCGGCCCATGTCGACGCCGTGGGCGATGACCTCCCAATTGCGCCGGACCACCTCCTCGACCAGGCTCGGGTGGCGCTCGGCCAGGGCCGAGTTTATCGCCGCCGAGCCGCGAATCCCGAGATCGTCGAGCACCCGCATCACCCGGAAGACGCCGACCCGGTTGCCGTAGTCGCGGGTCGTGTAGTTCCAATAGTCGGGATAAGGCCGGGTGAAGCCGCCCGGCACCAGGAACGGTTTCCCCGTCATGTCGAGCGGGGACCATTCGAGCGCCACCACCACCCAAAGCGCCACCCGGGCGCCGTTCGGCCAGGCCACCGGGTCGCGCCGCGGCAGGATCGACCAGTCGTAACGGTCATGGTCCATGCCGCGTCGGCGGCGGGGGTAGCGCAGGTAGTCCTCGGGCAGGTCCATGGCCTCAAGCCCCCGCGCGGGCGGAGGCGAACTCCAGCGCCGCGTCGTAGTGATGCTCGTAGTACCACTCGGCGATTTCCCGGCCCGTCGTGACCCAGACCTCGTCGTGGCCGGTGATGTATTCCAGCGCCTCGGCGAAGGGGCCGATGCGATGGGGCTGTCCGATCAGGAAGGGGTGCAGCGGAATGCACATCACCTTGCCGTTCTCGGCCCCTTCTTCCATCAGCTGGTCGAACTGGCGTTTCAGGATATCGGCGTAGTAGCGGGGCGAGCCGGCGCTGAACAGCAGCACCACCGTATCGTTCATCTCCAGCGAATAGGGCATGCTGATCAGCCGGCCGCTCTTCACCTTCACGGGCTGCGGCTGGTCGTCGTGAAAGAGGTCGCAGGTGTAGAGCACGCCGTATTCCGCCAGCAGGTCCTGGGTCCGTTCGGTGTTGGTCAAGGCCGGCGACAGCCAGCCCGCCACCCGCTGGCCGGAGTGCTCTTCGATGGTCCGGGCCACGTCCTCGATCATCGCCCGCTCCTGCGCCTCGTTCATGACGTAGGTGTAGCGGGTGTTGTAGATGCCGTGGCTCATCAACTCCCAATCACGTGTCACCATGGCCTCGATGATTTCGGGATGATGTTCGCAGACGGCGACGTTCAGCGAGACGCTGCCCCTGACGCCGCAACGGTCCATGACCTCCATCATGCGCCAGTGGCCGACGCGGTTTCCGTAGTCGCGATGCGAATAGTTCAACACGTCGGGCAGCGGCCGGGGCCAGGGTTTGCGCACCGGGTTTTCCGGCGGCTCGAACTCGTAGAACTCCAGGTTCGGCGCCACCCAGAAGGCGACGCGCGCGCCGTTCGGCCAGCGCAGAACCGGCCGGTCGTTATCCGGCGTATAGTCGTAGAGCCCAGGATCGCGGCGCACGGGCCCGCTCATGCGTTGCCTGGCCGGTACTCGGCCAGGTAGTCGATTACCTCCGCGACCGGCACGACGTCGGCGTATTTAAGCAGCATGTCCGCCAGATTGGCGAAGTGCGGAATCTCGTGCTTGTCGGCGACGCACTCCTCGGGAACGATCGTGCGGTAGCCGTGGGCGAGGCTGTCGACCACCGTCGCGCGGACGCAGCCGGAAGTCGAGCCCCCGGTGACGATCACCGTGTCGACGCCATGGAAGACCAGGAAGGAGGCCAGGCTGCTCTCGAAGAAGGCCGACGGCATGCGCTTGGTGTAGACCAGATCGCGCGCTTCCTCGATCTCCAGGCGGTCGTCGAATTCGTGCCGGCGGGCGCCTATCTTGATGTTCTGCAGCGAGTCGGGCGTATCGGTGCGGGTCCCCCACACGCCGCAGTCCGCGCCGTCCTCGCGGTAGCCGACCCGCGTCCAGACCACGGGCAGCTGCTTCTCGCGCGCCGCGTTGGAGATCTGGTTGACGTAATCCAGCTGATGGGGATCGGTTTCGTAGGCGGTCTTGAACTCCTCGACGCTGGTATAGGCCTTCTGCAGGTCGACGTTGACGATCGCCGCCTTGCGCCCGAAGCCGAAGCGGGCCCGGCTCGGATTGGCCTTGATCTCCTCGTAGAACTCGCGCGCCGTCTTGTCCGAATGTTCCATGCCGTGCGTCTCCTCCCCGTTCGCCGGGCCGCCCGCGGCCGTGGCGGCCATCATGTCAGCTTCGACGCCCGCCGCGCAATCACGCCCCCGGTCCTGGAAGCCCGCTATACTTACGGTCGCACAAACTAAAGGATGGAGGAGAGTCGGCCATGACACTCGAGTCCACGCCCATGCGCCGCCGCCTGGCGGCGGGCGAGGTCGTCCTGGGCCTCAACGCGCGCCATTCGCGGACCAGCGAAATCGGCGCCATCCCGGCCGCGTGCGGCTACAGCTGGTTCTTCGTCGACAACGAGCACAGCCCCATTCCCACCGGCACCGCCTACGAGATGTGCCTGGGCGCCATTCGCGCCGGGATAACGCCGTTCGCCCGGGCGCGGGCCAACGACGCGGCCGAGATCGCCAGCTGGCTGAACAACGGCGCGATGGGGATCTTCGTGCCGCACGTGAACACGCCCGAGGAAGCGGCTGGCGCCGCGCGCGCGGCGCGCTACCCGCCGGCCGGCGGGATGGCGGCGCCGGGCCTCGTGGTGCAACGCGGCTACGATCCCATGCCGCTTCCGGATGCGACCGCCTGGTTCAACGAGAACGTCACCGTGGTGGCGATGATCGAATCGGCGGAGGCGGTGGCCAACGTCGAGGAAATCGCGGCGGTCGAGGGCGTGGACGCGCTCTTCATCGGCGCCAGCGACCTCACCTTCGACATGGGGATTCACTCGCAATACGGCCACGCGCGGGTGAGGGAGGCGGTCGAGGCGGTCTGCGCCGCCGCCGGCCGGAACGGCATGATCGCCGGCATGGGCGGCGTGCGCGAGAACGCCGCCTGGGCCCGCTACGTGGCGGCCGGCATGCGCATGCTGTTGACCGAGAACGACCTCGCCCTGTTGATGGCCCGCGCCCGTGAACGGGCCGGTTTCTTCACCTGCCTGCCCACCGGGTGAGCGGGCCGGGGGGCGGAGTGGCCATGGAGATCGGACGCCTCGGCGGCCGCTTCGGCGCCGAAGTGAGGGCACTGGATCTCTCGGCCGGCCTCGACGCGCCGGCACGGGAGAGGGTCAATCGCGCCTTCGTCGAAAACCTGGTGCTGTGCTTCCGAGACCAGCGCTTCGAGACGCCGGAGGCCTTCCTCGCCGCCGCCACGCGGCTCGGCGAGCCGATGGCGACCGTGACCGCAACCTACCGTTTGCCGGGGACCAAGGTGATCGAGGCGCTGACCAACACGGCAACCGACAAGCGCACCGGCGATACCACGCCGCTCAGGCGCGGCGGCTCCTGGCATACCGACCACTCCAACCTGGAATGTCCGCCGAAGGCGACGGTGCTCCATGCGATCGAATTGCCGAGCCGGGGCGGCAATACCGAATTCACCAACCTGCAAATGGCCCATGACGCGCTGCCCGGCGCGTTGCGCGCGATGGTCCGGGGCCGCCGCGCTTTCCATGCCTATCTCTCGCGCTGCGCGCCCCGAAAGCTCTTGACCCGCACCAAGGCGGAGGAGGACGGCTCCTCCGGCTGCTGGCAGCCGCTGGTCCGCCGCCATCCCGAAACCGGGCGCGACGGGCTCTACTTCAACCCCATGCGCTGCGACGACGTCGAGGGCCTCGACCGGGATGCGGGCGACGCGCTCTTGGACCGACTCCACGCCCACGCCGACCAGCCGGCGTTCCAATACAGCCACCGCTGGCGGCTGGGCGAAGTGTTGATGTGGGACAATCGCGCCGTGCTGCACCAGGCCACCTTCGACTTTGACCCCGCCGAGCGCCGCTACCTCCACCGCATCCTGCTGAAGGGCGACCGGCCGATCCCGGCGGCCTGAAACCCCGAACCGCGACGAAGATGTTGGCGATCGCGTGTCTGGCCCGAAAGGGGAGGTGAAGATCGCCGCGCGGTTCTTGTCGCTAAAGCCGAGGTTCTCGGGGATCGTCGTCATGTCCTCCATCGCCCGCCAGCGTAGCGACGATGGCGTCGACGATCGGGAGATCGACTGGAAATCGGCCGGCATCGTCACGATCGGCGATGGCCCCGCCGTCGCGAACATCGCCCTTTGATGTTAGGGTCGGTCGACGTGGCAAGCAATTCGAGGTGACCCATGAACCCGACCAAACTCCGACGCACCCTGAATTCGGGTGGACATGTGTTCGGCTGCATGCTGTCCCAAATGGCGTCGACGCGGTTTGAACAAGTGCTCGCTGGTAGCACGCTGGATTACGCGATCGTCGACTCGGAACATGGGTCGCGGGACCGTGCCGAGATTCAACAGCTGACCGGGATGCTGCGGCGCGCGGACATCACGCCGATCGTCCGCGTTCCGATACCAAAGGCGGAATGGGTCGCGATGGCGCTGGACGCGGGCACGGCCGGTGTCCTGGTGCCCTATTGCGAGACGGTGGAGGAAGTCCAGGCGGTCGTCGCGACCACGAAATGGCATCCCCTGAAAGGCGAATATCTGCGCCGCGCCATCGAGGAAAACCAACTGCCCAGCCCGGCGACGAGGAAGTACCTGAAAAACAGGCGCAAGGAATCCTTCGTCATTATCGGTATCGAATCCGAACCCGCCTACGGGAATTTGGATCAGATCCTGGACGTTGGCGGCATCGATGGTGTTTTCATCGGACCGAACGACATGTCTACGTCGCTGGGTATTCCCGATGACTATTCGAACAAGAAGTATTTGCGTGTGATCGAAGACATCATCGTGCGCTGCGCCGCGCGTGGCATTCCGGTGATGGTGCACCAACAAACCATCGAAACGTCGAGAAAAGCAATCGAGTTGGGCGCGCGTTTCGTGCTCCATTCGTCCGATGGGCGGATGTTGCAACGCATTATCCAGACCGAGATGAATGCCTTGAGGAAGCTCGCTGGCGCGAAGGGAACGGCGGCGAAAGATACGGTCGATACGGTATAGCGGCAAAACTCATCTGTAAGACGCTGGGTCGGGTGGCCCGGCGATTCCGCTTGAGCGGATAATGCTGCTAGTGTTCGGAAGCGGAAATTCGTGGCATTGGTGGCGGGCGCCGAACGAAGGTCCGCTTCGATAAGGACACGGGCGGGATCAAGAATCTAGCGTGGTTCGCGGAATTGAAGTCCCTCGCAGTGCCCGCCCCAATAATCGGAGGAATTTCAAATCCACCGCGCTGGCCTCGGTTCCCGAGACGGAGTCGGGCTGCTTCGTTGGATAGAGGAACGATGACAATGAACGGGCTCAACGCGGCAATACCAGCCATCGCCCCGCTGGCGTCCTTGGCCACACCCTCGACGGAAGCGCTGGCGCAGCCGGCGACGGACCTGCAATGCGTCAAATGCGTCGCCACGACGGATATCGCCCTCCAGGCCATCACCACCGGCCGGCTGAGGGACACTGCGGTGACGACGAACAAGATCGCCGACGGCGCGATCACGGAGAGCAAGCTCGGCGCCGGCGCGGTGACCAACAGCCGGATCGCGCTCGGCGCGGTACGGGAAGGCCGAATCGCGAACAAAGCCGTCACGACGCCCAAGATCGCGCTCGGCGCGGTGGTGGAGGGCCGCCTCGCCAACGGCGCCGTTACGGCGAACAAACTTCGCGACGGGGCGGTGACGACGAAGAAAATGCAGGCCGGCGCGGTGACGAACGGCAGGCTCGCCGCCGACGCGGTCGGATCCGGCAAGATCCGGGACGGCTCCGTCGCCACCGCCGACATCGCCGACGGCGCGATAACGGAGGCAAAACTGGCCTCCGACGTCGGTCTGGCATCCGATCCGACGTTGGGCCAGATCGTGACCGCGACTTCCAGCGTCGATTTCAATAAATCCTGCACATACGTCGAATCGGTCTACACGGTGCCGGCCGGAAAGTTCCTCTTGATCGAGGACGCTTCGGGTTCGATGGTCCCCAACGCGGGAGGCGAAGTCGCGGATGCGGGCGTGGGCGTTCAGATATTGGCGACTTCGAACGGCGTCAGATATGACGCGATCGTCGCATTCAGCGACATTCTGCCCATGAAAGGTGGACGAAAATTGACGGTGTATGCGGATCCTGAAACCAATGTCTTTATTGCGTTCTCGGGGTGCGGCGTCAATGTAAATACCCAGGCATGGTTCACCGGCCGGCTTTTCGACGTTGGACCATGAGAGCACGACCGAGGCGAACGGGCCTCGCGGGGATGGCGGGCGGAGCCTTCTCCGTGCAATCGCGGTGACCAATCGCGGCGACAAAACACGCTAACTGGTGCGCCAAATCGACCGCCTGCGCCGGGTCGAGACCATCGCCCGCCGCCGCCCGGGGCGGCCGAGAAAGACCAAGCCCGGCGACGAGGGCGGTGAATAGGCATCGGAAATTGCTATTCTGTCCCCCGAATTCGGCATCCACGCGTCTCGAAGAACCGAGATTGCTGTTTCTACTGCTCGCGAGCTCCAGTAGACTTAAACCATGACGGAACGGATACAACGCAGATTGGCGGCCATCGTATCCGCCGATGTGGTCGGCTATTCGCGTCTCATGGGCGCGGACGAGGTTGGCACCCACGCTCGCCTCAGGGCCCGCTTCAAAGCAGTTGTCGATCCCAAGATCGCCGAGCACGGCGGTCGCGTCGTGAAGCTCATGGGGGACGGACTGTTGGCCGAATTTCCGAGCGCCGTCGACGCCGTGAATTGGGCCGTCGAGGTCCAGGCCAAGGTGGCGGAGCTGAGCGCCGAGGAGCCCGATGACCAGCGGATCGAGTACCGGATGGGCGTGAACCTTGGCGATGTAATCGTGGATGGTGACGATATTTACGGCGACGGCGTGAATGTAGCCGCTCGATTGCAGGAGATCGCCGAACCGGGTGGCGTCTGTATCTCGGCGAAGGTGCACGCCGAGGTGCTCGGAAAACTCGGCGTTGAATTCGCCGATGGCGGCGCTCGGGCAATGAAGAACATCGCCCGGCCGGTCCAGGTCTGGCATTGGTCGGTCACCGCCGCTCCGGTTGTGACCGCTCCCGACGACAAGGCGCCGCCGCTGCCCGACAAGCCGTCCATCGCGGTGCTGCCCTTCGTCAACATGAGCGACGACCCCGAGCAGGAGTTCTTTGCCGACGGCATTACGGAAGACATCATCACCGAGCTTGCGCGTTACCCGAGCCTTTTCGTGATCGCCCGGAACTCGACCTACACCTACAAGGGGCGGGCCGTCCGCGTGCAGGATGTCGGCCGCGAGCTGGGCGTGCTCTATCTCGTCGAGGGCAGCATCCGCAAAGCCGGAAATCGTATCCGCGTGACCGTGCAGCTGATCGAGGCGGGGACCGAGAAGCACGTCTGGGCCGAGCGTTACGACCGGGAACTGTCGGACATCTTCGAACTCCAGGACGAATTGACACGTGCCATCGTCGGTGCGCTGCCAGCGCGTCTCGAGTTGGCGAACATCGAACGAATCAAGCGCAAGCCGCCAGGGGACATGGCGGCGTACGATTACGTGCTGCGCAGCAAGATCCTCCATCACGTCGGGACGAAGGAGGCCAACTCGGAGGCGCTCGATTCGCTGAACAAAGCCATCGAAGTCGATCCAGACTACGCCCAGGCCTATGCGTGGAAGGCCTGCACGCTTCGTCAAGCCGTGCTTCGCGGCTATGCCGAAATGCCCGAGGTCGCCGGCGAGCAGCGGGTGGAAAACGCTCGGAAGGCGCTGGCGCTGGATGAAAACGACATGGAGTGTCTCAGGATCCTGTGCGAGATCAACATGGAACAGCGCGAGCTGGCTCAGGCCGAACAGTACCACGACCGGGCCTTCGCGATGAACCCGAACGATCCCCGCATGGCCGCGCAACGTGGCGAGCTGATGACGTGGATGGGTCGCCACGCCGAGGGCCTCGAGTGGGTGCAAATGGCGATGCGTCTGGACCCCCTGGGTGCCAACAGTTTCTCGCACCTGTTGGGCCGAGCGTTGTACGGCGAGCATCGCTACGCCGAGGCGATCAAGGCGTATATGCAGATCGGCGTATCGCGTTACCAACATCACGCTGATTTGGCCGCGTGCCATGCCCAGATGGGAAATGCATCGGATTCCGAGAGGGAGGTGGCCGAAACGCTTCGGTTGAAGCCGGATTACTCAATCGAGAGCTATCTCTCGATCCTGCCCTACGAGGAAGCCACCGACAGCGACCACCATCGCGAAGGACTGGGCAAGGCCGGACTACCCAAGTAATACCGACCTGCGTTGAGTGCAACTCATCGCAGGTCGGCAAGCGCAACCGCGTGCCCGAGCTTATGCGAGGAAAAGCCCGCGTGGCGTCTGAACGCCAGACAACCCGCAATGAGTCCCTCTCATTGCGGGTTGGTATAAGTGACCTGTCGGGAGATTTAATAACTAGAGGCGCTTCCCAGGATTAAAGGGGACATGCGAACTGATTTAAAATTCCTTTGATTACGGTATTTTACCCGTTTGATTGAGCTGATTTTCGCGGGGTTGTCGAGGCGCCCGGGGCTGACTTGTGTTATGGTTCTTCTGCGAGAAAGACCAAAATACAAGGAACCCCGGGTGATGCCTCTGGATGAGAGTCTATCAGACTATTGGCACAAATTACAAGGCGAGTTGTTTCCCAGCCTGCATGAAGAACTCGGGCCGCTCGGTGAACGCCACCGCCAGCTCGTCACCGTGCTGGAGATGGCGCGCCCCGAACGCTTCCTGCCCCATGTGCATGGCCGGCCCGGCCGGCCGCGTGCCGATCGCGCGGCGCTCTCTCGCGCCTTTCTCGCCAAGACGATCTTCAACATCGACGACACGCTCGGCCTGATCGAGCGCCTGCGCCTGGACAAGATCTTGCGGCGGCTTTGCGGCTGGGGCGGAGCGGGCACGCTGCCGAGCGAGGCGACCTTCAGCCGTGCCTTCGCCGAGTTCGCGGCCGCGCGCCTGGGCCCCCGGCTGCTGGAGGCGGTGGTCGTGGCGCACCACGGCGACCATCTGGTCGGCCACGTCGCCCGCGACAGTACCGCCATTGAGGCGCGCGAGCGCCCCGCCCGCCGGCCCCGGGCACCAGCTGAGCCCAAGCGCAAGCGCGGCCGGCCGCGCAAGGGCAAGGAACGGAAGACGCCGCCGCCCGAGCGCCGCCTGGAACGCCAGGGCGGCCAGAGCCTGGCGGAGATGACGGCCGAACTCCCCCGCGACTGCGCGCGGGGGGTCAAGCAGAACGCCCAGGGCTACCGCATCCATTGGACCGGCTACAAGCTGCACATCGACACGGCCGACGGCGACATCCCGCTCTCCGCCATCCTGACCTCGGCCAACACGCACGACAGCCAGGCCGCGATCCCGCTCGCCACCATGACGGCGATGCGCGTGACCTCGCTCTACGATCTGATGGAAAACGCCTACGACGCGGGCGAGATCAAGGCCCACAGCCGAAGCCTCGGCCACGTGCCGATCATCGCGCCGCACCCGAGGGGAACCGTCCGCAAGGCCGAACAGCTCGCCGAGGCCAAGCGGCGGCGCTCGACCGGCTGGCACCCGCCCGAAGATCTCCGCTACCAGCAGCGCGGTGCCGCCGAACGCGTCAACGCCAACTTCAAGGACAACTTCGCCGGCCGCCTGATCCGCTTGCGCGGCGCCGACAAGATCGAGTGCCACTGTCTTCTGGCGCTCACCGCCATCGCCGCCATCCAGATCGTGCGGCTGCTGGAATAGACGGCGAACGACTACCTCCAACGGCTCGATCAAGCTCCCGCCGGGCGCGGAAGAACACGCCAACGCGGGGCAATATCACCCAACGGATAACAATCGGCGCCATTCGAAGCCGGTAGACAAGTGCGGAAACCCAAAATCAGAAACCGACGGACAAACAGCCCGCTGGTCAACAGAGATTTGCAATAACCTAATGCTACTTTTTCATGTTCCTTGAACGCCCTTTCCAGTTTCGCGGAACTCGCCTTGAGTACAGAGATTAGCCACGCGGCATCTTGGAAAAGTAGCATGAGGTCATTGTAAAACTCCGTCGTTCGTTGGCTATTTGCTGTTTGTCTACTGATTTTGAGTTCCCGGTTTGTCGTTCCGCCTTCGAATGGGGCGGGTTTTTATCCGTTGGGTGATTTTCGCCCATGTCGGAACGTTCTTCCGCGCGGGGCACGGGAGTTTGTCCGCGTTGTTGGAGGCGGTCGTTCGCCCTCTATTCCAGCAGCCGCTTGATCTGGATGGCGGCGATTGCGGTGAGCGCCAGAAGACAGTGGCATTCGATCTTGTCGTCGCCGGGCAAGCGGATCAGGCGGCCGGCGAAGTTGTCCTTGAAGCTGGCGTTGACGCGCTCGGCGGCGCCGCGCTGCTGGTAGCGGAGATCTTCGGGCGGACACCAGTTGGCATGCGCGCGCCGCTTGGCCTCGGCGAGCTGTTCGGCCTTACGGACGGTCCCCCTCGGGTGCGGCGCGATGATCGGCACGTGGCCGAGGCTTCGGCTGTGGGCCTTGATCTCGGCCGCGTCGTAGGCGTTGTCCATCAGATCGTAGAGCGAGGTCACGCGCATCGCCGTCATGGTGGCGAGCGGGATGGCGGCCTGGCTGTCGTGCGTGTTGGCCGAGGTGAGGATGGCGGAGAGCGGGATGTCGCCGTCGGCCGTGTCGATGTGCAGCTTGTAGCCGGTCCAATGGATGCGGTAGCCCTGGGCGTTCTGCTTGACCCCCCGCGCGCAGTCGCGGGGGAGTTCGGCCGTCATCTCCGCCAGGCTCTGGCCGCCCTGGCGTTCCAGGCGGCGCTCGGGCGGCGGCGTCTTCCGTTCCTTGCCCTTGCGCGGCCGGCCGCGCTTGCGCTTGGGCTCAGCTGGTGCCCGGGGCCGGCGGGCGGGGCGCTCGCGCGCCTCAATGGCGGTACTGTCGCGGGCGACGTGGCCGACCAGATGGTCGCCGTGGTGCGCCACGACCACCGCCTCCAGCAGCCGGGGGCCCAGGCGCGCGGCCGCGAACTCGGCGAAGGCACGGCTGAAGGTCGCCTCGCTCGGCAGCGTGCCCGCTCCGCCCCAGCCGCAAAGCCGCCGCAAGATCTTGTCCAGGCGCAGGCGCTCGATCAGGCCGAGCGTGTCGTCGATGTTGAAGATCGTCTTGGCGAGAAAGGCGCGAGAGAGCGCCGCGCGATCGGCACGCGGCCGGCCGGGCCGGCCATGCACATGGGGCAGGAAGCGTTCGGGGCGCGCCATCTCCAGCACGGTGACGAGCTGGCGGTGGCGTTCACCGAGCGGCCCGAGTTCTTCATGCAGGCTGGGAAACAACTCGCCTTGTAATTTGTGCCAATAGTCTGATAGACTCTCATCCAGAGGCATCACCCGGGGTTCAGAGGCATCACCCGGGGTTCCTTGTATTTTGGTCTTTCTCGCAGAAGAACCATAACACAAGTCAGCCCCGGGCGCCTCGACAACCCCGCGAAAATCAGCTCAATCAAACGGGTAAAATACCGTAATCAAAGGAATTTGAAATCACCTCGCATGTCCCCTTTAATTGCGCGCGGCAACGATGCCGCTCGATCCAATGTCAGCTCTGTACCCGCATTCGGCGCCAAGCGCCGACCGATGGCGGACCTCTCGACCTCATGCCCGCGAAATCAACGGCAATCACCGCCAGACCGACCCCCGATCACGCCGCCGCCGAAGATCCCCGCGAGAGCGCACGACGGCAAAATCCCCATAGACCGAGATGCAGGCACCGCCGACGCCCTTCCGGCCCGCGGTTTCCTCCCCCGAGACTTGTCCGACGCCCGCCGACCTACCGTGCAAGCTGCCACAACTCCGCCTCGCCGGGCGTCCGACGACGCTTAACACGCATCTCCGTCAAGCACCTTCTAATGGAGCGTCCGGACCTGGGGGTGCTCCTGACGTCGATTCGGCGAAAGCCGACATCCCGTCGCCGGTGTCGTCTATTGGGGGTGGACTCCCCGTCGAGCGGACATGGCTCCCAGGCGCATTGATAGCCAGGAATCGCCTGTATCTATTTACTAATATACCCGAAAAGACCAGACATTTGACGCTTCTATTCCGGTCTTTCATTGGCACTGCTAAACTGTTGCCATGGCCGATGGCACACAGCGCGGGCTTGCGGCAATCGTATCAGCCGACGTTGTTGGTTGTTCGCGTTGTATGGGTGTGGATGAGACCGGACACAATTCACTTTCAAACAAGGGGAATCAGATATGGGTGATAAGGGAAAAAAAGACAAAGGCAAGAAGGAACAACAGAAAAAGGCCCAACGTAGTCCAAAAGAGAAACGAAAACAGAAAAGAGAAAAGAAGAAATAAACTCTCGGTAACTTTTTCGCTTGCCATTTTATTCTGCTTGAACAGGTCATGTCCGAAGCTGGGGGCATAGTCGCCGTCAGGCGGACATGGCCGATTCGGTCATTGGTAGCCGAGGCTGTTGAAAAAGTCGGTGTTTGTGCTTCTCGGGTGTCCGCTGATATTCAGGTCGGACATTTCCGATCGGGCCTTCGCCGGTTCTTATACCGGCGAGCCCACGATGAGACTCCTGGAGGGATTCCCCCGAAGCTGATTTTGTGATTCTCTCACCCTGACACAACATACGGTGGGGTTGAGATGGTTGCTCTCAAGATACGCGATGACATGACGGCGGATGAGCTTCGACGCTGGGCACGCACCTCGGCTCGGGGTCGGGCGGCATCGCGGGCCTACGCGAGCCAACGCGCTGGAAGGGATAGGCCGGGCCGAGGCGGCGCGATTGGCCGGGATGGAGCGCCAAGCGTTGCGCGATGCGGTGGTTGGCTACAACGCCGAAGGGCTGGCGGGACTGTTCGATCTTCCCAAGGGACGCCCGGCCTTCCGTTTGAACGCGGATGAGGCGGCGGCCTTGAAGGCGGTCGTGCTCGAGGGCCCGGATCCCGAGCGCGACGGGATATCGGCCTGGACCCGGGCCGATCTCTGTCGTTGGTTGGAAGAGAAGTTCGCCAAGACCTATCACCCCTCCTCGATGAGCCGGGTGCCGCGACGATTGGATTTGTCGCGCCAGAAGATACGCCCCTCCCATCCGATGAAGGACCCGGAGGCGGAGGAGGCCTTCAAAAAAGGGGGCTTCGCGCGCGCCTGATGGCGGTTCGCGAGGCCCAACCCGGCAAGCGCGTCGAGCTCTGGTTCCAGGATGAAGCCCGCGTCGGCAACAAGGGGCGGGTCTGCCATCGCTGGTGGCGCCGGGGAGAGCGCGCCAGGGGACCCAAGCAGATCGGCTACAAATGGGCCTACATCTATACCCTCGTGCATCCAGAGAGCGGCGGCGATTTCACCCTCGTGCTCCCCTTCGTCAATGCCGATCTCATGAACCTGTTCCTCGCCTGCTTCGCCGCCACCCTGCCCGAGGACGTCCACGTCGTGATCGTTCTCGACGGCGCCGGTTGGCACGACCCCAGGGCGCTCGACATCCCGGACAATCTCACTCTGGTCTTCCAGCCGCCTACTGTCCCGAACTCAATCCCGTCGAGCGGCTGTGGCTCTATCTCAAAGAGCGTTTCCTGTCGATCCGCGTCCTCGACGATACCAACGCCATCATCGACGCCTGCCGCGCCGCGTGGAAAAAACTCCTCGACGAAGAAAACCGTATCAAATCTCTCTGCGCATTTCCGTGGATCTTAGAGGTCAGTTCATAGGCTCGCTGGTATTAGGCCACTTTACCTTCGTCTTCTCCTTGATCCGCGACGTCGTGTCGGCTCAGGCGGCCGCTGGGCGCGTCGGCGGCGGAATGGTGGCTCGACGGATCAGCCGTTTCAGGTTCTGCACGGTGGCGGCGAGGGGGAACTCGTCTCTCGCCCCGGTGAGTCCGCGTAATCGGAGCCTGTCGAGGCCGAGGATGTGCTTCACCTCACCGAAGAGGCTCTCGATCTTCTTGCGCTCGGCGCTGGAGATCGCATAGGCCTCGCTCCCCATCAGCGCGCGGGTGTGGTCGCGCGCGGCTTCATTGATGTCCCTGGTGAGCCGGCGTTGCGGCGCCCTTGGACAACATCGGGGCTTCAAGGGGCAATCGCGACAATCGAGTGTGCTTGCCCGGTAGTGGAGCCTCGTGCCGTCATGGACGCGACCGTTGGTCTTCAGGACATGACCTTGGGGGCAGACATAAACGTCGCGCGCCTCGTCATGGCTGAAGTCTTCGCGGGAGAAGGTATCAACGGCGGCCGGAATATGGGCCAGGGCGGCGGCGTAACAATGTACCAGTGGCTCGGTGGCAGCTTGTCCACGTAGTCCATAGGAGGGACCCGCGCGCGGGGCGACGTGCCTTTCAATGGGCAATCGGCGGCCCGCGCGTGGGAGGTTCCTGTGGACCCACGTGGGCAAGCGGGGGAGGAAGCGAGATTATTGGGAAGGGTGTCGTCGTCGCGATCGGCTCTGCTTGAGCCGGTAGCTTTCTGCGTTCATCTCCAGGATATGGACATGGTGGGTGATCCGGTCGAGCAGCGCGCCGGTGAGGCGTTCGCTGGCGAAGACGGAGGTCCATTCCTGGAAGGGCAAGTTTGAGGTGACGATGGTGGCGCCGCGCTCGTAGCGCTGGCTGAAGATCTCGAACAGCAGCTCACTCCCGGTCTGCGACAGCGGGACGTATCCGAGCTCGTCGACGATCAGGAGATTGACCTTGGCGAGCTGGGCCTGGAGGCGGAGCAGCCTCTTCTCGTCGCGGGCCTCCATCAGCTCATGCACCAGCTGGGAAGCGGTGGTGAAGCGGACGCTCAGGCCCTTCTGGCAGGCGGCCAGTCCGAGGGCGAGCGCGATGTGGGTTTTGCCGACACCGGAGGGGCCGAGCAGGATCACGTTCTCCCGCCGCGCGACGTACTCGCCCCGGGCCAGGTCCAGCACCAGCATCTTGTTGAGTTCCGGCACGGCCTTGAAGTCGAAGCTCTCGAGCTGTTTGACGATGGGGAACCTGGCTTGCTTGATGCGCCGCTCGACCAACCGGCGCTCTCGGTCGATCAGCTCCAGCTCGGTCAGCCGGGCGAGATAGCCGACATGGTCGACGCCGTCGCCGGCCGCGATCCGCGCCTGCTTGTCGTACTCGCGCAGGACGGTCGGCAGCTTCAGGCTCTTCAGTTGGTGATCGAGCAGGAGGCGTGGGGCTTCAGCCATGTCCGGCGCCTCCCGCCAGCAAGGTTGCGTAATCGGCGATCCGTGTCGCGGCGACAAAGGGCTGGGGGAGGTGAGGATAGCGAGAGAAGTCCAGGTGGGCCGGTCGCCTCTCGATCCGGGCCAGGAGCAGATGCTTGACGGCATCGAAGCCGACCAGGCGCCGCTTCACCGCCTCGCGCACCGCCACCCTCACCTGGCTCTCGGGGAAGTCCTCCAACAGGCGCAGCACCTGGATGTACTCCCGCTTGCCGCGATGGCCGAAGCGGGCTTCGAGGAGATGGCGCAGCTCGTCGAAGGCGGGATCCAGCTTCCACCCCAGCAGCGGGGCCGCTTGATCCAGGGCACCCGGCTTCTTCTCCAGCAAAGACAGATAGTGCAGCGGGTCGTAGACCACGTCGCCACGCACATAGGAGCGGGGATGACGGGCGATGATCTCGGCGCCGAGAGTGATCTCGACCCGGTCGACATAGCCCTTGACCATCACGTCCTTGTAGGCGTGGACCGTCGGCGCCGAGTAATCCACCAGCCGGTAGCGCACCAAGGCCATCGAGGAGACCTGCCCGGGATGTTGCTCACAAGCCTCGAAGGGGACGGCCGGTAGATCGCGCAAAGCCTCGAGGTCGGCCAGCAGCGCCGTTGCCTTCTCGCCTTCCTCCAGGGCGTCGAGACGCGCCAGGCAACCCGCCATCAGCTGTTCGTTCAGGGCGTCCAGGTCCCGCACCTTTGGGATCGGCACGAAGAACTTGCGCCGCGCCGTCTTCACCAGCGCCTCGACCTTCCCTTTGTCGTTGCCCTTGCCGGGCCGGCCGAAGCGGTCGCGGAACAGATAGTGCGACTGCAGATGCGAGAAGGCCTGGGTGCGGCGGCGCTCGCCGTCGCCCATGATCCGCGCCACCGCCAGCGTCGTGTTGTCGTACAGGATCGATCGAGGGATCCCGCCGAAGAAGGCGAAGGCGCTGACGTGCCCGTCCAGGAAAGCCTCCGTCGTCTCCCGCAGGTAGGCCTTCACGAACCAGGCGTTCGAATGGGGCAAGATAAAGCAGAAGAAGTGGACCTTCTCCCGCTTGCCACGCAGATCGACCACCGCTTGGCCAAAGTCTGCCTGGGCATGGCCCGGCGGGTGATGCAGCGGCACGAAGGCTTCGCGTGTCGACTGCCGCTGAGCGCGGACGTAGTCCTTCACGATGGTGTAGCCGCCGGTGAAGCCGTGCTCGTCCCGAAGCCGCTCGAAGATCCGTTGTGCCGTGTGCCGCTGCTTGCGCGGCACATCCCGGTCCGCCGACAGGATCGCGTCGATGACCGCCGTGAACTCTTCCAGCTTCGGCCGTCTCACCGGCATCGTCCGCCGATACCCCGGCGGCGCCGAGTAGCTCAGCATCTTCTTCACCGTCCGGCGGTCGATGCCAAACCGCCGCGCCGCCTCACGGTGGCTCAGCCCCTCATCGACAACTGCCAGCCGAACCTGCGCATACAACTCCACGCCATACATCTCCTGCCCCCCGTCGCTAACAACAGGGGACGATCACTGGCGCATCTTCGCGCCGCCGCAACCGGACTACCCGGCCGCCTCGCGTGGAGCATTTTTGCAGCGCCGCCTATAGGCTAACGAAAATACCAATATTGGCAACAGTATGGCCGGTGGAATCGCCGACACTCGTCCAAATCCGCCCGGCAGGAAGACACCGCCCACCGCAAGGCCGGTCGTCAACAACAGCCAGGCGAACCAAGTGACCGCGAGCGTAACGCCGAACCGCCATTTTTCGAGATTGGTTAGGCGCGCCCGAAGAATGGCGGAGAACACGACCAGGGATATGACCGCGAATATCGAGACATTGATCGCAGGCTGGAAGATAGTCAGGTAACTAGGTATTTCGAGCGCGGCCATGGCGGACGTCCCACCGGGTTATTTGCTGCCTTTTAGATAGTCACTATATTCTTCATAGTCAACTCCCATTGCCCAAATCGTTTGCATATTTGTTGACTTTGAGTGCCGATTTATATATAAGAATCAATATGTTATACTGATATTAGGGAGCTGATCATGGGCCCCATTCTCGCGCCCAGCCCCGGCGTCGCCGCGAGATCTCCTGGATCGAGACCCCCTGGCGGTGCAAATCATGGATCATCAGTACGTCCCTTCCGTCGAGCACGCCGTGCCTCCCCGCCTTCCTCCCGGCGGACACATCGGCGGCAGGCGTGGACTACCGGGGCAACCGGCGCGAGAACGGTTCGCCATGGACGCTATGTCACGTTCCAGATGGCGGAGGTCGCCGTGTCAGAGCGGATGTTCGAGCAAATATTGGCTCGTATTGCCCGGCTGCGAGCGCCGCCGGTGCCAACTCAGGGGCATGCTGGAACCGACGGTCATATGGGGAATCCCGGGTCAATTGTGTCGATGAAATAACTGTGCTAGGTTGCAACCAACATGCAGCCGAAAGGACTATATTGCCCGGTGGCCCGAGCGCTGAATATTATCGGCGAACGCTGGACCATCTTGATTGTAAGCGACCTGTTGATTGAAGGACGTGCCAGATTTCAATCCCTGCTAGAATCTCAAAGGGGCATCAGCCCTAACACCTTGTCCGCCCGGTTAAAGCGACTTGAAGACGCGGGCGTGGTGGACAAACAAATCTATCAAGCTAACCCACCCCGCGCCGAATACGTGCTCACCGATCGTGGCAGAAATCTTGCCGATGTGGTCAACGCCCTCTACGACTGGGGCGAAGCCCACACCGATGCCCCTGCAGGAAAATTATAAAGCCAGGCAGAAAATTAAGACCAGGAGAGAACCTGGCCATGCCGTGTGCGAATGACTGCTTGTGGTTACACTACAACTTGGCGCCCGGGCCTCGGTTCGTCTGCTTTCACCAGCTACGGATAGCCCCTCCGGGCCGAAATGGTAGCCCAGGAAGTCGAAGCCTTTCTCGATGCAGCCGATGAAGGCCTTGTCCGGCTGCTTTTCCAGGCGCAGGCAACCGAGCACTTGGTTGACCGCCACTTCCGCTGATGGCTATACCACGACTCGGCGCCCGGCGCTCAGTTCGTCGGCTTCCACCAGCTTCGGACATCTCGCATCGTACCAAGTCACAACTATATTCTCGTCTCGGTAAGCGCTCATAAACGGTGGTATTTGGAAGGTCCCAAAACCCCCTTCAAAACATGCGCTTGTCAGGGCCAAATCTTAAGGGGGTATACTTCCTTGACGAGTGGCTGACGTTCGGCTTTCCGGTTAACTCCGGTCGCGGGTGGTCGGCATCTGGTTTGTCGTGCTATGACCCATTTTCTCCGTCGACCATGGGATGGAGCGGGGCCTCGCAGAACCCAAGAAAGCCGCAAAGGTGGGATTTTGGGTGGCTATGGCGAGAACCGAACCTTTGAGCTACCCTGATTTCCAACAAGAGATGGGAGGGTCGGCCGATGAGCCAAGTCTCGTCGACGTTCGCCGCCACGAGCGGTGATAGCTACGAATTGATAATTGGACGATGGAGTCGGCGCTTGGCCGGTCCATTTCTCGACTTCGGAGGGCTGACGGACGACGGCCGGATTCTGGATGCCGGATGTGGTACCGGAGCTTTTGCGTCTAACAGATAGCGATATTTGGTAACGTGGTGTTCGCCCAGTCAATGCACGCCACTATCACCTTCGGTTCTTTGAGGTATTGGTAGTTCGGTACAAAGAGCAGCGCGCTGTTGCGGATTTTCTGTTCCGTCCCACTGTCAAACTGTCTTGGTGCCTGACAACCGGAAACCAGAATGAGTGCCAGTGCCAATGCCACGAACCTTTGCATGCTGTATCCCCCCATACGGTGACAGTCTCCTTGATGATACCGAAGTCATCGTAGCACACGACATCGAGAACGGGCCTAACTGTGTTTGCACAGGGCCATGACTTCCTACTTCTGGTGCCTGGCCATCCACTCGCGGGCGAGGCGTTGGGCTTTGGAAACATCGGCGGGGGACAACTTCGTGGCGATAATGTCCCGCTCCTTGGCGGCCGTCTTGTCCCTCTGCGCCGCCGCGAGGTCCAACCACATGTACGCCTGGACATAGTCCTGCGCCACGCCCCAGCCGTCGTCGTACATGAGTCCGAGGTTGTTCTGGGCGCGGACTTCCCCCTGTTCCGCCGCCTTCCGATACCACTTCACCGCCTCGGTGTAGTCCTGCGGCACGCCCCGGCCTCTTTCGTACATGGTGCCGAGGTTGTTCTGGGCGCTGGCGTCCCCCTGCGCCGCCGCCTTCCGATACCACTTCATCGCCTCGGCGTCGTCCCGCGGCACGCCCTGGCCGTTGGCATACATGAGTCCGAGGTTGTTCTGGGCGTGGACTTTCCCCTGTTCCGCCGCCTTCCGAAACCACTTCACCGCCTCGGTGCAGTCCTGCGGCACGCCCTGGCCTTCGCGGTACATGACGCCGAGGACGTACTGGGATCTGGCATCCCCCTGGTTAGCGAGCGGTCGCCATTCCCCTAGTGCCGTTACATAATCGTCGCGTTGGTACGCCGCGAAACCCTTCACGAAGTCCTGCGCCGCCACCGGAAGCGCCAGCATGACGGTCAAGACAAAGGTGACGAGGTAGCGCATGGCTTGTCCTCCCTGGCAGAAGGATAGCACGCTTGAATCTGGCACCAAGCTGAAGCCGCGTACTTCCGGTGTGGGTCATGACTCGCCTGTTAGCGCGCCCTAATGTACCGCCCGGAGCTGGAGGTACACCGGAAGTGGGCGAGCTGATTCCAGACATTCACTCCGATGCCCCCTCACTTCGATGCGTCACGTGGAGATGTCCCCGCCCTGGTAGGCGCTCAAAAACGGTGCAGACCGTGTGAAAACTGGGGCGGTGGTGGGGGTCGAGGAGTAGGTCACCGAGATTCGCGGCGATCCCTCGGAATCCGGCGGTTTGGCGCCGGTAGTCCTCCAGAAGGGGCTCCAGGCCTCCATGGATCGATGTGGGGCGCTCGATTATGGCCAGATACCCCCCTCACGCCCTCGCGGCGGCGATCAGGGCGGGAACACCTACCAGAGAGATCGCGCGGCGGATGTTGTAAGCCAGCGCCGTGAGGCTGAACTCACCGCGCACGTTCTCCAGCCGCCGGGTCAGGAAGGCACCTTGGCCCAACCATTGTTTGATCGAGCCGAAGGGATGCTCGACGCTCTCTCGGCGTGCATCGAGCAGATTCGGGCGGGCCGCCAGCCGTGCCGCCATGCGCTCCAGGATCACTTCGTCGGCGTAGCGCGTGATCCGGCGGAAGACGCTCTTCGTACACCTCGACTTGAGCGCGCGGTTCTTGCAAGCGGCACTGTTGGCGTAACTGGCGAGGACGATATCGCGGAGCTTGCGCTTGCTGTATGGCGCCAAGCGTTGACCGTTGGGGCAGATGTAAATGTCCTCGCCACCGTCATGGCGGAAGCGTTCCTTGGGAAAGAGCCCCTGGCTCACCGCTGACCCGCGCGGGGGCTTGGGTACGTGCGGCACGACGCCGGAACTCTCGCAAGCCTCGATGTCCTCGATCTTGAAGTAGCCCGCGTCGGCGACCGCGTCGATCCGCTCGACGCCGAGGTTCTGCCTGGCCGCCACCGCCGTCTCGGCCAACAGATCGAGGTCACTGACCTTGTTATGGACCTGCTGCTCGGCGATCAGCTTGTGCTTGGCGTCCACCGCGATCTGGATGTTGTAGCCGACCCCGATCCGGGTGGCGGCATGCATCGCCCGGCTGTCCGGATCGGTGAGCGAGAGCTGGTCCTCTCCGCTCTTCGCAAGCACCTCGCGGTGCCCCTCGAGCCGCTCTCGCCGCCTTCGGATCGCCGCGATCTTCTCCTGGAGATCGTCGACATCGCCACCGCCGGGACCGTCGTCATCCTCCGCGTCGGCCGTGTCGAGACGTTCGAGGTAACGCGCCAGCTTCTCGTCGCTCTCGGCAAGCGCCTTCTCCAGCTTTGCTTTGGTGAAGTTCCGCTCCCGGCTGTTCACCGCCTTGATCCGCGTGCCATCCACCGCCACCAGCTCGCGCCCGAACAGCTCCAGCTCGCGGCATAGCGCCACGAACTCCCGGAACACTTGTCGGAAGGCGGCCCGATTGATCCGCCGGAAATCGGCGATCGTCTTGAAGTCCGGCGACAACCGCCGCAACAGCCAGATCACTTCGAGATTACGCTTGCCCTCGGCCTCCAGCCGGCGGCTCGAACGGATCCGATTGAGATAGCCGTAGATGTAAAGCTTCAACAGGTCCGCCGGATCGTAGCCGGGACGACCCGTCGCCTTCGGCGCGACGCGCTCGAAACCGGCCGCCGCCAGGTCCAAGCCATCCACGAAGGCGTCGATGAAGCGGACCGGGTTGTCCGGGCCAACATAATCGTCCACCGCTTCCGGCAGAAGCAGAACCTGAGAGCGGTCAATGCCAGGAATGTGTGTCATGGCAAATCCTAACATCGCCATGAGTCGCACGGAATCCCTCGGCACCCAGAGTTTTCACACGGTCTGGGTGGTTTTTGTGCGCCTCGGCTGAACGGCGGGAAACTGCCGATTCGGGGCAATCAAAACCCCCCGCCAAAACCCGCCTCTCGGGAACGGGTTCGTCCGCTTCGTCTTCTCCGGGTCGATTGGCCTCTGTTGGCGCTGCATAATCCTCGGGAGAATATCGGGCACGGCGGAGACGTTGGGATCGCGAATGCCACGCGTCTCGCGCCGGGTCCCGGCCTGTACTCACTCCCCTTCCGTCCGGCAGACCCGCGAAAATCCCGCGTTGCCGCCGGGCACGAAGCGGGCGATGAGGGCGGCGGCGCCATAGGCGCCGAAGGCGAGGCCGAGAATCAAATAGAACATCACGTCGGACCAGGCGGTCCAGATCAGCAGCGCGCCGACCAGGGAGAGGATGCGCAGACCCGCGACCGTGGGCGGGGCCCAGGGGTTTCTCGGTTTCTCCTGGGCGAGACTCACGTGGCCTATTGCGCCGCCTGGACGCTGACCTTGCCGTCGGCGAGGTCGCGGGCCCGGGCTTGCGCCGCGCGGGCCGATGGATCGCCGTGGCCGCCGCCGCCCGCCGTCTCGACGATCAGCCGGTCGCCCCGGTTGAGCACGGTCTGCAGCTTGGAGGGCACCTCCTCCTCCCGCCCGTCGGCGCGGATGATACGGGAGCGGGCCGACGCCCCGCCGCCGCCGCCGGCGAGACCGGGCGCCCGGCTGAAGTGCCGCTCGCCCCGGTGGGAGAGGGTGATGCCGTCGGCCAGCATCTCGTATTCGCGGCGGATGCCGAGACCGCCCCGGTGCGCCCCCGCGCCGCCCGAATCGGCGCGCAGCGAATTGTCCAGCAGGCGGATCGGCGCCTCCATCTCCAAGGCTTCGGCCGGCAGGTTCATGCAGTTGGTGGCATCGCTTTCGACCACGTCGACGCCGTCGCCCGCCGGCCCGGCGCCGGAGCCGCCGGCGACAAGGTCGCCGACGATGAAGGGGCCGTGGGCCGCGTCCGCCCCGCCGAAGGCCAGCACCAACAGGGCGCCCGCGTTGGCGGCCGGCATGCGCTCGGGCGCCGCTTCGGCCAGCGCGCCCAGAATCGTGTTGGTGATCGCCTTGATCGTCGCCGTCCGCGCGTTCACCGGCGCCGGCGGGCGCGGATTGACCAGCGAGCCCTCGGGCAGATGCAGCGAGACCGGGCGGAAGCAGCCGCCGTTGGTCGGGATCTCCGGGTCGGTCACGGCGCGCACGGCGTAGTAGGCCGCCGCCGCGCTGCCGGAGGGGACACAGTTCATCGGCCCCTTGGCCTCGTCGCTGGTGCCGGTAAAGTCGAAATGGACCCGGCCCTCGCCCACCACCGCCTCGACCTCGATGCGGAGCGGCCGGTCGAGTTCGACCCCGTCGTTGTCCATGTGGCCGACGGAAGCGTAGCGGCCGGCCGGCAGGCGGGCGAGCGCGGCGCGGGTCATGGCCTCGGAGCGCCGGATCAGCTCGTCGAAGATCGCGGAGAGGTGGTTGTCGCCGTGCCGCTCGGCGAGGTCGCCCAGGCGCCGGGCGCCCACCGTGCAGGCGGCGATCTGGGCGTTGAGGTCGCCCATGAACATGTCGGGAATGCGGACGTTCTGGCGCAGCATCCGGATCAGCGTCTCGTCGAACGCCTCGCCCCGCCTGAGGCACACCGGCGGGATGCGGATCCCCTCCTGGAAGATTTCGGTGGCGTTGGTCGGGACCGAGCCCGGCGCCATGCCGCCGACGTCCTGGTGGTGGGTCATCGCCGCGCTCAGCGCCACGACGCGGCCATCGCGCAGCACCGGCATCACCACGGCGATGTCGGGCAGGTGCGTGCCGCCGCAATAGGGATCGTTCAGGATATAGACGTCGCCGGCGCCCATGGTCTCAATCGGAAAATCGCCGATGATGCGCCCCACCGCCGGGATCAGCGTCGCCAGATGGATCGGAATCGCGCAGGCCTGGGCGAGCGTGGTGCCGTCGGGCAGGAACAGGCTGGCGGAGGCGTCCAGCCCCTCCTTGACGATGGGCGAGAAGGAGCTGCGAAGCAGCGCGTCCTCCATCTCGTCGGCGATGCCTTCGATCTTGTGCCGCACCACCTCGACCGTGATCCGGTCGAGCGGTCCGTCGTGATCAGGTCGCTCAGCCATGGTTCGGACCCTTCCGCTCCAGGATCATGTTGCCGTCCGCGTCCACGATGCCATGCCAGTCGGGCGGAACCAAGGTCGTGGTGTCCGCCTGCTCGACGATCGCCGGGCCCGTGAGCGTGCCACCGGGGGTGAGGTCGCCGCGGTCGTGGACCGCCGCCTCGACCCGGTCCCAGGGCGCGGACAGCAGAATGTCGCGCGTCGACGACGCCACCGCCGTCCCGCCCGCCGGGCGATCGGCGACATGGCCGTTACCGGCTCCGCCGGCGCCGTGCACGCCGCGCAGGTTGACGATCCGCGCTGGGGCCTCGGCCGCATAGCCGTGGATGCGGTCGTGCAGGCCGAGGAAATCGCGGTAGAGGCCGGCGATCGGGTCCTCGGCCGCGAGGTCGACCGGCACTTCCAGGTGATAGCCCTGGCCGATGTAGCAGACGTCGGCGAAGTGGCGGACCTCGACCGGCGCCGCGCCGATCGCCTCGCGCGCCATCAGTGCCCGGCAACGGCCGTCGAGGTCGTCGTAGGCGGCGGCCAGGACGTCGCGGCCGAGTCCCTCCAAGGGCCGGGCGAAGGCGGTCGACAGCTCCTGCTCCACCCGCGCGGCCAGCAGGCCGTCGGCCGACAGCACGCCCGGATGGCGGGGCACGACCACCCGGTCGACCATCAGCTCATCCGCCAGCGCGCAGGCATGGACCGGCCCGCCGCCACCGAGCGCCACCAGCGCGAAGCGGCGCGGATCATGGCCCCGGCGGATCGAAACCAGGCGGATGCCCTCCGCCATCGATGCGTTCAACACCCGGTGGATGCCGAGCGCGGCGGCCTCGGCCGAGATCCCCATGGGTCCCGCGATCCGCTCCTCCAGCAGCCGGCGCGCGAGGTCGGGATCGAGCGCCACGGTGCCGCCGGCGAAGGTCTCGGGGTTCAAATATCCCAGCACCAGCGAGGCATCGGTGACCGTCGCCTCGGCGCCGCCCCGGCCATAGCAGGCGGGCCCGGGCTCGGCGCCGGCCGAGCGCGGGCCGACATGCAGGCCGCCCGCCGCGTCGAGCCAGGCGATCGAGCCGCCGCCGGCGCCGATGGCGTTGACGTCGATCATCGGCACCCGGATCGGATAGCCGGCGATGACACCCTCGGTACGAACCACCGGCTGGCCGCCCTCCACCAGCGCGATATCGCAGCTGGTACCGCCGATATCCACGGTGATGACGTCCGCCGCCCCCGCCGTCTCGCCCGCCCGCTTGCCGCCGACGACCCCCGCCGCCGGGCCGGACAGCAACAGGCGGACCGGCCGCTGGCGCGCGATATCGGCCGAGGCGACGCCGCCCCTGGACATCATGACCTGCAACGGCGCGGCGATGCCGGCCTCGGCCAGGCGCGAGACCATGTCCTGGAGATAGCGGTCCAGCACCGGCTTCACATAGCCATCGAAGGCGGTGACCGCCGTCCGCTCGTATTCCCGGTAGGCCGGGTCGACCTCCGAGGAGAGCGAGAGCGGCACGCCCGGATGGCGTTCGCGGAGGATTTCCGCCGCGCGCAGCTCGTGCGCCGGGTTGGCGAAGGAGAAGAGGAAGACGATGGCGATCGCCTCGACGCCGTCCGCGACCAGCGCGTCGGCCGCCAGGGCGACCGCCGCCTCGTCGAGGGGCTCGATCTCGGCGCCATCGGCGGCGATGCGCCCGCCGATCTCCTTGCGCCGGGCACCCGGCGCCAGGAAGCCCGGCGTCTCGGGCTCGAGCGTCAGGTCGTACATCCGGGTCCGCTTCTGCCGGCCGATCTCCAGCACGTCGCGAAAGCCCGTGGTCGTCAGCAGGCCGAGCCGGGCACCGCGTTGCTCCAGCACCGCGTTGGTCGCGACCGTGGTGCCGTGGACGAAGCGGTCGATCTCGCCGGGCGCGATTCCCCAAGCCTCCACCGCGCGGCGGATCGCCTCGGCGACGCCGAGCGAGGGGTTGGCGGGGGTGCTCGGCACCTTCAAGACGCCGACGGTCTCGCCCGCGCGGTGGCACACGAGGTCGGTGAAGGTGCCGCCGACGTCGACGGCGAGCCGGTAGCCCGTCGATTCCCCTGTCATGTCCTTCTCCACCACCTACCGCCAGAGCGCCGCGCGCCAGCGAATCGCGACCCAGAGACTAGCCGCGATGCCGACGGCGCAATAGACGATGACGGTCAGCGAGTAGCCGAGCCCGTCGATCAGCGCGCCCGAGGCGACCAGGCCGATCGGCAGGCCGTAGACCGCCAGCATGCGCGTGCCCATGACGCGGGCGCGGAACGCGGGCTCCGCCGCCTCCAGGAGCGATACCGACATCGCCACCAGGCCGAAACTCTGCACCACGCCGATGACGAAGAGGAGCGTCAGGCCCATCGCCATGCCGTCGAGCTGGCCGAAGACCGCGAGGCTCAGATACCAGAGCAGAATGTTGATGACGCTGACCCGCGCGGGCCGGCGGACGTGGCGGGATATGGCGAGCGCCAGGGAACCGGCGAAGGCGCCCGCCGCGTGGACCGCCACCATATGGCCGAGCCCCGTCTCGCCGACGTGGTAAACATCGCGGGCGACATAGGGCAGCAGGCCGTGGGAGATCGGAAAGGCGGTGAGGTTGACCAGGAAGGCGAGCCACATGAGCGCCAGGAGCCTGGGCGTGTTCCAGACATAGGCCAGCCCCTCCTGGAGGTCGCGCCACGGCGTCGGGCCGGCGACGCCGGCGGGCTGCACCACCCGCGCGGGTCGCGTGCCGGAAACGCCGAAGGTCAACAGCAGGCTCAGCCCATAAAAGGCGACGACGACGGCATAGCTGGCGCCCAGGCCGAAGGCGGCGAAGAGGCCGGCGCCGACGAGCGCACCGAAGATCCGCGCCGAGTCCATCGTCGTGCGTGAAACGCCCATGGCGTTCATCAGCAGCCCTTTCGGCATGGTGTCGCCGATCAAGGCGTTCCGCATCACCAGGTCGCCGGGCTTCAGCAGGCCGACGAGGAAGGCGATGGCGAAGACCAGCTCGACCTTCAAGGCACCGCTGAATCCCAAGGTCATCAGCGTGGTCGCCAACAGCAGGAACATCGCCCTGAGGACGAGCAGGATCGTCCGCCGGCCGATCCGGTCGGCGACGACGCCGAACATCGGCGCGAGCAAGGTGCCGAGAAATTGCAGCGAGGCGAACACGGTCAACAGGAAGACGGAGTCCGTCGCCACCAGCACGTACCAGCCAAGGATCAGGGTCTCCATCTCGAGGGCCGGTAGGCCCAGGCGGTCAACAGATCCGCCGGCCACTGGAAGCGGAAACTGCGGACGGCGAACGGCGCGGTGATCGATGTTCCGGCAACGGGAGACACGGCGGGGGGAGACCTCGATACGGGCGGGTGGCGCCACTCTAACGGTTGCGCCGAGCGGGTGTTAAGGATATCCCCACGTTCGAGGCGCCGCCGGGCATCCAGGGCGCGGGCAGCGGGCGACAGGGGACGTGCGGAGGCGCCCCGCATGCGTCTGGCATGGATCCGGGAGTTACCACGATATTAGATTATTCTGAACAGAAATTCGTAACCCAAATCTGCCGTCCGGCCGTTGCCGCACGCTGCCTCTACTTTCCCCGCTTGACGGAGAAAGTGGTGTAGCCTGGATGATGGATCGACGGCATGACAAAGTCATTGATATAGGTGGGATCGCGATAGACCGGAGCGCAATAGGCCCGTCCCATCAATTTCCAGGGGCGGCTAAGACAGAGTAGATCGACCTTGACATCCGTGACGGTGAAGATATCACCTTGAACTTTGTAGGGCGGCTCGAAGAGCGTCACCAACTCTTTGCCGCTGAGCGGTTTTGTCTCGTCGAACGTGATGCCGTCGGCCCATTCGGGCACGCCGGCTTTGGCGAACGGCGCGATATAGCGCTCCTCGAATTCTGGGTCGCGGCTGTGCTGATAATTGACGCGCAGGAGAATTAGATTGGCGGAGCCCCAGCGGCTCGTGATATTCGCCAACTCCTGCTTGGCCGCGCCGAGATCACCCAGTTGCACATGAGCCATGAGCATGGCCCACGCCAATTGGTGCGCGCAATGCTAATGAATTTCCACGGCAAAGGCCACGTGAAACGACGGCGGGGTGTGGTGGCCTCGAGGGGATTCGCCCTGGGATTGCCTTGTGGATCTGCATCGATCAACAATACAAAGATATTATATTGTATATGGCATTAAATATATATATCGACGAAAAGTGATTTTTTGCAAAACGAAAGGTTCAATTTGTGAAACGTATGCATTTGTGATAGAATGCCCGGAACGTCAGGAGGTTGGGTCATGGACGGCAAGGGTTTCCAGGTGTGGCTTTCGGCGGCGCGCGGGCTGACGCGCGTGCAGCGGCACGAGGCGCTCGCGGTGCTGTCGGGCCGGAGCGAAGGCGAGGCATCGAAGGCCGCGATCGAGCTTGGTGTGGACGAGGCCCGGCGCTGTCCGCACTGCGCGAGCGAAGGGGCGGTTTCGCGCGGTATGGCGCGGGGTCTGCGGCGCTACCAGTGCAAGGGCTGCGGCAGGACCTTCAACGCGCTGACCGGTACGCCGCTGTCGGGCCTGCACCACAAGGAACGCTGGCTGTCGTTCGGGGCGTCGCTGGCGGAGGGGGAGACGGTGAAGGCCTCGGCGGCGCGCTGCGACGTGGCGGTGAGCACGGCGTTCCGCTGGCGTCACCGGTTTCTGGCGGCGGCGCGGAGCGATTCGGAGGTGCTCAAGGGGATCGTGGAAGCGGACGAGACCTACGTCCTGGAGAGCCGGAAGGGCGCGCGCGGGCTGGGACGCAAGGCACGGCGGCGGGGCGGCAAGGCGAAGAAGCGCGGCCTCTCGCGCGAGCAGGTGCCGGTTCTCATGGCGGCGGACCGGAGCGGGACGACGGTGAGCGCGGTGCTGCCCAGGGTCGACGCGGCGGCGCTCACGGCTGCTCTCGACCCGGTGGTCGCGAAGGACGCCCTGCTGGTCTCCGACGGTGGCGCGAGCTATCCACCTTGCGCCGCCGCGCTCGGGGTGAGCCACGAAGCACTCAACCGCTCGATGGGGGAACGGGTTCGGGGCGATCTGCATGTGCAGACGGTGAACAGCCGCCACAGCCGGTTGAAGGACTTCCTGCGTCCCCGCCGCGGCATCGCCACCCGCTATCTGGACAACTACCTGAGCTGGTTCCACCTCGTCGGCCTCGCCCCCGGCGCCAATGACCGAGCCTGCCTCGCCGCCGCCGTAACAAGGTGACGCATACAATTCACGAATTGAGCCTTCCCATATTCCGCGCTTTTTGTCCGATGAGGCTGGACAATATCCGAAGGTCGGGCCGCGGCGTGTCGCGCGTCTCGCGAAGCCCCATTAGAATTTCGACGTCCTCGATGTCACCTTGCTGGGCGAGGTCGACCCGATCGGCGGCGAAGGCGTCGCGGATCGTAGCGATCGCGGACGTCGCGCCGAGACCAACCAGGCCCGATACCAAAAAGCCATTGAGGGTTTCGTCGTTCGTGCCATGGGCCTCAAGGCGCTCGGCCAGCACCCGCACGCATTCGTCGCGGACGTCGGGGTGGTCGAGGCCGATCTTCTCCAGGCTTTCGATCAGTAAATAGCGGGCCGTCACGTTGAGATCGTCGTCGGCCAGGCAGGAGACGATCTCTGGCAACGAAGCGGGACCGATCATCGACAGAACCTTCGGCAGTTCGTCATGCAGCCAATCGTCATCGGGCAGCTTTTTCGCCAGCTGGACCAGCGGGCCGGCCGCCGTCTCGGCGCCGAGTTGCCCGAGCGCGCGCCACGAATGGAGGGGCGCCCAGACCCCCGGGCTGCCCTCGCCGGCCTCGTTCAGCGCGTCGTCGTGACACATGCGGACGAGTTCGGGAATATCGCGCTCCGTGAACCCGAGCGTAAGGTAATCGGGCCAGGCGACACCGAAGCCGGGGCTTTCGCCCTCGCCGTAGGTCAGTAGTCGCGCGACTGGTTCGACATATTCTCGTGTCGTCGGCATCTCTCGCTGGCCCCTTTCGAAGTCGTGCCGCCTTACGCTTCACCGGTTGCGGAAGCGGGGTTCGCGCTTTTCGGCGAAGGCGGCCATGCCCTCGGCCCTGTCCTCGGTCGCGAAGGTCGAGTGGAAGAGGCGGCGCTCGAAGCGCACGCCCTCGGAGAGCGTGGTCTCGTAGGCGCGGTTGACCGACTCCTTGGCCAGCATGACGATCGGGCTGGAGAGCTTGGCGATCCTATGCGCCACCGCCAGAGCCTCCTCCATCAGCTGGTCGAGCGGCACCACGCGGGACACCAGGCCGGAACGTTCGGCCTCGTCGGCGTCCATCATTCGGCCGGTCAGGCACATCTCCATCGCCTTCGATTTGCCGACGAACTTGGTCAGCCGCTGGGTGCCGCCGGCACCGGGGATGGTGCCGATGGTGATCTCCGGCTGGCCGAAGCGCGCGTTTTCGGCCGCGATGATGAAGTCGCACATCATCGCCAACTCGCATCCGCCCCCCAGCGCATAGCCGGCGACCGCCGCGATCACGGGCTTGCGGCACTGGCTGGCCCGCTCCCAGCCCTTGGTGATGAAGTCGCCCAGATAGACGTCCATGTAGTCTTTGGGCTGCATCTCCTTGATGTCGGCGCCCGCCGCGAAGGCCTTTTCGCTGCCGGTCAGGACCAGGCAGCCGATGTCGTCGTCGGCCTCCAGCGTGTCGAGCGCGCTCGCCAGTTCGGCGACCAGATCGCCGTTGAGGGCATTCATCGCCTTCGGCCGGTTCAGCGTGACGATGCCGACGGCGCCCTTGGTTTCGACCAGGATGTTTTCATAGGCCATGGGGGAAGTCCTCTCGTGTCTCGGACAAGCTTCGTTGGCCGCTCTTTACCGCGTCTCGGGGCCGAGGGAAAAGCGGATTTCGGTGATTCCGCCCCGACGTTCGGACGTGATGGTCAGCCGTTCGCCCTCGCGGAGCCAGGCGCCGGCGGTCCCCGGCCGCCAGCCGAGCGCCGGCAGGGCCTCGCCATAGAAGGCGCGCACCTCGGCCGGGGTCGGCCGGCCCTCGGCGCGCACGGCGACGATGCGGCCTTCCGGCTTGTCGAACAGCAGTCGGCCATCGGCCTGTTCGGCGAAGCCCTCCATCAGCGGCAGGTCGGGCACGTCGGCCAGATAGCCGGCGGCGGCGGCGGGACCGAGCATCCCCAGCAGGCCGACGGCAATGGCGAGCCCGGCCTTCATCGCTGGCAGGCGCCGCAGAAATAGGTGGCGCGGCCCGACTGCACGATCTTGCGGATGGGCTCGCCGCAGTTCCGGCACGCCGCGCCCGCCCGGTCGTAGACCCGCCAGCTGTGCTGAAAATAACCGAGCTCCCCGTTCGCCTGGACATAGTCCCGCAAACTCGACCCGCCGGCGTCGATCGCCGCCCGCAAAACGTCGCGGATCGCCGGCGCCAGCCGCTCGGCCCGCGCGCCCGCGACGGCCGAGGCCAGCCGGCGGGGCGAGATGCCCGCCCGGTGCAGCGCTTCCGAGACATAGATGTTGCCGAGACCGGCGACGACCTTCTGGTCGAGGAGCGCCGCCTTGATCGGCGTCCGCTTGCCCCGAAGCCGGGCGGAAAGCGTCGGTCCGTCGAACCGGTTGGAAAGCGGCTCCGGCCCCAGGTGCTTCAGCAGGCGGTGGCCCTCGAGCTCCGTCCCGGGGAAGAGGTCCATGATTCCGAAGCGGCGGTGGTCCTCGTAGACCACGACCGTGCCGTCCTCGGTCGTCACCGCCACGTGGTCGTGGCGGCCCCGGGGCCGCTCGGCGCCATTCAGGTGCATCCGCCCCGACATGCCGAGATGGATCAGCCAGACCTGGCCGTCGTCGAGATGGGCCAGGATGAACTTGCCGCGCCTGGCCAGCCGCTCGATCCTCCGGCCGGTGAGGCGTTCGGCGAAATTCACCGGAAAGGGCCAGCGGAGATCGGGCCGGCGCTGCTCGACCTGGGTCAGGCGGCGGCCGACCAGCGGGCCCTCCAGGCCGCGCCGCACCGTCTCGACTTCCGGCAACTCGGGCATGGCGCCCCCGATTCTGGTTCCCGCGGCGCCGGCCTCAGAAGGCGGCATCATCCTCGCCGCCGAAGGTGGCGAGGTTGTTGAACTTGGTGAATTCGGGGCGGAACTGGAGCTTGATCATACCGGTCGGGCCATGGCGCTGCTTGCCGATGATGAGCTCGGCGATGCCGTGGATCCGCTCGCCTTTTTCCTGCCATTCAGCGTGCTCGGCGGTGTCCGCCTCCGGTTCCTTGCGCTCGTGGTAGTACTCCTCGCGGAAGAGGAACATGACCACGTCGGCGTCCTGCTCGATGGCGCCCGATTCGCGCAAGTCCGAGAGCTGCGGACGCTTGTCCTCGCGATTCTCCACCGCGCGGGAGAGCTGGGAGAGGGCGAGCACCGGCACCTCCAGCTCCTTGGCCAAGGCCTTCAGGCCCTGGGTGATCTCGGAGATCTCCAGCACCCGGTTCTCGATCCGGCTCCGGCCCGAGGGGCGTAGCAGCTGCAAATAGTCGACGACGATCAGGCCCAGGCCATGGGTCCGTTTCAGCCGCCGGGCGCGGGTGCGGAGCGCCGAGATGGTGAGCGCCGGGGTATCGTCGATGAAGAGCGGAATCTCCGCGATTCGCTGGCTCGCCTGGACCACCTGGTTGAAGTCGTTCTGATCGAGCGCGCCGCGCCGGATCTTTTCCGACGGCACCTCCGCCTGCTCGCCCAGCATGCGGGTCGCCAGTTGCTCGGCCGACATCTCCAGGCTGAAGAAGGCGACCACGGCCCCGTCGTCGACGCGAACCGAGCCGTCGGCCTCGCGACGCGTCCGGTAGGCGTCGGCCGCATGGAAGGCGATGTTGGCGGCGAGCGCGGTCTTGCCCATGGCCGGGCGGGCGGCGAGGATTAGCAGGTCGGACCGGTGCAGGCCGCCGAGCCGCTGGTCGAGGTCGGTAAGGCCCGTCGGGACGCCGACCAACAGCGTGTCGCGCTTGTAGGCCGCGTCCGCCATTTCGATCGCTTCGCGCACCGCCTGGGCGAAGTCGATGAAGCCGCGGTCGGCCTGTCCCGTCTCGGCCAGTTGGAATAGCTGCTGTTCCGCCCGCTCGATCTGCTCTCCGGCGCTGTCGTCGACATTGGGCACGTGCGCCTCGTGCATCATCTCCTCGGCGATGGTGATGAGGTCGCGCCTGAGCGCGAGGTCCTGCACCACGCGGGCGTAATGCTCCACCTCATAGAGGGTGACCGCCGCGCCGGCCAAGCGCGCCAGATACTGGGCGCCGCCCACCTGGGCCAGGCTCTGGTCCTGTTCGAAGAAGTGGCGGAGCGTCACCGGGCTGGCCAGCTGGCCGCGGTCCACCAGCTTCAGCGCCGCTTCGTAGATCCGCTGGTGCGCCGGCTCGTGGAAATGGGTCGGTTGAACAATCTCGGAGACACGGTTCAGGGTTTCGTTGTTGACCAGCACGGCGCCCAGCACCGCCTGCTCCGCCTCCACGTTGCGGGGACGTTCACGGTAGCCTTCTGTCTCCAACCCGCCGGTCAGGTCGGTGAAGGGGGTGGCGCTGTCGGGCTCGCTCGTCATGGGAGGCGGAACCTATCACGGCCAGGCGCGCCGTCGCGGGAAATCCTCCAAGCGGGGGGCCAGGGTCCTGTGGACGGCGCGTGGATAAATCCAAATTCCCCAGCCTCCGCGACGGCTTAAGTTCGAAGCTGTTGCCACAATGATTTTCGCCGAATGCCCGGGACCCGATCCTCATGCCTCGGCGGCGGCGGAGGGTGGACGCGAATCACCCCAATCAGGCGGCGGCGCTGCCGCGTTTGTTCGTCCGCCGGCGCTTGGAGTCCTCGATATAGTCGCGGGTCAGCGGGACTGCCGCCAGGTCGCGGGTGATCTGGATCTGGAAGTTCACGTGGCCGGAATAGCGGAAGGCCACCTCGCTCGCCGCCAGGTACATCTCCCACATGCGGCAGAATCGCTCGTCGTAGAGTTCGCGCACCTTGTGGCGATTGGCGTTGAAGCGGGCCCGCCAGGCCTTGAGGGTCAACGCGTAGTGCAGGCGCAGCACCTCCACGTCGGTGATGTAGAAGCCGTGCCGCTCGATGATCGGCGCCACTTCGGAGAGGGCCGGCGAATAGCCGCCGGGGAAGATGTATTTGTCGATCCAGGGGTTGGTGGCACCGGGTCCGTCGGCGCGGCCGATGGTGTGCAAGACGGCGAGGCCGCCGGGCGCCAGCAGTTCGCCGACGGCGGAGAAGAAGGCGGGATAGTGCGGCAGGCCAACATGCTCGAACATGCCGACCGAGACGATGCGGTCGAACCGGCCGGTCATCTCCCGGTAATCGACCATCTCGAAGCGCACGCGATTCTTCAGGCCCTCGTCCTCGGCGCGGCGGCGGGCGACGGCCAGCTGTTCCCTCGAAAGCGTGATGCCCGTGACCTCGACGTCGGCCTGCTTCGCCAGCTCCAGCGCGAGGCCACCCCAACCGCAGCCGATGTCCAGTATCTTCTGGCCGTCCGCCAGCAGCAGCTTGGCCGCCAGGTGACGCTTCTTGTTGGCCTGCGCGGTCTCGATATCGTCGTCGGACGAATGGAAATAGGCGCATGAGTACTGTCGGTCGGAATCGAGGAAGAGATCGTAAAGCTCGCCCGAGAGGTCGTAATGGTGGGCGACGTTACGCTGGGCCTTGGGTTTCGGATTGTGCTGAATCAGCGCCCGAGCCAGGCGCGCGACGTGGCCGGGAAGGCGCGAGATCCAATGGGCCGGCTCGCCCCAGCCCATGTTCTTCCCCATGAAGGCGAGGGCACCATAGATGTCGTCGTCGCCGATCGTCAGGCGACCATCCATATAGGCCTCGCCGAAGGCGAGTTTCGGATTGAAGAACAGCCGACGCGCGGTGACCGCGTCGTGGATTTTCAATGTGCATTCGGGCCCTGGACGGGCTCCCTGGAACACATGGGCACGACCTTTCTGGTCGATCAGCGTCAATGTGCCGACCTTCACCAGACCTCGCGCTAAACGCGCCAACAACATCCCCGCCCTCCCCTCATGAGCCGGACATTGCCTACCGTGGCCACGCCACCGAGCGTGACGACCCGGAGACATCGGAAGCCTACCAAATTTTTGCGGTCGGGTCCAAAAATCGCATATCTAGTATGGATTGAATAAAACATCCGCTATATCTACTGAATATCGACCGCGCCGTCGATCACGTCCTCCAACAGGGTGATCTTCTTCTTGGCGATGCGCAGTTGGTCGTCGCGCCGGATCAGGCGGTAGTCGTACCAGCCGCCCCGCAACTTCTTGCCCCAACGCGAATCGCAGGAAAGGGCCAGGAACTTGGCCGAGACGTCGACGCAATCGGCGTCGGAATTGGCGATACGGATCGATTCCACCAGATGGCTGGTGCGCGAGGCGGGGCTTTCGGCATAGGCATCCCCCGAATCGATTCGGAGGATCCGGCCCTCGAGTCCCGCCTTGCCGACGATGTAGATCATGTTGACTTGCAGTTCCGGGTCGTCGCCCGTGGTCTCCTCGTCGATCCAGGACGGCACCCAATAAACGCAGTCGTCGAGGTAGAGCTCCAGCCACTCCCGCCAGCGCCGCCGGTCGAGGAGGTCGGCCTCCAGCGCCAACAGGGCGCGGACCTCCTCCAACAGCTGGACGTCGACGCTCATGGCGGACCCGCCCCCCCGTCCATCATCGCCGCCCAGCGGCGGAAGAAGCCGTGGTAGAGGGTCTCGTGGTCCCAGCTCGCCGCGCTGGTGGCCGGAGTCGCGCCCAAGTCGGCGGCGAATTTGTCGGCGCCGGCGAGGCGCTCGGTGATGCCGCGCTCCATATCGGTCCAGCGCGCACCCGTGGCGCGCGCGCCGAACTGGATGTCCTCCAGCGCCGCCAGGTCGTCCGGCGTCGCCATGCCGGTGACCATGAAGAAATCCTCGAACTTGCGCAGACGTTGGGCGCGGGCGTCCCGGCTCTCGCCCCTGGGCGCGATGCAGTAGACGCGAACCTCGGTGCGGTCCTTGGCGAGGGGGCGGAAGACCCGGATATGTGTCGAGGCCTGGTCGAGCAACAGCAGGTTCGGGAAGACCATCAAATTACGCCCGCGCCGGAGCATCCAGTCGATCTTCGCCTCGTCGTACATCTCGCGCAGTTTGGCGAGCGAACCATATAGCGGCGCCAGTTCCGGCTTGCCGCGTTCGACCCAGACCAGATTGTGCCCGCCACCCAAGTCATAGCAGCCGTTCCGCCCCTGGCCGGCGATCCGACCCGCGTCCGTCGCCACGCCGCCCGTATCGCCGGCCAGGCTCTCGCGCTTGGCGACGGCGGCGGCGAAGACCCGATGCACCGTGCCGACGTGATAGCCGTCCACGCCGTTCTCGGCCTGCAGTTTCCAGTTGCCGCGGATGAGATAGGTCTGGTGGCCCGCCACCACCTCCATGCCGTCCGGCGATTGCTCCGCCATCAGATCGATGAAGGGGGCCTGGCCGAGATGGTCTTCCAGTTCCCCGGCATCGCCATGCAAGGCGCCGAAGACGAAACCCTTGTAGTTGGCGATGCGGGGCAAGGGCGTCAGGCCGTAACGTTCGCGCGCGCCGCCGTCGGGGAAGCCGACCTTCTCGTTCTTGATGTGGGTGCAGCGGCCTTCCGTATCGAAGCACCAGCCGTGGAAGCGGCAGGCGAGCGTCCTGGCCCGGCCCCGCCTGCGCCTGGTCAGGATCGCGCCCCGGTGGGCGCAGGCATTGAGAAAGCCGCCGATGCCACCATCCTTCCGGCGGATGACGAAGACCGGCTGGCGGCCGATGTGGGTGGCGTAATATTCGCCGTGCTCGGCCACCTGGCTTTCGTGACAGAGATAGAGCCAGCTGTGTTCGAAGATCCGCGCCATCTCTTCCTCGAAGATCTCGTCCTCGGTGTAGATGGCGCGATTGACCCGGAAGATGCCCTGGCCCGGTCGATCCTCGACATAGGCCGAATAGCCGCTGGCCTGGCCGTTACCGGCGCTCATGGGGAAGTCTCCTTGTCATGTCGGTCACCATGAATGGCGAGGCACCAGGCCGGCCGGAAACAAAAGCGAATCCACGACGCTCATGAGCCCTCTCCCCGGTTCAAAAATCGTTGCGGCGCAGGTGGTCGAGCACGGCCTCCAGCGGCTCGACGTCGCCGAACTTGGCATCGATATCGAACAGGTTCCAGGCGACGGCGCCGGCGATCCGGTCGCCCACCGCCTCGCGCACCACGATCGGTCGGAAACCGTCGGCGATCGCGTCCTCGGCCGAGTTGCGCACGCAGGCCGATGCGGTGACCCCGGTGATCACCACCGTGTCGACGCCCGCCGCCCGCAGCATGCCGGCGACCGGCGTGCCGTGGAAGGCGCTGGCCCGTTTCTTGGTGATGACGATTTCGCCCTTGGCCGGCTGGACGCGGTCGTCGATCGCGACCGCCGGGCTGTCGACGCTCAGCACCTCGGCCGGGATCTTCAGGTGCCAGAGGCCGGCATCGGTGATTGCGCCGTCGAGCACCTCGAAGGCCGTGGTGGTGAAGATCACCGGCAGGCCCTTGGCGCGGAAGGCGGCCAGCAGCGCCTCGTGCGCCGGTATGATCTCCTCCATGCCGGTACACGAGAAGGCGTGGTCGGGCCGGGTCCAGGCGTTCGCCATGTCGATCACCAGAAGCGCCGGTTTCTTGCCCCAGCCGATGCGGCGCTGGAAACCGCGCCCCTGGTAAAGCTCGGAATTGGCGCCGAAGACGGTCTCCAGCGCGGCGTCGATTTCCTCGGACATGGGCCCCTCCCTTCAGGCGGCGGCGGACGGCGCTTCGGGGTCTTCGGCCGCCAGCGCCGGGCGATCCAATAGCATGTCGGCCGCCTTCTCGGCGATCATGATGGTCGGCGCGTTGGTGTTGCCGGCGATCAGCGTCGGCATGATCGAGGCGTCGACCACGCGCAGACCCTCGACGCCCCGCACGCGGAGGTGGTCGTCGACCACCGCCATCTCGTCGCCGCCCATCTTGGCCGTGCCGACGGGGTGGTAGATCGTCGTCGCCGCCGTCCGCACCCAGGCCTCGATCTCGCGATCGCTCTCGATCCCGGGTCCCGGCTCGAACTCGGCCCCCCGGAACCGGTCGAAGGCGGGCTGGGCCAAAAAGTCGCGCACCACCCGAACGCCCGCCACCAGGGTCGCCCGGTCGGTCTCGGCTGCGAGGTAATTGGCCTGGATCTTCACCCGCGCCAGGGGATCGGCGGAGGCCAGCCGCACCTCGCCCCGGCTTTCGGGCCTGAGCACGCAGACCCGGCAGGTGAAGCCCTTCCGCTCCAGGGGATCGCCCCGAAGCGCGGTGACGAGCGGCCAGCGGATCCGCGTGGTGCCCAGGCCCAGGAGCAGCACCAGCTGGATATCCGGCGCCGCCAGCTCCGGCCGGGTGCGGAGGAAGGCGCCGGCCTCGGCCGGGAAGGTGGCGGCGGGGCCGGCGCCGAAGAGCCCGGCGCGCAGCATCGCGACCGCGACCCGGTCGAACCGAGTCATGCTGTGAAGGGTCACATTTTCGGTGCAGAGGTGGTGGACCATGACGTCGACATGGTCCTGCAGGTTGCGGCCGACACCCGGGAGGTGCACCCGTGTTTCGATCCCGTGCGCGCCGAGCGCCTCGCCATCGCCGATGCCCGAGAGCATCAGCAACTGCGGCGAATTGAGCGTGCCGCCCGCCAGCACCACCTCGCGGCGCGCGCCGACGGCGCGAAGGCTTCCCCCCTTCAGATATTCGACGCCGACCGCCCGGCCGTCCTCGAACAGCACCCGGGTCGCCTGGGCGCCGGTGATCAGTTCGACGTTGCCGCGCTTCCGGGCCGGGTGCAGGTAGGCGACGGCGGCGCTGCACCGCCGGCCGCCGCGAATTGTGAAGTCGTAGGTCCCGACGCCCTCTTGGCTCGCCCCGTTGAAGTCGTCCGTCGGCGGATGGCCGGCCTCGGCGCCGGCACGCTGGAAGGCACCGTAGAGCGGGTTTTCAAAGCCGCCGCGGCGGACGCCGAGCGGCCCGTCACGACCGTGGAAAGCGTCGCGCCGGTCATCGTGCCCCTCGGCGCGGCGGAAATAGGGCAGCACGTCGGCATAGGACCAGCCGCGGTTCCCGAGCTGCGCCCAGGTGTCGTAGTCCAGCCGGTGGCCTCGGACATTGAGCATCGAATTGATGGAGGAGGAGCCGCCGACCACGCGCCCGCGCGGCCAGAAGGTACTCCTGCCGCCGAGTTCCGGGTCCGGCTCGGTGTTGTAGCCCCAGCCGTGCAGCTTCGAACGCAACAGCTTGCCGGTGCCGAAGGGGATGTGGATCAAGGGGTTCCAGTCGGTGCCGCCCGCCTCCAGGACACAGATGCGAAGGCTGGCGTCGGCGCCGAGCCGGCCGGCCAAGGTCGAGCCCGCCGAGCCCGAACCGACGATCACATAGTCGTAGGTCGTCTCCGCCATCGCCCGCTCTTCCCCCGAGGCCCCAAGCGGGCGATGCTAACATAGGACGGAAGCATGGAGGGGATGGCGATGACCATGACAGGCGGCGCGCGCGAGGCGCTTGAACGCTCGCTCGACAGAATAGAGGCGGAAAGTGAACGGCTGAACGCCTTCATCACCTTGGCGCCGGAGACGGCGCGCGAGGCGGCGGACGCGGCCGACAAGGCCGCCGGGGAGGGCCGCTGGCTGGGCCTGCTGCACGGCATGCCGATGGCGGTGAAGGACAATATCCAGACGGCGGGCCTGCGCACCACCAGCGGCTCCACCTTCTACGAGAACCACGTGCCGAACGACGATGCCCCCGTGGTCCAGCGCCTGCGCCGGGCGGGCGCGGTGCTGGTCGGCAAGGCGACCCTGCACGAGCTCTGCTTCGGCATCCGCTCGGTCAATCCCGTCTCCGGCCAGTGCCACAATCCCTGGAACACGGACCGCGTGCCCGGCGGCTCCAGCGGCGGCTCCGGCGCCGCGCTGGCGGCCGATCTGGTGCGGGGGGCGCTCGGCTCCGACACCGGCGGCTCGGTCCGCCTGCCCGCCTCCTTCTGTGGCGTCTCCGGCCTGCGCCCGACGGTCGGGCGGGTGCCGAACCACGGCGCCTCGCCGGTCAGCGCCACCTACGACACCATCGGCCCCATGGCCAGATGCGTGGAGGACGTGGCTCGAATCCTGGCGGTCATCGCCGGGCCGGACCGGCGCGACCCGATCTCGGCCGACCGGCCGCTGGAGAATTTCCTCCCGCGCCTCGGCGACGGCGTCGCCGGCATCCGCGTCGGCATACCCCGGAACTTCTATTTCGACGACGTCCCCGACGATATCGCCGCCCCGGTGAGGGCGGCGCTCGGCGTGCTCGAGGCCCAGGGGGCGAAGCTCGTCCACATCGAGGTGCCGGGGGCGGAGGAATGCCACGTCCACGCGACCCTGATGATCTTCGCCGATGCCTGTGCCCACCACGCCGAACGCCTCGCCACACGGCCGGACGGCTTCAGCCCGGACGTGCATGCGCGGATGACCACCGGCCAGAACTACACGGCGGTCGATTACGCCGGCGCCCAGCGGGCCAGGGAGGCTTGGCGGCGGACGCTGGCCGATGTCTTCGAGCAGGTCGACATCATCGCCTCGCCGACGACGCCCGCCGACCCGCCGCCGGTGGTCGACGACCGCAGCCTGCTGGAGGCGACGCGCGATGCCACGCGGAACACCTATGCGGGCGGCCTCGGCGCCATCCCGGGGCTCTCCGTGCCCTGCGGCTTTTCCGCCGCCGGCTTGCCGGTGGGCCTGCAGCTGGAGGCCGCCTGGTGGCAGGAGCCGTTGCTGCTGCGGGCGGGCGCCGCCTACCAGTCGGCGACCGAGTGGCATCTCGCCCGGCCCGGCGCGGGATGAGCGACGGCGCTCCCGTCGTGCTGGTGCTGGACGACAATGCCTTCGCCCGCCGGCTCGCGGTCCTGATGTTGCGGGAGCTGGGCTACGAGGCGATCGGGGCCGCGACGGCGGCCCGGGCCCTGGCGGAGGTGGAGAGCGGGCGCCGAATCGATCTGCTGTTAGCCGACCTGGTGCTACCCGGCGACATGAACGGCGCGGACGTCGCCCGCGAAGCGGTCAAACTGCGACCCGATCTGGCCGTGCTCTACGCCTCGGGCTATACCGGGCGCGGCGTCGTCGCCACGGGACTGTTGACCGAGGACGCGCCCTTCCTCGCCAAGCCGTTCCGAAAGGCGGCGTTGGCGGAGAGCGTCGCCCGGGCGCTGGCGGGCGAGGGGATGGACGGCGCCGGGTAAAACAGGCTTTTCTGGTCCCGGCAACCTGGAGGTCGAGGTCATGGAGCGATCCTTCGAGAAGGAAGTCCAACTGCTGAAGCTGGGCGACGGCGAGCGCTTTCACGGCGAGGGCATCCTGGCGGTGACCAAGGCGATGCTGCAGTCGGGCGTTTCCTACGTCGGCGGCTACCAGGGCGCGCCGGTCAGCCACATGATGGACGTGCTGGCCGATGCCGGGGACATCCTGGACGATCTGGGCGTCCACGCCGAAGTCTGCGCCAACGAGGCGGGCGCGGCGGCGATGCTCGGCGCATCGATCAACTATCCCTTGCGGGGCGCCGTCACCTGGAAGTCGGTGGTGGGCACCAACGTCGCCTCCGACGCGCTTTCGAACCTGGCCTCGGCGGGCGTGAAGGGCGGCGTCGTCATCGTTGTCGGCGAGGACTACGGCGAGGGCGCCTCGATCATCCAGGAGCGGACCCACGCCTTCGCCATGAAGTCGCAGATCTGGCTGCTCGATCCGCGCCCGAGCCTGCCCAAGATGGTGGATATGGTGGAGCACGGCTTCCGTCTTTCCGAGGCGAGCCACACGCCGGTGATGCTGGAACTTCGCATTCGCGCCTGCCACCTCCACGGCAGCTTCGAAGCCAGCGACAACCAGCGCCCCGAGTACAGCCGAAACAACGCGCTACCGGGTCCCGACTTCGACTATTCCAGGATCTGCCTGCCGCCCGCGACCTACGCCCAGGAACGGCACAAGATCGAAACCCGGGCGCCGGCCGCGCTCGACTATGTCCGGGAAAACCATCTCAATGAAGTGTTCCCGGGCGACCTCGAGGATATCGGCATCATCGTCCAGGGCGGCCACTACAACGCGGCGCTGAGGGCGCTGGAACGCGTCGGCCTCGCCGATGCCTACGGCGAGTCCCCCGTGCCGATCTACTGCCTGAACGTCACCTATCCCCTGATCGCCGAGGAGTTCCATCAATTCTGCGCCGGTAAACGCGCGGTCCTGGTGGTCGAGGAGGGCCAGCCCGACTATATCGAGCAGGCGACGCACGTCTTCCTGCGCAAGGCCGACCTGCAAACGACCGTGGTCGGCAAGGCGGTGCTGCCGATGGCGGGGGAATACACCGCGGACGTGGTCCTGCAAAGGGTGACGAGCTTCCTGGAAGCGCACGCGCCCCGGGGCGTCGACGCCGAGGCGGTCGCCGCCCCCCTCGCCGCCGTCCGCGCGCTGCAGGCCCGCGCGGCCAAGGCGCTCGGCGCGCCCGTGCCGGCCCGGCCCCCCGGCTTCTGCGTCGGCTGTCCGGAGCGGCCGGTCTTTTCGGCGATGAAGCTCGTCGAGAAGCAGACCGGGCCCTTCCACGTCTCGGCCGATATCGGCTGCCACACGTTCGCGGCCCTGCCGCCCTTCAACATCGGCAACACGGTGATGGGTTATGGGCTCGGGCTCGCCAGTTCGGCCGGGGTGGCGCCGGCTTTCGGCGACAAGCGGGTGGTCTCGATCATGGGCGACGGCGGGTTCTGGCACAACGGCCTCACCAGCGGCGTCGCCAACGCGGTCTTCAACAAGGACGACGGCGTCCTGATCATCATGAAGAACGGCTATACCTCGGCGACCGGGGCCCAGCACATCCCGTCCACCGGCACCAACGCCAAGCTGCAACCGGTCGACATGGATATCACCAAGGCCCTGAAAGGCGTCGGCGTCACCTGGGTGAAGAGCGTCTACACCTACAAGGTGGGCCACATGGTGAAGACCCTGCGCGAGGCGATGACCACGACCACCAAGGGCCTGAAAGTCATCATCGCCGACGCCGAATGCATGCTCGCGGTGCAGCGCCGCAAGCGCCCCCTGGAGCGCCGGATGCTGCAAGAGGGCAAGCGGGTGGTCCGCACCCGCTACGGCGTCGACGAAGAGGTCTGCACCGGCGATCACGCCTGCATCCGCCTCTCGGGCTGCCCGACCCTCACCATCAAGCCGAGCGGCGACCCGCTGAAAACCCAGCCCGTCGCCCATGTCGAGAACGGTTGCGTCGGCTGCGGCCTCTGCGGCGAGGTGGCGCACGCGGCGGCGCTCTGCCCCTCCTTCTACCGGGCCGACATCGTCCAGAACGCCAACCGCTTCGAGCGCTGGCTCGAGCGGGTGAACGACCGGCTGCTCGACTGGCTGCTCGCGCGCCGGGCCGGGGCCTGAGGGCGATGGCGCCCGGCGGCCCGCGACCCGTCACCATCCTGGTCGCCGCCCTCGGCGGAGAGGGCGGCGGGGTGCTGACCAACTGGCTGGTGGCGGCCGCCGGGCGCGCCGGCCTGCCGGTGCAGAGCACCTCGATCCCCGGGGTCGCCCAGCGCACCGGCGCCACCACTTATTACGTCGAGATCTTCCCCGAGCCCTGGGAGCGGTTGGCGCGCGTGCCGGTCTTCGCGCTCACCCCCGGGCCGGGCGACGTCGACCTGATGATCGCCTCGGAGGCGCTGGAGGCCGGCCGGGCGATGGAGAACGGCTTCATCTCGCCGGAGCGGACGACGCTCATCGCCTCCACTCACCGGATCTACGCGGTGGCGGAGAAGGCCCAATTGACGGACGGTCGCCACGACGCCAGCACCCTGCTGGCGACCGCGGAGACGCTCGCCCGCCAGCCGATCCTGCGCGACTTCCGCCAAATCGCCGAGGACGCGGACAGCGTCGTCAATGCGGTGCTGCTGGGCGCCGTCGCCGCCTCGGGCCGACTGCCGTTCGAGGCGAGCCACCTGGAAGCCGCGATCCGCGACGGCGGCGTCGCGGTGGCGGCCAACCTCGAGGGTTTCGCGCGCGGACGGGAAGCGGCGCGGGAAGCCGCCGAGGCCGCGCGGCCGAGCGAGCCGGAAACGGCGCCGCCCGAAGCTCTCGGCGGGCGGAATGTGCTGGAATCCCTGTTGTCGGGCGCCCCCGCGAAGCCTGGTCCGAGACGGCCGCCCGGATGCGCCATGCCGGCCTCGCCAAGGTGGTGGATTTCCAGGACCGGGCCTACGGCACCCTGTATCTCGCCCGCCTCGAAGCGGTGCGCCGCGCCATGCCGGCGGACGCGGACCCGGCGGCGGTCGAGGCCTTGCTGGTCTCTCTCTCGCGCGGCCTCGCCAACTGGATGGCCTACGACGATATCATCCGCGTCGCCGAACTGAAGACCCGGCCTGACCGATTCGAGCGGATCAGGGGCGAGACACGGGCGGGTGCGGGGGAGCCGCTTCGCGTCACCGACTATTTCCGCCCGGGCACGGAGGAGCTCGCCGCGGTGCTGCCCTCGTTCCTGGCCAAACCGCTGCTGGCCTGGGTGAAGGGCGCGCCGGGGCGCGCCGAGCGGCGCCTCGGCCTGCGCATCCGCGCGACCTCGGTGCCGGGCTACCTGCTGCTTCGCCTGCTGGCGCGTCTGCGTGTCTTGCGCCGCTTCGGCCATCGCTTCGGCGAGGAGCGGGCCGCGATCGAGCGCTGGCTCGACGCGGCCGGCCGCGCCGCCGCCCGCGATGTCACGCTGGCCCTCGAGATCACCGAATGCGCCGCGCTGATACGTGGCTATGGTGAAACACACGAGCGGGGGCGGAAGCGCTTCGAGCGGATCTTCGCCCGGGTCGTCACGCCCGGGCTCGGCTCGGGAGGCCAGGTGGCCGAACTGCGCCTGGCCATCGAGGCCGCCAGGCGGGCGGCGAACGCGGATCCGGAGGGCGAGGCCCTCGGCCGTTTGATCGAGGCCGGCGCCGCCGAGTAATACCGACCTGCGTTGCCTGCAACTCATCGCGGGTCGGCAAGCGCGACCGCGCGCCCGAGCTTATGCGAGGAAAAGCCCGCGTGGCGTTTGAACGCCAGACAACCCGCAATGAGTCCCTCTCATTTCGGGTTGGTATAATCTGGTGTACCGTCCGTTCAAGCGGAATCGGCGGGGTGGCCCCGGCTCGACCATGGCGGCCACCTGGCGCGCGCGACGAGGAGCATTTCGGTGAAGCGAGTACTGGTCGTCGACGACGAGGCCGAATTCCGCGAGTTCATCGTCCGCTTCGCCAGGGGGCTCGGCTTCGAGGCGACCGCCGTCGGCTCCGGCGCCGAATTCCGCGCGGTCTACGATGAAATCGCGCCGGACGTCATCGTACTCGACATCGTAATGCCGGACGAGGACGGCCTCGAGCTGTTGAGCTGGCTCGGCGCCAAGGGCTGCGCGGCCCGGGTGCTGATCGTCACCGGCTACAATCCGCATTACCGCGAGACGGCCGAAGTCCTGGGCGGGGCGCGGGGGTTGGATGTCGTCACGCTTCAAAAACCCCTGGCACTCGACGATCTGGAGGCGGCTCTCGGACAGGTCCGCGACTTCACGGGCGGTCCTCTCGGGCGGCCGGAACGGGTCGGCAAGGGCATTTGTCCGAAGAGGAAAGAGGAAAATCGGCATGAACTACCGCAAATTGGGGCGAAGCGGCCTTAAGATCTCGCCCGTCTGTCTGGGCGCGATGATGTTCGGTGGCCCGAGCGACGAGGCGACCAGCGCCCGCATCATCGCCGGCGCCCGCGAGGCCGGCGTCAACTTCATCGACACGGCCGATGCCTACAACGGGGGCCGCTCGGAAGAAGTCGTCGGCCGCGCCATCGCCCAGAATCGCGACTGGTGGGTGATCGCCACCAAGCTCGCCAATGCCACCGGCGAGGGGCCGAACGGGCGCGGCCTGTCGCGGCGCTGGATCATGGCCGCCTGCGAGGCCAGCTTGCGGCGCCTCGGCACCGAGGTGATCGACGTCTACTACTGGCACAAGGAGGATCCCTCGACGCCGCTGGAGGAAGCGGTCCGCGCGATGGGGGATCTGGTGCGCCAGGGCAAGATCCTGCACTTCGCGCTCTCCAACCACCGGGTCTGGCGCATGGCGGAGGTCTGCCGGATCTGCGACGGGCTCGGCATCGACCGGCCGATCGCCAGCCAGCCCTATTACAACGCGCTCAACCGCATGCCGGAGAGCGAACATCTGCCGGCCTGCGAGAATTTCGGCATGGGCGTGGTGCCTTACAGCCCCTTGGCCCGTGGCGTCCTGACGGGGAAGTACGATCCCGACGCGCCGCCGGGCGAGGACACGCGGGCCGGCCGCGCCGACCGGCGGATGATGGAGACGGAGTGGCGGCCGGAATCGCTCCGCATCGCCCGCACGCTCGCTGCCCACGCCGAGGCGCGCGGCATGACGGCGGGCCAGTTCGCCTTCCTCTGGGTGCTGAACAACCAGATCGTCAGCTCCGTCATCGCCGGCCCGCGCACGGAGGAACAGTGGGCCGACTACCTGGGCGCGCTCGATCACGAGTTCGAGGCGGCGGACGAGGAACTGGTCGATTCCCTCGTGCCGCCTGGACATCCCTCGACGCCTGGCTATAACGATCCCGCCTACCCGCTGGAGGGACGGCGCCCCGGCGGCGCGGCATGAGTTTTACACGATCACCTGGCCGGCCCGCTCCCCCGGCCCAACCACCCCAAGGGTACACTCCACGGGTGGTTGGGCCGGGGGAGCGGGCCGGCCAGGACCCAAATCGAAAGAGTTTAGGGAAAAGAGACACAATGGTTGCGAACCTGGAAACGTCGAGCGACGGCGGCGAGGTGGCGATGTCGGTCGATCTCGACTGGCCCGAGATCCGCGACGGCGTGCGCAACGTCTGCGCCGAGTACCCGGCCGAGTATTGGCGCGGGAAGGACGAGGCCTCGGAGTATCCGACCGAGTTCGTGAACGCGCTCGCCGCCGCCGGCTGGCTGGCCGCGCTGATTCCGGAGGAATACGGCGGCGCCGGCCTGCCGGTGCGCGCCGCCTGCGTGATCCTGGAGACGATCCATCACGCCGGCTGCTCGGCCGCCGCCTGCCACGCCCAGATGTACATCATGGGGACGCTCTTGAAACACGGCAGCGCCGAGCAGAAGCAACGCTATCTTCCCGGCATCGCCACCGGCGAAATCCGCCTGCAGGCCTTCGGCGTCTCGGAGCCGACGACCGGCACCGACACCACGCAGTTGAAGACCCGCGCGGTCCGCAACGGCGACCACTACGTGGTGAACGGGCAGAAGATCTGGACCAGCCGCGCGCTGCAATCCGACCTGATGCTGCTGCTGGCGCGCACCACGCCGGCCGACGAGGTGAAGCGGCGGACCGACGGCATCTCCGTCTTCCTCGTCGACCTCGGCGAGGCGCGCGGCAACGGGGTCGAGATCACGCCGATCCCGACCATGATCAACCACAACACCAACCAGGTCTTCATCGACGATCTGAAAGTGCCGGCCGAGAACCTGATCGGCGAGGAGGGCCGGGGCTTCCGCTACATCCTCGACGGCATGAACGCCGAGCGGGTGCTGGTCGGCTCCGAGGCGCTTGGCGATGGCCGCTGGTTCACCGACAAGGCGGTCGAATACGCCAACGACCGGGTCGTCTTCGGCCGGCCGATCGGCCGCAACCAGGGCATCCAGTTCCCGATCGCCCGGGCGCACGCGGAACTGGACGCGGCGGAGCTGATGCTGCGCAAGGCCGCCGCCCTCTTCGATGCCGGCCGCGATTGCGGGGCGGAGGCCAACATGGCCAAGATGCTGGCCTCGGAAGCGGCCTGGCACGCGGGCGACACCTGCATGCAGACCTTCGGCGGCTTCGGCTTCGCCCGCGAATTCGACATCGAACGCAAATGGCGCGAGGTGCGGTTGTTCCAGACCGCGCCGATCTCAACGAATTTGATCCTCGGTTATATCGGGCAACACGTGCTGGGGATGCCGAGGTCGTATTGATTCGGATGAGGGATCGACACGGCACCGCAGCCTCTTCACCTCGACGGATCGGTGCGCGGTTCCGCACGGTCGAAGATCATTGACAGCCTCCTCGGGCCGGGCAAAGTGGCCAGCATGGGCTTAAGGGCGAGTGTTGGCCGAAACCTTGGGTCGGTGGTTCCGTGCCCGTGGTCGCAAAAATGAAGATGGGGATACGCCGCCTTTTGACGGTCCACGCCCGTCTCTTGCTGGAAAAGTAGCATGAGCTGATTTCAAATTCCTTTGATTACGGTATTTTACCCGTTTGATTGAGCTGATTTTCGCGGGGTTGTCGAGGCGCCCGGGGCTGACTTGTGTTATGGTTCTTCTGCGAGAAAGACCAAAATACAAGGAACCCCGGGTGATGCCTCTGGATGAGAGTCTATCAGACTATTGGCACAAATTACAAGGCGAGTTGTTTCCCAGCCTGCATGAAGAACTCGGGCCGCTCGGTGAACGCCACCGCCAGCTCGTCACCGTGCTGGAGATGGCGCGCCCCGAACGCTTCCTGCCCCATGTGCATGGCCGGCCCGGCCGGCCGCGTGCCGATCGCGCGGCGCTCTCTCGCGCCTTTCTCGCCAAGACGATCTTCAACATCGACGACACGCTCGGCCTGATCGAGCGCCTGCGCCTGGACAAGATCTTGCGGCGGCTTTGCGGCTGGGGCGGAGCGGGCACGCTGCCGAGCGAGGCGACCTTCAGCCGTGCCTTCGCCGAGTTCGCGGCCGCGCGCCTGGGCCCCCGGCTGCTGGAGGCGGTGGTCGTGGCGCACCACGGCGACCATCTGGTCGGCCACGTCGCCCGCGACAGTACCGCCATTGAGGCGCGCGAGCGCCCCGCCCGCCGGCCCCGGGCACCAGCTGAGCCCAAGCGCAAGCGCGGCCGGCCGCGCAAGGGCAAGGAACGGAAGACGCCGCCGCCCGAGCGCCGCCTGGAACGCCAGGGCGGCCAGAGCCTGGCGGAGATGACGGCCGAACTCCCCCGCGACTGCGCGCGGGGGGTCAAGCAGAACGCCCAGGGCTACCGCATCCATTGGACCGGCTACAAGCTGCACATCGACACGGCCGACGGCGACATCCCGTTCTCCGCCATCCTGACCTCGGCCAACACGCACGACAGCCAGGCCGCGATCCCGCTCGCCACCATGACGGCGATGCGCGTGACCTCGCTCTACGATCTGATGGACAACGCCTACGACGCGGGCGAGATCAAGGCCCACAGCCGAAGCCTCGGCCACGTGCCGATCATCGCGCCGCACCCGAGGGGAACCGTCCGCAAGGCCGAACAGCTCGCCGAGGCCAAGCGGCGGCGCTCGACCGGCTGGCACCCGCCCGAAGATCTCCGCTACCAGCAGCGCGGTGCCGCCGAACGCGTCAACGCCAACTTCAAGGACAACTTCGCCGGCCGCCTGATCCGCTTGCGCGGCGCCGACAAGATCGAGTGCCACTGTCTTCTGGCGCTCACCGCCATCGCCGCCATCCAGATCGTGCGGCTGCTGGAATAGACGGCGAACGACTACCTCCAACGGCTCGATCAAGCTCCCGCCGGGCGCGGAAGAACACGCCAACGCGGGGCAATATCACCCAACGGATAACAATCGGCGCCATTCGAAGCCGGTAGACAAGTGCGGAAACCCAAAATCAGAAACCGACGGACAAACAGCCCGCTGGTCAACAGAGATTTGCAATGACCTAGCATGTCCCCATTTCCATTCATGTCCGTCGTCCCTGCTACGGCCGTAATCGAAGCCCGCACAATTTGACCTTATGGGCAGCAGACCCACCTCCTATCTGGCGGAGTAGTTTAGAGCACGCTACTGTCCGTCTTCGATCCACCATAATGCACTAAAACGATTAGCCCAATGTTCAAAAATTCCGACAAATTGCAAATTCCCCATACGTTCTTACTTTCGACAAAAAGAGCCGAACAGGGAACTGAAAACGGCCGTTATCATACTTCTTATTTTACGCCGTAAGAAATAATAGAAGTAGATCACATGGCCAATTGTAGCGAGTGTTATTTCCGGAATCCACCAAAACTAAAGCTTCAAAAATGCCCTCAAAGACATCTGGTGGAATTAAAATTTGACGACGAATAATAAAAAATAGAGCTCTTGGTCCGAACATTAAATTTAGAATTGATACTGAAATAACTAGCCACCACAGAATCGACAAATACGTTACCTGCAAGCCATAATAAATAAAATTCAACGCCGACTGTGCGTTATTATACACCCATAATGCCATTGGATATGTGGTATCATATACCCGAGTGTGTAAAAGGCGAGGCAATTAGAGTATCATACCATAACCAAGTAGCTCGGGCGACGGGTCGAATCTTTTCCGACCATTGCAGGATACCAATGAATATAGAGACTAAATAGAGAGAGGCTGATAAAAAGATTACGACAATCATGAGCTTTATTGCTATATTTCTTACCGATCTGAACTTAACGATGTGCCTGTCGTACATCCAGGTCATCGATATCCCGATTAGCCACGACGCCACTGCAGTCGCAATCCAACCAATTATATTTGGTTTATAAGGGCCAAGCGTATCTGAAATATATGCTTCAGAAGTAGCTTCAGCGATCATGCCAATGATTAGACCCCATAATCCCGCAGCAATCCCTCCACCGGCCCCATGTATCAGAAGACCAATTGTGAGGCCAAGAAGAGCGCAAGAAACGCCGACCGGTGCTGCACCGGTAATTGACACTGTTTCGTATGACGAAGAGAAGAAATTAGAAATAGCGTTAACGATTAGTTTGAATAACGGACCGAGAATAACTGCTAGTGCAATAGATACCAAGATCTTTAAAATCAAATTGTGACCGAGGAAGAATTCACACACATTTTGATTGCTGTACTACCGACCCTATCGTAAATCCATGCAATACATTTAGTCACCGATTCCTTGTCAGCATAGCGCTTTACCATACTCTGCACGGCCTGAGGGGGATGTCCCGGGCTCTGTTGAAAAGCTGAAGTAGGCGTCGTCCGCCTGGAGCCGCTAGGCTCTGGGTGCTGATTCCATCAAGGAGAACGACGCCATGACCAAGACTACACGCAACGACCGTTCCTCGGAACCATCCTGTCGGCTCTTGCCATCGATGCCGGAGGCCTTCGACGATCCGCGCATGAGCGTCGATCGCTTCTGCCTTTTGGCGGGCCTCGAGTCTTTGAACGAGATGATGTCGGCGGACGCGGAAGCCTTGTGCGGTTCGCGCCACGCCGGCTCGGGCGAGCGCAAGGGCCATCGATGGGGCACGACCCGGAGCGAGATCGCCTACCACGGCGGCAAAGTGAAGGTCGAGCGCCCTCGGGTGGGGGACTTCGCGGGTCGGGAGATGAGCCTGCCGAGTTGGGAGCTGCTGTCGGAACCCGAACTCTTGCAAGCCTGGGCGATGAATCTGATGGTGATCAACGTCTCGACCCGCAAGTATGCCCGCGCGGTGCGCCTGCCGGACGATGCGGGCGGCGATCTGCCGGCGGCATCGGGTGACGCAACCTCGAAGTCGGCGGTCTCGCGCCGTTTCGTGGCGTTGACGCGAAGCAAGCTGAAGGCCTGGCTGGCGAGCCCGCTCGACGATCTCGATCTCGTGGTGCTCCAGATCGACGGGCTCCATGTCGGCGATCACCTGATGGTGGCGGCGATCGGCATCGACACCGGCGGCGCGAAGCACGTGCTGGGCCTGGCCGAGGGCGCGACGGAGAACGCGGCCACGGTGCAAGCCATGCTCGACAACCTGATCGAGCGCGGTCTCGATCCCGAACGGCCTCGGCTCTACATCGTCGACGGCGCCAAGGCGCTCTCGAAGGCGATCCGGCGGACCTTCGGGCGGGCGGCGGCCCTCCAGCGCTGCCAGGTGCACAAGGGGCGCAACATCACGGACCGGCTGGACGAGAGCCTCCATGCCGGCGTCAGGAAGGTCTTGCGGCAGGCCTGGCAGCAGGACGACGCGGCCAAGGCCGAACGGCTCTTGCGCAACCTCGCCCGCCGTCTGGAGCATGACGCACCCGGCGTCTCGGGCTCGATCCTGGAGGGCCTGGACGAGATCCTGACCGTGATCCGGCTCGGCCTCCCGCCGCAACTTCGACGCTCGCTGGCTTGCACCAACGCCATCGAGAACGCGATCGGCACCGTCCGGACGGTGCAGCGGAACGTCAAGCGCTGGCGCAACGCCGAGATGGCGCTGCGTTGGACCGCCGCCGGCCTCTTGGAGGCGCAAAAGACCTTCCGCCGCCTCAAGGCCCACCGCCAGCTCCCCATCCTCGACGCCGCCCCGCGGGAGGCGGTGAGAAAGGCCGGAGCAAAGTCCGTCATTGAAGACATCGAGGTGGCCGCGTAGCCTCTCGATCAGACGATGCCTATCTCGCACTTTTCAACATTGGGCGGGACATCGCCCGGCCTGAGTGTAAACAACATAAGCCATCATAAAGGTCCCCCAGGTACCTAAGGTCAGTAGAGAATTAGCATCTTGTTAATTCGTTGCTTCCGATACCTTCCATGTATCAACGTAGTCGAACGTTACAAACCACACGCAGACAAACACTGCGTCAGTAACCCTCTCACGGTCGGCTGCTGTGCCAAAGCTTTCAATCTGCATGCCAACAGCGTCGAAATCCTTCATTGCCACGCTCAATCGGCATTGCCCATATGACCGTCGTTTCTAGCCGTCATGGTAGCGATCCGGGCGCTTGCCACCAAGATCTCGGTCGATGACGCGGTTGGAACGCGCCGCCGGCCTCATGGATCGGCACCGAGGGCAAGTTCATCACGCTCGCGGTTGGTTTTCTCAAATACCGGGGAAAATACCGGGGACAGTTGCCGGTTTCTTGATCCTCCGCCGACTTTCGCCTAGACTCGTGGGATGGCACGGATGGCCCGAGTGGTGGTTCCGGGCGAGGCGCATCATGTGACGCAGCGCGGCGTCCGGCGAATGGAAACCTTCTTCGAGGAGGCCGACTACCGGGCCTATCTCAAGCTGCTGGCCGAGGCCCGCGCGCGAACGGGCGTCGCCTGCTGGGCCTAGTGCCTGATGCTGAACCACGTGCATCTGATCTTGGTACCGCCGTTGGAACGCGTGCCGGCGACGGCGGAACGGCCCGAGGGCCCGGCGCCGGCCGACAGTCTGCGCGCCTGCCTGGCCGGCGCCCATCGCCGCTACACCCGGCGCGTCAACTTTCGCCAAGGCTGGCGTGGGCACCTTTGGCAGGAACGCTTTCATTCCTTCGTCATGGATGCGCCGCACCTACTGGCCTGCGCGCGTTATGTGGAGCGGAACCCGGTGAAGGCGGGCCTAGTGGCGCGGGCGGAGGACTGGCCCTGGTCGAGCGCGCGCCCACCTCGCGGGCGGGAACGACTTGTTGTGCGCGGCGGCGCCGCTGTTGGAGCGTGCGGAGCGGTGGCCGGGCCAATCCTCGTCGGCGCTGCTGGCGGCGGCGTACGAAGAGGCGGCGCTGGAGCGCTTCCGGCGCCACGCGGGCACGGGCCGCCCGCTCGGCGACGCGGCCTTCCTCGGCCGTCTGGAAGCCGCGACGGGCCGACGCCTGCGGCCTGGCCGCCCCGGCCGCCCGCGAAAGAAACCGGTGGAGGACGGCACGGCGGCATAGATGGTGAAATCGGTAACTGTCCCCGGATTTGGCGACGGCCGCGCCCCGGCTCGAAGCTGCAAACGATCCGAGGGGAACGGCACCGACGACGAGCGGGGCGAAGCCCGCCCGAAGCGGGACGGTGGGACATCGTTGCGGGGGATTCGGATTTGGCCGCGAATCCGAGCTTCACGACTTGACCACCGACTCGCGGCACCGCCAGCGCCGTTCCCCGCCGTCGATCTCATGGTGACCACTTTGCCCGGGTCCAGGAGGCTGTCAAGGATCTGCGACCAGGCGAAGCCTGGCGCGCCCGCGGCGCGTCCTTGACAGCCTCCTGGACCCGGGCGACCCTTCGACCATGAGAACGACGGCGGGGTGTGGTGAGATCGGCAACTGACACCGGAAATCCTGAGCCCGGAGTTCTGGTCCCCGGAATTCTGGGCAGCGAACAAGTGATCGGTCTTTTCGGTGGAGATACGTCGTGTCCTGAAGAGATTGGAAACATCACTTAAACACTCCACCATTATAAGGCGGGCAGAATTGGCGACATTCTTTTCTGATTACTTTGGAATTGATAAAGATACCTTAGAGGAATATGGGGCGTTTAAGCCACTCCTTATCGACCCTTTTTGTTATTCAATAGCGAAAAAGACGAATACGGTCAGCTTCATGATGATATCATTCTTTATCTCATATTTCCCAGAAATAGGTCGGTTTCCGGTCCGATATCCGAGGGCCTTCTTAGGCTTTGGTATTGCTTTCCTGAAGTATACTCGGATCACTCCAGAACCCGAAAATCCCGGTGCGAGATGATACGGAAATTGTCGGTTATGGTGTCGCGCCAAGTCGTCCACTCTCGTGGCAGGCGTTGCTTGAAGAAGTGATCGATCGCTTTGGTGAAGAGGTCGAAGTTGGCGTAGAACCTGTTGTGGGTCACCTCGCGATGCATGACGCCCCATAATCGCTCGATGGCGTTGAGGTGGGGGGCGTAGGCGGGCTGGAAGATCAGCTTGATGCGGCAACCCGGCCTCTCCAGCCATTGTCGGACCAGGCGGGCATGGTGATAGCGGGCATTGTCGGCGAAGACGTAGATCCGCTTCTTTCCGGGGTTGTCGGCCTCCAGCTTCTCGAACAGCGCGATGGTCGAGGCGGCGTTGATCCGCTCGGCCTGGACCAAGGGGCAGTGGAAATTCTCCAGATTGAGCGCGCCGTGGAGGTTGATGCGCTGGCGTCCCGAGGTCCGCCTCAGCGCCACCTTGTCGCCTTTTTTGACCCAGCCATGGACTGGACGCGACTGGTATTCCGGGTGCACCGCATCGGCGAAGTAGACCACCTCGTCGGCCTCCAGGCCGTTGAGCAACTTGTCATAAGCCTCGATGAAGGCGGCCTGCTCGGCCTCGTCGGCCTGGGCCGGCAGGCTTTCCGGGCGCTTGTATTCGAAGCCCAGGCGATGCATCAGCTTGATGCAGCCGGAATGGCTGTAGATCACCCCCCAGGTCGCCGCGATATGCGCCGCCACCTCGCCCGTGTCGCGGTAAAGCCGTTCGCCCAGATGCGCCGAAAGGTCCGCCTCTTGCTCCCGGCTCAGATGGCCCGGCCCGCCGGGCCAGTCGAACAGCGTCAATTCATCCAGACCGCCCGCGCGGTAGCGCTTGAACCAAGTCCGCACCGTGTCGTCGTCGAGGTAGAGCACCCGCGCCACCTCGGCACAGCTCAGGCCGTCATCCAGCAGCAGAACGGCGTTCGCCCGCCGGGCCACCCCATGGCTCTCGCTCGGGTGCCCCATCACCGCCCTCAGGGGCCCCCGCTCCTTGGCACTCAGAAATCCACCGCGAATCATGCCCCCGAGAAGAATCGATCAACGGCCGGATTGCCAGAGCTTTTTTCGGGTCTCTGAGGAGTCAGGGTATAAAACAAACTTGGCTAGGATTTTCTGTATCTGGAAATGATGGCAGCGGACTTGGTTTTTATTTGGCTCAATTCGTGAAACGTATGCATTTGTGATAGAATGCCCGGAACGTCAGGGGGTTGGGTCATGGACGGCAAGGGTTTCCAGGTGTGGCTTTCGGGGGCGCGCGGGCTGACGCGCGTGCAGCGGCACGAGGCGCTCGCGGTGCTGTCGGGCCGGAGCGAAGGCGAGGCATCGAAGGCCGCGATCGAGCTTGGTGTGGACGAGGCCCGGCGCTGTCCGCACTGCGCGAGCGAAGGGGCGGTTTCGCGCGGTATGGCGCGGGGTCTGCGGCGCTACCAGTGCAAGGGCTGCGGCAGGACCTTCAACGCGCTGACCGGTACGCCGCTGTCGGGCCTGCACCACAAGGAACGCTGGCTGTCGTTCGGGGCGTCGCTGGCGGAGGGGGAGACGGTGAAGGCCTCGGCGGCGCGCTGCGACGTGGCGGTGAGCACGGCGTTCCGCTGGCGTCACCGGTTTCTGGCGGCGGCGCGGAGCGATTCGGAGGTGCTCAAGGGGATCGTGGAAGCGGACGAGACCTACGTCCTGGAGAGCCGGAAGGGCGCGCGCGGGCTGGGACGCAAGGCACGGCGGCGGGGCGGCAAGGCGAAGAAGCGCGGCCTCTCGCGCGAGCAGGTGCCGGTTCTCATGGCGGCGGACCGGAGCGGGACGACGGTGAGCGCGGTGCTGCCCAGGGTCGACGCGGCGGCGCTCACGGCTGCTCTCGACCCGGTGGTCGCGAAGGACGCCCTGCTGGTCTCCGACGGTGGCGCGAGCTATCCACCTTGCGCCGCCGCGCTCGGGGTGAGCCACGAAGCACTCAACCGCTCGATGGGGGAACGGGTTCGGGGCGATCTGCATGTGCAGACGGTGAACAGCCGCCACAGCCGGTTGAAGGACTTCCTGCGTCCCCGCCGCGGCATCGCCACCCGCTATCTGGACAACTACCTGAGCTGGTTCCGCCTCGTCGGCCTCGCCCCCGGCGCCAATGACCGAGCCTGCCTCGCCGCCGCCGTAACAAGGTGACGGATACAATTCACGAATTGAGCCATTTATTTTGCGCGTGCCCTTCGCGTCAATCTTGACCGATCATTTTCCAACTTTGGAAAAGCGACGGTCACGGCTGGCAGCCATCTTGAAAAACATTTCCTAATTGGCGATCGAGTAGGTCGAGATAACATCAGTGATTTTACCACTAATCTCATCAAAGATTATTTGTTGAAATATACCGAACGCTTCGCGAAAGATTACCTTATCCACGAAAATGTGCGTAGCGTAACTATGAATAAGACTAGATTCAATTATAAAGCGGAATCCTGGGATCGTGGCAGATACAGGCTTCCCTGGGTAAATGGTGACTAGTTTATCCTCACTCCAAAAGATATACTTAGCCGTGATGACAACTGGATTAATCGAAAACATTTCGTCGACGGTTTCGAGGAAATTTCGCCTGCCATTCCAGACGAATTGATATGCGCCCAAATTAACAACTACTTTTATTCGGTGCTTGCTCGGCCGGACGACCGGGAGCCAAATAAAAAAGGACTCGGCGAGGCTGCGGTTGCAACTATTTTCCGATTTCAAGAACTGGTTGATTTTTACATTCGATTAAAAGAGCAAACAGGCGAACAGGCGTCGGATGTCAGCGCCGAAAAGGTGCTTGCCACCGAATTCCGTTTCATATATCAGCTTCAAGAATTTCAGCGGGTGCTTGTCAAGGAAATCGAATTCTATAACACTAATAGAGATACCTATAATGAAGCTCATGAACGCTTGGCGTATCTGAAGGACGTGATCGAAAATAAGGGCGGCCACAGGCTATTCTACTACAACGGCGAGCCGCTGACACGCGAGAAAGGCCTTCAAATCTTATACCACCTTGTCTGGTACGGAACGCCATCGGACGTTAGCGCGGAAGCTAACGACGGGCGAGGACCCGTCGACTTTAAAATATCAAGAGGAAGATATGGCAAAACGCTAATCGAAATGAAACTCGCAAAGAATATGAAACTGGGACAAAATCTGAAAAAGCAGGTGGAAATTTATCAGGAAGCAAGCGACGCTTAATTTGCCATAAAATGCATCGTATTCTTTACGCCCGAGGAACAACAGCGTGTCTTTAATATTTTGAGTAAGTTAAATATTATGAGTCACAAAGATAATGTATTAATCTATGCTTGGGATGACAATAAGCCCACCGGATCTGTGGCGTGAAGTTTCGCGGATTAATGGTGACAGTTGCCGTTTTCGCCCGAGATCCAGTGTGCCACCCCCTGGCGTCGACCCCATGGTGGACGGATCGCCCGGGCCGAGGCAGCTGTCAACGATCCCGGAGCGGGCTTCGCCCGGCGCGCCTCTGGCGCGCCATTGAAAGTCGCCTCGGTCCGGGCAACGTGGCCACCATGGGATCACCCCCGCTTGAGCCGGGAGGGCGGCCATAATTAAGTGCACTGTCACCGAAATTCTCGGCCCACATTGCCCAGATGACCAATTGGTTTGACGATATCGCGGCTATATTCAGGCCGTGGTCCGAGTGGCGGATTTCGGGATTTTTGACCGAAAAGGAGCAATTCATGACCAGTCTCATGGGGCGGAGGGCTATTGTCACCGGTGGCGCCATGGGGTTGGGACGCGCTATCGCCGGTCTTTTGGCGGCGGAAGGTGCGCGGGTAACGCTCGCCGATATCGACGCGGCGGCGGGCGAATCGGCGGTTCGCGACATTGACGAATCCGGTGGCGAGGCCCGCTTCGTTCCCTGCGACGTGGCCGATGCCGACAGTGTTCGGGCCATGGTTGAAACCGCCCTCGAGGCTTTCGGGGAAATCGACATCCTGGTCAACAATGCCCGAATCCACGCGACGGGGTCGGTCGTGTCGACCGACGAGGCCGATTGGGATCGGATTATCGGCGTCAATCTGAAGGGCGTCTATCTATGTTCGAAATATGCCTTGCCACACATCGCCGGCCGGCCGGGCGCGGCGGTCGTGAACATCGCCTCCGTCGCCGGGCCGGACGGGCTGCGCGATGACGCCGCCTATAACGCGTCGAAGGGTGGCGTCGTGCTGCTGACCAAGAACATGGCGCTCGACTTCGCCGCGCAAGGCGTCCGGGTGAATTGCATCTGCCCCGGCGCCACGGTGACGCCGATGTACGAACAGGGGATCGCCAGCAGCGACGATCCCGAAGCAACGCGGGCGAAGATGACCCTGCTGCGCCCGCTTGGCCGTCTCGGCGAGGCCGATGAGGTGGCGCGTGTGGCGCTGTTTCTGGCCTCCGACGCGTCATCCTATATGACCGGCTCGGTCCTCGCGGTGGACGGCGGCGTGACCGCGCAATTCGCGGGCCAGCTTCGCCCCGGCGCGTAGCGTTTCGGGCCCGCTGGTTACGCCCTCTTCCGCGAGCCGCAACTGGATCGCCAGCCCGGCGACATGGTCTTCTTCCCGGTTGACGCGCTGGTGGACGGTCCGCGGCACGCCTCGCCGCCGGACCGCGCCGTGAAAGTGTCGGAGGCCGTGGGCCTACCGCCGCACGCCCACGACGCTTGGACCGACTGTCTGGACGTCCACTTCGGCGGCGTGCCGATTATAGGGAAGGCGACATGACCAGGCGCGAAGCCCCCGCCGCCGGTGTATCCAGGAACGGCGGCGGGAGCGGCGCGGCGTAGGGTGCCTTGCGGCCCCTCTACCGTCGCGCGGGCTCGGTCTACCTTATGGGGACAGTCCCCTTTTCGCGTTTCGGCAGCCGGACGAGGGATCGTCGCCGCCGCCAGCCTCGGCGGACCTTCGTCGCCGGCGCCATGGGCGCTTGCTCGACCCGGAGTCCGGGGTCGGCGCGCCATGTCGCATCCGCCGGGCGGACGGGCCGGGCAGCGGTGATGGCGACGAAATTCCACGGCGGGCACCCGGCGATCGGGCGCGGCGAGCCGACGAGGCGCGCGCATTTGGAGTCACCCCTCGACTTGGAGGTCTCGCCGCGCGGCTCGAATTCGGCCTCGGCCGGGCGGCGGACGCGGCGAGCCGAACGGCGACCGGTCCCTCGCCTCGAGCGCCCGCGCGCGGCGGAACAGCGCGGAACGCCCGTTGGAACCCCACCGCCAACCGGGTTTGCACACGGTCAGATCCGTTGAACGGGTCTCGCGATGATGCCCCCGCCCGGCCGGGGCGCTCGCTTCCCACCCCGCCCGCGCGGGCGGATGGCGCGCGCGGAGGGAAACAGTCGCATCGATCCGTTTGCCAGTTCCCCGCATCCGGCGGTGGCGCGTTCCCTTGGAGGCAACGCCGCTTTCCCTCGCCGCGAGGGCCCGCGCGCGGTCGTCGGCGGGCGCCAACGCGCCCCGCGACACGCTTGCTTGACAGGCGCCCGGACCCGGACAAAGTGGCCGGCGTGGACTTGAGGGCGTGTCGTGGCCGGGACCTTGCCCGTGGCGTTCGCGCGACCCCGGAGGGACCTGTGATATGACCACGCAAAACATGACCGGCGGCCAGGCCGTCGTGCGATCCCTTCTGGACCACGGGGTCGACACCGTCTTCGGGATCCCGGGCATTCAGCTGGACAATCTGTTCGATGCCTTCCACGAGCGGCGCAACAATCTGCGCGTCGTCCACACCCGCCACGAACAGGGCGCCGCCTTCATGGTCATGGGCTATGCCCAGGCGAGCGGGCGGACCGGGGTCTTCTGCGTGGTGCCGGGGCCGGGGCTGTTGAACAGCCTCACCGCGCTGGCGACCGGCGCGTCGGCCAACCTGCCGATGCTGGGCATTACCGGGCAGATCCCCTCCTACCAGATCGGCCAGGGCTACGGCATCGCGTACGAGCTGAAGGATCAGTTGGCAGTGACGCGCGGCGTCATCGACTGGGTGGAGCGCGCCGAACATCCGGCCCAGGTCCCCGCCCTGCTGGCCGATGCCTTCCAGCACATGCACTCGGGCCGCAAGCAGCCCGCCGTCTTCGAGATGGCGCCCGAGCCCGATGGGGAACTCGTCGCCCGCGCGGCCTTGCGGCTGGCGGCGGCGGCGCGCCCGCTGATCCTGGTCGGCGGCGGCATCGTCGATGCCGAGGCGCCCTTGCTGGCGCTGGCCGAGCGATTGGGCGCGCCGGTGGTGATGAGCCCCAACGCCCGCGGCAGCCTGCCCGACAGCCACGCGCTCGCCTTCACCATGATGACGGACCAGGAGGCCTGGACGCATTGCGACGTGGCGCTGGTGGTCGGCACCCGCTTCACCAATCCGGGTCTGGCCTGGGGCCGGGAGGGCGAGGTCGAGACCATCCGCATCGATATCGATCCCGCGCAGATCACCAAGCCCAGGGCCGCCGACATCGCCATCGTCACCTCGGCCGACGTGGGCCTGCGCGCCCTCGACGCCGCGCTCGCCGAAGCGGGGCCGGCGCCCCGCGCGATCTGGCCGGAGGCCGCCGCCGCCCGGGCCAAGATGACGGCCAAGCTCGCCGGGCTGGAGCCGCTCGCCGGCTATGCGGGCGCGCTTCGCCGGGCGCTGCCGGAGGACGGCCTGATCTACGCCGACGTCACCCGCTTTACCGTCTATGCCCGTTTCGCGACGCCGATGTTCAGGCCCCGCGGCTTCTTCATGCCGGGCTTCCAGGCGACGCTCGGCTGGTCCTATCCGGCGGCGCTCGGCGGCAAGGTGGCGCGGCCCGATGCCAAGGTCGTGGCGCTTTGCGGCGACGGCGGCTTCATGTTCACGGTGCAGGAGCTGGCGACCGCCGTGCACCACGACATCCCCGTCACGGCCATCGTGTTCGACAACAAGGCCTACGGCAACGTGAAGACCATCCAGCGCAACAACTATGGCGGCCGCCACATCGCCGTCGACCTCACCAACCCGGATTTCGTCGCCATGGCGCGGGCCTTCGGCATGCGCGCCGACCGCGCCGAGACGCCGGAGGATTTCGAAGCCACCCTCGCCAGCCACCTGGCCGAGGACAAGCCCAGCCTGATCGAGGTCCCGGTCGGCGAAATGCCCAACGTCCGGTCCCTGGTGCGCCGCCCGCCCTCCGCCGGGGTCGGTCGTTGAGACGACGACGGCCGACGCCGAGCAATCGGCGAGTGACGGCCTACCGTCCCCGGTTCGTCTCCGAGCGGCGGATTGCGCGGCCCGGGCGGGCGCCGGTGGCGGCGCCGTCGCGCCAGACCGCCTCGCCGTTGACGAAGACCTCGACGATCCCGGCCGAGGGGCGGAGCGGCTCGTCGAAGGTCGCCAGGTCCGCCACCGTCGCGGGATCGAACAGCACCAGGTCGGCGTGGGCGCCGGGGCGGAGCACGCCGCGGCCGCGCAGACCGAACTCCGCCGCCGGGAGGCCGGACATGCGGCGGACCGCGTCGGCCAAGGTCAGCACCCCCTCCTCGCGCGCGTAATGGCCGAGCACGCGCGGGAAGGTGCCCCAGAGGCGGGGGTGGGGATGGACGTCGCTCGGCAGCCCGTCGGAGCCGATCATGCAGGCGTCATGGGCCATGATCCGGCGCACGTCCGCCTCGTCCATCATGAAATACGCGGCGCCCGCGGGTTGCAGCCGTTCGCTCGCCGCCGCCTGGTCGACGCCCATCTCCGCCGCCAGTTCGGCCAGATCTCGGCCCGCCGCCTCCGGCATCGCCTTGCTCCAGGTGATGAGGGTGCGCGCGGCATCGGTGATGAGTTCGGGAAGCAGCACCGAGGAACCGGCGATGTAGGGATAGAGGTCGAGGCCGAGGCGCTGCTGGCCCCGGAGCTTGTCGATCAGCGCCAGGGTCTCGACGCTGCGGCCGTGGTTGGCGGCGCCGGCGCATTTGTGATGGCTGATGATGACCTGGACGTCGGCGTGGCGCGCGATGGCCGCGGCCTCCTCGATCGCCTCCAGCACATGCTCGCTCTCGTCGCGGATATGCGCGGTATAGATCCCGTCGCCCTCGGTCAGCGCCTCGGCGACGGCCATCACCTCCTCCGTCGCCGCCTGGCGGGCCGGCGGGTAGAAGAGGCCGGAGGACATGCCGATCGCGCCCGCCGCCATCCCCTCGGCCATCAGATCGCGCATTCGGGCGATCTCGCCGTCGGTGGCGGTGCGCTCGAGACTGTCCATGGTGTCGTGGCGCAGCACCGAGTGGCCGACCAGCGCCACCGAATTGGTCGCCGCCGGCGCGGCGTCGAGGGCGGCGAAATAGTCGGCCAGGCTGGCGAAGCAGTATTCCGGCTCGTCGGCCAGGAGGTCGAAGGGCGGCGGCGGGATGCCCGGCCTGGTCATCGGCGCCAGCGAGATGCCGCAGTTGCCGACGACGACGCTGGTCACCCCCTGGCTGGTCTTGGCCCGCATTTCGGGATCGGCCAGCAAGATCCGGTCGTCGTGGGTGTGGACGTCGATGAAGCCCGGCGCCAGCGCCAGACCGTCGGCCTCGATCTCGCGGGACCCGGCGGTGCGGCCGAGATCGCCGAGCCCGGTGATGCGGTCGCCCGAGACGGCGAGGTCCCCCACCCGCGGCGCCCCGCCGGTGCCGTCCAGGATCAGCGCGCTGCGAACCACGAAGTCGGCGCCGGCGGGCGCCTCGCCATGATCGGTCATCGGCCGCTCACTTCTGCAGCGCCCGCATGGCCTGGGCCCGCTCGCTCGCGGCGGCCATCATCAGCGGCAGGTCGTTGCCGGCCAGCAGCATGCGCACGCCCATGTCGACGTAGCGGGTCATCAGCGGCGGGTCGTAGACCCCGCCCATGCCGGCCCATTTGCCGTTGGCCTCGCAGGCGGCGATGACCCGTTCGTAGGCCTGGACCACGCGGTCGTCGCCGACCTGGCCCGCAATCCCCATCTCCATGCAGAGGTCGTTGGTGCCGATCAGCAGGCAGTCGATGCCTTCCACCGCCGCGATTCCCTCGGCGTTTTCGATCGCCTCCGGCGATTCCAGCATCACAACCAGCAAGGTCGATTGGTTGACGATCTTAGTCGTTTCGCCCACCGGCAGCCGCTCGAAGCCGATCTGCGGCAGGCTGGAGGTGACCGAGCGGTGGCCGATCGGCGGATAACGGCAGTTCGACGCCATCTCGGCCGCGACCTCGACGGTGTCGACATGGGGCACCACGACGCCGAGCGCGCCGCCATCCAGCATCCGGGTCGCGTGGAAATGCTGGTAGCCGGGCACCCGCACGATCGGCGTGATGCCGGCGTCCTGCGCCGCGACGCTGATCTGCGCGGCCGTGTCGATTGACATGGTGTTGTGCTCCATGTCGATGAACAGCCAGTCGTAGCCGCAGGCCGCCATGATCTTGCCGATATCGACGGTGCGGGCCTGGCGCAGGCCGATGCCGATGGCGAGCTCGCCCGCCTCCAGGCGGTCCCGCGCGGGGTTGGAGATCTTGGTCATGGTGTTCCCTCCCTGGTTTCGCCCGCCAGCTTGACCGGGTCCCCGCGCCTGTCAAGGGCACCGCGCGCGGGGCCCGCGAAGGGAGGGCATGCCGCCAAATGCCGCGTTTCCGGCGCCGATCATCGAAAACCTCGCCGTTTCGCCCGCCTCGGCGCCGCCGGGTGGCGCGGGCCGGGCGGGCCGAGCGCCGGCTTGGCGAGAAGTGCGTGGTTATGACATGGCGTCCGGCGCGAGTCGGCGCAAGGCGGCGGTGCGGGCGACGGGGGAGAGGCGCCGCGCGGCGCGAAAGCCCGCCGATTTCCGCGCTTCGTCTTCGCCGCGGCTCCCGCCCGGCGTCGCGGGCGGGCGGCGTCGCGGGCCGAAGGAGAGGCGGCGTGTCCCGCCGCCGGCGGCGCCCCGAGCGGTCCGCGCGGCCCGCGCCCAGGGGCCGGGAGGTGAGGTCCGCGGCTTCTCCGGGCCCCTTTCGGTGTTGGCCTTGGCGCGGCCTTCGGCGACGCCCCGGGCGCGCCGCGCGATCGTCCTTGTCCGGCTTTCGGTGTCGCCACGGCGCCGCGAGGTTGCGGGCGGCGCGAGACGCGCGCCGATCCCATGCTATCGTTTTGGTCGAATAAAAAAACGACCCCTTTTCCTCCTTTTTCCGCGTTGGCCGTGGACCGTCGAAACCGCCATCGGCCGACCGATCGCCAGGGGACCGTCATGCATCACTTCGAAATCCCGCCGGAATATATCGCGCGCGTCACCGAACGGATGGGACGACCCCATCACGTCGAATCCTTGAAGGGGGATCGAACGGCGCTGCTGGTGGTCGACATGCAGAACTACTACATGGCGGACGGACAGCAAGCGGCCTGCCCGATGGCGCGCCGGATCGTGCCAGGGATCAACACGCTGGCCGCCGCGCTGCGCGAGGCCGGCGGCGTCGTGGTATGGCTTCAAAACCAGGCCAGATCGCGGGACCTCGAGGACTGGTCGGTGGCCGGCGAGCTGTTCTCGCCCGAGAAGCGGGAAATCAGATGGCGGTCATTGCGGGAGGACGCCCCCGGCTTCGAGCTCTGGCCCGAGCTGGAGGTACGCGCCGGCGATGAACGCGTCGTCAAGCAACGGTTTTCCGCCTTCATCCAGGGCTCGTCGAACATCGCCGAGCTGCTTCGCCACCGTGGCGTCGACACGGTCCTGATTACCGGCGTCTACACCAACGTGTGCTGCGAATCGACGGCGCGCGATGCCATGATGCTGAACTTCCGCACGGTGATGATCTCGGATGGATGCGCCGCCAGCACCGACGCCGAGCACGCCGCCTCGCTCTGCAACTTCTATCTCACGTTCGGCGACGTCCGGACCGCCGATGAAGCGATCGCGCTGCTCGCCTAGCGTGGTGGATTTGAAGTTCCTCCGATTATTGGGCCAGGCACCGTGAGGAACTTCATATCCACCACGCTAGCCTTGCGCCATCGCGAGAAACGCGGGAAACAAGAGCCCTAAACCGCGACGCACGCACGGCCGCCGGTATCGCGGCGACGCCGTCTCACGCACCCCGGCGGGCGTAGCTCACGGTCAGCACCTCCCATAGATGGCCGTCGTCGTCGTTCCAGTAGAAGTTCCGTCCCCCCATCCGCGTGTTGATCCGGAGGTCGTCGTCCCCGTTCGGCATGCTGCGATACTTGATTTCCGCGCCGCGGACGCGTTCGAAAATTCCATCGAATTCCTCGTCGCCGAAGTGGAAACAGTAGTGATGGCGCTCGAACCGCTCGGACCGGTCGAAATCGAGTGTCAGCGATTCGTTGACGTAGACGGGCGTGAAATGTCCGACCTTCTCCTCCCACCCGACGCCCAAAAGCCCGGCGAGCGCCTGGGCCGAGGACATCGGACGGCGAGAGGGGACGATGACGTGATCCAGCAAGATCACCATGTGGTGCCTCCCGAGTCCGTGCCGGCCTCCAGCTTCGCATATCCCGAAAGATTGTCCAGGCGCCGGGCGTTGGGATTACGGTGACGGCCGCATTCGATCGAGGTCGGCGTGACGCGCCGTCCCGCGCCCTCCCGGTAGGCGGTCGTTCGATATTATAGCGGCGAGCAGACGAAGTGACTCGTCGCTGGCTCACAAACACCACCGTCATCGCGAGCGGAGCGTGGCGATCGTGCGTCTGTGAGGACGCTTTGTCAGCAAGGTGGGAGTCCTTGTCATGTGAAGACCACGGCATATGAAGCCGACAGTAACTGCATCCGTCATGAGGTGGGGTGGGAAGCAACTGGAGGCGAACCGGCAGCCCGCGGGATAACGAACCCGATTCGGCGATGGTGTCGTGGCGAGCTAGCGGTCGCACGCGAAGCCTGGGCCCCTGGAGGGTCCGACCGATCGCGCGTATGTGGCGATGAGAGCGACGATCGGACGGCACTGGGTGGTTGGGGGTGGGATGTCGGGAAGGCAAGGCGGAGTAAGCAGAGAGGCCTGTGCGGTTCGGGCGAGCCGGGCAGGAGTCAGAGCCCCCATGGTACCGCTGCCGCGTATGTGGCGAGAGGTCCGGTGAGCAAACCCGGGCGGAGGGAAGGAGGGCAGGAAGGTGGATGCGAGATGTCGACCGAGAGGCACAGAGAGCACCGGCAGTGCCATGAAGGCTAAACGTGGAGCGGAAACCAAGGCTTGGTCCTGGGTCGAAGCCTCGGTGTGGACGGATCGCATGGTGTCGGCGCTGGGCAACGGCGTCAAAGGAGGACGTTGGAACAGTTTGATGGACAAGGTGGATGCGCCGGCGACGCTGAAGGCGGCTTGGGCGAGGGTCCGAGCCAACAAAGGCGCCGCCGGGATCGATGGCGTGAGCATCGAACGGTTCGAGGCTCGGGCGGAACACTATCTGACTGAGTTGTCTGCCGAGCTGCGGGAGGGCAGGTACCGCCCCCGGCCGGTCAGGCGGGTGGAGATCCCGAAAGGCGATGGCCGGACCCGGCCACTGGGCATCCCGGTGGTCAAGGACCGCATCGTGCGGACGGCGATGAAATTCGTGATCGAACCGATCTTCGAGGCGGCGTTCCAGGAGGGGAGTTACGGCTTCCGTCCGGGACGTGGCCGCCACGACGCGCTCCGGGAAGTGGATGGTCTGGTGAAGGCCGGCCACGCACATGTGGCCGACGCGGATCTGGCGGGCTACTTCGACGGCATTCCGCGCGAGCCGCTGATGGCACGGCTGGAGACCCGGATCAGCGATGGTCGGGTCCTCGAGTTGATCCGGCAATGGCTTGCTCGGGATGTGATGACGGATCTGGAACGATGGACACCGGTATCGGGCACGCCGCAAGGCGCGGTGATCAGCTCGCTGCTGGGGAACATCCATCTCGATCCGCTGGACGCGCTGATGGCGGCTCGTGGCTATTCGATGGTGCGCTATGCGGACGACTTCGTCGTGCTCTGCCGCACGGCGGAGGAGGCCGATGCGGCGGTGGCGGAGATCTGTAACTTCAGATGTTCGATCATCGCCTCGGCCTTCGCGAGCGCCGCGCGCAAGGCGGCGATCTCGGAGGCGGTGCTATCGGCGGGCGGCGTCATGGGAGATAGAGAATCAGAACCGCCCCCGCTCCGCCAGGGCGACCGGCACACCCGAGTCGATTTGTCGCGGGCTCAGCCCGCGCGGCCCGGCCGCCAGGTGAGGCGCGGATGACGCCAGTCGATGCCGTCCAGCATGTAGGCCAGCTGCGCCGCCGAGATCGCCACCGACCCCGTCGCCGCGGCGGGCCAGACGAAGCGACCGTGCTCCAGACGCTTGGCATAGAGCGACATCCCCACGCCGTCGTGCCAGAGAATCTTCAAAAGATCGCCCCGACGGCCCCGAAAGACGAAGAGATCGCCAGCGTGCGGATCGCGGTCCAGCGCAACTTGAACCTGCAACGCGAGCGTGTTCATGCCGCGACGCATGTCCGTCACCCCCGACGCCAGCCACACCCGGACGTCGCCGCGAACCGGGATCATCGACCCGCCAACGCCGACAGAACGCGGCCGAGCGCCGCCCCGTCCACGCTCCCGTCCACCACCACGCGCGCGCCGCAGCCGAGTTCGATCGATATCCGCCCCGAGCCGCCCGGCGCCGACGGCTCTCGTTCCCGCGTCTCCGCCACCACCGTCACCGGAACCAAGCCGCCGCCACCGCCCAACAGGCCGTCTCGGTAGAGCTTGCGCCAGGCGAACACCTGGTTCGCGTTCACGTCGTGCCGCCGCGCCACCCGAGAAACCGACGCCCCCGGCACCAGGCTCTCCAAAACGATCCGCCGCTTCTCCGCCAGCGGCCATCGCCGGCGCTGGCGAGCCTCGCCGCGCGCCTCGGGTCCCGAAGGGTCCGCGTCTTCCGACATCGTCATCGTGCCCATCATCAAACTCGTGGGCACAAGGGAAGCGCCCACTTCAGACGAACACAGACTCGGAAATTACCGCGCGACCGACAAGGCGGTACTCACCGGATGCGTACCCTGAACCTTCCCGAGACGCGAACGCAATTTCGGTGCCCGCCGGGGCCGGTGAAGACGTTGTCGAAGCGGCTGAAATGTCCCATCACCTCCTCGGCGAAACGCTGGCTCCGGACCGGCGTCTCTTCCTGGGTGGCGGCGCTCATTCTTTTGCTTGGCGTCCGTCTCGGCTAATCTCCTCGCGACCCGATCCAGACAACCGAGGAGATCGATCATGGCCCGCGTGTCCTATGTGCCCATCGAGGAAGTGCCGCAGCATCTGCGACCGCTTTATGAACAGATGTCGACCTACGGTCCCTTCGCCAGTCTGGTCGGCGCCATGGCCCATCGGGCCCCGATGCTGGAGCATGTCTTCGGGTTGCTGCTGGACCTGAAGAAGGAAGGCGTCTTGAAGCGCCGCTATCTGGAACTAGCGCTGGTCGCGGTCAGCCAGGTCAACGCGTGCGACTATTGCGTCGCCCACCACGGCCCCTTCCTGCAAATCGAGGGCGTCTCGCCCGAAGGCATCGAGCGGCTGCTGGACCATGCCGATCACCCGGAGCTGGACGAGGTCGAGAAACTAGTGGTCGCGTACGCCATCCAGGTGACCAACGATTTCCACCGGGTCCGCGACGGCGTATTCGATCGCCTGCGCCAGCACCTCTCGGAGGCGGAAATCGTCGAGCTCACCTGGCGAATCGCGCTCTGCGGCGCCTTCAACCGCTTCAACGACGTGCTGCAGCTGGAGATCGAGAAAGAGGCGCTGGAACGGGTCGCCTGAGGCCATGCGCATCAGTGACGAGCGGATCCTGACGACCCACGTCGGCAGCCTGCCCCGGCCCGACGACCTCCTGGCATTGTTGGAGGCGCGCGAACGGGGCGAGCCGGTCGATACCGAGGCCATGGCGGCGCGGACGACGTCCGCGGTGCGGGACATCGTCCGCCGGCAGATGGACGCCGGCATCGACGTGGTTTGCGATGGCGAGGTATCGAAAGTTTCCTACACCTTCTATTTCCGCCATCGCCTGGCGGGCGTCGGCCTGGCCGGGGAACGGCACGAGGAGGTGCCGTCTTACGCCACCCACGGCGACCTGCTGGACCACCCCGACCTGCAGGAGCGGATGAGCCGCGCCCAGGGGGTGACGACCTGGTTCACCCGGGCGGCGCTGCCGGTTTGCGACGGGCGCCTCGCCTATGCCGATACCGGGCCGCTGGAGGCCGACCTCGCCAACCTCCGGGCGGCGACGGCGGCCGCGCGGCCGGTCGAGGCCTTCGTCAACGCGGCCTCGCCCGGCGTGCTGACCAAATTCGTGCCCGACCTCCACTATCGCGACGAGGACGCCTATGTGGAGGCGGTGGCGAACGCCATGGCCGTCGACTACGAGGCGATACACCGGGCGGGTTTCCTGCTGCAGATCGACGCGCCGGATCTCGGCTCCGCCCGGCACAACCAATATGCCCACCTTACCGAGATCGAGTTCCTCCGCATCGCGAATCGCAACGTCGAGGCGCTGAACCACGCGACGGCGGCGATCCCGCCGGAAGCCATGCGCCTGCATATCTGCTGGGGCAACTACGAGGGCCCGCACACCCACGACGTGCCGCTGAAAACCATGCTGGCGGTCTGTTTCAAGGCCCGCCCCCAGGCCCTGCTGTTCGAGGGGACCAACCCCCGCCACGCCCAAGAGTGGGAGGATCTGGCCGGGGCCCGAATTCCCGACGACCAGATCCTGGTTCCGGGCGTGATCGACAGCACCACCAACTTCGTCGAGCATCCCCGCCTGGTGGCGCAGCGGATCGAGAATTACGCCCGTATCGTCGGCCGGAATCGCGTGATCGCCGGCACCGACTGTGGCTTCGCGACCTTCGCCGGGCCGAACAACGCCGTCGTGCCCTCCATCGTCTGGGCCAAGCTCCAGGCCCTCGCCGAAGGGGCGGGAATCGCCAGCGAACGTCTGTGGAAGTGAAGCGGGTGGGCCCCGGGCCGCCCGCCGCGATTCTTGCGGGGTCTCGCGGTGGCGGCCCGGGGCGGGGGAGTTGGTCGTCGGCCTCGGTTTGACGTCAGCCGAGCCAGAAGGGCTTTTGAGCCTCGATCGCCGCCTTGCCCGGCGTCAGCCCGACATCGCGCTGCATCCGGGGCTCCAACTCGGCGAGCGCGAGGCGCTGGCGGAATCGCTCGTGCCATGATCCGGCGGTGCGGGTGACGGCCTGGAGTCCCGCGTACAGGTCAAATGAAATCATGCTGAGCGTGCTTGCGCGGAACATGTCCCTACCTCCTCATTTCTAGCGGTTTTAGCTGTTTCCGTGGACAAAACTTAGGTAGTTTCAGGGTCGTGTACAAAGCATCGTTTCTCATAAAATGAATGAGAAAAAATAATGTATGTAGCGCACCCGGTTCCTTGGACACAAGTTTGTCTCACGCGGCGGGCCTGATTGAGATCGCGGCGTGCCACGCCTGACGAGCTTGAGCGGGGCTCAGGTAGCCGTTCTTTTCGACGATCCACTGGGCATTGTAGAGTTCGACGAAGTCGCGGACGGCGTCCCGCAGCTCCGCGATGTTGCGGTAGATGCGACCATGGATGATCTGTTCCTTCAGCGTGCGATTGAACCGCTCGGCGACGCCGTTGGTCTGGGGCTCGGCGACGAAGGCGTAGGACGGCTGGATGCCCCAGAACTTGATCTGGTTGGTGAAGTGGTCCGACAGATACTGGGAGCCGTGATCCATCCGCAAGGCCAGCCCCCGAGCCGCGCCGGCCGCGGTCGAGCCATACAGCCCGGCAAGCCCCATGGAGATCGGCTGCAGGGCGGCGAAGCGGTCGCCGCGCTTGCAGACATGCCAGCCGACACACTCGGCGTTCCAATGCTCGACGGCGGTGAAGATCCAGCCCCAGCCGTCGTCCACCGTGAACACCCGAACGCCATCGGTGCCCCACATGAGGTTCGGGGCATGAGTGATGATCTCACCGTCATGGGGATTGCCGCCACGGCGGCGGCAGCGATGGGGCGAGAGCAGATTGTTCTCGCGCATCAGGCGGAGCACCCGCTTGCGGGCAACCCGGATGTCGCGACAGACCCGAAGCCGAGCCCAGACCTTGCGGTAGCCCTCGCCCTCCCAGGGCGATGCCTCCAGGTCGGCTTCGATCGCCACCAGCAGCGCCTGGTCCGAGATCGCGGGCTTCGGTCCCCGACGCTTTGCCGGCGGCTGCTCGGCGTGCTGGCCGGAGGTCATGGCGTAGAACGAGGAGCGGGCCATGCCCCAGGCGGCGCAGACCCGCCGCAGGCCGTAGGCCAGACCCGTGCCGGGCGAGGTGGCGGCACTCATCGCCGCGACCTCCGCCGCCCCAAAGGGCCGAAGGTCTCCGTCTTGGCCTCCAGCAGTTCCACCTGCATGGTCAACTCTCCGATCCGCTTCATGGCGCTATCCAGTTCCGCCTGCACCGGATCGCCCTTGCGTTGCTTGAGCGAGGCGTCGATCCCGCCGATCGCTTTCTCACGCCACTGCTCGAGCCGGAAGATCTCTACGCCCAACTGGCGCGACAGAAGTTGCACCGGCTCGTCACGCAAAAGCCGCGGAACGACCTCACGCTTGCGCGCCACCGTCCATCGCTGGCCAAGTCCCAGCGGGCCTGCCGGCAAAGCCTGGCCTGGGGAAAACGTGGACGAGCCAAGCTCGCCCGCATTTACCACAGGCCCATCAACAGCAACTTTCTTCTCAAAATTATCGGCCATGTTCCGGTCCTCCTTGGACACTTCGATTAAGCCAATTCTGTGTCCAAGGAAATCGGGTCCGACTCAGAAAAAATAATGTATGATCCGACCCCGCGCCGCCAGCCTGCCGCCCCTGAACGCGATTCGCGCCTTCGAGGCCGCGGCCCGCCATCTGAGCTTCACAAAGGCGGCGGACGAGCTGGCGGTGACCCAGGGCGCGGTCAGCCACCAGGTGAAGACCCTCGAGGCCTGACTGGGCGTCCAGCTCTTCCAGCGCGAGACGCGGGCGATCTATCTGACGCGAGAGGGCCAGCGCTTCCTGCCCCGGTGCGCGACGCGCTGGACGGCATCGCCGAAGCGACGCGGCGGCTGGAGGTCCTCGTTTCGCGCGGACCCCTGACCGTCAGCGCCATACCATCGTTCGCGGCCAAGTGGCTGCTCCGCCGGCTCGCCGAGTTCCGCGCCCGCCACCCGGATATCGACGTCCGCATCAGCGCCGACGACCGCCTGATCGACTTCGCCCGCCACGACGTCGACCTCGCAATCCGCATGGGCAACGGCGATTGGCCGGGCCTCGAGGTGGTCAAGCTGATGGACGAAGACCTGTTTCCGGTCTGCAGCCCCGCCTTGCTGGACGGCGACCCGCCGCTCCGCCGGCCGGAGGATCTGGCCCATCACACCCTGCTTCACGACGACATGCGCCAGGACTGGCGAGCCTGGCTGATGGCGGCCGGCGTCGAGGGCGTCGACCCGACCCGGGCCCCCGGCTACACCGATTCCTCCATGGTCATCCAGGCCGCCGTCGAGGGCCAGGGGGTGGCACTGGGCCGCAGCGCGCTGGCATCGGCCGACCTCGCCCAGGGGCGGTTGGTCAAGCCCTTCGAGGTGGCGTTGCCGGCGAGCTTCGCCTACTACGTCGCCATGCCGCCGGGCGCCCGCGAAAACGCCAAGGTCGAGGCCTTCGTCGATTGGAAGCTGGCGATGGCGGCGGAGGACGAATCAATCCTCGCCGCCAGGCGCTATTTGTAGTTCGGCTTACGCTTTTCGAGGAAGGCGGCGACGCCTTCCCGAAACTCGGGGCTGGCCCGTACCTGGTCGCCCAGAATCTGATCCAGCGCCTCGCGCGACAGCGCCTGAACGGCGACCGTCTCGGAGATCTGGCGGCGGACCGCCTGCACCGCGACCGGACTGTTGGCGGCGATGGTCTCGGCGATCGCCAGCGCACGGGGTAACACCTCCGGGCCCGGCAGCACCTCGTTCACCAGGTTGATCCGGGCGGCGGTCTCGGCATCGATCAGGCGCGCCGTCAACAGCAGGTCCATCGCGTGGATGTAGCCGATCTGGTGGATCAGCTTCACCGTGGCGCCACCGAAGGGATAGATCGACCATTTGACCTCCGGCAGGCCGAAGCGCGCGGTTTCGGCGGCGATGCGGATATCGGTCGAGAGCAGCAGTTCCAACCCGCCGGCGACGCAATCGCCGTTGACGGCGGCGACGATCGGCCGGGTGAAGGTACTGTTCTTCAACAGGCTCCGGTTGATGTTGACCGCCAATTCCTCGGTCGCCCGGAGGTCGCCGCCCATGTCGGCGCCGGCGCAGAAGGCGCGATTGCCCGCGCCGGTGATCACCACCACCCGGCAGGCGGAGTCTTCCAGCCGGTCCCAGAGCCGGGCGAGATCACCCAGCATCTCGCGGCTCATGGCGTTCATCCGGTTGGGATTGTCGATGGTGACGACGACGATATGGCGGCCGTGTTCCTCGGTGCGGATTTCCATCGCGCTCTTCCCTTGCCGCTATTCCGAGACCACGACCACGACCTTGCCCAGGGCCTGGCGTTCGGTCAGGCGGCGGATCGCGGTGGCGCTCTCCGCCAAGGAATAGGTCTCCGAGACCAGCGGCCTGAGCTTTCCCTCGTCATACCAGCGCATCAGCTCCTCGGCGCTCTTTTCCAGTTTTTGCGGCGCATGCCAGCGGAAATAGCGGAGCGCGGAGCCCATGGCCGAGCGGTGCTTCACCAGCAGCCGGTTTGCGGGAATTTTCGGAATGCCCCCGACGAAGCCCACCAGCAGGATCCGCCCGCCCCAGGCGAGGCAGGAGAGCGCGGAATCGAACAGCTCGCCGCCGACCGGATCGAAGACAACGTCGACGCCCCGCCCGTCGGTCAACTCCATTACGCGGTCCTTGAGGCTCTCTTCCGCGTAGTTGATCAGGTCGTCGGCGCCGTGCTCGGCGGCGGCGGCGAGCTTCTCGGCCGTGCTGGCGCCGGCCAGCACGCGCGCGCCCATCGCCTTGCCGATTTCGCAGGCGGTGATGCCGACGCCGCCGGCCGCTCCCAGCACCAGCATGCTCTCGCCCGCCATCAGCCGGCCCTGCCAGCGGATCGCCACGTCGCTCGAAAGATAGGAGACGGGAAAGGCGCCGGCCTCGATGAAGCCCATGGCCTCAGGGATGGGAAAACTTTCCGCCTCCTTGGCGATCACCTTTTCCGCCATGCCGCCATGGGCCAGCACCGCCATCACCCGGTCGCCGGGCTTGAAGCGGGTGACCTCGCGGCCCGCTTCGACGACCACGCCGGCCGTCTCCAGACCCGGGCTGAAGGGGAAGGGCGGCTTGGTCTGGTAATTGCCGGCGACCATGATCGAATCGGCGTAGTTGGCCGCCGTCGCCTTCACCTCGATGACGATTTCGTCGGCGCCCGCCGATGGCTCGGGCACGTCGGCCAATTCCAGATCCTCCACCGGGCCCCAGGCCCGGCATACCATCGCCCGCATGGCGCATTCTCCCGCTATCCACGTCGCGCGGGCCGGAGACTAGGCGCAATCGCGCGCCGACCCAAGAGAGGAGGGAAAATTCGCCCGCCCCCGGGAATGTGTCGGCCCCGGAATATCTTCTCGGCGCCACCCCGACCTCGTTCCCCGGCCAGGGCCGAGACACGCCACGGGTGGCTCGGGCGGGGGATCGGGGCGGCCGGGCGAGCTCTCATTCATGGCGCTCTTGAACCGCCTCGTCGCGCATCGGATGATGTCGGTCCGACGTCGGGTCGGACCGCGAGGGAGCTGGACGAGGCGGGCGCGCCATGTTCGCTCGGAATCCGGGCGCGGCGCGGCTTCCGGGGCCGACCGCCACGGAACGGCCGGTCGTCGCCGATCAATTCCGAGGAGATGAATCAATGACCGTTCCAGCCCTGCCCGAGATCCGCGAGGCCGATGCCTCGGCGGAGGTCGGGGTGATCTACCGAGACATATGCCTCGCCAGCGGATTGCCCCTGGTCAACCTGGCGTGGCGGCATTTCGCGGCCCTTCCGGGCGTGCTGCCGTGGGTCTGGGCGACGCTGGGGCCGGCCTACCGTTCCGGCGCCGTGGCGCGTGCCGCCGCCCGGCTGCGGGGCGGGCCAGGCGATCTCGCGCTGTCGGCGATCCGGCCGGAGGATCTCCAGGCGGCGGAGCTGAAAGCCGAGGACCGTGCCGCCTTCGCCAACATGCTCGCCGTCTACAACCGGGGCAATACCAGCAATCTCATCGGCTTCACCGCCCTGCGGCGGTTCTTGGAGGGAGATTTTTCGGCGCCGGCCGTCGACGCCGGGTCGGTGCGGGCTCCACCGCCGGCCCTGGCGCCGTTGCCGCCGCTCCCGCGCCTCGAATCCCTGGCGCCGGCGCCGCGTTCGGGCGTCGATCGGCTCGCGTCGCGCCATCGCGAGTTTCCAGCCGGCGCGGTGCCAAGCCTCTATCTCCATTTCGCCTGTTGGCCCAGGCTCCCGGACATGTTGGCCGGCCGGTTGGCGCCGCTGTTCGACGAGGATCGCCTGGAGGCGGCGGCGCGCGCCGTGGAGGCCGTGGCCGGCGAGGAGGCCCGTGGGCTGGCGGCCAGCCTCGCCGCGAGCGGACGGCCCCCCGAAGGCGTGGGCGAGGCCGTGGCCCGTTTCGCCAGCGGCGCGATCCCGCCGATGATCGTCGTCGGAACGGTGCTGGAAGCGGCACTGGCGCCGGACTGAATGAAGTCTACGAAACCCGGCGGGGGACCATCCGTTCGCCGCTGGCGCCAAGCGCGCTTTCGGCGCCGGCCTCGCCGGCTTCGTGATATTCCGCGTCCTGGTTGACCCGCCAGACGTCGTAAAGCTGTTTACCGGCCAGGATGTTCTGGACCGTCAACATCGCCGTCATGATGGCGTGGTCCTGGTTGTTGTATTTGTGCATGCCGTTGCGCCCCACCAGATGCAGGTTCGGATAGTCCCGCTCGATACCGGCGCGGACGGCGTCGACGTTTTCCTGGTAGGTCTCGTCATAGACCGGATAGGCCTTTTCCTGGCGGACGACATGGCCGTCGAGGATGTCGTCCCAGCTGGCGAGACCGAGGGTGGCGAGCTCGTCGCTCGCCAGCGCGACAAGGTCCTCGTCGGCCGACTCCCAGAGGCTGTCGCCCTCGAAGCAGAAATATTCGAGCCCGTAGCAGTTTCGCCCTTCCTCGGGCACCATTTCCGGCGACCAGGACTTGAAGTTCTGGATCCGCCCGACCTTCACGTGCGGCTCGTGGATGTAGATCCAGTTGTCGTCGAATTGTTCACGCTCGTTGATCACCAGGGCGACGACGAGGAAATCGCGGTAGCGGAGCGCCTTCGCCGCCCGGGCCATCGCCGGCGCCGGCGCCGGTTCAAGCGCCGCCACCAGCTCGGCCATCGCCATCGAACTGATAACGTGGTCGGCCTCGTAGGAATGGTCGGCGCCGCTCGCGTCCCTGGCCCAGATCCGCCAGCGCCCGCTCGCCGGATCGCGGCCGCAGGAGGTGACGGTGCGGTCCATCACCACCCGCCCGCCGCGCATGGTGACGAGTTCGCTCGCCCGCTCCCACATCATGCCCGGACCCCGGCGGGGGTAGCGGAAGCTGTCGATCAGGGTCTTGATGACGGCACCCCGGTCCTTGGGCTTGGGGCTGTAGATCGCGTTCAGGATCGCCTTGCTCATCGACAGACCCTTGATCCGCTGCGCCGCCCAATCGGCCGAGATCTCGGTGCACTTCATGCCCCAGACCTTCTCGGTGTAGGTCTTGAAGAAGATCGAGAACAGGCGGCGGCCGAACTGATTGATCACCCACTCCTCGAAGTTGCGCGGCTGGGGAATCGGTTTCAAGCGGGCCAGGCCGTAGGACAGGACGCAGCGGATCGATTCGAAGAAGCCCAATTTGGTCAGCGCGTCCATCGGCTTCAGCGGATAGCTGAACAGCTGGCCCTTGTAGAAGATCCGCGATTTGCGCGGCCGGTCGAGGAAATCGTCCGGCAGGATGCGGCGCCAGAAGTCTTCCACCTCCTGGGCCTTGGAGAAGAAGCGGTGGCCGCCGATATCGAAGTGGTAGCCGTTGTGGCGCACCGTCTTGGAGATGCCGCCGACGTACTCCGGGTCGCGCTCCAGCACGGTGACGTCGTGGCCGGCCAAGGTCAGCTCGTGCGCGGCGGTCAGGCCGGCCGGGCCGGCGCCGATGATCGCCACCGAAAACTTCGAGTGGGAGGATTCCTCGCTCATAAACGCCCTTCCGTCACCGCGAATCACCTTCCCGCCAGGCAAGCATACGTGCGGGCATCGCCTCGTCGCAAATGGCGACGCCGTTCAAAAGAAGCAACTCGCCAACAGGCCGAGCAGCAACAGAACGGCGAAGATGATGATATAGGGCATCGGCCTTACCTAAGCCTTACCGCGTCAACATGATGACCGAGATCGCGCGGCCATAATCGCTCTCGCCTTGGTGGGTCGCCCGGCGGTAGCTGAAGAAGAGGTCCTCTTCCGCGTAGGTGTCCCGCGCGATCCGCGCGACCGCGCCGATGCCCGCCCCGGCCAGCCGTCCCGCCACATAGCCCTGGAGATCGAAGTGGTGGTGTCCTTCTCGTTCGCCGGGATGGAAGAAGGCCGCGTTCCCGGCCGCCTGGCCGAGGAAGGTGGCGCGGAGCTCGGGGCCGACCTCGTAGCTCGCCTGGGCGATGCAAGGGCCGACGGCGGCCAGGACACGCTCGGGCCGCGCGCCGAGATCGACCATGGCGGCGAGCGCCGCATCGGTGACGCCCGCGAGCGCGCCCTTCCAGCCGGCGTGCGCGGCGGCGACGATGCCCGCGCTCGCGTCCGCCAGCAGGACCGGGGCGCAGTCGGCCGCCAACACGCCGAGGGCGATGTCCGGCCGCGTCGAGACCAGGGCGTCGGCCCGGGGAGAGACGCCGTCGGGCCAAGGCCCCTCGGCTCGGGCGACGGTGGTGCCGTGCACCTGATGCACGGTGAGCGGGCCGGTCTCGGCGCCGATCGCCGCCGCCACCCGCCGGCGGTTCTCCGCCACGGCGCCGGCATCGTCGTCGGAGCCGAAGCCGCAGTTGAGGCCGCGATGGATGCTGCCGCTGACGCCGCCCCGGCGGGTGAAGAAGCCGTGGCGAACGCCGTCGAGGCCGTCGAGGCCGGCGGCGGAAAGCGCGAAGGGCGTCATCTCGCCGCCTCCGGGAAACCCGCCGGCGCCGGACCATCGGCCAGCGCGAGGGCCAGGACCTGGAAGCGGGCGCCCATTTCCTCGTCGTCGCAGAGCCGATCGCGGGCCCGCTGGACCGCCGCCGGATCCCCGGCGTCCGCCAGACACTCGGTCCGGGCATCGATCCCGAGGGCGCGGAGCCAATTCCCCTGTCCGACCGGGCCCCAGACGCGCGCGCCCTCGGCCTCGGCCGCCCTGGTGGCGGCGGCGAAGTCGACATCGGCGCTCAGGTCCGCCTCGCCGACGGAGTCGAGCGTCGGGTGGTGGCGATGCGCCTTCACCGCGCGGAGCGTGTCGCCCGGCACCGCCGCGCGCGGGCCATAGTCGATCAACAGGGCGCCAACGCCGCCCGCGCGGATGCGCAGGGCGATATCGGCCACCAGGGCTTCCCGCGCGGGTCCGAGTTCGATGATCGCGCCCTCGCCGACCGTCGCGCGCGCGGTAGCCGCGAGGCCGGTGGGCGGCAGGTCCGGCCCGGCGCGAAACTCGAATCCGCCGCCGCCGAGCCCGACCAGCCGCTCGCGCCAGCCGCCGCCGGCGCGAAGGAACTGGCGGACGGGGAGGGCATCGAGGAACTCGTTGGCGACGAGCAGAATCGCTCCCTCGGGCACCGTCTGGAGGTTGTCGTGCCAGCGCGGCGCGTGGCCGGCGAGCGCGCGCGCCTGCAGGGCGCGGAGTTCGCGGTTGATCTCCACCAGATGGAGTTCGGCGCCGGCGGTGAAACCGGAATCTAGCCGGGCGGCGCGAAGCGCGTCGGCCATCAAGGTGCCGCGTCCCGGGCCGAGCTCGACCAGCCGAAAGGGCGTCGGCGCGCCCGCGCGGCGCCAGAGGTCGACGAGCCAGAGACCGATCAGCTCGCCGAACATTTGCGAGATTTCCGGCGCCGTGATGAAATCGCCCGCCGCGCCGATCCGCCCGCCGTCGGCGTAGTAGCCATGGCGGGGGTGGGCCATCGCCTCCGCCATGAAGCAGGAAACGGGCACCGGACCCTGATGGGAGATCAGGCGGCGAAGCGCTTGCTCGGCATTGGTCATGCCCGTTCCTCGCGCCCGCGCCAGGCGTGGATGGCGAGACAGATTCCGGCGATCAACATCGGCAGCGACAGCAGCTGACCCATGGTCAGACCGGCGACGAGGGTGCCGAGGTGGGCGTCGGGCTCGCGCACCAGCTCGACCACGCCGCGCGCGAGCGAGTAGCCGATGAGGAACACGCCGGTGGCGAGGCCCGGCCGCTCGAACAGCCGGCCGCGCCAGGCGAGCCAGGAAAGCACGGCGAACAGCACCAGACCCTCGAGCGCCGCCTCGTAGAGCTGGCTCGGGTGGCGCGGCTCGGGCCCGCCCCGGGGAAACACCATGCCCCAGGCGACGTCCGTCGCGCGGCCGAAAAGCTCGCCGTTGATGAAGTTGGCGAGGCGTCCGAAGAAGAGGCCGATCGGGATCGCCGGCATCACCAGGTCGGCAAGGCGGAGCTTCTCGATGCCGCGCCGCGCCGCGAAGAGCCAAAGCGCCACCGCGACTCCGAGGAGACCGCCATGGAACGACATGCCGCCCTGCCAGACCTGCAGGGCGTCCAGGGGGTTCTGGAGATAGTAGCCGGGCTTGTAGAAAACGACGTAGCCGAACCGGCCGCCCAGAACCACGCCAAGCGTCATCCAGAGCAGAAAGTCGTCGACACCACGATCCTCCATCAGCTTCACGCGGCGGCGGTTCAGTTCCAGCACGTAACGCCAGCCAATGAAGAGACCGACCGCATAGGCCAGCGCGTACCAGCGGATGGCAAAGGGGCCGATCCAGATCAGGACCGGGTCGATCTCCGGATAGGTCAGCGCGGCGGTGGCGATGTCGAGGGTCATGTCGGCTCTACTCCGCTGAGGCGGCATCCATTCCAGTGGAATCGCTTCCGCCGAGCCAATTGGATGGATAAAGCTGTTCTACCCCTTGCTAGATAGGGCAATTTTATCCGATCGGGTCGGGCCGGGAAACGGGTAGCCGGGCAATGCCGCGTGGAGGGATCCTCAGCCGGCCAGTGGATGGTGCCGTTCCACGAGGTCGCGCAGCCGCTCTTCCAGGACGTGGGTGTAGATCTGCGTCGTCGAGATGTCGGCATGGCCCAGCATCCGCTGCACCGAGCGCAGATCGGCGCCGCCCGCCAACAGGTGGCTGGCGAAGGCGTGACGCAAGCTGTGGGGCGAGACGCGCCGGCGATCCACCCCTGCGCGCGTCGCCAGCTCGCCGATCAGTTGCGCGAAGCGCTGGCGCGTCAAATGGCCACCTTTCGAACGCGAGGGGAAAAGCCATTTGTGATCGTCCACGCGTTTCATGAAATGTGCCCGGACCGCCTCGTAGTTCGCGAGCGCTGTTTTCGCCGGCACGCTGAGCGGCACCATCCGCTCGCGTCCGCCCTTGCCCTGGATCATCAGGAAGGGACGTTCCGGCGTTGCCGATGGGAACGGTAGCGAGACCAGTTCACTTACCCGGAGGCCCGTGGCGTAGAGGATCTCCATCAAGGCGACGAAGCGCACGCCCTCGGGTCCCGGATAGTCGCGGGCCGCGTTCAGCAGCCGTTCGACTTCCCGCACGCTCAATATTTTCGGCAGCGAGCGGCCGCGCCGCGGAGCGTCGATGCCGCTGGTCGGATCGTCGCCGCGGACCCCCTCGCCATGGAGGAAGCGGTAGAACTGGCGCAGCGCGGAAAGGCGCCTCGCCGCCGTCGACGCGGCCATGCCACCGTCTGCGAGCGCGGCCAGATAGGCACGGATGTCTTCTTTTTCCGCTTCGACCAGATCACCCGCCAAGTGCTCGACGAAATCGGCGAGGTCGCGGCGATAGGCCTGGATGGTGTTGCTGGCGGAACCGCGTTCCGCGGCGAGCATCTCCAGGAAAGCCTCGATCCAGCGTTCAGCACTCGCCGTCATCACCATTTCACCTCCCGACTCCGATCCTAAAACTCCCTGGCCAACACGGCCTCGAGCGCGACGGCCCGCGCTTCGGCCTCGAAGCCCAGCCGCCTCAGCGCTTCGATCACCGCCGCCAACGTCGCGGGCGCGGCCCCGGCGGGCCCCTCGCGGCCCAACGTCGTCAGCGCCAGCAGCACCGTTTCACCCCGACGGCCCGTTTCGGCCGCGCGGGCGAGGCCGCGCAGAAGCACGGGCGAAGCGGCCAATTCCCTCGTCGTCTCCGCGTCCGCGTAGAGCAGCGCCCACGTCGCCTCGGGCACGGTTTGCCCCAAGGCCTCCAGCAACGTCAAGAGCAGGACGGCGTGACGCATGCGCTCCGCCGCCTCCGCCGACCCCGAAGCGCGCCACCAGGCGACGAAACGCTCCGGGTCGAGCGGCACCCGCGCACCCTCGTCGGCGACCAGCATCCCCGGCCAGAGCGATCGCCAGGCGGCTTCCCGGCCGGGATCGCCCCCCTCCTCCACCAGCCGGTACCAGCTGAGCGCCAGTTCGGGCTCGTCGGCGACCAGCAGGGCGCGGCCCGCCTCGGCGGCGAAATCGATCAGTCCCGGCACCGGGCGAAGCGTCATCAATGCCGTCTTGTTGGCGCGGGCCACCACCGCGAAGCGGCCCGACGCCCGGGCGCCCCGAAGCGCGCTGGCGAGAAAGCGGGCGCGGTCGACGGGGCGCTTGCGAGCCCGTGCCGTCTGGTAGAGCAGCGCGTTGGCGCGGGCGCCGGGGTTGGCTTCGGCCCATTCCTCGGCGGCCGCACGTTCCGGCGCCTCGAAGCGGGCGAGCGCGTAGAGCTCGCGGAGCCTGGCTATGGGGAGCACCCGGCTCTGCGCGGCCCGTTCCGCCGCCTCGAGGCGCAGCGCCTCGGGCGTGCCGTCGTTCTCGACCATGTGGCGGGCGATGGGCGCCGAGGCGTTGGACATGGCGTCAGCCGGCAGCGGCCAGTCGACGGCCCGGAGCATGGCCAGGTGCAGCGGCTCCGGCGCGGGCAGACTTTCGAGCGGCTTGCCGCCCCGCCCGCTCGCCGCGCCGAGAAGGGCGTGATAGGGCTCGTCGCGCGTGCCGGCGTCGGCCTCCAGCAGCAGCTCTTCATAGAGCGCCACCCGGTCGGCGTCGCCGTCGAGGGCATGGCAGAACGCGGCCGATTTCAGCCAGACCGGCGCGTTTGATCGATTGATCATGTTGAAGGCCATCGCGCAGGCGCCGTCGCGGTCGCCGGCGAGCCAGAAACCGTCGAGTCGGGCGCGGAGCAGCCCTGGCGCCTCGAGCGCTGGCGGCGCCCGTTGCAACAGGGCCGCGACATCGCTGGTCCACCCGCCGGCGGCGAGGCGGTCGAGACGGGCGAGGAGCAGATCCGAGCCCTCCTTGCCGTCGCCCTCGGGCACGCGCGCGCCAGTCAGCAGCAGGCGGCGGGCGAGGTCGTGCATGACCGGCGAGTGGCCGTCGACCGGCAGGCGCGACAGCAGGGCAACGACGGCGTCAAGCCGGCTGCCGGCCCACATGTCGGCGCCGAGGCCGCCATCGTCCTCGCCGAGCAGGCCGACCGCCGCCGGATCGAAGGCGCGCAGGCGGCTGATCTCGATGCCACCGGCACGCTTTCCGGGCTTTACCGCCCGGCCCGGCAGACGGCGGCTCTCAAGGTTCCCGCCCGCCTCGCGCGCGGCCGGTACAATCGGCACGGTCTGCTCCTCCTGCGGAGCGGCGGCGGGGTTCCCCGGGTGGAGCTGGACCGGCGCGCCCAATCGCTGATCGCCCTGCTGGGCCCATGCCGCCGGAGTCGGGATCAGGATCAGCGCCCCGAGCAAGGCCGCGAGGCATCGGGTGGCGGCGCGCTCAATTGGGGAAACGATCATTGGAGATCTGGACCTCGATCCGGGTCTTCGGCGGCGGGATGTCCCAAAAGGTCACGTACACCGCCAGGCCGGCAAGGGCGAAAACAATGAACAAAGTCGCGACCAGCCAGAGCTTCTTCATGTTTCAGTATTGCCGCCAGCCTCTAACGCCGCTCGCGCGCGGTCCGATACGCTCCCGAAATACCGTGGCGTTCCGGCCACGCGCGCGGCCTCCGACCGACAGGATTCAACCAAATGCGTGATTAGATTGAAATCATGGCGGAATTTGGGCAGTCTATCCTCCGACATCCAAGCTGACAACGGCTGGCGCCCGTGGCATTGCCGCTTTTTCACGAGTTATTCGACAGCCGCCGGCGATGAATGATTGCCCAAAACCAACTCGCGAGCGATCGATCGTCCTCGTCGGCATCATGGGCGCCGGCAAGAGCGCGATCGGCCGCCGCTTGGCACGGCGCCTGGCGCTCCCCTTCGTCGACGCCGACGACGAGATCGAGGCGGCGGCCGGCTGCACCATCGAGGAGATTTTCGAACGCTTCGGCGAGGCCGAGTTCCGCCAGGGCGAGGAGCGGGTAATCGCCCGCCTGCTGACGGAACCGAGGCGGGTGGTGGCCACCGGTGGCGGCGCCTTCATGAGCGCCAAAACGCGCGAGGCGATCCGCGAGGCGGGCATTTCCGTCTGGCTCCGCGCCGACTTGCCGACCTTGATGAAGCGGGTTCGCCGGCGCCGGGACCGGCCGCTGTTGAAACAGGGGGACCCGGAACGGACGATGGCGCGGCTGATGGATGCGCGTTATCCGGTTTATGGCGAGGCCGACATCGTCATCGACAGCGCCGACGGCCCGCACGACCAAGTGGTGGAGGCGGTCGTCGAGGCCCTGGCGGAACGCGCGGCGGAAGGCGGAAGGACGACCCGGAAATGAACGGCGAACATCGCCTGCATGTCGATCTGGGCGAACGCGGCTACGACATTTTGATCGGCGGCGGCCTGCTCGCCCGCGCCGGCGCGCTGATCGCCCCGGTGCTGAAGCGCCCGCGCGCGACCGTGGTGGCCGACCAACGGGTCGCCGACTTGCATCTGGAGGCGCTCCGCGCCGCGCTCGCGGCCGAGGACATCGCGTGCGAGGCGGTTCTGCTGCCGCCGGGCGAAGGGACCAAGAGCTTCGCGACGCTGGAAGCCCTGCTCGACCGGCTGATCGAGATCGAGGTGGCGCGAGACGATGTTCTGATCGCCTTCGGCGGCGGCGTAATCGGCGATCTCGCGGGCTTCGCCGCCAGCCTACTGCGGCGCGGGATCGATTTCGTGCAAATTCCGACCACCCTTTTGGCCCAGGTCGACAGCGCCGTCGGCGGCAAGACGGCGATCAACGCCAAGCGGGGCAAGAACCTGATCGGCGCCTTTCACCAGCCCCGCCTGGTGCTGGCCGATGTCGACCTTCTCGACAGCCTGCCCCGGCGCGAGCTGCTGGCGGGCTATAGCGAGGTGGTGAAGTACGGCCTGCTGGGCGACGCCGATTTCTTCGAGTGGCTGGAACGGCACGGGGCGGATCTGTTGGCTGGCGACGCTGCGCTGCGGGCCCACGCGGTCGAGGTCAGCTGCCGGGCCAAGGCGGAATTCGTCCGCGTCGACGAGCGGGAGGCGGGCGTGCGCGCCCTGCTCAACCTCGGTCACACCTTCGCGCACGCGCTGGAGGCGGAGACCGGCTATTCGGACCGCCTGCTGCACGGCGAGGCGGTGGCCATCGGCATGGTGATGGCGTTCGATTTCTCGGCTCGGCTCGGGCTCTGCGCCGGCCAGGACGCGACGCGGGCCAAGCGCCACCTGGACGCCGTCGGCCTGCCGACGCGGGCGGCGGACGCGGGCCTCGGACCCGAACATCTCGCCCGCCTGGTCGCCCATATGCGCCAGGACAAGAAAGTGCGCGACGGCCGGCTGACCTTCGTGTTGGCCAAGGCGATCGGAAAGACCTTCGTCAGCCGCGAGGTCGACACGAGCGATCTCGAGGCTTTTCTGGCGACGACACTGGCGGCGTGAGGGGGACGCGGCGAAGACGATGAACTGGGAACTGCTGCTCTGGCTCGCGCTGATCGTGGTGTTGCTGTTTCTCTCGGCGCTGTTCTCCGGCTCGGAAACGGCGCTGACGGCGGCATCCCGGGCGCAGATGCTGCATCTCGCCAAGCGGGGCAACCGGCGCGCCCAGTTGGTGAACCGGTTGATCGCGCGGCGCGAACGCCTGATCGGCGCGATCCTGCTGGGCAACAACCTCGTCAACATCCTCGCTTCGGCGCTCGCCACCAGCCTGCTGATCGCGGTCTTCGGCGACGCCGGCGTCGCCTATGCGACCGTCGTCATGACCGCGCTGGTGCTGATCTTCGCCGAGGTCATGCCGAAGACCTACGCGATCCACAACGCCAACCGCTCGGCCCTCCAGGTGGCGCCGGTGATCGGTGTGCTGGTCGCCCTGCTCGGGCCGCCGGTGCGGGTGGTGCAGGCGGTGGCGCGCGTTCTGCTGCGCCTCGTCGGGGTCCGGATCGGCGCCGGCGGGCATCTGCTCAGCCCCGGCGAGGAACTGCTGGGCGCCGTCGACCTGCATATCAGCGAAGGCCGGATGGCGAAAACCGACCGCGACATGCTGGGCGGCATCCTGGATCTGCCCGACGTCCAGGTCGACGAGATCATGGTGCACCGCACCGCGATCACGATGATCGACGCCGGCCTGCCGGTGGACAGGATCGTCGACGAGGTGCTGGCCAGCCCTTTCACCCGGATCCCGCTCTGGCGCGATGATCCCGAGAACATCATCGGCGTGCTGCATGCGAAGGACCTGCTGGCGGCGTTGCACCAGCGAGGCGACGCGCTCGGCGCGGACGGCGTGGTCCGGCTGGCGCGCGCGCCCTGGTTCGTCCCCGACACCACGCCGCTGATCGGGCAGCTGAACGCCTTCCGCGAGCGGCGCGCCCACTTCGCCCTGGTGGTCGACGAGTATGGCGCGCTGCAGGGCCTGGTGACGCTGGAGGATATTCTGGAAGAGATCGTCGGCGACATCGTCGACGAGCACGATGACATCGCCGCCGGCGCCATCCGCCGCGAGGCGTCCGGCGGCTATGTCGTCGAGGGCACCGTCACGGTGCGCGATCTCAACCGCCACGCGGACTGGACACTGCCGGACGAGGAGGCGGCGACGGTCGCCGGGCTGGTGATACACGAGGCCCGGCGCATTCCCGAGGTCGGTGAAAGCTTCGAGATCGCCGGCTGCGACTTCGACATCGTGGCGCGCGAGCGCAATCAGATCACCCGCGTGCGGGTCCGTCCGCGCGCTGCCTCATGAGGCGAAATCGGACCAATGGTGAGGTGGCTGATTGCTGTCCGCGGGCCGCCGCATGGCCTGCTCCCGCGCGCGGCGCTCGGCCTTGCGATAGAAGTCCACGATGTACACCCGCACGGCCGAGGTAAAGGTACCGGTCCAATCCCGCTGGCCGACCTGGCCGCAGACGTCGTTGAGGCTGCGGTCGGTGCGCTCGCATATATCCTCGAGCGCCAGCCACATCGAGGCTTCGAGCTTTATGCTGGTCCGCCGCCCGTTGACCCGGATATTTCGGCCAACCAGACTGGTCGAGGCGCCCGCTTCACTGCTGATTGATTCCCGCATCGCCCCGCCAAGTGTTAAACACTAAAGACACTATGGTATTGTAACTTCAGGTAGAGTCAAGAGACCGTTAACCATTTTTTACGTGAAAATATCCCCTACGATCTTGCCGGGGATGTTGTCTGACGCCACAACGCGCCTATCCGCCGATCGTCGATTGAAGCGTCCCGGTGTGGCCTCGCACGTCCCCTTACGCGCGCCTTGCGCGTCGGTTGCGCCGCTCGTCGCCACTATCCATACTCGACACCATGCGCAAACGTGGCCGCGATATACCCCTTGCCCGGATCCGAACCGCCGAAGACGCGGTGAACGGCGCGCGTCTCTGCGAACAGCCGGGCTGCGAGGCGGCTGGCGAGTTCCGGGCGCCCAGGCGGCGCGCGGAAGACAGCGGCCACTACTGGTTCTGCCTCGACCATGTCCGGGCCTACAACGCGTCGTGGGATTATTTTCGCGGCATGAGCGAGGCGGAGATCGAACGTTTCCGCAAGGACGCGGTGATCGGCCACCGGCCGACCTGGAAGCTGGGCTCCGGCCCCGGCGCCGCCATGGCGGGCGTGCCGCGCGATCCATTCGGGTTTTTCGGCGCCGACGCGGCCGATCCGATCCCCGACGAGCGCCATGGCATCTCGTCCGAACGGCTGCGCGCATTGGCCGCGCTGGACCTGGAGCCAGGCGTCGACTTGCAACGGATCAAAATGCGGTATAAGCAGCTGGTCAAACGGTTTCACCCCGACGCCAATGGTGGCGACACCTCGGTGGAAGAGCGTTTCAAGTCGATCAACGAGGCGTACACCTTCCTGGTATCCGATGGCGTCGGCTGAGCGCGGTTCCCGCGTTCAACTCAAGGAAAACTTAGAGCAGGACGAGTCACATGACGGCGATTTTGGCTGCGGACGCGGCGACGACCGGCACCCCCGACGCTCCGGATACCACGGTCGACGTGGGGGAAGCCTTCGGCATCGACAGCAAGATGGTGGTTCCGGCGTTTTTGGCGCCCTCGGAACTGGTGCCGGACTTCGACGAGGACTACCGCTTCGACCGTGACACCACTCTCGCCATCCTGGCGGGCTTCGCCCACAACCGCCGCGTGATGATCCAGGGCTATCACGGCACCGGCAAGTCGACCCACATTGAGCAGGTCGCCGCGCGCCTCAACTGGCCGTGCATTCGCGTCAACCTCGACAGCCACATCAGCCGTATCGACCTGATCGGCAAGGACGCGATCGTGATCAAGGACGGCCAGCAGGTGACCGAGTTCCGCGAGGGTATTCTGCCCTGGTCGCTGCAACACCCCTGCGCCCTGGTGTTCGACGAGTATGACGCCGGCCGCGCCGACGTGATGTTCGTGATCCAGCGGATCCTTGAGGTCGAGGGCAAGCTGACGCTCCTCGACCAGAGCCGGGTGATCCGGCCGCACCCCTCGTTCCGACTGTTCTCGACCACCAACACGGTGGGCCTGGGCGACACCACTGGCCTCTATCACGGCACCCAGCAGATCAACCAGGGCCAGATGGACCGCTGGAGCATCGTCACCACGCTCAACTACCTTGCGGCGGAGATGGAGCAGAGCATCATTCTCGCCAAGGCCAAGAGCTACGACACCGAGGAGGGCCGCAAGACCGTCGAGGCGATGGTCGCGGTCGCGGAACTCAGTCGTTCCGGCTTCATCAACGGCGACATCTCCACGGTCATGTCGCCCCGCACGGTGCTGACTTGGGCACAGAACGCGGAGATCTTCGACGACGTCGGCTTCGGCTTCCGGTTGAGCTTCCTCAACCGCTGCGACGAGGTCGAGCGCCCGATCATCGCCGAATACTATCAGCGCTGCCTGGGAGAAGAGCTGCCGGAATCGTCGGCGCTGGCGGACCTGGCCTGACCTCTGGCCATGAGCAATCCCGAAAGCCCGGTCGAACCGTTCAAACGCGCGGTCACCGCCGCGACGCGCGCGATCGCGGCCGATTCCGAGCTGGAGGTGAGCTTCGGGGCCGAGGGCGCGGCCGGACGTGGCGGACGCGGCCGGCTGCCGCTTCCCGCCCGCACGCTGCCGGCGGGCGAAGTCGCCCAAGTGCGCGGCGCCGGCGATGCCCTGGCGCTCTGGACCCGCCATCACGACGACGGTCTCCATAACCGTTTCCGCCCGCAATCCGCGATCCCGCGCGCCGTCTTCGAGGCGGCGGAACAGGCCCGGGTCGAGGCGATTGGCGCCAACCGGATGCGCGGCGTCTCCTCGAACCTCGACGCCATGCTGGAAGAGCGCTGCCGGGCGCGCGGCTATGCCTCGATCACCGATCCGGGCGAAGCCCTGCTGCCGGAGGTCGTCGGCATGCTGGTGCGCGAACGGCTGACCGGCAAGGCGCCGCCCGGCGACGCCGAGACCATGGTCGACGGCATGCGCGCGTTCATCGAGGACAACGCCGGCGAAGAGTTGGACCAGATCGCCGAATCGATCCGCGATCAGGCGACCTTCGCCCGGCTCACCCGCAAGCTCATCGCCGACCTCGACCTCGGCGAGGAGGACTACGAGGAATCGGACGAGTACGAAGATAATCCCGACGCCGATCCCGAACAGCAGCCGGAAGGCGGCGGCGAGGGCGAGGGCGAGGGGGCCGATGGCGGGGCCGAGGACGGCGATCCGCAGCAGGCCGATTCCATGGATGGGCAGATGGACGATTCGTCCGACGCCGAAAGCATGGACGCCGACGATTCCATGACCTCGATGGGGAGCGAGGATCCGGGCCGGGGGCGGCGCCAGTGGCGCCCGGGCGATGCCATGCCCGGCCAGAACGAGCCGCCCTACCACGCCTTCAGCGCCGAATACGACGAGATGATCGACGCCGCCGATCTATGCGACATCGAGGAGCTCGGCCGCCTGAGGCTCTATCTCGACCAGCAGCTGCACCACATGCAGGGCGTCGTGGCGCGCCTCGCAAACCGTCTGCAGCGCCGCCTGATGGCGAAGCAGAACCGTTCCTGGGAATTCGATCTGGAAGAAGGCCTGCTGGACGCCGGTAAGCTCGCCCGCGTCGTGGTCAATCCGATGAACGCGCTTTCCTACAAGGTCGAGCGCGATACCGACTTCCGCGACACCGTCGTCACCCTGCTGCTGGATAATTCCGGCTCCATGCGCGGGCGGCCGATCACGGTGGCGGCGATGTGCGCCGACATCCTGGCCCGCACCCTGGAGCGCTGCTCGGTCAAGGTCGAGATCCTGGGCTTCACCACGCGGGCCTGGAAGGGCGGGCAGAGCCGGGAGCGCTGGCTGCGCGAAGGCAAGCCGGCCAATCCGGGCCGCTTGAACGACCTCCGCCACATCGTCTACAAATCCGCCGATTCGCCCTGGCGCCGCGCGCGGCGCTCCCTCGGCCTGATGATGCGCGAGGGGTTGTTGAAGGAGAATATCGACGGCGAGGCGCTGATCTGGGCGCACGAGCGCCTGCTGGGACGGACCGAGCAGCGCCGGATATTGATGGTGATCTCGGACGGCGCGCCGGTCGACGACAGCACGCTCTCCGTCAATGCCGGCAACTACCTCGAGAAGCACCTCCGCCAGGTGATCGAGTGGATCGAGACCTCCTCGCCCGTCGAGCTGATCGCCATCGGCATCGGCCACGACGTCACCCGCTACTACCAGCGCGCCGTCACCATCGTCGATGCGGAACAATTGGGCGGCGCCATGATGGACAAGCTCGCCGAGCTGTTCGACGCCGACGACGCCCCCGGCCGCCGGGGCGCCGGTCTCTCCCGCGTGCCGCTGAGGCGCTGAAGGCAGGCGCTGGCCACGCGGATCCGGATCTGATTCACACCGCCGTCATCGGCGCCGCGTTCAGCGACCAGTCGTATTCCCAGGCGTCGATCGGCGCGCCGTCGTCGAGCCGGGCGCGCGTCGTCTCGTCGGCGTGGCGGCGGAGATGGGCCCGCACGCCGGCCTCGCCGCCGAAGTCCTTGGCGAACCAGGCATAGATCTTGGAGGCGGTGAAGCCGCCGTCGGGCCTTCGCCGCAGGCCGCGGGGATGGTTGACGTAGGCCCGGGCGGCGGCCTCCAGGTCCGCCTCCAGGGGCGAGGCGGAAAAGGCCCGGGTGGCCAGGTTGGGACAGCCGATCGCGGCGCAGTTGACGGCGTAGTGGATGCGGGGATCGCGCCAGATCGGCCGCAGGATCCGGTGTTCGATGTCGTTGAGCGTCAGCTTTTCGCCCTTCACGCGCGCCAGCGGATGGTCCCCGGGCCCACCGGCGGAGAAGAACCCGGCCGAGAGCTTGATGTCGCGAATACTCGCCGCCTTCGGATGGTCGAGCACGACGCGCACGGTCAGCGCATTGTAGAGGTTGATCCAGAAGGCCTTCTGTTCCTCGCCGTTCAGCCGGTCCACGTCGTTCGCCTCCAGCGCCTGGATGTAGCCGTCGAGCGCGGCCCGGTCAGCCGCCGAAACGCGGCCGTAGGCGACCCGGTTGACGCCGTCCTCGCCGGCGGTGACGTAGGTCCCGAGAAACCGGCTCCAGGGCGCGTGATCGACGGTCAGTTTCGAGGCCTCGTCCCGTGCCTGCCAGCGGGGCCAGAGCTCCGCCTTCGGCGCGAACAGCGCTTCGAGCGCGGTGAAGCCCGGCAACAGCGTGAACAACAGGCTCGCCAGCAGCAATCTATTCGTCAATTTGATCATGTGGCCCGTGACCTTTGACTCTCCGCCCTCGAAATTGGCCTGCGGACTGGTCCGTACAAGCCATGCCCGGATCAACTCGGCGTAAGATTTATCCCGGTTCCATCACGCCTCCAGGCGCCATCTGTTACGCTTCATGCGATTCTTGGAAGGACGGGGCATGGTGACACGAACCCTGCGCGATCTCGCCGATCGTCTGGCGGAGATAACGCGCGGCTTCGGCGACGCGCTGGACGAGGCTGGCCGCCTGGCGCTCCGCGCCCTCGCCGGCGCGCCGCGCTATGTCCTCCCCAGCGGGCGCTACATCCGCTTCGAGACCACGCGGCAGATCTATTTCACCGCCGTCCAGGGCTGTGTGCGGCGGTGACAAATTAGACCACGGAAGCGGCGGGATTTGCCCGGCTGCGGGCGGAGTAAAACTCTGCCACCTGTAGCCTTCGATCCTTTTCGGGATGGAAGGTGGGAGGATGTATACCGTGGACCTTTATCTACGCGTTCGGCTGGCGTGCCATGTTGATGGGCTGAGTCAGCGAGAGGCGGCGAGTCGGTTTGGCATAGCGCGAGAGACGGTGAGGAAGATGCTCGGGCACTCGGAGCCGCCTGGCTACCGCCGCCGCCAGCCACCGAAGCGCCCGAAGCTGGACCCCTTCAGGGATATCATTGACCGTATTCTGGAAGAGGACCGAACGGTTCACTGCAAGCAGCGCCACACGGCGAAGCGGATATTCGAGCGTCTTCGCGACGAGCATGGCTTTGCGGGCAAACAGACCATCGTCAAGGATTACGTCCGGGAACGGCGCCGTCGCCAGCGTGAGATGTTCGTGCCGCTGGCGCACCCTCCGGGTCACGCTCAGGCGGACTTTGGCGAGGCGGATGCGATCATCGCCGGCGTCAAGCGGCGGGCGCATTTTTTCGCCATGGACCTTCCCCACAGCGATGCCTGCTTCGTTGCGGCCTACCCGGCGGCGGCGACGGAGGCCTGGCTGGACGGCCACAACGGGGCCTTCGCCTTCTTCGGCGGCATTCCCCAATCGATTCTCTACGACAATGACAAGTGCCTGGTGTCGCGCATCCTGCCGGACGGCACGCGGCAACGAACGCGAGCGTTCAGCGGGCTTCAATCCCATTATCTGTTCCAGGATCGATATGGCCGCCCCGGCAAGGGCAATGATAAGGGCAAGGTGGAGGGGCTGGTCGGTTACGCCCGCCGGAACTTCATGGTTCCCATCCCCCGGTTTGCGAGCTGGGACGCCTTCAACGCTCACCTGGAACATCAATGTCGGAGACGGGAAAGCTGAGAACGGCGGCGCAATAATCCCCCACTGAAGCGGCCGGTCGATCCGGCTGCGGCGGACCAAAATGGGACCGCGTATAGCCTTCTGTCAGGGTTGCTCTGACTGGAAGGCGGGGGGGATGTATCGGGTGGAGTTGTACGCACGGGTTCGGCGGGCGTGTCGTGTCGAGGGAATGAGCACCCGCGAGGCCTCGCGGGTGTTCGGGCTGGACCGCAAGACGGTACGCAAGATGCTGTCGTTCTCGGTGCCGCCGGGGTATCGCCGCGGCAAGCCGCCACGGCGGCCGAAGCTGGGTCCGTTCACGGGGATCATCGATCGGATTCTGGAAGACGATCGGACCAGCCACCACAAGCAACGGCACACTGCGAAGCGCATCTTCGACCGCCTCCGGGACGAGTACGGTTTCACGGGCGGCTACACCATCGTGAAGGACTACGTTCGTGAGCAGGGGCTTCGGTCGCGTGAGGTGTTCGTGCCACTCTCCCATTCCCCCGGTCACGCCCAGGCGGACTTCGGCGAAGCGATGGCGGTGATCGGCGGCGCGTTACGGAAGATCCACTTCCTTGCCTTCGACCTTCCCCACAGTGATGGTTGCTTTGTTGCGGCCTATCCGGCGGAGACGACCGAAGCATTCTGCGATGGCCACAACGCGGCGTTTGCCTTCTTCGGCGGCGTCCCCCGATCCATCCTGTACGACAACACCAAGCTGGCGGTTGCCCGGATCCTGGGCGATGGGAAGCGGCAGCGAACGCGCGTCTTCACGGAGCTTCAGTCCCACTATCTGTTCGAGGACAGGTTCGGCCGGCCGGGCAAGGGCAACGACAAGGGCAAGGTCGAGGGACTGGTCGGCTTCATCCGGCGGAACTTCCTGGTCCCCGTCCCGCGTGCCGAGAGCTTCGCGGCCCTCAACGATGCTCTCGCCGAACAGTGCCGCCGGCGCCAGGCGGCGCGGCTGCGGGGCCACAAGGAGACCATCGGCGAGCGTCTCGAGCGGGATCGTCAAGTTCTCTTGCCATTGCCGCCTGCTCCCTATGATGCCTGCGATAAGCGCCCTGGACGGGCGAGTTCGCTGTCGCTGGTGCGTTACCGCGGCAACGACTATTCCGTGCCCGTGGCCTACGGCCACCGTGAGGTGCTCATCCGGGGCTACGTCGATGAGGTGGTGATCAGCTGCGGGGCCGAGGTGATCGCCCGGCACCGCCGGTCCTACGACAGCGAGGACCTGATCTTCGACCCGCTGCATTACCTGCCCTTGATCGAGCAGAAGATCGGCGCCCTCGACCAGGCCGCGCCATTGGCGGGCTGGGACCTGCCCGAGGCCTTCATCACTCTGCGGCGGCTCCTCGAAGCTCGTATGGGCAAGGCAGGCAAGCGCGAGTACGTCCAGGTGCTCCGTCTACTGGAGACCTTCCGGCTCGAGGAGGTCGAGGGTGCGGTCGGCGACGCCCTGCGGCTCGGCGCAATCGGCTTTGATGCGGTGAAGCACCTGGTACTGTGCCGCATCGAGCGGCGGCCGCCCAGGCTCAACCTCGACGTCTATCCGTATCTGCCGCGCGCCCGGGTCGCGATGACGTCCGCCAAGTCGTACATGAGCCTGCTGTCGGGGCTCGGCGCATGACCGACACACCGCAAGTGCTGCTCGCCCACCACCTCAAGACGCTGAAGCTGCCGACCTTCCTGCGCGAGTACGACAAGATCGCCCGGCAGTGCGCCTCGGAAGGCGTCGATCACGTCCGCTACCTGTTGAGACTCGCCGAGCTCGAGCTGATCGACCGCGAGCGCCGCATGGTCGAGCGGCGCATCAAGGCGGCGCGCTTCCCCGTGGTCAAGAGCCTCGACAGCTTCGACTTCAAGGTCATCCCCTCGCTCAACAAGGCGCTGGTCCTGGAGCTGGCCCGCTGCGAGTACATCGAGCGCCGCGAGAACCTCATCGCGCTCGGCAACAGCGGCACCGGCAAGACCCACATCGCCCTCGGTCTCGGCTTGGCGGCCTGCCAGAAGGGCCTCTCGGTCGGCTTCATCACCGCCGCCGCACTGGTCCACGAGCTCATCGAGGCCCGCGATGACAAGCAGCTGCTGAGGTTCCAGAAGAAGCTCGCCACCTACAAGCTTCTGATCGTCGACGAACTCGGCTTCGTGCCGCTGTCGAAGACCGGCGCCGAGCTGTTGTTCGAGGTGTTCAGCCAACGCTACGAGCGGGGCTCGACCCTGGTCACCACCAATCTGCCCTTCGACGAATGGACCGAGGTGTTCGGCTCCGAGCGCCTCACCGGCGCTCTCCTCGACCGCCTCACCCACCACGTCAACATCCTCGAGATGAATGGCGAGAGCTACAGGCTCAACCAGAGCCGCAGGCGTCAAACCCCGACGGCGAACTGAACCGACCACCCAACCCACGCTTGACCCCGTGGGCCCACAGGTCCCTCCCGCGCGCGCCGCCGCGTCGGCCTGTTGAGGGCACGCCGCGTCGCACCCGGGGCCCTCCCATGGACTAGGGGACAAGCCCGCAGCCGCCAAGTGGTCCCTTCTTACACCGCCACGGTGGTCCCTTTTTGCTCCGCCATTGACAACCGAGCAGGCGAAGGCCCAGCGCTCCTCCTCGTCGAGCCACGTCAGACCCAAGTTCAACTGCTTGACCAGCTCGACGAGGTCGCGCTTGCGCACCTTCCAGGCCCGGTGCAGGCCTTCCATGATGATCGTGACGACAGTTGCGAGAGCGCCCATCGTGAGGGCGAAGGCGAGCACGGCGTCCAGCAGCTCCATGACCGGTACCTCCTCGACAGATGCCGCCCCACCGGCCGGCGCGATCTGTACCCGTCCACGCCTGCTTGATACCAGAAATCTTCTTTCCAGTCACGTGGTGTAGGTGAGTAAAACGCTTGCGGCGAGCATCAGCCGTTTCATTCGCTGAACCAATTTCGGCAGCCGTTGCAAGGCTCGCCAAGATCGTCTCTCGGTTTCGAACGAGAGGCTGAAACGATTCGTAACGTTCGCGGCGGTGAAGCCCTGGATTTGCGGGGAATTGCGCAGGAGGTGCATCCTTCACGGTGTCGAATCTCATTCCCAGACTGGCGGCTGCCGGTCCCAGGCGGGGAGGCACGTCCATGCGGACGAGAGTACCCCGTTCGGAACGACGCGCGAAAACTTGAAGGACCTTATCGACGGGGGGAGCGGCGTCGAGGACGTGTAGCGCACGCCGCCATTGCTGGCGGCGCGCCAAGTTTTAAAGGACGAGGATCATAAAGGACGAGGGTCAGACCTTGAATCTTGAATTCCCACCTCTTCACGAAGTTTTGACCAGTTTGGCCGTGTAGCGTTCCCGAACTTCACCCTACCCCTGCGCCGAGTCGCCAGCACCACTGCCACCGCTCGTCGCGCCTGCCGGGCGATGGCGCTTTATGACGTTCGGGGCCACCCATAGGGCGACCCCTTTGTTGGGACGAGCTTTCCCGTCTGCTGCGGCGACGCCGTGACGGCGGGTCGAGGAGGAGGTGTGTTTAGTTAGCGAAGTTATTCCAATTAATATAATTGTCAAACGGCTTTCAATATGGCTCAATTCGTGAAATGTATGCATCACCTTGTTACGGCGGCGGCGAGGCAGGCTCGGTCATTGGCGCCGGGGGCGAGGCCGACGAGGTGGAACCAGCTCAGGTAGTTGTCCAGATAGCGGGTGGCGATGCCGCGGCGGGGACGCAGCAAGTCCTTCAACCGGCTGTGGCGGCTGTTCACCGTCTGCACATGCAGATCGCCCCGAACCCGTTCCCCCATCGAGCGGTTGAGTGCTTCGTGGCTCACCCCGAGCGCGGCGGCGCAAGGTGGATAGCTCGCGCCACCGTCGGAGACCAGCAGGGCGTCCTTCGCGACCACCGGGTCGAGAGCAGCCGTGAGCGCCGCCGCGTCGACCCTGGGCAGCACCGCGCTCACCGTCGTCCCGCTCCGGTCCGCCGCCATGAGAACCGGCACCTGCTCGCGCGAGAGGCCGCGCTTCTTCGCCTTGCCGCCCCGCCGCCGTGCCTTGCGTCCCAGCCCGCGCGCGCCCTTCCGGCTCTCCAGGACGTAGGTCTCGTCCGCTTCCACGATCCCCTTGAGCACCTCCGAATCGCTCCGCGCCGCCGCCAGAAACCGGTGACGCCAGCGGAACGCCGTGCTCACCGCCACGTCGCAGCGCGCCGCCGAGGCCTTCACCGTCTCCCCCTCCGCCAGCGACGCCCCGAACGACAGCCAGCGTTCCTTGTGGTGCAGGCCCGACAGCGGCGTACCGGTCAGCGCGTTGAAGGTCCTGCCGCAGCCCTTGCACTGGTAGCGCCGCAGACCCCGCGCCATACCGCGCGAAACCGCCCCTTCGCTCGCGCAGTGCGGACAGCGCCGGGCCTCGTCCACACCAAGCTCGATCGCGGCCTTCGATGCCTCGCCTTCGCTCCGGCCCGACAGCACCGCGAGCGCCTCGTGCCGCTGCACGCGCGTCAGCCCGCGCGCCGCCGAAAGCCACACCTGGAAACCCTTGCCGTCCATGACCCAACCTCCTGACATTCCGGGCATTCTATCACAAATGCATACGTTTCACGAATTGAGCCTTCAATATTGACCCCCGATCGGCGTGCAAAATTGACCCCCCTGAGCGGCAACCGGGCCGCGGGCACGGCCGGCGGCGGCTCAGGAGCGGTTCTTGAAGCGCCAGCTCTCGTTGCCGGTCTCGATGATCTCGCAATGATGGGTGAGACGGTCGAGCAGCGCGGTGGTCATCTTGGGGTCGCCGAAGACGGATGTCCATTCGCCGAAGGCGAGGTTGGTGGTGATGACGATAGAGGTGCGCTCGTAGAGCCGGCTCATGAGGTGGAAGAGCAGCTGCCCGCCGGCCTGGGCGAAGGGCAGGTAGCCGAGTTCGTCGAGGATGACGAAGTCGCGGCGTACGAGCTGGTCCGCGGTGCGGCCCTGGCGTCCGGCGCGGAGCTCGGCCTCGAGGTGGTTGACCAGGTCGACGACGTTGTAGCAGCGGCCCCGGGCGCCCTTGCGGATGCAGGAGCGCGCGATGGCGACGGCGAGATGGGTCTTGCCGGTGCCGGTGCCGCCGACCAGCACGATGTTGCGCTTGCCCTCCAGGAAGCCGCCGCCGGCGAGCTCCTGGATCAGGGGCTCGTTGACTGGCGAGGCGGCGAAGTCGAAGTCGGCCAGCTCCTTGGCCGTTGGCAACCTGGCGGACGCCATCTGGTACTTGATCGAGCGCGCCGTCTTGTCGGCGATCTCGACCTGCGGCAGCGTACCGATGATCTGCTGCACCGGATGACGACGCTTGAGCCCCCCCCTCGGCGTCCATGTGGCAAGGATGTCGTCGTCGGCGGCGCGCATGCCCGCGAGCTTCAACGCCGTCATCATCGCCAGCACCTCATGACGCTCCATGACCGGCCTCCCTCAGGCGATCGTGGCGCTGACAGTCGGCCACCGGCCGGTGGCGAAGCCGCGGGCCCTCGGGCGTCGGGATGGTCGCCGGCGGTGCCGGCTGGCACTGCCGGGCGAGGATGTTGAGCACGACGTCGGCGCTGCGGGCGCCGCAGTCGAGCGCCTCGGCACAGGCCGCCTCGACCGCCTCCAGCCCGTCCTCCTGAACCGCCGCGAGGATCCTCACGAACTGCCTGTCACCGTCGTCGCAACCCGTCAGCCGGGCCCGTATGCGGCCGAGCGCGTTGGGCAACTGCCAGCCCTTGAAGGGCGCACCATTGCGCGGTGCGCCGGGCTTCCGCGTCAGGATCGGCACGTAGTGCCACGGATCGTAGGCGATCTCGCCGCGCCCGAAGCTCCGGGGATGCTCGGCGACGGTCTCGCCGTCCTGGCGGATGACGATCCGATCGGCGTAGGCCCGCACGTCGACCGGCCGCCCGACGGCACGGGCGGCGACGCTGTAGTGGTTGTTGTCGAAGCGCACCAGACAGGTCTTGGACACCGCCACCTCGGTGGCGTGGAAGCCGTCGAAGGGGCCGCGATAGGCCATCAAGAAGGGCCGCTCCTCCTCGAACACCTGCCACACCGTCTTGCTCTCGATCGTCGGATGCGGCCGCTTCTTGGCGTCCTCGATACACCGATCCATCAGCCACTCGTTGATCTCGACGTAGGAGCGGCCCCGCGGGATGGGCACGAACAGGCGGCCGCGGACGTCACCCACCTGCCTCTCGACCTGCCCCTTCTCCCAGCCCGCACCCGGAGTGCACGCCACCGGCTCCACCAGATGGTGGGAGCACAGCTCCAGAAAGCGCCGGTTGTAGGCGCGCTCCTTGCCGACGAAGACCATGCTCACCGCCGTCTTCATGTTGTCGTGGATGCCCCGTCGGCAGACCCCGCCGAAGAAGTGGAAGGCCCGTTCGTGCGCCTCGAACACCATCTCCTGGCTCTCGCGCGGGAAGATCTGAACCAGCTGCATGCGGCTGTAGCAGAGCCGCATGTGCGCCGCCTTCACCTTGGTCGTCACACCCGACAGGCGCGCGTACTCGTGGCTCCAGTCGAACTGCTAGGCCTCGCCGGGATCGAAGCTCAGCGGCACAAAACCCTGCGACGGCGACAACAGCCGCCACCGCCGACGCCAGGTCCTGGCGTGGCGGCGCACTGCGTCGTAGCCGCCGCCATAGCCCAGAGCCGCAAGGTCTTCATGAATCCGCGGCAGAGACAGCCGATCCCGGCGCGGCTTCTTCTCGTTGGCCTCCAGCTGGCGCTCAAGCTCATCCACCCACGGTCCAAGCTTCGGCATCGGCTGGATCTTGCGCGCGTAGCTGTACGAGGTCTCATCGCCCCGCACCACCTTGCGCACCGTGTTCTTCGAAACCCTCAAATCCCGGGCGATCTTCTTGATCGGAACGCCCCTCACCAGATGATCCCGACGGATCTTCGCGATCGTTTCCACTACCAGCATCTCCCCCACCTCGACTGTCCAAACAACGAGGTGTGTTGAAAATCACAAAACCAGGGGGGTCAATTTGGGACGCCGATTACCCCACCAAGGGGGTCAATATTCCACGCCGATCAACAAATATAATCTTGATTTCATGTTTATCTGAAGAGATTTTTGTGCCATGGCGCTAGCGTATTTACATGATTGTCATTAATCCGGATTAGGGTGTACGCAGGAAATTCTCCCCAAGTCGCCGGACCACCCCTCCAGCATCTCAAATATCGAGTTCGAACTTTGTCCTCTCGGGCGCGCCAAAACTTTCCTTCATATCAATTGGAAGTGCCGAAAGCCGATGAAATTGCTTTCGGAGAGTCTCGGCATCGCCGTTATGCGCTGCAATTAAACGATGTAGGGTTTATGCGTCGCGGCGTTCGAGAAGCGCTGGCCAGCCGCTTCTAGTCGACCACCACATCGTCTTTTCCCGCGCCGCCGGCCGGGCCCATGGGCCCGACATCCATCGCCGCGCCCGTCCGAGACAACGGCGCATCGAGAGCGTTACCGCCCAAGCGTGGCCCGCCCCGCCAGGTCGATGCTATGGTCCGCTCGTCCACCCCTCGCCCGTCGTCCCCAGAGAGAACCAGAGAGTCCGCGCCCCGTGACCGCTCCCCTCCACGCCATCACCGTCCTCGACCTCACGAGCGGGGGGGCGGGCGCGCTCGCCACGATGATCCTCGCGGACTATGGCGCGCGGGTGATCCGGGCGGTCGGGACCGATGCGCCGTTGCATCGCGACGGCGGTTTCGTGATCTGGGATCGGAGCAAGGAGGCGGTGACCCTCGACCTGGACGGGCCGGAGGCCGCCCGGCGGCTGGCGGAGATCGTGCCGGGGATCGACGTGCTGGTGGAGGATTTCGCGCCCTCGTCGCCGCGCCAGGCGCTGGTCGCGCACGAGCGGCTGAGGGCGCTGAACCGACGGCTGGTGGCCTGCTCGATCACCGCCTACGGCAAGCATGGCCCGCTCGCGGACGAGCCGGCGGTCGACGACCTCGTACTCGCCCGTTCGGGCATATTGGGCGGCATGCCCGGCTACCGGCCGGCGCCGGTGCACGTGGTCCACCCGCTCCCCAGCGTTGGCGCGGCGCTCTTCGCCGCGATCGGCGTCGCCGCCGCCCTCCATGCACGGGAGGAGACCGGGCGCGGGCGGATGGTCGAAACCTCGCTGCTGGCGGGCGCCCTGCTCTACCACCCGAAGGTGGTCGGGGAGGGCATCGAGCCTATTGTCTTCCAGACCCATCCGGCCGGCAGCGCGCCCTTCTACAGCGTCTATGAATGCGCCGATGGTGAATACGTGCAGCTTGGCGCCGTGCACGAGGCCTTCATCGCCCGGGTGGCCGAGGTGATGGGCATTTCCGAGCTGGTGGCGGAGCCGCGCTTCGATGGCGGCCGGGGCGGGGCGACGCCCGAGGACGAGGAGGAGATGCGCGATACCCTCGCCCGGATCATGGCGACCCGCGACGCCGCCGACTGGATGGTGGCGTTCGAAGCCGCCGACATCCCCTTCGCCCCCGCCCGCCATGCCGAGGAAGGCCTGGAGGACCCCCAGGTCCACCACAACGGCATGGTTCACCGGCTGGCGGATCCGGTGCTGGGCGAGATCACGCAAATGGGCCTGCCGGTCCACCTGACGGAGACGCCGGGCGCGGTCTCGGGGCCTCGGACGGCGGCGCTCTCCGAACTCTCCGAACTCTCCGAACTCTCCGCCGGGGCGACGGGGGACGAGGCGCCGGCCGTCGGGGAAGATCCGCCGCCGCTCGCGGGCGTCCGGGTTCTGGAGATCACCAACCTGATCGCGGGGCCGACCGCGGGGCGGCTGCTGGCCGACCTCGGCGCCGATGTCATCAAGCTGGAGCCGCCAGCGGGCGACATGTCGCGGCCCATCGGCCGGACCTACTTCTACAGTGTCAACTTCAACAAACGCTCGGTCTGCTTCGATGCGCGCGAGCCCGGCGCCAGGCGGGCGATTCAACGCATCGCGGCAACCTGTCACGCCGTCCTCGCCAATCTCCGACCCGGCGCCACGGCGCGCATGGGTCTCGGGCCGGAGACGACGCCCCACCTGATCGAGACCCACATCACCGGTTACGGCTGGACCGGACCCTATGCCAAACGCCCCGGCATCGATCCCCTGGCGCAGGCCCTGATGGGGCTGTCGCGGGCCCAGGGCGGGCCCGACAACCCGCCCTCGTTCCCGGCCCAGCTGGCGCCGACGGACTACACCACGGGCGCGATCGCGACGCTGGGGCTGATCCTCGCGCTTTATCGCCAACGCCTCGACGGCACCGTGCAGCGGGTCGAGAGCAACCTGCTGAACGGCGCGGTTCTGTTGAGTTCCGCCTGGTTCAGCCGCTATGCCGGCAAGCCGGAACGCCCGCTCGCCGACCAGCGGCAATATGGCCTGAACGCCTGCCACCGGCTCTATCGGCTCGGCGACGGTTGGATCTACGTCGCCGCCGACCGGCCGGAGGAGCAGGCGGCGCTCGGGCGCTGGCTCGGCGTCGCGGACCTGGATCCGGCCGGCACGGGCCATCCGGCCGTCTCGCCCTTGGCGGCGGCGATGGCGGCGGCCTTCGGGGACCGGAACCTCGCCGAGGCGCTTTCGGGCCTGAAGGCGGCCGGCGTGCCGGCGGCGGAAGCGCGGCCGGGCGACAATAAACTGTTCCTCGACGATCCCCACTCGATCGCGAACGGCCTGGTCGTGACCCGCCGGCACCCGAAGGTGGGCGAGATACGAACCGCCTGGAACTATATCCAGTTCGCCGACACCACCCCCTCGGCCGGGCGTCCGACCCCGCTGCTGGGGCAGCATACGGCGGAGATCCTGGCCGAGGCGGGGCTGACGGGCGGGGAGATCGAAGGGTTGTTCACGGCCGGCGTCGCGCTTGCCGAAGGCGCGTGAATGTGCGTCTCTTCGAGGCTGGCGCGGATCAGGTTTGATCCGAATTGCCAAGCCACCCGCTCCCCCGGCCCAACCACCCGTGGAGTGTACCCTTGGGGTGCCCTGGGGGGTGGTTTCGCCGGGGGAGCGGGTGGCCGGGACCAATCTTGAAATGCCATAGCGAAGACGAGGAGCCCGCGAATGACCGAGACGGTGACCCTGGAGATCTTCACGGACTACGTTTGACCGTGGTGTTACCTCAGCACTGGGCGTGTTGAGAAACTGAAGGAAAACTTCGACATCGAGGTGAAGTGGGTACATTTCCCCCTGCATCCCGAGACGCCGGCCGAGGGCCAGTCGCTGGAGCGGCTGTTCGCCGGCCGAGGCGTCGACGTCGACGCGATGTACCAGCGCATGAAGGGCCTGATGGACGCCGAAGGGCTGCCCTACGGCCGGCGGAGCCATACCTACAACAGCCGCCTGGCCCAGGAACTCGGCATTTGGGCCGACACCCAGGAAGGGGGCGAAGCCCTGCACGACGCGCTCTACCGGGCCTATTTCGTGGACGCGCGAAACATCGGCGACATCGACGCGCTGCTCGAAATCGTGGGGGCGGTCGGTCTCGATGTGGACGAGGCCCGCGCGGTTCTCGAGGATCGGCGCCACGGCGAAGCGGTCGATGCCGACTGGAACCGCTCCCGCGCCAGCGGTGTTACCGGCGTCCCGACCTTCGTCGCCGGCGGCCACGGCGTGGTCGGCGCCCAGCCCTACGAGGTTCTGGAGAAACTGCTGGAGCAGGCCGGCGCGAACAAACGCGGCTGAAGGCTCGCCGCCGCCAAGACGGTAGGTGTCGCCGGCGGATGAACGCCAGAGCGGCCTTGGCGATAATGGCGAAGAGGTAGAACCGATCTACCAATTCCGCGCGGGCCATGTACGGCATGGGATCCCGCGCACATCGATCGCGGGGATTTCCACCATGGAAGCAGGCGCGGTCCCGCTCTCCGCGTGGAGATGCTCTGTCGCATCGGTGTTTTCCCGAGGCGGTCTCCGCGGTCCTGAGCCGGGCCGCGATCCGGGCCCGCCAAGGGCTCGACGCTCGCCGGCCGGGTCGGGTGGTCGTTCCGGCGGCCAAACCCGATCCATGAATGCGAACGTAGTGCCGTGATCACCAATCTTTAACCAATAAATTTAAAAAACTATCCGAGCTTAACGGGGCTTTAACGATCTCGGCGGATTCATTGTTCCAGTGTCACCCGTTCGCCGATCCGATTTGGGGAGACACACGAACGCAACTCTGAACCCCCGAGGCTCGAAATGAAACTCTCCTTCAAGTTCGCGGATCTGAAGACCAAGCCGAAGATCCTGCTGGGCGTGCTGTCGCCGATGGTCCTGTTGCTGCTGCTGGGTGGCATCGCCACCTTCAACATCAACTCGATCACGAAGGCCAACAAGTGGGTCGAGCACACCCACAACGTGCTCGCCGATGCGACCGGCATCGTCGGCTCCGCCGTCGACATGGAAACCGGCATGCGCGGCTACCTGCTGGCCGGCAAGGACGAGTTCCTCGCCCCCTATCAGGGTGGCGAGACGAAAACCTATGAAGGCATCGCCTCGTTGCAACAGACGGTCAACGACAACCCCACGCAGGTCGCGCGCCTGGGCGAGGTCGAGCAGGTGCTGCGCGAGTGGCAGGAGAAGGTCACCGAGCCGACGATCGCGCTGCGGCGTGAGATCGGCGACGCCGAGACCAAGAACGACATGGCCGATCTCGTGGGCGAGGCCCGCGGCAAGGTCTACTTTGACAAGTTCCGCGGCCAGATCAAGACCTTCATCGATCGCGAGGCGAAATTGCTGGCTGAGCGTCGCGCGGCCTTCAAGGCCGCCGAAGACAAGGTGTCGGAGGACACCACCCTGATCGAGAAGACCGGCAAGTGGGTCGATCACACGCACAACGTCTTGGCCCAGGCCACCCTGCTTCTGGCCCACGCGGTCGACATGGAAACCGGCATGCGCGGTTACCTGCTGGCCGGCGAGAACGAATTCCTCGCGCCCTATACCGCCGGCAAGGCCAAGTTCTTCGAGGAAATCCAAGCCCTGCGGGAGACCGTGAACGACAACCCGGCGCAGGTCGCCAGGCTCGAGGAGACCGAGGCCACCATCCGGAAATGGGTCGACGAGGTGACCGAGCCCGCGATCGCGCTTCGCCGCCAGGTCGTGGCCGGCACCGCCAGCTTGCAGGACGTCGAGACCCTGGTCGGGCGCAAGCTCGGCAAGACGTTCTTCGACGCCTTCCGCGGCCAGATCGCCGCCTTCAGCGAGGTCGAGGCCAAGCTGATGGTGGAACGCCAGGCCGCGGGCGTCGAGGCCAACAAGAACGTCTCGCGCCATCTGGAGATCATGCGGAAGAACGAGGAATGGGTGACGCACACCTACGAGGTGATCGATCACGCCAACTCCATCGTCGCCGCGGCGGTCGATATGGAGACCAGCATGCGCGGTTATCTGCTGGCCGGCAAGGACGAGTTCTTGGCGCCCTACGAGGGTGGCAAGAAGAATTTCAGTAAACTCATCGCCAGCCTGCGGAAAACCGTGAACGACAACCCGGCCCAGGTGAAGCTGCTGGACGCGACGTTGCAGACCATCGCCGAATGGCAGAAGAACGTCACCGAGCCGACCATCGCGCTCCGCGGCAAGATCGGCGATGCCAAGAACATGGACGACATGGCCGACCTGATCGGCGAGGCCCGTGGCAAGCAGTACTTCGACAAGTTCCGCCAGCTGATGGCGGACTTCAGTGGCGCCGAGGTTGCCTTGATGGAGACGCGGCAGGCCGCCAACGCCGCGACGGTCCGCAACACCTACATCATGATCGGCATCTGCATCGCCCTGGCGCTCGCCATCGGTCTGGCCCTGGCCTGGCTGATCGGCAACGCCATCGCCAACCCGATCAAGAGCATGACCGAGGTCATGCAGCGCCTGGCCAAGGGTGACAAGTCGGTCGAGATCCCCGGCACCGAGCGGGGCGACGAGATCGGCGAGATGGCCGAGACCGTGGAGGTCTTCAAGCAGAACGCGATCGAGACCGACCGCCTGCGCGAAGAGCAGGAAGCGGCCAAGAAGCGCGCCGACGAGGAGCAACGTCGGGCCATGCTCGAACTGGCCGACGGCCTGGAGAACAGCGTCAAGGGCGTGGTCGACATGGTCTCCTCCGCCTCGACCGAGATGGAGAGCACGGCCCAGTCGATGACCACGAGTGCCGAGGATGCCACGACGCGGACCGGCACGGTGGCCGTCGCCTCCGAGCAGGCCACCGCCAACGTGCAGACCGTGGCCTCGGCCTCGGAGGAGCTGGCGACCTCGATCAGCGAGATCTCGGGCCAGGTCGCCAACACCTCCACCATCGCGCAGGGCGCCGTCTCCGCCGCCGAACAGGCGACGGGGCAAATTCAGGGCCTTGCCGAGGCGTCGCAAAAGATCGGCGACGTGGTCGATCTGATCAACGATATCGCCAGCCAGACCAACCTGCTGGCTCTGAACGCCACGATCGAGGCGGCCCGTGCCGGCGATGCCGGCAAGGGCTTCGCCGTGGTCGCCTCCGAGGTCAAGAACCTGGCCACGCAGACGGCCAAGGCGACGGAGGATATCGCGGCCCAGATCAACGGTATCCAGGGGGCGACCGGCGAGGCGGTGCGGGCCGTGGAAGGCATCACCAAGACGATCTCGGAGATCAACGAGATCGCCGGCGCGGTCGCGGCCGCGGTCGAGGAGCAGGGTGCCGCCACCGGCGAGATCAGCCGCAACGCGCAAGAGGCCGCCGCCGGCACGCAACAGGTCAACACCAACATCGCCGCCGTCAGCGAGGCCTCGAGCCAGACCGGCCAGTCGGCGGGCGAGGTGTTGAAAGCGGCCCGGGAAATGTCGGAGCAGTCCGAGAAGCTGCGCGGCGAGGTCGACAAGTTCCTGCACGACGTCAGGGCCGCTTAAGGAGGAGTAGCAACCAACGAAGACGGACCGCGTCGGTCCGTCCGCGAGGAAAGGGGCGTCTCATGACGCCCCTTTCCACGTTCCGCAACGGCCGGCTCGGTCGGTTCGTTCTTACGGCCGGGGCCGTTTTTTTTGGGCGCCTCGGCGATCGCCGGCCCGCCGCGAGCCCACATGAACATTGCAGTCGTCGGCATGGCGGCGGCAGGCGTGGCCCCGCCTCTCCAGTGCCCGGTCCGGGTCGTCGAGCGGGATGTTCGACGGCGGCGGCGACAACGCTCCTCCTTGCGGCGTCCCTTGTGTTCGCCGCGCCACCACCCCGCCCGCAAGCGCCATGTCTGGCGCACTCCGACAACCGACAACGAGGTCCACTCATTATCGGCTGGCATCGGTGCCGGTCGGTATTGCCGGTCGACATCGATGTCGACTTGCCCGGCCGCGCGCCCGGCCGGGCGGGGACTTCCGTCGATGTGAATCAGAAGCGGGAGCGCCGCTGCTCGATGTTGGCATGGACGTCGATCAGCACGGTCTTGCCCTCGGCGTTCAGGCGCTGGGCTTCCCGCAGGGCCGGCGCGATTTCCCCGACCTTGGCGACGGTGATGCCGACGGCGCCCATGCCCTCGGCGATCTTGGCATAATCGCCCTGCATCGTGGAGACGCCGTAGCGTTCGCGCGCTTCCGGGCCGATGGTGCCTTGGCTAGGCCCGGAATAGGTCGCCATGGCTCCGTTGTTCAGCAGCACCGTGGTAATCGCGGCGCCGGACCTGGCGGCGGTTTCGATGTCCGTTCCCGACATGCCGAAGGCGCCGTCACCCATCAGGTTCAGGCAGAACTTCTCGGGCTCGGCCATCTTCGCGCCGATCATCAAGGGGATGCCGAATCCGAGATGGGTGGTTTTGCCCCAGCCAATGTAACTGTGGGGCGTGGTCGCCCGGTAGAAGGGCACGATCGAATCGCGCGGCGCGCCGGCATCGTGGGTGACGATGCTGTTCTCGAGATCGAGGTTCTCGTTGATCTCGTGGATGACACGGTAGTAGTTGAGCGGTTCCTCGTCCGAGGTCAGCAGCGGCGTCCACTCCGCCATCCATTCGCTCTTCGTCGCGGCGATCTCCGCCTCGACGGCGGCGCGCTCGCCGAAGCCCCGGCCATCGGTCCCGGCCTTCACCGCCTCGATAAGCGCCTCGATGGCGAGGCGCGCATCTCCGGCGAGGCCGATATCCGCCGCCTCGTCCTTGTTGATGTCGTCGGGGTTGACCGTGGCGTGAATGAGCGTCTTGCCGGAAGGGATCTTCTGTCCGTAGGGCGAGCGGGTGAGGCTGGTGCCGAGCGCCAGCAGAACATCGCTTTCGGCAAGCCAGCGATGGGCGGCGAGCGTCGTGGCGCCGCTGCCGGCGCCGAGGCTAAGGGCATGGCGCTCGTCGAAGGCCGATTTTCCCGGCATGGTGCAGAAGACCGGCATGGCGGTGAGTTCGGCCAATTCCCGAAGCGCGGCGGTGGCGCCCGCGAACAGCACGCCGGCGCCGGCCCAGATCATCGGCTTCTTCGCGGCGATCAGGGCCTCGGCGGCGTCCGCGATGTCGCTCCCATCGGGGGCCTGGCGGGCGAGCTTGGGCGAGGAATAGGTCTGGGCGGATTCGGGAACCTCCCGGGCGCAGACGTCGCCGGTGAGCTCGACCACCACCGGACCCGGCGTGCCGTTGCGAAGCCCGTGAAAGGCACGGCGCATCACGTCGGCGATCTGGTCGGGGGTGTAGATGGCCTCGACCTGCTTGACCCATCCCTGGAACCGCTGCGCGGCGGAGAAGTTCGGCCGTACGGAAATCTGCTCCAGGCTGTTGCCGCCCACCATGACCAGGATCGGAATATTGTCCGCGGCCGCCTGGGCGATCCCGCCCATCATGTTCTCCGCGCCCGCCTGCGCCTGGACCGCGACCACGCCGAAGCGGCGGCGGTCGCTGATCCGGCTGTAGCCGTCGGCGGCCATGACGGCGCCGCGTTCGTGACGAAAGGCGATGGGACGGATGCCTTCCCGGGCGGCGGCCGAGATCAGCGGGTTGGAGGGAAAGCACGACATCCACTCGACGCCTTCCCGTTTCATGATCCGCGCGATGTAGTCGATCCCGTTCATCGCCTGCTCCCCATCCCCGCCCCCGGTGGCGGACGGTGCTCGCCTCGCCACGTGTTATACCGACCTGCGTTGAGTGCAACTCATCGCGGGTCGGCAAGCGCGACCGCGCGCCCGAGCTTATGCGAGGAAAAGCCCGCGTGGCGTCTGAACGCCAGACAACCCGTAATGAGCCCCTCTCATCGCCGCTCGGTATTACTGTGTCGATATGCCTTCCGGCGTCAACCGCGCCGTCGATGCGGCCCGATTCCGACGGACACGGGATGACCAGGTCATGACCGCGCGCGACAGCTTGCGAACGTCTTGGGCGTCGATCCGGGAGAAGCTCGGGTTTCCCGCCAATCGTCCGGAAGCGCAACTGGCGCCGGGTCTGGGGCTCGAGGATCGCATGCCGGCGGCGCCCCATACCGGCTTCCCCAGGGCGCTCAATGCCCTTTCGGCCTTCCACGACGCACTCGAGTGAGGCCCGGGCATTCGAGGCCGCCGACGTGCCCGAATGCCTTCAATCCCTCGGCGGGGCCGCATGGCCCGGCCGCCGACCGCGTTCCCAAACGTGGGCGCGGGCGACCTCCTCGTTGAGGTCGCCGCCCCAACCCGGCCGGTCCGGGATGATCACCTCGCCATCCTCGATCTCGAGCCTTTCAGTCAGCAGATCGTCCTTCCACGGCACGTCGTCGACGTCGATTTCCGAAATGCGGACATTGCCCACCGAGGCGCAGAGGTGCATCGAGTGGAGGGTCGAGAGGTGGCTGTAATAGTTGTGTGGGGCGACGTTGATGTCGAAGGTCTCCGCCATGTCCGCGACCTTCCTCGATTGCGTGAAGCCGTTCCACGGCAGGTCGACCATGCAGACGTCCATGGCCCGGGCCTCGAAATAGCGGCGGTAGTCGCGCGCCGTGATCAGGTTCTCGCCCGAGCAGATCGGCACGCTGGTCGAATCGCGGATCTCGCGCAGTCCATCGGGCTCGTAGATGTCGATCTCGAGCCACATCATGTTGAACGGCTCCAGCACCTTGGCAATCCGCTTCGCCGCCTCGACCCGGAAGTTGAAGTTGAGGTCCAGCGCAATGTCGACATGTGGCCCGACGGCATCGCGGAAGGTGCCGATCTGGGTAACGATATGATCGAGCAACTGGTTGGTGACGTTGCCGTCGGTGGTGCCGGGGCCGCCGCCGAAACCGCCAAGCCGGCCGGAGCCGTAGGCCGCCTCGCCGGGGAAGAGCGGGTTGGTCTTGAGCGCCGTGAACCCGCGCGCCACGACTTCCTTGCCGAGCGCGGTGACATCGTCCCAGCCGTTGATCGGCGGCACGCCGATGAGTGCGTGGTTCGCCATGCGGGAAGAGCCGCAATGCGACCAATAGACACGCTGGCGGTGCCGCATCGGCCCGCCCGCCAGCTCATAGACCGGGATGCCCAGCGCCTTGGCCTTGATATCCCAGAGCGCCAGGTCGATGCCGGCGATCGCCTTGGCCGCGATGCCGCCCGGGCTCTGGCGCGCCATGCGGTACATATCCCAGTAGCGGGCCTCCACCGCTCTCGGGTCGAGGCCGACGAGGATCGCCTCGATCTCCTTGGCGGTTTCGACGACGCCATAAGGATTACGCCCGTCCGAGCATTCGCCGTAGCCGCTGATGCCTTCGTCCGTGCGGACGGCGACGAACTGCCAGGGACGCCAGCCGGCGTCCACGACGAAGGTATCAATGCCCGTGATCTTCATGCCGGTGCCCTTTCAGGTCGAAGGTGACGGGAGACGCGAGTCCTCGGCGGCGGCAGGGTACACAGCTTACGCGGACCGGGGAAAGCCCGGCTCCGGTGGTGCGCCGGATCTCGGCCCCTATGGCGCGACGCCCGCCGCGTCGCACGTCAGGCGATGCACGGTCGCGACCTCCATCCGCGCCCAGTCGACGGCGAGGCCGAGGCCGGGGGCCGTCGGTGCGGCGACATGGCCGTCGGGGCCGGTTCGAATGACGTCGATCATGCCGTATTCGAAGGTTTCGAGGGGAAGCGGCTGTTCGTACCAGGCGCAGTTCGGCTTGCCCAGCATCAGGTGCAGGTTCGCGGCCGAGGCCAGCGTGTAGCCCCACGACATCAGCTCGCAGTTCATGCCGGCGTCGGAGGCGATCGCCATCGCCTCGGCCGCCGGCGTGAGGCCGCCCAGGATGGTGACGTCGGTGCGCGCCCGACGCCAGGCCCGGGTGCGGATCGCCTCGGCGAAGAGGGAGAGGTCCTGGATCCAATTGCCGGAGGGGAGCACCGGCATCTGGATCTCGGCCGCGAGCCGGCGGTAACCGTCGAGATCATGGTCGGGGAGCGGCGCCTCCAGCCAGGCGAAGCCGAGGTCCTGGAGTTCGGCGGCGACGCGAAGCGCGTCGGCCCGCTCGTAGTTGTTCTCGGCGTCCAGCATTAGGTCGAGGTCGGGGTGGCGCCGCCGCGCCGCGCGGGCCAGTTTCAGGTCTTCTTCCGGCAGACACCAGGTGTGGAACTTGACCGCGCGGAAGCCCTGCTCGATCAGCCGGTCGACCAGCTCCAGGTAGCCGTCCACGTCCGCTAGCATGGGCGTGCTGGCATAGGCCGGGATGCGATTCCGGGCCCCGCCGAGCAGCCGGTAAAGCGGCAATCCCTCCCGCTTGGCCGCCAGGTCCCAGAGCGCGATGTCGATCAGCGCCAGGGCGCCCGGCGGCTGGGGAAAGACGCGGGGGCGCAGGTCGTGGCGCAGGCCATCGCGGTCCAGGGGGTCGCGGCCGATGAGAATGGGCAGCAGGTGGCGGAGGGATTCCGCCGTGTAACGGTCGTGGTCGTGGGATGCGGCATTCCACACCGCGCCCACGCCCTCGATCCCCTCATCGGTGAACACCCGGATCAGCGTGTTGCTTTGATACTGCGGCGGCAGGTCGTGGGACCAGGTGTCGCGGCGCTCCTCGGGCCCGACCACCGAGACTTCGATCCGCTCTATTCGCATCGCCTCCCCTCCCCGCCTCGAAGCGCCGAAACCTCCAGATCATCGAGGTTTCATACTTTGACGTCAATTGACTTCAATGGGAATGGGTAAAATTTGGCTCAATTCGTGAATTGTATGCGTCACCTTGTTACGGCGGCGGCGAGGCAGGCTCGGTCATTGGCGCCGGGGGCGAGGCCGACGAGGTGGAACCAGCTCAGGTAGTTGTCCAGATAGCGGGTGGCGATGCCGCGGCGGGGACGCAGGAAGTCCTTCAACCGGCTGTGGCGGCTGTTCACCGTCTGCACATGCAGATCGCCCCGAACCCGTTCCCCCATCGAGCGGTTGAGTGCTTCGTGGCTCACCCCGAGCGCGGCGGCGCAAGGTGGATAGCTCGCGCCACCGTCGGAGACCAGCAGGGCGTCCTTCGCGACCACCGGGTCGAGAGCAGCCGTGAGCGCCGCCGCGTCGACCCTGGGCAGCACCGCGCTCACCGTCGTCCCGCTCCGCCCCGCCGCCGTGCCTTGCGTCCCAGCCCGCGCGCGCCCTTCCGGCTCTCCAGGACGTAGGTCTCGTCCGCTTCCACGATCCCCTTGAGCACCTCCGAATCGCTCCGCGCCGCCGCCAGAAACCGGTGACGCCAGCGGAACGCCGTGCTCACCGCCACGTCGCAGCGCGCCGCCGAGGCCTTCACCGTCTCCCCCTCCGCCAGCGACGCCCCGAACGACAGCCAGCGTTCCTTGTGGTGCAGGCCCGACAGCGGCGTACCGGTCAGCGCGTTGAAGGTCCTGCCGCAGCCCTTGCACTGGTAGCGCCGCAGACCCCGCGCCATACCGCGCGAAACCGCCCCTTCGCTCGCGCAGTGCGGACAGCGCCGGGCCTCGTCCACACCAAGCTCGATCGCGGCCTTCGATGCCTCGCCTTCGCTCCGGCCCGACAGCACCGCGAGCGCCTCGTGCCGCTGCAACAAGAACTTACCTGTGACGAGCGCCTCGTGCCGCTGCACGCGCGTCAGCCCGCGCGCCGCCGAAAGCCACACCTGGAAACCCTTGCCGTCCATGACCCAACCTCCTGACGTTCCGAGCATTCTATCACAAATGCATACGCTTCACGAATTGAGCCTAAAATTTTACCGGATTCCCAAGCGAAACAAGAACTTACCTGTGACCCCGATCACTTAAACAAGGGCTTACCGGTGACCCCGATCACTTAGAGCCCTGATATCCATACCAAGGTTTTAGTCAGCCGGCCGCAATTGGCCACCAGGAAACGCAAAGAGATCCGGACGGACCGGTCCGGGTCGATGCAACAGGAGGAGCCTTGACATGACCCTTTCGAACTTTAGGAACCGAACCCGCGCGGCGCTCGTCGGCGGCCTCGCGCTGGCCGCCCTGCCGGGCCTGGCGCTCGCCGGGGGCGAGGCCATCCTGACCGATGCCGTGCCCGCCGTCTCGGGCCCGAAGCGCACCGTCGCGGTCGGCGAGTTCGACGCGGTCGGTGCCTTCACCGCGACCTACGGCAGCTGGGACGTCGGCGGCGGCCTCTCCGCCATGCTGACCTCGGCGCTGGTCGAATCCAACCGCTTCATCGTGGTCGAGCGGGCGCGGCTGCAGCAGATCCTGACCGAACAGGAGCTGAAGGGGAACGGCATCACCTCGGGCTCCGCGACGCCGAATCTCGGCCAGATGACTGGGGTGCAGCTGCTGGTCTACGGCTCCATCACCGAGTTCGGCACCGCCGACAAGGGCGGCGGATTCTCGATCGGCGTCTCGGGCGGCGGCCTGGGCGGCCTCGGCGGCCTGCTTTCGGGCGCGCTGTCGCAGCGCCGCGCCGAGGGCGTCGTCGCCATGGACTTCCGCGTCGTCGACACCACCACCGGCCGGGTGCTGGAGACCCACCGCGTGCGCGAGACGATCGAGAGCAACGGCTTCGACGTCTCGGTCGGCTACCGCGGTATCAGCCTCGGCTCCAACCAGTTCTACAACACGCCGCTTGGCCAGGCGACGCGGCGCGCCATCACCCGCGCGGTGCAGCTGCTGGCCCGCGATGCGGACAAGGCCGGCTGGACCGGCCAGGTCGTCGATTTCCAGCGCATCGAGATCTACATCAACGCCGGTTCGGCCACCGGCGTGAAGAGCGGCGACACCTTCATGGTCGAGCGCGTCGTCAAGCGGCTGACCGACCCCGCCACCAACGAAGTCCTGCTGCTCAAGAAGAAGCGGCTCGGCATCGTCGAGGTCGGCGAGGTCGGCGAGAAGATCGCCATCGGCACCTTCAAGCCCCTCGACACGGACGCCCCGGCGCGCGGCGACCTCGTCGTGGCCTTGGCCAAGTAAGCGAAAGCCTAGGAGAGAGACGATGAATATCGGCGCGACACGCATTGCAAATGGACCGAGCGGCCTGTCGCGCCGCTCGCCTCTCTCCCCCGCTCTCGCCCTGGCGGCGCTCTGCGCCGGGCTGACCGGGCTTTCGGGCCTTGCCTTGGCGACGGAATACAGCCGCGACCTCGGCCAGGCGAGCCTCAACAAGCAAGGCCATGCCGCCTCCCGCTTCTCGACGCGCTCGGGCAGTGCCGGCGGGACCAGCGATCAGATCCGCCGGCTCGGCGACCTCAGGCGCCGGGCGGAAGAGAGAGCCGCCACCGGGTCCCGCCAGGCCACTCCCTCGAACGGCACGGCCCTCGGGGACGACCGGGCGACGGTCGAGATCAAGGACGCGGGCCCGACGACCAAGCTTCGGGACCGTGGCCGCGCCGCCGCCGGCGCCCGTGTCGGGGACCGCGCCACCGTCGAGCCGCGGAACGACATCCGCGCCGCCACCCGGTCATCCGGCCAGACGGCGCCGCGCGGCGCGGTGCGTGAATCATTGCGCCAACGCGTACCCCAGGACCTCTCCGCTCTCGTGCGGCGCCCCGGCACCGGCAAGACGGTCGAGGCGAGCCGGGAGCTCTATCCCCTCGACGCCGGCCGCGACTATGTTTCGAAGGGGGTGCGCGGCGCGGTCCCGGAAGACCGCCCGCGCGTCGGCGAGGGCACGAGCCGGGCCGGCCAGAAGCTTCCCCAGATCGGCCGCGCGCGGGGGATCGAGGGTGCCGGGCCGGGCGACGACCTGCGCTATCCGCGCAATCTGCGTCCGGAGCCGTCGCCGGAGTTGACGCACCCGCAGCCGCGCCAGCCGCACCTGAACCCCAGGCCCGGGAACGCCCGGCAAGCGCGGCAGGCGACACAGGGCCAGGGTGGCGGCGCCGGGCGCCCGAATCCGAACCCGCCGGAGCCCGACCTCGGTCCCCAGCCGTTGCCGAACCCCGGCCAGATCGTGCCCCGCGACGAGAACGACGAGCAGAACAACGCCGACGACGCCAATGACGACGGCGGCCAGAACAATGGCCAGCAGATGGCCGGCAACGGCGAAGGTCCGCCCCCCGGCTACCGTGCCGTGACGCCGCCGCCGAACTGCTTCGGCAACATCTGCATCAACCAGCCAACCTACTTCGTGCCGATCGAGAATCAAAACGGCATAAACTATCCGGCCGAGAGCCAGAACGGCGCCATATATCCCGCGGGTGCGACGGAGCAGGAAACGCCGCCGGACGGCGGCCAGGCATCCGATGCCACCGACGGCAGTTCGGTGGCCATCGTCGAGAACGGCGCCAGCACGGTCGCGACGACGCGCAACGACGGCAATTACGACGCCCAGGCCGCCCAGAGGGCGCGCCGCGCGCGCCGCGAGGCGGAGCGCCGCCGGTCCGAGGAGGCGCGCCGTGCCCGCCGCGCCGCCGAACACCGCGCGGCCCAGGGCATGGGCTACGACCAGGTCGAGAGCACGACGCCCCACGACACCGTGGCGGTCGTCGCGGCGGATACCGGCGTTTCCTCGGCGACGCTGGCGAACCTCGCCGCGCTGATCCAACAGGCCGCCCTCCAGGCCGGCACGCCCGAGCAGCAGTGCTTCGCCGATCTCTGCGACGAGGCGGCCCGGCGCGCCGCCGAGGAAGCGCGCGAGGCGCTGGAGCGGGCCCGCCAGGCGGCCGAGGAGGCCGCGCGCGAGCGCGCCCGCGAGGCCCAGGAAGAGGCCGACGAGAACGCCGAAAGCGCCGAGGACGAGGCGGACCGGCGCCGCCGGGCCCGCGAGCGGTCCGACGAGGCGCGCGAGCGGCTGGATCTCGAGGACGAGCTCAGGGAAGACGGCGAGCGGCTGGAGCAGGAAGGCGAGGAGCTGGAGGAGCGCGGCCAGGAGATCGCCGACGAACAGGAGCGCCTGAACGAGGAGGAGGGTCGTCTGCGCCGCGAGGAAGGCGAGGCCCGCCGCAACGATCCCAACTGCCGTGGCCAGGCCTGCCAGGACGCGCGCGCCGCGCGCGCCGACAACTCCCGCGCGCAGACCGAACTGGCCCGCGAGACCGGCCGCTTCCAGGCCGACCAGGCCCGCTTCCAGGGCCAGATGCAGAACCACGCCCGACAGACCGACCGGCTCGACCGGATGCGCGATTCGGGATACCGCATGACCCGCAACGAGCATCGCGCGCATCTCTCCGATCAAATCAACGCCGACGCACAACGCCAGGTCGGCCAGCTCCAAGGCGATCTCGGCGAGCTTCGCCGCCAGCAGCAGGAGCTGCGCGAGAACGGCGGTTCGGGCTCCAACGTCGACCGCGCCCTCGACCGCCAGATCGACCGGCTGACGGGCGAGCTGGGCCGGGCCCAGGGCGCCGCCGCCCGGGCGGGCGAGCAGGCGCTGCGCGCCAACGCCTACGCCATGGGCTTGCGCGACGAATATGACGCCTATCGGGATGCACGGGACGGCCTGTCGGCGCGCGCGAACCAGCAGAACGCGGCCCGGGCGTTGAACGATCTCGACGCCCAGATCGCCAGCGCCGATCCGGCGGCGCGGCGCCAGCTCGCCGGCCAGCGTGACCGGCTGGCCCGGGCGCTGGACGATGCCAACCGGGCGGCCGACGGCGCCGGCGAGTTCGATCCCGACGCGATTCGAGGCTTTGCCGGCCGCTACCGCCGCGCCCAGAACCTCGCCCAGATGACCAATGGCGAACTGGCCGAACATCACGCCATCGAACGGGCGGCCTCTGCCTTCATCGACCAGGCGCTCGACGGCGTCGGCGGCACCGTGCCGCCACCCAGCGGCCCCGTGTTCGATCGCTTCGACGAACTCGGCGGCGAGCGCGCGGAACTCGAGGGACGGCTCACCAACCTGGACGACGCGGTCCAGGACCAGCTCGACCGCGGCGTCCCGGTCTTCGGCGCGGACTATGCCGACGCCCGTCAGGGCATTCTCGACGACATCGCCGCCGTCGACGGCGAACTGGCCCGCTTCGGCTCGGTACAGAACGCCCTCGACATCGCGGGCGACGTCTCCAACGTCAACCAGTCCCTCGACGGTTTCGCCCGGGGCCTGCCGCTGAATGTCGATGGCGGCATCGACGAAGCCCGGCTCGGCGAACAGGTGCGCCTGGTCGGCCAGGCCCAGATGCGGCTGAGCCAGGCGGTCGGCGAGCTGAACGATCTGGACCGGCGCGCGGCCGGCGGCGAGCTGTCGCCCCGCGACCAGGCCCGGCGCGACGAACTGCACAGCACGGTCCGCGACGTTACCGCCGGTCTCGACGAGGTGGGCATCGAGGTCGCGGTCGACGCCACCGACGTCAACGCGCGGGCGACCTCGCTCGCCGGCTCCCTCGCCTGGAACGCGGCGCGGGAAAGCGTCGCCGCCATGACGGCCCAGATCAACGAAACGCGGGCCCAGGTCGAGGCGCTGACCAACGAGCCGCCGGCGACGCCGCTCGCCGCCCCGGGGCGGGCCCCCGCGACCGAGAACGGCCCCGCGCCCGCGCCGACGAGCACGCGGACCCGCGACGTCGCCCCGGTCGCGACGGACGTCGCCGCCGACGACATTCACCTGGCGCCGCGCACGGACCAGCAGGGGCAGGTCCTGCAACGGCTGGTCATGGTGGACACGGCCACCGGTCGGGTCATCGAGTCGGGCGAGGCTCCGGTTCAGGTCAGCAAGGAGCGGGAGCTGCCCGAGCCGATGCGGATCGAGGAAGCGCGTCTCGCGGGCCTGCGCGGCGACGCCGCGACGGCCGAGGAGCGCGAGGAAGAGCTCCGCGGCCGGGCCCGCCAGGCCGAGCGCGAGGCGGAAGAGGCCGAGCGCCAGGCGGCGGACGCCCGCGGCGAGGCCGAGCGCCGCCAGGGCGACTCCGAGACCCACGGGGCGACGCGCGAACGCCAGTCCGGCGACTATCGCGATCTGGCGCTCAACGCCGGCGAGCGCGCGGGCGAGTTCGACGCCCGGGCCGAGGGCCTCAGGGCACGGGCCGACCGGCTGCGCCAGCAGGCCCGGCGCTACGACGATCTCGCCGCCAACACCGACGATGCCTCCCTGGCGCGCGATGCGCGCCAGGCCGCGGACAACATCGAAACCGACGCTCAGGCGGTCGACGAGCGCGCGGCGGAGGTGGACGGCGACGCGGCGCGCGAAGTGGCGCTCGCCGAGGAACGGCTCGATACCGCGGCCGACGTCCAAGCCGATGCCGACGAGTATCGCCGACGCGCGGCCGAGGCGGACGCCGCCGCCCAGCGCGAAGAGGCCGACCTGGCCGGCGCCCGTGCCGAGGCGGAAGGCCTGAACGCCGACCTTGCCCGCGCCGAGGCCGAGGCCCACAACGCCGAGGTGGCGCTGCAAACGGCGCAGTACCAGAACTTCAACGCCCTGCTCGAGGATCCGCCCTCCGAGACCTTCTGGAGCGACATGTCGACGTCCGAGAGGGGCCAGTGGATGCAGGAGAACGTGCCTGGTTGGGACGAGATGTCGATCGACGATCAGATCCGCATCCTGCGCACCGCCGAACTGTCGGAAGCGCGGCTGACGGCGGTGAACTCGGCGGAGCGCTTCGATGCCTTCGTCGACGAGAACGACGTCACGCCGGAGGATATCGAGCGCCGAGCAGGCCGTGTCGAGAGCCTGCAACGACAGATCACCGCCAAGGAGAACGAGTGGGTCATCGACGCGGCCGACCAGAACGAGCTGCGCGGCCTGCGCGGCGAGCTGGCACGCGAACGGGGCAGCCTGGCACGCGACCTGGGCGAGGCTCAGCGCCTGCGCGACGACGTGGTCGAGACCTCGCGCGAGTTGCAACGCCAGCACTTCGGCCTCGACGAGGAGGCCCGCACGGCCGAGATCGATCGCCGCGCCGACCAACTGGCGGCGACCAAGGGACAGCTCCAGCTCGCCCGCGATGCCGCGGAAACACGCGACCAGGGCTTCGTCACGCGGCTCGCGGGTGAGCGGAACGCGCTGAACCGGGCGCTCGCCGGCGGGGACTCCGATGCCGCCGCACGCCACCGGACCGCGATCGAGCGGCTGGAGTCGGCGCAGACGGAATGGCGGGAGCTGGATGCCTCGAACATCCGCACGCTGGAGCGCATCCACGACAACCAGCGCACCGAGCTGGTGGGCCAGAACATCGACGACGGGTTGTGGCGGGTCTCCAGCGCCGAGGAGCTGGACCGCCTCGCGGACCAGCGGCTCCGCGACTCCGGCTCGCTCGAGAGCGCCGGTGCGCGCCAGCGCGAGACGGTGCTGCGGGCGGTGAGCACGGTCGACGTCACCGAGGAAGGCTTCGATCCCTACGGCGCGGTGATCGATGTCTATGACGGCGTAACCACCAACGTCGCGGCCAACGTCGGCGGTGCCGCCGGCATGGTGACCGGCGTCGCCAAGAGCCTCCACGGCCTCGCGGACCTGGTGATCTTCGAGCCGATCGACTCGATCGGGGAATCGCTCGAGTTCGGCATGGAGATCGTCACCGGCTCGCGCACCAACTTCTTCGGCACCGACAACCAGGAGTTCGTCGACCAGGCCGTCAGCGACCCCGGTGGCACGGCCTCGACCTTGTTCTTCGGGCTCGGCAAACAGGTGAACGATTTCGGCGAGAACGTCGTCGGCCTGGGCGAGGCGCTCCAGGCCGAGGAAGCGGGTGCCGCGTTCGACCGCTCCTTCTCTGTCGGCGAGTTCATCGGAGAGTACGTGATCGATCCGACGATCGTCATCGGCGGCGTCGGCCGCATCGCCAACGCGGCCCGCGCGGCGAACGTCGCCGCCAACGCGCTGAGGCTGGCCGACAAGGCGGCCGACGCGGCCCGCGCCGCCGATGCCGCCCGCGCGGTGGACGCGGCCCGTCCGCTGGACATCGCCGCCGCCGTTCCACGGCCCGTGCGTCAGGGCGCGGCGGCGGCTCGCGGCGCCCCGCGTCTGGTTGCCCCGCCGCCCGGCCGCATCTCTCCGCCGCCGGCGCGCCCGGGCCCGATCACGACCCCCGGCACGCCGCGCCCGGATCTCGCGCCGACGCCGCCGCGCCCGATCGCGGAACCTCCGGGCAACATTCCGCCGCCGCCGGCGCGGCCCCGGCCGCTCGACGGGGTCGATCTCGCGACCGCGAGCCCGCCGGCGCCGCGCCCGGAGAACCTTCCCGGGACGATACGCGGCACGCCAGGTCCGGGGATCACCCTGGAGCATCTCGAGGCCGCCCAGCGGGCCGCGAACGAACTCGGCGAGACGCTGGTGCTGTTGGGCAGCCGACAGACTTACGTCAGCCGCTACAAGGGCACGCAGTACACCAATCATTCCGACATTGACATCGCGGTCGTCGGCGAGGCCGAAAGCCTGGTGCGTGCGATCCGGGGAGAAGACGCGTTGCGGACCATCCCCGACGTGGAGCACGGCGTCATCGGCAAGTTCCCCTCCGAAGCCGCCGCGCTCGACGAAGGCTATCTGATCGTTCGCCCGGAACGCGCGGGCGCCGCCGCGCGCCCTCCGGCACATGTATCGCCGCCGCCGGCGCGTCCGGGCTCGCTTCCCGCGTCGCGTCCGCTGGCCCAGCCCCCGGCACGGCTATCGGCCCCGCCAGCGCGTCCGGCCCCGCTTGCCGCGTCGCGTCCGCTGGCCCAGCCCCCGGCACACGTATCGGCCCCGCCGGCGCGCCCGGCCCCGCTTGCCGCGTCGCGTCCGCTGGCCCCGCCGCGTGACCCCTTCACGCCGGCCGCCGCCGCCCCGTCGCCAGGCCCGGTCGCTGGAGCCCGACTCGACGTTCCGACGAACGTCGACGGTCCCGTGACCGGCGCCGGCCGGGCGCCGTCGCCCAATCCGGTGGCCGCCGCGCCGAACCCGGCCGCCGTGACGCCGCCCGCCGCCACCGGCGCCGTCTCCCGGCCGACGTCGATCGCGGTCAGACGGGGCGAGAACGGCGGCCTGCTGCTGGAGGCGCGGGGTGGCGGTCGCTCCGTGACCGTCGGCCAGGGCGACTTCCTGGGCGAGGGTTCCTTCTCCAAGGCCTTCTCCGCGCCGGGCACGCGGTCCACGAACGCCGCCGACGATCTCGGCAACGCGATCAAGCTGACCGAAGCCGACAACGGCGCCGCGGCGCTCGACGCCCTCGGTCGCAACGCCGTGGAGGCGGTGGGCGACGCGAACCTGATCCGGACCCCCCGGGTCATCGCCCAGTACGACATCACCAGCTCGGTCCTGGTGCCGTCCAACCGCGCCAGACTCGGTCCGAAGGACTTCACCGGTGGCACAGCGACGGTCCTCGAGCGCACCCCGCCGGCCTTCAAGGACCTGCCGGCCAGCGCCAAGCTGCCCGACGGCTCCATGACTCCGGGCCAGGCGATCGCCTTCAACCGGGGCATGGAAGCGCTCAACCGCAGAGGCTTCGCCTGGCTCGACAACAAGCACGACGATTTCACTTTCGTGCCGCCCGCCTCGGGCAAGGCGGACGAGTGGGTGCTGGTGGTGATCGATCCGGGCGGGGTCGTGCCGATGCGCGGCGCCACCGCCGCCGAGCGCGCCGCCAACGCGCGCAACCTGCAGCGCGCGATCGACAATCCGACGCCGGAGATTCGCGGTGGCTACAACGGTCTCGCCGTCCGCGTCCGCCATCAGGACGCGCTGGGCAAACAGTTCGACGGGCTGGTCAAGTGGGAAGACATTCCCTCGCCGGAAGGCAAGAACTATTCGACGCTGCGTCCCAGCGACACGCCCGGCGTCGATACCTTCGCCTTCAACCCGGTCAACGGCACGCAATATCCGAAGATCGGCACGCTCGCGGCCGAGACCACCGCCGAAGGCTTGCGGGCGGCGGAGGCGGCGCTCCGGTCCAACCATCCGCCGCCACCACCCGCGCCGGCCGCCTTGCCGCGGGCGAACGGCGGCACGGTCCGCTTCGGCGAGGCGATCACCATCCCGGAAGCACCGACGGCCGCCACCGGCGCGACGTTACCCCACGACGGCGCCATCACGCTTCCCGAAGCGCCCTCGGCCGGATGACCCGCCTATCCGACGAGGCGATCACCGTGCCCGACGGCGCCCTTGACGACGCTCTCGATGATTTGGCGTCCGTGAAGTAGATCTCCTAAGCTCCGGTCGCCATCGGAGAGGGGCCACCTCATGTCCGATACGGAAACCTATGACTACGTCGTCGTCGGCGCCGGCTCGGCCGGCGCGGCGGTGGCGCATCGCTTGTCGGCGGATCCCGGCCATCGGGTGCTGCTGCTGGAGGCGGGGCGGGCGAGCCATCCCTGGTCGCGAATCCCGATCGGTTATGCCCGGCTGGTCGAGAACCCCAAGGCCAACTGGTGCTATTCGGGCGAGCCGGAGGAGAACACCAACGGGCGGCGGCTCGCGGTGCCGCGCGGCAAGCTCCTGGGTGGTTCCTCATCGATCAACGGCCTCGTCTTCGTGCGCGGCCAGGCGCGGGACTTCGACCATTGGGCGCAGCTCGGCAACAGGGGCTGGAGCTACGCGGACGTGCTGCCCTTTTTCAAGGAGCTGGAGAGCTACGACGGCGGCGAGGACGAATTCCGGGGCCGCGAGGGGCCCTTGCGGGTCACCGACCCGGACGAGCCCGGGATCCTCTACGACGCCCTGATCGCGGCCGCCGGCCAGGTCGGCATCCCGCACAACCCGGATTACAACGGTGCCCGGCAGGAAGGCATCGCGATGAGCCAGGCGACCATCGCCGGCGGCAGGCGGCAGAGCACGGCGCATTGCTATCTGGACCCGATCCGCGACCGCCGCAATCTGGAGATCCGGACCGAGGCGCTCAGCCAATCCCTGCTGCTGGAGGACAAGCGCTGCGTCGGCGTGCGCTACGAGGTCGGCGGAGAGGCGCGCGAGGCCCGCGTCCGTCGCGAGGTGGTGGTGAGCGCCGGCACCATCAACTCGCCGCAGCTGCTGGAGCTCTCCGGCATCGGCCAAGGCGAACGTCTCCAGGCCCTCGGCATCGAGGTCCGCCACGAACTAAGCGGTGTCGGCGAGAACCTCCGCGACCATTATGCGCCGCGCACGCGCTGGGCCATCGACACGCCAGGCGCCACCTACAATGATCGCGGCCGCGGCCTGGGCCTGGTGAAACAGGCGATGAAGTACCTGTTCCTGCGCAAGGGCATGATGGGCATTCCCGCCGCCCCCATCCGCGCCTTCGTCCGCACCCGCGACACGCTGGAGGCGCCGGACGCGCTTCTGGGCTGGGTGCCGCTGCTGTATGACCCGGGCTACAAGCTCTCCCGCCAGTCGGGCGTCACCTGCTATGCCCATGCCATGCGGCCGGAGAGCACGGGCCATATCCACATCACCGCGCCCGATGCCGGCCGGCAGCCGGCGATCAGCTTCAACTTTCTGTCGTCCCCCCTCGACGTGGAGATCACCATCGCCGCCGTCCGCGTCGCCCGCGCCCTGATGACCGCGCCGGCGATGGCGGCGCTGGGCACGCGGGAGTTGGCACCGGGCCCCGGCCTCGCCTCGGACGAGGAGATCCTCGCCTGGGTGAAGGCCGTCGCCGAGACCACCTATCACCCGGTCGGCACTTGCAAGATGGGGACGGACGGGGACCCGATGGCCGTGCTGGACGAGCGGCTGCGGGTGCGCGGAATCGTGGGGCTGCGCGTCGCCGACGCCTCGGTCATGCCGACTCTCACCTCTGGCAACACCAACGCGCCCTCGATCATGATCGGCGAGAAGGCGGCGGATATGGTGCTCGCCGATGCCGGCGGGCGCGACGGGTCGAGAGGCTGAAGAGCTTTCGGCGTCGTGCGGAAATTTCCGAGTGACAGGCCTGCCCGACCGCATTTTGCCCACGGCGCGATCCGGGCCTATCGTCGCTTGGTAGCCGGCGGGATGGCGGCGCGAATCCGCGCAATCGCCCAGTCATTGGCCCATGTCGGCTTGCCCTCCCGGGCGTCCGACAACGCTTAACGAGGGCCGACACACCATCACGCTTTTCCCGCTATGCTGGGAAAAAACAGGGCCGCCGTTTTTCCGGACCGGCCGATCGGGCAGTTCAAATGGGGACGGCGGCCATGGGCGAAATCAGTACTGATACGCGCATCGCGCTGACAGACGAGCAGGATACGCTGGCGGCCAAGATCCATCGCGAGGCGATGGTAATCGATGGAACGGCGCTTGCCTACACGCTGGAACCGCCCTTTACCGAGAGGCTGATCGAAGCCGGCATGTCGGCCGCCGTCGTGACCATTTTCGTTGGCGTCGAAACCGGAATCGGCAGCCACACGGAGGCGGCGTTGCGCGCCATTGACCGTACGCTCCGGCTTGTCCGCCGGGACGAAAGCAGGATGCACCTCGTGCTGGACATCGAGGATTTCCAGCGCGCGAGAGACGCGGAAAAACTCGGTGTCGTCATGGCGTTCCAGAATGCGACGCCGTTCGGCGACGATCTCGGCCTCGTCGACGCGTTCCACACGCTGGGAATCCGCTGTGTTCAAATCACATACAATCAACGCAATCTGGCGGCCGACGGTTGCCTCGAACCCGAAGGCGGCGGGCTGAGCCTTTACGGCGTCGAGCTGTTGCATGCCCTACAGGACGCCGGGATCGCCGTCGACCTTTCACATGTCGGCGACAAATCGGTCGAGCATGCGATCCGCGTTGCAAAACGACCGCTGGCCTTCACGCACTCCAATGCGCGCGCGCTTTGCGACAATACCCGGAACAAGACGGACGATCAGATCCTGGCCGTGGCGAGAGGCGGTGGCGTGATCGGCCTCAATGCATTTCCGGCCTTCCTGCGAAATGACGGCGGCCGGCCGCACATCCGGGACCTGCTTGACCAGGCGGATTATCTCGTCGGCCTTGCCGGGGCAGATGCCGTCGGTCTCGGACTGGATTTCATCGAAGGCTGGACGGATGTGGACAAGGTAAATCTTGGCAAGCACGCTCATGCCTTCGGCACGTCCTATGATTTTCCGGTCGGCCTGGAAGGTGTCGGGCAGTTGCCGAACCTGACGCGCGGGCTATTGTCGCGGGAACACGACGAAGAAACGATCAAGAATATCCTTGGCGGAAATCTCCTCGAATACTTCAGACGAGTGTGGACATAGTTCCATACGATAGTGGCCTGCCCCCTTAATCGGGTCCTTTGCCGATTTCGAGACGGCATCTGGTGAGCTTGTGTTGATCGGCGTGGAATATTGACCCCCTTGGTGGGGTAATCGGCGTCCCAAATTGACCCCCCTGGTTTTGTGATTTTCAACACACCTCGTTGTTTGGACAGTCGAGGTGGGGGAGATGCTGGTAGTGGAAACGATCGCGAAGATCCGTCGGGATCATCTGGTGAGGGGCGTTCCGATCAAGAAGATCGCCCGGGATTTGAGGGTTTCGAAGAACACGGTGCGCAAGGTGGTGCGGGGCGATGAGACCTCGTACAGCTACGCGCGCAAGATCCAGCCGATGCCGAAGCTTGGACCGTGGGTGGATGAGCTTGAGCGCCAGCTGGAGGCCAACGAGAAGAAGCCGCGCCGGGATCGGCTGTCTCTGCCGCGGATTCATGAAGACCTTGCGGCTCTGGGCTATGGCGGCGGCTACGACGCAGTGCGCCGCCACGCCAGGACCTGGCGTCGGCGGTGGCGGCTGTTGTCGCCGTCGCAGGGTTTTGTGCCGCTGAGCTTCGATCCCGGCGAGGCCTAGCAGTTCGACTGGAGCCACGAGTACGCGCGCCTGTCGGGTGTGACGACCAAGGTGAAGGCGGCGCACATGCGGCTCTGCTACAGCCGCATGCAGCTGGTTCAGATCTTCCCGCGCGAGAGCCAGGAGATGGTGTTCGAGGCGCACGAACGGGCCTTCCACTTCTTCGGCGGGGTCTGCCGGCGGGGCATCCACGACAACATGAAGACGGCGGTGAGCATGGTCTTCGTCGGCAAGGAGCGCGCCTACAACCGGCGCTTTCTGGAGCTGTGCTCCCACCATCTGGTGGAGCCGGTGGCGTGCACTCCGGGTGCGGGCTGGGAGAAGGGGCAGGTCGAGAGGCAGGTGGGTGACGTCCGCGGCCGCCTGTTCGTGCCCATCCCGCGGGGCCGCTCCTACGTCGAGATCAACGAGTGGCTGATGGATCGGTGTATCGAGGACGCCAAGAAGCGGCCGCATCCGACGATCGAGAGCAAGACGGTGTGGCAGGTGTTCGAGGAGGAGCGGCCCTTCTTGATGGCCTATCGCGGCCCCTTCGACGGCTTCCACGCCACCGAGGTGGCGGTGTCCAAGACCTGTCTGGTGCGCTTCGACAACAACCACTACAGCGTCGCCGCCCGTGCCGTCGGGCGGCCGGTCGACGTGCGGGCCTACGCCGATCGGATCGTCATCCGCCAGGACGGCGAGACCGTCGCCGAGCATCCCCGGAGCTTCGGGCGCGGCGAGATCGCCTACGATCCGTGGCACTACGTGCCGATCCTGACGCGGAAGCCTGGTGCGCTGAGGAACGGCGCGCCCTTCAAGGGCTGGCAACTGCCCGGCGCGCTCGGCCGCATACGGGCCCGGCTGACGGGTTGCGACGACGGTGACAGGCAGTTCGTGAGGATCCTCGCGGCGGTTCAGGAGGACGGGCTGGAGGCGGTCGAGGCGGCCTGTGCCGAGGCGCTCGACTGCGGCGCCCGCAGCGCCGACGGCGTGCTCAACATCCTCGCCCGGCAGTGCCAGCCGGCACCGCCGGCGACCATCCCGACGCCCGAGGGCCTGCGGTTTCGCCACCGGCCGGTGGCCGACTGTCAGCGCCACGATCGCCTGAGGGAGGCCGGTCATGGAGCGTCATGAGGTGCTGGCGATGATGACGGCGTTGAAGCTCGCGGGCATGCGCGCCGCCGACGACGACATCCTTGCCACATGGACGCCGAGGGGGGGGCTCAAGCGTCGTCATCCGGTGCGGCAGATCATCGGTACGCTGCCGCAGGTCGAGATCGCCGACAAGACGGCGCGCTCGATCAAGTACCAGATGGCGTCCGCCAGGTTGCCAACGGCCAAGGAGCTGGCCGACTTCGACTTCGCCGCCTCGCCAGTCAACGAGCCCCTGATCCAGGAGCTCGCCGGCGGCGGCTTCCTGGAGGGCAAGCGCAACATCGTGCTGGTCGGCGGCACCGGCACCGGCAAGACCCATCTCGCCGTCGCCATCGCGCGCTCCTGCATCCGCAAGGGCGCCCGGGGCCGCTGCTACAACGTCGTCGACCTGGTCAACCACCTCGAGGCCGAGCTCCGCGCCGGACGCCAGGGCCGCACCGCGGACCAGCTCGTACGCCGCGACTTCGTCATCCTCGACGAACTCGGCTACCCGCCCTTCGCCCAGGCCGGCGGGCAGCTGCTCTTCCACCTCATGAGCCGGCTCTACGAGCGCACCTCTATCGTCATCACCACCAACCTCGCCTTCGGCGAATGGACATCCGTCTTCGGCGACCCCAAGATGACCACCGCGCTGCTCGACTATCTCACCCATCATTGCGAGATCATCGAGACCGGCAACGAGAGCTGGCGCTTCAAGAACCGCTCCTGAGCCGCCGCCGGCCGTGCCCGCGGGGTACCGGTTGACTACCGGGACAACCTCCGCCGTGCCGCTCAGGGGGGTCAATTTTGCACGCCGATCGGGGGTCAATATTGAAAGCCGTTTGACAAACTTGCCCCCAACGTTGGGCAGGGCCGAGGTGGAATTTTCCTCCCCTCTAACCATCGGGCGCGCGGTTGCTCGGTATAATAGCCAAGTCCGACGGACGGAGCGTTCATCCCCAAAAGATGACATCCGAAGAGAGAAACTGGCTCGTGCCTTCGTGCCTTCTAACCTAGACGTCCGTCCAGTTAATCCAGTTGTTATGCAGGTTGCACATGGAGACGACGTAAAGGCGACCGGTGTAGCCGTTCAATTCGAAGCGCGAGCGCGGCATGTCGAAAACCACGTCAAAAATCCGCTCATTGATGAAATTGAGATCCGCGTCCAACAGAATGTGCTTGATGATGTAGTGTGACGCGATCATCGGGTGCTGGGTTGCGGCGCGCACCAGGATGTCAGCGCCATCCTTGTCGACTTTAATTAAAGGCGAATGGCCTTTTTCCTTACCCTTCCAGCGCCCCGGCTGGTCGCTCGAGTAGAATATCTTGCCCGCTAACGCCCGCAGGGCGGGACGCAGGTCACTCCCGGCCGCAAGCACCGGCATCCGCGCCGTCAACAGGGCCGCCACGCCGCCGCCGGCCATGACGAGCGCCCGACGCCGGTCAAGTTCGAAGGTCCGCCCGACCATCTCTGATCTCCCTCGTTCCGCTTGCCGGACAAGTGTCCGAACGGCTGCGTGTCATGTCCCGCCACGATCAACAGCTTATCGTGGGGACCCGACGGGGGCCAGAATTTCCGTTTCCACACCCCGGCGTGACCGGCGGCTTTGGCCGACAGACTGCTAATGCCAAGAAGATCTTCAGCCTTCGAGGCGATCAGCCGGGCGCCCGCTCGAACCGGCACTGGAAGCAGTTGTTGCGGGCCGAGCGGACGTGGACAAAGGCGATATTCTTGTCGGCCAGCAGTTCGGCCGCGCGGGCCGGGATTTCCGCCCTCGCGATCACGCCGCCGGTGCCATGGACGATCCGCTCGTCGGGCGAGTAGCCGCGAACGATGTATTCGGGACTGGAGAGGATCGCCGGGATCTCCGCGCTCGGCGCGGCGCGATCGCAGGCCTCGGCATGCAGGAAGATCGGTCCCGTCTCCGCATAGGGCTGCGGCGAGGTGAATGGCCGGTGGGCCAGAACCAGGTAGGGCTCGCCCTCGGCCACCGGCGCCAGGCAGTGACGAGGGCGTGCCGCCGCCATTCGAGACGCACCGCTCGGCCGCGTGGCGCTAGGCGTCGAGGCCGCCGCCTCGCAGGCTCTCGACGGCATCGCTGGCCAGGGCTTCGAATTTGATCGACATGCCTCGTCTTCACTTGTCCTGGAGCCGAGGATGCGTCGGATGAAGGCTTCCGACTATCCGCATCTTGCGCCCACGGTCGGCACAAATAATTTGACCTGGACCGGGATGGCACCCGATATGGGCGGAATAGTGACAACACGCGGAGTGAAGCCAGGTGAGCGAACCGTCGAGCGAAACCGCCGAGATCCTGGACCACCTGTTCGAGGTGATCGAGACCCGGCGCGGCGCCAACCCGAAGGAATCGCGGACCGCGCGGCTCTTCAAGCGGGGGCTGGGCAAGATCTGTCAGAAGGTGGGCGAGGAGGCGACGGAAACCGTGGTCGCAGCGCTCTCGGAATCCGACGAGCGGCTGGTTTCCGAGAGCGCCGACCTGATCTATCACCTGCTGGTCCTGTTGGCGGCGCGCGAGGTGCGGCCCGAGGCGGTCTGGGCCGAGCTCGCCGAGCGCGCGGCCGAGCGGAAGTAAGCGCCGGCCCATGGCCTATGACGACGACAACATCTTCGCCAAGATCATCGCCGGCGAAATTCCCTGCAAGAAAGTGTTCGAAAACACCCACGCGCTCGCCTTCCACGACATCAGCCCGCAGATGCCGGTCCATGTCCTGGTCGTCCCCAAGGGCCACTACGTCACCATGGACGAGTTCTCCCGCGATGCCAGCGCGGCGGAGCAGGCGGACCTGGTCCGCGCCATCGGCGAGGCCGCGCGGATCGCCGGCGTCGAGCGGAGCGGCTACCGGCTGATCGCCAACAACGGCGAGGATGCCCACCAGGAGGTGCCGCACCTGCATTTCCACGTGCTGGGCGGCAAGCGGATCGGCGGCCGCATGATCAAGGGCGACTGAGAGGCCGCGAAAATCGTTGCGGGGCGCCCCCGGGGCGTGGAATGGTGGAGATCGGCCCCGAGCCGTGATTCGATCGCGATACCGCGATCACACTCGTAACGCGAAGGACGGCATGGCACGCAAACCCAACTATCGATTCGAGCGCCAAGAGCGCGAACGACGCAAGGCCGCCAAGAAGGCGGCCAAGGCCGAGGCCAAGGCCCAGAAGACCGATGTGGCCGATCCGGATGCGGATCCGGACGCCGAGGAGGCCTCGCCCGAGGGCGCCGAAGCCCCTCCGAGCGAGACCGCCTGAGCTTCCTTGCGGCGGCCCGCCTGGCCAACCCGTTCAATAACGACATCTACCTGGGCGGCACCGGCGTCGTGTCGATCAGGTGGCGGCCGATGATGTTGCGCTGGATCTGATTGGTGCCCTCGATGATCTGCAGCACCTTGGCATCGCGGAAATAACGCTCGACCGGATTGTCGCGGCTGATCCCTTGGCTGCCCCAGAGCTGGACCGCATCCGTCGCCACCCGCATGGCGACGTCGGTCGCGAAGCATTTCGCCATGGCGGCGTGCGGCGCGAGTTCGCGGCCCGCGACGCCCCGGTCGACCATCGCCGCGCAGGCATAAACCATCCGCCGGGCCGCGGTGACGCCCATTCCCATGTCCGCCAGCATCCAGCGCACCCCCTGGAAATCCGCCACCGGCTGGCCGAAGGCCTCGCGCTCGCGGACATAGTCGACCGCGAGATCGAGCGCCCCCTGGGCCAGGCCGACGCCGCGCGCGCCCATGATCGGGCGGGCCTTGTTGAAGGCCTCCATGATGGTGCGGAAGCCCGTGCCTTCCTCGCCCAAGCGGTTCTCGCTCAGCAGATAAGCCCCCTCGAAGCGCAACTCGCAGCTCGGAACCCCGCGCGCGCCGAGTTTGTCCTCTTCGCGGCCGATCTCGAAGCCAGCCGTGTCGCGGTCCACCAGGAAGGCGCTGATGCCGCCATGGCGCCGGCTGGGGTCGGTCTTGGCGGCGACGATGAAGAAGTCGGCGACGGTGGCGTTCGTGCAAAAAATCTTGGCCCCAGTGAGTTTGTAGCCGCCGGTAACCGCATCGGCCCGCGTCGCGATGCCCGCGACGTCGGAGCCGGCGCCGGGCTCCGTCACCGAGATCGAGGCGCGGAGATCGCCCGAGACCAAGCCCGGCAGCAGCCGCGCCTTTTGCACTTCGTCGCCGCCATAAAGAATTGCGCCCAGGGTCGACCACTGCACGACCAGCAGATAGGCGGTGTTGTAGCAGACCCGGTTCAACTCCTCGACGGCGAGGCAGGCGGCGAGGATGCTGTCGGTGCCGCCGTGTTCCTCCGGGAAGGGCAGCGCGAAGAGGCCCTGGTCGCGCAAGAGATCAAACATGTCCTGGGGATAGGCCGCGTCGCGGTCGATCGCCGCCGCGCGCGGCGCCACCTTGTCGCGGGCGAGCGCCCGGATGGTGTCGCGGAGCAGCACTTGCTCCGCCGTCAATTCGAACTGTGTTTCCACCGCTCGCGCCTCCCCTCGTGCCACGCGGCGCGGAGTCTGGCCCGAGCCTTCCGCCGGCCGCAAGCGTCACCGTGGAAACCGCGCTGGATTTGGGCTATCGGAAGTCCCGGAAGCGACAATCGAGGATGAGGAGAGCCGCGATGAGTTTGGTCAGGGTCGAGCGCGAGGGGGCGGCACGGGTGGTGACGTTGACGCGGCCGGAAAAGCGGAACGCCATCAATCCCGAGATGATGGCGGAACTCCGGACCATCTTCGAGTCCGAGCCCGAGGCGGACGAACGTCTCGCTGTCCTCCGGGCCGAGGGCACGGTATTCAGCGCCGGCCTGCAGCTCTCCGCCGCCGGGGTCGAGCCGGGTGAAGCGGACCGGATAGAAGCGATGTTCAACGCGGTGCAGCACTACCCGCTCCCCGTCGTCGCGGTGGTGCAGGGCCCGGCGATCGCGGGGGGCTGCGAACTGGCGCTCCATTGCGACTTCGTCGTCGCTGACGAGACGGCGCCCTTCGCCATGCCGCTGGCGCAGCTGGGTGTCACCACCACCTGGTTCCTGACCAAGAAGCTGATGGAGACGGCCGGGGCGGTAACGACGCGGGAGCTGCTGCTGCTGGGCGAGCCGCTTACAGCCGGACGGCTCCGAAACTTGGGCGTCATCGCCCGGGCCTGCCCGGCGGGCGAACTGGAGGCGACGGCCGCCAGGGTGATCGGGCGGCTTTCCCGCAATGCGCCGATGTCGCTGCGGACCATGAAGGCGATCATGTTAAAGCAGGCGGCGTTCTATTTCGACCTGGACCGGGGCGATACCGACGCCATGGTCGCCGCCGTCTACGACAGCACCGATGCCCGCGAGGGCATCGCCGCCAAGGTCGAACGGCGCGAGGCGACAATCACGGGCAGCTAAGGCGTTGACTGCATCGGTGGTATCGCGCGACGTGGTATAGGTGTTGTCCGAATGACAAGGCCGCTGATTGGACTCCGAGTCAGGTATCGCCGTACCTTATCGCGGCCGCTTACTACTACTATTGGCTCTTACGGCTGACCAGCATGCCAATTTTAAGAGACCCCGTACGCAGGTTTCGTTCCATTGCCACTGAGGCGCGTAGTCGCGCCTCGACGACTTCGGTGGATAAGCCTTGCGTCCCCTCATTTCGAGAGAACGCGGAGTTATACGCTTCTATATTTGTCTCATGGAACTTCCAGCCATCTTCACTGTGATCAATAAAACCGCCAGCGAAAAATGCAGACTTTGATAACCGCTCTGAGCATTCGGAAATCGACTCAAGCGCCGACATACTGGGCTCGATCGCCCATGCAAGAGGATAGTGCAGCTCTCCTTCTCCGGCGAATAGCTCGTGCAAGGCCAAGCAACCTCCAGGCTTGACGACTCTCGTCAGCTCAGAAAACAATTGTTTCTTCTCGGAAATTTGCATTGCGACATGCTGCATGGTCACCGCATCGAACTCATCATCATCGAAGGGAAGGTTAAGGGCGCTACCGTGCTTAAAATGAACCTGGCCTTCCAGTCCAACTAATTCGGTCAACTTGATCGCCGTCTCACATAGGGTTTCGCTGAGTTCCACACCCCATAGGTCGGCCCCGTACTTATTCGCCATGCGTCGTGCTGGTCCTCCGACGCCACTTCCAACGTCGAGAACCCGATCACCGGCTCGAACACTCGCCATATCGGCCAACTCGTCCGTTGCGGCAACGCCACCCATGTGGATCATATCCAATCCGTGCAAATCTTCGGGTTTGACCGCAGTAGCGGCAATTCCTTGTTTCTCAAGGGATTGGAGCGCACCCTCATAAGTCACCGCCAGCCTCGACCAATGATCGGCAACTTGGCGTCCTTGATCCGTAAATTTCGTTGTCTGGCCTGAATCGCTCATCTTCTGGTCACTCCGGTTCAAGCTGTCAGATTTGCCGGTACGCGATCATATGCCGAGGGGTTTTTATGGTCAAAACTCCTGACCGACCCCAAAACCAATCGCTCAGCCGAGAGCTTTTTGTCAGACGACTAAGGCGAGAGCGTATAGAGCCGCATGCCGCTTCGTGCTCGGAAGGGCGTATCGACCTCGCTGAGCCATGACGGCGGGCGACCCGCGGCGATCCGGGCGACGAGGCCGTCTGGCGATTGCGCTATCAGTTCGCGGGCTTCGGGCGCGCCGAGGCAGACCAGCAGCAGGTCGACACCGCGCCGGTCGATGATTTCGCGCGCCGCGTCGGGCGGCGATTCCAGCGCATGGAGGCTGTCCATGATGCTCGCCCAGTTGCGGTGGTTGGGCGTTGCGATCACCTCGTGGGGGGTGCGGTAGAGGATTTCCGGCGCGAAGTTCACGTGGGTGACGAGGCGCCGCCGCCCGGGGCCGAGCTCGGGCGCCGACTCCAGCCAGCGCGCGGTTTCGGTCAACGGACAGGCGGGCGCCGGCGGGGCGGCGAGGCCGGGTGGCGGGCTCTTGATCAGCGCCAGGCCCAGGATCGGGAACCCCAGCAGCAGGCCGACGGTGAGCCCCGCGCGGGCCAGCGGGCGCGCCAGCCGGCCCAGGCGGTCGGCGCGGGCGAGGCAGGCGAGGATCAGCGCCGCGTGCGGGATCGCCAGCGCCACTTGCGCGAATCCGCCCCAGCGCTGCTGGTAGGCGGTGAAGACCACGAAGACGACGCCGAGGGCGGCGAGATAGGCCCACTCGCGCCGCCGCCCGACCGGGCCCCGCAAAGCGTGGTGCAAGGCGACCGGCAAGGCCAGGATGGCGGCGCCCAGGTGGAAGACGAATCCCGGCAGGCTGGCGCCGAGATCGCGGGGATCGAGCATCGGCCGCATTTCGGCGATTTCGAGCGCCCAGCGACGGATCGATTCTTCCGACATGGCCGCGTAGGGCCCGTCGAGAAAGGCCGGGAACAGCCAGGCGACCAGCCCCGCCGGCAACAGGATCGCGAGGGCGACCAGCAGGGCGCGGCGCCAGGCCGCGCCGGCCAGCCCGCCCAGGCGATCCAGGCGTGCGACGACGGAGATCGCCGCCGCCGCGCCCGCCAGCAGGGTCAGGTGGGGAAGCGACAAAGCATCGTAGACGACGAGATCGAGGGCGCCCGTCCCATGCTCGATCGCCAGCGCCACGGTCGCGCCGGCGGTCAGCCAGAGGGCATGGCGGGCCGCCCGGGCCGCGAAATCGCCCCGCGACAGGATCCAGCCGAGGCCGAGCGCCGCGAGGCCCAGGCCCGTCGCCACCAGGGCCTCCAGGCTGATCCAGAGGCCGGCGACGGCGGGAAGGGCCGCCCAGAAGGCCGCCGAGCGCGCGGCGTCGGCCGCCAGCAGGCGCGCCATTGCCCCCGCCTGCCAGACGAAGAGCAACAGCAGCAACGCATGGTGGTCCGGCCGGCCGATCGAGGCCAGGTGGATGACGAAGAAGCCGAGGGCGAAGACGATGCCGAGGAGGACTTGGCCCTCGCCGTCGAAATAGCGCCGGCCGATGCCGATCAGCAGGACCAGGGCGGCCAGGTGCAGGAGCGGCCCGGCGATCACGCCCGAGAGGTAAAGCGCGTCCACCCGCTCGACGAAGGGCAGGAAGGGCAGCGCGCCGGCGATCAGCAGCAGGTCGTAGGGACGCGGCCAGTAGATGTCGTCGCCGGCCGGCGGATTGCCCCGCGCGAGGCGCCGGTCGAACCAGCCGCCGTCCGTCATCAGGACGCCGGCCCGCATCAGGTGGGTGTAGCCGTCGATGCCGACGAGCCGGCCCTCGAGCGTCGGCGAGCCGTCGCGCGCGTGGTTGGCCAACTGCATCGTCAGCGCCAGCAGCAAGGGAAAGACGAGAATTTTCAGACGTCGAGCCATGCGTTCCCGGTCCGGATCCGCTCACCAGACGCCGATCAGGTAGCCCCGCTGGCGCCCCTTGCCGGTGCGCCCCGCGATTTCCTCGTCCGAGAGCGTGATCCGCGTCCGCCGGGCCCGTAGCCAGGCGAAGAGTCGCTCGTGCATCTCCGCGCGGATGCCGTCGAGCGCCGGGTCGCGGCCGAGGTCGCGCAGCTCGCCCGGATCCTCCTCGAGGTCGAAGAGCTGTGGGGGAAAGCCCTCGTAATGGCAGTATTTCCACCGCTCGTCGCGAACCATGAAGGCGCGCGCGTCACCCGGCGCCACGTCGAGCACCAGGCGCGCCTTGCGGATGGAATAGTCCGTTTCGCTGAACACCGCCTCGCGCCACCCGGCCGCCACGCCACCCTCGCGCAGCAGCGCCAGGAGGGAGCGGCCCTCCAGGCGATGAGGCGCCGGCGCGCCGCCCTTCGCCTCCAGGAAGGTCGGCAACAGGTCGACCGCTTCCACCAGGCGCGGGTCGGCCACGCCTCGGGTCGCCTCGGCCGAGGCGTCGGGATCGACGACGATCATCGGAATGCGGGCCACGGCCTCGTGGAAAAGCTCCTTCTCGCCCAACCAATGGTCGCCCAGATAGTCGCCATGGTCGGCGGTGAAGACGATCATGGTGTCGTCCAGACGTCCCTCGTCCCGCAGGAACGCCATCAGCCGGCCGATATGGTCGTCGATCTGTTTTACCAGGCCCATGTAGGTCGGGATCACATGGTGGCGTACCTCCTCGCTCTGGAAGGCGAGGCTGTCGTCGTGGGTCATGAAGGCGGCGTGCACGGGATGGGGATCGGCGCGCTCGCCCGGGTGGCGATTGGCGGGAACCACCTGGTTGGCGCCGTACATGTCGTTGTAGGGCGCGGGCGCGATATAGGGCCAGTGCGGCTTGATGTAGGAGAGGTGCAGGCACCAGGGCGTCTCGCCGGCCTCGGCAATGAAGGCCATCGCCCGGTTCGTCATATAGGCGGTCTCGGAATGTTCCTCCGGCACGCGCGTGGGCAGCCGGGCGTTCCGCATGTGCCAGCCGCTCAGGATCTCGCCGTCGGGGCCTTCCGCCGAGTTGGCCGCCATGTGCCAAGGGTTCTCGCCCTCGAAGCCGAGGTCGCGGAGATAGCGGTTGTAGGCGAGATCGGGATCGGCGATCTGTTCGGGATGCAGGCCGTCGTCACGCTCCCAGGCCTCGAAACCGCACTCGGCCACGAAGCGGCCGATCGCGCTCTCCGGCGTCACCTCGAGCCGTGCCATGGCGGCGTCGTCCGCCGTCATGTGGGTCTTGCCGACCAGCGCTACCCGCATGCCGAGGGGTCGGAGATAATCGCCCATGGTCCACTCGTCGACGCGCAATGGAATGTTGTTCCAGTTGGCGCCGTGGCTGAACATGTAGCGTCCGGTATAGAAGCTCATTCGGCTGGGCGCGCAGACCGGCGACTGGCAGTAGGCCCGGGTGAAGCGCACGCCGCGTTCCGCCAGCGCGTCGATATGGGGCGTCTCCAGGTGGGGATGGCCCTCGCACCCCAGATAGTCGGCGCGCAGCTGGTCGCACATGATGAAGAGGATATTCCGGACCTTGGCCATGCGCGCCCTCGCTCGTGACCGTCTCACGCGGCCCGGCGACTATAGGGGAGCGGGCGGCGGCGCGGGAAGGGCCATCCCCGCGCGGGATGGCTTGAAGAGCCGCCGGAAACCCGGATACTTCGAAGGGCGGCATCGGCGGAACGGCGCAAGAGGATGGAAACCATGGCCCTGACGACCAAACCGCTGGCCGACGGATTCGCGGCCGAGGTCCTCGGCGTCGACCTGGGGGCTGATCTGGACGCCGCCACCTTCGCCGATCTGCGCCGGACCTGGATGGAGAACAAGGTCGTCGTGCTGCGCGACCAGAAGCTCGACGATGGCCAGATGATGCGCTTCTCGCGCCGCTTCGGCGAACTCTTCGTCCATGTCCGCAGCCAGTTCCACTCAGCCGAACACCCCGAGGTGCTGCTGGTCTCCAACCTGGCGGAGGACGGACGGCCGATCGGCGCGCTGGGCCACGAGGGCCTCGCCTGGCACTCGGACCAGGCCTACACCGCGCGCCGCGTCTTCGGCACGCTGCTCTATGCGGTGGAGATCCCGGAGGCGGGCGGCAACACGCTGTTCGCCGACCTGGCGGGCGCCTTCGCGGCCTTGCCCGCGGCGCGGCGGGCGGAGTTGAAAAACCTCGACACCGTGTTCTCGATTCTGGTGACCGAGAAGACCGGGGGCCAGCCGCTCCCCGAGGCGCAGCGCCGGGCGACGCCGGACGTGGTCCATTCCCTGGTCCGAACCCACCCGCGCCTCGGTACCGAGGGGCTCTACCTCAGCCCGGCCCACACCCAGGGTATCCAGGGCATGGGAGAGGACGAGAGCGCGGCGCTGCTCGGCGAACTCACGTCCTGGGCGAGCCAGGACCGCTTCGTCCACGAACACGTCTGGGCCGAGGGCGATGTCGTCATCTGGGACAACACCCACCTGATGCACGCGCGGCGCCCCTTCGCCGCCACGGCCCGCCGCCTGCTGCGCCGCACCGGCTGGTACTACGCCGAGGCGGCGGGCGTTCGGGCGGCATAGGGAGGCACCGAATGGCGGCGGGCGGCGCGGAGTCCCGGCTTCCCATCGTCATCCGCCGCAAGCGCGGCCGGCTCTTCTGGCGCATCCTCCAGGCCGTCGTCCTCGCCCTCTACGTGCTGACGATCTTCGGCAGCCGGAACGACCCCTTGGACGAGCCGCTGTTGGTGGCCGCGGGCATTGCCGCCGGACTGATACTGGTCCTGGAGCTGATCGCCCGCTGGCGCGGCCGGGTCCGCGATCGAACCTTCGAGATCGATGCCGAGGGCGTTTGCTACCGTACCGGCCGGGAGACCTGGACGGAGCCGCTCGAGGCCTATGACGGCGTCCTCTGGCGGGAGGAGACGCGGACCTCCGCCATAACCGGCGGAGGCAGCAGTTCCCACACTGTCTGGTTCCTGGAACTGAAACACCGCGACGATCCAACCCGGACCGTGCCGATACTGGAAATGAGAAGCGAGGAGGGTGTCCGGGCACGCTGGGAGGCGGTCGCCCGCGGCCTCGATCTCCCGGCGCTCCGCGAGCTCGACCACGGCGAGACGATGCGGCGGGAGCCGGGCGAGCTCGACGCGCCGCTCCGCGACTTCGCGGCCGAGGGCCGGCTGGAAGGGGCGCTCAGGGGCGACGAGGCGCCGCCGGAGGGCGTCGAGTGGAACCCGCGCGAGCCGCGCCGGGCCCGGGTGCGCCAGAGGCTGGGCGGGATCTTTCTCTTGAGTTTCATCCCCGTCCTCGGCGGCATCTACGCGTTCTTCGGCTTCGACCAGCAACTGCCGCTTCTTCTGTTGGCGGCGCCTCTCGTGGCCCATTTCCACCGCACGCACGCGCACTACCGCATCGACGTCGCCGACAACCGCCTGCTGCTCTCGCTCAACCTCGGTGGCGACCGGCTGTCCAGACGAAGCCTCCCCCTCGACGAGATCGAGCAGGTCTGGATCAAGCCCGTGCGCCTCGGCGTCGTCGAGACGGCCGATCGGACGGTGGTGATCGAGACGGACCGGCGGACCGCCAGCCTTTCCCTGCTGTCGCCAGCGGGCGGCGCCTGGGTCGCCGGCCATATTCGTCGAATCGCCGCCGCGCCGCCCGGGGCCGCTTGAGGCGGGGTGGGAGGGGCGCCCCGCCGCCGCCTGGCAATTGCCGCGTCTCATCCGATGTCCTTGAGCCGCGCGGCGACTTGGCGCAGGCTTGGCCAATTGGAGCAAGCGGAGGCGCGGATGGACGCAACCAAACCCCTGAGCCTGCACGTGCCGGAGCCGGAGGTCCGGCCCGGCGATACGCCGGACTTTTCCGACGTCGCGATTCCCCGGGCCGGAACGGTGGACCGCCCGCCCATCGACGTGGCGCCGGAGGAGATCCGCGACCTCGCCTTCTCGATCATTCGTGTCCTCAACCGGAATGGCGAGGCGGTCGGCCCCTGGGCGGGCCTGTTGTCGGCGGAGGAATTGCGCGCGGGCCTGCGCCACATGATGACGCTTCGCGCCCTCGATGCCCGCATGCTGATCGCCCAGCGCCAGGGCAAGACCTCCTTCTACATGCAGAACCTCGGCGAGGAGGCGATCGCCTGCGCCTTTCAGAGTGCGCTCTCGCCGGGCGACATGAACTTTCCGACCTACCGGCAGGCGGGTTTGCTGATCGCCGCCGGTTATCCGCTGGTGGAGATGATGAACCAGATCTTCTCCAACGAGCTGGATCCCCTGAAGGGGCGCCAGATGCCGGTGCTCTATTCGAGCCGCGCGGATGGCTTCTTCACCGTCTCCGGCAACCTGGCGACCCAGTTCGTGCAGGCGGTCGGCTGGGCCATGGCCTCGGCGATCAAGGGGGACAGCCGAATCGCCGCCGCCTGGATCGGCGACGGCTCGACGGCGGAATCCGATTTCCACGCCGGCCTCGTCTTCGCCTCGACTTACAAGGCGCCCGTGGTGTTGAATATCGTCAACAACCAGTGGGCGATCTCGACCTTCCAGGGTATCGCCCGGGGCGGGGCGGGCACCTTCGCCGCGCGCGGTCACGGCTTCGGCATTCCGGCGCTTCGGGTCGACGGCAACGACTACCTCGCGGTCCACGCCGTCGCCCGCTGGGCCATCGAACGGGCGCGCGCCAATCTCGGCCCGACGCTGGTCGAATACGTCACCTACCGGGCGGGTGCCCACTCCAGCTCCGACGATCCGACCGCCTACCGGCCCAAGGCCGAGAGCGACGCCTGGCCGCTCGGCGATCCGGTCATCCGCCTCGAGAACCACCTGATCGGAATTGGCGAATGGTCGGAGGAACGCCACGCCCAGGCCGAGGCCGAGATCGCCGACACGGTGGTCGCGGCGCAGAAGGAGGCGGAGCGCCACGGCACGCTTCATGCCGGCGGCCATCCGAGCGTGCGCGACATCTTCGAGGGCGTCTATGCCGAAATGCCACCGCACTTGCGCCGCCAGCGCCAGCAGGCGGGGTACTGAGCCATGGCGCGGATGACGATGATCGAGGCGATCCGCGACGCCATGGACATCTGCATGGACCGCGACGAGAACGTCGTCGTCTTCGGCGAGGACGCAGGCTTTTTCGGCGGCGTGTTTCGTTGCACCCAAGGCCTGCAGGCGAAATACGGCCGCACCCGCTGCTTCGACACTCCGATCAACGAATCCGGCATCGTCGGCGCGGCGATCGGCATGGCGGCCTACGGGCTCCGGCCCTGCCTGGAGATCCAGTTCGCCGACTACGTCTATCCGGCCTACGACCAGATCGTCTCGGAGGCGGCGCGGCTGCGCCATCGCTCCAACGGGGATTTCACCGCACAGATCACCATCCGCATGCCCACCGGCGGCGGCATCTTCGGCGGCCAGACCCACAGCCAGTCGCCGGAGGCGCTCTTCACCCACGTCTCGGGCCTGAAGACGGTGGTGCCGTCCAACCCGCATGATGCGAAGGGACTGTTGATCGCCTCGATTATGGACGACGATCCCGTCATCTTCCTGGAGCCCAAGCGGCTCTATAACGGGCCCTTCGACGGCCATCACGAACGGCCGGTGACGCCCTGGTCGGGGCACGAGCTGGGCGAGGTGCCGGAGGGCCACTACGTGGTACCGCTCGGCCGGGCGGCGGTCCGCCGCGCCGGGACGGCCGCGACGATCATCGCCTATGGCACCATGGTCCACGTCTGCCTCGCGGCGGTCGAGGAGAGCGGAATCGACGCCGAGGTGATCGACCTCAGAACCCTGCTGCCGCTCGACCTCGAAACCATCACCGACTCCGTGCGCAAAACCGGCCGCTGCCTGGTGGTACACGAGGCGACGCTCACCTCCGGCTTCGGCGCCGAGCTGGCGGCGCTCGTGCAAGAAGAATGCTTTTTCCACCTTGAGGCGCCGGTCCGCCGGGTCACGGGCTGGGATACGCCCTATCCGCACGCGCAGGAATGGGACTACTTCCCCGGACCGGCACGGATCGGCGAGGCGCTGTCGGCCGTGCTGGAGGCCTGAAATGGGCGAGTATCTCGTCAAGCTGCCCGAAGCGGGCGAGGGCATCGCCGAGGCCGAACTGGTCGAATGGCACGTCGCGCCCGGCGCCCGAGTGCGCGAGGACGACATCGTCGCCGTGGTGATGACCGACAAGGCGGCGGTGGAGATCCGCACCCCCATCGACGGCGAGATCCTGTGGCTGGGGGCGGAGATCGGCGAGAAGGTCGCCGTCGGCGCGCCGCTGGTGCGCCTCGAAGTCGCGGGCGAGGGCAATCTCGACGGCGAGGCGAGGTTGCCGGACGCGGTGGCGGCCGAACCGGCGCCGGAGGCCACGCCACTGGCGGTGGAGACCGCGCCGCCGACCGCCCCGCGCCCGCGCGCCGTCGCGGCGGGCCCGCCCCGGTCCGAGGGGGAGCGGCCGATCGCCGCGCCCTCGGTCCGACGCCGTGCGCGCGAAGGCGGCGCCGACTTGCGCCAGGTGCCGGGGACGGGACCGGCGGGGCGCATCATGCACGAGGATCTGGATGCCTGGTTCGCCGGCGGGACGGCATCGGCGGGCGCCGTCCGTCGCGCCAATACCGCGGTCCGCGAGGTCAAGGTCGTTGGCCTGCGCCGCGCCATTTCCGAGGCGATGACGCGCTCCAGCCGCCAAATCGCCCACATCACTTATGTCGACGAGGTCGACATGACAGAGCTGGAAAAGCTACGCGAGAGCCTGAACGTCGAGCTTGTCGAGGGCCGGCCCCGGCTCACCATCCTGCCCTTCCTGATGCAAGCGATGGTCAAGGCGATTACGGCCCAGCCGCTCATGAACGCCCATTTCGACGACGAGGCGGGCCTGGTGCGGCAATACGGGGGCGTCCACATCGGCCTGGCGACGCAGACGCCGGGCGGTCTCGTGGTGCCGGTGGCGCGCCATGTCGAGGCGCTCGACCTCTGGCAGTCGGCGGCGGAGGTTGAACGCCTCGCCACCCTCGCCCGCGCCGGCATGGCGAGCCGGGAGGAGCTTTCGGGCTCGACCATCACCATCACCTCGCTGGGCGCGCTCGGCGGCCTCGCCAGCACGCCGATCATCAACCATCCCGAGGTGGCAATCGTCGGCGTCAACAAGATGCAGGTCCGCCCGGTCTGGGATGGCGACGAACGGGAGTTCGTGCCGCGGCGGATGATGAACCTCTCCTCCAGTTTCGATCACCGGGTGATCGACGGCATGGACGCGGCCCTCTTCATCCAGGCAATCCGGCGGCGGATGGAACGGCCGGCGACCATTTTCATGGACGATTGAGCGATGCGAGACATCACCTGCAAACTGCTCGTGATCGGCGCTGGTCCCGGCGGCTACGTCGCGGCGATCCGCGCCGGCCAGCTTGGCCTCGACACCGTGATCGTCGAGGCCGGGCCCTTGGGCGGGACCTGCCTCAACGTCGGCTGCATTCCCTCCAAGGCGCTGATCCACGCGGCAAACGCCTTCCACGAGATGCGCCGGGCGGCCGACGGCGCCTCGCCCTTGGGCATCCGCCTCGCCTCGGCCGAAATCGACCTCGCGCAAACCGTCGCCTGGAAAGACGGGCTGGTGGCGCGGCTCGACCTCGGGGTCTCCGGCCTGCTGAAGAAGGCGGGGGTGAAGACGCTTCAGGGCTGGGCGAGCTTCCGCGACGGCAAGACCGTGGAAGTCGAGACCGAGACCGGCCTCCAGGTGATTCGGGCCGAGTCGATCCTCGTCGCCACCGGCGCGCGCGCGGCGGCGCTTGCAGCACTCCCCTTCGGCGGGGCGGTGATTTCCTCGACCGAGGCCCTGGCGCTGGCGCAAGTCCCCGAGAGCCTGGCGGTGATCGGCGGCGGCTACATCGGGCTGGAACTCGGCACCGCCTTCGCCAAGCTGGGCGCGCGCGTCACGGTCGTCGAGGCGCTTCCCCGGCTGCTGCCCCACCACGAGGCCGATCTGGTGCGCCCGGTGGCGGCCAGGCTGGCGGAACTCGGCGTCGAGGTGCTGACGGGGGCGGAGGCACTGGGCCTCGCCGCCGACGGCGGGGGCCTCGAGGTCCGGGCGGGCGGCGCGGCGCGGAGCATCGAAGCGGAAAAGGTTCTGGTGACCATCGGACGGCTGCCGGCGGTCGACGGCTTCGGCCTGGAGGGCCTGGACCTCGACCGCGACGGCCACTTCATCCGCATCGATGCCCGGTGCCGCACCTCGATGCGCGGGGTCCATGCCATCGGCGACGTCACGGGCGAGCCGATGCTGGCGCACCGCGCCATGGCCCAGGGCGAGATGGTGGCGGAGATCCTGGCCGGCGCCAGGCGCTCATGGGACCGGATCGCGGTGCCGGCGATCTGCTTCACCGATCCCGAGATCGTCACCGCCGGCCTGACGCGCGCGGCGGCGGCCGGAGCGGGCATCGAGGCGATAGCCCACCAGTTCCCCTTCCGCGCCAACGGCCGGGCGCTGACCACGGCGCGGGAAGAAGGCTTCGTCCGCCTCGTCGCCCGCGCCGACAACCACCTGCTGCTGGGCGCCCAGGCGGTCGGCGCCGAGGTCTCGGAACTCTCCGCCGCCTTCACGCTGGCGCTGGAGATGGGCGCCCGGCTGGAGGACGTCGCGGCCACCATCCACGCTCACCCGAGCCGGAGCGAGGCGCTGCACGAAGCCGCCCTCCTCGGCCTCGGCCGCGGCTTGCACATTTGAGGTGGAGGCGGCGTCGATGACGGCGGAAGAGATGCTGCAAGTCGCGATTCTGGAGGCGGTGGCGGGGCGCGAGGAGGGCGGCATCCCGATCGGCGCCGCGCTCTTCACCCGCGGCGGAGTCCTGCTCGGCAAGGGCCGCAACAAGCGGGTGCAGGACGGCGACCCCTCGGTCCACGGCGAGACCGACGCCTTCCGCGACGCGGGCCGCCGCGCCGACTACCGCGACACGGTCATGGTGACGACCTTGTCGCCCTGCTGGTTCTGCAGCGGCCTGATCCGCCAGTTCAACATCGGCAAAGTCGTCATCGGCGAGAACGAGACCTTTCGCGGCGGCGAGGACTGGCTGCGCGAAAATGGCCACGAGGTCGTCGTCCTCGACGACGCGACCTGCAAGACGATGATGCGTGACTTCATCGCCGCCCACCCCGAACTTTGGAACGAGGACATCGGCGTCGCCGGGGATTGAAGTTTTGCGCCCCGCCCGCTATACCGCCCGCCCGCCCGAGGCGATTTTCCGCCCAAGGGGCGGAGGAGGTGCGTCATGGCAAGGCGGATCGACCACGAGCACGAAGCCTCCTTTCGAGCCGAAGAGCAAGCGGCGCCGGGGCTCCCCCTCTGAAACCCGGGTCAAACACGGCCACCGCGTCGTCCACGGCGAGGTCGAGCTGAGCGAAAAACTCGGCCGCAACGGACCAAGCCCGCATTTCTCGCCATGCCCACGGCCTCGGTCGGCCTGGGGCTGCGCGGGAACGCGACGAAAATACCGGTCAGCAAATCGATTCGGCTCGAGTTCAGCGCCGACGCGACCGCCGACAGGGTCGGGGGAACCGTCAGCTCCAGCATCGTAATGCCGTCCTACCCCAGAGTCTCCGCTCGCCGGGCCTGTTCGGGAAAATCCTTCAAGAGACGCGGCCGGACCATCAAGTAGACGCGCATATGTAACTCCCCGGTGGCACCGACCATGGTTCACGCGAGACCGCTATCGCCTCTCGCCCCACAAGCGAGCTTATTGCCCCAAATGGCTTATCCCTTTGCTTCCGGTCACACCAGATGTTGATCGGCCTTCTACGTTCCAGGCACGGTTTTCGGACCGTGCCGGGGGATGTGCGGGAGCTTTTGGACTTGAGGAAGTTGGTTTCGAGTGCTGTCAGGCAGACTGGAGGGCCGGTATTCGGCTCCGATTGAGGCGGATCGGAGGGCGGGCGGTGGCTGGCGCCCGGCCTGCCGGGATCAGACGTGTTGTCCGACGATGTCGCGGTAGTCGGCGGGTCGCAGGCGCGTGCCGATGCCGAGCAGGGTATCGAAAGCCGTTGCGGTGTGGCGGCGGCGGTTCCAGCGGAACACGAACTCGTCGAGGTAGCGGCGCAGATGGGCGCGGCGCAGGCCATGGAAGGTTCCGAGCGCCCAGCGCTTCAGGTTCGAGAACACACGATGGATCCACGTCAGCACGAGATGGGCGGGCGTTGCACCGACGACCTTGGGCTGGTGGTCGTGGTCGGGCAGGCCGCAATAACCGCTCCAGCCATCGGTAATCACCCGCGCGCCCGGCGCCGAGGTTCCGGCAACGAAGGCACGAAGGCTGCGCGCGGAGAAATCCCCGATCGGCGCCAGCCGGATGCGGCGTGGCTCGCCCTCGGGCGATAGCTCGACCGCGCCGGCAATGCGCATCTTGCCTTGTGGGCTGCGACCTTGCCCGCCTGTGGCCGGGTCTTTTGCGGTGCGGAACGGGAGGGTGGCCTCATCGATCTCGATCAGGTCCTCAAGCAGGCTGCGATCCGGATTGACCATGGCACGGCGCAGCTTGTGCAGCAGGAGCCAGGCACTCTTGTAACTGCCGAGCCCGAGCTGGGCCTGGAGTTGCAGGGCGGAGATACCATTCGAGTGGCTGGTCACGATGTGAACGGCCATGAACCAGGTCTTCAGGGGCAAGTGGCTGCGGTGCATGATCGTGCCTGCGGTCACCGAGGTCTCCTTCCCGCAGGCCGCACATTCCCAGCTCGCCCGGCGCCGCTTCAGTTCCCAGCCCCTGTCATGGCCGCAGGCGGGGCAGACGAAGCCGTCGGGCCAGCGCCTGGCGGCGAGATGCCGGGCACAGGAGGCTTCATCGGGAAAGCGCGCCTCGAAGGCGGCGCGGGACATGGGGCGGTCATATTTCCAGCGGCTGGCCATGACGGAACATTACACGAACATGCTGCCGACGCCCACCAGAAACTCAACATCTCGTCAAACCGGGCTCAAAGGGATAAGCCCTTGCCCCAATTTGTCCATCGTCGGGGCTTCTGCAACAAATGGCCGCCACCTGATTCAAGAGAGGCTGGCGCGGGTCCAGAAAATCAAGAATCCCTAATTTAATGCCAGCGCCCGGAGCCACTTCGGACGAAGGGGGGAGAGTCGCGGCTCGAATCCGATGCAGGACGAAAGCCGAGAGTACGTTCCCCCTCGAGGCGACCTGGCCCCATGCCTGGAGCTGGACGGTATTTACCGTTAGCCCTTTCTGATATTCAAGCCGACGTCCGGCGCCTTGCGATTGAACCGGGCGCTCAAAAACGGTGCAGACCGTGTGAAAACTGGGGCGGTGGTGGGGGTCGAGGAGTAGGTCACCGAGATTCGCGGCGATCCCTCGGAATCCGGCGGTTTGGCGCCGGTAGTCCTCCAGAAGGGGCTCCAGGCCTCCATGGATCGATGTGGGGCGCTCGATTATGGCCAGATACCCCCCTCACGCCCTCGCGGCGGCGATCAGGGCGGGAACACCTACCAGAGAGATCGCGCGGCGGATGTTGTAAGCCAGCGCCGTGAGGCTGAACTCACCGCGCACGTTCTCCAGCCGCCGGGTCAGGAAGGCACCTTGGCCCAACCATTGTTTGATCGAGCCGAAGGGATGCTCGACGCTCTCTCGGCGTGCATCGAGCAGATTCGGGCGGGCCGCCAGCCGTGCCGCCATGCGCTCCAGGATCACTTCGTCGGCGTAGCGCGTGATCCGGCGGAAGACGCTCTTCGTACACCTCGACTTGAGCGCGCGGTTCTTGCAAGCGGCACTGTTGGCGTAACTGGCGAGGACGATATCGCGGAGCTTGCGCTTGCTGTATGGCGCCAAGCGTTGACCGTTGGGGCAGATGTAAATGTCCTCGCCACCGTCATGGCGGAAGCGTTCCTTGGGAAAGAGCCCCTGGCTCACCGCTGACCCGCGCGGGGGCTTGGGTACGTGCGGCACGACGCCGGAACTCTCGCAAGCCTCGATGTCCTCGATCTTGAAGTAGCCCGCGTCGGCGACCGCGTCGATCCGCTCGACGCCGAGGTTCTGCCTGGCCGCCACCGCCGTCTCGGCCAACAGATCGAGGTCACTGACCTTGTTATGGACCTGCTGCTCGGCGATCAGCTTGTGCTTGGCGTCCACCGCGATCTGGATGTTGTAGCCGACCCCGATCCGGGTGGCGGCATGCATCGCCCGGCTGTCCGGATCGGTGAGCGAGAGCTGGTCCTCTCCGCTCTTCGCAAGCACCTCGCGGTGCCCCTCGAGCCGCTCTCGCCGCCTTCGGATCGCCGCGATCTTCTCCTGGAGATCGTCGACATCGCCACCGCCGGGACCGTCGTCATCCTCCGCGTCGGCCGTGTCGAGACGTTCGAGGTAACGCGCCAGCTTCTCGTCGCTCTCGGCAAGCGCCTTCTCCAGCTTTGCTTTGGTGAAGTTCCGCTCCCGGCTGTTCACCGCCTTGATCCGCGTGCCATCCACCGCCACCAGCTCGCGCCCGAACAGCTCCAGCTCGCGGCATAGCGCCACGAACTCCCAGTGTAGCGCACCCGGTTCCTTGGACACAAGTTTGTCTCACGCGGCGGGCCTGATTGAGATCGCGGCGTGCCACGCCTGACGAGCTTGAGCGGGGCTCAGGTAGCCGTTCTTTTCGACGATCCACTGGGCATTGTAGAGTTCGACGAAGTCGCGGACGGCGTCCCGCAGCTCCGCGATGTTGCGGTAGATGCGACCATGGATGATCTGTTCCTTCAGCGTGCGATTGAACCGCTCGGCGACGCCGTTGGTCTGGGGCTCGGCGACGAAGGCGTAGGACGGCTGGATGCCCCAGAACTTGATCTGGTTGGTGAAGTGGTCCGACAGATACTGGGAGCCGTGATCCATCCGCAAGGCCAGCCCCCGAGCCGCGCCGGCCGCGGTCGAGCCATACAGCCCGGCAAGCCCCATGGAGATCGGCTGCAGGGCGGCGAAGCGGTCGCCGCGCTTGCAGACATGCCAGCCGACACACTCGGCGTTCCAATGCTCGACGGCGGTGAAGATCCAGCCCCAGCCGTCGTCCACCGTGAACACCCGAACGCCATCGGTGCCCCACATGAGGTTCGGGGCATGAGTGATGATCTCACCGTCATGGGGATTGCCGCCACGGCGGCGGCAGCGATGGGGCGAGAGCAGATTGTTCTCGCGCATCAGGCGGAGCACCCGCTTGCGGGCAACCCGGATGTCGCGACAGACCCGAAGCCGAGCCCAGACCTTGCGGTAGCCCTCGCCCTCCCAGGGCGATGCCTCCAGGTCGGCTTCGATCGCCACCAGCAGCGCCTGGTCCGAGATCGCGGGCTTCGGTCCCCGACGCTTTGCCGGCGGCTGCTCGGCGTGCTGGCCGGAGGTCATGGCGTAGAACGAGGAGCGGGCCATGCCCCAGGCGGCGCAGACCCGCCGCAGGCCGTAGGCCAGACCCGTGCCGGGCGAGGTGGCGGCACTCATCGCCGCGACCTCCGCCGCCCCAAAGGGCCGAAGGTCTCCGTCTTGGCCTCCAGCAGTTCCACCTGCATGGTCAACTCTCCGATCCGCTTCATGGCGCTATCCAGTTCCGCCTGCACCGGATCGCCCTTGCGTTGCTTGAGCGAGGCGTCGATCCCGCCGATCGCTTTCTCACGCCACTGCTCGAGCCGGAAGATCTCTACGCCCAACTGGCGCGACAGAAGTTGCACCGGCTCGTCACGCAAAAGCCGCGGAACGACCTCACGCTTGCGCGCCACCGTCCATCGCTGGCCAAGTCCCAGCGGGCCTGCCGGCAAAGCCTGGCCTGGGGAAAACGTGGACGAGCCAAGCTCGCCCGCATTTACCACAGGCCCATCAACAGCAACTTTCTTCTCAAAATTATCGGCCATGTTCCGGTCCTCCTTGGACACTTCGATTAAGCCAATTCTGTGTCCAAGGAAATCGGGTCCGACTCACCACGAACTCCCGGAATACTTGTCGGAAGGCGGCCCGATTGATCCGCCGGAAATCGGCGATCGTCTTGAAGTCCGGCGACAACCGCCGCAACAGCCAGATCACTTCGAAATTACGCTTGCCCTCGGCCTCCAGCCGGCGGCTCGAACGGATCCGATTGAGATAGCCGTAGATGTAAAGCTTCAACAGGTCCGCCGGATCGTAGCCGGGACGACCCGTCGCCTTCGGCGCGACGCGCTCGAAACCGGCCGCCGCCAGGTCCAAGCCATCCACGAAGGCGTCGATGAAGCGGACCGGGTTGTCCGGGCCAACATAATCGTCCACCGCTTCCGGCAGAAGCAGAACCTGAGAGCGGTCAATGCCAGGAATGTGTGTCATGGCAAATCCTAACATCGCCATGAGTCGCACGGAATCCCTCGGCACCCAGAGTTTTCACACGGTCTGGGTGGTTTTTGTGAATAATCACGTCGCCTGTGGATAACCGCCAATTCCGCATTCACATAAACCCCTCACGGAACCTTCCCGGACGTGTGAGGTTTGTGTTCCCGCCCCCGCGCCGGAGCGGCAAGCCGAGGCGCGAAGGATGCGGGACGAGGCGCGTCGGAGGGTTTCGGAGATCGCCCGCATCTTCGGCGCGCGCCGGTCGATGAAACGGCGGGCGTGACGCGTCGGTCCGGCATGTTGGCGAATTCGACACGGCTCGGATAGTCTTCCACTTCCCGCTGGTTTCCCGATCGTCGAGGCGAAGCGAGCCGGGTGCCGCCGACGGTTCGCGAGGGTGACGCCCCGCTTCCCGCCCCCGCCGGGACGATCCGTGCCCCGCTGTAAAGGAGGAACACCGCCTTGTCCGAAGACATGGAACGACCCATGGCCGAGATCGACCCCATCCGGCTGGAGCTGATCAAGAACGCGCTGACCATGGTGTCCGACAACATGATGGTCTCGGTGATCCGCACCTCGCGTTCGACCGTCGTCAAGGCCAACCTGGATTTCTCCGCCGCGATCTTCGACGCCTCGGGCGACATGGTGGCGCAGGGCCTGGCGCTGCCCGGCCACCTGGGCGCCATGATGCCGGCGCTGAAGGGCTGCCTCGACTATTTCGGCGACGACGTCCAGCCGGGCGACGTGCTGGCCAACAACGATCCCTATGCCGGCGGCAGCCACCTGAACGACATCTTCATGTACCTGCCGGTGTTCGACGCCGGCAGGCGGATCTGCTTCCTCGGCCTGATCCTGCACCACACGGACCTGGGCGGCCGGGTCGCCGGCGGCCAGGCCTCCGACAGCGACGAGATCCAGCAGGAGGGGCTGCGCATCCCGCCGAGCAAGATCCACCAGGCGGGCCGGCCGAACGACACGCTGCTGCGCGTGATCGAGCACAACACCCGCGTCCCCGACACGATGCTGGGCGACATCCGGGCGCAGATCGCGGCCCTCGTCGCCGGCGCGGCGGAGATCGAGAAGCTGATTCTGAACCACGGCGCCGAGGAACTGACGACCTACATGGGCGCCCTCTGCGACTATACCGAGCGCTTCGTGCGCGCCGGGATCGCCGCGCTGCCCGACGGCGAGGCCGAGTTCACCGAGTGGAACGACGACGACGGGGTCGGCGGCGGGCCGGTCCGCATCCAGGTGAAGGTCACCGTCGCGGGCGACGAGATCACCGCCGACTTCACCGGCACCTCGGACCAGATGGGCGGCGCGCTGCACACCAACTACTGGTTCACGGCCTCGCTGACCTATGCGGCGCTTCGTGCCGTGCTGCCGCCGGAGACGCCGAACAACGCCGGCTTCTATCGCCCAATTCACGTGATCGCGCCGGAGGGCAGCTGGGTCAACCCGCTCTTTCCCGCCGCGCTCGGCGCGCGCGGCCAGGGCGGCTACAGGGTGCGGACGGCGGTCACCGGCGCGCTCGTGAAGCTGTTCCCCGAGGCGATGCCGGCCTGTCCCGGCGGCAACGAATTCGGCCTCTCGGTCACCGGCCTCGACGAAAACCGCAAGCGCTTCCTGCATGTCGAGTTCCACAACATGACCGGGCGCGGCGGCGGCCCGGACCAGGACGGCCAGGACGCCGGGCCCTATTGGCTGGGCAACCTCTCCAACACGCCCGTGGAGGTGATCGAGGCGGAGAACCCGCTCAGAATAGAGGCCTATGGCTTCCTCCCCGATACCGGCGGGCCCGGCAAATATCGCGGTGGCCTCGGCATGGTCCGCCAGTACCGGATGCTGAACGAGAGCCAGGTCGTGCAGCAGCGGGCCGACCGCCACGTCCATCCCTGCTGGGGCATCTTCGGCGGCAAGCCCGGCGCGGTCTCCCACTCCTGGTTCATCCGCGACGGTGTCGCCGAAGAGGCGCCGGCCAAGTTCGTCCGCCGCATGGCTGGGGGCGAGGTCTTCCGCAGCGAGATGGCCGGCTCCGGCGGCTACGGCGATCCCTTGGAGCGTGACGCGGAAGCCGTGGTCGAGGACATCCGGCAGGAAAAGCTCGGCCGCGCGCACGCCGAGGCGGAATACGGCGTGGTCGTCACCGGCGGCGACCCGGAGCTCGACGAGGCCGCGACGACGGCCCTCAGGCAGAGGATGGCCGAACGATGAGTGCGTGGCGGCTCGGCATCGATATCGGCGGCACCTTCACCGACATCGCGCTGCTGGACGACGCGGGCACCCTCCACACCAAGAAGATCCTCTCCAGCCCCGAGGACTACAGCCTGGCGATCGAGGCCGGCGTGGCTGCCCTGCTGGCCGTGACCGGGATCGGTCCGGGCGACATCGCCGAGCTGGTGCACGGCACCACGGTCGCGACCAATGCCATCATCGAGCGCCAGGGCGTGACCGTCGCGCTTCTCACCACCGAGGGCTTCCGCGACGTGCTGGAGATCGCCCGCTTTCGCTCCCCCCGGCTCTACGACGTCTCCTTCCGCAAGCCGGAGCCACTGGTGGAACGGCGCCTGCGCTTCGAGGTGGCGGAGCGGATCGGCGCCGACGGCCGGGTGGTGCGGCCGCTGGACGAGGCGGGCGTGCGCGCGCTCGCCCGGCGGATTGCCGAAGAGGACGTGGCGGCCATCGCGATCTGTTTCCTCAATGCCTATGTCAGCGCCGCGCACGAGGAACGGGCGGCCGAGATCCTGCGCGAGGAACTACCGGGCCTGCCGGTCACCGTCTCGTCCGAGCTGGTGCCGCAGATCCAGGAGTACGAGCGGACCAGCACGACCGTGGTCAACGCCTACATCCGCCCGGTGATCGAGGGCTATGCCCGGCGCCTGGAGGAACGTCTCCAGGCCATCGGCATCACGGTGCCGCTCAATATCATGCAGTCGAACGGCGGCGTGCTGCGGGCGGCGCTGGCGGCGGAGAAGCCGATCTTCGTCATCGAATCGGGTCCCGCCGCGGGCGTCGTCGGGGCCCGCCGCCTCGCCGAGCGGTCCGGCATGGCCGACTGCATCGTCTTCGACATGGGTGGCACGACGGCCAAGGCGGCACTGATCGTCGACGGCGCCTTCGCGCTGGCGCCCGAAACCGAGGTCGGCGGCGAGGCCTCCCTCGGCCATCGCATGGTCCGGGGCGGCGGCTATATCGTGCAGGCCCCAACCATCGACATCGCCGAGGTCGGCGCCGGCGGCGGTTCGATCGCCTGGATCGATCCGGGCGGCGGCCTGCAGGTGGGCCCGAGGAGCGCCGGCGCCGATCCGGGCCCCGCCTGCTATGGCCGGGGCGGCCGGGCGGCGACGGTGACCGACGCCAACCTGCTGCTGGGGCTGTTGAACCCGGAGGCGCTGGTGGGCGGCGACCTCTCCCTCGATCGGCAAGCGGCGGTGCGTGCGGTGGGCGAGATCGCGGCCGCGATCAGTCAGGACGCGACAAGGGCGGCGCATGGCATCCACCAGATCGCCAATGCCCGGATGATGCGGGCGCTGGGCGCCGTCTCCTCCGAGCGTGGTCTCGACCCTGCGGCCTTTCCCCTGATCGCCTTCGGCGGCAACGGTGGCGTCCATGTGTCGGGCCTGGCCGAGGCGCTCGGCGCGGCCGAGGTCATGGTGCCACCGGCCGCCGGTCTTTTCAGCGCGCTCGGCCTGCTGTTCGCCGATAGCGAACACCAGTGCATTCGCGCCTTCTACCGCGCGTTCGACCCGGACGGGGTCGGGCAAGTCGAGGCCGTTGTCGCGGCGCTCAGGACCCAGGCGGAGGCACTGGTCGCGGCGGATGGCTATGCCCCCGAGGCCCGAGAGTTTCTTTGCTCGGCGGAGGTTAAATACGTCTCGCAGAACGCCCCGCTTTCCCTTTCCCTGCCGGAGCCGCCGCTCGGGCCCGAGGTGCTTGCCACGCTGGCCGAACAGTTCGCCCAGGCGCACGAGGCGGTCTTCGGCTATCGCTCGGACGACGAGACCGTGCAATTCGTCTCGCTGAAGGTCGTGGGCCGGGGGCTCACCGATCAGCCGCGCCTGCCGCCGCGCATCACGCTCGATGCCGCCGCCGCGCCCGTCTCCGCCGACCGCCGGGTCTATTACGGGCCCGAGGCCGGCTGGATCGAGACCGCGATCCTCGCCCGGGGCGACCTCGACGAGGCCACCCGACGGGGGCCGCTGATCGTCGAGGAATACGACAGCACCACCGTCGTGCCACCGAACTGGACCGCCCGCCTCGATCAATGGAACAACATCGTGCTCGCCCGCCAGGGCGCGTGAGGAGGACCCCAAGCCATGGACGCCACGCTCTCCAATTCCCGCATCGTCGCCGCCTACCGCGAACGCACGCCCGGCTCGGAAAAGCTCGCCACCCAGGCGCGCGAGAGCTTTCCGAGCGGCATCACCCATGATTCGCGCCGCCTGCTGCCTTACGGCATCTATGTCGATTCCGCCAAGGGGCCACGCAAATGGGATGCCGACGGTAACGAATATGTCGATTTCTACGGCGGCCACGGGGCCCTTCTGCTGGGCCACGGCCGCGAGGAGGTGGTCGCCGCCGTGCAGGCACAGATGGAACGCGGCACCCATTTCGGCGCCGGCCACGAGCTCGAGGTCCGCTGGGGCGGACTGGTGCGCGAGATGGTGCCGAGCGCCGAGACGGTGCGTTTCACCGCCTCCGGCACGGAGGCCAACCTGTTGGCGCTGCGTCTCGCCCGCGCCTTCACCGGGCGGGACAAGATCCTGCGCTTCCACGGCCATTTCCACGGCTGGAACGACCATGTCGCTTTCGGCGTCGGCGATCATTTCGACGGCTCGCCCACCCCGGGCGTGCTGGCGGAGATCGCCGAGCACACGGTCCTGCTGCCGGCGGGCGATATCGAGACGGTGCGCGAACTGTTCGCGGCCGACGGCGACATCGCCGCCGTGATCCTGGAACCGACGGGCGCGAGCTCCGGCCAGGTCCCCATCGACAGCGCGTTCCTCGAGGACCTCCGCGAGGCGACGGCGGCGCATGGCGTGGTGCTGATCTTCGACGAAGTCGTGACCGGCTTCCGCGTCTCGCCCGGCGGCGCGCAGGCCCATTATGGCGTCACCCCCGACCTCACCAGCCTGGCGAAGATCCTGGCGGGCGGCTTGCCGGGGGGTGCCGTCACGGGACGGGCGGACATCCTGGAGCTGCTGGATTTCGACGCGGCGGCCGCCAAGGGTTTCGAGAAGATCGGCCACCAGGGGACCTACAACGCCAACCCGCTGTCGGCGGCGGCGGGCACAACGGCCCTGCCGATCATTCGCGACGGCGACGCCTGCGATCGCGCCAACGCCTCGGGCGAGCTTCTGCGCCGGCGCTGGAACGAGGTGATCGCCGAGGCCGGCCTGCCCTGGGCCTGCCACGGCTCCTTCTCCAGCTTCTATCTGTTCCTCAATCCCCAGGGCCTGGAGATCGACCCGCTGAACTTCGATGCGGGAGAGTACGGGGCGGAGATATTCAAGGCCAAGAGCCCGCTGGTCACCAAGCTGCGTCTGGCGCTGCTGCTGGGCGGCGTCGACGTCAACGGCAAACCCGGCGGCACGATCTCGGCGGCGCACGAAGAGGCCGACATCGAGCATGCGGCCGGGGCGCTCGCCCGCGCGATCGAACTGTTGCGGGCCGAGGGCGACTTGAAGTGACGCGGCGGGCACCGGCGACGACCAGGCCGAGCGCGAAGAGGAGGGCGGAGAGAAACGCCCAGACACAGGCGGCGAGCGGCACCTCTTCGCCCGACACGGCGGCGAAGGTCATGGTCGGCGTTTACCGCCGGGGGGAAGGCTCGCCCGGTTCGCATGTTCCGCCTCCACCAACCTGTCCGCGGTGAGCGGCCGGTAGTCGCATTCACCGCGCATCGAGAGCAGCAGGCCGCCGAGCAGGATGGCGATGGCGATGAAAGCGAAGCGAATGAGACGCAGCGGCCTCGGGCGTGGACATCGATGCAGGAGCAGGGCGAGGAGGGTCATGGTTTTGCGACCCGGGTTGCCGTATTCCGAGGCGCGAGGCTTCCGTCACGCCGGATGATGTTCGTCGCCGGGCCGAATAACCCGAGGGCGGCAAAAATCGCGATCAGCCGCCGAGCGAACCGTCGCGCCACAAACGCGGCAGGTCCAATTGCCGCGACGGTTCCGGGGTCAACACGCGAGGGCATCGAGGTCGGGAAGGGGGCGTCGGAGGCCAGGCGCGCCGGCCAGATGGTCCTCCAGCGCCGCCGCGACACCGAGGAGCGCGCGGTCGCCGTGGCGCTTGCCGCAAATCTGCAATCCGAAAGGGGTTCCCGTGGAGTCCAGGCCGCAGGGAATCGAGACGGCGGGATGGGCCGTCACGGTGATGCCGTAGGCGAGGCCCAGCCAGTGGAAGTAGGTCCTGAGCTCCTCGCCGTCGATATGGGTCGGATAGCGCTCGGTGTAGGGAAAGGGCGAGACGGCGGCGGTCGGCGACAGCAGGACGTCGACGTCGGCCATATAGGCGACAAATCGGCGGTAAAGAGCCGTTTGCGCCGCCTGGGCGCGCGCGGCGTCGGCGAAGTCGTAGCCGTGTGCCTGTTCCACGTTGGCGACGATATTGGGACCGAGGATATCGCGATGGTCGCTGTAGTGGGTCTCGTGGGCGACCAGGAATTGCGTCGCGCGGAAGATCTCGAACACCTCGTTGGAGTCATCCAGCGGCGGGTCGCGCCATACCACCTCGCCAAAGACCGGCGCGATGGCCTCGATCGCCTGGCGAAAGGTCGCGCGGATCCGCGAGTCGACCGGCGCGAAGCCCAGGTCTTCCGAAACCGCGACCCTCAAGCACGAGAGGTCCGTCGCCGGTGGCACGGCGAGGGCGGCCGGATCGGTCGGATAGGACAGGGGATCGCCCGGATCGAAAGCCGCCATGGCGGCAAACAGCAGGGCGGTGTCGGCGACGTCGCGGCCCATCGGCCCTTGCACCGAGAGCGAGGACCAGCCGATGCCCCGCCGGTCCACCGGCACAAGTCCGGGGCTCGGGCGGAAGCCGACGACGCCACAAAATCCGGCGGGCGTGCGGAGCGAGCCACCGGTGTCGGAACCGTTGGCGAGCGGCACCATGGAACAGGCTAGCGCCACCGCCGCGCCACCCGAGGAGCCGCCGCAGGTCCGCTCCGGATCGAAGGGATTCCCCGTCGGCCCATGCACGGGATTGTCGGTGTTGGCGCCGGCGCCGAACTCCGGCACGTTGGTCTTTCCGACGACGATGGCGCCCGCCCGGCGGACGGCGGCGACCCCGCGCTGGTCCTCTTCCGGCACGTTCTCCGCATAGATCGGCGAGCCGAAGGTGGTGCGCAGCCCCGCCGTCAGCTGCAGGTCCTTGATGGCGATCGGCAGGCCGTGGAGGGGCCCGAACTCATCGCCCCTCATCACCGCCTGCTCGGCCCTTCGGGCCTCGTCCTCGGCGCGGTCCCACCAGGTGGAGGTGATGGCGTTGAGGCGCGGGTTCACCGCCTCGGTCCGCGCCCGGCAGGCGGCCAGCAGCTCGGGCGGCGACACGCGCTTGCCGGCGTTGAGGCGGCGCAGTTCGACCGCCGAGAGATCGCAGATCTCGTTCATGGTGGCTTTCCCGGTGGTTACTATCGTAAATCCCGGCCACCCCGCTCCCCCGGCCCAACCACCCGTGGAGTGTACCCTTGGGGTGGTTGGGCCGGAGGAGCGGGGTGGCCGGGGGCGCCATCATTTATGATGGCCAGTATAAGGCTATTTGGCGTGGCGGCGCTCGAAAAAGGGGGCGATCATACGTCGCGGCTCGTCCGTCGCGAAGGCCTCGACCAGCGATTCGATTCCAGCCCGCACCGCCTGGTCGATCGGTTGGTCTTCCTACGCCTGGATCAGGGCCTTCTGCAAGCGGACAGCACGCGGGCCCGCCGCCAACAGATCATCGACCCAACGGGCAACCTCGAGGTCGAAGTCGCTCGCCACCGCCATTGCTTCCACCAAACCCATGCCCAGGGCCTCGGCGGCGGAATAATTGGGCGCCAGAAACACGATCTCCCGCGCCTTGCCCCAGCCGACGAGGCGCGGCAGCAAGGCGGCCTCGACAACCGAGGGGAGGCCCACCCGGGTCTCCGGCATCGAAAAGATGGCGGTGTCGACGGCGATCCGTCCGTCGCAGGCCGCCGCGATCTCCAGCCCGGCGCCGAGGCAGTAGCCGTTCACCCGCGCCAGCACCGGCACCGGCAGCGCGCGAATCCCCCGGCAGACCAGATGCACCCGGGTGATGAAGGCGCGTGCCGTATCCTGGTTCAGCGCCTGGAGTTCATCAAGATTGGCGCCGCCCATGAAGGACTTCTCCCCCGCGCCCGTCAGCACCGCCATGCGAAGATCCTCGTCGCCCGCGAGGTCTCGGAAGGCCGCCGCCAGCTGGTCCATCAGGTCCGACGTCAGCGAATTCAGCTTCGCCCGGTGATCCAGCGTCACCCAGGCGACCCGCCCGCCCGCCCGGACTTCGATTTCGACCTCGACCTTGGCTTCGTCGCCGCTCATCGCCGCCTCCCGAATCAACGTTGTCATGCGCCGCGCTTCTGCCGAGCGCGGCCGAGAAATGCAAGCACGCATGGCGCGGCCGCGGCCAAACCCGGTGTAATCGCGGCTTTCGATGCTCCATCGTGCCGAAAGCCGTTGAAAATAAGGGCTTGGAGCAGTTTGTAGTGTACATTTGACGGGCGTCCTACTATATGTAGTGCCTTGAATGGGCCGATTCGGTTCGGGGAGCCAAAAAGGGGCAAAACACATGAGCAGAGCCGCATTCATCGAGAACATCGCCAAGAAAGGCAACATGAGCAAGGCCGAGGCCAAGCGGACGGTCGACCTGGTGCTCGGCCAGGTCGAGGCGGGGCTGAAGAAGTCGAAAAAGGAAGGCAAATACACCATCGGCAACTTCGGCACCTTCACCGTCACCAAGCGTCCGGCGCGCAAGGGCCGCAATCCGCAGACCGGCGAAGCCATCCGGATCAAGGCTTCGAAGGTCCTGAAGTTCCGGCCGTCGGCCGCGCTGAAAAAGGCGGCGGGCACCTGATCTCGGGCTGACATCTCCGACGATTTCGGCGGAACCCGCCTCCTCGGGGAGGCGGGTTCTTTCGTATTCGGCGGCGCATCGCCCACGGGTGTCGCGCGACGGACTCGCGGCGGTCGGCCGAATACGGCACACTGGACGACGACGAGCCATGAGGTGGAGGGATCGATGGACCGGCTGCTGCCCCTGGCGGGCGAACTTGCCACACGGCTGAAAGCCCGCGAAGAGACGGTCGCGGTGGCCGAATCCTCGACCGGCGGATTGGTTTCGGCGGCGTTGCTGTCGGTCCCCGGCGCATCCGCCTATTTCCTCGGCGGCAGCGTGATCTATACCGCGCGGGCGCGCTGGAGCCTGCTCGACGTCACCAAGGAAAACATGGCGGTTGTCGAACGGGCCTCGACCGAGCCCTATGCCCGCCTGCTGGCGGCCCGGATCAAACACAAACTCGGCTCGGACTGGGCGCTGGGCGAGACCGGGGCGACGGGGCCGACGGGCAATCGCTACGGCGATGCGGCGGGCCACACCTGCGTCGCGGTCGACGGGCCCGTGACCTTCTCCCGCACCCTGGAGACGGGACTCGACGACCGGGTGGAAAACATGCGGCTCTTCGCGCTCGCCCTCATGGAAGGCTTCCTCGAAAGCCTGGACAAGGCCTAGGCCCGGCCGGCATGGAGATTCTGCCGTCGGGCGACGCCTGCGGGGCGGAAATCAGGGGCGTGGACCTGGCCCTGCCGCTCGACGCGGCGACGGAAGCCGCGATCCTCGCCGCACTCGTCACCCACGGCATGGTGATGTTTCGCGACCAGGCCGTCTCGCCCGCCCGCCAGGTCGAACTCACCGCCATGCTGGGCGAACCGGACCTCTACAGCCTCTCGGAATACCGTCTGGCGGACCAGCCGGAGGTCCTGCTGGTCTCCAACATCCAAAAAGACGGTCGCAACATCGGCCTGGCCGATGCCGGCACGACCTGGCACACCGATTCCTCCTACCTCGAACTTCCCCCCTTCGCCACCCTGCTGCACGCGATCGAGGTGCCGGTGGCGGCCGACGGGCAGGTGCTGGGCGACACCCTCTTCGCCAGCGCGGCGGCGGCCTACGACGCGCTCGACCCGGCCGTGAAGGATCGGCTCGACGGGTACCACGCGATCCACTCCTACGAGGCCAAACACGCCGCCCGGGCCAAGCTCGGCCGTTCGGACCGCAATCCACCCAAGGACGAAGAGAAGGACCGCCTTGCCCCGGTGCCGCATCCCGTGGTGCGGCGCCATCCGGTTTCCGGCCGCCCGGCGCTCTACGTCACCACGGGCGAATGTACCGCCATTCCGGGGATCGACGAGATGGAGGCCGTGGCGCTGATCGACGAGTTGGCGATGCGGACCACCGACGGCGGTTTCATCCACCGCCATCGGTGGCGGGCGGGCGATTTCATCATCTGGGACAACTGCCAGCTGCAGCACCTGGCGATCAAGGACTACGACCTGCCGCTCCGCCGGTTGATGCACCGCACCCAGGTCAAGGGCACGAAGCCGGTTTGAACGGCCGCCTTCAGTTCTTGTCGAAGATCGAGAGTTTCAGTTCGCCCGCCAGGCACTCGCCCATCCAGACCGGATTGTCGCGGTGATCGGCCAGGTTGTCCTCGGTGTTGGGGTGGAGGAAGACCGCGAGATCGCCCCGGTTCAGCATCAGCCAGGGGACGAAACTATCGAACTGGTCCGGGCGGGGGATGTCCCGGGCTCTGTTGAAAAGCTGAAGTAGGCGTCGTCCGCCTGGAGCCGCTAGGCTCTGGGTGCTGATTCCATCAAGGAGAACGACGCCATGACCAAGACTACACGCAACGACCGTTCCTCGGAACCATCCTGTCGGCTCTTGCCATCGATGCCGGAGGCCTTCGACGATCTGCGCATGAGCGTCGATCGCTTCTGCCTTTTGGCGGGCCTCGAGTCTTTGAACGAGATGATGTCGGCGGACGCGGAAGCCTTGTGCGGTTCGCGCCACGCCCGCTCGGGCGAGCGCAAGGGCCATCGATGGGGCACGACCCGGAGCGAGATCGCCTACCACGGCGGCAAAGTGAAGGTCGAGCGCCCTCGGGTGGGGGACTTCGCGGGTCGGGAGATGAGCCTGCCGAGTTGGGAGCTGCTGTCGGAACCCGAACTCTTGCAAGCCTGGGCGATGAATCTGATGGTGATCAACGTCTCGACCCGCAAGTATGCCCGCGCGGTGCGCCTGCCGGACGATGCGGGCGGCGATCTGCCGGCGGCATCGGGTGACGCAACCTCGAAGTCGGCGGTCTCGCGCCGTTTCGTGGCGTTGACGCGAAGCAAGCTGAAGGCCTGGCTGGCGAGCCCGCTCGACGATCTCGATCTCGTGGTGCTCCAGATCGACGGGCTCCATGTCGGCGATCACCTGATGGTGGCGGCGATCGGCATCGACACCGGCGGCGCGAAGCACGTGCTGGGCCTGGCCGAGGGCGCGACGGAGAACGCGGCCACGGTGCAAGCCATGCTCGACAACCTGATCGAGCGCGGTCTCGATCCCGAACGGCCTCGGCTCTACATCGTCGACGGCGCCAAGGCGCTCTCGAAGGCGATCCGGCGGACCTTCGGGCGGGCGGCGGCCCTCCAGCGCTGCCAGGTGCACAAGGGGCGCAACATCACGGACCGGCTGGACGAGAGCCTCCATGCCGGCGTCAGGAAGGTCTTGCGGCAGGCCTGGCAGCAGGACGACGCGGCCAAGGCCGAACGGCTCTTGCGCAACCTCGCCCGCCGTCTGGAGCATGACGCACCCGGCGTCTCGGGCTCGATCCTGGAGGGCCTGGACGAGATCCTGACCGTGATCCGGCTCGGCCTCCCGCCGCAACTTCGACGCTCGCTGGCTTGCACCAACGCCATCGAGAACGCGATCGGCACCGTCCGGACGGTGCAGCGGAACGTCAAGCGCTGGCGCAACGCCGAGATGGCGCTGCGTTGGACCGCCGCCGGCCTCTTGGAGGCGCAAAAGACCTTCCGCCGCCTCAAGGCCCACCGCCAGCTCCCCATCCTCGACGCCGCCCTGCGGGAGGCGGTGAGAAAGGCCGGAGCAAAGTCCGTCATTGAAGACATCGAGGTGGCCGCGTAGCCTCTCGATCAGACGATGCCTATCTCGCACTTTTCAACATTGGGTGGGACATCACCTCCGGGCGGAAGAGGACCTGGTAGCTCCACCTCGGATGCGGGCCGACGTTCTTCTCGTGAAAGCGGCCCATCTGGATCTCGAAGGTGGCCTCGATCCGTTCGCGCAGCGCCCAAGCGGATTCCCGGCTCGCCGCGTCGAAATAGACGTGGGCGTGATAGTCCTCGATCACGCCCACGTCGCGCGTCTCGGCCATGTTCAGGCCTCCGCCGTGGCGACCGCCTTCTCGGCAAACATCTGCTGCAGCTCGCCGGTCTCGAACATCTCGCGCACGATGTCGCAGCCGCCGACGAACTCGCCCTGAACGAAGAGCTGCGGCACGGTCGGCCAGTTGGAGAATTCCTTGACGCCCTGGCGCAGGCCCGGGTCCTGCAGCACGTCGATGCCCTTGAACTTGATGCCGAGGTGGCTCAGCACGCCGACCACGGTGGCGGAGAAGCCGCACTGGGGAAAGACGGGCGTGCCCTTCATGTAAAGCACGACCTCGTTCTCGGTGATGTCCTTGCTGATGCGGTCTTGCACCGTCGCGTCATTCATTTCCATCTCTCCTCGGTTCCGCCCCTTCAGGCGTCGGGGGTCGAGGTCTGCAACGCCAATGCGTGCAACTCGCCTCCCATGCGGCCCTGCAAGGCCTGATAGACCATCTGGTGCTGCTGCACCCGGCTTTTGCCCCGGAACGCCTCCGAGACCACCATCGCGGCGTAATGGTCGCCGTCGCCGCGCAGATCCTCGATGGTGACGGCGGCGTCTGGCATCGCCTCGCGAATCAGGCGCTCGATCTCTCCGGCGTCCATCGGCATGGCCGCGTTCCCTTCAATTTCTCAATCCGCGCCCATCAGACGCGGCAACGTCGCTTCGTGCAAGGCGCGAAGCTCCCCCAAGGATATATGACCATGACCGCGAAGCGTCAACGCATCGCCCTCGACCCGGCCGATCGCCCGGGCGGCGACGCCCTCGTCATGGAGCGCCGCCAGCAGCCCGTCCATCTCTCCGGGCGGCGCCGCGATCAGGTAGCGGGCCTGGTCTTCGCCGAAAGTCCAGCCGGCGATGCTCCCGTCCCCGGGCGGCACGAGCTCCAAGCCGAGCGTGCCGGCGAGCGCCATCTCCGCCGCCGCGACCAGCAAGCCGCCGTCGGACAAATCGTGACAGGTGTCGAGCCGTCCGGCCTCGATCAGCCGCAGCAGGGCCTCGCCCGTCCGGCGCTCCAGCACCGGGTCCAAGGGCGGCGGCGGACCGTCCTCGGCGCCCAGCAGTTCGCGGCGATAGAGCGACTGGCCGAGGTGGCCCGCGCCCTCCCCGACCAGGGCCACGACGTCGCCGGCGCGCTTCAGCGCGATCGTGGCCCGTTTCTCGAGGTCGGCGATCAGTCCCAGGCCGCCGATCACCGGCGTCGGCGGGATCGCCTGGCCATTGGTCTCGTTGTAGAGCGAAACGTTGCCCGAGACGACGGGGTAGTCGAGCGTCTCGCAGGCGCGCGCCATGCCCCGGATGCAGCCCACCAGCTGGCCCATGATCTCGGGCCGTTCCGGGTTGCCGAAGTTGAGGCAGTCGGTGATCGCCAGCGGCCGGGCACCGACGGCGACCAGGTTTCGCCAGGTCTCCACGACCGCCTGCGCCCCGCCGGTCTCTGGATCGGCGCGGCAATAGCGGGGCGTGCAGTCGGTTGTCATCGCCAGTGCCTTGGTGGTGCCGTGCACCCGGACGACGGCGGCGTCACCCCCCGGGCGTTCGATCGTGTCGGCCATGACCATGTGGTCGTACTGTTCCCAGATCCAGCGCCTGGACGCGAGATCGGGGCAGGCCATCAGGCGGCGGAGCGCCTCGATCGGGTGTACGTCCCGGCCCGTCTCGAGAAGCGGCGCCGGCGCCGGCGCCGGCGCCCAGGGCCGCTCGTAGACGGGGGCATCGTCGACCAGCGGCCGGACGGGGATCGCCGCCACCACTTCGCCCGCCTGGCGCACGCTCAGATGGCCGTCGTCGGCGAGGCGCCCGATCACGGCGAAGTCGAGCTCCCATTTTTCGAAAACGGCGCGCGCCATCTCTTCCGCGTCCGGACGGAGCACCATAAGCATCCGTTCCTGGCTCTCCGACAGCATGATCTCGTAGGCGGTCATGCCACTCTCGCGTTGGGGCACGGCATCGAGATCCAGCTCGATTCCGACGCCGCCCTTGTCCGCCATCTCGACCGAGGAGCAGGTGAGGCCCGCCGCCCCCATGTCCTGTATGGCGACGATGGCGTCGGTCGCCATCAGCTCCAGGCAGGCCTCGATCAGCAGCTTCTCGGTGAAGGGATCGCCGATCTGCACCGTCGGCCGCTTCTCCTCGGTTCCGTCGTCGAACTCGGCCGACGCCATGGTGGCGCCGTGGATGCCGTCGCGCCCGGTCTTGGAGCCGACGTAGATCACCGGATTGCCGATGCCGGCGGCGGCGGAATAGAAGATCCGGTCCTTGGGCGCGATGCCGACGGTCATCGCGTTCACCAAGTTGTTGCCGTTGTAGCCGGGATGGAACTCGACTTCGCCTCCCACCGTCGGCACGCCCACGCAGTTGCCGTAGCCGCCGATGCCCGAGACCACGCCCGAGACCAGGTGGCGGGTGCGGGGATGATCGGACGCGCCGAAGCGGAGCGCGTTCAGATTGGCGACGGGCCGGGCCCCCATGGTGAAGACGTCGCGCATGATTCCGCCGACGCCGGTCGCGGCGCCCTCGCGCGGCTCGATGAAGGAGGGGTGGTTGTGGCTTTCCATCTTGAAGACGGCGGCCTGTCCGTCGCCGATGTCGACCACGCCCGCGTTCTCGCCGGGGCCCTGGATCACCCAGGGCGCCTCGGTGGGCAGCGTCGCGAGCCAGATCCGAGTCGACTTATAGGAGCAGTGTTCGCTCCACATCACCGAGAAGATGCCGAGTTCGGTCAGGTTCGGCTCGCGGCCGAGGGCGGAGACCACCCGCGCGTATTCCTCCGCCGTCAGCCCGTGCTCGGCGATCATGTCCGGGGTGATGTCGGGCTCCAGGCTGTTGGCGGTCATGGCTGTTTCACGCCAGTGCCCGAGCGAGGCCGGCGAAAAGGGCCTGGCCGTCCACGCCGCCATGCAGGGAATCGGCCGCTCGTTCCGGATGCGGCATCAAACCCAGCACCGTCTTCTCGGCGTTGAAGATCCCGGCGATGTCGTCGATCGAACCGTTTGGGTTGGCCGGGCCGGGGCTTTCGCCGCCGACATAGCGGAAGGCGATCTGGTCGTTGTCGGCCATGGCGGCGAGCGTGTCGTCGTCGGCGAAATACTGGCCGTCGTGATGGGCGACGGGGATGCGCAACACCTCCCCCCGTTCGTAGCCGCTGGTGAACAGGGTCTGACTGCTCTCGACCCGGATGTGGACGTCGCGGCAGACGAACAACAAGCCGGCGTTGGCCAGCAGCGCGCCCGGCAACAGGCCCGCCTCGGCCAGGATCTGGAAGCCGTTGCAGATGCCGAGCACGGGCACGCCGCGTTTCGCCCGGGCGACCACCTCGCGCATCACCGGCGAGTGTGCGGCCATGGCGCCGGAGCGGAGATAGTCGCCGTAGGAAAACCCGCCGGGGAGCATGATCAAATCGGCCGGCGCGAAGTCGCCCTCGCCGTGCCAGACCATGTCCACGCTCGCGCCCTCGATCGCCTGGAGCGCCACCTGGACGTCCCGGTCGCAGTTGGATCCCGGAAAAACGATGACGGCGGCTCTCACCCTTCGATCTCGACCCGGTAGTTTTCGATCACGGTATTGGCCAACAGCCGCTCGCACATGTCCTCGACCCGGACGCGCGCGCTCTCGGCATCCGGCGCCTCCAGCTCCAGCTCGATCAGCTTGCCCTGGCGCAACTCGGCGATACCCTCGAAGCCGAGACCGGCGAGTGCGCTGGCAACCGCCTTGCCCTGGGGATCCAGCACGCCCGGCTTCGGGTAGATATGGATCGTCGCGCGCACGCGCCGTCGCCTACTGCATCACCGTCGGGCCCTTGAGATCGCGGGGGCCGCCCTCCGGCAGGATGCCGAGGCGGCGCGCGACCTCCTGATAGGCCTCCGCCACGTTGCCCAGGTCGCGCCGGAAGCGGTCCTTGTCCAGCTTCTCGTTGCTCTCGATGTCCCAGAGGCGGCAGGAATCGGGGCTGATCTCGTCGGCCAGCACGATCCGCATGTCCTCGTCCTGGTATAGCCGGCCGAACTCGATCTTGAAGTCGACCAGGCGGATGCCGATGGCGACGAACATGCCGTAGAGGAAGTCGTTCACGCGAAGGCTGAGCGACATCATCTCGTCGAGTTCGGGGGGCGAGGCCCAGCCGAAGCAGGTGACATGTTCCTCGGTTACCAGCGGGTCGCCCAGTTCGTCCGACTTGTAGCAGTATTCGACGATGGAGCGCGGCAGCGGCGTCCCCTCGGCGATGCCGAGCCGCTTGCTCAAGGAGCCGGCGACGACGTTGCGCACGATCACCTCGACCGGGATGATCTCGACTTCGCGGATCAGCTGCTCGCGCATGTTCAGGCGACGGACGAAATGGGTCGGCACGCCAACCTCGGCCAGCCGCGTCATGATACATTCGGAGATGCGGTTGTTCAGCACGCCCTTGCCGGTGATGATGCCGTGCTTCTCGTTGTTGAAGGCGGTGGCGTCATCCTTGAAATGCTGCACGAGAGTGCCGGGCTCCGGTCCCTCGAAAAGGACCTTGGCCTTGCCCTCATAGACTTTTCTGCGCCTGGGCACGGGATATCCCCCGAATGAGAAGGACGGGCGGCCACCGGCCCATTCCCGTCCTCGTGATTGAGCGAACCTTATCCGATGGTAGGGTTCAATACAACGCCGTCGGCGGGGCGGAATCGTGTCCGCCGTGGCCTCGTGCGTTCTGCATATGAGGTTGAATCCCCGGCCTCGCGAGAGTATGTCGAAGGGGAGTAGAGACGACGCCATGGGGCGGGAGAAGGGAAAGCGGGATGAGCGGTTTCAAGGATCGGGAAAATAGTTTCGAGGCCAAGTTCGCCCACGACGCGGAGCTGCGCTTCAAGGTCATGGCCCGACGCAACAAGCTGCTGGGCCTCTGGGCGGCGGAACTGATGGGGCTCGCCGGCGACGACGCCGAGGCCTACGCCAAACAGGTGGTCCGCGCCGACTTCGAGGAGCCCGGCGACGAGGACGTCTTTCGCAAGGTCTTCGGCGACCTGGAGGCGAAAAGCCTCGATGTTTCCGAACACCGCGTGCGGCGCGAGATGGAGGATCTGCTGGGCGTCGCCCACGACCAGGTGACCACCGAATAGCCGGCGAGACGGGAGGTGGCGTCATGGACCACGTCCGCTATATCGAGCGCACCCGGGCCTATTACGCGGGGCAGGGCTACGACAAGCCCTTCGAGTGGGCCCATTTCGAGGACGTTCCCTTCACCCCGCTCTCCAAACCGCTGGACCAATGCCGTGTGGCGACGGTTTCGACGGCGGACGTCTATGTCGTCGGCGACGACGGCGCAGCGCCGCACAACGCCTTCACGGGCGAGGTCTATTCCATCCCCTCCGATGCGCCGGTCGCGTGGCTTCACAGCACCATGGAACATTACGACCGACACGCGACCCACATGGACGACATTGATTCCTTCCTGCCCCTGACCCGCCTGGCGGAGCTGGCGGCGGCGGGCCGGATCGGAGGTGTCACGGCGCGTAGCCACGGCGTTTTCACCAGTTATTCCAAGCGCAAGACGCTGAGGGTCGACGGGCCGGAGATCCTGAAGCGCGCCCGCGAGGACGGCGCGGATGTCGCCCTGCTGACGCCGATATGACCGGTCTGCCACCAGACCGTGAGTCTGGTCGCGCGTTACCTCGAAGAGAACGGCCTGCCGACGGTGATGATCGCCAATGCCCGCGACATCGTCGAATACTGCGGCGTGCCGCGCCTCGTCTACACCGACTTCCCGCTCGGCAATCCGGTCGGCGCGCCGGGGGACGCGGACATGCAGCACCAAGTCGTCGCCATGGCCCTCGACCTGCTGGCGACGGCCGAGGATCCGCGTACCACGCTCGAGGCGCCCTTCGCTTGGCCCCGGGGCGAGGAATGGAAGTCCAAGATATTCACCGAGGAACAGCCCTTTCTCGACGAGGAGGCCACGGAGCGCTGGCTCGGCGACAAGGCGGAATACCACCAGATGAAGTCGGAGGGCGAGATCTGATGTCCGCTCGGCCGGTTTATCAGAAAGCCGCCGTCATCCCGCCGTCGATCGCCAGTACCGCGCCGGTGACGTAGGCGGCTTCCTCCGAGGCGAGGAAGACGACGGCGTGGCCCAACTCCTCGGGCGCGCCCCAGCGGCCGACGGGGGTGCGGCCGCGCACCATGGCGTCGAATTCGGGGTCGGCCTTGAGGCCCGCGTTGAACTCGGTGGCGAAGAAGCCGGGGGCGAGCGTGTTGACCGTGACACCCTTCCCCGCCAGCTCCACCGCCAACGCCTTGGAGAGGCCGGCGAGGCCGTGCTTGGCCGCGACGTAGCCCGGAATATTGGACCGCGCGATCAGGCTGAAGACCGAGCCGATGTTGACGATCCTGCCCCAGCCGGCGGCGACCATGGGCTTCGAGGCCTCCCGCGCCAGGACGAAACAGGCGGTGAGGTTCAGCTCGACGACTCGGCGAAAATCGTCGTCTTCGTGCTCCCCCAGCGCCGCCCGGTGGATGATGCCGGCGTTGTTGACCAGGATGTCGAGCTGGCCGTGCTCGCGCGCGATCGCCGCCACGGCATCCGCCGCCGCCCCGCTCTCGGTCGCATCGAAGGCCCGCGTCTCGACCCGGTGGCCGGCCGCCACGAGTTCGGCGCTCTTCTCCTCGAGCGCCGTCTGGCCACGGGCGTTCAGCACCACCGTCGCGCCCCGGGCGGCCAACGCTCGCGCCGCCGACCAGCCGAGCCCCCGGCTCGCTCCGGTGACCAGCGCAACCCGGCCGGTCAGATCGAAGGCCACGGCGCCTCCGCTCACATCACCGCGCCGACGACCCAGGGCACGAACTCGTCGTCGCCGAAGCCGAGCACCTCGCTCTTGCTTTGCTCGCCCGAGGCCGTCGCCAGGATCTTGGCGAAGATCTTCTCGCCCATCTCCTGGACGCTCGCCTCGCCGTCGATAACCAGGCCGCAGTTGACGTCCATGTCCTCTTCGAGGTTGTGGTACATGGCGCTGTTGGTGGCGAGCTTGAGGGAGGGCACCGGCTTGCAGCCGAAGACCGAGCCGCGCCCGGTCGTGAAGCAGACGATGTTGGCCCCGCCGGCGACCATGCCGGTGACCGAGGCCGGGTCGTAGCCGGGGGTGTCCATGAAAACGAAGCCCTTGGCGGTCATCGCCTCGGCATAGGCATAGACGTCGACCAGATTGGTGGTTCCGCCCTTGGCGGCGGCGCCCAGGGACTTCTCCAGGATGGTGGTGAGGCCGCCCGCCTTGTTGCCGGGGGAGGGATTGTTGTTCATTTCCCCCTTGTTGCGGGCCGTATAGTCCTCCCACCAGCGGATCTTTTCCACCAGTTTGCGGCCGACCTCCTCGCTGACGGCGCGGCGGGTCAGCAGATGTTCGGCGCCGTAGATCTCCGGCGTCTCGGCGAGGCAGGCGGTGCCGCCGTGGCGGACCAGCAAGTCGGCCGCCGCGCCGAGCGAAGGGTTGGCGCTAATCCCTGAATAGGCGTCGGAACCGCCGCACTCCAGGCCCAGGATCAACTCGCTCGCCGGTAGCGTCTCGCGGCTGATCCGGTTGGCCTCCGGAAGCATCCCGCGGACCCGCGCCACGCCCTCGCGCACGGTCTTGGTCGTCCCGCCGGTATCCTGGATGGTCATGGCGTGGAGAGTGTCGCTCTGCGCCAGACCGGTGTTTTCGAATAGCGCGCCGATCTGGTTCGCCTCGCAGCCGAGGCCGACCATGAGGACGCCATGGAAGTTGGGATGGCGGGAATAGCCGGCGAGAGTGCGCTGCAACGCCTCGTAGCCGTCGCCGACGGCCCCCATGCCGCACCCGGAACCATGGGTCAGCGCGACCACGCCATCGACGTTGGGGAACTCTTCCATGACGGGCCCCTGGAACTGACCCGCGATGTAGCGCGCGACCGTGGCGGAGCAGTTCACCGAGGTCAGGATGCCGATGTAGTTCCGCGTCGCCGCTCGGCCGTCGGCCCGGCGGTAGCCCTGGAAGGTCGCGCGCTCGGCCGCCGCCACCATGGCCACGTCGCGCATGTCCTGGCAGAAGAGGTAGTCGCGCTCGAAGTCGCGCACCTCGACGTTATGGGTGTGGACATGCTCGCCCAGCGCGATATCGCTGCTGGCGAAGCCGATGATCTGGTCGTACTTGCGTACCACCCCGCCCGCGGCAATCGGCGCCGTCGCGATCTTGTGGCCCGCCGGCACGTCGCCCAGGGTGGTGACGGCGCCGTCCTCGAGCGTGACGCCGGGCAGGATGTCGGATCGGGCGACCACGACGTTGTCGTTGTCGTGCAGTCGAATGATCAAGGGTCCGTTCGCCGTCATGTCTCTCGCTCCTCCGAAATGCCGGCCTCGTCGAAGAGGGGGCAGTCTCGGTACGGCGCGCCGCCCAGTCAACCGGTTTGAGGGTCTCGCGGCTTGACAGCGCCCACCGACTTACCAAATCGTGTCGGACGTCGTGTTGGCGATTCGCACGAACCCCGCGTAAGCAAACGACATGGCGCGGTCGCCATTCGACCGGGATCCGAGGAGACGTGAGATGCCCTGGACGCTTTCGACCCTTCTGGCCACCGCCACCGTCGTGCTTTCGCTGGCGATCGCCCCGGACGCCTTCGCCGTCGGCGCCGGCGGCGGCGGTTCCAAAGCCTCCGCCAGCCGCTCGGCGGGCGGCGACATCTGGCGCAAGGCCAAACAGGCCATCGCCGCGAGGGAATACGAGAAGGCGATCCCGCATTTGCTGAAGACCGTGGAACTGAATCCGAAAAACGCCGATGCCTACAACTATCTGGGCTACAGCCACGCCCGCCTCGGCCGGCCGGATGATGCGCTGGCCTTCTACCTGAACGCGCTGAAGCTCGAGCCCGAGCACAAGGGCGCCAACGAGTATCTGGGCGAGTTGCACCTGATGCTGGGCGATCTCGGACGGGCGGAGGAACGCCTGGCGACCCTCGACCGCGCCTGCACCTTCGGCTGCGTCGAATACGACCTGCTGAAGGAGGCGGTCGCCGAATACAAGGCCAGCGGCAAATACGTCACCTCGAAGGGTTTCTGACCCAGAGCGCTCGACCACGCATGCGGGCGCCGCTCGGATCGTGCGGCGGCCCGCCTTGGACCTCGGCCCGGCTCATCTCGGGCATGCCGCCGGGATGCGGCTAGAGGATCGAAGCAGGCCGACATTGAACAAATGCGGCCATTATCGAAATCCGGTGGAACCGGACCGGGGTAGCATCGCGGCCGAAAGACGGCGTAAAAGGGCGTGATGGAATATTTGCCGACATTCCGGCTGCACCGGCCGACGAGCGTGGACGAAGCGCTGTCGCTGGGGCGGAGCGAGCAAGGTGCTCGCTTCCTCGCCGGCGGCACGGACCTGGTGGTGAACACCCGGCGCGGGATCGAGACGCCGGGCGCGCTGATCGATTTGTCCGAGGTGGTGGAACTCGCCGCCATCACAGGGGCCGGCGGCGGCCTTCGGCTCGGCGCCGGCGTCACGCTCGCGGAGATCGCGGGCGACGCGCGGGTCCGGACGGGCTTTCCGGCGGTGGCCGAGGCGGCGGCTGCGGTCGCCGGGCCGACCCACCGGCGCGCCGGCACGCTCGGCGGCAACCTCTGCCTCGATACACGTTGCCTCTACTACAACCAGTCGGAATGGTGGCGCGGCGCCAACGATTATTGCCTGAAGCACCGGGGCACGGTCTGCCACGTGGCGCCCAAGGGCAGCCGCTGCTTCGCCGCCTATTCCGGCGACGTGGCGCCGTCCCTGCTGGTGCACGGCGCCGATGTCGAAATCGCCGGCCCGGACGGCCGCCGGCGCGCGCCCGTGGCCGAGCTTTGGCGCGACGACGGCCTCGATCACGTGACGCTTCCGCCGGGCGACCTCGTCGTCGCCGTGCACCTGCCGGCGCCGGTGGCGGGCGTCGCCTCGGGCTACGAAAAGGCGCGGGTGCGCGGCGCTATCGATTTCCCGCTCGCCGGCGTCGCCATGGTGCTGTCGATGGCCGGTGGCGCGGTCGAGACACTCCGCCTGGCGCTGACCGCGGTCAGCCCCTCGCCCCGCCTGGTGACGGGCACGGCGGCGCTCATCGGCCGCCCGCTCGACGACGCGGCGGTGGGCGAACTCCGCGAACTGGCCCGCGCCCAGGCCCGGCCGATGCGCACGACGACGATCAAGCCCTGGTACCGGCGCCGCGTCGTCGGCGCGCTGACCGCCCGCCTCGCCCGCCGCCTGAATTCAAGCCCGACATAGAAATCGGGGTCCGCGAAAACTCGCGGACCCCGTTCGCCGCCCCGGCCTCGGCTATGCGCTTCGACCTTTTACTGGTAGGTGCCCGCCAGGAACTGGGCGTCGCCCCAGGTCTTGTACTGCTTGCGGAAGCTGAAGAAGCTGTCGGCCACCTTCTTGAACAGCGGGTCCTTCGCCGAGTCTTCGGCAACGACCTCGAGCCAGGCCGTTTCCATGATCTTTAGGGTCGAGTCCGGCCAGCGATAGTTGGTGACGCCGTACTTCGAGCCCATTTCCGCCATCGCGCCGAAGTTCTTGGCTTCGGTCTCGGCATAGACATACATCACGCTCTCGCCGAGGGCGATTTCGATCATCGCCTGATGGTGGTCCGCCAGAGCCTTGAACAGCGAGCGGTTCATCAGCAGCTCGGAAACCGAGACCTGCTGGTGCCAACCCGGATAGTAGTTGTTCTTGGCGATCTGGTAGAAGCCCAGCGCGATGTCGATGGTCGGCATCGAGAACTCGGTGGCGTCGATCACGCCGCGCTCCAGGGCGGGATAGATGTCCGCGCCGGCGAGCAGCTGGGTCGAGACGCCGAGCTTGGACATGACCTTGGCGCCCAAGCCGAAGAAGCGCATCTTCAGGCCCTTCAGCTGGTCGAGCGAGGTGATCGGCTCCTTGAACCAACCCGAAGTCTCCGGGCCGATCGCGAAGCTGTCGAAGGCGATCAGATCGTGCTTGACGTAGATCTCGTCGCGCAGCTCGTTGCCGCCGCCGAACCACTTCCAGGCGAGGAACTCGCCGATCTGCGGGCCGAAGGGCACCGTGGTGAAGAACGCGAGGGCCGGGTATTTGCCGGTGTGGTAGCCCGGCGTCGTCCAGCAGCTCTCGATCGCGCCCTTCGAGACCGAGTCGAAGCACTCCAGCGCCGGCACCAGCGCGCCCGGCTCGAAGAACTTGAGGTTCAACTGGCCCTGCGACATCCGCTGCACGTTCTTCGAGAAGCGGACGCCCGAGGTGCCAATGTGCGGCAGCTTGGAGCCGAACGCGCTCTGCATTTTCCATTTGATGCGCTTCTGCGCCTCCGCCGAGTTGGCGAAAGCAAGCGCGACACCGATAGCCAGACCCGCCGTCGCGGCGGTCCTGAGGAACTTGGTCACGGACATTCCGAATCCTCCCTGTATGTAGTTGTTCCGGGCGGAGTATTGTCGCAGTCGCGATCCGGGTGCAACCTGAATCGTCGGTATCCGGGAGATAAGTGGACGTAGACGAGGAAAGGTTCGGGGCATGCGAGGCGCGGAGCGGGTGTGCCGGGCGCTGGAGGAGGCGGGATGCCGCACGATCTTCGCGCTCTCCGGCAACCAGATCATGGGGCTGTTCGATGCCAGCATCGATGCGGGGCTGGAGCTGGTGCACGTCCGCCACGAGGCGGCGGCAGTCCATATGGCGGAGGCCTGGGCTCAGCTGACCGGCGAGGTGGGTATCGCCCTGGTGACGGCGGGTCCCGGCTTCGCCAACGCGCTCTCGCCGCTGCTCGCGGCCACCCAATCGGAAAGCCCCCTGGTCCTGTTGAGCGGCGATTCGCCCCTCTCCGGCGACGGTCGCGGCGCCTTTCAGGAACTCGACCAGACGGCCGCCGCCCGACCCCTGGCGAAGGCCGCCTGGCGGGCCGGCGAGGCCTCGGCACTGGGTTCCGATGTTGCCCGTGCGATCCAACTCGCCGGCCGGGGCCGGCCGGGACCGGTGCACCTGGCCCTGCCGTTCGACCTGCTCAGCGCGGACACCCCCGACGATGGGCCGGAACCGCGCCACGAGACACCGATCGGCGCGCCGGAGATGGCAACGGTCGGCGCGATGATCGAGGCGATGGAAAATGCGGCGCGGCCAATCGTGCTCACCGGCCCGGCGCTGAACCGGACGCGCGCCGGCCAGCTGCTCGGCCGGCTGGAGACGGCCTTGGCCGCGCCCGTCGTGGCGATGGAGAGTCCGCGCGGACTGCGAGATCCGGCGCTTGGCGCCTTCGCGGGCGTGCTGGCGCGAGCCGATCTGGTGTTGGCGCTCGCCAAGCGGATCGATTTCACCCTGGGTTTCGCGGGGCGCGGGATCCTGGCCGACGGTTGCCGGGCGATCGTGATCGACCCCGACGAGATGGCGCTCGCCCGCGCGCGCGAGGCGCTCGGCGGCCGCCTGCTGCTGGCCGAGCGGGCCGATGGGCGGGCGAGCGCCGAGGCGCTGCTGGGGGCGGGCCTCGAGAACGACCCGCCCCGCCGTGCCTGGCGGGCCGAGGTCCAGTCCGCGATCGCCCGGCGGGACGATACGGCGGAACGGCGTGTCCCGGCGGGGCGCATTTCGCCGGGCGCGGTGGGCCGGGCCGTGCAGGCCTGTCTCGATGGGGCGGCCGAGCCGGTTCTGGTTTCCGACGGCGGCGAGTTCGGGCAGTGGGCGCAAGCGACGATCGACGTCCCTGGACGCATCATCAACGGGCCGGCTGGCGCCATCGGCGGGGCGCTCCCACAGGCGATCGCCGCCCGGCTGGCGCGCCCGCGCGCGACGGTTCTGGCGCTGATGGGGGACGGCACGATCGGCTTCAACCTGGCCGAGTTCGAAACCGCGTGCCGCCTCCAGATCCCCTTTGTCGCCGTGGTCGGCAACGATGCCCGCTGGAACGCCGAATATCAGATCCAGCTTCGCGACCATGGCCCCGACCGGCTGGTCGGTTGCGAGCTTTCGCCCGCCCGCTACGACCTGGCGGTCCAGGGTCTCGGCGGCCACGGCGAACATGTCGTCGATCCCGAGGACCTCGCCCCGGCGCTGGAGCGGGCGCTGGCGAGCGGCCTGCCGGCCTGCGTCAACGTCGAGATCGAGGGCCTGCCGGCGCCAAACGTCGCCTGAGGTACTATTCCGCCTCGCGGGGGTCGTCGGCCGTGCTGTGGTCGGTCGGCTGTGGCGTCACCGTCATCAGGGTAACGCCGTCCGGCGCGTGGAAGCGGTGCCAGCAGCCCTTGGGCACCACGGCCAGCATACCGGCGGAGAGGTGCAGGACCTCGGGGGCCGTCTCGGTCAGGATCGTCAAGTCGGTGGCGCCCTCGAGAATCTGCACGATTTCGTCGCCGTTGCGGTGCCGCTCCCATTCGCTGTCACCATCGAAGCTGCCGGCGAAGATCCCGCCGTCGCGATAGTCGTCGAGTACGGCGAAGACCCCTTCGGCCTCCGCCTCGCTGGTATGGGGCCGTGCGGCCCGACAGCACCGGCCGCCCCGCCAGCTCGCCCCGAATGTCGACCGCTTTCACCATGTCTCGCTTCAGTGTCTGGCCCGAAAAGAGTTGAGTGATTTCAGTCAGTTGTGATTCACTGTTTGTATTTAGCAACCAGGGAGACACAACATGTGGACCAAAATCACTCGCCCGAAGTATGAACGCGACCTGCTGCGCTACGCAAGCGACCTGACGGATGGAGAATGGAAGGTGCTGGAGCCGTTGCTGCCTCGCGCCAAAGCGCTGGGACGGCCTCGGACGACGGCATTGCGCGAGGTGGTGAACGCGATCCTCTACCTACTGCGTAGCGGCTGTCCATGGCGCATGCTGCCCCGGGACTTCCCGCCACGCTCGACGGTGCAGCGCTACTTTTATCTCTGGCGGGACGACGGCACCTGGTCCGAGGTCAACCGGCAACTGCTGGTCGCGGCGCGCGAGGCCGAGGGCCGCGCGGCCGGCCCGTCGGCCGGTATCATCGACAGTCAGAGCGTAAAAACCACGGAAAGCGGCGGTATCCGGGGCTTCGACGCCGGAAAGAAAGTCAAGGGCCGCAAGCGTCACATCCTCACCGACACCGGCGGCCTGCTGGTCGCGGTCGTGGTCCACGGCGCCGAGATCCAGGACCGCGACGGCGCGCCGGCGGTGTTCGCCGCCATCCCCCGCCACTTTCCCCGCCTGCGCCACGTCTTCGCCGACGGCGCCTATGCCGGGCCCAAGCTCGAGGGCGCACTGAAGCGGATCGGCCGCTGGTCGCTGGAGATCGTCAACCGTCCCGCGGGCGTGAAGGGCTTCCAACTCCTGCCCCGCCGATGGGTCGTCGAGCGCACGCTCGCCTGGCTCAATCGAAACCGGCGGCTGGCCAAGGACTTCGAGACGGCCATCGAGACCGCCGAGGCCTGGATCTTCCTCGCCAGCATCCAACTCCTCACGCGCCGTCTCGCAAGAGCCTGAAAACACTCGATTCATTTCGAGTCGGACTCTCAGACCCGGAACTGCACCTGCTCGGAGAAGAAGCGTTCGATCCGCTTGAGCGTGGCGTTGAGTTCCATCACCTCGTCATAGCCGACCTGACCACCGCCGAAGAGCGCTTCGACGTGGCGCTCGAACAGCGCCGTGACATCGTTACGGAGCGCCATGCCCTTTTCCGAGAGCTTGACCCGGACCGTGCGCCGGTCGTGCGGCGAACGCTCCTGCTCGATATAGCCGTGCTGCGTCAACTGCTTGACGTTGTAGGAGACGTTCGAGCCCAGGTAGTAGCCGCGATAGGTGAGTTCGCCGATGGTGATCTCGTCGTCGCCAATGTTGTAGAGGATCAGCGCCTGCACGTTGTTGACGTCGCTGCGCCCCGAACGGTCCAGCTCCGCCTTCAAAACATCCAGGAAACGCCGGTGCATGCGCTCGATCAGCAGCAGCGTCTCGCGGTAGAGCGTCATGTGCTCCGCTTCGTCCGGCCGCGCCTCGCCGCCCGCCGTGCCCGCGTCCTTCGGGTCCTCGCCGCTCATCGTCATTTGCGCCCCGCCTCACGTCTCGAAGTGTCGCAGACCGACTTATAGCATCGCGAAACCGCCAGCGGCCAGCGAAGCGCGAGCGGCGCGGCGGCGCTTCCTCGTCCGGCCGCTCGGGCCCGCCGTTCACGCCGCCCGCCCGCCCCGGATGGCTTCGCGGACCAGCGCGATCCGATCGTTGCCGAAATACATGTCGTCGCCGACGAAGATGGTCGGCGAGCCGAAGCCGCCACGCCCGATCAGGCCTTCCGTGTTGGCGCGGAGCGCGGCCTTGATATCGTCCCGGCCGCAGGCCTCCAGCAGCGCCACGCCGTCGACGCCGAGCCCGGCCGCGACGTCCATCAGCACCTCGTTCCGGGAGATATCCCGATCCTCGCCCCAATAGGCATGGAACACGGCCCGCGCGAAGGCGGGAAGCTTGCCCGCCTCGGCCATGACCAGGCAGCCGCGCATCGCCTTGACGCTGTTCACCGGAAAGACCGTCGGGTGCCATTTGATCGCCAGGGCGATGTAAGCCGCCCAGTCGGCCAGGTCCTTGGCGAGATAGGCGTCCTTCGCCGGCACCGGATTGTCGCGGCTGGCCTGGACCGAGGGGTTGACCGCGTTGAAGACGCCGCCGACCAGGATCGGCCGCCAGTTCACCTCGACGCCAAGCTCGCCGGCCAGCGCCTCCATCCGGTGGAAGCCGAGATAGGTCCAGGGCGAGGAACAGTCGAAATAGAAGTCGATGGCCACGGTCGCGCTCTCCTCAACCGCCGGGCACGATGCCGGGGGCGAGAGATTCGATATGCGCGGCAATCTCGCCCGGGCGGGTGATCCAGACCGTGTCGGCATGGGCCTGGATATGCTGGAAGGCGCGGCGCAGCTGGCGGATCCGGTAGGGCCGGCCCATGACGAAGGGGTGCAGCGAGATCGGGCAGACGAGCGGTTGGCGGTCCGACTGCTCCCGCATCTCGTCGAACATGTCGATGATCATGTCGGCGAATTCCTCGGACGAATAGCGATACCAGACGATGCCGCGGGTATCGTTGACCTCAATGGGATAGGGGATGGAGAGTATGCGGCCCGCCCGGGTCTTCATCCAGACTGGCTGGTCGTCCATGGTCCAGTCCATGACGTAGCGATAGCCGGCCTCCTGCAGCAGATCCATGGTCCGTTCGCTGTTGGAGAGCCAGGGGCTCATCCAGCCGGTGGGCGCCTTGCCTTCCTCGGCGGTGATCCGCTCCGTGATCTCCTCGATATGGGCGCGCTCCGCCGCCTCGTCGAGATGGCCCTGCTCGTCCGAGTTGGTGATGCCGTGGCCCAGGATCTCGTCGCCGCGGGCGCGGAAGGCCTCGGCGACGCCGGGACATTCGTCGTAGATCGCGGTGTTGAGCTGCACTTCGGCCGGCAGGCCCAGTTCGTCGAACAGCTCCATCAGCCGCCAGACGCCGACCCGGTTGCCGTAGTCGCGCCAGGAATAGACCGAGTGGCTCTCGGCCTGGTCCGGCGGCGCGATCGCCGCCCCCTTGCCGACGCCGTAGCGGAACGCCTCCACGTTGACGGCGATATAGACGGCGAGCCGCCTGCCCCCCGGCCAGTCGTAGTCGGGACGGGCGGAAATCGCGCTGAAGTCATAGCGGCCGTGATTTTCGAGCATGGGATGTCCTCCAGTGGCGGGCCGGCCGAGAGTAGCCTCAAGGGCTTTCCAACGCCATCACTCGGCCTTGGCCGCCTCGGCGCTGGCCGGGAAGACCTCGGGCGTGCCGATGGGAAGCGTCTCCAGATAGAGCGAGCGGGAGGGGAAGGCGAAGGCGGCGTCGTTCTCTTCGACGATGGCCTTGATGCGGAACAGCAGCGCCTCCTTGATCATCATCCACTCGCCCCAGGCCTTCGTCTTGGTGAAGCAGTAGAGCATGATGTCGATCGAGGAATCGCCGAAGGAGTCGACGTTGATCAAGGTGGTGACCCGGGCCGGATCGGTCTCGAAGGCCTCGTCGCCGTAGACGTGCGCGCGAATCGCCTCGACGATTCGGCGCAGCTGCTCGGTGCTGGTGCGGTATTCGATACCGATGGTCCAGTAGATCCGCCGGTGCTGCATCCGGGAGAAGTTGATCAGCGCCTTGCCGGTCAGCAGCGAGTTCGGGATCGTCACCAGGGAAAGATCGAAGCGGCGGATCTTAGTGGTGCGGAAGCCGATCGATTCCACCGTGCCCTCGACGTCGGGCGTGCGGATCCACTCGCCCCGCTCGAAGATGTGGTCGAGGAAGATGTTGAGGCCGGCGAAGAGATTGGAAATCAGGTTCTGGGCGCCGAAGGCGATCGCCATGCCGACGAGGCCGAGCCCGCCCAAGAGCGCCGCGACATTGAAGTCCCACTCCTCCAGCACCGCCACGACGCCCAGGCACGCGACGGCGAATTTGGCCACCTTGGCAAAAAAATCGCGCAGCGAATCGCGAAGTCCTCGTTGCCCCATCGCCAAGGTCAGGCGGTCGACCAGGTGCGAGAGCGGCTCGACCAGACGGTAGAGCGACCAGAAGATCGTGAAGGCGATGAGCGAGCGGATCAGGCGGCCCAGGATCAACGCGACACCGTCGGGGAACGGCACGACCTGGGTCGCGGCGAAGACGCCGACGACGACGAAGAGGAAACGGATCGGCGGCTCGAGCGCGACGAGGATCGCGTCGTCGATCTCGTTCCGGGTTCGCCGGGTGATCTGTCTCAGCGCGTTGATCAGTATCCGCGCCAGGACGCGGCGCAACACCAGAAAGAAAAGAAACACCGCCAGCGCGGTCAACACATGGCCGAGGTCGACCCCGCCGACGCCGCTGTGCCAGACCGTTTCGACTTCCTTCCAGAATGCGCCCGCGCTCTCCATGGCGCGCGCCTAGTCGCCGACGCCGGGGAAGACGATCGCCACCTTGCCGCGTGAATTACGGTCGAGCACCGTCGCCATCGCTTCCTGGAAATCGTCGATTTCGAAACGGTGCGAGGCGAAGGGCCTGAGCCGCCCGTCGGCGCACCAGCCCGCCATTTCGTCTTGCATGGACCGGACCTGGGTCTGGTGCATCTCGGGCTTGTCGCCCTCCTGGGTCCAGCCGACGTAGATGCCGTAGTTGAGACCGATGGCGCTGACGTTCTTCACCAGCAGGTGGTTGCTCGGGAAGGCGAAGACGCCGCCCGAGGCGAAACCCAGCGTCAGGATGCGCCCGTCGAAGGCGAGGCAGCGGAGCGACTGTTTGGAGGTCTCGCCGCCGATCGGGTCGACCACCACGTCGACGCCGCGTCCGTCGGTCAGCGCGCGGACCCGTTGCACCATGTCTTCGCCCAGGATGAAGCCCTCGTCGGCGCCGTGTTCGGCCGCGAGCGCCAGCTTCTCCTCGCTGCTGGCGGTGGCGATGACGCGGGCGCCCAGAATCTTGGCGATTTCGATCGCCGCCAGGCCGACCGCGCCCGCGGCGCCATGTACCAGCAGGGTTTCGCCTTGCGCCAGGTTCGCCTTCCAGACCAGCGCCGCGTAGGCCGTGCCGTAGGAGAGCGGCAGGCCGGTCGCCTCGGCGAAATCGATGCCGTCGGGCTTCATGTAGACGCAGGCCTCGTTGGCCACCGATTCCTCCGCCTGGCCGCCCCAGGGCAGCACCGCCGTCACCGCGTCGCCCGGCCGGAAGCGGGTGGCCTCGGGGCCGACCTCGCTCACCACGCCGGCAACCTCGGTGCCGGGCGAGAACGGGAGCGGCGGCGTGCGCTGATAGCGCCCGGCGACGACCACGGAGGTGGCGAAGCTGACCCCGGCGGCGCCATGGCGGATGCGCACGCCCCGGAGCGTCATCTCCGGCGGCGCCACCTCCTCGACCGTCAAGTTCTCGAAGGGGCCGAATTCCCGACACAAGACCGCGCGCATGACCCTCGCCACCCCTCGTTGCTGCTTGGCGGAGAGGCTATGCGGCCTCGCCGACGGCTTCAAGCGCTCCGGTTCCGCGCGGCCGGAGAATGCATTAATCTCGCCCCGTCCGGGCGAGCGAGGGAGACGGCGAGGCGCATGGGGATCGGGATTCTGGCGAGCGAGAAGCCGCTCGGCGCCGACGTCGTGGGCGTCGACCTGTCGCGGCCGATCGACGACGAGACGGCGGACGCCCTGCGGCGCGCGGTGCTCGACCATCTGGTACTCCGGGTGCGAGACCAGAGGCTTTCGGACGCGGCCCTGGTCGAGGTCGCGCGGATCTTCGGCGCGCCCGAACTCTCGCCGCGCAGCGAAGTCAGCGACAAGGTCGGCGAATACGCGCCCTCGATGCCGGAGGTGACGATCATCTCCAACATCGAGGTCGACGGCCAGGCGATCGGCAGCCTGGGCGCGGGCGAGGCCGCCTGGGAGCAGGTCTGGCGCGTCGGCGACATGATCATCTGGGACAACCGCGCGGTCATGCACCGGCGCGACCCTTTCGAATCCACCGCCCGCCGGCTGCTGCACCGCACCCAGGTCAAGGGCGGCCAGCCCGCCTCATGAGGGAAGGATTAGTTTGATGGATCTCGGTATCTCCGGCCGCAAGGCCGTCGTCTGCGCCTCGAGCCGCGGCCTCGGCCGTGCCTGTGCCTTCAGCCTGGCCCGCGCCGGGGTCGCGGTAACCTTGAATGGCCGGCGCGAGGATGTGCTGGAAGCGACGGCCCAGGAGATCCGCGACGCGACGGGCGTCGCGGTGAACGCGGTCGCCGCCGACGTCTCGACGCGCGCTGGCCAGTCGGAACTGCTCGCCGCCTGTCCCGATGCCGACATTTTGGTGAACAACAACGGCGGGCCGCCGTTCAAGGATTTCCGCGAGCTCGACCGCCAGGCGATGCTGGACGGCGTGACCATGAACATGGTGACGCCGATCGAGCTGATCCAGGCGGTGATCGACGGCATGGTCGAGCGCCGCTTCGGCCGGGTGGTCAACATCACCTCGGTCACCGTGCGCATGCCGGTCTTCGGCCTCGACCTCTCGAGCGGCGCGCGCGCCGGCCTGACCGCGTTCCTCGCCGGCGTCGCCCGCTCGGTCGCCCAAGCCAACGTGACCATCAACAACGTGCTGCCGGGCTATATCGACACCGACCGCTTGCGCGGCGGCATCTCCGCGACGGCGGGCTTGCGCAATATCTCGGAGAACGAGATGGCGGAGACCCAGGCCGCCTCGGTGCCGGCCAGGCGCTTCGGCGACCCGCACGAATTCGGCGAGACCTGCGCCTTCCTCTGCTCCGCCCAGGCCGCCTACATCACCGGCCAGTCCCTGCTGGTCGACGGTGGCCTCTACAACGGCGCGATTTGAGGCGTTGTAGAGAAACCCTCCTCGCCTCGCGTGTCTTTGTCTCGAACGACAACACCGGCGGCACCGATCTCCATCCCACATGGCGGGCACCCGCCACCCGTTCAACGGCCGCCAGAATGTCGAGGATCCCGACGTTGCCGCCGAGGATCCAGACGACTACCCTACGGGCCTGAGCCGATGCTCGGCCGGGGAATATCGGACCATGCTCCGAGTCCGGCATGACACCAATCGACTGAAGTCCCCGGCCCAACCGCCCCAAGGGTACACTCCACGGGTGGTTGGGACGGGGAGCGGGCCGGCCGGGCGAGTCGACGATTATGTCGACCGGCACGTCACGGCAATGGGACGAGGGAAGGGCGATGACCAAAGCCATCGATATCGAGGCCGCGCTGGCCAAACTGACGTTTCTCGAAAACCGGACGCGTTTTTCCGATACCACCGGGACCTTCGCCCGGCTTGCGGAGTATCGCGACAGCGCCATATTTACCGGCGGTTTCTCCGGCGTGAGCCAGTGGGAGCGTCATCCGAACGGCGACGAGATCGTGCAGGTCCTGAAGGGTAGCACCACGCTCTCCCTGATTACGCCCGAGGGGGAAGAGGACAAGCTCGAATTGAAGGCGGGCATGTTCGCGATCGTGCCGCAAGGCGCCTGGCATCAATTTCACGCGCCGGACGGGGTGACCATCATGACCACGACGCCGCAACCGACCGAACACATCCCCGATGAGCATCCGCCCAAACCATGAGCGGCATCGGATCGATAATTCAAATCGCCTTGCGCGGATCCGCTACACCTCGGTAATCACGAAAAATATCAGGTATGCATAGGCCACGAGGGCCAGGGTTCGTTTCCATTCGGACCGAAATACTATCAGTATGACAATTCCGATCAGCACCAAGGCTACCAAGATGGCAATCCACACGACAGGCGCGACAGCACCAATATTTGCGATCCATGGCGTCCGACGAGCTTGCATGAGATGCCGTGCCGGGGGGCTGTAAGTACCCGTTGCAATATACGTCGCGATAAAATCCCACATTGGCTCCGATTTCGCCGCGCCATGGTCGCCGGAAACATAATCGTCCGGTTGCACCAATATGTTTTCCATATCCTGAGCTATTTTAAAACCGTCGTGGCCAGCACTGCCCAAATCCTGCAACCGTAGCATTTCAAATGCCTTCGGAAACCATGCAACGACCGCATCGCCCGAGGCAACAAAATTGACGATACCGTCGATTTGGTCGCGTGTCTTATATTTCGACCAATCATAGCCGGTTGGAACGACGCTGCCCGCAAATACAATTCGGCCAAAGGTCACGGCTCGATATTGCTCCAGCGCCCGTGCCAGGAGATGGGTGCCGTGACTGTGCCCCACAAAATGGAACGTCGCGGCGGGATATCGCGCCTTTGCATCTGTGTACTGTTCCATCAGCCACCCGAGCTTTGCTTCACGGGCGCCCGGATTCAAGAACGAGAGCATTGGGAAATAACCATAACTGGATGTAACGGCGGCCCAGGTGCGACCCTCGGCCTTTCCCATTTTCTGGGCCTCTCCCATTTTCTGGATACGACGCGCGACCTTTTCGGTCCAGAAGCCTTCGTCGCGAATTCCGTGAATCACGAAGACGACGTCCGTTACCTCTCGACGTGGCGCTGGCGGCTCGTCAGGGAGGAAGTGCTTTTCCCTCAAGCCGGCGCGAGGCAAGCTCAGGGCGTCGAGAAGGGCCTGACCTCGGCCTTTGCCGTACATCGGATCATCAATCCGGATAACGTCGTCGTGACCGGAGTAAGGAACTTCCAGGTAGAAGAATTCCCTACCCGTCACCAAGTCGACATTGTCATGCGGGGATACAATGTCGTCGATGGTCCCCAGGAGCTGGACCACCGTCGCGCCCTGTCCGGTCGAGCCCTTCGAACGTTCACGCATTGCCAGCCACTGTAGACGCAGCTGCGTAATGAAGTATCGCCCCCGACGCACGGTGAAAATCAATGGCGGACGTCCCCAAAGAGCTTCGAGAATGTGACCCGCGCCTATTCCAATCTTGGACGCAACCATTCGGGTGAGATCAAAGTGGTGCGAAACGTCCCACCCTTTGTTCATGCCGGCCAACAGAACGATTCTCTTGATTTTCTCCGCCCATGGACCTTCCGGCGCGGCGTCCTCGCAGAATCGTGTTTCCTCCGGGGTCGGCTCATCGGATTTGCACAGGCTTTTGCAAAGGAGCGGGTCGAACGGCGCCGCCTCGGTTTCACCTCGGGCAACGACGTAAGGTTTTCGGGCAAAGAGGGCTCCAATACTGTGCCCAACGATAATGATCCGTCTATACGGTGTTCCACTGCGGGATTTTTTCATCCCAGATTCTATCGATATGTGCGATCAGACGCGCGGTCAGCACTTCCGGCCGCGCCATCGAAGTTATGGCAAACGGCAAGCTGGGCTTGAAAACGTCGGCGTCGGGATAGCCACGGTCCTTGTCCCCGACAACGGCTTCAACGTGACGCAAACTCTCGGGACCATTGCCATAGGAATGGAGAAGAATGACCAGGTCGAGGAATTTTCCATTCTTCACGAAGGCCCCATCCGACGAAACGATGGTTTCGTCCGTCACAGTGACCGAGTGGAAGTACAAGGCGCCGAAAGTGGCCAAGATTATCGCGGGAACAATTGCCGTCAGCGTCAAGAATCGTTTGATACCCATGGCTTTAATACAGCTCTTTCGGTTTCCTATCCGCAGACCTCCGAAACCAGGTGGTCGCGGCGGATGTCTTCCAGGTGTGCGCCCTTTTCGGCCGGCGAGAGACCGGCGCCGATGCCGGCGGTCATCGCCAGCACCATGGAACGGTCGCTCATGTCGAGCCAGAAGCTCCGGCGCACCAGCTTGCCGTCGCTGTCACGGGCGAAGGGATCGTCGGGGTTGGTCCCCAGATCGGGTTGATAGAAGCGAGCCATCGATCGCGCCCTCAGGGCTTCGGGCCCCAGGGGGCGTTCAGCAGCAGCTTCACCTCCTGCGTCATGATGTTGGGACGGCTCCGCGCGGCGAAGTTCATGAAGGCCTCGTCCTGGAACAGGCGGGCCCAGAAGGCGCGGCGCGCGGCATCGTCGTCGAAACGCCAGAGGTGGACCAGCTGGTTGATGGTGCCGACGTCGGAGGTGAAATAGCCGACCAGGTTGGCGGAGAAGCCGCCGGCTTCGAGCGCCGGCCAGCCGAGCTCGCCGTAGAGCTTGACCACCTCCGCCAGTTTGCCGACGTAGAGCGTATAGGTCCGCATTTCGTAAATCGCCATCATGTCCTCCCAGGCATGTCCGTCGTGGGCGGGAGGATAGCCTCCCCGCCGTTCGAATTGAATTCACCCCCGACGAAGAGTTCCCCCAGGCGGCGCTTCTCCAGCTTGCCGGTGCTGGTCAGCGGCAACGCGCCCGCGTCGACGAAGCGGAAGTGGCGCGGCACCTTGTAGGCCGAGAGGCTGGCGCGGCAGTGCGCCATCAATTCCTGCTCGCTCGGCCGCGCCTCGCCCTTGAGGATGATCACCGCGGCCAGCGCCTCGTCGAGGCGATCGTCGGGGATGCCGGTGACGAAGGCGAGGTCCACGGCGTCATGGCGTCGGAGCATGTCCTCGACCTCGGCCGGCGCGACGTTGATGCCGCCGGTCTTGACCATCTCCTTCAGCCGGCCCCGGAACACCAGATTGCCCTCCCCGTCGAGCAGGCCGAGGTCGCCGGTCTTCAGCCAGCCGTCCGCATCGAAGGCCTCGGCCGTGCGCTCCGGATCGTTCCAGTAGCCGGCCGTCAAATTGCCTAGAACCCGGATCTCGCCGATCTCGCCCGCCGCGCGGGGCGCGTCGCTTTCGGGGTCGACGATGCGGATTTCGACACCGCTCAAGGGCGGGCCGGAGACCGTCAGCCGGCGATCGAGCGCCATGGCACAGTCGGTGACGGCGGAATTGCCGAAAGCCTCCGTCAGGCCATAGGCGTTGCAGATGTCTTCGGCGCCGAGCTCGACGATCCGCATCACCTGTTCGGGCGTGCCGATGGTGACACCGGAGCGGAGGGAAGAGAGGTCGCGCCGCCCGCGATCCTCATGCTCGTGCATCGCCAGCGCCATGTTGGGCGTGCCGTAGAAGATGGTGCAGCGCTCCGCCTCGATCAGCGCCAGCGCCCGCCCGGCGTCGAAATACGACTGCAATACCACGGTGGCGCCATGGGTCAGCAGGGCGAACAGCGCGTTCACGCCACCGAACGACCAGAAGAGCGAGACCGCGAGCCAGAGCCGGTCGTCGGGCCCGAGATGCTGGCGCTCGCCGATCTCCCACATGTTGTCGATCATGCCCCGGTGGTGCAGCGGCACGCCCTTGGGCAGGGCCGTCGAACCGGAGGTGTAGAGCAGGGAAGCCGGGTCCTCCGGCCGCACCCGGGCGGCCATGGCGTCGATCTCCGCGTCGGGAATCGGCAGACCCGCATAGAGCAGTTCGTCGTAGTTGACCGCGTCCTCGGGCTCTGCCTCGGGATCGACCACCACGACGTGCTCCAGCGCCGGCAATCCGTGACGTGCGCAGGCCTCCCGGACCCGTTGCATGAGGTCGGTGTCGCGGAACCCAGGCTCCAGCACGACGACGCGGGTACCCGAGTGGGCCAGCTGGTAGGCCAGTTCCTCGGCCGTGGCCCAGGTATTGAGCGTCACCGAGATCGCGCCGAGCATCATGGCGCCGAGGTCGACGGCCACCCATTCCGCCCGATTGCCCATGAGGATCGCGACCCGGTCGCCGGGCACGATGCCGAGCGCCGTCAGTGCCTTGGCCGCCGCGCGGGCCTCGGTCAGCAGTTGGGGATAGCTCCAGCGCAGGTCACCGTCGACGATCGCCTCGCGGTCCGGATAACGCGCGGCCAGTTCCGCCAGCAGGCCCGGCACGGTCCGGCTTGTCGGCTTGGCCGTCATCGAAGTTCAGAGTTTGCCGCCGAGCGCGCGGGCCAGGAACGAGGTGCCGAGATCGAGGCCGTCCTGGGCGATCGTATGGCCAGCGCCGGCGGAGAAGTGCCACTCGACGGAGACGCCGGCGTTGGAGAGGCCTTGCACCGCTTCGAGCGTCGATTCCGCTGGCAGCAGCTCGTCCCGGTCGCCGTGCACCAGCAGCACCGGCGGCTTGGAGCGAATGTCGTCCGCCAGTTGGTCGGGCGCCACCAGGGCGCCGGAATAACCGATGATGGCGGCGACTTGCCGCTCGCGCCGAAGACCGCAATGGAGCGCCATCATGGTGCCCTGGCTGAAGCCGATGAGGGCCAGGTTGGCTTCGTCCAATCCCAACTTCTGCAGTTCGGCGTCGATGAAGGCGTCCAGCACCGGGGCCACCCGCATCGCCCCCTCCAGCCGTTCCTCGGGGCTGAAGCTCTCGATGCCCCACCACTGATAGCCCATCGGCTGCGTGGCGCGGCGTTCCGGCGCATGGGGCGAAACGAAGGCGGCGTCCGGCACGAGGCGGGCCATATAAGGGGCGAGGCCGATCAGGTCGTCGCCGTTGGCGCCATAGCCATGCAGGAAGATGACAAGTTGGCGCGCCGGCCCGCCCGAGGCCGGCGACCGGCGGGGTCCATCGATCTTCTTGATACGGTTGGCATCACGGGCACGAAACATGGTGCGCGTTTTTTACGCTATTCGCGCCCTTCGGCATACCCCCCGGCGGGGAAAGCCGCTTCACGATCGCTCCAGCGCCGGGGCGAGGCGGCTCCAGACCTCCTCGGCGATCTCGTCGGGCGGGCGCAACGCACCCGCCGCGTCTACCGGCGCACAACGAATCCAGGGGGAACCTCGCGCCTCGCCCGCCAGGCGGTCGTAGACTTCGGCGACGCGGGCCATGTAGAGCCGGTCGGCCTCGTGCAGGTCGCGGGTCTTTTCGGTATAGCTCCGGGCCGACTTCTCGGCGACCAGGCGGTCCGCGACCTCGGGCGGGGTGGCGACCAGGCAGGTGAGCGTCGGGCGCGGCAATTCGAAGATCTCGAACTCGACTTCGAGGAGCCAGTCGATAAAGGCCCCCCGTTCGCCCGGGTCGAGCTTGGCGGCGTTGTAGGCGAGGTTGGAGGCGACATAGCGGTCGAGGATGAGCAAGTCGTTTTCGGCCGCGAGGGCGAGCAGGCGGTCGCGGGTCTCCATCCGATCGCCCGCATAGAGCAACGCGGCGAAGCGGGGCGAGACGTCGTCGAGGGCGCCGTATCGCCCGTTCAGATATTGTGCGATCAGCTGGGCGAAGCGGGTCTCCTCGTAGCGCGGGAAGGCGAGCTGGGCGACCCCGAGGCCCGCCGCCTCCCCCCGGGCGTGCAGCGCGCGCGCGAGCGTGCCCTTGCCGGCGCCGTCGATCCCCTCGATCGCCAGGATCATGCCTCGTCTCCCCCGTTCCCGCCGCCCGGTCGCCGACGGCGGGCGACGAGGACCATCACGACGAGGACCGCCGCCAGGGCATACCACGTGAGGGCATACTGCAGGTGATTGTCGCCGAGCGCCACGGCGAATTCCCGCCCGCGCGGCAGACGCGCCGGATTGGCGTCCACCCCCAGCTCGATCAGCGCTGGCGGCGCGTCGAGTTCCAGATGGCGTGCCATGGCGGCGAGGTCATACCAGTACCATTCGTTCCGCGCGGGCCGGTTTTCCGGCGTGAACCAGCCGGGCTCCGCCCGCCGGCGCAAGAGGCCCGCGACGGTGACCGCGCCGCGCTCGGCCCCGGTTTCGAGTGGCATGCCGCCGGGCAGCCAGCCGCGATTGACCAGCACGACCTGGCCGTCCGGCCGGCGCAAGGGCGTCACCAGCTCGACGCCCACCCGGCCGCCCCGGGTACGGGCCGGAAAGTGAAACGCCTGGTCGTGGAGAAATTCGCCCCGGACCTCCACCCGGCGGTCGGAGGCGAGGGCCCGGACGTCCGCCGCATCGCGCGGCAGCGTCACCGGCGGCAGGGCCATGGCGGCGGTACGCGCCTCGATCAGGCCGCGTTTCCATTGCAGGCGGTGGAGCTGCCAGCTGCCAAGGCCCATGAGGACCGCGAGCGCCGCGACCACCCCGACGCGGGCCAGAAACGGGGTCCGCCGGAGCGCGCTCAAGGCTCGAATTCGTGGCCGCGATGGGGGAACTGGAGTGCGATCAGCGTCGCCTTGAACGGCCCCGGCGGGAGGACTGAGGCGCCCAGTACCAACGGCACTTGATAGATGAGATGGACCCAACGCGGGCAGCGTCGACGCAGACCGGCCTCTAAGGGCCGGACCGAGCCACGGACCGCCACCGCCCGGCGCCTTTCCCGGCGCCCGCCCGGCTCAACCTGGGACCAGCGGGCCCGCGCCCCAGACGTAGATGCCGCAGAACAGGAATAGCCAGACCACGTCGACGAAATGCCAGTACCAGGCCGCCGCCACCAGGCCGAAGTGGTGGTCCGGCTTGAAGTGGCCCTTCTTGTTGCGGAACAGGCAGACCGTCAGGAAGATCGTGCCGATGATCACGTGCGCGCCGTGGAAGCCGGTGGCCATGAAGAAGGTCGAGCCGTAGATCCCGCCAGTGAAGGTGAAGGGGGCGTTCGCGTACTCGATGGCCTGCACCAGGGTGAAGAGGGCGCCGAGCAGCACCGTCGCCAGCAGGCCTTGGGTCGCGGCCCGCTGGTTGCCGCGCACCACCGCGTGATGCGCCCAGGTCACCGTGGTACCCGAGGTCAACAGGATCAGCGTGTTCATCAGCGGCAGGTGCCAGGGATCGAAGGTATCGATGCCCTCGGGCGGAAAGACCCCACCCATCTGCGTCGTGGGATAGAGCGCGGCGTTGAAGTAGGCCCAGAACCAGGCAACGAAGAACATCACTTCGGACGCGATGAACAGGGCCATGCCGTAGCGCATGCCGAGCTGCACCGTCGACGTGTGATGGCCCTCGAAGGTGGCCTCCTTGATGACGTCCCGCCACCAGCCGAACATGGTGTAGAGCACGCCGGCCATGCCGATCAGCAGGATCCAGGGCGGGCCGTCGTGCATGAACCAGATCAGGCCGCCCGCCAGGATGAACGCGCTCGTGGCGCCGACCAGGGGCCAGTAGCTGGGGTCGACCAGATGGTAGTCATGGCCCTGGGCGTGGGAATCAGCCATCGTCCTTCAAGCTCCCTTTGCGCGCCTTGATGCGTCGCTCTTTCGCTCGCCTCGCGGTTTCCCCCGCCACGTCGTCGCCGAAGATGCGAACCGTGGCCATCGGCGCCGCGCGGAGGAAACTATAGGAGAGGGTGATGGTGTCGACGTCGTCGAGATTGGGGTTCTCCAGGATCGCGGGGTCGATGAAGAAGGAGACCGGCATCCGGGCCGACTGGCCGGCCGCCAGCCTCTGTTCCTGGAAGCAGAAGCAGTCGATCTTGGTGAAGTAGCGCCCGGCCTTGAGCGGCGTCACGTTGAAGACCGCCCGGCCCGTGGTCGTCGCCTCGGCCAGGCTCACCGCCTTGTAGTGGGCCAGGCCCGGCTCGCCGACGCGGACCGTCATCTCGCGGATCGCCGGCTGGAAGCGCCAGGGGAGAGCCTTGTTGATATTGGCGTCGAAGCGCACGGTGATCCGACGCTCGGTCGCGGCCCCCGGCGCCGCCTCGGCGACCGCCGGCGTACCCGCGAGCCCGGTCGCCTGGCAGAAGACGCGATAGAGCGGCACGGCCGCGAAAGCGAGCCCGGTCATCCCCACCACCGCGCCCGCCGCGACCAGCGCCGTCACCCGGTTGCGTCTGGCGAGCTCGGTTCTCATGCGCCCCCCTTCATCTTCACGATCGAGACCACGAAGAACATGACGACGAGGAACAGCAGGAATCCCGCCAGGGCGAAGTTGCGACCGCGCTTGCGGCGATGCTCTTCGTGCAGCGGCATTTCACGCCGAAAGCCCCGCCAGACGTTCGCTCAGCAGCAGGGCGAAGATCAGGAACAGATAGAGGATCGAATAGGCGAAGAGCCGCTTGGGCGCTCGCGCCTCGCCGTCCCCGGCCCGGCGGACAGCCCAAGCGAGCGCCAGGAACCAGGCGCCGAGGGCAAAGGCGCCGAAGCTGTAGAGCCAGGAGGCCATGCCGACCACCTGGGGCGTGAGCGTCAGCGCCACCAGGATCAGGGAGTAGAGCCAGATCTGTCGCCGGGTCTCCTCGGGGCCGGCCACCACGGGCAGCATCGGCACGCCGGCCTTGGCATAGTCGCCCGCCCGGTAGAGCGAGAGGGCCCAGAAATGCGGCGGCGTCCACATGAAGATGATGGCGAAGAGGACCAGTGCGCCGAGCCCGACCTCGCCACCGACGGCGGCCCAGCCGACCATCGGCGGAAAGGCGCCGGCGGCTCCGCCAATGACGATGTTCTGCGGCGTGCGGCGCTTCAGCCACATGGTGTAGACGAAAACGTAGAAGGCGATGGTGAACGCCAGCAGTAGCGCCGCGGCCGGATCGACCAGCAGGCCCATGGTCAGAACCGCGCCGACCGCCAGCGTCACGCCGAAGCCGAGCGCCTCACCCGGCGCGATCCGGCCGGCCGGGATGGGCCGCCGGGCCGTCCGGGCCATGACGGCGTCGATATCCGCGTCGTACCACATGTTGATGGCGCCGGAGGCGCCGGCGCCGACGGCGATGCAGATCAGGGCCGCGGCCGCGATCACCGGGTGGATCTCCCCCGGCGCCAGCATCAGCCCGACGAAGGCTGTAAACACCACGAGGCTCATGACGCGCGGCTTCAGCAGGCGGATGTAATCGGCCGCGCTGGCGCCGCCATGGTGCCCGACATCGGCTGGCGCCGCGCCCGTCGTGGTGGCCTCGTGGCTCATGCTTCTATCCTCGGCGCCCGCTCCGCCTAGCGGATTCGGGGCAGCTCCTCATAGGTGTGAAACGGCGGTGGCGAGGAAACCGACCATTCGAGCGTCGTCGCCCCCTCGCCCCAGGGATTGTCGGCGCACTTCTCGCCCGCCGTGAAAGTGCGGAACACCAGGAAGAGGAAGACCAGCAGGCCGAGCGTGGCGATCCAAGCACCGAAGGAGGATACCATGTTCCAGCCCGCATAGGCGTCGGGATAGTCCGGGATACGGCGCGGCATGCCGGCGAGGCCCAGGAAGTGTTGCGGGAAGAAGACGATATTGACGCCGATGAAGGTCAGCCAGAAGTGCAGCTTGCCGAGCGCCTCGGGATACTGGCGGCCGCTCATCTTGCCGATCCAGTAGTAGAAGCCGCCGAAGACCGCGAACACGGCGCCGAGCGAGAGCACGTAGTGGAAGTGCGCCACCACGTAATAGGTGTCGTGCATCGCGTTGTCGATGCCGGCATTCGCCAGCACCACGCCGGTGACGCCACCGATGGTAAAGAGGAAGATGAAGCCGACCGCCCACAGCATCGGCGTCTTGAACTGGATCGAGCCGCCCCACATGGTGGCGATCCAGCTGAAGATCTTGATGCCCGTGGGCACGGCGATGACCAACGTCGCGGCGGTGAAGTAGGCCCGCGTGTCGACGTCCATGCCGACCGTGTACATGTGGTGGGCCCAGACGATGAAGCCGACGGCGCCGATCGCCACCATCGCGTAGGCCATGCCGAGGTAGCCGAACACCGGCTTGCGGGAGAAGGTCGAGACGACGTGGCTGACGATGCCGAAGCCCGGCAGGATCAGGATGTAGACCTCCGGGTGGCCGAAGAACCAGAACAGATGCTGGAACAGAACCGGGTCGCCGCCCTCGGCCGCCTCGAAGAAGGCGGTGCCGAAGTTGCGGTCGGTCAGCAGCATGGTGATGGCGCCGGCCAGTACCGGCAGCGAGAGCACCAGCAGGAAGGCGGTCACCAGGATCGACCAGACGAAGAGCGGCATCTTGTGCAGGGTCATGCCCGGCGCGCGCATGTTGAAGATCGTGGTGATGAAGTTCACCGCGCCCAGGATCGAGGAGGCGCCGGCCAGATGGATGGCGAGAATCGCCATGTCCATCGCCGGGCCGGGTTGGGCCGAGGAGGAGAGCGGCGGATAGATCGTCCAGCCGCCGCCGACGCCGGTATTGCCGGGCGGGCCCTCGACGAAGACGGAGCCCAACAGCAGCAGGAAGGCCGGCGGCAGCAGCCAGAAGGAGATGTTGTTCATGCGTGGGAAGGCCATGTCCGGGGCGCCGATCATCAGCGGCACGAACCAGTTGCCGAAGCCGCCGATCAACGCCGGCATGACCATGAAGAAGATCATGATCAGGCCGTGCGCCGTCACCAGCACGTTGAACATGTGATAGTCGCCACCAAGAATCCCGTCGCCGGGCTGCGCCAGTTCGGCGCGCATCACCATGGAGAAGACGAAGCCGATGAGGCCACCGACGACCGCGAACAGCAGGTAGAGCGTTCCAATGTCCTTGTGGTTCGTCGAACCGAACCAGCGGAGGAAGAAGGAGGGCCTGTGGTGATCGTGGTCGTGGTCGCCGGAGTAGCTCATGGCCTGTTCCTCGTTGCCCTAGCGGGCGCTCTGGGCGTCGGCGGCGAGATGCATGGGCGCGCCGCCGGCCGTGGCGAATTTCTTCTTGGCCTCCACGACCCAGGCCTCGAACGCGTCCTTGGAGACCGCCTTCACCATGATCGGCATGAAGCCGTGCCGGATGCCGCAAAGCTCCGAGCACTGGCCGTAGTATATCCCCGGGCGGTCGATGCGGAACCAGGCCTCGTTCAGGCGGCCCGGCACCGCGTCGATCTTGACGCCGAAGGCCGGCATGGCCCAGGCGTGGATGACGTCCTCGGAGGTGGTGAGCAGACGGATATTGGTCTCGACCGGCAGCACGATCGCCTCGTCCGTCGTCAGCAGCCGCGGTTGCCCCGCCTCGCGCTCGTCGTCCTCCAGCATCACGGCCTCGAAGCTCAAGCCGTCGTGATCGGGATACTCGTAGGCCCAATACCACTGATTGCCGACCGCCTTCAGCGTCATCTCGGCGTTCCCGATACGGTCGCCATAATAGAGTAGCTTGAACGACGGCACGGCGATCACCACCAGGATCAGCACCGGAAGCGCGGTCCAGGCGATCTCGAGGATGGGGTTATGGGACGTTCTGCTCGGCTCCGGGTTCGTCTTGTCGTTGAACCTGAAGATGCAGTTGAGCAGCAGGACCAGCACGAAGACGACGATGAGCGCGATGATCACCAGCATAAAGTCGTGCAGGGCGGTGATCTCCTCCATCACCGGCGAGGCGGCTTGTTGAAAGCCGAGCTGCCAATCCGTCGCGATCCCCTCGGCTGCCCGGGCCCCGGCCGGGCCGAGCGCCGCCGCGCCTAAGGCCGCCAGGGACGCCAAGGCCGCCGTCATCCGTGTCGCCGTCATGCTCGAACTCTCCCTCGGATCCATGCCGTCGGCCGCTCGCTGGCCCGCCGGTTTCCTGGATGTCGCCGAATTCGTTGGGCTTTTTCTACTAGAGCGGCCCGAGATGAGACAAGTGCGCCGAGGAACGGTGCGCGGAGCGACCACCGGACCGCCGCCGGACGACCGTCGATAAAGCCTTCCGGAGCGCAATTTCGGCCGTGAAAACAAGGACTGGCCGCCTGGACCAGGTGCCCAGACGGGCCCCTGGTCGGTTCTGCGACCGAATGTCGCAGAGTTCGCGGGCGCGGGTCGGGCACGCGTGGCGAAGACACGATTCCAGGAGCCGCCAGGCCGCCGGGGGTGACGCGGCGTCCCGGGCAGGCCATATTTCAGGGAGAGCGCGCCCGGACACCGGTCGCGAGAGACGAAGGATGAAAACCATGGCCAGCGCGGAAGACACCCAGTTGATCGAGGTGGCGGGCCTGGACCGGGGACGGATCGAGGCGACGCTCGCCGAAACGCTTCGCGGTGCCGATGACGGCGAGCTGTTTCTCGAGCACCGGGAGAGCGAAAGCCTGGTCTTCGACGACGGCCGGCTGAAGAACGCCAACTTCGACACCAACCAGGGCTTCGGCTTCCGTTGTGTCGCCGGCGAGAAAACGGGCTATGCCCATGCGGCGGAACTGAGCGAGGCGGCGATTGGCCGCGCCGGTGAAACGGTGGCTGCGGTCAAGGCCGGCCACGCGGGCGAGACCGCGCTCGGCCCGACGGGCACCAACAAGCAATTCTATGGCGACGACGATCCCGTCGAGGAGTGCAGCTTCCAGGACAAGGTGGCGCTGATGGCCGAGATTGATGCCTATGCGCGAGCAAGCGATAGCCGCGTGCGCCAGGTGAGCGTCAGCCTGCATGGCGAGTTGCAGCGGGTGGAGATCCTGCGCGCCGACGGCCGCCGGGTCTCCGATGCCCGCCCGCTGGTGCGCCTCGGCGTCCAGGTCGTGGTCGGTGACGGCGACCGCCAGGAGACGGGCAGCCACGGCACCGGCGGCAGGGTCGGCTACGCGGACTTCATCGCGCCCGACGCCTGGCGGGCCAGCGTCGACGAGGCGCTGCGCCAGGCCCTGGTAAACCTGGATTCGGTGGCGGCGCCCGCCGGCGAGACGACGGTGGTGCTGGGTCCCGGCTGGCCGGGCATCCTGCTGCACGAGGCGATCGGCCACGGCCTCGAGGGCGACTTCAACCGCAAGAAGACCTCCGCCTTCGCCGGCCTGATGGGCGAGCGGGTGGCGAGCCCCGGGGTCACCGTGGTCGACGACGGCACCATCTCCGGCCGCCGCGGCAGCCTCACCGTCGACGACGAGGGCACGGCGACGGAATACACCGTGCTGATCGAGGACGGCATCCTGAAAGGCTACATGCAGGACCGGCTCAACGCGCGACTGATGGGGATGGCGCCGACCGGCAACGGCCGGCGCGAAAGCTTCGCCCACATGCCTTTTCCCCGCATGACCAACACCTACATGCTGGCGGGCGAGCGGGCGCCGGAGGAGATCATCGCCTCCGTGCCGCGCGGCCTCTATGCCGTCAACTTCGGCGGCGGCCAGGTCGACATCACCAGCGGAAAGTTCGTCTTCACCTGCACCGAGGCCTATTTGATCGAGGACGGCAAGATCGGCCCCGCCGTCAAGGGCGCGACCCTGATCGGCAACGGGCCGGACGCGCTGACGCGGGTAGCGGCGATCGGCAACGACATGGCGCTCGATCCCGGCATCGGCACCTGCGGCAAGAACGGCCAGGGCATTCCCGTCGGCGTCGGCCAGCCGACCATGCGAATCGACGGCTTGACCGTCGGCGGGACCGGCTGAGGGCGGATCGGGTTATCACGCGATGGCCGGCCCGGTCGGGATCGATCATCGCCACGACCTGACGCTCGACGACATCGTCGCCGTCGCTCGGGGCGCCGAGGTGACGGTGGCGCCCGAGACGCTCGAACTCCTGGATAATCGTCGGGCCGATATCGAAGCCTATATCGCGGCGACGGCGGAGCCGGCCTACGGCTTCAACCGGGGCTTCGGCTCCAACGTCCGCGACCGGGTCGCGGCGAAGGACCTCGGCCCCCTGCAGGAAAACCTGATCCGCAGCCATGCCGCCTGCGTCGGCCCGCCAGCGCCGGTCCCGGTGGTCCGGGCCACCATGCTGCTGCGCGCCAAATCGCTGGCCCAAGGCTATAGCGGTGTCCGCGCGGACCTGGTGACGCGGCTGGTCGAGGCCCTGAACCGGGGCGTGACGCCGGTGGTACCGAGCCTCGGCAGCGTCTCCGCCAGCGGCGATCTCGGGCCGCTTTCCCACATCGCGCTCGCGCTGATCGGCGAGGGCGAGGCCTTCTTTCAGGGAGAGACCCAGCCCCTCCCCGCCGCCGAGGCGCTCGCCCGCGCCGAGATGACGCCCTTGCGACTCGGCATGAAGGAGGGCCTCGCCCTCAACAACGGGGTGCAGTACTCGACCGCGCTGGCCGCGCTGGCGACCCACGGCATGTACCGGCTGATCGAAACCCAGACGGTGGCGACGGCGCTCGCGGCGCAAGTGATGCTGGGGGCCGACACCCCCTTCCGCCAGGACCTCCACCGCCTGCGCCAGCACCAGGGAAGCCGCGAGGTGGCCCGCGCGGTGCTGAAGCTGATGTCGGGCTCGCGGCTGCGCGAAGCCCATCGCGCCTATGACGTCGACGGCGAAATCCAGGATCCCTACAACCTACGTTGCGCGGCGCAGATTCTGGGCCCCTGCCTGGAGCTCGTCTGGCGGGCCCATCGCACCATCGAAATCGAGGCGAAAAGCGTCACTGACAATCCAATTCTGCTGATGGCGGGGAACGAATCGCATATCCCGCCGGACAGCGAGTTCTTCGGTAAATACGTCGAGGTGGTGAGCGGCGGTCATTTCCACGGGATGCCCGTCGCGGTCGACGTCTACGGCCTGGTCCAGGCGGCGGCGATCATCGCGCGGCTCTCGAACACCCGGGCGCAGCGCTACGTCGACGCCGAACGCAACAAGGGCCTCGGTCCCCAGCTGAAATGGCCGGGCCGGCTGCCGCCCGAGGCGTTGAGTGGGATCGACGACGACGCGCGCGCGGACATCGAGCGGCGGCAATCGCAGAGTTCGGCCCTGATGCTCGTCGAATACACCAGCGCCGGCCTGGTAAACTGGATCTGGGGCCAGGCGATGCCGAGCCACCTCTTCTCGCTCTCGACCGATTCGGGCCAGGAGGACCACGTCTCCATGGCCGCCAACGTGGCGCTGCGGGCCCATGAGATGCTGCCGCGCCTGGCCGAGGTACTGGCCGCCGAACTCGCCTTCGCCGCCCAGGCCGCTCAAATCCGCAAGGAAATGGCGGCGATCCCCTCGGCGGCGCCCGGTGACGGAGCGGCGCGGCGCGAGTGGCACGCCGTCGCGCCCGAGGAACGGCGGTTGAGCGAGGTCTCGGAGGCGGTGCTCGACGCCGTTGGACGTCATTTCCCGGTCGTGATCGAGGACCGCCCCCTGGGTCCCGACCTCGCCCGCCTGGGCCAGGCGATCCTCGAGGGCGAGATCGTCGCGGCCGTCGAGGCCCATTCCGACGTCTTCCGCGATTTCCGCCCCGCCTGACCCCCGGCCGGCCTTCCGGCCCGTATCGCCGGCGCGCTATAAAATCGCGAAATCGAAGCCAGCGTGGGAGAGCCGGATGCCGGTTCACGAAGAAGTCCAGTTCGTTCTCGACCTGATCGAGAAAGCCCGGCCGCCGGAGTTCTGGGAGCTGACGCCCCAGGCCGCACGCGCCCAATTCGAGGAGGCCGCGCCCAAGCTCGATGCCCGACCGGCGACGATGGCCAACGTCGAGGACCGCATGGTCCCGGTCGAGGGCGGAGAGATCGCGGTCCGCCTCTATACGCCGGAGGTCGGCGGCGCCGGCCGGCCGGCCCTGGTCTACTATCATGGCGGCGGCTTCGTCGTCGGCAGCCCGCAAAGCCACGACGCGACGGCTAGGTCGCTCGCCCAGCGGACCGGCGCGCTGGTCGCCTCGATCGACTGCCGCCTGGCGCCCGAACACCGCTTCCCGGTCGCGCCGGAGGATTGCTGGCGGGCGCTCCGCTGGGTGGCCGACAACACGGGCCCACTTGGTGCCGATCCCGCCCGCATCGCGCTCGCGGGCGACAGCGCCGGCGGCAACCTGGCGTCCGTGACGGCGATCCGCGCCCGCGACGAGGGACTCGACCTCGCGCTCCAGGTGCTGATCTACCCCGTCGCCGCGAAGGCGCCCGACAGCGCCTCGGCCCACGCCTTCGCCGAGGGCTACCTTCTTGGCCGCAAGTCCATGCTCTGGTTCATCGAGCACTATCTGGGCGGGGCCGACCCGACCGACGCTCGCTTCGCGCCTGGTCTGACCGAAAACCTCTCCAGCCTCGCTCCCGCCATGGTCCTGGTCGCCGAATTCGATCCCTTGCGCGACGAGGGCATCGATTACGCCCGGGCGATGATGGAGGCCGGCAACACGGTCGAGCTCACCTGCCACGCCGGAATGGTGCACGGCTTCATCTCGCTCGCGGGCGTGGTCACCGAGGGTCGCCGGGCCCTCGACCACATCGCCGACCGCCTGCTGGAGGCCTTCGCGTCGCCGGCCGGCTGAACCCCAAGCCAGCCGGAGTTCCGCGTCGCCGCCCGCCGCCACCGCGTCGGCGCGTTAGCGGTAGAGCCCGGCGCGCGCCACCGTGGCGGACCATCGAGCGGGTCTGTTTGCCGTCCACGTTCTGGTCGATGCCGGTCATCCAGGAATCGCCCTCGCTGGCGGGCAGCCCCTCCCCCTTCACCCCGACATGGTCGGCGCGGGCTCGGCGCGGGGCCTCGGCGCGGGTCGGGCCCCGCTCGCGCAAAAGGCCGATCATGCCGACCACCCAGTCGACGTCGTATTCGATGCCGCGCGGGATGTCGCCGAGCACGGTGTGCGGTCCCATCACCATGAACATGTTGGCGAAGGCCTTGCGTGCTTCTTCGTCGACATCGAAGGTGTAGAGTGGATCAGGTTTGATCCGAATCGCCGAGCCACCCGCTCCCCCGGCGAAACCACCTCCCAGGGCACCCCCCAGGGCACCCAAAGGGTACACTCCACGGATGGTTGGGCTGGGCGCGGGTGGCCGGGACCAATCTTGAAATGCTCTAGATTCGACGGATTATGAGACAAGAAAGGCGGGTGATGAAGATCCATGGCGACCCGAAGTCCGGCAACTGCCTGAAGGTGCTCTCCACGGCGAGGCATCTGGGCTTGGCGCATGAGTGGATCGACGTCGACATCATGGCCGGGGAATCGCGTTCGCCGGCCTTCCTCGCCCTCAACCCCCATGGCCAGGTGCCGGTGGTCGATTTGGGCGACGGGCGGGTACTGGCCCAGTCGAACGCGATTATCCGCTATCTCGCGCGGGGCTCCGTCTTGCTGCCCGAGGATCCCTTCCGCCAGGCGCTATCCGACCAATGGCTGTTCTGGGAGCAATACAGCCACGAGCCCTATGTCGCGGTCTGCCGCTTCCACATGCTCTATCTGGGCGAGCCCAAGGAAACGCGCGAGGCCTGGCGGGTCGAACGGGGCGAGGCCGCGCTCGATGCCCTGGAAGCACACCTCGCCCCGCGCGAGTGGCTGGTGGGCGAGTCCATGACGGTCGCCGACATCGCGCTCCTCGCCTACACCCGCCTCGCGCCCGAGGGTGGCTTCGACCTCGGCCCGAGGCCGGGAGTGCGGCGCTGGATCGCCGCCGGCGAAGCCGCGCTCGGCCTTTGAGCCGGATCAATCCCGCTGGCGCCAGTAGTCCGCGACCTGCCGCTCGACCACCGTGCCGGCGAAGAAGTCGCGGCGGTTCTCGGAGAGGAAGCGGACCGCGTTCTCGAAGGTGAAGCGGCGGAAATCGTCGCGGTCGATCAGGCCATCGTCGACGAGTTCGTGTGCTTCCGGCAGGATGCCGGCCATGTCGGCGACGTCGAAATGGCCGATGTCGGAGCCGAAGAGGGTGTTCAACGTCGCTTCGTGCGGCAGGTATTCGGGCTTGAAGGCCCAGGCGTTGATCGGATCGTCGGCCTCGCAGCCGAAATAGAAGTTTTCGGTGAACTGGCGCGCGAGGTCCGTTTCGTCACGGAAATCGCAGGCGGCGAAATCGTCCAGGCCTTCCGCTGGCGCGCCGGTCGAGCGCGGCGATGCGGCGCGGCCGGCGCGGGCCTCCATGACGTCGAGGAAGCCGGGATCGGCATGGCGCCGCGCGAGCGCCAATAGGGCGTCCTGGTCCAGGTTCGCCGGATCGGTCTCGGCGAGCGCGTCGACGTTGCGCTTGTCGTAATGGCCCAAGAGATCGCAATAAAGCTGGCAGGCCCAGCCGACGCCGCCCTCCAGAAAGCCGAATTTCAGGTCCGGGAACCGGCCGGTGACGCCACCCATGATCAGCGCCTTGCAGACCGCCTCGGAAGCGGCGGCGAAGTGGCCGATGTGGTTGTAGACGAAGTTGGAGACGGTGTTGCGCAAGCCGAAACCGGCGCCCCGCCCGTTCGAATGAAAGACCGGCGAAATGCCGAGTTCGCGGCAGCGTTGCCAGACCGGGTCATAGTCGTGCGGGCTGTCGAGGCCCAGCACGTCGAGCCAGGGATAGGCGGACGCGAGGTCGGGCGCGCGCGCCTGGAGCGAGGGGATCGGTCGCTTGATCATGGAGCCCGTCATCACCGTCTTCAGGCCCAGGGCCCGGGCATGATCCAACTCGGCGATCGCCTCCCAGGGCTCGTGCATCGGGATTACGGCGGCCGGCGTCAGGCGGTCGACATGGGCCGAGAAGAACTCGGCGGTATAGACGTTATAGGCGTGGCAGGCCGCCCGCCTGGCCGCGTCGTCGTCGATTCCCGGCAGGCCGAGACCCAAGGTCGGGTACAGCACCGCGAAGTCGATGCCGAATTCGTCCAGGCGGTCACGCAACAGGTTCGGCATCATCGCCGTCTCCCGGTCGCGGGTATTCCTGGTCGGCACGGCCCACCAGGCTTCCTGCCCCACGTGGTCCTCGCGCCGCCGCTCCAGCCCCCTGGCGACGGTGGCGACGATGCCCTTGCCGAACGACAGGAAACCCTCGGCCGCGATGTCGCCGCCGATTCTGCGCATCTCGCCCACGATATGGGGGGCATATTCGATCCAGTGCCCATCGGAATCTATCACCGGATGGTCCAGCCCCGCCCGGATTTCGGCCGCGGCCTTTTCTCCCGCGCTCATTCTCGCCCCCCTCTCCTCCGGCCGCCTCAGAGCGAGCGGGAGATGGTTTCCTTCATGATCTCGTTGGTGCCGGCGTAGATCCGCTGCACGCGGGCGTCCGCATGGGCCCGGGCGATCGGGTATTCCCACATGAAGCCATAGCCGCCGTGGAGTTGCAGGCAGCGGTCGATGACCGAGCCCCGCAGATCGCTGGTCCAATATTTCGCCATGGCGCCGGTCTCGGGATCGAGCGCGTCCTCCAGCATCAGCTGGATGCAGCGGTCGACGAAGATCCGCGCCACCGTGACCTCGGTCTTGATCTCGGCCAGCGTGAAGCGGCTGTTCTGGAAATCCGCGATCGCCCGGCCGAAGGCCTTGCGCTGGCGCGTATAATCGAGCGTCCACTCCAGCGCCGCCTCGGCGCTTGCAACGGCCGTGATCGCGACCTGGAGGCGCTCCCACGCCAACTCCCGCATCAAATAGACGAAACCCTCGCCCTCCTCGCCCAGGAGGTTGGTCGCGGGCACGCGGGCGTCGTCGAAGAAGAGTTCGGACGTGTCCTGCGCCTTGAGGCCGATCTTCTCCAGGTTGCGCCCCCGCCGGAAACCCTCCGTGTCGCCGTCGACGATGATCAGGCTGATGCCCCTGTGGCCGGCCTCGGGGTCCGGATCGGTCTTGGTCACCACGACCACCAGATCCGCCATCTGGCCGTTGGTGATGAAGGTCTTGGAGCCGTTCACCACATAGTGGTTGCCGTCCATCGCCGCCCGGGTCCTGACGCCCTGCAAGTCGCTACCCGTTCCGGGCTCGGTCATGGCGATGGCGCCGATCTTCTCGCCCCGCGCCATGGCGGGGAGGTAGCGTTGCTTCTGCTCCTCGTTGCCGTAGTGCTGGATGTAGGGGGCCACGATCTCGGAATGGAGACCGAAGCCCGGACCGGTGGCGTTCACCCGGGCGAGTTCCTCGAAGACGATGACGCTCATCCGCTTGTCGGCGCCCATGCTGCCGTATTCCTCGGGGATCGAGCAACAGAGCATTCCCGTCTCCCCCGCCTTCAGCCAGGCCTCGCGCGAGATCTGGCCGTCCTTCTCCCATTGCGCGTGATGGGGCACGATCTCGCTCTCGACGAAGCGGCGGACGCTCGCGCGGAAGATTTCGTGTTCTTCCTCGAAGATCGGACGGGCTGTGGCGGTCATGCCTGACACTCCTGGCGGACAGCGCGGGAATCAGCGGATGCGGACGGCGGTACCGTTGGCGCTCACCATCAGCATCGACTGGCCGATCTGCTCATAGTCGAGGTCGACGCCGACAATGGCGTTGGCGCCGAGGGCGGCGGCCCCTTCCGCCATATCGTTTATCGCCGTGGTCTTGCCGTCCTTCAGCACGTTCTCGTAGCCGCCGGCCCGGCCGCCGACGATATCGCGCACGGAGGCGAAGAAGTCGCGGAAGACGTTGGCGCCGTATACCGCCTCGCCGCTGACCACGCCCAGATATTCCTGGATCTCGTGGCCCTCGATTCCGTCCGTGGTGGTGATGATCATCTCGGCGTTCCTTCGTTCGGCGCCGCCTGTCCGATATCGCTCGGCCGGCCGCGAACTCCGCGTCGGCGGGGACCGCGATGTTCGGCCGCGAAGATAGCGCGGACCGGCGTCCGGGCGAAGGGTTCAGTCGAATGCCGCCTCGACCGACCCGAGACCCTGGATTTCCGCCATCGCCCGCGCCGGCCCGTCGAGCCATTGCACCGCGACCAGCGAACCGAGGAGCACGAACTCACCCGCCGTCAGCCCGATGCCGAAGGTGCCCAGGCGGTTGGCCAGCCAGGCGAGCGCGGCCAGCGGATGACCCATCACCTCGGCACCCCGGCCGCGCCCCGCTTCCACGCCGTCGATTCGGGTGATGCCCGTCATCGCTGCCAGGTCGAGGCCGCGCCAGTCCGCCGTCTCGGGGCCCAGCACGGCCGCGCTCTGGAAGAAATCGTCGGCGATCAACGTCGCCGCGGGGGTCTGGCGAAAGTCGGCATTGCGATCGTCGACGATCTCCATCGCCGCCATCACCGCGCCGACATGGGCCGATACGCCGTCGATGTCGTGATCCTCGCCGATGGGCACGTCGGACGCGAGGCGGGCGGCGATCTCGCACTCGATGCCGGCGCGGCGAAAACCATTCGAGGCCAGGCGGGCGCCGCCCTGGTGCACGCGCTCGGCCATGATCCCACCGGCACAGGGGTGATCGATGGCCAGCAGATCCCGCATGACCTTCGTGGTGGCGCCCACCTTCCAGCCGACGCGCCGCCCCCAGCCTTCCGCCGTCAGGCGGTCATGCAGGGCGAACTGCATCCGGTAGCCGTCCGCCTCGGTGGCGGGGCTCGGCATCGGCGCCAGCACCGCGCCGTCGCGCCGGGCGGCGAAGAGGGCATCGATATCGCGCGCGCGCGGCCGCCGGTCGGTGGACATGGCCTCCCCTTTCAGACGAGGGCGCCGCCCTCGGACCCATCGGGGCGGAGATAGCTCGGACAGGCGAAGGCGGCCAAGTGGATCTCGGGATTATAATAGCGCGTCGCAAGGCCGCTGGCGCGGTGGCGGGCGCGGATCGTCTCCAGGTCACCAGCGGCCATGTCGATGGCGTCGGAACCCCAGCCGAAGGCCATGTCGCCGCCGAAATAGGTCGGCACGGAGGCGAAGAAGAAGCCCGAATGGCGGAAGAGGCCTTCGCGAATCCGCCTCGTGTGGTCGAACTCCCGGCGCTGCAGGAAGGGAACGCCGTTCTGGGTGACGACGATGCCATCGGCCGTGAGCCGCCGCCGGCAGGCGTCCTGGAAGGGCGCCTCGAAGAGGATGGCGCCGGGGCCGATGGGATCGGTGGAATCGACGATGATCAGATCGAAAGCCTCGCCGCCGTCGGCGACGTAAGCCGCCCCGTCTCCGATCACCAGCTCGAGCCTCGGGTCCTCGAAGGCGCCGGCGGAAAGGGAGGGCATGTGCTCTCGGGCGAGGGCCACCACCTCGCCGTCGAGCTCCACCATAACCACCCGCTCCACGGCATGGCGCAGCACTTCCCGCGCGCAGCCGCCATCACCGCCGCCGATGATCAACACCCGTTCGGTCCCGCCGCGCGCGTGGATCGCCGGGTGCGCCAGCATCTCGTGGTAGATGAACTCGTCCGCCTCCGTGGTCTGCACCACGTCGTCGAGCGTCATCACCAGGCCGAGGCCCTCGTTACGGAAGACACGGACGGATTGGAACGCCGTCCGGCCGCCGTGGAGTTCCTCGTCGACGCGGAGCGCTTCCTTGGCGAAGCCATGCAGCGTCTCCTCGTGCCACGAGATCATGGCATGAGGCCGCGCTTCTGCTCCGTCACCTGGATCCGGCCCGGGCGGAAGGCCACCTTCAATACCGGCAGCGCCTTGAAGGGGTCGCAGTCGCCGCAGACGAAGACATCCAGCGCCGCATAGCCGATCTCCGGCCAAGTGTGGATGCTCATATGGGATTCCGCCAGCACCGCGACGCCGGAGACCCCGTCGTTCTCGGTGAAGTGATGCAGATCGACGCGCAGGATGGTGGCGCCGACCGCCTCCACCGCCTCCCGCAACGCCGCCTCGACATGGCCGAGATCGTCCAGCCGCTCCGCCTCCCAAAGGTCGATCAGCAGATGCGAGCCGGCGTAACACAAGCCGTCCTTCTGGGCGAAGTGCGATTTAACGGGATCGAATGCGCTGGTCTCGACGAGATTGATTGCTGGCTTGGTCATGACCGGACCCCCCATGGTGGCGAAACAAGCTTCCAAGAAGCCCACAGGCTAGGTTCGGTTGCCCCCGATACGGGGCAAACGAGGGCCGGATAGATGACGGAAAACGTCCCGGCGATCAAGCGAAATCTGACGGGCGATGGCGCCGACGGCGGCGGCACGCGAAATCCCGGGCCGCCATCCCCCGAGCCCACCGCGACATGAGGGTTTTCCAGGCTCTCAACCCCGCCCCCGGCAGACGGCGTCAGCGCACCAATCGGGGTTTGCGCTGCTCCAGGATCGCCAGCGCCGCCTCGAGCGACGGCTTCGCGCCCAGGATACGGTCGCCCGCGCTCACCTGGTAACGGCCGGTGCGCTTGGCCCCGTCCGACCGCTTGGCGAGGCGGAACAGCGGCATCGGCGAGACCTTGCCGTAGACGGCGAAGACGGCGCCCGTCTCGTCGCCGCTGATGGCATAGTCACGCCACTCGCCGGCCATGACCTTGCGGCTGTAGACCTGTAGGATCTGGTGCAGTTCGCGGCGGTCGAAGAATTCCGCCTCCCCCTGGAAGGGCCTGCCGCCGGGACGGGGTGCTTCCCGACGACACACCCGCTCGAACGTTAGTACCTCACCCATGGTGCCTGGCGCGTCCCTCGTGATACTTCGAGCTTCATTGGCGTCGCTGCCTCGATGGCTTCATCACCCAGCTTCCCGGACGCGCCCGCGCGGCACGCCCGCATCCGACTCCCTTCGGCGATTCGAACGTCGTCATACTGTCACGCGCGCACACGTCGGGACAAGGGCGAATCGACGCAGCCCGACGCCGTGGGCACCGCGGGCAATTCAGGCTAGGCTGACGGTCGGAATCTCCCCTACACCGGAGTCGCGCGTTGCCCCGCGAGATCCTGCTGAACGCCTTCCACATGAACACGGTCGGCCACCAGGCCTTCGGTCTGTGGACCCATCCGCGCAACAAGGCGCGGGACTACAACCGGCTGGAGACCTGGGTCGAACTCGCCCGCATCCTGGAGCGCGGCCTGTTCGACGGCCTGTTCCTGGCCGACGTGCTGGGCATCTACGACGTCTATGCCAATTCGCCCGACGCGGCGCTGAGGCACGCGGTGCAGGTGCCGGTCAACGATCCGATGCTGCTTATCCCGGCGATGGCGATGGCGACGAAACATCTCGGCTTCGGTGTCACTTGCACGCTCAGCTTCGAGCCGCCCTATACCTTCGCCCGGCGCATGTCGACGCTCGACCACCTCACCGACGGTCGGATTGGCTGGAACATCGTCACCGGCTACCTGGAGAGCGCCGCGATGGGCATGGGCCAGGGCGCGCAGACCGGCCACGACCGCCGCTACGACATGGCCGAGGACTACATGGGCGCGGTCTACAAGCTCTGGGAGGCGAGCTGGGAGGAGGGCGCGGTGCGCCGCGACGCGCAAGCCGGGGTCTTCACCGATCCGAGCAAGGTGCACCGGGTGCGCCACGACGGCGAGTTCTACAAGATCGACGCCATCCATTTGAGCGAGCCGTCGCCTCAGCGCACCCCGGTGCTCTATCAGGCCGGCAGCTCGGAGCGCGGCCGCGGCTTCGCCGGGCGCCACGCGGAGTGCGTCTTCGTCGCCGGCGCGACGCCCTCGGGCATAAAGCCGACCGTGGCGGACATCCGCCGCCGCGCGGTCGCGGCCGGCCGGCGGGCCGACGATGTGCGCATCTTCGCCGTCGCCACCGTGATCGTCGGCCTCGACGAGGCCGAGGCTCGCGCCAAGCTGGCGGAATGTCTCGCCCATGGCGATCACGAAGCCGCGCTGACCCAGCTTTCGGGATCGACCGGCATCGACTTTTCCGCCATGCCGCCCGATGCCGTGCTGCGCCATGTCAGGACGGAAGCACAGCAATCCGCCGTCGACGGCCTCACCATCGCCGATCCGAGCCGCGAATGGACGGTGCGCGAACTCGCCGAGCACCATGTCCTGGGCGGTCGCGGCCCCCTGCTGGTCGGCTCGCCGGCCGGCGTCGCGGACGAACTGGAAGCGTGGATGGACGAAGCGGACATCGACGGCTTCAACCTTGCCCACGTCCTGACGCCGGAGAGCTTCGCCGACGTCGCCGATCTGCTCGTGCCGGAGCTGCAGCGCCGCGGCCGTTACAAGACCGCGTACCGGCCCGGCACCTACCGCGAGAAATTGTTCGGCCGGGCCCGGCTGGCCCCGCCCCATCCCGCCGCGGCCGTCCGCCCGAGCTGAGCCGCGCGGGCGTCGAGGCCCCCTACGTCCCCCTGGCGATACAAGGCCATGCGCGAGGCCGGCGGCGCGCGCGCTGTCGCGTCGCGCCTTTCGCGCTAGAATATTCCAAGATTGGTCCCGGCCACCCGCTCCCCCGGCACTAAGAGTCCGACTCGAAATGAATCGAGTGTTTTCAGGCTCTTGCGAGACGGCGCGTGAGGAGTTGGATGCTGGCGAGGAAGATCCAGGCCTCGGCGGTCTCGATGGCCGTCTCGAAGTCCTTGGCCAGCCGCCGGTTTCGATTGAGCCAGGCGAGCGTGCGCTCGACGACCCATCGGCGGGGCAGGAGTTGGAAGCCCTTCACGCCCGCGGGACGGTTGACGATCTCCAGCGACCAGCGGCCGATCCGCTTCAGTGCGCCCTCGAGCTTGGGCCCGGCATAGGCGCCGTCGGCGAAGACGTGGCGCAGGCGGGGAAAGTGGCGGGGGATGGCGGCGAACACCGCCGGCGCGCCGTCGCGGTCCTGGATCTCGGCGCCGTGGACCACGACCGCGACCAGCAGGCCGCCGGTGTCGGTGAGGATGTGACGCTTGCGGCCCTTGACTTTCTTTCCGGCGTCGAAGCCCCGGATACCGCCGCTTTCCGTGGTTTTTACGCTCTGACTGTCGATGATACCGGCCGACGGGCCGGCCGCGCGGCCCTCGGCCTCGCGCGCCGCGACCAGCAGTTGCCGGTTGACCTCGGACCAGGTGCCGTCGTCCCGCCAGAGATAAAAGTAGCGCTGCACCGTCGAGCGTGGCGGGAAGTCCCGGGGCAGCATGCGCCATGGACAGCCGCTACGCAGTAGGTAGAGGATCGCGTTCACCACCTCGCGCAATGCCGTCGTCCGAGGCCGTCCCAGCGCTTTGGCGCGAGGCAGCAACGGCTCCAGCACCTTCCATTCTCCATCCGTCAGGTCGCTTGCGTAGCGCAGCAGGTCGCGTTCATACTTCGGGCGAGTGAATTTGGTCCACATGTTGTGTCTCCCTGGTTGCTAAATACAAACAGTGAATCACAACTGACTGAAATCACTCAACTCTTTTCGGGCCAGACACTAAGACATCGCTGGCCGGACGCCCGCCCCCGCCGTCACGGGCCAACACCAGTTGCATGATGCGAACCGCCGCCACGAGCGCCATCGCCGCCAGCTTCATCAGGGCCTCGGCGCTCGTGACTTGGCTGCTCTCGATGTTCAGGCCTTGGCGCTTCAGGGTTCGGAAGATTTGCTCGATATGCCAGCGCTCGCGATACCAGCCGACGATGCGCCATGCGTCTTCCGCCTTTTCGACACCATGGGTGGTCAAGAGCAGCCAGTGGATCGGCTCGGCCACCTGGCTATCGACCTCGCGCACCTCGACCAGACGAAGGCTCAGGCTTTCCGGCGCCGTCGGGTCGGTGCAACGCTCCGGCCGCTTGATGGTCACCGTGCCGAAGCGCAGGGACAGCGTCGCCTTGCGCTTCTTGCGTCCAGGCTGGGCCCGCGGCTCGATCTTCCGACGCCCGGCCTCCCGCCAACTCTCGGCCACATCGAACAACCTGCCGCCGCCCACCAGCGCACGGTCACGCGAGGCCCGCGTGATCATGTCACACCGCGCGTCGGGAAGCCGGGCCCATTCCTCGTAGATGTCGCTCTCGCGATCGCCGATCACCGTGACCCGCGCCGCCCTCGCCAGAACCCCCTTGGCCTGTTCGGCCACCTCGAGCCAGCGGTACGACTCCTTCCCTTCGATCGGAAGCTTGCGGTAAGCCCGTACTCGACGCGCCTCCACGGCGTCTTCCGGCGGCTCCGGGCGGGTCCAGAGCTCGGCCCCCGCCAAGCCCAGCAGCGTCCCATCCTCGGCGTCCACGGCGATCACGGGATGCACGAAAAACCCCCGATCACTACCGTTGCCAGCGGGGCCGAGACCCCGTACCCGTCCCCGATGATGCTCGTAGTTCAGCTCCGTGGTGTCCTGGATCGCCAGGACATGCCGCCCCCGGCAACTCGCCTCCAGCGGGCGGCTCGCCGCCGCGACAATCTCTCCCTCCGTCACCTTGGGATTGGCGAGAAAGCGGCCAAAACCGAGTTCCTCCGCCCGTCCTCGCCCGATGCGGCGCAATATGCAGCTCGACCGCGCCACCAAGCGCCTAAAAAGAAGGCCCCCCTTTTTTCCAGCCGTTTGTCCCCAAAGCGGCCAGTCCACGCCGTCGCTGTAACAAACATTGTCGCGGCTCCCTCCAAATAAATCACGGGCCGCCTCAATATGAATCACACTCCATTCACCCGTGGCAACAACATATTGACACCTACTACCAACATCCCACTATTTGTGTGCATGCCTTTGCCCTCGGCCCAGCCACCCCAATGGTACACTCCACGGGTCGTTGGGCCGGGGGAGCGGGTGGCTCGGCGATTCGGATCAAACCTGATTCGCGCTAGAGTGTCCGCGACGGGATGGCGGATCGAGACGGGAGTGCATCATGACAGACCTCGGCCATGTCGCCGGCCGCGCGCAGGTTCGGGCGGTGAATGTGATGGTTGCCGCGGCGCACCCCATGGCCGCCGCCGCGGGCGCGGCCGCGTTGCGCGAGGGCGGCAATGCCTTCGACGCGATCGTCGCCACCGGGGCGACGCTGAACGTCTGCGAGCCGTTCATGTCGGGCCTCGCCGGCAACGGCCTGGCGACCTGCTACGTGGCGGCGGAGGGCCGGGTCCGCACGCTCGACTTCACGCCGTCGGTGCCCAGGGCCTTCGATGCCGACCGGGTGACCGGGGCGGAGATGGCGCTGGGCCCGAAGTCGCCGGGCGTGCCGGGCAACCTCGCCGGCTGGTGCGCGCTGAACGAGACTTACGGCACCAAGCCGCTGGCTGAACTGTTCCGAAGCGCCATCGGGCATGCGCGCTCCGACGTGCCGGTCTCCGCGCTTTATGTCCAGATGGCCACGCTCGGCATCGAGCAGACGTTCGATGCGGCCTGGCGCGAGGCGTACCTGGAGCCGCTGGGCGAGCTCGCCGTCGGATCGGTGCTGCGCCAGCCGGAGCTCGCCGAGACGCTGGAGGCGATCGCCGCCGATGGGCCGGACCATCTCTACAAGGGCCCGCTCGGGCAAAAGATGAGCGCGCACTTGCAGGCCGGCGGCGGCTTCATCTCCATGGCCGACCTGGAAGCCGTCGCCCCGGCCTTCGCCGAGCCGGTGAGCGTCGATTACCGGGGGCTCCGCGTGCACACCGTGCCGCCGCCGGCCGAATCGTTCCAGGCGATCCTGACCTTGGGTATCCTCGCCGGCGCCGATCTTCGGGCGATGGAACACCTCGGCCCGGATCATCTGGACACCGTGTTCCACGCCATCCGCATCGCCGCCGAAGTGCGGCTGGCGAACAACCTGAAGCCCCGGCCTGAGATCGAGGCGCTGTTCGAGGGGCCGCACATCGATCGCCTGCGCGCCCGCCTGCTCGACGGCCGGCCGGTGACGGGCCGGACCGAGAAATGGGGCACCGGCCCCTCGGCCGAGACCGACTGGACGAAGGAGCACACCACCTCGTTTTCCGCCGCCGACCGTGACGGCAACCTGGTCTGCATCACCCAGACCCTGGGTGGGCCGTTCGGCTCGGGCGTTGTCATTCCGGGCACCGGCGTCTGCATGAGCAACTATCTGAACTGGGGCGACCTGGAACCCGACTCGCCCAACCGGCTCAGACCGGGGAAGCCCTGGGCCTCGGTCGTGGCGCCGACCATCGCGACCCGGGACGGCGAGGGCGTGCTGGCGCTCGGCACGCCCGGCAGCTACGGCATCCTGCAAACCCAGCCGCAGGCCTATGTGCATCATGTGGACTTCGGGCTGGATCTCCAGGCCGCGATCGAGGCGCCCCGGGGGCGACTGTGGGACGGCCGCCGGGTCGAACTCGAATCGAGGGTCCCGGCCGCCACCGTCGCCGAACTCGAACGGCGCGGCCACGAAATCCAGCCGGCCGTGCCGCTCACCATGGTTGCCGGCGGCATGCAGGCGGTCTCCCGCGACCCGGCGAGCGGCGCCATGGTCGGCGCCGCCGACCCCCGCCGCGGCGGCGCAGCCGTCCCGGCCTGAGTGTCCGACTCGAAAGTCCTCGAGGCCGGCCCGTTCCACCGGCTCAGCCACCCCCCAGGGCACCCGAAGGGAACACTCCGCGGGTGGCTGAGCCGGCGGAACGGGCCGGTAATGGCGTTAAAAGTCGTCATCGGCGACTTTCAACCCGGACTACGAGGCGAGCCGCGGCCTACGCGGCGATCGCTCCCGCGATCCCGGGTTCAGAGAATATATCGCTGCAATCTGGGGCCGCCCTCGACGAAATCGTTGGCCAGATAGAAATTTATGGTGCGGTCCCAACGCGGCCGGGCGGGCGCCGTCACCTCCAGCCGGTTCCAGCCCTTCGCCTTGCCGAACACCATGGCTCGCTCCACCATCGCTTTCGCGATGCCGGCGGAGCGCATCTCGGGCACGACATAGAGTTCGGCGATGACGCCGAAGCGACCCCGGGCGTAGATCGTGGCGGCTTCGTAAAGGGTCGGCAGGCCGGTCGCGGCGCCCGTCTCGGGCCTCGCCGGGAAGGCCCAGACCGTCTCCGCCGCGAGCATGTCCCGGGTGCTCGGTATGTATTGCTCCGGGTCCGGCGGGCCGGCGCCCGAAAGCTCCGCCAACAGTGCCGCCGCCAGACGCGCGACGTCCTCGCCGTCGGCGGCCACGGCGGCGGCAATGTCGATGGGCCCGGCCGTCATCGCTCGACCCGCTACATGCGCTTGCCGGCGGTCATGCCGCCGTCGACCAGCAGCGTGGTGCCGGTACAGAAGCTGGCATCGGCGGAGGCGAGGAACAGGATCGCCCTGGCGATCTCCAGCGGAAGGCCCCAGCGGTTGAGCGCATGCATGCCGCGAATATGTTCCGCCAGATCGGCATCCTGAAAGTAACGCTCGGTGAGCGGCGAACGGATCACGCCCGGGCCGACCGCGTTCACGCGGATCCCCAGTTCGCCGAACTCCATCGCCAGCGCCTTGGTGAGGCCGACGACCCCGTGCTTGGCCGCGGTATAGGCGACCCGGCTGGGCGCCGCCTGGACGCCGGCGACCGAGGCCAAATTGACGATAGCGCCCTCTTTCTTCGCCGCGACGAGGTGGCGGGCGAAGGCCTGGCAGCAGAGGAACACGCCGGTGAGATCGACATCGAGAACCCGCTTCCACTCCTCGAGCGACAGCTCCAGCACCGGCACGATCTCGCGGATGCCGGCGCTCGCGACCAGGATATCGAGGCCGCCGAGCGTCGCCGCAGCGTCCGCGACCATGGCATTGACGCTGTCGGAATCGGTGACGTCGACGGCGATGGCCTGGCCGCCGCCGCCGGCGCGCGCGATTTCCTCGGCCACGCGCTCGGCCGACGCAAGGTCCAGGTCCGCCACGGCGACGCCGGCCCCCTCGGCCGCGAACTCGAGACAGGTCTGCCGCCCTATGCCGCTGCCACCGCCCGTCACGATCACCCCTTGCCCTTCGAACCGCATCACGCATCCCTCCCGAATCGGATTGAACCAACGCCGATTGAGAGTAGCACTTGATCGCTACGTCGGGTTCGGATCGCGCGGGCGAGCGCCGGCGCGGTTGACCCGCCTCGCCGCCGGCGATTAGGTGCGCCATGGATCCCGGCGGAGGGAGCAAGGCCATGAGCGATGATATCGACCTGACGCGTGCCCGGCGCGAGACGCCCGGCGTCCAGCATGTCGTGCATCTGAACAACTGCGGGGCCGGGCTGATGCCGACGCCGGTGCTGGACGCGGTCACCGGTCACTTGCGGCTGGAGGCCGAGTTCGGCGGCTACGAGGCGCACGCCCGCAGGGAGCTGGAGGTCGAGGCCGGTTACGATTCGATCGCCCGCCTGCTCAACTGCAATTCCGACGAAATCGCCGTGGTGGAGAACGCCACCGTCGGCTGGGACATGGCCTTCTACGCGCTCGCCTTCCGGCCGGGCGACCGGATCGTCACCGGCAGCTCCGAATATGGCTCCAACTACATCGCCTATTTGCAGGTGGCCAGGCGGACGGGGGCGGAGATCGTGGTGGCGCCTGACGACGAACATGGCCAGATCGACGTCGACGGCCTGGAGGCGCTGCTGGACGAGCGGGTGAAGCTGATCTCGATCACCCATGCGCCGACCTCGGGTGGGCTGGTGAACCCGGCCGCCGAGATCGGCCGCGTCGCCCGGGCGCGGGGCATTCCCTACATCCTGGATGCCTGCCAGTCGGTCGGCCAGATGCCGCTGGATGTCGAGGAGATCGGCTGCGACGTGCTTTCGGCGACATCTCGGAAGTTCCTGCGCGGTCCGCGCGGCATGGGCTTCGTCTATATCCGCCGTGCCCTGCTGGAGCGGCTGGAGCCACCCTTCCTCGACAACCACGCCGCGACCTGGACCGGGCGAGACACGTTCGAGATCCGCCCCGACGCCCGTCGTTTCGAGAACTGGGAGAATTACGTCGCCGGCAAGATCGGCCTGGCGGTCGCGGTCGACTATGCGCTTTCCTGGGGGCTGGAGGCGATCCGCGCCCGGGTCGATCGCCTCGCCAACGATATCCGCGCGCGCCTCGAAGCGCTGCCGGGCGTGGCGGTGCACGATCTCGGCCGGGTGAAGTCCGGCATCGTCGGCTTCACCGTCGGCGACTTGGACCCCATGGCCGTCAAGGCGCGACTGGCCGAGGACGGCATCAACATCACCACCTCCGGCCGGGCCAGCACCCGGATCGACATGGAACGGCGCGGGCTGTCACTCATCAATCGCCTGGGCGTCCACTACTACAACAGCGACGAGGAAGTGGACCGCTTCATCGAGGCGATCGAGACGCTGGCGCGCGCTTGACCCGCCGCGCCCGCTCGCGCTCAATTGCCCGAGGATTTCGCCCGCAACCGAGGAAGACCCGCGATGAAGATGACCGCCTGCGTGCTGCGCCGCACCGATGCCCCACAACCCTTCGCGACGAGCAAACCCATCAGCATCGAGGAGGTCGAGCTCGACCCCCCGGGCCCGGGCGAGCTGCTGGTCAGGGTCCGGGGCGGCGGCTTGTGCCACTCGGACCTCAGCGTCATCAACGGCGCCCGGCCGCAGCCGGTGCCGCTGGTGCTGGGCCACGAGGGCGCGGGCGAGGTGGTCGAATGCGGCCCCGGGATCCGCGACATGGCGCCCGGCGACAACGTCGTCTTCCAGTTCGGCGCCAACTGCGGGCGCTGCCGGCGCTGCCTCGAAGGCCGGCCCAGGTCTGCGAGGCCCACGCGGCGGCCCGGGCCAACGGCGAATTGATGGGCGGCGGCAAGCGGCTGCGAGACGCCGACGGCAACCCGCTCAACCATCATTCGGGGCTTTCCTGCTTCGCCGAATACGCGGTGATCGACCGCGGCTCCGCCGTCCGCGTCGAGGCGGATATCCCGATGGACGAGGCGGCGCTTTTCGGCTGCGCGGTGATGACCGGCGTCGGCGCGGTGCTGAACACGGCGCGCATCCGACCGGGCGACAAGGTCTGCGTCGTGGGCCTGGGCGTCGTCGGCCTCAACGGCCTGATGGGGCGCTGGTCGGCGGGGCGGAACAGGTGATCGCCGTCGACGTCAATCCCGACAAGCTGGGCCTCGCCCGGCAATTGGGCGCGCACGCCACGGTCGACGCGCGCGAAGCCGATCACGTACAGCAGATCCTCGACCTTTCGGGCGGCGGCGTCGATTATGCCTTCGAACTCGCGGGCGCGGTGCCGGCGCTGGAGACGGCGTACAAGTCGCTTCGGCGCGGCGGCACCGTGGTGGTCGCCGGCCTGGCGCCCAAGTCCGCGAGCTTCACCTTCCTGCCATCCGAGATCGTCAGCGACGAGAAGGGCATCCAGGGCAGCTACATGGGCAGCTGCGTGCCGGTCCGCGACATCCCCCGCTACATCGACCTCTACCTGCAAGGCCGCCTGCCCGTCGACCGCCTGATCGACCGCAAGGTGGGCTTCGAGGAGGTCAACGCGGGCTTCGATCTGCTGGAGAGCGGGGCGACGGTCAGGCAAATTTTGGTGCCGCATGGGTGAGGGGATCGCGTTCCCGTCTTGTCGCCGAAGATGGATACGTCGGCCGACGAGGCGTGTTTCTAAATGACGCGATGATCGAGGGCATCGTGGAAGTGGAGGCCGGGCCGCGATGCAAAATGCAAGACTTGTCCCCGCGCGTCGCCGCCGGCCGGCTCTCACACCTCGCGCCGGGACATGATCCTCGACGGCGCCACGAACCGGGCTATAGGAGGCAACGATGAGCAATTCAGGCGGAATTTCAGCGCTGGACTACCTCGAGATCCAGAACCTCTATTCATACTACAACTTGATGAGTGATGCCGCCGACGCGGAAGCCTACGCGTCCTGCTTCACCGACGACGGGGTCATGGAATCGCCGGCAATCGGCATCGACGTGACCGGCCGTTCGGACCTCATCGCGCATAAGGAACGCGACAAGGCAAACCGGGGCGGCAAGTATCGCCGCCATTGGAACGGCAGCATCCACCTCGAGCGCCTGGGCGACGGCAGCGTGCGCGGCCGCTGCTATCTGGTCGCCTACAACGGTGAACCCGGCGAGCTGCCCATATTGGCCGACTGCGGAGTCTACGAGGATATCCTCGTCAAGGTGAACGGCGCCTGGAAGTTCGCGCGGCGCACCCTGACGATGGACGGGTCGACCTGGGGCAAGTCCTGAGCGGCGGAGGCCTTGGCATGAGCGCGGACATCCTCGCCATGTCGGCCGGCAACGGAGAGGTCACAACGGAGGGGTCACCCAAGGGCAATAGCTTGCAGTCACAATCGTCCTCCCTTTCCGCCGGCCCCGTGCCGACGGTTTCTTGTCGTTGCCGTGTGGTTCGGGGTCGCGTCTTGCATCTTGCATGGGGTCGAGGCGTCGGGGGCCGGTCTTGCAGGGTCGAATTCTTGCCCCGATCCCGAACCACGCCTTCGGCCACGCCATGCTCGCGCGGCGCGAAACGACGCCATGATGACGCCAGGACGATTTGGCCGTTCGCGCGCCCGTCGCAATCCGGAATCCTTATTTCGGGCCGATTCGGGCTCTTTCGCGACGGATTTCGACACCCCGTTGCGCAGTTTTCGACACCCCCCGCTACACCCGTCCCGAGACGTATATTTGCCATAATTCGAGACCGCGTCCGCCGGCTCCGAGCACCCGGTCGGGGGCCGGCGGCGGGGCCCGGCGGGCCGCGACGGCATCCCGGCGGAGCCAAGGCAGGGGCCGAAAATCCTAAACAACTTAAACTCTTACGCCCCCACCACCGGCGCCTTACGGGGCCTCGCGCGGCGCGCCATGTTAGAGATATGGAACTCACCCATTCTATGTGTTTGGCGAGATGTTTTCATGTCGCGCTCCCGTCCGGCGCCGGGGTCGGCCTGGTCGATTTTCGCGCCGGCGCGGCGAAAACACCTCAATCATCGTCCAAATGCCACTCGAGGGCCATTCCGGCGACCTTTGCCACGTCGTCGATGGCGCCGGCCGAACCCGGGGCGCGATCGGCGCCGGCTTGACAGGCGGCGGGAGGCGGGCAAAGTGGCGCCGGGTGCCCCGGAGCGGAGCGAGGCGGGGCACGGCGGCGTTCGAGGAAAAGAGACGGGAGGCCGGACGATGAAAACCAGCACCGAGCGCATCCTCGCCACCCATGTCGGCAGCCTGCCGCGCGGCCGGGTGCTGGCGGACCTGATCGTCGCCCGCGAGGAGGCGGGCGCGGTCGACGAAGCCGCCTTCGAGGCTGCCGTGCGCGAGGCCATCGGGCAGGTGATCGCCCGCCAGGCGGCCGCCGGCATCGACATCGTCAACGACGGTGAGATGGAGCGGCCGAGCTTCGTCTCTTATATCGCCGGGCGGATGAGCGGCTTCGGTCCCGGTGGCGAGCAGTCCCGGCCGCTGCCGCTGGACGCGCAAAAATTTCCGATCTGGTTCGAGAACCTGGCGCGGAGCGGGCGGCGGCGGCTCAACCCCTACGCCTTCCCCCAGGCGATTGGCGAAGTGAGCTATGACGACACCTCCGGCGTCGCGCGGGAGTGCGACGACTTCAAGGCCGGGCTGGCGGCGGGAGGCACGGCCTTCGCCGAGACCTTCATGACTTCGGTCTCGCCGGGCTTCGCGGCGACGGCGATGATGAACCGCCATTACGACAGCCACGAGGCCTATGTCCGGGCGCTGGCCAAGGGGCTGGCCAGGGAATACCGCCATATCGTCGACCAGGGCTTCGTGCTGCAGATCGATTCGCCCGATATCGGGATGGAGCGCGCCGGCTACTTCCAGAATGAAACCCTGGCCGGCTTCCGCGCCCAAATCGAGATGCATATCGATGCGCTGAACCAGGCCTTGGACGGCATTTCGGCCGAGCGGGTGCGGCTGCATGCCTGCTGGGGCAACCGCGACGGCCCACATGTCCACGACCCGGCGGTGGGCGACGTCATCGACCTGATGTACGGGGCGAACGTCGGCGCCATCACGCTGCCCTTCGCCAACCCCCGCCACGCGCACGAGATCGAGGTCTTCCGCGATTCCCCCTTGCCCAACGAGATGCTGCTGGTCCCCGGCGTGATCGAGACCACCAGCAATTACGTCGAGCATCCCTGTGTGGTGGCCGAGCGGATCGAGCGGGCCGCCGCCGCCGTCGGCGACCCGGCCCGTATCATCGCCAGCACCGATTGCGGCTTCGGCACGCTGGCCGGCGACAGCTTCACCGCCGAGGATGTGGTCTGGGCGAAGCTCGAAAGTCTGGCCGAGGGTGCCCGCATCGCCAGCGCCCGGCTGTTTGACTGATGTCGGCCATCATGAATGATGGCGTGCCCGGCCGGGGCGTCCAAGGATCGGCCTCGGCCGATCCATCCAAAGGAGCCATACCCTTGCCCGACGTCTACCCGATCGAGACCTGGACCATTGCCAAGCCGGCCGTGACGTGCGCCGGCGGCCTGGTCGCGAGCCAGCACCATGCCGCTTCCGACGTTGGCGCCCGGGTGCTGGCCGAGGGCGGCAACGCGGTCGACGCGGCCGTCGCCGCAAGCCTCGCGATCTCCACCGTCGAGCCGTGGATGAGCGGCCTCGGCGGCGGCGGCTTCATGATGGTCCATGAGGCGAAGTCGGACAGGGTCCGCGCCGTCGCCTTCCCCATGGTGGCGCCACGGGGCCTGGACCCGGCGAGCTATCCGCTGACCGGCGGAACGGCCGGCGACCTCTTCGGCTGGCCGGCGGTGGTCGAGGATCGCAACGTCCACGGCTACCACTCGATCGCCGTGCCGGGCCACGTCGCCGGGCTGGCGTTGGCGCTGGAAACCTTCGGCACCCGAAACTGGGCCCAGTCCATGGCGCCGGCGATCGAGCTGGCCGAGGGCGAGATGGCGGTCGACTGGTACGCGACCCTCAAGATCACCACCGGCGCCGAGGTGTTGAACCGCCACGAGGAAAGCCGCCGGGTCTATCTGCCGAACGGCTTCCCGCCGATCGGCGAGTGGGGCGGCGCCCCGCCGGCGATCCGCCTCGGCAACCTCGGCGCCACCATGCGGCGCCTGGCCGAGGCCGGCCCGCGCGATTTCTACGAGGGCGAAATTGCCGCCCGGCTGATCGCCGACCTGAGCGCGGGCGGCAACGCCATCACGGCGGAGGACCTGGCTGGCTACCGGGCCGAAGTCGTCGACATTGCGCCCTTCGCCCACCGCGATGGCGAGGTGTTCGCCGCCCCCGGCCTCACCGCCGGTCCGACCTTGCGCCATGCGCTCGAGCTGGTCGCGGCCGAGGTCGAGTCGGGCACGGGCCCCGGCGCGGCCGATTTCGCCGCCTATGCGCGGGCGCTGCTCACCGCCTACCGCCAGCGCTTCGAGACCATGGGCTGGGCGGACGAAACCAAGGAACCGTCCTGCACGACGCATCTGAGCGTGATCGATGCCGAGGGCAACATGGTGGCGCTGACGCAGACGCTGCTGTCGCTCTTCGGCTCCAAGGTGATGCTGCCGGAAACCGGGATCATGATGAACAACGGCATCATGTGGTTCGATCCCCGGCCCGGCCAGCCAAATTCGATTTCCCCGGGCAAGCAACCGCTCTCCAACATGTGCCCGACCATCGCGCGCCGCGCCGACGGACTGCGTATCGCGCTCGGCGCCTCGGGCGGGCGGCGGATCATGCCGGCGGTGATGCAGCTGCTGGCCTTCGTCCTGGACCACGGCATGGACCTGGACGCGGCGATGCACCAGCCCCGGATCGATGTCTCGGGCGGCGACGCGATCACCCGCGACCGGCGCCTGCCCGCCGACGTGGCGGCGGCGCTCGGGCCGGTCGGGCCGGCCTCGGAGAGCGAGAATGGGGTCTACCCCGCGCTCTACGCCTGCCCCAACGCGGTGGTGGAAACGGCCGACGGCCGGCGCCAGGGGGCGGCCTTCGTCGCCTCCCCCTGGGCCAAGGCGAGCCCGGCGAACTGAATTCGGCCGTCGCGCAACGAAAACGCGGCCCCCGTGACGTCCGTCACTTTGGCAAACGACCAAGGCCCCTATCTATAACCCACGGGCGGCGCGAAGAGCCCGCCCGGCGAGAAACGGCAAGTGTTACCCGTCCAAGATCTTACCGGTTCTCCTTGCGAAGCGAAGCGCACCCAGCGCCGGTTATTCCCCTCCCGCCGGCGCTTCCCAGACCCAGCCGTCCCCCCAGGCGGCTGGGTCGTCGCTGTCTCGGGCCGACTCCGCCCGGCTTCGCGGCACAATCCGGCGCTTCTCCAATAGCCAGAGTATTTTCCCTTCAGGCGGAACCCCGGGCTCGATCCGACAATGCCCTGGCCACCCTGGATGGGCCTAAATCCGCCCCTCCTCGACCGCATGGCAGGCCACCCGCGCGTCGCCCGCCGGGAGCGCCTTCGGCGGCTCGACCAGGCAGCGGTCCGCCGCGTGGGGGCAGCGGGGATGAAACGGACAGCCGGGCGGCGGGTTGATCGGGCTCGGGACCTCGCCCGCCACGGGGACGCGCTGGCGGCCGGTCATCTCCAGGTCGGGAATCGCGTCCAGCAGCATGCGGGTGTAGGGGTGGCGGGGGGTGGAGAAGAGCGTCCTGGTTTCGGCCCATTCGACCAGGCGGCCGAGGTACATCACGCCGACCATGGTGGAGACGGGGTAGACCACGGCGAGGTCGTGGCTGATGAAGAGGTAGGTCAGCCTCAATTCGCGCTGCAAATTCTTCATCAGGTTCAGGATCTGCGCCTGGACCGAGACGTCGAGGGCCGAGGTCGGCTCGTCGCAGACCAGGAATTCGGGCTCGCCCGCCAGCGCCCGGGCGATGGAGATGCGCTGGCGCTGGCCGCCGGAGAATTCGTGCGGGTACTTCTCCTGGTCCGCCGCCGAGAGGCCGACCTGGGTCAGCAATTCGCCGACGCGGGCCGTCACCTCCCGTTTGCCGGAGAGCAGGCGGCGGGCCAGGATCGGCTCCGCCACGATGCGGCCGACCCGCCAGCGCGGGTTGAGCGAGGCGTAGGGATCCTGGAAGATCATCTGCATGCGGGGCTGCATCCGCTGGCGTTCGCGGCCGTGCGCCCGGCCGGCGATCTCGACCCCGTCGTAACGGATGTTGCCCGCCGTCGGCTGGTAGAGCCCGACGATCAGGCGGGCGACGGTGGATTTGCCGCAGCCACTCTCGCCCACGAGACTGAAGGTCTCGCCCTTTCCGATTTGGAAGTCGACGCCGTCGACCGCTTTCACCACGGCCCGGCCCTTGCCCTCGATCACCCGGTTGAGCAGCGGGGGCGAGACGTCGAAATGGCGGACCAGGCCCTCGGCGCTCACCAGGGGCGTCGGGGGTTCCGCGTTCGATGCCGCCGCTCCGCTCATTTCGCCGCCTCCCGCCCGGTGCCGTCATGGAGGTGGCATGCGACCTCCACGCCATCGGATGGCAACAGCTCGGGCCGGTCGACCGCGCAGCGCGCAAAGGCCCGCTCGCAGCGGGGATGGAAGGCACAGCCGCTGGGAATGGCGCCCAGTCGCGGCATGGCGCCGTCGATCTGAGTCAGCGCCCGCACCTCTTGCCCGACATGGGGGATCGAGCCCATGAGGCCGTGGGTATAGGGATGCTTGCCGCGCAGCACCACCTCCGCCACCGGACCGACCTCGGCGATCCGGCCCGCGTACATCACCGCGACGCGATCGGCGGTCTCCGCGATCACGCCCATGTCGTGGGTCACCAGCATCACCGCCGTGCCGTGTTCCTTGCAGAGCCGCTTCAGCAAACTGATAATCTGCGCCTGGATCGAGACGTCGAGCGCCGTGGTCGGCTCGTCGGCGATCACCAGGCGCGGCTCGGCACAAAGCGCCAGCGCGATCACGACACGCTGGCGCATGCCGCCCGAGAACTGGTGAGGATAGTGGTCGATCCGTTCTTCCGCGCTGGGGATGCCTACCTCCCGCAACAGCTCGATCGCCCGCTTGCGGGCCGCCCTCTCCGAAAGCGACATGTGGGTCCGGATCGTCTCCACCAGCTGGCGCGCCACGGTATAGAGCGGGTTCAGGCTGGTGAGCGGGTCCTGGAAGATGGCGCCGATCCGCCGGCCCCGGATGCGCCGGATCTTCTCATAGGGCAGGTTGTCGATCCGCTCGCCTTCCAGCAGGATCTCGCCGCCGCCGATGCGGCCCGGCGGCTCCAGCAGACCGATGATCGCCGCCCCCGTCATCGACTTGCCGGCGCCCGACTCGCCCACCACGCCCAGCACCTCGCCCGGCTGGATGTGGAAAGAGATGTCGTCGACCGCCACCAGGGTGCCGCGCCGAGTCGGAAACTCGACCCGGAGGTTCCTCACCTCCAGGAGCGGCCGGTTGGCGCTCGCGCTCTGGCCTGGGCCGTCCGTCACGGCGTTGCATCCGCTTCATCGGCGCCAAGCCCCGTCGGCGGCGCCACAGGCCGGCAATTTGGCAGTATAATCGGGCCCTAACAACCCCGGCGAGGGAGGGGGAAGCCAATGGAATTCGTCCGTAACGCTTGGTATGTCGCCTGTTGGTCGGCCGACCTGAACGCCGCGCCCAAGGCCGCCACGCTGCTCGGCGAACGGGTCGTGCTGTTCCGCGACGAGGACGGCCGGGCGGCGGCGCTGGAGGACCGTTGTCCACACCGCTACCTGCCGCTGTCCATGGGCGCGGCCGTGCCGGGGGGGCTGCGGTGCGGCTATCACGGCATGACCTTCGATTCGACCGGGACTTGCATCGCCATTCCCGGCCAGGACCGGATACCGCCCGGCGCCCGGGTCCACGCCTACCCGATCGTGGAATCGAACGGCATCGTCTGGATCTGGTGCGCCAGGCGAACTGGCAGAAGGTAGGGGGTGCAAGTCCCCCGGAACGAAGGAGTAACCGAACCACGTTTCTCCGCGAGCCGTGCGTCGGTCCCCGCGAGGGGGCAGGCGAAGCGTCGGTAGCGGTACGGATGGGCAGGGCTATTGAGCACCGAAAAGACGATGGTCCGGGGTGCCGAGGCTTTCAGATCGGTTGAAGGCAACATCGCAGGCATCGTTTTGGTGAGATGTCGGCGAACCCCGCGGTGTCAGAGAACCTATGCACGTTCGCACGCCCTCTGTTGGGACCCTGGGAGGTCTTCAAACTGCCCCGGATGTCGCAAAGGGGCCGCGTAGGGAATGGAGAAAACCGAAGCCTATGATGAACGGTTTGAAGAAGTCGGATGAGGCCATACGACCTGTGAGGGCGGCGAACAAGGGAGCGCGAGCTTCTGCGGAGTCGCCGGAGGAAAGGGCCTCAACCAAGGGGAATCCGGATCGCCAAAGCACGCGCCGAACCCAGTGTCGGGGAAGCGTGCCACAGGCGGCGAGCCGGATACGGAAAGCTGCAGAGAGAAACCCGAAGGAGCGTCTCACTGCGCTCTTCCACCACATCACGCCGGACGCGCTGCACCGGGCGTTCCACGCCCTGAAGCGGGACGCTGCGGCGGGCGTCGACGGCATCACGTGGGACATGTATGGCGAAGGTCTGGACGAGCGCTTGCTCGACCTGCACCGGCGTCTGCACAGAGGGGGAGCGTACCGGGCGCCGCCGGTTCGGCGGGTAGAGATACCCAGGCCGGACGGCGGAACACGACCGCTCGGGATCGCGGCGCTGGAGGACAAGATCGTCCAGAAAGCGGTTGTGGATGTGATCCTGACACCGATTTACGAGGTGGAGTTTCTTGGCTTCAGCTACGGGTTCCGACCGGGGCGGGGGGCGCACGATGCGCTCGATGCCCTGGCCTTCGGGATAGAACGGCGCAAGGTCAGCTGGATAGCCGACGCGGATCTACGGGCGTACTTCGACACAATCCCGAAGGATTGGTTGATCATGTTCCTTGAGCACCGCATCGGCGACAGACGGGTCATCCGCCTGATCCAGAAATGGCTGAACGCTGGCGTCATGGACGGTGGATCATGGACAGACGCGGGCATGGGCACGCCGCAGGGGGCAATAGTTTCCCCGGTCTTGGCGAACGTGTTCCTGCACTACGTGCTCGACCTGTGGTTCCACAAGAAATGGCGCCCAAACGTCCCGGATGGCGAAGCGATCATCGTCCGTTACGCCGACGATATCGTTGTCGGGTTCCAACACAAGCGGGATGCGGAGCGGTACCTTCGCGACGTTCGGGAGAGGCTGAGCCGGTTCGGTCTCAGTCTTCACCGGGACAAGACCCGCCTCGTGGAGTTTGGCCGGTTCGCGTTGCTGAACCGTCGCCAGCGCGGGGTGGGCAAGCCGGAGACTTTCGACTTCCTGGGCTTTACACACTATTGCACGACGACCCGGAGAGGTCGCTTTCGGCTTGGTCGCAAACCTGTCGCCAAACGGGTCAACAGGACCCTGGCGCGCATCGACGAGGTGCTCCGCAAGCGCTGGCACCACGACATCTGGGAGGTCGGCAAGTGGCTCGGGCGGGTCTGCGAAGGCTGGCTCAACTACTTTGCCGTCCCGGGGTCGGGCCGGTTCATCCGTGCGTTCCGCCGCAGGCTGCAACGCCTGTGGATGCGGGCGCTGCGCCGGCGGTCCCAGCGAGCCCGTTTCAGTTGGAGGCGTCTGGAGCGCATGACCGAAATCTTGTGGCCGCGCGCCTCCATCCGCCACCCATGGCCGGACCAGCGGTTTGCCGTCAAGCACCCGAGGTAGGAGCCGTATGGTTTAGCGACCAAGTACGGATCTGCGCGGGGGGTGCGCAGCAATGCGCATTCCTACCGCAACGATGGGGGAGCCGGCGCTCGCCGATAGCCTGCCGGTCTACGATCAGCCGGAGTTCCGCGATTCCGCCTGGGCGGTCGAATACGGCGCGCCGCTCGCCTATGACTGCAACTACTTCCCGCTGGCCGAGAACCTGAGCGACCCGGCCCACGTCACCTATGTCCACCCCTCGACCCTCGGCTCGGCCGCGAGCGCGGGGGCGCCGATCGATGCGACGCGCGAGGGCGACGTCGTCACCACGGCGCGTTGGACCCGGGACGCGCCACCGATCGGCTTCTTCGCCGATTTCGGCCTCTTCGCCCGCAACGTCGATCGCTGGCAGTACTACATCTTCCACGCGCCGGCGACGGCGGTGATCGACTTCGGCAGTATCGAGGCCGGCCGCGGCGATCGGACGGTAGAGCGCGACCGGGGCTTCCGTGTCTATGCGCTGCACTTCCTGACCCCGATCGACGCGCACCGGACGCTCGACTTCTGGCTGACGCTTCGCAACCGCTTGGTGGACGACGCGGCCGCCGGCCCCCGGATGAGCGAGCTGCTGATGACCGCCTTCGCCGAGGACAAGGCGGTGCTGGAGGCGATCGAGCGGGAGACGATCCGCCGCCCCGCCCACCGTCCGCCTCGCCATCGACAAGGGCGCGACGCTGCTTCGCCGCATCATCGAGGAAAAGCTCGCGGCCGAGGCACCGCTCGCCGCCGAATAGCGGCGGCTCAGATCAGCGGGTGATCGCGGGGCTCGAGGGCCCGGCGGCCCTGCTCGGTTTCCGCCACCAGGCCGCCCGCCGCCAGTGCCTCGGCCTCGATCAGCGCCCCGGCGATATTGGCCTTCAGACGCGGCGAGAAAGCGTAACCGCCGAGAAATCCGACGGCGCGGCCGTTGCGGGTCACGGGGCACTTGCCTTCCATCATGGCGAGGGGGGCGCCGTCCAGCACGGCACCGGTCCGGCGTCGGCCGGGCGGCGTCTCCGCCAAGGCCCGGAGCGCCGCCTTACCGATGAAATCGGCCTGTGAATCGAGATCGACGTAGCGCTCGAGGCCGAGTTCGAAGGGCGTCGTCGAATCATCGTTGTCGCCCCGCAGGTTGAAGAGGCCGCATTCCAGCCGTTCGATCGTGTTGGGGGCGCCCGGGGCGATCTCATGGGGCCGCCCGGCCTCCGCCACCAGCCGCCAGAGCCGCCCGCCCCGCTCACCATCCATCAAATAGAGTTCCACCCCGCCCTTTTTCGAATAGCCGGAACGCTGCACGATCAGCGGAATGCCCTCGATCTCGGCGCTGCGGAAGTGGAAATAGCAGAGATCCCGCACCCAATCGCCCAGCAAGTCGGCGGCGACGTCCATCGCCCTTGGCCCCTGGATGGCGAGCGGCGAGACGTCGGGCTCGTAGACCTGGACGTCGAGGTCCAGCTGGCCGGCAATCGCTCGGGCGAAGAGCAGCGAGTAATTATCTGCGATCGAGAACCAGTAGACCTCGTCCTCGACCCGCAGCGCCACCGGATCGTTGTGGATGAAGCCCCGATGATCGCAGAGGCAGGTGTAGCGGCCGATGCCGATCGGGAGCGCGGAGAGGTCCCGCGTCGCCAGATGGTCGGCGAGCCGCCCGGCATCGGGTCCCGCCAGGCGGATCTGCCGCTCGCAGCCGACGTCCCACATCGAGACGGCCTCGATCAGGCGCCAGTATTCGCCCTCCGGGTCACCGTAGCCGGTCGGCATGAACATGTGGTTGTAGATGCTGAAGCCGGTGGCCCCCGCCGCGACCGTCGCCTCCCAATAGGGCGATTTGGCGACCCGGGGACCGTAGGTGATCGATTGAGCCATGGCGGCGTCCTCCCTCGGGCAAGCCTCGCCGCCGCTTAGTGTCTGGCCCGAAAAGAGTTGAGTGATTTCAGTCAGTTGTGATTCACTGTTTGTATTTAGCAACCAGGGAGACACAACATGTGGACCAAAATCACTCGCCCGAAGTATGAACGCGACCTGCTGCGCTACGCAAGCGACCTGACGGATGGAGAATGGAAGGTGCTGGAGCCGTTGCTGCCTCGCGCCAAAGCGCTGGGACGGCCTCGGACGACGGCATTGCGCGAGGTGGTGAACGCGATCCCCTACCTACTGCGTAGCGGCTGTCCATGGCGCATGCTGCCCCGGGACTTCCCGCCACGCTCGACGGTGCAGCGCTACTTTTAGGCTCAATTTGTGAAACGTATGCATTTGTGATAGAATGCTCGGAACGTCAGGAGGTTGGGTCATGGACGGCAAGGGTTTCCAGGTGTGGCTTTCGGCGGCGCGCGGGCTGACGCGCGTGCAGCGGCACGAGGCGCTCGCGGTGCTGTCGGGCCGGAGCGAAGGCGAGGCATCGAAGGCCGCGATCGAGCTTGGTGTGGACGAGGCCCGGCGCTGTCCGCACTGCGCGAGCGAAGGGGCGGTTTCGCGCGGTATGGCGCGGGGTCTGCGGCGCTACCAGTGCAAGGGCTGCGGCAGGACCTTCAACGCGCTGACCGGTACGCCGCTGTCGGGCCTGCACCACAAGGAACGCTGGCTGTCGTTCGGGGCGTCGCTGGCGGAGGGGGAGACGGTGAAGGCCTCGGCGGCGCGCTGCGACGTGGCGGTGAGCACGGCGTTCCGCTGGCGTCACCGGTTTCTGGCGGCGGCGCGGAGCGATTCGGAGGTGCTCAAGGGGATCGTGGAAGCGGACGAGACCTACGTCCTGGAGAGCCGGAAGGGCGCGCGCGGGCTGGGACGCAAGGCACGGCGGCGGGGCGGCAAGGCGAAGAAGCGCGGCCTCTCGCGCGAGCAGGTGCCGGTTCTCATGGCGGCGGACCGGAGCGGGACGACGGTGAGCGCGGTGCTGCCCAGGGTCGACGCGGCGGCGCTCACGGCTGCTCTCGACCCGGTGGTCGCGAAGGACGCCCTGCTGGTCTCCGACGGTGGCGCGAGCTATCCACCTTGCGCCGCCGCGCTCGGGGTGAGCCACGAAGCACTCAACCGCTCGATGGGGGAACGGGTTCGGGGCGATCTGCATGTGCAGACGGTGAACAGCCGCCACAGCCGGTTGAAGGACTTCCTGCGTCCCCGCCGCGGCATCGCCACCCGCTATCTGGACAACTACCTGAGCTGGTTCCACCTCGTCGGCCTCGCCCCCGGCGCCAATGACCGAGCCTGCCTCGCCGCCGCCGTAACAAGGTGACGCATACAATTCACGAATTGAGCCTACTTTTATCTCTGGCGGGACGACGGCACCTGGTCCGAGGTCAACCGGCAACTGCTGGTCGCGGCGCGCGAGGCCGAGGGCCGCGCGGCCGGCCCGTCGGCCGGTATCATCGACAGTCAGAGCGTAAAAACCACGGAAAGCGGCGGTATCCGGGGCTTCGACGCCGGAAAGAAAGTCAAGGGCCGCAAGCGTCACATCCTCACCGACACCGGCGGCCTGCTGGTCGCGGTCGTGGTCCACGGCGCCGAGATCCAGGACCGCGACGGCGCGACGGCGGTGTTCGCCGCCATCCCCCGCCACTTTCCCCGCCTGCGCCACGTCTTCGCCGACGGCGCCTATGCCGGGCCCAAGCTCGAGGGCGCACTGAAGCGGATCGGCCGCTGGTCGCTGGAGATCGTCAACCGTCCCGCGGGCGTGAAGGGCTTCCAACTCCTGCCCCGCCGATGGGTCGTCGAGCGCACGCTCGCCTGGCTCAATCGAAACCGGCGGCTGGCCAAGGACTTCGAGACGGCCATCGAGACCGCCGAGGCCTGGATCTTCCTCGCCAGCATCCAACTCCTCACGCGCCGTCTCGCAAGAGCCTGAAAACACTCGATTCATTTCGAGTCGGACTCTTAGAGCAATATCCGACCGGGTCGAACAGAAACGGTTCGACCCGGTCGGATGGTGCTCTAGCCCAATTCGGCGATGGCGACAAGCCGGCCCCTTGATCGCGAGCCTCGTTTGACCGAACCTCGGGCCGGCGGTCGGCAGGAGGCGAGCCCATGAACTATTGGTTGATGAAGTCGGAGCCGGGGGCCTGGTCCTGGGACGATCAGGTCACCGCCGGCGAGGCGGGCGCCGAGTGGGACGGGGTGCGGAACCACCAGGCCAGCAACAACATGAAGGCGATGCGAAAAGGCGATCGATGCTTCTTCTACCATTCCGTCAACGAGAAACGGATCGTCGGCATCGTCCGGGTGGTGAAGGAGTATTACCCGGACCCGAGCGACGCGGCTGGCCTCTTCGGCATGGTCGACGTGGCGAGCCTGAAGGCCTTCGAAACGCCGGTGAGCCTGGCCGTCATCAAGGCGGAACCGCGCCTGGCCGAGCTGCCGCTGATCAAGCAGTCCCGCCTCTCGGTGATGTCGATCCCGGAGGAGTCCTGGAAGCTGCTTTGCGAGATGGGCGGCGTCCGTCCGTGAGCCAGCCATCCCGTCCGCCGATCCGACTGGCCTCCCCGCCGGCGCCAGGCGACGTGCTCTGCCGGTTCGACGAACTGGCGTCCGAACCGGGTGTCCTCGGCCTCGAGTGGTACGAATGGGACGGGCCCAGGCGGGTGATCCTCGCGCGGCGCGCGGACGACGTCGTCGCCTATGTGAACGAATGTCCGCACGCCTTCGCCCGGCTCGATTCACCCGCCGGCAATTTCCTCGCCGACGACGACCGCGGACTGCGCTGCGCTTTTCACGGCGCGCGCTTCTCGATCGCCGATGGCCGCTGTCTCGCCGGCCCGGCGCTCGGCCGCGCGCTCCGAGGCTTCCCAATTAGGCTGGACGGCGAGGTGGTGCGCATGGCGGAGGCCGGGCGGTCCGCCCTCGCGAGACCCCGCGCCCGCCGGGCCGATGCGAGGAAAAGCCCGCGTGACGCTTGAACGCAATGAGTTCTAATCCCGGCGAGCGGACGAACCGACTTGTCTCCGGCGCTTTCCCGCCACCGTCATCGCGAGGGGCGACGCCCCGTGGCGATCGTGCGTCTGTGAGGACGCTTTGTCAGCAAGGTGGGAGTCCTTGTCATGTGAAGACCACGGCATGAGTCGGACCCGATTTCCTTGGACACAGAATTGGCTTAATCGAAGTGTCCAAGGAGGACCGGAACATGGCCGATAATTTTGAGAAGAAAGTTGCTGTTGATGGGCCTGTGGTAAATGCGGGCGAGCTTGGCTCGTCCACGTTTTCCCCAGGCCAGGCTTTGCCGGCAGGCCCGCTGGGACTTGGCCAGCGATGGACGGTGGCGCGCAAGCGTGAGGTCGTTCCGCGGCTTTTGCGTGACGAGCCGGTGCAACTTCTGTCGCGCCAGTTGGGCGTAGAGATCTTCCGGCTCGAGCAGTGGCGTGAGAAAGCGATCGGCGGGATCGACGCCTCGCTCAAGCAACGCAAGGGCGATCCGGTGCAGGCGGAACTGGATAGCGCCATGAAGCGGATCGGAGAGTTGACCATGCAGGTGGAACTGCTGGAGGCCAAGACGGAGACCTTCGGCCCTTTGGGGCGGCGGAGGTCGCGGCGATGAGTGCCGCCACCTCGCCCGGCACGGGTCTGGCCTACGGCCTGCGGCGGGTCTGCGCCGCCTGGGGCATGGCCCGCTCCTCGTTCTACGCCATGACCTCCGGCCAGCACGCCGAGCAGCCGCCGGCAAAGCGTCGGGGACCGAAGCCCGCGATCTCGGACCAGGCGCTGCTGGTGGCGATCGAAGCCGACCTGGAGGCATCGCCCTGGGAGGGCGAGGGCTACCGCAAGGTCTGGGCTCGGCTTCGGGTCTGTCGCGACATCCGGGTTGCCCGCAAGCGGGTGCTCCGCCTGATGCGCGAGAACAATCTGCTCTCGCCCCATCGCTGCCGCCGCCGTGGCGGCAATCCCCATGACGGTGAGATCATCACTCATGCCCCGAACCTCATGTGGGGCACCGATGGCGTTCGGGTGTTCACGGTGGACGACGGCTGGGGCTGGATCTTCACCGCCGTCGAGCATTGGAACGCCGAGTGTGTCGGCTGGCATGTCTGCAAGCGCGGCGACCGCTTCGCCGCCCTGCAGCCGATCTCCATGGGGCTTGCCGGGCTGTATGGCTCGACCGCGGCCGGCGCGGCTCGGGGGCTGGCCTTGCGGATGGATCACGGCTCCCAGTATCTGTCGGACCACTTCACCAACCAGATCAAGTTCTGGGGCATCCAGCCGTCCTACGCCTTCGTCGCCGAGCCCCAGACCAACGGCGTCGCCGAGCGGTTCAATCGCACGCTGAAGGAACAGATCATCCATGGTCGCATCTACCGCAACATCGCGGAGCTGCGGGACGCCGTCCGCGACTTCGTCGAACTCTACAATGCCCAGTGGATCGTCGAAAAGAACGGCTACCTGAGCCCCGCTCAAGCTCGTCAGGCGTGGCACGCCGCGATCTCAATCAGGCCCGCCGCGTGAGACAAACTTGTGTCCAAGGAACCGGGTGCGCTACATGAAAACCACGGCATATGAAGCCGACAGTAACTGCATCCGTCATGAGGTGGGGTGGGAAGCAACTGGAGGCGAACCGGCAGCCCGCGGGATAACGAACCCGATTCGGCGATGGTGTCGTGGCGAGCTAGCGGTCGCACGCGAAGCCTGGGCCCCTGGAGGGTCCGACCGATCGCGCGTATGTGGCGATGAGAGCGACGATCGGACGGCACTGGGTGGTTGGGGGTGGGATGTCGGGAAGGCAAGGCGGAGTAAGCAGAGAGGCCTGTGCGGTTCGGGCGAGCCGGGCAGGAGTCAGAGCCCCCATGGTACCGCTGCCGCGTATGTGGCGAGAGGTCCGGTGAGCAAACCCGGGCGGAGGGAAGGAGGGCAGGAAGGTGGATGCGAGATGTCGACCGAGAGGCACAGAGAGCACCGGCAGTGCCATGAAGGCTAAACGTGGAGCGGAAACCAAGGCTTGGTCCTGGGTCGAAGCCTCGGTGTGGACGGATCGCATGGTGTCGGCGCTGGGCAACGGCGTCAAAGGAGGACGTTGGAACAGTTTGATGGACAAGGTGGATGCGCCGGCGACGCTGAAGGCGGCTTGGGCGAGGGTCCGAGCCAACAAAGGCGCCGCCGGGATCGATGGCGTGAGCATCGAACGGTTCGAGGCTCGGGCGGAACACTATCTGACTGAGTTGTCTGCCGAGCTGCGGGAGGGCAGGTACCGCCCCCGGCCGGTCAGGCGGGTGGAGATCCCGAAAGGCGATGGCCGGACCCGGCCACTGGGCATCCCGGTGGTCAAGGACCGCATCGTGCGGACGGCGATGAAATTCGTGATCGAACCGATCTTCGAGGCGGCGTTCCAGGAGGGGAGTTACGGCTTCCGTCCGGGACGTGGCCGCCACGACGCGCTCCGGGAAGTGGATGGTCTGGTGAAGGCCGGCCACGCACATGTGGCCGACGCGGATCTGGCGGGCTACTTCGACGGCATTCCGCGCGAGCCGCTGATGGCACGGCTGGAGACCCGGATCAGCGATGGTCGGGTCCTCGAGTTGATCCGGCAATGGCTTGCTCGGGATGTGATGACGGATCTGGAACGATGGACACCGGTATCGGGCACGCCGCAAGGCGCGGTGATCAGCTCGCTGCTGGGGAACATCCATCTCGATCCGCTGGACGCGCTGATGGCGGCTCGTGGCTATTCGATGGTGCGCTATGCGGACGACTTCGTCGTGCTCTGCCGCACGGCGGAGGAGGCCGATGCGGCGGTGGCGGAGATCCGCCGCTGGGTCGGCGCGAACGGCCTGTGTCTGCATCCCGAGAAGACCCATGTCGGCGACTGCCGCCAGCCGGGCCAGGGCTTCGAGTTCCTGGGCTACCGGTTCGAAAACGGCCGCCGGCGGGTCCGGGAGAAGAGCTTGAAGCAGCTGAAGGATCGCATTCGGGAGAAGACGCGGCGGACGCGGGGCGAGAGCCTGGCGCGGATCATCGCCGATGTGAATGCGACGCTGCGCGGCTGGTTCGGCTACTTCAAGCATGCCCATCGCACCACCTTCGCACCGCTGGACAAGATGATCCGCCGGCGGCTGCGCGCGCTTCTGAGCAAACAGGCCAAGCGGCCCGACTTCGGCCGCTCCCCGACGGTCCAACGGAAGTGGCCCAACACCTTCTTCGCGAAGGCCGGGTTGTTCGCCCTGGAAGGCGCCTGGAAGGCTGCGAGACACCCCCGATGAGGAAACCACCAACTGGAGAGCCGTATGCGGGAAAACCGCACGTGCGGTTCGGAGGGCGGGGAGGGGCAACCCTTCCCGACCCCTATAAGCGTTGTTTGCAGGCTGTCGACGTCCTCGCGTGACCTCGATTTTCGCCTAGATCGCCGCGCTTTGCTCGCGATGACAACCGGGACGGCGGATGACTTATACCGGCGAGCCCACGATGAGACTCCTGGAGGGATTCCCCCGAAGCTGATTTTGTGATTCTCTCACCCTGACACAACATACGGTGGGGTTGAGATGGTTGCTCTCAAGATACGCGATGACATGACGGCGGATGAGCTTCGACGCTGGGCACGCACCTCGGCTCGGGGTCGGGCGGCATCGCGGGCCTACGCGAGCCAACGCGCTGGAAGGGATAGGCCGGGCCGAGGCGGCGCGATTGGCCGGGATGGAGCGCCAAGCGTTGCGCGATGCGGTGGTTGGCTACAACGCCGAAGGGCTGGCGGGACTGTTCGATCTTCCCAAGGGACGCCCGGCCTTCCGTTTGAACGCGGATGAGGCGGCGGCCTTGAAGGCGGTCGTGCTCGAGGGCCCGGATCCCGAGCGCGACGGGATATCGGCCTGGACCCGGGCCGATCTCTGTCGTTGGTTGGAAGAGAAGTTCGCCAAGACCTATCACCCCTCCTCGATGAGCCGGGTGCCGCGACGATTGGATTTGTCGCGCCAGAAGATACGCCCCTCCCATCCGATGAAGGACCCGGAGGCGGAGGAGGCCTTCAAAAAAGGGGGCTTCGCGCGCGCCTGATGGCGGTTCGCGAGGCCCAACCCGGCAAGCGCGTCGAGCTCTGGTTCCAGGATGAAGCCCGCGTCGGCAACAAGGGGCGGGTCTGCCATCGCTGGTGGCGCCGGGGAGAGCGCGCCAGGGGACCCAAGCAGATCGGCTACAAATGGGCCTACATCTATACCCTCGTGCATCCAGAGAGCGGCGGCGATTTCACCCTCGTGCTCCCCTTCGTCAATGCCGATCTCATGAACCTGTTCCTCGCCTGCTTCGCCGCCACCCTGCCCGAGGACGTCCACGTCGTGATCGTTCTCGACGGCGCCGGTTGGCACGACCCCAGGGCGCTCGACATCCCGGACAATCTCACTCTGGTCTTCCAGCCGCCTACTGTCCCGAACTCAATCCCGTCGAGCGGCTGTGGCTCTATCTCAAAGAGCGTTTCCTGTCGATCCGCGTCCTCGACGATACCAACGCCATCATCGACGCCTGCCGCGCCGCGTGGAAAAAACTCCTCGACGAAGAAAACCGTATCAAATCTCTCTGCGCATTTCCGTGGATCTTAGAGGTCAGTTCATAGGCTCGCTGGTATAAGACAGGCTCGGTAACCTCGGCTCTCCGCCGATCGAGTGGTATCCACGAAAATACAATTCTTCCGCTTGGGCTTGGGTGCTGGACAGATGGAGCGGCAATACACCCTCGTGGTCTTCACACAGACAAAGAACTTGCCGTCGAACGCCGTATCCCGCCTCAACAATGCCGTATAGTAGAGGCCGTGCAAGCCATCCAATGGGATGATGCAGCCGTCCCGGTCCATCATGGGGAGCATTCCTCCTATCTCGCGCGGCGGAGGCCGACCGCCGCGATCAACGCGGCGCTGAACGTTACGATCATACAAACCAGGCCGACCACTTCGAAGCCCTGTTCCGAATTCACGACGCCCATGGTCACCGTGCCGATCGACGAGCCCAGGAAGACACAGGCGGTGTGTATTGAAAAGGCATATTGAAAAGGCCGCCCACGTATGGCGGATTCGACACCGCCCAGAAATGTGGCGATGGACGTGAATGCGGCATTCTGGAATACACCCCATATGAACATCGCAATGCCAAGAATGGCCACCGACGCCGTGAACTGGGGAATGACGGCTAAAACAACCGCCAAAACCGCCGTCGTGATCGCCAAGCCACGCGCGGCCCCGAGGCGGTCTATGGTCCACCCGTTCAGCGATCCAAGCAGGAAGCCACCGCCATAGAGGGAAATAAATACCCCCGCGCCCCCGGCATCGACATCGAGACCGTCGCGCACCGCCAAGCCCAGGAACGCATAGACACCATAGAATCCGACAAATACCAAAATCGTCGAGGCGAATAGCCAATGAAGGCGGTGCCGTCGCATGGCACGCAGCACGTCGCCGGGCCAAATTCCCACATTCTTGAAACCCGTGCCCGTCCGCCGGCTTTCCCGCCGCAAGATGGAAGAGGTCAGCACGGTAACCAGGACCCAGATCGCCGAAAGAGCCAGCATCGCGGCACGCCAGCCCAGCATGTCCCCCAGATGCGCCGCGATCGGGACCCCCACCAACGTCGAGGCCGCCCAACCGATATTGACGCGGCCGAGAATTTTGGCCTTCGAGGCATCGCAACCGCGTTCCGAGACAGCGGCATATGCGGCCAGCATATAGATGCCGGCGCCGGTCCCGCAAATCGCGTGGCCGATGACGATCGCGCTCCATGCCGGCGCGAGCGCGACGCACACGAGCCCGAAAAAATGCAGCAGGGTCCCGGCAATCAGCATCGCCCCGCGCGGAAACATGTCCTGAGCGGGCGCGAGAGCGATCGAGACGAGCGCGAGCGTGAACCCGTACGCCCCGCTCGGAAGGCCCAATTGCTTGGGGTCCACCTCGAAGTTCATTGCAACATCTGGAAGGATCGGGGACAGCGCCAGGAAGAACGACCCGATCAGGAACATGCTCGTCGCGAAACCCGCCGTTTCAGCGAGCGACAATGCCGCAAGGGACTTCGCTACGTTGTTCATATCGACCCGCCCTGTCGTCCGAACCATCGGAAAGTCCGCCAGCCCCGCCGAGCCGCAAGGCAGCTACCTTCTTTTCGATGACGATACGGCCGATGCCGATCCCGCGCTGGCCAGGACCGGACTCCATTCACAATGGAATATGAAGTCGTGGCTCAAGCTATCCCAAGAGGCAAACCACTGATTGGTTGGCGACGGGAAAGGCCCGAGGTTCGCCGGCGGCCCCGCCCAGCATCGCATGCCCGGGGGGCGCCAAAGCGCCCGGGGCTGGCTATAGTCGGGCCCATGAATCGCGCCCAACCGGAGGCCCTGGCCAGGGTCAGCCCGCCGGAGGCGCCGGCCCTCGTGGTCGGCGCACGGCGGGCCTATTGGCTCTCGGCCGACGGCGAGCTCGAAAACCTGGGCCTGGAGGCTGCGCGCGCGAGGGCGCAAGCGACGCGCGCCATCGTCTGCCAACGGACGCTGACGGCTCGCCGCCTGGGGCTGGCCGACCTCGATGCGCTCGACCTCCTGGAGCTCTTCGCCTTTGTCCGTCCCGCCCGCTTCTGCCTGCCGACGCCCGCCGGACTCGCCCGCGCCGTCGGCCTGACCGTGCCGGCGGACGGCGAGGACCAGGTGGCCGGCCTGCCGGAGACAGCCGGCCGCCTGCTGGCCGATCTCGCGGCCGAGACCGAGGGCGAGGTCGCGGGCCGGATCGCCTTCGCCATGGCCAAGGCCGGCTGGGCCTGGGGTCCATTCGTGTTGGCGGCGCTCGGCGGGCCGGTCGACGACGGCGCGGGACGGGACGGCCTGGACGTCTGGAACCGGTTGCGGGAGATCGAGGAGGAGGCGCCGCCGCCGCCGCCGGGCGAGGCCGGTATCGGCGAGGCGGAAACGCGGGAACGTCTCGCCCGATTGCTCGGCCGAGACGCCGAATCCCGGCCCAAACAGGCGGACTATGCAGCACTTGCCGCGCAAGCCTTCAGCCCCCGCGACGTCGCCGGCCAGCCCCGAGTCGTGCTGGCCGAGGCGGGCACCGGCATCGGCAAGACCTTGGGCTACATCGCGCCGGCCAGCCTATGGGCGGAACGGAACGGCGGCACCGTCTGGCTTTCCACCTTCACCCGCAATCTGCAACGCCAGATCGATCAGGAACTCGACGCGCTCTACCCGAACGAAGCGGAGAAGAAGGCCCGTGCGGTGGTGCGCAAGGGACGGGAGAACTACCTCTGCCTGCTGAACCTGGAGGAGGCCAGCCGCGCCTCTGGCCTGGGCCCCGCCTGGGCCGTGCCGCTGGGCCTGATGGCGCGCTGGGCCGGCGCCACGCGCGACGGCGACATGATCGGCGGCGACTTCCCGGCCTGGCTGGTCGACCTCTTCGGGCCGGCCCGCACGCTGGCGCTTGCCGACAGCCGAGGCGAGTGCATCTATTCCGCCTGCCGCCACTATCGGCGCTGCTTCATCGAGAAGGTGGCCAGGCGGGCCGAGCGGGCGGAGATCGTCATCGCCAACCATGCGCTGGTGATGGTGCAGGCCGCATTGGGCGACGAGGCGAACCCGCCGCTCAGGATCGTCTTCGACGAAGGCCACCACGTCTTCGATGCCGCCGACGGGGCCTTCTCCGCCGACATTTCCGGCCGGGAGACGGCGGATCTCCGCCGCTGGCTCGCCGGCGCCAGCCAGCGGCGCGGCCGCGCGCGGGGCCTCGCCGATCGGATCGGCGACCTGGCCGCGGGCGACGAGGCGGCGGCGGAGGCGCTGGAACAGGTGCTGCGCGCCGCCCGCGCGCTGCCGGGCGACGGCTGGCTCGGCCGCCTGGCGAGCGACACCCCGGCGGGGCCGGCCGAGGCCTTCCTCGCGCGGGTCCGCGCCCACGTGATGGCGCGCGTCGAGGATCCGAACACGCCCTATGGCCTCGAGGCCTCGACCGTCGAGCCGGCGGCGCCGTTGCTGGAGGCGGCGCGGGCGTTGGACCAGGCGCTCGCCCGGATCGAGACCCCGCTCGTCCGGCTCGATCGGCGGCTCGCCGAACGGCTGGACGCGGAGGCCGCCGAGCTCGACAGTCAGACCCGGGTCCGGATCGAGGCCGCCTGTCGCGGCATCCGCCGCCGGGCGCGGCTGACGCTTCGCGCCTGGCGTTCGATGCTGGCGAGCCTGGAACGCGGGAGCGAGGCCGATTTCGTCGACTGGCTGGCGATCGAGCGCGGCGATGGCCGCGAGCACGACGTCGCCATGCGCCGCCACTGGGTCGACCCCACCATCCCCTTCGCCCAGGCCCTGCTGGCGCGCAGCCACGGTGTCCTCATCACCTCCGCGACCCTGCGCGACCGGGCGCCGGAGGCTCCCGACGAGTGGGCCAGCGCTGAAGTGCGCACCGGCGCCCTGCACTTGCCCGCCGTCGCGGCCCGGGCGAGCCTCGCCTCGCCCTTCGACTATGCGAAACGCACCCGGGTGCTGGTGGTGACGGACGTGCGCCGCAACGACGCCGCCCAGGTCGCCGCCGCCTACCGGGAGCTGTTTCTGGCGGCGGGCGGCGGGGCGCTGGGCCTGTTCACCGCGATCCAGCGTCTGCGCGGCGTCCACCGGCGGATCGCCGGCCCGCTGGAGGAGGCCGGCCTCTCGCTGCTGGCCCAGCACGTCGACGCGATGGATACCGGCACCCTGGTCGATATCTTCCGGGAGGAGGTGGATTCCTGCCTGCTGGGGACCGATGCCGTACGCGACGGGGTCGACGTGCCAGGCCGTTCGCTGCGCCTCATCGTCTTCGACCGCGTGCCCTGGCCGCGCCCCGACATCCTGCACCGGGCGCGCCGCGCCGCCTTCGGCGGACGGGCCTACGACGATATGATGACCCGGCTCAGGCTCAAGCAGGCCTACGGCCGCCTGATCCGGGGCACCGGCGACAAGGGCGTCTTCGTATTGCTGGACGCGATGATGCCGAGCCGCCTCGCGACCGCCTTCCCCGACGGGGTGATGCCGGAGCGCCTCGGCCTGGCCGACGCGGTGGTGGCGGCACGCGATTTCCTGGACGCGGATTAGCCCACCGGAAATACGGATGCGCGAGCCTTGCCCGGAAGCCGGCGGCTACCTATGTTCCGCCGAGGTTTGGCCTGTGCCGGGCCATATGCAATTTGGCCCAGGACAAGGCGATGAGCAGCGACATTCTCAATCCCCATACCGCCCTGATCTACACCATGGTGCTGATAAGCGCCGCGGACAGCGACATGACCGACAGCGAGTTGAGCCGCATCGGCCACATGACCCGTACCCTGCCCGTCTTCCAGGACTTCGACCCCGAGGCCCTGGTGGCCACGGCCGAGGGCTGCGCCAAGCGACTGGAGTCGTCGGGCGGGCTCGAATCCGTGCTCGACATCATCACCGCCTCGTTGCCGGCGAAGCTCGCGGAGACGGCCTACGCGATCGCCTGCGAGGTCGCGGCGGCGGATCTCCATGTCGAGCAGGAGGAGATCCGCCTGCTGGAGATGCTGCGCCACAGCCTCGGCGTCGACCGCCTGGTCGCCGCCGGCATCGAACGCGGAGTCCGCGCCCGCCACACGACGCTTTGAGGCAGAAACGCGACGCGTTCAACTCGTCGCGGTTCGCGTCCGGTGCCAATCGTCCGGCGGTACGTTAGGTCCCTGGCACCGCGCGCCGCGCGCCGCGCCTCTACCCGAGCCTGAGTTCCCGGTAACCCTTGGCCGCGACCTCGCTGCACCATTCGCGATACTCCGGCGCGGTGCCGCTGTAGCGGACGATCGTGCGGGTCTGCTTGCCTTCCACGTTCATGTTCACCCCGGTCATCCACGAGTCGATTTCATTCGACAGCAGGCCTTCGGCCTTTTGCCTGACGAAGTCCGCCCAATACGCCACGGACTCCGGCCGGGCTTCCGCGACGGTCAGGTCCCGTCCGCTCATGTGGGCGATCAGATCCCGGACCCATTCGACGTTGTATTCGATGCTCCGGGGATTGTTGCCGAGCGCGGCGTGCGGCCCCATGATCATGAACATGTTGGGGAAATCGTCGACCATCACGCCGACGAAGGTGGTCGGTCCGCCCTTCCATTTATCCTTCAGCTTCCGCCCGCCGGCGCCCGTGATATCGATCCGGTCGAAACTGCCGGTGACGGCGTCGAAGCCGGTGGCGTAGATGATGATATCGAATTCATGGTCCTCGGCGCTCGTCCTCAAGCCGGTGGGGGTGATACGCTCGATCGGTGTTTCGAGCATGCTGACCAGTCGCACGTTTGGCTGGTTGTAGACCTCGTAATAGCGCGTCTCCTGCGGCACCCGGCGGGTGCCGAAACCATGATCCTTCGGGATCAACATTTCGGCGACCTTCGGGTCGTCGACCCGGTGGCGAATCTTGTCGGCAACGAAATCCGACATCAACTTGTTCGCCGTCCGGTCGATCAGCATGTCGCGGAAATTACCTTGCCAGATTCCGAACCCCTGCCCGGCATACAGCTCCTCCCAGAAGGCGTAGCGCTCATCTTCCGTTACTTCGAACGTACCGCGCGGATCGACCGTGTGGACGAAGCAGGCGGCGGTCCGGCCGCAAAGTTCGAACAATTCCGGATAGCCCGCCCGGATCGCGGCCATTTCCCGGCCGTCGATGGGCCGGTTGTGCAGTGGCGTGCACCAGTTGGGCCGGCGCTGGAAAACGGTCAGGTGCCCGGCCGTCTTGGCGATTTCCTGGATCGCCTGAACGCCGCTCGCGCCGGTGCCGATGACCGCGACCCGCTTGCCTTCGAAGGCGACCGGCGGCTTCGGCCACAGCCCGGTATGAAAGGACCGGCCCTGGAAATCGTCCATGCCCTCGAAGCGCGGCATGGTCGGCGCGGACAACAGCCCGACTGCCGTGATCATGAACCGCGAGCGAAACCGCGTGCCGTCTTCCAGCGCGATCGTCCAGCAACCCTCGTCTTCGCCATAGCTGGCGGAAGCGACGCGGCTGGAGAACCGGATATCCCGGCGCAGATCGAACTTGTCGGCGACATGGTTCAAATAACGCTCGACTTCCGGCTGGCCCGAAAAATGTTCGCTCCAGTCCCACTCGTCGAGCAGTTCCTGGGAAAAGGAGTAGCCGTAGGAGTAGCTCTCGGAATCGAAGCGGGCACCGGGATAACGGTTCCAATACCAGGTGCCGCCGACGCCGGTTCCGGCTTCGAGAACCAGCACCCGCAGGCCCAATTCCCGCAAACGATACAGCTGGTACATGCCCGACATGCCCGCCCCGATAATTATGGCGTCATGGTCGAGATCCGTGGGTTCCGGGGCGTGTCGCTCGGCTTCGAAGCGTGCGGTCATCTGCTTTCGTCTTTTCCTCGAGTCCCGGTGAGAGATCCACCGTTGTCCTCGGCCGACATTACCAAACGGCCATCGGGCGGGCAAACATCCGGCCTCGATCGTCCACGGAACACACTCGATATATCGGGTATTTCACACCTGTTACGCATTATCCAAGTTCATGGCTTCCCTCCGAAGTCTCGCCCCGGATCGCAAGGGGCGGTTTTCGCCAAAGCGCGACGGTTGGAAGTCGGTCGAGCCCCGCGACCAGGTCAGTGGCGAATCGCCGCCCGAGGAATGGGGGAGACAAAAGCCCCGATCCGCCCTTAATCTCATCACGGTGACATCGATACCTTGGGCCGCATCGGCCCGGGACCGGGAGAGGACATCATGCTGACCTTCTACTACAACGCCGCGCCCAACCCGATGAAAGTCGCGCTGTACCTCGAGGAGGCGGGGCTCGAGTACGAAGCCCGGCCGCTCGATACCCGCTTGGGCGAGCAGTTTTCCGCCGAGTATCTGGCGATCAACCCCAACGCCAAGGCGCCGGCGATCGTCGACGACGGCCGGGCGGTCTTCGATTCGAACGCCATCCTGCTCTATCTCGCCGAGAAGACGGGACAATTCCTGCCCGAGGACGGGCCGCCGGCGCGGGGCGAAATGCTCTCCTGGCTGATGTTCGTCGCCACCGGTGTCGGCCCCTATTCCGGCCAGGCGGTGCACTTCAAGATGCATGCGCCGGAAGAGATGCCGTATGCCGTCAACCGCTACGACTTCGAGGCCGAACGTCACTATTCGATCCTGAACGACCGCCTGGCCACGCGGCCCTGGATGCTGGGCGAGCGCTACACTCTCGTCGACATGGCCGTGTGGGGCTGGGCGCGGCTGATGCCGCGCGTGCTGGGCGAGGCGGGAGCGGCCAAACAGACGAACGTCAACCGTCTGGTGGCGGCGATCGACGCCCGCCCGGCGGCGGCGCGCGCCCTCGCCCTCGCCCAGAGCCACGCCTTCAAGGTCGAAACCGACGAAGAGGCCCGGCGTTACATGTTCCCGCAGAACGAACGCATCGGGCTCTGAGGAGCGAGGATCTTTCGCCGTTGTCCAAAAACGCCGAACGACGAACCCGGCCCGGGGGCAAAGCGTGATCGCGGGGGCGAACCGAGACCCCGCCGCGCCCGGTCGGGCGATGTCGGTGTTCCGCGCGGGGGCGTCCGGGCCACCTCCGGGATTCCCCGTAAAATCAGGGGAAACCGACTGAGTTCGTCGACCCAAACACGAGGTTTTCAAAGTTGGTAGAGCTCCACCCACCAGCCCGCCATAGTCTCGACAGCCAATGCCTCTGGGGGTGGACGCGCATGGCGGAAAGGGAATACACTCGCGGGCTCGCAGCCATCGTTGCCGTCGACGTTGCCGGCTACAGCGGGTTGATGGGCGCGGACGAGGCCGGCACCCTGCTGCGTTTGAAGGAACACCGCGCCGTCACGGATCCGATCAGAGACGCAGACGGCGGCCGCATCGGCGAGGCGGTCGAGACGGGTCTGGAGGCGATCGTCCGTCAGCCGAACAATGCCGATTCTCATTCGTATCTCGGGTCAATTCTAGGATACGCGGGCGAGCCGGGGCATGGGGTAACCTATGCCGAAAAAGCCTTGTAATTGAATCATCGGTTTGTAAATAGTCCTTATCTCGATAGACTAGGTATGCTCCATATAAATATAAAACAATACGGCATCTCTATCGAAACGTTAGATGACAATATGAAACGGAACGGCCCTAACGGGCCGCCAGCATTGTGCCATTTAGTGGCCGCCCATCGAGCGCTCGGTGGGAAGGACCGGGCCGTCGACGTCGTCCAGCGATTGAAAACTAGTATTCCGCATTTTACGGTAATGAATTGAAATGTCCCGTTTGCTGAGTCATCCCGGGGAAGTGAGAGACCGAGCATTCAAACTCGTGCATGATGCCGGATTGCCGGAAAGCCGACGTTTGCTTGTAATGCGCCGCGTCCGCATTCGGCATCTCGAGGTGCGAAATTGCGGTTGCGTTCGACGAATATTCAAAGGGCAGCCGCCAAGACAATAGCTGGCCCGTTTGTTAAATCGCGGGCAGGGAAAGCCTAATAGGCAGGCCACCGGGCACGCCGGCGATGCCGCCGAGACCGGGATTGGGTGCCCGAACTTTGAATTTCATGCCGCGTTCATCGTTGACCGGCAATACCGCCCCACGCCAGTAATACGGCGCGAGGCGGCTAGAGTGCTTCAATCACGGAAACACTTTGTCAGGCTGACGCCGGCCAGACAAAATCAGGGCGAAACCCTTCATACACGGGGCGGCCATCATTGGGCGCCGGGGCCCCACTGGCCGGATCATAAAAGGCATGATAGGTTGCCGGCAGGTTGTCTGAATCGTAACCCATCAGGTTTGGCACGATCGCTCGAATGCGACTTACTTTATCATCGAGCATGATCGGCGTTCCACAGGTTGCGCAGGTGCACAGTTCCAATGGTCCATCTGGATTTTGATCATTGAACGGCTGACGGTTCAGGCCATCGAGTTTGTCGACGGCCAGATCGCCGTGATTAAAAAACACGACATGAGTTGTGTCTTGTCCGGTGACACGTTTGCAGACCGAGCAATGGCAGGTGTGGTTGTCGATCGGATCGTTACTCGCGTGGGTGTGTATATGGTCGCACCCTCCAGCATACTTTTGAGCCATGTCTCCCTCCTTGCTTATTTATCGAGCCAAGTCATCACATCGAGGCCAGTCACTTGACAAAGTCAAGTTCGCCCACGGTAATCCATGATCGCGCACTTAGGCAAGAATTTTATACGCCTTGAGAGCCGGTGCCCAAAGCCGCGACAGCCGAGAAACGCTCGACATATCTCGACGTCATGTCCGGCCGACAGGCGCCAATGTTGGCGGCTGGCCACACCGGGCAAAACCGGCAACCTGGACCGACGGGGCCCATACTCCAGATTGCCGAAACACCCGTCCCGTCGGCCACGGTTACTCCCCTGGCCCGGAGCGACGCTTGCACCGCCGTGACGTCCGCCTCGCCCATGGCTGGCGAAAAGCGGCAACTCGCGGCGAATTCGACGATGGTGCGTCGGCTCGGGCGCCCTGCTCCGCGACAATTCTTCGAAAGATGTCAGGCCTCCAAGGGCGGGCTTCATCCCTCGACGCCACCCCAGATGGCCTCGGCGACGCGGACGACAAGTTCCAGCTTGCGCTTCTGGTCGTCCTCGGAAATGACGTTGCCTTCCTCGGTCGAGGCGAAGCCGCATTGCGGCGCGATGGCGAGCTGGTCGATGTCGGCGTATTTTGCCGCCTCGTCGAACTTGCGCCGGAGGTCGTCGAGGCATTCCAGTTCACCCACCTTGGTGGTGATGAAGCCTGCCAACACCCGCTGGCGGCCTTTGGCCAGGAGGCGCAAGGGCGCCAGCGAGCCGGCCCGTTCGCTGTCGTACTCCATGAAGAAGAGATCGATGCCCGTGCGGTTGAAGACCGCGTCGGCGGCCGGGTCGTAGGCGCCCTCCGCCATCCAGGTGGAACGGAAGTTGCCCCGGCAGAGGTGCATGGCGATCACCATGTCGTCGGGGCGGTCGGCAATCGCGCGGGCCATGACGTCCGCATAGGCACCGATCAGGAGATCGGGATCGAAGCCCTCGGCCCGCTTGGCCTCGCGGATTTTTGCGTCGCACAGATAGGCGAAGAAGATGTCGTCCATCTGCAAATACCGGCAGCCCGCATCGTAACGGGCTTGCACCGCCTTGGCGTAGGTCCGCGCGAGGTCGTCGAGCAGCAGCTCGATGTCGTCGTATTCGGCGGGGTGTATGTCCGCCTCGGCGGTGCGGAAGTGACAGCAGCTCGGCCCCGGAATCGAGATCTTGGGCGTCACCGTGGCGACGGATGCGAGATAGCGGTAATGCGCCAGCATCGGATGGTCGGCCGGAAAGTCGAGGCGGGCGGTGATGGTCGGAAAGATCGGGCGCAGCGTCGCGTCCTTGAACTGGAGGCCCGCGTCGCGCTCCACGAGGTCGAGGCCGGTGAGGCCGCCCATGAAATCATAGTGCCAGAAGGAGCGGCGGTATTCTCCGTCGGTCACGTTCCGGAGGCCGATCCCCTCCTGCATCGAGACCGCATCGCGGATCGCCCGGTCCTCGACCCGCCTCAGCTCCTCGGCCTGGACCGTGCCTTCCTCGAAATGGCCCCGGCGCGCGCGCTTCACCGCTTCGGGCCTGAGCAGGCTACCGACATGGTCGGCGCGGGGTCGGGGGGGCGTGTCGGTCGTCGCGGTCATGGGATCATCCTTCGTCGTGGACCGGGGGCAATTATACCGACCGACAATGAGTGGAACCCGTTGTCGGTCGTCGGGCGTTCAGACGCCACGCGGGCTTTTCCTGGCATAAGCTCGGCCGCGCGGTCGTGCTTGCCGAGCGACGATGAGTCGATTTCGTCGTCGTTCGGTATTAAAGCACGACCCGGCTCCCCATTTGCTTGAGCCCTCGCTATAGTCGAGCGAAAGTGGGAGCGAGGCGATGCGGACACAGCCGAGGGGTGCCTATCGGGGCGGTTACGTGGACATCGAAGAGGGCCTGATCTCCCGGGAGATCTTCGTCGACCAGCGGATCTACGAGGAGGAGCTGGAGCGGATCTTCGCCCGCTCCTGGCTCTTCGTCGGCCACGAGAGCCAGATCGCGGCGCCGGGCGACTTCATCCTTTCGCGGATGGGCGAGGAATCGGTGATCCTCAACCGCGACCGCCACGGCAAATTGCACGTCTTTTTGAACAACTGCCGCCACCGGGGCATGCGGGTCTGCCGCTATGACGAGGGCAACACCCGGCGCTTCCACTGCCCCTATCACGCCTGGATCTATTCGGACGAGGGGGCGCTGATCGGCGTGCCCAAGCTGGAGACCGGCTATCACAACGAGCTGAAGGTCGAGGACTGGGGCCTGATCGAGGCCCGCGTCGCCAGCTACCATGGCTACGTCTTCGCCTGCTGGGACGAGGAGCAGGTCGATTTCGACGCCTACCTCGGCGACCTCCGCTTCTATTTCGACGACTATTGTGAGCTGCCCGATGGCACCCACGGGCCCTGGGAGGCTTTCGGCGGCGTCTTCAAATGGCGGATGCCCAACAACTGGAAGTTCGGCGCGGAGAACTTCGCCGGCGACTATTACCACGCGCCGAGCCACGCTTCGATCGAGCAGGTCGTGCTCTCGCCGGCCGGCGTCAAGGGCCGCCACACCTACGACAGCGTCAGCCGCGCCCGCGAAGTGCGGAAGCTCAACATCTGCATCCACCCCGAGGGGCACACCTCGCGGGGCGAGCTCTTCGCCGACGATTACGAATACCTCCCGACCTACCAGGAGATGGCCGTGGTCGAGGACTGGTTCCGCGACTGCTATCGCCGGCGCCAGGAGCGGCTGGGCGAAAAGGCCCGCTGGTTCGGCCACGGCGGCACCATCTTTCCCAACGTCTCCTATTCCAATGGTTTGCAGTCGATGGGCACCTGGCACCCCGCCGGCCCGCACGAGACCGAAACCTGGCGGATCTTCCTGGCCCCGGCCGGGGCGCCCGACGAAGTGAAGGACGTGCTGCGCCACTACGTCATCCGCTATCAGGGTCCCTCGGGCCTGACGGAACAGGACGACATGGAGAACTGGGGCTATGCGCACGAGGGCGCGCGCGGCACCATCGCGCGCCGCCACGACTTCCACTACGGCCTGGGGCTCGGCCATGAGCGTCAGGGCTGGCCGGTCGAGTGGCTCGGCGGCCGGGTCTACGCGACCGAGGACGTCTCGGAGCAGAATCAGCGCGCCTTCTACATGCGCTGGGCGGCGATGATGGACGACGTGCCGGGGGCGCCGGCCCGGCGGGTGGCGGCGGAATGAGCATGGCGGCGGCGATGGCGGGCGACGCGCGCGAGGCCCTGCTGGAGGAATTGCTGCTGCGCCACGAAGTCGAGCGCTTCTTCAACGCCGAGAATGATCTTTTGGACAACCGCGAGTTCACTTCCTGGCTGGATTTTCTGGCCGACGACATCCGCTATTGGATGCCGCTCGCCCGCAACCGCGCCTTCGGCGAGTGGGGCCATGAGTGGACGCGGGAGGGTAAGGATCTCAACTGGTTCGACGAGGGCAAGTTCGAACTCGAACAGCGGGTGGTCCAGCTCAACACCGGCATCCACTGGGCGGAGGAGCCGATCAGCCGCACCAGCCACATGGTGACGAACGTCCAGGCGAGCGAGGAGGCGGATGGCTTGATCCAAGCCCGCTGCCGCTTCATCGTCTACCGCAACCGCACGGAGACGGAGACCGACTTCTTCGTCGGCAAGCGCAACGACCTGTTGCGCCGGATCGAGGGCCGCGACCACGGCTTCGAGATCGCCGGGCGCGAGGTCTTCCTCGACCAGAACGTGCTGCTGGCCAAAAACCTGACGATCTTCTTCTGAGATGGCGGGCGAGGTCGAAGGCTGGGCCGCCATCTCTCCGGAAGGCCGGCTGGCCGAGGCGCTCGAAGCCCGTTCGGCCGTGCTGGCGGGCGGCGCCAGGACACGGGAAGCGGCCTTGGCGCCGCGAAATCCGGGCGGGCTCTCCCCGGGCTTCAGGGCGGTGCTCGCGGCCCGGATCGCGGCCCACCACGGCGAGGTGGAAATCGCCGAACACTACCGGGCGGCGACGGCGGAGGCCGACGCGCGACCGGCCGACCCCGGCTTCCTCGGCGACGGCGACGCCCGGCTCCAGGCCGTGCTCCGCCACGTGGACCTGGTGACGCTCGGGCCGAAGGACGCGGTCGCGGGCGACATCCAGGCGCTCCGCGCGGCCGGACTCGCCGAGGCCGATATCGTCCGTCTCTCCGAACTGATCGCCTTTCTCGCCTACGAGCTTCGCCTCGTCGCCGGCCTCCGCCTGCTGGGCGGCGAGTCATGAGCCGACCGCCCCCCGCCTTCACCACCGAAATTCCGGCGTGGACGCCACGGATTACCCCGATCGATCCGGAGACGGCAAGCGAGGAACAGAAGGCGGCGTTGAAGGAGACGCCCTCGAACCTCGCCGTCTCCGACTACGTCTTGGTGCTGGCGCACGATCCCGAGACCCTGGTCGAGCGCACGCCGCTCTTCAACGCAATCATGTATGGACGGGGCGGCCTCTCCCGGGCCGAACGCGAGCTGGGCGCGGCGGCCGCCTCGGTGGTGAACGAGTGCGTCTATTGCGCCGCCGTGCATGCCAGCCGCTACAACCAGCTCGCCAAGGACGAGGAGGTGATGCGCCGCCTCTTCGCCGATGGCGCCGCCGCCGACCTGCCGCCCCGCCAGGCCGCCCTTCTCCGCTTCGCCACCCGCCTTTCCGCGACTCCGCCCGAAATCGACGCGCGCGATGTCCAAAACCTCCGCGACGTCGGCCTCGACGAGGCCGAAATCCTCGACCTCGTCCTCTCCACCGCCCTCTTCGCCTGGGCGAACCGGTTGATGCACACCTTGGGCGAGCCGGAGCTGGCCTCAGAGTCCGACTCGAAATGAATTGAGTGTTTTCAGGCTCTTGCGAGACGGCGCGTGAGGAGTTGGATGCTGGCGAGGAAGATCCAGGCCTCGGCGGTCTCGATGGCCGTCTCGAAGTCCTTGGCCAGCCGCCGGTTTCGATTGAGCCAGGCGAGCGTGCGCTCGACGACCCATCGGCGGGGCAGGAGTTGGAAGCCCTTCACGCCCGCGGGACGGTTGACGATCTCCAGCGACCAGCGGCCGATCCGCTTCAGTGCGCCCTCGAGCTTGGGCCCGGCATAGGCGCCGTCGGCGAAGACGTGGCGCAGGCGGGGAAAGTGGCGGGGGATGGCGGCGAACACCGCCGGCGCGCCGTCGCGGTCCTGGATCTCGGCGCCGTGGACCACGACCGCGACCAGCAGGCCGCCGGTGTCGGTGAGGATGTGACGCTTGCGGCCCTTGACTTTCTTTCCGGCGTCGAAGCCCCGGATACCGCCGCTTTCCGTGGTTTTTACGCTCTGACTGTCGATGATACCGGCCGACGGGCCGGCCGCGCGGCCCTCGGCCTCGCGCGCCGCGACCAGCAGTTGCCGGTTGACCTCGGACCAGGTGCCGTCGTCCCGCCAGAGATAAAAGTAGCGCTGCACCGTCGAGCGTGGCGGGAAGTCCCGGGGCAGCATGCGCCATGGACAGCCGCTACGCAGTAGGTAGAGGATCGCGTTCACCACCTCGCGCAATGCCGTCGTCCGAGGCCGTCCCAGCGCTTTGGCGCGAGGCAGCAACGGCTCCAGCACCTTCCATTCTCCATCCGTCAGGTCGCTTGCGTAGCGCAGCAGGTCGCGTTCATACTTCGGGCGAGTGATTTTGGTCCACATGTTGTGTCTCCCTGGTTGCTAAATACAAACAGTGAATCACAACTAACTGAAATCACTCAACTCTTTTCGGGCCAGACACTTAGAGTCCGACTCGAAATGAATCGAGTGTTTTCAGGCTCTTGCGAGACGGCGCGTGAGGAGTTGGATGCTGGCGAGGAAGATCCAGGCCTCGGCGGTCTCGATGGCCGTCTCGAAGTCCTTGGCCAGCCGCCGGTTTCGATTGAGCCAGGCGAGCTGCGCTCGACGACCCATCGGCGGGGCAGGAGTTGGAAGCCCTTCACGCCCGCGGGACGGTTGACGATCTCCAGCGACCAGCGGCCGATCCGCTTCAGTGCGCCCTCGAGCTTGGGCCCGGCATAGGCGCCGTCGGCGAAGACGTGGCGCAGGCGGGGAAAGTGGCGGGGGATGGCGGCGAACACCGCCGGCGCGCCGTCGCGGTCCTGGATCTCGGCGCCGTGGACCACGACCGCGACCAGCAGGCCGCCGGTGTCGGTGAGGATGTGACGCTTGCGGCCCTTGACTTTCTTTCCGGCGTCGAAGCCCCGGATACCGCCGCTTTCCGTGGTTTTTACGCTCTGACTGTCGATGATACCGGCCGACGGGCCGGCCGCGCGGCCCTCGGCCTCGCGCGCCGCGACCAGCAGTTGCCGGTTGACCTCGGACCAGGTGCCGTCGTCCCGCCAGAGATAAAAGTAGCGCTGCACCGTCGAGCGTGGCGGGAAGTCCCGGGGCAGCATGCGCCATGGACAGCCGCTACGCAGTAGGTAGAGGATCGCGTTCACCACCTCGCGCAATGCCGTCGTCCGAGGCCGTCCCAGCGCTTTGGCGCGAGGCAGCAACGGCTCCAGCACCTTCCATTCTCCATCCGTCAGGTCGCTTGCGTAGCGCAGCAGGTCGCGTTCATACTTCGGGCGAGTGATTTTGGTCCACATGTTGTGTCTCCCTGGTTGCTAAATACAAACAGTGAATCACAACTGACTGAAATCACTCAACTCTTTTCGGGCCAGACACTAAGTCCTGCCAGCAAATGAATATTTGATTTTGAACCTTCGAGTAGACGGCGCGGTGAGCGGATTCCGCAGGCTCCTCATGCGGCGACAGGCACGCATAGGCCGCATCGACTTGCGCTCGATCCTGGAACGACATGATGACGAAGTAGCGATGGTTTCTTGCGGCATCCGTGTCCATCTTCGTATCGCGCCGCCGCTCGCCGATCGGCCCCGTACTTTCCACCAGGCCCTGGGATTTCATGTACGCGACAAATTCCATATAGGCATCGCGAAAAGTTACGATATCGACCTCGGGTCCGAGATCGAAACAGGTGAGCATATGGAACATCGTGGTCCCCTTCCCAGGTTTCGGCGCCAAGGGCCCGCCGCCGTCCCGGAGGAAGATTCGGCGGCTGTCTCATAGTAGAGGATTGCGCCTGTCATATACTTCGGTTAATACCGAATAATGACCGACACACCGTACATCGCGGAAGTCGCCTCTCTGATCGGCGATCCCGCCCGCGCCAATATGCTCTCGGCGTTAAAGGACGAGGGCGTATTGTCCGCGACCGACCTGCCCCATGTCGCCGGCATAGCACCCAACACGGCCAGTGGTCATCTCGCGAAATTGGCGGCGGCTCGGATGGTAACCGTTGAGCGCCGTGGTCGGCATCGGTACTACGGCCTCGCCTACCATGAGGTGGCCGAAACTCTGGAAGTGTTGGAGGCACTGGCGGTCAGGACGGCGCCCCGTTTCCGACCGAAAAGTCGCCAGGATGACGCGAACCGGTACGCCAGAAATTGCTACGACCATTTGGCCGGGCGCCTGGGCGTCCGACTGTCCGAGGCTTTGGTGCAACTCGACTACATAGAGAGAAAAACCGATGGGTTCTCTTTGTCTGGCAGCGGTGAGAAGGCGTTTGCCGCATTCAGCATCGATATCGGCGCTCTGAAGGCGAAGCGCCGCCGTATGCTGCGGGCCTGTCCCAACTGGAGCGAAGACACGGTGCATCTTGGCGGCGCATTGGCGGCTAGCCTGTTTCAACGGTTTTGCGAGCTCGGCTGGTTGCGAAAAAAGCGTGGCAACCGGATCGTGTTGCTCACGCCAAAGGGAAGAACTGCCTTTGCGCCAACACTTTACAGCTGGAATGCTGAGGCTCCAGGATCGAGGCCAGATATCGCGTCGGCACTGCGCCCTCAGAGTTCCAGCACCATCTTGGCGATGATGCCGCGCTGGATCTCGTTGCTGCCGCCGTAGATGGTCGCGGCGCGGCGCAGCAGGTGTTCGGCCATCTTGCCCTCGGCGTGGTCGGGGCCGATGGCCGGTTCGTTGGCCTCGGGCCGGGGGGCTTCGTTGGGATAGGGCGAAGCGTAATAGGCGATCGCCTCGATCATCGCCTCGTTCAGGTCCTGCTCGATCTCGCTGCCCCGGATCTTCAGCATCGACGGCTCGCCGCCCGAGCTCTCGCCGTCGCGGTCGCGGGCCAGCAGGCGGAGTTGGGTGAACTCCAGCGCCGTCAACCGCGTCTCGATATCGGCGAGGCGGCGGGCGAAGCCGGCGTCCTCGATCAGGGCCCCGCCGCCATCGCACTCCTCGACCGCGATTTCGCGCAACCGTTCCAGCTTGCGCTTGGATTTGGAGACACCGGCGACGCCGGTCCGCTCGTGGCCCAGCAGGAACTTGGCGTAGGTCCAGCCCTTGTTCTCCTCGCCGACGCGGTTTTCGGCCGGGACGCGGACATCGTCGAAGAAGACTTCGTTCAGATAATGGTTTTGGTCGATCGAGACGATGGGCCGGACGGTGATGCCGGGGTTGGTCATGGGGATGAGCAGAAAACTGATTCCTTCCTGGCGCTTGCCCTCGGTGGACGTGCGGGTCAGGCAGAACATCATGTCGGCATGGTGGGCGTGGCTGGTCCAGATCTTATGGCCGTTCACCACGTATTCCGCGCCGTCGGCCACCGCGCGGGTCTGCAACGAGGCGAGGTCCGAGCCGGCGCCGCGTTCCGAATAGCCCTGGCACCACAGATGGTCGGAGGACAGGATCTTCGGCAGGTAACGCGCTTTCTGTTCCTCGGTGCCGAAGGTGTAGATCACCGGGCCGACCATCATGAGGCCGAAGGGGCTGACGCGGGGGCAGTCGGCGGCCTGGTATTCCTCGTCCCAGAGGTAGCGCTGCACCAGGTTCCAGCCGGTGCCGCCGTGCTCCTTCGGCCAGGCCGGGGCGATCCAGCCCCGCTCGAAGAGGATCTTCTGCCAGCGCACCATCATTTCCCGGTCGATGTAGGAGGGGTTGCTCCGCGTCGTCTCGCGGATGTCGTCGGGCAGGTGCGTGCGCAGGAATTCCCGCACCTCGTCGCGAAATGCCAGCTCCTCGGCGCTGAACACCAGATCCATGATCGCGTCTCCTCCCTCTCGGCATCGACGGCGGATGGTAGCCCGGGGTGGCCGGATCATCCAGCGAAACGGGCTTTCCGAGCGCCACGTCCTTGTCATAAACTCGGCCCAAGGGCCGCCCGAGGCCCGCTCGCGTCGCTGTCGTATGGGAACGGTGGCCGCCATGATGGACTACACGCCGCTCGATGCCCCGCGCCGCTTCGGTTTCCTGTTGGTGCCGAACTTCTCGATGGCCGCCTTCACCAACGCGATCGAGCCGCTGCGCATCGCCAACCGCCTGAGCGGACGGGCGCTTTACGAGTGGGAGATCCTCTCGGTCGACGGCGGCCCGGTCTCCTGCTCGAACGGCGTCACCGTGCAGACCGACGCGGGACTCGCGGATGCGGGCAGGCTCGCGGGCGTCATCGTCTGCGGCGGCATCGACATCCACCGCTTCGCCGACCGGGCGCCGCTCTCCTGGCTCCGGCGGATGGACCGCACGGGCGTGGCCGTCGGCGCGATTTGCACCGGCACCCACGTGCTGGCGCGGGCCGGCCTGCTGGAGGGCTACCGCTGCACCATCCATTGGGAAAATCTGGTCTCCTTCACCGAGGAGTTCCCCGACATCATGGTGACGGCCCAGCTTTTCGAGGTGGACCGCAACCGGATGACCAGCGCCGGCGGCACCGCGTCCATAGACATGATGCTGGACCTGATCGCCGGCGAACACGGCCAGGAGCTGGCGGGCGATGTCGCCGAGCAGATGATCCACGAGCGGATCCGGCCCTCGAACGAGCACCAGCGCCTCTCGCTTCCCGGCCGGCTCGGCGTCCGCCATCCGAAGTTGCTGGCGATCATCGAGCTGATGGAGCAGCACCTGGAGGAACCGCTGAGCCGCACCGATCTGGCACGGCAGGCGGGGCTCTCGACCCGGCAGCTGGAGCGGCTGTTCCGCAAGTATCTCAACCGCTCGCCCGCGCGCTATTACCTGGAGCTGCGCCTGCACCGCGCCCGGCTGCTGCTGTTGCAGACGACGATGAGCGTCATGAACGTGGCGCTCGCCTGCGGCTTCGTCTCGGCGTCGCATTTCACCAAGTGCTACCGCGCCTTCTTCGGCTGCACCCCCTATCGCGAACGCGGCCTGCCGGCGACCTCGACCGCGCCGGCGGCGGAGGGCAAGGCGGAAAAGACGGTCGCCTGACGATGAGGAGTTGTCCATGAGAGGCGTCGTTTTTACCGGCGATCACCAACTCGAGATCCAGAATTTCCCCGACCCGACGCCTGGGCCCCGCGACGTCGTCATCGAGATCAAGGCCTCGGGCATGTGCGGCACGGACCTGCATATCTACCGCGCGGGCGCCGGGGAGCCGGGCATGCTCGGCGCCGGCGAGAGCGGGCCGACCATCGCCGGGCACGAGCCCTGCGGCGTCGTCACCGAGGTCGGCGGTGCCGTCGCCGAACACGAGGCCTTCGTCGGCCAGCGGGTGATGGACCACCACTATGAAGGCTGCGGCATCTGCCGCCATTGCCGCACCGGTTGGGGCCAGATGTGCGTCGAGGGCGCCACCGTCTTCGGTATCAACGGTCACGGCGCGCACGCCGATTACATGCGGGTGCCCGTCACCACCCTGGTGCCCCTGCGCGAAGACCTGTCGTTCGCGGTCGGCGCCGCCGTCTCCTGCGGCACCGGCACCGCCTATGGTGCCTTGCGCCGTCTCGAACTGCACGGCGACGAGACCATCGCCGTCTTCGGCCAGGAACCGGTGGGTCTTTCGGCGACGCTGCTCGCCGCCTCGATGGGGGCCCGCGTGATCGCGGTCGACATCTTGCCTGGGCGCCTCGAATTCGCCAGGCGGTTCGGCGCCGACGCGGTCATCGACCCTAACGAGACGGACCCGATCGCGGCGATCAAGGAACTGACCCACAGCGAGGGCGCGCATAAGACACTTGACTGTACTTCCAGCCCGGAGGCGCGGCTGGCGGCGATCCGCTCGACCCGCGCCTGGGGCACGGCGGCCATGGTGGGCGTCGGCGGCGAACTCACCGTCGACGTCGCCCGCGACCTGATCTTCCCGCAGGTCTCGGTGCTCGGTTCGTGGACCTTCTCGACCGCGATCCAGGCCGACTGCGCCCGCTACATCGCCGACCGCAAGTTGCCCGTCGAGGATCTCTTCACCGACCGCTGGAAACTCGAAGACGCCGCCGAGGCCTACCGGCGCTTCGACCAGGAGGCGACGGGGAAGGGAGTGTTCCTGTTCTAAAAACTCCCATCGTCGATCCAGATCGTCACCGGGCCGTCGTTCACCAAATGCACGGCCATCTCGGCGCCGAAGCGGCCCGTTTGGACGGGGACGCCTTCTGCCCCGAGGTCGCGGCAAAACGTCTGGTAGAGGGCATCGCCGCGTTCCGGCGGCGCGGCGCGGGTGAAGCCGGGGCGGTTGCCGCGGGAGAGGTCGGCGGCCAGCGTGAACTGGCTGACGACGAGGGCGCCGCCACCGACGTCGAGAATCGACTTGTTCATCTTGCCGGCCTCGTCGGCGAAGACGCGAAGCTTGGCGACCTTCTGGGCGATCCGCTGACTGCGCGCGGCTGCCGTGGCATCGTCGTCGTCGCCCGCCTCGGCGCAGAAGAGGATCAGCAGGCCTTGGCCGATCCGGCCCACGACTTCGCCGTCGATCTCGACCCGGGCCTCGCTCACCCGTTGCAGCAGCGCCCGCATCGCCTCTCTCCCCAACCCGTCCGCCGGACATGATCCGCCGCCCGCGCGGCCTTGACAAGCCGGCCGGCAGGAGGGGACCAGTCGGGCGGCGGAAATTGTTTAGCCGCATGCTTTCGCCCGGGGTAGCATCGGCGACGGCCGCCGGCGGAGGGCGATACGTTGCGGGCTGACACACCGCCTTACCGGGCGATACTGGGTTTTCTGACACTGCTCTTCGCGGCCCGCGTCGCGGCGCAGCTTCTCCTCGCCCGCTTCGAGCTTCCCTTTCTGCCGGATTTTGACGCCTGGCATAGCGCGACGATGCCCTATCCCGTGCTCCTTGGCATTCAGGCCGTCATGCTGGCCGTCATGCTCGCGATCGTCTTTTTCCCACCAACCGGCCGGCCCAGGCCGCGCCTCGGGCGCGCCTTGCGGTGGCTGGGTTGGCTCTATGTCGCCGTCATGGCGGTCCGGCTGGTGGTCGGAGTCTTGGAGCTGAGCGAGGCGCGCTGGTTCGACGGCGCCGTGTCGACGGCGTTTCATTTCGTGCTCGCGGCCTATGTCGTCACGCTCGGCGCGGCGCTCGGGCCGGCCCCGCCGGACGAGGCCCCGGTCACCCCGGGCCGCCTGGCCGTGCGGGTCGCCGCCTATCCGGCGCTGATGGCCGGTGGCTTCGCGCTCTTTCTCTGGCTGCGGCAGGGCGGGGCGCCGCTGTTCTTCTCGTCGTACCTTAGCGTGCTGGTCTCCACCGTCGGCATTCTCCTGCACGAGACCCTGGCGCCGGCGCGCGCGGCCTGGCGGCCCGGACGGGCGGACGTCGTCCAGGACGGCCTCTTCGTCGTCCTGGTCCAGGTCGCCCTGCCGGCGTTGTTGAAGGCGGCGGCGCTGGCGGCGATCATCGCCCTCGCGGCGGACGGCGCCGCGCCGTTCGACGACTACTGGCCGCACGACGCGCCCCTGTTCGTGCAGATAACGCTCATGCTGGTGATGGCGGAGTTCGGACGCTACTGGATCCACCGCATCCTGCACACGGTCGACCCGCTCTGGCGTCTGCACGCCGTCCACCACGCCGCCGACAAGCTCTACACCATCAATGTCGGCCGCTTTCATCCCTTCGACAAGGCGTTGCAGTTTCTCGGCGACACCCTGCCGTTTTTGTTGCTGGGCTTGGCGCCCGAGGTTTTCGCCGCCTATTTCGTGCTCTACGCGATCAACGGCTTCTACCAGCATTCCAACGCCGATCTCAGGCTCGGCCCGCTCAACTGGATCATCGCCGGGCCGGAATTGCACCGTTGGCACCACTCGGCCGCGCTCGTCGAAGCGCAGTCGAACTACGGCAATAACCTGATCGTCTGGGACATTGCCTTCGGCACGCGCTACCTGCCGAGGGCGCACGAGGTCGGTCGGCTCGGAATCGGCAACCCCGGGTGGCCGAACGGCTTCCTCGCCCAGCTCCGGGCGCCCTTCACCACGCCGACCGACGGGCCGGGCCCATGAGCCTTGCGACCGTCCTGGCGAACCGGGCGCTCGACGCCTCCATGCTGTGGAGCACATTCGTCTATCTCGGACCCATGCTGCGCGCCTTCCGGCGGCCCGGCGCCGTCCAGCATGCGCTTCTGCTGCGGATCCTCCGACGGAACGCGGAAACCGCCTTCGGCCGACGGCACGACTTCGCCTCGATCGCCAGCTTCGACGACTTCGCCGCGAAGGTGCCGGTGCAGAGTTTCGACAGCCTCGAAGCCCTCATCGAACAGCAGATGGCCGGCGACAGGGCGCTAACGGCGGCACCACCCGTCTATTACGCGCGCACCAGTGGGACGACGGGGCCCGGCAAACTCATCCCCATGACCGGCAGCGGGCTGCACCAGATGAAGCTGGCGCAGAAGCTGTTGGCGACGTCGATCTGGCGGGACACGAGTTTTTTCGAGGGCTCGATCCTCGGCATGGCGAGCCCGGCGGTCGAAGGGCGGCTCGAGAACGGCGTGGCATACGGGGCGAGTTCGGGCAGCGCCTATCGCTCGCTGCCGCGGGTTCTGGCGCGGAAGTTCGCCACGCCCGCCAGGGCGTTCGAGATCGAGGATCTGGCGGCGAAGTACCGGCTCTATGCGTTGGCGGCGCTGTCGCGAGGCGATGTCACGGGCATCGCCGCCGCCAATCCATCGTCGATCCTCAAGGTCTCCGAGCTCATCGCGGCCGAGGCCGCGACGCTGGTCGACGCGCTAGAGACCGGCGCGACGGCGCGGTTCGGCCCCGAAGGCGGGGCGGTGGCGGCGGACATCATCGCCGCCGCCGATCGGGCGCGGGTACGCGATCTTCTCCGCGCGCTGGACCGGGCGGGCCATCTGGACGTGGACGTCGTGGCCACGGCTCGCCGCGATCGCCACCTGGACCGGGGGGAGCTGCGGCATCGCGCTCGAGAAGTTGCGCCGCCAACTCCCCGAACGAGTCCGCATCGTCGAATACGGCTATGGAGCGAGCGAGTTCATGGGCGCGGCGAACCTCGATGCCGCACGCAACCTCTGCATGCCGCTCCTGACCGAGCATGTCTACGAGTTCGTCCGCCGGGACGAGTGGGAGGCGGGGCAGTCGAATTTCCTGCGGATCGAAGAGCTGGCGCCGGGCGCGGACTACTACGTCTTCGCCACCACGCAGTCCGGCCTCTATCGCTACGACATCAACGACATCGTGCGCGCGGAGCCCGGGATCGGCGCCTGTCCGGCCTTGCGATTCCTGCAGAAGGGCCGGGGCGTCACCAACATCACCGGCGAAAAGCTGCGCGAGCATCAGGTCGTCGCGGCGATGCCGGAAACCCTGGCGGAGTTGGACCTGGCGGCAGCGGGCTACATCGCACTCGCCGACGAGGACGCGTCGAGATACGCCCTCCATTTCGAGTGCCCGGACGCCGGCGCGCCCGGCGAACTCGCGGCGGCGATCGACGGGGCACTTCGGTCGCTCAACAGCGAGTATGACGACAAGCGGGCGAGCGGACGCCTGCGGCCGCTGATCGCCGTGCCGCTTCGCGTGGGCGCCATGGAGACGATCCGGGCTCGGAGCGTGGCGATGGGCGCCCGCGAGTCGCAATACAAGCCCGTCGTGCTCGCCTATGCGCGCGAGTGGTCGGACCGTTTGGCGTCACTCGGCCCGGATGGGGCGCCATGACGGTCGCGCTCCGGGTGGGTGGCTTCGAGAGCCAGCTTCGCTTCCGCTTCTCCCATGCCTCGGCGACCCGCGCGGCGACGGCGAACGTCATTGTCGAACTCCGTGATGGCGACGGGTACCGGGGTTACGGCGAGGGCTGTCCGCGCCACTACGTCACCGGGGAAACGGAAGCCGGTGCCCGAGCCTTCGTTCAAGCGCACGGCCCTGATTTCCTTGAGGCGTGCGCGACGGTCGAGGACATCCACGCCTGGAGCGCGGCGCGCGAGGCGCTGATCGACGACAACCCGGCCGCCTTCGCCGCCCTCGAATCCGCACTCCTCGATCTTATGGGCCGGCGGCGTGGCATTCCCGTCGAGGCTTTGATCGGCCTGCCGCCCCTCGGTGGGCCCGTCGCCTACAGCGCCATCATCGGCGACAGCTCGCCGTTCAAGACCTGGGCGGCGGGCATGGCCTATTCGCTCTGGGGCTTTTCCGACTTCAAGGTCAAACTGAGCGCCGATGCGAAGCGCGACGCGGCGAAACTCGCTCGGCTGCCGCCCGCCGCGCGGCTGCGCGTCGACGCCAATAACCTCTGGCACGACGCGGAAGACTGCGTTCGCCATATGCGCGCGCTCGGCCGCGCCGTCTGGGCGATCGAAGAACCGGTGGCGCCCGGCGACATCGCATCGCTTCGAACCATCGCCGCCCAACTGCCGGTCAAGATCATCCTCGATGAAAGTCTCCGCAACCGCTCCCACCTCGGCCCTTTTCTCGACGCGCCGGAGTCTTGGGTTGCCAATATACGGGTCTCGAAATGCGGCGGCATCCTCCGCTCGATCGCGCTGGCGCGCGAGGCGCAAGATGCCGGGATGGGTGTCGTTCTGGGCGCGCATGTCGGCGAGACCAGCCTGCTGACGCGCGCGGCGCTGGCGGGTGGACAAGGCCTTAACCTCCGCGCCCGTCGCGCGCGAGGGCGGCTTCGGCAAGCTTCTGCTCGCAAGGGACATTTCGACGCCCTCGCTACGCTTTTCGCGCGGCGGGCGGCTCGATGCAACGCGATACGGACTTGCGGACGCGCCTGGGTGGGGCCTTGCGGTCGAGCCGGAGCTGGTTGATTGGGAAGTCCATTGACGGCGCCTCGCACCATCGTCAACAGTCTGAAGTCGATCCGCTTCGTCTCGCCCGACGCTGGAGGCGGCTTTCGCGGTGGGCGATGTAGGTGGCGCTGGCGACGATGACGGCGCCGCCGATCCAGGTGGTGACGGCCGGTTCCTCGGCGAAGATCAAGAAGCCGATGGCCGAGGCCCAGACCAGCTGAAGGAAGGTGATCGGCTGGGTGATCGTCACCTCGGTGAGCCGGAGGGCCTGCATCATGCACAGGTGGCCGAGGGTGGCGACCAGTGCCGTGGCCAGCAGCAGGCCGAGCTGCTCGAGGCTCGGCGGCCGCCAGACGTAGAGCGCCGGACCGGCCATGGTGAGGGTGACGAAGAGCGCCATCAGGCAGACGATGGTGGCGTTGTCGTCCACCTCGGTCATCCGTTTGGCGATGATCGTCGAGACGGCGAAGAGGGGTGCCGCGGCGATCTGTGCGATGGCGCCGATGTCCACCGCGCCGAAGCCCGGGCGTAGGATCACCAGCATCCCGGCGAAGGCCACGAGGACGGCGGCGAGGCGCCGGAGGCGGAACCGCTCGCCCAGGAACAAGGCCGCGCCGATGGTGACGAAGATGGGCGCGGTAAAGCCCAGGGCGGTCACCTGGGCGATCGGGATCCGGGTCATGGCGAAGAACCAGAGCATGACGCCGATGCCGTGCAGGACGCCGCGAAAGGCGTGCACCGCGACCCGACGCCCGGGAGGCGGGCGGCGGAAGACATGGATCAGGCTGGGCGCCAGAAAAAGGAAACCGAAGAGGTAGCGCAGGAACGCCGCCTGCACCGGGTTCATGTCGCTCGAGCCGAGCTGGCGCACCAGCGCCGTGACGCCGACGAAGAAAAATCCGGTCAGCACCATCCAGGCGATGCCCTTCATGGCATTGCCGGACGCCTCGCCACGTTTCGCCGCCTCGCTCATTTGCGATCCTATACCGCGCCGGCCGGCCCCGTGATAGCGTCGGCACCTCGGGCCGGTGGAGGACGGGGACATGGCGATAGCGGAGATCACGCTTCATGCGGTCCGCCTGCCGCTGATCACCCCCTACCGGCTCTCCTACCACGTCTTCGAGTCCTTCGAGCCCTTCCTCGCCCGCATCCGCGACGACGAGGGCCGCGAGGGCTGGGGCGACCAGCACATCTCGCCCGGCGCCGCCGGCGAGAGCCGGGAGAGCGGCTGGGCCTTCCTTCGCGAAATGTCCGAAACGCTGCCGGGCCTGGCGCCCGAGACGGCGTTGGAGCGGGTGCGGGTGACCGAGGCGCGAAGCCCCGTCGCCGCGACAATCCTGGCGACGGCGATCGAGATGCTGCGGGGCGACGAGATCCTCGGCCCCGGCGAGGCCTTCTCCTGGCCGCTGCTGACCTCCTTCGAGGCCGAGGGCGAGGCGGCGATCGCCGAGGAGGTGGAGCGTCGGCTCGCCGAGGGCTTTCGCACCTTGAAGATCAAGGTCGGCAAGGATCTCTGCGCCGACATCCGCCGGCTGCGGGCGATTCAGCGCGCCGTCGACGGCCGCGCGACGCTTCGCATCGACGCCAACCGCGGCTATAGCCAAGACGACGGCATCGCCTTCGCCGAGGCGCTGGATCCGGCGGGCGTCGAGCTTTTTGAACAGCCCTGCGCCGAAGCCGACTGGGCGGCCAACGCCGCCGTCGCCGAACGCTCGCCCGTGCCGGTGATGCTGGACGAGCCGATCTGCGCCGAGGCCGATATCGACCGCGCCGCCGCGATCCCCGGGGTCGGCCTCTGCAAGGTCAAACTGAAGCGCTTCGGCTCGCTTCGCCGGCTGCAAGCGGCGCTGAAGCGGATCGCCGGGCACGGCATGAAGGCGCTGAAGCGGATCGCCGGGCACGGCATGAAGGCGGTGCTGGGCGACGGGCTCGGCGCCGAGATCAACTGCTGGATGGAGGCCTGCGTCGCCCGCCGCGCGCTTCGCAACACGGGCGAGTTCAACGGCTACCGAAAGCTCCGCCCCGAGGCGCGGCTGCTGGCCGAGCCGCTGCCCTTCGCCGACGGTCACGTCCATGTCCCCGCCGGCTGGCGTCCGGCAATGGACGAGGCGAAGCTGAATGCCCATCTGGTGGCGAGCCACCGTTTCACCTGAGGAGGGCGTGTCGTTGAGCAGCATCGAAATCATCCCGAGCGGCCGGACCCTCGGCGCGGAAGTGCGCGGCCTCGATCTCCGTGAGGCGATGACGCCCGACGATCGCGCGGCGCTGACGCGGGCCTGGGACGCGCATCTGGTGCTGCTGATCCGCGACCAGGATATCGACGATCGCCAGTTGATCGCCTTCAGCCGCGATTTCGGCGAGCTGGAGCCGCCGGCGGTGAATCCCCACGGTCGCCACTTCCTGCCCGAATACCCGGAGATCAACGTGATTTCCAACCTGAAGGACGAAGGGGGCCAGGCGCTCGGCACTCTCGGCGACGGGGAAGCGGTCTGGCACGCCGACATGACCTATCGCGAGGCGCCGCCGGAGGCCGCGATCCTGCACGCCCGCGAGATCCCCGATGGCGAGGGCGATACCTGCTTCGCCAACACGATCGCCGCCTGCGCCGCGCTGTCGGCGGACTTGCGCGCCCGGGCCGAAGGGCGGATGGCGATCCACGACGAATCGCGCAATTCGGCGGGACAGCTGCGCAAGGGCTACGAAGCCGTATCGGACCCGCGAGAGACGCCGGGGGCGCGCCATCCGCTGATCCGCCGCGACGACGGGCGGGAGGCCCTCTTCCTCGGCCGCCGGCCCTTCTCCCATGTGCCGGGTCTGGAGGAGGCGCAAAGCGAGGCGCTGCTCGACGAGCTGTGGGCGCACGCGACGGCGGCGCGTTTCACCTGGTGCCATCGCTGGCGGGTCGGCGACGTGTTGATGTGGCGCAACCTCTGGGTCCTGCACCGGCGCGACGCCTTCGACCCCGCGAGCCGCCGCCGCCTGCACCGCACCCAGATCAAGGGCCGAGACGAGGGAAAGGCCGGAAATCCATGACCACCCCGCAGGCCTCGATTTTCGTCGAGGGCGCGCGCTACCATCTCTTCATGGAGTACGAGGTCGCCGAGGCGCTTCGCCGTGTCCTGCCGGCCGGGTTGCACGATTTCGCCGGTCTCCCCGGCGCCCCGGCGGAATCCGTGCTGGAGGAGCGCGGCTTCGTCTATCACGATTCCCGCGACCTCGCCGGCTTCATCGACGGCACCGCCAATCCGAAAGGGGACCCGCGCCAGGAGGCGGCGCTGATCCCAGAGGGCAAGGCCGGCGCCGGTGGCGGCTTCGTCCCGAGCATGCGCCGGGTGCACGACCTCACGGCGTTCAACGCGCTTGCGATCGAGGACCAGGAGCGGGTGATCGGCCGATTCCCACGTCTCCCGCACCGACGTCGCCGGGACCAAGATCTATTGCCGCGGCGTCCCCTTCGGCACGCCCGGAGAGCACGGCCTCTATTTCCTCGCTTTCGGCCACGACCTGACGCGCTTCGATATCCTGCTCGCGCGCATGTTCGGCGCCAGCGAGGACGGCGTCACCGATCGGCTGATCGCCTATTCAACACCGGTCACCGGCGCCTACTGATACGCGCCCTCCGAGGAGGCGCTGGCGGCGATTTGCGGCTGGGCCGGCAATTCCGCCGTTGCCGGTCGACGTCGCGGCTGCTCAGGCCTCGCCGTAGTGCACCCGGCGGTAGCTGCGCGAGGCGATTCTGTCGTCGGTGTGGACGTCCCAGAGGCTGGCGTTGTTGGCCGAGCGGTGCTCGGCGAACAGGCCCGCCATTCGTCCCATCTCCGCGACCGTGCCGCCGCGCAGGCCGAAGCCGGTCGCCATCCCAGCGAGATCGCCGCGCCCGTGCGTCGTTTCCCTGACGCCGGTCTCCATGCCGTGGGCACGGAACTTGTGGAACTCCGCCCCGTAGCCGCCGTCGTTCATGATCGCGATCAGCATTTGCAGGCCCTGGCGGCGGATGGTCTCCAGCTCCTGCACGTGCATCAACAGGCTGCCGTCACCCTCGATCAGCGCGACCTTGCCGTCGCCACGCGCCGCGGCCACGCCGATCGCCGCCGGCAGGCCGGAGCCAATGGCGCCGAAGTCGACGACAACGTGATATTTCTCCGGCGCACGGCCGCTCATGTGCGTCAGCGCGATCGAGAAGTAGTGCCCGCCGCCGATGACCACGTCCCAGTCCTTCGGAATCACCGCATCGAGTTCCAGAATCGCCTTGCGCGGGTCGACCGTCCCCGCCTGAACCGGGAATTCCTTGGCGTCCGGCGAGGCCGCGGCAATGGCGGCGGCGATTCCCGGCCCCCGGTAGCCGGTCTTGGCGATGCCGCGCTGGCCGAGCCGTTCGACGATGCTCTCGGCCGCCGCGCGGGCGTCGGCGCGGATGTGCAGATCGGCGGTGCGCAGTCCCTGCCACAGGCCCTTGGGGTCGAGGTCGATCTGCACCGCGCTCGCGCCCGGATAGAGATAGCCACCCTCGGTGGTATAGTGGCCGAGGCCGGCGCCGACGCCGATCACCAGGTCGGATTCGACGAAGCACTCGCGGGCATGGTCATTGGCGAAGGAGCCGGCGACGCCGAGGTGGTAGGGGTTGCCCTCGAAGAGGCCCTTGCCGAGCAGCGAGGTGGCGAGGAGCGCGCCCGAGTTTTCGGCCAGCGCCTCCAGCGCCTCGCGGGCGCCGGAGCGGGTAGCGCCGCGCCCGGCGATGATAATCGGCCTCTCCGCCTCGGCGATCATCTCCACCAGGCGGTCGACCAGCGCCGGATCGGGCAGCGGACGCTGCGCCACCGGGGCCAGGTCGGCCGAGGGCGCGTAGTCCGCCATATAGGGGTATTCCTGGCGTTGCAGGTCCATCGGTATCGAGAGCACCACCGGTCGGCGCTCGGTCGCGGCGACGTGGAAGGCCTCGCGGACATTGTCGAGCATCCGGTCGATCGAGCGCACGGCGATGAAGTGCGCGCCCGTGGCCCGCGCCAGCGGCGCCATGTCGAGTTCCTGCAGGTACCAGGCGGCGCCCATGGGTGAATCGCCCGCGAACACCACCAGGGGCACGTTGCCGCGTGCCGCCTGGGTCAGCGCCGTCATGATCTGGGTGAAGCCGGGGCCACAGGTGGTCGAGGCGACGCCGACCTTGCCGGTCGCCATGGCATAGCCGTGCGCCATGGAGCAGGCGCAATGTTCGTGGCGAGCATGCACGAGGCGCACCCCCGGCATGTCGGCCATCCTCGCGGACCAGTACATGTTGGCATCGCCCATCAGCGTAAACAGGTGATCCACGCCCTCGGCGACGAAGGCCTGGGCCAGAACGTCCGTGACCAGAAGCTTGCTCATACCCGTCTATCTCTCCTTGCCGAAGAGGCTCTTCAGCCATGAAAGGAAGGCGCGCCAGATGATTGCGCCACCGCCGAGTTCGCGGTATGCGCGCAACGGCGGAGCAGCGATCGCCTCGGCCGCCGGGGCCTCGCTTGTCGTTTCCTCGCCTTCCGCCTCGCCGCCCTGTTCGCCGACGAGTTTCGCCATGTTGGCGGAGAACTCGGCCAGGAGCGCGCGGGCGACATGCACGCCGCCCGAGTTGGCGAAGGCCTCGAGCGGGCCGGTGACGTTGAACTCGCCGGCGACGACGAGCACCGTGGTCTCGTGGCCGGAAGCGGTGACCGTGCCCGAGGCCAGCGCCCGCGAGGCGCCGCGGCCGTCGATGCCGCGCCCCTCGATGCTGATCCGCCGTTCCGCGTCGTCGAAGCCGAGGTTGGCTTCGCCCCGGAAGATCGCCACCGTCGGCCCGAACTTCACCCGGATTGTGCCGCGCCAGACGCCGTCACCCTGGTCCGGCGCCATTTCGGCGCCCGGGATGCATGACGCCACCACCGCCGGGTCGCGCAGCAGCGGCCAGACGCGGTTGGGCGGAGAGGCGATTGTTGTCTCTTCGTTCAGCGTGACCATGGGCTCGGGGATCGAGGAGGGGCTGGAACTAGTGCACCATAGGCCATGCGAGCCACTTGGGAAACGCGGGCTTGTGAGGCACGCAAATTACTGGCTTCTCGATTCTCGCGCCCGTCGTGAAGCTCCGGCCCGACCGTCACCGGCCGGCGCCAGATCTCAGCCGAGCTCGGGCGTCGTCGCCGTGACCGAGGCGCGCCCGCTCATGCCGTCCCACCACCGCCGCAGGCCGGCCATGTCGGCGAGCACGCCCTCACCCTCGGGCGTCTGGCGGAAATAGTCGTAGACCGGCACCAGGTGCAGATCAGCCAGCGTGACGCTGTCGCCCACCAGGTGGGACCGATCGCCGATCATCTCGTTCAGCACGCCCATCGCCTTGGCCGCGTCGGGCAGCGCCTCCGCGATCGCCGCCTCGTCCGGCTCTCCGCCCAGCATCGGCACGACGACGCGCTGGATGACGACGTTAGAGATCGCCGGCGCGTAGGTGTGGTTGTCGACGATGGCGCACACCTGGGTCACGCGGGCGCGGGCGGCGGCGTCGTCCGGCTGCAGGGCCGGGCCGTCGTAGGCCTCGTCGACGTAACGGGCGATCGCCACGGTCTCGTAGACCTCGAAATCGCCGTTGGTGAAGGCCGGCACCTTGGCGAAGGGATTGCGGGCCAGGTGGTCGGCCGGCATGCCGTCGGCGATGAAGTTGAATTCGTTCAGATCGTAGTCGACGCCCTTCTCCTCCAGCGCCAGGCGCGCCGCGCGCACATAGGTGGAAAATCCGGGGCCGTGCAGTGTCGGTTTGGTCATTTTCGTCTCCCTCCGAGGTGATCCGGCGTCTTGGAATTGTCATCCGCGCCGTGCCCGGCGATGATGGACCCCTGGGCGGACGCGCGCAATCGGCGCCGGCCACCCCCTGTCGCTGGCGGATGCGGGAAGAAACAATGACAGAGGTACATGGCGCGCGTATCGACCATCCGAGCGCCTGGCGCGGGTCCGCATTCCAGGCGTCGCGGGATTGGGAATACCGGCTGGACGACGCCGGGCGGGCGGAGCTGGACGCGGCGCTCGACGCCGTCCGGACGCAGGGCTTGGCGCTCGGCCAGGTGACGGCGGCCGATTTCCCCCTGCCGGGTCTGGCGCCCAGGCTCGCGGCCTTGCGCGACGAGCTTCGCGACGGACTCGGCTTCGCGCTGATGCGCGGCTTCCCGGTCGAGGGTTACACGGCCGACGACATCGATCTGCTCTACTGGGGCCTCGGCATGCATATCGGTACCGGGCTCAGCCAGAACGGGGAGGGCGGGCTGATCCACTACGTGACCGATGGCGCCAAGCGGCCGCGACAGGGCAGCCGCGGCGTCGGCCTGCCCAAGGAATCCAAGCTGCACGTCGACCTGATGGACGTCGTGACGCTGCTCTGCGTACAGCAGGCGCCGGACGATCCGCCGAGCTGGCTCGCCAGCTCCGTCACCATCCACAACGAGCTGCTGGCCCGCGCGCCGGAAGCGCTTCAGCGCCTCTACCGGGGCTTCGAATGGGACCGCATGGGCGAGCACGGGCCGGGGGAAAGCGCCACCTCGGGCTATCTCGTGCCCTTTTTCAGCCAGCGAGACGGCCAGGTTTCCTGCCGCTACAACCGGAACTGGATCCGCTCCGCCTACGCCCGGAAGGGCGAGGAGATGAGCGTCGAGGACGCGGCGATTCTCGATCTGGTCGACGAGATCGCTTACGAGAACCGCTTCGAATTCTCCTTCCACGCGGGCGACGTGCAGTTCTGCAACAACTACACGGTGCTGCACGGCCGCGCCGCGCACGAGCTGGTCGAGGCGGAGGACAAGAAGCGCATGCTGCTTCGCATCTGGCTCGACCTCGACGACGTGCGGCCCTTCGCCGACGAGGCGGTGGTGCGCTACGGCATCGGCCGCCACGGCCAGCTCGGCTGGACGGCGGCGGAACTGCTGGCGGGCGCCAATGCGGAGCCGCGCCCGCGCCGGGCGGACGGGGCGGTGGCGCCATAGCGACGCCTTGTCGCGGGGGCTCGGGAATTCCGTTCGACTTCGAACGATGTTATGAATAATCGAACGCCCGTTCGAATAGCTGTTCGCTCGGACGACACCGCCTAACGGCGATCCGTATGGGAGCAGTTGGCCATGAAATTCGGCATTTTCTACGAACATCAGATCCCCCGCCCCTGGAACCGGGAGAGCGAGCGGGAGCTGCTGCAGAACTCGCTGACGCAGATCGAAGTCGCCGACCAGATCGGCTTCGACTACGCTTGGTGCGTCGAGCATCATTTCCTCGAGGAATACTCCCACTGCTCCGCGCCCGAGGTCTTCCTGGGCGCCGCCAGCCAGCGGACGGAGCGGATCCGCCTCGGTCACGGCATCATCCAGCTGACCACCAACCAGCCGCACCGGGTGGCGGAGCGGGTCGCGACCCTCGATTTGCTCTCGAACGGCCGGGTCGAGTTCGGCATGGGTGAGGGTGCCGGGCCGGCCGAGCTGCATCCCTTCAACATCCGGGTGCGCGACAAGCGCGATCGCTGGGAAGAGGCCGTCAAGGCGATCATCCCGATGTTCACCAACGAGAGTTGGGAGTTCCACGGCGAATACTACGACTTTCCCGCCCGCAACGTGGTGCCGAAGCCCTACCAGAAGCCGCACCCGCCGCTCTGGGTCGCCTGCTCCAACATCCAGACCATCGCGAAGGCCGGCGAATGGGGGCTGGGCGCCCTCGGCTTCACCTTCGTCTCGCCCGAGGCGGCCAAGGCCTGGGTCAACAACTATTACAACCAGCTTCTGCACAACGCGAACCGCCTGGCCGACTATCCCGTCAACCCCAATATCGCCATGGTCGCCGGCTTCATGTGCGCCGAGACGGACGAGGAGGCGATCGAGAAGGCGGCGGGCTGGACCTTTTTCATCTTCGCCCTCTCACACTATGGCCGGAAAGGCGTCGATGCCCCTGGCACTGGCAACCTCTGGGAGGAATACCAGGAGTGGCGCGAGACCGATAAGGCCAAGGAGGCACTGACCGCCGGCCTCATCGGTTCGCCCGAAACCATCCGCCGCAAGCTCCGCCAGTACCGCGAGGCGCACGTCGACCAGGTGATCCTGCTGAACCAGGCCGGCAAGACCAGCCACCAGGACATCTGCGACAGCCTGCGGCTGTTCGCCAAAGAGGTGATGCCCGAGTTCCAAGAGGACGAGACGGCGCATCAGGCCTGGAAGGCCGGCGTGCTCGACGGTTCGATCGTGCTCGAAGACCTCGACACCCAGCCCTACGACATCTTCAGCCACCAGAACGAGGATATCGTCCGCCTGTCGCCGGAACAGCTAAAGGCGCGGATGGCGGCCAAGGACGCCGCGCGGGCGGCCGAGGCCGACTGAGGCGAGGGCGCCCCGGCGAAGATGACGGAGGAAGACCGCCGAGAGGCCCACCAGCATCGGCGCGCCGGTGCGCTCTCCATGGGCTCGCCCCGCAAGCTGGAGGAGAAGGCGGCCCGGGGCGAGCTGAACGCCCGCCAGCGGATCGATTATCTGCTGGAGCCCGGCAGTTTCCACGAGATAGGTCTCTTCGCCGCCTCGGCCCGGCCCGAGGACCGGGAGCGGACGCCGACCGACGGGCTCATCACCGGCACTGGCTATGTCGACGGCCGCATGGTCGCCGTGGCGGCCAGCGACTTCTCCGTCGTCGGCGTCTCCGCCGCGCCCACCAACAGCCGCAAGTTCCAGCACCTGAACAAGCTCGCCCGCGAGCAGGGCATGGCGCTTTTGATATTGGGAGAATGCTCCGGCGCCCGCATGCCCGACATCATGGGCGCGGAGGGGATCGGCAACACCGGCCTCGACTACACCCGGATTCGGGCCAACCCCTGGATCTCGGCGGTGTTGGGACAGAGTTACGGCGCCTCCAGCTGGCGGGCGGCGCTCTCGGACCTGGTGATCCAGCGCAAGGGCGCGATCATGGCGGTGTGCTCCGTCAAGGTGACGGAGGTGGCTATCTCGGAGGAGATCGATCCCGAACGGCTCGGCGGCTGGGACATGCGCAGCGCCGTCGCCGGCGAGACCGACCTGGTCGCCGACACGGACGAGGCGGCGCTGGACGCGGTTCGGCGCTACGCCAGCTACCTGCCGAGCCACGCGGGCGAACGGGCGCCGAGACTGGCCGTCCCGGCAGGCTCCGACGAGGGCGCGCACAGCCTCCATGACCTAGTGCCGGAGGCGCGTTCGAAGGTCTACGACATCCGCAAGGTGATCGAGGCGGTCGTTGACCTCGGCTCCTTCGCGCCCGTCAAGCCACGCTTCTCGCGGGTGGCGGTCACCGGCTTCGCCCGCATTAATGGCCATGTCGTCGGCATCATCGCCTCCAAACCCTATTTCAAGGGTGGCGCCTTGGACGGCGATGCCTGCCGCAAGATGACCAGCTTCGTCGTGCTTTGCGATTCCTACAATATTCCGCTGGTCTTCCTCACCGACACACCCGGCTTCCTGGTCGGCGTCGAGGGCGAGCGCCAGGGCCTCGCCGGCAAGATCATGAACTTCATCCAGGCGCTGGAGCCGGCGAGCGTGCCGAAATTCGCGGTGATCCTGCGCAAGAGTTACGGCCAAGCCTATCTCAACATGGGCGGCAAGCACGACCAGTTGGCCGCCTGGTACACCGCCGATGTCGGCTTCATGGACCCCGACGTTGACGATCCCGAACGTTTCACGGCACTCCGCGAGGAACTCGCGCGCGGCACCAGCGCCTACGACCTCGCCGCCGGCTTCTACGCCAAGGAAGTGCTGGACCCGGCGGAGACACGGGACTATTTGAAGCGTCTGCTGGACATCTACCAGAACCGGCCCTCTGGTGGCGTCGGCGAACACCGCCTGAGCTACTGGCCGACCCACTTCTAGCCCGCGGGGAGCAATCCATGGCGCAAGCCTTCGAGAACGTCCGCATCATCGACTTCTCCCAGGTTCTGGCCGGGCCCTGGGCGGCGACGCAGTTGGCGCTGCTGGGTGCCGACGTCGTCAAGATCGAGCAGCCGGGCGCCGGCGACATGATGCGGAGCCTGACGACGGAGGGCGAATGGGCGGCGCGCGGTGCGGCGCCGGCCTTCCTGGGCGCCAATCCCAACAAGCGGGCGATCACGCTGAATCTCAAGCATGCCCGCGCCGGCGAGGTGCTGGAACGCCTGGTCCGGGGCGCCGACGTGGTGCTGGAGAACTTCCGCCCGGGCGTGATGAAGCGGCTCGGCTTCGACTACGACTGGGCCAAGGCGATCCGCGACGACATCATCTATTGTTCCGTCTCCGGCTACGGTCAGGCGGGGCCGAAGTCGCACCTGCCGGCCTATGACGGTGCGATCCAGGCCGCTTCCGGCATCATGTCGGTGACCGGCGATCCGGCGACAGGCCCGGTCCGGGTCGGCTTCATGGTGGTCGACATGACGACGGCGATGACCGCCGGCTTCGCCATCGCCAGCGCACTCTTCCGCCGCCAGACGACGGGCGAGGGGCAGCGCCTCGACGTGGCGATGACCGACTCGGCGATCCAGATCATGAACCCGATCGTCAGCCGCTATCTGGTCGAGGGCCAGGTGCCGACCCTGATCGGTAACCGCTCGCAGACCGGCCAGGGCACGGCGGACACCTGGGCGACCAAGGACGGCCACCTCTCGATCGCCATGATCACCGACCGCATGGCGCCGGCGCTCTGCCGCGCGCTGGGTCACGAGGCGTGGGCGGCCGAGGCGCGCTATGCCTCGACCGAGGCGCGCGTCGCGCATTCGAAGGCGATCCACGCCGAGATCGGCGAGGTCCTGAAGGGCGAGACGACGGAGACCTGGCTCGCCCGGATGGACGAGCAGGGCGTCCCCGCCGCGCCGGTCGCCGACTTACCCGGCGCGCTTTCCGAGGAACAGTTCGAACACCGGGGCGTGCTGATGGACGTGCCGGCGCCGGAGGCCGAGGGCGGTACCGTGCGGATCCCGGGCATGGGCTTCGTCGCCGATGCCGACGGGCCGCGAGGAACGCGCCGCGCGCCGCTGCTGGGCGAACACACGGACGAGGTTCTGATGGAGATCGGCTACGATCCCGAGCAGATTGAGCAGCTCCGAGCCGACGGGGCTGTCTAGGGAGAGGGGCATGGCCAAGGCCTTCGACGGCATCCGGGTGGTCGACTTCACCCAGGTTCTCTCCGGCCCCTACGCGACCGCGCGCATGGCGATGCCGGGGGCCGACGTCGTCAAGGTCGAGGCGCCGGAGGGCGACCAGTGGCGGACCATGCTGGCCACGGGCGTTTGGGCCGAGCGCGGAATGTCGCCCGGGTTCCTCGCCGTCGGTTCGGGCAAACGCAGCCTCGCCCTCGACCTCAAGCGTGAGGAAGGGCGGGAGATCACGCGGCGCCTGCTCGCGGGTGCCGACGTGGTGGCGCAGAACTTCCGCCCGGGCGTCATCGAGCGGCTCGGCTTCGGCTACGACGTGGTTCGCGAGATCCGCCCCGACATCGTCTATTGCGCCATCTCCGGCTTCGGCCAAACGGGCCCCAACGCCGCCTCGCCCGCCTACGACGGCGCGATCCAGGCCGCCAGCGGAATGATGAGCCTGACCGGCACGCCCGAGAGCGGGCCGATCCGCACCGGCTTCATGGCGGTCGACACCGCGACCGGCCTCACCCCGCCCTCGCGATCGCCACGGCGCTGTTTCGCCGCGAGCGGACGGGCGAGGGACCGTATCTCGACGTCTCGATGAACGACACCGCGATCAGCATCATGAGCCCGGTGATCGCCAATCATCTGATGACGGGGGCGATGCCGGAACTGCTCGGCAACACCTCGCCCGCCCGCCAGGGCACCTCCAACACCTGGGCGACGCGGGACGGGCACATGACGATCTCCGTCGTCACCGACCGCCTGGCGCCGCGCCTGCTGAAGGGCCTCGGTCGCGAGGATCTGATCGACGATCCGCGTTACGCCAGCGAGGCTTCGCGGATCGAACACGCGGCGTCCATCCACCGGGAGATCGCCGAAACCCTGCTCACCGACGACACCGCCGTCTGGGTGGCGCGAATGCGGTCGGAAGGCGTGCCGACGGCGCCGGTGAACGACCTGCCCCGCGCGCTCGCCGACCCGCGGCTGGATGGCCGCGGTGTCATTCTGCGCCCGCCGCCGCCCACGGGCATTGCGGACGAGATCATCGTGCCCGGCACCGGCTGGATCGCCAACGAAGATTCACCGACGCCCGAGGGCCCGGCCCCCCGGCTGGGCGAGCATGGCGCGGAAGTCCTGGCCGAGATCGGCTACGGCGCCGACGAGATCGCCACCCTGCGGGCCAGTGGCGCGATCAACTGCGGAGAGGATGGGTGATGGACATGGCACGGGCGCCGGACCCGGACGGACCGCTGCCGGAATTGAAGCATCCGGCGCCCGAATGGTTCCGCTGGGCGATCAGCAAACCCGTGACCTCGCACCGGATCGAGGTGCGGGGCGCCCATACCCACTATTTGAAGTGGACCGCCGCCCAGGGGCCGCGGAAGCCTGGCATCCTGTTCCTGCACGGTGGCGGGGCGCATGCCAACTGGTGGCGCGGCATCGCGCCCTATTTCGCCTTCGACCGGAACGTGGTGGCGATGGACCATTCCGGCATGGGCGACAGCAGCCACCGCCCGGAATACGATGCCGGGCTCCGGGTGGCGGAGATCCGCGCGACTATCGCCGACAGCGGTCTCGGCGAGAAACCGATCGTGGTCGGCCACAGCTTCGGCGGCTACATGACGATCGTGCTGGGTGCCCGTTTCGGACACGAGATCGGTGCCGGCGTCATCGTGGATTCACCCGTGCGCCCGCCCCGCGCCGAGGCCGAATATAAGCGCCGGCCCTATCCGACGACAGTACGCGTTTATCCCGATTACGAGGCCGCCGTCGCCCGTTTCCGCGTCCGCCCGCGCCAGCCCGTCGAGCATGCCTTCATCCTGGAATACATCGCGCGGCACTCGCTTCGGCCGATTCGGGGCGGCTGGACCTGGAAGTTCGACCCCGAGGCGGTGGGTCCCAGGCGGTTCCGCGAGCCCTTCGCGGATCACTTGGCCAACATGACCTGCCCGAAAGCCTTCATCCATGGTGCCGCCAGCGCCCTGGTGACGCCCGGCATCGTCGATTTTATGGTCGATGCCATGGGCCCGGGCACGCCGGTCATCGAGATGCCGGAGGCGCAACATCACCTGATCCTGGATCAGCCGCTGGCCTTTGTCTCGACACTCCGCGCCCTGCTGGCGACTTGGCCGGCGAACCTGGTTTAAGTCGACGCAAAACCATTCGAAATGAAACATTTTCTATCGCCAAATAATCAACCAGAGTTGACGCCTAACGCCCGCCCGGTATGATCTCCGCACCGTGGCCAGTCCGGCGTCCAAGGTCGCCCGCCGGGCAAGGGTCGAATGGGCTTCGCCGTCGCGCGGTCTTCGGCGGAACCAAAAGGCTTCGGCCGCGCGGGAAACCGCGATCCGGAGGGCCGACCGAGGGAGATAGACGTTGATGAAACGTATTCTCACGACCACGCTGGGGACCGTGGCCGCGATGGCGCTCGCCGCCGGTTCGGTCTCGGCCCAGCAGAATTGGAGCATGGCCACGTCGTGGGGCGGCGGCCCGGTGCTGGAGACCGCGGCCAAGGGCGCGGCGCAGCGCATCGAGCTGCTGACCGGCGGCCAGATCAAGATCCAGGTCTTCCCGGGCGGCACCATGGGCAGCCCGCTGAAGGTGACCGAGACGGTGCGCAGCCGCGTCGCCGAATCCGGCCACAGCTGGGATGGTTATGACTGGGGCATCGACAAGACGACGGTGCTGTTCGGCGGCTACGCCGGCGGCCTGAACGCCGAGCAGATGATCCACTGGCTGTACTATGGCGGCGGCAAGGAACTCTACAGGGAGTTCCGGATAGACAAGTTCTCCGTCGTGCCGGTGCCCTGCGGCATTCTGCCCCGCGAGATGGGCATGCACAGCCGCAAGAAGGTGCAGACGCTTGAGGACTTCAAGGGCCTGAAGCTCAGGACCGCCGGCGCCTGGGCGGAAATCGCCTCGGGTCTCGGCACCTCGACGGTGATCTTGCCGGGCGCGGAAGTGTATCCGGCCCTGGAGCGTGGCGTGATCGACGCCATCGAGTGGGCGCAGCTTTCGATCAACAAGTCGATCGGCTTCCATAAGATCGCCAAGTATCTGATCATGCCGGGCATCCATCAGCCTTCGGCGGTGATCGCCTGTAGCTTCAACATGGACGTTTGGAAGGGCCTGTCGGATCGCGACAAGGAACTGATCGAGTTCGCCGGTCGTGACGTCAGCCTGCATTTCTACCACAAGACCGGCCACGACGACGCGGACGCCTATCAGTTCTACGTAAACTCGGGCAACGAGATCGTCGTGCTCGACGACGCGGTCATCAAGAAGGGCAAGGAGCTGTCCTACGCCTCGGCCGACAAGGTTGCCGCCGAACAGGGCGGTTGGTTCAACAAGGTGCTGAATCACCAGCGCGCCTACCAGAAGTCCTGGGCCAACGCCTACAAGTATCGCGACTCGCTCAAGCTGTAGTAAGTCGCGTCTAGCTACGGTTCAATTTCGGCCGGGGCGCTCTCCAAGGGCGCCCCCGTGTCGGAGTAGAGCCACCTTCCGTTCGTTTCCTTTTTCGCTCAATCACCGGGGGGATCGGGTCGATGTGGATGATCATTCGACCTATCGAGTGGGTCACCAAGGCCTTCGGCTACATCGGCGCCTGGATCCTGGCGCCGTTGATGTTGGCCATGGTGTACGAGGTCGTCGCGCGCAAGTTCTTCGATGCGCCGACCTTCTGGGCCTACGAGATGAGCTACATGCTCATGGGCGCGAGCTTCATGTTCGGCATCGCCTACACCTTGCAGATGCGCCGGCACATCCGTGTCGACTTCCTCTACGACAACGTCGGCAAGAAGAAGCAGGCGATCATCGATCTGTTCGGCTTCGGCGTGTTGATCATCCCGGCCACCTTTCTCCTGGTGTTCTGGGACAATGGTTTGATCAGCTACGCGCTATATGCCTTCGATCGTCACGAGCTTTCGGGCGAGAGCGCGTGGAACCCGGTGGTCTGGCCGTTCCGGGTCTCCTTCGTCATCGGCACCGTGCTCCTGCTGATCCAGACGGTGGCGGAATGCCTGAAGTGCGTTCTTGTTCTGATGGGCCACGAGGTGCCCGCGCCGGAGGCCATGGAATGAGTTTCTGGGTAGCCGCATGGATGTTCCCCGCCTTGATGCTGTGCATCTTCATGGGGTTCCCCGTCGCCTTCTCCCTGATGGGAACGGCGTTCGTCTTCGGCCTGTTGCGCTGGCCGCCGGAAGCGCTGGCGCAGATCCTGGTCACCAAGGTGCAGGACGTGAACGGCACCGCCGTGCTGGCCGCCGTCCCGCTCTTCATCTTCATGGGCTCGATGATGGAACGCTCGGGCATCGCGGTGCGCCTGTTCGAGGCGGTGCATCTGTGGACCCGGCGGCTGCCCGGCGGCCTCGCCGTCGGCACCGTCATCATGTGCGTGATCTTTGCCGCCGCCAGCGGCGTCATCGGCGCCACCGAGTCGGTGGTCGGCCTGCTGGCGATCCCGGTGATGCTGCGCTACGCCTACAACAAGAGCCTGATTTCCGGCACCATCTGCGCTGGCGGCTCGCTCGGCACCATCATCCCGCCCTCGGTCGTGGTGGTGATCCTGGGCCCGGTGGCCGACGTCGACGTCGGCAGCCTGTTCGTCGGCATGCTGCTTCCGGGCCTGATGCTCGCGGGCCTGTATATTCTCTACATACTGATCCTCTGCACCTTGGCGCCGCGCTTCGGCCCCCGGCTGCCACCGGACGAGAACGAGCCGAACCTGCTCCAGAAGCTGAAGATCACGGTGCAGGCCTTGCTGCCGCCGGTGTTCCTGATCGCGGCCGTCCTGGGCTCGATCATGGCCGGCTGGGCGACGCCGACGGAAGCGGCGGCGATGGGGGCCTTCGGCTCGGTCATACTGACGCTGGTCTACCGTAGATTCGCCTGGCGGGTGCTGTCGGAGGCTTTCATCAAGACCTTGCTGGTCACGGCGATGATCCTGATGATCCTTATGGGCGGCACGATGTTCGCCGGTGTCTTCATCGCCTCGGGCGGCATGGCGGCGGTGCAGAACGCCTTGCAGGCGACCGGTCTCGGTCCCTGGCCGACGCTGTTCCTGATCCTCTTCCTCTCGTTCATCGCCGGCTTCGTGCTGGATCTGATCTCGATCATCCTGATCTTCATTCCGATCGCCATCCTGCTGATGAAGCAGTTCGGCTTCGACGAGATCTGGTTCTGCATCCTGTTCCTGATCGTGATCCAGACCAGCTACCTTACGCCGCCGATGGCACCGGCGATCTTCTACCTGCGCGGCATCAGTCCGCCGGAAATCTCGCTCACGGACATGTACAAGGGGGTGATCCCCTTCATCGGCCTGGAGGTCATCGCCATCGGCCTGGTGATGTGGATTCCGGAGCTGGCGATCTGGCTGCCGGACAAGTTGCTCGGATTCGATTGACCACGCGATCCGGGCGGCGTTGGCGCCGCTCGGACCCGCCTCGAGCCCGGGGCGCGGAGGCGTGCGGACGCTTCCCCGCTTCGCGTGCCACCACGCACGTGTCGGGCCGTGACGGCGCTGTGACCAGATGTCGCGTATCTTCGGGTTTCCTCTGGCTTGGCAGGGTCTTATGTTCGTAATCCGGGATCGCTCAAAAGCGGGAGTGGGACGTTGGCCGATGTCGTGCGGTTGAGCGAGGGGCGGCGTGCCGGGGCAAGGGCCTCGATGGCGGCGCTACAGGGCCTGGTGGGCGACGATCTGGGTCGTGTCAACGAGGTGATCCTGCGACGCATGGACAGCCGCGTGGCGCTGATCCCGCAGCTGGCGGGCCATATCATCGCCGCCGGCGGCAAGCGTCTTCGTCCGATGTTGACGCTCGGCGCCGCCGCGCTTTGCGGTTACCGAGGGAACCGTCATATCCCACTCGCGGCCAGCGTCGAGTTCATCCACACCGCGACCCTGCTGCACGACGACGTCGTGGACGAGAGCGATCTTCGCCGCGGCAACGCCACCGCGAACGTGCTCTGGGGCAACCAGGCGAGCGTGCTCGTCGGCGATTTCCTTTTTTCCCGCGCCTTCCAGGTGATGGTCGAGGCGGGCGACATGAACGTGCTCAAGATCCTCTCCGACGCTTCGGCCGTCATCGCCGAGGGCGAGGTCTTGCAACTCGAGACCGCGAACAACACCGAGACCACGGAAGATGCCTATCTGGAGGTGATTTCGGCCAAGACCGCCGCGCTCTTCGCCGCGGCATGCCGGATCGGCGCGGTGGTGGCGGAGCGGCCCACGGCGGAGGAGACGGCGCTCGAAAGTTTCGGCAAGAACCTCGGCATCGCCTTTCAGCTCGTCGACGACGCGCTCGACTATGCCGCGCGCGAGGCCGTGCTCGGCAAGACCATCGGCGACGATTTCCGAGAGGGCAAGGTGACGTTGCCCGTGGTTCTGGCCTTTCGCCGCGGAACCGCGCCCGAGCGCGAGTTCTGGCGCCGCTGCATCGAGGCGGGCGAACAGGAGGGCGGGGACCTGGAGCGCGCGGTCGATCTCATCCGCCGCCACGGCGCGCTCGACGACACGGTGGAGCGCGCCCGACACTATGGCGCCATGGCGCGCGACGCCCTTGGCCTTTTTCCCGATGGCGAAGTCAAGCGGGCCTTGGATCAGGTCATCAATTTCTGTATCGAACGTGCCCATTGAGGCGTTGTCGGCGCCGCCGGCGGGAACATTTTGCCTCGGTGTCGCGATCGGCCTTGCGGCGCGGACCGGGCGGCGTTATAAGCGACGCCGAAATCCGGCCGGGGTGTAGCTCAGCCTGGTAGAGCACTGTCTTCGGGAGGCAGGGGCCGGAGGTTCAAATCCTCCCACCCCGACCAACGTTTTCAAGTACTTAGCGAAAATTCTCCGCTCCCGAATCACCCTAATAACTGTGGAATTCCACAGAAACCCGCTGGTTCGGCCCCCGCCGAACAGCTTGAATTGCCCTTGCGCTTCGCGCCGCCGGCCGTTGTCGAGCATGGCTTGCGCGATGCCCACACGATGCCTCTGGTCGGCGAGCGCACCGCTCACGGCTTTCGGTCATGGCGCGAATCGCCCGAGACCGCCTGGACACGCCAGTTCCTAGAACTCGGGCGCACCGCAACAAGCGTGGCCGCGCTCGTCTTCGATTGCGACCAACCCGATGCGGCGCGCGATGCGATCTTGGGCAATAAGGTCGCGGTGCCAAATTGGAAAGTGGTCAATCCGAACAGCGGTCACTTTCACGTCGCCTATGCCTTGGAAAAACCGATTCACCGATACCCTGGCGCTCGACCGGGGCCGCTCAAGTTCACCGTAGCGGTCGCGGAATACTATCAGGAGGCACTACAGGCCGATCCTGGCTACGCTGGTGTACTGACGCGCAACCCGGCACCGCAAGACCGCGACTATGGCGACTTCACCGAGTGGGGCGTTGAACGACCTTACCGGCTTGAAGAACTCGCACAGGTAATTCCGTTCAAATGGCAGAGGCCAAAGCTCGCCAACACAGGCGTGGGCCGAAACTGCGATCTCCACCAAGCCGGCATGAAATGGGCAGGCAATCGCGCCAATGAGGAAATAGCCGTCCTGCCGGCGCTGATCGCGCTCAACCAGACCTTCACCGTCCCGCTGCCCATGGCAGAGGTCGCGGCGACGGCGCGCAGCATCGAACGCTACCGGGCAAGGTGGGCCGCACGGGGTTGGCACACTCCGGCATGGATGACCTTGCAAAAGGAACGCGGGCGCGTCGGCGGGCTGAAATCAGGCCAGAGCAAGCGCGAGCGCGGAGTGCATGGACCCAAACGGAAGTCTGCCGCGGAAGCATCAAACGAAGTGACGCGGCCATGGGAAGCGGAGGGCATATCGAGGCGGACATGGTATCGCCGCGCCAGGTTGGCACTTATAGCCAACACAGATAGTACCCCTGGATCATCCGTTGGAGATCGAACCGATCAGAAGAAATCAATGAAATCAGAGGTCAAAAACGTGTTCGGCAAAATTCCGGCGAAAATCCCGACGGAAAGGACCCATCCATGACCCTGAAAACTCTATGGCGAAGACACGTTGCATGGCGGCTGATGTCGGAAGCATCCGCGCCCCGTCACCTCGACAAGATCGCGGCCGCTCGCGCTCGGCGGCAAGCCAAGGCTGAGGGCGTGTGCACCCGATGCCACGGGCCGCGCGACGACCCGCGCTATCAGCGCTGCAAGACGTGCCGAGGCGATACATCCAAACTCCAACGAAGGCGCCTTGCTCGGAAGCGTGCGCAGGCGAACGGCACGGCGTGCTCCAAGTGCGGGAACGAGAACCCTGACGCTGGAAATTTCAAGCTCTGCCCGCTATGCAGGGAACGGGCGCGGGACGTGGCGGCGCGTCAACGCATGAAACACGCCACATAACGGGAGGATGAGACGATGGACATGCAGCGATGCGAGAACTGCAGGAGCTGGTGGCCGGGCAACCCTTACGGCCAGTGTCGAGCGCAACCGCCTGTAGTGGTGGACAGCAGCGGCATGACCAGGTTTCCGGCGATCGAGCCGGATGGATGGTGCGCGGGCTGGAAGCGCAGAGCGAGCATGTCGCGCGACGTGCAAAACGCTGTTGCGCCCCGCGATATGGCACCGCCCGAATAGGCCAGCGGTGCGGACATCGGGCGGCAAGACACGAGGTATTTGGAAGTACCGCAACAACCAAGAGGAGACAGAGGATGAAAGTTTGTTGGGTTTTGATGCGCGGCATGAAACAGCCGGTCGAACTCGGGCACGGCGACCCCGTGGAGACCAGCAATGAGCTGATTTTGTATGACGCCGACAAGAACGTCATCGGGCGGTTCGCTCTGACGGACCTCCGGGGGTGGTGGGCAACGGATGTCGGCGGGACTGACTGACTACCTGGCCGGGCTGACTGTCACCCAGGGGCGGCGCGCCGGCCAGCCGTTCGTCGTCCTGCCCTGGCAGCGTCGATTCGTGCGCGGGGCGTTCGCGCCGGGCGCTGGCACGGCGGCGTTGAGCGTCGCCCGAGGGAACGGGAAATCCACCCTCGTGGCCGGGATCGCGGCGGCGGCGGTTGACGGGCCGCTCATGGTCCCAAGGGGCGAGACGATCATCGTGGCGTCGAGCTTCGCGCAAGCCGGGATCGCGTTCGATCACGTTTGCCATTTCCTCGGCGACAAGCTCCGGGATCGGAAGCGATATCGATTCTGGCAGACCGGCCAGCTTGCCAAGATTGAGGACAGGGAAACCGGGGCGAGCGTGCGGGCCATCGGCAGCGATCCCAAGCGGGCGCACGGATTGGCGCCGGTTTTGATCCTGTGCGACGAGCCCGCGCAATGGCCATCGTCTTCCGGCGACAGGATGCTGGCGGCGTTACGGACGAGCTTGGGGAAGCAACCGGGCGCACGGCTGATCGCGCTCGGCACTCGCCCGGCAAGCGCCGAACATTGGTTCCAAAAAATGTTGGTCGGGACCGCCGACTATTCCCAAGCGCACGCGGCGGGCGAGGATGATCCGCCGTTTCGCAAAAGCACCTGGGCGAAGGCAAACCCGTCGCTCGATTTCATGCCGGACTTGCTCGCGGCGATCCGCACCGAAGCCGGGCACGCCAAGACGGACCCCAGCGTGCTGCATGAATTCCGGGCGTTGAGACTGAACGGCGGGACGAGCGAAGTCGCCGAGGCCGTGCTGATCGAGGCCGGGACGTGGGCGCGGATCGAGGGCGAGGCCGAACGGGCCGGGCCGCTTGTGTGGGGCTGCGATTTGGGGACGTCGGCGGCCATGTCGGCAATCGCGGCGTTCTGGCCGTCGACCGGACGTCTTGAGACCGTCGCCGCCTTCCCGCTCGATCCTCCACTTGCGGAGCGCGGCTTGCGTGACGGCGTCGGCGGTTTGTATGTCGAGACACAAACACGCGGCGAGCTGATCCAAACGGGACAACGGGCCGTCGACCTGGACGGGCTCTTGATCGAGGCGCTGTCGCGCTTCGGGCGGCCCAACGTGATCGCCGCCGACCGCTGGCGCGAGGCCGAATTGCGGGACGCGCTGGACAAGGCCGGCGTGCCGCCCGCCGCACTGGAGATTCGCGGCCAAGGATTCAAAGACGGCGGCGAGGATGTTCGCGGCTTCCGCCGTGCGATCCTGGAGGGCAAGGTGACGCCCAAGCCCACCAAGCTACTGCGCTATGCCATGGGCGAGGCGCGCGTGCTCATGGACCCCGCCGGCAACGCCAAGCTGGCCAAGCGCGCCGAGGGCGGGCGCCGCTCGACCGCGCGGGACGATGCCGCCGCCGCCGCGATCCTGGCCGTTGCGGCGGGCGTGCGCCGGGCCACGGCGCCACCTCCCCGCCGCCGACGTCATGCGCTTGTCGGATGAGCCGTCACCATAAGAGCCTCAATCAGCGGCGCTGGAAGGCCGTCCGCCGGGCCGTGTTCGATAGGGACGGCTGGCGTTGCGTCTTGTGCGGCCGGCCGGGGGCCTTGGAATGCGATCACGTCGCGTCGTTGCAGCGCGAGCCGGGGCAAGACCCGTGGGATCCGAACGGGCTTCAAACCCTGTGCCGGGCCTGCCACCTGGAAAAGACGACGCGCGAGAACACGCGGGCGCCGGGGCCGAAGGCGCTGGCGTGGCGGGCGTTCCGCGACGAGCTGGGGGGCTAGACGCCACTCGCGTTTCGGTCTAGCGTGCGCGGTAACTAGATACCGCACTGAAATCTTCTGGAGCCATCATGACGCACGCTCAAAAGAAACTCCGCGAGCTCCGCGACCGCCAGTCCAAAGAACGCGGTCGGATGGCCGAGCTCGCGATCGCCGACGAACTGTCCGACGAAATGCGAAGCGAGCTCGACACGATCGAGGCCGGCACGCCGGACCTGGAGCGGCAGTTGCGCGCGGCCACCGTCGCGGTCGATAGCGAGGAAGCCGAACAGCGCGCTGCCGGCGCGGCGGGCGACACTCCCGCCGGCGACGCAGAGGACCGCGAGCGCGCCGAGTTGCGGGGCAGAATCAGGCTCGCGTCGTATCTGTCGGCGGCGGTCGAGAAGCGCGCGGCGGACGGTGCCGAGGCGGACTATCTCGCATCGCTCGAAATGCCGGTCCTTGGCCGAAACGGCGGAACGGCGTTCCCGCTTGAATTGCTCGCCCCGCCCGAACGGCGCCAAGCCCGCACCGAGGACCGCGCGATCACGAACGTCGACATCATGACCACGCCGCGAACGTGGCTGGATAGGCTGTTCGCCGAGACGTCCGCGATGCGGCTCGGCGTCAACATGGAGTCGGTCCCGATGGGCTCGGCGTCCTATCCGGTGACAACGGGCGGGGCCTCGGCGGCGCAGCGTCAGCGGTCGACCGACGCGGCGGCGGATGCCGGCTGGACCATCGGCGTGACCGAATTGAAGCCGCGTAGAAACGCCGTGCGGCTGCTGTTCTCAATCGAGGACGCGGCGCGTATCCCGGGGCTGGAGTCGGCGCTCACCCGCGATCTTCGGGCGGCGCTTACCGAGGGCGTCGACCGCGCCATCTTCCTCGGCGATTCCACCGCGACCGGCGTCGACGCGGATATCACCGGACTCAACACGGCCACGGGCGTCACCGAGGAAGAGCTGACCCAGGCGGAGAAACTTCTGTGGCCGGAGACCGTCAGCGCGTTTATGCAAATGATCGACGGGCTGCACGCCAGCACGCCGGCGGATCTTCGCATCGTTTCCAGCGTGGGCGCATCGCGGCTGTGGCACTCGACCACCGCGAATACCAATCGAAACGAATCGGTCGCGCAAATCATGATCGGCAACGGCTTGAATTTCATGTCGCGCGCCAACATCACCGAGGACACGACCAACGACGAGATCGGCGCGTTCATCGGGCGTGGCCGGGGCATTGACGGCGCCGCGGTTGCCGGAATTTGGGATGCCGGGGAGCTGATACGCGACCCATATAGTGGTGCAGCTAAGGGCGAAGTCGCGCTTACGTTGTGCTACCTGTGGGATTTCGGCGTGCCCCGGGCGGCCAATTTTATGCGTCTGAAATTCGTGACGTAGCATGGCCGAAGTCGAACGCCGCGCGGCGCTCGGCGAAATCCGAGTCGAGGGCCGCAAGCTCACTGGGACCGTCATGCGCTACGGCGAAGTCTCGCCGACCCACAAGGAACGGTTTGCGCCCGGCTCGATCCGCATGGCCGGGCCGGTTCACCTGGACCTCAATCACGACCGCGAGCGCGTCGTCGCCTATTCGCCGGGCGGCGGGCTGGAGCTTACGGACCGGGGGGAGGCGCTTGAGTTGTCCGCCGAGCTCCCGCCGATCCCGGGCGCCGACCGCGCGCTCGATGACATCCGCACCGGCCGGGCGAACGGGCTATCGGTCGAATTCCGGGCGATCAAGGAGTCCCGCGTCGACGGCGTGCGCGTGATCGAGGAAGCGGAACTATCGGGCGTCGGGATCGTCTCGCGACCGTCCTATGAGGGCGCCCGCGTCGAAGCACGCCACCGGAGGCGGCGCGTATGGCTTTGATAGGCGACCTGGACGAAGCGGAGCTCGCGGGGCTTACAACCCGCGTGGCCGCGCGGATGGGCGCCGAATCAACGTCGATATCTCCGCCGGCTGGCGCGGCGTTGATGGAGATCGCCGGCGCCGCGATCATGTTCCTTCTGGACGTCGCGCCAAGGACACCGGAGTCCATCGGGCGGGAGGCGGCGATCCGCATGGGCGCTTGGCTGGCGGATAACCGGCCGCACGTCGCCTCGCATACCGTCAAGGACCCCAGCGGGACCGAGATCACCCTGCAATTCGCCAATCACGCCGCGACTGCGAACGGGTTTCGCCATAGCGGCGCGAGCGCTTTGGTCTCGAGGTATATCGTGCGCAGGGGCGGAGCGATCCGCTGATGTGGCCGTTCTCCCGCAAGCCTGAAACCCGCGAGGCGACGGGCGGATACACCGGGATCATCTCGGCGCTGATCGGCGCCCAGGCGGCCGGGACAACCCAACAAGCGAGCGCGACGGCGGCCACCGAGGCGGTCGCGGGCGCGCTCTCACGGGCTTTCGCCGACGCCCGCGTCGATGGTCCGCCGGACGTCGCCGCTGCGCTCACTCCCCGCACGCTGGCGCAAATCGGTCGTGACCTGGTCCGCGTCGGCGAATCCCTGCACGTGATCCGCATGAGCGGCGGACGGCTCCGGCTTTTCCCCGCGTCCACCTGGTACTGGGAAGGCGAGGCGGACCCGGACCAGTGGCTTTGCACCGCGACGGTTTACGGACCCTCGGGCAGCTCGACATGGCGCCTGCCGCAATCATCCGTCGTGTTCGTGACATGGGGCTCGCCGACCGCCCGGCCGTACCATGGACTATCGCCCGGCACCTGGGCGGCGGATACCTCCCGGCTGACGGCGAACGCCGAGCGCAGTCTGGCGAACGAAGCGGGCGGGCCGGTCGCGCAATTTATCCCGGTCCCCCAAGATGGCGGCGATGGCGACGAAGACACCGACCCGCTCGCGTCGCTGAAATCCGATATCGCGGCGGCGAAGGGAAACGCGCTCCTGGTCGAAACCACAAGCGGCGGATGGGAGGAAGGCAAGGCGTCGGCGCCCACCTCCGATTGGAAGCAAGCGCGCCTGGGGCCGATGCCACCGGAGGCGATGGTGAAGCTCGCCGAGAGTGCTTTCGCGAGGTCCCTGGCGGCGGCGGGCGTCCCGCCAGGGCTGTTCGCCGCGCGCTCGGACGGAACCACAATGCGCGAGAGCCTGCGCCAATGGCATTTGGGCGTTGTGCGCCCGCTTGCCCGGATGCTGGAGTCGGAGTTGTCGGATAAATTCGGCGTGCCGATCACGCTGAGATTCGATAACTATCCGATGGATATGGTTTCGCGGGCGCAAGTATTTTCGAAGCTCGCCGCTGTCGAGGGCGTGTCGCCCGAAATGGCGATGGCGCTGGCGCAGATTGGAGACGGCGATGACTGACAACCCGGCACTTAGGGCGCGCGGCTTGGACGTGCGGTTAGTGCTATTCGACGGCTCGGCGCTTACCGTGCGCGGCGTCGTGCGGAACGCCGAGACCACGGCGGGCGAGGCTTCCCAGCCGTTCGGAGACTTCGGGCCAATCTCATGGCTCGACTTTGACGGCGACCCGACGCGGATCGAATTTTGCGAATACATCGAACCTGGGACCGGCGCCCGGTTACACCGCAGAGTAACCAAGCGCGAGCGCGTCGGAACGATCTTCCCGACCGTCAAATGCAGCATGTCGAGCGAGGCGACCGCAATGCCGGCGCTGCGAGGCGACTTCTCCAGCCGGGATTTCAGCGGCGCCGACTTCAACGTAGGGTAGGCCAATGTCGCGCATCACCATCAGTTCGTCGGATGCCGAGAAACTCGCCAAGAGCTTCAACGACCTGATCGGGCCGAAGGGGCTGGACCGAATCCGCCGGAAGAGCGTCAACGCTGTCGGCGCCGACATTCGCAAGAAAACCCGCATCATCGGGCCGGTGATTTACAGCACCTCGGCGACGGCGTTGAAAGTGCAGGGCAAGGCCGCTTCGCCGGGCACCGACAACCCGGCCTATCGCCTATCCATGGCGACGACGATCCCCGTCTCGAAACTGAAGGCCAAGGCTCGCAAGCTCACCCGAAGGCGTGGTCGCGCGTCGCTGTCGATCCTGCTGCCCGGCGGCAACAAGATCGCCTTCCGCAGCGTGCGGCGCGAAGGGCCTATCATCCGGCTGCTCGCGGCCGGGCCGTTGGCGGAAAGATCGCTCGGCGGCGTCTTCACCAACCCCAAAGTCGCCTTCGAACGTCACCCCGAGCTGAAGCAGCTCCGCCGGGATGCGGGAAAGGACCTCGCCGAGGCCGTCGCGACGCAAATCACCGCTCACCTGAAGGAACGAAGAAGTTGACACAAATTTCACTGACCGACGACGCAATCATCCGGCTGTTGGATAGTTGTAGTTTCCCCGGCGTCTCCATCATGTCGGCGCCGCATTCGTGGGATGGCTCGTTCGTGCAAAGGTTAATTTCCGACACGCCGGCCATCTTGGTCGCATTCCTCGGCGCCGATGATCCAGGCGACAAGAACCAGACCGAATTGAACCTTGATGGCCGATGGGGGATCTACGTCGCGACGGGCTGGAATGGTGCCGACCAGAAGGCGCGGCGCCTCGGCGCCGGCGCGGGCTTTGACCTCATGCACCGCGCGGCGGCGGCGCTTCATAACGAGACCCTGCGCGAGCCGAACGGAGACCGCCTCTCCCAAACGCGCGTCGACGGGCTGGACGTGCTGGCCGATTCGTCGACCGACCTCGCAAATCTGTGGATCGGCGAAATCGCGGTCAGCGTTAGGCTTCCCCTGCCGCTGCTGGAGGGTGACGCCTGTTTTGGACCGCTGGACGATTGGCTGACCTTAAGAGGCGAAATCGACCTGCCGGACCCGGCCGACGACATCGGCCTCGCCGTCGACATCCCGCAAAGCTAATGGGCGGGGTTACGAAGGACAGTTACGTCCGAGCCCACCAACACCTGGTCCAACCCGCCGGGATGCGGCCGGACCAGCTCGCGGCAGAGGTTCGTGGGGCGGATATTTCACTGCGCCGCGATCGGCCACTGCCCGACCGGCCGAAACGGCCGTGCTCGAATTGCCGGCGGCCGTTCAAACCGACGATCCGGCGAAGAATGCTCTGCCCTAGATGTTTCGCCGGCAAGGGCGACACGGCCGCCTGAGCGAGGCGTGGGCGACGAAGCCGGCCGTGCCGGCGCCCCCTAACTCCCCCGAAACCGACACCTGACGGCGCTGCTAGGGCGGTAGCAATCCGCTACAATAAAACCTTTGACGATGCACAACCTCCGGGCTAATGTCTCCTCGTCCCGAAGCCGGGACAGCCTTAATGAGGGAGACGTTATGACCGACCACGACGTTCCGACCCGGATCCGGGTCTCGCCGGGTGACCTGTCGCGGTGGGGAGCTATCCGGGATCACATCCGCCATGACCTGCAATCCCGCCCAGGCGTCCATAGGATCGAAAACCCGGCCGACTCAAGGATCGTCGGCGAAATGCTCCTACTGCTGCTGATGCACTTCCGGTTGCCCGACCCGCTCATTTCCTACGAGGACGGGCCAGCCGAGGGCGACGAAGCCAACCTTGCCGAGCTGATGACGCGCTACCGGGAACTCGGGCACCGGGTGGAGGCGCACATGAATCGCGTGCTTGGTCCCGCGAAGCACGACGACACCGACTGATGCCGCCCCTGCTCACATTCGTGGAAGCGGCGAAGGAATTGGGGCCGAGCGTCCGATCCAAACCCCTTCGCGCCGCCGCCGAGAGACACGGTTTCGTTGTCCAGATGGGCCGCACGCCCATGATCGACGCGGACGAACTACCGGAGCTGATAAAGCTATGCCGAGAAAATCCCAAGGCGCACGTCTCTACGCCGAGCGAAACGGCATCTGGTATATCCGCGACGGATCGCGATTCGTCTCGACACGTACGCGAGACCGCCGACAAGCTGATCGGGCTCTCTCGCGGTACATCGCGGAAAAGGACCGGCCCATCCGCCCAAGTGCTCCCGATCAAATAACCGTCGCCGACGTGCTCGCCCGCTACGGCACCGAGCACGCGCCGACCGTCGCCGACCCCGCGCGGATCGGCTATGCGATAAGGGCGCTCGACCCGATCCTCGGCGCGCTCCCGGTCGCGAACATCACCGGGGCTGTCTGCCGCCGCTACGCCAAGGACAGGTGCAAGGCGCCCGGCACCGTCCGCAAGGAATTGGGCGTGCTACAGGCGGCGCTCAATTACTGCTACGCCGAGGGCTATCTGACGGCCGCGCCCAAGGTCCGGCTCCCCGCCAAGCCCGCGCCGCGCGACCGATGGCTGACCCGAGATGAGGTCGCCGCGCTGTTGCGGGCCGCGTACCGGAACCCGAAGGCTCGGCACCTTGCCCGCTTCATTCTGGTAGCGGTCTACACCGGCACCCGGTCAGAGGCGATCTTGGGCTTGCGCTTCATGCCGCACACAGTCGGCGGGCATGTCGACACCAAGGCCTCCCTGATGCACCGCCGCGCGACCGGCAAGGCCGAGACCAAGAAACGGACCCCGCCCGTCCCGGTCCCGCCCCGTCTGTTGGCGCACCTTCGCCGGTGGGAGCGCATGGGCGCTCGGGCCGTGGTCGAGATCGACGGCGCCCGCGTCGCCGGCGTCAAGACCGCATGGAAGACCGCGCTTGCCGAGGCCGGGATCGCGCATTGCACCCGGCACGACCTGCGGCACACCGCAATCACATGGGCGATGCGGGCCGGTGCCGACAAATGGGCGGCGGCCGGTTTTTTCGGGATCACAACCGACATGCTCGAATCGACTTATGGACACCATCACCCCGACCACCTCAAGAGCGCGGTCGACGCAATGGGGAAACGCGCTTGAAACTGTGGAGTCCACAGTTTCAGCCGTTTTGAACCGCTTTGAACGTGAACAAAAGGGCCGTAAAATCATGATCGAACCACGAACAAACGGGCTGGTCCGGTCTTCGGGAGGCAGGGGCCGGAGGTTCAAATCCTCTCACCCCGACCAATTAAATCAAGGGGTTAGCCGGTGTACAGGCTGACCCCTTATCCCTTTTGTCTCTTGTATGTCTCGGGGGAGGGCCCTGATTTAGGTGGCCAAGAGCCCGTATATATGGGCAGCGGCCCAGACGAACACGAAGAAAACGATCAGCGCGGCGCGGATGCCAACCTGAGCACGCCGCAAAGGCCGATCAATAAAGACAGCAATATATTCGAAACTTCTTGAAAAGATTACACACATATGATAACCTACGATATTCTGTGTGCCAAAATGAGCGTTGAATTGCCATCATCGACGTAGTGAATACAACCATGGACTCTCGACTACCAATCGCCACGTCCATCACTGCGCCACTTTACTTGGCGTGTGCAGTGATTGTTTGGGACCTTGGAATACCAGCATTTGCTCAAACACAGTCCACAATTTCTCATCCAGCCAAATAGGTTAAATCGTTAAACACGTCGATTGTTAATATCCTGAAGGATAATATCACGAATGAGCAGAAAGAAAGCAAGGTCCTACAAATTCTAAAAAATTCAATTGACTTCACCGCAATTTGTCCATTCGTAATTGGACGGCATTGGAAGAAAATACCAAGTAGACAGAAAATCGAATTCGAGAAAGTGTACAGTCATTATTTGTCAACCCGATACGTCCATAAACTCCTAAATTATTCGGGAGAGACATTCGCCGTAACAAAAACGACAAGCCCAACGTCGACGAAACACTTGGTGGCCGGAAACATAAATGCGAAACAAAAAAAACTCAATTGCAATTGAGGATGCTGGAACCGCAGCTGATTATAAAGTTCGCGATTTGCATGTTGGTGGAATAAGCTTTATTATTGCAAATAGAGATGAGTTCGACGCAGTGTTGACAAATAAAACATTTGCCGAGCTCTTGGGCGCATTAAACAAAAAATCTAATCTCTGATTAAGGACAAATTGCATGGCGATGCCTAAAGGTAAAACGCCGCCGCCCAAAAAGAAAAAAGGGGCGGCATTACGGGTCATCACGTTGATAGGAATTTCTGCATTGTTCCTGGACGCATTTCTTGGATATCATGTCAATAATATCGACATAGCCGATACTGTAGTAAGTTATACGGCCGTCAGACAAGAGTTTATTGATGCAATACACCGTTCATAAATTTGGGACGGGAATATGTGCTACGGCCAGCACCAATAATCTATGCCTCTCAAACATACCATCTCCGGTCTGTATTTGTTGGAGACGAATATCCGCTTCGTCATACACCCAACTGCCACGTACCAGAGGATAAATTAAATCCCTGTGTGCCAATGAATGAAATTCCCTCTTTTAGACAAGCTAGAGCTTTTGATCCGCGCGCGGATATATCTCATATATTAAGAATGGCGGCAGGTCAATCTCCGAAAGTACAATTGTCGCTAGGTCTGAACAAAGAGGTGACGTTTAGGTACTCAGAAGGTACCGTCACAGGTGTTGCCCCGGTCCCTCTTCGCGATTCCCTCAAAACTATTCATTGTTTCGCAGATATTGCCAACAAACCGGTCTTAGTGTCCGTCCGGGGACTTTATGAGTCGGATGAATCGGTTATCCGGCGCCCCCTCTTGAAGAGCTGAATCAACTGTGATTCTCTGGGGTGGTGAATTTACTCTTGAGGTGCCCCATGTGGACTGCCGACAACCGCCCGCGCTACAACCGCGACAAACTGCGTTATCCGAGCGACCTGACCGATGCGGAATGGGCGCATATCGAGCCGCTGATCCCGCTGGGCAAGCCCGGCGGCGGCAAACGGCGCGTCGCTATCCGCGAGGTGATCAACGGCGTGATGTACATTCTGAGCACCGGCTGCCAGTGGCGCGCGCTGCCCAAGGATTTGCCGCCCAGAAGCACCGTGCATGATTACCTCGGCCTGTGGAACTGGGACGGCACGCTGGATCGCATCCATCATGCGCTCTACCTCAAGTGCCGCGAGAAAGCCGCGCGCGAAGCCAGCCCCACGGCCTGCATCATCGACACTCAGAGTGTGAAAAGCGCTGAAAAAGGGGGGCTCGCATCGACAGCCACGGCTTCGATGCCGGCAAGCTGATCAAGGGCAAGAAGCGGCATGTTCTGGTCGATACGCAAGGCTTGCTGCTGCACGGCATCGTCACCGCCGCCAACGTTCAGGATCGCGACGGCGGTCTCGCGCTGCTGGCGACCTTGTTCGGTCTGTTTCCCTTTCTCGGGAAATTGTTCGCCGACAGCGCCTATCAGGGGCCGGTCTTTCACCGCGCCCTGGCCGGCATCCTGCCCGATCTCGAGACCGAGATCGTCAAGCGATCCGATCGGGTGAAGGGCTTCGTCGTCCAGCCCAGGCGTTGGGTGGTCGAACGCACCATCGCCTGGCTCAACCGCTGCCGCCGACTGGCCAAGGACTGGGGGAACCTCAACCGCAACGCGCTCGCCTTCATCAAGCTCGCGTCCATTCGACTCATGCTCCGAAAACTCTGTAATCCTACATAAAGTCTCCGGACGGACTCTTAGCGCTTGCCATAATCTATTCGGTCCAAGAACACTATGCAAGTCAAGGCGGAATTAAAGCTGACATTAAGGTTGCAATGAAAGACGACGACATTGTGTTCAGATATGCTGTCAATGGTAAGTTCGTATTAGAGGACAAATCGCCAGTTCCTCGTATTGGGGCCCTGATACCATTCCTTTGTCATGTAAAAGGGCTCAGTCATGATTGTAAATTGAGACGTCGGAGGAAGTATGTCGAAAACAAACTATGAGAAGAATCAGACGAAATTATTTCGATCAGCACACCGGATTTAAAGGGTGTTATCTTTCGCATCGAGTAACTAGCTGAATGGAGAGGTCCATGATATTGTACCGACATTGTCTGCTGACTCGCGCATAATTTGTATTTTTGAGTCGGACCCGATTTCCTTGGACACAGAATTGGCTTAATCGAAGTGTCCAAGGAGGACCGGAACATGGCCGATAATTTTGAGAAGAAAGTTGCTGTTGATGGGCCTGTGGTAAATGCGGGCGAGCTTGGCTCGTCCACGTTTTCCCCAGGCCAGGCTTTGCCGGCAGGCCCGCTGGGACTTGGCCAGCGATGGACGGTGGCGCGCAAGCGTGAGGTCGTTCCGCGGCTTTTGCGTGACGAGCCGGTGCAACTTCTGTCGCGCCAGTTGGGCGTAGAGATCTTCCGGCTCGAGCAGTGGCGTGAGAAAGCGATCGGCGGGATCGACGCCTCGCTCAAGCAACGCAAGGGCGATCCGGTGCAGGCGGAACTGGATAGCGCCATGAAGCGGATCGGAGAGTTGACCATGCAGGTGGAACTGCTGGAGGCCAAGACGGAGACCTTCGGCCCTTTGGGGCGGCGGAGGTCGCGGCGATGAGTGCCGCCACCTCGCCCGGCACGGGTCTGGCCTACGGCCTGCGGCGGGTCTGCGCCGCCTGGGGCATGGCCCGCTCCTCGTTCTACGCCATGACCTCCGGCCAGCACGCCGAGCAGCCGCCGGCAAAGCGTCGGGGACCGAAGCCCGCGATCTCGGACCAGGCGCTGCTGGTGGCGATCGAAGCCGACCTGGAGGCATCGCCCTGGGAGGGCGAGGGCTACCGCAAGGTCTGGGCTCGGCTTCGGGTCTGTCGCGACATCCGGGTTGCCCGCAAGCGGGTGCTCCGCCTGATGCGCGAGAACAATCTGCTCTCGCCCCATCGCTGCCGCCGCCGTGGCGGCAATCCCCATGACGGTGAGATCATCACTCATGCCCCGAACCTCATGTGGGGCACCGATGGCGTTCGGGTGTTCACGGTGGACGACGGCTGGGGCTGGATCTTCACCGCCGTCGAGCATTGGAACGCCGAGTGTGTCGGCTGGCATGTCTGCAAGCGCGGCGACCGCTTCGCCGCCCTGCAGCCGATCTCCATGGGGCTTGCCGGGCTGTATGGCTCGACCGCGGCCGGCGCGGCTCGGGGGCTGGCCTTGCGGATGGATCACGGCTCCCAGTATCTGTCGGACCACTTCACCAACCAGATCAAGTTCTGGGGCATCCAGCCGTCCTACGCCTTCGTCGCCGAGCCCCAGACCAACGGCGTCGCCGAGCGGTTCAATCGCACGCTGAAGGAACAGATCATCCATGGTCGCATCTACCGCAACATCGCGGAGCTGCGGGACGCCGTCCGCGACTTCGTCGAACTCTACAATGCCCAGTGGATCGTCGAAAAGAACGGCTACCTGAGCCCCGCTCAAGCTCGTCAGGCGTGGCACGCCGCGATCTCAATCAGGCCCGCCGCGTGAGACAAACTTGTGTCCAAGGAACCGGGTGCGCTACAATAATTTGCATTTTTGGCATTTTTCGTATTTGTTTTGTCCATTCGTACTAGGGCCTGTGGACATTCATTTTAGTGCGAGGCGACAGCCGGCGAGGTGTATCATCGCGGCAAAGCTTGTGTCGGGTTTTTCGTATCTCGTGGCGATGCGCCGGAACTGCTTGAGATCGCAGAAGAAATTCTCGACGAGGTGGCGCCATTTGTACATCGCGAAGTCGCACGGGATAGAGCGCACCCGATCGGCCTTGGGTGGAATGACGGCCATGGCGCCTCGGCTGTCCAGTTCGGCGCGGATCCAGTCGATGTCGAAGGCCTTGTCGGCCAGCAGGGCCTCGAAGTCGATACCCTCGATCAACGGCGCAACGCCGATGCTGTCGTGGCGTTGGCCGGGAAGCAGCAGGAAGCGCGTCAGGTTGCCGAGCGCATCGACGAGCGCGACGATTTTCGTCGTCAGCCCGCCTCGCGATCGGCCGATGGCCTGATTTTGAGTCCCCCCCTTGCGCCGGTGCCATGCTGGTGGACCCGGACGATGGTGCCGTCGATGATGGCGTATTCGAAGTCCGGGTCGGGGGACAACAGCTTGAATAGACTCTCGAATACGCCTTTCTCCGCCCATCGTCGGAAGCGTCGGTAGACCGAGTTCCAGAGCCCGAACCTCGGCCCCAGGTCGCGCCATGGCGCGCCGGTGCGCGCAATCCAGAACACCGCTTCCAGAAACAACCGATTGTTCGCCGTCCGACCAGGGTCACCGACCTTCCCCGGCAGATGCGGCGCAACCCTCTCGAATTGCTCGTCGCTCAAGATACTTCGATCCATGGCCCATCTCCCTTTTGGGACCTTGAATCAGAATTTCTCCGTCGTGGGAATCCCCCACAATCAAATGAATGTCCACAGACCCTAGTGGCCCTGATCCAAATTTAGAGTCGTTTTCATGAAATTCGATAACGCGTGGACGAATGACGCACCAGCTGAACTCATCGACCATGAAATTAACGTCAGACTTTTCGAAAGGTCGTGGCTTGAGCGCGTTGATAATGCCATTCGAATGAGCAAGGCAATGCCACGCTTAGATTCCGGATCGCCAAGCGACAAGTTTTAAGTTCGGTTACCGGGCGAACGATTGATGAAGATTTCGTGTGTTTGTTATCTGTAATTCGCTGAACACGATCCCGATGCGTTGGAGCCCGTAGTATTACGTCAGGATCTTGTAAAAGAGCGCTGTAGCCAGAAGCCTTGGAGCACGGTAGGTCATGGACTGTTGCACTATGGATTGATGGCCAAGACGATCCCAGATGCCAAAGGGGCGACCACCAAAGAATTTTTGGTGACATTGAATCGAAAATTTAATGAAAAGTGTACCTGGGGTGATGGGGGTGTAATTGTGCCTGGACTGACGATGGTGCCATATGAAGGAGTAGGTACGAAGTATGGCATTACGGGAAATGCACGAGCAGGTTTTTGCAAGCCACAACGAATTGATGGAAAGACCAGGTGTGTCATTGATCATCCACACGGGTACACGCGTTATTATTACCAGGGATTCAAGACAATTATCGCATTATCGAATGATCATTCTCTTTCGTTACTCGATGGTTATTTGAATTCGGTCGAAAACACTGTAGGTTACAGGGAGAGTAATATTAGCGTCTCCAGAATTAAAATGTAGAGTCCGATTGTATACATTATGATACTGAACTACTATGAAAGTTCAGGAGCCTGTAGAGCCAGAGAAAGCGGTTTCGGATATTTCACTGCCGGAACGAAGCACATTGAAGCACCACACATTGATCCGAATTGTGACATACCTGGCGGATATGTCAATATAGACCAGTTACTCAAACAGGTGGGTAATTATACTCGCCACTATTTTGATCTCAGAGGGCGTCGAGGTGACCAACCGCCGATAAAATATTACCCGATGATTTACATGATTGACCGGTTTGGTGAAGATTTTTGTACCGAAGATCATGAGGGCCTTGCTAAACTTCATTACGACTTTGCTACAAAGGCGACAGGTGTACTTAGGACGCTATGTATACGTAATTCCCCCCAAAGGAATGCTCTAAGTTCGGCAAGGAATTTAACTCATGGTATATTTAACGCGGGCCTTATGACAGCAACGCGAAATGGCTACGGTATAGTTAGGTTATTTGAAGATTCGGATTCGCAAAGATGTCTGGGGATAAACACTCCGTAGACTAACCACATTTTAGAGGCGTTTGAAACCATTCTATGAATAGCAGCAAAAAACATCAGATTTAGGGCGATCGTAGGAGTGACGGTGTCGACAAGGGATACGAATGAAAGGGTTGAAGTACGCCGCGATCTCCAAAAGTTATTGGAAGATATGCATAAGACGCACAATAACGTTCTGTTCGTATTTTTAGCTGGTAATGACAATGCGATATTGGAGAAGTACAATTGGCTCCGCATGCCGTCGTGTTTAGGATTTATGCCCAATGCAATAAGCGCGGCATCTATGGCGCCAGTAGACTGGACAGTAGATACCGCTGGTCCTCCAATGAAATTGATGGCGAGCAGCAATCGAGGTGGGGGAATCGTTGAAATTGCTCCCCCAGGGAAGGATGTGTTGTCCACAGATGTTATATTTCTCCACAGTTATCCGACACAGCAGATTTATAGCATTCGGGCTGGTACCTCCGTTTCTGTACAATTTGTTGTCGCCGTAGCCGCAGAGATTTGGCCGCAAATGCCACGCGACACGCCTAGGGAGGTGATTGAACGGCTGCTCGCGACGACCGATTCGGTGGGCGTCGATCGACGAATATTTCGCGGTCGAGACGGAGCGGTTCCGTCTGGTATTTTGAATGGCAGTCGGGCGATTTCGAACTTGGGACATGCGTCCGTAGTGTTTCGAGGTATTTACCCCCCTACTGGGGAACCATTTGAATTAGCGGGACGATTAGATTTGGCAGTTTTATCCCAGGCGCCAAACGGTTTTGTTCTTTTGGCACGAGACTTGGCACGAGACAGACGATGGTAAAGTGTCATGATATTTTTGATTTGTTGCGCATTCACCAAACCGGGACGCCCAATTATTTTCGAGCGGCCTGCCGGCAAGGCGGAAAAGAAATTAGATATATTGGTGGCTATCTAAAAGTTACGGAGAGAAGCCAAGAAAGCAGTATGCCGTGCGTATATAAACGGAATTGCCTCAGGCTAAGCGTTATTATGAGAGGGCAACGAGTTGGACATCCTGTCCACGTTGATCTCCTTGATGTTCGTGATATTATATTTTCAAGTGTTCGATGATGCCATGCCGATGGCGAAGATTCTTTTGGTGATTTTAATGGCTCAAATGTTTGTTCGTGCAGGTGTGTGCCAGCCGACCGATGAGGTTCCACCCGTTGCAGATGTTATCGAACACTCTGGTCAGCCAATATCGATAAATTCGGGCCCGAGCTATCTAGCGCTGAATCCTCCCGGTGCTGCGTGGGGAAAGATTGAAGGTACCTCACTTACCGGATCGATGCTTCCTACCGGAAGTGTAGTGTTACATCTTGATTCTGTTGATGGTCCGGTCGTCATTTTGGCGGACATACGCGGTCATGGGCGTGTGTGGAGTCCACCGATTCAGGCGAGACATGTTTGCATCGTAGTTAAATTGGCTCATACAAGCATCAAAGTAACAAGATTGATGGGAGCGTTTCAGCCATTACGGACGGACAGCCAAATTGGAACGAAGTTTAATAGTTGGCCTTTAAACCATTCGGCGGCGGCGGCTGTAGAAGGTGCTATTTCGGGCGTCGCCTTGCTCCACTATGGTAAAATATTGAATGGTGTTTTAAAGGTAATGCCGTGCACTGGATTTCTAGTGGGAATACAAGCCATTGTAACGAATTATCATTGTATAGATAGTAATGAAAGGGCAATTACAGCTGAAGTATATTTCGATTTTGATGAGCCGGGTGGGGTGTTGCCACCATCACCTATTCGGGTATTAAGGGCCATTGTGCTTGACCCATCTCTAGATTTAGCGGTCCTGGATCTAGAGGAAGCGCCTACCCGCACCGTTTCCCGGTCTTAACTCTGTCCGGCGAGAATGATGTGGCAGTCAACGCTATGTTAATGATAATACATCATTACCAAGGCCAACACAAGGAGCTATTCTATTATTTTAATTGTAAAACTATGGATATAATGTTCAATGGAAGTGATTCGATTAGGGCCCCGATGTTAGATTTTACCCACGGATACGACACGGACAAAAGTAACAGTGGAAGTCCGGTTTTGGAGGAGGGCTCTGGTAATGTAGTCGGGTTTCACCATTACGGTGTTGTACCGGGAGGACAATTGACCTATAATCGGGCGGTTAGTATAGTTTTCGTGATGAAAAGGTTGAAAGATCTATTGTCCACGCAAAAAGGCAAGGCGCTGGAAGGGTTAAATATCGCATCGGATTAGGTGGTGTGCTCTTGATAGGAAAGAGTACGTCTAGAGCGAGGGCTTCGCTCGTACTGAGCTTGCCCCGGTTTCGTGGACACCTGATCATTTGGGATGGAGGAGTACACGATGTCCCGCAAACGAGCACCGTATCCACATGTGTTCCGTGCCCAGCTTGTCGAGCTGGTCCGGGCCGGCCGCATGCCCGATGAGCTGAGCCGTGAGTTCGAGCCGACGGCACAATCGATCCGCAACTGGGTGGCCGCCACCGATTTGGCGGAGGGCCGCCGCACCGAAATCCCGACGGGCCGGGAACACGAGGAGTTGAAACGGCTCCGGCGTGAGAACCGGCGACTTCGTCAGGAGCGGGAGATACTGGCAATAGGTGAGCGGGATCAGGAAACGGTCCAGTGGACCGTTTCCCCCGCGAACGCCTGGTTCGCACGGGAGACCGACGCGATAGGGGACGACTCTTTGCGTTCGTGAAGGCGTACCAGGCCAGCTACCCGATCGCCATGATGTGCCGGCTGCTCGACGTCTCCACCAGCGGCTATCACGCCTGGCGCCACCAGCGGCCGAGCCGGCGCGCCGTCGACGACGCGGCGCTTACGGTACGTATCGCCGAGATTCACAAGGCCTCCGATCGCACCTACGGGTCGCCCCGGATCCATGCCGAGCTCCGCGATGAAGGTGCCCGTGTCGGCCGCAAGCGGGTCGCCCGTTTGATGCGCCTGGCCGGCCTGGCGGGCGTCAGCCGACGGCGGTGGCCCAAAACGACGGTTCGGGACGAGCAGGCCCGGCCAGCGCCGGACCTGGTGGAACGCAACTTCCACGCCGAGGCGAAGGACAAGCTCTGGGTCGCCGATATCACCTATGTGCCGACCGCGACGGGTTTTCTCTATCTGGCCGTGGTGCTCGACGCTTTCAGCCGCCGCGTCGTCGGCTGGTCCATGGAGACCCATCTCCGGGCCGAACTGGTCTTGCAGGCCCTGGACATGGCGGTCAAACAACGGCGGCCGAAGGGTGTGATCCAGCATTCCGACCAGGGCTCGCAATATACCTCGATCGACTTCGGCGCCCGCCGTGGCAAGGCCGGCATCCGCCCGTCGATGGGATCGGTCGGAGACGCCTACGACAACGCCATGGCCGAAAGCTTCTTTGCCACTCTCGAATGCGAGCTGATCGATCGCCGCCGGTTCCGAAACCAGGAGCATGCCCGTGGCGACGTCTTCGAGTTCATCGAAGGTTGGTACAATCCGAGAAGGCGCCACTCCGCCATCGGCTACAAGTCACCCATCAATTACGAAAGGAGCCATCACCCCCCCGTTGCGCTAATCTCTGACAGTCCATGAAAGCGCGGCAACTCCACCGTAACCCCGAGCGATCGATACCGAGTTTCGATGAGTTCGCCCCATCGCAACTCGGCAAGCGCGACCGTGCTCCCGCGAGGCAAGGCCCGCGTGGCGTTTGAACGCATTCGGGCGGGTCGAGTCCGATCCCAAATCCGAAATGAGCTAGATTACGCGCCGCTCGCGCATGTCCTCGACATCGTCGGCCGAACAGCCGAGCCAGACGCCGTAGATCGACTCGTTGTCGGCCCCCAGCAAGGGCGAGCTTTCGAGCGGTACCTTGCTGTCCGACATCATCACCGGCCAGCCGGCGACGTTGACCTCGCCGCGCTGGGGATGCTCGACTTTGGCCATGACGCCGCGGGCGTGCAGGTCCTCGTCGTGCATCAGCTCCTTGGTGTTGTAGACGGGGCCGCAGGGCACGCCCGCGCCGGCGACTTGGCGCATCACTTCGTCCTTGGACTGTTGCGAGGTCCAGGCGGTGATCGCCCCGTTGACCTCGTCCTTGTGTGCCCAGCGCGCGTCGGGGTCGGAAAGGCGCGGGTCCTGGATCATGTCCTCGCGGCCGATGATGCGGGCGAGGCGATGCCAGTGCGCCTCGTTGGCGCGGCTGGCGAAAATGAAGCAATAGTCGTCCGGCCCCCCCGGCGCGCAGGGGTAGAGGCCGCCCGGCGCGGAGCCGACGACGTTGTTCCCGGGCCGGGGCAGCACGCCTTCGACCGGGACCTGCTTGCTCATCGCCGTTCGGATATAGTTGATCATCGCATCGCGCATGGCGATCTGGATGTGCTGGCCGCGTCCCGTCGCGTAGCGCTGGTAGAGCGCGCCGATGATGCCGATGCAACAGAGCATGCCGGTGCCGGTATCGCCGATGGTAGAGCCCGAGCGGATGGGCGGACCGTCGGGGAAGCCGTTGACGCCCATGGTGCCGCCCATCGCCTGGGCGATCATGTCGAACGACAGGTAGTCGGCATGCGGGCTCTCGGGCGCGAAGCCCTTGACCTGGGCGAAGATCACCCGGGGATTGATCGCGGAGAGCCGCTCCCAGTCGAAGCCGAGGCGCGCGAAGGTGCCGGGCGCCATGTTCTCGATTACCACGTCGACCTCGGCCACCAGGCGGGCCATCAGCGCCTTGCCTTCGTCGGACTTCAGGTCGCAGGTGATGCTCCGCTTGTTGAGGTTGTAGTAGATGAAATAGTTGGAATCGACGTTCGGCTGGTCGGAGAAGCTCCAGCGCCCGGGCTCGCCACGGGTCGGCTCCTCCAGCTTCACCACTTCCGCCCCCATCCAGGCGAGCGCTTCGGTGCACGATGGCCCGGCCTCGAACTGCGTCAGATCCAGAACCCTGACACCGGCCAGTGCCGGCGAACCTTCGGGGGGCGTAATGCCGTTCATCGATCTCTTCCTTCCGCCGTAGCGTTCTTGCGTCACTCCGCGAGGCGCGGCTGGCGCGAAGTTTATACCAGTTCGGCCCGGCGTCTCTAATTCTCGCAGGCGGCGGGACAGAGGACGCCCTGAAAGAGACCCGTCTCGTGCGCCATGAGGGCGAACCAGAGCAGGGTGAAGAGGCCGCCCAGGACCGAGAGGCCGACCGGCACCCATTGCCGCCGCTCGCCCGCCCGATGGATCGCCAGCGCGCCGAACAGCAGGGCGACGGGCACGCCGATAACGCCGAGGGGGATGTACACCGCGCTGAGGCCGCCGCCGAGATAGGCGAGGAGGCCAAAGACGATCGGGGCACGGTCGCTGGCCGCCGCGCCGGCGGCCGCCCTGGTCGTCGATTGGATATCGCTCATCGTGTCGACGCCAAGCGCGCCAGCGCGCCATCGTCGAAGCGTTCGGCGATCTCGGGCTTGGAGAGGTCGATCTGGTAGGGCGAGACATGCGGCCGGCGGCTCTCGCCCGGGCCGAGGGTCGGGCGGTTGTCCTCGTGGTTGTAGACGACATAGGCGAGGCAGCGCGGCGCGCCGGAAAGGTTCTCGGCCGAGCCGTGCATGGTGAGGCCGGTAAACATTACCACCGTGCCGGCCGGGCCCTGGAGCTCGACGATGCCGTTGGCGGCGGTCAGCGCCTCCAGCTTGGCGGGCGTGATCACTTGCTGTTCGAAGCCCGACTCGGAATCCCAGTAACCCTCGTCCCGCCCGTCGCGATGCGAGCCCGGGATCAGCTTCAGCGGGCCGTTCGCGTCCGTGCAGTCGTCCAACATCACCATGAAGGTGACGACGTCGCGCGGCCCGCCCCGGGGCATGCCGTCCAGGTGCCAGTTGGCATAGTCCTGGTGCCACTCCCAGGCTTCGCCCTTGCCCGCCGGTTTGTGGTTCATGTGCGATTGCCAGAGGTAGACGCGCGCGCCGATGAGCGTCCGGGCGCGGTCCAGCAGGCGGGGCAGGCGGGTGAGCGTGAAGAAGACCTCGGAATCGAGGTCCATGGCGTAGCTTCGCCAGATGTGGCCCTTTTCCGGGTCGACCAGGTTGGCCTCGCCGAGCGCGCGTCCGGGCGAGCCGATGCGCGCCGCCTCCGCCTTCAACAGGGCCACCTCGTCGGCGTCGAACAGCCGGCCCAGGATCAGATAGCCGTCCGCCTCGTAGCGCCGGATCTCGGATCCCGCGAGGGCCGGCGCGCTCACAAGACGGCCTCGGTCCCGGCGATCGCCGTCCGGTGCATCACCCGGCGCTGCCTCGCCTGGTCGTAGGGCATCACCAGATGCATGGTCCAGGTGTTGTCCCACATGACGACGTCATGTGGCTCCCAGGAATGCTCGTAGACGAAACGGTCCTGGCTGGCCCATTCCGTCAGTTCCTCGACCAGGGCCCGGGTCTCCTCCTCGTCCAAGCCGATGATCCGCTCCATGTAGACCGGCGAGATGTAGAGCGACTGGCCGCCGTCCTGGTGATTGCGGATCAGCTTGTGCCGGACCGCCGGTACGGACGCGGCCTCTTCCGGCTTCATCGCCACGAGATCGCGGTGGGTGCGCATCCAGACGAAGTTGTGGCGGGCCTCCAAGGTCTCGATCCGCTGGCGCATTTCGGCCGGCATCTCGGCCAGCGCCTGCTTCAGGTTGGCGAAGCGGGTCTCGCCGCCGCCGCCCTGGACCACCTCGATGCCGTGCAGGATGGCGCCCCGGCTCGGGATCGGCCGGTAGCAGCTGTCGGTGTGCCAGAACCAGGTGAGGGAGTTGAACGTCACCGGCTCGCTCTTCGTCGGCAGGATCTCGCCGTCCTCGCCGACATTGGTGAGGACGAAGATCTCCGGCAGTCGGTCGCCGGTGTGGTTCCGCTCCGGCAGAACCTCGAGCGTGCCGAAATTGCGGGAGAAGGCGACATGCTCCACATCCGAAATATCCTGGTCGCGGAAGACCAAAACGCCGTGTTCACGCCAGGCTTCCATGATTTGGGCGCGGGTGCCCGGGTCGACGGGGGCGGCGAGATCGACGCCGCTCGCCTCGGCGCCGAGGGAAGGATGCAATGCACGAAACGATGGGGCCATGGCCGAGGCTCCTCATGTGGAATTGTCTAGTGGAAGTATAGCAAAGCCGCTTCCTCGGGCCAGTCGGCGGCGATTCCATCGCCGCGACGGCGAATTCCATGCCCACGCCCGCCCTCGTCCCGCCTCGATGAAGAGCCGCCGTTGGAAACCGCCTCCATGGTCACGGAACACTTCGTGATCGGCGACATCAACCGTGCCGCCACCGCGCGTCATGCCGGCCACATCACGTGCCGCGCGAGCAACGAGTTTTGAATCCGCCATCCCGACTCCGGGGCGACATCGATGGCGCGGCCGCGCGAAGGGATGTTCCGATTAAAGTCATTATCGCGTGCGACCCGGATCGCCGGATTTCGCCGGCGGCGGCGAATTGGCGCCGCGATCAGCTGGTGACGGGCGTGGCGTCGGAGTTGTCGGCCTCGAGCGGCGGCGTCATGTCAGACGATTCGCCATTGCTCTTGGGCGCCGGGGGCTCCTTCGGCTTTTCAGCCGTCGCCGTTTCGGCGTTGGCTTCCACCTCGGCGACGATGTCCGCGGGCTTGCTCGACTTCGGGCCACGCGGGTTCCGTGTCTGGGCCGGCTTCGGGGCGCTTTCCTCGGGGAAGGCGATTTCCGGCTGCTCGCCGCCATCGGGCGGTGGTACGGCGCCGGCCGGTGCCCGGTGGCCGTTGCCGTTCGCCGGCTCGCCCTCGGTTGTGGCGGCCTGGTCGCGTGGCTGGTCCGGATCCGCTTGCGGCTGCTGTGACTGTTGCTGGGCTTGCGCGGCCGCGATGATGCGGTAGTAGTGTTCGGCGTGCTGGAGATAGTTCTCCGCCGCGACACGGTCGCCCGACACCGTCGCGTCGCGGGCCAGCGATTGGTATTTTTCGTGAACGTGGGACGCAGTGCCCCGAATCTTCACGTCCGGACCGTTGCTTTCGTAGCTCCGGTTCATCGAGTTCGAATAGGGTCGCCGGCCGCTTGAGCGACCGCGCCCACGTTTCGACGTTGGGCCTTGTCTCATACCGCCATTCATTTTTTCGCAGTGGGTCCAATTACCCCACGTCATGCACTATGGGCACCTGGCTCTCGCCGCCGGAAGCATGACGCTCTCGGGTATCGCCATATTGGCATCGCCGCAATCGGCGCCGTTGCCTTCCGCCACGATCGACATTGTCTTTCGACAAGCGTGATTATCGTGGCCATCGAACGCTCCACCAGGAGCATCCACGCGCAACCTAGCGCGCGGCGGGACTTATTCCAAGCCTTTATTTCGAACGATTGATAGATTCTTTGTCACGGCTGGCGAGAAGGCAACGGGGGATCCCGGCCAAATCCGCCCGTGTTGTGGTCCAGGGCATGCCCGCCGCGACGACGAGTTCACGGACCAGAGTCGCCTGTCCGGCCCCGATTTCCAGCGCCGCCATCCCCTCGGGCGCCAGCAGCCGCGGCAGATCCCGGGCGATGGCCCGGTAAGCCTCCAGGCCGTCGACTCCGCCGTCCAGGGCGGTTCGCGGATCGTGCCGCGCCACCTCCGGTGCGAGGTTGTCGATCGCTCCGCTCGCGATATAGGGCGGATTGGCGACGATGACGTCGAAGTGGCCGTCGAGGCCGCGCGTCCAATCGCCTTCGCGAAATTCGGCCCGCGCCGAAAGGCCCAGGGCGACGGCGTTGGCGCGGGCGCGGGCGAGCGCGCCGGCCACGCGGTCGATGCCGAGGCCGCGCGCGGCGTCCAATTCCGAGAGCAATGCCAGTAACAGGCAACCCGATCCGGTGCCGAGATCGAGCAGGCGAAGCGGCGCCGCGCAGTCCACGCGCGTCAATATCGCCTCGATTAGCGTCTCGCTGTCGGGGCGGGGGTCGAGTACTTCGTCGTCGATTCCGAAGCGAAGTCCCCAAAACCAACGCTCGCCGATGATGCGGGAGACGGGGCGCCCCCCGGCGCGGGCGTCCAATGCCGCCTCGAACCGCGCCCGGGCCTCGCCCGCCAGCGCCTCGTCCCGGCGGCGCAGCAGCGCCAGCCGGTCGACGCCCAGCACCCAGCCGAGCAGCAGCCGGGCGTCGAGCGCGGCGTCCTCCACGCCCGCGACGGCGAGCCGGCGGGCCCCCTCGGCGATCGCGGCGCCCACGTCCGCGGCCGGCGCCATCGCCTCAGGCGCCGGTATCGGCCAGGCGTTCGGCTTGGTCGTGCGCCGCCAGGGCGTCGACGACCTCGTCGACGGCCTCGCCGCTCAGCATGCGGTCCAGCTTGTAGAGCGTCAGGTTGATGCGGTGGTCGGTGACGCGGCTCTGGGGGAAGTTATAGGTGCGGATACGCTCCGATCGGTCGCCGCTGCCGACTTGGCTGCGCCGGGCCGCCGCCCGGTCGTCCGCCTGGGCCTGCCGCTCGGCATCGTAGACCCGCGAGCGGAGGATTTTCATGGCCTTGGCCCGGTTCTTGTGCTGAGACTTCTCATCCTGGCACTGGACGACGATGCCGGTCGGCTCGTGCGTGATGCGGACCGCGCTGTCGGTGGTATTGACGTGCTGGCCGCCCGCGCCCTGGGCCCGGTAGGTGTCGACGCGAAGGTCGTTCTCGTCGATCTCGACGTCGATCTCCTCGGCCTCCGGGAGCACCGCGACGGTGGCGGCGCTGGTGTGGATGCGGCCGCCCGACTCGGTCTCCGGCACCCGCTGGACCCGGTGCACGCCGCTCTCGTATTTGAGGCGGGCGAAGGCGCCCCTGCCGGCGACCTGGACGACCACCTCCTTGATGCCGCCCAAGTCGGTTTCGCTCAATGACAGCAGCTCGACCTTCCAGGACTTCTCCTCGGCGTAGCGCTGGTACATGCGCATGAGATCACCAGCGAAAAGGGCGGCTTCGTCGCCACCGGTGCCGGCACGGATCTCCAGGATGGCGTTTTTTTCATCCGCCGCGTCCCTGGGCAGCAGCAGCAGGCCGAGCGCGGCCTCCAACGCCGGCAGGCGGGCGGCGAACTCTTCGCGCTCCATCTCCGCCAGCTCGCGCATTTCCGCATCGGATCCGGCGCCGGCTAGCAGTTCCTCGATATCGGCCGCTTCCCGGCGCGCATCGCGCAAGGCCCGGGCACCCGCCGCCACCGGCGCGAGTTCGGCGTATTCCTTGGAGAGGCGGACGTAGTCCTCGCCACTCGCGCCCTCGCTCATGGCGTGTTCCAGCTCCGCCAATCGCTCCAGGATCCGTTCGATCTGCTCGTCCTGGATCACGGGCCCGCTCCGGGCGCCTCGCGGTACTTGGCCAACGCCGCGGCCAGGCCGTCGAGCGGCACCTCGTCCTGGGTCCCGCTGTCGAGATCGCGCACCGTGGCGACGCCGCGCGCCAGTTCGTCCTCGCCCAGGATCACCGCCGCCCGCGCGTTCAGCCGGTCGGCGCGCTTCAGCCGCCGGCCGAGGTTGCCGCGGTAGCCGTGCTCGACATGGAAACCGGCGCCGCGCAGTCGGTGGGCGAGGCGTAACGCCTCGCCGTCCGCCGCCTCGCCGATCGGCAGCAGCGCGATCGGGCGAGGTTCGGCCGGCACCCCGTCCAGCAGCATGGCAAGCCGTTCGATCCCCGCCGCCCAGCCGATGCCCGGCGTCGGCGGCCCGCCCAGGATTTCGATCAGCCCGTCGTAGCGCCCGCCGCCGAGCACGGTGCCCTGGGCGCCCAGCGCCCCGGTGATGAACTCGAAGGCGGTGTGGGTGTAGTAGTCGAGGCCGCGCACCAGACGTGGGTTGATCTCGTAGGCGATATCGAGGGAGTCGAGCCCTCGTTTCACCGCATCGAAGAAATCCTTGGAGTGGGAATTGAGATAGTCCTCGATTCGGGGTGCGTCGGGCAGCAGCGCGCGGTCGCCATCGTCCTTGGAATCGAGGATTCGCAGCGGGTTGCGCTCCAGCCGTTCGACGCTGTCTTCCGAGAGCTTGGCCTTGTGGCCGGAGAAATAGTCGATCAGCGCCCGCCGGTAGGCCGCGTGACTTTCCGAATCGCCGAGGCTGTTGAGTTCCAGCCGGCAGTCGGCGGCGATGCCGAGCGCCGCCAGGATATCCTGGCCGAGCGCGATCACCTCGATGTCCGCCTGCGGGCCCTCGACGCCCAGGATCTCGGCGTCGATCTGGTGGAACTGGCGCTGGCGGCCCTTCTGCGGGCGCTCGTATCGGAAGGCCGGGCCCGAGGCGAAGAACTTCAAGGGCAGGTTCTGGCGCATGCCGCCGGAGATGAAGGCCCGGGCGATGGCGGCGGTGAATTCGGGGCGGAGCGTGATCTCGTCGCCGCCCCGGTCGGCGAAGGTGTACATCTCCTTGCGCACGACGTCCGAGCCGTCGCCGAGCGCGCGGGCGAAGACGGGCGTGAACTCGAAGATCGGCGTATCCACGTCCTCCATGCCATAGCGGTGCGCGATGGCCCGCGCCGTCTGGATCACGTGGGCATGACGCCGGGCCACGTCGCCGACCAGATCATGGGTGCCGCGTACAGGCTGCAGCGTCGACATCGCCAAAACTCCGATTTATTTCATGGCCATCGCCCTTTTCAGCGCGCTACCCGGCCGCCTTCGTGCTCGCTTATTCGGCTGCTACTTGGGCGGCCTGGTCGGCGGCTTCGATCTCCGCCGCCTTGGTCTCCACCAGGCCGACGATGTGTTCGACCAGGGTGTCGTCCTCGATTTTGTGATCGGCGACGCCCGAAACGTAGACCATGTGGTTGCCCTTGCCGCCGCCCGTCAGGCCGACATCGGTCTCGCGCGCCTCGCCCGGGCCGTTCACCACGCAGCCGATGATCGACAAGGTCATCGCCGTCTGGATATGGGCCAGGCGTTCTTCCAGGATTTCCACCGTCTTGATCACGGGGAAGGCCTGACGGGCGCAGGACGGGCAGGAGATGATGGTGACGCCGCGCCGGCGAAGTCCGAGCGACTTCAGGATGTCGTAGCCCGCATGGATCTCCTCGACCGGGTCGGCCGAGAGCGAGACGCGGATGGTGTCGCCGATCCCCGACCAGAGCAGCATGCCGAGGCCGATCGAGGACTTGATCGTGCCGCTCCGGAGCGCGCCCGCCTCGGTGATGCCGAGGTGGAGGGGGCAGTCGATCGCGTCGGCCAGCTGCTGGTAGGCGGCGACGGCCAGAAAGACGTCGGAGGCCTTTACCGAGATCTTGAACTCGTGGAAGTCGTTGTCTTGAAGAATTCGGGCGTGATCGAGGGCGCTTTCGACCATGGCCTCGGGGCAGGGCTCGCCGTATTTCTCCAGGAGGTGGCGCTCCAGGCTGCCTGCGTTGACGCCGATCCGCATCGAACAGCCATGGTCCTTGGCCGCCTTGATCACTTCGCGCACGCGCTCGGCGGCGCCGATGTTGCCCGGATTGATCCGCAGGCAGGCCGCGCCGTTTTCCGCCGCCTCGATGGCGCGGCGATAGTGGAAATGGATGTCGGCGACGATCGGCACCTCGACCCGGGCGACGATGTCTTTCAAGGCGAGCGCGGATTCCCGGTCGGGGCAGGAGACGCGGACGATGTCGGCGCCGGCCTCCTCCAGCCCGTGAATCTGCGCCACCGTGGCATCGACGTCATGGGTCAGCGTATTGGTCATCGACTGCACGGTGATCGGCGCGTCGCCGCCGACCGGCACCGAGCCCACGTGGATTTGCCGGCTCGTCCGGCGGTCGATGTCGCGGTAGGGTCTGATGCTCATCGCCTTGCTTCCGTCCTTGGACCGATATGGATCGCCGATTCCAAGCGGAGATACCACGGAACGGCATGTTGGCCTAGTGTTGGCCTCGCGTTGGCCTGGCGTTGGCCTCGGATAGGCGTCGGGGAGGTGAAGCATGAGTGGCCGGGAATATGATTTCATCGTCGTGGGCGGCGGTTCGGCCGGCTGCGCGCTGTCGAACCGTTTGAGCGAGGACGGCAAGTATTCGGTCCTGCTGTTGGAAGCCGGGCCGGAGCAGCATCCCCTGTCGCGCATCCCCATCAGCTATTCCAAGCTGATCGACAATCCGGCGGCCAACTGGTGCTACCGCGCGCAAGCCGAGGACAGCACCGATGGGCGCCGGATCCCGGTGCCGCGCGGCCGCGTGATCGGCGGTTCCAGCTCGATCAACGGCCTCGTCTTCGTCCGCGGCCAGCAGCTCGACTACGACACCTGGGCGCAGCTCGGAAATCGCGGCTGGAGCTACGACGACGTGCTGCCGGTGTTCCGGCGGATGGAGAACTACGAGCACCACGCGGATTCCTTCCGCGCCCGGGGCGGCCCCCTGCACGTCAGCGAGGCGGTCGACCAAAGCCCGCTTTACGACGCCCTCTTCAAGGCGGGCGAGGAACTCGGCCTCGCGCCCAATCCCGACTACAACGGCGAGACCCAGGAAGGCATCGTCCGTACCCAGACGACGATCCGCAACGGGCGGCGGATGAGCGCCGATTATTGCTATCTCCGCCCGGCCCGCGACCGGGCCAACCTGACGATCGAGACCCGGGCGCTGGGCCGCCGGCTGATCCTGGAGGGCAAGCGCTGCGTCGGCATCGAATACGACGTCCAGGGCCAGCCGCGGAGCGCGCGGGCGGGGCGCGAGGTGGTGGTGTGCGCGGGCACAATCGCCACGCCGCAACTGCTGGAGCTTTCCGGCATCGGCCGGCCCGAGGTGCTGCAAGCCCACGGCATCGAGATGCGCCACGCACTGGCCGGTGTCGGCGAGAGCCTGCGCGACCACATGGCGCCGAGGCTCATCTGGCGGATCGTCAAGCGCGGCGTCGTCTACAACGACACCGCGCGGGGGGTGAAGCTGCTCTGGCAGATTCTGCGCTACGCCACGACGCGGCGGGGTTTGCTGAATCTGCCGTCCGCCCCGGTGCTGGGTTTCCTCAAGACCCGGCCGGAGTTGGAGATACCGGACATCCAGCTCCACTTCGTTCCCTTCCACGCCATCCTGCGCAAAACCCGCGAACTCGGCCCCGATCCGGGCATGACCATCGCGCTCTATGTGCTGCGGCCGGAGAGCCTGGGCTCGGTCCATATCGGCTCGGCCGATCCGGCGGAGCATCCCGAGATCCGCTTCAACTTCCTCTCGGACCCCCTCGACCGGCGGACGCTCATCGACGGGGTGCGCAAGACCCGCGAGGTGATCGAGACGAAGGCGATGGACGAACTGCGTGGGCCCGAGGTGGCGCCCGGAGCCGACGTGCGGACCGACGACGAGATCCTCGACTTCATCCGCCGCACGTCGGAGACCGCCTACCACCCGGTCGGCACGGCCAAGATGGGGAATGATCCGATGGCGGTCGTCGACGATCGCCTGCGCGTGCACGGGATGGAGGGGCTGCGCGTCGCCGACGGCTCGATCATGCCGACCCTCATCTCCGGCAACACCAATGGGCCCTGCATCATGATCGGCGAGAAGTGCTCGGACATGATGCGCGAGGACGCGGCCTGAGGCGCCTGGCGCCAACCATGGCGGTTTTCGCCCCACTCGGGGGAAAGCCTGGCCGGGCGATTGGGATTGAACTCGAGCCGTTCTATTCCTCGAGAATTTCGCCGATACGCTTGGGGTCGACCCGGACTTGGACGCCGCCCGCGCGCTCTTCCTGCAGCAGCATGGTGGAGCGGGAATCGCGGCCTTCCCAGCCCCGGTTCATCGCCTCCGTCATCTCCTGGTAGGTGAGACTGCCGATGCGCATCGGCACGTCGAACTCGCGGCCGAGCTCGACCGCCAGGCGGACGTCCTTGCGGGCGAGCGCGAGGGCGAAATCGGGCGGATCGAAGCGCCCGGGGAGATAGTTTTTGGCCAGCATGTCGAAGGTCCGCCGTCGGCCGAGGGCGCCCTGGCGCACCGCGCGCCAGATGGCCTCGGCATCGACGCCGGCATCGGCGCCCGCCTTGACGCCCATGGTGAAAGCCTCGGCCAGCGCCGTCTGCACCATGTAGCCGGACAAGTTGTGCACCAGCTTGGCGATCGAGCCGGACCCGACCGGGCCCACGTAAAACGGCCGGTCGCTCATCGCGCCGAGCACCGGCAGGAAGCGGTCGTAGGTCGCCCTGTCGCCGCCGACCCAGATGGCGAGTTTGCCGGTTCGCGCGCCCTCGGGCCCGCCGCTCACCGGCGCGTCCAGCACCTGAATCCCTTTCTCGGCGAAGGTCGCCGCGATCCCCCGCACCACGGTCGGCGAATTGGTCGAGAGGTCGAAATAGGCCTGTCCCTCGCGCGCGCCTTCCAGCAGGCCGTTCGCGCCGGTCGCCACCGTCTCGACCTCGGCCGGGCCGGGAAGCGAGGTGAAGATCACTTCCGAGGCCTCGGCGACGGCGGCCGGACCGTCGGCCCAGCTGGCGCCCGCATTGACATGCGGGCCCGCCGCCTCCTCGTTCAGATCGTGGACGATCAGCTCGTTGCCGCCGCGAAGCGCGTTGAGCGCGATACTCGACCCCATTGTGCCGAGGCCGATGAATCCGACTTTCATGGGTCTTCTTCCTCCCTAGTAGTCACTATCTGAAGTCGCGGCCACCCCGCTCCCCCGGCCCAACCACCCGTGGAGTGTACCCTTGGGGCGGTTGGGCCGGGGGAGCGGGGTGGCCGGGCGCGCCATCATTTATGATGGCCAATATTAGTCCGTTGGCGCGACGTCGAGACGGACGACGATGCCCTCCAGCTCCGGCGAGGGCGCCGGATAGCGTTTCAGCACGAGCGGATCGTGCCCGGGCACGATCCGCTCGTGCTGGGGCGTCGGCGCCAGCGCCGTCAGGCGGCGGAAACCCTCCAGCATGCCGAACATGTCGACATGGGTGAGGAACGGCGTGCCGTCGGTCAGGCTTTCATAGTAATGCGCCGCGTCCGAGGCCAGCATCACCGGCCCGCGCGCGGTCTCGACCAGGACCGACTGGAGGCCGTGGGTGTGGCCCGGCATGTGCAGCAGCCTGACGCCCGGTGCCAGCTCCTCGTCGCCGGCGTGAAAAACCACCCGGTCGCCGTAGATCAGGCGGATCATCTCCAGCACGTCGTCGAGGCGGAAGGAATGGCGCAGCGCCGGGTGCGTCATCGCCCGCCCGGTAACGAAGTTCATCTCGCTATCTTGAACATGGAAGCGGGCGTTCGGGAACAGTTCCAGATTGCCGGCGTGGTCGTAGTGCATGTGGGTGATGATGACGTCCTCGACCTCGGCCGCGTCGATGCCGACCAATGCCAGCCCCTCGCTCGGGCAGCGCAGGAAGGTCCGCCCGCGCGCCTCGCCCTCCTCGCGGCCATAGCCGACGTCGATGACGAAAGTCCGCTCCGCCGAGCGGATGGCCCAGACGAAATAGTCCATCGGCTGGGGCGCGTCGTGCGGATCGCCATGGACGAAGATGTGGCCCCGGGTGCCGACCCGGTCGCCATATTTGATGGCATAGGCCTCGTAGATTGGTGTCGTCATTGCGTCTCTCCCCTCATCCGCCCCTGAAATCCGCCTTTTCTCGCGCCCCGAAGGCGGCGGCGCCGGCTTCGTTGTCGTCGCTGCCATAGGTCTCGATCAGGCCGTCGGTCTCCAGCGCCAAGGCCCGCTCCAGCTCCACCAGGTTCACCCGGTTGAGCGAGCGCTTGGCGAGCTGCACGGAGATCGGCGCGTTGGCGGCGATCTTGGCGCAGAGCGCCAGTGCGGTCGCCTCCAGCTCGCCCACTGGCACCACCTCCTCGACCAGGCCGATGGCGAGGGCCCGTTCGGCGCCCACCGGCTCGGCGGTCAGGATCATCCGCTTGGCCCAGGCGAGGCCGACGGCGCGGGGCAGCAGCAGGCTGGCGGCCCCGGTGATGAAGCGGCCGATGCCGGCCTCGGTGAAGGCGAAGCTCGCGTCATCCGCCGCGATCCGCATGTCGGCCGCGAGCGCGATCTCCACCCCGCCGCCGATCGCATGGCCCTGGATCGCGGCGACGATCGGCACCGGCGCCGTGGTCATGAGACGGGCGAGATCCTGCTGGTTGCGCTCGACCCGGCGCCGGGTCTCGATCCCACCCTCGCCCCGCCAGGCGGTCTCCCTCAGGTCGGCGCCGGCGCAGAAGGCGCGGCCGGCGGCCTCCAGCAGGGCAACGCGGACGTTCCTGTCCGCCTTCAGGCGGGCGAATGCCGTGAGCAGGCCTTTCCACATCACCTGGTCGATCGCGTTCAGCTTCTCCGGCCGCTCGAAGCGGATGCGGGCGATGGTGTCCTCGACCCGGTAGGAAACCCGTTCTGCCATCGCTCGTCCCTCCGCGGCCGCCTCAGGCGACGACGCCGCCGTCGCGCAACGCCTGGATTCCATCCTCGTCGTAATGCAGAACCTCGCGCAAGATCTCGTCCGTGTGCTGGCCGAGGAGCGGCGGTGGCGAGGGTTCGCGGACCGGCGTCTCGGAGAGTTTCATCGGCGAGCCCAGCAGGCGCAGCGACCCGGCGCTCGGATGCTGGACTTCCCGCAGCATGCCGCGCGCCGCCACCTCCGGGCTTTCGAGCGCGGCCGAGATTTGCCTGACCGCGCCCGCCGGCAGGCCCGCCTTCCGCGCCCTGGCCAGCCAGTCCTCGACCGGCCTGGTCGCGAAGATTTCCGCCACGATGGCCATCAAGAGGGGCCGATTGGCGTTGCGGTCGCCGTTGGTCTCGAAGCGTGGGTCCTCGGCCAGGTCCGGCCGCTCGATCATCTCCCGACAGAAGGCGCGATAGAGCCGGTCGTTGCCGAGCGCCAGGTAGAGCGGGTCGTTCGCGGTTTGGAAAAGACCCACCGGCACCGCCGCCAGATGGGCATTGCCGTGGCGTCCCGGGTCCTCGCCCGACGCCAGGTAGAACTGCGCCGCGTTCCCCAGCAGCGCCACGGAAGCGTCGAACAGCGCCACATCGATGTGCTGGCCCCGCCCCGTCTTCTCCCGGCCGATCAGCGCGCTCAAAATCGCCGTGGTGGCGTAGAAGGCGGTGGTGATGTCGATGATCGAGAGGGGGTGGCGCATGGGATCGCCGCCCGGCTCGCCGGTGATCGACATCATCCCGCTTTCGGCCTGCAGCACGGGATCGAGGCCGGGCCGGTCGGCCATCGGCCCGCTCTGCCCGTAGCCGGAGACGGAGCAGTAGATCAGCCGCGGATGGCGCGCGGCCATGGTCTCGTAGCCGAAGCCGAGGCGGGCCATGACGCCCGGGCGGAAGTTCTGGACCAACACGTCGGCGCCGGCCGCCAGCTCGTGGATGATTCCCTTGCCCTGCGCGCTCGCGAGGTCGAGCGCCAGGCTCCGCTTGTTGCGGTTGAAGGCGAGGTAGAAATGGCTCTCGCCACCGGCCTCGGGCGGCTTCATGGCGCGGGTGTCGTCGCCGCGCGCCGGATGCTCGATCTTGATCACATCCGCGCCCAGGTCGCCCAGCTGCATGGTGCAGAAGGGCCCGGCGATGATCCGGGTGAGATCGAGGATGCGGATGCCGTCGAGCGCAGCGGACGTAGGGGCGGTCATGGCCGAGTGGCTCCGTCGGGGCGGGGTCGGAGGAGGGAGCCGCAGCATGCCCGCGATCCAGGCGAGGGTCCAGCGCCGAGGGATCCGATGGCCGGCATGGGGATCGTTAATAACCAATTAGGTGTTTCCGTTCATTGTCGGGAGACCGCCGAAAAGAGGGGCAAGGGCGATGCACGAAGCTGGATTTGTTTCGAGCCTGTCGGAGGACGGTGGGACCAAGACGAAACAGTTGGCGATCGCCGCGCTGATCCTTGCGCTGTCGGTACCCGTCGGCTTCGTGATCGCGCACCTCGTCACGCCGTTCCACCGCTCTGGTGGATGGAATTGCGGACCTCGATGGCCCTCACCGCGCAGTCCGGACCCAGGCTGTTCGTGATCGCGCTCTCCACGCTGTTTGTCTGGGGCGTGCTCTACACCGCTACCTGCGTCGTGCTGGAGCAGCGCCGGCGCTGACCGGATACGAGCCGCCGACGGTGGCGGGAGGCCCGCGGCGGGCCGGGCCCGGGCCGCCTATCGACCAGATAACGGATGACTCCGTCCGGACCGATGAGTATCGTCGAGGCTCGGCGATTCGCGTATCGGGGCGCGATGTCGCGACCGCTTCGCCATGGCCGGATACAGCCGATATCGAGCCGGAAAGACCGGAAAGATATGACCGAGAGCAGACCGAAACCCGTCGTCCTCTGCATTTTGGACGGCTGGGGCCATCGCGAACATGCCGAGGACAACGCCGTGTGCCAAGCGCGGACGCCGGTGTTCGATCGGCTGTGGGCGAGCGCTCCCCGGTCCTTGCTGAACACTTCGGGCGACGACGTCGGCCTGCCGGCGGGGCAGATGGGGAATTCTGAGGTCGGTCACCAGAACCTCGGTGCCGGGCGGATCGTGCGCCAGGACCTGCCCCGGATCGATGCCGCCGTCGCCGACGGATCGATTGCCCGCCTGCCGGCCTTCCACGGGTTCGTCGCCAAGCTGAGGGCGAGTGGCGGGGCCTGTCACCTGATGGGCCTGCTGTCGCCGGGCGGCGTGCACGCACACCTGGATCATATCTCGGCGCTCGCGAAAGCGCTGGTGGCCGAGGGCGTGCCGGTCCGCGTTCACGCCTTCCTCGACGGCCGCGACACCCCACCCAAGAGCGCCGGCGACGACATGGCCGCCTTCCAGGCGGCGATCGACGGCCTCGACGACACGCGCGTCGCCACGGTGACGGGCCGCTTCTGGGTCATGGACCGCGACCAGCGCTGGGACCGGGTCGGGCGAGCCCATGCGCTGCTGGTGGAGGGCGCCGGCGAGCGGGCGGATGACGCGCTCGCCGCGATCCAGGCCGCCTACGCCCGCGGCGAGAGCGACGAGTTCGTGACCCCGACGGCGATCGGCGATTATATCGGTATGGCCGGCGGCGACGGCCTGTTGATGGCGAATTTCCGCGCCGACAGGGCCCGCGAGATCCTGGCCGCCTTGCTGGAGCCCGACTTCGATGGCTTCGCGCGCGCCCGGCGGGTCGACTTCGCCGCCAGCCTCGGCATGGTCTCCTATTCCGAAGCCCTGGACCGGCGCCTCGATGTCCTCTTCCCGCCGATGTTGCCCGAAGACACCCTGCCGCAGGTGGTCGCCATGGCGGGCCTGCGCCAGCTCCGCATCGCCGAGACGGAGAAATACGCCCACGTCACCTTCTTCCTGAACGGCGGTTCGGAACGGGTCTTCGCGGGCGAGGAGCGGATATTGATCCCCTCGCCCAAGGTCGCGACCTACGATCTGCGGCCCGAAATGTCGGCCAATGAGGTCACCGACCGGCTGGTCGCGGCGATCGGGTCCGGCGACTTCGATCTGATCGTGGCGAACTACGCCAACCCCGACATGGTCGGCCACACCGGCGACCTGGAGGCCGCCAAGCTGGCGGTCGAGACCGTGGATGCCTGTCTCGGGCGACTGGAGACGGCGCTTGCCGGCGCCGGCGGCGCGATGCTGGTCACCGCCGATCACGGCAACGTCGAGATGATGGTCGACCCGGCGAGCGGCCAAGCCCACACGGCGCATACCACCAATCCGGTGCCGCTGCTGCTGGTCAACCCGCCGGCCGCCGTGAGGCTCGACGACGGGCGGCTCGCCGACGTGGCGCCAACGGTGCTGGATTTGCTGGCGCTCGATGTGCCGGCGGCGATGACCGGCCGCTCGCTGCTGCATCCCCTTCGCCGGAACGAACAGGTGATGGAGAGCCGTGCCACGGGCTGAGAGCCGTATCACCCGCGCCTTTCGCGCGCTCGTCGCCGGGTTGATCCTGCTGGCGCCCGGCGCGGCGTTGGCGGCGGGGAGTGTCGACGGCGAGGCCCGGCGCGAACTCGGCGTGGTCGGGGGCGAGCTCGAGCGCCGCCGGGACAACGTGCGCGAGATCGACGACCGCGCCCGGCGTCTGGAGCGGGAGTTGGAGACGATTCGCTTCCGCCTGCTGGGGCTGATGCCCAGGATCGACGCGGCCCAGGCCGAAATCGAGAAATCCGAGGAGCGGCTAGCGGAGATTTCCGTCGCCACCAGCCAGAAACAGCGGGCGCTGGAAGGCCGGCGGGAAGAAATCTCGATCACGCTCGCGAGCCTAAGCCGCCTCTCGCGCCGCAGCGCCATCTCCATCCTGGCCAGTTCCGGCTCGCCCATCGACACCTACCGCGGCGCCCGGCTGATGAGCATGCTGGTCGAACGCCTGGAAGGCGAAGCAAGTGAGATTCGCGCCGATCTCGGCGAACTGGCGTCGCTTCGCGGCGAGGTCGAGGCGGAAAGCCGGCGGCGCGCCGAGGGCAACCGCCAGCTACAGGTCCGCCGGGTGGAACTGGAGGAGCTGGTTTCCGCCCGGAGGGCGCTGCAAAGCCGGTTGATGGCGTCGCGACGGCGGGAAGAGAAGGAGGTCGCCCGGCTCTCCCGGGAGGCCAAGAGCCTTACCGACCTCGTCAACCGGTTGAGCGCCGCCGAAACGCGCCGCCGCCGGGACGCGGCCCGGCGGGCGGCCTTGGAACGGCGGGCGGCGATCCAACGCAAGGCGATCGCCGCCGCCACCGCCGAGCGGACCCGGGCCCGCCGGCGAGAGGGTTCCGACATGCGTGAACAACGCCGCCTCGATGCCCGTACAGCCGAGCGCCGGGCGCGCGAGCGGGTCGCCGCCGTCCACACGCAGAAGCGTTTCCTTCTCGAACGCGAGACGACGGCGGCCAAGCAGCGGGTCGAACTGGAAGCCGCCCGTCTCGCCGACGAGGCGGCCCAGTTGGAGGCCGTCGAGCGGGAGAAAATGCTGCGGGTGGCGGCGTTGCCGCGGCCGGTCATCAGCTTCAGCCAGAGCCGGGGCAAGTTGCCGCTCCCCGCCCGGGGGCGGATCATAGGACGCTTCGGCTCGGCCGTGGAAGCGGCCGGCCTGTCGCTCAAGGGCATCCGCATGACGACGGCGGCCGGAACGCAGGTGGTGGCGCCCTTCGACGGCAAGGTGGTGTTCGCCGGCGAGTTTCGCGATTATGGACTGTTGTTGATCATCTCTCTCGGTGAGGAGTATCATCTGCTCCTTTCCGGCATGTCGCGGGTTTATGGAATCGTCGGGCAGCATGTGCTCGCCGGCGAGCCCGTGGGAGAGATGGGTTCGATTGACGAGGCGTCACCCACGTTATACGTGGAGTTGAGACGCGGGGGGAAACCGATCAATCCACTGCCCTGGATGGCGGTGGCAAAAGGGAAGGTTAGCGGATAATGCGAAACAGCCTGCTCGGTATTACCCTGATTGCGGGCCTGCTTCTGGGCGCGGTCCAACCCAGGGCACAGGATTCCGAGACCTATCGTCAGCTGATCCTGTTCGGCGACGTGTTCGAGCGCATCCGCTCGGACTATGTCGACGAGGTCAAGGACCCCGACCTGATCGAGGCGGCGATCAACGGCATGTTGAGTTCGCTCGATCCGCATTCGAGCTACCTCAACGCCAAGAGCTACCGCGACATGCAGGTGCAGACGCGGGGCGAGTTCGGTGGCCTCGGCATCGAGGTGACGATGGAGAGCGGCCTGGTCAAGGTGGTCTCGCCGATCGACGACACGCCGGCGGCCCGGGCCGGACTTCGCTCCGGCGATCTGGTGACCCACCTCGACGGCGAGCCGGTGTTGGGCCTGACCCTCGGTCAGGCGGTCGAGAAGATGCGCGGGCCGGTCAAGTCTTCGATCAAACTCACCATCGCGCGCAGCGGCGAAGAAAAGGCCTTCGACGTCTCGATCACCCGCGAGGTCATTCGCATCCAGTCGGTCCGCTATCGCACCGAGGAAGATGTCGGTTACATCCGCATCATTTCCTTCAACGAGCAGACCAACCGCGGTCTGAAGCGCGCCTTCGAGAAGCTGACCGAGCAGCTCGGCGACGATGCCAAGGGCTACATCCTCGACCTCCGCAACAATCCGGGCGGCCTGCTGGACCAGGCGGTCGCCGTGTCCGACGCCTTCCTCGGTCAGGGCGAGATCGTCTCGACCCGCGGCCGGCGCAAGGAGGAGGCGCAACGCTTCAACGCCCGCGAGGGCGATCTGGCCGGGGGCAAGCCTCTGATCGTCATGATCAACGGCGGCTCCGCCTCGGCCTCGGAGATCGTCGCTGGCGCCTTGCAGGACCACCGCCGCGCGATCATCCTCGGCACCAAATCCTTCGGCAAGGGCTCGGTGCAGACCATCGTGCCGCTGCAGGGCCATGGCGCCATCCGCATGACCACGGCGCTCTACTACACGCCCTCCGGCCGTTCCATTCAGGCCAAGGGGATCGAGCCGGACATCGAGGTGGAGCAGGTCAAGGTTTCATCGGTCCAGGGCGGCACGCGCCGCAGCGAGGCGGACCTGCGCGGCCGGATAGGGAACAAGGACGACGCGGCGAAGAAGGACGACGAGGCGAAGAAGGACGACGAGGCGAAGAAGGACGACGAGGCGAAGAAGGACGACGAGGCGAAGAAGGACGAGAAGGAAACGGGCAAGACGGCGCTCAACGCCTCCGAGGACACGCCCAAGGACTTCCAGCTGGCCTACGCCCTCGACCTGCTGCGCGGCCTCACCATTCTGGGCGAGCGCACGGCCAATTAACGCCGGGCCCGCGCGATAGTCGGCCGGTTGAAACCGGGCGCACGTCCCGCTCATCAACAATGGCGTAAATCGGATCGTAGCGAAACGGACCCTTGTCGAAGACTCGCTCCCAGATCCTCCCCCCCGAGCGTTCCGGCCGCCGCGCGCCGTCTCCGTTGACGCTGACGATCTTCGTTCTGGTGCTGGGTTTCGGCGGACTGTTGCTGTGGTTGCAATGGAGCTACCAGGAGCCGGGAGAACGCCCGCCGATGACGGCCGCCGCGACGGTCGCCGTCGGCGCGACGAGCGAGGGGAACGAGACGCCTCCGGCGGAGAGCGCGGATACCACCGAGGTGGCCAAACCGCCGGCGGCCGGGGGCGTGGCCAAGCCCGCCCCCGACCAGGCGGCCCCCAACCAGGCGGCCCCCGCCTGGGCCCGTCACGCGCGGCCCTTTCAGGGCGAGGCCGGCCGGCCTCGCGTCGCCATCCTGATCTGGGGTCTCGGTCTTTCGCGCGCGGAGACAACGTCGGCGATCCAAAAACTGCCGGGAGAGATTACTCTCGCCTTCGCGACCTATGGCCGGAACTTGCAGGAGTTGGCCGACGAGGCGCGCGGTCGGGGCCATGAAATCGTCCTTCAGGTGCCGATGGAGCCCTATGACTATCCGAAAAACGACCCCGGCCCGCACACCCTGTTGACCACCCTCGACACCAAGGACAACATCGAGCGGCTGGACTGGGTGCTGAAACGCTTCGAGGGCTATGTCGGGATCACCAGTCAACTGGGCGCCCGCTTCACCCGCTCGGCCGAGCATCTGGGACCGGTGCTCCGCGCGCTCAAATCGCGCGAACTCATTTTCCTCGACAGCCGGCGCAGCGGCGAGGGCCTCGGCTACGAGATCGCCGGCTTGGTGGGGCTCGACCGGGCGGCGAACGACCGCTTCATCGACGACGAGGTCGACCGCGACGCGATCGATGCCGAGCTGGCGGCGCTGGAGGAGACGGCGCGGACGCGCGGCAGCGCGATCGGCATCGGCTTTCCCTACCCGATCACCATCCAGCGGCTGCTGCTGTGGGCCGAAACGCTGGAGGCCCGGGGCATCACCTTGGCGCCCTTGAGCGCGGTTCACGTCGCGGGCAAGACCGGTTAGGGTGCCGGCGCCAAGGCCGGCCCGGAACTCCGTCATGCTTCCCTATCACGAACGCCCCTACCGTCCCTGTGTCGCCATCATGCTGGTGAACCCGGCCGGCCTGATCTTCGCCGGCCAGCGGATCGACCAGGTGGCGGAGGCCTGGCAGATGCCCCAGGGCGGCATCGACGAGGGCGAGAGCCCGGCGGCGGCGGCCCGGCGCGAGCTGCTGGAGGAGACCGGCACCGACCGGGCGGAACTGCTGGCCGAGAGCCGCGAGTGGCACCCCTACGACCTGCCGGAGGCGATCGCCGACCAGGTCTGGCATGGCCGCTATCGCGGCCAGACGCAAAAATGGTTCTGCATGCGCTTCACCGGCAACGACGGCGACTTTCGGGTCGGGGATGTCGCGGAGCCGGAGTTCGACACCTGGACCTGGATGCCCCCCGACCGCCTGATCCAGGCCAGTGCCCCCTTCAAGCGCGAGGTCTACCAGGCGGTGATCCGGGAGTTCCGCGCGCATCTCGTGTGAGGGTCGCGGACCTCGGCCCAATTTTTCATATTCGCGGTTGCGCGAATGTGTTGTATTGGCGGGGCGATGGAAGGCTTGGACAAACTGGCGGATATTCTACCCCATCTTGCGAATCCGCTCGTCCTGGTCGGCTTCGTCCTGTTCCTTGTCTTCGGCATCCATCGCACGCTCATCAACTCAAAGATCCTCCAACCGGTCCCCGAGAGTGACAGCGGCGGTATTGTTCGCCTGCTGCTTCGCTACGGCTTCATCCTCGCCGTTCTGTTGATCTTCCTCGGCTTCGCTCATGCCGCATGGACGGCGCATCTGGAGGCGACACCGACGGCCGACTTCGCCTCGATCCTCGGATCGCTTTTCGGAAGCGAGCGGCGGGAAAGCGACCCGTCGGCGATGATCCTCATCCTCGGCGTCGCCATCGCCGTCGTTCTGGTGGTGCTGGGGTTCGTTCTCGCCAGATGGAAGTCGCAGCCGAACAGGCCCCTGAGTTTCGATGTCGACCATGTCGTCAAGGCCCTGATCGCGGGCCACGAGAGAGAACGCGAAGCCTCGGCGGAACGGATCAAGGAACTGACCGAGGCGATCGACGATCTGTCCTCAAAGCGGAAGGAACCGGACGCGCCGCCCGGTATCGAACATGCTCTCGAATTCCTCGGCAAGGGCGAGGTCGGACCGGCCGAGGCGATTTTCGCCCGGACCCTGCAACGGCTCGAAGCCGAGGGCCGGCCCTCGTTGCGAGAGGCGGCGCGCGCCGCGCGCCACCTCGGCGCGCTTGCCCGCTTCGACAGCGCGACGAAGGCCCGGGATGCCTATCGAAAGGCGACGGAGCTGGACCCGGACGAGCTGACGGGCTGGGGCGGCCTCGGCGATATGAGCGTCGTGGTCGGCGATCTCCCCGGCGCCCTCGATGCCTTCCAGAAGGCCTTGGAGATCGCCGAGGCCCTCGCCGCGCGCGATCCCGACAACGCCGGATGGCGGCGCGACCTCTCCGTCTCTCACAACAGGATCGGCGACGTGCGGGTGGCCCAGGGCGATCTCCCCGGCGCCCTCGACGCCTTCCAGAAGGCCTTGGAGATCGCCGAGGCCCTCGCCGCGCGCGATCCCGACAACGCCGGATGGCGGCGCGACCTCTCCGTCTCTCACAACAGGATCGGCGATGTGCGGGTGGCCCAGGGCGATCTCCCCGGCGCCCTCGACGCCTTCCAGAAGGCCTTGGAGATCGCCGAGGCCCTCGCCGCGCGCGATCCCGACAACGCCGGATGGCGGCGCGACCTCTCCGTCTCTCACAACAAAATCGGCGACGTGCGGGTGGCCCAGGGCGATCTCCCCGGCGCCCTCGACGCCTTCCAGAAGACCTTGGAGATCGCCGAGGCCCTCGCCGCGCGCGATCCTGACAACGCCGGATGGCGGCGCGACCTCTCCGTCTCTCACGAGAGAATCGCGCGGGTGGCGGAACTGCAGGGCGACGACGATCTGGCCGTGGCTGCCTTTGAAAAGGCCCGCCGGATATATGCAGCCCTATTGGACCTTAATCCCGACAACGCCCAGTTTCGGACCTTCATGGTCGTGCCCCTGTGGGGCCTCGGGCGGCTGCTCGGCGAGGACGGTCGGCCGTATCTGCGAGAGGCTCTCGACACCCTGCGGGCGCTGGAGGCCGCCAACCGCCTGGACGCGCGGCGAAAGGCCTGGATCGACGAAATCGAAGCGGCGCTCGGGGACGGCTGATCGGACCGCCGCGCGCGCCCCTCACCTCGGCTCGTCGCCCTCGATGGTCAGGCGGTGCATGCGGCGGCGGTGGCCGTGATAATCGTTCAAGGCATAGTGGTGGGTCGCGCGGTTGTCCCAGACGACCAAGGTGTCGACCGCCCAGCGGACGCGGCAGGTGAATTCCGGGCGCTGGATATGGGCCACCAGATAGTCGATCAGCGGCTTGCTTTCCGCTTCCGTCATGCCCTCGAAGCGCACCGTGTGGGCGGTGTTGAGGTAGAGCGACTTCCGGCCGGTCTCGGAATGGGTCCGGATCACGGGATGAACCGCTTCCAACTCGTCGGCCCGCTCGACCCCCTTGGCCAACATCTGGGTGTTGCCCTTGGCCGCATCGCGCCGCCCGCCCGAATAACGCAGTGCGGCGCTGTTGACGCCCTCGAGGCCCGCCAGCATCGCCTTCATGCCATCCGACAGCGTCTCGTAGGCGAGGCGCGTGTTGGCGAACAGCGTGTCGCCGCCGGCCGCCGGCACCTCGCGGGCATAGAGCAGCGTGCCGAGCGGCGGGCGCGGCAGGTAGCTGGTATCGGAATGCCAGACGCCGCCGAAGTTCTTGGTGTCGCTCTCCACCTTCAGGATCTCGATCACCTCCGGTGCCTCCTGCAGGCCCTCGACGAAGGGATATTCGTTGGGCGTGCCGAAGTGGCGCCCGAAGGCGACCTGTTCCGGCGGTGTCAGCTTCTGGTCTCGGAAGACGATGACGTGGTGGTCGAGGAAGGCCTGGTGGACCTCCTCCGCCGCCCGGTTGTCGAGCGGCTCGGCCAGGTCCACGCCGCCGATCTCGGCGCCGAGCGCGCCGGCAATTCGCTTCACTTCGATGCGTTGATTGTCCATGTCCATACTCCGCCCGCCCGACTTCGAATTCTAACACGGGTCCGAAATTCGCGGAAAGCACCGGCCGCTGGCGCTATCGCGCTTCGTGACGTTTCAACGACGTCAGGAAACGCTCGATCTCGCGCTCGGCGGCTTCGGAATGGAACGTCTGATGGCCGACGCCCGGCAAGACCACCATCCGGCTTTCCGGTGTCGTTCGCGGCACCACGCAGTCGCCCCGGAGCGTCTCCAGCCCGTCGTCCCCGCCGGACAGGATCAGCGTCGGCACCGTCGAGGCGAGGCCGACCCAGCCGCTGCTGTTGGAACAGTTGGCGCCGGATATGATGACGCCGGCGACGCCGATATCCCGGCCGCTGTACATCGTGGCCAGTTCGCCGCCTTCGCTCTGGCCCGCGAGGACGATCCGCGCGCCGTCGATCCAGGGCAGTTTCCGGACCTCGCGAAGCGCATATTCGATCTCCTCCGACCGGTAGCCATAGGGTACGCACCCGCCGCCACAGCAGGCGCGGCCCCGCCGCGCGGTGCGGGCGAAACTGTCCGGGGCCACGAAGGCGAAGCCCCGCTTGGTCGCGATATCGCGCAGCCGGCGCCCCGACCGCCAGCCGGCGCAGCCATGGGCATAGACGATCGCCGGCAGCTTGGCGGCGCGGCGCGGCCGGATCTTTCCGCCAGCGATATCGGACCAGTTCGCGCCGGCGGCGCCCGCCGCGAACACGCCCGGCGGGACACCGACATGGGCGGCTTCCAGGGTGGCCCTCAACTCATCGGGGACGTCGATTGTCGCCGGCGCCGCCGCGCACCCGGCGAGCGCGATCGAAAGCACCGCCAACGACCCTCTTCGGGCCCATGCCGCCAGGGATCGGGCCATGATCATCTCGACCATCGTTCAGGGACGAAACTGTAGTTGTGGTCCGAAGAGGGGTCCAGCCGGTTGCCTGCGCGCGCGTGCCGTGCCAAGCATCGGGGAACGGGAATCCATCCGAGGGAGGCAGAGACCATGGGCCAGGAGACCATTCGGGTCGGCCTGATCGGTGCCGGCGGCAATACGCGGTCGAGGCATATTCCGGGCTTTCGCGAACAGGCCGGCGTCGAGCTGGTGGCGGTCGCCAACCGGACGAGGGAGTCGGCGGGCAAGGTCGCGGCGGAGTTTGAAATCCCGAAGGTGGCCGACGACTGGATGGCCGTGCTGGAGGACGATGGCGTCGATGCCGTCTGCATCGGCACATGGCCCTACATGCATGCGCCCATGACCGTCGCCGCGCTGGAGCACGGCAAGCATGTTCTGTGCGAGGCGCGCATGGCCCGCGACGGGGACGAGGCGCGCGAGATGCTGACCGCCGAGCGCCGCCACCCGCGGCTGGTGGCGCAGCTCGTGCCGGCGCCGCACACGCTCGCCTTCGACGCGACAATTCGCGAGATGATCGGCGCCGGCGAGATCGGCGAGCTGATCTCGCTCGACGCCCGCATCGCCCAGGGCAGCGACTTTCCCGATTCCTCCTCGCCGACGCATTGGCGCCAGGACAGGGTGCTGAGCGGCAACAACATCATGAGCATGGGGATCTGGTACGAGGCGATGATGCGCTGGGTCGGCCCGGTCGCAAGCCTGCATGCCAGCGGGCGAGCCGTCGTGCCGCATCGCCGCGACGCCGAAGGCCGCCGGGTGGCGATGACCATCCCAGACCATGTCGATATCACGGCGAAGCTGGCCCAGGGCGGGCAGATGCGCTTCAACGTCTCCACCGTTATCGGCCATGCGCCGGCGGATTCCGAGGTCTGGTTCTTCGGCACCGATGGCACGCTGCGGCTCGCCCAGCCGAAGGGTGGTGCCATGGGGCTGGAATACGGCAAGCGCGGTGCCGACGGTCTGTCGGCGCTCGAGATCGCGGACGACAAGCGCGGCGGCTGGCGGGTCGAGGAGGAATTCATCAACGCCGTCCGCGGCCTGGAGCCGGTGACCCACACCGACTTCGCCACCGGCGTGGACTACATGGACTTCACCGATGCCGTCGCACATTCGCTCGCCACCGGCGATAGCGTGCAAATGCCGTAGGCGGCGGGAGGATAATCCGATGCATGTCGGCATGAGCGCCTTTTTCCAGAACCGCATCGAGGGCATGAGCGACCGGGAGGTCTACGCCCACGAGGTCTCGATGGCCGAGATGGCGGAGCCGCTGGGCTTCGATTCGATCTGGTCGGCGGAGCACCACTTCGACAACTACACCATGTGCCCGAGCGTGACCCAGTTCTTGACCTACATGGCGGGGCGGACGAAGCGGGTCGGCCTCGGCTCCATGGTCGTGGTGCTGCCCTGGCACGATCCGGTGCGGGTGGCGGAGGAGGTCTCGGTCCTGGATCATGTCTCCGACGGCCGGGTGATCCTGGGCGTCGGGCGCGGCCTCGGCCGGGTCGAGTTCGACGGCTTCCGTATCGAGATGGGGGAATCGCGCCAGCGCTTCGTCGAATATTCCGAAGCCGTACTGGAGGCGCTGGAGACCGGCTATATCGAATACGACGGCGAGTTCTACAAGCAGCCGCGCAAGGAAATCCGTCCCTTCCCATTCCAGAGCTTCAAGGGCCGGGTCTATGCCGCCGCCGTCAGCCCGGAATCGGCCCGCATCATGGCCCACCTCGGCGTCGGCATCCTGATCATCGCCCAAAAGCCCTGGGAAAAGACCGAACAGGAACTGGCGGCCTACCGCGAGATCTACCTGGAGGTCAACGGCGTCGAGGCGCCGAAGCCGATCATCGCCACCTTCATCGCCTGCCACGAGGACGAGGGAATCGCCGACGAGATGCACGCTAAATACATCCGGGGCTATTCCCGTTCGGCATTGGAGCATTACGAGTTCGACAACGCCTGCCTCGCCGATGTGAAGGGCTATGAGTATTACGGTGCGCTGGCCAACAACATCGCCAAGCACGGGATCGAGGCTTTCGTGAACTTCCTCGCCGATTTGCAGGTCTGGGGCACGCCGGACCAGGTGCACGACCGGCTGATCGAATATGTCGAGCGGGTGGATGCCGGCGCCATGATCTCCATGTTCAGCTATGGCGGCATGCCGCACGACATGGCGAAGGCCAACATGACGCTTTTCGCCGAAAAGGTTCTGCCGCGCCTGAAGGCATACGACACCGGTGTCGAGATCGGTGGCGGCGGGCCGCTGAACGTTGCGGCGGAGTAGCCTGCCCCGCCTCTGGCCGGCGCTGGTTCTGCTGTTCGCCGGCTTCGGCCCGGCGGCGGCGCACGTCGCCAACCTCTCGACCTCGCGCCTCGACGTCGGCGAGGCCGGAATTCGCCAGGTGATCGACGTCCACCGCGCGGACCTGGAGGCGGCGCTCGGCAAGCCGCTCGCGCCGAGCGAGACCACCGAGGAGGGCGAGGTCGTCGCCCACGCGGACGACGTGCGGGACTATCTGCTGGCCAAGGCCGGCCTCCTCCCCGCCGACGGGCAAGCTTGCGAGGTGACGCCGGACACGCCGCGCCACATCGAGACCCACGTGCTGTTGACCGCGACCTGGCGCTGCCCGGCGGGGGTGCGGCTCCGCTATCGCGTCACGCTGTTCCACGAGCTGGACGCGGGCGCCCGCCACCTGGCCCTCGTCGTGCGCGGCGAGGGCGAGCCGAGGCAGGGCCTGCTGGACGCCGAGCGGCCGGAACTCGCACTCGATTCCCCGGCCGCCTGGCACCAGGTCTTCGCCCGCCACACCGTCTCCGGCATCGAGCATATCGCCATCGGCTTCGACCATGTCGCCTTCCTGCTGGCGCTGGTGCTGTGGGCCCGGCGCTTCTGGCCCTTCGTCGGCGTCGTCACCGCCTTCACCATCGCCCACTCGATCACCCTCAGCCTCGCGGCCCTGGAGGTGCTGACGCTGCCCGCCGCCTGGATCGAGCCGCTGATCGCCGCGACCATAGTCTATGCGGCGGCGGAGAATTTTTTCTCATCGAACGGCGCCAACCGCTGGCGCACCGCCTTCCCGCTCGGCCTGCTGCACGGCTTCGGCTTCGCCAGCGTGCTGGCCGGCTTCGGCCTGCCGACCGAGCAGCTGGTCCTGGCGCTGGCCAGCTTCAACATCGGCGTCGAGATCGGCCAGGTGATCATCGTGGCACTTCTCTTCCCCGCCTTGCTGGGCCTCGACCGCCTGCTGGCGCGGGGCGAGAGGCCGGTCGAGCGCTCGACCCTGCTGGTGCGGGCCCTCTCGCTCCCCATTCTCGCGCTCGGCGTTTATTGGTTGATCGAACGCGTGGTTATCGCGTAATCCGCCGCCCGTGAGACTCGGCCCGCGCTTGTAACGCAAACGGCGAAGGCCCCGCCGCGACCCCCACCCAATCGCAAGGTGGAGTTCGAGACGGGGCCATCGCAGATGGCGATTGTTGGACGCAGTGGTTAGGCCTGCCGCACTTCGGCCAGGAAGGACTGAATCACCTCCCCCAGCTTGTCGGACTGACCGGAAAGGTCGCCGGCGAGGGCTTCCACGGATCCCGCGGCTTTGCCCGTGTCCTTGGCCGCCGCGTTGACTTGCGTGATGTTCTCGGTCACTTGCCTGGTGCCGCCCGCCGCCTGCTGCGCGCTGCGCGCGATTTCCTGCGTCGAGGAGGACTGTTCCTCGACAGCCGATGAAATCGCCGCGGAGGTCTGGGAGATTTGATTGATGATCTCCGCGACTTCCGTGATCTTACCCGCGGTCTCAACGGTGGAACTCTGAATTGCCTCGATTTTCTCCGCGACCTCTTCCGTGGCCTTGGCCGTCTGAGTAGCGAGGTTCTTGACTTCGCTGGCGACGACGGCGAAGCCCTTGCCGGCGTCCCCGGCGCGCGCCGCCTCGATGGTGGCGTTGAGGGCGAGGAGATTGGTCTGTCCGGCGATATCGCGGATGATATCGACGACCGCGCCGATCTCGTTGGCCGCTTCGGACAGGCCCTCGACACTCTGCTTCGATTGCCCGGCTTCCGTGACGGCCTGCTCGGCGATTTCGGTGGAGGTGGCGATCTGCCGAGAGATCTCGTCGACCGAACCCGAGAGTTCCTCCGTCGAACTCGCCATCGTGTTCACGTTCATGGAGGCTTCCTCGGCCGCGGCCGCGACGGTGCCCGAACTCTCCTCGGTCACGCGAGCGGTTCCGGTCAGGGACGCGGCCGTGTCGTTCAATTGTCCGGCCGCCGCTGAAACCTGCCCCAGCATCTCCTTGACCGCCTCGTCGAACCGTCGAATGACGGCTTCGACCGTCGCGGTACGCGTTTCCTTGGCCTGCTGCTCGGCGCGCTGCTCCTGTTCCAGTCGCTCCGCCTCGATGGCGTTCTGCTTGAAGACCTCGACGGCGCGGGACATGTCGCCGATCTCGTTCTTGTCCTCGATGTTGCGGAGTTCGATCGCCTTGTCGCCTTCGGCGAGCCGCTTCATCGCCTCGGTGATCAGCTTCAGCGGATTGGTGATGGCCCGTGTCAGGACGACGGCGAGACCCAGGGCGATGACGACGCCGATCACGACGATGATGCCGATCGTCAGCAACGCCTTGTTGATCACGTCCTGGGTCGTCTCGGACATGCTGTCGCTCAACTCATTGGCGGCGGCGGAGATGTCGGCCAGGGCGGCCGAATAGCTCTCGCCGATTTGCGTCAGTGATACGCTCAGCGAAGTGGTGGAGGCCTTGGCCTCGAGGGAGCTGCGGTAGGCCGCGAAGGCCCCGTCCTTGCCGAGGACCAGCGCCTTGAGTTCCTTGTACATCTGACCGAGCTGCTTGATCCGCGCCTTCTCTTCATCGCTCTTGACGCGGCTCTTGATCTTTCTCAGCCGCGAATGCGACTTCTTGATCAGTTTCGCGAAGCTCTTCTCCAGGTCCGGCAGCTTGCTCGCGTCCTGAACCGAAACATAGTTGCGCGCGACGTTCTCCAACTCCCCAGCGTAGCGCATCAAGGCGTAGGCACCCTTTAGAACCGGAAAGGACTTGTTGAAGGTGTCGTCCAGGAGCATGCCAATCTCGTCCATGGTGGCCGCTCCCGACTGGATCAGCGTCTTGCCGCCATCCTCGTTCGCCCCCATCCGGCCTTCGCTCTCCTTGGCGAAGGTTTCCAGGGTCTTGGTGAGTCGGCCGCGCAAGGCCTCGAACGCGTCGAGGCGCTGCCTTGCCATCCGGCTGGCCGCCATTTCGGCCTCGAAGGCCTGCAACATGGCATTGGATTGACTAATGAAATCGTTCTTGTAACCGGCGTTCTCTTCCAAGTTGAAACTCAGAGTCCGACTCGAAATGAATCGAGTGTTTTCAGGCTCTTGCGAGACGGCGCGTGAGGAGTTGGATGCTGGCGAGGAAGATCCAGGCCTCGGCGGTCTCGATGGCCGTCTCGAAGTCCTTGGCCAGCCGCCGGTTTCGATTGAGCCAGGCGAGCGTGCGCTCGACGACCCATCGGCGGGGCAGGAGTTGGAAGCCCTTCACGCCCGCGGGACGGTTGACGATCTCCAGCGACCAGCGGCCGATCCGCTTCAGTGCGCCCTCGAGCTTGGGCCCGGCATAGGCGCCGTCGGCGAAGACGTGGCGCAGGCGGGGAAAGTGGCGGGGGATGGCGGCGAACACCGCCGTCGCGCCGTCGCGGTCCTGGATCTCGGCGCCGTGGACCACGACCGCGACCAGCAGGCCGCCGGTGTCGGTGAGGATGTGACGCTTGCGGCCCTTGACTTTCTTTCCGGCGTCGAAGCCCCGGATACCGCCGCTTTCCGTGGTTTTTACGCTCTGACTGTCGATGATACCGGCCGACGGGCCGGCCGCGCGGCCCTCGGCCTCGCGCGCCGCGACCAGCAGTTGCCGGTTGACCTCGGACCAGGTGCCGTCGTCCCGCCAGAGATAAAAGTAGCGCTGCACCGTCGAGCGTGGCGGGAAGTCCCGGGGCAGCATGCGCCATGGACAGCCGCTACGCAGTAGGTAGAGGATCGCGTTCACCACCTCGCGCAATGCCGTCGTCCGAGGCCGTCCCAGCGCTTTGGCGCGAGGCAGCAACGGCTCCAGCACCTTCCATTCTCCATCCGTCAGGTCGCTTGCGTAGCGCAGCAGGTCGCGTTCATACTTCGGGCGAGTGATTTTGGTCCACATGTTGTGTCTCCCTGGTTGCTAAATACAAACAGTGAATCACAACTGACTGAAATCACTCAACTCTTTTCGGGCCAGACACTAAGGCCGGTAACGCCGGCAAGCTCGGAGAGGCGCGACAGTTTCTCGTTGGAGACCTGATCGAGCGCACCGAGCTGGACCCTGATGGCCTCGAAGTCGGCATTGGCGGGATCCGCCTTGATTTCGGCCAATTGTCCCCGCGCGGCCTGCGTGGCCTCGACGATCACGGAGGTGTCCTTGATCAACGGCAGGGCCAGCGATGTGATGTTACCGGCGGAATTGCCCACCTTGTTCGCCAGAAACAGTCCGGCGCCGCCCGTCAGGCCGATGATGGCCGACAGCAGGACAAACGCGGCAAGGATCTGGATGCGAAGCTTCGAGCCCTGGAAGCGCGAAAAGAAGTGAGTGAGGTTCTTCATCGGTTTGGCCCTTTAACCGGACTCGAAGAGTCGTATTGCGGGGAGGAGGCCGCCGGCCGGGCGCGATGCCCGACCGGCTCGTGGCCCACGTGTCGTCAGTTCGAAGCGGTCTTCTTGAGGACCGGCTTGAAGATCTGGACGCGGTTGTTGGCCGTGTCCGCAACGTAGATCCATCCGGTTGCCTTGTCGCAGAAGATCCCGTGCAGGTTGCCGAACTCACCTTTGCCGGAGCCCTTGTGGCCCCACTTGGTGATGAACTGGCCGGTCTTGTCGAAGACCTGCACACGGTCGTTGCCGATCTCGGAGACGTAGATGTTGTCGTCCTTGTCGATCGCGATTCCGGCGGGGGTCTTGAACTGCCCGTCGCCGGAGCCGGTCTCGCCCCACGAGAAGAGGAACTTGCCGGCCGGATCGTAAACATTGACCCGGTCGTTCTTCAGGTCGGCAACATACATCTTCGCCTCGCTCGAGAACTTCGCGGACTCCGGGTTGTTCACCAGGCCCGGGGCATTGTCCGCCGTGGTATTGCCGCCGTCGGCGAAGAGGAACAGGAAGTTGCCGTCCAGGTCCCAAACGCTGATCCGGTGGTTTCCGGCTTCCGGCATGTAGTACTTGCCGTCATGGATGTCGGTGAACTCGGACTTGATGTTCTGGCCGGGCTCGGAACCATACTTCGAGAAGGTGTTCAGCCACTTGTAGTCCTTGTCGTAGATCTTGACCTCGCCGGTCGTGTAGTCGGCCACGAAGATACGGCCGTCGGGGGCCACGGAAATGCCTTCCGGCTTCTCCAGGTTCTCGTCCTCGTCGCCCTTGCCGCCGAAACGGCTGACGAACTCGCCGGTCGTCTTGTCGAAGGCTTGCACGAAGCCGTGCGCGGCATCCGTGACCAAGACGTGCTGGCCGTTGATCGCCATGTCGAAATCCTCGACATAGCCAAACTGGCCGAGCCCGGTACCCTTGCTGCCGATGCTCATGACGTGCTCTAAACTCAGCTCGACCGCCTGCGCGGTCAGGCTCATCGCCGCCGCCAGACTGGCGCCGAGAATGACCCGGCCCAAATGTTTCCCATGCAATCCCATCTTCGATGCTCCTGCTTTCTGTCGTGGGTGGTTCCCAAAATATTGATCGCCTTCGAGGCCTCGTTTTGAGTCCTTCCTGGGCGCGCAACAGCCGCAGTTTCAGTGATGAAGATTGATAAATAGTTTGGCTCAATTCGCGAAATGTATGCGTCACCTTGTTACGGCGGCGGCGAGGCAGGCTCGGTCATTGGCGCCGGGGGCGAGGCCGACGAGGTGGAACCAGCTCAGGTAGTTGTCCAGATAGCGGGTGGCGATGCCGCGGCGGGGACGCAGGAAGTCCTTCAACCGGCTGTGGCGGCTGTTCACCGTCTGCACATGCAGATCGCCCCGAACCCGTTCCCCCATCGAGCGGTTGAGTGCTTCGTGGCTCACCCCGAGCGCGGCGGCGCAAGGTGGATAGCTCGCGCCACCGTCGGAGACCAGCAGGGCGTCCTTCGCGACCACCGGGTCGAGAGCAGCCGTGAGCGCCGCCGCGTCGACCCTGGGCAGCACCGCGCTCACCGTCGTCCCGCTCCGGTCCGCCGCCATGAGAACCGGCACCTGCTCGCGCGAGAGGCCGCGCTTCTTCGCCTTGCCGCCCCGCCGCCGTGCCTTGCGTCCCAGCCCGCGCGCGCCCTTCCGGCTCTCCAGGACGTAGGTCTCGTCCGCTTCCACGATCCCCTTGAGCACCTCCGAATCGCTCCGCGCCGCCGCCAGAAACCGGTGACGCCAGCGGAACGCCGTGCTCACCGCCACGTCGCAGCGCGCCGCCGAGGCCTTCACCGTCTCCCCCTCCGCCAGCGACGCCCCGAACGACAGCCAGCGTTCCTTGTGGTGCAGGCCCGACAGCGGCGTACCGGTCAGCGCGTTGAAGGTCCTGCCGCAGCCCTTGCACTGGTAGCGCCGCAGACCCCGCGCCATACCGCGCGAAACCGCCCCTTCGCTCGCGCAGTGCGGACAGCGCCGGGCCTCGTCCACACCAAGCTCGATCGCGGCCTTCGATGCCTCGCCTTCGCTCCGGCCCAACAGCACCGCGAGCGCCTCGTGCCGCTGCACGCGCGTCAGCCCGCGCGCCGCCGAAAGCCACACCTGGAAACCCTTGCCGTCCATGACCCAACCTCCTGACGTTCCGGGCATTCTATCACAAATGCATACGTTTCACGAATTGAGCCAATAGTTTAGACGCGTGACGATGTTTTTTGCCGCCCAGGGCCATCGAAGGGCTTGCCGGTTCGAGGCTCGACCCAATGCGCGGCGACCCTATAATGTCGGCCGGACAAGGTGACGGGCGAGGAGCAGGCGCATGAGCGTGGCGGCATTCGACGGGCTGAGCGAGCCCCTGATCTGGCCCGAGGAGGGCGTGACGCGGATTCCCTACCGCCTGTTCTCCGACCCCGAGATCTACCGAATCGAGGAGGAGCGGATCTTTCGTGGCCCGGTCTGGAACTTCCTCTGCCTCGAAATCGATGTGCCCGAGCCGGGCGACTTCAAGACGACGCGGGTGGGCGAGGTGCCCGTCGTCGTCACCCGCGACGAGGACGGCCAGGTGCACGGCCTGATCAACCGCTGCGCCCACAAGGGCGCGCTCGTCTGCCTGAAGGAACGCGGCAACGCGAAGATGCTGACCTGCGTCTACCATTCCTGGACCTACGACCTCGCGGGCCGGCTGAAAGGCCTCGCCTTCCGCCACGGCCTCAAGGGCAAGGGCGGGATGCCGGAGGATTTCGACCTCGCCCGCCACCGGCTGGAGCCGATCCGGGTGGAGGTCTTCTCGGGCCTCGTCTTAGGCACTTTCCACGACGACATGCCTTCGGTCGAAAGCTACCTCGGCCCGGTGATGGCGAAGTTCGTCCGCCGGGCCCTCGACCGGCCCCTCCACCGCCTAGGCATGCACAGCCAGGTGATCCACAACAACTGGAAGCTCTATGCGGAGAATTTGCGCGATTCCTATCACGCCACCCTGCTGCACACCTTTTACACGACCTTCAAGATCAACCGCCTCGACATGGACGGCGGCATCGTCATGGCCGACGACAAGTGGCACCATGTGAGCTACGCCAAGCGCGCCACCTTCGACGAGGCCGAGGAATACCAGGCCGCCGAGGTCCATTCGGACCAGTTCGATGCCAAGCTGGAAGCGCCTGAGCTTCTCGATACCTGGGACGAGTTCGACGACGGCATCACCCATTCGATCCAGGCGGTGTTTCCCAATCTCGGCATCCACTTCACGCTGAATTCGCTCTGCGTGCGCTATTTCGCGCCCAGGGGCGTGGATGAGACGGAACTCTTCTGGCACTACCTCGGCTACGACGACGATGACGCGGCCCAGACCCGGATGCGGGTCATGCAGGGCAATCTCACCGGCGCCGCCGGCCTGGTCAGCCTTGAGGACGGCTGCATCAACGAGTTCGTGCAGCGCGGCACGGCGGGCAGCGGGGAGCGCAACGCCTTCATCGAGATGGGGGGGCGCGACGTCGAATCGAGCGATGCGAGCCGCGCCACGGAGGTCGCCATCCGCGGCTTCTGGACCGGCTACCGCCGCATCATGGGGATCGCGGGATGAGCGCTTCCCTCGACCCGGAGACGCAAGGACGAATCGAGGATTTTCTCACCGACTACGCCCACGGAATCGACGATGGCGAGCTGGAAGCCTGGCCCGGCTACTTCACCGAGGAGGCGATCTACCAGATCACCACGCGGGAGAACCACGAGGCGGGCCTTCCCCTCGGCATCTTCTATTGCGAGGGGCGCGCCATGATGGCCGACCGCATCCTGGCGCTCCGCACCGCCAACATTTTCGAGCCGCACACCTACTGCCACCTCTTGGGCCGCCCGGCCCTTATCCCCGAAGGCGAGGCCGTCTCGGCTCGCAGCAACTTCACCGTCGTCCGCACCATGCAGGATGGCGGGAGCGAGATGTTCGCGGTCGGGAAATATCTCGACCGCGTCGTCTTCGAGGCGGGCGCCCCGCGCCTGGCGGAACGCCGCGTGATCCTGGAGAGCCGGCGGGTGGATGTCTTGCTGGTGTTTCCGCTGTAGGCGGAAGGCGAAGCCGCGCGGACCGTCTCGCGAAAAAAAACCGCCCGCGCCGGGGCAATAGGCGTAGCCACGGCGCGGGCGGATCGAGATGTCGACCCCGTCCCGAGGGACGGGGTCGGATCATCGGACTCTTTACCGATACTTGTGGGCGTTCGCCCAGGACTTCTGATAGGCCCGTTGAATGTCGAGCACCTTCTTGAACCAGCCGCCCTGCTTGGCCGCGACCTTGTCGGCCCAGGCGAAGGAGAGCTCCTTGCCCTTCTTGATCACCTCGTCGTCGAGCACGACGATCACGTTGCCCGAATTGACGTAGTAGTCATAGGCGGCGGCGTCCAGATGCCCGACCTTCTGATAGAAGTTCATCGTCTGGATCTGCGAAGCGATCTCGATCGCCGTCTGGTTGGACTTGGAAAGACCCTTCCAGACGTCCGTGTTGAAGGTGCACTCCTGCACCGAGGACGGCTGATGGATGCCCGGCATGATCATGTACTTGGCGATCTTGTGGAAACCCATCGACTTGTTGATCGAGAGCTGTGCCCACTCGATCGCGTCCACGACGCCACGCTCCAGGGCCGGATAGACCTCGGCGCCCGGCAGGATCACGGTGGAAACGCCCAGGCCTTGGGCGATCTCGGCCCAGGCGCCGGCGGTCCTGAGCTTCAGGCCCTTGAAGTCTTCCAGCGTCTGGATGCGCTTGCGCGAGTGCAGGCCCATCTCCGCCGGCAGGGCGCCGCAGGGAATGGCGATGACGCCGAACTTATCCAGCCGGAATTCCCGGTAGAGCTCCTTGCCGCCGCCCTGGTACATCCAGTGGAGCATCTGCTCGGCGTTCAGCCCGCCGGCATAGCCGCCGAACAGCACCGTGGTCTTGTCGATGCCCCAGTCGTAGCCGTTCCAGCTGTGGCCGGACTCGGCGACCCGGCTGCGCACCGTCTCGGTCACCTTCAACGGGCTACCGAGCGTGCCGCCCGGGAAGACCTGGATATTGATCTCGCCCCGCGTCAGGTCCTTGATCATCGCCGCCGCCGGCTTGGCCAGCCACTCGATCAACGGTCCGCCGCCCCAACTGGTCGCCATGCTCCAGTTCTGTTGCGCGCTGGCGCCACTCGCCCCCAGACCGACGAGGGCCGTCGCGGCCACGCCGATCATCAATTTCGATACAGTTCTCATGATCCTCATTCCTCCCTGATGGTCGGCCACCCGACCTTGAAGATATCTTCCTCCCACCGTCCGCGAGGCCCCGGGCAATCCGCCCGAAGTACGCCGACTGGGGATCGCGCCCTACCCGCATATGGGTCGCCGACGCCAAGCCCCGTCCGGCATGGTCACCGAAAGTTGGCGGCGACGCAACTGGTGTTGTCGCGCTGGAGGCCCTTGGCGCCCCGGGCGCGGCCCGTCAGCCTTCCTCCCGCGGCAACAATCGGAGCGCCAACGGCCCGAAGGCGGCGCCCGAGGCGATGGTGATCCAGACCCAACGCCAGGCGATTTCGCTCTCGGGGCCGCCCGCCAGATCGAGGGCGATACCGGGGGCGGCGGCGCCGAGGACGGCGACGCCCAGGCCGATGAAGGTATGGACGGCCATGGTCGCCCCCCTGCGTCCGGCTTGCGCCGACTGCACCGCGCCGGTGGTGATCGCGGCGCTTTCCCAGGTCGCGGTGACACCGTGCAGCAGGCAGATCGCCACGACCACGGCGTAAGGCAGGCCGGCGGTGAAGCCGACCCCGCCGCAGACCAGGACCGAGGCGCCCATGTAGAGCGGGATGACGCGGGCGCGGCCGAAACGTATCGCCAACTCGGCACCGAAGATGTTGGCGGGCATCCCGACCAGGCCGACCAGCGCCGCGACCGTGGTGGCGGCGAGGAAGGGGCTGCCGCCCTCGGGCGCGCTCGCCGCCGCGAAGGCGAGGAAGGCGACGATCCAGGCGCGCATGCCGAAGAGTTCCCAGTTGTGGGCGGCATAAGCGAGCACGAAGGCCATGGCCCGGCGGTTGCGGAATACCGGGCGGAAATCGAGGAAATCCAAGATGCGGCTGGAGACGACGTTCACCGGCTTCGGCCGCAGCACCAGATAAGCGACCGCGAAGGCGGCCAGCACCAGCAGCCCTGGCAGGCCGAAGGCCCAGCGCCAGCCGAGCGCGTCCGCGAGCTCGCCCGCCAGCACATAGGAAAGGCTGACGCCGATGGAGAAGGACGAGGTGTAGAAGGTGACGGCGCGGGCCTCGATCCGCTCGTCCCCGATCCGGTCGGTGAGCGCCTTCAGCCCCGGCATGTAAGTGCCGGCCATCCCCGCGCCTGCCAGTACGCGGAAAGGGACGGCCGACCAGAACCCGTCCGCCAACAGGGCGAAGCCGAGGGCGGCGGCGAAGGCGATCGCGGTCGAGGTCAGATAGACGATGCGGGCGTCGATCCGGTCGGTCGCCGCGCTCAACACCGGAACGGCGCCCATGTAGCCGACGAAGAAGAGACCGGAGAGCCAGCCGGCCTCCGTGCCCGAGAGCGCCCATTCGTCCAAGAAGACGGGCAGCAGGGCGGGGAAGCTGGAAAAGCTCAGCATCCCCAGTACCTGCGTCAGGCACATGGCGGCGATCAGATGGACGGGGGTCATGGTCATTCGTTTCGGCCTGGCCGGTCCGCTCCCCCGGAAGGTCTCACGGCGCCTTCGGCCAGCCGGGCTGGCGGCTGGCGGGGTCCTTCATCACCTCCGAGCCGCCGCCGCCGATCGAGAGGATCTCGGCCTCGCGGCGGAAGCGGCGTGGATTCACCCACGCCTTGGCGATGTATTCGGGCGCGCCGGCGAAGTACATCGGCCAGGCCCTCAGTTGCCGCTGAAGCTGGGCGCCCGTTTCTCGATAAAGGCGCTCACCGCCTCCCGCCGGTCGGCGGTGGCGTTGGAGTTGATTTCGTAGGCGATCGCCGCGTCCATCACCCGGTTCGCGAGGTCGCGCAGCACCAGGTTGACCGCCGTCTTGGTCCAGCGCACCGCCCAGCGCGGATTGGCGAGGATCTTGGCGGCAATCTCATCGGTCTTGGCGTCAAGCGCCCCGGCCGGCACCGCGTGGTTCACCAGGCCCATCCGGGCCGCCTCCGCGCAGGTGATCATGTCGCCGGTCAGCAGCATCTCCTTCGCGCGGGCAAAGCCGATCAGCTGCGGCCAGATCACGGCGCCGCCATCGCCCGCGACGAGCCCGACCTTGACGTGCGGGTCGCCGATCTTCGCCGTCTCGTCGGCGACGATGACATCGCAGAGCAGGGCGATCGAGGCGCCGAGGCCGGCCGCCGCCCCGTTGAGCCGGCACAGAATCGGCTTTTCCAGCTCCAACAGGCCGTTGACGATCCGCTTGGCGTCGTTGGCGATGCCGCGAAAGAGCGCCGGCTCGTCGATCATCGCCTGAAACCAGTCCATGTCGCCGCCGGCGCAAAAGGCGCGGCCCGCGCCGGTCAGCACGATCAGGTCGCTCTCCCCGTCGCCCTGCAGGTCGGGGAAGAGCCGAGCCAGCTCCTCGTGCATCTCGAAGTCGACGGCGTTCATCCGTCCATTGTCGATGGTGACGCGCAACTCGCGGCCGCGCCGCTCGAAGCCCATCCGCTGGTAGCTGGAAAAGTCCATTACAGCTTCCTCCCCAAAGCCGGTCGTCATGATAGCAAAGCGCCATGCTCTAGCGCCGGATCGACAGTGCGATGTTGAACGGCACCAGTGCCAGCAAGACGTAGATCGCCGAGCCCCAGGCGAGCGCCGCGACCGTGGCGCCGCCGTCGATCAGCCAGCCCATGCTGGCCGGCGCGAGCGCGCTGCCGAGCGAGGACAGCACGGCGGCGATCGAACGAATGGCACCCAGGTGGGCGACGCCGTAGGTCTCCGCCCACATGGCGTTGATGATGGTGAAGGAAGCGCCCGATCCCGCGCCCAGCAGCGCCAGATAGACCAAGGCGCCCGCCTCGTGCTCAAAGGCGGCGAGGACCGCCGCCGAGGTCGCCAGCGGCAGGAGGTAGAGGCGCGCCAGCCGGCGCGCCGTCCAGCGATCGACCAGCGGCCCCAGCAGCACGGCGGTCACGGCCTTTGCCGCCGCATAGCCCAGGAAACAGGTGGCGATCCAGGCGAGACTCCACTCCCGCGCCTCGGCGAGATGCGCCTGATGAAAGATCAGGCCGGTCGAGACGTAGGAGGGCGCCAGCAGGGCCGGCAACATCAGGTGGAAGCGGCTGTCGCGCAGCATCTCGCGCCGGCTCCACTGCCGCCCGGCATGGCGCGCCGTCCCCCGGGCGGCGTGCGCCCCCATGGCGCCGGCCTTGCCCGCCAGCAGGACGTAAATCACCGGGATCACCAGGAAGGCCAGAAAGCCCGCGTAGAGCAGCCAGGTGGAGCGCCAGCCGAAGGCCGCCACCAGCGCCACGGCGATCAGCGGCAGGGCGCTCTCGCCCAAGGGCTGGCCGAAGGAGACGACGCCGACCGCCTTGCCGCGGTCGGTGTCGAAGGCCCGCAGCGTGCCGGTGATGGAGGTGTGCGACATCAAACCCTGGCCGCAGAGGCGCAGCAGATAGAAGGCGATCGCCAGCGCCCAGACGGCGGGGGTCCAGGCCATGGTCAGGCAGCTGACGATCATGCCGCCGGTCACCGCGATTGCCAGCGGGCGGAGCGGCACCACGTCGATCAGGCGGCCGAACCAGATCATCGTCATGCCGCTGGCGAGCGTCGCCAGGGAATAGATGGTGCCGACGTCGCCGTGAGAGAGCCCGAACTCGGCCCGCACCTCGCCCATGTAAAGCGAGACGAAGAAGGTCTGGCCGAAACTCGCCGAGCCGGCGAGCAGCAGGCCGAAGGAAAGAAACCGCGCGTTCGCCCGGAAGAAGGCGAGGTAGTTCATGTTCGTCGCCGTGACCGGCGATGACCGATCGGCTCTACCCCCCGATCAGTCGTCATTGCGAGCGAGCGGCGGCGAGAGTGGCAATCCAGGCGCCCCCTAGTGGCCGCCCGCCGCCATCAGCTTGGCCGTCTCCCGGCCCGCCATCATGCGGAGCGGGTTATAGGTGATGACCGTCTCGCCCCTCTGGTTCTTGATCTCGTTGAAGGTGCGCACGATGGCCCGTCCGCCCTTGCTGGTGGGACGGATTTCCAGCACCTCGACCTCGACGTGGATGGTGTCGCTGGCGAAGGTCGGGCCCTTCACGTCCAGCTCCATGTTGAGGAAGGCGAGGCCGGTGTGCTGCATGGTCGACTGCACCAGCAGGCCCTCGGCGAAGCAATAGGCGAGCGCGCCCGGCGCCACCCGGCCCTGCATCGGCCCGTGCGCCTTCAGGTATTCCATGTCGGTGAACAGCACCTCCAGCATGCCGGTGCAGCTGATGAAGTTGACGATGTCCGTCTCGGTCACCGTGCGGCCGATGGTGCGGAACTTCTGCCCGACCTCGAGATCGTCCCAGAACTTGCCCAGCCCGACGTATTCCAGCTCGACCATCGCTCAGTCTCCCGCTTCCTTCAGTTCCAGCGCCTCGTCGTCGATCAGCGCGCCCGAGGCCGCCATCTCGCCGATAGCGCCCTCGTCGTAGCCGAGCTCGCGCAGCAATTCGCGGCCATGCTCGCCGAAGCGGGGCGCATGGCTGCGGATGCCGCCCGGCGACTTGCCGAACTTCACCGGCGGCCGCACCAGCACGGTCTCGCCTTCGGTCGGGTGCATGTGCGTCTCGAACATGCCAACGGCCTTCAGGTGCGGATCATCCATCAGGTCCTCGATGTCGGTCACCGGCATCGAGGGGATGCCGGCCGCCTCGCAGAGCGCCACCCACTCGGCCGTGGTCTTCGAGGGCGTGCATTCGCCGATGAAGCCATAGAGGTCGTCGACGCTGCCGATCCGGGCGCGGTAGGTCGCGAAGCGCGGGTCCTCCATCAGTTCCGGCCGGCCGACGGCATCGAAGAAGCCTTTCCACTGCTTGTCGCTGTAGGGAAGGATGCAGACGAAGCCGTCCTTGGTCGGGAACGGCCGGCGGGCCGGCGTCACCACCCGCTGATAGCCGAGCGTGCCGATCGGCGGCCGGTAGGCGACGCCGTTCAAATGCTCGACCAGGTTGAAGGCGACCAAGGTCTCCAGCATCGGCACTTCGACGAACTGCCCTTCGCCCGTCCGTTCCTTGTGCACCAGCGCCATGGCGACGGCCTGGCTGAGGGTCAGGCCGACGATCTTGTCGGCGATCGCGCTCGGCACGTAGCGCGCCTGGCCGTCCTGGCGGCGAAACAGGCTGGCCAGGCCCGACGAGGCCTGGATCGCGTCGTCGTAGGCGGGCTTCGCCCGGTAGGGGCCGTCCTGGCCGAAGCCGTAGGCGCCGACATAGACGATATCGGTCTTGATCGCCGAGACCGCGTCATAACCGAAGCCGAGGCGCTCGATCGCCTGGGGCCGCATGTTGTGGACGAAGACGTCGGCGGTCGGGATCAGCCGGCGGAGCGCCTCCTTCGCGCTCTCCTGCTTCAGGTCGATCGCCAGGCTCCGTTTGTTGCGGTTGGCGTTCAGGTAGATGCCGCCCATCCCCGGATTGCGGACCGTGCCCATGTTGCGGGCGATGTCGCCGATCGGCGGCGCCTCCACCTTGATGACGTCGGCGCCCATGTCGCCCAGAATCTGGGTGCCGAAGGGGCCGAGCAGGACCGTGGTGACGTCGATGACGCGAATTCCGTCGAGAGGACCGGGCACGAATTCGTCTCCTTCTTGTCTATATCTCTTTCGATCGCCGGCGCCGGCGATACCCCGGCCCAACCAACCCAAGGGTACCCTCTCACGGGTGGTTGGACCGGGGGAGCGGGGCGGCGCGGACGTTCATCGGTAGATATCAATAGGACCGCGGCAGGTCGAGGACCCGCTCGGCGATGTAGTTCAAGATCATCTCGCGGCTGACCGGGGCGATGCGGGCGATGAAGATCTCCCGCATGAAGCGCTCCACGTCGAACTCCTTGGCGTAGCCCATGCCGCCGTGGGTCAGGACCGCGGTCTCGCAGGCCGAGAACCCGGCCTCGGCGCCCAGATATTTGGCCGCGTTGGCCTCCGCCCCGCACTCCTCGCCGGCGTCGTAGAGCGCGGCGGCCTTGTAGGCGATCAGTTCGGCCGCCGCCAGTTCCGCCCAGGACTTGGCCAAGGGGTGCTGAATCGCCTGGTTCTGGCCGATCGGGCGGCCGAAGACCTCGCGCTCGCGGGCGTATCCGACCGCGCGCTCCAGCGCCACCTGGCCGATACCGACCGCCTCGGCGCCGACCAGCACGCGTTCGGGGTTGAGGCCGTGCAGCAGGTAACGGAAGCCCTTGCCCTCCTCGCCGACCAGATCCTCGCCCGGGATCGGCAGGCCGTCGATGAAGACGGCGTTGGTGTCGACCGCCATGCGGCCCATCTTGTCGATCTCGCGGATCTCGCAATAGTCGCGATTCAAGTCGGTATAGAACAGCGAAAGGCCGTCGGTCGGCCGCTTGCAGTCCTCCTTCGCCGTGGTGCGGGCCAGCAGCAGGATCTTGTTCGCGGTCTGCGCCGTCGAGGTCCAAAGCTTGTGGCCGTTCGCGACCCAGCCGTTACCGTTCCGCTCGGCGCGCGTCTCGATGTTGGCCGTGTTGAGGCCGGCGTTGGGCTCGGTGACGCCGAAGCAGGTCCGATCCTCCCCCCGGATGAGGGCGGGAAGGGCGCGGGCACGCTGCTCGTCATTGCCGAAGACCACGACCGGCATCGGCCCGAAGATGTTGATATGGATCGCCGAGCAGCCCGAAAGCGCGGCGCCGGAGCGCGCCACGGTCTGCATCATCAGCGCCGCTTCCGTGACGCCGAGGCCCGCGCCGCCATATTCCTCCGGCATGGCGATGCCGAGCCAGCCGCCCTCGGCCATGTCCTGGACGAAGGCCTCGGGGAAAGTGCCGGTCGAATCCCGTTCGCGCCAGTATTCCGGCGTGTAATTACGGCAGATCTTGTCGACCGCGTCGCGGATCGACTCCTGTTCGGACGTGAAGGCAAAGTCCATCGGCGGGGCGTCCTCGCGGCGCTGTGGGAGGGGCATTCGAACGGCGCCAATCTAACCGATGCTGGATAACCGTGCACAAGTTTCCGTCTTCGCCCTTCGCTGGGCGGCCAAACTCGTGGAGCAATGACGGCGAGGGCAAGTCACTGGCCGACGCCGGGGATCCGGCGCGCGCCTCTGGCGACGTGCCGGGACTTCCAGGCTCTCAACTATCGGGATGGAAGAAGTCGTAGATCCGCTGGGCCACCGTGGCGCTGACGCCGGGGACCGTTTCCAGGTCCGGGAGCGCGGCCGCGGCCACCGCGCGGGCGGAGCCGAAATGGTTCAGCAGCGCCCGCTTGCGCCGGGGGCCGATGCCCGGGATCTCGTCGAGGGCGGAACGGGCCATGCTTTTAGCCCGCCGCGCCCGGTGGGTGCCGATGGCGAAACGGTGCGCCTCGTCGCGCAGGCGCTGGAGGTAATAGAGCGCCGGGCTCCGCGCCTCGGGCAGCAGGGGCGGGCGGCCGCGCATGTAGATCCGCTCACGCCCGGCGTTCCGCTCTTCCCCCTTGGCGATCGCCGCCAGCGGGATTTCCTCCAGGCCCAATTCGGCCATCGCGGCTTCGGCGGCGGTCAAGTGGCCGGGGCCGCCGTCGATCAGCACCAGGTCCGGCCGCTCGCCGGAGATCCGCTTCGAGTCCGCCGCCGAGCCCGTGTCGTCCACCCCGTCCTCCTCGTCCTCCGCCTTCAGCAGGTGGGCGAAGCGCCGCGTCAGCACCTCGCGCATCATCGCGTAGTCGTCGCCCGGCGTCAGGGCCGTGTCCTTGATGGTGAACTTGCGGTAGGAGGATTTGAGAAACCCCTCCGGCCCCGCGACCACCATGCCGCCGACCGCGTCGCCGCCCTGGATATGGCTGTTGTCGTAGATCTCGATCCGGGCCGGCGGGCCCTCCAGCGCCAGCATCCGCGCCAGTCCCTCCAGCACGCGGCGTTGCGAGGCGCTTTCGGCAAGTCGGCGGGCGAGGGCATCGCGGGCATTGGCCTGGGCGCTCGCCACCAGCTCCCGCTTGGCGCCGCGCCGGGGTGGATGCACCCGGACCTTGCGGCCGGCGCGGACCGAGAGCGCCTCGGCCAGCAGTTCGCGCCCCTCGATCTCGCGGTCGATCAACACCTCGCGGGGCGGCGACTTGTCCTCGTAGAACTGGCCGAGGAAGGCCTGCAGCACTTCCGGCTCATCCTGCTCGCGGGCATGGCTCGGGAAATAGGCCCGGTTGCCCCAGTTCTGGCCGGAGCGGAAGAAGAACACCTGGATGCAGGTCTGCCCGCCCTCGCTCGCCACAGCGACGACGTCGGCCTCGTCGACCGTTCCGACGTTGATCCCCTGGTGCGACTGGATGTGGGCCAGCGCCCGGAGCCGGTCGCGCAACGCCGCCGCCCGCTCGAACTCCAGCGCCTCGCTCGCCTCGTTCATCCGTTCCGAGAGCGCCTCTTGCACCTCCCGGCTGCGGCCGGCGAGGAAGTCGCGCGTCTCCCCCACCAAGCGGTCGTATTCCTCACGTCCGACGCGCCCGACGCAAGGGCCGACGCAGCGCTTGATCTGATATTGCAGGCAGGGCCGGGTACGGTTCTCGAAGATGCTGTCGCTGCAGGAGCGCAAGGGAAAGGCCTTCTGCAGGGTATTGAGCGTGCGGTTGACCGCGCCGGCGGAGGCGAAGGGGCCGAAATATTCACCCTTGCGCTTGCGGGCGCCGCGATGCTTGGTGATCCGGGCCCACTCGTGATCGCCGGTGATGAGGATATAGGGGAAGGACTTGTCGTCGCGCAGCAGGATGTTGTAGCGTGGCCGGTGGCGCTTGATGAGGTTGCTCTCCAGCAGCAGCGCCTCGACTTCCGTGTGGGTGGTGATGACCTCGACCGCGCGGGTCAGGCTGATCATCTTCAGGATCCGGGTTGAGATTCCGGCCGGATTGGCGTAGCTGGTGAGCCGGCGTTTCAGGCTCTTGGCCTTGCCGACGTAGAGCACCTCGCCCCCTTCGTCGATCATGCGGTAGACCCCGGGCGCCCCGCTCACGGTGCGGAGCGCCTCGCGGATGGTCGCGCGGCCCGCGCCGAGGGCGGCCATCGCCCCCTCGGCCGCGGGACGCGGCACGGCATCCGCCGGCAGGTCTCCGGGCGCCGGTTCGGGCTTATCCGCCTTGCTCATGACCGACATTTTGGCGCCTGGGCGGGCGCCGTCAATCGCCCAGCGGCGGCTATCCACGCCGCCTGTGGAAAACTCTCTGGGCAAGTCGGCGCGCGAGGGTGCCGAAAGGCGGTTTTCCGCCGATTTTTATCATTTGCTCGAATTTTGAGCAATTTTTCAAGCAATTGTTTTTGGCTCAATTTGTGAAACGTATGCATTTGTGATAGAATGCCCGGAACGTCAGGAGGTTGGGTCATGGACGGCAAGGGTTTCCGGGTGTGGCTTTCGGCGGCGCGCGGGCTGACGCGCGTGCAGCGGCACGAGGCGCTCGCGGTGCTGTTGGGCCGGAGCGAAGGCGAGGCATCGAAGGCCGCGATCGAGCTTGGTGTGGACGAGGCCCGGCGCTGTCCGCACTGCGCGAGCGAAGGGGCGGTTTCGCGCGGTATGGCGCGGGGTCTGCGGCGCTACCAGTGCAAGGGCTGCGGCAGGACCTTCAACGCGCTGACCGGTACGCCGCTGTCGGGCCTGCACCACAAGGAACGCTGGCTGTCGTTCGGGGCGTCGCTGGCGGAGGGGGAGACGGTGAAGGCCTCGGCGGCGCGCTGCGACGTGGCGGTGAGCACGGCGTTCCGCTGGCGTCACCGGTTTCTGGCGGCGGCGCGGAGCGATTCGGAGGTGCTCAAGGGGATCGTGGAAGCGGACGAGACCTACGTCCTGGAGAGCCGGAAGGGCGCGCGCGGGCTGGGACGCAAGGCACGGCGGCGGGGCGGCAAGGCGAAGAAGCGCGGCCTCTCGCGCGAGCAGGTGCCGGTTCTCATGGCGGCGGACCGGAGCGGGACGACGGTGAGCGCGGTGCTGCCCAGGGTCGACGCGGCGGCGCTCACGGCTGCTCTCGACCCGGTGGTCGCGAAGGACGCCCTGCTGGTCTCCGACGGTGGCGCGAGCTATCCACCTTGCGCCGCCGCGCTCGGGGTGAGCCACGAAGCACTCAACCGCTCGATGGGGGAACGGGTTCGGGGCGATCTGCTTGTGCAGACGGTGAACAGCCGCCACAGCCGGTTGAAGGACTTCCTGCGTCCCCGCCGCGGCATCGCCACCCGCTATCTGGACAACTACCTGAGCTGGTTCCACCTCGTCGGCCTCGCCCCCGGCGCCAATGACCGAGCCTGCCTCGCCGCCGCCGTAACAAGGTGACGCATACAATTCACGAATTGAGCCTTGTTTTTTAAGGGCAAATTCGGAAGGGATCGCCCCATTCCTGGAGGAAGGCCGCTAAGTCGCCGCATTTGTTACGGAAACGTGAAGCGCTTCCGGCCCTGTGCATAGAGTGCGAGTTGGCGCGGCGGTCCGGGGCAGTGAAGGGCAAGTGTAGGGGATGACGATACGGTGAAGACTATCACCGGGCGCGGCGAGTCCTTGCGCCCGCCCAAGTTGAACCCCGCCGCCGACTTGCCAATACATGGACCTCGCCGCGTCGGCCCAACCACCCCAAGGATACCATCTCCGGGTGGTTGGGACGGGGAGCGGGTGGCCTTTGTGCAATTCGCTCGATCGGAAAATATTCCAGTGTCCAGAATCGGAAGTTCGTGGCATTGATGGCGTGCGCCGAACGAACTTCCGATTCGATAGGGACACTAGCCCGGATTTCTCAAACCCCTTGATGCCTCGAGGCGGGGAATCGCGGAAAATGGCGATTCGCCAATCGCTTGCCGCAATTCCGGAGAGGCCCCGATGCAAACAGAGTGTAGCCCAACATTGTCCAATTTGAACCGGTTGAACGGCACAAGGTTGTGGCCGGGTTCGATGGCGGAATCATCACATCGGATGCCGGAGGGTTGCTGTTGGGGCGGCTGGATCGCGGCCTCGGGCTGATCCGTCGGATGGCCAGCTGTTTCACCGACCGGCGCGACCCACGACTGCTCGAGCACACGGTCGAGACCCTGGTCGGCCAGCGCGTGTTCGCCCTCGCGCTCGGCTATGAAGACCTGAACGACCACGATGAGCTTCGTCACGACCCGCTGTTCCATGTGCTGGCCGGCAAGCTCGAGGCCAAGCGTTCGGACTGTGCGCCGGTGGCCGGCAAGAGCACGCTCAACCGGCTGGAGCACAGGCCGAGGCGCGAGGCCGGGAAGTATCACAAGATCGATTACGATGCGCCGAGCCTGGAAGCATTGTTCGTGGACATCTTCCTCGATGGCCACAAGCGAGCGCCGAAGGAGATCGTGCTCGACCTCGACGCCACCGACGACACGATCCACGGCGAGCAAGAAGGTCGGTTCTTCCATGGCTACTACGACAGCTATTGCTACCTGCCGCTCTACATCTTCTGCGGCCGGTTCCTGCTCGGCGCCAAGCTGCGCCCCGCCAACATCGACGGGGCCGCCGGCGCGGTCGACGAGGTCGCCCGGATCGTCGCCCACATCCGGGCCCGCTGGCCGAAGGTGCGGATCGTGCTGCGCGGCGATTCGGGCTTCTGCCGCGAGGAGCTGATGGCGTGGTGCGAGGCCGAGGGTGTCGCTTACCTGTTCGGCCTGGCGCCCAACGCGCGCCTGAAGGCGGTGCTGGCGCCCGAGGCCTGGGAGGCAGCGCGGTTGTGCCGAACCACCGGCAAGGCGGCTCGGCTGTTCAGGGATTTCGCCTACCAGACAGAGACCTCCTGGAGCCGACCGCGGCGGGTTGTGGGCAAGGCCGAGCACCTGCCCGACGGTGCCAATCCGCGTTTCGTGGTGACCAGCCTGGGCAGGGAAAAGATCGACGCTCGCGGCCTCTACGAAGATCTCTATTGCGCCCGCGGCGAGATGGAAAACCGCATCAAGGAATGCCAGCTCGACCTGTTCGCCGACCGCACGTCGTCGGCGACCATGCAGGCCAACCAACTGCGCCTGTGGTTCGCGTCGATGGCTTACGTGCTGCTCAGCGAGTTGCGCCGGATCGCGCTCCGCCACACCCAGTTTGCCGATGCCACCCGCGGCACCATCCGGCTGAAGCTGTTGAAGATCGGTGCCCTGGTCCGTCGTAGCGTCCGGCGGATCAAGTTCGCCATGGCCTCGGGCTTTCCCTGGCAGACCGAGTTCGCACTCGCCTACCTCTATCTGCAACGCGCCTTCCCGCGATAGCCGAGCCCGACCGGCCGCGCCCGATTCAAGCGCCGGCGCCGCGCCACGTTCCCGCACGCGCGCGGCTACGCCCATGACGCGACGTAATCTTCCGAAGACTCGTCATACGATCAACCCCGGCCCAGACTGTCTCAACGCCACACAAATGCTGCCACAACCCGGCTCATCAGCTCCACTTGACACACCGCCAAGATGGGTTTGAGAAATCCGGGCTAGCAGCATCATGGTTCTAGTGTGGTTTACGGATTTGAAGTTCCTCACGGAGCCTGCCCCAATAATCGCGGGAACTTCAAATCCACCACACTAGAGGCTGGTGGCGGGGCCCATCGCCGAGACGCCCGAGAAGAGGGCGGCGATATAGCCGCAATAGGCGAGCGTCAGGATGAAACCCGAGAGGCGGTTGAGGGAACGTCCGGAGAGCACCAGGATCATCAGCAGGCCCGCCGCGCCGAGCATCAGCCAGAGGTCGAAGCCGAGGAAGGCGTCGGGCACCGGCACCGGGCCGACCACGGCGGTGACGCCCATGATACCGAGGATGTTGAACAGGTTTGAGCCCACGACGTTGCCGATGGCGACATCGGCGTGGTGGCGCAGCGCTGCGACGACCGAGGTCGCCAGCTCCGGCAGCGAGGTCCCGATCGCCAGCAGGGTGAGGCCGATCACCGCCTGGGACACGCCGGCCGCCGTGGCGATCTCGATCGCGCCGTCGACCAGCCAGTGGGCACCAAGGACCAGGCCGAGGAGGCCACCGACGACGTAACCGATGGCCTGCCAGTGCCGACCCGGCCGGCCGCCCAGTTCGTCCAGTTCTTCCGCCATGCCGGCCTCGCTCGCCGGGCCGCCGCGCCGGGCCATGACATAGGAATAGCCGAGGAAGGCGGCGAGCCCGGCGATCAGGACGATGCCGTGCGAAAATTCGATCCGACCCTGCCAGGCGAAGACGACGAAGAGGACGCTCGCCCCCAGCATCAACAGGGTGTCGCGGCGCACCGACCGACCGTCCGCGGTGAAGGGATAGATCGCCGCCGGCAGGCCCAACACCAGCAGCACATTGGCGATGTTGGAGCCGACCACGTTGCCGATCGCCAGCTCCGGCGCGCCGGTCAGCGCGGCATCGACACAGACCACCAACTCCGGCGCGGAAGTGCCGAGCGCGACGATGGTGAGACCGATCACCAGTGGTGGGACGTTCCAGCACCGCGCCAGCGACACCGCGCCCCGAACCAGGACGTCACCGGCGAGCAACAGCAGCACCAGACCGCCGGCCACCATGAGATACGTCATCGGCCGCTCATCCCGGGTTTCGCCCCATTCGAAGCCCCACTCGCGCCGCCGCGCGCCGACGACATTGTCCCTCTATATTGGGATGGCCGGGGCGCCAGACAACTCGGACCCCCGCGTGGCGGCGCCCTCGACCGCCGACGCGCCGGTATTACAGGCTTTCCGCCGGGCCGCCCATCCGTCGCGCGGCGTCACTCCGCGGGCGGGCCCTTGAGCTCGACCGTGTTGCCCTCTGGATCCTGGATATAGAGCGAGGGACCGTCGCCCAAGGCACCGAAGCGGGTCGCGGAGGGCTCGTGCGCGACCCCGTGGGCGGTGAGATGGGTGCTGATCGCCGCCTCGTCGAAGGGGTCCACCTGCATGCAGAAGTGATCCACGTTGCGCCCCTCCGGCCCCGGCGCGGCGCCACCCTTGGCGCCGAGCTGGCCGTCGATCGGCACAAGGTCGATCATCGCCCGCCCGGCGGACAGGTGATAGAGCCCGATGTCGGGGCGCCGGCGCACCACCTCGCAGCCGACGACATCGCAATAAAAGGCGATCATCGCCTCGACGTTGCGGATGCGCAGGACGACGTGGTCGAGCCCCTGGAGCGGTATCGCGTGGTCGGTCATGGCGTGCCTCCTGGCCCGGAGAATTTGCGGCCGTCGGCCGCACCGAAACTCCGATCGGGCGACGACCCTTCCCGCCGCGAAGCCTCGCCCGGCCCCAGCGGCCTTCCCCCGGATCGGCCCAGTGTGGCATGGATTCGCTCGGACTTTCCAGGACCGAGAGGCCTTGCCGGATCACGGCTCAATATCGAGGATCAATGGGATGATGGGCACGATGACGGCGGCTTCGTTGACGGTGGGGTTGCGGCCGGCCGCCACCTCGTCGCCGTCAGCCACGCCATCATCGTCGGTGTCCGGATCCAGCGGGTCGGTGCCGTAGAAATCTTCCTCGTCGTCGTCCAGGCCGTCGCCGTCGCTGTCGGGCACGGTGGTGACCTGGATGATCTCGGCGACGGACGGCACGCCGGCGCCGCTCACCAGGAAGAGCATATAGTGGCCAGGCGGCACCAGGTTGGGATCGGACGGCGCGGTGACGTTGAGACCGTCCGCCACCCGGGAGAAGCTCAGACTGGTGAAGCGTTGATTGGCGTCGAACGCATGCGTCGTGGCCGGCAGGCGAATGAGCGTGACCTTCTCGATTCGCGCCGCATCCGGCGTCGCCACGTGAAACGACCGGCCCATATTGACCGTTGACGGCGCGCCGGAGATGATCGGACGGGCACTGCGGAAAAGATAATAGGGGCTGTAGAGTTCGAAGTTCCTCTCCTCGGCGCCGTGCTCTGGCCCCGGGCGCCCGCCGCCGCCCACGAGGACGCGCCCGTCCGGCAGCAGTACCGCGCTGGAATGATAGACCCGGGCCCGCGCCATGCCGGCCAACGAGCGCCAAGTCTCCTCTTCGGGATCCCACAGCTCCGCCGTTTGCACGGCGTTGAGGGCATTGTTGAAGCCGGGAGAACTCGTGCCGCCGACCACCAGCACTTGGCCGTCGGGCAACAGGACGGCATTCAGATGGCGCCGCGCGCCGAGCATCGGCTGCACCGAGCGCCATGCCGGGGTCGGCTGGGTCAGGTCGATGACTTCGGCCGTCGCAGTCGGCGGCTCGCCGCCGCCGCCGACCAGGATCTTGCCGGTATCGTAGTAGACCGCCGAGCCGTAGTCCCGGCTCGCGCCCAGGCTGGCGCCGGGCTCGCCGGTGAAGTTCGCCGTCGGCCCCAGGGTCCAGATGCCGCGGCCCGCGGTATCGACATACCAGGTCTGCCCGCTGGGGTTGGGATCGGCGCGAAACGCCCGGCCGTCGGGCGCCAGGAACATGCGTGGATAGAGGACGTATTGGCTGCCGAGCGGATGCTCGGTTTGCGGCAGATGGGCGGTGCTTGCTTCAGCCTGGGTGAGGTCACGCCAGGTGCCGGTCGCGGCCTTGAAGACCTGCGGCAGGGTGTTCTCGGTGAAATTCGCGTCCGTCGTTCCGGAGAGCACCAGCACGTCGCCGTTGGCGAGCGTCGTGTTGGTCGGGTACCAGCGCCCGTTGCCCCGGCCCATTCTGGGCAACCGGATCCATCGGTCCTCGAAGGCGTCGTAGAGGTCGGCGGCGTTCGAGCCCACGCCGTCGGCCAGTTCGTGACCGCCCGCGACCAGCAGGCGGCCGTCCTCCAGGAACGACGTGCCGCTGCAGAAGATGTCGCGGGCCGGCAAGGCCGGCAGGGTGATGTTGCCACTCGACGGATCCCAAAGCCGGATCTCGTCGGTATCGACGACGTCGAGGCCGCCTTCCTCCCAGTACATCACCTTGCCGGTGGGCAGGACGATGACGTGGACCGGGACGATGCTCGCGTCGAACGGGTCGCTCCATTCTCCGACCTCTCTTTTCGGCGGCTCTGGCAGCTCGGAGAGGTACCTGACGTCGATGTTGTCGATGTCGTGGTTTGCGCTCTCGCCGCCGGAGCGGCCGCCGAAGGGAATCCGTCCGGCATAGGGCTCGAAGCCCGGCACCCGGCACGCATCGATGACCGTCAGCCGCTCCCCGCCGAGCGGCGTCAGCTCGACGGTGACGTCGGAGAAGCCGCCGCCGGGGCGCAGCGTCACCTTGGCGTGAATCCACTCGCCGCTGGCAAGATCCAGGTTCGGGAGCGAGATGGCCGTCGTGCAGCTGGAGACCACGGCGGCGTCGAAATGCACGCTGACATGATTGTTGTTCGGGTCGGTGCTGGCCTCGTGGATGTCGAAACCGAGGCCGATCGACTGGGTGAAGTTCGGTTCCTCCGGCACGGAGGGCCACAGCGTCGTGCAGACGCCGCCGCTAATGCCGTAGGCCGCGCTGTTGAGCAGGGCGAAGCCCATGCCGTCGGCCCGACCGAAGCCGGGCGTCATCCGGAAGTCCCATTCGGCGACGATCAAGGCGCCGAGGGTTGCGTCGGTCTGGTCGAACGCGACGGTGTTGCTGGTCCGGACCACGGTTCCGGCGAGGCGCAGGAAATTGACCGAGCCCGGCAGGCCACCGGGGAGAATTTCCGGCGGCGGAGGGCTGGCAAGGGGGACGCAGTTCGCCGCGACGAAGGGCGTGCCTGCGCCGGCCACGTCGAAATCCCGAAGCGTGTCCGCCGAGGCGACCACGAATAGCACGGTACAAGTCGAGAAAAAAAAATTAGTCTTGCTATGGATAAACGCAGCCAACGTTTTGTCGAATACAACATCCTCAATTAATCCCAGGCTCTTGGATCAACTATATCGATAGAGAAGATAGCATTGAAAATTTTATGTTGTAAGCACTCTATTTGTCAAATGGTTCTGCCCTGATCGTCACCAACGCTGGAGTTGGCGGCGACCGGTCCGCGATCAGGCGATGGATGTCCCGCGTGAAAATCCGCCCACTCACGGTCGGGTTACCCGATGGCGAGCGCGCCCGATGGCGTGGTTCGAAGCGTCGGTTTCGGGCTAGCGTTTGCGCCGGAGCGCCCGGGTCCCGGGCTTGCCGGCGGAGGAGCGGCCACGCGGGGCGCGGGCCGCGTCCAGCATTTCCGGCGTCAACACGGCCGGCGGGTTCTTGCGGTTGACGCCGCCGTCCGACGGCTCCCGCCGGGCGCCCCGGCCCTTGGCGGGCGGGCGGCCTCGACGGGCCTCGCCCGGGCGGGGCTCGCGGAGCGCATCGATATCGCCCTCCAGCTGAGCCAGTTCCATTCTCTCCAACCGCTTGATTTCGTCGCGGAGGCGGGCCGCCTCCTCGAACTCCAGTTCCGCGGCGGCCTCGCGCATGCGTTTCTCCAGATCCTGGATATAGGCGCGCAGATTGTGGCCAATCAGCTCCACCTTGCCCTCGTCGCCGGTGTCGACGGTGACGTGGTCCTGCTCGTAGACGCTTTGCAGGATGTCGGAGATGTTATTGCGGATCGACTCGGGCGTGATTCCGTTGGCCTCGTTGTAGGCCCGCTGCTTTTCCCGCCGCCGGTCGGTCTCGGCCAGCGCCCGGGTCAGGCTGTTGGTCATCTTGTCGGCATAGAGGATCACCCGGCCCTCGAGGTTGCGCGCCGCCCGGCCGATGGTCTGGACCAGCGAGGTCTCGGAGCGCAGAAAACCTTCCTTATCGGCGTCGAGAATGGCGACCAGGGCACACTCGGGAATGTCCAGGCCCTCACGCAACAGGTTGATGCCGATCAGGATATCGAACACGCCGAGGCGAAGATCACGCATGATCTCGATGCGCTCCAGGGTCTCGATATCGGAATGCAGATAGCGGACCTTCAGGCCGGCCTCGTGCATATATTCGGTCAGGTCCTCCGCCATCCGCTTGGTGAGCGTGGTGACCAGCACCCGGTGGCCGCGACCGGTGGTCTCCTGGCATTCGGCGATCAGGTCGTCGACCTGGTATTCCACCGGGCGGACGATGCAGACCGGATCGATCAGGCCGGTCGGGCGGATCAGTTGTTCGGTGAAGACGCCGCCGGTACGCTCCAGTTCCCAGCCGCCCGGCGTGGCGGAGACGAAGACCGTCTCGGGCCGCATCGTCTCCCACTCGGCGAACTTCAAGGGTCGGTTGTCGATGCAGGAGGGCAGGCGGAAGCCGAACTCGGACAGGGTCCACTTGCGGCGGAAATCGCCCCGGAACATGCCGCCGATCTGCGGCACGGTGATGTGGCTTTCATCCACGATCAGCAGCGCGTCCTCGGGCAGGTATTCGATCAAGGTCGGTGGCGGATCGCCCGGGTTGCGCCCCGTCAAATAGCGCGAGTAGTTCTCGATTCCGGGGCAGGAGCCGGTCGCCTCCATCATTTCCAGGTCCAGCATGGTGCGCTGTTCCAACCTCTCCGCCTCCAGCAGCAGGCCCTGGTCGCGGAAGCGCTCCAGCTGTGCCGTCAGCTCGACCTTGATCAACTTGGCCGCCTGGCGCAGCGTCGGCTTCGGCGTCACGTAATGGCTGTTGGGATAGACCCGGACACGGTCGAGATTGTCGGTGCGGTGGCCGGTCAGGGGATCGAACTCGACGATTGCCTCGACCTCGTCGCCGAACAGCTCGATCCGCCAGGCCCGGACTTCCAGATGCGCCGGCCAGATCTCGACCACGTCGCCGCGCACCCGGAAGCTGCCCCGGGCGAAGCCGGCGTCGTTCCGCCGGTATTGCAGCTCGACGAAGCGGCGCAGCAGCTCCTGGCGGTCGGTGCGCTTGCCGCGGGCCACGTCGATGGTCATCTGGCTGTAGGTCTCGACCGAGCCGATGCCGTAGATGCAGGAGACCGAGGCGACGATGACGACGTCGTCGCGCTCCAAGAGCGACCGCGTCGCGGAGTGGCGCATGCGGTCGATCTGCTCGTTGACCGAGGCCTCCTTCTCCACATAGGTGTCGGTGCGTGGCACGTAGGCCTCGGGCTGGTAGTAGTCGTAGTAGGAGACGAAATACTCGACCGCGTTATTCGGGAAGAAACTCGCCATTTCGCCGTAAAGCTGGGCCGCCAGCGTCTTGTTGGGCGCCAACACCAGCGTCGGCCGGCGGAGTTGCTCTATCACGTGTGCCATGGTGAAGGTCTTGCCGGAGCCGGTGACCCCCAGCAGCACCTGGTCGCGCTCGCCCCGATGCAGGCCAGCGGCCAGTTCGACGATCGCCTGGGGCTGGTCGCCCTGGGGGGTGAACTCGGAGACCAGTTTAAAGGCATGGCCGCCCTCGCCCTTGTCCGGCCGATCGGGACGCAGCGGCACCCAGCGCGCCTGCTCGGCTTCGGCGAGCGCGTACTCGAAACGGCGTTGGTTCTCGGCGAGCGAGGTGTGGGCCATGGTGGCTCGAATATAGGACGGCCGGGCGGGCGTGGGGAGTCCATTCCGGAGCAATCGCGCGACCCACCGGTGGCAAGGTTTCCCCCGGGCGTCCGGCGGGACGACCGCCGGGGCGATCCGGTTCGCCAATCCGACGGGCGAAGACCGTTCAGAAAATCCCAGTTGGCAAAATCCGTTTTGCAAAAAACGTGTTTCGGTCAATACGACATACTAATATTTCAAGGTATGGTAGTACGAGGTTGTATTTTGTCAATATCTTGATCCAGTTCCAATCGAGGCAGCAAGGGACGAGACCTCGATCGAGGCCGGGAGATAAGGGGGCCGAATACCCCGCTTCAGACGATCGAGGGGGTCCACTGTCCTTCTTCGTCTTTCTAATTCAATGTTAAAGTGTCTCGAGAGCTTTTTGTCCGAGCACGGGATGAAGACGGTGGACGTCGCAACCGCGAGCATGGTTATCGGAGCCGTTGGCGTGCTCGTCGCGATTACCGGCACCATTCTTGCCCTGCGGCAACGGGAAGACGGTCGGAAACCCGACGCCGAACGACCGACACGGGTTGAAGCTCCGACCCCGGCGGAAACGCCGCCCTCGCCGCCGAGCCGACCAGGCCCGAGCACGAAGTTCCTCACCGAGAACCTGCCCCGGCCGCATTCCGAAAGACTGATCGGGAGTCGGGCCGAGAAGGCGATGCTGACCCGCGAATGGAACCGCCGGGCCGAACGGGCAGCGCCTAACCGCGCGAGTCCCGCAGCCGTTCGAGATGGCGGGACAGCGTTTCGCCGGCCGCGTGGTCGCGGGTCGCCAGCGCCTGGAGCACGGCGATCAGGCAATCGTCGCGAAGTTGCTCCAGTTCCTCGATTGAGCGATTCCCCGCCTGCGCCTCGGACTGTTCCACCATCTTCTCGATCAGCTCTCGAGTCAGCTCGGGCGCCTCGAGCTTCGTCCAGGGCAGCTCCAGGGCCGGGCCGAACTGGGCCAGCATGTGGGCCATGCCGGCCTCGCCGCCGGCCAGGTGGAAGGTGAGGCAGGTGCCCATGGCCGACCAGCGCAGGCCCGGGCCGTAGACGATGGCGCGGTCGATCTCGTCGGTGGTGGCGACGCCGTCGTTCACCAGGTGCAGCGCCTCGCGCCAGAGCGCCTCCTGCAAGCGGTCGGAGATGTAGCCCTCGATCTCGTGGCGGACCACGAGGGGGTGCATGCCGAGGCTCTCGTAGAAGCGGGAGGCCCGCGTCAGGCTCTCGGGCGCGGTGGCGGTGCCGCCGACCAGCTCCACCAGGGGCAGCAGGTAGACCGGGTTGAAGGGATGGCCGACGAAGACCCGCTCCGGGTGGACGCACTCGGCCTGCAACCGGCTCGGCGGCAGGCCGGAGGAGGAGGAGGCGACAAGGGCGTCGGCCGGGCAGGCCCGGGTGATGCGCGCCAGCAGGTCGCGCTTCAAGTCCTCGCGTTCCGGCGCGCTCTCCTGGATGAAGTCCGCCTCGGCCACGGCGGCCTCGACATCCGTGGTGAAACGGACCTGGCCGCGCGGTCGCTCGATATCGGGCGCGAGCGCCAGCCAGGCGCGCGCCGCCCGGGCCAGCATGGCGTCGAGCCGCGCTTCGGCCTCGGCGCTTGCGTCGGCGACGGTGACGTCGAGGCCGTTCTCTACCAGGCGGCCGGCCCAGCCGGCGCCGATCAGCCCGGCGCCGACCAGGGTGACGCGGCTGAATTCCGCCATCGAAAGCGCGCCTAGTTGCCGCGCCGGGCGGCGTGGCGCCCGGCGATGCGGCCGAAGACGGCGCCGCGCAGCACCGAGGTGGCGCCGGTGTAGACGTTGTAATAGAGCCCCATGGTCTCGCCCACGGCATGGAGCCCGGGGATCGTCTCGCCATCCATGTTGACGACCTGGGCGTTCGCGTTGGTCTTCAGGCCGCCGAAGGTGAAGCAGTTGGCGGCGATGATCGGGAAGGCGCGGAAGGGCGGCGTGCGAATCGGCCGGGCCCAGTTCGATTTCGCCGGCGCCAGCGCCCGCGTCGCCAGCCCGTCCTTCTCCAGCGGGCGGAATTCGCCCGTCGGACAGGCGGCGTTGTAGGCGGCGACCGTGGCGGCGAGTCCTTCGGCGTCGATGCCCGTCAGCTCGGCCAGTTCCCCCAGGTTCCCGGCCTCGAAGGGCGGCTGATCACTCCTGATGGAGATGCGCCAGTTGGGCACGTCCTCGATTCCGCCGTCGAGCAGACAGAAGGCCAGGCCACCCGGGCGCCGGAGAATCGCCCGAGTGACGTTCTCATAAATGGCGTCGACCATGTCGGAGGCCTCGTCGACGAAACGTTCGCCGCCCTCGTCGACGAGAATGCCGTAAGGCCAGGCGAGCACGATCGGCTCGTGGCGGCCAGAGCGGGGATCGACCGGCTCGGCGTGGAAATCGGCATAGTCGCCGGCCGGCGCCGCGCCGACGTCGAGCGCCATGCGGATGCCTTCCCCCCGATTGTAGTAGCCGCCCCGGCTCACCGGGCGGATGTGGCGGGACTTTTCGCCCAGGTAATGGGCCAGCATTTCCGGGTTGCCCTGGAAGCCGCCGCTCCCCAGCACGACCGCCCGGCCCAGGAACCGGTGGCGCCGGTTGCCGGGGCCGACCGCCTCGACGCCAGTGACGGCGCCGTCGGCGTCCTGGATCAGGCCGCGCGCCGTGGTCCGGTAGTGGAATTCGGCGCCGCCCCGCTCAGCCGCCTCGGCAAGCGCCTCGACCAGGGCCAAGCCGCCACCCACCGGCGCGATCCGGGTGGTCGACTGGGTGATCAGATAGGAGGGGAGGAAATCGAAACGCACGCCGAAGCCCCGCAACCAGCCGAGCGTCGGCCCGCAGCCCTCGGCGAAGGCATGGATCAGTTCCGGGTCGGTGAAGCTCAACGATTTTACCAGGCCGGACCAGGTATCGTAGTCGCGCGCCGTCTCCGCCACCAGCTCCGGGTCGAGGTAGCGGGGGGCGTTGGCGATGAAGTGGGCTTCGAAATCGTCCGCCACCTCCTCCGTGCTCTTCATTCGCATGAAGGCGTCGGTCCAGCGGGTGTTGCCGCCGCGATCCTCCACCGGCGCCCGCTCCAGGATCACCACCCGGGCGCCTTCCTCCAGCGCTGTCACCGCCGCCGAGAGCCCGGCGATGCCGCAGCCCACGACCACCACGTCGACCGTCGTCTCCGCCACGCGCCTCGTCCTTTTCCGCTCCCGAGCCCCGGGTTTGGCGGGACCGTAGGAGCGGCGTCGCCGTCCGGTCAAGCGGCGCGGTAATCGATGGTTAAGTAGTTTGGAGTTGCCTTGGGAATTGATGTTATTATCTATGGAGTCCGCGCCGCCCCCGGAACGGCCCGCCACGGGATTGGAAACGTGAATAATTTCGGTCGAAACATCGCGCTTTGGGTTATCATCGTCCTGCTGCTGCTGGCCTTGGTGAACCTGTTCAACCAGGACAAGGACCGCGAGGTCGGAAGCGATCGCGCCTACAGCGACTTCATCGCCGACGTCGACGCGGGCCAGGTCAACGAGGTGACGATCCAGGGCAACGAGATCTTCGGCAAATACGTGAACGGCAAGGCGTTCACCACCTATGCGCCGAAAGACCCGGAGATGATCAACAAGCTCCGCCAACGCGGCGTAAGGATCAACGCCCAGGCGGCCGAGGACGGCACGCCGCCGCTCTTCGCGATCCTGCTCAACTGGTTCCCCATGCTGCTGCTGATCGGCGTCTGGATCTTCTTCATGCGCCAGATGCAGTCTGGCGGCGGCAAGGCGATGGGCTTCGGCAAGTCCAAGGCCCGGCTGCTGACGGAGCGCCAGGGCCGGGTCTCCTTCGACGACGTCGCCGGCATCGACGAGGCCAAGGAGGAGCTGGAGGAAATCGTCGAGTTCCTGAAAGACCCGCAGAAGTTCCAGCGCCTGGGCGGCCGGATCCCCAAAGGCGCGCTGCTGGTGGGCCCGCCCGGTACCGGCAAGACGCTGCTGGCCCGCGCCATCGCCGGCGAGGCCAACGTGCCCTTCTTCACCATTTCCGGCTCGGATTTCGTCGAGATGTTCGTCGGCGTCGGCGCCAGCCGGGTGCGCGACATGTTCGAGCAGGGCAAGAAGAACTCGCCCTGCATCATCTTCATCGACGAGATCGACGCGGTCGGCCGCCACCGGGGCGCCGGTCTCGGCGGCGGCAACGACGAGCGCGAGCAGACCCTCAACCAGTTGCTGGTGGAGATGGACGGCTTCGAGACCAACGAGGGCGTGATCCTGATCGCCGCCACCAACCGGCCCGACGTGCTCGACCCGGCGCTGCTGCGCCCGGGCCGCTTCGACCGCCAGGTGGTGGTGCCGAACCCGGATATCCTCGGCCGCGAGAAGATCCTGCACGTCCATATGCTCAAGGTACCGCTGGCGCCCGACGTCGATGCCCGCGTCATCGCGCGCGGCACGCCGGGCTTCTCCGGCGCCGATCTCGCCAACCTGGTGAACGAGGCGGCGCTTCTTGCGGCGCGCAAGAACAAGCGCGTCGTCACCATGGCCGAGTTCGAGGAGTCCAAGGACAAGGTCATGATGGGGGCGGAGCGCCGCTCCATGGTCATGACCGAGGACGAGAAGAAGCTGACCGCCTACCACGAGGCGGGCCATGCGCTGGTCTCCCACTTCGTGCCGGGCAACGACCCCCTGCACAAGGTGACCATCATCCCGCGCGGCCGGGCGCTGGGCATGACCCTGAACCTGCCGGAACGCGACCGCCTCTCCTACAAGAAGACGGAGATCGAGGCGCGCCTCGCCATGACCTACGGCGGCCGGGTGGCGGAACAGCTGATCTTCGGCGACGAGAACGTCACCACCGGCGCCGGCTCGGACATCCAGCAGGCGACCGCCTGGGCCCGCGCCATGGTCACCGAGTACGGCATGAGCGACAAGCTGGGCCCGCTGCGCTACTCCTCGGACGAGGAGGAGATCTTCCTCGGCCATTCCGTGGCCCAGCGCAAGAACATCTCGGGCGCCACCGCGAACCTGATCGACGAGGAAATTCGCCGCATCATCACGCAAGCCGAGGACACGGCGCGCGAAGTGCTGGGCGCGCATCTCGACGACCTGCACGCCGTCGCGAATGCGCTGCTGGAATACGAGACCTTGAGCGGCGCCGAGATGCAGGCGATCCTTCGGGGCGAATCGATCCAGCGCGACGATTACGACGGCGGCTCGGCCGAGGAGACTTCGCACGCGACCTCCGTGCCGACGACCGGGCGCAAGAACGACGACCGCGAAATGCCCGGCCCGGGTCCGATTTCGCCGGAGCCACAGCCGGAGAGCTGAGGCGCCGCCGGCCCATCCCATGACCTCGAAGCGCGGCGACGACGACTGCTTGCTGCTGCGCCCCTTGCCGATGGCCGCGGGCGACGTGGCGGAGCCCTGCTTCACGCTCGCCGGCGGCCCGCTGCTGTTTCGCGCGGTGGAAGTGATGGGCGCCGGCGGCCCGGCTCCCGATATCCGTCCCTTCGAGGACGCGCTCGAGCTGCTGGCCGGCCGCCGTGGCCGGCGGGCGGCGGCCACTCTCATGGCGCGGCTGACCGAGGCTCCGGCGCCGCCCCATCCGATCTTCGCCGGCGCGGCACCGCTGATCATGGGCATCGTCAACGTGACGCCCGACAGTTTCTCGGACGGTGGTCGCTTCTCGGATCCCGGCCAGGCGGCGGACCATGCCCGGGCCCTGGTCGAGACCGGCGCCGACATCGTCGATATCGGCGGCGAATCCACCCGACCCGGGGCCGAAGCCCCGCCGCCTGGCGCCGAGCTCGATCGCGTCCTGCCGGTGATCGAGGCGCTTACCGATCTGGACAAGCCGATCTCGATCGACACCCGCGGCGCCGAGGTGATGCGTCGGGCTCTCGCCGCCGGCGCCACCGTCGTCAATGACGTGAGCGCGCTTTCCCACGACCCCGAAGCGATCGACACCGTCGCGCGCGCCGGGGCACCGGTGATTCTGATGCACTCCCGGGGCACGCCCGCGACCATGAATGGCCTCGCCGACTACCGCGACGTCGCGGCCGAGGTGATGGACGAGCTTTCGGTTCGGGTCGAGGCGGCGCTCGGCGGCGGCATCGCGCGGGACCGGATCATCCTCGATCCCGGCTTCGGCTTCGCCAAGACCGGCGCGCACAATCTCGCCCTGCTGGCCCGGCTCGCCCTGCTGCACGGCCTCGGCCGCCCGCTCGTCGCCGGCCTCTCGCGCAAGCGCTTCATCGCCGACCTGCATCGCGACGCACCGGCCGACCGGCGGCTCGGCGGATCGCTCGCCGCCGGGCTTGCCGCGCTCGAGCAGGGCGCGCGCGTTCTGCGGGTGCACGACGTGGCGGAAACACATCAGGCCGCGACTATTTGGCGCGCCATCCGGGCGCGCGACGAAGACGCTTAAAACTTGTCCCGATATGTAGTCGATGCTAGATTTCCGTTGGGAGGCAGACGCTTAAGGGTCGCGTAAATACATGCAACGAAAATACTTCGGCACGGACGGCATTCGTGGCCGGACCAATATGTTTCCCATGACGGCCGAAGTGGCGCTGGCCGTCGGGATGGCGGCGGGCCGCCATTTTACCCGGGGGACGCACCGTCGCCGTGTCGTCATCGGCAAGGACACCCGGCTCTCCGGCTATATGCTGGAGGCGGCGATGACGTCGGGTTTCGCGGCGGTCGGCATGGACGTGGTCCTGGTCGGACCGATGCCGACGCCGGCCGTGGCGATGCTGACGCGGAGCCTGAGGGCCGATCTCGGCGTCATGCTCTCGGCCTCGCACAATCCCTACCAGGACAACGGCATCAAGCTCTTCGGTCCGGACGGCTACAAGCTTTCCGACGGCATCGAGCTGGAGATCGAGCGGCGCATCGGCGAGGCGACCGAGGCCCCGGCGATACCGCCGGAGGAGGTCGGCCAGGTGCGCCGCCTCGACGACGCCATGGGGCGCTATATCGAGTTCGTCAAGCGCAGCTTCCCTTCGGGCCGCCGCCTGGACGGGTTGAAGATCGTCGTCGACTGCGCCAACGGCGCCGCCTACAAGGTGGCGCCCACGGTACTCTGGGAGCTGGAGGCCGAGGTGGTGCCCGTGGCGGTCAGCCCCGACGGCCGCAACATCAACCACAAGAGCGGCTCGACCGACCCGGACTATCTTTGCAGCCAGGTCGTCGCCCACGGCGCCGATGTCGGCGTCGCGCTCGACGGCGATGCCGACCGGGTGATCCTGGTCGATGAAAAGGGCCGGATGATCGACGGCGACCAGGTAATGGCCGCGATTGCCGAGCGCTGGCAGGAGGCCGCGCGGCTCAAGGGCGACGGCGTGGTCGCGACCGTCATGTCCAACCTCGGCCTCGAGCGCCATCTGGAGGGGCGCGGCCTGCGCCTGCACCGCACGCAAGTGGGCGACCGCTACGTCGTCGAGTACATGCGCTGCCACGACCTCAACGTCGGCGGCGAACAGTCGGGCCATATCGTACTCTCGGATTTCGGCACGACCGGCGACGGGCTGATGGCCGCGCTTCAGGTCCTGGCCCTGATGGTCGACACGGACCGGCCGATGAGCGAGGTCTGCGACCGCTTCGAGTTGATGCCCCAGGTACTGAAGAACGTCCGCTACGGTGGCCGTTCGCCGCTGGAGGACGAGGAGGTGCAGCGCGCCGTCGCCAGCTGCCAGAAGGCGTTGGGCGCGCGCGGCCGCCTGGTGATCCGGCCCTCCGGCACCGAGCCCTTGATCCGCGTCATGGGCGAGGGCGAGAACGAGGACGAGGTGGTGAACATCGTCGATGAACTGGCCGGCGTGATCGAGCGGGTGGCGACGCTCGAGACGACCAGGTGAGAGGTCGGGTTCTGATCGTCGCCGGCAGCGATTCCGGCGGCGGCGCGGGGATTCAAGCGGACATCAAGACGGTGACGGCGCTGCGCGGCTATGCCGCGACGGCGATCACCGCGCTCACCGCCCAGGACACCCGCGACGTTCACGCCATCCACGACGTGCCGCCCGACTTCGTGGCCAAGCAGATCGAGGTGGTGCTGGCCGACATCGGCGCCGACTGCCTGAAGACGGGCATGCTGCACCGGGTGGAAATCCTGGAGGTCGTGGCCGACGCGCTGGAGGCCGAAGGCGCCGGCGTGCCCCTGGTGATGGACCCGGTCATGGTGGCCAAGGGCGGCGCCCGGCTACTGAACGAGGACACGATGGAGGTGCTCTCGCGCCGCCTGTTGCCCAAGGCCACGCTGCTGACGCCGAACGTGCCGGAGGCGGAGATCTTGGCGGGCACCACCATCCGGGACGAGGCGGACATGATCGAGGTCGGCCGGGCGCTCCGGGGCCTGGGGGCCGGCGCCGTGCTGATGAAGGGCGGGCACATGGACGGCGCGCGCATCGCCAACCTGCTGATCGACGAGACCGGCGTCACCCGTTTCGAGAGCGAGCGGATCGCGACCCGCAACACCCACGGCACCGGCTGCACCCTGGCGTCGGCGATCGCCTGCGGGCTCGCCCAGGGGATGGACATGGCGGCGGCGGTGGGCCGCGCGACGGACTATGTTCATCGGGCGATTCTGACCGCGCCGGACCATGGCGCCGGCCACGGCCCCGTCAACCACGCCCATACCGTCCCCGATCCGTGAACGAGGATCCTGCCCGCCGGCGAAGCCACGCCTGGCGCGATCCCCGCCCGGCCTGGGCGCGGCTGGGTGAACTCGATGGCCTCGCCTGCCTGGAAGCGGAGCGCGACGGCCGACCGCCGCCGCCGCCGATCACCGTGGTCAACCGCTTCGCGCTCGCCGAGGTCGCCCGCCGCCGGGTGGTCTATCGCGGCGCGCCGGGCGAGGACCACGCCAATGCGGTCGGCGGCGTCCAGGGCGGCTGGACCGCCTCGATCCTCGACGCCGCGATCGGCGGCGTGGTGCATTCCATGCCGCCGGCGGGGCGGCGATCGCCGAAATCCGCTACTTCGGCCGCCAGACCGCCACCGCCGACGCCAAATCGCCGGACGGCCCGAACCGCCTCCTGGCCCACGCCACCACCACCTGCCTGGTCTTCGAGGCCGAGTGAAGGACCGCGACGGGCGACAAGATTCCGACGACGCGAGAGGAAAATGGTGCCGCCGGTGTGAATTGAACACTCGACCCCACCCTTACCTAATGGGCGTCGAGCAGGCAGGTGATGCGAAACCGGATCTCCACCTTAAAACTGTTCCGCGCCGTGATGGTGGTATTCAGGCGATGCGCTCGTCGTCGCCGATCAGGTGCAGGGGCGTCTCGCCGCCGAGCGCGCGCCGGCAGTTGGCGACGGCGCGGGCCAGCGCGATCTCGCTCCAGCCGCCGACGGAGGCCGAGTTGTGCGGCGAGGCGATGACGTTGGGCAAGTCGAGAAACGGCTGGTCCATGCGGAACTCGCCATGGCGCACCGGCTCGACCCACCAGGCATCAATGCAGGCGGTGAACTCCGGATTGGCGCGCAAATGCCGGTAGAGCGCCGCCTCGTCGACGATCTCGCCGCGCGCCAGGTTGATCAGGACGGCGTCCTGCTTCATCTGGCCGAGCTCGGCCGCGCCGATCATCCCCCGCGTCGCCCGGGTCAGCGAGGCGGTGATCAGCAGCAGGTCGGAGTCCGCCAGCAGGGTCCCGAGCTCGGCGGGCGTGGCGATCCAGTTGACCGGCTCGTCACTGGCGCCGCGTCGGTTGACGGCGTGCACGGCCTTGACCAGCGGGCGCATCCGCCGCGCCGCCGCCACTCCGATGCCGCCGAAGCCGAGGATGCCGAGCGTCACCCCGGCCAGCATCCGGTTGGGGATGAACTGGTTGAACTCGGCCCGCCTCAGGTTGTCGTGCTCAACGAAGAGCCGTTTGACGGCGGCCAGCGCCATCGCCAGCGCGTGCTCGGCCATCGGCTCTGCATAGCCGCCGCCGTTGACCGCGATCCTGACGCCGGCCGGCAACCGCCCGAGCGGGATGAAGTCGACGCCGGCGGTGACGAACTGCAACAGCCCGAGGCCGGCGAGCAGCGGCCACTCGTCCGCCCCGAGCTCCTTGGCGGTGTTTCGCGCCAAGACCACGCCGGCGCCTTCGAGCGCGCGCCGCCGCCCAGCCGCGTCGAGGTCCGCCAGGTAGACGATCGCCGCCGCGTCGCCGATGCCCTCCGCGACAACGCCGCGTCCCGCCGCGCCGGGCTCGTAGCTCACCACCAACTGTCCCATGACATTGTCCATTTCGCTTGCCCTCCGCCGACGCCACACATTCCATCTCGGAAGACACATGGTATAGGGACGGCCTGGATGACCGAATGACTTGCCAACGTCGGCATCCACCACATTCTGCCCGCGTATATCGCCACTAGCGACGGGGTTGGTCACGTCGCGGCCCTTCGCGTGATGGCACGGTCGGCACTGGGAGAGGGAGTAACGGCAATGGCGGGTCTTGAAGGGCGGACGGCACTGGTGACCGGCGGCGGGCGCGGGATCGGGCGGGCGATCTGCATGCGGCTGGCGCACGACGGTGCCGATGTCGCGATCAACTACGCGCGCGATGCCGAATCCGCGAACGAAGTTCTGAGCGGTGTCCGGGCCCTGGGGCGGCGGGCGGAGGTCTATCAGGCGGACGTCGCCGACGAGGTCGCCGTCGACGCCATGTGCGCCCGGGCAATCGCCGACTTCGGGCAGATCGACATCCTCATCAACAATGCCGGCATCGGCTCCAGCGCCGTGGGCCGTCCGACGATCACCGGTGCGACGCACGAGCAGTGGGAGATGTTGCTCGGCGCCAACCTCTGGGGACCGATCCACATGTGCCGGGCCCTGGTGCCGCACATGCGGGCCGCCGAGCGAAGCGACGTGATCATGATCTCGTCCACGGCGACCCTGAACCTGAGCGCGCGGATGGGTCTCTATTCCGTCGGCAAGGCGGGGACGGAGGCGCTCGCCCATACGCTGGCCAAGGAGGAGCGCGAGCATGGGATGCGCGTCAACATCGTGGCCCCCGGCCTGGTCGACACGGACATGGGCCGCAAGCTCATCACGCTGCTGCCCGGACCGGACGACATGCGCGAGCGCGACGCCACCGCGCCCTTCGGCTTCGTCTGCACGCCGGCGGACATCGCGGCCGAGGTGGCCCACCTGGTGAGCGAGGACGGCCGCTACATCACCAACCAGCGGATCTACATCAACGGCGGTGGCTTCTAGCGGCGACGACGTCCGTCCACGGTCGCAGTGGCGTGAGCCAGGACGACCCGGCTCACGCGGTGGCCGCCCGCGCCAATGCTCCTACGATACATGATATAACTGTATTATAATAGTTTATTTATTTGTTTTAAGAATGAAGATTATCGAATATCAACTATGTTGCTGAGAATCGAAAACATTCCTTCCTAGAGGTGGGATTTGGCATGAGAGTTCATATATAGGAAACCCAGGCCTTCTTCGACGCGACCCATTTTGCAAAAACAAAATTTTACTTTACTTTTTCAGACGTATAGGCTATATAAGATATCATAGTTTCTTTTTTCTGACCATTTGGCGAGATTGAGGCTATCAGATAAACCATAGCTTCGCGATGGCGCTGAGAGAAGCAGATATACTGTTCAAGGACAAGCTGGCCGGCCAGCTGGCGGAGATGGCCGCAGGGGGCTCGCGCTTCACCTACGCTCCGACCTGGTCTGAGGATATTGCGTGCTGCTTTCCGGTCACACGCCGTGAGCACGAATGGCCGAATGGCCTTCATCCATTTTTCGAGCATCTGGCTCCTGAGGGATGGCTGCGCGAGCAACAAGCCCGAGTCGCACATGTTGTCGAGGACGACGACCTCGGCCTGCTCTTGCGCTACGGCGCGGACTGCATCGGCGCGGTAAGCATCCTTCCTCGGGGAGGTAGCGCCCAATTGCCAGAAATCATCGAGGTGACCGCTAGTCCCGGACGCACTGTCTCCGGCATCCAAAAGAAGCTCCTGGTCGTCAAGGACGATGCGACGGGGGAGTTCACCCCTGCCGAAGCTCATGGGGCTGCCCTTTATATTGCAAAGTTCAATTCCGAGACTATCGGCACCCTAGTCCGGAATGAACACTTGAGTCTGCGCTGGGTCTCCGCCGTGCTTGGCAAAGACGAAGTAACCACCTTCACACTTGCCCGCGTGCCCGCGCTCGATGAGCTAGCGCTGGTGGTGACGCGGTTCGACCGACAAGAAAACGGAGACAAGCTCCGCCTGGAGGACTGCGCTCAGATTTTGTGTAGGCCACGCGGCCGTGACTATGCCGGCAAATACGATGCTTCATACGAGGAAATTGCGGCGATTATTAGCGGACATTCCTCCCGGTCAGCGATCGATCTCGCCCGCTTCTATCGCCGCCTGATAGTCTATGCACTACTCGGAAACTGCGATGCCCACCTGAAGAACTTCTCCTTGCTTGAAACGCCGACAGGCTTGCGACTGTCTCCGGCCTATGATGTCGTAAGCTCCGCCGTCTACGACGACTTCGACAAGACGCTGGCATTGTTGATCAACGGCAGAAAAATCCATCTCGACGAGGTCGATACCACGGTCTTCCGGGATTTCGGGCGGCGGATCAGCCTGCCGGAAAGTGCCATCGACCAAACCTTCGGTGATCTCAGGCGCCGGGTAAGAAGAGCGGAAAAGGTAATAGCTCCGCCGGAGGGTGAACCTCCCGACGGGTTTGTCCATCGTTTTTCAGAGATAGTGAGGGCATCATGCCTGCGGATTCTCGAAGCATAGTGCCGATAAGCTGGCAGTCTCTCGTGGACGAAGCCCTACGCCGGCGCAAAGATGAAGGTATGACGCAGCGCGATCTTGCGGCACTCGCAAGTGTCAGCATTCCGACGCTCGCCGCATTCGAGCGCGGCGAAACGACTCTCACACTCGCAAAGGCCTTTGATATTCTGCGAGTGTTGGGGCTGGTCGACGAACCGGCAGAGAGTGGTGTCCAAGAAATCTTTGTGCGTCAAGCCTTCACCCGCTGGCGCACTCTGACAGAGAGTTTGCCGGAGGACTTTCCCGGCCACTTCAAGAATGGCTGGTACCGCTTTGACTATAGTCTTGAGGGCAGTTTGAAATCGGTCAGTTTGACGATATTCGAGCAGCTCCTGAGCAAAGCCGTGACACAGCACACTGGATGGCCGGTATTCCTGGTGCCCGCTCGCCCTGAGATAGCGCCGAGAGAAGTCGATGGTACGATTGAATGTTGGCTTTCGCCTGAGACGGAGAGCGTAAACCGGGCATTCAGTGATCCTGGCCATTGCGACTTTTGGCGTGCCGAACCCACGGGCCGCCTCTTTCTCATCCGCGGATATCAGGAAGACGGTCAGGAGACATTTCCTTCGGGTTCGATATTTGATACAACGCTACCCATTTGGCGCATTGGTGAAACGCTGATACACGCTGAGCAGCTCGCGTCGTTGCTTCAGAAGGACAGTAACTCCCCTATCACCGTACGATTCCGGGCGCTATATTCGGGATTAAGTGGCCGGGTTTTGCGGTCTTGGGCAAATCCTCTGAGCGACCTGATGATCGAGGGACACGCAGCACGTAGCGACGAAGCTATTCTTGAATTAGAAGCACCTGCCGAGGACATGGAAGCTCACTTGGCGGATCATATCTTCCCGCTCGTGTCATCACTATACGAACGCTTTGGCGTAGTTGGTCTTTCCATTAACCGAGTTACTTCGGAGGTTAAGAGTCTTCTAGCCAGCAGGACTGGCGTCACCAGACGCGTAAGGGTACGAACATAATAGCCTGTGATTGATCTATGTATTCGAAAGCGCGCTCGTGATTTCTCTCGCAGGTAATCAGCTTAAGTTTGAACATTTCTGATGTTGCGGGGAATGCTAGGGGCTTTCTGGGAGAGGCCGGGATCTCTCAAAACGCCACATCCGACCGACGGACCATGCCCCCACCCCCCGGCCACCTATCGCCAACCCCAACCCGGGATGCTTTGGCCCGGCCGACTTCATCGCTGCGGCGGCCCATGCTGAAGCACACGAAGTAGGGGTGCGGCCGCCGGACGTAGGTCACTGAGGGTGCACGAGATTTTCGCAGTGTGCCGGTGTCCAGGGTAGCAGTGGGGTATCGGAACGGACCGGTTGCCCACCGTAGAGCACCGCACGGGTGCGTCCCCTCAGGCACCAAAGACGTCGCGCCCAACCCCCCGCTGATCCGTCGTGGCGACTGGTGGCGCTGGCTCAAGACCGGACCCATTGGCCGCACCGTCGGCGCCCGCCACCGTCGCCCTGCGAGCCGCCCAGGAGGGCGTTGTCTGCCTTGCTTCACCGCCGGCCGCCCGCCTCGCGCACGCACGCGCGAAGACGCGCAAGGCATTTAGGGTGCCGGCGGCCTACCCTGGTGAATCGCCCAGCACCCGCCGGAGCCATGCGCCGGCGCAGGGTTTCGTGCTGCAACCGCCGGTGCCGCCTACGCTGACACGGCCGCTGGCCTGGTCGGGGTTTTAGGGGGTTTGAAGGGGTTTGCCACGACCCCACGCACTTCGAGCTGATCGAGGCGTCCATGTGCAGCGCATTTCGTCGGGCTCCGCACAAACCCCGATAAACCCCTCAAACCCCCGCGTCGCGCGGGTCAGGCGTGCGACGTCCTCGACGGCGGCGTCGCCCCCGACGGAGGAGCTTCGTCCCGTGACACGCCCGGCTCGTCGCCCAGGTGGGCGGCGCATGGTGCGCATGTCCGTTGTCGGGGGTACAATCGCCTTCGGGAAACCATGTCACATGATGCAGTGGAGCGATACCAATGCCGACTCCAGCTTGGCTTTTAATGCCTCTAGCCGCCATTTGGAAAGTTGCTAAATCCCCTGTGATTTGGTCAGCCATTGGCTCGGTAGCGGCTGTCAGTCTGGCCATCCTCGCCTATGTCACATTTCCTCCCATACAGTATATTCAAGAGCTTGAGACTCGCCGCATTGCACTAGAGAACAACAATTCTCGGCTGGCTTTAGACCCGCAATGTTTGAAGATGGAAGCAGAAAGGGAGACAGCTAAGAAGATGGAGGCAGAACAACTTGCAGAAGACGCGGTGAGGCGCCGAGAAGAGTTACAAGCTGAAGCAAGCCAGCTTGTGAAGCCTCGCGAAAATCTTCAAGAGCTCTCAAACCTCCAACGTCGTGAGAGAATACGGTTGCAAGATGAGGTTGCGTCTTTGGGTCGTGAAATTTACGGCTTAAGAAAAGACAAAATCGTTGTGAAACAGATTTCACTAGATATGTAATTAAACTGATCGAAGCTAGATTTACCCTTTCGGCAAAAGGCTTAGCAGAGGCCACCTATTGGGTCTCGTCGAAGTTCAAAGAACACCCGAATCGAAATATTAGCACAGGGCGCTGGCCGGAGGAAACTTGGGGAACGCAGCCTCAACCAGGAGTAAATCAACCAATGATTTCCAAAGGAGTTGGATAGAAGATCGTAAACTGGGGCCATGGCTACGCATCTCATTATTCCGAATCATTTGACGGAACCGCAGCATCTCTATTGCGAAGCATCATTCGCCGCAATGAATTTAGGCATCTTCCAAAATATCGTCGTGATGTATTAGAAGATCATATAGAGAATTTCTTCAAGCAACACCAAGCTGTCTTTGAAGAACCATTAGCGCTTAATATTGATTTCGAGTTAGTATCAGGTATTTTACAGTTTTCAATTATAGGCAAACAAATGAAACCATCGGATACCACAGGCGACCCAAACCTCGACGACAAAATTTCAGCAGAGTTGCGCCGACACGAGCGAGCGCACCGTGAATTAGCCACCCTTATGCCAAAACTGCGTACTGTCCTATCACTCACGAACGATAGCAATCGTCAATAGTCGAAGTCGAACCTTCCTGATTCTTGTCTATGGCGGGCTTCTGCCACGACAGCCACGGCCAAGCCACAAACCTGACTTCCTGCTACCCCGCCCGCTACCCCGGGACATTCCGTGTGCGGTGCAGCAACGCCAAAACGCCGATAACCCATTGTTTTATATAAATAAAAATGGTGCCGCCGGGGTGAATTGAACACCCGACCCCGCCCTTACCAAGGGCGTGCTCTACCCCTGAGCTACGGCGGCACGGGGGCGCCGGGCGGCGGGTGCCGCCAGTGCCTGGAGCCGGAATAGCGAACGGGGGTCGGGCCGTCAAGCGCCGAGGTCGAGGAGGGGGCGGGTCTGGGGCAGGGTGCCGCCGCCCCAGAGCGGCAGGTGGGTCATCTTGACCCCGGCGCCGCCGGTGACGATGGGATGGATGGCGGCCGGCGAGGATGCGGGCGCGCCCGCGGCTTCGAAGAGTTTGGCCTGTATGCCGCCGAGATCCTCGCCGCGCGCGACCAGCAGGCGGGCGAGTTCGGGCGGCAGCAGAAAGACCTGCTCGCCCCTCGGGCGGTCGCGGTCGGCGCCGGAGACGGCGATGGCCGTGGTCATGGCGCGGGCGACGGGGTCGAGGACGGTGGCGGGACTATCTCCGGGCACGTCGGGCAGGACCTCGATCGTGCCGGAGACGCCCATGACGGTGACGGCGCTGGCGTCGGCATCGAGGCCCCGGCGCGCGGCCAGCGGGGGCAGGATGGCCTCGCGGTTTTCGGCGAAGCAGAAGCCGTATTTGCCGGGCTGGCCCATGGTCGCCATGTCGCCGACGTTCTCGCGCGCGCCGGCGATGTTGCGCAACGCGAGGCTCATCGCGCGGCCGATGGCGGCATTGGCGCGGTTGCCGGGGCCGAGGCAGTTGGTCGCGTCGTTCATCTCGAGGTGCTTGGCGATCGGCCCATGGACGCAGACGGCGACCGCCGGCGTGCCGGTGGTGGTGAGCAGGCCAAGCAGGTTGAACTCGTCCGCCAGGCAGGCACGAAGCGCCGTCATCACCACCGGCAACGCGCCGGGCGGCGCGCCGGCCATGACGCAGTCGTGCGCGGCGGCGCGCGCCGTCAGCTCGCCGAAGAGCGGGGGCAGGGGACCGAGCGAGGCGTCGGGCGCCGCCAGGCCCGCCAGCATCGCCGCCAGCCGCGCCGCCGTCGGCGGCACCAGCGGCAGGCCGTCGCCGAGGCCGTGCGCCTCCAGCTCCTCTTGCGCCCGGTCCCAGGCGACGTCGTCGGCGAAGACGGGGCGTCCCTCCATGGGCCGGTCCCGGCGCCTACGAGCCCTGGCCGGCCCGCGCTCCGGCTTGGGCCACCCGAGGAGTGTACCCTTGGGGTGCCCTGGGGGGTGGTTTTGCCGGGGGCGCGGGCCGGCCGGGCGCATCGTCGTTCATGATGGCGGTCATCGGATATTGGCGACGCGCACGGAGCAGGCCTCGGTGAAGCCGAAGGGCGGGATGTAGGCCGAATGCTTGCCGGGCCCGCCGGCGACCAGCACGTGAATCTCCTCGGGCGTCTGGGTCAAGGGATAGTGGTCGTTTACCAGCGGGCGGTCCATGGAGGCGTAGCTCTCCTGGTTTTCGGGCGAGACGCGGGAGATATGCACGGCGGAGCGTTCGTGCACGGCCCTCTGGATATCGGCGATTTCGTAGCCGTCGCGGGCCAAGGTCGCCGCATGCTCCGGTCCCAGAACCAGAAACAACGGCGCCGTGCAGTAGATCGCGTTGGAGCCGACCTGGCTGATGGTGTTGGCGATGGTGGTGACGAGGCCGTCGCCGGTCGTGGAGGCATGGTCGTTGATGTTGTGCGGCGCCTCGGCGGGGATCGCGGTCACCACGCTGTCGCCGGCATCGAAGCCGCGGCGCGCGTGATAGGGCGCCCAGGGGCTTTCCTCCTCGTTCTCGCCGAAGCAGAAGGCGTACTTCGCCGGCGTCCCCTGGGTCGAGCGGTCCATCACCCCCGGCTTGGCGCCGCCGACATTCAGCAAGATCAGCTGCAGCGCCCGGCCGATGGTGGCGTTGGCCCGCCAGCCCTGGCCGAAGCAGTTGGAGGAACAGTTGATCTCCAGCTCGTGGCGGAGCGGCCCGCTCACCAGCAGCATCTGGCCGCAGGAATGCGTGGTCGCCAGCGAGCCGTGAAGGTTGTATTCGGGCTTCAGCACCGCGCGGGCGGCGGCGAGGACGACGGGGAAATATTCCGGGCGGCATCCGGCCATCACCGCGTTCGCGGCCAGGCTGTGCATCGTCGGCACCACCCGGCGGGGCGAGATCGGCGGGATCGGCTCGTTGTCGCCCCGGCAGGTATCGACGAAACGCTCGACCGCCTCTTCGGTGGGCGCCACCAAGGGGAAGCCGTCGCTCCAGCCTCGGTCGATGGCATAGTCGTTCCAGGCGGCGGGATCGAGCTCGTCGAGGTCGATGACCTCGGCTTCGGTGGTCTTGGACATCGCTCGCTCCGTCTCGATTTCGGACACATGGCTCGATTTCGGGCACATGGGTAGCGTCGCCCGCCGAGGCGGGCCGCGCACCAGGCGAAGGGCTTCAGGCCCCTATCGCCTCGCGCAGGCTGGTGGAGGCCACCCCGATGCGTTCCGCCAGTTCTTCCCTGTTCAGGCCGCCGACGGGATGGCTGACGACCAGGACCTTGGGTGTCACGTTCCGCGCCCGGGCCTGGGCCAGCACCAGCGGCAGGAAGACCTTGGTGGTGATGATATAGGTGTCGACGCCGCGCTTCTCGAGTTCGATGCTGTCATGGAAACTCCACGACGAGCATGCGCCTCAATCCGCCAGCGCGAGTAGCGCTCCCCGGTGGTTCTCGGCCACCTCCTCGATCATCTCGGGCGGCGCCGGCTGGGCCGGGCTGTCCTTGGTGATGTACTCGATGCCGCCGATGTCGCGGAAATCGGCGAGGCTGTCGCGAACCCCTTCCAGCAGTTCGCGGGCGTTCGGCTTGGCGTTGCCGAAGAGGATGATGGAATCACTCGACCAGTCAACCGGGCGGGCATCACTTTTGGCGTCGCCGTCGGCGATTAGGCCGAAGGATGGATTGACGATGCGCATGGCTCTCTCTTTCCGTTGGCTCGATCCATGGAGCATAGCAAGTTCACCCGCGCGCGCCATGTCGGGCGGCGCCGTCCGGCGATTCGGCAAGGCCCAGGGAATCTAGCCGTAAACCATCAACAGCAGCGCGACGATGATCACCAGGCCGGCGACCCAGATCCAGGTCGGCAGGCCTTCGCGCTTCGGTCCGGGCGCGGCTTCCCGGCGCTCGGCCGCCGGTGGGACCGGCTGGCCGACGGCGGCGGCGAGGGGGCGCGCATCGGCGTCCGCCGCGGCTTCGGCCTCCGCTTCCATCTCGTCCTCGCGCTCCGCCTCAGTGGGCGCCGGGGCGGCGACGACGGTGGCGGCGAGGGGGACCGCCGGCGCCAGGGCCGCGCGTTCGGAGAAGCTGGTGAAGAACTCGTCGGCGAGCTTGCGGGCCGTGCCGTCGATCAGTCGCGAGCCGAGCTGCGCCAGCTTGCCGCCGACGGCGGCGTGGGCCTCGTAGCTCAGGATCGTCACGTCGCCGTCTTCGTTCAGCCTCACCTTGGCGCCGCCCTTGGCGAAGCCGGCGGGCCCGCCCTTGCCCTCGCCGGTGATGGTATAGCCGTTCGGCGGGTCGAGCTCCGAGAGCGTCACGGCGCCCTTGAACCTGGCCTTCACCGGGCCGACCTTCGAGGTCACCGTCGCCTCGAAATGGGTGTCGTCGGTCTTCTCCAACGTCTCGCAGCCCGGGATGCAGTCCTTCAGCACCGCCGGATCGTTGAGCGCCGCCCACACCTGCATCCGGCTCGCCGGAATGCGATATTCGCCGGTCAGTTCCATGGTCTCCGAGCCCCGCCTTTCGATCATTGCCGCGAGGCCCAAAATAGTGCCGCCGCCCGGGGACGACAAGCGATGCCGCGAATTCAGATCGCCAGGCGGAAGAACACCAGCGTGACCGCGGCCAGTTGGGCGAGGTTGACCAGGACGCTCGCGCCGTGCAGCAGGCCGAAGCGCTTGGCCGCGCGCGCGTCGCCGGCGGCGCGGGCGGGGCGCAGCGCCTCGATCCGGGGGCGGAGGACGAAATAGGCGAAAATAAAACCGGCGCAAACGACCCAGAGCAGCTTGCTCTCCCAGCGATAGAAGACCGCGAGCGCCGCGAGCGCCGCCAACGGCGCCATCACCCGGTAATAGATGGGGAATAGCGGCGTCAAGAGGCGCGGCGCGTCTTCCCGTTCCAAGGCCTTGAAGACCACCGGCGCGAGGACGAAGGCGAAGAACGCCATCGCCCCCATCATCAACGCGTTCAGAAAGGCGGCGACGGTGTGGAAGTTGAGGTATTCGACCATGGCCCCGCCGGCGCCCTTCCGTCCCGCCTCAGCCGTGCATGGTGAGGCCGCCCGAGACGCTGACGGTCTGGCCGGTGATGTAGGCGGCGTCGTCGGAGAGGAAAAACGCGACCATGCCCGGATAGTCGTCTGGCTGGGCCAGGCGGCGCATGGGGATGGCGCGCTCCAGCGCGGCGCGGAGCTTTTCCGGGATCGAGCCCAGGAGCGGCGTGTCTGTCGGCCCGGGGCAGACGGTGTTGAGGGTGATGCCCGAGCGGGTGAGCTCGCGGCTGAGCGTCTTGTTGAAGGCGATGACGCCCCCCTTGCAGGCGCTGTATACCGCCTCGCCCGAGGAGCCGACCCGGCCTGCGTCGGACGAGATCGAGACCACCCGGCCACCGCCCTGCTCCGCCATCCGCTTGCAGATTACATGGCTCATGTTGATCGGCCCGTAGAGGTTCAGGTCGATGACCTTGCGCCAGAGTTCCTGGTCGTTTTGCAGGAAGGGCTCGGGCTTGTCCCAGCCGGCGTTGTTGACGAGGCCGGTAATCGGCCCGGCGGCGGCCTCGAAGGCGACGACGTCGCGCTCCACCGCGTCGTAATCGGTGATGTCGGTCGCATAGGCGTGCGCCCGGCCGCCCGCCGCCTCGATTTCCGCCTTGGTCTCGGCCGCGCCCGCCTGGTTGATGTCGAAGATGCCGACGACGGCGCCCTCCTCGCCGAGGCGCCCCGAGATCGCCCGCCCGATCCCGCTGGCCCCGCCGGTGACGACGACGATCTGATCCTTCAAGCCTCGCATGGTTCCGCTCCCGTCTCGGTCTCGATCATGAATTTCGAACTTTTCCGCCGCCTTCTAGCATAGGTACTGGCGCCGCGCCCGCTCGCCGCCTAAAAAAAGCCCCGACAAATTCGAGCCCTCGGGAGGACAACGTAAAATGGCGGCGGAGAAGATGTTGGAAGGCAAGGTCGCGCTGGTGACCGGTTCGGGCCGGGGCATCGGGCGCGACATGGCGTTGATGATGGCGGCGCACGGCGCCCGGATCGTGGTCAACGACCTCGGCGGCACCTCGGGCGGCGAGGGCGAGGACCGCACGCCGGCCTTGGAGGTGGTCTCGGAGATCAAGGACTTGGGCTCCGAGGCCGTCGCCAACTACGACAGCGTCTCCGACTTCGACGCCGCCGAGGGCATGGTGCAACAGGCGGTCGACGCCTTCGGCCGGATCGACATCGTCGTCAACAACGCCGGCATCCTGCGCGACGTCATCTTCCACAAGATGACCGAGAAGGACTGGGATTCGGTCATCAACGTCCACCTGAAGGGCTCCTTCAACACCAGCCGCGCCGCCGCCACCCGCTTCCGCGCGCAGGAAAGCGGCGCCTTCATCCACATGACCTCAACCTCGGGCCTGATCGGCAACTTCGGCCAGGCCAACTACGCGGCGGCCAAGCTCGGCATTGCCGGGCTGTCGAAATCGCTGGCGCTGGACATGGCCCGCTTCAACGTGCGTTCCAACTGCATCTCGCCCTTCGCCTGGAGCCGGATGATCGGCACCATCCCGATCGCCGACGAAACCCAGGCGGCCCGGGTCGAAAAGATCAAGCAGATGACGCCGGCCAAGATCGCCCCCGTCGCCGTGTTCCTGGCGAGCGAGGCGGCGGCCAACGTCAGCGGGCAGATCTTCGGGGTGCGCAACAACGAGATCTTCCTGATGGGCCAGTCGCGCCCGCTCCGCTCCGTCCACCGGGGCGAGGGTTGGACGCCGGAGACGGTGGCCGAGCACGCGATGCCGTCGCTCGAGGCGAGCTTCTATCCGCTCGACCGTTCGCAGGACGTCTTCAGCTGGGATCCGGTCTGAGTGTCTGGCCCGAAAAGAGTTGAGTGATTTCAGTTAGTTGTGATTCACTGTTTGTATTTAGCAACCAGGGAGACACAACATGTGGACCAAAATCACTCGCCCGAAGTATGAACGCGACCTGCTGCGCTACGCAAGCGACCTGACGGATGGAGAATGGAAGGTGCTGGAGCCGTTGCTGCCTCGCGCCAAAGCGCTGGGACGGCCTCGGACGACGGCATTGCGCGAGGTGGTGAACGCGATCCTCTACCTACTGCGTAGCGGCTGTCCATGGCGCATGCTGCCCCGGGACTTCCCGCCACGCTCGACGGTGCAGCGCTACTTTTATCTCTGGCGGGACGACGGCACCTGGTCCGAGGTCAACCGGCAACTGCTGGTCGCGGCGCGCGAGGCCGAGGGCCGCGCGGCCGGCCCGTCGGCCGGTATCATCGACAGTCAGAGCGTAAAAACCACGGAAAGCGGCGGTATCCGGGGCTTCGACGCCGGAAAGAAAGTCAAGGGCCGCAAGCGTCACATCCTCACCGACACCGGCGGCCTGCTGGTCGCGGTCGTGGTCCACGGCGCCGAGATCCAGGACCGCGACGGCGCGCCGGCGGTGTTCGCCGCCATCCCCCGCCACTTTCCCCGCCTGCGCCACGTCTTCGCCGACGGCGCCTATGCCGGGCCCAAGCTCGAGGGCGCACTGAAGCGGATCGGCCGCTGGTCGCTGGAGATCGTCAACCGTCCCGCGGGCGTGAAGGGCTTCCAACTCCTGCCCCGCCGATGGGTCGTCGAGCGCACGCTCGCCTGGCTCAATCGAAACCGGCGGCTGGCCAAGGACTTCGAGACGGCCATCGAGACCGCCGAGGCCTGGATCTTCCTCGCCAGCATCCAACTCCTCACGCGCCGTCTCGCAAGAGCCTGAAAACACTCGATTCATTTCGAGTCGGACTCTGAGGGCGGGCCATGGCGATCGACTACGACAAGCTGGTGAACCGCCACTTCGACGAGGTGCGCCAGAGCTACGACCACAGCGACACCATCCTCTATGCGCTCGGCGTCGGGGTCTCGATGGATCCGATGGACGAGGACCAGCTCTGCTTCACTTATGAAGAGGGCCTGGCGCCGCTGCCGACCATGGCGGTGGTGCTGGCCACCCCTGGCTTCTGGGTCAAGGAGCCGGACACCGGCGTCGACTGGGTCAAGGTGCTGCACGGCGAACAGGAGTTGGAGATCCACAAACCGCTGCCCGCCGCCGCGACGGTGACGGCGACCACCAAGGTGACGGACATCATCGACAAGGGGGCCGACCGGGGCGCGCTCATTCTGCAGGAGCGCACGGTAACGGACGCGGAGACGGGCGAGAAGCTGGCGACTCTCACCTCCACCACCTTTGCCCGCGGCGACGGCGGCTTCGGCGGGCCGACCGAGGGCGGCCGGCCCGTTCACATGCTGCCCGAGCGTGAGCCGGACCTCGCCTGCGATCTGCCGACCCTGCCGCAGGCGGCGCTGATCTACCGCCTTTCGGGCGACTACAACCCGCTGCACGCCGATCCCAAGGTGGCGCGCGCCGCGGGCTTCGAGGCGCCGATCCTGCACGGACTCTGCACGCTGGGCATCGCCGGACACGCGATTCTGAAGTCCTGCTGCGACTACCGACCCGAAGGCTTCCGGAGCCTGGCCCTCCGCTTCTCCGCCCCAGTCTATCCGGGCGAGACCATCCGCACCGAGATGTGGCGGGACGGCGACGTCGTCTCCTTCCGCTCTCGCGCCGTGGAGCGCGACGTGGTGGTCTTGAACAACGGCCGGGCCGAAGTCGGCTGAGCGATGCGCCCGCGCGCCCGGGACCGACCACCCCATAGGGGGTATCCTGAGCCTGTGCGACCCACGACAAAGGCACAAAATAAAGAGGCATGCCTATGGAAAATCTGAAACGGGTGCTGCTGCTCGGCCGGATCATGCCGGAGGGCGTGGCGCTGTTGGAGGCGCGTGACGACATCGAATACGAGATGCTGGTGTCGCCGACGCCCGAGGAGATCCTGGAGCGGGCGGCGAACGTGCATGGCATGGTCGTGCGCACCGCCCGGATCGATGCCGAGCTGATCGCGGCGGCCGGCAAGCTCGAGGTGGTGACACGCCACGGCGTCGGCTACGACAACTGCGACGTCGATGCGCTGACGGCACGCGGCATACCGCTGGCGGTCACGGGCGCGGCGAATTCGCCCTCCGTCGTCGAACACGCCTTCGCCCTGATGCTGGCGGTGGCCAAGAACCTCGGCCATCAGGACCGCGAGGTCCGCGCCGGCAACTACGACGTCCGCCATGCGGCGGGCGCCGTCGATATCGGCGGCAAGACCATCCTGGTGGTCGGCTTCGGGCGGATCGGCACCCGCATGGCGAGGCGCTGCCAGGCCTTCGACATGGACGTCGTTGTCGCCGATCCCTTCGTGCCCCGCCGCGCGGTTGAAGGCCAGGGCTATCGCTGGGTCGGCGACCTTCGCGAGGCGCTGGGAGAGGCGGATATCGTCACCCTCCACATGCCGGGGCGGCAGGACCGGACGCCGGTCATGGGCGCGGACGAGTTCGCGGCCATGAAGCAAGGCGCAATTCTGGTCAACTGCGCCCGCGGCACGCTGATCGAGGAAGACGCACTGGCCCAGGCCCTCCAAAGCGGCCATTTGAAGGGCGCCGGCCTCGACGTCACGCGCCAGGAGCCGCCGGAAGACGACCATCCCTACTTGGCCCTGCCCAACGTGGTGCTGACGCCGCATTCGGCGGCGGCGACGCCCGAGTGCATGCTGCGGATGAGCACGACGGCGGTGCAAAACACCCTCGATGCCCTCGACGGCTCGCTCAACCCCACCATGTGCGTCAACGAGGAGGTGCTGGGCGGCAAGGGATGACCACGCGCGCCCGTCATATCGACGAGGATCTGATCTGGGCGGAGTGGCGCTCGCCCCGCAGGCCGGCGCCGGCGCTCTTTCTCGACCGCGACGGGGTGATCATCGAGGACACCGGCCACCTGCACAAAGTCCACGACATCGAGATGATCCCGGGCGTCGAGCGGGTGATCGCGGAGGCCAATCGGCGCGGCGTCCACGTCGTCGTCGTCACCAACCAGTCCGGCATCGGCCAGGGCATCTTCCGCTGGGAAGATTTCGCCGAGGTCCAGAGCCACATCCTGGAGACGCTGGCCGGGGCGGCGGCTCATATCGACGCCGTGCTCGCCTGCCCCTTCACCTATCGGAGCGGCGGCCCCTATGTCCATCCCGACCACCCGGACCGCAAGCCCAACCCCGGCATGCTGCTGAAGGCGGCCGAGGCGCTCCACGTCGACCTCGCCCGCTCCTGGATAATCGGCGACCGCGCCACCGACATGAGCGCCGGCCGCAACGCCGGTATCGCGGGCGGACTCCACGTGCTGACCGGCGCCGGCCGGGAGGAGCGCGACCTGGCCTTGGCCGAGACCCAGGCCGATTTCGCCGTGCGCCCCGTGGCCAGCGTGCTCGACGCGCTGGAGGTCTTCGCGCGCGAGTTTTGAACGGAAAATGCTCCAGATCCGACCGTCATTGGAGCCGAGATTCAGCGACGAAACGCCGGCTCGACAATTCAGCGAAATGGGCTCGAATTTTTGGGTGATTGTCGTGTCGTCCCGTGGTGAAATCGGCCGATGGCGTGGTGGAGGGAGGCGGGATATGGAAACGGGTACCGGATTTGGGTCGAGGTTTGGCGGCATTCGTGGGGCGGTCGTCGTGGCGGTCGTGGCTTCCGCGCTCGGTGCCGGCGGACAGGTGGGCGCGGCGGGTGAAACACAAAAGGCCGCGGCACCGGTGGCGGCGGCGGGCGATACGCTAAAGCCCCCGGCGCCGGTGGTCGAGGCTTCCGTCGCGGCTGATCGCGCGTTCGCCTCGGCCCATCCGGACGCGGCGGCCGTGCGCGACGAACTGCTCTCCACGCTGCGTCAGGTCGAGGCATTGCATGTCGGCGAGCTGTCGATCCTTGCCGTCCAACCGCATCACCTGCCGCTGGATGCCGTCGGCGATGGTTATCGTCTGACGGTTCCGGATTTGTCGTTGTTCATCGAAGGCGATCGGTTGTCGAACGGGACGGTGGCGAGCGAATTTTCGCTGCTGGGCCCACACAGGTTGGCCGTGCGGTCGACGATCCCGGATAAAATCTCCCTGCTCGCCGGCGACGGGCAAGCGGTATTCGAGGTCGCGATCGGCGGCCGGCAAATTGTCGGGACCTGGGATCGAAGACTGCGGAATTTTGTGGCCCTGGACGGGGAAATCACCGGAATCAAGGGCATGACCCAAGGCGCGCCGGTGCTTGAAATCGATAGCGTGAGCATCAAGACGAGCAGCAAGGACATCGACCCCGGGCTCATCGATATCGACACTCGGATCGAGGTCGGCGGGGTGAATTTCGTGGGCGCGTTCGAAATGGCCCGGCTCACCGTGACCTCCGATGCCCGCCGCTTGGACATCCCCACCTTCGAGGCGTTGCAGAAGCTGACCCGGGACGAGGAGTTCATGGCGCGGCTCCAGGACGTCGATCGCATGGACCTGGCGGAAGTTCAGGCGTTGCTGGGCGAGCGCTTGAATTCACTGGCCCGCCCCTTCGACAGCGCCACGATGTCAATGAAGGCCGAAGGCATGAAGGCCGCGGACGATTTCATGATGGCCGGACCGGCGGCCGGCGGTGGCATCGGCGGTTTCGAATTGGGCATGGCCGTGACCGGCGTCGACAAGAACGAGGCGACGGTGGCGCTCAACTTCGGTATTTCCGGAATTCACGTGACGGAAGGCCAACTCCCCCCACCGGTTCAACAGTCGCTGCCTCGACGCGCCGGGTTCACCATTTCCCTGGAACGCGTGCCCTTCGCGGAGCTGTGGGGCGTTTTGATGGACGTTCTGACCAAGGGGCCCCGCGACGAAGACACGGCCGCGGCGATCGGCGGTCTCAGGGCGGTCTATCCCCTGATGCGGAACAAGGCGGCGCTGGCCTTGCGGGGCTTGGCGATCGAGGGGCCGGCGGACGGGATCACCGCCGATGGCGAGGCGCGTATCGACCCGGCATCGCCGCTGCTGATTTCCGGCGATGCCACCGTCGTCGTGAACAACCTGGACGGAATGGTCGAGGTCGCCAAGCAGATGGGCGCGCCGCCCGACGTCATGGCGGTGACCGCGTTGCTGACGGCGCTCGGCGAGCCTTCGGGGAGCCAGGGAAGCTACCGCTACCGGATCGCCGCCCGGCCCGATGGCCAGATCATGGTCAACGAGCGCCCGATCGACCCGCTGTTGGAAGCCGTGGGATTGCGATAGCGGCCGGCGAGCCTCGCCCGGCATCTCCGCGAGACACACGGCGAGGGCCCGCGCGGCCGGCCGCGCGGCGGGACCGATTTGGCCGAGTGCCTCGGCGGCGTGGGAGCGATTACAGGATTCCTCGTCTCGGAGTCATTCGATAAGCGCGGGAACGACGTTAACCGCCCCCGGCCCCTGCCGCCCGCGCGCCGCCTCACTCGGGCTTCAGGGGGTGGACGATATCGTCTTCCACGAGGTCGAGTTCATGGAGCGCCACGTTGTGCAGGCTGAAGTCGGCCTGCGGCGCCATGATCGGACCGATCGCGCCGTCGCGGAACAGCTGCTCGAGGCGGTGGCCCTTGAAGATCGCGTGCGCGCCGCCCATCGTCAGGGCGGACCGCGTGATCCGGCTCACCGCCTCGCCGACGACGTATTTGGCGCGGAAGAGGGCGGCCGTCGCCGCCGCCGTCGGCCCCTCCCGGTCGCGCAGCCAGGCCGCGTGGTAGGTGACGAGACGGGCCGATTCCAGGGTGGCGCTCATCTCCGCCACCCGGCGGCGCACGTCGGGATGATAGGCCAAGGACTGGGAATAGCCGGGCGGGCGGCGCTCCTTCACGACGCGGCGCGCCTCGTCGTAGGCCGCCTGCGCCACGCCCAGATACACGGCCGTGTAGGAACCCCAGAGCCAGTTGGAATGCTTCTCGCGGAAGGGCCGCATGTCCTCGCCGCGCCAGAGCTCGCGGTCCGCCGGGACGAGGCATTTTTCCAGGACCATGGAATCGCTGCGGGTCGCCCGCATGCCCAGGGTGTCCCAGTTGGCATTGACGGTCTTGCCCGCGATCCGGCGCGGGATCAGCAGCAGCAGGCCGGCCCAGCGTCCGTTGGCGTCGTCGGGGTAGGTCATGACGCAGCAGTGGTCGGCCGCCTCCAGCATGGAGGCGAACATCTTTCGTCCCGTCACCTCGAAACCGCCGTCGACCCGGGTCGCGCGCGTCGCGATGTGCCGCTCGCCGATGAGCGAGGTGCTGCTGGTCTCCGAGAAGTTGCCGGCGATGAGGGCCCGCTGGTTGACCACGAGGTCGGCCAGCATCTCCTTGGCCGCTTGCCCCACCTCGTCGCTTTCCAGGATCGGGCCGACCATGGAGGCATGCATGTTGTAGGCGAGCGCGGTCGAGGGACAGCCGGCGCCCAAGGCCTCGAAGGCCAGCGTGTGGCCGAGGAAGTCGATTCCCCGCCCGCCCCACTTCTCGGGCACGTTCAGGGCGTGAAAGCCTTCGTCGCGCAGGATCTCGTAATTCTCGCCCGGATGGCTCGCGTCCCGGTCGTGCTCGGCCGCGCGCGTGGCGAACTCGGCCGCCAGCTCGCGGCAGCGGTCGCGAAGCGCGATCTGTTCCGCCGTGAAGTCGCCGATCACCAGCCAATCCCCCCGCGTTGTCGAGGCCGCCCGCGCCAAGGGGCGCGGGCGGCCTCGAACAATGCGACAACCCGGCGCCGGACGCCAGGGCCACCGCCCGCGGTGGTCGCGCGGACTACTTCACCGCCTTGACGCCGATGATCGGCGACACGGTGTCGTTCCAGTTCTTCACGCAATCCGCCGAGCAGCGGGCGGCCCATTTCTTCAACACGTTGTCGCGAAGAATGCGGTCGCGCTCCTTGAAGTCGTCCGCCGAGGGCTCGACCAGGGTGACGGAGCCTGGCGTGCCCTTCGAGCAATCACCCTTGCCCGAGAGGCAGCGCAACGCCTCGTCGTCCTCGGTCTTGGAGAAGGCCCACATCTCGTTCTCGAGCTTCTTCGCCTGCCCCTACAGCAGATCCTGTGTATCCTTGTTGAGCCCGTTCCAGCCCTTGTTGCTGATGGCGAAGAAGCCGAGCCCCATGCCGACGCGGATCTTCATCGCATGGGTGATCACTTCGTGCCATTTGGCCTGGAAGGCCGGCATGGTGCCGGTGATGCCACAATCGGCGACACCTTTCTGCAGGGCGGGAACGACCTCGGCGAAGGAGATGGTGACGGACGTGCCGCCGGCGCCCTCGACGAAGTCGCCGAGCGTGGTGGAATAGACGCGGACCTTCTTGCCCTTGAGGTCGGTCAGCTTCTTAATCGGCGCATTGCACCAGATCAGCTGGCTCGGAAATGGATAGGTCAGCATGTGCCGCGACTTGAAGGTCTTGTCGAAGCGCTGTGCCAGGACGGGTGCGTAGGCATTGGCGACCTTGCGCCCGGTGGCGAAGTCCTTGGAGGCGGACGAGAGATCGACACCCTCGACCGCCGGATCCTCCGAGGCGACATAGCCGTAGGCGCCGAAGGCCGCGTCGAACACGCCGAGCTTCAGCAGCCTGGCCACCTCCCAGCCCTTGAGGCCGAGTTCCGTGATCGGGTGAATATTGCCGGTAATCTTGCCGCCAGATGCCTGGGGCAGCGTCTTTTCCCAGAACGGCCTCTCGAACTTCTGATATGGCGTCAGGTTATGCCAGGTGCCGACGACCTTGAACTTGGCCTTCCTGCACCTCGGCCAGCGCGCCACTCGTAGCCAGCGCCAAGCCACCGGCGACGAGAAGCGCGGGCAAGACAACGAACCGATTGATCATGATGTGTTCCTCCCAAGGCCCGAGTCGTCTTGGGCCGGGAGGATATTGCCATAGCGACGCGCGGCCTGTCACTCCGTCGCGATTTTTCCCAGCCGATCGCCAACCGAAACCACGCCGTCTTGGGCCACGCGGGCGTAGATTCCGCGCAAGCGCCGGGCCTTGCCCTCGGGGGAATTGACGAAGCGGACGGAGTCGCGACCGAAGCGCTCGACGAATTTTTTGCAGCCGTTGTGCGGCACGGCGGTGATCTCCAGCACCGCGGTGCCGACGGCGAGGCGGGTGCCGGGCGGCAGGTTCTCGGGCGTCACGTCGAGATCGACGAAAAGGTTGTCGCCGGCGAGCGGCCAGCGGGCACTATTCCCGGCGATCAGCTGGATCACGCGGGAATTCATGATGCAGATCTGTACGTCGGGGTGCGGCAGGCCCGCCTCGGTGGTCATCCAGCAGCCCTTTTCCCAATGATCGCCGTGCATGCCGCGGGCCAGGCTGACCTCGACCGATTGCAGGCTCTGGCGTTCGTCGTGTTCGGGGCGGATGACGATGGCCTCTATTCCGCCGCCGTCGGCGGGCGAGGGCTCGGCCGCGGCCAGGCCGGCCTCCAGCTCCTCGCGGCTCAGGTGGTGGATGGCGGGCGGGGCGACGTTCATGGCTTCGGACCTTTCCCTTCGACTTGGAGCATGAGAGCCTCGTGCGCGGAATTGGTCAAGTTCGGGGAGAGGCCGAGATGAAGATCGACGGCGGCTGTCACTGTGGCGAGATCGCCTACGAGGCGGAGATCGAACATGATCCGTTCTAGCCGATTGAACGCCGCGCGGCCCCGTGCGACATATGCGGCCGTTCGATTCGGAGTCGCTGAATGTCGAAATCGGTTGTCGGCGTGGTCGCCAGCACGCACCTGCTGAACGATCGTCATGCCATGCAGGTGACGGGCGAGCGCAACCTGCGCGCCGTGGCCGATGTCTGCGATGCCCTGCCGCTGATCGTGCCGGGCCTGCCGGAGGTCACCGATATCGCGGCGCTGCTGGACGTGGTCGACGGCATCCTGCTCACCGGCGCGCGCGCCAACGTGCACCCGACCCGCTTCGACACCGAACCCCATCCCGCGCACGAGCCCTATGACCAGGACCGCGATGCCGTCGCGCTCCGGCTGAGCGAGGCCTGCGTCGAACAGGGCGTGCCGCTGTTCGGCGTCTGCCGCGGCCTGCAGGAGATGAACGTCGCCTTCGGCGGTTCGCTCCACCCCGAGATCCGCGACATCCCCGGACGGATGAACCACCGGGCGCCCAGGCTGGAGACGGGCGAGATTCACCCCGACCCGAACGTGGTCTTCGCCGACCGCCACGAGGTTCGCCTGGCCGAGGGCGGCGTGCTTGCCGGGTTGCTGGGTTGCGAGTGCATCCGCGTGAATTCGCTGCACGGCCAGTGCATCCTGAAGCCGGGCGAACGGGTGCGGATCGAGGGCGTGGCCGAGGACGGCACGATCGAGGCGATCGGCATCGACGGGGCGCCGGGCTTCGCCCTCGGCGTCCAGTGGCATGCCGAGTACGACCCGCAGTGCAACCCGGTCAACCGGGTGCTGTTCGAAGCCTTCGGCGCGGCGCTGGCGGCGCGGAAAGGCGCGCGCTGATTGCGGGGCGTCTGGTGTTTGCCGCCGGAAGTCCCGGCCACCCCGCTCCCCCGGCCCAGCCACCCCCCAGGGCACCCCAAGGGTACACTCCACGGGTGGCTGGGCCGGGGAGCGGGGTGGCCGGGGGCGCCATCATTTATGATGGCCAGTAATAGCCCCGTTGATTCATAACAATGAATGTGACCGGCGATGCGTCATGCTGGTCTCGAAGGCCCGCCCTATTGCCGGGGCGGCGCCAACCTGGGGACAAACGCCCATGTTCTCGAACCCATCGCTGATGACGCGGATCGCGGTCGGCAAGGGGGTCGGCTTCCTGTTCGGTCTCGCCGGCTTGCTGGCCTTGCCGTTCTTCTGGCCCGAGGCGGACTGGTGGCTCCGCTGGGGCATTCTCCTCTGGTACACCACCGTCGGGGGCGTGGTGGGACTGATGGGGGTCTACACCCGCCATCCGGTGTTGCACTTCCCCATGCCCTGGTGGTGCCGTGCGCCGATGATCGGGGCCTGGATGAACTTCGTCCTGGTCTTCTTCGCCCACGAGACGATGCGCCGCATGCTCGAGGCGACCTTCGGCCAGGAGAGCTGGCTCGCCTCGCCCTTCTGGTTCGTTTTGGAAGGCGCGGTCGTCGGCCTGGTCATCGGTTTTCTCTTGACCCGCCTGGGCGGCGAGGGCAAGGCGGCGCTCGACGCCGACGTGGCGCGCGCCGGCTGACGGAAACGGGTCGGCGTCGAATATCTGGCCGAGGCCCTCGCCGAGGGGATCTCGGTAGGCCACGCCGCGGTGGCGGAATTCACTCCGGAGCCGGAGGAGATCGACGCCCTGATCGCCTTCCCGCGGAGCCCGCGCGCGGAGTGATGCCGAGCGAGGTGCCATCATGGCGGTCCCGCGCCCCGGGCGTGGGACACCCAAGGGTATCCTTCGCGGGGGGCGGGCCGGGAAAGAGCGCGGCCGAGGGGTCGCGCTTCATGGCGATCGGCGTGAACGGGCGGCGCCACCGGCGCGTCCCGCCTATTTGACCGTGACGCATGTCCCTTCGCTCCGCGCCGCCACCTTGTGGCTGACGGAGCCGAGGAAGAGGCCCTTGATATCGCTCAGGCCGCGGCTGCCCAACACGATCATGTCCGCCTTTTCCGTCCCGGCGGTGTCCAGAATCGCGTCCGCCGCATCGCCGCCGGCGAGCACGGTCGAGATCTTTTTGACGCCGGCCTTCGCCGCCTGGGCCTCGACGCGGGCGAGGATATGGCGGCCGACGCCTTCCAGCACCTCCCTCGGTGCCGGGATCGTGACGAAGCCACCGCCCGCGTTGGCGCCCGCCATCGCCTCGTGGACCTCGAGCTCGTAGCTGTTCAGCCGCTCCCAGAGTCGCTTGCCGAGTGCCCGGCGGCTCGCCAGCCCGGCGAGCGTCTCGGAACGCGCGTTGGCCATCAAGACGTGGACCAGAACCAGCTTGGCGTCGTATTTGGCGGCGAGGTCGTTCGCCAGCCCGAGCGTCTTCTTCGCATGGTCGGAGCCGTCGGTGGCGACGAGAATGGTACGGATCATGGGTTTTCCCTTCGTTTGTCGGTGTGGGCCTCGGCCCTCGGTCAACAGCTCGCGGCGCGGCGCTCCGGCCCTGTCGGGCCGACGGTGACGCCGAGACCATGGGCACGGCGGGAAATGCAGGCTGGATGCTTCGATCCCTTCCGATCGAACTCGGATGCGCGGTTTTCGACGCCCATGCTCGCGACCGGCGGCGGGTCGGTTCCGCCCGGTTTGTGAATCCACGCCTTGACCATGTCCCTACCTCCCGGAAGCGCCATTGCCTCGCTTCTCCTCGATCCTCGCCGACGACGCCGGAAGAAACATTGATTTTGGTCAATTTTCGCCGCTCGGCTTATGGCGAGACCGGACGAATGGGCCTCGTCGGTCCTGGCGGCGGACCGAAAGGCCACGCCTCAGCCCGACAAGCCTTTCTCGTGGAAGATGAAGCCGAGAACGTTCATCAGGAACTGGGCGGCGAGGAAGGCGGTGGTGCCGCTCTGGTCGTAGTCGGGCGCCACCTCGACGAAATCGAGGCCGACGATGTCGCCCTTGCCCGCTAGGCCCTGGAAGATCTCCAGCACCTCGTAGTAGAGGAAGCCGCCGTGGCTGGGCGTGCCGGTGCCGGGCGCGATCGAGGGATCGAAGCCGTCGACGTCGATGGTGGCATAGTTGCGCGCGCCGGCGCGGTACTGCGTGCCCATGTCGAAGGGTGCCCCCAGCACGGCGACATGGGCGTCGATCTCGCGCCAGTCGAGGCAGACCGGCTGCTTGGCGAAGGTGCAGTGTCCGACGAAGGGAAGATTCAGCCTCCCCGACTCGTAGCCGTGTTCGCTCATGGCGCGCGGCGCGGGCGGCACAAAAAATTCGAGCCGCGAGGGGGGGATTCGCGGCTCGAATTCAGGGAGGCGTCAACAGACTGGATGGTATCCAGTAACCAGGTCACATCGCCTGGTCGAGTGTCAGAGTAGACGCCGTTCGTTAACACATGGTTAACGGCGGAATTTTTTTCGCAATGCCCCGATATGCGATGTTCAGCTCTTGAAGAACGCCTCGGCCGCGCCCCTGTGGGACGTTTTCGCCTGGATCATCTCGCGGGCGCGTTCGATCTCGCCCTGGAGGTCGGCGATATAGGCCTCCAGCTCCTCGATCCCCATCACTTCCAGTTTGGGTCGTTCCAGTTGCGGCCGGCGAACCTCTTCCTCGTCCATCATCGCGCTTTTCCCCCATTGTCTCGCGCGGTTGCCATGAATACCCGAACATACTAGACGACACCCCATCTCCGCCACGCCCGCGATAACGCCTGAGGATGCCCGACCATGACCAGCTTGCCCCAGACCATGACGGCGATCGAGATCACCGAGCCCGGCGCGCCGGAGGTGTTGAAGCCGACGACGCGGCCCGTGCCGGCGCCGGGACCAGGCGAAGTGCTGGTGAAAGTCGCGGCGGCCGGCGTCAACCGGCCCGACATCGCCCAGCGCGAGGGCAACTACGATCCCCCGCCCGGTGTCACCGATATCCCCGGGCTGGAGATCGCGGGCGAGATCGTGGCGCTCGGCGATGGCGTCGAGGGGTGGCGCGCCGGCGATTCCGCCTGCGCGCTGGTCTCGGGCGGCGGCTACGGCGAATACTGCGCCGCGCCGGCGCCGCAGTGCCTGCCGGTGCCGCCGGGCTACGATATGGTCCGCTCCGCGGCCCTGCCCGAAACCTTCATGACCGTCTGGACCAACGTATTCCAGCGCGGCGGCCTGCAAGCGGGCGAAACGATCCTGATCCACGGCGGCTCCAGCGGCATCGGCACCACGGCGATCCAGCTGGCCCGGGCCTTCGGCGCCCGGGTGCTGACGACCGCCGGCAATGCCGCGAAGTGCAAGGTCTGCGCGGACCTCGGCGCCGAGCGGGCGATCAACTACCGGGAGGAAGATTTCGAGGTGATCGCCAAGGAGGTGACGGGCGGCAAGGGCGTCGATGTGATCCTCGACATGGTGGGCGGCGACTACATCCCAAGGAACGTCGCGAGCCTCGCCCTCGAGGGCCGGCTGGTGCAGATCGCCTTCTTGGGCGGCCCCAAGGTCGCCTCGATGAACTTCATGCCCCTGATGCTGAAGCGCCTGACCATCACCGGCTCCACCCTCCGCCCCCGCTCGGTCGAGCAAAAAGCCCAGATCGCCGCCGAACTGCGCGAAAAGGTGTGGCCCCTGATCGAGGCCGGCACCGTCGCCCCGATCATCGATTCGACCTTTCCCCTGGCCGATGCCGCCGCCGCCCACGCCCGCATGGAATCAAGCGTGCATATTGGGAAAATCATGCTGGCGACGTAATTGGCGATGACTGGCGGGAGCCTCTACTGAAGAATCGCCGTGGGGCGCGGGCGGCGGAAGCGGTGGGCGGCCAGTTATTGGAAACCATGGTAAATACGGATACATGAGCGAGATCAAGCAGATGGCGGACCGTGACCAGCTGAATCGGGATTCGGGCGGCAAGCCTGTTGCGGGCCATGACCAGTGGGTCCGTGAGAAGATCAGGGCCGCGCTGAAGGCCAAGCGTGAAGGCCGCGCCACGTACAAGCCGTTGCGCGAGATCGCGGCGAAATACGACATAAATTCACGTTATACCGACCTGCGATGAGTGCAACTCATCGCGGGTCGGCAAGCGCGACCGCGCGCCCGAGCAAAGCCGAGGAAAAGCCCGCGTGGCGTCTAAACGCCAGACAACCCGCAATGAGTACCACCCATCGCGGGTTGGAATTAGGCTATCGGACGGGGCGGAAGCCGACCTCGACCACATTCACAGTTACATTTCAAAGCGTAATCAGCCGGCGGCCAACCGCATCGTCGATGCGCTCCTGTCCACGGCCTACCATCTGGCGGAATTCCCATTCCTCGGCGGGTCCTAGCGGAGAAGAAGGTACGCGCCAACTCAGCGTGCCGCGCACGGAGTGCGAAGCCCCGGGCCACAAGGGACGCAGGTTCTCCGAACGTTGGGAGATCAACGCGAACGAGTGAAGCGGATGCGAGGATCCGGCAAGCGACAAGGCCGTACAGCGGCTTCGGAGACGAGCCTCAGCCGATCGCCGCCAGCAGGTCTTCCAAGTGTCGGAGACGGAATTCGGCCTTGAGGCGGGTCTCGTCGTCCTTGGCGTCCTCGATGTCCTCGGCCGCGTCCCGGACGCGCCGTTCGAGGCTGGCGCGGTCCAATTCCGCGACGGGGATCGCCTCGTCGGCCAGCACCACCAACTTGTCTTGCGCGATTTCCAGGACCCCGCCGCCGACGAAGATGCGGCCGTCGCCCGCCTCGGCCGAGCCCTCGACTTCGATGACGCCCGGGCGCAGGCTGGCGATCAGCGGCGCGTGGCCGGGCAGGATGCCCATGTCGCCCTCGGCGCCCGGCAGCGAGACCTGCGTGGCCTCGGTCGCGAGCAGCAGCCGTTCCGGCGAGACCAGCTCGAATGTCAGCATGTCGGCCATGGTTCGCTCCGTCTATTCGACAATAGTTCCCGACCGGCCCGCTCAGGCCGCTTCCGCCGCCATCTCGCGGGCCTTTTCGGTCGCTTCCTCGATGGTGCCGACCATGTAGAAGGCCTGTTCGGGCAGGTCGTCGTGCTTGCCGTCGCAGATCTCCTTGAAGCCCCGAATCGTATCCTCGACCTGCACCAGCTTGCCGGGCGAGCCGGTGAAGACCTCGGCGACGAAGAAGGGCTGGCTGAGGAAGCGCTGGATCTTGCGCGCGCGCGCGACCGTCATGCGGTCCTCTTCCGACAGCTCGTCCATGCCCAGGATGGCGATGATGTCCTGCAGCGACTTGTAGGCCTGGAGGATACGCTGCACCTCGCGGGCGATCCGGTAATGCTCTTCGCCGACGATGCGGGGATCGAGCATCCGCGAGGTCGAGTCGAGCGGGTCCACGGCGGGATAGATGCCGAGCTCGGCGATCTGGCGCGAGAGCACCGTGGTCGCGTCCAGATGGGCGAACGAGGTCGCCGGCGCCGGATCGGTCAGATCGTCGGCCGGCACGTAGATCGCCTGCACGCTGGTGATCGAACCCTTGGTGGTGGTGGTGATCCGCTCTTGCAGGGTGCCCATCTCGGTGGCGAGCGTCGGTTGGTAGCCCACGGCGGAAGGGATGCGGCCGAGCAAGGCCGAGACCTCGGAACCCGCCTGGGTGAAGCGGAAGATGTTGTCGACGAAGAACAGCACGTCGCGGCCCTCGTCGCGGAAAAATTCGGCCAAGGTCAGGCCGGCCAGCCCGACCCGGGCGCGGGCACCCGGCGGCTCGTTCATCTGACCGTAGACCAGCGAGATCTTGGAACCTTCCTCGTCGAAGCGGATGACGCCCGACTCGATCATCTCGTGATAGAGGTCGTTGCCCTCGCGGGTGCGCTCGCCGACACCCGCGAAGACCGAATAGCCGCCGTGCGCCTTGGCCACGTTGTTGATCAGCTCCATGATCAGCACTGTCTTGCCGACGCCGGCGCCGCCGAACAGGCCGACCTTGCCGCCCTTGGCGTAGGGCGCCAGCAGGTCCACCACCTTGATGCCGGTTGCGAGGATCTCGGTCTCCGTCGACTGCTCGACGAAGGGGGGCGCCACCTGATGGATCGACCGGGTTTCCGTGGCCCCGACGGGGCCGCGCTCGTCCACCGGCTCGCCGATGACGTTGATGATGCGGCCCAGCGTCTCCGGCCCCACCGGGACCGCGATCGGTTGGCCGGTATCGATCACCTCCTGGCCCCGGACCATGCCCTCGGTGGCGTCCATGGCAATGGTGCGCACCGTATTCTCGCCCAGATGCTGGGCCACCTCCAGAACCAGGCGCTGGCCGTGGTTCTCGGCCTGCAGCGCCGAGAGGATCGCTGGCAGCTCGTCCTCGAACTGCACGTCGACGACGGCGCCGATGATCTGGGTCACTCGGCCGACGTTGGTGGTGGTGGTCGTGGTCGTGGTGCTCATGTTTTCCGTTCCCCTAGAGGGCGTCCGCGCCGGAGATGATCTCGATCAGTTCCCGAGTGATAATCGCCTGGCGCGTTCGATTGTAGTTCAAGGTCAGATTGTCGATCATATCGCCCGCGTTACGCGTCGCGTTGTCCATCGCCGTCATCCGCGCGGCCTGTTCGGCGGCGCCGCTTTCCAGCATCGCCTTGAAGATCTGCACCGCCATGTTGCGCGGCACCAAATCGGCCAGCAGCTCGGTCTCCTCCGGCTCGTACTCGTAGATCGCGCCGCCGAGATCGGGACCGCCGCTCTCGTCTTGCGCCGCGCCGTCCGACACCGGCAAAGGGATCAGTTGCTGGACGGTCAGCTCCTGGCTGATAACGTTCTTGAAGGCGTTGAAGATGATGGTGCAGACGTCGAATTCGCCTGCCTCGAAGCGGGCGATGATGCCCTGGGCGATTTCGTTCGCCCGGAGGTAATTCGGCGCGCGCATCTCGCGGAGCGTGATGTAGTCGACGATGATCTCCTCGTATTCGCGCCGCAGGCTGTCGTTGCCCTTCTTGCCCACCAGTAGCAGCTTGACCTGCTTGCCGGTGTCCCTGAGTTGCTTGATCAGGCGTCGGGCGCGGCGCGTGACTTGCGTGTTGAAGGCGCCGCACAGGCCCCGCTCCGCCGTCATGACGACGACGAGGTGGACCTCGTCGCGCCCGGTCCCGACCATCGGCCCCGGCGCTCCGTCGAGGCTCGGCAGGTTGGCGGCGACGGAGCCGAGGAGCCTGGCCATGCGCTCGGAATAGGGCCGGGCCTGCTCCGCCGATTCCTGCGCCCGGCGCAGTTTGGCGGCGGAGACCATCTGCATCGCGCGGGTGATCTTCTGCGTCGACTTGACGCTGGTGATCCGGTTGCGCAGGTCCTTCAGTGAAGGCATGGCGTGATCGCGCCCCTATCCGTTCGGGTCCGAGGCCGGATCAGGCGAACTTGCCGACGAAGTCGTCGGCGACCGCGACCAACTGCTTCTCGACCTCGTCGCTGATCTCGCCGCTCGAGCGGATCGCCTCGACGATGGCCGGATGGTTGGCTTTCACCTCGTTCAGGAACTCGCTCTCGAAGCGGCCGATGTCGCCGACCGCGATGCCGTCGAGATAGCCGCGCACGCCGGAGAAGATGGCGATCACCTGATCCTCCACCGGCATCGGCTGGTATTGGTCCTGCTTCAACAACTCGGTCAGCCGCGCGCCCCGGTTCAGCAGCCGTTGGGTCGCGGCGTCGAGGTCGGAGCCGAACTGGGCGAAGGCCTCCATCTCGCGATACTGCGCCAGTTCCAGCTTGATCCGGCCGGCGACCTGCTTCATCGCCTTGGTCTGGGCGGCGGAACCCACGCGGCTCACCGACAGGCCGACGTTGATGGCCGGGCGAATGCCGCGATAGAAGAGATCGGTCTCCAGGAAGATCTGCCCGTCGGTGATCGAAATCACGTTGGTCGGGATATAGGCGGAGACGTCGTTCGCCTGGGTCTCGATGATGGGGAGCGCGGTCAAGGAGCCGGCGCCGTAATCGTCGTTCATTTTCGCCGCGCGCTCCAAAAGGCGCGAATGGAGGTAGAAGACGTCGCCCGGATAGGCCTCGCGTCCCGGCGGGCGGCGCAGCAGCAGCGACATCTGCCGGTAGGCCACCGCCTGCTTGGTCAGGTCGTCGTAGAAGATCACCGCGTGCATGCCTTTGTCGCGGAAGAATTCGCCCATCGCGCAGCCGGCGTAGGGGGCGAGGAATTGCAGCGGCGCCGGCTCCGAGGCCGTCGCGGCGACGACGATCGAATATTTGAACGCGCCGTAGTCCTGCAGCGTCTTCACCAGCTGGGCCACGGAGGAGCGCTTCTGTCCACAGGCGACGTAGATGCAATAGAGCTTGCGGCTCTCGTCTTCGCCGTCGTTGATGGCCTTCTGGTTGATGATGGTGTCGAGCGCCACCGCGGTCTTGCCGGTCTGGCGGTCGCCGATTATCAGTTCGCGCTGGCCGCGGCCGACCGGGACCAGGGCGTCCAGCGCCTTGAGGCCGGTCTGCATCGGCTCGTGCACCGACCTGCGCGGGATGATGCCGGGCGCCTTGACCTCGACCAGGCGGCGTTCCGCCGCCTCGATCGGGCCCTTGCCGTCGATCGGATTGCCCAGCGCGTCGACGACCCGGCCGAGGAGGCCCTTGCCGACCGGCACGTCGACGATGTCGCCCGTGCGCTTGACCGTCTCGCCTTCCTTGATGTTGCGGTCGTCGCCGAAGATCACGACGCCGACGTTGTCGGTCTCCAGGTTCAGCGCCATGCCCTTGACGCCGCCCGTGAACTCCACCATCTCGCCGGCCTGCACGTTGTCGAGGCCGTAGACGCGGGCGATGCCGTCACCGACGGAGAGGACCTGGCCGACCTCCGAGACTTCCGCCTCGGTACCGAAGTTGGCGATCTGGTCCTTCAGGATGGCCGAAATTTCGGCGGCGCGGAGTTCCATCACTCAACCCCTTTCATGGCGAATCTGAGAATTTGCAGTTTGGTGCGGAGGGAGGAATCGATCATCCGCGAGCCGATCCTGACGATCAGGCCGCCGAGGATGTGCGGGTCCGTGCGTTCCTCCACCGTGACGTCGGTGCGCATCCCGGCCGTCAGCTCGGCGGCGATCGACGCCTGCTGGCCCTCGTCGAGCGGGCGGGCGCTGGTGACCTGGGCCACGACCTCGCCCCGGTGGCGGGAGAGCAGGCGCTGAAAGCCGAGCGCCATGCCGTCGAGGGCGAAGAGGCGGCGGTTGGCGGTGACGACGCCGACGAAATTGGCGACCAGCGCGCCGACGCCGAGCGCGCCGAGCACCGCGGCCATGGCCGAGGTCTGCGTCGCGCGGTCGAAGATCGGATTGCGCACCAGGTTGCGAAGATCGTCGCTTTCCGCGAGCGCTGCGCGGATCGTGCCCAGATCGGCGGCCACCGCGTCGAGCGTGTTCCGCTCGTGCGCCAAATCGAACAAGGCCGTCGCGTAGCGGCCGGCGATGTCGGATACCAAGGTCGTCTCGGCTGCCACTTGCGGATTGCCCCCAACTTGGCCGTCCAGCCATCTGCCGACCCTTGAGGTGGCCTTCTCTAAACCGTTGTTTTATCAGCTAAAAACAAAGTCGGCGTGGACGGCCCGCCGCCCCTCCGGCGGCGCGCGGGCTGTCTAGCATGGCTCATCGGGGCGTGCAAGGGACCCCGAAGACGCGGGTCGGGTCCTTCCGCGCCGCGCGGTCTCAGGCTCTGGTCGCGGAACACCAGGACCTTGCGCGCGGCCATGGCGGCCCGAACCGCCGCCGCCGTCTCGCCCCAGATCGGCGGGGCGGAGACGCCGCCGGTCACTTCGGCGCCGCGCGCGCCCGCGAGAGGGCGGGCGGCCGGCGCCTCGCCAATCCTCTCGGCCAGGCTCAAAGTGCCGCCAGCTCGGCGTTCCTCTTGTCGGTCACCAGCATGTGGGCCGGCTTGTGGGTGATGCAGATCGGCGGCTTCGCGTGCTCCACCACCGCCTGGGGCGTCACGCCGCAGGCCCAGAACACCGGAATCTCGTCCTCGCGGACATCGGCGTTGCCGCACTGCCAGGGCTGGTTGATGTCCTCGATCCCGATCAGGTCCGGCCGGCCGATGTGCACCGGCGCGCCGTGCACGCCCGGAAACCGCGTGGTGATCTGGATCGCGCGGATGGCGTTGGCGGGCGTGAACGGCCGCATCGAGACCACCAGCTTGCCGGTGAAGCGCCCCGCCGGCTCGCAGTCGACGTTGGTGAGGTAGATCGGCACGTCCTCCCGCGTCGCGAAATGGCGCAGCGGCAGGCCGCCTTCCATCAGCGCTTCCTCGAACGACAGCGAACAGCCCATGGCGAAGGCGACCATGTCGTCGCTCCAGAGATGCGTGATGTCGGCGACATCCTCGACGAACTCGCCGTCTCGGAAGACGCGGTACCGCGGCACGTCGGTGCGGATGTCGATGTCCTCGCCCAACTCCGGCAACATGGGATCGCCCGGCTCCGACATCGCCAGCAGCGGGCAGGGCCGGGGGTTGCGGCGGCAGAAGGTCTGGAACTCGTAGGCATAGTCGCGCGGCAGGATGCAGATATTGGTGTGCACGTAGCCCGGCACCTGGCCGACGGTGTAGTGCCCGAACTCACCGCCACGGATCGCCTGGCGCAGCTCGCGCGGCACGGTGAAATAGGGAATCTCGTTGTTTTGAACGGCGGCGATCGACATGGCGAATGCTCCTTCATGCAGGCGGGCTCAGCTGCCCGCGCGGACCTCGGCCCAATAGCCGTGCGTCAGGGAATCGACCATGGCGTCGTGGCGGAGGCGCAGGCAGACCCGCGCGGCCTCGCCGTTGGCCCGGCTCATGGTCGTCGTACAGTCGTCGAAGGCGGCGCGCGCCAGGGCCAGGCCCCGGGCATCGGCCCCGGTGAAGCGGTCGGCCACGGCACGGGCCCAGATCGCCTCGGCCGAGCTCGGCCCGTCCTCGGTGGAAATCGCATTGATCAGCGCGTTGGTCGCGCCGAGGGTCGCCAGATGGGTCGGGGTTTCGATCACCCGGCGGCCGACGGCGCGAAGCGGCCCCATCGCCTGGCGCAACGCCTCCGCATCCGGTTCGCCCGCCGGCACCAGGGCGGCGTCGGCGCCGACCGCGATGGCGAGCGCGAGCGCGCCCCTCGGCGCCGCCGGGAGGCGAACCTCGACGGCGGAGAAAGAGCGGAGACTCCGGATCGCCACCCGGCCCTCGGCCGGCAATTGTCGGACGCGGCCGTCGGCGAGGCGCGCCATCAAGGTCACGGGCGCGCGCCGTCCAAGGTCGTAGCGGGTCCCCGGGCGGGGCGCCACCCGGCTTTCCTGTAGACAGAAGGTCGTAAGTTCGGCCCGGCAGCCGGCGCCGTCGCACCGCATCTCGACCGGAACCGGCGTCGCCACCAGGGCCAGAATCTGCGGCTGCCCGGCCAGCGCCGTCGCGGGCGCCGTCGCGAGCAGCAGGGCCAGCGGAAGTCCGCGCATTCTCGATCCTCTCGTCCTCGGGCCGGCGGGCCGGAATCGCGCCCCACCGCCCCCGGCTTCGCGGCGGTGGTGGGCGCGCTCGCCAGATGGCACGCTATGGTCGGAGTCTGCTATTCAGTCGGGAGGGACGTCAACATGAAAACCCACCGCGCCGGGTCTCCCATGGGCCGGGGATTGGCATTGTCGATCGCTCTCCTCATCTGTCCGATGCCGGCGCCGGCGCGAGCCGAGACGGTCGATCTCGAGCTGCTGCTGGCCGTCGATGTCTCGCCCAGCATCAACCGCAAGGAATACATCCTGCAGATGCGCGGCCTCGCCGAGGCGCTCCGCGCGCCCGAAGTGGTCGCGGCGATTCTGAGCCTGGCGCCCGATGGCGTGGCGCTGGCGTTGATGATGTGGGCCGGCTCCAAGGAGCGCCGCCTCGCCATCGGCTGGCGGCGCCTCGCCTCCCGCGCGGACGCCGAGGCCTTCGCCGAGGCGATCGACTTGGCGCCCCGGCTCCGCTCGCGAGGCGGCACCGCCATCGGCGACGCGATCCTTCATGCCACGAGCCTGATCGCCGGGAACGCCTTCACCGCCGCCCGCACGGTGATCGACCTCTCGGGCGACGGGCGGGCCAACCAGGGCATCGAGCCGGCCTGGGCGCGCGATGGCGCGCTGGCCCGGGGACTGACGATCAATGCTCTCGCCATCCTAAACGAGGTGCGGGATCTGGATGCCTATTTCAATGCCCGGGTGATCGGCGGCCCGGCCGCCTTCGTCGAGATCGCGGACGATTTCGACGACTTCGCGAAAGCGATGAAACGCAAGCTGGCACGGGAGATCCGGCGCGGCGGTTTGGCCTTCCTCGAACCCTTTTCGACGGATCCGGCGCGGAACGACAAGAGCAATTGACAATCCGAGCGGACCGACCTTAGGTTCGCGCGGTCCTTGGGGGGCTATGATAGAGGGCACAGGGAGGTCGATTCCCGGTCGGGGAGGCACGTGGCGCACCTGTTGGAAATCGAGAACCTGCGGACCCAGTTCTTCACGCAGCAGGGGACCGTGCAGGCGGTCGACGGCATTTCCTACAACGTCGACGAGGGCGAGACGGTGGCGGTAGTCGGAGAATCCGGCTGCGGCAAGTCGGTGAGCGCGCTCTCCATCCTACGGCTGATTCCGAACCCGCCCGGCAAAATCGTCGGTGGCAGCATCCGCTTCATGGGCAAGAACCTCCTGGAAATGAGCGATCAGGAGATCCGCAGTGTCCGCGGCCGCGACATCGGCATGGTCTTCCAGGAGCCGATGACCAGCCTCAACCCGGTCCTGACGGTCGGCCGTCAGTTGACGGAGACGGTGGAACATCATCTCAAGACGTCGCGTGAAGCGGCCCGGGACCGGGCGCGCGAACTGCTGCGGCTGGTCGGGATCGGCGACGCCGAGCGCCGCCTGGCGCAATATCCCCATCATCTGAGTGGTGGCATGCGCCAACGGGTGATGATCGCCATGGCTCTCGCCTGCGAGCCGAAACTGATCATCGCCGACGAACCGACGACCGCCCTCGACGTCACCATCCAGGCGCAAATTCTGGAACTGATGCGCGACCTGACCGAACGGCTCGGCGTCGCGTTGATCGTCATCACCCACAACCTCGGCGTCGTCGCCCGCTATGCCAATCGGGTCAACGTGATGTACGCCGGCAAGGTGATCGAGAGCGGTTCGGCGATCGATATCTACCACCGCCCCCGCCATCCCTACACGCTCGGACTGCTGCGCTCCGTGCCCCGGCTCGATCAGCCGCGCGGCAACCGCCTGATCCCGATCGAGGGCCAGCCGCCGGACCTGACCCACCTCGACGGCGGCTGCGCCTTCCGGCCCCGCTGCACCTTCGCGACGGAACGCTGCGCCGATGCCTTCCCGCCCCTGGAGCAGGTGGGCGAGGGGCACTTCGCCGCTTGTTTCAACGCCGAGGCCGTGGCGGAAAGCATGAGGAACACGTCATGAGCGTCGCTGTCGGCGAGGGTACCGTCACCGGCTCGGATGGCCCGAGCGACGAAATCCTGCTGAGCGTCAGCAATCTCAAGAAATACTTCCCCGTCACGTCCGGCTTCGTCGTCCAGCGCACGGTGGCGGAGATCAAGGCGGTCGACGGTATCAGCTTCGACGTGCATCGGGGCGAGACGTTGGGGCTGGTCGGCGAGTCGGGTTGCGGCAAATCGACGACGGGGCGCTGCATCCTGCGGCTCGACTCGGTGACCGAGGGCGAAATTCGCTTCGACGGCAAGGATCTGGCGACGCTGGCGCCCAACGAAATGAACAAGATGCGGGAGCGGATGCAGGTGATCTTCCAGGATCCCTATTCCTCCCTCAATCCCCGGATGAAGGTCGGCGACATCATCGGCGAGCCGATGAAGGTGCATGGCCTGCTGCCCGACGCCGACAAACGGCGCGAACGGGTGGCGGAGCTGCTGCATGTCTGTGGCCTCAATCCGGCGATGGCGGACCGCTATCCCCACGAGATGTCGGGTGGACAGCGCCAGCGCGTCGGCATTGCCCGGGCGCTGGCGCTGCAGCCGGAGTTCATCGTCTGCGACGAGGCGGTCTCGGCGCTCGACGTGTCGATCCAGGCGCAGGTCATCAACCTGCTCGAGGACCTGCGCGAGCAATTCAATCTCACCTATCTTTTCATCGCCCATGACTTGAGCGTGGTACGCCATCTCTGCCACCGCGTCGCTGTGATGTATCTCGGCAAGATCGTCGAGCTGGCGCCGTCGGACGAGATCTTCGACAATCCCATGCACCCCTATACGCAGGCGCTGCTGGCCGCCGTGCCGGTGCCGGACCCCGAGATCGAGAGCGGGCGGGAGCATCAGGTGGTCAAGGGCGAGGTGCCGAGCCCGATCAATCCGCCGAGCGGCTGCGTGTTCCATCCCCGTTGCCCGAAAGCGGTGGATGGGTGCAGTATGGGCATACCGGAACTTCGCGAACTGCGGCCAGGCCATTGGGTGGCGTGCAGCGAGGTTTGAATCCGAGGGCCGGCGGAAGCCGGCTTGGTGTTGATCCGAGGGCCGGCAGGTGCCGGCCCGGGGACGTACTACGGGACGCCACAAAACCCGGAACAGGGAGAAGGAGAAACGACATGAAGCGTGCATTGGCGAGAGCAGCGACGCTCGGCGTCGGTCTCGCGGTGGGGGCCGGCTTTGCCGTCGGCACCGTGGCCGCGGCACCGAAGGTGGGCGGCGTGATGGATTTCGTGGTCGCCAGTAAGATTCCCTCTTACGACGGCCATCAGGAAACCACCTTCGGCGTGATCCATCCCATCAGGCCATTTTACAACCTGCTGCTGAGGATCAACCCGGACGACCCGCAATCGGCAACGGATTTTGTCTGCGATCTGTGCGCCGGCAAGGTCCCGGCGGCGACCGATGGTGGCAAGACCTACACCTTCAAGATCAAGACCGGCGTCAAATTCCACGACGGCACGCCGATGAACGCGGCCGACATCGCGGCGAGCTATAACAAGATCGTCTTCCCGCCGGACGGCGTGCCGAGTTCGCGGAAGTCGTTTTACGGCATGGTCGAGTCGATCACCGCGCCGGACGCCGAGACGGTCGTCTTCAAGCTGAAGTTTGCCTCGGGCGCCTTCATCCCGGCGGTGGCCAGCCCCTTCAACTGGATTTATTCGAAGAAGGACCTGGATACCCACGGCTACAGTTGGCATAAGAAAAACATCAACGGCACCGGCGCTTTCCGCTTCAAGGAGCATCAGCCAGGCGCCTTCGTCGAGGGCGTGCGCAACAAGGACTACCACGTCAAGGGGCGTCCCTATCTCGACGGCTACAAGGCGATCGCGGCGCCGAAGATGGCGGTCCGCATCCAGGCGATCCGGGGCGACCGCGCGTCGATCGAGTTCCGCGGCTTCCCGCCGAAGGCGCGCGACGATCTGGTCAACGCGCTCGGCGACAAGATCACGGTCCAGGAAAGCGATTGGAACTGCGCCAGCTCTTTCGTCTTCAACAACGGCCGGCCGCCCTTCGACGACATCCGGGTCCGCAGGGCGTTGACCATGGCGGTCGATCGCTGGACCGGCGAAAAATATCTCTCGAAGATCGCCATCGTGAAGTCCGTGGGCGGCATCGTCTATCCCGGCAGCCCGCTGGCCGCGACCAAGGAAGAGCTGAAGCAGATGGTCGGCTACTCCACGGATATCGAGGCGGCGCGGAAAGAGGCCAGGCGTCTGCTGAAGGAAGCGGGCCAGGAGAACCTGACCTTCGATCTGCACAACCGGGCCGTCGACCAGCCCTACCGGCTCGTTGGTACCTGGCTGATCGATCAGTGGCGGCGGATCGGCGTCAAGGTCACCCAGAAGGCGGTCTCGACCGGTCAGTGGTACGACGTCTACCGCAAGACGAAGGACTACGATGTCGGCGTCTATGCCACGTGCCAGTCGGTAATCAACCCGCTTGCCGACACTTCGGTCTGGCTTTGCAGCGCAACAAACAGTTACCTCAACTGCAAGGACCCGGGTCAAGACGAAATGTTCTTGGCAATGAACCGCGAACCCGATCCGGCCAAGCAGCGCGTGCTGATGCGTAAGTTCGAGGCGTATTCCTTGGACGAGAAGGCCTATGGGGCCATGGTGCTTTGGTGGTACAAGATCAACCCGCACCGTTCCTACGTGAAGGGTTGGAAGATCGCGCCCAGTCACTACCTGAACCAGGCTCTGGATAACATCTGGCTGGACAGGTAGGGCACGGCTACCGACGTCGACCAACGCCACCCGTCGTCCCCCCGGGACGGTGGGTGGCGGACGGCGCGGACGGGTGGACCGCGGACGGGGCTGAACGAAGATGTACAAATACATCATCAATCGAATCTTGTTGATGATCCCGACGCTGCTGGGCGCGGCAGTCCTGGTATTTTTCGTCCTGCGCCTGGTGCCGGGCGACGTCTGCGAGATCCGCCTGGGGGGCACCGGCCTCTTCGTCGATCCCGAGTCGATCGCGATCTGCCGCGATGACCTCGGTCTCGACGATCCGATTCCCCTACAGTTCGGCCGCTTCATCGCCGGCTATTTTACCTTCGATCTTGGCCAGTCCATGTGGACCGGGCGCGCGGTATCGGAGGAGATTTCGCTTCGTTTCGCGCTCTCGCTGCAAGTCGCCATCATGGCGACGATCATATCGGTGATCATCGCGGTGCCACTGGGCACCATATCGGCGGTGAAGCAAAACACCTGGATCGATTACGCCGTCAGGACGTTCTCCATCGCCGGCATCGCCATGCCGTCCTTCTGGCTCGGAATCTTGATCATTCTGAGTTTGCTGATATTCACCGGCTGGATGCCGCCGATTGAGTATGTTTCGCTGTTCGAGGATCCAGTCGCCAACATGACCCAGCTCATCTGGCCGGCGCTGGCCACGGGGTACCGCTATTCCGCGGTGGTGACCCGCATGACCCGATCGTCGCTGCTTGAGGTCTTGCGCGAGGACTACGTCCGCACCGCGCGGGCCAAGGGCCTGCTGGAAAAGGTGATCATCAACCAGCACGCGTTGAAGAACGCTCTGCTGCCGGTGGTCACCATCGTCGGCATCGAGTTCGCCTTCCTGATCGGCGGCCTCGTGGTCACAGAGCAGGTATTCAACCTGAACGGCCTCGGCAAGCTGTTCGTCGATTCGGTGCTGAACCTTGATTTCAACATGACCCAGCAGCTGGTGATGCTGGTGGCCCTGATCTTCGTCCTCGTCAATTTGATGGTGGATATTCTCTATGCCTGGCTCGACCCCAGGATTCGCTATGCCTAGGAGACCTCGATCATGACCGTGACGACCGGAGATCTGGCGACCACCATCGAGGCCCTACCCGAGCGAGCGTCGCTCGGGCGACGCACCTGGGGCCTGATCCGCCGGCAACCGCTCGGCGCCGCCGGCCTGTTGTTCATCGTGGTCATGGCGACGTTTGCCATCGGCGCGGAGGTGCTGACCAGCCACAACCCGGAAGAGCAGTTGTTCGAGCACATGCTCGAGGCGCCGAACTGGCAGTTCATCCTCGGCACTGACGATTTTGGCCGCGACATCTGGACCCGAATCGTCTACGGCGCCCGCACGGCGCTGCTGATCGGCTTCGTCGCCGCCTTCTTCGGCTCCGTCACCGGCTTGGTGCTCGGCGTCGGCAGCGCCTATTTCGGCGGCCGCATCGACCTCATTTTCCAGCGCGTGATGGACGTCTTCCTGGCCTTCCCCTCGATCATCATGGCGCTCGTCGTGGTCTCGGTTCTGGGCACGGGGCTGCAGAACGTGATCATCGCTATCATGCTGCCGATGATCCCGCAGTGCGCCAGGGTGGTGCGCTCCAGCGCGTTGTCGATCCGGGAGATTCCTTACGTCGACGCGGCCCGGGCGCTGGGCTACGGCCACGCCCGGATCATCCTCCGCCACATGACGCCGAACGTCATGGCGCCGTTCCTGATCATGTTCACCTCTTTCGTGGGCCAGGCGATCCTGGCCGAGGCCTCGCTGTCCTATCTCGGCCTCGGCGTGCAGGAGCCGATACCGGCCTGGGGCCTGATGCTGCGGAGCGGGGCCGAGGAATATGCCGAGAGCGCGCCCTGGGCGGCGATCTTCCCAGGCCTGGCGATCACGCTGGCGGTCTTCGCCTTCAACCTCTTCGGCGATGCCGTCCGCGACGTCCTGGACCCGAAATTGCGCTCACGCTGACCAGTCTCTGATCAGCGGCCCTTGAAGGGCGCCGGCTCGCGCTTCTTGGCGAAGGCCCGGGCGGCCTCCTGGAAGTCCTCGGTCAGATACAACTTCTCGGTCGCCGTTTGCGCCATGATTTCGCGCCGGTGGCGGGCCAGCGCCTGACGGCGGACCCGGACCGTCGAGCGGACGCTCAACGGCGGGTTGCTGTTCACCTCGTCGGCCAGCGCGCGCGCCGCCGCCAAACCCTCGCCGGCCGGTGCCAGGCGGTTGATCATGCCGGCCCCGTGCGCCTCCTCGGCCGTGAACCAGCGCCCCGTCAGCGCCACTTCGGTGCCGAAGGCCGCCGCGCCGCGAAACTGCGTCAGTCCCCAGTACATGGCGCCGCCGAGGCCCCGGCTGGTCTCGGTGATGTGGATCCGCGTGCCCGCCTCGGCGACGATCAGGTCGCTATCGAGCATGATGCCGACCGCCAGGCCCATGACATAGCCGTGGGGCGCCGCGATCACCGGCTTCCAGTTGACCGCCCGCAGCAGCAGGTCGCCCGCGTGCGCGCCATGGCCCTGGGGACCGCCCAGCGCCTCGAACTCCTCGCGGCTGCGAAGCTGGCGCTTGTGCACGTCGGCCCCGGTGGAGAAGGCGCGGCCGGTACCGCGCAGGATGGCGACGTTGGCTTGTCCGTCGAGATCGAAACGCCGTAGCGCATCCGAGAGTGCCACCACCTGCTCGTCGTCGAAGGCGTTCAGTTTTTCGGGCCGGTTGAAGGTGATGGTGACGATCGCGCCGTCGCGCTCGTAGAGAATTCGCTCGCCCATGGCTCTCGTGCCTCCCCTATTCCGCCGCCAGCACGTCCATGGCCCGGGCGACCCCGCCCGACTGGCGCGGCACGCCGGCGAGGCCCAGGCCCATCTCGACGCCGCCGAGCGTGCCGATCAACATCAGGTCGTTGAAGTCGCCCAGGTGGCCGATGCGGAACACCTTGCCGGCGAGACGGCCGAGCCCGTTGCCGAGCGACATGTCGAAGCGCGCCAGCACGGTAGCCCGGAAGGCGTCCGCGTCGTGCCCGTCGGGCAGCAGCACGGCGGTGAGCGAAGAGGAATAGGCCGTCTCGTCGCGGCACAGCACCTCGAGGCCCCAGGCCTGCACCGCCGCCCGGGTCGCCGCCGCGTGCCGGTCGTGGCGGGCGAAGACATTCTCCAGCCCCTCTTCCAGCAGCATGGCGATCGCCTCCTCGAGGCCGAAGAGCAGGTTGGTCGCGGGCGTATAGGGGAACATGTTTTGGGCATTGGCCCCCAGCATGCCCTGCCAGTCCCAATAGGCGCGCGGCAGAGCGGCACTCTCCGAGGCGCGGACCGCCTTCTCGCTCACCGCGTTGAAGCTCAGGCCAGGGGGGAGCATCAGGCCCTTCTGGCTGCCGCCGACCGTGACGTCGACGCCCCACTCCTCGTGCCGGTAATCGATCGAGGCGAGGGAGGAGATGGTGTCGACCATGAGCAGCGCGGGATGGCCGGCGGCGTCGATTCCCCGGCGGACGGCGGCGATGTCGCTCGCCACGCCGGTCGAGGTCTCGTTGTGCACCACGCAGACCGCCTTGATCTCGTGGCCCTTGTCCTCGGCGAGGCGTGCTTCGATGGCGCCCGTATCCACTGGCGTGCGCCAGTCGCCCTCCAGGAACTCCGGCACCAGGCCCAGCCGCTCGGCGAGGCCGCGCCACAGCGTCGAGAAATGCCCGGTCTCGAACATCAAAACCCGGTTGCCGGGCGACATCGTGTTGACCAGCGCCGCCTCCCAGGCACCGGTGCCGGAGGCGGGGAAAATCACCACCGGGCCGCTGGTCTGGAAGATGGCCTTGGTGCCTTCCAGCACGGCGCCGGCGAGTTCGCGAAAGGCGGGGCCGCGATGGTCGATGGTCGGCAGGTCGATCGCCCGGAGGATACGGTCCGGCACGTTGGTCGGGCCGGGGATCTGCAGGAAGTGTCGTCCGCTGGGCATGTCGCGCATCCTCGGGCTTCTCTGTCGGTGGGTGCCGGTTTGTGCCATAAAGCCCGGACGGGGAACAAGCGGCGAAGGGAGTGGCGCCGATGGTGCAATCCGCCGTGGATGGCGATCTCGCCCGCCGCTTGCGCTCGGAGATCGAGGGCGAGGTGCTGTTCGACGCCTTCGACCGGGGCCGCTATGCGACCGACGCCTCGATCTACCAGATGGACCCGATCGGTGTCGTCATCGCCAAAGGCGACCGCGACGTCGAGGCGGCGATGGCCATCGCCCGCGAGGCCGGCGTGCCCGTGTTGCCGAGGGGCGGCGGCACCTCGCAGTGCGGCCAGACGGTGAACCGGGCCCTGGTGATCGACGTCGCCAAATACATGAACGGGCTGGTCTCGCTCGACGTCGAGGGGCGCGGCGCCACGGTGCAGCCGGGGATCGTGCTCGACCAGCTGAACGATCAGCTGCGCTCCCACGGCCTGTTCTTCCCCGTCGACGTCTCGACCTCCTCGCGCGCCACCATCGGCGGCATGACCGGCAACAACTCCTGCGGCGCCCGCTCGATCCGCCACGGCAACATGGTGCACAACGTGCGCGCCATCGAGGCGATCCTGCCGTCCGGCGAACGTTGCCACTTCGGCCCGGTGCCGGGGGATCTGGCCGCGCTCGACAACCGGCCGGAATACCGCGACCTGGTGCGAGGCCTGCGCGAGATCCGTGCCGGAGTCGACGGGGAGATGGCGGCGCGCTGGCCGAAACTGCTGCGCCGGGTCGGCGGCTACAACCTCGACATGCTGGGCGACGACGGCCACAACATGGCGCACCTGCTGGTGGGCTCGGAGGGCACGCTCGCCTTCTCGACCCGAATCGAGCTGGCGCTGGCCCCGATCCCGCGGCACAAGACCTTGGGCGTCTGCCACTTCCCGACCTTCTACCAGGCGATGGACGCGACCCGGCATATCGTCCAGCTGGGCCCGGCCGCGGTCGAGCTGATCGACCGCACGATGATTCTGCTGGCGCGCGAGATCCCCGCCTTCCGCGAGACGGTCGACGGTTTCGTGCGGGGCGAGCCTGAATCGATCCTGCTGGTCGAATTCGCCGGCGAGGACGAGGCGGCGCAGCACCGCGACCTCGCCCGCCTGGACGAGCTGATGGGCGACCTCGGCTTCGCCGGCGGCATGCTGGGCATCACCGACCCCGCCTTCCAGCGCGAGGTCTGGGAGGTCCGCAAGTCCGGCCTCAACATCATGATGTCGATGAAGGGCGAGGGGAAACCGGTCTCCTTCATCGAGGATTGCGCCGTGGCGCTGGAGGACCTGGCCGAGTACACCGACCGGCTGACGAGCGTGTTCGAAAAGCATGGCGCCAAGGGCACCTGGTACGCGCACGCCTCCGTCGGCTGCCTGCACGTCCGCCCGGTCCTGAACATGAAGGACGGGGAAGACGTCTCCACCATGCGCGCCGTCGCCGAGGAAGCCTTCGCCATGGTGCGGGAGTACAAGGGCTCCCACTCGGGCGAGCATGGCGACGGTATCGTCCGTTCCGAATTCCACGAGGTGATGTTCGGTCCCGAGATCGTGAACGCCTTCGAGGCGGTCAAGGACCGCTTTGATCCCACGGGCCTGATGAACCCGGGCCGCATCGTCCGCCCGCCCCGGATGGACGACCGCGCGCTCTTTCGCTTCAAGCCCGGCTACCGGGCGGGCGTGGGCGCGGAAGCGCTCGACTGGTCCGCCTGGGGCGGCTTCGCCGGCGCGGTCGAGATGTGCAACAACAACGGCGCCTGCCGCAAGCTGGACCTCTCGGGTGTCATGTGTCCGTCCTACCGGGTGACGCGGGACGAAAAGGACCTGACGCGGGGCCGGGCCAATACGCTGCGGCTGGCGATCAGCGGCCAGTTGGGCCCGCAAGCCTTCACCTCCGACGAGATGGCCGAAACCATGGCGCTCTGCGTCGGCTGCAAGGGCTGCAAGCGGGAATGCCCGACAGGCGTCGACATGGCGCGGATGAAGATCGAATACCTCCACCACCGCCGGCGCCGCCACGGCCTCCGACCGCGCGAGCGGCTGGTGGCGGCGCTGCCGCGTCTGGCCCCTTGGGCGGCACGGCTGGCACCGCTCCTCAACCTGCGCAAGCGGAATTCCCGGCTCGCGGCCCTCGGCGAGAAGCTCCTCGGCATCTCCGCCCGACGCAGCCTGCCCGTCTGGCGGCGCGACGCCTTCCGCGACGACGGCCGCCCGGACCCGGCGACGACCGACGTCCTGTTGCTGGTCGATACCTTCAACCGCTACTTCGAGCCCGAAATTATCGAGGCCGCGCTGCGCGTACTGGCGGCGGGCGGCCGCCGGGTCGCCGTCGCCAATCCACCGGGCGGCGGCCGGCCGCTCTGCTGCGGGCGGACCTATCTGGCGGGCGGCCTGGTCGACGAGGCGCGGGCGGAAGCGGCGCGGACCATGGCGGCGCTCCGCCCCTTCGTCGCGGCGGGCGTGCCCATCGTCGGGCTGGAGCCTTCCTGCCTGCTGACCTTGCGCGACGAGTTCACCGCGCTGCTGCCGGGGGCGGAGAGCGAGGCGCTGGCCGGCCGCGCGATGCTGTTCGAGGAATACGTCGCCCAGGCGGCGGTGCGCGGCGAGGGGCCGCCGCTCCGCGCAATTCCCGCCAAGCACGCCCTGCTGCACGGCCACTGCCACCAGAAGGCCTTCGGCGCCTTCGGCGCGGTGCAGAAGGCGCTCGCCCTGGTGCCGGAGCTGGAGGTGGCGGCGGTGGCGTCCAGCTGCTGCGGCATGGCCGGCGCCTTCGGCTACGAGGCGGAGCATTTCGAGATCTCGATGGCGATGGGCGAGGCGAGCCTGCTGCCCGAGGCCCGCGCCGCGCCGGCCGCGAGCCTGGTCGTCGCCTCGGGCACCAGCTGCCGGCATCAGATCCTGGATGGGACCGGGCGGAGGGCGGTGCATGTCGCCCAAGTGCTCGCTTCGGCATTGGCCGGGTGACATGACAGCACCCGACATCGCCGGCTTCGACCTGCTGGACCCGCCGGCGGACTTCATCGCCGACCCCTACCGTTACTTCGCGGCGCTTCGCCAGGCGAGCCCGGTGCACCGCCTGTCCGACGGCAGCTACATGGTGACCCGCTACGACGACATGGTGCGGGTCTACCGCGACACCGAGACCTGGAGTTCCGACAAGAAGATCGATTTCGCGCCGAAATTCACCACCTCTTCGCCGCTCTACGAGCACCACACCACCAGCCTGGTGTTCCGCGATCCCCCCGATCACACGCGGATCCGCAAGCTGTTCCAAGCCGCCTTCACGCGCAAGGCCCTGGCGGCGCTGGAGCCCCGGATCGAGGCGCTGGTGGACGGCTATCTCGACGCGCTCGAGGACGCTGGCGAGTTGGACCTGGTCGCCGCCTTCACCTTCCGCCTGCCCGTGGAGGTGATCTCGGACATGCTGGGCGTGCCGGCGGAGGACCGCCTGCTGATCCGCGACTGGGCCGCCGCGATCCTGGGCGCGCTGGAGCCGGTAACGGGCGAGGAACGGCTCCGGGCCGGCAATGCCGCGGTCGAGGACTTCAAGGCCTATCTCCGCGCGCTCGTCGCCGAACGCCGCGCCCGGCCGACCGACGGCCGTTCCGGCGAAGTGTTGAGCGCATTGATCGCGGCCGAGGAGGACGGCGAGCGCCTGAGCGAGATCGAGCTGCTGCACCAGTGCATCTTCATGCTGAACGCCGGCCACGAGACCTCGACCAACATGTTGAGCCATGGCGTGCACGAGATGCTGCGCCGGCCCGAGGCCGTGGCCCGCTTAGCCGCCGAGCCGGACCTGGTGGCGGCATGCGTGGAAGAGGTGCTGCGCTACCAGCCGCCGATCCAGATCAACAACCGCCGCGCCCTGGCCGACACGGAACTTTCCGGCACGGCGCTGCCGGCCGGCGCGATCATCCACCTGATGCTGGGCGGCGCCAACCGCGATCCCGCCCAGTTCCCGGCGCCCGACGACTTCGACATCGCGCGGCGCCCGAACCGCCACCTCTCTTTCGGCTTGGGCGTCCACATCTGCGCCGGCAATGCGCTCGCCCGCATGGAAGGCATCGTCGCCTTCTCGAAGCTCTTCCGGCGCTTCCCCGAGGCCCGCCTCGCGGGCGAGGCCGAACTCGCCCCCCGCCTCCGCTTCCGCCAGATCACCAAGCTGCCGGTGGCGGCGCGCCGAGGCGGCAAATCCGTTTTGTAAAAAAGCGGTTTTTGTGAATGTAGGTTCTAATGGTTACAATATATTGAGATCTTATAGTATCGATCCACATAATGTAGGAAGGGCAGTGCGTCCGAACTTCCGCGTCCCGCCAACAGGACTCTGTTAGGAAAATTTGGGACAGTAAAAAATATGGCTCAATTCGTGAATTGTATGCGTCACCTTGTTACGGCGGCGGCGAGGCAGGCTCGGTCATTGGCGCCGGGGGCGAGGCCGACGAGGTGGAGCCGCGGCGGGGACGCAGGAAGTCCTTCAACCGGCTGTGGCGGCTGTTCACCGTCTGCACATGCAGATCGCCCCGAACCCGTTCCCCCATCGAGCGGTTGAGTGCTTCGTGGCTCACCCCGAGCGCGGCGGCGCAAGGTGGATAGCTCGCGCCACCGTCGGAGACCAGCAGGGCGTCCTTCGCGACCACCGGGTCGAGAGCAGCCGTGAGCGCCGCCGCGTCGACCCTGGGCAGCACCGCGCTCACCGTCGTCCCGCTCCGGTCCGCCGCCATGAGAACCGGCACCTGCTCGCGCGAGAGGCCGCGCTTCTTCGCCTTGCCGCCCCGCCGCCGTGCCTTGCGTCCCAGCCCGCGCGCGCCCTTCCGGCTCTCCAGGACGTAGGTCTCGTCCGCTTCCACGATCCCCTTGAGCACCTCCGAATCGCTCCGCGCCGCCGCCAGAAACCGGTGACGCCAGCGGAACGCCGTGCTCACCGCCACGTCGCAGCGCGCCGCCGAGGCCTTCACCGTCTCCCCCTCCGCCAGCGACGCCCCGAACGACAGCCAGCGTTCCTTGTGGTGCAGGCCCGACAGCGGCGTACCGGTCAGCGCGTTGAAGGTCCTGCCGCAGCCCTTGCACTGGTAGCGCCGCAGACCCCGCGCCATACCGCGCGAAACCGCCCCTTCGCTCGCGCAGTGCGGACAGCGCCGGGCCTCGTCCACACCAAGCTCGATCGCGGCCTTCGATGCCTCGCCTTCGCTCCGGCCCGACAGCACCGCGAGCGCCTCGTGCCGCTGCACGCGCGTCAGCCCGCGCGCCGCCGAAAGCCACACCCGGAAACCCTTGCCGTCCATGACCCAACCTCCTGACGTTCCGGGCATTCTATCACAAATGCACACGTTTCACATTGAGCCTTCATTTTTTCACCCCATCGGCCCCAGACGACACGTCCGCCCGGTGCATGCCGAGCCAGGGAAATCTAGGGAAGAACGGTTAAGGGCCGGTAAAGGAGTGACGTTCGGAGGGGGGCGAACCGGCGGCGTCACGCGCCGAGCCGGTCGCGTATCGCGGCGCGAAAGCGGGTGATGGCGTCGATGTGCGCCTCGACACCCCGGCGGCCGGCGCGCATGCCGTCGATCGAGATGTGCGTACAACCGAGCGCGGCGAGCCCCGCGGCCTCCTCGGCCCATTCTTCCGGCGCCCGGTCGCCGGTCCTCACCCAGGCCTCGATCGGAAAGTCCGCCGGATCGCGCCCCGCCTCGCGGAGATAACGGTGCATGGTGGCAACGATCTCGGGATTTCCGGGATCGCCCCGGTCGAGATCGGCGAGCCAGCCGTCACCCATCCTCGCGATCCGCCGCAGCACCGCATCGGCCCCGCCGCCGAACCAGACGGGGATCGAGCCGCCCACCGGCGGCGGCGTAATGGCGGCATCGGTGATTTTATGCCAGCGCCCGTCGAAACTGATGCTCTCCCCGGACCAGAGCCGGCGCATGACCTCGACCTGTTCCTCCGAACGGCGACCGCGATCGCGGAAATTTTCGCCCAGCGCCTCGTACTCGACCTCGTTCCAGCCGATGCCGACGCCGAGCCGGAAGCGCCCGCCGCTCAGCACGTCGAGGGCGGCGGCCTGCTTGGCGACCAACGCGGTCTGGCGTTGGGGAAGGATCAGCACGGCCGTCGCGAACTCGATCCGCTCCGTCACCGCCGCCAGGTGGGAAAACAGGACGAATGGTTCGTGAAAGTCGTCGGCGCTCGAAAAGGGTCCGCCCCACCCCGGCCGGCTCGCCGGATTGGCGCCCAGCACATGCTCGAAGGCGAGCATGTGATCATAGCCCAAGCCTTCCGCCGCTTGGGCATAGTCGCGGATGGCGGCCGGATCGGTACCGATCTCGGTCTGGGGAAAGATCACGCCGAGCTTCATCCGAGCCTCCCGTCGGGACCGGAGTCGGGCCGGACCGTCAAATCGAGTCCGCCTTCGCCTTGGTCGCCATCAGCGCCTCGTGCACGTCGGCCGCGGCGGTGCCCTTGTCGAACACCAGCGCCAGATCGACCACCGTCTCCGCCGCGTCGTCGACCAGCCTGCCCGCATCCGTCGCCGGCATCGCCTTCAGTTCGCGGTAAAAGCCGCCTCGCTGCCCCTCGAGAAACTCGTCGTCGAACAAGAGGGCCGAGGCGAAACGCGACAAGGCGCGACGCTCGGTGATGCTCTTCCAATAAAGACGGACGAAATACAGCGGGTAGATGATTACCATCATATATACGAAATTTTCCAACTCTCAAGCTCCGCTTCCCCGGTGGAACACCACCCGCCGATCTTCTTCGGTCGCCGCCGCGCGACGGTCGTCCGGCCGCCCGAGCCATGGCTCCGAACGGTCGCATGATGTCCACTCCGGAGCCTTGTCGCAAGACCGTATCGCCTCCGCGCGCATCTCCGAGGACGGCGGCGCCTAGTCGCCCCGGCCTCGGGGCCAGGTATCGCTCAACCGGTAGCCGCCAGGCCAGGGATCGTCCGGGTCCAACATCAACTGATGCGTGCCGGTGATCCAGGCCCGCCCGGCGATCGAGGGCCGAATGGCCGGGCGGCCGGCGATCGTCGTCACCGCCTCGATCCGGCAGTCAAATTGCGAATCGATGAGGGAGCGGGCAATGAAGGGTTCGCCCGGGCCGAGTTCGCCGCGCGCATGCAGCACCGCCATGCGGGCCGAACAGCCGGTGCCGCAGGGCGAGCGGTCGATCTTGCCGGGCTCGATGGCGACGGCGTTGCGGCCGACCGCCACGCCTTCCTCGCGCGTGAGCGGCGCCGCCACCTGGCAGAAGGAGAAATGGGCCCACTCGGGTTGCTCGGGATGGGAAAAACCCAGCTGCTCGTTGGCGGCGGCGGTGATGCGGACGCCGATATCGGCGATCTCGCGCGCTTCCGAGGGCACCAGGGCGAAACCCAGCGCCACCGCGTCGACGATGACGAAGCTGTCGCCGCCATAGGCGGTATCGACGGTGAGCGTGCCGATGCCGGCGACCTCGAGCGGCGCGTCCAGCCGGTCGGCGAAGGAGGCGACGTTGGTCAGACGGACCGCCGCGACCTTGCCGCCCCGGCAGCTGGCCACGACCTCGACCAGGCCGCCCGGCGCTTCCAGCGTCAAGCGGGTCTCGGGCTCGGTCATGGCCACGATGCCGGTCTCCAGCAGCACCGTGGCGACGCAGATGCCGTTGGAGCCGGACATCGGCGGATTGTGCGCCGGCTCCATGATGATCCACCCCGTCTCCGCCCGGGGATCGATCGGCGGCACCAGCAGGTTGACATGGCGGAAGACGCCGCCGCGAGGCTCGTTCAGCACGAAGTTCCTGAGCGTCTCGTCCTCGGCGAGCGCGCGCGATTGGGCCCAGATCGTCGCGCCCGGCGGCGGCGCCACGCCGCCGACGATGACGTCGCCGACCTCTCCCTCGGCGTGGCAGGAGACCACGTGAACGACTCTGGACGTCCGCATGTGTCCCCTCCCTCCATCGTCGTTTCGGCCACATCATACCAGTTGGCGGGTGGGGCGGAATCGACGATGTCGCAGGCGACGGGGGCGGTGGCCGATTCCAGCACCGCCGCGCCCACCAGTCGGGCCGACCCCATCATCCGACGTGGCCGAGCGGCAGCTGCGTGGTTTCCTTGAGGGTCTCCATGACGAAACTGGAGGAGACGTCGTCGAGGTCGATGGCCTCGATCAGCCGCTTATAGACGGAATCGTAGCCGGCGATCGACGGCACCATCACCTTCAGCAGATAGTCCACGTCGCCCGCCAGGCGGTGCACCTCGATCACCTCCTCGATGTTCCGAATCGCCCCGGCGAAGCGTTCGAGCCAGGCCTGGTCGTGGTGGCGGGTGCGCAGGCGGACGAAGACGGTGACCCCGCAATTGATCTTTTCGGCGTCCAGCAGCACGATTCGCTTGGCGATGAAGCCCTCGGCCTCCAGGTTGCGAATTCGCCGCCAGCAGGGTGTGGAGGAGAGGCCGACGGCCGCGGCGATTTCGGCCACCGTCAGGTTGCCGTCCGCCTGCAGCAGGGCCAGGATCTTCTTGTCATAGCCATCCATGGGAAATATTTCCAACTATTCCTTAGAAATGAGAATATATTCCTACAATTTACCTGAACCCGCGCGAAATTCGCAACCCTTTTTTATTGCCGTCGCGCTACGATCCCCCCACATCGAGATTCGGGCAGTGACGAACAGCAATTGACGGTCCGGCAATGATCCAGCGCCTCTTCACCGAACATCCCGCGACCGTGGGCGAGAGCTATTTCGAGCACATGGGCATGGCGTTCTCCTTCGCCGGGCCGATGCTCCTCGGCGCCTGTGCCTGTGCCATCCACGCGGTATTCCCCTTTCTCTGCCTCGCTACCGGCAGCCAGACAGTGAACCGGCTGCACGGGCGCATGGTGACGCACCGGGTCAAGGACGAGAACCTCGCCCGGGCGCGAAACTCGGTCGAAGCGGCGACCTGAACCGGTTCAATTGCCCCGCCGGTGCATCTGGACGCGCCGGTAGACGCCCTCGACGTTCAGTGGGCCCCATTCCTTGAAGCGGGCCATGCCCTGGTATTTCGCGAGGTCGACGGCGGCCTTGGTCTCCTCCAGGCTCTTGCCCTGGCGGGCGAGCGCCAACACCTGATCATAGAGATCGCTCATATAGTCGCGGAACGTCGTGACGTCGGCCTTGGTGCCCAGTTTGCCATGCCCCGGCGCCAGGATGTCGAAGTCCATCCGCTCGACCCGCTTCAGGGAGCCGATCCATTCCAGCGGGTAGCCGTCGTCCAGGGTCTTGAAGGCCACCGTCTTCACCGGAATGAAATCGACCGCGAACAGCACCCGTTCGGCCGGAAAGTTCATCACGATCATATTGTCGGAGTGATTGCGCCCGACATGGGCGAGCTCCACCGTCTTGCCGCCGAGCTCGATGTTCATCCGCCGCTCGAAGGTGATGTCAGGCACCGCCGTCGGCCGCTTTTCGCCGACGATCGTCCGCTTGGCGTTGGCATGGGCGACGACGATGGCGCCCGCCGCGCCGAAGACCTCGCCGCCGGCGCTGTGATCGCGGTGATCGTGGCTCAAGATCAGATAGCGGATGGGCTTGTCGAAGCGGCTCTTGATCTCGTCGCGCAGCCAGGTGGCGGCCTCGGCGTTGATCGGATCGGTCACGATGACGCCCGCCGGCGTCACGAGGAAGACGGAGTAATGGAAATTGTTCTGGAAGCGGTAGAGGTCGCCGGCGATTCTGGTGATCGCGCGTTTGGCCTCGCCTTGCGCCGCCGCCGCCTGGATGATGCCCAGGCCGGCCACGATCCAGGCCACCATCAACATCACTATCGCGAGTTTCCGTGTCATCGACCGGCCTCCATTCGAGGGATGGGAAGCCCGATTGTAAGCCAAGGCGCCGATGCCGTCGCTCGAAAACCCTCGGAAGCAATTTGAGCGATAACTCACATATCGGACGGAACATCCTACGTTAACTTTCGATTTAAAACATTTATATTATTCAACTAATCTATTGCCTCTCGGGCCGTTTCGATCACGTCTACGCGCGTATCCCTCAAATGTGGGGTGGACGTATCACAAAGGTGGGATTCATCGTTACCCCCGTCCCGTCGCAGGCTTGGACCCGCTGCCGAGCGTCGACCGGGCGCCAGCGAAGCCCGGACTTCCAGGGTGACGACGTTCGTGGCGGGCCGCCTTCCCTCCCCTCGACGCCTCGGCGGCCGGCCCGCCGCGAACCGCCGCCCGCAGAAGAGGTTTTGGAGAAATGGACTGGAATCACGCGAAACCGATACGCAATGCGATGGCGACCTTCGCCGCCCTCGCCCTGGCCACTGCCGCCGGCGGTGCCTCGGCCACATCACCCTGCGGCGATTTCGGCGCCTGCAAGGCACTGGTCGAGATCAACTCGAGCGACGGCGACATCGGCTTTCACTTCCTGAAGGACGGGGACGATCTGAGAGCCACCCACATCGAAGACCCGAGCGGCCAGAAAATCTTCGAGGACCGGGCCAAGGGCTCCATGGTCGACCAGAAATACACCGAAATCTTCGGAGAAAGCGCCGAGCCGCTCTGTTGGGAGGCGCCGGACGCGGACGAGGAAATCGTCACGCTGGAGGACTTCCTCGAGCGTTGGGAGCCGGGGACCTACCGATTCCTCGGCCAATCGGATCGGGGCGAGATGTCCGAGGGCGAGACCGAGCTGACCTTCAACCTTCCCGCGGCCCCCACCGACGTTGCCTACGACCCCGCCACCCGCGCGATCTCCTGGAGCCCGGGCGACGATCTCGGCAACTGCGCCTCCAAAAGCGAGCTGACCGACCTCGTCGCCAACGGGACGCTGCCGATGCACCCGGAAGTCGTGCCCATGGCGCTGTGGGAGGTGGTGTTCGAGCCCGAAGACGACTCCGGCTTGAAATTCACCCTGCGCGTGCCGGCGGGCGTCACCAGCGTCGCGGTGCCGGCGGGATTTCTCGACCCTATTGCGGCCAACACGCCGGCCAAGGTGGAGGTCGGCGCCATCGGCCTGACCGACAACGCGACCTTCACCGAACTCGGCGGGCTTTGCATCAACGGTGATGCCTGTCCGGGCGACTGATCGGAAACGGGGTGTTGGTGGCGCGCTTTCCCTCGCCAATGCCTCCGGCTCCGACCGTTTCCGGCAAACGCCCCCGCCCGGGACGGTCGGAGCCGAGCCGATTTCGCGCGAGCGCGGCCGGTTCTGTTAGGCTGGCGCCTCATGCGTGATCCATTTCGATTGTGAAAGGGGAGACTGGATGAAAGACTTCGCCGAAACCAAAATCCGCTGGATTCTGGGCCTCATGGGCGGGGGCTGCTATGCGGGCCTGCTGGGCCTGGACCTGGCGACCGAAAGCGACGACATATCGCTCGCCGCCTTCTCCGTCGATGCCCTGACCTTGTTGCTGACCATCGCCTCGGCGGTCGGCGTGGCGCTGCTGGTCCAGCGGATGCATCGCCAGCACGAGGAGAAGCTTTCCCTCATGCGCGATCTCGACATCGCCCGGATCGAGGGCGAGGAATGGCGCGCCAAGACCCACTCTCATCTGAACGGCATCCGCATCGAGATGGACAAGCAGTTCGTCGACTGGGGCATGACGGCGGCGGAGCGGGACGTGGCCCTGCTGATCCTGAAGGGGCTCAGCCACAAGGAGGTCGCCTCGCTGCGCGGCACCGCCGAGGCGACGGTCCGCCAGCAGGCGCGTTCGATCTATTCCAAGGCCAAACTGCCGGGCAAGACCGCCTTTTCCGCCTATTTCCTGGAGGACCTCTGGGGCCCCGCGGATGGCGGAATAAACAACAACGCAAGCCATATGAGCCTGAACTGAACGGTTTCGCGCCGGGGCCGGCCATTCCGTCCCCCGCCGCCCTCGCCTATAGTGTCGGCGCTCCGAATCCGGGGCTTTCCAGTCGGGCCGAGGAGACGGGGGAGTTGTGCTTTAGCGGGTTATTCGCAGGCCGGCGGCGATGGGCGTTCTGGCTCTCGGCCGCTCTGGCCCTGGTTTCGGCCGGGGTCCGGGGCGAGGACCATCCAGGCATCGAGGTCGAGCCCGGCATCATGCTCGCGGCGGAAGACCGACGCGGCGGCGACCTCGGAGGCGGCGGCGAAGCGGTGGTGGAGCCGGAATTCAACCTCGAGATCACCGTCCGTCCCGAGCTGCCGCTGGAAGCCTTTCTCTCGCTCCAGGTCACCCGCTTTCAGTTCCTCGAACGCCCACCCGAATCCGACAACTCGAAGAGCCTGCTGAACATCGTCGAGGCCTATGTCGAGTTCCAGGATATCTGGCGCGACAGCCTCTCGCTGCGTGCCGGCCGGCAGCTCTTCGAGGATCGGCGCCATTGGCTGTTCGACGCGGAGCTCGATGCGCTGCGCCTCTTCCACCGCCGCGACCCTTTCGAACTCGAACTCTCGGTCGGCCGCCGGGAACTCCTCGCCATGGACGTCCTGAACGGTCGCCCGGGGGAACGGATCACCAATTGGCTGGCGTTGGGCCGCCTCGCGCCCGACGACGCACCGGCCCTCCACGCCTACGCCTTCTGGCGCGACGACCGGGGGGCGGCGAACCAGGACCTGCTGCTGGTGGGCCTTGGTTCCGCCGGAGATCTTCGGCCGGACCTCGCCCACTGGTTGGAGTTGGCGGGCGCCGCGAACCGGGGCGGCGCGGGCGGCCTATCCGGCATCGGGCTCGACATGGGGCTCACCTACCGTCTCGCGGCCCTCCCCGGCCGGCCCTCCCTAACCGCCGGTTTCGCCTTCGCCAGCGGCGACGGGGATGGCGGCGGCGAACGCTTCCGCCAGTCGGGGCTGCAGGCGAACAAGGCCGCCTTCGACGGCGTCGCCGAGTTTTGCTATCTGGGCGTGGCGCTGGACCCGGAACTCTCGAACCTCCTGGTCCTGACTGCGGGCGCGGGCATCCGCCCCCGGCCGAACCTCTCGCTCGACCTCGTCTATCACTACTACCGCCAGCACGTGGCCGCGAGCGAGGCGCCGGAGAACGCAATTCGGGTCGAGCCCAGCGGGACCGCGCGCGAACTCGGCCACGGTATCGACCTCGTCCTCGGCTGGGAGATCGCCCAGAACGCGGGCTTCGAGATGGTCGGTGGCGTCTTCCTGCCGGGCGCCGCCTACCCAGGCGCCCGCGCGAACGGCTATTTTATCGGCATCGAACTCGACTATCGTTTCTGAGGGGGAAGGAGCTTGAAATGACGCTGCTGGTGACGGGCGCGACGGGCCATGTCGGCGCCCGGGTCGTGGAGCTGGCGATGGCCGCGGGCCTCGATGTGGTGGCGGTCCACCGGAACACCGCCCCCGCGCCCTCCGCCGTCGAGTGGGCCCGGCTCGACCTCGCCGACGCGGCGGCCGTCGACCGTCTCGCCGAGACCCACGACATCGACGCCTGCATCCACGCCGCCGCCGTCTCCAACGAGGCTTACGCCCGTCCGGCCCCCCTCGCCGCGATCCAATCCAACATTTCCGCCACTGCCCATCTGCTGGAGGCCGCCCGGCGCCACGGCTGGCGGCGCCTCGTCCATGTCGGCACCGGTTCCGTCTTCCAGCGCCGCGCCGACACCACGAACCCGATCCCCGAGGAGGCACCGCCCGAGCCCGGCGACGTCTACAGCACCACCAAGGCCGGCGCCGAGATGCTGTGCGAGACATACCGCGCGACCTACGGCGTCTCGGCCGCGACGGTCCGGATCTCCTGGGTCTACGGACCGCCGGTCATCGCCCTCGACCCGACGCGAGGGCCGATCCCCTCCTATCTGCTGCTGGCGCTCCGGGGCGAGGCGATCCGCGAGGGCGGCGGCGACTTCGCCGCCAGCTTCACCTTCATCGACGACGTCGCCCAGGGCCTGCTGGCGGCGGCCGGCGCGCCGGAACTCGCCAAGGGCGCCTATCACCTGGGCCACGGCCGCAACTTCACCGCCCGCGACGCCGGCGACGCCGTCGCCCGGGCGGTGCCGGGGGCCGAGATCGAGATCGGCCCCGGAACCGAGCCCTGGACCCGCTACACCGCCCTTCGCGGCCCCCTCGTCGGCGAGGGATTGGCGGCGGAAACGGGTTTCCGCCCCCGCTTCGATCTCGCCGCCGGCATCGCCGCCCACGCCGCCTGGATGCGCCGCCACCCGGAGCTTTGGCCGCCGGGCGGGTGAGCCCTCGGGGCCGGAGCCAAATCGGCGTCGGCGGTGACCCTTGAAGCAAATTCAGATATCGCCCAGGTTTCGGTTAGGCTCAATTTGTGAAACGTATGCATTTGTGATGGAATGCCCGGAATGTCAGGAGGTTGGGTCATGGACGGCAAGGGTTTCCAGGTGTGGCTTTCGGCGGCGCGCGGGCTGACGCGCGTGCAGCGGCACGAGGCGCTCGCGGTGCTGTCGGGCCGGAGCGAAGGCGAGGCATCGAAGGCCGCGATCGAGCTTGGTGTGGACGAGGCCCGGCGCTGTCCGCACTGCGCGAGCGAAGGGGCGGTTTCGCGCGGTATGGCGCGGGGTCTGCGGCGCTACCAGTGCAAGGGCTGCGGCAGGACCTTCAACGCGCTGACCGGTACGCCGCTGTCGGGCCTGCACCACAAGGAACGCTGGCTGTCGTTCGGGGCGTCGCTGGCGGAGGGGGAGACGGTGAAGGCCTCGGCGGCGCGCTGCGACGTGGCGGTGAGCACGGCGTTCCGCTGGCGTCACCGGTTTCTGGCGGCGGCGCGGAGCGATTCGGAGGTGCTCAAGGGGATCGTGGAAGCGGACGAGACCTACGTCCTGGAGAGCCGGAAGGGCGCGCGCGGGCTGGGACGCAAGGCACGGCGGCGGGGCGGCAAGGCGAAGAAGCGCGGCCTCTCGCGCGAGCAGGTGCCGGTTCTCATGGCGGCGGACCGGAGCGGGACGACGGTGAGCGCGGTGCTGCCCAGGGTCGACGCGGCGGCGCTCACGGCTGCTCTCGACCCGGTGGTCGCGAAGGACGCCCTGCTGGTCTCCGACGGTGGCGCGAGCTATCCACCTTGCGCCGCCGCGCTCGGGGTGAGCCACGAAGCACTCAACCGCTCGATGGGGGAACGGGTTCGGGGCGATCTGCATGTGCAGACGGTGAACAGCCGCCACAGCCGGTTGAAGGACTTCCTGCGTCCCCGCCGCGGCATCGCCACCCGCTATCTGGACAACTACCTGAGCTGGTTCCACCTCGTCGGCCTCGCCCCCGGCGCCAATGACCGAGCCTGCCTCGCCGCCGCCGTAACAAGGTGACGCATACAATTCACGAATTGAGCCTTCGGTTATGACCGAGCGGGGAATCTCCTTGCCGCCTTTCGCGGCGCTCCGGGCGTTCCACGCCGCCGCGACGCATGAGCGCTACCGGGACGCGGCGGCGAGCCTGGGCATTACCGAGTCCGCCATCTCGCATCAGGTGAAACGGCTGGAAGGGTTTCTGCAGGTGACGCTGTTCGACCGTTCGGGCGGCCGGAGGCGGCTGACCGAGACGGGCAGGCGCTATCTGGAGGAGATCGAGCCGGCACTTTTGCGGATCCAGGCGGCGAGCGAGGCGATCCGCCCGCGCGACGGACGCGGAGTCTGCCGCCTGACCCTGCCCCCATCGCTCGCCGCCACCTGGCTGATCCCCCGCCTTGGCGCCTTCGAGCGCGCGAGGCCCGAGATCGAATTGCAACTGATCACCTCGACCCGGGTGATCGACCTGCGCCGCGAGCGGGTCGACCTCGCCATCCGCCACGGCGGCGGCGACTGGCCCGGACTCGAGGCCCGCTTTCTGTTGGAGGAGACGGCGATGCCGGTCTGCGCCCCCGGCTATCTCGCCGCCCCCGACGGCCAGCCCGAGGCCCGACTGCTCGGCAACGTTCGTTTCATCGTCAGTGGCAATTTTCCCGACGAATGGGAGGAATGGGCCCGCGCCCACGGCCTCGATCCGCCGGCGCTCGCCGACTCGGTCGTGCTCGACGTGCAGGAACAGGCCCTGCAGGTGGCGGCGAACGGCCACGGCCTCGCCATGGGCCGGCGCCCGGTGGTCGACGACTGGCTCGAGAAGGGCCGCCTCGTCGCCCCTTTCGGTGCCGCCGATCCGACCGGTGCGGCCTATTACCTCTGCAAGGCCGAAGGAGCCACGCCGACCGCCGCCGCGCGCCGGGTGGAGCGCTGGCTGCTCAAGGCGGGCGCCGCCTGGCGAGGCGAGCCGGACGCGTCCTCGTCTTGAAGAAAATTCATGTCATGGTGAAGCGAACTCGATCGCATTCCGCCGCCTAAAGGGCCATCTGTCGCCCTGACAGGATATCGCGAGGCCCGTGTCGGCCCGCCAAACGAGGATCAGCTCCATGAACCAGATGCTTGCCACCCCGACCGTCCAGCACGCCGGCTCCAGCAGCGACGTGAGCGGCGCCCTCACCTTCATCCGCCCGCAGTCGAGGAAACCGATAATCCACAGCGCGGCGCTCACCGGCGACCGGCCGAAATTCCACTTCGACGCGGAAATCCGCGAAGTGCCGGTCCACGACATGCGGGCGCTCGGCGAGGCGCCCTCGGTCGATCGCGAGGGCTTCGAACTCGTGCACCACAAGACCGCCGTCGCCGACCTTTATGATGACGAGGCCGTCGCCACGGACTACTACGCCGAGACCGAGGCGCTGCTGAAGGCGCGCTTCGGCGCCAGCCGGGTCGCGATCTTCGATGTGACGAGGCGTTCGGACGGTGGCGGCGGCGCCGCCAATCCCGAGGGCTTGCGCGGTCCCGCCCGGCGCGTCCATGTCGACTACACGGCGAAAAGCGGCCCGCAACGGGTCAGGGACATCCTGGGCGAGGCGGAGGCCGCACGGCTGGAAAAGGCCGGCGCGCGGATCATCCAGATCAACACCTGGCGGCCGATCCGCGGCCCCGTCCGGCGCGCGCCGCTGGCACTGGCCGATGCCGCGAGCGTCGCGCCAGGCGAACTCGTCGCGACCGACCAGATCTTCCCCGACCGGGTCGGCGAGATCTACCACCTGGCGCATGCGCCGGGGCAGCGCTGGTACTACGCACCGCTGATGACGTCAGACGAGGTCATGCTGATCAAGGGCTGGGACAGCCTGGATGATGGCCGCGCCCGCTTCACGCCACACAGCGCCTTCGAACTCGACGGCACGGACGAAGGGACCCCGCCCCGCGAGAGCATCGAACTCCGCACCCTGGTGGTGATCGAATAGGCCGGACGTTCCGCCAGCGCGACCCCCTCAGAGCGCGATCACCAGGCCGTCGTGGGCCGTCTCCTCCGGCACCGCGTCGCGCGCCGCCAGCATGTCGCGGCCGAAATGGGTGAGGATCATGCGCTTTGGCGCCAGCTCATGGCCATGTGCCTGGAGGTCGGAATAGTTCAGGTGGCCCTGTACCAGCCGTTCATATTGATAGCATTCGGCGATGAAGAGATCCGCGCCCTCCGCCAGCGCCGGCATGTGGCTGGTCCAGGCGCTGTCGCCGGTATAGGAGACGGTCTTGCCGGCGACCTCGACCCGGAGCGAGGTCGGATTCGTCGCCCCGGCGTGGGCCGCCGGATAGGCGGTGATCATCAGCGGGCCCAAGGTCTCGCGACGCAACGTCCCCAGTTCGCGGTAGGCCAGCGGAAACTTCGGCGACATCTCTCCGGCGCCCGGAAACAGCGCCTCGGTGATGTGCGCCTGGCGGCGCTCGCAGTCGCGCGGGCCGGCGATGGTGAGCGGGCGCCTCCGCCTGGCGCCGAGCATGGCGTCCAGCAGCAGGAACGGCACCCCGCCGCAGTGGCGCCATGCAGGTGGGTCAGCAGCACCGCGTCGAGATCGTTGTGGTCGACCCCCAGCTTGGCCAGCGCCACCAGGCTGGAGGCGCCGAAGTCGATGGCGAAGCGGTAGCCCGGCGCCTCGACCAGGATGCAGGTCTGAAAGCGGCCGCCGACGCCGAAGGCGTCGCCCGAACCGGCGAAGGTGACGGTGACGCTCATTCCGCCGCGAGCCCCTCGTGGCGGAGCGCCGCGAGTTCCCGCGTCTCGCCGATCCGCATGATCCAGGCGTTCTCCTCGCCATAGCCGGCGTCGTGGGCGGCGCGTCGGAAACGGGGGGCGGCCTCGAAAGGATCCTCCTGCGTCAACTTCACCGTGCCCCAGTGCATGCCGACCGCCCGGCGGGCACGGACCGCGCGGGCGATCTCGATCGCTTCCTCCGGCGTCGCGTGCGAGGCCTTCATGATCCGGCGCGGTTCATACGCGCCGATGCCGATCAGGGCCAGGTTGAAGGGGCCGGCGCGACGACCAATCTCCTCGAAGACGGGCCCGGCCGCGGTATCGCCGGAAAACCAGAGCTTCAGGTCGCGGCCGGCAACCCGGAAACTGGCCCAAAGCGTGCGGTTGCGGTCGAAAAGCCCCCGGCGCGAGAAGTGCACCGCCGGCAGCGCCGTCACCTCCAGGGGCCCGACCCGCGCGCCCTCCCACCAATCGAGTTCGACCACCCGGGCAAAGCCGCGATTGGCGAAATAGCCGGCGAGGCCAAGGGGGACCGCAACGGTCGTCCGCGCCTTGCCACGAAGTCGGTCTATGGCGGGGAGGTCCAGGTGGTCGTAATGGTTGTGGCTCACCACCAGTAGGTCGATCGGCGGCAGGTCCTCGACCGCGATCGGCGGCGGGGCGAAGCGCTCGGGCCCGAAGACCCAGGGTCCGGCGCGGGGAGAGAGATAGGGATCGGTCAGGATGGTCTGACCGTCCAGGCGGATCAGAAAGCTCGCGTGGCCGAGCCAGGTGAGCGAGGGATTGCCGGCGGCGGCAAGCGCCGTCGTCGCGGCCTCCGGCGCCACCATCAGGCCATCGGCGGGCGCGGGACGGTGACGCTCGACGGTCTGGCGCCAGAGGAAGCGGAACAAGCCGGTGGTGGTATGCGTGCGCACCGGACTGCCGGGCGGATTGCGATACGTCCCGTCGGGGAGGTGGTGGGCAGGCGCGCTCATGGTCCGGGCATCATGCCATCAGCGAGAGCCGCAGGCTCATCGCCGCGGAAATCCCGAGCATGGCGAGGGTCAAGATCATTCCGGCAACGCACCCGAATCCGTCCTCCGCCGTCATCGCCAGGACATAGGCGTGCAGCAGCCGTCCCACCAGAAGCAAGGCGCCGAGCCCGTGCAGCACCCAGGCCTCGGTGCCGCCCGTCTCCAACACCAACAACAGCATCAGGCCGAACGGCGCGTACTCGGCGAAGTTGCCCTGCGCGCGGACGCGACGCTCGAACAGGGGATCGCCGCCGGTGCCGAGGCTGATGCCGCCGGCCCGGCGCCCGGCGATCACCCGCGCCGACAGAAAAATCAACAGGAACCCCAGCAATGCCGCATAGATTGCGGTGATGTGCATGTTCCACCCTCCCCCTCGTGTTGTGGAGTATTTTATGTGGCGCGTCGCCGATCGGTTCACCCCCTCCTACGCAACGGCGTGACCAAAATAGCTAAATTCATGGCTTGACCCCGGTCCGGTTCGAGAACAGATATACGCCGTTATGAGCTCAATCGTATCTCTTTTCCTGCTTCTGGCCCTCGCCGCCGCGCCACTTTCGGCCGGCTCGGCCTCCGGCGGATATGACGGCATGACCGACGCCATGGCCATGGACGGCGATCCAATGGCGACGGACTGCGACGATGGCGCCTGCCCGGACGAGGGAAGCGGTGGCTGCTGCGTGGCCTCTTCAAGCCATTGCGGGACCGACTGGCTGGCGCCGGGCACGAAGCGCGAGCGCGGTCTTCGCTGCGACGCCGGCCCCCTGCTGGTCATGGCCGATGTCTGGCTCGAAGGCCAGCGTCCCGAGGTTGAATTCCCGCCACCGCGGATCTGACGATCTTCCGATTTTTCGAGCCGATCTGCCCGCGTCGATTAAGGCGCGCGCGATCAACCCCCTATACTCGGGAAGGAACGCCAATGTACGGAAATAAGTCGACTCGCAAGCTCGCCGCTCTCGCCCTCATCGCCGGCGCGGTCTCGTTGGCCGGGGTGCCGGCGCAAGGTGTCGAGTTGCTGGAGATGACGCCGAAGCTGAACCTCGGGAAAATGAACTACGACCACTTCTGCGCCAAATGCCACGGCGCGAACGGTGTCGGCACGGATACGGGGCCGACGTTCCTGCATCGTGTCTACCACCCCGGACATCACGGCGATGCCGCCTTCTTCCGGGCGGCCAAGCAGGGCGTTCGGGCGCATCACTGGCGGTTCGGCGACATGAAGCCCGTGGCGGGGATCACCGACCAGCAACTGAAGACCATCGTCACCTACGTTCGGGCCCTGCAAAAGGCCAACGGAGTTTTCTAGACGCGGATCGGGTTCGAGCCGCATCGCCCGTCCTTGACCTTCCCGTAACTGTAAGCGCCATATTGGGGGCATGCGCGATCGGGCGACGCCGTATCCCAGATTGGAGGGACAGCCATGTCCAGCCTGAACCCCGAGACGGCCGAACGCACCACCGATCCCGTTTGCGGAATGACGGTCGATCCCGACACGGCGAAGCACGTCCTCGAATACGACGGCGCGCGTTACGTCTTCTGTTGCGCCGGCTGCCGATCGAAATTCGAACGGGACCCGGAACGCTATTTCGATCCCGCCGGGGCCGGTCGTCCGCCGGAGGCGCATGATCACGACGGGAGCGATGCGGCGGAATACATCTGTCCCATGTGCCCGGAGGTGGCGAGCGAGGTGCCGGCCCCCTGCCCGAAATGCGGCATGGCCCTGGAGCCGAGTTTCGTCCCGCCGGCAACCCGAACCCGATTCACCTGCCCCATGCACCCCGAGAGCATGCGGGACGAAGCGGGCGATTGCCCGATTTGCGGAATGGCGCTCGAGCCCGTCACGGTTTCCCTCGAGGCCGCGCCCAATCCCGAGCTGATCGACATGACGCGCCGCTTCCGCATCGGCGCGATTCTGACCGTGCCGCTCCTCGTCATGGCGATGGGCGAAATCGTGCCCGGGTTGGCCACGCTGCTCGAGGGCGGCTGGAACCCCTGGGCGCAACTGGCACTGGCGACGCCGGTGACGCTGTGGGCGGGATGGCCCTTTTTCGCGCGCGGCTGGCGCTCGATTTGGACCGGCCACCTCAACATGTTCACGCTGGTCGCCATCGGGACCGGCACGGCCTTCCTCTACAGTCTGGTGGCGGTGCTGGCGCCCGACCTGTTTCCGCGAGGCTTCCGGCTGGACGACGGCCGCGTCGGGCTTTATTTCGAGGCGGCGGCCGTGATCACGACACTCGTGCTGCTCGGCCAGGTTCTGGAGTTGCGCGCGCGGGAACGCACCAGCGGCGCCCTGAAGGCGTTGCTGGACCTCGCCCCGAAGACGGCCTGGCGAGTGGGCGAGGACGGGGAAGCCCGCGAAGTCGCGCTCGACCGGGTCGAGGCCGGCGACCGGCTGCGCGTGCGGCCGGGCGACCGGGTCCCGGTTGATGGCGTGGTCCTGGAGGGTCATGGCTCGGTCGATGAATCGATGGTCAGCGGCGAAGCGATCCCGGTCGAAAAGACCGAGGGCGCGCCGCTCGTCGGCGGGACCATCAACGGCACCGGCGGCCTCGTCATGCGCGCCGAGAAAGTCGGCCGCGAGACGATGCTGGCGAGGATCGTGCAAATGGTCGCGGAGGCACAGCGCTCCCGGGCGCCGATCCAGCGGCTCGCCGATTCCGTCGCCGGATATTTCGTTCCCGCCGTGCTGCTGGTCGCCGCCGTCGCCTTCGTCGTTTGGGCCCTCATCGGTCCGGCGCCCGCGCTGGCCTACGCGCTCGTCGCCGCCGTTTCCGTGTTGATCATCGCCTGTCCTTGCGCGCTCGGCCTGGCGACCCCGATGTCGATCATGGTCGGTGTCGGGCGGGGCGCGCGGCTCGGCGTTTTGATCAAGAATGCCGAGGCGCTGGAGCGGTTCGAAAAGGTCGACACCCTCGTCGTCGACAAGACGGGCACCCTGACCGCCGGCAAGCCCGAGCTCGAGACCGTTGTCGCAATCGGTGAATGGCGGGAAGACGCGCTGCTCGCCATGGCCGCCGGTCTGGAGCAAGCGAGCGAACACCCGCTCGCGGACGCCATCGTCTCCGGCGCCAAGGCCAGGGGGATCGAGCTTCGCGGGGTCCGCGACTTCCGTTCCGTGACCGGCAAGGGCGTTATGGCCCGCCTCGGCGACGACGAGGTCGCCCTGGGCAATCATGCGCTGATGGTCGAGCGCGAGATCGAAACCGGCCCCCTCGATCCCGAGGCCGAACGGCTGCGGAGCGACGGGGCGACGGCCATGTTCCTCGCCGTCAACGGGCGCGCCGCCGGCCTGATCGCCGTGGCCGACCCGATCAAGGAGACCACCCCGGCGGCGCTGGCCGCGCTGGCGAGCGACGGCGTCCGGGTCGTCATGCTGACGGGCGACAACCGCACGACGGCCGAGGCCGTGGCACGGCGGCTGGGCATCGACGACGTGGAGGCGGACGTTCTGCCCGAGCAGAAGAGCGAGGTGGTACGCCGCCTGCGGGAGGCGGGGCGCGTCGTGGCGATGGCGGGAGACGGCGTCAACGACGCGCCCGCGCTGGCCCTGGCCGATATCGGCATCGCCATGGGGAGCGGCACGGACGTGGCGATGGAAAGCGCCGGCGTCACCTTGGTGAAGGGCGATCTCGGCGGAATCGTCCGGGCCCGGCGGTTGAGCCGCGCCACCATGCGCAATATCCGGCAGAACCTGTTTTTCGCCTTCGTCTACAACGCGCTCGGCGTTCCGATCGCCGCCGGCGTCTTCTTTCCGCTGTTCGGCTTGTCGCTGAACCCCATGATCGCCGCCGCCGCCATGAGCCTGAGTTCGGTTTCCGTCGTCGCCAACGCGCTCCGCCTGCGCCGCGCGCGGCTTTGAGTGGAGGACGTCATGAACATCGGCGACGCTTCGGCGCATTCCGGCCTCCCCGCCAAGACCATCCGCTGCTACGAAGACATCGCCCTGATCCGTCCGGGCCGGGACGGCAACGGCTATCGCCGGCATCTCACGCCAGCCGCTTCACCACCGGGGCCGAAACGATGCGGCCTTGGCCTCGGTAGGCCTCGTGATTCTTCTCGATATCCGGCAGGCGGTAGAGATAGTTGACCATAATGCCGGCGGACTGGCGCAGGCCGTTCGAGGAGGTGTCGGCGAGCCAGTTGATCCGCTCCAGCCTGGCGCCGTTCGAGAGGTGGAAATGCGCCACCCGGTCGCGGGCCCGGCCCTTGTCGTCGGTCGATAGCAGGAAGCTCGCGGCGAGGCGCAGCAGGATCGGCTTCAGGGCCTGGGACAGCTCCTCGTCCTCCGTCCAATTGGGCCTCGACAGGAGGGAACGCAAGGCCGCCGGCGCCTCCGCCATTTCGGCCCGCTCGCGCAGCATTTCGCTCTCGCCGGCGCCGAAGACGTCCCCGCCCTCGCGCTCCAGCCGGTTCTCCAGCCAGCGCATGAAGCCCGGCGCCGGCGAGAGGGTCGCGAAGGACTTGAGGGTCGGCAGCGAGCGCTGCAAATCGTCCGCCACCCGCTTGATCAGGAAATCGCCGAAGCTGACGCCGGCGAGGCCCGCCTGGGCGTTGGAGATCGAATAGAAGATCGCCGCGTCGGCCACCTCGGGGTCCATCTCAGGCGCCTCCTCGTCCAGCAATTCCTGGACGTTGTCGGCGATCCCCTTGACCAGCGCCACCTCGATGAAGATCAGCGGCTCGTCCGGCATCCGGGGATGGAAGAAGGCATAGCAGCGGCGGTCGGAATCCAGCCGGTTCTTGAGGTCGTCCCAGGAGCGGATGCGGTGCACCGCCTCGTAGGCGATGAGCTTCTCCAGGAGCGCGGCCGGCGATTCCCAGGTGATCCGGGCGAGGTCGAGGAAGCCGATGTCGAACCAGCTGGTGAGCAGCTCGCGGAGGTCGGTATCGAGGCGGCGGAACGCCGGATCGTCGCGCTCGCCGAGCGCCAGCAGATCCGCCCGCATGTTGACCAGAAATTTAACGCCCTGTGGCAGGGCATTGAACTGCGTCAATAATTTCGTGCGTTGCGGCAACAACTCGCCCCGCAGCGCGCGCAACGCGTCGCGCCGCGCCTCCTCGTCCCCGGCCGCGTCGACCCTGGCGAGCGCCTCTTCCAGCGCCTCCGGCTCGACGTCGTAATCGCGCGCCAGCACGCCGAGGAAACGGCTCCGGCCCTCCTCGCTCAGGCCCAGATAACTCTGGCCCAGGTCGGCGGCGCGGACGCGGGCCGAGACCTCGCCGCCCTTGGCGGTGAGGCAGGCGTCGATCTGCCGCTTCAGCCGCTCGACGTCGCCCTCCGGCAGGTCGGGCGCGACGGCGATTCCCGGCGGCCGTCCGCGCCAGACATGGCGCAGGTTGGAGAGCGTTCGATCGATGAATCGGGCGGCGTCGCTACGGTTGCTCATCTCGGTCCTGACAATGATGGCGGGGGGTCGCGTCGCGGGCGGGCCCCGGCCGGATCTCATCCCCCGAGGCGACGTAGCACGTTCGGCAGCCTCTCGGCCAGATCTTCCGCGATCAATCCCGGCCCGAAATCCTCGGCGCAGGCACCATGCAGCCAGCACGCCGCCGCCGCCGCCTCGAAGGCCGCCATCCCCTGGGCCAGCAGGCCCGTGCAGAAGCCGGCGAGCACGTCGCCGGAACCGGCGGTCGCCAGGCTCGGCGGCGCGTTGGCGTTGATCGCCGCGCGGCCGTCGGGCGCGGCGATCACCGTGTCCGGACCCTTCAGCAGGACGACCGCGCCGGCCTCCTCGGCCGCGGACCGGGCACGTTCCAGCTTGCCCCCCTCGGCCTTCGGGAACAGGCGGCGAAACTCGCCCTCGTGCGGGGTCAGGATGCAGTCCTCGTGGAGCGCGGGAAAAAGCCCCTTGCGCGCCGTGGCGAAGGCGGTGATCGCATCGGCGTCCAGCACCACGCGCTTGTTCAGGCGCAAGGCCGCCCGCGCATGCGCCCGGACCGCCCCGCCGACGCCATTGCCGGGTCCGATCAGCACCGCGTTCAATCGGGGATCGGCGATCAGCCGGGCGAAACCGTCGCCGTCCCTGAATTCCCGCACCATGATGGCGGTCAGCTGGGCCGCGTTCTCGGCCAGCGCCGAGGACGGCGTGGCCACGGTGGCCAGGCCGGCGCCGATGCGAAGCGCGCCCCGGGCGCCGAGGCGGGCCGCCCCGCTCCGCCCCCTCGGCCCGCTGACGACCACCGCATGGCCCCGGCCGTATTTGTGCCCGGCGACGGTCGGCTTCGGCAGTTCCGCCCGCCAGAGCGCCGGGTCGTTGACCCGGACCGAAGGCCGGATTTCGTCCAGCACGGCTTCGGGAATACCGATATCGACGACCCGAAGCTCGCCCGCCAGCGCGCGCCCGGGAAAGAGGTAATGCCCGGGCTTGGGCCGAAAGAAGGTGACGGTCATGGCGGCGCGGGCGGCGAAGCCGCGAACGGCGCCGCTATCGCCGTCGACCCCACTCGGCACGTCGATCGCCACCACCGGCACGCCCGCCGCCGCCACCGCTTCCAACGTCGCCCGGGCCGAGCCGGCGAGGTCCCGCGCGAGCCCGGCGCCGAACAGCGCGTCGACCACCAGCTCCGCGCCAGCCACCGTTTCGGGCGAGAGCGGCACCGGCTTACGGCGCCATTTCCGCGCCATCGCCGCCGCATCGCCCCGCAACCGGTCTTTCTCGCCCAGCAGCGCCAGTCGGACCTCGGCCCCGGCCCCGGCCAGGTGGCGGGCGATGACGAAGCCGTCGCCACCGTTGTTGCCGGGCCCGGCGAGAACCAGGGTCGGCCGGGCGCCGAAGCGGGCCAGGATCTCCCTGGCGGCGGCCGCGCCGGCATTCTCCATCAGGGTCGGACCGTCGATGCCGGCGGCCATCGCCAGGCGGTCCGCGGCATACATCTCCTCGACGCCGAGGACGGCGTGACGGCCCGCCTCCCCCGAAGCCGCCACCGGCTCAGCCGAGGTCGGGGCGCCGGCCGATCGGCCGGGCCGCCTCGTAGGCGGCGGCCGCGCGCAGGACCAGGTCCTCGCGGAAATTGTCGGCGACGATCTGCAGGCCGACCGGCAACCCCTCGGGCGTGAAGCCGCAGGGGATCGAGCAGGCCGGCTGCTGCGTCAGGTTGAAGGGATAGCTGAAGGGGGTCCAGTCGAACCAGTAGTCGACCTGGGGGCGGTGCGCGGGGTGCAGGCGGCCGACGTCGAAGGCGGCGACGGCCAGCGCCGGCGTCAGCAGCAGGTCCCAGTCGCGGTGGAAGAGCCGCATGCGCATGCCGAGCTCGAAGCGCCGGGCGTTGGCGTCATGCACCTCGCTCGCGCTCATGCCGCGCCCGGCCTCGATGATTTCCTGCAATTCGGTATCCATGAGGGCGATCTTCTCGCCCGGCATCGAGCCGAAGGCGCCGGCCGCGCCCACCCACCAAAGCGTGCGGAAGATCGCCGAGGGGTCCTCGAAACCCGGATCGACCTCCTCGACCACGGCGCCGATTTCCTCGAAGGTCTCGGCCGCGTCGGCGACCAGGCGGGCGACCTCCGCGTCGACGTCGGCATAACCGAGCGCCGGGGAATAGGCGATGCGGAGATCGCGCACGCCTTCGTCGAGGCCGGTGGTGAAATCGATCCCCTGATAGGGGAGTGCCGTCCAGTCGCGCGGATCCGGCTCGGCGATGACGTTCAGCATCAGCGCCGCGTCCGCCACCGTCCGGGTCAGCGGCCCGGTGTGGGAGAGCGTGCCCATGGCGCTCGCCGGCCAGGAGGGCACGCGGCCGAAATTGGCCTTGATGCCGAAACAGCCGGCGAAGGCGGCGGGGATGCGGATCGAGCCGCCGCCGTCGGAGCCGATCGCCAGCGCCCCCATGCCGGCGGTGACGGCCGCCGCCGCGCCCGAGGAGGAGCCGCCGGGGGTCTTGGCCGGGTTCCAGGGGTTGCCGGTGGACCCGGTCAGGGGCGAATCACCGAGGCCCTTCCAGCCGAACTCCGGCGTGGTCGTCTTGCCGAGGAGGATGGCGCCATGTTCGCGCAAGCGCTCGACGCAGGGCGCGTCGACGTCCCAGGGCCCGTCCGGGTCCGTGGTGAGGGAGCCGCGCAAGGTCGACCAGCCCTTGGTCAACATCAGGTCCTTGATCGAGGTCGGCACGCCATCGAGCAGGCCCCTGGGCGCGCCCCTCCGCCAGCGTTCCTCCGACTCGCGCGCCTGGACAAGCGCCGCCTCGCCGTCGACCAGACGGAAGGCGTTGAGGATGGGGTCGACCGCCGCGATCCGCGCCAGTACCGCGTTCGTCGCCTCGACCGGCGACAGCGTGCCCGCGCGGTACCGCGCCACCAACTCCGCCGCCGTCGAATAAATCAATTCCTCGGACACCCACGCACTCCCCAGCGGACGAAAAAGGCCGGTGAAGCTTCCCCCATTTTGCTTTGCCACGCAAAGCGGGGAATCATGCGGTCCGCGGTCGAGAGGAAGGGGAGCATGCGAGTCGTCGTCACGGGAGGTACCGGCTTCGTCGGCCTGAACATCGTCGAGGCGTTGGCGGCGGCCGGCCACGAGGTGCTGGTGCTGGACCTGGCGCCGCCGCCGCCGGCCTTCGAGACCGCGGCCGAGTTCCGCCGCCTCGACGTCACCGACGACAAGGCGTTCGCCGCCGCCATCGCGGGCAGCCGGGCCGAAGCCCTGGTGCTGGGCGCGGCGATCACCGCCGACGCCGCGCGCGAACGGGTGGCGGCCGAGGCGATCGCCCGGGTCAACCTGGTCGCGGCGCTCACCGGCCTCCGCGCGGCCCGCGACGCCGGCCTCGGCCGCGTCGTCTTTCTTTCCTCCGCCAGCGTCTATGGCGAGAACGCCAACGCGACGCCCGAACTGGACGAGGTGGCGACGCCGGCGCTTCCCGACAGTCTCTATGCCGCGACCAAGTATGCGGGCGAGCGCGCGGCGCTCCGCTTCCACGACGCCCATGGTCTGGACGCGATCGCGCTCCGCCTTTCCGCCGTCTTCGGGCCCTGGGAACGGGACACCGGCGTCCGCGATACCCTCAGCCAGATCCAGCAGGCGACCCGCGCGGCGCTGCAAGGCGAGGCGGTCGTCATGGACCGGGATGCCCGGCGCGACTGGGTCTATGCGCCCGACGTCGGCCGGGCCGTGGCGCTCGCGGTCGAGGCGGCGCCGTCGCCGGGCCCGCGGCTCTGCAATATCGGTCCGGGCATGGAATGGACGGTCGGCGCGTGGTGCCAGCGCCTCGCCGCCCGGCTGCCCGGTTTCGCCTGGCGCATCGGCGAGCCGGCGACGATCCGCAATCACGGCGCGGTCGATCGCCACCCCCTCGCCGTCGCCCGGGCCCGCGAGGCACTGGGTTTCGAGGCCGCATTCGACATCGAGGCCGCCTTCACCCATTACTTGGCCTGGCTCGATTCCCCGGGCCACGGCTTCCGAGGTTAGGCGAGGGGAACAGGAGTGTGTCCATGCCCAAGCCCTTTCGGCTCGGCGAGATTAGCGTCCAACGCGTGATCGACCTCGAAGGCCCCGAGTTCGATCCGAGCTACCTGCTGCCCGACGCGACGCCCGAGGCGCTTGCGCCCCACCTCGACTGGCTGATGCCGCGTTTCCTCGATCCCGCGACCGGCAAGCTGATCCTGGCGATCCAGACCTATGTCGTGCGGACCCGCCACCACACCATCCTGATCGACACCTGCGTCGGCGAGGACAAGGAGCGCCGCTTCGCCCCCGACTGGAACATGCGCTCCGGCACCGGCTATCTCGCCGACCTCGCCGCCGCCGGCGTCCGGCCGGAGGAGGTCGACTTCGTCATGTGCACCCACCTGCATCCCGACCACGTCGGCTGGAACACGCGTCTGGTGGACGGGCGCTGGGTACCGACCTTCCCCAACGCGCAATACGTCTTCGCCCGCGAAGAGTGGGAATTCTGGGAGCCCAAGTTCCGCCGGGATTCCCGCAAATTCGGCGACGGCGCCGGGCTCGACAGCGTGCTGCCGATCGTGGAAGCCGGCTGCGCGGTGATGGTCGAGGGCGACCACCAGCTGGACGACGACGTCCACCTGGAGCCGACCCCGGGCCACACGCCGGGCCATGTCGCGGTGCGCATAGGCAGCGGCGAGGAGCGCGCCGTCATGACCGGCGACCTCATCCACTCGGTGCTGCAGTGCGTTCACCCGGATTGGTGTTCGACGGCCTGCTTCGACAAGGAGCAATCCCGCGCCACCCGCCGGCGGATCCTGGAGGAGAGCGCGGAGGAGCGGACGTGCATGATGACCGCCCACTTCCCCTCCCCCTCGATCGGCCACGCGGTCCGGGAGGACGACGGCTTCCGCTTCGAATACCGCGAGGACGGGGATTGAGAGGCCGAAAATCTTTCGGCATTGTCCGCGACATGCCGGGTGACGGGCCTGCGCGGCCGGGGAAGCACCCCCAGCCACGGACATCTCCTTCGAGAGGCCCAGGGTTGCGACATTCCGCCGCACCTCGCCGGTCCAACGGAGCCATGTCCGGAATCGCCCTGGTTCGTCTGGAGGTGCCCCAGCTTTCCCGGCAACATCAGGAGATACTGTTTTTCCGGGATTGACCCACAAGGGACATTGGACAGTGGTCCGGAATCGGTGCACTTGGCCCAGGCTGCCATTCAAATTTACTCTGGAAGACCGGCTTTGCGGAGACCTTCAACAAATCGCAGGACAATCGACGATATCGATGCTGCCGGTACGGCGAATTGACTCGCCGTTCAGCGGTACTTTGTGGCACTTTCATAATGGCTGGGCCGTATCTGTGGGCAAGATGCTCGACGTGTGAGGGCGAAGGCCGCTGTAACACTGGCCCGATCAGCGCCAAGGAGCAGGCCGTGATCGAGGATATCGCAAACATGGTAGAAAGGGATGTGGGGGCCTTTAGCCTGCATGATCCTGTGTGATGTCTAAGAAGAGAACCAAGCTCGAACAGCATCCAGACTATTGGCTGGGACAAGAGCATCTTCTCTTTACCAAGGGCCTTAGCGATGCTCTCACAGGAATAGACGATTACGTAAAATAGACTGACCGCCGTCAGTGTCTGGCCCGAAAAGAGTTGAGTGATTTCAGTCAGTTGTGATTCACTGTTTGTATTTAGCAACCAGGGAGACACAACATGTGGACCAAAATCACTCACCCGAAGTATGAACGCGACCTGCTGCGCTACGCAAGCGACCTGACGGATGGAGAATGGAAGGTGCTGGAGCCGTTGCTGCCTCGCGCCAAAGCGCTGGGACGGCCTCGGACGACGGCATTGCGCGAGGTGGTGAACGCGATCCTCTACCTACTGCGTAGCGGCTGTCCATGGCGCATGCTGCCCCGGGACTTCCCGCCACGCTCGACGGTGCAGCGCTACTTTTATCTCTGGCGGGACGACGGCACCTGGTCCGAGGTCAACCGGCAACTGCTGGTCGCGGCGCGCGAGGCCGAGGGCCGCGCGGCCGGCCCGTCGGCCGGTATCATCGACAGTCAGAGCGTAAAAACCACGGAAAGCGGCGGTATCCGGGGCTTCGACGCCGGAAAGAAAGTCAAGGGCCGCAAGCGTCACATCCTCACCGACACCGGCGGCCTGCTGGTCGCGGTCGTGGTCCACGGCGCCGAGATCCAGGACCGCGACGGCGCGCCGGCGGTGTTCGCCGCCATCCCCCGCCACTTTCCCCGCCTGCGCCACGTCTTCGCCGACGGCGCCTATGCCGGGCCCAAGCTCGAGGGCGCACTGAAGCGGATCGGCCGCTGGTCGCTGGAGATCGTCAACCGTCCCGCGGGCGTGAAGGGCTTCCAACTCCTGCCCCGCCGATGGGTCGTCGAGCGCACGCTCGCCTGGCTCAATCGAAACCGGCGGCTGGCCAAGGACTTCGAGACGGCCATCGAGACCGCCGAGGCCTGGATCTTCCTCGCCAGCATCCAACTCCTCACGCGCCGTCTCGCAAGAGCCTGAAAACACGCGATTCATTTCGAGTCGGACTCTCAGGCATGGGTCCACGATGCCGCCTATCTCTTTCCTGGCCTCATGATTATTGGTTGCGTTTCCTATATCCAAGGAATTTTTGATAAGTCTTGGATACCGAATCATGGCGGCAACCAGAAACGGACCCTGTATAGCCTTCGGTTGATGAGACACGCGCTCGCGCATGACGCAGGGAAGCTACAAACTCGAACCAAATACATCGACCCCCGAAAGGGCCGGCCTAAAGATGAAAACGCTTACCTTGTTCGCTATGCAAGAGATCTCAGAGACGGAAAAATAAAAGGCTTAATTCGTGAATTGTATGCGTCACCTTGTTACGGCGGCGGCGAGGCAGGCTCGGTCATTGGCGCCGGGGGCGAGGCCGACGAGGTGGAACCAGCTCAGGTAGTTGTCCAGATAGCGGGTGGCGATGCCGCGGCGGGGACGCAGCAAGTCCTTCAACCGGCTGTGGCGGCTGTTCACCGTCTGCACATGCAGATCGCCCCGAACCCGTTCCCCCATCGAGCGGTTGAGTGCTTCGTGGCTCACCCCGAGCGCGGCGGCGCAAGGTGGATAGCTCGCGCCACCGTCGGAGACCAGCAGGGCGTCCTTCGCGACCACCGGGTCGAGAGCAGCCGTGAGCGCCGCCGCGTCGACCCTGGGCAGCACCGCGCTCACCGTCGTCCCGCTCCGGTCCGCCGCCATGAGAACCGGCACCTGCTCGCGCGAGAGGCCGCGCTTCTTCGCCTTGCCGCCCCGCCGCCGTGCCTTGCGTCCCAGCCCGCGCGCGCCCTTCCGGCTCTCCAGGACGTAGGTCTCGTCCGCTTCCACGATCCCCTTGAGCACCTCCGAATCGCTCCGCGCCGCCGCCAGAAACCGGTGACGCCAGCGGAACGCCGTGCTCACCGCCACGTCGCAGCGCGCCGCCGAGGCCTTCACCGTCTCCCCCTCCGCCAGCGACGCCCCGAACGACAGCCAGCGTTCCTTGTGGTGCAGGCCCGACAGCGGCGTACCGGTCAGCGCGTTGAAGGTCCTGCCGCAGCCCTTGCACTGGTAGCGCCGCAGACCCCGCGCCATACCGCGCGAAACCGCCCCTTCGCTCGCGCAGTGCGGACAGCGCCGGGCCTCGTCCACACCAAGCTCGATCGCGGCCTTCGATGCCTCGCCTTCGCTCCGGCCCAACAGCACCGCGAGCGCCTCGTGCCGCTGCACGCGCGTCAGCCCGCGCGCCGCCGAAAGCCACACCTGGAAACCCTTGCCGTCCATGACCCAACCTCCTGACGTTCCGGGCATTCTATCACAAATGCATACGTTTCACGAATTGAGCCAAATAAAATACCCAACCGGCAAACCGATTCCCGTGTTTTTTACCGTCGAGGACAAGATTGTTAAGCCAAACAATAAGACTTACTTGGTATGCCGCAGACTTCTCAACTACGTTATGATACAAGCTGGGAAGATGGAAGTTCCGCCAAAGCGGTGAGCCTGCGGGTGGTTCCGGTCATGGCCTGAGTGTAGCGAAGCGACGGGCGCGCTCAAGACGACGTTTGGTCGAAACTTCTCATCCCACAATATTAGGACTGCCGAAGGGGAAAGTTGGCTAGAAATCGCCTAAGCGGTCGCTCCGACCTGACGGCGATTACACCCCAAGTAGCCGACACGGCGCCGCACGCACGGCGCGCGGGCCCGTCCGACCGCGCCACTCCACCCGCGCCCGTCGCCGGGCGATCGCGGCGCCTCGCGGCGAAATCGCGGTCGGAGCACCGGGCGGTTCAACCGGCGGCGGGAATTTTGCGAAAGACTTTCCGCCTCCCAGGCACCGCCGCGCGGCTCAGGAACAGTCCGCCCGGCTCTCCCCGTCGCAGTCGTCTTCCGCCACCCGGGCCGGGCGGCGCGTGGGCAACAGGGACTGACCGAGCACCCGCTTCAAGGCGATTTCCTCGCGGATCTTGTCGTTCCGCGCCCCGCGCTCGGGCGTGCTCGGATGGGTCGAGCCGAAGTTCGCGTCATTCGTCGAGCGCGGGCTCAACTGCCCGAATTTGTCGAACAGGCTGGCGGCGCCCGAGATATCGTAGCCGGCCCGCGACATGATGTAGGCGCCGATATAGTCGGCCTCGTTTTCTTCCTCCACGCTGTAGCTCAAGGCGCCGATCCTGGCGCCGACGCGGGAGCCGGCGCGCATCGCTTCGTTTACGGTGTTTCGATCGGCCCCGATGGCCGCAACGGCGGCGCCGAGGAGCAGTCCGCCCGCCGCCGCGCCGAGCGTGGTGTTGCGCCGGCGTTCGCCCAGGTGATTGGCGGCGTGATGGCTGATTTCGTGCGCCATCACCGCCGCCACCTCGTCCTCGCCGTCGAGGTAACGCAACAGTCCGGTGTTCAGGACGACGTCGCTCCGCTCGTTCGCGGAGGCATTGGGGTTGTCGTTATCGACGATCCGAACGGTGAAGGCGCAGACGTCGCCGCTGACTTCGCGGCAAACCGGATCGGCGGCCCCCCGCAACCTGGCTTCGACGCCCCGAACCAGGGCCAGATTCTGGCTGAAACTCCGATCGTTCGACTTGAGCGGCGCGGCGGCTACCCGCTTGTCCACGACCTCGGACTTCGTCACCTCGCTCGAACCAATATTCCGGCGTGGCGCAAGCGACCGGCGGGAAAATCGCGAAAGCCATCGCCAGGACTCGGAGGCGCATATTACCCTCCAATTTGAACGCCTGGCCCCGACGCCAAGGGATCCAACGAACGTGGCCGAGCAACTAGACCGTTAATTTCGCGGATGTTATCCATGTATATTAATCAACCTGGATCGAACGATCAATCAGCCGCGCCCGCGCGAGGGAGGAGGGTCGCCATGCCGAGGATCTCGTCGCTGGCGGTGGGTCTGTTGGCCTCGCTCGTGTTCGCCGCGCCGGGCCTCGGGGCCGAGGCGACCTTTCGGGTCGGCAACTGGGTCGGCGAGGTCCGCCGCGACGCCTCCGGCGCGTTCGATTTTTGCGCCGTCGGCGTGCGGAACCGGGCCGAGGTGTTCCTGACCTTGCAGATGGACGCGAGCGGCCGGCTCGACCTGGCGCTCTCGAGCCGGCTTTGGACACTCAACCGGGGCGACTATATCGGCGCCAAGCTGATCATCGACAACCGGGCGATCGGCGGCTTCTTCGGCCGGGTGCCGAGCCGCGAGATGATGAAGATCAACCTGCACGGGCCGGCGACCCTGCGCCACCGGATCGCCCGGTCGCGGCTGCTCGGGGTGCGAATCGCCTGCGAGGAACATGGCTTCGCGATGGACGATTCGGGCCGGGCGATGGCGGCGCTCGATACCTGCGTCGCCGCGGCCCGGGAGACGAAACCGGCCGTCGAACCCGTGGCCCGACCGGCGCGGTCGCACAAGTCCGTGCCACGGCCAACGACCAACCCCCCCCCTAGCCGAGACGCCGGCGCCGGGCGCGACGCGCGCGGCGCGAAAGCCCGATCCGCCGGCGCGGACGGCGTCGCTCCCCGATCCCCATCCCTTCGGCGAGGGCCGGCGCTGGACGCTGCCGGCCGAAAAATCGGCGTGGGAGGATGCCGTCCGGAAACTCATGGCGGCGGCGGGCCACGACGACGTGATCTTCGTCTCTCGCCGGGTCATGCGCGAGACGGCCGGCTTCGACGCCGCCCTCGGCTGGGTCGCCGGCAAGGCGCTGGGCTTCATCCAGCCGCTCGCCGACCGGGCGTCGTTGCCCGGCTTCGTCACCGAGTCGCTGCTTCCCGCGATGGAAACCCACTGCCCCGGTGCCCTCACACCCGGCCCCATGCGCCGGGCCGAGGCCGCCGACATCCTGGTCTTCGAGCAATCCGCCACCTGCCGCGATTCGCCCGAGGGTCTGGGCGTCCACTCCCTGCTGATGATCCTGCCGGGCGAGGGGCCCCACCTCCTGGGCTTCTCCCGCGCCGATCGGGGCGCGGCGGCGACGCCGGAACTGAAGCTGCTGCGCTCGCTGGTGACGACGGGCACCCGCCCGGGTTGAGCGGCGGGACGAGGCCAGCGCGCGCATCGCGCCGGCGGGTTCGTGGCGCTATACTCCCCACGACGCTGTCGGGAGGATGGTCATGCATGATCCGGTCATACGCGGTTGTCGCGTCATCGAGGGCGACGGCGGCAAAGGTTTCAGAGGCGGCGTCGGCGGCTTCGAGGCGACGGGCGCGTCGCGGGGATGCCTGGTCCGGGGTCCGGTCGCGGCGCCGGGCGGCTGACCGGCGGCCAGGAGAGACCACGCCGATGCGCAGCTTCGCCATCCTCGTCGTCCTGCTGGCGCTCGCCACGTCGCCCGCGCGGGCCAATTTCTCGCTGGGCCAGAACCTGTTCGCCGCCGGCGACTATGCGGGCGCGCGCGAAACCTGGCGGCCGCTGGCGGAAGCGGGCGACACGCGGGCGCAATACAGCCTCGGCGTCATTTACGAGAAGGGCTTGGGCGTGGCTAGGAACATCCCCAAGGCGGTCGAATGGTACCGGGCGGCGGCCGACCAGGGCTACGCGCCGGCGATCGCGGCGCTGCGGGCGGCCAAGCGGCAGTTGAAGCCGGCCCCGACGATCACGCCGACGCGGAAGCCGATGAGGGCGCCCGAGGCGGCGCCGGTGCCCCCGGAGGCCGACGAGCGCGCTCGGATCGAACAGCTGGTGCGCGATATCATGCGCCAGGCCGACCTCCAGTTCCGGGGCGGCGTTCTGGAGTATGGCGACGTCCTGGTCACCAAACGGGGCGCGGGTCATCGCGCGGAAATCCGGGCGGTGCGCGTCAGTGGCGGGTCCGGCAACCGGATGGAGGTCGGCACCATCCTGCTGGATTTCGCGCGCGACGGCGACCGCTATTACCACATCACGCCGCGCCTGCCGGACGTCATGCGCATGTACGAGCCGGGCGGCGCGCGCAGCGAGATCCGCATCGCGAAGCAGCGGAGCGCGATCGTCTGGGACCGCGACCTGGAGATCGCGGTCGATATGGACGCGACGCTCGGCGATGTCACGGTGCGCGACACCAAGGGGCGGGAGACCGCGCGCTTCGGCGAGATTTCCATGACCACGGATCTGGTCGAGAAAGAGGGCCGCTGGTCGGGCCCGATGGCGCTTCGCCTGCGCGACGTCACGGCCAGGAAACGCGGCACCGGAGGGTTCCACGTCGGCGAAATGGCCATCGTGGCCCAGGTCGAGAAGCTCGACATGATGCTCTATGCGCGCCTCTCGCGGGGCGTCGGGAGTGGCGCGACCACCGCCGATGGCCTGTTGCGGAGCTTCGGCCGGCTGCTTTCGGGCTTCTATTTCAGCTTCAGCTTCGGCGATCTGGCGGCGGGACCCGACGAGGGCCGGCCGGCGCGCCTGGAACGGCTGGAATACGAGCTGTCGCTCGCGGGCATCGACCGCGATCTCGCCTCCCTCGCGATGCGCTATGGCCATCGCGGCCTGGACGGCGCGGCGCCGATGGTCCCCCGTCACGTGCCGCGCGACGCGGGCCTGACCGTGACCCTCGACCGGCTGCCGATCGACACCGTCCTCAAGGCCGGCGTCAACGCCCTGCTGGAATATTGGTTCTTCGGCGAGGTCGCCTCCGGCAGCGCCGTCTACAACGAGCTTCGCGCCGCTCTGAGCGAGGCGGGCACGGAACTCCGCATCGAGGACGGCGCGCTGGCCGCGCCCGACTATCTGGTCAACCTCGCCGGCGTCTTCGCCGCCGATACCCAAGCGCTGTGGGGCGTCTCGGGCGAGGCGGGGCTCACCATCGCGGGACTGGACGCGATATTGAGCCGGTTCGGGAAAGACGCCGCCGGGCCGAAAACCCGGCCGGGCGGGCCTTCGCTGGCGACCTTGCTGCGCCGGATGGGCCGGCCGTCGAACGATGGAAAGTCGATGGCCTACAACATCACGATCGATCGCCGGGGCGATGTCCTGGTGAACGGCGAAAGCCTGATCCCATTGATCGCGGCGCTGGCCGCCGAGTGAACGGCCCGGCTCAGCGGGCGAAGTCGACCGCCGTCGAGTTGCCGCCGCTCAGCACGATACCGACCCGCTCTCCGGGCTCCGGCCGGTAGGCGCCGCCTTGCAGCGCCGCGAAGGTCGCGGCGCCACCCGGCTCGGCCGCGATCCGCAGGGTCTTCCAGATGGTTTCCTGGGCCTCGCGGATCGCCGCGTCCTCGACCAGGGCGACGCCGGCGACGAAGTCCCGGGCGATCGGGAACATCACCCGGCCGATGCGGCGCGGCGCGAGGGAATCGGCCGCGAGACCGCCCGCCGGCGCATCGACCGGCTCCCCGGCCTCGAGCGCGGCGTGCAGCGTCGGCGCCGCGACCGGCTCGACGCCCACGACCTTCACGCGCCCCCGGTGCCAGGCGGCGACCCCGCCGATCAGGCCGCCGCCGCCGACGGCGACCAGCACGGTGTCGAGATCGCCCGCCTGCGCGGCGAATTCGCGGCCGAGCGTCCCTTGCCCCAACACGGTCATCGGATGGTCGAAGGCGTGCACCTCGAGCGCGCCCGAACGTTCGATCCACTCGTGGCTGGCGGCGAGCGCGTCGGCATAGAGATCGCCGCCCACCACCAGCTCCGCGCCATAATCGCGAATGCGGGCGATCTTGGCGGGCGAGGAGACGCTCGGCACGAAGATCTTGGCCGGCACGGCCCGGCGCATCGCGGCATAGGCGACGGCGGCGCCGTGATTGCCGCCGGAGGCGGCGACCACGCCGGCCGCCGGGATCTCGCGTCCCAGCAGATGGGCGAACGCGCCGCGCGCCTTGAAGGAACCCGAATGCTGCATCAATTCGAGCTTCAAGGTCACCCGTCCGAGGTCGAGGCCGGCGTCGCCGCCGTCGATCTCGACGACGGGGGTGTGGCGGAGGTAGGGCCGGATCCGCTCGTGGGTCTCGGCGATCGCCTCGGGCGTGATCTCGGGCCCGCTTGCTACAGGTTCCACTCGTTGCCGGCCCCCTCGCCAGCGAGCGTGGTCCGCACCATGTGGCGGGCCTCGTCGCCCGGATAGCCGTGGCCCCGGTGCAGAACGCAGCGATTGTCCCATATGACGAGGTCGCCCGGGCGCCAGGCGTGCTTGTAGGTCCGGGGCGGCCGGCAGGCCTCTTCGCAGAGGGATTTCAACAGGCTCCGGCTCCGCTCCACGTCCTCGCACTTGATGTGGCTCGCGTGGCGGCCGAGATAGAGGCTCTTGCGCGCCGTCGCCGGGTGGGTGCGGACCACCGGGTGCTCGACCGGCGGCACCGCGTTCCATTCCTCCTCGCTCAAGGCCGCCATGCCGCCGACCTGGGACTGGCTCCAGACGTAGCTGTGCACGCCGATCTTGTCGTCGAGCCGCGCCTGGAGATCGGCATCGAGTTCGTCGTAGGCCGCCCGCATGTCGGCATATTCGGTCTCGCCGCCCCGGCTCGGCACCTGGACCGCGCGCAGGATCGAGGCCTTGGAGGGTACCGGCTTGAAGGAGCTGTCGGTGTGCCAATAGGAGTTGCCCTTGAGGAAAAGCCCGTGGTCGCTCTCCGGCTTCCAGATGCCACCGTCCGGCTTGACGTTGGAGAGCACGATCGTCTCCGGATTGTCGCCGACGTTGTTGGCGGTGACGTTGCGCTCCAGCGGGCCGAAGCGGCGGGTGAAGGCGATGTGCGCCTCGTCGTCGAGGTCCTGTTCGGGGAAGACGAGCACCGCGTGCTGGTGCCAGGCGTCCTCGATCCGGGCGAAGCTTTCGTCGTCCAGCTGGCGAAGATCGATGCCGGTGACGGTGGCGCCGAGCGTGCTCTCGGTCGGGGTGATGGTCGGGGCCATGGGATCCTCTCAATATCGATGACGGCGATTTTCGCTCATTCGCCGCCGAATTTGAAGCCGTTCAGCCACCGCCATGCGGATCGGCGAGGGCGAAGCCGCCACCGGAAATGTCGAACAGGGTACCGGTGACGAAAGAGGCCGCGTCGGACAACAGGTAGAGGATCGGGTCCGCGACCTCGTCGACCTCCGCGATCCGGTTGATCGGGATGGTGCCGCGCATTTCCGCATCCAGTTTGGCGTCGCCGCGGACGCCGTCGATCATGTCGGTGTAGGTCATGCCCGGGCGGACGGCATTGACGCGGATGCCTTCCCGCGCGACTTCCTTGGCGAGGCCGATCGTATAGGCGTCGACCGCGCCCTTGGTCGTACCATAATGGCTCTTGCCCGGCCGGCCACCGATGGTCGCGGCCATGGAGGAGACATTCACGATGGCGCCGCCGGTCCCGCCCCGCGCCGTCGACATGCGCCGCACCGCCTCGCGGCAGCAGATCATGGTGCCGACGACGTTTGTCGCCATCATGGCCGTCAGCTCGCCTGCGTCGAAGTCGCGCGTCAAGCGATGGCCGCCATGGATCCCGGCGCTGTTCACCAGCGCCGCCAGGGGCCCGAGTTCCCCGTCCACCGCCCGGAACATGGCGACCACGTCGGCTTCCCGTCCGACATCGCCCGCCACCGCCAGCGCCCGCCCGCCGTTCGCGACGATGCGATCGACCACCGCCTCGGCGGCATCGCGCCGGGAGAGGTAGTTGACGGCAACGGCATAGCCGGCCCGGGCCGCTCGTTCGGCAACGCCGGCGCCGATGCCGCGCGAGGCGCCGGTCACCAGCAGTACCTTGTCCAATACGTTCATCCGTCCGCTCCATCCACTCCAGCCTCGCCGCGTAGCGCCGCGCGGTTGAGGGCGAGCCATTGGAGCGCGACGACTGCCGGGCCGGAGGTGATGCGCCCCTCGGCCAGGGCCGCCATCGCCGCCTCGAAACCGAGGACATGGACGCGGATATCCTCCCCCTCCTCCGCCAGGCCGTGCACGCCGCCGGCCGAGGCCGCGTCGACCGTCGCGTGGTAGAGGGTGATGGTCTCGGTCAGGATGCCGGGCGAGGTGTAGTGGGTCAGGATCTCCGTCACCTCGTCGATTGTCAGGCCGGCCTCTTCCAGCGACTCGCGCCGCGCGACCTCGTGCCCCTCCTCGCCGGGCTCGACCACGCCGGCGATCACCTCCAGCAGCCATGGCGCCGCGTCGCCCCGGAGGAGCGCGCCGATCCTGAGCTGCTCGATCATCACCACTTCGTCGCGGACGGGGTCATAAGGCAGGACGGCGACGGCGTGGCCACGCTCGATCACCTCGCGCGCGATCTCGCCGCTCGTGCCGCCGGCATAAAGCCGGTGGCGCATCCGAAGCCTTTGGATCTTGAGGTAGCCGTCATAGGCCGCTTCCCGTCCCAGAATTTCGACGTCGCTCGAATCCATGGTTCAGTGTCCTCCGCCGCTCTGGTCCTCGGGCGCCGGCGGCACGATGCGCCGGACCAGCGGGCCGATGGTCAGTCCCTGCACGATGATCGAGAAGACGACCACGCCGTAACAGGCCACCAGGATCGCCTCCTTGGCGGCCGAGTCGGGCAGCGACAGCGCCAGCGCCACCGAAATTCCGCCCCTGAGGCCGCCCCAGGTCAGCACCCGGATGGCGCCCCGGGTGAATTCCCCCATGGCGCCCAACGCCTTGATCGGGATCGAGACGGCGACGAAGCGGGCCGCGAGCACGATCGGGATCGCCAGCAGGGCCGCCAGCAGATAGGGGCCCGAGAAGGGAAGCAGCAGGACTTCCAGGCCGATCAGGAGGAAGAGAATCGCGTTCAGGATCTCGTCGATCAGGGCCCAGAAGTCGTGGAGGTGGGTCCGCGTCTTCTCGCTCATCGCCAGGCGGCTGCCGTGGTTGCCGATCAGCAGACCGGCGCAGACCATGGCGATAGGACCGGAGACGTGCAGCATGCTCGCGATCTGATAGCCGCCGATCACCAGGGCCAGCGTCATGATGATCTCGAGGTTGTATTCGTCGATTTTGCGCATGGCGGCGAACACCACGCCGCCCAGCACCACGCCCAGCAGGGCGCCGCCGAAGGCCTCTTGCACGAACAGGATGGCGATGCCCGCCGGGTCGGCCGTGCCGTGATCGCCGCCGCCGCCGAGCGCGATCGACAGCAGAATCGCGAAAATGACCACGCCGACGCCGTCGTTGAACAGGCTTTCGCCGGCGATCTTGGCTTCCAGGCTGGCGGGCACCTTGGTCGTCTTCAGGATGCCGAGCACGGCCACCGGATCGGTCGGCGCGATCAGCGCGCCGAACAGCAGGCAATGGATGAAGGCGATATCGAGGCCCAGCGCGCCGAACACCAGCCACATGGCGCCGCCGACCAGGAAGGTCGAGAGCAGCACGCCGAAGCTCGCCATGGAGGCGATCGCCCATTTGCGGGCCGCGAGATGGCCGAGGTCGACGTGCAGCGCGCCGGCAAAGAGCAGGAAGCTCAACATACCCTGCATCAAGGCCTCTTGGAAGTCGATTTGCAGCAGCGAGGCGCGCAGGCTCTCGCCGAGGCCGAAGGCGGGGAAGATCGCGTCGATGCCAAGGGCGGCGAGCGAGGCGGCGAGCGCGATTACCACCAGCCCGATGGCGGTCGGCAGGCGCAGGAAATGATGATTGAGGTAACCGAACACGGCGGCCAGCGTCAGCAGAACCGCGACGACGTCCAGCAGCTGCTTGCTCATGGGCCCCTGCCCGCGCCGACGCCGAGGCGGCGCCACCGGCCGTCGAGCGCGGCGGGCCGCGGACCGACGTCGCCGCGCATCCACCGGCGCGCCCGGATCAGTTGACGGTCGCGGTGCGCCAGGCGCCAGCTTTCGTAGTCCCACGCCCCGCCGTCGTCGCGCGGGGGCGAGCGGAGCAGGCACGCCCGGGCCAGCACGGCGGCGCCCGCCGGGCGGCGCGCCAGCAGATTGGCGAGGCGATATTCCGGGCCCTCGTAGAAGGCGATCCGCGCCGCGTCGCGCGCGCCCAGACCGTCGGCCAGAACGCCGTCGACCCGCTCTCCCGGCGCCGCCACCAGACAGGGATAACTCTCGGCCACGACACGCCTGGCCGCATGACCAGGAAGCCACGCCGGCACCAGCCGCCGGGGCGGGAGCGGCCGGCCGAGCACGGCGGCGAGGACCTCCGGATCGCGAAGCGTGCCGTAGAAGAAGAAGCGCATTTCTCCCCGCCCTCGGATTGCGCCGTACCCGAGGCTCGCCCGGGCGCCACGGGTGTCGTAGCATAGTGTCGACGTTGCGGGCGATGGAAAGGTCGAAGCGATGCCGATACGCGCTGTCCTCGCCGTCCTGGTCCTGCTGTTCGCCGCGCCGGGCGGCGCGCGGGCGCTGGAGCTGCCAGAGGGCGCGCCGGGCGCCATCCGCCAGGTGATCGAGGCCCAGATCGCCGCCTTCCGCGCCGACGACGGCGCGACCGCCTTCGCCCACGCCTCGCCCACCATCCGGGGCATCTTCGGCGACGTCGCCAGCTTCATGACCATGGTCAAACAGGGCTACCAGCCGGTCTACCGGCCCCGAAGCTACACGTTCCGCGACATCATCGAATGGCGCGGCCAGCCGACCCAGGAGGTCGTCGTCGTCGGCCCCGACGGCCGGGTGGTGCTGGCGCTCTATCCCATGCAGTTACAGCCGGACGGGCGTTGGCTGATCAACGGCTGCACGCTCGTGGCAATGCCGGATGAGGCGGCGTGAGTTCGGGCGGCGACGGAAGGGCCGAGGCGCCGTCGCCGGATGATGAAAAACAGGTAACTGTCCTCACAAATCGGGTTCCCTGTGTCGGGAATCACAAAAAGTGACAAAACAAGATCGCCTTCGGCGATGCCGACCCGAAATTTTCATTGAAATTAAATACTTACTTAATTTTCGTATATTCCGAATTGTCAAAAACGAGCCACCGACTCGTTATTTCTCGTCGAAAAGGCGCCAGTTCCGAGGCGGATTCCGACGCGCGCCGACGCCCGAAGCGCGTGGCCGGTCACCGTTCGGCTTGCCGCGCCCGCCGCCCGGCCGAGGCCAAATTCGGCGGAGATCGGCTCGGAAAAGTAGCATGCCCCCTTTTCTTCCGGTCAAAAGGTCGAAAGTTAATCAAACGAGCAATATAAACTGGTTTACGCACCCAAATAGATCCGACAAACGGTTAGCCCTGGAAAATGATCCTGTTCGTGCTTATCTAGCCAACAGGTCCGCGAATAGAGAGAAGCGACAGCCATGCAGATCAACCCGACCACCGGCGACATCCTGCAAACCGCCGTCCAGGGCTTGCGGCGCGCCGAAGCCCAAGCCGGGCAGGCGGCGCGCAATATCGTGGAACGTCCGCTCGACGTCCAGGACGTCGCCGACCTCAAGATTGCCGAGGTCGCCTTCAAGGCCAACGCCCAGGTGGTCAAAGTGGCCCAGGACATGAACGACCACCTGCTCGACATCCTGGTCTGACGCCACCGCCCTTTCCAATCCGGCGATTGCCACGCCCGGCAAGCCCGTCCGCTTGCGGGGAGCGGTGAAACCGGCGGACCGCGAGGAATGGGGGAATGGGGTCGGGCACCATTTCAGCTGGAAGACGGGCTCCCCCGAGAGCGACGGCGGCGTCAGTATCCGTCGGCCCATCTCTCGAAGCTCAGGTCTTCCGGCGCCCAGTCGTCGATCTCCGCCATCAGTTCCTCGAGGAAATCTCCGACATTGCCGTCTTCGCGCGCGTGGAAGCCGTACTGCGTGAAGACCCGCTTGTCGCTGACCGGCTCGAACTCATCGGTTGGAAATTCGAGCCCGTGCACGGTGAGCCACGTGTCCCATTTCTCGACGTTTCCCGCCTCCCGGTGGCACGCCTCGTAACGTTCGAAGCAGCGACGCAACAGTCCATCGTCGTCGGGGAGATACTTCAAATTCCGGGCCAAGCCATCGAGCGCCCGCACCGAGCGCAGGTTGCGGGGATCGTCGGGGAAACGGCGGACCCGTTCCCAGCGGAAATGAGCGGCGCCTTCCACCTCCGCGACGAGAGCGGCGCGGAACATGGCGGGAGCGGGTTTCGACGTATCCGTTTCATCCGTCATGGATGTTTCGAGCGATCAGCAAATTCGAAGTCAAGTCTTGAATCTTGAATTCGCCTGAGTTTCCCCATCGCTTGATTGTCTTGAAAACCGAGGAGCGGTGCAAGCCAGCCGCCTCGATAGGGCCCGATTGGCGTCGTCTTGGCCGCGAAAGGCGCGCGCCAATCATTCGGCCCGCGCCGGTCGGTGGGCCCGCGGAATGTCGAGCGCCGCGCGCGCCGGCCGCCGCGCCGACGGCGTCTCGGCCAGCGGGCGGTGGTCGCCGTCCCTCGGCCACGAGAGGCGGCAAGGCCATCCGAGCCGTTCGATCGCCGCCGCCGCCACCTCGACGAAGAGCCGGCGGTCCTCGTCGCCCGCGATGTCGGCCCGCGTGTCGCCCCGGCTGGTCACGCAATAGAGCGTGCTCGGAATTTCGATACGAAGCGGTTCGGTAGGACGGGACCCTGGCGAGATGAAATTCACGATTCAAGACCTGACCACGAAGCCGTGTGGACGCGGCGCGCCCATGCCGTCAGCCAGCAGGGGTTGGCCCCGCTGCGGGGAACCACGAGATCTGTGATGGAAACGATTGGAGGCGGCATGGCACAAGAGGTTTTCTGGGGCGCCGATGGGCGCCAGGGACCCTCCCGCGACCGGCCGGGTCTGGCCAAGGGAACGGTCTTGATCCTGATGGGTGACTGGTGCGCGCCTCTGCGGCCGACGCCAAATCCGACGAAGACCACCATGCTACGCCGCATCCAGGGCGACCAACGGAGACGAGGAGAACCGTCGATGGGGTGCCGGCGGAAGGGGACGATGTTTACTCTTGCAAACGGAAGCCTAATGGGTGACCCCTTCGCGTGTGTGACCCTTACGCGTGTGGACCCCTTCGCATGTGTGCCCTCAGTGATTGGCGTCGCCGGCCGTGTTCCTGGCTTCCTCCACGATCCCCGGGATCGTGCAAACGAGTGTCAAGAAGGCCTCGGTATACCGCTTGAGCGCCTTGGCCTCCGCCTCCGAAACCTTGCGGCCGGCATGCGGTCCCGCGTTGCCGCCGACGCGCACCAAGCTCGCGAGGGCGCCCAGTTCGGGCGTGATCTTGCCCTCGGCCACGCAAGCGGCGATGCGCTCGACGAGACGCCCGTTCGTTTGCCCGAGAATCTCCGTCGCCATCTCGATCGCGGTCCGGTACATGGCGGCGGCGTCCCAGCTGTCCGAGCTCATGCCGCGTTCGGCTTGCTCGAAGTAGTGCAGGATGTCGTCGGGTATGTGCTCGGGTGGCTCGTCCCTGCGGGGCGAGGGAAAGAGTTCGGACAGGGAAAAGCCCGCACCTTTTAGGTTGCCCTGAAATTTTACCGGATGCTCGCTGACCTTCACTTCTGTACTAGCATTACTAATACGCTCAAGTATGGCCGCCACGACCTTGCCGCAGTTAGGGCACGCCGAGACGATATTCCATTTTCTCGGATATCCGGGCCAAACCCACGCCTGTAGAACATTGAAAGCGGCTTTGCCCGCACCACAGTGCGGACAATCCGCCAGGAAGATACTCATCGCTCGGCGCCCCCCTTGAATGCGCTCAATCGCAAATATTGGGGGTGGACCCGTCTGTCAAGGTGGAGGACCGGCGGAGCAGCCCCCCCCCTCGCCCTCGTCGGGAGGCCGGTGGTCAGATCTTGAATGTTGAATTTTCCCGACAACAACCCGGTAATCTTGAAACAGTATTTACGCAGGCTGCACCACCGTTTCGGCCTCCGTTCGGTATTCCGCGACCACCCGGGTAGGCGAAAGTCCCGACGGGATCAAGAAAGCAGTGCCTGTCCCGCATCCCCCGACCGCGTCCTCACCCCGGCCGCCGGGCGAGCGCCTCTTCCAGCTCCTGGCGCCCGGTCTTGTCGGCGGCGAGGAACCAGTCGGCGATCTGATCGGAGGTCACGAAGATCGTGTCGTCGCGCGCCATCAGCAGGTCGAGCACCTTCTCCAGATAGAACATGCGGTGCGGCACGCCGGCGATGTGGGGATGCAGGCCGAGGGAGAGCACGCGCGGCTGGCTCTCCAGCTCGCGTTCCAGCACGGCCAATGTCGCCTCCACGCGTTTCAGCAGCTCGTCGCTCGACTGGCCCTGCACCGCCCACATGGGCACGTCGTTGAGCTCCCAGGTATAGGGCAGGCAGAGGAGCGGCCCCTCGGCGGTCGTCATCCAGCAGGGCAGGTCGTCCAAGAGCCAGTCGTGGGTGTATTCGATGCCGCAGCGCTTCAGGGTCTCGGGCGTCGTGGCCGTCTCGCCGCCGCCGGCGCCGAACCAGCCGCGCACCGGCTTGCCGGAAAGCTGGCTCAGCCGCTCCATGCACCTGCGGATTTCCGCCTCTTCGTCGTCCACCGCCTTGAGCGACATCTGGAACCAGCCGTGCCCGACCAGGTCCCAGCCGGCCTCGACCACCGCGCGGGCGGCGGCGGGATAGACGTCGGCGCATTGCGCGTTCATCCAGGCCGACGCCCTGATGCCGCGGCGCCCGAGGCAATCGAGCAGGCGCGGCATGCCGCAGCGCATGCCGTATTCGACCCAGGAATAGTTGGCGACGTCGGGCGGCTCGCTCCCGGCGCCGTGCGGGGCCGGCAGGATGCCGCGCGGCATCGGCCGGTCGAACGGCCAATACTCGATCGCCACCACCGGGTTGACCATCAACGGCTTGCCGTCGAGCGGCGCGAGCGGCGCCCGCTCGCTCGCCATCTGGTGGGGTATGCGTGGGTTCGGCCACATGGTCTGTGCTCCGGTCGCGAAATGGGGGTCACGAAATTAAAGTCGCGATTTGAAAGTGTATCGCGCACCCCGCCGTCGATCTCATGGTGGAGGGTCGCCCGCGTCGGCGAGGTCGTCAAGGACGCGCCGACCCGGGCAAAGTGGTCAGCATGAGTTCGACGGCGAAGACCGGCGTCATCTAGCTTCAAGGGCGGTCGGTCCTCGAAACGAGACGATGACCCTCAAATCAAAAACCACGCCGCGAGGCCGAGGAAGGTCAAAAACCCGATCACGTCGGTGACGGTGGTGAGGAAGACGCTGGCGGCGACGGCGGGGTCGACGCCGAGGCGGTGGCAGCCGAGCGGGATCAGGGTGCCGAACAGGCCCGCCACCAGCAGGTTGATCACCATCGCGGCGGCGATCACCAGGCCGAGCGCCGGCAGGCCGAACCAGAACCAGGCGACGAGCCCGATCAGCACGGCGAAGAGCAAGCCGTTGATGCCGCCGACCACGACCTCCTTGGCGACGATGCGAAGCGCGTTGGCCGCCGTCAGGTCGCGGGTCGCCAGCGCGCGGACCGCCACGGTCAGGGTCTGGGTGCCGGCGTTGCCGCCCATCGAGGCGACGATCGGCATCAGCACGGCCAGCGCCACGATCTGTTGAATCGTCGCGTCGAACATGCCGATCACGGCCGAGGCGAGAATCGCGGTGAAGAGGTTGACCAAGAGCCAGGTGAAGCGGGTGCGCGTGGTGCGTCCGACCGACTGCGTCAGGTCCGATTCGCCGGCGACGCCGGCCAGGCGCAGGATGTCCTCATCCGCCTCTTCCTCGATCACCTCGGCGACGTCGTCGAAGGTGACGACGCCGACCATGCGGCCGCCATCGTCGATCACCGGGGCCGAGGCCATGCGGTACTGGCGGAAGAGAAAGGCGACCGCCTCCTGGTCCATCTCCAGCGGCACCAGCCGCGTCTCCGGCGCCATGATGGTACGCACCATGACCGGCCGCTTGCTCCGCATGGCCCGGTAGAGCGGCACGCTGCCGATCGGCCGGTGGCGGGGATCGACGACGAAGATTTCATAGAACTCGTCCGGCAGCTCGACGCTGTCGCGGCAATAATCGATCACCTGGCCGACGGTCCAATAGGCCGGCACGGCGACGAAGTCGCGCTGCATCATGCGGGCCGCGGTTTCCTCGGGGAAGGCGAGGCCTTCCTGGATCCGCGCCCGCTCCGGCGCCGGCACGGCGTGCAGGACCTCGTCCAGCCGCTCCTCGTCCAGCTGTTCCAGGAGGGAGATGGCCTCGTCGGTGTCGAGATCGTCGAGCCAGGCGGCGATCCGCGCTGGCGCCGTGTCGGCCAGCAGGTTCTCGAGCACGGCGGGGTCCAACTCGATCACCGTCTCGGGATCGATGTTGTCGCCCAGCCAATGGATCAGCGTGGCGCGGTCGTCGCGGCCGAGGAAACCGATCAGGTCGGCGAGATCGGCGGCGTGCAGCGGCTGGACCAGGGCCTCGATCTCGCGCCAGTCCTCGGCGTCGATCGCGCCCTCGACCGCGCGCACGACCTCGGGGCCGACGGCATGGGGGTCATCCGCCCCGCCAGCGCTCTCCCGGATCGTGCCTTCGGGCTCGCTCATCGCCGTCGCCCCAGCCTGTGACTGGCCATCATGTATGATGGCGCGCCCGGCCAGCCCGCTCCCCCGGCCCAACCACCCCAAGGATACACTCCACGGGTGGTTGGGCCGGGGGAGCGGGCCGGCCGGGTCTGACCACTAGAACAGACGGCTTTTACGTCAGCCGGGATCGTCCCTCAAGCACGGGCGAGCGGCGCCCTCGGCACCTGCCCGGCCGCGAGCGCCTGGGCCTCGGCCACGGTGACCGCCGTCATGTTGACGAGGCCGCGCGCGGTAATGGCGTTGGAGACGACATGGGCGGGCCTGGCCATGCCAATCAGCATCGGGCCGACGACGATTCCCTCGGCGACGACGCGGGCCATGTTCATCGCGATGTTGGCGGCGTCCAGGTTCGGCATCACCAGCAGGTTGGCGCGCCCGTCGAGCCGGCTCTCCGGCAACAGCCGCTCGCGCAGGCTGTCGACCAGCGCGGTATCGGCGCGCATCTCGCCCTCGACGATCAGACCGGGATCGATGGCGCGGACGAGATCGAGGGCGCGGCGCATCTTGCGCGCGCTGTCGTTGTCGTGGCTGCCGAAGTCGGAATGGGAGACCAGCGCCACCCGGGGCACCAGCCCGAAGCGGGCGACGTGCTCGGCCGCCAGCAGCGTCATCTCGGCGATCATCTCGGCGCTCGGCTGGTAGGTCACTTGCGTGTCGCAGACGAAGACCAGGCCGTCACCGACGATGAGCAGTTCCAGCGCCGAGGCCTCGCTGACACCCTCGCGCAGGCCGACGACGTCGTTCAGGTGGCGGAAGTGGCGGTCGAAGCGGCCGGTGGTGCCGCAAATCATCCCGTCGGCGTCGCCCATCGCCACCATCATGGCGGCGACCAGGGTCGCCCGGCTGCCCATCAGCGTTCGGGCGTGCTGGGGCGAGACGCCGCGCCGCCCCATCAGATCGTGATAGCGCCGGGCCTGTTCGTCGCGGCGCGGGTTGGCGTGCGGCTCGATCAGCGTGACGTCGCGGCCGATTTGGAGACGCAGGGCCAGATCGTGGAGCCGCGCCTCCACCGTCTCGCGCCGGCCGATCAGGATCGGCTCGACGATGCCGTCGTCGAGCGCGATCTGCACCGCGCGGAGCACGCGCTCATCCGCTCCTTCGGCATAGACCACGCGCTTCGGCTCGGCCCGGGCGCGATCGAACATCGGCCGCATGACGAAGCCGGTGCGATAGACGTGGCGCTCCAGGCCGCGCCGATAGGCATCGAAGTCGGAAATCGGCCGGGTGGCGACGCCGCTTTCCATCGCCGCCCTGGCGACGGCGGGCGCCACCACCAGGATCAGTCGCGGATCGAAGGGCTTGGGAATCAAATACTCCGGTCCGAAGACCAGATCCTCCGAACCATAGGCGCTGGCGACGATGTCGGAGGATTCGGCCATGGCGAGATCGGCGATGGCCCGGGTCGCGGCGAGCTTCATCGCCTCGTTGATCGTCGTGGCGCCGACGTCGAGGGCGCCGCGAAAGAGGAAGGGAAAGCACAACACGTTGTTGACCTGGTTGGGATAGTCGGAGCGCCCGGTGGCGATCACCGCGTCGGGACGCGCGGCCTTCGCGGCCTCGGGCTCGATCTCGGGCGAGGGGTTCGCGAGCGCCAGGATCAGCGGCCGCTCGGCCATCGTCTCGACCATCGCCGGCGTCACCAGCCCACCGGCGGAGAGGCCGAGGAAGACGTCGCGGCCCGCCACGGCTTCTTGCAGCGTGCGCAGCGCCGTCGCCTGGGCGTAGCGCTGCTTGTAGGGATCCATGCCGACGTCGCGGTCCTCGTAAACCACGCCGTCGATGTCGACGAGGATGATGTTCTCACGCCGGACCCCGAGCCCGACCAGAAGATCGAGACAGGCGAGCCCCGCGGCCCCCGCGCCGCAGCAAACGAGCCGCACGTCTTCTATCGCTTTTTCCACCACGCGCAGGCCGTTGTAGACGGCGGCGCCGACGCAGATCGCCGTGCCGTGCTGGTCGTCGTGGAAGACGGGGATGTTCATCCGCTCCCGGCACTTCTCCTCGATGACGAAGCACTCGGGCGCCTTGATGTCCTCGAGGTTGATGCCGCCGAAGGTCGGCTCCAGCGCGCAGACGATGTCGACCAGACGCCCGGCCTCGGTCTCCGCCAGTTCGATGTCGAAGACGTCGATGCCGGCGAACTTCTTGAAGAGGACCGCCTTGCCCTCCATCACCGGCTTGGAGGCGAGCGGGCCGATGGCGCCCAGGCCCAGCACAGCGGTGCCGTTGGTGACCACGGCCACGAGGTTGGCCCGCGTCGTCATCTCCGCCGCCGCCGCCGGGTCCGCCTCGATCGCCCGGCAGGCGGCGGCGACGCCCGGCGAATAGGCGAGAGAGAGGTCGTGCTGGTTGGCGAGCCGCTTGGTCGGCTGTATTGCCAGCTTGCCCGGCACGGGCAGGCGGTGGTAGGCGAGCGCCAGTTCATCGAAGTCATTCGCCATCGGCCGGTCCTCCGCCCGCCAGGGTCCGCCGCGCGGGCCCAAACGGCAAAGCCCGCGGAGACGGCTCCACGGGCTCGGAAAAGCTTGGTGCGGTCGAGAAGACTCGAACTTCCACGGGGTCTCCCCCACAGCGACCTCAACGCTGCGCGTCTACCAATTCCGCCACGACCGCATGAGGGGGGTCGATGTAGCAAATCGCGCCCGCTACCGCAAGAGCGCCAGGCCAGTCCGCGGCCCCGTTTGGCAAGGCTCAATTTGTGAAACGTATGCATTTGTGATAGAATGCCCGGAATGTCAGGAGGTTGGGTCATGGACGGCAAGGGTTTCCAGGTGTGGCTTTCGGCGGCGCGCGGGCTGACGCGCGTGCAGCGGCACGAGGCGCTCGCGGTGCTGTCGGGCCGGAGCGAAGGCGAGGCATCGAAGGCCGCGATCGAGCTTGGTGTGGACGAGGCCCGGCGCTGTCCGCACTGCGCGAGCGAAGGGGCGGTTTCGCGCGGTATGGCGCGGGGTCTGCGGCGCTACCAGTGCAAGGGCTGCGGCAGGACCTTCAACGCGCTGACCGGTACGCCGCTGTCGGGCCTGCACCACAAGGAACGCTGGCTGTCGTTCGGGGCGTCGCTGGCGGAGGGGGAGACGGTGAAGGCCTCGGCGGCGCGCTGCGACGTGGCGGTGAGCACGGCGTTCCGCTGGCGTCACCGGTTTCTGGCGGCGGCGCGGAGCGATTCGGAGGTGCTCAAGGGGATCGTGGAAGCGGACGAGACCTACGTCCTGGAGAGCCGGAAGGGCGCGCGCGGGCTGGGACGCAAGGCACGGCGGCGGGGCGGAGCGGGACGACGGTGAGCGCGGTGCTGCCCAGGGTCGACGCGGCGGCGCTCACGGCTGCTCTCGACCCGGTGGTCGCGAAGGACGCCCTGCTGGTCTCCGACGGTGGCAGACGGTGAACAGCCGCCACAGCCGGTTGAAGGACTTGCTGCGTCCCCGCCGCGGCATCGCCACCCGCTATCTGGACAACTACCTGAGCTGGTTCCACCTCGTCGGCCTCGCCCCCGGCGCCAATGACCGAGCCTGCCTCGCCGCCGCCGTAACAAGGTGACGCATACAATTCACGAATTGAGCCTTTGGCAATGCCCGGGCCTACTCGTTAAACTCCGCCCCGGATAGGGAGAGGAAGCACCCATGGCCGGCCTTCGGGATGCCCGCGTGATCGACGTGCACGCCCATGTGGTCCTGCGCGAGACCATGGGGAGCGCGGGCGCGCACGGGCCGGAACTCGGCACCGGGCCCGACGGCACGCCGCGCTTCCGCGTCGCCGATTATGTGCTGGACGGCGTCCGCTACGAGGGCAGCCCCTTCATGGACGTCGATCTCCGGCTGGCGCGGATGGATGCGGCCGGCATCGACGTCCAGCTGCTCTCGCCCAACCCGCTGACCTATTTCCATCATGTCGAGGCGGCCGCGGCCCTCGCCTTCTGCCGCATCAACAACGATGGCGTGGCGGCGATCCGGCGGGCCCATCCCGACCGCCTCGGCGGTTTCGCGGCGCTGCCGATGCAGGACATCTGCGCCGCCCGCGAGGAACTGGCGCGCGGCGTCGAGGAACTGGGCCTCGCGGGCGGCTATATCGGCACCGATACCGGCCGGCCGCTGCACGATCCGGAGATGGACGTTTTCTACGAGGCCTGCGTGGCGCTGGACGTGCCGCTCTTCCTGCACCCCGCGCCCGCCGGCATCGACGGCCCGCCGGGGGATCCGAACCTGCGGCACTTCGACCTCGACGTCGTCATCGGCTTCGCCGCGCAGGAGGCGATCGCCACCGCTTCCTTGATCTATGGCGGCGTGCTGGACCGCCACCCCTCGCTCGACATCTGCATCAGCCATGGCGGCGGCTCGACCGCCTTCCTCGTCGGCCGCATGGCCCAGGCCGCCAGGCGCCGGCCCTGGGCGCCCGAGTATCTGAGGGCCGAGGGCGCCTTCGAGGAGCGGCTGAGGCGTTTCTGGTTCGACACCCACCTGAACGCGCCCGGCTCGCTGGGCTTGCTGAAGACCTTGGTGGACGAGGACCATCTGGTTTACGGCACCAACTTCGTCGGCTGGGACGCGCCCGACGCGGCGGGCGGCGCCCTCCCCGACGCGAAACTCGCAGATAACGCGCGCCGCCTGCTGCGCGTGGCCGAGGCGTCATAGTGGTTGTTATCGGAAGTCCCGGCGGCCGGGGGCACCATCATTCACGATGGCCGGTACGAGAAAACGGATGGCAGAGATGAACACCGCGACCCTGTTCGAGAACGGCACCGTCATCGACAGCACCGGCGCCGCGCCCCGGGCGGAGGCGCTGCTGGTCGACCAGGGACGGATCGCCGCCCTCGGCGCCGAAGCCGTCGCCCGGGCCGGCGAGGCCGAGCGGATCGACGCCACGGGCATGACCCTGATGCCGGGGCTGATCGACGCCCACTGCCATCTCGCCTTCGACGACGCCGAGAGCAATACCGAACTGTTCCACCAGCCCCGCAACGCGCTCTCCGCGCTGATCGCCGCCTACAACGCGAAGAAGTTGATCCGCGCCGGCGTCACCGGCATCCTCGACCCCGACTCGACCTTCGAGAACATAATCGACCTGCGCGACGCGATTCTCGCGGGCGTGGCCGAGGGCCCGCGCATGGCCTGCGGCGCTTATGCCTTGATCACCTCCATCGGCGAGACGGCGGGGCGCCTGATCAACGATTCCGGCATCACCGGCTTCTACATGGCGGTGAACGGCGCCGACGAAATCGTCGCCGAGGTCCGCCGGCAGATCAAATACGGCGCCGACTGGATCAAGGTGCACGTCACCGGCGTCGTGCCGCGCCAGGCCCACAAGGGCGAGATGTGCGCCTGGAGCGACGCCGAACTGAAACTGATTTGCGACACGGCGCACGATCTGGAAACCCCGGTGATGGGCCATTGCCGGGGCGCCGACGCCACCAGGCGGGCGGCCGAGGCGGGCTTCGACCTGTTGCTGCACGCGACCATGATGGACGAGGCCGCGCTCGAGGCCGTGGTGGAGGCCAAGGTGCCGCTGGTGCCGACGCTGACGCTGCTCGCCAATCTGGTCGACTTCGGCGACAAGACCGGGACCAGTCCGTCGCTCGTCGACCTCCTGGCCCGCGAACTCGAGGCCAGCGCCGATACGCTGGCCCGGGCCCACAAGGCGGGCGTGCCCATGCTTTGTGGCAGCGAGAGCGGTTTCTCCATCGTGCCCTACGGCGAATGGCACTACCGCGAGATGGAGGTCTTCACCCGCTATCTCGGCATGACCACGCTGGAAGCAATCCGCTGCGCCACCTTGGAGGGCGCCCGCGCCCTTCGCATGGAGGGCGAGGTGGGGGAACTGGCGGCCGGCCGGCGCGCCGACCTGATCGCCGTGCGGGGCGATCCCGCCGCCGACGTCGCCATTCTCGGCGCCCCCGGCCGCATCGCCCATGTGATGATCGACGGCGCCTTCCAGGATCTGTCGCCGCTGCCGCCCCGCAAACCAGTGTCCGGCTGGCGGGTCGCCAGCTTCGGCCGGCGCCTCGACCAACAGACCGCTCATGGGGTCGAGGGCGGCGCGGCGCGGGCGGCGGAATAGACACGCACGGAAAAGGGAGAGAGCCATGACTGACATGACCGCCTTGATGAAAAGGATCGACCGGCTGGAAGCCCGGCACGACATCGCGGAACTCATCGCCGCTTACGGGATCGCCTGCGACGATCACGATATCCCCAGGCTCGAGACGCTGTTCACCGAGACCGCGCGCATGACCACGCCGAACGGCCTGATGGCCGCCCACGGCCGCGAGGAGATTATCGCGATGTACCGCCAGGTGCTGGGCAACCGCGGCCCCTCCTTCCACTGGTCGCACGACCACACGGTCACGTTCGACGAGGACGATCCGGACCGCGCCGACGGTCTGGTGCTGAGCCACGCCGAGACCTCGCCCGACGGCGAGGTCAGCGTCGCCGCCATGCGCTACGCGGACGAATACCGCCGCGCGGGCGGCCGCTGGCGCTTCGAGAGCCGGGCGATCCACTTCCTCTACTATGTGCCGGTGAGCGAATACCCGAGCGTGCTGAGCGGCCCCAACCGGATGCATGTCGGCGGCAAGCCGCGCCCGGCCGACTATCCCGAGGCGCTCCCCGCCTGGAAGGACTTTTTCGCCGAGGCGAGCTGAGGGGTTGCAAGTCGATCGATGACGAGAGCCGCCGCAAAACCGTCATTGCGAGCGAGCGAAGCGAGCGTGGCAATCCAGCCGACCTCGAAGCCGAGCCAGCACCCTTCGGACATCCGCACGGCATATGGGTGGACTGGATCGCCACGGCGCTTCGCACCTCGCGATGACGGCGTTTCTTCGCCATGGGCGCTTCGCGCATTCGCGATGACGGAGAAGGGAGCACGGTCGCGTTCGCTCGGATACAACGTGGCTTGGCTGAACGACAATGGCGAATGTCGGCTCGACGGCCGAAACAATTCGGGCCTCTGAGCGTTAGGAAGCAGCGATGCGAAACGACGCGGAGCGGATGATGGACCTGGCGCGCCGCGCGCTGGCCCACTACCAGGCCAAGACCACCGACCAGGCCGACGAGATCATGGCCCAGCCGGTCGCCGCCTATTCGGACCCGGAGCGCTACGCGCGCGAGACGGAGCGCATCTTCAAGCGCCTGCCGCTGGCGCTGGCCCTGTCGCTGGAGCTGCCGGAGCCGGGCTCGTGCCTGGCGCTGGAGATGCTGGGCATTCCGGTGGTCATGATCCGGGGCACGGACGGCCGCGCGCGGGCCTTCCTCAACGCCTGCCGCCACCGGGGCGCCCCGGTCTGCCCGCCGGGCCGCGGCCAGGGCAAGAGCTTCACCTGCCCCTATCACGCCTGGTCCTATGATACCCGTGGCCGCCTGATCGCCGTCTATGGCGAGGAGACTTTCGGCGAAATCGACCGCGACAGCCATTCGCTGCTGGAACTCCCCTGCGCGGAACGGGTCGGCCTGGTCTGGGTCGCGCTGGAGGGGGACGCGACGTTCGACATCGACGACTGGCTCGGCGATTTCGCCGAGGAGCTCGGGCACCTCGCCCTCGACAAGTGGCATCTTTACGAGCAGCGGGACCTGGACGGGCCTGGCTGGAAGGTCACCTGGGACGGCTATCTGGAGGCCTATCACCACAACTCGCTGCACGGCCGCACGGTCGGCAAATACACCGTCGGCAACCTGCTGCTGCACGACGTCTGGGGCCCGCACCAGCGGATCACCTTCGGCCGCCGCTCGCTCAGCGAACTGGCCGGCCAGCCGGAGGCGGCGTGGCAGCCGGAGAAGCACGTCCGCCTGATCCACTCCGTGTTCCCGAACCTCTCGTTCTCGGGCGTCGTCGGCGATCATTGCCTCGTCAGCCTGCTGTTCCCCGGCCCGACGCCGGAGACCACGGTCACCCGTCAGACCATCCTCGCCGCCAACCCGCCCGACACCGAGGAGGCCGAGGCCGCCAGCCGCCTGTTCTCGGATTTGGTGCTGCAGGCGGTGCGCGACGAGGACTACGACATGGGCTTCAAGATCCAGGCGGGCCTGCGCGCGGGAGGAAACCGCGACTTCCTCTACGGCCGCAACGAGCCGGCGGTGCAGCACTACCACCGCATGATCGCGAAGTTCGCCGCCGAGGGTTGATACCAGGTTGCGACGAGTTCGCCTCGTCGCGACCCGGCGAGCGCGACCGCGCGCCCGAGCGAAGCCGGGGAAAAGCCCGCGTGGCGCCTGAACGCAATCGGTTCTCATCCATGAGAACCGGAATGGAGAGCCTTCGCGGGCGAATTCCGCCATCGGACGGCCGCCGGGCGCGCGGTCCTCACGCCGTCGGCCGGGCGCCGGCGTCCTCCAGCACGGTGCGAATGTGCGCCATGAGGTCCTCGGCCGCGGCGAGGGCGGAGCCGTCCCCTTGCGCGGCCTCGATCCCGCGCTTGAGCTCCAACGGCAGGATATCGGCCTCGTGCAGGCGGTCGACGAGTTCGTCGGAATCGGGTTCTTCGTCCCCAAACCGTTTCTCGCCGGCCGTGGCGAGCGCGCGGAGCGCGAGAGTCACCGCCTCGCCAGCCGGCGCGCCGCTCTCGGCCATGAAGCCACCACCCGCCAGCAGGGCCGCCATGCGCAGCTTGCGGTCGGCGGCGCCCGCCAGTTCGCGCGCCCGTTCCAGCAGCGCCGCCCGGCCGTCGTCGTCGAGACGGGGCGAGCGGTGCAGTTCACGGGTCTCCCCGTCGGCGAAGCGCAGCGCGCCGGCCGCTTCCAGGCGCCGCAGCGTCTCGTAGCTCTCCCGGTCCAGGACCTCGACCGCGACGTCGTCCTCGCGCAAGCGCCGCCGCTCCGCCTCCAATACCGAGGGCGCGGCGTCGAGGACGGCGATCAACGGGCCGTCCTCGCCCGTGGCGAAGAGCGACAACAAGCCCTCGCCGTGACGCCCGACCAGGGCGTCGCGCAACGCCATGGCCGGGTCGGGCGCCGCGGCTTCCGCGGCCGAAGGCCCGGCGTCGGCCATCATGGCCTCCATCCGCTCGAGGAAGGCCGTCCGGCCGCTCGGCATGCGAATGGCGGAGAGGTCGCCGCGCCCGTCCAGCACGCCGTCGGCCAGCCCCTGTTTCTGCTCCAGCAGAAAAAGCATGCGATGCTCGATGCTGTCCTCGGTCACCAGGTTGACGACGCTCACCGGTCGGCTCTGGTACTTGCGCCAGGCCCGCGCGATGCGCTGTTCCAGCTTGGCCGGGTTCCACGGCAGGTCGAGGTTGATGACCGCGTCCGCCACCTGCAGGTTCAGCCCCAGCCCGCCCGACTCGGTCGACAGGAACAGGCGGCAGGCCGGGTCCCGCCTGAAGCGGTCGATCTCGGCCCGGCGGCGGTCCTGGGGCACCGAGCCGGTGTGCCAAGCAAATTCCAGCCCCATCTCCACCGCCAGTTCGCGCACCAGCTCCAGCATGCCCACCCATTCGGAGAAGATCAGGACCTTGCGCTCCGCCCGCTCGTCCAGCAGGTCGCCCAGGATGCGTTCCAACTCCTCCAGCTTGGGACAGTCGCGGACCTCGCGGTCCAGGATATAGGGCGTGTCGCAGGTCATCCGCATGCAGCCCAGCAGTAGCTGCAGGCGCTCGAATTCCTCCTTCAGCAGCGGGCGTCGGCGGGCAGCGTGCAGCAGGCGCTGGACCGGCACCTGATAGTCCTCGTAGCGCAGGCGCTGCTCGTCCGTCATGGCGACGAAGTAGTTGCTGACCGTGCGCCCGGGCAGTTCGCCCTCCACGTCCTCCTTGCGCCGGCGCAGCATGACCGTCTCCAGGCGGCGGCCCAGGTCCTCCAGGTTCTTGTAGTCCTGGGGCCGGCCGCGATCATCCAGCACATAGTAGTCCCGGTTGAAGCGGAACAGCGGGCCCAGCAGCTTGGGGTCGAGGAACTGGACGATGGAATAGATCTCGTCGATGCGGTTCTCCAGCGGCGTGCCGGTCAGCACGAAGGCATACTCGGCGCGCAGCCCCTTCACCGCGCGGGCCGTCTTGGTCTGCCAGTTCTTGATCCGCTGGGCTTCGTCCAGGATGACGACGTCGGGCGCGACGATGCGGTTGATGTCGGCGCCGTCGGACAGGATCTGCTCGTAGTTGACGACGGTGAAGAAGGGGGCGTCGCGATACTGCTTCAGCCGCTCGTGCCGGGGGCCGAAGACGATCCGCGTCGCGAGATCGGTGAAGCGGTCGATCTGCTCGCGCCATTCCGCCTTGAGGGAAGCCGGCACCACCACCAGCACCCGTTCGATGCGATTGCGCCGGCGCAGCAGTTCGCAGGCGGCGATGGCCTGCACCGTCTTGCCGAGCCCCATGTCGTCGGCCAGCAGGGCGCGCTCGCCGAAGGCCAGGTGCAGCATGCCGTCGACCTGGTAGGGGAGCAGCGGATGCTTCACGAGATCGAGGCTCTCGCGCCCCGCCTGGACCTCGCGGAGGAAGTGTTCCCGGTTCTCGGTGCGCCGGGTCGCGCGATTCCGCCGCTCCAGCCAGCGATCGAGATAGCGCGAGGCCCTGAGCCGCCCGGGCGCCTCGGACACCATGCGCCGAAGCTCGTCCAACGCCGCCCCGTCGCCGCGCTTCAGGGCGTCGGCCCGCGAGGCGACGGCGGCGGCGAGCGAATCGGCGCCGGCCGGCGCGAGCACGCGGATGGCGCCGTCGCTCTCGCCGGAGAAGAAGACCTCGACGCGCGGGCTGCCCTCGCGCGCCGCCGCCTTGAAGGCCCGCCTGGCGCCCTTGCCCAGCTGGTGGAGAACGCCTTCGACATGCTTGCAGGTGCCCAGGCCGTTGGTGGTGAAATCATGGCAGCCGCAGGAATTTCCCAGGCCCACCAGGTCGCGGATCTCGACCTCGTAGGCGCCGCCGCTGGTGGAACCGACGGCGAAGCTGCCGAAATGGGCGAATTCCGGCTCCAGGGCCTCGACGGAGACGATCTCGGTCCGCCCGCGCCAGCGCCGCCGCTCGATTTCGTCCTCGTCGCTCGTCGCCCAGCCCTGGAACGCCGGCTGGCGCGCCTGCGCCGTCTTCGCCTTCCCGGCCTTCCCGCCGGTCTTCCGCCCGCCCCCGCGCGCCATCCCGCCTCGCGACGTTCCGCCCATCTTCCCGCCTCCCGTTTGGACGGCGACCTTATACCGACCCGCGTCGAGTGCAACTCATCGCGGGTCGGCAAGCGCGACCGCGCGGGCGACATTCGGGTTGCGGCGGTTGGTTTCGTTTCGTTGCGTCCTCGGTCGGTCGCGCGCGTGTTCTCGGTTCCCGGCTCCACGTGCGTCGCTTCGTCGAGCGCGCGCCCCTCACCCATCGGGTTCAAGACCGCGTCGCCGGCGATGTGCCGCCGTATTGGCGCGGGCCCCTGGCATCCAGGATGCCCCGGAGAACCTCTTGTTCCCCGCCGTCTCCCTTGTAAACGCCTTCCGGTCGAGACAGTATCGGCCAAAGCGCCAGCACGCCGGCATGATCGAGGAGCGATATGGCGACGAAGTCGGAACCCAATTCAGCATCGAGCCGACGGCCCTCACCGCGGACGAAGCCGTCTACATCCCCGGATTCCGAGATGCTGACGCCCTCCGAGATCGAATCGCTGAGGCGCGACGCGAAAGAGACGAGCGCCTTCGCTCGAAAGACATTCGCCCATCCGCGGCCGGAGAACGCGGTCTAACCGCTCCCACGTCCCGGCAAAGCGCCGCCGATCAACGGGCACGCCGGCACGGGATGGGGTCAGGTCTTGTTTTTTGCATCCGGCCTCCCTAGGATCGCGCCATGGCGAGACCGCTGCGCATCGAATTCCCGGGCGCGCTCCATCACGTGACGAGCCGGGGCAACGCGCGTGCCGATATCGTCTCGGGCGACGAGGATCGCCGGCTCTTCACGGACTTGCTGGGCGCGGTGGTCGACCGCTTCGCCTGGCTATGTCACGCCTGGTGCCTGATGGACAATCACTACCACCTGCTGCTCGAGACACCGGACGCGAACCTGTCCCGTGGCATGCGGCAACTGAACGGCGTCTTCACCCAGCGGCGCAACTGGCGGCACGGGCGGGTCGGGCACGTTTTCCAGGGCCGCTACAAGGCGATCGTGGTCGAGCGCGAACCGCATCTCCTGGAGCTCTGCCGCCATGTCGTGCTGAACCCGGTCCGCGTGGGCATGGTCGCGCGGCCCCGGGAGTGGCGCTGGAGCAGCTATCGCGCCACCGCCGGCCACTCGCCGGCCCGGGCCTTCGAACACCGAGACTGGGTGCTGCGACAATTCGGCGCCGACAGGGCGGCGGCGGCCCGCGCCTACCGCCGCTTCGTCGCCGGCGGCATCGGCCAGGCGAGCCCCTGGGACCAGCTCTCGGGCCCGAACATCCTCGGCGGCCCGGCCTTCCGCGACGGCCTGCGCGAGGCGGCGGGCGTGGCGAGTTCGGAAGTGCCGCGCCGCCAGCGGCGCATCGCCCCCGAGGCGCTCGCGACCCTCCGCGCCCGCCATCGGGAGCGCGCCGAGTGGATGGCCCGCGCCCATCACGATCACGGCTACACGCTTCGCCAGATCGCCGCCGAGGCGGGCCTGCACTACGCCACCGTCTCCCGCATCATCAAGGCCTGGGAAGACGGTAGGCATGCAACAAACAAGACCTGACCCTATTCTTTTGACCCTATTCTTTTGACCCTATTCTTTTGACCCTATTCTTTTCCCACCGGACCGGGACCTCGACTCGAAATCTCGCCGCCGCCGCATCCCACGTGTCATAATCATTGGAGAAATTCAGCCAACACCAAACGTCTTGGACAGCGGTGTTGCCAGATGTCCCTTTCGGATTTAGAGTCGCCGTGATCGTGAATTCGTTATCGGAAGACTTCGATTTCGAGCGCCGTGTGCCGGGGCGTGCCGGTTCTGGCCGCGGGCGTGGCGCCCGGACCGGCACATGGGCACCAACCTGGAATGGTCAGGAGAAGATCGGCGGCAAGGCGGCTCATTGCGGAGAGGCAACGATGTTGCGCCATCAGCGCGGACATTTCGCGGCACGGGTGGCGCACACTGGCCCGGTGCGTGCGCTTGCGGCGGGGCTTTCGCCTTGCACCGCTTTCGCGGCGTTGGGAATCGATCGGGGAGGCTGAGCATGGGCGCGGTTTCGAGTGCCGAATTTCGCGGTTTTCCGACCAAGCCACGACCCGCCACGGTGTTCGCCATGAGCCTATTGCGTCATTTCGTTTTGGCAAGCTTACTTTCGGCGAGCTTCCTACTGGTCCCTCGGCTGACATTCGCGTTGTCGGTCGTTGAAGGCTCTCTCTTCGACGACATACAAAATGCCGATTTCGTGCTTCGCGCGCGCATATCGTCCCTCAGCGTATATCGGGCCGGGAGCGGTCACCTATACACTCGCTATGGGCTAGGGGGAACGGAGGCCATCAAGGGTTCGCCGCCCTACCCGGAAAACATCGATATAATAGGAGGCGTTGACGAAACGGGGCAATTCATGGATGATCCTGGAATACCTCGATTTTCCGTTGGCGACCGCGTCCTTCTATTCTTGCGCTTCGACAACCCGTATTTTCCCATAATCGGTGCCTATCTGCCCGCATTCAAAATCCACCAAGCGTCTTCGGACAACGTCGCCGAAATGCGTACGCACGATAACCAGCCTATATTCCAGATATCGGAGGAACTCCGGGTTTTTGAGTCTGGGCGTGGCAGCGCCCGAGTCCTTGAAGCGGATCCAGGTGCTTCTCCTCTCACGGTGGAGGAGTTCGTGTCTCTCCTGCGCTCGCTGATCCAACGCCCGGACTATAGGAACCGAGGGGCTCGGCAATAGCCATGCGCGTTTTTCTTTCGACGTTCTTATTCACATTAATCTTGATATTGAATTCCACCGCTGTGTCGGCATTTGAAAGGTTCCTTGAAGAGTGGATGTGGGATGAACATGAAGCGACCCTGCACCTAGAGCCGCTCGATGGGGTGTCTATTGGTGGAGTGATTGCCTCTTCCCTGGCCACAACCGCGATGAACAGACGGTTTTCGTCTTGTGATCCGGCTCCGAATTTTACTTTTACCACTGCCCTCCAGGGATCATGCGACGCGGGGGGGGGGGGGTCGACCAGGACTTCAAAAATTGCGTGGCTTTAGCGGATCTTGGACAGTGCGATAGTGGTACCATTTTACTGGGAGAGGTGTTTCCTGTCGAAACAAGGCCTGGTAGGTTCATAGAAGCAGATATCGGTATGAACGCGGCCTGTCAAACGAACGGATCTTGGAATCCTACGAACTTCACAAAAATTATGGCGCACGAGCTGGGACATTTCTTGGGGCTTGCTCACACAACCGAATTAACAGTGCTGGTGTACGACGAAAACTTGACCACCGGGTTCCCCCAGCAAGATGATTGCAATGGGGTCGTATCGATATATAACGTACCCGATTTGATCGTAATTAACCCTGCTGTTACGAATACTACGCAAGAGGTAGGGCAGACATTCTCCATCTTCGTGACAGTGAAGAACCAGGGCTACGGCACGACGGACGGCACGACGCTGAGATTTTACCGTTCGACGGACTCGACGATCTCGGTCTCGGACACGTTAATAGGAACGAAACCCGTCCCGAGCTTGGCTCCGGCAGGGAGCTTCGGGGGAAACGTGTCGGCGCAGATTTCTCCAGCCGGGACCTATTGGCTCGGCGCCTGCGTCGACACGGTGAGCGGGGAGTTCCCGACCAACAACAACTGCTCGACGGGCGTGCGGATAACGGTGACGGATCCGCCGAGCAATCCGGATCTGATTGTGGATTCGGTCAGTGTGCCGGACGGCGCGCCGGCCTCGGGGCAGAGTTTCACCATCAACGCGACGGTGAGGAACCAGGGCAACGCCACGTCGAACAGCACGACGCTGACCTATTACCGTTCGGCGGTCCCGCTGATCCATCCCTTCCAGTCTACGTCGATCGGGATAATCGGAGTGGCGAGCTTGTCGGCGGGCGGCAATTCCCCGGAGAGCATATCGGTATCGATCGATGTGACGGGAACCCACTTTGTCGACGCCTGCGTGGACGCGGTGATCGGGGAATCATCGACCGGCAACAACTGCTCGACGCCCGTGCTGGTAACGGTGACGGACCCGCCGAGCAATCCGGATCTGATTGTGGATTCGGTCAGTGTGTCGGACAGCATGCCGTTTACGGAACAGAGCTTCACCATCAACGCGACGGCGAGGAACCAGGGCGACGCCACGTCGGACAGCACGACGCTGCGCTACTACGGTTCGACGGACGCGACGATAACGACGGCCGATACGGAAATCGGCACCGACGCCGTGCCCGGCCTGTCGGCGGGCGCCGGCTCGGCGGAGAGTGGCGCGGCCGCCTTCGCCACGGCGGGCATCTACTGGGTCGGGGCCTGCGTCGATGCGGTGAGCGGTGAATTCTCCACCGCCAACAACTGCTCGAGCGCCGTCGAGGTGACGGTTGGGGAAAGGCCCGACCTGATCGTCCCGGCCTATGCCGTCTCGAGCGGGACGCCGTTGCCGCGGGAGGCGATCACGATGGACTCGACGGTGCGGAACCAGGGCACCGGCACGGCCGATCCGACCGCGCTGGTCCATTATCGCTCGACCGACCCCAACGTCGATACCTCCGACGTCCCGATCGGGCGGAAATCGCTCCCGAGCATTGCACCCGGCGACGAAACCGCCATCGCCTTCGATGCGTCGATCCCACTCGTCGGCACTTTCTGGGTCGCGTCATGCGCCGCGCCCGCGAATGGTGAGGACGTGACCTCGAACAACTGCTCGTCGCCGCTCCAGGTCGTGTTGAGCGGCACCGACGGCGACGGCGACGGGTTGTCGGACGGCGACGAGACGGACGTCCACGGTACCGACCCGAAGAATCGGGACACCGATGGCGACGGCAGTACGGACGGCGCCGAAGTCGACATCGGGCGCGACCCGCTGATCAACGAGCCCGCGGCGCTGACGGTCATCATCCGGGCACTGACGAGCGACGGCCCTTGAGTGTCCCTAATTCTCGGTGTCATTTCCGGGATGCAGTCCACCTAAGTCGGATAGGAAACAGGGACGCCTTCGCCGCACATGGGAGAATGACATCCCCAGGTTTTCAGGCAATTATCTCGGTATGGACAAGACCCGCTCCCTGCCCGTACCGACCCAAGATGAAATACGGGTCGGCGCGTGGGCGGAAGTCCGAGAGCTGCTGGAACTACAACTCGCTCCGCTTGGTAAGCACGCTTTGGCGGCACTTGCGCCGTATCCTGGCGAGAACGTTCTGGACATAGGTTGTGGCGGAGGCGAGACCGCGCTGTACCTTGCCCGGGCGGTTGCGCCGGACGGCACAGTAGTGGGGGTCGATCTATCGGCTGCTGTGTTGGCGTTCGCGCGGCGCGCGGCCAAAGGTGGCGAGCGAACGCGGTTCGTCCAAGCCGATGCCCAGGTGTTCCCATTCGATCCGACCTCATTCGACATTGCTTTCTCACGGTTTGGGGTGATGTTCTTCGCTGACCCCATTGCGGCGTTCATCAACATTCGTCGTAGCCTCAGACCAAATGGGCGGCTCGCCTTCGTCTGCTGGCGAGCGCTGGAGGAGAACCAGCTCGACATGCTGCCGCTTAGAGCCGCGTCCTTTCATTTGCCACCGCGGCCCGCTCTCGATCCGGACGCGCCCGGACCGTTCGCGTTCGCTAACCCCGACCACGTGCGCGGCATTCTAGAAAGAGCGGGCTTCGGGGAGATCGAGATCACCGCCCATGACGAGCAGGTTGGAAGTGGCGACCTCGATGCGATGCTAGCAGTTTGTTCGCGGGTCGGAGCTCTGGGCAAGATTCTTCGGGAAAATCCCGAGCTGCGGGCCGCAACGCTACCGGCAGTACGATACGCGCTTGCGGCACACGATGGACCTAATGGGGTCAAACTAAATGCAGCGACGTGGGTTGTGACAGCTCGAACTCTGGCCGGACTTTAGTATTCTTAAGGCTAAAAATTGAAAAACATCGGGTGTGCTCAATGACCAGAACAGGCGGCCGGCAGAAAAAGGGGCCGGGCATCTTTTCCGAACAGAAAGGGAAGGTGTCACTTCCATCGGCAAAAATAAGGTGCCCGACCTCTTTGTCCATGAAAATCCATCTAAACGTAGTTTGCATTTGTGGTTGATGTTAGGTAAATATTCCGAAAATAGAGAAAAAGATTATAATAAATTCGAAATAATATTCAAATAAAATTCTTGAAAACTTTCACGCATTTACTATTTATTAATCACAAGGCACCTTCATCGGTACAGCTTGTCGCCGAACCGGGGCGTGGAACGGAAACGGGCATCACAATGAATGTAACCGATACAAGCGCCAATCCGACGTTGCCGCTCCCCGACTTCACGCGCAAATCTCACGTGTACACGATCGAGGAAATCGCCACGCGCAACGACGAGTCCAAGCAACGCCACGCAAGAAGCTTGCTCGAGACCAAAGCGACCGCTGGCGGGCTTTCTGGCTCGCTGGGCGCCTTGGTGCCGTTGGGTTCGAAGACGACCGGGCGGTCCAAAGGCCATTCGACCAATGAAACTGTCCTGAACGCGGTTCCCATATCACGGACACGATCCCAGCCGATAATTTCACCGGCCTTTCTAGCCCAGCAGCTGAGCCAGGAAGTCTTACTCGAGGATGGCACGCCTCGGCCTGACGCCTTGAGGCGCGGCCTCCTCGCCTATCGAGATGCAATGAAGTTACGCTACGCTGAGACCGCGACCGATGGCACCCAATCCACGTTCGTCTAAACATCGATCCGGACAGCAGAGAAATTCCGACGCCGGGCGCCCAGCAGTCCCTAACAATCGGTATCCGCTGGATGTACAACGCATCGGCTCCAATGTCTGGGTAGGGTCTCCTTGTCTGCGTACAAGGGGTCAAGTCTTGCTTTTTTGCCTTTCATCCGTCCTTCCGTCTCTGCAATAGCTCAGAGGGTTCGGGGTCGCGTCTTGCATCTTGCATGGCGACGCCGAGCCCAGTGCTCCGCGCCATCCCGGGCGACCATGTGATGGTGCCGGCCCGCGTCGATTTTCGCGCCGGCGGGCCGAAAAACCCTCATTCCTCGTCATGCGCGCCCGCGCCGGCCGCCGCCGGCCGGCCGGGGCGCGGAAGCTCCGCCCGGCCCTCGCCGCGCGCCCGCCTTGCCGGCTCGCGCGGCTTTGCCCTACCCTCGCCCGGGCCGCCGAGACCGGCGGGCGATGAAGCGACGGATGGAGTGACGGGGATGGCGAAGACGCGGGTGGTCGGCACGGGCGGCGAGCTCTTGATGCATCAGCTGGTGGCGCAGGAGGTCGACTACGCCTTCACCAACACAGGGAGCGCCGAGGCCGGCTTCTTCGATGCCTTCCTCACCGTGCCGGGCGTGCAGCCGATCCTGCTGCTGGCCGAATCCCTCGTGCTCTCGGCCGCCGACGGCTACGCCAAGGCGGCGCGCAAGCCGGCCTTCGTCAACGTCCACCTGGCGGCGGGGACGCGGCAGGGCTCGGGCCAGCTGCAGAATTCATACTTCGACGGCACGCCCGTGGTGGTGACGGCGGCGATGCGCGATGCCGGCTCCTTCGGCGATCACAACACGCTTGGCGCCAGCGCCGGCTATTCGCAGATGGGCGCGGTGGAGGACATCACCAAGGCGCGCTGGGAGGTGAACGACGCCCGCGGCATCCCCATGGCGACCCGGCGCGCCTTCAAGGCGGCGATGACCATGCCGACGGGCCCCGTCTATCTCGGCTATTCGGGCGCGGCGCTGGATGCCAAGGAGGTCGAGGGCACGATCCAGGCGGCGAAAGGGCTGGAGATGGCGGAGGTGCCGGGCGGCGGGACGATCCTGAAGATCCACGACGCGCTGCTGAACGCCGAGAACCCGATCGTCCTGGTCGGTCCCGACGTTCGCATCGCCGGCGCGCAAGAGCAGCTTTTGGAACTGGCGGAGAACTATTCCCTGCCCGTCGCCGTCGGCTTCTTCGACTATGGCGCCTTCCCCACGAAGCATCCGAACTATGTCGGCATGATCGACGCGATGGAGGACGAGGCCTGGGACGTCGTCTGTTGCATCGGCTACCGGCAGAACACGCGCGCCGGCCCCGGGGACGAGAAGTTCCCCGGCGCCGGAACGATCGTCGGCATCGGCCACGATCCGGCGATGATGGGCAACACTTTCCCGCTCGACCTCGATCTCTGGGGCGACGTCAAGCACACGCTCACCGCCTTGAACGCGCTCTGGAAGCCCGACCACGCCAACCTGGCGCATATCCAGAAGCGCAAGACGGGCCTGCGCGTACAGAGCGAGGCGCGGTTGGCCAGGCAAGCCGACGATGCCCGCCGGCTGAGCAGCGACAACCCGATCCACCCGCTCTATCTGGGTGACGCCATGGGCCGCAATCTGGCCGGGAACAGCCTCGTCGTCTCGGAAAACTTCCGCGGCTTCGACCACCTGATGCCGTTCGGCTACGGCGAGAAGGACTGGCGGCTGGTGCGTACCTCGGGCGGCAGCCTCGGCTACGGCCTGGGCGGCGCCATCGGCGCCCAGCTCGCCACGCCCGACCGCCCGGTCGTGCTGTCGATCGGCGACGGCGGCGTGATGTACGGCGCGTCCGGTTTCTGGACCATGGCGCGCTATTCGCTCCCCATTCTGACGGTGGTCTGGAACAACATGAACTATCAGACGGTGCGGACGAACTTCGCGGCCTGGGGCGGCTCCATGAAGGCCCAGGACAAGTATCCCGAAACCTTCCTCGGCGATCCGGCGATCGACTTCCCCATGCTGGCCAAGGCCCAGGGGATCGAGGGCGAGCATGTGCGCGAGCCCGGCGAGCTGGATGCCGCCCTGCAACGCGGCCGCGACGCCCAGGCCGGCGGCGCGCCCTATCTGCTGGACGTCCACATCGCCAACGTCGGCGAAGGCGCCAGCGAGGCCGCCGCGACCTGGCACCAGAAATATGCGCTGAACGGTTAGCCCGCGCGCGGGTCGCCCGCGTCGATGCCCCTTGCGCTCGCCGCCGAATTCCGCTATCCGACCGCCTGCCGCGCGGGTCCTTGGCCAGCGTGGCGGGGCCCGGGCGGCGCGCCGCCGGGGCGCGCGTGGCGGGGTAGCTCAGCTGGTTAGAGCAGCGGAATCATAATCCGCGTGTCGGGGGTTCAAGTCCCTCTCCCGCTACCAATTGTTTCAATGACTTAGGAAAAATAACCCGATGTGGATGAGAGGCCGTGTCAGCATGATGTCAGCATGAAATGGCTATAATGTAGTGTGTGAACTTTGGATTGGGGTCGTGGAGACCCTGCTGGGCCGCGATTTTTGGATTGGGGTCGTGGAGACCCTGCTGGGCCTTCTCAGCTTCGCTGCTCTGATTAATCTGTGGGAGTGGCGCCGCACTACGCGTCGGCTGAAGAAGCACGTGGCAAGTTACATAGAGTCAGTGGAGTTCAAATGGACGAACCAAACAGATGAGTTCGCTCTCATGAACAGGGTCCGAAATTTCGAACTTCTGTTGAGGAGGGTTCAGGCCATGCAGCCCCGGACGCCAAGTGCGTACAAGCGCGTTGAGGAGGTTCGAGATGCATTGGAGTACTTCCACAGGGACGGCTTACAAATCCTTAATGGAGAGCACTTGCCGCTACCCAAATTCGACGAATTTCCAATTCGGCCGAACCGCGAAATCGAAGCCCACGTGAGAGAGATCATTCTAGAGAACCTGAGAGCGATCAAGTGGCTAGGGTTAGAGAAGCCTACCAAGGTGGAGCGGGCCGCCTGAATTAGCCATTGGCCAGCAACCCGCTCGTCATCAACGCCTCGTTCACCGCCACGCCGCCGGCAACCAGCTTTTGGAACGCTTGCGCCCGGCCGGCCAGATCGACGTTGTAGAGGTCGAAGCGGAGCGTCACCGGGACCTGGAATTTCGTCGATAGCTCATGCTCCAGCAGCCGCGCGAGCGGTTGCACCGTGCCGAGGTGCCACTGGCGAAGCGCCTCTCGTTTGCTCGTTCCGTCCGCGTCGTCGAACAGCGCCGGCGAGCAACCGGAAGCGGCGAGCACCCGGGCGAACGCGGCGTCGGCGAGCGCGACCATCGCCTCGGTCGGTTGCGGCCCCAGGCGCCGTTGCTGCCAATCGGACTGCGGCGCGGCGGTTTTGCCTTCGCCCCAGCCGCTCGAGACGGTTTCGACCAACAGGGCCTTGCCCTTGGCGTCCCGGATATCCTTTCGGAGCATGGCGAGCGGATCATCGTCGCCATCGTCGCCGCCATCCTGCGGAACCGGCAAAAGCTGGGCGACGGGCCCGCCCGCTTCGTCGGCAAGCGATCGCTCGGCGTTGGCATTCAGCCGGGCGGTATCGGCCGCCCAGCTCGACGGCGACAATCCGTGATAGGGCCGCGCGGTGGGGGAGCCCCATGCGACGAAAATCACTGACGATTGTGGCACCCGCCATATCGAGCTGCCGCTGGGCCCGTATGCCGTCGCGGTGCATAGCCACGTCGCCGGATCAGCATCGCCTTCCCAATACCAAGTTGACGCCGGCACCAGCATCATGCGCCCGCCCATGTACCGGATAACGTGAAGCGACTCGCCGACGCGAATCAGGTCGCGGCCAATCTGCGCCAGGCACCTCGGCGTCACGATCTCGGCAATGTCGCCCGGACCCTCGACCATCGCGGACGCAAAGTTTCGCGACAGCAAGCCCGCGACGGCTTCCGTGGCGGCGGTGGCGCTCGCTTGCTGGGTGGTTCCAGCCGCCTGCGCCTCCACCAACCGGGATATGATCTGGGTATAGCCGCCGATTGCTTCGCGGGTTTCCCGCTGCCATGGCCAGCGCATCTCAGGTTTCCCTTAGTACAATGGCGCGGGTGTAGCGAGGCCAGCTTTGCGACTCTTCGACGACATAAGCGACGCCCGCGTGCACCAACACGTCGGCCTGCCGGTCATCGAACGCGGCCTGAAGCGGAATCGAATCATCCTCGATCAGCGCCCCGTCACCGCCGCCCCATCGCAGCGGATCGCCGTTCCAAGTAAGCACGTCGCCATGCCAAGCAAGCGCGTCACCTTGGCCCCGGCGGCGGGCGATCCCGCGCGGGACGTAAACTTTCAGGCGTTCCACGAGGGACACCCCGCCGACAAAATCGCGGTCCTCCAGGGTCAGCGGCAAAACCGTTGCCGGGAAAATCGTTTCCACAACCGCGCCCGGCGCGGATTCGCCATATTCGTCGAAGCCGCCTGGCGCCTGGCGCCGGCGAACGACCTCGTTCGGGAATCGCCGCAAGGCAAGCCGCCGCGTCATATCGCGCCAGCCCGGCGAATTCGCCAGGGCGAGAGAAGGCCCATCGCGCCGCTATGTCTGAGCGCGGATATCATCGTCGGGCTGTAGGACGTCCGAACATCGCCTTCGGTCTCGCTCGTGATCGACGCGCTCGGCTGTTCGGCCAGCCAGCCGGCCGCGCGGATCACGGCTTCATTGCTGATCGCGCCCGGCGCGAGTGGCGCGTATCGCGTCACAAGCTCGGTCGCCACGCTCAACAACCGCGTCGCCGTGGTCGCGTCGACGCCAACAGCTTGGGCCAGCTCGGCGGCGATGATCGTCACAGCCATCGCGCGAGCCTCCGGCTTCGGGGCGCGCCGGCGTGCGCCAGCTCTTCCGGCGTGGCTACCAGGGTCGGCGATGGCCAGCCCGACCTCGCATCCGTCGCACTCACCAGGAACGCGCGAATCGGCATGGTCTGATAGACGCGGGTCCCGCCCTCGACCGTCGACTCGGCCGCCGCCGAGTCGATATGGGGCCGCACGATCACGCCGGCGGCTTCATGCGCGGCCAGGGTCGCAGCGCCGACGCTATCGGCCGGCAGGTCTATCTCGACCTCGCCATCGCCGTTGCCGAGAATTCGCCCGCGCAAGGTGCCGGACGATGCCGAGGCGAGCGGCATGTCGTAGGAGCCAAACCCGGCGATCACCTCGCGCTCGAATTGCTGGAATGCCGAATTGAACGCTTCCTGCATCCCCTCTGCCGCCATCTTGGCGAATTTGCACTCGGCTCCGCTGCACCGGCACTCCACACTCCGGCCGGCGGGGATCGTCGCGCGCATCGTGCGGCCCGACCGCCGCCGCGCCTCGACTCGCGAGCCGCCATAGCTGGGTGCCTTCACAATTGCAATTTCCGCCAGAACAGCATCCGCGATTACACGAATATCGCCGTCGCGCCGCTCTTTCAAGGCGCGGAATTCGACGCTCAAACCGTCGACGCGGCCAGCTTTAATTTCGGCCAAGGCACGATCAGCCGCAGGGATCGGCGGCAGCTCGGCGCGCATGGTGAGCACGTCGCGGCCGTTCGCCAGGGCGAGCCCGCCGCCGGGATGCCAGGCGATGGCACGTTCGATGTCATGGTGTAAGTCGAGGTGAACCGATTCGGCCATGCGGAGCGCGCCCGGCTCAAACCGCTCGCGGTGGCTCGGGCTGACGTCGCCGTAGCGCATGACGACGCCGGACAGGCGGCGGCCCTCGGCTCGAAGCTCGATCCCTGAAACGCGGCGCTCAAATTCCATCATCGCCTCCGAAGGGGGCGCTGGCCGGGGGCCATGGAGGTCGGGCGCTCCCGGCCAGCTTGAGGGCGGCGGCGGGGGTACGGCGCCACCCTATTCCGTCAGGCGGCGAAAGAGACCCTGGCGAAGTTGGACGCGCGCGGCAGGCCGAAATCCCACAAATAGCACAACGTAAGCGCGATTTCGCCCTTAGCTGCACCACCATATGGGTCCCTAATAAGCTCGCCGGCTTCCCACACCCCCGCCACACCCGCGCCGTCCAGCCCGCGCCCGAGCCCGACGAACGCGGCGAAATCGGTGTCAGCCGTGGCGGTCTCGATTTCGCCGCGCGTCATCCAGGCGAGCCCGAAGCGCCGCAAGAATTCGGCGATCGTCGTATCGACGCTGGCACCGGTGTTCGCCAAAGTGTGACTCCACAAGGTATTGGCGCCGACCGCGAACACGGCCTTTAGGTCGCTCGGCATCATCGCCGCTTTGCCGTCGATCAGCTCGGCGAACGCTTCCAGCACGTTCGATCCCTTGATCTTGTTGGCTTGGCTGATTGTCTTCTCGACCAGCCCGGTCGCCGTCGTGAGCCCGACGATATCGCCAGCGTTCGGGGTCCCGGTGTCGTCGCCGAGAAAGATCGCCCGATCGACGCCCTCGGTGAGTGCCATGCGGAGGTCGCGGGTGAGCGCCGACTCCAGCCCCGGAATTCTTGCCGCGTCCTCGATATTGAACAGCAGCCGCACGGCGTTCCTTTTTGGTTTCAATTCAACCACGCCGATGGTCCATGCGGCATCGGACGCGGCTTGCGATTTGCCGCGCTGCGCCGAAGTCGCGCCCGCCGTGGTGACGGGGTGACTGGACGCGCCGACCGGAACCGATTCCATCGTGACGCCGACGCCCTCGGCAGCGGTGCCGGCGAACAACCGATCCAACCACGTGCGCGGCATCGTCGCGGTGTCGACGCCCGTAACCGCTCGGTCCTCGGTGCGTGCGGCCCGCTGTTCGGGCGGGGCCAGCAATTCGAGCGGAAAGCGGTTGCCGGCGATCCCGATGGACTCATTGTATTCGGCCTCGGCGCCAACCGCCGACCGCTGCTCCATCGCCGCCGAGACATAGCTGCCGAGCTTGACCTTGCCCCTGAGCGCGGCCCGCTCGCGCGTCTCGGCATCGCCGGTCGGCTGGCGGGCGGCCTCGCCTGCGGCGCGCTGTTCGCTTTCCTCGGTTTCGACCGCGATCGTGGCTGCGCGCAACTGGCGCTCCAAGTCCGGCGTGCCGGTCTCGACCCCGTCCAGCTCGGCGCGCTGTTCGTCGGAAAGCGAATCGACGCGCGATAGTTCAGCCATCCGGCCGCGTTCTTTCGACTGGCGTTCGCGAAGGTCGCGAAGCCGCTTTTGAGCATCGGTCATGAGAACCCCCCAGGTAGAACAAATCGAGAACCAGTTGGGGGTGCCCGCATTACGATGTCAACAAATTTTCGAGGCTAAGCCCCTGATTACTTTGATGTTACGCGGCGCGGCGCAATATCGAGGATTAATCCAGCATTTCCGCTACCAGCTCGCGCCATGCGGACTCGGCAGGGGTCGGCTCGCGGCGGTTTTCCTGCCGGGTTTTCTCGATATGGCATCGTCGGCAAAGCGTCTGGCAACCGTCCGGGTCGTAGGGATTTTGCCCGGCGTCGACATGCAGCGGGATCACATGATCGGCCTCAAGCCGCCCGGCCCGGCCGCAATTGCGGCACCGGTAGCTGTCCCGGCGAAACACGGCGCGGCGCGCAGCGCGCCAGCGTGCGGCGTGGAGCGTGGCGTGGCGGCGGCTCAATTGGGGCGGCGGGTGGCCGCCAGCTTCCTGCTCTTCACCTGAGTCAAGTCATATTTGACTCTTCGTGGCATTAGCCAGCGGTCGGGGTGCGGAAGACCCTTCGACCAGACGAGCCGGAAATCGACGCCGAAATCCTCATCATCGGTCTCGCCACCAAACACGATTTCGAGGCACTGGGTCTCTCCGGCCGGGACGGCCCAAAACACTGACTTCATCCGATCAGCCTCATGCGAGAGGTCATCCCAGACCCGAGCTATTGTGCCTCTCAGAGACTCGTCCGGGTTGACGAAGCCCGTTACCGTGTCCGGGGAGAGAACCTCAATGTAGTCGAGGACGAGCAGGCGACGTGTGGGATTGGAGACACTGAGCTTGTATAGCGGCGGGTATGCCTCGTTATCGCACTCAACAAGGAATTCAACGGTCGGAAGCCCTTGAAAGACGATCCTACCGAAGGCCGCGAGGGCGACGAGAGTCGCCAGTCCCGAAACCAATATGCTCACGACCGCTATCATCTCCTGCTTCCCTTCATTCCGCTTTGCCGCTGCCAAACATGCCAGGCGCTACCCCGCCATCCCCCTGTAGTGCCACCGGCGCCGGGGTATGGTCAAGGACCGCATGTAGGCGCCAGCCGCCAATGTTAGGGCCGCCGCTACGTCATCGCGTGCGGTGTTGTTCGATCCCCGCTTGATCAACCGGACCGACCCTTGATCGTCGTTTTTCACCATCGCCGCCGACAAGGACGCCGCGACTAACAGCCGGGACGATTCCTCGCACGCGAGCGGGCCATCGGCCGCCATCTTGCGTAGCGCCCGGATATCCTCGCTCGCTTCTGACCACCGGGTTACGCGAGGGGCAAGCGGGGTTCCGTTCGCACAGTCCGCCAATTCATTGAGGCGAAACCGATCACACAGCACAACATCCGGCGGCCCCCACGCGGCCCGTACGGCGTCATGTAGCTGAGCGGGCGGTTGCACTCTAAGACCCTCGGCGATGCGCAGGGCGCCGTTCTGGACGAGCGCGCGATAGGTTCCGCGTGGCACCCTATCCCGCTTTTCCTGATCCTCCAGGGAAGGGATGCCCGGAGCTACGGCGACAGCTTCCATCCGCCCAGATCGCCAGATCCCGACCGCAGCTGACCACGCACGGCCACCGCCAAGATCGTAGGCACAGATCGGTCGGCCTTCGCGCGGAGGAACGGGGCGCGTGAGTACCCGTTCCCAGTCCTCGACCGTCAAAAGCATCGTAGACTCGTCGCCAGTCGGGACGTTTAGTCGGTAGCTCAAGAACCTCCCCTTGAGCCGGGAGTCCCGCCGGGCAGCGTCCCGTTCCTCTAGCAACTTGCGGCGGAAGTCCGCGCTAATCGCCGTCAACGGATTGCAGCGCCGTATCTCGCCCCATTGGTCCCACTTCTCAGGATCGCCCTGCAACGCTTGAACGTAGGTCGATCCGCGCGAGCCGTCTGCGATCAAGTCATGCCACCAGCCGCCAGTAGCAGGCGCCAGTGTCCCGATATAGACCGCCCGCAAGGGACTGCCTGGCTTGCCCATGGCGGTCGTAATCGCGTCATGAACAAGCTGGCCGCCGATAATCTCCCACGCGCCCGGTTCATCGGCAATCACCCATGGACAGCCCACCAGCCCCATAGCCGTCCTGCCATTCGATCCAATCACCCGGAGGCGCGTGTTCGATTCCTTGTGAACGATCCCGATTCGGGTGTGGGAATCGAGGAACCTATACCCGCCCCGCGGCTCTAGTTCCGACCGGGCGAAGCGGAAAACGATCCTGGCTTGTTCAATCGACGCGGCGCACAACACCGATTCGGTGTCCGTCCGAAAGAGCGAGTCGGCGGGGTCCATGATCCGGGCCGCGAGATGACCAGCCAGCCAAGACTTCCCGTTTCCCCTTGGTGCTGACCATATCGCCGTATCAATCCCCGGCGCCGTAGCAGCCTGGATGAAGCGCCGTTGAAAGGGTCTAAGGGCGGTCATACTCGATTTCGGTACACAGAAAGCTCCCCACCCCGATCCGGGCCCCCCCACGGCGATTTGGCCGGTGCCATAAGGGTGGAGTTCCAGGATTTTCAGTGCCTCGTGGTTACGCCTGGTTGCGGTGTCTCGTCGGCGACGGGCTCGATCGTCAACCGGATCGGCTGGTCGCCGCAAAGATTATGCCCGAGAAGCACGGTCACCGCGTCGACGACCTGCTGCGGGGAAAGGCCAGAGCGCGCCAGGAGAATTTGCATGGCGCTAAGGTATGCTGTTTCCCTGTCGCATATTTTGTCGAGCACGCCGTAAAGCGCGTCTGCCAGCTCGCGGGCGCGTTCGTTGGCGGTTGCCATTTCGTCGTCTGTCGGTTCTTTCATGTCTTCCTCCGTCGGCTTCCTTCGCTAAGGTTATAGCACGCTCAGGACGACGCCCCTTGCTCGCTTTTAGCTTTCCCCACAGGAATATCTTGACCCGTTTTTCTTCCCCCGCCACCTTGGCGGCTATGAACCCTGCTTACGCTGCTCTAGCGTTTATCGGACCGCCAATTTTCCCCGGCTTGGCCAAACCGTTTCCCGAGGTTGTTCAACCTCCGCTCTTGCTGGCGCCTTTATCGTATGGGCAAAGAAGGTCCGTGTATCCAACGCGCCGACAGGGCCGGCCGTTGAGGTGCGGGTCATCACCCGCCGGAGCAAGGCAGACTTTAGGTACTCTGCCGCCGCCTGCCGGGGCGCCCGGACGGAAAAGGGCGCGCGTGGGTATCCGCGCGTACCTCTTTGGTTCGTCCTTCGGCGTTTTTAGATAGGACATGCCGCCCTCGGCACCGGGCGAGCTGGGAATTCGGCGACCGCTTCCGGGGGGGTGTCAAATCGCATTATTTTGCACCCCCCCCCCGTATTCGGTCGCGCGCGGCATAGAGGGCCCAGCCGACGCCGCCACGATCTCGAAGCGCAGCCTCGACGGCCAGGAGCGCCGTCGATCTGGATACGTCGGCCGCGCGCGAGACTTCGGCGATGATGTTCTCGGGATGGCGCGCCATCGGACACCTGAGGGGCGCCGCCGCGCCTGCGAGATACTTGCGGAGTGGCCCGCCCTGATCCGGGGCGACGAGCCAAATGTCGCCCTCGGGCCATCCCGCCAAGGCGAGGCAAGCCATCGCGTAATCGACGCATATGCTCGCGCCGCGAATCGCGTTGCACGGCCCGTGCAGCGCCAGGTAGAGCCGGCCTCGGAAGCGGGCTCTTGTTGCACCAGGTGGCGCAATGGTGGTATGGTGATTTCGCATCATGATCCTTCAAAGCTGGTGCTAATGAACCGGTCGCCTCCAACGGCCGGGTCGACAAAGCCCCGCCAGGCTCGCCCCCGGCGGGGCTTTTTCATGCGGTGGCAGGCTGGACGGTCCGCGCTTCCAGCCACCGATTCAACGCCGAGCCGCGATAGGCGACTTTGGCGCCGACTTTGATGAAGGCCGGGCCGCGACCTTCTGAGCGCCAATGTGCGAGGGTTGAGTAGCAGGCTAGCGCCTTGAGCGCCGGATCGTCCGTAAAATAAAGCCTGTCGTTTTCGTACATTGCCTCGCTCCCGTGTGTGCTGGGTGGCGAGACTCTGCGCCGTCGTGTAGCGGCGGTCACTGGCAACTAGTTCGCTCGTTTAGTTGCCTGCTTAACGGCTTCGCGCCAGAACCGCTCCATCTTGCCGGCCACCGATCCGACCGTGCCTTCTTTCACCCGCATCGCTTCGGCCACGTCAGCGATGGCTTGTTCCCGCGTCCGTCGCCCCCGGAGGTCGCGGATCACATGCATGATTCGAAAATCCCGGTCATCCTGCGGCGAAAATTTTGGGCTGCGCTTTGGGCTTGGCGGGGGCTTTAGGAGTCCGTGATACGCATCATTGATGTGGCTCTGTAGAACCTCTGGTATTTCGTCGCTGCGCTCCATCAAAACCTTGTGGAGCCGATCCAGGCCATCCCGCGCCCAGCGCTTGGTCCTCGCATAGACCAAATACTGCGCGAGCATGAGATTCCGTGCGGGCACTTCAGGCATTAGCGGGTCGCCCTCGTGGGGACCTATTGAGTCCCACCAGGCAGGCAAGTCCGCCAACTCGGGATAACTGCCGTCCTCGTTTTCGATGAAGGCGTAGATGTCATCTAATTCGTCGGCGGTAGGCTCACCCATCGCGGCGCCCTCGAATCGGCACGACCGCGCCCTGCTGGCCCGCCATCATCGCAGCCATCGCGGCGCCAACCTGTTCTCGGGCATCACGCACGGGGTTGCCGACATGCCGAACGTACCGATCCGACATCGCAGTAGTTTTGTGCCCGAGCAAATCGCGTAAAACATGCGTACCGACGCCCGCCGCCGCAGCAGCGGTCATGAAGGTTCTTCTCAAATCATGCAGGCGGACATCGGCGAGCCCGGCAGCGCGTGCGGTTTCAGCAAAGACGACGTACGCATAACGATAGGTGATCGGTGCTTCCCGACCGATGGTGAAGCACCAGCCGTTGATTCGGGGGAGGGCGGCCAGAATTTCAAGCGCCGCTACGGGCAGGTCATGGCCACGCCGTCCGGTTTTCGTCTTCGGCATGGTGAGGCGTCCGGTCTCGAAACTGACATCCTCCCATCGGATCATCCGAACCTCGCCGATCCGCAGGCCCGTGAGGGCGGCAACGCGGATCGCGGCAACAGGGGCGGGGTATTTGTCTTCAATGCCGTTCAGTGCCGCCGCCAGCGCCGCGAGTTCCGAGGGTGCAAGCACGCGATCACGAGGTTCCTCGCGTGCCTTCTCAACCCTTCGCGCGGGATTGGTGTTCTGCGCCCGCCATTCCCAATCCTCGAACAGATTGAACAGGCGGGATATCAACGCGACTGTCCGGTTTCTCTGCACTGGGGCGCGTGGTGCGACGGCCCGCTCGATATCGGCTCGTGTCACGCCCGCGATCTTGCGCTTCCCGAGCCCTGGCAGGATCGTGAGGGTTGCCTGTTTCCGGTAGTCCTGTTCCGTCCGTGTGCTCATGCGGCCGTCGGCAATCCGGCGCGGGACATACTCCTCGAAGAACCGCTGCACCCCGTCAGCGACGGTCGGCGCCTCCCGCGCCTCGCGCCGCCGCTCCAGCGGGTCCGCTTCGCCATTGCGGATCGCTGCAAGCTCGCGCCCCGCGCGGTCCCTGGCGTCGTGCAAGCTGATTTCCGAGCAACGGGCCAAGGTCGCCCGGCGCTCTCGCCCGTCAACGCGGTAATTCAGGATGAAGGCTTTTGCTCCCGCTGGCGTGACACGGACGCCGAGCCCCGTCACCTGACGGTCCCACAGAATGCTGGTTTTCGGACCCGGTTTCAGGTCTCGAATTCGCCGTTCCGTTAGACCTGCGGATTTTTTGTCCGCTACCATTTCGCCTCTCCCGTGTCAGCACTATGTCAGCACGGGGACAGAATATTGGCGCAAGGGACGGAAAGCAACTGCAATCAGAGAGACGTAATTACATACGTAATATCAGGTAGTTACGAATTGTCCGGCAAACAGGCGAAAGCGGTCGCAATGCTTCGATATCGAAATCATAATCCGCGTGTCGGGGGTTCAAGTCCCTCCCCCGCTACCAATTTTCAACTGTAAAACAAATACTTAGGAACGGTCATCGTTTTTGATATGAGGACCGTTACCGTGTACGGCCGTGTACGGATCACCTTGATCCGACATGGCCGCGAGGCTGCGATGTAGGGAACATGTCACTGCTGTCCAAGATATTTCCCGACACGGAACATTTACCGCGGAAACCCTACGGTTTTGGATGGAGTTTCAACCCTTCTGAGTTCAGGCTCCCAATTTTGAAATTCGGCTGTCCGAAACGGAAACGGTCGAGCCCAGGTGCTGGCGAGGCGGGAAACCCGCGGAGTTTGGGGTTCTTGACGGGATCGCTCAAGTGGCTCGGCCATTTTACCCGCCATTGGCTGTCCAAGAAATTGCTGTTTTGGACAAGATTGATTTGTTGTCTCAAATATACCGGCGTGCCTCGACGGTTTGGGAGAGCTACCGTCTCGCATCAGGCTCCGAATGTCGAGAACATTTCGAATTGACCGCTTTATGTACCATATGAATTGACCGCTTCTGTTGTGGTTGTTGGGCCTGTGGATAAGTGGGGAACCCGCCGTGGCGGGTTGTCCACTTATCCACAGGCCGGGCGCGCGTCGAAGCGGTTCACGCGGCCGCTCTGCTGTTCTTGGTTTCGTCGAGGACGGTGCCGTCGGCCTGATATCGGGCCAGCCGGCGCGGGCCGTGGAAGACCGCCAGGGTGCCGCCGGAGTATTCGTGGACCCGCACCGATGCCTTGACGTAATGGCGGCGGTGGCGATCCTCCGGGATCTGCAGCACCAGCCGCTTGTAGCGCACCGTGTTGTCGTTGCCGACGATCCGGTCCTCCTGGATGCACAGGATGTCGTCGAGCGATCCGGTGAAGGGGACAAAGGCCGAGCCCTCGGCTTCGGCCGGCACCGCGAAACGGGCGTTGTGGCGGGGCAGATAAATCTCGCGCAGGAACGCGTTGGCCTCGGCCATCGTGGTGATGGCGGCCAAGCGCAGTTCCTGCGGCAGGCGATTCTGCAATGTCGCGAACATGCGCTCCGAGCGCCCCCGGGCCTCGGGGGAGTAGGCCGGGATCAGTTCGATGCCCAGCTGGCCCAGGGCTCGGCCCACCTGGGTCGGGTTGTTCTTGTCCACCTTGCCGCCGGCCTCGGGCGTGTGCCAGTAGTGCGAGGCCCGGTCGGCGTAGAGCGAGCAGAACAGCCCCCGGACCTCGATCACCTCGCCCAGGGCCCGGAAGCTGCTCATGGTCCCCTCTTCGTCGACGAAGAAGGCCGAGTAGATCTCGCTGGTTGCGTCATCCATGGTGACGATCAGGTCCCACCACTGCCCGGGAACCCATTGGTGGGTCGAGCCGTCCTGGTGCAGCATCATGGCGGGCAGGGCGCGGCGCGGCCGCTTGCGCCGGTGCGCGCCTCGCCGCGGTGCCGGACGTTTGCGCCCGTGGGCCTGGAGCGTCAGGCGGACCCAGTTGTAGCTCCGCGTGAAGCCGTGCTCATCGAGCAGCTTCTCGTGGAAGTGCTTGGCCGTGAAGTCCCAGTAGCGCGTGTCGAACAACTCCAGAACCTCCATCACCGTGTCCACCGGCACCCGGTGCCCCGAGACCTTGCCCAGCCGGCGGTCATACAGACCCTCCGCGCCTTCCGCCTCAAAGCGACCCCGCCAGCGCCGGAACGTTCGCTCGCTCATCCCCAGGATCGACGCCGCCTCCGCCTGGCTCAGTCGCCGCCGCTTCGCGCGCTCCAGAATCTCCTCGAACTTCATCTGCCGTAGTCCTTGCAACACCTCGGCCCGCTTCATCGCCGCCCTCCTCGAAGGCGACGTTCTAAACCGGACAGATCACATGGTACCTACGGCGGTCATATCGTGTGTTAGCGACACGCATCAGGCTCCGAATTGCCACAGAGAACTCGAATGGCTACTCTGATGGCCGGAAACCGCGGGGGCGAGAGCATGGTCGAGACCACAGTCGGCGTCGATCCGCGCCGAGGCGACGCACCCCCCGCGACACCGATCATCGAGCCGCCGGTCTTCGTCTGGCCGCCCCGACCGGTCGCCATGTTCAAGTTCCTGTTCGCCATACCGGGCTACTTCCTGCCCTTGAACATCATCTACATGGGCCTCGCCGTCCTGACCTGGTTCGCCCTCACGCCCGAGCTCTCGCGCATGACGACGTTCCAGTGGGACTGGATCGCCATTGTCTACGGCCGGAACCTCGGCCTAACTTTCCTGGTCTTCGGCGGCCTGCACCTTCGTTTCTACATGCTGAAATCGCAAGGTACCCGCTACATGCTGAACCGGCGGGAGCCGACGGCCACGCATCGCCGCTTCCTGTTTGCCAACCAGGTCCGCGAGAACGTCTTTTGGACCGCGGTGAGCGGCGTCGGCGTCTGGACCGCCTACGAGGTCGTGACGCTCTGGGCTTTCGCCAACGGCTATATCCCGATGCTGAGCTGGGAGGCGCATCCGATTTACTTCGTGCTGCTGTTCTGCGCCCTTCCGATAATCCGCGACGCCTACTCTTATTTCGTGCATCGCCTGCTGCACTACCGCTTCCTCTACAAGTCGGTGCACGCGCTGCACCACAAGAACGTCGACATCGGTCCCTGGTCGGGCATGTCGATGCACCCGGTCGAGCACGTCCTCTACTTCGGCGGTGTGTTACTGCACTGGATCCTGCTGTCCCATCCGCTGCATGCGATCTACCACCTACAGCAGGCCGGCCTGGCGCCGGCGCTGGGCCACCTGGGCTTCCACAGGCTGCTGACCAAGGGCGAGAACGAGTATTCAATCGGTCAGCGCTATTTCCACTTTCTGCATCACCGTTATTTAGAGTGTAACTACGGCGGTGATGGCACGGTGCCACTCGACAAGTGGTTCGGCAGCTGGCACGACGGCACGCCGGAAAGCCACGAAATCATGCGCGCCCGGCACAAGAAGGCCCACGGCACCTGAGTCCACCCGCGCGGGCCCGGCATCGCCGAACTGCAAACGCCGAGCAATGACGGATCACCACGCGTTGCGCCGACAGGTGGCGATCCGTGTCATCGGCGGTAAAATTCTCCCCACGATCGGCGGTTTAAAATTCCCCACCCCGCCACGGTGAACTCCGTCGTTCGGGGGTTGTCCCGGTAGTCCACGGGAGGGCCCCGCGTGCTTGGGCACCCGTCCTGCCCCGAATGCCCGTCGTCGGCGCGGGAAGGGCGAGTCCACGGATGACGGCTCTCTTGCCAAAATCGCACACCCCCACGGCGAGTGATCCCGGCCCGCTATTCCCGGTCGCCACCGCCTTGGCTACACTGGCGCCATGTCCGAGGGCACCCAGCGCGGACTTGCGGCCATCGTCGCCGCCGACGTGGTCGGATATTCGCGCCTCATGGGCGTGGACGAGGAGGGCACGCTGGCGGCGCTCGAGGCGCATCGGCGCGAACTGGTCGATCCCAAGGTCGCCGAGCATCGTGGGCGCATCGTCAAAACCACGGGCGACGGGCTCCTGTTGGAATTCACCAGTGTGCTGGATGCCGTCCGCTGCTCCGTCGCGGTCCAGCGAGCCATGGCGGAACGGAACGCGGGCGAGCCTGAAGATCGCCGGATGCAGTTTCGCGTCGGCATCAACCTCGGCGACATCATCATCGACCGTGACGATATTCACGGCGATGGCGTCAATGTCGCGGCCCGACTGGAGGCACTTTCCGAGCGCGGCGGCATCGCCATCTCGGGCAACGTACATGAGCAGGTGGAGGGCAAGACCGACGCTCAATTTGTCGATGACGGCAGCCATAAGGTGAAGAACATTGCCAAACCGATGCAGGTCTGGCGATGGTCCCCTGCCGGAACGCCCATTGCCGCCGTGGCGGAAACCTGCGGCGATGACCCACTGCCACTCCCCGACAAGCCCTCGATCGCCGTGCTGCCGTTCGACAACATGTCCGGTGACCCGGAGCAAGAATTCTTCGCCGACGGCATCGCCGAGGACGTAATCACGGCGCTATCACGCTTTCGCTCGCTCTTCGTTATCGCCCGCAACTCTTCCTTTACGTACAAGGGCAGCGCCGTGGACGTCACTCAAGTGGCCCGTGAATTGGGCGTGCGCTACGTCGTCGAAGGTAGCGTCCGCACGGCGGGAAATCGAGTGCGGATCACCGCGCAGCTGATCGATGCGGCCAGCGGCAATCATCTCTGGGCCGATCGCTTCGATGGCGACTTGGACGATGTTTTCGATCTGCAAGACCAGATCACCGAACAGATCGTGGTCGAGGTCGAGCCAGAGATCGGCGCACGCGAGCGAGAACGCGCCCGGCGCAAATCGCCGGAAAGCCTTGACGCCTGGCAGCTTTTTCAGCGTGGCCTTTCTCATTTCTATCGCTACAACAAGACCGATCGCGCGGAGGCTATACGGCTATTCAGGGAAGCGATTGTACTGGACCCAGTTTTCGCATTAGCCTATGCGCACCTTTCGTTCACGCTCTCTTCTTCGGTGCTCTGGGGCTATGTTGAGGATCGAGCGGAGGTCATGGCATCCGCGCGAGTGGCGGCCGAACGAGCGGTGTCTCTTGATATGAACGAGCCGATGGCGCATTTTTCATTGGGCCGTGCGCATATCTTCGACGGTGAGGTGGAAATTGGGCTTGGGGAAAAACAGGCCACAATTGCAATCAACCCCAACTTCGCTCGTGGTCATTTTGGCCTTGGCTGGGGGCGCTACCATGGCGCCGGTCAAGCGGAGCAAGCCTTACCACATTTCGATACCGCACTTCGTCTAAGCCCCCGCGATCCTACGCGTTGGGCGGCGCTTATGATGAAAGGATCGGTACTACGTGATCTCGGTCGCCACGATCAGGCCGTCGCATATTGTCGACAGGCCTGTCAGTTCCCCGACTCCCCCTTCGGGCCTCAACTGTATCTCGCCTGTGCGTTGGCGGATGCTGGACAGATAAGCGAGTCACAGGCTGCGATCGACAAAGCAATTCAGCTTCAACCGTCGCTTTCGGTCGCCTTTTTTCACGGCCTTTATCCCGGCGCGCACGAAACCTTCTTGAAGAGCCTTTTCGTCAGCCTGCGGAAGGCAGGCCTACCGGAATAGGATCGCAGCCGTGTTTACCTCGACTATCAAACTGGTCGAAACAAAAGGAGAGCGTCGTTTTACACGACGAATGGGGTGCTGGTGAATGGGTCCAATAGAAGCAAGCCTGACGATATATTTCGTGGAGCAACGTAAGCGAAAACGTCGTGTTGATCTCCAGCCTAGAATAACGACGATTGAACCAACTCGTGCCGCCTACGTCTCAAAGCCAGCATTTTCCTGGGTTCCAACCGCGATGTACGGATCGTGTACATTGGCCTTCGACACTTTATAAAGCATTGATATTCAACACTTGTTCCACCGCAGACGATCAAATCATAATCCGCGTGTCGGGGGTTCAAGTCCCTCCCCCGCTACCATTTTTCTCAATCGAAACAACGACTTGGAAGCGGCCCCCGGGGTGTCCGCCGGCGCCGGGGCTCGCCCGGCTTTCGCCCGGGCGCGAGTCTTGCTATGTCACGAAGCCCCGGGGACGGGCGAAGAGGCAAGGAGAGCGATCATGAGCGTTCAAGCCGCGAGCGAGGGCGGGCGACGGTCCGCGACGTTCCAGTGGGAAGACCCCTTCCTGCTGGAGGAGCAGTTGAACGAGGACGAGCGGCTGGTGCGCGACACCGCGCGCGGCTACAGCCAGGACCGGCTGATGCCCCGCATCGTCGAGGCGACGCGCAAGGAACATTTCCACCGCGAGATCATGAACGAGATGGGCGAACTGGGACTGCTGGGCCCGACCATCGAGGGCTACGGCTGCGCCGGGGTCAACTACGTCTGCTACGGCCTCGCCGCGCGCGAGGTCGAGCGGGTGGACAGCGGCTACCGCTCGGCGATGAGCGTGCAGTCGAGTCTGGTGATGCACCCGATCCACGCCTATGGCAACGAGGAACAGCGCCAGAAGTTCCTGCCCAAGCTCGCCACCGGCGAGTGGATCGGCTGCTTCGGCCTGACCGAGCCGGACCATGGCTCGGACCCCGGCGGCATGACGACGCGGGCGACGGCGGTCGACGGCGGCTACCGGCTGAACGGCGCCAAGATGTGGATCACCAACTCCCCCATCGCCGACCTCGCGGTGATCTGGGCCAAGGACGACGAAGGCGTGATCCGCGGCTTCGTGGTCGAGCGCGGCATGGCTGGCTTCTCGACGCCCAAGATCGAGGGCAAGCTCTCGCTCAAGGCCTCGATCACCGGCGAGATCGTGCTGGAAGACGTCTTCGTGCCGGAGGAGAACAAGCTGGCGAAGGCCAAGGGCCTGGGCGGGCCCTTCGGCTGCCTCAACCGCGCCCGCTACGGCATCGGCTGGGGCGCGCTCGGCGCGGCGGAGTTCTGCTGGCACGCGGCGCGGCAATACACGCTCGACCGCACCCAGTTCAATCGCCCGCTGGCGGCCAACCAGCTGATCCAGAAGAAGCTCGCCGACATGCAGACCGAGATTTCGATCGGCCTGCAAGCCTGCCTGCGGGTCGGCCGCATGCTGGACGAAGGTTCGGTGGCGCCCGAGACGATCAGCCTGATCAAGCGCAATTCCTGCGGCAAGGCGCTGGATGTCGCGCGGCTCGCCCGCGACATGCATGGCGGCAACGGCATCCAGGACGAGTATCACGTGATGCGCCACGTGATGAACCTGGAGACGGTCAACACCTACGAGGGCACGCACGACATCCACGCCCTCATCCTCGGCCGGGCACAGACGGGGCTGCAGGCCTTCACGGGCTAGTGTCCCGAATCGGAAGTTCGTAGCATTAGCGGCAGGCGTGGATCGATCTTCCGATTCGATAAGGACACTAGCCGATTCAAGAATTCAGTGTGGTTTATGGATTTGAAGCTCCTCACGGCGCCTGCCCCAAATAATGGGAGGAACTTCAAATCCACCACACTAGGTTGTGACACCCGTCGCCATGAACCGGCGGCTCACCCGGCCGGCTGGCGCGCGCGGCCCTCAGCGCGCGAGCGGGAAGGCGCGATGGCGGATCCGGTCGCCGGGCCGGATGCCGAGCTTGGCGACGGTGCCGCCCAGGACCTCGAGCACGGCGCTCACCGGCATCTTCGAGCGAATGGAGCCGAGCGAGCCCGGCACGGCGCGGCGATGGAGATCGACGACCTCGCCCGTCTTGGAGACGAACAGCATGTCGAGAGAGAGGCGGGTGTTCTTCATCCAGAAGCTCACCACCTCGTCCCGCTCGAAGAGGAACAGCATGCCCTCGTCCACCGCCATCCGGGTGCGGAACATCAAGCCCCGCGATCTGAGCTTGGGCGTGTCGGCGATTTCCACCGCGAAGGGGAAGGCGAGACCGCCGGCGGTTTCGATGACGAGCTTTTCCCGCTCCGCCGCGAGCGCCACCCCGGCCGGGAGCCAAAGCAGCAGATGCAGGATCGCGATCCGCCGGCCCAACCGACCGAGGCCGGCCAGTGTGATCACAGACGGCTCCACTCGACATAGGCGCCGCGCATCCGCTTCATCGCCGCGCGCGCCTCGGCGCTGGTCTCGCCGCGCGCCGCGCGCGCCCGTATGTAATCGTTCCGCGCGGCGACAAAGGTCCGCCAGGTCGCGGCTTTTTCCACCAGGATGGCGTTCCGCATTTCCTGCTCTTCGTCGACGCAGAGCCGGAGCGCCTTGTCCAGGATCTCGGCGACGTCCGTGCGTCCGACCGAGGTCGCCTGATTCAAGGCATTCAGAATCTTGTCGGCGAGGCGGCGGTTGTAGGACGTCAATCCGTGATCGGCGATCAAGTCCTCGATTCCGGGACTTTCCGGTTCCTCGCGCATCATCGACCTCTATCGCAATTCGGGTTTGCTCCCGGCTGGCGTTTCGGATCGCACCCGATCCGCCCGAAACGAAGGCGGCGGTCGCCGATCGACGCCCGCCGCCGCCCGCGCCGAAGCGCGATACCCCGGAACGACCCGCCGGTCAGGGCCGGTTCGACTCGATCCTGTTCTTGATCCGCTCCACCAGCGCCTGGGCGTCTTCCTTCGTCGGCTTACCCTCTTCGGCGGACGCCGCTTCGGCCTCGGCGGCCGGCTCCTCCGCCTGGGGAGCCTCGGCCTGGACGGCGGCGGCCACGGACGCGGCGGCGGCCGCATCCCCCTCGATCCCCGCCACCAGCTGCTCCAGCATGCCGGCAAGGCCGTCCTTCTCCGTCTCCAATTCCCGCATCCGCCGCTTGATATCGACCGTCTCGGCTTCGGCTTCCTGCTTGCCCTTGCCCAGCGTCTCGATTTCGCCCTTGGCCTCCTCGAGCGACAGCTCCAGGTTGCGGGCGCTCTCCTCCGCCGCCTTGCGACCGGTTTCCGCCTGGCTCATCTCCAGCAACAGCTTCTGATTGTCGTCCTTGAAGCCTCGAAGCTCCGCCGTCAGGCCGTCGCGCTCGCCCGTCAGCGACGTCACAAGACCCTCGAGGCGCTGGATGGTCTCCAGCGCGTCATCTTGAGACTTTTTGCTCGAATTGAGTGCGGCCGCGGCGGCCGCGGCACGAGCCTGTAGCTCCTGAAGATTACTCATGACATTCCTCCGTTCGGCGCGCGCGAGGTCCCGGCCTCGTCCGCCGGCCCCCGCAAACGTTCTTTTCTTTCCACAATTTGCCGTGTCGGAGGCCGAATGTGAAGGGGGTCGTGATTTCAAGGGACAAGGAACGCGACTTTTCGGCGACAGGCGACGGCGCGGGCTGCCATGATCGTCGCCCTGGGCCATCGCCCGAGGAGTATCGCCCATGGCCAGGATACGCGACGGCGAGGCGCGCGACGACGCGGTCCGCGGCCGGATCATCTCCCGCGCCACGCTCGCCGGACCTCTCGGCGACCGCCTGCCGCATGCGCGGGCGTTGTTCGCCGACGCATCCCCCCTTGGCGCCCGAAGGCCACCGCCGCCTGGTGGCGCTCGACGAGGGGCGAGGGGTCGCCGGCTTCGCCGACTACGATCCCGCCCGTCCCCATGTCCGTCATCTCTTCGTCGACCCCCCGCGACAGGGCGGAGGCATCGGCCGGCGTTGCTCGAAGCCGTCGAGACGCGCGTCGCCGCGCCGGCGCTCGGCCTGAACTGCTTCGCCGCCAACGATGCGGCGCTTTCCTGGTATCTGGCCCATGGTTTCGAGATTTACGGCGGCGCGATGACCGATCTGGCGGGAAAACCGGTGGTGGAGATCCATTTGCGGCGCCTTCGGGGCGATCGGACATCGTCGGCCCATCCGCCGTCGGCCATCTAGGGCAATATCCGACCGGATCGAACCGAAACGGTCCGACCCGGAGGGATAATATCGCTCCATCCATCAAGGCGTAGAGCAGCTTTATCCATCCAATTGGATTGCTGAAAGCGATTCCACTCGACCGGATGCCACTCTAGGCATCCGGGCAAGCATCGCCTATTCTCCGCCGACGGGCAGATTCGTGCTCGATTGGGAGAGACTGGAATGCGCATCGTCAACTTCTCGAAGAACGGCACCCCCACGCTCGCGGTTCGCCGCCGCCGCAAGCTGGTGGACCTCTCGGTCGCGGCGCCGGAACTGGCCCGGGACTTGAAGGGCCTCGTGGCCGGCGGCGCGCGGGCCCTGGAATATGCCGACGCCGCCGCCGCCAAGGCGGGCGCGGATGCGCAGGTGGACGAGAAAGGCTTGGTTTACCTGCCCCCCGTCCACAATCCCAACAAGATCATCTGCCTGGGCCTCAACTACCGCGATCACGCCATCGAGACCGGCAACGCCATCCCGAAATACCCCGTGGTCTTCACCCGGGCGGCCACCACGCTGACCGGTCACGGCCGGCAAATGCTGGTGCCGAAGGTCTCCAAACAGCTCGACTACGAGTGCGAGCTGGCGGTTATCATCGGCAAGGGTGGCCGGTATATCCGCAAGGCCCGCGCGCTCGACCATGTCGCCGGCTATTCCTGCTTCAACGACGGCTCGATCCGCGACTATCAGTTCAAGTCCAGCCAGTTCGTCATGGGCAAGAACTTCGATGCGACGGGCGGATTCGGGCCGGAACTCGTGACGCCGGACGAGCTGTCGGCCGGCGCCAACGGCCTGGAGATCACGACCAAGCTGAACGGCAAGACGATGCAGAAGTCGAGCACCGATCAGCACATCTTCGACGTGCCGACGACCATACAGCTGATGTCCGAGGTCATGACCCTGGAGGCGGGCGACGTCATCATCATGGGCACGCCGCACGGCGTCGGCGCCGCCCGCACGCCGCCGGTCTGGATGAAGTCGGGTGACGTCTGCGAGGTGTCGATCAAGGGCATCGGCACGCTGATGAACCGAATCGTCAAGGAGAAGTAATTTCCGCCGTTTCCCCACCGTCGAGCACGGAGGATCCAGGGCCTTGAGCGGTACCGCGAACGGCGCCTTCCAGCCGCGCCGCAGCTTCATCTTCGCCCCGGGCACCAACCCGGACATGTTCCCCAAGGCGCTGGCCTCCGGCGCCGATATCGTCTGCATCGACCTGGAAGACGCGATCGCGCCGCAACATAAGGACGAGGCGCGGACGAAGACCCTGAAGCTGTTCCACGAGCCCCAGGCCGACGACGGGGTCGAGCGGATGGTGCGCATCAATTGCCTGCGCACGCGGGACGGCTATGCCGACATCCTGGCCATCCTCGACAGCCCCTCGCCGCCGCCGGCGATCATGCTGGCCAAGGTCGTCTCGCCCGACGAGGTGGCGGGGCTCGACGAACTCTTCACCGAGAACGGCGTGGCGACGCGGTTGCAGGTGATCATCGAGACCAACCGCGGCCTCGAGGCCTGCCACGAGATCGCGCGCTCCTCGGAGCGGATCGACGCCCTCTTCTTCGGCGGGGTGGACATGGCGGCCGAGCTTCGCTGTGGCGGCGACTGGAACTCGCTGGTCTATGCCCGCGCCCGCCTCGCCCACGCGGCGGCGGGCGCCGGCCTCGACGTCATCGACGTGCCCTATCTGGATCTGAACGACCTCGACGGCATGCGGGCCGAGGCCGAGGCCTGCGCCAACCTCGGCTTCAGCGGCAAGGGCTCGATCCATCCCAAGCAGATCCCGATCCTGAACGAGGTCTTCGGGCCGAGCGAGGACCAGGTCGCCCATGCGCGCCGCGTCATCGCCGAGTTCGAGGCCTCGGACAGCGGCCTGCTGGTGGTGGACGGCAAGCTGATCGAGAAACCCGTGCTGCGCACCATGTACAACCTGGTCTCCGTCGCCGAACAGATCGCGGCGCGCGGAGGGTAGCGGCGTCTTCCGCCCTGGCGGGCCACGCCGGCTCATGCCCCCGCCGACCTTCGCGCTCGGTGGTCGAGCGCGAAACCTCTTGAATTCGCCGCGCCCCCACCCACATAAGCGCGCGGTGGCATATATCACTGTGATATATGATCGCCCAGCCTCCGGGGGCGGGGATGACGAGCCGATGAACGTGAAAACCATGTGCCTCGGCGTACTGTCGATCGGCGAAGCGACGGGCTATGAAATCAAGAAACAGCTCGAAGGGCCGTTTCGTCATTTCTATCAGGCGAGTTTCGGGGCAATTTATCCCGCGCTCGGTGGGCTGCTGAAGGACGGATTGGTCGATGTTCGCGAGGAATCGCAGGACGGCAAGCCCGACAAGAAGATTTATGCGCTGACCGCCGAGGGCCGCCTGGCTTTGCTCGACGACCTTTCGCGCCCGCCAAGTCCTGACCGGATCCGTTCTGAATTTCTCGCCCAGATGGTCTTCGTCGACCTGTTGCCAGAGGACCTGGTCGCCGAATGGATCGAGACCCGCCTCGCCCATTACGCGCGGCAGCTGGACATCCTCGGACGGATCGACACGGCGCGGATGTCAACCGGCCGACGTTTCGCGCTCGGCTACGGGCTCGCGGTTTATGGGGCTGGAAACGATTATCTGAGGGCGAACCGTAACCTGCTCGACCAGGCGGCGCGGCCGGCCCCCACCCGCGACGCGGCCGATTGAAGGGGGGAATGACGCCATGCGACGAAGCATCCTCCTCGCCATCCTCATCGCGTTCGTCGCCGTCGCTTGGATGGTGAGCGGCCAGCTACCGGAATTCATGGCTAGTGCCAGCGATACGACTCCAGCCGAGGAAACGAAAACGGCGGCGCCTGTCGCCAGGTCGCGCTCCGCCGTTCGCGTCGTCCGCTCGACGGCGCAAGAACGGCCGCGCCTGGTGGTGATCCATGGCCATACGGAGGCCATCCGCAAGGTCGACATCAAGGCCGAGACGCCCGGCCGGGTCGTGGATCTGCCCGCCGCCAAGGGTGCCCAGGTCAAGAAGGGCGACATCATCGCGCGCCTGGCCCTCGACGAGCGCGCGGCGATGCTGAAGGAGGCCGAGGCGCTGGTCCGCCAGCGCCAGATTGAATTCACCGCGGCCAAACGGCTGAAGGCCAAGGGCTTCCGCGCGGCGACCTCGTTTGCCGCCACGGAGGCGAGCCTGGATGCCGCCCGCGCCCAGGTCACCCGCATGAAGGTCGACATCGCCAAGACCCGGGTTCGCGCGCCCTTCGACGGCGTGATCGAGGCCCAGCCGGCCGAGCTCGGCGCCTACCTCAAGGTGGGCGAGGTGGTGGCCCGACTGATTGACCAGGATCCCTATTTGGTGGTGGGCCAGCTATCGCAAAACGACGTCGCGGGCCTGTCGCCGGGCGATATGGCGCGGGCCACGCTGGTGACCGGCCAGGCGCTCGAAGGCCGCATCCGCTTCATCGCCGAGGCCGCGGACCCCGAGACGCGCACCTTCCGGATCGAACTGGAAGTCGCCAACCCCGACGGCGCGCTGCGCGACGGCATCACGGCGGAATTGCAACTGCCCCTCGGCAACGACCGGGCACACCGCTTGTCGCCGGCGCTGCTGGTACTCGACGACAAGGGCGTCATTGGAATTCGCGCGGTCGACGACACGGATCAGGTCATCTTCCACCCGGTCGAGGTTCTGGGCGACGACGCGGACGGCGTCTGGGTCGCTGGCCTGCCCGATAGCCTCGACATCATTACCGTCGGTCATGTCTACGTTCGCGCCGGCCTGAAGGTCCGCGTCGTCCGAACCGGCCGCAATGCCGGCTCATGAACGCGGTGATCGAAGCGGCGATCGGCCGCGCCCGCACGGTGCTGAGCCTGATGGTGCTGATCATCGCCGCCGGCCTCGTCTCCTATCTGACCATTCCGAAGGAGAGCAGCCCCGACATCGACATCCCCATCATCTACGTCGCGATGACGCACGAAGGCATCTCGCCGGAGGACGCCGAACGCCTGCTGGCCCGGCCGATGGAACAGGCTCTCAGATCGATCGAGGGCGTGAAGGAGATGCGGACCAACGCGTCGGAAGGCCGCGCCTCGGTGGTACTGGAGTTCGAAGCGGGCTTCGATGCCGACCAGGCCCTGCTCGACGTCCGCGAGAAGGTCGACGAAACCAAGCCCGACCTGCCGGAAGACAGCGACGAGCCGACGGTGAACGAGGTCAACATCGGCCTCTTCCCGGTGCTGACGGTGACGCTCTCGGGCGAGCTGCCGGAGCGCGCGCTCTTCGCCATCGCCCGCGATCTGGAGGAGGATCTCGAAGCGATCCCCGGTGTCCTGGAGGCCGACATCGCCGGCGACCGGGAAGAGCTGCTGGAGATCATCATCGATCCGGTCCGCCTTCAAAGCTACGGTATTTCCGAGATCGAGCTGTTCCAGACCGTCGCCCGCAACAATCGCTTGATCGCCGCGGGCGCGCTCGATACCGGGCGGGGCAACTTCGCCGTCAAGGTGCCGGGACTGTTCGACGAGGCCGCCGACCTGTTGAACCTTCCGGTCCGGGCGGAGGGCGATGGTCTGGTCCGCTTGCAGGACGTGACAAGCGTGCGTCGCACCTTCAAGGACGCGCGGGGCCATGCCCGCGTCGACGGCCGGCCGGCGGTGACGATCGAGATCAAGAAGCGGATCGGCGAGAACGTCATCGATACGATTCTGGCGGTCCGCGCCAAGGTCGAGGCGGCGCAAAAGCTTTGGCCGGAGGGCGTCGAAGTCGCCTTCATTCAGGACGCCTCACGGCAAATCCGCAATATCCTTTCCGACCTGCAGAACAGCGTATTGAGCGCCATCCTGCTGGTGATGATCGTGGTCGTCGCGGCCCTCGGCCTGCGCACCGCGATGCTCGTCGGGCTCGCCATCCCGACCTCGTTCCTCTTCGGCATGCTGGTGCTGGATGGCGCCGGACTGACGGTCAACATCGTGGTTCTTTTTTCCATGATCCTGGCGGTGGGCATGCTGGTCGACGGCGCCATCGTGGTGACGGAGTACGCCGACCGAAAGATGGCGGAGGGCGAGCCGCGCGCCAGGGCCTATGCCGAGGCCGCGAAACGCATGGCGTGGCCGATCACGGCGTCCACCGCGACGACGCTCGCCGCCTTCATGCCGCTGTTGTTCTGGCCGGGCGTGGTTGGCGAGTTCATGAAGTTCCTGCCCATCACGCTGATCGTCACGCTGGTCGGCTCCCTGGTCACCGCGCTCATCTTCGTGCCGACGCTTGGCGCCAAGATCGGTCGCGCCGGCAACCTCGACCCCGCCGCCATGCGCGCGATGCGCCAGGCGGAAAGCGGCGACATTCGCACGCTGCCCGGCTTGACCGGCGTTTACGTCCGCGTCCTCGACGTGCTGATCGGCCATCCGTGGAAGGTCGTCACCCTGGCGTTGGCCCTGCTGATCGGCGTCTGGTCCTATTACGGCTTGCGGGGCAACGGCGTCGAATTCTTCCCCGAGGTCGAGCCGGAACAGGCGCTGATTTACGTCCACGGGCGCGGCAACCTTTCTACCGCGGAGAAGGACGCGCTGGTACGCGAGGTCGAAGTGCGGGCGCTCGAGGCCAAGGGCATCGATACGGTCTATACCCGCTCCGGCCAGCGGCTGGAGGGCGACGATGTATCGGACGACGTCATCGGGATCATCTTCCTCGAGTTCGCCGACTGGCAGGCGCGTCGGCCGGCAGCCGAGATTCTGCAAGAGATCCGGGACCGTTCGACGGATCTCGCCGGCATTCTGGTGGAAACGCGCAAACCCGCCGCCGGGCCGCCGACGGGCAAGGACATTCAGGTCGAAATCCGAAGTCGCCTGCCCGATCGCCTGATGCCGGTGGCCCGCCGCATCCGTGAATTCATGGAGGGCCAGCCGGGTCTGATCGACATCGAGGACAGCCGTCCCCTCGAGGGGATCGAATGGGAAATCGACGTCGATCGGGCACAGGCGGCGCGCTTCGGCGCCGATATCGCGATGGTCGGCAATGTCGTGAAACTCGTGACCAACGGCATCAAGGTGGGCGACTACCGGCCCGACGACGCGGACGACGAGATCGACATTCGCGTGCGCTTCCCGCGCGACGAACGCCACATCGACCAAATCGATCGGCTGCGCATCGCGACGCCGGGGGGGCAGGTGCCGATCGGCAACTTCGTCACCCGGCGGGCCAGGGCGGCGGCCGGGACGCTCCGGCGCACGGATGGACAACGGGCGATTAAGGTTCAGGCCAACGTCGAGGAGGGCATCCTCGCCGACGACAAGGTCGGCGAAATTCGCGACTGGCTCGCCGAACAGGAGCTCGATCCCGCCGTCGATATTCGTTTCAAGGGCGCCGACGACAAGCAGAAAGAATCCATGGCCTTCCTCGTCAAGGCCTTCGCCGTCGCCGTCTTCATCATGGGAATCATCCTGGTCACCCAGTTCAACAGCTTCTACCGCGCCTTCCTGATCCTGAGCGCGGTGATCCTGTCGACCGTCGGCGTCTTCGCCGGGCTGCTGATCACGGGCCAGACCTTCGGGATCGTCATGACCGGAATCGGCATCATCTCGCTCGCCGGCATCGTGGTGAACAACAACATCGTGCTGATCGACACCTACGCCCGCCTGCGGGCCGAGGGCATGGAGACGACGGAAGCCATCCTCAGAACCGGCGCTCAGCGCCTCCGGCCGGTGCTACTGACCACCATCACCACCATCACCGGCCTGCTGCCGATGGTCATGCAGTTGAACATCGACCTGATCGGACGCGCGGTGAGCCACGGCGCGCCCTCGACCCAGTGGTGGGTGCAACTCTCGACCGCCGTCGCCTTCGGTCTCGGCTTCGCCACCGTCCTGACCCTCGTCGTCACCCCCTGCCTGCTGAGCTTTGAGGGACGGCGCGGCGGGAAGACGGATCGCGCGACGGCCCTGGACGGGAAGACCGTCGCCGCCCAGGCGGCGGGGTGACGGTCGTGGCCGGAACGGTCATTCCCAGTCTCCCCGCCCGACCGCGGCCTCGGCTTCCTCGGGCGCGAGCAGGCGATGGCCAAGCTTCGCAATATGACGGCGGCGGCCCGCGCGCTCGGCCGAGCCTTACGGTTCGGGATCGTCCGCCGGTACCTCGGCCTCGCGCCGGCGCAGACGCCGCTGATACAGGATGCTGTAGGGGATGGAGGCGAAATAGCCGGCACCGACGAGGGTGTAGACGATCCAGGGATAGGTCACCGTCACGGCCGCCGTCAGGCAGACCACGATCAGGGTCGGCAGGACGTAATCGCGCCCAACCCGCAGGCGCTTGAAGGAAAATGTCGGGATCCGGCTCACCATCAGGTAGGCGATCAGGATCATCCAGAGGGCGACGAGGACGGGCTGGCGGAAGACAGCGTCGCCGAAGAGGAAGCTGGCGACCACCGGCATCAGGGCGAAGCCGGCGCCCGCCGGCGCGGCGACCCCGATGAAGAAATCCTTGCTCCAGTTGGGCTCCTCCTCGTCGGAATCGAGCGTCGTGTTGAAGCGCGCGAGGCGAAGCGCGCAACAGGCGGCGAAGCCGAGCGAGACCACCCAGCCGATGCCGCCCAGGAAATGGATGCTCCAGAGATAGACGATGAAGGCCGGCGCCACGCCGAAGGCGATGAAATCGGAAAGCGAGTCGAGTTCCGCCCCGAACTTGGTCGCCCCCTTCAGCAACCGCGCCATGCGGCCGTCGAGGCCGTCGAGTACCGCGGCGACGACGATCGCCAGCACCGTCGCCTCCCACTTTTCCTGCAGCGCGAAGCGGATCGCCGTCATGCCGGCCGAAAGCGCCAGCACGGTCAGCATGTTCGGGATCAGACTGTTGATCGGCATCGGCCCGAGACGCCGACGGTCCCGCCGCTTGAGCATCAGTTCCGGTCCTCCCGCCGTTCCGCCCGAATGCCCCCGGCGAGCGCCAGGACCGTCTCGCCGGCGACGGCGCGCTGTCCGACCATCACCTGCGGCACCAGACCGTCGTCCAGATAGACGTCGACCCGGCTGCCGAAACGGATCAGGCCGAAGCGTTCGCCGGCCCGGACCCGCTGTCCCTCATAGAGATCGCATACGATCCGCCGGGCCACCAGCCCGGCGATCTGCACGAAGGCGATGTCATGCTCGCCGTCGAGGGTCATGCGGACCGATTGGCGTTCGTTGTCCTCGCTCGCCTTGTCGAGGGACGCGTTGAAGAACTTGCCCGGCCGATAGGAGAGCGCGGTGATTTCGCCGTCGCCGGGGACACGGTTCACGTGCACGTCGAAGACATTCATGAAAACGGCGATGCGGGTGCGGGAATGCGCGCCCATGCCGAGTTCGACCGGCGGCGCGGCGGCGACGATCGACTGCACCACGCCGTCCGCCGGGCTGGTGACGAGCCCCTCGCGCGCCGGCGTCACCCGGGCCGGATCGCGGAAAAAATAGACGCACCAGAGCGTGGCGATCACCGCGATAACGCCCAGTGGCGTCCACAGCCACAGCAGAAAGGCCGCCGCCGCCACGAACATCGCGATGAAGCGGTAGCCCTCGGAGTGAATCGGCGTCATCACCGAGCGGATCGTCCCCATGAAGCGTCACCACCTGAAACTCGGAATCGGTTTCACAATAGCGTCGGGCCGGCGGGAATATAAGCGTCGGCCGTCGCTTCCTCGTGTCCTTCGCCGAGTTGGACCCGTTCGCGCTGCTGGCGATTCCACATCCGTTGGTAAACCCCGTCGCTCGCCAACAGGTCGGAATGGGTCCCCCGCTCGGCGATCCGGCCCTCCACCAGCACCAGGATTTCATCCGCGTCGATCACCGTCGACAGCCGATGTGCCACCACCAGCGTGGTGCGGTCGCGGCTGACCGCGTCGAGCGAGGTCTGGATCTCCCGCTCCATTCGGGTGTCGAGGGCCGACGTCGCCTCGTCGAAGACCAGCACGGCCGGGTCCTTCAGGATCGTGCGGGCGATCGCCACCCGCTGCTTCTCTCCGCCCGAGAGTTTCAGGCCCCGCTCGCCGACCTGGGTGTCGTATCCCTCCGGCAGGCCGCGGACGAAGTCGTCGATCCGCGCCAGTTGGGCGGCCCGCCGACGCTCGTCCTCGCTCGCGCCGGTACGGCCATAGCGGATGTTGTAGTCAATCGAGTCGTTGAACAGCACCGTATCTTGGGGAACGATGCCGATGGCGTCGCGCAGGCTCGCCTGGGTGACCTGGCGAATGTCCTGCCCGTCGATGGCGATTTTACCCGACTGGACGTCGTAGAAGCGGTAGAGCAGGCGGGAAATCGTCGACTTGCCGGCACCCGACGGCCCGACGATCGCCACGGTGTGGCCCGCCGGAACGCGGAACGAAACGTCGGTCAGGATCGGGCGGATGCCGTCATAGGAAAAATCGACATGATCGAAGACGATCTCGCCGCCCGAAAGCCGGATCGCCTTGGCGTCGGGTGCGTCCTCGACCTCGCGCTCGACCTCCAGCAGCTGGAACATGTTCTCCATGTCGATCAGCGACTGCTTGATCTCGCGGTAGACCGTGCCGAGAAAACCGAGCGGCTGGTAGAGCTGGATCACGAAGGTGTTGATTAGAACGAAGTCGCCCAGCGTCATTCGTCCCTCCGCCACGCCGTTCGCCGCCATCCCCATCACCAGGATAAGGCCGGCGGCGATGATGGCGCCCTGGCCGACGTTCAGCGCCGCGAGGCTGGTCTGGCTGGCGACGGCGGCCCGCTGATATCGGGCGAGGGAGTGGTCGAAGCGCGCCGCCTCGTGTGCCTCGTTGCCGAAATATTTCACCGTTTCGAAATTCAGCAGGCTGTCGATCGCCCGCGAGTTCGCTTCGGCGTCCGAACTGTTCATCTCGCGCCGCAGGCGGATCCGCCACTCGGTGACCAGGAAGGTGTAGGAGATGTATCCAACCACCGAAACGAAGGTGACGAGCGCGAACCAGGCATCGTAGGCGACGACCAGGATCACCGAGACCATGGCGATCTCGAAGAACGTCGGCAGCACGTTGAACAGGCTGAAGCGGAGCAGGAAGTCGATCCCCTTGGTGCCCCGCTCGATCACCCGGCTGAGCCCTCCGGTCCGCCGCTCCAGATGAAAACGCAGAGAGAGCGCATGGAGGTGGAGAAAAGTACCGAGCGCCACGGAGCGGACCGCGTGCTGGCCGACCCTGGCGAAGACCGCGTCGCGCAGTTCGGCAAAGCCCTGGGAGAACATCCGCGCCAGGCCATAGGCGATGATGAATCCGGTCGGGATCAGGATCGGCGCCCCGGCGGCCACGTCGAGCGCGTCGACCGCGCCCTTGTAGAGGAAGGGCACACAGACAGTGACCATCTTGGCCGCGACGAGGAACCCCAGCGCGACGACGACGCGGACCTTGAGATCGAGGCGGCCGCCCGGCCAGAGATGGCGCATGAGCGTCGCGAGCGTCGCGAGCTGTCGTCCCTCGCGCGCCGGGTCGCTCGGGGGGCCGGCGTGGCCATGCATCTCGCCATCTCCACATCCGCCGGCCGCGCGCCGAGGAGGACGCGAGCCCGGACTGATCGGGGTTCCCATAAATGAGAACCTTGTTGCCCCTAGGTCCCGAATCGGAAGTTCGTGGCATTGATGGCAGGCGCCGGACGAACTTCCGATTCGACAGGGACACTAGCAGAATCAAGAATCTAGCGTGGTTTACGGATTTGAAGTACCTCGCCGTGCCTGCCCCAAAAATAGGAGGAACTTCAAATCCACCACGCTAGGCGCCACGCGGGCACTTCCCACATCGGCTCGCCCGCGTGGCCGCGCTTGCCGGGTCGTGACGAAACGAGCCCGTCATGAGTCGGACCCGATTTCCTTGGACACAGAATTGGCTTAATCGAAGTGTCCAAGGAGGACCGGAACATGGCCGATAATTTTGAGAAGAAAGTTGCTGTTGATGGGCCTGTGGTAAATGCGGGCGAGCTTGGCTCGTCCACGTTTTCCCCAGGCCAGGCTTTGCCGGCAGGCCCGCTGGGACTTGGCCAGCGATGGACGGTGGCGCGCAAGCGTGAGGTCGTTCTGCGGCTTTTGCGTGACGAGCCGGTGCAACTTCTGTCGCGCCAGTTGGGCGTAGAGATCTTCCGGCTCGAGCAGTGGCGTGAGAAAGCGATCGGCGGGATCGACGCCTCGCTCAAGCAACGCAAGGGCGATCCGGTGCAGGCGGAACTGGATAGCGCCATGAAGCGGATCGGAGAGTTGACCATGCAGGTGGAACTGCTGGAGGCCAAGACGGAGACCTTCGGCCCTTTGGGGCGGCGGAGGTCGCGGCGATGAGTGCCGCCACCTCGCCCGGCACGGGTCTGGCCTACGGCCTGCGGCGGGTCTGCGCCGCCTGGGGCATGGCCCGCTCCTCGTTCTACGCCATGACCTCCGGCCAGCACGCCGAGCAGCCGCCGGCAAAGCGTCGGGGACCGAAGCCCGCGATCTCGGACCAGGCGCTGCTGGTGGCGATCGAAGCCGACCTGGAGGCATCGCCCTGGGAGGGCGAGGGCTACCGCAAGGTCTGGGCTCGGCTTCGGGTCTGTCGCGACATCCGGGTTGCCCGCAAGCGGGTGCTCCGCCTGATGCGCGAGAACAATCTGCTCTCGCCCCATCGCTGCCGCCGCCGTGGCGGCAATCCCCATGACGGTGAGATCATCACTCATGCCCCGAACCTCATGTGGGGCACCGATGGCGTTCGGGTGTTCACGGTGGACGACGGCTGGGGCTGGATCTTCACCGCCGTCGAGCATTGGAACGCCGAGTGTGTCGGCTAGCATGTCTGCAAGCGCGGCGACCGCTTCGCCGCCCTGCAGCCGATCTCCATGGGGCTTGCCGGGCTGTATGGCTCGACCGCGGCCGGCGCGGCTCGGGGGCTGGCCTTGCGGATGGATCACGGCTCCCAGTATCTGTCGGACCACTTCACCAACCAGATCAAGTTCTGGGGCATCCAGCCGTCCTACGCCTTCGTCGCCGAGCCCCAGACCAACGGCGTCGCCGAGCGGTTCAATCGCACGCTGAAGGAACAGATCATCCATGGTCGCATCTACCGCAACATCGCGGAGCTGCGGGACGCCGTCCGCGACTTCGTCGAACTCTACAATGCCCAGTGGATCGTCGAAAAGAACGGCTACCTGAGCCCCGCTCAAGCTCGTCAGGCGTGGCACGCCGCGATCTCAATCAGGCCCGCCGCGTGAGACAAACTTGTGTCCAAGGAACCGGGTGCGCTACAAAACGAGCCCGTCACAGCTTGGCATTTAGGCATATTTAACCTCGCGGGCGGTAAATAACAGGGGCGAGGTTGACGCGCGAGGGGACAGTGACAAACTTAGCGAACTTCGATTCCGACGCCTCGGCGGCGCCGGCGAGTGGCGATGTCGTTCTGCTAGAGGGGGCCCTCGAGCATGCCGAGGCCGCGCTCGAATGGGGGGAGACAACCCTCCCCGCCAGCTTCTCCTATCATTGGCGTGGACTGGAGATCGACGGCATTGTCGAGAGACATGGCGACGCGGTCAGGCTGAGCCAGGCCATCGGGATATGCGTCCTGCCCTATAGCGCGGAGGACGCCGGAGAACGCGCCCGGATCGCGAGTTTTCTGGTCCGCGCGCCCAACCGGACCGAGGGCCGTTTCAGCCTCGGCCCGGGCCAAGAGGTCGTCTTCGTGGTCCAGACGCCGGTCGCACAACCAATCAATGGTCCACGCCTCGCGGCCGCCTGCGTCCAGGGCGCGCTGGCGGCGATGCCGCACCTCGACGTGTTTCGCCGATCCCTTTCGGGTTGGGTCCCGGACGTCAACGCGTCGCGGTCCTCGGCAGCGTGAAAACCTGCCCCGGATAGATCAGGTTCGGATCCCGGATCTGGTCCGCGTTGGCCCGGTAGATGGTTGTGTAGAGTACCCCCTTGCCGTAAGTCCGCCGGGCGATGCGCCAGAGATTGGTCCCCCGCTGGATGACGATCCGCCGCTCCGCCTCGCGGGGCGCCACATCCTCCGCCGCCGGACGGTGGAACGGGACCTCGATCCGCGCCTCCACCCCGCCGTCCTCGGCGATCTGATCGATCCTCAGCCGATAGCGCCCTGGCCGCACCGGATCGGCCGGCACCAGGCGCCAGGTATCGCCGGCCATCGCCCGCGCGACGCCGATCGGCCGGCCGTCCAAATAGGCGCGCAACGCGCGGCCTTCGGGCGCGGAGCCGGCGAGGGAAGGACCGCCCACCGCGCCGTGATCGACGGTCGTCAATAGCAGCGCGACCGGCGCGTCGGGAGATTGCGACGGGCCCAGCACGACACTCGATTCGCCCGCGGCGGCCGCGAGTTGGACGACGATAGCGGTCGCCTCGGTCCGCTCGGGAACCAGGACCATGACCGGCGCCGCGCCCGCCCGTTTCTCGCCGTCGGGGAGTGCGGCCTCGACGGTCAGCGCCCTCGGGCCCGGGCGAAGGGGCTCCTCCAGCACGACCGCCCACTGGCCGCCGCGCGCCGCCACGCGGGCGACAGGCCGCCCGCCCTCGTTGACCGTGACGCGGGAGCCGACGGGCGCCCGCCCGGCCAACACCGCGTCACCATCGCGCGAAACCCGGACGATATCGAAGGAAGGCGGTTCCGCGTCGCCCGCGGCGACGGTCCCCGTCGGCGCTCCGCCAGCGGCGGCGGGGGCAATCTCGCCGAGCGCCCGGGCATCCGCGTCGCCATTCTCCGGCGCGCGCGAGGCCGAAGAGGCCACCGAGGCAAGCGGCGTCCGCGAGGCTTGAGAAGTCGGCGAGGCTCGAGAGGCCGGCGAGGCTCGAGAGGCCGGCGAAGCTCGAGAGGCCGGCGAGGCTCGAGAGGCCACCTCGGGCGTCAGGGTCGGCTGGTGGAAAGCCGGTTGGCCTCGCCAACCGAAGTGGACGCCGATCGCGCCGGCGCCGGCCAGCAGGACCACGTAGCCGGCCCAGGCCAGCCGCCTCGTCGTCGCTCGTGCCGTTTTCGCCATGACGTCCCTCGCCCGGGGGCGCTCGCCGCCGCGAAGATGACGACTTTATCGCATGTCCCGGCCGAGACGCGAAATCGCAACCATGCCGAGGGCCGCGATTTACCCCCTACGGCCGGGACTCGACCCTGTTGTGGATCGCCGTCAGCGACTTCATGTAGGCCGCGATGGCCTCCAGATCCAAATCGGTCAATTGCCCGAGTCCGTCCTCGATCGCCCGCTCCATCACGCCCTGCACAATGTCGAAGTCGGGCTTCACGCCGTCCTTCAGCAGGCTGGCGATCTCGTCCGCCGACCAATCGCCGATCCCCGTTTGCGAGTCCGGCGTGATGTTGGCCGCGATTTCGCCCTCCGGCCCATCCCTGGTTCCGGCCATCCACATGTCGCGCCGCACGGCGCCGGCGAAATTGCGCGGCGTGTGGCATTCGCCGCAATGGGCCAGGGCCTCCACCAGGTAGGCGCCGCGCGCGACCGCCGCGCTGGCGCCGGCGGGTGGTTCGTGGCGACCCTCGTCGAAATACATCAGTTTCCAGAAGTACATCGGCCAACGCCAGCCGAAGGGCGCCGAGACGTCGTGCCGCTTGTTCGCCCGCCGGACCGGCTTCAGGGAGAAGAGATAGGCCTTGATGGCGAGCGCGTCGCCGCGCCGCATCCGGGTGTAGGTGGTGTAGGGGAAGACTGGAAAATAGTGCTCGCCCCCGGGCCCGACGCCCCGCCAGAGGGCATTGAGGAAATCTTCGTCGCTCCAGCCGCCGATCCCGGTCTTGCCGTCGGGCGTGATATTGGGGCTGTAGTAAGTGCCGAACGGCGTCTTCAGCGCATGTCCGCCGGCAAGCGGCGGCCCCTTGCCCTTGCGGTCGGTGTGGCAGCTGATGCAGCCGCCGGCCCGCACCAGATAGGCGCCGCGCTCGACCACGGTCTTTTCCACCGCCGACGCCATGGCGGCCAGCGGCGACAAACAGAGAAAGAGCGCGCCAGCGACAAGCCGCGGGCGCGCTCCCCCGTCTCTCGCGCTCGCCATCGTCGAGCGCGTGTTCCGTCCGCTATTTCTTCTTGGGCGCGCGGAACGGCTTGTGGCAACTGCCGCAGGCCTTGCCGACCATGCCGACGGCGGCGCCGATCTTGTCCTTGTCACCGGTCTTCACCGCGGCCAGCAGGCCGGGCGTGGCTTTTTGGAGCGCGTCCGCCGCCTTCACGAAGTCGCCCCAATTGGTCCAGATCTCGGGCTTGGTGCGTTTGCCCTTGGAACCTTCGGGAAACAGGATCTCGATGTTCTTCGAGAGCTGCACCAGCGCCGCGGCATTGCCGTCCAGGGCCATTGAATACTCGGCCTTGCCCTTGGCCACCAGGGTGATGGGCTTAAAATTCTTCCATATAGCCTTCATGGTCTCGGCCCTGTTTTCCACCACGGTCGCGGCCGAGGCCGACATGGCGACCGTACCGATCGCGAGAGTCGCGATCGCCAAGCCACGTACGAACGAACGTTTTCAACATCGGGAAGCCTCCCCTATAGGACTCCAAGTCAAGCGTACCGGCCCTGTGGGCCGGCCGCATAAACATATGCTAGCTCGCTCCTGGCGAGGATTCTAGCGCGCCAAGTCTACCATCATTTCGTCGTCGCCATAACCGTGCACGAAATCGTGAGCACGCAGTTTGACGCGCGTCGTTCAGGCCGGAATTTCGGCGCCGGAAATCGTTCGGGTGAAGGGTGGCCAGCAGGAGATGCTCGTGCTCGTAGGGGTGCTGCAACTCGCGCGTGCCGAGAACCATGCCATCCGGCGCCACCACGTCCCACTTGTCGGCATGGTGTTTCCAGCCGGTGTCGGCATGCCGCGCAGTGACGTCGAGGCGATAGATGCCTGGTTCGAATTCCCTCACTTTCACGTCGGCCATATTCGCCTCGCCGGCGCCGGCAAGCGGAAGCATGCCGTCGTGGCCGCATCTCCGGCCTCCGGCGGGTGGTTTTTTGGCGGTCCGGTGGCGGATCATTGCCCCTTCGGCTTCGACGAGGCCGGTCAAGAGGCCGCGCTCGGGCGCGATCATGGCGCGGCACGACCGGGTGCAGCCAGGCCGAACTGTCGGAGCCGAGGCCGCGCGGCTCCCGATGTTGCCGTGCCGATATGCGGCCGTGATCTGGTTGAGCGGAGCGTAGACACGACCTACCCCCCGATATGATTTTCGATGGCCGTCAGCTTGTTGATATAGTGTGCAATGGCACGAATATCTTCGTTTGTGAGATATGCGTGTCAACGGCGGAGTAAAACCCGGCCATGTGGCGGAGCAAAAGTGGGCCACTTTGGTTCGGTGAGGAGCTTGTCCCCGTAGTCCACGGGAGGGACCCACGCGCGGCGTGGACTGCCCCTCAGCAGGCAAAGGCCGCGGCGCGCGTGGGAGGGGCCTGTGGGCCCACGGGGGCAAGCGGATGCCGCTCAGGCGCTTTTTGCGGGTTTCTGTTTTCTTCGGCTCTGCTTGAGGCGGAAGCTTTCGCCGTTCATTTCCAGGATATGGACGTGGTGGGTCAGGCGGTCCAGCAACGCCCCCGTCAGGCGTTCTGAGCCGAAAACCTCCGTCCACTCGTCGAATGGCAGGTTGGAGGTCACCAGGATCGAGCCACGCTCGTAGCGCTGGCTGAACACCTCGAACAGCAACTCGGCGCCGGTCTTGGAGAGCGGCACGAAACCCAGCTCGTCGATGATGAGGAGCTTGAGGTTGGCGAGCTTCTTCTGGAACCTCAGCAGCTGTCTGTCATCGCGCGCCTCCATGAGCTCGTGGACCAGGGCGGCGGCGGTGGTAAAGCCGACCGACAGGCCCTTCTGGCAGGCGGCAAGGCCGAGGCCGAGCGCAATGTGACTCTTGCCGGTGCCGGAATTGCCCAGAGCGATCACATTCTCCCGGCGCTCGATGTACTCGCATCGTGCCAGCTCGAGGACCAGCGCCTTGTTGAGCGAGGCGATCGCTTTGAAGTCAAAGCTGTCCAAGCTCTTGACGGTCGGGAACTTCGCTTGCCTGATTCGCCGCTCGACCATGCGGCGCTCGCGGTCGATCAGTTCCAGCTCGGCCAGGCGGAGCAGGTAGCGCACGTGGTCGGCGCCCTCGCTGGCACACTGGCGAGCCAGCTTGTCGTACTCCCTGAGGAAGGTCGGCAGCTTGAGGGCCTTCAGGTGATGGGCCAGCAACACCTGCGGCGTGTCGCTCACGGCGCCGCTCCGCCCAGCAGGCTCATGTGGCTGGCGGCGGATGTGGTGGTCACCTGGGCCCGCGGCAGATAGGGATAAACGTTCAAGTCGAGCCGGGGGGGTCGACGCTCGACGCGACACAGCACCAGGTGCTTGACCGCATCATAGCCGATGGCGCCTAACCGCGGGGCATCGCGGATGGCACCGTGCACCTCCTCAAGGGCAAAGGTCTCCAGAAGACGGAGCACTTGCACGTACTCCCGCTTGCCGGCCTTGCCCATGCGGGCTTCAAGCAAGCGGCGCAGGTTGGCGTACGCCTCGGGCAGCTTCCAACCGGCCAGCGGGGCGGCTTGATCGAGGGCACCGATCTTCCGCTCCCGCAAGGCCAGATAGTGGATCGGCTCGAAGATCAGGTCCTCTCGTTCGTAAGAGCGTGGGTGCCGGGCGATGACCTCGGCGGCGCAGCCGATGACCACCTCGTGCACGTAGCCACGGACCCAGACCTCTTGGTGACCGTAGGCGACGGGCACCGAGTAGTCGTTGCCCCGATAGCGCACCAGGGAGAGCGAATTGACCCGCGTGCCCTCCTTGTCGCAGGCCTCGAAAGGCGCCGGCGGCAATTCCATCAGCTTCTCCCGGTCGCATCCGAACCGCTCGCCGATGGTCTCGCGATGGCCGCGCAAGACGTCGCTTTCCCGTCTCCGACATTGATGTTCCAGGTGAGCGTTGAAGGCGTCCCAGCTCGCAAACCGGGGGATGGGAACCATGAAGTTCCGGCGGGCGTAACCGACCAGCCCCTCCACCTTGCCCTTATCATTGCCCTTGCCGGGGCGGCCATATCGATCCTGGAACAGATAATGGGATTGAAGCCCGCTGAACGCTCGCGTTCGTTGCCGCGTGCCGTCCGGCAGGATGCGCGACACCAGGCACTTGTCATTGTCGTGGAGAATCGATTGGGGAATGCCGCCGAAGAAGGCGAAGGCCCCGTTGTGGCCGTCCAGCCAGGCCTCCGTCGCCGCCGCCGGGTAGGCCGCAACGAAGCAGGCATCGCCGTGGGGAAGGTCCATGGCGAAAAAATGCGCCCGCCGCTTGACGCCGGCGATGATCGCATCCGCCTCGCCAAAGTCCGCCTGGGCGTGACCCGGAGGGTGCGCCAGCGGCACGAACATCTCACGCTGGCGACGGCGCCGTTCCCGGACGTAATCCTTGACGATGGTCTGTTTGCCCGCAAAGCCATGCTCGTCGCGAAGACGCTCGAATATCCGCTTCGCCGTGTGGCGCTGCTTGCAGTGAACCGTTCGGTCCTCTTCCAGAATACGGTCAATGATATCCCTGAAGGGGTCCAGCTTCGGGCGCTTCGGTGGCTGGCGGCGGCGGTAGCCAGGCGGCTCCGAGTGCCCGAGCATCTTCCTCACCGTCTCTCGCGCCATGCCAAACCGACTCGCCGCCTCTCGCTGACTCAGCCCATCAACATGGCACGCCAGCCGAACGCGTAAATAAAGGTCCACGGTATACATCCTCCCACCTTCCATCCCGAAAAGGATCGAAGGCTACAGGTGGCAGAGTTTTACTCCGCCCGCAGCCGGGCAAATCCCGCCGCTTCCGTGGTCTAATTTGTCACCGCCGCACACAGTCGATATCGCTGGATGCGTCGTTCGATCGCCGTTTACGCTCCTCGTCCATATCGTCTTCCGTTGCATGGTGGCTCCGCCCACGCCCGCCGGATCAAAATTCCCATTATCTTGTTGGAAAACGCATTCGACATCAGTGATCTTAACGTTAACGAGGTATCGGGGCGGAAAGGTCCCGCGGTTGAGACCGCTATGGTTAGGTGGAGGAGCAGGCCTCAACGAGCGGATGGGTCAATCCCGCTATCCTCCCGTCCCGAAGAATATGCCCCGCGTTAGGAAGGTGTAGCCCGATTCGAATACCATGAGGGCAACGAACACCAGTACCAACACCGGCGGGACCGTAATGGCATAAACCAATGCCAGCCGTTCCCATCGCATGTGCATGAAGACGGCGACGATCAACCCCGCCTTGATCATCATGAACACGAGGATCAAGGACCATCTCAGGTAACCCTGGAGGTGAAAATAGTCGACAAGATATGAAAACAGGCTAAAAACAAACAGCAATCCCCAGATCTTGAGATAAATGCCAATCGGATGTTGTTGCCCTTCTGCGTGTCCATCTCGTAGCGCGTCTTCGTGTGCCATGTCGCTCCCCCCTTACCAAAGGTAAAATACCGCAAAGATGAACACCCAAACCAGATCGACGAAGTGCCAATAGAGGCCCATGATTTCGACGGCCTCGTAGTTGCCTTTCCGGCTCGTGAAAAAACCTCGAACACCGCGATCGTATTCTCCCCGCCAAGCCTTTCGGGCAATGATAAACAGGAAGATCACGCCGATCGACACGTGCGTGCCATGGAAGCCCGTAATCATGAAGAATGTCGAACCGAACTGGGCCGCGCCCATGGGGTTGCCCCAGGGACGGACACCTTCATCCACGATCAGCTTGGTCCATTCGAAGGCTTGCAGTCCGACGAACGAGGCGCCAAAGGCCGCGGTCACCAGCATCAGAACGGCACATTTTACGCGATCTCGGCGATAGCCGAAGTTGACGGCCATGGCCATCGTCCCGCTACTGCTGATCAAAATGAAGGTCATGATGGCGATCAAAATGAGCGGGATCGGTTCGCCCCCCAGACTCAAGGCGAAGACCTCGCTGGAGTTGGGCCAATCCACCGTCGTCGACGATCGCACCGTCATGTAGGAGAGCAGGAAACAGCTGAATATGAAAGTGTCGCTGAGCAGGAAGATCCACATCATCGCCTTGCCCCAGGGGACGTTCTTGAACGCCCGCTGGTCCGACGACCAGTCGGCGACGACGCCGTCCAGGCCGCCCGGCGGCGTGAGGGATTGTTCCGTGTGGGTTACCGCAGTTTCTGCCACGAGCTCATCATCCTTCCTACGTAAACAACAGCAGACCAAACATTACCAGCCACACCAAGAGTAGAAAGTGCCAATAAACAGCACACAACTCGACGCTCAAGCGCACTTGGTCCGGCCCGAAACCGCGCCGCACCTTGGCGATGGTCCTGCCCCAGGCCACCAGGCCGCCCAGCAGGTGCACTCCGTGTATCGCGGTGATCAGGTAGAAGAAGGCGTTGGCTTGGTTCGAAGCCGCATAATACCCCAACCCCGCCAGTTCTCGCCACGTCCAAAGCTGTCCAGCGAGGAAAGTAAAGGCGAAAACGCCGCCGACCAGCAGCCCGACCCCAACGCCGTCGATCCGTCCGCGACGCGCGCAAACCGATGCCCATTGCAACGCGAAACTACTCAAGACCAGCATGGCCGTGTTCGGCCACAACAGCCACGGTTCGGGCAAGGGGCGCCAATCCCCGAGCGTCATCCGATCGGCGTACATGATCACCAAGAGCGAAAACACGACCGTCGCCACGCCGAGAAACACCCGCAGACCGACCGTCGCCGAGGCGAGGGAAAACGCCGCTCCACCATGAAAGTGAACCACCGTGCCCGGCGTCTCCCAGGGCTTCTCGGTCAGTTGACGGAATAAATTCACCTATACGCTCCGCGCGTGATCGATCGATCGCCCCTATTCCGCCGGCTGGACCGCGACGTCGGGATCGTTGCCATGGCCGGTGGCCATGACAACCTCGTTCGGCGCGACATTTTGGGGCACGAAGTCCTGCTCCACGCCCGGCATGCTGTAGTCGTAGGCCCAGCGATAGACCACCGGTAGCGTCTCGCCGAAGTTGCCATGCCCGGGCGGATATTCAAGCGTTTGCCACTCCAGCGTCGTGGCCCCCCAAGGATTGCGTTCGGCTCGTTTGCCTTTGTAAGCGCTCCACACCAGGTTGAAGATGAACATAATCTGGGTGACGCCCACGATCAGCGCCACGACGGTGATGAAGGCGTTCAGGGGATCGACCGATGGCGGGATGAAACTCGTTTCGCCCATTTCGAAATACCGCCGCGGCACGCCAAGGAAGCCCAGGTAGTGGATGGGGAGGAAGATCGTATAGGCCCCGAGGAAGCTGACCCAGAAGTGAATCTTACCCATCGTATCGTCCAGCATTCTGCCGGTGATCAAGGGATACCAATGGTAGATCGCCCCAAAGATGACCATGATTGGCGCCACGCCCATCACCATGTGAAAGTGAGCAACCACGAACATGGTGTCGGAAAGCGGAACATCGACGACGACGTTGCCGAGGAACAGGCCCGTGATCCCGCCGTGCACGAAGGTGATGATGAAGGCGATGGCGAACAACATCGGGATCGTGAGGTGAATATTGCCCTTCCACAGGGTCAGCACCCAATTGTAAACCTTGAGGGCGGTGGGGACGGCGATGATGAGCGTGGTGGTGGCGAAGAAGAAGCCGAACCAAGGGTGCATGCCACTGACGTACATGTGGTGCGCCCACACTACGAAGCTGAGGGCGCCGATCACCACGATCGCCCAGACCATCATCCGATAGCCGAAGATGTTTCGTCTCGCATGCGTGGCGATCAGATCGGAGACGATACCGAAGGCGGGCAGCGCGACGATGTAGACTTCGGGATGGCCGAAAAACCAGAACAGGTGCTGAAACAATATCGGGCTGCCGCCACCATATTGGAGTTGTTCTCCGAATTCCACGATGGTCGGCATGAAGAAGCTGGTCCCCAGGACCTTGTCGAAGGTCATCATCACGGCGCCGACCAACAAGGCGGGGAAGGCCAACAGCGCCAGAACGGTCGCCATGAAGATGCCCCATATGGTCAAGGGCATCCGCATCAGCGTCATGCCTCGCGTCCGACCCTGCAGCACCGTCACCACATAGTTCAACCCGCCCATGGTAAAGCCAATGATGAAGAGAGCCAGGGAGACGAGCATCAAAATGATGCCCCCATCCGCCCCCGGCGTGCCGGAGAGGATGGCCTGGGGCGGGTACAGGGTCCAGCCGGCGCCGGTCGGCCCGCCCGGCACGAAGAAGCTCGCCACCAGCACAAGTACGGCAAGCAGGTACACCCAGTAGCTCACCATGTTCACATAAGGGAAAACCATATCGCGGGCGCCGACCATCAAGGGGATGAGATAGTTGCCGAAGCCCCCCAGGAAAAGCGCCGTGAGCAGGTAGATCACCATGATCATTCCGTGCATGGTGATGAACTGGTAGTAGTCGGCGGGGTCGATAAAGTCGAAAACCTCCGGGAATCCCAGTTGCAGCCGCATCAACCACGATGACGCCAACGCCACCAGGCCTATCGCGATGGCCGTGAACGAGTACTGGATGGCAATGACTTTTGCGTCCTGACAAAAGACATACTTCGTTATCCAGCTTTTCGGATGGTAGAGTTCTACATCCGGCACTTCCGCGGGGCGGACGATTTCGGCTTCGGTAGGTGCTAGTTCGGCCATCAGATCACTCTCTCCGCTTCCGATTTGTTGGGCGCCATCAATTCGACGCCGATGGTTCGGATCCACGCTCCCCGGATTCCGACGTCCTCTCACTCATGGCCAAGACATCCGCCGTACCGTTCCCGGCTCGAGCCAGCGATTGCGCGAACGTCGGCTGCTCTTGCAACCACGCCTGAAAGGCACCTTCCTTCTCCACCACGACCGAACCACGCATCAAATAGTGGCCGGTGCCACACAATTCGAAGCAAAGGATATCGAACGTCCCGGTCCTGGTGGGGATGAACCAAAAGTAGGTGACCACGCCTGGCACCATATCCATTTTGGACCGGAACTCCGGTACGTAGAAGTCGTGCAACACGTCTATGGAACGGAGCAACACCTTGACCGGCTTATCGAGCGGCAGGTGTAACTCGCTGTCGTCGATCAGGACATCGTCTTTCCCGTTGGCATCGTTCGGATTTATCCCAAACGGGTTGTCATCGCTGATGTTGCGAGCATCCGAAGTGCCCAACACGCCATCTTTCCCGGGGAAGCGGTAGGTCCACTCCCACTGCTTGGCCACCACCTCGAATTCCGCCGCGCCTTCCGGCACGGTGATAAAATCGTCCCACACGAACAAGCCGGGTGTCAGCATCACCGCGACACCCACCGCGGTCCCGATGGTGAGCCACAGCTCCATCTTCTTGTTCTCCGGCTCGTATTCCGCTCGCTTTCCCCGCTTGTGATTGTAACGAAACACGCAATAAGCCATAAACAAAAGGACGACGACGAAAACAAATCCAGTGACCCAGAACGTGATAATGATCGTGTCGTCGATGTAGCCCCAGTTCGAGGCGATGGGCGTCCACCACCATGGGCTCAAAAAATGAAATACGACGGACCCGACGACCACCAGTACCAACACAATTGCAACAAACATCGCTCACCTATCCTTGTATCGCAACCGGCTCGACCGGCACGCCGTCCGTTTCCCACCCTACGTTGGAAGCACTCGGTGACGATCTCGCCGTCATGGTCCCGAGCCCAACGGCGGACGCGATGTGGCGAGAGCGGTTTGTTCTCCCGGGTGCTGGGCCGTGGCCGCGTCCCGGGACCGCATGGCGTCGCGGAAGGATCATCGAATCCCCATGCCGCGCGAGCCCGCCCGACGCCGTGGGCCCGGCCCGGGCCGAGAGAGGTAGCGGCCCATATCGCCGCGTCCTCCATTGCCCCGAGCGGCCGGACTCTTCCAACTTGGCCTCCAGCGGCTCCACCCGAACATGTGCCGAAATGATGGCCTTCCCTCTCCAGCGCCACTTGGACGAGGGCGCGGCGGAATATGTCGGCGTCTGAGAAATCCGGTTGGCCGGTTCAAGGTACCCAAGCACCGAACGACGAGTCGTCATCGGCCTCTCCACGAGACCCTCGGCGGAAGCGACGCACCCGGGGTGCATATCCAGCGCCGCGATCACGCGACCGTCCACCACGCAACTCCCATGGGGCCCCCACGTACATCACCCATGGGCCCCACGTGCAGCTCCCATGGGACCCTTGGATATGTATAGCCACGCCAGACTATGTTGACAAGCCATTAGTTTCGGCACGATACTTTAATTGACTTGGTCTCGATATTTGTCTGGCTGTCGATGGTTGCCCACGCGCCGTCGCCGAACACCCGGCGGCTGCTCGACGGGGTGGTTGGCGGCGCGCGGGCGGCAGAGATCGTGATTCTCGCGGTCGCCACGCTCCATGAGTTCAGCATCGGGCGTTCGGCGCCGGGCCGGACGAGGCCGAGGCAGGCCGAGGCGATCATCCTCGGGGCCCAGCGGTCCTCGGCAAGGATACAGGCGGCTCGATCGGCCACGGGAATACACCTCGACCAGGCCGCCAAATCGTTCGGCCATGTGAAGCCAACTCGGGAGGTGCGACCATGGCGATCGATCATGCGACCACGGCTCTACCAACCATCCAAATGATCGGCACGGCGGACCTTAGAGACGCTTTGGCTAAAGGTCTTGCCGACTTTAAAGCCACGCCAACCCACTTGTTGTACCTTTGTGTGATATATCCCGTCGTCATGCTCGTTTCCCTCAGAATTGCAGCCGGCTACGACGTATTGCCGCTGGTATTCCCAATTCTTGCCGGATACACCTTGATCGGCCCGTTGGTCGCGATCGGCACGTACGAGCTGAGCCGACGCGGCGAGCTGGGTCTCGATGTCTCTTGGCTGCATGTCTTCGACGTCTTTCGACCCGCGTCCATCCGCGGCATCGCGGCGCTCACCTTCATGCTGATGGCAATCTATTTCGCTTGGTTGGTCGCGGCGCAGGTCATCTACGAGCTTACCTTCGGCGGCGCGGTGCCCGAGTCGATCGCGGAGTTCGCGCGCCAAGTCTTGACCACTCCCTCCGGCTGGGCACTCATTATCGTGGGCTGCGGCGTTGGCTTCCTCTTTGCCGTCGTCGTGTTCACCCTGAGCGTGGTGTCATTTCCACTTCTTCTGGACCGGGACGTCGGCGCCGCGATGGCGATTCAAACATCAATACGCGCGGTTGTCACGAACCCCCTGCCGATGGCGATGTGGGGCATCATCATCGCCGGTACTCTGCTGATCGGCTCCCTACCCCTTTTCGTCGCCCTCGCAATCGTGCTGCCGGTACTCGGACATTCTACCTGGCATTTGTATCGCAAGGTTGTGCACTGGCCTTCCGAAGAGTGTTGATTGATTAAGGCTCAATTCGTGAAATGTATGCGTCACCTTGATCGGTCATTGGCGCCGGGGGCGAGGCCCACGAGGTGGAACCAGCTCAGGTAGTTGTCCAGATAGCGGGTGGCGATGCCGCGGCGGGGACGCAGCAAGTCCTTCAACCGGCTGTGGCGGCTGTTCACCGTCTGCACATGCAGATCGCCCCGAACCCGTTCCCCCATCGAGCGGTTGAGTGCTTCGTGGCTCACCCCGAGCGCGGCGGCGCAAGGTGGATAGCTCGCGCCACCGTCGGAGACCAGCAGGGCGTCCTTCGCGACCACCGGGTCGAGAGCAGCCGTGAGCGCCGCCGCGTCGACCCTGGGCAGCACCGCGCTCACCGTCGTCCCGCTCCGGTCCGCCGCCATGAGAACCGGCACCTAGCTCGCGCGAGAGGCCGCGCTTCTTCGCCTTGCCGCCCCGCCGCCGTGCCTTGCGTCCCAGCCCGCGCGCGCCCTTCCGGCTCTCCAGGACGTAGGTCTCGTCCGCTTCCACGATCCCCTTGAGCACCTCCGAATCGCTCCGCGCCGCCGCCAGAAACCGGTGACGCCAGCGGAACGCCGTGCTCACCGCCACGTCGCAGCGCGCCGCCGAGGCCTTCACCGTCTCCCCCTCCGCCAGCGACGCCCCGAACGACAGCCAGCGTTCCTTGTGGTGCAGGCCCGACAGCGGCGTACCGGTCAGCGCGTTGAAGGTCCTGCCGCAGCCCTTGCACTGGTAGCGCCGCAGACCCCGCGCCATACCGCGCGAAACCGCCCCTTCGCTCGCGCAGTGCGGACAGCGCCGGGCCTCGTCCACACCAAGCTCGATCGCGGCCTTCGATGCCTCGCCTTCGCTCCGGCCCGACAGCACCGCGAGCGCCTCGTGCCGCTGCACGCGCGTCAGCCCGCGCGCCGCCGAAAGCCACACCTGGAAACCCTTGCCGTCCATGACCCAACCTCCTGACATTCCGGGCATTCTATCACAAATGCATACGTTTCACTAATTGAGCCTTGATTAATGACCGATCTGTCCCGAACCCAGTTTTGCAATTAGGCTTGTATTATCTTTCCTCTTTATCCTAGCCCGGATCTCTCACCCTAGGGGGTGCATCGGCCTCAAGAATGCTGTAAAGTTCTTTTGTGACAAAGGCTTAACAGATTCTGGGATGAGGTCCGATGCCGACAGAGTGTATCTCCAATCCGTTCGAATTTGAAGCCTTCGATGGCCGTCGCGTGGTGGCGGCCTTCGATGGCGGGGCGATCAGTAGCGATGCCGGTGCCTTGTTGCTTCGCCATTGCGCTTCCGCGATCGGTTTGTTCGATCGTGTGGCGGGATGCTTCGTCGATCATCGGACGCCGCAACTGGTGGTGCATGGGCTTCGGACGTTGCTCGGGCAGCGGATCCGCGGGATCGCGCTCGGCTACGAGGATGTCGACGATCACGACCAGCTGCGCCACGATCCCGTCCTGGCGCTGCTGTCGGATCGGCTGGAGGGGAAGCGGGAGGATTGCGCGGCGCTGGCCGGCAAGAGCACGCTCAATCGGCTGGAGCACGCGCCGTCGGGCGCGCCGGGCCGCTATCACAAGATCGGCCATGACGAGGCGGCCATCGAGAGCCTGTTCGTCGATCTCTATCTCGATGCCCACGCGGGCGCGCCGAAGCGGATCATCCTGGATCTCGACGCCACCGACGATCCGGTGCATGGCAACCAGGAAGGCCGGTTCTTCCACGGCTACTACAAGTGCTACTGCTATCTGCCGCTCTACATCACCCGCGGACGCCACCTGTTGGCGGCGAAGCTTCGGCCGGCCAATATCGATGGCGCCGCCGGGGCGCGCGAGGAGGTGGAACGGATCGTCGAACGGATCCGGGCGCGCTGGCCCCGGGTCGAGATCCTGTTGCGTGCCGACTCAGGCTTCGCGCGCGACGAGATCATGGCCTGGTGCGAGGCGAACGGGGTCGACTATCTCTTTGGCCTGGCCAAGAACAGCCGGCTGAAGCAGCGGATCGAGGGCGAGGCGGCGGCGGCCCGGTCGGAGCACGACGAGACGGGCCAGGCGGCGCGGCGCTTCGCCGACTTCATTTATTCAACGCTGGACAGCTGGAGCCTGCCGCGCCGGGTGGTGGGCAAGGCCGAGCATCTCTCGAAGGGCGCCAATCCACGCTTCGTCGTCACCTCGCTCGCCTCGGCCGAGGTCGACGCCAGAACGCTCTATGAGGAGCTCTATTGCGCCCGCGGCGAAATGGAGAACCGGATCAAAGAGTGCCAGCTCGATCTCTTCGCCGACCGCACCTCGGCGGCGACGATGCGCGCCAACCAGCTCCGGCTCTGGTTCGCCTCGCTCGCCTATGTGCTGGTCGACAGCCTGCGCCGCATCGCACTCGCCGACACGGCCCTCGCCAACGCCACCGCCGGCTCGATCCGCCTCAAGCTCTTGAAGCTCGGCGCCAGGGTGACGATCTCGGTTCGTCGGATCAAGATCGCCATGGCCTCCGCGCAACCCTGGCAAGCCGAGTTCGCCATCGCCCACGAACGATTATCCATGGCGGCCAGGTAAAGCCGCCGATCAAACACCCGAACCGCGGCAACAGAGGAACATTCAGAACTTACCCAACCGGCAAAGCCGCCGGACCGACTACCATGTCCGAAAAACAAAAACCGCCGCACCAAGCCAAACGCCGAACGTGTTGCCCGACGAAAGTCCCTGGGGTGAGAGATCCGGGCTAGCCGGATCACCAACGGTTACCTCGCCGCTTGCGCGCGATCTCATTGAAGTCGGATCGAACGAAGCCGCGAGATGGCGGACTCCAGCCATGGGGATAGTGTCGCGCCGTCGATCCCGGAGGACGGTGTCGGATGGCCCGCTGGCGGCGGCCAGACGGCGGGGCCCGCCTCGAGGGCGCGGAACAAATTAGGTCGATACCGTCGACCCGCCGGTCCTCGGCCTGTCCGCCACCTCGCGCGCAGATAGGCCTTGCGCGTAGGCGAGGCACGGGATCGCCCGCCTATCCTTCACGCTCGGTCGTCTCGTCTGCTTCCGTATCGGCATGTCCCCTCCCGGCAAAAGCCAGGGGTGGAGCCTGAGACGGCGCTCCCGAAAATCGACCGCCGGATCGCCCCGTGAAGCTGTCCGGGACCTTCCGAAACGCGAATTCGGGGCGTCAATTCGACGCAACCCGCCCCGAGTTAAGGCATTGATCCGGCGGACGTCCTTGCTATATTTTGCGCGAAGAAGCGATTCGCGAGGTTCGATCGAGATGGTCGGCGAGGCAGACGACAAACCGGACCTTCGGGCCAAGCAGGACATCTGGGCCGGCATTTTCCGTCTGTTGTTCCTGGTGACGGGGGGCTGGATCGAGGTGGCCGACGAGGCGCGCGGCGACCCGGACCTTCGGGCCAAGCAGAACACCTGGGTCGGCTTTTGCCGCCTGCTGTTCCGGGCTACGTTCATCATCGCGATATTGTTGATTCTCATGGCATCTTTCCTGGCTTAGCATCCCCTTCGTGCAATTCGACGGCGGACACCAGGGAATCTTTCACGACGCCGGCTGGTGCAAGGGCCGGCCGCCCGTTCGCCTTGTTCCAATCGGGCGTTGTCACGCCGAGTCGGGCGCCCTGGACCTCAGGGACCGAGAATTCGATATTTCAGCGAAGTTTCCCTCAGGGTTCGATTGAACCACATCAGACAATAAGTCTGATCCAGTTCCGCGACGAATTTTTTTCCCCGAGCGCTGGTTCCGTTCAGCTCGACTGGGAATCGAATCCTCAGACCATCGTGGTAATGGATGTTGAATTCGATCGGTTGGCCGGACAGGAAGTCGTACCGGATCTCGTCCCCTGGCGCCAATCGCAAGCACAGTTCCCGAAACTGAAAGGGAGCCAGCGACACGGTGCCCGAAGGCGTCCGCAGAGATCCCAGACTAGGCCCCCCGACGATCGGCTGAGAGAGAATCCACAAGCTCAACATCGTGTAGGCGACCATCAAGACCAGGAAGGGATACTGGCTCTTGAGCGCGGCTCCGGCCGACTCGAAGATCCTCAACGCGACGAAATGCGCCACGCCGACGGCAAAGACGTGGCCGACGACAATCGCGATCACCGCAGTGTACCAAACGAACTTGGCGCCGATGATGCCGATATCGATGCTGTAGTTCGTCGTTCCAAAAATGTCCCAGCCGATCCCGAAGGGATCGGAGGCCAGCGGGATGATGAGCTGTCCGGCCAGCAGCAGATAGGAGAGATAGTGTGCCAGATGGTAGGCGATGGCGATCGGCACCAGAGACAACACGAAGCGTCCGGCGATCTCCATGACCGGCAGCTCACTGTCGGGAACCTCCCTGGCAAGCCAGGAGAAGCCCAGGTAGACGAGGAGGAACAGGAACGGAGAGAAGACGAGCACGACGCTGTCGAGCACGACAACAAGATCGAATCCGAGCTCATGGAGCCCGAGAAGCAGTGGACGGAACAAGGGCTCCGAGGCGATCCATTCCAGAAGACCCGCATGAAGCGGCGTTTCCTTGAACCCGTCGAAGGTCACCGTCGAGAGCAGCAATAGTACGAACACCGTCATGGACAGGCGACAGGGGCGTTCCGTGATCAGACCGCCGGCATAGGGTCTGAGGTACCATGAGACGGGCCCGCCATCATGTGGCTCCCGCTCTGGCCGGCCGATCGGCGCGAAGCGTCCCAACACGTCGAAAGCGAGCGAGAAGGCTTCGCCGCCAGCCAACCAGACGTCTCGGCCGAACGCGGCCATGCCCAACCAGGTGATGCCCGAATAGACCATGATGGCCGTCGCCAGGGTACCTGGTGTCTTCGCCGATTCGACGATCAGCTCGAACCAGGCGAAGAAACCGAACAACACGATCGCCGGCCAGACGCCCAACCACGACGGATAGGCGAGCGCCAGGCCCAACCGGCCGCGCGCTCCGAGCCGGTGAACCACTTTCTCGAGGCCGGTAAAAAGGATCGACCAGGGATTGATGGTGGGCCAGAGGTTGCCGACGAGGGCGGCCACATAAGCCAATCCCACCCACCAGATGATCCAGACGAAGGTGGGTGCGAAATTCTCGAGCGGATCTTGCGTGCCGAAGAACCCGGCGGCCAGGACCAGAAGGAAGAGCCCGACCGAGATGGCCTGTAGGACGCCGATCACCGCTGGGTGCAAGAGGATATGCGCGGGCCGGAAGGGGAGCAGATCGATCCCGCCTCGCCCGCCGTCCGTGGGCGGGACGCGGAAAACGAGCGCCATGATCACGAAGGAAAGCGCGACCGCGCCCCCCGCGCCGGCCAGATAGAGGTCCAGTGGCAGAGGTAGATCATAGCGTTGGCCGAATGCGTGGGCCCGGGCCGACGACGCCCAAGGAAGCATCGCCAACGCGGCGCAGGACAGGGCCTGCGCCAGTCGACCGAAGCGCCTCGCGTATGTTTTATCGGGGGTGGACTTCAAGGTAGGTCAATGCATCTTGGCCATGGCCACCGTCGCCCCAGCCGTGACTGGTGACGGGGAAACGGCCGGTGGCATGGGCTTCGATGATCATCGTGGCCGGCTCGTTCGGTCGGACGTGGATCTCCAGGTCGTAGCCATGAAGGTGCAGCTCTATCGCCTCGTCGCTCGTCCAAACCAGCTGCACGACATCTCCTTCGGTAATCCGGATGGCCTTCCCTGGCGCGACCACCTCGCGATTTTCGATCCGCGCTTCTATTACCCGTTTCGAGGTCTCCTGAGCGACGCCCACGCGAATGAGCGCGAAGGGCATGAGCGAACTCGCGGCAAGCCATACCAGCCAGGTTCTGCGGCAAGCTTCCATCGTCTTCCCGCTCCAAGCAGACGTCTCGGCCCCGATTGCGCGGCGGTCGCGATTATCGGGCGCCTTGACCGGAGAATGCTTCGCTGGGTCGCCAGGGACACCATGGCGCGCGGGGATGCCGCTATTCACCGCCGGCATCGCGCCTCGATAGTCTGTGCCTGCGCCACTTCTTCTGGGCCACGTAGACAAGTAGCAACGTGATGGCGACCACCAAGATGATCGACAGCGCGATGGCTCCACCCGAGCTACCGGTGCCGGGCGTACCGTTGAACGCCAGCGCTTGCGAAAACAATATTCCGACCTCCCACGACCAGTGTGGCGGGATGCTACTAAAAACCACGCGGCCCGGCGAGCCGCTCCCGCCAATCGGCGGGGTCCCGCTTGGCGATATGCCCGCGCACCCCGTGGGCCGACGCCATCTCGACGACTCGCTCATCGAGGCCGGCCTCGCCGATCACTGGATGTGCCTTGTCACCCGGCCCTATCGAGAAACGTCCCGCGTGCGAGGCGCACTCGAATTTGGCCTTCATCTCGAAAAGAAAGGCTCAATTCGTGAAACGTATGCATTTGTGATAGAATGCCCGGAACGTCAGGAGGTTGGGTCATGGACGGCAAGGGTTTCCAGGTGTGGCTTTCGGCGGCGCGCGGGCTGACGCGCGTGCAGCGGCACGAGGCGCTCGCGGTGCTGTCGGGCCGGAGCGAAGGCGAGGCATCGAAGGCCGCGATCGAGCTTGGTGTGGACGAGGCCCGGCGCTGTCCGCACTGCGCGAGCGAAGGGGCGGTTTCGCGCGGTATGGCGCGGGGTCTGCGGCGCTACCAGTGCAAGGGCTGCGGCAGGACCTTCAACGCGCTGACCGGTACGCCGCTGTCGGGCCTGCACCACAAGGAACGCTGGCTGTCGTTCGGGGCGTCGCTGGCGGAGGGGGAGACGGTGAAGGCCTCGGCGGCGCGCTGCGACGTGGCGGTGAGCACGGCGTTCCGCTGGCGTCACCGGTTTCTGGCGGCGGCGCGGAGCGATTCGGAGGTGCTCAAGGGGATCGTGGAAGCGGACGAGACCTACGTCCTGGAGAGCCGGAAGGGCGCGCGCGGGCTGGGACGCAAGGCACGGCGGCGGACCGGAGCGGGACGACGGTGAGCGCGGTGCTGCCCAGGGTCGACGCGGCGGCGCTCACGGCTGCTCTCGACCCGGTGGTCGCGAAGGACGCCCTGCTGGTCTCCGACGGTGGCGCGAGCTATCCACCTTGCGCCGCCGCGCTCGGGGTGAGCCACGAAGCACTCAACCGCTCGATGGGGGAACGGGTTCGGGGCGATCTGCATGTGCAGACGGTGAACAGCCGCCACAGCCGGTTGAAGGACTTGCTGCGTCCCCGCCGCGGCATCGCCACCCGCTATCTGGACAACTACCTGAGCTGGTTCCACCTCGTCGGCCTCGCCCCCGGCGCCAATGACCGAGCCTGCCTCGCCGCCGCCGTAACAAGGTGACGCATACAATTCACGAATTGAGCCTATAGGAATTGCAGCACCGGTCGTCATGTGAAAGAATCCGTCAAAGAGGCCATCCAAGGGCGTATCCGCATTCCACTCGGCCACGCCTACACCCGCGCCTATGATAATCGAAGACCGTAAACCATTCCAACGACAGCTTAGAATTAGGACTCGCCTGTTAGGTCCTGCTGATATTATGGACGGCTCGTCGAAACGAACGATCGGGCGGAAGCGGCGGCACTACTACCACCCAACGGCGGGCTCGGAACCGGATTCCGCGCGTGTCCCCGGTCAGGCACCCGGGACGCGCTCGACGGCTGTCGGTGCCGCGAGGCATGCTTCGCCCAACCAGCCCCGCCGACCAGCCCCGCCAGTTGTCCGGCGCGAGCCAGCGACCGATACTGACATCTTCCATTTGGGATGCGCTGTGGAGGAACCGCCGTGCCGGAGAACGTCAACGACAATCAACGCGGCGGCGATTCGAGTGGCATCGCTACCCCGGCGATCTCGGAGGTGCTGGCCGCGTATCTCGCCGACGAGAGGGAGCGCCTGAAGCCGGACACCTACGACCTTTATGCGCAAGTCATCAAGCTGCTCCAGGCCAGCCTGGACGGCTATGCCTACGGCTCGCTGGAGGACGATGAGCGTGAGCCCTGGGAGAAGCGCCTCAACGCGGACGACGACCGGCATCGCGAGTTCTGCGAGTTCTTCGGGCCCGAGCACATTTTGCCGAATGTTGGCGAATTCCTGGACTACTTCATGGTCAGGAAGGTCATGGCGAGCCAGGCTCTGCTGCGGGCCTCGGGGACCGTCACCAAGAAGCTGGCGAAGTGGCTGGAAACGAAGGGCTATGCCGGGGCGGACGAGGCCGAGGAGGCCATCGAGCGTGGCGCCGTCGCGACGCGAGATTTGCCCAAGGCCGAGAAGTTGTCTGCCCTGCTCTACCAGCTCACGTCCAGCAGGTATTCCCCCGAAGATGACGACATCGAGGATCAATTCGAGATCGAGCGCGTGGAGCCGGGCAGGATATGGCTCGAAGTTCTTGAAGGCGGCCACCAGCTGGTTCCGATCAGCTTGCCCGAGAAGGCGACGGAATTATGCCGGGCCGGCTGGACGATCTCGGGAGCGATCCGGCGAATCGGCGGGGAATGGGTGTTGGTGGAGACGTGGAGCGTCTATCCATAGCAACTAGGAAGCGGGCTCATGCGCAAAAAGAAGCCCCGACGGGCATCGCCGGACGAAGTCAAGATCTCCCGCAGCGGAGAGGAGACGATCATCTCGTTCGCGGACGCGACGATCTCGACGTCGCACCTCCGCATCGGTCCGCACGTCCACGAGATGTCCGACCAGGCGATCCTCGACATTTTCAATGACGTGATGGCCGCACAGGACCAGCTCGTGGCGGAGTCGGAGAACATCGTGATCGAGCTTCCGCCTGGCCGGCCGCAGATCAAATATTCAGATTTCAGCGGCCAGTGGGTGCCGCGCGGCGACCTGCTTCGCTGCCATATCGACGACGGCGGCCCAGACGGGGAGGTCACCGTTCAAATCGATGATCGGGAATTGTCGCTTCAGGAGGGCGATGTCCCGCCCGATGTTGAAAAGGGCGAGGTAGGCATCGTCTGATCGAGAGGCTACGCAGCCTCGTCGATGTCTTCAATGGCGGCCTTTCGTTTTGCCTTCTCGACGGCGTCACGCAAGGCGGCGTCGAGGACGGGGAGTTGCCTGTAGGCCTTGAGGCGGCGGAAGGTTTTCTTGGCCTCCAGAAGGCCGGCGGCGGTCCAGCGCAGCGCCATCTCGGCGTTGCGCCAGCGCTTGACGTTGCGTTGCACGGTCCTGACCGTGCCCAGCGCGTTCTCGATCGCGTTGGTGCAGGCCAGCGCGCGGCGGAGTTCCGGGGGCAGGCCGAGGCGGATGACGGTGAGGATCTCGTCGAGGCCCTCCAGGATGGTGGCGGAGACGCCGGGCGCATCGTGTTCCAGGCGGCGGGCGAGATTGCGCAAGAGCCGCTCGGCCTTGTCCGCGTCGCCCTGGTCCCAGGCCTGGCGCAAGGCCTTGCGGACGCCCGCGTGCAGGCTCTCGTCCAGCCGGTCTGTGATGTTGCGCCCCTTGTGCACCTGGCAACGCTGGATCAGCGCCGCATGCCCGAAGCTCCGCCGGATCGCCTTGGAGAGCGCCTTGGCGCCGTCGACGATGTAGAGCCGGGGGCGCTCGGGATCGAGGCCGCGATCGATCAGGTTGTCGAGCAGGGCTTGCACCGTGGCCGTGTTCTCCGTCGCGCCCTCGGCCAGGCCCAGCACGTGCTTCTCGCCGCCCGCGTCGATACCGATCGCCGCCACCATCACGTGATCGCCGACATGAAGCCCGTCGATCTGGACGACCAGAAGATCCAGTTCCTCCAGCCGGCTCGCCAGCCAAGCCTTCAGCTTCGAGCGCGTCAGGGCCACGAAGCGGCGCGAGACCGCCGACTTCGAACTCCCGTCCCCCGCCGCCGACGGCAGATCGCCGCCCGCGTCCGCCGGCAGACGCACCGCGCGGCCATACTTGCGGGTCGAGACGTTCATCACCATCAGGTTCATCGCCCAGGCGTGCAGCAGCTCGGGATCCGACATCAGCTCGAAGCTCGGCAAACTCAGCTCCCCGCCGCCCGGCTCGCGCACCCGGGGGCGCTCGAGCTTCACCCTCGCCCCCTGGAAGGCCAGCTCGCTCGTGGTCGTGCCCCAGCGATGGCCCCGGCGCTCGGCCGTGCGGGCATGACGCGGGCCGCACACGGCCTCCGCGTCCGCCGCCAGCATCTCGGCCAGCGCCTCGATGCCGGCCAGAAGGCAGAAGCGATCGACGCTCACGCGAAGATCCTTGTAGGCATCCGATAGCGGCGGCACCGGCATCGGCAATGGATGTTCCAGGGCTTTGGAGGAAGGCGCGTTCCGTGTAGTCTTGCTCATGGCGTCGTTCTCCTAATCGGATTAAGCACCCAGAGCCTAACGGCTCCAGGCGAACGACGCCTACCCCAACTTTTCAACATGACTCGGGACATCCCCCTTCAGGAGTTCGGACGGCTTCTCGTGACCCATGCCGGATGGGGCATGCGCATCGCCTTCGTGCCGAACGAGATGGTCGAGGAGGAGCCGGAGGTGCAAGTCCGGGAACTGCACGAAGGCGAGCGATGAGGCCGGCGACGGTGTGCACCATGAATCCCCGTTTCCCGCGCAAGAAACCTTCATGCCTTCAGTTTCGCCTAAAATGGCAGACCGCAATGGGGCATCTCACATCGCATGACCACGGGCCCATCCCACGACCGTGAGCCGCTCTCCGGGCTGGTCGAACGCGTGACCTGCCACAGCCAGGAGTCTGGATTCTGCGTCCTCAGGGTGAAGGTGCGTGGTCACCGTGACCTCGTCACCGTCCTGGGCACGGCGGCTTCCATCCAACCGGGTGAGTTCATCCAAGCCAGCGGCCGCTGGGACAACCATCGTGATCACGGCGTCCAGTTCAAGACGAGCTTTTTGAAGGTGATGCCACCCAGTTCGATCGACGGTATCGAGAAATACCTGGGCAGCGGCATGATCAAGGGCATCGGGCCGCATTTCGCCCGGAAGCTGGTGAGGAAATTCGGCGAGGACGTCTTCGACGTCATCGAGAACGAACCCGACCGACTGAAGGAACTGAGGGGTATCGGCCCGAAGCGCGTCGCGCGCATCACCTCGGGCTGGTCCGATCAGAAGGCCATTCGAGAGATCATGGTGTTCCTCCAGTCGCACGGCGTCGGCACCATGAGAGCCGTTCGCATTTACAAAACCTATGGCGCGGATGCCATCCCCCTGATCAGCGAGAACCCCTACCGACTGGCCCGTGACATCAGGGGCATCGGTTTCAAGAGCGCCGACCAGATCGCCGCCAAGCTCGGTATCGAGAAGACCGCCATGATCCGAGCCCGAGCCGGCATCTCCTATACGCTGACCGAAGCCGTCTCGGACGGACACTGCGGGCTACCCGAGGACGATCTCCTGGCCATGGCGGCCAAGCTGCTGGAGATTCCCTCCTACATCCTCGGTGACGCTCTCCAACAAGAGCTTCGGGAGGGCACAGTCGTCGCCGACGCCATTGGCGATCGAGGCTGCGTTTTCCTTGGCCACCTGTGGAACGCCGAGAAGTCGATCGCCGAACGGCTCCGGGCGCTGGCGTCGGGCAAGCCGAGCTGGCCCCGTATCGACGCCGACAAGGCAATCCCCTGGGTGGAGCGAAAACTCGGCGTCACTCTGGCCCGGCGCCAACGGGAGGCGATCAAAAAGGCGGTGTCATCGAAGGTCATGGTGATCACCGGTGGGCCGGGCGTCGGCAAGACGACACTGGTGAACGCCATCCTCCGCATTCTGGTGGTCAAAGACGCGCGGGTCGCGCTGGCGGCGCCAACCGGTCGTGCGGCGAAGCGTCTTTCGGAAAGCACTGGCCTGGAAGCCAAGACCATCCACCGTCTGTTGGAGGCCGACCCGAGACGAGGTGGCTTCAAGCGAACCGCCGACGACCCGCTCGAATGCGATCTGCTGGTGGTTGACGAGACCTCGATGGTGGACGTCCCTCTCATGGCCTCGGTGGTGGAGCGTTGCCCAACAGGGCGGCGCTCATGCTGGTCGGTGATGTCGATCAGCTACCTTCGGTCGGGCCTGGGCAGGTTCTGGCCGATATTATCCAGTCCGCCGCCGTACCGGTGGCTCGGCTGACGGAGGTTTTCCGGCAGGCGGCTGAGAGCCAGATCGTCACCAACGCTCACAAGGTGAACGCCGGTTATATGCCCGCCCTGGAGGCCCCGAAGTCTGATCAATCCGATTTCTACTTCGTCGAGGCGCGCGAGCCCGAAGACGCCGTATCCAAGATCGTCGAGATCGTGAAGAACCGCCTACCGAGGCGGTTCGGGTTCGACCCGATCAGAGACGTCCAGGTGCTGTGCCCGATGAACCGTGGTGGCATTGGAGCCCGGGCACTAAACGTCGATCTTCAGGCGGCGCTGAATCCACCGACCGACGACCTCCAGGTGGAGCGCTTCGGCTTCACCTACCGAGTCGGTGACAAGGTCATGCAGACCGACAACGATTATGACAAGGATGTCTTCAACGGCGACGTCGGGTACATCTGTCGGATCGATGTTGACGCCCAGGAACTCGCTATCGAATTCGACGGACGGACGGTCCTCTACCAGTTCGGCGAACTCGACGAGGTGGCTCTGGCATACGCCGTCAGCATCCATAAATCCCAGGGGTCCGAATATCCGGCAGTCGTCATCCCCATAATGAAGCAGCACTACATGATGCTGCGACGAAACCTGCTCTACACCGGGATCACCAGGGGCAAGAGGATGGTGGTGCTGGCCGGCCAGCGACAGGCCATTGGGATGGCGGTGAGGGGCAAGGTCGAAAGTCGGCGTTGGTCGAAGCTGGAGGAGTGGATGGCTTGAGGTGGCCGCCACTCACACGGCGCCGTCACATATCACCGTGGCGGAGGTGGCGGCGCGACTGAAGGTGTCGCCTTCGACGCTCTACAGGCACCTTCAGGACGGGCGAGGGCGTTGGGGTGAGCATACGCGGCGGCGAGGGCCACCCATGTCAGGTCAGACGGCGCCGCCGAGGACGGCCTTCTATCAGGGGTATAGCCTCCGTCGGGCCGGGGTGGCCGATTTGGTCATTGCTAGCCGAGGCTGTTGAAAAAGTCGGTGTTTGTGGCTTCTCGGGTGTCCGCTGATATTCAGGTCGGACATTTCCGATCGGGCCTTCGCCGGTTCTTAGTGTCCGTCCGGGGACTTTATGAGTCGGATGAATCGGTTATCCGGCGCCCCCTCTTGAAGAGCTGAATCAACTGTGATTCTCTGGGGTGGTGAATTTACTCTTGAGGTGCCCCATGTGGACTGCCGACAACCGCCCGCGCTACAACCGCGACAAACTGCGTTATCCGAGCGACCTGACCGATGCGGAATGGGCGCATATCGAGCCGCTGATCCCGCCGGGCAAGCCCGGCGGCGGCAAACGGCGCGTCGCTATCCGCGAGGTGATCAACGGCGTGATGTACATTCTGAGCACCGGCTGCCAGTGGCGCGCGCTGCCCAAGGATTTGCCGCCCAGAAGCACCGTGCATGATTACCTCGGCCTGTGGAACTGGGACGGCACGCTGGATCGCATCCATCATGCGCTCTACCTCAAGTGCCGCGAGAAAGCCGCGCGCGAAGCCAGCCCCACGGCCTGCATCATCGACACTCAGAGTGTGAAAAGCGCTGAAAAAGGGGGGCTCGCATCGACAGCCACGGCTTCGATGCCGGCAAGCTGATCAAGGGCAAGAAGCGGCATGTTCTGGTCGATACGCAAGGCTTGCTGCTGCACGGCATCGTCACCGCCGCCAACGTTCAGGATCGCGACGGCGGTCTCGCGCTGCTGGCGACCTTGTTCGGTCTGTTTCCCTTTCTCGGGAAATTGTTCGCCGACAGCGCCTATCAGGGGCCGGTCTTTCACCGCGCCCTGGCCGGCATCCTGCCCGATCTCGAGACCGAGATCGTCAAGCGATCCGATCGGGTGAAGGGCTTCGTCGTCCAGCCCAGGCGTTGGGTGGTCGAACGCACCATCGCCTGGCTCAACCGCTGCCGCCGACTGGCCAAGGACTGGGAGAACCTCAACCGCAACGCGCTCGCCTTCATCAAGCTCGCGTCCATTCGACTCATGCTCCGAAAACTCTGTAATCCTACATAAAGTCTCCGGACGGACTCTGAGGCCACTTTCCCTGAGTCTTCTCCTTGATCCGCGATCTCGTGTCGGCTCAGGCGGCCGCTGGGCGCGTCGGCGGCGGAACGGTGACTCGACGGATCAGCCGTTTCAGGTTTTGCACGGTGGCGGCGAGGAGGAACTCGTCTCTCGCCCCGGTGAGTCCGCGTAATCGGAGCCTGTCGAGGCCGAGGATGTGCTTCACCTCACCGAAGAGGCTCTCGATCTTCTTGCGCTCGGCGCTGGAGATCGCATAGGCCTCGCTCCCCATCAGCGCGCGGGTGTAGTCGCGCGCGGCTTCATTGATGTCCCTGGTGAGCCGGCGTTGCGGCGCCCTTGGACAACATCGGGGCTTCAAGGGGCAATCGCGACAATCGAGTGTGCTTGCCCGGTAGTGGAGCCTCGTGCCGTCATGGACGCGACCGTTGGTCTTCAGCACATGACCTTGGGGGCAGACATAAACGTCGCGCGCCTCGTCATGGCTGAAGTCTTCGCGGGAGAAGGTGTCCTCACGGGCACGCGGTCTCTCCCAGACCGGAATGTGCGGTTCGATCCCGCGTTCGATCAACCACTTCAACGTCTCGGCGGTGCCGTAGGCGACATCGCCGCCAACGCGGTCCGGCTTCAGGGCGAAGCGCTCTTCGGTGCGCTCGATCATGGTCTCCGTGGCATCGACTTCCTTGGAGATCCGTGTCGGCGTCGCCTCGACATCGACGATCACCGCCTCCTCCAGATCGATCAGATAGTTGAGGCTGTAGCCGAACATCACCTTGTGGCGACCGCGTGTGGTCCAGGCGGCCGAGGGATCAACCGGCGACATCGCCTTGGGCGGGCGCTCGGGGTTGGTCGTCGGGTTCTCGCTCTCTAACGCCGCCACGTACTCGGCAACCGGGCGGCGCGCCAGCTCTTCATCGCTCCAGTCGACGGAGGCGCCCTCGACCCGCTGAAAGCGGCTCGCATCGGCTTCAATCACACTGGCATCCACGGCAAAGCCTTCGCCGCCGACCAGCCCTGCCTTCATGCAGCCACAGACGACCTCTTCGAACACCGTGCGCAGGATATCGCTCTCCCGGAAGCGGCCATGGCGATTGACGGAGAACGTCGAGTGATCGGGAACCCGGTCTTCCAACCCGAGCCGGCAGAACCACCGATAGGCCAGGTTCAGTTCGACTTCTTGGCAGAGCCGACGTTCCGAGCGGATGGAGAAGCAGTAGCCGACCAGAAGCATCCGGATCATCAACTCCGGGCAAACCGACGGCCGCCCGATCATGCTGTAGTGCGGCTTCATCTCCGCCCGGAGCCAGCTCAGATCGAGAACCGCGTCGATCTTGCGCAGCAGGTGATTGGCGGGAACCATATCGTCCAGGCAGAACTCATAGAAAAGGCGGTCTTGCTGGTCTTGCGCCGGTCCCATCATCGATCTGCCCTCCCGCGATTCACAAAAACAATGGAATCACAGCCAGCCCGACGGCTCAACCGACTTTTTCAACAGCCTCAGCCATTATAAGACACCGGACATACCATTATTCGAACATAACCGACGCGATAGTACCGGGTCGCGTGACCACGCGTCGAGGATGGCACGGAGCGTAGGCGTCAACCCCAACCGGGTGATAGATCGATCCGCAGCTGCTAAGTAGGGGCTCGGATCAACACGAGCCAAACTTGGGGACTCGATCGGGTCGGATGGCTGTGTCACGGGGCTCTATCAGCGGAAAAGGTTACTCGCTCCTCCTGGGTTGCATGGCGTTTGCCGTTCTCTTGGCGGTTATGGCGGTGGCGATGCTTGGGCCACTCCTGGTGGATATGGCCTCGGCATTGGGCATCACGGTCCCGGTGGCGGGACAGCTTGTTACCACGGCCGCTGCGGCTTGGGCGGTAACGGCCCTTATAGTGGGGCCATTCTCCGATGCCTTTGGGCGCAAGCCCGTACTTCTCCTTGGGACCAGCTTCCTGGCAGCAGGTTCTTTAGGAATGGCTTTGGCTTCCAGCTTCGCCGTGGCCATGAGTTTCAGTGTTCTGGTCGGGATCGGCGGCGGCATGGTGCCACCCACATGCATCGCGCTCATCGGAGATTTCTTTCCTGAGGCGCGCAGACCCATGTCTATCGCAATCATAACCATGCAGCCGGGGATGAGCAGTGTGCTGGGTGTCCCCTTGGCTGCCGTTCTGGGCGATTTCGCCGGGTGGCGCATGTCCTTTCTGGCCTTGGGGATGGCGCTGTTTTTGGCCACCCTGATCCTGTTTGGACTCGTTCCATACCACCGGCCTCAGTCGGTCCGCCTGAATTGGGGGGGGCGTTTGCGACAAGTCGCCACGTTTCCGGGCACCTGGTACATAGCAGGAACCAACATACTGGCGCGTATCACCTGGGGCGTCGTCGTCACGTTCTTCCCCGCATTCCTGATCGTGACCTACGGGTTGAAGACAGTGGAGGTTGCCCTGCCAGTGGCCATGGTCGCCGTGTGGGCGACAGTGGCGCCGTTGTTGGGAGGCAAAATCGGTCGCGGCGCCAAGCGGCTCTCCATAACCGCCGCACTGTTGCTCGCCGCGATCGTACCCGGACTGGGTGTGTTTCTCCTCGCCTCGGGGACATGGGTCTCGGTGTCCTTGGCGGGCGTCTTCATGTTGCTGATCGTTCCGGTCACCACCGTTCTCATGATTGTGCTCGCCGAGTCCGGTGGCGCTTACCGGGGGAGCCTGGCCGGCGTCATATCCTGCACCAACTGGGGCGGCACCGCTTTGGGCGCGGCAGTCGGCGGCTTGCTGGTCGCCCAGGTCGGCTATGGCGCCCTCTCGTTCTTGCTGGCCGGCGCCATACTGGGAAGCGGCCTACTCATGGCATTCGCCGTGAATGACAAGGCAATAGCGCGCGCGAAGGAACACTTCTCCACGGCGCCGGACGTCGATAGCGACTAATACGACGAGGTCCGAGATCGACATGTGGATTTTGCGGGGCAGACCGGACGTGCGCCGGAGCACGCCTTAACGACCGAGAGGCCAGCCAGTTGCAGACGTCGACAAATCGTTGTGTAGGCGAGTGTTGATGTCCGGATTGGGTCAAAATTTCACATGGGACGTATCTAATGTCACGCCCGAGCCTGAGGGAACATACGACATCGAGGGGCGATTCCGGACCTGCATCCGATGTACGGCAATTGCTGGGGTCATAGTCGCCGTCGGGCGGACATGGATCGTCCAGGTGCACTCCTAGCCGAGGCTGTTGAAAAAGTATTTTGGGTCCTCGGGCTCGAAAGATTGATTCGCGCCGGCCAACCCTAACGAAAGATGGCACCAGATCGGGCCCTCCCTCGGTTCTTTTCTTTCGCCAAACGCCACCGAGCGGCGCTTGGCCGACTTTTTCAACAGCCTCAGCCATTTCGAGACATTCTCCGAACTTGAGCGTGAGGCTGTCGTCTTTTGCACCGCTCTTGGCTCGTTGCCGCATAACCTGCCACGATTTTCGAAAGACGCCATTCCGTCTCCGTCATGCCGCCTCTTCCCCCAGGGCCGCCGCCGGGCGATGCTAGCGCAGGGAAGAGATCGGGGAGGGGACGGCGATGACCACGAACGGCGGCGCGCGCGAGGCGCTGGAACGCTCGCTGACGCGGATCGATGCGGAGAACGAACGGCTGAACGCCTTCATCACGCTGGCGCCGGATGCGGCGCGCGCGGCGGCGGACGTGGCCGACAAGGCCGCGGCCGAGGGCCGCTGGCTCGGCCTGTTGCACGGCATGCCGATGGCGGTGAAGGACTGTATCGATACGGCGGGCCTGAGAACCACCAGCGGCTCAACTTTCTTTGAGCACCACGTGCCGAACGACGATGCCCCCGTGGTCGCCCGCCTGCGCCAGGCCGGCGCGGTGCTGGTCGGCAAGGCGACCCTGCAAGAGCTTTGTTTCGGCATCCGCTCGGTCAATCCGATTTCGGGCCAGTGCCACAACCCCTGGAACATCGACCGCGTGCCCGGCGGCTCCAGCGGCGGCTCCGGCGCCGCGCTGGCGGCGGATATGGTGCAGGGCGCGCTCGGCTCCGATACCGGCGGCTCGGTCCGCCTGCCGGCGTCCTTCTGCGGTGTCTCCGGCCTGCGTCCGACGGTCGGGCGGGTGCCGAACCATGGTGCTGCCCAGCTCAGTCCCACTTTCGACACCATTGGGCCCATGGCGCGCTCGGTTGCGGACGTGGCCCGCATCCTGGCGGTCATCGCCGGACCGGACCGGCGCGATCCGATGTCGGTTGACAAGCCGCTCGATAACTTTTTGCCCCGCCTGGACGACGGGGTCCGGGGCTTGCGCATCGGCGTGCCGAGCAACTCCTATTTCGAGAATGTGCCGGATGATATTGCGAGACCGGTGATGGTGGCGCTGGCCGCGCTCGAGGCCCAGGGGGCCACGCTGGTCGACGTCGAGCTATCGGGCGCGGCGGAAACCTACGAACACGCCGCGCTGATCGTTTTCTCCGATGCCTGCGCCCATCACGCCGAACGCCTCGCCACCCGGCCAGAGGGCTTCAGCGCAGACGTGCATACTCGGTTGATCACCGGCCAGACGTTCACGGCGGTCGACTATGCTGGCGCCGTTCGCGCGCGGGAGGCCTGGCGCCGCACCCTGGCCGACGTCTTCGAGGAGGTCGACATCCTGGCCTCGCCGACGGGGCGGGCGGATCCGCCGCCGATCGCCGACGACCGCGGCCTGCTGGAAGCGACGCGCGATGCCAGCCGTAACACCTATGCAGGCGGCCTTGGCGCCATTCCTGGACTGTCCGTGCCTTGCGGCTTTTCCGCCATCGGCCTGCCCGTCGGCCTGCAACTTGAGGGGGCGTGGTGGCAAGAGCCTCTGCTGCTGCAAGTTGGCCACGCCTACCAGTCGGCGACCGAGTGGCATCTGGCCCGACCGCCAGAAGTCGCATGAGCGGACATTCTGTCGACCCGGTGGAGGTCGTCGTCGGACATCCGGGCCAACCGGGCATCTACGCGGCCGAGCAGTCAACCTCTCTCGCCGCCGGCCTTAGAGTCCGACTCGAAATGAATCGAGTGTTTTCAGGCTCTTGCGAGACGGCGCGTGAGGAGTTGGATGCTGGCGAGGAAGATCCAGGCCTCGGCGGTCTCGATGGCCGTCTCGAAGTCCTTGGCCAGCCGCCGGTTTCGATTGAGCCAGGCGAGCGTGCGCTCGACGACCCATCGGCGGGGCAGGAGTTGGAAGCCCTTCACGCCCGCGGGACGGTTGACGATCTCCAGCGACCAGCGGCCGATCCGCTTCAGTGCGCCCTCGAGCTTGGGCCCGGCATAGGCGCCGTCGGCGAAGACGTGGCGCAGGCGGGGAAAGTGGCGGGGGATGGCGGCGAACACCGCCGGCGCGCCGTCGCGGTCCTGGATCTCGGCGCCGTGGACCACGACCGCGACCAGCAGGCCGCCGGTGTCGGTGAGGATGTGACGCTTGCGGCCCTTGACTTTCTTTCCGGCGTCGAAGCCCCGGATACCGCCGCTTTCCGTGGTTTTTACGCTCTGACTGTCGATGATACCGGCCGACGGGCCGGCCGCGCGGCCCTCGGCCTCGCGCGCCGCGACCAGCAGTTGCCGGTTGACCTCGGACCAGGTGCCGTCGTCCCGCCAGAGATAAAAGTAGCGCTGCACCGTCGAGCGTGGCGGGAAGTCCCGGGGCAGCATGCGCCATGGACAGCCGCTACGCAGTAGGTAGAGGATCGCGTTCACCACCTCGCGCAATGCCGTCGTCCGAGGCCGTCCCAGCGCTTTGGCGCGAGGCAGCAACGGCTCCAGCACCTTCCATTCTCCATCCGTCAGGTCGCTTGCGTAGCGCAGCAGGTCGCGTTCATACTTCGGGCGAGTGATTTTGGTCCACATGTGGTGTCTCCCTGGTTGTTAAATACAAACAGTGAATCACAACTGACTGAAATCACTCAACTCTTTTCGGGCCAGACACTTAGGTACCGGACGGCGATATCGAGCGGATCTTGGAGGCCGCACGGCACAGTCCATCAGGGGCCAACGCGCAGCCCTGGCATTTCGTCGTCGTCGAGTCGATCGAGACCAAGGCGGCGATCGGCGACTATTTCATCGCCGAGGCGACGCGCCGGGCCAAGCTCAAAATGAAGTTTCCAACGCCGAATTATGCCGGCATGAAGACGGCGCCCGGCTTCATCGTTGTGATAGCCGATTTTCGCTACGTCGATGCCTTTCCGGTGCTGAACGACGGTTCCGAGCTCGACACTATGTACCGCAAGAACGCGGAAAGGATCCTGCTGCAAAGCGTCGCCGCCGCGACAATGGCGGCGCATCTGGCCGTGGCCGCGCTCGGTCATGCGGTCTGGTGGGTGACGGCGATCGGGCAAGAAGCCGCCCAGCAGGCACTGAGGCCGCTCCTCGGTGTGCCCGACGACCTCTCGGTCATCGACATCATGTGCTTTGGTGCGCCCTTAAAGCTACCCTATACGCGCTGGAAGAAGGACCTGGCCACGATCCACAGCCGAGACCGTTTTGACATGTCGAAATATCAGTCCCCGGCGGAGATCGACGACTGGATTCGCAATACCCGTCACAAGGTGATGTATCAAGACCAGACTAAAGTCGATTGATCGGGAGCAGATCGCACGGCCTCGAAATTCTCTAAACCGGAATTCCCCAGATGGCTTTTCCGAATCGCCGAGGAGGGACGCTGCCATGATCATCGCCGCCGACAACATCGACAGGCTTCTGGCCGTCGAGATGCGCCGTCAAGGCATCCCGCGCGGCTTCAAGTGGCGCATCTTCGAGATCGCCCGGCGATGGCAGGGCGAGCCGCTGTGCCTGGCCGCGGCCCGGCCACTGATCGGCACGCCGATGCGCGTTGCCCTCGTCACCGGCGCCTGGGTGCCGGAGCATATGCCGGTCGGACGCGACGACGACGGCGCCAATTCGCGAATCGCCGAGGAAAACGACGCCTTCATCGCCGTCGAGCGCCTGGGCCGGAACGTCAACGGCATTCTGTACAGCATGAACGCCTTTCCACTCTCCGAGCATCAGCATGCCTTCGACGACTGCGTCGATATGATGCGGGCCGCCGGCAAACCGGCTATTTCGATCACCGACGGTGGCAACGAGATCGGCTACGGCGTCATACGTGACGCCCTGATCGAAGCCCTGCCGGACCTCAATCTCGCCGATAAGACGGCGTGCGGCGGTGGAATCGTCTCGGCTACTGAATGCGATGTGCTGGTCGTCGCGAACTCCTCCAACCTCGGCGCCTACGGCGTCGTTGCCGGACTGGCGCTTCTGACAGGAGATGCAACGCTATGCCATGAGCCAGCGGAGGAACTGGCGCTGCATCACGTCGGTGTCGGTCTGGGACTGATCGACGGCGGCGGGGGTGGCGCGGTCGCTGCTTGCGACGGTATACCCGCCGAGGCCAGCGCCGCCGTCGTGCACCTCGTCCAGAACATCGTCGAGCGAGCCCTCGAGGCGCCGCGCGAGCGCCCCTTCTGAGCCCTATCCGACGTCGGCCTCGCACAGTGGAGCGCCGCCGCGACCTTCTCTCGGTGAGCGCCCGGCAACGCTTGAAGATCCATGCGCCTCGGCATTGGCCGATACAGAGCCGTGTCGGGGGACGATTGCCGAGAGTGGTTCGCGAACCGGGTCGGATGAACTTCCGCAGCTGGGGGTATATTCCCCGTCGAGGCGACACGGCCGCTTAGGCGATTGGTAGCCAGCATTTTCCGTTAGCGGAATCTAATTTCGGGAAGAGGAATGCGAGCGACAGTGCCTCATGACGCATCAAGGGCAACGGCTTGATTTGACAGCCCCACCGAGGCTCTATAGCGTGCCTGCCGATCGTGTCCGGGACCTCGACTCGATGACGCAGGGGAGGAGATCATGAGAAAAAGCAGGCTTGGTCGCGCGTCGGCCGTCGCCGCCGCCGCCGCGTTCACGGTTGCAACGCTGATGATTGGCGTATCCACCGCCGCCAACGCCGAGTTGCAAAAGGTGATCATCCGCGTCTCGGTCGATCTGCCGCCGCCGCCTCATCCGACGGCCATCGCCATGGAATGGTTCAAGAAGCAGGTGGAAGCGCAATTCCCAAAGGGCAGCGAGGTGCGCAATTTTTACGCTGGCGCCCTTTACAAGGACCCGGACGCCTTGTCGGCGATGACCCAGGGCAACCTGGAGATGGGCTGGCTCGTCACGGGCAAGACCGCAGCCACCGACATCTGGCTGAGCATCATCGGCCAGCCCGGTGTCCTTACCACCGTGGCCGCCATTCATGATCTCCCGAACCAGCCCACGGGTAAGATGCTGCTCGATCGGCTGCGTGAGAAGCACGGCATCGTTCCCTTCGGCTTCGCCGACCTGAGCTTCGCCCTCGCCATGGCGGGCAAAGAGCGTCTGCTCACCCTGGACTCGTTCAAAGGCAAGAAGATCCGCACATTCGCCGCGGCGGTGAACCCGGTCGTGGCCTCCTGGGGTGGCTCGCCGGTGGTGATGTCGTTCGGCGACGTGCCCAGCGCCCTCGAGTCCGGAGTTCTCGATGGCATAATCACGTCCATCGGGGGCTGGCGTTCCATCACCGAGCAAACCCCCTACTATACAATCGCGGGCATCTCCACGGTCACGTTCGACAACTACTGGGTCGGCGCGAGCGCACAATGGTTCAACAACCTGAACCAGGATACGCAGGCCAAAATCAGGGGGCTCACCACCCAGGCGATCAGCTACCAGAACGAGCTGAACTGGTGCAACGATGAGTTCGCCATCCGAGAGTTCAAGGCGAAGACCCCGTCCGAGCCCGGAATCTACGTGGCCACGCCCGCGGAAGCGAAGCCGTTGCAGCAGGCTATCGGCAATAACGTGGCCAATTATCTCAAGGCAAAGCTGCCACAAGAGGCGCATGCCTGGGTCGACCGGTACCTGGAGGAAGGACGGGCTGCGTCCGCTCGCCTCGGCCCCGGCAGCGATCCGGTGGAGAGTCTGGACTGCGCTAAGCACGAGCCAGTCCTGAAGAGATAGCGCGGGACCCCCGACAGTGGAAATGGAGGGCCAACCCGACCCTCCCCGACCGGACGCCATGAGCAAACTGTTCTGGGCGTGGCGCACGTTCCAGGAGTCGTTCCTGCAGTACGTCGCGGCGCTGCTGCTACTCGGTCTGACACTCCTCGCGGTGCTGGAAGTGATACGCCGCTACGTCTTCGGCGTGTCCTTTGAATGGCAACAGGACGCGGTGACCTACGGAATCCTCTCCGCTGTGTTTCTGTTCTTCGCCATTACCCAAAGCCGCAAGGCCCACCTGCGCGTGACCGTGCTCCTCCTCCTGCTGCGTGAAAAGGGCGGGCGCCCGGGCTCCATCATGGCCACCGTCCTGGAAATATTCGGTGCCGCGGTCGGCATCGCCTTCTGCGTCTGGTTGGTCTGGCACGGAATCGAAGCGATACAGCTGATGATCAGTCAGGGCCGCAGGACGGAGAGCCTGTTGTTCCCGCTCTGGCTGTTCTTCGCCGTCTTCCTGGCCGGCATGGCATTCCTCGCGGTGAGCTTCTTCTTCCAGCTCATTCACGAAATTCGGGTTCTGCGCGGCAAGGAACGGCCCGTGGACAGATACGAGGAGGAGGGAGAGGGCGGCTCGCTTCTCTAGCTCCATCAAGACGCTCGGCACAACGCCTCGGTAAGTCTCCCAGCCCCCGTCCAGCGCACGAGAAATCACACGATGGGTAGCCTCCTCGTCACTATCCTGACGTTTCTCGGCTCGGGCGTCACCATCGGCATCGCCATGGGGGCGGCGAGCATGCTGTTCATCCACTTCGATCTGCTGCTCGACGCCCGCGTGCTCTCCCAGAGCTTCTTTGCCTTTCTCGGCAGCTACAGCCTGATGGCCGTGCCGCTGTTCATTTTCGCCGGCTTCCTGATGGAACGAACCGGGATGATCCGCCAGCTCTTCGAGTTCGCCGAAGCGCTGGTGAGCTGGGTCTTTGGCGGCTTCGGGCTCGCCACGGTCACCACCTGCGTGCTCTTCAGCGCGATCTCCGGCTCCAGCGTCGCGGTCGCTTCCGCCATGAGCATCATCGCCATCCCGGAGATGCGCTTGCGCAACTACCCGGACTGGTTGTCGGCGGGCATCGTCGCCTCGGGCGGGGGGATCGGCCTGCTCATTCCGCCGAGCCTCTCCCTGATCATCTACGGCATCGCGACCGAGACCTCCATCGTGCGCCTGTTCATGGCCGGCGTCGTGCCCGGGCTTATGCTGGCCACCGGGATGTACGTGGTGATCATCATCGCCGCGTGGCGCATCCCGGGCCTGGACCGCGGCGAGTTCCGGCTGAAGCCCCTGCTGACGAGCACCTGGGGCGCGCTGCCCGGTCTCGGTATGCCCGTGCTGGTGCTGGGTGGCCTTTACGGTGGGCTGTTCACGCCTACGGAGGCGGCGGCGGCGGCCTGCGGGTATGCGCTTGTCTACGGCCTCATCAGCGGGCGTGGACGGTTCCTGCGCGAGCTGTTGCCGGTTGCCGCCCGCGCCATGAATCTCTCGGCCGTGGTCTTCTTTCTGGTCGGCAGCGTGGGCATATTCCAGTTCGTCGCCGCCAATCAGGCCTGGCCCCAGCAGCTGGCGCAGATGGTGATCGACATGCATCTGACGCCCCTGCCGTTCCTCTTTGGCTACCTGGGCCTGCTGCTGATGCTCGGCACCTTTCTGGACGGCATCGCCATGATCCTGTTGACCGTGCCGGTGGTCTTTCCGGTGGCCCGCGCACTCGGCATCGATCCGATCCACCTTGGCATCATCGTGACCATGGGCGTGGAGCTCAGCGTCATCACCCCGCCGGTCGGCTTCAACCTCTATGCGGTGAGCGGCATTGCCCGGATCCCGATTCAGACGGTGCTTCGCGGAGCCATGATTTTCTTTCTGTCCGATCTCGCCGTGACCATCATCATCGTCCTTGTGCCGGAGTTCTCCACATGGCTCCCCAAGACGCTGAGCACCCCATCTCCGTTCGGGTAGACGACCACGACACCGATCTCCTTCAGGTCGTCCTCGCCAAGGTAAGGCAATGCATCGAGATCGATCTCGTTCTCGGTGAACACGTCCACGTATTTACCGAGGCCTAGATCGTCCAACCAGTTGGCGATGTCGTGCGCCATTCCTGCCTCAATGGGACCTGGTCTAAATGGAAGCTTAGGTGCATTTTGGCCCGCGTAATCCATTGGCACAGGCCGGGTCGCCGAATGTCTCTTGTGGGTCTAGGCTGTGTGAAAACCCCGATCCGGCTGGTGTGGACGTAAGATTAATTCGCAAGCTTGCCCATAGTAGCAACGAATATAAGCGCAGTTCCTAGTTTCGATTCCGATGTTGCGCAGGCGCGACCGCTCCAAGAGTTTTCACACGCCCTGGGTCATACCCGGACGAAGCGGGCGACGGCCCCCATAACCGGAGTCACCTGAAAGCCGAAACTCCGTCACTCGTCACAGGAGTATACCCCGTCTAGTATCCCTGTGCGTAACCTTCTGTTTTGAATCGGTTTTTGTGAATTCACGAGAACGACGGTTCTTGATAGCCCTAAGTTGCCGGTGGCGCACGCGGCGCCGATCGGTCGCCATGCCTTCGGGGCGGCCCGATCACCGCCTGCCTGTAGGCGGCGCTGCAAAAATGCTCCACGCGAGGCGGCCGGGTAGTCCGGTTGCGGCGGCGCGAAGATGCGCCAGTGATCGTCCCCTGTTGTTAGCGACGGGGGGCAGGAGATGTATGGCGTGGAGTTGTATGCGCAGGTTCGGCTGGCAGTTGTCGATGAGGGGCTGAGCCACCGTGAGGCGGCGCGGCGGTTTGGCATCGACCGCCGGACGGTGAAGAAGATGCTGAGCTACTCGGCGCCGCCGGGGTATCGGCGGACGATGCCGGTGAGACGGCCGAAGCTGGAAGAGTTCACGGCGGTCATCGACGCGATCCTGTCGGCGGACCGGGATGTGCCGCGCAAGCAGCGGCACACGGCACAACGGATCTTCGAGCGGCTTCGGGACGAGCACGGCTTCACCGGCGGCTACACCATCGTGAAGGACTACGTCCGCGCTCAGCGGCAGTCGACACGCGAAGCCTTCGTGCCGCTGCATCACCCGCCGGGCCATGCCCAGGCAGACTTTGGCCAAGCGGTGGTCGATCTGCGTGGCAAGCGGGAGAAGGTCCACTTCTTCTGCTTTATCTTGCCCCATTCGAACGCCTGGTTCGTGAAGGCCTACCTGCGGGAGACGACGGAGGCTTTCCTGGACGGGCACGTCAGCGCCTTCGCCTTCTTCGGCGGGATCCCTCGATCGATCCTGTACGACAACACGACGCTGGCGGTGGCGCGGATCATGGGCGACGGCGAGCGCCGCCGCACCCAGGCCTTCTCGCATCTGCAGTCGCACTATCTGTTCCGCGACCGCTTCGGCCGGCCCGGCAAGGGCAACGACAAAGGGAAGGTCGAGGCGCTGGTGAAGACGGCGCGGCGCAAGTTCTTCGTGCCGATCCCAAAGGTGCGGGACCTGGACGCCCTGAACGAACAGCTGATGGCGGGTTGCCTGGCGCGTCTCGACGCCCTGGAGGAAGGCGAGAAGGCAACGGCGCTGCTGGCCGACCTCGAGGCTTTGCGCGATCTACCGGCCGTCCCCTTCGAGGCTTGTGAGCAACATCCCGGGCAGGTCTCCTCGATGGCCTTGGTGCGCTACCGGCTGGTGGATTACTCGGCGCCGACGGTCCACGCCTACAAGGACGTGATGGTCAAGGGCTATGTCGACCGGGTCGAGATCACTCTCGGCGCCGAGATCATCGCCCGTCATCCCCGCTCCTATGTGCGTGGCGACGTGGTCTACGACCCGCTGCACTATCTGTCTTTGCTGGAGAAGAAGCCGGGTGCCCTGGATCAAGCGGCCCCGCTGCTGGGGTGGAAGCTGGATCCCGCCTTCGACGAGCTGCGCCATCTCCTCGAAGCCCGCTTCGGCCATCGCGGCAAGCGGGAGTACATCCAGGTGCTGCGCCTGTTGGAGGACTTCCCCGAGAGCCAGGTGAGGGTGGCGGTGCGCGAGGCGGTGAAGCGGCGCCTGGTCGGCTTCGATGCCGTCAAGCATCTGCTCCTGGCCCGGATCGAGAGGCGACCGGCCCACCTGGACTTCTCTCGCTATCCTCACCTCCCCCAGCCCTTTGTCGCCGCGACACGGATCGCCGATTACGCAACCTTGCTGGCGGGAGGCGCCGGACATGGCTGAAGCCCCACGCCTCCTGCTCGATCACCAACTGAAGAGCCTGAAGCTGCCGACCGTCCTGCGCGAGTACGACAAGCAGGCGCGGATCGCGGCCGGCGACGGCGTCGACCATGTCGGCTATCTCGCCCGGCTGACCGAGCTGGAGCTGATCGACCGAGAGCGCCGGTTGGTCGAGCGGCGCATCAAGCAAGCCAGGTTCCCCATCGTCAAACAGCTCGAGAGCTTCGACTTCAAGGCCGTGCCGGAACTCAACAAGATGCTGGTGCTGGACCTGGCCCGGGGCGAGTACGTCGCGCGGCGGGAGAACGTGATCCTGCTCGGCCCCTCCGGTGTCGGCAAAACCCACATCGCGCTCGCCCTCGGACTGGCCGCCTGCCAGAAGGGCCTGAGCGTCCGCTTCACCACCGCTTCCCAGCTGGTGCATGAGCTGATGGAGGCCCGCGACGAGAAGAGGCTGCTCCGCCTCCAGGCCCAGCTCGCCAAGGTCAATCTCCTGATCGTCGACGAGCTCGGATACGTCCCGCTGTCGCAGACCGGGAGTGAGCTGCTGTTCGAGATCTTCAGCCAGCGCTACGAGCGCGGCGCCACCATCGTCACCTCAAACTTGCCCTTCCAGGAATGGACCTCCGTCTTCGCCAGCGAACGCCTCACCGGCGCGCTGCTCGACCGGATCACCCACCATGTCCATATCCTGGAGATGAACGCAGAAAGCTACCGGCTCAAGCAGAGCCGATCGCGACGACGACACCCTTCCCAATAATCTCGCTTCCTCCCCCGCTTGCCCACGTGGGTCCACAGGAACCTCCCACGCGCGGGCCGCCGATTGCCCATTGAAAGGCACGTCGCCCCGCGCGCGGGTCCCTCCTATGGACTACGTGGACAAGCTGCCACCGAGCCACTGGTACATTGTTACGCCGCCGCCCTGGCCCATATTCCGGCCGCCGTTGACACCTGCCTGGAGGGCGGCGAAAGCCGGTGGCAACGTACCCAGGCCATGGCCGCCGATTCGATAGCGACATTGGCGGAATCATGAATCCAGCGTGGATTACGGATTTGAAGTTCCTCGCGGTGCCCGCCCCAACAACCGGAAGAACTTCAAATCCGCGGCATTATAGCCGCCCGCGATGAGCGGAACTCATTGCGGATTGCATGGCGTTCAGACGCCACGCGGGCTTTTCCTCGGCTTTGCTCGGGCGCGCGGTCGCAATTAGCTACCCGCCCGTACCTCGTCCCAGGTCCGGCGCATCCATTCGGTGCAGGCGACGCCCTGTTCGAAGAGCGAATAGCCGCAACCCTCGCCATAGTCGAGGTTGGGAATAAACTCGGTCGAGATCTGGCCGAGTTCGGCGCCGTCGTCGGCGGCATGGTGGCGCAAGAGACTGCGGACCACTTCCTTCCAGGGCTCCAGCGCCTCCTCCCGCCATTCGGCGTGGTATTGGCCTGGCTTCGGTTCGACGAAGGGATACTGGATGCCGCGCCCCGGCTTGCCGTCGGGGCCGGTGGCCGAGGTGTTCTTCGGATTGTTTGGGATGGCGGCGCGGGCGTGGCAGTGGCGAACCCAGCCGGCCTCGATCCAGACGTCGGTGACGTTGCCGGGCTGGAAGGGATCGAGGATCACCTCGCCCGATTCCACCGCCGGCCGCATGCCGAGCACCTCTTGTTCCCTCGGATTGTCGATCTTGAAGATCACGTGGCTGTGGTCCAGCGTCATGTGGAAATCGACGCCCTTGGCCTCGATGGCGCGGGCGACCTCGGCGACGCGGCGGAAATCCTCGCTCCACATGTTCACGTGCACCTCGAAGCAGGGCGTGACGCCGACCGCGTCGCCCCATTCGGCGGCGGTCATATAGAAGTCGATCACCTCGTCGTTGCTAATCAGGTGGCCGTCCGCGTGGTGCATCATCACCTGGGTGTTGTGGGCCAGCGAGCCGAGTTCCTTGGCCAGGGCCAGGTTGGACTTCAGCAGCGCCTCGTCGCGCCCGAGCGTGTAGAACCAGCCACCGGCGCGGATCGGCAGGTCGTATTTGGCGCTCGCCGCCCGGAACTCGTCCACCTCGTCCGGCGCCGGGGTCTTGTCGACATAGTCGAAGACGCCCGCCTCCTTCGCCATGCGAAACCGCGTGTCGATGTCGGGCATCGGGTCGTCGTGGCCGTGCTTGATGCCGTTGGTCTGGATGCCGAATTTCAGATCTTTCGCCATGGTCGCGATCCTCCCCGACGCGAACTCTATAGGAGCGGGGCGGCGCGGCGCCAGGGGCATGGGTCTAATCGTCCAGCCGGGCGCGCTCGATGAAGTCCTCGAAATCCGGAGACAGTCTTATTTCTCGCCGGTTGAACTGTGCTACCGCCATTGGCTTGGTCGTACTCCGGTGGATTGGCACGGCGGGGTCGCGTGGGAAGCGATCAGCGTCAAGGCTGATCGCCGAGCAGCAATTGAACGATCGGGATCAACGGGGCCGGTTCGTTGACGAGGGGATCGCGACCCTGGGCGATTTCATCGCCGTCCAGCGTGCCGTCATTGTCGCTGTCCGGGTCCAGAGGGTCGGTTCCCAGGTCCGCCTCTTGCGTGGCGGTGAGACCGTCATCGTCGAGATCCGAGTCGTTGACGACCGTGATCGACACCATGTCCGTGTCGGCGGCGCGATCGTCGTCGGTCACCGTCAGCGTCACGACCGTGGTGCCATCCGGCAGGCCCACTGTCGGGCCGGCGCCCGTGGCGCCGCCGCCAGCCCAGCTCCAGGCATGGGAGACGATCGAGCCGTCCGTGTCCGACGAGCCGCTACCGTCGAGGGTGACGCGGGCACCGCCGTCACCGGTCGCCTCGACCGTTTGATCGGGACCGGCAACGGCCGTGGGCGCGGTGTTCGCTGGCGGAATGCTCGAGGGCTCGTGACCTGTTTCCTTGACTAATACTTGATAAGATACATTAGCTTCGCCGTCCAAGTTGTTCGCCCCAGACATGAAAGCGATCAACGTCGCATCCTCGCTCAATGTCGGATTGCGACTATGTCCGTCCCCTTTGACGCCGTTTAACCCGACCCGGCTCATCAGTGTCGTGGTGCCGTTGTCACGATCGTATACGAAGATGTCGGAATTCGCATCGTCATCGTCCGGATGCAGATTGGTCGAGCCGGACGAGTATGCCACATAGCGGCCATCGGCGCTGATCGATGGTTGATCGCTATCATGATTTCCCGTCGGACCAGTGGCGCTGGCGCGGCTGATCAGTTCCGTGGTGCCGTTGTCGCGGTCGTAAACGTAAATGTCCCAGCCCATATCCGCATCGTCGGGATGCAAGTTGGACGCTTCGGATCGGTATGCCACGTATCGGCCATCGGCGCTGATCGATGGTTGATCGCTATCATGATTTCCCGTCGGACCAGTGGCGCCGGCGCGGCTGATCAGCTCCGTGGTGCCGCCATTTCGGTCGTAAACGTAGATGTCCTTATGTGTGTCCATATCGTCCGGATGCAGATTGGTCGCGACAGACTGATATGTCACGTATCGGCCATCCGCGCTGATCGATGCGAAAGAGCTATAATTATTCGCTTTTGGTCCACTGGCGCTGGCGCGGCTGATCAGCTCCGTGGTGCCGTTGTCGCGGTCGTAAACATAGATGTCCGTATGTGTGTCCGTATCGTCGGGATGGAGATTGGTTGCATAGGACCAATATGCCACGTAACGGCCATCGGCGCTGATCGATGCTTGAAAGCTATTACTATTTCCTGTTGGCCCACGGGCGTTGGCGCGGCTGATCAGCTCCAAGGTGTCGTTATGGCGGTCGTAAACGTAAATGTCTGAAATCGTGTCCGTACCGTCCGGATGTAGATTGGTCGCGGAAGACCAATATGCCACGTAACGGCCATCGGCGCTGATCGATGGTCCATGGCTACCCTTATTTCCCTTTGCTCCAGTGGCACTGGCGCGGCTGATCAGCGACAAGGTGTCGTTATGGCGGTTGTAAAGGTAAACATCGAACGTTATATCCGTATCGTCGGGATGCAGATTGGAGGCGAAAGAATCATAAACGACCAAGTTTCCATCCGCGCCAAAATGCCTTGCCGAAACCTCCCAAGTACTAGAAAAATGATGGCTCAATTCGTGAAACGTATGCATTTGTGATAGAATGCCCGGAATGTCAGGAGGTTGGGTCATGGACGGCAAGGGTTTCCAGGTGTGGCTTTCGGCGGCGCGCGGGCTGACGCGCGTGCAGCGGCACGAGGCGCTCGCGGTGCTGTCGGGCCGGAGCGAAGGCGAGGCATCGAAGGCCGCGATCGAGCTTGGTGTGGACGAGGCCCGGCGCTGTCCGCACTGCGCGAGCGAAGGGGCGGTTTCGCGCGGTATGGCGCGGGGTCTGCGGCGCTACCAGTGCAAGGGCTGCGGCAGGACCTTCAACGCGCTGACCGGTACGCCGCTGTCGGGCCTGCACCACAAGGAACGCTGGCTGTCGTTCGGGGCGTCGCTGGCGGAGGGGGAGACGGTGAAGGCCTCGGCGGCGCGCTGCGACGTGGCGGTGAGCACGGCGTTCCGCTGGCGTCACCGGTTTCTGGCGGCGGCGCGGAGCGATTCGGAGGTGCTCAAGGGGATCGTGGAAGCGGACGAGACCTACGTCCTGGAGAGCCGGAAGGGCGCGCGCGGGCTGGGACGCAAGGCACGGCGGCGGGGCGGCAAGGCGAAGAAGCGCGGCCTCTCGCGCGAGCAGGTGCCGGTTCTCATGGCGGCGGACCGGAGCGGGACGACGGTGAGCGCGGTGCTGCCCAGGGTCGACGCGGCGGCGCTCACGGCTGCTCTCGACCCGGTGGTCGCGAAGGACGCCCTGCTGGTCTCCGACGGTGGCGCGAGCTATCCACCTTGCGCCGCCGCGCTCGGGGTGAGCCACGAAGCACTCAACCGCTCGATGGGGGAACGGGTTCGGGGCGATCTGCATGTGCAGACGGTGAACAGCCGCCACAGCCGGTTGAAGGACTTGCTGCGTCCCCGCCGCGGCATCGCCACCCGCTATCTGGACAACTACCTGAGCTGGTTCCACCTCGTCGGCCTCGCCCCCGGCGCCAATGACCGAGCCTGCCTCGCCGCCGCCGTAACAAGGTGACGCATACAATTCACGAATTGAGCCAAAATGATTGCCAAATTGCCCCAGACCGTTTTCCGAGATTCTTTCAATGTCTCCGGGCACGGCCATGGCAATCGAAACCAACGACAAGGAAGCCAACGTCACCCTGATCAGCGCAATGGACTTGAGCATTACACGCCGCCCTCGACAACACGAAAAAAAGGTGCCTGACCCCTTTTCCCCTTTCAGGCGTCACCCTAAACGGAAGCGTGTTCTGGTTTGCGCCACCGTCGTTGGCGACGGCGATATACAAGGTACCGCGGGCCGGTCCCGATGCATCCGCATCGATCCAACCGATCCGATCAGTCGCGGAAAGTTCCACGGGGACCCTCCGGCGCCACGTCCGAGCCGAAGGTGAACACGATCGCCACCGCGATCGCCAGCGCCGAAAGACATGCAATAATCGTTGACGTCATCGCGCTCGTCACCATTCTGGATGCTCTCCGCTTCGATGGCGCGCCCGCGGAGCCCTGGGCCAAGCGCCTGAGGTTCACGGATTCAGACGGTATTCTAATTCATAGAGAGCTGTTGTGTCATCATTTGTTTATATGAGGTGATTGGGTTCCACGCTCTTTCAACGGAATTTTTTTGCCGTTCCGACAACGGTTTTCAGTGCGGTCGTTCCGCGCGCCGAGGCGTCGCGGCAACTTCCGCGAGGGCTGGCGCGGGCATCCGTGGCGGGAGCGCTTTCATTCCTTCGTCATGGATGCGCCCCACCTGCTGGCCCGCGCGGCGCAAGTGGAGCGATCCCGCGACAAAGTGCCATCTCGGTCTCCTCTCCGATCCTGGTCGACGTTCGTGACCACAAACAGCGAACAGTGCGCCGGTCGAGGGGACCAGCCTGGATGTTCATCGAGTCCATGGCGCGCGGCCGGAACGGCGCCATGGGCGCGCGACTTATCGCGGCCGGGCGCGCTCGATGAAGTCTTCCAGCCAGTGGATGTGGTAGTCGCCGTCGATGAAGCCGCCCTCGCCCATCAGCGCCAGGTGCAGGTCGATATTGCACTCGATGCCGCCGACCACGAACTCTTCCAGCGCGCGGCGCAGCCGCATCAGGCATTCGTTGCGATTGCGCCCCTCGACCACCAGCTTGGCGATCAGGCTGTCGTAATGGGGCGGCACTTCGTAGCCGGCATAGAGGCCCGAATCGACGCGCACGCCCAGGCCCCCCGGCGGATGATAGTCGGTGAGGCGGCCGGGCGAGGGCGCCGAGGTCCAGGGCGATTCCGCGTTGATCCGGCACTCGATCGCGTGGCCGTCGATGCCGATGTCCCCCTGTTCCAGGTCCATGGCGCCGGAGTGCGCGATCCTGAGCTGCTCGCGGACCAGATCGATGCCGGTCACGGCCTCGGTCACCGGGTGCTCGACCTGCAGCCGCGTGTTCATCTCGATGAAGTTGAACTCACCGTCCTCGTAGAGGAACTCGACCGTGCCGGCGCCGCGATAGGAAATCCTCGAAAGCGCGTCCGCCACCCGGGTGCCGATCGCCTTTCGGGCATCGGCATCGAGGGCGGGCGAGGGCGATTCCTCCAGGACCTTCTGGTGGCGGCGTTGCAGCGAACAGTCGCGCTCGCCCAGGTGCACGACGCGGCCCCGGCCGTCGCCCAGCACCTGCACCTCGACATGGCGCGGGCGCTCGAGGTAGCGCTCCAGGTAGACCGTGTCGTCGCCGAAGGCGGCCAGCGCCTCGGCCCGGGTGGTGGCGAAGGCGGCCTCCAGCTCGCCCTCGGCGCGGACCACCTTCATGCCGCGCCCGCCGCCGCCCGCCGCCGCCTTCAACAACATGGGATAGCCGCTCCGCGCCCCTTCGGCCCGGGCCTCGGCGAGGTCGCGCACCGGGCCGTCGCTTCCCGGCACCACGGGCAGGCCCAGTTCGCCGACGGTCCGCTTCGCCGTCACCTTGTCGCCCATCAGGCGGATGTGTTCCGCCGTCGGGCCGATGAAGGCGACGCCATGCTCTTCCACGATGTCGGCGAACTCGGCGTTCTCCGAGAGGAAGCCGTAGCCCGGATGGATCGCCTCGGCCCCGGTGATCTCGGCGGCGGCCATGATGGCGGGGATGTTGAGGTAGCTGTCGCGCGCCGGCGGCGGGCCGATGCAGACGCTTTCGTCGGCCAGGCGCACGTGCATCGCGCGGGCATCGGCCGTCGAATGCACGGCCACGGTCTCGATCCCCATCTCGCGGCAGGCGCGATGGATGCGGAGCGCGATCTCGCCGCGGTTGGCGATCAGGACCTTGGAGAACATCCCTCTCGGTCCCGCCGGCCTATTCGATCACCAGCAGCACTTCGCCGAACTCCACTGGGGCGGCGTTCTCGGCGAGAATCCGCGTCACGGTGCCGTCGCGGTGGGCCGGGATCTCGTTGAAGGTCTTCATCGCCTCGATCACCAGCACGGTCTCGCCCTTGCGCACCGTGGCGCCGACCTCGACGAAGGTGGCGGCGCCCGGCTCCGGCGCCCTATAGGCGGTGCCGACCATGGGCGAGGTGAGCGCGCCCGGGTGGTTGTCGAGCGATTCCTCCGCCGCTGCCAGGCCGGGCGCGGCGGCCTGGGACGGGACCGCCGCCACCGCCACGGGCGCCGGCGCCGGGCGGCGACGCGGATGCGCCGCTCGGCCTCCTGTATCTCGATCTCGGCCAGCCCGGTTTCCTCGAGGAGCGCGGCCAGCTCGCGGATCAGGTCGCGATCGATATCGAATCCGCTCATCGCCGCGCCACCTCCTCCTCGTCCGTGCCGCCGGCCCTCACGCCCGACCGGCGATGTGGTCCGCCGCCGCCTCGAGCGCCGCCATGTAGCCCTTGGCGCCGTAGCCGCAGATCACCCCCCGGGCCAGCGGGCTGATGTAGGAATGATGACGGAACTCTTCGCGCTGGTAAACGTTGGAGAGATGCACCTCCCAGGTCGGAACGCCGACGGCGCGGATCGCGTCGTGCAGCGCCACCGAGGTATGGGTATAGGCGGCGGGGTTGATCACCAGCGCTTCGACGCGCCCGCGTCCCTCCTGAATCCAGGTCACCAGCTCGCCCTCGTGGTTGGACTGGCGGAAGTCGATCTCGTGGCCGAGGGCGGCGCCCTTCTCGCGGCACATCGCCTCGATGTCGGCGAGCGTCAGATGGCCGTAGACGTCGGGCTCGCGCGTCCCCAGCATGTTGAGGTTGGGCCCGTTCAGGACCTGGATTACCGCCATCTCGTCGCCCCTCGCGCATGCCCGCGGCTGGGAATCACCGCAAGAGCCTATATACTGGGACCAGGAGGGACGGAAAAGCGGTCGCCCGCGCGACCCGGCGCGGCCTTGTCAGAACATGGCGAGGATGCGCATCATCCGGCCCGATTTCGCAACCCGGCACGAGGACAGCTCTTGGCCATGCAAGTGACGATCAACGGGGAAGACCGCCTTTTCCCCAAACCGCTGACGGTGGTGGAACTGCTCGATTCGCTCGGCCTCGATTTCCGCAAGGTGGCGCTGGAGCGCAACCTGGAGATCGTGCCGCGTTCGACCTACTGCGACGTCATGGTCGGCGACGGCGACCAGCTGGAGATCGTCCACTTCATCGGCGGCGGCGACGCGCTGGCGGCGGACGAGGAAGACCCCTTCATCGTCGCCGGCAGGCGGCTGGCCTCGCGCCTAATCGTCGGCACGGGCAAGTACAAGGATTTCGACGAGACCCGCCGGGCGATCGAGGCCTCGGGCGCCGAGATCGTCACCGTGGCGGTGCGCCGGGTGAACATCACCGACCCCAACCAGGAGATGCTGGTCGATTTCGTCGACCCCGAAAAGATCATCTACCTGCCGAACACCGCCGGCTGCTACACGGCCGAGGACGCGGTGCGCACGCTCCGCCTGGCGCGGGAAGCCGGCGGCTGGAACCTGGTCAAGCTCGAGGTGCTGGGCGACCAGAAGACCCTCTATCCCAACATGCCGGAGACCATGCGCGCGGCGGCGGACCTTGTCGCCGACGGTTTCGAGGTGATGGTCTATTGCTCGGACGATCCGATCCAGGCCAAGCGGCTGGAGGAGATCGGCTGTTGCGCGATCATGCCCCTGGCCGCCCCCATCGGCTCCGGCCTCGGCGTGCAGAACCCGGTGCAGATCCGCATCATCGTCGAACAGGCGAAGGTGCCCGTGCTGGTCGATGCCGGCGTCGGCACGGCCTCGGACGCGACGGTGGCGATGGAACTGGGCTGCGATGGGATATTGATGAACACGGCGATCGCCGAGGCCAAGAATCCGATCTTGATGGCGCAAGCGATGAAGCACGCCGTGATCTCCGGCCGCCTCTCCTACCGCGCCGGCCGCATGGCGCGGAAGCTCTACGCCGATCCCTCCTCGCCGCTCGGCGGCTTGATCTGAAGCCTTCCGCATCCCGGGCCGCGGGGCGCCGCCGGCGCTTCACGCTTCGTTAACGACCCGCGCCCATCCTGCGACGCGACCTCGACCCGGCCGGCGAGAACGCCCGGTCGAAGAGACGCGAGAAGGCGTGATGACCTTGGACAGCGGCGTGGGCGCCGGCGGCGCCCGGCCCTCCTTCGAAACCGGTTACTTCACCCGGTCGAAACGCGACGAGACGGCGCGCGCGGGCTCGGCCGCTCCGCCGCCGCCTGGACGCGACGAGCGGGACGCGGCGGCGCGGCCGATCCGCCGCGTGGGGGAACCCGGTTCCGCCCCCGATTCGGTGGCCAGGCGGCCGCCGGGCCGCCATGGTGGCGCCCTGCTCTCGCTCGACGCGATCACCCAGTTGCAGGACGAGAGCGCGGATGGCGCGGAGGCCGGTGCTCCGGCCCGCGCCGGCGCGCTGGACCCGGCGCAAGAGGCCGAGGTTCGCGAACTGAAAGCGGCCGACCGCGAGGTCCGCGCGCACGAACGGGCGCATGCGGCGGCGGGCGGCGGGCGGCGTGCATGCGGGCCAGCCCTCCTACCGCTACCGGACCGGGCCCGACGGCCGGCGCTACGCCGTTGCCGGCGAGGTGGCGATCGACACCAGCCCGGTCGCCGGCGATCCGCGGGCGACCCTTCAAAAGGCCGACCAGGTCGGGCGCGCCGCCACGGCGCCGGCCGAGCCTTCCCCCCAGGACCGCCAGGTCGCCGCCGCCGCCCAGGCGCTGCGCCGCGAGGCGCGGGCGGAACTCAACCGCCAGCGCGCGGCGGAGTCCGCCGGCGCGAGCCCGGCCGACGCCGGGAGCGCGGCCGCAACCGCGAAAGACCGCGACGAGGCCGCCACCGCGCCGCCGAACACCGCCTCCGAGCCGCTCGGATTCGAGGCCGGCGACGACGGCGAGGCGCCATTTTCCTCGCGCCAGGGCGCGGGCGGCGCGGGCGGCCCGCTGGAGCGGATTCGCGAGACGGCGCCTGGTCCCGGCCGGCCGCATCCCGCCGACCGGGAACGACCGGGCCTCGGCCGCGAAGATCCCCAAGGCGGCATCCCCGACGGCACGCTCGCCGACCGAACCCTCTCCCGCGCCCGCCCGGGCAGCGCCATCGACGTCCGGATCTGACGCCCGGCCTCAGACGAACGCGTCGGGCATCGAGTCCTTGCGTTGGGTCATGAAGGCCTGGAGGGCTTCGTCGATGCCTTCGTCGAGGGGCGGGGCCTCGTAGTCGCGGAGTTTTTGTTTCCAGATCGCGTGCGCCCGCCGGGCGGTGTCCTGGGCGCCTTCGCTCTCCCACTGCTCGAAGCTGTTGTTGTCGGCGACGCCCGAGCGCCAGAAGGCGGTCTCGAAGTTGGCCTGCGTGTGGGCGCAGCCGAGGTAGTGGGCACCAGGGCCGACCTCGCGCACCGCGTCCATCGCCTGGCCGTTCTCCGTGACGTCGATCCCCTTGGCGAAGCTCTGCAGCATGGCGAGCTGGTCGGCGTCGACGATCAGCTTTTCATAGGACGAGACCAGGCCGCCCTCCAGCCAGCCGGCGGCGTGCAGCACGAAGTTGGTGCCGGCCATCAACGTGGGCTGCAAGGTCTGGCCGCTCTCGTAGGCGGCCTGGGCATCGACCGCCTTGGAGGCGGTGAAGGCGCCGCCGGAGCGGAAGGGCAGCCCCAGACGCCGGGCGAGCTGGGCACAACCATAGAGCGCCAGGGCCGGCTCCGGCGTGCCGAAGGTGGGCGCGCCCGACTGCATCGACATCGACGAGGCGAAGGAGCCGAAGATCACCGGGGAGCCAGCCCGCACCAGCTGCGTCAGCGCCATCCCGGCCAGCGCCTCGGCCAAGGTCTGCGCCAGCGTGCCCGCCACCGTCACCGGCGCCATGGCGCCGGACAGGATGAAGGGGCTCACCATGGACGCCTGGTTCGCCCGGGCATAGACCTTCAGCGCGCCGACCATCGTGGCGTCGAACACCATCGGCGAGTTGGCGTTGATCAGGTTCACCAGCACGCAGTTCCGCTCGACCGTTTCGGATCCAAAAAGAATCCGCGCCATCTTCACCGAATCCGCCGCTCGTTCCGGTGCCGTAACGGAACCCATGAAGGCCTTGTCGGACCAGCGGATATGACTGTAGACCATGTCCAGGTGGCGTTTGTTCACGGGCAGATCGACCGGCTCGCAGAGCGTGCCACCCGAATGGTGCAGCGCCGGCGACATGTAGACCAGCTTGACGAAGTTGCGGAAATCCTCGATTTGCCCGTAGCGCCGGCCGCCCTCCAGATCCGAGACGAAGGGCGGCCCGTAAACCGGCGCGAACACCGTGGTCTTGCCGCCGAAGGTCACGTTGTTTGCGGGGTTGCGGGCGAGTTGGGTGAACTCGCGCGGCGCCGTCTTCAGCAGCTCGCGGCAGAGGCCTTTCGGAAAACGCACCCGTTCGCCCTGGACGTCGGCGCCCGCCTCGCGCCAGAGCGCCAGCACCTCCGGGTCCTCGCGGAACTCGATGCCGATCTCTTCCAGGATGATGTCGGCGTTGGCCTCTATGATCTCGGCCGCTTCGTCGTCCATGACTTCCACGGGCGGCATGCGCCGGGTGATCTGGCCCAGCTGCTCGATTCGGACCTGGCCTCGTTTCGCCCGCCTGGCGGCGGCCCCACCGCCGCGTGCTCGCCTAGCCATCTTGCTCTTCTCCTCAAGAGGCCCGGCCGGCCCGCTCCCCCGGCCCAACCACCCCAAGGGTACACTCCACGGGTGGTTGGGCCGGGGGAGCGGGCCGGCCGGGGATGCCGCAATTCTTCGCCGCGGGCCTAGGCCCGCGGCCGGGCGTTTATCGGGTCCCACGGGGACTCGGGGATCACCTTGGCCGCCCGGCAGTCGCCCAGGATTTCGATCTCCAGGCCCGTGCCCTCGGCCGCCACGCCGAGCGTCACATAGCCGATCGCCAGGCTTTTGCCGACGACATGGCCGTAGGCGCCGGCCGTCGCCCGGCCGATCATTTCGCCGTTCAGATACAGCGGCTCATTGCCCAAGGGGTCCGCGTCGTCCGCGGCCACTTCCAGCGTGACGAAGGATTGCGGCACGCCTTCCTGCTGCTGCTTCAACAGCGCCGCGCGCCCCGTGAACTCGCCCTTGTCGAGGTGGACGAAACGATTCAAACCCGCCTCGAAGACGCTGTATTCCCGCGTCAGGTCCTGGCCCCACATGCGGTAGGATTTTTCGATGCGGAGCGAATCCATCGCCCGCATGCCGCACATGCCCAGGCCGTATTCCGCCCCGGCCGCCATCAGGGTATCGAAGATGTGGTTCTGGTATTCGATGGGGTGATGCAGCTCCCAGCCGAGTTCACCCACGAAATTCACGCGGAGCGCGCGGACATCCGGCGCCAGGCCGACGCCGATCCGCTGGCCGGTCAGCCACTTGAAGGCGTCGTTCGATAGGTCGGCGTCGGTCGCCTTTTGCAGGATATCGCGGGCACGCGGGCCGACCAGGACCAGGCAGCCGAGGCTGGTGGTGAGGTTTTCCAGCCGCACGGAGCCGTCGCCCGGCAGCCGCTTCACCAGCAGGTCGTTGTCGAAGCGCTCGGCGGCGCCGGAGCTCACCAGATAGAAGCTTTCCGGCCCCTCGCGCAGGATCGTGAACTCGCTTCTGACCCCGCCGTTGGGCGTCAAGGCGTGCGCCAGGTTGATGCGCCCCACGGCCTTCGGCAGGCGGCGGGCGACCATGGCGTCAAGATAGGCCTCGGCGCCGGGCCCGGAGACGCGGTGCTTGGTGAAGCTGGTGATGTCGATCAACGCCGCCCGTTCGCGCGCCGTCCGGCACTCGTTGCCGACATGCTCGAAATAGTTGGAGCGGCGGAAGCTCCAGACGTCCTCGGCCGCGACGCCTTCGGGCGCGAACCAGTTTGGCCGTTCCCAGCCATAGCGCTGGCCCCAGACGGCGCCGCGCGCCGCCAGGCGCTCATGGATCGGGCTGGTCCGCGCCGGCCGGGCGGCCGGGCGTTCCTCGTCGGGGTAATGGATGACGAAGACGTGCTCGTAGGCTTCCTCGTTCTTGGCCTTGGTGTAGGCCTTGTTGGCATAGGCGCCGAAACGGCGCGGGTCGACGTCCAAGAGGTCGACCGAGGGCTCGCCCTCGACGATCCATTCGGCGAGGAACTTGCCCGCCCCGCCCGCCGCCGTGACGCCGAAGCTGTGGCCCTCCGACATCCAGAAGTTCCTGAGATGCCAGGCCGGCCCGACCAGCGGGCTGCCGTCCGGCGTATAGGCGATGGGTCCGTTGATGATGTCCTTGATGCCGGCGGCCTCGAAGCTCGGCACCCTGTGAATCGCCGCTTCGACGTGCGGCATCAGCCGCTCCAGGTCGCCCGGGAACAGGTCCTGCTCGAAGGATTCAGGCACACGATCGACGAAGCAGGCGGGCGCGCCCTTCTCGTAAGGCCCCAGGATGTAGCCCTGGCGCTCCTCGCGCAGGTAATACGACGCGTCGCTCTCGCGCAGCACCGGCATCTCGGCCAGGCCCTGTTCGTGGCGCGCCACCAGCTCCGGCACCTCGTCGGTGACGATATATTGGTGTTCGACCGGAATCACCGGGATATCGAGGCCGACCATGGCCAGCGTCTCGCGCGCGTAGTTGCCGGTGCAGCTGACGAGGTGTTCGCAAGCGATGTTGCCCTTGTCGGTCCGCACCAGCCATTCGCCGTTCGGCTTTTGCTCAATTCCCGTGACCGAGGTCTGGCGATGGATTCGCGCCCCCCGCTTCCGCGCGCCCGTCGCCATGGCCTGGGTCAGGTCCGCCGGCGCGATGTGGCCATCGTGGGGATGGAAGAGGGCACCGACCAGCCCCTCGACGTTGGCGATCGGCCAGAGCCTGGCGATCTCCTCGGGCCCGATCATCTCGAAGGGCACGCCGATGGTGTTGGCGGTGCCGCAATAGCGCTTGTACTCGTCCATCCGCTCCTTGTTGGTGGCGAGGCGCAGGTTGCCGGTGACGTGGAAGCCGACGTCCTGCCCGGTTTCGGCCTCCAGCGTCTTGTAGAGGTCGACCGAATACTTGTGGATCTGCCCGACCGAGTAGCTCATGTTGAAGAGTGGCAGCAGCCCCGCCGCGTGCCAGGTGGAGCCGCTGGTGAGCTCGTATTTCTCCAGCAGCGTCACGTCCGACCACCCGGCCTTGGTCAGATGATAGGCGAGAGAGACGCCGACCACGCCCCCCCCGATGACCACCACGCGCGCCTGGCTTTCCATCTGCCCGTCTCCTCGGGTGTCGGTGTCCCGGAAGGTGGAGTGTAGCGCCTCGCCGGGGGTGCCGTAACGAAACGTCGTATCAACGAGTGGGTGGGGCGACTGGACGTTTCGCGACGGGAAGTGTCGTGAATGCGACATGGGGTGGAGCCGCCGCGCGGGTTGAGGCGGGCACTCGCCGCCGTTGGGGCATGCATTCGAACCGCCGAGCCGGCGACAGCAACCCTAAACCCATGATTATGACGGAGAGGCGTGGGCGCCGGCCATGGATTCCGGCTTCGCCTTGACATTCAACATTCAAGATCGTCGAACTCATGGTGGAGGGTCGCCCGGGTCGACATGAATTCGATGTCGAAGGCTGGCGGTGTCCACGTCCATGGGCGGCCGTGAGGCGGGTGGCAGGCAGGACCTCGTATGGGCGTCCGGATGATCGTCGGCCCTCGAAAGTCGGAAATCTCTCCCCGCGCGGCAAGTCCTGTCGTGACCCTCGCCGGGGCCGAGCCGTGGAGCGTCAGGGACCCGGGCGCGCCAGGCGATATTCGACCACCGCCGCTCTCGCGCCCGCCCGCTCCGCGACCAAGCCGAACCCCAGCTTCTCCATCACCCGCCGCGAGCGGTGGTTGTCGGCGCGGGCGACGGCGTGGATGGCCGCGAGGCCCAAGGGGCCGAAGCCCCAGTCGAGAACGGCCATCGAGGCTTCCGTGGCGAGGCCGGCACCCCAGGCCACGGGCAGCAGGCCGTAGCTGAGTTCGATCGGGGAGTCGCGACCGGCCATCTCGCGCAGGCCGCATTCGCCAAGGAAGCGGCCGGCGTCGCGATCCAGCACCGCGAGCAGGCCGAAGCCGCGCCGGTCCCAGTGGTCGAGGATTTGGCTGAGTTGTTCATCCGAGCCCTCCCGCGTCTGCACGCCGATCTTGCGGATCGCCATGACACGCGGGTCGCCATAGAGGCGGAAGAGGTCGCCGCCGTCGTCCGGGTCGAAGGGGCGGAGCCGGAGACGTTTCGTTTCGATCGTCATGGGCGGAAGCACGCGAGGTTGCGCGCCACGGTCCAGCAGCGTCACGTCCGACTCCCGGTCTTGGTCGGATGATAGTCGAGGGAGACGCCAACGACGACGCCCCCGATGACCACCACGCCCGCCTGGCTTTCCATGAGCCCGTCTCCTCAGGTGTCGGTACCCCGGGAGGTGGAGTGTAGCGCCTCGCCGGGGGTGCCGTAACAAAACCTCGTATCAACGAGTGGATGGGGGGACTGGACGTTTCGCGACGGTAATTGTCGCGAATGCGACATGGGTGGGGAGGTGCCCGCCGCGTGGGCCGAAGCGGGATGATGACGAAGACATGCTACTCTCGCCCTGGAGGAGAACACCATGCGCGTCGCCTTGTGTTCGATCATCGGCTTGGTATTTGCGCTGTCGGCGACGGCGCAAGATTTCAAGAAGGGGGTAGAGGCATATCAGCGTGAAGACTACGAGGCGGCGCTTGCCGAATGGCGACCGCTCGCCGAGCAGGGCGCGGCGGCGGCGCAATACAACCTTGGCCAAATGTACAGCGACGGAAAGGGCGTGGCGCGAGACGACGGGCGGGCCATGACATGGTACCGGAAGGCGGCCGAGCAAGGCCATCTCGAAGCGCAAACCAATGTCGGGTTCATGTATTCCAGGGGCCGGGGCGTAAAGCAGGACTTTGCGCGCGCCATCGAGTGGTACCGCAAGGCGGCGGAGCAGGGTTACGCCGATGCGCAATACGATCTCGGCTATATGTACGATAAGGGACGTGGCGTCCCGCAAGATTTTGCCAAGGCCATGGCCTGGTACCGCAAGGCCGCGGATCAAGGCGATATCACCGCCCAGACCAATATTGGCGAGATGTATCGGAACGGCTGGGGCGTCGAACAGGATGTTGAAAAGGCGGTTGCATGGTATCGCAAGGCCGCGGCTCGGGGAGAGCCCATGGCCCAGACCAACCTGGGTGCCTCCTATCTCCTGGGTCAAGGTGTGCAAAAGGATCTCGTGCAAGCCTATATGTGGTGCGCCCTCGCCGCGTCGGCGGGTCACGACAAGGGGAAAGAATGCTTGGCCTACACGGCCAATCTCATGAATGCGGACAAAATCGCGGAGGCCCGGCGCCGCGCGCGCGAGTGGTCGAAAAGTCGCCGCGACGCCGATTGACGGCACTTACGTCGCGGCAAATGGCGGTTTGGTCGGCGACGTGTCGCATCGATCGAATTTTCACGTCGCCACGTCATGCTCGAAATCGCGGGACGTGGGTGACCCCAAGGGCGCGCTCGTGGATCTCGTCGAGGCATTCGACATGGGCTTCGAGCATGGTGCCCGCCAATAGTTTCAGACGATAACGCGCGCCCGCAACATCTCCATGTCCACGCCAGCCATGTCGTTCTCCCTTGTCTTCGTTCGGCCGACCTAGGATGACGGCCGGTTCCGGTTATTGCGGCAGTCACCCGCCCCCTCGCGCCCGCTTCGAATAGTCCGCCGTCAGCCAGCGTTCGGGGCGCAAGCGGACCAGCATGCGGCCCGTCCGGGCGAAGGCCGCCAACATGGCGTCGGCGTAGGCCCTGCCCTCGGTTGCGCCCAGATAACGGGTCGCCATCGGAATCAGGTCGGCCGACCAGTCGGCGGCGTCGATCCGCGCCACCGGGCCCTCGACGCTGACGTACTGGTAGGAGGGGGTGTCCTTCTGGACGCAGAGCGAGAGGCGGGTGCCGACCGCGATCAACCGGCCCTTGGCCGTATCCTCGGGCGTGATGAAGGCGAGGTCGCCGTTCGCCTCGACCCGGTACCAGACCGGGCTCGCCAGCGGCCCGCGCCCCGGCTGCGGCACCGAGAGGATGGCGACGCGCGGCGCGGCGAGGAAGGCCCGGGCTTCGTCCCGGGTCATGGTGGTGGTCATGGGTGTGTCCTCCGAGACGGCCATGGCCTACGTATCGAGCCGGCGGAATTTCGGCATCGTCAGCTCCTCGTTCACCGGATCGAAGAAGACCTCGACCCGTTCGCCGATACGCACGCCGTCGGGATCGTCGGTGACGATATTGCTCATCATCCGGGCGCCCTCGTCGAGCTCGATCAGGGCCACCACATAGGGCACATCGTCCTTGAAGCCGGGGTGGGCCGGGCGCCGCGCGACGGTGAAGGAGTAGATCGTGCCGGTGCCCTCGGCGGTCAGCCAGCCGCCGATCTCCGCGTGGCAGTGGGGGCAGAGGAGGCGGGGCGGGAAGTAGGTTTTGCCGCAGTCGCCGCATTGCGGGATATCCAGGCGGCCCGCCTTGGCGGCGGCCCAAAAGGGCGCGCTGTCGGCATCGATGGTGGGCGGCGGTTTGTCGCTCATGGTTCGGCCTCCCTTCTCAGCGCCGGGCCAGGACGCAAGTGGCGCCACTGGAGAGCGTATCGCCGGTGCCGTGCGCCAGCGCGGTGCGGGCGCCCGCCACCAACAGGCCGTCGACCTCGCCGAGCCCGAGGCCCGCCTGGCCCAGCGCGGCCTTGGCGGCGCGCGCCTGCATGTTCAGGACCTTGACGCCGTCGGCGATCTTGCCGTCGACCAGATCCACGTCGGCCACGCCGACGATCACCGGATCGCGTGCCCCCATGCCTCGAACCCTCCCTGGTGCTGGCCGTCGGTCATGATGGCGGCTTGGCCGATCCGCTCCCCGGCCCGGCCGGCCACCTCAATTCACCGTGCGTTCGCCCTCGTCCTCGCCCGTCTCCGGCCGGCCCGCGGTCGGACCCGCCTGGTGATGGACGATGCGCCAGGTCCGGCCCTCGCGGACGAAGACGTTGGTGGCGATCAGGAACTGGCCGTGAATGTCCTCGTAACAGACGACGAAGGCCATCTCGCCGCGCATGTGGACGCGCGGCTCGCGGCAGACGACCGGGGGCGAACCCGCGTTCGCCAGGATCGCCCGCCAGCTCTCCAGCACCTCGTCGCGGCCCTCCAGCGGATGCCAGCCCGGATGGATGCAGGCCACCGAGTCCCGCTCGGCCCAGATCGCCTCCATCGCGCCCATGTCGCGCTCGGCGAAGGCCTGGTAGAAGGCCTCGTTGGCGAAGAGGATGGCGTCTTGGTCGCTCATGGTATCGTCGTGTTTCCCAGGCCGGCGGATCGGGCGCGGGTCTTCGCGCTCGGGTCTCTCAGGCGAGCCCGACGCGGCCGATTTGCAGGAACTTCTCCCGCCGGTGCGCGCGGATTTCGTCGGCCGTCCGGTCCCCGAATTCGTCGAGCGCGGCCACGATCGCGTCGCCGACGCCGTTGATCGTCTTGTCGCGGTCCCGGTGCGCGCCGCCGACCGGCTCCGAGACGACGCCATCGATGACCTTCAGCTCCATCAGGTCCCTCGCCGTCAGCTTCAGCGCGTCCGCCGCCTCCTGGGCCTTCTCGGCCGAGCGCCAAAGAATCGAGGCGCAGCCCTCGGGCATGATCACCGAATAGATGGCATGTTCCAGCATCAGCACGCGATTGCCGGAGGCGAGCGCCACCGCGCCACCCGAGCCGCCCTCGCCGACGATACAGGCGACGATCGGCACGCCGGCATCGAGGCAGGCCTCTGTCGAGCGGGCGATCGCCTCCGCCTGGCCGCGCTCCTCCGCGCTGATGCCCGGATAGGCGCCGGGGGTATCGACCAGCGTCACCACCGGCAGGGCGAAACGATCGGCGAGGCGGATCAGCCGGATCGCCTTGCGGTAGCCTTCGGGCCGGGCCATGCCGAAGTTGTGCTTTACCCGGCCTTCCGTGTCGGCCCCCTTCTCCTGGCCGACGATCATGATCGAGCGGCCCTTCAAGCGCCCGATACCGCCGATCATCGCCTTGTCGTCGGCGAAGGCGCGGTCGCCGGCGAGCGGGGTGAAGTCCTCGATCAACCCCTCGATATAGTCGGTGAAATGGGGCCGGTGGGGGTGGCGGGCGACCAGGGTCTTGTGCCAAGGGCTGAGTTCGGCGTAGGTCTCGTTCAGCAGCAGGTCGGCCTTGCTCTGCAGGTGGGCCACCTCGTCCTCGATGTCGACCTGGCCCTCGCCGACGCCGTCGAGCTTGCGCAGCTCCAGGATCTTGTCCTCGAGTTCCGCGATCGGCCGTTCGAATTCGAGGTAGGACCGCAATTTCCGCCTCCGTGGGATCGAGGGCCAACGTGGCCCCGCCGGCGGCGCTTGTCAACGCGGGCGGAACGCCGCCGCCCGCGCTATAGTTCCGCGCCCGCCGGCCCGGCGAGGCTTGCACGAGAGGAGTTTAAATCATGCATTGGGGTTCCCGCCGCCAAGCCTTTCGCGCCGTGCTCGCCGGCGACGCTTGCGTCCATCCGGGCAGCGTCTACGACGCCATCTCCGCCCGTATCGCCGAGGACCTGGGCTTCGAGGTCGGCATGTTCGCGGGTTCCATCGGCTCCATGAGCGTCACCGGCGCGCCGGACCTGATCGTCCTGACCCTCACGGAGTTCGCCCAGCAGGCCTACCGCATCAATCGGGCGGGCAATCTGCCGCTGCTGGTCGACGCCGACCACGGCTACGGCAATGCCTTGAACGTAAAGTGCACGGTGGAGGAGTTGGAGACGGCGGGCGTCGCCGCGCTTTCGATCGAGGACACGGTGTTGCCGAATGAGTTCGGCGTGAAGGAGACCCGGCTCGTCTCGATTCCCGAGGGCGTCGGCAAGATGAAGGCGGCGCTCCAGGGACGGCAGGACCCGGACCTGGTGATCGCGGGCCGCACCAGCGCGCCGGCGATCACCGGCATCGACGACGCGGTCGCCCGCGCCAAGGCCTATGAAGAAGTGGGCGTCGACGCGATCTTCCTCGTCGGCATCAAGACCCGGGCGGAGCTGGACGCGGTCTCGGCGGCCGTCTCGCTGCCCTTCATCCTCGGCGGCACGGGGCCGGAGCTCGCCGACAAGGAATATCTCGGCGCCCGGCGTGTCCGCGTCGCGCTCCAGGGCCACCACCCCTTCATGGCCGCCGTGCGGGCGACCCATGCGACGCTGAAGGCGCTGCGCGACGGCACCGCGCCCGGCGACCTCCCCGGCGTCGCCGACGCCGACCTGATGCGCCGCGTGACGCGGCGCGCCGACTACGACCAATGGAGCGAGGAGTTCTTGGGCGGGATCTAGCCCCCGAGCGTGATTCCGTCGATCTCCGCCAGTTCGTCGTCGGAAAGCTCCCAACCGATCGCCTGGACATTGGCGGTGATCTGTTCGGGCCGCGTGGCGCCGGCGATGATCGAGGAGGTCTCGGGCCGGGCGGCGAGCCAGGCGAAGGCAAGTTCCAGCAGACCGTGGCCGCGCGCCTCGGCGAAGGCGGTGAGGGCGGCGACGATCGCCCAGTTCCCGTCCGTCACGTAGACCCGGTTGGCGAAGGTCGGGTCGTTAGTCAGCCGCGCGCCCTCCGGCATCGCGTCCGGCCGGTATTTGCCGGTCAGCAGCCCGCTCGCCAGCGGGAAATAGGGCAGCAGGCCCAGGCCGTACCGTTCCATCGCCGGCAGCAGCTGGCCCTCGATGGCCCGGTTCAACAAATTGTATTCGTCCTGGCAGGAGACGAACTCGGACGTCCCGCCGGTCGCCGCCGTCCAGTGCGCCTCGACTACCTGCCAGCCGGTGAGGTTGGAGCAGCCGATGTAGCGCACCTTGCCCTGGCGCACGAGGTCCTCGAGCGCCCTCAACGTCTCGTCGATCGGCGTCAGGGGGTCGGGCTGGTGCAGCTGGTAGAGGTCGATCCAGTCGGTTTGCAGGCGCCGCAGGCTGTCTTCGACCGCGGTCATCATCCAGCGGCGCGAGCCCCCCTGGTGGTGATCGTCATCGGCCATTTTCATGCCGAACTTGCTGGCCAGCACGATTTCCTTGCGGTTGGCGCCCAGGATCTGGCCGAGCTGTTCCTCCGAGCCGCCGCGCCCGCCATAGGTATCCGCCGTGTCGAAGAGGGTGATGCCGTCATCGAGCGCCTGGTGCACCACGGCGCGGGTGCCCTCCAGGTCCAGCCGCATGCCGAAATTGTTGCAGCCGAGCCCGACCAGCGAAACGCGAAGGCCAGAGGGGCCGAGATTGCGGAATTCCATTGTTTTCATGTCCCCGTGAAGTTGGCCGATCGTCTTTCCAGGAAGGCGGCGATGCCCTCGCGCCGGTCGTTGGTGCCGTAGATGGTCGCGACGAGCATCGCCTCGAACTCGACCGCACTGGCGAGATCCATCTGCATGCCGCGATGCACGGCGCGCTTGACGAAGGCGAGGCTCAAGGGCGCCCGCGTGGCGTAGAGTTCGGTAAGTTCCAGCGCCTGGGGCAGCGCCCCGCCCTTCGCCGTCAGCCGGTTGATCAGGCCGATGCGGTAGGCTTCGGCCGCATCGATCGGCTCGGCCGCGAAGAGGATTTCAAGCGCGCGGCTGGCGCCGACGACGCGCGGCAGACGCTGGGTGCCGCCCGCGCCCGCCACCGTGCCGATGCGTGACGAGGTGATGGCGAATGTCGAGCCCTCGCCAGCGACACGCAGGTCGCAGGCGAGTGCGAATTCGCAGCCCCCCGTCATGCAGAAGCCCTCGATCGCGGCGATCGCCGGCTTTGGCATGGTTTCGACCGCGTTGCACAGGCGATGCCAGCGGTTGAAGTATTCGACGCCGCTTTTTGCCCCGTCGATCGCCTGGGCGTCGTTCAGGTCGGCGCCAGCGGAGAAATAGTCGGGCCCGCCGGTGAAGATGACGGCCGCGACGCCGTCGTCCGCCGCCGCCTCGTCCATGGCGCCGATCAAGGCCTCCATGGTCTCGACGGAGATGGCGTTCCGCACCTTCGGCCGGTTGAAGGTCACGACCAGGGCCGCCCCCTCGCGCCGGGTCTCGATCAACGCCTCGCTCATGCCCTCGCTCCTCCCAAATCGCCGCGCGCCGCATTCATCGTGACCGGCGGCCATCTGTCAACCGAGGCTTCCCACCTCCGCTTGCCTGGGTCTGAGGTTCGGACGATGATGCGCCGCGCCAGCGAGCGGGAGGAGACGGGTGGACTACGGATTGGACGGCGATGTCGCGGTATTGATCGGCGCGGCGCGCGGGATCGGCTTCGCGGCGGCGGCCCAGATGGCGGGGGAGGGGGCCAAGGTCGCCATCGCCGATATCGATGGCCAAGCGGCCGAGGCGGCGGCGGGGAGGTTGGCGGCGACGGGCGCCTCGGTGATCGGCGTGGCTTGCGACATCACGTCGGCCGAGTCGATTGGGGCATTGCTGGCACGGACCGAGGACACCTTGGGCGCGCCCGACATATTGGTGAATTCCGCCGCCGTGCTGGACGACAAGACCTTCCTAGACTCTACGCCCAAGGACTGGGCGCGAATGTTGGACGTCTGTCTCTCTGGCCCGATGAACGCCATCCACGCGGTGCTGCCGGGGATGTGCGAGCGGAGCTATGGCCGCATCGTCTGCCTCGCCTCCGATGCCGCGCGGGTCGGCCAGGCGCGGCTTTCCTACTATGCCGCCGCCAAGGGAGGCGTCGTCGCCCTGGTGAAATCGGTGGCGCAGGAGGTGGGGCGGAACGGCGTGACGCTCAACATCGTCTCGCCCGGCGCCACCAACACCGAGCTGCGCCAGGAGCGGGAGGCTGGCCTGCGCGCCTCCATGGGCGAGGAGAAGTATGCGCGGCGCCAACAGACCGTGCTCAGGATGTATCCAACCCGGCGCCTGGGCGAGCCCGACGACATCGCCGGCGCCATCGCCTATCTGGCGAGCCGGCGGGCCGGCTGGGTCACCGGCCAGGTGATGAGCGTCAACGGCGGCTTCGTGATGCCCTGAGGGACCAGCGGCGATGAAATTCGAGCTTTCCAGCGAACAGATCATGATGCGGGACGCGACCCGCCGCATGAGCGAACGCGATATCCGGCCGATCCTGGAGGCCAACGACCCGGACTGCTCGCTGCCCAGAGGCGCCATGGTGGAAATCTACGCCCTACTGGCCAGCCACGGCCTGATGGCGCCCCGCGTGCCGGAGGCGGACGGCGGCGGCGGCCTCTCCATGCTCGACTACGGCATCATGTTCGAGCAGCTGCCCCCCCACATCGCCATGTCGCTGATGGGCCACGAGGTCACCATCACCCGCCTGCATTCCGAGAGCACGCCCGAGCAGCGCGAGCGTTTCCTCCCCGATCTTTTCGCCGGCCGCAAGTTCTGCGGTACCGGCACGACGGAGCCCGACGTCGGTTCCAACCCGCGCGAGGTGAAGACCCGGGTGCGCGAGGAGGGCGAAGAGCTGGTGATCGACGGCCGAAAATCCTGGATCACCAACGCCTCCATCGCCGACATCGCCAACGTCACCTGCGTCGGGAGCGAGGGCGAGGCCAAGGGCCGGCTGCGCCGCGTCGTGGTCGAGCGCGAGCATTCAGCCTTCGAGGCCCGCGAGATCCCGGTCCTGGGCCTGAACCAGGGGCACCTGGGCGAATGGGTGTTCGAGGCGTGCCGCGTCCCCGCCGCCAATGCGCTGGGCGAAGCGGGCGATGCCGCGCGGCTGCTGACACTCACCTGGAACGTCAACCGGCCGCTGGTCGGCCTCGCCGCCGTCGGCCTGGCCCAGCGCGCCTTCGAGGCGGCGGTCGATTATGCGGGCGTGCGCCATCAGTTCGGCAAGCCGATCGGCGGACACCAGTTGATCCAGAAGAACCTGGCCGATATCGAGACGGCGGTCACGACCAGCCGCCTCCTCTGCTACATGGCGCTCGACACGGTCGATCGCGGCGAGCGGGCGAACGGTGTTTCCGCCATGGCGAAGCGGCATGCGACGACGGCCTGCGAGGAGGCGGTGAGCCTCGCGATGCACAGCCACGGCGCCATGGGGATCGGCCAGGAAACCGGGCTCGAGCGGCTCTGGCGCGACGTCCGCATGCTGGCGGTGCCGGATGCCACCAACGAGATCCTGACGCTCATCCAGGGCCGGGAGATCACGGGCCAGGCGGCGTTTCGTTGAGGGGGAGAGGATGATGGGCAAGCGTCCCCTGGAGGGCCTGCTGGTCGTCGAATTGGGCGGGCGGATCGGCATCGGCGGCGCCGGCTGCTTGCTGGGGGAACTCGGCGCCGAGGTGGTGCTGGTGGAGACGCCGGCGGACGCCGGCCACAAGTGGCGCCACCGGGCGAGCTTCGCGGCCGCCAAGCGCAGCCTCCTGGTCGACCCGGAAATTGACGGCGAGATGCTCGAGTCGTTGCTGCGGCACGCCGACGTCGTCCTCGCCTCGAGCGACGATGGCGGCCCCCTGGCGGACTTGGCGGTGGCGGGAGACGGCACGATCCGCCTCGACCTCACCGCGCTCGGCGCCGACGGCCAAGCGGGCGGGGCCGGCGACGGCGAAATCCAGGCGATGAGCGGAATCCTCGAAACCACGGGGCTCGCCGACGGCCCGCCGGTGCCGATGGGCGCGCCGGCGCTGGAGTTCTCCGCCGGGCTCTATGCCGTGGCGGCGGTGCTTTCGGCCCTGCGCGTGCGCCGGCGCGACGGCCGGGCGCAAGACATCGAAGTCGCGCTCTTCGACGTCGCGATCAACGCGCTGCCGACCTTCCTGCCGGCCTATTTCGGCGGCGAGGACATCACCCGCATCGGCAACGCCCATTCGCTGACCGCGCCCTGGAACGCCTATGAATGCGCCGACGGCTGGATCCTCATGTGCTGTCCCAGCCAGGCGCAATGGTTGCGGCTCTGCCCGGCGATGGGGGCGCCAGAACTGATCGACGAGCCGGGCTTCGAGGACGTGCCGAGCCGCGTCGCCAACCGGGACCGACTGGATGCCCGCATCGGGAAATGGATGGGATCGATCGACATCGCCGAATGCCTGGCGGCGCTGAAGACGGCGAGCATCCCGGGCGGCCCCATCGTCACCATGGACGAGATCGAGAACGAGGCGAACATCCGCCACCGGCAAATGGTCCGTCATTTGAGCGACCCGCACTCGGGCGGCGAGGTCCGGGTCCCGGGACCGATGCTGCGCGCGAGCGGCTGGACGCCCGCCGCCGCCGAGGCCGTGCCGGCGCCGGACGAGGCGCGGGCGCGCGTCGCCGAACTCCTGGCCCGGCCCGTCGCCGGGTTGTCGTCGACCGGCACCACGCCCGAGCTGCCGCTCACCGGCTTGCGCGTGCTGGAGATCGGCCAGTACACCACGGCGCCGCTCGCCGGCCGCCATCTGGCCGCGCTCGGCGCCGAAGTGCTGAAGATCGAGCCGACGGGCGGCGATCCGGGGCGCACCTGGGCGCCGCACCAGGACGGGCTCAGCTACTATTTCGCCTTCTCCAACAGCGGCAAGACGGCACTCGCCCTCGACATCAACACCGAGGCGGGAGCCGGGGATTTCCGCCTGCTGCTGGCCGGCGCCGACATCCTGTTGGAGAATTTGAAGCCGGGCGCGCTGGCCAAGCTCGGCTTCGATGCGGGCGCGCTGAAACGCATCAATCCGCGGTTGATCTACTGCGCCATCTCCGGCTTCGGCGCGATGAGCGCCTATCCCGGCCGCCCCGCCGTCGACACCATCGTGCAGTCGATGTCGGGCTTCATGGATTTGACCCGCGATGGCGAGACGCCGTTGAAGTCGGGCGTCTCCATGGGCGACATCGCCGGGGGCCAGCTCGGCCTGGTCGCCCTGCTGGCCGCGCTCGAACAGCGCGAGGCCACGGGCCGGGGCCAAGTGGTCGATATCGCCATGCAGGACATCGCGCTCGGGATGACGCGGACGGCCTGGAATCCGGGCGACTTGGCCATGCCGGCGCGCCACGTCCTCGCCTGTGCCCAAGGCCACGTCTACGCCGAGGGCGACGACACGCCGCCGGAGGTCGCGGCGCTTCCCGCCGAGGCGGCCGTCGCCGCGCTTCGCGCCGCCGGCTTTCGCGCCGAGGCGATCATCGGCATCCGGGCGGCCGCGGAGCACCCCCTGGTCGCGGCCCGCGAGCTGCTGCCGATGACGAACAACGCCGGGGGCCGGAAATGGCCTTCCCTCGGCTCGCCGATGCGCTTGAGCCTGACGCCGCCCCGCGTCCTGCCGCCGATCGGCGAGGCCCGCCCGCTCGACGCCGAACTCCGCCGCGCGCTCGGGCTTCAGGCGGCGGCCGAGTAGGAGCGATCGTCAGGGCAGGAAGGTCTTGGCGGGCCCAGGCGTGATCCGGGCGTCGACGATGCCCTCGAAGGCATGCGCCAGCGCGATCAGTCGCCCTTCTGACCATGGCCCGGCGAAGAACGACAGCCCGACCGGCAGGCCGCTGACGGCACCCATCGGCACGGTGATATTCGCGTAGCCGGAGACGGCCGCCGGCGTCGAACTGCCGCCCAATCGGTTGTCGCCGTTCACCCAGTCGATCGCCCAGGGGGCACCGGTCGTCGGCGCGACGAGCGCCTGGAGATCGTTCGCCGCCAAGGCCGCGTCGATGCCGTCCTCGCGCGTGAGGCGGCGGCATGTCGCCAGGGCTTCCAAATAGGCCGGGTCGTCGAGGCCGCCCGTCTCTTCCGCGCGGAGCAGAAGCTCCTGGCCGAAGTACGGCATGGTCCGCTTCGCGTTCGCGTCGTTGAACGCGATCAGCTCGCCGAGCGTGCGGACGGGGGTGTCCGGGCCGAGGCGCGCCAGATAGTCGTTCAGCCCGGCCTTGAACTCCGTCGTCATGACGATCAGTTCGTGCGGGCGGATCTCGTCGCGCGGCACCAGATTCACGTCGTCGATCAGCGTGGCGCCGGCCTGGCCGAGTGCCACGAGCGCGGACTCGAACACGGAATCGACCGCTTCGTGAAATCCGGCGTGGTTCCTGACGACGCCGATCCGGGCACCCTCGAGCGCCCCCGAATCGAGGAAGGCCGTGTAGTCGGCCGCGCGCCGCCGCCCGGCCTCGGCCGTCGCCGGGTCCGCCGGGTCGCCGCCGGCGATGGCGTTCAGGATCGCCGCCGCGTCGGCGACGGTGCGCGCCATGGGGCCGGCGGTGTCCTGACTGGCGGCGATCGGAATGATGCCCGTCCGGCCGACGAGGCCGACGGTCGGCTTGATACCGACGATGCCGTTCATGGCGGCGGGGATGACCACGGAGCCATCGGTTTCGGTCCCGATGGCGCCGGCGCAGAAGCCGCGCGCCGCGGCAACGCCGGAGCCCGAGCTGGAGCCGCCAGGCGTCCGGTCGGTCGCGTGGGCGTTGCGGACCTGGCCGCCCCGGCTCGACCAGCCGCTGCAAGAGCGGGTCGAGCGGAAGTTGGCCCATTCGCTCAAGTTGGTCTTGCCCAGCAGTATGGCGCCGGCCTCGCGGAGGCGTTGCACGACATGGGCGTCCCGGGGCGCGATCGAGCCCTCCAGCGCCAGCGATCCGGCGCTGGTCATCATCTCGTCGCCCGTGTCGAGATTGTCCTTGACGAGAACGGGAATTCCGTGGAGCGGGCCGCGCGTCCGGCCCTCCGCCCGTTCCCGGTCGAGCCCGGCCGCGATTTCCTCCGCCACCGGGTTCAGGAAGGCGACGGCGTTGAAATCGCCGTCCTCGGCCTCGATCGCCGCCGTATACGCCTGGACCAACGCCCGCGACGTCACCGCGCCGGCCTCGAGCGCCGCGCCCAGCTCCTGAATCGAGGCCTCGCGCCAGCACCCCGTCATGCCTGCCCCTCCCGTTCATCGTCGTCGCCGGATATCATGGACTCCTTGGACAACGAAAGGGAGGGCCGGACATGGCCGATTTGGAGGGCAAGGCCGCCTTGGTCACCGGAGCCGCCAGCGGCATCGGCCGGGCCACGGCCCGACGGTTCGCCGAGGAGGGCGCGCGCCTCGTCCTCGCCGATATCGAGGACGAGATGGGCCGGCAACTGGCGCACGACCTCGGCGGGGGCGCGAGCTACGTCCACGCGGATGTCGGCGACGAGGCCCAGGTCGAGGCCATGGTGGCCCACGCCGTCGAAACCTTCGGCGGCCTCGACGTCATCTACAACAACGCCGGCTTCAGCGGCGTCACCGGCCGCATCGAGGAGATCCCGGCCGACGGCTGGGACCACACCATGAACGTGCTGCTGAAGGGCGTCTATTTCGGCATGAAGCACGCGGCGAAGGCGATGAAAGTGGGAGGCGGCGGCGCGATCGTCTCGACCGCCTCCATCGCCGGCATCTCCACCGGAATTTCGGCGCCCCATGTCTACAACGTCGCCAAGGCGGGCGTGATCCACATGACGAAGTCGGTCGCCGTCGAACTCGGCCCCCACGGCATCCGCGTCAACTGCGTCTGCCCGGGCTTCATCGCCACGCCGATCTTCGCGCGATCGCTGGGCATGCCGAGTCAGATGGCGCAAGGAACAGTCGAGAAAATCGCGCCTTTGTTCGAGGACCTGCAACCGATAAAGCGGGCCGGCAGGCCGGAGGACATCGCCGAGGCGGTGCTCTGGCTCGCCAGCGGCAAGGCCGGCTTCGTCACCGGACACGCCCTCGTCGTCGACGGCGGCGTCACCGCCGGCACCAAGTGGGAGCCCAGTTCCGAGCGTGCCCGCATGCTGAAGGAGGCGATGGACGAGGAGGGTTGATCCCCGGACGGCCTTGATCAATCCCCGTCGATAATCCCGCGATAACGCTTCGGGATCTGGCTTGCCGTCAACCGGCGTTGCTCGGCCTCGTCATGGGCGAAAGCGACGAGGTCGGCGAGATCTTGGCCGTCGATGGCGATGATTTCGCCGAATAGATCTTCCTGCAGGGCGGTCATGGACCGCGCGCCGCGCCACATGCGGGCGGCGAATTCGAATGCATTCATGGGGCGCGGCATGTCCTTGGCGTCGAGGGCCGGGCCAATGTCGCCTCCCACGCCGTTTATCGAATGGCAGGCGATACATCCTTTTTGCAGGAAGAGGCGCCGTCCCCGTTTCGAGTCCATGGGCGGCATGGCGATGCCGATATCATGCATGAACGCCATCATGCGGTCGCGTTGCGCGCGCGACATCCGTTCCATGGCCTCGAAGTCATGACCATGGTCATGATCGCGGTGCATGTCCCGAATTTCCTTCATGTCGCGCGGCATGCCATGGCCGCCCGCGTGGTGCCCGCCCGAGGCCTCCGGCGGTTTCCGCTCCGAGCCATGCCCGACGGCGGTTCCCCGGTACGCGACGGTGGCGAACGCAACGGCCGCCAGGGCCGTGAAAATCACCATGCTCGACCGCATCGGCCCTTCCTCCCTATGTCCCGTCCGGGGGATCGAGACGACGCTATCCATATTGCAACGAGGGGTAATTGATCCACATCAAGGGGCCGGGCGGCGGCGCCATGGCCGTGCTCAATTCGTGCCGGAAAACCCCGGGTGCTGGCGGTAGGTGACGTGGGCGAGCCAGCCGGCGTCGACCGGCAGGCTGATGCCGGTGATGACGCGTGCGGCGTCGGAGCAGAGGAAATGGATCGCGTCGGCGATCTCCGCCGGTTCGACCATGCGGCCGAGCGACGATTGGCGTTCCATCATGGTGGCATCGCGGTGGCCGGAGGCGATGCGAGCCTTCATCTGCTCGGTCAGCACATAGCCCGGCATCACCGCGTTGACCCGGATCCCCTTCGGCCCGAGGTCGGAAGCGAGAATCGCCGTCAGCCGGTCGATCGCCGCCTTGCCGGGCCCGTAGGAATGCAGCGGAAAGGCGGCGACGGCGGAGGTCGAGGAGATGTTGACGATGTTGCCGCCACCGCCCGCGGCCGCCATCGCGCGGGCGAAGGCGCGCGCCGCCAACAGCGTGCCCCGATAGTTCACCGCCCAGAGCCGGTCGTGCTCTTCCATGTCCAGGCTTTCGATTTCGGAGATGTTCTGGAGCAGGCCGGCGGAGTTCACCAGCACCGTCGCCCCCGAGGCCGCCTCGGCCAGCGCCGCGACCGAGGCTTCCTCGGCGACGTCGACGGCGTGAAAGCGGGCCTCGCCGCCCGCCGCCTGGATCTCGCCGACGACCTTGGCGGCCGTCTCCGGGTTGATGTCGGCGACGACGACCTCATCGCCCGCCCGCCCGAAGCGCTTGGCCGTCGCCCGGCCGATCCCGCTGGCCCCGCCGGTGACGACCACGGTTCTGCTTTCGCCCTGTTTTTTCTCCCCGGAGCCGCCCCCAATCATTTGCAAGGCGTCGGCGCAAAGGGTAGCAGAGAGGTCGGGTGCCGGAACAGACGTCACCGCCCGCCGCCCGGAGCCCGACGACGGAGCCTGGAAGGAAACGAGGCGCCATGAACAACGCCGAACTGATCGTCAGCATCCTGAAGGCCGCCGGCGTCAGCCACGGCTTCGGCATCCCCAGCGGCAACGTGCTGCCCCTGATCGAGGCCATGCGCACCGGCGGGATAGAATACGTGCTGACCGCGCACGAGGGCTCGGCCGCCTTCGCCGCCGACGTCATGGGCCGGCAGACGGGCAAGCCGGGCTTCTGCCTCGCCACCCTCGGTCCCGGCGCCACCAACCTGGCGACCGGCGTCGGCGATGCCTTCCTCGACCGCTCGCCCATGATCGCGATCACCTGCACGCTCAACTCCAACCAGCTCGGCCGCCGTTTGCAGATGCTGATCGACCATCACGCGCTCTTCAAGCCGATCACCAAGGCGACCCTGCCGCTCGATTTCAACAACGTCGCCGAAACGGTGACCCGGGCGCTGGAGCTGGCGCTGACCGAGCCCCAGGGCCCGGTGCACCTGGATTTGCCGGAGGACGTCTCGCTGGCGCCCGCCAAGCGGATCGAGATCCCCGAGAAGATCGACGTCGCCCGCCGACCGGGCCCGCCGGCGGCCCAGGTGGCGCGGGCGGGCGAGCTGCTGGCGGGCGCCGCCCGGCCACTCGCCATCATCGGTTCCAACGCCATGCGCATGGCGGACCCCGGTCTCTTGCGCCGGGTGGTCGAGCATCTGAACCTGCCCTTCCTCACCACCACCATGGCCAAGGGGCTGATCGACGATGCCCATCCCCTGGGCCTCGGCTGTATCGAGCGGGCGCGCCGCCAGGTGCAGCGCCGCCTCGTCGCCGGCGCCGACCTGATGGTGGGCCTCGGCTACGACACGGTGGAGGTGGAATACGAGGCCTGGCTCGGCGCCGTGCCGCTGCTGCAGGTGGATATCGAGCCGGTCGACGTCGATTCCAGCGTTACCGTCGCGGGCGAGGTGACGGGGGCGCTCGAGGCCGGGTTCGAGGCGCTGCTGGGGCTGCCGGCCGCGGCGCCCCGGTGGGAGGCGGCGGCGCTCGATGCCCACCGCCAGGAATTCCAGACCGCGCTCCGCCCGGCGAGCCCCAATTTCACCCCGCACGAGGCGATCGACGTGGTGCGCGATGTCCTGCCGGCGGACGGCGTCCTCGCCTTCGACGTCGGCGCGCACACCCATCAGATCGCCAGCCAGTGGCCGGCCCCGGCGCCGCGCCGCTTCCTCATCACCAACGGCTGGTCCTCCATGGGGTTCGGCCTGCCGGCCGCCATCGCCGCCAAGATCGCGGAGCCGACGCGGCCCGTGGTCTGCGTGCTGGGCGACGGCTGCTTCCAGATGACCTGCGGCGAGCTGGCGACGGCCGAGCGGCTGGGCCTGAGCCTGCCGGTCGTGGTCCTCGACGACCGCTGGCTGAGCCTGATCCAGATCAAGCAGTCCCAGCGGCAGTACGGCATCTACGGCTCCAACGTGCGGGAGGAGGAATATCGCGACCCGCCGGAGCATTATTTCGGCGTGCCGGCGGTGGGCGTGCGCGACGGCCAAGGCCTGGCGACGGCGCTCGCGAAGGCGCTCGACGCAGACGGCCCGACGGTGATCGAGGCGATCGTCGACGGCGAGCACTACATGGAAACGGTATTCGACTGATGGGGCGCGTGGCTTTGGCCGTGCCCCGATTCTCACTCACGCGACCGCGGCACGCCCTTCATTCCATGCCGGCCGCCTTGCCCGGGTCCGCGAGGCGCGCCTGGCGGGCCGGGCAAAACGCTCCCCCAGCCTCCGCTTCCGCGAGATCACGAAGCTGCCGGTGGCGGTGCGTTGGCGGCAAATCCGTTTTGCAAAAAAGGCGTTTTTGGGAATGTTGTTTCTAATATTTGTATTTGGTGGCTATTTCATATTGTGCGCCGATATTTACAGTTTCTAATATTTATCACAAATTCTAGGGAGCGCGGTGACTCCGAACCTCCGTCTCTTCCCCCTTACCCCCCTCATGGGTTCGACGGCGGGGACCGGCGGTATCGGGAAGGACGGTCGCGTGCGGAAAATTCGGGACGGTAAAGAATTTCGACGCGGAAAAGCCGCCGCACACCAAGGCCCGCTCGCCCACCCTTGACAGCCTCGTCGGCCCGGGAGATGCCCCACCATGGCATGAAGGGTCGAAACCGGCGCTCCCCGCCGGCAAAGCGCGATGCCGTTCGTCGCGAGCCCGTGCCGTTGCAAGGAGTCTCGACATGACCAAAGCACCTCTTCCCCGCATCGCCCTCATCGGCACCGGCGGCACGATCTCCTTCGCCGGGCGCGATGGGCTCGACGTTTTCGAATACATGGATTTCGGCCACCAGCAGACGGTGGCGGAAATCCTCGCCCGCTTCCCCGAGGTCGAGGCCGCCGCCGAGCTGCAATTGATCGACCAGTTGCGGCTCTCCTCTTCGGGCGTGACGCCCGAGGACTGGCTGGGCCTCGTCGCCCGTATCCACCTGGTGGCCGGCGCGGCGGAGGCGCCCGACGGCATCGTCGTCACCCATGGCACCTCGACCCTGGAGGAGACGGCCTATTTCCTCCACCTGACCTTGAAGACCGAAGTGCCCGTGGTGCTGGTCGGCGCGCAGCGGCCGTCGACGGCGCTCGGTACCGACGCGGGCGCCAATTTGCTGGGCGCGATCCGGGTCGCGGGCAGCGCCGAGGCGCGCGGCATGGGCGTGCTGGTGCTGCTGAACGACGAGATTCAGGCGGCGCGCGAGGTGAGCAAGATCTCGACCTTCCGGCTGGAGACTTTTCAGAGCCCCGACCTCGGCATGCTCGGCTATGCCGACGGCGACGGCCGCGTCGCCGTTTACCGCCGCCCCGCCCGCCCGCATACGACCGAGACGCCCTTCGACGTCACCGGGGCCGATAGCCTGCCCCGGGTCGACATCGCCTACAGCTACGCGGGCGGCGACGGCGCGGCGATCGAAGCCTTCGCCGCCGCTGGCGCCGAGGCGATCGTTTTGGCCTCTCTCGCACCCGGCACCCCGGCCACGACCCAGATGGACGCCGTGACGGCGGCGCTGGAGGCCGGCGTCGTGGTGATCTATTCGAGCCGCGTCGGCAGCGGCCGGGTCCTGCGCCGGACCTCCATGGCCGAGGCCGGCATCGTCGCCGCCGACAACCTCAACCCGCAGAAGGCCCGCGTGCTCGCCATGCTGGCGCTCCGCGAGACGCGGGAGCCGGACGAGCTTCAGGCGATCTTCGATCGGTATTGATATGAAGGTATATCGGTCCCTCGCGCGCGGAATCACGTCATCGTGAGGGCGTGGTTGCCGCGACGACGTCATTTAGTACACTAATATCTATATGAGCCTCTCGATGGAGCCACGCTCCGGGGGCTCGATGTCGATTTGTACGGGTAATGGAGCATGGCGCACGAAGCGGAGAAGCTCGCGGAGTCGGTGCCCGAGTGTCGACGGATCGTGGTGCTGCTGTTGTCGAGTCTTCTCGCCTTGCTGTTCGCCGGGTCGGCTTGGGCGCTAGACGCCCCGATCAATCCCAGCCCGGCCGACGGCGCCACGGATGTCTCGATCGAGGCCGACCTCTCCTGGCAGAACGGCGGCGGCGCCACCAGCTACGACGTCCACACCTGCACTACGTCGAGTTCGTCGAGTTGCACCTTCGCCCTCAGTACCAGCTCGACGACCCTGCTGCAGGGGACGCTCGATCACAGCACGACCTACTACTGGAAGGTCGACGCCAGCGACGGGACCTTCACGGTTCCGGGCGCCGTCTGGAGCTACACGACCGTCGACCCCGACCCGGTGTGCGCGCCGACGAGCCCGATGCCGGCGGATGGGACGACCAATCTGGACATGGATCTGTCCACCCCGGTCGACTTTTCCTGGAGCGACTGCGCCAGCGGCGAGACTTCGACTTTCGATTTCTATCTTGGAACGGACCTGAACAATCCAACCTTCCGGGGTTCGAGGTCGGCGCCGACAGCGACATTTTCGGTGTCTCTGGCGTATGACACGACGTACTACTGGCAGGTCGTGGCGGTTGGTCAGAGTGGCGTGGAAGCACCGAGCGCGGTCTGGAGCGTGACGACGGAGGTCGACCCGGTCTGCGCGCCGACGGGCCCGACGCCGGCGGACGGGACGGCCAATCTGGACATGGATTTGTCCACGGCGGTCGATTTCTCCTGGAGCGACTGCGCCAGCGGCGAGACGTCGAGTTTCAAATTCTATCTTGGAACGGACCCGAACAATCCAACCTTCCGGGGTTCGAGGACGGCGCCGACGGCGACATTTTCGGTGTCTTTGGCGTATGACACGACGTACTACTGGCAGGTCGTGGCGGTTGGTCAGAGTGGCGCGGAAGCGCCGAGCGCGGTCTGGAGCGTGACGACGGAGGTCGACCCGGTCTGCGCGCCGACGGGCCCGACGCCGGCGGACGGGACGGCCAATCTGGACATGGATTTGTCCACGGCGGTCGATTTCTCCTGGAGCGACTGCGCCAGCGGCGAGACGTCGAGTTTCAAATTCTATCTTGGAACGGATCCGGACAATCCAACCTTCCGGGGTTCGAGGACGGCGCCGACGGCGACATTTTCGGTGTCTCTGGCGTATGACACGACGTACTACTGGCGGGTCGTGGCGGTTGGTCAGAGTGGCGCGGAAGCGCCGAGCGCGGTCTGGAGCGTGACGACTTTTCCATACGACCTGAGTATTTCGGGCGCCGGCCTTTCGAACGCGACCTTGGAGATAGGAGAACTCTTCACGGTGAGCGTGAGCGTCTCGAACGTCGGCGCCACGGCGCCGTCGACGACGCTGCGCTACTACCGTTCCTCCGACGAGATCGTCTCCGCCACCGACATAGAGCTCGCCAGCGATCCGATTCCCGCGCTCGGCGGTGGGACCAGCTCGAACCAGATCGCCCAGGTCTTCATGCCGGCCGAGGGCGTCTTTTGGATCGGCGCCTGCGTGGATCCGCCGGCGGGCGAGGCCGGCACGTCGAACAACTGCTCGCCCGGCGTTCGCGTCACCGTCGGAGCCGCCGCCGCCGATGATTCCCTGCCGGTCGTCGCCATCACGGTCCCCGAGGATAATTCCGAACAGGTGAACCTGCCGCAGATCGTCGGCACCGCTTCCGACACCGGCACCGGCGTGACCATGGTCGAGGTCAAGATCAGCGGCGGCGGCAAGGCGGTGCGCGCGCCGGGCGGGCAGTTGGTCGACGGGACGCCGCTCTGGGTTCCGGCGACGACGAGCGACGATTGGGCCACCTGGCGCCATGACGCGCCGGTCTGGATCAACGATGTCGACTACACCATCCAAGCCCGGGCGACCGACGGCGCCGATCACCGGCAAACCGTCAGCCATGCCTTCCACTTCTTCAACATCGCCAACTTCACCGAGCTGGACCTGAACCTCTCGCAGTCGAGCGTGCTGTTCGGCGGCGCGATCGATGCCTCCTTGAAGTTGACCGATCCCGCCGACCTGGCGGCCGATCTGACAGGCGAGGCGATCGAGCTGGTGGTGACCGACCCCGACGGCCAGACCGCGACGATCGGTCCCTTCGCCACCAACCAGAACGGCCAGGCGACGGTGCAGGGTCTGGGGGCGGCCGGCAACGGTCTGCTGCCCGGCGGCGGCGACCTGCTGTTCAACAAGCGCGGCACCTGGACCTTGCAGGCGACTTTCGATGGGGCATTGACGCTCGCCGCCTCGAACTCCTTGCCCGAGCTTCTGCTGGTCGGCACGGCGGCGGGCTATGCGGTGATCGTGGAGGGCCGAATCGCCAACAACGAAGGCCTGGCGAGCCACAACAAGTCGGCCAACCGGATCTACACCACCTTCAAGGAACGGGGCTTCGACGACGCCAACATCTTCTACTTCAACCACGACACCAACCAGCCGGGCGTCGACGGCCCGCCGGTGGAGGCCGGCGTGCGCGCCGCCCTCGTCGGCCTCGCGTCGCTGGTCAACAACAATCCCGCGCCGATCTACCTGGCGATGGTCGACCACGGGGCGAGCGACCACCGCTTCCTGCTGAACCCGAACGAGTCGATCACCGCCACGGAGCTCGATACCTGGCTCGATACGCTGGAGGCGAGCTTGAACGCGACCTCTCTCCGCGAGCCGCGCGTGGTGATCGTCGGCACCTGCTATTCGGGTGGCGTGATCCCGGTGCTGTCGGGCGCGAACCGGCTGGTCGTGAGCAGCGCCACGGCAGAGGAGGAGAGCTACAAGGGCCCGATCGAGGCCGACGGCATCCGGGTCGGCGAGTTCTTCCTGGAGGAGTTCTTCCAGGACCTGGGGCGCGGCGAGACCTTCCTGAAGGCCTTTCGACGGGCGACCGCCAAGACCGAGCGCTATACGCGGCGCGGCGGCGCGGGCGGCGGCGGGGCCAACCGTTTCTTCGACGAGGCGGAGCAGCCCCCCCCTGCTGGACGATGACGGCGACGGCGTGGGCAGCAACGTGCTGGACGTCGATTCGAGTGATGGGGCGATCGCGGCCACGCTGATCCTGGGCACCGGCCCCAATTACGACGTCAACTCGGCGGCCAATCCGGCGGATATCGTCTCGGTGACGGGAACGCGGTTCCTGGCCAATACCCAGAGCGCGGCGGCGCTGCATCTCTTCGCCAACGATGCCGCGCAAGTCGCCCAGGCCTACGTGGAAATCAGGGTGCCGGCCACGGAGCTGGCGCCCGTGGGTGGTACGGAGCAGCTCAGCACCGACTACACGCGGCGCCAGATGTTGCCGCCGGGCGGCCAGGGCAACCCCTTCGCCGACCGCTTCCATCTGAACCACGCCGGCTTCGTGGAGACCGGCAAATACGAGATCTACTACTACGTGGAGGACGTGGAGACGGGGAACATCTCGCCGGCCCGGAGGTCGGTGGTCTACAAGAACCTGGGCGCCAACCAGCCGCCCGGGCCCTTCGCCCTGGTCTCGCCGGCGGATGGCCAGACGGTGAAGACGGTGGGGATCTTCGACTGGCGAGATACAACCGACCCGGACGGGCACGATCTCACCTATACGCTGCTGATCGCCGACGATGCGGGCTTCACCAGCTTCAATGGCCAGCCGGGCGCTTACCGGCGGGAGGAGATCGTCGCCTCCGGCGCGGTGGTCGACGCCACGGCGGGCCTCCGGGACCTTGGAGCCTACTTCTGGAAGGTCCAGGCGATCGACGTCTTCGGCGCGATCCGCGCGAGCGGCCAGACGCGCTCCTTCGATACAAACAACAACAATGCACCCTTCGGCGTATTGAAGGGGATCGTACATGCCGACCGCGACTTCGCCCGCCTCGCCGGCAGCGCGGTGACGGGCAGCGTCGGGGTCTTCGAGGACACGGTGGTCGCCGAGATCAACGGCGAATACGTCATCATTCTGCCGCCGGGTCTGGCCAATGTCGTTGGACGGAAGGTCGGTTTTCTGGATCGCCTGATCGCCGACGTGGAGGTCCCGGTAAGCACGGCCGAGACCCCGTTCATCGAACTCAATCTCGCTCTCGCGGCGAACGTGGGCGCCGACGGCGACGGCGACGGCCTGCCCGACGACTACGAGATCGAGAACGGCCTCGATCCGGGCGATCCCGCGGACGCGTTGGCCGATGTGGTCGGCGACGGCCTGACCAACCTGGAGGAGTTCACGCAAGGCACGGATCCGAGAGACGCGGACAGCGACGACGACGGCACCAGCGACGGCGCCGAGGTTGCCGCTGGCCGCAACCCTAAGCTCAACGAGGTCGCGGTCTTGCTTCCCATCCTGCGGATAATCCTGAACGATGAAGATGACACGGACCGCGATGGCGACGGCCTGCCGAACGACTGGGAGGTCGCGAACGGCCTCGACCCCGATGATCCCGCCGATGCCGCGCTGGACACGGACGGTGACGGACTGGCCGATCTTGCCGAGTTCCAACAGGGCTCCGATCCCCGGGACGCGGATTCCCCGATTGTGCAAGACGCCGACGGCGACGGCCTGACGGTGGCCGAGGAGGCGGAAGCGGGCACCAACCCCCTCGTCGCGGACACGGACGGCGATGGGCTGGAGGACGGCGACGAAGTCTTGCGCGGCACCGATCCGCTGCTCGCCGACACCGATGGGGACGGCATCGCGGACGGCGCGGAGATCGCGGCCGGCACCGACCCGCTGGATTCCGACAGCGACGACGACGGCCTCGACGACGGCGAGGAGGCGACGGCCGGCACCGATCCGCTGATCGCCGACACCGACGGCGACGGGCTGCTTGACGGCGCGGAACTCGACCTGGGCACCGACCCCCTCTATCCCGACGGCGACGGTGACGGCACGTCCGACGGCGACGAGGTCGCGGCGGGCCGCGATCCCACCCTCGACGAGCCGGCCGTGCTCCTGATCATCCTGCAAACCATCCTGCAGGCGGCACCTTGAGAGCCGCGGCGCGAGGCGGGTGAGCCTCGACCGCAATTGATGACGGCCCTCGGATTTCCCGCCTCGGCGCCGCCGTCGCCCCGTCGCCGGGGCCGAGGGTGACGACGCGATCCCCGAGCTGTATCTCGATCTCGCCGGCCAGCACCAGGAAAAAATCGTCGGTGTCGTCGTGGGCATGCGAGACGAACTCGCCCTCGACCTTCGCCACCATCACGGCGAGATCGTTGAGCTTGGCCACCGTGCGCGTCGCCCAATGGTCGGAGAAGGTCGCGAGCTTCTTCGCCAGGTTCACCTTGTCGTCCATGGGCCCCCTCCCCTGGGCTGGCCACTCGGGAAACGGGTCGGCGCGCGAGGCTTGCGTTGCAAGCCCCCATTCGCCGCAGAATGTAGGGCAAAACGCGCGAGTGGAGGCGCACCCATGACCCAGATCACCCCGCCCGGCCTGACCATCCCCGACGTGATTTCCGGCTATGCCTGGCGCCAGCCGAACCGCGAGGCGCTGGTTTGCGGCGAGACGCGGCTCGGCTGGGCGGAGCTGGTCGCCCGCATCCACCGGGCGGCGAACGCATTGATCGCGCGCGGGCTGCGAAAGGGCGACAAGGTCGCGCTGCTGACGCGGAGCTCGGCCGAGATGGCGATCCTGATCATGGCCACGGCCAAGGCCGGCGGCGTGGTGGTGCCCTTGAGCCCGCTCGCGGACGCCGGCGCGATCCGCCGCATGATCGAGCGGGCCGAGGTGCGCTTCCTCTTCGCCACCGGCGACAATCTCGCGAAGTTCGAGGAGTCGGGCGCCACCGTCCGGGACCGCATTGCCATCGGTTTCGAGGCCGAGGGCTGGGAGGGCTTCGAGGATTTCCTCGCCGGCGCATCCGACGCCGATCCTCGGGTGCCGCTCGCCCTCGAGGACGATTTCAATATCATGTACACCTCCGGCACCACGGGCGATCCGAAGGGGGCGGTGCACAGCCATTTCTCCCGCCTGCTCTATCCCTTGGGCTGGGGGGAGGCGGTGGGGATCGACCGGAATTCGACCGTCGTGTTGACGACGCCGCTCTATCACAACGGTACCTGGATCACGATGCTGCCGGCGCTGCACCACGGCGGCCGCCTCGTCATCATGGAGAGGTTCGAGGCCGGCGAGTTCCTCCGCCTGGTGGAGGCCGAGCGCTGCACCCACGGCTTCCTGGTGCCGACGCAACTGATCGTGACGCTGGAGCGCGAGGATTTCGACAGCTTCGACACCTCCAGCCTCGCCGTGCTGCTGACCGGCGGCTCGCCGCTGCCCTCGACCACGTTCGAGGAGGTGCGCCGCCGCTTCCCCCATTCCGCCCTCCACGAGATCTACGGGATGAGCGAGGGCTTCGCCACCATGATCGGCCCCGACGATTATGCCCGCGGCAAGGCCGGCACCGTCGGCCGGCCGATGCACTTCCTCAACACCGACGTACGGCTGATCGATGCCGACGACCGGGAGGTTGGGCCGGGCGAGATCGGCGAGGTCGTCGGCTCCAGCGCGCTGCTGATGAAGGGCTACTACAAGGACCCGGAGCGGACGGCGGAGACCCTCTGGCACGACGCGACGGGCCGCGCCTATTTGCGCAGCGGCGACCTCGGCCGCATCGACGAGGACGGCTATCTTTCGATCGTCGGCCGCTCCAAGGACATGATCATTTCGGGCGGCGTCAACATCTTCCCCGTCGATATCGAGGAGGTTTTCATGACCCACGACGCGGTGAGCGAGGTGGCGGTGATCGGCGTGCCGGACGCAAAATGGGGCGAGACGCCGCTGCTGCTGGCCCTGATGCGCGAGGGGGCGGAAATCGGCGAAGAGGAGCTGATGGCCTGGGGCAACGCCCGCCTCGGCCGCCACCAGCGGGTCGCGGGCGTCGAGTTCCGCGAGTCGTTTCCGAGAAACGCCTTTGACAAAATCATGAAGCGGGAGCTGCGCGAGCCCTATTGGCGAGGCCGGGAGAGCGATATCGTTTGAAGCCCCGGCCGCCATCGGGCGACGGGCATGAACCTTGCCAAGCCCATCGCGTCCTCGCCATACTGTGCGCCCACCTTGGAATCGCCCTTCCAAACTCCGGGAGACAATTCATGCAGCCGACCATTTCCCCGCTCGATGCCAGCTTCGGCGCCGTCGTTACCGACGTCGACCTCGCCAAGCTCGACGACGAGTCCTGGCACGCGATCGAGGACGCCTTTCACGACCATGGCTGTCTGATCTTCCCCGCTCAGCACCTCACCGACGAGGCGCAGATCGCCTTCGCGCTGCGTTTCGGAGAGATGGAGCTGCTGCGCGACGATCCGCAAGCGCTGGCCGTCAACGTCTCCAACCTGAAGGAAGACGGCACCGTATATGCGTCGGACGAGGCGCGCTACAAGACGCTGCGCGGCAACGAGGGCTGGCATACCGACAGCTCCTACATGCCGCTGGCCGCCAAGGCCTCGATCCTCTCGGCCCAGGTGGTGCCGTCGGCCGGTGGCGAGACGGGGATCGCCGACATGCGGGATGCCTACGACGAGCTCGACGAGGAGATGAAGCAGCGGATCGAGGGCTTGTCGGCCTACCACTCGCTCTACCAGAGCCAGGCCAAGCTCGGCTACGAATTCCAGACCGGCCACGGCTACGGATTCCACACCAAGGGCGCGCCGCTGCGCCCGTTGGTGAAGACCCATCCCGTGACCGGGCGCAAGTCGCTCTTCATCGGCCGCCACGCCTACGCCATCCCCGGCATGGAACAAGACGAGGCACAGGCGCTGTTGGACGAGTTGCTGATGTTCGCGGCCCGGCCGCCCCGCACCCATGCGCATGCCTGGAAGCCGGGCGACGTCATGATCTGGGACAATCGTTGCATGCTGCACCGTGCCTGCCCCTATGACTATTCCGAGACCCGCGTCCTGCGCCACACCCGCGTCGCCGGCGATCCCGCGAGCGAACTGGTGGAGACGGGCCGCGACGACCGCGCCGACGATTTCGCACCCACCGGAAGCAATCGGTAGAACCTAGCCGATCAGAAAATGCCCCATGTCCGTGGCGATCGGCCGCTCGCGGTCGTCCTGCCAGGCGCTTGCCTGGACGCCGACGATGCGGCGTCCGTGGCGGGTGATCCGGCCCCAGGCGCGGGTGTCGACGGGGCGGCCCGGGCGGAGGTAGTCGATGGTGAGGTTGACGATCTTCGGCAGGCGCGGCGCGTCCACCTCCAGGATCACCACGGCGATGGCCGCGCTCTCAGGCAGTGCGCCGGTGATGCCGCCGTGCAGCGCCGGCGGCATCGGGTTGCCGATCAGCGACTCCCGGTAGGGTAGGTTCAGCATCGGCCCGTCCTCGCTCGGCTCGAAGCGTGTGCCGAGGAAACGCATATAGGGCACCGCCTGGTTGAACGCGGTGAGGTCGCCCGAGGCGCGGGCCTCGCGGATCAGGTCTTCGACGATCATGGGGCTCTACCCGGTCCCGGCGCCGCGAAGGACGTGCCGGGGCGGGAAAGGATGAAGCTGCCGGTGGCGTGCGCCACGGGATCTTGCGGATCGTCCTGATAGGCGAAGCCCCGGGTGAAGGCGACGTCACGGGTCACCCGGAAGCAGTGGGCCTCGGCCAGGATCGGCCGACCGGGCGTCGCGGCGCGGAGATAGTCGATCCGAAGGTCCAGGGTCGCGATTGGCGCCGGCTCCCGGAGCGCGCTCACCACGGCGAGGCCGCTCACGCTGTCGAGCAGCACCGTCACCGCGCCCCCGTGCAGCACGCCGGTCTCGCCATCGCCGACGAACTCCGGCCGGTGGTCGAGCCGAAAGGTGAGCCGCCCGGGCGCCGGGGCTGTTGGCGGCGATGGCGACGGCGAGCGCCTCGATCCGGGCGTCGAGTTCGGCGAGAGGGACCGCCTCCAGCACGAGGCACATCGCGGCGGCCTTATTGCCTCCCGCAATCCGGATTTGCATTACAGGGTCAAAGCCCGCCTGCGATAATCTGTCGCGGCTTCCGCTATGTTGCAGTGCACAATATTTCTGGCTGTCGGAGCCGGGGCCGGGGTATATCATCCGCGAAGGGCGATCGCCCTCGCCGACCAGGCGGAGGGTGCCCGGGTCTGCGTCATGACGGTGCGATTTCGCCGGGTCATGCCGGGCCGGCAAACCTCGAGGAGAACACGAAACATGACCTTTTCCGTCGATATGAACAAATTTTGCTATGGCGGGGATGCGAGCGCGTTCGCCGGCAAGAACGTGCTGGTCACGGGTTCCGGCAAGGACCAGGGGCTGGGCCAGGCCTTCGCGCTCGCCGCCGGCCTGAACGGCGCGGCCAGCGTGGGCGTCCATTTCCACCGCAGCTACCGCGACGGCTTCGATCTCGTGGCGGCGCTCCGCGAGCAGGGCGTCGAGGCCTTCGCGCTGCAGGCCGACGTCACCAACACCGCCGACCTGTGGGCCAGCCGTACTTATATCGTCGAGCAGATGGGCGGGCGCAGCCCCGACATCGTGGTCTGCAATTCGGGCCTGACGGAGCAGGGTTATCGCTTCGGCCGCGCGCTTCCCGAAATCGAGGACGAGTCCAAGGGCGAGCGCCGCGCCCGGGCCCGGCGCGCCTTCATGGACAACCTGCGCGAATCGCGCGAGGTGCTCAACACCAAGATCGACGGCTTCGTCGCCATGACCCACCTCTGGGCGGCCGAGGCGGTCTATCACGAAACCCCCGTGCAGTTCGTCTACATCTCCTCCAAGCAGGCGCTCGACCCAGGGGTCGCCGTCCCCGGTTACGTAATCTCCAACTGGGCCGTGCTGCAATTGCCGAAGGTGCTGAAGGTCAATCTCGGCCGCGCCGCCGGCATGGCGAGCGCGCTCTGCCTGATGCTGCCCTTCGTGCGCACCGGAATGACCGAGGAATACGCCCAGAACGAAAAGGTCTTCGGCCGCTGGCAGCCGAGGATGCTGGAGACCTTCGAGGCAGCCGCCGCCGTTACCCAGCTCCTGTCCGGGCCGGCCGAGTCCCTCGACCAGGGTCTCTTCGAGTTGAACGTCGCCGGCACGCCGGAGCGCACCGAGGTCGCCTGGGTCCAGCGCGAGATCGAGATCCGCGACAGCGAGCCGCGCGGCGGCATGGTGTTCGCCGGCGGCTGACGGCTTGGACCGGGCCCTCCCACCCGGGTGCCGGGCGAAGCGCGATCGGCGACCCTCGACTCCGGTCGTTCCACGTTGATTTGGCCATTGTGACGGAGATCACAGTGGCGTTCCCCTCCTTGACCTATTGAAAGGTCGATCGACGCCGCAACGGCGTACGCGAATGAATTCCGCGGTCGCCGCGACGAGAGGGCAGTAAACGTCCGCTGCATCGATTTCGACACGAGATGCGACCCCGCATGGGATCGGGGCGCGAGCGGCACGACCGTACCTGGAAAGTCCGTGTGCGTTCCGTAAGGGCGACGCCTTTCCATGTCGCGTTCATGCCGGTCAGGGAAGGGAAACGAAAGGCTCAATTCGTGAAACGTATGCATTTGTGATAGAATGCCCGGAACGTCAGGAGGTTGGGTCATGGACGGCAAGGGTTTCCAGGTGTGGCTTTCGGCGGCGCGCGGGCTGACGCGCGTGCAGCGGCACGAGGCGCTCGCGGTGCTGTCGGGCCGGAGCGAAGGCGAGGCATCGAAGGCCGCGATCGAGCTTGGTGTGGACGAGGCCCGGCGCTGTCCGCACTGCGCGAGCGAAGGGGCGGTTTCGCGCGGTATGGCGCGGGGTCTGCGGCGCTACCAGTGCAAGGGCTGCGGCAGGACCTTCAACGCGCTGACCGGTACGCCGCTGTCGGGCCTGCACCACAAGGAACGCTGGCTGTCGTTCGGGGCGTCGCTGGCGGAGGGGGAGACGGTGAAGGCCTCGGCGGCGCGCTGCGACGTGGCGGTGAGCACGGCGTTCCGCTGGCGTCACCGGTTTCTGGCGGCGGCGCGGAGCGATTCGGAGGTGCTCAAGGGGATCGTGGAAGCGGACGAGACCTACGTCCTGGAGAGCCGGAAGGGCGCGCGCGGGCTGGGACGCAAGGCACGGCGGCGGGGCGGCAAGGCGAAGAAGCGCGGCCTCTCGCGCGAGCAGGTGCCGGTTCTCATGGCGGCGGACCGGAGCGGGACGACGGTGAGCGCGGTGCTGCCCAGGGTCGACGCGGCGGCGCTCACGGCTGCTCTCGACCCGGTGGTCGCGAAGGACGCCCTGCTGGTCTCCGACGGTGGCGCGAGCTATCCACCTTGCGCCGCCGCGCTCGGGGTGAGCCACGAAGCACTCAACCGCTCGATGGGGGAACGGGTTCGGGGCGATCTGCATGTGCAGACGGTGAACAGCCGCCACAGCCGGTTGAAGGACTTGCTGCGTCCCCGCCGCGGCATCGCCACCCGCTATCTGGACAACTACCTGAGCTGGTTCCACCTCGTCGGCCTCGCCCCCGGCGCCAATGACCGAGCCTGCCTCGCCGCCGCCGTAACAAGGTGACGCATACATTTCACGAATTGAGCCAAACGAAATGATACGCGGGAAAGCTCTCATCATCGATGACGATGCCGATGTTCGCGAGGTGATCGCCCAATTCGCGCGGCGCCTCGGCTACGAAGTGACGGCGGTGGGCTCCGGCGCCGACTTCAGGGCCGCCTTCGACGAGGGAGGGGCCGATGCCGTGGTGCTCGACATCGTCATGCCGGACGAGGACGGAATAGAACTTTTGCGATGGCTCGCCACCCGGCGGTGCCGGGCCCGCGTGGTGATCGCCAGCGGCCACGACCCTATCTATAGCCGGTCGGCACTGCGGCTCGCCGAGGCGGACGGCCTCGACATCGTAGCCTTGAGAAAACCGTTAATGATGCGGGATCTCGAGGCCGCGTTCTTCGGAATGCCGTGTGCCGGCGGCGCAAACACGGTTTGATGCATCGCCCCCCGCGAAGAGGGCCGCTCCGCCCGATGGCCGGGTTCGCCGCCCGCGGCCGAGGCCGCCACCATGCGGCAACGAGCGGGGGCCCGCGTCTCCAATTCGCCGAATTCCGCGAGGAACTCGAGCCTGATCGGCGAATGCTCCCGCTCGCGCGGGTGGAAGCGGCCAACCGCTATGCGATACATATGGGGAATCGTCGAGGCGCGCGCGGCGGCCGCGGGCGAAGCCGGGAGAGGGGCGTGGCATGGTGGAACGGGTGCTCGAGGGCAAGGTGGTGATGCTGACCGGTGCGGGGCGGGGGCTCGGCCTCTCGATGGCGATCGGCCTCGCCGAGGCGGGCGCCAACCTGGTACTGGTCGACCTGGAAGAAGACGTGCTGACGGCCGCCGAGGTCCGCGTGGCGGGCGCGGGCGGCCAGGGCTCTGCCATCGCGGTGGTGGCCGACGTCAGCGACGGCGAGGCCGCGGAACGAGCGCGCGACGCGGCCTTCGGCCGCTTCGGGCGGATCGACGTGCTGATCAACGACGCGGCGATCGGGCCGCAGGTGGTAGGCGGCAACCTCTTCACCGACAAGCGCAAGTTCTGGGAACTGGACGATGCGCTCTGGAAGCGGATGTTCGAGGTCAACGTCTTCGGCCCGCAGCTGATGGCCCGAACCGTGGTGGCTGGCATGATCGAACGCGGCTGGGGCAGGATCATCAACGTCACCACCAGCCTTGACACCATGTTCCTGACCGGCACCGGCGCCTACGGGCCGAGCAAGGCGGCGCTCGAGGCGCACAGCCGCGTCATGATGCAGGACCTCGATGGCACCGGCGTCACCGTCAACGTGCTGGTGCCGGGCGGTGCCGCCGACACCCGGATGATCCCGGAAACCGAAGGCTTCGAACGCGAGAACCTCATTGCGCCGGAGGCCATGCGGGCACCCGCCGTTTGGCTCGCCTCCGAGGCCTCCGCCGCCACCAGCGGCATGCGCTTCATCGCCGCGCTCTGGGACGAAAGCCTGCCACTCCGGGAACGGATCGAACAGGCCGGCGCTCCCGTCGCCTGGGCGCAGATCCCCTCGAAGGCGATCTATCCGGGCGCCAAGCGCGACGGCTGACGGCGCCGGCCCGGATCGCCATGGCGATCTCCGAGGCCGGTTGGTTGATATCGACGCCAAGCAGCGGATCGCCGCACTCGATCGCGGGAAGGAATTGGCGATGACCGAGGTCGACGCGGAACGGATTCGCCGACTGCTTCCGCCATCCGGCGGGCGAAGCCGAAATTTCGTGCCACCGCCCCGGTCGCCCCCGCCGAGGATTTCGGGGTCTCGTGCCGGGCGGAGACCTGGAACCTGGAGCTTCGAGGCGGAGAGGATGGCCGGGACCAAACCTGAAATCGCCCGAATCATGGAATTGCTCGTTTTCACGTTGTAGCATCGGCAACGTATACGCGATTTATGATCCTCGGAGGCGACGATCATGGAATTGGCATCGGCAATTCGCGCGGCGGCGCAAGATGCGCCGGCGACGGCGATCGACGGCCTGCAACACGTCGAAGCGCAAATCGCGGGATTGGGCGCCCTCGACAACACTTTGCGTGCCGCCCACATGATCGGTCAATGCGCGCACGAATCGGTCCGCTTCACGCGCGTTTCGGAATCGCTTTTCTACACGACCACCGACCGGCTGATGGAGGTATTCAGGAAGTACTTCCGCGACGAGGCGCATGCGGCGGAACACCTGCGAAATTCGGAGAAGCTGGCCAACCTCGTCTATGCCGACCGCATGGGCAACGGCCCGCCCGAGTCCGGTGATGGCCACCGCTATCGGGGGCGCGGCTATCTGCAGTTGACCGGGCGCGACAACTATCGGACCTACGGCGCACGGATCGGAGTCGATCTGGAAGCGGAGCCCGAGCGGGCCGCCGAACCCGCCACCGCCTGGTTGATCGCGGCAAGCTATCTCGCGACCCGGAGGCGGAAGAATAGCACCGCCTTCGAATGGGCCGATGCCGACAACGTCGAACTGGTGACCCGGATCGTCAATGGCGGCTTGAACGGATTGGAGGACCGGCGCAATCGAACGGTGCGTGCCCGCCTGGCGTTGGAGGGACGCACGGTACTGGCGACGCTCCGGAGCCCGGCCGACGGACATCTGGTTCACCTGTTGCAACGCGCCCTCGCGGCCAAGGGCTTCTCGCCCGGGGCCTTGGACGGGGACTTCGGTCCGGCCACGGAAAATGCCGTCAAGGCGTTTCAGGCGGCGAACGGTCTCACCGACGATGGCATCGTGGGCCGCGGCACCTGGGCGGCGTTAGAGCCGCTACCCTCCTGACTTCGGCTTTAATGCCCGAAGGTCGGTCGAGTCCATGACCTCGGCCTTCCTCAGGAGAGCCCCGGGATCGGCGTTGCGTGCCAGCCGTCGGACTTCTTGGCCCAGTAGAGCTCTGCGAGCCTGGTCGTCACCGGCCCGGGCGCGCCGTTCGAAAGGATGGTGCCGTCGATCCGGGTGACCGCCATGATCCCGCCGGCGGACGAGGAGATGAAGACCTCGTCGGCGCCGCGCATCTCGTCGGGCGAGATCGCCCGGCTTTCGGGCCGGAGGCCCAGTTCGGCCGCCAGCTCCATCACCGTCCGCCGGGTGATCCCCTCCAGCATGCCGAGCTCCGGCGTCGCGACGTTGTCGCCCTGGACCGAGAAGACGTTGAAGCCCGGCCCCTCGGTGACGTTGCCCTTCATGTCGACGACGAGGCAGGTGTCGGCGCCCGCGTCCAGCGCCTCCATCTGCGCCCGCGTCAGGTCGCCCCGGAGGAAGGTCTTGATGCGGGGATCGAACGACTCGGGGGGAATACGGGGGATGTCGCTGATCTGGATGTTGAGGCCCCGCGCGCCCTCGGGCAGCTTGGAATCGATCGCATCCAGCGGCCGGGTAAAGGCCCAGAAGCGGTTCCGGTTGCGCCGCGGGTCGCGCGGCGCCTCGGGCGAAGTGCGTCCACGGGTGCAGACGATCTGGATCATCTGCTCCCGACGCCCATCGAGCTGGCCGAGCCGGACCATCACCTCGCGGATCTCCGCGTCCTCCAGGCCCGGGTCGAGCCGCAGCGCGTCGCAGGACTGGCGGAAGCGGCGGATATGGTCATCGAGCCGGAAGGCGAGGCCATGCCAAACATGCGCCGTGTCGTAGCAGGCGTCCGCCCTGAGAAAGCCGAAATCCATGATCGGCACCGCCAGCTCGCCCAACGGTACATACTCGCCATCGGTATAACCGGCGCCGCCGGTGAAATCCTCGGCCGGCCGGCCGAGCCCCAGATCTTCCGCCAAGGCCATTGTCTTCGCTCCCTTGCTTGCGTCCTACCTCACCATGTTAGACGCGATAACGCCGTCACGCGAGGGTCGTCTTGCCCTTGAAGCGGCAGAGCCCTGCGACGACGCAGGCGGGGCAGTCGGGCTTTCGGGCCTTGCAGACGTAGCGGCCGTGCAGGATCAACCAGTGGTGGGCGTGCTGCTTGAAGTGGGCGGGCACCGCCTTTTCCAGCTTGGTCTCCACCGCCAACGGGGTCTTGCCGGGCGCCAGGCCGGTCCGGTTGCCGACCCGGAAGACGTGGGTGTCGACGGCGATGGTCGGCTCGCCGAAGGCGACGTTTACCACGACATTGGCAGTCTTGCGGCCGACGCCCGGCAGCTTTTCAAGGGCCTCGCGTTCGCGCGGAACCGTGCCCCCGTGCTCGTCCAGCAGGATCCGGCTCAGTTTGATGACGTTCTTGGCCTTGGCGTTGAAGAGGCCGATGGTCCGGATATAGCCACGCAGCTTGTCCTCGCCCAGCACCACCATCTGTTCCGGTGTCCACGCCACTTCGAACAAGGGCCCGGTCGCCTTGTTGACGCCGACATCCGTCGCCTGCGCCGACAGCACCACGGCCACCAGCAATGTGTAGGGATTCTTATACTCCAGCTCACCCTTCGGCTCGGGATGCTGCTCGGAAAGCCGCTGGAAGAAGGTTTCGATATCCGCTTTGCGCATGCGCCCTACCTGCGGCCGAACAGTCGCTCGATATCGGCGAGCTTTAGCTCGACATAGGTCGGCCGGCCGTGGTTGCACTGGCCGGCGTTGGGGGTGCGTTCCATCTCGCGCAACAGCGCGTTCATCTCCTCGACGCTCAGCTGGCGTCCGGCCCGGACCGAGGAATGGCAGGCCATGGTGGCGACCACCTCGTCCAGCCGTTCCTTCAACTCGAAGGCGGCGCCGAACTCGGCCAACTCGTCGGCCAGATCGCTCACCAGCCCCCGCACCTCCGCGTGGCCCAGGGCGGCCGGCACCTCGCGCACCACCACCGCGCCCTCGCCGAAGGCTTCAAGCACCAGGCCCAGCTCGGCGAGTTCCCCGGCGCGGCCGGCGAGGCGGTCGACGGCGGCCGGGTCCAGTTCCACGACTTCCGGCAGCAGCAGCATCTGGCGCGCCACGCCGCGCGCGCCGAGTTCCGCCTTCAGCCGCTCCATGACGATCCGCTCGTGCGCCGCGTGTTGGTCGACGATGACCACGCCGTCGGCCGTCTGGGCGACGACATAGGTGGTATGGAGCTGCGCCCGGGCCGCGCCCAGGGGGTGTTCGCTCTCCGCCGCCACCGTCATTGGCGCTTCCGCCGCCGGCGCCAGGGGCCGGTCGGTACCAGTGAGACGCCAGGCTTCGGGCGCGGGCGGCGCCTGATAGGCCGCCGCCGCCTCGGCGAGACCGGCGGGCGCCCGGGTGGGCCCGCGGGAATGGCTCCAGGGTAGCGAGCCGCCCGCATGGATGGCGCCGAGCGCCGCCTCGGAGACCGTCGTCGCCGAGCGGTGGCCGGCGCCGGCGAGCGCGTGGCGGATGGCGGAAACGATCAGGCCGCGCACCTCGCCCGCCTCGCGGAAGCGGACCTCGGCCTTGGCGGGGTGCACGTTGACGTCGACTTCGTCGGCCGGGATGTCGAGATAGAGCACCACCGCGGCATGCCGGTTGCCGGGCAGCACGTCGCTGTAGGCGCCCCGGACAGCGCCCGCCAGCAGCCGGTCGCGCACCGCCCGCCCGTTGACGAAGAGATATTGCCGCAGGCTGTTCGGCCGGTTGTAGGTCGGCAGGGCCACATGGCCCGTGAGCCGCAGGGGACCCCGCTCGGCCCGAACCGCGATGGCGTTGTCGGCGAAGGCGCGGCCGAGCACGCTGGCCATCCGCTCCAGCCGCTGCACGTCCCCTTCGCCCGGCGCGGGGGGAAGTTTCAACACCGCCCGGTCGCCGTCACCCAGGGTAAAGCCGACATCCGCGCGGGCCAGCGCCAGGCGGCGGATCGTGTCGCTCGCGTGGTTGAGCTCGGTCCTGGCCGTCTTCAGGAACTTGAGCCGGGCCGGCGTCTGGCGGAAGAGTTCGCGCACCTCGAGGCGGGTGCCGAGGGCGAGCGCCGCCGGGCGCGTCTCGCGGATCCGGCCGTTCGCGACCTCCAGGCACCAGGCTTGCTCGTCGTCCCGTCTGCGGCTGGTGATCGACAGCCGGCTCACCGCCGCGATTGAGGGCAATGCTTCGCCGCGAAAGCCGAGCCAGCGGATATCCAGCAGGTCGTCGTCGGGAAGTTTGGACGTCGCGTGGCGTTCGATCGCCAACGCCATCTCGTCCGCGCCCATGCCGTGGCCGTCGTCGGTGACGCGGATCAATTCGCGACCGCCATCGACCAGCAGGGCATCGATATGGCGCGCGTTCGCGTCGAGGGCGTTCTCCACCAGTTCCTTCAAGGCGCTCGCCGGCCGTTCGATCACCTCGCCGGCGGCGATCCGGTTGATGGTGTCCTCGGGCAGTCGGCGAATGGTCATGCGGTCCCCCGGGGCAGCTCGGCCGACGCCATTTCGGCCAGGCGCTGGCGGGCGAGCGCCTTGGAGGCCTCGACCGCCGGTTGGCCGAAGGGGTCCACGCCCAGCAAGTCGGCGGCGATCAGGGTCTCCAGCATGAAGTGCATGAAGAGGCTGCCGAGCGTCGCCTCGTCGATTCGGCCGAGTTCGATCCGGCGCACCGGCCGGCCCTTCTCGGCAAGGGTGTCGGCGGTCGCCCGGTGCATGGCCTCCAGCAGGTCGCCGAGCGTCCGTTCCCCCAGCACCTCGAGGCCGAAGGCCGTGGCCAGCGCGCCGTTGATCCGGGCCCCGGTGCCGGCGACCGGCATGCCCATCACGGTGAAGAGCTTGTCCCAAGGGCCGTCGAGATAGAGTTGCAGCTGGCTGTGCTGGTCCAAGGGGCCGAGGGAGGCGATCGGCGTAGTGCCGCGCCCGTCCTTGCCCAGACTCTCGGCCCAGAGCTGGCGATACCAAAGCCCGAAGGCGGCCAAACGGTCACCATAGGCGAAGAGCACGCTCTGGCTGATGCCGCGGCCGCGCTGCAGGCCAACCTGCAAGGCCGCGCCCAACGCCGGCGCCGCCTCACCCGCGCTTGCCGCCTCCAGCACGTCGACGGCGCCTGCCCGGACGGCGGTCGCGTCCAGCCCGCGGAGAAGCGCCGGCAGCATGCCGACAGGGGAGAGCACGGAGAAGCGCCCGTCGATCAGGGGGTCAAGGTCGATCAGCGGGATGTCGTGCGCCTCGGCCAGGCGGCGAAGCGGGCTCTCGCCCGGCTCGGCGAGCGCCAGGAAGCGGCCGGCGAAGTCCGGCGCCGCCGCCGCCGCCACGGCTTCCACCGCCAGCAGGCTCTGCGCCAGGCTCTCCGGCGTGCCGCCGGATTTCGAGACCAGGAGAAACGTGGCCGCCGGGTCCGCCGCGGCTTCGGCGATTCGCGCGCCGTTGGAAATGTCGAGATTGTCGAGATAGTCGATTTCCGGTCCGTCGCCGGCAAGCCCCGTGGTCAGCACCCGGGCGCCGAGGCTGGAGCCGCCGGTGCCCAGCAGCAGGATCCGCTTGAATCGACTCCGCCAGCGATCCGCGTGACTTTCGAGCGCCGCCAGGTCGTTCGTCTCCCGCGCCACGGCGATACAGGCCGGCGGACACTCCAACAGCCGCCGCATGGCCGGCCCCGTCGATCGCACGATTTCGTCCAACTCGGCACGCGGCAGACCGCCTTCGCCAATGGCCTCCTGCAAGCAATCTTGAATGTCGTGATCGAAGGGGAGCCCCATGCCGCCCAGCCACCAGAATCGAATCGAGGACCCGGCGACACTATCAGGTTGCCCGACCGCCCGGAAGCAAATGGTGGCTGGCTGCTTGACGTCTCGGTCATCCGTCGCCATCGTTTGCCTTGTTGAAACCGCTAAATGGCTTATCCCTTTGCTTCCGGTCACACCAGATGTTGATCGGCCTTCTACGTTCCAGGCACGGTTTTCGGACCGTGCCGGGGGATGTGCGGGAGCTTTTGGACTTGAGGAAGTTGGTTTCGAGTGCTGTCAGGCAGACTGGAGGGCCGGTATTCGGCTCCGATTGAGGCGGATCGGAGGGCGGGCGATGGCTGGCGCCCGGCCTGCCGGGATCAGACGTGTTGTCCGACGATGTCGCGGTAGTCGGCGGGTCGCAGGCGCGTGCCGATGCCGAGCAGGGTATCGAAAGCCGTTGCGGTGTGGCGGCGGCGGTTCCAGCGGAACACGAACTCGTCGAGGTAGCGGCGCAGATGGGCGCGGCGCAGGCCATGGAAGGTTCCGAGCGCCCAGCGCTTCAGGTTCGAGAACACACGATGGATCCACGTCAGCACGAGATGGGCGGGCGTTGCACCGACGACCTTGGGCTGGTGGTCGTGGTCGGGCAGGCCGCAATAACCGCTCCAGCCATCGGTAATCACCCGCGCGCCCGGCGCCGAGGTTCCGGCAACGAAGGCACGAAGGCTGCGCGCGGAGAAATCCCCGATCGGCGCCAGCCGGATGCGGCGTGGCTCGCCCTCGGGCGATAGCTCGACCGCGCCGGCAATGCGCATCTTGCCTTGTGGGCTGCGACCTTGCCCGCCTGTGGCCGGGTCTTTTGCGGTGCGGAACGGGAGGGTGGCCTCATCGATCTCGATCAGGTCCTCAAGCAGGCTGCGATCCGGATTGACCATGGCACGGCGCAGCTTGTGCAGCAGGAGCCAGGCACTCTTGTAACTGCCGAGCCCGAGCTGGGCCTGGAGTTGCAGGGCGGAGATACCATTCGAGTGGCTGGTCACGATGTGAACGGCCATGAACCAGGTCTTCAGGGGCAAGTGGCTGCGGTGCATGATCGTGCCTGCGGTCACCGAGGTCTCCTTCCCGCAGGCCGCACATTCCCAGCTCGCCCGGCGCCGCTTCAGTTCCCAGCCCCTGTCATGGCCGCAGGCGGGGCAGACGAAGCCGTCGGGCCAGCGCCTGGCGGCGAGATGCCGGGCACAGGAGGCTTCATCGGGAAAGCGCGCCTCGAAGGCGGCGCGGGACATGGGGCGGTCATATTTCCAGCGGCTGGCCATGACGGAACATTACACGAACATGCTGCCGACGCCCACCAGAAACTCAACATCTCGTCAAACCGGGCTCAAAGGGATAAGCCCTACCGCTAATTCTAGGGAGGGAAATGACATGAAACGTTTCACCGTGGCCTCGCTGGCCCTGTTCGTCGGTTTGGCGACCTGGGGCCAGGCGCAAGCCGCCTGCAAGGACGATTGGAAGCAATGCGCCGGCAAGCCGTGGGTCGACGGCACGGTGATGGAGACGCCGCTCGGCTCGAAATGGTGGCCGCACCCGATGTGGGGCGCGGGCGACCAGGCCGGCTCGACCAACTGGTACACCAAGCCCGAGGTGGTCAATCGCGGCGTCAAGCTGATCAAGACCGGCAAGGTCTACCAGCTGGGCCAGCAATACCATTCCAAGATGCCGTTGTTCGGCGACCGCAAGTTCGTCCTGCGCATCCCCGGCACGCCGACGGGTGGCCCCTTCGGCTCCAACAAGATCATCTGGCACGACGAGTTCCTGGCCACCGAGATCAGCCAGGTCGGCACCCAGTTCGACGGCCTCGGCCATGTCGGCGTTGAGGCGGGTGCCGCCGGCGACAAAAACAACATGCGCTACTACAACGGCCTCACCGAGGCCGAGATCGGCGATGCCTATGGCCTGAAGAAGCTCGGCACCGAACATCTGTATCCGATCTTCGGCCGGGGCATCCTGATCGACCTCGCCGCCGCGCGCGGTGTCGAGTCGATGAAGGCCGGCGAATGCGGCTCGATGGCCGACGTCCGCAAGGCGCTCGAGATGCAGGGCATGAAGAACTTCAAGTTCGAGAACGGCGACGCCGTCATGTTCCGCACCGGCTGGGAGAAGTTCTGGGAGAACCCCGAGGCCTACAACGCGGGCCAGCCCGGCATCTGCCTGGACGTCGCCCGCTGGCTGGCGGAAGAGGTCAAGGCCGGCGTCACCGGCGGCGACAGCTGGGCGGCGACCGATCCCGTCCCCTATCCGGGCGAGGAGGCCTGTGCCTTCTGCGTGCACAGCTACCTGCAGACCCGGCATGGCATCGTCAACCAGGAGAACCTGCGCCTGAAGCAGCTGGCCGACGACAAGGCCTATGTCTTCGCCTACGTCTATTCGCCGGCCCCGATCCGGGGCGCCACCGGCTCCATCGGTTCGCCGCTGGCACTCCGCTAGAGGGGATTGGGTCTTATCCCGGTCGCCCCGGTCACTTTCTCCCCCGGCCCGACGGTGCCCACGGGTGGCCCGAGCCGGGGGAGCGGGTGGCAGAGAGCAAGATCGAAAGGATTTGGTCGAACTAATAGTTCCATATTCGAAACGTTGATATGGAAGGACCGAAACGCGGTCGACGCCCTGGCCCACGCCCGGTAGCCGCCCGCCGAACGGACGCCGGGGCGGCCGCCCTCGCTTGCCGCGGCCCGCGCTACTTCGAACTCTCGACGCCCTCGGGCTCGCCGACGACGACCGTGACCATCTTCCCGGGCCGGATCAGGCGGCGGGCGACGCGGCGGACATCATCGAGCGTGATCGCCTCGAAGATCGCCGGGCGTTTCTCGATATAGTCGATTTCGAGGCCGTTCAGCCGCATGCCGAGCAGAATTCGGGCGATTTTCGGCCCGCTGGTGAGGCGAAGCGGGAAGGAGCCGTTGATGTACGTCACCGCGTCTTGGAGTTCCTCGGCGCTGATGGCGGCGTCGCGCAGCCGAGTCAATTCGCTCCGGATCACCTCCAGCGCTTCGCCGACGCGGGCGTTCTGGGTGCCGGCACCGCCCGCCAGCAGACCCGCATGGTCGAAGGGGGCGAGATAGCTGTATGTCGAATAGGCGAGGCCGCGCTTTTCCCGTACTTCCTCGAACAGGCGCGAGGATTGCCCCCGGCCCAGCACATGGTTCAGCACCACGGCCGCATACCAGTCGGGATCGGAGCGCTTGAGACCCGGCATGGCGAAGTAGATGCTGCTCTGCGGCGCCCGGCGGCGGATGACCTCGAGGCGGCCGTCGAGCGCCGGCTCCGCCTCCGGGATCCGGACGGGATCGGATGTGGCCGGCAGACCTCCGAAGGTCCGGTCCAGAAGCCGTCCCAGCTCTTCCCCGTCGAGGTCGCCGACCGCCGTCACCGCCAGGTTGTCGCGGGCGAGCCGCCGGGAGACGAAACCGGCGAGATCGTCGCGCGTGACCGCCTTCACCCCCTCGATCGTGCCGTAGGTGCTGTGCCAATAGGGATGCGCGCCGAAGACGCCCTTGAAGAGGGCGCGCGCGGCGACGGTACCCGGATCCTCCTCGTCGCGGGTCAGGCTGACGACGATATGGCGGCGAATGCGCTCGATCGGCGCGGCATCGAAGCGCGGCCGGGTGAGCGCCAGGCGCATCAGCTCGAACGCCTCGTCGGAATTGCGGCTGAGCGTCCTGAGCTTGCCGAAGAAGTGGTCCCGGTCGGCATCGAAGCCGAGGGTGATCGCCAGTTCCTCGATCCGGGTCTGGAAGGCGAGGGAGTCCATTTTCCCCGCGCCCTCGTCCAGGAGGCCGGAGACCATGTTGGCCAGTCCCTCGCGGCCCTCCGGGTCCAGCGCGCCGCCACCCCGGAAGGCGAAGTTGAGCGAGATCACGGGAATCGAGGGCTCTCGCACCAGCCAGGCCGTGATACCGCCGGGGCTGATGACCTGCTGGATCTTGGTCGCCGACGTCGCCGATGGCGCGGCCGCGAGCGTGGCGAGGAGTGCCAGGAGCGGGAGGATCCGAAGCGCGGCGCGGCGCGTCATTTGCTTGCTCCCTCGGGCGCGGGCGCGGGACCGGGCAACAGATGACCGGTGACGGAGCGGCGGAGGTCGAGGACGTGGCGCGCCGCCGCCAGCACGTCCTCGGCCGTTACCTCGCGCACTCGGTCGGGCCAGGTCTCGACATCCTCGACCGTGAGGCCGGAAGCGAGCGCGGCGCCGAGGAACCGGGGTCCGGAGCCGAGGTCGTCGCGGGCATAGATGGTGGAGGCGAGCAGCTCGTTGCGCGTCCGCTCCAGTTCCGCCGTCTCGATGCCGCCGGCCAGCAGTTCGGCCAGGACTTCGTCGACCGCCATTTCCAGATTATCGAGATCGCCGTCCGGCAAGGGCGAGGCCCAGACGCCGAATATCGTCTCGTCGCGGGAGACGGCGTGGTACCAGCTGCCGGCGCCGGTCGCGACCTTGCGCTCGCGGACGAGTTTGCGATAGAGGCGGCTGGTGCCGCCGGAACCCAGGATCTGGCTCAGGAAGCGGAGCGGCGTCGCGTGTTTGCTCTCGCCCGCCCCCCAGCTCGGCGCCAAATAGGTCCGGCGAAAGCTCGGCTGGCGCACCCGCTGGTCCTCCAGCACGACGCGGCGCGCGGCGCGCTGGGGCGGAATCGGCGGGCGCGAGCGGGGCGGCAGATCGCGGCGGGGAATCGGCCCGTAGTGCTTCTTGGCCAGCGCCAGGACTTCCTGTCCGGTGACGTCGCCGGCGACGATGACGATCGCGTTGTTGGGCGCGTAATGACGGCGGTAGTAGGCGAGCGCATCCGCCAGCGTCAGGCCGGCGATCTCTTCTTCCCAGCCGACGAGCGGCATGGCGTAGGGGTGCGAGAAGAACTGCAGCGCCCGCATGTTCTCGCCCAGGATCGCGGCCGGATCGTTCTCGACCCGCTGGCGGCGTTCCTCCAGCACCACGTCGCGCTCGGTGCGGACCGAGTCCTCGTCGAGGCGAAGGTTCACCATGCGGTCCGCCTCCATCCCCATCACCAGGTCCAGTTTCTCGCGGGCGACGTTCTGGTAATAGGCGGTGTAGTCGAGGCTGGTGAAGGCGTTGTCGTTGCCGCCGTTCTTCTGAATGATCTTGGAGAAGGCGGCCGGCGCCAGCTTCTCCGTGCCCTTGAACATCAGGTGTTCGAGAAAATGCGAGAGGCCGCTCTTGCCCGCCACTTCGTCGCCGGAGCCCGCGGGATACCACACCATGTGGTTCACCACCGGCGCCCGGTGGTCCGGGATCACCAGCAGCCGGAGGCCGTTCCCGAGCGTGTAGCTCTCGGGATTGAAGAGGCCCTTGGCGTCGGCGCCCGCGGCCCAGAAGAAGCCCGCCGCCAGCAGTCCCGCGACAATGCCCGTGCTTCCAACGCCAGCTTTCATTCGCTCCGCCTCTACGCCTTTTTTACGGTTTGGTCCCAGCCAGTCTCTTCGCCGGCCCGGCGACCGAGATCGAACCTGGGCCGCTTCGATCGCGACTGCCACGGTCGGCTATTCATATGTGGGCGCGGGCGCCGGGCGCAAGCGGGCCCCGCTCACGGCCTCGTTACGGACAGGCTCAGAACAGGCCTTCGAAAAGCCCCTTCTTGCGCCGCTCGATCACCGGGGTCGCGCCGGTGGTGACGGGCTGGCCGGTGGCCTGGGCCTCCCGGATCCGCGCCGCCTCGCGCCGCGCATCGACGACGCGGCCCGGCGCGCCTCGTTCGCGCCAGAAGATCAGCCGTTCGGTGAGCGAACGGTTCTTCTCGGCGATCGAGGCGCTCTCCTCGGTGATCATCCGGCGGATGTTGGGATCGACGCCGCCGCTGCCCGCCCGGTCCAGAAGCGCCGTCTCGCCGACCGAGGCGACCTCGCCGCTGGTGACGGCGCGGGCTTGGCCGGGCGTGCGCTGGCCCGAGTTGAAGAGCGCGGAGCGCGCCTTCTGCACCGGCTGAGACGCTTGTGGGCGAGGCGCGCCGGGCCTTGGCGGACGGAGCCGGTAGTTGGGCGGCACCACGAGCGGCGCGCGGCTCACCACGGCGAACTCGTCGGGCGCCTTCTTGGTCAAGCCCAGCTCCTCACGGAAGGCACCACAGGCCGTGAGGACGAAGAGCAACAGGATCGCCAGAATGGGCCGCGTCGGGTCAGGCAGGTGGCGTGTCGTCATCGTCGTCTCCTCGCTCTCCTCGCGATTCGTCATTATCCGGTTCGGGGCGCCGGCGTAAAGAGTCCAAAAGCATTATGCCCACGCCGCCGACGATCGCCATGTCGGCGATATTGAAGGCAGGCCAATGGTAGCCCGCCAGGTGAAAATCGAAGAAGTCGGCGACCGCGCCGCGCCAGACGCGATCGACGACGTTGCCGACGGCGCCGCCGATGACGCAGCCGATCGCGGCCGCGAGCCAGACCGTCCCAGCCCGCCGGAGCCAGACGGCGAGGCCGGCGACGATTGCGAGCGAGAGACCCACGAAGGGCCAGGGACCGAAGTCGTTGGCGCCGAACATGCCGAAACTGACGCCCCGGTTCCAGACCATGACCAGATTGAAGAAGCCGGTCAGCTGGATGGGGCGGCCCGCCTCCACCATATGGGCGACCAGCCAGGCCTTGCTCGCCTGGTCGACGACCAGGACGGCCAAGGCCAGCAGGAGACCGCGCCGGCCGAGCGACATTGGTCCTATTCCGCCGCCGCCTCGACCATCGCCACCACGTCCCGGCAGCGCCCGCAAACCGCTTCGCCCGCCCGCTCCTCCGGCGGGTCGGCCGGAACCTCCGCCAGTACCCTCCAGCAGCGTTCGCAGCGCCCGCCCTCCGCGCCCTCGACCACGACGCCGATATGATCGACGCCCTCGATCGTGAACGCGCCGGTCGGCGCCTCGCCCTCGACCAGCCGCGCGGTCGAGGTGATGGCGATCTCCGCCAGGTCGACGCCGGCCATCGCCTCCAGGTCCTCGGCCCGGGCATAGACCACGGGGTGGGCCTGCAGGCTCGCGCCGATCCGCTTCTCGCGCCGCTCGACCTCCAACGCTCCGGTGACCACGCGGCGAAGGCGACGCACCCGCCGCCATTTTGCGGCGAGCACATCGTCGCGCCATTCCCCGGGAACGTCGGGGAAGAGCTGGAGATGCACGCTGGTGCCCTCGTCGTTGCCGCGCCGGAGCCAGGCTTCCTCGGCGGTGAAGCAGAGGACGGGGGCCAACCAGGCGACGAGGCAGTCGAACACCCGGTCGATCACCGTTCGGGCCGCCCGTCTGCGGGGCGTGGCGACGGCGTCGCAGTAGAGCGCGTCCTTGCGGATATCGAGATAGTAGGCCGACAGGTCGACGGTGCAGAAGTTGTAGAGATCGACGAAGAGGCGGTGGAAATCGAAGGCCTCGCAGCACTCGCGTACCAGGCGGTCGAGCTCCCAGAGCCGGTGCAGAACCCAGCGATCGAGTTCCGGCATCTCCGCGACCTCGATTCGCTCCGATTCCTGGAAGCCGGCGAGGTTGCCGAGCAGGAAACGGAGGGTGTTGCGCAAGCGCCGGTAGGAATCCGCCTGGGACTTGATGATGTCCGGGCCGATCCGCTGGTCGACGGAATAGTCCGAACTCACCACCCACTGGCGCAGGATATCGGCGCCGAAATCGTCGCAGACCTCCTGCGGGGCGACGACGTTGCCGGCCGACTTCGACATCTTGAGACCCTGCTCGTCGAGGGTGAAGCCGTGGGTCAACACCGCGTCGTAGGGCGCGCGGCCGCGCGTGCCGCAGGATTCCAACAGCGAGGAGTGGAACCAGCCGCGATGCTGGTCGGAACCCTCCAAGTAGAGCGAGGCCGGCCAGGCGAGTTCCGGCCGGTCCTCCAGCACGTAGGCGTGGGAGGCACCGGACTCGAACCAGACGTCGAGGATGTCGTCGATCTTCTCATAGGCGGCGGGATCGCGGTCGGGACCGAGGAAGCGGCCGGCTTCACTCTCGAACCAGGCATCCGCGCCTTCGGCCTCGATCACGGCCATGATGCGGGCGTTGACGGCCTCGTCGCGCAGCGGATCGCCGCTCGCCTTCTCGACGAAGACGGTGATCGGCACGCCCCAGGCGCGCTGGCGCGAAAGCACCCAGTCGGGCCGTTCCGTGATCATGGCGTGTATCCGGTTCCGCCCCTGGGCCGGCACCCAGCGGGTCGCGTCGATGGCGCGGAGCGCCGTGCCGCGCAGTTCCGTCGTCGACATCGAGATGAACCACTGCGGCGTGTTGCGGAAGATGAGCGGCGCCTTCGAGCGCCAGGAATGGGGATAGCTGTGCTGGAGCTTGCCGTGCGCCAGCAGTGCGTCCGCTTGCTCGAGGGCGGCGAGAAGGTCGCCATCGCTCTTGAACACGTTCTTGCCGGCGAAGAGCGGAATATGGTCGAAATAATCGCCGTCGGCGTCGACCGTCTGGGGCACGGTGATGCCGTGGGCGAGGCCGACCTCGAAATCCTCGGCGCCGTGGCCGGGCGCCGTGTGCACCAGGCCGGTGCCCTGTTCCGTGGTGACGTGATCGCCGGGGAAGAGGGGGACGTCGAAATCGTAGCCCTGGCCGCGCCAGGGATGCGCCGCGACGATTTCTCCCATTTCGCCCGCGCCGACCTGGCGCAGAGTCTCGTGGCCGGTGATGCCGGCCTCCGTGGTGACGGCCTCCACCAGGTCATGCGCCAGCACCAGCCGCTCGCCGGCGCGGGCGAGACTGCCGTCGGCCGTCTCCGTCACCTCGATCAGGTCGTAGCCGATCCCCGGCCCGAAGCAGATGCAGCGGTTGCCGGGAAGCGTCCAGGGCGTCGTGGTCCAGATCACCACCGAGGCGCCCTCGAGGTCGGGCGCGCCGGCCGTCACCACGGGGAAGCGCACGTGCACCGTGGTCGAGACGTGGTCGTGATATTCGATCTCCGCCTCGGCCAGCGCCGTCTTCTCCACCACCGACCACATGACCGGTTTGGCACCCCGGTAGAGCGATCCGTTCATCAGGAACTTCATCAGCTCGCCGGCGATCCGCGCTTCCGCCCGATTGGTCATCGTGGTGTAGGGGTTGTCCCAGTCGCCCTCGGCGCCCAGGCGCTTGAACTCCTCCGCCTGGACCTCGATCCAGTGGGCGGCGAACTCGCGACATTCGCGGCGGAATTCGGCGATCGGCACCTCGTCCTTGTTGCGGCCCTCGGCCCGGTAGCGCTCCTCCACCCGCCATTCGATCGGTAGGCCGTGGCAGTCCCAGCCGGGAACGTAATTGGCGTCCTTCCCCATCATCTGCTGGGAGCGGTTGATCACGTCCTTCAAGATCTTGTTGAGGGCGTGGCCGATGTGGATATTGCCGTTGGCGTAGGGGGGCCCGTCGTGGAGGATGAACTTCTCGCGGCCCTTGCTCTCCTCGCGCAGGCGCTCGAAGAGCCGCATCCCGGCCCAGCGCGCCAAAAGCTCGGGCTCCAGCTTCGGCAGGCCGGCGCGCATGGGAAAGTCGGTCTTCGGCAGGTGCAGGGTCGATTTGTAGTCGGTGGCCATGATCGGCGCTCGCTCTGATCGATCGTATCTTAGAAAGGGTGGTCGGCTGTTCGCCGCCCGGGGGCGCCACCTCGACATCTGCGGCAACCGGGGCGTCGGCGCCCGTTCCCGGCCCTCAATCGAGAGCCGGGCCGGTAATTCGTATCGGCCGCCGGGCGGCGGATGTAGCCTCGCTCGCCATGGCGCGCCTTGTATCAAGTGGCGGGAGCCCTGTCCACCGAGCGGATGGCCCGGTGCTGTCCTAATTTGAAGAAAGCGCCGCTAGTCCTGATCGAATGGGAAGACAGCGTGCAGCCGGTTGGCGCCTGGCAGCACCTAGACGAACTCGGCACGCATGAGGTCATGTGCTGCCAGTCCGTCGGGTATCTGATCTATAGACGGCGACGACGTGAAGACCCTGGCGCCGAACGTCGCCGAGCTTGGCACCGACAATGCCAAGGCGTCAGGCATCATTCGCATCCCGACAAGATACGTGACCAAACTCCAGCGGCTGAAAGTGGCGCGTTAGCGCTTCCGGCCGCTGCTCTTGCCGCCGCTACTATTCGACCGGTCAGGCCGCTGAGTCAGAGCTGACGCGGATACCTTGCGGGTTTGCGCGGGTGTCAGTTTGCCAGTGCGGAGGCCCTTGCTCGCGATGCTCCCGACACTCTTGCCGGTACGTTCATTCTTAACCATTTCCGTTTCCTCGTATGGGGCTACATGGCCCCGATTCGGGTTGTCGCTATTATAACGGAATTGGCGAGAAACTAGGTGGTCCGGCCTACCAGTTATTCGAGCGACCACAGGCGATGACTCACGCCCGCTGCCATGGCTAGCATGACGCGCAAGCTCCGGGTCTGGGGCACAAAATTGAATGATTATCCCCTTGTATCATGTCATGAAACTACCTATATTAAAGGGGTTAGGAGACATGAGATGCCCAAAGTCCCTACCGTTTACGACTTCATGAAACGCTTTCCAGACGACGACGCATGCCTTGAGCATGTTATGCGCCTCCGCTATGGCGAGACGTTCGATTGCCCGTCCTGTGGTCGCAACGGCCGTTACAGCCGCATCAAAAAACGCCCCGTTTACCAGTGCTCCTACTGCTCGCATCAGATTTCGCCGAAGGTCGGAACGCCGTTTCAGAAGAGCCGGACTCCCCTGCAAAAATGGTTCTATGCCATTTTCCTGTTCACCACGACGCGGCACGGCGTATCGGCGAAGGAAATCCAGCGGCAAATCGGCGTGACCTACAAGGCCGCGTGGCGCATGGGCCATGAAATCCGCAAGTACATGGCCGACGTTGACGGCGATCCGATGCTTGGAGGTCATGTCGAAGTCGATGAAACCGTGATTGGCGGCCGGCGCAAGGGCGGCAAGCGCGGTCGGATGGGCGAAAACAAGACCATCGTTTTCGGGATGCTGGAGCGTGGCGGCGACGTCATGACCCGCGTGGTGCCAGACGTCCAGCGGGATACGCTTGAGCCGCACATTAAGGAAAACGTCGCCCAAGGCTCGACCATCAGCACGGACGAACTGAAGTCCTACAACAAGCTTCCCAAAGCGGGCTACGAGCATGGCTCGGTCAACCATAGCGCCGAGCAATGGCGCCAAGGCATTCACTACACCAATTCGCTCGAAGGCTATTGGTCGATCTTCAAGCGGTCGATCCGCTCGACGCATGTCCATGTCAGTCGGAAACATCTCGATAAGTACCTCGGGGAATTCGAGTTTCGTCACAATCTTCGGAAAGACCCGGAGTTGATGTTCGACGTGCTGGTGATGGCTTTTTGACCATCCGCCCGAGGATGTCATCGAATACTCCCATGTCCCCATCGGCTGGGTGTTCGGCCGCGAACTGATCCAGTCGGCCGAGTTTCCTGGCCTCTTCAAGGCTGAGATATTTACCGCGCGCCATCGCCCTCAATCTCATGCTCATTTGCAGATACCATTCTGCTGGCGAAATAATGCGACCCCCGGAAAATTACACTAGCTCCTTCATTTAGAAACGCCGAAGAAATATTACCTCGCTCAATATCACTTAAATTGGACTCATGGTAAATATACACTCGGCCTGTAAACAACAAACCGGATGAGGCAACAGCCGATGATTCTCCTGGGGCCCCTCCTTCTACCTCTATTTTGCCCCGCATTTCGCCCATCATTTGCCCATATTGGCCAGAAAGATGCACAGCTAGACTGTATGCTTCGCGGGAATATGGCAGAAAGAAACACAGGAATATAGAGTTCTCTGCGAAATTCATACATACCTTTGCCGATATCTTATGGGCGCCACCCTCGCTTGCACTAATGGTGTATTCTCTGTTCATTCGCAGGGTGTTATTAAAGTCTTCTTTAAACAAATCACTTAGCGTCTTCGGAGGTCGCTGAATAGCTGTGGACTCTGGCTCGGCTGAATCGCCCTCAAGTATTTTCTCGGGGACGTCAACAATCCTCGGCGGCAATTTGGTTACGCCCCAGTTACGCAATTCTTTGAGTGTTAAATGCAAATCACGGAGAGAGTGGCCGGAATCAGGGGCATTAGTCTGCTTTTGGTGATCTTCACGCCAGCGCCACAGATATACACCCCCACAAAATGCGAGGGAGATAAAAAATGCTACACCAAACCGCAAAGCCTCAACCCATGTTTCTGAAGGCACCGCCATCATTTGGGATGCCGCCCAGCGCATCGGATATAGATCAAGGGCATTAAGGATCGCATTAATAAAGCGGATGCCGAGAGCGGTTGCGACCACACCCCCAGCCCAAAAAAGAAGGCTCAATTCGTGAAATGTATGCGTCACCTTGTTACGGCGGCGGCGAGGCAGGCTCGGTCATTGGCGCCGGGGGCGAGGCCGACGAGGTGGAACCAGCTCAGGTAGTTGTCCAGATAGCGGGTGGCGATGCCGCGGCGGGGACGCAGCAAGTCCTTCAACCGGCTGTGGCGGCTGTTCACCGTCTGCACATGCAGATCGCCCCGAACCCGTTCCCCCATCGAGCGGTTGAGTGCTTCGTGGCTCACCCCGAGCGCGGCGGCGCAAGGTGGATAGCTCGCGCCACCGTCGGAGACCAGCAGGGCGTCCTTCGCGACCACCGGGTCGAGAGCAGCCGTGAGCGCCGCCGCGTCGACCCTGGGCAGCACCGCGCTCACCGTCGTCCCGCTCCGGTCCGCCGCCATGAGAACCGGCACCTGCTCGCGCGAGAGGCCGCGCTTCTTCGCCTTGCCGCCCCGCCGCCGTGCCTTGCGTCCCAGCCCGCGCGCGCCCTTCCGGCTCTCCAGGACGTAGGTCTCGTCCGCTTCCACGATCCCCTTGAGCACCTCCGAATCGCTTCGCGCCGCCGCCAGAAACCGGTGACGCCAGCGGAACGCCGTGCTCACCGCCACGTCGCAGCGCGCCGCCGAGGCCTTCACCGTCTCCCCCTCCGCCAGCGACGCCCCGAACGACAGCCAGCGTTCCTTGTGGTGCAGGCCCGACAGCGGCGTACCGGTCAGCGCGTTGAAGGTCCTGCCGCAGCCCTTGCACTGGTAGCGCCGCAGACCCCGCGCCATACCGCGCGAAACCGCCCCTTCGCTCGCGCAGTGCGGACAGCGCCGGGCCTCGTCCACACCAAGCTCGATCGCGGCCTTCGATGCCTCGCCTTCGCTCCGGCCCGACAGCACCGCGAGCGCCTCGTGCCGCTGCACGCGCGTCAGCCCGCGCGCCGCCGAAAGCCACACCTGGAAACCCTTGCCGTCCATGACCCAACCTCCTGACGTTCCGGGCATTCTATCACAAATGCATACGTTTCACGAATTGAGCCAAAAAGAAACGTCCCAGCAGCGCTCCGCTCAGCAATCTGACAGTTCTGCCCCGCCCCTCACGCGAGTCCGCATCATAGCTCGCGTCGGAACATGACGCTAGGGGATAATCGCCCAAGTTTGTCTCACGCGGCGGGCCTGATTGAGATCGCGGCGTGCCACGCCTGACGAGCTTGAGCGGGGCTCAGGTAGCCGTTCTTTTCGACGATCCACTGGGCATTGTAGAGTTCGACGAAGTCGCGGACGGCGTCCCGCAGCTCCGCGATGTTGCGGTAGATGCGACCATGGATGATCTGTTCCTTCAGCGTGCGATTGAACCGCTCGGCGACGCCGTTGGTCTGGGGCTCGGCGACGAAGGCGTAGGACGGCTGGATGCCCCAGAACTTGATCTGGTTGGTGAAGTGGTCCGACAGATACTGGGAGCCGTGATCCATCCGCAAGGCCAGCCCCCGAGCCGCGCCGGCCGCGGTCGAGCCATACAGCCCGGCAAGCCCCATGGAGATCGGCTGCAGGGCGGCGAAGCGGTCGCCGCGCTTGCAGACATGCCAGCCGACACACTCGGCGTTCCAATGCTCGACGGCGGTGAAGATCCAGCCCCAGCCGTCGTCCACCGTGAACACCCGAACGCCATCGGTGCCCCACATGAGGTTCGGGGCATGAGTGATGATCTCACCGTCATGGGGATTGCCGCCACGGCGGCGGCAGCGATGGGGCGAGAGCAGATTGTTCTCGCGCATCAGGCGGAGCACCCGCTTGCGGGCAACCCGGATGTCGCGACAGACCCGAAGCCGAGCCCAGACCTTGCGGTAGCCCTCGCCCTCCCAGGGCGATGCCTCCAGGTCGGCTTCGATCGCCACCAGCAGCGCCTGGTCCGAGATCGCGGGCTTCGGTCCCCGACGCTTTGCCGGCGGCTGCTCGGCGTGCTGGCCGGAGGTCATGGCGTAGAACGAGGAGCGGGCCATGCCCCAGGCGGCGCAGACCCGCCGCAGGCCGTAGGCCAGACCCGTGCCGGGCGAGGTGGCGGCACTCATCGCCGCGACCTCCGCCGCCCCAAAGGGCCGAAGGTCTCCGTCTTGGCCTCCAGCAGTTCCACCTGCATGGTCAACTCTCCGATCCGCTTCATGGCGCTATCCAGTTCCGCCTGCACCGGATCGCCCTTGCGTTGCTTGAGCGAGGCGTCGATCCCGCCGATCGCTTTCTCACGCCACTGCTCGAGCCGGAAGATCTCTACGCCCAACTGGCGCGACAGAAGTTGCACCGGCTCGTCACGCAAAAGCCGCGGAACGACCTCACGCTTGCGCGCCACCGTCCATCGCTGGCCAAGTCCCAGCGGGCCTGCCGGCAAAGCCTGGCCTGGGGAAAACGTGGACGAGCCAAGCTCGCCCGCATTTACCACAGGCCCATCAACAGCAACTTTCTTCTCAAAATTATCGGCCATGTTCCGGTCCTCCTTGGACACTTCGATTAAGCCAATTCTGTGTCCAAGGAAATCGGGTCCGACTCACCGTTTTGGCTGGCGATCACGACGCCCCCCTCTTGCGGCGGCGATCCGAGCCGGCCTGCAGCGGGGTCTGATGATCCCTCATCCGGTAGGAGTTCCCTCGGATGTTGACGATGTGGCAATGGTGCACGAGATGGTCTATGAGAGCCGCCGCCATGACTTCGTCGCCGAGCACGCCGCCCCAATCCTCGAAGCCCTTGTTCGAGGTCAGCACCGTCGACGCCTTCTCGTGGCGGGCGTTGATGAGCTGGAAAAACAGCACGGCGCCGTCCTGATTGACCGGGAGGTAGCCGAACTCGTCGACCACCAGCAGGGCTGGGTGGGTGAGCACGCGCAGCCGCCGGGACAGGTTGCCGGCGGCCTTGGCCTGGGTGAGGGATTCGATCAGCTCCGCGAGCGTGCCGTAATAGACGCGTCGGCCGGCTTCGGCCGCCGCGATCGCCAGGCTAATGGCCAAGTGCGTCTTCCCGACGCCGGGCGGGCCGAACAGGATCACGTTCTCCCCCCGGTCCAGGAAGCCGAGCTCGTGCAGGCTCTCGATCTGCTCGCGCTTGATGCTGGGCTGTAAGGCGAAGTCGAACTGGTCCAGCGTCTTCACCGCAGGCAGCCGCGAGGAGCGCATGGCGGTCTGGAGACGGCGGTTGTTGCGCAGCACGATCTGGGCATTCAGAAACTGCTCAATTCCGAGCGCCCCCTTGCCTCGGGCGAGTAGGCTGGGATCAACTCGATGCCGAGCTGCGCCAGGGCGCGGCCGACCTGGGTCGGGGTGTCCTTGCCCACCTTGCCGCCGGCCTCGGGCGTGTTCCAGTAGTGGCTGGCGCGGTCGGCGTAGAGCGAGCAGAACAGGCCCTTGGCCCGGATCGCCTCGGACACCCCCTGGAAGCTCGACATGGTGCCCTCTTCGGCGACGAAGAAGACCGAGTAGATATCGCTGGTCGCATCGTCCATGGTGACGATCAGGTCCCACCATCGACCGGGGACTCACTCGTGGATCGAGCCGTCCTGATGCAGCATCATGCCGGGCAGGGCACGGCGCGGCCGCTTGCGCCGGTGCGCCGCGCGCCTGCGCCCATGGGCTTGCAAGCTCAGCCGCAGCCAGTTGTAGCTGCGCTTGAAGCCGTGATCGGCCACCAGTTTCTCGTGGAAGTGCTTGGCCGTGAAGTCCCAGTAGCGGGTGTCAAACAACTCCAGCACCCGTGCCAGCTCGTCCACCGGCGCGCGCCGCGCCGAGACCCGGCCCAGGCGGCGGTCGTAGAGACCGTCGGCTCCCTCCGCCTCGTAGCGGTCGCGCCAGCGCCGGAAGGTGCGCTCCGAGACACCCAGAACCTCCGCCGCCTCCGCCTGGTTCAAGCCACCCCGATGGGTGCGCCCGTAGACCTCCTCGAACTTCATCAATCTCAGTCCCTGTACCTGCTCCGTCCAACGCATCGCCTCCCTCCATGGCTTGGAGGCGCTCTAAAACCGGACAGATCATCTGGTACATAAACCGGACATATCGCGTGTTATACCAACCGACAGAATTAATCAGACTTTTGCCCAGGCTCGTCTGGTGATCGATGCGAGCTGTTCCGGCATGGCGACGAGATCGTTCCAGGCCTTGCAGCAGGCCTCGACGATGTCGTCGTAGTCGTCATGGATTCGGAGTGCGAGATTGTTCTTTCGCAGGTATTCCCAGATGTTCTCGATCGGGTTGAGTTCTGGTGCATAGGGCGGCAAGCGGATCAAGGTGATGTTGTCCGGCACGTCGAGCGCCGAGCTGATGTGCCAGCCGGCGCCGTCGATCACCAGAGCGCAATGGGCACCCGCGGTGACGGCGCCGCTGATGACTTGGAGATGCAGGTTCATCGCCTCGGTGTTGGCGTGGGGCATCACCAGGGCCGCGCCGACGGCGCGTTCGGGGCAGGCGGCTCCGAAGATGTAGGCCCACTCGTAGCGGGTATCGCGGGCCCCTCGCGGGCGCGAGCCGATGCGGGCCTCCGTGTCAATGTGCCCTTTTGCCCTACTCTCGCCTCATCCTGGAACCAGATCTCCAGGGGTTTGCCTCGGGCCTCGGCGGGTAGTGCCTCGGTCACGATCTCGGTGAAGTTTTTTTGAAAGCCGTCTGCGCCGCCTCGTCGGCTTTCGGGTGTTGGGCGCGCACCGTGAGGCGGGTGAACTTCCGCTGGTTCAAGATCCGGCCCATTTGGCGCTCGGAAAGCTCGACATCGAAGCGAGACTTGACCTGTTCGCAAAGGTCGACACAGCGCCACCGCACCACGCCGTGAACAGCCACATCCGGCCCCGCCTCCACCACGGCCGACAACGCCGCCAGATGAGCCGCCGACAGCCGGGCGCGTCGCCCCGAACGCGGTCGATCGCGAAGCCCCGCGATGCCCTCGGCGTTGTAGAGGCACACCCAGTCCCGGAGTGTCTGGCGCTGAACGCATCCGGTTCGCGCGGCCTCGGCCCGGCTGCGACCATCGAGAACCTCGGCAAGCGCCAGAAGGCGCCAAGAGACACGGCTGTCCTTACTGCGGCGCGCCTCGAGCCGCATCTCGTCCGAAGACAAATCGTTCCGCGTAATTGCCAATGTCATCTGGATTCTCCTAACCGAATCAATCGGTTGAGAGAATCACATCCATGAACAAAACGCCAATTCTCAAACGAGTCTCAAATTCCGACGGCTGGTATTAGCGACAGTTAGCGACACACCGCCTAGCAAGAATGGGATAAGCGTGCTATTGTGAGCGTGGTCGGGCGGAACATTCCGCTCTTGGTATGGAAGAGGATAAGCCCATGAAAACGCCTGCATTTTTATCTCCATATGTTGATGGAAATTCTCCGACACGTCTCTTTCAAGGGTTAGCGGTGGGTGTGGTCGGCACCTTGGTCATCGGCTTCTCTTGGGGCGGATGGCTTCTCGGTAGCACTGCCGCTGAAAACGCCGAAATGGCGGCCAAAACAGCAATGGTCCAGGCTCTGGCCCCGATTTGCGCCGCAAAATTCGAGGAGGCGGTCAATGCCGAAAATGGTATGGTCGCTAAATTCGCCGCGGTCGACTCGTGGCAACGCGACAGCCATCTGATGGAAGCCGGCTGGGCAACCTTCCCCGGCGGGGCGAAGCCGGACAACAATGTGGCCGAGGCCTGTGCCGAATTGCTCAACACGGCCCTCAAAATCAAATAGGCCGATCACTCAGCGAGATACGTTGGTGCAGAATCTGGTGTCAGGTGAAGTCCGCCTGTGTGATGTGGGACGGCTCACGCCTCCATGCCGATCAAGCACGGCGCGCGATTGGCAAAGCGCTCCAGGAACTTCTCCCGCGTCAGCTTCAAACCCATGATCTCGCCCGTCTCCATGTCGACCCAATACAGTTGAAACACCCTTTTCGCCGTATCCGCGATGACGATCGTTTTGTTAGTTTTCATCTCGGACCCTCCGGTTTGCCTGTGAAAAGTTCACTCTTCCAACTTGGCACTTTGGACCCATCCAGGAAAAGTGGAGGCGCCCTACACCGTTTGGATTGCTTCCGCCTCGAATTTGACGGGGCTTGTGAAGTCCAGCGTCGAGTGCCGACGGACTGGATTATAGAACCCATCGATGTATCCGGCCATGGCAGTTTCAGCTTGGCTTCTTGACATGAACACAGTCCTCCAGATCAGTTCTGACTTGATGGTTTTGAAGAAGGTCTCGACGACGGCGTTATCATAGCAATTTCCCTTACCGCTCATTGAGGCGAGGAAACCGAGTTCACCGAGGCGCGCCTGGTATGCGTCTGAGCAGGACTGGCTTCCCCGATCGCTTTGGTGGATCACACCGGCGCCAGGTTGGCGCAGCCCGATAGCACGGTTAAGCGCCCTGAGCGGCAGGTCGCTGGTCATGCGAGCGCCCACGGCCCAGCCGATGACGCGCCGGGAGTAGAGGTCGAGCATGACGGCCAGGTACAGCCAGCCCTGTGCCGTCCAGATATAGCTGATGTCGGCAGCCCATTTCTCGTTGGCTGCCTCGGCGGAGAAGTTCTGGTCGAGAAGGTTCAATGCGACGGCCTTGTTGTGCTGGCTGTCCGTCGTCTTTTTGAACTTCTGTTTCCGTTTTGGAGACAACCCATTTCCCCGCATCAGCCGAGCCACCCCATGGCGTCCAACCTCGATCCCATTCTCGGCAAGCTCGTGATGGACCCGCTCTGCACCGTAGCTCTCGCGGCTGCGCCGAAAGGCTGCCCGGACATGGGCGAGTAGAACCATGTCATCGAGCTGTCGCTGGCTTGGGCCGCGATTGCGCCAAGCGTGGAAGCCTGAGACGCTGACCTGCAGCAGTCTGCACAGGCGGAATATCGGCATCGCCAACCCGGCCCTCTCCGCGTCGATGAACCGGAACCTCATCGACTTTCCCTGGCGAAGAAGGCCAGCGCTTTTTTTAGCAGATCACGTTCCTGACGGGCCAGATCACGCTCTCGGCGTCGGCGGGTAATCTCCTTCGCTGCATCCTCATGCGGACCGGAAAGCAAATCCTCCTCACGCAATTCCGTGACCCAGCGGCCGAGCGCGCTGACGCTGTTCCCAAGATCTCCTGCCATCTGCCGCTGCCTGCGCCCGCTCGTCTGTAAAAGACGGACGGCTTCTTCCTTGAAGGCCCGATCAAACCGCCGGCCCTTGTTCCCATTCTGCTTCGACATTTGCACCTCCCGCGATCAAAATCCTATCGCAGGACGTCTCCACTTTCGTCAGCAGGGTCCAACTCGTTGGAAGGGATCGAGTGACGCAACCCGGTGCGAACCTGGCCGCCGTAGTGGGCGGGCCGAGTGTGGGCGATGCGAACATGGTGGCCCGTCCCTCTGAGTGTCTGGCCCGAAAAGAGTTGAGTGATTTCAGTCAGTTGTGATTCACTGTTTGTATTTAGCAACCAGGGAGACACAACATGTGGACCAAAATCACTCGCCCGAAGTATGAACGCGACCTGCTGCGCTACGCAAGCGACCTGACGGATGGAGAATGGAAGGTGCTGGAGCCGTTGCTGCCTCGCGCCAAAGCGCTGGGACGGCCTCGGACGACGGCATTGCGCGAGGTGGTGAACGCGATCCTCTACCTACTGCGTAGCGGCTGTCCATGGCGCATGCTGCCCCGGGACTTCCCGCCACGCTCGACGGTGCAGCGCTACTTTTATCTCTGGCGGGACGACGGCACCTGGTCCGAGGTCAACCGGCAACTGCTGGTCGCGGCGCGCGAGGCCGAGGGCCGCGCGGCCGGCCCGTCGGCCGGTATCATCGACAGTCAGAGCGTAAAAACCACGGAAAGCGGCGGTATCCGGGGCTTCGACGCCGGAAAGAAAGTCAAGGGCCGCAAGCGTCACATCCTCACCGACACCGGCGGCCTGCTGGTCGCGGTCGTGGTCCACGGCGCCGAGATCCAGGACCGCGACGGCGCGCCGGCGGTGTTCGCCGCCATCCCCCGCCACTTTCCCCGCCTGCGCCACGTCTTCGCCGACGGCGCCTATGCCGGGCCCAAGCTCGAGGGCGCACTGAAGCGGATCGGCCGCTGGTCGCTGGAGATCGTCAACCGTCCCGCGGGCGTGAAGGGCTTCCAACTCCTGCCCCGCCGATGGGTCGTCGAGCGCACGCTCGCCTGGCTCAATCGAAACCGGCGGCTGGCCAAGGACTTCGAGACGGCCATCGAGACCGCCGAGGCCTGGATCTTCCTCGCCAGCATCCAACTCCTCACGCGCCGTCTCGCAAGAGCCTGAAAACACTCGATTCATTTCGAGTCGGACTCTAAGACAGCATTAGCCCATGCGTCACGGTCATCGAGCTCAACCGCCTTTCGCGCCAAATCGTGGGCTGCCGCTCGCGATTCCGCGACAGGCCGGTTCCACCGGTTCGCCATATCAAACGAAATGCAGAACGCTAGATCGCCATAAGCCATGGCATCTTCCGGAGCGAGTTCGATAGCCTGTCGAAACAGATGCTGGGCCTTTACACTGTTTTCCTCCGTTGCTCGCCACATGTAACGGCACCCCTGCTTGACGTAATCCCAGGCGTTCAAATTCTCTGGCGGCTTACGAAACGAGCGTTCCACTTCCGCCGTGGCGATCTCTGGCATGAGGGCACCCGTGATGCTCGCCGCGATTTCGTCTTGAACGGAGAACACGTCCTCCAGCTCTCTGTCATATCTTTGCGCCCACAAGTGGCTTCCGGTTTCGGCCTCACTCAGCTGAGCCGTGATGCGAACCCTATTTCCGGCCTTCCGAACACTGCCTTCAAGGATGTAACGAACACCCAGATCCCGAGCGATGTCCTGGATGTTGGTAGCTTGTCCTCGATAAACAAACGAAGAATTACGGGCAGTAACAAACAGCCACCGGCACACCGATAGCGCAGTTATTATGTCCTCTGTAATGCCATAGGAGAAATATTCCTGCTCGGGATCACCGGACATATTGTCGAAAGGCAAGACGGCGATGGAGGGTTTATCCGGTAACGCAAGTTTAGAATGAGCATGGTCCACCGTAGCTACCGCCGACCAGTGCCAAACCCTGACCGGTGTCGCGATGTTCTTTAAATCCCGCTCGCCACCGTCCTGGAACTCCAGATTTAATCGGCCACGGACCTGACGCATTACGTCATCGGAGACGCAGATACCATCGGGGCCCGCTTCCCCCTCCAGGCGGGCGGCGACATTCACGCCGTCACCCAGGATGTCGTCGCCATCGACGACAACATCGCCCAGGTTGACGCCGATCCGGAGCCGGATGCGTCTCTCCTCGGGGACTTCGGCGTTGCGCTCGACCATCGCCCTCTGAATGGCGACCGAACATTCCACCGCCGCGACGGTACTCGGGAACTCGACCAGCCGGCTGTCTCCGGCCGTGCCCACAAGGCGGCCACCATAGGCCTCCGTCATCGGATTCCAGAGTTCCGCGCGGAGTGCCCGCATCGCCACGAGCGTCCCTGCTTCGTCGGTGCCGACCAGGAGGCTGTAGCCGACGATGTCAGCGGCAACGATGGCCGCGAGCCTATGATGCGTTCCCTCGGTCATGGCGTGAGTGTAGCGAAGGGACGTCCCCACTCAAGGAAACACAGGACGACGTCATGCCAACTGAACGGCGGCACGGCCCGACTCCGCCTTCGGCTCCAGTCATGGAGGCCATGTTGCTTTGACGGGGACCATGCCTCCAGCAATTGACGTACATCCGATGCGGGTCCGGAATCGCCATGGTTCGTCGGGAGGTGCTCCAGGTCCGGACGCTACATCAGGAGGTGCTGATTTTTTTGGGGCTGACCCATTCGAAACATGAGGGATACGAAAACGGCGGCCCGAAGCACGACAACGGATACGAGCGCCATCCTCGCGCGGCGAGGCGAACAGGCAGCCGAAGACTCCCTACCCCTACCGCGCGGCGCCGTGCGTCTGGATGAATCCGCGCGCACGGTTGATCGTGCGTTCCTTCAGGTCGGGTGGAGACGTCCATGGAAAGGCCGTGATCTCGGCGTTCGGCGCCAGCGAGGCAACGTCGAGCGATGTCTGGCGCGGGTGTGCTGGTACGTCGTCCGGCAGCACGAGAATCGGCACCCGACAGTCGCGGATCACGTCGCGCGACACGCTGTAGAGAAAGTCGGGGTTCGCCCGGTACAGGTTGTGCAGGTACGTCTCGATCGCGTCTTGGCTCAGGTCGGGCCGTCGGGCGAGCAACTCCGGGGCCCACGCATCCCGGCCGGACCGGTACATGACATCGGGGTCTTCCGGCCAATGCCCCACGGTCTGGCAGAATACCGCGGCGACGATACGCTCGGGGGCTCGTTCAAGAAGCCTTCCGGCGAAGCAGCCGCCGATACAGTATCCCATGTAGGCGAAATCGCGGATGCCCAGGTGATCCATCAGCCCGAGCTGGTCGTCGGCGAAGCCGCCCCACGGATCGTCGACGGCCAGCGGCCCCGTACTCTCGCCGCCGTTGGCGTTGCGCTGATCCATCGTGATGCAGCGGAAGTCGTTCTTGAAGACGTCCATCGCGTTGAAGACCGCGCTCGGCCAGTTGTCGATACGAGAGTTGAGGCCACCGCCCGGGGTGACCAGCAGCGGAAAGCCACTACCGACCTCCTCGTAACGGATGCGGACGTCGCCCTTCTTGAAGAACGGCATGGTTGTCACCTCCTTGCATGGCTGGTGGTACGCGGACACGGTTCGCATGCGTCCCGCTTCGCCAACTCGGTTCGCTTCCACGGCCCGTTCATCCCCGAGGGTCAATACGCCCGGCCGTGAAGCGCTGGCGACACAATGGATATCATCGTTCAAGGCGGGCGGAGCGGCACTCTACGGACAGCGGAATGACTCCATTACCCGTGCGACCCTTCATCCAGGGCCGCTAGAACCTTTGGTGGCGACATCGGCAGGTCGCACAGGTGCAGCCCCACCGCACTCTTGATTGCATTCGCCACCGCCGCCATTGGCGGCACGATTGGCACCTCGCCGACGCCTCTGACACCGTGGGGATGGGTATCGTTGGGCACTTCGACGACGACCGCGTCGATCATCGGCAGATCGGAGGCAACGGCCATGCGGTAGTCCAGAAAGCCGGGATTTTCCAACCGCCCGGCATCATCGAAAATGTATTCCTCGTTCAGCGCCCAGCCGATCCCCTGGGCCACGCCGCCCTGAATTTGGCCTTCGACATAGCTCGGGTGGATGGCCCTGCCCACATCCTGCACCGCCGTATAACGCAGGATATCGAGCCGGCCCGTTTCCTGGTCGACTTCGACATCACAGATATGCGTGGCGAATGCCGGTGCCGCGCCTTGCGCGTTGATCGACACCTGATCGTTGATGGGGCCGCCAGTCGACGAGGCCTTGGCGGCGAGGTCGGCCAGGGACAAGGGATCGAATTCACCCGCGTTTGTGCCCGCGGGGCGCGCCTCGCCATTCTCCCAGACCACCGCTTCGATATCGATGTCCCATATTTTCGCCGCTCTCTCGCGCAAGGTACGGATGACCTTCTCCGTGACCTGGCTCACCGCCATCCCGGCGGCGAAAGTGACGCGGCTGCCACCCGTCGTCGCGCTGATGCCGATGCTGTTGGTATCGCCAATTTGCACCCGCACATTTCGATAGTCGATACCAAGCATCTCCGCGGCGATATTCACCATCGATGCGCGGCTGCCGCCGATATCGGGGTGGCCGGTTATGACCGTGACCGTGCCGTCCTCGTTGATGTGCAGTTGCGCGGTGGATTCGCCACCGACATTGAACCAAAAGCCGGAAGCGACGCCCCGACCTTGGTTCGCCCCGAGGGGAGCGTCGTAGTGCGGATGCTGCTTGGCGGCCTCCAGCGTTTCGAGGAACCCGACCCTTCGGAAGGTGGGTCCATAGGCAGCCCGCGTGCCTTCCTTGGCTGCATTTTTCAGGCGCAGTTCAATGGGATCCATGTTCACTTCCGCCGCCAGGTCGTCCAGCGCGCTTTCGACCGAAAAGGCGGCTATGGGAGAACCCGGTGCCCGGTAGGCGTTGCATTTCGGCCGGTTCGTGACGACGTCGATACCGGTCACATGGACGTTTTCAATGTCGTAGGCGGCGAAGGCACACATCGACGCCGCGCGTACCGGGGAACCTGGAAAGGCACCGGCCTGGAACCGGAAGGTCGCGGTGGCGGCGGTGATCCCGCCATCCTTGGTCGCGCCGATTTTTACCGAATTCGATGAACCCGAAGTGAGGCCGGTGGCGCGGAAGACCTCTTCACGCGTCATGACCATCTTCACCGGCAATCCCGATTTCCGCGCCAGAACCATGGCCAGCGGTTCCAGATAGACCATGGTCTTGCCGCCGAAGCCGCCGCCGATTTCCGCCGGAATCGCACGGATATCCGCCACCGCCATGCCGGTCATCTTGGCGGTCGCGTTGCGAACCATGAAATGGCCCTGGCTGCTGCTCCAGATCGTCGCCTGGCCATCCTTGGCAACGCTGATGACGCAGGCATGCGGCTCGATATAGCCCTGGTGCACCGGCTTCGTCGTATAGGAACGTTCGACGATGACGTCCGCCGCCCGAAACCCGGCGTCCACGTCGCCAATCTCGAAGTCGAGGTGACTGGCGACGTTCGATGCGGTTTCGGGCTTCGGGTCCACGCCGGCGGTGTAGAGGAACCCATGCAGGACCGGCGCTTCCGGCTTCATCGCCTCTTCGACGTCGATGACGTGCGGGAGCACCTCGTAGTCGACTTCAATGAGTGCCAAGGCTTCCCGGGCAATTTCGACCGATGTCGCCGCCACTGCCGCCACGGCATGGCCGGCATAGAGCACCTTGTCGCGCGCCATCACGTTGCGACTGACGTAGCGCATGTCGGCGGGCCCCACCATGACCGGCGTGTCCAGGGGAAAGTCGACCAGGTCCGCCCCACTCATGACCGACTTGACGCCCGGGACCTTGGCGGCTCTTTCAAGATCGATCGATTTGATCTTGGCATGAGGGTGCGGACTGCGCAGCACCTTGCCCCAAAGCATGCTTGGCAGCGCGAAGTCGGCACCAAATAGTGCATGACCCGTTGAGTCGGACCCGATTTCCTTGGACACAGAATTGGCTTAATCGAAGTGTCCAAGGAGGACCGGAACATGGCCGATAATTTTGAGAAGAAAGTTGCTGTTGATGGGCCTGTGGTAAATGCGGGCGAGCTTGGCTCGTCCACGTTTTCCCCAGGCCAGGCTTTGCCGGCAGGCCCGCTGGGACTTGGCCAGCGATGGACGGTGGCGCGCAAGCGTGAGGTCGTTCCGCGGCTTTTGCGTGACGAGCCGGTGCAACTTCTGTCGCGCCAGTTGGGCGTAGAGATCTTCCGGCTCGAGCAGTGGCGTGAGAAAGCGATCGGCGGGATCGACGCCTCGCTCAAGCAACGCAAGGGCGATCCGGTGCAGGCGGAACTGGATAGCGCCATGAAGCGGATCGGAGAGTTGACCATGCAGGTGGAACTGCTGGAGGCCAAGACGGAGACCTTCGGCCCTTTGGGGCGGCGGAGGTCGCGGCGATGAGTGCCGCCACCTCGCCCGGCACGGGTCTGGCCTACGGCCTGCGGCGGGTCTGCGCCGCCTGGGGCATGGCCCGCTCCTCGTTCTACGCCATGACCTCCGGCCAGCACGCCGAGCAGCCGCCGGCAAAGCGTCGGGGACCGAAGCCCGCGATCTCGGACCAGGCGCTGCTGGTGGCGATCGAAGCCGACCTGGAGGCATCGCCCTGGGAGGGCGAGGGCTACCGCAAGGTCTGGGCTCGGCTTCGGGTCTGTCGCGACATCCGGGTTGCCCGCAAGCGGGTGCTCCGCCTGATGCGCGAGAACAATCTGCTCTCGCCCCATCGCTGCCGCCGCCGTGGCGGCAATCCCCATGACGGTGAGATCATCACTCATGCCCCGAACCTCATGTGGGGCACCGATGGCGTTCGGGTGTTCACGGTGGACGACGGCTGGGGCTGGATCTTCACCGCCGTCGAGCATTGGAACGCCGAGTGTGTCGGCTGGCATGTCTGCAAGCGCGGCGACCGCTTCGCCGCCCTGCAGCCGATCTCCATGGGGCTTGCCGGGCTGTATGGCTCGACCGCGGCCGGCGCGGCTCGGGGGCTGGCCTTGCGGATGGATCACGGCTCCCAGTATCTGTCGGACCACTTCACCAACCAGATCAAGTTCTGGGGCATCCAGCCGTCCTACGCCTTCGTCGCCGAGCCCCAGACCAACGGCGTCGCCGAGCGGTTCAATCGCACGCTGAAGGAACAGATCATCCATGGTCGCATCTACCGCAACATCGCGGAGCTGCGGGACGCCGTCCGCGACTTCGTCGAACTCTACAATGCCCAGTGGATCGTCGAAAAGAACGGCTACCTGAGCCCCGCTCAAGCTCGTCAGGCGTGGCACGCCGCGATCTCAATCAGGCCCGCCGCGTGAGACAAACTTGTGTCCAAGGAACCGGGTGCGCTACATAGTGCATGACCCGTCACCTTGTCCGCCCCGTCCGGGCGAATCGTCCGTTTTCCTATCCATTTGTTGTCCGAGACTTGACCATCCATGACTGGTTCCTCTCATTTACATTGGCTCAATTAGTGAAACGTATGCATTTGTGATAGAATGCCCGGAATGTCAGGAGGTTGGGTCATGGACGGCAAGGGTTTCCAGGTGTGGCTTTCGGCGGCGCGCGGGCTGACGCGCGTGCAGCGGCACGAGGCGCTCGCGGTGCTGTCGGGCCGGAGCGAAGGCGAGGCATCGAAGGCCGCGATCGAGCTTGGTGTGGACGAGGCCCGGCGCTGTCCGCACTGCGCGAGCGAAGGGGCGGTTTCGCGCGGTATGGCGCGGGGTCTGCGGCGCTACCAGTGCAAGGGCTGCGGCAGGACCTTCAACGCGCTGACCGGTACGCCGCTGTCGGGCCTGCACCACAAGGAACGCTGGCTGTCGTTCGGGGCGTCGCTGGCGGAGGGGGAGACGGTGAAGGCCTCGGCGGCGCGCTGCGACGTGGCGGTGAGCACGGCGTTCCGCTGGCGTCACCGGTTTCTGGCGGCGGCGCGGAGCGATTCGGAGGTGCTCAAGGGGATCGTGGAAGCGGACGAGACCTACGTCCTGGAGAGCCGGAAGGGCGCGCGCGGGCTGGGACGCAAGGCACGGCGGCGGGGCGGCAAGGCGAAGAAGCGCGGCCTCTCGCGCGAGCAGGTGCCGGTTCTCATGGCGGCGGACCGGAGCGGGACGACGGTGAGCGCGGTGCTGCCCAGGGTCGACGCGGCGGCGCTCACGGCTGCTCTCGACCCGGTGGTCGCGAAGGACGCCCTGCTGGTCTCCGACGGTGGCGCGAGCTATCCACCTTGCGCCGCCGCGCTCGGGGTGAGCCACGAAGCACTCAACCGCTCGATGGGGGAACGGGTTCGGGGCGATCTGCATGTGCAGACGGTGAACAGCCGCCACAGCCGGTTGAAGGACTTGCTGCGTCCCCGCCGCGGCATCGCCACCCGCTATCTGGACAACTACCTGAGCTGGTTCCACCTCGTCGGCCTCGCCCCCGGCGCCAATGACCGAGCCTGCCTCGCCGCCGCCGTAACAAGGTGACGCATACATTTCACGAATTGAGCCTTTACATTTGCGCGGCGAAAAGCTCAGGCACGGGCATTCCGCCGCTGATGCTCGATGCCAGTCCATGTACGGGGCAGCTGCTTAGCCCACGCTTCTCACCGTCGCTTGTCCTTCCGGCGTATAGGATAGTGAAACAAGCGTGTCGAGGGAGGGACGAAGATGAATAATCCGCTGCGGACGGTCGATGCCAGGGCGCTGAAGGCGATGCTGCGCGACGGCGCGGAAGTGGCGCTGCTGGACGCGCGCGAGGAGCGGATCTTCGCCGCCAGGCATCTCCTGTTGGCCGCTTGCGTCCCGTTCTCTCGGCTCGAGATCACGCTCGGCGATAGCGTGCCCAGGCACGGCGCGCGCGTGGTCTGGTGCGACGACGGCGAAGGCCTGGCCGCCCGCGCGGCGGCCCGGACGGCGGGTTTGGGCTATGGGGACGTTTCCGTCCTGGAGGGCGGCATCGATGCCTGGGCCCAGGCCGGCTACCGGGTCTATAGCGGCGTGCACGTGCCCTCCAAGGCCTTCGCCGAGGTGGTCGAGCACGAGGCGAGCACCCCCTGGATCACCGCGGAGGAGCTGCATGCCTGGATCGAGGGCGGCGCCGATATCGCCGTCTTCGACAGCCGCAGCTACGAGGAATATCACAACAACTCCATCCCCACCGCGATCAGTTGCCCCGGCGCGGAGCTGGTCTATCGCTTCGAGGAGCTGGTGCCCTCGCCGGAGACCACGGTGGTGGTCAATTGCGGCGGCCGCACCCGCAGCATCATCGGCGCGCAGTCGCTGATCAACGCACGTGTGCCGAACAAGGTGGTTAGCATGAAGGACGGCACCATGGCCTGGCACCTGGCCGGCCTGGAGGTCGCGCACGGGGCCGACCGCCGGCCGCCGGAGGCCTCCGAGGCCGGCTTGGCCACGGCGCGTGAGCGGGCCGCCGCCGTCGCCGCGCGCGCCGATATCGCGAGTATCGATAGGGCGACCTTGGAAGCCTGGCGCGGCGAGGCGGACCGGCGCAGCCTCTACGTGCTCGACGTCCGCACGCCCGAGGAATACGCGGCCGGCCACCTGCCGGGCTCGCGCTCGGCGCCCGGCGGGCAGCTGGTGCAGGAAACCGACAGCTTCATGGCCACCTGGGGCGCCCGCGCCGTGCTGGTCGACGACAACGGCGTGCGCGCGCGCATGACCGCATCCTGGCTGCGGCAGATGGGCTGGGACGTCGCGGTGCTGGACGGCGCGCTCGATGGGCCGCTCGAAACGGGGCCGTGGACGCCGACCGCCCTGGGGTTGGAGGATTTGTCGGTTCCGACGGTGGCGGTTCCCGAACTCCGCGCCGCGCTCGCGCGGGGCGGGACGGTCGTGGTCGACGTCGAATTCTCCAAACGCCACGGCCAAGGCCATATCCCGGGCGCCTGGTTCGCCATCAGGGCGCGGCTCGGAAGCGCCTTGGCACGCCTTCCGGCGACCGAACATTACGTCGTCACCTCGGCGGACGGCGTGCTGGCGCACCACGCGGCGGCGGACCTGGCGGAACTGACGGCGGCCTCCGTCGCGGCGCTGGCCGGCGGAACGCGGGCCTGGGCGGCTGCCGGCGAGCCGCTCGAAGCGGGGCTGACCAACCTCGCCGACGAGACCGACGACGTGCAGTTGACCGCCCGCGAACTCGGGGAAAACCGGGAGGAAGCGATGCGCGCCTACCTCGCCTGGGAGATCGATCTGGTCCACCAGATGTCCGAGGACGACGACCACCGCTTCCAGGTGATGGGGCCATGAGCGAGGCGGCGGCCGAAACGCCGCCGACGAACGCGGCCGCCCGGTCTTCGCGCCCCGGCACGCGGGGTGGACCGGGCCTGGATCATCGGGTACCACTGCCGCAATCGATACCAGGATGGCGATGGAGAGAGATGCGCATGTTACGCACCGCGATGGCCTTGGCGCTCGTGACGACGCTCGCCGCCTGCGCCTCGGAGCCACCGCCCCCGCCGCCGCCGGAGCCGAAACGGGTCGAAGCGCCGAAACCGCCGCCGCCGCCACCACCGCCCACGCCCGCTAAGCCGGCCCGCCACGTGCCCGAGCACGAGAGCGATATCGCCCGCACCTTCGACCAGGCGATCGTCGCGCTGCCGGGCCGGGGTGGCGGGCAGTCCATGGTCGCCAAGATGGACACGCCCGCGCTCCGGGCCCGCCTCGCGGCGGAGCGAGGCCGGCGCTATCCAACGGTCCTCTTCATGCATGGCTGTGACGGCCCGAGAAATTTGCAGGCCCTCCGGGCCATGGCCCGGCGGGGCTTCGCGGTGATCGCGCCCGACAGCTTCGCCCGCCGTTTCCGGCCCCGGCAATGCGACCGCCGGACGCGGCGGGGCGGGCGCAACTATTACGTCTTCGACTTTCGCTCCGCGGAAATCAGTTATGCGCTGACCCGGTTCCGCGACCTCGCCTGGGTGGACAAGAAAAAGTTCTTCCTGGTCGGCGTCAGCGAGGGCGGCCTCGCCGCCGCGCAGCATCGCGGCAGTGCCTTTCGCGCCCGGGTGATCGCGGCCTGGACCTGCCACGGCTCCGACCTGGTGAACGGCCTGGGCGCGCCGGCGGACGAGCCGGTGCTGGCCCTGGTCCACGCCAAGGATCCCTGGTACACGCGCGGCCGCTCGCGCCGGCTCTCGGGCGACTGCGGCAAATTCTTCGGCCTCGGCCGGCCGCGCTCGCGATCCATCATCATCCGCGAGGGCACGCGCCACGACGTGCTGAGCGATCCCAAGGCGATGCCCAGGAATTTACGCTTCCTGGAGGACGAGGCGCGCCGCGCCGGTTATACGGGGGTCTGATAGGCCGAAAAGGTTTCGACCAGGCGCGGGAATGGGCATCGGCGACCTCGTGAAGATCGCGACCCATCTCGTCGACGAAGAGCACGTGGCGGCGGCCGGAGCGGCGCGGGCGAAATACTTCGACGACGCCCGCACGGCTTCCGCGACCGTGATCGGCCGCCCGCGTTCGTCGGATGTGCCCCAGGCGCGGGCGCTCCATCGGGGAGTCCTGTTTTCCGGGCCCGTGCCAGCCGCTCTCAAATCAGGCGGCCAAATGTTCCAGAATCCCTGGTGACGGACCAGAATGTGAAATAAGCTCGCCCGTGGGGCAAGAGGCGACGGCAATCTCGCATGAACCAAGGTTCGCGCCGCCCGGGAGTTGCATATGCGCGTCTACTTGATGGTCCGACCTCGTCTCTTGAAGGATTTTCCCGAACAGGCCAGGCGAGCGGAATCGCTAGGATACGACGGCATTACGATGCTCGAGCTGACGGTTCCCCCGACCCTGTCGGCGGTCGCGTCGGCCCTGAGTTCGACCCGAATTGATTTGCTCACCGGTATCTTTGTCGCTTTCCCCCGCAGCCCCATGGCGACCGCTTACGATGCCTGGTCGATCCAGTCGCTGTCGAACGGGCGTTTTCAGCTCGGTCTGGGCTCCCAAACGAAATCTCATCTGACCCGCCGGTGGAGCACCGAGCTCGTGCCCCCCGTCCCGCGCATGCGCGAGTACGTGGAATCAATGCGCGCCATCTGGGATTGCTGGCAGAACGGGACACGCCTCGCCTATGAGGGCGAGCACTACCGGTTCTCCATGATGATCCCTTACTACGATCCCGGCCCGATCGAGCATCCGCGCGTTCCCATCTATCTGGCCGCCATCAACAAATTCATGTGTCGGCTGACCGGCGAGCTGGCCGACGGTCACATTCCGGGTGACCCGGTTACCTACAAGTGGTTCTGCGAGATGATGCTGCCCAACCTGGAGGTCGGCGCGAAGCGGGCGGGACGAACATTGAAGGATCTCGATCTCGGCGGCCACGGCTTCATCGGCTGTGCCAAGTCGGAGGCGGGTCTCGAGGCGGTGCGACGACGGCTCCGCGCGCGGATCGCGCTCTATGCCTCGACGCCGGAATATCGGCCGATGCTGGAAATGCACGGTTGGGAGGACAAGTTCTCGGCCTTCATCGACATGGCTCGCGCGGGCAAGTGGGAGGAGATGGGCGATCTGGTGAGCGATGAGATGGTCGAGGAATACGCGGTCGTCGGGACGCCCGAGGAGGTCCCACGTAAACTCGAGGCGCGTTTCGGTGGCGTGACGCAACGCGTCCAGCTGGACGACGAGTGGTTCGAAGAGCTGTCCGACGGTGACGTCCGCGAGCTGGTGGGGGCGATCCAACGGATCTGATTATTGGAGGGCGGCTGTGAGAATTCGGCCCGCTGCCGGGCGGCTCGACGCGTTACGTGTCGAACAGTGCTATCAGGCCGGCTACTGGCGTGATGAGGTCGTGGGAGACCTGTTGGCGAAACATGCCCAGGAGCGCCCCGAGGCCATCGCGATCGTCGACGGCGAGCGCCGAAGCTCCTGGGCCGACCTGCATCGATCGAGCCAGAGATTCGCCTTGCATCTGCGGGCGTTGGGCATCGAGGCGGGCGATGTCGTCGCCCTGCAGTTGCCCAACTGGCTGGAATACGTCGTCTGTTACCACGGGATTCAGCTCGCGGGTGGCATCGTCGTTCAACTCGGTGCGGACTGGCGGAGCGCCGAGATGGCGTACGGGTTCGGCGTCGGAGGCGCCAAGGCGGCAATCATTCCGAGTGAGTTCCTGGACTATGATTACCCCGGCGCCCTTCGAGACCTTCGGCCCGAGCTTCCGAGCTTGGAGCACGTCCTGGTCGCGCGAGGCGAGGCGCCCGAGGGCTGCATTTCCCTGGACGGGATTCTGGCCGACCCAATCGAGGATCGCGTCGCGCCCGAAAGCTTGGCCGAGTGTCGGCCGAGCCCGGACCAAATCGTCCGGATCGTGTTCACTTCCGGGACCACCGGCCCGCCGAAGGCCATCATGCACACGAACAACACGCTCGCGCACTCGGGCCGGACGGTTGAAGCGGACTTCAACCACGACGCCGACGACGTCATCCTCATGTATGTGCCGTTTTCCGCGAATTACGGCGCGATCATGGGTTTGCAGCTACCGGTATCCGTCGGCGCCAGGACGGTGCTCATGGACCGTTTCTCGGCCACCAGGGCTCTGGATCTCATCGAACGGGAGAAAATCACCTACGTCCCCGGAACACCGACGGCGTTTATTGCACTTTCGAACAGCCCGGCGATCGAGCACGCGCGGCTGGAGTCCCTTCGGCTGCTGTTATCCGCGGGTGCGAGCTTTCCGGTTCAGTCTATCAAGGAGCTCCGCCAGAAATTCGAGACCACCTTCATAGACTCGTTCGGGATGAACGAGTTCGGAATGGGTTTCTGGTGCCTGCCCGAAGACGATCCCGACGAGGTCGATGGGTCCATTGGGCGGGCCATACCGGGGGTGGAGGCGCGCGTTGTCGACGCCGACGGACGTCCGGTACCGCTCGGCGAAACCGGGGAGTTGGTCATCAAGAGCGCGGGGATGTGCGCCGGTTACCATAATAACGCCGAGGCCAACGCATCTTCATGGGATGGGGAGGGATGGTTCCATTCGGGTGATCTGGCGACGCTGGACGACACGGGATATTTTCGCGTGGTGGGCCGCGGCAAGGACGTCATCATTCGGGGTGGAGCCAACGTGTCGCCAAGAGAGGTCGAAGAGGTCCTCATCCGCGAGCCCCGAATTCGCGAGGTTTCGGTGATTGGTCTGCCGGACGACTACTACGGCGAGGTGGTCTGCGCCTGCGTAATTCCCAAGCCCGGCGCAAAGCCGACCGTGGACGAGATACAAGCGTATCTCCGGACGCGAATTGCATCGTACAAAATGCCGTCGCGTGTCGTGCTGCTGAATGAGTTTCCACTCAACAGCATGGGCAAGGTACGCAAGGAGGTGCTCAGGGAGTGGGTCCTTCGGCCCGCGGACGTTGATACCTGATACCGGCGAGCAAACGAAGTGACTCGTCGCTGGTTCACAAACACCACCGTCACCGCGAAGGGCGAAGCCCCGTGGCGATCCAGCGCCGCGTGAACGGCATTCGACGTCCTCGCGTGACCTCGATCTTCGCCTGGATCGCCGCGCTTTGCTCGCGATGACAACCGGGAGGGCGGATGGATCAGATCAAAGGCTCGCCGGTATTAGGTATCGTGTCCCCTTGACGCCGACCCTCACGACCGCCGAAGCGCCAAGCCCTCGCGGATCACGCGCAGCGTCTCGGTCCAGTCGAGATGGTCCTCGATCTCGGCGATTGGCACCCATTTGGCGCCCATCGCGTCGTCGCCGGCGCGCGGCTCGCCGGCGCGCCATTCGGCCGCCATGTCGACGAGCGTGTAGTGGAAATGCACCCGGCCGGCATCGTCGTGGCGCATGGAATCGATGACGTCGACCAGGCCCAGGAGCTCGATCTCGACACCGGTCTCCTCCATCACCTCGCGGTGCGCCGCCTCGCGCACGGTCTCGCCCACCTCCTGCACGCCGCCCGGCAGGCTCCACTGGCCGATCCGGGGCGGCTTGCCGCGCTGAATCAGCAGAACCTGGTCTTCCCGGTAGACGACGACGCCGACGCCGATCCAGGGCCGGTTCGGGTAGGTCCTATCCATCGCCCGCTTCACTCCGTCTCCGCCGCGCCCGGATAGTGGCGGGCCATGTAATCCTCCGAGAACTTGCCGCCGCGCCGGTCCGCCGCCAGCGCCTCGGCCGTACGCTCTTCGGGCGGGTCGTAGCCGCCGGCGCCCGGCGTCTCCACGACGACGGCCTGCTCCGGCCCGAAACGGACGCCCGACGGCTTGTCGGGAAGCACCGCCTCGTCGCCGTTGGCGTCGCGCAGCGCGAAGCGGCCCGTGCCGCCGGCCTCGCCCCCGAAGATGCCCCAGGGTTGGTGGCGAAAGCGTTCCCCCATGCCGGAAAAGACCGCTTCGTGGCCGACCGGGCGGATCACCCGGCGAAGCCCCATGCCGCCCCGGTACGTGCCGGCGCCGCCCGAATCCTCGATCAGCCCGTAGCTTTCGACCATCAGGGGGTATTCCATCTCGATCGCCTCGACCGGCAGGTTGGAGGTGTTGGTGATATGGACCTGGACCCCGTCCTTGCCGTCCTTGCCGTCCTTGCTCGCCCGGCCGCCGAAGCCGCCGCCCAAGGTCTCGAGATAGAGGTAGCTGCCGCCGCTTCTCGGATCCCGGCCGAAGAAGACCGCGGTCGTATTGGCGCCGTTGGCGGCGCCCACCGCCGCCTCGGGCAGGGCCTGGGCCAGCGCCCCGATCAACACGTCGATGATCCGCTGCGAGGTGTTGGCCCGCCCCGCGACGGCCGCGGGAAAGCTGGCGTTGACGATGGTGCCCTCGGGCGCGGTGATCCGAATCGCTCGGATGAGGCCGTGGTTGTTCGGGATGTCGGGGTCCAGCATGCCCTTCAGCGTGTAGTAGACCGCCGACTGGGTCGCGTTCATGGTGACGTTGACGTTGCCGCGCACCTTGGGTCCGGTGCCGGCGAAGTCGAAGCTGGCGTCCTCGCCCCGAATCTCCACCGTCACGGCGATGGGGATGTCGCTCGTGCCCATGCCGTCATTGTCCAGCACGTCCCGGAAGGCATAGGTGCCGTCGGGGATCCCGGCGATGGCCGAGCGAATGCGGCCCTCGGTCCGCTCCAGGATCAGCTCGAAAGCGGCCACCAGGCGCGCGGACCCGTATCGCTCCAGCAGCTCGCCCAGGCGGCGCCTGCCCAGACGGCAGGCCGCGATCTGGGCGAAATAATCGCCGCGCCGCTCCTCCGGCACCCGGACGTTCAGCAGCAGGATATCCAGCATGTCCTGGACCAATTCGCCCCGGCTGAAGAGCTTGACCACGGGAATGCGCAGGCCTTCCTGGTAGATCTCCGACATGCCGCCCGCCATGGAACCCGGCGCCATGCCGCCAATGTCGGCGTGATGGGCGAGGTTGCAGACGAAGCCCAAGAGCCGGCCCTCGGCGAACACCGGCATCGCCAGGTTGACGTCGGGCAGGTGCGTGCCGCCCGTCTGGTAGGGGTCGTTGGCGACGAAGATGTCGCCCTCGTGGATCGTCTCCAGGGGAAACTTGGCCAGCAGGCATTCCATCAACCCCAGCATGGAGGCGAGGTGGATCGGCAGCGAGTTCTCCGCCTGGACGATCAGCCGGCTGGTCGCATCCATGATCGCGGTCGAATGGTCGCGCCGTTCCTTGATGTTGGTCGAATAGGCGGCCTTGGTGATGGCGATATAGCTCTCGTCGGTGACGGAGCGGAGACCATTGTGCAGGATTTCGAGGGTGATCGGATCGATGTCCGAGCTGTCGGTAGTCATGCGCCGACCTCCACGATCAGATTGAGGGCCGCGTCGACGACCATGGTATCGCCGGGATGCAGCAGGGTGGTGGCATCGAGCTGCTCGATCACCGCGGGGCCGGCGAGCTGGTGCCCCGGGCGAAGACGGGAACGGTCGATCACGACGGTGTCGACCGGGCGGCCGTCCGCGAAAATCACCGGGCGGCCGCCGGAGAGCGGCGGCGCGGGATCGGCCGTGGGCACGACCATCGGCTCCGGCGGGCGGGCGAGCTTGCCGACGGCGCGGGCCCGGAAGTTCACGATCTCGATGGGGTCTTCGGGATTGTGGTAGCCGTAGCTCTGTTCGTGGCTCGCGAAGAAGCGGGCGGAGAGCGCCGGGACCGTCGGCCGGGCGGCGTCTTCGGGCGGGATATCCACCTGCAACTCGTAATTCTGGCCAATATAGCGCATGTCGAGCGTCACCCGCAGCTCCCGCGATTCTCGCGCCACCGCTTCGGCCGCGAACCAGGCCTCGGCCCGGGCGGCCAGATCGGCGAGCAGCCCGGCGATATCGCCCTCGGTCTCGGGCGTCAGCGGCGTCAGGCTGCTGGCGACGAAACTCTCGCCGAGGTCCGAGACCACCAGCCCCTTGGCGCAGAGGATACCCGGCGCCGGCGGCACGACGAAACGGCCGACGCCCAAGGCCCGGGCGACATCGCTCGCGTGCAGCGCGCCGGCGCCGCCGAAGGGCAGCAGGACGAAGTCGCGCGGGTCGTGGCCCCACTCGACCGAAACGGCGCGCAGCGCGCGGACCATGTTGGCGACGACGATGCCGATGACGCCCTCCGCCGTCCGCTCCACGGACAGGCCCAGGCGGTCCGCCGCCACCGCCAGCGCCGCCCGGGCCGCGCCCGCGTCCATCGCCATGCTACCGCCCAGGAGCCCCGCCGGCGAGAGGCGGCCCAGCACCAGGTTCGCGTCGGTCACCGTCGGCTCCACGCCGCCCTGGCCGTAGCAGGCGGGGCCCGGCACCGCGCCGGCGCTGGCGGGTCCACTTTCATGAGGCCATCGCGGTCGATCCAGGCGATGGAGCCGCCACCGGCGCCGACGGCGTTGATGTCGACGCTGGCGATGCGGGCGGGATAGCCCTCGATCCAGCGCTCGAACGTCATCTCCGCCCGGCCCTGGCGGATCAGGCAGACATCGGCGCTGGTGCCGCCCATGTCGAGGGTGACGACGTCGGCCTCGCCCGCGAGACCCGCCGCGTGGATGGCGCCGACAGCCACCGCCGCCGGACCGGAAAGCGCCGTGCGGATCGGCAATTCCCGCGCCCGGGCGGGCGACATCAGGCCCCCCGCCGACTGATTGATGCCGAGGCTCGCCGCCGGCGCGCGGACCGCCAGGCCGGCCTCGAAGGCGCCCAGGTAGCTGGACATCACCGGCTGCAAATAGGCGTTCAACACCGTGGTCGAGAGCCGTTCGTATTCGCGGAATTCCGGCTGCACCTCGGAAGAGATGGAAATCTCCAGTTCCGGCAGCGCGACCGCGAGCGCGTCGCGCAGCGCCTGCTCATGCGCCGGGTTGACGAAGGCGAAGAGGAAGCAGATCGCCACCGCCGCCGCCCCGCTGTCGCGGACCGCCTGGACTATCCGGGCGATCTCCGCGTGGTCAAGCGCCAAGTATACGCCGCCGTCGGCCAGCACGCGCTCCGCCGCCTCCAGCCTGAGTTCGCGCGGCACCAGCGGCGGGGGATGGTCTTTCTGGAAGTCGAACATGTGGGGGCGGGTCTGCCGGCCGATCTCCAAGAGGTCGCGAAAGCCCTTTGTCGTCACCAGCGCGATCCGCTCGCCCTTGCCCTGGATCAGCGCGTTGGTGGCGACCGTGGTGCCATGGCTCAGCCGCCGCGCGGTCGTCAGGTCGATGCCGTTCGCGGCGGCCAGCGCCTCCAGCCCCGCCAACACCGCGCGGGCCGGATCGTCCGGCGTCGACGGCGTCTTGTGAATGTGGGTCGCGCCGCTTTCATCGTCGAAGGCGTGAAAGTCCGTAAAGGTGCCGCCGACATCGACGCCGATTACCCAAGCCATCAGGTCTCCTTCCAGGCATTGAAACGCTCGATCCAGTGGTTGGAATACAGCACATCCGGGATCGGCCCGTCGAAGGCCTCGGCATGTTCCTCCCGCCAGGCGTCGAGCCGCGCCCGGGTGATCTCCGCCCAATCCTCGACGATGACGACGGGCAGGCCGTCGTAGAGCGGGTCGAGCACGCTCGTTTTCACGATCGGCACCGTTTTCAGCAGCAGCGCCTCCCAGGTCCGGTGGCAGTCGAGGCCGTTGCCGTGTGGCGAGGCCTCGAAGGCGACCTCGATGTGGCGCCGCCAGACGTCGTTGCGCGGCGCCTGGTTGGCTTCGAAGGCCATGAAGGACTCGTGGCGGAGCGCATCCAGCGCTTCGCGCCGGGCCCGCTGGCGCTTCCTGGCTTCCTCCGAGCGCAGGAAAGTGTCCATGTTGAGGTGGAAGTTGGCGTAGACCCGGGCCGGCCGGTCCCTGAGCGGCGGGATCTGGTCGCGGATCGCCCGCATGGACAGCTGCTGGTTGCCGGCGCGGCTGGGAAGGCCCATGTCGCTCGAGGTGTTGTCGCCGCCGGGCTCCAGCTTGTGATAGTTGAGCCCGAGCGGGAGCTGGGTCACCCGGTCCCGGCGCGCCGCCCCCAAATCGTCGTTCTGCAGGAACCAGTGATGGATCTTATCGCTGGTAACGAGCGCCTCGTGGCCCGGCACGCGGGGGGTCTGGGTGTCGCAGCCGACGACCAGGACGATGTCGCCTTGCAGGCGGGACAACACCGTCTCGGCGAAGGTCTGGATGTTCTTGGTGTTGACGTGGACCACCGTGCCACGGGGAAGCGGGCCGAGAAGTTCGGCGGGCGGCTCCGCCTCGTCTTCATGCCAGACGATGTCGCAGGCATCGCGCATCACGGTCGAGGAGACGAAGAGATGCCGTTCCTCCGCCGCCTCCAGCGCCGGATCGAAGGGATGGATCCGCGCCCGTCGCTTCCATGAGGGACTGGTCTTGATATAGAACCACTTGCGAAGGGGCCAATAATTGAAGAAGAAGATCAGGGCCGCCAGCACGAGTCCGGCCACCAGGGCGGCGACGATCGAAACCATGCGGCTATCATCTCCCGGCGTCGTGCGCAAGGCAGGCGGAGGCGCGAACCGGCCATGACCTCCGGCGGCGATCTGGTTCTCGGGTACGACTTCGGCACCTCGTCCGTCAAGTCGGCGCTGTTCGACGGCCGAGGCCGGACCGTGGCGCGGGCGCGGGAGGGCTATCCCATGTCGCGGCCGGCGCCAGGCTGGGCCGAGCAGTCGCCCGAGGACTGGTGGCGGGCGATGGCGCGGGCCAGCCGGGTGATGCTGGCCGAAGCGGACATCCCGCCCGAACGCGTCGCCGCCATCGCCATCGCCGGCCAGATGGGCGCCATGGTCGCGCTCGACGCCGACGGCGAGGCCCTGCACGATGCGCTGATCTGGCTCGACACCCGCAGCGCGCCGCAGGCCCGCCGCCTGGTCGCCGGCTGGCCGCGGATCCAGGGCTATGGCCTGACGGCGCTGCTTCCCTGGCTGCGGCTCGCCAACGGCGCGCCCAACCTCTCGGGCAAGGATCCCTTGTCGAAGATGCTGTGGCTGCGCGAGGAGATGCCGGAGGTCTGGGCCCGGGCCCGCCGGCTGGCCGACGTCAAGGAATACCTGATCCAGCGCGCCACCGGCGAAGCGGCGACGACGCCCGATTGCGCCCACCTCACCTGGCTGATGGACGCCCGGCCCGGCCGCTGGGCCTGGTCGCCCGCGCTATTGCGCCGCGCCGGGCTCGATCCGGCCCTGCTTTCCAATATCCGCCTCGGCTCGGAGGTCGTCGGCGAGCTTCGCGGCGAGGCGGCGCGGGAGCTGGGCCTGCTTGCCGGCACGCCGGTGGTCGGTGGCGCCGGCGACGTGCTGGCCTCGGCCTTGGGCGCCGGCGCCATCGGCGACGGCGAGCTCTTCCTCTATTACGGCACCAGCTCCTGGTGGGGCGCGCCGCGAGCCCGGCCCAAGGTCGACGTCTTGCGCGGGATCGGCACGCTCGCGGCGGCGGAGCGGGACCGCTATCTCCTGATCGCGACCCAGGAAAGCGCCGGCGCTGCGGCGGCCTGGGCGGCGGAAATTTTTGGCTTCGGCGGCAACCTCGCCGCCTTCGATGAAGCCGCCGCGACGGTCGAGACGAGCAGCAATTCCCCGCTGTTCCTCCCCTGGCTGATGGGCGAACGGGTGCCGGTCGACGATCCCGAACGCCGCGCCGGCTTCCTCGGCCTCTCGTTCGACGCCGGGCGCGCGGCGATGGCTCGCGCGGTGCTGGAGGGCGTGGCACTCAACAGCCGCTGGGCCTTGGACGCCATGACCCACTCCCTCGATGGCGCGCCGCTCGAGGCCCGAATCGTCGGCGGCGGCGCGCTGAGCGACCTCTGGTGCCAGATCACCGCCGACGTCACCGGCCTGACCCTCGCCCGGCCCTCCGACCCCGACCTCGCCGGCGCCCGGGGCGTCGCCCTCCTCGCCAGCCTGGCGCTGGGCTGGCGGGCCGATCTCGACGAGGCCTCCGAGATGGCGCCGACGGCGGACATTTTCCCACCCGATCCCGGCCGAAAAGCGGTCCACGATGCCCGCTACGCCCGCTACCTCGCGGGCGCCAAGGCACCGGCGAAGTGGCGCCGAGCCGGCGTCATGCGGTAATCTCGGGGCCGATTCACCACGGACCCGGGCGACATGCTGGATGGGCTGAACAAGGCGGCGCACGACCGCTTCTGGGAGGGCATGGCGCGGCATCTCGCCCGGACCGGCATCAGCCCCAACCAGGTGACGATGCTGGGCTTCGCCCTGGTTCTGGCGAACTGCGCCCTCTACTTGTGGCACGAAAACCACGTCGTCTTCGCCCTGCTGCTGGCCATCGCCTTCGCCTTCGATGCCCTCGATGGCGCCGTCGCCCGACTGACCGGCCGCGCCTCGCGCCTCGGCGGCTATCTCGACGCGGTGTTCGACCGCTACCAGGAAATCGCCGTTTTCCTGGCCATCGCTCTGGTCACGGGCTATTGGGCCCCGGCGATGGGGGCGCTGACGGGATCACTGCTGATCAGCTACAACAAGGCCCGCGCGGCGATCGAGGTCCCGGTCGACAACGTCAAATGGCCGGACTTGATGGAGCGGCTGGAGCGGATCATCTTCATCTGCCTCGCCCTGCTGCTCGATCCCCTGGTGAATATTTGGCTGGAAATCGAGCCCTCGCCGCTCTATTACCTCTTGATCCTGCTCGCACTTCTGACGCACGCGACGGCCGTCCAACGGTTCTTTCGCGCCCGTCGGTCGATTGAGTCACACCAGGAAGAGGACGGCTGAGCCCCCGGGCTGGCCGCCGGAAACATGGCGTTCGAACTGGTCAAATTCTTCTACCGGGAGGTTCCGGGCTCGCGGGTCCGGATCATGAGCGCCTCTCTGATCTCGGGCCTCGCGCGGGGCATGATTTTGACCACGATCAACGCCGGTGCCGCCGCCGTCATGGCGAATCGGTTCGCGTGGGAACACCTCATCGCCTTCGTCCTCTTCGTTCTGCTGTTCGGAGCCGCCAACTACTATGCGCTCAGCCGCGCGCGGATGATGGTCGAGGAGATGACCAAGGGCCTGCGCATGCGGATCTCGGACAAGTTGCTGTTCACCCACCTGCGCTTCGTCGAATCCCAAGGCATCGGCGAAATCTATGCCCGCCTCACCACCGACGTCACTCAGGTCGCCCGCGCGGCGATCAAGTTCCTGAACGCGGTGCAGAACATCGTGGTGGTGCTGTTCTGCCTCGGCTATATCGGCTGGCTGTCGCCGCTGGCGCTCGGCTGCACGATCGTGGCGATCATCGTCGGCCTGGTCGTCTATCTGGCACAGGACCGCCGGGCGGTCGGCAAGGTACGGGCGGCGCGGGCCAAGGAGGCGGAATTCTTCACCGGCATCAAGGACATCCTGGACGGCTACAAGGAGATCAAGCTGAACCGTGCCCGCCACATGGCGGTTCGCGAGGGGATCGACGAGGTCTCCGCCGACTTCCGCGATCTGAACGTCGGCGCCGAGATCCTGTACATTCGCGGCTTCATGACCTCGCAGCTCTTCCTCTTCGGCCTGATGGGGATGCTGATCTTCGTGTTGCCCCAGCTGGTCCCCGAGGTCGGCGGCGCCGTCTTCCCCTTCCTCGCCGCGATCCTGTTCCTGGTCGGCCCGATGGAAAACCTGGTGACGGCCATGCCCCGGCTCTCGAAGGCGCGGGTCTCGCTGCGCAAGGTGCGCGAACTGGAGGCGGCGCTCGACGCCGAAGTGGCGAGCGACGAGGACCGCTCGCGACGGATCGCGCCGCTCGGCTTCGAGACCCTGACACTCGACGGCATCGGCTTCGAGTTCGTCGAGGAGGGCAGCGACGATTCCTTCGACCTCGGCCCCGTCGACCTGGAGATCCGCCGGGGCGAGGTGATGTTCATCGTCGGCGGCAACGGTTCGGGCAAGACCACGCTGCTGAAGGTGCTTACCGCGCTCTACACCCCCACGGCCGGCCGTATCCTGATCGACGGGCGGCCGGTCGAGGCGGCCGACCGGCAGGCCTACCGGGAGATGTTCTCCGCCATCTACAACGACTTCCACCTGTTCCGCCGGCTCTACGGCATGACGGACCCGGATCTCGGCCAGCTCGACCGGCTGCTGAGCCTCTTGCAGCTCTCGCGCAAGACCCGCTACGAGGGCGAAGCCTTCTCCACCGTCTCGCTCTCGACCGGACAGCGCAAGCGCCTCGCCTATGCGGTCGCGGCGCTGGAGGACCGGAATATCTACGTATTGGACGAGTTCGCCGCCGACCAGGACCCCGGCTTCCGCCGCTTCTTCTACAACGAACTGCTGCCGGAATTGAAAGCCCAGGGCAAGACCATCATCGCGGTGACGCACGACGATGCCTACTTCCACGCCTGCGACCGGCTGATCAAGATGGACTACGGCCGGATCGTGCAGGAAAGTGACTACCAGGACGGCCTCATGCCGGCGCTGGTGGCCCGCGACGGCAACGTGATCGATGGCTCAGGCGACGACGGCGAGATGGAAGAGATAGAGAACCGGCGCCGCGAAGAGCAGTGAATCGTAAATGTCCAGCGCCCCGCCATGGGACGAATGAACGGGCGGGAAATCCTTGGCGCCGTAACGCCGCTTGATCCACGAGGTCGCGAGATCGCCGGCGAGGCCGCCGAAGAGCGCCGCCAGCGTCGCGCCCGCCGCCACCCCCCAGGAAAGCTCCAGCACCAGGCCGCCCATCGCCGGGCCGGCGAGGAGGGCGCAGGCGATCCCACCGAAGAGCCCCGCTTCCGTCTTGCCGGGCGAGAGGCGCGGCAGAATCCGCCGCCGCCCGAAGGCCTTGCCCAGAAGATAGGCGCCGGTGTCGTTCACCTCGACCACCACATAGGCGAAAGCGATCCAGGCGAAGCCGTCCTCCAGCCGGCCGAGCAGCACGAGGCCGGCGACCAGCCCGCCGGGGATCGCCAGGCTCGCCGCCTGCACGCCGAAACGGCGTTCCGAGGGACGGGGCAGAAGCGCGCCCACGACGATGGCTGCGATGGGAAGCGAGAGGACCGCCAGTTCCGGCTTCAACCCGAAGACCGCCAACAGCGCGAAGGCACCGCAGCCGAGCGCCGGCGGCGTCGTCGCGGCGTTGGGCCGCGCCAGCTGCAGCAGTTCCCACTGCGCCCTGGCGCCGAGCGCCAGCAGGCACATGAGGTAGGTCCAGCCCCCGACGTAGGCCGGCGCCAGCGCGAAGCCGACGATCGCCAGCTGCACGCCATAGAGCGGCCAAAGCTCCGCCGCCCGCATCCGGCCCGGCGCCAGGCGCGGCAGGACCGCCACCAGCAGCGCGCCGAGCGCCAGCAGGACCAGAATGAAAATCCCGATCCGTTCGTTCATCGCAACTCTGTCCGCTTTGCCCCGACGCGGGCTACCCTAGCATGAGACTTGGCCAGCCCGACGCCGCGAGGCACGGGAGGGAACGATGGGCGCCATGGTTTTAAGGGCGCCGGGCCGCGAACCGACCCTGGTCGAACGGCCGGTGCCAACGGCCGGGCCGGGGCAGCTGGTGGCCCGCGTGCTCGCCTGCGGGGTCTGCCGCGCCGACCTGCATGTGGTGGACGGCGACCTGCCCGACATCCCGGCCGAAATCGTGCCCGGCCACGAGGTCGTCGCCCGGGTGCGGAGCATCGGCGACGGCGTCGTGGAATTCGCGCGCCGGGGACGAGGCGGACGAAAATCCCGACGATGTCCCGACGCTCGAGAAAAGGGAGGAAATGTACGGGCTTGCCGATTGGATTTTCGCGGGCCTCGCGGCGACACATTGCCGCCATTCATTCGCATGTCGCTAAAGACAACGAATGGGCCGCCGCCAACGTGGTCGACCGGATACCGCAAACCACCGGTCATCCGGAGAGCCATCCCTTTCTCGGACGACCCAGACGCGTGGCGGGAACTCGCGAGCTTGTCGACGACCGGTGACGTGAACCGGGATAGGATGAGGTTCGCGCGAAGTGAACCTTGGAAGAGTTCGATGACGACCCAAACAGACATACTCGGCGGCGTCTTCATGGCGCACGCGCCGCAGTTTTTCACCCTGCCGGAGACGGAGGACCGGGCGACGGTCGAGCGGATCCGCGGGCTGGCCCAAGAAAACGGGCGGCGGCTGGCGGCGTTGGAGCCCGATGTCACCGTCGTCGTCGCCAACGATCACGCCAACCAGTTCCTGCTGCATTGCGTGCCGGCCTTCATGCTGCATCGGGGCGCGGAAGCGCGGGGAACCTTCGCGGGGCGGGAATTCGTACACGAGGTGGCGCACGAGGCGGCGACAAAGCTCGTCCGCCATCTGCAGGCGGAGGGCTTCGATCCGGCGTTTTCCTCCAACGCCGCGCTCGACTATGCCTTCGGCATTCCGCTGGACTTTCTCGGGTTCGGCGGGCCGATCCTCCCCGTCTACGTCAACGCCTATATCCCGCCGCAACCGGCGATCGAGCGTTGTTACGCCTTCGGCCAGGCATTGGCCCGGGGCCTGGCGGCGCTTGGCCTGAAGGCCGTGGTGGTGGCGAGCGGGGGTTTGTCGCACTTCCCCGGCACGGATCGTTATGCCCATCCGGATATCGACTTCGACCGCAAGTTGATGGCCGAGCTTGAATCCGGGAATCTTCGCTGGCTCCTGTCGCTCGACCCGGCACGGCTCGACGCCACCGGCAACATCGAACTTCGCTGCTGGGCCGTGGCCGCCGGCATGCTCGGCGAGCGCAAGCCGGACTTGGTCTCGCTCGACCCCTCCTGGCACCACGACTATGCGACGCTCGCCTGGTGGTCGCCGCCGGCCGAAGCGGGCGAGGTGCCGCACTATCCCGAAATTGCCGCCGACCGGGTCGCCTTGAGCGGGCTGCTGCACGCGCTCGCGACCGACGGCGAGGCCCGCGCCCGTTACCTGGCGAATCCCGCCGCCTACGGCCGGGATGCCGCGCTCGCGGCCGACGAACGCGCCGCCCTGCTGTCGCTCGACGAAGGGGCGATGCGCGATCTCGCCATCCACCCCTTCCTTCCCTTCATGGCCCGCCTGCAGCTCGACCGCCAGCGCGGCGGCGCTTGACGGCGGGGCGGGCGCGCCGGCCGTGGGGGAGATGACGACGCTCGAATTGGCGCTTGGGGCGGCGCTCGCCGTCGTCCTGCTGCTGGCGTTTGTGGTCTTCATCCTGACGTGGGCGAGCCGCCGGGCCGCCCGGCGCCATGCGATCCGCCTCGGCATCGACACCGGGTCCGGCCGCTGCCGCTACGAACACGAATTCACGCTCTCGCCGGCGCCGGCCGAGATGCTGGCGCACGCCCGGACGGCACTCGCCAAGATCGCGGCCCACATCGAGGCCGAGACCACGGTCGGCGACGTTGTCGAGTTCAGCGCCCGGACGGAGGCGAGCGCGCGAAGCTTCGGCGAAGTGGTGTTGCTTCGCATCGCGCGGACGCCGGCCGGGCGAAGCGAGGTTAGGATTCAAAGCCAACCCGCGCGCCTGCAACTGTTCGACGGCGGCGCCAACGCCGAAACCGTGGCCCGCCTGGTCCGCGAACTCACCGCCCGCGCCCGGATCGCCGGCGCGCCGGCGGCGGCGTTCGAGACCGAGCCGGACGAAGAAGAAGAGATCAAGCTCGTTTCCGCCGACTGGCTGGCCCTTTGCTATCTGCTCGTCGTCGTCGGCTACAGCGCCGGGGTGATCTGGCTCGGGCACAAACAGCCGAGCCTGTTCGAGAGCTGGATCGCGCTCGTCCCGAACCTGCCACTCGATCCCGTCCGTCTGCTGGGCGGGTACTGCGCGCAAGAAGGGCTCGGGCTCGGCATCCTGATCGACCGGCAGCTCGACCTGATGACCCTGCCGACCCTGATCCTCTACGGCATTTACAACCTGGCCGAATTCCGCCAGGGGCGGGAGCGGATGGACGGCATCAACTGGCTGCTGGCGATCACCGCCCTGATCGTCCTGCCGCTGCTCTATGCCACCAGCTGCGTGCCCCAATGGCGTGAAGACCTGCTCGCCGAAGTCCCGGGCCTCTCCGGCCTGCTGGTGCACTTCGGCCTCGGCGGCGTCCTGCACGCGGTCTTCCTGCTGGTCTTTCTGAACGCCATCACCTTTGTGCCGGCGGCCCTGACGGCGCGACTGCTACGGCGGGGCGATAAAACCTAGGAACGCGCGCGCCGGGCCAGGCCGTCGAAGTGCCAGCGCAGCAGCGGGGCCAAAAGACCGGCCAGCGGCGCCAGCAAGCTCATCTCCAGGCCCGGCGTGATCGAGAAGCGGCCCCGCTCGATGCCCCTGAGGATCGCATCGGCCACGGCCTCGGCTCTCATCATGCCGCCGGCGCCGGTGATGGCCCGGGTTTCGGCCGGCTTGGTCTCGTTCTCGGCGGCCAGTTGCGGCGTGTCGGTGTCGGGGGGATAGACGATCGAGACGCCGACGCCGTCGGGCCTCACTTCCGCCCGCAGCGCTTCCGCCAGACCGCGAAGCGCGAACTTGCTCGGCGAATAGGCGCTGTAGCCGAAGAGGCCAACCAGCCCGGCGCCGGAGCCGATCAGCACCAGCCGGCCGCGCCCCGCCCGCCGCATCGAGGGCAGCGCGGCGCGGGCCAGATGCAGGGCGCCGAAATAGTTGACCGCCATGGCCCGCTCGAAGACCGCGAGCGGCAGATCCGCGAAATATCCCGGTTGGGCGATTCCGGCGCTCGCCACCACCAGCGCCGGCGGGCCCCCGGCCTCGATCGACCGGGCAACGGCGGTCTCGACCGCCCCGGCCTCGGACACATCAACGCTTTGCAGGAGAACCTCGCCCGTGCTCCGGGCGCGCAACAACTCGCCCGCGGCTTCGAGCCGCGTGGGATCGCGTGCCAGAATGGTGAGGGACCAGCCTTGTTCGGCCAACTTGCGGGCCAGGGCCAGACCGATGCCGCTCGAGCCACCGCTGAGGATGGCGCGGCCGGGCCGCATCAGTTGGCGGCGTCGCCCATCGCTTCGAGCGCCGCCAGCTCCCGCGCCACGGTCGCCAAGGTGTCGCGGATCTGCTCTTCCGTGTGGTTCACGGTGATGAAGAAGCGCAGCCGCGCCGAGTTCGCCTTCACCGCCGGGTAGACGACCGGCTGCACGTGGATGCCGAGCTCGAACAGCCGTTGCGACAACCGCATGCAGCGGTGCGGATCGCCGACGATAAGCGGCACGATCGGCGTCAAGTCGTCGGAGCCCATGTTGAGGTCGTGCCGGCGGGCGCAGTCGCGGAAATAGCGGGCGCGCTGGCGCAGTTCGCCGACGCGGTGGCCTTCGCGTTGCAAGACGCGCAATGCCGCGAGCGCGGCACCCGTGTCGGCCGGCGACAGCCCGACCGAGAAGATGAAGCCCGGCGCGCTGTAGCGCATCACCTGCACCAGCGCCCGCTCGCCGGCGATGAAGCCGCCGCAGGCGGCGAAGGTCTTCGACAGCGTCCCCATGGTAATGTCGATGTTCTTGAGGTCGATGTCGAAATGCTCGCGGACGCCGCCGCCGTTCTCGCCAAGAATGCCGAGCGAGTGGGCCTCGTCGACCATCAGCAGGGCGTTGTGCTTGTTCTTGATCTCGATCGCGCGACGGACATCGGCGACGTCGCCTTCCATCGAGTAGACCGCCTCGATCGCGACCAGCGCGTTCTTGTGCTTGTCGCGCTGCGCCTCCAGCACCGCGTCCATCTGGTCCCAGTCGTTGTGCGGGAAGCTGAGACGGCGTGCCTCGGAGAGCTTGCAGCCGGCGATGATCGAGTTGTGCGCCAGCGTATCGTGCAAAACGAGATCGTTGCGCCCGAAGAGGTGGCTGATCGTGGAAACGTTGGTGCCGTAGCCGCTGACGAAGACGATCGCGTCCTCGACGCCGAGGAAGGCGGCGATCTCGCGCTCCAAATCCTCGTGCAGCGACAGCTGACCCGAGACGATCCGGCTGGCCGAGGCGGAGGTGCCGTACTGGTCGATCGCGTCCTTGGCCGCCTGGCTCACCTCCGGGTGGCCGGAAAGGCCGAGGTAGTTGTAGCCGGACCAGTTGATGTACTGGCCGTCGGCCCACTTGACGACGGCGTCGCTGACGCTGTCGCGCGGCAGGAAGTAGGGCAGCGAGATCTGTTTCTCCTGCACCTCGCGGAAGCGCCGCTTCAGTTGCTTGTAGGCCGAGAACTGGGAAAAGACCGTGGGTGTATCCGGCAGGCCGCCGGCGGCCGCGTGCTCGGGCGCCGTCTCAACCTCGCCGGCCGCCTGGGCCGTCACGTCGCTGGTGTCTCTAGTCACTACCACCCGCCTTGTTCCATGAACGCCCGCGCGTCGACCGATCATCGCCCGCGCGGCGCATCCGCCCCCGAGACCGGCCAAGGAACGGCGGCGGGCTTACATGCCCCCGCCGCGTCGCCACCCGACCCGATCCCCGAAAACGCCCGTTTTGAACACGATTGGCCATGCGATTGCAAGACGCGTTCCGCATTCACATACGGCGGTGGACGGAAACCATGCCGCCAGCGCGAATAATCTTAGCCTCAGTCGAGAAAAGGGGCTAGGTTTCGGAAACAATTCGAAATAATTGTTGATGCGTGGAGGTGACTTTGCGTTGTTTCTCAATTCGCTATGCTGAGTTTTCTTTTCTTGGCGAATACTGTCTCGTCGACATCGGTCCGATGAACTCATCGCGAATACTGCAGATTCGTGTTCGGTGCCGTCAACGCCTCTCCCCATATCCGCCAGCCCTCGGGCCGGGCGCGCCGCGCCGCATCGCCTGACGGCGGACCAGGCGCGAAAAAGTCGGCGAGGTCCGCAGCAGGGCGACGAAGCGGGTCGTCCGCCCCGGGGCCACGGTATCGCGCTGGGTCATGCGGTAGAGGCCGAACAGCACCAGGGCGCCGTGGCAGACGCTGGTATAGATGAAAAAGGCACCCGGCCCGAAGAGGTCGATCGCCACCGAGACGATGAAGGGTCCGGCCGCCGCGCCGAGCGAATAGGAAAGTATCAACGCCGCCGAGAGCCCGACATAATCGCCGTCGACGTCGAAGTCGTTGGCGTGCGCGACGGACAGTGAATAGAGCGGCATGGCGAAGGCACCGAAGGCGAAGGCGCCGCTATAGACCAGCCACGCCCCTTCCTGGGTGTCGAGCCCGCTCAGGAAGAGCCCGGCCAGCACGGCGCCCAGCGTCGCCACGACCAGCACCCGGCGCCGGTCGAAACGGTCCGAAAGGGCCCCCAAGGGGAACTGCGCGATGGCCCCGCCGAGGATACCGGCGCCAATGAAGAGCGCGACCTGTCCGACATCGAAGCCGATCTGCTGGGCATAGACCGGTCCGATGGCGCGGAAGGCGCCGGTCGTCATGCCGATGGTGACGCAGCCGAAGACCGCCATGGGCGAGACGGCCCAGGCCCTCGAGAGGCGCACCCGCCCCGCCGGCGGCAGGTTGGGACTGGCGACCCGGGCGAGCGAGACCGGCACGACGGCCAGGGAATAGGCCATGGCAATGAGCGCGAAGGCGAGGAAGCCCTCCGGGCCCGCCAGCGGCAGGACGAACTGGGCGCCCAGCACCGAGACCAGGTCGACGAGGCTGTAGGTCGCCAGCACGCGGGCCCGGTCGGCGTTCCGGCTGCTTTCGTTGAGCCAGCTTTCGACCACCGTGATCAGCACGGCGAAGCAGACGCCCTGGACCAGGCGGACCGTCATCCAGGCCCAGGGATCGACCACGATGACCATGGCGAGCGTGGTCGCCCCCGCCGTCGCCGCGAAGGCGGCGAAGACCCGGATATGGCCCACCCGGCGCACCCAGCCTCCGGCCGACAGGCAGCCGGCGATGAAGCCCAGGAAATAGGCGGTGCCCATGAGGCCGATCAAGGTCGGCGAGTAGCCCTCGATGTTGGCGCGGACGGCGATCAGCGTGCCCTGGAGCCCGTTGCCGGCCAACAGGATGCCGACGGAGGCGAAAAGCGGCCCGAGGTTGCGAAGGGCGCCATCCATCGGCTGGTCTCGCCTCGTGTCGTGGCCGACGGCCCCCGCAACGGGCGCGGCATTGTCACGATCGGCAATTCAATACGCGGCTTCGCGCGTCGTGCAAGCGCCAAATGGCATCCTGGGCACAAATCGCCGCCGGGCTCGACGGCGCCCCCCGGAAGCGGCTAAATTCTATCTGCTTCCCTATCGGAAAACCGCATTCCGGCGCTTCGCCGACCTTTGGAGAATCCACATGCAATACAACCGCATTTCGGCCGACTGTCACATCGACCTGCCCTGGATGCCGCCCGACCTCTTCGTCACCGAGGCGACGCCGAAGATGCGCGAGCGGATGCCCTATGTGACCGACGGACCGGATGGGCCCTATTGGACCTCCAAGCACGGCAAGTCCTTCGGCCTGAAGAACGGCGTCGGCCCGTCCGGCCAGAAGTACGAGCCCGGCAAGCACGCGCGCGCCGACCTGATGGCGGCGACGAACCTCTACGAGGACGGCAAGAAGGACATCCGGCGGATCTCCGACCCGCACATGCGGCTCCGGGACATGGAGATGGACGGGGTCGATGCCGAGGTGATGTACGGCATCCTCGGCGCCGCCACCCGCCTCGAGGACCACGAGGCGGCGAACGAGATGTTCAGGATCTACAACGACTGGCTGGCGGACTTCTGCAAGCACTATCCGAATCGCCAGATCGGCCTCGGCAGCCTGCCCTACGGCGACGTCGAGGCGGCGGCGAACGAGGTCTATCGCTGCACCAATCTCGGCATCAAGGGGCTGGAGCTTTCCTGCTCGTGGGACATGGAGCCGATGTACCACGAGATGTGGGAGCCGCTGTGGCGCGCGGTCGACGAGGTGGGCCTGCCGCTCCACTTCCACACCTTCCCCGCGGTGCCGCCCGACCAGCTCGCCAACCTCACCGGCAAGGCGCGCCGCGCGGCCTTCTTCACCGTGGTCTCCGGCTTCCAGATGAACCTGATCAACATCATCGCCGCGATCATCGGCGGCGCGGTGCTGGAGCGTTATCCGAACCTGCGCATCGCCTTGGGCGAGAGCGGCATCGGCTGGATCCCCTATGCCCTCGACCGCATGGACTTCGAGTGGGAAGACCGCTTCCAGGATCTCGGCCTGACGATGAAGCCCTCGGACTATTGGCGCCGCCAGTGCAAGGCGACCTTCCAGTACGACACCATCGGCGCCAAGCTGGTCGACGACATGGGCGTCGAGACCCTGATGTGGGGCTCCGACTACCCCCACGGCGACGGCGTCTGGCCGGAAAGCTCCAAGTATATCGAGGAGCAGTTCGCGGGCCTGCCCGAGGACGTGGTCCACAAGATCACCTGCGAGAACGCCGGCAAGTTCTATGGGCTGATGGACTGAGGCGTATTCGCCACGAAGGGCAGGATGCCCGGCCGGCCCGCTCCCCCGGCCGGGTCTTTCGTTTATCGACATGAACCAGGAGACAGGACCCATGGCGATCGAGAAACGGCCCTTCGGGCGCACCGGGCACATGAGTTCGGCGGTGATCTTCGGCGCCGCCGCCTTCAAGGACGTGGACCAGGCGACGGCGGATCGCACCCTCGATATCCTGCTGGAACATGGCGTCAACCACATCGACACCGCGCCCGGCTACGGCGACAGCGAGTTGCGCATCGGGCCGTGGATGGCGCGCCACCGGGACGATTTCTTCCTCGCCACCAAGACGCGGCTGCGCGACCACGAGAGCGCCCGGGTGGAGATCCGCCGCTCTCTCGAGCGGCTGCGGACCGACCGGCTGGACCTGCTGCAACTCCATGCTCTCATCCATCCCGGCGAGTGGGAACGGGCGATGGGTCCCGGCGGCGCGCTGGAGGCCGCGATCGAGGCGCGCGAGGAAGGCCTGGTCCGCTTCATCGGCGTCACCGGGCATGGCTGGAACGTCGCCGCCATGCACGAGCGCGGCCTGGAGCGCTTTGACTTCGACAGCGTTTTGATGCCGTGGAACTGGTTCTGCGCCGCGCATGAGGTCTATGCGCGCGATTTCAACGCGGTGCTGGCGACGGCGCGGGCGCGAAATCTCGCGGTGCAGACCATCAAGGGTATCGCGCGCGGTCCCTGGGCGGCCGGCCAGACCCGCGACCGGGTCACCTGGTACCAGCCGCTGGAGGACGCGGACGATATCCGCGAAGCGGTGCACTGGCTGTTGGCGCAGCCGGGCCTGTTCCTGAATTCGGTCGGCGATGTCGGCCTGCTGCCCCTGGTGCTGGCCGCCGCCGACGAGGCGATCCAGGCGCCCGACCCCGCCGTCATGGCGGCGCACGCGGAACGCGCCGGCCTCGCCTCGATATTCGGGATCTGAGCTGATCGGGCTACCCCTCACCGCGCCCGGCGGGAGCGTTGGGCCATGAACGCGACCACGGCCGAGGCCGACGACGCGCCCTCGATCTCGAAGTTTCGCCGCGCCGCCCAACTGGTCACGCTGACCACTTCCGTGGCGCTCTACGCCATGACCATCACCATCGCCAACGTTTCCCTGCCGCAGATGCAGGGGGCGCTGTCGGCGACCGTCGACCAGATCGCGCTCGTCGTCACCTTCAACATCGTAGCCACCGCCGTGACCACGCCAATGTCCGGCTGGCTGGCGGCGCGCTTCGGCCGCCGGCGGACCCTGATCATGTCGATGGCCGGATTCACCGTGGCGACGCTCTTCTGCGGCCTGGCGACGGGTCTCACCGAGCTGATCATCTACCGCTTCATCCAAGGCGCCTTCGGCGCGCCGCTGGCGCCCTTGAGCCAGGCGATCACGCTCTCCAGCTACCCCCAGAAGATGCGCGGCACCGTCACCGCCATCTTCGGCATGGGCGTGGTGCTGGGCCCGGTCTTCGCCCCGACGATCGGCGGCTATTTGAGCGAGGCCTATAGCTGGCGCTGGGTCTTCTTCATGATGGTGCCGCTCGGCTGTCTCGTCTTCGTCGGCATCCTGGTCTTCGTGCGGGTCACCGACGACCTCGGCCGCGCCAAGCTCGACTGGACCGGCTTTCTGGCGCTGGCGCTGGCGATCGCCGCCTTCCAGTTAATGCTGGACCGGGGCGAGCGGGAGGCCTGGTTCGAATCGACCGAGATCATCCTGGAGGCGGTGCTCGCCATCACTGCCTTCTATCTCTTCGTCGTCCACGTGCTGACCTCCGACAACCCCTTCATCGACCCCAAGCTGTTCCTCGACCGCAACTTCGCCATCGGGCTCATGATGACCATCCTCTTCGGCATGGTGAACTTCACGCCGATGGTGCTGCTGCCGACCATGCTGCAGAGCCTCAAGGGCTATCCGGATTCGGTGATCGGCCTGCTGCTCGCCGTGCGCAGTTGCGGCACGATGCTCGGCTTCATCTTCATGTTCTTCGCCAACAAGGCCGACCCCCGGATCTGGATCTTCTGCGGCTTCTCCTTCCAGGCCGTCGCCGGGCTGGCGATGGCGGGCTTCGACATCCACGTCTCCACCTTCGACGTCGCCTGGACCAGTTTCCTGCAAGGGCTCGGCGTCGGCTTCCTCTGGGTGCCGCTGACGCTGGTGACCTTCGCCACCCTCGATCCCAGGGCGCTGCCGGCCGGCTCCTCGCTCTTCCATCTCGTCCGCAACGTCGGAAGCTCGGTGCACGTCTCGCTCTCGGTCGCCCTGGTGATCCACATGTCGAAGGTGAACTACGCCCAGATCGCCGAGGGCGTCTCGGCCTTCGCCGAGAGCTGGCGCTATCCAGGCGCGCTCGGCGCGTGGAACCCGGACTCGGTCCAGGGCCTGGCCGCGATCGGCGGCGAGGTGCGCCGCCAGGCGACGATGATCGGCTATATCGACGCCTTCTACTTCTACAGCTTCACCGCGCTGGCGGTGCTGCCGATGATCCTGCTGGTCAGGTGGAAGAAGCCCGAGGAATAGGCGCGCGCGCGGCCAAGGGGTCGAGCGGGAAGCATGGTTGGTCGAGCCGCGTATAGGGCATGTGGGCAAGGTTGGAGGTGCAGACCCCGGGCGTGTCGACATAAATGCCCTCCGTGGCGATATCGCCGAAGGGCAGGCGCCACATGCTGCCGCACTTCATGGCGATGATGCCGAGCCGTTCCGGCTCCAGGCCGACGACGCGAAGGTGCATGGTGTCGAACGGCATCAGCCGCTCCGTCGTCAGGATTACGTGCACGCCGCCCACCTCGATTCGCGCGACGTCGCCGAGATCGATCTCCTGGCCGCGGAAATAATCCCGGTCGCGCCGGTAGACCACGCGATCGAGGAACGCAATGGCGCCATCGAGCACCACCGGCGGGCCCTGTAGTGCGACGGTGTTGCCGCCGACCGTCCGGTGAAACCGCCCGCCGAGGCCGATCGCGCGCGCCGCCGCCACGGCGGCCGGATCCCAGATGGCGATCGCGGCCGAGGGCGCGGCCGCCTCCAGCAGCGCCGCCAGCAGCACGGTGCCGTCGCCGGGCGCCCCGCCGCCGACGTTGTCCGACGGCTCGACCAGCACTACCGGCCCTGACTCCGCCGCCATCGCCCGGGCGACCGCCTCGGCGGGCGAGGCGAGCGTCGGCCGGAAGGCCTCGCGCCGCGCCCAGATCTCGTCGGCCAGGGCATCGGCCATCCGAGCGGCCCGGTCGGCGTCGTCCGCGTAGGCGAGGCTCGCCATGCCGAGGTGGGGCACGTCGGCGTAAGGAAAGCCCAGCACGGCCGAGGCGGTCCAGGCGCCGGGCTCGGCCTCGAGTTCGTGGCAGAGCGCCATCACTTCGCGCATCGGGCTCTCCAGCGTCGACTGGCGATCAGGCGTCGACAAGAGCGGCAGCTTGCGAAAGGCGACATGGGGCCGCCGGCCTCCGCTCAGCAGGCGGTGCATCAGGCGCATCGCTTCTTCGCCGCGCTCCCCCATGTCGATGTGCGGCAAGGTGTCGTAGCCAACCAGGATATCAGCGCCCCGGATGAACGCCTCGCTCAGATTGGCATGGGAATCGAACGTGGCGACCAGCGGGCGCTCCGGCCCCAACGCCTCGCGCGCGGCCGCCAGCACATGGGCGTCCGCCTCCTCCAGCCCCTCGGCCACCATGGCGCCGTGCAGCCCCAGCACCACGCCGTCGACATCGGGCGCGGTACGAATCGCCGAGCATATCCGGTCCACCAGATAATCGAGCGCCTCGCGGGTAACCTGGCCGGAGGGGATGGCGCCGCCCTGCACCGTCGGCACGACGTCGAGCCCCAGCTCCGCCGCCGCCCGCAGCATGCCGCCGATCTCGGAGTTGGTGGTGGCGAAGACCTCGCGCATCGCCTCGCCCTCGACCAGCTGGAAACGGCGGAAGGCGTCGAGGTCGGTGGGAATCGGACTGAAGGTATTGGTTTCGTGCCAGATGCCGCCGATGACGATGGCCATCGCGTTTCTCCTATTCGTGGATTTCGGGTGGCCAGGGGACGATCAGGGCCTCGGCCAGCGCCCGCTGGCGGTCGGGCATGGGCAGCGCGCGGCGGGCCTCCAGGTCGAACATGCAGTTGACGACCTCGACGATTCCGGCGGTCTGGTCACTGCTGTCGTTCTCGATCCGCATGCCGAAGCGGAAGGTCTTGGAACCGAGCGCCAGCATGCCGCACCACACGGAATAAATTTCGCCCGAGCGGATGGGGCCGAGGTAACGGATGTCGTATTCGAGCGCGGCGGTGCCGATGCGCGCCTCGCCCAACTGGCCGGCCCCGAGTTCCAGGTGGCGGCGGAGCGGGCCGATGGCGCTCATCACCAGGCTCACCATGTAGCCGGGCGCCGGCGGCCCGCGTGGTCCATCTCCCAGGCCTCCGCCGTGCCGCGCGCGGCGAGAAAGGGCTCGGCGAGGCCGGCGGTGGCGGGTTCCGAGGGCGTGCCAGCGACCGACGGCCGGGGCGACTCGGCCCGGGGCACGATCAGGGCCTCGGCCGCCGAGAGTGCCGCGTCGTCCAGACGACAGTCGAGGTGGATGGTGTAGTCGGCGGCGAGCGCCTCGTCGGCTTCGGCGACCAGGCGCGCGTGCAGCTCCATGCCGTCGCCGCCCACCGCCTGGATCGCCGCCTCGATGCGGAACGGCTCGCCCGCGCGCAGCTCGCGCTTGTGCTGAATTAGGCTATGGCGGAGGCGAAGTTCGGTGCCGTCCAGACCGACCGCCCGGCCGACGTGGGCCAGGCCCTCGACCAACCGCGCGGTGTAGAAACGCACGTTCATGTGGCCCATGATGTCGCATTCCCAGGCGTTGACCGCGCTCCGTTGGATCACGTCGTAGCCGCGCACGAAGGTCTCCCCACCCTCTATACGCCGCCCCTTCCAAGGCGTTCGCCGGCGGGCCCAACCTCGAAGCGGCAGGCGTCCGCGCCATTGGCGCGGCAGGCGATCTCTCGGCTCGCGAGCTTCAGCGGCCGGGCCGCCTCGGCGGCGACGTATTCGATACCGCCGCAGAAGGCGCCGTTGAACATGTGGCAGACGTTGCTCCCGGCGCCCTCGCCGCGCGCGAGTGCCACCGCCGAGTGATCGATCCGGATGGCGGCGGTGCCGGCCGCCGGATCGACGGCCTCGATCGCGAAGCGGCCCCAGCCCCGCTCCGTCATCCGCTTGAGATAGTGGGAAAAAACCTCGATGCCGGCGAGACCATGCGTCGCCGCCTCCGCCTCGCACCAGACACGGGCGGCCTTGTAAGTGCCGTCGAAATAGAGGTTTTCCGCTCTCTCGGGGCCGATTGCGGCCTCGATCTCGCTCATGATCTGGACCCAGTAATGGCGCGGAATCAACAGCATGGGGAAGCCGTCGACCGACCATCCGCCGGTCTCGGGGTCAACGACGACGGGTACGGGAAGTTCGGTGCTCATGGCGCTTGGGGCCTCCGCTGTTCGATGCGACGATGGACCATGGCACAAAGCCAGCCCCCCGTCGTAACGACAGGATCACCTTCATGAACCCCGACGACTTCCGCCGCCATGCCCACGAGATGGTCGACTGGATGGCCGACTATATGGAGACGGTGGAGGACTATCCCGTCCGCGCCCAGGTGGCGCCGGGCGAGATCGCCGCGACGCTCGCCGACGGCCCCCCTCGAGCGGGCGAGGCCATGGCGGCGATCTTCGCCGATTTCCGCCGCGACGTGATGCCCGGCATCACCCATTGGCAGCACCCGAGCTTCCTCGCCTATTTCCCCGCCAATTCCAGCCCGCCCTCGGTACTGGCGGAAATGCTGACGGCGACCTTGGGCGCCCAGTGCATGATGTGGGAGACCTCTCCGGCCGCGACCGAGATGGAGACCAAGGTGCTGGACTGGCTGCGCCAGATGCTGGGCCTGCCGGAGGGGCTCGTGGGCGTCATTCAGGATTCCGCCTCCACCGCGACGCTCTGCGCAATTCTCACCGCGCGCGAGCGGGCGCTCGAGTGGCGTTCCAACGAGGCGGGCCTCGCCGGCGAGGCGCCCTTGGCGGTCTATTGTTCCGAAGAGACCCATTCCTCGATCGAGAAGGCGGCCAGGATCGCCGGCATCGGCGCCGAGAACTGCCGCAAGATCCCGGTCGACGAGGCGGGCGCGCTCCGCCCCGCGCTGCTGGCGGCGCGCATCGAGGAGGATATCGCCACCGGCCGCCGGCCGATCGCGGTGGTGGCGACGCTCGGCACCACCGGCGCTTCCGGCTTCGACGCGCTTCGCCCGATCGGCGAGATCTGTCGCCACCATGGCCTCTACCTCCACGTCGATGCCGCCTGGGCCGGCAGCGCGCTGATCCTGCCCGAGGCGCGCTGGATGATCGAGGGCGTCGAGGCCGCCGACAGCTTCGTCTTCAATCCCCACAAATGGCTGCTGACCAACTTCGACTGCTCCGCCCATTTCGTGCGCGACCCCGATTCGCTCGTGCGCACGCTCACCATCCTGCCCGAGTTCCTGCGCGGCCAGCGCCACGGCGAGGTGATCGATTACCGCGACTGGAGCGTGCCGCTCGGCCGCCGCTTCCGGGCGCTGAAGCTCTGGTTCGTGATCCGGAGCTATGGCGTCGAGGGGCTGCAAGCGATCGTGCGGGGCCATATCGCGCTCGCCGAGGAATTCGCCGGCTGGGTCGTGGCCGAGACGGATTTCGAGCTGGTGCGCCCGGCCCAGTTGGCACTTCTCTGCTTCCGCTACCGTCCGGCGGCGGTGGCGGCGGACGGGCTGGACGCGCTCAACCGCCGCTTGCTCCAGGCCCTGAACGACGACGGCCGGGTCTATCTGACGCAGACCGTCTTTCGGGGCGATTACGTCATCCGCGTCTCCGTCGGCCAGACCACGACGACGCGCGAACATCTGGAGCGCGCCTGGGCGCTGATAACGGAGACGGCGCGCGGCCTCGACGGTTGAACCTCGCCCGGGGCCGTGCGACCTTCGCATCGGTGCGCGCGCGGGGGAATGGTGTGGCCGAGGCCTTCTGGCTGGAGGAGAAACGAGGCGAGGTCGGCCGCTTTGTCTTCGAGGCGGGCGGCGCCTGGGACGTCAACCACGCGGGCGCCCTGGAGCGCCGCCTGCGTAGCGCCCGACCACCCGATAGCCGCAACATCCCCTTCGATTTCGCCGCGATCGAGCGGCTCGATACCGCCGGCGCCTGGCTGCTGCACCGCACCATCCGGAGCTTCACCGAAGCCGGCGTCGTCATCGAATATGCCGGTGTGAGGCCGGAGCACCGGGTGATGCTGGAGCAGGTCGCCGCCGCCGACCGCCCCGCCGAAGTGGTCCCGCCGGGGCCCGGCACGCTGGTGCGGATCCTCGCCCGGGTTGGGGCCGGCACGCTGGACGCCATCGAGGAGTCGCGCCAGGTCGTCGGCTTCTTTGGACGGGTCATGAGCAGCCTGCTCGGAACCTTGGCACGACCCCACCGCCTGCGCTTAACCGCGCTCGTCAGTCACATGGAGCAGGTCGGTTTCAACGCCTTGCCGATCGTCGGACTCCTGTCCTTCCTGATTGGCGTCGTACTCGCCTATCAGGGGGCGGTGGTGCTGCAGCGCTTCGGGGCCGAGATCTTCGTCGTCAACCTGATCGCCATCTCGGTGCTGCGCGAGATCGGCATCCTGCTGACCGCGATCGTCGTCGCCGGCCGCTCGGGCAGCGCCTTCGCCGCCGCCATCGGCTCGATGATGGTGCACGAGGAGGTCGACGCCACGCGCACTCTCGGCCTCGACCCGATGGAGGTGTTGGTGCTTCCCCGCCTGCTGGCGCTGGCGCTCACCATGCCACTGCTGGCCTTCTTCGCCGACATGATGGGCCTCCTCGGCGGCGGCATCATGGCTTGGGTGGTGCTCGACATCGCGCCGACGGTCTTTCTGGAGCGCCTCGGCGATGCCGTCAGCGTCTGGAGCTTCTGGACCGGCATGATCAAGGCGCCGGTCTTCGGCGTCATCATCGCCGTCGTCGGCTGCCTCGAGGGCTTCCGCGTCTCGGGCAGCGCCGAGAGCGTCGGCCGGCAGACCACGCGGGCCGTGGTCACCTCCCTCTTCCTGGTGATCGTCGCCGACGCCCTCTTCTCGATCTTCTTTTCGACCGTGGGGGTTTAGATGAACTTACGTCGGCCAAGAAGCGCCTGGCCGGGGGAGCGGGTGGGCTCGTCCGCCAAGCAAGGGGCGTAGCCCATGGCCGAGCAACCGATCATCCGCGTCGAGGGCCTCCGCAACCAGTTCGGCGCCCAGGTCGTCCACGACGGCCTCGACCTCGAGGTTTGCAAGGCCGAGATCCTGGCCATCGTCGGCGGCTCGGGCACCGGCAAATCGGTGCTGCTGCGCGCTATCGTCGGCCTGCTGCGGCCGGCGGCGGGACGGATCGAGGTTTTCGGCGTCGATCTGGGCCGGGCGAGCGACAAGGAGCGCCGCCGGATCGAGACCCGCTGGGGTGTCCTGTTCCAGGATGGCGCGCTGTTCAGCTCGCTCACCGTGACGCAGAACGTGCAGGTGCCGATGCGCGAACACCTGGACCTGCCGCAATCGCTGATGGACGAGATCGCGGCGCTGAAAATCGCCATGACCGGCCTGCCGCCGGACGCCGGCGCCAAATATCCCTCCGAACTCTCGGGCGGCATGCGCAAGCGGGCGGGCCTGGCCCGCGCCCTGGCGCTGGATCCGGATCTGCTGTTCCTGGACGAACCGACCGCCGGCCTCGACCCGATCGGCGCCGCCGCCTTCGACCAGTTGATTCGGCGGCTGCAACGCAATCTGGGATTGACCGTGGTGATGGTGACGCACGACCTCGACACGCTTTATGCTGTTTGCGATCGAATCGCCGTGTTGGCGGAAAAGCGCGTGCTTGTCGTGGGGTCGATGTCCGAAATGTTGGAGGTGACGCATCCCTGGGTGCATGAATATTTCCACGGACCCCGGGCGCGCGCGGCGCAGGATTCCCAGGCCGCCGCCGATGCGGCCGAGACCGCGACGGCACTGGCGGACTGAGGCGGCGCAAGCATGGAAACCAGGGCCAATCACGTCGTCATCGGCTGTTTCGTGCTGGCGGTCGTCGCCGGTGTCTTCGGCTTCGTCATCTGGCTCGCCAAAATCGACATCGACCGCGAGATCGCAACCTACGCCATTACCTTCGACAACGCGGTGACCGGCCTGTCGGTCGGCGGCGATGTGCGCTTCAACGGCATCCGCGTCGGCGAGGTGACACGGATCAAGATCGATCGCGACAATCTCGAACGCGTCCTGGTCCGGGTGGACCTGGAGGCCGACACGCCCGTGCGCGAAAACACCGTCGCCAGCCTCGAGTTCCAGGGCATCACCGGCGTCTCCTATATCCAGCTCTCGGGTGGCGGTGCCGATAAGACGCTGCTTTGGCCGCCGGCGAACGAGGGGGAGGTTCCAGAGATCGGATCGGAACCGTCGGCGATCCAGGAACTGTTCGCCGGCGCGCCGGAACTGATCGATCGCTTCGCCCTCCTGGTGAACCGGGCCGCCCTGGTGGTGAGCGACAAGAACCTGGCCCATCTCACCAACATCTTGGAGAATGCCGAGGTCATCAGCCAGCATGTGGCGGAGAAGGGGCCGGAGATCGGCCAGACCATCGAAAACATCAACCGGATGACGGCCGATCTCTCGGCGGCGGCGGCGGACTTCCGCAAACTGGTCCCGGAGTTCAAGGAGGCGATCGAAGAGGTGAGCGCCACGCTCGCGGTGACCCGGGGCACGCTCGGCGCCTTGGACGCGGTGGTGGAAAACGACCTGCGCCTGCTCGTGGCCGATATTCGCGGCACCGCCCAAAGTCTCGCCCGGCTCACCACCGAGGTCGAGGACGTGATCAAGACGAACCGGGAATCGATCGACGTCTTCACCTCCGACGGCCTGGTGGAATTGACCAAATTCGTCGAGGAGGCGCGCATTCTGGTCGGCAGCGCCACCCGCCTGATCGACGAGATCGGCGAGGATCCGGCGCAATTCCTATTCGGCCGGCAGAAGGGGGGCGTGCAAGCCCAATGACGATGCGAGAGGAGAATCCGCGGGCCCTCGCCCGCGCCGCGCATGTGTTGATCGTCCTCGCCGTCGCCGGTCTGCTGACCGCCTGCGAGGGTCTGCTTCCGGGCTCCGGGCCACGGCCGATGCTCTACACCCTGACACCGAAGAGCAAGTTCGACCTGCCGATCCAACCGGTGCCCTTTCAGTTGGTCGTCGAGGAGCCGCTGGCGGCCGGCGGACTCAACGTCGGCCGCATCGCGCTGCGCTCGGCGCCGATGCGGCTCGACTATTTCGCCGGCGTGCAATGGACCGAACGGGCCCCGCGCATGGTGCAGACCCTGCTGGTCGAAAGCTTCGAGAACAGCGCCAAGATCGTCGCCGTCTGCGGTCAGGCAATCGGGCTCCGCTCCGACTACAGCCTGAAGAGCGAGCTGGGCGAATTCCAGGCGGAATACGCCCGAGAGGGCGAGGCGCCGAAGGTCCGCGTCCGCCTCAACGTCAAGCTTATCAAGCAGCCCCGGCGCAACATCATTGGCAACCAGAGCTTCGAGGCCGTGATCCAGGCCGACGGTACTTCGATGGACGCGGTGATCCGCGCCTTCGACGATGCGCTGGGCAAGGTGCTCCGGCGCTCGGTGGAATGGACCCTGACGACGGCGAAGTGACGCCTCTCCATGGCAATTCGGGTTTGGTCCCGGCTCGGATCAAACTCGAGCCGCTCTAGACGCATTTTCCGTTCAAGCGGAATTGCCGGGCCGACGCGAGTCGGGATGGGTTCCCTCCTGCTTCTCCTTCGTCGGACGCTTTCCCTTGCCCCTCACCCCTCGCTCAAGATCATCGCCGCCACCTTCTCGCCGATCATGATCGAGGGCGCGTTGGTGTTGCCGGCGGTGATGCTCGGCATGATGGAGGCGTCGGCGACGCGCAGGCCGTGAACCCCGTGGACGCGGAGTTTCGGGTCGACGACGGCGTCCGGGCCCACGCCCATGCGGCAGGTGCCGACGGGGTGGTAGTTGGCGATGGCGCGCTCGCGGACGTCGGTCAGGAGGTCTTCGTCGCTGGCGCAGGCGGGGCCGGGCTGGACTTCCTCGGCGATGAAGTCGGCGAGCGCCGGCTGGCTGGCGATCTTTCGGACCAGCTTCAAGCCATGGAGAATCGCCTCGCGGTCGTAGTCGGTGGCGAGGAATTGGAAGCGGATCGCCGGCGGCGCGCCGGGTTCGGCGCTTTTCACGTGGACCGTGCCGCGCCCTTCGGGCTTCAGGTGCACCGGACTCAAGGTGAAGCCCGAGAAGGGGTGGGGGACGATGCCCGTCGCCGTGCGGTCCGCCGTGCTCCAGGCCAGCATATTGATCTGCAGATCGGGCCGCTCCAGGCGCGGATCGCTGCGGACGAAGGCGCCGGCCGGGATGCCGGTATTGGCCAGCGGGCCGGTTTGGAAGAGGGCGTAGCGGGCGCCCGCCACGAGGCGGCGGGGCAGACTCAGCGCCAGATCGTTCAAGGTCTCCGGCCGACGAGCGCGGTAGGCGACGTAGCTGTTGAAGTGGTCTTGCAGGTTGGCGCCGACGCCCGGGAGTTCGTGTAGAACCTCGATCCCGGCCGCCCGCAATACCTCGCCCGGCCCGATGCCGGAGAGCTGCAGCATCTGCGGCGAGCCGTAAGTGCCGCCCGAAAGCACGATCTCGCGGCCCGCCCGGGCAAGGCGCGCCTCGCCCGCCACTTGGTACTCGATGCCCACCGCCCGGCCGTCTTCCAGCACCACGCGGCGTACGAGCGCGCCGGTGACGATATCGAGGTTGGCCCGGCCCTTGGCCGGGTGGAGGTAGGCCCTGGCGCTGCTCCAGCGCCGGTGGCGGCTGGCGGTAAACTGGTAGAAGCCGCAGCCTTCCTGGGTGGCGCCGTTGAAATCCGGATTGGCGGGGATGCCGGCCTGTACGGCGGCCTCGACCATCGCGCGGGCCAAGGGCGTCTTCTCCGGCACGTCCGAGACGCGGAGCGGCCCGCCGGCGCCGTGGAAATGGTCGGCCCCACGCTCCTGGTCCTCGGCGCGCTTGAAGAAGGGCAGCACCGAGTCCCAATCCCAGCCCTCGGCGCCCCGCTGGCGCCACTCGTCATAGTCGGCGGGATTGCCCCGGATGTAGACCGTGCCGTTGATCGAGCTGCTGCCGCCCAGCACCTTGCCCCGCGGCTGGTAGAGCACGCGGTTGTCCAAAGCCTCGACCGGCTCGCTCTGGAACTTCCAGTTGACGCTGGCGTCCGTGTAGACCTTGGTGAAGCCCAGGGGCACATGGATCCAGGGGTTGCGGTCGGTCGGCCCGGCCTCCAGCAGCAGGACGGGGTGGCGGCCGTCCTCGCTGAGGCGGCCCGCGACGGCGCAACCGGCCGAGCCCGCGCCGGCGACGATGAAGTCGTAGGCCTCCGACATTCAGCCGAGCGCGCGGCGGAGCGCGGCGACGGCGCGGGCGCGGGCATCGGCCGTGGCGGCGATCGAAGTCGCCATCGAGAAGAAGCCGTGGATCATGCCGTCGTAATTGGCGTGCTCGACCGCGACGCCGGCCGCCTTCAGGGTTTCGATATAGCGCAGGGAATCGTCCAGCAGCACATCGCACTCGGCGGTGACGACGAGGGCGGGCGCCAGGCCGGCATGGCCCGGGGCCCGGTTCGGCGAGGCGCGCCAGTCGGCGATGTCCTCGGGGCCATCGAGGTAATGATCCTGGAACCACAGCATGGCGTCGCGCGTCAGCCCGCCGTAGCCCTCGGCGAAGGTCTCGTAGCTCGGCGCATCGCAGGCATAGTCGGTGATCGGATAGACCAGGATCTGCAGCCGCGGCGCGGGCCCGCCCGCTTGCCTGGCCAGCAACGCGGTGACGGCGGCGAGGTTGGCGGCGGCGCTGTCGCCGCCGATCGCCAGGCGGGTGCCATCGACGCCCAGCGCATCGCCGTTCGCCGCCACTCAGGCCAAGGCCTCGAAACAGTCCTCCGCGGCGATCGGGAACTTGTGCTCCGGCGCCTTGCGGTAGCCGACGGAGACCACGGCGATGTACGCCTCGCGCGCCATGTGGCGGGCAACGTCGTGGTGGGTATCGAGACTGCCGATCACATGGCCGCCGCCATGGTAGTAAGCCAACGCCGGCAGCGCTTCGCCCTCTGTCCCCTCCGGCCGGTAGGTCCGGGCCGGCAGGTCGATGCCGGAGACGGGAATGGTCCGATCCTCGATTGTCAGGCCTTCATCTTCGCTCGGGTCGGCCCGGAGCGCGGCCATCGCCTCGCTCTGCGCGCGCGCCTCGGCCGGCGTCAGCGTCTCCATCGGCCGGTAACCGAAATCGGCCATCGCCTCGATGACCTTGACCATATCGGGATGCAGCGGCATCGGTGGCTCCTTTTCTAGTCGGCGGGTTTCTCGGGCACGACGACGCCGGCCTGGCTGGTGATCAGGCCATAGTGCTCGATCCGCCGGTGTTCGGCGAAATTGAACATCAGCTCGCGGCCCGGGCGGCACTCGTCCAGGTCGCAGGTCGCCACCAGCAGCTCGTCTTCCAGGGTCTCGGCTTGCGCCGCGATCTCGCCCGAGGGATTGCAGATGACGCTGGAGCCAATGAGGCTGGCACCGTCCTCGACACCGGCCTTGGCGACGCTCACCACCCAGGCGGAATTCTGGTAGGCGCCGGCCTGGGCGGCGAGGTTGGAATGAAACACCCGGCGTTCGTAATTATCGGGCCCGCCGTAAGGGTCGTGGCCGGCGGAGTTGTAGCCGATCATCATCACCTCGGCCCCCTGCAGGCCCAGCATGCGGAAGGTCTCCGGCCAGCGGCGGTCGTTGCAGATCGCCATGCCCATGACGCCGCCGAAGGCGTGGAAGACGGGAAAGCCCAAGTTGCCGTATTCGAAGTAGCGCTTCTCCAGCTGCTGGAAGGCGAGGCCCTCGCGAAACTCGACCGAGCCCGGGAGATGCACCTTGCGGTACTTGCCGGCGATGTTTCCCTCGCCGTCGACCAGGATCGAGGTGTTGTAGCGATGGATGCCGTCGGTCTCCTCGGCCAACTCCGCATAGCCGAGGTAGAAGCCGATGCCCAATGTCTTCGCCGCCGCGAACAGCGCGGCCGTTTCCGGCCCCGGCATCTCCGCCTCGAACCAGGCGTCGACCTCGCCCTGGTCCTCCATCCACCAGCGGGGGAAGAAGGTGGTGAGCGCCAGTTCGGGAAAGACCACCAGCCGCACCCCCTGCTCCCCCGCGCGGCGCAGGAGCCGGAGCAACCGTTCGACGACTTCGGCGCGGGTATCGGCTTTCTGGATCGGGCCGAGCTGCGCCGCCGCCAGGGTCAGGTTCCGTGCCATGTCATGTCCTCCCGTCCTCAGGGGATCATGTTCGGATAATCGAGCAACGCTTGCCAGTGGTCTTCCACGTCCTCGGTGAAGAGACCGCGCGTGACGCCGTCGACCAGCATCGGCACCGTCAAGCGCAGCGTGCTGATCGAACAGCCGCTCGGCCCGTAGCTCATGGTCGGGCCGAAGGTGAAATCGTGGATGCGGGAGAGATGGGGCGCGCGGCCGGGCACCTTCTCCAGGAATTCGAAGTTGGGTCCGATGTAGGGATAGCGGGCGAGCCGGTCGTCGGCCAGTTCCGGCGGCGGGGTGTAGCGGTCGGCCCAGAGCGCGATGTCGCCGGCGAGGGATGCGAATTCGGGGCGGGCGCGGACATCCTGGTCGTGTCCGGTACCGGAAATGATGAAGTCGGCGTCGAAGCCGCCCCGGTTGGTCACGATCTCGACGCCGGCGTCCTTCTCGCGGACCTCGCGCCAGTCGCAGTCGGTCTCCAGGCGGAAGGCGTCGAATTCGCTCATCCGCTTCCAGGTCTCGGGCGGCATGCCCATGCGGATGTTGAGGATCCGCTGCATGAAGCGCCAGCGCCAGGCATCGTCCAGTGCGTTGAAATGGCGCAGAAAGCCGGCGGTGATGCACCAGCGGTAGACCTGCTGGCGGCGGTGCGTCGGCCGGCGGCAGAACATGACCAGCTCCGCCGCCCCCGCCTCCAGCGCGCAGATCGCATTGTCGCCCGACGAGGCGCCGACGCCCAGCACGGCGACCCGCTTGCCGCGAAGCGCGTCGAAATCGATGTCGTCCGAAGCCCGGGCGCAGAAGTGCGGCGGCAGGTGCGCCAGCATTTCCGGCAGATCCCATCTGCCCGTGCCGTCGTGCCCCGTCGCCAGCACCAGACGGCGGACATGGCGCCGCACATCGCCCCGGGGCGTGGCGAGCGTCACGGCGAGGCAATCCTCCGCCGGCTCGATCCCCTTCAGCTCGGTGTCGTTTTGAACCGGCAGCGCCAGGGTCTCCCGCACCCAGTCGAGATAGTCGATCCAGGCAGGGATCGGCACGAACTCCATGCCGTCCCAATCGCCATCGCCGTACCTGGCCCGGTGCCAATGTTCGTAGGTGAGGCTGGGGATACCCTGGTCCGGGCCCGGGTACTGCTTGGGCGAGCGGATCACCGGCATCCGGCCGAAATCGTTCCAGACTCCTTCCTTGCCCTTGGGTGCCTTGTCGATCACCAAGATGTTGCCCACCCGCTCGCGGATCAGCTGCCCGGCGACGGCGAGGCCGCCCTGCCCGGCGCCCGCGATCAGCACGTCCAGCAGCCGTTCGCCGTCGGGGCCGGTGCGCTCCGCCATCCACTCGGTCTCCGGGTGGCGCAGCGTGTGAAGGTCGGCGTGCACGCGCTTCTCCAGGCCGGCGAGCCGCGCCTCGGCGTCGGCGAGCGGCCGCTCCCCGCTCCCCGGCGGATTGATCGGGGTCGAGGCGGCATCGGTCCAGCGGATGGTCATGGGCATACTCGTCGCGGAGGAGCGGCGCCGGCCGGCGCGGGCGCCATATTGCCACATTTACGCCCCCGCGCGCGCCGTTGCGCATTCGGCTAAAGTTCCGGCGACCTGAACATCACGAGACGAGGGAGAACGAAATGAGCGAGAGCGAGACCTTCAAAAAGGGCTGGGAGATCCGCCGCCAGCTGATCGGCGACAAGGCGATCGAGGAGATGTCGAAGACCGTCTACAACGATCCCATCATGGACAAGTTCGCGGGCTATGCGGGCGAGGCGATCTTCGGCCTGCTCTGGGCCCGCCCCGGCCTCGACCTGAAGACCAAGACGCTCATCTGCTGCATCACCGACACCTCGACGGCGCGCTGGCCGGAACTGAAGATCCACCTCCGCATGGCGCGGCGCCAAGGCTGGACCGAGGACGAGCTCGCCGAAGCCCTGATACATACGGCGGGCTACATCGGCGTCCCCTTCGTCCGCGAGGCCCTCATCACCGCCAAGGAAACCTTCGCCGAACTCCGCGAAGAGGGAGAGTTGGCGTAGGCGCCTACTCCTCCCCCGCCTCCTCCACTTCCAGCTCCACGTCCTGGGCGCCGATGGTGCGGGCGCGGGCTTCCACGGGGACGGCGCGGCCGGTGTCGGCGAAGGCGCGGCGGATCGCCTCGACGTTGCCGCCGACCACCCGTTCGCGGTTCTCCCGCACCCAGGCGTTGGAATGCCCGAGGGTATCGAGGGCACCCTGGAAGCGCGGCATGACGTAGCGGGCGAAGAGTTCGTAGCTGTCGAGCGTCTGTCGCCGGTTGGCCCATTCGTGCGCGCGGAACATGATGGCGCCGAAACCGCCCTGGCTGAGTTCCAGCAAGTGCGCGACGCCCTTGGCGATGGTGTCGGGCGAGCCGACCAGCGTCGTCCCCATTTTGACGCCCTCGCGCAAGGGGTCGTCGGCGCGGCCGGGCGGGCGGCCGAGGGTCCGCTCGAAATAGTCGAGGGTCTCCACCCGCTCCCCCGCCGTCACCTGGCTGAAGGCCAGCTCGTCCTGCTCGGCGCAGTGCATGGTGACGACGATGCGCCAGTCCTTGCGGGACATGGTCTGGCCGTGCTTGGCCGCCTCCTCTTCCGCGATCGCCCATTGCCGCGCCATGCCCTCGGGCCCGCCCGGCAGACCGGCGCCGATCGACAGCACGCCGAGCCCGTGCCGCCCCGCCGCCATCATGCCGAAGGGGGTCACCGTGCTGGCGACGGCGATATCGAAGCGCGGATCGCTGTAGGGCGCCAGCTGCAGGCGGGCCTCGCGCAGCTCGAACCAGTCGGTGGTCATCGAGACCGGCTCTTCCCCCTTCAACAACGCCATGATCGCGTCCAGCGCCTCGATCATGCGCCCGCGGGTGTCCACCGGTTCGATCCCCAGCATGTAGGCATCGCTCACCAGCGCCCCCGGACCGCAACCCAGCATGGCGCGGCCCCGCGTCATGTGATCGAGCTGGACGAAGCGGTTCGCGACGTTGAAGGGGTTGTGGTAGGGCAGGCTGGTGACGCCGGTGCCCAGCTTGATGTGGCGGGTGCGTTCCGCCAGGGCGGCGATCATCAGTTCGGGCGCGGAAATGGTCTCCCAGCCGGCCGAATGATGCTCCCCGATCCAGGCCTCGTCATAGCCCAGATGATCGAGCCATTCGATCAGCTCCAGGTTGCGGTTGAAGCCGAGCGTCGGATTCTCGCCCAGGCGGTGGAAGGGGGCGAGGAAGATGCCGAAATTCAGGCCGCGATGGGGCAAGGATTGCCTTCCTGATTATGCGATGCCGGCGCCCGCCGGGATGGCGGGCCGGCCGGGACTTCCGTCGATTGCGATTACTTCCAGGACACCGAGCGCAGATCGTTCACGAACATTGGACTGTTGCGCCACACGCCCTCTAGCCCCTTGTCCTTCACCGTGATCTTGGCCAGCTGAAACAGGAAGCCGTTGACCGCGTCGTCCGAGAGCTTCTTCTGTGCCTGCTTCAGGAACTTGGAGCGTGTCGCCGCGTCGGTGGTGCCGTCGGCCTTGGCCATGATCGCGTTGAAGTCGGCGTTGTCATACTGGAAGTAATAGTTTTTACGGGCGTAGATGCCGATGTCCATCGGCTCGACATGGCTGACGATCGAGAGGTCGTAGTTCTTCTGCTTGTAGACCTCCTTCAGCCAGACCGGCCATTCGACGTTCGAGATCTTGATTTGGAAGCCGACCCGTTCCAGCTGCTGGGCGACGATCTGGCCGCCGTCGCGGGCATAGCCGGTGGGCGGCAATTTCAAACTCAGCTCCAGGCCATCGCCGTAGCCGGCCTCGGCCAGCAGGGCCTTGGCCTTGGCGGGATCGTGCGGATAGCGCCCGGTGAGGTCGACGTAATCCGGGTTGTGCGGGGCGAAATGGCTGCCGATCGGCGTGCCGGCGCTGAACATCGCGCCTTCGATGATCTCGGCCCGGTCGATCGCGTGGGCGATCGCCTGGCGCACCTTCAGCTTCGACAACGCCGGGTGCTTGTTGTTGGTGGAGAGGACGGTCTCCCCCTCGGTGGTGCCGATGGTGACGACCAGGCGATCGTTGGCCTTGATGGCGTCGATCGACTCGGCCGCGCGCGAGAAGGGGATGAGGTCGATGTCGCCGGCCATCACGGCGGCGATCTGCGCCGCCTGGTCGTTGATGAAGCGGAACTTGACCTTTTCCAGCCTGATCGAGGCCGCGTCGCGGTAGCCCGGATCCTTGGCGAGATCCACCGAATCCCCCTTGGTCCATTTCACGAACTTGTAGGGGCCGGTGCCGACCGGCTTGGTGGCGTTGGTGGCCGCCGCTTCCGCGTTGACGATGACCGCGGTGCTCTCCCCCATGTTGAAGAGGAAGGCGGGCCTGGGCTCCTTCAGCTCGACCACCACCGTGTGGGCATCCGGCGTCTCGATCCCGGCCATGTTGATGAAGTATTTCTTGCGCTTGTTCTTGGAGCCCTCGGCCGCGTTGCGTTCCCAGGTGAACTTCACGTCGCCCGAATCGAAATCGCTGCCGTCGTGGAACTTGACCCCCTGGCGCAGCTTGAAGCTGTAGGTCTTGCCGTCGTCGGAGACGGTCCAGCTTTCCGCCAGCATCGGCGAGACGGTGGCGTCCTCGTTCACCCGGGTCAGGCCCTCGTAGACGTTGTAGAGGGTGATCTGCGCGATCGCGGCGGCGGCACCCGTGGTCGGGTCGAGGCCCGGCGGCTCCAGCGCCATGGCCAGCGTGATCGACGATTTCCCGGCCTCGGCGGCGGCGGGCAACAGCATCAGCGGCACGGCCGCGGCGGCGAGCCATTTCCTCATGGCATCCTCCCGGTTTTCACCCCGTCGGCGCGGTCGGCGCCGACGTCCCTATCCTCGGGCCAAGGCTATCACGCACTCCGTCCGCCCGCCTACGCCAAATGGCAGGCGACCTCGTGCCCGGCCTCGATCTGGCGGGGCTCGGGCGCTTCCACCCGGCAGCGGGACTCCGCCAGCGGACAGCGCGGCGCGAAGCGGCAACCCGGTCCGGTCTCGGCCTCCGCCGGCGCCGGTGGCTCCGGCCCGGCCCGGCCGCCGCGCCCCTCCTCCATCCTCGGCACGGAGGCCAGCAGCAGGCGGGTATAGGGGTGGGCGGGAGCGGCGAAGAGGCGCTCCGTGGCCGCGCGTTCGACGATGCCGCCCCGGTACATCACCATGATCTCCTCGCAGACATATTCCACCACCACCAGGTCGTGGCTGATCAGCAGGTAGGTGAGGCCGTGGCTCGCCTCCAGGTCGCGCATCAGGTTCAGCACCTGGGCCTGGACCGAGACGTCGAGGGCGCTGACCGGCTCGTCCGCCACGATCAGGTCCGCTCCCGTGACCAGCGCCCGGGCGATGGCGATGCGCTGGCGCTGGCCGCCCGAGAATTCGTGCGGATACTTCTCGCCGTCGCCGGCGCGCAGGCCCACTTGGCCCATGACCTCGAGCGCCGCCTCGCGGCGCTCGGCCCGGGAGAGGTCGGGGCGCAGCACCTCCAGCGGCTCGGCGACGATGCGGGTGACCCGGTGGCGCGGGTCGAGGGCGCCGAAAGGGTCCTGGAAGACCATCTGCATGTGGCGGCGTAGCGCGCGAAGCTCCTTGGGCGAGAGTGCCGCCGGGTCCTGGCCGAAGAGCTGCAAACCGCCGCCACTCGGACGCTCCAGCGCCATCACCAAGCGGGCGAGCGTGCTCTTGCCCGAGCCGGATTCGCCGACGATGCCGAGGCTCCGGGCCCGGTGGAGCGTGAAATCGACGCCGTCCACGGCGCGAACCACGCCACCACCGCCGAACAGGCCGGCGCGCGGCAGGGGGTAATGCTTGGCGAGTGCCTCGGCGGCGACGAGGGGTGTCTCGCTCATGGCCGCCCTCCACCAGCCCGGTCGAGCTTGTGGCAGGCCGCCGCCCGGCCGGCCGCGATGGTCCGCATCTCCGGCACCGTCGCCGCGCAGACCGCGTCGGCGAGCGGGCAACGGTCGGCGAAGGGGCAGCCGGCGGGAAAATTGCCGAGTCCCGGCATCACGCCGGGAATGGTGGCGAGCCGGCCTTCCCGCCCCCGGCCGAGGCGCGGTACCGCCTCGATCAGGCCCTGGGCGTAGGGATGGGCGGGGGCGGCCAGCACCTCGGCCGTGGCGCCCCGCTCCACCACCATGCCGCCATACATGATCAACACCTGGTCGACGGTACGGGCGATGACGCCGAAGTCGTGGCTGATCATGATCAGCGCCATGCCCTCGTCGTCCACCAAGCCGTTGATCAGGGCCAGGATTCGCTCCTGCACGGTGACGTCGAGGGCCGTGCTCGGCTCGTCGGCGATCAGCACGTCAGGCTGGCAGCCGAGCGCCATGGCGATCATCACCCGCTGGCGCTGCCCGCCCGAAAGCTCGTGCGGATAGGCCTCGATCAGCCGCTCGGGACGAGGCAGATCGACGCGGGCGAGGAGGCGGATGGCTTCCTCGCGCGCTCGCGGGCCCGCCAGGCGCCGGTGCAACGCCAGTGCCTCGCCGATCTGCCGCCCGACCCTGTGTACGGGATTGAGGGAGGTCATCGGCTCCTGGAAGATCATCGCCAGGCGGCCGCCCCGCACGCGGCCCATCTCGACGTCGGAAAGCGCCAGCAAGTCCCGGCCGTCGAGCCTGACGGCGCCCGAGACCCGCGCGCCTTCCGGCGCCAGCCCCATCAGCGCCAGCGCCGTCATCGACTTGCCGGAACCGGATTCGCCGACGATGCCGAGGGTGCCGCCGGCCTCGAGCGCGAGATCGATGCCCCGCAACGCCCGGGCGGGGCCGCTTGGCGTCTCCAGCTCGACCACCAGGTTCTCCACCACGAGCAAGGCCATGGGCGCCGCCTAGCGCCGCCGGGCGAGACGCGGATCGAGGAGATCGCGTAGCCCGTCGCCCATCAGGTTCAGCCCCAGCACCGAGAGCACGATGGCCAGTCCCGGCCAGAGCGCCAGGACCGGCGCGCGGAAGAGGTGGTTCTGGCTTTCGCTCAGCATCCGCCCCCAGCTTGGGTCCGGCGGCTGGGAGCCGACGCCCAGGTAGCTCAAGGCCGCCTCGGCCAGGATGGCGATGGCGAAGCTGATGGTCGCCTGCACCACGATAACGTTCAGGATATTGGGCAGGATGTGCTCGAGCGTGATGCGGAGATCGCCCTTTCCCGCCGCGCGGGCCGCCAGGACGAACTCTCGCGCCCAGACCGAGAGCGCGGCGCCACGCACCAGGCGAGCGAAGATCGGCACGTTGATCACCGCCAGGGCCAGGATCGCGTTGGCGATGCCCGGTCCCCAGCCCGCCGTGATCAGGATCGCCAGCAATATGACCGGAAAGGCGAAGGTGAGATCGTTCAGGCGCATTACCACTTCCTCGATCCAGCCCCGACGGGCCGCCGCCAGCAGGCCGAGGCCGACCCCCAGCGCCAGGCCCAGGGAGACGGCGATCAGCCCCACCAGGATCGAGGTCTGGGCGCCGGCCATGATCATGGAAAGGATGTCGCGGCCGAACTGATCGGTGCCGAACCAGTGTTCCCACGAGGGCGCCTTGAAGCGCGCGCGGATGACGATCCGGGTCGGCGAATGGGGCGTCCAGAAGAGGCTCAGAAGCGCCGCGCCCGCCATCGCTCCCGACAGCCCCGCGCCCAGCAGGAAGGCCCGGTGGTGCCCCATGGCGCGCCAGATCCCGTCCCGCATCCCGGCCCCTCAGTCCCGGATCCGAACGCGGGGGTCGATCAGGGCGTAGAGCAGATCGACGGCGAAGTTGACCACGACGACGAGCCCGACCAGCAGCAGCACCGCGTTCTTCACCACCATGAGATCACGGTTGGAGATGGCGCCGAAAATGAGCTTTCCCATGCCCGGCAGGCTGAAGACGTTCTCGATCACGATCGTCCCCGCCATGGCGTCGGCGAAGAGCAGGCCCATGATGGTGATGACGGGGATCATCGCGTTTCGCAGCACGTGGCGGCGCAAGGTCGCCCCGCGCCCCAGGCCCTTGGCCCGCGCGGTGCGGACGAAATCCTCGCGCAGCACCTCCAGCACGGCGGAGCGGGTGATCCGGGTCAGGATCGCCGCCAAGGTCACGCCGAGGGCGGTCACGGGCAACACGAGCGCCGCCAGGGCCGGGCCGACGCCGGCTTCCCAGCCGGGAAAGCCGCCCGCCTTGGTCCATTTCAAGATCAAGGCGAAAAAGACGATCAACAGGATGCCGAGCCAGAAGTTGGGAATGGCGAGGCCCAGCTGGCTCGCCGCCATCACCCCCCAGTCGCCCGTCCGGTTGTGCCGGCTGGCGGCATAGAGGCCGGCGCTCAACGCCAGCAGGCTCGCCAGCGCCATGGCGCCGAGCGCGAGCGGCACCGTCAACTCCAGCCGCTCGGCGAAGAGCTCCGCCACCGGCACCTGGTAGGTGAAGGAAAGCCCCATCTCGCCCCGCGCCAGGCCGGCGATCCAATCCAGATAGCGAACCAGCGCTGGCCGGTCGAGGCCGAGATCCTGGCGCAGCGCCGCCACCGCGCTCTCCGGCGCATCCACCCCCAGCATGGTCAGCGCCGGGTCGCCCGGCAGGATCTCCAGCATCAGGAAGATCAGCACCGAGGCGCCCCAAAGCGTCAGGCAGAAGGACACCAGCCTGCGTGTCAGATAGGCGCCCATGGCCCGCGTCGCTCCGCCCCCTCGCTCGGCGGCCATGATAGGCTCCTCGCCACTGGATTGTCATCGTGAGCCGCCGTCCCACGGCCGCCGTTCCTCGATTGCCTGCTCTGGGCGCCGTTCCTATACTTCGCGGGGCGCGGGCGCCGCAACATTTGAGGACGAGCATGAGCGACGAGACCAGCGGCGACCGGGCCGAGGAAGAGGGCGCGGGCCAGCGCACGCGCAACATCATCATCGCCGCCGCCGTGGCGCTGGCGGCGGTCGTCGCGATCGGCATCTGGGCCGTCTTCGCCTTCATCGAGGGCGAACGCCAGCGCGACCTACAACAATGGCAGATCCGCCTCGGCATCGTCGCCGACAGCCGCGCGACCGAGGTCGGCCGCTGGCTCGACGAGCAGTTCCTGACCATGGAGAGCCTGGCGGAGAACGCCTCCCTACAGCTCTACATGACCGAACTGGCGCTCAATGGCGCGAATAGCGAGGACGCCCAGGCGGAGTTCGGCTATCTCCGCAACCTGCTGGACGCGACGGCGGCGCGCGACGGCTTCGTCGCCGCCCAGCCCGATCCCTCCGTCAACGCCAACGTGGCCCCGACCGGCCAGGCGGGCATCGCGCTCGCCGACGCCAAGGGCGAGCTGATCGCCGCCAGCAATTCGACGCCGCCGCTCACCCCCCGGATCCAGCGGGCGATGAACGAGGCGGCGAGCGGCCAGCCCGCCCTGATCGACATTTACGCGGGTCCCGACGGCGCCTCGACGATCGGCTTCGTCGTCCCCGTCTACGGCGTCCAGGCGGATACCGGCGGGAGCGAGAGTATCGGTTTCGTCATCGGCGTCCGCGAGGTCGACGCGAGCCTCTATGATCGGCTGAAACAGCCGGGCGAGACGGCGGCGACGGCGGAGAGCTACCTGGTTCGCAAAAGGGGCGCGTCGGTCGAATACCTGACCCCGCTCGCCGACGGTACGGCACCCTTGAAGCGGAGCCTGGCGCTCGACACCGCCGATCTCGCCGCGAGCTTCGTCATGGAGAAGCCCGGCGGCTTCGCCACCCGGGTCGGCTATGGCGGCGCGCAGGTCCTGGTGACGGGCCGGGCGATCGCCAACTCTCCCTGGTATCTGGCCCGCACGATCGCTCTCTCGGAAGCGCTGGCCGAGACGGACACGCGGCTCAACACTCTGCTGACGGTGTTCATCCTGGTGATAATCGGGGTCACGGTGGCCATCCTCGCCGTCTGGCGCCACGGCACCTCGGTCAAGGCCGCCCGCTCGGCCGGACGCCAGCGAATCGCCAACGAGCGGCTGGAGAACTTCTCCAAGTTCCTCCGCGTGGTGACCGACGGGCAGCCCACGGCGGTAGCCGCCGTCACCCGCGCGGGCCACTACACCTTCGCCAACGCCAAGGCGGCCGAGGGCACCGGCATCGAGCCCGAGGACATGGTGGGCATGAACATGGCCAGTGTCATCGGACCCGTCCGCGCCCGGCTCTATCAGGAGATCAACGAGCTTGTCCTGAACAGCTCGGAACCGGCCAACCGGGTGCATCAATTCGAAGCCGTGGACGGCGCGGTGCGCACGGTGATGAGCGATCACATCAAGCTCTCCGCCGACCGCGACCATCCCGAGGGCGTGCTGATGATCGTCCAGGACGTGACCGACGTAGTGCATGAACGCGAACAGCGCGAGCACACCATGCGGGCACTGGTCACCACGCTCGTCAGCCTGGTCGACCGGCGCGATCCCTTCTCGGCCGACCAGTCGCAGCGCGTCGCCGAGGTCTCGGCCGCCGTGGCCGACGAGATGGGCGAGCCGGAAACGACCCGACGCACGGTCGACGTCGCCGGCAACCTGATGAACCTGGGCAAGATCCTGGTGCCGCCGGAAATCCTGACCAAGTCCGGCGCGTTGACCGAGGAAGAGGCGGAACTGGTGCGCCAGAGCCTGCTCGGCACCGCCGACATGGTGGAGCAGGTGAACTTCGACCTGCCGATCGCGCCCGTGCTGCGCCACCTCCAGGAACGCTACGACGGCGGCGGCTACCCCGACGGCATCGGCGGCGAGGAAATCGAGGTCGGCGCCCGCATCATCGCCGTCGCCAACGCCTTCGTCGGCATGGTGAGCCCGCGCGCCTGGCGCGAGGCACTCGACTTCGACGAGGCGGCGGCGCAGCTGATGGGCGACAGCGGCCAGCGCTACGACCCGAGGCCGGTCGCCGCCCTCATCAACGTCATCAACAACCGCGGCGGCCGCGAGACATGGGCCCACTTCCGTCAGGCGCCGGAAGGTGACGGCGGGGAAGCATAGGGTCTAAAACCGACCTGCGTTGAGTGCAACTCATCGCGGGTCGGCAAGCGCGACCGCGCGCCCGAGTTTATGCGAGGAAAAGCCCGCGTTGCGTCTGAACGCCAGACAACCCGCAATGAGTCCCTTTCATTGCGGGTTGGTATAAAACCGGCAATCCTGGCCGGCCCACTCCCCCGGCCGAGCCAATCCCTCGACCATGAAAGGAAAGGCCCCATGACGGCACCCGGATACATCTACCTGACCCTGGACGTGGTCGACGTCGAGAAGATGGCGGCCTACAGCGCCGTCGCGGGCCCGACGCTCGCCCCTTATGGCGGCGAGTTCATCGTTCGGGCCGGCCGCCATGAACCGCTCGAGGGCGCGCCGCCGAAATCGCGCACCGTCATCATCCGCTTTCCGAGCTACGAGGAGGCCAAGCCCTGGTACACTTCCGAGGCATACGCTGGCCCGCTCGCCATGCGCCTCGAGGCCGCCAACGGCGACGCCTTCCTGATCGAGGGCGTCGAATAGGGAATTCGCGCGGAATGTGACGGTCGTCTCTCGACTCGGGCCGCCGGGATTAATACATACCCAACAACGAAATGGGAAAGCTACTCCCTGGTGGGCACTTGGGAGTAGAACATGATCGGACTGTTGGATCTGTTGATCGTCGCCTCTGGAGCCGTGTCGCTGATCTCGGTCGGTGCCGTGGCGTTCTGGCCGGCATTCCGCCGGCGTCGGCGGAGGGCGCCGGCAATGGCCCTCTCGGACCCGCGCCGGGCGGGCGGGCCGCCCGCCTGATGGCATCCAGCCGGGCGCCATCGCGCGGCAAACCGTCAATTGAACGCGTCGTCCTGGATCGCCGGACTTGGCTCGTGACGACGATCATGGGTTGGACGGGACCTAGTCCGTCAGGTCTTCCCAGAGTTCCTTGACCTTGGCGAAGAAACCGGCGCTTTCGGGGCTGGTGTCTTCGTCGTTACCCTCCCCGGCGAACTCCTGCAGCAGTTCCTTCTGCCGCTTGTTGAGCTTCACCGGCGTCTCGACCACGGTCTGGACGTAGATGTCGCCGTGGACCGAGCCGTTGAGCTGCGGCATGCCCTTGCCGCGCAGGCGGAACTGCCGCCCGGTCTGGGTCCCCGAGGGAATATTGACCGAGACGCGTCCGCCTTCCATCGTCGGTACCTCGATGGCGCCGCCGAGCGTGGCGGTGACCATCGGGATCGGCACCCGGCAGTAGAGGTGGACCGATTCACGCCTGAAGATATGGTGCGGCGCCACGCTCAGGAAGATGTAGAGATCGCCCGAGGGTCCGCCACGCAAGCCCGCCTCGCCCTCGTCCGAGAGGCGAATCCGCGTTCCCTCCTCGACGCCTGGCGGGATGTTGACGGAGAGCGTGCGTTCCTGCTCCACCCGGCCGGCGCCGCCGCAGGTCCGGCAGGGGTTTTGGATCACCTGCCCCGCGCCGTGGCAGCCGGGACAGGTCCGCTCGATGGTGAAGAAGCCCTGCTGGGCGCGGACCTTGCCGTGGCCCTGGCAGGTGATGCAGACCGTCGGCTTGGAGCCGGACTCGGCGCCCGAGCCCTCGCATCCGTCACATGTGACGGTGGTCGGCACCCGGATCTGCGTCTTCTTGCCGTGGAAGGCCTCTTCCAGGCCGATTTCCAAGTTGTAGCGCATGTCGGCGCCGCGCGTGGCGCCGTTGGACGAGCGGCGCCTGCCGCCGCCCATGAACTCGCCGAAGAGATCGTCGAACACGTCGGCGAAGGTGCCGCCGAAGCCGGAGCCACCGGCCGGACCCTGCCCACCCTCGAAGGCGGCGTGGCCGAACTGGTCGTAGGCGCGGCGTTTCTCGGAATCGGAGAGGATGCCATAGGCCTCGCCGATTTCCTTGAAGAGCCGTTCGGCTTCCGCGTCGTCCGGATTGCGGTCGGGGTGATGCTGCTTGGCGAGGCCGCGAAAGGCCTGCTTCAGCTCGGCCTCGGAAGCGTCGCGCCCGACGCCGAGAACCTCGTAATAGTCACGCCGGGACATGGCGCCTCACCCCGGCCGGCCGCGAACGGTCGAACGATTCCCACGGCACCACGGACATCCGTGCCCGACGCTCAGCCCGAGGAACTCTTCTTCTCGTCGTCCTGGACTTCCTCGAAGTCGGCATCGACCACGTCGTCGTCGGCCCCCTGGCCGCCCGCGGCCTCCGGGCCGCCGGCCGGCTCGTCGCCGGGCGCGTCATCGGCGCCGTCCTGGGCGTAGGCCGCCTCGCCGAGTTTCATCGAGGCTTGCATCAGGCTCTGGACCTTGGCCTCGATATCGGCCCGGTCCTCGCCCGCCGCCGCCTCGCGCAGCGCGGAGATCTCGGCCTCGATCGCCGCCTTGTCCTCCGCCGAGACCTTGTCGCCATGCTCGGCCAGCGTCTTTTCGGTCCCGTGCATCAAGGCTTCGGCATGGTTGCGCGCCTCCACCAGCTCGCGCCGCGCCTGGTCGGCTTCCTTGTGTGTCTCCGCCTCGCTCACCATGCGTTCGATATCGTCGTCCGCGAGCCCGCCCGAGGCCTGGATGCGGATCTGCTGCTCCTTGCCCGTGGCCTTGTCCTTGGCCGAGACGTTGACGATGCCGTTGGCGTCGATGTCGAAGGTGACCTCGATCTGCGGCACGCCTCTGGGGGCCGGTGGAACGCCCACGAGGTCGAACTGGCCGAGCGCCTTGTTGTCGCCCGCCATCTCGCGCTCGCCCTGGAAGACGCGGATGGTGACCGCCGTCTGGCCGTCCTCGGCGGTGGAGAAGGTCTGGCTCTTCTTGGTCGGGATCGTGGTGTTGCGGTCGATCAGGCGCGTGAAGACGCCGCCCAGGGTCTCGATGCCGAGGGAGAGCGGGGTCACGTCCAGCAGCAGCACGTCCTTGACGTCGCCCTGCAGAACGCCAGCCTGGATCGCCGCGCCGAGCGCCACGACCTCGTCCGGGTTCACGCCCTTGTGCGGCTCGCGACCGAAGAAGTTCTTCACCGTCTCGATCACCCTGGGCATGCGGGTCATGCCGCCGACCAGGACCACCTCGTCGATTGCGCCAGCCGTCAGGCCCGCGTCCTTGAGGGCCGCCTGGCAGGGCGCCACGGTGCGCTGGATCAGGCCGTCGACCAGCGCCTCGAGCTTGGCCCGGGTCAGCTTCAGCACCAGGTGTTTCGGCCCGGTCTGGTCGGCGGTGATGTAGGGCAGGTTGATCTCGGTCTGCATCGAACTCGACAGCTCGATCTTCGCCTTTTCCGCCGCTTCCTTGAGCCGTTGCAACGCCATGTCGTCGCCGCGCAGATCCATGGCGTTCTCTTTTTTGAACTCGTCGGCCAGATACTCGAGCAGCAGGTGGTCGAAATCCTCGCCGCCGAGGAAGGTATCGCCATTGGTGGACTTCACCTCGAAGACGCCGTCGCCGATTTCCAGGATCGAGATGTCGAAGGTGCCGCCGCCCAAGTCATAGACCGCTATCGTCTTGCCGTCGCCCGACTTGTCGAGACCGTAGGCGAGCGCCGCCGCGGTCGGCTCGTTGATGATGCGGAGCACGTCGAGTCCGGCGATGCGGCCCGCGTCCTTGGTCGCCTGGCGCTGGGAATCGTTGAAGTACGCGGGCACGGTGATCACGGCCTCGGTGACCGTCTCGCCCAGATGGCTTTCCGCCGTCTCCTTCATCTTCTGGAGCACGAAGGCGGAAATCTGGCTCGGCGCGTATTTTTCGCCCTTGGCCTCGACCCAGGCATCGTCGTTGTCGGCCTTGACGATCGCGAAAGGCACCACCGCGGCCATGCTGCTGGTGGACTTGTCCTCGAATTTGCGCCCGATCAGGCGCTTGATGGCGAAGACCGTATTGCCCGGATTGGTGACCGCCTGGCGCTTGGCCGGCTGGCCGACCAGCCGCTCTTCATTGTCGGTGAAGGCGACGATCGACGGCGTGGTACGCGTGCCCTCGGCATTCTCGATCACCCGCGCGTTCTGGCCGTCCATGACGGCGACGCAGGAATTGGTCGTGCCGAGGTCGATCCCGATCACTTTACCCATGTTCCATAACCTCCCTTTGGCAGGTTCCGGCGGCCACGTGGCACCGCTGGCAACCCCCGTGTATGGCCTAGTTCAGACTGTGGGACATCGAACCCGAGCCGGTATATAGGGTTCCTGGGCCATTCTCGCAACTGTCAAAACGGCGGAATTCGGCGCTTTGGACCCAGATTGCACAGGAATATTTGCCCTTTCGACGCTCAAGTGGGGTCGATCGCCGGGCGCGGCTCTCCGAAATGCCACGAAATCGCCGTTTTTTTCCCCCATTTGCGCCGTTTCCCGAATCGAGGATTTCGGCGTCGCGGAACGGGCCCCGCGACGAGGCGGACGATTCCCGTCCGCCACTTGCCCGGGAGCGGCCTCGCCATGCCATCGTCGATGCCGCTCCCGGGCCCTTTTCGCCCGCTCTCGCTTGACAGCGCGCCGGCCGGGCGCCCACCATCGGGCCTCAACATGCGAGGCGGGAGCGAGAAAGATGCCCAAACTGAGACATATCGCCGTCACGGTGCCCGACCTGGAGTCGGCGGCACGGTTCTACGAAAAGACCTTCGAGATGAAACGGGCGATGGAATCGGAGATCGCCATCCTGCTGACCGACGGCACGGTCAGCCTGGCGATCCTCAAGTTCAAGACCGACGAGCAGGCCGGCGATGCGCGCGGCAAGGACTTCCACGGCCTGCACCACATGGGCTTCGTGGTCGAGGATATCGACGACCACGGCGAGCTCATCGAGAAGAACGGCGGGCGTTATCACATGGCGCTTCCCAACACGCCGGAAGGCGCCAGCGAGATCAAGTTCTATGACCCCGACGGAGTCGTCTTCGATATCGTGACCGAGGACTACGCCACGCGGGCCTGGGGTCTGAAGCTCTAGCGGGCCGCGCCGGAGAATCGTATTCGATGATCGAAGACATTGTGGACATCGCCACCGACGATGGGGCGATGGAGACCTTCATCTGCCGGCCCGAACGACACGGGCCCCATCCCGCCGTGTTTCTGCTGATGGACGCGCCGGGAATCCGAGAAGAACTTTACGACATGGCCCGCCGGCTCGCCACCGCCGGCTATGTGGTGGCGCTGCCGAACCTTTATTACCGCGCCGGGCGCGAGACCAAATACGGCCCCGACGTCCTGGAGAAGGGCAGCGACGATCACGCCGCCATGCGCGCCGTCCGGACCAAGATGACGATTCCCCCGGTGATGGAGGATTTCGGCGCCATGCTGCGCTACATCGACGGCAGGCCCTGGGTGAAGTCGGGCGCCGTCGGCTGCCACGGCTATTGCATGAGCGGACCCTACGCGCTGGCCGCCGCGGCGCGTTATCCCGACCGCGTGGCCGCCGCCGCCTCCTTCTACGGCACCTGGCTGGTGAACGACGCGGAAGAAAGCCCGCACCTGAATCTGGCCAGCATCGCCGGCGAGGCCTACATCTCCTGCGCCGAGCACGATGAACTCGCGCCCTTGGACATGGTCGAGGAGTTGCGGGGCCTGTTCGATGCCGCCGGGACGGAGGGCGAGATCGAGATCCACCCGGGAGTCCACCACGGCTTCGCCTTCCCGGAGCGCTGGTGCCACGACAAGCCGGCCGCCGAACGGCACTGGGAGCGGCTGTTCGATCTTTACGGCCGGCGCCTTTGAGAGAGGGGAAGAGGGATGAAACTCCACGACGCCGAGGGTTCCGGCAACTGCTACAAGGTCCGCCTTCTGGCCGCGCTCCTGGGCGTGGAACTGGAGCTGTCGCCGATCAATCTGGCCGCCAACGAAAACCGGACGGACGACTATCTCGCGCTCAATCCCCGGGGCCAGATCCCGACGCTGGTCGACGGCGACGATGTCATCTGGGACAGCCAGGCGATTCTGACCCATCTGGCGCGCCATCACGGCCCGGAGTGGCTGCCGGACGCGACGGGCGAGCTGGTGCGGGTCATGCAGTGGCTGGCGGTGGCGGAGAACGAATGCCTCTACGGCCTGGCGCGGGCCCGCGCGGTCAAGCTGTTCGCCCGGCCCTGGGACATGGAGCAGTCGCAAACGCTGGGCCGCGCCGGGCTCGAGGTGCTGGAGAGACATCTGGCCTCGAACGACTGGCTCGCGGCCGGCCGGCCGACGATCGCCGACATCGCCTGCTATCCCTATGTGGCCCTGGCGCCGGTGGGCGAGATTTCGCTCTCGCCTTATAAAAACGTCATCGCCTGGATCGGGCGCATCCAGGCCCTGCCGGGCTACGTCTCCATGCCCGGGATCGCGCCGGCCGCCGAACTCGGCTGAGCCAGGGGAGCGGGTGGCCGGGACCAATCCCGAAAGAGTTTAGTTGCTCCAGGCGAAGGGCGCGAAGTGACCGTTGTTGCCCTGGCCGACCATGTCGAGGTCAAGGCCCTCGACACGGAGCGACTTGGATTGCGCCAGCGCCAAGCGCCGGTTGGCCGGGTGCGACGTGTTTTCCAGATACATGGGCTCGGTGCCGCCGGTCCTCGGCGTCACGCCCTCGATCTCGAAAGAGAAGACGCCGCCCGCCGTCGCGACCCGCTTCAACCCGTCGATGGTGAACGCCATGGGCGCGAACTCGATGCCGCGAAAGTCACTCACCAGGCCATCACGGATCATGCCCGGCACGCCACCCGCCTCGCCGCCGACAATTGCCGCGAGAGCCTCGCGCTGGGCCGCGTCGGCCTTTTCGTCGACGACGCCGGCGAAGACCCAGTCCCCGTCGGCCATCACCCGGCCGGAGCGGATGACCAGGCCGAAGGCGAGACCGTCGAGGTTGACCTCGCCGCCATGCCCCTTTTCGATGTGATAGAGCATCATGGCGTAGCAATGCTCATGCGTCGCCGGCCCCTGCGGGTTCGTATAGATGCAGGGGCAAAGGTAATCGCAGTTGCAGCTCTCCATGTACTCGCCGCTGATCTCCCAGTTCGTCTCCGCCATCGGCCCCTCCCCATCGCTGATCATCGAGTATTCACCGGCCCGCGGCCGGCGGCAAATCGGACCCGCGGGAGGGCCGAAAAAAATGACCGCCCGAGAGCCCTATCGACCATTGCGAACCGGCGCGCGCGGGACTAGGGTCCGCTGAACCCCGCTCTTCAGTTTCAAGCCGACGGAGGTGTCGCCATGGCCTTCCTTTCCGAGTCCCTCGACCGCATCCAACCCTCCGCCACCATGGCCATTTCGGCCAAGGCGCGCGACCTGCGGGCGGAGGGCCTCGACGTCATCGGCCTGAGCCAGGGGGAGCCCGACTTCGACACCCCCGACAACGTCAAGGAGGTGGCGATCCAGGCGATTCGCGACGGGGTGACCAAATACACCAACGTCGACGGCACGCCGGAGCTGAAGCGGGCGATCCGCGCCAAGCTGAAGCGCGAGAACGGCCTCGATTACGAGCAGGACGAGGTGATCGTCGGCACCGGCGGCAAGCAGGTGCTCTACAACGCCTTCATGGCGACCTTGAACCCAGGCGACGAGGTGATCGTGCCGGCGCCCTACTGGGTCTCCTACCCCGATATCGTGCTTCTGGGCGGCGGCACCCCGGTGTTCGTGCCGACGACGGCCGAGGACGGCTTCCGCATGACGGCGGCGGCGCTGGAGGCCGCCATTACGAGCAAGACCAAGTGGCTGATCTTCAATTCGCCCTCCAACCCCTCGGGCGCGGCTTATGGGCGGGAGCATTTGAAGCCGCTGACCGATGTGCTGATGCGCCATCCCCAGGTCTGGACCATGACCGACGACATGTACGAGCACCTGGTCTACGACGACTTCGAGTTCGTCACCGTGGTCCAGGTCGAGCCGGGCCTGAAGGACCGCACCTTGACCGTGAACGGCGTCTCCAAGGCCTATTGCATGACCGGTTGGCGGATCGGCTACGGCGCCGGGCCGGCGCACCTGATCAAGGCGATGGCGAAGCTGCAGGGGCAGAGCACCTCCAACCCCTCCTCGGTCAGCCAGGCCGCGGCGGTCGAGGCCTTGAGCGGCCCGCAGGACTTCATCGCCCGCAACAACGTCGCCTTCAAGGAGCGGCGCGATCTCGTGGTCTCGATGCTCAACCAGGCGAGTGGCATCTCCTGCCCGAGACCGGAAGGCGCCTTCTACGTCTACCCCAGTTGCGAGGGCTGCATCGGCAAGGCGACGCCCAAGGGCAAGCGGATCGAAAACGACCTCGACTTCGTCATCGAGCTGCTGGAGGCCGAGGGCGTGGCGGTGGTGCACGGCGAGGCCTTCGGCCTCTCGCCCCACTTCCGCATCTCCTACGCCATCTCGGCGGAAGAGCTGGACGACGCCTGCGGGCGCATCCAGCGCTTCTGCAACAGCCTGACGTAATGTTGGCCATAATGAATGATGGCGCGCCCGGCCGGCCCGCTCCCCCGGCAAAACCAACCCCCAGGGCACCCCAAGGGTACACTCCACCGGTGGTAGGGCCGGGGGAGCGGGTGGTAGGGGGATTCGGATTAAACTTGATCTTCGCTTGGATGTCTCCGAGGCGCGGCGACCCCTCATCCTTCCGCCGAGACGGTCACCGTAACGCCCGGCCCGGCTAGCTCCAGGTTGGCGCTGTCGTCCACCGCGCGGCAAAGGATCGTGCGCGCGCCCGGCGCCGCGGCCACCCAGGCGTAGCTCCAGGTCTCGCGCCCGTCCGCCGGATGCCAGGTGGCGCCGCCGTCGGTCGACACCTCGACCCCGGCCACGCAGCCGTCGCGATCCTCGGCCGTGCCGGTAATCCGTACCGGCCCCGAGGCCACCGCCGCGCCGTCGGCGGGCTCGGCGATGCGGGAGACGGGCGATGTCCGGTCGGTCGAGGCCTCGGCCGGCACCAGGTCCGGGACCAGCGTTTCCGGCTGCACGCCCATATCGGCGAACAGGTTGACGGTGGCTTGGCGGATGGCCGGGTCCGGGCCGTTCGGGTCGACGCCGACGCGGGTGGTGTCTACATTCACCCGCTCCGGCGGGAGGCCGGTTTCGCTGTCATGGTTTTCGTCCAGGCCCCAGGCCCATTGCACGGTGCCGGCGCCGAAGACCAGCGCGCCGCTCGCGTGCCGGTATAGGGTCAGATGGTGGGTGGCGGTCCCGGAATCGAAGACCGAGCCGCAATCCTGCACGTATGGCACGCCGTCAATCGTGGTTTCCGACAGCCGGAAGAGACCCGCCGGGCGGAAGCCGTTGTCGATATCCTCGTCCCATTCATGGCCCAGCAGGCCCTTCAACAACACGGCGCGCCGCCCCGGCTCGAGGTCCGCGACCCGCGTATTGCGCCAGAAGCGCAGCCCCGCGTATTCCGCCGGGACAATCAGCGGGTCGTTCCGCCAGGCGTTGACCGTGAAGATCGTGCCGGTCAGTGCGTTTTCCGGCTGTGGGCCTTCCGGGTTGAAGGCGCGCGAATCGCGCCATGTGCCGGTCCACACGTCCGGGTCCGGGTCGATCTTGGCGTTGTCGTGGGTCTCCTTGTAGGTGACGAGCGTGCGATAGGGCTCGCCGGTGCCGTCGATGCTCGGCTCGAATCGGGTTTTCCAGAACACCTCGTTACCGCTGAAGAAACCGAGATGGACGCCCGCGTTCCGCGCTGCCTCCACATGGGCCCGCTGGGGGCCGGACCAGTATTCGTCATGGCCGACCGAGAGGAACAGGCGGTGGTTGGCGATCAGTTCGCCGCGCCGCTCGCTGTCGACGCCGCTCGTGTAGCTGACGTCGTAGCCGTTCGCCTCCAGGAAGCGGACGAAGGGGTATTCGGCATTGAAGACCGTGTTCACCGCGCGGTAGTGGCGGGTTTCGATCGGGCGGTTGTAGCTGACTTTGTAGGCCCTGGGCGGCCCGCCGTGCTGGCGGGAGTACTCCGGGTCCAGCCGTCCGTAGGTGCAGTGCCCGCCGTAGCGGTTGTAGGCCTGCCAGGTGGTATCGGCGGTCTGGAACAGGATCTCGGAGCGGCCGGCATCGTCCCGGACGACGAAGTAGATATGGCTTGCCCGGGGTTCGCGTAGCGCGTTGCGCAGCTTGCCGTGGCCCAGCGCGCCGTAAGCGTGCGGGGCGGGTTCGGGGGCCTCCTCGGGCGGCGTCGGCGAATGGTCGGCGCGCCAGCGGACGGGCGCCGGGTCTTGGCGCACCAGGCGCGCGAAGTAGATGCCGGTCGTGGCGTCCGCCGGCGCGTCCCACGAGGCGGAAACCGCCCAGTTGCCGCAATCGTACAAATGCGTGTCCGGGTCGCGCAGGCCCTCGGGCTGGGCCTGCGGCAGGGGCACGGCGGGCTGGATGCTGTCGACCAGCCGGGCTCCGAGCCCGCCGTAATAGCCCATGCGGTAGATGTCGATCCGGTAGTCGGAGGAGTCGGTCTTGATCTTGAAGTGGATGGTCTCGCCCCGATCGATTGCGATGTCGTGGCCGAAGCCCTGGATGCTCGGGTCGCCCCAGCCGTTCACGTCCCACTCGGTCGACGGCGCGCCGGGCAACCGGTTCTCTTCGACGATGGCGTTTCCTGGCATGGGGGTCTCCTTTTTCCCGTGGGGCGAAGAGGATCGACGTGGCGGGGCGGCGGTCCGCGCGTGGGACTGCCCGCCATTCTCGCCGCAAAACCCCACCGAGGGAATGCCCGGGGATACGCGATCGGCGAAGCGCGGCCGAGGGCGGCGCACCGCCGGCGAGGGACCCGACGACTTCCATCCAGGCTTGTTCCCGTTCCCGGCGGCGGGAGACGGACGTTGGAAAGCTGGGTTTCGCGAACAGGCCGCGAGTGTCGCCTCTCGATTCCCTCTCAGAGCACCCTGACAATATCGTCGACCATCTTTTTGGCGTCCGCGAACAGCATCATCGTGTTCTCGGCGTAGAAGAGGTCGTTGTCGATGCCGGCGTAGCCGGGCGAGAGGGAGCGCTTCACGAACAGCACAGTGCGCGACTTGTCGACGTCGAGGATCGGCATGCCGGCGATCGGGCTTTGCGGATCGGTGCGGGCGGCGGGGTTGGTGACGTCGTTGGCGCCGATCACGAAGGCGACGTCGGTGGAAGAGAAATCGGCGTTGATTTCCGCCAGCTCGGCGACCTCGTCGTAAGGCACGTTGGCCTCGGCCAGCAGCACGTTCATGTGGCCCGGCATGCGGCCGGCCACGGGATGGACGGCATAGCGCACCTTGACGCCGTTGGCCTTGAGCAAGTCGGCCATCTCGCGCACGGAGTGCTGTGCCTGGGCCACCGCCATGCCGTAGCCCGGCACGATGATGACGCTGCCGGCGTTCTTCATGATGAAGGCGGCGTCGTCCGCGCTTCCCGGCTTGACGGGCCGGTCGCTCCGGGTGGCGCCGGCGCCGGAGGTCTCGCCGCCGAAGCCGCCCAGCACGACGTTCACGATCGAGCGGTTCATCGCCCGGCACATGATGTAGCTCAAAATCGCCCCGGAGGAGCCGACCAGCGCCCCGGTGATGATCAGCGCCGTGTTCTCCAGCGTGAAGCCGATGCCGGCCGCCGCCCAGCCCGAGTAGGAATTCAGCATCGAGACGATGACCGGCATGTCGGCGCCGCCCACCGGGATGATCAGCAGGAAGCCGATGGCGAAGGCGAGCGCGGTCATGACCCAGAACACGGCCGGCGAGGGCTGATAGGCGAAGGCCACCAGCAGGCCGGCGATCACCAGGCCGATCGCCGCGTTCAGGGGATGCTGGCCGGGGAAGACGATCGGGTTGCCGGTCATCACGCCCTTGAGCTTGGCGAAGGCGATGACGGAGCCGGAGAAGGTGATGGCGCCGATGGCGACGCCGAGGCCCATCTCGATCCGGCTGGCGGGCTTCAGTACCCCGCTCGCGTCGACGATGCCGTAGGCGCCGGGATTGTAGAAGGCGGCGGCCGCGACCATCACCGCCGCCATGCCGACCAGGCTGTGGAAGGCGGCCACGAGTTCGGGCATCGCCGTCATCTGGATGCGGAGCGCGATCATCGTGCCGACGCCGCCGCCCAACACGATTCCACCCAGGATCCAGCCGTAGGAGACCACGTCCGGTCGGACCACGGTGATGGCCACCGCGATCGCCATGCCGATGATGCCGTAGATGTTGCCCTTGCGGGAGGCTTCGGGCGAGGAAAGCCCGCGAAGCGCCATGATGAACAGCACCGAGGCGACAAGATAGGCGAGCGCCGTCAAATTCTCCGACATGGCCGCGTCGCGTCCTTCGCCTATTTCTTCTTGTACATCGCCAGCATGCGCTGGGTGATGACGAAGCCGCCGAAGATGTTGACCGAGGCGAGGACGATGGCGATCAAGCCCATCGCCTTGGAGAAACTCACCTCCACCGGACCGGCCGCGATCAGCGCGCCGACGATGATCACCGAGCTGATCGCGTTGGTGACCGACATCAGCGGCGTGTGCAGCGCCGGCGTCACGCTCCAGACGACGTAATAGCCGACGAAAATCGCCAGCGCGAAGATGGCGAGGCGGAAGATGAAGGGGTCGATGCCGGGCGCCGCTTCCATGGCTCTATTCCGCCGCCTGCTTCAGGGCCGGATGCACGACCTCGCCCCCATGCGCGACCAGCGTGCCGGCGACCAGCTCGTCATTCCAATCGACGTTCAAGGCACCGGTCTCGGCGTCGATCATCGGCGCCAGAAAGTTGTGGAGGTTGCGGGCATAGAGCGCCGAGGCGTCGACCGCCAGCCGGCTCGCCACGTTGTGGTGGGCGACGATCGCGACGCCGCCGACGTCCCGGACCTCGCCGGCCACCGAAAGGGCGCAGTTGCCGCCGGTCTCGACCGCCAGGTCGACGATGACCGAGCCCGGCCGCATGCTCGCCACCATGGCGTCGTCGACCAGGGTCGGCGCTCGCCGGCCGGGGATCAGCGCCGTGCAGATGACGATGTCCTGCTTGGCGATGGTCTGGGAAACCAGGGCCGCCTGCTTGGCCTTGTAGTCATCGCTCATCTCGCGGGCATAACCACCCGCCGTTTCCGCCGTGGCGGTCTCCTCGTCCTCGCCCTCGACCATGACGAAGCTGGCGCCGAGCGATTCCACCTGTTCCTTGGCGACGGGCCTGACGTCGGTCGCGCTGACCACGGCGCCGAGACGCCTGGCGGTCGCGATCGCCTGCAAGCCGGCGACGCCCGCGCCCATGACGAAGACCTTGGCCGGTGCGATGGTCCCGGCGGCCGTCATCATCATCGGCAGCGCCCGGCCGAATACTTCGCAGGCGTCCAGCACCGCCTTGTAGCCCGCGAGATTGGCTTGGCTGGAGAGCACGTCCATGCCCTGCGCCCTGGTGATCCGAGGCATCAACTCCATGGCGAAGGCCGAGAGGCCGGCGCGGGCATAGGCGCGGACCGAATCCGGCTGGCCGAGGGGATTCAGCATGCCGACGAGGATCGCGCCCTTCGGCAATCGCGAGAGCTCCTCCCCGCCCTCTTCGCCCGCCTCGATCGGGCGGCGTACCTTGAGGATAACGTCGGCGCCGTCGAGCAACCGGCTGAAATCCTCGGCCATCTCGGCGCCGGCCGCCCGGTAATCCTCGTCCGCGTGGTTGGCCGCGTGCCCGGCGCCGCGCTCGATCCCGACGGTGACGCCCAGCTTGACGAATTTACCGACGGATTCCGGAGTGGCGGCGACACGGGTCTCGTGCGCGCGGCGCTCCTTCGGTACGACGAGTTTCATCTTGCAGACAGCCTCGCGCCGGACCTTCGGCCCGGTCCTTGTCGTCCATGCGGCATCGCGCGCCAAAAGCTGGCCGGTGGCGGATTTCCTCCACCCGGCCGAGAGTGGAGCCTAAACCGGGAAAGCCGCCATGAGAATCAACAAAATCGCGACGAAGCTCCCGGTTCACGGCATGAACTCGCGGAAGCCGTTCCAGGTACCCTGCTTGGCGCGCTGGTCCAGCTCGGCTTATGCTTCGTCCACCCTTTGGCTGCTTCGCCCGTGTCGCGGATCGGCGCGAAATATAGCAAGGCTGACCGCTGGATCAATGCCCCGCCCCCATTCGCCCGCCTGCGTCGTATTGACGCCCCGGCGCGTGATCTACTCCGCCGCCTTCGGCTGATGGCCCACGGAATCGCCGTATTTGGCGAGTTCCTCCTCGCCCATGAACTCCCGCTCCCAGGCCATGATCTGGTCGAAGCCGGCAAAGGTGTGGAAATCCCCCATGGGATGGTCGGAGAAGCGGTCGATGAAGGCCTTCTCGGCCATGGGGCCGTCGTCGCGCATGGCCACGCCCAAATCGTAGACGGCTTGCATGGTCGCGCGCAGCGTCGCCCCCGGCGCGATGGTGATGGCGATGCCGAGTTCCCGCATCTCCTCCTGGCTGAAGCGGGGCGAGATGCCGGTCTGATTGTAGAGGATAGGCCCCTCGACCTCGGTGCAGACGCGGCGCACTTCGTCGACGTCGACGGGACCTTCGACGAAGGCAACGTCGGCGCCGGCGGCGAGATAGGCGTTGGCCCGCACGATCGCGTCGTCGAGCGTGCCGCCATGGGCGCCGCGCGCATCGGTGCGGGCGATGATGACGAAATCGGGGTCGATCTCGTTGCGTGCATAGTCGGCGGCCTTGTACTTGCCGCAAGCCTCTTCAATTCCGATTACCTGCCGGCCGGCGACATGGCCGCAGCGTTTGGGCGCTACCTGGTCCTCGATATGGATCGCCGCCACGCCGGTCTGGATGTATTCCTTCACCGTGCGGATGACGTTGATGGCGTTGCCGTAGCCGGTGTCGGAATCGGCGATGACCGGCACGTTGGTGACGTTCGCGATGGCCCGGGCATTGAAATGCATCTCGCTCATCGTCGTCAGGCCCACGTCCGGCATGCCGAGAAGCGAAAGCGACGTGCCGTAGCCGGTCATGTAGATGGCCGGAAAGCCGATGGCGTCGAGGATCCGGCCGCTGAGCGCGTTGTAGCAGCCGGGGACGAAAATGGATTCGCCCTTGGCCAGCAGTTCGCGGAGGCGGGTGGTCTTGCGCATGGGGAGTCTCCCTCGGGTTGGATTTTCACTTCGGTCGCCATGAATGGCGACTTGCCCGACCGCCCCGCTCCCCCGGCAAAACCACCCCCCAGGGCACCCCAAGGGTACACTCCATGGGTGGTTGGGCCGGGGGAGCGGGGCAGCCGGGCGCTTTGACAAACCGTATCAGGTGGCGAGCCAGTCGTGGCTCGCGCGGTGCCTGGCCTCGAAGGCGTCGAAATCGTCGTCGTGGGCCAGCGTGACGTCGATATCGTCGAGACCGTTCACCATCCGGTATTTGTCGAAGGGGTCGATCTCGAAGCCGTGGCTCATGCCGTCGGGTCCCACCACCGTCTGCGCCTCGAGGTCGAGGGCGATGGCGGCGCCGGGCACCGCGTGCAGCTGGCGGCGGAGGCCGTCGCAGACCTCGCGGGGGAGGCGGACCGGCAGCACGCCGTTCTTCATGCAGTTGTTGTAGTGGATGTCGCCGAAGCTCGGCGCGATCACGGCGCGGAAGCGATTGGCGACCAGCGCGTGGACCGCCGCCTCGCGGGAGGAACCGCAACCCCAGTTGAGATTGGCGACGACGACCCGAGCCTCGCGGAAGCCTGGCAGATTGTAGATGAACGCCGCCCGCTCGCCGCCCTCGCCGTCGAAACGAAGGTCGTGAAACAGGACGCGCGCATAGTCGTCGTCGTCCGGCGCCAGGCGCAGGAAGCGGGCCGGGATGATCTGGTCGGTGTCGCAGTTGGCGATATCGATCGGCAGGCCAGCCGCCTCGAAGGTGGTGAAGGCGTCCATCTCAGGCTCCTTCCATCAGCTGGCGGACATCGGTGAAATGGCCGGTGACGGCGGCGGCCGCCGCCATCGCGGGGCCGACCAGATGGGTCCGGCTGCCGGGACCCTGGCGGCCTCGGAAGTTGCGGTTGCTGGTGGAGGCCGAACGCTCGCCCGCCGCCACCAGGTCGCCGTTCATGCCGACGCACATCGAACAGCCCGGGAGCCGCCATTCGAAGCCGGCCTCGGTAAAGATCCGGTCCAGACCCTCCGCCTCCGCCTGACGCTTCACCAGGCCGGAGCCGGGGACGACCATCGCCGGGACCACCGCCTTGCGGCCCCGGGCGATCGCCGCGGCGGCGCGCAGGTCCTCGATCCGGCTGTTGGTGCAGGAGCCGATGAAGACCCGGTCGACCGCGATCTGGTCGACGGCCGTGCCCGGCGTCAGGCCCATATAGTCGAGCGCGACGCTCATGGCCTCGCGCCGGTCGGCGTCCTCCGCCTCGCTCGGATCCGGGATTCGGCCGGTGACTGGCACCGCGTCCTGCGGGCTGTTGCCCCAGGTGACCATCGGCGCGATTTGGCCGCCGTCAAGCGTCACCTCCTCGTCGAAGACCGCGTCCGCGTCGCTCGGCAGCCCTCGCCAATGGGCCAGGGCGCGTTCCCACTTCGCGTCCCGGGGCGCGAAAGGCCGGCCGGTGACGTATTGAATCGTGGCGTCGTCCGGGGCGACGACGCCGGTGCGCGAGCCCGCCTCGATCGTCATGTTGCAAAGCGTCATCCGCCCCTCGAGGCTGAGACCCCGGATCGCCGAGCCGGCATATTCGATGGCGTATCCGGCGCCGCCGGCGGCGGAAATGGTGCGGATGATCTCGATGATCACGTCCTTGGCGACAACGCCGTGTCCGAGCTGGCCTTCGACTGAAATCCGCATGGTCTTGGGCCGGCGCTGCCAGATCGCCTGGGTCGCCATCACATGCGCGACCTCGGAAGAGCCGATGCCGAAGCTGATGGCGCCGAGCGCGCCGTGGGTCGAGGTGTGGGAATCGCCGCACACGAGGGTGATGCCGGGAAGAGTGATGCCCTGTTCCGGCCCGACCACATGGGCGATCCCCTGCCGCGCGTCGCCCCAGGGGAAGAGTTGGACGCCGAACTCGGCGCAGTTGTCGCCGATCGCCTGGGTGATCTCGCGCACCCTGGCGTCGGTGATGGCGTCGAGCGAGGCGGTGTGTGTCGGCGTGTAGTGGTCCGGCGTGGCGAAGGTCTGCTTCGGCCGCTTGACCCGCCGGCCTTGTTTGCGGAGTTCGCGGAAGCCGGCGAAGGAACCATCGTGGCAGAGGTGGCGGTCGATATAGAGCAGCGTCTGCCCATCCTCGCGCGCGACGATCACGTGGTCGTCCCAGATCTTGTCGAATAGGGTCTTGCCCAAGGTCGAAGTCCTCCCGTCGCCATGGGGGCCGTTGGATTGTGGCTCCTGGCTCCCGGGGGAGGTATACGATGCCCAGGCCTCCGGGAACATCCCCGGGACCCGGCGCCGTGGCCACGATCCCGGCGCGCCGTGCCCGCCTTGGGACAGGTTCGATGTTCGATCTGGCGATTATCGGCGCTGGCATCAACGGCTCCGGCATCGCCCGCGACGCGGCCGGGCGCGGCCTTTCGGTCCTGCTGCTGGAGAAGGACGACCTGGCGAGCGGCACTTCGTCCGCTTCGACCAAGCTGATCCACAGCGGCTTACGCTATCTCGAACATTACGAGTTTCGCGTGGTCCGCGAGTCCCTCTCGGAACGGGAGGTGCTCTGGGCCATGGCGCCGCACGCGGTCCGCCCAATGCGCTTCGTCCTGCCGCACCATGGGGGCCTCCGGCCCGCTTGGCTGATCCGCCTGGGCCTCTTCCTCTACGATCACATCGGCGGCCGGCGGCTGTTGCCGTCCTCCGCCGCCCTGGACCTCGCCGCGCACCCGGCGGGCCGGCCGCTCAAGGCCGCCTTCGCCAAGGGGTTCGAATATTCCGACTGCTGGGTGGACGATGCCCGCCTGGTGGTCCTGAACGCGATCGACGCGCGGGAGAGGGGGGCCGATATCCGCCTTCGCGACGCGCTGGTCTCGGCCCGCCGCGACGGCAACCATTGGCGCCTGGCGAGCGAGGCGGGCGAGGCCCGGGCCCGGGTGCTGGTCAACGCCGCCGGGCCCTGGGTGGGCGAGGTGCTGGCGCAACGCTTGGGCGGCAACCGGTCTAATGCCGCGCGTCTGGTCAAGGGCAGCCACATCGTGGTGCGGGCCGTGCTGCCGGAAGGACCGAGTTACATCTTTCAGAACGCCGACGGCCGCATCGTCTTCGCCATTCCCTACGAAGAAGATTTCACCCTGATCGGTACCACGGACGTCGAGTTCGAGGGCGATCCGGGGATGGCGGAAATCACGGCCGACGAGGTCGCCTATCTCTGCCGGGCGGTGAACGAGTATCTGAAGGCGCCGGTCGGGCCAGACGATGTGGTCTGGAGTTTCGCCGGTGTCCGGCCGCTCCACGACGATGGCGGGACCTCGGTCCAAAAGGCGACCCGCGACTACCCCCTGGAGGCCGAGCGTCCGGCGTTGGGGGCGACGCTCCTCAACGTCTTCGGCGGCAAGATCACCACCTATCGCCGCTTCGCCGAGGAGGCGATGGAGAAGCTCGCGCCCGAGTTCCCGGCGATGGGTCCGGCCTGGACGCGGGCCGCCGCCTTGCCGGGGGGTGATTTTCCCGTCACGGCGTTCGAAGCGGAAGTGGCGCGCCTGGCCGCCGCCCGCCCCGACCTGGCGGCGGAGACGACCGCGCGCCTGATCCGCGCCTACGGCACGCGGGCCCACCACATCACCGACGGCCTCGGCGAGGCGATCGGCGCCGACTTGCATGAAGGCGAGGCCGCCTATCTGGTCGCCGAGGAATGGGCCCGGACGGCGGAGGACGTGCTCTGGCGGCGGAGCAAGCTGGGTCTTCGCTTCACCGCCCAAGAAGTCGCGCGGCTCGAGGCCTGGCTCGCCGCCAACGCGTGAGGCTCAATCCGCCTTGCGCCCGGCCACCGCCTCGGCCACCAGGCAGAGCAGCTCGTACATCATCGTGGCCGACCAGCGCCGTGTTGCCGCTGGGATCGAAGGGCGGCGCCACCTCGACCACGTCGGCGCCGAAGAGATCCAGGCCGCGCAGGCCGCGCAGCAGGCGCTGCGCCTCGATCGTGGTGATGCCGCCCACCTCCGGCGTGCCGGTGCCCGGCGCATAGACCGGATCCAGCCCGTCGACGTCGAAGGAGATGTAGGTCGGGCGCGATCCGACGATTCGGCGGGCTTCCTCGATGACGGCCTCGACGCCCAGCTCGGTGAACTCTTCCATGAAGATCACCCGCATGCCCGACCGAAGCGAGAAATCCCAGCCGCTCTCCGTGTTCTGGGCGCCCCGGATGCCGATCTGCACGGTCCGGCGGGGATCGAGCAGGCCCTCCTCGACGGCGCGGCGGAAGGGCGAGCCGTGATGGAACTTGGAGCCCTGGAACTCGTCCCAGGTATCGGTGTGGGCGTCGATGTGGACCATGCCCAAGGGCCGCTCGGCGGCGATGGCGCGAAAGATCGGCAGCGTGATGGTGTGGTCGCCGCCGGCACTGATCGGCACCACGCCGGCGGCGTGAAGCGGGGCGTAGAAGGCCTGAATTTCCTCCAGCGCCGCCTCGATGTCGTAGGCCCGCTCGAACGGCACGTCGCCGACGTCGGCCACCCGGCAGAGGTCATGCGGATTGACCCGGGTGACGTGGTGGTAGGCCCGCATCAGGCTCGAGGAATTGCGGATTTCGCGCGGCCCGTGGCGCGCGCCCGGCCGGTTCGAGGTGCCACCGTCATAGGGCACGCCGGCGAGCGCGATGTCGATGGCGTCCGGATCATGCGCTAGCGGCGCCCGCATGAAGGTCGCGATCTCGGCATAGCGGGGCGCGAACATCGCCCTGGTGTCGTCGTTTTCGCTCATGACCTCGACTCCCTGTTGCCGGCCCCACTATAGCCCGCGTGCTGGCGATGGCGGGCGAATTGGGCTATCCGTCGGGCATGCTGGTGCACGGCGCGCGACTCCTTCTCGACCCCCTGGGCGGCCTCCTCTGGCCCGACGAGTGCACGCTCGTCGTCGCCGATCTGCACTTCGAGAAAGGTTCCGCCTTCGCCCGCCGGGGCGTGCCCCTGCCGCCCTACGACACCCGGGCCACTCTCGCCCGGATGGCTGAGATGGTGCGCCGCCACCAGCCCGCGCGGATCATCTGCCTGGGCGACAGCTTTCACGATTTGGGCGCCCCGGCACGGTTGAGCGAAGAGGAGATCGCGACCATCGAGGCCATGACCGAGGGTCGCGAGTGGATCTGGATCGCCGGCAATCACGATCCGGCGCCGCCCGACTGGTTGCCGGGCCGCGTGGCGGACGAGTTGGAAATCGAGCCCTTGCGTTTTCGCCATGAGCCGACGACCGGCCGGGCGGCCGGAGAGATCGCCGGCCACCTCCACCCCAAGGCCGCCATCCGGGTCCGGGGGCGGCGAGTGGTACGGCGTTGTTTCGCGACCGACGGCTCGCGTCTGGTGTTGCCGGCGCTCGGCGCCTATGCGGGCGGCCTCGACGTCCTGGATGACGCCTTCCGGCCCCTGTTCCCGGCCCCCTTCCAGGCCCTGCTGTTGGGCAGCGAACGAATCCATGCCGTGACCTCCAGCCGCCTGGAACGGATCGCCCCCGGCCTCAGCGGCCCGATGCCAGCAGGCGCCGGATCGCCGCCGTGATGCCCTTGTCGAAGGTGAAGAATTTGTGGGAGGCGAAGGAGTAAAAGGCGACGAGGCCGATGGCGATCGCATGGCTGCTCGCCTCCACGTCGGCCACTAGCGCGCCGACGAGGGGCGCGTCGGTCGTTGCCGTCGCGAGCCAGGGGATCGGTCCCGCCCTGAGGCCGGTTGCGATCGCCACGGTCAGCAACAGGCCGCCCACCGAAACGATGAAGAAAGTCCGCGCTTCCCGATGCGCGCGCCGCCCGGACCGGGAAAAGGTGAAGTTGCGGTTCAGCAGGTAGCTCACGGCCATGCCGGCGAGAAAGCCCAGCGTCACGGCGGACTTGTAGGAGACGGCGCCGTCCCAACCGGCGACGTCGTACAGCAGCAGACCGATGGTGAAGTTGGTGACCGCCGCGATCCCGGAGAACAGCAGATAGCGCAGGAACTGGGTGTGGACATAGACGGCGCGGAAACGCCGGAATACGCCCGGCGGGTCCTCGTTCCGCGCCGCGTCCTCCATTTCCCGCCCTAAAAGGTCCTGGCCGGGATCAGATCGTCGGGCATCGCCGACTGTCTCAAGTACTGCGCGAGCGCGTGCATGATCGACTGATGCACGTCCTCGGTGATGCCGTAATTGTCGCTCTCGCAATGTAGCGCCACGTCGGCGAGCGCCGAGGTCCGCCCTCCGGAAAAGCCGGAAAGCGCGATGGTCACGAGTCCATGATCATTGGCCCAGCCCGCCGCGCGCACCACGTTCTCGGAATCGCCGGACGAGGAGATCGTCACCAGTACGTCGCCGGGCGAGGCGAGCGCGCTCAACTGGCGAACGAATACCTCATCGTAGTCGATGTCGTTCGCCAGCGCCGTCATCAGCTCGACGTTGCTCGACAAGCTGACGACGCGGGGCTTCAGGGTGGTGTCGGTCGCGGTTCCCTTCACATGGTCGCAAACCAGGTGGTTGGCGATCGAGGCCGAGCCGCCGTTGCCGCAGGTGAAGACCCAATGCCCGCCCTCGTAGGCGCGTCCGAGCAGGACGGCGGCCCGGGACAGCGCGGCCACGTCGAGCGACGCACTGGCCCGGCGATAGCCGTCCATATAATCGCGGAAGAATTCGTCGATCCCGCTATAGGACCGATCGGGGAATGTCACCTCTGTAACCTCCGCGCGCACCGACGACGATCAGGGGAGCCTGGAAGCCCGCGCATCGCCGATGCTAACACGAACCGTCGGCCGGAGGCAGGCTGGCGGCGAAGGCGCGATGGGCATGCCACCCCGCCGGTGGCCGGGAGGCTAGAGCAACCCGGGTCTGGTCCCCGCCGCCGTCTGCCCCTGCTTGGGCCGCCCGCCGATGGTACCGCGGGATAGCCGGGACGGGAGAGGGGGTGGCCGGGCGATTGGTATCGAACTCGATCCGTTCTAGTCCTGGACCACCAGATTTTCGGCCGAGTTACGGCCGTCGCGGCCGGGTACCAGATCGAATTGGACCTTCTGCCCTTCACGCAGCCCGGCGAGGCCGGCGCGCTGTACCGCCGAAATATGCACGAAGGCGTCATTCGAGCCGTCGTCCGGCTCGATGAATCCGAAGCCCTTCGTCGCGTTGAACCATTTGACCGTCCCGTTGGCCATGTCTCGTCCCCTTGTCGCCACCTCGAATGCCGCGCCGGCGGGACCGGGTGCGGCATGCTCACAAATAGTTCCCCGGCTTTCCGAGGCCGCCCGATCGATCATGAATGACGTTAGGGGCGTACAGGAAGCAAACGGACAACGTCCAATGATTTGCCACAGCGCCGCACCCGGCGCAAGCAGCGCCGCCAATTTCTCGGGCGTGGCGCGACTCAGTGCGACAACAGGGTCGGCGCGGTCATCGCTTCCAGAATTTCCCTGGTGGCGCCGCCCAACATCATCTCGCGCAGGCGCGAATGGCCCCAGGCGCCCATGACGATCAGATCCGCGCGGACCTCGGCCACCGCCGAAAGAAGAAGCTCCGGCGTCTCGAAATCCCGCGCGACGATCCCGCGTGCCTCGGCCGTCACGCCCCGGCGAACGAGCGCCTGGGCGAGACCCTCGGCCATCGCCGTCTCGTCCGACGAAGCGGCGATCGAGGTGACGTAGACCTTCGCCGCCGCCTCCAGGAAGGGCATCGAGTCATGGAGCGCGCGGGTTGCCTCGCGCGTGCCGTTCCAGGCGACGAGGACGGTGCGCCCGGGAGTCGGGAAAGCGCCGACGTAGGGCCAGACCAGGACCGGCCGGCCGGCCGCCATCACCAGTTCGTCCGCCAGGCCGTCGGTCATGCTCGGCGCGTCGGGGTCGTCCTGCGCGACAATCACCAGATCACCGGTGCGGCAGGTCGGCAGCATGGCCTCCAGGTGCGATCCCTGGCGGACGCGAAACTCCGCCTGGACGTCGCTCTCCGCCACGCGCGCCTCGAACATCTCGCGCGCCTCGGCGATACGGCGGCGAACGTCGGCGATCCAGCGATCCAGCAGCTGCGCGCCGGCGTCGACCGCCAGATAGCCGGGCATCGTCGGGGGGACCTCGGCGGCGATCCCGACCAGATGCGCGCCGAAGGCCTCGGCAAGGGTGATCGCGCCTTCCAGGCGCCGCTCGGTCGCCGGGTTCTCGTCCAGGTGAAGGGTGATTTCCTTGATCGTCATCGCGCCGTTCCTCTTGCGCGCCGGGAATGTTTCCGGCCTGTTTCGATGGCACTATCGCGGCCGCGGGCGCGCGCGGCATTGATCAATATCAATCATGCCGCCGGCCCCCTATCGTGGCGTCGGGAGGTTGGCGAATGTCGAAGGTTTCCGGTCCGCCACTGGCGCTGCTTTTGCTTGCGCTGCTCGTCCAGGGGGCGGCGGCGGAGAGCTGGCGATCGCGCGAGATACCGGTCGCCGAAGGGATAGAGGCGTTGGTCCGCCACGGCCGCGACGTCCTGGTGAAAACCCGTCGGCCCGGCGTGGCGGGCGCGCGCTACCAAAGAGTTCACATGACCGCGAAGAGCCTGCTGCTGGAGCCGCTGGCGAATTTCGATATCGCTCCGCCCGAGCGGAGCGAGGACATGCTGCCCGACGGCGAGGTCGGCTTCGGCCGGTTTGGCCTCGTCGAGGCCTGGCTCGCCGGTCCGACGCGGCGCTACGGCCACGGCGTGCTGGGCGACGCCATCGAGGCTTCGGCGATCGTGGCGATCGACGACCGGGCGGTGCGATACCGCCTCGAACTCGCGGACGACAAGGTGTTCGAGGACCGCCTGGCGCGGGTCGTCGACATGGATGGCGACGGGCGGGGCGAGATCGTCGTGGTCCGCTCCGATATACGCAACGGTGCCGCCCTCGCCGTGCTGGGGGTAGTCGAGGACGAGCTTCGCCTGTTGGCCGAGACCTCGCCGATCGGCCTTCCCAATCGCTGGCTGAACCCGGCCGGCTTCGGAGATTTCGACGGCGACGGCAGGCGCGAGGTCGCGATCGTGATCACGCCGCATATCGGTGGAACGTTGGAATTGCATGAGTTCACCCGGGCCGGCATCCGCCGCGAGGCTTCCGTGCACGGCTTTTCCAACCATGTGATGGGGAGCCGCGAACTCGGCCTTTCCGCCGTGTTCGACGCCGACGGCGACGGCATCGTCGACCTGGCGTTGCCCAGCGCCAGCCGGCGCGATCTGCGCATCGTCGGCTTCCCCGGCGGCCGGTTTCGCGAGATCGCCAAACTCACCCACGACGCGGCGATCGTCACCGCGCTGCGCAGCGTGGATTTCGATTCCGACGGCCGGCGGGAGCTGCTTTACGGCCTCTCCGACGACCGCTTGATCTGGTCCGGGCATCGGCCCGAAGCGAACACCAAAAATTGAACGCCCGCCGGCCGACGCCGAATGCGATGGCACGTATCATGGCCATCACGGTCGACCGGGCGGAGCGCTTTGACGAGGCGCGAGAAATCGCCTATTCAGATTTGCGGTGATCGGGGTCGGCGGAGGGTCGTGTCGGTCGCCGACTCGTAGGGGCTGATATGGATCTGGTGGCCATGAGGGCGAGCAACACCGCTGAACGGTTTCCGCCGGTGGGCGCGGAACGCCATATCCTGGAATCGGTGGTGATCCGATTTGCGGGTGACTCGGGCGATGGCGTGCAGTTGACCGGCAGTCAGTTTACGCAGGCGACGGCGCTGGCCGGCAACGATCTGGCGACCTTCCCCGATTTCCCGGCCGAAATTCGCGCCCCCATCGGCACCACCTACGGCGTCTCCGCCTTCCAGATCAATTTCGGTGCCCGCAAGATCATGACGGCGGGCGACCAGCCGGACGTGCTGGTGGCGCTCAACCCCGCCGCGCTCAAGGTCAACCTCGGCGATCTGAAAAAGGGCGGCGTGGTGGTCATCGATTCCGGCACCGTCGGCGATCGCAACCTGCGCAAGGCGGGTTTCGAGGCCAATCCGCTGGAGGACGGCACCCTCGACGACTATGTGGTCTTCCCGATCGACGTCTCGAAGATGACGCTCGAGGCGGTGAAGCACACCGGGCTCAGCCAGAAGGACTCGCTTCGCTGCAAGAACCTCTGGACGCTCGGCCTGGTCTACTGGCTCTACGATCGCGAACGGGCGCCGACGGTGGATTGGCTGAAGGCCAAGTTCGTCAAGCGGCCGGAGATCGCGGACGCCAACATCGCCGCGCTCAACGCCGGCCATGCCTATGCCGAGACGGCCGAACTGCCGAGCGGCCTGGTCGGCTACACGGTCGATGCGGCGGAAATCCCGCCAGGCCTCTATCGCACCGTCACGGGCGCGGAGGCACTCGCCTGGGGCTTGGCGGCGGGGACGCAGTTGGCCGGCATCCGGATGGTCTTCGCCTCCTACCCGATCACGCCCGCCTCGAACCTGTTGCATGTGCTCGCCAACATGAAGCACTTCGACATCATGACCTTCCAGGCGGAGGACGAGATCGGCGCCGTCTGCGCCGCGATCGGCGCCTCCTACGCCGGCTCGATCGGCGTCACCTCGTCGTCCGGTCCGGGCGTCGCGCTGAAGGGCGAGGCGATTGGCCTGGCGATCAGCACGGAGCTGCCGCTGGTGGTCGTCAACTCGCAACGGGCCGGACCCTCGACCGGCATGCCCACCAAGACCGAGCAGTCCGACCTCTACCAGTCGGTCTACGGCCGCAACGCGGATTCGCCCGTGGCGGTGATCGCCGCTCGCTCGCCGGCCGATGCCTTCGAGTGCGGTATCGAGGCGATCCGCCTCGCGACCAAATACATGACCCCGGTGATCCTGCTGACGGACGGTTACATCGCCAACGCGGCGGAGCCGTGGCGGATCCCCGACATGGGTGATTACGCGCCCTTCCCGGTCTCCTTCCATGCGCGGGTGGAGGACTTCCAGCCCTTCCAGCGAGTGCCCGAAACCGGCGCCCGGGTCTGGGCGGTGCCGGGGACTCCGGGGCTCGAGCACCGCATCGGCGGTATCGAGAAGGACTACAACTCGGGCCACATCAGCTACGACCCGGCGAACCACGCGGCCATGACCGAGGCGCGGGCGAAAAAGGTGATGGGCATCGCCCAGGACGTGCCGGAACAGGACGTCGACCAGGGCGAGCCCGGTGGCAAGATCGCCGTCGTCGGCTGGGGTTCGACCTTCGGGCCGATCAGCCGGGCGGTGAACAACCTGCGCCAGGAGGGGGTCGACGTCAGCCACGTCCACCTGCGCTACATCTGGCCGTTGCCGCGCAACTTGGGCGATTTGCTGGCGAGCTACGACAAGATCATCGTGCCGGAGATGAACAGCGGCCAGCTGGTGACCGTGCTACGCGCCGAGTACCTGGTCCCCGCCCAGGGCCTGAACAAGGTCACCGGCCAGCCCTTCAAGATCGCGGAGATCATGAACGCGATCCACGAACAGAACGAGGCCTGAGATGAACGCCCCCACCGCAATCGAAAACCTCAAGCCGAAGGATTTCGCGACCGACCAGGAAGTGCGCTGGTGCCCCGGCTGCGGCGACTACGCCATCCTGAAGGCCGTGCAGAAGACCCTGGCCGAACTCGGATCGCGCCCGGAGAACACGGTCTTCGTCTCCGGCATCGGCTGCGCCTCGCGCTTTCCCTATTACATGGCGACCTACGGCTTTCACACCATCCACGGCCGGGCGCCGGCGATCGCCACCGGCGTGAAGCTCGCCAATCCCGAACTCGACGTCTGGATCGTTACCGGCGACGGCGATGGGCTCTCGATCGGCGGCAACCACCTGTTGCACGTGCTGCGCCGTAACGTCGACGTGCAGATCCTGCTCTTCAACAACGAGATCTACGGCCTGACCAAGGGGCAGTATTCGCCGACCTCGCGTGTCGGCACCCGCTCGCCTTCGACGCCGCGCGGCTCGCTGGATCTGCCGCTCTCGCCGGTACTCTTCGCGCTCGGCGCGGGCGCCACCTTCGTCGCCCGTTCCGTCGACACCCAGCAGAAGCAGATGCCGGGCGTCCTCAAGGCGGCGCATGCGCACAAGGGCGCTTCCTTTGTCGAGTTGTTCCAGAACTGCATCGTCTACAACGACGCGGTGTTCGACTATTTCACCCATCGCTCGGTCGTCGCCGACCAGCAGATCGAGGTGATCCACGGCGAACCGTTGATCTACGGCAAGGATCGGGACAAGGGGTTGAGGCTCGCCTCGGGCGGCTTGGCGCTGGAGCCGGTGAGCTTGGGCGAGGACGGCGTCACCGAGGACGATCTCGTGGTCCACGACCAGGGCAACCGCATCCTGGCCACGCTGCTGGCCGAGATGGAGGCGCCGGAAATGCCGGTGGCGATGGGTGTCCTGTACCAGGCCGAGGCGGAGCCCTACGAGCAATCGGTGGTCAGGCAGATGGCGGAAGCCAAGGCGGCCTCTACCAAGCCGGACCTGAACGCGCTGCTCCGCTCGGGTTCGACCTGGACGGTCTGACCCGGCGCCATCACTTCGGAGGCGCGGTCCTCGTGGCTTCCACGACGCCGCATCCCGACCGGGACGCGGCGATTCATACCGAGGCAGGGGAGGTGCCGGGGTGGGAATTTCGGTTGCCATCGTGGGCTCGGGTCCGAGCGGCTTTTATACCGCCGACGCCCTGGTGAAGTTGGACGACGACTGCGAGGTCGACATCATCGAGCGGTTGCCGGCGCCCCATGGGCTGATCCGCTATGGCGTGGCGCCCGACCATCAGAAGACCAAGAACGTCTCCCGCGCCTTCGATAAGACCGGCGGCGACGCGGCGGTGCGCTATTGGGGCAACGTGGAGGTCGGCCGCGACATTTCGCTGGATCGCCTGCGCGAGCTTTATGACGCCGTGGTGCTGGCGGTCGGCTCCCCCTTCGACCGCAAGCTCGGCATTCCGGGTGAGGACAAGCAGGGCGTCTTCGGCTCGGCCGAGTTCGTCGGCTGGTACAATTGCCACCCCGATTTTCGCGCTCTGAACCCCGATCTGAACATCACCGGCGCCGCCGTGATCGGTGTCGGCAACGTCGCCATCGACATCGCCCGGGTGTTGGTCAAGACGCGGGAGGAAATGGCGACCTCGGACATCCCCGACTATGCCCTCGACCCGATCCAGGCCGCGCCGATCCGGGACGTCTATATGTTCGGCCGGCGTGGCGCGATGGACGCCAAGTTCACCAACGTGGAATTGCGCGAGATGGGCCACCTGACCAACTGCCATCCCGTCGTCGATCCGGCACAGCTCCCGGATTCGATCGGGGAGATGGAGAATTCCCGTGACAAGCGCCTGAAGGAGCGCAACCTCGCGAGCTTGCGCGAGTTCACCACCCTCGATCCCGCCGGCAAGGCCAAACGCTGCCACTTCGCCTTCCTCGCCTCGCCGCTCGAGATCCTGGGCGGCGAGCGGGTCGAGGGCCTGCTGATGGAGCGCAACATGGTCGAGGACGGCCGCGCCGTGGGCACCGGCGAGACTTTCGAGGTCGAATGCGGTCTGGTCGCCGCCGCCATCGGCTACCAGGGCGAACCGATCGAAGGCGCCCCCTTCGACGATTGGAGCAGCACCGTCGTCAACGAGGACGGCCGGGTGGCCGACGGGCTCTATGCCGTCGGCTGGATCAAGCGCGGGCCGACGGGCGTCATCGGCACCAACAAGGTCGATGGCCGCGATGCCGCCAAGCAGATCTTCGACGATATCGCCGAGAGCGGAAAGCCCGGCCGCGGCGGCCTGGCGGCCGAACTGAAGGCGGGTGCCGTGCGCTCGATCGACTACGCCGAATGGCACCGCATCCAGGCGGTGGAGGAAGAAAGCGCCGTCAAGCCCTCGCCCCGGCGCAAGCTGGTGACGGTGGACGAGATGCTGGCCGTGCTCGGCGGCTGAGCCGCGCCTTCCGATGCCTCCCGCCCGGCGGGTCCGCTTTCGCATCAACGGCCGCCAGTTCGACCAGCCGGTCGACCCGGGCCAACCGCTCTCGACTCTGCTGGGCCCCGAATTCGACCGCGCGCGCCTCGAGCCGGATTGCCGGGACGGCGCCTGCGGACGCTGCGCGGTGTTGCTGGGCGGCCGCCAGGTCAGGGCCTGCCTGGCGCCGGCGACGCCCTGCGACGACGCCATCGTCACCAGCGTCGAGGGGCTGACCAACCACGGGTTTCTTTCCCGCGTCCAGCAGGCCTTCCTGCGGCTCGGCGCCGCTCCCTGCGGGCGTTGCACGCCGGCGATGCTGATCGCCGCGACGGAACTGCTGGCCCGCGCGGCGGCGCCGGCGCGCGCCGAACTCGCCGCTGGGATCGATGCCGTCCGCTGTCGGTGCGGCGACTACGAAGCCATCCTCGACGCCATGGCCTCGGCGGTCGACGTGACGCCCGACCCGGCCGTCGATCCCCGCGACGGCCCCCACGCCGACATTGTCACCGGCCGTTCCCGGCTCGCGCTCGACGACGCGAGCATCGAAGAGATCGGGCCGGACCCGTGCGCGGATCGTCCGCCGGCTGATTTGGAGTCTTTTCGCGACGTCCGGCGAGACGCTCTGGCCCCCGGCGTTGCGCGCGGATTCGGCTGGGGTGGCGGGTTCGCGGCACGCCTCGCCGAAGTCGGGTTTGACGAGGAGACGGGCGAGATCCGCGTCCACCGTGTCGTCGCGCCGCTCGGCCCGGACGCTTCGCCGGCATCGCTTCGCCGCAACACCGTTCGGGGCCTGATGGCCGTCGATCCCTCGGGCCTGCCGCCAGGGGTCGGTGAAATGCCGGCTTGCGCTTTCCATGTGATCCAGGATTGCCCGCCCGAAACGGCGGAGACCGGCGCCCGCGCCACGGCTTTTGCCGTCCTTGCGGCGATCCGCGCCTTGGGGATCGACGTGTCGGGTCGCGTCATGCCGACGGCGGAAGAGGCCTGGCGGGCACGGGGCGGGGGCCGATACACGATATCTTAACCGCCGCCATGGTTTTATCGGCCCGTTCCCTTCGCGGCGAGGCGAGCCATGGCGACGTACAATCTCGAACGGTTTTCCTTCCTCGTGGTCGAGGACAGCACCTATCTCCGCTCGTTGATCATTCAGTCGCTGAAAGCGCTCGGGGTCGGCATGGTACGCGCCGTCGATCATGGCGGCGAGGCGATCGACGTCTTGCAGTTGATGAAGAAGGACCCCATGCGGGCCGGCGTCATGAACATCGACGTCATTATGTCGAACTGGCAGATGTCGCCGGTCGATGGGCTGATGCTGTTGCGCTGGGTACGGCGGCACAAGGAGTCACCCGACCGTTTCATTCCCTTCATCATGGTGACCGGCCGTGCCGACCCGGTGAGCGTCTCCCAGGCGCGCGATCTCGGCATGACGGAGATGCTCGGCAAACCGTTTTCGGCCAATTCGATCGGCGAACGGGTCCTGCAAGTGATCGGCCGGCCCCGGCAGTTCCTCCATACCGCCAAATATTTCGGGCCCGATCGGCGTCGGCAGGATGACGAGAGATTCAAGGGCGACGAACGTCGCGTCATGCCAATCGAAGACATAGAGGTGGTCAATGTCGCTCGATCCTGATAGCGCCGCGCCCGCCCGGGCAAAGCCGAAGTCCAAGGTCCGTATCTACCGCATGCCCAACCGTCTACGGCAGAAGGCGTCCCCCGGCGGTGGAAGTGGACCCGGCGAGTTCTCCATGGAGGCCCTGGAGGCGGCGGAAATGGAGTTCTCCAAGATGGCGGAGGACTATCCCGACTGGGTCCAGGGTCATATCCGCCAACTTTACGACCATCATGGCCGCTGCGTCGATACGCCCGAGCAACGCCACCAACACTTCAAGCCGTTGAACGAAATCTCCCACGACCTCAAGGGCCAAGGCGGCACTTTCGGCTACCCCCTGATCAGCTATTTTGGTGAATCACTGCATGATTGCACCCGGCCCCGCGACGTCTATCTCGACGAACATGTCGAAATCGTGAAGTCGCATATCGACGCCATGAACGCGGTGGTCAAAGGCCGCGTCAAGGGTGGCGGCGGCGAGGTCGGAGACGAGCTGAAAGTCAGCTTGGCGGCGGCGATCGAGAAGTACTCCGACCTGGAATAGCCTCGCCCCCGTGCCATGCTACCATCGCCGAGGCCCGAGGCGAGGAGGCGAGGAGGCGAGGAGGCGAGGCGATGGAGATCGGAGGGAGCGACGTTCTGCTGGTCATCGACGTGCAGAACGATTTCTGCCCGGGGGGCGGGTTGGCGGTGCCGGCCGGCGACGGGATCGTGTCGGTGGTGAACCGTCTGATGGACCGCTTCGAGAACGTGATCCTGACCCAGGACTGGCACCCGCCGGGCCACCATTCCTTCGCCTCCGCGCATGCGGGCAAGGCCCCCTTCGAGGTGATTGAGGCCGACTACGGCCCCCAGGTGCTGTGGCCGGACCACTGCGTGCGAGGAACGCCGGGCGCGGCATTTCACGCCGATCTGGCGGTTGATCGCGCGCAAATGGTGGTGCGCAAGGGCTTCCGCCCCGATATCGATTCCTATTCCGCCTTCAAGGAAAACGACCAGAAGACCAGCACGGGTCTCGCCGGCTGCCTGAAGGAACGAGGTTTCCGCCGGGTCTTCGCTTGTGGTCTCGCGACCGACTTTTGCGTCAAGTGGAGCGCGCTCGACGCGAAGGCGGCGGGCTTCGCGGTGGTGGTGATCGAGGCGGCGAGCCGGGCGATCGATCTCGACGATTCGCTCGCCGCCGCGCGCCGGGAACTCGAGGCGGCGGGCGTTGTCCTCGTGGACGATCTCGCTTGAGACGCCTGGCCCCGTGACCGTCCTGATCGCCGGCGGGGGCATAGGTGGCTTGACGCTGGCGCTGGCCCCCCACCGGCGCGAAATTCCCTGCCGGGTCTTCGAGGCGGCGCCCGAGATCCGCCCGCTGGGCGTCGGCATCAATCTTCTGCCCCACGCGATGCGGGAACTCGCGGCCCTCGGCCTGGAGCCGGCGATCGCCGAATGCGCCATCGAGACCCGCGAAGTCGCCTTCTACAACAAGTACGGCCAGTTCATCTTTTCCGAGCCGCGCGGCCGCTTCGCCGGCTACGACTGGCCGCAGTATTCGATCCACCGGGGCCGCCTGCACGAGTTGCTCTGGCGGATCGCCCGCGACCGGCTGGGTGGCGACGCCATCCGCGCCGGCCATCGCCTGGTCGCCAGCCGCGAGGAGGGGGACGAGGTCGTCGCCCGCTTCGTCGACGGGGCGGACGGCACGCCCCTGCCGGAGGCGCGAGGCCGCGCGCTCGTCGGCGCCGACGGCATCCGCTCGGCGCTGCGGGCCGAGCTTTACCCCTCGGGCGATCCGCTGATCTATTCCGGCATCACCATGTGGCGGGGCGTCACCCGCTGGCCCGCCTACCTGACCGGGGCCTCGATGATCTATGCCGGCTGGCTCGCCACCGGCAAGGTGATCGTCTATCCGGTGGCCAACGACATCGATGCCGACGGCCGGCAGCTCGTCAACTGGCTCTGCGAATTCCACGTGCCGCCGCGCGAGCCGAGCGGCGACTGGAGCCGGGAAGGCCGCTTGGAGGACTTCTTTTGGGCCTGTCGCGACATGGCCTTCGACTGGCTCGACATCCCGGCGATGGTGCAAGCGGCCGATCACGTCTTCGAATATCCGATGGTCGACAAGGACCCCCTGGCACGCTGGAGCTTCGGCCGCCGCACGCTGCTGGGCGATGCGGCGCACCCGATGTATCCGAGCGGTTCCAACGGCGCCGGCCAGGCGATCCTGGACGTTCGCGCCCTCGCCGACCATCTGGCGCGGGAGCCCGACGCCGCCGCCGCCTTCCGCGCCTACGAGGCGGACCGCCTGGGCCCGACGGCGGCGGTGGTCCGTGCCAACCGGGCCAATCCGCCCGATGCCATCCTGCGCGAGGTCTACGCGCGGACCGGCGACATGCCCTTCCAATCGATCGACGAGGTCATCGCCCACGAGGAACTCGTCGCGCTCTCCGAGGGCTACAAGGCGATCGCCGGCTTCGACCGGCAAAGCCTCCAAAAAACGGGACGGTAGAGAATTATACCGACCGACAATGAGTAGAACCCGTTGTCGGTCGTCGTGCGTTCAGACGCCACGCGGGCTTTTCCTCGCATAAGCTCGGGCGCGCGGTCGCGCTTGCCGAGCGGCGATGAGTCGAACTCATTGTCGCTCGGTATTATACCGGCGAGCAGACGAAGTGACTCGTACTTGAAACCCACTCACCGTCGTCATCGCGAGGAGCGGAGCCCCGTGGCGATCCAGGCTGTCGCAATGCCGCGCGATTTGGTCGAGGCCGTTCACGCCGCCCTGGATCGCCACGCTTCGCTCGCGATTGAACGACTTCGATGGTCGAGAGGTCAATTCAAAGGCTCATCGGTATTAGCCGCGCCTGGCAACCATGCCTCCTACTGCCGGCTGGTGGGCTCGAAGTACCTCTCGAACGGCCGCGCCAAGGGCGAGGGCAACCGGCGCTCGGGCAACAAGTACCTGGCCTGGGCCTTCATCGAGGCGGCCAACATGGGGATCCGTTACGAGCCTCGCGCCAAGGTCTATTACGAACGCAAGAAAGCCAAGAGCAAGCTGGTGGTGGCGCGGAAGGCGGTGGCGCACAAGCTCGCCCGGGGCTGCTTTTCCGTGATGCGGGACGAGGTTCCGTTCGAGCCCGAGCGCTGCTTCGGCTGAACGGAGGGAGGGCGGCAGGCCGGGAAAGGGGTTGGCTTCGAGCCACCAGACCTGATTGGCCGCCGCCCTCCCAGCTACGCGTCCGCCTGGACGCGGCGCACCCGTGCCGTCAGCCAGCGAGGGGTTGGACCCCCGGTCATATCCCACTGGGGGAGCCACGAGATCCGATGCAACCGATTGGAGACGGCGGGGCATGAGAGGTTCTCCGGGGCGTCGCGAGACGCCAGGGACCCGGGCCGGAACGGCAAGATGCCGCCCGGCGACGGGGTCTTGATCCCGGTGGGTGAGGGGTGCGCGCCTCACCGGGCGCAACCGAAACCAACGAGAACCGGGAACGCGGCGCCGCGACGGCGGACGCACGGAGACGACAAGAAACCGCCGGCAAGGGGCCGACGGATAGGGAGGACGATTGTGACCGCAAGCTATTGCCTAATGGGTGACCCCTCAGCCCATGGTGCGCGGCGGCGCCGGTGTTGCAGCGGGCGGAGCGATGGCGGGGCCGGACTGTTGGCGGCGGCGGACGACCAGGCGGCGCTCGCGCCCTTCCGCAGCCACGCGGGCACGGGCCGCCCGCTCGGCGACGCGACCTTCCTCGCCCGTCCCGAAGCCGCCACCGGCCGACGCCTGCGGCCCGGCCGCCCTGGCCGCCCGCGAAAGAGCGAAACGCAGCGCGGCGCGGCGACGTAATCGGCGAAAACCGGTAACTGTTGTCGGGAATTAGGCCAAGCCGATCACGAAAAGTACCTTGAGAACATAGTGCAAACGGTACTATCCTTGGCTGCGACTCTAACTGCCGGCCTGTCGATCGAGAACGGAGCTTCGTCGTGGACCACGTCAAGGCAAGAGATTTAGAAAAAGTGTTGCGCGGAAAGGCTTTTGATGGCTGGACGATCGAAGAATATGTGAACCATGGCAAGTCGGCAGCTGTTTTCCGTGGCGTGAACGGAACTGAAACGAGCGCCGTCAAGATATTTGACGACGAACTTATCAGCAAATATGGAGACGGAACTCAACTAAAACGAATCGAGGGCGAACTCACCCTGGTGGGCCAGCATCATCCAAACATGGTCAAAATTCTCTCGGGTGGGTTCGACGTCCAAACGAATAGTCACTACATCGTCATGGAATACATTGACGGCCCGAACCTAGCCGACTGCCTCCATGAAGTCCCAAATGAGAACATAGCCTCACTAATAAAGCAACTGGCGTCCGCCGCTAAGTTCCTCGAAGACCTTGGACTCTGCCACCGAGATATCAAGCCCGAGAATGTAGCGATCCTGCACACATATAGGTGCCTAAAGCTGCTCGATTTTGGCGTTCTGCGGCCCGTTGGGGTTGCAGGATTGACTGATGACGACTACCTTCGAGTGTTCGTGGGAACGCTTCAGTACAGTTCTCCTGAATTCTTGCTTCGAGCGGAAGAAGACTCTACCCTAGGCTGGCGATCTCTAACATTCTCTCAGATTGGAGGCGTACTGCATGATTTAATCATGAAGAGGCCACTCTTTGACGAATTTTCGGCACCGTTTGTAACGTTGGTAAATGCGGTGCAGTTTGAACAACCCAAAATAGCTAGTTCGACGGTCCCGGGTGATCTAATCGAGCTTGCAGGGAGGTGCTCACTGAAAGATTGGCGGGTCCGGTCCGATCTCGTAAGGTGGGAAGATTTTGATGAACCGGGCATTGCGGGAAGCACCTCCTCAACGACGACCAGACAACGTGTGACCAATCGGGTGGCCTTGGCTCGCGCCCAGCATATGCAAAAAGAAAATATTGCTGATGTACAATCTGCTGCTTCGGCCGAAGGAGCTAAATCAAGACAATTCATCAGTGAGGTCATCGAGCTCTTGAAATCGACAGTCAGAAGCATCCGACACGACAATGCCATATTTCCTCCAGCGAATATAACTAGATCGCCGATGAGGGGAAAATATTTGAAGGTCCGTTTTAACTCCTCGCCGGAACTGCATTGACCGTTGCCGTTAGAGTTTTACTTCAAGATCGAAGTGTTGGAGAGTATTTCAAAAGCTATTCGGGTGGTGGCCTGTGGACACGAAGGTGATTACAGGGCAAATCTCCAGGAGTCCAAATTTGACACGCTATTTTCTGGAGTGCTTAATGACACTGTCATAAGGGATCGATTAGAAGAGTATCTATACTCTATAGTTGATGTCGCTCAGCAGACGACAGCCGCGGAGGAAGGTAGTCGTTGGCTTCATACTACGGGCGCGGAGCTTGAATGATGGAGGCAACCTGGTGGACACAGCCAGATCAGTTAGATGAGGATCAGAAGAAGGTTGTAGCACTACCGATGGAAGGTAATCACTTAGTTGTTGGGCCACCAGGGAGCGGAAAGACTAATCTGTTGATCCTGCGGGCGACCTACTTGCATCGCGCGCAAGTCTACGATACCGTTGTACTAACGTTTGGGCGTGTATTGCGTGAATTCTTGGCCACCGGTACAGGCAACTATCCGTTTGACCCTCAAAAGATTCAGACGTATGTCGGTTGGGGCATCGGTGTACTTCGGCAACATGGTGTTCATTTTGACGAAGATGGGAATTTCGAAGACGTTAGGAGAGGACTGATCGAGGAATTATCGAAAGTCGCTGACTCCGAAGACGTTAGTGAAAGGCACGAATGCATTCTAATCGACGAGGCACAGGACTATACAGAAAACTAAGTTGGAGTTATCAGGAGATTTGCTGTTCGCCGTCGGCGACGAAAATCAGAAAATTTACGAGTCAACAGGTGCTCTCACGCCCCTCAGACAGTTTTGCTCGATAGCTACATTGCGGCACCACTACTGAAATAGTACACAGATTTGTCGGGTAGCGGATGGCATTATAAATTTGGTGGATAAGGATAAGGGGCTGGAAGCAACTTCGCAGTATGATGAGTCGGATTTTCCTTCATCGGTGAATTCTTTTGATAATCTGACGATATCTATCAAAGTTGCGACCGCGATTCCGGAGATTGAAACACAGTTGCGGGCGTTCCCAGATGGTATCATTGCCGTTCAGTGTCCCCGCCACGAAGAACTTGATGTTGTATGTCAGGTCCTCAGTCGTTCATCTCTCAATGAAAATATTCAGATTCAGCGACATACGGATGGCTACGAAGCGTTCGACCCTGAGAGGCATGTGATAGTGACTACGCTCCATGGAGCTAAGGGATTGGAATTCAGGACAGCACATTTGATGGGCACGGACAAGATAAGATTTTCAAGCGCAGCAACGGAAGATGAGTTTCACCGGCGTGAGCCGCGCCAAAACGTCTTTGGCAATTTACCATGATAGGAAGCTTCCGGGCTACTTGGAGCGCGGGCTAGCCGCAATCGCCCCTGAAGTGGGTACACCGAAGTTGGACGACCTTTTTTCGGATGGAAGCGAATGACTGCTACAGCGAAGTTGACCCGGGAGAATTGGTCGGTTGGATCGGCGCTAGCCACGTGATCAGCTTGCATCATGTTGGTCAGCAGGAACTGCTCCAGGATGTTAAAGGGTAGGATATCCTACTGTGGTGGCCCATGATGGAAGCATTTGAGAGGAATGAAGCACCGATCATTGTAATTAATGATAGGGCTTATCCCTTTGAGCCCGGTTTGACGAGATGTTGAGTTTCTGGTGGGCGTCGGCAGCATGTTCGTGTAATGTTCCGTCATGGCCAGCCGCTGGAAATATGACCGCCCCATGTCCCGCGCCGCCTTCGAGGCGCGCTTTCCCGATGAAGCCTCCTGTGCCCGGCATCTCGCCGCCAGGCGCTGGCCCGACGGCTTCGTCTGCCCCGCCTGCGGCCATGACAGGGGCTGGGAACTGAAGCGGCGCCGGGCGAGCTGGGAATGTGCGGCCTGCGGGAAGGAGACCTCGGTGACCGCAGGCACGATCATGCACCGCAGCCACTTGCCCCTGAAGACCTGGTTCATGGCCGTTCACATCGTGACCAGCCACTCGAATGGTATCTCCGCCCTGCAACTCCAGGCCCAGCTCGGGCTCGGCAGTTACAAGAGTGCCTGGCTCCTGCTGCACAAGCTGCGCCGTGCCATGGTCAATCCGGATCGCAGCCTGCTTGAGGACCTGATCGAGATCGATGAGGCCACCCTCCCGTTCCGCACCGCAAAAGACCCGGCCACAGGCGGGCAAGGTCGCAGCCCACAAGGCAAGATGCGCATTGCCGGCGCGGTCGAGCTATCGCCCGAGGGCGAGCCACGCCGCATCCGGCTGGCGCCGATCGGGGATTTCTCCGCGCGCAGCCTTCGTGCCTTCGTTGCCGGAACCTCGGCGCCGGGCGCGCGGGTGATTACCGATGGCTGGAGCGGTTATTGCGGCCTGCCCGACCACGACCACCAGCCCAAGGTCGTCGGTGCAACGCCCGCCCATCTCGTGCTGACGTGGATCCATCGTGTGTTCTCGAACCTGAAGCGCTGGGCGCTCGGAACCTTCCATGGCCTGCGCCGCGCCCATCTGCGCCGCTACCTCGACGAGTTCGTGTTCCGCTGGAACCGCCGCCGCCACACCGCAACGGCTTTCGATACCCTGCTCGGCATCGGCACGCGCCTGCGACCCGCCGACTACCGCGACATCGTCGGACAACACGTCTGATCCCGGCAGGCCGGGCGCCAGCCACCGCCCGCCCTCCGATCCGCCTCAATCGGAGCCGAATACCGGCCCTCCAGTCTGCCTGACAGCACTCGAAACCAACTTCCTCAAGTCCAAAAGCTCCCGCACATCCCCCGGCACGGTCCGAAAACCGTGCCTGGAACGTAGAAGGCCGATCAACATCTGGTGTGACCAGAAGCAAAGGGATAGGCTCAATTCGTGAATTGTATGCGTCACCTTGTTACGGCGGCGGCGAGGCAGGCTCGGTCATTGGCGCCGGGGGCGAGGCCGACGAGGTGGAACCAGCTCAGGTAGTTGTCCAGATAGCGGGTGGCGATGCCGCGGCGGGGACGCAGCAAGTCCTTCAACCGGCTGTGGCGGCTGTTCACCGTCTGCCACCGTCGGAGACCAGCAGGGCGTCCTTCGCGACCACCGGGTCGAGAGCAGCCGTGAGCGCCGCCGCGTCGACCCTGGGCAGCACCGCGCTCACCGTCGTCCCGCTCCGGTCCGCCGCCATGAGAACCGGCACCTGCTCGCGCGAGAGGCCGCGCTTCTTCGCCTTGCCGCCCCGCCGCCGTGCCTTGCGTCCCAGCCCGCGCGCGCCCTTCCGGCTCTCCAGGACGTAGGTCTCGTCCGCTTCCACGATCCCCTTGAGCACCTCCGAATCGCTCCGCGCCGCCGCCAGAAACCGGTGACGCCAGCGGAACGCCGTGCTCACCGCCACGTCGCAGCGCGCCGCCGAGGCCTTCACCGTCTCCCCCTCCGCCAGCGACGCCCCGAACGACAGCCAGCGTTCCTTGTGGTGCAGGCCCGACAGCGGCGTACCGGTCAGCGCGTTGAAGGTCCTGCCGCAGCCCTTGCACTGGTAGCGCCGCAGACCCCGCGCCATACCGCGCGAAACCGCCCCTTCGCTCGCGCAGTGCGGACAGCGCCGGGCCTCGTCCACACCAAGCTCGATCGCGGCCTTCGATGCCTCGCCTTCGCTCCGGCCCGACAGCACCGCGAGCGCCTCGTGCCGCTGCACGCGCGTCAGCCCGCGCGCCGCCGAAAGCCACACCTGGAAACCCTTGCCGTCCATGACCCAACCTCCTGACATTCCGGGCATTCTATCACAAATGCATACGTTTCACTAATTGAGCCAAGGGACAAGCCATTTAGGGAAATTACGGTGACAGTGGGTTTGTAGAAAATGTCGATGCCAACGCTAAAACAAGGCTTCCGCCTCTTGGCCGTCCCTTAAATATCAAAGGCTTACAACAGCCACGTCACGAGCGTTTCGCCGATCTTCGACTTTTTCAACAACCCCACAGTGCACTCATTTCGCATCAGCGTTTGACTTTGGGTTCCGGCCGGGCTTTCGGGGCGGGATGCGGCGGCCGGCGTGGGCGCCCGGGTCGTCCAGGCATCATCGTGGCGTCGTTTCACACCGCGCGGGCGCGGCGTGGCCGATGGCGTGGCTCGGGATCGGGGCGGGAATTCGACACCTCGAGACCGCTGCTCCGCCGCCGCAGCCCCATGCAAGATGCAAGACGCGACCCCGATTCCCCAAGATGCCCAGCCGGCGCAAAGGCGGATAGCGACGATCGGAGATCTCGCGCAGTGTCGATTCCTTGAAGCGAAACCGGCCACTGCGCGCCAAGTGGTGGGCAACGCCGCGCGAGGTCAAGCGGTGATTGCGAGCAACCAACGCCGCGGCCTCTGCAAGCGCGGCCTCCAGCTCCTGCCTCAGGGCCAGCCGAAGCCGCTGCTGTCTCGAGTACAGTTAAGGCAACTGGATCAGGGTGTTCAGGTCGCTGGCAGGACCCCAGGGGGAAGCGCCGCGCAGTGGCGCGCGATCTCACCGGGTCGCGTGAACCATACCCGCTCACGATGCGGGTGCTCGGCGCAATGCGCCAGAGCCGTGCGCAACACGCGCAAGCGAAACGGCTGGCCGACGATGTAAGGGTGCAGCGCGATTGCGCAAACTAGCGGTCTGTCAACGCACTGCCGAACCATTTCGTCGAACTGGTTGACGATCATGTCGGCAAAGTCACGCGCACTATGGTGTCGGTGCAGCTGTGCGGTAAAGTCGTTGAGCTCCAGCGGATAAGGAACCGCCATGATTCGACCGGAGCGGGTCTTCAACCAAATCGGCTGATCGTCGGCCGGCCAGTCGAGCAAATATTGATACTGAGCTTCCTGCAATAAATCTGGCGTCACCGCCGTTTCGGACAAGCTCGGGCTCAACCAGCCAGCTGGCAGGGTGCCGCTTCCCTGCGCAATCGTATCGGTTACGGTGCGGATAAGATTGTCTTCGTCCTCTGTCCACATACCCCGCTGCAACTCGGAACTGGTCCGGCCATGGGCGATAATCTCGTCCCCCCGCGCGACAATGCGGGCCGCGATCCGCGGTTGCGAACGAAATATCAGACTGTTGACCGTAAAAGCAACGGGCAGCCGCAATCCGTCGAGCATCGCAACCAAATTCCACAATCCGACACGGTGACCGTAGTCTCGCCAACCATAGTTTCGTTCGAGCTTCCACCCGCTCCACTGGCTCTGGCCGCTCGACCGGTCTTCGGCGACTCCGGTGCCGAATGCGAAATGCTCAACTGCTACTGAAACATAGAACGCCAGCCGTTTGTTTCCCGGCCAGGAGTAATCCGGCGATGTCCCGCCCAATGTTGAAAAGTGCGAGATAGGCATCGTCTGATCGAGAGGCTACGCGGCCACCTCGATGTCTTCAATGACGGACTTTGCTCCGGCCTTTCTCACCGCCTCCCGCAGGGCGGCGTCGAGGATGGGGAGCTGGCGGTAGGCCTTGAGGCGGCGGAAGGTCTTTTGCGCCTCCAAGAGGCCGGCGGCGGTCCAACGCAGCGCCATCTCGGCGTTGCGCCAGCGCTTGACGTTCCGCTGCACCGTCCGGACGGTGCCGATCGCGTTCTCGATGGCGTTGGTGCAAGCCAGCGAGCGTCGAAGTTGCGGCGGGAGGCCGAGCCGGATCACGGTCAGGATCTCGTCCAGGCCCTCCAGGATCGAGCCCGAGACGCCGGGTGCGTCATGCTCCAGACGGCGGGCGAGGTTGCGCAAGAGCCGTTCGGCCTTGGCCGCGTCGTCCTGCTGCCAGGCCTGCCGCAAGACCTTCCTGACGCCGGCATGGAGGCTCTCGTCCAGCCGGTCCGTGATGTTGCGCCCCTTGTGCACCTGGCAGCGCTGGAGGGCCGCCGCCCGCCCGAAGGTCCGCCGGATCGCCTTCGAGAGCGCCTTGGCGCCGTCGACGATGTAGAGCCGAGGCCGTTCGGGATCGAGACCGCGCTCGATCAGGTTGTCGAGCATGGCTTGCACCGTGGCCGCGTTCTCCGTCGCGCCCTCGGCCAGGCCCAGCACGTGCTTCGCGCCGCCGGTGTCGATGCCGATCGCCGCCACCATCAGGTGATCGCCGACATGGAGCCCGTCGATCTGGAGCACCACGAGATCGAGATCGTCGAGCGGGCTCGCCAGCCAGGCCTTCAGCTTGCTTCGCGTCAACGCCACGAAACGGCGCGAGACCGCCGACTTCGAGGTTGCGTCACCCGATGCCGCCGGCAGATCGCCGCCCGCATCGTCCGGCAGGCGCACCGCGCGGGCATACTTGCGGGTCGAGACGTTGATCACCATCAGATTCATCGCCCAGGCTTGCAAGAGTTCGGGTTCCGACAGCAGCTCCCAACTCGGCAGGCTCATCTCCCGACCCGCGAAGTCCCCCACCCGAGGGCGCTCGACCTTCACTTTGCCGCCGTGGTAGGCGATCTCGCTCCGGGTCGTGCCCCATCGATGGCCCTTGCGCTCGCCCGAGCCGGCGTGGCGCGAACCGCACAAGGCTTCCGCGTCCGCCGACATCATCTCGTTCAAAGACTCGAGGCCCGCCAAAAGGCAGAAGCGATCGACGCTCATGCGCGGATCGTCGAAGGCCTCCGGCATCGATGGCAAGAGCCGACAGGATGGTTCCGAGGAACGGTCGTTGCGTGTAGTCTTGGTCATGGCGTCGTTCTCCTTGATGGAATCAGCACCCAGAGCCTAGCGGCTCCAGGCGGACGACGCCTACTTCAGCTTTTCAACAGAGCCCGGGACATACCCAGTAATCCGGGCGTCGGTCGATGACTGAGTAATCGTAACGGCCGTGGTGTGGGAGCATGGGTCAACTTCCTGGTACAACACCCCCTGGCAACGCAGTGACATGTCGCGCGATCGCACGGGGATGAGCGAACCAGATAAGATCGCGCTGCGCATGATGGGCAATGTGCGCGAGGGCGTCGCGGACCAGCTTTAGCCGGAATGGCTGCCCGACTGTCATGGGGTGCATCGCAACCGCGCAGACGAAAGGCTGCTCGGTGCATTGTTCGATCATTTCATCGAACTGGTCGACGATCATATCAGCGAATTCACGTGCGCTCTGATGCCGAAACAGAATTGCGATTGAGTCGTTGACCTCCAACGGATATGGGACAGACAGGATCCGACCGCTACGCGTCTTCATCCAGAACGGTTGATCGTCGGCGCACCAATCCATGATGTACTCGTAGCCGGCCTCCTGAAGGAGATCGATGGTAACGCCACTATTGGACATCCCGGGGCCCATCCATCCGCGTGGAGGGTTGCCCTCATGACGTTCGATGGTCTCCGTGACGGAGGCGATCATTCGCGCCTCGTCCTCGGTCCACATCGAGCCTTGATGCTCAGACTGGGTGCGACCATGACCGATCACTTCATCGCCGCGCCCGCGAACACGTTCCATGATCTCGGGACAGTACTCGTAGATCAGACTACTCGCGTTATGCGCCGAAGGAATTTGGAACTCGTCGAGCACGTCCAATAAACGCCAAATTCCGACCCGAAGGCCATAGTCACGCCAGGCATGATTGCGCTGGGTTTGCGGCGCATCGGTCTTGAACGCGGGGTCGAAGCCCAAGCCAGTGCCGAATGCGAACGTCTCGATGTTATTGCCGACGTAGAATGCCAGTCTCTTACCGTCGGGCCAATCATATATTGGCCTTTCGTCGATCATCGACAGATCGTAGCGACCGTGAGTCGGTAGCATTGACAATTCCTCGGAATAGATGATCCAAGTTACATCAATTGGAGGTGACAAATATTAACACACTGAATCGTTTTTGCGCTAGGGAATAGTGGACGGTTTACGGTGAGCCTATTTTGACCCGACATCCCCCGGATGACAGCCGGTTCCGTGATGAATTACGGTGACAGTGCACTCATTTCGGTCCGGCGGCATCCGACTTTGGTTTCCGGCCAGGCTTTCGGGGCGTGATGCGGCCGCCGACGAGGGCGGTCGGGTAGCCGGGAACAATTTTGATCCGAATCGCCGGGAGCATACCTGGAAGACCCTATCGAACGGGCACGCGGCTCCAGCCCTTGCGACCGGCCCCGGGCGGGCCAATGTCGGGGGCGGCGCCACCCGCCCCGGCGGCGGCCGAGGGGTGGGGAGAGCCGGATGCGCGTCAGCCCGGGATCGCCGCCGAGGTCCCCTGGTATCTCCGCCCCTTCTTCTGGAACCAGCGGCGCAAGTACGGCGCGGCGCTGGAGGCGGCCCTGCTATGGGTCCGCTCGCCCCGGCTGTTCCTGGCGGTGGCGGCGCTCTATGGCGTCATCGACCGGCGCGGCTCGCCGCCCCGCCGCTCCGCTCGCTGCTGGCGGTGCGGATCTCGCGGCTGAACGGTTGCGCGTTCCGCGTCGACCTCAATTCGGCGACGCTGTTGAAACGCGGTATCCCGATTGCGAAGGTGCCGGCGCTTGCCGCGTGGCGGGGGAGCGAGCTGTTCGACGCGCGCGAGGCCGCGGCGCTCGACTATGGCGAGGCGGTGACGCTCACGGGCCGCGAGGTCGACGACGCCCTCTTCCGCCGCCTCGGCGCGCAATTCGAGCCCGACGCCGTCATCGAGCCAACGGTGCTGATCGCCTTCCAGAACCTTTCCGGCAAATTCAACGCCGCCCTCGCGGTGCCGCCACGGGGCTTCCGCCGCCTGCCCCCGGCGCGCGAGGAATAGCGCCGCCGACGGGGCGCGGCGGCGCGCGCGCTCAAAGCTCGACCCACCGCCCCTCCTCGGCCGAGCGCGACAGGGCCTCGATGACGGCGATGTTGGCGCGGGCGGATTCCAGCGGGCGGCGCGTGGCCGGCTCGCCGCGCACGAGGCGGGAAAAGCGCTCCGCCATCAGCCGGTAATGGTTGGCGGGGGGGATCTCGATCACCTCGGTGGGCTCAATCGAGGGGTAGTCGCCCTGGCCGATGAGAATGCGGCAGACGTGGTCGGGCGGCTGCACGTAGGGCGCCTCCAGCGCCAGCCAGCCGTCCTCGCCGAAGATGTGCAGGCGTTCGTAGCGCTGGACCTGGGTCGCGCAGAAGAGGGTGGAGAGGCCGTTCGGGAACTCGAGCAGCATCGCCGCCAGGCGGTCGGTGCCGAAGGCGGGGTCGAGCTGCAGGCTGGCCATCACGCGGGCGGGCTCGGCGCCGAAGACCCGGCGGGCCATGGCAATGGTGTAGCTACCGATGTCGCGCAGGCCGCCGCCGCCGGTCTCCGGCTTGTTGCGGATGTCGTCGGCCTCGCGGTTCATGTAGGCGAAGCAGCCTTGCAGCGCGCGGGGCGGGCCGATCCGACCCTGGGCCAGAAGGCGCGAGGTTTCGTCCCACTGCGGGTGGTCGGGGCACATCAGGGCTTCCTCGATCACGCGGCCGGTGGCGTCGCGCGCCCGGATCATTTCGTCCGCCTCGGCGGTCGTGAGGGTGATCGGTTTCTCGCAGAGCACGTGCTTGCCGGCCTCGGCCGCCCGGCGGGTCCATTCCAGGTGCAGGTGGTTGGGCAGCGGGATGTAGACGGCGTCGACGCGCGCGTCGGCCAGCAGCGCCTCGTAGCTTGCGTGGTGGCACGCGATGGCGTGGCGGGCGGCGAAATCGCGCGCGCGATTCCCGTCGCGCGAGGCGACCGCGACGACCTCGCAGAGCGCGCTTTCCCGCATCGCCGGGACCACGCGTTCGTCTGCGATCATCGCGGTTCCGAGGATGCCCCAGCGGACCGGTTCCATCGCGGCCCCCGGCTAGAAGGGCTGCGTCGGGTGGTTCTCACCCGTCTCGGGGATCGCCACCCAGGGCTGCGCCGAATCGGTCCAGACATGGCCCGAGGGCCGCAGCCAGCCGGTATCGTCGAGGGTGCCGGGCTTCAGGGTCAGCACGCCCTCGCGCCAGGTCGGCAGGTGATAGATGCGCACGCCGCAGTCCGGGCAGAAGTGGCCGCTGATCGTCCGCCCGCTGTCGGTCGCGCGCTCGAAGCTCTTCAGCGTGCCCCGTTCCAGCACGAAATCGTCCCGCTTCACGATCATCGAGAGGCCGAAGGCACTGCCCGACTGGCGCTGGCATTCGGCGCAGTGGCAGGCGAAGAGCGCCAGCGGCTCGCCGCCGACCTTGTAGCGGACGGCGCCGCACTGGCAGCCGCCGGTCATGGGTGTGGTCATGGGGGTCTCCTTCGTCTCGATCATTTCAAGATTGGTCCCGGCCACCCGCTCCCCCGGCCCAACCACCCGTGGAGTGTACCCTAGGGGTGCTTCGGCCGGGGGAGCGGGTGGCTCGGCGATTCGGATCAAACCCGATCCGCTCTAGATCGGCCAAGGACGCGCCGTGGCCGCGGGCCCGAACTACTATTCAGAACCTGAAATAGGCCCCGTCGATCACGAAGGTGTCGCCCGAGTGGTAGGCGCTGGCGTCCGACATCAGATAGACCGCGATGCCGCCGAAATCGTCGCCCGTGCCCCAACGCCGTTGCGGGATGCGCGGCATGACGGCGGCGGCGAACTTGTCCCAGGCGAAGGTCCGCTCGGTCATCGCGGTCTCGATCCAGCCGGGAAGGATCGTGTTGGCGGTGACGCCGTAACGCCCGAGCTCGACCGAGAGGGCGTAGATCATGGCGATCATCGCGCCCTTGGTGGCGGCGTAGTGCTGGCCACGTGCCTGCCCGGAGATCGCCGCCAGGCTGGCGGTGCCGACCAGGCGGCCGCCGTCGCCACGCTCGACCATGTGCCGGGCCGCGGCGCGGAAGGTGTAGAAGGTGCCGTCGAGATTGACGCCCATGACGCGGCGCCAGTCCTCGGTCTCCATCTCGTGGAAGGCGGGCGCCCGTCCGGTGCTGACGCCCGCCCGGCCGCTGACCCCGGCGTTGGCGAAGCAGCCGTCGACCCGGCCGAATTTTTCCAAGGTCTCGGCGAAGCGGGCCTCGACCTCGTCTTCGCTCGAGACGTCGCATCGCATGGCGGCGACCTTGGTGCCGTGTTTCGCCAATGCCGCCGCGGCCGCCTGGTTCTTCTCCGCGTTGGTGCCCCAGACGCAGACGTCGCCGCCGGCGGCCGCGATCGCCTCGGCCATGGCGAGGCCGATGCCGCTGTTGCCGCCGGTGATCAAGGCGACCTTTCCCGTCAGGTCGAACGGCGCATAGGCCATGGGCTTTCCCCCTCCCTCGCTCGTCTGAACGTCCTGGCCGGCCCGCTCCCCCGGCCCCTAAGTGTCTGGCCCGAAAAGAGTTGAGTGATTTCAGTCAGTTGTGATTCACTGTTTGTATTTAGCAACCAGGGAGACACAACATGTGGACCAAAATCACTCGCCCGAAGTATGAACGCGACCTGCTGCGCTACGCAAGCGACCTGACGGATGGAGAATGGAAGGTGCTGGAGCCGTTGCTGCCTCGCGCCAAAGCGCTGGGACGGCCTCGGACGACGGCATTGCGCGAGGTGGTGAACGCGATCCTCTACCTACTGCGTAGCGGCTGTCCATGGCGCATGCTGCCCCGGGACTTCCCGCCACGCTCGACGGTGCAGCGCTACTTTTATCTCTGGCGGGACGACGGCACCTGGTCCGAGGTCAACCGGCAACTGCTGGTCGCGGCGCGCGAGGCCGAGGGCCGCGCGGCCGGCCCGTCGGCCGGTATCATCGACAGTCAGAGCGTAAAAACCACGGAAAGCGGCGGTATCCGGGGCTTCGACGCCGGAAAGAAAGTCAAGGGCCGCAAGCGTCACATCCTCACCGACACCGGCGGCCTGCTGGTCGCGGTCGTGGTCCACGGCGCCGAGATCCAGGACCGCGACGGCGCGCCGGCGGTGTTCGCCGCCATCCCCCGCCACTTTCCCCGCCTGCGCCACGTCTTCGCCGACGGCGCCTATGCCGGGCCCAAGCTCGAGGGCGCACTGAAGCGGATCGGCCGCTGGTCGCTGGAGATCGTCAACCGTCCCGCGGGCGTGAAGGGCTTCCAACTCCTGCCCCGCCGATGGGTCGTCGAGCGCACGCTCGCCTGGCTCAATCGAAACCGGCGGCTGGCCAAGGACTTCGAGACGGCCATCGAGACCGCCGAGGCCTGGATCTTCCTCGCCAGCATCCAACTCCTCACGCGCCGTCTCGCAAGAGCCTGAAAACACTCGATTCATTTCGAGTCGGACTCTAAGAGTCCGTCCGGAGACTTTATGTAGGATTACAGAGTTTTCGGAGCATGAGTCGAATGGACGCGAGCTTGATGAAGGCGAGCGCGTTGCGGTTGAGGTTCTCCCAGTCCTTGGCCAGTCGGCGGCAGCGGTTGAGCCAGGCGATGGTGCGTTCGACCACCCAACGCCTGGGCTGGACGACGAAGCCCTTCACCCGATCGGATCGCTTGACGATCTCGGTCTCGAGATCGGGCAGGATGCCGGCCAGGGCGCGGTGAAAGACCGGCCCCTGATAGGCGCTGTCGGCGAACAATTTCCCGAGAAAGGGAAACAGACCGAACAAGGTCGCCAGCAGCGCGAGACCGCCGTCGCGATCCTGAACGTTGGCGGCGGTGACGATGCCGTGCAGCAGCAAGCCTTGCGTATCGACCAGAACATGCCGCTTCTTGCCCTTGATCAGCTTGCCGGCATCGAAGCCGTGGCTGTCGATGCGAGCCCCCCTTTTTCAGCGCTTTTCACACTCTGAGTGTCGATGATGCAGGCCGTGGGGCTGGCTTCGCGCGCGGCTTTCTCGCGGCACTTGAGGTAGAGCGCATGATGGATGCGATCCAGCGTGCCGTCCCAGTTCCACAGGCCGAGGTAATCATGCACGGTGCTTCTGGGCGGCAAATCCTTGGGCAGCGCGCGCCACTGGCAGCCGGTGCTCAGAATGTACATCACGCCGTTGATCACCTCGCGGATAGCGACGCGCCGTTTGCCGCCGCCGGGCTTGCCCGGCGGGATCAGCGGCTCGATATGCGCCCATTCCGCATCGGTCAGGTCGCTCGGATAACGCAGTTTGTCGCGGTTGTAGCGCGGGCGGTTGTCGGCAGTCCACATGGGGCACCTCAAGAGTAAATTCACCACCCCAGAGAATCACAGCTGATTCAGCTCTTCAAGAGGGGGCGCCGGATAACCGATTCATCCGACTCATAAAGTCCCCGGACGGACACTAAGAGTCCGTCCGGAGACTTTATGTAGGATTACAGAGTTTTCGGAGCATGAGTCGAATGGACGCGAGCTTGATGAAGGCGAGCGCGTTGCGGTTGAGGTTCTCCCAGTCCTTGGCCAGTCGGCGGCAGCGGTTGAGCCAGGCGATGGTGCGTTCGACCACCCAACGCCTGGGCTGGACGACGAAGCCCTTCACCCGATCGGATCGCTTGACGATCTCGGTCTCGAGATCGGGCAGGATGCCGGCCAGGGCGCGGTGAAAGACCGGCCCCTGATAGGCGCTGTCGGCGAACAATTTCCCGAGAAAGGGAAACAGACCGAACAAGGTCGCCAGCAGCGCGAGACCGCCGTCGCGATCCTGAACGTTGGCGGCGGTGACGATGCCGTGCAGCAGCAAGCCTTGCGTATCGACCAGAACATGCCGCTTCTTGCCCTTGATCAGCTTGCCGGCATCGAAGCCGTGGCTGTCGATGCGAGCCCCCCTTTTTCAGCGCTTTTCACACTCTGAGTGTCGATGATGCAGGCCGTGGGGCTGGCTTCGCGCGCGGCTTTCTCGCGGCACTTGAGGTAGAGCGCATGATGGATGCGATCCAGCGTGCCGTCCCAGTTCCACAGGCCGAGGTAATCATGCACGGTGCTTCTGGGCGGCAAATCCTTGGGCAGCGCGCGCCACTGGCAGCCGGTGCTCAGAATGTACATCACGCCGTTGATCACCTCGCGGATAGCGACGCGCCGTTTGCCGCCGCCGGGCTTGCCCGGCGGGATCAGCGGCTCGATATGCGCCCATTCCGCATCGGTCAGGTCGCTCGGATAACGCAGTTTGTCGCGATTGTAGCGCGGGCGGTTGTCGGCAGTCCACATGGGGCACCTCAAGAGTAAATTCACCACCCCAGAGAATCACAGTTGATTCAGCTCTTCAAGAGGGGGCGCCGGATAACCGATTCATCCGACTCATAAAGTCCCCGGACGGACACTAAGGGATTCACACATCTTCATGGAGCGCCCAGCCCTGTTGCATGGATTTGAACTGCTGCCAGCCGTTGTGCATGGTTATGGGACCGGGAGGGCGCTCGGAGGGGTAGCCGTTCCAGCCGCCGAGGCGGGCGATGATCCAGGCGAGCCAGGCCAGTGTTCCATCGAGATGCGGGTTCTTTTGCTTGGCGGTCTTGCCTTCGAGTTCGTGTAGCAGCGCGCGGGCGAAGGGAAGGAGTTCGGGGTCTAAGAGTCCGACTCGAAATGAATCGAGTGTTTTCAGGCTCTTGCGAGACGGCGCGTGAGGAGTTGGATGCTGGCGAGGAAGATCCAGGCCTCGGCGGTCTCGATGGCCGTCTCGAAGTCCTTGGCCAGCCGCCGGTTTCGATTGAGCCAGGCGAGCGTGCGCTCGACGACCCATCGGCGGGGCAGGAGTTGGAAGCCCTTCACGCCCGCGGGACGGTTGACGATCTCCAGCGACCAGCGGCCGATCCGCTTCAGTGCGCCCTCGAGCTTGGGCCCGGCATAGGCGCCGTCGGCGAAGACGTGGCGCAGGCGGGGAAAGTGGCGGGGGATGGCGGCGAACACCGCCGGCGCGCCGTCGCGGTCCTGGATCTCGGCGCCGTGGACCACGACCGCGACCAGCAGGCCGCCGGTGTCGGTGAGGATGTGACGCTTGCGGCCCTTGACTTTCTTTCCGGCGTCGAAGCCCCGGATACCGCCGCTTTCCGTGGTTTTTACGCTCTGACTGTCGATGATACCGGCCGACGGGCCGGCCGCGCGGCCCTCGGCCTCGCGCGCCGCGACCAGCAGTTGCCGGTTGACCTCGGACCAGGTGCCGTCGTCCCGCCAGAGATAAAAGTAGCGCTGCACCGTCGAGCGTGGCGGGAAGTCCCGGGGCAGCATGCGCCATGGACAGCCGCTACGCAGTAGGTAGAGGATCGCGTTCACCACCTCGCGCAATGCCGTCGTCCGAGGCCGTCCCAGCGCTTTGGCGCGAGGCAGCAACGGCTCCAGCACCTTCCATTCTCCATCCGTCAGGTCGCTTGCGTAGCGCAGCAGGTCGCGTTCATACTTCGGGCGAGTGATTTTGGTCCACATGTTGTGTCTCCCTGGTTGCTAAATACAAACAGTGAATCACAACTGACTGAAATCACTCAACTCTTTTCGGGCCAGACACTCAGGATTCTCGTCGCTGATCGTTACTATTGGCCCGATCCGCCCTGCCTCACGCGGCGGATCGTCGAACGTTGGGTCGAGGACGGCCACATCGTCGAAGTCTTCACGGGACAGCCATCCTACAGGCCGGAGGTTCCACAACCAAAGCGCCCGTCTCGGGAGATGATCGGTGGGGCGCTTGTTCGCCGCGCCCGGCTCCTGCCCGTTCAATCGCGAACGTCCTTCAATCGGGTCGTGAACATGGCCCTTTTTCCCCTGTTCTTGTTCTGCTTTCTATTGCCGCGGCGATACGACGTGGTCGTGGCTTCGACCTTTCCACCGGTCGTCACCGGGCTGGCGGGCGGGCTGGGAGCGCGTTGCGCGGGTGCGCGCTTCATCTACCATTGCATGGACATCCACCCCGAAATCGGGCGGCTGTCGGGAGAATTCCTGAACCCGCTGATCTTTGCGACCCTACGGTGGCTCGATACGCTGAATTGTCGACTATCGGCAAGGGTCGTCGTCCTGTCGGGTGATATGCGTGCCTCGCTGCTAGACCGTCCGGCCCCGCCCGACGGCGCGCGCATCGACATTCGAAACAATTTCGCCCTTCCTGACTACGATGGGACGCCCCCGGCGAGCTTGCCAAGGGAAATTGAAGGTATCGGCCTGGATGGGCGAGACGTCTTCAGAATCGTATTTTCCGGCAATATCGGTCGTTTCCAAGGCCTCGAGGCGTTGATAGACGCGGTTACATCGCTTCCCTCCGAAGTTGAAGTGGAACTTCTTTTTGTCGGCGAAGGTGGGGTTCGCTCCGCGCTCAAGGCGCGAGCCGCGCGCTTGGCGAGCGGACGGATTCACTTCATCGGACAGCAGTCCGCCACGGTCGCCAATGCGATCGTCGGTACCGCTGATCTTTGCGTCGTGAGCCTGGTGCCCGGAATTCATTGCTACGCATTTCCAAGCAAAACGATGACCTATATCAGTTTAGGCCAACCCGTGCTGGTGATCGTCGAACACGAAAGCGAGTTGGCCCGACTCGTGACGGAGGAGGGAATTGGTGTTGTCACGGAACCTGGTGATGTAGACGGACTGAGGCGAGTTTTGCTCGAGTTGACGTCGGAAGTGAAACGCTTGTCCAGGATGCGCGAAGCCGCCCTTAGAGTCCGTCCGGAGACTTTATGTAGGATTACAGAGTTTTCGGAGCATGAGTCGAATGGACGCGAGCTTGATGAAGGCGAGCGCGTTGCGGTTGAGGTTCTCCCAGTCCTTGGCCAGTCGGCGGCAGCGGTTGAGCCAGGCGATGGTGCGTTCGACCACCCAACGCCTGGGCTGGACGACGAAGCCCTTCACCCGATCGGATCGCTTGACGATCTCGGTCTCGAGATCGGGCAGGATGCCGGCCAGGGCGCGGTGAAAGACCGGCCCCTGATAGGCGCTGTCGGCGAACAATTTCCCGAGAAAGGGAAACAGACCGAACAAGGTCGCCAGCAGCGCGAGACCGCCGTCGCGATCCTGAACGTTGGCGGCGGTGACGATGCCGTGCAGCAGCAAGCCTTGCGTATCGACCAGAACATGCCGCTTCTTGCCCTTGATCAGCTTGCCGGCATCGAAGCCGTGGCTGTCGATGCGAGCCCCCCTTTTTCAGCGCTTTTCACACTCTGCGTGTCGATGATGCAGGCCGTGGGGCTGGCTTCGCGCGCGGCTTTCTCGCGGCACTTGAGGTAGAGCGCATGATGGATGCGATCCAGCGTGCCGTCCCAGTTCCACAGGCCGAGGTAATCATGCACGGTGCTTCTGGGCGGCAAATCCTTGGGCAGCGCGCGCCACTGGCAGCCGGTGCTCAGAATGTACATCACGCCGTTGATCACCTCGCGGATAGCGACGCGCCGTTTGCCGCCGCCGGGCTTGCCCGGCGGGATCAGCGGCTCGATATGCGCCCATTCCGCATCGGTCAGGTCGCTCGGATAACGCAGTTTGTCGCGGTTGTAGCGCGGGCGGTTGTCGGCAGTCCACATGGGGCACCTCAAGAGTAAATTCACCACCCCAGAGAATCACAGTTGATTCAGCTCTTCAAGAGGGGGCGCCGGATAACCGATTCATCCGACTCATAAAGTCCCCGGACGGACACTTAGGGTCTATGAGCGCGAATACGCCGAGAACCGGGCGCTGCCGTACTGGTCACGCCTCGTCACCGATGTCGCTTGCCGATGATGTCATGCCGAGGCGCGGACGCGGAATGTCTCGATGACCGGATCAAGGAGGGCAATCCGGTCCGTGTCATCAACGTATTCGTAGACGATTCTGATCTTGGTGGTCTCGGTTTTAATCGCTTGGTATTACGTCGGGCGTTCAGACGGCACTCGGGCTTTTCCTCGCATGCGCGGCGGCGTGCCGGCCTGGCGCTACCTGCTACTGACAGGCGGTGTTCAATACAGTGGGCGTCGTCTGGTCGGCGTTGATGACACCGGCGCAAAGGCAGGTGTTGGCGCTCTGGCACAATGCGCCGCCGATCAACTGACCTCCCGTGATCAACGCGGTCACGCCCTGGTTGTTGCCCAGGGAGAAGCCGTCCGTGTTGCCAGAGAAGCGGGATGCGAAGGCGTTGACCCTCGAGGCAGCGGTCGCGAGCATGCCGCTGCTGAACGTCGTCTCCGCCGTCGACGTCGCGCTCGATGCGTGGATGTCGAGGATGGAGCCGCCGGCGATCAGCAGCGCCAGGGAATCAGTGGCGCTACCACAGACGATGACGGTGTCGGATATCCTGGTGCCCAAGCCGCCGCCCTGTATCCGGAGTCCGCGACACTGTGTGACGACCGCAGCCGTCACCGCGGCACCGACATCGTGGGGCCGTCGATCCCGCCCGCCGTCGACCCGTCGACCAATATCGCAAGCGCGTTGGTGGTTCCGCCCTGGTGTTCAACGGTGAGCCCGCTCAATTCGGTGTCCGCCGGCATGGATACGACGCCCGTCGTGGCGCCACCCCTGTTGCCGCTGATGACGGTGTTCAAGCGTCCCGACCCCTTGATGTCGACTGTAGCGCACCCGGTTCCTTGGACACAAGTTTGTCTCACGCGGCGGGCCTGATTGAGATCGCGGCGTGCCACGCCTGACGAGCTTGAGCGGGGCTCAGGTAGCCGTTCTTTTCGACGATCCACTGGGCATTGTAGAGTTCGACGAAGTCGCGGACGGCGTCCCGCAGCTCCGCGATGTTGCGGTAGATGCGACCATGGATGATCTGTTCCTTCAGCGTGCGATTGAACCGCTCGGCGACGCCGTTGGTCTGGGGCTCGGCGACGAAGGCGTAGGACGGCTGGATGCCCCAGAACTTGATCTGGTTGGTGAAGTGGTCCGACAGATACTGGGAGCCGTGATCCATCCGCAAGGCCAGCCCCCGAGCCGCGCCGGCCGCGGTCGAGCCATACAGCCCGGCAAGCCCCATGGAGATCGGCTGCAGGGCGGCGAAGCGGTCGCCGCGCTTGCAGACATGCCAGCCGACACACTCGGCGTTCCAATGCTCGACGGCGGTGAAGATCCAGCCCCAGCCGTCGTCCACCGTGAACACCCGAACGCCATCGGTGCCCCACATGAGGTTCGGGGCATGAGTGATGATCTCACCGTCATGGGGATTGCCGCCACGGCGGCGGCAGCGATGGGGCGAGAGCAGATTGTTCTCGCGCATCAGGCGGAGCACCCGCTTGCGGGCAACCCGGATGTCGCGACAGACCCGAAGCCGAGCCCAGACCTTGCGGTAGCCCTCGCCCTCCCAGGGCGATGCCTCCAGGTCGGCTTCGATCGCCACCAGCAGCGCCTGGTCCGAGATCGCGGGCTTCGGTCCCCGACGCTTTGCCGGCGGCTGCTCGGCGTGCTGGCCGGAGGTCATGGCGTAGAACGAGGAGCGGGCCATGCCCCAGGCGGCGCAGACCCGCCGCAGGCCGTAGGCCAGACCCGTGCCGGGCGAGGTGGCGGCACTCATCGCCGCGACCTCCGCCGCCCCAAAGGGCCGAAGGTCTCCGTCTTGGCCTCCAGCAGTTCCACCTGCATGGTCAACTCTCCGATCCGCTTCATGGCGCTATCCAGTTCCGCCTGCACCGGATCGCCCTTGCGTCGCTTGAGCGAGGCGTCGATCCCGCCGATCGCTTTCTCACGCCACTGCTCGAGCCGGAAGATCTCTACGCCCAACTGGCGCGACAGAAGTTGCACCGGCTCGTCACGCAAAAGCCGCGGAACGACCTCACGCTTGCGCGCCACCGTCCATCGCTGGCCAAGTCCCAGCGGGCCTGCCGGCAAAGCCTGGCCTGGGGAAAACGTGGACGAGCCAAGCTCGCCCGCATTTACCACAGGCCCATCAACAGCAACTTTCTTCTCAAAATTATCGGCCATGTTCCGGTCCTCCTTGGACACTTCGATTAAGCCAATTCTGTGTCCAAGGAAATCGGGTCCGACTCACCCCTTGATGTCGACGAAGCGCTTCATGGCGAGGGTGTTCGTGCCGACGTCGTATTCACCGGGCTCCAGTTTGATCAGCCAGCGCTCGGTGGCCGATGCCGTGGTAATGGCCGCCAAAGCGCCCAGGAGCGCCAGTCCATTGTTACTGGTGTTCGTACCGTCACCGACGGGGCCAACCACCACAATGCGCTGAAACACGGCGTCCGACGCCAGCTTCGCCGCCGTCACCGCGCCATCCTGAAGCTTTGCCGTCGAGACGGAGTCCGTGGCGAGGCGACCTTCCCTCACTGCGCCGAGCGCGATCTTCTTGTTGGTGACCGCCCCATCGGCGAGGCGACCTTCCCGCACCGCGCCGACGGCGATCCGGCTGTTGGTCACGGCGCCAGGCGCGAGCTTGCTTCCCGTGACGGCGCCGTCCTGGATCTTGGCCGAACTCACCGCGCCGTCGCGCAGCCGTCCGCTCGTCACCGCTTGCAGTTCGATGTCGGTAGTGTCCACGCACCTGGAACAGATCACGTCCGTCGCCACCACCTGGGCCAACGTCTCCGAGACCGTCATGCCGAGGCCCGTGATCAACACAATCGTCGATGCCGCCGTGCCGAGAATCTTCATCACCATCTACCTGAATCGAAACTTCACCGGTTCAACCGAGTTCGATGGTAACCCGTGCGGTCATGGCTGTCTGCCCCCGATTTTGGGTCACTGTCGCTAACACACGATATGACCGCCGTAGGTACCATGTGATCTGTCCGGTTTAGAACGTCGCCTTCGAGGAGGGCGGCGATGAAGCGGGCCGAGGTGTTGCAAGGACTACGGCAGATGAAGTTCGAGGAGATTCTGGAGCGCGCGAAGCGGCGGCGACTGAGCCAGTCGGAGGCGGCGTCGATCCTGGGGATGAGCGAGCGAACGTTCCGGCGCTGGCGGGGTCGCTTTGAGGCGGAAGGCGCGGAGGGTCTGTATGACCGCCGGCTGGGCAAGGTCTCGGGGCACCGGGTGCCGGTGGACACGGTGATGGAGGTTCTGGAGTTGTTCGACACGCGCTACTGGGACTTCACGGCCAAGCACTTCCACGAGAAGCTGCTCGATGAGCACGGCTTCACGCGGAGCTACAACTGGGTCCGCCTGACGCTCCAGGCCCACGGGCGCAAACGTCCGGCACCGCGGCGAGGCGCGCACCGGCGCAAGCGGCCGCGCCGCGCCCTGCCCGCCATGATGCTGCACCAGGACGGCTCGACCCACCAATGGGTTCCCGGGCAGTGGTGGGACCTGATCGTCACCATGGATGACGCAACCAGCGAGATCTACTCGGCCTTCTTCGTCGACGAAGAGGGGACCATGAGCAGCTTCCGGGCCCTGGGCGAGGTGATCGAGGTCCGGGGGCTGTTCTGCTCGCTCTACGCCGACCGGGCCTCGCACTACTGGCACACGCCCGAGGCCGGCGGCAAGGTGGACAAGAACAACCCGACCCAGGTGGGCCGAGCCCTGGGCCAGCTGGGCATCGAACTGATCCCGGCCTACTCCCCCGAGGCCCGGGGGCGCTCGGAGCGCATGTTCGCGACATTGCAGAATCGCCTGCCGCAGGAACTGCGCTTGGCCGCCATCACCACGATGGCCGAGGCCAACGCGTTCCTGCGCGAGATTTATCTGCCCCGCCACAACGCCCGTTTCGCGGTGCCGGCCGAAGCCGAGGGCTCGGCCTTTGTCCCCTTCACCGGATCGCTCGACGACATCCTGTGCATCCAGGAGGACCGGATCGTCGGCAACGACAACACGGTGCGCTACAAGCGGCTGGTGCTGCAGATCCCGGAGGATCGCCACCGCCGCCATTACGTCAAGGCATCGGTGCGGGTCCACGAATACTCCGGCGGCACCCTGGCGGTCTTCCACGGCCCGCGCCGGCTGGCCCGATATCAGGCCGACGGCACCGTCCTCGACGAAACCAAGAACAGCAGAGCGGCCGCGTGAACCGCTTCGACGCGCGCCCGGCCTGTGGATAAGTGGACAACCCGCCACGGCGGGTTCCCCACTTATCCACAGGCCCAACAACCACAACAGAAGCGGTCAATTCATATGGTACATAAAGCGGTCAATTCGAAATGTTCTCGACAGCCCCGATTTTGGGTCACCGTCGCTCGGAGTGGGAACTCTCGTAGCGTCCCTACATAGACGACGGGCAAAATGACGTCAGACCCCCAACGGTTGCGTGACGGCGATCCAGACAGGAGAACGAGGTGTTGAACGCCCTCCCGTCTATCCGTTGAAGGCGATCTGTACGCCGAGCGCCTCCATCGTCGAAGTCGACGCGCAGCCGAGATCGATCATCACAAAATAGTAGTAGTTGGTGTTGTCGATCGTGGCGCTGGTAATGACGGTGTCTTCGAACTGCGTGAGGTCGACGCTGGCGAAGGCGTTGAGGGAGGCCGCATCGGCCATCAGTTCCGGCGCCGTCGTCGGCGTCGCCGGCGTGGTGAAGCGCCGACGATAGAGCCGGGCCGCGAGTTCGTCGCCGTTGACGTTGTCGAGCGCGTGCAGGCGGAAGGTCGTCACCGTCGCCATGTCGGGAAGCGCGGCATTGGCGTAGTAGTTGGTCGAGCCGTTGGCGAGCATGCCGTTATTTTCGTCGGCGAGGCCGTCCAGGATCGTCGTGGTGCTTGTATTGGCTATGGAACAGCCGTTCGCGACGGGGAGGCCCGCGGCGTTGGCCCGAGGCACCATTGTTACCGCCGCGATGTTCAAGACGTCGCCCGACGGTGGAATCCGGTCGTCGACGCTGGTGGCCAGTTTCGCCGCCGTCACCGCGCCATTCTGAAGTTTTGCCGTCGAGACGGAGTCCGTGGCGAGGCGACCTTCCCTCACCGCGCCGAGCGCGATCTTCTTGTTGGTGACCGCCCCATCCGCGATCCGTCCTTCCCGCACCGCGCCGATGGCGATCCGGCTGTTGGTGACGGCGCCGGGCGCGAGCTTGCTCTCCGTGACGGCGCCGTCGCGCAGCCGACCGGTCGCGACCGCTTGCAGTTCGATGTCGATCGTGTCCACGCACCTGGAACAGATCACGTCCGTCGCCACCACCTGGGCCAACGTCTCCGAGACCGTCATGCCGAGGCCCACCATCGACACGAGCGCCACAACCGCCGCACCCAACCTGCTCATCACCGTCTCCTCCTTGGAAGTTTCCTCATGCAACGAACTCGGATGATAGCCCCAATTGCCAAGAGCTGTCTGCCCCGTTCGGGTCTCTTCGCCCGTTGCGAATCGGGGACGCTTCGCCAGCCGTGCGGACCGGCGAAAAGTCGGGCTTCCTTCGAGCCAGCGGCAGCGGCCCCGACAAGGTCGAGAGGCGGTAACGGAATTGGCGAAAATGACCAATCATGCCGCATCCAACGTGACGCGAACGCTTGCCAAACTGGAAGCTGTCGGCCTCGTTCGCATGGCTACGGCGGCCGGTCGCAAGGTCCCGGTCGCGCGCGTCCGAAAGCTCACGATCGAGATCAATCCCTTCGAAAGCAGGGACCGGGTGATATTCGGCTGATGCGATCCATCTTCTCTACCCTACGTCACCTGTACTTTGGGCGACGCCTCGCGCCAACAGCACATCCGGCGATCCGAGGCTCCTCGGCGCATTCAAAGGACTGGCAAGTCCACCGGAGACGCCGCCGAATCGGGAAGAAATCTTGCACCTCGCGGAACCGCAAGCGAAAAAAGGTCTTCTGATGGAGAGGTGTTTTGCGACATCATGTCGGCTCTCCGATTTAGAGGGAAGCGGGAGGTCACCATGACGACGACGATGGATTTGGTTCTGAAGGGCGGACATGTGATCGATCCGGCAAACGGGATCGACGGGGTGCGGGACGTGGGGATCGCCGACGGGCGCATCGCCGCCGTCGGGAAGAAGATCGGCACAAGAGGCGCGGGCGAGGTGATCGATGTCGCCGGCAAGCTGGTGCTGCCCGGCATGATCGATACCCATGCGCATGTCTACCAGCATGTGAGTGGCCGTTTCGGGCTGGAGGCCGACATGGTCGGCGTTCATTCGGGCGTCACCACGCTGGTCGATCAGGGCGGGCCCAGCTGCATGACCTTTCCGGGCTTCCGCCATTTCATCGCCGAGCCGGCGGCGAGCCGGGCGCTCGTCTTCATATCGGCCTATGTGGTGGGCGGCCTCGAAGGCCACTACTACCCCGACCTCTACGGTCCCTCGGGTGTCGACGTCGACCAGACCGTGCGGGTCGCCGAGGCCAACCGCGACCTCGTCAAGGGCATCAAGGCGCATGCCGAGATTGGCGGCTTCGAGCGCTGGGGCACCGAGGTGCTCCGCCTCTCGAAGGAGATCTCCCGCGCGCTGAAGCTTCCCGTCTATTTGCATTTCGGTCAGCTCTGGCCCAATCCGAAGGTGGCGAACGAGAGCTGGGACGTCGACGACATCCTGCCCGCCGTGCTGGACCTGCTGGACCCGGGCGACGTGCTGGCCCATCCCTTCACCCGCCACCCGGGCGGCTTCACCGACAAGGAAGGCAACTTGCACCCGATGGTGGCCGAGGTGTTGGCCCGGGGAATCAAATGCGATATCGGCCACGGCTCCCATTTCAGTCTGGAGATGGCCAAGCGGGTGCTCGACGCCGGAATCCTGCCCGAAACCTTGGGCGCCGACATGCATGGCTACAACACCCAGGTGCCGCCACCGCCCGGCTCGCCCGAGGCGCACAGCGACGAGGAGCACATGTTTCCCGGCGCGCAGAACTTCAGCCTGGCCTTCGCCATGACGGAGCTGCTGGCGCTGGGCGTGCCGCTCGGCGATATCGTGCCGATGGTGACGACAAACTGCGCCGACATGATCGGCATGTCGGATGAACTCGGCACGCTCGGCCCCGGTAGGGTCGCCGACGTCTCGGTGCTGAACGACGAGCGTGGCCGTTTTCTGTTGAAGGACAATCTCGACGCCAGTGTCACGGCCGAGCGCATGCTGACGCCCGCCTTCTGCCTGCGTGCCGGCCGCCGCTTCGATGCCGACGCGCCGATCCTGCCGATGCCGATGGCCGCCTGAACATGGGGAAAGGCGTCGGCGCGCGTTTGCCGCGCAAGGAGGACGAGCGACTGCTCCGGGGCCGGGGGTGCTTCGTCGCCGACATCAAGCTTGCCGGCATGCGCGAGGTCGCCTTCCTGCGCAGTCCCGTGGCTCACGCCCGAATCCGCGAGATCCGGGTGCCGTCCGCGCATCGGGGCGACGTCTTCACCTCCGTCGACCTTGCCGGGGTGAAGCCGATCCGGGCGGTCTCCGCCCTTCCTGGCTTCAAGGTCTCGGAACAGCCGGTGCTGGCCCGCGACAAGATCCGCCTGGTGGGCGAGCTGGTCGTCATGTGCCTCGCCGACAGCCGGGCGGAAGCGGAGGATGTCGCCGCCCAAGTCGATTTCGACTACGAGCCGCTCGGCGCCGTGCACGACATGCTGCATGCCCGCGACGCCGACGCCCCGCTGCTGCACGAAGAGTGGGGCGACAACGTCTTTTTGGAATCGCTGGTCGACGGCGATCCGGATTCCGTGGCGCCTCGCGCCGCGGTGACGGTACGGCGCGAATACCGCACCGCGCGGCAATGCATGGCGCCGATCGAGGGACGCGGCCTGGTGGCGCACTGGGACGACCGATCGAATCAGCTGATCCTGCATACCGCCTGCCAGATGCCGCACCTCATCCGCACGGGCCTCGCCGAGTGCCTGGGGATCGACGAGGGCCGGGTCCGCGTCATCGCTCCCGACGTCGGCGGCGGCTTCGGCTATAAGGGAATCCTGCTGGCCGAGGAAGTCGCCTGCGCCTGGCTCGCCATGCGCCGGGGTCATCCGGTGCGCTGGATCGAGGACCGGCGCGAACAGCTGGTGGCCAACGCCGATTGCCGCGAACACCACTACGTCGTCACCGCCCATGCCGACGCCAAGGGCAAGCTGCTGGGTCTCGACTGCGAGGCGCATGTCGATTCAGGCGCCTATTCCGCCTATCCCTTCTCGGCCTGCCTGGAGGCGGCGCAGGTCGGCTCCATCCTGCCCGGACCATATGATTTCGAGGCCTATCGCTGCCGAACCTTCTCGGTCGCCACCAACAAACCGCCAATCCTGCCCTTCCGGGGCGTTGCCAGGACCGGCGTCTGCTTCGCCATGGAGCTGACCCTGGATGCGATCGCCCGCGCGGTCGGGCGCGAACCCTGGGAGGTGCGGATGGAGAACCTGATCCGCCCCGAACAGATGCCCTTCGACAACATCACGGCCAAGCACTTCGATTCGGGCGACTACCCCGAATGTCTCCGCCGCGCGATGGCGGCGATCGACGTCGAAGCCGTGCGTGGACGACAGGCGGCGGGGGAGGCGGACGGCCGGCGGATCGGCCTCGGCGTGGCCATCTTTTGCGAACAGGCCGCGCATGGCACCTCCGTATATGCCGGCTGGGGCATCCCGATGGTGCCGGGGCACGAGCAGTGCCACGCCCGCTTCGCGCCCGATGGCACGCTCGAGCTCCGCGTCGGGGTGCAGAGCCACGGCCAAGGGTTGGAGACGACCTTGGCGCAGGTCGCGCACGAGGTTCTGGGCGTCGACCCGGCCCGGGTCGACGTGGTGCACGGCGATACCGGCCTGACGCCTTATTCCACCGGCACCTGGGGCTCGCGCTGCGCGGTGATGGCGGGGGGCGCGGTATTCGCGGCCTGCGAGGCGCTGGCGGCGCGGGCCAAGGCGATCGGCGCCCACCTGTTGCAGGCCGATGCGGCCGAGGTCACGCTTCGCGATGGTCAGGTCTCGGGCCCCGGCGGTTCGGTCGCGCTCGACCGCATCGCCTTCACCTGGTACCGCCGGCCGCAGGATTTGCCGCCGGACGTCGACCCGGGCGGGCTGGAGGTCACCGCCGGCTACAAGCCGGCGCGCGACAGCGGTACCTTCAGCTACGCGGCCCATGCGGCTGTCGTCGCTGTCGATACCGACATCGGGGCGATCGAGATCCTTGACTACGTGATCGCCGAGGACGGCGGCGTGCTGCTGAACCCCATGGTCGTCGACGGGCAGATCCTGGGTGGCATGGCGCAGGGAATCGGCACTGCGCTCTATGAGGAGATGCCTTTCAGCGCCGAGGGCCAGCCGATGGCATCGACGCTGGCCGACTATCTGCTGCCCGGCGCGCCGGAGGTGCCGGAGCCCAGAATCGAGCATATGGAAACCCCCTCGCCCTACACCGTCTTCGGCCAGAAGGGCATTGGCGAGGGCGGCGCCATTGCGCCACCGGCGGCCATCGCCAATGCGGTCAACGATGCCCTCGCGGACCTGGGCGTCGAGATCACCCGAGTACCGATCACACCCCGCCGGGTGGTCGAGGCGTTGACGCGGGCCGGCGCGTGAAGGCGGCGGCGTTCGACTACGCCCGGCCGGCGGACGCGCGCCAAGCCGTGGCCCTGTTGGCCGAGGCGAAGCGCGCGGGCCGTTTCGCCAAGCTGTTGGCGGGCGGTCAGTCGCTCGGGCCGATGCTGAACATGCGGCTCACCGAGCCGGAACTGCTGATTGACATCTCCCGCGCGGAGGATTTGACGGGTGCCGAGGGCGAAACGCTCGGCGCCGCCGTCACCCACGCGTTCATCGAGGACGGCCGCATCCCCGATCCGACCGGTGGCATCCTGCCGCCGATCGCGCGGGGCATCGCCTACCGGGCGGTGCGCAACCGAGGCACCATCGGCGGCAGCCTGGCGCACGGCGATCCGGCGGCCGACTGGCTGACCGCTCTCGCCGCGCTCGGCGCCGAGGTTGAGGTGCTGGGACCGGCGGGCGGGCGCCGCCTCGCCGTCGAACGCCTGCCGACCGGCGCGTTTCGCGCCGCGCTCGGCGAGGACGAGTTGATTACCTGCATCCATGTTGCCGCGCCCGGCCCCGGCGCCCGCTGGGGCTTCCACAAGATCGCCCGCAAGAGCGGCGACTATGCGCTCGCCATCGGCGCCGTCCTGCTCGATCCCGAGCGCGGCATCGTCCGGGCCGTGATCGGCGCGATGGAGGCGCCACCGCTGATCATCGCGGATGCGGCCGAGCGGCTCTTCGGTGGTCGAATCTCCCATGGAACACCGATCGATCATTACGACGAAGCGGCGGCGGCCGACCTTATCGACCGAACGCCTCTGGCCGCCGATGCCTACGAGCGCCGCATCCATTTGGTGGCGCTTCGGCGCGCGGTACGACTGGCGGGGATCGCATGAAGACCATCGAACTCGAGGTCAATGGCCGGCCGGTCACCGCCACGGTGGCGCCGCGTACCCACCTGGCGGATTTCCTGCGCGAGGAACTATTGCTGACGGGCACCCATCTTGGCTGCGAGCATGGCGTCTGCGGCGCCTGCACGGTGATGCTGGACGGCGCGCCGGCGAGGTCCTGCCTCACTTTCGCCGTCGCCTGCGAGGGGCGCCGGGTGCGGACCGTCGAGGGTTTCGACGACGACCCGCTGATGGGGGAGCTGCGCCAGGCCTTCACCGGGGAACATGCGCTGCAATGCGGCTATTGCACCCCCGGCATGCTGGCGACGGCCCACGACATCGTCACCCGTTTGCCCGAGGCCGACGAAACCCGCGTGCGCGAGGAACTCGCCGGCAACCTCTGCCGCTGCACCGGCTACGGCGGCATCGTCCGCGCCGTTCGCCGCGTCCTCGCCGCCCGGGCGGCGCCCGAGGGGCTGGCCCCGAAGCGCGAAGACGGGCGCGCCGGCGTCGTGGTCTCGGGCCCGCCGCCACCCGCCGCCGCCGCGCCGCGGGAAGTGGCCGTTCCCGACGGCGCCACCCGCATCGACCAGGACTTCACCCTGCCCTTCCCGTCCGACCAGGTTTGGGCCGTCTTTGGCGATCCGGCGGCGGTGGCACGCGCCCTCCCCGGCGCCGAGCTGGCGGAAGCGACGCCCGACGGCCGGCTCCGGGGCATCATCACCGTCGCCCTCGGCCCGATCCGCGCCGGCTTCGCGGGCGAGGCCGTGCACCGGCGCGACGAGGCGAACCTCGCCGGGACGATCCGGGGCGAGGGCGGCGACCGGCGGACCGGCTCGCGAGTCTCGGGCGTCATCGAGTACCGGCTGCACGCGGTGGCGGCGGAAACCCGGGTCGAGGTCAGCCTCGTCTTCTCCCTCACCGGGCCGCTCGCCCAGTTCACCCGTTCCGGCCTCGTGGCCGACCTCGCCGGGCGGCTGACGGCAAGCTTCGCCCGCAATCTCGAAGACCGCCTCGCCGGACGGAGCGGGACCGTGCCGGACGGGGCGGTCGACGCCGGCGGCCTTCTGGCCTCGGTGATTTGGGCCCGGATCAAGCGCTTCCTCGGCTTCGACGGCTGACCCCCTCCAACGAATCGGGAATACCGACATGAAGACGCTTCGTGAGCTTTCCGAGGATCTGGCCGCCGGCCGGACGACCAGCCGCGCCCTCGTCGAGGGCGGCCTGGCCCGGGCCGGGGACCCGGCGGGCGAAGGCGCCCGCGTGTTCATCGCCCTTGATGTTGAAATAGTACGGGCGGCGGCGGACGCGGCCGATGCGCGCCGCGGCGCGGGCAAGGCCCTCTCCGCTCTCGACGGGATCCCAATCTCGATCAAGGACCTGTTCGACGTCGCGGGCGAGGTGACCGGAGCCGGTGCCCGGATATTCGCTCAAAGCCCGCCGGCGACAGAGGATTGCCCAGTGGTCGCGCGGCTCCGCGCCGCCGGCCTGGTCTTCATGGGCCGCACCAACATGACCGAGTTCGCCTATTCCGGCCTCGGCATCAACCCCCATTTCGACACGCCGAGAAACCCCTTCGAGCGCGAGGTCGGGCGCGTCCCCGGCGGCTCGTCATCGGGCGCCGCGGTCTCCGTCACCGACGGCATGGCGGCGGCCGGCATGGGCACGGACACCGGCGGCTCCTGCCGCATTCCCGCCGCGTTCTGCGGCATCACCGGCTATAAGCCGACGGCGAGCCGCGTGCCGATCGCGGGCGTGACGCCGCTCTCCTTCAGCCTCGATTCGGTCGGCCCGCTGGCCCGCACCGTCGACTGTTGCCGGGCGATCGACGCCATCCTCGCCGGCACCACGCACTGCACCTCGGAACTCCCGGCGGCCGGCATCCGGATCGGCGTCATCGCCAATTACGTGACCGAGGACTGGGACGAGCGAGTTTCCGCCAGCTTCGGCGCCGCGCTGTCGAAGCTGGGCGCGGCCGGGGCCGCGATCACCGACGTCACGCTGCCCGAACTCGACCGCCTGCCGGAGATCAACTCCAAGGGCGGCCTGGCGGCGGCGGAGGCCTATCACTTCCACCGCGACCACCTGGCGCGCGAGGCTGAGCGTTACGACCCCCGGGTCGCCAGCCGCATCGCCAAGGGGGCCGAGCAGACGGCGGCGGACTACATCGACCTGCTACGGGCGAGGCGGGCGACGATAGAGTCCGTGACCGAACGGATGGCGGATTTCGACGTGCTCGCCTGCCCGACGGTGCCGATCATCGCGCCGACCATCGTCGATCTGGCCGACGACGCCGACTATGGCCGCGTCAACCTGCTGAGCCTGAGGAACCCGAGCGTCGGCAACTTCCTCGATCTCTGCTCGATCTCGCTTCCGATCCACGAACAAGGCGCGGCGCCCGTCGGCCTGATGCTGTTCGGAAGACATGGTGGGGACGGGCGACTGTTCCAGATCGCCGCCGCCTTCGAATTGGCCTTGGCCACGCGTTAGGCCGCTTCGTCCATGGCTCGGATCGACCAGGTCGCGGCCGGGACCGGGCGGATCGGCATGATGGCCTGCCCGGGCACCGGCGGACCCAGCCTGGAGGCCGATTTGGCGACGATTCGCGATTGGGGTGCCCGCGTCGTCGTCAGCTTGATCGAAGCCCGCGAATTCGAGGCCCTGGGTGTCACCGACCTCGGCGCCCACGTCGAGGCGCTGGGCCTCGATTGGTATTCACTGCCGCTCGCCGACATGGCCGCGCCAGACGACCACTTCGAGGCAGCTTGGAAGTGTCTCGGCGCGAAGCTGCTCGAAACGCTCTCGGGCGGTGGATCGATCCTGCTGCATTGCCGGGGCGGCCTGGGTCGGACAGGCATGATCGCGGCCCGGCTGCTGGTCGAGCTGGGCCGAACGCCGGACACGGCCATCGCGATTGTCCGCGCCGCGCGGCCGGGCGCCATCGAGACGGCGGCGCAGGAGGCTTACCTGCGCGCGCCGCCTTCAAACCGTGGGAATCGCCGATAGTGGAATTAGCCGGCGAATCAGTCCAAGGACCCCGCGAAGCGCACCAGGAACATCAGGCCGCAGTTGGAGCCGTCGACGCGCCGCACGATGGCGGCGATCGAGGAGTGGCCCGGGAGCATCAGGTCGACATTCTCGCCCTCGGTGAATTCGGGCACGCCGGGGAGCGTCACGCTGGCACCGGTGGGCGAGATGTTGTCGACCGTGCAGACCAACGCGTCGCCGGCGACGCGCAGTTCGGCCGGGCGGCCCACGTCCTGACGCGGTGACTCCCGAGGGATTCGAATCGAGACCATGAAACGGGCGAGTTCGACCATTTCCCGTTCGTCGAGGATGAACTGGACACCGATCCGCGGCCCCTCGACGTTTTGCACGATGGTATCTAGCCAGCCGAACTCGAGCATTTCGAGCCGAATTCGCTCACCGACGCCGACGGGCTCATCGCCGGACAGCTCGATCTGGGCACCGGAGGGCGAGACATTGTGTATGACGCAATCAACGGTGCGAATTCCGACGACCGCGAAGGTCTCGATGTCGGTCCGCCAGCGCCGCTGGCGATGTCCGCTGCCGTCATCCGATACCCAATCTTCAAAACTACCGGACATTCACCTTCATCTCATCCACGACCCCGTCACGCGGTACTTTCCACCGCATCCCATGGCGATGGCATAACGTAACATGGAACGCTGTAGCAGGTCCGCAACAGTTTCGAGTCGCAATAAAAGCCCTTCGCCCGCCCTTCGCCCGCGTTACCGAGGGCGGACCCGGACGATAGGCTTGGCGACAAATGTGCGGGCGGGGCACGGGGAGCCGCAATGGAGTATGGAAAACAAAGGATACGGGCGGGATATTCGCCGCGACGGTGCTGGTCGCGACCTTGCCGCTCGGCGGGACGGCCGGCTCGGCTTCCGAACAGCAGAAACTGGTTGACGGCACGACCAAGACGGCAACCAACTTCGCCGCCGACCCCAACCCGTCATCCTTCCGCGAATATGCGAGGGATGCCGAAGCCATGCTGATCGTGCCGACCATGGTCAAGGCCGGGTTCATTTTCGGCGGCTCGGCGGGTTCGGGCGTGCTGTCCGCGCGTGGCGAGACGGGCGGGACCTGGAGTGCGCCGGCCTTCTACGCCATGGGCTCGGCGACCTTCGGCTTGCGGATCGGCGGCGAGATCTCGGAGATCATCCTGCTGGTGATGTCGAAGAAAGGGCTCGACACGCTGCTGAGTTCCTCGATCAAGCTCGGCGGCGATGTCTCCGTCGCGGCGGGTCCGGTCGGCCAGGGTGCGAAAGCGCAAACCGCCGACATCCTGGCCTATTCGCGGTCCAAGGGCCTCTATGGCGGGCTCAACGTCGAGGGGGCGGTGATCGACGTCAACGAGGAATACAACGACGCCTACTACACCAAGGGCGCCCTTCCCCTCGAAATCATGATCAGCGGCAAGCACGACAACGAGGGCGCGAATGCCCTCGGGAAAGCCTTGGCCAAGATCGGTGGGCCGGAGAAGCAGTAGTACCAATCACCCCAATGGCGACGTCCGGGCCGCCTCGATCGCCCAGCCCCTCCGGCGGTCTCGCCGAGCGCTTGGCGCAACCCGTCGAGCCAGTCGACGAGGCGGGCACGCGACTCGTTGTCGATCAGGAACATGAGGCCGAGGACGCCGCCCCGCATCCGCACGACCTCGGCGGGGAGCGAGCCGTGGCCCGACGGCTCGAAGTTGACTTCCGCTCCTTCCGGCACGTCGTCGGAGGAGGGCGTCCAAACCGCGGCGCCGCCCGGAGAGATATCCAGCACGACGCAGCGATAGCTCTGCCGCCCGGAATAGATGGTGCCGTTCAGCGGCTCCCATCGTTCGAAGTCGCGGTAGACGCCGCCGTCACGGGGCCAGGCGACGGCGGCGGGCGTCTCGGTAATATCGTCGAGCGATCCCTCGACCGCCTTCTCCATGTCGGGGCATTCGAGCAGGTCGTCGATCTCCACGTCGTCGTCCGAGGGTGCCAGGACCGGACAGGCGTCAATACCGCTGCTGCCGCGGAGCTCCACCGTATGGCCCTGCCTGACCGCGAAGACCGAGGCGCCGCAGCGAGGACAGACGATCTTGGGCATGTGCTTCTCCCGGCACCGAGGCACTTATGGCCGGCATTGTGCGCCGAGCGCCCGAAAGATGAAGGCTCAATTCGTGAATAGTATGCGTCACCTTGTTACGGCGGCGGCGAGGCAGGCTCGGTCATTGGCGCCGGGGGCGAGGCCGACGAGGTGGAACCAGCTCAGGTAGTTGTCCAGATAGCGGGTGGCGATGCCGCGGCGGGGACGCAGCAAGTCCTTCAACCGGCTGTGGCGGCTGTTCACCGTCTGCACATGCAGATCGCCCCGAACCCGTTCCCCCATCGAGCGGTTGAGTGCTTCGTGGCTCACCCCGAGCGCGGCGGCGCAAGGTGGATAGCTCGCGCCACCGTCGGAGACCAGCAGGGCGTCCTTCGCGACCACCGGGTCGAGAGCAGCCGTGAGCGCCGCCGCGTCGACCCTGGGCAGCACCGCGCTCACCGTCGTCCCGCTCCGGTCCGCCGCCATGAGAACCGGCACCTGCTCGCGCGAGAGGCCGCGCTTCTTCGCCTTGCCGCCCCGCCGCCGTGCCTTGCGTCCCAGCCCGCGCGCGCCCTTCCGGCTCTCCAGGACGTAGGTCTCGTCCGCTTCCACGATCCCCTTGAGCACCTCCGAATCGCTCCGCGCCGCCGCCAGAAACCGGTGACGCCAGCGGAACGCCGTGCTCACCGCCACGTCGCAGCGCGCCGCCGAGGCCTTCACCGTCTCCCCCTCCGCCAGCGACGCCCCGAACGACAGCCAGCGTTCCTTGTGGTGCAGGCCCGACAGCGGCGTACCGGTCAGCGCGTTGAAGGTCCTGCCGCAGCCCTTGCACTGGTAGCGCCGCAGACCCCGCGCCATACCGCGCGAAACCGCCCCTTCGCTCGCGCAGTGCGGACAGCGCCGGGCCTCGTCCACACCAAGCTCGATCGCGGCCTTCGATGCCTCGCCTTCGCTCCGGCCCGACAGCACCGCGAGCGCCTCGTGCCGCTGCACGCGCGTCAGCCCGCGCGCCGCCGAAAGCCACACCTGGAAACCCTTGCCGTCCATGACCCAACCTCCTGACATTCCGGGCATTCTATCACAAATGCATACGTTTCACTAATTGAGCCCAGATGAAAGAGTGGCCGGAGATGCGAACCCGCCGGCCGGGCGGGCTGGGCATAACGCCGGGCCTCGATAAGTTATACCGGTGAGCCTTTGAACCGACCTCTCGGCCATCCCATTCGTTCCATCGCGAGCGAAGCGTGGCGATTCAGGGCGGCGTGAAAGGCATCTACCACGTCGCGCGGCCTCGAGACCGCCTGGATCGCCATGTCGCTTCGCCCCTCGCGATGACGGTTGTGGGTAGGCGTCGTTATGTCCAGATTTGTCCGCGGTTTCGTCATGGCCGCCGGATTGGGCTCTCGGCATGCTTGGCGCGGATTCACAAGAAGTGACGATTAGAAATGGCTTTCGACATCGTTGAATCGATTTCTTTTTTACATTCAACATTATACAATATTTCCTTACATACGGTATTCTCAAAAACCAGCCACGGACTCGTCATTTCCCCTCTCATACCGCCGAGCATTCGGTTCGATCTCTCCGCCATCCTGGGCGTCTTCGCGCGATATCGAGGCCCGCTGATGTGGTGGACGGCCCCCTACGGCATCGCAATGTGCCAGGATGAGTTCGTCGAAACTTATCAAGGGAGACCGTCCTTGGAACAGATTATCCGCATTGGCATCGACACGTCCAAGAGTGTTTTCCAGCTTCACGGGGTGAACGCGGCGGAGCAGCCGGTTCTGCGTCGCCGGCTGCGTCGCGGCGATGTTCTGAAGTGCTTCGCCCGGCTGGCGCCGACGGTGGTCGGGCTGGAGGCGTGCGGCGGGTCGCACTACTGGGGGCGCGAGATCGGCGCGCTCGGTCACGAGGTACGGCTGGTGCCGACGCAGTACGCGAAGCTGTACGTGAAGCGGAACAAGAACGATCCGGCGGATGCCGAGGCGGTCTGCGAGGCGATGGGCCGTCCGACGATGCGCTTCGTGCCGGTGAAGTCGGCTGAGAACCAGGCCTCTTTGATGCTGACGAAGGTGCGCGAGCGGACGCGGCTGTCGAACTCGATCCGGGGGCTTGCCGGCGAGTTCGGCCTGGTGGCACGCCAGGGACTGAGCCAGGTGGAGCCGCTGTTGGGCCGGATCGCCTCGGATCAGAGTGTGCCGGCGCTGGCGCGCGAGCTGTTCGAGGAGCTGGGAGCGGAATACCGGGAGCTCGGGGAGCGTCTGAAGCGGATCAACCGAAAGCTTCGCGCGCGCCAGCGTGGCGACGCGCGGGTGAAGCGTCTGAAGGCGATCCCGGGTGTCGGGCAGGTCGGCGCCGCGCTGCTGTCGTGGAAGGCGCCGGAGGCGGAGTTGTTCGGCTCCGGCCGGGACTTCGCGGCCTGGGCCGGCTTGACGCCCAGGGATCATTCGAGTGCCAACCGGCGGCGCCTGGGGGCGATCACGCGGGCCGGCAACGAGACGTTGCGCGCCGTCCTGGTTTGCGGCGCGATGTCGATCGTCTCCAAGGTGCGCTCGGGACGGCTCGAGGGCTCGCCCTGGCTGGAGGCCCTGGCGCGGCGCAAGACGCCGAAGGAGGCGGCCGTGGCCTTGGCCAACAAGCTGGCCCGCATCGCCTGGAAGCTGATGGTCAGCGGCGAGGACTACGATCCGAGGCGCGCGGACGCGATCCTCGCCCCCGCCGCGTAGAAGGCGGTTCGACGGGACCGGCAAATCGAGACGGCTTCGCCGTCTCCAGGAGTGTGAGAGCGCAAGCAGATGGTGCGATCGACAACGAGCGCGGGACAATCCGAGCGATCCAGCGCCCTTCGAAGCCGCCCCGCTGAATGGAGCCCGCCTTGCGAAAACCATATTGGTCGGCGGCCACGAGGCCGCGAAAACAGACCGTACATATGGACGCATCCGATCCATATCCACGCCGCGAACGCACTTGCACCACGGGGGCCGTCCACATATGGATCGCCACGGAGCTTCGCCTCTCGCGATGACGGTGGTGGGAAAGCGCCGGAGACAAGTCGGTTCGTCTGCTCGCCGGGATTATATCGACTTCCGTGGCTCAGCCGTTGCGGTAGATGTAGCTGTAGCCGTTGATCGCGGGCACGCCACCCAGGTGGGCGTAGAGGATCTTCGAGCCCGGGGGGAAATAGCCCTTGCGCACCAGGTCGATCAGGCCCTGCATCGACTTACCCTCGTAGACCGGGTCGGTCATCATGCCCTCGGTGCGGGCCGCTAGACGGATGGCCTCGTTGGTCTCGGCCGAGGGCACGCCGTAGGCCGGATAGGCATAATCGGCCAGCAGGACGAGATCGTCGTCGCCGATCTCGCGCCCCAGAGCGACCAGCTCGGCGGTATTGCGCGCGATCTCCATCACCTGCGCGCGGGTCTGCTCAAGCGTCCCGGACGCATCGATGCCGATCACCTTGTCGGCGCGTCCATCCTTGGCGAAGCCGACCAGCATGCCGGCATGGGTCGATCCGGTGACCGTGCAAACAATGACGTAGTCGAACGCGAAGCCCAGCTCGGCCTCCTGCGCGCGGACCTCCTCGGCGAAGCCGACGAAGCCCAGTCCGCCCAGCTCGTGCATCGAGGCGCCGGCCGGAATGGCATAGGGCTTGCCACCCTTGGCCTTCAGGTCCTCCAGCGCCCGTTCCCAGCTTTCGCGGATTCCGATGTCGAAGCCTTCGTCCACCAAGTCGATCTCAGCCCCCATCACCCGGCTCATCAGGATGTTGCCGACGCGGTCGTAAACGGCGTCCTCGAAGGGGACCCAGCTCTCCTGCACCAGGCGGCACTTCATGCCGAGTTTGGCGGCGACCGCCGCGACCTGACGGGTGTGGTTCGACTGGACCCCGCCGATGGTGACCAGCGGTCCGCGTTAGAGGCGAGCGCATCGGGCACGATGTACTCGAGCTTGCGCAACTTGTTGCCGCCGAAGGCCAGGCCGGAATTGCAGTCTTCGCGCTTGGCGAAAATCTCGACCGAACCGCCCAGATGTTGGGAAAGGCGGCTCAGCTCCTCGATCGGGGTCGGACCGAAGGTGAGGGGGTAGCGTTCGAACTTCTCCGGCATCTCTCGCTCCGGATTGGTGTTGGGACGTGACGGCAGGATGGCATGGATTCAGTACGATGTGCCTTCAAGTTGGGCCTGCTTTTGGCCTGAATCGGGGTATAAATATCGGATTGTATGGTCGATCAATCGAGAAACGGCTTGAAAATAAATGGAAAATTTTATCACTGCGGAGTTGCCCGAGAGCTTCGCCGCCTTCGAAGCCGCGATCGCCGGGCTGCCCTTCATGCCCGATCGCCACCTCGTGGCCGGCGACGTCGACTATTTCCCGAAGATCCGGGTGCGTGACATGGCCGACGTCAACCGCCCGTATGGCGAACGGCCGATCGCGCTGCCGGGCGCGCGCCAGACCCGTGCGTTCTTCGTGATGAAGGAGGTGATCGACAACGCCCCGCTCGATTTCCGAGACGTCGACGATCCGCTATGCTCGACCCGATCTCCACCGGCGAGGACGAGCGTGAGCCGATGACGACCTCGAAAACGGTCCTGGTGACGGGCGCCAGCGGCTTCATCGCCAAGCACATCGTCCTCGCGCTGCTGAACGCCGGCTACGGCGTCGTCGGTTCCCTCCGCTCGGCGGCGCGAGGTGACGAAGTCCTGGATGCGGTGCGGCCGCACCTGACCAGCGGCGACGGACTCGACGCGCGGCTGCGTTTCGTCACCCTCGATCTCGGCGCGGATGCCGGCTGGGTCGAGGCCATGGCCGGGGTGGACGTGCTGATGCACACCGCCTCGCCCTTTCCGATGAGCCAGCCGAAGGACGAGAACGAGCTGATCCGGCCCGCCGTCGACGGCACGCTCAGGGCACTGCGGGCGGCGCGGGCCGCCGGCGTGACCCGTGCCGTGCTGACCTCCTCCACGGCGGCCGTGATGAACAGTCCCCGCGATCCGGCGCAAAACCGCTTCGACGAGACGGACTGGAGCGACCCGTCGCACGCCGCTGTCACCGCCTACACGAAATCGAAGACGCTCGCAGAGCGGGCGGCGTGGGACTTCGTCGAGCGCGAGGCGGGAGAGATCGCGCTCACGGTGATCAATCCATGCCTGGTCCTGGGTCGGCCGCTCGACGATTCCTACGGCACCTCGCTCCGCGTGGTGGAGCGGATGCTGCGGGCCAAGGACCCCATGCAGCCGAATTTCGGCATCGGAATCGTCGACGTGAGGGACGTCGCCCGCATGCACGTCAGCGCGCTGCGGACGCCCGATGCGGCCGGCAAGCGCATCATCGGGGCGGCCGAATTCATGTGGTTCGTCGACATCGCCCGGACCCTCGAGGCCGCATATCCCGAGCGGAAGATCAGCACCAGGACCGCGCCGGACTTCGTCGTCCGCTTCCTGGGGATGTTCGACCGGTCGATCCGTTCGATCGTGCCGGTCCTCGGCCGGCGCCAGGACCTGGATAACGCCCGGGCCCGGGAACTGCTCGGCATCGATTTCATACCGGCCGCCGACAGCGCCCGGGCCGCCGCCGGCTACATCATGGAGCGCGGCCTGGCCTAGTGTGGTGGATTTGAAGTTCCTTCGATTATTGGGGCTGGCTCCGTGAGGAACTTCAAATCCGCAAACCACGCTAGAATCTTGATTCTGCTTGTATCCTTATCGAATCGGAAGTTCGTTCGGCGCACGCCATCAATGCCACGAACTTCCGATTCGGGACACTAGCGGCCTGTCGGACTTGGGCCGAGGGGCGGGACGAGATTCCATGGTCTCGGGTAATGCGCTCGCGAATGACGGGATCGGTCATGAGCAACTTCCGCCGGGTGGACCGCGAGACCGGGTTTCCGTTGCCGCCGTCGGTGGATGAATGGCTTCCCGAACGTCATCTGTCGCGCTTCGTCGTCGAGGGAGCTGTTTGTCGAGGTGCTGGTTCTGGCGCGGTACTCCGCGTTGCCTTTGACGCCGTGCTCGGTTCTGATCGCGGTTCTGGCGAGTGCGATAGAAGAGGAGGAGTTCGATGGGCGCGGGCGCGTGGGTGGCGCTTATCCTGGTTTCCCTGCTGGCCGGCGGCCTGCAGGGGGCGACGGGTTTCGGCTATGCGCTGCTGGTGATCGCCTTCTATCTGGCGATCCTCGATTCGATCGTCGCCGTCCAGCTCACCATCGTCGTCTCTCTGGCGATCTCGCTCATTCTGGTGCCGGGGATCCGGCAATGGATCGCCGGACGCCTGCTCGGCCGGCTGCTGGCGGGATCGCTGCTCGGCCTGCCGATCGGCATGTCGCTCTACCGCACCGCCGACATCGACGTGATGAAGTTCACCGTCGCGGTGCTGATCCTGGGCATGGCGGCCCGCCTGCTCTTCGCTCGCGCGCCGGTGGGCGAGGGCCTCGAGGTCGAGGACATCCGCATGCGGCCCGTCGTGGACGTCGCGGTCGGTGCCGTCGGCGGGGTGCTGGCGACGGCCCTCGGCATGCCGGGCCCGCCGATCCTGCTCTATCTGACGGCGATCGGCGCCCGGAAGGACGTGATCCGAGCCACCACGCTCGCCTATCTGATCCTCGCCTACGTCGCCGCTCTCGCCATCCAGGCGGCGGTGGTCGGCATCGGGCCGACGGTCTGGACCCAGGCGGCGGTACTGCTGCCGGTGGCCGTCCTCGGCGCCGTCGCCGGCCTGCGCGTGGCGGGGCGCCTCGGCCAGGCGATGTTCCGCCGCGTCGTGCTCTGGGCGCTGGTCACCGCCGCGCTTTACAGCCTGGGCGAAGTGATCCTCGGTTGAGGGGCTGATAATTATTCGGCGTCGCCCAGGAAATTCAGCTTGACGGACGTGCCCAGCCGCTTTTTCCCCACGGCGCGATCCGCGCCTGTCGTCGCTTCGTGGCTGGCGGGGTGGCGGCGTGACTCCGCGCATCACCGCTTTGCCCTCGGCGGATGACATCGGTCAAGCCTGGTCGCGGCGCGAAGTGTGATCGCGAGAGCGAAGCGGAACATGGCGGGCAATTTAGCCGAGGCATTGGCACGTCCGGTCATCGGCCCATGTCGGCTTTCCGTCCCCGGGGCGTCTAGACCACCCTCGAGAGTCCCCGTAACATCAGGCAATGCTGATCTTGTGCATGTGACCCAACCACGACGTTCGTCGCCAGATCGGCAAACAGAATGAATCGCATCTTTTGCGGATCCAGTCAGTCTCCCTTTGGATGCCCTACCACTACGGCAGGTGGCGTTGCGAGGCGCCGCGCAAGCATATAGCTGGCAATTTCCACCTGTTGGACGCTGTCGTGAAGAAACATCAAGCCGAGCACACGGTCTTGGCTGTGGCGGACCTCCGAGGCGATCTGGTCAAGCCCCGCCAGCTGCAGCGCGACCTCGGTTCCCGTGTCCAGATTCCGCGGCTCACAAAGCTCGACGCGGGCGCCGCCGGGTGAGAGATCATAGACGAGGCACTCGAAACTCTGTTCGCCAACCCGCAGCATCGCACCAACCTCGACGACCTCGTCACCAACTTCAATCTCAACCGCTAAATTGATGAACGCACCGTTGTTGCTGACATCAACAAGCTGGCCGCGTAGGCGACGTCCTGCTATCTCGACGATAATTTCACGGTCTACGAATTGGCGTTCAAACGTCCGCCTCTCGGAACCGCTACGTTGGGTGTTCATGGTGCTTCGACCTCGATGTCAGTTTATGTCAGCTTGGGATCGAAGCCTACCAGACATTTGTTGAAGATTGGTGAGAACGGTCACGCTGTCCCTCCCGGAAACTCAATCTGGGCGCTGATCACGCGGATCTTGTACCCTCGCGTGAGCGGGGGCGAGCAGATTCGATGGCAGGATAAAGGGATTCTGTGCTGACGGGCTGCCATGCAGCAGTCGAAGCTACAAATCCGCGTTTGCCGGAACGCGCCAGTGGCGCGACGGGGCTGCTGTCCACGGTGGTGACAGGTTGGCGCTCAGGAAGCCAGTCGCCTGTAACGATGATGGAGCTCGCCGACCCGCGGCAGGGCGATGATCTCGCCTGCCTTGGCGCTATCGACCAGCCGGGGGACGGGACTGTCCTTATCCACGGACAGGCGCGTTCGGGAGCGATGATAGTCGTCGAAGGACGATGCAATAATCTGCCGCAGGTGCCTCTCGTCGAGAACGATGACATGGCCGAGGCACTCTCTACCGTGCTACCGTATTCAACTGGCTGGAGGTGCTATCCCCGAATTACCGGACGAATTGGTTGCGGGGCAAGGCACGGGACACCATGTAACGCGACCAGCAGGAGTCACCGCGAGGCCGGCGAGGAGTTCCCCAATGGACAACTGGATGACAACGCTCGCGCATCATTACGACCGAATTCGCGCGCGTTATCCAGACGATGAGCTGCTGGTGTTTTTCGACATCGACGGGACCATCCTCGATATGCGCCACATGATCATGTATCTGCTGCGGACGTACGATCAGGAGCATGACAGCGCGTTCTTCGAGGGTCTCGAGCTCGGCGACATCGATCTTCATGAAAACCAGGTCGACCGTCTCCTCGAGCGGCTGAACCTTCCCCGGCTACAGCGCCAAAGGGTACTGGACTGGTATCTCGCCAACCGCTGGTCCTCGACCGCGGTGCTTACGGCCCACCGGCCGTTTGCCGGCGTCATGGAGGTGATCCGCTGGTTCCAGATCCAGCCGAGGACGACCGTGGCGCTCAACAGCGGCCGCCCGGCGGTGATCCGCGAGGAGACGCTACGCTCGCTCAACAGGCTCGGACGACAGTACCGCGTGTCGTTCTCGGACGAACTGCTGTTCCTGAATTCCGCGGGCTGGGACGAGCAGGTGGAGCAGTCGAAAGTGGCCGGCCTCAGGCACTTCCAGAAGGCCGGCTACCGCGTGTTCGCCATGGTCGATAACGAGCCCGCCAACCTGACCGCTCTCGCCGACGCCGACACGGAAAACGAGATACTTCTGCTGCACGCGGACACGATCTTCGAATCCACCCGTTCCGGTCTGCCGGCCGGCGCCGTGGGGGGGGGGGGCCGGTTTCGACATCACCGAGCTGATTACCGAGAAGGCCTTGCCGCGGAAGGTGCAGCTCGTCTGGCACGGCCTCAATGACGATACCAACATCCGGCAGTATCTCGCCTCCGACATCGAGTGGGCTGAGTTCGACGTGCGCACCGATCCCGACGGCCGTCTCATCGTGCGGCACGATTCCTTCGAGGAGACGCCGGTGGGGCCGGGAGAGGAGTTCCTGCCGCTCGAGGACGTCCTGAAACGCCTCAAGAAGTTCGAGAAAAGCGCCAAGATCGACCTCAAGGAAGGGGACGACGTCTTGGACCGCGTCTCCGACCTCGTCGGCGCGCTGGACTTCGCCCCCGAGACCCTATGGTTCAACGGCCATATAGAGATTAGCTCAATTTGTGAAACGTATGCATTTGTGATAGAATGCTCGGAACGTCAGGAGGTTGGGTCATGGACGGCAAGGGTTTCCAGGTGTGGCTTTCGGCGGCGCGCGGGCTGACGCGCGTGCAGCGGCACGAGGCGCTCGCGGTGCTGTCGGGCCGGAGCGAAGGCGAGGCATCGAAGGCCGCGATCGAGCTTGGTGTGGACGAGGCCCGGCGCTGTCCGCACTGCGCGAGCGAAGGGGCGGTTTCGCGCGGTATGGCGCGGGGTCTGCGGCGCTACCAGTGCAAGGGCTGCGGCAGGACCTTCAACGCGCTGACCGGTACGCCGCTGTCGGGCCTGCACCACAAGGAACGCTGGCTGTCGTTCGGGGCGTCGCTGGCGGAGGGGGAGACGGTGAAGGCCTCGGCGGCGCGCTGCGACGTGGCGGTGAGCACGGCGTTCCGCTGGCGTCACCGGTTTCTGGCGGCGGCGCGGAGCGATTCGGAGGTGCTCAAGGGGATCGTGGAAGCGGACGAGACCTACGTCCTGGAGAGCCGGAAGGGCGCGCGCGGGCTGGGACGCAAGGCACGGCGGCGGGGCGGAGCGGGACGACGGTGAGCGCGGTGCTGCCCAGGGTCGACGCGGCGGCGCTCACGGCTGCTCTCGACCCGGTGGTCGCGAAGGACGCCCTGCTGGTCTCCGACGGTGGCGCGAGCTATCCACCTTGCGCCGCCGCGCTCGGGGTGAGCCACGAAGCACTCAACCGCTCGATGGGGGAACGGGTTCGGGGCGATCTGCATGTGCAGACGGTGAACAGCCGCCACAGCCGGTTGAAGGACTTCCTGCGTCCCCGCCGCGGCATCGCCACCCGCTATCTGGACAACTACCTGAGCTGGTTCCACCTCGTCGGCCTCGCCCCCGGCGCCAATGACCGAGCCTGCCTCGCCGCCGCCGTAACAAGGTGACGCATACAATTCACGAATTGAGCCTAGAGATTTTGGGTGAGCACGGCTTCCGCAGGCTCTCCGCCACGTTTCCGGGGACCGTGATCCAGTGTCGGATCGATTTCCTCGCGCCTCTAATCGACACCCTCCCCGAGGAGGGGCGGCGCGTCCTAGAGGGCCTACGCGGTTGGGGGATCAACCGCTTCTCGGTCCCCTGGGGCCTGTCGAACCTCACGTGGATCGTCAACACCATGGAGCGCTGGGGCTTCGAGGTGAACATCTACACTGTGTGTCAACGGCGGCCGGAATATGGGCCAGGGCGGCGGCGTAACAATGTACCAGTGGCTCGGTGGCAGCTTGTCCACGTAGTCCATAGGAGGGACCCGCGCGCGGGGCGACGTGCCTTTCAATTGGGCAATCGGCGGCCCGCGCGTGGGAGGTTCCTGTGGACCCACGTGGGCAAGCGGGGGAGGAAGCGAGATTATTGGGAAGGGTGTCGTCGTCGCGATCGGCTCTGCTTGAGCCGGTAGCTTTCTGCGTTCATCTCCAGGATATGGACATGGTGGGTGATCCGGTCGAGCAGCGCGCCGGTGAGGCGTTCGCTGGCGAAGACGGAGGTCCATTCCTGGAAGGGCAAGTTTGAGGTGACGATGGTGGCGCCGCGCTCGTAGCGCTGGCTGAAGATCTCGAACAGCAGCTCACTCCCGGTCTGCGACAGCGGGACGTATCCGAGCTCGTCGACGATCAGGAGATTGACCTTGGCGAGCTGGGCCTGGAGGCGGAGCAGCCTCTTCTCGTCGCGGGCCTCCATCAGCTCATGCACCAGCTGGGAAGCGGTGGTGAAGCGGACGCTCAGGCCCTTCTGGCAGGCGGCCAGTCCGAGGGCGAGCGCGATGTGGGTTTTGCCGACACCGGAGGGGCCGAGCAGGATCACGTTCTCCCGCCGCGCGACGTACTCGCCCCGGGCCAGGTCCAGCACCAGCATCTTGTTGAGTTCCGGCACGGCCTTGAAGTCGAAGCTCTCGAGCTGTTTGACGATGGGGAACCTGGCTTGCTTGATGCGCCGCTCGACCAACCGGCGCTCTCGGTCGATCAGCTCCAGCTCGGTCAGCCGGGCGAGATAGCCGACATGGTCGACGCCGTCGCCGGCCGCGATCCGCGCCTGCTTGTCGTACTCGCGCAGGACGGTCGGCAGCTTCAGGCTCTTCAGTTGGTGATCGAGCAGGAGGCGTGGGGCTTCAGCCATGTCCGGCGCCTCCCGCCAGCAAGGTTGCGTAATCGGCGATCCGTGTCGCGGCGACAAAGGGCTGGGGGAGGTGAGGATAGCGAGAGAAGTCCAGGTGGGCCGGTCGCCTCTCGATCCGGGCCAGGAGCAGATGCTTGACGGCATCGAAGCCGACCAGGCGCCGCTTCACCGCCTCGCGCACCGCCACCCTCACCTGGCTCTCGGGGAAGTCCTCCAACAGGCGCAGCACCTGGATGTACTCCCGCTTGCCGCGATGGCCGAAGCGGGCTTCGAGGAGATGGCGCAGCTCGTCGAAGGCGGGATCCAGCTTCCACCCCAGCAGCGGGGCCGCTTGATCCAGGGCACCCGGCTTCTTCTCCAGCAAAGACAGATAGTGCAGCGGGTCGTAGACCACGTCGCCACGCACATAGGAGCGGGGATGACGGGCGATGATCTCGGCGCCGAGAGTGATCTCGACCCGGTCGACATAGCCCTTGACCATCACGTCCTTGTAGGCGTGGACCGTCGGCGCCGAGTAATCCACCAGCCGGTAGCGCACCAAGGCCATCGAGGAGACCTGCCCGGGATGTTGCTCACAAGCCTCGAAGGGGACGGCCGGTAGATCGCGCAAAGCCTCGAGGTCGGCCAGCAGCGCCGTTGCCTTCTCGCCTTCCTCCAGGGCGTCGAGACGCGCCAGGCAACCCGCCATCAGCTGTTCGTTCAGGGCGTCCAGGTCCCGCACCTTTGGGATCGGCACGAAGAACTTGCGCCGCGCCGTCTTCACCAGCGCCTCGACCTTCCCTTTGTCGTTGCCCTTGCCGGGCCGGCCGAAGCGGTCGCGGAACAGATAGTGCGACTGCAGATGCGAGAAGGCCTGGGTGCGGCGGCGCTCGCCGTCGCCCATGATCCGCGCCACCGCCAGCGTCGTGTTGTCGTACAGGATCGATCGAGGGATCCCGCCGAAGAAGGCGAAGGCGCTGACGTGCCCGTCCAGGAAAGCCTCCGTCGTCTCCCGCAGGTAGGCCTTCACGAACCAGGCGTTCGAATGGGGCAAGATAAAGCAGAAGAAGTGGACCTTCTCCCGCTTGCCACGCAGATCGACCACCGCTTGGCCAAAGTCTGCCTGGGCATGGCCCGGCGGGTGATGCAGCGGCACGAAGGCTTCGCGTGTCGACTGCCGCTGAGCGCGGACGTAGTCCTTCACGATGGTGTAGCCGCCGGTGAAGCCGTGCTCGTCCCGAAGCCGCTCGAAGATCCGTTGTGCCGTGTGCCGCTGCTTGCGCGGCACATCCCGGTCCGCCGACAGGATCGCGTCGATGACCGCCGTGAACTCTTCCAGCTTCGGCCGTCTCACCGGCATCGTCCGCCGATACCCCGGCGGCGCCGAGTAGCTCAGCATCTTCTTCACCGTCCGGCGGTCGATGCCAAACCGCCGCGCCGCCTCACGGTGGCTCAGCCCCTCATCGACAACTGCCAGCCGAACCTGCGCATACAACTCCACGCCATACATCTCCTGCCCCCCGTCGCTAACAACAGGGGACGATCACTGGCGCATCTTCGCGCCGCCGCAACCGGACTACCCGGCCGCCTCGCGTGGAGCATTTTTGCAGCGCCGCCTACAACAATGTGCCCGATCTCGAGTCGTTTCTGCAGGCCGTGCTGCAGCAGCCCTGCTCGGTCACGTCCGACTTCAATTTCCCGAAGTGGCACTACTACGGTCGCGGCACGGGCGAAAACGCCGAGCGCCACGAGTACCAGGAGCGCGGATAATTGGGGCCCGTTTTGCCCGAAGACCGAGCTCAAGAGGGCTCAAGGAATTGACAATAGCCCATATCAGGCCAGAGGCGTCTCCCGGGACAGGACGTAGATACGCCGCACCACCTCGAAATTCATGACAACGGCAATGACAAACAGCGTGGCCAACGGCAGGTTCGCGATCGCACCGAGGAAAATGAGGAAGACGCGAACGTCGCGTCCGAGACGAAACCGAGCGCTCCGCCCGTTGCGAGCCATCATCAGGCCGTCATAGCGCTGCGCCGAATAGCTGTTCATGAAGGAACCGATGATCGCCGCGAAGCCGAGGGCGAGTGCAGCATGGCTGCTGTTCTGAAGATAGACGTGCCAAGTCAGGCCGAAGAGCAGGAAGGCGTCGGCATAGCGATCGAGAACCGCATCGAACCAGCCACCGAAGTCGCTGTGCATGCGCTTCAATCGTGCCACCTCGCCGTCACAGCCGTCGACGATCGAGGCGATCTGCGCCGCGATGCCACCCAAGGCCAGGGCCACATAGCCGCCCATCGCGAAGGCGAGCGCGCCTAGGCAAGACAACACCATCGACAAAAACGAAATCTGGTTGGGTGTGAGCGGAGTCCCGACAAGATAGCGGGTCAGAAGGCGCGACACCGGTCGGTTGAGGTGGCCGGCGACAGGACCATCACTGGGCTTGGTTGCCGCGGCGCGTAGCAAATTCACCTCGGTCACCTTCAGCGCCTCCGGCGTGTCCACGTCGAACCAGGGGCAGCCGGTTACATCGACGGCGTATGCACGACCCGCGAGGCTCAGCTCGGTGATGCCGGCGGATAGCCCATGCGCGCCCTGGGCGGAGGCCCGCTCGAGCCCTTCAAAGAGACCTGAAGTGCATAGGAACACGCCTGTATCGACCGCGTCCGAGTTCTCCAGATGCTTGCCGATCGCAGTGATCTTCGAGCCGTTGAGACACACGCGGGTGGCGTCGTCAAAATCGTAGATGCCTTGTTTGTCGCGATCCACGGCCAAAGAGATGCCGCCGACCGGGGGCGGCGCTCGGCAAAGCCGTCGGCCGATCTCGTGGTCGAAGACATGATCGACCATGGCGAGGAAGAAGACCTCAGCCTCGATATGATCCTTGGTAGCGCGGGCGCTCGCGCCATTACCGAGCCGCCACTCGGCAGCCTCGACATACGCGATCTCGAGATCACGTCGGGGGGCAATCTGCTGGAAGTGCTCGCGTACCCGGTTCGCGTCGTGTCCCAGAACGACGAGAAAGCGCCTAATGCCCAAGTCTTCGCTGAAGGTCGTGAGCGTGCGTTCGGCCAGCGACAGGCCGAGCAGCATGGTCATCGGCTTCGACGTCGGCGTCAGTGACGAAAGTCTGGTTCCGGCACCGGCAGCCAGAATCACGGCGAGCTCGGGTCGGGCGGTGCGCGCGTCAGACATCGTGACTTCCGAGCTCGCGTACGATCTCACGGCAGAGCTCCGGCGTCGCACCGGCGATCAGAGAGCGTCTCTCTATCAGGCTCGTAGGCGCCGGCACGGGACCACCGTCCGGGCTCATGACGCAGCCTCCGGCTTCCTGAACCAGAAACCCGCCGGCGAGCCAGCTCTCGATTGTGAGGCGGCCACGAATATCCATGTGCGCGTCGATGGCGCCGGCGGCGACCAGCGCCAGGGCCCGGGAGGCGCAGCCGTAGCTGCGCACACCCCGCGCCATGCCCATGACCCGGCCGAGCGCAGGCGAGGGATGACAATGGTTCAACTCGACCGAGACCATGGCCTCGGCGAGTTTGGCGGCGGTGGACGTCGTGATGCGCGCCGACCCATGCCGGGCGCCGGCGCCGACCGTCGCGACCCAGGCGTCCTCATGCTCCATCGGTCCCACTATGGCAGCGACGACCGCCTCTGGCTGGAGCGCCGTGCCAGCGGGAAGCACGGCGCAGGAAAAGGCGCTCAAGGGCAGGCCTCTTGTCCGATTGTCGGAGCCATCGACGGGATCGGCGATCAGACGCCATTCGGGTGGTTCGCCGCCGATCATGCGGCTCGGCCCCTCTTCCGTCTCTAGGACGAGAGGAACCGCCAACGGCTCGAGAAACTCGGCGATAGTCCGATCGGCCGCCAAATCGAAGTCCTTGACCAGATCACCCTTGGCGTTTCGCCGCCCGAGATCGACGGCGGACGATGCCGCCACCTCTCGCCGGACTGCGGCGTGCAGGGCCCGCAATTGCTCCGGCCACCAAGCGGCGGCCGGGTGGGAACGCCTTTCCCAAGCCTTGTCGCGTCCAGCGCTCGCGGCTGCCGGCGGCATGGTCTTAGTCGGCGGCGGCGTGCCGCCGTGCGGCGACATCGCCGGCGAGAGTCCCTTCGCCTCGGATGAAGGTCTCGCACCTCTCCCGCGCCTCGTCGTCCCGCATCTGCCTGGGCGGCGTCTTCATGTAGTAGGCGGAAACCGCTTCGAGCGGTCCGGCGAGACCACGTACCAGCGCCAGCTTGGCGCAGCGGATGGCATTGATGACGACACCCGCGCTATTGGGCGAATCCTGGACCGAGAGGCGAAGCTCAAGCTCGATTCCGGCGCCGCCGAAGCCACGGCCCTCCATGCGAATGAACGCGACCTTGTTGTCGCCCTGCCAAGGCACGTAGTCGGAAGGTCCAACGTGAATGTCGCGGGCGGGCAGCGGTAGATCGAGCTGCGACTGTACCGAGTTCGTCTTCGACTGCTTCTTCGACTTCAGCCGCTCCAGGGCCAGCATGTTGAGGAAGTCGGTGTTGCCGCCGGTGTTGAGTTGGTAAGTCCGGTCCACCGAATAGCCGCGATCGTTGAAGAGCCGTACCAGGTTCCGGTGGATTATGGTGGCACCGACCTGGCTCTTGATGTCGTCTCCGACGATGGGCAGGCCCGCCGCACGGAACTTGTCGGCCCAATTGGGATCGGAAGCGAGGAAGACCGGCACGCAGTTGACCATCGCCACGCCGGCCTCCAGACAAGCCCTCGCGTAGTGACGGACCGCCTGCTCGGAGCCGACGGGAAGATAGCAGACCAAGACCTCGGCGCCGGAGCGACGCAGCGCCACGGTCAGGTCGACCTCGGGCGCCTCGGAGAGGCGGAAGGCCTCGTCGTCCCCATAATCCGACATGTGCTCGGCCAGCCCGTCCAGAACCGGTCCCTTCTGGACCACGACGCCGGTCGGGGTGATGGCGCGTTGAAAGACAAGGGCGCAGTTCGGCGGCGCGAATATGGCCTCCTCCAACGGACGGCCGATCTTGCGCCGGTCGATGTCGAAGGCGGCGACAAAGGCGATGTCGCACGGAGCATAGCCACCGATGTCGGGATGCATGATCCCGACGGTTTCCTGCAAGTCCTCCTGTCTGTAGTAATCAACACCTTGAATCAAAGAACTGGCACAGTTACCGACACCTGCGATAGCAACGTTGACGGATTTCATAGTATTTAATTTCATCCTCCCTTGTTATATCGAAAAAAATACGAACAGTATCCCTCCAGAGAGTGATTTTTCATCTTCCCAAGAGTGTCGAAGATACGCCAGAAAAGTGGACCGCTTCCTCTTATGCTTGCAAAAAACCAAACGCTCGTCAAGTTCTCGAACGTGCGGTGTCGCTAACACACGATATGACCGCCGTAGGTACCATGTGATCTGTCCGGTTTAGAACGTCGCCTTCGAGGAGGGCGGCGATGAAGCGGGCCGAGGTGTTGCAAGGACTACGGCAGATGAAGTTCGAGGAGATTCTGGAGCGCGCGAAGCGGCGGCGACTGAGCCAGGCGGAGGCGGCGTCGATCCTGGGGATGAGCGAGCGAACGTTCCGGCGCTGGCGGGGTCGCTTTGAGGCGGAAGGCGCGGAGGGTCTGTATGACCGCCGGCTGGGCAAGGTCTCGGGGCACCGGGTGCCGGTGGACACGGTGATGGAGGTTCTGGAGTTGTTCGACACGCGCTACTGGGACTTCACGGCCAAGCACTTCCACGAGAAGCTGCTCGATGAGCACGGCTTCACGCGGAGCTACAACTGGGTCCGCCTGACGCTCCAGGCCCACGGGCGCAAACGTCCGGCACCGCGGCGAGGCGCGCACCGGCGCAAGCGGCCGCGCCGCGCCCTGCCCGCCATGATGCTGCACCAGGACGGCTCGACCCACCAATGGGTTCCCGGGCAGTGGTGGGACCTGATCGTCACCATGGATGACGCAACCAGCGAGATCTACTCGGCCTTCTTCGTCGACGAAGAGGGGACCATGAGCAGCTTCCGGGCCCTGGGCGAGGTGATCGAGGTCCGGGGGCTGTTCTGCTCGCTCTACGCCGACCGGGCCTCGCACTACTGGCACACGCCCGAGGCCGGCGGCAAGGTGGACAAGAACAACCCGACCCAGGTGGGCCGAGCCCTGGGCCAGCTGGGCATCGAACTGATCCCGGCCTACTCCCCCGAGGCCCGGGGGCGCTCGGAGCGCATGTTCGCGACATTGCAGAATCGCCTGCCGCAGGAACTGCGCTTGGCCGCCATCACCACGATGGCCGAGGCCAACGCGTTCCTGCGCGAGATTTATCTGCCCCGCCACAACGCCCGTTTCGCGGTGCCGGCCGAAGCCGAGGGCTCGGCCTTTGTCCCCTTCACCGGATCGCTCGACGACATCCTGTGCATCCAGGAGGACCGGATCGTCGGCAACGACAACACGGTGCGCTACAAGCGGCTGGTGCTGCAGATCCCGGAGGATCGCCACCGCCGCCATTACGTCAAGGCATCGGTGCGGGTCCACGAATACTCCGGCGGCACCCTGGCGGTCTTCCACGGCCCCCGCCGGCTGGCCCGATATCAGGCCGACGGCACCGTCCTCGACGAAACCAAGAACAGCAGAGCGGCCGCGTGAACCGCTTCGACGCGCGCCCGGCCTGTGGATAAGTGGACAACCCGCCACGGCGGGTTCCCCACTTATCCACAGGCCCAACAACCACAACATGAAGCGGTCAATTCATATGGTACATAAAGCGGTCAATTCGAAATGTTCTCGACAGTTCTCGAACGTGCGGCCGGCGGGGTTTAGTCCGCTCGCCGCCGCGCGCGGGCTCGTCCGACCACGCCACGCTCACCGGGAATGCGGCGGTATGGAATGTCTTCCGACAGGTTCATGCTCCTCGCAACGGATACCCCTTGACCAGGAGCAATGTCTTCATCGTCGTGGCGCCCTTGACCGGCCGACGGCGGCGTCTCTCGGCGAAATCGTGGACCGCGCACCGGGCGGTTCCACCTGCTCCCGGTCGATCCCCCGAAAGATCTTCGGCCTCCGAGCGCGTTGCCAAGCCCGGTCCTAGGCCGCAGTATGCGTCCTCGCTTCAGCGGGGAGGATCAGGGCCATGGCGGAATTCGATATCGTGATACGTGGCGGCACGGTGGTGACGGCGGCCGATACGACGAGGTGCGACGTCGGCGTCAAGGACGGTCGGATCGCGGCGCTTGGCGCCAGCCTGGGCGCGGGGACCCGCGAGATCGACGCGACGGGTAAATTGGTGCTGCCCGGCGGCATCGACAGCCATGTCCACCTGGAGCAGAAGGCCTCGGTCGGCGGGGTGAGCAGCGCCGACGATTTCTACACCGGTACCCGCTCGGCCGCCTTCGGCGGCACCACCACGGTGATCCCCTTCGCCGCCCAGCAGCGGGGCGATTCCCTGCGCAAGACGGTCGACGAGTATCGGGCGCTGGCCGAGCCCAAGGCGGTGATCGACTACGCCATCCATCTGATCGTCTCCGACCCCACCGAGCAGGTGCTGGGCCAGGAGATGCCGGCCCTGATCAAGGACGGCTACACCAGCTTCAAGGTCTACATGACTTACGAGAGCCTGCAATTGGACGACTACCAGATGCTGCAGGTGATGGAGCTGGCCCGCCGCGAAGGCGCCATGATGATGGTGCACGCGGAGAACTACGACGTCATCCGCTGGCTCACCGAAAAGCTGGTGGCCAAGGGCCACACGCAGCCGAAGTTCCACGCCATCAGCCACGCGCGCATCGCCGAGGGCGAGGCGACCAACCGCGCCATCCACCTGGCCGAGCTGATCGACGTGCCGGTGCTGATCGTCCACGTCTCGGAGCAGCGGGCGATGGAGCGGATCCTCTGGGCCCGCAACCGGGCGATGCGGGTCTACGGCGAGACCTGCCCGCAGTATCTGTTCTTGACCGCCGACGACCTGGACAAGCCGGGCTCCGAGGGGGCCAAGTTCTGCTGCAGCCCGCCGCCCCGCGACGCCGAAAGCCAGGAGGCGGTCTGGCGCGGCCTGCAAAACGGCACCTTCCAGGTCTTCTCCTCCGACCACGCGCCCTATCGCTACGACGAGACCGGCAAGCTCGCGCACGGGCCCAATCCGGGCTTCAAGCAGATCCCGAACGGCCTGCCGGGCGTCGAAATGCGCCTGCCGCTGCTGTTCTCGGAGGGTGTCGGCAAGGGCCGGATCAGCCTCAACAAATTCGTCGAGCTGGCCTCGACCAACGCCGCCAAGCTCTATGGCCTCTATCCCCGCAAGGGCACCATCGCCGTCGGCTCCGACGCCGACTTCGCCATCTGGGATCCGAACGAGACCCGCGCCGTGACCTGGGACATCCTGCACGACAACGTCGGCTACACCCCCTACGAGGGCCGAGAGATCACCGGCTGGCCGGTGCTAGTGGCGAGCCGGGGCCGCATCGTCGTGGAGGACGGCAAGCTGAACGCCGAACGCGGATCGGGCGAGTTCCTGCCCTGCGACCTGCCGGAGCCGGCGCGGCCCCTGGAGCAGCCGGTGACCGAGATGGACCCGGCGCGGAACTTCGGCGCCTCGCTCCTCGACTGAGGTGGAGATGCCGCGTCTCGCCGTTCTCGACCAGTCGATCGCCGTCGACGGTCGCCCGCATGGCCAGTCGATCCTGGATACGCTCCAGCTCGCCCGCCATTGCGAGGCGTTGGGCTATCACCGCTTCTGGGTCTCGGAGCATCACAACCACCCGACCATCGTCGGCACCGCGCCCGAAATTCTGCTGGGCGCGCTGACGCGCGAGACCCGGAGGATCCGCCTCGGCAGCGCCGGGATCATGCTGCCGCACTACTCACCCTTCAAGGTGGCGGAGCAGTTCCGCGTGCTGGACGCCCTGGCGCCGGGGCGGATCGACCTCGGGCTCGGCCGGGCGCCCGGCTCGGACGGGCGGACCGCCTTCGCGCTTCACCCGATGGCCAACGAGAAGCCGGCGCAGTTCCCGGCCGACGTCCGCGACCTGATCGCCTGGATCTCCGACACACCACTCCCCGAGGACCACGCCTTCGCCAGCCTCAAGGCCCATCCCATGGGCAAGACGGTGCCGGAGGTCTGGATGCTGGGGAGTTCCGGCTACGGCGCCCAGGTCGGCGCCCACTTCGGCATCCCCTACAGCTTCGCCTGGTTCTTCACCGACGGCGAGGGGGGGCGGGAGGCGATCGGGATGTACCGCGACGGCTACCAGCCGAGCGAGCGCCACCCCGAGCCCGTCGCCGGCCTTTGCGTCTGGGCGCTGGCGGCGGACACGGAGGAAGAAGCGCTTCTCCACTATGCCAGCCGGGTCAAGTTCCGCATGCACCGCGACCGGGGCATCTTCGTGCCGTTCGAGCCGGCCGAGGTGGCGCTGGCCTATCTGAAGGAGGCCGGCCAGGAGGCCCGGATCGAGCAATACCGCCGGCGCGAGATGGTCGGCACGGGGCCCCAAGTGGCGGCCGGAATCGGCGAGCTGGCGGCCGACGTCGGCGTCGACGAGATCGCCATCGTCACCTGGACCCACGACGAAGCGGTGCGGCGGCGGAGCTATGAGCTGATCGCGGCCGAATTCGGCTTGGGGGCCGAAGCGCCTATTCGACAAGCCGGAGAGTGAGCGCGCCAAGGCGCATGAAGGCGACGACGGGCCGGAAACTTCGGTCGGCGCCGTCATGCACGATGTCGGCGCCCGCGTCGCCGCGGCTCGTCGCGTGATCGTGCGCACCCGGGTATTCGATGCGCGGCGGTCTGGCCATCCGACGACCCCGCACCGCACGAACGCAAAATTAAGAACCCGATCTCAGGATGTGGGGGCATATCATGGTTCCGTCACAATGGGCTATTCGCGTTTAGTGTCTGGCCCGAAAAGAGTTGAGTGATTTCAGTCAGTTGTGATTCACTGTTTGTATTTAGCAACCAGGGAGACACAACATGTGGACCAAAATCACTCGCCCGAAGTATGAACGCGACCTGCTGCGCTACGCAAGCGACCTGACGGATGGAGAATGGAAGGTGCTGGAGCCGTTGCTGCCTCGCGCCAAAGCGCTGGGACGGCCTCGGACGACGGCATTGCGCGAGGTGGTGAATGCGATCCTCTACCTACTGCGTAGCGGCTGTCCATGGCGCATGCTGCCCCGGGACTTCCCGCCACGCTCGACGGTGCAGCGCTACTTTTATCTCTGGCGGGACGACGGCACCTGGTCCGAGGTCAACCGGCAACTGCTGGTCGCGGCGCGCGAGGCCGAGGGCCGCGCGGCCGGCCCGTCGGCCGGTATCATCGACAGTCAGAGCGTAAAAACCACGGAAAGCGGCGGTATCCGGGGCTTCGACGCCGGAAAGAAAGTCAAGGGCCGCAAGCGTCACATCCTCACCGACACCGGCGGCCTGCTGGTCGCGGTCGTGGTCCACGGCGCCGAGATCCAGGACCGCGACGGCGCGCCGGCGGTGTTCGCCGCCATCCCCCGCCACTTTCCCCGCCTGCGCCACGTCTTCGCCGACGGCGCCTATGCCGGGCCCAAGCTCGAGGGCGCACTGAAGCGGATCGGCCGCTGGTCGCTGGAGATCGTCAACCGTCCCGCGGGCGTGAAGGGCTTCCAACTCCTGCCCCGCCGATGGGTCGTCGAGCGCACGCTCGCCTGGCTCAATCGAAACCGGCGGCTGGCCAAGGACTTCGAGACGGCCATCGAGACCGCCGAGGCCTGGATCTTCCTCGCCAGCATCCAACTCCTCACGCGCCGTCTCGCAAGAGCCTGAAAACACTCGATTCATTTCGAGTCGGACTCTAAGTAAGCTGGAGTTCATTCATTTGCGCATTTAATTGCTTATTGAAACGGAAAATTTACCATTGATCGCCAGGATCAATGTACCTGTGCGTAAATGCCCCCGGCCCTCAAGGTCTCTTTCTTGGTAAAGAAACTCGGGATGGACCCTTGCATGAAACCCGATTCCTTAAAGAATCGTTTCAACGCCTGGTGGAACGGCTATGAACTCGAAGTCGCGGACGAAGCGCCGCCTCGTGTCGCCTGGAGTGACGACGATGAAGAGAACTCGGAGCCGACAGACCCGACAGACCGCGCGCCACAGCGCGTCGGCGCCCTGCAAATGATTTTCGGTACTGGCGAAGATGGTCCCGCCGCCACCGCACGCTGCAGAAAATTGATCGATCCGCTGGGACTGAGCAGTGAACACTCGGTTGTCGAAGTCGGATGCCAACTGGGCACGGGTTTGCGCGTCGTCGCCGGAGAAACGGGAGCCTAGATCGACGGTATCGAGCCTGTGGAATGTTTTTTCGCGGCATCCCAGGAGCTGATTTCAGTGGACGGTCTACAGGAAAGGGCCGTGCCGATAAACTCAACTCTCAGCGACAAAAAAATTCAGAAACACCGGCGCGATGCAGTGATCTCTCGCGAGTCGCTTCACCGCTTCAAGAACCGCAAAGCAGTGCTCGAAGCGGTCTACGCATTGCTGAGGCCGCAAGGACAAATGGTGTTCACGGACTATGTCACGAATCCGATTATGGATAAGACGTATCTCAATGATTGGATTGACTTGCTTTAAATCGCGCCTAATCTGTCGCCGTTCGATGCATTGCGTTCCGAATTGATTGATGTCGGTTTCGACGTTCACGTCGCTCACGATGAATTGAAGGAATATTGCGACACCATCGTTGGTGAAATGCAGCGTTTCGCCGCGGGTCTGAAAAATAACCCGATACCTAGGAATATGGGCAGATCGGTCATGACGGAAATTGAATATTGGTCTCAAGTGCTCACCGCAATTGAATACGGCGCTCTACAATTGGTTCGCTTCCACGCCATAAAGACCTTTGACGATCCGTTCGCACAACGAGGGTCGCGCACCACGAGGGTCAGGTCCTGAATCTTGTATTACGGTCCTCTTCCGACGCCTTGATGATCTTGGAAACCGACGAGTAGCGCGGGCCGGTGGCCTCGGCGATGGCGCTCATGGCATGGCCGTGCTCCCGGTGGGCGCGGGCCATCCATACGCCGCGCGCCGGCCATTCCCGCCGGAGAGCCTCCAGGATCAAAGGGTACTGTCCCCATGGATCCTATGCGACCAGCCGCAGTGTCAGCGATCCGAGGCGCGTGAAGGCGACGTCGACCCGGTCGCCGGGCGCAATCTCGATGCTGCCGGTGATCGAGCCGGTCATCAGCAGCATCCCCGCCGCGAGCGCGCCGCCGAATTCGGCCAGTTTGTTGGCCATGAAGGCGACGGAGTTCAGCGGATCGCCCAGCACCTCGACCCCTGTGCCGGAGCCGGCGGGCGCGTCGTTCAGGCGCATCGACATGCCTTCCAGGCGGAGGTCGATGCCGTCGGGCGCCGTCAGGCGGGTGCCGACGACGATGCCGCCATTGAAGGTGTTGCAGCAGACCGCGCTCTGCAGCGAGCCGACACCTTGGCCGAGGCGATAATCGCCGATCTCGACCGCCGGCAGGTAGCCGGCGACGGCGGAAAGCACATCCAGCGCCGTTACGCCGGGCCCTTGCAGCCTATCCTTCAGCAACACGCAGATCTCCGGTTCCAGCGAGGTGCGCATCAGGCCGGCCGCGGCGAAGGACACCGGTTGGTCCTCGGGGAAGACCCGGCTGGCGAGCAGGGTGCCGAGCATCGGCTCCGGAATCCCGGTCTCTTCCTGCATCGCCTTGGACGTAAGGGCCGCCTTGTAGCCGACAATCCGGTCGCCCCGCGCCACGCGGGCCGCCATCACGGCCAGCTGCAAACGATAGGCATCCTCGGCGGTCATGCCGGGATGCGCCTCCAGGATTTCGGCCATTGGCTCGGGCGCCGTCTGGGCCGCGTCCAGCCAGGCGACGAGATCGGGGTCCGCTTGCGTCATCCGAGATCCTCCCTTTGGGCGCGAGTATGGCGCCGGCGCGGGCTTGGCGCTAGGCTTCGCGTGAGACCTAGCGGTTGCTGTCGCAGGTCCCGACCACCCCGCTCCCCCGGCCCAACCACCCGTGGAGTGTACCCTTGGGGTGCCCTGGGGGGTGGCCGGGCCGGGGGAGCGGGGCGGTCGGGCGCGCTATCATTCATGATAGCCGAGCCGTACGAGAGGAGGCATCGGATGAACGACGAGAGCGCGGCAGGCAAGGTCGTGGTCATTACCGGGGGCGCCGGCGGCTTCGGCCGGGCGCTAACGCAGGGCTTCGTGCAAGACGGCGCCAAGGTCGCCAGCCTCGACCGCACGGCCGACGGCATCGCGGAGCTGGAGGCCGAGATGGCCCGGCTCGACAACGCGGCCGGCGAGCTTCTGCCCCTGGTGGCCGACGTCACCGATCCGGCCTCCTGCAACGAGGCGATTGCCCGGGTGCTGGCGCGCTGGGGCCATATCGACGCGCTGATCAACAACGCCGGGCTCGGCATGAGCCGGGTGCGCCCCACGCACATGGACAATCCGGTGAAAACCTCGGAGGTCGACCACCAGCAGTGGCAGGACTTCCTGGGCGTCAACGCCAGCGGGCCCTTCAACATGGTGAAGGCGGTGCTGGCCCATTTCGAGGCGCGCGGCCGGGGCCGCATCATCAACGTCACCACCAGCTTCTTCACCATGCAGCGGGGCGGCTTCCTGCCCTATGCGGCGAGCAAGGCGGCGCTGGAGGCGGCGTCTTCCTCCTGGGCGGAGGAGTTCGCCGAAACGGACATCACCGTCAACGTGGTGGTGCCGGGCGGTCCCGCCGACACGCCGATGGTGCCGCCGGAATCCGGCTTCGACCGCGCCGACCTGATCCAGCCCGAGGCGATGTTCCACCCCATGCGCTGGTTGGTTTCTGACGCCGGCCAGGACACCTCCGGCCGGCGCTTCGTCGCCGCCCACTGGGACCCGGAGATCGGTGCCGCGGCCGCAGCGGAGGCCTGCGGCGCCCCCATCGCCTGGCCCGACCTCAAGGGCACCATCGTCTGGCCCGGTGGCATCGATACCTGATATCAGTGGCCTGGCCGGCCAGGGTCCTTGGCAACCTAGTGCAGCACAGTGGAAGAGGCGACTCCACAGGCGCTTGAAGGATGGGTCGGATTTGTCACGCTTCCCAGGATTTGTGTGCGAAATGTGGTTGGCCCACGATATATTGTGGTTTTTCGGGTCCAAAAGTCTTATCCATCGGATGTCCTTGGCAACCATGGAGTGGTCCGATGGCTCACTTGTCCGCCGTCCCGATCGTGCTTGGCGACGAGGAGCGCCGCGCCCTGGAAGGTCTCACGCGCGGCCATACCACGCCGCAGCAGATGGCGTTGCGCGCGCGCATGATCCTGCATTGCGATGACGGCGTCGGCGTGCGCGAGATCGCGCGCCGTCTCGGGGTGTGGCCGAAGACGGTGCGCCGATGGCACAAGCGTTGGCTGTCGAGCGCGCCTGGGGTCGCGGTCGCGGCGCGCCTGTCGGATGCGCCGAAGAGCGGCGCGCCGGCCAAGTTCGGCGCCGAGCAGATCTGCGCCATCATCGCCATCGCCTGCGAGCCGCCGTCGGCCAGCGACCGGCCGATCACCCAGTGGTCGCAGCAGGAGGTCGCCGACGAGGCGATGCGACGCGGCATCGTGGACAGCATCTCGCAACGCTCGGTGGGGCGCCTTTTTAAAGGCTCAATTCGTGAAATGTATGCGTCACCTTGTTACGGCGGCGGCGAGGCAGGCTCGGTCATTGGCGCCGGGGGCGAGGCCGACGAGGTGGAACCAGCTCAGGTAGTTGTCCAGATAGCGGGTGGCGATGCCGCGGCGGGGACGCAGGAAGTCCTTCAACCGGCTGTGGCGGCTGTTCACCGTCTGCACATGCAGATCGCCCCGAACCCGTTCCCCCATCGAGCGGTTGAGTGCTTCGTGGCTCACCCCGAGCGCGGCGGCGCAAGGTGGATAGCTCGCGCCACCGTCGGAGACCAGCAGGGCGTCCTTCGCGACCACCGGGTCGAGAGCAGCCGTGAGCGCCGCCGCGTCGACCCTGGGCAGCACCGCGCTCACCGTCGTCCCGCTCCGGTCCGCCGCCATGAGAACCGGCACCTGCTCGCGCGAGAGGCCGCGCTTCTTCGCCTTGCCGCCCCGCCGCCGTGCCTTGCGTCCCAGCCCGCGCGCGCCCTTCCGGCTCTCCAGGACGTAGGTCTCGTCCGCTTCCACGATCCCCTTGAGCACCTCCGAATCGCTCCGCGCCGCCGCCAGAAACCGGTGACGCCAGCGGAACGCCGTGCTCACCGCCACGTCGCAGCGCGCCGCCGAGGCCTTCACCGTCTCCCCCTCCGCCAGCGACGCCCCGAACGACAGCCAGCGTTCCTTGTGGTGCAGGCCCGACAGCGGCGTACCGGTCAGCGCGTTGAAGGTCCTGCCGCAGCCCTTGCACTGGTAGCGCCGCAGACCCCGCGCCATACCGCGCGAAACCGCCCCTTCGCTCGCGCAGTGCGGACAGCGCCGGGCCTCGTCCACACCAAGCTCGATCGCGGCCTTCGATGCCTCGCCTTCGCTCCGGCCCGACAGCACCGCGAGCGCCTCGTGCCGCTGCACGCGCGTCAGCCCGCGCGCCGCCGAAAGCCACACCTGGAAACCCTTGCCGTCCATGACCCAACCTCCTGACGTTCCGAGCATTCTATCACAAATGCATACGCTTCACGAATTGAGCCTTTTTAAAAGAGTCGGCGTTGAAGCCGCATCGCATCCGGTATTGGCTGACGTCCAAGCCGGATGAGCGGTTCGATGACAAGTGCGCCGACATCTGCGCGACCTACGCCGGTGCGCGACAACGAGCGGACGACGGGGTTCGCACCGTCTCGGTCGACGAGATGACCGGCATCCAGGCGCTCGAGCGCGCAGCCCCGGCGCTGGCGCTCAAGCCGGGCCTGGTCGAACGACGGGAATACGAGTACATCCGCCATGGTACCCAGACCCTGATCGCCGGTTTCGATGTCGCCACCGGCCAAGTGTGCGGTATCATCGGGGCGAGACGCACCGAAGACGACTTCGCCCGCTTCCTCGATCGGCTGATCGCCGGCGCGGCGGACGAGACCGAATGGGACATCGTCACCGACAACCTGAACATCCACCTTTCCGAAAGCGTGGTCAGATGGGTTGCCGATCACAGTGGCCTCGACGGCGATCTCGGGGAGAAGGGCAAAAGCGGCGTGCTGCGCTCGATGGCGACGCGCGAGGCCTTCCTGCGCGACACCGGCCATCGCATCCGTTTCCACTTCACGCCGCGCCACGCGTCATGGCTCAATCAGATCGAGATCTGGTTCTCGATCCTGGTCCGCAAGGTCATCCGTCGCGGCAACTTCCGCTCGACCGAGGAGCTCAAGGCGAGGATCGAAGCCTTCATCGAATATTTCAACCGAACCCTGGCAAAACCCTTTCGATGGACTTATCAAGGCAAACCATTGGTAGCTTGAGAAATGGCGTCGCCATTTCCGCTGACCTGCACTAGTTAATCCACTAGAAATGGGAGACAGCAACATGTCCGACACCCCCCTGCACTGGCAATCCATTGCCAGCCTCTCGCGGCAAATCCACGACGGCGAGCTGTCGCCGGTGGACCTGATGCGCCACCAGCTGGACCGGGTCGAGGCACTGGATGGCGGGCTCGACAGTTTCCGCCTGGTGCCGCGCGAACGAGCCTTGGCGGCGGCGGAGGCCGCGGAACTGGCGCTTCGCGCCGGCCAGGATGCGGGGCCCCTGCACGGCATTCCCTATGCGGCCAAAGACATCATCGACGTGAACGGCCTGGTGACCACGGCGGGCTCTCCCCGGCTCGACAACAACGTGGCCGAGGCGGACGCGACCGTGGTCCGCCTCTTGGGCCGTTCGGGCATGGTGCTCCTGGGCAAGACCCAGACGGTGCAGTTCGCCATGGGGGCGCCCGGCATCAACCATCACCACGGCACGCCGCATAACCCTTGGGCGGCGGAGCATCACGTGCCGGGCGGCTCGTCCAACGGCTCGGCCGTCGCGGTGGCGGCGGGGCTGGTGCCGATGGCGCTCGGCACCGATACCGGCGGCTCGGTCCGCATTCCGGCCTCGCTCTGCGGCACGGTCGGGCTCAAGACCACGATCGGCCAGGTGAGCCGCGCCGGCGTCTTCCCGTTGAGCGCGACACTCGATTCGGTCGGCCCGCTCACCCGCACGGTGGAGGACGCGGCGCTGGTCTATCAGGCGATGCACGGCGCCGACCCGCTCGACAGGTCGACCGTTTCGGCGGTCGGCCAGGACGTATTGAGCGGGCTCGGGGGCGGCGTCCGGGGCTTGCGCATCGCGGTCGCCGAAAGCGTCTTCTGGGACGATGCCGATCCCGAGGTGACGGCGGCGGCGCGCGCGGCGGCCGACGTGCTCGCCGGCCTCGGCGCCCAGGTGACCAGCATCCCCTTCGAGGAGGCGGCGCAATCGCTCGACGCCAACCCGCGGCTCCTGATCAGCAGTGTCGAGGCGGCACACGCCCACAAGGAAACCCTGGGGCTGGACATGGAAGGCTACGACCCGGCCCTGCTGTTCCGCCTGGCCGAGGGCAACGACGCCTCGGCGGTCGAATATCTGAGGGCGATCGAGGCCTGCAAGCGCCTGGGCGAGAGCGCAGCCAACACGCTCCGGGACATCGACGCCGTGCTGGCGCCCTCAACCATGCGCCCGTCCGCGCCGCTCTCGGTCGTCGATGCCTCCGAGGAGAGCTACAAGGAGTGGAACGCGGCCTACGCCCGCAACACCTGCGTCGCCAACCTGCTGGGGATCTGCGCCCTCTCGGTGCCCTGCGGCTTCACGGCCGCCGGCCTGCCGATCGGCCTGATGATCAGCGGCAAGGCCCGGGCCGAGGACATGGTGCTGCGCGTCGGCCTCGCCTACGAGCGCGCCACCGAGTGGCACGCGCGGCGCCCCGACCTCGCCTGGGCCGGCGTGGCGGCCTGAGCGGCTGAACATCTCTCGACGTCGCCCGGGAGGTTGGGCGACACGGGCGGCACATCCGGTGCCGGCCGTGGAGCGACGCCTCGTCGGGCGTGCGGCGAAAGCCCCGTCACGCCACCCATGGGCCCATGCCGGACATCGATTGGTCTGGCGGAGGACGGCTGGAATTCGCCGCACGCCGCCGCTGGCGTGTGCCTTTTTTTATGGCTCAATTCGTAAAACGTATGCATTTGTGATAGAATGCTCGGAACGTCAGGAGGTTGGGTCATGGACGGCAAGGGTTTCCAGGTGTGGCTTTCGGCGGCGCGCGGGCTGACGCGCGTGCAGCGGCACGAGGCGCTCGCGGTGCTGTCGGGCCGGAGCGAAGGCGAGGCATCGAAGGCCGCGATCGAGCTTGGTGTGGACGAGGCCCGGCGCTGTCCGCACTGCGCGAGCGAAGGGGCGGTTTCGCGCGGTATGGCGCGGGGTCTGCGGCGCTACCAGTGCAAGGGCTGCGGCAGGACCTTCAACGCGCTGACCGGTACGCCGCTGTCGGGCCTGCACCACAAGGAACGCTGGCTGTCGTTCGGGGCGTCGCTGGCGGAGGGGGAGACGGTGAAGGCCTCGGCGGCGCGCTGCGACGTGGCGGTGAGCACGGCGTTCCGCTGGCGTCACCGGTTTCTGGCGGCGGCGCGGAGCGATTCGGAGGTGCTCAAGGGGATCGTGGAAGCGGACGAGACCTACGTCCTGGAGAGCCGGAAGGGCGCGCGCGGGCTGGGACGCAAGGCACGGCGGCGGGGCGGCAAGGCGAAGAAGCGCGGCCTCTCGCGCGAGCAGGTGCCGGTTCTCATGGCGGCGGACCGGAGCGGGCCGACGGTGAGCGCGGTGCTGCCCAGGGTCGACGCGGCGGCGCTCACGGCTGCTCTCGACCCGGTGGTCGCGAAGGACGCCCTGCTGGTCTCCGACGGTGGCGCGAGCTATCCACCTTGCGCCGCCGCGCTCGGGGTGAGCCACGAAGCACTCAACCGCTCGATGGGGGAACGGGTTCGGGGCGATCTGCATGTGCAGACGGTGAACAGCCGCCACAGCCGGTTGAAGGACTTGCTGCGTCCCCGCCGCGGCATCGCCACCCGCTATCTGGACAACTACCTGAGCTGGTTCCACCTCGTCGGCCTCGCCCCCGGCGCCAATGACCGAGCCTGCCTCGCCGCCGCCGTAACAAGGTGATGCATACATTTCACAAATTGAGCCTTTTTTTTATTGACCGCGTCGCGTTGCGATTCTACGAGCCTAAAACAGCGAAACGTCGGTTTCTTGACGCGACGTTGACCTCGTCGGGATTAAGACTCCAGCGGGAGGCTCGTCTTATGCTCGCTGCAGACCTGATTGACCGGCGGTCCGCCCGCGCCGTCGATCCGAAGACCCGCGAGGACGCGCCGGACCGGGAAACGCTGCTGGCCGACGCCAACATTATCACCATGGGAACGCCCTTCGGAGCTGTCGCCGGGGCGCGCGGACTCAAACACGATCCGAAGCCCGAGCCCGAGCCGCCGCCGCTTGCGGCGCCCGCCTCGCCGAAAGACATTGCCAGCGCCGAAAAGCGTCTCGGCTCTCCTTTGCCCGGCGACCTCAAACACCTATACAACGCGATCGCAAATGGCGGCTTTGGATCCGGCAGCGGCCTCATCCCGCTCGACGAACTGGTCTCGTACCATGAGGAGCTCGGCGCGAAGCCGCCGGGCGAAGGCGGTCAGCCCTGGCCGGCGCACCTCTTGCCGTTCAATCGCTACGACCTCTGCTGCGAATGCTACAATGTGAAAATCGGCGAGATCGTCTTCTGGGACGAGGGAACGCTGCTCGACGGTCCGACCGACCACGTCTGGAGGGGCTCTTTCATTTAGGCTCAATTCGTGAAACGTATGCATTTGTGATAGAATGCCCGGAACGTCAGGAGGTTGGGTCATGGACGGCAAGGGTTTCCGGGTGTGGCTTTCGGCGGCGCGCGGGCTGACGCGCGTGCAGCGGCACGAGGCGCTCGCGGTGCTGTCGGGCCGGAGCGAAGGCGAGGCATCGAAGGCCGCGATCGAGCTTGGTGTGGACGAGGCCCGGCGCTGTCCGCACTGCGCGAGCGAAGGGGCGGTTTCGCGCGGTATGGCGCGGGGTCTGCGGCGCTACCAGTGCAAGGGCTGCGGCAGGACCTTCAACGCGCTGACCGGTACGCCGCTGTCGGGCCTGCACCACAAGGAACGCTGGCTGTCGTTCGGGGCGTCGCTGGCGGAGGGGGAGACGGTGAAGGCCTCGGCGGCGCGCTGCGACGTGGCGGTGAGCACGGCGTTCCGCTGGCGTCACCGGTTTCTGGCGGCGGCGCGGAGCGATTCGGAGGTGCTCAAGGGGATCGTGGAAGCGGACGAGACCTACGTCCTGGAGAGCCGGAAGGGCGCGCGCGGGCTGGGACGCAAGGCACGGCGGCGGGGCGGCAAGGCGAAGAAGCGCGGCCTCTCGCGCGAGCAGGTGCCGGTTCTCATGGCGGCGGACCGGAGCGGGACGACGGTGAGCGCGGTGCTGCCCAGGGTCGACGCGGCGGCGCTCACGGCTGCTCTCGACCCGGTGGTCGCGAAGGACGCCCTGCTGGTCTCCGACGGTGGCGCGAGCTATCCACCTTGCGCCGCCGCGCTCGGGGTGAGCCACGAAGCACTCAACCGCTCGATGGGGGAACGGGTTCGGGGCGATCTGCATGTGCAGACGGTGAACAGCCGCCACAGCCGGTTGAAGGACTTCCTGCGTCCCCGCCGCGGCATCGCCACCCGCTATCTGGACAACTACCTGAGCTGGTTCCACCTCGTCGGCCTCGCCCCCGGCGCCAATGACCGAGCCTGCCTCGCCGCCGCCGTAACAAGGTGACGCATACATTTCACAAATTGAGCCATATTGAAAGCCGTTTGACACCTTGCCGAAGTGTCCCCAGTCGACCTGGGCCTGCTCGCCGGGAAGGGTCTTGAGGCGCAGATAGGCCTCGGCCACGGGCCTGGGCCTGAAGTGGCTGAGCAGATGACGGAAGTGGTCGCCGCCGCCCGGATAGCCGCGTTCGCGCACCATCTGGTAGAGGCGGCTGGCGGGCAGCGTCGGCCAGGATGCCAGCGTCTCGGCGATGAACGGCACGTATGGATCGATCATCGACGGCCTGGGCGACCTCGCGTCCCGGGGCTCGCCGGCCGCGGTGAGGAGGCGCTCGACGGTGTAGCGATGCACGCCGAGCTGGCGTGCGATCGTGCCGACCGTCCACTTCTCGACGTGATACAGGCGCAGGATCTCCGCGCGGGTCTCCTTGTCGATGGTCATCTCACCCCCTTTCCCGTCGGGCGCAGCCCCGGATAGACCGCCTGCCCGCAGAACCGGCCGCGGCGATCGCAGCGGAAGACCCTGGCGGGCCGCTCGTGCCCGAAGGGCCGTGTTCCGGGACGCCCTGCCGGCGTCCGCGCCACAACAGGACGCCGCCGCGCGGCGGTCAAAGGGTGATGCGTCACTTCCTGCCCGCGGCGCCGATTCACCGGCGTCCGGCGCCGCCGGCGTTCGCGATAGCGCCGCTGGCGCTCAGCATGCTTGTGACGGCCCCGCCGGCTGTTCTGGTAGCGCTGCCCGGCATGGCGCTGCGATCGCCGGCGCACCCGATCGCTGCAGCTCCGTGAACAGTAGATGTTGCCGTGGTCGCAGTGCCGGCAGAGAACCACCTGTTGATGGCACGAGGCGCAGTTGAACAGGCGGGCGGTGTTCTTCATCGCGCAGCCGATGAGAACGGGGTGGACCCACGCCCAAACCCGCACGATACTGCGCATATGGGCCGTGCCTTGCATGGCTCGGGGGGTGCGGTGCCGGTCGTTGCCAGCAAGCAAACGGGGCCGGCGCCGCATCGTTCTCAGCGGCCCGAGTGTACACCCGCGGCTCCCCTTGTCAGGTCCGCGGAACCGCCGCCGCCAGCCAGCTAAAACAGGAATCGAGACGCCCGCCCGCGGTGGATAAGCAGCCCGCCGCCGCCAGACTCTTGGCGGTCGCCGCGGCGGGCTACTTACCCACCGCTGCGCCGAGCCAACTCCCGCCTGCAAACCACGCAGCTACAGCGCCACGATGCCCGATCTCGCTGAAATCACCATCTAAGGGCGGTTTTTCATCGCCACCGACAGTCGGATGGAGCAGGAGATCTACGACGACCCCTACGGGCTCGATGCCTGGGACCAGCGGCACGGCAGTCGCTGCTTCGTCTCGTTGCTCAACTCCGTGCAATGGATGGCGGTGACCGGAGAGCGGCCGCCGACCGAGCCGCCGACGGCGCAGGACTACGCCGCCCGCGGCCTGCCCTGGTTCGACTACTATGGCGGAGATGCACACGCCGTGGCCGGCAGCGACGGGCTGCGGGGACTCAGGAGCGTTGCCCAGCAGGTCGGGGCGACGGGGCAAGGGCCGCTTCCGGACAACGAGACGATTGCGGCCCCGCATGTGATTGGGCTTGGGAAGGCGCGTCGGGTGCGGGAAGGTGCCGGCGATTGGGCTTGAACCTGAGGGATCCGGGCACACGGGCCTGTCGTCGCTGGACCAGTTACCGCCGAGGGAAGGCGACATGACGACGGAACGCGAGCCTTCGATGCGGGATATCCAAGTGCTGGTCGAGTTCCTGCCGAAACTCTACGGCGGGCGCGCGCCGCCGCCGGTCGTGCGATGGATTACGGAGACCGAAGACGGTGCATTGACCCTGCCCTGGCCGGAGTACAACGAAACGGTCCGGAGCTTCATCGACCTGATCGAGAACCAGGGATGCTGGATGGTCGGCAGCTACAACCCCGAAGAGGTGGAGAAGCTGCTTGTGGACGAGGAGGGGGTGAAGGATGCGATGCTTCCCGAGATCCGGCGAATGTTCACCTTGGTCGTGCGTGGCGAGCGCTTCTGCAGCGGATGGCCGTCTTCGATGATCGAAGACGGCCACGTGCGCCGGCTCCTGGAACGCCTCGCGGAAATCGGCGCCGTGTGTTAACGGCGGAGAGAGAATGTAGCGCACCCAAGTTACGACATACCCCGACCGTTGGCGACTAGATTGCGATAACTATCTGTTGTTCTTGGTATTTTTCTTTCATTTCCTACCTTCTGCCCCTTGCGTCGTCGCCACGGATCGTCTCAAATAGCCCCGAACTTGATGTCGCTCGATTGCGGTTTGATGACTGGCATTCGGGCTGATGGAGACTGCGGGAGGAAAGCGTTCGTTCAAGGTGTGATGGAGGGGATGATGGCGCTGAGCCAAGACGGGCGCGGCCCGGCAGATCGCGGATTTGCCATCGACTTCCCCTTCATCGTCACACCTTGAACGAACGCTTTCCGCGGGAGAGGCGATGCCGAAGCGCAGCACACTCAAACTGACCAAGCGGATTGTCGAGAAGCTGAAAGCCGAGGACAAGGACGCAATCTACTGGGACGGCGAGCTTGCCGGGTTTGTCGTACAGCTTGTCCCGATCGTAGCGCCCGCGCCCTTTGGTGGCGCCGACATGGATCCATCCGGAGGCCCTGTAGACGGCGCCGGTGTAGCGGGGCGTCTCGACGAAGGTCTCGATGAGCACGGGCGTTGTGTTGTAGCGCTCGGCCCAGTCCAGAGGCAGGCACCGGCGGACGATGGCGAGGATGTGCGAGCCGAGGTTGGGGATCTCGATCCAGGGCAGGATGAGGAACCTCGGGTTGTCGACCACAAGGGGGAGGTTCTTCTCGCGCAGTCGCGGCGTCCATCCGATGAAGTTGTCGCGCGGAGCGAGCTTCCACGCGGCGGTTGAGAAGCCGAGCATGGCGATGGGCCAGCCGTTTCGGTCGTGGACGGCGTAGCGCATCTGGGCGCCGACGAGGGTCTTGTAGCCGAGATAGTGGTAACGGGCGACGAACTCATTCCACAGCTTGCCCTCGCTGGTCTCGCGCACGACGGGGCGCAGGTCGAGCGGGCGGACCTCGTCCAGAGTTGTCGGGACCGGAAGCAGCGGCGGCTCGGTGTCCGGCCCGAAGACGATGGGTTTCGGCCGGTGCTGCCTCCCCCTGGGCGGTGGCAGGACGATGAGGCCGTCGCGGTGCATGGCCAGCATGGTGACCCTGGCCATCATGTCCTTGAGCCCGCCGATGAGCCGGCAGAACTCTCTCGACAGTCCGGCGCGGATCGACAGCGATCAGCGCGCGCAACAGCGCCATTTCCCCGGCGGTGAAGTCGCGGCCGTAATAGCGGCACTCGACCCGGCCGGTCATGCCGGTGCTGGAAGCCGACGACGAGATCGTCGGCATAACGCACGATGACCATGTCGCCCCGGGCGTGGCGCTGGCGCCACTGATGAGCCCAGAGATCGTAGACGTAGTGAAGGTAGATATTCGCAAGCAGCGGCGAAACGACGCCCTGAACGCAAAAGGTAACTTCCGCTTCGAACGTCAGATTGTGGAATGGCGAGACCCGGATTTCTCAGTGCGCCCCGACGGCGCGTAACACCAGTGGAGGAAGGATCCACCCAGACAGTTGTCGGTTTGATCTGGTAGCTGACAGGCGGTCTTGTCGGGTAACCGGCGGGACCGAAGCCCTGTGACAAAGGCCGCCTTGGGCGGTTGAGCGACCTTGCGGGCCGAACGCGAGTGAAGCCTGAGCAGGCCTCGAAAGTTAAGATGTGGACGCCGACCCTCCTGAGATTAGGGGAAGGCCGCGTGGAACGGGGGAGTAACGTGCGCTCCGACATGCCCAGGATCTCGGCCGCCTCAAGCTGGCTCAGCTCACCCCGGTAGGTCCGTCCGTAAACCTCTTCGAACTTCATCAAGGGGATGTCCCGGGCTCTGTTGAAAAGCTGAAGTAGGCGTCGTCCGCCTGGAGCCGCTAGGCTCTGGGTGCTGATTCCATCAAGGAGAACGACGCCATGACCAAGACTACACGCAACGACCGTTCCTCGGAACCATCCTGTCGGCTCTTGCCATCGATGCCGGAGGCCTTCGACGATCTGCGCATGAGCGTCGATCGCTTCTGCCTTTTGGCGGGCCTCGAGTCTTTGAACGAGATGATGTCGGCGGACGCGGAAGCCTTGTGCGGTTCGCGCCACGCCGGCTCGGGCGAGCGCAAGGGCCATCGATGGGGCACGACCCGGAGCGAGATCGCCTACCACGGCGGCAAAGTGAAGGTCGAGCGCCCTCGGGTGGGGGACTTCGCGGGTCGGGAGATGAGCCTGCCGAGTTGGGAGCTGCTGTCGGAACCCGAACTCTTGCAAGCCTGGGCGATGAATCTGATGGTGATCAACGTCTCGACCCGCAAGTATGCCCGCGCGGTGCGCCTGCCGGACGATGCGGGCGGCGATCTGCCGGCGGCATCGGGTGACGCAACCTCGAAGTCGGCGGTCTCGCGCCGTTTCGTGGCGTTGACGCGAAGCAAGCTGAAGGCCTGGCTGGCGAGCCCGCTCGACGATCTCGATCTCGTGGTGCTCCAGATCGACGGGCTCCATGTCGGCGACCACCTGATGGTGGCGGCGATCGGCATCGACACCGGCGGCGCGAAGCACGTGCTGGGCCTGGCCGAGGGCGCGACGGAGAACGCGGCCACGGTGCAAGCCATGCTCGACAACCTGATCGAGCGCGGTCTCGATCCCGAACGGCCTCGGCTCTACATCGTCGACGGCGCCAAGGCGCTCTCGAAGGCGATCCGGCGGACCTTCGGGCGGGCGGCGGCCCTCCAGCGCTGCCAGGTGCACAAGGGGCGCAACATCACGGACCGGCTGGACGAGAGCCTCCATGCCGGCGTCAGGAAGGTCTTGCGGCAGGCCTGGCAGCAGGACGACGCGGCCAAGGCCGAACGGCTCTTGCGCAACCTCGCCCGCCGTCTGGAGCATGACGCACCCGGCGTCTCGGGCTCGATCCTGGAGGGCCTGGACGAGATCCTGACCGTGATCCGGCTCGGCCTCCCGCCGCAACTTCGACACTCGCTGGCTTGCACCAACGCCATCGAGAACGCGATCGGCACCGTCCGGACGGTGCAGCGGAACGTCAAGCGCTGGCGCAACGCCGAGATGGCGCTGCGTTGGACCGCCGCCGGCCTCTTGGAGGCGCAAAAGACCTTCCGCCGCCTCAAGGCCTACCGCCAGCTCCCCATCCTCGACGCCGCCCTGCGGGAGGCGGTGAGAAAGGCCGGAGCAAAGTCCGTCATTGAAGACATCGAGGTGGCCGCGTAGCCTCTCGATCAGACGATGCCTATCTCGCACTTTTCAACATTGGGTGGGACATCGCCTTCATCAATCTCAGTCCCTGTAACTGCTCTATCCGGCGCATCAGCTCCTCCACTTCCTGGAAGAGTTCTAATGCCGGACAGATCATTTGTTACATCGACCGGTCATACCTCGTGTTAGCGACACGCGTCGCGATGAAGCTTGACATAGCCAAAAAACCTCTTAGGGTGGAGGGTGGAAAGATGTTCAAAGCGACACGCATAAAAGGTGCCATGTGGGCACGACCGATCCGGTTCATCGCAGCCCGGATCGCGGCCTTACTCATCGCGGCTACCGGGTCTTGTGATGCCGGTGGGTTCAGCGATGGGCATGTCCGCAGCGACGACGCGGAGGTCCGCGTCCGCACGCTTTAGAACGCTTCGGGTTCGAAGCCAATTGCCGGGCCGTTCGGGGATGCGGATTTGAAACCGATCGTACTTCGGATATGCTTTCTGTCGTGGGCTGTCTGACCGGCCCGATCACTGACACGAGGGAGGAAACCAGTGAAATCTCGAATCATGCTCGCGGCGGCGAGCCTCATGAGTTTTGCCCTGGCCACGGGCGGTAGCGCGCTCGCGGCGGAATGCAGCGACAAGAACTGGAAGGCCTGCGCCGGCCAGCCCTGGGTCGACGGCAGTGTGATGGAGACGCCGATCGGTTCCAAATGGTGGCCGAACACGCTCTGGGGCGCGGGCGACGAGGCCGGCTCGACCAACTGGTACACGAAGCCGGCGGTGGTGCTGCGCGCCATGTCGGTGGTGAAGCAGGGCAAGTCCATGAAGATCGGTCACGACTATACCGATGACATGCCGCTGTTCGGCAAGCGCAAGTTCAGCCTGCGAATTCCGGGGACGCCCACGGGCGGTCCCTTCGGTGCCTCCAAGCTGATGTACAACGACGAGTTCCTGGCGACCGAGATCGGTCAGGTCGGGACCCAGTTCGACGGCCTCGGTCATATCGGCATCGCGATCGGCGAGCCGGGCGACCTCGACAACATGCGCTGGTACAACGGCTTCACCGCGGCCGAGATGGGCAGCGCCTACGGGCTCAGGAAGCTCGGCACCGAGAAGCTGCACCCGATCGTCGCCCGCGCCATCCTGATCGACTTCGCCGGCGCGCGCGGTGTCGAGTCGATGGAGGCGGGCCAGGTCGCGACCATGGCCGACGTCAAGAAGGCCTTGAAGCGCCAAGGAATGGAGAACTTCGAGTTCATGGAGGGCGACGCCATCATCTTCCGCTACGGCTGGGAGAAGTACTGGATCAAGGACAACGCCAAGTTCAACAACGGCTGTCCGGGCATCGGCTTCGACGTGGCGCGCTGGATCGCCGAGGATGTGAAGGCGGGCGTCACCGGCGGCGATACTTGGCCGGCGACGGATCCGGTGGCGGGCAAAGACACACCCAATGAAGTGGCCCCCGGCTGCGTCTTCTGCGTCCACAACTACCTGCAGACCCGCCACGGCATCGTCAATCAGGAGAACCTGAAGCTGAAGGCCCTGGCCGATGCCGGTGTCTACTTGTTCCTCTACGTCTATACGCCGGTGCCGATCGCCGGCGCCACGGGCTCCATCGGGTCGCCGGTGGCGATCTGGTGAGCGGTTGAACCATCGACAGCTATTGTGCGTAAATCGGCGGGCGGGGGCGACCCCGCCCGTCGGTCGTCCGGCCCATGGCCTGATCGGCCGACTCAGCCGAGCAGCGGGCGGACCTCCTCGGCGAAGCGGCGGATCTGCCGGTCGCGCTCCTCGTAGGGCCCGACGAAATCCATCACCATGTGGCGCACGCCGGCCTCGCGGAACTTGTCGATGCTGGCCGCCACGTCCGCCGGCGTGCCCAGCGCGGCGTAACGCTGGGCGGCGCGGCGGAAGTCCATGTCGTAGCGGACACTCAAGGTCTTGGTCGCCGCCTCCAGCGCGTCCTCGTAAGTGTCGTCGATGCGGCTGAACAGCAGATGCGAGGTGGCGAAGACCCGCTCGGCCCGGCCCGCCGCCTCGGCCGCGGCGGTGATTTTGCCCAGCGCCTCGCCATACATCTCCGGCGTGACGACGTAGGACATGTAGCCGCCGGCCATTCGGCCGGCCCGATTTAGCGCCGCGTCCGTGCGCCCGCCAGACCAGATCGGCGGACCACCCGCCTGGCGCGGCGCCGGCAGCATCAACGTATCGGGAAGCGAATAGAACCGCCCCTCGTGGCTGATGCTCTCGCCACTCCAGAGTTTGCGCAGGATCTCGATGATTTCCCCCAGCCGCGCCCCGCGGTCGTTCACCGGCACGCCGCAGGCCGCGTATTCGTTCGGAAATTCGCCGCCGACGCCGACACCGAAGATGAAGCGCCCGCCGCACAGATGGTCGATCGTGGCGACCATCTTGGCGGTCGGCGTCGGATGGCGGAGCGGCGCCAGATAGACCCCGGTGCCGAAATAGAGCTTGGTCGAATAGGCCGACGCGTGCACGAGCTGCAGCAGCGGGTCGAGGATCGGGATGGTGAAGGCGATGTGATCGCCGACCCACAGGGAATCGTAGTCCAGGCGCTCGACCAGTTCGACCAGCTCGCGGGCATATCCGGGATCGGGGAACCAGGGACCTTCCGCCGGCTCCGATCGCCGGTGAATGGTGTCAACGGCGGAGAGAGAATGTATTGAACCCAAGCTGCGACAAACGCCGACGGTTGGCGACTGAATTGCGATAACTAGCTGTTGTTCTTGGTAGTTTTCTTTCCTTTCCTGCCTTCTGCCCCTTGCATCGTTGCCACGGATCGTCTCAAATAGCCCCGAATTTGATGTCGCTCGATTGCGGTTTGATGACTGACATTCGGGCCGATGGAGACCGCGGGAGGAGAGCGTTCGGTCATGGGGTGACGATGATGAGGAAGTCGACGGCAAGGCCGCGTTCTGCCGGGCCGCGCCCACCTTGGCACAGTACCATCATCCCCTCCATCACCCCGTGACCGAACGCTTTCCGCGGGAGAGACGATGCCGAAGCGCAGCACACTCAAACTGACCAAGCGGATTGTCGAGAAGCTGAAAGCCGAGGACAAGGACGCGATCTACTGGGACGGCGAGCTGCAGGGATTCGACGTGTGGCGCGCGGTGCTTGCCGCACGCGGTGGCCGTATCGCGGTCGATCTGGACGCGCGGTGCATCACCTTCCTGCCCCCGCCCGCCGATCAGGAGCCGCCCGCTTGAGCCTACGCGCTCAACGCAAGAACGCTCGCCATCGCCATGCCGCCGGCATGGCTGATGCTGAGCCGCCAATCGGTCACTCCCAACGCCGTCGCGGCCTTCGCCGCACCGCCCGAAAGTCGGACCTCCGGCGCCGCCCCCGGCGCGCGGTGGATCATCACATCGGTGAAGGCGACCCCCGCCCCGAAGCCGGTGCCGATCGCCTTGAGCACCGCTTCCTTGGCAGCGAACCTCCCCGCCAGGCGCTCAATCCGACCGACCCCATCGCCGATCTCATTCAACTCGGCTTGCACGAAGCAACGCGGAACCAGCGGGTCGCGCGGATCCTCTATCCAGCGCCGCATCTCGGCGATATCCACCAAGTCAATGCCGTGTCCCACGACGTTCACAAGACCCGTCCTTTCTTGAGTGGACACATGAAAGGGCACCCAACACTGGGAACGCCGTGAATGAACAATAGAGATCAGTGGGAAACAAAGCGATGATCAAGCAGCCGGGCATGTTCTGGAGCGGAGAAACGCTCGGCGAACGGCTCAAGATGCTGATAGACCCGTTCGTGCCCGGACGGGTGGATTGCGCCTCTTATACCGACTCCGCCTGAATGATTCGGTTGCGACGGATTCCCGTCGGAATCGGAAAGGGTTAGGATCCGTAGTCATGATTCGCGGAGGGGCGGGACATGGCGCATGTCGAGGAACATTTGCAGCTTTCTGAGTTGGAGGGACGGTATCGCTCGGCGTCGGAGGCGACGGAGGCGCGGCACTTCCAGGTGATCTGGCTTTTGGCCAAAGGCCATACGGTTCGCGAAGTGTCGGAGATGACGAGTTTCGGCCAACGCTGGCTCGAACAATTGCTTTCTCGCTACAACAAGCTCGGCCCGTCGTCGCTGGGCGATCGTCGACGCTCGAACGGCTCCGAGGCGACGATCCTGAAGCCGGAAGTCCTGGCGGTGTTGAAAGAGCGCCTGAAAAAGCCGCCGGCGGACGGCGGCTTGTGGTCTGGGCCGAAGGTGGCGGCTTGGATGGCGGGCGAACTGGGCTTGGAGACGGTGGCGCCGCAACGGGGCTGGGAGGCGCTGAAGGCAGTCGAGTGGCGTTTGCAGGTGCCCAGGCCGAACAACCCCGGGGCGGCGAGCGAGGAAGAACGCGAGGCGTTTAAAAAAGGCTCAATTCGTGAAACGTATGCATTTGTGATAGAATGCCCGGAACGTCAGGAGGTTGGGTCATGGACGGCAAGGGTTTCCGGGTGTGGCTTTCGGCGGCGCGCGGGCTGACGCGCGTGCAGCGGCACGAGGCGCTCGCGGTGCTGTCGGGCCGGAGCGAAGGCGAGGCATCGAAGGCCGCGATCGAGCTTGGTGTGGACGAGGCCCGGCGCTGTCCGCACTGCGCGAGCGAAGGGGCGGTTTCGCGCGGTATGGCGCGGGGTCTGCGGCGCTACCAGTGCAAGGGCTGCGGCAGGACCTTCAACGCGCTGACCGGTACGCCGCTGTCGGGCCTGCACCACAAGGAACGCTGGCTGTCGTTCGGGGCGTCGCTGGCGGAGGGGGAGACGGTGAAGGCCTCGGCGGCGCGCTGCGACGTGGCGGTGAGCACGGCGTTCCGCTGGCGTCACCGGTTTCTGGCGGCGGCGCGGAGCGATTCGGAGGTGCTCAAGGGGATCGTGGAAGCGGACGAGACCTACGTCCTGGAGAGCCGGAAGGGCGCGCGCGGGCTGGGACGCAAGGCACGGCGGCGGGGCGGCAAGGCGAAGAAGCGCGGCCTCTCGCGCGAGCAGGTGCCGGTTCTCATGGCGGCGGACCGGAGCGGGACGACGGTGAGCGCGGTGCTGCCCAGGGTCGACGCGGCGGCGCTCACGGCTGCTCTCGACCCGGTGGTCGCGAAGGACGCCCTGCTGGTCTCCGACGGTGGCGCGAGCTATCCACCTTGCGCCGCCGCGCTCGGGGTGAGCCACGAAGCACTCAACCGCTCGATGGGGGAACGGGTTCGGGGCGATCTGCATGTGCAGACGGTGAACAGCCGCCACAGCCGGTTGAAGGACTTGCTGCGTCCCCGCCGCGGCATCGCCACCCGCTATCTGGACAACTACCTGAGCTGGTTCCACCTCGTCGGCCTCGCCCCCGGCGCCAATGACCGAGCCTGCCTCGCCGCCGCCGTAACAAGGTGATGCATACATTTCACGAATTGAGCCTTAAAAAAACTTCACCGCCTGGTCGCGGAACAAGCCGAGCGCCACCCCGGCACGCCGATCGAAGTCTTCGCCAGCGACGAACACCGGCTCGGTCTGAAGCCATTGGCACGGCGCTGCTGGGCGCCGCGCGGGATGCGCCCGGTGGCGCTCGGCCACCACCGCTTCAAATGGCTCTACGTCACCGCCCTCGTCTCGCCGACCAGCGGAGAGACCTTTTGGTACATCTCCAATGGTGTCTCCAAGCCATTCTTCGAGAAGCTGCTCGCCCTCTTCGCCCGCGAGGCCGGGGCTGGGCAGAGCCGCATCATCATCCTGGTGATCGACGGCGCCGGGTGGCACACGGCGCCGAACCTCACGGTGCCGGAAGGCCTCCGCCTCGTCTACTTGCCGCCCTATACGCCCCAGCTGCAACCGGCCGAATGTCTCTGGCCCGTACTCGACGAGCCGGTTGCAAACAGACACTTCGAGACCATCGAGGAACTCGACGCCGTCGTCGCCCGGCGCTGCCTCACTCTCGATGCCAATCCCGAACTCTTCAAGGGGCGTATCGACTTCCACTGGTGGCCCAAAACCATCTATCCGAACTGATCAGCCGGATGCGGTATTACACGCTTGCGATCGGCCCTGAAGTCTATGTCTCGCCCAACGATCAGACCGTCGATCCGACCACGATCACGATCCGCAAGCTCAGCGATGGCGAGGCATTCACCATCCCACCCGGCCAGTTCGCCTTCGTGCTCACCGAGGAGGTCGTCTCCGTCCCGGCCGATGCGCTGGCCTTCATCTCCATTCGAGCCAAGACGAAGTTCCGCGGTTTAGTCAATGTTTCCGGGTTTCATGTCGATCCTGGCTATTGCGGTCAGCTGACCTTCGCGGTCTTCAATGCCGGTCCTGTGCCAGTCCACCTCAAGCGCGGGCAACCGATATTCCTGATCTGGTACGCGAGCCTCGACTGCGAAACCGCGTTCACGAAGGACGCCACGATTCACAAGGGCATCGACCCCGAGGTAGTGACGGCCATCGCCGGCGAATTGCAATCCTTCGCCAGCCTTTCCAAGAAGATAAATGTGTAGCGCACCCGGTTCCTTGGACACAAGTTTGTCTCACGCGGCGGGCCTGATTGAGATCGCGGCGTGCCACGCCTGACGAGCTTGAGCGGGGCTCAGGTAGCCGTTCTTTTCGATCGATCCACTGGGCATTGTAGAGTTCGACGAAGTCGCGGACGGCGTCCCGCAGCTCCGCGATGTTGCGGTAGATGCGACCATGGATGATCTGTTCCTTCAGCGTGCGATTGAACCGCTCGGCGACGCCGTTGGTCTGGGGCTCGGCGACGAAGGCGTAGGACGGCTGGATGCCCCAGAACTTGATCTGGTTGGTGAAGTGGTCCGACAGATACTGGGAGCCGTGATCCATCCGCAAGGCCAGCCCCCGAGCCGCGCCGGCCGCGGTCGAGCCATACAGCCCGGCAAGCCCCATGGAGATCGGCTGCAGGGCGGCGAAGCGGTCGCCGCGCTTGCAGACATGCCAGCCGACACACTCGGCGTTCCAATGCTCGACGGCGGTGAAGATCCAGCCCCAGCCGTCGTCCACCGTGAACACCCGAACGCCATCGGTGCCCCACATGAGGTTCGGGGCATGAGTGATGATCTCACCGTCATGGGGATTGCCGCCACGGCGGCGGCAGCGATGGGGCGAGAGCAGATTGTTCTCGCGCATCAGGCGGAGCACCCGCTTGCGGGCAACCCGGATGTCGCGACAGACCCGAAGCCGAGCCCAGACCTTGCGGTAGCCCTCGCCCTCCCAGGGCGATGCCTCCAGGTCGGCTTCGATCGCCACCAGCAGCGCCTGGTCCGAGATCGCGGGCTTCGGTCCCCGACGCTTTGCCGGCGGCTGCTCGGCGTGCTGGCCGGAGGTCATGGCGTAGAACGAGGAGCGGGCCATGCCCCAGGCGGCGCAGACCCGCCGCAGGCCGTAGGCCAGACCCGTGCCGGGCGAGGTGGCGGCACTCATCGCCGCGACCTCCGCCGCCCCAAAGGGCCGAAGGTCTCCGTCTTGGCCTCCAGCAGTTCCACCTGCATGGTCAACTCTCCGATCCGCTTCATGGCGCTATCCAGTTCCGCCTGCACCGGATCGCCCTTGCGTTGCTTGAGCGAGGCGTCGATCCCGCCGATCGCTTTCTCACGCCACTGCTCGAGCCGGAAGATCTCTACGCCCAACTGGCGCGACAGAAGTTGCACCGGCTCGTCACGCAAAAGCCGCGGAACGACCTCACGCTTGCGCGCCACCGTCCATCGCTGGCCAAGTCCCAGCGGGCCTGCCGGCAAAGCCTGGCCTGGGGAAAACGTGGACGAGCCAAGCTCGCCCGCATTTACCACAGGCCCATCAACAGCAACTTTCTTCTCAAAATTATCGGCCATGTTCCGGTCCTCCTTGGACACTTCGATTAAGCCAATTCTGTGTCCAAGGAAATCGGGTCCGACTCACGGCGAGGACGCAGGAAGTCCTTCAACCGGCTGTGGCGGCTGTTCACCGTCTGCACATGCAGATCGCCCCGAACCCGTTCCCCCATCGAGCGGTTGAGTGCTTCGTGGCTCACCCCGAGCGCGGCGGCGCAAGGTGGATAGCTCGCGCCACCGTCGGAGACCAGCAGGGCGTCCTTCGCGACCACCGGGTCGAGAGCAGCCGTGAGCGCCGCCGCGTCGACCCTGGGCAGCACCGCGCTCACCGTCGTCCCGCTCCGGTCCGCCGCCATGAGAACCGGCACCTGCTCGCGCGAGAGGCCGCGCTTCTTCGCCTTGCCGCCCCGCCGCCGTGCCTTGCGTCCCAGCCCGCGCGCGCCCTTCCGGCTCTCCAGGACGTAGGTCTCGTCCGCTTCCACGATCCCCTTGAGCACCTCCGAATCGCTTCGCGCCACCGCCAGAAACCGGTGACGCCAGCGGAACGCCGTGCTCACCGCCACGTCGCAGCGCGCCGCCGAGGCCTTCACCGTCTCCCCCTCCGCCAGCGACGCCCCGAACGACAGCCAGCGTTCCTTGTGGTGCAGGCCCGACAGCGGCGTACCGGTCAGCGCGTTGAAGGTCCTGCCGCAGCCCTTGCACTGGTAGCGCCGCAGACCCCGCGCCATACCGCGCGAAACCGCCCCTTCGCTCGCGCAGTGCGGACAGCGCCGGGCCTCGTCCACACCAAGCTCGATTGCTGCCTTCGATGCCTCGCCTTCGCTCCGGCCCGACAGCACCGCGAGCGCCTCGTGCCGCTGTGAGAACGGCGGCGCAATAATCCCCCACTGAAGCGGCCGGTCGATCCGGCTGCGGCGGACCAAAATGGGACCGCGTATAGCCTTCTGTCAGGGTTGCTCTGACTGGAAGGCGGGGGGGATGTATCGGGTGGAGTTGTACGCACGGGTTCGGCGGGCGTGTCGTGTCGAGGGAATGAGCACCCGCGAGGCCTCGCGGGTGTTCGGGCTGGACCGCAAGACGGTACGCAAGATGCTGTCGTTCTCGGTGCCGCCGGGGTATCGCCGCGGCAAGCCGCCACGGCGGCCGAAGCTGGGTCCGTTCACGGGGATCATCGATCGGATTCTGGAAGACGATCGGACCAGCCACCACAAGCAACGGCACACTGCGAAGCGCATCTTCGACCGCCTCCGGGACGAGTACGGTTTCACGGGCGGCTACACCATCGTGAAGGACTACGTTCGTGAGCAGGGGCTTCGGTCGCGTGAGGTGTTCGTGCCACTCTCCCATTCCCCCGGTCACGCCCAGGCGGACTTCGGCGAAGCGATGGCGGTGATCGGCGGCGCGTTACGGAAGATCCACTTCCTTGCCTTCGACCTTCCCCACAGTGATGGTTGCTTTGTTGCGGCCTATCCGGCGGAGACGACCGAAGCATTCTGCGATGGCCACAACGCGGCGTTTGCCTTCTTCGGCGGCGTCCCCCGATCCATCCTGTACGACAACACCAAGCTGGCGGTTGCCCGGATCCTGGGCGATGGGAAGCGGCAGCGAACGCGCGTCTTCACGGAGCTTCAGTCCCACTATCTGTTCGAGGACAGGTTCGGCCGGCCGGGCAAGGGCAACGACAAGGGCAAGGTCGAGGGACTGGTCGGCTTCATCCGGCGGAACTTCCTGGTCCCCGTCCCGCGTGCCGAGAGCTTCGCGGCCCTCAACGATGCTCTCGCCGAACAGTGCCGCCGGCGCCAGGCGGCGCGGCTGCGGGGCCACAAGGAGACCATCGGCGAGCGTCTCGAGCGGGATCGTCAAGTTCTCTTGCCATTGCCGCCTGCTCCCTATGATGCCTGCGATAAGCGCCCTGGACGGGCGAGTTCGCTGTCGCTGGTGCGTTACCGCAGCAACGACTATTCCGTGCCCGTGGCCTACGGCCACCGTGAGGTGCTCATCCGGGGCTACGTCGATGAGGTGGTGATCAGCTGCGGGGCCGAGGTGATCGCCCGGCACCGCCGGTCCTACGACAGCGAGGACCTGATCTTCGACCCGCTGCATTACCTGCCCTTGATCGAGCAGAAGATCGGCGCCCTCGACCAGGCCGCGCCATTGGCGGGCTGGGACCTGCCCGAGGCCTTCATCACTCTGCGGCGGCTCCTCGAAGCTCGTATGGGCAAGGCAGGCAAGCGCGAGTACGTCCAGGTGCTCCGTCTACTGGAGACCTTCCGGCTCGAGGAGGTCGAGGGTGCGGTCGGCGACGCCCTGCGGCTCGGCGCAATCGGCTTTGATGCGGTGAAGCACCTGGTACTGTGCCGCATCGAGCGGCGGCCGCCCAGGCTCAACCTCGACGTCTATCCGTATCTGCCGCGCGCCCGGGTCGCGATGACGTCCGCCAAGTCGTACATGAGCCTGCTGTCGGGGCTCGGCGCATGACCGACACACCGCAAGTGCTGCTCGCCCACCACCTCAAGACGCTGAAGCTGCCGACCTTCCTGCGCGAGTACGACAAGATCGCCCGGCAGTGCGCCTCGGAAGGCGTCGATCACGTCCGCTACCTGTTGAGACTCGCCGAGCTCGAGCTGATCGACCGCGAGCGCCGCATGGTCGAGCGGCGCATCAAGGCGGCGCGCTTCCCCGTGGTCAAGAGCCTCGACAGCTTCGACTTCAAGGTCATCCCCTCGCTCAACAAGGCGCTGGTCCTGGAGCTGGCCCGCTGCGAGTACATCGAGCGCCGCGAGAACCTCATCGCGCTCGGCAACAGCGGCACCGGCAAGACCCACATCGCCCTCGGTCTCGGCTTGGCGGCCTGCCAGAAGGGCCTCTCGGTCGGCTTCATCACCGCCGCCGCACTGGTCCACGAGCTCATCGAGGCCCGCGATGACAAGCAGCTGCTGAGGTTCCAGAAGAAGCTCGCCACCTACAAGCTTCTGATCGTCGACGAACTCGGCTTCGTGCCGCTGTCGAAGACCGGCGCCGAGCTGTTGTTCGAGGTGTTCAGCCAACGCTACGAGCGGGGCTCGACCCTGGTCACCACCAATCTGCCCTTCGACGAATGGACCGAGGTGTTCGGCTCCGAGCGCCTCACCGGCGCTCTCCTCGACCGCCTCACCCACCACGTCAACATCCTCGAGATGAATGGCGAGAGCTACAGGCTCAACCAGAGCCGCAGGCGTCAAACCCCGACGGCGAACTGAACCGACCACCCAACCCACGCTTGACCCCGTGGGCCCACAGGTCCCTCCCGCGCGCGCCGCCGCGTCGGCCTGTTGAGGGCACGCCGCGTCGCACCCGGGGCCCTCCCATGGACTAGGGGACAAGCCCGCAGCCGCCAAGTGGTCCCTTCTTACACCGCCACGGTGGTCCCTTTTTGCTCCGCCATTGACACCGCTGCACGCGCGTCAGCCCGCGCGCCGCCGAAAGCCACACCTGGAAACCCTTGCCGTCCATGACCCAACCTCCTGACGTTCCGAGCATTCTATCACAAATGCATACGTTTCACGAATTGAGCCTTCAATATTGACCCCCGATCGGCGTGCAAAATTGACCCCCCTGAGCGGCAACCGGGCCGCGGGCACGGCCGGCGGCGGCTCAGGAGCGGTTCTTGAAGCGCCAGCTCTCGTTGCCGGTCTCGATGATCTCGCAATGATGGGTGAGACGGTCGAGCAGGGCTGTGGTCATCTTGGTGTCGCCGAAGACGGATGGCCATTCGCCGAAGGCGAGGGTGGTGGTGATGACGATAGAGGTGCGCTCGTAGAGCCGGCTCATGAGGTGGAAGAGCAGCTGCCCGCCGGCCTGGGCGAAGGGCGGGTAGCCGAGTTCGTCGAGGATGACGAAGTCGCGGCGTACGAGCTGGTCCGCGGTGCGGCCCTGGCGTCCGGCGCGGAGCTCGGCCTCGAGGTGGTTGACCAGGTCGACGACGTTGTAGCAGCGGCCCCGGGCGCCCTTGCGGATGCAGGAGCGCGCGATGGCGACGGCGAGATGGGTCTTGCCGGTGCCGGTGCCGCCGACCAGCACGATGTTGCGCTTGCCCTCCAGGAAGCCGCCGCCGGCGAGCTCCTGGATCAGGGGCTCGTTGACTGGCGAGGCGGCGAAGTCGAAGTCGGCCAGCTCCTTGGCCGTTGGCAACCTGGCGGACGCCATCTGGTACTTGATCGAGCGCGCCGTCTTGTCGGCGATCTCGACCTGCGGCAGCGTACCGATGATCTGCTGCACCGGATGACGACGCTTGAGCCCCCCCCCTCGGCGTCCATGTGGCAAGGATGTCGGCGGCGGCGGCGCGCATGCCCGCGAGCTTCAACGCCGTCATCATCGCCAGCACCTCATGACGCTCCATGACCGGCCTCCCTCAGGCGATCGTGGCGCTGACAGTCGGCCACCGGCCGGTGGCGAAACCGCAGGCCCTCGGGCGTCGGGATGGTCGCCGGCGGTGCCGGCTGGCACTGCCGGGCGAGGATGTTGAGCACGACGTCGGCGCTGCGGGCGCCGCAGTCGAGCGCCTCGGCACAGGCCGCCTCGACCGCCTCCAGCCCGTCCTCCTGAACCGCCGCGAGGATCCTCACGAACTGCCTGTCACCGTCGTCGCAACCCGTCAGCCGGGCCCGTATGCGGCCGAGCGCGCCGGGCAGTTGCCAGCCCTTGAAGGGCGCGCCGTTCCTCAGCGCACCAGGCTTCCGCGTCAGGATCGGCACGTAGTGCCACGGATCGTAGGCGATCTCGCCGCGCCCGAAGCTCCGGGGATGCTCGGCGACGGTCTCGCCGTCCTGGCGGATGACGATCCGATCGGCGTAGGCCCGCACGTCGACCGGCCGCCCGACGGCACGGGCGGCGACGCTGTAGTGGTTGTTGTCGAAGCGCACCAGACAGGTCTTGGACACCGCCACCTCGGTGGCGTGGAAGCCGTCGAAGGGGCCGCGATAGGCCATCAAGAAGGGCCGCTCCTCCTCGAACACCTGCCACACCGTCTTGCTCTCGATCGTCGGATGCGGCCGCTTCTTGGCGTCCTCGATACACCGATCCATCAGCCACTCGTTGATCTCGACGTAGGAGCGGCCCCGCGGGATGGGCACGAACAGGCGGCCGCGGACGTCACCCACCTGCCTCTCGACCTGCCCCTTCTCCCAGCCCGCACCCGGAGTGCACGCCACCGGCTCCACCAGATGGTGGGAGCACAGCTCCAGAAAGCGCCGGTTGTAGGCGCGCTCCTTGCCGACGAAGACCATGCTCACCGCCGTCTTCATGTTGTCGTGGATGCCCCGTCGGCAGACCCCGCCGAAGAAGTGGAAGGCCCGTTCGTGCGCCTCGAACACCATCTCCTGGCTCTCGCGCGGGAAGATCTGAACCAGCTGCATGCGGCTGTAGCAGAGCCGCATGTGCGCCGCCTTCACCTTGGTCGTCACACCCGACAGGCGCGCGTACTCGTGGCTCCAGTCGAACTGCTAGGCCTCGCCGGGATCGAAGCTCAGCGGCACAAAACCCTGCGACGGCGACAACAGCCGCCACCGCCGACGCCAGGTCCTGGCATGGCGCCGAACCGCGTCATAGCCGCCCTCATAGCCCAGCGACGCAAGGTCTTCATGAATCCGCGGCAGAGACAGCCGATCCCGGCGCGGCTTCTTCTCGTTGGCCTCCAGCTGGCGCTCAAGCTCATCCACCCACGGCCCAAGCTTCGGCATCGGCTGGATCTTGCGCGCGTAGCTGTACGAGGTCTCATCGCCCCGCACCACCTTGCGCACCGTGTTCTTCGAAACCCTCAAATCCCGGGCGATCTTCTTGATCGGAACGCCCCTCACCAGATGATCCAGACGGATCTTCGCGATCGTTTCCACTACCAGCATCTCCCCCTCACCTCGTCCGTCCAATGACAAGGCGCGTTCATGGGCACAAACCATGGGGGGGGTCAATTTTGGACGCCGATCACCCCCAATAGGGGGTCAATTTTCCACGCTTAACAACAGCGGGGCAGGTTTCGGGGTGCCGTGGACGAAGCGTTCGGGGTGAAGTGCCCAGGCGGCTTGCAGGGTACGTCCGCGCTTAGCCAGCACATCCGGTGCTCGGTGATGATGGACATCATCGGGGGTGAGCATCGCGATCCCGGCATGGCGGTGCTCGGTGTTGTACCAGGGGAAGAACGACCGGCAGAAGGCGATGGCGGCGGTAATGTCTTCGAAGCGGCCAGGGAAGCCGGGGTGATACTTCAGGGTCTTGAACTGCGCCTCGGAGAAGGGGTTGTCGTCGCTGACCTGGGGGCGGCTCAGAGAGCGGGTGACCCCGAGGTCGGCGAGGAGTTGGGCGGTGCACTTGCTGGTCATCGGCGCGCCGCGGTCCGAATGCAGGGTGAGCACCTGGAGCTCGATGCCTTGCTTGAGACAGGTTTCCTCGATCAGCGTCGCGGCGAGCGCGGCGTTCTCCCGATCGGCAACCATCCAGCCCACGACGTGGCGGCTGAAGATGTCGAGCAAGACATAGAGGTAGAAGGACGTCCAGCGTTTGGGCCCCCGGAGCCGGGTGATGTCCCAGGACCAGGTCTGGTTGGGGCCCGTGGCCACCAGCTCGGGCTTGGTGTAGCAGGGATGACTGCGCTGATTGCGCCGCTCTCGCACCGGCTGGTTCGCGGCCAGGATCCGGTACATTGTGCGCTCGGCGCACAGATACCGGCCTTCATCGAGCAGCGTCGCGACGACCTCGGCCGGTGACCGGTCGACGAAGCGCGGGCTGGCGAGCACGTCGAGGACGTGCGCGCGTTCGGACGCACGCAGGGCCCGGGCGGGCGTGGGACGGGGCTGCTGTTGCCCGGGAGCGGGCCTCTGACGACGGTGGAAGGAAGCCCGTGGCACCCCCAGCGCTCGGCACGCCGGCGCCACGCCGACCTGCGATGCGAGCGGCTGGACGGCCATCAGCAGTCCTTCCCGTGTTCGAGGCTGAATCCCAGCAGCCCGGCAACTTTTCCCTGGACGTCCAGGATCGTATGGGCGGTGTGCAGCTCCTTCTCCAGCCGAGCCACTTTCGCCTCGAGCTCGTGCACCTTCGCGCTGAGGGGGTTGCGCTCGGCGGGCTTCCGACCGCGTTTGCTCGGGGTCAGGCCTTGAAGCGACCCCTCACGCCGCGCCCCGCGCCATTCCGTCAGATGGGAGCTGTACAGACCCTCGCGGCGAAGCAGCCGGCCCACCTCGCCGGGCTGCGTGCAGCTCTCTGCCTCCTCCAGAATCCGCAGTCGATACTGCGCGGTGAACTTGCGCCTCTTCGGCTTGGCCACGACCTCCGGGTCCGGCGTTGGCCGCGCGTGGCTGGCTCCGGCCCCGGGGGCCTCGTCGCGACGCTCCTCGACCCCCAGGGCCGGAGCGTCCATCTCTTGCAATGTCATCGATTCTCTCTCTGCGGTCATCGGTTTTCACCTCCACCGCCCTACAGTAATTCCAAGGGGGGCCGGTGTCTCAGTGATGTTGGCAGAGAGGGCTCCACAACCGGCGCCCCAGACGGGTCGTACACAGTGATGCAGAACCTGTTGTCCCCCCTGTTCGCAACCGGCACCTCCACATCGAGATCGCCACTGATGTCGATGAGTCCGGAGGTCCACCCCTCCGGGGTATCGATCTGGAGACGGTAGCCACCAACGTCACCATCGATAGAGGGCTTGACTCTGGTGCGCCCCCGATCCTCGGAAACCCGGGACGGGAAGTCGTAACGAATCTCTATTGGCCCCTTGACCGTAGCCGAGGCGCGGGAAGGCTTCCTCTTGGTTGCGCCCTTCGACCATTCTCGGCTTTCGGCAAAGATGGCGGCGCCAATGGCCACGGCCGTCATCGGATCAGTTTGAAGGCCGGCAGGGATGCCCAGCTCTTGCGGCACCCGCATGCGGATGCAAGGCATCTTGGACGGGCCGCCGATGAGCACGATTCTATCGATGTCCTCGTGTTTGTAGCTGTTGTCCTTGAGGACCTTGCGGCAGAGTGCGATCGATTGGTCCAAGTGCTCGGCTATTAAACCTTCGAGGTCGCCGCGCGTGATGTCGATGGAGAGGTAGATGTCGTTTCCGTCCGCGTCCTGAACCCGGACTTCCTCTTCGCCCGAGAAGATGACCGCGGTGTCGGCCGATGACAGGGCGATCTTCGTCTTCTCGGCGGCATGGCGTGCAATCCCTAGAAGTTTGCGGTAGCGATCGTCGGTCTGAAAGTTCTCCGGCAGCGAGAAATTTTCCATGAGCTAAGGGCGGACGAACTCGTTCACGAGCATGCGGTCGAAGTCGCCCCCCCCGAGCATATTGATACCCTCGTAAGTGTGTGCGGCGGTGACAAATTAGACCACGGAAGCGGCGGGATTTGCCCGGCTGCGGGCGGAGTAAAACTCTGCCACCTGTAGCCTTCGATCCTTTTCGGGATGGAAGGTGGGAGGATGTATACCGTGGACCTTTATCTACGCGTTCGGCTGGCGTGCCATGTTGATGGGCTGAGTCAGCGAGAGGCGGCGAGTCGGTTTGGCATGGCGCGAGAGACGGTGAGGAAGATGCTCGGGCACTCGGAGCCGCCTGGCTACCGCCGCCGCCAGCCACCGAAGCGCCCGAAGCTGGACCCCTTCAGGGATATCATTGACCGTATTCTGGAAGAGGACCGAACGGTTCACTGCAAGCAGCGCCACACGGCGAAGCGGATATTCGAGCGTCTTCGCGACGAGCATGGCTTTGCGGGCAAACAGACCATCGTCAAGGATTACGTCCGGGAACGGCGCCGTCGCCAGCGTGAGATGTTCGTGCCGCTGGCGCACCCTCCGGGTCACGCTCAGGCGGACTTTGGCGAGGCGGATGCGATCATCGCCGGCGTCAAGCGGCGGGCGCATTTTTTCGCCATGGACCTTCCCCACGGCGATGCCTGCTTCGTTGCGGCCTACCCGGCGGCGGCGACGGAGGCCTGGCTGGACGGCCACAACGGGGCCTTCGCCTTCTTCGGCGGCATTCCCCAATCGATTCTCCACGACAATGACAAGTGCCTGGTGTCGCGCATCCTGCCGGACGGCACGCGGCAACGAACGCGAGCGTTCAGCGGGCTTCAATCCCATTATCTGTTCCAGGATCGATATGGCCGCCCCGGCAAGGGCAATGATAAGGGCAAGGTGGAGGGGCTGGTCGGTTACGCCCGCCGGAACTTCATGGTTCCCATCCCCCGGTTTGCGAGCTGGGACGCCTTCAACGCTCACCTGGAACATCAATGTCGGAGACGGGAAAGCGACGTCTTGCGCGGCCATCGCGAGACCATCGGCGAGCGGTTCGGATGCGACCGGGAGAAGCTGATGGAATTGCCGCCGGCGCCTTTCGAGGCCTGCGACAAGGAGGGCACGCGGGTCAATTCGCTCTCCCTGGTGCGCTATCGGGGCAACGACTACTCGGTGCCCGTCGCCTACGGTCACCAAGAGGTCTGGGTCCGTGGCTACGTGCACGAGGTGGTCATCGGCTGCGCCGCCGAGGTCATCGCCCGGCACCCACGCTCTTACGAACGAGAGGACCTGATCTTCGAGCCGATCCACTATCTGGCCTTGCGGGAGCGGAAGATCGGTGCCCTCGATCAAGCCGCCCCGCTGGCCGGTTGGAAGCTGCCCGAGGCGTACGCCAACCTGCGCCGCTTGCTTGAAGCCCGCATGGGCAAGGCCGGCAAGCGGGAGTACGTGCAAGTGCTCCGTCTTCTGGAGACCTTTGCCCTTGAGGAGGTGCACGGTGCCATCCGCGATGCCCCGCGGTTAGGCGCCATCGGCTATGATGCGGTCAAGCACCTGGTGCTGTGTCGCGTCGAGCGTCGACCCCCCCGGCTCGACTTGAACGTTTATCCCTATCTGCCGCGGGCCCAGGTGACCACCACATCCGCCGCCAGCCACATGAGCCTGCTGGGCGGAGCGGCGCCGTGAGCGACACGCCGCAGGTGTTGCTGGCCCATCACCTGAAGGCCCTCAAGCTGCCGACCTTCCTCAGGGAGTACGACAAGCTGGCTCGCCAGTGTGCCAGCGAGGGCGCCGACCACGTGCGCTACCTGCTCCGCCTGGCCGAGCTGGAACTGATCGACCGCGAGCGCCGCATGGTCGAGCGGCGAATCAGGCAAGCGAAGTTCCCGACCGTCAAGAGCTTGGACAGCTTTGACTTCAAAGCGATCGCCTCGCTCAACAAGGCGCTGGTCCTCGAGCTGGCACGATGCGAGTACATCGAGCGCCGGGAGAATGTGATCGCTCTGGGCAATTCCGGCACCGGCAAGAGTCACATTGCGCTCGGCCTCGGCCTTGCCGCCTGCCAGAAGGGCCTGTCGGTCGGCTTTACCACCGCCGCCGCCCTGGTCCACGAGCTCATGGAGGCGCGCGATGACAGACAGCTGCTGAGGTTCCAGAAGAAGCTCGCCAACCTCAAGCTCCTCATCATCGACGAGCTGGGTTTCGTGCCGCTCTCCAAGACCGGCGCCGAGTTGCTGTTCGAGGTGTTCAGCCAGCGCTACGAGCGTGGCTCGATCCTGGTGACCTCCAACCTGCCATTCGACGAGTGGACGGAGGTTTTCGGCTCAGAACGCCTGACGGGGGCGTTGCTGGACCGCCTGACCCACCACGTCCATATCCTGGAAATGAACGGCGAAAGCTTCCGCCTCAAGCAGAGCCGAAGAAAACAGAAACCCGCAAAAAGCGCCTGAGCGGCATCCGCTTGCCCCCGTGGGCCCACAGGCCCCTCCCACGCGCGCCGCGGCCTTTGCCTGCTGAGGGGCAGTCCACGCCGCGCGTGGGTCCCTCCCGTGGACTACGGGGACAAGCTCCTCACCGAACCAAAGTGGCCCACTTTTGCTCCGCCACATGGCCGGGTTTTACTCCGCCGTTGACACGTAAGCGACAACGTTCACGGAACCGCGGACGCTCTGCACGAGGGCAACGTCGAATGTACCGCCCCCAAGATCGTAGACCAAGAACTGACCATTCTTGCTCTTCGAGTTGGCCATCGACGCCATCGCTGCTGCAATGGGCTCCTGGAGGAGACCGACACGTTCGAGCCCAGCGGCACCGGCCGCCGTGATCGTCGCCTCGCTCTGCATTTGATTGAATGCCGCCGGGATCGTAACGACGGCGCCGTCTGCATCGAAATCGCCCGTCTCGGTCTTCGCCTGCCCCAGGAGCGTCCGTATGATGTCCGCGCTGCATTCCTCTGGAGACATCTCTAGCGCGGCGGAAGCAAGCGACATCGGGCTGCTTGTACCCATCAACCGTTTGAAACGCTGGGCCACATTTTCGGGAGAGAGGATCGTCTGGGCGTAGGCGCGCCCACCGATGAATTTATGGCCGCGTTTGTCGATATAGATGACGCTCGGCAGCACGTCCGTACCTTCAGCCGTCTTGAAGAGCCTCAGGTCCGACCCGCTATTACCGACGATGGCCGAATTCGACGTGCCAAGATCAATTCCCAAATACATCACATCCCCCGTCTTCGGTTATCTTGAGCACCACCTTGCCCAAAAGCAGCACGGTCATGTCCTCGATCACGGCGGGCTCAACGGTGGTCTCCACCGTCAGTTGCTCGCCATCGGTGAAATCATCGGCGTTAAGCGCTGTCGCGGGAATATTGGGCTCATATTTCTGGCCATCGAACGTCACCAGATTCAATCCACCTTCTCCGAGCAGGGAATCGAGCTTGCGAGCAGAGAATTTCAACTGCGCCGCCGTCTTGGCAACATGCTCGTGCGGCAGGCGGTCGATTGTTCTCTCAAAGGCCCGGAGCAGCTTCCAGTATTCGACGGCGAGATATGCCAATGTTCTGCTGTTTCCCATAGCCCGTCTCGTCAGCGGTCCATCAAGGCTCTTTGCGTCGCCAGATCCCATGTGTCGTCGTAGCCAAAACCACTTTGCGATATTTTGAAGTTTCTCAATGCCGTCCGTGATGCCGGCCCCCAGAGCCCGTCCACCGCACCGGTATAGTAGCTAAGCGCCTTTAGCCTGCTTTCGACAAACGTGGCTCCGGAAACCGTGGTGACATCTAACAAGCTATCACCTGTTGATGACGCGGACGATGAGATCGGGGATTCACGCCACGACGATAACAGATGCAGAGCATCCACCCGTAGATCCGACCGTTTCCCCGGCACCTCGGCTTCGATCGCCTGCAAGACGCCCCGACGGTAGCGAAAGCTGCTGCAACGAGAGTTGAAGTCGCTAACAAGAGCGTTGAAGCGATCGGTTTCTCTATTTCTTGAAACCAGACTGCGAAGAATATCCAGACGCTTACCCTGAAAAATGCAGTATCGAACTTCCCTCCTGCCGAGCACCCGATCTGTGCCAGGGGCGGGCATCTGCTCTGTAAACTGTGACGATGCTGACGAATTTGGAGAGGGCGTAGGCGAGGACCCACTCGGCGCGAATGTCGCGGTCGGCGAAGGGCGAGGCGTGTATGAGGGCTGCTTATTGGCATCGTAAATGAGGAAGCCAGCGAGACCCGCTGCCGCCAGCCCCCAGAACGCCCACTTTCCAACCTTTGTGTTCCTCTTCTGTGTCAGGTCCCTCTTCAACCGTAATAGGGCAGCCCGCTCATCTGGGTCGGCTGTGGTTCCTGAAAACCTTATCCGCCGCAAAAACCTTATTAGGAAGTTCGCCTCTGTTACCTCGCTACCAGCAAACCGTACGCGTTCAGCTGACGCCCATAGTCGCATCACATCGCACGGCGCTGAAGACTCCCGGTGTGATTTCCATAAGGCTCAAGTCGGTTGTCAGCACCGATGAACAGGGGAGAATTGTGGCCAGGCCCGAGGCGTCATTCGGAATCGGCCGGAATCTCCCAATCGCCCGTGAACGTCCGTAGCCCGTTTCGCATCGCCCGTTCGTTGATTTGGGATACCGAGGACGCGAAGTTCTTCTCGCCCCGCCAGAAGGGAAAGCCGCCAAGATGGCTCGCCATCGGCGCGGGGTGCTCAGGGACCGCTACCTCCTTCAGGAGCACGTCATAGCCTTTCGGACCCGACCAGAAGGCTTCAGGATCGGTTGTGAGAGGTTCCGCGGGCGCGGCTTGGGCCTCGGCGACCAGTGTCTCCTCGTCGCCCGTGGTGCCGCCCAGCCCGAGCAGCGCGACGAGACCGTCCCGCTCCATGCCCCGCAGGCGGAACAGCAGAAAGGGGTCGCGGTCGAACGCCTCGGCCAGCAAGTAGTAGACCGCGGCGACGTGCTTGCAAGGATTCGACCAATCGGGGCAACTACACTTGGTCGCCAGGTCCCTCTGGTTCGTCGGGAACAAGGGTGCGCGCACATCGGCGAACACCTCCTCGATCTCCGGCGGCATCTCCCCGGCCATGAGCTTGGCCGCCACAAGCAGGTTCTCGGAGGCTTGTTTGGCAATCTTTCTCCACTTGGACGTTGCGATCGGCTTCATCGTGATCGAGACCGCGTAGGGGCGCGTCCGCGAACCCTGCACCTCCGCGGTCACCCGCCCCTTGTCGATCTCCAGGGAGATCACCTGACCCTTGCGGGCATAGCTGCGCCCGCGTCCCAGGCGGGCGCCGATGGGGAAGGACTCCAGTGTGGCGATCCAGCGCTGGCCCCACCAACTCGAGGCGAAGGCGCCCCGCTTGCTCTGCGCCTTGATGCCATCCTTGGCCTCCCGGGGACGGGACGGCGGGTAATAGCCGAACTCATGCCATCGCGCCATCTTCGTCCTCCTCCCGTTCGGGCAGGGGGACCTCCGCGGCCTTCCGGAGCAAGCCGCTTTGCCGGTCGAACAGGCGGATGACCCGATCCGGCGCCAACGCCTCCGGGTCAAACACGAAGCCGTCGTGCTGCTGCAAGAACGCTACGGCACCACAGCCGGGAACCAGGCATTCCGGTTTGTGCTTGGGACAGCGGGCGAAGTCGCACAACCGACCGAGATAGCTGTCCGTGCCCGGTGCCAGCACGAAGACATCCACCTGATGGGACGCCACGCCGATCCCGGTCTCCTTGTACATCTCGGCCAAGGCCCGGGTCTTCGCCTTCCGCAGGCCGCCGAGCTCGCTGGTGCTCGATAGCCACAGGGCCAGGTCCAGGTCCTTGCACTCGTGCCTAAGGGCGATTCCCGCCCGCCGGTAGGTGCGGAACCGCGGCACCTCCTTCCACAGCGCTACCGCCACCGAGCCGAACAGCGCCACGGCCTCCACTTCGCCGCGTTCACTCCAGGCCGCGGTCACGGCATCCGCCGCCAGGCGGAACTCTTGCTGGCGCTGGAGCAAGTACCGGTTTTGCTCGGCGATGCCGGCGGGGGACAGCTCGTAAGCTTCTTGGCGTTCCATCTCCGCCTCGAGGTCGTCTGGATTGAGGTTCTCCCAAGCGTCGCTCATGCTACTCTCCGACTACTCTCCGACCGCATCCTCGCGCAGGCTCAATATATCGGTCAACTGCTCGGTGGTCAGCTCGGTGAGCCAAGCCTCGCCCGCGCCCACGATGGCCGAGGCCACCTCCTTCTTGCGCTCGATCATCTCGTCGATCTTTTCCTCGAGCGTGCCGAGGCAGAGGAACTTGTGCACCTGCACCCCTCGAGTCTGCCCGATGCGGAAGGCCCGGTCCGTGGCCTGATCCTCCACCGCCGGGTTCCACCAGCGGTCGAAGTGGAACACATGATTGGCGGCGGTCAGATTGAGACCGGTGCCGCCGGCCTTGAGGGAGAGCAGGAAGATCGACGCCCCGGCCTCCTGGAATCTCTTCACCATCCGGTCCCGCTTCGCCCTGGGCACGCCGCCGTGCAGGAACAGAACCTCCTCGCCGAAGGTCTCCTGCAGGTGGGTTTTGATGATCTCGCCCATCTCCGAGAACTGGGTGAACACCAGGGCCCGCTCGCCCGCCTCCAGGACTTCCTCGAGCATCTCCACGAGCCGTGCCAGCTTGCCCGAGCGCCCGGGCACGGTCGAATTGTCGCACAGGAACTGGGCCGGGTGGTTGCACACCTGCTTGAGCTTGGACAGCGTTGCCAGCACCACGCCCCTGCGCCGGATGCCATCGGCCGCGGTCAGGGTCTCCATGGCCTCATCCACCACGGCCGCATAGAGCGAGCCCTGCTCCCGGGTCAGGTTGCAATAGACCTTCATCTCCATCTTCTCCGGAAGATCGGCGATGATGGTCTTGTCGCTCTTCAACCGGCGCAGAATGAACGGGCCGGTCAGCGCTTTGAGCCGCTCGATGGCCTGAACATCACTGTTCGCCTGGATGGGCACAAAAAAGCGGCGCTTGAAGTCCGCCTGGGTGCCGAGGAGACCCGGGTTGAGGAACTCCATGACCGACCAGAGGTCGCCCACGTTGTTCTCAACCGGTGTGCCGGTGAGCGCGATCCGATAGCCAGCCGTCAGCGCGCGCGCGGCACGGGCCTGCTTGGTCTCCGGGTTCTTGATGTTTTGCGCCTCGTCGAGGACGACGCCTTTCCAGGGCACCGCGTCCAGCGCCGTGACGTCCCGCTGGAGCAAGGCGTAGCTGGTGATCACCACGTCGTGCTTGAATGCCGTCTTGCGCAGGGCCTTACCACGGCCGCGGGCGCCGCCATGGTGAACCATGACCGCCAGATCGGGCGTGAAGCGGGCCGCCTCCCGCTGCCAGTTGCCGATCACCGAGGTCGGGCAGACCAGCAGGACTGGCGCTCTATCCTCCGGCTTCTCTCGGTCGTAGAGGATCAGCGCCAGGGTTTGCACCGTCTTGCCGAGCCCCATGTCGTCGGCAAGGCAGGCGCCAAGGCCCCAGCGGCGCAAAAATCGGAGCCATGCATATCCCCGCTCCTGGTACGGCCTGAGCTCACCCTCGAAGGCACTGGGCACCGGCAGGGGCTCGATGGTGTCCCGGTTCTCGAGACGGGCCAGGACATCGGCGATCCAGCCCCGCGCCTCGATGCCGCCGGATACCACGCCGTCACCGCCGGCCGACCCACCCGCCTGTCCACCCAGGGCGATGCGCAGCGCATCACGGCCCGTGAGCCCCTTGTCCTTGCGCTTGAGACGGGCTATCGCGTCCTTGATTTCCTCGGCGTCGAGCAAGACCCATTGGCCGCGGACGCGGACCAAAGGCACCTTCAGCCTTGGCCAGCGCCATCAGGCCCTCGCGCGACAGGCTCTGGTCTCCCAGCGCCACTTGCCAGTCGAAGCGAACGATCTCGTCGAGCGAGAGACCATTGCCGCCCTGCATCTTCGGCGACGTGACCTGGGCGCGGGCGGAGAGGCGCAGCTTGGTGCTCTTGGCCGTCCACCACGCCGGCAGCATCACACCGAAACCAGCTTGCTCGAGGACAAGAGCATGATCGGTGAGGAAGGACACGGCACCGGCGGCGTCGGTGACGTGAAGGTCGGGCAGGCGGCCGCGCAGACTATCCTCCAGAACGGGGCAGAGCCGCACCGCTCGGCCCAAGGACGACAGCAAGAAGTCCCGGACGTCGAAACCATCCGCCTTGAACGCCGCCGCCGCCCGGCCTCGGGCGCGCCATGCCTCGGCGGCCGGCACGATGAGGCTCGGGTCGCTGTTGGACTGGATCAGGTAGCGGAGAGTCCACGCCGCTTCACCGGGGCTCCACGGCCGTTCAACCTCGTCCTCCTCCGGGGCCGGCTCCTCGAGGCGAAAACACAGGCGGAATGGCCCCTCGTGAACCACCGCCACCGGCCGGCGCCACTCCCGACACCTCTGACGGAGCGCGACAAGCTCTTCCTGATTTCCATCGACCCGGGGTTCGGGGCCGCGCCAAGGCCGCCAACCAGCGGTCGTCCACGGTGTCAAGCGCGGCTGCCCCGGGCCGACTCTGGGATCCCCGCCCCGGTCGTGCCGCCGTCATGGGCGCTGCCTTCGGTGCCGCGGCCGTGCGCACGAGGCTGTCCAAGGCGGCGTCAAGGAATCCACCCAACACCGAGGCCCGGCCGGTGTCTGGCGGAGTCGAGCCTGGGCTGGCCGCCCGGCAGGAGTCGGGCATGGCGTCCGCTAACCGGGCTTGAACACCGCGTTCCTTTCCCAGCACGACCGGGCGCCAGCGCGCTAGGAACACGTTGTCTTCTTCGATCAGGTCGGGAAGGAAGCTCCCGCGCGCCACCAGGGCGCCCGCGAACCGCAGAGCCTCAGCCCAGAACGCCAGATCGTCGGCCACGAAAACGCCCGGCGCAAGGCGGCTCCGGCCGGCGCAGCGGCTCAGCAAATAAACCGCGTCCACAATGGGCACGACCAGGGCGGAGACCGTCCACGGCGCGATCGTGATCCCGCCCGTCGCTTCCGGCGGGTCCTCGATCAGGGGACGGGACGCCACCGGCCTGGCACCTTTCGAGGGCAACCAGACGACCACCTTGTCGGCAGGCGGACTATCGATCTCCGGCCACCCGGCGGAAAGGGCCGCGGCCAAGACTTCGGGTCCGGGGTCGAACGGAGAGGGTGGTGGCGGCGGCACCTTCGGCCGCCGGCCACGGGGCTTCCTGACGGGTGCCGCTTGCTTCGGAGGTACCTCTCCCCACACCAAGAAACGCTCTCCAGCGAATGCCCCGTGCAGAAACAGCGTCACGTCAATGCTTGCCCCCCTTGCCCTCAGCCGAACCGGGTGCCACCAGGGGGCTCCCGGCCGGGCCCAAGTCATGCTATCGCAATTTGTTACGCGCATAAAACGGTTGGCTTGTAGCTAGCCCGGATTATTCACGGCACGGCGTGAAAGAGGTGGTGAGCGTGGATTAAACTGTTGAGATTCCGTATGATTCTGGTGTCTGGCCAAGACCATACGGCAACAGGGAAACCCGGCTCACCATGGATGAGATTACCGCCTATCTCCCCGGACTGTCACCCGTCGAGAACAAGGAACTGTGCGTCCGGTTCGACGGCGGCCGGCTGTCGTCGGACGGCGGCGTGCTGGTGCTGCGCGAGATCGAGAAGCGTCTCGGCCTTGCCGCGCGCCTAGCCGGTTGCCTGTCCGATGCGCGCGATCCAGCGAGCACCACCCACTCATACGCCGACATGATCGGGGCGCGCATGTTCGCCATCGCCTGCGGATACGAGGATTGCGACGACCTCGACGTGCTGCGCTTCGATCCGGCGTTCAAGCTGGCCTGTGGTCGCCTGCCCGAGAGCGGTCGCGATCTGATGTCGCAGCCGACCTTGTCCAGGCTCGAGAACGCCCCATCATGGCGCGAACTGGCGCGCATGGGGCTGACGATGATCGATCTGTTTTGCGACAGCTTCGAGCGCGTGCCCCAACGCATCGTGCTCGACATTGACGATACCCCTGATGCCGTCCACGGCGGCCAGCAACTGGCACTGTTCAACGCCCATTACGACGAGTACTGCTTTCAGCCCATCCACATCTTCGACGCGGCGACCGCCAAGCCGGTGC